>NZ_WPZO01000009.1 GCF_013031355.1 Ruegeria arenilitoris | reverse complement strand
CAAATTGCTTGGGGTAGCTTTTCCGCGACAAGGGCCACAAACGGGTTCCAGAACCTCCGCAAAGGAGGACGGGCGTAATCAACATAACTGAACCATTCGATTAGAGCTAATTCCCGCTCGGTCCTAGAGAATGGCTATTCCTTTGACAAGCCTAGGGGCTTTTTTTTGGTGTTGTTTTCACAAAACTGCAAAAAACGTGGCCCTTCGGGCCTATTTGCCCAGAGAATACGCTTAACAGATAGGCCAAGGGTTCCGGCGCAGCACCGGGCTTTGAAAGTCGCAGGACGGATGGCCCGTTGTGGCGGTGCCCATATCATCGTGCTGTGCTGCGTCACGGCTATTGCGGCAGCTCTGGCTTAGAGACGCAGTTTGGACCGCGCCTAATCCTTGCGGACAATTCGCATGATGCTTTCGACGTTGAAATCCAGACGTTCATTCAACGCCTGTTCGTCCATCATGTCGCGTTGAAACAGGTAGGACCCGGTAAACCGGTTGGTCAGATAGTAATAGCCGATCGCGGCGATTGTGATATTCAATTGGGTCGCATCTATGCCGGGGCGGAATTCACCGCATTCCTCGCCGCGTTTCAGGATGTCCTGGACCATCTCGACCAACCCTCGGGTCGTTTCCGGCAGGCTGGGCAGTGATTTGATGTGGCGGGCGCGGTGCAGGTTCTCGCTGTTGACCAGAGTGATGAATTCGGGGTTCTTGAGATAGTATTTCCAGGTGAACCGCACGAGGGATTCCAACGCGTCAGAGGGTGACAAGGCCTCGAGGTTCAGTTTGCGTTCAGCGCTTCGAATATCAAGGTATGCCGCTTCCAGTACCGTTTGGAACAGCCCCTCTTTGCTGCCGAAATAGTGATACAGCATTCGTTTGTTGGCATTAGCGCGTTCGGCGATTTCGTCTACCCGCGCGCCGCCCAGCCCGTGTTTGGCGAATTCCTTTTTCGCCGCCTGCAGGATGCGGGCTTTGGTCGCTTCGGCATCTCTTTTCTTTTTAGTTGTCGTCTTTTCGACCACAGCCACCTCCTTTGTCATGCAGCTGTCCCGGCGCAGCAAATCTGGTCAGAGCATTTCGCACAAATGGCCGAGCTTCTTCAACTGTTGCGTGCCAGCCGCCAATTCAGACCGTTCTTATTTCCAGTCTTAGCGCTTGACACATCGTTTCGTAAAGAAGTAACTAGTTAGTGCATTAATGGCGTAGAGTGCCGCTGTGCGGGATCGTCGCCGGGGAGGGGTCGACACAGGAACGCCTTTGATCCCACGTGCTGATGGAAAAGGGAGGACGTCATGTCATTCATCAAGAAATACATCGAACAAGAGACGATAACCCGTCGTAACCTGCTGCTGGCATCTGCCTATGGGGTAGGGGGTGCTGCGATCTCAACTATGTTGGGCGGCATGGCGCGCGCGGCGATCACTGACCCGACCATTGCCTGGTCGTATCGCAACCGGACAAACCCCTATTGGAATGAAATCGTGTCGGGCGGCGAGGCGTTTGTTGAAAGCCTCGGCAAGCCCAAGGATTTCCTGACCCACCTGATCAACGAAGGCTCGTCGGAAAAATCGCTGGCGGACGTCAAGGCGCTGCTGTCCAAGACCAATGGTGAACTGGCACTGGCGATCGACACCAACGACGCACCAAATGCGCGCCCGGTTGTCGAATCCTGCGTGGAGGCAGGCGCCTATGTGTCGACTTTGTGGAACAAGACCGACGACCTGCACCCCTGGGACTTCGGCGATAACTATGTCAGCCACATGAGCTGGTCCGACGAAGGCCCGGCGGAACAGACCGCGCGCATTCTGTTGGACGCCATGGGTGGCTCTGGCGGTGTCGTTCATTTGGGCGGTATCGCATCGAACAATCCGGCCATCGAGCGTCTGGCCGGTCTGAAAACCGCCTTGCTGGATTACCCTGACGCGGAACTGCTGGCTGCAGAACCTGCGGATTGGGATACGCAAAAGGCGAACCAGGTCATGAGCGCCTTCCTCACCCGCTATGGTGATGAGATCAAGGGCGTGCACTGCGCCAACGACACCATCGCCTACGGTGTGCTTGAGGCGTTGCGTGCCGAAGGTATCGAAGACATGCCGATCGTATCCTATGACGGCAACCCGCAAGCGGTTGAGCTGGTCGGCGAAGGCAAGATCCTGGCGACCGTCTTTACCAACCCGCATTGGGGCGGCGGTATCACTGCGGCGCTGGCTTATTACGCGGCCACCGGCCACTTCAAACCGTCCGAAGAGCCTAATGAGCACCGCGAGTTCTACGGTCCGACCATCATGGTCCGTCCCGAAGACGCGCTGGCGTTCAAGGCCCAGTATCTGGACAGCGCTCCGGCGTATGACTGGAAAGATTTCTGGTCCACGTCGAACGGCCAGATCCAATACTAACAAACGTGTCTGCGGGCTGGTCCTGACGCCAGCCCGCTCACTCGGGTCGGTGCTGATCCCGACCCCGCCAATTCACTCAGTGGGAGGAAGCACGTGAGCAATGTGCTGACACGGGATGTTCTGATCAAATGGGCGCCCCTGATCGTCCTTTTGGTTCTGGTCCTGTTTTTCACAGCGATGGAACCGCGTTTCTTTTCGCTGCGCAATTTTGCCCGCATCGGGATCTCGTCTGCGCCAGCGCTGATGGTCGCCATCGGTGTCACGTTCATCATCATCATGGGGTCGATTGACCTGTCGATGGAGGGCACCGTTTCGGTCTGCGCCGTGGTGTTCGCCTTTGCCTTTATCGGCATGGGTGGAACACTGGCGTCGTGGGCCTGGCTGGCCATTCCGTTGGCGTTGCTGGTGGGCGCGGCCATCGGGCTTGTGAACGGTCTAGTTCATGTCTTGCTGAAAATCCCCTCATTTATGGCGTCGCTGGCGATGGGCTTTGTGGGCACCGGCTTTGCCCTGCTATTGACCGGTGGTGATCGGATCAGGGTCGAGGATGACTTGTTCCGGTCGCTGTTGACCGAGCGTTGGTTTGGGTTCCCGATCATGTGCTATGTCGCGCTGCTGTTCCTGCTGATCGCCTGGTTCATCCAGTCGCGCACCACCCTGGGGCGGAACTTCTATGCTGTCGGTGGTGGTGAGGAACTGGCCCATGCCTCGGGCCTGAACGTCAACCGTGTGCGCATCATGGGGTTTGCGCTGGCCGGTGTCTTCTATGCGGTCGGCGCGTTGTTGGCGGTTGGGCGGATCGGGATTGCCGAAACCGCGACGGGGTCGAACTTTATGTTCGTGTCGATCACCTCGGTTGTGGTTGGTGGCACCGCGCTGTGGGGCGGGATCGGTGGTGTCTGGAACACGCTGATCGGGGTGCTGATCGTGAACGTCATAAACAACGGCATGGTTGTGATCGGGTTGCCCGGCTACGTGCAGGACGGTGTTCTGGGCGTGTTGGTCATCGCCGCGGTGGTTCTGTCGACCGACCGCAAATCCGTAACCTTCGTGAAATAGGGGCGGACTGATGTACGAACTGATCAATGTCGACAAGAAATTTCCCGGCGTCCACGCGCTGAAATCCGTGGACTTCCAGATCGGGCGGGGTGAGATCGTGGGTCTGGTCGGCGAGAACGGCGCTGGCAAATCCACCCTGATGAAGGTGATTTATGGCGCCTATCAGCCTGATGGTGGGGACATCACCATCGACGGTACCAAGGTCCGGTTTCAGAACCCCCGCCAAGCGATGGATCACGGCATCGGCATGGTGTTTCAGGAACAATCCCTGATCACCAACCTCACCGTGATGGAGAATATCTTTCTGGGCTTCGAACAGCAATTCGTCAGCTATGGCGTGATCAACTGGAAAGCCATGGCCGAGGCTGCGCGCAAGCAGTTGGCCAAGGTCAAGCTGGATATCGATCCGGCCATGACCACCTCGAAACTGTCCTTTGCACAGCGCCAGCTGGTCGAACTGGCCAAGGTGCTGACGCTGGAGGAGCGGATCGACGGCGATCTGGTGATCCTGTTGGACGAGCCGACCAGCGTTTTGGCCAAGGAAGAGGTCGAGCTGCTGTTCAGCCTTGTGCGCGAGCTGACCAACCGCGCTTCGTTCATCTTTGTCAGCCACCGCATGGACGAGGTTCTGGACCTGTCCGACCGCATCTATGTGATGAAGGACGGTGAGATTGTCGACGTCGTCACCCATGACGATGCCGAGGTGGATGCCATCCAGCACAAGATGGTCGGCCGCGACGTGGACAAGGAATATTACCGCGAGCAGAAGCAGAAACCCTATCAGCCCGGGGCGCAGCCGCTGGTTGCCTTCAACGACGTGTCCGTGACCGGAAAGTACTCGAATGTCTCGTTCGAACTGCGTCCTGGTGAGGTTCTGTGTCTGGTCGGCACCGAAGGGTCTGGGCGCGAGGCAATCCTGCGCACGATTTTCGGCCTGGATACCCCGTCCGCTGGCAGTGTCGCGCTCAAGGGGCAAACCGTCGGAAAGTTCAACGCGCAGTCCGGTGTGGCAAGCGGCGTGGGGTACATCCCGCGCGAACGCAAGGTTGAAGGCATCGTGGCCGGGATGAATGTCTATGAGAACATGACGCTCAGCCAGATGGGGAATTATGCCAACTCGGGCGTGCTGCGCATTGGCGAGGAAAAGTCGCTGGCAAAACAGTGGATCGACCGTTTGGCGATCAAGACCCCAGATGTCTACAAGGATTGCGGCGGGCTGTCCGGCGGCAACCAGCAAAAAGTGGTGCTGGCCAAATGGCGGTCGGCCGGGTCCGACATCATCCTGCTGGATCACCCGACGCGGGGTCTGGATATCGGCGCCAAGGAAGATGTCTACGACATGGTGCGCGAGATGTCGGATGACGGCGTGGGCATCATTCTGGTCGCCGACACGCTGGAAGAGGCCATCGGCCTCAGCCACACGATCATCGTTCTGAAGGACGGTGTCGAACAGAAACGTTTCGATTGCAGCCCGGGGGACAAGCCGTCGCTTTATGACCTTGTCCACCACATGATCTGAGGCCACCCCATGAGTTTTGAACGTATCAAACCCCATCTGCCCTGGATCACCTTACTGGTGCTGGTACTGGTCGTCGGTGCGGCGGATTCCAACTTTCTTCGTCCGGCGAACCTGATCTCGATGATGGCCGACATCGTGCCGCTGTTCATCATGGCACTGGGGATGACCTTTGCGATCTATATCGGCGGTATCGATCTGTCGGCGCAGTCCATCGCCAACATGACCACCGTGGTTGCGACCATCGCTCTGCCGACCTTTGGCATCGGCGCGGCGCTGCTGTGCATCCTGTCAGGCGTGGTGCTGGGCAGTATCTCGGGCTATGTGACGACGCGGCTTTACGTGCCGTCCTTCATCTCGACGCTGGCGGTGGGTGGCATCGCGTTTTCGGCGGCGCAATACATGTCGGGCCAACGCGCTCTGTTCATGGATGCGACGCTGCGGGATTCGACCTTTGGCTGGATGACCGGATCAGTCGCCGGGCTGCCAAGCGAGTTGATCATCGCTGCCGTTCTGGTTCTAGGCGCGTGGTTCCTGCAATCGCGGACGACCTTCGGGCGCGCGCTCAAGGCGGTTGGGGCGGGGGAACCTGCGGCCGTCGCCTCGGGGCTGAACGTCAATCGGATCAAGATCATGGCATTTGCGTTGTCCGGCGGACTGGCGGCGATTGCAGGCTTGTTGTTCTCGGTAAAACTCTCTGGTGGTTCTCCCACACTGGCGAACGGGTTCCTGCTGCCTGCAATCGTCGCGGTTCTGGTCGGAGGTACCCCGCTGACCGGTGGCGTGGGCGGGGTCATCAACACGCTGATCGGCACGCTGATCGTGGCGGTGATCCGGTCCTCAATGCTGTATTTCGAGGTAGATGCAACCCAGCAGCAGATGGTGTTCGGCCTGATCCTGATCGCGGCGATTGCCCTGACCATCGACCGGACCAAGCTGAGGGTCGTGAAATGACCGACACCATGAAAGCCGCCGTCCTCGTGAAGCCCGGACAGTTCGAGGTGCGGGATGTTCCCCGCCCCGAGCCCGGCCGGGACGAGGTTCTGGTGCGCATTTCACGGGTCGGCATTTGCGGCACCGATATCCACATCTTCAACGGTCACTATGCGGTGGAAAACCTGCCGATGATCCCGGGGCACGAATTCACCGGGACCATCGCCGAGCTGGGCACCGGAGTATCGGGTCTGACCGTCGGTGCGCCGGTGGTCGTCGATATGAATATCGGCTGTGGCACCTGTTTCTGGTGCCGCCGTAACGAAATCCTGAACTGCCCCGAGATGCAGCAGATGGGCATCACCATGGATGGGGCCTTTGCCGAGTACATTTCGGTGCCCGCGCGGCTGGTGATCTCGACCCCTCAGGACGTGCCGGCTGAGGTGCTGGCTCTGACCGAGCCTCTGGCCTGTGTGGTCCGCTGTGCCCGCAAGGCCAATATCACCTTTGGTCAGTCCGTCGTGGTTCTTGGAGCCGGGCCCATCGGCAACCTGCACGTCCAGCTTTTGCGCACCATCGGGGCGGCGCCGATCATCGTGGCGGATTTGTCCGAAGACCGGGTGCAGATGGCGTTGGAGGCTGGCGCGGATGTGGGTGTCACGGACCCGTCAGAGCTGGAGGAAACCGTCTTGCGCCACACCGAGGTGCGCGGCGCGGATGTGGTGATCGAAAGCGTCGGGCTGCCCGCGCTATACGAGCAGGCAACGCGCCTGATCCGCAAAGGTGGGCATATCGCGGCCTTTGGTATCACCGGTGCGGGAGAGATTCTGCCCGTCGATATTCTGCAGACGATCCTGCAGGAAAATTCGATCAAAGGGTCGGTTGCGGGCATGGGGCAGGACATGCACGACGCTCTGACCTTGCTGACTCATGGCCGGATCAAGACCGACCGTTTCACCGGTGCCTCTTACGCGCTGGATCACATTCAGCAGGCGTTTGACAGCTTTGCTGACAGGCCCGGTGATCTGAAAACCCAGATCGTCCTGACGCATTAGCCATAGTGGGAGAAAAGACCAATGAACGTCGAAGCTTACACGTCCAAACCCGAAGGCATGATCCCCAACAGCCGGTTTCCGTTGTTGATCCACCGGGGCGCAATTCCCGGCGGTGGAGTCGATGCGGTCAAGGCGCGGTTCCGTGAAAACAGTTGGGGCAACAACTGGGAATATCCCGGGGTATATGAATACCCTCACTTCCATTCGACCTCGCACGAATGCCTCGGCTGCGCCAAGGGCTGGATGGAGTTCAACCTGTCGGTCGACGGATGGACCCGTGTCCGGATCGAGACTGGTGACGTGATCGTCATGCCCGCCGGGGTCAGCCATGAGATGGTTGGCCATTCCGAAGACATCATGATGTGCGGCGGCTATGCCGGTGGCCGCGACTGGGACAACATCCAGGAAGCCTTCCTGACACCCGAGATGTTTCAGGCTGCGGTCAAGCGGATCATGATGCTGCCGATCCCCGACAAGGACCCCGCGACCGGGGACATTCTGCATCAATGGCATGATGCGCCGTCATCCGTGGATGGCGGCTGGAACGATTTCCGCGACGGGCTGGACGCTTCTGCCTAGCCTGCGCCCCAATTCGGAGCCTTTCTGATGGACCAAAACAGCCAGATACTGACACCCCCCTCTGAACCCCGCGAATTCGGGTTCTTCCTGGACGGCGATTGGGTGCCCGCCGGGGATCGCGACGTGTTCGAGCGGTCTTCGCCCGGGCATGGCGTGCCTGTTACGCGCATCCCGCGCTGCACCGAAGAGGATCTGAACGCCGTGGTCGCCTCGGCCCGGGCGGCGTTTGATGACCGCCGGTGGTGTGGCCTGTCCGGTGCCGACCGCGCGGCGGTGCTGCTGAAGGCGGCCGAGCTGATCCGCCAGCGCACAGATGAGATCGCTTATTGGGAGACGCTGGAAAACGGCAAGCCGATCAGTCAGGCGCGGGCCGAAGTATCGGGCTGCATCGGCATGTTCGAATTTGCGGCCGGTCTGGCGCGGGCGCTGCACGGGGACAGTTTCAACAACAGCGGTGATGGCGCGATGGGCATCGTCACGCGTGAACCGGTCGGCGTGGTCGGCCTGATCACCCCGTGGAACTTCCCGTTCCTGATCCTGTGCGAGCGGGTTCCCTATATTCTGGCGTCGGGCTGCACGATTGTCGCCAAGCCTTCCGAGGTCACCAGCGCGACCACCCTGATGCTGGCCGAAATCCTGTCTGAGGCCGGGCTACCGGATGGGGTGTTCAACGTGGTCACCGGATCGGGCAGCGTGATTGGTCAGAAACTGGCAGAACACATGGACGTGGATATGCTGTCCTTCACCGGTTCGACCGGTGTGGGCAGCTCTGTGGTTGCGGCGGCGGGTCAGAGCAACTTCAAGAAACTCGGGCTGGAGCTGGGTGGCAAGAACCCGCAGATTGTGTTCGCCGATGCCGATCTTGAAGACGCCGCCGATGGTGTTGCCTTTGGCATCGCGTTCAACACCGGCCAGTGCTGCGTGTCCGGTGCGCGGCTTCTGGTGGAGCGTTCGGTTGCGGATAAGTTTGCCGAAATGGTCGCCGACAAGCTGCGCAAGGTGCGCGTCGGCGATCCGCTGGACGAACGCACGCAGGCCGGAGCCATAACCACCGATGCGCAGAACCGCACGATCCTGTCCTACATCGCCAAGGGTCAGGAAGAAGGCGCAACCCTGCTGACCGGCGGCACCACGCCTGAAATCTCGGGCGGGCAATATATTGATCCGGTCGTCTTTACCGGCGTGACCAATGACATGGTGATCGCCCGCGAAGAGATTTTCGGCCCGGTTCTGGTCGTGATCCCGTTTGACACGATTGACGAGGCAATCTCGATTGCCAACGATACCGAATACGGTCTGGCGGCCAGTGTCTGGAGCAAGAATATTGACAAGGCGCTGACAATCTCCCGCCGCGTTCAGGCCGGGCGGTTCTGGGTCAATACCACTCTGGCCGGTGGGCCCGAGTTGCCGATCGGCGGGTTCAAGGCCTCGGGCTGGGGTCGTGAGGCCGGGATGCACGGGGTCGAGGAATATACGCAGATCAAGTCGATCCATGTCGAGATTGGCAAGCGGTCGCATTGGGTGGAGTGATGGCTGAAACCGGATATGACTATATCATCGTCGGCGGCGGCTCGGCCGGATGCGTTCTGGCCAACCGCCTGACCGAGGATAGCGCGGTCAGGGTGCTGCTGCTTGAGGCAGGTGGCAAGGACAGTCATCCCTTGATCCACATGCCGGTGGGCTTTGCCAAGATGACCGACGGTCCTCATACGTGGGGCTTTACCACGGTGCCGCAGGTCAACGCCAACAATCGCGAGATCCCTTATGCGCAAGGTCGGGTGATCGGCGGCGGCAGTTCGATCAATGCCGAGGTGTTCACGCGCGGCAATCCCATCGATTATGACCGCTGGGCCAATGAGGAAGGCTGCGAGGGTTGGGCGTTCAAGGACATCCAGAAGTACTTTCTCCGGTCCGAGCGCAACGCCATCCTGTCCGGCGACTGGCACGGAACCGAAGGTCCGCTGGGTGTGTCGAACCTCGACGCTCCGCAGAAGATGACTCGGGCCTTCGTGCGCTCGTGTCAGGAAGCGGGCATCCCTTATAACCCGGATTTCAACGGCCCGGTTCAGGAGGGCGCCGGGGTCTATCAGACGACCACGTGGAACTCCAAGCGCTGTTCGGCGGCGGTTGGATATCTGAAGCCGGCCCTATCGCGCCCGAACCTGACCCTGGAAACAGGATGCCAGGTGCATCGCGTGGTGATCGAGGGCGGCCGGGCCACAGGTGTCGAATACGATCAGGGCGGGCAGATGCGCAAGGCGAGCGCCGATCACGAGGTTCTGGTGACCTCAGGCGCGATCGGGACACCCAAGCTTATGCTGCTGTCCGGCGTCGGACCGGCCGCGCATCTGCGCGAGCATGGGATCGAGGTCAAACAGGACCTGCCGGGCGTTGGCGAAAACCTGAATGACCATTTTGGTATCGACATCGTGGCCGAACTGAACGGCCATCACAGTCTGGACAAGTACAACAAGCCGCATTGGGCGGTCTGGGCCGGGATGCAATATTACCTGTTCGGTACGGGGCCAGTGGCGTCGAATGTCGTCGAAGGCGGCGCATTCTGGTACGGGGACAAGTCCGCCCCGGTTCCGGACCTGCAGTTCCATTTCCTGGCCGGCGCGGGTGCCGAGGCAGGTGTGCCAAGCGTGCCCAAAGGCAGTTCCGGGATCACGCTGAACTCTTATACTGTTCGTCCCAAGGCGCGGGGCACGGTGCGATTGCGGTCAAACCGGGTTGAGGACATGCCTCTGGTTGATCCCAACTTTCTTGGACATCCGGATGATCTGAAAACCTCGGTCGAAGGGGTAAAGCACAGCGTGGAAATCTTCCGGCAGAAAAGCCTGCGGAAATACATCCGCCAGATTCGTTTCCCGGATGACAGCGTTAAGACACAAGCCGAATACGAGGCTTATGCGCGGCAATACGGCCGGACTTCCTATCACCCGACCTGTACCTGCAAGATGGGTGTGGATGAGATGGCGGTGGTCGATCCGCAGATGCGTGTGCGCGGGATCGACGGGCTGCGGATCTGTGACAGCTCGGCCATGCCAAGCCTGATCGGGTCAAACACCAACGCACCGACGATCATGATGGCGGAAAAAGCGTCGGACATGATCCGGGGTAATCACTGAGTCACAAGGCTCTCAACGGCTTAGGGTATCTCCCCGAAACTGGCGGTGCCGCGATCCGGCACCGCCTTTTTTGTTCAGTCCCACTTGGGTGCCCAGGGCACCAGGTCTTCGCCGACGATCCGATAGCCTGTGTGGGTTTTGGCATCGATCCGGTCCATGTCGCTGCTGGACAGAGTGAAATCCATGACATCGAAATTGGCGTCGATATTGGCGCGTTTGGTCGACATGGTGTTGATCGAAACGCCCTTCTGCAAAATCCAGCGCAGAACGACCTGCCCAGGGGTCTTGCCATAGGTCTTGCCGATCTCGTCAAAGATCGAGTGTTTGAAGACCTCACCGCGCGCAACCGAGCAGTAGGACGACAGGGGAATGCCGGTTTCCGTGGCCGCCGCCAGCAGGGTGTCCTGATTGAGCAGAGGGTGGAATTCGACCTGATTGGTAACCAGCGGCGTATCAATGATCTTGACCGCATCGCGCATCATCTGGGCCGTGTAGTTCGACACGCCGATATTCTTGGCCAGCCCCTTGGCATGGGCCTGTTCCAGCAGTTTCAGCGACGGGGCGATATCCTCGCCAATCGGCGGCCAATGCAACAGCAGGACGTCGACGTAATCCAGCCGAAGCTTCTTCAGGCTTTCTTCGACCGAAGGCAGAAAGGCCTCGTCGGTGAAATTGTCGGGGTGAACTTTCGTAGTCACGCAAATCTCATCCCGGTCGAAACCAAGTTCGGCCAGAGCATCGCCGGTATCTTTCTCATTCTCATACATTTGCGCGGTGTCGAACGAGCGATACCCGACCTCGGCGGCAATTTTCATCGCGTCGCGAAGCTCGTCCCCGGTCAGGGGATACGTGCCGAAAGTACGCTGATTGGTTTTTTGAAAGTAGATGTTCACGGTGGTCCTCCCAAAGCAAGTCCAAAAGTAACCTAATAGTTACTTAGTGTCAGGTCAATTCCTGCGTTCTGCTAATTCCTGTTGCTTTTCGCTGACCCTCGCGCCATACATATAACCAGTTAGTTACTTTGGCGAGGTTCGCATGACAAAGCAAATGACGGCGCGCGAAGCAGCACATCTTGTGCCTGACGGGGCGACTGTGGCGGTGAACTCGTCCAGCGGCCTGTGTTGTCCGGATGCGGTTCTCAAAGGTCTTGGCGAACGCTTTGATGATGAAGGCGCACCGAGGAACCTGACGACGATTCATCCCATTGCGGCCGGTGACATGTTCGGCACCAAAGGGGTGGACCATATCGCCAAGCCGGGGCTTCTGACCCGGATCATCGGGGGGTCGTACCCTTCGGGGCCCAGCAAGGCCGAACCGCCGTTGGTGTGGCAGATGATCACCGCCGAACAGGTGCGTGCCTATAACGTGCCGTCGGGCATCATTTTCGACATGCTGCGCGAAGCGGCGGCCAAGCGCCCGGGAGTTCTGACCAAGGTAGGCATGGATACGTTTGTCGACCCCGAAATCGAAGGCTGTGCCATGAATGACGCGGCACGTGCCGAACCCATCGTCAAGCGCATGGAGTTCGAAGGCGAGGACTGGCTGTATTTCAAATCCATGGCCCCCAATGTTGCAATCATCCGCGCGACCACGGCCGACGAAAAGGGCAACCTGAGCTTCGAACACGAAGGTGCCTATCTTGGCGCGATGGAAATGGCTCTGGCCGCCCGCAACAACGGCGGTGTGGTCATTGCGCAGGCCAAGCGCGTTGCCGCCGCCGGCAGTATCCGCCCGCATGATGTGCATGTTCCGGGCATTCTGGTCGATGCCATTGTTGAGGCCCCGGACCAGCTGCAAACCACGGCCACCGAATATGACCCCGCGATTTCTGGTGAGCTGACGCGCCCGATTGAAAGCTTTCGCGCGGCGGAGTTCAATGTCGGCAAGGTGATTGCGCGCCGTGTCGCGATGGAGTTGAAAGACGGCTGGGCGGTCAATATCGGCTTTGGCATTTCGGCCAATGTCCCCCGCATTCTGGTCGAGGAAGGGTTGCATGGTTCGGTCACCTGGATGATCGAGCAGGGGGCTGTGGGCGGCGTGCCGCTGCTGGATTTCAAGTTCGGCTGTTCCGCCAATGCCGAGGCCTTTGTCCCCTCGCCACATCAATTCTGCTACTTTCAGGCAGGCGGGTTTGACGCGTCGCTCTTGTCCTTCCTGGAGGTGGACAAACACGGATCGGTCAATGTTTCGCGCTTGTCGGCAATTCCACACCGGACTGCAGGGGCTGGCGGGTTCGTCGATATCACGGCGCGCGCCCGCAAGATCGTGTTTTCGGGCAATTTCAATGCCGGGGCCAAGATGACGGTCGAAAACGGGCAGGTGGAAATCCTGCAAGAGGGCAAGGTCGCCAAATTCGTCGATGAGGTCGACCAGATTTCCTTCTCGGGCAAGCGCGCCAAGGCGCAGGGGCAGGACGTGACCTATGTAACCGAACGCTGTGTCATCAAGCTGACTGAGCAGGGGCTGATGGTTACCGAGATCGCGCCCGGTCTGGATGTGCAGCGGGATGTTCTGGATCAGGCGGCAACGCCTTTGCTGGTGTCGGATGATCTGAAAACCATGGATGCGGCTCTGTTCGATCCGGCCCTGATGGGGCTAGACCTGCCTGCGGCGTGATGGAACACTTTCTGCTGGATATCCGCGACGGTATTGCCCGTCTGACGCTCAACCGGCCCGAGCGGCTGAACGCGCTGACCGAGACGATGATGGATGATTTGATGGCACTGTGCCGTCGGATCGAACATGCAGAAGATGCGCATGTGGTGATCCTGACCGGGGCGGGCAAAGCCTTTTGTGCGGGCGGTGATATCGACGCCTGGGCAGCACGGTCGGCGGACGGGTTCGGGCGCCACTGGCTGCGCGATGGGCACCAGGCGTTGGACGCCCTGACCCGACTTCGCCAACCGGTGATCGCGGTCCTGAATGGTCACGTACTGGGCGGCGGTCTGGAGCTGGCAGCCTGTGCCGATTACCGTATTGCGGAAGCGCATATTCGCATCGGGCAGCCGGAACCCGCGCTTGGGATTATCCCCGGTTGGTCCGGGACGCAGCGCACCGTGCGCCGTTTCGGATCGCAACTGGTGCGGCGCATGGCAATCTTTGGCGAAGAGTTTTCGGCAAGCGACGCCCAGATGGTTGGACTGGTCGATCAGGTCGTTGAAAAAGGGCAGGGAATTGACGCCGCAACAGAACTGGCCAACCGGATGCGTCATCGTGGGCCGGTCGCGACCGAGCTGGTGAAAATGCTGATCAATGCCGCCGAAGGCGAAGAGCGGGAGAGGGTGTTCGAGGCTCTGGCTGGCCGGGTCGCTGCTGCGCAGCCTGAATTGCAGGTCGGGCTGGCCGCATTCAAAAACCGCAAAAAGGCGGATTTCTGGTAATCGTTTCTAGGAAGGAAGAACGAAATGATACGTCATCTGGTGCATCTGCGCTTTGACAACGGTGTTTCCGAGGCTGAGAAGTCCGCGCTCTACAAGGAGCTGGAGGGTCTGAAGGACCATATCGACGGTATACTCGATTTCCAGAGCCGCAGGAATGTGTCCGTCGAAACCGACCTGGTGCGAGATTTCAACGATATGTTCTGGTTTGATTTTCGGGATGCGGATGTGCGGGATGTCTATCTTGTCGATCCGACGCATCAGGAGATCGGCGGTCGCATCGTTGCAAAAACCGTCGGCGGGCCGGACGGCGTGTTTGTCTGCGATATCGAGGTATGATCGCGGTCCCTAGCAGCAGGCTCTGAAACGGTCGACGATCACGTCCAGAACCTCGTTCGGGTCCCGCTTCCACCAGTTCTCGGCCGAGAAGATCTCTACCTCGCACAGGCCATCATAGCCCGCATCTTCCACGGCGGCGCGCAGGGCAAACAGATCGGCAACGCCGTCGCCCATCATGCCCCTGTCCAATAGCACGTCCGAGGTATCGGCCAGCCAGTCGCACAGGTGATAGCCGAGAATTCGGCCTTTGGCGCGGGTCGCCAGCGTGTCGGCCAGCGTCGTGTCCCACCAGACGTGATAAACGTCGATGGCAACACCCACATTGTCGGCGCCAACCGCATCGCACACATTCAGCGCATCCGCGGCCGTCATCAGGCAGGTGCGGTTGCCGGCGGTTGCCGGGTTCAACGGCTCAAGGGCCAGTTTGACCCCGCGTTGCGCTGCATAAGGCGCGGCGCGCGCCACACGGTCCGCGAGGATTTTCTGGCTTTCCAGAACGCCTTTGGTCCCCGGTTCGGGGCCGCCGGTCACGATGGTCAAAACCTCGGTTTCCAGCGCGGCGGTCTGATCGATCGACAGATAGAAATCGTCCATGATCGCTTGATCGGATGGCAACGCAAGCGGCCCGGTCAGGAACGGTGTGCGGCATAAGCCAACCACCTGCATGCCTGCGTCGCGGACGCGCTGGCCGATCTGCGCTGCTCTCCCGTCCAGTTCGCGCCGCCAGAAGGTGATCCCCCCATATCCCCTTGCCGCGCAGGCATCAATCACCTGCTCGGGGCTCCATCCGGCACCGTAACCATCCAGATTGTGACCCAGAGTGGCCGTGTTCAGTGCAAGGGCAGAGTGGTCCTGGGTGAAATCGCGCATCGCACTCAGACTCCGTAGAGTTTCAGCATGTTCCCCATCCGCTCAACCGCCAGATCGGGGTCGCGCAGCAGACCGTACTCATCGGCCATTTTGAAACAGTCGGTGAAATAGGGCAGGGACCGGGTCGCCTGAGCCCCGTTCAGCATTATGAAATGGTCCTGAAACCCGTTCAGCCAGGCCAGAAACACAACCCCGGTCTTGTAGTATTGCGTCGGTGCCCGGAAGATGTGCCGCGCCAGCGGCACGGTCGGGTCCAGTGTCGCGCGGAAGGTTTTGGCGTCTCCTTCGCTCAGCTTGCTGACCGCATAGGCCGCTGCCGGGGCGAGGGGGTCAAAAATACCCAGCAACGCGTGCGAGTGGCCCTGATCGTCACCTTCGATCAGTTCGGGGTAGTTGAAGTCGTCACCCGTATACATGCGGACGCCTTCGGGCAGGCGGCGGCGCATGATGATCTCTTTCTCGGCGTCCAGAAGCGAGATCTTGATCCCGTCCACCTTGTCTACATTGGCGCCGATGATCGACAGCACGGTTTCCAACGCGTCTTCGAAATTGTCCGATCCCCAGTACCCGGCAAGCTGCGGGTCAAACATCTCCCCCAGCCAGTGCAGGATGACGGGCTCGTCACAGGCGGCCAGAACATTGTTGTAGACCGCGATATAGTCGTCCGGTCCGGTCGCCACCTTTGCCAAAGCGCGTGAGGCCATCAGGATGATCCGCCCACCCAGTTTCTGGATCGCCTCGACCTGTTCCAGATAGGCGCGACGCACGCCGTCCAGCGATTTTGCGTCAGCCGGGTCCAGATGATCCGTGCCGCAGCCATTGCCGACCAGCGCGTCGGGTAGCTCTTCCTTGGTGCGCCGGATCAGTTCCAGTGCGCCGTTCCAGTCCAGCCCCATGCCACGTTGCGCGGTGTCCATTGCCTCGGCAATGCCCATCCCCATCCCGGCCAGATAGTGGCGGAATTCCATGGTCTTGGCCCAGTCCACATGGGCTGGGCCGGTCGGGTCATGGTCTCCGAAAGGGTCAGCAACAACATGAGCGGCCGAATAGAGAACCCGCGCCGAGTTCGGCGTCAGTTTCGACGGCGCGACCGGGGTGCCGACCAGCGCATAGTCATACAGTTTTCCGGTGGTATCGGGCAGCTGAATTTTCATCGAAATACCTCAGAAACGGGGAACAAGCATACCGGCATCGGCCGAGATGGCCTGACCGGTTGTGTAGGGAAGTTTGCCACTGGCCAGTGATGCGATGATCTTGCCCATATCCTCGGGCTGGCCAACGCGGGGGAATAGGGTCAACCCGTCCTTGGCGCGTTGGTCATACATCTCGATCACCGGGGCGGTCATGTCGGTTGCGATCAGACCGGGCTGAACGTCATAGACAGCGATGTTTTCCTGCCCCAATCGCACGGCGAAGGTTTTTGAAATCATCGCGGCTGCTGCCTTGGATGCGCAATACTCGGCACGGGGAACGGCGACTGCCACTGCGTTCGAGGATGTCACGTTAACGATGCTGTGAAACAGCCTTTGGTCGCGGTCGCGCGCAACGAGGCGTTTGGCAAAGGCCTGCGACAGAAAGAACATCGCCTTGGTGTTGATGGCCATGCAGCGGTCGAAACTGGCTTCGCTGACCTCCAGCAGATCGCCGCGCTGTATCACGCCGACGCCCGCGTTGTTCACCAGTGTTGTCAGGGGGCCGATTTCGGCTTCGATGGTGGCCAATTGGTCGTCATGCGCGTCGATTTCGGACACATCGAAGGCCGCTGCAACCGCAGGCACGCCGAGGGCGCGGATCGTGTCCAATGCGCCTTGCAGTTCGTCATCCATTTGCGGGCCGTTTACGGCGATGGCAAACCCTTCGCGCGCCAAGGCAACGGCTGCCGCCAATCCGATTCCACGAGAAGACCCGGTCACAAGTGCTGCGTGGCGGCTCATGCTGCGGCCCCCTTCGACAGCAACTCGCGGGCGATGATCATGCGCTGAATCTGGTTGGTCCCTTCGTAGATCTGGGTGATCTTTGCGTCGCGATACAGGCGTTCGACCTCGAACCCGCGAATGTAGCCCGACCCGCCAAAGACCTGCACCGCATCGGAGGACCGCTGCACTGCCATGTCGCCCGCAAAGCACTTGGCCATCGAGCACGCCTTGGTGGCGTCCTGCCCGGTGTCGATCTTGTAGGCAGCCGAGTGGACCAGAAGACGGGCAGCTTCGACATCCTTGGCAATGTCGGCCAGCAGCCACTGGACCCCCTGAAAGTCAGCGATGGGCTTGCTGAACTGTTTGCGTTGCTGGGCGTAATCGGTCGCAGCCTCAAGCCCCGCCTGACCGATCCCGACCGCCAGTGCGGCGATACCAACACGGCCCTTGTCCAGAACGCTCATCATCATGTGGAACCCGCGCCCTTCGGTGCCCAGAAGGGCATCAGAGGGCAGGCGAACATCGTCAAAGGATAGCGGACCAACCTGACTGGCGCGCTGACCCATCTTGATCTCTTTGGGGCCGCGGGTGACGCCGTCGGTGTGCAGATCGACGATGAAGATCGACATGCCACGGTGTCCGGCCTCGGGGTCGGTCCGGGCCAGTACAAAGCCGACATCCGCAACCGGGGCGTTATGAATCCAGATCTTGCCGCCGTTCAACACCCAGCCGTCGCCGTCGCGCACCGCAGTGGTGCGGATGCCGGACACATCGGTGCCAGCTTCGGGTTCGGTGATGCAATAGGCGGGGCGCAGCTTGGCGGCCAGCAGATCCCCCAGCCACTTGCCTTGCTGTCCCGGCGTTCCATGGCGCACCAACAGAGTCGAGACCAGTTCCAGCAACCCGCATTGATCGGCAATCGACGCGTAGCCGCGCGACAGTTCCTCCATCACCAGTGCATAAGTCACCGTGTCGAAGCCGGGTCCGCCAAGCTCTTCCGGCACGCCGATGCCAAACAGGCCCAACTCGGCCATTTGGTCGTAGATTTCCGCGGGAAAACGCGAGTCGCGGTCCAGTTCTTCGGCAGCAGGACGAAGGACATCCTCGGCAAACTGTCGGGTCATATCGCGAACCTGAAGGTGGGTTTCGGTCAGAAACATCTTAGCGCCCCGTAATGTAACTAATCAGTTACTAATACGCGTGCTCGGGGTGGTTCGTCAAGTGGGTTGATCGGTTTCGTCACTTGAGGTAAATAACCAAACAGTTACTTAATAACTGCGCAAATATCGGCGATCCGGTTTGCATTTGGGAGGCTTGCATGAATCCGAACACACTGAACAAGTTTGGCCGGGTGGATCTGAACGTATCCGCCTTTGGCTTTGGCACTGCGCCGATCGGCAACATCTTTCGCGAGATTGACGAGGCAACGTCGGACGCGATGATCCAGCACGCCTGGGACAAGGGCGTTCGGTATTTCGACACCGCTCCGATGTACGGGCACGGCCTGTCCGAAATGCGGACGGGGCACAGCCTGCGCTGGAAGGACCGCGGGGATTTTATCCTGTCGTCCAAGGTAGGCCGGGTGCTGAAGCCCGCGCGCCGTCAGGACATCAATTTCGAGCCTTGGACGAACGCTGCGCCATTCACCATGCATTTCGACTATAGCTATGACGGGATCATGCGGTCGTTCGAGGACAGCCTGCAGCGCATGGCGCTGGAGCATATGGATATCTGCTTTATCCACGATATCGACGTCTTTACGCGCGGCAGCGAACAGCCCGAAGTGTTCAAACAGGCCATGGATGAGGCCTGGAAAGCGTTGGAAAGCCTGCGTGATCAGGGCGTTGTCAAAGCCATCGGCGTCGGCGTCAACGAATGGGAGGTGTGCCACGCCGCGCTTGAACAGCGCGACTTTGACTGCTTCCTGCTGGCCGGGCGCTATACCCTGCTGGAACAGGACGCTTTGGACAAGTTCCTGCCGCTTTGTGAAGAGCGCGGCGCCGCTGTGGTCGTGGGTGGCGGCTTCAACTCGGGCATTCTGGCGACGGGTGCGAAGGAAGGGGCCAAGTATAACTACGCTCCGGCCCCTGCCGACATTAAGGACAAGGTCAGCAAGATCGAAGCCGTCTGCGCCGAATACAACGTGCCCCTGCCAGCTGCCGCGCTGCAATTCGTGGTCGCGCACCCGGCGGTGCCAACCTTCATGGCGGGCACCCGCACGGTCGAGCAGCTGGATCAAAACCTGAACTGGTTCAGCCATGACATCCCGACCGAGTTCTGGGCAGACCTGAAAACCAAGGGATTGCTG
Source organism: Ruegeria arenilitoris (assembly GCF_013031355.1). Lineage (GTDB taxonomy): Bacteria > Pseudomonadota > Alphaproteobacteria > Rhodobacterales > Rhodobacteraceae > Ruegeria > Ruegeria arenilitoris_C. The sequence continues at coordinate 148,646 of NZ_WPZO01000009.1, read as the reverse complement.
CGCGAAGATGCTCCGGTTCCGGAATGACCGCCGAGCCACTGACTGCAGGGACCTACGGCTATCACGATCTGCAGGTCGGGGACGTGATGAAAACCGGGTCTGCCGAGATAACGGCAGACCTGATAACGGCTTTTGCTGAACTCACCGGCGACAAATACACGCTGCATCTGGATGACGACGTGGCCCGCAAGCTTGGCTACAAGGCGCGGGTGGCGCATGGGCTACTGGTCCTGTCGGTTGTCGACGGGTTGAAGTTCCAGTCCGATGCGCGGCCTGACGGATTGGCCTCGCTGGGGTGGGACTGGCGGTTCGAACAACCGGTCTTTGCCGGGGATACGATCCGAGCCGAACTGAATGTGGTGTCAAAACGCGAAACCTCTTCCGGTCGGCGCGGGATCGTGGCCTTCAGGTTCGATGTTTTCAATCAGGAGGGTCAACGGGTTCAGCAGGGCACGAATGAGTTGATCTTCGACCTGTGATCAAAGCCGCAACACTCCAGGATCAAGGGAAAAACATGTCTGTTTCATTCACCAAGCGCTTCATCTCGCAAAGTGCTGCAAACGCGGCGGTGCAGGAGGCCCTGGCTCATGCCGCTGAAAACGGGTGGCAGGTTGCGGCCGTTGTTGTTGACCCCAGCGGTCACATGGTTGCTGCGGGGCGCATGGATGGTACCCCGGCAGCAGTGGCCGATTTCGCCTCGGACAAAGCCAGAACCGCCGTTTTGGGCAAAACCACACGCGCCTTTGCTGAACGCATGTTGTCGGCGCCTGCGTTGCAATTGGGCCTGGCAAACCGCCCCAATCTGTGCGCCTGGGATGGTGGAATGCCCATTCTGGAAGATGGCCAGCTGATCGGTGCGATTGGAGTGTCAGGTGCCGCTGGTCCTGACGACATCCTGTGTGCCGAGGCCGGGGTGAGGGCAATTGGCCTGACCACGTGACGCGGTTCTACCTCAATAGCCGGACACGTCGCGCGAATATTCGTGGTAGATGCCGGGATCAAAGATCGAGTTGACGGCCAGTTCACGCTTGGGCCGCAGGTCCTCGGAAAACACTTGGGCGGCCGCAAAAACCTCAGGGGTGACAAACCTCAGACCCTCGGGCAGATCGCCCAGCGTTGAACTCGGATCATTGGCCGCAAGGTTATACCCCCAAATCCCGAACGAGGGGATCGACATCTGATAGTTCACGACCTGCGGGAAAATCTCGGACAAGGTTTCGGAAACCGTCCAGTAGGTATGGGGCGAGAAGAAGGGTGAGCTGCTTTGTGTGACCAGCACACCATCCTCAGAAAGGATGCTCTGGACCATCGCGTAGAACTCGATCGAATAGAGCTTGGACAGCGCCTCGTTATGTGGATCAGGGAAATCGATGATGATCCGGTCGTAGGTCTGATCCGTGGATTTTACATAGTTGAATGCATCGGTGTTGTGGATGATCAGCGACGACGCCTCCATGCTGTTTTGGTTCAGACGGGTGATGGGAGCCAGATTGCGCCCCAAGTCGGTCATCGCCGGATCCAGATCGACCAGATCGATGCGTGTCACGCTGGGGTATTTCAGGATCTCGCGCACTGCGAGCCCGTCACCACCGCCCAGCACCAAAACGGACTTGGGATCATTATCACCCCAAGACAGAACCGGGTGAACCAGCGCTTCGTGATAGCGATACTCATCCGCTTCAGCAAATTGCAGATGGCCATCGATATAGAGCCGCACGTCGTTTTTTTGCCAGGTATTGGTGACCACAAGTGACTGGTATTGCGACTGTTTGCGCCAGACGATGCGGTCAAAATACAGATGGTCCTGCGCAAAGGCGGTGATACGCCCGGCCAGCAAGGTCAGCGCGAACAGCAAAACAATGGTGCCGATCGCGCAGGCCAGCATCCGCTTGGGTGCGTCCAACTGGTCGCGCAGGCACAGAACGCTTAGCAACGCGACCATGGCGTTAGTCAAGCCGATGGCGAACGAGGATGAGATCAGCCCAAGGGAAGGCAGCAGCAGGATCGGAAACAGAACCGATCCGCCAAGCGCGCCGATATAGTCCAGCGAAAGTACATCGGCGATGGATTCCCGCGTGGTGCTGCTTTCCGACAGAACCCGCATCAGCAGAGGAATTTCCAGCCCGACCAGAAACCCGATGGACGAGATGAAGGTGAACATGCCGACGGTGTAAAACCACGGCGCATAGGGAAAGAGCATGAACAACGACACGCTGCACAGGCCGCCGATCAGCGCCAGGATCAGTTCTACCCAAATGAAGGTCTGGATCAGGTTGCCGTGGAAAAAGCGCGATACATAAGACCCTACCCCCATGGCGAACATGAAGAACCCGATGGTCAGCGAGAACTGATAGACTGAATTGCCCAGCAGATAGCTGGACACCGTCCCGATGATCAGTTCGTAGACAATGCCACACAGGGCAACGACAAGGATTGCGCCTAGCAGAACCATTGCCTGTCTGCGGGGCAGGTCCGAATAGCGCGGTGTCAGGGTGTCGGTCATGCAAATATCCGAGAAACTGGAAAGCCCGGCGCGAGTGATGCACCGGGCCCTCGTGGGGTGTGATGTCTGTACGGCGCTTATTTACCTGCGCGCAAACCGCCCGAACGGGCGCTGCGCGGGGCCGAATAGCTGGTGCGCGGTGTCACGCTCCGGTTGTTGAAGCTGGAGGCGGTGATGCCGGCCGAACGCTGGCGACCGATCAGGTTGCCAATCAGCGCACCAGCCAGGAACCCTGCACCCGAGAACCGCAGGCCAGCGGACTGACCAGTGGTATCGGTGGCGATCAGGCGGTTGTTGGCCTCGTCGATCTCGATGGTAAAGACCTCTCCCTCACCGGAATCACGAACGCCGTTTGCGTTCGGGTCGGCGTAGCCCGAGAATTTGGCGTCGGACAGAATTTCCAGACCCAGAGGCTGGTCGTAAAAACGCGGTTCCGTATTCATCACCTCGGTCAGGTAGCCGGTGAATTCATCGACCTGCTCGTCCGAGGCTTCGGCGATGCTGTTGGCGTCCAGATACTCCTGATACTGGATGATGGCGAATTCCGTACGGTCCAGAACCTGCCCGAGATCAGCGGTCTGTTCTGATTCCGGGGCCAGGAACATCGAATAGCCCACAAAGCCCAGAACGCCGATAATGACGATCGTTTTCAGATTACCAAACATTAAAAACTCCTATGGATTTTTGGTTTTTCCTGAATCACTGCTCCACCAGACCTGATGCAGGTCCTTGCCGTAGAACTCTTTGAGTTCACCGCATTTTTGCAGGCCCTGCGCTTGCAGCTCCGCTGCGTTGGCGTCGGACAGGTCGGATGGGATGGCCAGAACGGCCATGCGGTATTTCTGATTGCGCGCCAGCGACAGCTGTTGCTCCAGCCCGCTGAGCCCGGCGTCGGTTTCGCGCCAGCGCAGGCCCGCGACGTCGTCGGTTTCGGGGGCTTTGTGAATCTCGAAAATCGACAGGCCGGTATTCGGAGACGGCTCTATGCGCGTAGTCTCAGGTGCCTCAGGGTTTTCCAGCCCATAGACAATCTTGGCTTCGTTCCGGCCATGATATCCGGGCACGGTCAATTCGACGGAGGCCCCGAACTCTTCATAGAGTTTATGCGCGGCGGCATAGAGTTTCTTGCCGAACTCTTCATAGTCGCTGGTTTCGATGAAAATCTTGCGCACCTGCAGTTGCGCCAGCTTTCCCAGCAGGTCGTTCAGCATCAGCGCGCCCAGACCCTTGCCTGTATGGGCCTGATCCAGGTAGGTCCAGGACAGCCACGCGACGTCCGGCACATCTTCGTCCAGGCTATAGCCGATCAGCCCAAGCAAGTTGCCCTTTTCCAGCAGGACGAACATGTTGTCCGTTCCCTCTTCCAGAAACTTGCTTTCCGCCTCGGCCGCATCGTCCTCATCGGTTTGTGCGATGATCTGGATGGCAGGAGACACGTGCCGCCATTCCATGGGTTTAAGCTTTGGCCCACTCGAGCCGAAAAGGGCGCTAAACATGGCCAGTCCTCCGCCGATTAAGGCGCTTGTAATATGTGTGAAAACGGCGATCTGAGGGCGCAGAAACAACCACTCGGCCCCCAGAACGATACAGATCAGGGCCAGCGTCCAGCCGCGCCGTTCCGGCGGGCTTGAGGTGATCAAGCCATAGGAAACCAGACCGTAGGCGACCCCGGACAGGCCGACAAAGCCCGGTCCGGCCAGTAACAGCTCGGCGGTTGTTCCGGCCAAGGCGAACAGGGCGACAAGGCCCAGTGTGCGAAGCCAGCCCAGAACGGGTTCGGTAAAGCTGCCGCCAACAAGGATCAGCAGGCAATTGAGCGTCAGGTGACTCAGATCGCCGTGCCGAAACATGAACAGCAGATGATCGGGGAACGTTCCGATGGGCCCGGAATACCGGACCGGACCCAGCAAAGCATATCCCGCAATCGCGCTGAGTATGAGGCCTATCGTAACCGGGCATCTGCGCAGCTCTTCCATTCGCCTTTCAGAAGCCCGCAACGGCAAGCCGGGGTGTCGCGTGACCAATCAGGCCGCGGCGTATGGACTGCACGTTGACGCGTTGCGGGCGGAAATAGGATTTCAGAACGTCGAGACTGAGCTGTGGTTTGGCATCGCCACACATGAAGATATCGAGGGCGGCATATCCATGTTCCGGCCAGGTGTGGACCGAGATATGCGACTCGGCCAGCAGCGCGACCCCGGTAAACCCCGCCCGCTGCCCAAAGTCATGGGTATTTACACCCAGAACATGCGCTTTGGCGGCAACCGCGGCACGTCTCAGGGCATCTTCGGCGGGAACGGGATCATAAAGCGCACTTGCGTCGAAAAAATCTGCTATAAGGTGAATACCCAACGAAGACGAAGAACCGTCCATAAAAAACCAACGCCCCAAAACTCAAACTATTTGAGCCATGTCTAAATTGTTGTTCTGTTTCGTCAATCTCAGTTTGAGTGTATCTTCGCCTTATCTTCGTTTGGTGATGCAAACGCACAACTAACGAGAGATATGGCGACACAGCCGATTACCGGATTCGACTGGAGAATTCGGTGTTTCGATGCTGCGCAACACCATGCAGTTTAATCAAACTGTATCGGGCTAAACAGAGGTGCGCGGTGACGCGCTTTGGGCGCAGCACCGCTCTGGACTTAACGTTATTGGTTAGCCGCGACCACGATAGGGCGGCACGCCCTGATCAGGAATCCAGACGTGATCGGGTGTGGCTCCGGTTTGCCAGAATACGTCGATCGGAATGCCGCCGCGCGGATACCAGTAGCCGCCGATCCGCAGCCAGCGCGGGTCCAGGAACTCGACCAGACGGCGGGCGATGGAGACAGTGCAATCCTCGTGAAATGCGCCGTGGTTGCGGAATGATCCCAGAAACAGTTTCAGGGATTTTGATTCCACCAGCCAATCGCCCGGCACATAGTCGATCACCAGATGGGCAAAGTCCGGTTGTCCGGTCATCGGGCATAGCGAAGTGAACTCGGGCGCGGTGAACCGCACGCAATAGTCGATATCGGCCTGCGGGTTCTGCACCCGCTCAAGCTCTGCCTGCTCGGGCGATGCGGGCAGTTCGGTTTTCCCGCCCAACTGGGTCAGATCGCTGTAAATGGTTTCCATCATGTGCTCCTTTCGGGGTCAGACCCCGCGTTTGTTGCCCCATAGCAGGACGTGCAGTTGCGGCAGAACCCGGGGTGTGAACCAGCCATCACCGGTCACTTTCTCCACCAGCCACAGCAACCGGTCCGAAAGGGTTTGTGGATCGACGGGCAGGTCGGGATCGACCTCGGAATTGCCCGGTTGCAGATAAAGCGGCAGCGAGGGATAGCGGTCGGCCACGGCGCGGGCCCAGTCGTAATCGGTGTCGTCGAAGATCACGATTTTCATCACCACCTTCGGGCCACCTTGCGCGGCCTCGATACAGGCCGCGAAGGCATTCCAGTCCACGTCTTCGCCACTTGATGGCGGTTTCGGGCTGAGGACCAGCGTATCCAGATCACCGAACCACGGCTTTGCGATCGAGCCCTGAGTTTCGCATGCAAAGCGATACCCCTCGGCCCGACCCCGCGCGATCAGGGGCGCAAAATCCTGAATGGCCGGATTGCCGCCCGACAATGACACGGTCAGAGGCCGGTCGCCCGACAAGGCACGCACCCGGTCCCAAACCGCATCCGTGTCCATCGCCGCCCAATCGTGGCGATAAGCGGTATCGACCGCGTGCAGGCTGTCGCACCAGCTGCAGCGGTAATCGCAGCCGCCGGTGCGCACGAATACGGTGGGTTCCCCGATCAGCGCGCCTTCGCCCTGAATCGTGGGGCCGAAAATCTCGGCAATGCGCAGGCGGGTCATGGGCGGTACTCAGCCCAGGTCTTCGGCGTTTCGCTGACCCGTACGGCGGCAGTTTCCGGCCAGCGCGCGGTGCACCAGTCATAGAAATGGCGCGCCATGTTCTCGGCCGTGGTCAGGATGTTCATCACGTCGTTCAGGTGGCGATGATCGAAGGTCTCGTCGATATAGGCCTTGAGCGGCTTCAGTTCGCCATAGTCCCGCACGAACCCGTCGGCGTTCAGCTTGGGCGCGGCCAGTTCGACCTCGACAATATAGTTGTGCCCGTGCATCCGCGCGCATTGGTGATCATCGGGCAGATGAGTCAACTGGTGCGAGGCGGAGAAGTGGAACTCTTTGGTGATCCGGTACATCAGGCGGTTTCCTTCTGCGCCGTGGCCGCGACCCAGAAATCGGGGTCCTCATAGGTGGTCGGGTCCGCGATACCGGCCAGATGGAACGCCTCTCGCCGTTCAACGCATGTGCCGCAGCGGCCGCAATGGTGTTCGCCGCCCTTGTAGCAGGACCAGGTCTGCGCAAAGGGCGTGTCCACACGCGCCCCCTCGGTCACGATGTCAGCCTTGCTGCGATGGACGAACGGCGTGAACAGCGACACGTTGGCATAACCGTCCAGCGCGTGTTTCTGCATCGTTTCAAACGCTTGCGTGAAGGACGGTCGGCAATCGGGATAGATAAAGTGATCCCCGCCATGTACCGCCGTCGCCACCGCATCGGCCCCACGCGCAGCGGCCGCGCCAAAGGCCACGGTCAGCATGATTGCGTTGCGGTTGGGGACCACGGTGACCTTCATGCTGTCTTCGGCATAATGCCCATCGGGCACGTCCACATCATCGGTCAGCGCCGACCCGGTCAGAACTGCCCCGACCGAGCGCAGATCTATGATGTCATGAGGCACACCCAGCCGCTGCGCACAGAGCGCGGCATAGTCCAGCTCTTTGCGGTGACGCTGGCCATAGTCAAAGGAAATCAAGCCCGTCAGCTGGTGGTCGCGCGCAACTAAATGCGCCAGCGACACCGAATCCAGCCCGCCCGAGCAGATTACGATCGTTTTCATATTTTGAACCCTTGTTTTGTTACCCGGGTAGGCTGCGACCGGGATGCGCCCTGTTATACCCGAGAACCGGGCGTGCCAAGTCACATTTGCGCAATGTTTTTCCCATTGGGATGTCGATGGCGTCCGACCGCTTAGGTGCTAAGCACTCGGAGTTCTTCGAACCGCGTCATGTCGGCAAACTGACAAAAGGCAGGGGCGGCAAGTGGGATGACAGGCGCGGCCTCTGCCAGATCTGCAAGGATAGCTGCAAGTTCAGCTTCCCAGATGGGCAGGACAGCATCGGGCAGCCACGTGATTGGATAGGCAAAGGTCATGTGGTGCTGATACGCGTCATGGTCTTCGTGGCGATACGCGAAGGGCTCGGTCAGCGCCTCGCGCCAGGCCAGCATTTTCGCCTCGTCTTCGTCGGTGGCGCCTTTGAGCGCAAGACCCGTAGGGCTGCAGCCTGTAACGCGCACAGCAAAGCTAGAGGGTGCGGAAAAATCAGCGAGCCGGTCGATCATGGCGTCGGTGACGCTGCTGACCGAGGCATCCCGGTCAAGATCGCGGGGCCATGTGTCCGGCGTGCGACGGGTTTCGATAACACCTTCAAACACCGTCATGTGCAGGCTTTCAGCAGGGGTAAAAAGAAAGCGCCCGGCTTCCGGCAACGCCATCATTCTCTTGCGCGCGTCCAGCACCGCCTTGTGAGCTGAGGCATCGAAATCAAGATGGCAGACAACGGTGTTGCCGGCCTCGGGCAGGAATTTTTCAGCGTTATATCGCTGGCCAAACCGCCGCGGGACGTCCGGGTTTCTGCTGGCTGCGAAGGATGCGACGTCAACATTCAAAGGCACTGTTAAGCTCCGTTTTTTTGGCACCTTATTCGAGGTCTGTTGCAAGGTTATGACCGGAATGGGGCTTTGGCGCCAGAAAAGGTTCTGCTTCGGATTGACGGAGAGCGCGCTATAACCGGTATATAAATCCACACCTTGTCGGAAAACTCTCGGCCATGCAGTTCAGGCAATTTTCACAGGCGCATCGACAATGACATCGCCCAATCTTTTTCAACTTGCCGGGCTTGTGTTCACTGCGGTGACCTTTGTTGTGATCGGTGACACTGCGGGCAAGCTTCTGACCGGCGGCGGCGTCGATCCGATCATCGTTGCCTGGTCGCGCTTCGCTCTGGCCGCAATCCTGCTGCTGCCATTTAGCGGGCTTACAGCAAGCGAGTTGCCAAACTTCCGAGATTGGCGCGTCATGTTGCGGGCGTGTTTTATCGCCGGGGGGATTTGCTGCATCCTGACGGCACTGCGAACCGAACCGATTGCCAATGTCTTTGGGGCGTTTTTCATCGGGCCGGTGGTGTCTTATGTCCTTGCCATCCTGTTCCTTGGCGAAAAACCGTCGCGCCGCCGCAGTATCCTGCTGGCGATTGGATTTGTCGGGGTTATGTTGGTCGTAAAGCCGGGTTTCGGCGTGTCTTCCGGCATGATCTTCGCGCTGGCGGCCGGCGGATTCTATGGCGCCTATCTGGTGATGACGCGAACGCTTGCGGGCGCTTACCGGCCGCGGTTCCTGCTTATTTCCCAACTCTTGATCGGTTCGGTGCTGTTGACGCCGCTCGGTCTAACGGCGGAGTTTCCTGCGCCTGACATCTCGGTCGCGGCGTTGATACTGCTGAGCGCTTTTGCCTCTGCTGTGGGTAATTACTTGTTGGTGATCGCAAACAAGTCGGCCGAGGCAAGCCTGATTGCGCCATTGGTCTACAGCCAACTGGTTTCCGCAACGGTGCTTGGGATTCTCGTGTTCAAAGATTGGCCGGATGCCTATTCTCTGTTGGGCCTCGTGCTGATCGCGTTTTCGGGGCTTGGCTCTTTGATCCTGCATCAGTCAGACAAGTGGGCTTCGGCCGCCAAGGGGTGAACCCTAGGCAGCCGAGGGAAACCCTGCCAAACCGATCATCTAACCCAAAAGTGCTTCAATCCTGGCAAGTGTCGCCGTGCTCACTGCCACACCTTTATTTTGGGCTGCCAGACGCTTGGCCCGGCGTCCGTCACCGGGCAGATGTGCCCCGTCCTGAAGGCGGATGGCCTCGACCAGTTCTGCGACACCAGCCGCGAACGCCCCCTCGGCTGTTGCGCCCGGATCGATGGCTATGAAGAATTGGCCGGTTTTCGGGGGACCGCCTGCCGTTCCCGAAAATGGCGAGGCATTGATGCCCAACGTGGCCCCGGTCAGGGCGGCGGCCAAAACCTCGACCAGCAGCGCGACGCCGACGCCCTTGTAGCCGCCCGAAGGTGCCATTGAGCCCTTTAGACCGACCTCCGGATCGGTTGTCGGGTTGCCCTCGGCGTCCAGTGCCCAGCCAACCGGGATCGGCTTGCCTTCGCGCGCATGTTTCATGACCTCGCTTTTGGCAATCGTGCTGGCGCTTTGGTCGATCAACAAGGCGGGCTGGCCATCGGTTCCCGGGACGGCGACAGAAAACGGATTGGTGCCCACGACAGGTTTCGAGCCACCGGACGGGGCAATCGAGGCCGGCGCATTGGTGAACCCCAGCGCAACCAGCCCGGCTTGGGCAAGCCTGTAGGTGTGAAACCCAAGAACGCCGCAATTGTAGCTGTTCTTGATGGCCAGAACCGCAACGCCTTGTTCCCGCGCGGCAGGGATCAGAGCGTCAAATCCCAGATCAATGGCAGAGTGGGCAAAGCCCGTGGCGGCATCGACGGTCAAGACGCCCGGTCGGGGGCGCGTCAGCACAGGCATTGCCATCCCATCAACCTTACCGCATTGCACATGCTCGCAATAGATCGGGATGTAAGCCAGGCCGTGGCTTGCGACGCCGTCTGCCTCGGTCGCGGCGGTTGCTTGCGCCAATGGGCGGGCGTTGTCTTTGGATGTGCCCGCTGCGACCAGCGCGCGGAAAGACAGCTCTTCAATTTCGGCGAGGGTAAGGGTCCGTGTGTCGGTCACGTGGGTCTCTTTTCAGTCGTTGTCGGAAAGCCCGGCCCCTGCGCCCAGCAGGCGGGATTCCTCGGTTGCGGGGGCGTAGGTTTGGTGGGCAAAACGGTTCAGAACATCCCAATTACGCGGCGCGGGCTGCGCGCGCGTGTGCCGGTTGCGCAGGGCCTCAGGTGCAACACCCTGCGAAACGGTGACCCGTCTGGCTGCGGCGGGCAAAACATCTAGGACGGCAAGGTGATCTCCGTCTGTGACCGCCAGCGAGCCGTCGATTTCGACGCTTATCCAGCATTTCAGAACACGCGCCGCATTGGCGGCAAAGGGCAGCAGCAGCTCAGGTGCAACAACGTCCCGCATTTCGACCGGGGCGGTTTTCAGCAGATAAGCGCAGTCGGACAGAAGAGGACCTGCCGACAAAGGGCACAACCTGCCGTCGCTTTGCCACGGGCCATCGACCTGCCGGGGGCGGTGGGTAGCAAGGTCTGATGCCAGCCCGAGCGTCAGCAACCGGGCGAGAATTTCGGCGCCATCCAGACCTTGGGCGCACAGCCAGCGCACCGCTTTCGACGCTTCCTCCGCCTGTCCCCAGGAATAGCCCGCTCCGCGGGTGGCACGTTTGGCGGTTGCCTCCATCTCGTTCAGTGAGAAACTCATGCTGGCACCTCTGGATAGACCCAAAGATCGGCGTTCTCAGATGTCAGTTCCTCGGGGTAGGGCGCACCGGCATACATGCAAATGCGAACCCAGCGATCTGAACGCGGATCGAAATGTGTGGCGCCGAAGAACGACAGCTTTGCCCGCAACATGTCGAGAGGCACAACCGTTGCGCCAATCGTATTGTCCCGGATTTCGCCATAAGGTGCGGAGCGGGTCATCTGGGCGCGCCGGACGGTGTGGCGATGTTCGGGATGGCGCAGCAGGAACTCTGCTACTGGCTGGCCGTCGTCCCATTCGCTCAACATCGCGTGGGCTGCGGCGGCGTCCCGCGCCGGGGCCAGTGGCTGCTCATAGTCCGCGATGGGTTCTTCGAACCGTTCGCCCATGCGGGGTTCCAGTTTCTCTTCGGACACATACCAAGCGCGGGCGCAGTTTTCACGGGATGCCCAATCCAGATCCACCGCCCAGCCAAATGCGTCCCGGATCAGATCGCGGACCTCGCTGATCGGCATCGACCCGTCGATCACAAACGCCTCGGCATTGCCGTCGGCCATGCACGAGGCCAATCCGTCCACGAGATCTGCGTAGGGTTCAAGGATCAGCGAGGCGAGGTATTCCTGTCCTTCTTCGCTGAGCTTGGTTTGCGACCAACTCACCAGACGATCCCAGGGATGGTTGCCGGTCAAACCGACCTGATCCACATAGTCCGAGATCGCCTGTAGGTCAGCGTTCAACGCCGCCAGCTTCTCGATTTGTAGGGGATGCTCAGACCGCCACCATGTCATGGATAGCTGACTGCGTTCGAAAGTACTGCGGAAGTGATCGACCTCGGCCGCAGATGAGGTTTCCACCGATCGGACACGCGCGATCGCCTCTTCCCGGGCCATGACCCAGTTGTTGAACAGAATGGGATGGTTGACAATGAACGGCGCCATGCCAAGGCCAGTGGAATTGCCGATGCCCAGCCAATGGGCGATGTCCGGGTCCAGCTTTGCGGCCTGATCGCCGCCCTTGGCGTCGGCTATGTGTTGAACCAGATCCCGGACGAAGGCGCGGGTCAGATAAACCGACAACATTTCGGCCTGAAAGGGGGCGCAGGTTTCCGGGCGGTTCGCGATGTTCTCGCGATCTGCCGCGCCAAACTTGCCGGACCCATAGACGGCGGTCGTACGCATCAGATAGCCGACCTGATAGATCTGCTGCAGATCCGGTTGCTGCCCAGCGGCCAGAGCATCAACCACGTGCTCCCACAGCCGGACCGAGCGGTTGGCGCGGGACAAAGACAGCTCGGTTTCACTGACGCGCCCGGTTTCCTGCAGGGGGACGTTCTTGGAAAGACGCTCGATATCCGCCTGGGTTGGGATGCCGTCAAACAAGGCAAAGGTGGCGTCCCAAGCGTCGGCAATCACCCGGTCCGAGCGTTTCTCGGGCGGCAGGTCATGGGCGAAGGCAACCAGCGAATACGCCCTTTCCGGGCCGTGGGCGGTGTAGACCGCTGTTCCGACGCCGTTGGCGTCAATGTCGAAAACCGGGCGCGAAAAGGACCAGTTTTCCCGCGCCATGCGGCGGGTCAGCTGTCGCATGAAGCTTAGCCGACACTGGTGTAAGGACCCCAGCCGCGACAGCCGCATGACGGTTTCAGGGTCTCGTCGGTCGATGTGAGTGTGCGCCTGTGTTTTCATTCGGCTACCCCCGGGCAACGAAGTTCTCGGCAAAGAACCTGTACCAGTTTCCCCCCATGATCCCGGCCACTTCGTCATCGTTCAGGCCGGTCGCACGCAACCCTTGTTCAATGTTCCCAAAGTCGCGGTTGTCCCGAAACCAGGTTGGCATCGCAGGGAAGCCCGGGTTGCTGGCCGTCCCCTCGCCATAGTCGATCTGTTTGGACCAGCGTCCAACCCGCATCCATTCGACAACGCTGTCAGGCTGATCCTGACACAAATCCGTGCCGATCCCGAGGTGCTCTGCGCCGTATTTCTCGGCCGTGCGCGCGATCATCTCGCAAAAGCTGTCCAACGTGCAGTCCGACTTGTCTTTCAGGTGATGAGGATAGACCGAAAAGCCCATCATCCCACCGTTTTCGGTCACAGCCCGGATCACATCATCACGCTTGTTGCGCAGGGCGGGTGACCATTCGTGCGGGTTCGCGTGGGTGATGGCGATCGGGCGTTCGGACAGCTCGGCGGCTTCGATGGTGGAGCGGTCGGCCGAGTGGCTCATGTCCACCACAAGTCCGACCCGGTTCATTTCCTTGATCACCTGACGGCCCATGCGGGTGATGCCGGTATCTTCGGCCTCATAGCAGCCCGTGGCCAGCAGGGATTGGTTGTTATAAGTCAGCTGCATGAACCGCGCGCCCAGAGTGTGCACGATTTCGACTAATCCTATATCGTCCTCGATGGGCGAAGGGTTCTGGAAGCCAAAGAACACAGCCGTGCGCCCGGTTTCGCGCGCTTTGTCGATGTCGCTGGCCCACAACCCTTTCATGATCAGATCGGGGTATTGCTCGAACCACCTGTTCCACTTTTCAAAGTTCAGAACGGTTTCGCGGAAGTTTTCATGATAGGCGATGGTGACATGGATTGCGTCGACGCCCCCTTCGCGCAATTGCCGAAAGATCTTTTCAGACCAATTGGCGTATTGCAGCCCGTCGATCCGCATCACACCGGCTTTCCGGCGCTGATATACGCAGTTTTGACCGTCGTATAAAACTCGGCCGCGGCCTTGCCCTGTTCACGCGGGCCGTAAGAGCTGTCTCCTCGTCCGCCAAAGGGCACATGATAGTCGGTGCCGGCAGTGGGCAGGTTCACCGTCACGACCCCGGTGCGCGCGTTGCGGCGGAAATGCGTGGCGCGGGCCAGGTTTTGCGTGACGATGCCCGAGGTGAGGCCGAAATTGGTGTCGTTGACCGTTGCCAGCGCCTCGTCATAGCTGCCGACCTTGATGACCGAGGTCAGCGGTGCGAACATCTCTTCGCGATTGATGCGCATGTCGTTGGTTGTGTTCAGGAACACGCCGGGGCTCATGTAATAGCCGTCTTGGGGCATCTCCAATCGCTGGCCGCCGCAGGCCAGTTCTGCCCCTTCGGACTTGCCAAGATCGACATAAGCCAGATTTTCGGCCAACTGCTGTTCGCTGACCACTGGCCCCATCTGTGTACCGTCGGCCAGCGCGTGCCCGACTTTCATCGCCTGCGCACTGGCCACCAGTTTTTCGACAAAGGCATCGTGCACGGCGGTATGAACCACCAGCCGTGATGATGCGGTACATTTCTGACCGGTCCCCCCGAACGCACCACCCAGCGCCAGCGAAACAGCAAGGTCCAGATCGGCGTCGTCCATGACGGCCAGCGCGTTTTTCGACCCCATTTCCATCTGCACTTTTGTCAGGTTTTGAATGGCGGCCGCGGCGATGCCTTTGCCGACCGGCACCGAACCGGTGAACGAGATGGCGTTGACCTTGGGGCTTTCCACCAGCCGCTGCCCGATGGAGCGGCCCGATCCCATGACAAGGCTGAACAGGCCCTTGGGGATGTCCTGACGGCTGATGATCTCGGTCAGGGCAACAGCCGACGCCGGAGTGATGTTGGCGGGTTTCCAGACCACCGCATTGCCGTAGCACAGCGCCGGTGCAATTTTCCACGACGCCGTGGCGGTCGGGAAGTTCCAAGGGCTGATGACAGCAACAACGCCGACCGCTTCGCGGCGGACGTCGATCTCGATATCCGGGCGTACGGAGTCGGCGTTTTCGCCGATCTGGCGTAGGCACTCGGCAGCGTAATAGGTGAAAAACTGCCCGGCCCGGTAAACTTCACCTTTACCTTCGGCCAGCGGTTTGCCCTCTTCCCGGCTGAGCAGGGTGCCAAGCTCTTCGGCACGCGACATCAGTTCGGTGCCGATGTTCATCAGAACCGCCTGCTTGCGCTCAAGCCCGTATGCCGCCCATTCAGCCTGCGCCACACGCGCCTGATCCAGCGTTGCCTCAAGCTGATCCGCACTGGCCTGCGCGAAATGACCGATCAGGTCGCTCAGATCAGAAGGATTGCGGTTTTCGATTTCGGCTTCGCCAGCCAGCCATTCGCCGGCAATCAGGTTCAGGTTGGTCACAACAGGCCCCATGTCAAAATTGGTCGAGCAGAGAATGGACTTTGTGATCAGTATCAGTCAAATTCAAACAATTGAAAAAAACTTCAGAAAGATTGAAGTATGGCAATCAAGATCGAAATGCTGCGCTGCTTTTGTACTGTCGCGCAAACAGGCAACCTGACCGAGGCAGCCGACCGTCTGGGACGCACCCAATCGGCCGTTTCGATGACGCTCAAGCAACTCGAGAGCCATTTGGGTAAAAAATTGTTTGAGGGAGAAAGAAAGACCCATCTGTCCGCACTGGGAGAGCAGGTGTTCGAATTGTCCTTGAAGCAGGTTCGCCAGTTTGATCAGACGGTGCAGTCTATCGAGGCGGTTGCGGATGCCACCCACGGCCTGATGCGAATAGTGTCGGTTCCCTCAGTCGCCGCGTTGGTCTTTCCTTCGGTTCTTGAACACATGACCCACTGTTTTCCCGGGCTGAAAGTCGAATTGCGCGATACGGACACGCAGCAGGTTCTGGATTCGCTTGTCGACGGCAAGGCAGACATCGGAATTGCCTCGGGCTTTCACCCGTTGAAAGGTATCAAAGCCATTCCCCTGTTCGAGGATCAATTCGGGCTTGTTTGCGCGTCGGATCACCCGCTTATCACAAACCCCACACCGCCCACTCTGGATGATGTAATGGCCTCTGCGTTTGTTCGGAATGCCCTGTGCGATCTTATCCAAACGCCCAAGTTTGTAGAGGCGATCACCGATGCCGACGTCACTATTCACAACACGCATTCGCTTATTACAATGGTCAGAACCGGGAAGTGGGTGACCGTGCTCCCGCAAACTGTCGCGCGTTTTATTCCCGAAACCACCGCCTTTCGCGCCCTGCCGGACCTGCCCGACAAACGGCAGGTCTATTTGTACGTAAAGGAAAAACCCCGGTTTCAGGAACTGACGGACGAATGCAGCGCCTTTATCCAGAGTAGAAAACTGATCTGAAACAATTGAACAAATTGGATTTCCTTATTTCGCCAGATCCACAGCCGAACGCGTTGCGCCGATGCAGGCAGTTCACCGACGTATCAAACTCTCCGAAACCTAGACTTCGGAAACACGATACGAAAACCAACCCCGATCAAAGCCAAAGGGCATCGGTTGTCACAGAGTCGGGATTTCAATAAGCTGACAAGCAGGGTTCTTTTTGGGAAAACCCAAGGCGGCCCAACAGCTTATAGTTCGAAAAGTACCAGTACATGATCGAACCGCATTCTCGTTCGGACACAGTTTCCGATTTGGATTTTGAAGAAATCGTTCGGGGCAACACCGCCTGGATGGTTGCGGTCGCCCAGCGGATTCTGAAAGATAGATCCTTGTCCGAAGATGCGGTTCAGGTGGCGTTTTCCAAGATTTACCGAAGTCTGGACGGGTTTGAGGGCAGGTCCAACCTCAGGACATGGATGCACCGGTTCGTGGTGAACGAGGCGCTGATGCTGCTGCGAAAGCAAAAGCGCGTCAATGAGCGGCCGATAGACCCGCTGTTGCCCGAATTTGATCGCAACGGATGCCGGGTGGACGATCCTTTCACCTTGCCGATAACGTCCGAGGATCATCTGCACTCGCGTCAGGTGCGGGACATCATGAAAGAGAAAATCGAAGAGTTGCCCGATCCATACCGCATCGTTCTTGTCCTTCGGGACATCGAAGAAATGTCGACAATTGAAGTTGCAGAGGCGCTTGGTTTGAGCGAGGCAAATGTGAAAGTGCGGCTGCATCGTGCACGGGCGGCATTGAAAAAACTCCTGGAGCCGATGATGCGAGGAGGTGCGCTATGAAAAAGGCCGCGCAAACGCTGAAACGCCGGATGCACGGTGTGATGTTCAGGTTCCCCGGCATGATCACTTGCAACGAGTTCGAGGATTTTATCCTCGCCTATCTTGAAGACGAGTTGCCACCGGCGCGAAAACGCGTTTTCGAACTGCATCTGCGGGTCTGCCGGTCATGCCGCCTCTACCTTGCTGCCTACAAACGCACGCTGGCCGCGGCAAAGGCCACACGGAAAGACTATGACGAGCTTGAAGCATCGGTTCCCGAAGATCTGATTGCCGCGATACTGGCGGCCAAGGACAGTTGACCTTCAGAAGTTTGTAACCCCTCGGCTGCTATCGAATTCTATCTCCAAGCAAATGTGTTGAAGGAGAGTAGATTAGATGCGGAACTGTGGACCGAAAGGTGGAAAGGTCTGTGCCGCTGCACTGATTTTGATGCTGTTTGCTGCTTGTACCGGGCCCAATACGCTGGTCGAGACACCAAATATCTACACCAAGCCGGCATCCTAACCGGCCAATAATGTGCCGGACGCAAACTGAAAGCCGGCGGCTGATTTGCTTCACGTGACCGGTTGGTCTCGTGCGGATGACGTGACTTACGGATCAGATCGGTCTCAAGCCATGGTCGCCGGGACCGTTCGCATCGGGTTCGGTGACCGCACAAGCTTGCAAAGCCTTGCCGCCGCCAGCAGCACGCAAGACCGTGCGAAACCGATCCGTCTGGAGCTGGCCGGGATTCAGGAACAGGCGCGGTATCTCTGGCCGATGTTTGGCATTTTACCGGCCCGCGCAGCGTTCCCATCCTGTATTCATGGCCATCGCGCCGTGGCAGTCTGTTCGGCTATTTCACCGACCGGGAATCCGGAGAATGCACGATTTTCCATCTGAAAGAGACATTGCGGATGCTGTGCGCAATGTCCAAAGTGAAGCGGCTACACATCATCGCCCACAGTCGCGGAACGGATGTCACCACAACCGCTCTGCGCGAATTGATGATCGAGGCTCGGGCATACGGTTGCGACCCGCGCAGGGTTCTCAAGGTTGAGAACCTGATACTCCCAGCTCAGGATCTGGATTTCGGCGTGGTAAGTCAGCGATTGATCGAGGAACAGTTCGGCCCTGCCATTGGGCAAATAACGAATCTATTCAAACCGGAACGACCTTGCGCTTGGCCTGTCGCAGAACCTGATGGCGGGGGTTCAGTTTGGATGCCAGGAAGGTGAGGTGGTCGGCCAAACGGAAAGCGAGATATTCGCCAATGTGCGCAATGTGCATTTTATTGATGTGAAAGGGGCCTCGGACCTGTTCGGGCACACCTATTATCGCGACAATCCTGTGGTCCTGTCGGATATCGCCCTGTTGATTGGCACCGGGGCCGCTCCGGGCAGCGAGACGCGTCCGCTGGCTTCCCGGCAAAAGAACTTCCGGGAAATCCCCGAAGGCTACTCTGCGGTACAGGCGGAACAGATCCCGGCGGAACGTTGACCACAGCCGCAGGGCATGTGGCCGGACAAAAAATGATCCGATTGCTGTAACGTTGTAGACAGCAGCGGCATCAAAGACGTTAACCGGGTGCGGGTTTGAAACTCCAGCGCCTACACCTTGGGAGGGGCAGAGCTTGTCAGGATTGATCATCGTCAGCTTCGTCACCGCGGCCTATTGCCTGCTGGCTGTCCGGTTGTCGCGCACGATTCTGACCGCGCCGATGCTGTTTCTTGCGCTGGGTGCGGGTCTTTCGAAAACCGGGCTGCTGTCGGCGCAAGGGATCGAGGACCTGCTGCATCCGGTTGCCGAAGTTGCCCTAGTCATCCTGTTGTTTCTGGACGCAGCGCAGACCGATCTGAATTCTCTGAAACGCCGCCATATCTGGCCGCAACGGATGCTGCTTGTGGGCCTTCCGCTGGCGATCCTCTTCGGGACCCTTGCGGGATGGGTACTTATGCCGGAATGGTCACTATTGACCGCAGCTCTGGCGGCTTCGATTTTGGTGCCGACAGATGCAGCGCTGGGGCAGCCAGTGGTCACCAACCCGGATGTTCCGCTGCGCCCGCGCCGTGCGTTGATCGTGGAAAGCGGCTTGAATGATGGGCTGGCGCTGCCTGCGATCCTGCTGCTGGCGGCATTGGTGGCTCAGGACATGTCCAACAGTTCGACCGATTGGATTTTGTTTGGTCTGAAACAGGTTGTGCTGGGTCCGCTTGCCGGGGCGCTTGTAGGATTCGCCGGTGGCTGGGCGCTTTTGCGGGCCAAAAGCCTGGCCACCACCTCGGACGCCTACGAGGGGATTGGCGCGGTCGCCATGGCGGGCGGGGCCTATCTTTTGGCCGGGATTGTGGGTGGCAATGGGTTTATCTCAGCTTTCGTTGCCGGGCTTTGCTTTGGCAATGTCGTCAAAGGCCAGTGCCGGTTTGTATACGAATTCACCGAAGGCGAAGGGCAAATTCTGGCCTGGGCCGCCTTCCTGCTGATCGGTGCGGGGCTTGTGCCCGAAGCGCTGGCGCATCTGACCTGGCCCATGCTTTCGCTGATCCTTGCCAGTCTTTTCCTCGTGCGGCCGCTGGCTATCTGGCTGTCCTTGATTGGAACCGACGCATCCCCGCTCACGCGTGTGTTTTTTGGATGGTTCGGGCCGCGGGGACTGGCGACCGCGCTGTTTGCGCTGCTGGTGCTGGATACGCTGCCGCATGAGTTCGAAGACCATATTCTGCATCTGGCGATCAATACGGTCTGGATCAGCGCCGTGCTCCACGGGGTTACGGCGGCCCCGGCGGCACGCTGGTACGGCCGGATGATTGCGAGATGGGGAGCCTGCCCGGAAAGCCAGCCCGAGGCCGAAAAACCGATTGGAACCGAAACCTGACGCCACTCACTCAACGCCAGCCAAGCAGCAAGAACAGGGAGACTCTCATGAACAAAGTATCAGTCGCCAAACTGGACGACCTGCCGGACCGAAAGCCGAAATACGCCTTGGTGGGCGAGGTTGATCTGGTTGTCGTCCGCTTTGACGAGGAGGTGTCGGTGTTCTACGGGCGCTGCCTGCATCGTGGCGCGTTGATGGCGGACGGGTTCGTGCGCGGCAACAACCTGATCTGTGGAGTACATTACTGGGATTATCGGGTCGACAGCGGGGTGTCGGAATATGCCAATGACGAGGCCTTGCCAAAGTTCCAATCCTGGATCGAAAATGGAGAGGTCTGGGTTGACGAGGATGAAATCAACGCTTGGGCGCTAAAAAATCCGCAGCCGTTCAAGCGGGATCAGTATCTGGGTCTCTATGCCGATACCAGCCACGGCACCGAGGAAGAGCCTTACAACGGGCTGATCCAGCAATATGCCAAACAGGGGCTCACCAAGACCGGCCATCATGGGGCGGTGGAATCCATGGGGGTGCCGCGCACGCAGCTGCCCGACTGGGACGATATCCAGATCCTGACTGCGCAGCTGCACAAGGCGCCATTGCTGGATGACGATCCGGTCGGCACCGACGTGGTGATCGGCCCCAACGCCAAAAAACCGCTGCGGCTGAAAATCCCGCTTTTCGTCTCGGACATGAGCTTTGGCGCTTTGTCGGAAACCGCCAAAGTCTCGTTGGCCATGGGGGCGGAAATGGCCGGGACGGGAATCTGTTCCGGTGAGGGGGGCATGTTGCCCGACGAGCAGGCTGCCAACAGCCGCTATTTCTATGAACTTGCCTCGGCCCGGTTCGGGTTTTCCTGGGACAAGCTGGCAAATGTGCAGGCGTTCCACTTCAAAGGCGGGCAAGGGGCCAAAACCGGTACGGGCGGCCATCTTCCCGGCAACAAGGTAAAAGGAAAAATTGCCGAAGTGCGCGGTCTGGAACCCGGTCAGAGCGCAATCTCGCCGCCGCGTTTTCCCGAATGGACGGAACCGGCCCAGATCCGGGAGTTCGCCGATGAGGTGCGCGAGCGCACCGGAGGCATTCCGATCGGCTACAAGCTGTCGGCCCAGCATATCGAAAAAGATATCGAGGCCGCGCTTGAGGTGGGTGTCGACTATATCATCCTCGATGGTCGGGGCGGCGGCACCGGGGCGGCACCGATCATCTTCCGTGACAACATTTCGGTCCCCACCATCCCAGCGCTGGCCCGCGCACGTGCACATCTCGACTGGATGGATCGCGGTGACGTGACGCTTGTCATCACCGGGGGGCTGCGGAAACCGGCGGATTTCATCAAGGCCTTGGCGCTGGGGGCTGATGCGATTGCGGTATCCAACGCGGCCATGCAATCGATTGGCTGCATTGCCATGCGCGCCTGCCATACCAACAATTGTCCCGTCGGCATCGCCACCCAGAAGCCACATCTTGTCAGCCGGCTGGTGGCTGAGAAGTCGGCCAGGCAGCTGGCGAACTTTTTCGAAGCCTCGGTCGAGCTGATGCAGGTGATGGCCCGCGCCTGCGGCCACAATCACCTGTCGGGTTTCAATATCGACGATCTGACCACCTGGAAGCGCGACATGGCTGACCTGTCAGGCGTGACCTTCGGAGGGATGAAGTGACCGCCGCGGATGCCATCGTTACGGCCGTGCGCAAGAAACGGCACGTTTTCGCGTCGTCCGCGCAACTCACGGAAAGGTTGCTGTTGCCCTTGGGTCTCGATTGTGCTGATCGTCGCGCTGGGTTTGATCATGCGTCAAAGCTGGCCTGCCGATTTTGTGCCCGTACGTGTTTCACAATCCGGAAAGGTGGGGCAATGAGCGTCAAGTATATCCCCGTTTAATTGAACCGGAACAAATGGATCTACGACGGCATCATGCTGACCGGCGATGCAGCCTTTCTGTGGCTGTTTCTGAATGTCAGCCCTAATTTGCAGAACCATGAATGCCCGAACAATCCGCAGGTTCACAACGCCCGTGCCTTTGGTGCCTGTTCAAAGTTTGATGCCATGTCAGGTTCTCAGTTTCGAGGAAGTTCCAAGTAATGAGAGGTGGATACGACGTCGAAGGCGTTGAACATCACATGGTCCATCTTGCCGGCATTTTGGCGCAGCCACTCAAGCATCGTCGCGACCGCAGTGCGTGCAGCCGGCTCTTTTGGAAAGCCGAAAACCCCGGTTGAGATGCCGCAAAAGGCGACTGATCTGACCAATCCGGTTTCGGCAGCCAGGTTCAGGCAGGATGTGTAGCCACGGGCCAAGGCAGAGTGATCGTTTTGGTTTGGTGCAGCGCCGCGCGGGACGATTGGTCCAACGGTATGCAGCACAAATTTAGAACGCAGCCGGTAGCCACGTGTGATCTTGGCGCTTCCGGTTTCCTCGTCATGTCCCTGTAGGTCCATGATTGTCTGAAAGTGTGCTCGCAATCTCGGCCCGGCAGCGATGTGGATGGCATTGTCGAAACACCGGTGAAAGGGCATGAAACACCCCAACATCTGAGCGTTGGCCGCGTTCGCAATGGCATCTATTTCCAGATGGGTGATGTCGCCCTGCCATACAGAAATTTGCGTGCCGCCCGTTTCGCCGACGGCTAAACCGGGTAGGTCTGCAGATGGGTTAGGGGCGTTGTTTCAGATCCAATCCAAGCTTCGACGGTACCAAAAAGGACGGTGTTCACCAGGTGTGCCGGACGAATTGTCAGCAATCCCTGAACCCACTGCCGCAACAAGTCAGGGCTTGCTGGTCGGGGTGTGTGGCGGATCTGCGCAGCCAAAACTTCATTAGCCTCAAGCAGATCGGCGGCATTGCCAAGAGTCGTCGGTGGGTCTGTGAAGACAACCGTCTACTTCAAAGCAATTTCTGCGAAATAGGCGGAATCTAACAAAGTCGGCTTCACGAGGGCCAAGAGAGGAAAGGGGCCCCTTAAGACCCCTTTTTGCTTCTTAGTCCCGGACGAGATGACCGCCGTCGATATCCAGCACAGAACCTGTCAGGAAATCGTTGGTCATTGCCATGACGACCGCCTGAGCAATTTCGTTAGCCTTGCCGACGCGGCCAACGGGCAGAGAGTTGCCAACCTGCGCATACATGCCTTCGCGAGCCTCTTCTGGCATGCCTGCATAGGCTTCGGTCGCAACCATCCCGGGGCTGATGCAGTTGACGCGGGCCTTGCCCGCCAGTTCTTGCGCGAGACCCATGGTCAAAGCCTCAACAGCTGCATTCACCGCACCCAGACCGGTTGCGCCAACCGAGGGGCGTCGGCTCAGCACACCGGAAAACAGCGTGATCGATGCACCGTCGGCCAGATACGGCAGAACCTCGCGCGCGGTTACGTATGGGCCAATGAATTTGGCTTCAAGCATGCCGCGCAGATCGTCAGTCGGCAGTTCAGCAAACGCGCCATGAGCAGCGCTGGAAGCCGAGATGACGAGATGATCGACTTTGCCGAGATTGGCAGCCCAGGTTTTGACACCGGCTTCATCAGTGGTGTCCACTGTAGCGACCGAAATGTCGCCCTTTATTTCCGATGCAACTGCCTTCAGTTTCTCTTCGTTGCGGCTTGCGATTGTAACCCTGGCACCCAGGCTGGCCGCCAGTTCGGCTGTCGCCTTGCCCATACCGCTGCCACCGCCAACGATGACGACATGTTTGCCTTTTAGCGCGGTTTCAAAAACGTTTGTCACAGTTGAAGTCCTTTTTCACTCAGTGGCATTCGCCCCGTATCGCAGCTCTGGACTGGTTCGGTTGGTTGAGGATCACTCTTCCAGGCCCAACTCCGTTGTCAGATGCCTCAAGCAATCACAGTGTCCTTTGAAGCTTCGGCGCGCCGCAATCTGAGCGTCTTTTTTGTTTCTGACCGGATATGTAATGCGCATCGGGAAGTTGTTGAAATGGATAGATGGAATGTAATAAATTCTCCAAATGAATATTAATACTCTCGACCTCAACCTCCTCAAAGCCTTCGATGCGATGTATCGTGAACGACATGTCGGACGCGCGGGAGAGTCTATTGGTCTTGCCCAACCCTCCATGAGTAACGCGCTGAACCGGCTTCGTGTCAGGTTCGAGGATCCGCTATTTCAAAGGGGACCGGGAGGAATGGTGCCAACCAGCCGTGCCGAAGAACTGGCACCAAAAGTGCAAGGCGCGCTGTCGATCGTTTCCGAAATGCTGGAGCAAAGCGAGTTTGATCCCAAACACGCCCAAGGCCAAATCACTGTTGCAGCTTCGGATTTGGCAATTCTGCGTTTGGCACCTGCGATGGTCACCTACTATTCAGTACACGCGCCAAATCTTGGCCTGCGCTTTGTACCGATGAACAAGGCGGATCTGATTGATCAATTGGATTCCGAAACAGTGACGCTGGCCATTGGCACATTTGGTCAGCTTCCCGCGCGGTTTCATCGGCGAACAATCATGCCGGACAGCTTTGTGTGCATTGCTCGCCGCGATCACCCTTTGACCCGAGATGGATTGACGCTTGAGCCATTCTTAAAGGCCCGCCACGCCTTGATGACGCTGAACAATGACAAAATCGGCTCGGTGGATAAAGCTTTAAAAAAGCTGGGGAAATCCCGGCAAGTTGTTTTGACCTGTGCGCAATTTGCTTTGCTGCCCGATTTAGTCGCTCAATCCGACTTAATTGCAACGGTGCCGACGTCGTTGACTCCGGTTGCACGGCGCGCTGGGTGCGACGTCTTTCCCACACCGCTGGATTTGCCGAAATGGGAGAGCGAAATGGTTTGGACCCAAAAAACGGCACATGAACCCTTGGGGCGTTACATTGTAGGCTCATTCACTGAAATGAGCCGTTCGGCTGAACTAGATCTGGGAAACGAGTTTCCCGGCGGCGATATCATCTAATTCGGCACGCATCGTGATAATCTGCGCCTTGCGAGAATACATGAGCAGGCATCCAGCTGGCTAAGACAGGCAATCTTTCAACTGCCAAACGTTTGGAACAAAGCCCATCTTTTTCACAATGGCCTGTCGTCGCGGCAACGATCATTTACCAGAAGACTGCTCAACCAGAGCTGAGAAGCTATGCAAGCGATACAACTCTGTCAGACGCTCGTCATGCGAGCCCTTTAACTTAACTGGCTCTGAAGGCGCGACCCCCAGTTGGCCTTTCAGCTTGTGCAAGGCACCATTGAAGGGCCAACGCATTGCCTGCGCTGAACCAAATATCAGATAATTCCACTATGCGGGGCGTTGCTGATCAGCCGGCAATTGTGCGGCGGTCAAAGGTAAAGAACTCTCCTTGACCGTCGCAGCATGGCTGCGTGTAGGCATATGTCAGGGAGGGAAACATAGCGAAAATCCCAATTATCTACGACAGCGAAAGCGACCGAAAGTTCACCTCAACCACCGTCCCTTATGTCGAGGAAGGCGTTGAATATGTTCAGGCATGGAACTTCGCGTGCGCCATGTCGATGAGGCCAAAACTGAGGACGTGTTTTGGGCGGACGGAATTGCAGTTGGCTGCCCGACTCATTTGGGAGGGGTCTCGTGGAAGGTGAAGCAATTGTAGGATGAGCGCACACCTGACATTTGGTTCAAAACCGATGGGAAGTTTGCCGTGCTGTTCACCTCGGCCGGCAGTCTGGGCGGCGGCGGTGTACTGGCCTGTATGGGGATGTCGATCAGATGATGTATATGGGCTATTTTGTCTTCGGAATTACCGGCTATGTCGCCAAGAAAGAAAACCTGCACTACGGCGCCGTAGTCGTAGGAGAGCCTCGTGCCGAACATGCAAAGGAAGCCAGTCGCCGGGCAGGGCGTCGGTTGGCCGAGTGGGTTGTCTATTTCATGGAGGGGCGGAAAGACCTGCACCCGCTTGAAGCAAATATGAACGTTTCTGGGAGCTTGCGGACTGGGCGCCCAAAATGGAAGCAGCGCAAGCCACGCCGCTGATCGTGCGCCAATTGATTTCGGACGAAGACTGATAAAAATCACGCGTTGGTCCAAGAGCCGATCTTGGCTGCCAAAAAAGTGCGGAGTTTCGTTGTTGATGCGCCGTGATGGGTCAATCGATTAGGGCCTCTCGGCCGCCGGCGGGTTTGGGTTATGCCGATTGGTGGAATAGGCCAAGCGCAGATTTGGCCTGTTCTAACATCGAGCAAACAAGCTAACTTCCCGACTTGCGATGATTTCTTACGGGATTGTCAGGAATATGGTCCGTCGTTCAACCTAGGCTTCAGTGGCAGAGAGCAGGTTGGGGTGGAGTATGATCAACGGATACAGCGCAACGTCCGGCGCAATCGGATCGGCACGCCTCATGCTGCTGCCCGGACAGGTCATCCTGTGGAGTTGGTCCCAATAAAGGTTTGCTTGAGTTTTCTGCGGCGTTCATAGGATTCTGTTCTCGGATTCCGGGTCGAACACAACGGCCTTTTCCATGTTGAAGGCAAACTCGGCCTGTTGGCCGGGTAACACCTCTGCATCCGCGCGCATTCGGGCAACGCATTCGGCGCCTCCGATGGTTGTGGCCACGAACGTGTCCGAGCCTGCGGGCTCGGTCACTGTCACTGTGTTTCGGATCGACTCGATATGCGATGACCGGTGATCCGCGCCTTCTACATCGGTCAGCGCTTCGGGGCGGATTCCCAATATCACGTCTTTGCCGTCATACGACTTTATCGCGTCTAAAGGCGCGCAGAGGGCAAGCCGCACTTCCTCACCGCGATCATTCTGTGTGACCGCGTAAACCGCAACGCCTTCGATCCGGATGGTTGTCCGGATAAGGTTCATCGACGGGGATCCCATGAACGTGGCCACGAACAAGTTCGAAGGTGTGTCGTAGATTTCCTTCGGGGTACCCAGTTGCTGAACATAGCCGCCATTCATGACGGCGATCCGGGTTGAAAGGGTCATCGCCTCGATCTGGTCGTGGGTCACGTAGACGATTGTTGTACCAAGATTCTGGTGCAGCTTTTTGATTTCGGTGCGCATATCGACCCGCAGCTTGGCGTCGAGATTGGACAATGGTTCGTCGAACAGAAACACGTCGGGATTGCGCACCAAAGCCCGACCCATGGCGACACGCTGACGCTGACCGCCGGACAGTTGACCCGGTTTGCGATCAAGAAGCTGTTCGATCTGCAGTAGCTTGGCGACATCGGCCATGGCCTTTTCCCGCTCGGCTTTGGGGACACCGTGCATTTCAAGGCCGAAAGTAATATTCTGGCCAACCGTCATGTTCGGGTAAAGCGCATAGGACTGGAACACCATCGCGATATTGCGGTTGGACGGATGCACCCCATTCATGCGCGCGTCCTTGATCCGGATTTCCCCCGAAGTGATATCCTCCAGTCCGGCAATCATGTTCAACAGTGTGGACTTGCCGCATCCCGAGGGCCCCACAAGCACCAGAAACTCACCTTCCTCCACAGCAATGTTGACCTTATGCAGCACCTCGACGGAGCCGTAGGATTTGGTGACGTTATTGATATCGAGAAAACCCATCGGTTACCCCTTAACAGAGCCCGCCATCAGGCCGCGCACGAAATAGCGTCCGGCCACGATGTAGACGAGCAAGGTTGGCATTGCGGCAAGGATCGCACCGGCAAAATGGACGTTGTATTCCTTTACGCCGGTCGAGCTTTGCACAAGGTTGTTCAGGGCGACTGTCATTGGCGCGCCATTGCCCGAGGCGAAGGAGGCACCGAACAGGAAGTCGTTCCATATGTTGGTGAACTGCCAGATCACGCAGACCACGATGATCGGGCCCGAGGATGGCAGAAGGATGCGCCAGAAGATCTGGAAGAAACCGGCGCCATCGATTTGTGCGGCCCGAACCAGCTCGGTTGGGAACGCTGCATAGTAGTTTCGGAAGTACAGGGTCGAAAAGCCCACGCCATAAACCACGTGAACCAGAACCAGCCCCGCAGTTGTGCCGGAAAGACCCAGAACGCCGAGGATTGCAGCCATGGGTATCAGGACGATTTGGAACGGGATGAAGCACGAAAACAACATCAGCCCAAACAGGATGGTGTCGCCGCGGAACCTCCATTTGGTCAGAATGTAACCGTTCAACGCCCCAAGCACCGTGGAAATGGCAACGGCCGGAACAACCATCGAAATCGAATTCCAGAAATAGGGGCGAAGCCCTGTCGGTTCGACCCCGACTTGGGCGGTGGACCAGGCTTTTGCCCAAGGCTCAATCGTGAAGGCGCTTGGAAGAGACATCATGCCACCGCCGGTGATTTCAGAAAGCGGTTTCACTGAATTCACGATCATGATGTACAGTGGCAGTATGTAGAACAGCACGAATAGGAGCAGCACCACGTAGATTAGTGTGCGGGTGAAGCGACCGGTGCGGATGGCGGTATCAGAGCTTGCAACAGCCATCACTTCTTCTCCTTCAACTCGGCGTACAGGTAGGGGATCATGATCGCCGCAATCGTGATCAGCATAATCACGGCCGAAGACGCACCGATCCCCATTTGGTTGCGGCTGAACGTGTAGGAATACATGAACGTGGCAGGCAGTTCGGTCGCCCTGCCGGGACCGCCCCCGGTCATTGCAATGACCAGGTCGAATGTCTTGATTGCCAGATGAGCAAGGATCACGAACGCCGAAAGAAAGGCGGGCCTGAGTTGCGGGATGATGATACGGCGGTAGAGGTTCCAGTTTGACGCCCCATCCATTTGTGCGGCCTTCAGGATTTCATTGTCGATCCCGCGCAGCCCCGCCAGAAACATGGCCATGACAAAGCCCGAGGTCTGCCAGACGGCCGCAAGAACAACGGTGTAGATCGCGAAGTCTCGGTTCTTGATCCAGTCGAATTCGAAATTTTCCCACCCCCAGGCCTGCACGATGTTTTCAAGCCCGATGCCTGGGTCCAGAAACCATTTCCACGCTGTGCCGGTCACGATAAAGCTCAACGCCATGGGATAGAGGTAAAGCGGCCGTAAAAACCCTTCGCCTCTGATCTTCTGATCCAGCAGGATGGCCAGTGTCAGGCCGATGAGCGTGCAGACAACGATGTACAGGCCGGCAAAAACGGCCATGTTGGTCAACGCGATTTCCCAATGGGACAGTTTGAATAGTTTCTCGTAGTTCGCCAGTCCGATCAGATCGAAGGTCCGCTGCCCGTCCTTGTCGACGAACGGCAGGATACGGCTGTCCGTGAACGACACATAGACCGTGAACAGTATGAATCCGTAGACAAATATCAGGACCATTGCCAGAGATGGCGACAGGACTAGCTTGGGAATCCAGTTCTGTAGACGGGTTTTGAAGTCCGCCTCGGCAGCCGTGGACATGGCAACTCTCCTGAGAGCAGGTTACTTGAATTTCAAAGCAGTGCGGGGCGACAGGAATCGACCGCCCCGCGCAATGGATCACTTGGCGATCGACACCGCGTCGACCAGTTCCAGCACAGCTGTTTCGCTGTCATATTCGCCGTTGAAATGCGCCGTGACCACGTCATAGACCGCATTTTTCACCGATGCCGGAGCCGCATGACCATGCGCCATCGAGCCAAACAGGTTGCCCGAAGATGCCGCCGCCGCGAGATCCTTCATGCCCTGCTGTCCACATGCGTCCAGTTCGCTTCCGTCCACGTCCGTACGGGCAGGGACCGATCCCTTCACCTTGTTGAACGCGATTTGGAAGGACGGTGACAGGATCGCGCTGGCCAGTGCGGCCTGCTCTTGCGAAACGGTGCCACCCTGATCGAACATCATGAACTGGTCCGCATTAAATGTGACCTGATCCTGAGTACCCGGGAAACGGAAGCACAGGAAGTCTTCGCCCGGGACCTTGCCAGCATTCAGAAATTCACCCTTCGCCCAGTCACCCATCATCTGGAAACCGGCTTCTCCATTGATGACCATCGCCGTCGCCAGGTTCCAGTCGCGGCCCGAGAAGTTGTCATCAACGTTGTCGCGAATGAATGCCATCCGGTCAAAGGCCTCTTTCATGGTGTCCGAGCCCAGCGTCTCTTCATCAAGGTCGATGAAGGCAGCTTTGTAGAATTCTGGCCCGCCTGCGGACATGGCGACTGCATCGAACACGGTCGCATCCTGCCAGGCTTGGCCACCATGTGCGATCGGCGTGATGCCTGCCGCTTTGAGGGTTTCAACTGCGGCTACAAAATCTTCCCAGGTTTCAGGCACTGCAATTCCGTTGGCGTCAAGCACGGATTTGTTGGCCCAGACCCAGTTGGTCGAATGCACATTGACGGGTGCTGAAATCCATTTGCCATCGACTTTGGCAAAAAATTGCAGTGCTTCGGGCACAACCTCATCCCAACCTTCCTGGGCAGCCAGATCGTTGAGATTTGCCAACGCGCCTTGGTTGCCCCAGTCCAGAATGTCGAAACCCAGCGCCTGAACCGCTGTGGGCGGATCACCAGCCGTGACCCTGGCACGCAGAACGGTCATGGCTTCGGTGCCGCCGCCACCTGCAACCGGCATGTCCTGCCAACCAATTCCTTGGGTTTCCAAATCTTGTTTTAGCACATTCAGCGCTGCTGCCTCGCCGCCCGAAGTCCACCAGTGCAGCACTTCCACATCTTCGGCGTACGCAGCCGAAACGGAAAACGCAGCGGCCGCTGTCGTGAGTTTTAATGTCCGGATTACTTTGTTCATGCCTTCCTCCCTAATGGCATTGTTGTAACCGAGTGGTTACTTGATAATATCGATGCAAGGTTTAATTGAGTCAAGAAAACATATCTCATGAGGCACTCACCTGCCAAATTTCTCAAACCTATGTGGTGAGCAGGTTTCGGGAGATAAGAAAACTTATTTCTAAATATTATCAAAGCATTAGATTTGATTTCCTGCTAAATTTGATCCGCAAAATACTATCGAGATTGATATCCAGACGTTCAGCGTCTCCTCATCAAATATGACTGGTTGAACCAGGAATGAGTCGGCAAATCTGTTGGTTTTGCAGTTCTATCCGATGGGATCGATGGTAATGTTCAACCGTTTGGCTTCGATGCCAGAGTAAAATTTCTCACTTTCTTGCGGACGCTTCAGAACTCCGTCGATCGATCAAACAAGCCCATTTTTATGTCTGTGAGACTGGAGAGGGATTTTAACCGCTGTACACGATGAAGGCGCCCACAGTTGAGAAGCGTAGTGAACGCGGAATTTTTGAAGAAGCATTTCCGGGTGAAACGCACGAGCGATTTTGGCGTTTCGGAAGCTGGTAGGCCTTCTCGGTTAAGCTTGTGTTCTACGTTACTGTTATTAAGCAAGCAGCTTTCAGAATGTTAGGAAACACATCTTCTCTGCCGTCTATGTAGCTGTAAGGGCGGTAAGGATCGGTACTGCTTGGAAGTTAATCTGCCAGACCCCCAAAAGACCTATACCGCGACCGCAATTCCGTGCGCGCAACGCGGCGGAGAGACATTCAAAAGCTGAGAAAATTCACGCACCAATTGGCGTTTGGGGTCTTGCCGGCAATCAGGTCCACTCGGGGTAATTTCAGTATTCAGAATTTGAGGCGAGACAACAGTAAGTGGCCATACGGGTAGGGACGGGTTCTACATATCGCTTGTTGTGATTTCTGGTCAGATGGAATGCTTACAATGGCGCCGCCCCGATCCACATGATCAGTCCCGGGATCTGGACCACCTGACAATAAGGTTGGCAACGATGGGTGCGCCGATGATTACCAGAACGATCCGCGTCAGGTGGTGGGTGATAACAAAGCCAAGATCCGCGCCCGAAACGATGGCCAAAACCGTCATTTCGGCCTGCCCGCCGGGGGCGAAAGCAAGGAAAGCCTCGATCGGCTGACCAAAGCCCAACGTGGTGACAACGGCGGTGAAGGCGGCTGCCAGCAGGGCGAGGACAATGACGTAGGCGAAACCCGCAGCTACAACCCGGCGCAATTCGACCCACGTGACGCCAACAAATTTCACACCGATTCCGCAACCAATGAAAAATTGTGCCGCCAATATCGCTTCGCGCGGTGGGCGGGTGTGAATGAAATCGCCCAGTGACAGCGCCGCCGTCAGGATCATCGGGCCAAGGATAGACGCCCCGAATAATCCGATCCGCTCGCCGCCTTTCCAGCCGATAAAGGCGGCCAGAACCATCAGTGCCAATTCATGTATCGGTAGGTCTCGCGCGGGTTCTCCGATCGGGTTGGTGAGCTGGGCGTCGTAAAACACGGTCAAAAACAGCGGGGCCAGCGTCACGATGATCAGAACACGCGTGCCGTGGATCAGAGACAAGGTTCGCGGATTGGCGCCAGCCTCAGTGCCGAAGATGATCATATCCTGTAATCCTCCGGGCATGGCTGCGTAGAAGGCCGTTGTGGCGTCAAAGCCCCAGACCTTGCGGAAGAATGGCACTCCGACCAGCGCGATTAGCAGAATAAAAAATGGGATCAGCGCAATCGACGCCGCCATTTTTGGCAATTCTACAAACAGGGCCGGGGTAATCGACGCCCCCACCGCCACGCCCAGTATGGTGCGTGCCGCAACCGAGACCTGACCAAGCCCTTCCATAGGGGCATGAGCTAAGGCTGCAATCAAACATGCGCTCATCGGGCCGAACAGAAAGGGCAGCGGCAGACCCAATGCCCAGAACACCCCGGTGCCCAGAAGTGCGAGGCCCAGTGTGACGGCCCGCTTGGTCAGTGATGAGAGTGTATTGGTCCGGGTGGGCAAGGCACGTATTCCAGCGTTGTTGACTCGCTATGTATCCAAGTGTATGCAATTGGATGCAAGAAGACAAGCGAGTGTGTGATGACGGTTCAGGACGACCCCTTACAGCCCGGCCCGCAAGGCCAATCCGCGTATCAACGCCTTTTGGATGAGATTCGCGAAGGTACCCTTCTGCCTGGTGAACGCCTGCGCGAGACTGAGCTCTCCGAGCGGCTGAGTGTCAGCCGGACTCCTATCCGCGAGGCGATACGGCAGTTGGAGGCTGACGGGTTGGTCACCCACATTCCGCGGCAGGGCGCGACCGTTCGCAGTTTGGATTATGCGGAGATCATGGAGCTTTATGAGATGCGTGCTGTTCTTGAGGGGACCGCTGCGCGGCTGGCGGCGCGTGCGGCGTCGGATGTGGAACTGGATGAGTTGGACATATTGAATGACCGCCTGGCCGAGGCCGGTACCGGCCCCGATGCGGCCCAAATCAACAGGGTTTTTCATGCAACGCTTCTGGATGCCGCCAAGAACCGGTTTCTGGCGAAATCCATGTTGTCCCTGCAAAAGGCACTGTTGATCCTTGGACCTTCGCAACTGCTAGACAGCGAGCGATCCGAGGCCGCAGTGGCAGAGCATCGGCGCATCATGGCCGCTTTGAAAGCCCGTGACGGTTCTGCGGCCGAGACGGAAATGCGCGCGCATATTCAAGCTGCACAAA
Organism: Ruegeria arenilitoris; assembly: GCF_013031355.1. GTDB lineage: Bacteria > Pseudomonadota > Alphaproteobacteria > Rhodobacterales > Rhodobacteraceae > Ruegeria > Ruegeria arenilitoris_C. The sequence goes on along the minus strand of NZ_WPZO01000009.1, from coordinate 115,510 downwards.
GGATGCGAATTCGCGCCTTGCAGGAACGCGACCGCTCAATCGACGAACACCAATAGGTAGACAGGTTATGGCCACCCAAAAGGAAGCTTGCGATATCGTTGTCATTGGCGGCGGCAATGCTGCGCTCTGTGCCGCGATGACCGCCGCCAAGGCAGGCGCCCGCGTTCTGATCCTCGAAACGGCACCGAAACCTTACCGTGGTGGAAACTCGCGCCACACGCGCAACTTTCGGTGCATGCACGCATCTCCTCTGGGCCCGTTGATCGAGGAATATAGCGAAGACGAGTACCTGTCGGACCTGCTCAAGGTCACCGGCGGCAAAACCGACGAGCATTTGGCGCGCCTGGCGATCCGCACGTCAGAGGAATGCCTGCCGTGGATGGAAGAACACGGAGTTCGGTTCCAGCCATCGCTTTCAGGGACATTGTCGCTGGCGCGGACCAATGCCTTTTTCATGGGGGGCGGCAAGTCGTTGGTGAACGCGTATTACAGAACTGCGGCGGCCCTGGGCGTTGATGTGCTGTATGAGGCCGCGGTTACGCATCTGGAATTGAACGGCGACCAGATCGAGTGGGTTGATTACACCTTTGAAGGTCAGTCTCATCGCATCACTCCGAAAGCGGTCATTGTCGCCTCGGGCGGGTTTCAGGCCGATACGGACTGGCTGACCCGGGCATGGGGTGAGCCTGCAAAGAACTTCCTGATCCGGGGTACGCCTTACAACCGGGGTGTGGTCCTGGCCGACCTTTTGGATCAAGGCGTCGAAAGCGTTGGCGACCCGACCCAATGCCACGCGGTCGCCATCGACGGGCGCGCGCCGAAATTCGATGGCGGCATCGTCACCCGTCTGGATTGTGTGCCGTTTTCAATCGTCGTGAACAAGAATGCCGAGCGGTTCTATGACGAGGGCGAGGATGTTTGGCCCAAGCGGTATGCGATCTGGGGTCGTCTGGTCGCTGCCCAGCCAGAACAGGTGGGCTATGTGATCATTGATGCCAAGTCGCTGAACCTGTTCATGCCCTCCGTATTCCCGCCGCTGAAGGCAGATACGTTGGAAGAATTGGCAGAGATGATGGGTCTGCCTGCGGACAAGCTGACCGCAACGGTCAGCGAGTTCAATGCGGCCTGCGGCGACACCAGTGGCTTTCACCCGACTGAACTGGACGCGGTCGCGACCTCGGGCATCACGCCGCCCAAGACCAACTGGGCCCGCCCAATCACCGAACCGCCCTTCTATGGCTACTCGCTGCGCACCGGTGTGACCTTCACCTACCTCGGGCTGAAAGTTGACGACACAGCGCAGTGCTCGACCCCTAACGGCAAGATCAAGAACCTATGGGCGGCCGGCGAGACCATGGCCGGGTCGATCCTGGGGCAAGGCTACCTGGCCGGTTTCGGCATGACCATTGGAACCGTTTTTGGACGCATCGCAGGACGTGAGGCCGCCGCTTATGCAAACTGATCTTATTCAAGAAGCCCGCCGTCAGGCAGAGATCTGCAACGCCTGCCGGTATTGCGAGGGCTATTGCTCGGTCTTTCCGTCGTTGCACGCCGAACGCGCGTTTTCCGATGGGGACATCACGCAATTGGCTAACCTGTGCCACAACTGCCGGGGTTGCTATTACGCCTGTCAGTATACGGCTCCGCACGAGTTTGACCTCAACTTTCCGAAAGCTCTGGCCGAGGTGCGGCGGGACAGTTGGGAAAGTTTCGCATGGCCGCAGCCGCTGGCGCGCCGGTTCCACACTCAAGGTGGAGCTATAGCGCTGGCGCTTGTGATCGGATTTGCACTGCTGTTCTGGGCAATACGCGCCGTCGGTTCCAGCGGAGGGGAGGGGTTCTACGCCGTTCTGTCGCACAATGCGATGGTCGCGATCTTTGCTCCGGCATTCTTACTGCCGCTCTTTAGCATAGCCATCAGCCTAAGGCGTTATTGGGTCGAAGTTGGCGGCAAACCCATCCGAAAGGCTGATCTGGTGACAGCCTTCAACCGCGCCGGCAGGATGCAGGATCTCGCCGCAGGCCATGGCGAGGGTTGCAATTTCGAGGATGAAGATCGGTTCAGTCAGGGTCGACGTCACATTCATCAGGCCATCATGTATGGGTTCCTGCTGTGCTTTGCGTCCACATCGGTAGCGACGATCATGCATTATGGTTTCGGGATGCACGCACCTTACGGGTTTTGGTCTTTGCCCAAACTGTTCGGAATTTCCGGTGGCATTCTGTTGACGGTCGGATGCGGTGCGATGGCTATGCTTAAACAAAAGTCCGACCGCGACCTCGGCGACCCGTCGGCATGGGGCGGGGATATCGGCTTCATCCTGTTGCTTGGCTTTGTTGGGCTAAGCGGGTTGATCCTTTATGCCCTCGGATCAACGGCCCTGATGCCTGCGCTTCTTGCCGTCCATCTTGGTTCGGTTCTGACATTCTTCCTGCTGATGCCGTATACTAAAATGGCGCATGGGTTTTATCGTATGGCCGCTCTTGTCCGGGATGCTCAAAGGAAGCGGGGCGCTTAGGTTAATTGCGACACCGTTGAATGGCTTGCAATCGATGCCTCAAAGGGCGTCGATTGTTTGTTTCCAGCTCAGCCCTTGCAAAAAGCCCAATCGTGACAGACACCGCAACCTTGCGAAGCTCCTCGGCCGTGGGTGATTGGGATCGTCCCCGAAAAGTTACGATCCCAAGTTTTCGGCGAATTGTGGGCTTGGAAGTCGGGATGACCGCCAGTTCAAGGTCTGTTCGCGAAAAACGGACCAGGGAACGGATGACTGCGTTACCGATGCCTTTCCGCCCCTTTGCTCTACCGCTGTTGTTCGAAACCTGTCGTTTAGACGGCTGCTTTCAGATGCGCGTAGCTGGCCGCGAAGCGTCCGAACTTATGTGCCCCGCATGTGACGCCCTCATAGCGGCGCGGATTTTCGTCCGAGATACATGTGTCCAGGGGCGTGAACACCGCATCATAGTCTGCATCAATGAAGAACGGGATCGAATAGCGTTCGCGACCCGATGTGTTGATGACCCGATGCATGTTGGCCAGATAGACATCATTGGTCAGACGTTGGATTAGGTCTCCGATATTGATCACGAAAGTTCCGGGGATCGGAGATCCCTCGACCCAGTTGCCTTCGCGGTTCATCACCTGAAGACCACCGACGTCGTCCTGAGCCAGAATGGTCAGGTTTCCATAATCGGTGTGTGCACCGATACCGATAATCTTTTCGTCAATCATGCCGTTTTGCGGTGGGTAGTGCAGCAGGCGTTGGATGCTGATCGGGTTTTGCATCAGGCTTTCGAAGTGGGTTTCCGGCAGGTCCAGGCTCAAGGCGATACCGCCCAGCAACTGTTTCGACAACGCGACCATCTTCTGGTGATAGCCGTAAATCAATTCCTGAAATTTAGGCAGTGCATCCGTCCATTGATTGGGGCCGAAGAACGGGCCCTCTAATGTTTCACGCTCGGGCCCAATGTCGAAACACTCTTTCAGGTCTTTGGTCTTGGTCGGGTCGGTGTTTTCTCCGTAGGGTTCGATATAGCCGCGAAGCGCCACGTCCGAGTTGCTGACATGCAGCTTCATCTTGTCTTCCAGCGGCAGGTCGAAAAAGCGGCGCGTGACGTCGAAGACCTGATCGACGAAGTCCTGCGCAATGCCGTGGTTCTTCACATACATGAAGCCGGCGTTCGACAGTGCCCAGCGAATTTCCTTCGCTACCTTGTGTTTGTCGCTGCCGTCCAGCAACGGAGCGATGTCGATCACAGGGAGTTTGTCGAAGGATTCACGCTTTGCACGCAGCTTGTCATCCAGTTGAGCAACGAGATCTTGTGCCATTGGGGTTCTCTTTTCCATCCTGAGAGAGGCCTGATTGCACGTGCAATCTGACAGGGGTCGGCCCTTTTTCAATATTTCAAAATTTCGAAGTGAGATGAATAGAATTCATCCTAATGTTCGTGCCCCGCTTCCTGTTATTGTTCCAAGGGCACATAAAAGGCTCTAAAACTGTCAATAAAATATACAATAACTAGCAAAGTTTGAGGATTTTCTTTTCTGAGGTGCGCGCTCACGATTGTAGTACGCTTTAGTATACAACACCTAATGTGGCGACCCTAAGGCTGAGCGCGCCTTGTCGCGCTCTAACTCCGACCGGAAGGGGCGACTATCGAGACCCAACCGGTCAAGCCGTTCGTTTTTTGAGGCTCTTCAACACGGTGCCACAAGAATCAATCAGCTCTTTCAACTCGGCGCCATAGTTTTCAGTGCCAGACTGCAAAAGTGCTTCGACAGATTTTGCCATGTTGGCAAGTTCATTTTCGCCAAAGCTCGAAACGCTGCCGGATACTCGATGTACAAGGAACTCGATCCGATCCCGATCCCCCTGCTTCTGCGCTTTCTTCAGCTGCGTGTGGCAATCTTCCAGTGAGTCTCTGAAGGCCAGAAAGACCTGTTCCATTTCTTCGCCACTCAGGAACTTGCTCAGGCGCGCCTTGGTGGCTTCTGACCCTTTGGACACGAATGGCTTGTCCGAGGGGTGTTTATCTATCGACGCCCGGATCGCGCCGTACAGAACACGTTCGTCCAGCGGCTTGGAGACGACGGCGTCGAACCCTGCTGCCGTATACTCATCAAGGTCTTCGGGCATCACGTTTGCTGTCACGGCGATGGTCGCGATGGTCTTTTCGGGGCGCTTGGCCTTGGCAATCCCTTTGAGGTCGCGCGCGAGTTGAACGCCCGTCGTATCGGGAAGGCGGATATCTGTCAGAATGCAATCAACGTCATCTGGTCGGAACAGTTCTTTTGCATCACGGCCGTTGGCTGCGGCGGTGACCTCATGCCCATCCCGCTCCAACAGGCTTTTGAGAATCTCCATGCTGGTGGGATCGTCTTCGACAATCAGAACGTTCTGTTGCTTGCCCACAGTAACGGCCAGTCCTGCGGCATCGGATTGGGGCGACGGCGCCGGGGCGGCCTGGAACGGGACTACCACCCGGAAAACCGTGCCTTCACCCAGGCTGCTTTTGACGGACACTTGCCCTTCCAGTGAGGTCACAAGCCCGCGCACGATCGAAAGCCCCAGCCCGGTTCCCCCTATTTTGCGGGAGTCAATGTTCGATGCCTGCGTGAAGGGTTCGAATATGCTGGCTACCTGATCCTCGGGCACCCCGATCCCGGTGTCGCTGACCGTGAAGGCAACGGACTGTTTCGATTGCTCGAACGACAAGGTCACCGAGCCCTCATGGGTGAATTTCACCGCATTGCCCAGAAGGTTCAGCAAGATGTGCCTCAGATGTCCGCTATTGCCGCTGAGGTAAACCCCATCGTCGAACTGAGGGATGATTAGTTGCAGGTTTTTCGAACGGGCCAGCGGGCGCAGAACGGCCTCAAGGTCCTGAAGGATTTCGGACAGGTTGAAGGTCTGAAATTCGTGATCTTCGGCCTTTTCTTCCAGCCTTGCGATGTTCAGAACGTCGTCGATGAGATTTCTCATCGCCAGGCTCGAGCGTTCGATTTCGTCCAGCCGCTGATCCAGCGACGCGCGGTCTTGCGGCATCAGCTTGATCAGCCGGATGTTCCCGACGATGCCGTTCAGCGGTGTGCGAAGCTCATGGCTCGCGGTTGCCAGAAACTGCGATTTTGCTTCATTTGCTTTTTCCGCGTCATTGCGCGCTTTTTCAAGATAGACGCTTTGCACAAAGTTTGCCCGCAACGTCCTTTCCGAGAAAAACTTGGCATAAAGGCCAATCAGAACAGTCGAGCACAGGACAAAGGAAGGGCCGATCCAGGTGTCGATACCGCTGCCGGAATTATCAAACACCAGATAGTAGGAGACCGGGATGAAAAGCATAAGTTGCAGCGCTGCCGAGTGAGAAAACACAAAAGGCAGAAAAACTGTTCCCGCCAAACTGATCAAAGCAAAGCGGTACAGGAAATCTTTGGACGCATGGTCGCCCGAAAACGCAAACGCGGCCCAGATCGCCAGGTACATCATGGTCCAACCAACCGAAATGATGATGGGCAGCGTGCGAGCCGGAAGCTTGTGAGAGAAAAAGAAAAGTCCAAAGATAAACGAGATGATGAACAGTCTGGCCCCCCAGACAGCCAAATCCTGTCCCGAGAATGATCGCCCGTTCAGTACAAAGACTTCAAGAAAGGCGTAAACGACATAGAAGGACGCCCCGAACAACAAAGCCGTCCTGAATTGGCCGCGCGTGGATTCGAAATACCACTCGCGGTATTTGCCCTCGACGGTCTTATCAACGAAGTTCTGGGTGACCGCATTGATGGGTTCGTCATATATGTAGGCGCGGGCTTTCAACTTCGCACTAGCCCCAGCCGATAGCCGACGCCATGGACAGTTGAGATGATCTTGGGTCCATCTTGTCCGCTGGACAGCTTTTTACGGATTTTCGCGACCAATGCGTCGATTGTGCGCTCGCCGGCGTCATGATCCGGCGACAGGGCAACCGCGTCCAACAGAACCGCGCGGGACAACACCCGCCCGTTCGCATTGACGATCGCCATCAACACATCGAATTCAGCGCGTGTAAATGGTGTTGTTTCCAGCCGTTCGTTCCAAACTTGCCTTGTGTCGAGGTCAATTTCCACTTCGCCAAGGCGCACCCGGGTCTCCCGGCGCGGGGCCGACGCATGGGCGTTCGTCCGCCGCAAAACCGCGTTGATGCGGGACAAAAGCTCATCAGGATCAAAAGGTTTGGTGAGGTAGTCGTCGCCCCCAATGTCCAACCCGCTGATCTTGTCGCTGGCGCTATCTCTGGAGGACACAAAAATGATGGGGGGATGGGCCGATTTGGCACGCATCGAACGGGCCAGAACCAGCCCGTCTTCGTCTGGCAGACCCAGATCGAGCAGAGCAATATCAACAGGTTTTGAGGCAAGGACCGCGCGGGCCTCTGCCACGTTCGAGGCCTGCAGGACACTGAAATGAGGTCTGAGAAGTGCGGACGTCAAAGCAAGCAGTGACGGGTCATCTTCTACCAACAGTACATTCAGCTTTTTCAAGTTCCAGTCCCCGACACTGTATTTCGATACGCGATTTCACATGAATGGACGTCGCGGCTCACTGTGCTCTAACCCCTTTTTGGAATATGTATCCCGTAAGGCACAAGCCTAGCGTGCGCTAAACCAGCCGCTGTTAATATCTCATTAACATTTGCGTTGCGGCTTGTTGACAATATGCAAGTAGCCTGCGGTGCAAATACCTTATTTGGTGGTGCACAAATGCTGAACACATCGTTTTCAATTATTGAACCTGTTGATTATCCCGAAATGCCTGAACCGCTGAGCCCCTGGAAGAACCTTGGTTCTATGGGTGTTCTCGACATGACCAGAGACGATCCGGCGGTTGTAAAGAGATTCCCGACCCGGCCTGCCAAGGCCCAGTCGGATCAGGGCAACCTGATCGACCAGACCTTCCAAGAGAACATTTCGCGCAACGCAGACGACAGTGAAAACGACAGTCTTCTGATCACGATCATGATGACTGACGTTGTGAACTCGACCGAAATAATCGCACGCCTTGGCGACGCGAAATGGCGGGACATCATGGATTGTCTTGATGCAGCCGCGATCCGGACGGTTGCCAGGCACGATGGCTCGCTTATCAAGCTGATGGGCGATGGGCTGCTGGCAGCATTCCCAAGACCCAGCGCCGCAATCGCATGTGCCCGCGAGTTTCAGGCCGAGGCCAAAAAATCGGGCCTCAAGATCCGCACCGGGGTTCACGCGGGCGAATGCCTGCGAACTGTGAACGACGTAACAGGGATTGCGATTGCAATTGCGGCCCGTGTTCTCAGCCTCACACCGGGCGGGCATGTCTGGGTGTCCAGCACTGTCCGCGACCTGGTTCTTGGGTCAGGTCTGGAATTTTCCAAAGTAGGGCCAAAGACATTGAAGGGGCTGTCAGAAGAATGGGTTCTTTACCAACTGGCTGAGGAAGACACGGCTTAGGGCGAGTGTCGGTTTGGGTTTTCGCCTTTCAAATGCTCGAGGGGGGTCTGAATGTTCAAAGTTGAACGCCTTCAGATCGCAAGTGCGATGAGAGGAGAAATGGTGATGCGCGGGTGAACGGGTTGTTCGGGTCCTAGAGTGTTCTTTTATGTCTACCGTTCACCCTGCGCAGCACGTTCCATAGTGGCCAGGACTTCACGAACAGGAATTCCCGCAGCGGCGTGAAGACGATTATCATCACGATCCCCAGCGAGAACAGGCACCAGATCGCGGGCATTTCCGTGGGGCTGGAAGCCGTGGCCCAGGCCAAGGTCGGTCCGACCAACAGCTGAAAGCCCGCCACTTTCCAAGCTCCAAACAGGGCCGGAAGTATGAACATCACGGTAAAGTAGACTGGGAAATTCAGATCGTATTGTCGTCCGAATATCGTGGCGGGCAGCCGTTCTCCCAGATCATTCAAGGGTAAGTGCCAGCCGATATGCCAACTTTCCTTCTTCACGCACAAATGGTCGCTGCACAACAGCCGACCGGGTCTGCACGCACCGGCCCACTCGAAGGGGTAGATTTGTATCAACAGATACGCTCCGGTCAGCGCCCCGACGATCAAAACGACCGGCATGATTATTCGGCGCACATCGCTGGGGATGAAGTAAAGCGCAAGGATACAGGTAAACAACGGCTGGAACGCGATGTGTATATAGGCCAGCAAGGCTGCGACCTGGTTCTGGGGCAGGGCGCACTGGCCTTCGACCGAGTAGGAGTATCCCTGCAGCACTTCGATGGCCGTGAAATATACCAGCGGCGACCAGAGCAAAGCGCTGTCGCCCTGACGTATTGCTTTTACGGTGGCGACGACCCCGACTGCGGCGATAGTATATGAAGCTGGTCCACTCCAACACATTGTTCTATCAATTTCCGAAACTTACCATGCCGGGGTCAGTATGCATTCGTTGAACCGCCAAGAAAGGCCTTTTTTGATTGATGAGGTTCTGGACGATTTCGCAAGGTTCGATTTTCCGCTGAAAGACATCTGGCTCAGCGCGGCCCGGTTCCATTATCACAATCTGGCCCCTGAAATTTCGGCGTTGCCGTCGGGTGCCCGCGCGCTTGAAATCGGCTGCGGTGCCGGAATCCTGTTGACTTTGCTGGGGCAAGAGAACCCAAATATCAACCTGGAAGGGATCGAACCCTTTGCCGAAGGGTTCGAGACGATGGAAGGCGTTTTGCAACATGCCCAGGGGCTGGGGACGCGAATTCATCGGTCCACCTACGAGGATTATGCCCCCTCACAGGCCTACGATTTGGTCTATCTGGTCAATGTGCTCGAGCATCTTCCGGATTGGCGGCACTTTCTGGATACGCTTCCACGGTTCCTGAAACCGAAAGGGCGGTGTCTGGTGCTGTGCCCCAACTATGGCTTTCCCTATGAGCCGCATTTCAACATTCCCGTTGTTGGTTCAAAGGCAACGACCGGCCGAATGTTCAGACGTCGCATTGACTGGGTCGAGAACACCTATGAGGTGCACGGCCTTTGGAACAGCCTGAACTTTGTCCGCCTGTCTCAGATCAAGCAGCACCTGTCGGGGTCGCAGCTGAAATTGCGTGTGCGTCACGAGATAACGGATCGGATGATCGACCGGTTCAACACTGATCCCGTGTTCCAGAAGCATATCGGAGTGTTCAACAAGGTTGGGCGCGCCGCAAAGACCCTTGGCCTTACACAAGTGTTTCGCCTCGGGCCTTGCGAGAACCTTCAGCCTTACGTGTTTTTAGAGTTTTGCCGCGCGTCCGAGTGACAATCGGGGATGTTATGGCGCCAAGGTGGGTGGGATTCCAATTGACCATAAGCTGGCTGACCCTTGCTAAGGTCAGGCTGTTGATGACAAAGTGCCTTCAAATTAGCAGATTTCGACAAGCGATTAAGAATGAACTCGATCAAAGTTCCGCGTGAATTTGCACGAGCAGACGATTGGTTGGCCTGCAAAGCCCTTGCGATCAGTGTGGTCATCGTCGCGCTTGGGCTGGGCGTTCCCGCCGCCTTTCCCGGATCCTGGCTGGCACTGTTTGGTGGTGCGTTGCTTTTTGGCTCCGGGATTCTGAGGCTTTATTCAATCCAGCATGATTGTGGGCATTACAGCTATTTTTCGGATCGCAAGTTGAACAATCTACTCGGCAACTGCTTGTCCATTTTTTCAGGCATTGCGCACAGCGTTCTGAGGTACAATCACAATCTGCACCACCTGCATCTCGGGGACCTCAAGCACCGGGATGTCCATGAGGTTTTTGTTTTGACACGGCGTGAATACGAAGCTGCGCCCATTTCCAAAAAGCTGTTTTATCGCATCTACAGGCATCCGATCACATTGTTCCTTCTTGGGCCTCTGCTGGTCTATTTCGTGCAATACCGCTGGCCGAGAAACACGTTGAAAGTCAGTGTCCGGGACGTGCTTCTACAGAACATTGCAATGCTTGGCTTCTGGTTTCTGGTGGTCACATTCCTAGGGTGGTGGTCATTTTTTGCCCTGATCCTCGGAAGCGTCTTTGCCGGCAGTTTTGGTATTTTCGTTGTCTATGTCGGCCACAATTTTGAGGAAACCTATTGGCGGGACACGGGTGAAAAAAACGCTCATGCTGCGGCATTGAACGGCGCAAGCTCACTGCGACTGGGAGTTCTCGTCGACTTTGTGCTCTTGAATTTCGGGTTTCATGATCTTCACCACTACAACGCTAAAATCCCGTGCTATCGCCTGAAGGAATGTAATGCGGCAATCGCCCAGGATTGGAACAGCGCGGCCATTGGGTTCAAAGAGTCCATTGAATGTTTGCGGTGGCGGCTTTGGGATGAAGAGGCGAACAGAATGATTCCGTTCCCCCAGTCTTTCCGAAACGATATCCGTTCTGGTTGGACCACTTCACCGCGATCACGTGAGTTGTAATCTCACCGAATGCGTAGGGTGGTCATCAAAGCCACAAAACCTGTTGTTCCGGCGCCCGCGGCACAAAGCGCGTGCAAGCCCCTAAAGCTGTGTAAGGCACAAGCTGGGTGATCCGCGCGTCTTAATCGCGTGCTCCAAATTTGACGAGAAACATATCGACGCAATCTTTCAACACAATTGACGTGTCGCCCAGGCTGTCCTGTCCAACAAGAAACTTTGGCCAGAAGAAGACCGCCTTTGCGCCTGTGGTCAACAACGCGGTTGCATAGTCGGGATCAACCTTCCGAAGGTCTCCGGTTTCGATAGCGCCGGAAATGATGCTTTGCACAGGATTGTTGTTCATTTATGCGCGCGCAAACACGCGACGTGTCAATTTAACGTCGCGTAGGAATTCGGTCATCACGATCCGGTTCAGGCCCATGTAATCGTCATCCGTGACCGCATCCAAGAAATCGGTCAGCGCAGCGATCAACTGGTTTCAAAGCGGCTTTGCTGGGTCGTAGGGTTTGCTGGGGATTGCGCCCGTTTCGGCGACGTTAATCTCGACGAATTCGTCGAGTTGTGCGTCTTTCGTCGGGAAGTGACTATGAAGCGTGCGGGACGAAACATTTGCAGATTTTGCAATTCGCGTCGTGCGTGCGCCCTCAAACTCGTGAAGCCTGAACTCCTCTTCAGCTGCGTCGATAATGTTTTTTGCGAGGTACACGGCTTCCACTTAAAATGTAAGATTAAGTGTTTACTTTTGTCGTCGCCATCAATAAGTAAACAGTGCGATTTACTTTAGCGAAATCAAGCGACGGTCAACCCTGAAGGTTAATTCCGATGTTAAAAACTGCTTCGCAGCAGGCGTCAACAAGGTCAGCTCCAATAGCAAAGGTATCAACGTCTTTAGGAACCTTTTTCTTCCGGCATAATCGTTGGGTCAGAGCCTGACACGGCAATCAGTGCCAAGGCGTGTTTTGACCGTGTGACCGCGGAAAAAGAGCTCCACAAGAATATCGCCCAGGTGGTCGAGATCGTGGATGCCATCTTCAAAAAGCACCTTAACGCAATCGCTTTACTGAAACGCGTTGGTAGGTGTACCTGCCGGCCCTCCCGAAATCGAAAGAGCATGACAATGGCGAAGACAAATCCCTTCGGCCCGAAGGGCTGGACCCCCGAGCGTGTCGGCGATCTGACCGGCAAAACTTATGTGATCACCGGTGCCAACGCCGGCGCAGGTTTTGAAGCGGCCAAGATCCTTTTGTCCAAGGGCGCGGCCGTTGTGATGCTGAACCGCAGCGCACCCAAATCCGAGGCTGCTATCGCAAAGCTGAAACAGGACGTAGGTGCCGATGCGGATGTCCGGTTCATCCTGATGGACCTGGCCGATCTGGCTTCGGTCCGGCAGGCTGCAGAGCAGCTTCTCACCGAGGTGCCCCAGATCGATGCTTTCATCGAAAACGCCGCGATTGCTCAAGTTGCAACGCAGAAGCTCACCAAGGATGGCTTTGAGAGCCAGCTTGGCACCAACCACTATGGCCATTTCCTGTTGATCCGGTTGGTCTTTGACCGGCTGGTGGAAAGCAAGGCCCGTATCATCATCGTCGGCAGCGGCGGCCACAAGATGGGCCTGAAACGTCTGCAACTGTACGACATGAACTTTGACAAGAACTACAACCCGCATGTCACCTACTGCCACAGCAAGTTTGCGCAGATGATGTTTGCCTATGACCTGGAGCGCCGGGTAAAGTCCGCAAACCTGCCGGTGTCGGTGCATGTGTGCCACCCGGGAATGGCCAAGACCACGCTGGCGCAAGAGGAGTCGGCAGGGTTCATCAAGTTCATGCTGACCATCTCCGCGCCATTTGCCCAATCCGCCGAGCGCGGCGCCTGGCCCGAAATCCTGTGCGCGACCGAAGAGAACCTGAAGCCGTTCGCCTATTACGGTCCAACCAAGCGCAATGAGATGGGTGGCCCTGTTGGTGAATGCGTTCTTGAGGCAAGCGTTCTGGATGCTGAGCAAGCGCAAAAGCTGTGGACCTTGTCCGAGAAAGAAACCGGGGTCACCTGGGCGCTGTAACTCCCGTTCCGGTCTGTCGCCAAGGCTGCCCGAAGGCAAATTGGCGGCAGGCTACACCACTCACCGGTCGAGATCACATGACCATTGCTCTGGCGTCTTTCGCCAATTGCACAGACTCGAGGCGTCTAAGCTCATCCAGTGCGTGCCTTTGGTCACCCGTTCGGGCCAGTGCATTGTTATAGGCGCGAAGAACCGAGCGTGGACGCCAGGGCAGGGCGGCTTGCGCCACCCATGCGCGCAAAACTGGGGGAAGGCGGTCAAATTCGCGCATCGGATCCTCTCGGCGGCGCCGTTTCCGCAGATTTGTCTGACCGAGATTGCGGCCCATCAGTCGGTCTCTTCGATGTCAAAAACCGGGTCCAAAACAAGAACCAGACGCGTTTCTCCCGTACCCGCGATTGGTGGTGAGCGGTGTACCAGACCCGCTGGCGGGTCCTGCGGCCAATGCGTGCCGCGCATGACCATCGGCGCGCCGGTCGGGACGGTGAAAACCCTCTTTGGGTCTTTGCCATCTGTCGAAATTCCGTATTGCGTACCGGTGCCCCGATAGGTGCAGATCAGGCGCGCATAGATGGCATCAATGTGGAACTTCCGACATGCGTTGGTGTTGATCGCGTCCAGCCGGAGGCGCAGATAAGGCGCGCGCATCATCTTGGCAAATTGTGCTGCCATATCGGAGATATCGCTTTCGAACCAGCGGCGTTCTGCCGTGTCTTCCATGCCTGCGATGTCGCACAGATGCTTTATGGCACTTGGGATGGCCCCGGGGCGCAGAACAAGCCGCGCAGTTGGCAACTGTGATGGATCAAGCGCGTCGACCCATGCCTGAAACTCTGAACTCAGCTGACGCCGCCAGATAGTTGCTGCACATCCCGGCATTTCAATCTTTGCCAACCCGTCCAATGTGTCGACAACACCGACACCCACCGATGCGTTCCTCAATTCTGCCGGAGCCAATTTCATGCGGCATCCTCCACCCTGCGCCAGATCGGGAACGGGTCCGGCAGGTCCGTGGGCAGAGCGTCTGGGCTGGGCGCGACGGTCTCGGGCAGCAAGCAGGCATCGAGCCGCGATTTCAGAACAGGCCAATCAATGCCTGCACCGATAAAGACAATCTCTTGCCGCCGATCGCCCCATGGCTCTGCCCAGTGCTGTTTGATGTAGTCCAGCACCGAGGGGTGTTCAGGCCACCGTGTTTCGGGCACGGAGGCCCACCATGTCCCGATCGGCTGAACGCTTGACAGCGCACCGGCCAGCGAAAACTCGGCAACCCAATGGGGGCGTGTTGCAATCCAGAAATGCCCCTTTGCCCGGATCACGCCGGGCAAGTCGCCGTTCAGCAGGGCCAGAATCTTTTCGGGCTCAAACGGCTGGCGCGCGCGGTAAACAAAAGACGCAACGCCGTATTCTTCAGTTTCCGGCACGTGATCGGCAAAGCCGTACAGCTCCTTCGCCCACATCGGATGTTCGTGGGCCGCTTCGAAATCGAACAAGCCGGTGTCCAGAATGGCGTCGCTGACAACCTCGGAATGGTTTGTTTCTATGATCTTTGCGTCTGCGTTCAGGCTGCGGATGATTTTGCGGGCGGCATCGGTGCGTTCCGGCCCGGCAACGTCGATTTTGTTGAGGATAATCACGTCGGCAAATTCGATCTGGTCTGTCAGCAGGTGAACCAGCGTGCGTTCATCGCCTTCTCCCATCGTTTCGCCGCGATCGTGCAGGAAGTCATGGCTTGAAAAGTCCTTGAGTAGGTTCACCGCATCGACGACCGTGACCATCGTATCAAGGCGGGCAACGTCCGACAGGCTCTGCCCGTCTTCGTCGCGAAAGTCGAAAGTTGCTGCGACCGGCAGGGGTTCCGAGATACCTGTGGACTCGATCAGCAGATAGTCGAACCGGCTTTCCGCTGCCAGCCGCCGCACTTCGTCCAGCAGGTCGTCGCGCAGAGTGCAGCAGATGCAGCCGTTCGACATCTCAACCAGCGTCTCATCGGTGCGGCTCAGCTCGGTTTCGGCGCGCACCAGGTCGGCATCGATATTCACTTCGGACATATCGTTGACGATGACGGCAACACGCCGACCTTCGCGATTGTTCAGAATGCGATTCAGCAGTGTGGTTTTGCCAGCCCCGAGAAAGCCGGACAGGACGGTGACGGGAAGACGGGTATCAGTCATGGGTCAGAAATTCTTCTTTCATGGCGGACTTGGGTTGATGCGCCCGCAGCATGTCGAGGCTGCGCCGCAGTTCGGGACGGCTGAGATCACGGGCGATGACCACGATGCGCGAGCGGCGGTCGTCCCCGATCCAGTTTTTCAACGGCACGGGCGAGTCGAAAATGTGCTGCACGCCGTGAAACACGAACGGTACGTCGATGCCCTGAAGAAATACGATGCCTTTGACGCGCAGAATGTCCGGACCCTTGAGCGCGATCAGTGAGTCCAGCCAATAGTCAAAGGTGGAGTCCTTGATGGGCGCGTCTAGCACAATGGACTCGGAACTGATCCGCGTGTCATGCGGTGTCACCGCACGGGGTGTGGCCTTTGGCTTGGAAAATCCGGACAGGTTGGCCAGCGGGTCGACTTCGGGCGGGGCAGGGGTCGTCCAGGTAATGGCATCGCTTTGGTCAACATCCTTCCGCAGGCCGCTCAAACCCCAGAGCTTAGTTGGATCAAATTGCGCGGCCACGGGCCGCTCGATCCGGGCGGTGGGGTTCAGGTCGCTTAGCCGCTGAGCAAGGGCGTCTGCCTCGGGCTTGGTGACCAGATCGGTTTTGCTGAGAAGGATCAGGTCCGCCATTGCGACCTGCGAGACGGCCTCGAACTGAGCATCCAGGGTCCGGGCGCCGTTGGCCGCATCGACAAGCGTAACCAAACCGTCCATGCGGGTATTGCGCGCCAATTCGGGGTCGACCAACAGCGTTTGCAAAATCGGGGCAGGGTCCGCAAGTCCGGTGGTTTCGATGACGATCCGCTCGAACTGTAGAAACCCGTCGTCTCGTCGCTCGATCAGATCTGCAATAGTCCCTGCCAAGTCGCCCCTGATGGAGCAGCATAGGCAGCCGGATTGCATCAGGACGATCTCATCCTCGACGGACTCGATCAGATCGTGATCCAACCCGGCCTCACCGAACTCATTCACGATGACAGCGATTTTGCCTGCAGAAGTGCCTGAGAGAACTGCGTTCAGCAGCGTCGTTTTTCCGGCGCCGAGAAAGCCGGTCAGAACAGTGACCGGTACGCGTCGGTCTTTGGTGTGGTCGGTACCATTGGCTGTGTGAGGAATCACTGCTCTCTCCCATTTTTAATTATGAGATAACATAACAAAACGAGAGAGAAGAACACAAGCTGCCCAAGTCATTACTATGGCCTGTTCGGAAAGTTGTCGGAGTTAAGCCGGCCAGAGACGTCAGCGTCTCAAGCAGGGATCGGCCCGGTCGATGTTTCAATTTCGACCGAGCCGATCGTGAGGATTAAAGGCAATCGGCCAGTGTCTTGGCCATGTTGCGGATGACTTGCGGGTACAGCGCCGCGCCGGGTTCAAGATCGGACCCTAGCGGATCAATCACGCCGGTTTTGGCTTCGGTCCCGTCCAGCACGGTGTCCACAATTCCAGGGTTGAACTGCGGTTCTGCCAAGACACAATTGACACCCTCTTCGCGGATGCGGCCCTGAATCTCAGCGATGCGTGCCGGGCTTGGGTCGGCCGCGTCACCGATTGAAATTGCGCCTGAGGCCGGGAAGTCGAACGCGTTCTCGAAATATTGGTAGGCGTCGTGGAACACGATGAAACTGCCGCCACGAACCGGCTCCAGTGTCTCGGAAACTTCGGCGGACAGCGCTGCCATCTCCTCGCGCGCGGCGGCAGCGTTTGCAAAATACGCGCCCGCGTTGTCCGGGTCTGCGGCCGACAGTTGCGCCGCGATCGTATTCAGCCAGGTTTCTGCGTTTGCCGGAGACAGCCAAGCGTGGGGATCATGGTCGCCATGTTCATGTCCTTCATGGTCATCATGCCCATCATGATCGGCGTGATCTTCGTGGCCATGATCGTCATGCTTTTCGTGATCCTCTTCTTCATGCGCGTGCTCTTCGTCATGACCGTGATCTTCATGATCGTGGTCGTCATGATCCTTGTCTTCGGCATGTTCCTCATGACCATGATCGTCATGGTCCTCGCCTTCAGCATGTTCATCATGCCCATGGTCGTCTTCGTCACCATGTTCATGCGCCTCGAACAGGGCGTTTTCACGGAAGTCCAGACGAACCGTTCCGTCCGATTCCAGCAATGAGGTGACGATTGCGCCGCTGGCCAGCGTATCTATTGCACCGTCCATCCACGGCGTCAGGTCTTCACCGATCCAGAACACCAGATCAGCCTCTTGCAATGCAGCGGCTTCCGAGGGGCGCAGGTTGTATTCATGCGGCGAGGCGCCGGGCGGAACAATCAGATTAGGTGTCCCAACACCTTCCATGACTCGGACCACCAGCGAATGAACCGGTGCGATATCGACCGCGACGTTCGGAACTTCCGCCATGGCCGTTCCACCCAAAAGTGCGGCCGAAATCGATACTGGGAGAAGCTTTCTGGACATCAGGCCCTCTGTGTGATTTTATAACGTTACGAGCCGCATACATGATATGGAATAACATGACAAGTGACACGCACCCCATACCGGTCGACGAGACGGCCCCGGTCGGGT
The DNA here is from genome assembly GCF_013031355.1 of Ruegeria arenilitoris. Taxonomy (GTDB): domain Bacteria; phylum Pseudomonadota; class Alphaproteobacteria; order Rhodobacterales; family Rhodobacteraceae; genus Ruegeria; species Ruegeria arenilitoris_C. The sequence continues at coordinate 97,853 of NZ_WPZO01000009.1, read as the reverse complement.
TCCAGAAACATGACCACGAACATTGCGTCGAAACTGCGCTGGCGACAGCGGAAGCTCGCTGCAAAGAGGAAGGGCTGCGTCTGACCCCGGTTCGGCGCAAGGTTCTGGAGATGTTGCTACAGGAACATCGGGCACTTGGCGCCTATGCCATCCTTGATCGTTTGCGGGATGAAGGGTTTGGATCTCAACCTCCGGTCGCCTATCGCGCGCTCGATTTCCTTGTCCAGAACGGGTTCGTGCACAAGATCGAACGTTTGAACGCGTTTGTCGCCTGCTCTCATCCCGGTGCTGCGCATTCCCCGGCCTTCATGATCTGCAGAAAGTGTGATGCGGTGGCCGAGGCTCAGTCCGCTCCGGCGAAAGGTGTTTTGGGCGCGGCGGCGCGTGCGGCGGGTTTCGAGATCGAGCGAACGGTTGTAGAAGCCGAGGGAATCTGCCCCGACTGCACCAAAAAGGCGTAGAGATGACCCTGATCACCGTTGAGAACCTCAGCGTGCGCTATGGCGCAAATACCGTTCTGAGTCATGTGGACATGGCCATCGAGCCCGGAGAGATCGTGACCATCGTCGGCCCGAACGGTTCCGGCAAGACCAGCCTGTTGCGGGCGATCATCGGTGCAACCAAGCCATCCGTCGGGAAAGTGTCCCGCAAGCCCGGACTGAAGATCGGATATGTTCCGCAAAAACTGCATATTGATCCGACCCTGCCAATTTCGGTCGAGCGCTTCATGGGGCTGACTCATCGTGTTTCACGCAAGAGCTGCGCCGAGGCGCTTGAAACGGCTGGGGTGCCTGATCTTTTGCAGCGCCAGATGTCACAATTGTCCGGCGGGCAGTTTCAGAGGGCGCTTTTGGCGCGCGCGCTGATCAATCGGCCTGAGGTTCTGCTTTTGGACGAGGCGACACAGGGGCTCGATCAACCGGGATCGGCAGCGTTTTATCGCCAGATCGAAGATGTGTGTCGCGAAACCGGATGTGCCATTCTGATGATCAGCCACGAATTGCATGTGGTCATGAGTGCCTCGGACCGGGTGATCTGCCTGAACGGCCACGTGTGCTGCGAAGGGTCCCCCGCCGTTGTGGCCTCGGCTCCGGAATACCGTGCGCTGTTCGGCACCGGTACTGGCGGTGCGCTGGCACTTTACCGTCATGATCATGACCACGATCACGACCACTGTGATCACTCTCAGGAAGCCGCAGAATAATGCTTGATGATTTCATGACCCGCGCCACACTTGCGGGTGTTGGCGTGGCCTTTGCCGCAGCCCCTCTGGGGTGTTTTGTCGTCTGGCGCCGGATGGCCTATTTCGGTGATGCAACAGCACATGCGGCCATCCTTGGCGTAGCGCTTTCGTTGGCGCTGCAAATGTCCATTTTTCCGGGCGCATTGGTTGTTGCGTTGATCATGGCGCTGACCGTGACCCTGTTGGCCGGGCGGGGCTACGCCATGGATACACTTCTGGGCGTCATGGCCCATTCATCGCTTGCGTTCGGCCTCGTCGCGGTGTCGTTTTTGTCGGGCGTTCGCATTGACCTGATGGCGTATCTCTTTGGCGATATTCTTGCGGTTTCCCGCTCTGATCTGTTGGTGATCTGGGGCGGTGCAGCTCTTGTTGTGGCATTGATTACATGGCGGTGGTCTCAACTGCTGACCGCGACATTGAACGAGGAACTGGCCTATGCGAGTGGTTTTGATCCTAAGCGCGAGCAGTTGATCCTGACGCTTGCGCTTGCCGTTACCGTGGCCGTGGCGATCAAGGTGGTGGGCGTTCTGCTGATTGCGGCCATGCTGATCATTCCAGCGGCCGCCGCGCGCAGCCTGGCAAAGTCCCCGGAAACGATGGCTTTGATCGCTGCCGTGATCGGTGCGGTTTCCGCCATCGCCGGGTTGAGGGCCGCTTACGTGTTTGACACACCTGCAGGCCCTTCAATTGTCTGCGTCGCTGCAATCCTGTTTGCGGGCTTCAGTCTGGTTGGTTGGCAGACACGGCACCAGACCTAACTCATCGGCGCCAGAGCGCACTCGGCAAAGCCTGCATTTCGGCGTGAGGAGCGCGTCGGTTAAAGCTTGTGAGGAGTCTGTGGTCGCTGCCGCGGCACTGTTAGGTCTGTGGGCTACGATTGGGGTTGAGTGACTAAGTCGTGGCTGTAGATGTTGACACTTTTCAATGCGTCAACCACACCGGGCACACAATTAGACCCAAACACGTTACAAGAAGGCCCCTCTTGCCAACGCCCTTACTAAGCCGCAGCCTGCTTTTTCTCTGTCTTTCTGCCAGTGCAGTGGCCGCGGATTCTGAGTTTCTTTCGCTGGCTCCAACCTATCTGCCGTCCTATGTCGGGCTCGGTATCGGGCCATATCCTGAGTATATCGGGGCAGATGAAACCACTGTCGGGGCCGCTCCGATCGCGCGCTATACATTTGGCGAACAACGCTACATTGCTCTTGAGGTCAGCTATGCAAGGATAAACCTGCTGGAAAACCGCAATTGGCGGTTTGGGCCTGCTGGTATGTACCGATTTGGCCGGGAGGATGTGAAAGACGATGTCGTCGCCAAACTGCCGGACGTTGACGGGTCGCTCGAGCTGGGCGCTTTCGTGGCCTATGAAGATGTGGGCAAAGATCCCCGAAATAGGTGGGTAGCCGGCGCCAGCTTTTTGCATGGTGTTTGGGGCGACAACGACGGCTATACAATCTCCGTCAATTTCAACAGATGGGTCCCGGTTGGGCGCTATGCGGCACTGGGTCTGTACACGGCGGCATCCTTTGGGTCTTCCGAGTATATGAGCACCTATTTCTCTGTCACACCTGCGGGCGCGGCGGCCAGTGGGCTGCCCGTCTTTGACGCGGGTTCGGGTGTGCGTGATCTGCGTTTTGGTGCCGTGTTCATCCAACCTCTGAGCCGGGAATGGCAAGTCGGCACCGGTTTTTTGTACAGTCGCCTGTTGGGTGATGCTGCGGACAGTCCCATCGTCTCGGAACGCGGTGACCGCAACCAGTTCGTCTATGGTGTCGGGTTCACTCGCGCATTCTAACCCTTTCGCCCGCATAAGCCTTGGGCAGGGAAGAGCAAGGTGCCACAATTGTAGTATTTCGTTTGACACCGCAAATCTCTAGCCCCGCCGGGCTATCAGCAAATTCCGCAACGCCAGTTCATTCTTGCGGCGCAAGCCAGGTTTCAATGACAAAGCGTGTCGCCGGGTCGGTGTCTTCCAGCTCCAAGAGCGCTTTGAATTGATCATCCAATAATGTTTCGCCCCAGTCGCGCGACGCGATTGCGATATCCAACGCCAACGCGCTGTCGTGGTTCAATATCCGAGAGAAAATCTGGATGATCTGTCCTCGGAGCTTTGGTGAGACTGAACCGCCCTCAGCCAAAGCACGAACAAGCGCGCGCCGGTCTTCCATTTTTCGGTTGCCCGTACCTAGCACGCCATCGATGGCCGCGACCGCATTTGATCCATCCACCTCGATCCCGGCCAAAGCCCATTCGTATAGGTAGCTGCTGCCTGTGCTCAATGCGTGCCGATAACGTGACCGAACAATCGAGACGGCCTCGGTATCGTCTGTTTGCAGACCCAGCAGGCGGATGGAAACAGGGACAAAGCCGATGCGATTGATATCGCGGAACTCTTGCAACATCTGCTCTGTGGGAACTTTGATGCGCAGAGATCGAACAAGGTCATACGGTGCGCGGTCGATTTCGATCAACGCGGTATCGCGCAAAACTCTGTCTTGGTGCGAAATATACGCGGCAAAAAACGCGATACGGTCAGCTGAGCGGATATCGCCCAACTGCCAGGTTTCCTCTGCGGAATTCAGCACCTGCAGAAAGCGTGTTCTTTCCGGGGTGAGCATGAAAATCCTGCGCCATTTGCGCGACACGCTTCGCCCCGCAGCATCTTTGTCCGTGGCTCCATATGTCAAAAGAACGGCCTTTTGCGGATCGGCTCGAAAGGCGGCCCGTGTTGTGCTGTCGATTAGGAAGGGAATCTCGGGCAGCCTTGCGATGTCCTGTGCCGTGCCTTTCAGAATTTCCTTCGGAACAAACATGAACGGGTTGTCTGGTCCTGGCCCGGCCAACACAATGGCATCCGCAGAAAGCAGGTGATCAGCAAGGGATGTTTCGGGCATCTCGATGCACACGGCACAGGCTTCAGCCGGTCGGGGCGCCACAATACTTGCGGTCAAGGTGCCAATGACCAGAAGGAGCAATCCTGATAAGCGCATCAAGCCATCCCGGTATGAGTGTCAAAATCGTCTAGCCAGCAGATCGAACGCCGACCAAATCTGCCTGGGTCAACTGAATGATCGCAGACCCTTATGCTTTTTCATATCCCTTATCTATCAGGCCCGACGCAGCTTCGGAGGTCTGGATGGCACCGTTTTTTCGGCTAGACTGCCAGCCCGGCCCGTAACCCTTCCAGCACAGCCTCTTCGGCGGTGCGCGGGGCGACGCAGTCGCCGATCAGGTGGTGTTCCAGTCCTAGTTCGCGGACCAGATCCTCGACAGTGTTACGGGGGGTGTGACCCTGACACAAAACCAGCGTGTCGACGCCTTCACAGATCACCGCTTCGTTGCTCATGATGTGTTGAAGATAGACGCTGTCCTCATCTGCGCCGAACAGGCGCATGAAGGGCAGGGTTTCCACGCCGAGACCGTGCAGGCGCCCGATGCTGGCATCGCGGACATACATCTGGATGGATTGCCCTGCCATGTAACCGTTGACCGCCAGCCGGACCGAGTGACCGTTCTGCGCTAAAAGCTCCGCCATTCCGATGCCAATCCAATCGGCTCGCCAATCGGCGACGACAACTGATTTGCCAACGTCTGCATCCCCTTGCAGGACTTGCCATGCATCCACGACATGCGCGTCATCGCGCCCTTCGAATTCCGGCCAACGCGGGGTGGCGCCCGTCGCGACAATGACGGTGTCGGGGGCATAGTCGGTGATCGAGGCTTCGGTGACTTCGACGCCCTTGCGGATGTCGACCCCGGCCAGTTCCATCTCGCGCGTCAGATTGGTGATGATGCCGCCGAACTCGGCCCGATGCGGCAAGAGTTGCGCCAGCCGGGCCTGACCGCCAAGCTGGGCGTTCCGTTCAAAAAGGGCAACCTCATGCCCGCGTTCGGCTGCGATTGCGGCGGCCTTCATGCCACCCGGCCCGCCACCGGCAACAAGCACCCTGCGTTTCGGTGTGGCCAACGCGGGGGCGCCAAAGTGCAGCTCCCGTCCGCTGACAGGGTTCTGGATGCAGGAAATCGGGTATCCATCGTGGAAATGCCCGATGCAGGCCTGATTGCAGCCGATACAGGCGCGGATGTCATCCACCCGGCCCGTTTGCGCCTTGTTGGCCATGTCCGGATCGCAAATCATCGCGCGGGTCATTCCGCACAGATCCGCCTGCCCCGAGGCGATGATCTTCTCAGCATCCTGTGGCTGATTGATCCGTCCGGTAACGATGGTTGTCAGGCCGGTGCGCGCGCCAATGGCCTGACCCATCGGAGCGGTATAGCCAACCTCTTCGAACATCGGAGGGGCAATGTGGACCGATCCGGCCAGCGTGGCGGACGACCCGGCCACGACGCTGAAGTAATCCAGCACCCCGTCTGCTGCGATCATTGCGCAAGCTTCGAGCATGTCGGATTGCTCCAAACCCTCATGGCTGCGTTCATCGCCGGACAGGCGCAGGCCGATGATAAAATCCTTGCCCGCCTTGGCACGAATATCTGCGGCAATGTCCCGGATGAACCGTGTCCGGTTTTCCAGTGAACCGCCGTAGGCATCCCCGCGCCGGTTGACCTGCGGATTGAGGAATTGCGCTGGCAAATAACCGTGCGACGCCACGATCTCGACCCCGTCGAGACCGGCCTCGCGCATCCGGCGGGCCGCGTCGCCATAGGACGAAATCACCTCGGCGATCATCTCCAGAGGCATCGGTCGGGGCATCACATGGAACCGCTCGTTCGGTGTGGGCGAGGACGAATAAGACACCGGAGCCGTACCATCCTCGGAAGCCAGCATTTCGCGGCCTGGGTGGAACAGCTGTGCAATCAGACCGCTGCCGTGGCCATGAACGACTTTTGCTAGTTGTCGGTAGCCGGGAATGCACTCATCCGTGTCCACCCGGATCGGGTCAGCGACGAATACTGCGCTGGGATGCACCAGAGCGACCTCGGTGACGATTAACCCCGCACCGCCGCGCGCGCGGGCCTCGTGATAGGCAATCATCCGGTCGCCGATACGGCCCTGGTCGTTTAGATGGGTCTCATGCCCGGTGGACACGATGCGGTTGCGCAAGGTCAGGTTGCCGATGGTGATTGGCGAAAACAGGTTGGGGAAACCGGCTTGGCTCATGAGGCGTTTCCTGGCTGGTGCGGTCAGAAATTCGGCGGAGTGATCGCCCAGATCACTACGGTGTCTTCCTGTGTCGGGTTGCGGTAGCGGTGCGGCGTCGTGCTGTCGAAGGCAAAGCTGTCGCCTTCTTTCAGGTGGTACAGCGTATCTCCGATCCACAGATCCAACGCGCCGCGGACCACAACGCCGGCCTCTTCTCCTTCGTGGAAATACACGGTTTCGACGCCGCTACCGGGGGGAAACCGGCAGGACAAAAGCTCGAGCTTTCCGCCCAGACCCGGTGTCAGCAGCTCGTCGCGAATGCCGTCATCATATTCGATGGAACGCCGTTCCTTTTGGCGCACGACATGGGCGTTTTTAGCGGTATCCGAGGTCGAGAAGAACCAGCCCACTGACACTCCCAGCGCGCGGCTGATCTTGAACAGTGCGGTCACCGAAGGGCGGTTCTGGCCCCGTTCGATCTGGCTGATGAAGCCGTTGGACAGACCGGTCGCCTGACCTAATTGGCCAAGCGTCATGCGTTTCGCTTTGCGCAGCGCCTTGATCTCTTCCCCCAGCAGCGGATCAAACCGGGAGCTTTCCACTGTCTCGATGTCCAGTGGAGCAGAGATCACATTTCCTTCGTAGTGATTGGGCATTCTCGGGCACTCAGGTTGTAAAAATATATCATCCATAATTTACATCTATAAATTTAGTCAACTGATTCTAGCCTGCATTCAGGATTGCCCTGAGCCATTCACAACCAGACTACTTGAATGTTTTTGACCTCAAGCGGCTATCAGAACGACCAGCCGGTCTTCGCAGACAACAAGGATAGTCAAAAAAAACCGGCCCGTTCCGTATGGGGATCAAAAGGACCCTGTTGGGCGATGCGCGCCAGAGCCAGTATTGGTCTATCGCACGGGATTGGCGCGTTCTGCCATAAAATTGGCGGGCGCTGCTAATTCGTTTCGGCCTTTGGTACCCTATGTCGGCAGCAGGCAGACAAGGAAACACATCATGACGCCCCCTGACCGCATAAAAACCCCAGATGCGTTCTGGCAGGCCGCCGAGCGCCTGTCTATCAGGCGTTCAGCCCTTATTCATGAGGCTCAGCTGCCGCCCGGCATCGTTCAGCGGGATGCGCGGATGTCGACGGCACAACTGTTTGCATTATGGCACGCGCTTGAGGTGCTGGGTGGGGCGGATGTCGGCTTTGATCTGTCTACGCAAATGCAGGGGGCGACCATGCCGCCATCGCTCATGGTCGCTTTTCACGCCAGCAATCTGGGCGAGGCACTGCGCCGGGTCGCACGGTTCAAGGCGTTGACTGCGCCGGAAGAGTTTCAAATCACCTCCACCGCCGAAGAATGTGTTGTCATCACCAATTGGCCTCATGCGAATGAAACACAACCGAATGCCCTGACCGATGCGAGTTTCGCTTTTCTGGTCAGCATGGCTCGGGTCGGGACGGAAACAGAGATTACGCCCGATCGGATGGATCTGTGCCGAGACCGTAGCGAAAAGATTGAGACTTGGTTCGGCTGCCCCGTGAACTGGAACGCGCCCACCGCCCGGCTGGTGTTCCGCAAATCCGATCTGGACATCCGGTTTGTCAGCTATAACCGAGAGCTTCTGGAGATGCTGGACGAGGCTCTGGATCAGGAGCTGAGCCGACATCAGACAAAGGGTTCGCTGTCCGATCAGGTCCGCTGGCATCTGCGTCGCTGCCTCACGGCTGGTCGCCCGGAGCTGCGTAGCATCGCCCGCCAGATGGCGATCAGCGAACGGTCACTGCAACGCCGTCTCAGGGAAGAAGGCCAGAGCTTTCAGGCCCTGTTGTCGGACACACGCCACAGTCTGGCCTGTGAATACCTATCCGAACCCGCGTTCGACATCACCGAAATCGTCTGTCTGCTGGGTTACGAGGACCAAGGGTCCTTTTACCGTGCCTTCCACAAATGGGAGGACAGAACGCCTGCCGAATGGCGCGAGGCGCATTTTCAGACAGACCAGCCAAAAACGAACTGAATCCCTAGGAGACTTCATATGACGGCGCTACCCACGGCAGAGCAAATGGCCATCATTCAAGGCATGGCCCAAGGCAACACCGTCATCAACCGCACCCCGGTTCTGAAAACACCGGCTGACTATGGCATGGAGTATGAAGATGTCTTCTTTCCCGCTCTGGACGGCATCCCGCTGGAGGCCTGGTTCATCCCCTGTGACGGCAGCGACAAGCTGATCATCTGCAACCACCCGCTGACCTTCAGCCGTTATGGCTTTCCCGGGCACTTGGAGCCGTGGTCCCAATTCGCGCCGGTTCAGGTCGAATTTAACAAGGTCTACAAGGCGCTGCATGACGCAGGCTATAACGTCCTGACCTATGACATGCGCAACCACGGCCATAGTGGTGCCGCCAACGCCGGTCTTGCCGCCTACGGTCTGTTCGAATGGCGTGATGTGGCTGGTGCTCAGGTCTATGTGCAGAACCACGAAAAACTGAAGCACATGACCGTGGGCCTGTTCAACCCGTGCAATGGCGGCAATTCTGCGATGGTCGCCATGACCAAACGCCCCGATCTGTTCGAAGACGTCAAGGCTTTTGTCTGCCCGCAACCCTGTTCATCCCGGACCGCAGCTGAAGAGATTGGCAAGCTGCGGGGCATCGGAGATTTCATCGATATTCTCGATCAGGAACAGCAGCGGCTAGGTTCCTTCCCGATGGAGAAAATGACGCCGCATCACTACGCTGCCAACGTGAAGGTACCGACCTACATCATTCAGGTGCGGGATGACATCTGGACCCGCCCCGAAGATGTGCAGGGTACTTTTGACCGTCTGACATTGCCGGAAGAGGACAAGAAACTTGTCTGGATCGAAGGCACGACGGTGCGATTCGACGGGTACAACTATTTCGGCGAAAACCCCGAAACCATGATCGCGTTCTTCGACAAATACATGAAGTAGCATGATGACCCGCGAGACCAGACCATCCGGTCTCGTTGCCCCTGAATTCTGTCTGAGCGGTTTACAACGGGCAGCAGATACGCTTTCACCTTTGTGAATGCGTTATTTGAAACGACCCGCCTTGGCTGAGCAGGACAACATGGATCATACGTGGATCGAAAAATTTAAAGGCCTGAGCCGTTTGCCCGATGACATTCGGGCAGAGCTTGTTGCAGGCAGTAAGGTCGTTTCCCTGCCCGCAGGCACTCAGGTCTTTGCGCCGGGTCAGACGGCGGACAATCTTTTGTTGTTGCTGGACGGCACCGTTCGGGTGCAACAGAAATCGGATACCGGGCGAGAGGTCTTTCTGTACCGGGTTCATGCCGGTGAAAGCTGCGTTTTGACCACCGCCTGCATGTTGGCGTTCGAGGATTATTCGGCCGACGGCATCGCCGAAACCGACATCACCGCCGTGGCCATACCGCGAAACACTTTTGACGGGTTGGTCGCGAAATCGACGGTGTTCCGCGAGTTTGTCTTTACCGCCTATTCCCGACGGATCACAGATCTGTTCACACTGATCGACGAAATCGTTTTTCAACGCATGGACGTGCGACTGGCCGCACGATTGTTGGAACTTGCCGACGAAGACAACATTGTGCACGCAACCCACGCCATTCTGGGAACCGAGTTGGGAACTGCGCGTGAGGTGGTTTCGCGCACTCTCTCTGAATTCCAGCGCCGTGGTTGGATCGAGCAGGCCCGAGGCGAGGTCCGCCTGACCGAACGCGAAGGGCTGGAGCATATGGTAAAGGCTGCCAGCGCCACCTGACCCTTGCCGGATTACGAAATTACGCAGCTTTGGTGACCAAGTCACCAAAGCTCGGGTCCCGGCTGTGCGATTGAAAGCCCATCGATTCTCGATGGAGTGAGACATGACCACAAATATGGGAAAAATTGACCGCGCCCTGCGTATCGTGATTGCAGCAGCCCTGGCCTATGCCGCCTTTGGAACAACCGTGCTTGGCACCGGTGGCCTGTTTTGGCTGGCGTTGATCATCGCGGCGGTCTTCATGCTGACGGCCTTTGTGGGGAACTGCCCGCTCTACCGCATCATCGGCCTGAAAACCTGCAGCGACTGCGGCTGACTGGAACGGTGGCCACACCCTGAATACGACCCGGAGGAGACAACACATGACGACATATCCAGTGAACATGGCCGTAAAACCCGACGTTTTCGCGTTTTTTGACGAGGCCACGAATACTATCAGCTATATCGTCAAGGACCCGGGTTCGAACGCCTGCGCCATTGTCGACAGCGTTATGGACATCGACTACGCGGCGGGCCGTATCACCTTTGATCACGCGGATGAGCTGATCCGGGTGATTACGGAAAAAGGGCTGAAGCTGGAGTGGATCATCGAAACCCATGTCCACGCCGATCACCTTTCCGCCGCGCCGTATATTCAGGAAAAACTGGGCGGCAAGATCGGGGTCGGATCGAAGATCACCGTGGTTCAGGATACGTTCGGAAAGGTCTTCAACGAAGGCACTGAATTTCAGCGCGACGGGTCGCAGTTCGATGCGCTGTTCGAGGATGGCGACACCTACATGATCGGCACGATGCAGGCCTTTGCTATGTATACGCCCGGTCACACGCCGGCCTGCATGGTGCATGTGATGGGCGACGCGGCCTTTGTTGGCGACACCTTGTTCATGCCCGACGGCGGTTCGGCCCGCGCCGATTTCCCGGGCGGGGATGCAGGCATTCTGTATGACTCGATCCAGAAGGTTCTGGCCCTGCCAGATGAAACAAGGCTGTTCATGTGCCACGACTATGGGCCGAACGGGCGCGATATCGCCTGGGAAACCAGCGTGGCCGAGGAAAAAGCCCAAAACATCCATGTTGGCGGCGGTAAGACGAAGGAGGAGTTCGTCAGGTTCCGCACCGAACGGGATGCCACGCTTGCCATGCCCAATCTCATCATCCCCTCTCTGCAGGTCAACATGCGGGCCGGCGAGGTGCCGACCGACGCGGACGGCAAACCGATGCTTAAAGTGCCGGTCAACGGGCTGTAAGCCGCAATAGGGAGGAGAGCCATGGAACTTCGTACCATATCGCCCAAGTTCACGGTCAGCCCGCAGATCACGATCGAAGACGTACAGGTCATCGCGTTACAGGGATACCGTTCGATCATCTGCAACCGGCCGGATGGCGAAGGCGCCGACCAGCCATCGTTCAAGGAGATCGCAGCAGCTGCCGAGGCTGCAGGGATCGAAGCGCGCTATGTCCCGGTGCAGTCCGGCATGGTGAAAGATCAGGACGTTGCTGCGTTTGGAGAGGCGTTGGAGGACGTACAGCGCCCGGTTCTGGCCTATTGTCGGACCGGAACACGCTCGGCGACGCTGTGGTCGTTTCACGAGGCCAAGAAACGCCCCATGTCCGAGATCCTGATGGCCACCAAGGCTGCGGGTTATGACATGAACGGTGTTGCCCGCCGCATCGCTAATGGCGGGAAAACCCCGACCGATACAGGCGACGCGCATTTTCAGGTTGTGATTGTCGGCGCGGGCGCGGGCGGCATTTCGGTCGCCGCCAGCCTCAAATCGCGGCAACCTGATTTGGACATCGCGGTGATCGACCCCGCCGATATTCACTACTATCAGCCCGGCTGGACCATGGTGGGCGGCGGCATCTTTGACGCTCAGACAACGGCGAAAACCATGGGCAGCCTGATCCCGAAAGACGTCCACTGGATCAAGGCCGCGGTCGCCGCGTTTGAGCCGCAGAACAACGCCGTCGTTCTGGACGGGTGCCGGGTGGTGAAATACGACCGCCTTGTCGTATGCCCCGGGTTGAAGCTGGATTGGGGCAAGGTCGAAGGGCTGGAAGAGACCTTGGGCCGTAATGGCGTGACATCGAACTACCGGTATGACCTTGCGCCCTACACCTGGCAACTGGTGCAAGAGATGAAAGAGGGCAGAGCGTTGTTCACACAGCCGCCAATGCCAATCAAATGCGCTGGTGCGCCGCAAAAAGCTATGTACCTCTCGGGCGACGCCTGGTTTCGAAACGGTGCGCTAAAGGATATCGATATCCAGTTCATGAACGCGGGTGGCGTGCTGTTCGGGGTCAAGGATTATGTCCCGGCGCTAGAGCGGTATGTCGAGAAATACGGCGCCACGCTGAATTTCTTCCACAATCTGGTGTCGATCAACGGGCCAGCTAAAAAGGCGGTTTTTGAAGTGATCAAACCGGATAGCGACCCGGATACGGTCGAGGTCGAGTTTGACATGATCCATGTCTGCCCGCCCCAGACGGCGCCCGATTTCGTGCGCGTCTCGCCGCTGGCCGATGCGGCCGGCTGGGTCGATGTGGATCAATCGACACTGCGCCACAAAACCTACGACAATATCTGGTCGCTCGGTGACGTGATGAATGCTCCTAATGCAAAAACTGCCGCCGCGGCACGCAAACAGGCGCCAACCGTGGCGGGCAACATCGTGGCCGACATCGCAGGGCGTTCGGCTGTGGCGCAATATGACGGGTATGGCTCCTGCCCGCTGACGGTCGAGCGCGGCAAGATCGTGCTGGCCGAATTCGGCTATGGCGGTGCGCTGAAACCCAGTTTCCCGCGTTTCCTGATCGACGGAACGGAACCAAGTCGCATGGCATGGTTCCTGAAGGAAAGCCTGCTACCGCCGATCTACTGGAAGGCCATGTTGCGCGGCAAGGAATGGATGGCGCGGCCCGAGAAGCTGAATGTCGCACCAGAATAAGAACTGGGTTTGTGTGTTTTGCGCTCAATGACAAGCGGGGGGTGCTGACCGCACCGCCCGCTCTGAACACCGGAAAGTCTAAATGATCAAACGACTCCGCCAATTTGTCCCCGTTCTGGACTGGGGCCGAACCTATACGCGCGGCGCCTTTTCAAACGACCTCATTGCGGCCCTGATCGTGACCATCATGCTGATCCCGCAATCACTGGCCTATGCCTTGCTGGCCGGCTTGCCGCCCGAGGCAGGAATTTACGCATCTATCGTGCCCATTGTGCTATATGCGATCTTCGGCACTAGTCGTGCGTTGGCGGTTGGGCCCGTAGCGGTGGTTTCACTTTTGACGGCAACAGCCATCGGGCAGGTGGCCGAACAGGGCACGGCGGGCTATGCGGTTGCGGCGCTGACGCTGGCCTTTCTGTCCGGCGGGTTTCTGGTGCTGATGGGGATTCTGCGCCTTGGGTTTCTGGCCAATTTCCTCAGCCATCCGGTCATTGCCGGGTTCATCACGGCCTCGGGCATCCTGATCGCGACTAGTCAGGCCAAACACATTCTGGGGATCAGCGCGCATGGGCACACGTTGCCGGAAATGCTGGGTTCGATCTTTCGGCACCTCCCTGAGATCAATTGGGTAACCGTGGCAATCGGAACCCTGGCGACAGGGTTTCTGTTCTGGGTGCGAAAAAACCTCAGACCGTTTCTGAACCGTCTGGGGGTGCCGCCGGTGCTGGCCGATATTTTGACCAAGGCCGGGCCTGTTGCCGCCGTGGTCGCCACGACCGTTGCTGTTTGGAGGTTTGATCTGGCCAATGAGGGCGTGCAGATCGTCGGGAGCGTCCCCCAAAGCCTGCCGCCCCTGTCGCTGCCGGGGTTTTCCCCGGATCTGATCAGGGCGCTTGCGGTTCCCGCAATCCTGATTTCGATCATTGGTTTTGTCGAAAGCGTTTCGGTGGCGCAAACTCTGGCGGCCAAGAAACGTCAGCGGATCGATCCGGATCAGGAGTTGATCGGTCTTGGCGCAGCAAATCTGGGTGCTGCCTTCACCGGGGGTTATCCGGTCACCGGCGGGTTTGCCCGCTCGGTCGTCAATTTCGACGCCGGGGCGGAAACGCCAGCGGCGGGTGCTTTTACCGCCATCGGTCTGGCTATCGCGGCGGTCGCCTTGACGCCATTAGTCTTCTTCCTGCCCAAGGCCACGCTGGCGGCGACCATCATTGTCGCAGTGCTCAGCCTTGTGGACCTGTCCATCCTGAAGAAAACCTGGGGCTATTCCCGCGCCGATTTTACCGCCGTTTCCGCAACCATTCTGCTGACGCTGGGGCTGGGGGTCGAGGTTGGAGTGGCGTCGGGCGTGGCGATCTCCGTACTTTTGCACCTCTACAAGACCTCGCGCCCACATGTGGCCGAGGTTGGGCTTGTCCCCGGAACCCAGCATTTCCGGAACATCCTGCGTCATGAAGTCGAAACCGTGCCCTCGCTGGTGACACTGCGCGTTGATGAAAGCCTGTATTTTGTGAATGCGCGTTTTCTGGAGACATTGATCCAAAGTCGCGTGACCGAAGGAAGCGCGGTTCGGAACGTGGTGCTGATGTTCTCGGCGGTGAATGAGGTGGATTTTTCCGCCCTCGAAAGCCTCGAGGCGATCAACCACCGGCTGACCGACATGGGGATTGGTCTGCATCTGTCCGAAGTCAAGGGACCAGTTATGGACAGGCTGAACCGCACGCATTTCCCCGAGGTGCTGAACGGTCAGGTGTTTCTTTCACAATATGACGCCTGGACAAGCCTTTCCCACAGCGAAACTTGCGCGGATGGCGCGACTAGACTGTCGTCGGTCGGCGGGTAACTCCCGACGCCGGGTCATCCATCAAGTCGCGCGGGCAGTGTCCGTTTTGTCTGACTGGCGCGCCGAAAGCGCCTGTTCCGTCAGGGTTGCCACCAGATTTTGCGCGGCATTCAAGTCGACGGGTTCAACACGGGTTGCGTGTTGCAGCCACACCCCGTCAATCAGAGCAACAATCATGCGCGCAATATGCCCGGCCTCGTCATCGGAATAAAGCGGTGCAATGGCCGAGCGAACAACGTCCAGGTTCTGCTGCTGATAGCGCAGCAATTCCTGATGATACTCGGCGTCCGACCCGGCAAGGCAATAGAGCGTCAGCCAGACCGACGACAGTCGCTTGTTCGACTGCTCGGGCGCAAGTGCCATGCGCACCAGCGCCAGCACCTTGTCCCGGGGCGGAGTGTCCTGTTCCGCGATCAGGTCCAGCTGCTCCCCGTAAGATGTCACCGCGTGGCGGATCGCCGCCAGCAGCAGCCCCTGTTTGGTGTCGTAGTAGTGGCAGACCAATCCGGCAGAGACACCCGCCTGATGCGCCACATCCCTGATCTTCAGCGCACAGAACCCCTGATCATTCAGCACGTCCATGGTGGCTTCAATGATCTGAAGTTTGCGGATTTCAATATCTGACAATCGGGACACGGGCTGAGATCTCCTGACTTGGGGTCGTTTTAGACGGCGCTTGGGTTGAAGGCCAGAGGCATCATTGAACCGCTGTTCAATATTCCGTTGAACGGCTGTTCAATCAGTGCTAGCCGTTCCGAAACACAAGTCCGGAGGTCCAAATGATCCGCGCAATCAACCTGACCGATGCCGGGGCACATGCCCTGATGGCTGACCCTCGTCAGATGGTCATGAGCTCGCCCGAGGTGGCCGCGCCGTTGGAATGGGAAAACCTCGTGATCGATCGTGCCTCGGACGAGGTGCGCGTCGGTACCTGGAAATGCGAACCCTACACCGATGAGATCGTCGATTACGCCTATGACGAGTTCATGTACATGATCGCCGGCACGGTCGAGTTGATCTACCTCGACGGCAGCTCTGACAGGTTCGGGCCCGGCCAAGCGTTCCTGCTGCCTAAAGGATTCACAGGCACGTGGAACCAGCCCGACACGGTCGTCAAATTCATGGCGATGATCCGCTGAATCGGATGGAGCATTACGACTATATCATTGTGGGTGCAGGGTCCGCGGGCTGTGTGCTGGCGAACCGGTTGGGCGAAGATATACGCAAGCGCATTCTGGTGCTTGAGGCCGGGGGCAGCGACAATGCCTTGATCGTGCGGATGCCGTCGGCCCTGTCGATCCCGATGAATACCAAACGCTTCAACTGGGGGTTCGTGACCGAGCCAGAGCCGCATCTGGATGGGCGTGTCATGAACCTGCCACGGGGCAAGGGGTTGGGCGGGTCGAGTTCGATCAATGGCATGTGCTATGTTCGCGGCAACCCAATGGATTATGAGCTTTGGGCGGATCACGGGGCCACGGGATGGAACTGGGCCAACGTGCTGCCCTATTTCAAGCGACTGGAAAGCGCATCGGACGCGGGCGCGTTTCGGGGGCGCGGCGGCCCGATTAAAGTGACAAGGGGGTCGGAAACCAACCCGCTGTATCAGGCGTTCATCGAGGCGGGCGTTCAGGCCGGATTTGCCCGCAGCGCCAACATGAACGACCTTCAACATGAGGGCTTTGGCCCGATGGAAATGAATGTCGGCGGGGGTGAGCGCTGCAGCGCCGCTGTTGCCTATTTGCGCCCGGCCATGGCGCGGGGCAACGTCCGGGTCGTGACCCACGCTCATACAACGTGCATCCTGACAAAGGGGCGCAAAGCGGTCGGCGTTGAATACGATCATAAGGGACACCGGGTTCAGGCGCGGGCCTCAGAGGTGGTTTTGTCCGCAGGCTCGATCATGTCCCCCGTCATTCTGCAGCGGTCGGGCATCGGGCCGGGGGGTGAACTGCAACAGGCCGGGATCGATGTTGTCCATGACCTGCCCGGCGTTGGCGGTAATCTGATGGATCATCTGGAGTTGTACGTGCAGCAGGAATGCACGCAGCCGGTATCTCTCTACCCGCATATGAGCCTGATGGGCAAAGCCCGGATTGGGCTGCGCTGGCTGCTGCGCCGTGATGGTCTGGGGGCCACCAATCACTTCGAGGCGGGGGCTCATATCCGCAGTCGTGCCGGTGTCCTTTACCCGGACATTCAGTTTCATTTCCTGCCGCTGGCCATTTCCTATGACGGGAAATCGCTGGCCAAGGGCCATGGGTTTCAGGTGCATGTCGGCACCAAAAGATCGAAAAGCCGGGGCAGAGTGCGGCTGAATGCGTCGGACCCGCTGGGTGCCCCCCGCGTCCGGTTCAACTATATGAGCCACGAGGACGATTGGCATGAGATGCGCACCTGTGTCCGCCTGACGCGCGAGATATTCCAGCAGCCAGCCCTGGCTCCATTTGCCGGTCAAGAACTTGCTCCGGGACCGGATTGCAACAACGACGTGCAGATCGATCAGTTCATCAAGGACAAGGTCGAAAGCGCCTATCACCCCTGCGGCACCTGCCGGATGGGCGAGGATTCGCAATCCGTCATCGACCCCAAAACGATGCGCGTTCACGGGATGGACGGCTTGAGCGTCGTAGACGCCTCGGTCATGCCGCAGGCCACGGCCGGAGATCTCAACGTGCCGACACTGATGCTGGCGGAGCGCGCCGCTGATCTGATCAGAGGCACCAACTTACTCGCCGCCGATCCGGCGCCGGTGATGGTGGATGAAAACTGGAAGAGCCGTCAGAGATCGGGGACAATTGATATGGACCTAAGCGGCAAGGATACCGGCGCGTTATTTGCTGAAGAACGCAATCTTGTGGGTGGCACAAGGTACCAATAACCGAGCATTGTCTTCAGGCCGGCAAGCGGGTCCGCACGGACCCGCCGCCTCAATCCCGATTATTCGGGCAAGTATTTATCCGACCAGCTTGTGCCCGCTGCGCCTGCAGCGATCAGGTCGTCGATCTGCCGGTCCTCATAACCCAGTCGTGCCAGAATGGTCCGCGTGTGCTGCCCATATTTCGGCATGGGCCCCGGAATGCTGATCTGTCCGGATTTTGGCCGCACTGCGTTCGGGGCGACCAGATCGCACCAGCGTCCCATCGGGTGCTGGTCGTGGCGAATGACGCGGAAAGTTGCATCGGACAGATCGATGTCACCCGCGCTTTCATGCTGCAGCGCCTTGTCGCGCGTTTCATGTAGGGACGCGAGCGGGACAACCGTGCTTTGACCCTCGGAGAATGCCGTTCGCCAGAAGGAGAGGGGCTGTGTTTTGAACCGCTCTGCCAAGGCGTCATGCAGACCATCCAGCGGCACTTCTGTAAGGTCAGCCAACTCCGGGACACGGGCTAGCGCGGCCTGCCGCTCGGTCGGGGCGGCGAAGAACATCCACTGATCCGCCGCTTCATAGCAATGATAAAACGGGCCCCAACCCAGCGCCTCGCGGCCTGCGGGTTCGTCAAAGGGCGCGCGACCGTCATAGTCATACATGAACTGCGCCTGAATAAGGTTGCCCGCCCCCGCCAGAGACGCCCGCGCGATACCGCCCTTTCCGGTCTCGCGCAGGCGCAGCAAGGCGCCACCCAGCGCCACGCAGGCGCAGAAACCGGTCAGAACATCGATGGTTCCGAAATGCGCGTGTTCTTCGGGCGTGCCCATGCCGCCACCAAAGCGCAACATCACACCGGTGGCCGCCTGCGCCAGATCGTCATAGCCCAGATGGTCGGATTTCGGCCCGCGCATCGGCCCACCGAACGCATCCAGCTGAACCAGAATGAGACGCGGATTGATCGCGCTGAGGCGTTCGGGAGAAAGCCCCAGCTTGTCGCGCTGCTCGTCCGTGCCGTTCATCGTTATCACGTCGGCTTCGGCAATGAGTTTGGCCAAAACCTCTTGCCCTTCGTCGCTGCGCAGGTTCAGCAGGATGTTTTCCTTGCCCCTTTGGGCGTGAATGCCAAAGACCACAGTGTTCCAAGGGTCGACCGAGGGCTCAACCGGTTGCACCAGTGTCACCTCGGCCCCATAGCGCGCCAAAGTTGATCCGATGGTCGGCCCTGCGATGACATTGGTCAGATCCAAAACCTTCAGGCCGTCCAGCCAGCCGCCGCCGCCTGAATTGCCGCTAGCGCGTGGGTCATCGGCCAGCAATGCGTCCAAGTCAGCAGTTGTCGGACCGGTCTTTTCTGCCGCCGCCTTATCCCCGGACAACCAGGCCACGTTGCCCATCTGGCGCATCTCGCCGTGGCGGGCATCTTCGACCTGCAGAACCAGACCAGACGCCAGCGCGTGGGGATCAGCCAACCATTCCTTGCTGAACCGCTGCGCCGTCGCCGGGGCTTTGGCGGTGCCGAACAGCTCTTCCCACTCATGCGCGGGGCGGGACAGAAATGCCTCTTTCATCGCCGAGGACACGCGCGCCCGATCAGAGGCTCCGACCGGGTAGTTGCGCATCGACCATTCCGCAGGCCAGTCCTTGGTGTCCAGATAGGCCGAGAAATCGGGCATCTCATCCGCTAGATCCTTGAGCCCCAGCGTCTCTAGCACGCGGCGCGGATGCGTGGCGACCGAGCCAGAGACCACATAGAACCTCCGCCCGTCGGCACAGGTATATGTGCGATAGAACGGGTCGAGGAATTCGGACAGCTCATCGAATTCAAGATTCATCGGCAAGCCTTCGGCGGCGCGCCGATCCAGTTCGACCTCGCGCGGGGACTTGTAGCGTTCCGGGTAATCCTCGATCTGCTCGCAATTGTAGATCAGGCCTTCCAGCAGCGCGGCGGCCAGGGGGACCTCGATATGATCCCCGCCATTGCGCTCGCGCGCGTTCAGGGCGAACAGAACGGCCATGGCGCCAAAGCTTGCGCCGTAGGCCGAGGCCAGGGTCAGCGGTGTGAAGGACGGGTTGATGCCCATCAGTCGACGATTCAGGCCCATATCGGTGAATTGCCCGGTATAGGCGGCGATCACGGCCTCCCAGGCGGGCAGCGCGGCCAGTTCGGTATCGGTCGACGCAAAGCCGGGCATGGAGAGGTAGACCAGTTGGTCATTTGCCGCCCGTAAGACATCCGGCCCCAGCCCAAGGCGATCCATTACGCCCGGCCGGAAATTCTCGATCACTACATCGGCGCGTTTGGCCAGTTCGATCGCGGTACCGCGCCCCTCATCCGTTTTCAGATCCAGCGTCAGGGTTTTCTTCCCACGTGAGATCATCCGAAACGCGGGATCGTCAAAGGCAGGGCCGTTAGGTGGGTCAATCCGAATGACTTCGGCCCCCATGTCGGCCAGCATCATGCCAACAAGAGGGGCCGCCAGGTATTGCCCGAAATCAAGGACGCGGATGTGGGATAGTGGGCGATGGGTCATGAGAGTTTCACACAGACTTTTCGTTAGGGGCTTGCGATTCACGAACAGATGAAAGGCAAACCCGCTGAAAGTACACTGGCCAAAACATAATGCAGTGTATAACAATTTGTTATGGAAAGAGTGATACGTCCCATCTCTGGTTCACTGAACGCCTTGCTGGTTCTTGAGGTCGCGGTGCGCCATGCCAGCCTGTCCCGCGCGGCCGAGGAACTGGGGCTGAGCCAACCAGCTGTTTCACGGCATATTTCAACACTCGAAAGTCGGCTGGGGCAGGTGCTGTTCGAACGCAACAACAATCAGATCGTTCCTTCTGCCGCCGCTGTGCGCCTGGCTGATGCCGTGGCTTTGGGGTTTGGCCACCTGGATCAGGTCTGGACCGAGATTTCGGCGCCCGCCGACCGGCAGGAGGTGACGCTGGCCTGCTCGTTCGGCTTTGCCGACCAATGGCTGATGCCACGTTTCTCGGAACTTCGCGAGCATCTGGGCGGATCAAAAGTGCGGGTCGTCACAACAGATCAGCTGGGTGACATCGACCTGAGCCGTTTGGACGCCGCCGTGGTCTGGAACACCGCTGGATTGCCGGACCGGCCGTTCATCCCGTTGATCAAATCCGAAGTGTTCCCCATCTGCAGCCCCGATTTCCTGGCCGCGCACCCGGAAGCTAAGGACAATATTTCTCAGCTGCCGCCGTCGCTGTTCCTGCATTTCGATGTCAGGGAATCTGGCTTTCTGACGTGGCAGGGATGGTTCGAACGCATGGGTCTGCAGGCGCCGCCCTTTGATCGGAAATCCGAATTCGACGCCTATCCTTTTCTACTGCAATCCGTCCGGCGCGGAGAAGGGGTGGGCCTGGGCTGGCATGGTCTTGTCGATCAAGCGCTTGCGAAGGGCGAAATTCTTCGGCTTGGGCCGAGCATATCCGACCGAGACTATTCCTATTTCCTGCAGCATCGACCGTTCCGCGATAAAGAAGGCGCTCTGGCGCGCTTGGCGGATTGGTTCGAGACGGCGACTTCGGAAGATTTGGAAGGCATGGCGTAGGGGCTAAGCAATCAATCCGTGACGCGTTTCGGCGCGGTCAGGTATCGACCACACCCTGAGGCAGGCCCTCGCTCCAGTTCCGCAGTGCGTCCAGAAACCCAAGTGCGGTGCGCCCCAATTCGGTGATTTCGTACTGGACCGAGACCGGCGCGGTATCCATTACCTCGCGTTTCACCAGACCGTGGGCCTCTAGCTGGCGCAGGCGTTCTGTGATCATCTTCTTGCTGGCGCCTCCAATCAGGCGGGACAGATCGTTGAAGCGCACCGGACCGTCCTTCAGATGCCACAGGATAGACCCCGTCCATTTGCCGCCAATGATCCGCATTCCACGCTCAATCGGGCAAGGCTCTGAACAAGCGTCATAGACCTGTCGCCGCCCTTTGCCATCGTCTTCTAGACGTGCCCGCATCCTGCACCTCCGTCGCTCAGGGACTAGGTTACCAAAAGTAAACTAGTTGCATTTCCTCTATTGGGAACACAATTTCATCACGACGCCGCGCAAAGTCAAGCGGCATCCGAGACAATGAACAAGGAACCAGACATGAGCAACGTTCTGATCATCAATGGCACACAACCCTATGAATTCGCCCCGGGCCGGTTGAACGCAAGCCTGGCGCAAAAAGCGCGGGATGCGCTAGAAGCCAAGGGTCATGCGGTGCGCCTGACAACCATTTCGGACGGTTATGACATTGACGCCGAGGTGGACGCGCATGTCTGGGCCGATTTGGTCATCATGCAATTCCCGGTGAACTGGATGGGAACCCCCTGGGTTTTTAAGAAATACATGGACGAGGTCTATACCGCCGGAATGAACGGCCGCCTGGCCAACGGCGATGGCCGCACCACCGAAGCGCCGAAAGCGAATTACGGTATGGGCGGAGCGCTGAAGGACAAAAGATACTTGCTGTCCGTGACCTTCAACGCACCGCAAGAGGCGTTCGACAACCCGTCAGAACCCTTCTTTGCAGGTGACAGCGTCGATGATTTGCTGCGCCCGGTGCATCTGACCGCCAAGTTCCTTGGTATGCAGCAGCTGCCGACCTTCGCCGCGTTTGACGTGATGAAAAACCCGGCGATCGAAGCCGACTTCAAACGCTTTGACACCCACCTGACCACTGTTTTCGCCGAGGCCGAACATGTCCCAGCCTGATATACATCTCTATACCGCGGCCACCATGAACGGCTACAAGCCGGTGATCTTTCTGGAGGAGGCGGGTGTTCCATATGACCTCACCGCCATTGATTTTTCAAAGCAGGAGCAGAAAACGCCGGACTTTCTGAAACTCAATCCCAATGGCAAAATCCCAACGATCGAAGACCGGGCTGAGGGGCGGGCGATTTTCGAAAGCGGGGCTATCCTTTGGCACCTGGCCGAGAAATACGGGAAGTTTCTGCCCGCCGATCCGGTTAAACGGTCCGAGGTAATGCAATGGATGTTCTTTCAGGTCGGCCATGTCGGCCCGATGATGGGCCAGGCGATGTATTTCCAGCACATCGCCGCGCCAAACGGCCATGAGGAACCGTTTTCGATCAAACGCTATGTCGACGAGTCTCGTCGGCTACTTGAGGTTCTCAACACCCATCTTGAGGGCCGCGAATGGTTAGCGGCGGGGGAATACACCATCGCAGATATGATGATCTATCCTTGGGCGCGTGCGTATGTCTGGGCACGCGCCAGCGTCGAAGGCCTACCGCACCTTCAGGCATGGTTTGACCGGATCGACGCCCGCCCGGCGGTGCAAAAGGCCCTGACCATTCCAAAAGCAAATCCGCATTTTTGGGACACGGAGGCCGATGCCAGCGCCTTTGCCAAGGAAAATGCAGCCCGATTTGCCGGGGATGTCAGGAAAGACTGAGTGCAGATCCGCCATTGATCCCAACGATCATGGCGGAACGCCGCCCGAACGGTAATGCGCCGCATCAAACGCTGTGCCCTGTAATTTGGTACCGTCGGCGGTAGAAATTTCGTATATACAGCGTCGTTACAACCATTGCCTGTTTCCTTATCCGGCGGCATATGCCTTCTTGGGTAGGTAACTTGATCTTGGGGAGAGCATTGCGTCAGCGACCGCAATCCCCAAGACCCGGGCCTGGAAGACGTATCGCCATGATTGAAACTATATCGGAGCACAAAAACCTGCGCGCGAAACTTTATTGGTGGCTGGAGCGGCCAGACCGAAGCGCGACCGGGCCATGGCTGCTTGAGATCGCTTTGATCCTTCTGATCTCACTCAATGTCACCGCTGTCATCCTTGAGACGGTCGCATCCATCTACACGCGCTGGCACCTTGCGTTCGATCTGTTCGAAGGGGTTTCTCTGATTGTTTTTGTGGCGGAATATGCCACGAGGCTCTGGGTCGCGCCGGAAGATCCAAATTACAAATCCCGTTTGGATTGGATCAGATCTCCGCTGGCCGTGATTGACCTGCTGGCGATATTGCCAGCGCTGCTCTACCTGTTTTTCCCGATGGATCTGCGTATCCTGCGGACATTCCGGATGTTGCGGCTACTCAAACTGACCCGCTATTCTCCGGCGCTTGGGATGTTGTTTGCCGTTTTCGAGGAAGAGGCCGGGTCCTTTTTTGCTGGGTTCTTCATCCTGATGGTCATGCTGGTTTTTGCCGCCAGTGGCGCGTGGATCGCCGAGCACGACGCGCAGCCCGAAGCGTTTGGATCAATCCCCGCGGCGATGTGGTGGGCCATGGCGACATTGACGACCGTAGGCTATGGTGACGTGACGCCGGTCACAGTGGCCGGAAAGTTGTTTGGCGCTTTGATTACGGTGATCGGCATCGGTATGGCGGCGTTGCCCGCAGGGATCCTTGCCAGCGGCCTCAACGATCAGCTGCACCGGCGCCGCGCCAGGATGGAACGCGAATTTCGCGCCGCGCTGGAAGATGGCGATATCTGCGATGATGATGAAAAGGATATCGAAGCCCTGAGAAAACAGTTGGGCCTGTCGCATCGCGCCGCCAATCACATTCGCGAACACATCCATTCCGAGGCGCAATCAGAGGCAGGCCGCTGTAAAGCCTGCGGTCAGTCCCTTCCGGTGCCGGAGGGGACACAAGACTAAGCTGCCGGGTTTTTCCGATTCACTGGTGACCGACCTCAGTTCAGAAACCAGTCGGCCGGATTGCCGTAACAAACGCGCGTGACCAGATCCTCTGCCAAGGCCATGTCGTTGGGCATATGTCCCTCGGCCATCCAACGGCCGATCATCTGACAGAGCAGGCGTCTGAAATACTCGTGCCGCGGGAAGGACAGAAATGAGCGCGAGTCGGTCAGCATTCCGACGAACCGCGACAGCAAGCCCATCTGCGCCAACTGGGTCATCTGGCGCTCCATCCCGTCGAGCTGGTCGTTGAACCACCAGGCCGTGCCCGCCTGTATTTTCCCCGGTTCGCTGCCGTCCTGAAAGTTCCCGGCTGTGGTCACCAGTATTTCGTTCTGTGAGGGGTCTAGCCCATACAGGATGGTCCGCGGCAGGCCGCCGTGGTTTTCAATGGCGTTCAGCAGCGCATTCAGCGGCGCCGCGATTGCAGCATCGTTGATCGAATCGCAGCCGATATCCGGCCCAAGTAGATTGAACAGGCGCGTGTTTGTGTTACGCAGCGCCCCGATATGGAACTGCATGACTAGCCCACGCTGTGTATAGGCGCGGCCCAGTTCGACCAGGGTGGCAGCCTGAAAATCCGCCTGTTCCTGCGCGGTTGTCGGCTCGCCCCTGCGGGCGCGGTCCAGAATGGCGTCGCGGTCCGATCTTGTAAGGGGTTCGAACGCGGCCAGCCGGTCCAGCCCGTGATCCGTCGCCTTGCACCCGGCTTCGACGAAGGCGTCCAGACGGACAAGCAGCGCGGCAATCAGATCGTCGAACCCCCGGATCGGGGTGCTCGAGATATCCGACAGCCGGTCGAGATAGGTCCCATAGTCGGGCTTTTCGATCTTGAAGGCCGCGTCGGGGCGGAAGCTGGGGGCCACTGTGAACCCCAGATCGGGAGTGGCAGCCAGCGCCTTGTGCGCGCTCAAGTCGTCACAAGGATCATCCGTCGTTCCGACAAAGCGCACATTCATTTGCCGCAGCAATCCGCGCGCCGAGCAATCGTGCTGAGACAGTTTGGAACCGGCAACCTCCCAAACCTCTTCTGCGGTGTCGGGGCTCAGCACCCCCTGCCAGTCGAAGTAGCGGGACAGTTCAAGATGACTCCAGTGATACAACGGATTACCCAGACAATGGGGCAGCGTTTCGGCAAAGGCGCGGAACTTGTCGCGGTAGCTCGCGCTGCCGGTGACATGTGCCTCGTCGATCCCGTTCCAGCGCATTGCCCGCCATTTGTAATGGTCGCCTTCCAGCCAGATCTCGCCCAGATCGGACCAGACCCGGTCCTGCAGGATCGCCTGCGGGTCGAGGTGGTTGTGGAAATCGACGATAGGCAGCGGGGCCGCGACGTCATGATAAAGCCGTTCGGCCTGCGGAGTGGTCAGCAGGAAATTGTCGCTCAGAAATTCGGTCACGGGTTGGGGCCCTCCAGCTGCATGGCCTGGGACAAAGCGTCCCGTGCGCCAAGTATTGAAAGTGCCTGATAGGCGCTATGAAGCGTGGCTTGGAAACCGGGAGTGACCACGAGATCGGCGGGAAACACCTGCTCAATATCCAAAAGAGCGTCGACATAGGCGTCTCCGTCGGGGAGATTGGCGCATTGTGCCAACGTATCGGCCAACGGGTCCTGAACGGTCAGGGCCGAACCGTCCTCCGTCTGCCCACGCAGAAACCGCATCCATCCCGCGACGGCCAAGGCTGAAATAGGCCAGGGCGAGCCGTCGCGCAGGTGATCAGCAATCGGGGCCAGCAGGCGCTGCGGCAATTTCTGGCTGCCATCGGCCGCGATCTGGATCGTCCGGTGATGCAGATGGCTGTTGCTGAACCGCTCGATCAGGCGATCGGCGTATGCGGTCAGGTCAATATGATCGGGCATGCGCAGGGTGGGGGCCTGCTCGTTCAGCATTAGGTGTCGAGCTGCTGCGCGGAACACCGGGTCCTGCATACAATCCGCCACAGTCTCATGCCGGGCCAGCGCCCCAAGATAGGCCAGACAGGAATGTGCGCCGTTCAGCATCCGCAGCTTCATCTCTTCGAACGGGGCGACATCGTCTACAAACTCGGCCCCGGCCAGATGCCAGTCAGGACGACCAGCGGCGAAATCATCCTCGATCACCCATTGGCGAAACGGTTCGCACAAAATGCCATTCGGGTCCGGGTGCCCCAGTATTCGTGTCAGCAGAGCTTGGCCCTCGTCAGTCATCGCGGGCACGATCCGGTCGACCATCGAACAGGGAAAGGTGCAGGTGTCGGCGATCCATTCCGCCAGCGCGGCGTCCCGCATCCGGGCGAGCGCCAGAACCGCCTTTCGGCAGGCATGACCATTTGCAGGAAGGTTGTCGCAGGACAGGATGGTCAGCCCGCCATGCTCTGCCGATCTGCGGCGATGCAGTCCCTCGACAATGGTTCCGATGGCGGTTTTGGGGGCTTGGGGGTTTTCAAGGTCGTGGCGGATGCCCGGCAAGGTCAGGTCAAGCCGATCCCCGGCAAGGCAATACCCTTTCTCGGTAATGGTCAGCGTGACGATACCCAAGGCCGGGCTGGCCATCAGGTCCGGTATCGCGTCTGAGCCGTCCCGCCCGGGATGCAGGGTCTGTGTGATACAGCCGACCCGGCGGGCCGAGGCGCCCTGATCGGATGTGGTGACAACGGTGTACCAGCCCCCCGCCTGATCCAGTGCGCTCAGCTGATCGGCCCCGGTATTCAACCGCGCCGCAACTACGCCCCAATCGGCTTGCGTTTCCTCCAACGCAAGATCGGTATAGAGCAGCGGATGCGCCCGGGCGAAAGCACCAAATCCAAGGTGCAGAATGCGTGGTCGTAAGGCGGTGCGGTAATATCCGGCCTGAACCACCGGGATGTCTGGGCTTTGCAAAACGTCCTCCTGTGCCCTTATTTCAGCATCTGAAAACGGTGGAGCCCACCGGACTCATGGCGTTGCCCCTGCACGGTCAGAGCCTGCCCCAGAGGAGTGCGAATTTCCACGTGATCGAAATGGGGCGGCCTGTTACCAGACATTGACCATGACAGGGTCGCTTCCTGTGCGCCGCCGCTAAGCTCAATCCGGGTCAGGCAGAATTGCCCGTCCGTCGCGGCGGTGCTTTTGCCGTCATCGTCATACATCCATGAGGTGTAGGAGGCACCGTGTTGCGCAGCGGGAAAGGCCATCAAAACCCTGCGGCCCTCAAGCTCCGGCGTGGCCCGGCTGGTGTCTTCCGACAGCGGCAGCACCGCACCGCCCTTCACGAAAACCGGGATGCTGGACAAGGTGACCGGCAGCTCGAGGCGGGTTCCACCCGGGTGCCAGGTATTGGTCTCCAGATGCCACCAGCCGCCGGGCCACTCGGGAAGAACAACGTCGCGGTGCGTTGTGCCCGGTTCAAAGACCGAGGCCACCAGCAGGTCCGGCCCCAGCATGAAATCGAACTGACGGTCCCGACAGGCGGGGTCGTTAGGAAAGTCCAGAAACAGGGGCCTTAGGATCGGCTCATGCTCGGCCACTGCGCGGTAGAGTTGGGTATAGAGGTAAGGCAGTAGGCGATAGCGCAGCCGGATCGCGTCGCGCACGAGGTCAGTAACCTCAGGGTGCATCCAGGGTTCGTTGACCGTGCCGTCGTCATTCCAGGAATGGATGGTGAAGCGCGGGTGGAAAATCCCGTTCTGAACCCAGCGTAGGAACAGTTCCGGATCGGGTTTCGCTCCGGCAAACCCGCCGACATCATGGCCGATATTGAAAAACCCCGACATACTGAGCCCCAGCCCCATCGGGATATTCCATTTCAACGTCTCCCAACTGGTTCGGTTGTCTCCGGTCCAGGTCTGGGCATAGCGCTGTGTGCCCGGCGCGGCACAGCGGGAAATCAAGTAAGGCCGCGTGTTGGGGTCAAAAGCACGCTGCGCCTCGTCCGAGGCGCGGGTCATGAGCTGGCTCATCAGAGGGCGGATCTGTTCAATGCCGCGTTCTTCCCCAAAACCATTGCATCGGGCAGCACTGTCCCAGATTTCATATTCGTTATTGTCATTCCAGGTCGAGCCGATCCCGCGTTGCAACAGCGCGTCAGTGACATTCGATTGCCACCAGCGGATGGTGGCCGGGTTGGTGAAATCCAGATGGCTGCCTTGCCCGTCCCAGAATTGCGAGGTCTCGGGGGCGTCGGTGTCTGCGTCCCGCACAAACAGGCCGTCTCGGGCTGCTGCACCATATTGTGGGTGATCGTCCAGAAGCACCGGTTTGATATTGGCGATCAGGTGGATGCCTTCCGCATTAAACTCATCGGCGACCGTCTGAAAGCGGGGGAACTTGTCGGTGTTCCAGTTGAAAACGTAGCGGCGGTTTCCAATCGAGGTGTAGCCTGACGACATCTGAAAACTGTCGCAGGGAATGTCGTGTTCTCGCAGTTGGCCCAGAAACCCCAGCATCTGATCCTGAGCGTTTTTGGCATCGGTGTAAGCCATCGAAGACGCAGAGTAACCCAGGCTCCAGCGCGGCAGAAAGGCTGTGCCGCCCGTCAGCGCTGCATGTTGTTTGATCACGCCGCGCAGGTTCGGTGCCCAACTGACATAGAGGTCCAGATCGCCGGCCTCGGCCCTCCAGAGCCGATAGGGGGCGTGGTAGTTGTCCAGTTCGTTCCCCAGATCGAGCCAGCTGGTCGACAGGTTGTCGTAGAACAGCGCCAATGCTCCCGAGTCGGGGCGTTCGGAGATTGTGAAGGGGATGTGCTTGTACAAAGGGTCCGTGCTGCGCGCGTCATATCCCATTGCATCTAGATTGCGCATCTCGAACCGGCGGCCGTTGCGCTCCAGTGGCCCGGTTTTTTCACCCAGCCCGAAGTACCGTTCCTCCGGAAAACGGTGCATGAAATGTGCCACTTGCCGACCGTTCCGGGCGATCTGATAGGCACCGGTGGTGCGATCCTCGGCCAGAGGCTGCCAAGGCTGCGCCGGATCGGTCCTGCACTCCCATCGCAATGCCAGCGGTTCCAGAACGCTCAGGCGCAGTTGGTCGGTTTCCAGAACCAGACCGTTGTTCAGATCAACCCTGCAACCCGGGCACGCGAACCCGCTGCGATCCTCGCGGTGTCGCCCCTGCCAGGGGACGTCGCCCGCAGGCGCCACCGACCAGCTTTTGTCCATCTGCCATTGCCCATCTCGCAATAGCTGCACACGGATCAGATTGTGCTCCAACACCACGATCTTCATCAGGTGCTGACCCTCAACCAGCAGGGTCAACCCGTTCTGGTCATGATGCTGTAGGGTCCAGTGACGCAGAGTTTTCATGGCGCGACCTCAATACCCAAGCAGCAAACGCGGCAAGAACAGGCTTATCTGCGGAAAGTAAGTCACGATCAGCAGCAGAACCACCAGCACCGCATAGAACGGAAGCATGGGGCGGATGACCTCGCCAATCTTCACTCCGCCGACCGAGCAGCCCACAAACAGGGCTGATCCGACCGGAGGTGTGCAGATCCCGATACACAGGTTGAAAGTCATCACCACGCCGAAATGCACCGGGTCCATACCCAGATCGCTGACCACCGGCAGGAAGATCGGCGTAAAGATCAGCAGGGCAGGGGTCATATCCATGAAAGTGCCGACCACCAGCAGGGCGATGTTGATGATCAACAAAAGCACCAGCGGATTCTCGGACAGGCCCAGTAGTGCATCCGAGATCGAATACGGGATATCGGCAAATGCCATCGCCTTGGACATCGCAATCGAACACCCGATCATCAGCAGCACGATCGAGGTAGTCACCGCGCTTTCCAGAATGATCCCCGGAAGCTCTTTCACCGTGATCTCGCGATACCAGACCAGCGCCAGGAACAGCGTATAGACTACCGCCACAGCCGAGGCTTCGGTGGCGGTGAAGATGCCTCCGACGATGCCGCCCATCACGATCACGATCAGGCCCAGCGGCAACATCGCGTTCAGGGCTTTCTCGGAGGTTTCGCGCAGCGACGGCCGTTCGGCCACGGGGTATCCGCGCCGTTTGGCAATGAGGCCTGCAACCACCATCAGGCAGACCCCCATCAGAATGCCGGGCAGGTACCCCGCCACGAACAACGCCGCGACCGAGGTGCCGTTGGTGATCAGAGAATAGACAATGAAGGTTGAACTGGGCGGGATCAAAAGGCCCGTCGGGCACGAGGCGACGTTCACGGCCGTTGAGTAGGCCGGGTCATAGCCTTCCTTGCGTTGAAGCGGGGACATGACCCCGCCCACCGCCGCCGCTGATGCCACGGCCGAGCCCGAGATCGATCCGAACATCATGTTGGCGATGACGTTGCAATGGGCCAAAGCCCCCGGCAGTCGTCCACCAAGGACCTTGGCAAACTCGATCAGGCGGAGCGCGATGCCACCGCGGTTCATGATGTTGCCAGCAAGGATGAAGAACGGGATCGCCAGCAGGGTGAAACTGTCCAACCCCGACGCGACCTGTTGTGCCACGATATAGACAGACTGGTCGAAGGACATGAACAGCAGGAACGTGGCCAGAGCCGAGATGCCAATGGAAAACGCAATCGGAACGCCCAATGCCATGAGCAGGGCGAAAGTTCCGAAAAGTGTGGCGACAGACTGAATATCCATGCCAGGCTCCTAGTCCAAAGGCCCGCCGGGGGCGCTCGGCTCTAACCGTTCATTCGGGCCTTGGCCTGTGCTCGCCAAATCAACCACAAACCCCAGACAATAAAACAGGATGGCCAGCCCCGATGCCGGGATGGCGATGTAGACCACCCCCATCGGCAACCGCAGCGCAGGCGAGACCTGCCCGGTTTCGAGTGTGCGAGAGACGAGGTTCCAGCCGCCATAGAGCATGACCACACAGGCAAACAGTGCGATCGCGCCAATGATGGCCGCGTTGACCACTAGGCGCGGCACCCCATGGGTGATCGTTGGCAGCAGATCGATTGCCAGGTGCCGACGCTGCCCCAGTGTGTAGGCTCCGCCCAGTAGAGCCACCCAAATGAACAGGAAACGCGCCATTTCATCAGTGACAGTGCTGGGGGTGCCCAGAACGTACCGCGAAAAAACCTGCCAGATCACGCAGGTCACCAGGACCGCGAATGCGATCACGATGATGAGGCGAAGTACGGTGTCCACCGCCGCAGTCATTTGTTTCATCAATTTCCTCCCATCGGGGCCGGGGTCCTCACCTGGATCGTTTCGTCACTGCTCTTGCCCTATAAAACAAAATTGGTCAACCAATTAGTGATTTTTGGTTGACTAATTTTAGTTATTGGGCGATCACATTGCCTGTCACAGGCCGGCGGGCGGTCCGTGGCGCCGAATCAGTTCTTATTCATGCAGGTTCCGAACAGCCTGCCGCACCGGCCCGCGATTGGGAGGAGACTATGTCCAAATTCTCGAAGATCACCGCCGCCATGGCGGTCAGTTTCATGGCCCTGTCGGTTGCGGCCGAGGCCAAGACCCTGCGGCTGAACCACAACAACCCCGAAGACCACCCGTTGCACAAGTCGATGGAGTTCATGGCGGACCGGGTCGAAGAACTGACCGACGGCGATCTCAAGATTCGCATCTTTGCCAACGCACAGCTTGGCACCCAGCGCGAATCGATGGAGTTGATGCAGAACGGCTCGCTGGATATGGCGCGGTCGAATGCCAGCGAACTGGAGGCGTTCGAGGAATCCTATGGCGCGCTGAACCTGCCCTATATTTTCACCAGCGCCGATCATTACTTTGACGTTCTCAGCAGCGATGTGGGCGACGACATTCTGGCCTCTTCGGCAGATAAGGGCTTTATCGGGCTGACCTATTATATCGAAGGTGCGCGGTCTTTTTATGCCAACAAGGAAATCCATTCACCGGCCGATCTGGCAGGCATGAAAATCCGGGTGCAACCCAGCCCCTCGGCCATTCGGATGGTTGAGCTGCTGGGCGGCAACCCGACACCGATTGCATGGGGTGAGCTTTACAGCGCGCTGCAGCAGGGTGTGGTCGATGGGGCTGAAAATAACCCGATGGCGCTGACCAGCGCGCGGCACGG
This sequence comes from Ruegeria arenilitoris, assembly GCF_013031355.1. GTDB lineage: Bacteria > Pseudomonadota > Alphaproteobacteria > Rhodobacterales > Rhodobacteraceae > Ruegeria > Ruegeria arenilitoris_C. The sequence goes on along the minus strand of NZ_WPZO01000009.1, from coordinate 65,394 downwards.
CGAGGTGTCCAAGGTTTATTCCGATGACGGTCACACGATGATCCCGTCCGTGGTGATGATCTCGACCGAAAGCTGGAACGACCTGAACGAAGATCAGCAAGCGGCTTTGCGTCAGGCGGCCAAGGATTCGATGGTGTTCCACCGCGAACAATGGGACGCCATGAGCGCCGCTGCTGTCGAGCAGGCGAAAACCGAACTGGGCGTCAAGTTCATCGAGGTTGAAAAAGGCCCCTTCATCGAGGCGGTTCTGCCGATGCATGAAGAGGCTGCGGCGAACTCTCCGGTGGTGGCGGACCTGATCCAGCGCATCAAGGCAATGGCCCCTTAAGGTAGGAACGGCGCGATGCTTGAACGGTCGGAATTGGCGGAAAACGCACTTCAGGCGCTGCATGACGAGGCCTATGATGTGCCTCTTAACCCGCAGAACTTGAACGCCGATACGCTGCTGTTTACTGGCGGCCGGGCATCGCGCCCCCTAGATGGGTACTGGAAATTCTGTGTCGATCTATTGGACACCGGACTGCGCCAGAAATGGTATGCGATGCAGCCCGCAGCCCCCGAAGACCGGACAGAGCCCTGGGACTATGACCCGTTTGATGGCGAGACCGTGCGAATCCCTTCGAACTGGGCCATGCTGAAAGAAAAATGGTATTTCTTCGAAGGCAGTGCTTGGTACACGCGGGCGCTGGATATCGAGGAAATTGAGCCCACACGGCGGCAATTCCTGCGTATCGGCGCTGCGGCCTATGCCTGCAAGATTTTCCTGAACGGAGAGTTCCTCGGCAATCACTACGGTGCCTCGACACCGTTTTGCGTGGAACTGACCGGAAAGCTGCGGCGGGGGCGCAACTGGCTGATGGCCTGCGTCAACAACACCCGGACGCTGGACCGCGTGCCGATGCGCAACACCGACTGGTTCAACTATGGCGGCCTCTATCGTGAGGTGGCGCTGTATGACACACCCCAGACCGTGATCCGGAACTTCGCGATCCATCTGGTGCCCGATGACAGCTATTGCCGCATCAAGGTCGAACTGGAGGTAGACGGCCCCGATGCCGGACCGGCCCGTGTGGACATCCCCGAGCTTGGCCTGTCGCAGGATATCCCGATCCAGAACGGGCAGGGTGAGGCCAAGATTCCTGCCCACCCGGTGCTTTGGTCGCCTGACTCTCCGAAACTCTATGATGTCAGCGTCACTCTGGGCGCGGATCAAGTGACTGATCGGGTCGGGTTCCGTCAGATCGAACGGCGTGGCACGGATATTCTGGTGAACGGAGAGCCGATTTTCCTGCGTGGAATATCCGTTCACGAAGACGATGCCACTTTGGGCAAAGTCACGAATGAGGCCGACCTGCGCCGCCGTTTCGAGCACGCGCGGGAACTAGGCTGCAACTTCCTGCGCCTGGCGCATTACCCGCATCATGAACGGGCGGCCGAAATTGCCGATGAGTTGGGCTTTTTGCTGTGGGAAGAAATTCCGGTTTACTGGGCCATCGATTTTGCCAACCCCGCCACCTATCGAGATGCCGAAAATCAGCTGCGTGAGCTGATCCAGCGCGACCGCAACCGCGCCTCGGTCATCATCTGGTCGGTAGGCAATGAAAACCCTGATACCGACGCGCGTCTGGACTTTATGCGCCGTCTGGCCGAAACCGCCAAGGCGCTGGACCCCACGCGCCTGACTTCGGCCGCCTGTCTGGTCAACCACAGCCAGAACCGGATCGAAGACCGTTTGGCCGACCATATCGACGTGATCGGGCTGAACGAGTATTACGGCTGGTACGAAGAAGATTTCGAGGACCTGGCCCGGATCGGCGCCAATTCAGCGCCGGAAAAACCGGTGGTGATCTCGGAAACCGGCGCGGACGGGGTGATCGGCCCTAATGGTCCCAAGACCGGGCTGTTCAGCGAGGATTACATGGCCGAGGTCTATCGCCGCCAGATCGATACCCTCAGGCGTCTGGACTATATCAAAGGCATGTCGCCGTGGATTCTGTACGATTTCCGGGTAGAACGCCGCCAGAACAAGTTCCAGAACGGCTATAATCACAAAGGCCTGATCGCCGCCGACAAGAAAACGAAAAAGCAGGCGTTTCACATTCTGGCTGAGTATTACCACCAGATCGCCGACACGACCGAAGACAACAAGACGGAGACCGCATGACCGACGCCTCGAAACGCCCCTATCAGGAAGTGGCCGCGCAGCTGGTTGAACGGATCGCGCAGGATGGCTTCAAACCGGGGGACAAGTTCCCGACCGAGCGCCAGATCTCGAAAGAGATGGGGATTGGCCGGTCGCTGGTGCGCGAGGCCTTCATCATGCTTGAGATCGAAGGCTACCTGGACGTCCGCAAGGGTTCGGGCAGCTACGTGCGGGACCGTCAGCCCGGCCGGTCGGGCCTGACCGGTGGCGATTATGGCCCGTTCGAGCTGTTACAGGCACGGCAACTGTTGGAAAGCAGCATCGCCGGGTTCGCGGCGACCACGGTGACCAAGGGCGATATCCTGTCGCTGCGTGAAACGCTTGAGTTGGAGAAACGCTCAATCGAAACCGGCGAAGACGATTACAGCGCGGATCGCCAGTTTCACCTGCAAATTGCCGAGGCCACACAGAACTCGGTTCTGGTCAACCAGATCGATACGCTCTGGCATTTGCGGGAATCCAGCCCGATGTGGGACAGGCTGCATTCGCGGATTTTCGACATCGGTTATCGCAGTCAATGGCTGGACGATCACGCGGCCGTCCTTGAGGCGTTGCGCCGCCGAGATGCAGAGGGTGCGAGACAGGCGATGTGGCAGCATCTTGAAAATGTCCGGCTGACACTTTTGGACCTTTCGGACGTCGAAGATCCCGAGTTTGACGGGTTTTTATATTCCAAAACGGTCTCGGGTTAAGCGCGGGGAACAGGGGGCAGTCATGTTGGAAAGTTGGCGTTGGTTTGGGCCGAAAGATCCTATTCCGCTTGCTCATATCCGTCAGACCGGCGCGAAAGGGATCGTTACCGCCTTGCATGAGGTTCCCAACGGTCAGGACTGGCCGGAAGAAGCGATCAAAGCTCGCCGCGAGTTGATCGAAGCGGCGGGGCTGCGCTGGGTCGTGACCGAAAGCATTCCGGTGCATGAGGACATAAAAACCGGTGCGCCTGGCTGGGAGCGCTATGCACAAATCTGGGCCGAAAACCTGCGCCGTCTGGCCCGTCAGGGCATTCGCAACATCTGTTACAACTTCATGCCGGTGTTGGACTGGACGCGCACCGATCTGAACTACGCCCTGCCCGACGGGGCGCTGGCCTTGCGGTTCGATTTCACGGCCTATGCCGCCTTTGACCTGTTCGTTCTGCAGCGCGACGGAGCGCAGGACAGCTATACGGCACAGGATCTGGCGGCGGCGGAAGACTGGTATGCGAAGGCTGATCAGCCGATGCTCGACAAGTTGACGCGAACGATTATTGCTGGCCTGCCGGGGTCTGAGGAAAGCTATACGCTGGATACCTTCCGGGCCTGCCTTGCGGCTTATGACGATCGCGATCATGCGTCGCTCCGGCAACAGCTGGCCGCGTTTCTTGAAATCGTTCTACCGGTGGCCGAAGCCGAAGGAGCAAAGCTGTCGATCCATCCTGACGACCCGCCCATGGACCTGTTCGGTCTGCCGCGGATCGTCTCAACCCAGGCCGATCTGGAGGCCATTAATGCAATCTCTGCGTCCCCGGCGCTGGGATTCACCTTGTGCACCGGATCGCTGGGTGCGCGTTCCGAAAATGATCTGGTGGCAATCGCGCGTCGACTCGGGCCTCGCATCCATTTTGCCCATCTGCGCGCAGTGAAACGGGAAGACGATCCCCGGAGTTTCCACGAAGACATGCATCTGGCAGGTGATCTGGACATGATTGGGGTCGTGCGGGAACTCATGCGTGTGGAGCGTGAAACAGGCGTTGAAATCCCGATGCGGCCAGATCATGGGCATCGCATTCTCAGCGATCTGGAACGGCATTCGGTTCCCGGCTATCCCGCAATCGGACGGCTGCGCGGCCTTGCCGAGCTGCGCGGGGTCATGCACACTCTAAGTGCTGTCGGCATCTGACATGGTGGCCGCATCCAATACGCTTCTGTGCATCGGAGAGTGCATGGTTGAGATGTCGCCGCGGGGCGACGGCGTGTTTCAACAGGGGTTCGCCGGGGACGTATTCAATACGGCATGGTATGCGCGCAAACGGATGAGCGAGGACTGGCGCGTTTCGTTTTATTCCCGGGTCGGGAGCGATGCGTTGTCTGACCGTTTTGTGGAATTCACCAAGGCGCATGGCATCGACCCCAGCATGATCCGGCGCGATCCTGACCGGACCATGGGCCTGTATCTGATCGAACTAAACGAGGGCGAGCGGAGTTTCGTCTATTGGCGCAAGCATAGTGCGGCGCGGATGCTTGCCGCTGATCCTCAAGAACTGGAACATGCGGTCACGGGCTGCGACCTAGTTTATTTCTCCGGGATTACTCTTGCCATTCTCTCGGAGCCGGATCGAAAGACTCTGGTAGAAACGCTGGAAGCCGCCCGAAAACTGGGGAAACAGGTGGCGTTCGATCCCAACATCCGGCCAAGGCTATGGCAAAGCGCCGCAGAAATGCGCCACTGGATCGAAGCTGGCGCGCGGATTGCAGACATCATCCTGCCGTCTTTCGAGGATGAGCAGACGGCTTTCGGCGACACTGATCCCGAAGCCACCGCAAGGCGATACAGCGCGCTCGGCGGTGGTCTCGTCATCGTCAAGAACGGCGGGGGCGACGTCACATGTCTTGAAACGCCAAACGCTCCTGTCATCCGGGTGCCAGTGCGGCAGGTGCAGCAGGTTCGCGACACAACCGCCGCCGGGGACAGTTTCAACGGGGCATTTCTGGCGGCCTGGGGAAATGGCGAACCTCTCGAGACATCGGTGCACCAAGCCGCAGACAATGCAGCGGAGGTCATCGGCAGCTTTGGCGCGTTGGCTTAAGGTCCAGGCCTTAAAGGGTTGGCAATCGCATTGAACTCATGCGCGTTGTACGTCCGTGTCGACGGATCAGATGCGGTCAACTTTTGGGTGAACTGTTAGGGGCGACCGACAGCTTTCGAAACCCGGTTGGAATTCCGACGCCGCGCGTATTGTGCAAATTGCAAAACAGGCTTCGCATCCGATTAATGTGGAACGGAATTTACTCACGGTTTTTCCTATGCCCGACCAACTTGGCGGTATGATGCCTTCAGTTGCTTGCTGCATCGCGCTGGCGGCCGCTCCTGTACTTTCTAAACAGTCTCTGGAAAGTGAGGCAAGTGATCTAACCGCGTCCCTCATGGCGTTCCAGTTGCAAAATTTTTATTCGCCCGCGCTGCATAACAGATCGGGGTCGCAAAACGTCCGTCAGTTCCGTGGCGCTATCCCTTTCCAGCTAGGGGGAACGAATAACATCGCACGCCTCACGCTGCCTTGCTGCCAACAGGAACCGGCGGGCTGAGCGCGGAAAAATGGGCTCTCGGTCCTGCAGCCGGGCCGTTTGCCGGTGCAATGGCAATTGAGCTACGAGCGTGACTTTTATGACTCGGGGACCGGCCCACGCGACACGATTGGTCTGACGGCTAAGCTGCTGGTTCCCAAATAATGGCCCCGTCCGGGTGTCGCGCGGTTCAGAAGGACATGACCCGCTCGACAAACCAGAAGATTGCCACCGCACCGATCCCATAGCTGATGGCGGTTGCGGTGAAATCTCCGGGGGTGCGCCAGTGCGCGGCGACACGGGGCAGGGCAAAGCGCAGGGTCATAGCGGCGATCAGTACAACACCGACAAAGGCCAACTGACCGGCCTCAACGCCCAGATTGAAGGCCAGCAAGGCAGTGGTGATGTCCTGCTCTGGCAGCCCGATTTCGCGCAAGGCACCGGCAAAGCCCAACCCGTGCAACAGGCCGAAAGCGAAGGCGATCAGCCAGGGGTAGCGTTCGGACAGGCGGATTTTACCGGCATTGGATTTCAGTGCCTCGACGGCCAGAAACACGATAGACAGCGCAATGATCGCCTCGACCGGGGGGCCGGGCACCGAAAGGTGACCCAGCGCTGCCAACGCCAGCGTAATGGAATGCGCCACCGTAAAGGCCGTGATCGCGCCGACCAAGCGCCAGAAGTCGCGGATCAGCACCAGCAGGGCGAAGACGAACAGAAGGTGATCCCACCCTTCGAGAATATGTTCAAAGCCCATCGCCAGATAGCTGCCGAAAACGCTCCAACCACCCACCTGCGCCGGGATCAGGTGGCTCGGATGGTCCGGGGTCAAACGGATGGTGTCTGTCGCCCCGCTTTGCATTTGAAGACGCAACAAAACATCGGTGCGCTGGCCCGAGAGACCTTCGATAGACACCGTGCCATCGGCAAGCCCTTCGGGACAGTCGGCAACCCAAACCGAAATCCAGGCGGAGCCGTCGAACAAGGGTTCGGGGCCGGTTTGCGGCGTGCACGTGGCGGGCAACTGAAGTGCAATGGCCATGGGTTGGCCCGCGACATCCGGCTTGCGCCAGAACACCTGCCAGGTTTGAGAGGTCAGCTGCCGGATATCCGCAAATCCGGGTTCCAATGCGTGGCCAAAAGCCTGGATGGCAGGCAGCAGAACCAGCAACAGGGCCAGCAGCAGGCGTTTCATCACTGGTCCAGCCTCCAGGCGATGTCTTCCGGCGTGGGGGTGATCAGGTCATATTTTTCTTTCAGCGCAACAAACTGCGCCTCGGATAGGTCGGACTTTAAATTGCGCCGCCAATCGAACAGAACATCTTCGCGAATGTCCTCAAATGCCGGGAGTCGTGCCGGTTCACGGGTGTTGACCCGCACCAGATGATAGCCAAAGCCGGATGCGACTGGACCAACCCACTGTCCCACAGGTAAGTCGTTCAGCAGGGCATGGAACCCACGCCCCATAGTGGCATCAACCTTCTGCGCCGGGCTAAGCGGCAACGCAGCCGGCAGCAGGCTTGGCCCAGCGAATTGCGCAGGGTCCGCGCCCCCATTCAAGGCGCCCAGCATTTCGTTGATCTGAGCGGTCTCGGGCGTTGGTCCCACTGCGACTTGCTCAAAGGCCACCCGTTCGGGCCGCAGGAAACGCTCTTTGTTTTCGTCCAGATGCGCCTGCAGGGTCGCGTCGTCGGGTTCTGAGGCCTGGGCCAGCGATAGGGTCAGAAACTCCATCTTTTGGGCCAGTCGGTTGCGGACGATGCTGTCGCCCTGGTCCAGACCAAGCGCGCGGGCTTCGCGCACCAAAACCTCTTGCCGTAGAAACGCGTCCTGCAGTTCGGCCAGTTCTTCCGGTGTGGGCGGGCGTTGCCAAGTTGATTGGAATTGGTCGATGAAGCGGTTGATGTCCTGCATGTCGACAACGATCTGGTTTCCGTCATCGGGCGTAGACGGCGACGGATTGAGATAGCTGAACCAGCCGAAGATCGCGCCGCCCAGCAGGAAAAAATGAAACAGGGGTTCTTTGAGAACGGACATGCGAGACCACGTATTGAAAGGCAGCTGGGGCAGATGCAAAACACCTGCCCACTCAGGTTAACTTGGTGTGTACCAGATTGGCGATGTGTATGCGCGGTCCTGCACCGACGTCGGAATGTCGTCTGGCACCAAGACCCCGAACACCTTGGCGTCGTAGGTTGTCCAGCGCGGCGTCGGAATCTCGATCACGCGCACATAGTAGAAAGCGTGCTGGTTCGGGTCGAAGTCTGGATCCGTCCAATAGGCGCCCAACACCGGTGCGCCGATCGCATTGGTGTAAGTTGCATTTTCCGGATCGACGGTGTTGCCGACGGGGGCATCGCACCGATGATCCGACGCCGGGCCGCGATTGCCCGCGCAGGCAATGTCATAGATGGCCTCATACGTGTTGCCCTCGGCATCCAGCCATCCTTTGACGACCTGCACACGGTCCAGATTGGCGCCATCCGGATCACGCAGGGTGCGGACCAGAAAGCGTGGCGCCTGACCGTCCGCGGGGGCTGTCAGATCACCCCCCATGGGGACGCCTGCCGCATAACCATGGGCCGCGAAATCCGGGCGGGCCAGGTCCTCTTCGACAAAATCAAAGCCGGCAAAGACACGCACGTGCAGGCGGGTGCCGGTGGTCGCATAGACTTCGCGCCGTTTCATCGCGTCCCAGATCGCTTCGCGGGTGTTTTCGCGGGCCCAGACTGCGGCCAGACCCGACGCCGAACTGTAGGCAGCCGTGATGTCGTCAGATGGGTCATCCGGCGTCAGCGCCCCGGTAATGGCTTCTTCCATGCGGATGGGATCATTGGTGGGCTCCAGCGCGGAAACCTTGCCGAAAAAGTTATCCTCGGTGGATGTGGCAAGGCCGGTATGACTGTCGGTTGACCCCACCACGCCGATTTTAAAGGGATTTTCGCCCAGATCGCGTTGATAGGCCAACCCACGTTTCAACGCTTCGCGCGCGTACTCGCGCGGCAGCATGTCGGGGGTCTTGAGTTGCGTTCCAAAGCTGCCCTTGTCCCAGGTTTCGAAATCGGCGAACTCGTCTTCAGGTGACAGGAAAGGATGGGCCTCACCGTCACCTTTTATCTGGGTGACCTCGTAGATCGGCTCCCACCTTTGGCGACGGGCGGCGTAGTCCGCACTGAGTGGCTCACCCGACAACGTGACGTCATCGAACATCAAGCCATTGGACAGGTTGCCGTTATGGGCCAGCGCCAGAACCTGCCCGCCGGTCTTGTCTTCATAGGCCTGCAGCCAATCCCAGAGCTCTTCGGGATCTTCCGTATCATATGAAGACAGGGGAATGATCTGATCCGCCATGTCCTTGCCGTCACGGAAAATGACGTTTCGGTGCAGGTTGTTTCCAGTGGGCGAGCTAGTCCACTCGAAGCCGATGAAGGTTGTAAACGCGCCGGGTTGATAGTGGCGCTCGGCAGCCTCGGTGGTTTTGGCCCAATAGGTTTCGGCCAACCCTGTTCCGGCCATCGGGTCCGTTGCGCCGGGTATGTTTACCTCGCCGAACCAGATACCATACGCTTCGAGAACGGCGTCCATCGTTCTTGGCTCAAAAGCTTCGGCGATCGAGCGGCTCCAATCATTCGATTGCATCACAGGATCGCCCGAATTCAGCGCGGCGGGAAGGCCCAGATTTTCGGCGTGATCCGTCACCACCATCCAATCCAGCGGCCGCGCCAGACGGGCGGGAACCCCCAGAGAGGACGTCACGGCCTCACCTTTGGCGAACCGATAGGCGTCGTCAGGGGACAGGGAGGCCAAAGCCAGACCGGCATCGGCCGAATAGGCCGTATGCAGGTGGGTGTCGCCGAAAAATACCTGATTGGGGAAGTCCTGTTCCAGATATGGCGAATACCCGGCGCTTTCCGGCGGAATCTGAATCGCTTCCTGAGCTGCGGCCGGTGACGCGGCAAGAACAACGAGGATGGTTTTCAGCATAGGTGTTAGACGCATTTTTGCCTCCACTGCCAAGACACAAAACTCAAGGGGAAACGCCACCGTACGCAGTACCTGAGTCCATTGTTATTCACATGTTAGAATGAAAATTTCACCGCAACGCAATGGAGCATTTCTTGAGGAGGGATAACTTCTTGCGAGTGCCAAAGGGCGGTAGGTTTTAGATCAAAGCCGTTGCCCGTTGGGAAGGTTAAGTCGATCTAAGCGTCAGATTTTAAAATACATTTGATCCCCTAGGTGGGCTTCAATCTGATAACGTGTTGCGCTCCGCACGATCTGCCAGATAACGATCGCCTTCCGGTTATTCCGAGCGGGACCCAGTGAAACGCTGGACGGCGAAAACCAGCACATTGGACATATTTCTCCAGATGCTGTTCCAATGGGAAGGCGACACCACCTGTTTGGGGCAGCGTGTTCCAAAGATCCGGTCCATTGTCCAAGCGGTCATGAACCGGCCAGCCATCGCACCGGTGCAATATTGGCATTTCGACCCCGGGCTTGGCTACGAGGACGCCTGAAACACTCTGCCCTGTGATCAATTGGCAGAAAGGGTTGAAGATATGCAGTATTTTGATTTGGGAAACTATTCATGGCCGGTCACAACACAATTCCCGGTGGCCCAATTGTGGTTCGATCGCGGGCTTGCCTGGGTCTATGGTTACAATCACGAAGAAGCCATCGTCTGTTTTGAAAACGCCCTGAAAGAGGACCCCGGCTGCGCTATGGCTCATTGGGGGATCGCCTATGCAATCGGGCCGAACTACAACCGCTGGTGGTTCACCTACAGCCCCGAGGAGCGGGCAGAAGTCCTTGAGACGGCGCATTCCGCCCTGCAGGCAGCGGACGCGCTGAAATCCGAAGTTTCACCGCTTGAGGCCGCGTTGATCGAGGCTTTGTTCATGCGCTACCCGACCTCGGCCGATGTGGAGGAGTTCGGCCCCTACAACGATGCCTTCGGCGCGGCGATGCGTGACATCTACAAGGCCAATCCCGGCAATCTGGATGTCTGCACGCTGTATGTCGAGGCGCTGATGAACCGAACGCCATGGCAATTGTGGGACTTGCAGACAGGGGAACCTGCCGAAAACGCGGACACTCTGGAAATCGTTGCCGCGATGGACCACATCTTTGAAACCGACCCGAAGGCCTGGAACCATGCCGGTCTGCTGCACCTGTACATTCACACGCTGGAAATGTCGCCTTTCCCCGAGCGCGCTTTGCGTCATGGCGATGCGCTAGGCGGTTTGATCCCTGATTCAGGCCATCTGTGGCATATGCCGACCCATGTTGATGTGCTGTGCGGCAACTACCAGATGGTCGTTGAACGCAACCAGAAGGCCTCCGAAGCGAACGCCAGATACTATGCCTATCGCGGTGGAAACAACTTTTACACCTTCTACCGGATGCATGACTATCACTTCAAAATCTACGGTGCGATGTTTCAGGGGCAACGGTCCGTTGCCCTGAAAACGGCTGACGAAATGGTTCAGTCCATTCCCGAAAGCGTCATCATTGAACTTGGCGATTTTCTGGAATGCTATCTGTCGATCAAACAGCATGTGCAAATCCGCTTTGGCATGTGGCAGGAGATTCTGGCCGAGCCTCTGCCGGACAAGCCCGAAATCTACAGCTATTCCATTGCGACGTTGCGATATGCACGGACCATTGCGCTGTCCAACCTAGACCGCCTGCAAGAGGCCGAAGCCGAAAAAGCGCTGTTCTATGAAGCGGTTGCGCAGGTGCCAGAGTCTCGGCGAGTGGTGAACAACCTAGCATCAGACGTGTTGAAAATCGCCGAGAATATGATGCTGGGTGAGCTTGAATACCACAAAGGCAATTACGAACAGGCCTTTACGCATCTGCGCGAAGCGATCCATTTGGACGACACCCTTGAATATGACGAGCCTTGGGGATGGATGCAGCCCACGCGCCATGCTCTGGGGGCCTTGTTGATGGAGCAGAACCAGTTGGAAGAGGCCGAACGCGTATACCGGGCGGATCTGGGGCTGGACAAAACCCTTAGCCGAGCCTGTCAGCATCCGGGCAATGTCTGGAGCCTGCGTGGATTAATGGAATGTCTGGAACGGCGGGACGAGACTCAGGAACTGCCCCATATCCGGCGCAGTTTCGAAATCGCCGCAGCGCGATCGGAAGTTCCGGTGAAGGTCTCGTGCTATTGCAGGACGGTCGGGATTTCCTGACCAAAAGTGCAGGGCCTGGGTTTCCAGGCCCTGCAGACGAAGCCCGGTTGCCTGCCTCCTAGTGGAACAGCGTATCCCCGACACCCAAAGATATAGTCGTGCCCTTTTCCCCTCGAACCGCGGCGGGGACATCGGCCAGAGCGCAAATGATGGCCCGACCACCGGTCTCTCGCACGAAATCCTGCGCGGCCTGCACTTTTGGGCCCATCGAACCGGCGGGGAAATCGTATGCGTCCAAAGCGTCGGGCGTGATTGACCGGATACCTTTCTGGTAGGGCGCACCCCAGTTCAGGAATACAGCCTCGGCATCTGTTGCAATGACAAAGAAATCTGCGCCAAGGTTCTGGGCCAGTAGGCAGGAAGCGAAATCCTTGTCGATGACGGCTTCGACACCCACCAGTTTTCGGTCGGCCTCCTTGTCGTACATCGTCGGAATTCCACCACCACCGGCGGCAATGACCGTTGCGCCTTTTTCAAGTATCCAGCGGATCGGCTCGACCTGAAAGATGCGCTTTGGACGGGGTGAGGGCACGACACGGCGCCAATACTCTCCGTCCGGTTTCACCGTCCAGCCTTTCTCGGCCGCTTCCTTCTTAGCGTCGGCTTCAGAATAGACCTGACCGATGAACTTGGTCGGATTGTCGAAGGCAGGATCGTTGGGATCAACCTCGATCATCGTCAGCAAGGTGGCGATGTGGTGTTCGAAGGGCAGGATGTTGCCCAACTCCTGCTCGATCATGTAACCGATCATGCCCATGGTTTCGCCGACCAATACGTCCAGCGGGTATTCCTCGACATCGGTGTACATGATCTCTTGCAGGGCCAGCATCCCGACCTGCGGACCATTGCCATGGGTGATGACGGTCTCATGCGCTTCGCAGAGCGGAGCGAGGGCTTTGGCGGCAATCTTGGCATTCTTACGCTGATTGTCCGCCGTCATGGCCTCACCCCGTTTGAGAAGCGCGTTGCCGCCGAGGGCTATAACAACGCGTCCCATGGATCAGGACCCCAGCGTGGCGACCAGGATCGCCTTGATGGTGTGCATCCGGTTTTCGGCCTGTTCAAAAGCGATGTTCATATCGCTTTCGAATACCTCCTCTGTCACTTCCATTTCCGTGATGCCGAACTGTTCGTGGATATCCTGTCCCACCTTGGTTTCCAGATTGTGGAAGGCGGGCAGGCAGTGCATGAACTTGACGCCCGGGTTCCCGGTTCTCTTCATCATGTCCATGTTGACCTGATAAGGGCTCAGCAGCTTGATCCGCTCGGCCCAGACCTCTTTCGGCTCACCCATCGAAACCCAGACATCGGTATGGATGAAATCAGCCCCTTCGACGGCCGAGGTATCGTCGGTGATCGTCACCCGCGCGCCCGACTTTGCGGCGCGTTCCATCGCCAGTTCGCGCACATCGTCATGGGGTTGCGTTTCCTTGGGTGAGATCATGCGGACGTCGCAGCCCATAATCGCACCCAACATCAGCAGCGAATTCCCCATGTTCGACCGGCAATCACCTGAATAGGCATAGACGATGTCTTTGCGTGGTTTGTCGGCATGTTCGATCATGGTTTGCATATCGGCGAGCATCTGGGTCGGGTGCCAGTTATCCGTCAGGCCGTTGTAGACAGGCACACCGGCATAGTCCGACAGGGTTTCAACCATGTCCTGTCCCGCACCGCGAAACTCGATCCCGTCGAACATACGCCCCAATACGCGGGCGGTGTCTTTCATGGATTCCTTGTGACCGATCTGCGAGCCCGATGGGTCAAGATAGGTGATGTTCGCACCCTGATCGTAAGCCGCAACTTCAAACGCGCAGCGGGTGCGGGTCGAAGTTTTCTCGAAGATCAAACAGATGTTTTTCCCCTTTAGCGACTGCTGTTCGGCACGTGCGTATTTTGCACGCTTCAGGTCGCGGGCCAAATCCAGCAGATACAGCATTTCACGTTGGGTGAAGTCGGCAATTTTCAGATAACTGCGGCCTTTGAGATTGAATGCCATTTTTGTTTCTCCCTAACAAAAAGTCTTTGGGCGCAAGGGGTCGCGCCCATCATGAATTCAGTACGCGGGGTCACGATCGATCGGGCAGGTCATGCAGTGTCCGCCACCGCGGCCACGGCCCAACTCTTGTCCCGAGATTTCGATCACCTCGATCCCCGCATCGCGCATCTTGCCGTTGGTGAAAGTGTTGCGCGCATAGCCAACGACAACACCAGGTGAGAGGGCCACGACGTTGTTGCCATCGTCCCATTGTTCGCGTTCGGCCTGAAATTCGTTGCCCCCGGTCGAAATGACTTGCAGCGAGTTCAGCCCCAAAGATTCTTTGTAGACGTCGAAAAGGTGCTCTTTTTCCACACGGATATCCAATTCCCCGCGATCCCCGGGGCGGATCGAGATACAGGTGATCTGATCGGCAACCTCTTTGAATGCGGTTACCTTGTCGTGGTCGAGGCAGGTAAAGACCGTATCCAGATGCATGGCGGCGCGGCTTTTGGGCATTGCACAAGCCACAATACGCTCAGCCCCGCCTTTGCGGAACAAGGCTTCGGCCACCTGTGCCACGGCCTGCCGGGTTGTTCGCTCGCCCATGCCGATAAAGACAGTGCCGTTGCCGACTGGTTGAACATCGCCGCCTTCGACCGAGGCGAGCCCGAAATCGCCGTCACTGTCGCCCCACCAGAATTCGAACTCGGCGTTTTTGAACATCTTGTGGTGCCGGTAGACGGTTCGCATGATCAGGGTTTCCGGCTTGCGTGCGGGCCAATACATCGGGTTCGTCGTGACGCCGTTGAAAATCCAGCAGGACGGGTCGCGCTGGAACTGTGCATTGGGAATGGCGGGCAGGATGAAATCCCCCAGCGTGACCAGATCGCCGAACTGTTCATCGATCATGCCTTTGGGAAGGTCCGCAAAGATGATCCCGCCCAGCATGTGACGCGCCAGCAATTTGGCGTCCATTTCGTCCAGCCAAGCCCGCATTTCGACCGAAAAGCCAAGTCCGACCATGTTCGGAGTGATCAGACGATCCAGCAGGAAGGCCCGTGCCGCCGGATCTGAGGCAATCGCTTCGGCCAGCAGATCCTGAATGTCATACACCTCGACCCCGCGTTCGCGCATCAGCGAGCAGAATTCGGCATGGTCCTTGCGGGCTTGTTCAACCCAGATAACGTCGTCGAACAAAAGCTCTTCGCAGTTTCGCGGTGTCAGGCGGTCATGCGCCAGTGAGGGACGCGAGACGATCACCTTGTTGAGCTTTCCGATCTCGGAATGAACGCCGAATTTCATGGCAACTCTCCTTTCGAGGCATCATTTTTCTGAATGTCTTCTGCTTCCTTTGCCTGGCTCCAGCGGACCCAGACATGGATCGGCACACCCGCCAGTAACAGGACGGTGCCGATCAGAACGGTTTCGGCCCCTGATCCGATGAAGGCCCAGACCGAATAGATGAACCCCAGCGCGCCAAGCACGACCACCTTGGCCAGTTCAGGGCCGCGCAGCAGCTCTCCGCCTTTCAGGCGGATCATGATCTCTGCAACGGAACAGATGGCATAGGGAAGAAGGCTTGCGACAACGGCTAGCAGGATGACGAAATTGAACGCGGCCACGAGGCCCTGGGCGTAGTTCAAGATGATCAGGACCGAAGCCAGCACGTTCGACAATATCAGCGCGTTGGCAGGTGTCCCGAACTTTGATTTCTGCGCAAACGTGGCAGGGAATACCCGATCCAGCGCGGCGCCGTAAGGGACCTGACCGCTGAGCAGTGTGAATCCGTTGAGTGTTCCGAATGTCGAGATTACCGCACCGCAGGCAATGAGAATGGCCCCGAACGGGCCGAACATAATCTCTGCGACCGCGGCCAGAGGGGCGGCAGATTCCGCGAGGATATGCGGAGGCAGAACCCCCATCGAAACAGCGGTGACCGAGATATAGACCGCCGCGGCGATGATCACGCCGATGACGGTAGCCCGCGGGATGGTCTTTTCCGGCTCGATCACATCGCCCGAGGGCACAGTGGCAGATTCAAGACCCAGATAGGCCCAGAGCGTTAACGCCGCCGCCGCCGAGATCGCCGAAAACGCCGTTGTTCCACTGTGGTTGATCGGGATGTAGTTTGCAGGTTCGATCCAGAAAACGCCCAGAATGCCGATCAGAAGCAACGGTGCGAGCTTCAAAACTGTGGTCACGACCTGCACCGCTCCGGCGCCTTCGACGCCTCGAATGTTGATCAGCGTCAGGGACCAGATCGCAACCAGCGCGGTGGCCAGCCCGTACATCGGAACCTCCACGATGATCGGGAACAGGAAGCCCAAATACCCCACTAGCGCAACGGCGACTGCCGCGTTCCCGGTCCAGAGCGCGATCCAATACCCCCAGGCAATGATGAACCCGGCGAAATCCCCGAAGGCTTCTTGGGAATAGGCGTAAGGTCCTCCGGGTTTAGAGACGATCCGCGACAGGCGCCCGAAAATGATCGCCAGTACGAGCGCGCCCGCCGAGGTCAGAACCCATCCGCCGATTGCAATCGGGCCAAGCGGAGCCAGCGAGGCCGGCAGCAGAAACACTCCGGACCCGATCATGTTCCCTACGACCAAGGCGATACATGCGGTCAGCCCGAGGGCGCCGGATGTCGTCTTGGCTGAGGTCTGATCGGTCATGGCGAAACCTCAGTTCGCTGTGCTGTCCGAGGTCTCAGTCGCTGGCCCGTCTATGCCCGGATCCACCATCGCGCCAACCGTCAGTGCCGCGCAGATGATGACGGCCAGAATGAGCAGCAGCGGGAAAATGAAGCGTAGCCAGCGGTCATAAGAAACCCTCCCGATGGCCAAACCACCCATGACCACCGCAAAGGTTGGGTTGAACAGGTTCACCCAGCCGTTCGCCGACTGGTATGCAGTCACGACCAGATCGCGCCCGACGCCCGCAAAGTCGGCCAGCGGCGCCATGATCGGCATCGACAGCGTCGCCAGCCCCGAGGACGAGGGCACAAGGAACGACATCAGAATCTGAATGCCAAACATGGCGTTGATGAAGGCAAACTCGCTGAGCCCCGAGACAAACCCCTCGGCGCTGGCCAGGATCGTATCGGTGATCTTGCCCGCGTCCATGATGACGACCACACCGCGCGCGACTCCGATGATCAGCGCGACGGCCAGCAGGTCGCGAGCCCCATCAACGAAGGTGTCGACAAAGGCCGCCTCATCCATGCGCGACCCTTCGTCCAGCTTGCCGACCCACCAGACGATGATCGACATGACCAGAAACAGGCCCGACATCTCGGCCATCCACCACCCCAGCGCGACCACGCCATAGATCATGATGGCAAATGTCAGGCCGAATAGTATCAGGATGACCGACCGGATGCGGGTCATCTCGGGGAAGGCGTCATCGTCTTGGGACCCTTTAAGGAAATGCGCCCGGTTCGACTCGGCCTGATCCGCCACAACGGACCGCGAGGGGTCGGCCTTGACCCGCGACGCATAGCGCATGACGAACGCGATCCCGGCGCCCAGGCACAAGGCCAAAATGATGAACCGCAGCACGATCCCGTTGGTGAACGGAATACCGGCCCCCTGTGAGGCGACAACGGTTGCGAAGGCGTTGAAGGTCGATCCAAGCGTTCCGATGCCCGCGCCCAGCATGATCACCGCAACGCCAGTCAATGAATCGTACCCCGCCCGGATGAACACTGGAATAACCAACGCGTAAAAGGCCAGCGACTCTTCGGCCATGCCGTAACTTGTTCCACCAAAGGCAAAGGCGGTCATCAGGATCGGGATCATCAGGATTTCCCGCCCCGCAAGCCGATGCAACAACCACCCAATCCCCGCATCGATCGCGCCCGTTTTCGTCACAACCATAAGGAAGCCGCCAATAATCAGAACGAAGAACGCAACATCAATTGCGGCACTCGACGAACTGCCCAGAAGGCTCGGGTCATACATCCCCGCGATAGGGGCCAGAATGACCGAGGTAATCCCCTGCGGGTTTGCCTCAACCTCGTGATAGGTGCCTGGAACCGGTGCCTCGCTGCCAAGCGCTTCGTTCATCTGGCGTTCGTATTCACCGGCGGGAATGACCCAAGTCAGGGCGGCCACAACGGCAATCAGGATGAACAGGATCGTGAACGCGGTAGGAAATTTGAACTTCGACATAAAGAACCTTCGCTATGCGGTATCTTTTTCAAACATTCGAATTTTATGGTATCAAATTAATACTAAGATGACAGATTTTCGTTTACGTCAACAATTTGTAACGCTGACGTGGGAGCACCTTGGTACCGATCGCTGTAGCCCTGCTACTCGCCTGAAAGATGAGGCATCAGGAACGGAACGTGCTGATTGGCCTGCCAAATTCTTTGGTGAATGAGCGACCCAGCGCTGACGCGCAGGAAAATCCGCATCGCAGGGCGATCTGCTCAGTGCTCAGGCGCGTTTCCTGCGCCAGGTATCGCGCGTGCTGCAGGCGATAGAGCTTGTAGTATTTTCCGGTCGTCATCCCCAGTTCCTGCGCGAATGCCCGGTTCAGGGTCCGTTCTGACAACGAAACACGTTCGGCCAGTTCGAATGTGGTCAGGGGGTGTTCGACATTCTCTGCGATGATGTTGAGCGCATTCAGCAGTTTGGGTGATCCGCGGTCGCGCAACCAGGCAGCGCCGCGCTGTTGATCCTTTTGGCGGGCGGGATCGAAAAGGAACATGCTCGACGCGTCAAATGCCGCTGCCGGGCCAAACGTGTCCTGGATAAGTTCAAGAACCATTTCCAACGCGGTGCTGGCCCCACCGCATGTCATGAAAGGCCCCGATCGTACAAACCGGGCGTTGGAAACATCCACGTTTGGAAAGGCCTCCTCGAATGCATCCAGCTCCTGCCAGTGGATGGTTGCGCTATGGCCGTCCAAAATCCCCGCTTCGGCCAGCAGCCACGATGCCGTATCCAGCGCCAGCACACGCCGCGCGTTACGGGAAGCCACCCGGATCAACGAAACCAGTTCCCGGTTGACCTGTTCGCGCACACTGTAACCGGCCACGATGACAAGTGTGCCTTTGGTCTGGTCGGGGTCAAACCGTCTGTCCGGCGAAAGCTTCAACTTGCTCGAGCTGGTCACGGTCAGGCCATCCAGAGTTGTGACCTCCCAATCCAGACTGGCGAACATCGCGCGCATTTTGACGTCGCGCAGAGGTTCCAGCGCGCTGGCCAGAACCATGTTTGAAAACCCGTCCAGCAGCAGGAATTCGAACTTTTCGTGTGATTCTGACGACAAATGTATTCCTCCTGACGAAAATTGTATCGTTTCCGCAGGAAAGTTGAAAGTAGCTTCGCGTCAATTCGTCACCAGACGATTCACACTTTCTGCCGACCGGAGGCCTGTTTCACCATGCTGGATGCTGACCTTCTCTGGACACCCAGTGTCGAACAAATCTCGCAAACCCGGCTTGCTGCGTTTCGCGACCTTGCAAGCCAGCAGGCGGGAAAGGCGTTTAACGCCCACGCGGATTTGCATCGCTGGTCGGTGGATCAGCCCGGCGCATTCTGGCGTCTTGCATGGGAATTCTGCGGTCTGGTCGGCGAAGCAGGGGACGCGGCGCTGATCCCAGACGCCGATCCTCTGAATGTCCGGTTCTTCCCCGAGGCACGCCTGAACATTGTCGAGACCTTTCTGAAGAATCCCGACGACCGCGATGCCATCATCTTCTACGGCGAAGACGGTCGCCGCCTGCGGTGGAGCCGCGCCGAGCTGAAGCAGGAAGTCGAGCGTCTGGCCGCCGCCCTGAAAGACGCGGGCATTGTCGCGGGCGACCACGTCGTGGGCTATGTCCCGAACATGCCGCAGACCGTGGCGGCCATGTTGGCGACGGCGTCGTTGGGGGCGGTGTGGTCCTCTTGCGCGCCGGAAAGCGGGCCGGACGTGGTCGTGGACCGTTTCGGGCAGATCGCGCCGAAACTGATGTTCGCCGCCGACGGCTATTTCTACAATGGCAAGGTTTTTGATACCCGTGAGGCCATCGCCACTGTCACATCCCGCGTGCCGACGATCGAACAGGTCATCGTCTGGCCCTATGCAAAGGACGGGGCTGACCTGCCCGAAGGCACGACCGCCTATGACAGCTTCAAGCCCACTGACGCGCCCACGCTGAACTGCCGTCCGATGGGGTTCCGCGATCCTCTTTACGTGATGTTCTCGTCTGGCACGACGGGCAAACCGAAATGCATCGAGCATTCGGGCGGTGGCACCCTGCTGCGCATGTTGGTCGAGCAACAGTTGCATTGCGACCTGCGCGCGGGCGACCGGATGTTCTATTACAGCACCTGCAACTGGATGATGTGGAATTGGCAGGTTGCCGCGCTGGCCTCTGAGGCCGCTATCATCCTGTTCGATGGCAACCCGGCCTATCCGGGTATCACCCGCCTGTTCGACCTGGTCGAGGCGGAGCAGGTCACTCATTTCGGAATCTCGGCGAAATTCATAGATGCCGCGCTCAAACGCGGTGTTCGGCCGGTCGACAGTCACTCTCTTCCTTTCCTTCGTGTAGTGCTGTCGACCGGTTCGCCCTTGTCTCCGGACGGGTTTGACCATGTGTACCGGGACTGGAAAGCAGATGTGCAGCTGGCCTCGATCTGCGGTGGCACGGATATTCTGGGCTGCTTCATCGGCGGCTGCCCCACGCTTCCGGTTCACAAGGGCGAGATTCAGGCCCCGATGCTGGGGTTGGACGTGGCTACGCTGGATGCTGATGGCAACCCGGTGTCAGGTTTGGCCGGAGAACTGGTCTGCCGCAATGCGCACCCGTCGATGCCTACCCGTTTCCTGAACGATCCGGGACAGTCGCGGTATCGCTCCAGCTATTTCGAAACTTACCCGAACATTTGGCGGCAGGGCGACTTCACCATCCAGACGAACCAAGGTGGCTATGTCGTTCTGGGCCGGTCGGACGCGACGCTGAACCCCGGCGGCATCCGGATCGGCACCGCCGAGATATACCGGCAGCTGGACAAGATCGAACAGGTCGAGGACTCGGTCGTTGTCGGCCAGAACATCAACAATGATGTGCGTGTCGTCCTGTTCGTGACCACTCCCACGGATGTGACCCTTGATTGCGAATTGGTGTCCCGGATCAAATCCGAAATCCGCACCAATGCCTCACCGCGGCACGTCCCGGCAAAGATCATCAAAGTCGCGGATATCCCGCGTACGAAATCCGGCAAAACCGCCGAACTGGCCGTGCGGGATGCCGTTAACAACCAACCCATCCGTGACCTGACCGGCCTGATCAATCCCGGCGCGCTGGCACAATTCACGGACCACCCTGACCTTAAATGTTGATTGAAGGATACTCATCATGCCTCTCGCAATGAATCGTGAAGTTTTCATCACCTGCGCCGTGACCGGTTCGGGCGGCACTCAAGACAAATCCCCCCATGTTCCGCGCTCTCCCGAGCAGATCGCGAACTCGGCCATCGATGCGGCCAAGGCGGGTGCTGCCGTTGTGCACTGCCACGTGCGTGACCCTGAAACCGGTGCGCCGTCGCGTGATCTGGGCCTGTATCGCGAGCTGACCGACCGGGTCCGCGATGCCGAGGTGGATGTGGTTCTGAACCTGACCGCCGGTATGGGCGGCGACATCGTGTTCGGCTCGACCGAAAGCCCGTTCCCGGTCAACGAAGCAGCGACTGACATGATTGGTGCGACCGAGCGGATGGCGCATATCGCCGAATGCCTGCCCGAGATCTGCACCCTGGATTGCGGCACCATGAACTTTGCCGAGGCCGATTATGTGATGACCAACACCCCCGGGATGCTGCGGGCGATGGGTCAGATGATGACCGATCTCGGCGTGAAGCCGGAAATCGAAGCCTTTGACACTGGCCACCTGTGGTTCGCCAAACAGCTGGTGAAAGAGGGCATTCTGGAACCGAACGCGCTGGTGCAACTGTGCATGGGTGTGCCGTGGGGTGCGCCGAACGACATCAACACCTTCATGGCGATGGTTAACAATGTGCCGTCCGACTGGACCTGGTCGGCATTCTCGCTGGGCCGCGACCAGATGCCTTATGCCGCGCAGTCGGTTCTGGCAGGCGGCAATGTCCGCGTCGGTCTGGAAGACAACCTGTTCCTGGACAAGGGTGTTCTGGCCACCAACGCGCAACTGGTCGAGCGCGCCGTGACCGTGATCGAAAACATGGGCGCCAAGATCATCGGCCCCGACGCCGTGCGTGAAAAGCTGGGCCTGACCAAGCGCGCACCCGTCGCCAAGGGCGTTGCGGCATGACGCAACGCGTTCTCGTAACAGCAGGCGCGGCTGGAATTGGTCGCGCCATTGCCGAACGCTTTCTTGAAGATGGTTGCCGCGTTGCGATCTGTGATGCAGACCCAACAGCCGTTGCCGAATTTGCGCAAAGCCACCCCGACGCTGTGGCTTCGGTTGTCGACGTGACCTCCGAAGCAGGAATGGACGCATTTCTAAGCGGGCTTGAAGTCGATTGGGGCGGCATTGACGTGGTCTGTGCCAATGCTGGCACCGGTGGTCCTGCCGGTCCGATCGAAGACCTTGATTATGACGCCTGGCAACAATGTGTCGCCACCAACGTACACGGGTCTTACCTGACCTGCCGGTGGGCGGCACGGGTGATGAAAGCGCAGAAAAGCGGGTTGATCGCAATGACCTCATCGACAGCTGGCATCATGGGCTATCCGCTGCGCTCGCCCTATGCGGCGGCGAAATGGGCCGTCGTGGGTATGACGAAAACGCTGGCGATGGAGTTGGGACCGTTCGGCATCCGCGTGAACGCGATCTGCCCCGGCGCGGTCGAAGGCGAGCGGATGGACCGCGTGATTGCCAACGAAGCCGCAGCACGTGGCGAAAGCGAAGACACCGTTCGCGCGTCTTATGTGACCGGCGTGTCCATGAAAACATGGGTCAAAGCGCAGGACATCGCAAATAGCATCCATTTTCTTGCCTCGGAGGCAGGTAACAAAATTTCTGGACAGGTCCTGTCCGTTGATGGCCATACGGAGACACTTGCACCATGACACAAAAAGCAACCATCGTCGGCGGCGGCGTGATCGGCGGAGGCTGGGTCGCCCGGTTCCTGCTGAACGGCTGGAACGTATCAGTTTTTGACCCGGACCCCGAAGCAGAGCGCAAGATCGGCGAAGTGCTGGCGAACGCCCGCCGCGCCCTGCCTGCGCTCTATGACAAGGCGATGCCTGCCGAAGGTACATTGACCTTTCATGACGACATGGGCGAAGCGCTGGCCGGTGCTTCATGGGTTCAGGAAAGCGTGCCAGAGCGTCTGGACCTCAAGCACAAGATTCACGCGCAGATTGACGAACTGTCGCCAGCGGAGGCGGTGATCGGATCGTCGACTTCGGGGTTTAAGCCCTCCGAGTTGAACGAGCATGGCGGCCGCGTCGTTGTTGCGCACCCGTTCAACCCGGTTTACCTGCTGCCGCTGGTTGAGCTGGTTGGTGAGGCGAAAACCTGCGCCACAGCATCGGACATCCTGCGCTCGGTCGGGATGTACCCGCTGACCGTCCGCAAGGAAATCGACGCCCATATCGGTGACCGTCTGCTTGAAGCTGTCTGGCGCGAGGGCCTGTGGCTGATAAAGGACGGCATCTGCACCACAGAAGAGCTGGACGAAGTCATCCGCATGGGGTTCGGCCTGCGTTGGGCGCAGATGGGCCTGTTCGAGACCTATCGGATCGCCGGTGGCGAAGCAGGCATGAAACACTTCATGGCGCAGTTCGGCCCGGCCCTGCAGTGGCCCTGGACCAAGTTGATGGACGTGCCCGAGTTCACCGATGAACTGGTCGACCTGATCGCCGGTCAGTCCGATGCGCAATCCGGCCATATGTCGATCCGTGAGCTGGAACGTCTACGCGATGACAACCTGATCGGCATGATGCGCGCGCTGAAGAAGACCGGCAGCGGCGCAGGCGGCGTGCTGAACACGCACGAAGCCACCATGCCCGAACCGGCGATTGATGATCTGCCCGTCACCGTGGATCGCACCATTCCGCAAAGCTGGACCGACTATAACGGCCACATGAACGAGGCGCACTACCTTGAGGCTTCGGCCCAGGCGACCGACCGGTTCATGGAGATGATCGGCGCGGATGCGGACTATGTCGCGGCAGGCAACAGCTATTTCACCGTTGAAAACCACATGCAGTTCCTGGACGAGCTGCACGCGGGCGACCGGCTGAAAATCACCACGCATGTGCTGCAGGGTGAAGGCAAGAAAATGCAGCTGTTCCATTGCCTTTATGGTGAGAACGGCCAACTGGCCGCCACGGTCGAAACCCTGCTGATCCACATGGACCTGAACGCACGCAAGACGTCCCTGCCGACCGACGCCGTGGCCGCGAAACTCGCGACTTACGCTCAGGATCACGCAAAACTGCCTGCGCCTCAGGGTGTCGGTCGTCACGTCGGCCTGCGGGCCTAAGAAACGCATGTGCCGCCTCTTCCTCTCCCCGATTTAGAGACGGCATTCACTGGCGGATCGGGTCAACAGAACCCGATCCGTTTTTTGGGAGACATCCAAACCAAAACATCAATGACAGATCATTGTCAGAAAGGGAGGGCTCGATGGACGAGCAACATCAAAACTCACATCTTGTGGCGAAGGAGGGTTTCTTCACCGGCCTTCACCCGGGAATGGGCATTGCAGCGAAAGGAATGATCGCAGCCTTTGTCATTTTCACGGTCATGAACGTGGAATTTGCAGGCGGTCTGTACAAATCCATCCGCAGCTGGATCGAAAACGGCCTGAGCTTTTACTACATCACGCTGTTTGCCATCGCGTTCTTTTTCTGCCTCTGGCTGATGTTCTCGAAATTCGGGTCACTGCGTCTGGGGGACGATGACTCGCGCCCAGAGTTTGGGAATTTCAGCTGGGTCGCCATGCTGTTCTCGGCCGGTATCGGTATCGGCATCCTGTTCTTCGGGGTGGCGGAACCGATCTTCTACTTCGACAACTCCCAGGTCTGGGGCTATCCGAACAACCCCCATGCCGATCTGGCGGGCCACACGGAAATGAACATGCAACGCGCCATTGACGCAATGCGTGTCACATATTTCCACTGGGGTCTGCATGGTTGGGCGCTGTATGTACTCGTCGGACTGAGCCTCGCCTATTTCGGTTTCCGCAAGAAATTGCCGCTTACCATGCGCTCGGCTCTGTACCCTCTGATCGGTGAACGTATCTATGGCCCCTGGGGTCACGCTGTGGACCTGCTGGCGGTGTTCGGCTCGATCTTCGGGATCGCCACCTCGCTTGGCCTGGGGTCAAGTCAGATGGTTACGGGCCTCAACGTGCTATTTGGCATCGAAGGAACGACGGCGCTGCAAATCGGCCTGATCGTTTTGGTCAGCATCATCGCCATCGTCTCGACCGTATCGGGCGTCGGCAAAGGCATCCGTATCATCTCGGAATGGAATATCTGGCTGTCGATCCTGCTGCTTGCGCTGTTTGTCATCATCGGCCCGTTCCAATGGCTGATGGGCTTTTTCGTGACGTCCATGGGCGACTACCTGTGGAACTTCGTTCCGATGGGGTTCTGGGCGGCATCCTCTGATGAACATATCGCCTGGCAGGGTGGCTGGACCATCTTCTATTGGGGCTGGTGGATCGCATGGGCACCGATGGTCGGCATGTTCATCGCACGCATCTCGCGCGGTCGCACGATCCGCGAATTCATGGTGGGCGTTCTGTTTGTACCGACCGTCATGGTGTTCTTCTGGCTCTGCATGTTTGGCGGCAATGCCATTTGGCAAGAGCTGCACATGGGTGCGGGTCCGGCCTCGGAAAACGGGGCAGGTGTGATTGCAACCGTGCGGAACTGGGATCTGCCCGCCGCGCTATACGGCACCATCGGCAACCTAGGTACCACCTCGTGGATGGGCGACATGGAATGGATGGCGTGGCCGATGTCGGCACTGGCGACCATCCTGCTGTTTTCGTGGTTCGTAACTTCGGCAGATTCGGGCACGCTGGTCATCACCACCATGCTTTCGATGGGCGACGACAACCCACCCAAGAAGTTCCGCATCATCTGGGGCGTCGGGATCGGTGCGACCGCGATTGCATTGATGTTGGCGGGCGGTCTGGCCGCATTGCAAACAGCATCGATCGCTGCAGCCTTTCCGATCTCCTTCGTGTTGATCGCAATGGTATGGGGCCTGATGAAGTCGCTGAACGAGGATCCGTCGGCAGCCCCGATCCAGGAACAGAGTGTTGCGCCTGATGGCACGAGGCTTAAACAAGACCTGCACGCGTAACAGCCTGCGGAATTGAAAACTCCACTGGGCGGTTTCGCCCAGTGGTCAAGGCAACGACCTTGCCCAACCAGCAGCGCTTTCAAATGGTGCGCGTTACGCTGGCAGGCGCATTTGATGCGCAAATGCCCCGAAATCGCTCAACTTTGGATGGACGGTGTCCGGCGTTCTCTTTACCAATCACCAGAACAGAAAAAGCACGCGCTTAACGCCTGTGCAGGGGTATCAGAGACCGGAGCATACATTATGGCCCAAGGCCAAACGATTTCTATTCAGGATGCCTTTAAACTGGCGATGTCGCATTATCAGAAGGGCGAACTGAAACCGGCGGCCACGTTGTTTTCCGAGATTGTCAAAGCCGCACCAGCCCATGCGCACGCGCATCAGATGGTCGGCCTTACCGCATTTCTGGCAGGGCAGGGGGACGTTGCCGTCAAAGCCATGCGCGAAGCGGTTCGGCTGCAGCCGAACGACGCCGTGTTTCTGGCGAATTTCGTGGAAATCCTGCGCTCGGCCGGTGAGCTGGACGAAGCCGTCGAGATTGGGCACCGCGCAATCCGTCTGGCGCCTGGCAGTGCCGCGGCGCATTCCAACCTCGGCCTTGTTTACTACGACCAGAACAACTTGACCGAGGCCGAAGCCTCGCAACACCGCGCGCTGGCACTGGACCCCGATTTTGACCGCGCCATCAACAACCTTGGCAGCATTGCCCGCGATAATGGCGACAGGACGAAAGCGGCAGAGTTTTACCGCAAGGCGCTGCGGATCAACCCGACCTCGACAGAGACCGCCAACAACCTGATTTCCGTTCTGATCGAGGCCGAGAACCCCTCAGACGCCCGCACCGTGGCCGAGGCTCAGATGCAGCGCACCCCGCAGGATGCGGAATTGCATCGGAATTTCGGCAGGATTTTCCTGCTTGAAAACGATCTGGACAAGGCGGAGGCCGCCTTTCGCAACGCGATTGCGATCGACGGGAAAAAGGCCGAAAGCTATGTGGGGCTGGCACAGGTTCTGTTTGAAAAGAACCATCCCAAACTGGCCTTGATCGAGGCCGAAAACGCCGTGCGCCTTGATCCGGACTGCGCTGTGGCCTTCCATCACGTCGCCATGGCCAAGGCTCATCTGGGCGACCTGACCAGTGCCATTGCGAACTATGAAAAAGGGCTGGAGCTGAAACCGGACATGGCGGCCAGCCTGCTGGCGCTGGGACATCTGGCGCTGGAACAAGGTGACGCTGACATCGCCCGCGCCCGGTTCGAACAGGCCGCTGAGACCGCGGAAGACAAGCTGGGCGCGTTGCTTGCGCTGTCAAAGGTGGACAAGACCACCCCGGACAGCCCGATCTTTCACCAGATGGAAGCGGCTCTGCCCACCGCTGCCGACATGCTGCCCCAGAAAGCGGCGGCCTATCACTATGCGATGGGCGAATGTTACGAGCAGTTGAAGCGGTACGATGAGGCGTTCCGGCAATTTGATACCGGCGCCCGGTTAAAGCGTGGCTTGGTCGACTATGACGCGGCGGAAACGGATCGGTTGACGGACGATCTGATTACCACCTTCGACAGCAAGATGATGGACAGGCTGCGCGGTTGTGCCGTGGACAGTGACCGGCCGATCTTTGTGCTGGGGATGCCCCGATCGGGCACAACGCTGACCGAGTCTATTCTGGACGCGCACAGTAATGTCTTCGGCGCAGGTGAGCTGAATGACATGCAAAACCTGTTCAGCCGCTTGGATGGCAACCCGGCCACGGTGCCGGAAACTGTCAGGGCCCTATCGGATAGCCGGCTGAATCAGCGGGCCGAGGACTATGTCGACATTCTGACCGCGCACGCGCCTTCAATACCGCACATCGTGGACAAGATGCCCGCGAATTTTCAGCTGCTGGGCCTGATCCACGGTCTGTTCCCGAACGCCAAGATCGTTCACGTCGCCCGCAACCCGTTTGACACCTGCCTGTCCTGCTACACACGCCTGTTCGAGCGCAGTCAGCTGCACAGCTATGATCTGGTCGAATTGGGACGCTACTTTAACAACTATGTGCGCCTCATGAACCACTGGCACGACACGCTGCCCGAAGGCGCGTTTCTGACGGTTCATTACGAAGCGTTGGTCGATGATATCGAAGCCCAGACCAAGCGCCTGTTGGACTATTGCGGGTTGGACTGGGACAGCAACTGTCTTGACTTCCACGCTCGCAAACGGCGCGTGCGAACCGCGAGCGTTCAGCAGGTGCGCCAGCCCCTTTACAGGTCATCCAAGGCCAAATGGTTGAAATACGAAGATCAACTGAAGCCGTTGGTCGAGACAATCGGCGACCATGCGATAGATTTCTGAACGCCGCGCCTGCTGGGCCAAAAGCCCGGCAGCTCTCGCTTCAAATGAAGGCGGGGTAGGGCGGTTGATCCGCCATACCCCAATGCTCATGGTCTGACCGGTTCTGAACCTATCAGAAAGACCACCGGAGTCCGGCCCGGAAGTTCGGTCCCTGCGCGTCGCTGCCAATTTCCTGCTCGGCATTGGCCTCGAACTGCATGTTCGGGACGAACTCATGCTCGTACCCGACCAACACGCTGCCGCCGGTGAAATCGTTCGAGGCAAAAGACAGGCTCTGCGTGGTCGAGAACACCGTCACCGATGCATCGGAATCGCCCAGATCCCGCCGCAGCACGCCCGACAGCTGACCAACCAGAATGCCGCCATTGTTCAGCGCCCTCTCCACATCGACACCCAAGCGGGCCTCGATCACTTCGGTTGTGCTGTCCCCGACCGTGGCATTGGCCGAGGAACCGGTCTCGGTATAGCCGTCATCCTTCTGGCGGGTATAGCGCACATCGCCAAAACCCATCAGCGAGAACGCGTTGCTGACGTCGAATGGCCGTTCGGCGCCCAGATAAGCGGTCACCAGTGTGCTGTCATATTCGGCATTCGCATCGGCGCTGCCGGTGATTTCGCGGGACCGGTCGGTGGACAACCAGCCGAAACCCAGACCGGCTTCAACCGTATACAAGCCGAACTGACGGCCCACAGAGGCATCCAGATACACGCCATCAGTGTCGAAATCCGTGGTGTCCGTATCCCCGTCCGAGCGGAACAGCCCCAGCCCCAGAGCTAGCGCCAGACCATTGTCCAGCTGTCCGGAGTACCCGACGCTGCCGTTGAACAATGTAACATCGGTGTCGGTTCCTGCGTTTTCGAACTGGCGCGATGCGGCGTCGATCATCACATAGGGGCGGAAGGGGCCAAAGCTGATACCAGGCACCCGGCCGGTAGTCGAGTTGCGCGTGACCTGAGCCTGCGCCCCGTAGTTCAGCGCATTCACTGAGCCGTTGACCGCAACGCCATAAAAGGCCGTCACATCGGCCGACGTCAGCAGTTCCGAGGAATCGACACTGGCGTATACAGGTGCCGCACCGCCTTCATCCTGCACGAACCAGCCCGAGCGCCCATCCGAAACCGTGGTGGTAAACACCCCGGACCCCACTGCGGCATCTTCGAAGTAAAACACCGTGCTGCCGCCATTGGCATCCAGATTGACGTTGTGATCCTGCACCCGGATCAAGCCGCCGACCGTGTCGGTGCTGACCAGGTTCAGGGTCCCGGTGCCGGTGCCCAGAAAGATCGCATAGGCATCGCCAGCTTCGGAGGTTGCCGAGATATTGCCAACTGCCGTGATTTCACCATCAAAGTTATCGAAGTACAGTCCATAGGCGTTGACCATTTTGCCGCCCGAAGCGGTCGCCTGAATAACCCCGCTGTTCGAGAAATTGCCCTGCATGTCTTCGATGTAGAACCCTGCCGCGGTGCCGTCGGCGCTGGCTGTTGGATTGACCAGCGCAGCCGTTGCCGTCACGGTCCCCGAGTTGGAGACATCCCCCGCCATCGTGTCGTAGAGCAGAACGGCTTGCGCCCGCGCGCTCTCGGCCCCTTGGGCAAAAGCGGTGATGTCACCGCTGTTTTGCACTGACCCGCTGGTGCCCCCGCGTATGTAAATGCCGCGAGCCGAGGAATCCTCTGTCGGGGACACGCTTTGTGCGGTGATCGTGCCCGAATTGGTCAGCGAACCATCAAGACCATCGCGGATGAACACACCTGCCACATAGGCGCTGTGACCCTGTGCCTGAACCGCGATTGCACCGCTGTTGCTGACGTTACCGTTGACGCCTGACCCGGTGTAAAAGCCATAGGCCTGCGCCTCGGTGTCCTGAGAGGTTGCGTGTGCCGTCACCGAACCCGAATTCGAAAAGTCACCGTTGACGGTTTCATCGACATAGAACCCGTGGGCCTCAGCTTCGTCTTGCGCCGAGGATTGCACGGTTACCGAACCAGTGTTTGTGATGCTACCGTTGAAGTCATCGGCGCTACCATCCCCACCGACATAAAATCCGTTGGCGATTGCAGTGTTATTCGATGAACTCGCCGTGACGGTAATTGCGCTTTGGTTGCTGAAGTCACCCGTCATCCCGTTTTGTGAATAGACCCCCGATGCAAGCGCCTGTTCCCGGGCTTCTGCCTGAACTACCACTGATCCTGTGTTGGTCACATTGCTGTTGGGCGCTTCATGATCAAAGTAGATCCCGTAGGCGTTGGCATATTCATCATCTGAACTGGCTTTTACTGCGAAAGTGCCAGAGTTGTTGATATCCGCATCCACCGCGTCATTTCGGGTCAGAACGCCATAGGCTAACGCCTCTTCCTCGCCGGCATCCGCAATGGCAAGGATGGTGCCGGAATTGTTCAACGCACCGTTCCAGTGCTGATTGACGTAGATCCCGGCAACGGTGACTTCGGTCGCGCCGATCCCCTGAACCGAGATTGCGCCCGAATTGATGATATCGCCGTCCAGCCCCGAAACGATGGAAATGCCGTACCCCAGCGCGTCATCGGTATGGCTCTGGGTGACAATTGAGATCGTGCCCGAGTTCAGGATGCCTACCTCGGCCTCACCGGACACTCTCAGCCCGATCGCTTCGGCCTCACCACCGGCATTTGCCTGCAACGTAATCACGCCGCTGTTGCTTATATCATCAGTGGCACCGTCGCGAATGCTAACGCCGTAAGCGTCCAAATCATCCTCATCCGTGTGGCCGATGACCTCGATCGTGCCCGTGTTCGAGAATGCGCCGTCCAGACCGCCATCGATCCGGATGCCGTAGACATCGGCCGAGGTCCCACTGTCCACTTCGCTGCGGATCAGGCCGGAGTTTTCGACATTCCCGGTTACACCATCATGGGCAAACAGGCCAAACACATAAGCCTGCCTGTTCTCTCCAGTGCCTTTGATCGACACGGTTCCGGCGTTGCTGAACCCGCCCTGAATGTGGCCCGTGACATCCAGCCCCGTCACCATGACATCCTCGTGAAAGGCGTGCGAAGCGGAGGCTTCAACAGTCAGGCTGCCCGTGTTTGAAAAGATTCCCGTCAGATCGCCATTGATCTGGAAACCTGACGCGGTAGCCGTGTCCACCCCTGAAGCCGAAATGGAAACCGACCCACCGTTCGAGATGTTTCCGGTCATGTCGCCATAGGACACCAGACCATAAGCCAAAGCTTCTGATGAGCCCGCAACAGACTCGGCACGGATCGAGCCGGAATTGCTCACATTCCCGACAAAGCCTCCGCCGACACGCAGCCCGGCTGCATTGGCTGTTTCCGATCCTGCATGTGCAACTGCCGTAACACTGCCTGAGTTGGTGATGCTGCCTGTTAGTCCGCTGGTGATGTCCACGCCGCTGGCCCGCGCGCTTGAATTGCTGGCATCAGCCTTGACCGTGATGTCGCCGCCGTTGTTGAGGTCGCCTGTTAGGCCGCCGGCAATGTCGATCCCGTTGACCGAAATCTCGTCAGACCCCGAGGCATTGACGGTAATTGTGCCGGTATTTGTCACTGTCCCCGTCAGGCCGCTGCTGATATCAAACCCATCTGCGCGGACCTCTGACGACCCGGACGCGGTGACTGTGACGGTGCCCGAGTTCGTGAGGTTTCCAGTCATCCCACCGGCGATGTGCAAGGCCTCTGCCGATGCTCGACTGAAACCACCAGCCGCATTGACCGAAACTGTTCCGGAGTTCGTGAAATTTCCATCAAACCCACTGGAGACATTGAAAGCACTGGCGTCGGCCGCCGACGTGCTGTTCGATTTGACCGTGACCGTACCGGTGTTCGTGATGTCCCCGGTCATGCCACTGCTGACGTAGAACGCGTCCGCATCGCCTTCGCTGAAGCCGCTGCTGGCTTTGACCGTAATGCTGCCGGAGTTCAGGAAGCTACCGGTCAGGCCGCTGCTCACATAGAACGCGTCCGCATCGACCGAGGACGAGCCCGCCGCGTTGACTGTCACTATGCTGGAGTTGGTGATGTCGCCAGTCATCCCGCCGCTGACATAGAATGCATCGGCATCGGTTTCGTTAAAGCCACCCTGCGCGTTGATCTGGATGCTGCCCGAGTTCAGGAAGCTGCCCGTCAGGCCACTACTGACATAGTATCCATCAGCGGCCACGGATGATGACCCCGAAGCGGAGATTGTCATCGTACCCGAATTGGTCACATTCCCCTGCAGGCCGTTGTTGACGCGGACACCATCGACATCTGAGCTGGTCTGACTGTTGAGTGCTTTTACCGTGATGTTCCCGGAGTTCACCACGTTGCCTGTCAGGCCGTTATCAACCTGTACACCTGTGACTTGTGCCGTTTCGGCACCGGAATTGGTCTGAACGGTGATGGTGTTCGAATTGACAATGTCTCCGTTTACCGCGCCCTCTACATCGACACCGGCCGCCGAAACACTGGCGCCGCCGGCCGTTGTTGCACTCAGGGTTCCGGTGTTGCTGATGGTGGTGTTGACGTCATCGCCAAACTGCAGCGCCGCCGCTGTCGCGTTCGAGGATCCGGCTGCAGCCACAGCGGAAATTGTTCCTCCGTTATGGACCGATCCGGTTGCCTGAACGCCGTCCTCGAACCCGGCGCCGACGGCGACTGCATTATCTGCAATAGTCGCGGCGTTGGCCGACAGCGTACCGGAATTCTGGAACGTCCCGTCGAAATCGCCGTTGGTCAAAAAGCTCATCGCCGTGGCATTGCTGGTTCCAGCGGCAACAGTTGCGCTGATCGCGCCATTGTTCACGATCTGGCCG
The DNA here is from genome assembly GCF_013031355.1 of Ruegeria arenilitoris. Lineage (GTDB taxonomy): Bacteria > Pseudomonadota > Alphaproteobacteria > Rhodobacterales > Rhodobacteraceae > Ruegeria > Ruegeria arenilitoris_C. The sequence continues at coordinate 32,310 of NZ_WPZO01000009.1, read as the reverse complement.
GAGGGCAGCACCTGAGTGTCCACCAGCAGACCAATAGCTGTTGCATTGGCCGTTGCCGACACGGTGCCATCGTTGGTCAGAGTGCTGGAATAAACCGGATCGAGCGTCACGGCGGGGGCCGTGGCCGTGGAAACGACCACCGAGCCTGTGGACGTGATGCTGTTATCCTCGTCGTTTGCAAAGATCACCGGAGAGGTTTGCGGAGTGGAAATAACCTCTGCCACGGCCATTCCCGAAGGCACTGTCCCTATGGATGCCGAGGCCAGAAACACCGAAGGTGCAATGCTGGCAATCCTGCCTTTCCATTTGACAACACGACCACCTCTGGCCACGCGCGCCTGCACGGACCGCCCCAAACCGCCTGTATTCACGGATGTCTCCCCTCAAAGGCTTTTTTTATTAGCTAGAAGGTTCTCTAAGAACGAAACCCGGCCTAAATGTGGCAAACTCAAACGCTGTGAATGTAAAATTCGCACGCAGCGTTTCAATCTGAGTCCGGCAAGTTTCAAATTGATATTTTACAGCAATTTCATATTGATACACTTCAAAGCGAGTTGGGCGTTAACTTGAAGGTATGTTTGGAATTAAGCCCGCGGGCAGTGGCATCTCGGACCTAGCCAATCAGCGGGTAAATCGGGCGGTGTATCGACGTTCTCGCCCCTTTTGCACGCATGCCCAAAGGCAGGAAACGGCTTTGAACCGGTCCTACAACATCAGGCGCACAGGGTCTGCGCCCATCGTTACCGAGCTGCGTCCTTGTCCGGAGCATAGTGCGACAGGAACATGTTCACACAGTCATCCATTATGCCCGACGTATCCTGACGCTCGCCCAGCAGATAGACCGGCCAGAAGAAGAACGTCTTGACCAGACCAAGAAGTTGGCTGGCCGCATAAGAGGGATCGGCCTTGCGCATGGTCCCGGCCTCCATCGCACTGGCGATGAGCTGCGTGATTGGGTAATCATGCGTTGTCAGTTCGGCATAAAATGCCCGGGCGCGGTCGAGATCTCGCAAAAGTTCTGCGTTGACCATGCGGTTCAATCCCAACGTTTCTTTGTCGGTGATCACCACGACGTACTGATCAAGCGCGTCTACAAGCTGCGCCTTCAAGTCACGATCCGCGTCATAGGGGACCGGCGCCATGACGCAGTTTCGCTCGATCATGATCTGGGCGATTGCTTCGAACAGCGCGTCCTTGCTTTCGAAGTGGTTGTAAAGCGTTCGGCTGGAAACTCCGGCACGTTTGGCGATTCTTGTCGTGTTGGCACCGTGAAACCCATGCTCGCGGAACTCTTCAACCGCGGCTTCGATGATATTTTGTCTTTTTATTTCAGTCAGTTTCATAAGGCGGCCCACGGGGTGCAACTGCGCGTTACCTGTCAGTGCGCATCCAGCACACAATGCGCAAAGCTCTTGATACACCGTTTGACAACGGCTGACTACCAAGTCTGTCGCTGTTAGTCCGTGATGCTATAATGGCTTAAGCATCTATGATTGTTCGATAAATCGCAACAACACCGCCGCAACCTGTCACGACGTCAGGTCATTCGGCCCCCAACGGCTGCCTCAATGGGACCCATTGCGCATCTGGATTGTCAGGCTGTCAGTTTTTTCGACTTCAATGCCTGATAGTGCGGAAGGTGATGGTCGAGGTACTCGCGCAATTGCGGCGCTGTTGCGGCCTGAGCTTCGAACTTGTCGATCTGGCGCTGGCGCTCACCTTCCTCGATCGGGCGGATACCGGTCGCTTGACTCACGTCTCCGTGCCATCCTTCGACCTGGCCCCAATCCCTTGGCACATCGCTTTGCCAGTCAAAGGCGTGATCCGCAGGGGCCAACCCCCAAGCGCGCCACAGCGCATTCATCACACCGCGAGGGTCGTCGCGCATGTCCTCGGCGGAAATGACCGGAGCCGCCTGACCGGTGACTGCCTTGATCCCGTCATGCAGCCATCGCTGCGCTTCGAGGCCAATTTCCTCCTCCGTCACCTCAGGGTCCAGTCGGTGGTATGACGCAATCGAGGCTACGGGCTCGCGCACCAGAAATCCGTGGGTCAAGCGGTTGAGAAACGCCACGTCTTCAAGAATTTGAGGCAAAACGTAGTAGGCCATGTCCTTGAAGAACACCGGACGGGTTACGGCCCGGGACAGCAGCATGTCACGAATGTCCTCATACCGCGTAGGATGGCCTTCCTGCACGTCAAAATGCGGCATGACTCGCCTTTCGCGATGCACATAGTAGTCATACATGAACGGCTCGTGGGCGCAGTCCATATCGCCGCGTTCCCGCATGATCCGCTCGGTCGCGGTGGACATCGAGCGGGGATGAGACCAAAGCACGATAATCGGGTGTGTCGCCATGGGATACCTTCAGTTCTTCATGCGTTTGTTGTCCGGGTCATAGGGCGGTTGGTCAAGAATTACCGCAGCGCGCCTTTGACCCAGAACCTCGACACTCAGCCCGCTCCGCACGGTCCGGTCGCGCAGATAGGCCAGCGCCAGTGTCTTGCCGGTGCGATGCCCGAAAGCGGCCGAGGTGACGATGCCAACAACGCGGTCGCCCTGATAGACACCGTGGGCGTAATACGGATCGACGTCGGTGGTTTCCACGTCCAGCAACACCATGTCCCAGCGATCTTCGGCCTGCATCCGTGTGGCTAGGGCATCCTTGCCGATGAACTCATGATCCATCTTGATCATCGGACCCGCACCCGTTTCCGTCGGGGTGCGTTCAGTGGTGAAGTCTGCGCCCCATGCGCGGTACCCCTTTTCCAGCCGCATCGCGTTCATCGCATAGGCCCCGAAATAGTCCAGGCCATGCGGTTTACCTGCCTCTTCCACCGCATCAAACAAGGTGGGCATGTCGGCAGATTTTACATGCAACTCCCAGCCGAGTTCGCCGACATAGGACACCCTCAGCGCCCGGACGGGAATACCAGCCACGTCGATTTCTCGCACGGACAACCAGGGGAAGTTCACCCCAAGATCGGTATTGGTAAGCGCAGCCAGTACATCCCGCGATTTCGGCCCCATCAGGCCAAGCACCCCGAAATCGTCGGTCACGCGGGTGATGGTGACGTCAAATCCTTCGGCACGGGCGCGTAGCAGATCGTCATCCATCTCTTCCGCGGCTGCGGCTGAGGTCAGGTAGACGTGATCCTCTGCCAGAACCGATACGGTAAATTCCGACTGAGCTCCGCCTGCCGGAGTCAGGGCATGAGTCAGGCTGATCCGCCCGGGCTTAGGTGCTCGGTTCGCGCCAATGCTGTCCACGAAAGCGCGTGCGTCAGGGCCGGTTACGTCGAACTTGGCAAAGACCGACATATCGGCCAGCCCGACGTGGTTGGCGACGGTTTCACATTCCACCGCCACCCGGTCGAACCAGTTGGATCGGCGGAAGCTTGGTGCGGCTTCGTCCCCCTGTTTGCCCGAAAACCAGTTAGGCCGTTCCCAGCCATAAGCGGCGCCCATCACCGCGCCCCGTGCGACCATCCGGTCATGGACCGGCGACAGCCGTTTGCCGCGTGCGGCGGGGCGTTCTTCGTGCGGGTAATGTACGCCGAACTGCAAGCCGAAGCACTCGATGGCCTTCTGCACACGATAGTCGCGGTCGGCCCAGCTGCCGAACCGGCGGCTGTCCACGGCCAACGCATCCATCGGCGGCGCACCATGCGTCATCCAATGGGACAGGAACCAGCCCGCGCCTCCGCCTTCCATCACTCCCATCGAGGACCCAGTCAACAGCCAGGCGTTGGGCAGCCCGTGGGCGGGACCGATCAGCGGGTTGGCATCTGGGGTGAAGGTAATTGGGCCATTGACCACCGATTTGATCCCGCCGGTTTCCAGCGCCGGAATACGCGCCATCGCCATCATGATGATGTCCTCGACCCGGTCCAGATCGGGCGGCATCAGGTCGGCGCCAAAATCCGGCGGACAGCCGTCAATCGACCAGGCCTCGGCGTTCTTTTCATAAGGGCCAAGGATCAGCCCGTCGCGTTCCTGCCGGACATACCAGCTTTCTTCCGGGTCACGGATCATCGGCAGTTCGGGCAGGCCTGCCGCGATGCGATCGGCCACGGCTCCGACTGTGTCGGTTACAAGGTATTGGTGCAGCACCGGAACCGAAGGGATGTTCAGCCCCATCATGTGACCGATTTCCCAGCCCCAGGTGCCCGCAGCATTGACCAGATGGTGGGCGTGAATCGTGGTCTTTTCGGTCTCGACCACCCAGAACTCGCCCTCGCGTCGGATTGAAGTCACAGGGTTGTAGCGCAGGATCGTGGCGCCGTTCCGGCGCGCCACCTGCGCCATTGCATTGGTTGCCAGTGTCGGGTCCACATGGCCGTCATCGGGTTCGTAAATCCCGCCCAACAGGCCTTCGGTCCGTGCCAGCGGATGCAGGCGCTCCACATCGTCGGGGGTCAGCATCTGCAGATCATAGCCGGTGAACCGGCTCAGCCCCGCCACATGGGCGAACTCATCCATGCGATCTGGGTTCGAGGTAATTCGCATCGCGCCCGAGCGGTGAAATCCGCAGGTGCCGCCGGTCTCTTCCGGCAAGATATCACGATACAGCCGGACCGAGGTGGCGCGCAGTTCCTGAATGGTCGGGTTATGAGCGAAATGCGTGCACAATCCCGCCGCGTGCCAGGTCGACCCGTGGGTCAGATCGTTCTTTTCGGTTAGTACTACATCCGACCAACCCGCCTTGGTCAGGTGGTACATCAGCGACACCCCCATGGCACCGCCGCCGATGATCAGGACCTGAGCTTGCGTGACCGTCATGATTTCATCCGTTCGTTCTTGGGGTCAAAGGGCGGGCGCATCAGCGGGATCGCCGGATAGTGTTTGCCGGCCACCTCGATGGTGAAGCTGCGGTCGCAGGTCTGGGGCAGGGTTTCACCTGGCGCGATCTCGACCAGCCCCAGTGCATAAGTCTTGCGGGTGCGGGCACCTCGTGCGCCCGAAGTGGTGGCACCGACCACGCGACCACCTTCGTGGATCAATTCGTCATGCAGAATGAGCGGTTTGTCCGGCAGCTCAAAGATCACCGCGCGACGACGCGGGCCTTCGGCCTTTTGCCGGACCAGTGCCGCCTTGCCCAAAAACTCTTTGTCCCACGCCGCGGCAAAGCCCAGCCCGGCCTCCAGCGGAGAAATATCAGGGCCAAGGTCATGACCCCAATGTTTGAACCCTTTCTCGATCCGGCACCCGTCCAGCGCGAAATGACCCATCGGCCGCGCACCTTGCGCGTAGAGCGCATCAAATACCGGCCCGCCTTGATGAGCGGGAATGTAAAGCTCCCACCCCAACTCCCCTACGAAACTCACCCGCAGCGCACGGCAGGGGATGCCGGCCACGAAAACGTCACGGGCGTTGGAGAACGGGAAGTCCTGCCAGTCGGCGTCAGACAATGCCGCCAGAATATCACGCGACCCGGCGCCCATCACGCCGATCACCACCACGTCTTCGGTGACGTCCCGGATCACTACGTCACGCCCTGTGCCGTGACGCCGGAGCCACGCAAAGTCCTTCTGCCGGGTTGCGGCTCCGGACACCATTCGGAAATGATCCGAGCCAAGGCGTAGGACAGTGACGTCGGCCTCAACCCCTCCGCGAGCATTCAAAAGTGGCGTATAGACCGCGCGTCCGGGCGCGACGTCCAAATCGGCAGTTGCCAGATATTGCACCAGCGCCAACGCATCCGACCCGGTGATGTCGAACTTGCCAAATGGCGACAGGTCGATCAGAGCCGTGCCATGCTCCATGATCGCGGCCTCGCGGTGGATGATCTCCTGCCAGGGCTGTTCTCCGACGGAGTAGGGCAGTTCCCGTTCGCTATCGTCCCGCGCATACCACAGCCCGCGTTCCCAACCCACGGTGAGGCCGAATTCGGCCCCTGCCGCCGCCCATTTGTCGTGCAAGGCCGATTTGCGCAGACCGCGCCCGGCCTTGGGCTGTTTGAACGGCCAGTGCAGGGCAAAGGCGTCGCTGACCGCCTCTTCCATCCGGGTTTCGATATGGTCGGCAGCGGAAGCCAGAGGATCGACGCGCGCCACGTCCACCTCCCACAGGTCCATCGGCGCTTCGCCCGCGATCATCCAATCGGCCAGAACCCGTCCGACACCGGCCGACGACATGACACCGACCGAGTTCATACCCGTGGCCACATACAGCCCATCCACTTCGGGGGTCTGACCGATCAGGGGGCGAGTGTCATGGGTAAAGCTCTCGGGACCGTTCATGAAATGCTGGATGCCCGTCTCGGACAGCGCCGGGATCAATTCCAGGGCACCCTCCATGAAGGGCATGAACTGGTCCCAGTCCTCGGGCAGTTCCAGAAACGGGCGGTCGCCCTCGGGGCCGAAGGCATCCCAGCACTTCGCGTTCGGCTCAAAGCCACCAATCACCAGCTTGCCCGCATCACCTTTGACGTAGAAACCACGGTCCAGATCACGCAATACCGGATAGGGGTTAGGCAATCCGGCCATCGGCTCGGTCACTACATACATATGTTCCACCGCCTGTAAGGGCAGGGCTACCCCCGCTGCATCAGCCAGCTTTTTGGACCAGGCTCCGGCACATAACGCCACGCGATCCGCCAACAACTCGGTCCCGTCGGCCAGAGCGACACCTTTGATCCCGCCGCCTTCGACCAGCAACCGGTCCACCCGCACACCTTCCCGGATCTGCACCCCCTTGGCGCGGGCGGCCTTGGCGTAGGCCATGCACAGATCCACGGGGTTCACGTTTGCGTCCTCTTCAACCCGCAACGCGCCGACCAAGCCATCTGTGCTGAGGCCGGGGACGTCGATTTGATCGGGGGACAGGATGGATGGCGTCAGCCCAAGATGTCGACCTAGCGACGCAATGCGATGCAGTTCATCCATTCGGTTGGGGTCACGCGCCAGCCAATAGCCACCGGTTTGACGATACCCGGTGGACAGGCCTGATTCCTCTTCCAGCTTGGGGAATAGCGTTCCGGCATACATCGCCAACTGGGTCATGTTCGGCGTCGCGCGCAACGGGCCGACAATTCCGGCCGCGTGCCAGCTGGTGCCCGAGGTCAGCTGGTTGCGCTCAAGCACCTGCACATCTGTCGCCCCGGCTGAGGCCAGATGATAGGCCAGGCTCAGCCCGATCGCGCCGCCTCCAATAATGATGGTTCCCGCCATGAATGGCACTCCTCGCTCTTGCCGTCCATGTTCGCCGCGACATGAAAGGGATCAAGTGTCACCTATCATCATAACTACAACTAATGATAAGCAGAGCTTGCGCCGTTCCTGCCCAGGGCGTATCGCGCAATCGGCTGCAATTAACGGGAAAGAGGGCGCAAATGACGCGCAATGAGACTGAAATCAACCTGTTTCGGGCCATCGAAGTGTTCATGGCCGTCGCGGAGATGCGCCATGTGACGGCGGCAGCACATGCCTTGGGGATCACCCAATCGGCAGCCTCGCAGCATCTGAAAAACCTGGAAAGCGCCTTTGGCGTGACATTGGTCGACCGATCTCACAGGCCGCTGGGGCTGACCCATGCAGGTGAGGCGATGCAGCGGCACGGGTATCGCATTCTCAACGAGATCGAAGACCTGAAATCGGACCTGCGCCACCTGAAAGCTGCCACGCTGCCGGTGTTGCGCGTTGGGCTTCTGGCCTCAATCGCCACGACGCTGACACCGGGCCTTTTCGACTTTGTCGAACATGACCTGCGGGTGCCGGAATTGATCCTGTCGGCGGGCTTGGCCAGCGACCACCAAAGTGCGCTGACCGCGCGAAAGATCGATATTGCCGTTACCTCGGAGCTGTTTGTGATGAGCGACGATTACGACACCTATCCCGTTATGGAAGAACCATTTTTTCTGGTATTGCCCGAAGGTTACGACGGTCCCGAAGACGATATCCACGCCATTTCCAAACGCTTGTCACTCGTGCGATTTGGCGCGCTGACCCCAGTGGGTCGACGCACGGATCAGCACCTGCAACGCTGTCGCCTGAACCTGCCCCGCGCGATCGAGGCGGACCGGTCCTCGATGGTGGTGGCCGGCGTAGTGACCGGCAAGTGTTTCGCGATCCTGACGCCCTCACTGTTGATCGACGGCGTGGCCGAAGGGATGCCGCTGCGCATTGTGCCGTTGCCGTTTTCCGGCTTCAAACGTGGCGTGCAGGTGGTGTCGCGCAAAGAGGATCTGGGCGATATCCCGGCCCGTCTGGCCCATCAATGTGCTGATATTCTGCGTACGCATTTCGAACACCGCTTTCCGGACATCGCGGATCAGATCACATACTTCACCGGCGCTAATCCCAATCATTAGGATTTCCGATCAAAGGCCTCTCCCCCTGTTCGCGACCCGTTTCCAATGCATAGTCAGGGAACCGGCACGGGCTCCCGCGCCGTATCCAACAGGAATTGGGGAGGCACCACATGTCACGTCGTTCAGGCCGCAAATCGCGCGTTCAAGCGCGGGCCGCCAAGGGGGCGGTATCCACCCCCTATGTGACGCGGCGGATCGGGCTGGTCAGCCTGATCGACGACGAAGCTATCGCTATCATTGAGCGCAATGCCGACCGAATTCTGGACGAGATCGGCATGGAGTTTCGCGGTGACCCCGACACGCTGGACCTGTTCAAGGCCCACGGCGCGCGGGTCGAGGGCGAGCGGGTGCGGTTTGACCCCGGCTGGTGCCGTGACAAGATCAACACCGCGCCGTCTGTCTTTACCCAACACGCCCGCAATCCCGCCCGGTCGATTCAGATCGGCGGAAAGGCTCAGGTCTATGCCCCCAGCTTTGGCCCGCCCTTCGTGCATGACATGGAAAATGGACGGCGCTATGCCACGCTTGAAGATTTCCAGAATATCACCAAGCTGCACCATCAGTTGGGCGCCGTGAACCATTCTGGCGGAGTGGTGGTGGAACCGGTCGATATTCCCGTGCCACTGCGCCACCTGCAGATGGCACATACCCATCTGACCATGAACGACAAACCTTTCATGGGGGCCGTAACCGCGCCCGAGCGGGCCCGCGATACGATCGAGATGTGCAAGATCGCCATGGGCGCGGACTTCGTTGACGAAAACTGCGTGCTGTATTCCGTGGTCAACACCAACGCGCCTTTGGTGATGGATGAAACCATGCTGTGGGCGCTGAAGGAATACGCGCGGGCAGGGCAGTGCACGGTGGTCTCTCCATTCGTGCTGGGGGGCGCGATGTCGCCGGTTTCGGTGGCTGCTACGTTGGCGCAAGTACTGGCCGAGGTGATGGCATCCGTCGCGTTGATCCAACTCATCCGCCCCGGTGCTCCGGCTGCTTTCGGGACGTTCTTTTCACCCATATCGCTCAAGACCGGAGCGCCAACCTTCGGCACGCCCGAAGGTACGCAACTTCAGATGTGCGCCAAGACGCTGGCGGACCGGCTGGGTCTGCCGTTCCATTCGGTTGGCGGTCTGACCGCCTCCAAAGTGCCGGACGCGCAAGCGGGGTATGAAAGTCAGGCCCAATTGATGGGGGCCGCGTTGGCTGGGGTGAACTTCATCATCCACGCCACGGGGTGCCTCGAAGGGCTGCTGACCACCGGTTATGAAAAGATCGTCATGGATGCGGATCGCTGCGCGGCGATGCAGCGCTTTGTTCAGGGCGTCGATTTTTCGGAAAGCGCGCAGGCGATGGAGGCGTTTTCCGAGGTGGAACCCGGTGGTCATTTTCTTGGCGCGCAACACACGCAGGACAATTTCGAAACCGCCTTCTGGATGGGCGACATGTCCGACAACGGCACCTACGAACAATGGGCGGCCGAGGGTGCCTATTGGCAGCATGACCGTGCCACCGCCCGGGTGAAACAATTGATCGAAGACTACGAAGCCCCGGCCATGGACGCCGGAATCCGCGAAGCCCTAGAAGAATTCGTCGCCCGCCGCAGCCGGGAAATCGAAGGAGAACAGCCATGAACATGCAAACCGACTGGACCCTGAACGACACCGCTCGGCGGCGAGATACCTTTTACGCCGCAAGCCAACGCAAGTTTGTCCCCTTCAAAGAGCCGATGGTCTTCAAGAAGGGCTCGATGCAGTACCTCTGGGATGTCGAAGGGCGCAAATACACCGACCTTCTGGGCATGAACGTCTGCATCTCGGTCGGGCACAGCCACCCCAAGGTGGTCGCCGCGGCGATGGAGCAGGCACAGGAACTGACCCATTGCACCACCATGTTCTACCATCCGGTGCCCGCCCATTTTGCCGAGGAGCTGGCTGCCACCATGCCCAACCCCAACGGTGACATCGAATGGGTGGTGCATTTTACCAATTCGGGCTCTGAGGCGGTCGACCTCGCCATGACCATGGCGCGGAGCTTTACCGGTAACCTTGATCTGCTGGCGTTGCGGTCGGCCTATCACGGCCCGACGGCTGCGGCGCAATCGATCACCGGGATCTCGGGCTGGCGCCATCCGGGGGTGCCTGGCAACGTCGCCTTTGTGCCTGACCCGCATCAGTATCGCGGCATCTTTGGCGAAAACGCGGGTGCGCAGCCCTATCTGAACGAGATCGAGCGCACCATACACGCCGCCACAACCGGCCGCGTCGCCGGGATTTTCGTGGAAAGCGTGCAGGGCTATGGCGGCATCGTCGAAATGCCCAAGGGGTATATGACCGGTGCCGCCGAACGGGTGCGGGCGGCCGGAGGGCTCTATATCGCGGATGAGGTGCAATCCGGGTTCGGGCGCACCGGGGATCACATGTGGGGGTTTGAGGCCGATGGCGTCATCCCGGATATCGTGGTCATGGCCAAAGGCATAGGCAACGGCTTTCCGTTGGGCGCGGTGGTCGCGCGCAAGGAAATTGCGGCCCCAATGGCTGAGAAGTTCATGTTTCACACTTACGGTGCCAATCCGACCTCCTGCGCGGCAGGGCGGGCTGTTCTGCAGGTGATCAAAGGGGACAAGGTGCGCGAAAACGCCCGCGACGTGGGGTCCGCCTTGCTGGAGCGCCTGCACGTGCTGAAGGACAAGTACTCGGTCATCGGCGATGTGCGCGGGCGCGGTCTGATGCTGGCTGTCGAGATGGTAAAGGACCGCAAGACCAAAGAGCCGGACCCGCAGACCACCGCCGCCGTTTTTGAGGCCACGCGCGAAAGCGGGATTATCCTGTCGAAATCGGGCGCATACCAATCCTGCTTGCGCATGGTGCCGCCGATGTGCCTGTCGATGGAAGACGTCGATCACGTGGCGGATGGTCTGGATCAGGCCTTTAGCCGCGCCACGGGATAGCGCCTGAAAGCAAAAGAGCCAGCCGACGCGACTGGCTCTGTTCTTGAAGGCGTCGGCTTAGCCCCGCAGCACTTTACCCGCTGCGTCAAACGGCGGCTCGTGCAGGATAACCGCCTTGTGCGGGCGCCCGAGAACCATGACTTCGACCTCATCCCCCGGCTGGGCGTTCTTGACATACCCCAAGGCCAGCGACATGCCGACGGTGTAGCCATAGGTACCCGAAGTCACGCGTCCAATGCCGTCGCCATCCTTAAAGATCGGCTCACCGCCGGTTGCGTCCGCGTTCGAGGCAGTCACGTCGGCCTCGTCCAGATGCAGCAGAACCAGTTGTTCGCGTGCGGGGTTCTCCAGCACTTTCAGCGCTGCCTCTTTGTTCAGGAAGTCCTTCTCGAACTTACACAGGCGCTCCAGACCAACCTCATGCGGCCAGTATTCGGGGCTGTATTCGCGGCTCCACGAACCATAGCCCTTTTCCACCCGCATCGACATCAGCGCGCGGCTGCCAACGGGGCCTGCGCCGAAATCCTTGCCAGCCTCGATCAGCGCGTCATACAGGCGAGCCTGATCTTCGGTGGCGCAGTGTAGTTCCCACCCCAGATCACCTGTGAAAGACACACGCAGGGCCAGAACCTCGACCCCTGCAAGCTCGATCTTGGCCGAACGCATGAACGGGAAGTCCTCGGTCGCCAGTGAAGCGTTGGTCAGGTGCTGCAGGATATCGCGCGATTTCGGGCCAGCTACGTTAAAGCCGCACATCGCTTCGGTCTTGCTTTCGAAGGTTGTGCCTAAGGGCAGCGAAACCTGCTTGAAGAACCGCTTGTGATAACGCTCGGCCATGCCCGAACCGATGATCCAGAACTCGTCCTCGGCCACGCGAGTGACGGTGAAGTCACCTGCGATTCCGCCGCGTTTCGAAATCAGCGGGGTCAGGCACGACCTCCCCACCGCCTTGGGCATGGTGTTGGCGAAGACGGCATTCAGCCATTCGGCAGCACTTGGACCTTTGCAGACGTATTTGGCAAAGTTCGAGATATCGATGATGCCCGCGCGATCTCGCAGCATCTTGCATTCTTCGCCCACAGGCCCCCACCAGTTCTGACGGGTGAAGCCGTTGGTATCCACGGCGCCCGGTTCATCTGCGAACCACAGCGGATGTTCCCAGCCGACATTCAGGCCGAATAGCGCACCCATGGCTTTCTGGGTTTCATAGATCGGGCGCACGCGTGCAGGACGGCCTGCGCTGCGTTCTTCGTTCGGGAAGTGGATGGCAAAACGGTGTGCGTACTGGTCCTGCACCTTGGCCATGGTGAATTCCCTGGTGGCCCAGGTGTCGAACCGCGCCATGTCCCAGGCGAACATGTCATATTCGGTCTCGCCCTCGATGATCCACTGCGCCGCCATCAGGCCCATGCCGCCGGATTGCGAGAAGCCGGGGATGATGCCGTTACAGCAGAAATAGCCGTCCACTTCGGGGACTGGTCCCATCAGCACGTTCGAGTCCGGCGACCAGATCATCGGGCCGTTGATGACCCGCTTGATCCCGGCCTCACCCACGGCGGGCAGACGTTCGATGGCGTTCATCATGTTCTCTTCGATGCGCTCCAGATCGTCGGGGAACAGGTCGTGCGCGAAGTCCAGCGGGGTACCTTCTTCGGCCCAGAACTTCATGTCCTTCTCATAGGCACCGACCAGCAGGCCGTTGCCTTCCTGGCGCAAATAGTATTCGCCGTCACGATCCGAGACCGAAGGCAGGCGGGTGTGGTGGGCCTGAACGTCCGACATCGCTTCGGTCACGAAATACTGGTGCTCGGTCGGCTGCAGCGGCAGATCGATCCCGGCCAGTTTGGCAACTTCACGGCCCCACAGGCCAGCAGCGTTTACCACCCATGGCGTTTTGATGTCGCCCTTCGGGGTTTTGACGATCCAGGTGCCGTCGTCCTGCTGTTCGGTCGCGGTGACAGGGGTAAAGCGGTGAATCTCGGCGCCGCGCTGGCGCGCACCAACCGCGTAGGCGTTGGTCACACCAGAGGGATCGACATTGCCGCCGTCAGGTTCAAACATCACGCAACGGATGCCTTCGTAGTTGACCAGCGGATTCAGGCGCTGCGCCTCTTCGATGCTGATCTCATAGAAGTTCATGCCATAGAGCTTGGCCTTGGCCGCCTGCAGTTTGAGCTGATGCTCGCGCTCTTCGGTTTGGGCCAGGTACAGCGAGCCGGGCTGGAACACGCCACAGCTTTGGCCTGTTTCCTCTTCCAGCGCATTATACAGGTTCATCGTGTAGTGCTGGATACGGCTGATATTGGTGCTGTCATGCAGCCCGTGGATGTTCGCCGCCGCGTGCCAGGTTGAGCCAGAGGTCAACTCATCCCGTTCCAGCAGCACAACGTCCGACCAACCCAACTTGGTTAAATGATAAAGGATCGAGCATCCGATTACACCGCCGCCGATGACTACGGCCTGAGCTTCTGTTCGCATTTTGTTATCTCGCGCGTTTTGTTTCGCTGAGTTTCTTTCACGAACCGGTGCCCATCGACAATGTCCACAAAATTCAAGGTGGGGTGAGGTGGGTTAAACCTAAGGGCCAGCGGCAAGAATACGGGGGCATTGCCTGAGAGGCATTGCTCCCGCTGTTTCAAAACTCCAGACGATGCGCGCGACCACGTTCGAAGAGCTTTTGGTTCAGCTCATCCGCTTCGGGTGCGCCGAATTCCAGCGCAAACACGAAGGCATGGGTCAGGTAAAAGCAGGCCGCGTCGTGGTCCTGACGCTGCTCTGCCTGATTTGCCGCCTCGTGGTATAGGCAGATCAACGCAGGTACATCGTAATCCGAATGTGCCTGCAGGAGTTTCTTATCCAGGTCTTCCAGATCCACGGTCAACCTTTCAGCGAGATCGCAATGTTCTTGGTACGAACATAGTTGTACAGCGCCTCCAGCCCTTTTTCACGTCCGAAACCGGATTTACCGACGCCGCCGAACGGGGTCGAGATGCCTCCGGCAAACCATTCGTTGACGAAAACCTGCCCGGCCCGCAGCTTGCGTGCCACCCGATGCGCCCGTGCCAGATCGTGAGTGAAAATACCTGCGACCAGCCCGAATTCAGTGCCATTTGCCATAGCGATCGCTTCGGCTTCGGTATCGAACGGAGTAAAGCAGGTGACGGGGCCAAACACTTCGTCCTGCGCCACGCGGCTTGCGGGATCGACATCTGCCAGAATGGTCGGCGCCATGAAATACCCATTGCGGTCCAGTCGTGCACCGCCCGCTGCAACGCGTGCGCCGTCCTGACGGGCGGTCGAGGTGATCTCTTCCACGCGCTGCAATTGCAGGGCCGAAATAACCGGCGTGTGATCAGGGTTTTCAAGACCGTGACCGACACTCAGGCCGTTGGCCAGTTCTGCGGCGCGCTCTACAGCCTGATCATAGATCGAGCGATGCACCAACACCCGCGCCATGGCCGAGCAGACCTGACCGGCATTGTAGAAAACACCGCTTTGCAGGCTGGACATCAGCGTATCCAGATCAGCATCGTCAAAGGCCACGGCCGCGGACTTGCCACCCAATTCCATCAGCGACGGGATCACGTTGTCCGCTGCCGAGCGCAGGATGTTCTGGCCTGTTGGGACCGAACCGGTGAATACGATCTGATCGACCTGCGAGCTTGCTACAAGCTTTGCACCCAGATCCGAGCCGATACCATTCAGGATCGACACTGCACCCGCGGGAACCTCGGCGCGCTCCAGCGCAACGCCCAACATGGCCAGGCCGATCGGGTCCAGTTCCGGAGATTTGATGATGGTCGAGTTGCCGGCCGCCATGGACGGTGCCAACGACCGGCCCGCGATCGATACCGGGAAGTTCCACGGCACGATCTGCGCCGATACACCATAGGGTTCAAACACGGTGTAGTCCGCATAGCCGGGACCCAGTGGGATCGATTTGCCTTCGATCTTGTCGGCGACGCCGCCGTAGTATTCGAAATACTGCGCGGCCTCGATGAATTCGTCCCGGGCAGCCTCAAGCGTCTTGCCGCTTTCCCGGCAAAGCAGAACGGCACCTTCATCCGCAATGTTACGGATTTCCTGCGCGATGCGGATCATCAACCGACCACGTTCCGCCGGGTTCATATCGGCTAGATCGCCCCGTTCGAACGAGGATCGCGCCGCCTCAAGCGCCTTGCCGACGCTTTCTTCACCCGCGCGTGCGCAGTCTGCCACATGATCTTGATTGCCCGGATCTTCGACGGCAATGGACGCGCCGTTGTCGCCGTCCACCCACGATCCGGCCAGAAAATTCCTGGCCAGACCGTCCTTCAGAAAGTCGCTCATGCTTCTGTGCGACCTTTTTCGATCTGAGTTGCGACCCAATGGTGGAAGCAGTGCGTCGGCCCGTCCATTGCGGGCGAGAAGCGGCCCCCGTCGAACAGAACGCCGTGGCGGCCTTTTTGCATGCCTTCAACAACAAACACGTCTTCCTCGAACACGGTTTTCCAAAGCTGCGAGTTTTTGGCGCGCAAAGGTTCATGCTCGGGCGCGTCTTCGGGCTTTTTGGCGTAGTACAGCTCGATATGTTCGATGGTTTTTTCGTGGTTCACGGGCTCGAGGATAAAGGCGAAGCCGTGGTCGCGCTGAACGCCCAGCATCACGTTCGGGTAGACGACGATGTATTCTGCGCCTTCATTCCACTTGTCGCTCAGGCCTTCGAAGTCGTCCAGTTTTTCACCGTCCTGACCTTCGAACTGGCGGTAAACCAGCGTTCCCTGACCCGAGTATTTGCCAAGCTCGTTAATGTTGTAGTGGTCTTCCAGACGCGAATAGCTGTTCAGTCCGGGGTGAACCCAAGGCAAATGATAGCTCTCGCAGAAGTTCTCGACGGCGAGCTTCCAGTTGGACTCCAACTCAAGGCGCACGGATGCGCCGGCGCCACCGTGATACATCGGCTTTTCGAACTCTTTCCAGCGCTCCATCAGCTCGCCGTGGACCTCTTCGAATTCCGGGGCGTTGCCGTCAACGTTCACGAAGACAACGTCGCGCCAGACGTAGGACCGGATGCGAACCAGACCCAGTTCGGCGAAATCCAGGTCTTCGTGCGTGTTCTGACCGGGGCCACCCACGTGCGGTGCGGTGCGCAGTTCGCCATTCAGGCCATAGCACCAGCTATGATAGGGGCAGCGGATCGCACCTCGAATTTTCTGAGGTTTGTCGACCAGAATCATGCCGCGGTGACGGCAAGTGTTCTGGAACACGCCGATCTCACCATTGCGGTCGCGGACCATCAGGATTGGCATTCCCAGGAAATCGACCGGTTTCGCATCGCCTGCTTCGGGGATGTCCTTGCCAAAGCCGATACCGGACCAGTTCGCGAACAGGACGGAGGCCCGTTCCTCGGCGAAGACGGCGGGGTCGATATAATGTTCGTTCGGCAGCCCCTTCGCTGTGTTTACCGGGGTCAGAACAGACGAAAGCGATGCGTGCTTGTTCATCAGTCACTCCTGAGTTTGTCTTTAGCTTTGGATTTCCTTCCCATTGGCAGCGCAAAAGGTACGTCTTCAATACCAAAAATCCTAACCGTTGCGTGAGGCTGGCTAAACCGATCCGCCTTGCACTTCGTTTAGCAACCAATTTTTGAGGGCCAGCGCACCTTCGGAAAGGTGTTCATCTTCGCGCCCGACCAGAAAGAAATTATTTGGGGCGGGAATGCTGAACTCTTCAAGCGCCACCAGCTTGCCCGAACTGAGCATCGGTTGAATCAGACGCTTCCACCCCAGCGCCAAGCCGGCCCCCTTGCGGGCCATCTGCAGGGCTAACGCATAACTGTTAACCCGCGATTGGGCCGGTAAATTTCCGGTATAGCCAAGTTCTTGAAACCACTCCGGCCAGGTGGTCCAGGTATTGTCCCTGGTTTCCAGATGGATCAGGCGGTGCTGCGTCAGGTCACCGAGGCTGGCCCCCTTCAACTCCGCGGCCAATTCGGGGCTGCACACAGGCGTCAGGGTATCGCGATAGAGTTTTGTATGCGGCAACGAGGAGTTCGGCTCCTGCCCGTAACGGATGAAGAAATCCAGATCAGGGCGGTCCGCAAAAGACGTATCCTGCGCCATCTGGTTCACTTTCACATGCGGGTATTCCTGCCAGAACCGGATGACCGACGGCGACAACCAAAGGGCCGCAACGGCGGTGGTCGATCCGACAGTGGCGTGGTTCTCGGAATCACCGCTGCGAACTTGTTCCAACACTTTGGACACCTTGAGGAAAGATGTGCCCAGAACCTCGTAGAGCGCCTCGCCATCTTCGGTGAGTTCGACGCCCCTATGCTTGCGAACAAATAGCGGCGTGCTCAGGTCGGTCTCCAGCGCCTTGATCTGATGGCTCACGGCACCCGGGGTGACGGATAGCTCGCTTGCGGCTTCCTTGAAGCTCAGATGGCGCGCCGCCGCCTCAAAAGCGGACAGCGTGGCAAGTGGAGGTAGGTTGTAGTGGCGTCGTGACATGCGTGCTGCGTGGTCCTGGGAATTTACGTGAGTGTGCTTCAACCGAATATGAGAAATTTTGCAATTGAAAAATATGTTTTTTTCTGCAGTTTTGTTGCCGGTTGCGAAACCGGCAAAACACAATGATGGGAACCCTGATGAACACACAAGCCGCGCGCCTTGTCCGAAAAACCGAACTGAGCCCGGATACGTCGGATTTCTGTTTCGAAATCCTCGGTGGCCGGTTCACAGGCCTCGAACCCGGCGCCCACGTGGACGTTCATCTGACCGAGGATCTGGTGCGCCAGTACTCGCTTTGGAGCTGGAGCCAAGACGGCCGCATGATCAACGTGGCCGTTAAACGTGAGGATGACGGGCGCGGCGGATCCCAGGCCATGCATGATCTGGAGGAAGGCGCTGAGCTTGCCATCGGCGGGCCACGCAATCACTTTCCGCTGGAAAGCCATGATCGCCACGTTACCCTGATTGCGGGCGGTATTGGAGCCACTCCGCTGGTGGCAATGGCACGCGAGTTGCTGAACCGGGGACAGGATTTCCGCGTCTATTACCTCGTGCGTTCGAAAGACTATGCCGCGATGGACAAACAGTTCCGCGCTCTGGGTCTGGATGAGTGGTATCACTTGCATTGTGACGATACCGATGGAGCGTTCGATCTGGCGGCGGTGATGCAATCCATGCCGATGGGGGCCGACGTCTATACTTGCGGCCCCGAGCCGATGTTGAACGCCGTATTGGAATCCGGCACTGCTCTGCGCGGTGGTGCGATCCATTTCGAACGGTTCGCCGCCGCGTCAGAGATCGAACACGCACCCAATGACAGCTTTGAGATTGAGGTTCATTCCACCGGCGCCGTCTACTCGGTGTCTAAGGAAGAAACGATCCTCGAGGTGCTCAAGACCAACGGCGTCCATGTGGATTTCGGCTGTTCGGAAGGGCTCTGCGGCTCTTGCATGGTTGATGTCGTTGAAGGCGAAGTGGATCATCGCGATGGCATCCTTACACCCGAGGAGCAGGCCACGAACAGCTATCTCTGCACCTGTGTGTCGCGCGCAAAATCCGACCGTCTGGTGCTGGCGCTCTAGCATCAGGCACACCCCGGACGCGCATCGTTTTGACCCTTGGGAATAAAACCCGCACGTCTTTGATCTTCGCTAAAGCAATATCCAACGATGCGCTTTGAATCCTTCAATCGCGGGCAAGACGGGTGCGGTTTGGGACATTGCACCAAGCCCAAAGGGACACGGTGCAATGTGTTTACAATCGATCAGGACAGCGCGGTTTGAACGTCCACGTTGCCCCGAACGGCGTTCGAATAAGGGCAGATTTTGTGGGCTGCTGCGGTCAGGCGTTCGGCCTCGGATTTGTCCACACCCGGCAGGGTAACCGTCAGAGAAACGGTCAGTCCAAAACCGCCAGCCTCACGTGGGCCAATGCCAACGGCAGCTTCGACTTTAACATCGGCTGGGACTTTCGGCAGGCTGCTGTCCTGCGTCGCCGCGTATTGCATAGCCCCAATATAGCAGGCCGAGTACCCAACCGCGAAAAGCTGCTCGGGATTATTGCCGTTCCCATTGCCACCCATTTCCTTGGGCGTGGCCAGATTCAGAATCACGTCGGAACCGGTGATTGTGCCTTTGCCGTCACGGCCACCGGTTGCGGCACCGTGGGCTGTGTAAAGGGGGGATACGGACATTGCGCTCTCCTTTATCGTTAGCGATTTAATCGTGCGCGATCAAATAAGAGGTGATTTCCTACCTGTCAATCTCTTGCGATTAAGTCGCTCGCGATTTAAATAAACCAAATGACCAAACAGGCCTTACCTCTGAACCAGCAACTTTGTTTTGCACTGTATTCCGCCAATAACGCGATGGGGCGCTTGTATCGGCCGTTGCTGGCCGAGCTTGGGCTGACTTACCCGCAATACCTTGTCTTGCTGGCGCTTTGGGAAACCGACAACCGTTCGGTCAGCGCGTTGGGTGACGCGCTGACGTTGGAAAGCAACACGTTGACCCCATTGCTCAAAAGGATGGAGGGGGCTGATCTGGTGCAGCGCCTGCGCAATCCGCAAGATGAGCGGAGCGTGACGATTTCGCTGACCGAAAAAGGGCGGGCGTTGGAAGAAAAGGCGTATGAGATCGGCCTGTGCATCTCGCGCGCAACAGGCCGGGACGATGACGAGCTGAACGCGCTGCGGAGTCAAATACAGGCCCTTGCCGCTCGCTTGCGATCAGAGGTCTGATCGGACATCGGCGGGACATTCAATCCATCCGCTTCCTGTTTCTGAGTTGGTACGGAGTTTCGCCGAATTCGGCCTTGAAGCACCTCGAGAAATGGCTGGGCGTTTCGAACCCGGTGGCCAGGGCAACATCGATGATCGGTTGAGATGACTGAATAAGCAGCCGGTAGGCCTCTCTCAGGCGGATTTTTCTGTAATGCTGTTTTGGGGTGATACCCAGGTATTTCTTGAAGAGCCGCTCGATCTGCCGTCGCGAGATACCGGCCTGATCCGCCAGAACGGCGGGTGACACCGGCTCTTCGATCTGTTTTTCCATCGCTGCGATCACGCGCGATACTGTGCGGTTTGGAACTGTCAGACTATTTGGGATACTTGTGTCGACGGATTTCTGAATCTGCCTGAGCGGCGTGTAGCACATACATTCAGCAACGCCGCTGGCGAAATCCGCGCCGTGATCCTGTTCGATGAAGTCCAAAAACAAGTCGATGGCAGATACACCGCCCGAACTGGAACAGCGCAGGGACTCTGAGACATGGGTCTGTCGGCTGAGTTCCACACCTGGATGGGTTTCCTTGAAACCGACCCTGTACCAAGAGTGAATCGCGGCAGTTGCGTCTTCCATCAGGCCCGCCTGAGCCATCAGTATGGCCCCGGTGCCCAGCCCGGTGACGCGCACCTCGCCGCGCGCGAGGCGCCCAAGGCTGACTTCAAGGTCGAATGCGTCCAACTCAAAGACATGCTCGCCCGAAACCACAACGATATCCCGGGCCGCCGCGACATCCTTCAGCGCGAAATCAACCGCAACATCACATCCGATACTGGATCGAACGGCCTGTTCTCCGGTGCCGCACAGCGTCCAGTCATAGAGCTTTCTGTCCGCAACGAGGTTCGCATTCTGCAACGTCTCGATGGCCGAAATCAGCGACAAATGTGAAAAATGCGGCAGCAGGACAAAGTGAAACAGATGCGGTTTTGGGCCGGTATCTGTAACAGGGTGATCATGTGAAAGGGGCGGCTTCATTCCGGTCTGACGCGTGTCTTTTTGTTTTTCTAAATAATGATTGATCCCCTCAACTTAGTCCAGTCAGAGTTCTCAAGCTGAAACGCTCGACCACCAGGCTTATGGTGGGCCGGAAAGCTGGCCCTGGATGTTCCGGTCAATAGTTCCATCGGCCAGGGCAGAGATGTTCAAGTGTTCGAAAACGCACAAGGACATGTGAAGACGGGAAGTGGACGCAACAGGGTAAAAAGTCTATTGCATTTCTTCATCAGGAATTTATGGGAAGGAAGAGCGCTGCAGAATTGCGCCTGATGGATTTTCATTCTGCGCCGCCTTGCCTGAACAAGTTTCTAACACCCTGAGTGGCACCAAAAGCCGCTCAAATCACGACTATTTCTTAAGACAAAACACCGAACGGAGACGCAAAAGATGCTCAGAACCCGAGCCTTCCTGCTTACGTCATTGACTGTATTGCTTTCCGGTTTGACGTCCTTGGCCGCAGCGCAATCCAACAATCCAGTGCCGGTGACCGTTGTAACGTTGGAAGCGCAGGACGTGACCCTGTTTTCCGAACTGCCGGGCCGCGTCGCGGCGCTGGGTGTGGCCGAAGTCAGGCCGCAGGTCTCTGGAATTGTTGTCGAACGTCTGTTTCAGGAAGGCGGCACCGTTCAGGAAGGCGATGCTATGTATCGCATCGACGATGACGTCTATGACGCGCAGGTGCAACAGGCCACTGCGAGTGTCGCTCAGGCCAAGGCTCGGCTGACGGCCGCGGAAAAGGAAGAACAGCGCGTGGCAGAGCTGTTGCTGCGTAACGTAGCCAGCCAGCAGGCGGTTGACAGCGCTGTGGCAGAGCGCGACGCGGCCAAGGCGGCTTTGCTGGTGGCGCAGGCACAGTTGCAAACCGCAAAGATCGACCTGCAGCATACAACGATCCGCGCACCCCTTTCAGGCCGCGTCGGTCGGGCGCTGGCCACGCAAGGCGCGCTGGTCACCGCACAGCAGGCCGAACCGCTGGCTGTCATCCGACAGATTGACCGTGTCTATGTGGACGTTGCTGTCTCAACTCAGGATGTGTTGCGGTTCAACCGGGCCGTAGCCTCGCAGACGGCAGCTCTGCAAACGATCGACCCGACAGTGACGGTTTCGCTGGCGGACGGGTCGACCTTTGATCAGACCGGAACAGTTCTTGCGGCGGAACCACAGGTAGACCCGCAGACAGGTGTATCGGTTCTGCGGATCGAGTTCCCGAACCCCAACCAGATTGTCTTGCCCGGCATGTATGTCACTGCGCATCTGCCGGTCGAGGTTCTGCGGGGCGCAGTGCTTGCACCGCAGCAGGGCGTCGCGCGCAACCGGCGCGGCCAGCCGACCGCGATGGTGGTGGACGAAAACAATACGGTGGCCGAACGGATTCTGACCGTGCGAGGCACCGAAGGCAACAAATGGATCGTGACGGACGGCCTGAAGGCCGGTGACCGCCTGATCGTTGCGGGGCTGCAAAAGATAGGGGTCGGCGCGACGGTAGCCCCAACCGAGGAACCGGAGTCCTGAACCGCGCGGACGGACTAAGGCGCTCAGACTCCCGCAACAAAATGTGAAAGTTCCCCATGGCACGTTTCTTTATCGACCGACCTGTTTTTGCATGGGTCATTTCCATTCTGCTGATGGGCATCGGCACGCTGGCTGTTTTCAACCTGCCGGTTGCGCAATACCCGCAGATCGCACCGCCGACGGTTGAGGTCACTGCGTCTTACTCCGGCGCTTCTGCCCAGACCGTGAACAACACCGTGACGCAAGTGATCGAGGAGCAGATGACCGGCCTTGATGGGCTGCGATACATCAACTCGTCCTCGACTTCGACCGGGACATCCACGGTCACGCTGACCTTTGAAACCGGCACCGACCCGGACATTGCGCAGGTGCAGGTGCAGAACAAGCTGAGCCAGGCGACCCCGCTGCTGCCGGAAACGGTTCAACGGCAAGGCGTTATCGTCGAGAAATCCTCGGGTGGTTTCCTTCTGGTGGCAGCACTTGTGTCGACCGATGACCGCCTCGATGCGGTGGATTTGTCGGACTATATGGTGTCCAACATGGTCGACGAATTCAGCCGTCTGGAAGGGGTCGGCAACGTTCAGGTCTTTGGCGCGCAATATGCGATGCGTATTTGGCTGAACCCCGAACAGCTGGCCGCTTTCGAGTTGACGCCCGCGGATATCGTACAGGCGGTGTCGGAAGAAAATGCTCAGGTCTCGGCGGGGTCATTCGGCGCTCTGCCAGCGGTCGAAGGGCAGGCCCTGAACGCCACGATCACTGCGCAATCGTTGTTGTCCACGCCTGAAGACTTTGAACAGATCGTGGTGCGCGCGGAAACCGATGGCGGGCTTGTCCTGCTGCGCGACGTGGCGCGGGTTGAGATAGGGGCCGAAAGCTATACCACATCCGCGTGGTTCAACGGCAAGCCCACTGCGGGCATGGCCATCCGGCTGGCCTCGGGCGCCAACGCACTGGATACGGCAGAGCGGGTGAAGCACAAGCTAGACGAGGTTTCGGCCTTTTTCCCAGACGGCGTGGAATACGTCGTACCCTATGACACCACGCCCTTTGTCGAGATTTCGATCGAAGAAGTGGTCCACACGCTGATCGAGGCGATCGTTCTGGTCTTTCTCGTCATGTTCCTGTTCCTGCAAAGCCTGCGCGCAACAATCATTCCGACCCTCGCGGTGCCGGTCGTGTTGTTGGGAACGTTTGCGATCATCTCGGCCTTTGGTTTCACGATCAACACGTTGACCATGCTGGCGATGGTTCTGGCAATCGGCCTGCTGGTGGATGACGCCATCGTCGTGGTCGAAAACGTTGAACGGATCATGGAGGAAGAAGGGCTTTCCCCTTACGAAGCCACCAGGAAATCCATGGGTCAGATCACCGGCGCGCTGGTCGGGATCGCTCTGGTTCTGTCCGCCGTGTTCATCCCGATGGCGTTCTTTGGCGGCTCGACCGGGGTCATTTACCAGCAATTTTCGATCACGATCGTCTCGGCCATGATGCTGTCGGTTGTGGTGGCGCTGACTCTGACGCCCGCCTTGTGCGCGACGCTTTTGCGCAAGCCCGATCATGACAAGCGCAATCGCGGCCTGTTCGGATGGTTTAACCGCGGGTTCGACCGGCTGACCGAGAGTTATTCGTCGCTGGTCGGGTTCTCGATCCGGCGCCCGCTGCGTGTGGGATTGATCTATCTGCTGATCGGTGCCGCGATGGTGTTCCTGTTTGCCCGCACACCGACCGGCTTTTTGCCCGAAGAGGATCAGGGCATCCTTTTCACTCTGGTTCAGGGCCCGACCGGCTCTACCGCTGGGGCGACCGAGGAAGTGTTGGAACAGATTGAGCAGTACTATTTGGAGAATGAGGCCGAAAACGTCGAGTCGGTCTTTACCGTGCGCGGCTTCAGCTTTGCCGGGCTGGGGCAGAATATGGGCATTGCCTTTATCAGCCTGAAGGATTGGGACGAACGCAAGACCCCGGATCGCAGCGTTCAGGCCATCGCAGGCCGGGCCTTTGGTGCCTTCTCGCAGATTCAGGAAGCCTTTGTTTTCCCGATTGTGCCGCCCGCAGTGATCGAGCTTGGCAACGTCAGCGGTTTCGACTTTTACCTGCAGGCCCGTGATGGCCAAGGCCATGAAGAGTTGATGCAGGCCCGAAATCAACTGATGGGCCTAGCCATGCAAAGCGAGAAGATAGCCTCGATCCGCCCGAACGGACTTGAGGACGCGGCCCAGTTCAACATCAATCTGGATTGGCGCGCCGCCGGTGCGATGGGGCTGTCCGCGCAGGAAGTAGGTGAGCTTTTGTCGGTGGCCTGGGCCGGGCGCTATGTGAACGACTTCCTGGACCGGGGCCGGATCAAGCGCGTCTACGTTCAGGGCGACGCGCCGTACCGCATGGTCCCCGAGGATATCGAGGCTTGGCGGGTGCGCAACGATTCCGGTGGGCTGGTGCCCCTGTCGAACTTCTCGTCCGCGAATTGGCAATTCGGGCCGCAGGGGCTGTATCGCTATAACGGCGTGTCGGCCATTCAGCTGCAGGGCAGCCCTACACCAGGATTCACCACGGGTGAAGCAATGGCCGAAATCGAGGCGCTGGCACAGCAATTGCCGCCGGGATATCAGATCGCCTGGACGGGTCTGTCGCTGGAAGAACGGGAATCCGGGGATCAGGCAGGGATGCTTTATGCCCTGTCTTTGGCCGCAGTGTTCCTGTGTCTTGCGGCCCTGTACGAAAGCTGGACCATTCCTTTCGCGGTGATGCTGGCGATGCCGATCGGTGTCACCGGATCATTGGTCGGGGCCTGGCTGGGCGGGTTTGAAAACGGCGTTTATTTCCAGGTTGCACTGCTGACGGTGATTGGTCTGACCGGTAAGAACGCGATTCTTATCGTCGAGTTCGCCCGCGACAAGGTCGTAGCCGGAGAACCCTTGCTGCAAGCTGTCAAGGACGCGGCGCATCAGCGGTTCAGACCGATCCTGATGACTTCGATGGCGTTCTCGCTGGGGGTTCTGCCGCTGGTCCTGTCCACCGGCGCGGGTGCCGGGGGGCGTACGGCGATGGGCTCGGGCGTGATGGGTGGCGTCATCTCGGCCACGGTGTTGGGCGTTGTCTTCGTGCCGGTCTTCTTCGTGATGATCTACCGCGTGGTCAGACGCGTCGCGACGGAATGAAAAAAGGCGCTACCCAGCTATTTGGGCAGCGCCAGTCGGTCACAACTGACGGAAGACAGTTGTGGGGGGTTTCAGAAGTGGACGTAAAGCTCGTCCCCTTCCTGCGAGACGTCAAAGCGGCGTGTTTTGATGGACGAGTCCACCAGAAACTCGCCACTGCGAATGTCGAATTCCCATCCGTGCCAGGCGCAACGGACGATCTCACCGGCGCGGTCATAGACGAACTCGGTCGAGTCGGTTTCGCGGGTGGTGCCGCAAACCGGCCCTTCGCACAGGGCGGCACCTTTGTGGGGGCAGATGTTCAGCAGCGCGTGATAGCCGTCATCCAGTTTGAATACGCCGATCGGCATGTTTGACACGGTGACGATCTTGGCCGCATTGGCGGGAACTTCGTCGGTTTTGCAGGCGAAATGCTTGTTTGCCATGGTCGAAAGCTCCTTCTTTATTCTGCGGCGTGCGCCATAGGGCGCGGCAGGCGGGTGTAGACGTCCAACGCATTGAGCCCGAAGATTTTCTCGCGCCATGCAGGCGGGACGTGCAGCTTGTTGACGTCGTCGTAATCCCAGTGCGGATAGTCCGACGCGAACATCAGGGTGTTCTCGCCATCCATCGCCTCGAGCGTGGCCCACAGGTGCTGGATGTTCTCGGGCTGCTCCAGCGGCTGGGTCGACATGCGGATGTTTGATTTGAAGTACTCGGACGGCAGCCGCTTGAGCCACGGCGTTTCCTTGCGCAGCGCCTTGTAGTTCGAGTCCAGACGCCACAGGACCGATGGCACCCAGGCGACGCCACATTCGATGATCACCACCTTCAGCTCTGGCCATTTTTCGAACACACCATGGGCGATGAGGCTGGCCATGTGAGTCATAGCCGTTTGCGGCAGGATCGCATGGGTTTCCCAGAAGAAGGTCGAAGGCCCGGCACCGATGGGGGTCGAGTTGATACCACCCTGTCCGCCAAGGTGCATGGCAAACGGCAGGCCCATTTCGGCACAGGCTTCATAGATCGGATGGTAGAAGGGATCGCCGTAGGGGCGGGCGGCGCCGTGGCTCACCAAAACCTGAACGACACGGGGATGGCCGCCGACGCGACGGATTTCAGCAGCGGCGAGGTGCGGATCCTGCGGTGCCACCACGATTGATCCCCAGAACCGCTCGTCCTTGGGCAGCCAGTAGTCGATCATGTAGTCGTTATAGGCTTTGCACAGCGCATTGGCGTAATAGGGGTTGGCCAAGGTCGAGGCTTCGATCGGTTCGTCGCCGGTCAGAATTGCAACGTCGATATTGTATTTATCGAGGTGCTTTTCTTTCATTATCAGATAGTTATCGTCTTCCTCAATCGGGTTCACATCATGGCGGGCGAAACCTTCGGGGTGGAACCATGGGCGGTGGCCGTGGGGGAAGGCACCGCGCGGGCCGGTCCGCTCGCCGCGGACAAACATGTCCTTGAACAGACCATCCATATACGGTTCCAGAACCGTGGCGCTGCACCAATAGTTGTGGCAGTCGCAATCGACGATGAACATGAACTTCTCCTGTTGCTGGCGCCAAAAGGGCGGGCTTTTTATCTTGTTCAACGACGCTTGATATCTGCGAAGTTTTGACAAATAAATGCAATTGAAACTCATCTATCAATCGAGATTTTCGATTAAATGAACCGCCAACTGCTAGTGACCTACATGGATGTTCTGGAAACGCGGAACTTCAACCGCACCGCCGAACGTCTGAATGTGACCCAATCCACAGTCAGCGCCCGCATCCGCCAGTTGGAGCAGGAGCTGGACACGCGCCTGTTCGAGCGCGGTCGGGGCGGGGCCGAGCCCACGGCTGCGGGTCGGCGATTTGAAACCCATTGCCGATCGCTGCTGGCCGCCTGGAGCCTTGCGCGGCGTGATGTCGAGGCCGGTGGCGGTGGCAAAAGACAGCGTTTGCGGATTTCCGTTCAGTTCAGCCTGGCGCGATCTGTGCTGATCGATTGGGCGAAGGTGGTCCGGGAAAGAAACCCGCATCTGGATCTGTATCTCGAGGCCAACTTCTCACAACAGATTCAACGCGATGTTTTGACCGGTGAGACTGATATCGGAATTGTCTTCGTCCCGCAGCAGGCACCGGACATGTTTGTCAGCGAATTGGGCAGCGAAAGCTATGTAATGCTGTCCACCGATTGTGACCGGGTCGAGGATGTATCCTGGCCGCGTTACATTCAGGTCGCCTATACATCCTATTTTGACCGCCAGCATGATGAGGCCTTTTCGGATCAGCCGCAAAGCTCGACCGTTGTTGGAAGCGACGATCTTGCGCTGGACTTCCTGAAATCCAGCGGTGGAACCGCCTATTTCCCCGGCTTTGCCGCCCCGGGCCTGTGCGCCGAGTATCCGTCATTGCAACGGGTGATGGATGCACCCGTGATCCCCCAGCCCATCTATTCCATCGTTCATGTGCGAAAACGTCATGATGCGTTGGTGGCGCAGGCCGTCACCCTGTTCAAAGAACTGATCCAGTACCGATCAATCGTTTTAACCGATTGATACCGCAATTCTGCGCCGTTTTTCAGTTCCACTGCACCATTATCCTCGCGCGAACCCTATTCTGGAGGTTTCCGCAAGATGCTCGTTGCGACGGACAGTCCGTTTTCCCTGAGTTCAGCCAATAACCAACCCTGCTACGCGGGTGGGCCTGCCACTTTGACCTGCAAGGCGGTGATCGACGAAACACATGACAGCAAGACCTTCGTCTTCGAAGACACGCAAAGCCGCAGCTTCGACTTTAAGCCCGGCCAGTACGTGACCTTCTGTTTCGAGATCGAGGGCAAGCCGCATGTGCGCGCCTATTCGATCTCGTCCACGCCGACCCGGCCTCACAACATTCAGGTTACAGTCAAGCGTGTTCCGGGTGGGATGGTGTCCAACTATCTGAACGATCAAATGAAACCCGGCATGGAACTTGAGATCGCGGACATCACCGGCGGCTTCAATTGGGTGGATATTCCCAGCGACAAGCCTCTGTTCCTGTCCGGTGGTTCAGGCGTCACTCCGGTTATGTCGATGCTGCAATACGTCACCGACGTGACCTTGCCCAAGGACATCGTTTTTGTGCATTTCGCGCGCTCGCCGAAAGACATCATCTTCCGCGATCAGCTGGAATTTCTGAACCGACGCTTTGCCAATGTGACTGTCCACATGATTGTGGATGAGGCCGAAGACGGGTT
The DNA here is from genome assembly GCF_013031355.1 of Ruegeria arenilitoris. Lineage (GTDB taxonomy): Bacteria > Pseudomonadota > Alphaproteobacteria > Rhodobacterales > Rhodobacteraceae > Ruegeria > Ruegeria arenilitoris_C. The sequence continues at coordinate 3,402 of NZ_WPZO01000009.1, read as the reverse complement.
CGTGGGCGAAACCGGTCAGATATCGGCTGACCTGCTGCAGCGTCTTGTGCCTGATCACGCCGAGCGCAGCATTTTCATGTGTGGCCCCGAGGGTTTCATGAAAGCAGCGCGCGACGTGGCCTCGGTCATCCCGTTTGCTGCGGTGCACGAGGAAAGCTTTGGCGAGAAGATCACCATCGAAGAAAGCAGCGGCACAGGGGGTGAGGTCTATTTCTCGCTCAGCGGTCTGCATGGGCACGCGGACGAAGGCCAAACCCTGCTTGAGGCAGCGCTGAATGCCGGGGTTTGGATCGATTCCGCCTGTCAGCAGGGCGTGTGTGGCAACTGCAAAGTGCGCCTGACCCAGGGCGACGTCGAAATGCAGGACATGGGCGGGCTGCAACCCGGCGATACCGAACAGGGCTACGTGCTGGCCTGCTGCAGCTGGCCTAAAGGACCGGTCGCGTTGGACGCGTGACCGGCAAAAACCACAACAAGAACAAATGAAAGCGGAGGAACCGTTTCACCCAAACAAGAGACAATCCAAAGGGAGGACTTAGGATGTCAAACGACGACAACAAAATCGCGGAGCCATTGACGGACCTGCCGATTAAAACCGCAGATACCGGGTTTTATTCGGGGTTCAGCGTTGATGTAACCGTAACGGCAAAGCTCGCGGTAGGCGGCCTTGTAATTTGGGCGGTCGCCTTCCCCGAGCAGGCCGGAACGGTCCTGTCCGGGTTCAACAGCTTTATCCTGTCCAACTTTGCCAGCTGGTACATCTACGTGATGGCCCTGTTCGTGCTGGTTTGCATTGGGTTGGCAATCTGGCCCGCAGCGGGCCGGCTGAAAATCGGCATGGATGACGATGTGCCGGAGTTCTCCAACTTCTCGTGGTTTTCCATGATGTTCGGGGCCGGGATCGGTGTGGGGATGCTGACCTGGGCCGTGGCTGAACCGGTCTATCACTTCAAGAACAACCCGGATGTGATCCAAGGCCTTGCGACCGGGGCAGGGGCGGACAACGTCTTGAATGCCTATAAATGGTCCTATCTGCACTGGGGGTTCTCGGCCTGGGCGTCCTATGCGATTGCCGGTCTGGGGCTGGGCTATTTCGCGTATCGCCGTGGCCTGCCGCTGACCATCCGGTCGTCGCTGACACCACTTTTCGGTTCCAGCCTGTCGGGCTGGCTGGGTCACGCCATCGATATCGTTGCGGTGATCGCCACCATTCTGGGCGTTGCGCAAACGCTGGGCTTCGGGGTCGAGCAATTCGTTGCTGGCATGGCACGCATCGGAGTAGGTGAGTGGCTGCTGAATGATGAAGGCACGGCCTCCTCGGTCGGGATCATATTTGCTATCGTCGTCATTATGGGGGCCTCTACCTTGTCGGCCCTGTCCGGCGTGGGCAAAGGCATCAAGTGGCTGTCGAACCTGAACATGGTTCTGTCCATCTTCCTGCTGTCGTTCTTCCTGATTTTTGGCTCGACCTTCTTTGGCCTGCACGCCCTGTTTGTCGGCGTCTGGGAATACCTGGTTGCGCTGCCGGGCATGCTGTTTACCGTCTTCCGCGGTGACGGGGCCGGAGGCGTCGCCGACAGTCTGGAAGGCTGGCAGGGCGGCTGGTCGGTGTTCTACTGGGCCTGGTGGGTCGCATTCGCACCGTTTGTCGGCCTGTTCCTAGCCCGCATCTCGCGCGGCCGCACCATTCGCGAGTTCGTTCTGGGTGCGGTGATCGTGCCTGCGATCATGTGCTTTGTCTGGTTCTCCTTCGCGGGTGGAACTGCGATTGATCTGGAGTTGAACGGTGGCGCAAATGACGTCATCTTCAGTGCCTCCGACGGTGACAAGATCTTTGCGATGACCGGTTTCATGCTGGGTGAGCTGCTGGGTTGGATGATGGCGATCGTGATCGTTGTGCTGCTGATGACCTATCTGGTGACCTCGGCGGACTCGGCGGTGCTTATCGTCAACACCATCAACGCGGCGGGCGACGAAGGTCCAAAGGCGCGGCCTCACATCATCTTCTGGGGCGTTGCTCTGGGGCTGGTTGTTGCGGCACTGCTGCTGGTTGGCGGGTTGAAGGCGATCCAGACAGCGATGGTGATCGGTGCGCTGCCGTTCTCACTGGTGATGGTTCTGATGTGTATTGCCCTGATCAAAGCGATCTGGCGCGACAGCATCCGGTCGTCGCATGGTGTGCAGAGTACCTTTGCCGAAGCTGAAGAAGCTAACTGACGAAATCCCGGCCAGCCCTGATGGGCTGGCCAAGTCGACGCGGTCAACCGCACAAAAAATGCGAGGGCGCAAACCCTCGCATTTTCTGTTTTACAGGCTTGAACGGTTCAGGCCGCAGCGATCTGGCCCGCTTTCTCTACCAGTACTTCAGCCTGACGGATCGACGCATAATCGATCAGGCGGCCGTCCAGCGAAACCGCGCCTTTGCCTGCGGCTTCGGCCTCGGCCATGGCAACAAGAATGCGCTGAGCCTTGTTGACCTCGGCGTCGGACGGCGACATCACCTCGTTCGCCAGCGCGATCTGGCTGGGGTGGATCGCCCATTTGCCTTCGCAACCCAGAACCGCCGCACGTTTGGCCGCGGCACGATAGCCGTCGGGATCCTGGAAATCGCCGAAAGGCCCATCAATCGGGCGCAGGCCATTGGCGCGGGCGGCAACCACCATACGGGCCAGAGCGTAGTGCCACATGTCGCCCCAATGGGTCATGCGACCACCATCCGCGTCCGCATCGGTCAGCACCGAGTAGTCGGGGTTCACGCCGCCGATGATCGTGGTCCGCGCGCGGGTCGAGGCCGCATAGTCGGCAACGCCAAAGTGCAGGCTTTCGTTGCGCTTCGACGCGGCTGCGATCTCGCTGACATTCTGCATCCCCAGCGCAGTTTCGATGATGTGCTCGAAGCCGATGCGTTTCTTGTAGCCCTTGGCGTCTTCGATCTGAGTAACCAGCATATCGACGGCATAGACATCAGCGGCGGTGCCGACCTTGGGGATCATGATCAAGTCCAGCCGTTCACCAGCCTGTTCGACCACATCCACCACGTCGCGGTACATGTAGTGGGTGTCCAGACCGTTGATCCGCACCGACATGGTCTTGTTGCCCCAGTCGATGTCGTTCAGCGCTTCGATGATGTTCTTGCGCGCCTGTTCCTTTTCATCGGGCGCAACGGCGTCTTCCAGATCAAGGAAAATGACGTCTACATTCGACTGCGCCGCCTTTTCGAACATACCGGGCTGACTGCCCGGAACGGCCAGCTCGCTGCGGTTCAGACGGGCAGGGGCTTGTTCAATGGAATGAAAGCTCATGGTTCGGGTCCTTCAACTTACAGGTTGGGATAGATTGGGAATTTGGCGCAGAGGTCTGCGACCTCGGCTTTGACCTTGGCTTCGACTTCGCCGTTGCCGT
>NZ_WPZO01000008.1 GCF_013031355.1 Ruegeria arenilitoris | reverse complement strand
AGAAACCTCGTCTGCACATGCCCACCAATGGACGCATACCAAGACGCAGCCGAGTGAAAAACACCCCCGCCGGGAAACCGGCGGGGGACGACCCCATGAATGGCAGGTGGAGGAACGATGAAACACTATGTCCTCGGAAACGACCAAGCACGGCCGGCCACCAGAGCGTTTGAACGAACACGGTATATCGACGTTTTTCTGAATGATCCCAAGGCAAAAGCGTCGGCTGAGATGATTGTCGAGTTTTTCGACGCCTTGAACGATCTGGTCGAAGACCACATCTATGTCGTGAATGTCCGATGCCCTGAAACCGGTTCTGCGGGTGCCCCGCTTTATTGGGCGGGCCGCACGGCAATTTTCTGGGGCGACATCCAGAAAACCTGGCCGTGTGACAGCACCGACAAAGCCCGTATATCGCAGATACTGAACCTGGCGTCACGGTCCATACTGGTCGGTGGCGCGGTGCTGTTGTTGGCGCAGGCCGGGCGGACCGCAGAAACAACTGCTGCCATCCATCCCAACTTTGCGGCTGCGGCACGGGAAATCGGGCTTTCCGACTGCCACAGGAACACGCATTGGTCACCTGACAACCGCACGCACAGCGCCGCAACCAAGCTGAGCGCGCTGCGGCTGTTGGCGGACTGCGTGGCACTGGATCACGGAGAGCATCTGGCCGATACCCTGCGCGGCTATATCGGTCTGACCGAACCGGAACGCAGCTGCTCCAGCCAGCTGGCAGCCCGCCTGATCCAACGGTCCGGGGCCGATCCGATGGTGCGACAGGTGATCGAGGCCATGCTGAACAACGTGGAAGATCCGTTGAAGATCTCAGATCTGTCTCAAACTGTCGGCGCATCCACCCGCCAGTTGCAGCGGCGGTTTCTGGGCAAGACAGGCGTCAAGCTTCTGATCACCTATCGAGAGCTTCGGCTGGAGCGCGCCCACAGCCTGCTGCAACACACCAACATGCCGCAATCCGAGATCGCCACGGCGACCGGGTTTTCCTCCGCCGCTGCGTTGGGGCGGGCGTTTCGGGCGCAGTACAACCTGACCACTGCAGATGTCCGAAACCAGCGATTTGCCGGGGAATTGTCGGGGCACCGTCACACGCACTAGGGCAACAGACGGTTTTCTGCATATCTGCACGAAATCTGCACAACTGGTGCGGATTATCTGCAGGCCGCGCGTTCACCTTCGGGGAAACTCGAGCAGGAGAACGACATGCCCAAAGAACTCATCATCCGTGGATTGCCCCGATCCCTTGCCCATGACGGCTGGTGGCTGGCCAGCGAAAGCGGCCCATCGATTGACCAGGTGCCCCCTTCGGCACCACCGGGCAACATACTGGACCTTATCCACCGATTTCCCCGATTTGCCGCCTTGATCCTTATTGTTCTGCTGGGGGATTTTCTGTTCTGGGGATACTGTCCCGGGCTTTCGTTGGCCCTCTTTGCATGGGGTATCTTTGCGGCGGTCAGTTTCGAAAGCCCGCTCCGCAAGAAACCGTGGACCTCTGCCGGAGTACTGCTGCTGGCGACCCTTCCCATTCTGGAACATGTGCAGCTTCTGTCGCTGATCTTCCTCACCGCCGGGCTGCTTTTTGCCGTGGTCCTGTTGCGCATACCGCCCGAGATCAAGACACGCGAAAGCCTGCCATGGCTGGCAAACGCTGTCCTGCGTCTGATAAAGCGTCTTCCGACCGCCGGTATCGTGACCTTAGCGGCCTACATCCGGGACTGGCGCACTCGGGCCGCCTCTCACAGCTCGTTAAGCGGAACTTTTGTTCGCGCTTTCCTTCGCAACTGGGCGTTTCCGCTGGGTGGTGTAATGGTCCTCAGCGCTCTGTTGATCAGCGCGAACCCCGTGCTTGAACATATGGTGGTGCGAATGCTTCGGGTGGATTTCGATCTTTTCCTACTGCTCCGACGTGCAATGTTCTGGTCCGGGTTGGCGCTGTTGGTCTGGCCGGTCCTGACCGCCCCCACCCCGGATGAGGCGATCGCGCTTACCCTACCCGACTGGAATGCTCCGCGTTTCCTGAACGCCGGGTCAGTCTTTCGGGCGCTGGTTCTGTTCAACCTCATGCTGGCCCTGCAATGTGTACTGGATTTCTCGATCCTGTTCGGCGACGCATCTCTGCCCGATGGGATGAGCTATGCCACCTACGCCCATCGCGGCGCCTACCCTTTGCTGGCGACCGCCTTGCTGGCCGGAGGTTTCGCACTGGCGGCGTGCCCGTTTTCGGAACGAAACCCGGCTCTGAAATCACTTCTGCTTCTGTGGTTAGCGCAAAACGTGCTGCTGACCCTGTCGGCCGCGTTTCGTCTGGACCTTTATATCAACTCCTATGGCCTGACCTATCTGCGCGTCTATGCGGTGATCTGGATGGGGCTGGTCGCGATCGGTCTGGCGATGGTGGCGTGGCAGGTGCAGCGGGGCCGATCCTCGGGGTGGCTTTTGCTGCGGGTCGCCGCACTGGGCACGGGGACGCTCTATACCTGCTCATTCATCAATTTCGCCGCCCTGATCGCGACGGACACGCTGTCGCGCGCGTCGGACTCGGACAACACGATCCCGACGGACTGGCTCTATCTGTGCAGCCTTGGGCATACCGCGGCCAAAGCGATGTCGACACAGGTGGCGCTGCAACCGATCCCGCATATCCCCGACTGGGCGCAAAGCTGTGTGCATCCCGACCCGACCGATCCCAACTGGCGCGAATGGGACTTTCGCACCGCGCGCGTGAATGGCTATCTTGCAGCAAACACGCAAAGCGAGGCGCAATGAAAATCCTGTTGGTTGATGACGACCCCCGCCTGCGCGAGCTGGTAAGCCTGGCCTTGGAACGCGCGGGATTTCAGGTGGTCACCGCCAGCGACGGCCAGATCGCTGTGACCCACGCCGCCCGCGAAGCACCGGACCTGATCGTTCTGGATATCGGCCTGCCCGAGATGGACGGGTTCGAGGTCTGCCGTCGCATCCGCGCCCGGTCCGAAGTGCCGATCCTGTTCCTGACCGCCCGCGATGATGAGATTGACCGGATACTGGGTCTGGAAATGGGTGCTGACGACTACGTCACCAAACCCTTCAGCCCGCGAGAGCTTGTGGCGCGGGTGCGGGCGATCCTGAAACGCTCGGCCGGGCAGCGTCCTAACGCGATCCTGAGCCATGGTCGGATCACGCTGGACCCCGGTGCGCATATTTGCAGGTGTGATGAGGCCACCGTACCCCTGACCGCGACCGAGTTCACCTTGCTGGCCACGCTGATCGAGCGCCCCAGTCAGGTGCACAGCCGGGCGCAGCTGATACAGGCGGTCTGGGGCGCACTGTCTCAGGTCTCGGAACGCACCTTGGACAGCCATCTTAGGAACCTGCGGGGTAAGCTGGCGCAAGCGGGCTGCTCAGGTGCGATCGAAACTGTGCATGGCGTTGGCATACGCATTCAAGGCGCCGCAACATGAGGCGCAAGTGGCGCCCGAGTCTTGCCTTTGTGTTGGGCGGCGCCCTGTGCGGTACCTTGCTTTTGTCGCTGACCGGGCTTGTGGCGTTTCGCTATCTGGGACCGGAACTGGGCTATCGCAACGCCGCCGTTTTATTGGCGCTGATCATCACCGCCGCCACGGGCGTTCTGGGCTGGCTGCTGGTCCGGTTGTTGCTGCGGCCGATCTTTGCGCTTGAACGCTTTGCCACTCAGGTCGTTCGACGCCCCGCCGCCCCCCTGTCGCCGCCTGCGCGGTTCGGCACTCAGGAACTTGGCACCACCGCGCAAAGCGTCATCGACATGGCCGAAACCCTGCGTAATCGGGAAACGACGATCCGCAGTTTCTCGGACCATGTCACGCATGAGCTGAAAACACCCGTCGCGACCCTGCGCGCGGCGACGGAACTGCTGCGTGATGACGAAACCCTCTCGGCCGAGAATCTGCGTCTGATTGATCAGATCGCCAGTGCGGGCGTGCAGATGGAGCATCAGATCGACGCCATGCGACAGGTCGCCCGCGCGCGCGAGTCGCGTCATGACGGGGTGACCTCGTTGATTGAACTGCAGGACGGGCTGGGCAGCGACTTTCCCACCCTTGATCTGCGGATCGAGGGCGGTGACGTGACCATCCCGATTGGCCCCAAGGGTCTGCAGGTCGTGCTGCGGCAATTGCTGGGCAACGCGTCTGAGCATGACGCGCAGGTCGTGCAAATGTCAGCCGTGCCAGACGAGGCACGGGTTGTCCTGACGGTGCGCGATGACGGACAGGGCATCTCTGCCGGCAACGCGGCGCGGGTGTTTGACCCGTTCTTCACCACGAAACGTGACCAAGGCGGGACAGGCATGGGGCTGGCCATCGTCCGCAACACGCTGCGCGCACATGGCGGAGATATTGCCCTGCTGCCCGCCTCTGACGGCACCACCTTTTCGATCTGGTTCGAAAACAGATAGTCCCGGGCCGTATTGTGCCCTAGCTCCGGTTGCCCCGCATCTGCTCGGTTTTCACAACGATAGGGAACTCCTCGCGCACTCGAGCGTCCTCGGCCCCGAAATAGTTGGGGAAATGCACTCCCAGAATGTCCTGTGCCTTGTCCTGCGCGCGTTGCAGCAGATCGACCTTGCCTTCGCCTTCCCACGTATCGGTGCGTTCGCGGTCCATCAGTTGGGGGTAGACGAATTCCGAGTTCATGAAACTCAGCGTATGCGGATTGCCCAGAAAATGCCCCGGGTCGATGGCGCATTTGTGGATCACGTCTACGGCCATGGTCTCGTCGGTCACTTCGATGCCGCGCAGGGATCGCAGGATCATACCACCAGCCTCATCGTCGATGACCATGCTTTCAAAGCTGCACCCCATCAGGCTGCCCAGCATTCCGCCGAACTCGCACACCCGGTTGGCCCCGGCATGGGCAGCCAAGGAAAAGGTCAGCGCCTTTTCCAGCCCATATTGCGCGTCGGTCAGCTTGGCATCGGTCATCCCTGCCCCGACCGAGGTCGGCAGGCCGTAGAAATTGCCCATCTGCACGGCAGCGGCGCCGATCAAGGCCTGCTCTCCACTGCCGCCAGTGAACGACCCGCTGCGCAGATCGGTTATGAAGGGCCAGGCCGCGAAGCTAACCGGGCAACCCGGTGTGATCAGGTTGGCGATGGCAACGCAGGCCAGCGTTTCCGCCACTGCCTGCACCAGCGTCCCGGCCAATGTCGCGGGCGCGGTGGCGCCGGCCTGCGGCGGGACGGCCAGATCGACGGTCAGGCCCAGCTTGGCGGTGTCGATCAGTATTTCCATATTCTCGCGTCCGATGCGCAGCGGTGACACGATAGGACAGCCGCCAAACACCACCGAGGGCTTTTTCAGAAACTTCCCTTCACCCCCCGAGGCCAGATCGAACATGCGGATGGCGTGCGGAATGTGACTGCGGCTACGGAAGGCCAGACAGGCCGGTTTCTGGCTGGCCGAAAGCATAGCGTAGACCATGTTCATGTCGTGGGTGAAATCGTCGGTCACATCGGTGGCCAGCACGGTGGCCCCCAACATGTGGATATTGTCCAGCTTATCGACCAGCCGGGTGAAATCGTAGATATCGCACAGCGTGGACGGGCGATAAGATTTGGTCTGCGCGTCAAAGGTTGTGACTGCGGTGCCAGAGTTGGCGAAATACACGCTTTGGGCTGTGCAGTGCATGTCGTCCTTGCCAGCACGCTCACCCCGTGCATGGACGTAGTATTCCCGTGCAGCGTTGGACAGCAGGTCCTCGGTCAACGCGCGGGGGAAGCACAGTCGGTTGTGGTCGTTCAGAACCGCTCCTTTGGGCAAGACCAGATCCAGCAGTTCCGGGAACGGATCGGCCAGACCTGTCCGCTCCAGCACGGTCAGGGCCGCGCGGTGGATGGCCACCATATCCGCCTGTGAAAGAGGGCGATAGCGGCCACCGGGCAGCCCGCCGTGAACCGCATCGTTTCCGGTGCTGGCCTGCTGTTGCGCGATACGTGCCGCGCGACCGCCGCCGCGACGGCGGGTTTTGGTTGCGATGGTCTGGGTCATGATGCCTCCTCTCGCAGATCGGTGATTTCCCGGCGGAACCCGTCCTGTTCAGCCGCGTCCTTGAGCCGTTCAAAGTCGCGCGCGGCGCGGTGGCCATCGAATACCGCATCGGCAATCAGATCCGGCGCGGCGGCATCGCCGATCAGTTCAAGCGTCTTCAGCCCCCTGCCTTGCAACTGATCAAAAAGGGTGGTGTTGCGCTGCCGTTCGGTCACCAGCACGGTCGCCGTACTTTCAATCTGCGACACCCGCCCGGAATAGACGCAGGCCGTGGTTACGCAGTCAGGCGCAATACGGCTCAGCGTTTGGTTACAGCAAATATCCACGCCCAGTTCGATCAGCCGCGTCTGAATGCGGCGCTGCTCCAACGTATAGGCCGAGAAGCTCGACACCGTGCTGTCCGGCGTCACAAAGACAACCTCGCATCCCAGGTGCACCAGCTTTTCAGCGATCACACTGGCCAGATAGATGTGGTCATCGTCATAGACCACCACCCAGCCTTCCGGCTCGGACCCGGCCATGATGTCGTCCGGAGTATAGATGAAAGCCGACGGGTCGATCTCCGGCGGTGAGCGGCGCGTGTCGCGACCCACACCGTCGGCGCGCCATGCGGCACCGGTGGCCAGAAACACATGGTCGATGCCCAGCTCGATCACCTGATCCGCATCCAGCGTGCTTTCTGCGAACATCTGCACATTGGCGCGCTGGCACAGGTCATTCAGCCGGTAATCGGCCACCCGGCCCCATGCGGCCAGCCCCGGCAAATGGCTTTCCCGCAGAACCCGCCCACCAAAGTCCATCGCGCCTTCGGCCAGCGTGACTTCGTATCCGCGCCGCGCCAGTTGCATGGCGCATTCCAGACCGGCGGGGCCACTGCCGACCACCAGCGTCTGCTTCACCTGCCCCCGTGGAGCGATGTATTCAGGATGCCAACCGCGCCGCCATTCCTCGCCGATAGTCGGGTTCTGGGTGCAGCGGATCGGGATGTCCAACACGTCCGAGGCGGCACAGATGTTGCAGCCGATGCACTCGCGGATTTCGTCAATGCGACCCTCTTTGATCTTGCGCGGGATAAACGGGTCCGCGATCGACGGGCGAGCCGCACCAATCAGGTCAACGATCCCCTTGCGCAGCATCGACAGCATCACGTCTGGCGAGGTCAGCCGCCCGACCCCGACAACCGGCTTATCGGTCACCTGTTTGACGTAGGATAGGTAGTCATTCTGAAACCCGTCCTGCGGTTGGAACCGGGTGGTCACGGATTCATTGGCCCAGTCCGAGACGTTCACGTCCCAGATATCCGGTAGATCGGCCAACAGCTCGACCACGGCCCGGCCGTCCTCGGCCGCCTGCATCCCGTCGGGGCCGAGCATCTCGTCAATCCCGAACCGAAAGGCCACGGCACAGGTGTCACCCACGGCATCGCGGGTGTCTTCCAGCAGTTCACGGGTCAGGCGCACGCGGTTTTCCAGCGATCCGCCATATTCGTCACCGCGCGTGTTCAGATGGGGCAGCATGAACTGCTGGGCCAGCGTCATCCCGTGGCCCGCATAAACGTAGATGATGTCGAAACCGGCCTCTTTGGCGCGCAGGGCGGCGTCACGATGCCAGCACCGCAACGCGCGGATGTCGGCCTTGTCCAGCACGCGCCCCTGTTTTAGCTGACAGGCAGAGATCGCCATGTCCGAGGGCGCAAGCACCGGCGCGCGGGACAGAAGGTTGGTCGCGTGCCTGCCATTATGGACCAGTTGAACAGCCGCCAAAGCGCCATGTTCATGCACCGCATCGGTCATCAGCCGCAGCGCGGGGATATCGCGGGCGTCCCACAGGCGCCCCTCGGTAAAGGGGGCCAGGTCCGAGGTCGGATGAATCTCGGTCTCTTGCGTGGACACGACGCCCCAACCGCCTTCGGCCTTCATCCCGCGAAGGGCGGCCTCGGCACGAGGTCGCACCTGACCTAGACCGGTACAGTAGGGCACCTGATAGAAGCGGTTTTTCGCAGTAACGGGGCCCAGACGTATGGGCTCAAAAAGTGGTGCGTATCTTTGAACGTCCGCCATGACGCGCCCCTTTCCTACGATTTGCCGGGAATGCCCGAGACCTCCGATCCTGTCGCCCCGCATGGGACAGTCCATGCAAAGTTACGCAGTCTTCATGAAGCGCGCCCCGGCGGAAAAATTAAGAAAACCTCGGACGAGCTTAACGTTCGGAGGGGCTTTCGTCGTACCGCGCGCGCCGCAGGTCATTGATCATGGCCTTGCCCAGCGCGACACACATCAGCAGCAGGACGACGCTGAAAGGCAGCGCGCCGATGATCATCGAATTGGTCAGCGCCTCAAGCCCGCCGCCGCCCGCAATCAGCAACGTCCCGATCACCAGCGTCAGCAAACCGCCCCACAGGATGCGGTGCATGACGCCGGTTTCCTCGGCTCCGCCGGACATGATCGTGTTCATCACCAGTATCCCGGAATCCGCCGAAGTGACCAGAAAGGTCATCGTCAGCACCACGCACGTGAAACTGACGATCACCAGCATATGGCCCGAGATCATCTGGCTGAGGGTTACGAACAACGTGGCCGTGGTTGAGGCCGACAGGATGGCGCCATTGGCGTCTCCGTTCAGTTCGAGATCAATGGCCGAACCGCCCAGAATGGTCATCCACGCAAAACAGACCAGCGACGGCGCGATCACTGCGCCCAGGATGAACTCGCGCACCGTGCGTCCGCGCGAGATGCGGGCCAGAAACAGGCCAACAAACGGGGAAAAAGCGATCCACCACGCCCAGTAGAACGTGGTCCAACCCGATTGCCAACCGAACAACCGGCCCGGCGTTCCGGCCTCATAGGCAGCGTATTTTGCGGCATCCGGCAGAGCGGCAGCGTCGTCACCCAACCCGGCCAGAAAACTGTCGCGAGTGCTCCAGGCGTCTGTGGCGCCGGGAAACAGCTCGGCCACGAAAGGGGCGGCTTCGGGCGGCAGGGCCGAGGCGAACTCGGCCTCGGGCATCGGGCCATAGGCCTGCAGGCTGAGCGGAATGAAATTGACGATGTAATCCACCAGCGCCTGCCCATAGGTCGTCAGGGCAAAGGCAAACGAGCCGAAGACGATAAACACCGCTAGCAGGACCAGCGACAGGACCAGATTGAGGTTCGACAGGTATTTCACCCCGCGCCCCACACCCGAGACCGCCGACAGGGTCGACATCACCATCACAGTCGCCAGCGCCACGATCAGACCTGCAGTGGATGGCTTCATCACGCCGTCCATCAGCCATTCCGCACTGGTGATCAGGAACGCCCCGTCAACCAGTTGCGACACCCCGTACCCAATAGTCACCGCCACCCCGAGGATCGTGGCGACAACACCCAGAATGTCGATCACATGCCCCGCGATGCCGTTGGAATACTCCCCCAACAAAGGCGTCAGCGCGGTGCGGATCGTCAGCGGCATATCGCGGGTATAGGCGTAATAGGCGAGGCTCAGCCCTGTCACCACATAGATGGCCCAGGCATGAAACCCGGTATGCAGGAACGTGTATCGATAGGCCCCCTTGATCGCCTCTTGGCTTTTGGCGGCAACCTCGCCCGAGACGGTCAGCGGATTGATTTCCCACAGACCCAGTGGTTCGGCGGTGGCATAGACCATCAGACCAACACCGAGTCCGGCCCCGAACATCATCGAAAACCATGAGAAGTTGGTAAACTCGGGCCGTTCTTCATCACCCCCCAACCGCATCCGACCCGTTGCCGGGATGATCGCTATAACGATCAGAAAGAACGCGAACAACGCGACCGAGAGGTTGTAGAAAATGTTGAACTCGCTCAGCAGGCCCGATTTCCATGACCGCAAGGTGTCATTGGCGCTCAGCGGCCAGACCAGCGCCCAAAGCACCAGCAGCGACACGGCGATCTTGCTGACCAGCGCAATCGGCAGGTTGTAGCCCTTGTAAAACCCGCTGTCCTGCCGTTCGATTTTCAGGTCCGTAAAGGGGTCTTGCAACGACATCTTGCTTGGGCCCGCCTCGGTTCCGGTGCCGTTCAGCATCCGGCAAACCCTGAAAGACTGCAACAATTTTCAGGCCTTGCGGCGCACCCGCCCAGGATTGACCAGCCATTCCCGCACGCTCTGGAACGCTGCGTAGAGCACCGGGATCATCAGCAGCCCAAGCGTACTGTCGAGGATCATACCGCACAGAACCGGATAGCCCACCGAGACCCGCGCCGCCGCCCCTGCCCCACTGGACAAGACCAGAGGTAAAACACCCACGATGAAACACAGACCGGTCATGGTGACGGGCCGGAACCGGATTTCCGCCGCTTTCAGGGCTGCTTCACGGATGCTGGCTCCGCCTTCGCGTTGCTGGTTGGCAAACTCGACCACCATGATCGCCTTTTTCGCGGCCAGCCCGATCAGCAGCACCATCCCGACCTGCGCAAAAATATTGCTGTTCACGAAGGGCAGCAGCGCCAGCGGGATCAGCGCGCCCAACAGCGCAAAGACAGCCGAGGTGATGATGGAAAACGGCAGGATCCAGCTTTCATACAGCACCACAAGAAACAGGTATGCCAACACCAGTGCCGATAGCATGATGTAAGGAACTAACCCCTGTGCTTTCACCTCTTGCTGGGTGACGCCAGACCAGTCGATCCGGAAGCCGTCGGGCAAGGTTTTGTCGGCTATCGCCTGCATCGCGATGATACCATCGCCGGAACTGACCCCATCCGCCAGCTGCGCACTGACCGAAGCCGCCGTGAACAGGTTGTAGCGCGGTACCGTGTCTGGCGCGAGAACCGGTTCGTTGCTGACGAAATTACGCAGAGGCAGAGACTCTCCGGCGCTGTTTTTGACATAGATGTTGTCCACATCGTCCAGCGTCTGTCGGAATTCGGCCTCGGCAGAGATCACCACCCAATAGACACGCTCGTTCAGGATGAAATTGTCCACGAAATAGGAACTGAGGTTGGCCTGCAACGCGGTGAAGATATCGGCCACGCTGACGCCCAGTGTCTCGGCCCGGTCGCGGTCCACGGACAGCTTGTACTGCGGGCTTTGGGCCGAGAAATTGCCATGCGCGCGGGAAAACTCGGGCGCGGCGTTCAGGGCCGTGACAAAGCCGGTCATCACCGCATCCAGTTGCGCCCCGTCCCCATTGCCGAGGTCCAGCAGCTCCACCGAAATTCCCCCGGTCGAGCCCAGCCCGTGAATGGTCGGGAACGGGAAGACGTAGGAAACCCCCTCGGGCAGTGCGGCCAGCTTGCGCTCAAGCTGGTGCATGATCGCGAACCATTGCAGATCGGGGCTGGTGCGCTGATCCCATGGGGTCAGCGTGACGATGACCATGCCCGCGTTGGGGCGCCCCCCGGCCAGCATGGAATGGCCGGACACCACAGTCACGGAATCTACCCCCGGCGTCTGTTCGATCAGCGTGCCCGCCTTGTCCATGAACGCCTGTGTGCGCTGCAGCGAGGCCCCGTCGGGCAGCTCCATCGACGCCATCAGAACCCCGTTGTCTTCCTGCGGGATCAGACCGGTCGGGACGGTTTTGAACAGGTACACCGTCAGACCCACGGCCCCGGTAAACACAAGCAGCGACACCGCCATATAGCTCAGCATCAGCGAAACAAGGCGCAGGTACTGGCGCCGCACCCAGACAATCACTGTTGGAACGACGGCCAGCGGCCCGATGGGTTTGCTATCGGTCCTCAGCATCATCGCGCAGAGCACAGGGGCCAGGGTCAAAGCGTTCACGGCCGACAGGACAAAGGCAAAGATGATCGTCAGCGCGAACTGGAAATAGATCGTGCCTGTCACGCCGGGGAAAAAGCACACCGGAACAAACACGGCCGCCAGAACAAAGGTCGTGGCGATGATCGGCCGGTTGACCTGCGACATCGCTTTCAGCGTTGCCTCGCGTGGCTCCAACCCCTCGTCCCGCAGGATACGTTCTGCGTTTTCGATAATGATGATCGCGTCATCCACCACCAGAGTAATCGCCAGAACCAACGCAAACAGGGTGATCATGTTGGCGCTGAACCCGATGGCATAGATCAGCGCTACCGCACCCAGAAGCGACACCGGTATGGCAATGGCTGGAACAATGGTTGCACGCAGGCTGGCCAGAAACAGGAAGGTCACGCCGATCACCAGCCCCGCCGTCAGGGCCAACGTGGTCATGATATCGCGGATCGACACCCGCACCGCGTCAGTGACGTCATAGGTGATCTCGTACGAGACACCTTCGGGGAACTTCGCCGACAACTCCTTCATCAACACACGCAGAGTGTCGGATATCTCAAGCGCGTTGGCGGTGCTTTCCTGATAAACCGCAACAGTGGCCGAGTCTTTGCCGTTCAGCTTGGTCGAGCCGGAATAGGTCGCGGCACCCAACTCGATCCGGGCGATATCCTCCAGCCGGGTAACAGATCCGCTGGGGTCCGAGGCGACGATGATCCGCCCGAACTCCTCAGCATCGCGCAGCAGGCCTTCGGCTCGGAGTTTGAATTGGAAATCGGTTTGCCCGTCGGCGAACGGGGGCGCCCCGACTTGCCCCGCGGCGGCGATGACATTCTGATCCTTGATCGCGTCGGCAACCTCGGCCGCGGTGATGTTCAACGCCGCCATGCGGACCGGATTGATCCAGACCCGCATACTGTATTCCAACTGACCGAACTGCGAGACCGATCCCACCCCTGGCAACCTCTGCAACGGGTCGTGCAGGAAATCGGCGGCAAAATTGCTGAGATACAACTCGTCCCGCGATCCGTCGGGCGAGGTCAGGTTGATCACCATGATCATGTTGCCTGACCGCTTGGTCACCTCGACCCCTTGCTGCAACACGGCCGAAGGCAACTCGGAACTCGCCAGCGCGATGCGGTTCTGCACTTCAACGGCGGCCACATCTGGATCGGTGCCCAGTTCAAAGGACACGTTCAGCATATAGCTGCCGTCATTCGAGCTTTTGGAAGACAGGGACAACATGCCCGGAATGCCGTTCACGCGCTCTTCGATCGGAGTTGCCACGGATTCCAGAATGACCTGCGCATCCGCCCCCGGATACGAGGTATCGACGTATATCTGCGGCGGTGTGATGTGGGGGTATTCGGTGATCGGGATCAGGCGCACGCCGACCGCGCCGAACAGAACCATCAGGATCGCGATGACGGCTGCGAAATGCGGCCTGTTGATGAAATATCGCGCGATCAAACCGGCCCCTAACCCTGACTGTCGACCGCTTTCACAACCAGCCCGTCATGTATTTTCTGAAGCCCCTGAACCACCACGCGGTCACCCTCGGCCAGCCCCGACGTGACTTGCGTGCGGGTTGCGGTCTGGGTGCCGATCTCGATGTTTTGTCGGTGGACCTTGCTGTCACCGTCGACCGAGAAAACAAAATACCCTTGCTTGTCGAACTGTACCGCGTTGCGCGGCACGGTCAGCACCTTGGGGTCTTCGGACCCCGTCAGGCTGACGGTTACAAACTGGCCGGGGATCAGCACCCCGTCAGGGTTGGCGAAGCTGGCGCGCAGTTCGATCGTGTCGGTGTCCTGACTGACGCTGTCGCCGACAAAGATCACCTTGCCAGGGGTGGGATAGATCTCACCATCAGCCAGTTTGATGTCCGTGGTCAGCTTGATGTCACCCGGAGTGATCCGCCCTTTGCGCCGCTCACGCAGCAGAACCGGCTCACTGACATAAAAGCTGACCAGTATCGGATCAACGCTGGTGACCGTTGCCAGAACGCCGGTATCCGAGCTAACCAGATTACCCGCATCCACTGCTGACAACCCGATACGCCCATCAAGCGGGCTGAGGATTTCCGTATAGTCCAGATCAATCTGCGCGATCTTCAGATCGGCTTGCGCCTCATCCACAGCGGCCTTTCCTGCGGCATAGGTCGCCAGAGCCGTATCCAGAACAGCCTGCGGGATATCGCCCTTGTCGAACAACTCCTGCTGCCGGTCCAACGCCGCTTTTTCCAGCTGCGCGCTGGCCTCAGCACTTTTCAACGCCGCTTGTGCACTGTTCACACTGGCGGCGTATTTCTTCTTTTCGATCCGGAATAGAATATCGCCTTTGGCAACCGTCCCGCCTTCGGTAAAATTGACCTCTTCCAGAAACCCTTCGACGCGGGCCTGCAGATCGACACTTTGATCCGCCACGACACGGCCAACGAACTGGTCCTGTTTCTGCAAGTCCTGCAGTGTCACTGGCGCGACCATGACACTGGGCGGCGCGTCGGACTGGGCCGCTGCCGGGGCAGGCAGAAACAGGGGGATAAATGCGCAAACAAACAGAGCAGAAGGTTTCATGAGACCCTCGGGAGCTTGTAATTGCTTAACTATCCCCACATCCCCGCATTGGCGCAACGGTTTTCTAAGAACGTTCACCTGCGCATTTCCCAGCCATATCAACCCCTTTGACGCAGGGCTTGCCAGTCCCCGGTTCTTGGGATTTTCTGACGCCACACACCAACCAAAAGGCCGGACCCGCATGAAGCTCGAATTCCACCACATCAACTTTGTGTCCGATGATGTCGACCGGCTGCACCGGTTCTACACGCAGGTCCTTGGTCTGGACGATATCCCGATCGAGAATTTCCCCCGCCCCGATGCAACAGAAGACAAGGGCTATAGCGGTAAAATCCGCTTCGCGACCGATGGCGGGATGCAGATGCATCTGGCCGAAAGGAACCTCGATGTCGCGTTCAAACATGGCGAGACGATCAATCCGGTCGAGCGTGGCCATATCGCCTTTCGCACCGACGACATCGAGGCGTTCAAGAAATTGCTGGACGACAACGGCATTCCCTATTCGGACTATGGCACCGCCTTCGCCAAGGAATGGCATCAGTTGTTCTTCCACGACCCCGAGGGCAATATCATCGAGGTTCATCAGGCAGTGTGACTAACGTCGGAGGCGCGTCATGAAACAGGCCGTATTGGTCGTCGATGTTCAACCCAGCTTTGACCCGCCGGATTGGCTGGTCGAGCGCAGCCAGTTGTTGGCGTCGAATTTCCCCTCCATCGCCACCGTTGAACGCAATGACGAGACCAAGGTACCCTTTTTCCGGCAGCTGGGATGGAAGCCCCGCTCGGTCGATGACAGCCTTGTTCAGGCCGACCACACGATACTGAAATACGGCTACGGTCCGCCGCCCGAGGTGATCGACCAGTTTCACAGCTGGAAGGTCGACCGCGTTCTGGTCTGCGGCATTCAGGCCGACACCTGTGTTCTGGCAGCAGGATTCGCCCTGTTTGACGCGGGGCTGCAACCGACCATAATTGCGGATACGGTCGTCGGGTCTTCGCTGGATCGCAGCGGCACGCTGGGCGTGGACCTCTGGCGGCATCATTTTGGCCAGGTGATTGAGAAGCACTCGGATATTTTGTGACGGCGCAATCCCTGTCCGTATTGGAGAGGAGAGCCTATTATGACCTCGAAACACATTCTTGGAAGAACCGCCATTACCCTTCTTGTGGCCGGTAGTTTTGCACCCGCACTTGCAGAGAGTTTTTCGCTGACCGGCCAGTATGAAGGCATGTATGCCTGCGACAGCACCACGGGTGGTGTGCCGTCAAGCTGGTCAGACCCTATGACTGCAGGAATTGTCCAAGACGGGGATCGCATTTCCATCGATCTGCTTTACACCGACAAACAAGAGCTTGGGGCGGAGTATTCGCTCTATACTGGGTCGGTTGCTCTGGCACCCAATGGCACGCTGGTCAGCGGGTATTTCGAAGCCTGCGGCGGCACCTTTCCATCAAAGGAACTGGCCCGCATATTTCCCGCCGCTACGGATACATCGTTCAGCTTTTCAGTCACCAGTGTCTGGGCCTCGGATCAGGTGCCAAACCTTCCCGGCCTGACCGTACAGACCTGCACATGGAGCCTGAAACGGGTGTCCACAGAACCCCCCAAAGTCAGGCCGTGCGAGACGGCAGAGCGCTAGGCTCAAAACCCCATCTGGACTTATTTGTTAAGTCCAGATGTTTAAATTGGATCCAAAGTGCCCATATAGCGCCCAATCTTGCAACTTAACCGTGCCTGATCGGGAGTATCCATTACCCGGCAGGCCCCCAGTCAAACAGGATGGTCCCGATGAATTTTATTCTACGCGGTAGCCTGGTTACTCAAATCATCATCGGCCTTGTGGCCGGTGCCCTACTTGCCACCCTCTGGCCCGCCGCTGGTTCGGCTGTTGGTCTGTTGGGGGATTTCTTTGTCGACGCGCTGAAAGCCGTCGCGCCCGTGCTGGTGCTGATCCTTGTCTGCGCCGCAATCACCAACCACAGGAAAGACAGTCAGGCCCGTATGGGCCCTGTGGTTCTGCTGTATATCCTCGGCACTTTCGCGGCTGCGCTGGCTGCGGTGGTGGCCAGTTTCATGTTCCCGGTCACCCTGCATTTGACCGGCACGCCCGAGCTGATGGACGCGCCGGACGGTTTGGCCGAGGTGGTGAAAAACATCCTTCTGAAGATCGTGGACAACCCGGTGAACGCGCTGGCACAGGCCAATTATATCGGCATTCTCGCCTGGGCTGTTGGCCTTGGGCTGGTCTTCCGGCACGCCAGCGACTCGACCAAAACGCTGATGTCGGATCTGGACGGCGCGATCACCAAGATCGTGTCTGTTATCATCCGGATCGCGCCGATCGGTATCTTTGGCATCGTGGCTTCGACCATTGCCGAGACCGGCTTTGAAACGCTTGCCAGTTATGGGCAATTGCTGGCCCTGTTGATCGGCTGTATGGCGTTCATGGCGCTGGTCGTGAACCCGCTGATCGTGTTCCTGCGCATCCGTAAGAACCCCTATCCTCTGGTCTTCACCTGCCTCAGGGAATCCGGCATCACCGCGTTTTTCATGCGCAGTTCGGCCGCCAACATTCCGGTCAACATGGAACTGTGCCGCCGCATGAACCTGGATGAAGAGACCTATTCGGTCACCATCCCCATCGGTGCGACGATCAACATGGCCGGTGCTGCGATCACCATCACGGTGATGACGCTGGCGACCGTGCACACCATGGGTATTCAGGTCGATTTCATGTCAGCCCTATTCCTGAGCGTCATCGCATCGATTGCCGCAACCGGAGCCTCGGGCGTGGCCGGTGGGTCGCTGTTGCTGATCCCGATGGCCGCCAGCCTGTTCGGCATCGACAACGCAACCGCAATGCAGGTGGTCAGCATAGGCTTTATCATCGGCGTCCTGCAGGATTCCGCGGAAACCGGATTGAACTCGTCCACCGATGTGCTGTTCACGGCGGCCGGGTCGTACAAGAGCGGCGATCCGTACCCGCGCAAACTGCCAATGGAAGAGGTCGCCGCCTAAGCGACCCCTTCCCCCCAACCTTCTCACAACCGCGCGGTTTCACGGCGCGGTTGTGGCCCCCGTACTGACCCGCATTGTGCTTGCATACTGGCAACGATGCAGGTCCGTAGAAATTTCCGCGTTAATATCATAATGTTTCAATGTGAGATCGCCCAGCGACATCAACGTGGGGCACGTCTGATGAGGGGGAGGAACATAGAATGAAATTGAAGTGGTTGATTGCGCTTTCGACGGGTCTTGCGGCCGCACCGGCCCTGGCACAAGAAAATCCCATTCAGCACGATGCGGAGTTTTACATCCTTCAGGCCCAACACGGCGAACAATGGGCGCAGGATGACGCCGCCGTGGATGAGGCCTTGGCCGCGTTTCGGGAAGGCAATGGGGGCAAGTCCCCGAACATCGTCAGCGTACTAATTGACGATGTGGGCTTTGGCGACATGGGCATTCCCGAACTGAATGCACTGCGGGGATACGAAACCCCAAGCATGAACGCTTTTTCAGATGAAGCGATGCGGTTGGTCCGTATGTATACCGAACCCTCCTGCACACCTACGCGCGTGGCCCAAATGACCGGACGTTTGCCGGTACGAATGGGGATGGGGAATACATCGGTCGACATTTCGGGTTTCGGCCTGCCGGGAAACGAAGTCACCCTCGCCGAGGTTCTGAAGGGTGCGGGTTATGTGACCTCTCATGTCGGAAAATGGCACATGGGCGACATCGTCGAAAGTTGGGCCATGAATCAAGGGTTTGACTACGCTCAACATGCCGTACACCAGCAAGGACAGCTGGACGTCTTCAACGATGACGGCATTCGCGAACAGGTGTCCGTCGGGATCGGAGACTATGACCCAATCTACACGATAGACAATTGGTTTCGGCCCGATCCTGCCGCGATGGTAACCGTGATCGAGGGCGAAGCCGGCGGTCCCATTCGCGAAATACGGATGGAATCTGGCCAACGTTGGGGCGCAGAAGAATATGACGAAATGAACCAGGCGTTCCAGGATAAAACGCTGGAAGAACTGCAACGCCTTTCCGCTGGCAGCACACCCTTCTTTCTCCAGTACTGGCCCATGATCCCGATTGACAGCACACGCGCCGGACGAACCGGTCCGGACAGTGCCAATGCGGGTCTTTTTGTCGACAAGATGCAATTACTGGACCAGTGGTTGGGCGACCTTTTTGCAGAAATCGACGCTTTGGGTATCGCCGAGAACACAATTGTGGTCGTGATGGGTGACAATGGGCATTTCACCAAATATTCGCCGCAATCCGGGTTTTCAGCGATGATATTCCGCGGCGGCAAAGGGGATACCAGCGAAGGCGGCATTCGTGTCGATGCCTTTATCCGCTGGCCCGGCATGATCGAAGCAGACGGAATGCTGAACAGCATCGTTCATGTCTCGGACCTGTATACGACGCTGGCCCGGTTTGCTGGGGCCACCGAACATATCCCTCGAGACCGGCTTGTGGACGGCGTTGATCAATCAGCGGCGATCCTGTTTCAGGACGAACAAAAAGCCCGCCGCGACAGTGTGATCGCGTATTCAATCAACTCTCCCGAAGCTATTATCAAGGACCAGTTGAAACTGATCTTTCCCGGTTCGATCGAAAACGCAATTTTGGCGGATTTCTACAACCTCTACCGCGACACACGAGAAGAGTACCCGATATCGACCGAAGTCGGCGCGTGGGGTGGGGCTGAGTTCGTGCGCATCCTTGGCCGTCACATGGCGCGGAAAGAGAAATTCCCCGACACCCCTCCGGCCTATGGCATACCCTATGAGGGGATCGAGAACCTGCGCCCCGAAACTCTACAGGCGGTCGAGGCGTTCATGACCAAACGCGCCTCAACTCAACAATAGAACCCGGATCAGGAGGCACACATGGTCGGCAATATATTCTTCGCTCTTGGCTTGATCGTCTCGCTTGGAATCGGGTTCGTTTATTTCCGCGATCTGGGCGACATCTCGCAGATGCTGCTGAAGGTGAAACGCCAGAACATGGTGCGTTTCATCCGGCACGAATACCGTCTGATCGGGATCGGGCTTGGCGCGTTTGCCGTCGCAACGCTGGCGCATTTCATTCTGGGTGGCGGGCCATTCTGGCTGTGGATCGTCTCTGCGTTTTTGGTGCTGTTTCTATATGGGTTTCCATATGTCTGGGTGCATCTGGGCCTGCGCAACCAGATGAATGACGCCGCCTTCTTTCCCATCAGCGAGGCACAGAAATATGTCGGCCCCACCGCGCCGGTCATCGTGATCGAAAACAACGGCCACGCCCGCGC
The DNA here is from genome assembly GCF_013031355.1 of Ruegeria arenilitoris. Classification (GTDB taxonomy): domain Bacteria; phylum Pseudomonadota; class Alphaproteobacteria; order Rhodobacterales; family Rhodobacteraceae; genus Ruegeria; species Ruegeria arenilitoris_C. The sequence continues at coordinate 168,823 of NZ_WPZO01000008.1, read as the reverse complement.
GCACCCCGACGCGCAGATCATGCGGCCTCATCTGGCGGGCGATGTGGACGGGCTGGGCGGCGAAGATGTGGTCATGACCTATTGTGCGATGGCCAATCTTGGGCAGGGCTACGCCCCCCGGATCGAAGGCAAGCGGCTGGATCTCGAGGTTCTGGCCCAGCACGGCAACAACCTGATCCTGCGCGACAATGAATCCGGAGAGCCGATCCAGCACATATATGGTTTCCGCGAAGCTGACCGAGACCCGAACACCGACGGCCCCGCCTGTCCTCTGCGCCCAGAGGCGCAGATGAAACCCTGGCCGACTTACCGAATGACCTTCCGTGGCTTCCAAAAAGCCTTCCCCGATGGTGAAGTGTTTCTGAACATGCCTTCCCCTAACCCTCTGCTGCGGCTGCTGGACATGGTGACCGAGATCACCTTTGGCTGGGGTATCGGCCGCCAGCATCAGGAAGACGCGCCGGTGATGGACAACATGGACCGCTCAGACGACCGGTTGCCGAACAAGACCCATGTCTGGGGGATCACCATCGGAACGGACGCCACCTGCTGGACCGACGATTTCGTCGTGGACAACAACTGGATCGTCAACGCCACCGTCGGCGGGCGGGATGTCGTTGTCAGTCTGGACCCGAAATACGAAAGCCTCGGGGTTTGGTACAATGACAGCAGCAAACCCGTTACCCGCTGCGATTTTTGGGGTATGTCGGATCAAGGGCAACTACAGCGGGTGGAAACCCTGCGCGCCGGCGTCTTCTGGCACGTCTGGTCCGAGTTTTTCCCGAACACCGACATCAATCGCGTGGGTTCGCGCGCGGAAACACCTGACACCGTAGCGGCTTAACCCCGCAGGATCCGGGCAAAACAGGCGACAATAAAACGGAGGGACGGAATGGCACTAAATCAAAGATTGATCGGCTGCGCGACAGCGGCCGTGCTTGTGTCAGCGGCAACGATGGCTTCTGCGCAGCAGACCGATTGGTCATACGAGGCCACAATCTATCTGTACATGCCCGAGACCGACACCAGCATTGAAACCGCGTCCGGCACGCTTCAGGGGACGCTTAGCTTTTCCGACGCGCTGGAGAATCTGGACTTTGCCTTCATGGGCACGATGGCCGCAACAAACGGGCAATGGAGTGTGCTGGCCGATTACAATTACACCAACCTGACCTTCGGCAATACCGCACCCGGTCCAGCGGGATCAGAATTGGAGACCTCGGTCAAAACGCAGTTTCTGACTGCCTTATTGGGATACCGGGTGCGTAATGACTCGTCGGTAAAGGTTGATCTGGCGGGTGGTTTCAGGTGGTACAGCACCGACACGAACATCACCCTGACCCCGGGCGGAGCCCCCCCGCAAACCGGTTCTGCAGATGCCAGTTGGTTCGATCCGGTGGTAGGGGTACGCGGCCGGTATTTCTTTACCGATGCGTGGTCCGGAACTGCCTATGTCGATTACGGAGGGTTCCGCAGCGGCAGTGAAACCTGGTCCGTTCTGCTGACGGCGGATTATGCCATCAATGACAGGTGGTTACTGCGGGGCGGGTATCGCTATATCTCGTTTGATCACGACATTGACGGCAGCAACTATTCGTTCGATCAGTCCGGGCCACTGTTCGGGGCCACCTACCGGTTCTGAAAAGCGCGATCATACGCCGACGTATTTCTCGGAAATGTCGGGGGTCAGGTCCGTCATGGCGCCGGACCAGACTGTTCGCCCTTTTTCAAGAATAACGGCCTGGTCAGACACCGCCGCCAGTTCCTTGAGCGATTTGTCGATCAGCAGGATCGCCACGTTTGTTTCTTGCCGTAGGCGGTTCAGAGCCGCCCAGATCTCCTGCCGGACGATCGGCGCAAGACCCTCGGTGGCCTCGTCCAGGATCAGCAGGCGCGGATTGGTCATCAGAGCCCGGCCAATCGCCAGCATCTGCTGTTCCCCGCCCGACAGCGAGGCGGCGCGCTGGCCCTTCCGCTCTCCCAGCCGTGGAAACAGCTCGGTCACGCGGCGCAGGGTCCAGTCGCCGGGACGTGCCGCCGCGATCAGGTTTTCGCGCACCGTGAGATCGGCAAAACAGCGGCGGCCTTCGGGCACCAACCCCACCCCCTTGCGGGCTACCTTGTGGCTGGGTAGCGCGTGCAAGTCCTGACCGTCCAGCATCAGCGAGCCCTGCGATCGGATCATCCGGCAGATTGCCTTGACCGTGGTGGTCTTGCCCATCCCGTTGCGGCCCATCAGAGCGGTCACCTCGCCCTGCGCCATCTGCAGGTCAACGCCGAACAGCGCCTGACTGTCGCCATAGCTGGCGGTGAGGTTTTCAAGTCGCAGCAGGGTCATGCCGCATCCCCCAGATAGGCGTCGCGCACCTCGGGGCTGGTGCGGATTTCACCGGCCGTACCGGTGGCGATAACCTTGCCGTAAACTAGCACACTGATCCGATCGGCCAGCGCAAACACCGCGTCCATGTCATGTTCCACCAACAGAATGGGCGCTTCCTGCCGCAGCCCGTCAAGAAACCCGGTCAGCCGTTTCGATCCCTCGGCGCCAAGACCTGCCATCGGCTCGTCCATGACAAAGGCTTTGGGCGACAGGGTCAGGGCCACCGCGACCTCCAACTGCCTCCGCTGACCGTGACTGAGGTTGGCGCATCGGGTATTGCGTTCATCGCTGAGGCCCACGCGCTCCAGCGCCGCCTCGGCCCGGTCGCACAGTTCGGGCCGTTTCAGGGCGGGCCGCCAGAACCGCCACGCCATGCGTTCCGTACCCATTGCGCCCAGCACCACGTTCTCCAGCACCGTATCTTCCATACACAGCTGCGAAATCTGGAAGGTACGCCCCAGCCCTGCCTGCGCCCGCGCCTGTGTAGAATAGCCCGAGACATCCTGACCGTTCAGCAGAACCTGCCCGGAATCGGGTGCCAGCCCGCCGCATATCTGCTGGATCAAGGTCGACTTACCGGCGCCGTTAGGGCCGATGATGGCGTGGATTTCTCCGGGCCTCAGATCGATGGAGACATCGTCGGTGGCCCTGAGCGCCCCGAAATTCTTGTTCAGGTTCCGCGTGGCGAGAACAGGATCAGACATGCGCGCCCTCTTTCCCGGTCAAAAGGCCGATCAGGCCGCCACGGGCGAACAGCACGATGCACAGCAGGGCCACACCCAGATAGACGTGCCAAAAGTCGGTGAGTTCGCCCAGGAAATGTTCCAAAGCGACAAAGACGCAGGCTCCGATGACCGGCCCCATCAGGCGCCCAACCCCGCCGATGATAATCAGCACGATCAATTCCCCCGACAGTTGCCAGCTGAACATCGAGGGCGAGACAAAGCGGTTCAGGTCGGCAAACAGCGCCCCCGCCAGCCCGGTGATCGCGCCTGAGATCACGAAGGCCAGCAGTTTCAGCCGCATCGGGTTCAAACCGACAGTTTCGACCCGCACGGAGGTCTGCCGGGCGGCGTTCAACGCCAGCCCAAAGGGCGAGGCCTGAAGGCGCGCGAACAGAAACAGCACGATACAGAGCAGCGTCAAACAGACGGCGTAGAACTGGATCGGCACCAGCGTATTCAGGCCGGGAAAGCCGTTGCGGACATAGATCGACAGCCCATCCTCGCCACCATACTGTGCCCAGGAAATCGCGAAATAGAAAAACATCTGGCCAAAAGCGAGCGTGATCATGATGAAGTACACTCCGGACGTGCGCAGCGATAACAGTCCGATGAAGAACGCAACCAGCGCCGACAGGATCATCGCAACCAGCCAGATTACCGGCATGGACTTCGTGCCATCAGTGGCGAACAGTCCCAGATCAAGCGCCGAGTAGGTCTGCGCGTGATAAGCAAGGATGCCCATCGCATAGCCTCCGATCCCGAAGAACACTGCGTGGCCAAAGCTGACCATGCCTCCGATGCCGAGAATGAGGTTCAGCCCCACCGCCGCCAGCGCAAGGATCACCGCACGCGTCACCAGCGTAATCGTAAACGGCTGATCCGCCATGACAGCCCAAAGCGGCAACGCCAGCAGGCCTGCGATCACCAGCGCATTCAGGTAGGTTTCATTCAGCCTCATGCACGTGCTCCGAACAGGCCGGTGGGTCGCCAGATCAGCACCAGCCCCATCAGCACGTAAATCCCCATCGAAGCCAGCGCCGAGCCGGTCTTTTGGGCCGCGCCATTGTCCATGAACAGCTTGAACATCTCGGGCAAGAACACCCCGCCTAGCGTATCCGTCAGCCCAACCAGCAGCGCACCGATGAACGCGCCGCGCACCGAGCCGATACCGCCAATGACGATGACCACAAAGGCAAGGATCAGTACCGGCTCGCCCATCCCCACCTGAACCGACTGGATCGCACCCACCAAAGCGCCCGCCAATCCGGCCAGCGCCGCGCCCAGCGCAAAGACCAGCGTATAGAGCTTCGAGATATCGATACCCAGCGCCGCGATCATCTCGCGGTCATTCTCACCGGCGCGGATCTGGATGCCTAACCGGGTGCGTTCGATCAGCACCCAGAGGCCCACGGCCACGGCCAGCCCGATGCCGATCAGAGTCAGGCGATAGAGCGGGTATTCGATACCGCCGGGCAGCGTGACCGGCCCCGACAGCGCATCGGGAATGTCCAGAAACAGCGGGAAAGAGCCAAAAACCCATCGTGTTCCTTCCGAAAAGATCAGGATCAGCGCAAAAGTCGCCAGCACCTGATCCAGATGCGGCGCGTTATACAACCGTCGGATCACCACCATCTCGACAATCGCGCCAGCCAACGCCGCAGCGGCGAGCGCGGCAACCAAAGCCAACAGGAAAGACCCTGTGGCCCCCGCCACGGCAGCGGCGGCAAAGGCCCCCACCATATACAGCGAGCCGTGCGCCAGATTGATCAGACCCATCACACCGAAAATCAGCGTCAGGCCAGCCGCCATCAGGAACAGCATGACGCCGAACTGCAGCCCGTTGAAGATCTGCTCGAAAATCAGGATCGAGGACATGGAAACTCCGGCGGTCTGCCCGCCCCTTTGGCCGGGGCGGGCAGATGGTCAATTACATTTTGCATTCGGCCCCGTAGGCATCAAAATGGTCTTCCAGAGCGACACCGATGATCTTGTTGGTGAAGACGTCACCTTCCTTGATCACTTCGCGGGCATAGATCGACTGAACCGGGTGGTGGTTCGGGCCGAACTTGAAATCACCGCGGGTGCTGTCGAACTCGGCCAGACGCAGCGCGTTGCGGAAGGCCCTCGCATCTGAAGGATCGGCCTTTTCCAGCGCAGACAGCAGCAGATTGGCAGTATCGAACCCTTGGCTGGCGTAAAGCGAGGGCAGACGACCATATTCAGCTTGGAAACTTTCCACAAACGCCGCGTTGGTCGGGTTGTCGATATCCTTGTTCCATTGCGAGGTGTTCACCACACCCACCGCCGCATCACCAACCGCCTGCAGAATGCCCTGATCAAAGCTGAAGGCCGGACCGACCACGGGCTTGTCTATGCCGCTGTCGGCATATTGCTTCAGAAAAGAAATCCCCATACCGCCAGGCAGGAAGAAAAACACACTATCCGCGTCGCTGGCACGGATCTGCGCGATCTCGGCTGCGTAATCTGTCTGCCCCAGCTCGGTATAGACCTCACCGGCAAGTTCACCCTCGAAGAACCGCTTATACCCGGTCAGCGCGTCCACACCCGCCGGGTAGTTGGGGGCCAGAATAAAGCTGTTCTTGTAGCCCACGCCATTAGCATAGGCGCCTGCGGCCTCGTGCAGGTTGTCATTCTGCCATGCGACATTGAAATAGTTCTGATGGCAGCCTTTTCCGGCCAAAGGCGACGGGCCCGCGTTGGGCGACAGGTAGAACACGTTCTGGTTCACAGCAGCCGGCACAACCGCCATCGCAAGGTTGGACCAGATGATGCCGGTCATCACATCAACCCGTTCAGACTGGATCATCTTGTCGGACAGTTGCACGGCGATGTCCGGCTTGCGCTGGTCATCCTCAATCACGACCTCAATATCATCCCGGCCAGATTGCGCGATCGCCAGCATGAACCCGTCTCGCACATCGATACCCAGCCCGGCGCCGCCGCCCGAAAGCGTGGTAATCATCCCGACCTTGACCTCGGCCAAAGCGCCGGTGGCGCACAGCGCGGAAACCGCAGCGGCTGCTAGAAACTTCTTCATCTTCATCTCCCTTCGCTGGTCTTTTCGACGCAACTTATGCCCGCCTTCACGGCGTTTAGTCTATTTCTTTGACTGAGCGGTCTTTTTTCGCCCGGTCAATCGTCCAAACAATCACCGATCACACCCCCGCCGTCGAGGGCGATTTCAACCTGAACCGCTGAATTTTCCCAAAAAATGGCCCGCCTCAGAAGGCCAGAGTGATCATGATGGCGTAGTTGTCGGCCAGTATCTCGGCATCTGCTCGGTTGAACTTGACCGACGGCAAAGCTTGCATGTCGATCTGCGCCGTCCCGTCGAAGAACTTCGCCAGATCGACGATCAGGTGCACCTCGGGGTCGTCACTGACGAGAACGTCCGGCGGCAACATGAACTCGACCTCGCGGGCGTTTTCGGAAAACCCGACATGATAGACCAGCGGGGATACGTCGTCCCCTTGTTTCAGGGCGCCTTCCACGACCACGAATTTATACCCGACCTCCCAGTTCCATGCCATCTGGCTGTTGGGGTCCAGATCCCCCCGCACCTCGATCGAGCCGTTCGCAGCGGGATCAACCCCGATCAGGAATTGCACGGTATCAACGGATTTCAGGGGCACCTCGGGCAGAGTGATCGAGTGCGTCTTATCCTCATTATCAAAGCGCAACAGGTGATAGCTGTCCGGTTCGGCATAGGATTTCTCCCCCTGCGTCAGGGAAAGATTGCTGAGGTAGAACCTGAAATCCCGAACCCTGAACTGCCCGCCCCCGCCCGGGTTGTCATAGACAAACTGATCATAGACCAGAGGCTCATCCCCCATATGCGCGTGAAAGGTCAATGTGATCGGTGTGGTTTTCCGCTGTCCGGACATCAGAAGAAACCACCCCGCGATCAGGGCTGCTACGGCCAATAATCCAAGGATCAGTCTCATCAGGAGCCTCCTTCAAACGGGTCGGAAAACTTCGGGTTGGTCAGAAACGCCTCATCCGTCAGCGTGTGCAGAAAGGCTATGATGGCCTGTATTTCCTCGGGCGTCATGCGCAGCCCGACCGTGCCCTTTGCGGCCTCTGGGGCATTATCGGCTTCAAGGATCAGAGGGCTGAGCGTGTCGCTAACCACGATGCCGTCATTATAGTGGGCCATGACGTCCTCAAGCGTTTCAAACCGGCCGTCATGCATGTAGGGCGCGGTGACGGCAATGTTGCGCAGGGTCGGAACCTTGAAGAACCCCTTATGCGCCGGGTTTCCCGTCACCGCCATCAGGCCATCAGGCAGGGTATCGTCCGGGTCCAGACCGTTGTTGGAGAACCCGTCCAGCGCATCGCGAAAGCCCGAAGTCAGAAACTGGCTGTGGCAATCTATGCAATTGCCTCCCCGCAGCGAGACCTTGGTGTCGGGATGCGCCATGAACAGTTTGCGCCCGTGTTCCTCTTGCGCGGTCAGGCGGGCTTCGCCGCGCAGGTATTTGTCGTATTTCGACTCGGACGAAATCAGCATCCGCATGAATGTGGCCAGCGCCTTGGCCGTGTTTTCCGGTGTGACCGCGCCATAGGCCTGACGAAACATGCGGCGATAGGTGCCGGACGCCTCAAGCTCGGCCATCAGGGCGTCGATATCCTGCCCCATCTCATCGGGGTGCTGGATCGGTATCAACGCCTGTTCCTCAAGCGAGGTCGCGCGACCATCCCAGAAAAACCTCTCTTGCCCCCACAGAAGGTTGGCAAGGCTCATGGCGCTGAAATCCAACTCACCACCTGACAGGGACGGCGATTTCGCGCGCCCGTCGGTGAAGGCCAACGCCTGCACATGGCAGGTGGCACAGGACACCTGATTGTTGCCCGACAGGATCGGGTCATAAAACAGATGCCGGCCCAGCGCGAAGGCTTCTTCGGTCAGTGGGTTTTCGGGCGGCACGGCGAACCGACCGAATACAAACGGTGCCGAAAAATCGGCAATCGGCGTCGCCACCGGGTGACGCGTGCGATCCCAATTCATCCACCCCGCCACCGCAAGACCTGCAGCGGCGAGGATCAGCAGTACCCAGCGCATAACGCCCTCCGGGCCGCTAGTGGTGGTGAACGAAGCCTGATCCGAACAGGCCTTCGAGGTTCTCTATCCCCTTGTTGTACCGATCCTTGATATTGACCGTGGCCAGACGCTCACCGGTTTCAAGATCGTGGACCGAGATCGTATGGCTGTTCAGACCGGCGATGAAATCCACATCCGTCGGATCATTGTCAGCGCTGTTGCCCAGATTAAGCAGGTTGTTTTGAATAGCGATCAGGTCCCGCCCCGAGGCCGAGGTAAAAAAGATCATATGGTGAGCCCCCGGATCGGCCACGATGTCCGGCCCACTGGATACCAGCTCGGGCAGGGCTGCCAGATCATAGCGTTTTACCACGCCGGGCAGAGCATGTGAGATGAACAGCTCATCCTCGGTGCCGTAGAATTCCAGTGGCACGGCGGTTTCATTGGCAACGCCGCTATAGATCACTTCGGCCTCACCAAAGGTCTTGGAGCTGGCATCATACGGCACTTTCCACGTCTCGAACCCAAACATGGTGTTGGCCAGAATGGCCGGTTCGATATCCGGGTGCATATCAGGGCGCGCAAACAGCACCTCGACCGGAGAGGACGGGAAGTTCAGCGGTTTTTCCTTCTCGACCGTGATGTTTTCGATGGGTTCCAGCGTGTTCAGATCGATGATCGTCAGCGCGTTGCCGACCCCTGTGGACAGGTCCGGATGCACTGTCGACGTCACAACCATACGATCGTCAAAGGCCGAGATGCCGTGCGGATACATGATATAGGGCGCGCCCTCGCCCACCTGACTTTTGCGCGCTTCGATGACCTTGACGACCTCATTGGTCTGCGCGTCGAATACACCGACCGAGCCACCGTCATCCCCGCCGGTTCCGCCCAGGAAGGTCACGAACATGTACTCCTGTCCGTTCGAGTTGGCCCACATGATATCTTCGCCGACCATCTGCCCTTGCGTGTCCAGACAGTCAAAGCCGGATATCACCGGCGCACCACCCGCATCGCGGGACAGCCCAACCTCGGCCAGACTGCAGGACGGATCAAGCCCAGTGGAATAAAGCCGGCCGTTGGGGCTGTAGTAGAGATGGTGCAGCGGATGCACCATCTCGGGCTGTTCCACCTCGCTGAGAATCTCTCCGAACCGCTCCGATTCCGGGTCCAGTTCGATGATTGCAATGCTGTGGCTGGTGTCCAGCGTCGGAAGCCCGCGCAACAGCACCATGCCCTGACTTTCCTCGCGGTCTTGCGACAGTGCCGGAGACAGCCCCGCCAGTATCAGCCCCGTGCCGATCAGAATGCTTTGTGTAAATTGATTGAGTTTCATGACTTACCCCCTTTGTGATGAAATTTCGAAACATTTCTGAGTGGGATGCGCCGCACCCTTTGTCTTATCATATTTTGGATTTTGCACCAAACCTGCGCATCCCTCGAATGAGGTGTTGACGGAAGGGTCTTTCCTCGCCCAATGTCGCGGTCATCAGACGACGGGGAACTGAAGCTGTGGCAACCAACCTTCGACAACCGATGATGCGTCGCGAAACCGGGTGCGATCTGGTCGCCTGACCCGCGGGGAACAGTCCGTTTTCACCTGACCCACCTTCGGGTCTGTTCCACCCTTTCAGGCTGATACTCTAATGAATCAAACAGTTGGATTGCGTATGGCAATCGACATCGGCGGCACGTTCACCGATACCGTGCTGCTGGACAGCGCGTCTCAGGTGGTGGCGACCACCAAAACACCCACCACACCGCACCGCCCTGCCCTTGGCGCGGTTGCCGGCGCCACGCATGTGCTAGAGGTCGCTGGCGCCGACTGGCGTCAGGTGACCGGGTTCATCCATGGCACCACTTTGGCCACCAATGCGCTGATCGAACGCCGCGGGGCCGTCACGGCCACGATCACCACGCGCGGGTTCCGCGATATCCTCGAGATCGCGTATGAGCGGCGCTATAGCCAATACGCGATCGATCTGGTCAAACCCGATTTGATCGTGCCGCGCACCCATTCACTGACGATCGGCGGGCGTATGGATGCCAGCGGGCATGAGCTGGAACCGCTGGACGAGGCTGGTATCGGCCCTTTGGTGGCCGAATTGCAGGCGCTCGAGGTCGAGGCCGTCGCCATCTGCCTGCTGCACGCTTATGCCAACCCGGCGCATGAGCTGGCGCTGCGCGAGCTGTTGGCGCAGCAAATGCCAGACCTTGTCATCTCTCTCAGCCACGAGGTCAGCCCCGAAGCGCGCGAGTTCGACCGGCTCTGTACCACGATTGCCAACGCCTATGTGCAGCCGTTGATGGCTGGGTATCTGCAGGACTTCGAGGCTCGGTTCCGGCAATTGGGGCTGGCCTGCCCGATCCTGATGATGACGGCGGGGGGCGGCATGACCACGCTGGACACCGCGGCCCGGCTGCCGATCCGTCTGGTGGAATCCGGCCCCGCCGGGGGTGCTGTTCTGGCCGCCCGCATCGCCGAGGCAACAGGTGAGGCCGAGGTGTTGTCCTTTGACATGGGCGGCACCACCGCCAAGCTGTGCCTGATCGACGACTTTCGCCCGCAAACCGCGCGCAAGTTCGAAATCTCGCGGGCCGAGCGCTTCATCAAGGGGTCCGGGATGCCGGTGCGCATTCCGGTGATCGAGATGATCGAGATCGGAGCGGGCGGCGGCTCGATCGCCAGCGTTGATCGTTTGGGTCGCATTCAGGTCGGTCCGCACAGTGCGGGGTCAGATCCCGGCCCCGCAGCCTTTGGCAAGGGTGGCGACAAGCCGACAGTCACCGATGCCGACCTGACGCTGGGCCTGATCGAACCGGGGCGGTTTGCCGAAGGGCGGCTGCAGATTGATCCGGATGCCGCCACGCAAGCGATGGCGCAGGATGTCGGTGATCCCCTTGGCCTCAGCCCCGATCAGGCCGCTTTTGCGGTCAGTGAGATTGTCGATGAAAGCATGGCCAGCGCAGGCCGGATGCATGCGGTCGAATCCGGCAAGGACCTAAGCAACCGGCTGATGATCGCGTTCGGCGGCAACGGTCCGTTGCACGCCACGCGCGTGGCCCGACGCGCCCAGATGCGGCGGGTGCTGATCCCGCGTGATCCGGGTGTGGGTTCGGCGGTCGGTTTCCTGTTCGCGCCCGTGTCGTATGAGGTCATCCGGTCACGCTATGCCCGGTTGGACGATCTGGACATCGACGGGCTGAACCGGTTCTTCGACGCCATGCAGACCGAGGCGGAACAGGTCGTCCGTGCCGGAGCACCCGAAGGTGCACTGTCGCAGCGCCGGGTCGCCTATATGCGGTATCACGGACAAGGGCACGAGATCGAAATCCGTTTGCCCGACCGGGCTTTGACCGCCTCGGACCTCTCCGCTCTGCGAGAGGCTTTCGAAACGGAATACAGCCGCCAATTTAGCCGGATCGTACCCGGCATGACCATCGAAATCCTGAACTGGGGGCTGTCCGTTTCCTCCCCCGCCCCCGCACATGAGGTCTATCCTGACGCTCCGGCGGAACACACCGCCACGGCAATCGAACACCGTGATATCCTGTGCGATGTCACTGGCGCGTGGCGCCCGGCGGGCGTTTTCAACCGCTCTGACCTGAAGCCCGGAGCGGCCCTCAACGGTCCGGCGCTGATCGTCGAAGCCCAGACAACCACATTCGTCAGCGCCGATTTCAGCGCCACAGTAGACGGCCAGGGCAACATCTGGCTGACCCGGCAAGAGGAGGACAAAGCATGATCCCGTCAGATACACGCCTGCAGGTGATGTGGAACCGACTTCTGGCCGTGGTCGAAGAGCAGGGACAGGCACTGATCCGCGCCGCCTTCAGCCCGATTGTGCGCGAATGCGGCGATATCTCGGCCGGGATATTCGATGCGCAAGGCCGGATGTTGGCGCAAGCCGTCACCGGCACGCCCGGGCATATCAACACCATGGCCGAGGCAGTCAAAACCCTGCGCGCGCGCTTTGCCCAAAGCGACATGAAACCCGGCGATATCTACATGACCAACGACCCGTGGATCGCCTCGGGGCACCTGAATGACTTTCTGCTGATGATGCCGGTGTTCTATCAGGACACGGTGATCGGTTACACCGCCTGCACCTCACATCTGGTTGATCTGGGGGGGCTGGGCATGGGGCCCGAGGGATCGGATATCTATGACGAAGGCCTGCTGATCCCACCCTGCAAACTGGTCAGCGGGGGCGAGGTCAATGCGCTGTTGCTGGACATTGTCAAAGCCAACTCGCGCGAGCCCATCGCCAATGAAGGTGACATCTATGCCCTGATCGCCTGTTGCGAAGCCGGAGCCGAACGGCTGGTGCAGATGATGCAGGAGTTTGGCATCACCGACCTAAATGCGTTGGCCGACTACATCATCGACACCTCCAAACGTGGCACCCTTGAGGCCATCGCGGCCCTCCCTAAGGGCACGTGGCGGCATGTGTTGAAGGTCGATGGCTATGATGAAGAGATCGAGCTGCACGCCTCCCTAACCATTGCAGATGACCACCTGCTGCTGGATTTCGAGGGCACCGCGGCCTGCGTCGGCAAGGGGATCAATGTGCCGCTGAACTATGCCACGGCCTATTCCGTCTTTGCCCTGCGCTGCATCATCGGGGCGGATATTCCGAACAATGCGGGCTCGCTCGATCCGTTCCGGGTGACAGGCCCCGAGGGCTGTATCCTGAACGCACAACCCCCGGCCCCGGTGGCGATGCGGCACACGCTGGGACAGATGACACCCGATCTGGTCTATGGCTGCCTGTCGCAGGCCCTGCCCGACAGAGTCCCGGCCGAGGGGGCCTCCTGCATGTACGACCTGCCCCTGCGCCACGCACCCGAGGCGGTTGACCGCGGCGATGACCTCTTTGCGCTGGAGCTTGTGTTCAACGGGGGCACCGGTGCCCGGCCCCGGCTGGATGGCTTGTCAGCCACGGCATTCCCCAGCGGCGTCTGGGGCAGTCAGGTCGAAACCACCGAGGCCGTCGCGCCGGTTCTGTTTAAACGCCGCGAGCTACGGCCGGATTCCGGCGGCGCCGGGCGTTTGCGGGGCGGTCTGGGGCAGCAGATCGAACTCAGCACATCCAAGGCTCAGGACCTGATGCTGTTCCTGTCAGTCGAGCGGATCAAGAACCCCGCCAAGGGCCGTGACGGCGGGTTGGACGGCGCGCCCGGACGTATCACCGTACAGCCCGGAAACCGCCACCTGCCCGGCAAGGGCGAGGTTCGGATCAAGGCCGGTGAAACACTGACGTTCGAAACGCCCGGCGGAGGTGGGTTCGGTCGGCCCGAGGAACGCTCGGACGACGCGGTGCAGAACGACCTTCGCGCAGGCCTGATTAGTCAGGACATGGCCCGAACCCAATACCGGAGGCAAACATGACCAGCCCGCATCCACATATCGCGCGCATGTCGCCCTATGCGCTGGCTGACCTTGAAGCGCCCGAGGGCAAAACCCTCATCTCGCTGTCCCAAAACGAGAGCCTGCGTCCGCCCAGCCCAAAGGCGCTTGAGGCGGCTGCACAAACCATGGGGACGTCGATGCTCTACCCCGATCCGGACTGGACGGACCTGCGAAACGCCTTGGCAGACCTGCACGGGATCGATGCGGATGGGATCTTGTGCGGCAACGGTTCGCTCGACCTGATCGGTTGCCTTGCGCGTGTGTACGCCGGACCGGATCGAGCAGTACTGGCGCCGGCCCATGCCTATCCCTTCTTTCAGACAGCGGCGCGTATGGCCGATGCGCGGTTCGACACCGCCCGGGAAACGAATGCCACTGTCAGTGTCGATGCCTTGCTGGCAGCGGTCCGACCGGACACCGGAATCGTCTTTGTTGCGAATCCAGGCAACCCAACCGGCACCCGCATCCCGAAATCCGAACTCGTCCGATTGAGGCAAAGTTTGCGGCCCGACATCCTGCTGGTGATCGACGAGGCCTATGGTGAGTTCTCAGACCATCTGGGTGAGCGGTGTTTTGACACGGTCGCCGAGGGCAACACGGTCGTGCTGCGCACCTTTTCCAAGGCCTACGGCATGGCCGGGTTCCGCGTCGGTTGGGGGCTTTTTCCCCCTGCTATCGCAGCGGAGATGCGCAAGGTGATGAACCCGAACAACATCCCGGCCAGTGCACAAATCGCCGCTGCGGCGGCAGTGCGAGACGACGCCTATATGCGTGAGACTTGCGAGATGACGGCAGCTCCGCGCGATCAGGCGGCAGTCACGCTGAGGGACGTTGGTTTTACCCCTTATCCCAGCTTCACCAACTTCCTGCTGTTGAACATGGGCAGCCCCGAGGCTGCGGCAAGTGCCGACCGAAAGCTGCGATCCGAAGGTGTCTTCCTGCGCCCGCAGGGCGGTGCGGGTCTGCCGCATACCCTGCGCATGACCGTCGGACCGCAAGCTTCAATGAACACAGCAATAGAAATCCTGACGCAATGGAAACAGGAGGGTCAGCCATGAGCACATCCCGAGGCCGCGCCCGGTTCGGGGTTCTTGTCCCCTTCACCAACACCAATTTGGAACCCGATCTGGCGTTGATGGCCCTGCCGGGTATTTCGCTGCACGTGGCCCGGATGGGTGGATATGACGAAGAGGAAATCCCTGACGAGGCCCAGATGCACGATCTGGGGGCCGCCGATCTGGACGAACCCCTGCGCCTGTTGATGGGGGCAAAGCCGGATGTGGTCTTCTACGGATGCACCTCGGCCACCCTGACCCACGGCCCCGAGTTTGACCGTGATCTGGCCACACGGATCAGCGCCGCCAGCGGGGCCAAAACGGTCACTGCGGCCGGGGCTTTGGTTCATGCTCTGACCACGCTGGGTGCCCGGCGCATCGGGTTTGCCTCACCCTATGTGCCCGCGATTAACGATATGGCGATTGGCTTTCTGTCCGAGTTGGGCTTTGAGACCATTCAGCGCTCCGAGGTAACCGAGGCACTGGACAATGAAGGCCAGGGCGCGTTGGATCCCGAAGCGGTCTTTGAACTGGGCCGTGCGGCGGATCATCCCGAGGCCGACGCGCTGGTTCTGTCCTGCACCGACATGCGCAGCGTCGAGGCTCTGGCCCGCTTGGAAGACGCGGTCGGCAAACCCGTGATCAGCTCAAACCAGGCAATGCTGTTTCAGGCACTGCAGCTTTTGGACATCAAAAAGCCTATCATCGGGTTCGGTCAGCTATTGGAACAGGCGCGGTAAAACGGCCCTGAAGGCGCGGAAGAAGCATAATTTCCGCGCCTTCATTTCCTCACGCCTGAACGGCCTTCATGAACCGATCACGGATCACCACCGGGTCCATCGTGATCGGCGGCATCTTGGCGTTGCCGCTTTCACACTTGCTGACGATGATAGTCATCTGCCTGGCATCCAACGCCTCTTGCAGCACCCGCCCGGTGTCTTCGGCGGGGCATTCGATCACGCGATCGCAGCCTGCGGCCTCGGCCATTTTCGCCAGCGAGGTTTTCCGCCCCGCATAGGTCGGCTGGTCCCCGGTCGACCCGTAAGAGCCGTTGTCGATGATCAACAGGATGTAGTTGTCGGCCACATTGTTCGCGATGGTCGGCAAGGTGCCCAGATTGGTCAGCACAGACCCATCCCCATCAATCACGATCACCGGCTTCGGCTGCGACAGCGCTAGCCCCAGCCCGATGGATGAGGCCAGACCCATCGTGCCCAGCATATAGAAATTGGTCGGCTGATCATCGATGGCGTGCAGCTCCTGGCTGGGGATGCCGATATTGCAGACGACCAGTTGATCACGCAGGATTGGGGCGATTTCGGTCAGGATTTCAGAACGGATCATTGGTCGCCATAGCCTCCCCAGAAATTGGCGTCGGTCAGGATGGCGACCGGCTTGTTGCACATGAAAGTGTATTTCAGGATCGCGTCCAGCTCGGCTACATCCGACTGATGGTGAAAGTGGTAGGTCGGAATGTTCAGCTGCGCCAACAGGGCCTTGGTATGCACCGCCATTTCCACCTGACAGGCGATGGGTTCACGTAGCTCTCCGCGATAGGAAATCAACATGGGCAGGGGCATCCGGTAATACTGGATCAGCGTCGCCAGCGTGTTGATCGTCACGCCGATGGCGGTGTTCTGCATGATGATGGCGGGGCGTTTGCCGCCCATCCATGCCCCGGCGCACAGGCCCATGCCCTCGTCTTCCTTGTTCGAGGGGATGTGATAGATGCCGTCACGCTTATCGATTTCATCGATGACCCCGGCCAGCTGCTTGCACGGCACGGTGGTGACAAACGAGATATCGTTTGCGACCAGATCATCCGTGATCTTCTTGTCTATGTTCATATCCGGTCTGTCCGTCCTGCTTGGGGCGCCGGGGCGCGATTGTGTGTTCAGATCCTGCGATGCACATGCACGGCACAGCCGGCATGACGCACCACACGCGATGCGGTCGAGCCCAGGAAATAGTCGCTGAGACCCGGCTTGTGCGAGCCGATGACGATGCAGTCAAAATCATTGTTGTTGGCATAGTCGATGATGGTCCGGGCAGTATGACCCTTGACGATTTCGGGCTGGATGCCCTCCAGTTCCTCAGTCTTTTCGCGCAGCAAGCTGGCCGCAGCGCGAAACCCGTCGGCCACAGCGTCCTTATCCAGATAGGCACTGACCGACCCCTGCGGCATCTCGTAGACATGCAGCGCAACAATTTCGCTGTCCGCTGCCGACAGCGCACGGGCCACTTCCAGCGTGTGCTGTGAAATTCCGTGATCCAGCGCCATGGGAACAAGAATTTTCTTATACATGAGTCCCTCCGTTTCTGTTGGACCTTGGCCCACAGACGGCCTTCAAAATGACCCGCACGGTCTGTTGGAAATCCTCGGCCGTATTTGCATACGGTGCCGATAAAAGTGATTTCCCGCAAGGTATTGCGGCGTGATTCCGGCCTTAGGTACCCGTGGCGTCTGGCTGAAGAGCATCCGACTCACCCATCCGCTTGCAGATCAAACTGTTCGTCGGGGAAGTACTTGGCCAAACGCACATCCGCGGCGCGGGCGTGACCCTCCATGCCTTCCAGACGGGAAATACGGGCGGTTGCAACGGCCACGGACTTTGATCCTTCGCGCGTCGCCCGCTGCCAAGTGACGATCTTCATGTATTTGTGGACGCTCAACCCCCCCGTATAACTGGCCGCCCCCGACGTCGGCAGAACGTGGTTGGTGCCGGTGGCCTTGTCGCCGTAGGACACGGTGGTTTCTTCACCCAGAAACAGTGAACCGTAGCAAGTCAGCCGGTCCAGCCACCAATCCAGATCCTCGGCCTGAACGGTCAGATGCTCGGGGGCGTATTCATCCGAACAGGCGGCCATTTCCTCTCGATCCGAACAGACGATCACCTCGGCATAATCGCGCCACGCGGCGGCGGCGTTTTCACGGTTCAATTCGGGCAGGTCATCGATAAGCTCTGGCACCAGCACCATCACCTTCTGCGCCAAATCGCGGTCATCGGTCACCAGCCAGACGGGTGAGTTGTAGCCGTGCTCGGCCTGGCTGACCAAATCGGTGGCCACCACATGCGCATCCGCACTGCTGTCGGCAAGGATCAGGCTGTCCGTGGGGCCTGCGATCATGTCGATGCCGACCTTGCCGTAGAGAATGCGCTTGGCCTCGGCCACGAACTGGTTGCCCGGGCCTACCAGAATATTGGCGCGCGGCAGACCGAACAGGCCATAGGTCATCGCGGCCACGCCCTGCACCCCGCCCATGGCCAAGATGCTGTCAGCCCCGCAAATATGCGCGGCATAGACAATGGCAGGCGCAACCCCTTCGCCCGGGCGCGGCGGGGAACAAGCGGTGATGTGGCGGCACCCGGCAACCTTGGCCGTGGTGACTGTCATGATCGCGCTGGCGATATGGCTATAACGCCCGCCGGGCACATAGCAGCCCGCCGCGTCCACCGGAATCGCCTTTTGGCCAGCAACAAACCCCGGAACAATCTCGGTCTGCACGTCGGCGACGGTCGCCTTCTGGGTTTCGGCAAAGCGGCGCACA
The DNA here is from genome assembly GCF_013031355.1 of Ruegeria arenilitoris. Lineage (GTDB taxonomy): Bacteria > Pseudomonadota > Alphaproteobacteria > Rhodobacterales > Rhodobacteraceae > Ruegeria > Ruegeria arenilitoris_C. Next base: position 150,638 of record NZ_WPZO01000008.1, on the reverse strand, counting down.
TTGTCGTGGGCAAAGCGGATATCGGCCTTTAGCTTTTCCGGAACCCGTGCGATGGCGGCGTCAATCTCGTCCTGCGTCATCAGGACATTGCCGTCGTACTTGTCGAACTTGGCCGCATATTCCAGCGCCTTTGCATCGCCGCCCACCTCGATATCTGCAAGGATGGTCCTGACCGTATCGTGCACTTCAGAGGCATGGGATTGCGCCGTCAAAGTCGCTTTTTTCAAATAGTCACGAGGCATGGGCAGCGGTTCCTATTCTCTGGCCTTTTCCCGGATTCGGTTCATCGGAATTTGTAAGCGCTTACATCGAAAATGCAAGCGCTTACATTTCCACTTTTCTTAAGTTTCACTTGAGGTTAGGCTATTTGGCAAAAGCAAATCTCAGGTTTGAAAATGTCGAAACTTCGGTCCGCGCCCACACTGGATGATGTCGCCAAAATGGCTGGCGTTTCGACAGCGACCGTATCGCGCTGTCTGAATGATCCCGACCGGGTGGTTGAGGCGACGCGTCAGCGCGTCTTATCAGCAGTGGACAGGCTGGGATACACGCCGAACTTTGCCGCGCGGGTGATGGCGGCCAAGCGATCCTGGACGATCGGCGCGATTATTCCCACCATGGAGAACGCAATCTTTGCGCGCGGTCTGCAGGCCTTTCAGGAAGAACTGCATCAGCACGGCTACACGCTGCTGGTTTCCAGCTCGGCCTATGATCCCGACCTTGAAGCCGAGCAGATACGGACGCTGGTCGCGCGCGGTGCGGACGGTGTGCTGCTGATCGGGCATGACCGCGATCCGAAGATTTACAAGGAGCTCGCGCGCCGCAATACCCCGGTAATGATCGCGTGGTCATATCTGGGGGATGCGCAGGTTGCCTCGGTCGGATTTGACAATCACGCTGCGATGGCCGAACTGGCAAACCGCGTGATCGGGCTGGGCCACCAACGGATCGGAGTGATTTCCGGCATCACTGCAGGCAATGACCGGGCACGTCTGCGGGTCGAGGGGATACGCGATGCAGTCAGGCAAAACAGCCTTGCGCCATCGGATTTGACGATCCTCGAAACCCCCTACCAGATCGAAAACGGCGCCAAGGCGTTTTCCAAGCTGATGTCACAGGGCGTACGACCCACAGCGATCCTGTGCGGAAACGACGTGCTGGCCGTCGGCGCGCTGTACCGGGCGCGCGAGATGGGATTGAACGTGCCAAAGGATGTGTCCGTCACCGGATTTGACGATATCGAACTGGCCCGGATCGCCACACCTGCGCTGACCACCGTACATGTGCCACACAGGGACATGGGCCGCCGGGCCGCGCTGGCGCTGATTGATATATTGGAAAACCGGACCCCGAGCAGTGGCACGCGGCTGGCCACGCATATCGTCGAGCGTCAATCCCTTGGACCACCAGCCAGCGCTTAGGCGGCCTCGGCCTCCATGGTGCGGAAATCGTCCCCCAGCCAAGAGTGTGCTTCACACATCGGGTCGGTGAAATGCTGCCGGATCAGCTTTGCCATCACCTTCTGGATCAGCTTCGAGGTCGTCTCGGGGTACACCTCGGTTGTGAACAGGGACACCGTGCGCACGAAGTTGCGCCCCGGGAACGGAAGCGCCCGGACGCTGTCATGGAACCTTTGCGCGCGGTGGAAACAGGCGGCGGTTGTGATCGCCCAGCCGCTGCCCTCGGCGACCAAACCGATGATCGACTGGTTACACTCCATTTCGAACCGGTTGGGTAGATTGAATTTGCTGCGGGTCAGCTGAATTTCGATCTGCTTGCCAATCATGTAGTCCCGCGAATAGCGCAGCAGGGGCAATTCCGCATCCGGCTTCAGCAGGTCTTCGGGTTCGCCGCGGAACGTGTTGGGCAGGATCACGATAAACGGGTCGCGCATCAGCGGGTATTCGATCAGCCCCTCGGTGCGATCCGAGGGGCGCGTGGCGACCCCCGCGTCCAGCTTATGTTCCTGCAGATTGGTGATGATCTCATGACTGGGGCGCGTGTAGTGGCGAAAGCTACAGCGCGGCAGAGCTTGCGCCAGAAAACGGAACAGGTCTGGCGCGATCTGGTTGTCGAAGTCGTCGATCAGGGCCAGCCGTAGGTCGGTTGCGTGTTTCCAGTTGCCGGAACGAATTTCAGCCTCGCCCCGTTTCAGCACCGTCAGCCCATCGCGGACATAGCGTGCAAACACCTCGCCCGCCGGGGTCAGCCCCATCGGGCGCCGGCCGTGATCGACCAAATCAACGCCCAGCGCGGCCTCAAGACTGCGCAGATGGTTTGAGACTGTGCTGATCGACAGCCCCGTCTCAGACGCGACCTGCTGGATCGATCCCGATTTGGCGACCAGTCGGAAGACTTCCAGCCAGCGAAGGCTCAGAGATTTGGACACCGCGCACCTGTTGTTTCGATTTCTTCGAAACAAACCAAGCAAAGATTGAAGCAAACGGCAATGGTGAAGTTGGCTGAGGGGTCAAGCTTTCATACGGTCAAAGCTCGGATCATAAGGCGATGGCGGTATGACTGTCGCACGCACGCGCAGGCCGCAGGAATCCAACTCCATCTCGGTTCCGACATCGGCCAGTTCGGGCCGCACGAACCCATGCGCAAGGTTCAGGCCGGTACGATGCCCCCAGTCGCCCGAGGTAATCGTGCCCACGACCTGATCACCCTGCATCAACGACGCCCCGGGATGGGCAGGTTGCTGCGTGGCGTGAATTTGCAAGGCGACCAGCTTTTTACGTGGCCCCTCGGCCTGCCGCCGCAACAAGGCATCTCGTCCGATGAAGTTACCCTTTTCCAGTTTTACAAAGCGGTCGAGGCCGGTCTCGAATGGGCCGAATTCCGTGATCAGATCGGCTTTCCAATGCAGAAAGCTCTTTTCCATTCGCATGGACTCCACCGCCCGCGCACCGAACAGTTTCAGCCCATGGGCTTCTCCGGCCTGCCGCAACGCGAGATAGGCGGCATAGAGCGAGGCGTTGGGGACATGGATTTCATAAGCCAACTCACCCGAGAAACTGACGCCCATCACTGTCGCCGGAGCGATCCCGACGAAGCACTCACGCACGCTGAGCCACGGGAAAGCTTCGGCGGACCAGTCGCCGCGCGCACAGGCGGACAGGACATCGCGCGCCTTGGGCCCGGCCAGCACCAGAATGGTCTGGTCGTTGGTCAGGCTACGCAACTGCACATCCTCGTCGGCCCTCAAGTGCTGAGTCAGCCAATCCATGTCATGAAACTCGCTGGCCGCGGCGGACCCGTACCAAAGGCGGTGCGGCCCCCGGTCGCTGGCAGGCAGGTTGGCAATTGTTGCTTCGGCCTTGACCATGCCGTGATGGTTCAGCAGATAGCCCAGCCCGACCCGACCATCACGCCGCGTGACGGTGCCGCAGAACATTCGGTCCAGAAAAACATGCCGGTCCGCGCCAGTGATCTCGATCCGGTTGAAGCCGTTCACTTCGGCCAACCCGACACCGTTTTGCACATTGATCACCTCAGTCGCGACCAGATCGAATGTTTCGTCAAAATCGAAACTGAGGGACGGTGAGAAATCAGCGGTGGGCTTGATGTATTCCACCCTCTCCCACCCATTGACCACGGTGAACTCCGCGCCCTCGGCGGCCAGAACGGGGGTTAGAGGCGTTGTCTTAGCCGGTCGTCCGGCAGGACGGTGTTCGTGCGGGAAGTGAAAGCGAAATTCGTTCTGATAATCTTCGATGGCCTTCAGCGCCGTCAGCTCCACATTCGCATGACCCGCGAACCGGCGTGGATCGAGACACCACGTGTCATAACACGCCTCGCCATGCACGATCTGCTGAGCCAGCAACCAGCCGTGGCCGCCACCCTCGCCCAGCCCGGCGCGCAGGCCAATGATACAGAACGCATTACGTTTGCCCGGGATCGGCCCAACCAGAGGTGCACCGTCGATCGTATAGGTTATCGGCCCGTTGACGACTGTGTGGACCCCGACCTCCATCAATGCGGGCATCCGGGCGAATGCGCCCTCCAGCACATCGGTCACGCGGTCCAGATCATCAGGGCATAGGGCGTTGACAAAGTTCGGATCAATCCCGTCCATGCCCCATGTCTTGCAGTCCTGTTCATAGAACCCCAGCAGCAGCCCGTTCTTTTCCTGCCTGCAATAGTAGTCACTGATCGGGCACCGCAGCAGAGGCATCCTGTGGCCCGCATCCCGAATGGCCGGGATTTCTTCGGTCAGGAAATACTGGTGCTCCATGGATGCAACCGGATGATGCACCCCCATCATCGCGCCGACTTCGTTCACCCGGTAGCCGCAGGCATTCACAACGATATCGCAGTCGATATCGCCATGTTCGGTGTGAACGGTCCAGGTGTCATCGCCATGCTGGGTCAATGCCACAACCGGCGTGTTGCGGTACACTTCGGCCCCGGCCTTGCGCGCCCGGCGCGCCAGCGCCTGACACAGCTGCGCCGGGTCGATATCGCCATCCATCGGGTCCCACAAACCGCCGATCAGGTTCTCGGTCGAGATCAGCGGGTGGCGGCGGGCGCATTCTTCGGCGTCGATCACTTCGAACTGCACATCCATCCCGCGCGCCATCGAGGCGAAATGGCGATAACCCTGCATCTGCGCCTCGGTATTGGCCAGACGGATGCCGCCATCCCCGTGGTGGTAGTTGATCGGATAATCCGGGTCCTCGGCCAGTTCCTTGTACAGCCGGATCGAATGCGACTTCAGCCCCACCATCGTTTGGTTCATGCCGAAGTTCGTCACCTGCGCCGCAGAATGCCATGTCGTGCCCGAGGTCAGCTCGTTGCGCTCGACCAGAACCACATCCGTCCACCCCTCTTGCGTCAGGTGATACAGTGTCGAACAACCGGCGATCCCGCCCCCGATCACAACAACTTTGGTGCGCGATTTCATTGGCTCTGCTCCCTCTGACCCGGGACAAGTTTTGCGGAAGAATGGACCAAGCCGACAATAGGGGCAGTGACTGTATTGAAAAATCGAAACTGCGATTGAGGATTCTGATATTCGCAGTTCCCCTTTGCGGCGGGGCAGAGTTGCCGCTTAGTGTGCCCGAAGGAATTGCGGGAAAGGATTGGGATGTCTTCGGAAGGTGGCAAACGAAGCGGTCGGCGGGCACGGCACGCCCAGCGCGCGGCCAAACCTGTGGTCGATCCCTGCCCGCCCGGTCAGAAGGGGGGCACATTCCACCCCCTCACGCCATCCGAGATCGCGCAAATCTACGACACGGCCCTGCGCCTGTTAGAGACGCTTGGCATGGGCAACGTGCCGGATCGGCTGGCTGCTGACCTGCAGGCGGCGGGCGCGCAACCGGGGCAACAGGATCGGCTGGTCTTTCCGCGCGAGATGGTAGAGCGCACGATCCAGAGCGCCGCGAAGACATTCACCTTTCACGGCCGGGACGAAACCCGCGACATTCAGGTGGGTGGGGACCGCGTATTCTTCGGAACCGGAGGCGCCGCCGTGCAGACCTTGGATATCGACAGCGGGCTCTATCGTCCTTCCACGCTGGTCGATCTGCACGACTTCACCCGGCTGCAGGACACTTTGCCCAATGTCAGCTGGTTCACCCGCTGTTGCGTGGCGACGGATGTCCCCGAGGTGCGCGATCTGGACGTCAACACGGCCTATGCGCTGGTGCGCAACACCACCAAACCGGTGGCCACTTCGTTTACATTGGCTGAAAACGTCGCGCCCATCGTCGAGATGCTGGACATCGTGGCCGGCGGTCCGGGCGAATTCGCCAAGCGGCCCTTTCTGAAGGCCCATATCAGCCCGGTGATTTCTCCGCTGCGCTATGGTGAGGATGCGGTGGACGTGGTCTACGAATGCGTTGCCCACAACATCCCCATGTCCTGCATCACTGCCGCGCAGGCCGGCGCGACGGCCCCCGCCACTCTGGCCGGGTTTCTGGCACAGTCTCTGGCAGAAACGCTGGCCAGCCTTGTGATGGTCAACGCGATTCAGCCCGGTTTTCCGATGGTGTTTTCCAACTGGCCGTTCATCGTGGATCTACGCACCGGGTCTTTCGCCGGGGGCAGCGGAGAAACCGCCATTCTGAACGCCGCCTCGGCACAGATTACCAATTGGCTGGGGCTGCCCTCGGGTGTGGCTGCCTCAATGACCGACGCCAAAGCCATCGACGCGCAATATGGGGCCGAGAAAGGGATAACCTCTCTGGCCGCGGCACTGGCCGGGGGTAATCTGATCTATGAAAGTTCGGGCATGACGGCCTCGCTTCTGGGCGCAAGTTTCGAGGCATTTGTTCTGGACGACGAAATGCACTCTCACACCTATCGGGCCTTGCGTGGGATCGAAGTGACCGAGGAAAACCTGGGTTTTGACGCGATCTGTCAGTCGGTTCTGGGGGATGGGCATTTCCTTGGCAGCGCCCATACCTATGCCGCGATGGAGCGGGACTATTTCTATCCAACCCTTGCCGACCGCAATGAACCCCGGACGTGGCAGGAGGAGGGCGCAACCGACGCATGGTCTGCCGCGCGTGAAAAAGCCAAAGAAGTTCTGGCCACCCATCACCCCAAATACCTGACCGACGCGCAGGACGCCGAAATCCGCAGGCGCTTTCGCATCCTGATCTAAGTGCACCATCCCATTTCCAAGTCACGAAACTGCCGCTAGGCTCGCGCCAGAGCCAGCAAGGGGGAACCACATGACCAATTCGTTTTTTCAGCCGGTATCGGCGATGGAGCTTGCCCGGTTTGCTGGTATCCCAACCTTCATGCGCCTGCCCAGCCTGACGCTGGACCACGACCGTATTGCAGAAGTTGAGCTGGGCCTGATCGGTATCCCGTGGGACGGCGGCACCACCAACCGCCCCGGCGCCCGACATGGGCCACGTCAGTTGCGAGACTATTCGACGATGATCCGCGCAATGAACCCGGTGACCGGGGTTGCGCCTTTCTCATTGGTCAATTGCGCCGATCTGGGCGATGTCGCGCCGAACCCGGTGGATATCCAGGATACATTGGACCGGGTGACCAGTTTCTACGCCGAGCTTACAGCGCAGGGCATCACCCCTCTGACCGCCGGGGGTGATCACCTGACTACCCTGCCCGTCCTGCGTGCGTTGGCGAAATCCGGCCCGCTGGGGCTGATCCAGTTCGACAGCCACACCGATCTGTTCGACACCTACTTCGGCGGCCACAAATTCACCCACGGCACCCCATTCCGCCGCGCGGTCGAGGAAGGGTTGGTGGACCCCAAACGCTTTGTTCAGGTCGGCATTCGCGGCACCGCCTACAACACGGAAGACATCGAATGGGGCGAGGCGCAGGGTATCCGCATCATCCGGATCGAGGAACTGTTTGACCGGGGTATCAACGACGTCATGGCCGAGGTGCGCAGCATCGTTGGCACCGCGCCCACCTATTGCACCTATGACATCGACTTTGTGGACCCGACCTATGCCCCCGGCACCGGCACGCCCGAAATAGGCGGGCCGAACAGCTTTCAGGCGCAGCAGGTCATTCGCCAGATGGCAGGCGTCAATCTGGTCGGCGCCGATCTGGTCGAGGTCGCGCCGCCCTTCGATCCCGAGGGCGGCACGGCCTGGCTGGGCATCTCGCTGATGTTCGAACTGCTCTGCGTGTTGGCACAGGCCGTGGATGCGCGGCGCTAACTGACGTTTTCCGCGATCATCGAGATCATCTCGAACATCACAGCTGCTGCCGTAAGCGCGGTGATGTTGTTCGGGCTGTCCTTGGTAGGCATCATGCAGACGACATCTCCGCCCACGATATTCAGACCCCGCGCAGCCCTCAGAATGCCAACCGCCTCATCAATGTCGAAGCCCTTCTCACCGGGTTCCAGATTGGACACGGCAGGCGCGACCGTCGGGTCGAGGCAATCCAGATCGAAGGTGATATAGACCGGACGGTCGCCCAGAACCTCTTTGGTCTGCGCCACCACGTCCTCCAGTCCGCGCTGCCGGAACTCGCGCATGGTGACGATGTTGTAACCATAGTCATACGACGGTTGTAGCCAATCCAGACTGCGCGGATGCCCTCTTAGACCGATCTGCATGGATCGCGTCGGGTCGACCTGCCCTTGGTCCGCCAGATATGCCCCCCAATGGGCCGCCGATTTCTTGGCGCCCAGAAAGTGGTCGACCTTGGTGAACACATCCGTGTGCGCGTCCAGATGCAGGAAGCTGACCGGTTCTCCGCCCGCCAGCTTGCCGTTGCCCAGCGCCTGCACGATCCCGCCGGTGATCGAGTGATCTCCGCCAACCGAGACCGGTCGAGCGCCTGCTGCGTCGATATCCTTGTAAAAGGCCGTGATGCGTTCGATACAGTCTTCATTGTCGTTCGCACGCGGAAACGGCACGTCACCCACATCGGCAATTTTCGCACTGTTCCACGGGTCGATCTCGAACACCGAATGCACCCGGCGCTGCACAGCCGAGACATGTCGCAGGGCACGCGGGCCCAGATGCTGATCCCGCTCGGTCGTGCCGTTGCCTGTGGAATGCGGCACACCCACCAGCGCAATATCCTGACCCGCAGGGCCCACATTGGGGCAGCGAAACAAGGTGGGCACGCCCCACCAATAAAGATTGTCCATCATGGACTGTTCATAACGATCGGTCATGGTCTTCCCCGTTCAAAGAAAAACGCCCCCGGCGGCAACCGGAGGCGTACATGTTCAGATTTTCTCGTCTTCTCGCCGGAAGGCGCCCTGAACGATTCGGTCCATAACCATCGCAAGGAACAGGATTGCAAAGCCACCCAGCAGGCCCGGCCCCTTAGCGGCGTATTGCAGCGCCTCGAGGATTTCCTTGCCCAGACCGCCCCCACCGATCAGCGAGATGATTACAACCATCGACAGACACATCAGGATGGTCTGGTTCACCCCAGTCATGATCGACGGCAAGGCCAGCGGGATCTCTACATCCTTCAGCAGCTGCCACTTGGAGGCACCAAAGGCGACTGCGGCCTCCTTGATGCTTTCCGGCACCCCGCGCATCCCAAGCGCGGTCAGGCGAATAACCGGCGGCATGCCAAAGATGATCGTGGCCAGAATGCCCGGCGGGTTACCGGTGCCAAAGAAGGCGATAATCGGGATCAGATAGACGAAGGCTGGCAGCGTCTGCATCAGGTCCAGTACCGGTTCCGCCGCGCGATAGGCTCGCTTGGATTTACCGAACCAGATGCCCAGCGGGATACCGAACACCACACACAACAGCACGGCTGCACCGACCAAGGCAACCGTCTCCATCGCGACATCCCAGTAGCCCAGTAGTGCGATATAGGCCAGAGACGAGGCGGTGAAGATCGCCACGCGGGGACCTGCCGCACGCCAAGCCGTCACGCAGATAACCAGCATCACCACCGGCCATGGCGATCCGATCAGGGCCACTGTCAGCGCATCCAGAACCGATCGAACGCCGGCGACAATGCCGTCAAACACATCGCCCCCTGCGGCGGCAGCGGCGTCGATCTGTGCCTCCATCCAACTGGCGAGGTTCGAGAAGATTGTGCCCTCGCCCTCACCCAGTATCAATGCAGACACCTCTTGTTCCGGGAAGGCATCCAGCATTGCCAACGACGCGTTCACCGTGAACTTATAAATGATCAGCGGTGCAATCGCGGCCACCAGAACGGCGCCCAGCACCGTGTTCCGCGTGGACCGGCCGCTTTCAGTGCTGGTCGGATCAATCCGCCATTTCGAGTACTGCTTTTCATAGACCCGATCCGCATAGAACCCCTGAGCCAACTTGAAGACGAGCAGCATCAGAAGCCCGGTGATCATGATCCCCGATGCCTCGGCCTGAGCCGCCTGAGCTTGCGCCAGACTGCTGTCCGCCGCCTTCTGGATGTTCTCGGCCAGTCGGTTGAAACGGTCTATATCCGCTTGCTCGGTTGCCGCCGCCGCACGCTCCAGCAACTCGTTGGCGCGCGTCTGCTGACGTTCGGCGCGGTCAGCCAGATCGGCACCTGGGTTCCCCCAGGCACCACGGCCGATCTGAACCCAGGCGATGATCTCAAGGATCAGGAAGGTCCAGAACATCCCCCAGATCGCCCGTGACGCCGACCAGAACGGACCCAGCACCGCCGCCCAGATATTGAACGTGTTGGGCACCGCGCTGGTGGCATCGTGGATCTTGTGGAAGGCGGTGACGTAGTAGTCACCGTTCGGGCCGACAAATTCGTGAATGGATTGGTCCAGCGCCTCGCGGTCTACCTCGATATCGGAGGCGGCCGTGACTTTCATTTCCATTGCTGCATCAGTCATTTTTGCCTCCCTGAATTCCGCGCAGCAGACGCGGCTTGGTCACGATACCAACGTCGCTGCCTGCATCTGTGATGACGACCGGCATATCGGTATTCACCGCCAGATCGATCAGTTGATCCAAGTCCGCCCCCTCATCCGCGCGCGGCGCGCCTTCGAGCGGCCCGGAATAGCTGCCCATTGGCTCCATGATCGAATGCGCCTTGACCAGTTTCAGTTTCGAGATGCCCTGAACAAACTCGCGTACATAGTCATCCGCCGGGTTCATGACGATGTCCTCGGGCGTGCCGATCTGCACGATCACCCCGTCTTTCATGATGGCGATGCGGTGACCGATGCGGATGGCCTCATCCAGATCGTGGGTGATGAACAGCGTCGTCTTCTGCAACTGCGCCACCAGCGCCTTGAACTGGTCCTGCAATTGCAAACGGATCAGCGGATCAAGGGCCGAGAACGGCTCATCCATCAGCAGGATTTCCGGGTCCGACGCCAACGCGCGGGCAATCCCCACCCGCTGCTGCATACCGCCCGACAGCTCCTTGGGCAGGCGGTCTTCATAGCCGGTCAGGTCCACCAGCCCCAGCGCATGATCCGAGACCGCCCAGCGCTTGGATTTGGACACTCTGCGAATTTCCAACGGATAGGCCACGTTATCGCGCACCGAGCGGTGCGGCATCAGCGCCATGTGCTGAAACACCATCCCGATCTGCTGCGCCCGGATACGGCGCAGCTCGGCCTCTGATATCTTCGACACGTCATGGCCCAAAATCTCGATTTTGCCTGAGGTTGGTTCGATCAAGCGGTTCACGTGCCGCACCAGTGTGGATTTGCCCGAGCCCGACAGGCCCATGATGCAGAAAATCTCACCCCGCGGCACTTCGAAGGTGGCCCCCTGCACACCCACGACGCAATTGAATCTTTCCAGAACTTCGGGCTTTCCAATGCCTTCGTTCCGCACGGCTTCCATGGCTTCTTCGGCGCGCGCCCCGAAGATTTTCCACACATCCGTCAGTTTTACGACTGTTTCGGTCATTTTTGTCCCTTTGATGCAAAACAGGCCGCCGGACATGTCCGACGGCCTGTCCGGTTTTCAATTCCGGTCGGCGTCAATCACTGAGACATCCAATCCAGAACAGCATCTTCGTTAGCGGCCACCCATTCCTCGGCATAGGCGGCGGGCTCTTTGCCTTCGATCACCAGCGCATAGGTCATGGCCGAGACCGTGTCGGTGTCCAGTTTCATGTTCGCCAGCAGCTGGGCAACTTCGGGGAACTCATCCTCAAGGGATTTCGCATAGTGCAGGTGCAGATAGGCCAAATCCCACGCCACACCGGCCTCGGATTTCTCAAGCCAATCCGGGTCGTCGGTGGGCTGCAACACGTTCCACTTGGACGCGTCATAGGCCGGCTCTTCCAAAATCTGCATGTCATGCAGGGCAAAGACATAATGCGGCGTGTAGCAGAACCCGACCCATGGGTCGCCCGCCTTGATCGCGTTGTCGAGGTTGGCATAGGCCACCGTCTCGTCGATCTCGGTCAGTTCCATCACCTGATCATAGCCATAGGACTTGGCGCGGATTTTCTCGACATTGGTCGAGGCCCAGCCCGGAGCTCCGATCCAGACCTCACCCTGACCGTCGCCATTGCTGTCGAACAGCGCAGCAATATCGGGGTTGGTCAGATCGTCAATCGAGCGGATATCGTTGGCATCCGCAGTCGCCTTGTCGACACACATGCCCTGAAATGCCTCAACGCCGTTGGGGTTGAAAGCAACGGTGCCTTTGTCGGTGACATAGGTATCATGCAGGTTCTGCTGGTTCGGCATCCAGACCTCAGGGTGAACATGCATGGCGCCGGAATCCATCGCCTCGAACACGATCGGGTTGGTCCCGTTCTGCAACTCGACCTCAAGCCCGAGGTTCTGTTCGATCGCCACCTTCAGAATATGCGCCGTGGCGTTCACCGACGGCCAGTTCGGCACACCGATCACGATATCCGCTGCCATTGCTGGCCCGGCGACCGCCATCGATACACCTCCCAATAGCGTTGCAAGTTTTTTCATCTGATATCTCCATGTTGGTCATCCGTGGTGCTTGTATTTAATGACCCTGTTGGGCACTGACGCACCTTGCGAACAGTAGCGGGAAGGCGGAACTTCCCCGTTTTCTGGGCCAACGGCTTGCAGCGCCGGGTTGGCCCGAAAATTGAACCATGCCGGAACGCCGCCCTTCAAGAACTACGTGCGACAATCCTCGCTATGCGACATTATCGTAGATTAGTTTCGCTTTTTTGCAAATTGGGACACCCAGGCCTTGCGTTGAAGGGATCACTGAATCCGAGCGTCAGGGCCATAAGAGCGACTTACACAACAGAATATTAACACATTCTTAACACATTGCTTTCATTGACTTTTGAGCTTCATTTTGCTTTTCGGGAAGCAGGTAATTGAAGGAAATACGATGGGTACAGTGAAGGCAAAGAAGGCGTTTGAGCTCGAAAACAAGGGCGATCACGCAATAGTCCACTTTGAACCGAGCTTCCGCTTTCAAACAGTGCTTACTCGGTTTATTTGGCTGATAACAGGAATATGGGTATTTGGTGGATGGTTGCCGAGCCTCGCTTTCGCGAGAATAGACAAAAGCTATGGCGGATCATACTACAGTTGGCCAATTTTCTGGGCCGTTTGGATCATTCCTGTCGTCGCACTCCTCTTCTGGGGCGCAAAAGCTTGGAACAAACGAACTCAGAAAGGTTCGCCAGCCTCAACAATTGTTCTGCACGGTGACAGAATTGACGCCCCTGGCTGGCCCAAGCATACGTCATATGACCACGCAGACTTGGGAACACTCTATTCCCAAGCGCCGGACACCTCTTTCACTTACAAGTCCGGAAAATACACCACTGACTACAAATCTAAAAAGCAGGCTGCCGAAGAAAAAGGTAAGATCGGCTTCTCGGTAACCGCCGACTATGGTGCGGAAAGGATTTCAATTGTGCACGAATGTCTGACCGAACAGCAGGCAGTCGGCATCAGAGATATAATTGCTGAATGGAGAGACGATCCATCCTCTGTTCTAGAGAACGAACACAACGCGTCAGCCGCATAAATTCTCAATCAGCGAAATTCTGACAATCATCCTGACGTAATTAACAAGACCAAGGTGAATGCAACGCCTTGGTCTTTCTGTTTTGTTGATCTCAGTAGCTCTGCCTCACCAAATCACCGCAGTTCAAAATCAGTGCAGCTCATGCCCCCCAAGATTCAACTTCTGAATATGGGGCGCTTTCCGATGCCAACGTGCGATCCCAACACATCTCAGAGAATATGGTGCCATACGGCCAGCACAGCAGTCACTTGTGAAGCATAAACACTTGGAAAAGTGGTGCCCGGGGGCGGAATCGAACCACCGACACGAGGATTTTCAATCCACTGCTCTACCCCTGAGCTACCCGGGCACGGGAACGATGTTTATCGTTGGGTGGAGGCCTTCTATGACTTGCTACAGGCAGTGTCCAGAGGCTTTTTGACATTTTTTTAATGCGGGCGCGATTGCTCTGTTTCGCTCTCGGAAACATCCGCATCCAGGTCCTCTTCCCGCTGCGACGGAACTGCGTAAGACCCGTTCAGCCATTTGGCCAAATCGATGTCCGCACAGCGCTTGGAACAGAACGGGCGGAATTTTACCACCGTGTCTTCGCCGCAGATCGGGCAGCTCATTTCAGCACCTCTGTCAGAGGGACGCGACCACGTTTGCGCTGTAGCTCATAGTGACCCAAAGGAGTCCAACCGGCCAGGGTGGTCTCGATCCCATCGGTCTTGAACGCCGCACGTAGGGCCGACTCAAACCCGCGGCGGTCCTTTTTGGGCATCGGAGCCAGATCCACAGTGATTTGCCCGCCAAGACCGCGCACGCGCAGTGCTCGGGCCAGCGCTTTGGCACAGGCGAAATTGGCTTTGGTTCCGGCGGCCAGAGACGTATCGGACCCGGTGTTCACATCCACAGCGACCAGAGCGCGCGTGGGCTGGATATAGAGGTGCCCTCCGCCAGGCAGCGGCTCGGAAATCCCGCGTACAACGTCCAGCGCATCGAGCACGCCCTGCGCCTCGAACCCGCCTGCCTGTGTCACGACCTCAGCCGGGTCGGTCCAGTCGCGCCAGGCTAGTACGTGCGGACCGTCGCCTTCGAGCAGCAGCTCGGGTTCAGTCCCCGGGTCGTTAAGAACCTGATCGGCATGAGCCAGCATAGCGCTGATGTCTTCGCCAATCTCGCCTGCATCCTCTCCGGCACAGCATGACCGCAAGATCAGGCCATAGTCGCTGCCCTCCATGCACTCATGAGCAATCTCGAGCAGGCGGTCCCGCTCTTCCTCGTCACGGATTGAGCGCGAGATATTCAGGCCCGGCGCGTCTGGCGTGACAATCGCATAGCGGCTTTTGAACAGGACGCGGTCAGTGACCGGCAGTGCTTTGCCCGGCTCGGCAAAACCCGTCACCTGCACCAGCAACAGGGCACCGGGTGCCAGTCCCTTGACCTGCCGCAAAAAGGCCGGACCATCGGGTGTTGTCAGGAACATACCGCCCTGCCCTTTGACCGGACGGTCGGCACGGGCGCGATAGATTGTGCCCGGCGCAGGCGCGTCTGAGGCAACCAGGAAATCGTCCAGCTTGCCATCCACCATCAAGGCAGCGGCTTCGCGGTTGTCGATGTGGTCCAGAACGATGGTGCGACCCTTCATGATGCCTCACGATACAGGGGATAGCCGATACCTTGCAAAAGGACGGCGGTCTCAGACAGGGGCAGGCCCACAATGCCAGTGAACGAGCCCGAAATCCATGGGATGAACGCGCCAGCCGGACCTTGGATGGCATAGGCGCCTGCCTTGCCCTGCCAATCTCCGGTCGCCAGATAAGCGTTGATCTCAACGTCCGACAGACGTTTGACCTTGACCTGAGAAACCACGTCGCGCTGCAGCACGCGATCCCCGCGCCGCACAGCAACCGAAGTGATCACGCGGTGCCTCCGACCGGACAAGGCATGCAGAAACTCAGCCGCTTGCCCTGCGTCTTCGGGTTTGCCCAGAATGCGGCGGCCTAGCGCGACAGTCGTGTCCGCGCACAGGGTGAAATCGTCGTTATCTGCCTGAACCGCCTGCACTTTTGCCCGCGTGATGCGGCTGCAATAGGGCACGGGCAGTTCGCCCTTCAAAGGCGTTTCGTCAATGTCGGGGGCGCGGATTGCATCGGGCTGCACGCCAAGCTGGGCCAGCAGGTCCAGCCGCCTTGGGCTGCCCGATCCTAAGATAAACGCCATTGCGGCAGGCGTTACTTGAAGCGGTAGTTGATCCGACCCTTGGTCAGATCATACGGGGTCATCTCGACCTGAACCTTGTCGCCGGCCAGAACACGGATGCGGTTCTTTCGCATCTTGCCTGCCGTATGTGCGATGATCTCATGGCCGTTTTCCAGCTCGACCCGAAACGTCGCATTAGGCAGGAGTTCCTTCACGACACCGGGAAATTCGAGCGTATCTTCCTTGGCCATGTTGTCTCCATCATTACATTGCACCCGCAGAATCTACGGGGATGTGGGCTTAAATGAGCCCATTTTAGCCCTATTTCAAGGGCGGAATCACCTAAAGAGGCGATAATGTGACAGAATCGACTCGGGAAGTCTGCTCATCCCAATGAGTCCGGTTCAACACGTGACCATCGGCGCGGACGTTTGCAATGGCCGAAAGGTCGATATCCGCAAAGGTCCAGCCGGGCTGGTTCAGCGCACCTTCGGCCAGCACTCCAGTCTGCGGGAATCCCTTGTCCGGCGGGCCGAAAATGCCGCCGGTGCCGGTGTTCATGTCCACCGCCTCGGACCAGTCATTGTTGCCGACCAAGGACGCCATCACTGTAACACATTGATTTTCCAGCGCCCGTGACATCGCGCCGATGCGAACGCGCCAATAGCCCGCCAGCGCTTCGGTGCAGGATGGGACGAGGATCAGGTCGGCCTCCTGCAGGGCACGACCCAACAGGGGAAACTCGCTGTCATAGCAGATAAGAACGCCTATCTTGCCCAAGGCAGTGTCGAACAGCTTGAGCGGGCCGCCGGGCGCGATATCCCAATCCTCACGCTCGAACCGGGTCATGATCTGTTTGTCCTGATGATTCTGCTGTCCATCGGGGGCGTAGAACGCAGCGCGGTTCACCGGGCGACCCGGGCCATCCACGACCGGGGCCGATGCACCCAGAATGTATGTGTTGTATTCCCGCGCAAGACGCTGATGCAGGGCCTGAGCCTCCTCCATCCGGTCCGAAACGGCACGGATCGAACGCTCCAGATCACCAGCTACTTCGGCGCCATCAAGCGTAGACAGCTCCATCGCACCGTATTCCGGAAACACCAGAAGCTCAGCCCCCTGCCCGGTAGCTTCGGCCACCCAGCGATTCAGCTTGTCTTCGTACTGCGCCCAGCTGTCGAGCCAGTCGAGGTCATAGGCGGCGGTTGCGACTTTCATAGCGCGGGCTCCTCAGGCCTGATTTGGCGAGACACTAATTGATGGCGTCTCAAACTGTACAGACGCATTGTTCCTCCCAACCCTCATCGACGGGAAAGTGAATTGGCAGAAGACACTCGAAATGCTTCAATGTGATTGGGAGGAAGGCCATGCAAAACCCGGAAAGCTTCGAGAAGTTCTATTTTGCCAAAGTTGGTATGGGCGAAGCCTGTGGCTGTGCGGAACGCGTTATCGACGTGTTCGAGTTTAATCGAAAGGGCGGAACACAGATGAAAAAGGCATTGAAGCGGGCAAAGCGTAAAAGCCGGTCACTCAGAGGGTGGGCCGTCAAATACGGTCTGCTCAGCCGAAAGCGTCAGGCCTGACACCCTCGTGCGGATTACGACGACAAATCCCTGATCCAGAACTGCAACGGTTTCTGGGTCTCACCCTTTTCACCGATATCCTTCCACGAAAACTGCGCCACCGCACCGGGCAACGGTTCATATCCCCGCGCGCGCCAGAAGCCATCCAATGGGCGATAGCTTTCCGGCCGCATCGGATGATCTGCCGGGCGCTGGACACTGCAGAAGGCGCATTTGGTGAAACCCAGCGCGCGGGCATGTGCCTCGCGCAGGTCGAAGAACTTGTGGCCGACACCCTGCCCCCGATAGTCAGACAGCAGAACGGATTCAGCGCAGTAGAAGATTTTGGACAGATCCAACCCGGACCCTTCGAAGGCAGCGGCGAAATCATCGGCGTGTTCGGTCAGCGGCGCCCCGGTCGAGGCCCCGATCAGGCGATCACCATCGAAAGCTCCGACCACAATCGCCTTGTCGCTGTCGCGGTAGGATTGCAGGTACTTGCGTTCATAGCCCAGATCACCGTCATACAGGTACGGCCACGCCCGAAACACTTCGATCCGCAACCGTGCCACGTCATCCAGAGCGGCCTCAAGCGCCGCTCCGGTCAGGGGGCGGACGGCGGTGACCTCAGCCATTTGAGACCTGCTTGGTCCAGTCGGCGAGGTTGTAAAAGGTGGTGACGCGGGTGATCTTGCCATCCTTCAGGTCAAAGAAGGACCCGGCGGGCAGACGATAGGTCTGGCCATGCGCCTCGGGCAGGCCCTCATCGGTTTCCAGATAGGTGCCGTTGACGATGAATTCGGCTGCGGCGCGAGTGCCGCCTTGGGCGTCGAACACCACGATATCTGTCAGATTCTCGCGGTAGCAGCGGTTCATGTGATCGCAAAAGGCGGCGAATTTCTCTTTGCCAACGCGGATCTGGCCTTCGTTCACGTGATGCGCCACGTCATCGGACAGGCAGGCCAACATGCCGTCGACGTCGCCTGCGTTGAAAGCCTCGAAATAGGTTTTGACGGTCTGGTTCATGGTCACTCCGTAGGTTCGCCCCAGCGCTCTTTCAGATGCCCGATGATCTGATCGCGGGTCTGTCGGTAGTGGAATAGCTTTGCTTCGCGATTCTCGCCCAGTCCGGTAGGGTCCATTATTGGCCAATAATCGACATCCAGGTGAAAAATCCGGGTCAGTTCCAGCGCTTTTCGCTGACTGGCAGGCGACAGGGCAACCACCAGGTCAAAAGAGCTGAGGTCATCGCCCCATTCCTGCATCTCGTCAAACGATCGCGTCCGGTGCCGGGATAGCTCGACCCCGATCTCATGGCAGACCGAAATGCAGAACCCGTCAATCTCAAAGTCGTTCCGCACACCAGCCGATTGCACATAGGTCCCGGTGCCATAGAATTTCTTCATGATGCCTTCGGCCATCGGTGACCGGACCGAATTGTGGTCGCAACAGAACAGGACCGACTGCGGCAAAGGCGTCACCCGTCACCCCCCGAAGTGCAGCACGCAGATCAGCGTGAACAGGCGACGGGCGGTGTCGGTATCGATTTCCGCTTTTCCTTCCAAGCGCTCCTGCAGCACACGGCTGCCTTCATTGTGGATACCGCGGCGGGCCATGTCGATGGTTTCGATCTGACTGGGCGGCAGGGTCTTAACCGCGTTGAAATAGCTTTCGCAGATCTGGAAGTAGTCTTTGACCACCTGTTTGAAGGGGCCAAGCGACAAATGGAACTCAGCCGCTTTTTCCTCGGCCTCGGTGGCGACGTCGAATACCAGCCGCTTGTCCCGGATCGACAGCTGAACGTGATACGGCCCGTCCGGCACGGCCCGATCTTCGCGCTGGGGCAACGCAAAGCTGTTGTCTTCCAGCAGGTCATAGATGGCAACCTTGCGCTCCTGCTCGATCTCGGGGGTCGGCGGGGGCAGGTTTCGGTCATCCAGTTCAATATGCGAAATGCGGGTCATAGGAGTCGGGTCCGTTCAAGTCGGCACAGACTTAGCGCATGGGAATTGAATGGGCAACGCACTCGGCAACCGTTTGAACGCCGCATTTAAATCGGGTGATCCGACGGATCGATGCCGTGTTTGCGCAAAAGCGTGTCGACAAGAGAACCCTCACTGATTTTGCGTCCCTGAAAAATCTTGCGGAACCACGACCCGTAGAAATGAATGGACATTTTCTTGTCCCACTCAAGAAAATCAAGCTTGGACATGTCCGGGTCATTCCAAAGGTAACGGTGACGCAAAGGGATCGGATACAGTTCGGGGCGTGGCACTGCCATTTTGTGCTCGGGCGTATCGAAAATATAGTGGAACAGCATCGGAGGGCCAAAACTGAAGAGAGGCAGGCTCCAATAGGTCGAGCTCTCAAAGATGGCGCGGTAGGCTTCTTTTTTCTGATCACTCCACCAAGCAGGGATGAGATCACTGTCGAAGGCGTATTTACACATGTTCTGCAGCGCAGGGCTGTCCCCCGGCATCGCCCAAACGCCACTCATGATCCGCCGTCTGCCCCGATTTGCAAAAGGGAAAAGATACCCTTCTCTGGTCTCGAAAGAGCGCACTGCATAAGCATCGGCATCCGCCCAGATGTAATCAGTCTGTTGCAGGAGCTTCAGTCGGAACAGGTCCGCGTGAACGGCCACCGACCGGGTGACCGGGTCACGGTAAATCTCGGGCGTGTCGAATATCTCGCGCGCGTCCCGGGCTTCGATGTAGTCCGGGATGTCTTCGAGGTCTCCATAGTGGTAGACGATCGGCTTTTGATCGACATCGGCAAAGGATTTCAGGCACAGGTGCTCCAGAAAGCTGAACTTTGCTCCGATCCAGAGGGTAGCCACGCGCTCCAAGTTCAACTCCTTCCACCTGATTACCGCTGCGACTGCGCCTCAGGTTGGCGATCAGGTGCAAGCCTGTTCGGCCTGTCGGACATTAGATTGAATAACGGTGTGTCCGACAGGCCATATAAAACTCATCCGTTCAGACGTTTAAGCCGCGCCGTGACCGACAAACCATGCGCTTCCAGGCTTTCCGACTGTGCCAGTTGCTCGGCCGCGGGGCCAATCGCGCGCAGCGCTTCCGGCGTCATCTGACTGAGCGTGGTGCGCTTTAGAAAATCCATCACGCTGAGGCCCGAGGAGAACCGGGCCGAGCGTGCCGTGGGCAAAACGTGGTTGGGGCCGCCAACATAGTCGCCAATGGCTTCGGGCGTGTATTGGCCCAGAAAAATCGCACCGGCGTGGACGGTTTTCTGGCTCAGCGCAACCGGGTCGGCGACGCACAGCTCGAGGTGTTCCGGAGCGATGCGATTTGACAGCGCGGCGGCCTCGTCCAGATCGCGCACGGTGATCACCGCACCGAAGTCGCGCCAGCTGGCCCCGGCAATGACACGGCGTTGCAAAGTTTCCAGACGTTTCTCGACGGCCTTTGCCACCGCTTGACCGAAACCGGCATCATCGGTGATCAGGATCGACTGCGCGCTTTCGTCATGCTCGGCCTGGCTGAGCAGGTCCAGCGCGATCCAGTCGGGGTCGTTGTCCTTGTCCGCAATCACCAGGATTTCGGACGGCCCGGCAATCATGTCGATGCCCACCTTGCCGAAAACCCGGCGCTTGGCGGCGGCCACAAAGGCGTTACCGGGGCCAGTGATCTTGTCCACCGGCATGACAGACTCAGTGCCATAGGCCAGCGCCGCAATCGCCTGCGCGCCACCGATGCGATAGATCGTATCCACGCCCGACAATTGCGCCGCCAGCAGGACCAGAGGGTTCGCCTGCCCGTCCGGCGTCGGCACCGCAATGGCCAGCCGTTCAACCCCCGCCACTTTAGCCGGGATTGCGTTCATCAAAACCGACGACGGATAAGAGGCCAAACCACCCGGCACATAAAGCCCCGCTGCAGAGACCGCCGACCAGCGCCAGCCCAGCGTTGCCCCGGTGGATTCAGTCCACTGGTGATCCACGGGCACCTGCTTTTCGTGATAGGCCCGGATGCGTTCGGCGGCCAGTTCCAGTGCGGCCCGATCCGCGTCCGAGACCTGCGCTACGGCCTCAGTAATTTCATCGGTGGAAAAGGCCAGCGTCTCAGACGTCAGTTCCAGCCGGTCGAACTTGGCCGTCAGTTCAATGACCGCCTCGTCGCCCCGGGTGCGCACATCCTCGATGATCTCTGCAACGACAGCATCCACATCCGGGCTGTCTTCGCGCTTGGCCGACAACAGCGCCTGAAAGGCGGCTTCAAACTCGGGTAACGAGGAATCGAGGAAAACGGGCATGGTCTGGCTCTCCGGGGCGTTTCATCGGGACATATCGCCGGGATCGGCTGGCCTCAACCCTTCTCGGCAGGGTGCAGCGATTTGCGCATAGCGAAACAGGAAACATCGCCGCGCGCGCCGCATTGCCCGGTTGGCTGCCAGCCATGCCGCCGATAAAACGCCTGTGCCGTTTGCGTCGCCTCAAGCCGGGCTTCGGTATGGCCCGAAGCGATCAATTCCTGTTCAAGCCGATGCAGCAAGACCGACCCGATGCCATGACCGGTGTGGTCCGGATCGATATAAAGCAGCGTGATCTCATCGTCGCGCAGGCCACCCACGGCAGCCACCTGCCCTGCGCGTTCGGCCACCCAAATTTGCGCGCCATCCCTGATCCAGCCCCGGATCGTTTCCGGGTCCTTGTTCGCCGTCCACTTCGCGATGGCCTGCGGGTCACCCCGGTGGTCTGCATGACAGAGCCGGGTGATCGAAAGGATCAGAACTCGGCTCAGATCGAACACGTCGAACACGGTCGCACGGCGCAACTCCAGACCCGCCGAAGGTCCGGAGAACGCTTGCGATATGCCGCGCTTATTCCGGATGGTTTGGGGCCTGACCTGATGGAGCCTGATAGGGGCGGGTCACATCCTTGAGCGTTGCGTCAATCGCCTCGACCGTCAGACGGATCGCACCGTCCCCGGCCAGAGTCAGGATGATCTGGCCTGCGCCGTCCTCACCCGCTTCGAAATCGACCGATAGCAAGGACATCACCATGTCCTTTTCGCCGCGGTCGACACCCTGGCTGGCCACCGAGAGCACTGAATCGAATACCAGAACCGACTGCACCCGCTCAAACGCACGCCCACGGCGGGTCGCGGCGTCCTTGTCCTCCCACCGAAAGCGGTTCAGCAACAGACCAAACCGGCGCTGCGACGGTTGCCACGTCATCTCGTTCGCCGGGAACACGGCGTCCTGTGTCAGGGTCGAGATCACCTGCAGGTCATCGCCATCCTCGGCACCGAGGTTCAGCGGGGCTTCGCGCCCATCGTGAAAACTTGCGTCTGTCATTGACCCTTGATCCGTTCGATTTTGGCGCCCACGCCTTCCAACTTTCGCACCACATGTTCATATCCGCGATCCAAATGATAGACCCGGCTGACAGTGGTTTCCCCTTCGGCCGCCAGCCCCGCCAGAATCAGCGAGACCGAAGCGCGCAGGTCCGTCGCCATCACCGGCGCGCCCTTCAGTTGCTCGACACCGGTGACCGTAGCCGTACCACCGTGCACTTCGATATTCGCCCCCATACGCACCAATTCGGGCGCGTGCATGAAGCGGTTCTCAAAAATACGTTCTTCCAGAACCGAGGTGCCCTCGGCCGTGCACATCAGCGCCATCATCTGCGCCTGCAGATCGGTCGGGAAACCGGGGAACGGTTCGGTGACCACATCAACGGCCCGGACACGCCCATTCTTGCGCGCCACTTTCAGACCCTCGGTGGTTTCCGTAACGCTGATACCTGCTGCATCCAGTTTTTCGGCAAAGGATTCGACAAGGCGCATCCGCCCGCCCAGCAGTTCGACCTCACCACCGCAGATGGCCGGAGCCAGCATATAGGTGCCCAGCTCGATCCGGTCGGTCACAACCTGATGGGTCGCGCCATGCAGACGATCAACGCCCTGGATTTCGATGGTCGAGGTCCCCTCGCCCGAGATCTGCGCGCCCATCTTGCGCAGACATTCGACCAGATCGACGATCTCGGGCTCGCGCGCGGCGTTCTTCAGCACCGTGGTGCCCTTGGCCAGAGTAGCCGCCATGACGATGTTTTCGGTCGCGCCAACGGAGGCAAAGCGCATTTCATGCACCGCACCTTTCAGGCCGCCCGGTGCCTTGGCGTGCAGATAACCGTCTTCAAGTTCGATCTCAGCGCCCAGCGCTTCGAGTCCCTCAACATGCAGGTCCATCGGCCGCGCGCCGATCGCACACCCGCCCGGCAACGACACAACGGCCTCTCCGAACCGGGCCAACAACGGACCGAGCACCAGATTCGACGCCCGCATCTTGCGCACGATCTCGTAATCCGCGGTGTGACTGGTCAGGTCATGACTGGACATCGCCAGCACCTGCCCATCTTGTAGCGAAGACACCTCGGCCCCCAGAGATTGCAACAGGGCGGTCATGGTCTTGATGTCGCTCAGTCGTGGCGCATTGGTCAGCGTCAGCGGTTCTTCGCTCAGCAAGGTCGCGGGCATCAGCGTCAGACACGCGTTCTTGGCCCCCGCAATCGGTATCTGACCGTTCAGCGGCCCGTTGCCCGTCACCAGAATCGAATCCATCTGCTCTTATCCCTCGTCCTTGTCGGCTTTGTCGGTTTGGGTTGCCCGCGCCTTGGCCTGCGCCTTACGCCGCGCCATATTTGCTTTCAGCGCCGCCTTCAGCCGCTCTTCGCGCGCATCCCCGGATTTGCCGTGTTTTTTGGGTGTATTTCTGTCTGCCATGATCTTTCTCTACAGGAGGCGAAAAAAACCGTCCAGACACCCTTGCGCCCCGTTTCGTTTGAGTCTAATCACCCGCCCACAGTGCTGCTGTAGCTCAGAGGTAGAGCACTCCCTTGGTAAGGGAGAGGTCGAGAGTTCAATTCTCTCCAGCAGCACCATATCTCTTAAAAATTCATCTAATTATCAATGCGTTGTGTTTTTGATTCTATTTGCAGCCCACCCCTTGGCCCACCTTTTGAAAATACTATTCCCAACTTCGTTGTTTGCTATCCGAAAAATCGGCGCGAGTGCCAACTGTGGTATGCGAAATTGGTTTTCTCGAAGCCTTGCGACACTTCCACCTCAGAATTGGCAGGCCTTAACTGACAGAAAAGTAAGCTGATTCTCGGGGTTCTATACCTCAAGCTAAAGGACTTTTCTTTGATTCTCACGTTCGTCCGAAACCTAAGCATTCTGAAAAAATGTAGGTGGTGCTTTATTGAACATCCAAAATCAGAGCTTCACTTTAACCGCTAAAATTTCTCCACCACCAATTAATCACTTGAGTCGCTACAGTGATCGAGTTGCACAACGAAGGGGTCGGGTTGCGGGCAAAAGGAGCGTTAGCTGCAGCAAAAAGTAGGCAGCTGGCACATTACAGCTAAAGGTCACAATAAGGAGATGAGGTTTTTCGGTGAACACCCAATTCTCAGAGAAATCGCTGGTCCCTACAACCCAATCCATGCAATGCTATTCAGGTGAAAAGCCCAGCTAATACAAACGTTCAGGTGCTAAAATGTTAAAGCAGATGTGGGCGAAGATCACCTGGAAACCATCGCATAAGCATCCGCAAGTTTTCTATTGCCTGACACCCTATCTGAACAGCCTAGACCCGATTGAAAATCCCTGCACCCGGATCCGTGACGGACAAAAGGAACGCGAAGCTGGGCGAGACAGAAGGACCGACAAAACAATCTGGTTGCCGCTTTCTGATTAAGCCTCCTTCGTGCGTCAGCGCTAGATCTGCCCCGACCATCGTAAGGTTCGCTAACCCGCGCCTTCGTTTCTCGACATTGAGCAGCAAACACAGCGACCGTGATTTGCGTAACACAAGCGGATGGAGCGCTCTTTATCAATTTCTTTTTCTTGTTCTTTGTCTATGTCTTGATGGAAGTACGGTCGCGTCGCGTTCGTAGAAAACGCACATTGATTTCACTACAAAAACTCAAATCCTTTCGGTTTTGACGATCACTGATTGCTACTGAAACCGGTGCGTTATTTCCAACCTTGTATTCATTCGGAAGTTCCAACGGCCCTAACCGACCCTTGACCGTCGGCAACCGGTGCTGCGACGCAGCCCGTCGAACCTGCCGTTTGCCGCAAGCGCAAATTCATCGGCTGACTAAACTCACACAATGCAGACCTAACGGGCATTCGTCTTATTGGCGGCAATGACTGCAGTCAGCCCAAAGCGGACCTTTTCAACCAAGTTTTGCAGTTTAGTAAACTCGCAACGAAGCGGCATTTAGGCTATTTCCGCCCAAAACCCGCTTCCAAAGCGCGATAACCAAAACTGACTTGGAAATATCAGGTTCAATACGGGCGATACGCGTGCCAATGCTGCCCGATCAGTCAGTTGCGAAGCAATAAAACAGACCCGCCCCGCCAGAACGTGGCAGATGTTCCTCTCCGCAACCGCGCGAGCCGTGCGATGAGTTCCAGGATATCATGTTTCGAGCATCGTTGAGACCTACACGATCATGGTGCCCGACAATCGCAGATCCATCTTCACTATTCGAAGTCCAGTTGCTGCATGTCGTGTCGCCTCCTGCCGTCGAGAAGTATCCCGCGGAATCGGAGCCGGTAAGAATGTCATGTTTGTTCGGCTGACTGCCACGCCCATTGACAGGGTTGCCGTTTTCGTCGAGCGCGGTCTGTAGATTGATATTCACACCGTCACTGTGCAGGTCTTCAACATTGTTGGCGATAAGCTCTCCATTGGCATTATACCAAGGACCCGACCCGATCCGGTCGCGAGCAGAAACGCCATTGGTGATTGTCATCGGGTCGGTGCTGCGATCAATGGACATTGAGGTGCTCAGATAGGCCGCAAAGGTCTTGTTAGAACCGGTCGCGGAAGCAAGCGCATTGCAATGAGCATCGGCGCCTTCGAGGCCGCCTAGATTTGCACCGTCCCCCTTGCCCACACTAGTGATGAAAAACGACATCTCCTCGCCTGCCGATTGCGCGTGTGCAGTCGCCGCGATACAGCAGATTACGAGTGCAACAACCCCATGTGCAGTTTTTCTGTTGGTGAACTTCGACATGTGTGTCTCCCTTCGTGCTGTTTGATCACAGATGCTAGCTATATGTAACCATCAGGTCCATCCAAGTAACGGATGTATGACACTATGGTGCTGGAGCCATTTACTACAGCCGGCCGTGCATGACCGACCTGTGGCCCTATTCATTATTACCCAACTCCTGTCTTACGTGTTAAGTACGGTCGCTCACCTGTTCCCAGGATCATTTGTAACGATTGACTAAGGGTCGTGACGGAATGACACAAAAAATCGCTCTTTGGTCCATTCCGATATCCATTGCGGTACTGGCCCTAAAACTGTTGGCTTGGTGGCTGACAGGCTCGGTGGCGTTGTTGTCGGACGCAATGGAATCTACCGTGAATGTCGTTGCGGCGTTGCTGGCATACTTCGCAGTTCGGGTTGCCAATAAACCCCCTGATGAAAACCACCCCTTTGGTCACAAAAAAGCCGAGTATCTTTCTGCCGTCGTCGAGGGCGTACTGATTGTGCTGGCGGCGTTCTTGATCATCAGAGAAGCTGTGCTGGCACTCCCAAACCCGCATCTTAAGGATGCACCGCTGCTTGGAATCGTCGTCAATGTTTTTGCAACGGGTGTGAATGGCGCATGGGCTTACCTATTGCTCAAAATTGGCAGGCGCGAGGGTTCGCCTGCATTGGAGGCAAGCTCCCGGCACATTTTCACAGATGTCATGACCTCAGTTGGTGTCATCGCAGGTCTGATACTCGCACTTGTCACCGGCTGGCTGATCCTCGATCCGATCCTGGCAATTCTTGTTGCACTGAACATCTTGTGGGAGGGCTGGAAAGTTATTCGGTCGTCCGTCGATGGCCTGATGGATGTGACACTTTCGGACCATGACTTGCAGACTGTTTCCAACGCAATCGAAGCAAATCTCGGCGCAGCCTTAGAGTACCACGACCTCAAAGGGCGCAGATCCGCAAATGTCATCTTCGTGGAGTTTCATCTTGTTGTGGACGGCGCAATGCCAGTCAGAGCGGCGCATGATATATGCAATGACATCGAGGAAGAATTGGATCGTTTGTATCCGGGTTCCGTCTTTGTCATTCACCTCGAACCTGATGACGAGTTGAAGGGTGACGGGGTTAGTTCCCACTAAACTGGTCAAATGGCTCAGCAAAACTCTATTAGTATGACTGATCTGACTAAGACGTTCGGCTTGAAATTCGTCAGACCTAAGCCCGATGTGGGAAAGCCGAACCAGAAGTAACCTGTCTTCAATGTCACGAAGCGTGATGACCAGAATTGGAGGCGAAAATGAAAATTCAAAGAAAGCTGGGTCAACTTCTTAGTACAGCGGCGTTGGCTTCGTTTATTGCGGCGACGCCTTATGTGCCAGCGTTTGATGCCGATGGTCGCCTACATTTTGAACCGTCATATGCCTTTGCCAAGAGCGGCAAGGGGAAAGACGGGGATGGTCGCGACGATGATCGTGACGACGACAGAGATGATGACCGCGACGACAACTCGGGGTCGGGTAATAGCGGCCGTGGTGGTGACCGGGACGATGATCGTGATGACGATGGAGACGATGATCGTGACGACGACCGAGATGATGATCGTGAAGACAATTCAGGATCGGGCAAAAGTGGTCGCGACGACGATGATGACGATGACGATGACTCGAAACGCTCCAATATAGGCAGCGGAAAGAAGGATCGGTCTCAAGCAGGGGGCAAGCCGTCGGGTTCGGCTGGGATAACAAAGGTCGAAACAAACGCTAACGGGATTGAAGTGCGTTACGCCGACGGAACCAAGGAGGAGATCGAAAACGGGCGGTATGAGAGAAAGAACGCGCAAAACCGAACTGTTGAGGAGCGCCCTGCGACCGGTGCAGACGTCTCAAGGCTTCGGTCTTTGGCGAATGGTATCTCAATCGACAGCGTGCGTTCTGCTGGGCAAGGCGGCACTGCTGGAAGTCGGCCCACGAAAATCGAACGCCAAGGCAACAATATCGAAGTGAACTATGCCAATGGTTGGAAAGAGGAGATCGAGTTTGGGCGCTACGAGTTGAAAGACCCGTACAACCGGACTGTTGTCGAGAGAAACGCAACGGCCTCTGATCGCCGGAGGTTACAGTCGGTTACCAACTGAACAGCAACACCAGTCGATAATCCGTTGGCGGCTTCTGATTGAGAGGGGCCGCCATCGTCGTTAATGAGACCGCTGTTAGTCTCCCTTGTTCCAAACATCATGTGCAATAAGCGCGGCCTCTACCCGATTTCGCGCATGAAGCTTGGACAGGATTGCCGTCATGTAGTGTTTCACGGTCTTTTCCTGAAGGTCTAACTCGTCGGCGATTTCACGATTACTCAGTCCTTTGGCCACACGTCTCAGTATCTCTTCCTCACGATGCGTTAGGTCATCGAGAATGCTGCTGTTAATAGACATGCCGGTGTCGGCGTTGATTTGAAGCAATACTCGCGAGGCCAAGCCCGGAGAAACGAACCCTTCACCTGCGGCAATGCTGTGTAAGGAAGCAGTTAGTTCGCTCGCGGTTACTCCCTTCACAATGTACCCAATCGCGCCCGCCTCCAATGCGTCCGCGACATCGCTGCTGTTCTCTGAGACCGTCAAAATTGCAATGACGGGTGGATTTTCCATTGCAGCAATTTTACGTGTCGCGCTTATCCCGCCACCGGGCATAGAGAGGTCAAGAATAGCTATGTCCGGCTGATGCGTGCCGACCAGCGACACTGCCTCTTCAGCGTTGGACCCAGCGGCCAAAACTTCAAAACCATCAGCTTCATCCAACGTTCGTTGCAAACCATCCCTGAATATCGGGTGATCATCAGCTATTACGACAGACGTAGTCATGATGTGCCTAACTTTCTGGGGAATAGTGTCATAGCAATGGTGGTGCCTTCGCCCGGTCTCGATGCGACTTCGAACCGCCCACCAATACTCTCGACCCGATCTCGCAAGCCCATTAACCCCTGGCCACCATCGTCTCGCATCGCGGTTTCTTCTGACTTGTCAAATCCAGGTCCGTCGTCTGTGACCTTCACAACTATGCAGTCGCTCTGCGCCTCAGAGATAACAGTGCACTTGGAAGCTGGAGCATATCTCGCGGCATTAGAAAGCGTCTCCTGAAGGAACCGAAAAACGCACAGCTTGTCGGACAATGACAACTCTGGGGCCAGGCTACCCAGAAGTGAAATATCCGGTCGCAACGGGCTGTGTTCGACGTGATCCTCTACGGCTCTCTTTACAACATCGACGAGTGTCAAGCTGTCGATATCTGGCGCGGACAGCCCTCGCGATATTGCACGAATCTCAGCAAGAGATTTTTGCAAAGACTGTTGAATTTCCTCTGCCTCTTTAGGTCTTTCGGACTCTTTGGAAAACGCCGCCTCCAGTCTAAGGGCGGCGAGCGACAGGTATTGCGCAGGACCGTCATGTAGCTCGGCACCAAGCTTCTTGAGAAATCGATCTGTTTGCGTGGCATATCTTTCTGACGCCTCGACCACACGCGAGCGCAGCCGGGCATTCTGCTCGGCCATCCTCTCACTTTCTGTCAGGCGCTGTTTAAGAAGAGCTCCCTGTCGTCGAATTGTTTTGTCACCAATTGCGACGATGGAATACAGAACAATAGTACTTGCCAGAAATGCGGAACCGACGACCAACCAACTTGTTCGCCTGGCCTTGGCCAAATCTAACTCCAGCTGATCGGCTCTTTCGTAGAACTCCGCAACCGCGATGATTTCGCCGGACCAGAGTTCGCGGATGGGGCTGTAAACTTCAAGTAGTGGTATCCCCAATGCCGCCTCGGCGGCGCTCTCGGCATGATCAAGCTCTTCGAAAGAGCCGGAGATATCACCGCTCCACGCCCGCCTCAAGTCATCCGTTGGATTGAAACGGTATCCAATGATGTCTGTATCAGAGGCATGTGCAATCACACCGCCTTGCTTCCAGAATTTGTAGGAGACAATGCGGTCACGCATTGGCTGGGTCATGAAAATCTCGTCCAGCGCCAGGCTCGCCTGCTCAGAAAGATGGTCGCCATGTGCCAATTCCTGGCTGAGCGGGGATACCACGCTTTCCATATACAGCGCTGCGGAGTTGGCGGAGTTTTGGACGACTGCGTTCTGGATTCGATTCGACACCCAAACCCCGACTATTGCGGTAGCAGTACCCATCACGGAAATGCTGGCCGCAAGAAACACTCGCGACAACGACCAATTGCCAATCGTCAGGTCAGTTACTTTCGCTTTCATCGTGAAATCGACTATGAACTACAATCTGTTATCGCACCACAGACCTTGGTCTGACGTGATCTGGCTAAATCTCAGATCCTGTGCTTCCACCGAGTGGCCAGAGTCAGATATTATCCATCGTTCTCAGTCTTTGCAGCATCGGGCATTGAACGTTTCCGCTATCACAATTGGCCGTAAGCTCACGCAAGGCGTGCTCCAGGCGTCTGAGCTCATCAATTTTGCTTCGAACGCTGGCAATGTGTGCCTCGGCCAGTTCTTTCACAGATCGACATTCTTCGGCACTTCCTTCTGACAGCTCCAAAAGCGCTTTTGCGTCTGAGAGAGGAAACCCCAGGTCGCGGCATTTCTTCAAAAATCGAAGTCTTCCAACATCGCTTGCTGAATAGAGGCGGCGATTATTCTGAGCTCGTGCGGGCCTTGGCACTATACCTTCGCGTTCATAGTAGCGGATGGTTTCTATTCCAACCCCGCTTTGCCGGGAAGCCTCACCTATCGCAATCATGTGAAGTACCTCCGCTTGATCCTGTAGCTACTACAGGAGTTATACGCTCTGAATGCTGGTGCCTCAACACATTCAAATCGAGTACCCAGGGAGCGAAAGATGAAGAAGTATTTGACCCTCAGCTACCTGGGATCGGTTTCCGCTCTGGGGGTTGCGACATGCTGTGTTCTTCCAATGGCCATGATGTTGCTCGGCTTGGGTGGCAGTTGGTTGGCGATGTTCGGAAAAATAGCGGCAGCAAGCTACTATGTTCTCGCCATCTCAACAGCGCTGATCGCGGTTTCGTGGTTCGTAGCGCATCGAAACGGGACGTTGGCAAATCTGAAATGGTGGCTTGTCGGAAGCACGGCGATCACCGCGCTGGCATGGGTCATCGTGTTCAATGAGGCTCAAATCAACGATTATCTAATCATGCGGATGTGAGACAATGACAAAACAAACTGTGGTGCTGGATAGCACTTTGACCTGCCCTCGGTGTGGGCACGTTGAAATCGAGAAAATGTCAACTGACTCGTGCCAGTGGTTTTATGAATGCAAATCATGCAAGTCAGTTTTGAAGCCTTTAGAAGGCGATTGCTGTGTTTTTTGTTCCTACGCAACTGTCCCGTGCCCGCCAATTCAGTTAGGTGACTGCTGTTGTGGATAAGCGGGCCGCACCCGCGACATCCGAGAAAGATGTTGATTGTCCGTGTTGGCTCGTCCACCAAAGTTTGCAAAGTCTGGTTTCTGCGCATCGCTGACATTGGTGCTTTCAGCAACATCGGTTGGTTTGGGGCTCGAAGCGGTCGCTCGTAGAGTTTGGGCGAACGTCTGCTTCGCAGACAAACCAGCCGTTCACATAGTGTTTTCTAATGTCCGGTTCGAGCCCAAAAGGTTCAAATCGAGATGTCGCCTCTCTCCCTTGCTCGCGTCGTCAGAGATCGTCTCTACTCTTTTCCATGATTTCGATAAAAGCGACCGCCGCAGGGGATGGCGTTGCGTACTGGTGCATCGCGAGCCCAATTTTTCGTGTCCTGACTGAGTTCAGCGGCTTGCTGACCCAACCCTCTTTACCATTCGTTGGCGGCAAGGCCATCTCGGCCACGACCGAGACGCCTTGATTGCGTGCCACCATGGTCAAAGTACTTAGCACCTGCGATGTCCGATACCGAACATTTGGGCTAAGTCGGGACTGAGTGAACAGACGGCGAATGATCCGGGCAGAACCAGATTCCGGCATGATGAAAGGCATTTCACACAACTGCTCCAATCGGATTGAGGATTGTCCGGCCAAAGTGCTGTCAGCTGCAACCAAGGCGACAAACTGGTCCTGTGCGACAGGCCATGTCCGGAAGCGTTCATCCGGTAAAACAACAAAACCGAGATCAATGCGCCGGTCTTCGATCCAACGGATAATCTCATCGTCAGGGGCTTCTTCAATCAACACTTCGATTCCGGGATGGGCTTCGTGAAATGAATCGAGAAGGCGCGGCAGTATCTGCAAGGATGACGTCGCACCAAAAGATCCGATGCGCAGTCTGCCGGTCTGCACTCCACGATATTCCGAGGCCTCTTGATGCATGGCATCGGCCAGCCCAAGAATTTCACGTGCGCGGGACAGAAGTCGTTCGCCCAGCGGGGTCAGTTCGATTGGCGATACAGTGCGATCAAAAAGCGTGACGCCAAGCTCATCCTCTAGACTCTTGAGCGCATGAGACACTGCGGGCTGGCTGATACCAAGTCGCAGGCCAGCTGCCGTGAACCCGCGCGTTTCGGCAAGCGTATTGAAGATTTCAAGTTGACCGAGGGTCATAAGTAAATACTCATTTGACTATAACATAGTATAACTGAAATTCGACGTGGGCAATCCGATGTTTTAGGTGATCCCATGTCCCAAACCCTATCTTATTCCATCGCGTCGCATAACGCCTTGCTTTACGTCCGGCTTTCAATGGTAGCCTTCCTGTGGGGTGGCACATTTGTCGCCGGTCGCATGGTTTCGACCGAAATGTCTCCGCTGGTCGCTGCAACGGCACGGTTTGGCTTGGCATCGCTGGCATTGCTTTATCTCGTATGGAAAAAAGAAGGCGGTTTACCACGCCTCACTTGGCGGCAGAGCGTGTTGATGGGGCTTCTCGGGCTGTCCGGCGTTTGCCTTTACAATCTGTTCTTCTTTGCCGCTCTGACTGAGATGCCAGCTTCGCGAACAGCGCTGTTTGTTGCCTTTAATCCAATTGCCGTAGCTCTAGCCGGAGGGCTCGTTGCGCGGCGTTTCCTACCGATTGGACAAGCTGTCGGGATTTGTGTGGCACTAGTCGGGGCCGTGATCGTGATTAGCGGAGGAGACATTGCAGGGCTGATGTCTGACGCTCGGCAGAGTTTTGGGCGGGGAGAGCTGTTCATGCTGGCTGCGGTAGGCAGTTGGGTGTGCTATACGCTTCTTGGAGGTAAGGCGCTTGGAAGCATAACACCGCTGGCAGCAACCACTTGGGCTGCGCTAATTGGGTTTATATTTCTGGCTTTAGGGTTGCCGCTGACCGGTCCCGTTCAACTGCCGCAAATACCGACGTTCACTTGCACCTTAGCCATCATCTATCTGGCCATTGGTGGCACAGTCGTCCCATTTGTTTGGTACTATAGGGGGGTACGAACGCTTGGGCCTGAGCGTACTGCGGTATTCACCAATCTCGTCCCCGTCTTCGGAGTGGCCCTTGGAGCTGCTGTCTTGCAGGAACCAGTTGAGGCTTCCATGTTGCTTGGTGGTACGCTGGTGATTGCCGGAGTTTCACTCACCAATCGGGTATGATGCCATATGCCAAGGAAAAGGCGGCTAGGCAGTGTTGTTTGTTGATCGGTTACCGGTTTTCGCTGCGGACGTCGACGTTTTCAAAAACCCGGGCAATAAAGGAAGGCCGATACTAAGCCGACCTTCATACATCGTGCAGCATCGAACACATTGGGCTCGAAGCGGTCAATCGCTGCAACTTACATGAATGTCTGCTTCGCTGACAAAGCTGCCGATAAGTCAGCTTGTTGGGATGTATGAAAACGGCCCATTGCCGACCTTGAGCGAGGCCTTCAGATGTTGCAGCCGCAGCCCGCTTTGCCGACATTCGCTGCGACAGCAAAGCCTGGGCGAGCCTGAATTCACAGATCACGGACAATACCGACTTTTGCAGCCACGACTTTTGCTCATGCCGAAATTGCCCGCATCCGCAGCGGTAGATTTTTCGGCCGAGCAGTGATTTCCCGTTTGCGGCTTTTCTACTGGGCGAATCCAGCCCGAGTTCAGCAATCCTTTCGCTGTAATCAGCGTTGAAAATCGAACGCCAGCGAAGCGGGTTGTAAAAAAAGAAAGCGAAGTTCCGTTTCGGAATTTTTGTAACTTATGCGATTAGCAAAAACGACATCGGGTCGCTGGCAGGAAAGAAAAAATGAGGAAACAGGTTTGACTAGTTCCCAGTCCATTGAGCATTACTCATGCATGAACGCCGAATACCAGAATGGCTTCGCCATGCGCCAGCACCCAGTGTGCGGGGATTCGCCATTCTGGCGGGTACAGAGGCGATTGCCAGAGGTATTTTGATCTCTGTCTTTCCGGTAGCGATATACAACGCGCTGAAGGATGCGCGATTTGTATCCGAAATTTATTTCGCCATTGGCGCAGTTTCACTCTTGATCGGTCTTCTGATTCCCTACCTGATCCGGTTTGTCCCAAGGAGATGGGTCTATGTGTTCGGCACTCTTTCGTACGTCGCGGGTGCGGTTGTGACGATCGTTGCGACCCCTGCCGCCGTTATTGCGGGGCTCGCACTCACGACTTTCGCCGTTGTGACGACATTTGTGTGCTTCAACGCCTATGTACTCGACCATGTTGCCAGGATTGAACTGGGACGTTTTGAGACATCTCGGCTTTTCTACAGTGCGCTGGGTTGGACGGCTGGCCCTGCGCTTGGCGCGATATTGTACGAATGGTGGCAACCTGCGCCGTTCCTGATTGCAGCCGGTGCAGCGATTGTCATGCTGCTCATCTTTCTTGTTATGCGCCTCGGAAACGGCAGGCTCATCACCAGAAGCCAATGCGCTCCCGCAAATCCGTTCGCCTATTTCGGTAGGTTTTTTGCGCAACCGCGATTGGTCGCCGGATGGGTATTCGCAGTCGTTCGTTCCTGCGGGTGGTGGATTTATGTCGTATACCTGCCCATCTATGCGGTTCAGAACGGGCTTGGCAGCCAGCTAGGAGGGATTGCTTTATCGATTTCCAACGCCGCCCTGTTTTGCACCCCACTGATGCTTCGTTTCATGCAGCGCAGTTCGGTGCGCGCAGCAGTCAGAACGGGATTTCTCATGTCCGGGCTGCTGTTTCTTTTTGCTGGCGTTCCATTCGGATTCCCTGAAGTCACCATCGCGTTCTTAATGATGGGCTCGATTTTCCTGATCTTGCTTGATGTTTCCGCAGGTTTGCCGTTCCTTCTCGCGGTCAAACCTTCCGAACGAACTGAGATGTCAGCAATTTACGCGAGCTTTCGCGATGTTTCGGGTATTATTACACCCGGTGCCGCCTGGCTGGTTCTTCTCGTGGCACCGCTCTCTGGCGTGTTCGCCGCGGGTGGCGCTGGTTTGCTTTGGACGTGGGTTCTGGCTCGCAAGCTGCACCCCCGGTTGGGTCAGACACGCATATCTGTCGAAAGTACTTCAAAGGTAGCTGGCAAAGTTGCTTCTGATATGGTGAGCGTGCCAAACATAGTCCATGAGAAATCAGTCGCCAGTCACTTACCGACGGATACATAATAGAGGCCAGCTACTGAGTGACCAAAGCAACTCAGGCGTTGGTGCCGTGCGGATTCCAGGATTTGGCAGAGGCGTTGGACTACAAGAATTGCCATTTCAGCGCACATGTTAAAGGCAAGCCTAACACTTTCGACTCTCTTTCCTACACGAAAGGAATGGTTAGCCTTGTGGTCTCGGACTCTAAATTAAACGAGTACGGAAATCGTTAGCGAAACGCCGGGCCATGCGCCCAGACCGTCAACGAATGCCGATCACCATTCTCAACCGGTGTCACTTGATGCAACAAAAAGCTTGGAAAGATGGTCGCGCTCCCCTGATGGCGGCTGGCCGTTACAGCATAAGCACCCGGCATAATCTCCAAGTCACCGCCGTCGTACATCCCGGGTTTGCTGAGCTGTACGACCATAGACAGCTTTCTTTTTCGGGCAACGGGCCCGTCGCCAATATCGGAATGCCACGCAAAATGACCACCATCTGATCCTTTGTAGCATGCAATCTGCGGGCTTTCCGCGAACTCGCGAAGATCGAAGTCAAACTTGCTGGTGTTGGAGCGACGAACCAGATTGATCAGGCGTGACATCACCCAATCAGAGCCGTCGACGTCGTCCAGCCAAGTCACATCCGCTCTGCGCAGATTGTGATCCTTGTTTTGCCCGACAAGCAGAGCCTCGTTCGCCGGGGCTTTTTGTGATGCAGCAACAATTTGCTCACATTCCCGCGCGGTAAATGCACCGGGAATCGAATGAACTTCCAGCATTCTGTACACCATTTTGATTGGTACTGAATTTTGCCAAAACACACAGAAGGCGCTGCGCTGTTTTCGACCTAAGAGGCCGAAAGCGACGTAGTTTTTTCCACAATCTCAAGTGTTTTCGGTCGTGCTATCCGGAGTGGGAGTTCACCTTCGGCGCTCTCGGATCCCAAACGGTATACGATGCAGGATCAAGGGACGCGAATATTGCGTCACCTGTGACTGAAATATCCAATGTTTAGGCCTTGGGTTCCCTTCAGCCTCCTTTGAACCGGTGATTGTGCCCGCACCAAGGAAGATTACCGTTTGAGTCCCATTCGTAATCGCTCGGGCGCAAACGTCGTTCCCGGTTTTCTTTTTCCGGGTCGAATTCGGACGGGTCCCATATCTCGGCGGCATCGTCCCAATCTTGTGGGCATTGCAAATCCTGCTGTTTTGCTGCCGAATGCTTCACGATCCCGAACCGTTGTGACGCAATGAAACGCCTTATGTGTTCGGTAACGCGATTAATCCAACGCCTATCCATCGATACCTCCTTTCCCTCTGCTTCGATATTTTAGGGGATCAATCTTCGTTTTCGGAGTGCCAAACCTTATGATTTTTTCTCAACTGTGCTATCGATGATCTGAATAGATGTTTGTTTTCAGTATATTGCCTCTTTGAGGGTCAATCCCCACGATTTGGCAGATTTCTATCCCTCCTTATACTGTTCTGGTTTCGATGGACGACCGTGGAGAGAAAAATGCGTTTGCACAGGTCTTTTGGTTGGAGGTACTGGGCCATCATGGGCGGCGTTTTGATGGTCGGGATTACTGCAGGTCTAATGTTCGAGTCTGGCAAAATACAACCCGCAGCAACCGAAGCCCTGGAGGCTTCCGAAAACTGACAATTCGCCTTCTACATGGTAAGCCGCGAGTAGTCCGCCATCTCAGGCCGTGACGGGAAACTGTTCTTTTGCAAAGGCACTCAATAGCTGGGCGGCCTTGCAGGGGAGGCTTTCAGGATCATCGTCTGCAAAAACAGCATAGGCGGCATAAGCAAACCGAGGAGCATCCTCAATCACCCTCAACCAACCGGTTTCGACTTCCTGCGCTACTACCCGCCAGGGGAAAAATCCGGCTCCCAGCTGGGCTTTCAAGTAGTTCAGGCCAAGAGTGCCAATTCCAAGCTGCAACATTGGCGTCGGAATTTCCGGAAAGTTCAGCAGGTGATCGGCACGGAACTCCGGCCCCCAGTCGATCAGAACATAGTTTTCTTCAAATGGGCTTCGCGAGGTATCGAAATCGCTGCTCACGAGTACGAAATCATCTTCGAACAACTGCATTGCGGTCAGCCCGACAGTGTTCCGCGGATCATACATCACAGCCAAATCCAGCGCGCCCGCAGTCGTTTGGCTTAGCAGTGTTTCAGTTGAAACCGTAGACCCGTGAACGGCCACATTCGGAAACGCTTGCATAAACTCTGGCATCGCGTCGATCAGGAACCCGTCCCACAAACTGGGCACAGCACCGATTTCCAGAGCAGCTTCCACCGCATCAGGCAGGGAGGCGTCGATCCGGGCCTGTGTCCAGCACCTGACAAGTGCCTGCGCGTGTTTATGAAAGCGGTGCCCGGCCGGAGTAAGTGTAGCACCCGATTTTCCGCGCTCGAACACTGGTCGTCCAAGCTGTTGTTCGAGTGACCGAATACGCATGCTCACTGTTGATTGCGTGACGT
The DNA here is from genome assembly GCF_013031355.1 of Ruegeria arenilitoris. Taxonomy (GTDB): domain Bacteria; phylum Pseudomonadota; class Alphaproteobacteria; order Rhodobacterales; family Rhodobacteraceae; genus Ruegeria; species Ruegeria arenilitoris_C. The sequence continues at coordinate 112,504 of NZ_WPZO01000008.1, read as the reverse complement.
AAACCTTGTTGGCAGCCTCCAGAAAACTGCCCGTTTCGACAATCGCCAGAAATGTTCGCGCGAGTTCAATATCCATGGGGTATCTATTCGATTTTCAAATATAATGCATGAAGCAATTTCGCTATTCAACTAAAACAGTATGTGGCAGATTTGGCTCGTAGCATGAAACTGCTGCCGCTGTTCGGTTGCGACCCCTGGGTCTCAGAGTCCCCCATCTCGAAGTGAGTGTCGAAGAACGGCTCCCGGCAGCGCGAAGCATCTTTCATGCTACACGACCTGCCTCACCTGATCGGGAACGAATTGGCCTGCGTTCCCGATCCATATCAGGGAGTTCAATGTTTAGACCGTAGCTAAGCGCAGAACTGGTACGGTTCTGCGCTATCTCTGTCGATGGCAACAGCCAGCGAGAGTTTCGCCCCAGTGGCTGCTACCGGATTTCCTCCAGAAGCACTTTGAGGTGCGATACAGGAACACCGATGTTGGAGCCGCCAAATTCAGGTAAGATCGCGGCATTGATAGCCACCACCTCGCCATTTCGGTTCAGGGCAGGTCCGCCGCTTCCGCCGGTTGTGGTTTCAGCATCATAAACGACTGCACCGGGACTGGTCTGGGCGACGATCCCCCGGCTGGCCAGAGGTCTGATCTTGTTCTGCTCTGAAAGGTTTTTTGCAATCGTCCAGAAGTCGACGGCGCCATCGCTCTCCAGCGTTGTCAGAAAATCCGGCCCGGCCTGCACAATCAAGGCCTTTAGGCCAGTTGGAAATCCAAGCAGGAAAACTTCTTCACCTGCACGCGGCGGGTCACGTGCCAGTGAAAGCCCAAGCCCTTGAACACGGTTCGCATCAATGGACAGAAGCGCCAGATCGGCCGTTTTGCTTGCCCTAAGCAATACCGCTTCCATTGGCTTGGATTGTTCTGGCAGATAAGCTAGCAGACTAAGAATCTCGGCCTCAAGCCCCGCAGCTTTCAGGGCCTGCACCTGATCTCCGGCAGTCCATGGCAAGGCAACGTGACGGTTGGTCACCAATAAAGAAGTGCCCTTTAACAGAAACCCGGTTCCGGTGAACTGAAATTCTGCCGGCGCGCCTGCCGCATCTGGCTCAATCCATGGTTTCCCGAATGGAGTTTTTAGTTTCTCCCCGTCCGGGCCAAGCACATGCCGCAGCAATTTGCCGCTTTCAGTTTGTCGCAATCCGTAGGCCCCTTGGATAAAGGCAATGGATCGCGTCGAGCCCGTTATTACCCGCCTGGACGCACCAGCACGTTCTTCCAATGTCCCAAGGCGCTGCTCGGTGGAAATCACCTGGTTGTCAAACGCTTCTCTGAGTGCGACCAGATCATCCGCCGTCAATGCATCTTCACGCGTCTGCGTAAGCATGACAGCAACCGCCTCGATCTTGAGAGATTCCTGTTTCAGGCTGTCCGCCAGCTTCCGATCGTTCTGAAAAAGCAAATAGCCAAAGGCAAAGATCAGAAGAAGTACACCGATAACGGTAATCTTGAACAAAGCAGTGGTTTGTGATGTCAGTCGACGTCCGCCTTCGCGCACCGCACTGGACATTTTGCTGGCGAAGGGTCGTCGGCTGGAGCGCGCATACACATAAGCGTCACTTATTATGTCTTCGACAGTGTGATGTGCCGGGAATGAGTGGTCACACATCCTGTAGCGCGACATGGGACCCTTTTCACCGAACTCGATCATGTCGCCATTTCTAAGAGTTACCGAAGCAATCTTTTGACCATTGACCCAGATTTCCCGGCCGGGCAGCGCGTTTAGCGTGTAACCGCCTTGCGACCATTGAAAGGTCGCCACATCTTCGTCATGTGGGGGTACATCCTCTTTCCGCCTTATCTTCAGGATACGGTCTTGACCTAGTGAAGCGGACAAAGCGGTGCCGACAAGCCAGGTTACGGTTCCGCGAGACGGACCGGTCAAGCTTTCCAGAAATGCCCGGACATTGCCCGTTCCATATTCCGTATCGCTTTCATCCGGTAACCGCATGGTTCATCTCTGATCTTATGCGTTACACGCAGTTTATCACGCGCAATTGTGAAGCCGCCACAGCTTCTACGGAAAATGTTTGGATCGCGAGAACGGATCGTCAAGTTATAGATGACAACCCCATTTGTCCGGCTCAACTCCGGCTTGATAGACGTTCTCTCTGCACGAGCAGCTGTGACCATACTTAACGTTTGCAACACTTCTGGTACTGCGGCTGCACCAAGCGAGAAATTCGAATTCACAGGCTGGGTTCATAGTTGACCTAGGGTGCATCACAGTATCAGCGACAGGGCGACTATACCCATCAGCCGACGGCCCATAAGGCTTTTGATGGTGGCTATTTTGCTTTGCACTCCGATATCGGGGACAGCCCGACCGCTCGAAAACGGAAACTGACGCTGGTAGTTCAGCTTAGCAAATCCGGATTATACGACGGGGGTGACTTGGAAATCATGCCGGATGCCCACGCAATGACAGCCAGTCGATACAAGGGAAGCGCGACCGTCTTTCCGAGCTTCTTGCTGCATCAGGCGACGCCAATTGAGCAGGGCGAGCGATACTCGTTGACGGTGTGGGAGCATGGCCCTGCCGCTCAGAAGTAGCCAGGGAAGAAAGCACGCGCGGTGGTCCGGCAGACATCCACCGCATTTTCTCTGCTGAACTCATCGGGGTGGGCGTGAAAATCGGTCCACAACCCTTCCAGCAAAGACATGATTGCCATAGTTACTTTTTCGGGATCACCTTGAGTTCCGCAAGCCTCGCAGAGCACCTTGCAGCAGCTGCGTACATGATCATGTAGATCAGTTCCACGGGTCTCGATGTAACCTGATCCAACTGCCTGGAGATCAGGTTCAGCGCGGAAGGCGAAGGTCAGTCGTGCGCTGCGCTTGTTCAGCACTGCTTCTGAAAAATCCGTCTCGAAAAGCGCCTGCAGACGGGCAGCGGCATCGTCCGGGGTACATACTACTTCCGGGGCTTGGCTGGTGAAGCCCTGCCAGGCCGCATTGTATTCCCGCGTCATGTGTTTCGCGAGTTCGCGAATCAGATTGTCCTTTGACTGGAAGTGCAGGTTGATCATGCCGCGGGAGAGCCCGGATTCCTCCTGGATACGGCTGATTGTTGCGCCGCTCACCCCATGGCGCAGGATCACGTTGGCAGCAGCTTCCAGCAGCACTTCACGGTGCAGATCTTTGTCCACCTTCCGCTTTTTTCTTGTATCTCCGATACTTGTCATTTGCCTGCCCTTTCCTTCTCTCGGCCGGGTTGGCGCCTTTTGAACACCCTGCCCAATATCGAAATAAATTTCCATCGACAATGAACGATCATTCACTTATGTGTAATGTATGAACGTTCATTCATGAAAGCAGCAACTCCGGACAGAGGGCCGTGATGACCAAACTTGGAAACGACTTCGAAAACTTCAAAACCTGGGACAAGGAGAATTACTTCCATCCGTGGGAAGGGCTGGAAGTCCAGGGCGCCGGAAAAGCCGACAGGACGTTCAGCGAATATGCCGAGGGCATCTATGTATACGACGAGCACGGCAACAAGGTGATCGACGGCCCCGGCGGCATGTGGTGCATGCAGCTCGGATACGGCAACACCGAAATTGCAGATGCAATGGCGGCGCAAGCCCGCAAGATGGCCTATTGTTCGCCCTTCAGCGAGGCAACATCGGTGAGCGCAGAACTGGCCCACGCCATTGCCGAGCGTGCGCCGAGCGACCTCAACCGGGTCTATTTCACAACTGGCGGCTCAACGGCAGTAGACACCGCTATCCGCTTTATCCACTTCCGCAATAACCTGCTGGGCAAGCCGTCCAAGAAACGCATCATCACTCGGGCGCATGCCTATCACGGCGGCACCTATCTAACCGCGTCACTCAGCGGCAAGCCGAGTGAGCGCCAGTGGTTCGACACCGATCAGGTTATTCCTCACTTCTTGCCGGACGTGAACGCCTTCCGCCGACCGAAAGGCGTAAGCATTGAAGCCTTCCTCGATGAAAAAGTGGCGGATCTGGAAAATGCCATCCTTGAATTGGGCGCGGATAACGTCGCCGCTTTTATCGCCGAACCGGTGCTGGGCTCCGGTGGCGTGATCGTACCGCCCACAGGCTACCACAAACGCTGCCTGGAGGTATGCCGCAAACATGACGTCCTTTACATTTCAGACGAGGTCGTCACCGGCTTTGGCAGACTTGGCCACTGGTTCGCGTCCGAGGAACTCTTCGGCGTCACTCCGGATATTATCACCTGCGCCAAGGGGTTGACTTCGGGCTATGCACCGATGGGAGCCGCGATCTTCTCTGACCGTCTGTTCAAGGACATCGAAGGTGATATCTCCAAGGACGTCTATTTCACCAGCGGCTACACTTATTCGGGACACCCGGTTTGCGCCGCCGCCGGTCTCAAAAACATCGAGATCTTTGAGCGCGACGGCATTCTGGAGCACGTCCGCAGCGTGACCCCGCATTTCCAGAAGCGCCTGAGTCAAATGTTGGAAATGCCGCTGATTGTGGATGTGCGTGGAATGGGATTGGTGGGCTGCATTGAATGCTCGCTGACCCGCGATGGTAAGGCCAGTGCCGAGATTGATGCGAGCATTGGTGCCGTCATTGACGCCCGCTGCCAGGAACTGGGCCTGATGGTCCGCCCCTATGGCAACATGGCGATTTTCTCACCGCCACTGGTGATCACCGAGGCGCAGATCGACGACATGTTCGACATGCTTACCGAAGGTGTCGAGCACGCCACTCAGGAATTGCTGGGTCAAGGGCTCGAACTGGAACGGGAGCGGGCCTGAGGCCCGCACCGCAAGAAAAAACGTAACGCCATCACGGGAGGAAACTATGAATACCAAGCTGACAACCGGCCTTATGGCCGGAGCCGCCACTATCTGGGGCATCGCCGCTGCAGCAGAGGGCGAACTGGTGATCTATAACTGGAGCGACTATCTCGACCCTGCGATCATCGAAGCCTTTGAAGCGGAAACCGGAATCGACGTCACCTATGACACCTATGATTCCAACGCGATGCTGGAAACCAAAGTGCTGGCGGGAAGTTCCGGGTATGACATCATAGTACCCTCCTCCACTGGCACCGCCCGGCTAATCTCGGCTGGAGTTTTACAGAAGATCGACAAATCCAAGATTCCGAACCTGGAACATGTCTGGCCCAAAATCGCCGGACTGATCGAAGCCTTCGATCCTGGCAACGAGTACCTGGTACCCTACAACTGGTGGACCTTCGGCATTGCGTATAACACCAACAAGCTGGCCGAGCGTCTGGGCGAAGACCATCCCAAATCCTGGGATCTTCTGTTTGATCCCGAGATTTCCGGCAAGCTGACTGATTGCAGTGTAATGATCGCCGATTCCCCGATCGACGTGATTGGTGCCGCGCTGATCGACATGGGCTATGACCCGAATACCAGTGACAAAGACCAGATCGCTGCTGCGGGAGCGCATATCGGCGCGATCCGTGACAATATCGCCCAAATATCGACCGATGGCATGATCGGTGCGCTGTCTGACGGCGACGCTTGTCTCGGCCTAACCTGGAGCGGTGATGCCTACTGGGCCGCAGACGGCGCCAAGGAGGCCGGCAATGGCGTTACTCTGGAATATATCATTCCAGAAGAAGGAACGATCCTGGACTTTGACGGCCTCGCCATTCTGGCCGATGCCAAAAACGTGGATGAGGCCCATGCCTTTCTGAACTACTTGATGCAGCCTTCGGTGTCGGCGCAAAACGCAAACTTCATTCGCTATGGCAGCGCCAACCTCACCGCCCAGGCCGAGATCGATCCGGAATTGACCGGCAACCCGGCCGTTTATCCAACCGAGGAAACGATGGAGGTGCTGACCACCCCAGTGCTGCAGGACCGAAAGACCGAACGGCTTTACACCCGCACATGGTCAAAGGTCCGTACCGGCGAGTGACCTGACGCACGGCTTTCGGGCCACGCATCCTTAGCTCTGCCGCAGCACCCGCCCGGTCCGCGGCAGAGACCAGCGACAGAGGAACCTGCAGCAATGAACCTCTTTGATCCGGCCCATGCCGCCGCCCACGCCGAACCTGCCAGTCCGCAGGAACGGCTCCGGACACCATTGATCCGCTTCGAGAATGTGACCAAGTCCTTTGGTAGCTTCACTGCAATCTCGGATCTGAACCTGGACATTCAGGAACGCGAGTTTTTCTCGCTCCTCGGCCCCTCTGGCTGCGGCAAGACCACGATGATGCGTTTGCTGGCGGGTTTCGAGGAGGCAACCTCAGGCCGCATTCTGCTGGATGGGCAGGATCTTACAGGTATCCCGGCAAACCGGCGACCGATCAATATGATGTTCCAGTCCTATGCGTTGTTTCCACATATGTCAGTGGCCAAGAACATCGGCTTCGGTCTCAAGCAGGAACGCTGGAAGAAGCGCGACATTCAGGATCGTGTGGACGAGATGCTCGCGCTGGTACAGCTCGAAGGGTTTGCGGACCGCAAGCCACACCAATTGTCTGGCGGACAGATGCAACGGGTGGCCTTGGCGCGCTCTTTGGCCAAGAAACCCAAAGTGCTGCTGTTGGACGAGCCGCTCGGCGCGCTCGACAAAAAGCTGCGCGAGGAAACACAGTTTCAGCTGATGGACGTTCAGGACCGACTGGGCCTTACCTTCATCATTGTCACCCATGATCAGGAAGAGGCGATGACCGTTTCCTCTCGTATCGCTGTCATGCAGGCAGGCAAGCTCTTGCAGACCGACACGCCCGCGCGGATATATGAACATCCTGCGTCCAGCTATGTCGCTGATTTCATCGGCAATGTGAACCTGATCGATATTGAACTGGCGGGTATGGAAGGCGAACTGGCACTGGCCCGCTGGGACGGTGGCACCCAATTGGTGATCCGCCCGCAGCCCGGTGATGTTCTGACACCCGGTGCTCACAAGATCTTGGTGCTGCGCCCCGAGAAAATCCACCTCACCAAGGATCAACCGGCAGCAGCGCACAACGTGAACTTGGTCGAGGGTACGGTCGAAGAAATTTCCTATACCGGCAGCGCCTCAACCTTTCTGGTTCGGCTTGAAGGAGGCCTTCTGATCCGTGCGCAGGAAGCCAACCGGTTACTGACCTCGCGGCGCGAGATCGACTGGAACGATAGGGTCTGGCTCAGTTGGCGCGCAGGTGCCTGCGTGCTGGTCGACGCGTGAGGGCAGGATCATGAGCATATCCCGACGTCTGCTTATCCTCGTGCCCTACCTGTGGTTGACGCTTTTTTTCCTGATGCCCTTCCTGATCGTCATCAAGATTTCCCTGTCGGATTCCGTCACCGCCAGCCCGCCCTATGCCCCCACCTTCAGCCTGGATGAGGGGCTTGCTGGACTGCGCGCATCCTTCGCGGAACTTGATTTCGAGAATTTCCTCTGGCTGGCCGAGGACGGCATCTACCTCAAGGCCTACCTCAACAGCGTCAAAGTCGCCGCCATCGCAACCCTCCTCGCCCTGCTGATCGGCTACCCGGTTGCCTATGCCATGGCCAAGGCTCCGCAGGAATGGCGTAAGACGCTCCTGCTACTGGTCATCCTGCCTTTCTGGACCAGCTTCCTGATCCGCATCTATGCTTGGATCGGCATTCTCAAGAACGAGGGATTCCTGAACCTCACCCTGATGAAACTCGGCATTATCAATCAGCCGCTGGCCATCATCCACACCGAAATCGCGGTCTATATCGGCATCGTCTATTCCTACCTGCCGTTCATGATCCTGCCGCTTTACGCCTCACTGGAGCGGATCGACGGCCGTCTTCTGGAAGCGGCCGAAGACCTCGGCTGCAGTGCATTTGCAGCCTTTCGCCAGATCACCTTCCCGCTATCGCTGCCGGGGGTGATCGCAGGTTGTTTTCTGGTCTTCATTCCCGCAATCGGCGAATTCGTGATTCCTGACCTTCTGGGCGGATCCGGCACACTGATGATCGGCAAGACCCTGTGGCTCGAGTTCTTCTCCAACCGCGATTGGGGTGTCGCGGCGGCCGTGGCCATCGTTCTGCTTACCATCCTGATAGTGCCGATCGTTCTGTTTCAACGCCATCAGCAGAAACATCAGGAGGAATTGGGATGATCCGCCGCTTCAACTTGTTCAACCTGACATCGCTGACCTTAGGCTTTGCCTTCCTCTACCTGCCGCTGCTGCTGGTGGTGGTCTATTCCTTCAACGACTCGCGCCTCGTCACAGTCTGGGGCGGCTTCAGCACCAAATGGTACAGTATCGTACTGAATAATGAGGCTTACCTTGAGGCCGCCTGGATAACTATCCGCATCGCCTTCGTCTCGGCGACTATTGCCACGGTTCTGGGTACCCTCAGCGCTATCGTCATGGTCCGCATGGGTCGCTTTCCAGGGCGCACGCTGTTCTCCGGCATGATCTTTGCTCCTCTGGTGATGCCCGAAGTGGTGACCGGCCTGTCGCTTCTGTTGCTATTTGTTGCCATTGGTCTCGACCGTGGGTTTTGGACCATCACCGTCGCTCATGCGACCTTTTCCATGTGCTATGCCTCGGTGGTGGTCACCTCCCGGCTGTCAAGTTTTGACAGGTCGCTGGAGGATGCGGCCCTCGACTTGGGTTGCACTCCGCTCTCCGCCTTCCGACAGGTGACACTGCCGGTAATCGCACCTGCGGTGATCTCGGCCTGGCTATTGTCATTCACTCTGTCACTCGATGATCTGGTGATCGCTACCTTTACCTCAGGACCCGGCTCCACCACTTTGCCGATGAAGCTCTATTCCTCCGTCCGGCTGGGTGTCTCGCCCGAGATCAATGCTCTTTCGACCATGCTGATAGGCGTCGTCGCCACCGGTGTCATCGCCGCGTCGCTCATCAACCGCCGACAAGAACGTCGCCAGAAACAGGAAACCCGCGCAGCAATGGCCGCCGCGTGACATACACTCAGGCAAAATTGGAAACACAATAATGCAGTACAACTTGTCCCAGTTTTACATCGGCGGTAGCTGGACCGATCCCCATGGCACCGGTTCCGTGGACGTTGTCAATCCCGCTACCGAACAGCCAATTGGTTCGCTCGTACTCGGCAATGATGCAGACATCGATGCCGCAGTTTCTGCAGCCAGGGCCGCGCTGCCAGGCTTTTCCGCCACTAACCGTGAGAAGCGTATTGCGTTGCTCGAAAGGGTGCTGGACGTCTACATCGACCGCGTAGATGATTTCGCACAGGCCATATCGCTGGAGATGGGCGCCCCGATCAACATGTCGCGCGAGATGCAGGCCCAGGTGGGCATCGACCATCTGGAAGCCATTATTGCAGACCTGAAAACAATTGATTTTGAAGAGAGGCTGACCAATGGCGACACGCTGGTGCGGATGCCTGTAGGCGTCTGCGGGCTAATCACCCCGTGGAACTGGCCAATCAACCAGATCGTGCTGAAAGTCGGGCCTGCACTGGCTGCGGGCTGCACCATGGTGCTGAAGCCGTCGGAACTGACACCGCTATCTGCGATCCTATATGCCGAAGTGCTGCACGAGGCCGGCGTACCTGCGGGTGTATTCAACCTGGTTCACGGCGAAGGCCCGGTGGTTGGAGCTGCGCTGTCACGCCACCCGGATGTCGCCATGATGTCCTTCACCGGGTCGACCCGCGGCGGTGTAGCGGTGACTCGGGACGCTGCGGAAACGGTTAAGAAGGTGGCTCTGGAACTGGGTGGCAAATCCCCGAACCTGATCTTTGCCGATTGCGATCTGGAAACTGCGGTCACCGAGGGTATCGAAGCCTGTTTCATCAATACCGGCCAGAGTTGCGATGCCGCCACCCGGATGTTGGTTGAGCGCTCCGTCTATGACCGCGCAGTGGAACTGGCGCAGGAGCAATGCGAGCAAATGACCGTCGGCAACCCCGCTGAACCTGGTGATCACTTGGGGCCGCTGTCCAGCGCCCAGCAATATACCCGCGTGCAGGAGATGATAGAGGCCGGTATTGCCGAAGGCGCGCAGCTGGTGGCCGGTGGACCTGGCAAGCCTGAAGGATTTGAGACTGGCTACTATGCCCGTCCCACCATTTTTGCTGATGTAAACAATGCAATGCGCATCGCACAGCAGGAAATTTTCGGCCCGGTTCTGGTAATGATCCCCTTCGACAACGAGGCGGAAGCTATCGCCATTGCCAATGACACGCCTTACGGCCTTTCTGCCTATGTGCAAACCGGCGACAGTGACCGCGCGGCCCGCGTCGCACGCGCCCTGCACTCGGGTATGGTCAATGTGAACGGCGCATTCCTTGGCGCCGGCTCTCCCTTCGGTGGGATCAAGACGTCGGGAGTCGGGCGAGAGGGCGGCCGTGAAGGTATTCTCGAATATCTTGAAACCAAGGTGATCGCAGCGCCCTGAAGGGGCGCCGCCAGAACGGACCGACGCCATGCCAAATCTCCACCGCATCTACGACGCCCACGCCTATGACACCCAGACACCGGTTGGCAGCTATTGGGAGGCTACGATGCCTGCCACGCCTGCCTTTCCGGCGCTGGACGGGGATCGGCGCGCGGGCGTGGCCATTATCGGTGCTGGCTACACTGGTCTCAGCACGGCACTGCATCTCGCCCGCGATTACGGCGAAGCGCCGCTTGTAATCGAGGCCGCACAGCCCGGATGGGGGGCATCGGGGCGTAATGCCGGCTTCTGCGGCTTCGGTGGCGCAAAACTGGGAGATAGCGCGATCATCCGCCGCTTCGGCGAGAATGACCTGCGCGCTTTCTATAGCGCCCAGAAAGAGGCCGTTGCTCTGGTCCGAGATCTCACCTCCAGCGGTGGCATTGAGGCAGAGGCCCAGGTGGACGGAGAATACTGCCTGGCCCACAACGCCTCAGCCGCCCGTGCATTACCAGAGGTGGCGGAAGGTCTGCGCCGCTATGCCGGGGTTGAATGCTCGGTTCTGTCAGCACAGGAGATGCAGCAGGAAGGCTTGCACGGCGACGGTTTCCACGGTGGTTTTCTGCTGCCCCAGGGCTTCGGCTTGAACCCAGGCAAATATGCTGCTGGTCTGGCCCGTCTGGCACAGCAGGCCGGCGCCGTGATCCACGGCAGCACCCCTGCGCTCTCGGTGCAAGAAGAGCCGGGCGGCACTTACATCATCGAAACGCCTACCGGCCGGATTCAGGCTGATCGCCTCATCGTTGCCAGCAACGGCTACAGCAGCGACAACCTTCCGGACTGGCTGCGGGGGCGCTACTTGCCGGTGGTGTCACATATCATCGTCACGCGGCCATTGACCGAACTGGAAAAACAGACCCAGGGGTGGACCACCCGGCGCATCGCCTACGACACCCGTAACCTGCTGCACTACTTTCGCCTGCTGCCGGACGACCGTGTGCTGTTTGGAATGCGCGGCACCAGCAACATCACAGCTGGCTCAATGCAGCGGATGCGGCGTCAGATCCGCCACGAATTCGAGGCCCTGTTCCCGGCGCTGATCTGCGCGGAAACTGAGTTTCACTGGAGCGGTCTGGTCTGTCTCACCAGAGGCCTTATTCCTTATGCCGGGCAGATCGGAAACTGGCGGCGCGCCTGGACCGGGTTTGGCTATCACGGCGGCGGTGTTGCAATGGCGACCTATACCGGGCGGCTGCTGGCAGGAATTGCGGCTGGCAAGCCCTACAAATCACCTTTGCCTTCGCTCATGCAACAACGCCCTGCAGCAATCCCTTTCCCCAGACTTCGCCGCCACAGCCTGCCGCTTGCATACACGTTTTACGGAGTGAGGGATCTGGGTTGGTAGTTCCCGAAACTCCAATTTTGACAAAGAGCCCAAACCAGGCACGTCTTGTCCTCAAAGGGTCAAGGTATTGCCACTCGCTGTGATTTCAACTGTCGGCAGTTGAATTCAGAAACCGCGCTTTGCAAAGCTGCGAGAACGGCCCATTCCTGCCGTCCAGCGGACACCTTCGATGCTGCGGTGCAGCCCGTCAAACCTGCCGTTCGCTACCAGTACAACATAGGGTATCGGTCGAGCGAACAGTTCGCGGATTTTCTGGACCTTCAGCCCAACGCCTCACACGCGCGTAAACGGTCCCAACCGTGCCTTCCCAGCAGAGTCAAGCGCCGCATCGGAGCTTGACCGAAGCGGCCAATAGTCAAACTCGGGCACACGAAGTTGTGAGAGGTTGAGCACACGATACTGAATTTTAGGTGAAGTCTGTTATCTGTCCCTAAAAAATCCAGTTCTATGTCGCAAAAAAGTATTTAGACAGGCAATTCCGACTTGGATTCGTCTATCTGCTCAATGTCAACCTCGGCCAGCGAAGAAATGACGCAATCCGCAGCCGTTAGTTCACTCTCGTGATCTTCATGAAGAAGACCTACGCAATAGAAACCACCATTCTTTGCCGCTTCGACACCGGAAGAGGAATCCTCGATCACGATACATTCATCCACATTAAGCCCCAGCCCGCTGGCGGCGGTGAGGAATATATCAGGGTTGGGTTTCCCATTTTCGACATCGTCGCCTCCGATAACAACCGGAAAGGCATCCAACAAACCAGCTTTTTCGAGAACGGCTCGGACATTGGCGCTGCTGGAAGCGGCCGCCAGCCCGTAACCCTCCGACTGGCATTGTCTTACGAGGTGCACAGCAGCATCGAAGACACGAAATTCGCCTCGCTCGATCATTTCAACATAATAGTCATTTTTTTTGTCTGCGGCGGTTCTGACTTCATTCTCCGAATGCCGGGTCATGACCGCGCGCGCGCCGTCATAACGAGGGCGCCCATCGACAAGTCGCCGGTATTCCGCCCTTCCAAACTCATACCCGTATTCTTCGAACATGCGTTTCCAAGCAGCAAAATGCGCCGGTACGGTGTCGACCAAAACACCATCGAGGTCAAAGATCAGTCCTTTGATCGGCATGCTGAATCTCCTGGTTCGAGCCTGTGCAAGAAACACGTAGCATGTAAGGATTTTTCTTCAATCGGCTGGCATGTGAATGTTTATATGGCATAATTATTCACGCTGTCAGGATCCTGCTAACGAACAATATTGAACAAATGATCGACGTTAAAAAACTTCCATTTGAAGAACGCGCCCAGTGCGCTGCCTATATGCGCGCAACGCACAACATGTCGCAGGTAGAGATAGGAGCAATTCTTGGTGGCCTGTCTCAACCGCATGTATCGCGGTTACTGAAACACGCTGAACGCCAAAACTACTTGGTCATCGAACAACGCTTCGTCAAAGAACAATTCTCAGACGAGTGGATTGCCCAGATGGACGAAATGCTGGCTCCTTCAGGGTTGAATTCTGATCTGAAGCGATATTGCAACAGGAACAAGCTTAGACCGCCTCGGCTTGGGGTGTTTGAAAGCGGCCCGGGGAACACCGAGGCTGCGCTGTCACAGCGCCGTACCAGGTTTGGACGAACCGCATCCGGGCGATTGATAGAACTGATCGAGAAATCGAACGTCATCGGCGTTGCGTGGGGTCGAACAATCAAGTCTCTGGCAGAAGGGATTGCAGCCTCAAGGCAGCCCATAGATAAGTCGCAAAAGACTGAGTTTGCAGCGGTTTGCGCAGAATTGATGTCGCTGGCTCAGCATGGATACTCTGCCAGCCGGCTTGCCGGAACGTTTGATGAGCTATTTAACGATCAGCCGGAGGATAGCCCTCAGCTCACTGGTTTCCCGGCATACATACCCCGTCACTACGATGAGACCATGCGCCGTTCCATTTGGCAGTACATCTCTGACACCCCGGGATTTCACCGCGTGTTTTCGGGTCCAGACGCATTGATTGATAAAATGGATATGTTGATTTCCAGCGTCGGGTCTTCAAGCACTCCGGTTCTGGGCAGTTTTGAAGAGCTGGTTCAGGCTGGCGGGTTAAGGGCTGACGATCTCCGGCAATTGGTCGTCGGGGACCTTGGCGGTATTTTGATCCCGAGAACGGAAATTTCACAGGCCAAGATGGACCTGATTGACGAGCTGAACGGGCTGTGGACCGGGATCAAAACAGAGCATGTCAAAGCCATCGCAGATCGGGCATTTGACGATCCTGATCAAAGTGGTGTTGTGGTCGTCGCGATTCAGAAGGAACGAGGCGATACGGTATTCGAACTGATCACCCGGGGGCTTGTTAACGAATTGCTCATCGATCACGCGGCAGCGGAACAACTGCACACGCGCGTTGCTGAGGCTCTTGCAGACTGACGATAGCACCTCGGCACACCTTGACCATTCCTGCGAGAAAAATCTTGGTTGTCACGCAGGCTGCGGTGCTAAGACCGCTTCCTCTCCGGCAATCAAAGTAACAGGATGGCCCATCACCTCGATATCCTCTTTCGTGCCGGACGGAGCAATCAGCTTAAACCGACACTCGTCATGAGAAATCAGAACTTCGACGTCATTCCCCTGCCACTTCAGATTAAACCGGATGCCGGACCATGCCTCGGGCAGCCAGGGTTTGAACGTCATCTTGCCGTGCTTGACCCGGAACCCGCCAAACCCACAAACAAGCGACTGCCAGGTGCCACCGGCCGATGCGATATGCATCCCGTCCTGTGTGTTTCCCTGATTGTTGACCAGATCAACAAAGGCAGAACGTTCGAAATAGTGATGGGCCGAGGAAATGTCGCCGACTTCAATCCCCATGATCGAATGAATGGCCGGGCTGAGCGATGATTTGTGCATCGTGCGTTTCTCATAAAACGCATAGTTCGCCTTTTTGATTTCGTCTGAAAACTCGTCGGGCAAGAGATAGTTCAACATGATCACGTCAGGTTGCTTGAGTAGCATCGAGCCATTCAGTGAAAAGTGATCATGCCCCTCCGGGTAGACCGGCATACGGTTTTTGTCCCATTCGGTGATGGGAATGTCCTTGAGCTGGAAATATCCTTCAAATTGCTCAATCAGATTGCGGGACGGGTCAAAGGGAACATAGATTTTTTCGGCCGTTTCCAGCCAATTATCCACTTCCTTTTCTGTTAAATCTAACCGAATCCGCAATTCGTCATGAACCGCTGACGAGGCCTCGCTGAACTCTTTGAAAACACGTGCGGATTGCTCCAGATGCCATTTCGCCATTCGGTTGGTGAACGTGTTGTTGTCGACATGCTCGTGAAACTCGTCCGGCCCAATAACGTTTGTCAGCTCGTACCGGTCCATGTCTTTGTTCCATTCCAGTCGACTGATCCAGAACCGGCTGGTCTGATACAAAACCTCGGCCCCGAAATCGCGAAGGAAATCTTTGTCTCCGGTCGCCGCAACATAACTGAGGATGCCATATGCCACACATGCGGTGACGTGAATCTCTTCTTCTCCGGTCCAGATCCGGTTCGCGCCGTCCGCTGTCCATTTTGGCGTTGTCTCCACCCCGGTATCAGCGGATTCCCACGCGTACTGCGCGCCCTTAAGCCCATTCATGCGGGCATTCTCAAGTGCGCCGTTCAACGTATTGTAACGGTATTTCAGAAGGGCTTTGGCCGTCTCCGGCTGCGTGAATATATAGAATGGCAGCAGGAAGATCTCGGTATCCCAGAAAACGTGACCTTTGTAGCCTTCCCCAGACATGGATTTGGCGCCGATGTTCGCGCGCGGGTCGTTTTCGTTGGCTGCTATAAGCAAGTGATAGATGTTGAAGCGCATCGCCCGCGTTGCTTCAGGATCACCCGTCACCACACAATCACAGGAATCCCATTTTTTGCGCCATGCTGCGGCACTTTCGCTTAGACATGCGGAGAACCCTTTGGCATGCGCGGTCTCCAGAGACGCTTCGCATTTGGCTGCCAATTCCGCGCCGTTCAGATCTCGCGATGTATAAATCGACACCAGCTTTTCGAAAGTCAGACTTTGCCCGTTGAGCGCCTCGACAGAAATGGTTTGCGAAACCTGCTCATAATCAAGGTTTGCGCCTTTGAACTCGCTAAAGGAAGGCCAATCCAAGGCAGACGACATGCCAATCGAAATGCCAGTGTCCAGAGTCAGAGCTTCGATATAGGACGCATCGCTGCTTGCATGTGACTGAGTGACCTTCAGGTGTCGGCTTTTGGCCCATTTTTCCCATTTTACCTCGGGATGGAAATCCGGGTTTCCTTGATAAGCTGGCAATCGATCCAGATTGTATCGATGGGCATCAAGGGCGCTTTCGACAGTGATCTCGGACGAGTGGTTTTCCAGAGTGACGATCAGGCGAATGCCACAGATGTGCTGATCGGCAAAACTGGCAAAGCGGATGCTGGTGATTCGAGTGCGACGGCCTTTGCTATCTTCAAAAACCGTATCTCGGTGGAGAAATCCGGTCTGCAGATCCAACACGCGCTTGTGTTCGACCACTTTACACGTTTGGACATCCAGAATTTCACCTTCGACACGAACCCGAAGCGGCAGCCAGGTCGGCACATTGACCTGATCGATCACCGTCGAGTCATGGTGATCGTAAACACCAGCCAGATAGGTGCCAGACAGCTCTCCTTTGTGACCCTCTTCCAGCGACCCACGTGTGCCCTGATAGCCGTTGCCGACCGTAAAAATGGTCTCCTTGAAGTTCGCTTCATCCAGATTGAATTGGGTTTCTTCGATCAGCCAGTCGCTACTGCTCAGCATTGTCTGCATGTCAGGGCTCCATTCGGGTGATATTTCGGATAATTCAATCGCCGTAGGTTTCGGCAATCTGACGTTCGGTTTCTTCCAGTGATCCGTAGACATCCAGCTCGCTGCTCGAGCAGCGCTGTGCTCCTGCACAGTTTCCGAACTGGCAGGCTGTGACGAAATCGCCAGTCTTGAGGTAGCCAAAAGCCAAACCACCAGCAAAGCTGTCACCGCAGCCCGTGGTATCGACCACATCCTCGACAAGCACTCGCTTGACCAGATGTTCCCGCATCCGGCCGGTTGCATCCTTGTGGTAGACGGCGCAGCCGTGTTGATCCAGCGTGACGTAGAGCGCCTTGACGCCAAGATCCAGGCAGTGCTGGGCGAACTTGGGCAACTGGTCCATCGTGAGTTCGCTTATTTCCTGCAACTCGTCAGAACCGTATTCTCCCTTGAACCAACTGCATTGCGCCTCTTCCAAATTCATCTTCAGAAGGTCGATATGCGGAAGCCAGCGATCTCTATCGATCCAGAATTTATGATACCGTTCGCCATGTGCTGAACACCCGCTGGTGGGACCATGCGCATCAAATACAACCAGACCATCGCTGTTGGCCTTGATGTATCGGATCGTTTCCAACGGAACCTCGAAATCCGTGATCGGAACGAAAACGAAAGCCTCGCAATCCATCAGGTCTTCGATGTCGTCGGGCAGGATCGGGTTCATGAAACCCGTCTGCTTTTCGTTGCGATGGTTCTGATCGACGTAAACCAGATCGATCACCGCGCCCTGATCGGCGTCGCCTGTGACATGGCTGACATCCAGATACGGAAACTCAGACAGCAAGGTGCGAATATTGTCGACGTCCGACCTGCGCACATGGCTGACAACGTTGATCCGCGAACCCGGACCGGCCAGCGAGGACATACAGACCGCTGTATAGACCGCGCAGCCAAATTTATTGAATTTCTCACCCTGATAGCTGGTGATATTGTCCCTTGGGATCGGGCCAAGGACTGCGACATTGATCTTGTCAGACATTTCGATCCCTTGCTTTTATTTGCTGTTTTGCCGGCGGGCGTATGCGTGATTATAGCAGCTTCAGTTCTGATAGATCTGTTCGCTGGTATAGAACCCGCCATCGATCACCGTGCTGTCGATCGTATCTTTTGACACTGCAAAAACAGGGGTGATAACCGTCGGGATTTCCGCGAAACCATTGTCGATCAGCGTATGCTCACCGATCAATTCGCTGATTTCGGCATCCGGAGACTGCGCTATTTTCACGGCAATATCCGCCGCCTCATAGGCCAGAGGTTTGATTTGCTTCCAGATTTCCAGCGCCTGTATGTCATTGGCGACCATTTGGACATTCTTCAGATCAGCATCTGACCCGGCAACAAAGACCTGATCAGCCGATGCCAGATCCTCATCCGACAATGCTGCCAGAACCCCAAAGGCAAGCCCGCTGTTGTTGGCGATGAACGCATCGATGTCGTTGTCATATTCGACCAGTAGGTTCTCGGCAGTGTCTCTGGCCATATCAGGAGACCAGTCTACATGGCTGCGATCCGCAACAAGCTCGAGCCCAGGATGATCGGCAATCACTTTCAGCACACCGCTGCTGAGCGCTTCGGCATTGGCATCACCAGGCTGACCGCGGATCAGGGCGACCCGGCCTTTGACCTCACCGCGGGTATCATTCAGCCAGTCCACCATCGCTTCGGCCTGAAGCTGCCCGACGGCCCAACTGTCCTGCATAACCATGACGTCAAGCGGCCCGTCCTGCAGCATCGAGTCGTACCCGACGACTTTGACGCCTTGATCGTGGGCCAAATCAACAAGGGCACCAGCGGTTGCGGTGTTGACGGGTTGCAGGACCAGAACGTCCACCCCCGATTCCAGCATTTCCTCAACCTGCTGCAACTGACGCAATGGATCATTGCCGCTGCTATCAAAGATCACATCTGCACCTTGGGATTCCGCGCGTGCAATGAACAGGGATTTGTCAGTCTGGTATCTGGCTTCCTGCATGGTCTTGAGCAGGAACCCGATTGTAGCGTTGTCCTGCGCTGCCGCGATCATTGGCAGCGATGCGGATAGAAGGCCGGCCAAACCCAAAGCTCTGAGGCCGTCTGTGCGTAAGGTTGCTAAAATGGACTGGACCATCGCTTACCTCCCAACTGTCATTCAAGTTTTCGGGGATTTTGGCTTTGCCCCCGGTGCGTGTGACCGGGGGCAGGCCAGCAACATTATTTCTTCTGCATCACATCGAACCAGACGGCGAGGATGATGATCAGGCCCTTGATGATCAACTGATAGAAGGTCACCACACCAAGCAGGCTCATGCCGTTGTTCAGGACGCCGATCAGCAGAGCCCCGATGATGGTTCCGCTCACCTTGCCCGAGCCACCCGCCAAGCTGGTGCCGCCGATAACAACGGCCGCGATCGCGTCAAGTTCGAACATGGTTCCAAGGTTGGGTGAGGCACCGTTCAGACGTGAGGCCAGGATGATACCAGCCAGCGCCGACAGGACCGAAATGACCGTATAGACAATCATCTTAGTGCGGACGACGTTGATGCCGGACAGCCGAGCCGCATCCTCGTTTCCGCCAAGCGCATAGAGGCGGCGACCAAAGCGGGTGCTGTTCAGCGTATAGATCCCGGCAAACGCAATGACTGCAAAGATCGCAACAGGAACGGGGATCCCTTTGTAGCTGGTGAACACGTGGAAGGCCAAAGCAAACCCGCCGATCATTACGGCTCCGTTGACCAACAGTTCCTGCATATTCACTTCGACGCCATGCGCCTTGCTTTGCTGAACATCCCGGAAGATCGAATAAACAGCAAGCGCGGCACACACGATCAGCACGACACTGGACATCATCGGCGGGATATAAGCCCCACCAATCAATGGGAACACATTACTCGTTACCGGGACAGAACTGCCGTTGGTCAGGGTTAGTGCCAGACCACGTGCGATGGTCAGCATTCCAAGGGTTATGATGAATGGTGGTATGTTGAACTTGGCTATCCAGAACCCGTTCCACAGACCTATTCCGACACCGACGATCAAAAGGGTTGCAGGCACCGCCAATATTGTTGGCACGCCCCATTGCATCATGAGCGTACAGACGACCGCTGATAACCCGACGACAGAGCCAACGGATAGGTCAATACCCGCAATCAGAATGACCATGGTCATGCCAACTGCAATGATCCCGATGATGGTAACCTGACGGGACAGGTTGCTTAGGTTCCGCGCGGTAAAAAACGCGTCGTCGGCAAAGCTGAGCCCGACGACAAGCACGATCAACGCAATCAGTGTCGCGTTATCCTTGATGAAGTTTATCAGGTGGTTTTCCTTGGCGCCATTGACGCCAACACCTGCAACGTTGCTGTCAGCACTCATTTGCTTCCTCCCTTATGCGCTGCCGGTGGCATACGCCATGATTGCTTCTTTCTTCGCGTCGTCCCGCTCAAAGTTCGACACGATCTCGCCTTCGCACATCACCAGAATCCGATCGCACATGCCCAAAACCTCGGGCAGTTCGGAAGAAATCATGATGACGGTGACACCCTGCTGGACCAGTTCGTTCAGCAGCTTGTAAATCTCGACCTTGGCGCCGATATCGATCCCGCGCGTAGGTTCATCCAGAATGAACACATCTGGGCGTGAGTTCAGCCACTTACCCAGAATGACCTTCTGCTGGTTGCCGCCGCTGAGCGTACCGATCACCGTGTCGATCGACGGTGTTTTGACCCCAAGCTGATCGACATATTCCTTGACGATCTTTCGTTCCTGCTGGGTGTTGATAATGCCCAGAACCTTTGAGCTGATTGTCTCAAGCGAAGAAATCGTCGTGTTGAAGGAAATGGATTTGTCCAGAAACAACCCCAGCGCCTTTCGGTCTTCGGTCAACAGCGCGATACCGGCATCGATTGCATCTTTTGGAGATTTGATATCCAGCTTTTGCCCGTTCAGCTTCACCTCACCGGTGGTCTGGTCCGGATAGGCACCGAATACGCCACCGACCAACTCGGTTCGACCCGCGCCCATAAGTCCGGAAATGCCTAGAATCTCGCCCTTGCGCGCAACGAAACTGGCGTTTTTGACCAGATAGCTGCCGGGAAGGTCGGGGTTTGTCACGGACAGATTGTCGACCTCCAAAGTCACTTCACCCGGTGTGAATTCGACCTTGGGGAACATATCCTTGATGTCGCGCCCGACCATTCGGGCGATGATCTGATCAAGGGTGATATCCGCGATAGGCGTGACTTCACCGATGGTCTGACCATCGCGCAGAACCGCGATCCGGTCAGCGATCTGCTCGATCTCTTCCATCTTGTGCGAGATGTAGCACATGCAGACACCGTCGGCTTTCAACTTGCGGATGATACGGAAGAGATCCTTGACCTCTTTATCCGTCAGCGCTGACGTCGGTTCGTCCAGCACCAGTATCTCAGCCTTGAGCGACAGGGCTTTGGCAATCTCAACCATCTGCTGTTTGCCCACAGTGATATTTTGCACCAGATCTGTCGGGCGAATGTCGTTGATACCCAGTTCAGTCAGCAGCTTTTGTGTTTCAGCAAAGGTTTGGTTCCAGTTGATCCTGCCCTTGGCGTCGGTGAACTGGCGATCCAGAAAGATGTTTTCCGCAACCGACAATCCGGGGATCAGGTTAAGTTCCTGATAGATGATGCCAATGCCGGCCGCCTCGGCCTCTTTTGTATTCGCGAACCGGACTTTTTCGCCGCGCAAATAGATATCGCCTTCGTAGGTTGGATATGGCCACACGCCGCTGAGCACTTTCATCAACGTGGATTTGCCCGCCCCGTTTTCTCCCATCAACGCCAATAGTTCGCCCGAGCGGGCTTCGAAATTGACATTGTTCAGGGCGCGAACTCCGGGAAAATCCTTGATGATACCCTGCATTTTCAGGACGACTTCAGACATGCTTTTTCCCATCACATTCAGAAAGGTGTTTCGGACATTCCCCACCCTGACCGGCAGTTTTGCCGCAAGGGGTTTAAGGAAGGAGGGCACCATGAAGCCGCGCGCGGGGAGTACACGCATAGGAAGCCAAATGGCGAAACGCCCTCCTTCAGGAAACAGTCCCGAGGATCAGTTCCCGTAGACTTCTTCCTTGGAGTAGAATCCGCCAGCGATGATCGTGTCATCGATGTTGTCCTGCGTCACAAGCGTGATTGGGGTCACGATTGTCGGCACGTCGGCGAAGCCGTTATTGATAACCTTGTCCACCTCGACCAGATCAGCGGGCGCGGTTTCCGGCGCTTTAGCCAAAGCCACTGCAACTTCTGCCGCGGTTTCAGCCAAGGGATCGATCTGTTTCCAGATTTCAACGGCTTGCTTGCCTTGCGCGACGTATTGGATGTTGGCCAGGTCGGCATCAGATCCGGCTACAAACACTTTGTCTGATGAAGCCAGCCCCTGTGCTTCCAATGCCGCGATAACACCACGGGCCATGCCGCTGTTGTTGGCGATAAATGCGTCGATGCCGTTGCTGTTTGAAGTAAGCGTGTTTTCCGCAGTCGCCATTGCCTTCTCGGATGACCAACCTTCATGCGCCTGATTGGTCACCAGTTCCAACCCCGGGTTCGCTTCGACAATCTCCAACACACCGCTGCTCATGGCAATCGCGTTGGAGTCGCCGGGTTGACCTTGAATCAAGGCGATCTTGCCGGACACCTCTCCGTTCTTGTCCTGCAGCCATTCGACCATGGCTTCGCCTTGCAGGCGGCCCACGGCCCAGCTGTCTTGCATCACCATCGCATCCAGCGGCCCGTCCACGAGCATCGAGTCATATCCGACGACGCGCACACCTTCGCTGTTTGCCATGCTGACCATGCTTCCGGCGGTACCGGTGTTCACAGGCTGCAACACGATGACGTCTGCGCCCTTGGCAAGCATGTTTTCAAACTTAGCCAGCTGAGTCAGCTCGTCATTGTTCGCTGAATCAAAGATAACTTCGGCGCCCAGTTCCTCTGCTTTCGCAGTAAACGCGGCGCGGTCACGTTTGTAGCGCTCTTCCTGCATGGTTTTCAGCAGAAAGCCAATTTTGACATCGCCTGCATACGCTGTCCCGGCAGTCAGTGCGACAGCGGCGACAGAAAGCAAGGCGGCTCTACGGGTAATGGTCTGCATCAGGGACATATTTCCTCCAGTGTATGTTCCTTGGCTGCCGGGCCAATTGGGCCGACAACGCGAAATGCTTCGCAAATTGTGCTGGGTGCCGGCTAACCGGTGAGAACAAGCGTCAATCTCAAAGCGATAACGCTAACATAGCGGTGAAGATTGAGAGGAGAATTTGTATATTTAGAAAGCATAAATATTCACAGCGCAGTTGGGATCCCTGCGCCCAAAGGGATTTTACATATTTAACAACACCATAATAGGTTGCCACTCACTAATCGAAAACACTGAAGTCTCTTGGTCAGGCCGCGACAGAGTTGTACCGTAATCGCGAAGCGGGTTGTAAAGCCGCGAAATCGGCAATCAAACATCCTGATGAGATCGCCAGGCCGACACCGTCTGGTGTTTTCTCTGTTGGCGTGCTCAAGCGGACCAATAGGTCAATTCATGCAACCGCTGTCGAATGGCCGCTAACCAAGAATGCGAATGGCTATTTCGCGAGAGTAGCGAAGGTCTGCTTTCCGCCCGAAATTGATGAATGCTGCGTAGCGAACCATTGTCCAGTTTGGGCTCGACTCGGTCATCCGAGCGTTTTGCTCAGATGACGGCTATCCGTTTCTGTCACGAGCATAAACAAGCGTGCTCGGAATATGTTTGGTGCTTATAAATCTGCTACTACTGTTATCGGCGCATAGTGTCGGTGGACATTGCCATACAACTATAAACACTTGGTCAAGTATTGGATCTCTGTTTTGCCCATCTATTGCGTTGTGCTTCAGCGATCCGCGCTCGGCCGGAAGCAGACTTTGGGCCAGTTGACAAGCCACCATGGTACCGACATCTCCGTTTTCCTGGAGACACTGGGAGCTGACACTGCGAACCTTTGCGCGTTTTCGCGCCACAGCGTGCTCGGCGATGTGTTGGAAGCGGTTGACCCTCTTCGTCCAAGCCAATGTCCTGCAGATCTCGACACTGGCCACCAATACATTTGGAGCACGTCTTCTCTTTGCCTCGACCAGTAACGTTCCGAAAGGGGCAGATTCGATAGCTCGGTGCCGTACCCGAAGAGAACTCTTCCTGAAGTGATAGCAACACCTCGCGAAGCATTTGGTTCAAACTCAAAAACACCTCCAAATGTAAGCAATTCTAAGCATCCACCTAAGACCCCATGGACTTTCAAAGCGTCGTTAAACGCGGGCGGCATCAAATTGGACGAGCCGCCTAGGGGCCTGCTGGCAAAAGGAATAGGTCGATTGCACTATCTGCTGCCTAAGCGTGTCTTGGTGACCGGCTGGAAGCACCATGCAAAGTAGCTTTTCGTTCAGCCAAGTTCAGGAACACTCTATCAAAGTACTGCCAAGACATTATTGCTCCATCGCCTTTTCTGGCTATCACATCGTTTACGTTTGAAACGATTTGCTCATAGCTAAGTTCAAGCGCACACCACCGCTCTACCGTGCGTTTTGCCGCGTCGCTATCAAGTGCATCAGCGAGTGTATACGCACCCTTGTTCTGGACGAGATTTCTGAGAGCTGCGATCAGACGGTCAAATTCCAAGGTGAGTTCTTTTTTTTCAGCGTGACTCAGCAAATCCGCCACGCTGAGCGCGCTCGTAGCCTGATTAGACAGATCACAATGCAAATCGTTTGCTTGCTCCAAGATTGCTTTCGGTTTTGCTCTGTCGTTTCGGCAGGAGTTTGCGAACTTGCCATTTTCGGATTTCGCTTGGAAATGATTGATCGCATTTTCCGCGAGAGCGACCATTATTCCGTCATCGGTCGCTTTCACTTTTCCAGTCTTGATGAGCGACGATAGCAGACGCGCCAGCGACTTTTTAGATTTGCCAAGGCCGACACGATACGCAAGCCTTTCCTCGTCATGCTCCAATGAGTCCTGCGCCTCACAATTCTCGATAAGAAACGAGAATAGCAATCCGCGCTCTTCAAGCGTCAAATCCCGTATTGTTCGGCGCATATCTTGGATTGAAAGTTGGGCGAAAATCATTTGTCCAGCCATGGAGGCTCCATACAAGGTTGGCTGACCGTGTGCTCACGGGCGTCCACCGTGAGGATACTGGTCAGTTGATATTAGAAAAGCGGAGGAAGACATATAGCCGCTCGCAAGCGTTGCTGGCCGGTTTGTTACCGGTTGGCTTTGGCTTCAGCGATGACAGCAAGGATTTCGGAACGAGGCCACCGAGAAGATCCACCAAGTTTGATTGGCTTGGGGACCGACCCATCCGCGATACGGCGCCAGAAGCTCGGCACGCTGATTGCAAGCAGCTCTGCGGCTTCCGCCACCTTAAGCAATGGATCGATTTCGGTTTGAATTGAGTTGGCTTCAGCGTTCATGTGACTAGATGCCTCGTTTTGATGAGCGTTGAGTCATCTAGAGGCGATCTAAGATCATGCGGGGAGGGGAGAAAAAATTTCTCCCCCCAAACTCGGCTTTCAGGCTACGCCGATCAGAGCCTTTTCTTGAACGCTCAGTTTCGTGACTTTTCCTTTAAAAGTGGGAGTAAAATGCTCCGGAACGCGCCACGGGTTCCATTTCAAACTTCCTTGCGCAGAGACCCAGTCTAAAAGTTCCTCTAAGGCTTTGGCTTTCGAAAGGAACTCGTCGAACTTCTTCGGGTCATTTTCAAAGGTCTGAAACCTTGGACCGTCTGATCGATATGCGGCTTCAAGGTGGCAAGTATTGCGAAACCGGCTGAAGGCCTTTCTCACTTGTTCAGAGACCGAGCTTTCCAATCTGGCGCTTTGTTCCTCCAGCAATGGCCGTGTAATCAGCTTTACCGCTTTGCCCAAAGTTGGCGTTACGCCGTTGAGATAGAGTCGCGCGATCTCGCGCACCACCATTGCAGCGTATCTACGCTCGGACATGTTAGATCTTACGAACTTTCTTTCGATTATTGCGTCCAAAGGGTTCAATTCAATGCTACTGTTATCCGAGATTTCTGACATGTGCCGGTAGGCCTCCCAAATGGTGCTCTCTTTTTCGTCGTCTGGAGCGCCCATTCGAACCAAAACAAAGAGATCTGGGCGAGAGATCCATTTGCCGTTTCCGTTGTACAAGGGAAGATAACGACGATCCTGATTCATGCTGTGGCCAATTTTATGATTGTATCTGTATTGTCAGTGAGGTGGGACGCCCAGCGCTCCAGCAGCACACGACGTTGGTCGAGAAAGTCGGTTCGCCGATAGGCGCGTTCGACAGAACTGCCCACAACGTGACCAAGCATGGTTTCTGCAACTTCGTGACGCGCATTGGTTGCCTCTGCCAACCACACGCGGAGACTTGAACGAAATCCGTGCGGACGGGCGCTCATGCCACGACGCTCCATCAATCGCGACATCGTGGCGTCCGAGATCACCCCTTTCCGAATACTCGGAAACAGATAGCCGTCGCGAGCATGTCGCCGCGCGTCTCCAAGAACATGAAGCGCTTCATTCGAAAGCGGAACACGGAACTCAGCGGTAGCGCCCTCGCGCCCTTTCATCTGTTCCGCCGGAATAGTCCAAAGATCACCATCGATCTGCTCTTCCCTCAAATACCGTATTGGCCGTGACCGTACCCCGGTCAAAATTAGAAGTTTCAAAGCAAGGTGGGTGACCGTACCTTCGTCCAAGCTATTGTAGAACTCAGGCACTTCACTCCAGGCCAGCGACGGAATGTTGGTCGTGGACTTACGCGGTTTGCCAAGCAATGCACGCGCCTTCTTGGGAGCCTGCAAATCAACATCAATGCCCAGCGCTGCTGCATGCTCCAAACAAATAGATGTCCGCGTCAGCGCCTTTCGAGCCGTCTCGGCTTTCTCATGCCAGATAGGCGCGAGGCAATCCCGGAGATCGATCTGAGTAATTTCAGCAACGGGTACATGACCAAGTTTGGGTATGACGTGTAACTCCAACGGGCTAAACCAACGCCCCGCTTTTCCGCCACCCCGCAGCTCAGACTTCCGCGCTTCAAACGCATCCCGAGCGACGTCTCTAAAGAGATGCAAGTTGCGCTGGGCTTCTACACGTCGTTTCTGCCGCTCTCTGATCGGATCTCGGCCTTCCCGCAGTTCGCGTCGGGCTGCGTCAGCTGTTTCCCGCGCCTCTGCCAAGCCAACATCCGGCCACCGCCCGAGACCCATTTCCCGCCGCTTACCGAAAACCGTCAGTCTAAGAACCCACTTACCGCTTTTTGAATCTGCCTTCACAAGCCAGAGCCCAGCGCCATCGCAGTGCTTTCCAGCACCTAGCGCAATAACGCCACGCGCGCTCAATTTGTTTTTCGCCATATAACTCTCTACCGGTCCACCCATTGGTCCACCCCTAGGTATGGTATGTGCTGCCGTTAGTCGAGATTAATTGAGATCGAATGAAGGAGGTAAGTTAAACATTTTCATATAGTTAATCTCTATCTGAGATTTTTTGAGACATCTACATATAGGGTTTCAATGCCCTCCAGCAGCACCACTTCGCATTTTTCTTTCGAAATCTCAGCTAACACCTTGAAAGGAAAGGTGAGAGTTGGAGTTCGATACCCCTCAATTCTGCTGTATCTAAGAGGTTCCGAAAACACCATTCTTAGCAACGCCTGACGCACTGCATAATCACTTTTTTTGTATAAAAGATAGGGGTTTGCGAGAAATTTGAGGGCGAGTTCGATACAGTCTTCCAGCCGTCCCGCAGGCGGCAGTGTTTTTTCCTGTTGCTCTTTGATTACTAATCTTTGGCGTTCAAGCTCATCGATCTTCTTTTCAAAGCGTTTCACAACAGTTGGGTTCGAGACATCCAGCATACGCTCCAAGAATTGCTCTATCTGTTTTTCAACCTTTCTCACCTCTTTCGTTAAGCAAGACTTTTTCACTTTTGCTTCAGCTAGGCGGATGTTCCAAGCGTCGCGCAGCATCACCTTTGCCACACTGAACAGACTTGACCCTGGCTGAAGTGATCGCAGGATCTCCGCAAAGCCGTCTTCGAACTTGGCACGAGGGACAGATTTACTCTTTGCCTCGCAGCCACGCGTGACACAGAAGTAGTAAGCATAGCGCTTGCGGCAGCCCGAAGACCAAGCTCCCGTCATTGCATTTCCGCAGCTGTCGCATACGACGTGGCCTCTGAGGGGGAAGTCTTCGTTGTAGTCTGCGCGAGCAGCTGGGCGACGCTTCTTGCCCTCAATGGTGTCAATAACACGCTGATACGTCTCAAATGAAATTAGGCCGTCGTGTTTCCCTTTGCGCAGAGAAATCCCCCACTTTGCACCCACCACGTATCCAGAATAAACAACCTGCTTCAGCAAACGGTTGACTGTTATTGGGCAAATGGTGCCATTTTTCATATCTTTTGGGAAATGCGGATCAGATTCTAGGAAACGTTGAACTTCCGCTTGAGAGGCAAAGCGGCCACTTGCGTACCCTTCGAGTGCCTCCCGAATGACCGAGGCGACTGGCTCCACTTTAACAAGCCTTTTGCCGCCCTTTCCTTTATCCTTTACGTATTTGTAGCCAAGGGGAGCGGTGAATACCCAATAGCCGTTTTCTAGGCGTGCCCGGCTTTTTTGGCTGTTTTGTCGAGCCATCTGCTCGCGTTCCATCTGACCAGAAGCTGCCATCACCACCTCAAAGAAGCGGCCTTCGGGTGTGTCTTGAAAATCAAAATTCAGACATTTGACATCCGCGCCACGGAAGGCGAGCTCTCTTCGGAGCTTCAAATGAAACTCAGTATCGCGTGCGAAGCGTTTCAAGTCGTCAAATATTACGACATAGCGCGGGCCCTTTTGCGCATCAAGGTACGCAAGCATGGCACGCATTCCCGGGCGATCCATGAAATCCCCGGCACCAGAAACGTCGTCGGGAAAAACCATCTCAACATCCCAGCCATACTGATTGGCATATTCCCGACAGCGATGTTCTTGGCTTTGCAGACCAGCACCGTCGACACGTTGCTTCACTGAAGAAACTCGGCAGTATATCAGCGCCTTTGGAAGGCTATTCAACGGATCAGATTGATTGCGCATAAAACCATCCTTTATTCTTGCCACCGATGCCAGAGTCCTAAGCACCAATGGTTCATCGTGACCTTCCATGGTTTGGAATGCCGGTAAGAAAAAGATCGTTGCTAACTGGCCATTCAGTAAGTCAGAGCCATTTCACGCCAGTGAGTTTGTGAACTACTTTCGAGCCATAGCTTTCTCTACGTTTGAGACTGTTTGATGACCAGCGCCTTCACAGGCATCTCCAGCCCGTCCAGCTTGCATGACAGGGTGGACTTCAAATCCCAGCTCCACGAAAGTCATGAGAATAGAGCATATTGCTTCGAGGAATTTTGTTTTTTGCTCGCGGCTCAATTGTGAATCGTCTAGCGCTGCCTGATAGCGTTGCACGTCGATTGGAATGCCTTGGTGAGCAAAAGGGTCCGGAGGGGATTGCTCTTCCCATCTTTCGCACAATTTGGTCACGTTGGGCGCTTTCAATTTCGTACCCTCCTATTGTCCACTTAGCGGAAAAAGGACCGCATCGACTAGCATAAGTGCTTTGATACCATGATTTTAAGTATTTGTTTTTTAATGATAATATAAGAATAGTGGAGATCGGAAATGGAAAGGATAGCAAGAATACTATTCTTGCAAAAAGTAGAATTTTTGGCTTTGGCAAGGATTGGAACTGATTGCTTGACAACAAGAGCGTTGCCCTAGAAATCACTTTGCCACTCACAATTACGGCGGGTGATTCGGTGTCAATTGACGAACACACTGCCCTCAAAAGGGGGATTGATTGAGGTTCTCATCGATGTGGCATTAACTAACGGTATGAGAACTAGCAGAAGCCAGAGCAGGCAACATGTCCATGCCAGCAAACATCAGCGACTACAGCGTGCAAGCGGTCGAACAGGCCGCCCCCTGACTCGACATCCCAGCCGCTGATGTAATGGGTCGGGTGAGAGATAATCAACGGTCGACGAGTGCCTGACATCTGGTCTGCAAGAATGCGGAGATGGTCATTGTTGAAAGCGAACAGGCAGACACTGGCGGTCAGCTTGACGCGCCTTGTGATGTCGGAGGCAAACGGCGACCTTGAACCGGAGAAAAGGAGTTATAAACCTCGCCACATGAGCGGCCCCAAAAAACAACCTGAAATGGAAGCGAAAGAGTTATCCTCCCCCTTGCCGGCCAAACGGGAAGGGTTCAGTATCAAAAACGTATAGTCCAACCAAGAGCCAGCAAGGCCGGAGAATCGAGCATGACACAACCTGACATGGAAGCTGGATTGTTGGAGGATCCACCAACCCAAGTGCCAAACACAGAGACAACGTCTGCCCCAGTTGCCGCACTTGCAAAAACATATCAACCAGACAAACAGGCCGCCGATCCCCAAAATGCCGACAAGCTCTTAGGTTTTATCCTTAATCTCTCTTATGAAGATGTGACTATTGTAACTTGCGACCCATGGAAGAGGAATTGCGGTGGCGTTCCCAGAAACACTCTGGTCCTAGTTCGCCTTGCGCCTAGCCGCGTAAGTAATGCAGAGCGGCGCGCCTGTGATCGTGTGATCATGGTAAGAATTACCGATAGCGTCCCGACGCCAATCGACAGCGAAATTCGGCAAACAATATTTGAGATGCACAAGTCTCAGGCCAATATCGATCCCATTACAGACAAAGAATTTCAATGGTCTGCATTGAAAGGCAGTATCGTCGGAACTTTTTTTGACAAGGTCGATGAAAATGGGAAGTCAAGTATAGGCTTCGGACTAGACGTCGATACATATTTTGCACCCCATTTCTACGAAGTTTATGTGCCGACCGAGGATCATCTCGAAACATTGATCAATGCCTTCAGTGAAGATCCGAGTCCACTGACAATTGGAGACCTTCGATACACCGAAACTCCTTCAGTTAACCCTAGGTTAAACGTTCCGGTTAAGATTGACCCGGGCGACTTCACCGGCGCTACTTATGGTCACAGGACCGCACTTTTTGGAAAGACAAGGTTCGGTAAGTCCAACACAATGAAGGTTGTCGCTGATACTATCTTAGAAGGTGGTAATGCGGGCCAGATTATTTTCGACCCCAGCGGTGAATATACTTATTGGAACGAGCAAGATGGTGGTTGCCTTGCGGCTCGCCACCCACTGAAGTGCGTACGATATAGTCTCAACCCGAAACCAAGAGCGAGTGACGCAGCTGCGAATCTTGCGACTCCTAAATCACTTAAAGTGGATTTCTACGCGCAACCTGATGTTGGAAAGAGTTTAATTTTCAGCCTTTGGGAAAGCGAAATTGGTAAAATGCCCGACTACATTGTCCCTGCGCAAAACTGGGAACCTAGTCCAGTTAGTCAGGCTCCGGATCCAGTGAAGAATAAGAGCGGATACAACCGTTATTGGAGAGCCATGGGGATCTGGTACGCAATTCTAGTAGAGGCGGGTTTTCCTGCACCCTCCGGCAACGTTTTTGTAGATTTTCAAGCACCCGTGAAAACGGAGCTACTCGCCAATCCGAGTCTAGCTCCAAGCATAACAGACGCATCAGGTAAGATGAAGACAACCCACTCCTATCAGGTGGCGTCGAATGTTTGGAAGGCTGTAGCCGATATTCATGAAAGTGCCAGCCAAGCTGAAAAGGATAAGCTGTTTAAAGCGTCATCTACGACTGGAGATCCCTATTTCGATTCGGTTTCATCAGGTTTGCTCCGCATTCTTCACGGTGCTGGCAACATCTCCGGTGCCAGAAAGTTCTCACGCTTTCGGCCGTATCATTCGACAGGTGGCGCCGACATATTCAGCGATGTAGTGAATGAGGCTCAATCAGGTAAGACTGTTTTTCTAGACTTGGCAATGGGCGAAGAAAGGGTCCGGAAGGCATTCGCAGATCGGATTTCTCACTCGCTACTCGCAAGCCAAATGAAGAAGTTTAATGATAACAGGTTAGGCGACCAGATGGTTGTTCTCTACTTCGAAGAGGCGCACACGCTTTTCCCTTCGGACGACCGTGGGCTAGGAGAAAACATCTATAACAAACTAGCAAAGGAGGGTGCGAAGTTTAACATATCTTTAGTGTATGCCACGCAGTCAATATCGACACTTTCGCCTGATCTTGTGAAGAATACGGAAAATTTTATCGTCACTCATTTGGATGATGATCGCGAAGTACGAGAACTGAAACACAAAAGAGCGTTCCGAGATGTTGCTGAGGATGTAGAACGTATAAATTCAAAGGGATACGTGCGCCTCAAGACACTGTCCGTTCCGTTCGCACTGCCAGTTCAGATCCGCAAGTTTGACGGTTCTACGAAACCAACTTCTCCGGCAACAAAATAAGATGCCATATTCCAAAGGACCTAAACCACGCGAAGCAGCCTCCAAGATCGCTCATATGGAAGTGATTAATAATCCTGCAATTGCCAATATATTGCAGAATTTAAAGGTAGACAGTGCTCCAAAAAAGCCAAACGCTGCGACGCCTGCCTTGAATGTTGATTTCAGTATTCCAACCAAGATTGAGCAAGTTCTTACGGTCGATGCGGGTCTCCAAACTGTGCCCAATCCAATCCGGCGAGAAAAGGCAATGTCCTTTATCAATCCGGGCGTTAGCATCCTTTCTCTCGATGACTTGAAGAAGATAGCAAACGATCCGATGATGGATCCTCGTGACATGGGTAACATGCTCTCACGGTGCACTCTTCGCCCAGCCTACCTCCCGCTCAGAGGTGTTCGTATGACTGGCCGTACGATGCGCGACACGCTTAGAGAAATTATCAATGCTTCTTTACTGCCCGCCGTAACAGGCCTCTATGAAGTCTTAGAGTTCCTTCTCTTTGAACAATGGTTACCGAGCGGTTCGGTGAAGTCACCCCGCAGCATGAATTGTTTATTCTGCCGTGACACCTTTGATATTCCAGAAAAGCAAATTTTTAGTTGTCCTCACTGCGGTTTTGAACACTTTCTTTCTGACTACCTTGGACTCTTGTCGAGCTCTGACCCCGTCGAACAACCTAGCGAGACTATTGCTAACAGTTTCATGCGCGTGTTGGAACTTTTGTGCTTGTTCAGACTGCCAATGCTTGCAACAAAAAACGGTAAACACGACCGTCTGGAAAAAATACTCTTCATCAAAGACGGCTCACTTATGCTTAGAGCCGAGGGATTCCGGGTCATCGACGGCGTGCGTCGATACCTGCAATGGCTGCGGTCTCGAGGTGTGACCATGCATTTAGCAGGCGTGGAAAAAACAGGTAATATGGTGGAGTTCCTCGCAAACTTCCCAGATGCAGTACCTTGCGATGGTGATGTTCTTATTCCCTCGCGTCAGTTTCTAAATGAAGAGATCCAGGGTAAGGTTTACGATCCAACGAACCCACGCAACCGAGTGAGTTTTGGAACTCGAGTTGGCGTACGCCTCTCAGCTTCGCACGTAGTTGCGCTTCAAGTGCCTTCAAATGACCTTACTAATGGCGGTCCAGAAAACCCAAAGCCAAACGATTTACCAGAGCTTGAAGAAGTTGTCAGGGCACTTTCAAAGGTCACAAGCTCTCGCTATGAAAACTCACTTATCCCACTGGTCTTGGCAAACAGGCAGGTTAGCCTGGCCCAAAGCTCATCGTCTAGGCTACTAGAAGAGTACGTTATTGGCCTGATATCATGAACCTTCAAAACGCACCTTCACCAAAGGAAATTAACCGTCACGAGACTGGGGTTTCGTACAGCTCTTGTGACTTGCCGGTTCCATGCTCTTCCAGACCTTTCTTGCGCTGGGCTGGGGGCAAACGTTGGCTTGCATCTAGCCTGTCAGAGGTTATCAAAAGACGTCTTACTTCGAGCAATGGCCACTACATTGAACCCTTTCTTGGTTCAGGTGCGATATTTTTTTCAGTTTGCCCTAAACAGTCGATACTTAACGACCTAAACCGTGAGTTAATGCTCGCATATGCGGTATTGCGAGACCAACCACATGAAACTATCAAAATATTGAAAAGTTGGCCGGTTGAAAAGGACAACTATTACAAAATTCGAAATTGGCTGCCCGACAACAACATTGAGAAAGCTTGTAGGTTCATCTGGCTGAATAGAACCTGTTACGGTGGACTTTACCGTACGAACCGTAGTGGCAAATTCAATACCCCTTATGGCGGCGGTTCAAGAGTACCCGACAGCTTATGGACAACCGGAACAGCGCTGGCCTGTGCCTCCAACTTGCGCAGAGGCTCCGAACTTTACAGCGGAGATTTTGAATCCATTATCGACAAAGCCAAAGAGGGTGATGTCGTCTTTTGTGATCCGACATACTCAAATCACAGCAAGGATCACTTTGATCGTTACGGAGCAAGTGTCTTTTCTTGGAGCGACCAGATAAGGCTTGCGCATGCATGTAGACGTGCGGCTTCAAGAGGTGCGACAGTAGTGGTCACGAACGGCGCCTATTCCGAAATTGCAGAGATCTATCCTGACGCTTATCGAATTACGAAACGACGTTCTGTGACATTTGGGAAGAGTCACGTAAACGGCACGGATCGCGAATTTGTATTCATTCTAGACCCCGTTCGCCGACGTAAAGACTGGTCGGTTGTAGGCCCAATCGAGAACAGGGTTCGAGCCGTAAGAGGTAGAATAGACAATGACCATCGGGAAATGTCATCGATTAAGTCACATTTACCGTCGCACCGGAGCCAGAAAGTTGTATCGTAAGCCGTTGCGGTACTTCATGTGTAAGCGCAGAAGATCAGATCGGCCTCAAGGTACGGCTAATGATCACTTTAAGTCACTTAAGCGAGGTCTGTACTATTCGAAACATGAAAAGAGAATGCACGCTTCTGCCTAAAATCCCAGGACGATCCCCCAATAAACTTCCATAGCTTCTCAAAGCAAAGAGTGTTCAAGAAGAATTGGCAATGATTGGAAACGTCAAGATATGAATTTTGTAGTAATTCCTAAGAACGGCAATGTGCCATCTGAGGGAAGAGACACTGTCTATCTCAAAGTAGATCAGTGGAATGACTACTCATTCTATACAATGTTTGAGGTATTTGTGTTCGACGGGGAAGGCAACCTCCATGAGTTGAGCAATACTAAGATTGGTTTTTCCGGTCAAACGGAATCAGTTTCGACGTTTTCTACTCTTCCCGGAACTTTTACTGAGCTGCCTGAAAATTATTTTTCTCTCGGTGTTGATGTCGACTACTACTATTATATTGCTTCGACCTTTTCAGAAAGCTTCGGGAGGTCACTCCTCAATTCGCTACGGGACGTAGTTCTCTTACCCTCGTCTTTGGCTCTAGCCAAGGATCAGAAGGTGTTTCAGATTTCACATCTACGCAGTGTAAGCTTGATCGCCATTGAAGCTCAATTTACTCGCGTTCTGGCTGGTGGAAAACCAATAACCGATTTTGAGTTCTGCTTCAAATTGGACAAAACTTTTGAATTAGCAGGCTTTTCTCTAGACTTCGATATTAGTGCCCACTCGAAACCCAGCACTAATATCCACGCGATTATAGGCAGAAATGGCGTAGGCAAAACATCACTAATGAACTCCATGATACATGCTATCACCGACGGAACATTTCAAGCAGCCCGCTTTGAACAACCTAGTCTTACGGGATCGCAAGAAATAGGTCGTGATTTTTTTAGCAGCCTAGTTTCCGTTTCATTTAGTGCGTTTGATCCATTTACTCCTCCCCCTGATCAGCCCGACCCATCGAAAGGAATTTGCTATTTTTATGTTGGCTTAAAAGACTACTCTGATAGTGCCGGTTCTGTTTTGAAGCCACTTTCGGACTTACACAAAGAATTTGCAGATAGTTTGGACCTTTGTTTTGGAGACCCAGGCAAGAAGAAACGTTGGATATCCGCCGTTAAAACTCTGGAAACCGACCAGAATTTCGCTGATATGAATTTGAGTACCCTCGCAAAATTAGAACAGGACCATCTCGAAGAGAATGCATTACGTTCAATAAAGGTGATGAGTTCGGGGCACGCTATCGTTCTATTGACAGTAACGAAGCTAATAGCGCACGTGGAGGAGAAAGCTCTGGTATTGGTTGATGAACCAGAAAGCCACCTTCACCCGCCACTTCTCTCCGCATTCATCAGAATCTTGAGCAACATCCTATTCGACCAGAATGCTGTCGCGATTGTCGCCACTCACTCACCAGTAGTCTTGCAAGAAGTACCCCGTTCTTGCGTATGGAAAATCAATCGAAGCGGCCTTGCGTCTTCTTGGAATAGACCGGAAATCGAAACTTTCGGTGAAAATGTTGGAATACTGACGCGAGAGATTTTTGGCCTGGAAGTCAGCAAGTCGGGCTTCAACTCCATTCTGCAAAAAGAGGCTCTGGCTACCCGAAACTACGAGAAAATTCTTTCTGATTTTTCCAACCAGATCGGCTTGGAGGGAAGAGCCATTTTACGCTCCATTTTGGAAAAAAGAGACCAATAACAGATGCAAAAATTGTCGAGGCCGGAGGTCACATTCGACCAGGTTTTCAACGAATGCGTCGATAGTGTCGGCAATACCACTCAGCGCATGAAGTACCGGGGCGAAATCGGATGCTGCACGAGCATTGAGGCGGCCTACACCGCCTCCGCAGAGGCTGGAACTCTCTATACCTTTCCCCGTACCGTTGCGGGCCGGGGAGAAGATCCATTTGTTCATGGGGCGCTGACAAAGTCTGACCTGACGAAGCTTTATACGAGCTATCTTGTTCCGAAAGAAAAACCGGCTCGACAAACTTATGAGCTATTAATGGTTTCTACATTCAACAAATGCCCTTTTTGTGGTGGGATAGGTCAAGTTCAAACTTTGGATCACTACCTTCCAAAGGCCAACTTTCCACTGTTCTCGGTGGCACCTGGAAACTTGGTGCCTTGCTGTAGAGACTGTAATTCTGGAAAGAGTAATAGCTTCGCTGAAACGAAAGAGGGGCAAACCCTTCATCCCTACTTCGATAATGATAAGTTTTTCACACAGCAATGGGTGTTTTCCCATGTGGAGCAATCGTTTCCACCTGCCGTAACATTCTATGCAGACCCGCCTGACGACTGGAATGAAGTTGAAAAATCAAGAGCGCGCGCCCATTTCAATGACTATGACTTGGCCTCCCGCTTTGGAATAGAGGCCGCGGCAGAATTGCCTGAAATAATACGCATGAAGCAGTACATGCGCGATCTTAGCCCGACAACTTTTTCTGAGCTTCTACAGGAGAAAAGCGGATTCGTGGCAATGCCTATAAACAACTGGCGGCGCGTTCTTTACTCAGGGCTTGCAGCTGATACGTGGTTCTGTGATCAGGCTTTCTAAACCATTGAAAATTGGTGTGGACCTGTCACGTTTTTGTGACGCACCATGTGTTCGCTTAACTTTGCACAGTATTCTATTGTCCTGGAAAAGCCAGTTCTTGGTCGTGCGAGCACGTCTTCAGGAAAGGCTCTAATTCTGCAAACAACCTCGTCCTCCAGTGTAAGTGATTTGCAACGGTTTAGAGGGACGGGAGACCGGCTCCGATACTCCTCATTATTCGTTTTGTTGGGTGTCATCTGGCGACACATGCTGCTCTTTGTCAGACGTTGCTTCAATCTCCCGAGCAGCAAACTCTGCGATTTTCCGAACCAGATACCAAACACTGCTTCGGCGCGGGTGGCCCATGATCCAGCCGGTGACATCCTTAGCCGGAATGTCGAGATGCGGGGCTTCATCTTCAAAAACTCGGACCTTGTAGTCAGAGATATCGGCAAGCCCGGACATGTTTCCTGCACGGGCTTCGGCGATTGGGGTATGGTTTACATAAACAACAACTCTTAGCATTTTTCGTCTTTCTTATTATGTGGTGTTTGCATGCTTGAGCCCTCGTAGGCCCGCCTTAGTTCCAGGAGTGGTTTTTGGCCTTTTGATGCAGAAGGCCCCGCGCCAGCCGTCTCAGCCCAGTTTGTCTTTCCCCAGATATCGTTCAACGGAGCCGCGGATGTCATCGTAATCGAAGATGTCACTCATCCGCCGGATCCCCGGTTCTAGGGGGTTGGGATTCTTGAACTGAAGCGATTTCCTCCAGCACAGCAACTAGACGATGCAGGCCTTTTTCTGTCTCTGCCGCCACCGTCGATTTGAGAGCAGAGAAGTGTTCGTCTGGTAAGTCGAACAAGCATTCAGCGACGTTTCGATGATTGATACTGTCAGGATCGAATTCGTGAAAAGGAAATACCAACTGTAGAACTGCGTCTGGAGGAAGGTAGCGCCTGTCTTCCCTACCGAGGTCTGAGTACACGCGACCTGTAGCACCATGGAACAGCAGGGTTTCTTTCAACACACCGGTCTCGATGCGCGTTTTGACTTCCGAGAGAAGATCGTTGTTGGCGCAGAGCTCAAGGTGTCTTTTCAGGTCTTCATTTGTTTTGGGGTCTTTTGACATGGAATGCCTCCAAAGGATGGTAGGAGGCGTCGGAATCGAACCGACTCGTGCACTCTAATCTGGAGCTATTACAGGGGTATAAGCCCCGCCCGCATAACCAATGCTGCCTCCCGCGTGCTTCGCGTGGGGTATCGAATCAGGTCGATATTCGTTGGCAGTGGATGCGTGTGCTTGTCATGGGGCGAAGCTGAACCAGCATGGGTCGTCGTGTCAACATGAAGTATGCAAAACGATGTGAATCACCGCGTAGTTCCGGGAACTTTCTACCATAGATTGTGTAAATCTGCTGCCTCTCGACCGTCTCAGGAATACAGATTTCCTGCTCAAAGTGAGAATCGGCAGGTGATTCTGATCTTATGAAGAGCGCCCGAAAGCCGGTGTCTTAGTCGGCGCGAACTGGTTTGCAGTTTCCATGTCTTTTCCGAAGCCGCAGAATATCCGCTCGTACGTCACTCCACACAAGGCGATCAGTATCGTGGTCTAAGTGGAACCTGCCTGGATCTCACCAGCCTTTTTTCACGCAGCAGTGGCACCTCCGCCTGCCGTCGGAACGATCAATCTGTCCAACATAGCCACAGACCGCACAGGTAAGGTGCTCGGGTGCATCCGTTGGGCGGAAATAGCGACGTTTGCTCTCGTTGAACCGAGTGGCCGCTTCTTAATGCGCGCACCAACAGCATAACGTTATGATCCAGCTTCCTAAATTCTGCGGGCGAGCCGCGTTCCCGCATCGCTCGCAACTTTGGTTCGCCCTATCGATAGTGGCTGTGACCCAGCCGCGGATGCGTTCGTCCTCAGATGCCTTGCTGAAGTAGATCCGGAGTTCGCCAAATTTCTCCTTGATCTGGAGAACCTTTGGATACTCGACCCCAATCTTGTCACTGCGTGCTTTGATGTGCTCAAAAAGCTCAGTCACGATCCCTGACCAGCCCAAAGGGTTCTGACCCAATTCGAGCTCAACGCTTTTCTGAATGTTGTCGTAGTCGACCACATTGATGGTGGCTTCAGCTTCAGACATTGTGCCCTCCTGGAATTCCGCCGGTAGGAGGGTCAGCTCCGATTGGGTTCCGGCAGCACTTTGGCGGGACAACGTTCTTTGCATGGGGTATCAACTGCAAGCTGTAGTATCTATTACTACAGGAAAGTCGCGTTTCTTTGTGCTGGATTTGCAACTGCTTCCCGCGGCCCATAACGGCAAGGACTATGGGCTCGGCCGAGGGGGTCTCCTAAAGCACGTGTTGTCCTTGCGTTTGCTGTTCCAGCCGTTCTATCTCGGCTTTCAACAACGCGATCCTCTGCGATGTCTGTTGTTCCGCAATCAGATCGAGGAACATCTTGGTCTTACCGCCATGCTTCATGCCATAGCGCTCGTAGACCATCGCATTAAACTCATCCAGTTTCACTTTAGGGATCCGAAACTGGATGTGCTCATAGTGTTCAGTCTCGGTTTTTGTCATCGAATCCATCCTTGTCGGTTGAGGATAGCAGACTACGGCTTCCGGTGTCGCCGTGAATGCGTCAGGGTCCTGGCGCAGAGGTTTCTGCTGGCGTTTTTGATGCGCGTCAGAAATTCGCGGCGAACTTCAAAAACTCACGCAATGTGGGACAATTGGAACTTTCGCTGCGTAACGTATTGGGGTCGGATTTCGTAGCTTCTCGCCTGCGATGAATTACACAGAGGCGGAAACCTGTGTTTCGCTGTTCTTGGTAGAAACCACTGCATTCTTTCTTGAACAGCTCATACAGCTTGCATTCTTGAAATATGAACGCACTCTCGGTTCTTTTCCGGCCACTCATTCAAAAGTGCAAGATGTAGTGGACTTGTCTTTAAACGCTTGCAGGAATGCGTCCAATTCGCTCAGGAATCTGAGTACTGCCCAACACCAAACCCAAATTCGAATACTCACCTATTCTCGATTTGACGGGTACAGAGGCCCTATCAGGCCAGCCTGCACGGGTTTTAGCGTTGCCAGGACATGTCAGCGTTTCAGGCTGCCAGTGCCCATTGCAAACAACATGTTGAAATGCATGGAATCTTCATGCTTCATGGCCTCGGAACAGATCTCGAAGCTTTTACTAACAGATTGATCGAGGAAGAAGATGTTTGAACTTGGCCGACTGGAAAAAGTTGATCTGAGAGAAATCTGGCAAAGTGAACCAGCCGATTTCACACCTTGGCTAGCGCAACCTGAAAACCTCTCAATCTTGTCAGAAACGTTGGGTATCGACTTGGAATTTGAAGCACAAGAACGGTCGGTGGGCCCTTTTCGCGCCGATATCTTGTGCAAAGATATCGGCACCGACAATTGGGTGCTGGTCGAGAACCAGCTTGCGAAAACAGACCACACCCATCTTGGGCAGCTATTGACCTACGCATCCGGCTTGCAAGCGGTTACAATCGTTTGGATTGCTGCCCAGTTCACTGAAGAACATCGCGCGACACTCGACTGGTTAAACGAGATCACTGACGATAAGTTTCGCTTCTTCGGGCTTGAAGTCGAACTTTGGCGGATCGGTCAGTCTCTTGCCGCACCCAAGTTCAACGCCGTATCCAAGCCCAACAACTGGTCGCGTTCTGTTGCACGCGCCGCGCGTTCACTTGATGATGCTGAGTTGACTGAAACGCGCGTTGGCCAGCGTGAATACTGGGATGCTTTTCATGCGCAATTGCAAAAATCGGGTGGTCCGGTATCCGGCAACCGTAAAGCACAGCCGCAATCCTGGATGAATTATGGCGTAGGGCGGACGGGGTTTCACTTGAGCGCCAACATGAATCGGCTGAAAAAATATGTCCGAACAGAGCTATATATTTCCGGCCAAGAGGCAAAAAAGTACTTTGAACTGCTGTTAGCAAGAAGAGAAGTAATAGAGAATAAGTTGGGATTTCCACTGGAGTGGGAGCCTCTTCCAGATCGAACAGATTGCCGTGTAGCCGTATATCTACGGGACGCTAACGCTGACCAAAACGAAGACTGGAACAGGCAGCACGAATGGCTTTGTGAAAGGATCAATCAACTACACACCGTGTTTTCAACTGAGGTGAAAGCGCTGAGCATCTCCAATTCTGGTGAGGCGCTAGACAATTAACAGTGTTGTTGCAGGCGAATAGGGAATAGTCGAATTGGCTTCATTGAGTACAGTGTTATCGCAAGAGGAAAAACCCGCCCTCCTTATCGGCAACGGTATAAACATCCATGGCGGCGGCGGTACATCAAGTTGGGATAGATTGCTTCAAAAGCTATCGACAAGGCAAGGATTGCAACTGACACCTCAAGAAAGAGAGGAAATGTCGAATACTGAGTTTTTCGATATTCTTGATCTTGCCAGAGAGAGCGGACATCAAAATAATCTTCAGTCAGAGTTTTGCAAATTGATGGAGGACTGGAATCCGACCTCTCATCATAAACGCATCGTAACGTGGGCGCACCAACATCAACGACCAATAATCACTGTGAATTTTGATGAGAACCTATCCCGGACAAAAAACCTGAAACTGTTCAGAACGGGAAAGAGTTTTACTGACTACTATCCATGGGGTTCATATTTTTCAGATCAAAAAATTTCTGATTTGCACTCGTCATTTGCGATTTGGCATGCGCACGGCATGATGCGCTACGCGCGAAGTATCCGCCTTGGACTAACCGACTATATGGGTTCAGTTCAGCGCGCGAGATCTTGGGTTTACAATGGGGACAACAGCCTGCGCGCCAAAATCAAAAAAGGCCACCAAAGCTGGAGGGGATCTGACACTTGGCTTGATATTCTGTTTTTTTGCCCGATTTTGATTTTTGGCTTTAGTTTTGGAAAAGATGAGAATTTCTTGCGTTGGCTGTTCTTAGAACGAGCGAAGTTGCAGAAAATTTCTAACCAGATCACCGACAAAATCTGGTTCGTAGAAAGGACGTCGGACAACAGTTTGAGCCGAAAGCTGTTCTTTGAACGCTTAGGAGTAGAGTTCGTCACCGTCGACAGTTATTCCGACATCTACGAGAATAAGAAATGGGGGGTATAGTTTGGAATTTCTAAAATGCGGCCAACTTATCGCCTAGCCGTCTGGAGTTAGAAACTTGGCCTTCGCTCTGCCAATTCAGCTTGGACGGCTTCTAGCGTTGCAAGAGTGCTATGGTGTTTCGCGCTATCGGCATCCGATGCGGTCGGAACGTTGAAGGTTTCCCGAAGCGGAACGGCCTTCTCATCACAGCTCATTCGAAACGCGAACGAAGCTCCCCGCTTCATGACCGGCTTTCCAGCTACCATGTTAAAACCACTTTCCGAAATGCTCATCACCAAACTTCGGATCGTTGTCCTAGGTTACGGTGTCAGAAGGGAAATTACAGGTCTCAAGAATGGTCTCCCATTCTTGCAAGATGTCGAAGAGAGAGTTCGAACTTTCTCTCTCCAGCAGCACCGGGATATCCCCTAGGTTCTGACTTCGCTTGACCACCAAGCCGCATTGTCGCTGCAACCGCAACATCGCTGCGCGCGTGAAGTGCGCACCGAACCCTGCCTGTGAATTTGACCAAGCAAGGCAAACTACATTGTTTGCACCTGCTCTGCCGCGTTATTTGACCTTGATTTCAATGTGCCTGTATGACTGGTAGTTCCAGGAATACGCTTGATGATCCAAGGTGCCACTCGCAAATCCTGCAGTGAGATTCGGCAGAACTTTTGCAACGTCATACCTGGAAATAGTTGCGGTCCCCCACCGGCCAGGCTCGATCCATAGATCACCGATCAAGGAGCGGTTCTCGGGAATTGTGACTGTGCGCGCCGGTGTCTATTTTGTCCGTGGTATCGCAAATTCACGGACTCCAGGTTGATCTACGGTCGAGTTGATGTTCACGGAAACAGAAGTGAAGATCTGATCCGACGTCGAGTTCTCCACACGTATAGTAACCACTGACGGATCAAACCGCATCGTGCCGCCCAACTGGTAATTACCAGTCGTAAATAACTCATAGGCGCATCGGTTTCGGATGGTGATAGGATCGACCAGTGACGTCAGGTTTTCCGCACTATCAAGTGATTTCCTTCACAAATGGCGAATCCTTTATTTCCTTCAGGATAAACGACTCAAAGTCCTCATGCGTGGAACATAGATATTTGAAGGTCGCCTTTGCCACCTGGGCCAGCGCTAGGCAATGCCGCCCGTAGAGGCCACCATAACCAACGGTCTTCAGAAAGGCCTCACCGAGTTCCTCTTCTTTCCAAGCTTGTTCCGCGCGCTGCTCGTCAGTCCAAGAAGATGTTCGGTTTCGGTCCCAACCTGCTTTGATCAACTCACAGTGTTCCGGGTTTTCAATGATCGAATGG
The DNA here is from genome assembly GCF_013031355.1 of Ruegeria arenilitoris. Lineage (GTDB taxonomy): Bacteria > Pseudomonadota > Alphaproteobacteria > Rhodobacterales > Rhodobacteraceae > Ruegeria > Ruegeria arenilitoris_C. Next base: position 69,086 of record NZ_WPZO01000008.1, on the reverse strand, counting down.
GCGTAAGAGATAAGCACAGACAAAGGCAAAGCGGTCAGCTTCATTTCAGCATCATTTCGAGGGAAGCCAACGTACTCAGACACCAATTCTCTCCACGTTGTCTCTTTAACACCCGAATGGAAACCGAAACACTGATCCTTGCTCGTCACTTTTCCGACGGATCGCTTTCGGCATAGTCCCGCAGGCGTTCGATATCGGCAATCACCGCGTGGTTGCGGTTGATCTTTACACCAACCGTCTTGAGCCGCGAAAATGCGCGGCTCAGGCTCTCCGGCTTCATCCCCAGACGCCCGGCAATCAGCATCTTATCATAGGGCAGTTCCACGTCGCAGGCATCAGCATCGACGTCGCACAGGTTCAGCAGGAACTCGGCCACCCTCTGCGCCCCCGTCTGCGCCTTGAGCTGTTCAAGCTGCGCCACCAGCGCGTGCAGATGGGTAAAGGTCGAGGCCAGGATAGACACGCCGATTTCGGGGTCTTCCTTCATCAGCGACAGCAGTACCGGGCTGGGGATATGCATGATCTCGCAGGCTGACACAGCCTCGGCGGACACCGGGTACGGGACATTTCGCAGCGCAACCGCCTCGCCAAAGCTTTCGCCGCGGGTAAAGACACTCACCACGGCCTCGGCCCCGGTGGGGGACATACGGAACAGCTTGACCCAGCCCGCCAGAATAACGTGAACGGCCTTGGCCTCTTCTTCCTGCAGGAAAATCGTCTCGCCACGATCATAGCTGCGCCAGATCGCGTGGCTGAGCAAAGTATCGACGTGCTGATCCGGCAAACTCTTGAGCAGGAGCGATTGCCGCGCGATTGCTTTTTGCGCTTCGTGAGCCAAGAAGGTTCCCCTTTTCCCTAGTCGATCTTCTGACCGGTACATTCCTTCGAACTCAGGCTATGCCAAAGCTCTGCACCACGCACCAGCCTTTTCGTGGGTCAACTTGACAATAGTCATGTCGCGGGGAGCGCAACACGCATAATTTCACTCCAAAGCCAGTATTCCGGGGAGTCAGAAAGATGGACTACGAGCGATTTTTCAGCCAGAGCCTCGAAAATTTGCGGGAAGAAGGAAACTATCGCGTCTTCATCGATCTGCAACGTCGCTGCGGATCCTTCCCGAACGCGCGCCAGACCGACGGGCAAGTGCAGCGGGATGTGCGGATCTGGTGCTCGAACGACTATCTCGGCATGGGCCAGCATCCTGCCGTGATTTCCGCCATGCACGACGCATTGGACCGCTGCGGTGCCGGCGCGGGTGGAACCCGCAACATCTCGGGCACCACGCATGACCATGTGCTGCTGGAGGCCGAACTGGCCGATCTGCACGGCAAGGAAGCCGCGCTTTTGTTTACCTCCGGTTATGTTTCGAACTGGGCCGCCCTCGGCACGCTGGCTTCGAAAATCCCCGGGTTGATTGTGTTTTCAGATGCCTTGAACCACGCCTCGATGATCGAAGGCATCCGCCACTCACGCGCACAAAAAGTCATCTGGAAACACAACGATCTTGAGGATCTCGAGGCGAAACTGGCTGCCGCTGATCCTGATGCGCCGAAGATGATCGCTTTTGAGTCGGTCTATTCCATGGATGGCGACATCGCGCCTATCAAAGAAATTTGCGATTTGGCCGACAAATACGGTGCGATGACCTATCTGGATGAGGTTCACGCCGTTGGTCTCTACGGCCCGCGCGGCGGCGGCATTGCCGAACGTGAAGGCTTGATGGATCGCCTGACCGTGATCGAAGGCACGCTGGGCAAGGCTTTCGGTGTGGTCGGCGGCTATATCGCCGCCTCGGCCGCGCTGTGTGACTTTGTGCGCAGCTTTGCCAGCGGGTTCATATTCACAACCGCCCTGCCCCCATCGATCGCAGCCGGCGCTGCGGCCTCAATCCGGCACTTGAAACAGTCGAACGCTGAACGCGATCTGCAAAAGGCCCGCGTGGCGCAGGTCCGCGCCCGGCTGGACGCCGAGGGCATTCCGCATCTGCCCAACCCCAGCCACATCATCCCGGTGATGGTCAGTGATCCGGTGAAGTGCAAATTCATCTCGGACACGCTGTTGGAAGAGTTCGGCATCTACATCCAGCCGATCAACTACCCCACAGTCCCCAAAGGGACCGAGCGTCTGCGGATCACGCCGTCTCCGGTTCATACCGACGCCGATATCGATCACCTGGTCAATGCGCTGTCAGCCCTGTGGCAACGGTGCCAGATCGCGCGGATGCCGATGGCCGCCCAATAACCATAGCGCCCCTCGCTTGGATAACTGCCGCCCTTTTAGGGCGGCTTTTTTCTTTTTCAGATCAGGAAAAGGCCAAAGATCACCACTGCAAACCCGGTGAGGACCATGGTGAAGCCGCGCAGCCAAGGCGGGCTGGTGGCAAGATCCAGATATTGGGCAAGGATTATGCGAGATTTGGCCAGCGCAAGGATCAGTATTCCACCGCCCAAAAGCTTTGATGGTATAGGCATCAGGGTCAGCATTGCGGATGCGACGCTGAGCGCCAACAGGGTAAGCCAGGCGCAGGTGATCGGGCTTGGGAGCCTCCGGCGGGAACGCTTGGGTATAGATGATGAAACGCCCATCGTTTTCATCCCAACAGGTAGATCACGGGGAACAGCATGATCCACACCAGATCGACCATGTGCCAGAACTGAGCGCCCGCCTCGATATTTCGGGCATCGTCTCGCCAAGCGACCAGCAGCAGGATGCCAACTCCGGCCAGCACATGTGCAGCGTGAAACCCGGTCAGCAGGTAGTAGAACAAAAAGAAAGGATGCGTTTCGAAGCCGATGCCCTGTGCCGCTTTGTCCGCGTATTCCGTGCCCTTGATGATCAGGAACACCACGCCCAAAAGGGCAGCCCCGATCAGGGCCAGACGCGCCGCACCACGACGGGCTGCCTGCCGCCAGTGCAGGGCCTGCGCGGCCAGATAGCCGGACGTGACGAGAACAGCGGTATTGAACGCCGCCCCCGTGCGGTGCAGATGTGACTGCGCCTCGGCAAAGCCCGCCGGGTCGGTCAGCCGCACGCCCATAAAGGCGATCATCCCGGCGCCGAAGACCAGCAATTCCGAGATGATCAGAACCCACATCAGCAACTCGCCCGGAAGCTCGTCGATCAGAGAGGTATCGCTCATGCGCCGACCAGTTGACGGTAGATCTGCGGCAGGGCCATCGTCAGGCGATGCGGGTCGGGGATAACGGCAAAACCTCCCTGCCCGAACATCCGCGGGAACCAGCTTTTGCCGGTCTTGTCGATAGTGACACCAAAGACCGACTGCCCGGCGCGGCGTGCCTCACGCACCGCCATGCAGGTATCTTCGATACCATGGCGGCCCTCGTAGTGGTCCAGATCGTTGGGCTTGCCGTCGGTGATCACCAGCAACAACCGGCGTTTGCGGGATTGCTTGGCCAGATCGGCAGAGCAGTGACGGATCGCGGCGCCTAGCCGTGTGTAGTGACCCGGCCGCAAGGAGGCGATCCGCTGTTCGACCGTCGCGCCCATAGGCTCATCAAACCGTTTGCAGCGCTGCACATAGACCCGCTGACGTTTCAGCGAGCTGAAGGCGTGGATGGCGAAATCGTCACCACAGGCGTTCAGGCCCCAGGCGAGTGCGGCCAGCGCCTCGCGTTCGATATCGATCACGGCGCGGCCTGCAACGGCGCTTTCCGTGGATCGGCTCACGTCCAGCAGGATCGACACGGCCAGATCACGCGCCACGGGGCGGGATTGCATCCAGACGCGCTCGTTGCCTTCGCCGCTGGCCATACGGTCAGTTTCAGCACGCACGGCGGCCTCGATATCCAGCTGATCCCCGTCCAAATGGCCGCGCGTCATGACGCGTCCGGGGCGCAGGGCCTCAAACTGGCGTTTCACGGCGCGGATGCGGCGGGCGGTGGCGGGGTCTTTGCCGAACTCGGCAGCGTCTTCGCGGACTTCCGCGTCGGAATGCAGAACGTTCACATGATCCGGCAGGTATTGCCCGGTGCGCACATCCCATTCGGGATAGAGGATTCGACCCGACAGACGTTCGCGGTTCACGTCCTCGGGCGCAAGGTCCAGATGCAGTTTCAGCTTGGTCGGCGGTGCCTTCGATATCTGGCCCAGCCCAATCTCTTCCTGATCGTCCGCTGCCTTTTTGGCGTTGTCGGGGTCGTCATCATCGACCCGGCGGTTAAGGTTCAGGAACTCCGCCCAGCTGAGGATCGCCTCGAACTTGTGCAGGATCAGGCTGTCTTTGCGCTCGGCCTGATCGGATTTACGGCGGCGGGCGCGGTGGGTCTTTTCGCCGGACTCCTCGGGCTCACCCTCGGTTTCCGGATTTTCGACCTCGTTATGTTCGGAAAAGCCAACAGCGCGCAACTCGGGCCACAGGGGCACCGGGCGGAACGGCTGATAGCCACGCGGGGCCGCAACCCCGTCGTTCATCTCCAGAAATGCTTGGGCGCGATCCGACAACGGTTCGGGATCGCCCAGCATATGGCGAACGATGCCTTCTACCGCAGCCTCAACCGGCGGCAAATCGGGGACGCTGCGCTGGTGCAGCAACCCCTTGCACAGTTCCGTGTAAAGCGGACGCAGACCCGGGGCGTCTTCCAGCGTGGCCTCAACCATCTGCCGGGCCGCAGCCAGCGCGTGCAGATCGGCACGCAGCGGGTCTTCTTCGTCAATTCGGGTTCCGGCATGAGCGGCCGCAGCGGCCAGCCAGACATAAAGCGCACCATTCGCCTCGCGCAGGGGATAAACGGCCAGCCGATCCGGCAGGCGCAACACCTCTCCATCGAACGAGGCGCGTGGCATCAGTTCGACCTCGGTCGCCAATTTGCGGCGCCAGCTCAGACGGTGACGTGAAACCTCGGGCGAGACCGGGCGCAATTCAACGCCCGGACTACCCCCAAGCCCTCGGAAGAGGACTGCCAACCGCCCCGCGACCTCTGAGAGGTCGACCGCGGCTCCAACATGCACCTCAGGTGCATCGAGGCGGCTGGCAAGGGTGTGCCACAGTTTCCCGATCGTTTCTTCGGGTTCCCATGGCTCAAATTCGATCCTGACCATCGGCCGGCCTCACCCAAAGACAGCCGTGACAAGATCGAGGAGCCCGCGTTTGATGTCCTCATCATCAGTCAGAGGTTCGATCATAGCGGCAAGGATGGCGCGGTCGGTCGACATGCCCTGTGCGATCAGTGTCGCGGCATAGACAACCAGACGGGTGGAAACGCCTTCCTCAAGGTCCTGACCCTTAAGCCCGCGCAGCTTGTTCGCCAACCGGATCAGCGGTTTGCAGCGCTCCAGCGCCAGCCCGCTTTCCTGGGCGACAACTTCGGCTTCCATCTCGGGCGACGGAAAGTCGAACTCGAGCGAGATGAACCGTTGCCGGGTCGAGGGTTTCAGGGTTTTCAGGATATTCTGGTAACCGGGGTTGTACGAAGCCACCAGCATGAAGCCGGGTGCGGCCTCAAGTTCTTCGCCCGTGCGGTCGATCGGCAGGATGCGCCGGTCGTCGGTCAGCGGGTGCAGCACAACGGTCACGTCCTTGCGGGCCTCGACGACCTCATCAAGGTAGCAGATCGCGCCTTCGCGGACCGCGCGGGTCAGGGGGCCATCGACCCAGACGGTCTCGCCACCCTTCAGCAGGTAGCGTCCGATCAGGTCGGCAGCGGCCAGATCGTCGTGGCAGGCCACGGTATAAAGCGGACGACCCAGACGGGCGGCCATATGGGCCACAAAGCGGGTCTTGCCGCAGCCTGTCGGCCCTTTCAGCAGTACCGGCAGGTCGTTGTTGTAAGCAGCGGTGAACACATCGCATTCATCGCCCTGGGGCAGGTAGAAGGGGGCGTTCGCCGCCCCCTCATTCATTTTTATGGAGCCATCCATATCCATTACTCCGCTGTGACGTGGTCAGGATCGTTTTCCAGACGGTCGCGTTCGATCGGGCCGGGTTCAACCATCTCTTTCCGGGGCACCCAGATCGAGTAGATGAACAACAGCGCGCCGAGGACAACGACGATGCCCGAACCAAGACGCATCCAGTAGAAGATCGCGATCTGGTCCTGTACGTCCATGAAGTACTCACCAACCACACGTTGCATGTGCGTTTGCACGGTACCGCCGAAGGTCAGCACGAAGGTCATGAAGACCATACCGCTGGTCATCAGCCAGAACGAACCCATGTTCAGCACCTGATTGTACGGATCACGGTTTTTCAGGATCGGCATTGCATAGCTGAAGATCGCCAGGTTGAGGCAGACATAGGCACCGTAGAAGGCCAGGTGACCGTGCGCCGCGGTGATCTGCGTACCGTGGGTATAGTAGTTCACCCCGTGCAGCGTGTGCAGGAAGCCCCAGACACCGGCACCGAAGAAGGCGAGCGTAGCACAGCCCAGCGACCACAGAAGCGCGGCCTTGTTGGGGTGGTCACGACGGCCTTTCCAGACCATGACGAAGGCAAAGGCCATCATCGCGAAGAACGGGATCACTTCGAGGCTCGAGAAGATCGAACCGATCCACTGCCAGTACGCAGGCGTACCGATCCAGTAGTAGTGGTGACCCGTACCAAGGATGCCCGAGAACAGTGCGGCGGCGACGATGACATAGAGCCATTTTTCGACGATCTCACGGTCCACACCAGTCAGCTTCAGCATCAGGTAGGCCAGGATCGAGGCCATGATCAGTTCCCACACGCCTTCAACCCACAGGTGGACGACATACCACCAGTATTGTTTGTCCAGGGCCAGGTTGCCCGGGTTGTAGAAGGCAAACAGGAACAACAGCGCCAGACCCCACAGACCCAACAGAAGGATGTTGGTGATGGCGGTCTTCTTGCCCTTCAGAACGGTCATCGACACGTTGTAAAGGAAGATCAGCGCGGCCACGACAATGCCCGCCTTGACCCATTTAGGCTGTTCAAGGAACTCGCGGCCCTCTTTACCCAGCAGCCAGTTGCCTTCGAACAGGTTGAAGACATAGGTCACAACCACGCCCAAAGTACCGACCACAAGAATGATCAGCTGCAGATAGGCCAGCTTGGTCGAGTGGATCTCGCGTTCGGATTCTTCCGGGATCAGGAAGTAGGCTGCACCGAAGAAGCCCAGGATCAGCCAGACGATCAGCGAGTTGGTGTGCAGCATCCGTACGATGTTGAACGGCAGAAGCTCACTCAGGAAGTTTGGGAATACATAGATCAGACCAGCCAGAAGGCCGCCGATCACCTGTATCGCGAACAGGGCCATGGCCACCGCAAAGTAGGCGTAGGCGATTTTTTGGGATTCGTATTTCATTTCTCCGTTCCCTTTCTCAGCCGGCCTCGTTGGGCGGCCAGTCCTGAGCGTCGATATTGTCCGTCCAGATCAGGAAGTTGGTCAGGTCGCGGAGTTCTTCGTCGCTGAGGTTGAATTGCGGCATCTGCCGACGACCGGGAATGCCGGTCGGCTGCGCCTCCATCCAGCCTTTAAGGGATTCAAAGGCCGATTCCGGGTCGTCGAGGACGCCCCAGCGAGTCATGACGTTCGCGACTTCGGGAGCAAAGTAGGCCCCTTCACCCAGGATCGTATGACAGTTGATACAGGCGTGTTTTTCCCAGACATGTTTGCCCCGGACCACACTTTCATCGAGTTTTGCCGAGTTCTCGGAATTCACGATATACCAGTGCGAATGGGCCGACAGGGCCAGAAAGATGAGGATAAAGAACAGTGACCCGCCATAAAATATGTTGCGGGCCATGCTCTTGGTCATGACTTCTCGCATTGCGCTCTCCTTTGCGCAGATTAGCTTGTCTGATCAACATGGCGGTTGGGCCATGGTGTCTCCTTAACGAAAGTCAAGACTGGCCGAAGTAATTAAAATTCATCCCGCCCGAGCCGCGCGCGGGCCTGTCAGGGCGGGCCACATGGCGATCAGGTACAGCGCAAAGGCACAGACCCACAGTCCGTCGGACAGAAGCATCGCCACCATGTAGCCAGCGTTCAGCTCGGCCCCGACCCAACGCGAAAGGGCAGCCACGGCCATGAGCCCATAGGCGACAACCATTGGGGCCGGTGCGATCAGCGCACGGCCGCTGTGGCCCAGCGCAGCGCGGCTCATGACCGCCAGAGTCATGCCGCCCACGCATCCGATACCCAGAACATGCAGGGCGGCGACCTCATTGCCCAGGCCCAGCACCGACAGACCCCAGAGAATCAAACCCAGCGCCAACATCCCAAGCCCCAGATGAAGGGCCAGCAGAATCGGCTGCCGTGCCGCCCAACGCGCGCGCCAGCGGGACATGCGCAGAACCTGCACCACGCCCAGTGCAAGCGCCCCCACTCCGGCCACCGGCCCGGCACCAAACACCAGGGCGGTCAGCGGCAGAATAAGGGCCAGAATCATGCCCGCCTTATCCAGGGCAGCGACTGACACCGGCCAGTCCGCCTCGGGGACGCCCTCGCGTTTCATGGCATTGCGGGTAAAGGCCGGCGTGATCCGCCCACCCAGGATGGCGATCATCGCACACAAGCTCAGCAATCCTGCGCGCAACCCGGTTTGCAGCGTGTCGGCCGTGATCCCCATCCATTCCAGATGAGTCATCAGGTCTGCGACCCAGATCAGGCTGAGCAGCAGCAGGAATATCATGTTCTGCGGCTTCGGACGACGAATCAGCTGAGTCAGGATTTTGGCCGCCAGAACAGGCACAAAGGCCAGATCGACCACTGCAACGAACACCGGCAGCAGCATCCCGGAAAACCACATGGCCATCCGCCCCGCCAGCCACAGCCCGGCTGCAAGGGTAATAAAGCGTGCCCGCGCCTCGGGGGCTCCGGTCCAATTGGGCACAGCTGTCAGGAAAAACCCGCCCAGCGCTGCGGTGGCATAGCCAAAGATCATCTCATGCGCGTGCCACATCGGTGGCGTCATGCCATAATCCGGTGCCATATACGGCACGGCCAGCCACAGCCCCCAGACCAGCCCGACAAATAGGCCGTAGAGGCCCGCGGACAGAAAGAATACACGGAACCCCTCACCAAGAACACGGGTGACGATTGCGGGCATGGCTGCTCTCCTTGACGGTTTTGCAACTCGTAGCAGCCCGACCGAACCGGTGACTTAACCAAAATCAAAACACCGAAAACATGCCCCTAAGACTCAGATTTTCCCGAGGTTTTTTTGGCGTTTTTTTCCGGCTGGCTCTCGATTTGCGTCCCCCGTGTTGACTTTCGTCAAGGAGTGGCCCCGCGCAATGTCTCACCCTTAGAGGTGCCTCACCACGCAAATGGAGAGTGATCATGTCACTTGGAATCAGCTACAACAAAACTGGCCGCGCCTTTGGGGCCGGTTTGGCGATGCTGCTGGGCAGCGTCGCTGCACCAGCCTTCGCCGAAGAGCCAACCCTCAGCGAGGAAGCGTTTGAATCATCCAAACAGCTTTATTTCGAACAATGCGCAGGCTGTCACGGCGTTCTGCGCAAAGGCGCCACAGGCAAGAGTCTTGAACCACATTGGAAGAAAACTGCAGCCGACGGTACCGTGACCGAAGGCGGAACCCTTGCACTTGGGCAGGAACGTCTCGAGAAAATCATCGCCTGGGGTACCGAAGGCGGGATGAACAACTTCTCGGACATCATGACCGAGCAGGAAATCAAGGATATGGCGACCTACATCCAGATGGAGGCTCCCAAGCCGCCTGAGATGTCGTTGGAGCAGATGAAAGAGACCCGCAAGGTCTATGTCGAAGAAGCCGACTACCCGACCGAGCCGCTTCACGGCCGCAACTGGGAAAACTTCTTCGTCGTCATCGAACGTGACGTGGGTAAAGTGGCCGTTATCGACGGTGACACCAAAGAAGTGCTGACACACATCCCGACGGGTTACGCCGTGCACGTTCTGAAAGCGTCGGAACACCACAGCATTACCGAGCCGGAACACCCAGGCCGCTTCTGGTACACCATGGGCCGCGACGGCAAGATGACCAAGATCGACCTCTGGCAGAAGCCTGAGAACATGTTGGTTTCGGAAGTCAAAATTGCCTATGACGCACGCGACGTTGCCGTATCCGGTGATGGTAAGTACGTCATCGGTGGCGGTTACTGGCCTCCGCACTTCGCAATCGTTGATGCCCAGACAATGGAGCCGGTCAAGGTTGTTTCGACCCGCGGCGTGAATGTCGACGGCGACTATGTGGAAGAGGCCCGCGTGGCCGCAATCTACACAACGCCGAACGAGCCGACCTGGATCGTCGCGATCAAGGAGTTGGGTCAACTGTGGCAGGTTGATTATACCGACCTGGATAACCTGCGGATCGACAAGATCGACTCGGCCAAGTTCCTGCACGACGGGTTCTTTGACCCGACTGGCCGGTACTTCCAAATCGCCGCAAACGCGTCGAACAAGATGGTTGTTGTCGACACCGAGACCCACAAGCTGGAAGCGATGATCGACACCGCTGCCCTGCCGCACCCCGGACCGGGCGCGAACTGGATCGACCCGAACTGTGGTCCTGTGGCCGGTACAACCCACCTTGGCGTGGGCACCGTAACCGTCTGGGGTAACGACCCGGAAGGCCATCCGGATCAGGCTTGGAAAACCTGCTACGAAGTGGAAACAGACGGCCCCGGCCTGTTTGTTCGGACCCACCCGAACTCGGATTACATCTGGGCGGACCAGACCAAGCACCCCGAGCCTGAAATTCAGCAATCGGTGCAGGTCATCTCGAAAGAGACCGGCGAGATCGTGAAAACCATCCAGATCACCGAAGACGAAGGCAGCGCTGCCGTTCACTTCGAGTTCAACGCAGATGGTACCGAGGTCTGGGTCTCCAAGTGGAACCTGTCGGACTCGAAAGAGCCTAACGGTCAGATCGTGATCTTCGACGCCAAAACGCTGGAAGAGATCGGTCGCATCGAAGGGCTGTATGCCCCGACCGGCAAGTTCAACGTCTACAACCGCTCGAACCACGTCACCTGACGGGTTCGCAGGAACCATCGGAAAGGGCGGGCCCCTCGCCCGCCCTTTCCTCGTTTGACCTATCAGCCAAACTCACCGGCCTGCCACCCAAGGCCAGACAAGACAGCCAAAACGGAGCCCGGATATGACTTCCGAACCGGAAAAGAAAAAACCGATCTGGCGCCGGTATTTCCTATGGGGAATGCCCGTGGCCGGCATTGCCGCAGCCTTTGTCGCCGGCATCGTCTTCTGGGGCGGATTCAACACCGCCATGGAAGCCACCAACACCAAGGATTTCTGTATCTCGTGCCACGAGATGCGCGATTTCGTTTACGAGGAATACACTGGCACGATCCACGACGTGAACCGTTCCGGCGTGGGCGCGGTCTGTTCCGACTGCCACGTGCCCAAGGACTGGACCCACAAGATCATCCGCAAGATCAAGGCGTCCAAAGAGCTGTACGGCAAGATGGTCGGCACCATCAACACCCGCGAAAAGTTCGAGGCCAAACGTGTACACCTGGCCATGAACGAATGGGAGCGGATGAAGTCCTCGGACTCGCGTGAATGCCGTAACTGTCACGATTTCGAATCGATGATGCCCGAGTTCCAGAAACCCCGTGCGCGTCAGCAGCACCTGAACGCGATGGAGATCGGCCAGACCTGTATCGACTGCCACAAAGGCATTGCGCACTCGGATGCGCGCGACCGGGCCGACGAAGAGTATCTGGAAGAGCTTGAAGCGCCGAATCCGGCCTTCATCCGTCCGATTCCGCCGGAGTATCTGGCCAGCCTGGCCAAGATCGAGGCGCAGGAAGCTGCCGAAGCCGAGGCCGAACAAGCCGCCAAGAAAGCGCAGCAAGAGGCCGTTCAGGCCCAGATCGCGGCCGCTGTTGACGCAGCCGTTGCGGAAGAGCGTGCCAAGGCAAACGGAGAAGAGACCGCAGCGGCTGCAGGCGGTGGTGGCGGCGATGTCCCAGGCAACGTCGACTGGAACGCCGTGGCCAGCGCGGATCTGAAACTGTTCTACCCCGGTCAGGCTTCGTTTGAATGGGTGCAGAACGGCAAGTTCCACGGTGGGGCCCGTCCGCTGACAAAAGGCGGCGATCAGTGCTCGACCTGTCACGCCAAGGAACTGGACACGATTGGCAACAAGATTGTCGCCGGTGGTGATCTGGAGCCGACGCCGATCCCCGGCAAACGTGGTGTGATCGACGCAACCGTTCAGGCCGCACATGACGACGAGAACCTGTACATCCGCATGCAATGGCCGGATGCAGGCCACAACCCGGCACCGTTCGTGGACGGTGGCAAGATGGACCCCGACAACCAGATCAAGGTTGCCATGATGATCACCGGTACCGGTATCGAGATGGGCGAACAGGTGGGCTGCTGGGCTTCGTGCCACGCCGACAACTCCTACATGCCCTTTGATCCGGGTGCGGAGGCGATTGCCGCCAATGGTGACGTCTCGGGTCGTCTGAACGCTCAGGACACGGTGACCAAATACATCAGCGAAAGCCGCACCGAGGTTGATACCAAGGGCCGCCGCGGTAAGCCGATGGGTGGTTGGGACAAACTGCATCCCGCCGAGCAGATCGAGCAGTATCTGGCCGACGGCACCTATCTTGACCTGATGCGTGTCTATGCGGACGGCAGCGCCACCAACGGCTATCTGCTGGAACAGCGCGTGGTCAATGACGGCGAAATCGCCGCCTCGGCCGAGCTGTCCGGTGGTATGTGGACAGTGGTCTTCAGCCGCCCGCTGAACTCTGGCGCGCCCGGTGATGTGCCGCTGGAGGCTGGCAAGACCTACACGGTCGGCTTTGCCATCCACGACGACTTTGCCGCCGCGCGGTTCCACCATGTGACGCTGAACACCAGCCTTGCGTTGGATGACGACTCAGCTAACATCAACGTGGTAAAACAATAAACGAGGGGGCCGGTTGATCCGGCCCCTTCCCCTTTGGAAAGGAGACATGGACGATGAAACCCCACCGCCTTCTTCCCGCGCTGCTGCTTATGGCTGCGCCCGCCTGGGCCGATGAAACCGCCGATCTCTGCGCCGAGGCCGAAGAGCGTTATGTCGAACAGTTCGGCCAGCCTTCTTCCGCCGTCGAGGACGCCGAGGTGGTGCTGATGTACAAATATAATTTCTGCCCCGGCGAGTTGACCGTAAAGGCAGGCACCACCGTGCGCTGGGTGAACGTGGACAAACGCACCAGCCATTCGGTCCTGCTGAAAGACGGCAGCGAGCCCGAAAGCGACCGGTTGTTCCCCGAAGAATCGGTGGACATGACATTCCTCACTCCCGGGCCGCAGGAATATCTGTGCGGGCCGCATTGGGAAACGCAGAACATGATCGGCATGATCACCGTCGAACCCTGAGCCGAGGCAATAATACAGGCAAGATCAAAGGAGCGCGGGCGCAAATCCCGCGCTCCTTAACTTATGTCAAGGAGGTTGGTTTAGGATTGCGCCAACTTGCCCTCATGACACGCCCGGTCCCCCCAGCAACGTCCCCTATTCGCGCGTGGAAGCTGCCGGAAGGTCCGGGTTCCGAAGACATTCAGAACAAGCGAGTTAGCACATGAGCGGTAAGGTTTTTCTGATTGGCGCCGGCCCCGGCGACCCCGAGCTGATGACCCTGCGCGCCCTGCGTATGCTGCAAGAGGCCGACGTGGTCGTCTATGACCGGCTGGTTTCGGACGGAATCCTCGCGCTGCACGCCGACGGTGCTCGGCTGATCCCGGTGGGCAAGGCCCCCAAATGCCACACCGTACCGCAGGACCGTATCAACGAAATCCTGAAGGAAGAGGCGCTGGCCGGTCACACCGTCGCACGGTTGAAAGGCGGCGATCCGATGATCTTTGGCCGCGGCTCGGAAGAGGCCGCCTACCTGATGGCCCACGGTGTCGCCGTTGAATACGCGCCGGGCATCACGGCGGCACAAGGCGCGTCCTGTTCGACCGGCGTGCCACTGACCCATCGCGGGCTGGCGACCTCGGTGCAGTATGTTACCGGCCACCGGCAGGCCGACAAGGTGCTGGACCTGGATTGGAAACGGCTGGCCGATCCCGATTCGACCCTTGTGGTCTATATGGGTGTGGCCAATATCGGCCAGATTGCCGTGGGCTTGATGACCGAGAACCTGCCCGGATCGACCCCCGTTCTGGCCGTGGGCAAAGCCACCACACCTGACGAAAGCCGCATGGTATCGCGTCTAGACCAACTGGCGGCCGATGTCCGCAAAGCGGATCTGAAAGCACCGACCTTGTTCATCATCGGCAAGGTGGTATCGCTTTATGCGGAACGGCCGCTGGCGGAGCTTCTGGAACAGGCTCATGGCTAAGCTTGGTCATAAGAGCCTGGGGCAGCGCCCGGCCTCGGCGGGGCGCCAGACGCCTTCCCGGGGGGTGGGTCGGGCGCGGCCTCGCAAGTCGGCCCAGCGACCAGGCTGGGCGGCCCATGCCGTGCTGACAACCGCCGTCGTTCTAGCCACGTCCGCCTTTGCTGCCGATGCGATTGATCCCAACGCGTTGAAACGGCTTGTCCATCAGGATTGCGGCTCGTGCCACGGCCTGTCGCTGAAAGGCGGTCTTGGACCCGACCTGCGGTCCGAAACGCTCGAACACTATGATCCCGACGTCCTGACCGGGGTCATCCTCGATGGCATCCCCGACACTGCGATGCCCCCTTGGCGGCCTCTGATCAGTGAAGAAGAGGCCGAATGGATCGCCCGTTACCTGCTGGAACAGGAGGCACAATGAAACATCTCGTCCTCGGCCTTGCAGCCGCACTGATGATGACAACGGCACACGCCGAACCGACCGCAACCGGAGACCTGGGTCTGGTGATCGAACGGGCCAAGGGCTCGGTCCTGCTGGTGGACCAATCCGACCGTGCTGGGCTGGCGCGGATCGAGGGGCTGGGCGATCTGTCCCACGCCTCGCTGGTGTATTCGCCCGATGAACGCTTTGCCTACGTGTTCGGGCGCGATGGAGGGCTGACCAAGGTCGATATCGTCACCCGCCAGATCGTGAACCGCGTCGTGCAGGCGGGCAACGCCATCGGCGGCGCGATCTCGGACGATGGCAAACTGGTCGCCGTGTCGAACTATGAACCCGGCGGCGTACGTGTCTTTGATGCGGACACGCTCGAAATGGTGGCTGACATCCCCACCGACAGCAAAACCATCGGTCTGGTCGATGCGCCGGGCCGTCGCTTCGTGTTCACCATGTGGGACACGGGCGAGACCTGGATCGCCGATTTTGCCAAGGGCGACCCCGAGATCACCAAGATCACCGACATGGGTAAAAACCCCTATGACGCGCTGATCACCGCCAATGGTCGCACCTATATCACCGGCCTGTTCGGTGAGGATGGTCTGACCGCGCTGGACCTGTGGGCCGACAACCCCGAACCGATCCGTGTACTGCCCGATTACGGGCGCGGACAGGAAGAAATGCCGGTCTACAAGATGCCCCATCTGGAAGGCTGGGCGCTGACCGGGCGTGAATTTGTCCTGCCCGCCGTTGGCCATCACGAGGTTCTGTGGATCGACTCTGACACCCTGACCGAAACCGGGCGCACCAAGACGCATGGCCAGCCGGTCTTTGCCATGGCGCGCCCCGACGGGCGTCAGGTTTGGGTGAATTTCGCCCATCCGCTGAATGACACGATTCAGGTGATCGACAGCGTCAGCAAAGAGATCATCCACGAGTTCAAGCCCGGCCCTGCCGTGCTGCACATGGAGTTCACCCCGCGCGGGCATGAGGTCTGGCTCAGCGTGCGCGATGCTAACAAAGTCATGGTCTACGACACCCAGACCTTTGAAAAACTGCGCGAAATCGATGCGGACAGCCCCTCGGGCATTTTCTTTACCGCGCGTGCGCACAGAACAGGGCTGTGACCGATGGATCATATTACCGACCCGATCGACCGTCGCCTGCTGGATGAGTTCCAGCGCGATTTCCCCATCACCGACCGCCCGTTTCAGGTTCTGGGCACTGCGCTGGGCCTGGATGAGACCGAGGTCATCGACCGCCTGAACCGGATGCGCGCAACCGGCCGGATCACGCGCGTTGGCGCGACGATTGCGCCCGGCGCGGTTTCGGCCAGCACTCTGGCCGCCGTCGCCGCACCTGACGAGCGGCTGGAAGAGGTCGCCGCGATGATCGACGCGGAACCCGGCGTGAATCACAATTACCAGCGCGAGGATGACTGGAATCTGTGGTTCGTCGCCACCGGTCCGGACCGCGCTCATGTGAACGACACGCTGGCGCGGATCAGTCACCGTACCGGGCTGCGAGTGCTGGATCTGCGGCTGGTGCGCCCGTTCAACGTCGATCTCGGGTTCCGCATGTCGGGCAAAACCCGCAACGTGCCCGGGCCCCGAAAAGTGGACAGCTCGGCCATGCAGGACGGCGACCGGCCATTGCTGCAAGCGCTGAGTTCGGGCCTTCCGCTGGTCACCGACCCCTATGCTGAACTGGCACAGTCGCTGGATCGGTCAACGTCGGACGTGATGACACGGATCAAGGCACTACACGAAGCGGGCATCATCTCGCGCCTGGGCGTGATCGTGCGACACCGGGCGCTTGGCTGGTCTGCCAATGCTATGGTGGTCTGGGATATGCCTGCCGATCAGGTTGCCACTGCTGGCCCGGTCCTTGCCGCGCATCCCGGCGTAACCCTGTGTTATGAGCGGAACCCGGTCGAAGACGTCTGGCCCTATCGCCTCTATTCCATGATCCACGCCCGGTCGCGCAACGAAGCGCTGGACACCCTTTCGGGTGCCGCCGCCCTGCCGGAACTGGCTGGTGCACGCCACAAGGTGCTGTTCTCGACCCGCTGCTTCAAACAGACCGGCGCACTTATCCAAGCCAGAGAGGCCGCCGCATGACGCTGGATGAAACCGACCGCGCAATCCTGAACCGGATGCAGGACGATCTGCCACTGACCACGCATCCCTATGCCGCAATTGCTGAAGAACTGGGCATAGAGCAAAGCGAGTTGCTGAGCCGCCTCACACGCATGAAAGATGAGCGGGTAATCACCCGCTTTGGCCCGTTTTTCGACGCGGCCGCTATGGGCGGCGCGTTCTGCCTGTGCACAATGGCCGTTCCGCCCGAGAATTTCGAAACAGTCCTGACCAAAGTCAATGCGCATCCAGAGGTTGCCCATAATTATGAACGCACGCATCGGCTGAACATGTGGTTCGTTCTGGCAACCGAAACCCCCGAGGGGATTGAGGCCACCGCCGAGGCGATCGAACGGGAAACGGGCATCGAAGTTCTTTGTTTTCCCAAATTGCAGGAATTTTTCATCGGCTTCCGGGTGGCGGCATGATCGACGCGAAAGACAGAGAGATTATCGAGACACTGCAAGGCGGCCTGCCCCTTGTGCCTGCGCCCTACGCGCAGGTAGCCGCAGATATGGGCATGGACGAAGACGAGTTGCTGCTTCGTCTGGCCGACCTGAAATCGCGCGGCGTGATCCGCCGCATTGCTGCTGCACCCAATCACTACAAACTGGGCATGACTTCGAACGGCATGACCGTCTGGGATGTCAAAGACGACCGCGTAACCGAACTGGGTACCCTGATCGGCGCTCTACCGTTTGTGACCCACTGCTATGAACGCCCCCGCGCCCTGCCCGACTGGCCCTATAACCTGTTTGCCATGGTCCACGGCACAGACCGCGACGAGGTCGAAGAAAAGCGCGCCGAGATCACTGCCATTCTGGGCGATGCCTGCAGGGCGAAAGATATCCTCTATTCCACGCGCATCCTGAAAAAAACCGGGCTGCGCCTGAAAACGAAAGGCTGAGACATGTTCCGCCTGACTGAATACATGCATCAACTCGTCAGCCCCACCCCGGTGCGCAAACGCCGCCCCGGACCGGTAAAACCGGTGGTGATCTGGAACCTGACGCGACGCTGCAACCTGAAATGCCGCCATTGCTACACCGTTTCGGCAGATGTTGCGTTCCCGGGTGAGCTCAACCACGAGCAAGCCATGGTAACCCTTGAGGATCTGGGCCAGTTTCGCGTCCCGGCCCTGATCCTCTCGGGTGGGGAACCGCTGGACCGGTTCGATTTCTTCGATATCGCCAAACGCGCCCGTGATCTGGTGCCCATGCTGGCGCTGTCGACCAACGGTACGCGGATTCACGACGAAACCGCCGATATGATCGCCGATGTCGGGTTCAACTATGTTGGCATCTCGCTGGACGGGATCGGAGCCACAAATGACTGGTTCCGTGGTGTTGAAGGCGCCTTTGCCGACGCCCTGCGCGGTGTCCGCGAATGCAAAAAGCGCGGCATCAAGGTTGGCCTGCGGTTCTGCCTGACCGAGGGAACCCAGCACCACCTGCCCGACCTGCTGCAACTGTGCGATGACGAGGGTGTCGACAAGTTCTACCTGTCTCACCTTGTTTACGCCGGGCGCGGCGACAAGAACCGGGGCGAGGATGCCGAGCATATGCGCACCCGCAACGGGCTCGACCTGTTGCTGGAACGCGCGTGGGAGGCCGCCTCGGGCGGACGCCCGCTGGACATCGTGACCGGCAACAACGACGCCGATGCCGGGTATTTCCTGAACTGGGTGCGTGCGCGCTTCGATGCCGACAAGGCCGCCCATGTGCGCGAACATCTGGCCGCGTGGGGTGGCAACTCCAGCGGTTTGGGTGTGGCCAATATCGACAATCTGGGTCGCGTTCATCCCGACACCTACTGGTCCGACTACACGGTCGGCAATGTGAAGACCAAACCGTTTTCCGAGCTTTGGACCAGCGATGATCCGATGCTCGCCATGCTGCGCACCCGCCCGCGCCCGCTAAAGGGGCGCTGCGGGGCTTGTCAGCTCAAGGACGTCTGCGGCGGCAACACCCGGATTCGGGCTTTGCAGCTGACCGGCGACCCCTGGGCCGAAGATCCGGCCTGTTATCTGACAAATCAAGAAATCGGCGTCGAAGATGCGGGCGAGCGCCTGCAGGTGACGCCGTTCCGAGGAAAAAGCCATGACCCGGCGCATCAGTTCTTTTGACACTCTGAAAATCGGCACGTTTTGTTCACTGCTGCTGGCGGGCACCGCATGGGCCGATGCCCCAGCCGACTATGCCGAACACTGCGCATCCTGCCACGGTGAAAACCGCCTGGGCGGGGTTGGTCCTGCGCTGATCCCCGAGACGCTGAAACGGATGCGCGGCCCACGCGTGGCCGCCGTGATCGCCGAAGGGCGCACGGCCACGCAGATGCCCGCCTTTTCCCACGAACTCGACGCGGTACAGATCGAGGAACTGGCCGGTTGGCTGAAATCCCCGCTGGAAACCGAGCCAGAATGGGGCGAGGCCGATATCATGGCCAGCCGTATTTTGGACGAAGACTATGTCCCCGTGGACGCCCCTGTCTGGGCCAGCGACCCGATGAACATCACGCTGGCGGTTGAGACCGGCGATCACCATGTCAGCGTTCTGGACGGCGACACGTTCGAGGTTCTGGACCGGTTCGAAACCCCCTTTGCGGTGCATGGCGGACCCAAGTTCAACCCCGATGGCCGCTATGTGTTCATTATGTCCCGCGATGGCTGGGTGCAGAAGTACGACATCTGGGCGTTGAAACAGGTGGGCCGCGTGCGAGCGGGCTTGAACAGCCGCAACATCGCCATGTCTGGCGACGGCAAATGGGTCGCCGTGGCGAATTACCTGCCCAACAGCCTGACGCTGCTGTCGACCGAGGACCTCTCGGTCGCCAAGGTCGTTGAGGTCAAGAGCAAGAAGGGCGTCCCCAGCCGTGTCTCGGCCGTGTATCAGGCCCCACCGCGCGAAAGCTTCGTTCTGGCGCTGAAAGACGTGCCCGAGATCTGGGAGGTCTTCTACGGCGCCAATCCACCGCAATCCGGTCTTGGTCACGACTTCCGCATCGAGGGTCAATTCAAGAACCCCGACCCCTTCCCGGTGCGCAAGATCACCACGCCCGACTATCTGGACGATTTCTTTTTCGACCAGAGCTATGAATACGTCATGGGCGCCTCGCGCGATGGCAAGGGCGGTCAGGTGATCGATCTGGTCATCGGCCACAAAGTTGCTGATCTGGACCTGCCGGGCATGCCGCATCTGGGCTCGGGCATCACGTGGCAGCGCGATGATACAACCGTAATGGCTACGCCGCACCTGACTGATGGCACAGTGTCGGTGATCGACATGGAAACCTGGGAAACGGTCAAGCGGATCAAGACCGAAGGACCGGGATTCTTCATGCGCAGTCATGAAAATTCGCCTTACGTCTGGGCCGATGTATTCTTTGGGCCGAACAAGGATGCGATGCATGTGATCGACAAGCAAAGCCTTGAGATCGTTAAGACTCTGCGCCCGGCTCCGGGTAAGACAGTTGCGCATGTGGAGTTCACCAAAGACGGCAGCCACGCGCTGGTTTCGATCTGGGAAGATGACGGCGCCGTAATCGTCTATGATGCGCAAACGCTGGAAGAGGTCCGCCGCCTGCCAATGCGCAAACCTTCGGGAAAATACAATGTCTGGAACAAAATCACCTTCTCGGAAGGAACCAGCCACTGAAGGCAAATGGCCGGTCTGGAAACTGGCCATTCTGCTTTACCCGGCCACGGCGCTGACCGTGGCCATCAACCTGTTTCTGGCCGGTCTGATCGCCAACAGCGCCGGCTACGGAATAATCGAGCCGGTCACAGCGATCCTGTGGTCGATCCCTCTGGGCGTGCCTGCATCCTGGCTTGCCGGGCGCTGGGTACGCGGCCTGATGGATGAAGCTGACGGTTGAACCAAGGCTTTAGTGCTTTGTGATTTAACCGAAAATCGCCCAAGATTAATTTTTGGGCAGATTGAAAACAAATGACATAAGTCAAGTATCGAATCGAGCAACGGCACTAGGACTCAGGAAAGATTGCCGAGTTGGATTCTCCATGCCCGCCCTCAACCCTCTGCACATGTCAGCTGTTTGCGCGTCCCGCGCAGCTTGTGCACTAGCGGGCATCTTCCTTCTGCTGTTGCAGCTGCTTGGCCCGGCGCTGGCGAGTCCCGGGGAAAGCATGTGGGTGGAAATCTGCTCGGAGGCAGGGGCGGTCTGGGTTCAGGTGGACCTTGAAGTGGACACCACGGACCCAACCGCGCCCTGTCCGAAATGCGCCGATTGCGCCTTGTGCGCGGTCACCTCAGCGGCCCCGGTGCCAGACCTGCCCGTGTTGCAACGGGAAGGTCTTGTTCACGCCGCACAATGCGAAAACCGCGATCTGGTCAATGTCTACAGCGTAAAACGACTGTGGCCCGAAACCCGGGGACCCCCGCGCGCGACCCAAGAAGAATCTGAACGCGCCCTGCGCGCGTCCATGGCGTCCACCCAAGTAGTCGGAGGTGCGCCGTGGTCGTAAGTCGCGCAATCCATTTCCTGCTGGCCCTTACCCTGTCCTGCCTGATGGCGATCAGCGCCCATGCCGATAGCCTCGCCAGCTTCCTGCCTGACATTGAGCCCGCCGATCTGGCCCCAGGTGCCGATGCCTTTGGTCCGGTGCGGGATGACGTCCCCGTCGCCCCTGTTTTGAAGGGCGGGGAAACCATCGCCTGGGCCTTCCTGACATCCGATTTCGTGGGCACCACCGGCTATTCCGGCAAACCCATCCACGTGGTCGCCGCCATCGACGACGATGCGGTGCTGACCGGGGTGAAGCTGGTTAAACACTCGGAACCCATCGTTCTGATCGGCATCCCCAATTCCCGCATGGTCGAACTGACCGAAGGCTACACCGGCCTCGACCTCAAGCACGAGGCCGCAACGGGTGGTGAAGGGCATGATCTCGACATCATCTCGGGCGCGACGGTCACGATCATGGTGATCGACGACAGCCTCGTGCGCGGCGGCATCAAGGTCTCCCGCGCGCTGGGTCTGGGCGGGTTGTCCCCGCTGCAGGCAGACGGGCCGAAACGCGAAGTCGATATGACGAAGAATGCAGTCTACGACTGGACCACCCTCTCGGGTGACGGCTCGGTGCGGCGGCTGACGCTGGATGTGGGCCAGGTCAACGCCGCGTTTGAGGCCACCGGCGATCAGCGCGCCATCAAACGCCCCGAAAAGGGTGAGCCGGACGACACCTTTATCGACATGCACGTGGCGCTGGTCTCGGTGCCGTCGATCGGGAAATCCCTGCTGGGTGAGGCCGAATACAAGAACCTGACCAATTGGCTGGACGAAGGCGAACAAGCCATTCTGGTGCTGGGGCGCGGGGCCTACAGCTTCAAGGGCTCGGGCTATGTGCGCGGTGGCATTTTTGACCGGATTCAGCTGATCCAGGGCGACAGCTCGGTGCGCTTCTTCGACAAGCAACAGCGCCGTCTGGGTCGGGTCGCAGCATATGATGCGCCCAGCTTTACCGAGCTTGATATCTTCAAGATCCCCGCCGATGCCGGGTTTGACCCGACTGAACCGTTCCGCCTGCAACTGCTGGTGCAACGGGCCGTAGGTGCGGTCGAGAAAACCTTCCTGACCTTCGATTTGAGCTACAAGCTGCCGGATCAGTACCTATTGCCGGTCACCGCCCCCGCAGTCGTCGATGACGCCACCGGAGAGGCCGCCGCAAAGGCCGCGCTGTGGCAGCGCATCTGGAAAGACCGCACCGTCGAGATTGCCGTTCTGGGCGTCATGCTGCTGGTGCTGACCGCCACGTTCTTCTTCCAGTTCCACGCGACGATGAATGCGCGGGTCTTTTACTGGTTCCGCATTGGATACCTGACGATGACCCTGTTCTTCATCGGCTGGTATGCCAACGCGCAGCTGAGCGTGGTGAACCTGATGGCGCTGGCGGGCAGCCTGCGCTCCGGATTTAGCTGGGACGCCTTCCTGCTGGACCCGCTGGTCTTTATCCAATGGTTCGCCGTAGCCGCCGCCCTGCTGTTCTGGGGACGCGGAGCCTATTGCGGCTGGCTGTGCCCGTTTGGCGCGCTGCAGGAACTGACCAACAAGATCGCGCGGGCACTGAAGGTGCCGCAATGGACCCTGCCCTGGGGTCTGAACGAACGGCTTTGGCCTGCAAAATACATGATCTTCCTCGTGCTCTTCGGCATCAGCTTCGTGTCGATCCCGCTGGCCGAGAAGTATGCCGAGATCGAGCCGTTCAAGACCGCGATCATCCTGAAATTCATGCGCGACTGGCCGTTTGTGGTCTTTGCGTTGCTCCTGCTGGGGATCGGGCTGTTTATTGAACGGTTCTACTGCCGCTATCTCTGCCCGCTGGGCGGAGCGCTGGCGATCCCCGCCCGTATCCGCATGTTCGACTGGCTGCGCCGCTACAAAGAGTGCGGCGCCCCCTGTCAGACCTGCGCCAACGAATGCCCCGTTCAGGCAATCCACCCCACCGGTGAGATCAACCCGAACGAGTGCGTCACCTGCCTGCATTGTCAGGTGCTCTACCAGTCCGAGGACAAATGTCCCGTCGTTATCCGCCAGCTTAAACGGCGGGCCAAGACAGGGTCGGTCAATCCTAAGACCCCCCTCGGGCAACCACCGGCGAACCATCCGAACGCCAAACCGCAATCTGTTTCCTAAAAAGGAGGAACGATCATGTCGGACAATGAAAACAAACTGAACATCACCCGCCGCGGGATGCTGGGGGCTACCGCCACCGGTGCCGTGCTGGCCGGGACCGGTCTGGGCTCGACCCTGATGAGCGCCCGCGAAGCCAGCGCCGCCGCCAAATACAACCTCGAACCCGGCGAGCTGGATGAATATTACGGCTTCTGGTCCTCGGGTCAGACCGGCGAGCTGCGCATCCTGGGCTTCCCGTCCATGCGCGAACTGATGCGGGTGCCGGTGTTCAACCGCTGCTCGGCCACCGGCTGGGGTCAGACCAATGAATCGCTGAAGATCATGACCGATGGCCTGCTGCCGGAAACCAAGGAATTCCTGGCCAAGCGCGGCCTGAAAACCTATGACAACGGCGACCTGCACCACCCGCACATGTCGTTCACCGATGGCACCTATGACGGCCGTTACCTGTTCATGAACGACAAGGCCAACACCCGCGTCGCTCGTGTGCGCTGCGATGTGATGAAATGCGACAAGATCACTGAGATCCCGAACGCCAAGGCGATCCACGGTCTGCGTCCGCAGAAATTCCCGCGCACCGGTTATGTCTTTGCCAATGGTGAAGATGAAACACCGCTGGTCAATGACGGCACAGTGCTGGACGATCCGTCGCAATACGTAAACATCTTCACCGCGCTGGACGGTGACACGATGGAAGTGGCATGGCAGGTGATCGTGTCGGGCAACCTCGACAACACCGACTGCGACTATCAGGGCAAATACGCCTACTCGACCTCGTACAACTCGGAAATGGGTATGAACCTGGCCGAGATGACCGAGAACGAGCTGGACCACGTTGTTGTCTTCAACCTGGCCGAGATCGAAAAAGGCATCGAAGCCGGCGACTATCAGGAGCTGAAAGGCGTCAAGGTTCTGGACGGCCGTAAGGGTCAGAACAAGAAATACACCCGCTACATCCCGATCCCGAACTCGCCGCACGGCATCAACACCGCGCCGGACGGCAAGCACGTCTGCATCAACGGTAAGCTGTCGCCGACTGTCTCGATCATGGATGTGACCAAGCTGGACGCCCTGTTCGAAAGCGACGCCGATCCGCGGTCCTGCATCGTGGGTGAGCCGCAGCTGGGTCTTGGCCCGCTTCACACCGCCTATGACGGCCAGGGCAACGCGTTCACCACGCTGTTCCTGGACAGCCAGGTTGTGAAGTGGAACATCGACAAAGCGATCAAGGCCTATAACGGTGAAGACGTCGATCCGATCATCTCGAAGGTCGACGTGCATTATCAGCCGGGCCACAACTCGACCTCGATGGGTGAAACCAAAGACGCCGACGGCAAGTGGCTGATTTCGATGAACAAGTTCTCGAAAGACCGCTTCCTGAACGTCGGCCCGCTGAAGCCCGAGAACGAGCAGCTGATCGACATCTCGTCCGACGAGATGAAGGTGGTCCACGATGGCCCGACCTTTGCCGAGCCGCATGACTCGATCATCGTTCGCTCTGACATCGTCAACCCGGTCAACGTCTGGGACCGCAACGACGTCACATGGGAAGACGCCCGCAAACAGGCCGAGGCCGACGGCATCGATCTGGAAGAAGGCGCCGAAGAGCCCATCCGTGACGGCAACAAGGTGCGCGTCTACATGACCTCGCAGGCACCGACCTTCAGCCTTGAGAAGTTCACGGTCAAACAGGGCGACGAGGTGACGGTCTACATCACCAACCTCGACGACGTGGATGACGTGACACACGGCTTCTGCCTGGGCAACTACGGCATCGCGATGGAGATTGGGCCGATGGCCACCGCCTCGGTCACCTTCACCGCCGACCGTCCGGGCGTACACTGGTTCTATTGCCAGTGGTTCTGCCACGCGCTGCATATGGAAATGCGCGGCCGGATGCTGGTCGAGCCGCAGGGCGCATAACCCATGCGTTGGCCCCTGCTCATACCGCTCCTGCTTGGCTCGCCCCTTTGGGCGGCGGACTGGGACGTTCCCAACCGGGCGGGGGCCATCACTGAAATACTGGCGCAGGCGGCGGATGGAGACACCCTCCGCCTGAGCCCCGGTGTTTACACCGAAACCCTGGTTCTGGACCGGCCCGTCACCATCGACGGGCAGGGCCAGGCCACCATCGACGGACAAGGCAACGGCAGCGTCATTACCGTGACCGGACCGGGCGTGACTGTGCGCGGACTGACGGTGATCGGCTCCGGCTCAAGCCATGACGGGATCGACAGTGGCATCCAGCTGACCAAAACGGCCAAAGCGCCCGTGGTCGAGGATAACGTGTTGCTGGGCAATCTATATGGCGTCGACATTCACGGGGCCAAGGACAGCATCGTGCGCGGCAACCGGATCGAAGGCCGTTTGGACCAGCGGATGAATGACCGTGGCAATGGTGTTTATGTCTGGAATGCGCCGGGTGCGGTGGTTGACGGCAATGACATCCGGTACGGGCGCGACGGGATATTTGTGAACTCGTCGAAGAAGAATACCTTCACCAACAACCTGTTCCGCGACCTGCGCTTTGCCGTGCACTACATGTATGCCGACGACTCAGTCGTCAGCGACAACGTCTCGATCGGCAATGATCTAGGCTATGCGGTCATGTTCACGACCAATGTGACCGTGGCCAACAACGTCTCGATCGGTGACCGTGAACATGGCGTGATGCTGAATTATGCCAACAAGAGCACCATCACAGGCAACGTGGTGAAAGGTGCCAAGGAAAAATGCACCTTCCTCTATAACTCAAATAAGAACGAGTTCACCGACAACTGGTTCCAGGGATGCGGCATCGGCATCCACTTTACTGCTGGTTCCGAGCGCAACCGGATCGTCGGCAATGCCTTTGTCGGCAACCGGACGCAGGTGAAATACGTCTCGACCAAATGGGTCGAGTGGTCCGAAGACGGGCGCGGCAACTACTGGTCCGATTTTGCTGCCTATGATGTGGACGGCAACGGCATCGCCGACGCCCCCTATCGCCCCAACGACTCGATGGACCATGTGCTGTGGACCCAACCCGCAGCCAAATTGTTGCTCGGCTCGCCTGCCGTGCAACTGGTGCGCTGGTCGCAATCGGCCTTCCCGGCACTGCTGCCGGGGGGCGTGATGGACAGCAATCCCTTGATGCAAGCCCCTGAACCCCAAGCAATGAAAAAGGTGCCTCATGACGGATAAGGCCCTGTCAATCGACCATGTTTTCAAGGACCGAGGGAAAACCCGCGTTCTTGACGATATCAACCTGTCTCTTGCCCCCGGTCAGCGCGTGGCGCTGCTGGGCCATAACGGCGCGGGCAAGTCGACCCTGATCAAATCCATTCTCGGCCTGACGCCCATCCACAGCGGCGCCATCCGGATCGGCGATACCACCCCCGGCACGGCGCAAGCCCGACGGGATACCGCCTATCTTCCCGAGGCGGTGTCATTCCATCCGGCCCTGACCGGGCGCGAGCAACTGACCCTGTTCGCAAAGCTATCCGGAGCCAAAGCCGATGTGCCCGGCCTGCTGGACCGTGTTGGCCTCAGCGACGCATTGGACCGGCGGATCGGAACCTATTCCAAGGGGATGCGGCAACGTCTGGGTCTGGCGCAAGTGTTGCTGGGCCAGCCGAAAGTGGCGTTGTTGGACGAGCCGACCTCGGGGCTGGACCCGATTTCCCGGCAAGATCTCTATGCTATCATCGACGAGCTGGCCGCACAGGGCACCGCCGTCCTGATCGCCTCGCACGCCCTGACCGAGGTCGAGGCCCGCACCGACCGCATTGCCATCATGCGCAAGGGCCGGATGGTCGCCGATGATACGCTGAGCAATCTGTCGGCGCTGGCCGGTCTGCCGATCCGCCTTCGCGTACGCGCCAGTGTCAACGCGGATGCCGTGGCCGCCGAGTTGGGTGGCAACCGGATCAACGGGGCGTCCGTGGAGCTGCTCTGTACCCCTGATGACAAGATGGAGGCCCTGCGCCGGATCGCCGGATTGGGCGATGCCGTTGCAGATGTGGAGATGACCCCACCCAAGCTGGAAGACCTCTATCGCCACTACGCACAGGAGGAGATGCAATGACCCGCTTCCTCGCCATTACCCGCACCGAGATGCTGATCCTGCGCCGCAACCGCTGGCTGCTGGTGGCCACGCTGATCATGGTGCTGTTCGCCTTGGCGCTGACCTTCGCAGGCAGTGCACCGACTGGCACGCTGGGCGTCGATATGCTGACCGTCTCGGTGGCCTCGATGACCACCCTGTCGGTCTACCTTGCGCCCTTGCTGGCGCTGATGATTGCCTTCGACGCCATTGCCGGCGACGTGGACCGGGGCAGCCTGTCGCTGCTACTGTCCTATCCCGCCGGGCGCGGAGAAATCCTGTTGGGCAAATTCACCGCGCATCTGGCCGCTTTGGCTTTTGCCATGACCGTTGGTTTCGGCACCGCAGGCGCAGTCGCCGCGTTCTTCGGTGGCGCAGGGCCGGAAAGCCTGATGGCGCTGGTCCGCCTCATCCTCACATCCATCCTGCTGGGCGCCGTTTTTCTGGCGCTGGGTTACCTGCTGTCCGCCCTGGCAAAGGGGGCTACGGCGGCGGCAGGTCTGTCGGCCGGGCTCTGGCTGGTTTTTGTCGTCCTTTATGATCTGGGCTTGTTGGGAGCCGTCGTCATGGACAAGGACGGCACCTTCACCCAATCCGTCTTTCCATGGGTGATGGTAGCCAACCCGGCCGACGCATTCCGTTTGTGGAACATCGCCGCAACCGAAGGTGTCGCCATGGCATCCGGCATGACCGGCGCCGCGCAGGCCCTGCCCAACTGGGCCGCACCCGCTTCCCTGCTGATCTGGCCAGTGCTGGGTTTTGCCCTTGCCCGCCTCGCGTTCCGGAGGGTCGAGCCATGAAACGTCTCGCCCTAATCGCTCTGGTCGCTCTGACCGCCTGCAAGGAAGAAGTTGCCGAAGCTCCCGACCCGATTGATCTGACCCCGGATGCGCTCAGCTATTTCTGTCAGATGAACATTGCCGAACATGGCGGGCCAAAGGGGCAGATTCATCTGGAAGGGTATCCCGCGCCGCTGTTCTTTGCACAGGTACGCGACATGGTGGCCTATCTGAAAAGCCCCGAACGCGACGCCGAGATCACCGCCGTGTACGTCAGTGACATGGGGATCGCCCCGAACTGGCGGCAACCCGGCATATCAAACTGGATCGCGGCGGATGGTGCTACCTTCGTTGTCGGCTCTAACGTTGCCGGCGGCATGGGCGCGCCCGAGGTTGTCCCCTTTGCCGATCCCGCCGCGGCTGATGTCTTTATCACCCAATATGGCGGCGCGCAGATGCCGCTGTCCGACATTCCCGCTGCCGAGGTTCTTGGCCCTGTCGATCTGGACCTGAAACTGGAGACCCCCTCATGATCCCCCTCTCCCGCCGCCGGTTCCTGACCATATCTGCTGCCTGTGCGGCCTTTCCAGCCGGTGCAAAACCTGCCCCGGCAGCCCATTGGCGCGGGGTCGCGCTGGGGGCCGAGGCCAGCTTGCGGCTGGAGGGGCTGACCGACGCCCAAGCCGCGCCGATCATCGCCGCGGTTGAGGCCGAGATGGACCGGCTGGAGAACATCTTCAGCCTGTACCGGCCACAATCCGAACTCAGCCGCCTGAACAACGCCGGGCACCTGTCCGGCCCCGCACCCGAACTGTTGAACGTTCTCAGCCTGTGCACGGCGCTGCACGACGCGACAAATGGCGCTTTCGACCCCACAGTTCAGCCCCTTTGGTCCGCGCTTGCGAGCGGTGCGAGCCGCGACAAGATCGACGCGGCCCGACGCTCTGTCGGATGGGCACGCGTGACCGTTAAGGCGGACGTGATCCGTCTGCCCCAACCCGGCGTTTCCGCACTGACCCTAAACGGCATCGCGCAAGGCGCAGTTACCGACCGTATCAGTACACTGTTGAAGGGGCATGGCCTGCAGAACGTGTTGGTGAACATGGGGGAAATCGCGGCCCTGGGCCAACGAGCAGACGGGCTGAGCTGGCAGGTCGGACTGGCCGGACCCGGAGGTCAGGTCCAAAAATCCATCGAACTACGAGACCGAGCGGTGGCAACGTCGGACGCGCGCAGCTTTATGCTGACAAGTGATCAGGGACACATCCTGAACCCTACAGGCGGTTCGCACCCAGCGCATATCGTCTCGGTTTCAGGCCCCAGTGCGGCCATTGCCGACGGGTTGTCCACAGCTTTGTGCGCCTTGCCGAAGGCAGGAGTTGAAACAGTACTCAAATCCTTCCCTGACGCGCGGCTGGAGATGCATATCTGATCACAAGGATCAGCCCTGCCCGCAGACCGCTGTAAAAGCGTGCCCCATAAGGGCGAAATGGTGTTCCGGGCAACGGCGGCGGCTTTACAATGCCGCTAGACCTCACTGCGTACAGGTTCCGACAGTTCCTGCAGCTCGGCCCAGAATTCAGGAGCAATCTCAGATATATACTGGAAACGGATTGTATTCTGACGCTGAACTGCCCGCAACCAGCGCGCCAAAACGCGTGCGACCCGCAATTCGCTCTGTGATCGCACGTCAGGCTGACGTCGGGTGAGTATCTTCAGCACGGCGCTGCGTATCATCGGATCTGATTTTCGCGCAGTCGTGGCCGCTTGCAATAGGCTCAGACTGGCCGCCATTCGCCTTCGGAACGCCACGGGGTCTTTTGAACTCTGCCAATACTGATGGCTTTTGGCCCTTGTGCGTTCGCGCAGGACATGCACGAACATCTCGGTCACCGAACTTTCTTCATTGAGGCGTGCCCTTAGGGGGGGCAGAGGAAGTTCAGAGGAAGTTTCCTGCATTTTGCGCCGAAACCGCACAGCGCGCTGTTTATGATTGATGCCGCCCCGTTGAGAATTCACAAGCCTTCGCGGCGGCTCGGGGCGCATTGAAAGCTTTCCCTCGGATATTCCCCGCTGAATAAGGTGCTCTGCCAAAGGGCTGCGCGTGATGACGATGCTATTTCCAAGACCATCCTGCACGTAATCCGGAAGCCAGGCGTCACCCAGTGAGATATCGGCCAATTCTGTCAGTACATCTGTGCAAAAATCGCAGGCTCTGGATTTGAACAAGCCAGTTCCCCACATGTCGCCCAGAGTCTTCATGCGCACAGAATGAGTTTTGCTCTCGGAGTCTTCCGCTGAGAAGGAGTAATCGAGAGCGGTGCTGCTTTCATTCTTCAATCGGTATTCGGCTTTACGGTACGGCCCCTGCACCCCTGCCGCGCTGGCGAGGTAATCGGAATAAAATCGGCTTTTCAGCCCACCGCACACGATCCCCAGCAAGAATGGTATCTTCTCTTTGAGCTCTGGATTGTAGTGCTGCTTCAAGCGTATCGCTTTGATGAAACAAGCCACACCGGATACCGCAATACGCCCTGGTTTCTGCTCGATTTTGGCGAACAAATCCTCCATCGAAACCGGGAAATAGCGTGTCTTGGCGGCCTTCTTCACATCCTCCGGTGTATCGAAGAACCTGTAGGCATATCCTCCATCTTCCGATCCAGAGACTGCAAAGACATGTTCCACGTGATTTTCTGCAAGAAGCCTTTCGAAGATATATGACGCCACCCCCCCGGACGAGGACGTCTTTCGATGCTCGTTACTGTACCCGATGTAGTTTCCAATGAACCGGCCCATCTGAGGGCGCCGCTTTCCTGCATCTTTGAGAAAGATATCGGCCAGCTTGTCCTCATCCTCAACTTCGCTGTCAGGCGCAGGGTTGAAAGGGCAGACACGGACGGCCGATGACAACAGCCCATTGTCGGTACCTTCCGGCATTCGAAATCCATCGGCGGTCCACCGCATATGCAAAGCCCCCTGACTTTCAGATGGGCATACACCGCACCCGGTGCAAAACGTCCTGAGCGGGTTTTCTTTTCTAGGATCACAGAACGCGGCTTCCGAGGAACGCAGGTCACGCTGGTCAACCCGTTCTACTAATTGACCCCTCGCCTTTAAGGCAACATCCGGCGTCACGTGGTCATGAAGCGCTTTGTGTAAAAACTCTAGTGACTTACCTCGCAACTCGCTGAGTTTCTTGTTGATCGCCTTCCAATCTATAGGGCGCAACGCTGTACGCGCGTCATAGTCTTCTGCCGAGAAAACCAAACGGTGTTCGAGGCCAAACTGCCTGAGCACCGAGGTAAACCTCGCCGAGCCGCGATCCATGTTCCCATAGGCGACAAATTCCTTGTTGAACAGGATCGAGAAAACGACGCCGTGAAAGGAATCCGTCACTACGAACTTGGCGTTGTAAAATGCGGCAAGCCAATTCTCGATCGAGGTGAAATTTCTTCCGTCTTGAGCACCGCTGAAAGGGGTTCCGGCCACCGTGAAAGCACTTAAAGACAATGCCTTACACACCTCATCCACGACCCTCTCCTTCGACGGGTTAGGATCGAGAATGTAGGTTGTGACCTGGCCTGATTCTGCCTCAACCGGCAGACCTTCAAACAGCTCCGTATAGTTTTTTGGAGACAGAAGCAGCGTCGGATCAAGCGTGTGCTCTGCTGTCACACCGAAATAGGTTTTACATGCATCAACGGCGGTGTCTTCACGCACAGAAACGGCATCAAACTCTTTTAACAGTTTCGAAGCCATTCGAAGTTGTGGGCCGTTGTAGTCTGGCTTGTCCGACCCAAAGGACGCGGCGTAAGCGATTTTCTTCGGCCTATCCCGACCGTCAGCCAGAAAACTGAGGAAGAAGTTTGGCAAGAAGTTCTTGGCGTATTTTGCCCTCCAAACCTGATCGCTGCCAGAGATAACGGCATCCAGCTTATAGCTGCCAATCTCTTGCTTCAGTTCGTCGTCATCGGAAAACTGCTGCGAAATCGGAGACAGATGCTTTTCGATGAACCTTTGAGTAGCCTTCGCGTTCCTGTATCTGAACGCTTTCAGAAAATCTGCTGTGCCGGTGACACCCGACTCCGATGCAGTCACAGGCAAAGTCCTGATCGGTAGGGCCGCACCCCGCCGCAGGTTTATCAGCATCGGGCGATGCCCCATCTGTCGTAACGCGGTAAACAGGGCAAAGGCCTGAAGAACACCGCCATAGTTTGAATGCAGTGGCAGCGTAACTACACCGACATTCTTTCCGAAATGCGGCGCTCCCGCTTTGGCGTTTTCGGTGGCACCCGTATTTGCTCGGTCAGTATTGGGTGGCTGACTGTGCTGGACTACCGCCTCGGCATATTTTTCATCCAATGAACTGATCAGCGTCTGAACGTGAGCGATCACTCTGTCCAGCGCGGCATCAAGCCCGAGGTTCGACCCAAAACGTTCTTTCTCTTTTTTGTTCGCGTTTATTTTAATAGGCGACCTTCGGATTGTTCTTTGTACAACATCCAACGCTAAATAGCCTTGTGGAGAGGGCGTCACATCGACAGAAAAGTGTATATCGCGCCACTTAAAATCGATGACAAAGCACGTTCCCCTGTAAACCCAGGTTCCAAGAAACCTCGCTTCCAAATCAGGCGGGAGCGAAATGCCATCGAAAGCCGCAGCCACCGCTTCAAGGTTTTTTTGTAGCATTTTCGCCCTGCTTCAACGTCGATCGAGTTGGTCAGCGCGCATCAATACAATGTGCCTCGCGCATTCCACCGCACTTTCTCAAGTGTTAGTACACCGTGCGATCGTGATCCATCGAAACCTAAGTTCAGAGCTCATAAGCCCGTAAATGACGAGAGCTTTGACAGTAGTTGCCGACAGGAAGGCTTTTGGGCATCAATCGTAGCGGGATGCCACACGCCGCCAGTCCTTCAGTCTCCCGAACATAATTTCGATCCGATTGCGCCTCTTTTATCACGCTTGCCGCATTGGACATTCGTCTTTCGTTACTTTCGGTCGGGGATGCAGGCACGCATCCCTTTATCTTACAACGTTTCTCTGAACCATTCGACGCCCTACCCGCGATCATACAGAGGCTCAAAAGACGCTCGCGTCTGTCACAGATGGCGTGCAGTTTTGTGTGCATCCCGCGCTTGGTTCTGCCAATCGGAAGTCCACCCCCCCCATTTTCACGCCCAAACAGAACGCCGTATGTTGGGTTTTGAGATAGGTTGCACCGATCATGACGGTCTGCTCTTCGCCATGATCCGCGGCCAAACCAATCAGCATCTCGGCGAAAAACCCTTGCCGCTCCACCGCATTCAACGATTGTAGAGCATCTTATGCGGATCGCATTCCTTGGGCGCATGTAACCCGTTGCGATTGGGAATCATAACCCCACTCAAGACAAGGCGATCACCGACCCGAGGTTTCTCATGAGACGTTGATAAGAAGGGTTTAAGAGGGGCGATCTGCTCATCGCTTAGCCAGATAAGATAAAACCTGTTAACCGCTCGTATTGGGCACGGAGAAGCATACGGACAGCCTAAACTCGACGGGTCCTGAGCCTATTACCCCAATTAATGGGGAATTTGCGGTGTGATGTATGGCGGAGACGAAGGGATACTACGTCAAACGTCATTTACCCTTGAAAACCCTGAAAAACAAGAGATAAAAACACAAACGTGTGGGGGAATCGTGTGGGGAAATGCCGAAGTACATCGAAAAAAGAAGACGCCGCTGGTACGCTGTTCTGGATGTCCCGAAAGACCTTCGAGACACTTTCAGAACAAAGCGTCTAGTTCAGTCTCTGGGAACAGAAAGCAAGACTGAAGCAGAGCGTCTGGTATTGCCCGTTGTCGCCCGATGGAAAGCTGAATTTGAAGCTGAACGGACTGGAAGTGCAGTGCCTTTGGAGGAACTAGCCAAACACTACCGGGAAGACATAAGGAAAGCCCGCGAAGAAGAGCAGTCAAGAAGTGGTTTTTCGGATCGTGAGGTAACGACGAACTCCGAAATTTACGAAGAACTACTGGAAGACAAGGTAAGGAAAATCAGCGAAAGCGACCCTGTTCAAGCTGAACGTGTTTACCTGATAGCCAAAGACGAAACGGTTGACCTGTTGGAGCATTTAGAAACGTGGCTGGCTGACTTGGACAACGCGCCAAAGACTATCGACATGAAGCGTCACGATGTTCTGGCGTTCGCTGAGTCCTATCGTTTTTCACATGAAGTAAGGAAGCAAGTAGTTCAGCGTTGGGCGCATGAGTATCAAGCCTCAAACTCATTGGCACACGGCACGATGAGCCGGATGGTTTCGGCATGTAAGGGCTACTGGACATACTTGCAGTTGGCTGGGCTGCTTGATCGGGAAGACAACCCGTTTGAGAATGTTTTGAGCAAACAAAAATCTAAGTCCAAAAGCAAAACCAATCGGAACAAAGGCCGGGAACCGTTCACTCCTGCGCAGGTAGTTGAACTACTTGGTCGAGCAAAAATGAATGGCGACCAGCAACTGTATGATGCGATAGATATTGCCCGCTGGACAGGTTGTAGAATTGAGGAAATCTGTTCGTTGAAGGTTTCTCAGGTCCACCGAGACCACATAGAAATAGTCGATGCAAAATCCGACGCTGGTGACAGAAAAATCCCAATCCACAATAGGCTCCAACCGCTTTTGGATCAATTGTGTTCAGCTAGCGAAGATGGGTACGTGATCAGCAACCTGTCTACGAACAAATATGGCGACAGATCAAACGCCCTCGGAAAGAGATTTGGCCGAATGAAGGCTGCCATGGGTCACGGCAAAAGCCATGTCTTTCATAGTATCCGCAAGACCGTTGCAACACTTCTGGAAAACGCCAGCGTGAACGAAAATGTATCTGCTGACATCATGGGCCACGAGAAGCAGACCATGACATATGGTGTTTACTCTGGTGGTTCCAGTTTGGAACTAAAAAATGAAGCAATTCAAAAACTTGATTACCCCGATTAAACGCTGCTTCTCCAGCCACAAACCAAACAACTCCACTGTTCCGCTTGCTTACCTTTAAGGGTACTGCATCCATGCCCAGACAACTTAAAGAAGAGGCCACTACGTGCTAGCTGAAATTCCTTTGACCAACGAAGAAAAACTCCTGATTGAAAGAAAATGCCTTGAGGAAGTATCCCGCGCAGAAGACCTAGATGACGATCTTCGCTTGCCTGACTCAATGCTAGAGGAAATCGTCGGCACAAAAACCCTTAAATGGACATTCCTAGCGTTCGGCTTGATTTCAGGCGTCGTATCATTAGCCGCCCTACGGTGGCTGGATAGCGCCTTAGGGTATACAACGTTCTTGTATGACCTTGGCATTCCATCGGTAGTATCAACAAATCTTCCTGAATTGCTGTCATTGTGTGTAGCGGCAAACGTAATCTGGACAGCGATGTACTCTTGGGCCGTCGAAGGACGGTACCATTGGGCAACTACGACGTTGAATGCACAAAAAAGAGCATCGGTTTTGCATAGCGTGGTTGAGTGCTTAACAGACGTTCTGGGTGATGCTGTTCCCGACTTGAGCGACTATGCCCATGTCCATGAAGACTCAGAACCTAACCGACGAATGGAACGCCTCATGGGGCAGTCGGAGGATGAATATCACAAGGCGCAACCAAGAAGTCGTTTGAACACCTAGGTGTACTTTGTGGAGCGGTTTACGCTAACGACTCTGAGCCTTTGGAAAACTGTGATTTGCGCTTAAATCGTCGGTATTAACAGAGCTTTATTGGGCTGCGTCTCATTTTAAAACAAAACACATTACATAAATAGAATGTATGGGTGTTGGTGATCCACAATCTGAGGAAGGCCAATTCCAACTATGGAGCGTTCAAGGTATTGAGTGGTAATTTCAACAAGTTGGACTAAAGTATGACTGACCTCAACGCATCGACTCGGGCCTATTTGCAGCAGTATTTATCCTCCCCAGAACCGGGGTTTGCTGTTTTATTGACCGCGCCATGGGGCGCAGGGAAAACTCATCTAGTGAGGTCACTTTTAACCGAGGATAACCCTGAAAAACCCTTGTATGTCAGCCTTTTTGGGATTGGAAATCGGGATGAGCTTGAGAAGGCTTTAGTTCGAGCATTCTTACCAAAATCGGACTCTGACGTTGCGAAGGCCGGAAAGCAACTGAGGGACTTCATATCTGGTATCAAGGCTTTCGGATTTTCTGTCGATCTAACCAAAATTGACCTAACTGAATTTGTGATCGCCAAGCTGCCAAATGCACTGATTTTTGACGATATCGAACGGGCCAAAATGCCCGTCAAAGAAGTACTCGGTGCCGTCAACGGGTTTGTTGAACACGAAGGCAAGCACGTTGTCCTGTTGGCAAACGAAGAAGGTCTTTGGGATAATGAGAGCATCAAAGAAAAAGAAAAGGTGGTTGGAAGAACTCTGACCGTTGTTGCCGATGTGGATTCGGCACTTGGGCCAATCTTTTCGGCATTCAGTGGACCATCAAAGTCATTCTTTGCTGAAGAAGCCGAGACTATAACGGATGTGTTTCGCAAAGCTGGGTACAACAACCTAAGAAGCTTGAAGCAGGTACTATGGGAATTCGAACGTCTTCTGCTGTGTTTGGATGAAACCATCCGAGAGAACCCTGAAGGAATGCAGGAACTCCTGACAGTCTTTGTTGCACTGGCACTTGAATTGAAGTCTGGAAATTTCACACGGGATGACATGCGCTTGCGTGGAGGAATGGACATAAACAATAAGCCAGAATACGCAAAACTCAGAGAAGCTCGAGCCAAGTATGGTTTGGAGCAAATCCAGCATGGCCGTTACCAAACTGTCCTCCCACATTTGCTTGCAGAAAAGGTTCTTTGCGACGGGGAGGTGGATCGCGGAACCATTAACACAGTTCTGGCTCAAACCCCTGCGTTTCATCAGCCCGCCGCTGAGAGTGAATGGGAGACTGTGTGGTGGGCCTTGGACCGTGAAGAAGACGCCGTGGCCGCTGCAATCCGTTCCATGGAGCACAACTTCTCAGAACGAGAATATCTAGAACCGGGCGTGATCCTTCATGTTTTCAGTTGCCGCTTGAGCTTGAGTGAAATGGGCTTCGCTGAAAAAGACCTACCCGAGATCGAGGCAGAGTGCGCAGCCTACATAGATGATTTGGTAACCAGTGATCGCTTACGTGAATATGATCCGGTCGCGGATTTTAACAATGAAAGTGGATATGGTTACTCTGATAGAAGTTTCCGCAACTTGGGCTTTCCAAGGGGTGGAAATGATCCAAGGAGCGAGTCGTTTAATCGGCTGTACGAGAAGCTACAATCAGCACAGTATGCCGCATTCGAGAAGAGTTTACCTGCTGTTGGTCAACAGATTCTGAAAGTTATGAAAACTGATGTTCAAGAATTCTACAATTGGATCGCCGTAACGAATACAAGGCAAAGTGTTTACGCCAGACTCCCTGTTCTTGCGGCCATCAACCCTTCCGATTTTGCTGCTTCGATATTAGATTTGCGACCGGACCACCGTAGAAAAGCATTCTACGCTGTTTCGAAAAGATATGAGTTCTCAGGGGCCGAACTTG
The DNA here is from genome assembly GCF_013031355.1 of Ruegeria arenilitoris. Classification (GTDB taxonomy): domain Bacteria; phylum Pseudomonadota; class Alphaproteobacteria; order Rhodobacterales; family Rhodobacteraceae; genus Ruegeria; species Ruegeria arenilitoris_C. The sequence goes on along the minus strand of NZ_WPZO01000008.1, from coordinate 31,164 downwards.
AGTCTGAAAAGCCATGGCTGAAAGCTGTGCATGAAGAATTGCAACAGTGGCTAAACAACACCAACCATTTTCAGCGCTGGCAGGTTGGCTCAGAAGTGAACCAAACGTTTGGAAAGATATTTCAGCGTTGGGCTGAAGCTGAGGCTGAAGCGAGCTAGTTCCAGTGTGTTAATTCGACAGTCGTCACCGAAGGTATTTGTTCAGTGGCGACTGGCAGACTAACGCACTCTACCAGCCTCGCAAATGCGCTTTGAACCTGTCAATCCTGCCGACTGCCACCCCATGCCGTAGGAAGCGCACACGCATTCATGTGTCCGCTGTCGCCCCTGTGGGCACATGTACTAAATAAATACTACTTCCTGCCTCCCTTTTTTAAGGATGCGCTATTAGATCGACTCTTTCGATCACGCTTTGCCTTAAATTGCGATTTTCGCTTCACTTCGGTAATAGCTGAGAAGCTTTTTGAGTGTTTGCTGAATACCCTGAGATTCTCACGCAAGTCTTGCTCCAGCCTTCCGCAGATTCGGGTGGAAAGATAATCAACCTTAAATTCAACGAATTCAGTTGGCCCCATCCAAGGCAGCGATGCTTCGGACAAAATTCGCATGCATATCTCCGCCATTTCGAGACTGCTAAATCCGAAAACAAGCCCGTTCTCGGATTCCGTAGTAGATATTCCCCGTTGCGCAAGCCTTCTAAGGCCAACGTCACTGCTTTCGATGGTAAAATACCGATCCTTCCGTATTGCTTTCTTGAAGAGTGAGTTGAGTAAAGCTACTAAAAGCTCTTGCTTGAGATTTGTGTAACTGAATCCTACATCTTGGCAAAGGTGATCTATCGCGCCTTCGGGCTCACTCACGATATCGAGAAAATGCCACGCATAAGAAACGGCGTTTGCTCCCCACATTGCGTTCAAGACTGTAATAAAGTTCCAAGTGGAAACTCCTAGTGTCGGACTGTAGGGCTCTAGTATTTTTGACCACGGTGAATTTGGATCAATTAGAGATTTGAAATTTTTTATACTTCCAGACTGGTCGATCAGAAAATTGATATAATGGTGATGAATGGCACCCTTTGCTGGAGAAAAAGTGTTGCACCAGTCGGTAGTCTGGTTCTTTGAAGATGCCTCTGACAAAAATAGCTGCACCCCGTCTGTGTATGCTTGTGAATACACGGCGTGATCAGAAGGAGCAGGTGGGTTGGCTAGCATTCTGTCGGCGACCAAAAACTCTGCAAACGACCTATGCCCAAAATAGTAAACGTCAGATTGCTTCCGCTCAAGAATTGAGCCCGATAGTAGCTCACGCTGCAAACCGGTTTTGTCGTCGCTAGTCCGGTCCTCCCAGCGTGAGAAGTACTTGCCGGGCAGTTCGTCCAAGGAGAACGAGATACTCGTCCCTTTCTCTGTCCACAGCCAGAACGCTAAGTCCCTAAGAAATTTGATTCGTTCGTCATCGGAAATTTCCTGCCGAACTTCTTTCTCTAATTCACGGGTGTAGAGTGTCCGAATAAATTCCTTGTACAAAACCCAACGAGATTTGGACTCGCTGAAAACCGAGAGGTCAAATTTTGGGTCAGTAGCCAAGTCAGTCAAAATCTTTGAATGAACGGGCTTTCCGAACAGTTTGGGATCGGAATCTGCAATCTTATTCGCCACAGACGCTCTTTCACTTGCCATGTCTGAGGTGAATTTGTCGTCGGTTTCGAGCGCGAGGTAGCCCGTCACGAATCTCTTTCGCTGTTCAGCATTAAAATCGGAGAGTTCTAATTCGTGGAAACGAGGCCAATGAGGTAAGCTCACCCAATCATCGCCGAACCTGCGTTCACCCTTTAGGATATGGCGTTCTTCATCTTCGCTTAGAAAAGCACTAGGACGGCCAAGCAATAGTACTTTTGACTTGGGCTTGTGTAGCTTAAGGAGGGATTGAACCTGTGCCTTAAAACTCGTCCAAGTCATTGAGTGCTTCATTTCGTCGAAGCCATCCAAAATTATTAGAAAGTGACCTTTATCGTTCAGAATTTGAAAATCGTGGAAATTGAAATTTTGAATTGGAACTTCGCTTGTAAATAACCCGCCAAGAATACCGTCAATTGCAGAATACCTAGTTATGTTCCCAAGCTTGATGAAAATAGGGCGTCTAACCGATAGACTCTTTGTACTGGCTTCCGCCAATTCCGCAGCTAACTTAGTGGCTAAACTTGTTTTTCCCGATCCATACCCGCCCAATAGAGCCACTGGCGAATAGTCGGTATCGTCATTTACCCAGTCCTTGAGGGCATGGTAAGCACTTTTTTGGGTATCAAAAAGGCCCTTGGTAGTTCGTTCAAATTCACTGTCACTTTGAGCGTCACCTTTGATCCTAAAGTCGCTCTCAACGTAACATTTGTCCAAGCGGCTTTCTGCGAATTCGCGCTGTAGAAAGTCCATATAGGAGCTCAAATCGACAGAAGACACTTCGATTTCTAGTATAGTCTGATGTCGCAAATCAGATTGCTCGACATTTACGTAAGTATCTGCATCGGTAGACAAACCATTTCGCGTAACTATCAGGAGGCTAGCAGGTTTCTTGCGGTCCAGTATTCCACTGTAATCTGCGAAAATCTGAGCAACCTCGCTTCGCTTCAAGGCATGGCCGTAGTCCTTCGCCTCAACATACAAACGAACCGTTCGCCCGAAGTGGGAAACCTCAAAGTAAATGTCCGGTTTCTTGCCCATCTCCCGCCGTTCGGTTTTTGCAGGGCCGAACTTTGAAGACAGTAGCTTTGCGGCTTGGTCTCGAAGAGCGTCCCCCGGCTTTACCTTTAAATTTGGTTTCGTTGCCAACGCTTTGCTATTCCTTAATAAATGAGATTGTTAGTCGTCATTAACATTGCTCGAAACACGTCTGTACGCAACCGCGCGAAGTGTGAAACGTATTCTTTCCGCAAGTGCTAAAAACCTGTGTGGCAAAACAGCAAGGTTTCAGCGAGCGTTTACAACCTTTTTAGTGTTCTTTGGACCTGCGACGCTTGCCAACTACCACCCCTAGCGGTAGGCACCCCAGAGGCGTTCAGAGCGTCCGCTATGGCCCTTAAACTAAGCCCTTGGCTCCTTAGTGGCAAAATCACTTTGGCGACTCTATCGGCCCTCTCCTTGGCTCTACGCTGAACCTCTTTGTTTCTCTCATTGGTCTTGTCCCGAAGACCCCCAAGCCTCACACCCTTCGCCTTTGCTTCCGCCAGTGCAGCCTTTGTGCGAATTGAAATGAATTCCCGCTCCTGCTCTGCCAATGCTGCATAAATGTGTAGCTGAAACTTGTCAGCGCTGGGCATGGAAGCGACCCTTAGCTTTATCTTGGGATCATCCATTAGCGTGGCGATGAATGACACCTTCCGGCTTAGGCGATCCAATTTAGCCACCAACAATTCAGCACCAGTTGTCCGTGCCAGCCTCATGGCCTCCTGAAGTTCCGGCCTGTCATCGTTCTTTCCTGACAGAATGTCCGTGAAATCCCCGATGACCTCAAAAGGTTCTTCTGAGTAGGACTCAAGGAAAATCCCAATGTCCCTTTTCTGCGCATCCAGCCCCAAGCCAGAGCGCCCCTGTTCTTCTGTGCTTACACGCTTGTAGATGACGTACCGCTTCAAAGTTTCGTTCCTTCTGGGTGGCCTCAATTCCCCATGTATGCCCCCATGTTACTAACGTCAACGTTGGTTGTGACTGTTACAATCATTGCGAACTGACTGCGACAAAGACCCACTGCCCCATTGAGAATTTTTTTGACTGGCTGAAGAGGGGGCGGGGGTTTTGAGAACTGACTTCAAAAAACGGGGGGATTATTATTGTTGTTATTATTGTTTTTTTCGTCGGCCACTGTCTTGAGGCCGCCCTAATCAAAAGTCACCAACGCCGAAAGGGTTTTGGCTCCTGAAGGCGCAAAACTAATGACCTGATACCCATTGCAGCCGATGAAGAAGAGTCAATGAGTGCTTCTAGTTCATTTGGGTTCTTTTGACCGAGGTTACCAAAGCGTTCTTCGAGATTTTTCAACATAGATGCCGCACCATGCTCGACGTCCGATATTTCATCCATTGCAGGCGTGCGACGACTGAGGGGGTCTCCAAGCACGGGCATATGCCTGTCGTTATGCTGTTCCCATGATGTTCGGCATTGAGCGCAAGCGGTTTTCACTTCGAAGTAGCTATTCCTTACCTCCGCAAGCGCTTCTTTAGCCCGCAACCTCATAGCGGCTAGCTCTGCTTCTTGAGCCGCTTCTGCGTTTTTGCGAGACACTTTCTGTGCGTTCAATGAAATGAAGATAGCAACGACGGCAACGACAAGGGCGACGGCATCAAACCCGATACTAAGCGTTTCTCCGATGCCCAAGCCCTCCATTACACCCCCTTCATGTCGTAGCGACCTCTTCGCGATCTACTTTATGTGGGTATGTTTTGAGTAGACAGCAAGCCTTTGTTTTCCACTTACTGCACATTGCACCGCCAATTCCCGAACCCGTTTGACAGGAAATTCAACACTGTTGCCTTCGCAATTCCAGGTCTGGAACAACACAAACAAAATTCGAAGTTTGGAAATCCGACTTCAACAAACGGGAGGGGTATTCATAGTGATGCATTGTTATCGGCCCCTCTCTTGGCAATGCCCCTCAGAGACATGGATAACCCCTAAATATCGCTCATAAGGTGGAGCGTTATTAGACCTCATATAGAAGGGCAGCCCCGATTATATATACCTTAGTTAGCGCAGACCTTGGCAGTCTTTAGTTGGGTCTCCGGAAGCCACCAAGGACGTACCTGTGTCAGGGGTGAAAACCCGCTACACTAGATGCCCTTCTTGAAGGCCCGTCAGAGCCACTGAGAGCCTCGCTGAGAGTCGTTAAGGCTTCCCCTAGGGAGGCGACCAGAACCAAGAAAGTTGTCCTGCTGAGGACTCTCCTAAGTCGATCTAATGGGAGCGTTATTCGGCCTCATATAGAAGGCACAATCCAGCCCAGATCGCAATCAACCAAAGCAACCTCGGTGTTAAGTTATTCGGCCTGACTAAGAAGGCAGAAAACCCGCACTTTTCCGAGTGACCCCACAGAGAGGACGGGAACCTACGGGTTTTATTTTTTGGGGTCTAAAACGACTTAAAGGAACAGAAATTGAATTCTAGAGAAATAACCATCGATCAATCCATAACCAAGAAGGCTTTGACTTCTTCCACTGCTTTGACAGGCATTAGACACGCAAGGCTCAATGACAAACTGCAAGACTACTTGAATGTCGGTCTGTTCATGCACACCGCATGGCAATACTTCGAATCCCCAACGAAGTATGGCCAGTTCATAGCCCAAGAACTGCCCGAGACTAAACACTGGGACGCGCCTTTGCGGAGTAGCTGCTTGTGGCTCTACAGGGCGTTGAATGTCCCCGGCTCTGATGGCTATGGTGACCTCTTGGATGTGTTGGAGGTTGAAAGCCTTGCCGAACTTAAGACCGCTAATCCGTCCGTTATCAAAAGAAAATACAAGATAGCCAAGGGGGAATGGGACTATGCCCCCAAGCGAAAACAAGCGAGGAAAGCCCCCTCCAAACCAAAGCAATCTCCTGCGCCTCTAGTGCCTAGGCACATGTTGGAGACTTGGCAAATTTTAAAAGGCAAGTCGTATGAGGCAAACCTATGTCTGCCGATTATCTGAAGCGGCTTGAAGACGGCACCTACTCAATCTTCCTTTAGACCAGTAAAAGGCAGATTAGACTTGTTGTTCCACCCTATGTGCGCTCACTTCTGTCTTCCTCCGCATTGGGCATCAATGGGATGTAAGAGCCCCTAACGGACCTTCACCGTAGCAATGAGCTTTGCTCATGCAGAATATCGCGAACACGCAAACCGGACATTGGGAAAACCATTATGATCAACGGCATCAAGAAGTTAGGGGATTGACCCTACATTTCACTGTGCAACAAATGTCGGTATTAACATTGCCCCTATTTTCAGGCCTTCCATGACCAAACAAACGTTCTGTGATCAATCTGAGCGCTTCCACGCACGAATCCTCTCACAGACTGAGAAACACACCTTTCAGTGCCGAAAATATATGGAAATGGGGAAGTTCTTGGACCTCCTAACCCATCGAAGATTACCTCTTTCTCGCGTTGATACGTTCTCAGATAGAGCGGAAGCTCAGGTCGATCTTGAGCTAAAGAAAGAGTACATTCTTGATCGGGTGGATTGGTACACGCAACGACTTGTTCTGGCTACTGGTAACGCTCAAGCAGATAGAGCCATCGTACAATCGATTGAAGCTTTAAGGGGCTACATCAAAACGGCGACAAATGATGAGGGCATTAACGCTTCGCTTGAGATCGCACATGGCAATCTTAAACAGACAGGCTTCAAATCCGCTCTGCTGCGCCCATTTATTCCGGTTACAGCGAACGACTATCTACACGAATGGTATTGCTTCTCATGTTGCGGACCAAGTTCGGATTCTGACCGTGACATGAGCGCGGAAAGCTATTTGATGTGGAAGACGTATGTACCGTCCGGAAAAGGTGTTTCATTTACGTTCAATAGTTTGGAGTTGCTGAGGGCAATCGAAAATCCTGCCTATGATGCAAGTTTAGGGGATGCCAGACCGGAGCCACATGTTTACTTTGGAAAAGTTGACTACACCGGTCGAAAAGCGCGCAATATTGAAGATGCCGTGTATTCCAAGCGTGGCTATTACAAGGATGAAAATGAAGTACGCTACGCCAAACGATCACCAGGAGGAGGGTACGAGCCTGTAATCTACTGCGACCTCTCGCTGAAGTTGCCGCTATTGATACAAGAAATCACCATTTCTCCATTCATGAGCGGTTGGGAAGTAGACACATATATCGAAGTTATCGAAACCATCTGGCACAAGCACTTTGATGAAGTCGCTTCGATACCTCCGATTTTCTCATCACAAGTCGAACGCGCATAGCTTGAAAGAGCCCTTATCTGGGACGATCGAATTTAGGTCAAAAAAAGATGCAATTTTGCTTAGAAACCACCGTCACTATGGTTAAGAACCTAACCCAAATTGGATTCTGGATCGTTGCCGGAAGCGTAGCGTGGTTGTCTTACCGGCAAGCCCGAAGAACCATTTTCCAACCTGCTAAAAACGAAGTTTTCAAAGTGCAGATTGAGAAGCTGCAAGAACTCATGCAACTGCTAAACTGGAAATCTGACTTTGATGCTTGGCGTGCGTCAGGACTAAGTACTTCGGCTGATATCTCAATGAACAGTCTCTTTAAGACTTACGCCAAAGATCGGTTTTCTGCGGAAGTCAAACCCAAAGCTGAAGACAAAGCTTCATCCGTGGGAATGATAGTATCTCCGAATGCCACGGGTTTCGAAAAAATCGTGGGACCAGCTGATGATGCCGACGAATCCGAAAAACGGCCCCACCACGTTTACGACTGGGAGAATTACACTTGGGAAACCTTCGAGGTCAGTAGCAGGTACCAAGAGGTAGTGGAACTGCTTGACGAAGTTTCAAACAATCCAGTTCTCCCTCACGAAATCCTTTCAAAAGTGAACAACTTACAAAAGGAGCTTCATGACGCCGCGATCCGAGCGGCCCATGATTTAGAAAAAGTAGTACGGGAATTTCCTCGGCACTACCCCAACCGTGAATGCCTCGATGGAGCCGATCTTACTTGGGCTCACAATATGCGCGAGGAGAGGGGCCAAAACCTATACATCAAGCTTAACGAGCTCAAGCAAGCCATCCGAACTTACTTGCAAACGGATGAGCTATTCGGGTCACGAACTTGATGACGGGCGAAAAGCATCTTTCCAGTTTTCGCTTCAACTAAACCTGATCAGCGCCTTTGACTTTGCAGAACCACCATTCTGCGCAAAGCTGCCATCAGTGATGGTCGGCGCTGCAAACGCAGCGAATGGCCGCTAAGTGGCCACTGATTCACGTAACGCATATTCGTCCAGCCAAACTATGCGTGGGGTGAACGTGTGGGGGAAGCGTGTGGGGTTTGCCCTTGTCGCTTTTGCTTAAGTGTTTGTTTTATATTGATAATCTGATGGCCTTGGTAAATGGCGGAGACGAAGGGATTCGAACCCTCGAAACCATTCCTGGTTTACTCCCTTAGCAGGGGAGCGCCTTCGACCACTCGGCCACGTCTCCGCCGGTGGGTGTAGTCGATAAGAGCCAATAAACACAAGGCTCTTCGCGCAAAAAAATTGAAAAAATCTCCTTCACTAAATTTCGTGACTTTCATTGAAATTCTGTGAAACTTGGGGCACTTGCACCAAATTTTGGTGCAAAACTGGTGCAAGGGTCCCAGTCTGTTCTCATCAAAAATCAGGAGAAAAAGACTTCGCGGAGGGAAACTTCCAGATTCGAAAAAGGATTCGGAATTGTTGAGCGCGAAATCTGTCTGTAATTCAAACGCCTCCGACGGGTATATTGCCCGGCCACCACCTCACCAGCAGCCACCTCCTACACCCAACCCGTGACCGGATCCTCCTGTGGAGAGGCCCGCGTTGCGTTGCTCATGTGATGTAATCCTCGCCGGGGTGCGGAAAGTTGAACCCCATCTGACCACCACCCGAAAGGCTACGCTCGGTTTACCGGCGTCATGCCAAACTCACCGGCCAGCACCCGGATTTGGCGAAAGGTTTCATTGATCTGGCCCACCTCGGGTTTTGTTTTTTGTTGCTCACCGTCGCGGGTTTTCGCGGTGTAGATCTCACCATCCTCCAGCGCGATCAGAAGTTTCTCATGCCGTGCCACCACCCGCACAAGCTGGTGGAACCTGAAAATGAATCCCTCGTTCAGCCGATCCCGGCTCGGGTGGCACAAGGGCAAAGCGAGACAGCGATAGATCTCGCGGTGACCCGGATTGATATTCTCCGGCTCAAGCGCAAGCATCCGATCACGCCCGCGCTCATCAAGGTTGAACTGATTGACGCCCTCCCCCCGCGTGGGAACGACAGCGCCGCCTCCCCTCCGGCCGGCGACCTTTCATCTATCCACCTCTGGAACCCATATTGCCTGCGCAGCCAGCGAAGAAATCAGCCACGCGATCAAAAGCGTTTGAATCGTCAAAGCGCTCCGTCATCAAAGGGAATCCGCAAAATTTGATCTCTGATTTGCCGGTGTGTTCCTGCAGATCCATTTACTGCCGATGGCGATAGCGACAATTCAACCTTTGACACAAACGCGGTCTATCTGAGCTTCGCTGGCGGACGACAATTCGGAGATTTTGTGGTCGAGGCTGATCTGGGATTTGGCTTTCTTTCAACCGACAAAACGCGAACAATCTCGGGCAGCCCGGATGCAGATGGCGATTACGACAGCAGTCTGCTCACGGCAGGTGTCGGCATCGAACGTACAATCGATCTTGTTCGTGACGTTGATATGCTTGGGTTTGGTAGTGTTCGATATACTCGACAGGACGATGACAGCTATACCGAAACCGGCTCTGATGCGAATGCTACAGTGGGAGAAGTCACCACAGAGGTGCTAGAAGCGCGGCTTGGATTGGAAGCAAAGAAGTCGATTTCCGGTGTCGGTTCGTTCATTGGTCAGGTTGGTGGCGTGTTCCGTCGTGATCTTGGGGAATCGACAGCGGATGTGACTGTGTTTTCTGCTACAAACGAACTGACTTTTGCGGCATCCGATTTTACGGGTGGGAACCTATTGCTTGGCTACGAGAAGGAATTTTCGACCGGAGCAAAGTTGGAGCTGAGCGCCGAGCTGGAGTTCGGTAGCGGGGCCCAAGGGCCGTATGTGAAAGCCGGATTAAATTGGAAATACTGAGTGGATTGGATGGCGGTTGGAAAGTTTGGGACCAAACTAGTGTCATTTGTAGCCAGAAATTCAATGGCTAACATGTTCATCGTTAAACGCATGCCCAGGACCGGGCCAGAGATCTGCAAGAGCTTGCCCAAGGTTTCCGCTCAAAAGCAACAGGCTGAGGCGACAATCGAATGAAAAATATCAAACAGCTTGTATCAGCGCCGACAGGCCTAAGATGGTTGGAGGAAGCCGGTCGTTGGGCAGACGAAGAAATCCGGGCATGCCCGCGCTACGACGAAAGAGACTTCGTTGTCTGGGAAATAAAGATGAAAAACTGCGTTATTGATCCGCGTAAGATCGTTGGGACATCCCACGGCGCCTACAATCAGGGAATGACGTGGCGAGAGTTTCTAGCCTACGGAAAGCGGATGAAGAAGAAGCTGGATATGCTGGAAACCAAGCCCGAATACTATGACGATCCGAAAGCCCATGCCACTGATACCGAACCCTGGAGTTTGGTGGAAATAAATGGTGAGCTGTTCACTGACACAGGCAATCACCGGAGCGTTGTGGCGAAGTTTAGGGCTCATGAAGAAGGCCGCATCGAGCAGCGTGTTTGGTCAGTCGATCGTTTGATAATCTCTGAGACCGCAAAGCTGCAATACGAAGAGCTTCAGAGCGAGTATTTGCCCTGTGAATGTGATAGGGGCCTGGAACGCGAAATGATCTATTTGAGTGATTCAACCAAACGGTACCGGATTTTCGTTAACTGCATTTTACACGGTATGAACTGCAGGGTTCATAGACTGCCTCTCGACGAAGCGGCAGAGTATGTGCGCAAGAGGAACCGCAGTAGTAGGGTTGCCTTGAAAATCGCACCTCAGCTATGGAACCGAATGTTTGGAGTCCATTGCAGAAGAGTGTGAAATCCTCTGCTAGCTTGGCAATAGCGGTTCGAAGCGCGCGACGAAGGCCCGTAGAGAGCCCAAATCTGTCACTTGGCTTGACATTAGATTGTCGGGAGACGGGATGCCCTCGAGCTGCAATCAATGGTCACTTAGTGAATTAGCCCGCACTGATTTTTGATACGGGCGGTCTTTTATTAGATGCCGAGGAAGTTTAGGCACTTTGGAGTTGAGCTTGAGGATGCGTTGGTCGTCACTGAAACGATTGAAATCTAAAGGGCCGAGCGGTTTTCCTGGGCGACCCATATGCGCTAATGGTACTTGGTGAGGGGTACGAAGCCTTCCCTAGTAAGGTGGCCGAGTCTTATCTTGATGGAAATGGGAGCCCTTGGCATTTTTTGAATGTCCGCATTGATGCTCGCTAAGCGAGTTCATCGGTTCTGGATTATATTGACGACATGAGCTTAGCAGTTGCCTTTGCGCTCGCAGCGAACGGCAGGAATACGGGCTGCAAGCGCAGAATTGCCATAGAGCGACCAACGGCAGCTATGGGCCGACAGTCACGACTGACTGCCAACTCAAAAAGCGGCACCAAATTCCTCTGTCAGCAACTGATTTGCAGCTCTGGGTCTACTTCGTGCTCAAGGAGTTATTGATTTGGGGGTGCCATCCGATGTCGAACGTTCACCTCATTTCTGGTCCAACTATGACGGTTGGATCAGGTTCGTGTGACATTCATCAGAATTGTGGAACGTCACAAACCTTTGACTCAATCGAGTTCACTAACCTCAAGAAACGAGCATATCGCGTCATTCAATTCTGACCCAAACGTCAAGCAATTCTGACCCAATACAAGTTACGACCGCTTCACTCGCTCTTTCGATCATCTGGCCGAGGCCATAGCCCGCTTCAGGCCGATCAGCCAATCACCTGATCGTCCAGATACGCCCGAACCCAAGCTTTCGCGACTGCGGAATAGGGGTATTTCTCATCTGTTTTTTCAATTATTTTGGCCCGAAGCGACGCAACCAGCTCCCCCAACTTCGCCACCGCCCGCTGGTCCAGATCCAGATCAAGTTCCAAGGCTGTCACATCATCACCCGCGACCACTGCAGCGTCTCGCTCTGCCTCACGGCGCTCTACCCGTGTCCGGAACTCGGTCCTCAGCAGATCTAGCTCGGTCGAGGTATGAGCGAGGTAATCCAAATCCCGCAAAAGCCGCGTCCGCGCCTGCACTAAACCCAAACGATTGAGACCATAAACCTGGATCGACACCGCTCCAATGGGGCTGGCATTTGCCCTATCTGCCTGAGTGCCAACATCCACCAAATCTCGGATGGCCGTCGGCAGCCCAGGCATCGCGCTCTCGTCCAACGGCTTCGGGTATACAAGCGATATCAACGGTTTGCTTCGATCTACATGGAACACCAGATGATCGTCCGGGTCATCCCGCGTTGGATCCAGCAGCAACCGTGGCTCGTCGTCCACCGCCCCTTCCTGAACCGCAACATGGGCGGCTCCGGGGGCCAGCGGAAAGGCCGATTGCTTGCCCGTTAGAAGGCTCTTGTTTCGGTCAAATTTAAAATGTTCCGTCAGCGTCACCAAGCGCCAATTCGGCGGATTGGGTGTGATCTGCGCCCGCCGCCGGTTGCAATCGATGCAGGCCGGCAAAAGGTTCAGCCAATCCGCCGCCAACCACCAATAACCCGGGTGCCCCACCACCCCTTCGACCGGCCCTTTCGGACGATAATGTTCCACATCCACCGGCTGGGTTGCGGAAAACGGGCTTTCGCAATAGGCACATTTGCCGTGAAAGATCTTCTCCAGCTCGGTTTTTACTTCTGATCGCTTGTAGCGCGAGAATTCATAGGTCTTGATCTCGCCGCCGACGTCAATCAGCGCCTTGTAATGCGCTTTTGCGCGCTCGAGCTCGGTCTGGCCGTCGCTGTTGTAGACGGCGTTCAACACATTCTGCACATCGGATTTCGGGCGGTCGGCCTTCCTCATTGCAGCGTCCCCGCCAGAAACGCCTTCAACCGTTCCACCGCTTCCTTCCGCTTCGCCTTGTGTTCGGCCGAGGACCGATCCCGCGCGTCACGGACGTATTCCGCAACAGCTTCTTGAACCAGCCGTGGAATGACCGTGTCGCCATAGGGCAACGCCTCGCGTATCTCACCGGTAAACGCGTCCAATATATGTGTCTCTTCGCTTGTAAGGTCCTCCCGCCGCTCTTGCTTGGCCAGAATGTCGGCAACGCGCGCATACTCGCGCTGCGTGTTCTCGCCTTCCGTCGTCAACAACCGGAAAAGGTCCGAATTCAGCATTTGTTCGACCGTCAGATGCTCGGCCCGCTCGGCAATCGCAACACTTTCCACCGCTTCAGGCAAAACGCCTGTCGTCGAAGTCAAGTCGTTGATATAGCGATTGAGTACCACCACCTCGCCCTGCACTGTGCCCCTCACACATAATGGATCGTGGCTGGTAAAGATGAACGTCACATTCGGTAACGCTCGCCTCAGCCTGTCGATAATCGTCAGCTTCCAGCGCGGATGCAGATGCGCCTCGATCTCGTCCACCACCACAATTGCATGCGCCAGCCGTGCCTCGTACATGCTGCCCGGAAACGCACGATAAAGCCCCGCCAAGACCTCACAGACCAGCGCCAGAACAGCGCGATAGCCGGACGAAACCGTATCGAACCGCTGCGTGACTGTGTACGGTAGCTGCTCGACCGCCTTCTCGCCGGTATTGGGATCGACCTTCGTTTTGCCGTTCCGGGAGCGCTGAAAATTGATCAACCAGCGTGGCTCGCCGGAAGATGTCTCACGTCGCTCAATATTCTCGAAATCGCCGTCAATCTCGATCAGATACCGTAGCGCCATGATGACGTCGTGGATCTCGCCCGGATTGTTTTCATGCAACTCGGTCAACCATGCTTCAGGGTTCGAGATCGAGCGTTCTGGGTAAAACAGCGTCTCGACCCGCGACACCGGAGTTTCCGAGGCTTCGCGCCCATAAAGTCGATGCGCCCCGAACGCGAATATCAAGGGCCTCTGCGCGCGCGGCGAACCCGACATCTTCCCCGTCTCGCGATCCATGGTCAGCAACAGCTTGCGCTTCGGCGTAAAGGTCAACTCAACCTCCGCCGTCTGACGCGGTTGGCTCTCCAACTCACCTAGGTAATCCGGATCGAGCGTTAGGCGCCGAACGTTCAAATCAAGCGTCTTCCGTTCGGCGGGCGTCAGACATGCAAGCACTATGGCTTCGAGGATCGAGGACTTACCCGTCGCATTCTCGCCGAGGATCAACAGACACGGCGCTTCGGGCAGCGATGTATGCTTCGGCGACACCAACCGCTCCTTGTCGACGTTGGTAAGCTCGGGTTTGAGGTTGAGTTCGACGCTTTCGAGCGATTTGAAATTGCGGATGGAGATTTTGGTGAGGCGTGGGAAATCCCGTTTTGGCGCGGTTCCGGGGGCAGCCTTGGCGGAAGGTGTGGGTTTGGCGGCGGTTTTCGAGGAAGAAACGGGGGCGGGCTCGAACGGATCGCCGGCCTCGACCGCGGTGGACGTCAGCTTACTGATCGCAAATCTGACGGCGGCAATACCTCCTTCACTCTTCATCGCTTTCTCAAGGCCGGCAATGGACTGACGAAGCGTCGGCAACTTTTTCTTTGGCCAGTTGTCTAGCTCGCCTTGAAACTCCCTCAGCACCAAGCCGAACAACACCCAAAATGTCGATGCAAACTCCAGTGCATCCGGGGAATCCTGTTTCTCTGCCTTGGTCAGGACAATGCCGTCATACAAAAGTTCAATTCTGTTTTGAATCGCGGCACGCCGCGCGGCGACAAGTTCGGGACGATCCAGATGAAAGTGATCGATTGTAGCATGGAGCCGGTCGCGCCTGAATTCGAAAGCATTAAAACCCATCGCAACGTTTGGAAAACGTCCATCGAAGGTTACCCGCTCGGGCTTCAAAATACGCTTCCATTCACCCGGAAACAGCAACAGCGGTTGCTCTTTCGCGCTAAACAAGCTGGCGGGTGACGTCAGCAATCCCTGGATAACATCGGGCCCCGGTGCCCATCGCTTGCCCCGAACAGGAAAGCGACTTGAATCCAAAGGCCGACATTCCCGGCAGATCGGGAATAGGTTTTGCCAATTGAACGTCAGCCAAAGATAAGCTTCCAGATCCGGCTTGGACCGCCCATCACTCGCCCGCGACGGCGGTCGGAACCGATAGACCAGTAAATCCTCCGGCGCCAAACGCCGCTCGCAAAACGGACACTTGCCATAAGCCATCTCATGCAGCGCCGGCAGCACATCTCTGCCAAACGGACGTTTCCACACAAAGGGCGGATCGGTCTGCGCCCGACGCTCCGGGCTGAGATGGAGCAGATACTCCTCCATCTCGCGACGCGCTTCGTTTTGCTGCGAGATCAGTGAAGACGGCACAATACCATCATTGAGTTTCCGATTAAAAAAGAACATCAGACAATGCCTTAATCGTTGCTATCCACCACCTCCGGTCGCCGATCAGCTTCTGCCGCCAGCCTAAGGCTAGCGTCCTGTGCAGGACCGCCCGCTTGTTTCACTGTTTTGGTTTTCGCGCTGGCTTCGTCGTTTTTAACCTCCAGCCCGAGGGTCGAAAGCTTGGCCAGAAACGGTTCGACGATTTCTTTTCGCTCGGCCTTCGAAATTCGACCAAACGCACCTACATCCAACTCTGCCATAACTTCCGGGTAGGTAGGGTTCGCCGCGTTATCCGTATAAGCAGTGGTCAGACCTGCCAACGCTTCTTCCATCGCAACAGCATAGGACAGCGCCCTAACATAGCGATGGCGGTTGAAGCCTTTTTGTTCCTCGTCCTTGAACGCTGTCACAAGCTTTTTGCCTGCGTGAGCGCCGTATTCTTGAATATCGGAGACAACGCCTGGGTCCATAGTAAAGTTCATGCCGCCCTCTGACGTCCTTAATCGGATTTCGACGATCCGTTCGGCATAGCCCGGCAACTGCGATTGCAACGTGTCGTTCCAGTCTTTTGCCGTGTTCAGAATGGCGAAAAGGAAAGAACCGATCCCGTCAACCTTCGACGTCCGGAGCCTGGGAACGTCGCGCGGCTTTTCAGGCAAGTCCACCCGCTCGCCGGTGTGGATGGCCTCTTCATAGGGGCCCAGCTTGATGCCGAAGGTTGGGCGCTGCGGCAGGGGCGCGTCAAAGAAATGCACCGGGAAGTTTGAACAAATGCCGCCGTCGGAAAACAAAAGCCGCGTCATCGGGTTCTTGCCGTTTTCGTCCTTTGGCTTCTCGTAATCCACACGCCACAGAGGCACCGCGCTGATCAGCCCCGGAAAACTCAGGCTCATCCGCGCCATCAGCACCAGCGGGAATTCAGGCCCCACCGGCAGACGAAAAAGATCGTCCGGATCGTCCTTGTGCTGTGGCGGATTGGCGGTTTGGCAGAGATATTCCACCACCCGCTTTGGAAAAAGCCGCTCCATCTCGGACCGTCGCACAAAGAACCGCTTTTCTGTCAAAGGCAGCTTATAGGGCCGTTGCGTCGACAGATCCGTCGTCATGGTCGCCACATTGATGCCAACGTGTTCCAGATCACCGATCGTCAAGGGCGGAGTCGTATCAGTCACATCGCAACCGGCCACGCGATCGATGTGATCTGCGATCCAGTTGGTGAAGGCCGGCTTTTGCGAATCTGGTTGTGTCTTACCGGAACAGAGCCCGAAATCCGCGGCCGGCAGATGCACCGTTGCGGCCTTTTTCAGCGCCAGCCCGATCAGAACGACCGCTAAAACCGGGATCAGCAACAGGAAGAACAGAAAGAACCCCCATACCCCAAACATCGCCGACAAGATTGCGGGCGCGCCAGCCAGCAACACAGCCGTGAACACCCGCCCGCGGTAAGTGGTCAAAACCGCTTTCAAGACACCGGTCTTGGCTTTGGGTTTACCATCTTCGCCCTCGGGTGCGTTCGGGTCTTTTGTCACCAGTTTTTTAAGGATTTCGAAGGGCTGTTTCAACTCGGGCGTTGGCTGAAACAGCGAGCCTAGGTCCTTGCCAAGTTCCGAGGCAATTTCCTCGATGTCCCCGAACCCCTCATTGCCGCCACCGGTCTGCCGTCGATACTCGGCCGCACCTGCAATGGTTGCCGCAATAGCACCCGCCGACGTTCCCCCGATGTTACGCAGCCGATAAGATCCGGCTATCTCTGTGATGGCAAATGGATAGACCACCCCCGAAGTTACCCCGCCTTTCATGATAAGGTCGCATTCTCCCATAGGTCCCTCCTAAAATTCACAGGCAATAAAAATATTGGGGATGTTACAGGAATCGACTGAATTGCGTAAGAGATTTGACGCTTCACGCGCAACGCCTCAGTGTTTGCGATCCTTAACAATTGAGCCTACAGCGTCTCTATCTATTCTAGGAGAAGTATATGTGTCTGGCGGGAATCTCACCGGAACTGGTCTGAAGTCTCAATCGGTCTTCTCTGGGTGAACGGAGGAAGATACGGCCCATTCAGACGCCATTGCCGCGCGAGCGGCTTCGTCCAAGGGCCGACTTTGTCAACTGATGCAGTGTGTCTGCGTCAAGCAATGGACAGCCGGGCCGCGATGATGGGCAAAATCCGTAGTCGCTGCCCGTCGTCGGTCATCCAGACCAAGTCTTTCCCCTTCGTTAAAATTGCATCATAGCGAAAAATGTAGGCCACCGGTTTGGGCGAAAGCGCCTCCGTAAGCACGTAAATGATGTAGTCTGCCCGATGTTCAGGTGATTGCATTTTCGCGTATTCGTTTGGCGTTAGCTCGACGATGGGGTCTTTTCCAGAGAGTCCTTTGACCTCAACTTTGAGATGGGCGCTGTCTTCAGAGAACGCTTCAAGGTCCCAGCCGACGCCGTCCTTCTCGACTGATTCCACTCTATGAGAACCGCCCTCGTCGGACTCGTAATAGGCAATCGCGTGGTTAATAGCGGCCTGTTCCACCTTGCGGCGCAACTCTGGGTCAGTCTGTCTTGGAACTTTGGCCGACCGTCTGACGTGTCGTCCGCCTCAGTTAATGTATGCAACGACATCCCTATTGAAGGCTGCTCCTTTGCCATACCAGACTGGGCTTTTCGTCCAAACCTGGAACCGTTCATAATCAGAGCTAGCGCCTACTGAACCATTCTGAATCTGAGGGCGCAACGAGCTGGATCTAGCCGTTCTCTACAGCTCGTTTAAATGGAAAGATGAGCCCATGCCTGCCGTCGACTAGGCTTCTATTCTTTGCATGTGCGTCGCGTCGCGAGCCGCACATTCCAGACGTTCGGTGCCAGGTCACGAATGGTGGATGATCGGACAAAGCGGACACTGTATCGGGCGTCACCAAAGGCAGTTTTATTTCTCCGGGGTTAAATCGCGGACGACACGAAACCCACTCCAAGGCGACCAGCGATCACTCGAACTGGCAACGCGTCGGGCGGGTCTTGCTAACTCAACATGTCCGGCATACGCACCTCCCTTTATCGAACGCTTACAGTCGGGACGGTCTGTATCTACTGCCAAGTACTGACTGGACGTTTCTAAGCCGCGATGCGGTCCCTCTCCGCAGGAACTTGTGACTTCACCGGCGTTACCGGACATATGTCGTAGGCCCCAATCATTTGCCGCATCGAGATTGTCTACTGGTAAAAGTTCTCTGGCACTTCCAAAATCAACTTTCCAAACACGTTCACCATCCACATCTTCGAAGCGGTAGTTTAGAAAGTTGGCCTGTTCTAATGTCAGAGTGTCGCCTTGCGCATACCTAGTTGTTGTGCCAGCCCGTGCTGCGTATTCCCATTCCGCTTCGGTCGGAACCCTGTAAACATTTGCCCCTACCTTTTTGTTTAGCCACGACGTGTAATCAAGCATCTCATAATAAGTCATGCCAGTCATTGGGCTGCGTGGATGGGTTGCATGTGGTCCCTTGGGAAGGCGATACCTAACGCGTGTATCTGGGTTTGGAGTACAATCCACGGCGCTCTCACACGAAGAGTATTTATAGCGCGGAAGGTCCTTTTGTCCCATCTCGCAGCCACCGTCTTCAACGCAAGCAGCCCATTCTTCGCGCGTAACTTCGTTGCGTCCCATAGCAATAGGCAGATCAATAGTAACCTGATGGCGGGGTACTTCGTGCAGAAACGGATTGACAGAATACTGAGGGTCATCCTGTTGGACGACGTTTCCACTTGCATAGTATTGCCTTAGACCCTCTTCGGGCCGATCTGGATCGATGCCAAGGTTGGTAAAGGACTGTCTGAGCTTCAATTCGTAGTCAGATGGGTCGAGTTTCGTGGTTAAAAAGGTATTTATGGTTAAATATCCGCTTAACTGCGCAGCATTCGCCTCACGGACAGTTGAGCCCATTTGAAACTTACCCAGCGGTAGAACGATCATCTCTGGGCAAACATCACAGTCTTTAAAAACGTCGAGGGCGTTCACCCTTTCGCCGTTCGCGGTGACATATACTTCTTCAGCAGATGCAACACCTCCAAACATTAAAAGAATTATCAGGCCTAAGAGAGCGAGTGTATTACACATCAAATGTTCCGAAAAGTAGGTCAGGTTGTTCTGTGCATACGAAAACTAGCGTGCGCTTCAAAGCCGACATTCTCTTTTTTGAGCATTTGTTGCTATGGGCTAGTAGCGAACATTTGACGATCTCTATCAAGCACACGGTGGTTCAGCCGTGCGGAGCGTCCGGTATGCGGGACAAAACTGTCGTTTGAGAACAAAAGAGGCAAGGTCAGCGGTGCTGCCATAGTTGCAAAAGAGTGCAATACGCGGAAACCGAGCTTTGTAATGTCCAGAGGATGGCCGAAAGCGGGTCCGGCTATTTCAAAAGTGAACGGCGGCTTAATGCCTAAAAGTGCTTGTGAGCTAGACGTCGACATTTCCGCGCACTGCTCATGAACCGGACCTTTCGGGCTGATCAGTATTAAGCTGCCCATCTGGTTGGCAACGCCTATTGATCTTTAAGTATTACCGAAGGTTCGCTTCAAGGCACCCCGTCACTCATCAGAATGGTCCTTATTCGAGCCCCTTAAATCAAAAATTCCCAGCTTCTTCATACGCCGAATTATTGCAATGTGATTTATGACCCGGTCGATCTTAGCCGCCTCTCCCGTGGCGTAAGCTGCCGCAATCATCATGAACTGCCTATCAAAGTCCTCAGCAAGCTCCGCATCATTGATTTCCTGTGTGTTTCCAGCCTCCCAAGAAGCGATGGAGTCTTCATACTCTTCTGCCCACATCTCATCGAAAAAGGCCTTCGCATCAAATTCGGGATCTACCTCACCCAGCTTTTCCATGGCCTCCCATAGTGATTTGAGTCGCTCAAAAAGGCTTTTTTCATTATCAGCCATTAGCTTGTGACCTCCATTTCAGCATTTTTAATTTTCGGCCGAACGAATGCTGATGAGTCATGCATATCTAAACTTAACGTCGCTGATTATGCCAACCGTTTCCTCCGCATGTCTCGACCGATAAATCAGAAACCCCGGCGCCCTTCTTGCATCTGTCCCGCTCATAGGCCTCAACATCCTCGGCAGGTACAAGCATTCCGGTCACTCGGCTTTGACTGTGTTTCATTCGCTTCTGTCGGAGGACGCCACTTGCGATCAATCGATTGAGGTTCGGCCGGCCCATAGACCATCTTTGAACCAGTTCTTCTTTGGTGAATCCATTTCGAGGCTGCTTCGACAAGGCTTTGGAAACACCCGCTTTTGAAACCAGCAAGTTTCTCAGTGCAAGCTCTTGGCCAATGCGCCCCTTCACCTTGAGATTGCCTGACAATATCAGCTCCACGATATCAGCAACTCGGCATTGAGTACGACGTGTCACATTCGATATTGTGTAGGAACCTCTCGGAGCGGTTCGAAACACACGCGTCCCGTCAAAAATCCGATCCAGCATGCATTGCAGATATTCGGCATCATAGCCTTTGCGCTCCCAGTGATCCTGCCCGGTTCGGGGTCGCAGGACTCTGCGTTTTTGCAGTTCCTTGACCACGTTTTCTGAAATACCCAGAAACCCCGCGACCTCTTTCCTGGACAGAAACCTTGAGGTTACCTCTCTCAATCCTTCGACAATTTCGACGGTCAGAATGCCATCAAGCACAAACGTCCCGTTTGCATCGCGGTGACCGAGACGGCTGTCGATCAGGATCTCCTCGAATAGATCGCGACGAACTTTCAGGTGTTTTCTGGCAGATGTGAGAGTGTGAACCCGGCGCCTTTCAACTTCAATTCCAAAGACGACTGTACCCGGCACAATGGGATAGCGATCCACGACGTATCGGTGCATCAACTCCCGAAACTTGTCCAAACCTTCACTGTAGTCCAAGTCTCGATACAGATAGTTGCGTAGCGCGCCAAAATGCGGCCAACTATAGCGACCGGACTTTCGCGCGGTTCTTTTCGAGAATTCCGTCAAGGCGTCAAACAAGGCGTTGTCCCCAGCCATCAGGAGCTCAAATCCGTTCAAAAGAGCCCGCCGTTTTGCATGGCGGTCCAGGTCGCCCCTACGTTGCGACCTGCCATAGGTCAGAATGATGCCAAGAGCTTCGGCAATCCTGCAAAGCAGCGGAATACTCATTTGGTCGCAAAGAGGCTGACCGCGTCTTCTGATCAACCGCTCGGCAAGATAGCGATCAAGGCTATCGGCGATCATGGGATGATCTGCAGATTGAATTTCGTTCCAGGCATTTTTGATTGCCAAGCTGGTATCAAAGCGCCTCAAACGCAGAGATCTGCACGATATGGTAAGCAGCCTTTCGTTGTGCAGATGACAGCACCCAATTTGTGGGATCTGCCAGTGAAGCTGATGTGTCTTTTCCCAGATTTCTGGCGACAGTTGGTGCTGCTCCAACAGACATTTTGGACAGACCCGAACCTGAACACAATTGAAGGTCAGAGGTTCTAGCGTCTCGTGCCCGATCCGATACCTATTTCTGGCCGTCTTGATTACGGGAGTTTTTGCAAATGCGTCTTCCCGCAGACCCGCAAGATGACACAGCTCCTTTAGAGCACCCCGATCCCCGTTCGATAATGCAAGCAGGTCCAACCCAACATCGCTACAAAAGGACGCCATATCCGAGCAGCCGTTTCGCGCGGCCAATCGCGATAGATAGGATGTGGGAATTTCCTGCGCAGCAGGACGCAGAGAAAGCGCAAGCTTGCTCATTTGCCTTCTCCCTGCGCCTGCCGATCAATGGCAGATTTGGAAAGCCAAATTCCATCCGGCAATACGGCCTCCTTGTCATAGACGCGCACCAGACTGCCATCACAAGAAATGGGCGAAATCTCTTCGCGATCGAGTTGCCGTGCTAAGTGGATCGGGGCAACGTTGCGTTGAACTGCGATCTGGCCCAACGTGGCATACCGCGCCTGAAACCCGCGAATACTGTCACGACATACGTAGGTCCTGATGTGGATTGTATCCGGGTTGAGCTTGTTGATTACAGCCAAATAGCCCGCATTACGCAGCTTGCGGATTGAGATGATACTGATCTTGAGGAACTTTGCCGTCTCTGCGAGCGTCAAATCGCGTTCAAGGCAGATGGCATCCTTTTGAGCGAAAGCCCGCTCAGAAACCTCAATTGCATGCACCCCCGCGCCTGTGCCCTGGCGCAGTTGCCCTTCCAGTTCACCCGACAAACACGCCGCAACAACCCGAGCCAGAGAAATTCCCCTTGAACGACAGAACGTCCGAAGAGGTAGGTAGCCGACGTCGTTGGTGACATCAGGCAGTCCCCCAATGCGCCGCAGTAGAAATTGGATCTCCTGACGCCGCGCATAGCGCAAGGCCGACGTTACTTGAACCTGCGTCAGAACCCCCAAACGCATGAGCACTTTTACTTGCTCAGACCGAATGGACAACTCTTTCGCAGCCTGAGACAGGTTCATAAGCTCCGACCAAAACGCCTGCGCCCAGGCAAGCTCGGTCACTCGAACATCCGTGCGTTTCATGGCGTCATCAGCGCTGATCCCCTCGATGTACCCCAACAGCTTTTTCAAAAAGACTGCACCGAAACCCGAACGCTTGCGGGCCTCTTCCATCGTGAGCCAGATTTCACGCTGTGGCTTTTGCCCTAAAACATCTTTGTCCAAAGGTACCGGATAGGTCTCAAAGATGTGCTCGCGCGTTTTTGTCCGTATTTCGTGCAAGATTGGGTCGTCCTGGCCGTCATGAAGCCATTCATAGAACGGGCCCAGATCGGAGCTAAAATACGGGCGCTCACTCCGGCTGTTTCCGTGCAGCAGGTGAAGCGCTCGTGACAGTCCGTCTGGCCCGTCTGACATGTAGGAATGTCCGAGTTCAGCCAGTCGAGGCGTGACTGACCGATCAAGGCTCATTGCGGCTCTGGCACCGAACCCTTCCAACGCTGCTCCTAGGGAAACGCAAGCTCCATGCAGACTTGTTAGGTCGAAACCATTGAGCCAGTCTCCTTGTGGGCCAGATCGGATGCGTTCGCGGACATAATCTTCGAACCTGATCGGCGGTAGAATGATGGCATCGGCAACGGCCTTCTCGATCACCTCCCAATGCTTGATCGCCTGTGTCGCAAAATCATAGGCTTCGTGAGAGTGACCCGCAGCCGGCAGTGTTCGCAGCCCTACGCCGTGCTTGTCGCAGCGGTGCAGGCTGAGAACTTTCCATTCCAGTAGCTCGTATATGCCATGTTCGCCTGACTGGGTCCGTGCTTCCGACACGCAGAGAGGACAAAACCGGGAAGCCGTTCGGCGAAACACACCCGTTGAGGAATGCGTAAGCCCCACGCGATATCGGCCAGCTGCGAGCTTAGTCGCTGAACACAACTTCAACGCCGAACAATCCTGTCCTGTCAGCCATGCAAGACGCTCCAATTGATCCTCATGCCCGGAGCAGAGAAATGGCCATCGCATTCCAAGATCCGAACAGAGATCGCGCGGTGTGGTTCGATAGAGCCGAGCCACTCGACTGACGTAACCTGAGGGTGTCTCCCCCTCGATAAGGGGGAGAATGGGGTTAAGGGGAGACCTCATGCATTTTCTCCGTCGTCAGGGTCTTCCCCGTCGTCCAGAAGCTTTCTTGGATTGATGCGCCCGTAGTCCTCGGCGATGAAGACATTCATCCATTCCTCAGCTCCGTTACGCTCGCCGTAGACCTCTGCAAAATGCCGAATGCTTAGCTTGGCTTCGAACCCCTGGGTGAACAGTGCATGCGACACCGCCAAGACCACGATCTCGGCCATCAGTCCAAACTGATAGTCCGCCGCATGCATCAGCCTCATGGCAAAAGCTTCGTTCTTCACCGACGCTGTAACTTCAATCCGCGCACGATCGGCGTATCTTTGAACGATCTTTATGACATGTTCGACATCACGCACTGCGTGCAGCCGACCGATTTCAATCGGATCAACTCGACGTGCCAGTTGCGCGTCCTGATTTACGATTTTCTTGAGGTCAGGCATCCCGGACAGCAGCAACCCGACCGGCCAGACGGAGTTTTCCATCAGAGATTTTAGGGTGTTGACCACTGACTGCCGTTCCTTGTCAGTTTGGAAACGAGCCAAATCCTGCGCCTCGTCGAAGCCAAGAAAGAGCGTTCGACGCAGCCGGAGTTGCTCTTTGACCTGATCCCAGATTGCCGGGCCTTGTTTGTTACCAGAATACGGATAACCAAGCGCCCGCAGCGTAGCCGCACCAACAAATTTCATCGTGGCGGGGCTTGGCACCTGAAGACCAATGAACTCGCAGATTTCCTGCTCCGTGTCCGTCGCCATTGCGTGCCTGTACTTATGCTTGAGATGCCGCACGGCAGTGGTTTTCCCGCTCCCCGACGGCCCCACCAGCATGATGCTTCTGGCTGTGAACAGCATACCGTCCGCATCGTCTGCACGGCGCTGTTCAAGAAGAGCACCAAAGCGCGCATCAAGTTTGTCAAACTCTGGCCGCGGGATGTAGAGTCTCCTCAGACTCTGCACCATTTTGCGGATGTCCTTGTCAGTCCAAAACTTCTTGCTGTGCTTATTCATCGCCCTTCTCCTCGGTTTCGTCGGATCCTCTCCGATCACCGTCGTCGTCGTCCAACTCGTCACTGAAGAGCCACTCGCTTTCGCTCTCCTCTGGCAGTATTGGTTCTTCTTCGGGTAGTGGGCCGGGAAGGTACGGTATTTCATCGGAGAGGAATCCGATGTCCTGATCCGGGCTCGGAGCGTTTTTGTCGGCAACAACGTCCGGGTCGGACCCCAAAGACAGACCCCAGAACGTCTCTTTTTGCGCGCGTTTGATCTGATCTCTGGTAGTTTTGATCGGCCCAAGCTGTCGCGCCGCACATTGCTCAGCGTCGATCTCCTTCATTCGCTGAATAGCGCGGTCTAATACACCCTGCGTCAGGCTGGCGGCTGCGCGATTGTTTTTGCGCAGCTCAAAGACTGATCGCTCCCACGTTGCAAAAGATATTCCGTCAAGCCCGTCGATCGTTGCCCGCAACGTTGACCACCCGCTGTCGTTTCCACGCTCCAGCCAAACTGAGATATGACCCATATCTTCAGGATCGATACTGACCTCGACCGATTGCGGACCGTATTTCAGAAAGTGCTTGGCAAGACGTTTGGAATGATAATTCACGCCGTTCATCAAAATGCCATGAGGGCCAGTTTTCCGCTGGAATTTCAGTCCCAGGATGTGACGCAGTTTGTGCGCGCTCATTGGTGGAGACCAACCAAACTCAGAGACGAGCTTGTCCCACATGTTGTTGGGCGTTGCGTATTCTAAGCTCCGATGCTTGCGATTATGGTAAACATCAACCGTGAACCGCACCAGAAGTTCCAAGATGCTCTCTGCGGTATGCACCGCATATTTTTCCGACGGATAGTCGCCCCTTTGCTGCGGATTGGAAAATGTCCGCCCGGTCAAATAGGGCATCAACAAAGTCGCTATCGTACGAAATAAGCGCTCGATGACCCCTCTCAATCGAGGAACCCCAGCAGGCAAAACAGAATAGTCAATCGCCAGATCGGACAGTACAGCTTTGAAATCCGCGTTCACAAAGGCCGGGCCATTGTCGACGACAACATGATAGACATGCCCGTGTTGCGACCAGGGTGTTTCACAGCCCAGCCCGGATGCAAGCGCAGTCTTGTCGCGCATTGCCATCCAGATAACTGCTTTCGCATCTTCTGCACTTGGCGCGGTCGAAAGCTTGAGACCCAAAATTGAACGGCTGGCGGTGTCCATTGCGACGCACACCCAGTAGCGCCCAAGTTCAAGATCACGCAGGCTGGTATGCGTGATGTCGATCCCTGCGCTCTTCAGGATCGACATGAGGTCGATTTCCCATTCGTCCATTTCAATACGAAACAGTGGAGCCTGAAGCTTGATGCCTCCAACATGGGCACCCAGCTTGTTCTTGGCATATGCGACACCCTTGCGTGCAGCCAACACCTCAAACCGGTCCAGTTCATTGATACGGCGCTCGATCGTGCTCAGTGAAACTTCCGGAAGAAGTTCCTCACCGGCGATCCCAAGGGCGATGTTCTTTCGTCGGACCTCACTATTTACAGCATCCAAAACTTGCGAAGGGTAAATCTCGTTGGGGTGAAGATAGTTTGCAAGTTCGATCTGAATGATCGCTTCGACATGGGGATGTACCCTCTTGCCGTTCTGACCGTTGAAAATCGATCTTTTGACAAAAATCATCGGGTCCCGGGTCTCTTCCCAAACCCGGTACTTTTGCATGATGGTGCTGCGACCGGGAACATGCGAAAGGAGGTCCGGTGGAACCGGCTCGCCGTTCATGGCTTTGAGCACCCCATCCTGAAGTTTCTGCTTCACGCGCTCATGCAGCTTCGGAAGAAATTCAAACCACCGTTTTGAAGATCGGTTAAACCACCCTTCTTCTTCCCCTTCGCGCATGGCCTCGCACCAGGCTTCGCCTTGGAACGCCAAGAGCTGGGTTTTGAGAGACAAGCGCGAGAGCAACGCCCGCCCTGCCCGCGCGCGACGCGCGGCCTGACGATCCGAGAAATAGCCATACTCGATCGAGAAATGCCCATCTTCGAGCAGTTTGGCGAGTTCCTCATGGGTAAACGTCAGAGGAACAGAGCCCGCCTGTTTTGCAAGCAGTGTAACCGTGTCCTCTGTGACCTTATGCACAAAGCTGAGTTCACCTTTCCCGATCACAGCATCTTCGAGGCTAAGGTTGAGCTGAAACTGGATATCTTTCATGGCTTTTCCTTTCTTGGAGCGACGGTTGTGTTGGTGGAAATGCGTTCACGCGTGTTGGCTTGCAGATGCCCCGCGTAAATAGCTCTGAAGGCGGCGCGGAAGCCGCGCGCACCCAGGCCCAGAGGTTTGATGAGATCATCGATAGAAAGCTCGTCTTTGAGACCTGCGATGGTCTCAGCAACGAGAAGATCGGCCTCTTCGTCCGGGCAGCGTCTAAAGAAATTCAGAAGCTCTGCGTTTTGCACTTCTTTTGGATGGTGGTTGCGCTCTGTGATGAGGCAAACTTTGTCGGCAAATCCCTTCGGCAGATCACGTCGGATCGCGGCGAGCGTGCTTCGGAAGCTCAGCTTTTCGACCCGTTCGGCGGGTTTGACGGCCATCGCCACACGTGATCCATCCCGGTACTCCGCCAGCCAATCAAAGCGATGCGTGCGCTGACGCCCCGAGGCATCAATATAGCTGACGGGACGCGGCTGATCGTGCAGGTTCCAAAGATTTGGATCTGCGAGAGCGAGTAGGCAGGTTGCCCGTTCAAGCTGACTGGCTGAAATAAACTGCCGCCAGTACATTTCGGCGGGTGTCCTAGCCAGGGTAAACCCGCGCACAGTGAACTTCGAGCGCGCAGGAAACATAAGCCCGGCCGTGGTGGGTGCAGGGGGACGATAGAAATCGTCGTCGTCATCATCTTTAGACATATCTCTAGCCGTGGCTGCGGTTGTTGCCCGCGCCGTTCGGCTCCTTTTCATCGATTAAGGCAAAAGGTGACCCGCCCGCTGAAGTGATCAGCGCGGTTGACGGGTCGCCAAAAATCATTCATGAAGGGTGTGCAAAGGGGTGCTAATCTCTTGCACTTGGCCCTTTGAGAGCTGCAACTCTCGGGGGCTTTGCTTTTCCTACGGGCTCATTTGTTGCTCTCCTCTCTTGGCAGTGGTTCGAACAGCTCGGAGACAGGCACACCAATGGCATCCGCCAGAGCCTGCTCGATGGGCGAATTCAACAGTTTTCGTAGACTGGAATGCCCGCGCTCAATAGGCCGTTGCCTAGCCTTTGCCTGAAGCCAGACAAGCAAGCGTTGCGTAGGCAGTATCGATCTTTGCGAGGTAAAGTCCCCAGGCCCGGCGATAGAAGGTAAGAAGTCGCAAAACATGCGGAAGACACCGTCAACAACAATACTCGTATCGTATCGCGGACCCAGGCAAGTGCGCGTGGCAGTTTGTGCACTTCGGAAATGTCCGCAATCCGGACGATTGCGACAGGTCCCTCTGCCTGCGTAAAAACCAGGCGATCTGCAACACAGGACTTCGGTCCTTTCCGGCTCACCAATGGGTCTCATCGCAACGCCACAACCTTTCCAGAACCCGGGATTTACGGTCTTCCCGTGCTTTGCTCCTCGACCACTTCTGATTGGGCGTAGCGCTCAGGGAACAGCTCCTCAACCCGCTGATTTAACACAGCAGCCAGGTACTTCTCGATTTTCTCCGAACGGCTTTTCCCAAGCGACACAGAGCTGACGGCGCTGGCTCCGACACCGATCCGTTGCGCTAGATCCGTGAGCTTCAACCCCCTGATTTCTAGTTCAAACTTGATCCGCGCATGCCTTGCTCGGTCGATAGGGATATCATTGTGTCTCATGATTTGACCTCACGAATGGAGTCTATTTTGCGACTATCCCAAATAGAGTTATCGTGCGCGCGGCAGTCAAATCTTTTAAACGCTGCCCCAAGTTGCAAAAAACACCTTCTTGGAAGAAGGGGCATGGAAAATGCGAGCTAAAGAGAAAGTCGCGTGTCAGCTTGCCCGCGACATTTGGGAGGTTCAAAACAACTACAGAACTTTCCGAAGAGTTGACCCGGCAGCGGTAAAACGCTCCGATATTAGTCTGGGCAAAGACGGTGATCTCTTTATGATGGTCTGGCTGAAAGAGGCTATGGAGTTACCTTTCCAATTCTCGTCGAAGCATCTCATTTCAGACTTTCATGCCGTAGAAATGCTCAAGGATTTACGTGCAATGTACTATTGCTCTCGCAAGTCTCTTTGGAAGCTGCTTGAACAGCTGGGTTTGGATCCATGGGAACGCGTCATCAAGGACTATGAATCTCGCCTACCTTTAGCGCAGATAGCAAAGCGCCATGGGCTGAAGACAACGACACTTTCTGACGGCCTGAAGCATCGAAAAGTTCCAATTCGCTCAGGAAGACCTTCAATTCAACTCGATAGCTCTGAAGTTCGAAAGGCGCTTCAAGACTGTCCTTCAATTAACGAATTGAGCAGAAGGTTGGGGGTTTCTTGGGACAAGGCGAAAGAACAGATGAAATCTTGTGAAGGATAAGCATCCATTTGATGCTTATTGCTCGAGAATTGCGATATGCGACAAGACTGATTGCATATTCCCGGTGAATTGCCGCATGAATCCCAACAAAGCTGCCGCCCAATCCCGTTAAGATTTTGCATCCAGACCGATGGCCCCCAATCACCGTGCCACCGGTTACCTAACAGGAACGCCACGGAGCTGCCCTTCGCCACATTAGCAGCACCGACCACTACGAACGGCAGCTTTGCGTCGGAAGTGACCTTGTTCCGTCGCCGGGCAAGGGTAGATTCCTTATCTGAATTGGGAAACTTTGCTGCTTCAATTTAAGGTTGCACTCTACAATTCACCATGCCTTGATCTTCCAACATATTCCTGGACAAAGAACTTTAGATTTTGAGGTACTCGAATGCCGGATGTTCGTGTTGGAATAGCGCTATATGAGGCTCTGTACCGTCGTTTTTTCTTCTATTTGGCAAAATTGGGTTTCGAACAGTGTGTTGTAATTGACGGTGACTTGGCACGAGTTGATTTTTGTATGGCTATGCAGCTCGATCACAATATCGGGCTTGCGGTAGAGAGTTGGCAGGAATGGCAAGACTTTAACGGTTGGCTGATAAGTGCTGGCAAGCCTGCTATGCAACTATACAGTTTGGCCCGCCAATTCAGCACCTTGGCCAACGAATACCAATTGTTCTCCATACAACGGGTAGTCCAGCAACGATCACACCTCCCTAGTTTAACGGAAGATGCCGTCAATCATGACGTTTTTGTCGAAGTTGTTCTGAACGGGCACAATCACGGCTTGGTGCCCGCTAACAATGAGCGCCTACTCTTGATCCAAGGGCTAGAGATGAAGGAGGGAATAGAACTTGGTCAACTAGGGGCGCTGGTCTCTTCGAATGACTTGAATATCGACCTGAGACGGCTTCAACCGTATCTAAAACTAGGCGACTACCCCTACAGTGCCTTTGTCACGACTGACCCACAATTCAATGAACGGCCTGCCATGGTAGCTCTGATGGCAGCGCTACGCACGTACCGATGCGGGCGGCCAGGTGACATAAAGTATGTAGGTTTTGTGCAGAAATACAGAATCTTAACTGGAGAGGTTACCTACATTACACCGGCGCATTCTGTTACTTATCAAGAAGAAACGGCTCTGTTTGGATCCGAGGCTCCCACAATCTCAAAATTTGGTCTTCCTAGCAAACATCGACTGCCTAAACACATTGCTGGCGTGTTTGAAACTTACAAATGCAATCTGTTTGCCGCGGAAATGCTGTCGCGCGCTTTGTTAGCCCCCCAGATACTTGAGGATAAGCCTTCTTTTCAATGCGCTTGAGTGCTTGTTCGTCATCAAGGGTTACGTAAAACGGTATGCTCTAGCGACGATGGTCGCGGTGTCTACAGACAAAACTAGAGCCACTGCCGATCTTATGGTGGAGCTCTACCAACTCCGAAACGCAATAGTTCACGGTGACTCTGACGATGAAACGAAAATCCGTGGACGCTTTCAGACCAACCGTCAAAAATACGACCTAAAGACTTCACCGGAGATTGCATTGGAACGGTTAGTTTTACGCGCGTTTGAAAACTTGATGGGACAATCCTGGACACCCAAGCAAGGGTCCAAACAGTTAGAAAGGCAAATCAACCAACACTATCCCGAACTGCGTGAGTTGCTGCACAACAAGTAGATGGAGGCGTGATACTTGTAGAAGCCAGACCTCTGTTTTTTGTCAAAACCGCTGAAGGTCCGCTTAGAGCTTTGACCTTCCTAGCGCACCCATAGCATCCAGTTGGTGCAGCAAAGACCGGGAAGGGCTCAAAGGACCTGTTCTGTCTCACCGCAGAGAACGGCTGCAGTGAGCCCAAACCCACAGGATGCTGCATGCTGCTCGAATGACAGTGAGGCGCAGAAACCGGACTTT
>NZ_WPZO01000007.1 GCF_013031355.1 Ruegeria arenilitoris | reverse complement strand
CGTCCCACCGTCTCGCCGGTGTGTCCCGAGCGCCTCAGCAGCGCCGGTGAAGGGGGTTCTAAGTATAACCAACACTAGCCGCAAGTGGAAAATTCGAGAAACCTGCAAAAAACCGCAAAATCGTATTTTTTACAATAAAAACAATTAACTACAGATTCACAAATTGCGCCGGCTGCGCGTTTCCCTACTGACCCCACCCCGAATCCCGGCTTTTGCACAGGGTTACCCACAGACTCGGTCGCGAGTCAGGCGGAATCGGCCTCACGCGGCCGAGTCAGCAGACCTGCAAACGGAACACGCAGCAGCAACAGACCGACAATCAGGGACAAGTAGACCAGCGGTTCGATCTGGAAGCCCTTGGCCAGCATGACATAGTGCAGCCCCCCCAGGATCGCCGCCGGGAAGACCAGTCGCTGCAGGCTGCGCCACCGGGCCCCCAGTTTTCGTACGGACAGATTGTTCGATGTCACGGCCAATGGCAGCATCAAGACAAACGCCGCCATCCCAACCGTAATATAAGGACGTTTGAGAATATCGGCCCAGATCTGGCTGGGCACTTGCACGTCCAGAACAAGCCACACCAGCAGATGCAGACTGACATAAGTGAATGTCAGCACGCCAAGAGCACGGCGGAACTTGAGCAGGTTCAGACCAAGGAACCGCCGCAGCGGAGAAATCGCCAGCACAGCGATCAACAATTGCAGCGCCAGTTCTCCATACCGATGTTCCAGCGCCTCGATCGGTTCGACACCCAAGCCTCCGGTCAGTGCCTGATAGAACAGCCAGGGGGCCGGAAGCACCCCCAGCAGATACACCGCCCAGACGGGGATGCGGCGTAATATCTGATTCACCCGCTGCATAGGCTTAATAGTATTCCGCCAGATCCATGCCCTCGTACAGGCCCGCGACTTCTTTCTCGTAGCCATTGAACATCAGGGTGGGGATGCGCTTGGCAAAAAGGCCACCGCCGATCTGGCGTTCCGAGGCCTGCGACCAGCGCGGATGATCCACGTTCGGGTTCACATTACTATAGAAGCCATACTCACGCGGGTTGGACATGTTCCAACTGGTGGGCGGCTCGACATCCGTCAGGGTGATCCGCACGATCGACTTGATCGACTTGAAGCCATATTTCCACGGCACCACCAAACGCAGAGGCGCGCCGTTCTGGTTCGGGATCGGACGGCCATAGATGCCGGTCGCCATTATGGTCAGCGGGTGCATCGCCTCATCCAGACGCAGCCCTTCGCGGTAGGGCCAGTCCAGAATCGGATAACGCACGCCCGGCATCTCATCCGGGATCACTGCGGTTTCAAAAGCCACAAATTTGGCGCCGTCCTGCACTCCCGCCATATTCAGCAGATCGGCCAGTTCGAACCCGTTCCACGGGATCACCATCGACCAGGCCTCAACACAGCGGAAGCGATAGATGCGCTCCTCGACCGTCATCTCGGACAGGATGGCCTTGAAGTCATAGTCACCCGGGTTGTCGACCAGTCCGTCGATCTTGACGCTCCACGGCTCGGTGGTCAGGGCGCTGGCATATTTGGCCGGATCGTCCTTACCGGTCCCGAATTCGTAGAAATTGTTGTACGAGGTGATCTCTTCCCAAGTGTTCGGCTCCAGCGCCTCCTGCGCCGCGGCCCCCCGCGTCATCCCGGCCAGTCCGACACCTGCCAGTCCGGCCATGACCTGCCGCCGGTTCAGAAACGCCGCCCGGGGGGTGACGTCAGCATGTGTCAGTGTATTGGTCCAGCGATGCGCCATGTATGTCTCCAGTCGTCAAACATCCTCGGATAGTGAGGTAATCCGCTGATAGCACAGAGCCAAGGAAACAGGCGTCACGATTGAGAGACGAGATTGTAACGTATCAGGTCCGTCAGCCGGTCACTGCGATTCCAAAATGACACATTGCCGCCCTGCATTTGACAATCCCTTCTGAAAAGAACTGGCGCAGCCTGTGCGGCTTGGATACGCCGACAGTTAACCGAATACCGAAAAGAGATTACTACTGTGCTGTTTGCCAAAGCGTTCCCTTTGTCCCTGTCCATTTTCTGGCGCCTGGCCGTTGTCCTGCCAGTCATGTTTATTGCCCTGACCCTCTATAACCTGGTCGGAGTCCTGGTCGGGTTTTTGCTGGGCCTCATCTTTCCGCCATTTGCCTTCATCGTTACGTTCCTGATCATGGCCTCTTCCAGCGTCGTTCCGACCCTGCTTGGGACAAGGATGGGGCTGCAGGTCAAAGGCGTGAAGCCCAGCACGGGCATCAAGGGGTTGTTCACCCCGGCGGTGATATATGGCGCCGTCGAGGGTGTAAGCGTGACGCTGATTGTTGGCGTGATCGTCGCGGCATCAATATTTGTGATTTCACCGGACATTCTGCAACAGAGTGAAGTCGCCGACCTGGCGCTTGAATATGTCGACCCGTCCTGGGCTATTCCTGGGCTGCTGGGGCTGCTAGCGGTCTTTCTGTCGGTGTGCTCGATCCGGGCCAGCCTGCTTGTGCCGATCACATCCGCCTCGATCGGACGGGACCCGGACGGTATGCACTATACACCTTTCCGGCATTTTCGCGCCTCGTTCGGCCCGCTGTTTGCGCTGACCATCTTCAGCTATGTCGGGATGATCGCCCTGCACGTGCTCCTGATCGCGCTGATGATCGCCTTGGACTATTTCGGCTCCCTGCAGGCTGAACTGCAGGAGTTTGAAGACATGACCAAGGGCATGGCCTCGATCCGGCCCCTCTGGTCGCTGCTTGGCCTGTTCGTACTTTACATGCTGATCGGGACATGGGCTTTCAGCCTGCAATGCGCGGGCGGGGTACTGGGCTATCTGAGGTTGCGCGAGACGGCACCGAAACTGTCCGAGGTGATCGAGGCCAATCAAAAGTCCAGGCAGGACACCGAGGACACCCCACGCATGAGCGCGGAAGACTTGCGTGCCCTGCGCAAAAGCCGCCAG
The DNA here is from genome assembly GCF_013031355.1 of Ruegeria arenilitoris. Lineage (GTDB taxonomy): Bacteria > Pseudomonadota > Alphaproteobacteria > Rhodobacterales > Rhodobacteraceae > Ruegeria > Ruegeria arenilitoris_C. The sequence goes on along the minus strand of NZ_WPZO01000007.1, from coordinate 193,640 downwards.
ACAGGCGGCTACTAAGCCCGATTTGCGTAAGCGCTTGCGGGCGCGGCCGTGGCGGCGCCTACACCCCTCCCGGGCTTTACAACGCTTGCGGCAAAAATGCAGGCTGATCTCCAGGTACTGAAGACGAAAAGCGGATGGCCTGCCCGTCCCAACAGCTGAAGAACTTCAGAGGGAGAAAACGAATGTGTGACATTTGCGTAATGAACGCCGTCAAGGACCGTATGCTGTCGCGACGCGGGTTTTTCAAAGCCGCCGCTGCCACCGGCGTGGCCGCTGCCGCAACCGGGGCTGCCGCACCTGCGGCGCTGGCTGCAGGCCATGGCGGGATCGAGGACATGACCCACACGATCAGCCCCGATTTCCCGACCTATTTCGGAGAGCCGGGATACGCGTCCGAACAAGTTTTCAACTTCGCGGACCATGGCTTCAACGTGCAGCGGATGGTGGTGAACGAACACACCGGCACGCATATTGATGCACCTTTGCATTTCTCGGCAGACGGGGCCTCGGTGGATGAAATCCCGGTCTCGGATCTGGTGGCACCGCTCTGTGTCGTGGACATCGCGGCCCGCGCGGCCGAGGACGCGGACACGCTGCTGACCCCGGATGACCTGAGGGCGTGGATGTCGGCCAATGGCGATATTCCGGACGGTGCGTGCGTTGCGCTCTATTCCGGCTGGGCCGCCAAGGCCGACAGCGATGCTTATCGCGGATTTGATGGTGAAGCACAGCATTATCCCGGTTTCCATGTCGAGGCCGCGCAGATGCTGATGGAGGAAACCGGTGCGCGGTCGATCGCATCGGACACCCTATCTCTGGACCACGGCCCCTCAACGGATTTCGCCACGCATTATGCGTGGCTGCCAACCGGCCGTTTCGGGATCGAAAACATGGCCGGTCTGGACCGGGTGCCAGCCGCCGGCGCCACGCTGGTTATCGGCGCGCCCAAACATGTCGGCGGCACGGGCGGTCCTGCGCGGATATTTGCACTGATATAAGGCCGTTTCTGACCCGCCTTTGCAGGCGGGTCTTTTGCCCCCTCTCAAGCTACCATTATGACCAAAGACCATCCCTCCCCCACCTTTACCCTGATCAGTCCCGAAGCCGAGGCCTTTGCCGCCCAGGCCCCAAACCGCGATCTGAGCCAACCTCTGGACGACCTTCGGGCCATGTTGCGCAAGGAAAGCGAACAGGGGTGTATGTCAGTTGTTGAAAAGACCGGCATCACCTTGTCCGAGCAGACAATCGCAGGCGTGCAATGCATGGTCATCACGCCACCTGAACCGCGCATGGGTCGAAAACTTGTCTATCTGTTCGGCGGCGGGTTCACCTTGGGCAGCCCGTTCGAGGACCTGCCGATTTCCGCCTCACTCGCCGCGAAGACCGGGGCTGTAGTGATAGCGCCACATTATCCGCTGGCCCCCGAACACCCTCACCCGGCCGCGCTTGATGCTTGTACTGCGGTGATCTCGTCCGTTTTGGCCGAAACGCCGGGCGCTTGTCTGTGCGGAGAGTCTGCTGGCGGCAATCTGGCGCTGGCCGCGCTTCACCAACTGCGTGAAACTCATGGACCGCAACCAAAGGCGCTGGCCCTGTTGTCGCCGTTTGTCGATGTAATCAACCCCGGAGACAGCGGACGGGCTGACCGCGACCCGTTCCTCAACCAGTCGGAAATCGAGTTTTTCCGGTCCTGTTACATGCCCCAGAACGCCGACCCGACACACCCTGACATCTCACCGATCTACGGTTCGTTCGACGCCGATTTTCCACCCGTCTTCCTGACCAGCGGAACCCGCGATCACTTGCTGAGCGGTTGCGTGCGTCTGGACCACCTTCTGCGCGAGGCGGGCGCGGACTGCACCCTGCGCATCTGGGAAGGGATGTGGCACGTGTTCGAATTTTACCCCGAAATCCCCGAGGCTGATGCCTCACTGACGGAAATCGCCGGTTTTCTGAACCGGCACTTTGCCGGGGCATAAAAAAGACCCGCCGAGGAGGCGGGTCTTTCAGTACTAGGGCGCCTGTTAATGCACGACGGCATCATCCGGGCGGGGACGTTCCGACGTCCCCAACCGGTCGCCGATGATCAGGCCCTCGGTCCCGGCGGTCACGGGAACGGTTTCGCCATCCTTGATCTCACCGGCCAGCAAGGCTTCGGCCAGCGGGTTCTGCAAGGCGCGCTGGATCACGCGCTTCAGCGGACGCGCACCGAAGACCGGATCATAGCCTTCGTTGGCCAGCCATTCCTTGGCGCCGTCGTCCAACACCAGCTCGATCTTGCGGGCGGCCAGACGTTTCTGCAGACGCGCCATCTGGATATCGACGATACCATCCATGTCGGCCCGCTTGAGGCGGTCAAAGATGATCGTTTCATCCAGACGGTTCAGGAACTCGGGCCGGAAATGCGCCCGGACCGCATCCATCACATCCCGCCGTGCCTGCGCACTGTCGGCGCCTTCGGGCAACTGGCTCAGCGCCTGAGACCCAAGGTTCGACGTCAGGATGATCAGCGTCTGCTTGAAGTCCACGGTGCGGCCCTGACCATCGGTCAGCACGCCATCATCCAGAACCTGCAACAGCACGTTGAACACATCCGGATGCGCCTTTTCGACCTCATCGAACAGCACGACCTGATAGGGCCTGCGCCGCACGGCTTCGGTCAGCACGCCACCTTCGTCATAACCGACATAGCCCGGAGGGGCACCAATCAGACGGGCGACCGCGTGTTTCTCCATGAACTCGGACATATCGATGCGCACCATCGCGTTGTCGTCGTCGAACAGGAAATTCGCGACGGCCTTGGTCAGCTCGGTCTTACCCACGCCGGTCGGCCCGAGGAACAGAAACGAGCCCAGCGGGCGGCCTTCGTCGTTCAAACCCGCGCGCGCGCGACGCACGGCATTGGCGACAGCGGTCACCGCCGCATCCTGACCGATCACGCGGGAATGCAGATCGTCTTCCATCCGCAGCAGTTTCTCACGCTCGCCTTCCAGCATCTTGGCGGTCGGGATACCGGTCCAACGTTCGACCACCGAAGCGATCTGTTCCGGACGCACCGTTTCCTCGGCCATCATGGCGTTGCTTTCCGCGTTTTCGGCCTCGGTCAGCTTTTTCTCAAGCTCGGGGATGATGCCATAAGACAACTCACCCGCTTTCGCCAGATTGCCCTCACGCTTGGCGATCTCCAGATCAGCGCGCGCTTTGTCGAGCTGTTCCTTCAGATCCCGCGCGCCCGCAAGCTTGTCGCGTTCGGCCTGCCATTGGGCGGTCATCTCGGCGGATTTCTCCTGAAGATCGGCCAAATCCTTTTGCAAGGTTTCCAGACGATCCTTGGAGGCCGCGTCGTCCTCAAGCTTCAGCGCCTCTTCCTCAATCTGCATCTGCAGGATTTGGCGATCCAGCTGGTCAAGTTCTTCCGGCTTAGAATCCACCTCCATTCGCAGACGCGACGCCGCCTCATCGACAAGGTCGATGGCTTTGTCGGGCAGGAAGCGGTCGGTGATATAGCGATGCGAGAGTGTCGCCGCCGATACCAGCGCCGAGTCCGAGATTCGCACACCGTGGTGCAGCTCGTACTTTTCCTTGATGCCACGCAGGATGCTGATCGTATCCTCAACGGTCGGCTCGGTGACCATCACAGGCTGGAACCGGCGCGCAAGGGCCGCGTCTTTTTCGACGTATTTACGGTACTCATCCAGCGTTGTTGCGCCGATACAATGCAACTCACCCCGGGCAAGCGCAGGCTTGATCAGGTTGGCGGCATCCATCGCGCCGTCGGATTTACCGGCCCCGACCAGCGTGTGCATCTCGTCGATGAACAGGATGATCTCACCGGCGGCCTCAGTGACCTCGGTCAGAACCGCCTTGAGGCGTTCTTCGAACTCACCACGGTATTTCGCACCAGCGATCAGCGCACCCATGTCGAGCGCCAGCAGCTTCTTGTCTTTCAACGATTCCGGCACGTCGCCATTGATAATGCGCAGAGCCATGCCCTCGGCGATCGCGGTTTTACCGACGCCGGGTTCCCCGATCAGAACCGGGTTGTTCTTGGTCCGGCGCGACAGAACCTGCATCGAGCGGCGGATTTCCTCGTCTCGCCCGATGATCGGGTCGATCTTGCCCTCAGCCGCAGCCTCGGTCAGATCGCGCGCGTATTTCTTGAGCGCGTCATAGCCCTCTTCCGCCGACGCGCTGTCAGCGGTGCGACCCTTGCGGATGTCGTTGATCGCCTCATTCAGTTTCTGTGCGGATACGGCACCGGCCTCCAACGCCTCTTTGGCTTTGGATTTCACCATGCACAGCGCCATCAGAACGCGCTCGACCGGCACGAAGCTGTCGCCTGCCTTGGTGGCAATCTTCTGCGCCTCGTCCAGAACTTTGGCAGTCTGGCCGTCCATGTAAATCTGGCTTGCGTCGCCGCTGACCTTCGGGATTTTCCCCATGGCCGCGTCCAACGCCTCGACCACGCGGCTGGGCGCACCGCCCGCGCGTGTGATCAGGTTGCTGGCCAGCCCCTGATCGTCATCCATCAATGCTTTCAGTATATGTGTGGGCTCCAGCCTCTGGTGCCCCTCGCGCAGCGCAATTGTCTGCGCCGCCTGCACGAACCCCCGTGCCCGCTCGGTGAACTTGTTTAAGTCCATAGCAATCTCCTTTTTCTAAGCGCCCTGAATATGATGCGCCCGCTTGGCGGCACACATCGGTCTGGGCCTCGCATTCAATCTGGTGAATTTCTAAACGCTTTCAAGACATAGTATACGCAAATAGCTCTGAGTCTTCCTCTCGTTCCGCGTGTAATGCGCCGGTTGTTGACATCGGCCTCACGAAACACGCCACTTTGCCGAAAGGAAGCTACCCAACCAAAACCTTTGGCCTTGCCCGAAGATTCACGCTCAATTAGTTTCGCGTCGCCGACAGGAGAGTTCGAGTTGAAAGTTTGCGCCGTCACCATGGTCTACAAGGATCATTGGTATTTATCGAAATGGATCGAATATTACGGCCGGCTGCTCGGAACGCAAAACCTGTACGTGATTGGTCATGGCGACGACGACGTTCATGCTGAACTGGCGAAGGACTGCAACCTGATCAGAATCCCGCGCAATCAGCTGCCGGAAGATTTTGATGAACAACGCTGGCGAATGCTCACCGATTTCTGTGCCGTTCTTCTCAACTCGCATGACTGGGTGCTGTGCGGAGATGTGGATGAAATCGTCCTGCCGACACAGCCCGACCAGACACTTCTTCAGATCCTGGACAATCAAAGATCGCAAAGTGTCGTAGGCGCTGTGGGGTTCGAGGTCGAGCCATTGACGGACGACAGATTGCAGCTCAGGTTTTCGGCGCGCTATTCGAAACCCTTTGCCTTGAGCGAACCGATCACGTTTTCTCTGGGCGCACACGGGGCTTTCCATCCCTGGGCGCATACCCCCGGGCTTGCGCTGATCCACTTTCCGCTGGCCAACCGGACGTCCATGCAACAGCGCTCCGACGCGCTGGAGGCTGATTTCGAGGAGCTGCGCAACGCGCCGATGCAGGACCGCAGTTACCGCCACAACGCATTGCTCAAGTGGGGAGACGTGCAGCGCCGTAAAGCCAACACCACGGCGGAAGTACACGACAGTGATAACCCCGTTCCCCTGAGCGAAGCCGTGTTGCAAGCCGTGCCCCATCTGGCCAGTTCGATGAGGGTTGTTGAGGGCAAGGAATATCGCGTGGCACCGCGCAGGCTGAGAAACATCGATATTCTGGCGGAAATGGATGACAGGCTGACCACGCTTTTTTCCTAGGCTCTGCTGCGCCAAGGGCAGCCTATCGCCGTGGCACGGTATACACGGCATAGCCTCCGGTTTTCGCCACCTGTCGCGCGCCGTACATCTCGACCAGGGATTGCGCCGCATCGCCGCCAGCCGGGCAGGACACAAGATCCGCCGCATCATCCAGAAAATCGATGGTAAAAGCCGTTTCGCCGGTCAGCTGGCAATCATCATCGGTGGACCGGTATCCGCGCACCAAACGAAGATCATCATTTGTTGGCGACACGATGAGCGTATCTGCAGCCTCCGTCTCCAACGGCATATCCTGACAGGCCGCTACTACCAGAACGAGTCCAACACCAAACCGCGCTTTCATATTCCCCCCATCAGAATTGCTCGCCTGTTCGACCGGCACCATAGCACAGCCCGGTTTTCGCGACTTGATCTAAATCTCTCCCGCGCTGCATGGACAGAAGCGCTCGAACCCGCTAGGACGCAGACGTTTGCCAAAAAGGAGCTTGCCCCGATGACTGTTCCCACGTCCGATGACCGCCTGATCGTTGCCCTAGATGTTCCGAACGCCCTGCAGGGGCTGGCCATGGCCGAGCGGCTGGGCGATGCCGTGTCCTTTTACAAGATCGGTCTGGGGATGCTGACAGGTGGCGGGCTGGCCCTGGCCAATGAGCTGAAGCAGGACCACGGCAAGCGCATCTTTCTGGATATGAAGCTGTTCGATATCGGCAATACGGTAGAAAACGCCGTGCGCGGGCTGGCGCAGTTCGACCTGGATTTCCTGACCGTGCATGGCGACCCGCATGTGGTGCGCGCCGCGAAAGAGGGCGCCTCGGGCAAGGACCTCAAGATCCTCGCGGTGACCATCCTGACCTCGCTGAACCGCGACGATCTGGATGCCAGCCTGCTGAAACAGGGCGACGTTCAGGATCTGGTGGTCGAACGCGCGGCGCGCGCGCTGGAGGCCGGGGCCGATGGCGTCATCGCCAGCCCGCAAGAGGCCGCCCTGATCCGCGCCCTGCCCCAGGCCGAAGGCCGCCTGATCGTCACCCCCGGCGTCCGCCCTGCAGGGGCCGCCTTGGGCGATCAGAAACGCGTCGCCACCCCGGCCAGCGCCATTGGCGACGGCGCCGACCACATCGTCGTCGGCCGCCCGATCTATCAGGCAGAGGACCCGAAAGCGGCCGCCGAGGCGGTTCTTGCCGAGTTAAATTCCTTGACACGGCACTGAAGCGCCTGGGTAAATCGGCGGATTTTCGCGACAAAAAGCGCCCTCAAGCAGTTGACCTTACGTCACTTTTCTGCCGATCCGCGCCAAATCGTCCCTGTGCCCCAAAACACACATGAAAAACCCGAGTTTTTCTTCTGTGACCTGGGTCCTATCGAAACCGGTGAATTTAAGCGATTCTGGGGCTGTGATACTCCCCGCGGACCGTCTCTTCCTGAGGTCCGTCACCTCCCCCCGCCACTTCGCGGGGGGTCTTCTTCTGAAAATCGCTGTGACCTTAGTAGCAGCCGCCACTTTGCGTAGCAGCCGGGGCTGGTATAAGTAATCCGCTGATTGGATCGCACGGAAGGCGGGAAAAATTTCATGCCCGGTCTCTGCCGAGATTGCCTGACCACTTTGACCGACGAACGGCGCTGCCCTTCTTGCGGCAGCCCGCGAGTAAAGACACATCCCGAACTGTTCGATCTATCCATCGCCCACATGGATTGTGACGCCTTTTATGCCTCGGTCGAGAAACGCGACAATCCGGAGCTGGCCGACAAGCCTGTAATTATCGGTGGCGGCAAGCGGGGCGTTGTGTCCACCGCCTGCTATGTCGCCCGCATTCGCGGGGTGCGCTCGGCCATGCCGATGTTCAAGGCGCTGCAACTCTGCCCCGACGCGGTGGTGATCAAGCCGCGCATGTCGGTTTATGCCGAGGTCTCGCGCGAGATCCGCAAGATGATGGATGAACTGACCCCGGTGGTCGAACCGCTGTCGCTGGACGAGGCGTTCATGGACCTGTCCGGCACTGAACGCCTTCACGGTGCTCCGCCTGCCGCGATGCTGGCGCGCTTGGTGAAACGGATGAAGGATGAGCTGGGCGTGACCGGCTCGATCGGGCTGTCGCACAACAAGTTTCTGGCCAAGGTGGCGTCCGATTTGGACAAACCACGCGGATTTTCTGTGATCGGCCAGGCCGAAACGGCGGAATTTCTGTATGACAAACCGGTGCGGCTGATCTGGGGCATCGGCCCGGCTGCACAGGAATCATTGGACCGCGCCGGCATCCGCAGCTTTTCTGATTTGCTGCGCTGGGATCAGGAGGCGCTGACCGCACGGTTCGGATCTATGGGTTATCGGCTGTGGCATCTGGCCCGCGGGCAGGACAAACGGCGCGTCTCGGCGCATGAGCCGATGAAGTCGATCAGCAACGAGACCACGTTTTTCGAAGACACCGCCAGCCTGGACATTCTGGACGGACACTTGTGGCGCATGTCGGAAAAGGTTGCCGACCGCGCCAAGGCCAAAGCTCTGGCCGGGCGGGTCGTCACTCTGAAACTGAAACGCGCCAATCACAAGACCCTCACCCGCCGCGTGTCCCTGCGCGACGCAACGCAGATCGCTGACCGAATCTATCGCACCGCCCGAGGGCTGTTCGATCAGGTCGGGAATCAGGGGCCCTACCGCCTGCTGGGCGTTGGCCTGTCCGATCTGTGCGCTGAATCGCAAGCGGACATATCGGGTGACCTTCTGGACCCCGGCGCGACCCAGCGGTCACAGGCCGAACGCGCCACCGACGAAATCCGGCGCCGATTTGGCAGCGATGCGATTGTGAAAGGCCGTGCCCTGCGCTGAGATCACTCGGCGGCCAGAGGCAGAGACTCCTCGCCAATACCGGCAATGTCCCGGATGACCTCGCGCAGAATCTCCTGAAACGCGGCGAAGTTCTCATTCGGCTCGATTCGGGCTTCGTCCATGTAAAGCGCCCGGTCGATCTCGATCTGCACGGCGTGCTGATCACGGGTCGGGCGACCGTAAGTCTGGGTCAAGTAGGCCCCGGCAAAGGGCGTGTTGCGCGCCACGTTCAGCCCGGCCGCGACAAAAGCGGCCTCGATCTGGTCCACGACGTCGACCGAAGCCGACGCCCCGAACCTGTCACCAAGCACCACATCCGGCCGTCGGGCTCTTGGGTTGCTGACCATGGCAACGGCCTCATGCGGCATTGAATGGCAATCGACCAGAATCGCCTGTCCGAACGCATCATGCGATTCGGCGAGCAGAGACTTGATCCGGGCGTGATACGGTCGCCAGCAGGTATCAATGCGCAGCCGGGCCTCATCCATCGTCAGCTTGCCGCGATAAATCGCACGCCCATTGGCCACCACGCGGGGAATCACCCCCAGCCCCGAGGCCACACGCGGATTGTGGCCATGTCGGCGCGCGCCCTGAATCAGCGCCGGATCCAGTTCCTCGGCGCTGCGGTTCAGGTCCAGATAGGCGCGCGGCATCACCGCCGAGATCAACGGCGCGCCAAAGTCGGCCGCCGCAGAAAACAGCTGATCCACAAAGGCATCTTCCGAGGATCGAATCACATTCTCACCCAGAACCGTACGGTTGAGCATGGATTCAGGGTAGTTCCGGCCACTATGCGGAGAGGAAAATACCACGCAGGACGTGCGGCTGGCGGGCATATCCAATACATATGGCGTGTTCTGCATGGTGACTCCTTGTTCGGTTTCAGCATAGACTGGAAAATAGTTGGACCAAACCCCTTGAACCCCTTTGCGACTCCTTTTATAGACCCCGCTACCGGCGCGGGGTTCCGCGCCCCATTTCGTTATGGGGCAGGGCACGCAAAGGTTTAAGTGGGCGGTTAGCTCAGCGGTAGAGCACTTCGTTGACATCGAAGGGGTCACAAGTTCGATCCTTGTACCGCCCACCATCGTTTCACTGTTCCGGAGCTCCGGGGCACCCGCTAACCCAGGCGCTGGCCACGTCTTTGATGAAGGCGCCGCAGATTGGAGACAGACCCATGAAGGTCAAGAACTCGCTCCGCTCGCTCAAAAACCGGCACCGCGACTGCCGGATTGTGCGTCGCAAAGGCCGCGTCTACGTGATCAACAAGACGCAGCGCAAGTTCAAAGCTCGCCAGGGCTAAGAACTACGCATAACTGTTAAAGAAACCGCGCCTTCGGGTGCGGTTTTTTTGTGGCTACGTCTGTCTTGCAGTCATTGCGATCGCATCCACAATGTGTCGCTCAGGTTTCTGGCTCATCTACTTTGCCAAAGATCGGAGTACTACGCTCGAGTGACCGAGTCGTCATTGTTGGCAATACGGGAACAATAGATGCACTATCGAGGAATTGACCTCACTTCATGGCAAAAATCGGCCCAACAGTTACCTTATGCCGCAACTCACTATACAGCCAAAACTCTGCACTTAAGCTTGGTGGGGTGAGTTAAAGAATAAATGTGGACATGTTTCGCGTATTTTTTTTACCAACTCCTATCCAATACTTGATTTATTCAGCCGCAGCTATTCTACCAACTGCGGCACTGGCTTGGCTTTGCGGCCACATATTCTTCGCAGCGCTTGACGACGCAGCCTAGGTACACGAACCAGTTGGCGCGTATTTCACCAGGAACTTTGACGGCACCGGATTCTTTGCGTGGGAGTGGGTTGTCTACGGCCTTGTAGTTGTCTTTATACTTAATACTTGTGCTGCTCGGTTTTCGCTTTGTGATCTACGGCATGAAGCCTGCGCCACGACGGTATTTTATCCTTGCAGTAGTGGTTTATCTGGGAGGCGCACTCGGGCTCGAGATGACTGCCGCCTTTATGTTTTTTCATGAAATGGAAAATGGGCGTTATGTGACGCTCGCCGAAGAAACCTGTGAAATGTTCGGTTCCGCCCTTTTCGGAGCCTGCGGCCTGAGACAGATTATTCTGATGGCCGATTGATCAGCCCCACCTGAGTGATCCAATCTGATAGCCGGTACATGACGCGGCTTTCAGCCAAACGGGCAGTGGATTCGATGGTCCGCCACGGACGTTTTCACGTGCGACCATTTTCCCAACTAAATTTGTCAGATTTACTTGCATCCCTCCAAGAATTGTTTCATTGACCTTTTCAGTCAGAAATAAACCACCACAGCTTTCAAAGTTGGGAAACATGATGCTGAAATCCTCTACCTGCGTTGCCGCCGCCCTGACGGCCCTGATTGCAACCTCTGCCGCTGCCGAGGGAGAGCTGAACCTCTATTCCTCGCGCCACTACGACACCGACGAAAACCTGTACGGTGAATTCGAAGAGGCAACCGGCATCACCATCAACCGCATCGAGGGCAAGGCCGATGAGCTGATCGCCCGGATGGAAGCCGAAGGGGCGAACTCGCCTGCCGATATCCTGCTGACCGTCGATACTTCGCGTTTGGCGCGGGCCAAGAATGCAGGCGTTCTTCAATCCATCGACAGCGCCGTTCTGGAAGAGCGCATCCCCTCCAACCTGCAGGACACAGACAACGAGTGGTTCGGCTTTTCCCAGCGCGGCCGCATCATCTTTTTCGACAAGGAAAACGTAGCCAACCCGCCGGCCACCTATGCCGATCTGGCCAAGCCGGAATACAAGGGCCTGATCTGCATCCGGTCGTCCAGCAACACCTACAACCAGACCCTTCTGGCCTCGATCATCACCCATGAGGGCTCCGAGGCGGCCAAAGCCTGGGCCGAAGGCATTGTCGCCAACATGGCGCGCGACCCGCAGGGCGGCGACACCGACCAGCTGCGCGGCATCGTTTCCGGCGAGTGCGACATCGCCGTGTCGAACACCTATTACTTTGCCCGCGCCATCCGCAAAGACGTCAAAGGCGTGTCCGCCGACATCGACTCGATCGGCTGGGTCTTTCCCAATCAGGACAGCACCGGCGCACATATGAACCTGTCCGGTGCTGGTGTGGCGGCGAACGCACCGAACAAGGAAAACGCGATCCTGTTCCTGGAATACCTAGCCAGCGACTCGGCCCAGAAATACTTCTCGGCGGGCAATGACGAATTCCCGGCAGTCGAAGGCGTCGAACTTGTGGACTCGGTCAAGGCACTGGGTGAGTTCAAGGCAGATGACGTGAACCTGTCCGAGGTCGCCAAGAACCTGCCCGAGGCGCAGAAAATCTTCAACGAGGTTGGCTGGAACTGATCCGGACAAAAAACCGAGCAGTAGAAGTGGGCGCAGATATATCTGCGCCCTTTTTTGTTGTGCTGCGAATGATTTTAGATAGTATTCTCAGATACGAACGTGATTCCCAAATATGAACCATGCTGGACGACCTCTCAAACCGCCTTGCCAACCACCTGAACGAGCTGCGCCGGGGCCACGGATGGTCACTGGACCAACTGGCCGAGCGCAGCGGCGTCAGCCGCGCCACCCTCTCACGGATGGAGAAGGGGGATGTCAGCCCCACTGCGGAAACGCTGGGGCGGTTGTGTGCCGCATATGGCCTGCCGATGTCCCGCCTGCTGATGATGGTCGAGGACAGTTTCGACCCGCGCGTACCATTCGAGCGGCAACCGGAATGGCGCGACCCGGAAACCGGGTTCACGCGCCGCTCGGTGTCTCCACCTGCCGCCGGCCTCAGCGCCGAGGTTCTGGAAGGCCATCTGCCGCCCGGCACGGTGATTACCTATGACACGCCGCCCAAGCCCGGGCAGGAACATCACCTGATCATGCTGGACGGCGCCTTGACCCTGACGGTGGAAGGGGTCGCACATGATCTGAGTGGCGGCGATTGCCTGCGCTATCATCTGTCCGGTCCGACCCGGTTCGAAACACCGCCCGCCCGCGGGGCGCGATACTTGCTGGTGCTGATATGATCTCGCGTCTGGACGACAGCGGATTTGACGACGCATTGGAAGACCTGACGGATATCCTGCACGCCTGTGTGCAGGATGGTGCCAGCATCGGGTTCGTCCTGCCGTTTACTCCGGATCAGGCCCGCACCTATTGGCAGAACCGAGTGCGGCCGGACCTGCAGACCGGCGCGCTGGACCTGTTCGTGGCCCGCGACAGTGGGCGCGTTTTGGGGACGGTGCAGTTGGTCCCGGCAGCGATGCCCAACCAACCGCATCGCGCCGATGTGGGCAAATTGCTGGTCCACCCTGAGGCCAGGCGCCGGGGGCTTGGGCGTGCTTTGATGGCCGCGCTACAGGATCGGGCGACCCAACTGAATCGAACCCTGCTGGTGCTGGATACGCGCAGCACTGACCCGTCGCGCATCCTGTACCAAAGCATGGGGTTTCAAATCGCCGGAGAGATTCCGAACTATTGCCGCAACCCGTTCGAAGACCGGCTGGAGCCCACGACCTATATGTTCAAGGACCTCAGCTAGGCCGAGATTTTGCGCACATTGGCGGCAAAACAATAGCCGATCCCGTGCACCGTTTTGATAAAGGTCGGCGCGGCGGGATCGGGCTCGATCTTCTTGCGCAGCCGCGCGACATGCACGTCGATGGTCCGGTCGCCAACAATAGTTTCGCGCCCGCGGGCCTTATCCAGCAGCTGATCGCGGGAAAAGACCATGTGCGGGTTCGTCACAAAGGCCAGCAGCACATCAAATTCGGTGGTCGTCAAAGGCGTGGCCCCGGACGCACCTGCGGCGGTCAGGGTGCGCTCATTCACATTCAGAACCCAGTCACCGAACTTGACCTGAGGCATCTCGTCCCCGTTGGCCGCTTTCTCTTCGGGTCGAGCCCGGCGCAGAACGGTGCGGATGCGGGCCAGAACCTCACGCGCCTCAAACGGTTTGGTGATGTAGTCATCGGCCCCAAACTCCAACCCGACAACCCGATCGAAAATCTCATCCCGGCCCGAAAGAACGATGATCGGAATGTTGGAACTCACCCGCAGCTCTCGCGTGATGTCGAACCCGTTGCGGCCAGGCAGACCGATATCCAGCAGGATCAGGTCGATCTCTGAGGTTTCCAGAACAGCGTCCATCGCATTGCCGTCTGCGGCGCAGCTGACCCGGCAACCCTGCTTTTCAAGGTAGCGCTGCAGAAAGGACGTTATCTGCGGGTCATCATCGACGACAAGGATATGTTCTTTAACCATAATCAGATCCAAGCGGGCGTGTTAAGCTGGCGCGGAACAGTTGTAGCTGCTGCTGATCGTTTCATGCAAGAACGCGGCTGCCCTATTCAGCAGCGTCAGAAACGCAGAAACTGCAACCCGTGGCCTTGCGGCAGCGTCTCGGTTTCGGCCGGAATGATCGCCAGACCATCCGCCTGCGCCAGCAACGCGACCCGACCGCTATAGGATGCTGCCATCAGGCGCAGCCGCGGGGTGCCGTCAGGTGCCGAGCCCTCGATCGTTACGGGTCGGTATTCCTGACGCCCGGCGCGACGCTCCAGCGGTTCGGCCAGAACCGCCTGTTCCGGAGTATGCGGGGCGTGGTACAGACCGGCCCGGCGCGCCATCATATGCGATCCGATGATCTGCCATGTCACATAGGCCGAAACCGGATTGCCCGGCAGCCCGACATAGAGCGCATCGCCCCTACGGCCGAACATAATCGGTTTGCCCGGCTTCATCGCCACCTTCATCACATCGGTCTGGCCGCCGATCTCGGCAAACAGGCGCGGCATGTGGTCTTCGTCGCCCACCGACACACCCCCCGTGGTGACGATCAGGTCAGAGGTATCGCAGGCCTCACGCAGCACCTGCTCCAACAGTTCGGGATCATCCTCAACCGGGCCTTTGTCGTTAAGGTCGATCCACGGCTTGTCCAACAGCGCCCGCAGCATGTAGCGGTTCGAGTTGTAAATCTGGCCGGGGCCCAATGCCTCACCGGGCTGACGCAGCTCGCTGCCGGTCGAAAAGATCGTGACCCTCAGCTTGCGATACACCTTGACCTCGCCATACCCGGCCGAGGCCAGTGCGGCGGCCTCACGCGCGGTGATTTCGCATCCGCGCCGCAGGATAGGGGCACCGGCCTTCAGGTCCTCGCCTGCGCGGCGAATATGCTGGCCGGGCTTGGGACGGCGGGCAAAGCGGATGCCGTCGGCGGTGGTCTCGCAATCCTCCTGCATCAAAACGGCATCGAAATCCGCCGGCACCGGAGCGCCGGTAAATATCCGCAGAGCGGTACCCACGGGCGCATCATGGGCACCGCTGTCCCCGGCGGCCACGCGCCCGGCGACGGGCATATCAAAGGTCGGACCATCGCCCAGTTCAACCGTCCGAACCGCATAGCCATCCATGGCCGAATTGTCGAAGGCCGGCATGTCCACCTTGCTGGTGCAATCCTCGGCCAGCACTCGGCCGATGGCATCGATCAGCGGCAACACCTCGGTATCGGCAACCGGATCGGCCACGGCCAGACCCCGGGTCAGAGCCTCGGACACCGTCAAATACATTTGAGCGTGCCGGTCGCAGGCGCATCCATCAGCCATTTTGATCCTCCAATTGTTCGAACAGCTCTTCAAACCCGGCCTGTTCGGCCTCGCCCAATTTCGGCAAATAGGCGCGCGCCTCTTCCAGGTTCGAGCTGGGATCACCCACAATCAGCAACATCACCATGCCATGTCGCCCATGCACGCGGCAACGGATGCCATAGACGCCTTCTTTGTCGAAGGTCAGGTCCATTTCGGGCTGGCCGCGGATCTCGAACGCGCGCGCGCCCACCGGGATCATGCGAATGATCGAGGTCACCGTATGCCGCCCGGTCGAGCCTTTGAAACGGACGGTCGATCCGGCCGGTACCTGCAGCAGCTTGGGCTCGAACCGAAAGGCATGAGCCGGGGTGTCGGCGTTCAGGTCTATGATCTGGTGCACCACGGCAACTTCGGGAATATCCTCGGCCTGTGCGGCGGGGGCAAAGGTCATCACCCCCGCAAGGATCGCTGCACTCAGTTTCAGCGAAATCGTCATCTGTCCCTCCGGGTTCAGGCCACCCGCGAGGGTTTCCCCAGCAGATCGGCCAGCGCGCTGATCATCACCGGCCATAGGGCACGGCGGTCTTCGTCGCGCAGCCCGGTCAGCAATTCCCGCCCAATTGTCACGACCGCGGGGGCGCTGTCATTGACATAGGTCACGATCCGCTGCTCGGGATTGGCCAGCAGGAAGGGCACGATGGCCGCCCCCGCCTGATCCGGGGCGGTTTCCGACAACAGCCGCATCGCCGCCTGCCGTACCGGGGCCGAGACGTCGTCCAGCAGACTGCGCGCCACATCCGGAGTGCTATCCCATCTGGTCAGAATGTGCATGGCATCGATGCGGAATGGGGTGTCTCCGGTTTTCAGAATCGCCCGTAGCTTACCGCGCAATGCGTCTTGCGGTGGCAGATCGGCCTGTTGCAGCAGCTTCAGCGCCTGCAGCGATAGCGCGGAATCCGTGTGCGATAACCCTTGGGTGATTAGATCGACCAGTTGGGTTTCATCCAGTTCCGAGCCGTGACGCGCCACGGCAACACCCAGCGCGGCAAGGGTCTGTTGCGCGATCTCGGTCTCGGGGTCCTTGGCGATCTGCGCCAGCATGATCTGCATCCCCTTCACCTCTCCCAGCAGGCGGATGGCGGACATGCGGGTTTCACGCTCCAACGCTTCGGCATTGTCATCCAGCGCGACGCGGCGGCGTTTGGGGTGGCGTGTCGCCTTGGCCAGCAACGCCTGTTCGCGCGGGGTCAGGGGTTGGACTTCGTCCTCCTCGGCCTCCTGTGTCATCTCGGCGGCGATGGCATCATGGCCGAGGATTGCGCCAAGGCTGGAGGTCGGGCCGTTTTCCCCACCCTCGGACACGTCCAGACCGGCTTCTTCCAGCGCGGCGATGTCGGTTTGCGGCGTGTCGATGGGGTCTTCTTCCGAAACGGGCATCGGTGCCAAAGCAAAAGACAGCAGCAATTCGCGGCCCTGCTGCTGGTTCACATGCGGGCGCTCTGCATCGGTGACGATCATCGCCAGCGATGCCACGGCCTTCAGCCGCACCGACCGGAACGGAGACCGGCAGGCGCGCTGCAACCACTCGGCCGCTTCGCGCAGAGGAGACGTTGCCAGCGCATCGACGATGGCCCATTGCAGACGTTCGGCCATGAGATCATCCGCATCGACCGAAAACAGCGCGTTCAGACGATCCGCCACCAATTCCGGGGCCAGCGCGGCCAACAGGCCCAGCGCCTGCGCCGAAACCTCAGGCTGTTGGCCGGTGGCAAGGAAATCCAGCACCTGCCAGCGCAGGTCCTCCTGATCGGTGATCGGCGTGGTTCGGTCCAACCGTTCGATCAGCGCCAGCTGCACCTTGGCACCGGGGTCGCGCATCATGCGGTCCAGCAGTTCGGGTTCGGAAAAGCCCGAGAGGTTCAGCGCCGCGATGCGGATGTCTTCGACCGTGTCAGTCAGGGCCTGTTCGACCAGAGCCGGATCGTTCGGCATCAGCGCCTCATAGGCGATCAGGCGCACGGCCCCGTCCTTGTCGGTGACGGCCTTGCGCAAAATGGCTTCGGCTTCGGCCCCTCCAATCGCGGCCAACGTCCGCAGGGCGCGGTGGCGCAAGCGGCGGTTGGAAGACTGCGTGAACACGCCCAAAGTCGGCACCGACGGTTCCCCAATCCGGCCCAGCGCCTCACAGGCCACATCTCCCAATTCCTGCCCGTCTTCGTCCATCAGGGCCATGACGATGGGTTCAATCGCAGTTGCGTCACCCATCTTGCCCAGCGCCTTGATCGCGGCGATCTGAGTATCCAGCCAGTCGTCCCACTCGTCCTGATGCAGCTCATCCTCGTCCCAGGTGATCTCATCCCCGCGTCCGGTCACAAGGGTGCGCAGGTACGGTGCGGCGTCTTCGGATTTCAGCTCGGCCAAGGCGGTCACACAGGCCAGTTTCACCTCGCCGCAGGGATCGTGGATCAGGTTTTCAAGCAGTTGCGGCGCGGCCTCTTGCACGCCCAGCGCGCCCAGCGCTTGGGCAGCGTCCTGGCGCACGTCTTCATCATCATCCAGCAGCGCCTCGACCAGCGCCGGGCTGTTACTTGCGCCAATGGCAGTCAGGGCCTGAATGGCGCGCAGGCGGATCACGTCATAGTCGGATTTTGCGTATTCGGAAAACAGGCCGGTGGCCTCGTCGCGCAATGCGGTATCGGAATGCATGTTCATATCAAGCTGCCATGTCTGCGGTTGGGAGAGGTTGGGAAAGTGGAAGGCAGGTTTCCCAACCGATGCCTGCCTTCCAGGTGAACCGGGGGGCCGGTTCAAGGCCCCTTCTGCAGTGGGGCCGAACCCGGGGGGCGGCATGGCGTCCGCCCCCTGGAAAGCTGTCATCAGGCGATGTCGCGCGGTGCAAAGGACATCGTACGGAACGAGGTCTTGTAGGGGCTCGGCCCCAGTTTGCGCAGCTTGGCAACGCCCATCTTGTAGTTGTAGTTGCCACTGATCCAGTCGACGATCCGGCCCTCAAGCGCGTTGGCGGGCTGCTGCATGTGCAGGAAGTCCATGTAGACCACGCTCTTCTTGATGGCGGGCGTGACCATGGCCACGGCGGTGATCGCCGCTTTGGTCAGTTCGATATGCCCGTTCTCCATCAGTTTCGAGAACTGGAAGTCATCGCCTTCCACACCCAGCAGCGTGGTCTTGTTGCCCGGAACCCGTTCCGAATAGACCATCACATAGTCGCCGCTTTCGATGCCACGCTCGGCCGCATCGTCGGGGTGAATCTCAACCCAGTTTTCCGGCCAGCGCTGCACGATATACGGGCGGCGGCGGTCGTCGAAGCCGGATTGCCAGCGTTCGTTGATCCGGCCGGAGGTGGCCCAAAGCTCGCCTTCTTCCTTGTTGGGTTTCAGCCATTCCCAATAATCCGAGAACAGACCCCATGGCGATTTCTGGATGTTGCACTTGCCGGTCTGACTGTTGAAATGCGTCAGCTTCTTGTTGAACACATCCTTACCCGCTGCGCCGGTATCGGGCAGGGTTCGGGTCGTGTCGTGCAGACGCTTGGTTTCAATCAGCGTGACACCATCGGCATCCAGCATGACCGGGCATTGCACACCGTCGGTGCCAAACTCACGGACCTTCTGATGCAGCCCTTTGCCTTCCATCTTGGCCAGTCGGTAGACCGCGTGGAAGTCCTTGCGCGACCCGCGGGTAAAGCGCACGGCCTCTTCGGCGACCTCGTTCGAGTTCTGCCAGTCGAACCCGTCAAAGCCCATTCGCTGTGCGAGTTGCGCGATGATCCACCAATCGGGCTTGGCTGCACCGGGGGCGTCATAGAACTTCTGATACAGACGCAGGCGGCGTTCGCCGTTGGCCCGCAGGAAATCCTCTTCACCCCAGGTCGCTGCGGGGAACACGATGTCAGCGTAGCGGTTGCCGATCGGGTCCTGCAGGTAGATGTCCTGATTGATCACCACCATACCGCCGCTGTCGGCGCGGGCCTTCAGCGTGTCGATCATCTCTTGCTTGTCGAAAGAGGCGATCTGGTTCGGGTTGCGGACAGTGAGCTCCTCAAACTTGTCGGCCAGTTGCTGCGATCCGCACATGGACTGGATCCAGGTGGTGCCGATCACATGGGCCATACGGGTATGACCTGCGATCAGATACCGGTCGGTATCCATGGCGCGGCGACGGCGACCCGGCAGTTTCTCGGGCGATTTGTTGCGCGGGTATTTCCCGCCCTTCACACCGCCCCGCTGGTGCCCCCCGGCCCGGCCAATGACCTGACCCGGACGTCCACCACAGCCACAGATGATGCCCAGCGCGGAGATCGCCTGCGTGTTGCCGGTGTTGTTCGACCAGTAGAACCCTTTCTCGATCATGATCGAGGTTTTGGGGCGCGAGCCGTCATCCTTTGGTTTGGCAAGCCATTCGGCAGCAGTATAGATTTTCTGCACGTCGATCTCGGCCATGGCGGCTGCGTTCTCGGGCGAGAATTCGTCCTGCGACAGCAGCCACTCTTTCCAGTCCTCAAACCCTTTGGTCTGGAATTTGCCCCAGGTCGTGCGCCACTGCCATGGCGTGTTCCGGGTGCCCTGGCCGAAGCCCGACGAGCTTTCCCACTTGTTGTTGACCCATTTCTGAATCCAGTCGCTGTCTTCCCAGCCATTTTCCACGATGACGCGGGCGATGGCGTTGACGACCAGCAGGTCGGTGCCGGGCAAAACATCTATATGCAGGCCACCCATCTTTTCCGCATGGGCCACACCAGCGGAGCGGCGCGGGATCAGATAGATTTCCTTCTGACCGTTCTGCATCCCCTTCATCATCCACTGGGTATAGAGGATCGTCTTGGTCTCATACGGATCAGTACCGCAGACCAACAGAGTTTCCGCATCCCGCCAATCCTCATACGACGGGCCGAAATTGTCGAAACCTGCATCCCGGAAACCGGGGGTCGAGGTCACGTCGGATGGCGTGTCGTGGAAGGTGAAGTTCGCGGTGTTGATATGGCGCAGCGCGTATTTCGAAATCGCATAGGTGTTCTCGATATACTGATAGCTGAAGGTCTTCACGCCATAGGCATTGGTGCCGTGTTTGGCGATGACATGGTTGCCCACCTCAGCCGCCACATCCAGCGCCAGATCCCACGGAACCGGCATCAGGGTGCCATAGATCCGCATCAGTGGCGTCTTCAGACGGTCGCGCGTCGGTGTCTGCGGGTTATAGCATTTCTGCGCGATACACCCGCCCCGCAAGGAGCTGTCGCCGTCGGTGTTGACGTATTGCGTGTCCTTGTCGGGAATGATCACCACGTGGTGGGGCTGACCTTTGTGCAGAACGATATTGTGCTGGTTCGGCGCGACCCAGGCACCCAGCGGTGCAACGGGGAAATCCTCGCCGAATGCGTTTTCGTCCGCGGAAGGGCCGCCGGGTTTGGCCGTTACGGGCCAGCGATAGACTTTGTAACCACAGGCCACGATGCAGTAATCGCAGGCGGTCGAGATGACCTCGGCGCCTTTGGGCGGCAGCGGGACGTTGGTTTCGGGTACGTAATACGGGGTTGCCATGATACCGTCTCCCCTTATGCAATCAGGTTGTCGTAACGGCCGTAGATCAGGCCGAACATGCCAACGGCGTAGATGTCATCGCCGTCCAGTTCCAAAAGGACCTGCGGCAGCGACTGGTAGGCCTGCCCCGAGACGAGGATGCCGTGCCGTGTCACGTCATAGGTGGAAAGGTGCAGCGGGCACGGGCCCAGCACCTTGTGATCCGCTTTGTAGGTGTCATAGAGCGATCCGCCCTGATGCGTGCAGGTCAGGTTGAACGCCACAACATCCTTTTGCGGACCGATGCCGCCGCCGCTCTCCACGCCGGTCTTGACCAGGATCGAATCTGAATAGTCGCCCTCATCCGGGTAGTAGAATTCGACCGGGACATCCTGCTCCAGTTCGGAAAGTTTGCCGATCAGCTTGCGCGGATAGGTGGAGACCAAGGCGGGAACCTGTTCGGCCTGACCGTGACGGGTGGGCATCGCCACCATCACGGCAAAGGTCGTGGCACCCGAGGCGAACAGGAACTGGCGGCGGTTCACGGTGCAGGCTTTTTTGGCCTCGCCCGAACAGCTGCATCCGGTTGCGTTATGATCTGTCATGACGCTTACTCCTCTGCTGCAACCGCAGGAAGCGGCTGGTAGTCCGGCAGGTCGGGTTCCTCGATCAGGATTTCCTCGCCGGACAGGGATTTCAGGAAGGCCACCAGATCCGATTTCTCCTGGTCATTCAGACCAAGGGGTTGGATCAGCTGGGACTTGTTGGCCGAGAACTCGTTCTCGCCGCCGCCTTGGTTGTAGAATTCGACCACATCCTCAAGCGTCGCCAACATGCCGTTGTGCATGTAGGGTTCGGTATAGAGGGTATAGCGCAGAGACGGTGTGCGGAACTTGCCCTTGTCGGCCTTTTCCTTGGTGCGGAAATAGAAGCCGGGGTCGTCCTTGGTGTGGCGATACATCTCTTCGGTCGAGCCTTTGGCATACAGCTCATACCGGAAGGTAACCTGCGCCAGACCGTCATCCTGCCACCCGTCAAAAGCGGGCACGCCGGTGTTGTAGTATTTCTCATCCGACAGCAGCGCGCCGTTGTGGCATTCGGAACATTGCGCCTTGCCGGTGAACAGCTCCAGCCCGCGTTTCTGTTCCTCGGTCAGCGCCGCATCATCCCCGCGCAGGTAGTTGTCGAAGGGCGTGTCGGTCTGAACGATGGTTCGCTCAAACGCGGCGATGGCCCGCCATGCGTTACCGACGCGCGGCCACTGATCGCCGAAGACATCGTTGAACCGCTCCACATATTCCGGAACGAAGGCCAGTCGGGCCTCCATCATGTCGGCCTCGCCGTTCCCGGCGACCGCACCGCCTGCGGCGGATTTGGCCTGGCTCTCAAGGCTCTTGGACGAGCCCGCCCAGAACAGTTTGCCGTAATAGGCCGAGTTCACGATGGTCTGGCTGTTGCGCCAGTGGGTCGTGCCGGGATACCCGAATGAAATCGGAGCTTCGACATCCCAACCGATATCCGGCATGTGACAGGCCGAGCACGGTGTCGACGGGTTGCCACCCAGACGCGGATCGAAGAACAGCATCTTGCCCAGTTCGATCTTGGCGTCGGTCTGCGGGTTGTCCAGCGGAATTGGAGGCTCGCCCAATGCCACCAATGGCGCATCCGGGTCGGGGTCTGCCCCGCCAATACCGGCCTCAATCTCCATGCTGGTTTCCGCAATGGCCTGTGATCCCAGGACGGCAAACAGGGCAGCGGTGGCGATTGTGCCTTTGAAGTAAGACGAAAGGTCTTTCATGGGTCCACTCCTCAGTTTGTCGCGTCTTGCCAGTTTTCGATCGGCGCATAGTCCGTATCGATACCCTCGGCGACGAAGTCGGGGCCGGTCAGCGGCTCGCCGGACAACGCCTTGAGGAAGGCCACCAGCTGCGCTTGCTCGGTTTCGTTCAGGTTCAGCGGCTTGATGCGCGGATCCTTGTTTTCATCGTCACCGCCACCGGCGTTGTAGAAGGCCACCACGTCCTCGAGCGTTGCCAGCGAGCCGTTGTGCATATACGGCGCGGTATAGGTCAGTTCGCGCAGTGTGGGGGTCATGAAGGTGCCGAACGTGTCGGCGGTGTGGGTGCGGATGTACGCTCCGGGGTCGGCGCGCAGGTTCATGTAGTTCGCAACGCCCAGGAACTTCATCATCGCCACAAAGGTGATGTGACGTTCGGGGGTCGCCCAGATATCGGGGTTGTCGCCCACACCGATATTGTGCGGCAGGTCATCGGTGAACCGCTCGCCCGCGTGGCAGGAGTTACAGCCGCTGGCCTTGAACAGCTCATAGCCCGCCTTGGCTTCCTCCGACATCTCACCCGTGTCGAACGGAGCGCCACGCGAGATCAGCGTTTTCAGATATTCCGGGATTGCGTTGCGGACGCCGCCGTTCGAGGGCTCGCCAAATCCGGCAGCTTCAAACATCTCGACATAGACCGGGTCCTGCTTGATGCGTTCCTGCATCAGACGCATGTCCATGTTCATGGAATATGTCTCGGTGATACTTTCGCGGGTCACGTCATTCAGGTTGGTGCCGATCCGCCCATCATGGAACCACGCCGCGCGCTTGGCGCTGTTGATCAGCGTCGGCACGTTGCGGAAATGCAGGTTGCCCGCATAGGCATCCGACAGGGCCTGCCCGTCGGTGAAACCCAATTCCGGCTGGTGGCAGCTGGCGCAGGACAGCTCGGTATCGCCGGAAAGTCTTGGATCAAAAAACAAACGTTTGCCAAGGGCCGCCTTGGCTGGGTCGAACTCTATGGCTTCTACCGGGCCCGGCTCATCGGCCTGGGCCTGGTGTACCGGTAACGCAGCGCAGATCGTCAGCAATGAAACTGTCGACAGCGCCGAGAACCACGTTCTGGCTTTGGTCATCATCTGAAAGCCCCTTTATCGCTATTCCGATCACACGGGTTGGCCGAGGACCGGCTGAGCAAACCTTAGAGGGCAGATGTTTCGTGGTGATTTGATCCAGGTTAAGGTCTGTGAAGAGTTGTTAATTTTTGTTTCGAAACCTGATGCAAAGATGTGCGGATAATGCGTGCAAGACTTTGGACATCAACAGGTTTCTGAACGCGTACGGTCGAGTCGCCATCATCCGGCGTTTCTGCATCGTCAAAGTAACTGCTGACCAAAATGGTCGGAATATCGGGCCGCAGAGACCGCGCTGCGGCGATCAGATCGGTACCGGTCAGCCCCGGCATCATCAGGTCCGTCAAAAGGACATCATAGCTCTCGGGTGCTGCGCGAAACGCCTCCAGCGCCCGTTGCGGATCGGAATAGGCTTCGACCCGATAGCCATAGCGGGTCAGCAACCGGCGCGTAACATACAGGACGTTTTCATCGTCATCGACCAGCAGAACGTGTTCATCCCCGGCCACCGCGCGAAGCTCGGCCTGCTGTTCGGGGCTGAGCGCGGGCATCATCGGATAAAACAGACTGAACCGGGTGCCCTTACCGGGTTCCGAATGCAGCTCAACTCGGCCGTGGGATTCCTCGACACTATTATGCACGATGGTCAGCCCCAGACCGGTCCCTTTGCCCACCGGTTTGGTCGAGAAAAACGGCTCGAACACCTTTTGCTGTACCTCGTCGCTCATGCCCGGCCCGGTGTCGGCGACATCCAGACGGATCACGCCGATCGCCTCGTCCGGCAAATCATCGAGCGCGTCGTCATCCGCCCGGCTGATCCGCAGCACCACCTCACCGGGCTGGTCACCCATCGCCTCAAACGCGTTGTGACACAGGTTCAGCAGGGTCTGGAAAAACAGGGTGGTGTCGAAGTCAGAAAAGGCAGCGTCGATCTCAACGTCAAAGCGGGTCTCAATGCTGGGCGGGGCCGAGACCTTGATCAGCTCCAGCGCCTCTTGCGTAGCTTTCACCAAGTCACCGCGCTGCGGGTTGCGGGGGCGCTGGCGGGCAAAGGTCAGCATCTTGCGCACCAGCGCTTGCGCCCGCCGCGCCGCAATCCGGATATGACTGACCGAGGTCTGGACGTCCTCGTTCCCGTCGGCATCCAATTCGATCAGATCGGCGTTGCCGATCACGCTCATCAGCACGTTGTTGAAATCATGCGCGACCGAGCCCGCAAGGATGTTGACGGCCTCCATCTTCTGCACCTGAGCGAATTGTTCCCGGGTGCGACGGGTCTCGGTGATATCCTCGCCGATACCGATGTAATGCGTGACAGAACCGTTTTGATCCACCAGCGGGAAAATGGCCGTCGAGACCCAATAATGCGCGCCATCCTTGCGCAGGTTCCGAAACACGCCGTACCAGCTTTGGCCTTGTTTCAGCCGCACCATCAGGTCCTTGTAGACCCCCTGCCCGGAATAGCCCGACTGCAGCATTTTGGGCGTATGGCCATAGACCTCATCCGCCGTGTACCCGCTGAGGTCAAAGAATTTGCGGTTGGCGTATTCGATATTCAGATCGGTATCGGTGATCAGGATCGAGGTCGGGCTTTGTTCAACCGCACGGGCCAATTTGCGTTCGGCCAGTTCAACCTGCTCGCGCAAGGTCAGTTCGGCCTGCAGGCGCCGGTTGGTGCGCAGGATGTTGGCGATCAGCAATGTGGTCAGAATGGCGACCACCCCGACAAGAACGATCAGCCCGACCAGCAGAACCGAGAAGTTACGCACCAGCCGCTCGCCATCGGAAAACGCCCGCACCATGCCCGAGAGGCTGCGATCCCGCTCTTCGACCCACAGGGTTTCCAGCGTCGCCAAAGCCGCCAGCGCGCCGCTGTCATCGACGCGCACTCGGGTATCGATCTGTTCGGCGGTCTGGCCTGCGGCGATACCCTCTTCGATCAAGGGGATGTTGCCGGTGTATTCCAGGGCAACATCTTCGATCTGCCGCAAGGCGTCCAGTTCCACCTGCGATGGGTCCGAGTTGCGATAGGCCTGAATCGTCCCCAGCAAGCGGGCCGACTGCTGGCGCAGGATCGGGCCATAATCCGGGTCCTGCCGCAGCACGTAGTTCTTGAAGTTGTGAATCAGACCGCCATAGCCGAAATCCGCACGGATGTCGGAAATCCAATAGCCGCGCGGCGTGGTCTCGACCGAATAGCTGTGCCAGGCCTGCCGCATCTCGCCAATGCGATTGCCGGTTTCGCGCGACATATACAGAAACACCGACAGGATGATCACCAGCGCGATGCCGATTGCAAAGGCCACGGCAAGCGACCGCCCTGGATAACCCTCGACCACTTCGGGGACGTCTTTCATGCCTGCACCCTGACCAGAACATCTTTCAGGCCTAGGGTGTGTCACGTTTTGAAGATGCGCGCCACTTTTGTTCAGGCTGTGCGGCTTAGAAGTCCAGCCCGATATCGATGGTGCGGTAGGAATGAGTCAGCGCCCCGGACGAGATGTAATCCACCCCGGTCGCCGCCACGGCCGCCACCGTGTCACGGCTGATATTGCCCGAGGCTTCAGTGACGATCCGGCCATCTACCAGCGCGACCGCCTGTTTCAGGGTCTCGGGCGGCATGTTGTCCAGCAGCACCACGTCCGCGCCGCCGACCTCAAGCACTTCGGCCAGTTGGTCCAGCGTGTCCACTTCGATCTCGACTTTCATCATGTGCGAAGCGCGAGCCTTAGTGGCCTCGAGCACCGCCCGCACGCCCCCGGCGGCGGCGATGTGATTATCCTTGATCAGGATCGCGTCGGACAAAGAGAATCGGTGATTGAAACCACCGCCATGCAGCACCGCCTGTTTTTCGACAATGCGCAGGCCGGGCGTGGTCTTGCGGGTGCAAGTGATCCGAGCCTCGGTGCCTTTGGTCTCGGCCACCAGCGCCGCCGTTGCGGTCGCCACACCGGTCATGCGCCCGGCATAGTTCAGCGCCACCCTCTCGCCCGACAGGATTGAGGCCGCGCTGCCTTTGATTTCCATCAGCGTATCACCCGTAGCGCAGCGCTGACCGTCGGCAATATGGGTCGTGATCTGCAGCGACGGATCGACCAGACGGAATGCCAGCGCGGCAATCTGCATCCCCGACACCACCGCATCCTCGCGTGCGTTCAGCCGCGCGTTATAGGTGGCATCCGCCGGGATCACGGTCAGGGTGGTGATATCGCCATTGGTGCCCAGATCCTCCATCAGCGCCGCGCGCACCATGGGTTCCAGGATCATGTCGGGCAAAGCCGGGTAGTTCATGCTGCATCCTTTGCAATGCGGTCCCGCAGGGCCAGTGCCTCGGTCAGTGTCAGGGCCGAGCGTTGGCCGGGGCCGGGAATAAGGTCGGGGAAGTCGGATCGGTAATGCGCGCCGCGGCTTTCCTCGCGCAGCAAAGCGGCGGCGGTGATCAGCGTGGCCGTGGCGGTCATGTTGAGGAACACTTCGGACTCGGCGTGCTTGGCCTCAAGCGCAGCGATCTGCGTCAAGGCGTGGCGCAGGCCCGTTTCGTCGCGCACCACGCCCACATGTTCCGTCATGGTGCGGCGCAGGGCGGCTACATCCTGATCCAACGCGGCTTCGTCGCCGGAGGTCAGGTGGACATTCACTTCGGGCGCCGCCTGCGTGGTCATCTCATCTGCAATGTCCCGCGCGCAAGAGCGGGCAAAAACCAGCGCCTCGAGCAATCCGTTCGAGGCCAAGCGGTTCGCGCCATGCAACCCGGTCGAGGCCGCCTCGCCACAGACCCAAAGTCCCGTCAGAGAACAGCGCCCTGCCAGATCGGTTTCAACGCCGCCCATGTGATAATGCGCCGAGGCGGTCACCGGGATCGGGTCGTGCGCGGGGTCAACACCATTACGCAGACAGGCCTCGGTCACGGCGGGGAATTGCGTCGCGATCTCGGCCCCGATGGCTTTGCACGTGTCCAAAGCAGGGCGTTTGCCCGCCTGCGCCTGCTGGTAGACGGCGCGTGCAACCGTGTCGCGCGGGGCCAGTTCGGCATCGGGGTGGATGTCGGACATGAAGCGGTGGCCATCACGGTCGATCAGAATAGCGCCTTCACCGCGCAGCGCCTCAGTTGCCAATGGCGTCGGGTCTTCACCCACATCGATTGCGGTGGGATGAAACTGCACGAATTCCGCGTCGGCAATCCGGGCACCGGCACGGGCAGCCATGCCGATCCCCTGCCCCCGGATACGCGCCGGATTGGTGGTCTGGGCATAGAGGCCAGATGATCCGCCGGTGGCCAGTACATGCGCCGCACCGCGCAACAGAACGGTTGGCGCTGCGGCCATATCTGCATTGGTCAGGTAAACGCCGGTGACCTGGGCGCCGTCACTTTCCAATCCGACGGCCTGCACGCCTTCGATCACCTGAATCTGAGGGGTCTGGCTCAGTTCCTCGATCAGCGCACGCATGATCTCGGACCCGGCCTGATCGCCCTTGACCCGCACCACCCGCGCCGCGGAATGCGCGGCCTCTCGCGACTGCACAAACCCGCCATCGGCGGTGCGGTCGAACCCGGTACCAAGGTCGGACAGGTCATAGATATGCTCGGGTGCGGCCTGGGTTACGAACTCGGCCACCTCACGCAGAACCGACCCGGCGCCAGCGCGCATGGTATCCTCTGCATGGGCTTCGGGGCTGTCCGTCCGCGCCATCGCCGCTGCGACGCCACCCTGCGCCCAGGCCGAGCTTGCGCCTGACCCCAAAGGCTCGGGCGAGATCATCACGACCGGACAAGGGGCCAGCTTCAGCGCGGTATAAACCGCCGCCAGCCCGGCCCCGATGATGACCACACGCGGCGTCTCAACGATCTGCATGTCGCCGATCAAATACCCAGTTTACGTGACAAATCGATCATGCGCTGCACCGACAGGCGCGCCTTGTCGGCCACGTCCGCGTCAACCTCGACCTGCCCGGTCATGGTGTCCAGCGCGAACAGCACCTTTTCCAGCGTGATCTTCTTCATGTACGGGCACATGTTACAGGGGCCGACAAACTCGACCTCGGGCAATTCGTCGGCGATGTTGGACGCCATCGAGCATTCCGTGATCAGCAGCGCCTTTTCCGGCTTCTCATCGGTGACATATTTGATGATGCCGCTGGTCGAACCCGAGAAGTCGGCCTCGGCCACAACGTCCGGCGGACATTCGGGATGCGCGATCAGGCGCGTGCCCGGATTCCATTCGCGGAAGTCGCGCAGGTCATTGGCGCTGTACTGTTCATGGACGATGCACGAGCCTTCCCACCAGACCACGTTCTTCTGTGGAACGTCACGGGCCACGTTCTGCGCCAGATACTGGTCCGGGGTCATGATGACCGTGTCGCTGTCCTGCGCGGCAACGATCTGTGCCGCGTTGGACGATGTACAGCAGATGTCCGAGGCCGCTTTGACCTCGGCCGTGGTGTTCACATAGGACACCACTGGTGCGCCGGGATAGCGGCGGCGCATTTCCTCGATCCCCTCGGCGGTGATCG
Organism: Ruegeria arenilitoris; assembly: GCF_013031355.1. GTDB lineage: Bacteria > Pseudomonadota > Alphaproteobacteria > Rhodobacterales > Rhodobacteraceae > Ruegeria > Ruegeria arenilitoris_C. The sequence continues at coordinate 164,501 of NZ_WPZO01000007.1, read as the reverse complement.
ATTCCGCCAGCGAGCATCCAGCCTCCATATCCGGCATCAGCACTGTTTTCTGCGGGCTGAGGATTTTGGAGGTTTCGGCCATGAAATGCACACCGCATTGCACGATTACATCCACCTCGACCTCGGTTGCCTTGATCGCCAGTTGCAGGCTGTCGCCGCCAAAATCGGAAATGCCGTGGTAAATCTCGGGCGTCATATAGTTATGACCCAGAATGACCGCGTTGCGCTCGGTTTTCAGGTCGTTGATCGCCTTCACATAGGGCGCATAGATCGCCCAATCCACGGGCGAGACCACGCGCGACATGCGGTCGTAGATATCGCTCATGCTTTCGGCAAGCTCGGGCGACGGGGCTAGGTCATACTTTTCGGAGAGATGCGCGCGCTGCGCGGGTAGGTCGAACACGGGACTGTTTTTCTGCCTGATGAACTCGTGACGCTGTTCATATGGTGTTTGTGGCGAATTTACCACCACCCAGACCAGAAGAATGTTCTGATATCGCTAGCGTCGGCGGAATTATCTTGCCGAAGCGTGTAATCCCAAGGCCTTACACTCACACGTGGCGAGGGTCGCCGTGGTCGTCATGACCATCTTAACCGCCCGCTGCGGATCAACCCCATCCTGATGACGGGACCGAATCCCAACAGCAACCTGCATAAGGCTGTCCACTTGGCCTGTCAGAGCAAGACTTGCCATGTGCATTCCAAAATTGCGATGCTTTGATGAGTCGAATCCGCACAGTTGTACGTTCTGTCAGAGTCCTAGTGGGGGAGATTTTCAATGTTGTTTTCTAAGTTTTTTGTACGCGCAATGGCACTTGGAGCGGGGATATTCGCTTCGTCTGCCACGAGTTTGGTTGCGGAAAACCAAGGTCCTACTGAATGGTCTAGAACCGAGCCTTATCCCAACCAGACCGTATATTACCCTGGAACAGAAACCCTTGGCCCTGACGAAATGAGGGTCGTCGCTTGTGGAACGGGCATGCCGCAGCCGCGCCTGAAACAGGCTGCTGCGTGTTTCCTGGTCGAGTTGGGCAATGGTGAAAAGTTCATCTTCGATATGGGTGAAGGGTCGTATGAACGGATTATGGCGCTTGGGATTCCCTTGGATCAGTTGGATAAGGTCTTTTTAGGCCATTTGCACCTTGATCACGCAGGCGATTTTCCGGCGTTCTATTTCACCGGCCCTGTGAACAACCGCCTGACACCTGTACGTCTTTGGGGCCCTGCGGGGATCAAGCCCGAATGGGGAACAAAGTCCTGGGCAGACCACATGATGAAGATGTGGGCTTGGGAAGAAGCGACCCGAGGCGCGGCGGTCGACCCGCGCGGCTTGCAGCTTGAAGTGAACGAGTTCGACTGGAAAGCTGTAAACAACGTCATCTATGACGAAAACGGTGTTCAGGTCCGAACGCTACCAGCCATTCACGGTGAGCAGGCTGTGAGTTTTCTGCTGGAATGGAATGGCCTCAAATTTGCGTTTTCGTCCGATACGCTTCCGACGCGATGGTGGAGAGAGCATGCAGTCGGTGCGGATCTGGCCATCCATGAGTGCTTCACCCCGCCTGAGTTCATGATCGAGAAATACGGATTTGCACCATCGGAAGCGATTTTTGTGGGCTCACAAGGGCACACCGCTGCGCAAGCCTTCGGCAAGATTATGTCTGATACTGCGCCGCGGCTGGCGGTTTGCTATCACTTCCAAAACGACCATGACATCGCGTTGGCCGTCTATTCGGCAATCCGGGAAACCTACGACGGCCCCTTGGATCTGGCAGCTGATTTCATGACGTGGAACGTAACGAAAGATGCAATTCGTACGCGTCAGGGCGTACCGAATGAGGAATCGTTCCCGGCGCCGGTTCAGATGGCCAAGCAGCCCCCGGACTCTGCCGCGGAGTTCCCTTTCTCTGAGTTTGATCTTGAGAGTATCGACCGCGGCGCCGCACAAGCCACGAACGATATGATCGATGCGTTCAACGAACGCTCGGGAAATAATGAGGTAGGGGCATATACCAGCCTTCCCTTTGCCGAATAGTCAAAAATGGCGCCCAAAAGCCCTCGATTTGAGCTCTCTAACGCTGTTTTGTCCGCTTGGCTGGCGGTTCCCTTGGGCACAGCGGACAAAGGATGTAGCTGCGCTCATAACGTTGCGCTGTTCGAAAAGCCCGTCAAACTCGACGGGCTTATGTCATAGGCTGCTGCAAGGGCAAACCAGGCGCGAATGGAAGGCAGAACTCATACCATGACCTCTGCCTAGCCTGTTTACGCGTTGAAGAACTCTGCCACAGCGTCGGTGGAAGCCTTGACCGCCTCGGGTTTGTAGTAGAAGTCCACGTGGCTGAATTCGTCGAAGGCCAGTTCTTGGTGGTCATTGGTCAGCTTCTCAACGAATGCGGTTGAGCAGATCGCCGTCGAAGCAGAGGTGCCGTAGATGGTCAGTGACGGCTGCGCGATCTTGTCGGCATAGGCTTCGCAGATCGAGAACAGTGACTGCATGGCCTGATCGCCGATGTGCATATTGGTGTAGGTCGCAACCGCAACCGGACCTTTGACACCGTCACGACCGTAGTAGTCATAGGTCTCGCCAGCCATGGCCGGATAGGCGGCCGCTGCAGTGAACTCTTCGCGGGACATTTCGTCGTTCAGACCGAACGGGGCGACATAGTCCGGCTCACCGGTCTCATATTGCTTCTGCATCGATGTGTTGGCACCGGCGATCATCTGGTTGACCATATCGCGGTCGGTCCACTGGAACGCATCTGTCGCCATCATGCCCGACACCATCGCGATTTTCTTGATGCGGTGGTCTGTCACGGCGGCCGATGCGATGATCGAGCCGCCCTGGCAGACGCCCAGGCCGTGGATTTCTTCAACGAAGGGCAGAGTGCCCAGGTAAGACACCGCGTCCCAGGTGTTTTCGATCAGACGGAACATGTAGCGCGCCTGCTTGAACTCACCCGGAAGCGCCGGGGATTCACCCATGCCCAGATAATCAAAACCCAGATAGATGAAGCCACGCGCGGCCATTTCCGGGCCGTAGGTTGCCGGAATTTGGTCCTTGACCTGTGGGAACGGGCTGGCGCCCACGATTGCCTTGTACTTTTTGGTCTCATCGAAACCTTCGGGAAGGTAAAGATCGCCAACCAAATCCACACCAAAGGATTTGAACGCTACTTTATTTTTGCCAGCAGTAAGGGCCATATCAGAAAGTCCTTCGTTAGAGGGTTGTGAGGTTTGTTTTGCATTTGCTCCCCAGCCCGCGAGAGACAACAAGGAAGCGATGGAGGCGGTTTGGAGGACATTGCGTCGTGAAAGTTTGATCATGGTCATGCTCCGCTTTCTCGGGTTGGTCGGCACCTTGCCTTGCAAAAGTACATGATGGTGTTTACTTATGGCATCACACACAACTTGTAAATAAGGCTATTTACTTTTAAGGTTGAAATCGTGAAACGCACTGAAAAAAAACGAAAAGACATCATCGATGCAGCTATCGATGAGTTCCGTGAGCAGGGCTTTCTCGGGGCAACGACAACCTCCATTGCCAAAAAAGCGAACGTATCGAGTCGCACGCTCTACAATCACTTCGAGAGCAAGGAGGCCCTGTTCGAAGCAATTTCTGAGATCATGATCGAGCGGAACTGGAGCATGGACCCGGTACCCTATGACCCGGATCGCGACTTCGTCGAGCAATTGAAGGATGCTTTATGGCGCTATGTCGAAGTGATCACGGAAGAGACTGCCATAGGATTGAACAGGATGGTCATCTCAGAACTGATCCGTGACCTTGACCGTTCCCGGCAGTTCTTCAAAGAAAGCGAAACGCACAATTATCCAATAACGAGGCTGATCAGCGAAGCCATGGATGCAGGCGTGATCCGGAAAGCCGATCCGGGTTTCGCGACCAATCAGCTTCTGATGCTCGTCAAAGGCTTCTTTTTCTGGCCGGAGTTTTTCCTCGGCGAGAGCCCGACATCCAAAGACGTGTTGGACGATTGCGTCGCGATGTTCCTGGCACACTACAAAGCTGACGTTTGACCAGCCATTGCGAATGGCAGCTTCTTTGGGCAAATAAATCGAAGAAAATTAATGGCTTGAATCTCTGCTTCAGGCTGCAGTCGGTAAATGATACTCAATACAGAACACGACTTAGTGCCCATATCTAGCAAAGCCGCAAGTGCGCGCGCAAACGTCCGCCACCCGAACAGTGGTATGACGGCGCCCACCAGTTAACACGGTGTGAGGTCATTGCCGTTTGTCGTGTTGTGCGGCTGGTTGAGGTGTCGGGTCAGACGCTTGCGGAACATGCATAGGGCGAGGGGGTTTCGCGTGCCCTGTTTTGTGTAAAGAACGATACGGCCAATAGCACGACACCAACCAGCGCTGGGATAAATCCACCGTCACTGACGTTGACATGCGCCGAAACCGCCAGCAGCAGAAGGAAGAACATGGCCGCATCGGCAAGGTCGGGCAGCTAAACCGGGCGACGCACCAAAATTGCGATTGCGCCAAGAACCTTTGCGAACATCAGAACGGAAACAAGGTACAGCGGAGCCCCGAGTGCGGTTTATGCCGCGTTGACCATATCCCTCTGAGTCGCATCGAGGGCAGCTCCTCCAAAGTACATAAGAGCAATCAGGCCGGTTGAACTCCAATACACCATTTTGATTTTGTTCCTGTTGATTTCCTTACGCACTTTTTTGCTCGCATGAAGAAAGGAGAGGAAAATGCCTGCGAAAGAAGAAGAACAGCCTTTGATGAAATATCGGCACCGCATCGAGTATGATTTGACCCCTACGGGCAGATCACTGATATTGCCGCTTCACACTCTCTGGGAATGGGCAGCCGAAAAGAGAGAAGACATCGATAATTCCCGCGCGGCATATGACCAGCGTGTAGCCGCGAAAACGCAAAGCACCTGATGTACCGGTCCGACAAGCAGTTGGAAATAAACCGACGACGAAACTGTAGTATCGGCAACCGCGCTGGGGTGACACCTCAGGTCGCGATTGCCGCCAATTATCTTAGACCAGACAACAGGACTAGAAATCCAGGTTCTCGACGCTCAGTGCGTTTTGCTGGATGAACTCGCGGCGCGGTTCCACCACGTCGCCCATCAGCTTGGTGAACAGGTCGTCAGCCTCGACCATATCATCCACGCGCACCTGCAACAGCGTGCGGGCATCCGGGTCCAGCGTGGTTTCCCACAGCTGATCCGGGTTCATCTCGCCCAGACCCTTATAACGTTGCAAGGACAGACCTTTTTCGCCCTCTTCCAGAATGGCGCGCAGCAGGTCAAGCGGGCCATGGATCGCCTGCATGCGATCGCGGCGAACCAGCGTGGCCGGGGTGTTGTAGACCTCTTGCAGGCTTTGGGTGAAGCTGCCGGTTTTACGGGCCTCACCCGAGCGCAGCATCGGGCCGTCCAGCGTGCGCACCTCTTCCACGCCGCGCAGGATGCGGGCCAGACGGATACCGTGGTCCTGCGTGATCCGGCCCTGCCAGCCGCGCTCATATTCCAGCGCGATCAGGTCGAGACGGGCGGCGACCTTGTCGGCCACGCCTTGCAGGTCGGCATCAACCGCACCCGGCACAAAGGCGCCTGCGACGGCGGCTTGTTCCAGAATGTGACGCGGGTAGTGGGTCGGGAACGCGTCCAGCACGCGTTTCAGCTGGCGTGCCTCGTCGACGACCCGGGTCAGGTCCTGACCGATGATCTCTTCGCCCGAGCCGAGTTTCAGCACCGCGCCCTCGACGCCTTGGTTGATCAGGTAGTCATCCAATGCTGCCTGGTCTTTCAGATAAACCTCTGATTTACCGCGCGAAACTTTGTATAGCGGTGGCTGCGCGATATAGAGGTATCCTCCTTCGATCAGCTCCGGCATCTGCCGGTAGAAGAAGGTCAGCAGCAGCGTTCGGATGTGTGCGCCGTCCACGTCCGCATCGGTCATGATGACGATCTTGTGGTAGCGCAGCTTTTCGATGTTGAACTCATCGCGGCCAATGCCGGTGCCCAGCGCCATGACGAGGTTGCCGATCTCCTGGCTCGACAGCATCCGGTCAAACCGCGCGCGTTCCACGTTCAGGATTTTACCGCGCAGGGGAAGAACCGCCTGAGTCAGCCGGTCTCGGCCGGTTTGCGCAGACCCACCCGCCGAGTCACCCTCGACCAGGAAAACTTCGGTCTTGGACGGGTCCTTCTCGGAACAATCTTTCAGTTTACCGGCGAGATAGTTCACATCCATTGCCGTCTTGCGGCGGGTCAGTTCACGGGCCTTTCGGGCGGCTTCTCGGGCCAAAGCGGCCTCGATGATCTTGCCGACGATCCCCTTGGCCTCGTTCGGGTTTTCCTCGAACCACTCGGCCAGTTTTTCGTTCATCAACCCTTCGACCGCCGGGCGAACCTCGGACGAAACCAGCTTGTCCTTGGTCTGGGACGAGAATTTCGGGTCGGGTACTTTCACCGACAACACGCAGGTCAGGCCTTCGCGCGCGTCGTCGCCGGTGAAGTTGACCTTTTCCTTCTTCGCGATCCCGCTGGACTGTGCATAATTGTTGATCGTCCGAGTCAGGGCGCCGCGGAAACCCGCCACATGGGTACCACCATCGCGCTGCGGGATATTGTTGGTGAAGGGCAGAACCGTCTCGTGGTAGCTGTCATTCCACCACATCGCGATTTCAACGCCGATATCGTCGCGCTCGCCCTTGATATAGATCGGCTCCGGCATCGCCGGGGTCTTCGAGCGGTCGAGGTATTTGACGAACTCTTTGACGCCGCCTTCATAGAACAGCTCTGTTTCCAGACGCTCCGCTGGGCGTTCATCGATCAGGATAATCCGCACGCCCGAGTTCAGGAAGGCCAGCTCGCGCAGGCGCTTCTCCAGCGTCTCGAACGAGTATTCGAGGTTCGAGAACGTATCGGTCGAGGCTAGGAACCGCACCTCGGTCCCAGTCCTATCACCGCATTCGCCGACGACCTTCAGATGTTCCGCCGTCTCGCCGCCCTCAAAGCGCGCGACATGTTCCTTGCCCGCACGCCAGATGCGCAACTCCAGCCAATCCGACAGCGCGTTCACCACCGAAACGCCCACGCCGTGCAGACCGCCCGACACCTTGTACGAGTTGCTGTCGAACTTACCGCCCGCGTGCAACTGGGTCATGATGACTTCGGCCGCCGAGACCCCCTCTTCCGGGTGGATATCGACCGGAATTCCGCGGCCGTTATCGCTGACCGAAACGCTGGAATCGGCGTGAATTTTCACAGTCACATGGTCGGCGTGACCGGCCAGAGCCTCGTCAATTCCGTTGTCCACAACCTCATAGACCATGTGGTGCAGGCCCGAGCCGTCGTCGGTGTCACCGATATACATACCGGGACGTTTGCGAACCGCCTCTAAGCCTTTGAGAACTTTGATGGAATCAGCGCCGTATTCTTGTGGTGCCTGTGCGTCTTCGGACATGCCGTTAGTACCTATATTATTTTGGTAACTTATACGTTTTCTGGTGGGGATTGTCACGCGCTCCCCCAATATTTTGTGGGTCCGAGGGGCTTTATTTGCGGATCAAAGCCGATCGAGGTCCGCCGCGATATCCTCGGCGATTTCCGCCGCGTTCACATCGTCGCGCTCGGCGGACAAGCGCAGCCCCAGAAGGTCGGATTGATACCGCGCTGCAAGGCGGTTTGGGTCGCGGCCGGGGGCGATCTCTCCGGCCTCCTGTGCGCGGCGAAACAGGTCCGCAAAGCAGGACTTCATCGCAACCATATGGATGCGCGCCTGACCGGCCAGATCATGATCCTTGGCCTGCAATTCGGCATAGGTCTTGGCCAACATACACGCTTTGGTCGGCAGTTCCGACGCCTCGACCACGCGACGCGGCTGCGCCTTGAGTGCACCGAGCGGCCCGAGTTCCTCTGCCAGTGCCATCATGTTTGCGACCCCGTCCTGCGCATAGCGCTCCAGCGCGAGGGCATAGAGCGCATCTTTGGACCCGAACGCCGCATAAAAGCTGCCCGGCTTCAGCTTCAACTCCCGCTCCAGATCCTTCAACGATGTCCCGGCCCAGCCTTGACGCCAGAAAATGTCACGTGCCTGCGCGATCAGCGCATCGCGATCATAGGAAGGTTTGCGGGGCATCATCTCACCAATACTTGAACGTCCGCTCAAATATATACTTGAGCGATCACTCAAGAAACCCTATTTCTGTCTCATCACGCCAGAAACAGGAGTTCCGACATGGCCAATTTCCCGTCTCATGACCTCGAATCCGCGCCCGAAGGGTCCAAACCGCTGCTCGAGAAATCTCAGGCCGCATTCGGTCGCCTGCCCGGCCTGCACAAGGTAATGGCAGAAAGCCCGCAGCATCTGGAAGGCTATCAGGTTCTGCACGGCCTGTTCATGCAGACCGATTTCGACAATGACGAGAAAACCGTCGTCTGGCAGACCATCAACGTTGAAAACGAGTGCCACTACTGCGTGCCCGCCCACACTGGCATCGCCAAAATGATGAAGGTCTCGGACGAGATCACCGAAGCCCTGCGCAACGAAACACCGCTGCCGAGCGCCAAGCTGGAAGCGCTCCGCACCTTCACCCTGCAAGTGATGGAGACCCGCGGCAACCCGACCGAGGAACAGTTGCAGGCGTTCTTTGACGCCGGTTACTCGCACCGCGCCGTTCTGGACGTGGTGCTGGGTTTGGCACAGAAAACCATGTCGAACTACGTCAACCACATGGCAAAAACACCGGTGGATGAGGTCATGCGCGGCTTCTTGTGGGAACGCAAAGTCGGCGAACCAGCCTAAGTGGCGACAACCGAGCCCTCATCGCCTTCAGTCACGATCAGCGTTTGGGCCCGGTCACCCAACTCCGCAAACAGCTCAGGCCCGGTGCCTGTCATCCAGGCCTGAGCCCCCAGCGCGCAAATCTCATCATAAAGCGCCGCGCGCCGCCGGGCATCCAAGTGTGCGGCTACCTCATCCAGCAACACGATCGGAGGCGCCCCTACCATTCCGGCCAGCGCCCGCGCGTTCGACAAGATCAGCGAGACAAGCAGCGCCTTCTGCTCTCCGGTCGAGCAATCCTTGGCCGGAACGCCCTTGGCGGCGAATACGCCATACAGATCCGACCGATGCGGCCCGACCAACGTGCGCCCTGCCCCCAGATCGCGGAACCGGCTTTCATTCAGCGCCTCGCGCAGATCCTCGGCCGATTCGGGCATCGCCCCTTCAGTCTGTACCAGCTCCAGATCGGCCGACGGGAAAGCGGTTTCCGCCTGCTCCTGCGCCGCCCTCAAGTGACCCAACGCCGCCAAGCGCGCCACGTGAATGCGATGACCGGTTGCGGCCATCTGCCCCTCAAGCGCCGCGTACCAATGCGCATCGCGCACCTGCTCTTTCAATAGACGGTTCCGTTCGCGCATGGATTTTTCATAAGTCAGGGACGCTTCGGCATGAGCCGGGTCGAAGCTCAGCGCGATGCGATCCAAAAACCGCCGCCGCCCTTCCGCACCTTCGATCCACAACCGATCCATCGACGGGATCAGCCAGACCACGCGCGCCAGCTTACCCAAATCGATCTGGCTAACCGCCTTGCCATCAATCCGGACCTGACGCGCCGCGCCCCCTTCGGACCATGTTTCGATTTCGTAATTCTGCCCCTGTGCATTCAGCAACCCGGACAGCTTCCAGCCCAGCGCCTCGGGACGCCGGGTCATCTCGGCCGCACTCGCCCGGCGCATCCCGCGACCGGGTGAGAACAACGACACCGCTTCAAGAATATTGGTCTTGCCGGCCCCGTTCGGCCCATGAATGGCCACCGGCCGCCCATCCAAAGACAGCCGCGCCAGCTTGTGAGACCGGAAATGCGAGACCGTAAGTTCGGTCAGGGCCAAAGTCATGACCCCTCCCTTCCGTTAAGGATCACCCCGCAGGGTCGATCAGACGCGCATCGGCATGACAACGTAGACCGCGCTCTGATCATTGCCTTCGCGCATCAGCGTCGGATCACCGGCCGAGTTGAACAGGAACACCGCGTTCTCACGGTCCACCTGCGAGGCAATCTCGAGCAGGTACTTGGCGTTGAAGCCGATCTCCAGCCGCTCATCGCCATAGGCCACGGCCAGTTCTTCCTCGGCGGCACCACTGTCCGGTGCGTTGACCGACAGAACCAGCTTGTCCGCATCCAATTGCAGTTTCACCGCGCGCGAGCGTTCGGACGAAACGGTGGCAACCCGGTCAACGGCCTGCGCGAACTCGGCGGCGTCCACTTCCAGCTGGCGGGTATTGCCCTGCGGAATCACGCGGGTGTAGTCGGGGAACGTGCCGTCGATCACTTTCGACGTCAGCGTGATGTCGGGTGTTGCGAAACGGATTTTGGTTTCGCTGACCGAAACGGCGATGTCCATCTCATCATCATCCAGCAACTTGCGCAGTTCGCCTACGGTCTTGCGCGGCACAATCACGCCAGGCATGTCTGCGGCGCCATCCGGCAGGTCGGCGTCGATGCGGGCCAGACGGTGGCCATCGGTGGCCACGCAGCGCAGCACCTTGCCGCCTTCGGACCCATCGGCCACGTGCATATAGACACCGTTCAGGTAATACCGGGTCTCTTCGGTCGAGATGGCAAATTTCGATTTGTCGAACAGCCGCCGCAGCAGCGCGGCCGAAGCCGTAAAGTTCGACTGATATTCCGAGGACGCCATCACCGGGAAATCCTCTTTCGGCAAAGTCGCCAGCGAGAAGTTCGACCGGCCCGCCTCAACGGTCAGGCGGCCAGCGGCACTGTCGGCAGTCAGAGTTACCAGCGCGCCATCGGGAAGTTTGCGCACGATCTCATGCAGAGTGGTGGCCGCTACCGTGGTTGCACCTGCCTTCTCCACCTGCGCCGGGGCCTTGTCGACCACTTCGATATCCAGGTCGGTGGCGCGGAACATGGCCTGATCGCCTTCGGCCTCGATCAACACGTTGGCAAGTATGGGAATGGTGTTGCGACGTTCGACAACAGATTGGGCCTGGGAAACGGCCTTGAGAAGGGTGCCGCGTTCGATGCTGATCTTCATACCCTAATTCCTCTGACTTGCGTGCCAACATGGGCGGGACTGGCACGTTAGCGGTTCCACCCTGAGGCACAAGGATTTTTTATGGTTTTCTGGGTCGGAACGCCCAATGCGTCAAGGGCCGCGTGGCCCGGCGGGCACAGTTCCAGGGTAAACGTGGATTAAAGCGCACAAAAAAGCCCCGGGCACGAAGGTCCGGGGCGTTTCCTGAGGGGCTTGAGGTAAGTCTCAGGCTTCCAGCGCGCGGCGCAGCATTTCCACGTCTTCGGCAATCTGGCCGTCGGTGGTTTTAAGCTCTTCGATGCGTTTTACACCATGCATGACAGTGGTGTGGTCACGCCCGCCAAAACGGCGGCCAATCTCGGGCAGCGAGCGGCTGGTCAGTTGCTTGCACAGATACATTGCCACCTGACGCGGGCGGGCATAGGACCGCAGGCGCTTGGGGCCGATGATGTCTGACAGACGGATGTTGTAATAGTCGGAGACTTTGCGCTGAATCTCTTCGACAGTGATCTTTCGCTCGGACGCGCGCAGCACGTCAGCCAGACAATCCTGCGTCAGCTCCATGTCGATCTCACGCCCCACCAGCGAGGCAAAAGCGAACAGACGGGTCAGGGCACCTTCCAGCACGCGAACGTTGGTCGAGATGCGATGAGCAAGGAATTCCAACACGCCATCGGCAATGGTCAGGTCGGGATATGTATTGCTGTACTGCTGCACCTTGTTCTGCAGGATGCCCAGACGCAATTCGTAATCGGTCGGGTGCAGGTCGACGACCAGACCGCATTGCAGACGAGATTTCACGCGGTCTTCCAGATCCTTGATCTCGCCGGGGGCGCGGTCGGCCGAGATGATGATCTGCTTGTTCTGGTCCACCAGCGCGTTGAAGGTGTGGAAGAATTCTTCCTGAGTCGAATCCTTGCCCGCGATGAACTGCACGTCATCCACCATCAGCACATCGACCGAACGGAACAGATGTTTGAAATCCATCATCCGGCGCTCACGCAGCGCGCGCACGAAGCGGTACATGAACTGTTCAGCGGACAGGTACAGCACATTCAGTTCGGGCCGCTTGGTTTTCAGCTCCCATGCAATAGCGTGCATCAGGTGGGTTTTACCCAGACCGACGCCACCATAGAGAACCAGCGGGTTGAAAGTGACGGGACCACCTTCCGCGACACGGCGCGCGGCGGCATGCGCCAGCTCGTTGGGTTTGCCGACCACGAAGCTGTCAAAGGTGAAACGCGCGTCCAATGGTGCGGCCTGCAGTGATTCCAGCGCATCACCTGACACCTCGGCCTGCTGTGACAGAGACTGGGGTTGCGGCGCGACCTGCGCGACCGCGGGCGCGGATACGGATTCGTTGGACGGTCGCACTGGCGAATTGGCGGCAACGCGAAAGGCCAGGCGCTGCACCGTTTCCCCTGCGGTGTTCATCTCGTACAGGATGAGATCCGCAAAGTTCTGGCTTACATAATTGCCCATGAAATTCGTCGGCACCGAAAAAACGGCTACGCCATCCTGCAGCTCTTGGAATTCAAGAGGTTCGATCCAGGTGGTGTAGTTGTTCTTGCCGACTGCCTTGAGCAATTTGTTACGTAGTTGTCCCCATTTTTCTTGTGTCATCAAGCGCCTCACGCATCCCATTCTTTATTGGCCTGTCGGCCTTATTACCCAGTTCCGGTTACCCGGTTATTTTGCGTTCACTCGCAACAGGATACCCACACGCCAAACCACGTTGGTCTGGCGGGACTGTCCCCAGAACTCAGCACAGCCTGACAAGTGGCCACCCGAAAAGAGGGCACCCCATGAGCCGGGTTGCGCGTCGCAAACATATTTTTTTAGACAGGGCTCAGATCTTCGGTGACCCGAAGACCTTTAGCAGATCAACAAACGGGCAGTATCCGTTTGCCAACATTCGTTTCGCGACCATCCTGATGCCCGTCAGTTTGATCAATGAAACAGCCTGTCCCCCCAAGCGAGTGAATCGCTGACTTAGTGGTAACAAGAGGCCAAGGCGTACGGCAACGAAACTCTGATGTTGACTCGGGTCTTTGGCCGAAAGAATCTCTCGTCTTCGTGAAGACGCGGCTTTCCGGCAACAGCACAAAAAAAGCGCCACGAATTGTGACGCTTTTGTGAACAATTCAGCCGTGAATTGTTGACCTAAGGTCAACCCTTGGGCTTAGCCCAGCGCTTTGACCCGGGCCGACAGGCGCGACATCTTGCGCGAGGCGGTGTTCTTGTGGAAGACGCCTTTGGTGACGCCGCGCATCAGTTCGGGCTGAGCGGCACGCAGGGCTGCGGTCGCTGCGTCTTTGTCGCCGGATGCGATCGCTTCTTCGACTTTGCGCAGGTAGGTACGGATGCGCGAGCGACGTGCTTTGTTGATTGCGAAGCGCTTGTCATTCTGACGCGCGCGTTTCTTAGCCTGGGGCGAGTTTGCCATGTGTTTCTGACCTTCGTTCGGTACGGTTATATTCGGTTACGCGTCACGGATTATCCGCACCGGATCAGAATCACGGGTGTGAGTCGGGCCAAGCGGGCCGCACGCGCATGTATAGCGGCGCTAGTTATCCAAGATTGCGTGCTTTGCCAAGCCGATTCTTTCACTGAACAGGACAGGCATGAAAAAGGCGGGCATGGCCCGCCTGATCTCGATCCAATACGCGCGCCTTACTTGTCGCGGAACTGGGCGGCGCGTTTTTCCTGGAACGCGGCCATGCCTTCTTTCTGATCTTCGGTCGCGAACATGGAATGAAAGACGCGGCGTTCGAACAGCAGGCCTTCGCTCAGCGTGACCTCATAGCTGCGGTTGACGGCCTCTTTGGCGGCCATCGCGCTCAGCTGGGATTTCTCGGCGATCTTTTGGGCCGCGCCAATCGCTTCTTCCATAAGCTTCTTGGCCGGAACGACCCGGCTGACCAGCCCGGCACGTTCCGCTTCTTCGGCGTCCATGAAGCGACCGGTCAGGTTCATGTCCATTGCCTTGGACTTGCCGACGAAACGGGTCAGGCGCTGCGTGCCACCCAGCCCGGCAATGACGCCCAGATTGATCTCGGGCTGACCGAACTTGGCGGTGTCGGCGGCAATGATGAAGTCACACAGCATGGCCAGTTCGCACCCGCCGCCCAGCGCATAGCCGGAAACGGCAGCAATGATCGGTTTGCGGATCGCACAGATGCGGTCATTGAAGCCGCCAAACAGATTGGACGCATAGACGTCGACAAAGCTCATCTCGGACATCTCTTTGATGTCCGCACCAGCCGCAAAGGCCTTGTCCGATCCGGTGATGATGATGCAGCGCACCTTATCGTTCTGGTCCGCCTCTTCCAGCGCCGAGCAAAGCTCTTGCGTGAGTTGGGCGTTCAGCGCGTTCAGTGCATCGGGTCTGTCGAGCTTGATAAGTGCGACGTGGTCTTCGATTTCGACGATGATCGTCTCAAAAGCCATGAGGTGTAAGCTTCCGGTTGTTCCGTTCAGTTACGATTCCTTATCACGCGAGGAAGCTGGATCAAGCTATCTTTGGCATTGCGCGCAATAGAAGGATGACCGACCGGACTGTGTGATTCTTTTCACAACCGCATCGCAGCCTTCGGTGCGGCAGGGTTCGCCTTCGCGGCCGTAGACGTCAAAGCTGTGCTGAAAATATCCAAGTTCTCCATCGGCTTGGCGGAAATCGCGCAGGGACGAGCCACCGGCCTCGATGGCGTCCTGCAACACCTGCCGAATGATCGGGACCAGTGCCGCGACACGGGCCGCAGAAATCTGTCTGGCTTTGCGACGTGGCGACACGCCTGCGCGATAAAGCGCCTCGCAGACGTAGATATTGCCCAATCCGGCAACGATTCCCTGATCCAGCAACGCCGATTTGACCGGAGTGTTCTTGCCCCTGAACGCCTCGATCAGATGTTGCTCGTGGAAATCGTTGCCCAGCGGTTCCGGCCCCAGAACCGACAACAGCTTATGCGCCTCGGCGGTGGCGGTTGGCAGCAGGTCCATCGCGCCGAACCGACGCGGGTCGTTGAAGGTGACCCGCGCGCCATTGGCCATGTGGAACACCACGTGGTCATGTTTTTCCGGCATCGGATGTTCGTGGACGAACTGTCCCAGCGGATCGCCCGACACTGTCATCCGTCCGGACATACCCAGATGGATCAGCAAGGTTTCCCCACTGCTGAGATCGGCCAGAATGTATTTCGAGCGCCGCCGCAGCCGGTCGACCCGCTGTCCGGTCAGCCGTTCCGCCATGCGGTCGGGAAAGGGCCAGCGCAGATCTGGGCGGTTCACATCCGCCCGTTCGATCACCACCCCTTCCATCGCGGGCGTCAGCCCACGGCGGACCGTTTCGACTTCGGGAAGCTCCGGCATGTGCTCTCCTGATTTGCCGCAAGCGCGTTTTCAAACGCCTGCACCATTTCATCATGTCCGGTTACATATTTCAGAATCCGCGCCGTCTTCCCATCCGAAAAACGCAAACGATACATCGGACCGTTGCGGTGTTCGACCGCCACTAGCTTGCCCAGATCAAAGGAATAGCGTTGAAAAAACGCCCCGGTCACAGTCAGTTCCTTTCCATCGATGGTCAACCGATATACGAAATGGTGCAACACATTGAAGGCAAGCACTGCTATCAGCGCGACCTTGAAAAGGGTGACGGGATAACTGCCGAATTCCGCCTCAAGCGCTCCCATCGCGTAAACATCGAGTTTGTAAGCGAGAGCCAGATAAACCGCCACGAGCACAAACAGAGTTTTAAAACGCAGCCCATAGGTCGTCCGATAGGTGGTTTTATTCAGTGTGTGTTCGGGTGAGTCTTGGCTGCCGCGCATGACCGTTCTTTCGAAGCCGCGATCCCATATTGGCAGTTCCTTGCTCTGATCACGTATGTCGTTCCATTCATTCGGACCGCGCCATTTCGCGAAATACCGGCGCCCAAGGCGGATCGCCCGGACAAACAAGACGACCAGTATGACAAACACCGACGTCTGGAACACAAGAAGCGGAGTAACCTCAATCATTTTGTCAGCAATATCCTATCACGCGGGCTGCCGTGTACGACCCGCCGCGAACATCTACCGTCAATGGGGCACATTTGTGACTTTGGAGCGCACCAAACTGCGCCAATCTGTCCGTCCAGGCGGGGCGCGATTGTCTTCCCCGCGCTGAGGCCTATAAGGATGAGCAACACAGGCAAAGGCGTCCTTTCAATGTCCGACAGCAACGACAAGACCACACATTTCGGGTTCGAAACCGTACGCGAGGCCGACAAGGCCGGGCGCGTACAGGGCGTGTTCAACTCGGTCGCTTCGAAATACGACGTGATGAACGATGTCATGTCGATGGGCATCCACCGGGTTTGGAAAGACGCGATGATGGATTGGCTGGCCCCGCGCCCCGGTCAACGCCTGCTGGATGTGGCGGGTGGTACGGGCGATATCTCGTTTCGCTTCCTCAAACGCGCGGGATACGGCCACGCCACCGTGCTGGACCTGACCGAGCCGATGCTGGTCGAAGGCCGCCAACGCGCCGAGGCCGATCAGATGTCCGACAGCCTGAACTGGGTGGTCGGCGACGCGATGTCCCTGCCCTTCGACGACAATACCTTTGACGTCTACACCATCTCTTTCGGCATTCGGAACGTGACCCGCCCGCAAGAGGCCCTGAACGAGGCCTTCCGCGTGCTCAAACCCGGTGGCCGCCTGATGGTGCTGGAATTCAGCCAATTACCAAATGATGGGCTGCAGAAGCTCTATGATCTGTACAGTTTCAATGTCATCCCGCGCATGGGCAAGCTGATCGCCAACGACTACGACAGCTATCAGTATCTGGTGGAATCGATCCGCAAATTCCCGGATCAGGAGACCTTCCTGAACATGGTCCGCACCGCCGGGTTCGAAAATGCCAAATACCGAAACCTCAGCATGGGTATCGCTGCGCTGCATTCCGGCTGGAAGATCTGATCCATGCGCGGCCCTCACAATATCATCCGCCTGATCCGCACAGGCGCCACGCTAGAGCGCACTGGCGCAATGAACGTGGTGTTGGACGCTTTCGAAGCCCCCCGTCCTTTGCGCTTTATTGCTCACGCTTTGGGCAAACCGTTCCAATGGCTGGGCTATAAGGGCGATCCTGACATGCCTCCAGCCACCCGGGCGCTGACGGCGCTGGGTCCGGCCTATATCAAGTTCGGTCAGGTCCTTTCGACCCGCCCGGACGTGGTGGGCAATGACTTGGCCGCCCAATTGCGCGTGTTGCAGGACAAACTGCCGCCGTTTTCCCGAGCCGAGGCAATGGCCGAGGTCGAAAAGGAACTCGGCCAGTCGGTGGATCAGGTGTTCTCGGAATTCAGCGAACCCATCGCCGCAGCCTCGATCGCACAGGTCCACAAGGCCAAGCTGACCAGCACGGGTGAGGATGTCGCCGTCAAGGTTCTGCGCCCCGGCATCGAACGCGCGTTCCGCAAGGACGTGGACGCGTTCTATTTCGCCGCCCGCATCGCCCAGTTGTTCGCACCCGGCGCGCGCCGCCTGCGCCCGATGGAAGTGATCGAACATTTCGACGGCGTCGTGCGCGGCGAGCTGGACCTGCGTCTGGAAAGCGCCGCCGCCTCGGAATACGCCGCCAACACCAAGGATGACGCCGGGTTCTGGCTGCCTCCTGTGGTCTGGTCTCTGTCGGCGCGACGGGTGATGACACTCAGCTGGGCCGACGGGATTCCACTGGGCGAAAACGAAGCGCTTGATGCCGCAGGTCACAATCGCCGCGATCTGGCCGAACGGGTCCTGCGCCTGTTCCTGCAGCACGCGCTGCGCGACGGTTATTTCCACGCCGACATGCATCAAGGCAACCTGAAGGTTGCCGCCAATGGTGACATCATCGCCTATGACTACGGCATCATGGGCCATATCGATGAATACACCCGCCGGGTTTATGCCGAGATCCTCTTCGGCTTCATCCGCCGCGACTACAAACGCGTGGCCGAGGTGCATTTCGAGGCCGGCTATGTCCCCGCCAATCAGGATGTCGATGAATTCGCCCGCGCCCTGCGCGCAGTGGGTGAGCCGATCTTCGGCATGGACGCTTCGAATATCTCGATGGGCCGCCTGCTGAACTACCTGTTCGAGGTCACCGAACGGTTCGGGATGGAAACCCGGACCGAGTTGATCCTGCTGCAACGCACCATGGTGGTGGTCGAAGGCGTCGCACGCTCACTCGATCCACATACGAACATCTGGGAGGTCGCCCGCCCCGTGGTCGAGGATTACATCAAGCAATCCATCGGCCCCCGCGCGGCGCTGCGCGATTTCAGCAAAACCGCGTGGGTTCTGGCCCGCTTCGGCCCCCGCCTGCCGGGATTGGTCGAAAACGCCCTGATCGCCCAGACCCAGAAGGACGAGCCGCGGAAATCGCCTATGTGGTCCGCCGCCCTGCCCGCCGGTATCGGCGCTGCGGCAGGGGCCGCGCTGGTTCTGCTGCTCAACGCGCTCAGCTAGCAAAAAGCCCGCCCGTTTTATCTGGCCGGGACTACCTTCGGAGGGAATCGCGCCCCGCGCGATGGGGGGGCAGACAGCCCCCTGCCAGGCTTCGGCTCAGAGCCGCTCGATGGCGATGGCGATCCCCTGCCCGCCACCGATGCACATGGTGATCAGCCCTTTGGACCCACCCGTGCGCTCCAGCTCATACAGCGCCTTCAGCGTGATAATTGCCCCGGTCGCACCCACCGGGTGACCCAAAGCAATTGCGCCGCCATTCGGGTTCACCTTTGCCGCGTCCAGACCAAGCTCCTGATTCACGGCTAGAGCCTGCGCTGCAAAGGCCTCATTGCTTTCAATCACGTCAAAGTCGTCGACTGACAAACCGGTCTTGTCCAGCAGGTTCCGCACCGCCGGAACCGGCCCGATGCCCATCACCTCGGGGCGTACACCAGCGTGGGCATAGCCCAGAATGCGCGCCTTGGGTTTCAGCCCGGCTTTCTCGGCCGCATCAGCCGTGGCCAGAACCATCGCCGCTGCGCCGTCATTGATGCCCGAGGCATTGCCCGCCGTCACACGACCGTCTTTCTTGAACACGGGCCGCAGACCGGCCAAAGCCTCGGCCGTGGTGGCCTTGGGGTGTTCATCGACCTTGAAGTCGACCATGTCCCGCTTGACCTTGACCTGCACCGGCGCGATCTGGCTGTCGAAATACCCCGCCTCGATTGCCGCCGCCGCGCGGGTCTGGCTGGTCATCGCAAATTCGTCCATCTGCTCGCGGCTGATCTGATGCTCATCGGCGACATTCTCAGCGGTCACCCCCATGTGACCGGTGCCGAAGGGACAGTTCAGCGCCCCCAGCATCATGTCCAGCGACGTCACATCGCCCATCTTTGCCCCCCACCGCGCCTGCGGCACGATGTAAGGGCTGCGCGACATGCTCTCGGCCCCGCCTGCCACAGCAAAGTCGGCATCGCCCAGCATCAGGGACTGCACCGCCGAGACAATCGCCTGCGCGCCCGACCCACACAGCCGGTTCACATTCATCGCAGGCGTCCCGTTGGGTATCCCCGCCTGCATTGCAGCAACACGCGACAGGTACATGTCGCGCGGCTCGGTATTGATCACGTGCCCGAACACCACATGCCCGATCTGAGCACCTTCAACACCCGAGCGTTCCAACGCAGCTTCGGTGGCAACGGTCGCCAGGTCGATGGGTGCGGTCGACGCCAGCGCGCCGCCAAAGGTTCCAATTGCGGTGCGGGCACCGTCCAGCAATACGATATCGGTCATGTCAGTCTCCTCCGGGATTCGCAGACAGTATGCACCTGCAGCAAAGACATGTCCTATGGGACGTCCCGTCACGGTTGGAATTGACATCCATCCCCGCAAAGCGCATGAAATTCCGTCATGACGGACAACACTGACGATATCCTGACACGCCTGCCCGCCCGCCTGAAAGAAGCGCGCCGCGCAAAGGGCCTGTCGCTGGAAGCCGTGGCCAATCTCAGCGGTGTGTCCCGCTCGATGGTCAGCCAGATCGAACGGGGCGAAAGCAGCCCGACCATCTCAACACTTTGGAACCTGACCCGTGCCCTGCAGGTGGATTTCGCGGGCCTGCTGGAAGAGGCCAACACCGCCGACCAGATCGAGGTACTGCGCAAGGCCGAAGTGCCCAGCATCGACAATATGGGCCAAAACTGCCGAATCCGCATTCTGTCCCCGCCCGAAGAGGCCGGCGGGCATGAGGTCTATGATATCGAATTCGACGCAGGCGGCGCATTGACAAGCCAGCCCCATGCGCGGGGCGCCCGCGAGCAACTGACGGTGCTGGAAGGGTCGGTCCGCGTGACTTCAGGCGCGGCTTCCAACAACTTGCAGCAGGGTGACACGGCGCGCTATGCCGCCGACGTGGCCCATTCAATCACGGCTGAAAGCCCCGCACGCGTCTTCCTGATCGTCAAGAACGCATGACAAATTCCGCCCCGAAATTGGGAAAAACTCTGAATCCGTGCTAGCTTGGAGCTTTCTCAACCATTGGGGGCATCCGAATGGGACTAGAAGTTATTGGGGCCGGTTTTGGCCGCACGGGAACCAATTCATTAAAAATCGCTTTGGAACGTCTGGGCTTTGGCCCTTGTCATCACATGTTCGAAGTTCGGGACAATCCCGAACAATTGCCCGCGTGGGAAGCCGCCGCACGGGGTGAGGCTTCGGATTGGGATACCATGTTCCGAGGCTATCGTGCGCAGGTCGATTGGCCCGGCGCGGCCTATTGGCAGCAACTGGCCGCGCACTATCCTGACGCCAAAGTCATCCTGAGTGTCCGCAACCCAGACGCGTGGTTTGACAGTGTGCAGGCCACCATCGGCCCCTTCATGACGACGATGCGGGGCAAACACGATCAACCGCATTTGAATGCCATTGCCGAAATGTGCAGCAAGTTCATTGTGCAGGATATCTTTGGTGGTCAATTGAATGATCGCGACCACGCAACACGCGTGTTTGAAACACATATCGACACGGTCCGCAAAACAATCCCGGCGGGTCGGCTGCTGATCTATGAAACCGGGAGCGGTTGGGATCCTCTGTGCACTTTTCTTGGGGTCGACACCCCTGACGAGTCCTATCCCCTGACCAATTCGACCAAGGAATTTCAGAAAAAGATCAACGATCGAAAATAGTTAGGCATATCTGACGGAGCGCACCTCTTGCAATTCCAATATTTCGGATTTTATTCCGCAATACAGAAATTCCCGTATTCCGGAATCAATTCCGCTATGATAGATAATGCCCTGCGCAAGGAGGATTCGATGTCTCAAGATTTCCTGAACCACATCACCGAAACGCTCGGCCAGATCCGGGCGGAAGGCCTGTACAAAAACGAACGAATGATCACCTCGCCTCAGGGCGGTGAGATTACGGTGGGCGACAAGCAGGTGATCAACCTGTGCGCCAACAACTATCTGGGTCTGGCCGATCACCCGGCGCTGATCGACGCCGCCAAGGGCGCGATGGAGCCCAAAGGCTTCGGCATGGCCTCGGTCCGGTTCATCTGCGGTACGCAGGACATTCACCGCGAGTTGGAGCAGAAGCTGGCCAAATTCCTGAACAAGGACGATGCGATCCTGTTCGCGGCCTGTTTTGACGCCAATGGCGGGCTGTTTGAGCCTTTGTTAGGGCCTGAAGACGCCATTATCTCAGACAGTCTGAACCATGCCTCTATCATCGACGGGGTGCGGCTGTGCAAGGCCAAGCGCTATCGCTACATGAACAACGACATGAACGACCTGGAGGCCTGGTTGAAACAGGCGCGCGAGGATGGCGCGCGGCATATCATGATCGCGACCGACGGCGTCTTCTCGATGGACGGCTATCTGGCCAACCTGCCGAAGATTCGTGAGCTGGCCGACAAATACGATGCCATCGTTATGGTCGATGACTGCCACGCCACTGGCTTCATGGGGCCGAACGGCGCGGGCACACCGGATCATTTCGGCGTCAATGTGGATATTCTGACGGGAACCTTGGGCAAGGCACTTGGGGGGGCAATCGGCGGTTACATCGCCGGGCCGCAGCCAGTGATTGATCTGCTGCGGCAGCGGGCGCGGCCCTATCTGTTCTCGAACTCGCTGCCACCCTCTATCGTCGCTGCTGGTCTGGAGGCCATCCGTCTGGTCGAAGAAGGCAGCATGCTGCGCGCGCAACTGTTCGGCAACGCCAAATACTGGCGTGCGGGGCTGGAAAAGCTGGGTTTTGACCTGCTGCCCGGTGAACACCCGATCATCCCGGTGATGCTGGGTGAGGCGACGCTGGCACAGGACATGGCTGCCAAGCTGTTTGACGAGGGCGTCTATGTCTCGGGCTTCTTCTTCCCGGTCGTCCCGCGTGGACAAGCGCGGATCAGAACGCAGATGAATGCGGCTCTAACAAAGGATGAACTGGACCGCGCACTGGCCGCATTTGGAAAAGTTGGCAAAGAACTGGGAGTGATTTCGTGATCCTGCCCTCTGTGATCGACGCTATCGGAGACACGCCGCTGGTCGACCTTTCGCGCGTTTGCCGGCAGCTTGATCTGGACGGTCGCATTCTGGCCAAGCTGGATTACCTGCTGCCGGGGTTTTCGAAAAAGGACCGGGCTGCGAAGTCCATCATCGAACTTGCGCGGGCCGATGGTACATTGTCACCGGGGCAGACGGTGGTTGAACTGACTTCGGGCAATATGGGCACGGGTCTGGCGATTGTCTGCGGTATTCTGGGGCATCCCTTCGTCGCGGTCATGAGCGCCGGAAACTCGGTCGAACGCGCGCGCATGATGCGGGCCTTGGGAGCCGAGGTCGTGATTGTCCCGCAAGCCGAAGGCAGCAAACCCGGTGAAGTCTCGGGGGCCGATCTGGCATTGGTGGATGAGGCCGCGCAGCGCATCACCACCGAACGCAATGCGTTTCGCGCCGATCAGTTCGGTCATTCGGGCAACCCCAAAGCCCATGCCACCGGCACAGGGCCAGAAATCTGGCATCAGTCCGGCGGGTCTGTGACGGCGTTCTGCGATTTTGCAGGGTCCGGCGGCACTTTGGCCGGGGCGGCAGAGTACCTGACCCCGCTGGGTGTGCGCTGCTATGCGGTCGAACCCGAAGGCGCGCGGGCCATCGCCGGAGAAGCCATCAACAACCCCGATCACCCGATTCAGGGCGGCGGCTATGCCATGGGCGATCTGGTCCACCTGAACGGAACGGCTCTGGCCGGGCATCTGTCGGTCTCGGGTGACGCAGCACGGGACAGCGCGCGATTGCTGGCCCGGACCGAAGGCATTTTCGCGGGCTTCTCAGCAGGGGCCAACCTTGCTGCGGCCATCGACCTGTTACGCGGGCCCGAAAAGGGCGGCTGCGTTGCGATTGTGATGTGTGACAGCGGCCTCAAATACCTGTCCACCGATTTGTGGGAGTAAACTCATGCGAGCCAACACCATGAAAGCACTTGAGAAGTCCAAGCCCGAAGAGGGCCTTTGGATGATACAGGCCCCGGTGCCCGAAATCGGCCCGGAAGAGGTGCTGATCCGCGTCAACAAGACCGGTATCTGCGGCACCGACATCCATATCTGGAACTGGGATGAGTGGGCCGCCGCGACCGTGCCGATTCCGATGATCACCGGGCACGAATTCGCCGGTGAAATCGTCGAGCTCGGGCGCAACGTCACCGGACTTGAGATTGGTCAACGCTGTTCCGGCGAAGGCCACCTGATCACCACCGACAGCCGTCAGAGCCGCGCGGGCAAGTTCCATCTGGACCCGGGCACGCGCGGGATTGGCGTGAATGAACAGGGGGCTTTTGCGCAATATCTGAAATTGCCTGCCTTCAACGTGGTGCCTCTGCCGGATGATGTCCCTGATGAGATCGGAGCGATCTTGGATCCGCTGGGCAACGCCGTGCACACTGCCCTCAGCTTCGATCTGCTGGGCGAGGATGTTCTGATCACCGGCGCAGGCCCGATCGGGATCATGGCTGCTGCCGTCGCGCGCCACGCAGGCGCACGACACGTGGTGATCACCGATATCAACCCGGATCGCCTGAAACTGGCCGAGCATGTGGTGCCGACCGTCCGCACTGTCGATGTCTCCAAAGAAGACTTGCAGGACGTCATCACCGAACTGGGCATGAAGGAAGGCTTCGATGTGGGCCTCGAAATGTCCGGTTCCCAAATCGCGCTGGACCAGATGGTCGAGGCGCTGGTGATGGGAGGCAAGATCGCATTGCTGGGCATTCCACCCGGAAAATCTCCGGTCGACTGGTCCCGTATCGTGTTCAAGGCCATCACAATCAAAGGCGTCTATGGGCGCGAGATGTTCGAGACCTGGTACAAGATGATTGCCATGTTGCAGAACGGTCTGGACGTCAGCCGGGTGATCACGCACGAGATGAAAGTCGACGATTTCGCCGAAGGCTTTGCCGCAATGAAATCGGGTCGGTCGGGCAAGGTGGTGCTCGACTGGACCTAACGCTCTGGCACCGCGCGGGTTTTGATCCTAAACAGGGAAAAACCTGCGCGTTTGGAGGAGCACATGGGCGATAAAGACAGGTATCTGGAACGCGGGATCGAGGACTCGCTGGTCACGGATTTCGCGCAGACCCATCGCAAGAGCTATGGCGATTTTCTACAGCTCAAAACCTTGCTGAACCTGCAAAAAACCTTTCAGGACCCCGCCCAACCTGATGAGATGCTGTTCATCATCATCCATCAGGTCAGCGAGCTGTGGCTGAAACTGATGCACCACCAACTGGTCGAGACACGCCACTTCCTGCAACAGGATGCGTTTGGCCCGGCGATGAAGAACCTTGACCGGGTGAAGGCGATCCAGCGGCAGTTGATCGCGGCATGGGAAACCCTGCTGACCATGACACCCGCAGATTACATGACCTTCCGACAGGCATTGGGGAGCTCTTCGGGGTTCCAAAGCTACGGCTATCGCCAGATCGAGTTCATTCTGGGCAACAAGGATGCCTCGACCCTGAAAGTGCATGAACATGATCCAGAGGTCATGGAGATGCTGGACGCTGCTTTGACCAAGCCGTCGCTCTATGACGAGGTTCTGTTCATGCTGGCGCGTCAGGGGTTCGACGTCCCGCAGGACCTGCTGGATCGCGACTATGCGCAGCCCTATTCCGGCGATCCGCGCGTGGTTAAAATCTGGGTGCAGGTCTATCGCGACACCGACCGGTATTGGGACCTCTACGCGCTGGCTGAAAAGCTGATGGACGTGGAATCTCTGTTTCAGCGCTGGCGCTTCGATCATGTCACGGCGGTCGAACGGGTGATCGGCAACCAGCCCGGCACGGGCGGGTCCAGCGGCGTGTCCTTCCTGCGCAAGGCCTTGGATTTGCGCTTTTTCCATGATCTCTACGACATGCGCACCGAACTGATGTATACCGAGCAGGAGTAAGCGATGCTGTACCGGGGTTTCACTCAGGAGGAACTGGATCAGGAATATTCGCCCCGGTCGATGATCGGCGGTGATCTGACCCCCTATATCGACAGCTACGCCGCGCTCAGCGCACAGCACCGGGCGCAGATGAAGGTGAAAGAGAACCTGGCCTATGGCGACAGCCCGGCGCAGGTTCTGGATTTCTTTCCTGCCAAAGGCGCAGGCGCCCCACTGCATGTCTTTATCCACGGTGGCTATTGGCAGGCCCTCAGCCAGCGCGAGTCGGCGATGATGGCCCCGGCGCTGGTCGAGGCCGAGCAGTCCTTTGCTACCCTCAACTACACGCTCGCCCCGGATGCGCGTATCGGAGACATGATCGAGGAATGTCGCAACGCCCTGCTCTGGCTGGCGGAGAACGCAATTGACCTGGGGTTCGATCCCTCCCGCGTCACCCTGTCCGGCCACAGTGCTGGTGCGCATCTGGTCAGCATGGTCATGGCGGAGTCGGCCGATACGCTAGCCCGCGCCGGGATGCGGGTGCGCGATGTGATCCTGATCAGCGGCGTCTACGATCTGGAGCCGATCAGCCTGACGCCTGTCAACGATCCGCTGCAACTGACCCCGGTCGAGATACACGACTTGTCCCCCATCCTGCACCTCCCCGCCCCCGGCCCGCGCTATCACGTAACCGTGGCCGAACGGGACACGCCCGAGTTCATCCGTCAGAGCCGCGACTATGCCGAATTGCTGCGCAAGGGCGGGCATTCGGTCAGTTTCGATCTAAAAAAGGGGATGCAGCATTTCGACATTATCATGCATCCGGGGACGTTTCTGCCCGTATATCGATAGTTGAGGGCATTGGGCGTTAGACCGATTTGGTCTTTGCACCACGAAGCAACGCAATCATTTCAACTTGAACGTTTTGGTAGGATAAGGAATGCCTGCGTTGAGCGCAAAGCAGCACCTGTTCAAAGGTCAATCAAGTGTGTTTTTGTAGATAACACAGCCCTTTGCAATTAGGTGGAGGGTATCCTGACAGCTCACTGGGATTTCGTTTCCCTCAATCGGGTTTCCGCCGACCAGAACAATCCGTGTATACTCTTGGTCCAATCACACCTATTGGACCGCTGGAGTGCGGACTAAACCCACCGGGAACAGCAGTGGGTTCGCCGTCTTCTTAGATCGCTCGTATGAGGCTCTCTGCAGGTGTTGTTATTTTAGTTTCAGTTTCCAGGTTTGTCCGCAGTGTTATCCGGATTAGGGTTGGTAACTGGGTCTGCTCCAACATTTTCTGCTTGGTTAGGCCATGAGTTTCCGGGCACGCAATCGTTTCCGTTGCCCCAGCCATTATCACACTTTACCCTTCCGCTTGCCGCTGACTTAGCGACAACTTCAGATGCTGAAAGTGCTACAGTGGATGCAGCGCCCACTGCGGCTGAGTACTTCATAAGTGCGGCCAATACTTCTCTACGCTCAACGGCGTCATCAGACTCTGTCGTTTGATGGATATTCATATTATACCCCCAGATAACCGATAGATTGTGATTTTAGTCGAATATAATAATAGCCCGATTTTAAATCGACCTGGGTGAAATGTCAAATTTGCAAGCGCGCTTTTCCGGCTTCTTAACCGCATCTCAAGAAGATTTCCGCCACAGCAGTTTCAGGCAGCTGGGTCCGCTCAACCGGTGTTAAATCAAATTCAACCCGTGTTCATGTCAGGATTGCATGACGCGAAGTGTTGCTGAGATGCCAAAACTCGCGGACAAGAACAAAGGTATTTAACAGCCGACAAAAAAAGCGGCCCGAGGGGGCCGCTGTTTTCTTTTTCTATTCCGTACCGGATCAGTCCAGTGTGCGGGTGACTTCTTCGCGCTCGAAGATTTCGATCACGTCGCCTGCGCGGATATCGTCGTAGTTTTCGAACGCCATACCGCATTCCTGACCCGACTGAACCTCGGCCACTTCGTCCTTAAAGCGTTTCAGCGTCTTCAGCGTGCCTTCGTGGATTACCACGTTGTCGCGCAGCAGGCGGACACCTGCGGAACGGCGGGCAACGCCTTCGGTAACCAGACAGCCAGCAACCTTGCCAACACCGGTGACCTTGAAGACTTCGCGAATCTCGGCGTAACCGATGAACTTCTCGCGGATCTCAGCGCTCAGCAGGCCGGATGCGGCCGCTTTCACGTCGTCCACAAGGTCATAGATCACCGAGTAATAGCGGATCTCGACACCTTTCTGGTTCGCGGTGTTCCGTGCCGATGCGTTGGCACGGACGTTAAAGCCCATGATCGGTGCGCCCGACGCTTCGGCCAGACCGACATCCGTCTCGGTGATCGCACCCACGCCCGAGTGCAGCACACGCACGCGCACTTCGTCGTTGCCAATCTTTTCCATCGCCTGAACGATGGCCTCGGCGGAACCCTGAACGTCGGCTTTGACGAGGATCGGCAGCTCGGCCACGTTCTCGTCTTCCTTGGCCTTCTGCATCAGTTGCTCAAGGGTGGTCGCGGCACCAGCGGCGGCGCGTTTGTCCTTGGCGGCCTGCTCACGATAGGCGGCGATCTCACGGGCCTGCGCTTCGGTCTCGGTCACGTTCAGAACGTCACCGGCCTCGGGCGTGCCGTTGAGACCCAGAACCTCGACCGGAACCGAGGGGCCAGCTTCCTGGACGCGTTCACCCTTGTCGTTGATCAGCGCACGGACCTTACCGTATTGCTCACCCACAACGAAGATATCGCCCTGACGCAACGTGCCGTTCTGAACCAGAACGGTGGCCACGGGACCGCGGCCCACGTCCAGCTGCGCCTCGATCACGGCACCTTGGGCGGCGCGATTCGGGTTAGCTTTCAGTTCCAGAATTTCGGATTGCAGTGCGATGGCTTCCAGCAGTTCGTCCAGACCCTGACCGGTGATGGCGGACACTTCGACGTCCTGAACCTCACCCGACATTTTCTCAACGATGACTTCGTGCTGGAGCAGATCGGTACGCACCTTGTCCGGGTTCGCGCCCGGCTTGTCGACCTTGTTGATCGCCACGATCATCGGCACTTCGGCCGCTTTGGCGTGGTTGATCGCCTCGATCGTCTGCGGCATCACCGCGTCATCCGCAGCAACAACCAGAACCACAATATCCGTGACCTGAGCCCCGCGCGAACGCATCGAGGTAAAGGCCGCGTGGCCCGGCGTATCCAGGAAGGTCAGCGTGGTGCCACCATCGGTTTTCACCTGATAGGCGCCGATATGCTGGGTGATGCCACCGGCCTCACCTGCCACAACGCGTGCGTCGCGGATCGCATCCAGCAGCGAGGTCTTACCGTGGTCAACGTGGCCCATGATGGTAATGACCGGCGGACGCGGCTGCAGATCTTCTTCGCTGTCTTCGACCTCTTTGATGACGTCTTCAACATCCGAATCGGATACGCGGGTGACCTTGTGGCCAAACTCTTCGATGATCAGCTCGGCGGTGTCGGCGTCGATGGTCTGGTTCTGCGTGACCATCATGCCCATCTGCATCAGCGCCTTGACGACATCAGCCACACGCTCGGCCATACGGTTGGCCAGTTCCGAGACCACGATCGCCTCGGGCAGCTGAACGTCGCGAATTACCTTTTCCCGCTCGACCGGGCCGCCCATGGCTTTCTGACGCGCACGCTCCTGCTTGCGCTTCATCGACGCCATCGAACGTTGGCGGTTGCCTTCGCCACCGGTGGCCTGACCCAGTGTCAGCTTGCCCGAGCGGCGGTTGTCGTCACGGCCTTTGCCACGGCCACGCTGTTCGCGTTCACGCTCCTGCTTGCGCGGAGCCGCAGCAGGCGCCGGCTTACTGGCCGGAGCACGGGCGGCTTTGGGTTCTTCGGGGGCCGGGGCTGCAGCGGCGCGTTTAGCAGCTTCTTCTGCCTCTTTGCGCTTGCGCTCTTCCTCTTCGGCCTTGGCGCGTGCGCGCTCTTCAGCTTCACGCTGTTCGCGTTCCTTGGCTTCCTGCTCGGCACGACGGCGGGCGCGTTCTTCTTCACGCGCCTTTTCGGCGGCCTCGCGGGCGGCGGCCTCTTCGGCCTCGCGCGCCTTGGCGGCCTGCAGCGCCTTCATCCGGCGGGCCATTTCCGCGTCGGAAATCCCGGCAGGGCGGCGCGACGGATCACCCGAGGGCGTTGCTCCGCCACCCGGCTTGCCGGCGCCCGGCTTGGGAACCACCACGCGCTTGCGTTTGGTTTCCACCACGACATTCTTGGTACGTCCGTGGCTGAAACTCTGTTTCACATTTCCGGGGCGTGCCCCGCCACGAAGACCCAATGTCTTTTTGCCGTCATTATCGCTCATAAAGCTTCTTACCCTTCCGCGCGGCCCCTGCCGCCGTCATCCGTTTCGCGCAAGCCACGCAGGCGCTGCGCTTCCTCTACAACACGTTTGGCGAGTCCACCAGAGGCCAAGGCCGCATGAATCACCGTTTGGCGCCCAAATGCCTGTCCCAACTCGTCCGCAGTGAGCCATCCGATGTATTTTCCGAAGTGCGGCGTGCTGAGTTTCGACTTACCGCGCCCCGATCCATCAGAGGCCTGAATCAGTACCTGGGCCTCTTCCCGGTCCAGCCACGTCTTGACTTTTTCATACCCGGCGACCGCGTCACCGGACTTGCGCGCTAGGCTGAGAAGTTCAACCACGCGACGCGCAACCTGCTTTTCGACCTCATCGGTCAGGTCCTTGGGCACGTTCACCTGCGCCTTGAACCCGCGGGCGAACAGCTTCTTGCCCACGGCCTTGTCCAGCGCAGCGCGGTCCGCCGCCACATAGACCCCACGTCCCGGCAATTTCGCCGCGACATCCGGGTAGACCTGACCGTCCGGCCCCGTCACAAAGCGGATCAGCCCGTATTTAGGCTGAACCTCGCCCGTGGCGATGCACTTGCGCTCAGGTCCTTCAGACCGATCCTTATGGACGCCACCGCGACCCATGTGCGCCACCCGAGGCCCTGAGATCAGGCCTCGGCCTCCTCTTCGGCAACATCGCCTTCTTCTTCGGCTTCTTGCTCCAGCTCAGCCGGATCAACCCAACCCAGCATGATGCGGGCGGTCATAACCAGATCCTGTGCCTCTTCCAGCGTCACGCCGAAAGGCTCAAGCACACCGTCATCCTTGATACGCTCGCCATCAACCGTGGTCCAACCACCGGCCAGCTCCCAGTCGGCGCAGGTGGCAAAGTCTTCCAGCGTTTTCACGTCGTCCTTTGCCAGAGCTTCTACCATCTGGGGTGTCAGGCCTTCGAATTCAATAAGGCTGTCCTCGGCACCCAAGCTGCGGGCGCTGTCCAGCGCCGCTTTGGCCTGTGCTTCCAGGAATTCGCGGGCGCGGGTCTGCAGCTCTTGTGCGGTGCCTTCGTCGACGCCGTCGATCACCAGCAGCTCGTCGAGCTCGACATAGGCGACCTCTTCAAGGTTGGTGAAGCCTTCCGACACCAGCAGCTGCGCAAAGAATTCGTCCAGATCCAGGCTGTCCATGAACAGCTTGGTGCGGGCTTCGAATTCTTTCTGACGACGCGCCGATTCTTCGGCCTCGGTCATGATGTCGATATCCAGGCCTGTCAGCTGGCTGGCCAAGCGCACGTTCTGACCGCGGCGGCCAATAGCGAGGCTCAGTTGCTCCTCGGGCACAACCACTTCGATCTTGCCGGCTTCTTCGTCCAGAACCACCTTGGAAACCTCGGCGGGCTGCAGCGCGTTCACCAGGAAGGTCGGCTGGTCTTCGTTCCACGGGATGATGTCGATCTTT
Source organism: Ruegeria arenilitoris (assembly GCF_013031355.1). Classification (GTDB taxonomy): domain Bacteria; phylum Pseudomonadota; class Alphaproteobacteria; order Rhodobacterales; family Rhodobacteraceae; genus Ruegeria; species Ruegeria arenilitoris_C. The sequence goes on along the minus strand of NZ_WPZO01000007.1, from coordinate 133,291 downwards.
TCACCCTGCAGTTCGTTCACAACGGCCTGTACGCGGCTGCCGCGCATACCAACGCAGGCACCCACAGGGTCAATCGAGCCATCATAAGAAATCACAGCGATCTTCGCGCGCGAACCGGGGTCACGGGCCACGGCTTTAACCTCGATGATGCCGTCATAGATTTCCGGAACTTCCATCTTGAACAGCTCGGCCATGAATTCCGGCGCGGTGCGCGACAGGAAAATCTGGTGACCACGAACCTCGCGGCGGACTTCCTTGATGTAGGCGCGCACACGGTCATTCGGGCGATAGCTTTCGCGACCGATCTTGTCGTTGCGACGCAGAACGGCCTCGGCACCGCCCAGATCGACGATGACATTGCCGAATTCCTCGCGCTTGACGGCACCGTTGATGATGGTGCCTGCGCGATCCTTGAATTCTTCGTACTGACGGTCACGTTCCGCTTCGCGAACCTTTTGCAGGATGACCTGCTTGGCAGATTGGGCTGCGATGCGGCCCATCTCAACCGGCGGTACTTCTTCAACGAAGACGTCACCAACTTCGGGCGATTCCATGTACTGTTTCGCCTGCTCGACGGTCATCTCGGCCTGGTAGTTTTCCAGCTCGTCATCTTCGACAACGGTGCGGACGCGAGTGAAGGTCGCTTTGCCGGTCTTGCGGTCGATCGAGACGCGAATGTCCATCTCGGCGCCGTAGCGGCTCTTGGCGGCACGGGCGAGCGATTCTTCCATCGCTTCGACAACCAGACCGGGGTCGATCATCTTTTCGCGGGCCACGGCCTCGGCGGTCTGCAGCAGCTCCAGCTGGTTGGCTGAGGTGATTGCCATCAGTTCGTCTCCTCTTCGGACCCTTCGGTCTCAATCTCGTCGAAAGCGTTTTCGTTCAGGGCACCTGCGTCCTTGCGCTGGCGCAGCATTTCCTTGATCAGGTCATCGGTCAGGACCAGCTTGGCGTCGCTCAGCCAGTCGAACTGCAGACCGATGGTGATGGTCTCGGCCCCTTCGGGGATGTTGATCAAAACCTCATCCCCTTCGATCCCGGCCAATTCACCTTTGAACCGGCGGCGGCCGTCGATCAGCTCGGCGGTCTCGATCTTGGCCTCATACCCTTCGAATGTCTCAAAATCCTTGAGACGGGTCAGAGGGCGGTCGATGCCAGGGCTGGACACCTCAAGCGTATAGGCGTCAAGGATCGGGTCCTCGACATCCAGCGTGGCGCTGACGGCGTTGGAAATATCGGCGCAGTCATCCACTTCGATACCGCCATCAGGCTTGTCGGCCATGATCTGCAGCGTGGTCTGCTTGCCGCTCATCAGGCGGATGCGGACGAGTTCATACCCCAGATCCTCGATCACGGGGGTGATGATCTCGGCCAGTCGCCGGTCAATGGCAGCTTTGGCAATAAGGTCGTTTGTCATCAGGTTCTCTACCCTTCAGCCGGGCACAAAAAAACGGGCGCGCGGCCCGTCGAAATTTCCGGTGGAGCCCCGGACCGAAGCCCGACACGCCGCTGTTGAAACTGCATATACGCAGGGTTTGCCGAAACTGCAACCCCCGGTGGGTTTCGTGAACGGATTTACGCCCGCCACCACCGTTCGGCAATACGTCCGTCGTCCAGCGCGCGCCTTGCCGCGATCTGGCGCGGCATACCCACATGCGGGGCCACGGCCAGCGCCATATCCGATTCGCTGGGGTGATATCGCAGACCGCGCTGGCCTTTCAGATCATCGCCTTCGGGCAGGGCCGCCACTTCTACGTAGCCGTCCCGCAACGCCTCGGCCCGGACACGGGCATCGGGAATGACAATGATTTCGAACGTGTCGACCCACCCGGCGGCACCGTCCTTGTAATGCCCGGCAACCTTGCGGCCCAGGAAATGGCGATCATCCTCGGCCCGTTCGACAAGATAACAACCTGTGCCATTGGCCGCGTGCAGAGGCGTCACGCCCTGACCCTCGCGCGTGATGACAAAGCGGCTGTCGGCCAACAGGAAAGGCAGGCCCGGGTTGGCCTCAGCCAGTTCCAACCGCACCGAGTCGGGTGTCAGCGCTTCGGCCCGTCCGACCTCGCGCAGCACCGAGACCACGTCGGCCACATTCAGCGCCGCGCCATCGTGGAACGCCACGTCGCTACGCAGGTCAAAACGCCAGACGCGCGCATCGGAATCGGTCTGCCAGCCGGTCGCCAATTCGCCGCGCAAGGTGCCGTCGGGCGCAATCTCGGTCAGGGTGTCGAACACAGCCCCGCGGGCCACCTGTTCCAGACTGTCGTCGCGCGGCACGGCAAGGCGCAGCGTGCCGCCTTTCTTGGGCGTATCCGCCAACGAGGCTCCCGTGGCCGCCAACAATGCAGCGGCAGCACCCGAGGCAAACAGTGCACGGCGGTCAATCCGGGTCATGCCACCCCCTCGGCCACGCGGTCCATGATCCGGACCAGCTCGGCGCTGATACCGGGTTCGGACAAGGCGTGACCTGCGTTGCGCACCATCCTCAGGTCCGCGTTGGGCCAGCGTTCCGCCAAATTCCAGGCGGCCTGCGGCGGGCAGATCATGTCATAGCGCCCCTGCACGATATGGCCGGGTATATGGGCGATCTTCTCGACCTGATCCAGAATCTGCCCATCTTTCTCAAGGAAAGCGCCGTTGATGAAATAGTGATTCTCAAGCCGCGCAAAGGCGCGTGCGTATTCGCCTGGGCTTTCCCCCGTCATTCCATTTGTGTGAATCGAGGCCAGCGCATTTTCCCATGCCGACCACGCCCGCGCGTACAGGATTTCCGTTGCGCGATCCCCCGAGAACAGGCGTTTGTTGTAGGCCCCGATGGTGTCGGACAGCTCATCCTCAGACAGCAGAGCGGTGAATTTCGCCCATGGCTCGGGCCAGAACTTGCCCGCGCCGCCGCCATAGAACCAGTCCAGCTCGGCCTTGGTGGCCAGAAACACGCCGCGCAGCACCAGTCGGTTCACCCGGTCAGGATGGGTTTGCGCATAGACCAGCGCAAGGGTCGCGCCCCAGCTGCCGCCGAACACGGTCCAATCCTCGATATCCAGCAAGGTCCGCAACCGCTCGATATCAGCGACCAGATGCCACGTCGTGTTGTCGGTCACCGACGCATGCGGCCGCGACCGGCCACAGCCGCGCTGATCGAACAGAATCACCCGAAAGACGGCAGGGTCGAAATAACGCCGCATCGCCGGGCTGCAACCGCCGCCCGGTCCACCGTGCAGGATCACCACTGGTTTGCCGTTGGGATTGCCGCATTGTTCCATATAGATACGGTGCCCGTCGCCCACATCGACCATGCGCTGATCGAAAGGATCGATCGGCGGGTACAGATATTGAACTGCGCGCTTTTGGTCCGGGTACTTGTCCATTATGGCCCTATATAGTCCTTAAACGTAAAAGAGCATACGGAGACAGGAATGCAAGCGCATCCGAACACGGTGGACCCTTCCGAGATCGCAAAATTCGAAGCGATGGCGGCCGAGTGGTGGGACCCTCATGGGAAATTCAAGCCCCTGCACATGCTGAATCCGTGCCGTCTGGACTATATCACACAACAGATCGCTGGCGAATTTGACCTTGATCTGAAGGCCCCGCGCCCGTTCGAAGGACTGCGCCTGCTGGATATTGGCTGCGGTGGTGGGTTGCTGAGCGAACCGATGGCGCGCCTTGGGGCCACGGTGGTCGGCGCCGATGCTGCCGAGGGCAACCTGCCCGTCGCCCGCATTCATGCCGAGCAATCGGGGCTGGAAATCGACTATCGTCACACCACCGCCGAGGACATGGCTGCCGCGGGCGAGCAGTTCGACGTGGTTCTGAACATGGAGGTGGTCGAACACGTCGCCGACCCCGCGGGATTTTTGACTGCGTCGCAGCACTTGCTGAAACCGGGCGGTCTGCTGATCTGCTCGACCATCAACCGCAACCCGAAATCCTATGCGATGGCCATTTTCGGGGCCGAGGTCGTCATGCGCTGGCTGCCGCGCGGCACGCATGAATGGAACAAGTTCATCACCCCCGACGAATTGTTCGACCTGCTGCGTCAGGCCGGGATGGACCCGGTGGACCGTAAGGGGTTCGTGTTCAACCCAATCCTGTGGAGCTGGTCGATCTCGGATCGCGATCTGAGCGTGAATTATGTGACTGCGAGCGTGAAGCCCGGGTGATCTCAACAAAGGGTGAAGATGAAAATCCTTCCACCGGGAACTAAAAGTTCAAACTGAAGACGAGCAACAAATTGGTAAATGACTGGACAAAGAACTGGTTTCTCCCGCTCTATGACCGCAGCCCATTTTTCGGAAGCATGTTGGGCTTGGCCTGCATTATCTTCGCATTCGCTGTAATTGGTTCCTTTACCGCCGCTATGAAAGAACTTGCTGGTTTTCCAACACTCGTAGTGATTTTCGCTCTAACTCCCTTTTTCGTCATGTTGCTCAAACCTTTGACGATGGTGATTTTCTTAGCGAACGAATCCCTGTGGAAATCACTCGGAATCTATAACCTTCTGGGGATTGAGGGGCGCCCTATTCGGAGCCGCAAAAAAGTTGGGGATTAGAGTATTGTTTCGTGCCCGTGGAGATTTCGATAGGCGTCAAGACTGAGCGTCTAGCCCCTACTCCCCCTCCAACTGCAACCGCAAATCCCGCAGCACGGGCAGCGTGCTACGCACCCGCTCCAGCCCCAGTTCTCCGACCACGCGGTTGATCAGCGGCGCGATCGAGGAAATGGCCTGATCCCGCGCCCGGCGACCGGCGGGGCTGATCGCGACCATCTTGCGGCGGGCGTCGTCCCAGTCGGGGCGGATGTGGATATATCCGGCCCATTCCAGCTTGGCCAAGGTGTTGGTCATCGCCCCGCGCGTGACGTGGAAGGTGCTGGCCAGTTGCGCCGGGGTGCGCTCGTCGCCCACAAACACCAGATGGTTCAGCACCGAGAAATGCGAGATTTCCATGCCCTTGGGCAGCACCCGGCTCAGCCGGTTCCGCAACAGCTGGTCGGCAGTCAGGATCTCGCTGAACAGCGTGACCGCAAGGGCATTGTGTTCGTCAGTCATGTCTCGGTTCTGGGTCAGGGCCCGTCGAAAGGCCGCACGTGAGTCAGTGAGGGCACGCGACGGCGCGCCTCTGTCACAGAACTATCATCCAAATCGAAAAAGTGAATGCCCGGATCGTTGCCTGCGTCGATGACGACCTCTCCCCACGGGGCCACAACCATGCTGTGACCGTAAGTGTGGCGCGTCTTGCCGCGGGTTTTCGGATGCGTACCGGTCTGCGCGGGCGCCAGCACCCAACAGCCGTTTTCAATCGCCCGGGCGCGCAGCAGAGATTGCCAATGGGCCGCGCCGGTCACCGGCGAAAACGCCGCCGGAACGGTCAGGATACGCGCCCCGGCCTGCGCCAGAGCCGTATAAAGATGCGGGAACCGGATGTCATAGCAGATGGTCATGCCGACCGCGCCGAAATCGGTCTGCGCCAGCACCGCGCGGTCGCCGGGGCGGTAGTTCTTGGATTCGCGGAAGGTCTCGGCGTCAGAGACCTGTACGTCGAACATGTGGATCTTGTCGTACCGCGCTACGATCTGGCCCTGCGGGTCGATCATGAAAGAGCGGTTGGCAAAGCGCCCGTCGGCATCGTGGGTCTTGATCCCCAATGAGCCGATCAGCAGCCATACGCCCAGCGCGGCGGCCTGATCCTGCAGGCCCGCCAACGTCTGGTCATCTTCTTCGTGCTGCAACACCTCGCGCTGCCGTGTTGTGCTGGTGGACACGCAATTCGTCACCTCGGGCGTCAGGATGAACCGCGTGCCTTGCCCGGCAGCCTCGGCCATCATGTCGCGCACGGTTGCCAGGTTTTCGGCCGGATCATCCGACGAACAAAGTTGCAGCAGCGCGGTTTTCATCAGGCCGCCAGCAGGCGATCCAGCTTGCCCTGACGCTCCAGCTCATAAAGGTCATCGCAGCCGCCCACATGTTCGGTGCCGATGAAAATCTGCGGCACGGTGCGTTTGCCGCCCGCGCGCTGGATCATCTCGGGCTTGCGTTTCGGGTGCAGCAAGACGTCAATCTCTTTAAATTCGACGCCTTTTTGTTTCAGCAACCGCTTGGCCGCATGGCAATAACCGCACAGCGGCGAGGTGTAGAGTTCAACCGGCTTCATATTCCGTCCCTTCGGGTTTCGCGCAATCCTGAGCGAATTAGGCATCCTTGGCAACGCGCGCCAGTAACAACACGAAAATATGATTTGCTCCCGCGGCAAGGCAGACACGCGCACAGGCCGACAGCGTGGCCCCCGAGGTCATCACATCATCCACCAGCAAAACATCCCGCCCCTGCATCCGGTGAAGCCGTTTGGGATGCGTCACAATTGCATCCGCCAGAGTCTCGGCCCGTTCCGACGCGGTTTTGCCATCCAGGACCGGGGTCCGCACCCGCCGCACCAACAGATCCGGACAGACATCCAGCTCGGTCTGCCGCCCCAGATGCTGCGCCAATAAGGCCGACTGGTTGTAACGCCGTTTCAACAGCCGCGACCAATGCAGCGGCACCGGAGCAATCAGCATGTCGTCACGGAACAACTCGCGCCCCGCCTGCGCCATCCAGCGGGCCGCCGGCTTTGCCAGTTCCGGCCTGTCCCCATGCTTCAACGCCAGAATCAGGGACCGCGCTTTGCCGTCGTACAAAAGCGCCGCGCGCCCGTCCTGCCAGGGGCGGGGCGTTTTCATGCAGTCGTCACACTCGATCCGGTGGCCGTCCGCCTCACCCGGCAGGGGCACGCCACAGCTTTCGCACACCACCCCACCAATAAAGGGCGTGTCGCGCCAGCATTGGCCACACAGACCGAAATCCTGTTCGGTCAGATCGCCGCATCCCAGGCAACGCGGTGGATAGATCAGTTGAACAGCGGTTTGAATCCGCTGCCACATGCGATAATTGCGCCCTATGAAGCTGCCTGACTCCAATGCACCCTCTCTGTTCGACCGCCTGGCCCTGACCCGGCACCGCGCCCGCGCGCAGGATGACGCGCTGTTTCTGCACCACGCCGCCATGGACGAGGTGCAGGATCGGCTCACTATGGTTAACAAAACCTTTACGGCACCAGCAGTGGTGACGCCGTTTGCACAGGTTTGGCAGGTTGTGTTGCCCGGGGCGCGGATTGTTGCGGATGATGAGGTGCTGGACCTGACGCCCGGAGCCCATGATCTGGTGATACACGCTATGGCGCTGCACTGGGCCAATGATCCGGTCGGGCAGCTGATCCAATGCCACCGCGCCCTGCGGCCCGATGGGCTGCTGCTGGTGGTCTGTCTGGGCGGGGAAACCCTGCACGAGTTGCGCGCCGCCCTTGGGCAGGCCGAGATCGAAATCGCAGGCGGCCTCAGCCCGCGCATCGCGCCGATGGCCGAGCTTCGCGATCTGGGCGGTTTGCTGCAACGGGCGGGGCTTGCGCTGCCGGTGGCCGACACCGCGCGACTGACGGCGGAATACCGCGACCTGACCCACCTGATGCGTGATCTTCGGGCGATGGGAGAGACCAACAGCCTGTCCGGCCGCGTGAAACACCCCACCAGGCGGCAGGTCTTTGCCCGGGCGCAGCAGATCTATGCCGACCACTTCACCACCCCTCAGGGCCGTCTGGCCGCCACGTTCGAGCTGATCTGCCTGACCGGCTGGTCGCCCGACGACAGCCAGCAGAAACCCCTGCGTCCCGGATCGGCCAAAGCACGTCTTGCCGATGCGCTGGGTGCAAAAGAAGGCAAACTGCCCGATTGACGGCCGGGTTTTTCCGGTTATCTCAGCTTGGCACAGAGAAATCTCAGGAAGCTCGACATGTTTGACGCCACTCGCCCCTCCCACGCCCCCGCCGACCATCCCAAGGTCAAGATGGGCCGCGTCGGCATCCTGCTGGCCAATCTGGGCACGCCGGACGATTACAGCTATTGGCCGATGCGCCGCTACCTGAACGAGTTCCTGTCGGATCAGCGCGTCATCGACTATCCCAAGTGGAAATGGCAGCCGATCCTGCAGGGCATCATCCTGACCAAACGCCCCTTCAGCTCGGGCGAGGCCTACAAGTCGATCTGGAACCACGACAAGGGCGAAAGCCCGCTGATGACGATCACCAAGGACCAGACCGCCAAGCTGCGCGACGTGATGCAGGCGCGCTATGGCGATCGTGTGCTTGTCGATTTCTGCATGCGCTACGGCAACCCCTCAACCAAATCCAAAGTGCGCGAGATGGTGGCCGCAGGCTGCGACCGCGTCCTGTTCTTCCCGCTCTATCCGCAATACGCCGGAGCCACGACCGCCACCGCAAACGACCAGTTCTTCCGCGCGCTGATGGAGGAAGCCTGGCAGCCCGCCACGCGCACCGTGCCCGCCTATTTCGATGAACCCGCCTACATCGACGCTTTGGCCGGATCGGTGGAACAGGCCTATGCGGCGATGGAGACCAAGCCGGATATTCTGGTCGTCTCGTACCACGGGATGCCGGAACGCTATTTGCAGCAGGGTGACCCCTATCACTGCCAATGCGCGAAAACCTCGCGGTTGCTGAAAGAACGGCTGGGCTGGTCGGACGACCAGCTTGTGTCAACCTTCCAGTCCCGATTCGGACCCGAGGAATGGCTGAAGCCCTATACGGTCGACCACGTCGCCGAATTGGCCAAGCAGGGCAAGAAGAACATCGCCGTGATTGCACCGGCGTTTTCCGCCGATTGCATCGAAACGCTGGAAGAGATCAACGAAGAGATCCGGGAAAGCTTTGAAGAGGCGGGCGGTGAGAGCTTCACCTACATCCCCTGCCTCAACGACGATGATTCGCATATCGCGGCGCTCGGCAAGGTGATCGAAGACAACCTGAAGGGCTGGCTGGACTGACCGGCCCCATCAATCAGGCCCACTCAACCAGACATGAAAAAAGGCGGTGGATTGCTCCACCGCCTTTTCTCTAGATGACGCCTGTCAAATTAGCTTGCTGCAACAGCTGCGGCAACTACGACCAGCAGGATCAGCGGCAGGATGATGCCCTGCGACGAACCTTGAGTTTCCTCAACAACAACCGGTGCTTCTACAACCGGCTCTTCCAGGTTACCGGCATAAGCGGTCGAAGCAGCAGCGGTCAGTGCAGCGGCGAGAACGAGTTTCTTCATATTAACCTCCAGAATTTGCACGGTTCCAAATAGCGAAACCGCACATCCAAGACTTACCTCGTACGTTTTTTCTAATCAGCTATCCAACTGGAATGCAATTGCAACTTGCGCCGCAAGCGGGTTCGTGCGCGAAAATGTCGTCAAATTAGCAACACTTGCGTGCCGACCTTCGCCATAGAAAACAGTTCGGCAATGTCTTCATTGAACAGGCCGATACAGCCATTCGACGATCTGCGACCGATTTTGCGCGTATCATGGGTGCCGTGGATGCGGTAATATTTCCAACTCAGGTACAAAGCGTGTGTTCCCAATGGGTTATCCGGGCCCGGCGGAATATAGTCCGGCCATTCCGGATTGCGCTTTTTCATCGACGGCGTTGGCGACCAGCTGGGTCCTTCGACCTTGCGGACCACACTGGTGCGGCCGCGGCGGGTCAGTTCCTCGGTCAGAGGCACGGATGAGGGGTATAATTTGTACACACGCTGATCCTCGGACCAGTAATGCAGCGCGCGCGAAACGGTATCGACCAGAATTGCCCCATTATTCGTGTTGGAAAAATAGGGCTGCCAGTCCAGCGCACGGAATCCCGAAATATTGCGACGCACCTCTGGTTCCGGCTCGGGAGCGGGGCGCAGTGGGTCGCCAGGAATATATTGGGCAACCGCAGGCGTGGCCAGCAGAGCCGACGCTCCGGCCAGGAATCCCCGGCGGGAGGGCGCATGAATGTGTTTTTTGACCATGACGGGCGGTCCTTTTCTAAGGCCAGTCTGAAATTAAACCGTATTTTATGGCCAGAATGCTTCAGTCGCAAATCAAACCGGCAGAATCACGCGGAATCGAACCAATGCGCGTTTGCCCAAGGCGGCCTGTCGCGCTATGCCCTAGGTTAAACCAATCATCAGGTCGATCATGACGCGTATTATTTCTTTGCTATTTGCCTGCTTTATCGGGCTGGCCGCATGTACTCCCGGCAGCACTCCAACCTATGGATCGGACGGACGACCGCTGCCGACAGTCTATAAAATTCGGGGCAACCCCGAGAAACTGCAGTTCCGTATGCTTGATTCGGTCAACGCATTGCGTCAGGCGCAGGGCCTGCAGGCGGTGCAGTTGAACTCGCAGCTCAACGCCGCTGCCGCCACGCATGCCAAGGACATGGCACGCCAAAACCGCCCCTGGCACTTTGGCTCGGACGGCTCATCGCCAATCGACCGCGCCCAGCGAGTTGGCTATTACGGCACCTTCCTGGGTGAGGCGATCTCTGAGACCTATGAGACCGAGACCGAGACTCTGGCCGCCTGGATGCAGGAACCCGGCCCGCGGTCAGTGATCATGGACCCCAAGGCCACACAGATGGGCTTTGCCTGGCATCAGGAAGGTGGCGGCAAAATCTGGTGGACGCTGGAAATGGGTGCAGGCGGCTAACCGCAACCCTATCAGAAAACGAAAAAGCCCCCGGAAAACCGGGGGCTTTTTCGTATCGACAGTGGCCTAGGCCGCTTGCATGGACTGCGCTTCGGTCAGAATGGCGTACAGCTTGACCGGATCAGGGTTGGCCCGCAATTTCGCACAAACCGAAGTGTCGCGCAGGGTCCGCGACACCAGAGCCAACGCCTTCAGGTGATCCACCCCGGCCTCTTCCGGTGCGAAAAGCGCAAAGGCGATATCCACCGGCTGGCGGTCCACAGAACCAAAATCAATCGGCTTTTCCAGCATGACGAAGACACCGGCAACGGCCTCAAGCTCGGACATGCGCGCATGTGGCAAAGCCACGCCATGCCCGACACCGGTTGGCCCCAGGCTTTCCCGCTCCAGCAGCCCGTCCACAACGATCTGGGCCTCAAGACCCAGAGTCGCGTCTGCCACATCGGCGATTTCCTGAAACAGCCGCTTCTTGCTGGACGCAGCTGACAGTACACGCACTGCTTCGGGCTTCAGTATGCTCGAAAGCTCCATGATTACGCTCCATGGCGAAGCCCCCGCAGGATGCAGGGGCGAGCCTTTGCTATTCTTGCCTGTTACGGATCGATCCAGCCGATGTTGCCATCATCGCGGCGGTACACGACGTTCAATCCGTCCTTGTTTTCATTCCGGAACACCAGCACCGGAGCGCCGGCCAGTTCCATCTGCATAACGGCTTCACCAACACTCAGCGATGGGATCTTGGTTTCCATCTCAGCCACGATCATCGGCTGCAGGGATTCCGGCTCTGCTGCCGACTCAGACTCGTCAGAAGCGAGGATATATGAGGAAGCTCCAAAGAGTTCAACCGGCTCGGACCGATCCTTATGGTGATCCTTGAGGCGGCGTTTGTAGCGGCGCAATTGGGTTTCCATCTTGTCGCAGCAGGCCTCAAACGCCGCGTAGATTTCGGTTGCGTGAGCCTTGGCCTGCGCCGTCAGGCCGGTGGAAAGATGTACGGTTGTTTCGCATACATATTCATGCGCAGAACGGGAAAAGACGACATTGGCATCGGTCGGACGCTGGGCGTATTTGCCCACGACCTCGCCCAGTTCGGTCTGCACATGGGTCTGGAGTGCTACACCGATGTCGATCTGTTTTCCGCTGATTTGGTAACGCATGTGATCTCCTTCACAATTCACACCCATTCTGACGTCACGTAACGCGACGCACTTCTTTTTATCGGGTGGGGGGTAGAGACATTTCCAGCGGTAGCCGCACCGTTCCCCCTTCGAAAAGAGGGCATCGTGATCCAGACGGGAACCGAAGAAATGCCATGACCCAATTGAGGCAAGAGACGGCGGAAGAGTCAATCAAAACAGACGTGTATATACGTGATTTCCGCCATGCATTCGGCGCATTTCTGCGCAAGCTCATGAAATCCGGAAATTTTCACCCAGATAGACGCGACGGACATTCTCATTTTCGACCACTTCATCCGGGGTTCCGGACATCAACACCTGCCCGTCATGCAGGATATAGGCGCGATCCACAATTTCCAGCGTTTCCCGCACGTTATGGTCAGTGATCAGAACGCCGATGCCGCGTTTTTTCAGATCCGCGACAAGGTGGCGGATATCGCCGACACTGATCGGGTCAACGCCTGCAAAGGGCTCATCCAAAAGCAAATATTTCGGATCGGCCGCCAGGCAGCGGGCAATCTCAACGCGGCGGCGTTCACCGCCCGACAGTGCCAGGGCTGGTGCCCGGCGCAGGTGTTCGATCGAGAAATCCGACAGCAGCTCTTCCAGACGCTCTTTGCGGCGGTGGGCGTGACGCACCGTAATGTCCAGAACGGCAGCGATGTTGTCCTCGACGCTCATGCCGCGAAAGATCGACATTTCCTGCGGCAGATAGCCGATACCCAGTCGCGCGCGGCGATACATCGGCAGGGTCGTGACGTTCTGCCCGTCAATCGTGACCGTGCCCGCCTCGGGGAAAACCAACCCGGCGACCGAGTAGAATGTAGTCGTCTTGCCCGACCCGTTCGGCCCCAACAGCGCCACAACTTCGGACCGGGCAAGCGTCATCGACACATCCCGGATTACGGTCTTCTTGCGGTAGGATTTCCGCAGCTTTTCGATACTGAGGCCGGAATTGCCTTCGGCCACAGTCAGTTCCGGACGCGCCATCAGTTGTTGCCCTGCTGCAGGATGGTTTTGACATTGCCGGTCATCGTCGCGGTACCTGCGGTCAGGTCGGCATTCATCTGATCGCCGCTAATGGTGCTGGGACCTTGGTTCAACAGTACGTTGCCCTTCATCACGATCACGCCGGAATCGATGGTGTATTCGGCCGAGTCGCCCTCGGCCGCATCGGGCGGGCTGACCAGAACTACGTTCTCGGTCGCTTCCATCCTCTCGATGCCCGAGCGGTCCTCATTGTAGATGACCAACACCCGTTCGGCAGTCAGGCGCATTTCACCCTGAATGACGATCACATTGCCCAGAAATTCGGCCGATCCGTCCTCTTGATTGACGTTCAGCTTTTCCGAGGTCACTTCAACCGGCAGGCTGGGGTCAGCCTGGGTCGCGCCAAACGCGACCTGAGTCTCCTGCGCCGCCGCAGAAAAGGCGCCAAGGATCACAAAAAGGCAAAGTGGAACAAATCGGAAATCGAACACAGGTTATCTTTCTGCTTTTTGAGGCTCGTATATCAGCTTAACGCCATCTGTAAAAAGAATATGCACAGGGCCATCGGTTTTTTCCGTACCAAAGCTCATGCTGCCAGCGGTAAAATTGCCGATGATCCCGGTTCCGTTGACCTGGCCGGGCGCATCGCCCCGGATTTCGTCCAATGAGGTATTAAGAAGGTCGGTGGTGATCTCCGTGCCATCGGTCGAAGTGATGACGACATCGCCGACAAACGTGGCCGTGTTCTTGTCGGGCCGGATCATGCCCGAATTGGAATCCAGCGTAATGACACCACCACTAGACAAGCTCATGCTGCCCCGGAATTCGGCTGCGGTCGGAATTGAGCCTTCCCTGCCCTGCGTTGCCCGGATCGCCTCGATCTGGACCTCTTCGCCCTTGCGGGTGGTGCCACGGTAATTCGGCTGTGTTACCACCTGATCGGCCAGCCGTTCGTCGATGTCCTGCTGAGTAAACGGAACGCTGACATTGGTTTCGATACTGCGCGACAGAAGGAAAACGGTGGACAGCATCAGGATGGCCACCAATGGCAGCACCACCTTGAAGAACTGAACCATGCGGGAATGTCCGTCCACCGCGTAACCCTCCGCTTAACCCAGACCGACGCGCAGGCAGTCGTGGATATGAAGCAACCCTTGTGCCGGGCCCTGCGTTTCGGGGTCGACCACGAACAGAGAGGTGATTTTGCGGTCGTTCATGATCGCCACCGCCTCTTCCGCCATCGCGTTGGGAGCAATGGTCAGAGGGTTGCGAGTCATCACCTCTTCGGTGGTCTTGTTCAGAAGCCCGTCCATGTTTCGGCGCAAGTCGCCGTCGGTCACAATGCCCATCAAGCGGCCCGCTTCATCCGTCACGCCGACGACGCCGAAACTCTTCTGGCTCATCACCAGCAAAGCCTCACTCATCGGGGTGCCGACCGGAACCAACGGCAAATCCTCGTGCATCAGATCACGCACGGTGGACAGCTGCGCCCCCAGTTTGCCGCCGGGGTGGAAGGCGCGGAAATCTTCGGGCTTGAAATCGCGGTATTTCATCAGCGCGATCGCCAGCGCATCGCCCATCGCCAGCGTCAGTGTGGTCGAAATTGACGGCACCATGCCGAAGCCGCAGGCCTCTCCCATCGACGGGATCAGCAGATGCACGTCCGCCTGTTTCATCAGCGTGCTTTCCGGCTTGCTGGACAGTCCGATCAGCGGGATGCTGAAACGGCGGGTAAAGGCCAGAAGGTTGACCAGCTCCGGCGCTTCGCCCGAATTCGAAATAGCCAGAACCACGTCGCCTTTCGACACCATGCCCAGATCGCCATGGCTGGCCTCAGCCGGGTGCACGAAGTAGGCGGGCGTGCCGGTGCTGGCCAGCGTCGCGGCAATCTTGTGGCCGATATGGCCCGACTTGCCGATGCCGCTGATGATGATCCGACCCGGCGCCTGCAGGATAAGTTGCACGGCCTCGGCAAAGTGCTCGTCTAGGCTGTCGGCCAGAACGTCCAGCGCGCGGGCCTCATCGGTGACGACCTGCCGGGCGGTTTTCAGGAATGCTTCGGTATCGGTCATGAGTGCGCAAAAATATCCGTTTCGGGCCAACCGGCGAGGTCGAGTTTCGCACGCATCGGCAGGAAGTCAAAACACGCCTGCGCCATCTCAAAGCGCCCTTCGCGGGCCAGACGCCCGTCCAGCGCTTCGCGCAGCTGGTGCAGGTAGAGAACATCCGAAGCCGCGTAGTCCAGCTGCGCGTCGGTCAGGGTCTCGGCACCCCAGTCGCTCATCTGCTGCTGCTTCGAGATATCGACGCCAATAAGCTCCTGGCACAGGTTCTTAAGGCCGTGGCGGTCGGTGTAAGTACGCACCAGACGGCTGGCGATCTTGGTGCAATAGACCGGCGCCGCCAATGCCCCAAAGGTGTGGTACATTGCGGCAATGTCAAACCGGCCGAAATGGAAAAGTTTCAGCACATCGGGGTTTTCCAGCATCGCGCACAGGTTCGGCGCTTCGGTCTGGCCTTTCTCGACCTGCACGATATGGCTATTGCCGTCGCCACCCGACATCTGGATCACGCACAGGCGGTCGCGATGCGGGTTCAACCCCATGGTTTCGCAGTCGATGGCCACAACAGGGCCCAGGTCCAACCCGTCCGGCAGGTCGTTTTTATAGAGATGGTTCGCCACGCGGGTCTTCCTTTGTCCGGTATCGTCCCCGAGATAGGAGGTTTGGCCCCCGAACTCAACGCTATCAATAGAATGCGGCCAAGTTGCGCGGATTTCTTGACCCCGAAGGTCTTGACGGGAAAAAGGGTTCGGTCGCTCCGCCCCGGGTCACAAGAGGCTCAGCAGCGGGCCCCAATGGTCAAAAGGTCCAACCTGCTGATGCTGAGTGTTCTGCGAAATCAAACGTATCGCCACTTGTTGGGGGCGCAACTGGTGGCCCTGATGGGCACCGGGCTGGCGACGGTGGCGCTGGGACTGCTGGCCTATGATCTGGCCGGCGACGCGGCGGGCATGGTTCTGGGCACGGCGCTGACAATCAAGATGGTCGCCTATGTGACCATCGCCCCCCTCGCGGCAGCCGTTGCCGAACGTCTGGATCGCCGCCGGATGCTGGTGGCGCTGGATCTGGTGCGGGCGCTGGTTGCGATCTGTCTGCCATTTGTCACCGAGATCTGGCAGGTCTATGTGCTGATCTTCGTACTGCAATCGGCCTCGGCCGGATTCACCCCGGCGTTTCAGGCCACAATTCCGGACGTGCTGACGGACGAACAGGAGTATACCAAGGCCCTGTCCCTGTCGCGGCTCGCCTATGATCTGGAAAGCCTGCTAAGCCCGATGCTGGCCGCCGCGCTACTGCTGATCGTCAGCTTTGACAGCCTGTTCTGGGGCACCGGGTTGGGGTTCATCGCCTCGGCCTTGCTTGTGGTGTCGGTTGCCCTGCCCTCACCCAAACCAACGCACCGCCGGGGTATCTACGACCGGACCACACGTGGCATCCGCCTGTACCTGAACACGCCACGCCTTCGGGGCCTGCTGGCGCTCAACTGGACGGCGGCAGCGCTGAGTTCAATGGTCATCGTCAACACCGTGGTCATCGTCCGCGCCGATCTGGGCTTGTCCGAAAGCGCGGTGGCCATCGCTCTGGCCGGATTTGGAGGCGGCTCGATGCTGGCCGCGTTTACCCTTCCCAAGTTGCTGGATACCTATAAAGACCGCAGCGTCATGCTGACCGGGGCCGCGATCGGCACCTTGGCGATGGGAGTTGCGACCGTTTCATTTGCCGTCACGCAAGTCTCGCTGATCGGGCTGACAATACTGTGGGCCTGCGTCGGGTTCGGCTATTCCACAACCCTGACACCTTCGGGCCGCTTGCTGACCCGCTCGGCCCGCCCCGAGGACCGACCAGCGGTTTTTGCGGCGCAGTTCACGCTGTCTCATGCATGCTGGCTGGTGCTGTATCCGCTGGCAGGGTGGATCATGACGACGACCAACACCGCAACGACACTTGCGGTCATGTCTGTGGTTGCCTCGCCCGGCCTTGCGGCAGCGGCCCTGATCTGGCCGCGTCCGCCTCGGAAAGCCGTTTCAAAAGAACGCTCTGACATGTCTTGAGCCCCCCGGCCCCTGTGCATTACACCTTGGGGATCATGGATCAGCTAGACCGCCGCATCATCGCTGCCCTGCAGCACAACGCCCGCGAGACGACCTCGAAGATCGCCGCGAAACTGGGCGTGGCCCGAACCACCGTGCATGAACGCATTCGGCGGATGGAAGAAAATGGCGTGATCGCCGGATACTCGGTGGTTCTGAACAGTTCTGAAGACGCCCCGCGTGTTCAGGTCGTGGTGCTTCTAGAAGTGCAGCAAAAGGAAACCACGCGCATCATCAAGCGACTTGAGGCCTACCCGGAAGTGAAACTCTGCCTGTCCATCAACGGCGAGTTTGACCTGCTGCTGTCGGCCGAGGCCCCGCGGATTGAGGATCTGGACATTCTGGTCGACGATCTGGCCAAGATCCCCGGCGTGCTGCGCACCAATACCAGCGTTGTCTTCGGCCGCCGGATCGACCGGAATTAGGTGGCTGATAACCCTCTGTAAACCCAAGCAGGACTAGCTTGACCGGGACTGATCAGAATCCCGGACCGGCAGAATGCCCCATCGTTTGATCTTTGGCCTGAGTTTCCTTGCGCTGTGTGCGGCGCAACAGGGCTTTGCCATGCCTGAAGCGCGTGTGGCCGAAGTCTGCGACTCAGCCGCACGACGAGCCGCGCAGGCTGAAGGCGTCCCGCTGGACGTTCTGCGCGCGATTGCGCGGGTGGAAACCGGACGCTTGAAGGACGGGCGACTGGAACCCTGGCCCTGGACCATCAATGTCGAAGGGCAGGGGTTTTGGTTCACCTCGGAATTCGAGGCGAAATCTTACGTTTTCAACATTTTCAAAGCGGGCAAGCGCAGCTTTGATATCGGCTGTTTCCAGATTAACTACCGCTGGCACGGCAAGGCATTCCGGTCGATCGACGCCATGTTCGACCCGGATGAAAACGCCACCTACGCAGCCCGTTTCCTGAAAGACCTGTATGCCGAGCTTGGCTCGTGGCCCGCTGCCGTCGGGGCCTATCATTCTCGCACGCCATCCTTGGCCAAGGCCTATTCCGGTCGGTTCCAGACTGTGCTGGCACAGCTTGGCCAAACCGTACCCGAAGCGCCCCTGCAAGTGGCGCGCGACCCGTTCACCACCGCCGCAACCCCTCTGATCCCGGTCAACCTGCCG
Organism: Ruegeria arenilitoris; assembly: GCF_013031355.1. Lineage (GTDB taxonomy): Bacteria > Pseudomonadota > Alphaproteobacteria > Rhodobacterales > Rhodobacteraceae > Ruegeria > Ruegeria arenilitoris_C. Next base: position 115,279 of record NZ_WPZO01000007.1, on the reverse strand, counting down.
CAATCCGGCAGCGTGTTGGGGTCACTGGTTCCGCCCTCGGGCACCGCCACCGCCTTTATCTCGTTCAACTAGGAGACCCGCGTGCCCAAGATCGACGCCCGTTCCCTGTTCTCGCCCACCGTGCTGCTGGCGCTGGCGCTGATGACGGTCATCGTGATGATGATCCTGCCAATGCCCGCCTGGGTACTGGACGTAGGGCTGGCAGCGTCCTTCGCGCTGGCGATTCTGATCTTCACACTGACGCTGTTCATCGAACGGCCGCTGGATTTCTCATCCTTCCCGACAATCCTGCTGGCCTCATTGATGTTGCGGCTGTCGCTGAATGTCTCCTCGACCAAGCTGATCATCGGAGAGGGGCATACTGGCCCCAACGCCGCCGGCGACGTGATCGAGGGCTTTGCCGATTTCGTCATGGGCGGCAGCATCTTTTTGGGGCTGGTGGTGTTCGGCGTACTGCTGATCGTGAATTTCATGGTCATCACCAAAGGTGCGGCACGTATGGCCGAGGTCGGTGCGCGTTTCGCTCTGGACGGGATGCCCGGAAAGCAACTTGCCATCGACAGTGACATGTCCGCCGGGGCCATCGACCACCAGCAGGCCAAGGAACGGCGCGAGAGGGAACAGCAAGAGACGACCTTCTTCGGCTCACTCGACGGTGCGTCGAAATTCGTCAAAGGCGACGCGGTTGCCGGGCTTCTGATCACGTTGCTGAACCTTGTGATGGGCCTGATCATGGGGGTGATCGTGCACGGGATGCCGATCTCGTCCGCGTTCGAGACCTATGCCATCCTGACCGTCGGCGATGGTTTGGTGTCGCAAATCCCTGCTGTGATTATCTCCATCGCCTCGGCCCTGCTGCTGGCGCGCGGCGGCACGCAGGGGGCCACTGACAACGCGATTTTTTCACAACTGGGCAAACATCCAGCGGCGTTGGGAACGGTGGCGATCCTGATGGTGCTGTTCGCGCTTGTCCCCGGTCTGCCGTTTTTGCCCTTCATTCTGGGCGCGGGTGTGCTGGGCTATGCCGCCTTCAACGTGCGCCGCAAACAAATGGCCGAGGAAAAGGCCGCAATGGACCCGGCGCCGCAGGATGAAACGCCGGTCTCGCAGGCCATTGGTGACATCCTGGATCTGGACGACGTGCATCTGGAATTCGCCCCCGATCTGGTCAGCATGGTCCTGAACCCCGGCACCGGTCTGGACGCACGCATCGCAAATATGCGGACCTACGTCGCCTCAAGCTTTGGGCTGATCCTTCCCGATATCCGCCTGACTGACCGCGCCGATTTGCCAATGGGCACCTATGTGGTCAAGGTGCAGGGGGTCGAACAGGCCCGCGGCGTTCTGAACCCCGATCTGGTGTTGGCACTGGTGCAGGACGACCGCGACATGCTGCCCGAAGGCAATGATGTGACCGAACCGGTCTATGGTGCCCCGGCCCGCTGGATTCTACCCAAGGATCAGGAAGCCGCCGCGATGAGCGGGGCCACAATCGTCTCTCCGCCCGAGATTCTGGCCACGCATCTGCTTGAGATCATCAAACAGAACTTCTCGCGCCTGCTGACCCTGAAATCCCTGCGCCGCCTGCTGTCCGAGATGACGCGGCTCAGCGATCCGGTCCGGGCCGAGGCCAACCGCAAGCTGCTGGATGAGCTGATCCCCGACAAAGTGCCGATCGACACGTTGCACGCCGTGCTGCGGCTGTTGCTGGACGAACGCGTCTCGATCCGCAACATGGCCCTGATCCTGGAAAGCGTGGCTGAGGCACGGCTGACCACGACCCAGCCCGAGGGCATCTGCGAGCTGGTCCGGCAACGGCTGGGCTTCCAACTGGTGGCCGAAATGAAACGCGAGGATGGCTCGATTCCCCTGATTCAGCTGGCCCCGGAATGGGAGGACACCTTCGCCACCTACCAGATCGACGCGCCGAATGCCGGACTGGACGTGGCGCTGCCGCCGAACCTGTTCAACAAGCTGGCCGATGGCGTGGTCAACAGCGTTGCGCAATCCGCCGATCACGGGCTGTTCCCGGCACTGGTCACATCCACCCGCCGGCGCAGGCTGCTGCGCACCATCATGCACGCACGCGGCATCGCCAACCCAGTTCTCTCCTTCGAGGAAATCGGGCTCGAGGCACGCCCCGCACTGGTCGGAACGGTGCCCGCGTGATCGCGCTGCCGCCAGAGCTTCTGCCCCAGTTGGGCGAGGGTCTGTGGCATATGTTTGCCGTCTTCCTGCGCGTCTCTGCCATGGTCTCGTTGCTGCCCGCCTTCGGGGAACGCAGCATCCCGACCCGCGTCAAGCTCGGGATCGCGGTGGCGTTCACCTTGATTGTGGCGCCTGCGGTGCAGGCTGCGGGGACCGCACCCGACCTGTTTCCATTGGCACGGATGATTGTGGTCGAGACCCTGATCGGAGGGGTTCTGGGCCTGGGCCTGCGCCTGTTCGTTCTGGCCCTGCAAACGGCAGGATCGATTGCGGCGCAGGCGACCTCATTGTCTCAGATTCTGGGGGGCGCGGCGGCAGACCCGGTCCCTGCGATGGGATACCTGCTGACCTTGGCGGGATTGGCCCTGGCGGTGCTGCTGGGCCTGCACATCCGCGTCGCGCAGTTCCTGATCTACAGCTATACCCTGTTTCCGATGGGTATGGCTCCGATGGCGCCCGACCTGTCGCAATGGGGCGTGCAGCAGATCGCGCGCAGCTTTGGCATGGCTTTCGCGCTGGCCATGCCGTTTGTCATCGCCTCGCTGATCTATAACCTCGCGCTCGGGGTCATCAACCGCGCGATGCCGCAGTTGATGGTAGCCTTTGTCGGTGCCCCAGCCATCACCTTCGCGGGCCTGTTCCTGCTGTTTGCGGGCACTCCTCTGATCCTGTCAGTGTGGTCCGACGCCCTGTTCGCCTTCATGGTAAACCCGCTTGAGGGCACCCGATGAGCGGATCGGATGACGACAGTGACAAGTCCTATGAGCCGACGCCGCAAAAGCTCCAGAAAGCGCGGGAAAAGGGCGAGGTCGCCAAATCCAACGACCTGTCCGTTGTGGCGGCCTATACCGGATTTCTCATCGCGTTGTTTGCAGCCGGCCAGTCTGGTGTCCAGCACTTGGGAGCGCTGTTTGTTGTCCTGATTGATCAGGCTGATACGTTCGCCCCATTGATGACCGAAGGCCCGGCGGTCAGCCCGGTGGGCGGGATGCTGAAAACCGCCTTGCTGTCGGTCTCGATCCTGTTCGCCCTGCCCGCCACTGCCGTATTGCTCAGCCTGATCGCCCAGCGCGCGCTGATCTTTGCGCCCAGCAAGCTGAAACCGAAGCTGTCCCGCATCTCGATCCTGTCGAACGCCAAGAACAAGTTTGGGCGCGGCGGCCTGTTCGAGTTCACCAAGAGCTTTGTGAAACTAGTGATCTACGGCACCTGCCTGGCGCTGTTCCTGCGCGCGAACCTGAGCGAGATCCTGTCGGCCAGCGCCGCCCACGCGCGGTCCTCAGTGATGCTGATGATGAACCTGCTGTTTCGCTTCCTGTTCATTGTCATCGCCGTGGCCTTGGCGATCGGGGTAGTGGACTATCTGTGGCAATATGCCGAGCACATGCGCAAGAACCGGATGTCGCGCAAGGAAATCCAGGACGAAACCAAGGATGCCGAGGGCGATCCGCACGTGAAACAGCAACGCCGACAGCGCGCGCAGGACATCGCGACAAACCAGATGATGTCGGATGTACCCTCGGCGGATGTGGTAATCGTCAACCCGACCCACTATGCGGTGGCGCTGAAATGGGCCCGCACGGCGGGCTCAGCGCCGGTCTGCGTGGCCAAGGGCGTGGATGAAGTGGCCGCCGCGATCCGTGCACGCGCCGCCGAGTCCGGTGTTCCCATTCACTCCGATCCACCCACCGCACGTGCGCTTCATGCGGCCGTCGAGATCGGGCAGGAAATCGCCGAAGAACACTATCGCCCCGCTGCCGCCGCAATCCGGTTTGCTGAGGCGATGCGCAAACGGGCAAAAGGGCAGATCAGATGAGACAGGACGGGTTTTCAGACCTCGAAATAGTCACCGAGGCCGCGTTCCAGAAGGAATACAACGCCCTGCGCCCGCTGATCGAAGCCGAGGCGCGCGTGAAACAGCAACTGGCGCGGCTGGATGCTCAGGTTCAGCAAACCCGCAAGGACAGCGCATCGGCTGAAGGGTATCGGGTCACTGGCACGGACGTTCTGTGGAATGGATGGGAATCGGCCACGCGCCGCCAGCTGAACATGGAACTCGCTCGGCTGCGGGCGCAAAAACTGACAGCGATGGAGGCTTTGCGCACGGCATTTGGCCGCAAACAGGCTGTTCTAAACCTGTCAGCGGCCCAAAAAGACGCGCGCAAACACGCGCTGGCCAAAAAACTGTCCGTTTAACCGGCTGGGGCTGCGTCGCCCGGATCAGACATCCTGGCGGCTGACACTCATGATCAGGACCTGCGAGACATCATCGCCAAGATCTCTGCGCGCCGTCTCCAGCAGGGCTTTGCGCAACACTTTCAGGTTATCGGACTCGGTGAAGGCGCCGTCGAATCCACCCGTGTTGGCGTGGTCGAACATGACCTGCAAGAACCCGTCGCGCAGCTTTGGCTCGACCGCGTAAAAGGCCTCGGTCATGCCGGGGGTGATCTCAAGGCTCAGCGACATGGTGACCAGTGCCTCGATGCGCTCGGAATCTACGACCGGCACCACGAACTGCTTGGTCAGCTTGAGGTATTCGTAATCGCTTGGCTTGTCCTTTTTCCCCGCCTTACCATCCTTGGCTTTGGCGGATTTCTCCTTGGGCTTTTCCGCCTTTGGTTCCGATTTTTCCTGCTTTGCGGCCTCTTTCGATTCCGAAGGTGACAGCATGACGCCAGCGCCGATCCCAGCCCCCAGACCGACCAGCAGAAAGATGACGGGCAACAATTTCTTCATCTCATCTGCTCCTTAATACGGCAGCACGGCGTCAAGGATCTGCTGGCCGTATCTCGGTTGCTGCACATCGGTGATCTGCCCGCGACCACCATAAGACACACGGGCCGAGGCGATCTTGTCATAGGTGATCTCATTCTGGCGCGAGATGTCCTGCGGGCGCACATAGCCCGCGACCAGCAACTCACGCAGTTCGAAATTCACGCGCAATTCCTGCGAGCCCGAGATCGACAACACACCGTTCGGCAGCACATCAACCACGGTGGCGGCCACGCGCAGGGTCAGCTTTTCCTTGCGTTTAACCGACCCCTCGCCCGTACTTTCCGAGGACGAGTCGATCTCAACCGCGTCAGCAAGCGATGCGCCGTCCGGCAAGTGTTTGTCCGCGCGCTGCGGCAAGCCGAACAGGCCCACGATTCCCAGGCTTTCCGAGGCCGAGCGCGAGCGTTCCGTGTCATTCGAGAACTCGGCTTTCTCGTCCAGTTCGATCACGACCGTCAGGATATCACCCTTCTTGATCGCCCGCTGATCGCCCAGCAGCGATTGCTGGCCACCGCTCCACAACGAGGACCGGTCGACGTTGCGCTGCGGTTGCGTGTGCAACGGCAGGCCCGGCCACAACATGGCAACATGTTCGGGCGAGTCCTCATTGGAGGTAAAACTGGGCGGCTTTCCCAGATGATCCACCCGACCGCAGGCCGAGACGGCAAGAACCGCAAGCAACAGAGATTTCGAAAGAGCAGACATCATTTCACCTCGATTTGGCCGTCGGGCCGGACAAGACCGGTCACTGTCGTACGGGAGGACAGGTTCATGACCCGGATGCGTTCCCCGGCGGCCCCGCGCCCCAGCGCACGGCCTTCGGCGGTGATCGACAGCGGTTTGCGGTCAAAGATCAGCACAACCAGATCGTTTCGATCCACCAGCGCTGGCGCGCCAACATCCCCGGCGTGGATTGGGCGCCCGGGGTAGAGCGCGACGCGGGCCTCTTGCCCGATCAGAAATTCGGGGTCGGTCACCGCTCCGGGCACTTGCTGCGCCTTGATTTCAAGATCGGTGCCCGCGATGATTTCCTTGGCGCGGATGGTACGTGTCGGCACGACGATGTCAGCCTGCGCAAACACCGGCATCAACAACCCCACTATCAGGATCAGAACCCGCATCACCGCACCTGCGTCGTTGCGCCCATCATCTGATCGACGGCGGAAATGACCTTGGCGTTCATCTCATATCCGCGCTGTGCCTCGATCAGTTCGGTCACCTCGCGGATCGCATCGACCGAGCTGTCCTCAAGATAGCCCTGCAGCAAGGTTCCCAGCCCGTCTTCACCCGGGGTTCCGACCACCGGCGCGCCGGACGCTTCGGTCTCCTTGAACAGGTTGCTGCCGATCGCCTCGAGCCCCTTGGCGTTCGAGAAACTGGCCAGCGTTATTTCCCCCAACAACTGCCCCTCGGGCGCGTCGTCGAAATAGGCATAGACCTCGCCCGAGGCGTTGATGGAGATCGAGTGCGCATCGTCAGGGATGGTGATCTCGGGCGCTACCGCGTACCCGTCCGACGTCACAATCAACCCCTCGGCCGAGCGTTTCAAACTGCCATCTCGGGTAAAGCCGGACTGGCCGTTGGTCAGCGTCACCTCAAGATAGCCACGGCCTTCGATGGCAACGTCCAGATCGTTGCCGGTGGCCGACAACCCGCCCTGCGCCAGCTGCACCGTGACGGCCGCCGGACGCACGCCCAGACCAAGCTGAATACCGGTGGGCAGAACCGTGCCGTCATTGGCGTTCACCGTCCCGGCCCGTGCCATCTGCTGATAGTGCAAATCCGCAAACTCGGCCCGGCGGGCGTTGTAGCCGGTGGTGTTCGTGTTCGCCAGGTTGTTCGAGATCGTCTCGACCCGCATCTGCTGCGCGGTCATGCCCGTCGCTGCAATTTTCAAAGCCCGCATGTTGAAATCTCCTTTTCACAAATCAGCGCATCAGCGCTTTCAGCGCCCCGCGTACGCGTTCGTCTTCGGTTTCCAGAAAACTCTGCCCCAGTTCATAGGCGCGCTGGATTTCGACCAGCCGGGTCACCTGATGAACGGCGTTGACGTTGGACCCTTCGAGGAAACGATGCACAACAACCGGGTTTTCCACCGGTTCAATCTCGCCTTCGGCACGGAATTGCGTGCTGCCCTCGCGCACCAGCGTGCTGGGATCGGCCACACGATAGACGCCGATCTGCCCCAGCAGTTGCCCTTCGATACTGAGCGTACCGTCGCTGCCCACATCGATCGAAGCCGCATCAGGCGGGATGAAAACAGGTGCGCCGTTCACGTCCAGCACCCGGTGGCCGTCCATCGTGACCAGATCGCTCTCGGCGCTTGGGGAAAAGGCGCCTGCCCGCGTCAGACGATTGCCCGATGCGGTCTCGACCATGAAAAACCCGTCGCCTTCGATGGCGAAATCGAACTGACCTCCGGTCTCGGTCAGCAAGCCCTGTTGCTGCGAGGTGTTGCGCGCCTCGGCCCGGCTCATCGACAGGGACGGGTTGCCCGGTACGTCTTGGACGAACTCCGAGAACACCAGACCCTGCGCGCGGTATCCGGTGGTGTTGGCATTGGCGATGTTATTCGCCACCAGCCGCATTTCATTCATCAGCCCGGACTGGCGGGATAGGGTGACATAGGCGGTATCCATCAGCGGCCTCCTGCGATCAGTGGGATGAGGGTTGTGGTGAAAAACGTCACCAGTGTCTGGGTCATGAAGCCCATCGAAATCCAGAACACGATGACGATAGCGATCAACTTGGGCACGAAGGTCAGCGTCATCTCCTGCACCGAGGTCAGCGCCTGGAACAGGCCGACGATCAGGCCCGACACCAGCGCCACCGCCAGGATCGGGACCGAGGTGATCACCGCAACCCACAGCGCCTGACGCACGATGTCATAGAAGAGACCTTCGCTCAGCATCTCGTCAGACCGGCATCCGCAGGATTTCCTGATAGGCCTCGACCACCTTGTCGCGTACCACCACAGCCGTTTCCACGGCCAGTTCGGTCTGCGCCAGCGCCTGCACCAGCGCGTGCGGATCGGCCTGCCCGGTCATGGCGGCCTGAGAGACCTGCTCGCTTTGATGCAGCGTTGCGGCAAAGTCCTGAAACGTGTTGCGCAGCCCCTGCGCCAGTCCGGCGTGGTTGGGATCGGCCTGCGTGGCCGGGCGCGCAACAGCGTAGTTCTGGGCTGCTGTCAGGGATCGGATGTCCATTCTGGTGTCCTTTTATCTTCTGAGGAGTTCCATCAGGCTCGACGACATCTGGCGTGTCTGGTCGAACATCTTGAGATTGGCTTCGTAGCTGCGCTGCGCCTCTCGGGCGTCGGCGATCTCGATCATCAGATCGACATTCGAACCGCGATAATGACCGGTGTTATCGGCCATCGGGTGCCCGGGGTCATAGACGCGCGTTCCGTCCCGGCGGTCCAGCTTGACGCGCCCGGCCTGCACCACTTCGCGCCCGTCTTTCTGCACGGTCTCAAACGGCACCGTCTTGCGGCGATAGCCCGGCGTATCGGCGTTCGAGATGTTTTCGGACACATGCCGCAGCCGTGCCGATTGCGCACGCAGGGCGCTGGTTGAGGCGGCGAGGGAATGGGAAAAATCACTCATGTTTCTGCCCCCTTATGACCGGCCAATACTGCTGCGCAGTATGTTCATCGAGGATTTGTAGATGGTCAGCGCGCGGTCATGCTGGCGCTTGACCTCGACCGCTTTGAACATCTCTTCCTCGACGGACACGCCGTTGCCATTGGGATCGCCCGAGGGCGCGACCTCATATTCGACCCAGGGCTGAGGGCCAGAGGCACCATTCAGGTGACCGGCCCGCGTGGCGGTCATGGCGACCTCACGCCCTGAGTTTTCGAATGCTTTTTGAAAGGCCTCGATATCGCGCGGCTGGTAGCCCGGCGTATCCGCATTGGCCATGTTGCGCGCGATGACCGCCTGCCGTTGTCCAGCATGGGTTGCCATTGCGTGCGCGGTCTTAAAGACGTTCAGGTCATAGAACATCGGGGCTTCTCCCTCGATCAATTTCAATCAAGGCTTAACCCCGATTCCTTTAGAAAGCGTTTTCAGAAACCCGTTGGAGAACCCACGATGTCCGATCTCGACCCGATGCTTCTGAAATGCGAATTCGACCGTCTGTCGGCTGTGCGCCATATGGGCCGCGTGTCCGGTGTGGCGCGCGGGGTCATTGAAATACAGGGGCTTGAGGGGCAGGCGCGGATCGGCGACCACCTGACCTTGCGACGACGCAGCGGACCGGATCTGCCCGGCGAAGTGCTGCATGTCGAATCGGATGTGATTCACATGATGCCGACCGCCGCGCCCGATGGGGTCTGCCTGGGCGACCGGGTAATTCTGGATCTGACTCCCGCCTTTGCGCCGGGAATGCACTGGCTGGGGCGGGTGGTTGATCCGTTCGGCAAACCGTTAGACGGAAAACCTCTTCTATCAGGCGTGCTCGAGCAAGATATCATGCGCGCGCCGCCCCCGGCTGTGGCGCGCAAACCGCTGGGCGCGCGGATGGAGACCGGGCTGGCGGTGCTCAACACCATGCTGCCAGTGGTGCAAGGACAGCGCATTGGCCTGTTCGCCGGGTCGGGTGTAGGTAAATCCACCCTGCTGGCGACATTGGCGAAATCGATGCAGGCGGACGCTGTCGTGGTCGCGCTGGTGGGTGAACGTGGGCGCGAGGTGAACGAATTCGTCGAACACGCGCTGGGGGCCGAGGGGATGAAACGCTCGGTCGTGGTGGCGGCCACATCCGACCAGTCGGCGCTGGCGCGGCGGCGCTGTGCCTGGTCGGCGATGTCGGTGGCGGAATATTTGCGTGATCAGGGGCTGAACGTGCTGTTTCTGGCCGATTCGGTGACCCGCTTTGCCGAAGCGCATCGGGAGATTGCCGTCGCGATGGGCGAATCCCCCTCGCTGCGTGGCTTTCCTCCGTCGGTCACGCCGTTGATTGCCGGGCTGTGCGAACGCGCGGGTCCGGGCACCGCCGATCAGGGCGATATCACAGCCGTGTTCAGCGTCCTGATCGCCGGGTCGGATATGGATGAACCCGTCGCCGACATCCTGCGCGGCGTGTTGGACGGACATATCGTGCTGAACCGCGACATTGCCGAGCGTGGACGATTCCCCGCCATCGACCTCAGCCGCTCGGTCTCGCGCAGCCTGCCGGGGGCGGCGACACAGGAAGAAAACCAGATGATCTCGGAAACCCGGAAACTGGTCGGTAGCTATGAACAATCCGAGGTGATGATCAAGGCCGGGCTCTATACTGAGGGCGCAGACCCGTTACTGGATCAGGCCGTGCGGGTGCACGAGGAACTGGATGCGTTCTTCGGCAAGGCTGAACCTGACGGCATCCAGAACAGCTTCAACCGCCTGCAATTGATCCTGCGGCGGGCCAGCGCCACCCTGCCGCGCTAGAGAAGTCCGAACAGTTTTAAGTGTTAAGCCCACCTTAAGACCTGCCCGGCTACGCCTGTAGTCGGGTGATAAAAAGGTGGTGGAGATGGGTGCGCAATCGAATGCGGCGCCAATCATCATCAAGAAGAAACGTGTGTCAGGTGGCGATGGCCACCACGGTGGCGCGTGGAAGGTCGCATATGCCGACTTTGTCACGGCCATGATGGCGTTCTTCATGTTGATGTGGCTGCTGAACGCAACGACCGAAAAACAACGCAAAGGGCTGGCGGATTACTTCTCGCCGACGATTCCGGTGAATCCGGTCTCAGGCGGCGGTGACGGGGCCTTTGGCGGCAATAACATGTTTTCAGAAAAGACAATGGTGATGGACGGCTCGGGGGCTGCGAAACGGCACCCCACGGTCGCCCGGCAGGCGCGTGGGTCGATCGGGGTTCATCCGGATGGTGGCAAAGAAGCGTCCGACGATTTCTCGACGCTCGAGGCCCAGCTGCTGGGGCATACCGGGGAAAGCATGGTCTCGGACAAAGTGCTAAAACACATCGTCACGCGCGTCACCGACGAAGGTCTGGTGGTTGAGCTGTTCGACACCGAGGATCAGCCGTTGTTCGAATCGGGTACGGATGAGCCGACAACAATGATGCGTGCGCTGGCATTGCTGGTGGCGCGGTCTTCGGATCTGGTGACCAATGACGTGGCGGTCGAGGGCCATGTCAGGGCCTCGCCCGTGGTTCTGGCGCGCGATCCGTCCTGGGATATCTCGACCTCACGCGCGCAGGTGGTGCGGCAACTGCTTGAAGATAAGGGGTTTACGACGAAGCGGCTGGATCGCGTAACCGGTCATGCCGACCGGGAATTGTCAGATGAAAATCCAATGGCAGTGCGTAACAACCGGATCGAAATCATCTTCCTGCGCGAGACCTGACAGCCAGAGGATAGACGGCATTTTACCTGTTAGCGCGCTGTTAAGGGGCAGTGCGTTAGCTGTTGCATCAAGGATTGACGCAACAGAAGGGCGTGCAAATGACGATTTCCTCCTCGCTGAATGCCGGTGTGGCCTCATTGAAGGCCAACGCCAACCGGCTGGCCACCATTTCGGACAACATCGCGAACTCTTCGACATTCGGCTACAAGCGGGTCGAAACGGATTTTCATTCGATGGTCACGTCGGGCCAGGGCGGCAGCTATTCGGCAGGCGGGGTCAGAACCACCAGTCAGCGCCTGATCGACCAGCGCGGATCGCTGGTGACCACCAACAACTCGACCGATCTGGCGGTGCGGGGCCGGGGCATGTTGCCGGTGCGCCCCAGCTCGCAGATCGCGGGCGGATCGAATGAGATGCAACTGACCACCACCGGATCGTTCCGCACCAATGAAGAAGGGTATCTGGTCACCGAATCCGGCCTTGTCCTGCTAGGCTGGCGGGCGAATCCGGACGGGACGATTCCGGCGGTGCCGCGGGACACCCCGGCGGCACTGGAACCCATCCAGCTGAGCGTCAATCAGCTGTCCGGCTCTCCGACCACGGCGATGAACCTGCGCATGAATCTGCCGGCAACGGCAACCGACGCCGGGGCACCGGGCGATACGCAGCCCCTGTCGGTTGAGTATTTCGACAACCTGGGCAAGTCCGAAAGCGTCGATATCGAGCTTGTGCCAACCGTTCCTGCAGCCGGCAGCAGCAATGAATGGACCATGATCCTGCGGGATTCCGCGTCCGGCGGGGCGGTGATCGGCGAATACACTCTGACCTTCACTGACAGCCGGACCGCCGGTGGCACGCTGGCAAGCGTTACGACTGTATCTGGCGGGGCTTATGACCCGACCACGGGCAGCCTTGTGGTGAACGTGGCCGGTGGCCCGATGGAGGTCAATATCGGCCAGATCGGCGACGCGGATGGCATCACGCAACTGTCTGACACCTTTGCGCCGGTATCGATCACGCGTGACGGCTCTGCCGTGGGCACGATGACCAGCGTTCAGGTGGATGAGAACGGCTATGTCTATGCGTTTTATGACACCGGTGTCAGCCGCCGCATGTTCCAGATTCCGCTCGCAGATGTACCCAACCCCAACGGATTGACCGCACTGGACAGCCAGACCTACGCGCCGTCCCGTGAAAGCGGCACCTTCTTCCTGTGGAACGCAGGCGAAGGGCCGACCGGCGATCTGGTGTCCTTTGCACGCGAGGAATCGACCACCGACATCGCGACCGAGCTGACCTCGCTGATTCAGACGCAACGCGCCTATTCGTCGAGCGCGACGGTGATCAAAACGGTCGACGAGATGCTGCAGGAAACCACCAACATCAAACGCTGATTTGGGTTTTAATCCGGAAAGGGGGGCTGTCCGATGAATATGACGACGGCATTCAACAACGCAGTAAGCGGTTTGACGGCCGCGGGCCGAGGCACGTCGGTTGTGTCGGACAATATCGCCAACGCGCTGACCCCCGGCTTTGCCCGCCGGTCGCTGGAGCTGACGACAAACACAATCTCGGGACATGGGGTGCGAACGGTTGGCGTAGTGCGCAACCAGGACCCGGTGCTGACCGCCAACCGACACGCCACCGACGCGGATCTGGCGTTCCAAACCGCCGTGTCCGGCTTTCACACTAGCGTTGAGGGTTTCATCGGTGCGGCCGACGATCTTTCATCGCTTGCCGCCCGGTTGGCAGATTTCGACAGCAGCCTGATCACAGCGGCCAGCCTGCCGGACTCATCCGAGCGGCTGGATCAGGTCGCCCGCTCCGGTCGCGATCTGGCCAACAGAATCAACTCTGCCTCCGAGGGCGTGAGGCAATTGCGATCGGACGCGGACCGCACCATTGGCAAGCATGTGGACAGCCTAAACCAAACTCTCAAGGATATCGAGAAGCTGAATGCCAGAATTCCCTCGGTCAAACACTCGGGCGGTGACATCGGGGCCTTGCTGGACCAACGGCAGGTTCTGATCGATCAGGTCAACGAATTGGTGCCAGTCAACGCGGTGCCGCGGGCCAACGACCAGGTCTCGCTGTACTCCGATGGAGGCCTGATCCTGCTGGAAGGCACGGCGGCGCAGTTTTCCTTTACCACCACCGGCGATACCAAACCCCATATGACGGTGGGAAACGGCCTGCTGTCGGGGTTGGAGATGAACGGCAACCCGATACGCACCAGTGGCGACACCGCCCAGATACGCGGCGGCGCGCTGATGGCCCAGTTCCAGATCCGCGATGAGCTGGCGGTTGAGGCACAGGCCAATCTGGACTCGGTCGCCCGGGACCTGATCGAACGATTCGAAACCCCTGGTCTGGACCCCACCGCACTGCCCACCGACGCAGGCCTGTTCACCGATGCCGGTAACCGGTTCGATGTAACGGCCCCAGCGGGACTGGCCTCGCGCATCAGTCTGAACGCGATTGTCGATCCCGACAATGGCGGCGACAGCTGGCGGCTGCGCGACGGGCTGGGTGCGGCGGCCCCCGGCGATCCGGGTGATGCAACACAGCTGCAGGCCCTTGGTGCCATTCTCAGCGATGCGCGCCCTGTCGCCGGTTCGCCTTTTGGCACCGGTGCCATGCGCGCTTCTGATCTGACCGAGGCGCTTTCGTCCAAGGCTGGCGCAAATGCCCACACGGCCAGCCAACGCCTGACCTTCGCCAACAGCGCCCAGCTGGAAATGGCGCGGATCGAGGCTGAGGACGGCGTCGACACGGATCAGGAGCTGCAGCGCCTGATGGAGATCGAGCAGGCCTATGCCGCCAACGCCCGGGTCATCTCGGTGGTGGATGAATTGATGAATACTCTGTTGAGGTTGTGATGATGAATTTGACGTCTATCGGTGATCTGGCGCGGGGCATGACATTGAAGACCCGCTCGACCGAACTGAAAACCCGGATCGAAACCCTGTCCTATGAGATGTCCACCGGCAAGGTTCAGGATGTGTCCGGGCGGCTGGATGGCGATTACTCGCACCTTCTGGATCTGGATCGCAGCCTGTCGCGGCTTGACGCCTATCGGGTGTCCGCGGCCGAGGCCGGGCTGTTTACCGATGCAATGCAGCTGAGCCTGACGACGATTGAAGACTCTGTCAGCGAATTCACCGCGTCCCTGCTGTCTTTTGGCACTTCGAACCAGGCGGTCAGCCACGAAAACGCATCAGTGCAGGCGCTCAACGAGCTGGACACGATCATGTCTGCGCTGAACACGCGCGCTGGCGGGCGCAGCCTGTATTCCGGCGTGGCCACGGATGTTTCCCCCCTGCCTTCGACCGACACGCTGCTGACTGCATTGGAGGCTGAGCTGACCGGGCACGCCACGGTGTCGGATATCCGGCAGGCGGCAGAAGATTGGTTCAACGATCCGGCCGGGTTTGACGCGATGATCTATCAAGGGTCAGACACCACTTTGGCGGCGATGCAAATCTCGGAAAATGAAAGTGTCCGTATTCCAATTACGGCAACGGATCCCGCGATCAAGGACGCGTTGCGCGGTATCGCCGTTGCGGCGCTGGTGTCGGACGACGCGCTGAACCTGCCGCGTGATCAGCGCACGGCGTTGTTCACGCAATTGGGCGTCGATCTGGCCAATACCCAGAATGATATCGTCAACCTGCGCGCACAAGTGGGATCGGCCGAGGCACGGATCGAACAGGCCACAACGCGCAACGGTGCCGCACAAACCAGCCTGGAATACAGCCGCAACAAACTGATTGCAGCGGACCCGTATGAAACCGCCGCGCAGCTTCAAACCGTGCAGTTCCAGTTGGAAAGCCTCTATTCCGTCACCGTTCGCAACGCGAACCTGTCGCTGGTGAATTTCCTGAGATGAGACTCCTTGTTTTCCTATTGATGATGCTGCCCGGGATCGCTTCAGCCGGTGCGATCCGCCTGAAGGACCTTGTGGATTTCGACGGAGTACGGGGCAATGATCTGGTGGGCTATGGTCTGGTTGTCGGGCTGAACGGCACCGGGGACGGGCTGCGCAACTCGCCCTTCACCGAGGAGATCATGTCGAACATCCTCGAACGGCTGGGCGTCAATGTGAACGGAGAGGATTTTCGCCCCAAAAACGTCGCGGCCGTGTTGGTGACCGCCAGCCTACCACCTTTTGCCCGGGTCGGTGGGCAGATCGACGTGACAGTGTCAGCCATCGGCGATTCCAAAAGTCTGTTGGGTGGCACCCTGATCATGACACCACTGAACGCGGCCGACGGGCAAATCTACGCTGTAGCGCAGGGCACGGTTCTGGCCGGTGGCGCCGTGGCCGAGGGCGAGGCTGCCTCGGTCGTGCAGGGGGTTCCGACCTCTGGCGTGATCCCGTCGGGTGCGCGGGTGGAACGCGAGATCGACTTTGATCTCTCGACACTAACGCAAATGCGGCTGGCCCTGCGCGAGCCCGATTTTACCACCGCCAGCCGTATCGAGGTTGCGATCAACACTGAATTCAACCGGGCGGTGGCGATCATGCGCGATTCCGGCACGGTCGAACTCAATATCGCAGCGACGCAGGCGATATCGACAGCGCACGCATTGGGCCGGATCGAGAACATTCTGGTCGAGCCCGAAACCAAGGCCCGTGTAGTGGTCGATCAGCGTTCGGGTACCATCGTCATGGGGCAAGAGGTTCGGATATCGCGCGTAGCGGTATCACAGGGCAATCTGACTCTGACGGTCGAAGAGTCGCCGATCGCGGTCCAGCCCAACCCGTTTGCCCGTGGAGAAACGGTTGTCGTCCCCCGCACATTCGCCGGGATAGAAGAGGAAGAAGGCACCGGACTGGCCGAAATCCCTGAAGCCACTACCCTTTCCGAGGTCGTGGCGGGCCTTAACGCGCTGGGCGTTTCGCCCCGCGACATGATCGACATTCTGAAGACGATCAAGGCCGCCGGGGCGCTGCATGCTGAGTTCGTGGTCAGATAACGAAAGCCACGGGGACATGGGTCAAACGACCCGCGCCGTCACTTGGATTTCCAGCTGTCCAACCAACGGCGAAAACCGTTGCGTTTCTCTTCAATCGCGTCGCCTGCTGCATAAAAGCCGTCCTCGACATTTTCCAGCATCGGGTCGATGCGGCGTTGTCGGAACCTGCGCCAGCGCACCCAGATCGCCCAGACGATGGCGAAGAACACCGTCAGGAAGATGATGTTGAACCAGGGGATCAGCCGCACATCGGGGCTGTCCACTGGGCGCACCGAAACCACGTTGGGAAAGATCGACATGAGCTGATTGCGCCAGCCATAGTGGCGTATCACCACCCATTGCGGGTCTGCGGCCGTCGACACGAGATTGGTCAACTCGGCCTGCAGGTTCGAGCTGTCGAGCTTGAAATAGGGCGGCCAGCCCCAGCCGGTATCCTCGTTGCGATACACGCGCGGCTTGCCGTTGGGGCGGAAGGTTTCGACAAAACGCACATCGCGGTTGGTGGTTTGAGCCCCTTCCTGACCGGTGTCCTGCTGTGCCCAGAAGATCGAATTCTCACCGAAATCGACCCGCCTCACCTCGGTTTTGACGATCCGCACCACATCCTGCTGCGGCAGCGTGTATTCCAGCACTGCGGCAACCAAGCCCCAGAAAACTATGATGAATACCCATTTGACATAGACCATCTATCCGGCCCTCACATAAAATTCGTAATATAGATCAGCAGGGCAATTGCCCCAAGCGGGACGACATAAACGCCCAGTAGCAGTTTCCTGCGAAAGGAGTTGTCGTATTTCTTCAACCCCCGCGCGACAAAGGCATCGCGATCGCCGGACAGCCCTTTCTTTTCCCAATGCGCAATCAGCTTGCGCCGTCGCACCAAGCGGGAATAGATCGACAGCCCGACATAGATCACCGTCAGAATGATCAGCAGTGGAATCAGAAAACGGATTGCAACGATCATTCAATTCCTCCCAACAGCGCCCCAGGGACCGACGCGCGCGATGATGTCATCGCTGACCCGGTCATTGCCGCTCATGCCAGGTTCATGGCCGAACAACGCGGCGCGAGCGCCTGCCTTGTCCACCTGATACTCGCGCGCGAGGAAGTCGGCAACATAGGCTTTCTTGGCCTCGGGCCAGGTGGAATAGGTATTGTAGAACAATTCCTTATGGCAGATGAACATCTGGCGCGGGTCCAGCGGGGCCAGTTCGGCCAGCAGCATGTTCACCAGATCGCGGTTGGGCGTATCAGAGGCCCGCATCGTATAGAAATAGGCCGGATGGTCCGAGGTGATGCGCGGCCACGGCCCGCCATCGCTGGCCCAGCGCAGCAATTGGGCAAGGCCGTGGAAGGCCTCGGGCAGGCGGTCGGCGTGGTTTCGCGCCAGACGGCGCATGTCGCTGCGGTCCAGCCCGGTCAGGTCCACGCCCGCGTCGGCGGCGGCGTGGACGGTCAGAAAGTCCATCTTCTGTTGCAAAACAGCAGCCGAGTTCACGCCGCGCGCCTCGATGATCGTCTCGACCAGATTGTTGTCGTTCAGGAAGGCCGCAATCCGATGCCGTTGTGAGGCGTCGAACACGTGCTCGATCGGCATGTCCTCGGGCCGGTCACCCATACTAATCGCGGCCGGGTAATCGAGATCGGGGAACAGGTAGAGCCCCCCGAAATGCGCGGTCCAGAAGTTGCGCTGATCAAACGCCGTATGGCGCAGGTGGACCGGGTTGCGGGTGACGTCGCCAGTTTCTCTGGCGGTTTCGATCATCTTGGCGATCAGCACATCGTCGAACCAGGCGTCCTCTTCGGTCTTGAACCGCTCGACCATGCCCGCAAGCTGCTCGGCCTTGCGCAGGGTGCCGCCTACCGTGTCGGCCTCGATCTCGATCTTGCGAAGGTTCAGCAGGTCGCGCGGTGTGGTGAGTTTGAAGACCGAGTTCACCAGCTCTCCGGCCACGGCATCGGTGGCGGTCAGGGCGAAAAGCTGCGCCTCGTTCATCTCGATGAATTCGCGCAGGATATCGCGTGAGGTCGAGAATTTGACGTTCAGCAGAGGCGCGCGTTTCTGCTCGGTCGTCAGCAGGATAAACTGCCGGTTGACCCCGTTGGGGTTGAGATAGAGCGGGTCGTCCAGCTCAATCCCTACCTCCGGCGAATAGCCCGAGATATCGACATGGAAATCCGTCAGCTCCGTGGTCTTGCCCGCCAGATGCTGCAGCGCGCGGTTATACCGCTCGACCAGAGCCGGGCTGGAGATGTGTACGAGGTTGCCGAACATCAGGCCTTTTTCGATGAGACGGATCACTAAGCAGACCTTCCTTCCATTTGTTTAATACTAAACGCTGGCAAAGAACTTCTCATCTATTGTGACCGCCTCAATCATTTCTGTCGCAACCCCAAGGTCATTTTCTTTGAGCAGATCACACAGGCGATCTCCATCGATTAGGTCAATCGCTGTCGCACCATCCCTTGTAGCTTCGTCCGAAGCTTGTGCGGTAAAATTGCCAGTCGTTATGAACAGCCCTTTGTCAGCTCGGCCCATCATCGCGCCCCTGAAGTCGCGAATTTCCGAAGACCCAACGCTTCCTTTGTAGCGTTTACACTGAAAGAACACCTGAAAAGAAACGAGGTTCACGCGAAGTACGCCAACGCCATCGATTCCACCATCACCGGATTTTCCTCGAACCTCGACTTTGGTGAAACCTGCTTCTCGAAGCAAACGCTGTGCTAAGCGCTCAAAGGCGTAAGGATCCATTTGCTTCAAAGTAGAGAGCAACCTGGATTTCCAGGTCTCTGTGTCGGGCGTCTCTTCTATCTTGCCACTCTGATCAGTAGGTGAAAACAATTCGGGCTCATCCCCGTTTTGTTGCTTTTTCTTCCGCCGCTCGCGAGCTCTAGCTTTTTCTTCCTCGTTCACCTGGTCGATTATTTTCTGAGTATCGCCAATCGTCTCAATCGTGCTCCCGAACTCAGTTAACGCCCAAATACCACGAGCGGAATTCTCGAGGGCCCCACCCTTCTTCAAGAAGGTTCGAGCCCAAGCCAGATAATAGTTCAATCGTGGTTGTCCCTGATTGGTTCCCGTCATCATGAAGGATTGTTCTTCCTCAGAAACACCTTCGATTTCGGCGACCTTCTCATCCAGTTCATAAATACTTGCTGAGCCACCTATCTGTTTCATGGCTTCGACGGTTACCAACATCATCCCGGACATTTCCGGGTAACCTTCGGCCTCAATAACAAATTTTCTATCCAATGTTCTTTCCTTCAATATACCGCCGCTTGGCCTCTTCCATCCGGCCCATCTCACGCACGGCGTTTTCGATGGCGACCTCGTCGCTTTTGTCGGCATAGCGGAACTCGCTGTCGGCGTAGCGGTTGATCTCTTGCAACACCATCTCGACCGTGATCGGCTGGCGCAGGTCCTCAATCATCGCTTTCTTGGTGTCGTAGTCGCGGAACAGGAACAGGTCGGGGTTCTCCATCCACTCGTCGGGCAGCTCGAAATCCATCGCGCGGACCTTGACCGCGTCGGTGATGTTCTTGATCGCGCGGCCGGTGAACCGCTCATCCGCCTGCTGGATCGCCTTGAGATAGGTGCCCAGCTTGGCAATCGTGTCCATCTGACCGATATCGCCGGAGACCCGGTCATAGACCTGCAGCAAGGCGTCCTCATGCGGGCGGGAATGACTTTCGAAACTGGCGGCGACGGCCTTCTTGATCTCTTGCGCGGCATAGGCGTCGTGCTCGCCCAGAGGGATATCGTGGTTGCGGCCCATCAGCAGATGCAGGATGTCGATGTAATCCTCGCGCGTCTGCGGCCCGTCCACCAGGAACCGCGCACCCGCCCGCTGGCGCAGGGCGTCGTCCACATTCTCGGGGTAGTTCGAGAACATGCCAAAGGTGCAGTTGCCGCGCACGACGGTGTTGGCGCCCGCAAAGCTCTCCATCAGAACGGCGGTAATTTCCAACTGCCCGGCCGAGGACTGCCGGTCGCCGCGTTTGCCCGCCAGTTGATCGATATCGTCGATGGTGCCGAAGCCGATGACCGAGGGGTCGACGATCGTGTTGATAAAGGCCTTGGCGTTCTGACCAGACTTGCCCTGATAGCTGTCGATATTGTCGGTGCTCAGGTTCTGATAGCGGAACGGATAGCCCGCGTTCTGACAATAGTCGTTGATCAGCCCGGCCATCATCTGGATCAGGGTGGTCTTGCCGGTCCCCGGCTTGCCGTCGCCCATGAAGGTGAAGATGAACCCGCCGAGTTCGGCAAACGGATTCAGGCGACGGTCGAAGTCATAGGCCATCATCATCTTGGCCAGCTTCATGGCCTGATACTTGGCAATATGGTTGCCGACCACTTCGTTCGGTTTCTTGAACGTCATGGTCAGGGTGGTGGACTTGGCATTTGAGGCCGGCTCAAACCCACGGATCGTCAGGTCGTCGGCCTCGATATGCCAGGCGGCTTTCTGAAACGGGGCCAGATGGCCTGCGGACTGAGCACGCAGGGCGGCCTTCTCCATCAGTTGCTCGGCATAGGCGCTGGTGGCGGCGATCAGATGCGCGTCGTCGGGGGCGTGTTTGGCCAACGTCTGGTCCAGCTCCCACAGCGCGCCATGCAGGGCGAGTTGGCCGTTGTCGGTCAGAACTTCTTCGATCTCACCGATATCGACGGTGGTCTCGCCCAGATGCGAGGACATCAGGTAAGCCAGTGCGTTGCCGAACGTGTGTAGCGTGATCAGAGCCTCAGCCGTCAGCAGTTCCGAGAATTCGGTCTTGCGGGCGGCAGGTAAGTCCCCGGCCAGATTGGCACGTTTGAGATCGGCCAGCGGGGTCTGTTCCGCATAAGCATCAGCAACGGCCAGAGCGATGGCGATGGCACGCCGAAGGGCTTGCTGCGTGGTGGCCTGGGGCGGTGAAACCAACGTATCGCCATCATCCGAGGCCTCAATCCGTTCGACCAGGTGCACGCCATCTGCGCGCACGGTGCGCCGTGTCACCAGCCCCGGCGTCGTGGACCGGAAGCGCCGCCCAGTCGACACCCCCGGCGACCGTTCAACGGCGGCTTCAACAGGTTTGGCGATCCTTGGCGCGTGCTCGAACCCGTTCAGCAAGGCGGTCGCCGCCGGATAGTGCTTACGAATATCGTCTTCACGCAATTCCATCTGATCTGACGTCAAACTCATTTCAAAATCGCCTTTGCTGTCTTCAATATCTCAACACCTGCCCGGTCTTGCTGACGACGAACTTGCGCACATCGGCGAACCCCGGCGGGTTGCGTTCGGCCAGCACCTGAAACGGGCGCTGGGGCAGGATGATCGACCGTTGGGTGCGGGTGGCCCCGGTCTCGGCCCCCTGCCCGCCGAACGGGTCCAAAGCGAACACTTCGCGCTCGACGGTCGAAAACCACCCGGCGCGTTCCTCGATCACCTCTTCGCTTTCCAGCTCTTCGGTGGTCCAGGCCAGCGCCCAGTCCTGACCTTCGGGCGCCTGCGCGTCCTCCAACACTTGCCGCAAAGGACCGGATTGCTCGGTATAGGCCGAGGAATACATCGGGCCCACATGGATGCGGCGCAGGTGTTTGGGGTGCAGGTCGTCGAAATCCTGATCGAACCCCTTGGCGATGGTCACCAGTTTCAACCCGCCCAGAGACTGCGCCATCAGATGCGCCTGCACCTCGGGCCAGCGGCGCTGATCCTTGGGCAGGGCAGTTTTGCCGCTGTCTTCCAACTGCATCAGGTAGATGACCGGCAGGTTGATCTGGCTGTCATAGACTGCCCAGTGGATCATGAACCTGCGCCGATCCCCCTCATTCCCGATCCAGTGGCATTCGGGATCGTTGCGGACCCAAAACAGCTGACCTTTCAGCAATTCCTCGTAATAGAGCCTTTGAGACAGCGCAAATTGCAGCTTGGTGGGGATTGCCTGATCACCAATGATCGTCCGCACCATGTCTGTTTTCAGGTCGTCTTCCGAGGGCATATTCGCCAGATGCACCTGCGCCTGCTGCGCGTCATTGGCCATGGTCAGCAACTCGGCTGCCACCGGAAAGCCGCTGTCGCGTTTGTCCATGGCGAGGCTGCCAAAGAACCGCCCGGTATCGCGCCCGACCAGCAGATATTTCATGCTGAGCGCGCGGAAGGTGTAAAGCAGCCCCGAAAGGTAGCGCGATACGATCCGCACCTCTTGTTTCGAGATCGCGCCCTCGGCCTCCATCGTCGCGGCCACGCGCAGGAGGTGGACGGTGATCACCTCGAATTTGCGGAAATAACGGCGCGAGGCGAAGGTGTCGGTCAGGCCGACATGGTCTTGGGTGGGGTTGGTCACTAGTAGAACCTCCAATCCAAGTCATGTTCTAGCCAACAAATTATGTTGGAAGCTTTGAGCTCAAGCTGCGGCCACCAATATCCCAGAAATCTGACAACCTTTGGGAAAAATACGACTGCAATCATCACGCAGTACGTGACGAAACCTCCTAGCCCGGCAATCGAAGCCACCCATTTTGCGCCAGAAAGCACTCCAACAAGCGCCAATATTGCGAATACCGCCACTACCGCGAACAGCCCAATGCAAATTCGGAACCACTTAGGTTTAAATCCCGGCTGCAGTTCTTTGACACTCTTGATTTTGATGGGCCGGTGGTCCTTCACATATCCAAAGAGCATCACCCACCATACAAATTCTTATCATGCTTCTCGACAATCGACGCGAATCGGCGGGCAAAGCGTTCGTCGGCCTTGGCCTTTTTCTCCAGCACGTCGCGGGCAAAGACCATGTGGTCCTCATGCGCCTCAAGCATGTCGGCCATCTTCTGGTTGGTCGCGGTGCCGATGGCGGCCATTGCCGTCTGCGCCTCTTGGTCGGTCTGCACGCCGATCTCGTTGATGCGGTGGGCCACGTCCTGTTGCTGCGCGGTTTTCAGCGATTTGGTCAGGGCATCGTACAGCACAACGCGCTGTTGCGTGTCTGTCTGCAGCTTGTTGATCAGCACCATCTGCGTCGCGGCCTGGTTCTGTAGCGAATCGACCCAGGTCTTGCCCTTTTCGATATAGCGCTCAAGCGTTTGCGACTTGGCCAGCTTGACCTGCTCTTCCTGAACCTTGGCGTTGTATTGCTTGTTCAGCTCGGCCAGTTCGGTCTCAAGCTGGGTGCGCGCGGCGGCGTCCTGTTCAACGCCGATTTTGTTTTCCAGCGTGATGATGGCCGGGTCCATGCCCTGAATCTCGGTCCGCAGCGCTTCCAGCTCGGCCACGGTGGCCTCACGGTCGTCCAGAGTGCCGGTCAGGTTGTCCTCGACCTTCACCCGCTGCTCTTCCAGCACGGACAACTGGCCTTCCAGCAGCTTCACGATCACGTCGGATTTGGCGATCAGGTCCTGCAGCTTGTCATCGATATTGGCGGTGCGCATCCGCTCCTGCCGCATCGATTCCGATTTCCCGCGCGAGAAGATGCCAACAAAGCTCTCCCACCCGGTTTTCGAGCGCATCTCGTCGAAATCCTTGGAAAACGCGTTGGTGACATCGTCCAGCCCCATGATCAGCTCGGCGATATTGGCGTTCATCACCTCAGTATGGGCGTGCACGTCCTCAAGCGTGGCATTTTCGATGTCGATATCCGCCTCGGCGGTGCCAATCTTGGCCCGCGCGGCGTCAATCCGCGAGGTCAGGCTTTCAATCTGCGACTGGCTTTCGCGGACTTTTGTCTGAGTTTCTTCGATCAAGGCGTCAAATTGATGGTTCGACATCTGCACTATCCCTTTTTTTTGTTTATTTACCCAATAAGATAGGGAATGTTACGATGCTTTACATCCCCTCGGGCCCAAAAATCATCCAGACTTTGGCAAACTCATCACGAAAAAGATAGCGCCATGATGCCGCCGTTTGCGATCTGTTGGGCTTCCGCAAAAACCGAACTTTTGATCAAATCTGGATTGATCCGCAGGGCACAGTGGACATAGACAATTCGGACCCCACCTGATTGGGTGCGCGTGAACCAAATTCCTGCCGGAGGCCGACCCATGCTGGATGCAACAACCGACCTGAAATCGATCCTGAAAAACCCCGATCTGCTGGTGACCAAAGCCTATATCGGCGGCCAGTGGGTGGATGGCGACAACGGCACCTTTGCCGTGACCAACCCGGCCCGCGGTGATGTGGTGGCCGAGGTCGCCGATGTCAGCCGGGCGCAAGTGGCGGGGGCCATTGCTCAGGCCGAAGTGGCACAAAAGGAATGGGCCAAGCTGACCGGCAAGGAACGTGCCGTGATTCTGCGCCGCTGGTACGACCTGATGATGGAAAACGCCGAGGACTTGGGCAAGATCCTGACCGCCGAACAGGGCAAACCGCTGGCCGAAGCCGTTGGCGAGATCGGTTATGGCGCGTCCTTCATCGAGTTCTTCGGCGAAGAGGCCAAGCGGGTCTATGGCGAGACCATTCCCGGCCACCAACGCGACAAGCGGATCATGGTGTTGAAACAGCCCATCGGGGTGGCGGCATCGATTACGCCGTGGAACTTTCCCAACGCGATGATCACCCGCAAGGCTGGGCCCGCTCTGGCCGCAGGTTGTGCCTTTGTCGCGCGCCCGGCGGCTGAAACACCACTGTCGGCTCTGGTTCTGGCGGCACTGGCCGAGCAGGCCGGTGTACCTGCGGGTGTGTTCAATGTGGTGCCGTCCTCGCAGGCCAGCGAGATCGGCAAGGAGTTCTGCGAAAACCCCGGCGTGCGCAAGCTGACCTTTACCGGCTCGACCGAAGTGGGGCGCATTCTGCTGCGGCAAGCGGCAGAGCAGGTGATGAAATGCTCGATGGAGCTGGGCGGCAACGCGCCGTTCATTGTATTCGACGACGCCGATCTGGATGCCGCTGTCGAAGGTGCGATGCTGTGCAAGTTCCGCAACAACGGCCAAACCTGCGTCTGCGCCAACCGCATCTATGTTCAGGCCGGGGTGTATGACGCATTCGCCGCCAAGCTGAAAGCCGCGGTCGAAGCGTTGAAGGTCGGCGACGGCCTGACCTCGGGCACCACGACCGGTCCGCTGATCAACGCCGATGCGGTCGCCAAAGTTGAAGAGCATATCAAGGACGTCACCGACAAAGGAGGGGCGGTTCTGACCGGCGGTCTGCCCCATGATCTGGGCGGAACCTTCTTCCAGCCGACCATCGTGACAGGTGTGACTCAGGACATGATGGTCGCGCAGGACGAAACCTTTGGCCCGCTGGCCCCGCTGTTCAAGTTCGAGGACGAGGATGACGTGATCGCCATGGCCAACGACACGATCTTTGGCCTGGCCTCCTACTTCTATGCCAAGGATCTGAGCCGCGTCTACAAAGTGGCCGAGGCGCTGGAATATGGCATCGTTGGCGTGAACACCGGCATCATCTCGACCGAGCTTGGGCCGTTCGGCGGCGTCAAGCAATCCGGCCTGGGCCGCGAAGGCAGCCATCACGGCATGGAGGACTATCTTGAGATGAAATACGTCTGCCTGTCGGTCTGATCCGATCCGGCCATCGCCTTCGGGCGGTGGCCGTTCTTAATGCGCTTGTCACCAAACTGAATCCAATCCGTCACAAAAGCGCAATCAACGACGGTCATCCCTCTCGCATCCAAGTAAAGGGGGATACCTACCAATGTCATTGCGCTTTGCCTGCCTGACATCTGCCCTTGCCCTGACCGCCGGTCAGGCTGTGGCAGAGATGAATTTCAACCGAATTGCGTCTTTCCCGGTCGTTAAGAACATGGCCGACGGGGCGGATACCACCCGTGAGACCTCGCCCGAGATCATTGCGGCGACCGCGGATGGCATGACGCTGGTTTACACCGACAGCCCACAGGGCGTGATTGGTATGGTCGACATCACCGACCCCGCAAACCCGGCACCTTTAGGCGCAATGGACGTGGGCGGTGAGCCGACATCCGTGGGCATCGTCGGCGCGACGGCTTTTGTGGGTGTGAACACATCGGAAAGCTATACCGCGCCGTCCGGCAAGCTGATCTCGGTCGATATTTCGGGCAAGGCTGAAACCGGTGCTTGCGATCTGGGCGGCCAGCCTGACAGCGTCGCCATCGCCCCGGATGGCAGCTTTGTCGCCGTTGCGATCGAGAACGAGCGTGACGAAGACCTGAATGATGGCATCATCCCGCAACTGCCCGCCGGGTCACTGGCTCTGGTGCCGCTGAAAGATGGCGCGCTGGATTGCGCGGGCATGAAGATGGCTTCGCTGACCGGTCTGGCCGAAGTTGCGCCCACCGATCCCGAGCCGGAATTCGTCGACATCAACAGCCTGGGCGAGACCGTCGTCACCTTGCAGGAAAACAACCACATTGCGGTTGTCGACAAGGACGGCAGCGTAGTCAGCCATTTATCGGCGGGCGCGGTGGATCTGGAAGGCATCGACGCCACGGATGAGCGCGGCGCGCTGATCTTCACCGAAAGCCAACCGGGCCGCCTGCGCGAGCCGGACGCGGTGAAATGGATCGACGACAACCATTTCGCCACCGCCAACGAAGGCGACTATGAGGGCGGTTCGCGCGGCTGGACGATCTTCCACAAGGACGGGACGGTTGTTTACGAAAACGGCACCGAGTTCGAGAAAGCCATCATCCAGATCGGCCACTACCCCGACAAACGCTCGGACAGCAAAGGCGTTGAGCCCGAAAGCGTGACCGCAGCCACCTTTGGCGGCACGCCGATGATCTTTGTCGGGGCCGAGCGCGCCTCGGTCGTGGGTGTCTATGACGCCACCGATCCGGCCAACCCGGTTCTGAAACAGCTGTTGCCTTCGGGCGTTGGCCCGGAAGGCTATGTGGCGATCCCGGAACGGAACCTGCTGATCTCGGCCAATGAAAAAGACCTGATCGAAGATGGCGGCCCGCGTGCACACGTGTCGATCTTTGAATATCAGGACGCCCCCGCCACCTATCCGCATCTGACCTCGGCCGGTGCGGATGAACTGATCGGATGGGGTGCCCTGTCCGGTCTGGTCGCGGACGAAGACGGCATGATCTACGCGGTCAACGACAGCTTCTACGGCTTCCAGCCCTCGATCTTCAAGATCGACCCCAGCCAGCAGCCCGCCCGCATCGTGGACGTGATCCGCATTCACCGCCAGGACGGCAACCCGGCGCAGAAGTTGGACCTTGAGGGCATCACACTGGACGGTAAGGGCGGTTTCTATGTCGCCTCCGAAGGCCGCACCGACCGCGTCATCCCGCACGCGATCTACCACGTCTCGGCTGAAGGCAAGATCAAGGATCGCAAGGGCGAGATCGGTCTGCCGCCGGAACTGATGGCGGTTGAGAAACGCTTTGGGTTCGAAGGCATCACCAAGGTTGGCGACACCCTGTGGATGGCCGTTCAGCGCGAATGGAAAGACGACCCGAAGAACCACGTGAAACTGGTCGCCTACGACCTGGACACCAAGGAATGGGGCGCCGTGCACTATCCCAAGGCAGACCCGGAAAAAGGCTGGGTCGGCCTGTCGGAAATCGTGGCCTTTGGTGATTACGTCTACGTCATCGAACGCGACAACCAGCATGACCATCGCGCGGTGACCAAGAAGATCTACCGCATTCCGCTGTCCGAGATGACTCCGGCCCCACTGGGTGGTCCCCTGCCCGTGGTCAGCAAGCAAGAGGTCCGCGACCTGCTGCCCGACCTGACCTCGACCGGCGGTTACGTTCTGGACAAGATCGAAGGTCTGGCCATCCTGCCCTCGGGTGAGGCGTTCGTGATGACCGACAATGACGGCGTCGACGATGCCTCGGGCGAGACGATGTTCTGGTCGATTGGGTCGGTGACGGCTGGAAACTAACTCACGTTAAAGCTGCAAAGAGCGTCGAAGTCCTGCGTCGACGCTCTTTGTCTGCCTGCGGTGCGGCAAAATTAGCAGCACCGTGTTTTTGATCTCTTTAAGTATTGAAACAGAAAGTTTTTCACCGGATATGCTGCCGCACATTCGTTTTGGCGGTCGTTGCGTGTGACGACCATCCTTGAAAATCAGAAAGAATCCCACATGAAAAAAGCTTCCTTCCTTGCCTTGTCAGTTCTGGCCGTTTCAGCCGCAGGATGTGCCGATTTCGATCCCAAATACTCTGACCTCAAAGAAGGTGCCACTAACGGTTTCCCGGAACTGGCGTTTCAGCTGGGCCGCGTCCGCGAAGATTGCGTCCTGCAGGCGTCAGACTGGGAACCTGTGTTTATCGAAAACCACATCACCTCGTCGCGCCGTGTGACAAACGCCCTGAATGGTATGAATCAGAACGGGCAGATCATCTACTTTCAGGATAAGCGCGTGATCGCTGTTACGGCGGCTTATTGCCAGAAATGACACCGTCTGGAAAAGCCAGGGCGGCCTGTCTTCTTGCCGCTCTGATGCTGGTGCTGGTGTCATGCACCAATGGTAAACAGGTCGCCGCGTATTATGCGCAAAGGTTCCCTCAGGGGCAGCTTGATACCGGTTATCTGAACCAGATTTCCTCAAGTACAGCCCGCGCCCGATATTACCTTGCCGGCAACACCGCGCGGTCGTTCAGCCCCGGGCACGGCACGCAGATCGAGTACACGGACACCAACGGCAATGCGTTTCTGTGGTATCCCGGGAATTCCCGGATCGTGGTGGGCAAATGGCGCACTCAGAACCGACAGGGAAACGTTGAGGTCTGTTTCCTCTATCCGCAGGACACGCTGAACCCGGTCACGCAGGAAGTTGGTGGAAACTGGGAGTGTATGGCGGCAAAAGCCGCGTTTGCTTTCGACTATGAACGCGTGCGTGGAAACCCGTTTGGACTGAAAGCCGGATCTGTTCCGGTCCCGATTGCCCGGCAGCAAAATGTCAGCTTTCTGGAGCTTCGCAGAGATTTCGGGATTGTTACGCCGATTCTGGAACGCCTGCCGACTCCGCGCAGTTTTTAACACCAGTCACGCCGCTGCGTTTTCGATCGGGAAAAACAACGCCCCGCGCCTGGAGGTGCGCGGGGCGTGCAGTCTGCGACAGTCCAGAGAGGCGGGACTGTCGCTTTGGAGTCAACGGCCTCAGTTCACGGCTTTGGCGTCGACCACGTCCTTTTCGATGGCCTTGGCCGAAGAAATCTCGATCCGGCGCGGCTTCAGGGCCTCAGGCACTTCGCGCTTCAGGTCGATGTTCAGCATACCGTTTTCATGGCTCGCGCCGGTGACGCGCACGTGATCGGCCAGCGCAAAGCGGCGCTCGAACGCGCGGGTGGCGATGCCACGGTGCAGGTAGCTGCGCTCTTTATCCTCGGCGGCTTTCTTGCCGGCGACGATCAGCGCGTTTTCCTTCACTTCGACCGACAGGTCATCTTCCGAAAAACCGGCGACGGCGACCGAAATGCGATAGGTGTCGGCATCGGTTTTTTCGATGTTGTAAGGCGGATAGCTGGGCTGAGCCACGTCGTTGGTCAGGACGCGGTCCATCATGTCGGCGATCTGGTCGAAGCCAATGGTGGCGCGGTGCAGCGGTGCAAAATCAAACGTACGCATATGTCATATCCTCATGTCTGAGCGATCTGTGTTTTGCCCTCCGTTCGGACGGGCGGTTCAGTATGCCGGGCCCCGTTTGCGGCGACCCGGTACAGTTCACATGGGGAGCATTTTGACCGAGTTCAAGACCCGCCGGAGGAGATGAATTTCGCGCCGGTACCGGACTTGCCCGACCCCACCTGCAAGCGGCGAATCGCGGCCTTGGGTTTTGGCGCATCACGGCGCAGGTCGGCCTTGAGTTCCGAAATGATTCCAGCCAGTTCCATCCCGAAACCGACCTTTTGCCGCCCGTCGGTTCCGACCGCGGAAACGACCGACAGAATCTGCCAGCGCGGGCCGTTCTGGGCCAGCAGCGCCGATCCGGATGAACCAAAGGTAATGTCGCAGTTGAAGGTGATCAGCCCCTGCCGCCGTTGCAGAATGCGGCAGGACCGTTCACGGGTGATCGCTTCGGATCGGCCGCGCCCGTATGAGGCAAGGCTGACCTCTTTTCCCGCCACGCCGCCGTTGAACAGCACAAAGGGATCAGCGACGGAATAAGGGATGGGCTGTTCCAACCGCATCAGGGCGACATCCGCCCGAACGGACGCGGCCGAAAGCTCGGGGTGTTTGAGGTAATCAGGATGCACCGCGATCTGGACAACTTTGCGGTCGGCCAGCGATTTGCCATAGCTCAGCCCAGCCCGAAAGGTCACTTCGCCCGGGGCATAGGCTTGGCCCGTTTTCTTGTCGATCGCGCAATGGGCCGCGGTCAGAACCAGATCCTGCGCAATCAGCGTGCCCGTACAGAATCCGCTCTTGCCGATGTCCAGACGGCCGATGGCTTCCCAGCCGAACAGGTCCTCGCGGTCGGTCAGTTCGCGCTTGTTGCTTTGGGCATGGGACGTGGTGGCAAAAAGCGACAGGCCCAGAAGAGCGCACAGCAGAAATCGTGTCATGGCTTGATGAACCTCGCGCCAATGTTTCTTTTGCGGCCCCCATTGGGTGTGTCTGCAAGAAATCCGCGACCGGCCGACAATTCAGCTTGCAACAGGGGCAACGACCCCTCGACCGCTGTGCCGACCGCGACCCGTTGACCGTTGAACTCTGCCTTGGCGGCCACCACCGACACGATGCGCGGGCGGTCACCGTCAAAGGAAAAGACCGGCGCACCGGATGAGCCGAACTCGACATCGCAGGACATCACCAGAACTTCGGATTGGCGGGTCATGACCGAGCAGACCTCTTGCAGTGACGGGGCCTCGGCCCGGTCGCGCGCATAGGACACAACACCGACTTCGGCCCCCCGGCGCGGCCGGTCGCCAGTTTCAAAGGGAATCACGGTGGTATTGCGTATCGGTTGCCACAACTCGATCAGGGCAATGTCATTGCCCAACCGCGCCGTTGGGGTTTCGCGGCTATAGCGATAATCCGGATGAATCACCGCCTGCCGCGCCGCTCGGTAGGCCGAGGCCCGACCCAAGCGCCATGCGGCCAGAAACTCGACCTCGGACAGATCGACCCGCTGGCCCGTCGCCTTGTCAAACAGGCAATGGGCGGCGGTCAGAACCAGAGTTGGAGAAATCAGCGTGCCAGTGCAGAACCCCGCACCGTTGATGTCCAGACGACCCACAGCCATCCACGCCCGCCCTGCATCGGTGGTATCCAGGCTTTTCAGCCCGCTGTCCTGCGCCATGGCGGTCATCGGCATCAATGCCAGCGCGATTGCCCTGATCCAGTTTCGCAAGCGGTTCTCCGGCGTTGCTGTTGGCTTACGTTCCTACGGCCCCGGTGGGGCGAAAATAGGGCGGCAACGCCGGATGCGGTTTCACCCGGAAACTGATGCACCGCTGCATCATTGACGTCTACCTGAGGATCGGAACCTCTGGCGCACGGTCATCTTGCAGGGCCCGCGGTTTGGGGCCGCCGGTTGCCCAGTCCAACAGCTCGACCGTGTGAAGAACAGGAACATCCGTGCCCGATCCGATCTGCATCATGCAGCCGATATTGCCCGCAGCGATCACATCGGGGTTCTTCGCCTCAAGCGTTCTGACCTTGCGCTGCTTTAACTGGCCCGAGATTTCAGGCTGCATCAGGTTATACGTGCCCGCGCTGCCACAGCACAGGTGGCTGTCAACAGGCTCTAACACAGCGTAACCTGCCTTTTTCAACAGGTCTTTGGGATGGGATTTGATCTTTTGTCCGTGCTGCAGGGAACAGGCCGCGTGGTAGGCGACGGTCAAACCCGCGTCGGTGCCTTCCGGCAAGTCCAACTGCACCAGCAGTTCGCTGACATCCATCGCAATACCCGACACCCGCGCCGCGTCCTCGGCCAAAGAATCATTGCGGAACATATGCCCGTAATCCTTAACCGTGGTGCCGCAGCCCGAGGTGTTGATGACGATGGCATCCAAACCGTCGCCATTCATCTCCGCCATCCACGCTCTGATATTGGCCTCTGCCGCTTTGTGGCTGTCCTGCACCTTGCCCATGTGATGGGTCAGCGCGCCACAACAGCCTGCGCCTTCGGCCACCACGACCTCGCACCCCAACCGTGTCAGAAGGCGGATCGTTGCATCGTTGATATCGGTGTTCAGCGCCTTTTGCGCGCAGCCCGTCATCAGCGCGACTCGCTTTTTATGCGACCCCTTTGGTGCAAAACTTTGCGGGTCGTCGTTGCGACTGACAGGCGGGATGTGTTTCGGCGCCATGTCCAGCATCGCCCGCAGCCGGGCATCGGGCATCAGGAACCGGAACGGGCGACCCAGCTTGGCCCCGATCAGCGCCCAGCGGAACCGCATCGGATAGGGCAGAATCTGCGCCAGCACCCAGCGTAGCGCGCGATCGGTGAAGGGGCGCTTGTAATTGGCCTCGATATATTCCCGCGCGTGGTCGACCAGATGCATGTAATGCACGCCCGACGGGCAGGTCGTCATGCAGGCCAGACAGGACAGGCAGCGGTCGATGTGCTTGACGGTCTTTTCGTCCGGCACACGCTCATTTTCCAGCATGTCCTTGATCAGGTAGATACGCCCGCGCGGGCTGTCCAGTTCATCCCCCAACACCTGATAGGTCGGGCATGTGGCGGTGCAGAACCCGCAATGCACACAGCTGCGCAGGATCTCATTCGAGCGCTGGATTGCAGGGTCTTGAAGCTGTTTTTCCGTGAACGTCGTCTGCATCGGCTTACCCCATCAGCCCCGGATTAAGGATACCCCGAGGATCAAAACGCGCCCGTAATCCTTTTGTTAGAGCCTCAATGCCGGAGGATTCAGGTTGAAACCGACCCAAGGCCTCGACTGTTTTTGCCTCTGTGCGCACCAGCGTCGCGTGACCTTCGAATACTCCTATCCGGGAACGCAAATCGGAGCCTTCGGGAACGCGCGCCCAGATCAGGCCTCCGCCCCAATCCAGCAGAGTCTGATCTGCTTCAAGCCGGGTCAAGATTTCAGGCGCATCGGTTGGCTTGACCGAAATCCGCCAGACATCACCCTCCTGCCCGTGAAACGGCCTGACATCGCGCAGATTCCGCCACAATTCGACAGGGTCCGAGACCTCGGTGATCTCGCCAAACCCCGAAAGCGTGAATTTCAACTGTTCTGTCCGATACGCCACTGAGTCCGAAAACCCCTCAACCCGCAACAGCGCCCGCCCGTCTTGCGGGTCATAAGCGGCCCCGCTGACTTCGAACGGAGATTTCAGCGCAGCAGACAGGGCCTGAACCGCATCCCCGGCATCCGCGACGTGAACACCTAGGGTCGCAACGGCCTCTGGCTTGGGCAGCACCTTCAGCGACACTTCGGTCAGAACTCCAAGCGTACCCCACGACCCGGCCATCAGCTTGACCAGATCGTACCCGGTCACGTTTTTCATCACCCGACCGCCATTCTTGATCACCTGCCCCATGCCATCGACATAGCGCACACCCAGCAGGAAGTCGCGGCAAGCCCCGGCCTGAATACGGCGCGGACCCGAGATATTGGCGGCCACAACACCACCAATGGTGGGCGTCCCGCTGGTGCCCAGCAGCCCGCGATGGTCTATCGGCTCGAACGCCAGTTGCTGCCCTTCGGCCTCCAAAGCAGCCTCAATCTCGGCCACGGGCGTGCCTGCCTGCGCCACCAGGGTCAGCGCGCCAGGTTCATAGAGGGTAATTCCGCTCAGCCCCGATGTCTCAAGCACCGCCTCCAGCCCATCCACCCCGCGCGTACCGCCGCCGACAATCCGCATCGGTTCGCTCAGCCCGGCCACCATCTCGGCCAGTTCGGCCTCTGTCTCAGGTTTCATCGCAAATCTTCTTTTTTAGAGCCTGTTATTCCGCAGCAATCCGTACATCCCGACGGGATTCGGACGCATCCAGAGGAAACACCTTGGCGGGGTTCAGCAGCCATTTGGGATCGAACACATCCTTGACGGCCATCTGCGCCTCAAGGTCCGCAGGCGTGTATTGATGTGACATGAGATCGCGCTTTTCGATGCCCACGCCATGCTCACCGGTCAGACAACCGCCGACATCGACGCAGAGTTTCAGGATATCGGCCCCGAACGCCTCACATTTTTCCAGATCACCGGGCTTGTTGGCATCGAACAGGATCAACGGGTGCATATTGCCGTCACCTGCATGGAACACGTTGCCCACGGGCAGGCCGTATTCCGCGCTTAGCTCACCGATCCGCCGCAGGACTTCAGGCAGCGAAGACACCGGGATCGTCCCATCCAGACACATGTAGTCGTTCATCTGACCCATCGCACCAAAGGCCGATTTGCGGCCCAGCCAGATCTTGGCGCTTTCCTCGGCCGACTGGCTTTCGCGCAACTCCACCGGGTTGTGGCGCCTGGCGATCTCGATGATTTTCGACAGTTGATCGTCGATCTCGGCTTCCGACCCTTCGACTTCGACAATCAAGAGAGCGTGGCAATCCGGATAACCCGCATGGGCAAAATTCTCGCAGGCTTTGATGCAGAGCGTGTCCATGAACTCAATCGCCACTGGCAGGATGCCCGATTTGATGATGTCGGACACGCATTGCCCAGCGACCTCGTTGTCATCGAAGCCCATCAGCACCGGCCGCGCCCCCTCGGGCTTGCGTAGGATGCGCAGCGTGGCTTCGGTCACCACACCCAGCTGCCCTTCAGATCCGCAGATGACGCCCAATAGGTCCAGCCCGCCGGCATCCAGATGCGCGCCGCCGATCTCGACCACGCTGCCATCCATCATCACCATTTTCACGCCCAGCAGGTTGTTGGTGGTCACGCCGTATTTCAGGCAATGCGCCCCACCCGAGTTCATCGCGATGTTGCCCGCAATCGCGCAAGCCAGTTGCGAAGACGGATCGGGGGCATAGAAAAAATCCTCTTCCTCGACCGCACCGGTCACGCTCAGGTTGGTGCGGCCGGTCTGAACGCGGATGAAGCGGTTATCGTAGTCGGTCTCCAGCACCTCATTCATCCGGGCGACGCCCAGAATGACACAATCCGCAGTGGGCAGCGCCCCGCCCGCCAGTGACGTGCCCGAGCCGCGCGGCACCACCGGCACGCCCTCGTCATGGCAGATGCGCAGCACGTCCGAGACCTCTTGCGTGTTCGACGGCAGCACTGCCAGCATCGGCGGGCAGCGATAGGCGGTCAGCGCGTCACATTCATAGGCGCGGGTTTCAGCCGGGTCATGGATCACGGCATCCTCAGGCAACACCTGCAACAGGCGCGACAGAACGGCCTGCTTGCGCGCCAAGATTTCGGGGTTTGGCCGGGGCATTTCCATCGCTTATCCTCCGTTTGGTAAAATAATATTACCAATTTACCTGTCTGGCAAGTTCTGATCTCTGACCCTACTGTCACCGACATGACATGGATCGACCGAGCCCTTTTATTCTCAACACTGGATTATGCCGCCGTACTGCTGTTGCTGGGCGCTTGGCAATGGATCGGCTGGCGGATCGAGCATCCCGCGCCACACAGACAATCGGTCGCGATGATGATGGACGACTTCCGGCGCGGCTGGATGCACGAGATGGTTACAAGGCAGCCCCGGATGTTCGATGCCCAAGTCGTAGCAGCGATGCGGCAGGGCAGTACCTTCTTTGCTTCGACCACCATGATTGCCATCGGGGGCGGGCTGGCATTGCTGGGAAACACCGAACGGCTGGCGGGCGTCGCCAGCGATCTGGCCATCGGCAGCGCCCCGGCACTGGTGTGGGAGATCAAGATACTGGTGGTTATCCTGTTTCTGGCCAATGCGTTCCTGAAATACGTCTGGGCGCATCGGTTGTTTGGATATTGCGCGGTGCTGATGGCTGCGGTCCCAAACGACCCCGAAGACCCGCAAGCCTATCCGCGCGCCGCACAAGCGGCCGAGATTTGCGTCACCGCCGCGCGCAGTTTCAATCGCGGCCTGCGCGCCACCTATTTCGCGCTGGCCTCGCTGGCGTGGATATTGGGGCCGCTTGCCCTGATACTCGGGACGGTCATCACTCTGGGCGTTCTCTACCGGCGCGAATTCGCATCCCATTCCCGCTCGGTGCTTTTGACCCTGCCGCCCAACACAGAGTCGTGATGACGCCGCCACGCGTCACCCCGTATGGTCGCCATATGCGATACCTGATTCTCAGCGCGTTTTTGGCCGCACCCGCCTTTGCCGATCCTGCCGTGATCGAGAATGTCTCGGCCCGTCAGAGTGGCGATACATGGCGATTCGACGTGACGATCCGCCATCCGGACACCGGCTGGGATCATTACGCCGACGGGTGGCGCGTGCTGGATATGGACGGCAATGAACTGGGAATGCGCGTGCTGCACCATCCGCACGAGACCGAGCAACCTTTTACCCGCTCGCTGAGTGGTGTGGTGATCCCCGAGGGTGCTACGCAAGTGCAGGTTCAGGCACGGTGCAATGTGGATGGTTGGAACGAAGGCACCACGGTGGTCGATCTGAACTGAAGCTCAGAACACACCCAGACTCAGGCCCGCTGCCAGCGCGGCGCCGATTTCGCGACATTTTTCCAGCTGATCGTCGGGGATGGTCTTTTCCGCCAAGATCGTCTCGGGCGTCTGCGCGTGGGTGCAGAGGATCAGGGGCGGCTGCACTTCTTTCAGCCGCCAGCCGGTGGCAATCCGGGCCATCTGGCGGGCCGCGTTTTCCCCGTCGGACCCGGCACAGATCATTAGCGCATAGGGGCGCCCTTCGATCTGACCCAGGACCGGATAGTAGCTGCGGTCGAAAAACTCCTTCATCAGACCCGAAATTGCCGCCAGATTCTCGGGCGCGCAGAAGATATAGCCGTCAGCACGCAGCAGGTCGTCAGGTCCGGCCTGATCGGCGGGTTTCAGGATTGTTACGGCTTCATCGCGCGCGGCCTCAGCCGCTGCTTCGGCCATTTGCCGGGCACCGCCCGTGCGGGAATGGTAAACAATCAGAAGCTGCGCCATGTCAGACCCGGTGGTAGGGGCCGCCCGACAGGATGGTTGCGGCCCGGTAAAGTTGCTCGGCCAGCATCACACGGACCAGCATATGGGGCCAGACCATCGACCCGAATGAGATGGAAAAATCGGCTTCGGCGCGCAGATTAGGGTCTATTCCGTCCGCGCCGCCGATGATCAGCGCCAGATCCTGACGGCCCGCGTCGCGCCAACCGCCCAGTTTCTTGGCAAAGTCGGGCGAGGATATCACCCGCCCGCGTTCATCCAGCGTGCAGATCACCGCACCCTTGGGCAACGCCTTGCGCAACAGCGCGCCCTCGGCCCCCATGCCAGCGTTTTTCTTGTCTTCGACCTCAATCACCCGCGCGGGACCAAGGCCTAAACTGCGGCCGGTCCGGTCAAATCGGGTCAGGTAATCGTCAAGCAGGGTCTTTTCCGGTCCGGCACGCAATCGCCCGACCGCACAAATGCTTATACGCATATTTCTCTCGCCTCCGGCCTGTTATTGCAGACCGGGATGGCGCCTCAGTTGGCTGAGGCGCTGCCGCCCTGGGGCAGCCACATCTTTTCCAGCTGATAGAATTCACGCACTTCGGGGCGGAAGATATGGACGATCACGTCGCCCGTATCGATCAGCACCCAGTCACCGGCATCCTTGCCTTCGACCTTCGAAGTGAAACCGAATTCCTGCTTGATGCGATCCGTCAGCTTTTCCGCCATGGCAGCGACCTGACGGGTCGACCGACCCGAGGCAATCACCATGTGATCCGCAACCGAGGATTTGCCTTGCAGGTTGATCTGCACGACGTCTTCGGCCTTGTCATCGGAAAGTGAGGAAAGGATGCGTTCAAGCAGCTTGTCGCTGATTGACTGAGAGTGAGCCATTACACCGGCTCCGTCATCGGCGGGCAAACCCGCCTGGGTATGTAGAGACAGGACATAGTCCTCCTTTGCTGCGCGCCGCCAAACCCCGGCGCAGGGGTACTAATAAGGTAACAAGGGGAATGCAACATTTCAATGAAAGGCCGCCGCGCAGGGCGCACAGGCAGTCACTCTTTGGCGACCTGTTGCGCGTCTGCGCTGTCGGACAACAGCCGAACCTCGCGCTGTGGGAAGGGGATCGAGATGCTTTCTTCCTTAAAGGCGTCCCATAGCGCCAGATAGACATTGCCCCGAATATTGGTCAGCCCCTTGGTCGGATCGCTGATCCAGAACCGCAGCACATAGTCCACACTGCTGTCGCCGAAACCGGTGATGTGGCAGACCGGCTCATGGGACCCGCCGCTCAGAACACGAGTGACGGATTTGACTGCTTTGATCGCCGTGGCCCGGACCTTGTGCGGGTCGTCGTCATAGCTGGTGCCGAACTCCAGATCCAATCGCACGAACTTGTCGGAATGTGACCAGTTCACGACCTGATTGGTGATCAGATCCTCATTCGGGATCAGGTATTCCCGCCCGTCCCGCGTGACCACCGAGACATAGCGCGCGCCCAGCGCGTTTATCCAGCCAAACGTATCGCCCAACGAGATCACATCGCCCGGCTTGATCGACCGGTCCATCAGGATGATGATCCCCGAGATCAAGTTCGAAACCACCTTTTGCAGCCCGAAACCAATTCCCACACCGATCGCACCTGACAGCAGCGCGATGCCTGTCAGATCAAACCCAAGTGTACGGATGGCGGCCAGAAAGACCGCGCCATACAGCAGCACCTGAATGCCCTTGGCCAGCAGCACCTGCATCGACGGGGTGATGTCGTCATTGCTCATCAACCCCCGTTCGGCAGCACGGGTACCTACACGGGCCAGCGTCAGAAGAACACCAATCAGCAGCGTCGCCTTGAGAATCCCCAGCGCCGAGATGTGCAGATCACCAATGGAAATCGCCACGCCGTCCAGAAACTCGGCCACGTCATCGGTCAGATTCAGGGCCACAAGCGTTGCATAGACCCACATTGCCCATTTGAAGATGCGCCGCAGGGTCCGGTTGCGCACCAGCCGCGCCACCAGCGCAATCGCCAGCCACGCCAGGGCCAAGGTCGCCACAACACCGATGATATAACTGCGCGAGGGCCATGTGACCTGCTGCATCAACAGATACAGCACCCAGGACATCACCACGAAATAGACCAGCGTCAGGCGCTGCATCAACTGTACCAGAACCCGCAACCGCCATTTCGGCCACCCTTCGCGGGCGCGGGCCCAGGCCTCCCACCGGCCTTGCGTCGTCAATTTCAGGACGTAGGCCAACGCCCACAGGCCCAGAATGATGACCAGCTGGTGCTGGCGCCAGCCCGGCGTGACGACCAGCTCGACAAGGTTTTCGAATTGCACGGAAAAGCCCGCGACCATGTTGTCATAAAGGTCCGACAGCGAGCTGGGGATCAGATCCTGATTCATGGCCCCAGCTTGGACAGCGATTCCGCGCGATGCAAGCCCGTCGGGGATTGAACCTTGATTGACGGCCAGACGCGATATATCTGGTGCGCATGAGACTCACCTTGGCCCCAGCACCGACGTTGCAAGACCGCACGCGCCTGCGTGAACGGTTCTTTGGGGCCGCCCGCACGGTTCTGGCCCGCCTATAAGCGGCGTCCAGCCACTCGCCAGCTATTTCTCATTACATACGGGAGAGGACCAATGTCCCCCAAAACACTCTATGACAAGATCTGGGATGCCCATGTCGCGCATGAAGCCGATGATGGCACCTGCCTGCTGTATATCGACCGCCACCTGGTCCACGAAGTGACCAGCCCGCAGGCGTTCGAAGGCCTGCGCATGGCGGGCCGCAAGGTGCGCGCGCCGGAAAAAACAATCGCCGTGCCGGATCACAACGTGCCGACCACTGCGGACCGTGTGCATGGGATCGAAAACCCGGAATCGCGCATTCAGGTCGAAGCGCTGGACAGGAATGCCAAGGATTTCGGCATTCACTATTACCCGGTGCATGACGTCCGTCAGGGCATCGTGCACATCGTCGGCCCCGAGCAAGGCTGGACCCTGCCCGGCATGACGGTCGTTTGCGGCGACAGCCACACTGCCACCCACGGCGCGTTTGGCGCTTTGGCGCACGGCATCGGCACGTCCGAGGTTGAGCACGTTCTGGCCACCCAGACACTGATCCAGAAGAAATCCAAGAACATGAAGGTGGAGATCACCGGCAAACTGCAGCCGGGCGTGACCGCCAAGGATATCACTCTGGCCGTGATCGGCGAGACCGGCACCGCTGGCGGCACCGGCTATGTCATCGAGTATTGCGGCGAAGCGATCCGCGATCTGTCGATGGAAGGCCGCATGACCGTCTGCAACATGGCGATCGAAGGTGGCGCCCGCGCCGGTCTGATCGCGCCGGACGAGACCACCTATGAATATGTCCAGGGCCGCCCGCACGCCCCGAAAGGCGCTCAGTGGGAAGCGGCTCTGGCGTGGTGGAAAACGCTTTATACCGACGAAGACGCGCATTTCGACAAGGTCATCACCCTGCGCGGCGAAGACATCGCGCCGGTCGTCACATGGGGCACCAGCCCCGAGGACGTTCTGCCGATCACAGCAACCGTGCCTCATCCAGATGATTTCGAAGGCGGCAAGGTCGACGCGGCCCGCCGTTCGATCGAATACATGGGGCTGGAAGCCGGCCAAAAGCTGAGCGATGTGGAAATCGACACTGTCTTTATCGGGTCCTGCACCAACGGCCGTATCGAAGACCTGCGCGCCGCGGCTGAAATCCTGAAGGGCAAAAAGATCAAGGACGGTCTGCGCGCCATGGTCGTGCCCGGCTCGGGTCTTGTTCGCGCTCAGGCCGAAGAAGAAGGTCTGGCCGACATCTTCAAAGAGGCCGGTTTCGAATGGCGTCTGGCGGGATGCTCGATGTGTCTGGCGATGAACCCCGACCAGCTGCAACCGGGCGAACGCTGTGCCGCGACCTCGAACCGCAACTTCGAAGGCCGTCAGGGCCGCGGTGGACGCACCCACCTGCTGAGCCCCGCAATGGCTGCCGCAGCGGCAATCACAGGACGGCTGACAGACGTCCGTGAATTGATGTAAGGTCCCCTCATATCTAGATATTTGAGGGATTGAAAACATGAGTGACTGGGTCAAATGGCTCCTGCTGGGGCTTCTGTCTATCGCGTTCGGTATCTTTGTACTGGGCGCACCGGTTGTGGCGTCGATCGCCGTGACGGTGGTAACCGGTGTGTTGCTGCTGATCTCGGGCGCGCTGCAACTTGTGGGTGGCTTCACGGTTGAAGGCACCGGCAACAAGATTCTGTCACTCATCATGGGTGCGGTGATGCTGTTTCTGGGCTGGTCCTTTCTGGATCACCCGCTGCAGGGAACCCTGACCCTTGCGACGGTGATGCTGATCCTGTTCATGGCAGGCGGCATCGCGCGGGTCATTCTGTCGTTCCAGATGCGTGGAACGCAGTTTTTCTGGCCCACGATGATCTCGGGCATCTTGTCGATCATCCTCGCGGGGATCATCTGGACCTACGTCGGAAGCGATCCGCAGGTGCTGCTGAGCATTCTGGGGATCTTCCTGGGCATCGAGATGCTGTTCAACGGGTTCGGATTGGTCTTCATGGCGTTCTTCGTCAAGAACGCACCCAAAGACGAAACAACGGAAGCGAAACAGGCTTAAACGCGGGGCAAGGGGTCGGCCCTCTCCCGCAGGAGTGTGAACATGGAAAAGTTTGAAAAAGTCCACGGGGTGGCCGCCCCAATGCCGCTGATCAATATCGACACCGATATGATCATTCCGAAAGTGCACCTGAAAACCATCAAACGGTCTGGCCTGGGCGTCGTGCTGTTTGACGAGATGCGCTATCACGATGACGGGCAGGAGAACGAAGAGTTCGTTCTGAACAAACCCGCCTATCGCCAAACCGAGATTCTGGTTGCAGGCGACAATTTCGGCTGCGGCTCGTCGCGGGAACACGCGCCTTGGGCGATCAAGGATTTCGGCATCAAGGTCGTGATCTCGACCAGCTTTGCC
This sequence comes from Ruegeria arenilitoris, assembly GCF_013031355.1. GTDB lineage: Bacteria > Pseudomonadota > Alphaproteobacteria > Rhodobacterales > Rhodobacteraceae > Ruegeria > Ruegeria arenilitoris_C. The sequence continues at coordinate 73,083 of NZ_WPZO01000007.1, read as the reverse complement.
GACATCTTCTTCAACAACTGCTTCAAGAACGGCATTCTGCCCATCGTGGTGGCAGAAGAGCATCACGTGGTCCTGATGGAAGATGCGCATAAGGGTGAAAACGCCCGCATGACCGTGCATCTGGAAGATCAGCAGATCACCACTTCGGATGGTGTCGTGATCGAGTTCGAGATCGACCCGCACCGCAAACACTGCCTGCTGAACGGTCTGGACGATATCGGCCTGACGATGGAAAAAGACCATCACATCGACAAGTTCGAGGACCACGCCAGCCAGGCCCGCCCCTGGGTGTGATTCTGGCGACGAATCCGGGAATGCACAACTTTATGGGGTCGCCAAGGCGGCCCCTTTCGCATTCTTGGGGTTGTATTTCAGGGGACTACAACATCTAGGTATCATATTGATACACACGTCGGATTTGCGTCAAAAATGATGCAATCCCGCACCAGTTGCGCCATCATTTTGCCCGAAATCACGTGTTTTCTGCGCCTTGGCTTGAGCGAAATGTCGCTTATCGCCAATGTGGCGGGTACAGGCACCCACCAGTTCAACATTGGTGAATCAAGACATCCGCCACAACGATTAGTGGCGGGCACAAGTTGGAAGCGAAGTCGGCGAAGAATCGACTAATCCAGTTTGAAAGGGTTCGGATAGTGATTGCGCGCACAACAGGGGCGGCGATTCGGGGAATATTGGTGGCACTGATGGTGCTGACCCCCGCGTTGTACCTGCCCGTATCGTCAACGAATGGGACCGAGATTGTCGTCTTTCTCGCCATTCTCGCATTCTTTCTGACCTTTGCCGAATACAACTCGGCCTTTCCCAGCTTTATCGAATTCCGCGACGCACCGCCGGTGAACCGCCTTCGGTTTGTCGGGCTGATGTCGATGATCATGTTCCTGACGCTGATCTGCAAGAACGCCTACGCGCCCAGCAGCCTGACCGCTGTTTTCTACTCGTTGGGTCTGGGCGTCGCCAATGTGGTCGACTTCCCGTATTCTCCGGTTCGTCTGGTGGTGCTGATGCTGCCCGCAGATGCCAGCGCGCCGCTGATCGAGCTGGTGCGTGTTGCCGCCAGCGTGGCTTATGTCGCGGCGTTGGTGACCATCGGCAGCTTTGCCTATGCGGTGAAGATGCGCGGCTGGCCGACGGGCAACGGCGCCTTCAACGTCTGGACCAACCTGCCGCTGTTCGATCCGACCAAGGGTGGCGACGTCGTCACGCGCCTGCAACGGGACGGACGGCTGAACATCTCGATCGGGGTGCTGCTGCCGTTTCTGATCCCTGCCTTGATCAAGATGCTGACCGACTATGCCAACCCGATCTCACTGAGCAACCCTCAGACCCTGATCTGGACCCTGAGCGCTTGGGCCTTCCTGCCCGCCAGCATGATCATGCGCGGTATGGCAACCCTGCGTATCGCCAATCTGATCGTCGAAAAGCGCCGCGCTTACTCCACTGCCGAGTCCACGCAGGCTGCATGATCCGCATCCTTCTGCTGCTGCTATTGCCGGTGATGGCGCAGGCGCAGACAGTACGCATTGCCACCTACAATACAGAGCTTAGCCGCGACGGGCCGGGCCTGCTGCTGCGGGACATCCGGCGCGGTGATCAGCAGGTGCAGGCAGTGGTCGAGGTGCTGGTGGCCACGCAGCCGGACATCCTCGCCCTGCAGGGCATCGACTGGGACCTGAACGCCGAGGCTCTGATCGCGTTGATCGAACAGCTGCGCGCCGCGGGGTTGGATTATTCCTATCACTTTGCTGCGCAGCCCAATGCCGGTCTTGAAACGTCCCTAGACCTGAACGGAGATGGCCGGGCACATGGCCCGGCAGACGCGCAGGGCTGGGGCCGGTTCACTGGTCAGGGCGGGCTTGCGGTGCTGTCGCGCTATCCGATTCACTCTGGCGACGTGCAGGCGTTCACCGACTTGCTGTGGCGTGACCTGCCCGGCGCGCAGATGCCGGTCTCGGATAACGGCCCTTTCCCCTCGGAAGAAGCGCAGAGCATTCAGCGCCTGTCCGCCGTGGCCCATTGGATCGTGCCGGTAGACACGCCTCTCGGTACGATGGACCTGATGACCTTCCACGCCGCCCCGCCGGTATTCGACGGACCCGAAGACCGCAACGGGCTGCGCAACCGCGACGAAATCCGCCTTTGGTCGGTTGTTTTGGACGGCCAGCTTGGTCACAAACCCGACGGCCCGTTCGTGATCGCCGGGGATGCCAATCAGGACCCCGAACGCGGCGAAGGACGCCGGGAAGCGATCCAAGCGCTGTTGGCTGACCCCCGCTTGCAAGACCCGCGCCCCGCTGACGTATCGGGCGCGCTGACCACCGTGGAATGGAAAGCGGTAGGAGAGATGCGGGTGGACTACCTACTACCGTCAACCGATCTGCAGGTGACAAGCTCGGGCGTGTTCTGGCCCGAACCGGGATCGCCCGAGCGCGCAGCGGCCGAACAAGCCAGCAGGCACCGTCTGGTCTGGGTTGACGTAACCGCACCCTAGTGGCGATCAGGCGGGGGCCAGAACCCCATCCGAACGCAGCGCATCAGGGATCGCCCGTTTCAGCGCGGCATCCAGATCCGTACGCTGAAAATCCCCGACCAGTTCTCGGAAAAACGCATCCTCCAGACTGTGCGGCGTATTCCACAGATACCGCATCTCAAGCAGATGAGGCGCCATCCGCCAGAAAGGGCGGGCAAGCTGAATCGGCAACCAGTTCATTCGCTGCACGGGCACGTGCCGACCTGTGACCCGAGACAGCACCTGCGCCATTTCAGAGCCTGTCACTGTGTACCCCTCGTAAGGCACGTCGCAAAAACGGGGCAGCCTCTCGCGCATCTCGGCAAGGGCAACCGCTGCACGGGCAAGGTCGGGCAGATAGGCCCAGGCATGGGCGATGTCGGGATTTCCGGGATAGATGAAACGCCCCCGCGCCAGAGGTTTGATCATCACCTGATCGAACCAGTTCCCAGACGCGCATGTATCAAGGTAATCCCCGGCCCGCAGAATGATCGTGCGAACGGATGAGGCGCGATAGGCTTCCTCCATCTCGATCCGAATCCGGCCCAGAGGGTTTTGGGCCAGATGTGGCGTGGCCGTTGACCACGGCCCCGGTGAATCTGCCCCGAACACATAGACATTACCCGGGATGATGACCGTCGCTCCTGTGTCCCGCGCAGCCGATATAACCTGCCGGGTCAGCTCTGGAACCTGCGCCTGCCAATCCGGATAGGGCGGGTTCCAGGCGTTGACGATCACATCCGCACCTTGCGCGGCCTGCGCCAGCCTTTCGGTGGTGCGGTTAAAGGTGCGAACGGCCCACCCCGCGTTTCGAAACGCAGCCAAAGCGTTTCGTCCAAATCGGCCGGTTGCACCCAGGATGAGAACGGATTGTGTCATGGGGAACTCCTTCCAAATGGAAACTATCAATTCAAATCAATCGAGCAATTGCCGGGAAATGCAGAGCGTGTATTCATATTTGAATGGACAAATCACTTACTCACGCCGACTGGTCCCTGATTCAAAGCTTTCTGGCGGTGGCCGAAACCGGCTCACTGTCGGCGGCGGCACGGCAGCTGGACCGCAGCCAGCCCACGCTGGGCCGCCAGATTCATGCGCTTGAGGATGAGCTGGGCGTGTCCCTGTTCGACCGTCACGCACGCGGCCTGAAACTCAGCGAGGTGGGCACACAGTTGTTGCCGATGGCGCAGCAGATGCATTCAGCCATGACATCGTTCAGCCTGGCAGCCGCGGGGCAGTCGCAGCAGTTAGAGGGGTCGGTACGCATCACCGCCTCGGTCTTTGCCTCGCACCACCTGCTGCCGCCTATATTGGCGCAGATCCGCGCTTTGGAACCGGCGATTCAGCTTGAACTGGTGGCCACTGACACCACCGAGAACCTGCTATATCGTGAGGCCGATATCGCCGTGCGCATGTACCGCCCCGCGCAGATGGACATCATCTCGCGCTATCTGGGGGATGTGAACCTGTGCTTTTGCGCCGCCCGGGCCTATCTGGATCGGGCCGGACGACCCCAAAATCCCGAGGACCTGTTCGAACATGATCTGGTCGGCTTTGACGCCAACGAGCAGATTATCAAAAAAATGCAGCAACGGGGCTGGCCTGCCAGTAAAAACAGTTTCGCCACCAGGTGCGATCTTCAAAGCGCCTATTGGCAGCTGGTCCGGGCCGGGTGCGGCATCGGCTTCTCACAGGTTCAGGTGGCTCAGGCCGACCCGGATGTCGAAGTGCTGGATCTGGATGTCGAGATTGAACCCCTTCCCGTCTGGCTGGCCGCCCCGCAGGCCATGCGCCAGACGCCCCGAATCCGGCGTGTCTGGGACCTGTTGGCCGAGGGGTTGAAGGCCAGTCTTTGACCAGAAAACGCTTGATGGACGGCAGTTTCGGCCCGGAAAGCGGATTTCCGGGCCATAAAGGCCGGTTCGTCTCATTGACCCGATGCGGCGCAGGCGCTAGGGCCATTGCGACGAAACGCAAGGAGATCCTTCATGTCCAACCCCTCGCTCCTCATCCTGCCCGGAGACGGAATTGGCCCCGAAGTCATGGCCGAAGTGCGCCGCGTAATCGACTGGTTCGGAGCGAACCGCGGCCTGGAATTCGACGTGAGCGAGGATCTGGTCGGCGGTGCCGCCTATGACGCGCATGGCAAGCCCCTGTCGGACGAGACCATGGCCAAGGCGCAAGAGGTCGACGCGGTTCTGCTGGGCGCCGTGGGTGGCCCGAAATACGACGACCTGGATTTCAGCGTAAAGCCCGAGCGCGGCCTGCTGCGCCTGCGCAAGGAAATGGACCTGTATTCGAACCTGCGCCCGGCGCAGTGCTTTGACGCGCTGGCGGATTTCTCGTCGCTGAAGAAAGACATTGTTGCCGGTCTGGACATCATGATCGTGCGCGAGCTGACCTCGGGCGTCTATTTCGGCGAACCGCGCGGCATCTTCGAGGAAGGCAACGAACGCGTCGGCATCAACACCCAGCGTTACACCGAATCCGAGATCGAACGCGCCGCACGTTCCGCCTTTGAACTGGCGATGCGTCGGAACAAGAAGCTGTGCTCGATGGAGAAGGCCAACGTGATGGAGGCCGGTATCCTGTGGCGCGAGGTCGTGGATCGTGTGGCCAAGGACTACCCCGAGGTCGAAGTGACTCACATGTATGCCGACAACGGCGCGATGCAGCTGGTGCGCGCACCCAAGCAGTTCGACGTCATCGTCACCGACAATCTGTTCGGCGATATCCTGTCGGACTGTGCCGCGATGCTGACCGGTTCGCTGGGCATGTTGCCCTCGGCATCCCTAGGTGCCCCGATGGCCAATGGCCGCCCCAAGGCGATGTACGAACCGGTCCACGGCTCGGCCCCGGATATCGCGGGTCAGGGCAAGGCTAACCCGATCGCCTGTATCCTCAGCTTCGCCATGGCGCTGCGCTACAGCTTTGATCAGGGCACCGAGGCCGACCGCCTGGAAGCTGCGATCGAGAAGGTTCTGGCCGATGGCGTCCGTACCGGCGATCTGCTGGCCGAAGAGGGCGTTCAGCCGGTTTCGACCACCGAAATGGGTGACGCGATTCTGGCTGCTCTGGACGAGAGCCTCTGATCAGGTCTGATATTCCAAAGTAAAAGGCGGTGCCCGGTGCACCGCCTTTTTTTATGCCTCAGTTGCCAAAAACGTTCTTGAAGAAGTTATTGATAGCGTCCTCAAAACCACGCCCTTGTCGACGGCGCTGTTGCTGAGGCTGCGCCGTCCGCACCGGCGGATCGGGGGCCAACATCGGCAGCGGCGTGGGCGTCATGCCTTCGGTCACGCGCAGCATGGTTTCTTTCCAAATCTCCGCAGGCAGGCCACCACCGGTCACACCCGACAGCGGCGTGTTGTCGTCATAGCCCATCCAGACGCCCGCCACGTAATCCGCAGTGAAGCCGATGAACCACGCATCCCGCGCCGCCTGCGTGGTGCCGGTCTTGCCTGCCACCTGCCAGCCCGGCAGCTTGGCGCGCCCGCCGGTGCCCTCGGACACCACGCGCTCCATCATCCAGGTCAGCTGCTTGGCTGCCTTGTCGTTGATCACTCGTTCACCAATGCCCGAGCTGGTCACCATCATGGGCGTGTCGTCACCCAGCAGTTTCAGTTCGGACAGACCATAAGGCTCCACGGCGGAGCCACCGTTCAGGATACCCGCGTACGCCCCGGTCATCTCGATCAGCGTGCTTTCCGATGCGCCCAGCGCCAGCGCCGGACCTTCGGCCAGATTACTTTCGATGCCGAACTCGCTGGCCACGGTGCGCACATTTTCAAGCCCGGCCACCTCGGCCACTTTCACGGCCGGAATGTTCAGCGAGTTCTTCAGCGCGTCCGCCAGCGTTACCCGGCCATAGAACTTGTTGGTATAGTTCTTGGGGCACCACTGACCCGATCCGGGAATGTTGACGCAATACGGCTCGTCCACAACCGTATCCAGCGGCGAATAGCCAAGCTCCAGAGCCGTGGCATAGACAAACGGCTTGAAGGAGGACCCGGTCTGGCGCAACGCCTGCGTGGCGCGGTTGAACGCGCCCGACACGCGCGTTTTGCGTCCGCCGACCATGGCGCGCACAGCACCATCGGCCGACATCACCACAATCGCGGCCTGCGCCTTAGACCCTTCGCGCACCTTTTCCTGGAAGATGTATTTCAACGCCTCTTCCGCCGATTTCTGCAGGCGCTGGTCCAGCGTGGTGCGGATCACTACGTCATCGGTGGTGTCAGTGCCAAAATAGCTGGGCAGTTCGGTGATCACCCAATCGGCGAAATAGCCGCCTGCCCGCGCCGCAGCGGCCTCGGACAGTTGCGCCGGGCTGCCGCGGGCACTGCTGGCCTGCGCGGTCGTCAGATAATCCTGCGCCTCCATCAACCCGATCACCAGCTTCGCCCGGTCTTGTGAGCGTTGCAGGTTGTTGGTGGGTGCATAGCGCGTCGGTGCCACCAGCAGACCGGCCAGCATCGCCGCCTGTGCCGGGTTCACCTCGGCCGCCGAAATTCCAAAGTAGCGCTGGCTTGCCGCCTCGAACCCGCGGGCACCGGCACCAAGGAATGCGCGGTTCAGATAGATGGTGAGGATTTCATCCTTGGAGTATTTCACCTCCATCGCCATCGCATAGACCGCTTCCTTGGCCTTGCGCCACAGCGAGCCCTGACGGCAATCAGCCTCATAGGCAGCCTCGGACTCCCACTCGCTGGGCACATAGGGCACACCCAGACACAACAGCTTGGCGGTTTGTTGCGTAATGGTCGAGCCTCCATGGCCAGAAAGTGGCCCGCGCCCCTCGCTGAGGTTAATGCGGACCGCACTGGCGACGCCCCTAGGGCTGACACCGAAATGGCGATAGAATCGCTTGTCCTCGGTCGCGACTACGGCATTCTTCAGATGCGGTGAGACGGTGTCGGCAGTGATCACCCCGCCGAACTGATCCCCGCGCCAGGCAAAGACTTTGCCATCGCGGTCCAGCAACGTGACCGAGCCCCGTGCCCGGCCATCCAGCAAAGCATCCACATCGGGCAGCGAGGTGTAGACAACCCCAACCGCCAGCGCCAGCAGCAACCCGGCCACAGCACCCACGCGCCACGTAACCCCCCAGATCAACCGCCAAATCCAGCGGAACAGCCGACGGAAGAACCCGCCGCCGCCGTTGCCGCCGGATTTCCGGCGTGTCTTTTTTCGGGCGGTCTTTCGGGTTGTCGTCTTGCGCGCGGTCGCCTTCTTTCCAGCGGGCTTCGCAGCCCGCTTGGTCGCCGTGGGCTTGCGCCCTTTCGACGGGTATCTCTTGTCCGCGACCAGCGGTGTCTTTCGGCGCCTGGACTCAGTCATGCTCAAACTCTGCCCGGTTATCATTTTGAGGCACCATACCCTGACACACCGGTGAAGTAGAGGGCGGAAATTCAGGAAGCCATCTTCCCCAGTTTGCCTATTTTTTAATCATTCACCGTATTATGTGCAAAAATTGTGCAACTTGCCGCTATTTTCCTCAGCGCTTCGTCACCCGGACCGTTCCTTACCACGCGAAGGTGCGCTTTTTTCTGCAGGTGCAAACAAGCCGGGCAGACCGGGGAAGCAGAGGGGAAGAACGTGAAACTGATCATTGCGACAATCAAGCCGTTCAAGCTCGAGGAGGTGCGCGAGGCACTGACCGAGGCAGGCGTGCGCGGCATGATGGTGACCGAAATCAAGGGCTTCGGCTCGCAATCCGGTCACACGGAGATTTATCGCGGCGCCGAATACGCTGTGAATTTCGTACCCAAGATCAAACTGGAAATCGTGGTCCCAGCCACGATGGCCGATCAGATCGTCGACACCATCACCAACACCGCCAAGACCGGCAAGATCGGTGACGGCAAGATTTTCGTCCTCGATGTCGAGCAGGCCCTGCGCGTGCGGACCGGGGAAACGAACGAAGAGGCGCTGTAAGGCGCCCCCACTCACAATCATTCGAGGACTGACAATGAACCTGATGAAATCTCTCATCCCTGCCGCCGCGATCGTCGCGTTGCCGCAGATGGGTCTTGCGCAAGAGGCCGCCGGTGGCGAGACCGCGCAGCACACGCAATTTATCCTGACCTCACTGCTGTTCCTGGTTGGCGGTTTCCTGGTGTTCTGGATGGCTGCGGGCTTTGCCATGCTCGAGGCCGGTCTGGTGCGTTCGAAGAACGTCGCCATGCAGCTGGTCAAGAACATGGGCCTGTTTTCGTTCGCCGCCATTATGTACTGGCTGGTCGGCTATGGCCTGATGTATCCCGGCGATGGCTGGATGATCCCCGGCGTTCTGGGCGCAATCGCCCCTGCATCGCTTGAGGCCGTGGGTCTGGACGGCGTGAATGCCGACCTGTCCTATGCAACTGTCGGCTCGGACTTCTTCTTCCAGCTGATGTTCTGCGCCACCACCGCCTCGATCGTGTCGGGCACCGTGGCCGAGCGGATCAAGCTGTGGCCCTTCTTCGCCTTCGTGATCGTGCTGACCGGTATCATCTACCCGATCGAAGCGTCCTGGCAGTGGGGCGGCGGCTGGCTGTCCGAGATGGGCTTCAGCGACTTCGCAGGCTCGACCCTGGTGCACGCCGCAGGTGGTTTCGCAGCGCTGGCCGGTGCCATCGTGCTGGGCCCGCGGATCGGCAAGTACAACAAAGACGGCAAAGTGGTTCCGATCCCCGGTTCGAATCTGGCGCTGGCTACTCTGGGTACCTTCATCCTGTGGCTGGGTTGGTTCGGCTTCAACGGCGGTTCGCAGCTGGCAATGGGCACCATCGGTGACATCGCAGACATCAGCCGCATCTTCGCCAACACCAACATGGCCGCTGCTGCCGGTGCCGTCGCCGCGCTGATCCTGACACAGGTGATGTATGGCAAGGTCGACCTGACCATGGTGCTGAACGGCGCACTGGCCGGTCTGGTCTCGATCACCGCCGAACCGCTGGCCCCGTCGCTGTTCCAGGCGCTGATCATCGGTGCAGTTGGTGGCGTGATCGTTGTTCTCACTGTCCCGATGCTGGACCGCATGAAGATCGACGACGTTGTCGGCGCGATCCCGGTTCACCTGATTGCCGGTTTCTGGGGTACTTTCATCGTGGCCTGGACCAACGGTGACGCGAACTTCGTGACCCAGATCATCGGCTTCGCTGCGATCGGCATCTTTGTCTTCGTGGTCAGCTTCATCCTGTTCTCGATCCTCAAGGCAACTGTTGGCCTGCGCGTTGGCGAGGAAGAAGAGATCAACGGCCTGGATATGGGCGAGCTGGGTATGGAAGCCTACCCCGAGTTCTCCAAGGGCTAAGAACCTGAGGACAACAACCCAAGGCCGGGCGTTCGCGCCCGGCTTTTCGTTTGGGCAGGGTCTTTTATAGATAGAGCCAGAAAACAAAAAAGCCGCGCTGGTTAGCGCGGCTTCTGTCAATTTCGAGTGGTTGGCTCAGACGCCGACGTTGACAATCGCCTTGGCCAGAATCGGCACGGTCGTTGCGTTCAGACCAGCGATGTTCAGTCGGCTGTCACCGACCATGTAGATACCGTGATCGGCGCGCAGTTTTTCGACCAGTTCCGGTGCCGCACCCAAACGCGAGAACATGCCGCGGTGCTGCGCGACAAAACTAAAGCGGTCCGAGCCGGTCAGGCGCTGCAGTTCATCTGCCAGTTGTTGACGCAGACCCAGCATGGACAGACGAATCTCTTCCAACTCAGCTTTCCAGTCGGCGCGCAGGGCGTCGTCGGTCAGGATCGTGGTCACCACACGCGCGCCGTGATCGGGCGGGAACGAATAGTTCTGGCGGTTCAGAAACGCCAAAGTCGCCTGATTCAGGGCCGTCTGCGCCGCATCATCGCTGATCGCCATCAGCAGGCCGGTGCGTTCACGGTAGACGCCGAAATTCTTCGAGCACGACGCCGCGATCAGACAGCGTTTGACCGACGACGCCACCAGACGGGTCGCTTGTGCGTCCTCTTCCAGACCATCGCCAAAGCCTTGATAGGCGATGTCGATCATCGCCACGAGGCCAAGCTCGTTGATGATGTTCACGACCTCTTGCCACTGCACCATGTTCAGGTTGGCGCCGGTGGGGTTGTGGCAGCAACCGTGCAGCAGAACCACGTCGCCCGCCTTGGCGGTTTTCAGGTCCTCGACCATGCCGTCGAAATCGACACCACGGGTCTCACCGTCGAAATAACGGTACGGAACGGCCTCCATGCCCAGATAGTTCAGGATCGACAAGTGGTTCGGCCAAGTCGGGTTCGACACGAACACACGCGCCGACGGGTTGGCCATGCGGATCATCTCAAACGCCTGACGGCATGCTCCGGTACCACCCGGCGTCGCCACCGCGGCAATGTTGCCACGCGGAACCGAAGTGCCAAGGATCAGGCCGATCATCGCATCGGCATAGGCCGGATCACCGGCCAGACCGGTATAGGCTTTGGTTTCCTGCTCTTCGAGAATGCGCTTTTCGGCGGCTTTGACTGCGCGCATTACGGGCGTCACGCCCTCGGCATTCTTGTAGACACCCACACCCAGATCGATCTTCTGATCGCGCGGGTCTTCGCGGTACATCTGCATCAGCGCCAGAATCTTGTCGGCGGGCTGCGGTTTGAGGTTCTCGAACATCAGTTCTCTCCGGTTGCGACGGGCAGGGTCGGGAAGGCACCCCATTCAGCCCAGGAGCCGTCATAAAGCGAATGATCTTTCTTTCCCAAGCGCTCGAGCGCCAGGCTAAGGATCGCAGCAGTCACGCCCGACCCACAAGAGGTGATGGCCGGTTTCGACAGGTCCACGCCTGCGGCCTCGAACACGGCGCGGCATTCGTCGGGCGACTTCATGGTGCCGTTCTTGTTCAGAAGGTTGCCAAAAGGTACGTTGCGCGACCCCGGAATATGGCCCGAACGCAATCCTTCGCGCGGTTCTGCTTCGGCTCCGGCGAAGCGAGCGGCCGAGCGGGCATCGATGATCTCGTGATCGGCCAGTTTGGTTGCCGCCGACACCTGTGTCACGTCGCGCACCAGATGGTTCTGCACGCGTACCGTCATATGGCGGTCACGGATGACGGGGGGCAAATCCTCGATCTCGCGACCCTCGGCCTGCCATTTGGGAAAGCCCCCGTCCAGAACGGCGACGTTTTCCTGCCCCATCAGGCGGAACAGCCACCAGACCCGCGCGGCTGACATCAGCCCGGCACCGTCATAGACCACAACCTGATGGCCATCGCCCACACCCATCGCCCGCAGGCGCGACATGAACTTTTCGACCGGAGGTGCCATGTGCGGCAGGTCCGACCGCCGGTCGGAAATCTCATCTATGTCGAAAAACCGTGCGCCGGGAATATGCGCCTCGTCATATTCCGCCTTGGCATCCCGCCCCTGCTGCGGCAAATACCACGACCCGTCCAGAATCCGCAGATCCGGGTCCTTGATGTGGGCTGCAAGCCATTCGGTTGAAACGAGGGTTTTCGGATCGTCCTGCATCAAAGCCTCCCCAAAAGCGAGCTTGTTTTGTCCCTATACGCGCAGGCATTGGGGTTCAAGGCTGGATGGCGCCCAGCCTGCCTAACGCGCGCGTCTGAGGCGGAAAAACTGTACGATCCCGATCATGCTGATCAGAATCCAGAAGGATTCGATCAACATCGAGGCCAGATTGAAGTTCTGAAGCAGCGAATAGACGATCAGGATCGATCCGGCCAAGTTCAGCACCGGAAACGCCAGATCGTCAGAATTCATCATCCGCATCTGAGTGGCAAAATACGCAGCCACAACAACCAGCGCACCGAACGAGCCAACAGCATCCGCCAGCGTCAGAGTTTCAAGAAAAGCGGCCATGTCGTTCCTCGGGCGTATTGGTTTCGCGTTCAGCCGATCGCGGCCAGCGCATCCAGTTGTGCATAATGGTGCATGTTCAAAAAAGCAGCCCCTTGATCACCGGCGCGATAGCCATGCGGCAGGTCCGCCGCAAATCGCAGACCCTGTCCGGCCTGAAGCGCCACCCATTCACCATCCCGCAATATCTCAAGCGCGCCGTTCAGGACAAAAACCTCTTCCGTCACACCGGTCGCGTGGGCGGCGGATTCGTGGCTTTGGTTCGGCGAAAGTTCCACATGAAATGTCTCGGCCCGCAGGGCGGGATCAAAGGGAAAGACGATCTTGACCTCGATACTGCCGGGGAACGTCACGGTGCGGAACACGTCCGGCGTAGCCGTGTCGCGCAGCGCCGCCGGTCCGATCAATGCACTGAGGGGCAGCTGAAACCCTTTGGCGATCTTCCACAGCGTCGCGATGGTCGGGCTGGACTCACCACGCTCGATCTGGCCTAGCATGGCTTTGCTGACGCCGGTCATTTCAGCCACCTTGGACAGGCTCAGCCCCGAGGCCGCCCGCACATCCCTTAGTTTCAGCGTTATGTCTTCCGGTGCCATAGTAATCGTCTTTCGAATCCCCTTGTGCGTTATAGCGCACATGTGGTACGTGCGCTATAACGCACATATCCCGCATATCGCAACCGGGGCAAAAGGGAAACAGCATCATGCCAATGTACCGATCCAGAACCTCCACCCATGGCCGCAACATGGCCGGTGCTCGTGGCCTGTGGCGCGCCACCGGCATGACCGAGAGCGATTTCGGCAAGCCGATCATCGCCATCGTCAACTCGTTCACCCAGTTCGTCCCCGGTCACGTGCACCTGAAGGATCTGGGCCAGATGGTCGCCCGCGAGGTCGAGGCCGCCGGTGGTGTGGCGAAAGAATTCAACACCATCGCGGTGGATGATGGCATCGCCATGGGTCATGACGGGATGCTGTACTCGCTGCCCTCGCGCGAGGTGATCGCGGATTCTGTAGAATACATGGTCAACGCGCACTGCGCGGACGCGATGGTCTGCATCTCGAACTGCGACAAGATCACGCCCGGTATGCTGATGGCCGCCATGCGCCTGAACATCCCGGCGATTTTTGTCTCGGGTGGTCCGATGGAAGCTGGCAAGATCGACATCGAGGATCTGGACGTCAAGAAAATCGACCTCGTCGACGCGATGGTTGCCGCCGCCGATGATCACTACACCGATGAGCAGGTAAAGCACATCGAGGAAAACGCCTGCCCCACCTGCGGGTCGTGCTCGGGCATGTTCACCGCAAACTCGATGAACTGTCTGGCCGAGGCGCTGGGTCTGGCGCTGCCGGGCAACGGTTCGACCCTGGCAACCCACGCGGACCGCAAAGAGCTGTTCCTTGAAGCCGGTCGCCGTATCGTCGAGATCACCAAGCGCCACTATGACCTGAACGAAAAAGGCTTTCTGCCGCGCGAAATCGCAACGTTCGAGGCGTTCGAGAACGCCATGAGCCTGGATATCGCCATGGGTGGCTCGACCAACACCGTTCTGCACCTGCTCGCCATCGCGCATGAAGGCGAGGTGCATTTCACCATGTCCGACATGGATCGCCTCAGCCGCAAGGTGCCCTGCCTGTGCAAGGTCGCGCCCAACACCGAGAACGTCCACATGGAAGACGTCCACCGCGCCGGCGGCATCTTCTCGATCCTTGGCGAGCTTGGTCGTGCAGGCCTGCTGCACGAAGATTGCAGCACGGTTCATTCCGGCACCATGGGCGAGGCGATTGCCAATTGGGACATTAAGGTCGCCAACAACCCAAAGGCGCAGGAGTTGTTCAAGGCCGCCCCCGGCGGCGTGCGCACCACGCAGGCGTTCAGCCAGTCGAACCGCTACAAGGAACTGGACACCGACCGCGAGGGCGGCGTGATCCGCAGCAAAGAGCACGCCTTCAGTCAGGACGGCGGTCTGGCGGTTCTGTTCGGCAATATCGCCCGCGACGGCTGCATCGTGAAAACCGCAGGTGTCGATCCGGCCAGCCTGACCTTCACTGGCACGGCCTATGTCTGCGAAAGCCAGGATCAGGCAGTCAACGACATCCTGACCGGCAAGGTCGAAGCAGGCGACGTGGTGGTCATCCGCTATGAAGGGCCGCGCGGCGGTCCGGGGATGCAAGAGATGCTGTACCCGACCTCATACCTGAAATCCAAAGGGCTGGGAAAAGCCTGCGCCTTGCTGACCGACGGTCGTTTCTCGGGCGGCACCTCGGGTCTGTCGATCGGCCACGTCTCGCCAGAAGCCGCCGAGGGCGGAGAGATCGGGCTGGTGCGCCAGGGTGACAAGATCGAGATCGACATCCCCAACCGTTCGATCCATCTGGCCGTGTCCGACGAAGAACTGGCCGCGCGCCGGGAAGAACAGGACGAAAAAGGCTGGCACCCAGCCGAGCCGCGCAAGCGCAAGGTGTCCACGGCACTCAAGGCCTATGCCAAACTGACCACCAGCGCCGCCAAAGGCGCTGTACGTCAGGTCTGAGCGATAAGAACCGGTTCCTGATTGGGGCCGGTTCCTTCCAACGTCAGAGGGCTCCCGCGCCCGAAACGCACCATCGGCTGCGCCAATGCCACGTTCGGTCTTGGGCCCGGCGCCGCGCGAAGCGCGGCGCCGGGCCCAACCAGAGGAGATGTCTCGTCAGAGACATTGACGATGGGCGGGAGCTTCCCCGGAATTTCGTCAGTCTCCGAGCTTGGCGTGGACCTCATCCAGATCAATTTTGCCGGTTGGCATCTTGTTTCCCGGATTCTCGAAATCGTATTTGAACAGCTCGAAATCCTGTTTGTAGATCTCATAAACCAGATGCATCGACAGATCGTCGAAATAATCCTCGACCGGATGGGCACGCTTGGGGCCGTGGCCCTCGGATTCGTTGAACCTTGGGATGTCTGACAGGTTCACCGCGTGCGGCGTGTCGAGGTTGTCCAGAACACCCTGCATCCCGTCGTTGAACTTCTCAGTCCAGAAAATCCGGTCATACCGCCCACCATTTACGATGAAGGTCGAGACATGACCTGACATGGCAGACCAGTGGATGTCGGGGTCCATCGGCCTGCGCCAGCGGATCGTATCCCGTGCGAAAAGAAGAAAGCGGCGGAAGCTGGCGATCTGGTCGAACTCGCCCTTGCCGTCATCGCCCCCCACTTCGATCCCGTAATTGTAGATCAGCGTCGGGACCAGATTGCCGCGATAGCGTTTCCCGTTCCGCTGAATGCCGCAGATCTTGTCGAAGAACGAGCTCAGAATCCTCGTGTAGGGATTGCGTACACAGGTAAAGGAATAAGACGCATGGTTGCGGATATTGCCCGAGATGCGATCCTGACTATGGTCGAACGCCCATTTGTGCATCCCGTCCTTTGCGTCGTGGATATCGCCATCAAAAAACCGGCCATGATCCGAGTAATACATGATCTGCCCGATGGTCGAGCACGCGCATTTCGGCACGACACGGTAAACCATGCTTTCACTTTCGGTCATCCAGGTGCCGGGAAAACCCATATGTTGCGCCTCCTTAACAGGTCAAAACTCGATAAACACGCCTGCTTTTGTAGCCAAAGAACCAAAAATATTCTGTTTATTCAATCGCTCTTCCTCAGTATCACGGGTCAAACAGGCTAAAACGGACTTCACAGATACGATATGGCAAAGATTGCCTATATTCTTTTGTGCCACAAAGACCCCAAGGCGATCATTGCCCAGGCCGAGCAACTGACCGCTGCCGGGGACTGCATGGCCATTCACTTTGATGCGCGGGCCAGCGCTGCGGCGTATGACAGTATCCGAAACGCCCTGAAGGACAATCCGAATGTCACCTTCGCGGCGAAACGCATCAAATGCGGCTGGGGCGAGTGGTCTTTGGTTCAGGCAACGCTGAATGCCCTGCAGGCTGCGGTGGATGCCTTTCCCCGCGCCACGCATTTCTACATGCTGTCCGGTGACTGCATGGCGATCAAAACGGCCGAATACGCCCATTGGTTTCTTGGCGAAAATGACAAGGATTTTGTCGAGAGCCACGATTTCTTTGCCAGCAACTGGATCAAGACCGGCATGAAGGACGACCGGCTGGTCTATCGCCATTTCTTCAACGAACGCACCCAGAGCAAGCTGTTCTATACCTCATACGACCTGCAGAAACGCTTTGGACTGACTCGCGACATCCCGGCGGATATTCAGGTCATGATCGGCAGCCAGTGGTGGTGCCTGCGCCGCCGAACAGTCGAGATGATCCTCGACTTTCTGCAACAGCGCCCCGATGTGAAACGCTTTTTCTCGACCACCTGGATTCCGGATGAAACCTTCTTTCAGACCCTGGTCCGCCACCTGATCCCGAAGGAAGAGATCGAAAACCGCACCCCGACCTTCCTGTTGTTCTCGGACTACGGGATGCCGGTGACCTTCTACAACGACCATTATGACATGCTGCTGGGGCAGGATTATCTGTTCGCCCGCAAAATCAGCCCCGAGGCCCATGAGTTGAAAGAGCGACTGGGCAAGCTGTACGCAAGCGAAGGGGTCGAGTTCAAAATCTCGGATGAAGGTCGCAACCTCTATGGTTTCCTGACCGGGCGCGGGCGGGTTGGCCGCCGGTTCGGGCAGCGCTTCTGGGAGGCCGGAAACACGCTGGGCCCCGAGCGCGAGATTTTCCTGATCGCCTGTAAGAAATGGCACGTGGCCAAACGTCTGGTCGATCAGATCACTTCTGAAACGGATATTCCCTGCGTCGAATACCTGTTCAACGAAGAAGAAACTCCCCTGCCCGATCTCGGCGGGATCGAGACGACGCTGCTCAAACGCTCGCGCCACCGGCGCGCAGTCGTGCGGATGTTGTTCGACCATTTCGAGACCGACAAGCTGGTGATCTGCGTGGACCCGGGCAATCTGGACATCATTCAGGATTTCTGCGCCGATCAGGCCAAGACTCATGTTCTGGAAATCGAGTGTGAATATTCCGACGAATACCTGATCGGTCACGCCCGCCGGGTTGGCCTGGCCGGTGAAAACAGCCCAACCGCGAGGGTTGCGCGACTTGTGCCGACGCTGCGCAATTCGATCAGCTACGAATCCGAACTGATCCGGGGCGCAGGGTTTGACGGGTATTTGCGTATCCGGGAATCCAGCCCGCGCACCGAGAACGAGGCCGCCGTAGCCGAGTTTCTGGGTGTCTCACAAGACAAGGCACAAGCTGTGATGCGGCTGGACTACCTGTTTGCGGATTGACCCGGCGGCGCTGTAGCTGCCGCCAGGCCGTATGATCAGATATCGAACTTGACGCCTTGCGCCAGCGGCAGCTCGGCCGAGTAGTTCACGGTATTGGTCTGACGCCGCATATAGGCCTTCCACGCGTCCGAACCGCTTTCACGCCCGCCACCGGTTTCCTTTTCACCACCAAAGGCACCGCCGATCTCGGCACCAGAAGGCCCGATATTGACGTTGGCGATGCCACAATCCGACCCAGCTGCGGTCAGGAACTGCTCGGCCTCGCGCATGTTCAGCGTGAACACACAGGAGGACAGGCCCTGCGGCACGTCGTTCTGGATCTCGATGGCATCGTCGAAATCACCGTACTCCATCACGTAGAGGATCGGGGCAAAGGTCTCGGTCTTCACCGTCGCGGTCTGGCCGGGCATCTCGACGATGGCAGGCTGCATGTAAACGCCAGCGGGCACGCCTTCAGTCACCCGGTCGCCGCCAAACACGGTGCCACCTTCGGCTTCAGCCGCTTTCAACGCTGCCGTCATGGCCGCACCCGAGGCTTCGTCCACCAGCGGGCCGATCAATGTGCCCTCATCCAGCGGATTGCCGATGGGCAGACCGGCATAGGCTTTCTTCAGACGGCTAACCAATTCCGCGCGGATCGATTTGTGCACGATCAGGCGGCGCAGCGTGGTGCAGCGCTGACCGGCGGTGCCCACAGCCGAGAACACGATCGCCCGCACCGCCATTTCCAGATCGGCTGACGGCCCAACGATCATCGCGTTGTTGCCGCCCAGCTCAAGAATGCACTTGCCGAACCGCTGCGCCACGACGGGAGCCACCGCGCGGCCCATGCGGGTCGAGCCCGTGGCCGAGATCACCGGCACATCCTCGCTGGCCACCAGCGCCTCGCCCAGCGCGGCGGCGCCGATCAGGGTTTGCAGCAGGTGGTCAGGTGCGTCGCCAAACCGGGCCAGCGCACGTTCAAAGATCTTCTGGCAGGCCATCGCGGTCAGCGGGGTTTTCTCGGACGGTTTCCAGATCACCGTGTCGCCACAGACCAGCGCCAATGCCGCGTTCCACGACCAGACCGCGACGGGGAAGTTAAAGGCCGAAATCACACCGACCGGACCGGCAGGGTGCCAAGTCTCCATCATCCGGTGACCGGGGCGTTCGGATGCGATGGTCAGGCCGTAGAGTTGCCGCGACAGGCCAACGGCAAAATCGCAGATATCGATCATCTCCTGCACTTCGCCCAGACCTTCGGACGTAATCTTGCCCGCCTCCCAGCTGACCAGCGCGCCCAGATCGTCCTTGGCGGCGCGCAGTTCTTCGCCCAGCAAGCGGATCAACTCGCCCCGACGCGGGGCCGGAACCGTGCGCCAGGCTTTGAACGCCGCTTTGGAACGGGCAAATACCGCTTCCATGTCATCGGCGGGCGTTTCATGCACCTCGGCCAGCAGGCTGCCGTCGATTGGGGACCGCACGGCCAGAGTGCCGCCGGTCAGCTCCGCCTTGGTCAGGTCCAGATTTGCCAGTGTGGTTTGCGCAGTCATCACGATGTCTTTCATATCTCAGGCCGCCTTGTTCTGTTGGGTTACGTCACCGGCGCGATAGAGCCGGCCAAATTCGGTGTTGAGGAAATCGGACAGGTTCACCTGTTCTTGCCGGACAAAGCCCGTGCTAGGCAGAGCGCCCGTGCGCATCAAGTCGACCACACCCAGAACGCCCGCGGCTGTGGTGACCTGAATGGCGCTCCAAACCTGTCCGTTGATCTCACGCGCAAAGCTCTTGTTGATCAGGGATTTCTCGCGCAGCGCGCCGTCGATCGTGCCTTTAGCAGTGCAATAGACCAGCACAACATCCTGATCGGTGCGCGGCAGAGCGGTTTCAAAGATGTCCTTCAGCAGATCGCGACGGCGTTCCAACCCCAAATCCTTGAGCAACAGCTTCAGGATATCGCAATGGCCGGGATAGCGGATCGAGCGGTAGGACACCGCCCGCGCCTTGCCTTCCAGCGTTTCCGGCAAGGTACCCAGCCCGCCCGAGGTGTTAAAGCATTCGTACTCTACCCCGTCATGACCCAGCACCTCATAATCTTCCAGAGGCGCGGTTTTCACACGCTCGCCGTTCACGATGGCATCGCAGGGGTTGCAGTATTCATTGATCAGCCCGTCGGTGGACCATGTGAGATTGTATTTCAATGCATTGGTCGGATAAAGCGGCAGAGCCCCCACCCGCATATGCAGGCTGTCGAGTTCGTCGAAATCCGAGGCCAGCGCAGCACCGGCGATGCCGACAAAGCCCGGCGCCAGACCGCATTGCGGCATGAAGGCGGTGTCGCTGTCCTCGGCCAGTTCACGCACCGCATTGGTGGCGGCGACGTCTTCGGTCAGATCAAAATAATGCGCGCCCGCTGTCTTGGCGGCTTTGGCTATTTTGGGCGTCAGAAAAAACGGCGCCGCCGAGATCACGGCGTCGAACCCGGCCAGCCCCTGCGCCAGTTGCGCTTCATCCCCCACATCAATCTGCCGGGTCGCAATCCCCTGCTTGTTCAGCACCGACAAAGCGGCCAGATCGCGGTCCGCCACGGTGACCGAGTAATTGGGGGATGATTGCAGCAGGCTGGCGATCATCTGACCGATTTTGCCTGCCCCTATGACACAAATATTCCAGCTCAAAACGCGCCTCCTCTTTCGTTTATTGAAAGTATGGGACGCGGGCTGTTCGATCCGCAGGGGGTATCTTGACGAAAACGCCGAAAGTTACGTCATTTTGACAACATTTTCGTCATTATGTCTCATGCGATCCGTGTCATGTGCGCCGCAACCACCTGGGAGCCGGCGCGGCACCGGTGTCAGCAAGTAGAGCTTTCCGAGTCCGGGGCGGGAAAAGGCTGACATCAAAGCTCGGGCTGGCTCGTTGAAACTCGCACAGTCAAATCAACAACATCCGTGATTTTTGTGTCCAAATAAGCTACGGTACAGCCAATTGGGCCCATTTGTTCGCACAATTTCCTGCGGCCGCGCGGCCCGGCCAGCGCAGAACGCCCCGTCGGGCCGGTCATGAAATTCCGTATGACCACCGCAACCTGACGCAGGCACCAGATACAGCGTTGGTTTTTTTATGCGTTTCATGGCTAAGTTCAGGGGGGAACAGACGTGCCTAAGGACCCAATTGAAAACACCATTTCCTTTACTCCAACCGAACCCGAATGGGCATTGATACAGGACATCCTTCCGGCGGATGATCCATCAGCCATCAGGCTGCATTTCGAGTGTTTCGAAGTGTCCGAGGAAACGGTTCTGCCGTCGCGGGGCATGTATGTTGTACTGGACGGCGAGGTGCAGCTGCGCCAGGACGGAATGGTTCTGGCCACCGCCGATAGCGGCGATTATTTCTACGAAGAACATCTTGAGATTTTTGACATCCCCGTCAGCCTCGAGGCGCTGGCCACGCCCGGCACCAAGCTGGCCTACCTGTCCAGCAACCACTGGTTCGAAATCCCGACCAAGACCCGCGAAGCCTGTTACGACACCCTGTTCGGCGATCTGGTCAGTGTGCATCTGCAAAACTTCCAGCAACCTATCAACTGTTGCAGCGTCACGGCGGCAGCGCTGAGCATGTCGGCGCTGGGATTCAGCTGCGAGGTGAACGACATCTTCCGCGAGTGCGGCCTGCCAACCTCATTCGTCGTAAATGACGGTATCTCGCTGGGTGAGCTTTATGACGTTGCCTGCACCTTCATTCACTCGCAAGGACTGCGCGAGAAAGTGCAGGTTCAGGCCTATTTCATGGATGAGGCCACCACCTCGGTCGAGCTGCTGTTGGAAGCGATCGGCGAATCCAACCGGTTGGGCGGCGACAACGACATTCTGGTAGCGAATTTCCAGGTCGGTGTTGCCCATGGCAAACCGAACTTGCCGGGCGGGCATTTTGCCATCATCGCCAAATGCAACCCCAGCACCGGGCTGGTGCACATGATGGACGTGCACCCCGAGAAATACGGCAAGCTGTGGGTGACCACCGTGGATCGTATCTGGGCAGGGATGTCGGATCGCGACGGAACCTCGATGCGGTCGCGGGGTATCCTGCGGTTCTCGGCGCGCGAGGCGGTGAAGACCAACCTGCAGACGTTGCAGCAGGACTGCAACTATGTCGACAGCACGCAATATCTGGCCAAAGACCCCAAGAAACGGCGCAATTTGTTCCGGCGGGCCAGCCCGAACATGAACTCACTTGGGGTCTTGGCCGAAAGCCTTGCGATTCTGGGGGACGCGCAGGTCGATGAAGACAAGCTGCTGATTGCGACGCAAACCAATTTCACCGATGCGCTCAGCCGGGTGTCCACCGCAAAAGAGATGCACGCGCTGGCACAGCGCTACCTCAGCCAGTCGCCCGACGTGCATCTGGGCAGCACCTTCCACGGCTATTCCACCCGAAAGGGTGCCGAGGACAAAGCGCCCGAGGATTGGTTCCGCGACAAGCTGCGCAGCCTGAACGACGACCAGGACCGGCACCTGATGATCAATATCGACTTCAACCGCGTGCTGGGGTTCGAAGTCATCCGCCCGCCCGAGAACGTGTATCGTGAAACCGCACTGCTGGAAGAGTTCTGGTGCCTCTGCATCGCCTATGACGAAGAAAGCGATCTGGTGACGGTGGTGGACATGAGCCCCGCCACCTCGCAGGTCTGGCAGGCCCCGCGCGGGCATATCTTCCGCGGTTTGCGCGACCTCAAAAACCCGGCGATGCTGGTGATCGAGGAGCATGAGCCGCCCGAAGACCCGACCGACGTCGCCCGGATCGTGGCGAACCACCCGATCGTCATGTTCTATGCGGACGAAGACCCGTGGTCCTATATGCTGCGCAGTATTCTGGCCAATATCGGCATCACCAGCGTCAAGCTGATCGACATCGAAGGTCACGGGGCCAATGTGATGAAGATGCGGCGGCAGCTGAACGTGCTGACCGGCAAGGAAAAGGCACCCTATCTGTTCTTTCAGGGCGAATGCTTGGGCCGACGCACCGATATTGTCGACATGATCCTGAAAGGGCATTTGCAGGAGCGGGTGCACGAGGCCGGGCTGCCGGTTCTGCTGCGCCATGAATCCCCCAGCCTGGACAAGAACATCTTTGGCTATCCCAAGGGCGGGCTGACCGATGCCCCCACCGAAAAGCGCAATGTGCTGCTGTGTGCCTGCGGATCATCGGCGGCGGACAAGGTGCCGGAACTGGTGGAACGGATCACAGCCGCCGGTCACAACGTGAAACTGATCCCATCGGTCTCGGCCGAGAAGTTCTTTCGCGATTTCGGCACCGAACGGATCGAGAAATGCATCACCCACAATGACTATTACCGCGACGATGACGAATGGAACTTTCGCTATATCGAATTCGGAATGCCCCTGCGCGCCTCGCATCTGGCGTTGTGCGACTGGGCTGATTGCGTAATTGTCGCCCCGGTGACCTGCAATACGATGGGCAAGATCGCCAACGGGATTGCAGACAACCTGCTGTCCTCGGTCTTTGTCGCGTGGCAGTACCGGAACAAGCCGGCGATCCTTTGCCCGGCCTGCAACACAAATATGTGGAACAACGTCACCACCCAGCGGAACGTGGAAAAGCTGCGCGATCTCGGCATTGATCTGGTCGGCCCGCGCAAGGGGCGGCTGTCCAACGGCAGGATGGGGATCGGCATGATGGCCACCCCGGACCAGATCATGGAGGTGCTGGACGAAGCCTTCGAGGAACTGGCCGATCAGGAACACAACATCTGCAAATGGGCGCAGGAGGCCGCCGCTTCGGACAATTTCGCGCAATGGGGACGGGTGTTCCAGGCTATCGACAACGGCATGGCAGGGATCGACATCGTCGATGACAGCAACGGCGACACGTTGCTGCACTACGCGGCTGGCGGCCAAGGTGAGCTGAAGGACGACGGGGTGGATCTGGGCAAGCCCGACCTTGAAGCCGCGCAGGCGTTGATCAACCGGGGCATCAACATCAACGCCAGCAATGACCACGGCTTTACCAGCCTGCATGTGGCGGTGATGAACAACTCGGTCGAAATGGTGGAAATCCTGCTGGGGGCAGACGGGATCGACGCCAGTGCCTGCATTAACTTCCTGCAGAATCCGAACAACACCAGGGGTCTCAAACTCTCGGAAGAGATCGTCGAGATGCTGGACGACTGGGCCAACACCCACACCCTGACCGAGTTGGAGGAAGAGGACGAAAGCGATCTGATCGAGGATAGGGAAAAGACCTATCTCTACTTCACTTACGGCTCGCTCAAGAAGGGATTCCCGAACCACGATGCCCATACCGAGGTGCTGGATGATTTCGTCGGCGAGGCCATAACCCGGCAACGGATGCCCCTGATCGTGCCGCACGAGCCGCATTGCGACAACCCCAACTGCGGTTTCCTACACCGCATGGCCACGCTGGTGGACCAGAAAGGCCGTGGCAAAGCGGTGAAAGGTGAGGTCTATCGCGTCTCATCCAGCGGGATGAAAGAGCTGGACAAGCTGGAAGGTTACCACGGTCCCGACTCGCCCGAGAATGTCTATGTGCGCAAGCGGATCAAGGTGCTGATCAACGGCGTGAAAAAACCCGCCTATACCTATGTGATCGCGCATCCCACCAAGTATCTGGATCAGTGGGAGCAGGGCACATCCGAGGTCGTCGCCGAATACACGCTGGATATGGCCACGGGCACGCCCAAGCCGGGCTATCAGCCACCGACCTAATTCTGCCTTTCGATCACGGCCTCATCTTCGGACCCGGCCTTTAGGCTGAGGTTATAGGCCGTGATCGCCACCATGCACAGCAGGACAAAGGGCCAGAACGCGGCCTTGGGGTACAGGTTGTCCTTATAGTGAATGAACCGCAGCGAGGGCACCGCCTCGGACGCGAACAGGTAGGTGTTGATCGAGACCGCCAGCAGCAGGAAATACATCAGGAAAAAGAACGACTCCATGTAAATCACCGGCGATCCGGCAAAGCCTTCGCGCAGCTGCACATGGGCCAGCAGGATCACAAAAAACAGGACCGAACACGTGCCGATCACGCTGGACGTGCTGAAATCATGCCGTTCCACCAGATTGGGACGGCGGGTGACGGTCATCACAGCGCCGAACAGCAACATCGTCACCACGATCAGCGGGATCATGTGAACGATGAAGGCATTCCCGAAATTCCGCTTGATGACGAAATTATAGTGCAGCTCGGGCAAGTTGGTCTGAAACTCGTTTTCTCCGATGCCCAGCGTGGTATCCAGATCGGACTGGCGGTAATCGAAATAGGTGTTCTCACGCTCCCACGTGCCCATGACGATACGGGGATCAATGCCAAAGATGTCCTCGGGGCCGGTTGCCGGATATGCCAAAAAGTCCGGTATTAGAGCCACATTGACATTAAACTCACCGGGCCAGAACCGGACCCAGACGGTTTTGTGGTCAAACGGATAACTGGTGTAGTCAAAGCTCTGCCGCAGGGTCTGTTCGAAATACCAGCCGATCAGTTCCGACCCGTTCTGGTCCATGCGATAGACTTCTTCGATCAGACCATTCGCGGCATCGGTGGCCTCGGGCAGGATAAACCCCACCTCGCCCTCGACGGGTTTGATCGCATCATGGATGCCGTCTTCGTAGTGCTGCCAGATATAGCCGCTGACATGCACGTCGCTGGCGCCGATAAAGCTGAAGGATTTGATGAAGATTCCGGTCTTCACCTGGTATTCCGGCGCATTTCCCAGTTTTTTCAGATAATCATCGACTGAGGCCTGGTCCGGCAGTTGCGTCGGGTCACCCTCGAAATGGTTCAGCGCGACCAGAAGCCTGAAGAGCAGCACCGCAAGACCAAAGGTCAGGGCACCGGAAATCCACCAAACCTTCTTTTCGATGCTCATTCAGCCCCTCTCATGACGTGGTCCAACTGCCGACCAGGGACTGAGTGATGCCCATCTCAGCAAACCGCGCGCCCAGCGCGTCAAAGTCTTCATGCGCGGACATGGGAATGCCCCATCCGCCACACGCGGCCAGTACTTTTGCGTGCTGAATCGACAGATCGACCATCGGCAGGGGTTCTTCGGCAGTGAACTTTGCCAGAGCATCCGCGTATTCCATGGCCCTGTCCCATTCCTGCCGCGCCAGCATGACGGCGCTGGCATCGGGGTAGAAATGCAGATGGCTATGCCCCACGCAGCCCTCGGCAATGATCTGAGCGCCCAGTTTCAGGTGCTGATCCTGTTTGTTAGGGTCTGTTTCGGCCATGGCCAGTGCTGACAGCGCCTTTGGCCCCACGAAATTGCGACCGTGTTCCAACGCGATCTCAACAGCGTGCTCACCAGTCGCGCGCGCCTGTTCCAACTGCCCTGCATAGACCTGGGTGCGGGCCAGATGCTCCAACGCCTGCGCCTCTAGCCGCTTGGCACCCACGCGGTTGGCGATCTCGGCCGATACGGTGAAAGTTTCAAGCGCCTGATCCAGTTCGCCCAGAAAGGTATGCGCCACGCCCAGACAGGTCTGTGCCACGCATTCGGGCACAAAGGCAAAATACTTTTGCGAAACCTCGATGGCCTCCTGCGCGTCGCGTTTGCCCTGCGCCACATCACCCGTATAGCTGCGCGCCACGCTGAGGTTGTGCAGGTTTGCCGCCAGATCGCGCACCAGCCCCTTTTCGCGCGCTCGCTCAACCGCCTGCGTATAGAACCCGGCGGCGGTCTGCATCGTGGCATTCATGAAATTGGCATCGCCAAATCCGCTGAGCGCCCCGACCTCCAACCGGGCCGATTCCAGCTTTCTGGCCAGAGTTAGAGCCTTTTCGTTGCTCCGCATCGCGTCCTCAACCCGGCCCAGCGGGAAATAGACATTGCCGCGCACATAGTTGATCTGGGCGATGTCCCGCTCAGATCCGCAGCGCTCTGCTGCCTCCTCGGCGGTATCGAGGCTTTGCAGCGCGTCCTTGTACAAGCTGGCCTGCCGCGCCGCCTGTGCCAGCCCGATATGGGCCCGGCTGACCTGTTCATCGGTCTCGGCCAGATCTGCGGCCTCTTTGAACTCGCGCAAGGCGTCGTCTGACAAACCTTGCAAGCGGTGCGTCTCGCCCCGCGCGCAGAACAGATCGAACCGCACCCCGGACGGTGCGGGTAACTCCAGCGCCCGTTCGATCAGCGGACTTGCATCGTCGAACTGGAACGCCCGGATCAGGTTCTCAGCGGCGTCCAGATAGGCCTGCGCTGCGTTGGTCGCCCCTGCCCGATCCAGATGCTGTGCCCGCAGGGTGGCATCACGGTCTTCGAACCATTTCGCGGCCTGACGATGCAGCCGCGCGCGTTCCGATTTCACCAACGTCGCATAAGATCCGTCGCGGATCAGCGCATGGGCAAACATCAGATCGGTCCCAGCCTCACGGATCAGGGCCGAGCGGATCAGGGTAGATACATCCAGATGCCCCTCGCCCAGAATGAAGTTCAACACCTCGGGCGAGAACCGCTGCCCCAATACCGAAGCCGCCTGAATCGCCGCCCGGCTGGAGCGGTCCAGAGCATCCAGCCGCGACTGCACGATGCCCTGTATGCTGCCGGGAACGGATTCGCGTTTCAACACGTCGATGTTGCGCAAGAGCTGTTCCAGAAACAACGGATTGCCCCCGGCGCGTTGCACGCAGGCGTCCAGAAGCTCGGGGTCGATGCCGGTGAACTCCTCGACCAGTTGCCGGGCCTGATCCTCGCCCATTGGCGCCAGTTCCAGTTTCGAGATCAGCGCACCATCCGTGCTCATCTGCCATTCACGGTTGATCGGGTCGCCTTCGACCCGGCTGGTCATCAGCAGGACGCAGGGCAAATCCCGCGTGGTGGCGGCGATATGGGCGCAAGCGGTCAGAATATCCGGCGCGGCCCAGTGAATATCCTCGACCTGGATCAACATCGGCGCTTCTCGGCTGCGCGCGGCAATCAACTCATCAATCACCTGCCGCCGTCCACGCAGACGGGTGGCGTTATCCATCACCGCATAGACCTCGGCCAGTCCGGGGTCTTGCTCTAACTCGAGCAGCGCGTTCAGATGAGTGGCGTTCGAGGGCGAAACCCAACCCTTGGCCACCGCATCCTGCGCCATCGCTGCGCAGGTGGCGGCGTCATCTGCGGCCTCAAGCCCCAGAATACTGCGCGCAACGGACTGTATGGCCGAGTGCCCCTCGCGCGTACCGAAATCCATGACGACGCCGCTGTGGATCGAGTAGTTGAGACCAGCGGCCATCTCGGCCACTTGTTCGGACAGGTGTGTCTTGCCGATCCCCGGTTCCCCCAGAACGATATGAACCTCACCCTTGCCATGCTGCTGGCAGCGGTCGAACGTGGCCGAGAACAGCGACATCTCGCGCTCGCGTCCGACAAAGCGGTGCCGGCGCGAGCGGATGTTGCGCGCCAGCCGGTCCAGCCGCCACAGCTCGACCGGCTCATTCAGGCCCTTGATGTCCTTCTTGCCCATGCTCTCGCCAACAAAAAGCGGCCCTAATGCACGCTGAATGTCGTGTGAGACAAAGGTTTCGCCCGGTACGGCCATGTCAGTGATGCGTGAGGCCAGGTTCACGCCATCGCCGGTCACCGTGTACTCCGTATGCGCCTCGCTGCCGGTGGTGCTGGCGATCACCTGCCCCGAGGCGATGCCGATATGGCAGGAAACCGGCGGGTTCAGGCTGGGCAGAACCGCGTGAATTTCCAGCGCCGCGCGGGCCGCGCGTTCGGTGTCGTTGGTGTGGGAAATCGGCGCCCCGAATACGGCCATGACCGCGTCGCCGATATGCTTGTCGATCCGGCCGCCGAATTTCTCGACCACGTGATCCACCTTGGCGAAAAACGCGTTCAGCAGCGCGTGCATGTCCTCGGCATCCAGTTCGCTGGTCAGGCGGGTAAATCCGGTGAGGTCGGCAAACATCACCGTCACCTGCCGTTTGGCGGGTTCGGGCGGGGTGTCAGGTTCGTAGGGCTGAACGGTTTCAACGGTCTCAAGTTCGGAGATCGCGCGCAGCAGCCTGCGGCGGTCTCCGACAGCGGTCACTCCGATTTCGATCAGGTCTTCGCCCGTAAGATCGGGCAGAATTGCGAAATCAATTTTGTTATCCAAAAAGGCTTGCGCGTATTCAGAAAGTCCAAGCGCGCCCAGCCAGTCCCTAAGGTCCTGAGACATGTCGCCCCTCTGAAGCCCCCTTACTTCAGAGACAGACCTAGCACAGCAGACCCCTTTGAGTCTGCAATGGTTAACGAAATTAATATTTATGTACGTTCATATGCCCGAAATACGGGCACCGGGCCTCGGCGCTCAACCCGTCAGCAGAACGAGCTTGTCTGACCGCTGGATCAATTCGGCGTTGCCGTGCGGACCCAAGGCTAACCCGGTGCGATCAGCATGAATCAGGCAAATGGTACCCGCGCCTCGTCCAGTGTTTTTTGCCCGGTGGGCAGGGTCAGATCACAGGTGACCGGGTTTGATCGTGCAATCACGCGGCCCTTGCGCACCACTGCCAGCCGGTGGGCGCGCAGCCGGATTGCCTCGATCGGGTCGGCCGCCTGTAGCAGCACGAAATTCGCCGCACAGCCCTTGGCGACACCGTACCCCTCGAGCCCCATGATCTTGGCCGAGTTCTCGGTGACAGCATCGAAACACCACGCCATATCGGCGCGGCTGGACAGTTGCCCCACATGCAGCCCCATAAAGGCCACATCCAGCATGTCGGCTTTCCCCAGCGAATACCACGGGTCCATCATGCAGTCCGAACCGAAGCCCACGGTGATCCCGGCATCGCGCAGTTCACGCACACGGGTCTGACCTCGGCGTTTCGGATAAGTGTCATGCCGTCCCTGCAGCATGATGTTGATCAACGGGTTCGGAATGGCATGAACCTCGGCCTCGACCATCAGCGGGATCAGCTTGGAGACATAATAGTTGTCCATCGAGTGCATCGATGTCAGGTGCGAGCCCGTAACCCTGCCGTGAAGGCCCAAACGCTGGGTTTCAAAGGCCAGCGTTTCGATATGACGGCTCAGCGGATCGTCGCTTTCGTCGCAATGCATATCGACCATCAGCCCGCGCTCGGCCGCGATCTCGCAGAGCAGACTCACGGAGTCGGCCCCGTCGGTCATCGCGCGCTCGAAATGCGGTATGCCACCAACGACATCCACACCCATGTCCAGCGCGCGGATCGTGTTCTGCAAAGCAGTTGGGTCGCGCTGCACGCCATCCTGCGGGAAAGCCACCAGTTGCAGGTCCAGGTAATCTTTGACCTGCTCACGCACCTGTAGCAGGGCCTGCACTCCCTTCAACTCGTTGTCGCAGGTGTCCACGTGGCTGCGGATCGCGCCAATGCCCATCGACACCGCCAGATCGCAATACCGCATCGCGCGGGCAATGATGTCGTCGACGGATTGAATCGGCTTCAACTCTCCCCACAGCGCAATCCCTTCCAGCAACGTGCCCGAGACATTCATCCGCGGGGTGCCCAGTGAAAGCGTCGCGTCCATGTGGAAATGCGGGTCAACAAAGGGCGGGGAAACCAGCTGCCCATTTGCGTCGATCACTTCCTGGGCCTCAGCGGTGATCCCGACCTCGACAGCCGCGATCTTGCCGCCCTTGCAGGCGATGTCCACGCCGGTCTGGCCATCGGGCAGGGTGGCATTCTTGACGATCAGATCAAACATGGCGGCTCCTATCGTTGGCCTTTGAACCAGGGGGTGAGCAGTGCACGCGGATAATCCGCCGACCGTGCGGCAACCACAAGCGCGATGATCGACAGGATATACGGCGCCATCAGGAACACCTGACCGGGCACCAGCGCGCCAATTTCGGTTTGCAGCCGTACCTGCAGCGCGTCGAACGCACCGAAAAGCAGCGCGCCCAGCAGCGCCTTGCCCGGCCGCCAGCTTGCAAAGATCACCAGCGCGATGCAGACCCAGCCGCGCCCGTTGACCATGCCGAAGAAAAACGCGTCAAAGGCGCTCATGGTCAGAAAAGCCCCGCCCAGCGCCATCAGGGCAGACCCGGCAACGATGGCCCCGATCCGCAACCCGTAGACCGACAAGCCCTGCGCGTCGACGCTGTCCGGATTGTCACCCACGGCCTTAATCGCCACGCCCAGAGCGGTGCGGTTCATCACGTACCAGACCACTGCCACCATCAGCAGCGCCAGCCAGGTGAGGGCAGTTTGCTGAAACAGAATAGACCCTAAAAAGGGCAATTCGGACAAAACTGGCAAATCCAGCGGTTGAAACGGTTCGATCCGGGGCGGCGAGGACACGTTCGGCAGTGCCGTACGATAGGTGTAGTAACTGACCGAGGTGGCAAACAGCGTGATCCCCAGCCCTGACACGTGTTGCGACAGGCCCAAGGGCACCGTCAGGATCGCGTGCAACAGGCCAAAAAACGCTCCGGCCAGCGCAGCTACCAGCACCCCGCCCCACAGGCCCGCACCCAGCCAGACCGCCATCCAGCCGCACATAGCACCGACGACGAAAATCCCCTCGATTCCCAGGTTCAGCACGCCCGCCCGTTCGCAGATCAACGCGCCCAACACGCCAAAGATCAGCGGTGTGGCGATGCGCAGAGACGCGGCCCAAAAGCTCTCGGACAGCAGAATGTTGAGGATGTCCATCATGACGCGGCCCTCGTGGTGCTGGCCCGGACGATCCGGTAACGGGCAAAGAACCCGCCGACCAGCACGCAAAGCAGCGAGACCGACACTACAAGATCGGCCAGAAACGAGGATACGCCCATGGCGCGGCTCATGCTGTCAGCGCCCACAAACACGGACGCGATGAACAGTGCGGCAATAACCACCCCTGCTGGCGACAATCCTGCCAACATCGCGACAACGATGCCAGTATAACCAAAGCCGGGCGAAAGATCGGCGGTCAGATAACCTTTAAGCCCGGCTACCTCGCTGACGCCGGCCAAACCGGCCAACCCTCCGGACAGGATGGCGACACCAAACAGCGAACGGTTCACGTTGATCCCCGCATGGCGCGCGGCGGCCGCATTCTCACCCACTGCCCGCAACCGGAACCCCCAGACCGAGCGCGCCAGCATGAATTGGGCCAAACCCGCCAGTATCAGAGCCACAATCAGACCGGAATGCACCCGCATCCGATCCATCAACGGCGGCAGCATTCCTTGATCCAGAACAGGGGCTGATTGCGGCCAACCCAAGCTCATCGGGTCCTGCAACGGCCCTTCCAGCATCATCTGCACAAAGATCAGGATGATGAAATTCAGCAGCAGCGTGGTCACCACCTCATCTGCACCGAAGCGGGTTTTCAGGTAAGTGGGCGCAACCATCCCCGCCGCCCCCGCCGCTGCGCCCAGCAGGACAATCAGCGGCAAGAGCAGGATGCCGGGCACATCCAGCGCGCCGGACCCGATGGCCACAGCAGCCATCGCCCCCAGATAAAGCTGCCCCTCGGCCCCGATGTTCCACAGTTTCGCGCGGAAGGCCAAAGCGGCAGCCAGACCGGTGAAAATCAGCGGCGTGGCACGGGTCAGCACCTCGGAAAAGGCAAAAACCGAGCCGAACACGCCGCGAAACATCTCAGCGTATGCTTGGATTGGGTTCGCCCCGGCAGCCAGCAGCGGGATTGCCGCAAACGCCAGCGCGATCACGGCGGAAAGGACAGGAACGCCCAGCGTGAAGGTCCGCGATTGGGTTTGACGAGGTTCGATGCGGATCATGCCGGTTCTCCTGCCATCATCAGCCCAATCTGTTCGCGGTCGCGGCTGGGGGCCTCGTGCAATTCACCATCGCGGATCACCACGATCCGGTCGGCAAGGCCCAGAATTTCGTCCAGATCCTCGGAAATCAGCACCACCCCCGCGCCGCGTTCGCGCGCCTCAAGCAGGCGGCGGCCAACTTCGGCTGCGGCACCCATATCCAAACCGCGGGTGGGTTGGTTAGCCAAGATCAGGTTCGGCGATCGATCGAAAACGCGCGCCAGGATGAGTTTCTGAATATTGCCACCAGACAGCAGCCGCGCCGGGGCCTCGACGCCCGGTCCGCGCACGTCATAAGCTTGGGCCAGACGCTCGGCGTTCTCTGCAATTGCTTCACGCCGCAGCAGGCCGCGAGATTGCACATCGGCGTCATCCAACCGTTCGATGATCATGTTCTCGGCGACGCTCATCGCGCCGACAATGCCTTCGTGGTGGCGATCTTCGGGAATGCGGCCAACGCCTGCTTGCACCATGGCCGAGGGGCTGGGAGCACCGATTTCGGCGCCATTCACCTTTATCAGACCCTGTTCAGGCCGTGTCAGGCCCGAAATCACATTGGCCAACCCGCTTTGACCGTTGCCCGAAACCCCGGCAATCCCGAGGATTTCATGCGCGTGCACCGTCAGGTCCACATCGCTGAGCGTATCGCGCTTGGAGCGGCCAGTGACCGACACGCCCGACAGGGCCAGTACCGGCTCACCTGGCGCCATCGCAGCGCTTGCCAGTTCCGGTGTATCCGCCCCGACCATCAGCCGGGCAATGGATTTCTCATCGGCCTCGGAGGTCGCCATTTCACCCACTTTCCGCCCGTGGCGCAGTACGGCGATCCGGTCGGAAAAGGCCAGAACCTCACGCAGTTTATGGCTGATAAAGATGACCGAAAGCCCCTCGGCCGTCATCATGCGGATGTTTTCGAACAACGTGTCTGCCTCTTGCGGAGTCAGTACGGCGGTGGGTTCGTCCAGCACCAGAATCCGCGCCTGCCGATAGAGCGCCTTCAGGATCTCGACCCGCTGACGTTCCCCCACCGACAACCGCCCGACCGGCGTATCCAATGGCGCGGTCAGGCCGCTTTGGGCAATGATTTCTTCGACCTTGCGTTGCGCTACGCGCCGGTTGCGGCGCAGGGCGAACAAGGGTTCGGCCCCCAGGGTAATGTTGTCCAAAGCCGAAATATTCTCGGCCAGCGTGAAATGCTGGTGCACCATGCCGACACCTGCGGCCAGTGCCACCTGCGGATGGCCCAGCGGCAGAGGTTGCAAAACACCCGCCTCATCAGCAACTTCAATAGACCCTGAATCGGGCAAATAATGCCCAAACAGCATATTCATCAGCGTGGTCTTTCCCGCGCCGTTTTCACCCAGCAAGGCCAGAACCTCACCCTTGTTCAGGGTCAGGCTGACATCGTCATTGGCGATAACCGGGCCGAAATGCTTGCTCAGCCCGTTGAGCTTGAGAACTGTGGTCATGGGGAAAGCGGGCCGATGCAAAACCGGCCCGATTGCACTCAGTTGTCCGAGACCGGACGGTCATCGTTGACGTTCACGCGGAACAGCCCGTCCAGAATCTCGGCCTGGCGCGCATTCACCGCTTCGAGAACGTCAGCTGGAACCAGCTCTTCATCCAGAACCATCGATCCGCCGCCATAGCCCATAAAGCTGTATTGACCATAATCTGCAGCCTCAAATGACCCGCTGGCGACGTTGGCGATCGCTTTGTCGATGGTCGGCTCCATATGCCACAGGGCCGAGGCCATGATCGTGCCCGGGTAATCGCCCGACGTATCGATGACATTGCCCACGGCCTTGACGCCGCGTTCAACCGCCGCATCCGAAACGCCAAAGCGTTCCGCGTACATGATGTCAGCGCCTGCATCCATCATCGCGATGGCGCTTTCCTTGGCCTTAGGCGGATCATACCAACTGTCGATGAAGGTCACGAGGAAGGTGACATCCGGGTTTACCTCGCGCGCGCCGTCCATAAAGGCGTTCATCAGACGGTTCACCTCGGGGATAGCATAGCCGCCGACCATGCCGATCACGTTCGATTCCGTCGCAGCGCCAGCCACCATGCCGGTCAGGTAAGACGGTTCATGAATCCAGTTGTCAAAGACCGAGAAATTGGGGGCAACCGGACCAAAGGACGAGCCCATCAGAAACGCTGTATCCGGGTAGTCCTTCGCCACCTTGCGCGCGGCGCGTTCCAGACCGAACACCTCGCCCACAATCAGCTGGGCACCTTGTTCGGCATATTCGCGCATTACGCGTTCATAGTCGGTGTTGGCGACATTTTCCGAGAACACATATTCAATGTCGCCCCGCTCGGCCGCGGTGTTCAGCGCCTTGTGGATACGGCTGATCCATTGCTGTTCCACGGGCAGCGTGTAAATCGCCGCCACCTTAACCGTTTCTGCCGCCGCCAGCCCGGCGGAATACAATGTTGATGCTGCCGCGACCGCAGCCAGCAGCACTCTGCGTGTTAATGTATTTTTTTTCATATCTCTCTCCTGTGTAGCGGGATGGCAGCATTTTTTTACTGTTCAGTCAATTTTTTCAGTCACATCCACGAGACCCCGGCCAATCCACCGTATCTCCGAGCGTTTTTTGGGCAGTCGGGTGCAAACGCCGCATTTCACCGCTTGCCCGAGTGATCGAGATCGACTTCCTTCCGATGCGTTCACCGGCACACAGTCCCGACAACAGGCGCGTCACGACTGTGCATATTTTCATCCTCGAATCCTGAGACTGATTTGCCTGCGCCCCTGCGATTTGGGCATCAGAGTTGCGTGAAGTGGTTCAACTATTGGTTGTTGATCAAAAAACCGCTGTTTTTTACCCGCTGGCAAATGATGCAACTGCGCAACAAATGTGCAAATTCAAGGCGAGATTAACCCCTAATAAATTTTACATCTTAAATATGTTACGCCGCGGCTTTATCCGGAACACCGTTTGATTGCTTCTTTGATGCATTAGCAGCTGCTCTTACGGTGTCAGGATATATTTAAGATGTTGGATTTTGCTTCCTCAACAACTTCACAAGGCGGAACAGCGGAACAGCCGGTGCCGCATCAGGCACCCTCGGGGCTGTATTCGGGACTGGGCAAGCGGGCCTTTGACATTGTGTTTGCCCTGCTGCTGCTACCCGTTGTAGCGCCGGTAATTGCGGTGCTGTGGTGCCTTGTGCGCCGTGACGGCGGTCCGGGCTTTTTTGGTCATACCCGCGTGGGTCAGAATGCCAAGCCCTTCAAATGCTGGAAGATTCGCAGTATGGTGGTCGACGCCGAGGCGCGGCTGCAAGCCTATCTGGACGCCAATCCCGAGGCCGCGGCCGAGTGGGAACGCGATCACAAGCTGACCGACGATCCGCGCATCAACCGGCTGGGACACATCCTGCGCAAGACCAGCCTGGACGAGCTTCCGCAGATCTGGAACGTGCTGAAAGGCGAGATGAGCTTTGTCGGCCCGCGCCCGGTTGTGGCCATCGAACTGGTCAAATACGGCAGCTCGGCCTCGGCCTATCTGGCGCAGAAACCGGGGATCACCGGGCTATGGCAGGTCTCGGGACGCAACGACATCAGCTATGCCGAGCGGGTGGCGATGGATGTCGCCTATCTGACCCGGCGCAGCTTCCTCAGCGATATCAGGATCATCTCTCTGACCGCTTCGGCAGTCCTTCTCCGAACCGGCCGGTAACAGCCGCACAGACCTTTATTCTTGCTGTGGGACCATGTACAGAGCAGCGGCACACGCGTTTCGCGTGTGTTTGGCCTTTGGGATCGTATATTTGAAATGAAGCAATCTCCGATACACGACGCGCAGTTCAAATCGAACCGGTCCCCAGCAAATGACGCGCCGCAAGAAGACGTCATCGACCTGAGCACTTTGGTGGCCACTTTGTGGCGTGGCAAGTGGATCATTGGCCTGACCACCACCCTGGCCATTCTGGTCGGTGCTTTCTACGCCTTTGTCGCTGCCGTACCGATCTACAAATCCACCGCCGTGGTCATGTTGGAGACAGAGCAGGCCAGCGTGATCGACCTTCAAAGCGTTGTGGGCGGCCTGGCCGGCGACACCGCCGAGGTCAATTCCGAACTTGAAGTGCTGCGGTCCCGCGGCCTGATGGGCAAGGTTGTCGACAGGCTGGACCTTGTCTCGGACCCGGAGTTCAACGAAGACCTCGTACCCGCCTCGGCGCTGGAAGGGATCAAGCAGTTCATCCAATCCATGATTGGTGCCAACCCCAATGAAGCGCAAGTTTCCGACGAACTGGCCAATCAACTGACCCGGGACGATGTTATCACCGAACTGCTTAAGAACGTATCGGTTCGGAACGTTCCGCAAAGCCTGGTGTTCGAGGTGACGGCCGAAACGGAATCGGCGCGCAAATCGGCCCTGATCGCGGACACGATCGTCGAGCTTTACGTCCTGAACCAGATCGAAGTGAAATTCGACGCCACCGAACAGGCGACCGCATGGCTGACCGACCGCGTGGCCGAGCTGCAGATCGATCTGGAAACCGCCGAAGCAAAGGTCAACGACTTCAATTCAACAACGGCGCTGATCTCTCCCGAAGCGCTGCAATTGCAGGAAGTGCAGTTGAAGGACCTGCGCGAACGCCGCACGTCCGCCGAAGCGACCCGTGTCGCGGCACAGGACAGATACGACGCGTTGAGCGCAGCCGACACCCGGACCGCCCAGGCCGAAGCCAGCCAGGACCCGCAGCTACAGCGGCTGCTTGGCCAGATAGACGGGTCCGGCACGGGCGAAGACGCCTTTGACACCGCCTTCCAGCGCGTGGTTGCGCGGACCGCACTCGAAGCCCAGCGGGCAACGCAGCAGGTTCAGGCCCTGACGCTGTCAGCCGAAGATCTGGGCCAGAAGATCGCGCAGCAAAGCGCGGATCTGATTACGTTGCAACAGCTGGTGCGCGAGGCCGAAGCCGTCCGGCTGCTCTATGAATATTTCCTGGCCCGGCTGAAAGAGACATCGGCACAGGAAGGCATCCAGAAAGCGGACAGCCGGCAATTGTCGCGCGCCGTGATCCCGGGCAAGCCTTCCGAGCCGAAAAAGTCGCTGGTCCTTGCCCTTTCGGCCATTTTGGGCCTCATGCTGGGGGCCGGTATCGTGTTGCTGGCCGAGGCGCGGCGCAAAGGCTACCGCTCGGCGCAGGAGCTAGAGCGAAAAACCGGGTACAGCGTTCTGGGTCAGATCCCTGTCTTCCCCGCCCGCGGGCGCCGCAAGGTACTGGAGTATCTCGCCGAAAAGCCCTCATCCGCCACGGCCGAGGCCGTGCGCAACCTGCGCACCTCTCTGATGTTGTCAAATGTGGACCGCCCGCCGCAGGTGGTGGTGATCACCTCTTCGTTGCCGGGCGAAGGCAAGACGACGAACGCGCTGGCGCTGGCGCAGAATTTTGTCGGGATCGGCAAAAAGGTCCTGCTGGTCGAGGGCGATATTCGACGCCTGACCATGACCGCGCAGTTACAGGGTGTGCCGAAGAATGGGATCGTGTCTGTACTGGCCGGGGACGCCACCACGCAAGAGGCCATCTTTCAGGACCCTCTGCTCGGCTGTGACATTCTGGCTGGCGAGAAGACCTCGGCCAATGCGGCAGACCTTTTTGCATCGGAACGGTTCCGGCTGTTCCTTGAGGATATGCGCCAGCAATATGATGTCATCCTGATAGACACGCCGCCGACCTTGCTGGTCTCTGATGCGCGCCTGATTGCACGCAATGCCGACGCGGTGCTGTTGACCGTCAAATGGAACGACACGTCCGAACAGGATCTCACCGAAGCCATGCGTCTGTTCCACAACGACAATCAGCGTCTGACCGGTTTGATCCTTGGTCAGATCAATGCGCGTGGTGCTCGGCATTATGGTTATTCGTACGGCAACTACGCCAACAAGTATTACAACAACTAAGGCTGCGGCCCTTCACCGAGTTGGGAAGGGTCGCCTTTTATGTTGTTATTGATTGGTTCAGTTTGTGCTGACGGTGCTTGTTGTGCTGTTTGAGGATCCGCCGCCGCCTGCGGCTGCGAGGCCTGCTGCGGCTGCGGCGACGCCGAGGGCGGGTGCGACGAGCGGGACGAAGCCGGTCACGCCGGCTGCGGCTGCGGCGCCACCTGCACCTGCTGCGGCACCCCCGCCGCCTGCGCCCGCGCCTGCACCGCCGGTCTGAGCGGTAGTCTGTGCGGTTGTCTGAGCAGTGGTTGCCGCGCCGGAGGTGTCTTGCGCATATGCGCCGGTGGCCGAAAGGGCCAGAATCAGAAGTGCTGTTCTGATCATCGTGAATCTCCTAAACCAAGTCTTGGGCGGAGGCTAACACAGCTGACCGGACCTGAGAATGCCGCATCTGCAAAAAAGCAGGGATATGGCAGGAAAGCCATGTTTTTCAGCAACTTGCCATTGAGCCCACCCGGACCGCCGCCGCCGTCGAGCCCGGGCCGCATCGTGCCTAAAAAACAGCGCAACTGCCCGGCTAAATTGCAGATCAGCCACAAACCCGCAGGAAACCCCGTAGCCAAGAATTGACACAAGACGCCACAGGCAAAACCCGCTAATCAAGCGCCGTAAAAAAGTGATAAACTGACGTGAAGATTCGAGCGGTATCAGCAAGGCGGAAAGGCCTGATGGCATTGGTGTGCGCGGCAGCGACCGGCATGGCGCAGGCGCAGTCGGTCTCGACCTATGGCACGCCCGGTCTGCTCGAGATCCCCACCGCCGAGATGTTCGAGGACGGCATGCTGGTCTTCACCGCCGCCGGGCTGCGCAACACCGGGCGGGGCACGATGACCTTCCAGATGCTGCCCTGGGTGAATGGCAGTTTCCGCTATGCCGTGATCGACAGGTTCAACACTCCGGACAAGACGCTTTACGACCGCAGCTTTGACGTGCATTTCCGGCTGCGCGAGGAAAGCAAACACAGCCCGGCCATCGTGATGGGGCTGCGCGATTTCGGCGGCACCGGCAACTATGCCGCGGAATATTTCGTGGCCACAAAAACCTTTCACGACCGGTTCAAGGTGACCGGCGGCATCGGCTGGGGGCGGATGGCCGGACGCGGCGCGTTTTCGAACCCGCTGAGCATCTTCGGCGACCGGTTCGACACCCGGGCGGCACCGAACGAGGGCGGGATTTCCGCCACGGGCCAGGTGGATTTCGGCAACTGGTTCCGCGGCGACGCGGCCCTGTTCGGCGGCGTCAGCTGGCAGTATAACGACCAGCTGACCTTTCTGGCCGAGTATTCCCCCGATCTTTATACCCAGGAAGCGGTCGCAGACAGTCTCAGGGTCAAATCGCCGATCAATGTCGGGGTGCAGTACCGGTTCAAGAACGGCACCCAGCTGACCACATCCTATCTCTATGGCACCACGCTGGGGCTGACGCTGAGCTATTTCGTCGATCCGCGCAAAGCGGTGACCCCCGGCGGGCAGGGCGCGGCACCTCCGCCGCTGCGGCCCGAAGCCCAGATCGCCGCCGCCACCGCAGACCGCAGCCAGGGCGACATCCGCGACCGGTTGCAGGCCGCGCTGGATCAGGAAGGGCTGCGGCTGGTCTACCTGTCCGGGACCGGCGACACCGTTCAGGTCGGGGTCGAGAACAACCGCTATGGCCAGGCCGCCCAGGCACTGGGGCGCACCGCCCGCGTGCTGGCCAACGAAGAACCGTCGCAGACCGAACAGTTCGACATCGCGCTGATGTCGAACGGCGTGCCGCTGAGTGCGGTGCGGGTCAACCGCGACGACCTTTACGAGCTTGAGCACGACCCCGACAATGCCTGGCGCAGCTTTGCCCGCGCCGAGATCTCGGACACGATCCCGCTGGTGCAGGGCGGCATCCTGACCGATGCCTATCCGCATTTTTCCTACCGGTTCGGGCCCTATCTGAACCTCTCGTTCTTCGACCCCGACGACCCGCTGCGCTATGAGGTGGGGGCGGCGCTGGGGCTGGATTACACCCTGTTGCCCGGCTTCACCCTGTCGACCGAGCTGCGCCAGCCGATCCTCAGCACGCTGGATGACAGCACCCGGGTCTCGGACTCGCCGCTGCCGCATGTGCGCTCGGACTGGGCGATCTATGCCCGCGAATCCAACCTGCGCGTCGAGCATATGACCGCCGAGTACATGTGGCGGCCGGGCAAGGACCTCTATGCCCGCACCACGCTGGGCTATCTCGAGACCATGTTCGGCGGGCTGTCCACCGAACTGCTGTGGTACCCCACCGACAGCCGCCTGGCCCTGGGGGTCGAGGCCAATTACGTCGCCCAACGCGACTATGACGTGCTGTTCGGCTTTCAGGATTACAATGTCGCCACCGGGCATGTGTCGGCCTATTACGATCTGCCCGGCGACTATCACGCGCAGGTCGATGTCGGGCGCTATCTGGCCGGCGACTATGGCGCCACCTTCGCGCTGGATCGCGAGTTCACCAACGGCTTCAAGGTCGGGGCCTTCTTTACCCTGACCGATGTCAGCTTCGATGATTTCGGCGAAGGCTCGTTCGACAAGGGCATCCGGCTGGAGATCCCCATCTCGTGGCTGACCGGACGCCCGTCGCGCAACAAGATCGCCCAGACCATCCGCCCCATCCTGCGCGACGGCGGCGCACGGCTGAACGTGCGCAACCGGCTTTACGGCGTCACCCGCGAGGCCCGCGCCCAGGACCTGTCCCGCGGCTGGGGGAGGTTCTGGCGATGACAGCCCTGCGCCGCCCTGCCCTGTTGGCCCTGCTGGCCCTGATGCTGATCTCCTGCGGCGAAGCGCAGGAGGATACCGAACTGCTGAAAGGCGCGCTGTTTCCCAACACGCCCCGGTTCCATCCCCGCGCCGAGGCGCTGGCCGCGCGCCGCCCGATCCCGCCCCGGCTCGAGGTCGGTTTTCCCAGCCGCGATCTGGCCGGTGTCATGCTGCTCGAGACCGAGCGGGACGGGGTTCAGACCTGGCTGACCGCGGATGGCGCCACCATCACGCTGGAACAGGGGATGCTGACCTCGGCCATCGGTTTTGGTGGCGGCATGTCCGGATCGGATCTGCGCCAGAGCGCGGCGCTGATCCTGACCGGCCGTTCGGGCCGGGCCGAACGCTTCCACAGCTTTCTCAACGGCGATGACGAGATCGAGCTGCACGCCTACAGATGCCGGATCACCCCGCTGGGCCCCGACACCGTTGTTGTGCAGGGCACCCCCGTCGCCACGCAAAAACAGCAGGAAGACTGTTATGGGCTGGCTCAGCAGTTCACCAACATTTACTGGGTGCAAGACAACACCGGCCGCATCGTCCAGTCCTCGCAATGGACCGGCGATTTCCTGGGCAACATGTTCATAAAACGGGTGCCCGATGATAGTTAAGGTTTTGAACAGCGGAGGACAGCTCGTGCGTCATACTTCCCTTCTCCTTGGTGCGCTGGCCCTGAGCGGCCTGATCGCCGGATGCTCGACCATCTACCGCAGCCCCTCGGTGACCGCAGGCGTGTCGGAGGCCGGCAAGGTTCGCGTCGTGCCAGTGACGCCCGAGACCGTGCTGGTCGCCAACCGCTCGCCCTATGCGCCCAAGACCCTGCCCTCCGTCTTTGCGCTGTCGGCCGGATCGGGCTCCTCCAACAGCCTGCGCGGCACCGGCCCGCTGCCCGAGGCGCCCTCGACCCAGGACGGATCGCGCGCCGGCCTGCAGCTGGACCCGCCGCCGCAGGTCAATCCCGGCGCCTACACGATCGGCATCGGCGACGTGCTGGTGCTGTCCACGCCCTCGACGCAAGGCACCGCCGGAGAGCTGTCGGGCCTCCTGGCCGCGCAGAACAGCCGCAACGGCTATACCGTGCAGGATGACGGCTCGATCAACATCCCCGATGTCGGCCGCGTGCGTCTGGTCGGCCTGACCGTGGACGAGGCCGAGGCGCTGCTGTTCCAGCGCCTGGTGGAAAACCAGATCGACCCCACTTTCAGCCTGGAGATTGCCGAGTTCAATTCCCGCCGCGTCTCGGTCGGCGGTGCCGTCGGCCAGCCCGGCGTGCAGCCCATCACCCTGACCCAGCTGACCCTGGGCGAGGCGCTCTCGGCCGCAGGCTCGGTCTCGGTCAGCGATATCGACAACTCCTCGGTGCGCATCTACCGCAACGGCA
Organism: Ruegeria arenilitoris; assembly: GCF_013031355.1. Lineage (GTDB taxonomy): Bacteria > Pseudomonadota > Alphaproteobacteria > Rhodobacterales > Rhodobacteraceae > Ruegeria > Ruegeria arenilitoris_C. Next base: position 30,606 of record NZ_WPZO01000007.1, on the reverse strand, counting down.
ATGTCTATCAGATCCCGCTGGAAGACCTCTATTCCCGCACCGAACTGCAGAACCTCAACCTGATCGCCGATGACTCGGTCTTTGTCGACACCGACTATGATCTGGACCGCGCCGAGCGCTACTTTGCCCAGCAGATCGCCCTGCGCGAGACCGTGCTGGAAGGCCGCCAGACCGCGCTGCAGGAACTGAACGTCGCCGTCAACCTGCGCCGCGCCGATCTGGATGAACGCCGCGACAACTTCATCCAGTCCATCGAACTGGACGCCATCGACCGCGACTATGTCTATCTCTCCGGCGAGGTTCGCACCCAGGGCCGCTATGCCCTGCCCTTCAACCACTCCGCCACCCTGGCCGACGCGCTTTACGACACCGGCGGTGGCGTGGCCAAGGAAACCGGCGATGCGTCGGAAGTCTACGTCCTGCGCGCCGCCCAGGACCCCCGCGAGTTCGGCGCCGTCACCGCCTGGCACCTCGATACCCGCAACGCCGCACACCTCACCCTCGCCGCCCAGTTCGAACTGCGCAACAACGACATCATCTTCATCGCAGAAAACCCCGTCACAAAATGGGGCAGAACTATCTCACAAATCACACCATCCCTCATCACAACTCCAATCGTCGCCGCGGTGAATTAACAAGGAAATCGCCCCACCAACTGGTCCGGGCCCAGGTTACAAAAGGAATTCAACCATGAAGATTGCGGTCGCCGGTATCGGCTATGTGGGCCTGTCCAACGCGGTGCTGCTGGCGCAGAACCACAACGTGGTGGCTCTGGACGTGTCAGAGGACCGCGTGAGTTTGCTCAACCGGCGTCAAAGCCCGATTCAGGATGCCGAGATCACCGACTTCCTGTCCAACCGCGCACTTGACCTGATCGCCACCACCGACGCCGAAGCCGCCTATCCCGGGGCCGATTTCGTCGTCGTGGCCACGCCCACCAATTACGACCCGCGCAGCAATTACTTCGATACCAGCTCGGTCGATGCGGTGATCGAACAGGTCACGTCCGTGAACCCCGACGCCGTCATCGTGATCAAGTCCACCATCCCGGTGGGGTTCGTGACCCAGGCCCGTGCCCGGTTCGGTACCGACAACATAATCTTCTCGCCGGAATTCCTGCGCGAGGGGCGGGCGCTGTATGACAACCTGCACCCCAGCCGGATCATCGTCGGTGAACGGTCCGACCGGGCAAAAGTCTTTGCCGATCTGCTGCTGGAGGGGGCGGTGGACAAGGATGTGCCGGTGCTGTTCACCGACGCAGACGAGGCCGAGGCGATCAAGCTGTTCGCCAATACATACCTTGCCATGCGGGTCGCCTTCTTCAATGAGCTGGACAGCTATTCTCTGGCCGGCGGCATGGACTCGCGCCAGATCATCGAAGGCGTCAGCCTCGACACACGGATCGGCGCGCATTACAACAACCCGTCCTTCGGCTATGGCGGCTATTGCCTGCCCAAGGACACCAAGCAGCTGCTGGCCAATTACAATCACGTGCCGCAGAACCTGATCCGCGCCATCGTCGATGCCAACCGCACCCGCAAGGATTTCCTCAGCGACCAGATTCTGATGAAGGGGCCTAAGACTGTCGGGATTTACCGGCTGGTCATGAAAGAGGGCAGCGACAATTTCCGCCAGAGTTCAGTTCAGGGCATCATGAAACGGATCAAGGCCAAGGGCATTCAGGTCATCGTCTATGAACCGGCCCTGAGCGAGGATCACTTTTTTCACTCACCAGTGGTCCGCGATTTGGACGCGTTCAAGCAGCAGGCCGACCTGATCGTCGCCAACCGGTTGTCGGATGAGATCAGCGATGTCAGCGACAAGGTCTTTACCCGCGATCTGTTCGGAGCGGACTAAGACCGGATGCCTAAGCCGGGCCAAAAGATAACCTGCCGCACGAAAGGGGCGCGGCAGGTTCAGGTTGCGTCTCAGGTCAGCACAAGGGCATGGATGCCCGATGCGGTCGTGCCGGTGGCATGAACGCGCGTCACGCCGACGGGGAGGATGGAGAAATCGGCAACTTGAACGGTGCGTGTTTCGCCGCGGATCGTGGTCATTGCCAGTGCACCGCCTGTTTCGACGTAGAGACCGATTGCCACCTCGGCCAGATCGGCGGTGTCAGAAGGTATCACGGGGGCAACGTCGCGCGCGGGGCCGGACAGGCTGGAAACACGGTTTGTAAACGGGTTGGTCGTCATAGGTCGAGTCTCGTTCTCTGTGTCAATCAGCGGAACGCTAGTCAAAACCGCTTAACGAGGGGAAAGCACAGCGTGCGTTGCATCGCTAGCTTGACGGCCTAACAACAAAAAAGGGCCCCCGCCTTGGGGGCCTGTTTTGTGCGGCCATAAGTATCTTATGCCGCATATTCCGTTGTGCAGGTCGTCAGCCCTTAGCGCCCTGTCCGCGGGCGTAGACGTCTTCGTAGCGGACGATGTCGTCCTCGCCGACATAGGCGCCGGTCCTGATGAATTTCCTCGGCTTCATTTTCCACAACCGGAACTAGCGCCTATCCCAGATAGGCCCGCAAGCTGGGCGGCGGGTTGTCGAACAACTGCACCGTCGCTGCGGGCGGATGTGCCCGTTCGTCTGCCACAAGCACCGTCTGATCGGCAATGCGGCGGGCGTCCTGCGGGTCATGGCTAACCATCAGTAGGGTTGTTCCGGTCTCGGCCAGCAACTCTGCGACAAGGTCCAGCATTTCAGCCTTTAGCGCAGGCCCCAGAGCCGCAAAGGGTTCGTCCAACAGCAAAAGGTACCGCCGTTGCACCAGCACCCGCGCCAGCGCGACCCGGCTTTGTTGCCCACCCGAAAGCTCGGCCGGTTTGCGCCCTTCAAAACCGGGCAGACCCACACGGGCCAGCGCAGTCTCGACCTGCGATTGTTCCTCTGACGACAGACGCCCGTTCGGGCGCAATCCCAAAGCGACATTCTGCTCCACCGTCAGATGCGGGAACAGATTGCCATCCTGAAACAGCATCGCCAGCGGGCGTTTGCCAGGCGCAAGGTTAGAAATGCTTTGCCCCTGCCACAGGATTTGCCCCTGTTTGAGGTCGCGAAACCCGGCGATTGCCTCAAGCAGCGTCGACTTGCCCGCGCCCGAGGGGCCGACGATGGCGACACTGGCCCCGGCCTCGACTGTAAAATCGGCCTGCAAGGCGAAACCGCCATTCTCGATGACGCAACCGTCAAGTTTCAGCATGTAATCGCCCTCCGCGATCCAAAAGCCAGAACGCCCCCATCGACAGCACCAAAAGCAGCAGCGCCGCCCCGGCCGCCGCCTGCATCTGATAGGCCCCCATCAGCCGGTAAATCTGCAGCGGCAAAGTTGCGATCTGGGGGTCTGCAAACAGAGCAATCACGCCGAGATCGCCCATCGACAGCGCGGCGGCAAGACCGGCGGCAAAGCGGATTTGCGGGCGCATTCGGGGCAGCAGAACTCGGGCGAAAAAAGTCTTTTTGTCCATGTCCAGCGACAGGGCCAGTCGCCCGTGGCGCGTAACCACATCCCGCGCGGCGGGCACCAGAATGCGCAGGGCAAACGGCAGCGCCATGACCGCGTTCACCAGCGCCGTCACCGGCAGCGCCAGTGCGGTTGGGTTGGCGAAAGGACGGATCAGGATGAACAGACCGGTCCCGATCACCAAGGGCGACGCCGCCAGCCCCAGAATACCGCTGAGCTCGACGATCCCGTACCGCCCCGTCGCAACGGCCATGGCCATTGGCAAGGCCAGCATCAACAGGACGGCCGTGCTGGCCGCCGCCACCAGAACCGAGGTCAGCGCGGCGCGGAACACCAGCGCAGGCATCTCGAAAAGCCCCGAGAGCCCTGAAATCACCACTGCCGCCAAAGGCAGCAGCAGAAACGCCGACGCCGCCAGTATCCAAAACGTATCAAGCACCGGCACGCCCCCGTCCCAGCGGCGGATGGCCCGGTCCAGACCTGCGCCGAACCCATCCCCGCGCGAAAACTTCAGGGCGGCCAGCGCAGCCGCTGCGGTCAGGGCCAGTTGCAACGCCGACAGCAACGCCGCCCGGCCGAGGTCGAAATCGTAGGTAAACGACTGATAGATCGCCAATTCTATCGTTGTCGCGCGTGGCCCTCCGCCCAAGGTCAGTGCGACCGCAAAACTGGTCAGACAGATGGCGAAGATCACGGCCAACACACCCGGCAGGATGCGCCTGAGCATCGGCAGCTCGATCAGACGGAACATCGCCATCCCGTCGCAGCCCAATTGCGCGGCCAGTCGAAAGCGTTCAGCGGGGATTTCCTGCCAAGCCTGCAGGAGCAGCCGCGTGGCCAACGGCAAGTTGAAGAACACATGCGCCAGCACAACACCGTGCAACCCGTAAATCCGTATCGGCGGCAAGCCAAAGAAACTCAAAATGTCCGAAATCCAACCCGCGCGGCCAAAGACCTGCAACAGCCCAAGGATCGCCACGATGACCGGTAGAATGAAAGGCGCCCCTAACAGCGCGATCAACGCGCGCCGCCCAAAAAACCGCCGCCGGGCCAGTGCCCGCGCCACGGGCACCGCCAGCGCTGCACTGAACAGGGCCGATAATACCGCCTGCACAAGCGTGAACCGCAAGGCGGCCCAATCCGCTGGGCCAAACCCGCCCGCCGCGTCGGCCCGCAGGGCAACAGCGGCAAGGGTCCCCAAAATCAGCGCGGCCACCAAAGCCGCCGCGCCAACGCCCGGCCAAGGGCTTACTGGCTGAGCGCGCTCAGCCATTCCGCAAGCGCCTGATCCCGCACTTTGGCGGCCTCATCCGGAGAATACAGCAAGGATTTTTCCGGCTGAATCAGCGTCTCAAACCCTTCGGGCAGACCGGCTGCTGGCGTCACTGCCGGATACATCCAGTTGGTGGTCGGAATGATCTGCTGGAACGCGTCTGAGACCATGAAGTTCAGAAATTGATCCGCCAACTCAGGCTGATCCGTCCCGGCCAGCTTGGCCGCAACCTCAACCTGCATATAGTGACCTTCGTCAAAAGCAGCCGCCGCTTTGCTGGCGTCTTCCTCGGCAATCAGGTGATAGGCGGGCGATGTGGTGTAGCTGAGGACCATGTCGGCCTCACCTTCCAGAAACAACCCATACGCCTCGGACCAGCCTTTGGTCACGGTCACGATATTGTCGGCCAGACCGGCCCAGATGTCCGCTGCCTCATCGCCGTAAGCCGCCTGTACCCACAGGAGCAGCCCCAGACCCGGAGTAGACGAACGCGGGTCCTGAATGATGATCTTGGTGTCGCCCTCGGCCAGTTCACGGAAGTTCGCGGGCGCTGCCGCATCAGCGTTATGAACAAAGGCGAAATAGCCCCAGTCATAGGGCGCGAACACCTCATCCGTCCATTCGATCGGCAGTGTGTATTCGGCGCTGACCGAGCTGGGCGCAAACAGGCCGGTTTCCTTGGCCGCAGTAATCAGGTTGGTGTCGAGACCCAGCACCACATCGGCATCCGAGTTCTCACCCTCAAGCCGGATACGCGACAGCAGTGCTGCGCCGTCCTCGACGCCGACAAGGTTCAGCTCGCAGTCACAGACCGCCTCAAACGCCTCTTTCACCTGCGGGCCGGGCCCCCAGTCCGAGACAAAGCTGTCATAGGTATACACGGTCAACTGAGGTTTATCGGCCGCCATAGCCGTAGTTGCGCTCAGGATTCCCGCAGCAATCATCAGATGTTTCATGTCATCCTCCATTGCGGCGAGAGGGCAAGGATGGATGAAACCGTCACCTTTCCCTCCGCCGGTTCTAGCCGGTTCAGGTTCAACGGGTTCGCCGAAGGCATCTCAGCGCGGCCACGCCACGCACCCCGAGGTGAAGCTCTGACTAGGCGGGAACCGATCAAAAGACAACCCGTTTCGCAGGCCGCCCGTTGATCGGTTTCAGCTTATTCCGCCGCGATGGCCTGATCGGACGCGGTGCTGATCGGGGCCCAGTTCAGGTCACCGGTATAGCGCCAGGTCAGTTTGCCTTGGTCGTCCATGGCGATCAGGTGCAGCCAGCCGTTGTCGAACAGCGCCCGCACTTGCGGGTGCCGGTCCAGGATTTCCGACATTGCCGCGCGCGGGGCCTCGATCACAACCGATAGGCGCAGCGGATCGTGCTGATACCCTTCGCCGTCATGGATCGATTGCCACGGCAGGCCCGGACGGGGGGCGCCGTTGTTGCCCTCCAACACGCCGATCCCGCCGACCACATTGTGCAGCAGCTTGTTGCCACCGCCGAACAGGCCGGGTGCCACGGTCGAGCCGTAATATTGCAGGCTGATCCAGCTGACTACGACCACCGGGGCGGTCATGATCAGTTCCAGCACGCCATAGCCGTCATCCTTGCGCCAATCGTAATTGTGCAGAAAGGCCTGCCCCGCCAGATCTGCCCCATCCGTGCGGTGACGCGGGGCTGCTATAAAGGCCCGGCACCCGGCCAGTCCCCATTCGGGGCGGGTTTCCGCCCAATCCTGTGCGCGGCGCTGAATATCCGTGGCCTTGTTAGCGCGCGGCAGGCGCGCGGCGCGTTCGGCCCGGGCCAGCTGTCCGGCCGCATCCAGCCAGTCCTTCACCTGCGCCAGATCGTCAGATTGGCTTCCCGGCGGCAAATCCTGCTCATACAGGCTAATCCGGTCTGTTGTGGTCGAGTGCATTGCCGCCACGAACTGAGTGTCGGCGGGAATTGTGATCCCCTGCCCCTCCAACCCCGAACGCACCTGCTCATCATTCAGCAACCCGGCCAGAAGCCGCGCGTTCACATCGCCTGCATGACCGCCGCACGCGCCACACTGCAGTGCGCTTTCATGCGGGTTGTTGGTGACCTCGGCCCCGTGACCAACCAGCAGGACGATCCGGGCAAATTTGTCGGTCAGAGACATCGCCGTCAGCACCGCCTTGGCCATACCTACGCGGACTTCCAGATCGATATTCGGGTCCAGTTGCGGCGCCGGGTCAATCTTGGATTTTCCGGCAACCCCCAATGCGTCGCGTATCAGTTTTCCGGCGTACAAGGGCCCGGTCGCCTCAACAAAAGCAAAGGAAGAAACCGCAGCCAGTTTGAACCGGCCCCAGGCCCGTTTGGCCCGCGCCGAATAGCGACGGGTCAAGTCCTTGCCCGCAGATTCCTTGGCCTGAGAGTACACGGAGGGTTGCAACAACGCCGGCCCATGGACCTCGGTGACATCTGACCCCGCCGCTTTGTGTGCACTGGCAAGGCCAAAGAACCCCGCAAAGCCAAGCGTTTCGATCCCGGTATCCTGCGCCTCGAGCGCGCGTCGGAACACCTCGGACCGGACGTCGATGCAGAACGCCGCCTGCACCTGCGCCCGACCGTCGGCCTGACGCGCGGTGCCGGGCAGCAGCCTTTCGGCCAGCGCGCGTTGCTGTGCCCGTTCGGCGGCCTCTTGCAGGACAGCATCGATCACGAAATCGGCGGTTGGCGTCAGCGGCGCCTCATGCCCGGCCACAACCGCGGCCCAGCGTTCACAGATCTGATCTTCGTAAAGCGCCAACAACGCCTCATCGAATACCATGCGCACGGCCAGCAGCTCGGTCACGGTATTGTCCTGTTCGCCTTTCAGGTCGGCGTCCCATAGCAGAAAGCGCGCGTATTGCGCCCAACCGCCCAGGGTCGTCAGCCAGCGGTGATAGGCGGTTGCCGCCGCCTCGGTGCTGAGGCCCAACCGTTCCGAAGACCGGCCAATCGCGCGCCAATGCGACCGGTTGGTGCCCGCAACAAAAGCGCCGAACCCGGTCAGGCCATGAATTTCCGGCGTCAGATCACGAGAGGCGAACTCGCGCCAGGCGCTGAAGGCGCCACCCGTCCGGGCCTGTTGCCACAAAGCCTGCCCCTGGTCGAAATGGCTGGCAGCCCAGATGCCTATCCGATCCTCGATCAGGCCGGGCCAGTCCGTGCCCGAAACCTCGGCCGCGAGCTCGGCCACGGTGGGCAGGGCTTGCGGTTGCCGGGCCTCTGATTTCAGCGCAGCCAAAACGTCCTCAAGGCTTGGGGCATTGAACGGACCCTCAATCGCAGACAGGGCGTCCAGAATATCCGCCTCGGTCATCTCACCGGCACGCAGCTTTGCCGCCCAATGCGCCCGATCCGGCGTAATCCGCGTACCTGCAACCCGCGCCAGCCGGGCCGAGGTCACGGCCAACGGCTCATCGGCCTGACCCAGAAACGGGTTCACCGCAACATTCGAGGACAGAGGGAACAAGGGCGGGATCGCGTAGGCGGCGGATTTTGCTTCTGCCACCAGTTCCAGCAGCGGCGCAGGATAAGCTTCGAGCTTTGCAAACATCAGATCTGTTCCTTTCAGGCTACGGACTTTCTGGACCAACCGTCCAGAAACTTGTCGAAAATCGCATTGGCATAGAGGCCGTTTGACAGATGCACCCGCAGGCCCGCAGCAGCCGGGTGCGCCGCCCAAAGCGGGAAGGTCGCCTGCGCCACCGCAACAAACCCAAAGCTCAGCAGGGCCAGCACGATCAGCGCCCATTCCAGCGGCCCCGGTGCAGGGGTCGCGGGCAAGGCTCCGGCGGTGACATGCTGTGCAATAACCTGCAGCGCGAAATAACCGACTGAGGTCACCAGCGCATAGACCACCGTGCGCTGCGTCAGCTGGCGCGGCGCGGCATCGGCAAAGCCCTGCGCCAGCAGGTAGGCCACCCCAAAGATCAGAATGACGCCAAGCGCAATGGCCTGCACAGACTTGCCATCAAAACCCAGCACCGTACCGACCAGCGCATAGATCACGATCGCCGTCCCAAAGGCCCGTAGAACGTTGCTGGCACTGGGTACCGCGATCGGGCCGGGGCGGTGGATGGCGGAAACGTTTTTGACGGCCTCGCCAGAGCTGAGGAAGGCGTGCGCTTTGTAAAGCGAATGCGCCACGATATGCAGCAGCGCCAGCGGGAACAGCGCCAAACCGCATTGCATCACCATGAACGCCATCTGCGCAATCGTGGACCAGGCCAGCGAAGTTTTCACCGCAGGCTGGGTCAGCATCACCAACCCGCCGAACAGCGCGGTAAACCCGCCCAGCATCACCAGCAGAGCCATCACTCCGGGTGCTGCCAGCATTACATCGGCAAAGCGGATCAGAAGGAAGCCGCCCGCATTGATCACCCCCGCGTGCAGCAGGGCCGAGACCGGTGTCGGTGCTTCCATCACCTCGGTCAACCAGCCGTGTACCGGAAACAGGGCCGAGGCCAGCACCGCCGCAACAGCAATCAGTAGCGCCGCCGTCATGGTCAGCCAGTTGACCTGTACCGTTGTCAGGACCGTGTGGATATCCGTGGTGCCGGTTGCCGCGATCAGCATCACTATGGCTCCCGCCAGTGCCCCTTCACTGAGCCGCGCCACCAGCGCCTTTTTCCGTGCGGCCCGTTGGGCGGTTGCGCGATCTGGATAGAACAGAAGCAGCTTATGCAGGGCCAGACTGGTAGTGGTCCAGGCGACCATCAACTGGATCAGGTTGCCCGACATCACCAAGATCAGGACCGAGGCCAGCGTCAGCGCCATCCATTTCGTAAAGGCCCCCTGCCGCGCCTCGCCATCCACGTAGGTCGCCGAATACCGCAAAACGATCCAACCGATGAAGCTGACCAGCACCAGCATCACCGCGCTGACCGCATCCAACCGAACCGAAAGGCCCACACCGAACGCCCCGATCAGGGCCGAGGTGCCGGGGCCATTAGTGACCAACAAAACCGCCGCAATCGCGGCAACCAGAAAGGCCGCAAAGGCTGCGGCTTCGGCCAGTTTCGGAACCCGGCCCGGGCGCAGGCCCGGATGACGCCCGGCATGGATCGCGGCGGCGATCAAAATCAGTGGGCTGAGAAGTGGGAGATAAAGATAGAACATAGTGACTTCCCCTGGATCATCGGTTTGGGACAATCAGTTAGGGCAGATTTTTTGCCATTAAAAATTCATTGTTCTGTTTGTTTCGTTCTATTATTTAGAACAATATGCCTCTGAACTATCATCATCTGCGGTATTTCTGGGCCGTGGCCCATGACGGGAACCTGACCCGCACGGCGCAGCGACTAAACCTGTCGCAATCGGCTTTGTCGGTGCAGATCAAGCAACTGGAAGAACGGCTGGGCCACGACCTGTTCGAACGCCGCGGGCGGCAGCTTTATTTGACCGAGGCCGGGCGTATTGCGCTGGACCATGCGGATGCGATTTTCTCGACAGGTCAAGAACTTGTTGCTACTTTGACCGAGACGGTGCAAACCCGTAAAGCCCTGCGCGTGGGGGCCTTGGCGACCCTGTCGCGCAACTTTCAGATCGGGTTTCTGCGCCCCATTCTGTCGCGTCTGGATGTTGAGGTGATCCTGCGGTCTGGCAGTCCGACCGAGTTGATGGAGGGGCTTGAGACGCTGAACCTCGATCTGGTGCTGATGAACCGACCGCCGCCGGATGACAGCCTGACCCCGTTTGAGACCCATCAAATCGCCGAACAGCCCGTCAGCATTGTCGGCACGCCCGACCGGCTGAACCCGAAAACACCGATTAAAGAGCTGTTGCACACGCAACCCTTCATCCTGCCCACCACCGACAGCACCGTGCGCACCGCGTTCGACGCCATGGCCAGCCGCCTGTCCGAACGCCCGCAGATCGCGGCCGAGGTCGATGACATGGCCATGATGCGCCTGTTGGCGCGCGAGGATATCGGGCTGGCCCTTGTGGCACCCATCGTCGTGACGGATGAGCTGAACTCGGGCCGGCTGGTCGAAGCGCAGGAACACCCGCGCATCAAGGAAACCTTCTACGCCGTCACCTTGCGCCGCCGCTTTCCCAATCCGCTGGTTCAGGATCTGTTGTCACATAAACCTGACCCCATGCTTTTACCCTGACCGTCAGGAACGCGAGAAATCGAAGTCTTCCGCGTAGTGGCAGGCGACGAAATGTTCCGGCTCAATCTCGCGCCAATCGGGCTGCTCGGCGCTGCAGCGCTCCTTGGCAAAGGGGCAGCGGGTGTGGAATCGGCAGCCGGACGGAGCGGCCAGCGGGTTGGGGATTTCGCCCTGCAGCCGGATCGGATCATAGCTTGCATCCGGATCAGCAGTGGGGATCGCGCTCAGCAGCGCGTGGGTATAGGGGTGTTTCGGTGCAAAAAACAGCTTTTCGGTCGGGGCATATTCGACGAATTTCCCGACATAGAGCACTGCGACCCGGTGCGACATCTGCGCCACGACACTCAGGTCATGGGCGATGAACAAGAAGGACACGCCCATCTCGTCCTGCAGGTCTTTCAGCAGGTTCACGATCTCGGCCTGAATCGATACATCCAAGGCTGAAACGCTCTCGTCACACACCACAAACTTGGGCTTCGAGACCAGCGCCCGCGCAATACAAATCCGCTGACGCTGACCTCCCGAAAACGCGTGGGGGAAGCGCCGCAGATGCTCCAAATTCAGCTTGCAGCGCGCTGCAATCTCGCGCACACGGGCGTCGATCTTTTCGCGATCCTTGATCTTGCCTGCGGCGACCAGTGGCTCGGCAATGATATCGCGCACGGTCATGCGGGGGTTCAGCGAGGAATACGGGTCCTGAAACACAAGGCTCATCTCGGGACGGAACGCGCGTAGCAGGTCTCCGGCCAACGTATGAACCTTGATGCCGCCGCCGCCTTCGCTGAAGGCCATGTTCATCTTGGACCGAACCTTGCGCAGCTCGGCCTCGGACGCGTGGGCTAGATCGATGTCGCCCTTGTTCTTGCGGTGAAAGATCACCTCGCCATCGGTCGGATCAATCGCGCGCAGGATGGCACGGCCCACGGTGGTTTTGCCCGAACCGGACTCACCCACCAAGCCGACAGTCTCACCGCGTTTGATGTCAAAGCTGACGCCATCAACGGCGCGCAGCATCTGCGCTTCGGTCTTGAACAGCTTGCGGGTCTTGATCGGGAAGTGGACGGACAGGTCCTTGACCTCGATCAGCGTGTCACTCTTGGAGGTCATGCCGCGCTCCGATCTTTGTCGCTGTGCAGCCAGCAGCGGACCGCGCGGCCGGGCATCGGGGTGGTTTCCACGGGTTCCTGCGCATCACAGATACCGGGAATGGCCTGCGCGCATCTGGTGTGGAATGGGCAGCCGGTGGGCCGGTTCGTGGGGCTGGGAATGTCCCCTGGCACCGGTTTCAGACGGTCATGCAGGTGCTCGACGCTGGGGATCGCGTCCAGCAGGCCCTGCGTATAGGGGTGCTGCGGGTTGCGAATGACCTCGCGCGCGGGGCCGCGTTCGACGATGGTGCCCAGATACATCACCGCCACGTCATCCGCGATCTGCGCGATCACTCCCAGATCGTGGGTGATGAAGATCATCCCCATGCCCAACTCGCGCTGCAGATCACGCATCAGGTCCAGCACCTGCGCCTGAATGGTCACGTCCAGCGCCGTTGTCGGCTCATCCGCAATCAGCAGGGCCGGACCTGCCGACAAGGTCAAGGCGATCATGGCTCGCTGACGCATCCCGCCCGACAACTCATGTGGATACTGGTCGATCCGGGCCGCCGCGTTCGAGATACCGACCTTGTCCAACATCTCAACCGCGAACTCCCGCGCCTCGCGTTTTTTGAGGCCCCGATGCAGCATGATGGCTTCCATCATCTGGTTGCCGATCGTGTAGACGGGCGAGAAGCTGGCCATCGGCTCCTGAAAGATCATGCCGATCTCACCCCCGCGGATGCGGCGCAACTCCCTGCTCCCATGCTTTAGGTGCCCCAGAGCGATGTCCTTGCCGCCTTTGTCGGTATAGGTCATCCGGGTGTTTTCCCCCAGCATCGCGGTACCGGGCAGCAGCTGCATCAGGGCTTTGGTTGAGATCGACTTGCCCGACCCGGACTCACCGACCAGACCCAGGGTGCGGCCTGCCTCGACCGCGAAAGTGACGCCTTGCACCGGCGTGATCACGCCCTCATCCGTGCGGAAGGAAATCGACAGGTTTTCGACGCTGAGCATTGTGGGCATGTCAGTGTGCCTCCGAATAGGGGTCAGCGGCATCGCGCAACCCGTCGCCGATCACGGTGAACGCCAGCACGGCCACAACCACGAACACGGCGGGGATGAACAGCCACGGGGTCTGTTCGATGGCCCGCACAGATTGCGCCTGTTGCAACAGAACCCCCCAAGACACCGAGGGCGGGCGCAGACCAAGCCCAACAAAAGACAGCGCCGTTTCCGACAGGATCATGTAAGGAAAGCTGATCACCAGATCGACGATGATAAAGCTGGTAAAGCTGGGCAGCATATGCTGCGCAATGATCCGGCCCGGGCGGGCACCGGCCAGTCGTGCGGCGACCACGTAATCCTCATTCCGGATCGACAGCAATTGGGATCGGATACGCCGCGCCAATGTCGGCCAGCCGAACAGGCCAAGGATCAGCGTCATCGCAAAATAGACCTGCGTGGTCGACCATTCCTTGGGCATGGCAGCGGCCAGCCCCATGTAAAGCGGAATGATGGGCACCACGCGGATCACCTCGGTCACGCGCTGAATCACGTTGTCGATGATGCCGCCGAAATAGCCCGCGACCCCGCCGATGATCAGCGCCAGCACGAACGAGATCAGCACCCCGATCACCCCGATCGACAGCGAGGTCCGGGTGGCATAGATCGTCCGGCTGAACACGTCACGGCCCAGATCGTCGGTGCCCCAGAAATGGATCTTCTGATCCGCATCGGGGCTGAGGCCGATAAGGTGGCGGTCAATCGGGATGAAGCCCAGCAGTTTGACCCGCTCACCTTTGACGAAGAACTGAATGTAGTGGCGCACTTCGGGGTCTGGCACTGAAATCGCGCGCAGGGTCACCGGGTCGCGTTCGGTTTTGGTGCCGTTGATGAAGGGCACCATCGAACAGCCGGCCGCATCGCAGAAGCGCGGCATCTGCGGCGCGCCCTCGATATATTTGGTGTCGCGGCTCACCGGACCATAGGGGGCGACAAACTCGGCAAAGATACCGGCCAGCGCCATCAGACCCAGCAAGGATGCGGCAATCATCGCCGCCCGGTGTCGGCGAAACCGCCACCAGATCAGGGTCCATTGCGAGGCCGAATAGTATTTCAACTGGCGTTCGCGTTCTTTTTCTTCGGCGGCCGACAGATCGTCTATCTGATGAGTTGCGTCAATCATGGTTCAGGCCCCCAGTTTGATGCGCGGGTCCAGCCACGCCAGCAAAAGGTCCGAGAAAAAGTTCATGAACACGATGGCAAAGGTCAGCATCAGCAAGATCGCGCCCGCCACGTTCATGTCGAGATCCAGGTAAGCCTTCAGCAGCAGCTCACCCAGTTCGGTCAGGCCCAGCACCACAGCCACGATCGGCAGTTCCGAGAATATGCGGTTCACGTCAAAGCCGATGGTCGAGACAACCGGGTTGATCGCCAGACGCGCGGGATACTTGATCAGCAGCTTGGTTTCCGGAACACCGCGCGCTCGAGCCGCGGTGACCGAAAGCTTGTTCAGCTCATCCGACATGGTCGCCCGCACGGTCTGAATCTGATAGGCCACCGCCGACCAGGCCAGCACCACCGCAGGCAGCCACAGGTGTTTCATCATGTCCCAGACCTTGGCCGCCGACCATGGCGCGTCTCGGTATTGGGCCGAAAACAACCCACCGATATCGGCCCCGAACCAGCGGTTGGCGAAATACAGCATCACCAGCGCCAGCAGGAAGTTCGGCAACGCCAGCCCGAGGTATGAAAACACCGTAAGGCCATAATCGACTGCTGACCCACGCCGTACCGCAGCAAAAATGCCGATGGGGATCGATACGATGTAGGTCAGCAGGAGGGTGGCGAACAGGATACCGGCGGTTAGCCAGACCTTGTCGCCGATCACTTTGGTCACGGATGTCTCAAACGCAAAGGCCTGCCCGAAATCCCAGTGCAGGACGATGCCACCGATCCAGTCGAAATAGCGCAACACCATGGGCTTATCCAAACCCAGATCGCGCCGTATGGCTTCGATATCCGCCTCAGTAACATTCACCCCGGTCCCGGAATATTTGCGAAAGGCATACCGGTCGGCATAGTCGCCGGGCGGCAGCTCCATGATCAGAAAGACCATCACCGACACCAGCGCCATGGTGATGACCATCCCGACAAAGCGTTCCAGAGTGAATCTCAGCAAAATGGTGTCCCCCATCAGGCCGTCCAAGGCCGATACCGGAGCGCAGGTGGACTGCGCTCCGGTGATTTGTTCAGACTGTTGTCTGAGTTACTGCTCCAACCACCACTGCGAGGGGCGGTACGGATAGGTCCAGTAGAAGTCATAGGTCTTCGACTTGATCGGCTTCACATTCTGCAGGTCGTTGCGATGCAGGAAAGGTGAGACAATGTCGCCGACGGTCCCGATTTTCAGCATGTTGTCGGTGTGGATTTGAACGATCTCTGCGCCCAATTTGTTGCTTGCATCGGTGCCCATTTCCACCTGGATGAATTTCTCGCTCAGATCCCAGAGCTTTTTGATGTCTTCCGGCGGCTCGATGCCTTCGGCGCCACCGGTGGTTTTCCACGCGGCCCAGTCGAACCCGGTGCCGGGGTTGAAGACATCGCCAAACGGCGGGATGAACACGGTGACATCCTGGCTGATGGTCGGACCGGCATTGCCGTCGTATTTCCAGGTGGTCACTTCCAGATCGTTGTTGTTGCCCGATGCGCGGTATTCGTCCGAGGTGACCTCTTTCAGATCGACGCGAACACCCACGGCACTCCAGTAATCACGCACCAGCTCCTGCATCTTCACAGGCACACCCTGCGACGAGTACACCAGACGGATCACCAGCGGCTTGCCATCGGGACGTTCCAAGGTGCCGTCGCCATCAGGGTCCGTCAGGCCCATTTCGGCCAGCAACGCCTTGGCGCCTTCGGGGTCATAGGCGATGTCGCGGTTCAGAACCTCGTCCGAGACGAAGGACACGGTTTTGGGTTCCGCAGGCACACCCTGCATCGGAGTACCCTGACCCAGATAGACGATCTCGTTAATTTCGTCGCGGTTCATCGCCTTCGACATGGCGCGATTAAAGCGGATGTCGTTGAAGATTTCGCGCAGTACCGGGTCTTGGTGGGTGCGGTTGAACGAGTAGAAAACGTTCTCGCCAAAGGTCGGGGCGAAGTTGATGGTGTAGCCACCCTTGCCTTCGTTTTCCTTCAGCAGCGGAAAGTCTTCCAGGAATACGGCCTGCTGTTTCCAGACCACATCACCGTTCATGATCTTGAGGTTCTGAACTTCTTTGTCGCCGACATAAGTCTCAACGATTTCGTTGATGTAAGGCAACTGGTTACCGGCGGTGTCGACCTGGTGGAAATAGGGGTTCGCCACCAGCTTGCGGCCTTCGGCATTTTCCTCGACCACGATGTAGCTTTCCAGCGTCGGAACCACGGCGCGGCCGATCTTGGCGGCTTTATCGGCGTCCTTCAGCAGCGGGCTGGGAACGTCTTTCCAATCCGAACCACCATAGTAGAAGTCAACAGCGGCAGCGGCGTTTTCAAAACCGTATTCCTGTGCCAGCGCATCGGCGTTTTCGTTGTACTTGGGCATGAACTGGCCCAGGAAGTGCTTGGGTTGGAACGGCTGGCCGTAATCCACGGCAAAGCGGTTCAGAATGCCCGGGGTCGGCACCGGGAAGGTGAACTTGACGGTGGTATCGTCAACCGCCTCGACCTGAGCCTTTTCACCGGCGAACAGCCAGCGGTTGGGGGCTTGATCGTAAACATCTGTGTTGTAGATGACGTCGTTCATCCAGAATTCGACGTCGGCGGCGGTGAAGGGCTCGCCATCCGACCACTTGTGACCTTCGCGCAGAACAATAGTCAGTTCGGTGTAGTCGTCGTTCCAAGACCATGCTTTTGCAATGTTCGGAACAACGGTTTGCAGGTCGTCGGCATAGCGTACGAAGTTGACGTGACGCACCGACAGCAGGTCGGATGTGCCCGATTCCGTACCTTTGGACAGGCCGGTGATGACACCGCCATATTGGCCAACCATGGCATAAGGCATGACCACCAGCGGTTCGACCGGCAGACGCTCGGCCACCGGGGCCAGGTCGGCGTTGCCCAGAATGCGGCCGTTCAGCTCGGCGATTGCGGGGTTTTCCGCAAAGCTCAGCTCGCAAGAGGCTGCATCCTGCAGCTCAGCCAGTTCCAGCTGCTGCGGGTGAACGGGGCTCAGGCCCATGGGGTCCGCAACGGTGGCAGCGGGGCAATTGGCCAACACCGGCGTGCCCAAAGCAGCCAAAGCGGTGAACGAGAGCAATGAGGTACGAAGTTTCATAACCATCCCAACATATTTGTGACGTCGGGTGTGCTAGGCTTGGAAGTTAACAAATTTATGATAGTTGGGGTGATATAGAAAAATGCTATGAGGCCTTCGGCGACACAAAAGCTTCACATTCATGCATTTCCTCGGTGATCCGGAAAAAGCTGGATACGGCGGCGGTCTGGCGCATGGCGGGCAAACAGGCCAGAAAGTGACATGCGATCAGGTTCTTGTCCTCAATGGGCACAAACCGGATACCGGATTCGCCCTCGCATTCCTGCGCGAATGCGACACCCACACCAACCCCCGAATCCACCAGCGTCCGAATGGATCCCCACGACCCGAGGCCCAGAATCGTCGTCAGTTTCGCCCCTCTCAGCCGCGCCGCAGAATCAAATATCCGCCGTGTCGAGGATGTCGGCTCGCGCTGAATCAGCTTTAGCGGCTCGACATCCTTCCATGTCGCTGTTTCGGCATCAGCCAGCGGGTGATCTTCTGGCACGATTAACCCGATCCGCGTTTCGGATATCTTGACCCCGGCCAGATCGGGCGGCAGTTCCTTGGCCGTGAACAGGCCAACATCGAATTCGCCGGAATACAGCAGCGGCAGCATGTCATGCGTGGCCAAAGCGCGCGCAGTCACATCGACCGCCGGAAACGCCCGCACGAACTCGGAAATCAGCGGAATCGCGATCTGAAAGGTCGTATACCCGATATGCAAACTGCCAGAATGCAGATCCCGTTCAGAGGTCAAAACGGTATCGATACTGTCACGTAGCGCGATCAGCGCCTTGATGTCGCCCCGGATCTTGTTCAGCAGCGGGGTCGAGGTGATCGCCGCGCCGGACCGGTCCAGCAACCGGCACTGGTATTGTTGCTCCAACGAATAGACCAGGTTGGACACCGTCGGCTGTGAAACGCCCAGTTCCTTCGCCGCCAGCGTGAAACTGCCCTGCCGGACAACAGCTTCGAGGGCCTGCAATTGCTTGAGGCTCATTTTCGACTTCATGCGTTCATCCGTTCTCTCGGCGTTCTGCCGTCACCATAGACAAAAAGCACGCGTGATCCATCGCGCATCCTGTGGCCCGTTGCCCTTGATCACAGGCGCCCGTCAGGCACCAACATTGATTTTCTTGAATGTAAGCGCGTATCCTTTCCATAGATCATTTGAATTACGGGGGTTTGCATGGACAGCTCTCTTTCTGATGAGGCGCTGGCACGGCTGCCCTTCTGGGTCACGCCGCCGGGCGAGACGGACGGCTTTTTGATCGTGGTCGGCATCCTGCTTGTTCTTGTTTTGCTGGGGTTCGGAGCACTTTATTTTACGATACAGGCCATTCCAGACCGGATGGCTGCCGGGGCGCACAAGGTGCAGATGCAGCTGGTGGGTGTTTTAGGGCTGATCTCGCTCTTCACCCTGAACAACGCGTTCTGGATCGCGGCCATTCTGGTTGCCGCTGTGCCGCTCCACGAAATCTTCCCTTTGCAGGGTGAGGCCCGGCCGTCGGAGCAAACCGATGCTTGAACTGATCTTCTCGGCCCTGATCACGATTGTCCCCGATTACCTCTATCGTCGGTACAAACAGGGCAAACGCTGGGGCCATGAAATCACCCTGTTCAATATCTGGTACGAACTGCGCTGGGGCCTGACTGCCTGTGCCATTCTCGCCGTGACCCTGATTACCGTCATTTTCTACTTCCACCCCTCCACCCGCAACGTGTCCGCAGTCTTTCGCACCGTAACCATCCTGTCGGATCGCGGGGGCCGCGTGGCCGAGGTCTATGTCACCAACAACGAAGCCGTCACTGCCGGCCAGGCCATCTTTCGGTTGGACACCACCCGTCAGGAGGCAGCGGCAGAAACCGCCCGCCGCCGGATCGAAGAGGTTGACGCAGCCCTTGGCGTGATCGTCGCGGATATTGCCGCCGCACAGGCGCAGCTTGACGCGGCCGAGGCCGATTTCCGTCAGGCCACCGATGATCTTGAACGCCGCCAGTCGCTGGCAGAACGCAATGACGCAACTGTTAGCGAGCAAGAGCTGGAACGGCTTCAAACCGCTGTCTCGCGCGCCGACGGCCAGCGCGCTGCTGCGCTTGCCGCAGTCGACGGGATCAAACTGCGCCAGAACACCTTGCTGCCAGCCCAACGCGACAGCGCCCGCGCCGTTTTGGCCGAAGCCGAGGCCGAAATCGCCAAATCCACCGTCTTTGCCGAGGTCGATGGGACAGTAACGCAATTCCTTCTGAAACCGGGCGATATCGTGAATCCGATCTTACG
Organism: Ruegeria arenilitoris; assembly: GCF_013031355.1. GTDB lineage: Bacteria > Pseudomonadota > Alphaproteobacteria > Rhodobacterales > Rhodobacteraceae > Ruegeria > Ruegeria arenilitoris_C. The sequence continues at coordinate 11,074 of NZ_WPZO01000007.1, read as the reverse complement.
GCCTGCAGGCATTCTGGTGCCGAACGTCACCGGGCAAGGACGTTTCGTGGCCGCGTTTGGTCAGATATCAATAAGTGTTCTTAAGCCGGGCATGCTGGTCGAGATCACCTGCGCGGCCAAACCGCTGACGATCATTCCAATGGTCGTCGATGAGGTGCAGGACGCCATAGCCGCCGGTCAATTCCGTCCCGGCGACGCGCTGCTGGACCCGCAGGACCGCGCCCGCCCCGGTAGCGTGACAGCTTTCCTTGCACCCGTTTTCCCGGACCACCTTGATCACATCCCGCCCGGCAGCGCCTGCGTCGGCGTCGCCTATACCAGCCGCGCGCAGGAAATCGAGGCCGGAGAGATCACCGGTTTCTCAGCCTTTGTGGCACGGATCGTGGATGGGATGGGGATCGCCAACGCCATTGTTCTGAGGGCGCAGGCCATCCTGCTGCCAGTTAAGGCGCTGGTGTTTTCCTGACAGGCGGTCGAACGCCGCGTCGGAAAAAAATCAGGCCGGTTCTATCTGAACCGGCCTGAAAAATTTTAGAAGTGCGCCGACTTGGTGCTTTCCGGCACAACCGGCGGGGCGAACTTGGTCAGGTCGATGCCTTCAACCGCCGCCTTGTACTCTTCGATCTTAGGCGTCCGGCCCAGGATCGCCGACAGCACGACAACCGGGGTCGAGGCCAGCAGGCTTTCACCTTTCTTGTCCGGCGCATCCGCCACAACGCGGCCCTGGAACAGGCGGGTCGAGGTGGCCAGAACCGTGTCACCCTTGGCGGCTTTCTCCTGGTTGCCCATGCAGAGGTTACAGCCGGGGCGCTCGAGATAAAGGATGTTCTCATACTCGGTACGCGCCTGCGTTTTCGGGAACAGGTCGTCGAACTCGAAGCCCGAGTATTTCTCGAGCACTTCCCAGTCGCCCTCTTCCTTCAACTCGTCGATGATGTTGTAGGTCGGTGCCGCGACCACCAGGGGGGCCTTAAACTCGACCTTGCCGGTTTCCTTTTCCAGATTTTTCAGCATCTGCGCGACGATCTTGATGTCGCCCTTGTGCACCATGCACGAGCCGACAAAGCCCAGATCCACTGTCTTTTCCGCTTTGTAGAACGAAATCGGACGGATCGTGTCGTGGGTATAGCGCTTGGAGACATCGGCGTTGTTGACATCCGGGTCGGCGATCATCGGCTCGACGATCTGATCCAGATCGACAACAACTTCGGCGAAGTATTTCGCGTTGTCATCGGGACGCAGCGCGGGTTGTTCACCCGACTTGATCTCGGCAATGCGGGCGTCCGCGATGTTGATCAGCTTTTGCAGCATGCCGTTTTCATGCTCCATGCCCTTGTCGATCATGATCTGGATACGCGACTTGGCCAGTTCCAGCGAACCGATCAGGGTGTCGTCATTCGAGATACAGACCGAGGCTTTGGCCTTCATCTCGGCGGTCCAGTCGGTGAAGGTAAAGGCCTGGTCCGCCAGCAGCGTGCCGATATGCACTTCGATCACGCGGCCCTGGAAAACGTTGTCGCCATGCTGGTCCAGCATCTGCGCCTGGGTCGCGTGCACCACGTCACGGAAGTCCATGTGCTCGGCCATGTTGCCCTTGAAGGTCACCTTGACCGATTCCGGGATTGGCATCGAGGCTTCACCGGTGGCCAGCGCCAGCGCCACGGTGCCCGAGTCGGCCCCGAAGGCCACGCCTTTGGACATGCGGGTGTGGCTGTCGCCGCCGATGATGACCGACCAGTCATCCACGGTGATGTCGTTCAGCACCTTGTGGATCACGTCGGTCATCGCGTGATAGACACCTTTCGGGTCACGACCGGTGACCAGACCGAAATCGTTCATGAACTTCATCAGGCGCGGCGTGTTAGCCTGCGCCTTGGCGTCCCAAACCGATGCGGTGTGACAACCCGACTGATAGGCACCGTCCACGCTGGACGCTACGACGGTCGCGGCCATCGCCTCAAGCTCCTGCATGGTCATCAGACCGGTGGTGTCCTGCGAGCCAACGATGTTGACCTTCACACGCACGTCCGACCCGGCGTGCAAGGTCTTGCCCGGCGTGGTGCCCACGGCGTTCTTGTTGAAGATCTTCTCAACCGCAGTCAGGCCCTGACCTTCGTGGCTGATCTCTTTCGACGGAGCAAAGACCAGCGGTGCCTCGACGCCCAGCGTTTCGGCCGCAAATGTCTGCAGTTTCTTACCGAAGACAATGGCGTAGGACCCGCCCGCCTTCATGAATTCCACCTTTTGCGGGGTGAAGGACGCGGACACATCCACCAGTTCCTCACCATCTTCGCTCAGCAGCTTGTGGTCTTTGGAGTTGATCTTCAGAACCGTGCCGGTTGCAACCGAATAGGCCTCTTCCAGGATCGGGTTGCCGTCATTGTTCAGGATCGCGTTGCCGTCTTCGTCGACTTTCTTGACCCAGTTCTTCAGGTCGATGCCGATACCGCCGGTCACACCAACAGTGGTCAGGAAGATCGGCGAGATACCATTGGTGCCCGCTACGATCGGAGCGAAGTTGACAAAGGGTACATAGGGGCTGGCCTGCTTGCCGGTCCACAGCGCCACGTTGTTCACGCCCGACATCCGAGACGAGCCCACACCCATGGTGCCTTTTTCGGCGATCAGCATCACGCGCTTGTTGGGGTGCTGAATTTTCAGGGCTTCGATTTCCTGTTGCGCCTTCTCCGAGATAAAGCACTTGCCGTGCAGTTCCCGGTCAGCGCGCGAGTGAGCCTGATTGCCCGGCGACAGAAGGTCGGTCGAGATATCGCCCTCGGCCGCGACATAAGTGACAACTTCGATCTCTTCGTCGACATCCGGCAACTTGGTGAAGAACTCGGCCTTGGCGTAGCTTTCCAGAATATCCTTCGCCACTGCGTTGCCGGCCTCGAACGCGGCCTTCAACCGGTCGGTGTCGGCGTCATACAGGAAGACCTGCGATTTCAGCACTTCTGCAGCTTGCCCGGCAATCGCGGCGTCCTCACCCAGGGCCAGGTCAAGCAGAACCTCAACCGAAGGGCCGCCTTTCATATGCGACAGCAGTTCGAACGCAAAAGGAACCGAGATTTCCTCGACCACGGCTTCGCCCAGAATGATCTCTTTCAGGAACTTGGCCTTTTCACCTGCGGCGCTGGTTGTGCCCGGCAGCGTGTTATAGATGAAAAAGTTCAGCGACTCCGCCCGGTGCTCGTTGCCGGCATCCTTGATCTGATCGACGATCTCTTTGACAAGGGCGCCATCATCGATGGGCTTGGGGTGCAGCCCCTGTTCCTTACGGGTTTCGATTTCGCTGAGGTAGTCTGTGTAAAGGCTCATGGCTGATCCGGCTGTTTGCAATTGGTGACGCTATTTGCCGGATTCGCAGCACTCTGACCAGACCCGGCATTCATTTGTATGCGGCGGTATACCATTCCACAGAAAATATCAAGGGACCATCTGCGCGGCTTGCTCCTGCCGGGGTGGCAATTCACCGGAACCAGTAATCCCAGCCGTCCAGATAGTACCCGGTCAGAACATGAGTCTGCAGCGTATTGGGTTCGGCTGCGACGCGATCCATATCCGAACCGAACACCTGCGCCGCCTGCCAGACATCATCGGTCAGATAGGTCAGCCCGTCCGGCAGCTTCAGATTCCGTCCCGGCAGCGGTTCGGGCGAGGCCAGAACGAATCCCCACTCGCCGAAACTGGGCACGTAGCTGTGATAGGGCAGTGTATGCAGCCCCTGCCCCGGCTGTTGCGGATTGCGACTGCTGTTCAGGGTTTCCACCACCGACCAGAAGGCCTGCCGCGCAAAGAAAGGTGATCCGGCCTGCGTGACCAATAGCCCCTGACCGCTCAGCCGTTCGACGGCCAGACCATAGAATTGCCGCGTATACAGCCGCGACAGCGCAATGGATTTCGGGTCCGGCAGGTCGATGAGGATCACATCGTAAACCCGATCCTCTCCTTCCAGGAATTTCCACGCATCCTTATTGATTATAGAGACGCGCGGATCAGACAAGGCCCCATCGTTCAGGGCTGACAGATCCGGATGGTCGCGGAACACCTGCGTGACACGCGGGTCCAGATCGACCAACGTCACGCTTTCGACGCCGTCGTATCGCAACACCTCACGCACGGCCATTCCGTCGCCGCCGCCCAGCACCAGAATATCCGCACGCCGCGGGGCCAGCGCCATGGCGGGATGGACCAGGGGCTCGTGATAGCGGTGTTCATCCAAAGTATCGAATTGGATCGAGTGGTTCAGGAACAGCCTCACCCGGTCGCGATAGCGCGTCACCGTGATCTGCTGATAGGGCGTCGCTTCGGACAGGATCACGTCATCCTCGAACAGTTCGGCCTCGGTAACCGAAACAAGTTTCTCGGAATGCCACAACGCCACCATGGTCGCTGCAAAAGCCAGCACCCAGATGGCCACCTGCAACCGGCTGGCCCAGTGCCGGAACAGGAACAGCGACAACCCCGCCACCGCCAGGTTCAACCCGCCAAAAGCCAGACTGGCCGACATCAGCCCCAGATGCGGGATCACCAGTAAGGGAAAAGCCAGCGAGGCCACCAGCGCGCCCACGTAATCAACGCTCAGGACATTTTCGAACCGGAATTTCAGCGCGCCGATCTCTTCCAGAACCCGCGCGATCAGGGGGATCTCCATCCCCGACAGCACCCCGATAAGGATCAGCGCCGCGTATAAAGGCGTCGCTACATGCCCCATCCACGCGTAGTTCAGGAACAGCACCGGCGCCATGAATCCGCCGACGATGCCCAGCAGAATCTGCGCCCAGACAAAACCGGAGAACGCGTGGGTCACAAAGCGTGACAACCACGCCCCCAACCCCATCGCCGACAGGAATATCCCGATCACCAGCGAGAACTGCCGCACCGAATCCCCAAGCAGATAGCTGGAAAGCGTGGCCGCGATCAGCTCATAGATCAGCCCGGCGACGGCAACCAGAAACGTTGCGGCCAGCAGCCACGCGGCGCGGGCCTCGACCGCGCGGGCCGCTGTCATGACAAAATGACGGCGGCGATGATGATAGCGACCGAGACGAACAGCAACCCGATCAGGATCGACAGCGCCACGTTCTGGTCATGCTCGATCTCGCGCACGATGGAAAACGGCGTCAGCCAGTCGATCACCTTCCACACCACCCACATCAGCGTGACGCCTAGAAAGGTGTAAAAGATCGTGCTGATAATCTCTGCAATCTGAATGGCTGCAAAATATTCCATGATGTCCCCGTTATTTCACGCGATTTGATCGATAATAACCGCCGCCGTCACTGCCGACGCGAACGGATCTGTCCAGGTCACGGCTTTCGCCGCCGTAACCGTTGTAAGTTACATATCCCGTGGCCCCCACGGCCGCGGTTGAGATCAGAAGGAAGATGATCCGGAATGCAGTCACGTTAATCCTCGTCTACCCAGTCAGACCCGGACCAACGCGCCCGTCGATGCAGCCATTTACGCCCGAACTGATACAGGAACAACGCCCCGAAGACCGCGCCCAGAAACGCCATCCATTTGCCGGTGAACAAACCTGTCCGCACTTCCAGCCTTAAACGGGTGAACGGTTCGCCCGACGGATGTTGCCGACCGTTCCCGCCATGCCACAGTCCTTTTTCGGCCGCCGACAGAGCCAGAGTGTAGGTTCCGCTGGCTTCTGGGCGAAAGCGCAACCGGGTCACGGGCGATCCTTCTCGCCAACTGCCGTCGGCGTCCCGGCCGGAATAGGATTCGATGGTGCGGCCGGTCTCGAACACCGGTTGGCCGTTCGGGTCCAGCATCTCCATTTCAAGATAGGCCCAGCTGTTCCGCATATCGCCGGTGACCCGAATCGAGGTCAGCCTGTTGTCGGCCTCCAGCGGAATGGCAATCTCAACCGGCAGGTCCCGCATATCCACTTGGGTGTTGCGCAACACAGTCCGCCCGGTGTGCAGGTTGAACCCCAAAGCCATCACCAGACAGATGGCTGCGAACACGAACGAGCTGATCAGCAGGAACTGATAGTTCCGGCCCGCCACAAAAGGTTGCAGCGGATGGACGCGAAAGGGCTTGAGGTCCAACGCGACGCCAAAGGCCGCTTCGGCCTCGGCCTTGGTCACATAGATCGAACGGTAGGTTTCGCGTTCGCTGCCCGTTTGAGAAAATCCAAGCATCGCCGAGTCGGACATGGCCGTGATGGTCGTCGTCCTCTCACCAAATTTCGGCCTCCAGGTAAATTCGCCTTCTACATAGGTGATCTTGCTGGTCGTGGTCTCGTAGTAGCGGAATGGTTCCCTATTGATATGAATGGTCGGTCGATGCTCGGCGCTTTCCACCACGCGTTCGGACAGCCAGCCGGTTCCCCTGTATCGCCGCGAAAACACAAGATGATTGTTCTCAAGCGTCAGCCACGCATAGCCATGGGTCGGCGAATAAAGCTGATGGTCAACCCAAGTGAAGACACGGCCGGCCCACCGCTCGGTATGTTGAACCAGTCCGATGATGGCAAACTCGACATCATACAACGTACCACGCATCCCGATCGAAAACGGTGTCCGGGGTCTTCTCCGATCGGTGAACTTACGCAGAACTTTATAATTGTCCTGCGCATTCAATTCTGATCCGCAAAATTCGCAGATTTTGACCACTACCCGTCCACCGCCCAAAACGTCCAGTCCGGCGCCGCAGGAGGTGCAGTTGATGGATGTAAGCTCGGGCGTCCGGGTCATGTCTGTTTCAGCACCTTCACCCCGAACGGGTCGTGCCAGCGCCCCTCGTACCACGCTTCGTTCTCGCCCCAGAACTCACCAGACAACAGCCGGAAGCCATCGGTCGAGGCATTGACGAACCGATATGTCTCGCCCACGCGCAGTTCCTCGTCAAACTGCCCGCGCAGGGCGATGCATTCGGCCTGTTCTACCTCGGTGACGGTATAGGTGCTGTCCTTAAGCGTCAGCGTCTCACCGGGTTTGAACGGAGGTCTGGCCCTAGGCGTCTGTTCTGCAGGGATACGGGTCTGTTCGACCACGTCGCCTTCGTCCACCGAAATCCAAGAGGTCACCCCCGTTTGCGACACCCCGCAATATTCGTCCCAGAAGCCCCGACCGTAGGAATAGCGCGCGTGGCCAAGGATCTGTAGCGTCTTGCGCCCCAGTTCGATGCTATCACCAGCCCGGAACAACAAAGGCGCATCATGCATCACGCCTTGCTCTCCAGCCTGTTCGATATGGTCACCTTTCAGAAACAGCGTTGTGCCGCATGACGGGCAAGTCACGAGCATGGCGGTTTTCAAGATGATCGGGCATAAAGACCCGCAATTGGGACAATTGAAATCCTGCATGGCTTCAGGTCGCGCAAAGAAGTGAAAATTTCAAGCTGTGATTGAACCTTACTCGGTGGCTTCCACTCGGATGCTGCGCACATCCGGCTCAATGCGGCTGTAGGCGGCCAGCAACCGTCCGGTCCATTTCTGCGCAATGTAATCGGCCATGAACCGGGACGGCGCCAAAAGCGTCACCCTCCCCCCTGCCCTGTCGGCCTCGGTCAGATGACGGAACCAACTGGCCCAAAGCTCGGGGTCGCGCCCGTGCAGGATGGCCTGAACCTGTGTCCAGACATCCCCGTCCGCGACATCCGGCGGCGATGGTTTGGCTGTGAAAGGCACCACATTGGTTTCCGCCTCGGGTTCGTCCGTCATTCGTGCCAGGAAATCCGATCCGATCGTTGGCCAGACTTCGGACGTGTCGATCATCAGCTGTTTCAGATCCAGCTCGTAGACCGCGACCCGCCCCCGTGCCGCCGGTCGCTTGACCGCGATCCAACCCATGGTCCGCAGCTTGGCCATCTCACGCTTGACGGTACGTTCGTTCACCGACCATAGGCGAGCGATTTCCTCGCGGCCGATCGACAGCTCATTGTTGCGCCAGTTATAGCGAGTGGTGATCAGGGCAATGATACGCAGGATACTACGCTGCCGATGCTTGTCGCCCGACAGGGCGTGCACGGTCAGTGCCGACAGAATGTCATATTTTATTGCGGGCGCATTTCGCCCGATCGGTTTTGCAACATGCATTCCCGTTCCTACCGCTCTGTCTGCCTCAGGCGGTTATACCGCCACTGTTGCGCTGTTTGCCAACGCTTTTCGTCTTGATGCCCTGATTAGCGTCCAAACCGACGATTCTGTCAAGTGGAGTCTGATTTGAAGCCGGATGTCGGCCAAACCCAATTCAAAATTAAGAAAAAAAATTGGTGAAGTATTGGTGATGGGGGACACCCAAGCTGCCCCCCTATTGGCCTATTTTGTCCCCCAAAATGGGGTGGTTTCGGATCTTGTGACCCCCTAAATCCAGTCTCAGGGCTCACAGGTATGTCCCCTACCGAATCGCGGGCCTCCGAATCGGCTGGCGGCCACGAAACCCTTGATTTCTTACCCGTGGGTAAGATCACAGTGTCATCATATTTCCTTTTGCGTAAAGCGCAAATCAAGCGTAAATAGGAAGAACATATAAAATAGCGTCCAAAACGATGAGACTTGAGGCATGTACACGCACGAAGACCTGAACGCATTGCGCAATCAGTCCCTCAAACTGCAGGGCTGGATTCGCCAGCAGACCTTCAGCCCCGAGATGGAGAAGACCCTCCGCCGGTTTTCAAGCTGGGAGGTGTCCGAGCTGATCTTTCGCGTCAACCAGTCCACCTTTCGCGGCAAGCTGGCCGCCGACCCGTCGCTGCCCGGCGGTGAGGTCGAGCCCGAAGGCCGCCAGCGCTGGTTCAGCCTGGAAGAGGTAAATGAACTGCGGCGGCGACTGAAAGTGAACCGCAAATCCCTGATGCCACCCCGCCCCGTCGGAAAGCGCGCCATTCGCGCCGCGGTGGCCAACTTCAAGGGCGGCGCGGGCAAGTCCACCGTTGCCCTGCACCTGGCCCATGCGGCGGCGCTGGATGGCTATCGCGTGCTGGTGGTGGATTTCGACCCGCAGGCGACGCTGAGCCATTCGATGGGTCTGACCGACGTGGCCGAGGATTTCACCGTTTGGGGCATCATGGCCCGCGACCTGATCCGCGAAACCGAGCGGATGAACAACCGCCCCGCGGCGGCCGAGTCCGGCACCGCCCTGCCCCGCCGAGAATTGCCGCCCTCGATCACCGATATGGGTCTGGGCGATCTGCGCATCTCGGACTTCATCAAGCAGAGCTCATGGTCGACGATCGACGTCATCCCCTCATGCGCCAACGCGGCCTTCGTGGAATTTGCCTCGGCCCAGTACCGGCATCTGAACCCCGAGTGGTCGTTCTTTGCAGCCGTGTCGCGCTATCTGGATCAGATCCCCGATGACGCCTATGACTTGATCTTGTTCGATTGCCCGCCTGCGATTGGCTATCAGTCGATGAACGCGGTCTTTGCCGCCGACATGCTCTATGTTCCCTCAGGTCCCGGCTATTGGGAATATGACTCGACCACTTCCTTCATTGGTCAGCTGGCCGAAGCGTTGGAAGATCTTGCCTACGGTTTCGACAAAACCTTACCCACGGGTAAGATCGGCCTGCCAAAAACCTTCTGCGAGATGCGCTTCCTGCTGACCCGCTACGAACCGGGCAACGCCTTGCACCTGGCTATGTTCGATGCCTTCAAGAAAGTGTTCGGTGAACATGTCGCCGAACATCCGGTTGAGATGACCCGCGCTGTTGAGCAATCCGGCCGGTTCCTGAGTTCGGTCTACGAGATGGACTACCGCGAGATGACGCGGGAAACCTGGCGCCGCGCGCGCTCGACCTTTGACAATGTGTACGAGGAATTCCGGGGCGTGATGCTGTCGGCCTGGGACCAGCTGGAGGATGACGCATGAGCCGTAAACGCAGAATGTTTGACATCGACATGCCGGCCATGGAGGAGATCCCGGTCGGTAAGGTCCCAGACAAGGTGCTTGAGAAACGGCGCGGGCCGATGGCCACAGCAATCTCAGAAAACGCCGACGCGCTGCGTGACCAGCAATCGACCGAGGACACCATCCGGGCCGAAAACGACCGTCTGGCGCATGAGCTGGTTCGCCTGCGGTCCGAAGGGTTGGTGACCGAACATGTGTCGCTGTCGGATGTGGTGACCGAAAAACTGACCCGAGACCGTAAGCCCGGCCCCGACCCCGAGTTGGACGAGTTGAAGGACTCGATCCGCGATATTGGCCTGTCGAACCCGATCCGGTTGGAGCGCCGTTCCGATGGTCGGTTCGACCTGATCCAGGGGATGCGCCGTCTGTCGGCCTATAGGGCGCTGCTCGAGGAAACGGGCGGCGATCTCTATGCCAAGATACCGGCGGGCATTTCCGAAGCTGCCGATCTGAGCGACAGCTACCGCCGCATGGTAGATGAAAACCTGATCCGCAAGGACATTTCCTTTGCCGAGATGGGCGCGCTGGCCCGGGCCTATGCCGAGGACCCGGCGAATGGCTGCCCCGACGTAGACAAGGCCGTTGCGATCCTGTTCAAATCCGCCAGTTACACCAAGCGCAGCTATATCCGGTCTTTCGCCAGTCTGCTAATGATGCTGGACAAAGTGCTGATGCATCCCAACGATATTCCGCGCAATCTGGGAGTGGAGCTGAAACGCAAGCTCGACGCCAATCCGAGCTTGATCCGTCAGGTCAGCACCGCGGTGATGAATGAACCGGATCGGGATGGACCGCGCGAAGTTGCGATACTGCGGACGTTCGTCGAAACCGAAGAGCGTACACCCAAGAAACACGCGAACGCCACGGGTGGAAAAACGCGGCGGGCAAAAACCACGTTTCAGGTGTCCGGACGGGCAGGGGTTGCGAAATGCTCGGCCTCGAGCGGGCGGATCGAACTGCGCTATGATCTGGATTTTACCCGCGTGGATCGCGCCAAGCTAGAGCAGGCCATTGCAACCCTGATCGACGATCTGCAGGAAGAAGGGGATCTTACCCACGGGTAAGTTTTTGGTTCCGAAGTTTGCGAATGGAAAACGCCGGGTCAATCGCCCGGCGTTTTCTTTTCCGCAGATCACCCCAGCAGGTCTGTCGCCGGGTTTTCTGCGATATCCACGTCCTCATAATATCTCTGCGCCTGTGCCATG
>NZ_WPZO01000006.1 GCF_013031355.1 Ruegeria arenilitoris | reverse complement strand
CGTCCCACCGTCTCGCCGGTGTGTCCCGAGCGCCTCAGCAGCGCCGGTGAAGGGGGTTCTAAGTATAACCAACACTAGCCGCAAGTGGAAAATCACATCCCGCGCGTTTTTTTTGCATTTTCTTTTTTTCTAAAGTATTTTCAGATAGTTATACGTCACATCGGCAGAGCACCCCCTGCCAAATCACTCAAATGCCGGTGATGAAATACAGAGCTTCTATCCAGCCACGTCCGCACCCACTCTATATATAGTGAGTCCGCCCGCCGCACCCACAAGTCCAGCCCGACTCGGTCGCTAGAAACCGATTCAGTTTTCGGTCGTTTTTGCCGACTCGACTCGCATTTTGGGCATGGAAAGAGACTCGGGGTCGGGTCCGGGGCTTGCGCATTGGCTCCGGATAAGATCACCTCGCGGCAAAGAAACGTCCGAACGCATTGTGATATGATACCCAAGCAGGCAGCCTCTTTCCCGCGCATACGAACCGTTGGCCTGGACGGTCTGTTGGTTTCGTTTGCCGATACGATGGCGGAACCCTCCAATCGCGCCGCCCTCGCGTTCCGCAATGCCATCGATTCCCGGAACTGGGAGGGGGTGGAGGAGACTTCGGCCTCTCTTGCTTCGGCCTATATCCGGTTTGATCCACTTCGCCTGCCACACTCAGAGATCCAGGCGCGTCTTGAGCTGATGATGAAGGAGCAGGACTGGTATCAGGCATCGCTGCCCGCCGGGCGTCGTCTGTGGAAGGTGCCGACCGTCTATGGTGGCCAGCTTGCGCCACAACTGGATGAGGCCGCCGCCGCAGCGGGGCTAGCGCCAGCCGAAGCCATCAAACGCCTCAGCAATACTCGTGTGCGCGTTCTGACGATCGGCTTTGCACCCGGTCAGCCCTACCTCGGTCCATTGGGTCCCGAGTTCAACATTCCACGCCTCAAGGAACTGACCCCGATGGTGCCTGAAGGGGCGCTAGTTTTGGCGATCTCGCAATTCGTGCTGTTTTCGGGGCCGACCCCAACCGGGTGGCGGCATGTGGGCCAGACCGCATTTCGGTGTTTCCGCCCCGAAGCCAAGCAGAGCTTTGCCCTGCGCCCCGGGGATGAGATGCAGTTCCTTCCGGTCAGTCGGGACGAACTGGAAGCGATCCGCGCGACCAATGACGGCACGGGCGGCGCGACCTGCACGGAGATCCCCGCATGAGCTTGCTGGTGCATCAGATCGGACCGGCCTGCACTGCGCAGGATCAGGGGCGCTCGGGTTATCTGGATCAGGGCCTGTCGCGGTCCGGTGCGGCGGATCAGTTGGCCCTTCACGAAGGTGCGGCCCTGTTGGGGCACAGCCCAGATTGCGCCGCCTTGGAAATGGCCGGGATGGGCGGCACGTTTGAGGCCACTCAACCTGTCAGCATCGCCCTGACCGGGGCACCGATGCAGGCGAGTATCGACGGCAGTCCGATTGTCTGGAATGCCTCTCATACTCTTGAGACCGGGCAGAAGCTGACCATCGGTGCGGTGACGCAGGGAACCTATGGCTATCTGCATCTGGGAGGTGGAATCGATGCGCCACTGTTTCTGGGGTCGCGTTCGACCCACCTGACCGCGAAGGTCGGGCGCGCAGTGCAGGCGGGTGACATCCTGCCAGCCGGCCCATTCTCTGGCAGCGCTGGCATGAAGCTGCGACCCGATGAGCGGTTCGCCGGAGGCACCCTGCGAATAGTCGCCAGCTTTCAGACCCCCCTGTTCGATCAGGACACGCTGAACCGTTTTGCCCGGACGCTGTTCCGGCGCGGGGCGCGGGCGAACCGGATGGGAATGCAGATGGAGAGCGATGGCGAAGGTTTCGCCGCCAAAGGCCAGTTGAACATATTGTCCGAGGTCATCACCCCCGGCGACATTCAAATGACCGGCACCGGCAATCCCTTTATCCTTCTGCCCGAGTGTCAGACCACCGGAGGTTACCCCCGCATTGCCACTGTCCTGCCCTGTGATCTGCCCCGCGCGGCGCAGACGCCGGCGGGTGGTCAGATACAGTTTGAATTCGTGACGATGGACGAGGCCGTCGCCCTGCACGCGGCCTATCTGGCCGAACTGGCGCGGCTGCGGGCACGGGTCGAGCCACTGGTGCGTGATCCACATGACATCCCGGACTTGTTGTCCTACCAATTGATCGGCGGAATGATCTCTGCCACCGAGTAAGGAGTGTTGCCGATGCCCAGCGTCGATCTGAATGCCGATATGGGGGAGAGCTTTGGCCCCTGGAAGATGGGCGATGATGAGAGCCTGCTGAAGATCATCACCTCGGCCAATATCGCCTGCGGCTTTCACGCGGGCGACCCGGACGTGATGGCACAGACGATGTCACTGGCGGCCGAAAACGGAGTAGGCATTGGCGCGCATCCCGGTTTTCCCGACCTGCAAGGGTTTGGTCGGCGTAATATGAAGGTGCCCCATGGCAGCTTGCGCAATCTGGTGCGCTTTCAGCTCGGCGCGGCAATGGGGATGGCCAAGGCGGTCGGGACCGAAGTGCGGCATCTGAAACTGCACGGGGCACTGGCCAACATGTGCTCGGTCGATACCGACATGGCGCGGGCCTGCTATCAGGGCGCGCTGGACGTGGACCCGGACATTATCATCATGGTTCTGGCCGTCACCAAACAGGAAGAGGCCGTGCGCGAACTGGGTTGCAAATGGGTTGGCGAAATCTTTGCCGACCGCGCCTATAATGATGACGGTACGCTGTTGGATCGCAGCCTGCCCGGTGCGGTCATCCATGATCCGGACCTTGCGGGGCCGCGAATCCTGAACATGGTTCGCGAAGGCGCCATCGTCACCGAAACCGGCAAACGGCTGGAAACCTCGATCGACACGATCTGCCTGCATGGCGATGGGCCCACGGCGGTACAAATCGCCCGGTCGGTGCGCGAGAACCTGATCGCTGGCGGGGTCGAGGTGACAAAATTCACCCGATAGCCACGCAGACGTAAGAACGCCGCCCCACTTTCTTACTGTTGCCCCCTTGGATTTCAGACCCTAGCATGCCTGCAAGTGCATGTTCTGATTATTGGAAATCCAGGCAAGGCCGCGCCCGTCTGCCACCGGGCAAGCGCAAGGAGGTGTTTTAATGTCTTTTGATTTGATGTCCTACCAGCCCCGAGGGGACAAGAAGAACTCGGACTTCTTCAACGAATACCTGCCGATGATCTACGAGCGGCGCACCAGTTCAGGTGTTGCCGATCAGGTCGGCCCGATGCGGGCGATCGTACTGCAGGTGGAAACCACGGCGCTGTTCGATACGCTGATCGAGTTGTATGTGATGACCCCGTATCGCCACACGGCCACCTATATGGGTCAGACCCACAAATTCTCGGTCCTGCATTCGCATTCCGACTATCCAGCCATGATCGTGATGGCACCGCTGAACCCCAGCTTTGAGGACTTCATCCCGCGCATCAACCGAATGTACCCATTGGCGCGCAACACGCCGCAGACTCGCTATGTCGGAGAGATCTACGGCGCGACCGACCTGAAGACCCTAACCAAGACACTCGAAGCCCAGAACATCCGCTTTGAGTATGAAGGCGATACCGAGAACCCGTTCTACACGCAAAATGGGTTCTGCTTTACCACACCGTCGGATTTCACCTGCAACCGGGTTGGGTACTCGACGCTGGATTTCAACGACACCGACAGTCTTGGGCTGGGCGATCGCGTACTGCTGAGCGACGCGGAACAGGCGCAGCTGGATCAGGCTGCGGCTTTTGGGTCGGACAGCAAGATCTCTCCCCTGATGCTGGGGATCGACCACCTTGCCACCCGCATTCTGGCCGGTGAGCGTGAGGACGCGATCCTCGAGTTCCTGACCATGGTGCCCTATTACTTCTGGGGAGCGTACAACATTTTCGACATGAACTCGTCGACCAACGTGAACCGTAACGCGAATGTGGATGACGACAAGAAGTCACCTGCGAAAGTGTTCACGGCGAACAACACGCCCTCCTTCGTCAATTCCTTTGAACAACTGCCCATGCCGACCGAGGATTTCGTCCGCAATTTCGGCCGTCGTCTGCATCACATGGCGGTTGAGATTCAGGATGGCGATCACAATGCAGGGGAAAAGAACGTCGATTTCGTGGTCAACACGCTCAAGGACAAGGGCGTTGCGTTCCTGGCGCATGTGGTGGGTGAGTGCAAAGACGACCCGAACCTGAAGCAGATATTCTCGAAACACTCGAAATACACGCTGCTGATCACTGAGTATATTGAGCGTTGCCACCACTATGACGGGTTCTTCACCAAGGATAACGTGGCCGCCCTGACAGCCGCCGCCGGGCAGGACGAACAATACCAGCACGGGCATGTGTTCGATTAAGGCACCCTAATAAAAAAGGGCTGCGAGTTTCCTCGCAGCCCAGACCCATTCAGGAGAGAGTATGTCGGGTCTTATGACGGCCCGATCATGAAACATGTGACATTCCGGGCCTGAAGCCTGCGGCAGGCCAGATCGGCCTGTTCGCGGGTCATGCCCTGGAACGTCGCCTCGAACCCGCGCGAGCTTTGGTTCACCTTGCGCAGAGTTCCTTCCAGAGTGGTCATTTCCGACAGGGCGGTTTTCAGCAAAACCTTCTCCGCCTCGTATCGGGTGGTATAGCGGCCCACATTCACGCCCCACAGATGCCCGCCGGATGTGGACAGGCGCGTGACGATTTCCTGTTCGGGCTCGGGCTGTACGGTTGGATCGGTCGACGCCAGAACCAGATCCTCCGGCCGCGCGGCGGGGCGCGTGGTGTCGTCGGTCGGCGACTGGACATCCGCTGCAGCTATAGCTGCGGCGATACCGTTCTGAATACGTGCACCATTCTTGGCGGCGGTCGCCGCAACGGTGCCGGCCACCTGCACGGCGGCACCAGGTCCGGGGCGCAGCACCGGCCGCAGGCTGGTTTTCGGCGCGCCGGTCAGGGCTGCGACGGTCGCGCCCAGCCCGGCATTCCCGGCATAAACCGGACGGGCCGGTTTGCGGATCGGCGCCCGCGACGGAGCGCGGCGGAAGCCCATGTCCAGCAGCTCGGCCACTTTGGCATTGCGCGATGCACCGGATTTGCCGCCGAACACGGTGGCAATGATCCGTTCGTCCTTGCGCTTGGCCGAGGCCACAAGGTTGAAACCCGCAGCGCGGGTGTAGCCGGTTTTGATTCCGTCCGCGCCCTTATAGGCCGCCAGAAGGCGGCGGTTCGTATTCGGAACCGTCTTGATCCCCGCATGAGTCGACTGGCGCGAGAACAGGTTGTAATACTGCGGATAATCATACAACAGATGACGGCCCAGCGTGGTCATGTCCCGCGCTGTGGACAGGTGGCCCGATTCGGTGAGGCCGTGCGCATTCTTGAAGGTGGTGCGACTCATGCCCATGGCCTTGGCCGTCCGCGTCATGCGGCGGGCAAAGGCGGCCTCGGATCCGCTGATGGCGATGCCGATGGCGGTGGCGGCGTCATTGGCCGACTTCACTGCTGCAGCGCGGATCAGATAGCGAAAGGCAATTGTCTGCCCCGTGCGCAGACCCAGCTTCGAGGGCGGCTCGGACGCGGCCTTTTGGGTGATGCGAACCTGCGTATCCAAGTCAATCTCGCCGTTCCGCACCGCTTCGAACGCGATGTAGAGCGTCATCATCTTGGTCAGCGAAGCCGGGTGCAGCCGTGTATCGGCGTTGCGCGAATGCAGCACCTCACCGGTGCGCGCGTCGATCACCATTGCCGCATAAGGCGCGGCCACCCCTTGCAACGGCGCAAAGGAGAGCAGCCACAAGAATGCTATAAGAAATAAGCCCATTCGGGCCGGAACTGTCCGCCGAACCTGCACGATCTTTGCCTCTGTCTACCTCGGGCCGCCGGGTTTTCCCGGTCAGCTTGTAATTATTTTATTACCCTCAAGGCTAGCACAGGGACCCAATGAAATAAACTAAAAGCTCATCAAATCGCTGTTTGGTTGCCCTTCGCGCGACCTACAACATATGGCCAAACAGGCTGCGCGCCCCACAACATCCTTGAATGTGACCAGAAATTGCCGCGGCACCACACCGAATTTTCGAAACTGAGACCATTCGGCAACATCACCCAAGCCGCTGCACAAGGTTGGACAGTTGACCCAGATCCTGCAACTCGCGGTATCGGGGATTGTCGGCGGGCGTTTCGGCCTGCTCGACCTCCCAGACCAGCCCGTGCGGAACATACACACCCCAGCACCCCGCCTGAATCGGGGCCACTACGTCGGACCGCATCGAATTGCCAACCATCATCGCCGATGCAGGCCCGCCCTCGTACTGATTGAAAATCTGGTGGTAGGTCTGCGGCGTCTTCTCGGACACGATCTCGACCCCGTCGAACAGTTCACCCAACCCGGACTGCGCAAGTTTGCGTTCCTGATCGATCAGGTCGCCCTTGGTGATCAGCACCACCTGATGAGTCGCCGCGACACCCTCGATTGCTTCGCGCGCATGGGGCAATAACTCGATCGGATGGGCCAGCATCTCTTGCCCGGCTTCGACCAATTGGCGAATGACCGAGGCCGGAACCCGATCTTCGGTCACCTCGATCGCAGTTTCGATCATCGACAGGGTAAAACCTTTGATGCCGTATCCGTAATGCCTGATGTTGCGCTTTTCGGCCGCCAGAAGCCGCTCCAACAGATGGTCCTTCTCGGCATGATCGGCCAGCAAATCGGTGAAGTGGGCCTGCGTCAGTTGAAAAAAACGTTCGTTGTGCCACAAAGTATCATCCGCATCGAAGCCGATTGTGGTAAGGTTTTGACCCATGTCGAATACGTCCTGCTGGCTCTTTTCTCTGGCTGGTACGACGTTATATAAGCGCACAGATAAACCGAAGCCTGAATCGGACAGTAGAACGCGATGCTTGAACACAAATGGATCATGTCTGACAAACCGGAGGACGACCCCGACGCGTCGGTCCTGGTGCAGACGCGCCCCAAGACCAAGCGCCCGCCGCTGTACAAGGTTCTGCTGCTGAATGACGACTACACCCCGATGGAGTTCGTGGTGCATGTACTGGAGCGTTTCTTCAGCATGACCCACGCACAAGCGTTCGAGATCATGCTGACCGTCCACAAGAAAGGCGTCGCCGTCGTGGGCGTGTTCAGCCACGAGATTGCCGAGACCAAAGTGGGTCAGGTCATGGATTTCGCACGCCGGCACCAGCACCCGCTGCAATGCACAATGGAGCGGGAAGAGTAAGCCCGCGCTGCTCTTTCTACAGCACTCATGTCCCCTCGTCTTGATCTTGCCCTGCAAAGCGGCCTTTCGCTGTCGCAACCGCTGACGGTGCTTGGGCCGACATTGGCCAGTGACCTGTCGGCCTTGCCGCGTGAAACGCAGATGGTGCAGCCGTTCAAACCGTTCCACGATCACTTTGCCAATCAAGGGTTCGCGGTCGTGCCTGAGGCGGATGATCCCTGTCAGGATGCCATCGTGATCCTGCCGCGCGCCAAGGCGCTGGCCCGCTCGATGGTGCATCAAGCCTGCGCCCGCGCCAGTGGAGTCGTCGTCGTGGACGGTGCCAAGACCGATGGCGTGGACAGCCTGCTGAAAGACATCCGCAAACGCGTCGCGGTCGAGGGGCCGATCTCCAAGGCCCATGGCAAAATTTTCTGGTTCCAGTCGGATCGCCAGGCTTTTGCGGATTGGGCTGCGCCCGAACATCAGACCGCAGACGGCTTTCAGACCGCGCCGGGGGTGTTCTCTGCGGATGGCATCGATCCGGCTTCGGCTTTGTTGCTGGCGGCATTGCCCGCCAAGCTCGGCGCCTGTGTCGCAGACCTTGGCGCAGGATGGGGATACCTTTCTGCCGGGCTGCTGCAGACTCCGGGCCTGAAGGCCCTGCATCTGGTCGAGGCCGACCACACCGCCCTGAACTGCGCCCAAACCAATGTAGCCGACCCGCGCGCACAATTTCACTGGGCGGATGCGGTCACCTGGCGCGCGTCTGAGCCCATCGACACGGTGGTGATGAACCCGCCCTTCCACACTGGCCGCAGTGCCGAACCGGAGCTGGGGCAAGGCTTCATCCGGTCGGCCGCCAAGAACCTGACCCGCAACGGGTCTCTGTGGATGGTGGCCAACCGCCACCTACCCTACGAGGCCGCTTTGACCGACGCTTTTTCTCATGTCGAAGAAGTGACCGGCGACAATCGGTTCAAGGTCTTTCATGCCTCTCGCCCTCGGCGGTGATCCCGGCTAACCTGCGCCGCAACTCAGGAGAATACGCATGTCCTTTTCCATAGCTGGCAAGACCGCAATCGTGACCGGCGGGGCCAACGGTGTCGGGCTGGCCATCGGGCGCCACTTTGCCGATGCAGGTGCCAATGTGATGTTTGCCGATATGGACGAAAAACGGCTGACCGAGGAACTGGGCGAGCAGGCTGATGACAGCAACATCCGGTTCTTCGCCGGAGACCTGCGCGAAAAGCTGACCATCGCCAATCTGCTGTCGGCCACCCTCGACGCGTTCGATCAGGTGGACATCCTGATCAACGGCGCGCGGCAGGTGATCCCCTCCGACCCGCTGGATACCGAAGATGACTCGGTCCGCACCCTGCTGAACCAGAACCTGATGCCTGCCCTTCGGCTGAGCCAACTGGTCGCCAAACGGATGATCAAGCAGGCCGGAGACGATGACGAAAATCCCGCCGGGTCGATCATCAACCTGTCATCGATTGCTGCCCGGCGTACGCACCCTGACCTGATGGCCTATTCCGTATCGACCGCCGCGCTGGACCAGATGACCCGTTCGCTGGCCGTGGCGCTGGCCCCGAACCGTATCCGGGTGAATTCCATCGCGTTGGGCTCGGTGATGAGTGCCTCGCTGCAATCCACCCTGAAAGAAAACCGCGATTTCCGGGACGATATCGAAAAGCACACTCCGTTAGCCCGGATCGCCGCACCCTCGGAACTGACCGAGACGGCGCAATATCTGGCCTCGGACGCCGCCGGGTTCATCACCGGACAAATTCTGACCATTGACGGCGGTCGCACCCTGCTGGACCCCGTCGCAGCCCCGGCCCACTGATCCCCATGTTCGACACCGAGAAATCCACCGCCTCTGCCTGGTTCCGTCAATTGCGTGATGAAATCGTCACCGCGTTCGAAGCGCTGGAAGACAGCCACGACACCGGGCCGTTTTCCGATGCCCCGGCCGGTCGGTTCGAGGTCAAGGAAACCACGCGCCAATCCGAGGACGGCTCGGACGCAGGCGGCGGGCTGATGTCGGTGATGCGCGGCGGGCGGGTTTTCGAAAAGGTCGGCGTCAATATCTCGACCGTTTACGGCACGCTGGGCGCCCGTGCGCAGCAGGCGATGGCTGCCCGCAAGGGTATTCCGGGCATGGCGGATGATCCGCGTTTCTGGGCCTCGGGCATCTCATTGGTCGCGCATATGCAGAACCCGCATGTTCCGGCAGTGCATATGAACACCCGCATGTTCTGGACGCCGCACGCGTGGTGGTTCGGCGGCGGATCAGACCTGAATCCCTGTATCGAATACGACGACGACACCGCCCATTTCCACGCCACGCAGAAGGCGCACCTGGACCCGCACGGCCCGGGTCACTACCCGCGCCTCAAGGAATGGGCGGACGAGTATTTCTACATCCCTCACCGCAAACGCGCGCGTGGAGTCGGCGGCATTTTCATGGATGACTATTGCACCGGCGATTGGGCGGCGGATTTCGCGCTGACGCAGGATATCGGTCGCGCCTTCCTGCCCGCCTTTCTGCCCTTGGTGGAAAAGCGCCGCGTGCAGGGATTTAGTGACGACGACAAGAATACCCAACTGGTGCATCGTGGTCTCTATGCCGAATACAACCTGGTTTATGACCGGGGCACCAAGTTTGGGCTGGAAACCGGGCATGATCCCGATGCGGTACTGATGAGCCTGCCGCCGATGGCCAAGTGGATTTGACTGCGCTCAGAAATCAAAATCCATGAGGTTGTCAAAGCAACGGCTCTGCGCCCCGGATGCCGACATATTCTCGCCCACACGGCTGACCGAGATCGAATAACTCTTTGAAGTGTCACCGCCCTCGGGTGGTGTCAGCGAAAACTGCACGGTCCGTGTCTGCTTGTCATAGGCTTTGGCCACGTAAATGCGCTGAGTTGTCGGCAGCCTGAGTGTTCGGATGGCAAAATCCCCAATGCCGCACCAATAGGCGATTGCCGCGGACGAGCCATGGGTGGCCACCTGGTAATTACCATTTTTCAACTGCGTGACCGTCGCACGATACCCGGGCCTGACGGCAAAACCAATTCCGACGGCTTGCGCCAGCGTTGGTAGCAAAAGCAGAACAACTGCGCCTGAAATTCTGAGAAACCGCATAGCAACAAATCCTTGGCCTGAAACACACTCGGGCATTTCCATAAATCATAGGGGGCCCGGATGATGAGTAAAGTCCAGGTTTAGCGATTGCCCAGCCGCCCGCCGACATCCTGCGGTGCCAGAGCAACTGTCTTGATCACCGCATAGCACGGCTTGCCGGGCTCCAGCCCCAGCGCCTCGACCGAGCGGCGGGTGACGCGCGCCAGCACCGGCCCTGCCGGGGTCTGGACCGAAACGATGGCCCCCGGCCCGTCGCCCGCGCGGATCGTATCAACCGCGCCTTCCAGCATGTTCAGGGCCGACAATCCCTCGGGCCGTTTGTTGGACAGGATGACTTCCTGCGCCGGAATACGGATGCGCAGCTCTTCCCCCACCTGATGCGGGATGCGTGGAAGGAACAGTCGCGCGCCACCGGCATCCAGTTCGGTCAACCCATCGGCGTGATGGTCCCGAACCCGAACCTTCAACACCGCCCCCACGGCCCGCACGCCCGCCGGAGCGATCGACGGGTCGGCCATCACCTCAGAGGCCGGGCCGTGCCGCACCGCCTTGCCATCCTGCAAAGCAACAACCGAGGTCGCCAGCCGCGCGACTTCGGCCGCGGAATGGGTGACGTAGAGAATCGGAACCGAAACTTCATCCCGCAGCCGTTCGAAATAGGGCAGGATCTCGGCCTTGCGCGCGTCGTCCAACGCGGCAAGAGGTTCATCTGCCAGGATCAGCCGCGGACTGGCCAGTAGGGCGCGACCAATGGCGACACGCTGCTTTTCCCCGCCCGACAGGCCCGCGGGGCGGCGATCCAGCAGATGGCCGATGCCCAGCATCTCGATCACCTTGTCCGGGTCCTCGCGACGCGCCCGTTTTGGCGCGAACCAGCGCCCATAGGACAGGTTCTGTCGCACAGTCAGATGCGGGAACAGGCGGCCTTCCTGAAAGATATACCCCAAGCGCCGACGGTGTGGTGGCAGCCATAGGTTTTTCTTGGTGTCGAACAGCTCCCACCCGTCCACGGCAACGCGCCCCGCCTGGGGGCGCAACAAACCGGCCACCGCATTGACTACGGTGGTCTTGCCCGAACCGGACCGCCCGAACAGAACCGTTACGCCTGAGGGCGCATCAAAGCTGAGATCCAGCGTAAGGTCAGGCAAATCGTGCTGCAGGTGGACAGACAGACTCATGACCCGGACACCCGCGCGGCCGCACGACGACCGACATATTCCGACAGCAATAGTGCGCCCATGGCGATGATGATCGAAACGATCACCAATCGCGTCGCCGCGCCTTCGCCCCCCGGCACCTGCAGAAAGGCATAGACCGCCGAGGGCAGAGTCTGGGTCTGGCCAGGGATGTTCGAGACAAAGGTGATCGTGGCCCCGAACTCTCCCATCGCTTTGGCAAAGGCAAGGATGGCACCGGCGATCACGCCAGGCAGGATCATCGGCAGGGTGACGGTGGCAAACACAAAGGGCCGAGACGCGCCCAGCGTTGCCCCGGCCTGTTCCAATTTCGGGTCCACCGCCTCGATCGACAGGCGGATGGCGCGCACCATCAAAGGAAAGGCCATGATTCCCGCTGCCAACGCCGCGCCGGTCCAGCGAAAGGCCACGACGATCCCAAACTCGGCCAGCAACCTGCCCATTGGCCCCTGGATACCAAAGGTCAACAGCAGCAGGTACCCGGTCACCACAGGCGGCAGGATCAGCGGCAGGTGCACCAGCCCATTTAGAAGCTGACGACCGGGAAACCGCCAGCGGGCCAGCGCGTAAGCTACAAAAATGCCAAACGGCAAAGTCACCAGCGTCGCCCAGAAGGACACACGCAACGACAGTCTGAGCGCCTCAAGCTCTGCCGGACCCAACCATCCCATCCGTCAGCGCCCCGGCAGGGCAA
This sequence comes from Ruegeria arenilitoris, assembly GCF_013031355.1. GTDB lineage: Bacteria > Pseudomonadota > Alphaproteobacteria > Rhodobacterales > Rhodobacteraceae > Ruegeria > Ruegeria arenilitoris_C. Next base: position 261,375 of record NZ_WPZO01000006.1, on the reverse strand, counting down.
AGCCCTGTTGTTCAAAGACTTCCCGGGCCACATCCGATTGCAGGTGGTTCAGAAACGCATCTGCTTCGGTTGTGCCGGATGCGGTCACCGCTGCCGGGTAAATGATCGGCGGGTGCAGATCAGGCGGGAACGAGGCCACAACCTGAACCCGGTCTTCGACTTGCGCATCCGACTGATAGACGATCCCCAGCGGCACGGCCCCTGCCGCAACCAGTGCAAGCGCCGCGCGGACATTGTCGGTTTGGGCGATCCGGGTCTGCACACCCTCCCACAGCCCCAGATTCTGCAGCGCCGCCTTACCGTAAATCCCCGCCGGCACCGCGTCGACCAGCGCCATCGCCAGATGCCCGCTCCCCAGCTTTGCAGACAGATCGACATTCGGCTGCATTCGGCCGATCTGATCCTGACCCGCCCCGCCGATCAGAACCAGCTCATTGCCCAGTAAATCCACCCGCGAATCCGCGTCGATCAGGTTCTGATCCTGCAGAACATCCATCCAGTCCACATTTGCCGAAATGAACAGATCCGCAGGTGCCCCCAGCTGAATCTGCCGCGCCAGCACGGACGAGGCCGCATAGGACACCGTCACTTCATGCCCGGTTTGCTGTTCGAAGATCGGCGCGATCTCGTCCAGAGCGTTTTTCAGACTGGCGGCAGCGAAAACCAAAACCTCCCCCGCTCCGGCCCGGATCGGGGCCAGCGTCAAAGTGCCCAACACCAAGGTTGTGATTGCACATCGGCGGGCAAGGGACAGGATCATGTGCTCTCCCGTCTGGAAGGTTGCAGTCCCCTCGGGAATATCTGAGGGCGCATAGGACGCGCAAGCGACTTTCCCCGTGGCCCACGTTGCAGCCTGCCGAAAATGAACGAAATAAACGAGGGGCAGGATCAAGAAATCCGCCAGAGCTGGCATTGCATCAAAGAAATTGTGCCAGACCCTCTTGCGCCCGCGCGCTGGCTTGGCTACATGCACCGTCACGGGTGATTAGCTCAGTTGGTAGAGCGCTTCGTTTACACCGAAGATGTCGGGAGTTCGAGTCTCTCATCACCCACCATCCTTTCCCCACAATGTATCAAGGTCTTACGCGACTAGCACCTTTTGCTGTTCTGCGCATGAAACTGTGTCCGCTGCGCCTCCGCTGCACTTCGACAGAAAAGATGTCTCCAACACAGGAGATATGGGCCATGGCAACAATCGTAAAACGGCCTAGCGGAAAGTGGCAGGCGACGGTTCGGAAGGACGGGCAATCCCGATCCAAGTCCTTTCTAAAGCGTGCTGATGCGACGAAGTGGGCTCGTGAGACGGAGTTGAGCGCCGACAGGGGATTGCTAACCCCAGCCCTCAGTGTGGGTGCATCCGAGATGACGCTTGGTGAAGTGCTGCGAAAATACCGAGATAATGTCACGAGCAAGAAACGGTGCGCAGATAATGAAAGTTACGCAATCAACGGGTTCCTGCGTAAGTGCTCCAAGTTAGCCAGCAGGAAGGTCAGCAAGCTGCGATCCGCTGACTTTGTCCACTATCGTGACCAGCGCATTAAATCCATGAAGGCGGCGACTGTGGTGAGGGAGCTGGGTTGGTTGCAGCACGCCCTTGATGTCGCCTGTGAGGATTGGGGGCAGAACCTGCCACAGGGGAACCCAGTCAAGTCTGTCCGGCGGCCCAAGATCGACAACCGCCGAGAGAGACGATTGCGGCAGGGAGAATGGCAGGCTTTGCTGGAAGCCGTGAACCAAGCTCGGTCTCCGCTGATGAAGCCATTGCTGACGCTTGCTTTGGCAACCGGGATGCGCCGAGGGGAATTGCTGTCGATACAATGGAAGCATGTAGACCTTGAGCGTCGGACAGTATTCTTGCCCCAAACCAAAAACGGTCGCGCCCGTACAGTGCCTCTCAGCCCTAATGCCGTTGCCGTTTTGATGGACCTGCCACGCGGGAACGACCGGTGTTTGCCCCTGTCTGGTAATTCTGTGCGATTAGCCTTTGAGCGCCTCAGGCAACGGGCAGGCGTGGTAGACCTTACATTTCATGACATTCGACACGAGGCGGTGTCCCGCTTTGTTGAAAGCGGATTATCGTTGGCGCAGGTCCAAATGATCAGCGGACATCGGGATTTGCGGATGCTGATGCGTTACACCCACCTGCAGACCGATGACATCGTGGCAAAGTTGGCAGCCGTCGAACATGCCTAAAACGGCGTGATGCTGTGGAGGGTGGTCGTAGTCTCTCGATGCGTCAATTTTTGACCACCCTACTCCCTATCAAGCGACAACACTGCTCCCCTAGCCTTTCGGCTGTCCCTTGGCTGGCTTTCTGTCCCGCACACATTTGGAAATGGCATTAACCCTTCCTCTTGTGAACACACAGGCGCTAACCCTCCGTCTTGTGAACTAACAAGCGTTACCAATCCCTCATTTGAGCAAAACCCCTCCCTCAGTTGAGCATACAGGTTTCGCTTGGTCAGTGTTGATCGGGTCGCTTAGACGACTTGGCCTTCCTTCACTCCAATGCGAGTGGAGTAATCGGCAAGTAAGTATAAGTAAATAAACACTAAATCACGCTGACCTGTAAGCAAAGGTACTAAAAAGAGGGCTTTTGATCCCTCTAGTTTAGCCATTGCGTGTTCACCGGGATTTCCTCCCAGTCGCCCCAACGGGGCAGTTCCATTTGCTCGGTATCCACCAGAGCGCATTCCCCAAACTGGTCCAATGGACCGAACACAGGAGGCTTGAATGCCCCACATCACTATTGTCGACAAACCCTGTGGGTATGGCAAATCCACAGAAATCAACCGCAACTTCAAAAAGTCGGAAAAATACATAGCCGTTGTCCCGTATCTAAGTGAGGTGGAACGGTTCATCAAAGGTGCCCGAACGGGTTCCGATTTCATTCTGACACAGCCCATTTGCAACGGCGGCAACAAACGCGATCACTGCGAAAAGTTGATACGGGCGGGTAAGTCAATCGCTTGTACTCATCAACTATTCTACCGTCTCGGAACTCTGGCAACCCAAGACACCGGGGTTGCGAGATGTACTGAGTTCGACAGCCACGGCAAACCGACCATCGAAGTCGATCACTTGCTTAGTGGATACAATCTCATCATCGACGAGGTCGTAAACCCCTTCGAGGTGGACCAGACAATCCGAAAGATTGACTTTGATGCAGTTTACCTCGGTCTTGGCATGGCAGAAGAGGAGCCTGACGGACGTATTGTTCCAACAGAAAAGTGGGATGAGCTATACCGCATAGGGGACAAGACACTTAACCGATCACTATATGAAAAGGCCAAGTCGGGTGCACTTTATCGCATAAGCGAGAAGCTGTTCGTGCTCGCCATTCCCAAAGAACTCTTGCTCAAGCCCAAGTCCGTGACGATTTACACGTACCTTTCGGAAGGATCGGTGCTGCTGCAGTACCTGCAAAAACTGCGGAAAGACCACCCCGAATGCTTCACACTGGAGGTGGAGCGTCTGGATGCAGTAGATGAGGCAGCATGGCGAGAAGACGTTGCTAACGCGCTAACGGTTCTACCCATGCCAGAGATAGGGAGCCAAAAGTGGACACATTGCGCACAGCTAAAGTCGATCAAAACACATCGGGAGTGCTCTTCGATTGGTCAGAAGCTACGCAAGTTCAAGGATAGAGAACTGTATGGAGTAAACCTCAATACCGTTATGCTGACTTGTGCACGTGACCTGTGGCATGGGGCAGTAACAGGCCAAAAGCCAAAGGCAGGTAGGCTATCAAAGCATACACGGCTGTTCGGTCGCGCAATGAAGGAAGACGTGTACAACAAGGACACGGAGACCTTTGACGAGGAGTGGACCACAAACGGTGTCAGCTTTGTGCCCAACACTACACGCGGCACTAATGACCATGTCGGGTGCACAACAGCGGTGTACCTATATGATCAACACCCCAACCCACAACTGTTGACCTTCCTACGCATGAAACGCGACAGCAAGGAGGCTCGTAGGTTCTCGGATGCCTATGCGTTGACAGAACTGGTGCAGTGGCTATTCCGATCCGCAATACGGGTCGGAGGTCTAAACGGAACCGGTCGCGCCTACACTCCAAGGCATAGGGTAACACTCTACATGCCATCTCAGAGAATGCGGAATCTTCTGCTGAACTGGCTGCTGTCGGGTCAAGTCAATAGTGGACCCGTATGTGCGAAAGGTCCGAGACAGGTTGAGTTGCTTGCCCGGTTGGAGGGTCGTCAGGTGGCGGCAGTAGCCTAATGCCGTTTGACATAGCTGCGGAACAGACGTTCCTGACTCGTGAAGAGGCCGCCCTGTGCGGCCTTTCTCGTTTCTGGACGGGTCGTCCGTGTAAGTATGGGCACGTGTCCGAGCGGTACGTTAGCAATCGCCAGTGTGTGCAGTGCAATGCAGAGCAAACGGCGCAGCGAGATCGGAGATGTCGAGCAGTCGACCCATCTTACCGGATGTATAGGTCGGTACTAAACCGGTCGGGACAAGTGCTGATGGGGCGGGCGAGCCCGTCTAATTCGGTTGACTGCTCTCAGGAGGACTTGAAACAGCACATTGAGGCACGCTTCACAGACGGCATGACATGGGATCGGTATGGTCAATGGGAGGTGGACCATATTACCCCTCTCTCAGCTGCGCGGTCTTTGGAACACCTCATCGAACTTTGCCACTACAGCAACCTGCAACCTCTTTGGAAGCGGGACAACCTAGCAAAGGGCGGGGCGTAAGCCTCGCCCCTGCGGGATGTAATCTGTCTTCTTTGGGTGGGGCAGGTTCCATGAACTGTTCAAGCCAAGCCGAAGGTGAGCATTCAGGTCAAGCTGTGCTTAATACCGGCATCTTCGCGAAGCCTCGATTCCAGAAGTCCCCGTGCAGGCTCATTAGCTACCTTGAGCCGGTAGTTCGGCCTACTTTAACAAAAGTCACCTGCGGGCATCTCACCACGGCTGTCCTAGATGTCAGCTGTCAACGGCAGAGATTAGTAATTGTTTTCGGGCAACTCAGGCTGCTCGGCATATTAAGCTCTTTACGAAAAGCGGCAGTGCGCAGAAGTTCGCAACGCAAGTATTGTGCGAGATGAGAAGCATTAGGACCAGACATCTTAGTGGTGTCGTTGGAACCGGCAGGTAGGGCCAACCGCAGGTCCGGCCCGTACTCCAAAATTACTAGTTGCTGCCGGTGACAAACCTGTATTTCTTCGCTTCGCTTTCCATACCCAACAACTGCAGATCATTCAGCGCCAGATCGAATGCGCGGCGGTAAGGGTGGCCGTGCCGTAAAGCGCGATAGAAGGCTCTTGTGAAGGCAATCGCAGCGTCATCTCCAATGGCGACAGAACATCCAACCACGGCCTTAACATGGGCGCTTACCTGAGTTGCAATGCTCTCCGAATAGCAGGCGTTTAAGACGAGGCACTGAACGCTGTCGCTGAGCTTGACCAGCCCTTCGACAGCGGCGGCAGATACAGTAGCCATATCGCCATTCTTATCCTCGAAGCAAAGCAGTCCTGTGCCGCCGTGGCCGCTAAAATGCAGGATGTCGGGAACATTGTTCAAAACTTCCATTTGAACTTGGTCGGTCCTAACCGCCCAAGCGTGCGTCACAACAACATCCTGCTTGGGCTTTTCGACAAGCCTGATCTGCTCTTTGAGATCGCGTGCTTCTTGATCAAGCCGCAGAGGATCGCCTGCGTCCTTCGGGGATGCGCACATCATTAGCACGTTCACGGTCGGCAATTTTCTCTCCTCAATTAGTCGGGTCGTTAAAGGGTCGAGGTCGCCGCCGAACATATCAGGGGTGCCCTCCCTAAGGTCGTTGGCTTTCAGCTTTCCGAAAAGTGACGTGCCCTCGGCTCCGAGATAAAGCCGCTTCTTTAGCGTCGACTCGGCTTCAAACAACTCAAGTGCCTTTTCTTCATACGGACCACAAGTTGAACCATATCGGGCAAAGTGTTCGGCAAGCAATTCACGGACGCGAAGGCTTCCTTCAATATCGTACCAGTCCAAAGTCACACCTTCTAAGCCATCGTAGTAAACCGACTGCAAGCCCTTAGCGAGTCCCTCCCGAGCCTCGACCGTCGGCAAGTATGAACCTTTTTGAATAACTTCTTGGCGCTCTTTTAGGTCAACGATCTTTTCTGCGCCAAGCTGCAGCATCTTAGCTTGAACATTCGAAGGTTCGCTATCGAGATTGGCAAAAGGAATCCCCAAGTCGTGGATGCTTAGCCCATGGTTTTCAATCGCGGACCAGACCGAGTATTGCTTGACTACCCTGTTGTCGTGCTGACCCAAAGCCTTTACCAACTCCGCATTGGTATGCCTTGGATGGAACATGTTCTCAAAAGCTCTGTTCAGGCCGACAGTGATAAGTGCAAGTTTGAGAACCTCGTCGTCGGCTGCATCAACATCGATCTTGAACCCTGTTAAGTCGAGCTTCGAAGGCGGAACAATTTGTAGTGCAGCTAGTGTCTTGATTTCCGGCTGAACCGTACCAAGCGCATCGCACTCGTCCAGTTGCCCGGCGTAAAGCTTCGCGGCTGCCGCAACTGCGGCTGCAATAATCTCAGGATCACCAACCTGTTGTTGAAGCATCCGTTCAACTGAATGCATCGAGCCTGAACGAGTTCCCATCTGTGCTATGCAGTTTAAGCACCAGCGTGTCACTTTGGCGTCCTGTCGGGCGCTAAGCAATCCATTTATGGTAAGCTCTAAACCATTGCGAATGTCAGGCGCGAAGCGACCCCCGCTTCGGTAGGTCCGAGCGATTTCTTGAAGCGCCACCTTTTTTCTTCGGTCGTCGCCGTTTTCCAACTCGTACCGGATGAATGCCGCTTTTTCAGGGGGAACGTTCTTAATAGTCACTCTTCCGCAAACTCACGCGACACAATTCTGCGTAAGGTTGTTTTACTCCAAGGTTCAAAATCGTCAATGTTGTTGGGTTGAACCGAAAAATTTAGCCAACATGGGTCATTCAAGGATAATTTCCGAGTTGTCGGTTCAAACCAGTCTGGGCATATCCATTCGAGAACAATTAATAATACACTTACCCCGTCATCTCCCTCTGTCTCGAAAACAAAAAGGGGAGAAGGTTTTTTGGGGTTTTCCTCTAAAAAGGATTGTGACGACAAGTCTAAATCAAGCAAGAGTACTCGAAATGCATTTTCTGTCGCCCCGTAGTCTTCTTGAGAGAACAGTGACCTGTCACTAATTGTGACCGCACCCGGAAACCCAATAGTCCTCTTGTTTGCAAAGGCCTCACGGTCGTCGCGATATCTACCTATTCGATAAGATAGTACTTCGTCATTTCGCCTAACGAGTGAGAATGTCCAAACGGTTGCGTACTCAGAATTCCCAGACTGAGGCAGGTAGCGAATGGCTTCCTGTCGCTCAGCCTCAGCGAGCATTTCGACAATATCACTATTGCCTGTCGTGTTACGCCAATTCTTGAGAAACTTCCGGCTGATCCCGAGCGCATTATCATTCTGCAAGTCGCGGGTTCTTCTTCGTGCTGGAAATATCTCCTTGAATTTATCGGGGATATCCGGGTCAGACATCAACTCGCTTAGAAAGAACTTTCCCGGTTCAGTCCGATAAAATAGCGATGTAGACCGATGGTGAAGAATATCTTCGCTCAAACGTGCTTGGAGCGTTTTGTGCTGAGTTTTCCCACGCAGGTGCTCGGGAACAATCTGAGCTCGATAGGCGGCGTTCAGAATGCCTTTCGCAGACATCGGTCTGCGGGACGCGCGAAGTACCTTGTGTGCTATATCGAGATACGAGTCCAAAACACCTACCTTCCTAAATTCGACGATAGGTATTTAGTTGGGCTTTCTCAAGCTGAACCATGCGGCACGTAGACCAACGTCTGCGGCAAGTTCGAACTGTCACAAATCGCGTACACTAAAGGTGCTTCGAAAGTCCTGATTGGGTTAGACGGACGAGTCCCGCTACGCTGCTCAACGTAGCGGGGCAATGGATGGGATGGCGCCACCAAGGAAACCCGCTCCGAACGACACTGCGAATTCATGAAGAGCTTCGTGGACGGACTTAGACAGGTTGATGTTGGCATTAACGTTTGACTTTTTTTCCATAGTGGAACTCCTTTCTTTGCTGGCACCCTTACGTAGCAAATGTTTCGAGGCGATGATTAAAACCAGAAAAAACGAAGCGAGTCCTGATAACACCAGAGGAGTTGAACCCCCCACCATCCCCAGAGACCCAAGGGTCCCCAACTGAATGACGATGTGAACATGGGCGTTCACGAGTTCCTAGTCAAGGCGGCAACTGGCGACAATTGGCGTTGGCTTGTTGGCTAGCACCTAGATGAATGCACGGTGATATTTGCGAACGGTTTCAGTGCCGGTGCTGAATATCCGTGACCGCCTGCGCTTTTAAAGCAGGGTAGGCTCAGTAGAAGAATTTACGGTGCATTTTTTCGAGGGGGCATCTAACAACAATGCGTCGACAATTGCCCCCATACCCCCTTTTGATACGACGATGACCGCTGCATCTCCGCTGCACATGGGCTGCAGTTGTCGCTCCAATACCGGGATCAGTTCTGCATAGCACACTCTCCTGAGCTTGAGCTTTCCTATAAAGTGTGAAAGGATCAAGCCACTGACAACACTAGACATCTTTTCTATGGGTGTCGGTGGCGAAAGTAGAATACAGCACCTTGTTGCACGTGCGGATTAGGGTAGAGCGCTTCGTTTACACCGAAGATGTCGGGAGTTCGAGTCTCTCATCACCCACCATCAAACAGCCCTTGTTTTACTGGCGTCCTTTAAAATAAGGATGATCCGCTGCCGCTCGGAGTACATTGCGGGAGTACATCATGGGTCGTTTAGTCATGCCAAATCCAACACTGATCAAAGGCTCGTATTGGCATCTATCTTCTTTGGCAAGTTTCTCAAATTTATCGAGAATAGAACCCATCACGAAGCTCTTGCCTTAGGCGCAGACGTTCTGGGTATTCTTTCAGGAATTGTTCGGGTGGTTTGCCTTCCCAAACTTGTGCATAAACCCGCATCTTGTTGCCGCCATAAATCTTTGCAAGGTCTTCGTTTGAATAGCCACGCGCCCAAAGGTCATCCGTTATCGCAGCAAGGATTTTGGCAAGTTCACCGTTGCCGGTAGCCCCTTTATTGAAGGCATCGATCATGTAGCCGCCATCGTCGTACATGCTTGCGTTAGCAGTTGCGAACTGCACGACGAGTTCGAGTGAGAACATGTCATCCGTTGCGATCCCAACATGGTCGACTCCCAAAAGTTGGACGTAATAGTCGATCATATCGGCAGCCTGCTTGGGCGAGATGTCCTCGGGCCAAACACCGTCCATCATCCATTCTGTGAATGTCGGAGAAATATAACCGCCCGACTTGGCCGCACGCAGCGCTTCATCGTCGGGAATGGCCCGGTAACAACCGCGTGGCGTGGCGTAGGGTTCGTTGGCGTAAAGACCAGCAGGGACAGAGTGGGTGTAAACATAGGGCACGCCGGGATAGTTTTCGTCCATGTAGTCCATGGCATCGTTGGCCGTTTTGGAACCTGTATGGCTCAGGTCCAGCAGGATGCCGAACCTCACCATTTCATCGATCACCGACTTCCCCCAGGGTGTCAGACCGATGTCGCGCCCGTTGTAGGCCGCCAACTGCCCCGAGCCGGTACGGAAAATGTCGTTGTAAGCCAGGATCATACTCTTGATCCCCATATCCTTGAGCAATGCCATCTTCTTGAGGTCGCCATCCAGTATCGTGGCGGTTTGGCTGTTCCAGATGACTGCCGTCTTACCTTGTATATGGGCAGCCTCGATATCGCGGGTTTCATTCACGATGAGATAATTTTCCGGTTGCTGTGCCATCGCCGCGCGGAAGTGGTAGTGCTGCTCAAGCAAGGTATCGAAGGACATATCCGCCGCGGCCAAAGTCATCTCATGCCCTGTAATGCCGTTGTCCCGAGCACGTTCAAAGTAAGTGTGGAGCTGCTCATATTCGGTCCAGCCAGTACCATAAGGGCTCGCCAACATGCCAAGGACGATCGTGTCATGCACAAATTGCTTCGCCTCGTCTGACGCGTCCCATGTCTTACTTTCTTCACTGGCGTGCAGTGCGCCACCGAAGGCGATCACTATGGCAGTTGCGGCCAACAGGGTCTTCATGGCGAATCCTCTCTTATTCGTTTGGTTCTGGCCGCTGCTGCCAACCAGCATCAGAAAACGATCCGGGTTCGTATGCCGAACAGAGTGATGTTATCCTGATTGGGGTTCAAAAGCGGGTCGGAAATGAACTGCACCGATGGTGTGATTTGCAGTCCGGGTGAGATTGAAAAGCGATAGAATGCTTCAAGCGTGAATTGGTCACTGTCTACGCCTCTTGCTTCGGCCCAGTTCAGACCCAACCCGGCCAGGTCAGTATTGCGGCCGTAGTAACCCAGCCCGGCAGAAACGGATCGATCATACAGTGCCGCCGTCCCCTTTGAAGCCCCTGCCCGAAAGAACGGCATCCATTTATTGTCTAAAAACCATGCCGCTGAAAACGCAGCACCGTAGTCTTCTGGACGGCTACCATCGTCAGCTGCATCCGCATGCCAGAGGGTCAGGTGGATATTGTCGAAGTAGATGCGATCAAAGCCGGAAGTGTAACCAAGCTCAAGTGATTTGAAGAGATTGCCATCGCTAAACACGTCAAAGTTTGGATCAGACGGATCTGCGTTTGCGTCTGAGACGCTCGCAACGGCGTAGAAATTTTCGCTCAGCTTTAACCCACCGGCAATACCAAGGCCTTGATTGGGCGTGTTAATTGTCGGGTTTGTGTTGAACGACAGGTTCTGGAAACTACTGTAGGGGCTGACCAAACCATAAATATCCACGAAGTCAGTCACGTCGATCTGACCGATTTGCAGTGTCCAAGAGCCGTCTCCGGCTCTTTGGGTCCAAAACAGGTTGGTTAGCAGCAAACCATTATCGTTGAACGCTGTTCCTGTGATCGAAAGGGCTCCGCCATCCAGCCCGAGAAACTGTGGGGCAACATCGGTGTAACTGTGCCGGTCTTCGATCTTGAATGTCAGAGAACCACGTTCGGTGGCCTGCCAACTACCGTAGAACCGAACGATACCACTGGCCGCTTCGCCGGTGCCCAGATCCGAATTCGTGGTCTGACCCAACGCCAGGTAATCTATGTTGAAGCGAAACCCGCTATCGGCCAACCGGTCTTTCCACCGGAACCAACCCGGTGCGATGTTGCGCGGAAAGTCCGAACGATATTGTGGATCGGTCAGCCCATCTCCGGGTTCCAGGTCAGCTTGGACCGAAGAGGGTCCGGACAGTCCTTGCGCCGAGACCGAGCCAGCGGATGCAATGACCAGTGCAGCGAGCAGGTTTCTGATCATTCCGAAGCTCTTTCCCCACCCGTTTTGCGATCCATCGCAGCCCGGATGCGATCAGCGGCGCTCTGTTCCATTTCGCGTCTGTCATTTTCACTGCCTAATGTTCTGACAGCTTCGACTTCCAGATCGAATGTGGCGCGTAGCGGCATTAGGCCATCGACGACCATGACTTGGCGCTCGGATGGCTCTATGTTCAGTCTTCCGGTTAACTGAACGGGTTCATGTACGTATGAGGGCGCCCATCCGTCTTTCAAACGTACTCTGATCATCTGATTGGGTGGCGGTGGTGGCAAATGGCTGCACATCCCTCGCTCAGGAACCAAATACGCGGTTGCAACTCCGGTATCGTCAATCGGACCGGGTATCGCAAATCCGGCAACTGTCACTGTTTGTCCATCCAGTTGGGGGTTTCCTGCCCATGCGGCTTCTTTTCTACGTTCTGCGACCAACCACCTCTGCGAGAGAAGCCACGCTACATCAATATCGGCTTGGGCTAACCGTTCTTCCGTTTCAGCAAGACGGGCCTTGTACTTCTCTCGCTCTTCAAGGGGTATTTCTGGCTTCTCGAGGCGTTGGCGCAAACGTACGACCATGACTAAGTCATCCATTTGATCGTAGCTCAAATCCTCGAAAGGATCTTCAAACGCTTGCGCGGATACGTCTACAAGATCAGCCCAATCGAGATTGACTTCGGCGTCCACTGTCCCGGCAACACCTATCGACATCAAAGCTGCAAAAAGTAATCTCATTGAGGCTTCCTGACTGTCATCGTGCCGACGCGCAGATGTCCTGATGGCCCGCGCGTCGCATGTGGGGGATCACCTATCGCGACAAATACGCGTTACGATTTGGGTTGATTGGCCGGAATGCGGGCGCGTTTTCGTCAGGCAGCCAGTTCTTGTAGACGAGGCCATCCTTCATAACGAAGTCCACGTTACCGCGCAGAACTGCGTCAAGGTCTTCCAGCGGGTTGCCGTCCACCAAGATGATGTCAGCGTAAGCACCCTCTTGGATCACGCCCAATGGCCCATCCTTATACTTGCTCATCTCGCCGCTCCAACTCAGAACTTCGGCGGCGTTCGATGTGGCGGTCTGCAGCGTTAGCAAGTTGTTGTTGGCAATTTTATTGAACCAAATCAGGTTTTCCGCCTGACGACCCACATCGGGCCCGAACATGTCGCCACCTGTGACGATCAGCACATCGTGCTTCAAAGCCCATTCAAACATTTGCTTCGCGCCAGCATTCACAGCACGCGCCTTGTTTTTCTGATCGGCGGAAAAGAACGTGATACTCTCGGGGTCCGCGAAAGCCTCCAACGACATGACCGCTTGGGCTGACAACGCGACACCCTCATTTGCCATGCGAATTATGGTTTCCTCGGACACAAGAAAATTGTGCTCGATTGTCCGTACTCCGGCATCGATGGCCCGATTAACGGAACGGTCGTGATAGGCGTGAACAGTCACATAGCTGCCGTAGTCTCGCGCGACTTCGACGATAGCTTCCATTTCCTCTACGGACATTTGCGTCATGTGAAGCGGGTCGAATTCACTCGCGACACCGCCCCCGGCCATCACCTTGATCTGCGTAGCACCGCCCCGGAAATTGTGCCGCGCCGCGCGCCGCGCTTCGGTCACACCATCCGCGATGTAGGACCAACCGTGTTTCTCAAGGTCATCCACGGTTCCCGGCATGTCATTGAAGAAGCCGATGTCACCATGCCCACCAGTTTGACTGATGACACCACCACTAGGATAAATGCGAGGGCCGGGGATAACGCCATTGTTCACGCCCTTAGCGATGCCAAGCACATTGCACCCAGTGTCGCGCGTCGTTGTGAACCCCTGATCGAGGTAGTCGATTAAGACAAGAGACGTATAAGCACCTGCAAGCATCTGGTCGTAATCGGTGCGCGCCCAAGGAATACCATCGCGCAGACAAAGGTGTGAATGCATGTCGATCAAGCCGGGCATCAAGGTGCGGCCTTCTCCATCAACCTTGAACGCATCAGGAGCATCGACTGGGTCTGCAGAAACGGCCTTTATCAGATTGCCTTCAACCAGCACCGAACCGTTTTCGACGAGTTCACCGTCCACTCCGTTGAAGATGTTCACGTTCGTAAAGAGAACTTGTCGAGGCGTCTGTTCCTGAGCCTGCGAAGGCGTCAAAAAAGAAAAGGAAGCCGCTACAAAAGCTGCTGCGACGATCGATGCTTGCAAGCTGGACATAAATACTCCCTTCACATTCATGTTTTGCCAACTGTAGTTCGGAAAATTTTGGCTCGGTTGCCACTTTTGAATTAGGATGTTCGAATGTGATTGCAAAAATGGCCACTAAGCCAGACGACTAATCGCTCCAAGGGTGACGCGCATGCCTTTCAACTCCACCTCTCAAGAGCATAGCGAGGGCTTTATTCGCCTCGCATTAGCGGCCCCTTTTTTACAGTATCTCACTGACCGCGAGATCGATCCGCAACCAGCCCTGGATCAGGTCGGCTTGAAAGCCGAACTGTTGTCTGACCCATCTGTCTACGTCCATTCAGAGCTGGTCTACGGTCTGTTAAATGCCTTCTCGGACTTGTCAGGGGATCGATACCTTGGCCTGAATGTAGGAGAGACATTTGACCTGCAGGGATGGCCCCCCTTCGCTCAAGCCCTGCAATCGTCAAGGACGCTGTTCGAGTTTTTCACCCGTTTCGTGGGACTTGTACCGCAGGAGTCCAACTCTGTGCGGCACAGCCTTGTCATCGAAGCAGACAAAGCAACGTATCGTATCGAGAGGCAACAGGAGCCAACTGTCCCACCCATTCAGGTTACCGGTTTTGGTGCTGCAATATATGTACGGCTATTGCAAACCGTCGTTGGAGGTTCCTGGGATTCTTCCCGTGTGCGATGGGAAAGCAGATACATTAATGGACTGCCTATCGACTACAAAGGGATCGAAGTTGGTCTTGGAACTGATCCCGGGATGCAAATTAGTTTTCCCGTGGAATGGTTGTTTTTGCACCACGGCACACAGGATTCTACCATGCCCATAACCTCGCCTCGACAAGATGAAGAAGTAACCGTGGTGGCTGCTTTGCGATCTGTCTTACGAGAAAAACTGGATGAAACAGAATTGGGGCCGGAGGCGGTGGCCGGATTGCTGGGAATACAGCCGGAGCGGTTTCTGAAAGCGCTTCAGCAGCAAGGTACAACGCTACCTCGCGAAATCAAGCGGCTGCGCGTCGATGTTGCCAAAGAGCACCTCAAAGAAGACAAGATGACAATTACCGAGATCGGTCTGATGCTCGGCTACTCAGACAAGTCCCATTTCACCCGCTTTTTCGAGGCCAGACCGGAATGACACCGACCAAGTTCCGCCTTGGTTCGTAATTCCATTGGTAAGTTTTGGATTGGCTGTCCATGACTTGCCCAACATGAACCGACAAGAAGATATCGCAACCTTTAAGCCGCTGACAGCTCTAGATTTATCTCCAAGAGCGTACTGATTGCGGCAGTGAAAAAATGCACCTTGTTGCACGTGCGGTTTGGGATAGAGCACTTCGTTCACATCGAAGATGTCGGGCGTTTGAGGCACTCATCACCCACCATTTGCCCGTTCGAATCGCGCAAATGACACGGGGCCTGCGAAATTTGAGCCCGACGCTTGCAACCGATTGCAAGTTTTGACCGTTGCCGCGTAGTATTCCGCCATGAAATTGCTTGCCAGCCTTCCCCCGATCCGCGGGCGCCAGTCATGAGTGTCACCCTGAAAGATGTCGCCGCATTGGCGGGCGTGTCGCGCTCGGCCGTTTCGCGCACCTTTACCGAGGGCGCTTCGGTGTCCGCCAAGACCCGCAGCAAGGTTGAAAAGGCCGCGAAAGAGCTGGGCTACAGCCCCAACGCGCTGGCCTCGTCGCTGACCACGGGGCGGACCAAGCTGATCGGACTGATCTCGAACAACTTCCACAACCCGATTTTTCTTGAGGTGTTCGACCAGTTCACCCGCGCCCTGCAGGAACGCGGGCTCCGGCCGCTGATCGTGAACCTGACGGACGAGACCGAACCGGCTAATTCGGTGCGGATGCTGCGACAATATTCGGTAGATGCCGCCATCGTTGCTTCATCGACCTTGCCGCCCAGCTTTGCCAAGGCGTTTCATGACGCCGGCGTGCCGGTGGTGCATACCTTCGGCCGGTCGGCCACCTCGCCCGAAGTGCACGTCGTGGGGATCGACAACGTGGAATGCGGTCGCATGGCGGCGCGAGAGCTGCTGGCGCGCGGCTATAAACGCGTGGGGTATCTGGGCGGGCCGCAGGATGCGACCTCGGCAATGGACCGGTATCGCGGCTTTATGGAAGAGGTTGAAAAGCACCCCGACCTTGAGGTCTCGCATTCCTTCGCTGGGGCCTATTCCTTTGAGGCCGGGCGCGCTGAGATGCTGCGCCTGCTGGCGGAAACCCCCGCCGAGGGGTATTTCTGCGGGGACGACATTCTGTCCATCGGCGCGCTATCGGCCCTACGCGATCACGGGCTGAAACCGGGGACTGATATCGGCATCATTGGTCTGAACGACATGGAGATGGCGCGGTGGGAAAGCGTCGACCTGACCACCATTCATCAGCCAATCAAGCAGATCATCACCTCGTCCGTCGATCTGGTCGAGGAGATGCTGAAAGACCCCAAACGCTATCCGGAGGCACGGATTTTCCCCTGCCGGGTGATTGAACGGGGCACATTGCGGCCCCGCCCCTGATCAACGGAACATCGGCGGGCGCGCGTCTTTCCAGGCGCCGTCCGCTTTGCCCGATGCCACGGCCGCGTGCACTGCGGCAATCGAGCGGACCCCGTCGGACGCGCCGGGCAGACCGTCACGGGCCTCGCCCCGTATCGCATCGGCCAGATCGCAATAGATGTTCGCGACCGCCAGCGGAAACCCTTCGGGATGCGCGATTGCCACGCGGGACAGGCGCTGCACCTCGTCATGCAGACCACCCTCGCCTTTTTCGATGATTTGAGTGCGTCCACCAACGGGGGTATAGATCAACTGGTTGGGTTGTTCCGAGGCCCAACGCAGACCGCCGGTTTCACCAAACACCTGAATGTCGAAACCATGCTGCCGGCCTATGGCCACGGATGAGGTCCACAGGCGGCCCACAGTGCCACCCTCCATCCGGAAATTGATCATGGCGTCGTCTTCCAACTCGCGGCTGGAAATGGTCGAGGCCATGTCGGCGGACAGGGTCTTTACCTCGTCATCGCAAATGAAGCTGGCCATGTGCAGCGCATGAATGCCGCAATCGGCGAACTGGCCCGAAACCCCCGCCATCGCCGGATCATACCGCCAGCGCACACGAGGATTGTCGGCGTCTGTGGCGTCGCCGTGGTGGCCGTGGCTGAAATTGGTGACGACCAGACGTACCTTGCCAATATCGCCCGCCCGCACCATCGCGCGGGCCTGCCGCACCATCGGATAGGCGGAGTAGCAATAGTTGACCGCGCAGATTTTGCCCGAGGCCTCGGCCACGCGGACAATCTCTTCGCCCTCTTCCACGGTCATGGTCATCGGCTTTTCACACAGCACATTGAACCCGGCCTCAAGGAACGCCTTGGCAATTTCGAAATGGGTCGAGTTCGGCGTGGCAATTGTCACCAGATCAATCCGGTCGGGTCGGTCTTTTTCACCCGCCAGCATCTCCTGCCAGTCGCCATAGGCGCGGTCAGCGGCCACGCCCAGCCGCTGCGCATATTCCCGGCCCACGTCAGGGCGGTGATCCAGCGCACCGGCTGCGAATTCGAACATGCCGTCCGCCTGAGCCCCCAGACGGTGTGCGGGCCCGATCTGGCTGCCTTCGCCACCACCAATCATGCCCCATTTCAGCTTTGCCATGGTAATTGTCTCTCTTAGGTGTTTTGCCGTTTGCGATCAGAAATCGCGGATGTTTTGCCATTGCCGCTGCTGTGACGACATCAGCGCCGCAGCAACGACACGGTTGACCTCGTGTCCGTCATGGAAGGTCGGCCAGATCGGCTGTCCGGTATGGATCGCCTGCAGGAAATCCTTGGCCTCGATGATGATCTGGTCCTGATATCCGGTGCCGTGGCCCGGACCCTGACAGAAGGGTTCGTAGTCCGGATGCGCCGGGCCGGTCAGGATCTTGGTAAAGCCGCGCTGTGCCTCGGGACCTTCGTGGCGATAGAACCACAGGGCGTTCTGGTCTTCCTGATCAAATCGCAGCGCGCCCTTGGTGCCCGAAACCTCGTAGGCGTAGCCCATCTTGCGGCCTGTCGCGACGCGGCTGACATGGATGTTACCCATGGCGCCGCTTTCGAACCGACACATGATCTGCGCTTGATCGTCATTGTCCACGGTGCCCCCGGGGCGGGTGCGGTGAACGGTTTCGATCTCAGCCATGACCTCGGCAATCGGCCCCATCAGCGCCAGTGCGCCGTTGATCATATGCGGTGCCAGATCGCCCATCGTGCCGTTGGCCATGCCGGTTGTGCGCCACGTGGCCGGGGCCTCGGGGTCGGCATAGAAATCTTCGGTATGCTCACCCCGGAACCATGTGATGTCACCCAATTCCCCCTTGGCGATCAGGGTTCGCGCGTATTGCGTGGCGGGGGTGCGGGCATAGTTGAAGCCAACCATATTGGCGGCACCGGCCGCCTCGGCCGCAGCCACCATTGCCGCACCATCCGCCATCGACGCGCCCAGCGGTTTTTCGCACAGCACTGGCTTGCCCAGGGCAAAGGCCGCTTCGGCGATCTGGCGGTGGGTGTTCTGGGGCGAGGCGATGACGACGGCCTCGACTGCCGGGTCGTTGACCAACACCCGCCAATCCTCGGTCGCGCGGCGGAACCCATAGGCCGCCCGATACCGTTCGGCGCTTTCGGGGCTCGAGGCGCAGATCATCTCAAGACGTGGACGCAGCGCCGTGTTAAACACCGCCCCCACAGCCGACATGGCAACCGAATGGGCCTTGCCCATATAGCCGCCACCTACAATTCCAATTCCGATTTCAGGCATCTGTCACGGCTCCGAACATATCATTTGCAACCGGTTGCAAAATGAGTATCGTGTGAATCGATTCAACGCAAGGTCCAAACTTTGCCGACCCCAGCTTGCCGGAGGAATATGACGTGAGCGCTTTGATAGACGGTATCAAAGGAAACCGGTTCGCCGTGTTCGGGCGTGCGGGCATGGACATGTTCGCCGATCCCATTGGCGTCAAAAGCGAAGATGCTGATACGTTCCACGCCGATCTGGGCGGATCGTCGGCCAATATCTGTGCGGGTCTGGTCAAGCTGGGCAGCCAGGCGTCACTGGTCACCTCGGTCTCAGACGATGCAATTGGGCGATTCTGCCTGAATCGCCTGCGCTATTATGGCGTCGACACGTCCAATATCCGCGTTGTCGGCGGCGAATACCGCATGTCGCTGGCGGTCTATGAAAGCCGGATCGAGAACTTCCAAAACGTCATCTATCGCAATGGGGCCGTCGATTTTCAGGTCACCGAAGAGGACGTGGACAAGGTCGACTATTCCGCCTTCTCCGCCGTGATCTCGGCGGGCACCGTCTTTGCTGCCGAGCCGTCACGCAGCGCCACCTTTCGCGCCTTTGACAATGCCCGTGCAGCCGGGCTGCCGGTGATCTTCGACATCGATTACCGCCCCTATAGCTGGCCCTCGCCCGAAGTGGCCGCCGACGTTCTGTCGCGCGCCGGGGAAGCCAGTGACCTGATCGTCGGCAATGACGAAGAGTTCGGTTTCATGGCCGGAGGTATCGAAAAGGGTTTCGCCAAGGCCAAGGAACTGGCGGAAAAACCGGGCCGAATCGTTATCTACAAGAAAGGTGAACAGGGCGCGGTGACGCTGGTGGACAGTCAGGAAATCTGCACCGGCATCTACCCTGTCACCGCCATCAAACCCAACGGCGCGGGCGACAGTTTCATGGCTGGTCTGTTGGCGTCGATCGCGGCGGGGCATTCGCTGAAAGACGCGGTCATGCGCGGATCAGCATGTGCCTCGATCGTTGTGTCTCAGCCCGGTTGCGCCCAGGCGATGCCAACAACAACACAACTGGACTCATTCCTTGCCGATCACCCCGGCCCGACCACATAGGAGGCTCCCATGCATATCGCGCCCTATGACAACCAGAACAAACCCATCGTTGATACCGACGACCCCACGGTGCCGCTGAACTATTTCAACATCGTCAAACTGCGCCGCGGCGAGGCGTTCGAGTATCAAGTACCGGGCTATGAAACCTGTATCGCGCCCGCCACCGGCAGCGTGGATGTTGATGTCGAAGGCGTACAATTCGCCAAACTGGGCAACCGGGGCGAGGATGTCTGGGATGGCGAACCCGAAGGTGTTTACGTCCCGGTCGGTGCCAAGGCGCGGATGGTTTGTGTCTCGGACGAGGCCGAGGTGTTCATCGCGGGCGCCAAATACGACAAGGTGCTGGAGCCCTTCGATGTGCGAGAACATGACCTTGTGCAATACGGCAGCGACGACACCAAAACCCATCGCAAGATCAAGCACATCCTCGGCCAGAAACAGCATGACAAGGTCGGACGCCTATTGGTGAGTGAGCTGTTCACGGTAGGCCAAGGCGGCTGGTCCGGCTTCCCAAGCCACAAGCACGACACCAACCGTCTGCCGGATGAAAGCCGCCACGACGAGACCTACAACTTCCGCTTCAAACCCAATTGGGGGTCCGGCCTGCAGATGCTGCAGCGCGAGGACAATGAACCGGGCGATGCCTATCACATCGTCGACGGCTCAACGATCTGCATCGACAAGGGCTACCACCCCTGCTGCGTGCTTCCGGGATATGAGATGTACTATTTCACCATCCTCGGCGGTCTCAGCCAGCGCTCGCTGGTGCAGTATTTCCAACCGACCCATGCCTATCAGATCGAGACCATTCCGGGCATCAAAGACATGATCGCGAAATTCAAATGACCCTTGTCACGCTGAAAGACGTCCTGACCCCCGCTTATGAGCAAGGCTATGCCGTAGGCGGCCTTGTCACCCTGGGCTGGGAAGACATGCGCGCTTATGTGGCCGCGGCCGAGGCCGAAAACGCCCCTGTGATCCTGCAGGCTGGCCCCAGCTGCCGCGAACACACGCCGCTGCCCGTTCTGGGCAAGATGTTCCGGCATCTGGCCGAGAACGCCTCGGTTCCTGTGGTCGCCCATCTGGACCACGGCTATACGTTTGAGGAATGTAAGATCGCGCTCGACAGCGGGTTCACCTCGTTGATGTTCGACGGCTCACGCAAATCGCTGCAGCAGAACATCGACGAGACAGCCGCGATTGCGGAAATGGCCCATGCAGCCGGGATTTCCTGCGAGGGTGAGATCGGTTTTGTCGGCTATTCCGGCGGTGAAGGCTCAAACGGCACCGACCCGGCCGAGGCGGCGCAGTTCGCGCGGAAAAGCGGCGTGGATGCGATGGCCATCTCGGTCGGCAACGTCCACCTGCAACAAAACAAGGAAGGCGGTCTGGACGAGGACCGCATCCGTCAAATCGACGCCATGACAGAGGTGCCCCTGGTGATCCATGGCGGTTCTGGCGTTCCGATCGAGCAGCGCAAGCGCCTCGCCCGCGAGACCTCGATCTGCAAATTCAACATCGGAACCGAGCTGCGCATGGCCTTCGGTGCCGCACTGCGCAAAGCGGTGAACCGCGACCCAGATAGGTTCGACCGTGTCACCATCCTGAAAGAGACCCACGACCCGGTCGAAGCTGCTGCGCGCGCCGTGATCCGTGCCTTTGGAGCGCCGCCGCAGAGATAGGCCGTCAAAGAGAAAATGCGCTCTGGAAGGCTTCGAGCGCTTCTTCCGGATCGCCTGCCGCAAAGGCCTCCATTCCTACGGGTCCACGATAGCCCATATCATTCAACGCCCGCGCAACAGCGGCATAGTTGACTTCACCGCTCCCGGGTTCACATCGGCCCGGGTTATCGGCAACTTGAACTTCTCCGATCCAGGGCAAGCACTTCTCGCACCATCGGATAAGATCACCCTCGCCGATTTGCGTGTGGTAGAGGTCGAGGTTGATGCGCAATTGAGGACGATCAATGGCTGAGACCAGCGCCAACACATCCGCTGTCGAACCAAAGGGGCATCCGGGGTGATCCAACAGGTTCAGGTTTTCCAGCGTGAACACCATGCCCTCTTCTTCGGCCAGATCGCAGATGCGGTGTAATGTGTCCTGCGCCTTTAACCACATCGCTCCAGTTACGGTTTTGTGCTGCCAGATTGGGATACCGCCATCGCCTAAACCCGTTCCGTGCAAGTTCAGACGATCCACACCCAAACTTTTGCCGATCTGCACTGTTTCGCGCGCAGATTTCAGCAACATATCTGCGCCTTCGTCATCCGCAAGACGGCCTTCGAGATAGCCGTTCATGATCGTGAAATTCGCGCCGACGCGTTCGAGTTTATCGAGATCCCACTCAGGCCAGTTCCACAGACCTACACCGAATCCCATTTCCGTCAGGCGTGCGGCGCGCCAATCGATTGGCTTATCCAGCCAAAGCATTTCGGCACAGGCTGCCAGTTGGAATGGTTGGGACATGCTAAACCTCAGAATATGGGACGGTCAGATCGAGCCACCCTCAACCATGAAATTCCCCGCACTGCACATGGCGGCATCATCCGAGGCCAGAAATACCACCATCCGCGCCACATAGACCGGGTCAATCGGATCGGGCAGGCATTGGCGGTCGACCTGTTTGGCCAGCGCCTCGGGCGTGACCCAGAGGTCCTTCTGACGCTCGGTCATGATCCAACCGGGCACCACCGTGTTCACGCGGATACGGTGGTCGCCCAGCTCGCGCGCCATAGTCCGGGTCAGGCCATGCACGGCGGACTTGGCGGTGGCATAGGCCGGGAAGCCCGCGCCCGCCTCCCACCACGAGTTCGAGCCGAGGTTGATGATCGATCCACTACCCCGTTCGATCATCGCGGGGGCGACAGATTGGATGGCAAAGAACATGTGGCGGATATTGGTCGCCATGCGCTCGTCCCAGTAATCCGGCGTTACCTCGCGCCAGTCGTGCCGGTCATCATGGGCGGCGTTGTTGACCAGAACATGCGCTGCGCCCAATTCTTCCGACAGCTGGTACAGGGCCTCACGCAGCGCTTCAATGTCGCGCAGGTCGCATTGTGAAAAGGCGTGTTCGCCGTCCAGTTCCGCCAGCAGCGCGTGCCCGGCATCCGCGTTGATATCCAGAAAACCGACTTTCGCCCCCTGGGCCGCAAAAGCGCGAACCGTTTCGGCGCCGATACCCCCTGCCCCGCCAGTGATTATGACGGTCTTGCCGTTCAGGCTGGGATAGGTGGCAAAATCTCGGGTCATCCGTCACGCTCCATGATCCATTCGACCTCAGGGGCCGCAACAAAGCGCCATTTCCGCAGAGGTCCGGCCATGACGTTCAGATAATACATCTCAAACCCATAGGGCGCGCCGCAAGGGTGATGGCCGCGCGGGACGGTCACAACATCGCCATCGGACACGGCCATCGTCTCATCCAACTGGCCGTCATCCGTGTAGACCCGCTGGATGCCGAAGCCGTTGGCCGGGTTGAGGCGGTGATAATAGGTTTCCTCCAGATAGGTGATCCGGGGATAATCATCCTCGTCATGGCGGTGGCTGGGGTAGGACGACCAGTGGCCGTTGGGCGTAAACACCTCGGTCACCAGCAAGCTGTCGGCATAGTCCTCGTTCTCCATCGCGATATTGTTGATGTAGCGCGTGTTTACGCCCTTGCCACGCTCGGTCAGGGTAATGCCGTCGGGGCCGATCCGCCGGGCCTGATGCCCGCCTTTGCCGGGGGCCGAGCAGACCGCGATGACGCAGTCAGTTTCGGCGACGGCCTCCCACTCGGTTCCGTTCGGCAGGTACAGGCAATGCGGCGGCGTCTTTTCGAACACGTTCATCCGGTCGCCCAGAACGCCCCAATCCTGCCCGGCCCCGGTGATCTGTGCCTTGCCTTCGACCATGACCAGAATAACCTCGCGGTCGCCGGTCGCCTCAACTGCG
This sequence comes from Ruegeria arenilitoris, assembly GCF_013031355.1. Classification (GTDB taxonomy): domain Bacteria; phylum Pseudomonadota; class Alphaproteobacteria; order Rhodobacterales; family Rhodobacteraceae; genus Ruegeria; species Ruegeria arenilitoris_C. Next base: position 237,958 of record NZ_WPZO01000006.1, on the reverse strand, counting down.
GTATCGCCCGCACGCAGGTGATAGAGGCCGAAACCGACATATCGCCACCCTGCACTGGCCGGAGTAATGTCGTGGACCTTGCCGCGGGTTCCGAACGGTTTCTTGAGCAGGTCTGCCATGGTGTCGTCTCCTTGATGGGTGGGCGAACGGCGCACCCCTGTGTTGTTTCAGGCAGCTTGCCTTGCCTGCAGGGCCGAGAGCACATCGGCCAGTTGCGTCTCGCTCCAGCCTTCCGAAACCGCCTGGCACAGGATATCCGCCTGACTTTCCGGCGCGTTGCCCCCGATCGGAGGATCCGTATCCAGATTGGTCGGGAAGGGATAGCCTTCGGCGGTGGCCGCGATCGCCGCATCAAGCTCCGAGGCGCTCAGGTCACCGCGCTGTTTCAACGCAATCAGATGGGGGAACACCGCCTGCGACATGGCACGCCGATCTACCGCTTCCATCGCGCGCCCGAAGGCCGAGGAAATTTGCAACAAGTTCGCCATGCGGTCTATATCTGCGCTGCTGTTTTCTCCGGCAGCATGGAATAGTGCGGGATTGAAGAACACCGCATCGCCTTTTGACAGCGGCAGCTGGATATAGCTGTCTTCGAAATGGTCCCGATGCGCGGGATCGTGAAATGCCAGATAGCCCGACGGGTAGAGCTGCGAGAAAGGCATCAACTTGGTCGGGCCGCTTTCCACCGGCATATCGCAATGGGCAACCGCCCCTTGCAACGTCAGTGCAGCGGTCAGATAGTGGGCATGAGCAGGATATCGGGCGGCGCTGTCGGCACTTTGGAAACCCAAATGGTAGTCCCTGTGTGCCTGCTGCGCTTTACCCCCCGGACGCACCTGATTGACCTGCGCGGTCATCTGATAGTTCGGGCCCAGCCACGCTTCGCAGACGGCTGCAATCGCTGTGTTCGCGAAATACAGCGCAAAACCTTCCGGGTCGCGCAAGCATTGCTTTTGCAGCGCGTTCCAAATCCGGTCATTCGCGCCCGAGGCGGCAAAATGATCGCCCTCTCCCGCACCGCTTTGACGTTCTTCGTCGATGATCTGGCGGAACACTTCGGTGGCCCGGTCGATTACCGAAGTATCTTGGTACGCCGCTTTTAGGACGATCACTCCGGCTGATTTGCTCAGAACCCAGCCCCATTCCGCCAGCAAACCCTGACGTTCGTCGGCCTGCCCCAGCACTGGGCGCAGGGTCTGCATGTCATAGACAGGTACGTTCTTTTCAACCGACGCGGCATGGGGCACCGCATCAGCCGAAAGGTTCTGAGAGGTCAACACCTTGAATTCATCCAGATCGCAGGATTCTCGATCGAAATAGCCGACGTATCCAAGGTCTTGATGCACCATGACATGCTCCTTTCTCATGGCTTTTGGTGTTGCGTCTTTGCCCGGCGAGTTACGCAGTGATCTCTAATCCTGCCTGTCCGCAGACATCGACGATATGGTCGTAGCCCTTCTTGGAAAATTCGTAAGGCGGCGCCTTGGCCGGGTCCTGTTCGGCCTCGACCACGATCCAGCCCTCGTAATCCATCGCCTTGAGCGCATTGGCGACCGCCTGAAAATCGATGCAGCCATCGCTGGGCACGGTAAAGGCCCCGGCGATCACCGCATCCAGGAAGCTGCGATTATTCTCGCGCGTGTCCTGCACGATGGGCGGACGGATATCCTTGAAATGCACGTGATGCACCCGGTCGCCCCAGCGGTTCAGGGTCGCCATGACATCGCCGCCACCGAACAGCAGGTGGCCGGTGTCGAAACACAACTTCACCTCGGGACCCGTCCCCTCCATCAGCCAGTTTACGTCATCCTCGCTTTCGATGATCGTGCCCATGTGGTGGTGATAGGCCATCGGCATACCCTGATCAGCCATCCATTTCGCCAGCTCGGTCAGCTTGGCCGCGTAAGCCAGAACCTCATCCTTGGACAGTTTGGGGCGGTCATTGACCGGCGTCCCGATCTGACCCTGCACTGTGTTGGAGCACTCGGCATAGACGATGCAGGGGCTGTTCAACGCCACGAACTGCTCGACCTGCTCGCGGACAGCCTCACGCTCGGTCGCGAAGTCATTCACCAGCGTATTGCCCGAACACCAGCCGCCGCAGAGCGCGATATCGTTGCCATCCAGATAAGCGCGCAGCCCTTCGGTATCGCTGGGCATCCGCTGGCCGCGTTCGACACCGATATAGCCGATCTCGCGCGCCTCTTTCAGCGCCTGCTCCATGGTATAGGCCGCCGTCAGATCCGGCAGATCGTCATTCTGCCATGCGATCGGAGAGATCCCTATTTTCACACTCATTTGGTGTTTCTTTCCTTGATGGCGACTTCATAGGCCGCGCGTTTTTCATTCACTTCGGGGCGGATGCTGACCTCGGGCACGGCCACTTCCCACCACGTGCCGCCGTATTCAGTCGAGGGGTACGGGTCGGTATCGATGACCACCACGTAAGGCCCTTTGATGTCACCGCGTTTGGCTAGTGCGTCTTCAAGCTCGGCAATCGAACTGACCTTGACCGAGGTTGCCCCCATCGCCGCTGCGTGTGCCGCAAAGTCGATGGTCGAGGGCGTTTCGTGAAACGCGTGATCCAGCAGGTTGTTGAACTCTGCCCCACCGGTGCCCATTTGCAGCCGATTAATGCAGCCAAAGCCGCGGTTGTCGGTGATCACAACAGTGAAGGAAATCCCCATCATTGCCGCCGAGGCCATTTCCGAGTTCGCCATCATATAGGTGCCGTCACCGGTAAAGCAGATCACGTCACGATCCGGCTGGGCCATCTTGATGCCCATGGCGCCCGCGATCTCATACCCCATGCAGCTAAAGCCGTATTCCATGTGATAAGCGCCGGGGCGCGGTGCTTTCCACAGCTTGTGCAGCTCACCCGGCATGGTGCCCGCCGCACACATCACAACCGTGTCGTCATGCGAGGCACGCTGCACCGCGCCAACCACCTGCATGTCGGTGGGCAGAGCGTTGCCGTCACCCGGCGCGTCGGTCAGCTTGTCGACCTTGCCGAACCAGTCCGCTTTCAAAGTGTCGGCCACCGGGTCGGCGCGGAATCCCTGCAAGGCAGATCCCAACTCCTCAAGCCCGACGCGGGCATCGGATTGCAGCGGCATGGCGCCGTGTTTCTCGGCATCATAGGCGGCGGTATTCAGGCTGATCATCTCACGCTCGGGGTTCGAGAACAGGCCCCACGAGCCGGTGGTGAAATCCTGAAAGCGCGTACCGACGCCCAGCACCAGATCGGCCTCGGCACAGACGTCGTTGGCGGGTTCGCCGCCGGTCACGCCGATGGGACCAAGGTTCAACGGATGATCCCAGGCCAGCGCGGATTTGCCAGCCTGTGTTTCTGTGATCGGAATGTTGTGCGTTTCCACAAAGCTCTGCAGCGCATCAGTTGCACCCGAATAGTGCACCCCACCCCCCGCGACGATAACCGGGCGTTTGGCCGCCTTGATCGCCGCAACGGCACGGGCCAGTTCGCCCTCATCAGGACGGATGCGGCGCTGATACCAAACGCGCGGTTCAAAGAAGCTTTCGGGATAGTCATAGGCCTCGGCCTGCACATCCTGACAGAAAGCCAGCGTCACCGGTCCGCAATCGGCCGGGTCGGTCATGGTCCGGAAGGCGCGCGGCAAGGCGGTCAGCAGGTGTTCGGGCCGGGAAATTCGGTCGAAGTAGCGACTGACGGGCTTGAAACAGTCATTGGCGCTAAGCGTGCCGTCACCGAAATTTTCGATCTGCTGCAACACCGGATCGGGGCCTCGGGTTGCAAACACGTCACCCGGCAGGAACAGAACCGGCAGTCGGTTCACATGCGCCAGCGCCGCCGCCGTGACCATATTCGTGGCTCCCGGCCCGATCGAAGACGTAACGGCCATAGTCCGTGTACGGCGCATCTGCTTGGCATAGGCAATCGCGCAATGCGCCATCGTTTGTTCGTTATGGCCACGATAGGTCGGCAAGCTGTCTTTGACAGCGTGCAATGCCTCACCCAGCCCTGCTACGTTGCCATGGCCGAAAATGGCCCAGACACCTGCGATGAACGGCTCTCCGGCCTCGTTCATCTGCGCACCCAGATAGCGCACCAAAGCTTGCGCTGCGGTCAGTCGGACTGTCTTGCCCATAGTGATCCCTTTTCAACACAAGGCCGTATTGGCCAATCCTGCAATTTCGTAAGGTTGGGCCACCCGGCCCCGAAAGGGGGGAACGGTTTTAAACCGTTCCGCCCAGAGACCCTTCCAACTCGGCCATTTCCTGACCACCGGCCATAAGGTCCTGCAGTTCCTCGGGCGTGATCTCGCCGCGTTTCGCCGTACCCAGAGTCTTGCCCCGGTTCAGCACGGTAAACCGATCGCCCACCGCCAGTGCGTGGCGCACGTTGTGGCTGATGAAGACAACGCCAACGCCTTGACTGCGTACTCGGTCAATGGTCGCCAGAACATTCGAGGTCTGGCGCACACCCAAGGCCGAGGTCGGTTCGTCCAGGATCAGGATTTTGGCCCCGAAATAAACCGCGCGCGCAATCGCAACGGTCTGCCGCTCACCGCCGGAAAGCGTACCGACTGCCTGATCCGGTCCGCGCAGATTGATGCCCATCTTGCGCATCTCTTCCATGCAGACATCGTTGGCCTGTTCCACATCGAACCGCTTGAACAGACCTTTTCCTTTGGTCGGCTCGCGCCCCATGAAGAAGTTCCGCGTCACGCTCATCAGCGGGATCATCGCGAGGTCCTGGAACACGGTCGCAATGCCTGCCTCCATCGCATCGCGCGGGGTATCGAAATGCAGCGGCTTGCCTTCAAAATAGATCTCGCCCTTGGTGGGTTTGTGCACCCCGGACATGGTCTTGATGAAGGTCGACTTGCCCGCACCGTTGTCACCCAGCAAGCAGTGGCATTCCCCCGGTTTGACGTCAAAGCTGACACCGGCCAGGGCGATGATGTTACCAAAGTGCTTTTCGATGTCTTTCATTTCAACGATAGGCGCCGCATCGGTCGCATCGCCGTGGTGGAACTTGGTATCTTCGGTCATATCAGCGCTCCCCGGTTACGCGTTTACGGATCGCGTTGTTGAACAGAACGGCAATCAGCAGCATGGCGCCCAAGAAGACCTGGAACCAGTCTTGATCAAAGTCGGTATAGGTCAGGCCGATGACTACCATGCCAAAGATGATCGAGCCGAAGAACGCCCCGATAGCCGATCCATAGCCACCAGTCAGCAGACAGCCCCCGATCACGGCCGCGATGATTGCTTCGAATTCCTTTTGGAAGCCGCGGCGCGCATCGGTCGAACCCGCGTCCATCACCGTGATGATTGCCACCAGCGCGGCGCAGCAGGCCGTCAGCATGAACAGAGAGACTTTGACGCGGCTCACCGGAACACCCGAGTTGGACGCCGCGGTCTTGTCGCCGCCCGAGGCAAAGATCCAGTTCCCCGCCGGGGTACGCAGCAACACATAGGTCGCGGCCAACGCCATCACGATGAACCACAGAATTTCGACCGGGATACCCGGCACTTTCGGCGCACCACTTTTGAATGTGTCAACGATGCCATTGGCGGCCATCCAGCTAAACAGGCTGCCAAATGCCTCGCCCGAGAAGAACGGCGCCAACCAATCATTTTCGGTCGCGTCACGCACACCGCGCAACTGGGTCGATCCCCCGGTCGCCATTTTCAACCCGACCAGAGACAACCCCCGCAGGATGAACAGAAACGCCAGCGTCACGATAAAGGACGGCAGGCCCGAGCGGATCACGATATTGCCGTTGATCGCGCCAACAAAGGCCGCAAAAACAAACGTCATCGGGATCGCGGCGATTAGCGGCAGTTGCCAGGTCACCACGCAGACGCCGAAGAACAGGCCGGAAAAGGCGACCATCGAACCGATCGACAGGTCGAACTCTCCGCCAATCATCAGCAACGCCGCGCCAATGGCCAGAATACCCAGCTGAGCCGCAGGCGTCATGAAGTTCATCACTCCGGCCAGGGTGAACATCGAGCTGTCCGCGGTAATCGCGAAGAAGATGAACACCAGAATGACACCGGCCATGGCACCAAGCTCGGGGCGTTTCATTAATTTGGTCAGAAACGGTTCGCTCTTGACCCTTTCGTCGGCTGCGACGGGCGCTGACTCACTCATGTTCTTCTCCCTTTTAGATGGAAACGGCGCGCTGGGCGCCGTTTCTTTTGTCACTGTCCGGGGCGCTTAGCGGATGCCCTGCGACGACAGTTCGATCACCTGACCGGCCTTGTCGGCAGTCACCAGGTTCGGGCCCGAAGGAACATCGCCACCCGGCATCAGGCCGTATTTGGCGTGCAAACCCATGAAGTTCACCGACAGGTAGCCCTGCAGGTATTGCTGCTGGTCGATGGCAAAGGCCGCGTCGCCGTCAACAACCGACTGCAGGAAATTGGCCGACAGGTCGAACGAGGCAACATTCACGTCCCGGCCCGAGGCTTTGACGGCTGCAACAGCAGGCTCACCGGCCGAGCTGGCACCCAGAGCCATAACGGTGTCGACGCTTTCATCTGCAGCCAGTGCGGCGGCCACTTTCGATTCAATCTCGGACGGGTCGTTCGAGGTCGGCAGAACGGTGACGTTGCCGCCAAAGCCCTCGGCAAAGCCTTCACAGCGCAAGTCCAGCGACACGTTGCCCACTTCGTGGTTCACGCAGATCGCATTGCTGCCGCCCATCGACGCCAGAGCTTCGCCTGCGGCCTTGCCGGCATCGTACTCATCCTGACCGACATGCAGCAGTGCGCCCAGGTCCTTGGCAACTTCGGCGCCCGAGTTGATCGAGATCACCGGGATGCCAGCCGCAACCGCGCGTTCAATTGACGGGCCAAGCGCGTCCGCGTCGGGGATCGAAACGATCAGCCCGTCCGGCTCCTGGTTCACGGCAGCATCAATCAGCTGCGACATGGCCACCATGTCGAAAGTCTCAGGCGCGCGGTATTCCACGTTGACACCGACATCCTTGCCCGCCTGCTCAACGCCGTTCTTGACGACGTTCCAGAACGCGTCATTCGCCTGACCGTGTGACACAACCACGATTTCCTGCGCAAATGCGGGCGTGGCCAGGGCCAGAGCACCGGCAGCCAATGCGCCTTTTACGAATTTGTTCATTTGGTTTCCTCCCATAAAAACAATCTGTCTATTGCCGGGGCATCAGCCCCAATCATTCGGATCCACCGAATCTCCTCCGCTCCGGAAACAGACGGAGCTTGCGCCAGTTTCCGGATATCGACTCATTTTGCAACCGGTTTCAAAACGTCAGCCATTGCGACCGGTTGCCCGGATTGTGCCGAGCGGGTTGCGGCCTCGGCCATCGCCAGCGCGGCAACACCATCCTCCAGTGTCACCGGCATTGCCGAGCCGTTCAGCACGGCCTGAACGAACGCGTCCCATTCCGCGCGATAGGCGGGCATGTAGCGTTCCAGGAAGAAGTAGGTCGGCTTGGCGCCGGTCACGCCGTCGGCCGTCGATTTGACCACGGCATTTTCAAGAACGTTATGGGCTTGCAGCAACCCGCCCGATCCCAGCATCTCGATCCGTTGATCATAACCGTAGACCGCCCGCCGCGAGTTCTTGATCACCACGATCTTGCCATCCGCATAAGTCATTGTGACCACTGCAGTATCCACATCTCCGGCACGTCCGATCTCGGGGTCGACGATCGAGGAGCCAACGGCGGAAATCCGTTCGGGCAGTTGGCCCATAAGATAATTCGCCATGTCGAAATCATGGATCATCATGTCCCGGAACAGACCACCCGAAACCTTAACATAGCTGATCGGCGGCGGCGCCGGATCAAACGAGGTGATCGACAGCATCTCGGTCGAACCGATCTCACCATTGTCGGCGGCCGACTTCAGGGTCGAGAAACTGGGGTCAAACCGGCGGTTGAACCCGACCATGACCGGGCGGCCAGTTTCGGCTGCAACCGCCTGACACGCCAGCGCTCGCTCAAGGCTGAGATCAACGGGTTTTTCGCACAGAACCGCCTTGCCAGCCTGTGTGGCGGCTTCGATCAGGTCAGAATGAGTATCCGTCGGCGTTGCGATCAGCACCGCATCAATTGACGGGTCCGCGATGATGTCTTGCGAGTCACGAGCCGCAGCCCCCTGCTCTGCAGCAAGGCTTTCAGCCGCTTCGGAAATCGCGTCGGAAACCGCGCAAAGCTGACTTTGAGGATGCGCGGCAATGGCCTGTGCGTGTACCCGGCCAATGCGCCCGGCGCCAAGCAGTCCGATTCTCAGCATGCGGTTCTCCCGATTCCAAATTTGGGGATACCATGAGTATCTTTGCAACCGGTTGCAAGAATTTTTCTTACTGAATTTATCCGTTGAACGACTTTGCGCCTTAAAACTGCTCCCGAGCGGGCGAAGGAACAAGGTTCCTTTCATGATTGGCTGGCCCAAATGCGCGGTAAACTTGATTGTGCTTAAAACTTAAGTGTGTAACGGAACCGCAATACAATCATTGGAAGAAACCATGCTATCAATCAAAAAACTGACGCTCGCCGCCGCGTCTCTTGGACTGGTGTCCGCTTGCGCGCCAAGCGCTCCGCAATTCGCATATCCCACGCCAACCAAATCTCATCTAATTCGGTATGAGTGCACAAAACTGGACGAGGCCAACGCGACGTCAGCCGCAAAGCAGGCGCATCAGGTTTACCTTGATCGATTTTACAAAAGGCAATCCCAGCTCAACGCTGAAGGTCAGAAACTGAAGGCAGCGGGTGACGCAGCAACGCAGGATCAGATCTCCACGCACAACGAAAAAGTTCGGCAGTTCAACTACGATGTTGTGAGCGAGACAGGAAACACAGGTTGCCACTATATCGGGGCGATAAAAGTGGCTGAAAAGACATCCTGATCGCAGGTTGTCTTGAAATCCCGAAAGAGGCGCATTCGACAAGAATGCGTTCTCTTTCGAACACAGGCCGGCAATCCGACTTCCAGAACCCGGATTTTGGGTGTTTGATATGGCGATCCCGGAAGGACTCGAACCCTCAACCTGCTGATTAGAAGTCAGCTGCTCTATCCAGTTGAGCTACGGGACCGCTGTGCCCTTCTTGCGGTTTTTACGGGCGGGGTTCAAGACCCAAGCGCATGAAGGCGCTGTTTGGATCGGCCTCGTATCCGTAGATCGGCCCGCAATAGGAATATCCCAGCGCCTCATAGAGTTTTCGGGCCGCGTCATACTCTGGCAAATGCGTCGCGCCGGTTTCCAGAACCAATGCGGAGATCCCGTCGGTTCGGGCCAGATCGGCCAGATGTATCATCATCTTGCGCGCCAGACCGCGCCCACGTGCCTGCGCCAGAATATGCACCGATTTCACCTCGGCCGTGCCATCCGGCAACGCCTTGAGCGCACCACACCCAACTAGCTGATCGGCTTCAAACATGGCCCAGAACCGAATCCCCGGCCCGGCCAGCGCCTTGGCATCCATGGTGTGATTGCTTTCCGCAGGGCCGGCGGTTTCGCTATGGGCAAAATGCGCCTCGACCACCGGGCGCAGCGCGTCCGAGGTCGGATCAGCCTCGCAGATGTCGATCAATTCAGTGGGTCCAGGGCGCGCGCCGGTCGGTGGCGAAGTTTTCGCCATAGCCACGGGCCCGCAGGTTGGGCTTGCGCTTGTGCGGTTCGCTGACCTGCGCGTCGATCCCATTGTCCTTGGCGTAATCCAGCGCCTCTTCCTTGGTGTCGAACTTGAGGCGCACCTGGGTCTGCGTGTCGTTCGACGAGGTCCAGCCCATCAGCGGATCAACCTCGCGCGACGAAGCAGGGGCATACTCCAGAACCCACTTGCGGGTTTTGGCCATCCCCGAGGTCATCGCGTTTCGCGAAGGCTGGTAAATCCGTGCGCGCATGTCGCCTCTCCGTACTCACTTGGCTAGGGGTGTTTATGCGCCAGACGCGCGGCGTGGACAAGTCCGCAATTGTCGCAACTTAGAGCGTTTGAAATGCCCCCTTGAACAAGAACAAAAACAGATCAAAATCAGGCGCGAAAGGAATCTCCCCTGATGGCTTACGCTCATTCCGACAAGACCCAGCTGACCGCCGAAGATGTCCGCGCCCGCCTGAAACTGGAGGGCGGCAAGGCCTTCGTCATGCACACCGAATTTTCCCCCGCAGGTGACCAGCCAACGGCGATCAAGGAACTGGCAGGCGGTGTGCTGGACGGTGAACGCGATCAGGTTCTGCTGGGCGCGACGGGTACGGGTAAGACCTTCACCATGGCCAAGGTGATCGAGGAAACCCAGCGCCCCGCCATCATCCTAGCCCCCAACAAAACGCTGGCGGCGCAGTTGTATGGAGAATTCAAAGGCTTCTTTCCCGAAAACTCGGTCGAGTATTTCGTCTCCTACTACGACTACTACCAGCCCGAGGCCTATGTGCCGCGCAGCGACACTTACATCGAGAAAGAATCGCAGATCAACGAACAGATCGATCGGATGCGCCACTCGGCCACGCGGGCGCTGTTGGAACGGGATGACGTGATCATCGTCGCTTCGGTCTCTTGCATCTATGGTATCGGCTCGGTCGAGACCTACGGGGCGATGACTCAGGACCTGAAGGTCGGCAAGGATTACGACCAGCGGCAGGTGATGGCCGATCTGGTCGCCCAGCAATACCGCCGTAACGATCAGGCGTTTCAACGTGGCTCGTTTCGCGTACGCGGCGATTCCCTGGAAATCTGGCCCGCCCACCTTGAGGACCGCGCGTGGAAATTGTCCTTCTTCGGTGAGGAACTGGAACAGATCACCGAATTCGACCCGCTGACCGGTGAAAAGACCGACACGATGGAGCGGATCCGCGTCTATGCGAACTCGCACTACGTGACGCCGAAACCGACCATGCAGCAGGCGATCATCGGCATCAAAAAGGAACTGCGCATCCGGCTGGACCAACTGGTGGGCGAAGGCAAACTGCTGGAAGCCCAACGTCTGGAACAGCGCACCAATTTTGATCTGGAGATGCTCGAAGCCACCGGCGTCTGCAACGGGATCGAGAACTACTCGCGCTACCTCACGGGCCGCGCACCGGGCGAGCCGCCCCCGACCCTGTTCGAGTTTATCCCCGACAATGCCATCGTCTTTGCCGATGAATCCCATGTCAGCGTTCCGCAGATCGGCGGCATGTACCGGGGCGACTATCGGCGCAAGTTCACACTGGCCGAACACGGGTTCCGCCTGCCCTCCTGCATGGATAACCGCCCGCTGAAGTTCGAGGAATGGGACGCCATGCGCCCGCAATCCGTCTTTGTCTCGGCCACCCCCGCGAAATGGGAGATCGAACAGACCGGCGGCGTCTTCACCGAACAGGTGATCCGACCCACCGGCCTGCTGGACCCCGAGGTCGAAATCCGCCCCGTCAGCATGCAGGTGGACGACCTTCTGGACGAAGTGCGCAAGGTTGCCGCCAGCGGCTATCGCACGCTGGTCACAACGCTGACCAAACGCATGGCCGAGGACCTGACCGAATACCTGCATGAACAGGGCATCAAGGTGCGCTACATGCACTCGGATATCGACACGCTGGAACGTATCGAGATTCTGCGAGACCTGCGTCTGGGCGCGTTCGACGTGCTGGTCGGGATCAACCTGCTGCGCGAGGGGCTCGACATCCCCGAATGCGGGCTGGTCGCCATTCTGGACGCCGACAAAGAGGGCTTCTTGCGATCCGAGACCTCTCTGGTCCAGACCATCGGCCGCGCCGCGCGGAACGCGGATGGCCGCGTGATCATGTATGCCGACAAGATCACCGGTTCGATGGAACGCGCACTGAACGAGACCAACCGCCGCCGCGCCAAGCAGATCGCCTATAACGAGGAACACGGCATCACGCCTGAGACGGTGAAGAAGAATGTCGAGGACGTTCTGGCCGGGCTTTACGAAGGCGACGTGGACATGAACCGCGTCACCGCCACCATCGATAAACCGATGCACGGCGCCAACCTCGAGGCCCATCTGGACGGTCTGCGCGAGCAAATGCGCAAAGCCGCCGAGAACCTGGAATTCGAAGAGGCCGCCAATATCCGCGATGAGATCAAACGTCTGGAAGCGGTCGATCTGGCCGTCGCCGACGACCCCATGGCGCGCCAATGGGCGGTCGAGAAAGCCTCGGAGGACGCGGTGAAATCACGCGGACGGTCAACGGCTGGGCGGCCGGGCCAGCGGGGTGGGAATGTGAAGCGACGGAAGAGGTGAATAGCTGCCGCCATATTCTTGCCTAAGGTGAATGCTGAAGTATAACGCTGTCAGCTATTGTAACTAAAGGCATTGAAATGAACTGGGCTCTGTTGGCGAGTGATTTAGCAGGTCGAACGTTAGGCTTAATTGGTCTCGTAGCCACTGCTGTGGCCGTCAGTGCATCATCAGCACATTGGCAGGTAGGCAGCGACAAGTTTGCCCTCATGGCGGGCATCAGCCTGTTTATGTTTTCTATTACAGCAATATTTCTCATCCCCTCGCTCTATGATCGGATGTTAAGAACGTGCTTGTCGGTCGGTCCCAGAGCGATTTTTGTTATCGCCACTGGAGTATGGGTTGTCTTAGCACTTGCTGCCATTAGCAGGGGTTTCAAACCACCTCACGGCCTGTACTCACAGTATCTCCCACAATGGATAGCGCTGTACATGATGGCGGCATTGGGCCTTCTGTTTGTCGTTTTCATATGTCCAGTTGGCCTAACATTTAGCTCGGCTCGCAGTTTTTTGCTTCAGACCGGCGGCTACGTTCAGCCCGAGAAGAAAGAAACAATCCCCAAAGAAAATCTTCGGAAACGGGATATCTGGGATCACTTAGTCGAACTCCCTTTATGGCTTGTTCTCATATTTCCTAGCCTTGCAGGGTTCTTTGGAAACGCCGTTCCCGCTACTGGCTGGAACCAATGGGTAACAACCAACTTCTGGATAGCTCTTGTAGGCGTCGGAGCTATTACCGTTCTTCCGGGTTTTTTTCGTACTTTGATTAGGCCTCCGCACAGGAAGCAGATTCAAGTGGGCACAACTGCGAAAGTCTTTGGATTGTTGGTAGGGGCGCCGCTTATTGCCGTTATCGGACTGTGGACGCTCAGATATCACGGTGTACCACTCGCATGGAACACTCTCACCGAGAACCCCGTGGAAACGATTGAGTACGAGGTTGCCCACGTTTCAGATAGCCGTCGGACGCGCGGTTGCATTTACTTTATTCCCCGTCATGCCCCTGATCTTGAATTCCTGAACTGTGGACTGGACAGCTATTCTGCCTCGCGCCTTAAACCCGGTGACATAGTGCGTGTTACGGGTGAGCTCAGTTGGTTCGGGCACAGTTTTGAGCATGTTGAGCGACAAAGCGAATGATCTGCTCATGGGAGTCAATCTCGCCTGCCCTACACTTCAAACTTGCAGCCCAGCGCTCCCTCCTCCACGTTTGAAATCACAAATTGTGATTCCAAACGGTTAGCCATGACAAACACCCTGCCCAGCACGCATGAGGTCCAAAGCGCCATTCACCGGGTGCGCGGTACCCGCGTTGTGCTGGCCGAGGATCTTGCGCAGTTCTACGGAAAATCCGTCAGTGCCTTCAATCAGGCCGTCTCGCGCAACAAGGACCTGTTCGAGGGCTATCGCTTTCAGCTGACCGATGCCGAAGTCGCCGATTTGCAATCACAGAATGTGATTTCAAAACCCAAGGGCCGCGGGGGGCGGCGGATCAATCCGTGGGTTTATACCGATTACGGCGTGGCCATCGCCTCGGCCCTGTTCAAGGATCCGCGCGCGATCAGGATCACTCGGATGATCACTGAGGCCTTTGTCGACGGTGCAAACGCGCTGGCCGAGACCCCGCGCAGCGTGCCGGAAATCCTGCCGCCCGAGGGTGCACCCAGCCCTTTGCTGCCCAATGGCGAGCAACTGCGCGATTTGGCCGAAAACATCCTCGATTCCGGTCAGCAGAGCCTTGTCGACTACATCGCCAACCCCACCACCAAGCGGCAGCAGGCGGTGGCGGTGATCATGAAAACGCTGGCCGAAACCGCAGGTGAAGAGGTCCGCACCCAGCACGAACGCCTGCGCCTGAACATCGCGCAACGTCTGGCGACCGGGGATTATGCCGATGATGACGACCGAAAACGTCTGCTGGAACTGCTGCAGGCGATGAAGGGTTAAACCCCAAGCTCCGCCCGCAACTTCTTGGTCAGCTTGGCCACGACCAGATCATAGGATGTCACGATGTGTTCACGCAGGGATGCGTCGGACATGCCGCGTTCCTCATAGACCTGCAGCCATTTCATCCCCCGTGAGGCCAGATAGGGTGCTGGGCGGATGCCGGGCTCATCGCCCAGCACCTCAAACGCCAGATCGGTTGCCTTAAAGGTGAAGGCGTCCTTGCCGTCATTCCAGCCGCAAATTGCAAAGACCTTGCCGCCCACTTTCCACACATCCGCATTACCCCATTGCACCACATGACTGGTGGCTTTGAGGCTGGCACAAAAGGCGTTGAAGTCATCGCGGGTCATCGCCCGAATCTCGGCGATCACCCGGAAATATGCAAGCGTTTAAAGGGCTTTATCCCAGTGGACGACCACATCAAACCCGGCAGGGGATGGCGGACCTTCAAGGAATTCTGCGAAATTTCCCCACAACTCGGCCACTTTGGGCGCGTTCGCGTTCGATGTCTCCTCGCTTTCGACAACTGCAACAACGTAACCGGTACCGTCCTCGTTCATGGCATTGGTAAAGCTGTGCATCCCTTTCATGCCCATAATCTGATCTTTAAGCTCATTCATTTTCGCCTCGGCGGCATCCCGCATGCCGGGCTTCATTTTGAACTGAGTAATACGTGCAAACATTTCTTTCCTCCCTTTCAGGGCGAAATCCCCCAAAGACGGCCATAAGCGGCACGTCCGGCGCAGTGTAACACAGCATCGGTGAATCGCGCAGAACCCGCGCAAGAGCCAATCAGGGGCGCACGAATTTGGCGGTTCCGACGGTTCGTGATGGCCGCGAGCCAGTCTGCTGCGGGACCGTGCCGGAAACCGGGGTGGGCGCGATGGTTTCGCAGGCAACGCCGTCGCCGTCGGGGTCGTTGCGTGGATGATACCCCGGTCCTCCGGCCAGAAACGGGCCTGGCACAACCTTTTCAACCGCGTCACACCCGGCGAGGGCAATCAAATGGATCAGGGCCTCTTCACGTTCAAAGCCGGATGTGCGCAGGTAAACGGCTACGACGATGCTCAGGATCGTCAATGGCAGCATGAGGATCATGATCAGTATCCGGACCGGAGACAGCGCGCGCTTGCGCAAGGCGTCCGCACGTTTCTGGCGCCTCGATACCTTGGGAGTTGTCGGTTCCGTTTCGGGCTTGGGCTGATCGACTGGCATATCATTCCCCTAACCCGGATTTGTGGCGAAACCGAGGCTCGGGCAATACCTGTAACAAGACCTCGTACCGGCCGGGTGAAGCAGCTATGCTCAGCCCGTTGCAGACACCACGGAGCACATCAAACATGGTTGAAGCCAACCCTTTTCGTCCGGTCGATGACACGGCCCGCGGCCTGGCCCGCGACCTGATTGAGGGCGCAACCTATGGCGCCCTCGCCACCTTGCAACCGGGCAAAACGTTGCCGTCGGTGTCGCGTATCGCGCTGGCAATGGATGAGGCTGGCAGGCCGATAACCCTGATCTCGACCCTGGCGGATCATACGCGGGCTTTGCACGCCAATCCGGCCTGCGCATTGTTGATCGGCGAGCCGGGAGAGACAGGCGACCCCCTGACCCACCCGCGTCTGACCTTACACGCCGAGGCCCGGTTCGTTGCGCGTGACAGTTCAGAACACGGCCACCTGCGCGCAAGGTATCTGGCCCTGCGCCCCAAAGCGAAGCTCTATGTCGATTTTACCGATTTCGGCTTTGTTCGTTTCGAGATTTCCGAGGCCCTGTTGAACGGTGGCTTTGGCAAGGCCTGGCGCCTTGCCTCTGCTGACCTTATGCCCGATCAGCGCACCACGTGAACCGCGCAGGCGGCATGGCGGACCACATGGTTCGCGGTAGAGCCCAGCAGAAGATCCTGCATGCCCGGCCGATGCGATGCCATGATGATCAGATCCGGCTTGTGGGCTTCTGCCCAGTCCAGAATGGTGCGCCCGGAATGCCCTTCGATCACCACGCCCGTCGCGTTGGGCAGTTTCGCCGCCAGTTCGTCCAGCTCGGTCTGAATCGCCTTGCGGGCTTCGGTCAGGTATTCAGGCGGCATGTAAGAGATCGCATAGTTCGGGATGTGCTCGACCACATGCAGCAAGGTTACCTGGGCGTCCGGCGTCGATAGAATCTCGGCCAGTTTCAGTGGACCGGAAATATCCCGTTCGGCATCGAAAGAAATGGGAACAAGAATGTTATGATACATGGCGCGCACCTCCGTTTTCCTACATCCAACTTGGGCGGGACTGGGCGTTAAGGCTTTGATCCAAATCAGGAACTGCCAAAAGTTTCAGCCACGTCGTACATCACCGGCTCAAAGCTTTTGCACAGCTCGTTGATCTTGCGGTTGCGGTCGCGCATTTCCGGAGTGCGCAGCATGGCCAGAAAATCCTCGCGGCGTTCCCACTGGGAATAATTGGCGATCCGCGTCTGGGCATCGTTCACATGAAGCCCGGCAGAAACGAAACCCGGCTGTTTCGAGATGAACTCGGCATAGGCGTCGGTCAGCGCCTCCAGCAGATCGTGGCAGGTACCCGGCGTCATTTCAAAGGTGGTGATAACTGTCTGGACGCTCGCGCTCTTGGAAATCTTCGGCATCTGGATTCTCCTTATCGTTTCACAAGCTTAACACAGGAATTGCAAAGGTCTCGTGTTTCATTTGCGGGCGAGACTTCTTTGTAGTTTCCAAAAAATGAACAGATTACTAACCATCCGTTAACCATGCTGACGGATTCTGCGCGCATGTGCCGGATCGTCCTTCTTTTGTCCTTGCTGCTTGCCGCCGCTCCGGCATGGTCTGGGGCGTGGCTACGGGAAAAGGGATCGGCATTCACCGCAGCCTCGGTCACCGCCTTCAAGGACCCCGACGGCACGTATGACTACAAAACAGGGCTTTACGCGGAATTTGGGTACAGGCCGAAGCTGACAATCGGGTTGGATTTCGAGGAAAATCGCGACCTTTATGGTCACGCGCTTTTGTTTGCCCGATTTCCGGTGGCCGATTTTGACAAATGGGGGCGTTTTGCGGCCGAGTTCGGCGCGGGCGCCCATCACCGGCACCGGGACGCTTGGGCCATGTACAAGCTAACCCTCTCATATGGCAAAGGGTTCCAAACCGGCTGGGGGAATGGCTGGGTGGCCGTCGATACCGCTTTGGAATTGCGCACACATGACGCCCTGTATCGCAAGCTGGATATCACGGCGGGTCTGTCCGGTGATCGGCTGCTGAACCCACTGATACAGATCGAAACTGCCTATACGCCCGACCATTCGCTGTTCTGGAGAGCCCGGCCTTCAGTCATGATCCGAACGAAAAACAGTTCCGCCACCTGGGTTCTGGGCCTTGAACGCAATGATGCGCGCAGCGATACGGGGCTGAAGCTGGCGATTTGGAATGAGTTCTAAGGCCTGCGAACTGGCCGCCCCGCGACAGGGCGGCCAGCCGTAAAATCAGCGCTCCATTCGCACGATTGCGGAGACCTCGCCGCTCAGCGCCTCGGGCCAGCGCAGGTTGATCGCGTCATTCGATGCGCCCTGCTCCAACTCGACATACGGGTTGGCAAAGGTCAGCGACCCGAACGCAGTTCTTAACGGACCCAGGACCGTGACCGCATCACAGCTGCGAGCAAGACCACCGAACGGCAACTGAGCCGAAGTCTGGACGGTCCAGGCTTGCGATGCGGAACCTTGTGCATACCTGACCCGCAGCGGGTTCGACACTTTCTGGTCCACCCCGTGGAACGTATTGCTCTCGAACGTCACATCCCGATGCGCGTATTTGTTCAGATCGGCATAGGTGGTGTCGACCCGTTCCACCCGGGTGATTCTGCCGCTTGACGAGCGGAACTTGTTCCCGGTCACGATAACTCCGTTCAGGAAGTGCCCCGCACCATATGGCCGAATGACAAGATACGTGAACCAGGGCGCAACTTCACTGGAATAGAAGATATTGTCGGTGATGGCCATCGAGCTGAACGAATACCCCGCAGTATACACCGGGTAGGCGTCCCTTTCGTTGGTCCACTGGATCGAGCAGTTATCAACATAGTTTCCTGAAATGGTCGAGCTGTTATACGTGCCGATCATGACCAGACCGGCGCTGCGAACACCCTGTGGGATGCTGTCGCCCTGGAAAAAGTGGTTCCCCAGGATCATGTTGTTGGTGCCGCCCAGAATGGCAAAGTGCCGGAACCGCACTGCCCGATTGTGACGCAATTTGACGTCATTGGCGGTGGAGTTCAGCGCGATCGACTTGCGATCCTCCACATTGAAGGATTCTTCGGTGGACAGGAATTGGCAATTGTCGATCAGCATGCCCTGACATCCGGTCCCGATGGACGTGATGCCCCGATCCTTGGGGCGACTGATGAAACAGTTCGTCACAGCAAAAGTACTGCCCGACGGGGCCAGACGGATCGCGCTGCTACGGCCGTTGCACTGGAACTCGATTTCTTCCATCCCGAACTTGCGCAGCGTGCTGAACCCGCTGAAATCCAGAAGGTATTTGAAGGACTGGAAGGTGAAGGTCTGCGTACCGGCCGCATCATACAGCGGGGCGTTCAGCGTGATCTCACCTGCGCCCTCGTTCTTGGAACGGACGTAGATTTCACGCCCGACCCCGCTGCCCTGCACCAGAGCGCCGACCGGAATATTGGCCACGTTGGCCACATTCACCAGGCGGGTGGGGTCGTTCGGGTTGTAGGTCGCGACCGAGGTGAAGGTCTCAGTATCCCAGGCCGAGCTACTCTGGACGTCGAACTGGCCATTGCGGATTACGCGGCGTGTCGAGAATCCGCTTTGCCGGTTCGGCACCGCGGCGGCCATGTCGATGGGCTCACTGACCGAAATCTTGCGCCCCCCCAGATCAAGCGATTCATGGTCCGAGTTGTTCAGCAATGCCTGAAACGCCTTTTTGAATGCCAGCGTTTCGTTGCCAAAAGCGTTTATGTAGGTCGGCAGGTCGAAATTTTTGGTCAGCAGCAGCATCTTGTCGTCGGGCATCGTGACCGTGCCTTCGAAATCGATCTCGGATGCCATCGATGTGTTCTGTGCCAGCAGGTAGGTGCCTTCGGGCACGAAAACCGTGCGCCCGTTCGCGGCCTGATCCGCCGCCTCAAAAGCCGCCGAGTCATCCGCCACACCGTCACCGATGGCACCGAAATCGCGAACATCGACGAGGCTGATCAGATTGCGCAGGAACACACCGGTGACATCCGTGATCTCGATATCATCGACCCGGATGACGGCCCCGTTTGCACCATCGATGTCCAGTCCAAAATGCCCGTACAGCGCCTGCACGCCCCACGGCATGTCCACGCCGGGGCGTTGGCCGGTGCCGACAATGGCGGTGATCTCATGCACCGTGCCATAGCCGGAAAGCTGAGTGACCGGGCCCTGCTCAACCACGCCGGTGACCTGAACATCTCCGGCACCGCCAGCCCAACCGGCGATGCGCACTTCGGGCAGCGGGCCGCTGATCGCTTTGACCCGCGCCTTTACCTGGAGATAGCACCCTGGCAGCAATGGCGTCTGCCCCATATAGCGCAGACGCTGCGTGGTGCTGACCTTCAGAATCTCAAGGCAACCGCCGAAATCCGCATCGGCCGGAACAAACGCGCCGGTGCCCGACCCATCATAGGTGGGCGAGCCCGGCGTGCCATCGCCACTGGACCACACGTTCAGACCATTTGCGAAAGCAGGCGGCATGAACTCGATGCCGTCGGTGATTGCCTTACTCATAGAAATCCCTTTCCCAATCGCGCCGCATCAGCGCGCATAAACCCAGTGCCCGGAGGCACCGCCCCGAACGCAAAAGCCTAAGTACCGAAAAGGAATTAACCGCCGCTCATGTCACCGTGACGGTGGTGTTGCATCAGGCGGCCGGATCAGAGTTGCCCAGCAGCTGCACGCCGTTGATCTTCCAGCCGTTTTCCAACGGCACCATCTGATAGTCGAGTATATGCACCCGGCCCGCGCCGTCGGTGATCATGACCTTCTGCCACAGCGAGCCCGCCACTTCGCGCAGTTCCAGAAACCGCACATCTGCGGGCCGCCAGACCATCGGATAGCCGCGCTTGACCATCACCCCAAAGTTCTCGGGCGTCTGGAAAAGGCGTTGGATATTGGGGCTGGCAAAGGTGAACGCGGTGTCAAAGTCATCCGCCTTGAACGCCTGTATCTGCGCCGCGATATTGGCCTCGATCTCGTCACTCTGGGCAAATGCACCGGAGGCTAAGCCGACACTCAGAGATATTGCAAACAGTAAACGACGCATGGGGCCACCTCCTGATCAAAGGGTAGCCCCACGCGGTATCAGGTCAAATCAGACCAGCTCTCCGGCCAGCGCCTTGTCGATCAGCGCGATGGTTTCGGGCACGCCATAGAGCGCAATGAAGCCGCCAAAACGCGGGCCCTGTGATGCACCCAGCAGCACCTCGTAAAGCGCGGTGAACCAGCCCCGCATCGGGTCGAACCGCTCGCGCCCGATGGAGTAGACCACTGATTGCAGCGCCTCATCCTCGGTCGGTCCGTCATAGGCCTCAAGCGCGGCTTTCAGCGCCTCCAGCGCTTCGCGTTCCTGATCGGTCGGAGCGCGATGCTTACGCGTCGGCTTCACGAAGTCGTTGAAGTAGCGCACCGCGAACCCTGCCGCCTGATCCAGATCGGGATGGCTTTCCGCTGTCGCCTCGGGCGCATAGCGGCGGATGAAGCCCCACAGAGCCTCTTTGTCCTCGGCCCCGGAAACGGACGCAAGGTTCAGCAGCATCGCGAAGGGCACGATCAGCGTGGACTCGGGAACGTTGCCGCCGTGGATATGCCAGACAGGGTTATTCAACTGCGCTTTCAGATCCTGACCCGGATAGGCCCGCAATTGCTGATGATACTCATCATACGCCTTGGGGATGACGTCGAAATGCATCCGCTTGGCGGTTTTGGGCTTCTGATACATGAAATACGCCAGCGACTCGGTCGGCGCATAGGTCAGCCATTCGTCGATCGACACACCGTTACCGGACGATTTTGAGATTTTCTGGCCGTTTTCATCCAGGAATAGCTCGTACGAGAAATGCTCGGGCGCACGGCCGCCCAGCGCACGGCAGATCGCGTCATAGATCTTCTCGTTGGTCGCGTGTTCCTTGCCGTACATCTCGAAATCGACGCCCAGCGCGGCCCAGCGAGCGCCGAAATCCGGCTTCCACTGCAGCTTCACGTTGCCGCCGGTGACAGGAACGGTCCACTCCTTGCCCGTCTCATCGTCAAAGGTCACGGTGTAGGTCTCGGCACAGACCTTTTTCATCGGCACATACATAACCCGTCCGCTTTCGGGATGCAGCGGCAGGAAAATGGAATAGGTCTGCTGGCGCTCTTCACGCAGGCTTTTGAGCATGATCGCCATGATCTCGTCATAGCGCTCGACCGCGCGCTTGAGGATTTCGTCGAACTGTCCGGATTCGTAGAACTCCTTGGCCGAGTAGAACTCATACTCGAAACCAAACGTGTCCAGAAAACGCCGCAGCATCGCGTTGTTGTGCTCGCCAAAGCTGTCATATTCGCCGAACGGGTCCGGTACCGAGGTCAGCGGGCGCTGTAGATGCTGTTCCAGAATCTCTGGATTAGGTACGTTGGTGGGCACCTTGCGCATCCCGTCCAGATCGTCCGAGAAACAGATCAGCTTGGTCGGGATATCCGACAATGCCTCGAACGCGCGCTTGACCATCGTGGTGCGCGCGACCTCGCCGAAAGTGCCGATATGCGGCAGGCCCGAGGGGCCGTAGCCGGTCTCAAAAAGCACGTACCCCTTCTCCGGAGCGCCCTTCTGATAGCGTTTGAGCAACCGGCGCGCCTCTTCGAAAGGCCAGGCCTTGGACGACATCGCGGTTTCACGCAGTTCAGACATCAGATTTGCTCCATCGGGAAAAACAGCGCCGGTCGCCCTTTGCAACCGACCGGCCCCTCCTATTGTGCCGGTGCAGCATGAGTCAATAAACTGCGGGTTTTTTCCTGATGGGAAAGCCGATTTACGCGGTCAACTGGTCCAGTTTGGCCGCCCAAATGAAATCATTCTCACTGAGACCACCGATTTCATGGGTGGTCAGTTTGACGTCAACATAACCCCAGCCAAAGCTGATATCCGGGTGGTGCCCTTGTTGATCAGCAAGCCAGGCGCAGAGATTGGCCAGATAGGTCGCCTTGGCGAACCCTTTGAACTTGTAGTGGCGGCTGAGTTCTTTTGCATCCGCGTCCAGCTTCCAGTCGGACGACAGTTCCGCCATATGCGTGTTTGCCTCATCCCGAGTCAAAGCCGGGACACCGCCGGAACAAGGCACGCAGGTGCGGTCCGAAAGGCTGCAGGTTTCTCCTGATGTGGTCATGATCCGTTTACTCCGCTGCGGTTGCTTTTTCCGGGAACTTGTTTGGCAGCAACCCAAGGGACTGTGCCTGGCGCACATCCGCCAGCAGATCTCGATCCGCGGCTGCAAACAGTTCCTCAGGCGAGTTTAGCACGAAATAGCCCATCTGGTGCACGTCGATCCGATAGGGCGTGCGCAGGATCGTCAGAATGTCGAACGGATCGCGGTCGGGAATATCGCTTTCCACGGAATAGACCAGCTCGGTTGGCGAGGACGCGAGCCCAGACCCCAACGCCTTGATCTCTCCGTCCTGACGACGCAGGCCGAATTCAATCGAAAACCAATAGAGACGGATCAGCCACGAATAATCCTTGTCGCCCGCCTTCGCCCCGGCTTTGCCGATGGCATGGCTGAAGGCTGCAAAACGCGGATCGCTCAGCAAGGGCGTGTGGCCGAAGATTTCATGAAAGATGTCCGGCTCTTCAATATAATCGAAATCCTCGCGCGAGCGGATGAAGGATGCGGCGGGAAATACCCGGTCTGCCAACATGCCAAAGAAGGTCTTGAACCCGATCAGCGCGGGCACCGGCTGGACCCGCCAGCCGGTCATGTCCAGAAGTCGTTCCGAGATATCAGCGCAGGACGGCACACGGGTTTTCGGCAGGTCCAGCCTTTCCAGCCCCGCAAGGTAATCGCGAGCCATGTAGCGCTGCACATTCTTCTCTTGCGCGGCATAAAGATCGGCCCAAACCGCGTCTTCCTCGGCCGTATAGGCGATATGGCCGCGCGCATCAGCCACCTTGGCGACGTATTTGGTCGATTTTGGCATCACTTTTTCCTCCTTGAGGAAAGTATAGCCGCCCGTCCTGATGATTTTGGTTTGTTGTAACGTGGTTTTGCCGATACTTTGGCAAATATATATCGCTGGATCACCTTTTATGAAACAAACGCTTCAATCCGCTGACATTGCCATTCTGCAAGAGCTGCAGACCGATGGCCGCCTGTCGATGCAGGACCTTGCCGACCGCACCGGCCTGTCGGCCTCGCAATGCTGGCGGCGTGTGCGCGATCTTGAGGCGTCCGGCGTGGTGTCGGGTTATATCGCGCAGGTACGGGCCAAGTCCGTAGGTCTGGACGCCATCGCCTATGTCCACGTCGCCCTACGTGACCATCAGGAGGACAACATCACCGCGTTCCTGAGACTGGTTGAGACCGAACCGCAGATCGTCGAATGCGCCTCGATCACCGGGGATCATGACTTCATCCTGAAGGTCTATGCCAAAACGCCCGAAGACCTTGAACACTTCATCATGCAGCGGTTGCTGAAGTCTGGTTTGGTGCGTGACACCCGCAGCAATTTCGTGCTGCGCCAGACCAAAACGCGGGGGCCGTTGCCCATTCTGTGACCCAATCCGGCAAAATCCGTTGAACCTGCCCGCCAGCCCTCCTATCGTGCGGGCGCAGAAAAGACCAATCAGGACGACACCATGACCGAACAAGTACCCCACCCGATGTCCCCACAGGATTGCCTTGTCGCGATCATGGTTGCGGTCTCTGCCTCAGATGAGACCATCCGCACAGCCGAGCTGGTCAAGATCGAAGGCGCGGTCAACATGCTGCCGGTATTTGCCGAATATGACATCGACCGCACCCGTCGCGTGTCACAAACCGTGTTCGACCTTTTCGAGCAAGAGGACGGGCTGGATGCCCTGTTCGGCCTGATCCGCGACAACTTGCCCGAGCGGCTGCACGAAACGGCCTATGCGCTGGCCTGTGACGTGGCCGCGGCGGATGGGTCGCTTGCCGAAACCGAGCTACGCCTGCTGGAAGAAATCCGGTACGAGCTGAATATCGACCGTCTGCACGCCGCCGCAATCGAGCGCGGCGCACGGGCGCGCCACACCACCTGATCTCAGCTGCCCGCCAGCATCCCCCAGCGTTCGATCAGCGCGCGCTGCAGTTTGCGCGACCTGTTGTTCCAGCTGCGCGCGCCGTCGGGGCGTTCGCGCAACGCACGGGGGATGGTCGCACGGTGACCGACATCTGCGGTGAAGATGGCAAAGGCCAGCTCTGATCCATCCGGAGCCGTGATGAACCCGCCCAACCCCGACACGAAATTCAGCGTACCGGTCTTGGCATCCACTCTGATCGGGTGATCCTTGACCGGCCGCCCCTGACTGTCCAAAAGCTTGAATTTCTTGAGCAGCGGCTGAAGTGCCCCGTCCTTATGCGCCTTGACCAAAGCTGTCACCAGATCAGCAGGCGCGACGCGTGACGCATCACCAAGCCCCGAATGATCCACCATCGCGATGCCGCGCACTACGTAGGTTTCTGAAGCCCAGCGGTTCATCTCGTCAGCTGAGTCAGCCAGACCCTGCAGCTCAGCACCCCGCGCTTTCGAAGCCGCCATTCCAACCATTTCAGCTGTGATGTTGGTCGAGTATTTCAGCATGCCCTGAAGAATACTCTCCAGCGGGTCGCTTTGATGCACTGCCAGAACTGTGCCCTGCGGGGCTTCGCGTGTGATCTGCACACGGCCCAGCACGATTCCATTCACCCGCGCCAGCGTGCGGAACACGTCCCCTGCGTAAAGCGCCGGTTTGCGCACTGGCAACCAGCGCGCGCCGCCATTGCCCAGCGCACCTTTGGCCACCGTCCAGCGATCCTGCCGGGCGCTTGGCTGATAGGTGTAAATCGGCAGGCTCCGCTTTTCGACCCGCATTGATGCCATATCCACGGACGGCCTGTAACGGGCCGTGCGGGCATCCATGGTCACATCGTAACCTGTGCCGCCGCGCTTCCATTCGAAATGCACGCGGTTGAAGTTCAGAGCAATGCCGCTGACGGCCGGGCTGTAACCCAGATGATCCGGCTGCCCCGGATCGATGCTGAAGACATAGGGAAGCGCCCCGTCATAAACCTTAAACGCGCCGCGTACCTCGGCAATCCCAGCCTCACGCAGATTGGCCGCCAATGCCGCCAGATCGTCAGTATCCAACAGGGGATCTCCGCCCCCCACAAGGATCAGGTCGCCCTGCAGCACGCCGTTTTCAATCGGACCATCGGCGATCAATTTGGTTTCGAACCGGTAGTCGCCCCCCAGAACGTCCAGCGCGTAAAGCGCCGTCAACGCCTTGGCAACGCTGGCGGGGGGCAGGCCCTGATCGCCGCCAAACTCTTCAAGCTGCGTGCCTGTTTCCACATCAGCGACGGCAAACGCCACCTCGCCTCTCAGCCCTGCGGATTGAATCAGCCGCTCTGCTCCGGTGGGCAATTCCCCCCGCAACTGAGGCCGCAACGATTGCACGGGGGCATCAGCCAGAGCCGGACCCG
Organism: Ruegeria arenilitoris; assembly: GCF_013031355.1. Lineage (GTDB taxonomy): Bacteria > Pseudomonadota > Alphaproteobacteria > Rhodobacterales > Rhodobacteraceae > Ruegeria > Ruegeria arenilitoris_C. The sequence goes on along the minus strand of NZ_WPZO01000006.1, from coordinate 212,082 downwards.
CAAAAATCGAGGTCCCTAACCCGGCAAGAAACAAACGACGTGAAAGACGATCAACCATGGGTCAATTAAAATCCCAGAGATCACAAGCAAACAACCACTGAATGCGATTATGCGCGCATCTTGGCTATTCAGGCAACACCCCGCCATCCCATTCGCCACGCGTGCGCAGCTCGGTCGAGCTGACATCCACCATCGGCACGTTCACGAAACACCACGCCGGAGCCTGCGCCCGCCCCAACAGATGCCGCGCCTGACCGTCGATGCGATAGCGCGCATACAGCCGGGCTGCAGGAGACATGCGGGCCGAAATTCGATCCCCCGGCCGCGCCACCACACCGACCGGCACGCTGTCCATGATCTGGCGCCAATCCTTCCAGCGGTGGAACTGCGCCAGGTTATCGGCACCCATCAGCCAGACGAATTTCACCTGCGGGTAAAGTCGTTGCAACGCCGCCAATGTATCCGCGGTTGCACGTGTTCCGGTCACCGCCTCGATATCTGTCACTTCGACCCGAGGATGTTGCATGACAGCCTGCGCGGCCCTGACCCGCCGTTGCAACGGCGCAGGTCCGCGTTCTTTCAACGGATTGCCCGGTGACACCAGCCACCACACCCGATCCAGTCCGAAGGCCTTCATCGCCTCAAGCGTTACATGCACATGCCCCTGATGCGGCGGATCAAATGACCCGCCAAACAGACCGATAACCTGCCCCGGTCGTGCATATGGAATGGCGCTGCGCAACATTCCTTGCTGATGTTCAGAACTCAAGCGGCTTGTCAATCAACAGGTTGCACAGGATCACCCAGCCGAACCCGTCCGGGCCGCACCACTTCGGCACACCACCCGCCATGCCCGCGCACGGCCGAGTACCCGCCCTTACCCAGCGCCTCCTCCATCCGGCTGCACGGCGCACAGATCACAATAAAGCGCAGGATCGACTTGCCCACCTGCACCTCACGACCCTTGAGCGCAGCAAGATTGATCCCCGACACCACCAGGTTGCGCCGTAGAATTTCGGGGGCAACCGGCCCCTGCCCCAGATAGGACCCAATCGTCGCCAGATGCTCCTGCTGGATCAGAGTCACCGCCCGCTTGCCGGCACGCCCCCGGTCACCATCCAGGCCGCTGGTCGAGATCATGACGCTGTCCGCAACCTGCATCCCAGCCCTGCGTTCGGGACGCATTCCGATCCAGTCAATTCGGCCGGGCTGCGCCCATGTTGCAATCAATTCTGCCAGTTTGGACATCTGTGCAGCCTCATTTCCAGTTGACCCATCGATTCGACAAAAAAAGGCGATGCAATTCGCACCGCCTTTTCCTGTATCAGGTTTCGGGCCTAGTGGTTATGGCTGTGACCCGCTTTCAAATGCAGACCCGGTGCCGGATGTTCCAATTCATGCGGGTCCTGTCCCTCAGCCGGGATTTCGATCCATTGCTGATCGGCGCTGGCGCATTCCTGAACAGTGGGGAAGAACAACATCTGATCAGGCGTCAGAGAGCCGTCCAGCTTGGCGCGGAACACGAACTCATCATAGTGATCATTCGACAGCTCACCAGTCCAGATGATCTCTTTCACGCCCGAGGTCAGGGTTTTGCCGTAATAGTCATAGCTGTGTGCATAATCGCCGGTGACGGTTTCCAGCACCCACCCCGCCTTGGGCATCGGCTTGACCGAGATCACGCCCTCGGGGATGACGATCCGCATCTTCAGGGTCGCCTGCCCGTCGCAACCATGACCAACGCGCATCACGCCTTTGTAAAAGCTGCCAACTTCGGCCTCTTGCGTTTCCAAGGTGGCATGCGCCAGCGCACAGGTTCCGGTTACAGCGGCAATGACCGCTGCGGATACAATATTCAAAAGTTTCATGATTTTTCCTTTTTTCGTAGTGAGTTCCCAGATTTCTCTGGTGATTTCATCACACGACGAAAGGCGGAGATCGCGCCGAATACGGCGTCAGAACCATCCGTGAGACAAGAGCCTCATCGAAGCGGACCGCAATCCGCTCGCCTTCGGCCTGAAAAGCGGAGGCCAGGCTTGGATACAGGGACGGCAGGGCGGATATGACCAGCACACAGGTCGGGCACTGCGTTTCCGCCTCGCCATACCCGCAGATATCGCTTGCTGAAAACCCCAGCAGCACGGGATCCGGACCCGTCGGGATCGGCCGCGCCAGATGCAGACCCGCAAGCACCGCAAAACACAGCGCTGCAAACAGCGCCAAACCTGTTTTGCATTTCACCCCTGCGTTTGCCAAATCCGGACCGCCTGCTGCATTTTCAGCCCGGTTTACGGCGATCATCAGCGCGGTGCAAACCCGCTTGACGGCCATAATTGTCGCAGCATGCAATCCCATTGCCCCCACCCAAACCATCAGCTATCACACCGGCCAACCTAATTTCCCCGACCCAGAGGACGCGACATGGCCGCCTATCAATATGTCTACCACATGCAGGGTGTCTCCAAGACCTATCCCGGTGGCAAGAAGTGTTTTGAAAACATTCACCTGAGCTTTCTGCCCGGCGTGAAAATCGGTGTTGTCGGCGTCAACGGCGCGGGTAAATCGACGCTGATGAAGATCATGGCGGGCCTCGATACCGACTTCACCGGTGAGGCATGGGCGGCCGAGGGTGCCAAGGTCGGCTATCTGCCGCAGGAACCCCAGCTGGATGAATCGCTGTCTGTCCGCGAGAATGTCATGCTGGGCGTGGCCGCGAAAAAGGCCAAGGTCGATCGCTTCAACGAGATCGCCATGGAGATCGCCGAGAACTACTCGGATGAGCTGATGGAGGAAATGACCACCCTGCAGGACGCGATCGATGCGGAAAACCTGTGGGATCTGGACAGCCAGATCGACGTCTCGATGGAGGCGCTGCGCTGTCCGCCGGACGATGCCAACATCGCCAACCTCTCGGGTGGTGAGAAACGCCGCGTGGCGCTGTGCAAGCTGCTGCTGGAAGCGCCCGACATGCTGCTGCTCGACGAACCGACCAACCACTTGGACGCCGAGACCATTGCCTGGCTGCAACAGCACCTGATCGACTACAAGGGCACCATCCTGATCGTCACCCACGACCGGTATTTCCTGGATGACATCACCGGCTGGATTCTGGAACTCGACCGCGGCCGCGGGATTCCGTATGAAGGCAACTACTCCGCATGGCTGGAACAAAAAGCCAAACGGCTGGAGCAGGAAGCGCGCGAGGATAAGTCCAAGCAGAAAACCCTGCAGCGCGAACTGGAATGGATGCGTCAGGGCCAAAAAGCCCGTCAGGCCAAATCCAAGGCCCGGATCAACGCTTACAACGAGTTGGCTGAGCAGTCCGAGCGCGAAAAGCTCACCCGCGCCCAGATCGTCATCCCCAATGGCCAGCGCCTTGGCGGCAAGGTGATCGAGGTCGAGGGCCTGTCGAAACACATGGGCGACAAGCAACTGATCGAAGGGCTGGACTTCGCCCTCCCCCCCGGCGGCATTGTCGGCGTCATCGGCCCCAACGGTGCCGGTAAATCGACCCTGTTCAAGATGCTGACCGGTCAGGAACAGCCCGACAGTGGCACCATCACGCTGGGTGACACGGTCGAGCTGTCTTATGTCGACCAGTCCCGCGACGACCTCAAGGATAACGACACCGTGTGGGAGGCGATCACCGGCGGTGCCGAGATCATCCAGTTGGGCGACGCACAGGTCAATTCCCGCGCCTATTGCTCGTCCTTCAACTTCAAGGGCGGCGACCAGCAGAAAAAGGTCTCGCTGCTATCGGGTGGTGAACGCAACCGCGTCCACATGGCCCGTCTGCTGAAAGAGGGCGGCAACGTGCTGCTGCTCGACGAACCGACTAACGATCTGGACGTTGAAACCCTGCGCGCGCTGGAAGACGCGCTGGTCGATTTCGCGGGCTGCGCTGTGGTCATCTCACACGACCGGTTCTTCCTTGACCGTATCTGCACGCATATCCTGGCCTTTGAAGGCGATGCCCACGTGGAATGGTTCGAAGGCAACTTCGAAGACTACGAAGAGGACAAGAAACGCCGTCTGGGTCCGGATGCGCTGGAGCCCAAGCGCCTCAAGCACAAAAAATTCGCACGATGATCGACTTTATCGATAAACGCGTCGACAAGTGGAAGCGCAGCGTCCGCAAACGGATTGCTATTCGGCGGCTGCAGCGCATTCCACAAAACGCACCGAAAAACTGCGTTATTGTGGCCAGCAATGGCCGGTCAGGCAGTACGTTGACCTTTCTGGCTCTTGCTGAGGCGTTGAAAGAGATCGATCCGGTATCAGCCATTAAGGTGGATTTTGTTGCCCGGCTGAGTGACACGGAATTCTACGCTCCGTGCGTGTACAAGACACACGACTTCCCTCAGCCGCTATCCACATGGCCCGAGAATACCCGGGTCGTTTTTTGTTTCGGGCCAACCAAGGATTCAGCGTTTTCCGTCTTTTCCGCAATGGAAAGATACGGCGCGGACTGGATTGATCAGCACTTCTATCATCTGCACGCCACCGGCACCTATGATGAGCTGTTCGAACGCGACGTGCTGCAGCAGGCAAAGCAGATCAAGGAATGGGTCACGTTCGAAGACGTTCCTGTTCTATGCGTTCGCTATGACGCGCTTTGGGACCATCAGGAAACGATTTCGCGGTTTACCGGGTTGGAATTCACACCGCCCAAACGGCGCGAGCGAACCCCAAAAGACATCCCGGAAGAGTTCAAGACCAGCGCCGATCGGTTGTATGACCCGATTGATGAGATGATCGACCAGCTGCCGGAATGTTTTATTGCATCGGCCCAATACAGGAACGTCGTGGCTAAATTGCCTGCCACCGACTGAGCATCGCCAATTGGTGCCCTCTTTGGTCGGGCTCCGCCAAGATCTTTCAAAACGCGGGAGGCCAACGCAAGAGGGCCTGCGTGCGCAATGGCCATGCCCCGGTCGTCCGCGGCCGGGGTCTCTCTGTGTGAAACTCATTCGGTCGACTTGGCAACTACTCAAATCTGGTTCAATCTGTCACCATCTCGACAAGAGGGGATGTCAAGTAACAAAGGATCAATTCTGTGAGAGTGCTTTTCTCGAAAGGGCTTGTGTTCATATCCAAGCCACGCTGTGGCTCCACATCGGTCCGCAGATATCTGACCCGACACATGTCAGAAAAAGCCGGAGATTTTGCCGTCGACATCGCGTACCAATCCGAGCATTTTCACCCCCACGACACTGCCCCTTATGTCAAAGCAAAGCTGGCAGAACTGTATCCCGAACACGCTGGGCTTTCGTATTTCATGACCACGAGAAACCCGGTTGATTTACTTTGGTCCTGCTACCGGTTTTTCAAACCCGATGCCGAGTGCCGCTACAACTTTGACCCCGGTTGGGACGAAACTACGACGATGGAGTTCGAGGACTGGGTCCAGCACGGCAAACTGGGCATGAGGGACGGGTGGGAAGAATTGGCCCCCAGTTGGATCTCCACACAGAACCTGTCGCCCCTCAGCCTTGAGGCCTATTCCATTGACCGGGCGGGTGTTAACCACGTCGATCATCTGTTTCGGCTCGAAAACATAGATGAACTGAATGGATGGCTCTCCAACCGGCTACAGAAACCCAGGTATTCCGCTTTTTCACGGCGCGAAGACTTGATTCCACATGTCAACCAGGCGGATGCGGGTGGTCACCCCGAAAGTGGTGGAAAACCCATTGCTCTGTCCGACAAAAGCTTGCACGCGATCCGGCTGATGTTTCCTACCGAAAGCGAAATGTACGGAATTTGATCCAGCCCTGCCTGTTTTCCGGGCGTGCTTTCGGTAACTTTTCGCGCGGCCCCATCAGACCAGATTGATTATCCACTTCGGATATTCGCGGATCTTTAGTTTCCTTTAGGACGGGACTCCTCCCTTGCCCCGCGCCGTTGCCGATGCCATATCTAAAGGGCTAACGTTTTTCTATTTCGACCTACTGTCTCCTTCTACGGCGCTCAGTCTATCGATCCAGACAACGACGCCGGGCTGCCGCAACTCCGTGGGCAGCACTAAACAGGAGACACGGATATGCCCGCAGGCACCGTAAAATGGTTCAACACCACCAAAGGCTACGGCTTTATCGCACCCGAAGATGGCGGCAAAGACATCTTCGTTCACATCTCGGCCGTGGAACGTTCGGGCCTGACCGGTCTGGCCGACAACCAGAAGGTCACGTACGAGCTGCGCGCCGGTCGTGACGGCCGCGAAAGCGCCGACAACATCGTGCTTGCATAAGCTTTTGAAAGGGCAGAGCGATCTCTGCCCTTTTCTTTTCTGACCGCGGGCCTGCCTACGCGCTTGCGCCTGAATGTGTGTCCCCGTGATGACATCACAATCGGTTTACTTCCCGACGGCAATTGACCAGATCGGTTATCCTTCCGACATTGGTATCAAGATTTGTCTGTTGTTTTGAAGAGAGCTGCCATGTTCACGCGCCGTACCTTTCTAACCGCGACCGCAGCCGCCAGCCTCGTGCCCGGCGTTGCGGCGGCAAAGAAGAAAGCTGTCGAATACGACCCCACACCGCAATTTGTGCGGATTAAAAAGCAGTTCCTGCCGGGTCAGTTGCTGGTCGCACCCCGGTCTTTCTATCTGTACTACGTGACGGAACCGCGCAAGGCGGTCCGCTATGGCTGCGGGGTTGGCAAGGCCGGGCTGGAATTTACCGGCACCGCCACCATCGACGTTAAAAAAGAATGGCCAACCTGGCGCCCGACCGACGAGATGATCGAACGCGAGCCCATCACCTATGCCCGGTTCAAGGACAATGACTATGTCCAGCCCGGTGGCGGCGACAACCCGTTGGGCGCGCGGGCGCTGTACCTGTTCCAGAATGGCGTCGATACCTATTTCCGCATTCACGGCACCACGCAGCCGCAAACCATCGGTCATGCGGTCTCAAACGGCTGCATCCGAATGATGAATGAACACGTGATTGACCTCTATGAACGTGTGCCGATCGGGACCGTCGTGACCGTTGTCTGACTATTTCCGGGCCGCGGCGACAAGCTCCAGCACGTAAGGTCCCAGGTTTTCGACGATCAAAGCCACGCCATCTGCATTCGGATGAATGCCGTCCGGCTGCATATAGCGGCGGGCGGCGTCCGGGTCGCCCTCAGCGGTCAGGCCGGAGAAAAAGCTGGGGGCGTAGCTGGTTTCATACTGGCCCGCCAGATCAGGGTAGATGGCATCAAACGCCTCTTTGTAGTCGGCCCCGTAATTCCCCGGCGCCTGCATTCCGACCAAAAGAACACCGACATCCGCCGCACCCGCCGCTTTGACAATCGTTTCCAGATTGGCCCGCGACACTGCCGGGTCGACACCCCGCAGCAGGTCGTTGCCGCCAAGCGCCACGATCATCCCGTCCACATCCGGCGTCAGGGTCCAGTCCACCCGCGCCGCACCGCCTGCGGTGGTGTCCCCGGACACACCAGCGTTGATCAAGCGCACATCCGCGCCCTGCGTCTGCAGCCAACGGTCCAACTGAGGCACAAAGCCGTCCTGTTCGGGCAGCCCATAGCCTTGGGTCAGCGAATCCCCTAAAGCGGCAATCACCACCTGCTCGGCTGTGGCCGCAAAGCCGCAGAACACAAACAGCATCGACATCAAAGCCTTGCGCAACATCTGAACCGCTCCATATCCCAATTGACCGTCCCCATCCGGAAAGACCCATGACGACACCCGTTCTTTCGCTCCAAAATGCCGCTTTGTCGCTGGATGGCAATGCCGGCCGGGTGAATATCCTGCATGACATAACGCTGACCGTCGCCCAAGGCGAAACGCTGGGTCTGGTGGGGCCGTCTGGCTCTGGCAAGTCATCACTGCTGATGCTGATGGGCGGTTTGGAGCAAGCGACTGGGGGCGAAATCATTGCTTTGGGCCATGACCTGTCCGGGATGGACGAGGACGCGCTTGCCCGATTCAGGCGCGATACGATGGGGGTGGTGTTTCAGAACTTTCACCTGATCCCCACCATGACGGCGCTGGAAAACGTGGCCACTCCGCTGGAGCTGGCCGGGCACAAGGATGCCTTTGCCCGTGCCGAGGCCGAACTGGACGCGGTGGGCCTGTCGCATCGGCGCGACCACTACCCCGCGCAGTTGTCGGGGGGTGAGCAGCAACGGGTGGCGCTGGCGCGCGCCTCGGCCCCGCGCCCCCAGATCCTGCTGGCAGATGAGCCGACTGGGAACCTGGACGAAACAACGGGTGCGGCCATTGTCGACCTGTTGTTCGATTTGCGTGACCGGCACGGCGCCACGCTGGTTCTGGTCACCCATAGCCACAGTCTGGCCCGCAAATGTGACCGAGTGATCCGGTTACGGGATGGCACCATTGCGGAGGACGCGAACCAAGAGGCCGCAGAATGAGCCTGCGTCTGGCCGGGCGTCTGGCGCGCCGGGAATTGCGCGGCGGTGTGCGGGGTTTCCGGGTGTTTCTCGCCTGTCTTGCGCTTGGGGTGGCTGCCATTGCCGCTATTGGGTCGGTGCGATCTGCAATACAGACCGGGCTGACGCAGGAAGGCGCGGCGTTGCTGGGCGGGGACGCGCAACTGGAATTCACCTACCGCTTCGCCAGCGATGACGAGCGCGCGTGGATGCAACAAACCGCGACCGAAGTGTCCGAGGTTGTGGATTTCCGCTCAATGGCCGTGGTGCAACAAGGAGGCGAAACCCAGCGGGCCCTGACACAGGTGAAAGCCGTTGATGCAGCATATCCGCTACTGGGCACGCCAAAGCTGGAGCCCGACCAATCGCTTTCCACAGCGCTGGCCGACCAACAGGGCCCGCCCGGAGCGGTCATGGACCCGGTGCTGATGGACCGGCTGGGCCTCTCTGTCGGAGACCGCTTTGCGCTTGGCACACAGGACTTCGTGCTGACGGCTGCCTTGATCCATGAACCCGACGGCGCTGCGGATGGCTTTGGCTTGGGGCCGCGCACTTTGGTCCGAACCGTGGATCTGCAGTCGTCCGGCCTGTTGACACCGGGGACGCTGTTTTCCACCAAATACCGGCTGAACCTGCCACCAGAGGCCAACCTCGAACTGCTGTCCGCCGAAGCCAAACAAAGCTTCGAAGGCACCGGAATGCGCTGGACTGATGCCCGCAACGGAGCGCCGGGGATTGCCGAATTTGTCGCGCGCCTGAGTGCCTTTCTGGTTCTGGTAGGCCTGTCCGGTCTGGCGGTAGGTGGCATAGGCGTATCAGCCGCCGTCAGGGCCTATCTGGCGCAAAAGACCGAAACCATCGCCACACTGCGCACGTTGGGCGCGGATCGTGCCACGATATTCCAAACTTACATGATCCAGATCGGGGTTTTGTCGGGTATCGGCATTGCGTTGGGGATCGCGCTGGGGGCGGCATTGCCCCTGTCATTGGCCCCACTGATCGAGGTCCGCCTGCCCGTCCCTGCGGTTTTCACGCTCTACCCACGCCCCCTGGCCGAGGCCGCTCTGTATGGGTTGCTGACCGCGTTCCTGTTCACCCTCTGGCCCCTCGCGCGAACCGAGGAGGTCCGCGCCGCGACCCTGTTCCGCGATGCGTTGTCATCGGCGCGCGCCCTTCCACGCTCATCCTTCGTGGTCGCAACCGGGCTCGGGCTGTCTCTGCTGATCGCGTCCGCCACTTGGTTTAGCGGTTCAGTACGCCTGACGCTCTGGACGTCCGCAGGGCTGGTGGGCGCATTGGTTCTGCTGTCCCTTTCTGCCTTTGCGATCCGAAAACTGGCCCGCGTCAGCACCACAGCCGCCCGTGGCCGCCCTGCTCTGCGATGGGCCTTGTCGGCGATCTCGGACCCGCGTGAAGGGGCCGCTTCGGTCGTGCTGTCGCTGGGGCTGGGCCTTTCGGTGCTTGCCGCTGTTGGCCAGATCGACGGCACCTTGCGCAATGCAATCTCGGGCAACCTGCCCGACGTGGCCCCGTCGTATTTCTTTGTCGACATTCAAAAAGACCAGATGCCCGGTTTTACCGAACGGCTGGAAACCGACCCCGCCGTCAGCCGCATTGAAAGCGCTTCGATGCTGCGTGGGATCATCACCCAGATCAACGGCCAGCCCGCCCGCGATGTCGCGGGCGATCACTGGGTATTGGATGGGGATCGCGGCGTGACCTATTCCGCCACACCGCCCAAAAACACCCGCATCACCGCGGGCGCATGGTGGCCCGAGGACTACTCCGGCACGCCGCAAGTCAGTTTTGCCGCAGAAGAAGCCGAGGAAATGGGCCTGACCCTTGGCGACGAACTGACCGTGAACATTCTGGGCCGTGACATCACCGCAGAAGTCACCTCTTTCCGCGAGGTCGATTTTTCGACCGCAGGCATTGGGTTCATCATGTCGATGAACCCATCCGCCCTTGCCGGGGCACCGCACAGTTTCATCGCCACCGTCTATGCCGAAGAACAGGCCGAGGCCGACATCCTGCGCGATCTGGCAGGCCAGTTCCCCAACATCACCGCAATTCGGGTGCGGGACGCGATTGACCGCGTCTCGGGCCTGCTGGCCGGGCTGGCCGCAGCGACCTCGTACGGCGCAGGGATTTCCTTGCTGACCGGTTTTCTGGTGCTGATCGGAGCCGCCGCCGCCGGTGAAACCGCACGCCGGTACGAATCCGCGATCCTGAAGACGCTGGGCGCGGACCGACGGCGCATATTGATCAGCTTTGCCCTGCGCTCGGCCCTGCTTGGGGCGGCGGCCGGGACCGTTGCGTTGCTGACCGGTATTTTGGGCGGATGGGCCGTTGCCACTTACATCTTCGACACCGGCTTTTCGGTCATCTGGACCTCAGCCCTCAGCATCGTTCTGGCCGGCATTTTGGTGACCTTGGGCGCGGGCCTTGCCTTTGCCCTGCGTCCCTTGGCCGTACGCCCGGCCCGCATTCTGCGGGCCACCGACTGACCTCAGCGCACGCAGGCGACCGGTTGCAGGATTTGCAGCAAGTGGTCGTTGTCGCATACCAGCGCGTCCAGCGTAATCTCGTCCAGCGAGGCATAGAACACCTCGGCCGCGTCCTGCAGCGCCAGCCGCAACCGGCAGGCATCCGTCAGGGGGCAGGTGTTGTCTGCATCAGCAAAGCATTCGGCAATCGGCAGGTTGCCTTCGACATGGCGGAACACCGAGCCGATGCGAATTTGATCAGCCGGACGTGCCAGAGACATGCCACCGTTGCGACCGCGTTGCGTGCTCAGGTAATTCAACTGACTCAGCTGGTTGATCACCTGCGCCAGATGGTTTTCCGAAATGTTGCACACATCGGCAATCTCGGCCTTTGTCACCAGCCGATCCTGATGCGCCGCGCAATACATCAACAGGCGCACCGCGATATTTGTCCGTTTGGTAATCCTCATCGAGACCTCCCAAATTTCAAGATGCGACCTTATTGCATGTCCGACAAAAAAGCGGTTTGACATACATCAATCGCTCAAAAAGGACCTGACGGCGCATGGCAGACCCCTATTTCTTTGGCTATGGCAGCCTCGTGAACCTTGCGACCCATGATTTTCCCGACCCACATCCAGCGCAATTGAAGGGTTGGCGACGGGCGTGGCGGCACACCGACCTGCGCCCCGTGGCCTTTCTGACCGCAATCCCGGACCCCGAATCCCTGATCGAGGGGATGATCGCCCATGTTCCGAAAAACGACTGGGCAGCACTGGACGAACGGGAATGGGCCTATGACCGGGTTCCCACAACCCACGCCGTCACGCACCCCCTGTCCCATGATGTTGAAATCGCCGTTTACGCGGTGCCGCAGGGCCGTCACGCCGAGCCGAGCAATCGCCATCCGCTGTTGCTCAGTTATATCGACGTGGTCGTGCAGGGGTATCTGCGTACCTTTGGTGAGGACGGTGCGGACCAGTTCTTTGCCACGACCGATGGATGGGACGCGCCGATTTTGAACGACCGGGCGGAACCCCGCTATCCCCGGCACCAGCAGTTGAAACCGGCCGAGACGGAATTCGTCGATGACCGTCTAAATCGTTTGTCGGTTTCGATCGTACAGACCGCATAGAAAAAGGCGGGGCCATTGAACCCCGCCTTTCTGAATTCTGTTCTGTTGCTATCAGCCGCGCGCGCGGATTACCTGCAGCAGCGGCAGCAGGGTCGCCATTTCCGGCCCACGTTCCATCCCGGTCAGTGCCTTGCGCAACGGCATGAACAGACTTTTGCCCTTGCGACCAGTGGCCTCTTTCACGGCTTTGGTCCAGGTGCCCCAGGTCTCGCCATCGAACGGGCCTTCGGGCAGCAGAGCCACGGCTTCAGCGATGAAGTCGCGGTCCTCATCAGCAATCAGAGGCTCCGCACCGTCGCGGCACAGCTCCCACCAGCCTTTGAGATCACCCAGAGTGGTGATGTTTTCACGCGCCATCGCCCAGAAGGGCTCGGCCAACTCTGCCGGGACGCCAGCCTCGGCGACGGCATCCGCAACATCGGCCAGCGGCAGCGATTGCAGGTGCTTGGCGGTCAGCGGGAACAAGTCCTGCACGTCGAACTTGGTCGGCGCCGCGCCAAAACGGTTGACGTCGAACCCTTCGATCAGTTCCGCCATATCCGAGCGCAGCTCAACCGGATCGGACGAGCCCAGGCGCGCCATCAAGCTCAGCAGCGCCATCGGCTGCACGCCCTGTTCGCGCAGGTCACGCAAGGCTAGCGTGCCCAGACGCTTCGACAGCGCCTCACCCTGCGGGCCGGTCAGCAATGAATGGTGCGCGAAACGCGGGCAGGTTCCGCCCAGCGCCTCGATGATCTGAATCTGCGTCGCGGTGTTGGTAACATGGTCCGAGCCACGCACCACATCGGTCACGCCCATCTCGGTGTCGTCGACAACGGACGCAATTGTATAGAGAACCTGACCGTCACCGCGGATCAGAACCGGGTCAGAGACCGAAGCCGCATCGATCGAGATGTCGCCCAGAATGCCGTCATTCCACTCGATCCGTTCATGATCCAGCTTGAAGCGCCAGACACCATTGCCGCGTTCGGCGCGCAGGGCCTCTTTCTCGGCATCCGACAGGTTCAGCGCGGCGCGGTCATAGACCGGCGGCTTACCCATGTTCAGTTGTTTCTTGCGCTTGAGGTCCAGCTCGGTCGGCGTTTCGAACGCCTCGTAAAACCGGCCCATTTCGCGCAGCTTGTCGGCGGCCTCGGCATAGCGGTCCAGCCGGTCGGACTGACGTTCAATCCGGTCCCAATGCAGGCCCAGCCACTCCATATCCTGCTTGATGGCGTCGACATATTCTTCTTTCGACCGCTCGGGATCAGTGTCGTCGATACGCAGGATGAACGTGCCGCCGGCCTTGCGGGCGATCAGATAGTTCATCAGGGCGGTGCGCAGGTTGCCCACGTGGATGTAACCGGTGGGCGACGGGGCAAAACGGGTGGTGGTCATGGGTGTCTCCTGTTGGCGCGGCTCATGTCACAGGACGGGCCAATTGTCCAGACGAACACCATTTGCAGCGACCCAATTGGAGAATTGTCCGACAAGCAATTCAGGTCGGTTCGACTGGCCAATGCTGCTCGAGATCCTCGAGCCCGGCGCGGATCAACTCGGCCAGAACGTCCAGATCAATATCCGCCAGCTTGTTCACATAGAGGCAGGACTTGCCCAGCTTGTGCTTGCCCAGCCGGGACAGGATATCGCCGAAGTCCGCATAGCCGGGCATGATGTAGATCGACAGTGCCGCCTTGCGCGGGGAAAAACCTGTGGCCAGAAAGTCGCCCTCACGCCCGGATTTGTAGCGATAGTGATAGCGGCCATAGCCCACGATCGATGGGCCCCACATGACGGGCTCAAACCCGGTCGCTTTGCGAAACAGGGCGTTCAGCACCTTCGCGTCGGCGGCTTTTGACGCCGGTTCCACGGCCGACAAAAAGCGCTCGACACTTTCTCCAGAGGGGACGGTTTTGTTTTCTGATCGGGGCATGAACAAGAATTAACACGACATGTTCATCCACACAGCCCACTTCATAGGGGTATAGTCTGGCAAGGACCTCTTGCCGTCCTAACTCACCTACAGGTGTTCTGACAGGGAGAACCACAATGACCATCAAACTCACACGCCGCGCCGCACTGGGCTCTGCGGCTGCTTTGCCGTTTGCCGCAGCAGCGACCCCGCTTTTGGCTGCGGGAACTGAGACCAAGGCGAACTCGACCATCGCCAAATCTTTCAAACTGGGTGATTTCACCGTCACCACGTTGCTGGATGGCAGCCTGCCACGTGACGGGGCCAAAGAGATTTTCGGCGGTGGTGCCTCGGATGAGGATTTCGCCAAGGTGTCGGCCGACAACTTCATCTCGCCGGACGTGGCGCAGTTCTTCTTCACCCCGACGCTGGTCAATACCGGGTCCGAATTGGTGCTGTTCGACACTGGCCTTGGCAAAGGTGGCATTCAGGCAGCGCTGGCGGATGCGGGTGTCACCCCGGATCAGATCAACGTCGTTGTCATCACCCACATGCACCCCGACCATATCGGTGGTATGACCACGAATGACGCGCCGACCTTCCCAAATGCACGTTATGTCACCGCATCACCCGAGTATGATTTCTGGGCGGCGCAGGAGGCAGGAAACCGGGTCGGAGATTTGGTGGCCGCCAAGGTGACACCACTGGCCGAGAAAATGACATTTGTCGAAGACGGCGGTGAAGTTGCCTCGGGCATCACCGCCGTCGCGGCGTATGGGCACACGCCCGGCCACACGGTTTATCATCTGGAAAGCAACGGTCAGCGGCTGGTTCTGACCGCCGACCTGGCCAACCACTATGTCTGGTCCTTTGCCCATCCGGAATGGGAAGTGCGGTTTGACATGGACAAGGCGGCGGCCACTGCCTCGCGGCGCAATGTTCTGGGAATGCTGGCTGCCGACAAGGTGCCGATGATCGGCTATCACATGCCCTTCCCTGCCGCTGGCTTTGTCGAAACCCGTGGTGACGGGTTCCGGTTTGTGCCGGTCAGCTATCAGATGATGGGCTAGGCCTTCAGTATCCGGGGTCCGGCCGCACCTTTGAGCCATCCGTGAAACGGGACAGGCGGAAGGCGGCCGGATCGACGCAGGGCGGGGTTCCAGCAACCAGATCAGCCATCAAACGGCCCGCTGCCGGGCCGATGCCAAACCCATGGCCCGAAAACCCGGTTGCGATGAACATGCCCGGCAAGTGATCTACGCCCGAGATCACCGGCACCGCATCCGGTGTGACGTCAATCAGGCCGGCCCAGCTTTGGACAAGCTCGGTCTGCTCCAACACCGGGAACCCTTTGCGCGCTGCGGCCCAGGCCTGCCGCAGAGCTTTGGGCGAGGGCTCGGGGTCCAGCACGCGGCAGTGTTCGAACGGAGAGACATCTGTGGGCAGCCAGGTTCGGTCCTGCTGCGCCTCGATGCTCCAACGCTTTGACAGACGAAACCGCAGCGATCGCCATTCCTGTGCAAATGCGGGCAGGAACTGCCGCGCCAACCGAAAACTGTCAGGCACGATATCCACCGTGTTTTCATGCCCCGACGCGATGGAATAGCCCCCGTCCGCCCGTTTCCGCATGGCAAAATCGTCGGACCAGAGCGCCGCTTCCGGTCCTTCCACCGGTGAGGTCCGCAGAACCGTATTCAGAACCTTCAATTGCGGCAGGTCGATCCCCGCGTTCCCGGCAAACAGGCGCGACCAGGCCCCGCCCGCCAGAACGACGTAGTCACAGGCCACGCGGCCTCGTTCGGTGAATACACCTGCGATGCGACCATCCCTGGCATCGACGCTGCGGACGGCGCAATTGGTCATCAGAACGGCACCGCGATCACGCGCTGCCTCGGCAATTGCGGGGGCGGCCAGTTGCGGTTCCGCGCGGCCATCCTGCGGCATAAAAAGGGCACACTCATGATAGACCTGATTGCCCGGTAGCAGATCGTTCAACTCGGCCCCCGAAACCAGCTTCGCACCGGTCTGCAACCCGTCCACGTGGCGCAACCAACGTTCCAGGTTGCCTCTGCCGCGCTTGCCCGAAGCGCCAAACAGGATGCCCGCGCGCGTATAACCCGTTTCTCGCCCGACGCGTTGATCCAGCCCCTGCCAAAGATGCAGCGACTCGACCATCAGCGGAATCTCTCGCGGGTCACGCATCCCCAGACGGACCCACCCCCAGTTACGAGAGCTTTGCTCGCCCGCGATCTGCCCCTTTTCGCACAACAGCACCGAGGCCCCGCGTTCAGCCAGTTCCAACGCGGTCGATGCACCGATGATTCCGCCACCGATGACAACGACGTCTACGGTTTTGGGCAGGTGCAGATCGGGTTCGACGGGGGTTGGTTTGGGACCGGGCATCAACCGCTCTTACATCATGGCTCGGGCCGCCATGAATGCGTGGGACAGGCGCCTAGGCAACATGCCTTCTGCCGCAGGCGAGATGTTTTTTTGCAGCTGTGGCGCACACGCCAACAGGCGCGAGAAAACCCGCGCCGCACTGCTTGAATTCACTGGAAGTTTACGCGGCGCCGCTCAGTTCGGCCCATTTCTGGCGCAAGGTTGCCGCAAGGCCAGTATTGCAGGGCTGCACCTCTTCGTCCAATTCCGCTTGTTCGGGCAGAATCGGGAAGGCCGCTTTGGGTTTCGCTGCCTCGGCCGCAGGCTCGGGCTCTTCGCTTTCTTCTTCCCGAAGAAGATCAGCAATCGCCGTGTCAAGCTTGGCCTCGTCCAGAACCCGCCCCTCGGATTCCATAGACTTGTACCTTAACGGTGGGTGAAGCGGCTTGTCATATCCCTCATACATAATAACACCAAATCGTTAACTCAGATATTCACCATATGTGCGCCACAGTTCATACATCGAATTGAGGTCACACCGCCCCATGTGAGGCGTCAATTAAGCCAAAATGTGGCAAAAAAATGTCTCAATTTCAAGCGATCAGTTTCCTGACCGCCCGGAAAATCAAAACGTTATCCGCTTTTGGGAAACAATAATCCAATCATTGGAAAAATAGATCGAATTACGAAACATCATTATTGACGTCTTTAAGCGACTCCCGCTCAGTTCAGCCCCGGTCCCGCCAGCGGTTCACAATCGGATACCGGCGGTCCAGCCAGAACGCCCGGCTAGTCAGCCGCGTTCCCGGGGCGGACTGAAAGCGCTTGTACTCGCTTATATAGATCAGATGCTCGACCCGCCGCGCGTCGGCCTCGTCGAAACCGGCGGCCACGCAATCGGCGATCGAGCCCTCCTGATCGACCAGAATATCCAGAATCGCGTCCAGAACCGGATAATCGGGTAGACTATCGCTGTCCTTCTGATCTTCGCGCAGTTCAGCGCTGGGGGGTTTGTCGATGACCGAGGGGCGGATCACCTCGCCCGCGGGACCCATCATCCAGTCGCGATGATTGGCATTGCGCCAGCGGCAGGTCTCGAAAACGCGGGTTTTGTACAAGTCCTTGATCGGATTGTAGCCGCCGTTCATGTCGCCGTAGATCGTGGCATAACCCACCGCGACCTCGGATTTGTTCCCAGTGGTCAGCAACATCTCGCCAAACTTGTTCGAGATCGCCATCAACAGCAATCCACGCAGGCGGGACTGGATGTTTTCTTCGGTCAGGTCTTCGTCACGACCTGCAAAAAGCGGGGCCAGAGTCTCGGCCACTGCCGCCCGGCTGTCCGAAATCGGCACATAGTCGTAGTGCACGCCCAGCGCCTTGGCCACGGCCTCGGCATCGTCCAGTGAGGCCTGACTGGTGTATTCCGAAGGCAGCATCACGCAGCGGACATTCTCAGCCCCGATGGCATCCACGGCAATGGTGGCGACTAAGGCGGAATCAACCCCGCCAGACAGGCCCAGCAGAACCTTTTTGAACCCGGTCTTGCCCATGTAATCGCGCAGCGATTGCACCATCGCGCGATAGTCCTGCTCCCATTCATCAGGCTGCGGCACGATCTCGCCCGGCACGATGCGCCAACCGTCATCGCCGCGCTCAAGGTCGATATGGGAAATAACCTCATCGAAAACCGGCATCCGGAACGCAAGCTCTCCGCCCGGGTTCAGACCGAAGGTGGCCCCGTCAAAGACCTGATCGTCCTGCCCGCCAACCATGTTGAGGTAGATCAACGGCAGGCCCGTCTCGACCACGCGGGCGACCATATGGTTCAGGCGAACGTCGTATTTGTTGCGGAAATAGGGTGAGCCATTGGGGATCAGCAGGAATTCGGCCCCGGTTTCTTCAAGCGTTTCGGCCACGTCCGTGTGCCAGCTATCTTCGCAGATTGGGCTGCCAATGCGCGTATTGCCAACCGCATAAGGCCCACCCAACGGACCGGAGTCATACAGGCGCACCTCGTCAAACACGGTTTCATTGGGCAGGTGATGTTTCAGCACCTTGCTGCCAACTCGGCCGCCTTTGAGGATCAGGTAGGCGTTATACAGGCTGCCGCCTTCGACCCAGGGACCGCCAATCGCCACCGCCGGGCCGTCGGCACATTGCGCGGCCAGCTTTTCGACCGCTGCCATTGCCGCCTGATGAAACACCGGCTTCATCACCAGATCCTGCGTATTGTAGCCGGTGATGAACATCTCGGGGAACGCCACCAGATCGGCCCCGGCCTCGCGCGCCTGTTCCCACGCGGCTAACGCCTTGGCGACATTGCCTTCGATGTCCCCCACGGTGGGGTTGAGTTGCGCCAGAGTGATGCGGAAACGGTCGGCCATGCTGCCCTCTTGCCCTCGTCGGTCTTACTGCCATTTAGCAGATCATTGCGCGAGTGAAAGGCAAATGCGGCAAAACCCGTTGCTCTGCCCCTGCGCGTGCCGTAGTTTTGCGAAAAAGGAAGAACTCCGGACAGGCAGGACCGATCATGAACGCTTTTCGCCTTTCAATTGCCGCATCCGCGATGGCTCTGATTGCTGCAGGTGCAACCGCACAGGACGTTCAGGTGGATGACGAGGTCGGGGGCGTCTACGAAGGCACCTTTGAAAACGGCCTGCGCCACGGGACTGGCACCTACCGCCTGCCCAACGGGTTCGAATACAGCGGCGAATGGGTCGAGGGTGAAATCAAGGGCGCGGGCATCGCCCGTTACGTTGACGGCTCAATTTATGAGGGGATGTTCGCCAAGGGTCAGCCCGAGGGGCGTGGCAAGATCATCTATGCCGATGGTGGTAGTTACGACGGCGAATGGGCTGACGGTGCGATCAATGGCGAAGGCACGGCCATATACGCCAACGGCGTGCGCTATGAGGGCGGATTTCAGAACGCCCGACATCATGGCAAAGGCGTGCTGAGCGAACCGGGCGGCTACGGGTATGACGGCGACTGGGTGGAAGGCGTTAAACAGGGCAAGGGCAAGGTGACCTATGCCAATGGCAGCATTTACGAAGGCGACATCAGCAATGGTCAGCGCCACGGTCAGGGCAGCCTGACCCGTTCCGACGGGATGACCTATGTCGGCGACTGGGTCGAAGATCGCATCACCGGCACCGGGCGCCTGGCTTATGTCAACGGGGACCTTTACGAGGGCGAGTTGGCAGAAGGTCGGCGGCAAGGCAAAGGCAAGATGACCTATGCCAAAGGCGATGTTTACGAAGGCGACTATGCCAACGATCTGCGCCATGGGCAGGGAACCTATACCGGCACGGACGGGTTCCTCTATACCGGCGAATGGACCGAAGGCCTGCTTGAAGGGCTGGGCGAGCTGACCTACCCGGACGGCTCGGTCCATGTCGGGGATTTCAAGGCAGATCTGGCCGAGGGTAAGGGCCTTATCACCTATCCGGACGGCTCGACCTACGAAGGGGACTGGATCGCAGGGGTGATCGAAGGCGAAGGGGTTTCGACTTATCCCAACGGCACCGTCTACAGAGGCCAGTTTCAGAACGCCAAAACCCATGGCAAGGGCATTCTGACCATGGCAGACGGGTCCAGCTATGAGGGCGACTGGGCAGATGGTTTGCGGCAGGGGAACGGGCTGTCCACCTACCCTGACGGTACCACCTATTCCGGAGAGTTTCTGGCCGGGAAACGCCACGGGCAGGGCGAGATCATCATGGCGAACGGGTTCACCTATTCCGGGGAATGGACCGAAGGCAAGATAACCGGAGAAGGGACAGCGACCTATCCCAACGGTGATGTCTACGAAGGCACGTTCGTGGACGCGAAACGCCACGGCGCTGGCACCGTACGCTATGCCAACGGCGAAACGGAATCCGGCATTTGGAACAACGGCACGCTGGCAACGGCAAACGATGCCGCTCCAGAAGCGGCCCCCGAGACGACCCCGTCAGGCCCGGACAGTTCTGACGGCTGAAGCAAAACCGCTACCACGGCACCGGTTGTCCCGCCCAGTCAAGGAAACCGCCGGTATCGGCCGGGGTCAGCTGCCCCATCACGCCCAACAGGTTCGATGCGGCGTCATCCGGGGTAACGGCTGGATGTCGTCCGAGGTATTTCCGGGTGAACTCTGTTTTCACCGTCCCGGGATGCAACGCTACACAGATCGCCTGTTTGTGGGTGCGGGCAAGTTCGATGGCCGCCGTGCGAACGATCTGATTAACTGCCGCTTTCGCCGCCCGGTAGCTGACCCAACCGCCCAGCCGATTATCCCCGATCGAGCCCACGCGCGCCGAAAGCACGGCGAAGACCGCGCGGCGATTAGAGGGCAACAGGCGTGCCGCATGGCTCAGAACCAAGGCCGGACCCACGGCATTCAAGGCGAACTGGTCCATCATCGCCTGTGCAGATACGGCGCGGATGGTCTTTTCAGGGGCCGCGCCATTGATCTCTAGCGCGCCAGTCGCGACAAGGATCAGATCAAACGACCCGGTGAGTGCACTCAGAGTGCGGTCCACACCATCAGAGTCAGTCAGGTCAAAGCCGTCTGTCGGACGTGACAGGCCGGTCACCGCCACGCCCTGCCCGCGCAAGCGCTGACACACAGCCTGTCCGATCCCCCCTGATGCGCCGATGATCAGTGCTTTTTCCATGGCGAACCACCTAGCCGCCTGCCCGCGCGGATCAATGCGGCGCGGAAAAGAAACCGCTCACCTGCAGTTACGTCGCAAATTGCTCTTTTCATTCCGGGGCGGCTCTGTATAACCTCATCCCCATGATCAACCGCGCAGATATCCTTGTCGCCGACACCGCCCTTCGCGGTGCGTCTCTGCGTGGCCTACTGATCCTAATCCGCCTCTGAGCGTGCCATCCGGCGCGCCCGCTCAGAGGAGGACGCCCGCGCGCCATAGGCTTTAGGACAGAAGAAGAAAGAGAATCCCATGACCAACGTGACCGACCAAGACCGCGTCTTGATCTTCGATACCACTTTGCGCGACGGCGAGCAGAGCCCCGGCGCAACCATGACCCATGACGAAAAGCTCGAGATCGCCGAGCTGCTGGACGAAATGGGCGTCGACATCATCGAAGCTGGCTTCCCCATCGCATCCGAGGGTGATTTCAAAGCGGTTTCGGAAATCGCCCAACGGTCGAAAAACAGCCGCATTTGCGGTCTGGCCCGCGCCAACTTCGCCGATATCGATCGCTGCTGGGAGGCGGTGAAACACGCCGGGAAAAACCGGATTCACACTTTCATCGGCACCTCTCCGCTGCACCGCGCCATTCCGAACCTGACCCAAGACGAGATGGCCGAGAAAATCCACGAAACCGTCAGCCACGCGCGCAACCTCTGCGAAAACGTTCAGTGGTCGCCGATGGACGCGACCCGGACCGAATGGGATTACCTGTGCCGCGTGATCGAGATTGCGATCAAGGCCGGCGCGACCACGATCAACATCCCCGACACGGTCGGCTATACCGCCCCGTTGGAATCCGCCGATCTGATCAAGCGACTGATCGAAACGGTTCCGGGCGCGGATGAGGTGATCTTTGCCACCCACTGCCACAACGATCTTGGCATGGCGACCGCGAACTCTCTGGCCGCCGTGGCTGGCGGTGCGCGTCAGATCGAGTGCACCATCAATGGCTTGGGTGAACGGGCAGGCAACACCGCTTTGGAAGAAGTGGTGATGGCGCTGCGCACCCGCAACGACATTATGCCGTGGAACACGGGCATCGACAC
The DNA here is from genome assembly GCF_013031355.1 of Ruegeria arenilitoris. Taxonomy (GTDB): domain Bacteria; phylum Pseudomonadota; class Alphaproteobacteria; order Rhodobacterales; family Rhodobacteraceae; genus Ruegeria; species Ruegeria arenilitoris_C. The sequence goes on along the minus strand of NZ_WPZO01000006.1, from coordinate 190,042 downwards.
CACCAAGATCATGCACATCTCGCGCCGCGTGGCGACGGTGTCGGGCTTCAACGTGCAGTTCAACAAGGCCATCGTCGGCAAGAACGCCTTTGCGCATGAAAGCGGTATCCACCAGGACGGCATGCTGAAGAACCGCGAAAACTTCGAGATCATGCGTCCCGAGGATATCGGGTTGTCGGGGACATCTCTGCCCTTGGGCAAGCATTCGGGCCGGGCGGCGTTGCGTGATAAGCTGGAAACGCTGGGCTATGAGGTTGGTGACAACCAGCTCAAAGACATCTTCGTTCGTTTCAAGGATCTGGCTGATCGCAAGAAAGAGGTGTTCGACGACGACCTCATTGCGTTGATGACGCTGGATGATGACGAGAGCAACGACCATCTGCAATTGGTGTCGATGAAGGTCACCTGCGGCACCGGCGGTCAGGCGGAATCGACAGTCGAACTGGAAGTGGACGGCCAGGATGTCATCGCCACCGAACACGGCGACGGGCCGGTGGATGCGACATTCAAGGCGATCCGCGTGATCTATCCGAACACCGCCCGGCTGCAGCTCTATCAGGTGCATGCGGTAACCGAAGGCACCGATGCGCAGGCCACGGTTTCGGTGCGCTTGGAAGAGGATGGTATGATCGCCACCGGTCAATCCGCCAACACCGATACGGTGGTGGCCTCGGCCAAGGCTTATATCCACGCACTGAACCGGCTGAAGGTGCGTCGCGAGAAAACCGGCCCCGGCGCTGACGCGCGCGAGATCAGCTACAAGGATCTGACTTAATCGACAGGCAGGGACTCCCGCACCCGCGGCGGCCCGGCTTCGCCGACCCTTCTTGGGTATTGGGCCCGGCAGCGCGCCGCAGGCGCGCTGCCGGGCCTAACTCGGTTGGCTGCATCTTTGATGCGGGCAAGCGAGGCGGGAGCACCACCCCTTTTCAAAAATTAAGCTCTCAGAGATTTGAACAGCGTTGACAGGCGGGCCATTTCATCCTCAAGGCCGTATGGCGCGTTGATGATGAACATACCCGACCCCACCATGCGATGCCCTTCCCTCACAGGGTCAAACCTGACTTCGTGGCACAGGGGTTTCGGCAGATTCAGAGATTTCAGGGCGGAAGTCATCGCAGTGTGGCGATTGTCCGTCAGGATCGGGTACCACAGCGCAATCACACCTACATTCCATTTGCGATGCAGTTTGCCGATGATCCCCGGCAGTCGGTCATATTCCGACTTCACCTCATAGCTTGGGTCGATCAGCATCATACCGCGTCGTGGCGTCGGGGGCAGCAGAGACTGCGCCAATTCGTACCCGTCCTGCTGGTACACCTTGGCCCCATAAGATGACATCGCCATGGCCAGCACGGAATGTTCCTGCGGGTGCAGCTCGGCAAAATGCAGGCTGTCCTGATCTCTCAGCAAATTGGCGGCGATCAGCGGCGATCCGGGGTAGGCCTCAGCCCCATGCCTATTCTGAACAGCGCGGATCGCCTGTTCCAGCGGATGGTCCGCGTCAAACCACTTGGCCTGCTGGACGCGCCGGATGCCGGCCTCGGCCTCGCCCGTGCGGACCGCTTCGGCCGCGTCCAGCTTGTACAAACCCCGGCCCGAATGGGTTTCCAGATAGGTCAGCGGTTTGTCTTTACGGGTCAGATACTCCAGCACAATTGCCAATAAAGCGTGCTTTTGCACATCAGCCAGATTCCCGGCGTGGTAAATGTGTTGATAAGAGAGCATGTTGCCTTCTAAAGTCCCTCTCAATAAGGCGGAAAGGTGCTGATTGTCGCGGAATCAGCCCTTTTACCGGGCGTGCTGGCACCCTATAAGTCATCCGTCCCGGAACCGTCGAGTCGCGGGCAGTAGAAAAACCGACATACAGGATCAGGGGAAACATGGGGATCTTTGGCAATCTGGGCGGCCTGTTCACAGCGGACATGGCTATCGACCTTGGGACGGCAAACACCCTGGTGTATGTCAAGGGGCGTGGCGTGATCCTGTCTGAACCGTCCGTGGTGGCCTATCACGTCAAGGACGGCGTCAAAAAAGTGTTGGCCGTTGGCGAAGACGCCAAGCTGATGCTGGGCCGGACACCCGGTTCGATCGAAGCGATCCGCCCGATGCGTGAAGGTGTGATTGCCGATTTCGACACTGCTGAGGAAATGATCAAACATTTCATCCGCAAGGTGCACAAACGTTCGACCTTCTCGAAACCGAAAATCATTGTCTGTGTCCCCCATGGTGCGACCCCGGTTGAGAAACGCGCGATCCGTCAGTCGGTTCTGTCCGCTGGCGCCCGCCGCGCGGGCTTGATTGCTGAACCTATCGCTGCGGCCATTGGCGCAGGGATGCCGATCACCGATCCGACCGGGAACATGGTCGTCGATATCGGCGGCGGCACCACCGAGGTTGCGGTTCTGTCGCTGGGCGACATCGTGTATGCCCGCTCGGTCCGCGTTGGTGGAGACCGCATGGACGAGGCCATCATCTCGTACCTGCGTCGTCAGCAGAACCTGCTAGTTGGTGAATCCACCGCAGAACGCATCAAGACCACCATCGGTACCGCCCGTATGCCCGACGATGGCCGCGGCCAGTCGATGCATATCCGTGGCCGCGACCTGCTGAACGGCGTACCCAAGGAAATCGAAATCAGCCAGGCCCAAGTGGCCGAGGCACTTTCGGAACCCGTCCAGCAGATTTGCGAGGCGGTGATGACCGCGCTGGAAACCACGCCGCCCGATCTGGCTGCGGATATCGTGGACCGGGGTGTGATGCTGACTGGTGGCGGTGCGCTGCTAGGCGATCTGGATCTGGCCCTGCGCGAACAGACCGGTCTGGCCGTGTCGATTGCCGACGAAAGCCTGAACTGTGTGGCTTTGGGGACCGGCAAGGCCTTGGAATACGAAAAACAACTGCGCCACGCGATTGACTACGAAAGCTAAGGCGCGCACCCTTTAAAATTAGGGTAAACTCGGCACGAGCAGCACGGGAAGGTAACCTGTGGCAAAAGACCGATCACAGCGCGACGAATACACCACCCCCTTGCGCCGCCTGCTGTTGGGGATCGTGGTGCTGTGCCTGTTGGCCATCTTTCTGGTCTGGCGTATCGACAGCCCGCGGGTTGAACGGTTCCGTGCACAGGTCGTCGACCGGGTCGTGCCGTCGATGGAATGGGCGATGGTCCCGGTCACTGCCGTCGTCAATCTGGCCCGCGACTTCCAAAGCTATCAGCGCCTGAGCGAACAGAACCAGGAATTGCGCAGCGAGTTGCGCCTGATGCGCGCCTGGAAAGAGGCCGCGCTACAGCTGGAACAGGAAAACGCCCGGCTGCTGGACCTGAACAATGTGCGCCTCGATCCACGCCTGACCTATATCACCGGGGTTGTGATGGCTGACAGCGGCTCGCCCTTCCGGCAGTCCGTGCTGTTGAACGTGGGTGAACGCGACGGCATCACCGATGGGTGGGCCACGATGGACGGGATCGGTGTGGTCGGGCGCATCTCGGGCGTGGGCCCGGACACGGCGCGGGTGATCCTGATGACTGACGCCTCCAGCGCGATCCCGGCAACCATTCAGCCCTCGGGCCAAACCGCCCTGATCACTGGCGACAATACCCCAGCCCCCGCCGTCGAGTTTCTGGAGAACCGCGAACTGGTCCGTCCCGGTGACCGTGTTGTGACCTCAGGCGATGGTGGCGTATTCCCGGCCGGCCTGCTGATCGGCCAGATCACCGCCGACCCCGGAGGCCGTCTGCGGGTACGTCTGTCGGCAGACTTCGAACGGCTCGAATTCCTGCGTGTGTTGCGGTACCAGTCCGCCCCCACCATTCGGGACCCGGGCCGCATCGTTGGCCCCACCCAGCCCGAAGCCGCGCTGCCTCCAGCGGAGGTGGGTGATGGATAGCCAAACCTCGCAGCTTTGGTCCAAGCGGGGCCTGTACCTGTTTCTGGCCGCACTGATCCTGTTCCTGCACCTTTTGCCACTGGATACAAAACCGGACCGCTGGCCCTTTCCGGATCTGCTGATCGCGCTGACCTTTGCCTGGATGCTGCGGCGGCCCGAGTATGTGCCGACGCTACTGGTCGCCCTCGTCATGCTGATGTCCGATCTGTTGCTGCAACGCCCGCCCGGCCTGCTGGCGGCGCTGGTGGTTCTGGGCGCCGCTTACCTGCGCTCGGCCGCGTTTGGTTTGCGGGATTCGGGCTTTGTCAGCGAGTGGACCACCGTCGCCGTGGTCATCACGGCTGTTTTTATGCTGAATCGCATCATTCTTGCTATTCTGTCGGTGCAACAGGCAGCATTGGGGCCGGTAGTGATCCAAGTGGTTCTGACAATTGCGGTTTATCCTCTGATCGTTCTGCTCAGCCAGAACGGATTCGGGGTGCGGCGTAAATCCTCGGCCGAAACCGGCGCAATGGGGGCGCGGGGATGAAGCAGCGCAAACCCAAAGCCCAGGGCCTCGCCTACAAGCGCCTGCCTCGCAGAGCACTGATACTGGGTGGGTTGCAGGCCGCCTTTATCGGCGGGCTGGCCGCGCGAATGCGGTTCATGCAGGTGGATCAGGCCGATGAGTACCGCCTGCTGGCCGAGGAAAACCGGATCAACATCCGCCTGATCCCGCCCACCCGTGGCCGGATCTATGATCGGAACGGAGAAGTCATCGGGCAGAACTCACCCTCGTACCGGATCGTCATGGTGCGCGAGGATGCGGGCGATGTGGACGAGGTGATTGCCAAACTGTCCCAATTGATCCCCCTGACCGAGGATGAGATCGCGCGGGCCAAAACTGAGATGCGCAGGTCAGCCCCGTTCCTGCCGGTCACGCTGGCCGATCAGGTCACGTGGGAAGATATCTCGAAGGTCGCCGTCAACGCCCCGGCCCTGCCCGGTGTGATCCCCGAAGTGGGGCAGACCCGGCAATACCCGCGGTATGAGGACTTCGCCCACGTGGTCGGCTATGTCGGCCCGGTCAGCGATTATGACCTGAGCCAGATCGAAGATCCCGAACCGGTGCTGCGCATCCCCCGGTTCCAGATCGGCAAGGTCGGGCTGGAAGCCAAACAAGAGATCGCTTTGCGCGGCAAGGCCGGGGCCAAGCGGGTCGAGGTCAACGCCACCGGCCGTGTGATGCGCGAACTGGACCGGCAGGAAGGCACCGCCGGAGCCGATCTGCAGCTTTCAGTGGACGCCGACCTGCAACAATATGCGCAGGCCCGGCTGGCCGGTGAAAGCGCCGCTGCCGTGGTGATCGACTGCGAAACCGGCGATATCCGCGCCATCAGTTCGGCCCCCAGTTTCGATCCGAACCTGTTCGTGCGTGGTATCTCAGTCGCCGACTACCGGACACTCACCCAGGACAACTACCGTCCGCTGGCGAACAAGACGGTGCAGGGCACCTATCCCCCGGGCTCGACCTTTAAGATGATCACTGCCATGGCCGCGCTTGAGGCCGGTGTGATCGGCCCCTCGAACACAGTCTATTGCCCCGGTCACCTGAAGGTAGGCAGCCGCCGCTTCCACTGCTGGAAACGGGGCGGGCATGGCACGGTTGATCTGGAAACTTCGCTGAAACGCAGTTGCGACGTTTATTATTACGACGTGGCCCTGCGGGTGGGGATCGACAAGATCTCTGACATGGCGCGTATCTTCGGGCTGGGCGTCAAACACGATATCCCGATGTCCGCCGTGGCCGCCGGACTTGCGCCGAACCAAGAATGGAAGCAGCGTGTGCACGGGCAGGACTGGTTGGTGGGTGACACTGCAAACGCCTCGATAGGTCAGGGCTTCATGCTAGCCTCGCCGCTGCAACTGGCGGTGATGACGGCGCGCATAGCCACTGGGCGCGCAGTGACCCCGCGTCTGGTACGCTCGGTAAACGGCGTAGAACAGCCCTCGGGCGCAGGTGAACCGCTGGCCGTAAACCGCAACAATCTGGAACAGGTGCGCCAGGCGATGTTCTCGGTCTCAAACGACCGGCGCGGCACTGCGTATCGCAGCCGCATCATCGCGGACGAGTTCCGCATGGCAGGTAAAACCGGAACCAGTCAGGTCCGCAACATCACCAAGGCGGAACGTGCCGCGGGCGTGATCCGCAACGAAGACCTGCCTTGGGAACGCCGGGATCACGCCCTGTTCGTCAGCTTTGCGCCTTATGACAATCCGAAATATGCCGTGGCCGTGGTGGTCGAACATGGCGGAGGCGGTTCCAAAGCCGCCGCTCCGGTGGCCCGCGATATCATGCTGCAGGCGCTCTATAACGGCACACCCCCACTCGAGGCCTATCCGACCGCCGACCGAGACCGCATTAAGGAACAACAAAAACGGCTGGAGGGCGACCGTCGCCCCAAAGCGCGTCCGACCGAGAAGGACCGCGCATGAGCTATCTTGAATACGCCGTAAAATCCACGCCCTCGGGGTTCCGCAAGTTCCTGTATATGAACTGGCCGCTGACGCTGCTTTTGATCAGCGTGGCCAGCGCCGGGTTCCTGATGCTGTATTCCGTGGCCGGCGGGTCGTGGACGCCGTGGGCCGAGCCGCAAATGGAGCGTTTCGGGCTGGGGCTGACCGTCATGTTCATTATCGCGCTGGTGCCCATCTGGTTCTGGCGCAACATGTCGGTGCTGGCCTATCTCGTCTCGATCGCTCTGCTGGTGTTTGTAGAGTTCTTCGGAACGGTCGGCATGGGTGCGCAGCGCTGGATCGACCTTGGCTTCATGCGACTTCAACCGTCCGAAGTCATGAAAGTCGCGCTCGTCATGGTTTTGGCGGCCTATTACGACTGGTTGCCATCTCATAAAACGTCGCGCCCACTTTGGGTGCTGATCCCGGTTGTCCTGATCCTGATCCCCACATTCTTCGTTTTGAAACAACCCGATCTTGGCACCTCAATCCTGCTGTTAGCGGCAGGCGGAGGGCTGATGTTCCTGGCCGGTGTTCACTGGGCTTATTTCGCCGCTGTCATCGCCGCCGTGGTCGGCCTGATCGCCACCGTGTTCAACAGCCGCGGGACCGAGTGGCAGTTGCTCAAGGATTATCAGTTCCGCCGGATCGACACCTTCCTTGATCCCTCGACCGATCCGCTGGGCGCGGGGTATCACATCACCCAGTCCAAGATCGCGCTGGGGTCCGGGGGCTGGAACGGGCGTGGGTTCATGCAGGGCACGCAATCGCGGCTGAATTTCCTGCCCGAAAAACACACTGACTTCATCTTCACTACGCTAGCCGAAGAGTTTGGGTTTGTCGGCGGCATCACCCTGCTGACCCTCTATGGCCTGATCCTGATCTTCTGTCTGGTCACCGCGCTGTCGACCAAGGATCGGTTCTCGTCGCTGGTCACGCTGGGCATCGCGCTAAACTTCTTTCTGTTTTTTGCCGTTAATATGTCGATGGTGATGGGACTGGCCCCTGTTGTGGGCGTACCGCTTCCGATGGTCAGCTATGGCGGCTCGGCCATGCTGGTTCTGATGGCCGCCTTCGGTATTGTCCAAAGCGCCCATATCCACCGCCCTCGCTGATCCGAAAGGCCCCCCATGCCCGTGAACATCCTGTTTTCCGCGCGCCCTGCCCTGTGGCCCGTCTATGAGCCGCTGCTGACCAAATACCTGACCGAAGCGGGGCTGGATTTTCGCCTGAGCACCGAGTTGGAGCCGGATCAGGTCGACTATGTGGTCTATGCCCCGAACGGCGGGCTGTTGGATTTCACCCCCTACACGCGGCTGAGGGCCGTACTCAGCCTCTGGGCCGGGGTTGAGAAGATCGCGGACAACGACACCCTGACCGTCCCGCTGGCACGGATGGTGGACCATGGCCTGACGCAGGGCATGACCGAATGGGTGGTGGGCCATGTGCTGCGCTATCACCTTGGGATGGATCAGCACATCACTGTTCAGGACGGCGTCTGGACACCTGACGCACCGCCATTGGCCACCGAACGCCGGGTTTGCATTCTGGGTCTTGGAGCGTTGGGCGAGGCTGCGGCCCGCGCGTTGGCCGCGCTGAATTTTGACGTCACCGGTTGGAGCCGTTCCGCCAAGGACATTCCCGGCGTCACCTGTTTGCATGGCGAAGACGGGTTGCGCACCGCCCTGTCACAGGCCGAAATCGTTGTCCTGCTGTTGCCGGACACACCGGCCACCACAAACACTCTGAACGCCGAAACACTGGCCCTGCTGCCCAAAGGCGCACACATCATCAATCCCGGCCGAGGGCCGCTGATCGACGACGATGCACTGCTTGAGGCTCTGAATTCGGGTCGGGTCGGCCACGCAACGCTGGACGTGTTCCGAGTCGAGCCTTTGCCAGAAGACCACCCCTATTGGGCGCACCCGAATGTGACGGTGACACCGCATATCGCATCGGAAACGCGGCCCGTGACGGCAGCGCAGGTGATTTGCGAAAACATCCGGCGGGGTGAGGAAGGCGAACCCTTCCTGCACCTCGTGGATCGTGATTTGGGCTACTAGGCGGCGATCAAGCCACGTCCTTTCAGCAGGGCTTCAACCCCCGGCAGGCGTCCGCGGAAGGCCAGGTAAAGGTCCTCGGCCTCGCGCGAACCGCCGGTGGACAGGATGTTGTCCTCCAACGCCTTGGCGCGTTCAGGGTCAAAAGCCCCACCCGCCTCTTCAAACGCGGCAAAGGCGTCGGCGTCCATCACCTCGGACCACATGTAGCTGTAATAGCCCGAGCTATATCCGTCGCCTGCAAAAACATGCGCGAAATGGGGCGTGGCGTGGCGCATCCCGATGGCCTGCGGCATCCCGATCCCGGCCAGCACCTCAGCTTGTTTTGCCATCGGATCGGCTGGGGCTGCACCATCATGGAACGCCAGATCAACCAAAGCCGAGGCGACATATTCCACCGTCTGGAACCCCTGATCGAAATTGGCGGCCTTCAGCACTTTCTCCAGCATGTCCTGCGGCATCGGCTCGCCGGTTTCGGCATGGGTTGCAAACTCGGCCAGAACCTCGGGCACCTCCAGCCAGTGCTCGTAAAGCTGGCTGGGCAATTCGACGAAATCCCGCGCAACTGACGTGCCCGATATGCTTTCATAGGTCACATTCGACAGCATCTGGTGCAGAGCGTGCCCGAATTCGTGGAACAGCGTGCGCGCATCGTCATAGGACAGCAACGCCGGGTCCCCCTTTGCGAAGTTGCAGACATTGATCACGACCGGAGCCTGCACCTTGGGGAACTTGGCCTGCGACCGCATCGCACTGCACCACGCACCCGAGCGTTTCGATCCCCGCGCAAAGTAATCACCGATGAACACCGCGATATGCTGTCCGTTGCGCGTGACTTCCCATGCCCGGCAATCGGGGTGATAGAGCGGCACGTCCAGCCGTGCAAACTCCAACCCAAACAGACGATTGGCGCAGGCAAAGGACGCTTCGATCATACGGTCCAACTGCAAGTAGGGTTTCAGCGCAGCCTCATCCAGATCATGCTCGGCCTTGCGGCGTTTCTCTGCATAGTAACGCCAGTCCCATGCTGCCAGCGGACCATTGACGCCGTCTTCCTGCATCATCTGTGTCAGGGTTTCGGCGTCCGCATCAGCGCGGGTCTTGGCCGGCTCCCACACCTGCATCAGCAGGTCTCGGACCTTGTCCGGTGTGCGAGCCATTTCCGTTTCCAGCTTGAAGGCCGCGAAGTTGTCATAGCCCAGCAGCTTGGCCCGTTCCTCGCGCAGCTGAAGAATTTCGGCTGCAATTTCACGGTTGTCGGTCTCACCCCCATTGGCCCCCCGCGCGGTCCAGGCGCGATAGGCCTTTTCCCTCAGGTCACGGCGGGGCGAGAATTGCAGGAACGGTACGATCAGGGACCGGGACAGGGTTACCACCGGTCCCGCCGCTCCCTTTTCCTGCCCCGCGGCACGGGCGGCATCCACCACGAAACCCGGCAGACCTTCCAGATCATCCTCGGACAGTTCCATGAACCAGTCGCGCTCATCGGCCAGCAGGTTTTGGGTAAACGAGGTCCCCAACGAGGCCAGCCGCGCCTTGATCTCTTGCATCCGGGCATCCTCATCACCCTCAAGCGCCGCACCGGACCGTACGAACCCCCGATGGGTCAGCATCAGAACCCGCGCCTGTTCGCCGGTCAGGTCCAGTTCGTCCTTGCGCGCCCACAGGTCGGCCACCCGCTGGAAAAGAGCCTTGTTCGAGGAAATTCCCGAGAAATGCGCGGCCAACTTGGGCGAGAACTCGCGCTGCAACTCTTCGCGCGCCGGATTGCTGTCAGCCCCGGCGACGGTGAAGAACACCGACAGAACCTTGTCCATCTCCTCGCCCGCAGCCTCAAGCGCTTCGATCGTGTTGGCAAATGTGGGCGCGTCCGGGTTGCCCGCAATCGCGTCGATCTGGGTGTTATGGGCCTGCATTGCCTGATCCAGCGCGGGGGCGAAATCGTCATCGGCAATGTCGGCAAAAGGCGCGATTTCAAACGGCGTGGTCCAGTCGGACAGGATCGGATTGGTCATACAAGTCTCCTTTGACCACAGAATTAGGAACGGCAGGCCAGATGATCCAGAGCGGGTTACGCCCCAGCGCCACAAATCGGACAATCGGCACGGCGCGACAGGGTGATCTTGCGGCTTTCACCATAGAGCGCGTCATAGATCAGCATCTCGCCGCGCAGGGGTTGTCCAGCCCCGGTGATCACCTTGATCGCTTCAACCGCCATCATCGAACCGACCACACCGGGCAACGGGCCGATCACACCCGCCTCGGCACAAGAAGGGGCTAAACCGGGGGCCGGGGCTTCGGGGAAGATGCACTGATAGCAGGGCGCATCATTGGCAGGATCAAAGACGCTGAGCTGTCCTTCCCATTGTGACAGGGCGCCTGAGATCAGCGGCTTGCCCAGCGCCACCGCCGTTCGATTGGCCAGATAGCGGGTGTCGAAGTTATCGGTGCCGTCGAGGATCAGATCAAAGTCAGCGAAAAGGTCGTGGGCGATTTCGTCGGTCAGTCGACGGTGATAGGGCAGAACGGTGACGTTGGGGTTCTGCGCCTCCATCGCCTGCTGGGCCGAGAAGACCTTGGGCATCCCGATATCGGCATCGCGGTGAATCACCTGCCGTTGTAGGTTGGCATTTTCGACCTCGTCATCGTCGATCACGCCGATTGTGCCCACTCCGGCAGCGGCCAGATATTGCAGGGCCGGCGCTCCCAGCCCCCCGGCGCCGATGACCAGAACGCGGGCCTTTTTCATTTTCTTCTGACCTGGCCCGCCCAGCTCACGCAAAACGATGTGGCGGGCATAGCGTTCCAGTTCGGTTTCAGAGAATTGGTCGGATGGCATAGCGGGCTCCTTGGCGGCGGCAGGGGCTGCGCGGTTTCTCAGCGCTTTCAGCACCCTTCCGTAAACCAGAACCAGAATGGCCACGCCACCCAAGATCAGCCAAAGCGCCGCAGAGCCGCCAGTCGCCTCACGCAACGGATGGCCATCCGGCAGTACCAGCTGAGCCGTTATGACGCCCAGCAGAAGAACCCCGACCGAGGTCATGCGGGCAGTCCGGGACACTCCGGCAATATAGCCGATGCCCCACAGACCCGCAGCCAGAATCAGGACCAGCAGCATCAGCCTCGCCCGGTCGAGCCGAACCCGCCCGCACCGCGGACTGTGTCGCTGAGCGCCTCCGCCGGCTCGAACGCGGCCTGCACCACGGGGGCGACGACCAGTTGGGCGATGCGTTCGCCATGGGTGAGCTCGAACGCCTCTTGCCCGGCGTTCAGGACGATTACGCCCAGCGGGCCGCGATAGTCACTGTCGATCGTGCCGGGAGTGTTGGGCAGGGTAATGCCGTGTTTCAGCGCCAAGCCAGAACGGGGACGCACCTGAACTTCAAACCCCTGCGGGATTTCAATACGCAGCCCCGTCGGCACCAAGGCGCGCTGACCGGGTTCCAGCGTGATCGAGGCCCCGTCCGGCAGATTCGCCCGCACATCCGCCCCGGCTGCCCCGGAGGTTTCATAAGATGGCAGCGGGACTGACGGATCAGACCCTTCCTCTCGGATCACACGAATAGCAACCATCACTGCTCCTTTGGTTTAGCTGATCAACGCTTCGGCGATCTTACGTGCCAGACGCTTGGCCACTTCATCCTTGCCCATGCGCGGCCATTCCTCGGCGCCGTCGTCTGAAATCAGGATCACCGCATTCTCGGACCCGCCCATGATCCCCGTCGCCGGGCTGACATCATTGGCTACAATCCAGTCACAGCCCTTGCGCCCTCGTTTGGCGGTGGCGTGTTCGATCACATCGTCCGTTTCAGCCGCGAACCCAACGACCAGCGCGGGGCGGCCTTTGTCCATATGCGAGACACGCTTCAGGATGTCGGGGTTTTCGGCAAACTCCAGCACGGGCAATCCGTCGCGGCTTTTCTTCAGTTTCTTGTCTGAGGCACTGGCCACGCGCCAATCGGCAACAGCCGCCGCAAACACACCCGCATCGACAGGTAGCGCCGCATCAACCGCGTCGGACATCTGTTGCGCGGTTTCCACCGGCACAACTTGAACCCCGTCTGGCGGCGGTACATCTGCAGGGCCGGTTACAAACACCACCTCAGCCCCCAGCGCGGCCATCGCACGGGCGACCGCCGCGCCCTGCGCCCCGGACGAGCGGTTGGCGATATAGCGTACCGGGTCGATGGGTTCATGCGTCGGCCCCGAGGTCACCAGCACACGCTTGCCGTTCAGCGGACCATCACCCAGTTCCGCTTCGATCGCGGCCACAATCTCCAACGGCTCCGACATGCGTCCGGGACCATATTCACCGCAGGCCATATCGCCCTCGTTCGGGCCCACAAAACGGATGTCATCCGCCTGCAACTGTTTCAGGTTGCGTTGAGTGGCCGGGTGATCCCACATCCGCACATTCATCGCAGGCGCACACAGAACCGGCGTGTCAGTTGCCATCAGCAGGGTCGAGGCCAGATCATTGGCCAGCCCCCCGGCCATCTTGCCCATCAGATCGGCAGTCGCCGGTGCAACAACAATCAGATCAGCCGAACGGGACAATTGAATATGCCCCATCTCGGCCTCATCCGTCAGGTCGAACAGGTCGCGATAGACCTTCTCTCCGGCCAAAGCTGACACCGAAAGGGGCGTCACGAATTCCTCTGCCGCGCGGGTCAGTACGGGTGTCACATACGCGCCGCGTTCCCGCAAACGCCGGATCAGGTCCAGCGACTTATACGCCGCGATCCCACCGCCGATGATCAGCAGAATGCGTTTCGATGCCAGCATGATGAACCCTTCCCGTCCTGGTCGGTCCCGACATTAGGCAAGCGGACCGGACAGTTCCAGCGGTTAATTCTGTGTTTCAAAAGCCAGGCAAGGGTCTTCGCGCTCAACGATAGGACTGTCGATCACCGCGTCGAATTCCCCGTTTACCAAGCCGTCCTCGGACTGGCCCAGTACAAACACCTTCAACCCCGGTCGCATACGAGCCAGAAAGGTCGGAATGCCCCGATCCTTGCGTGCGTGGCCATTGCCGGTGATCACCGCAATCGGTCCGCCGGTTTCATCCGTTGCGCGCAAGATGGCGCGGGTCAGAACCGCGTCGCGCAGCCGCTGTATGGCGACCAGTTGCGGCAAAGCGGTTTCCGGGATCGCATTGCAATGAGCGGCCAGTTGATCGGCCTCGCGCACGGCCTGTTCGTCAGCCGGCAGTGGAACGGTCAGACCATACCGCGCCGCATCCGCCCCCAAGGCCGTGGCTGCACCCCGCTCCATCGCCGCACGGGCGGCTGTACGCGGGACCATTGCGCCATAAACCGGCGCGTCCGAGGCCTGAAACACCGGGTAATACATGCTGAGTGGCGGCCAGCCGGATTCGATCCATTTCAGAATACGCGCAAGTTCCTCGGGGTCGGAGACAGCCTTGTCCGCAAGACGCTGCGCACCTTCCTCGGTCACCATCTCCCACACAACGGCTGAGGGCTTCACGGCCTTCAACGCCTCGGCCTGAATGACATGGTGCTGAGGATTGTCGTGAACCTCGCCCAGAATGACCACGTCCGCCGACATCATCGCGGTCAGAACGTCATCGGGTATCAGATCCTCAGCATGGCCGGGGCGGGCCATAACCACAAGTGCACAAAGCAGAATCGCAAGCTGTCTCATGCGATGAAGTGTTGCACCTCACGCGATTGAGCTTCAAGGCTCTTGCGCATTTTCACAAACGCCGCAGCCTCGAGCTGACGCACGCGCTCCTTGGACAGCCCAAGTTCCTTCCCAAGGCTTTCCAGAGTCCGGGCCGGTTCACGCAGTTTGCGTTCGCGCACGATGAACCTTTCGCGGTCATTCAACGCCTGCATCGCTGTCACCAGCCATTCGCGCAGCCGTTCGGTGTCATGATTGTTTTCGACCGTTTCGGCGGCCTGCGCACGTTCGTCTTCCAGTGCATCAATCCACTCGCGCCCGTCCTCATCCGCCGACTGCACCGCGTTCAGCGAGAAATCAGAGCCGGACAGCCGCCCTTCCATCATCTCGACATCGCGCAGGGGCACGCCAATCTCGGCGGCGATCATCTGGTGCAACTGGTGGCGGTCCAGATCCATCCCTTCGGTCGCGGCCTCACGTTCCAGACGCGCCTGAACCCGACGCATGTTGAAAAACAGGGATTTCTGGGACGAGGTCGATCCGGTTCGCACCATCGACCAATTGCGCATCACGTAATCCTGAATGCTCGCTTTGATCCACCAGACCGCATAGGTCGAAAACCGCACGCCGCGGTCCGGATCAAACTTGTCTGCGGCTTTCATCAGACCCAGACCAGCCTCTTGGATCAGATCATTCATCGGCGCGCCATAGCGTTTGAATTTGGCCGCCATCGAAATTGCCAACCGCATATAGGCGGTGATCAGCCGGTGAAGCGCCTGTTCGTCGCGCTCATCACGCCAAGCATAAGCGAGCCGCAATTCTGTCTCTGCGTCCAGCAGTTCGGCCTTCATCGCTTGCCGGGACATCGAGAAATCGTTCGCATTGTCCAGTGCCATGGAAATCTCCCCTTTTCGCAGGCGCGTGGCCGGGCTTGCCTTGCCGACCTATGGTCGATACGCAGAACAAAACCGAGCGGATCACATGAAAGGTAATTATAGTGTATCCGGATTTAACCTTTGTGCTGGGCGGCGCGGCCTCGGGCAAGTCGGCATTTGCCGAGCAACTTGTTGTTTCATCAAGAAAAAATCTGATATATCTCGCCACATCACAAGTGTTTGATGACGAGATGCGCGACAAGGTGCAGCGCCACATCGCCCAGCGCGGCGAAGGGTGGGCGACAGTCGAGGCCCCCTTGGATCTTGGTCCGGCTTTGGGCGACCTGACCCCTGAGCATATCTGCCTGATCGACTGCGCGACCATGTGGCTGACCAACCACCTGCTGGCTGAAAACGATCTGGAGGCGGCTCAGACAACACTATTGCAGGCGTTGCGCGCCTGCCGCGCGCCCATCGTGATCGTCTCGAACGAAGTCGGGCACGGCATCGTGCCAGACAACGCCCTGTCCCGCCGGTTCCGCGAAGCGCAGGGGCGGCTAAACATTGCTCTGGCGGCGCAGGCCGATTTGACGGTGCAGGTCACCGCGGGTCTGCCGCTGGTTCTGAAAGGACAGTTACCGTGACCCGCCTGCACCTTGTGCGTCACGGACCGACCCATGCAAAGACCATGGTCGGCTGGTCCGACATTCCAGCCGATCTCAGCGATGAGGCTGCCATTACGCGTCTGCACGACCATTTGCCCGAAGGCGCTCTGGTTATTTCATCCGACCTGTCCCGCGCTGTTGATACGGCCTCGGCCATTCAAGGCACACGCCAGCGCCTGTCGCATCACCGTGACCTGCGCGAGATTCATTTCGGCACATGGGAATTGCGCGGATTCAAAGACATTGAGGCCGAAGACCCCGACCTTGCCTTTGCCTATTGGGACAACCCCGGCGATGTGCGCCCACCCGAGGGAGAAAGCTGGAACGAGGTACGCGAACGTGTCGATGCCGTGATCGACCGCCTGATCGCCGACCATACCGGGCGCGATCTGGTCATTGTTGCCCATTTCGGTGTGATTCTGACGCAGGTCCAGCGCGCCCTTGATATCTCGGCCTATGAGGCGTTCAGCCACCGGATCGACAACCTCTCGGTCACAGATATCACCCATCATGGCAACCGCTGGTCGGTGGGGCGGATCAATCACCTCCCGTGATCATACCCCGCACAAATCACTGATTTACTGATTGATCATACCACGCCATCGTTACGGCATGACCTATGATTTGTTTATCGGAGACCGCCTGTTTTCCAGCTGGTCCATGCGCGGCTGGTTGATGCTGGAAAAGTTTGGCCTGCCCTATCGAAACCACATGATCGGCCTTTATTCCGGCACCATGGCCGAGGATATGAAAGCCCTTGCCCCTGCGCGCCTCGTGCCCGCCCTACGCCTGCCCGACGGTACTGTCGTGGGCGAAAGCCTCGCTATGGCCGAGACCCTGGCCGAACGCCACCCCGAGGCCGGGATGTGGCCAAGGGATGCTACGGCACGCGCCACCGCCCGGTGGCTCTGCGCTGAGATGGTAGCCGGGTTCAACGCCTTGCGCGGAGAATGCCCGATGCAGCTTCAGCACTGCTGGCAGGGGTTTGACCCATCCCCCGAGACGTTGACCGATCTGGACCGGATCGAAACGCTCTGGGCCCATGCGCGCGCTGTATCCGGTGCAGAAACCGGTCCGCTGTTCGGCGATTATTCTCTGGCGGACGTTTTTTACACGCCAGTTGCCGCGCGGATTATCGGGTATGGATTGCCGGTGTCCGAGGCAAACCGCACCTATTGCCTGGAACTTCTGGCAGACACACCGGTTCGGCAATGGCGCGCGATGGGGCTGACCGTGACGTATGATCCGTTTCCCTATGCGATGAACCTGCCATCGCAACCCTGGCCAATCGGCGGGCCTTCGGACGCAACCCCTGTCGAAGACGGTCCCTCAGTCAACGCCACATGCCCCTATTCCGGCAAACCAGTCACGCATTTTCTGGAATTGAACGGGCGGCGTTGGGGGGTCTGCAACGCGTTCTGCCGTGACAAAACCGTCGCGGACCCGGGCGCGTGGCCAAAATTCACCGCAATGAGAGAAGCCGTTAACGATTCTTAAACCACAGCCATGGCAGCAACGACCTGTTAACCAAAAAGGTCGTTCATGGTCGCCCGTTCTCATACCGTTGCTTTCCAAGGGGTCGATGCCCGCCCGGTCGAGGTGCAATGCGCCGTCTCACCGGGCCTGCCCGCCTTTTCCATCGTCGGCCTTCCCGACAAGGCCGTATCCGAGGCTCGCGACCGCGTCCGCAGCGCGCTAAGCTCAATGGCCATCGCGCTGCCATCGAAACGGATCACCATCAACCTGTCCCCCGCCGATCTGCCGAAAGAGGGCAGCCATTTCGACCTGCCCATCGCGGTGGCGTTGCTGTCCGCGCTGGAAATCATCCCACCCGATGCCGCCGAAGGGTCGGTTTCACTGGGCGAGCTGTCTCTGGATGGCTCCTTGGTCCCGGTCGTCGGCGCCCTGCCCGCCGCCATGACAGCCGCGGCCGAGGACCGCACGCTGCTGTGCCCCAAAGCCTCCAGCACCGAGGCAGCTTGGGTCGACGCCACGCAGGTAATCGGAGCCGGGTCGCTGGGTGATGTGGTACGCCATTTCTCGGGCCAATCGCCCCTGCCTGCTGCTCAACCCGGTGAGGTGAATCTTACCCCAAGCGCGCGGGATCTGCGCGATGTGAAGGGACAGGAACGCGCCAAACGCGCGTTGGAAATCGCTGCCGCCGGGCGTCACCACCTGATCATGATCGGCACGCCGGGGTCGGGTAAATCCATGCTGGCCGCGCGCCTACCCGGAATTTTGCCGCCACTGACCCCGACAGAGGCACTGGAAACCTCAATGATCCAATCCCTGTGCGGATTGCTGGACGAAGGTGGCATCAGCCGCACTCGCCCGTTTCGCGAGCCGCACCACACGGCCTCGATGGCCGCTATCGTCGGCGGCGGCAAGGGGGCGAAACCGGGGGAAATCTCACTCGCTCATAATGGCGTTCTGTTCATGGATGAATTTCCCGAGTTCCCACGCACCGTGCTGGAAACCCTGCGCCAGCCGATCGAAACAGGCGAGATCATGGTCGCCCGCGCCAATGCCCATGTGAAGTACCCCTGCCGGTTCATGTTGGTGGCCGCCGCCAATCCCTGCAAATGCGGGTATCTGACCGACCCCGCCCGCGCCTGTTCGCGCGCGCCGGTCTGCGGCGAGGATTATCTGGGCCGCATATCCGGCCCGTTGATGGATCGGTTCGACTTGAGGATTGAGGTGCCGCCGGTCGGGTTCACCGACCTTGATCTACCGCCTTCGGGTGACAGTTCTGCCACTGTGGCGGCGCGCGTCGAAGCGGCTCGTTCCATCCAAGCGGACCGTTTCGCTGGCACGACGACCCGGCAAAACGCCGATGTCGAAGGCAATGTGTTGGAAGAGATCGCCGCCCCTGACACCGAGGGCAAAGAGCTGCTGCTGAAAGCTGCCGAGCGTTTCGGCCTGTCGGCCCGCGCTTTTCACCGCATTCTGCGGGTGGCGCGGACAATTGCCGATCTGGAGGGAGCGCCGGATGTCCGACGCCCGCATGTGGCCGAGGCGCTGAGCTTTCGCATCAGCGCCAAGGTCGCGGCTTAAAGCTTGGCCTCGATCGCCTGCCAGATCTTTTCGGCGATGTTCACGCCGTCGAACCGCTCCAGTTCCTGAATACCGGTCGGAGAGGTCACGTTGATCTCGGTCAGGTAGTCGCCGATCACGTCGATCCCCACGAAGACCTGTCCTTTTTCCTTCAGCAACGGACCAATCGCAGCACAAATCTCAAGATCACGCTCGGACAGGCTGATCTTTTCAGGACGGCCACCCACATGCATATTCGAGCGTGTTTCGCCCGCGGCGGGCACCCGGTTGATCGCGCCGACGGGCTCTCCGTCCACGAGAATCACGCGTTTGTCGCCGTTGCTGACATCGGGCAGGAATTTCTGAACAATCAGCGGTTCGCGCGAGAAACCGGTGAACAGCTCGTGCAGCGAGGTCAGGTTGCGGTCGTTCGCATCCAGTCGGAACACGCCCGCACCACCGTTGCCATAAAGCGGCTTCAGGATCACGTCGCCGTGCTTTTCCTTGAACGCCTTGATCGTCTGAAGGTCACGCGCAACCGTTGTCGGAGGCGTCAGGTCCGGGAAATCCAGAACCAGCAGTTTTTCCGGGTAATTGCGCACCCAGAACGGATCGTTGACCACCAATGCCTGTCCTTTCAAACGGTCCAGCAGGTGGGTCGAGGTAATGTAGTGCATATCGAACGGAGGGTCCTGACGCAGCCAGATCACGTCGAAATCGGCCAGATCAACTTCACGCTCAGGCCCCAGCTCGGCTGGGTTGCCCGCCACGCGTTGCACCTTCATATCGTGGCCGCGCGCGGTGATACGCCCTTCCTGATAGGCCAGTTGGTCGGGCCCGTAGAAAAACAGCGAATGCCCGCGCGCCTGCGCCTCTTCGGCCAGGCGGAAAGAGCTGTCTGCATTGATATCCACGACCCCGATCGGGTCCATCTGAAAGGCGATGTTCATGGCGTGTCCCTCAGTTTCACGCCAGATACATGGCCCAGCGGGGCCATGGGTTCAATGGGGGTCAGGCCTGACCAAAGGCGTTTTCGATGATTTGAACAGCCCCCGAGGCGTCCACTAGGGCCGCATCAAACCGGACATTCGTCAGTTGTCCGCCCGGCTGCGTTTCCAGAAACTGCGCGGCAGAGGCACAGATCCGGTCCATCTGGCGGCGGCTGATCCGGGCCGCGGCCGCCTCTAAACTGGTGCTTTTCTTGACCTCGACGAAAACGACGCCGTCTGCATTGCGGGCGATCAGATCGATCTCTCCCCCGGCCCCGCGCCAGCGATGATGCGCGATTGAGAACCCGCGCCGTTCGTATTCGGATGCGACCTGCTGTTCCGCCGCCTGTCCGGCGTTATAGGAAACCGAACTTCGGACGGAACGCGCGGTCATGTCACCCCTTTCCCAGTTTCAGGGCCTTCTGATAGATCGGACGACGCGGCAGTTTGTACATTTCCGACACCAAATCCGCCGCATCCCGCACCGAATGCGTTTCCAAGGCCCGTTTCAATGCCTCTTCTACGTCGGATTCGTTAACAGTTTCCGAATGTCCGCGGGCCACAAGCAGGACGATCTCACCTTTGACCGTCTGCCCTTGAAGGTCTGCCGCCAGTTCGCCCAGAGACCCGCGCCGGACCTCTTCGAACTTTTTGGTAAGTTCGCGGCACATCGCGGCGGGGCGGGCTTCTCCCAGCACCTCGGCCAGATCCGACAGGCAGGCCGCGACACGTTTCGGCGATTCGTAGAACACCAGTGTCCCGGGCACGTCACGCAGCGCCTCGATCCGTGTTCGGCGGGCACCTGTGGCATTGGGCAAGAACCCAGCAAAAAAGAACGCATCCGTCGGCAAACCCGCCAAGGTCAGCGCCATCAAAGCCGCCGACGGTCCCGGCGCGCAGGTCACCACATGCCCGGCCTCAGCCGCCTGCCGCCCCAGATCATAGCCGGGATCAGCGATCAGTGGCATTCCGGCCTCGGATGCGTAGGCGACTGATTTTCCTTCGCTCAGCGCGTCCAGAATCTTGCCGCGTGCACCCGCGCCGCTGTGGTCGTGATAGGCCAGGATGCGCCGCCCTTCGAGGGGGACGCCATGAATCTCCATCAATCGGCGCAAGCTGCGGGTGTCTTCGGCGGCAATCACATCCGCCGAGGCCAGCACGTCCAACGCCCTGAGCGTGATATCGCGCGCCGTTCCGATCGGAGTGGCAACAAAATACAGGCCGGCGCCCAATCTGACTTTTTGGAAATTCAAAGCTGGACCCTCACAGCGTGACGTTTATTATCGCGGCGCAATAGATTGGTGGTACCCCAAGCCGCCGGGACAGGGAGTTTTCATTCAGATGTTTACCGTTTGCAAGCCCGTTCGCAAACTGGCGCGTACCGCCGCCGTACTGGCAACCGCAGCATTTCTGGCCGCTTGTGAGACAACCGGCATTGGCGGCGGGCCTTCGATCAACACTTCCGAACCTGTCCCCGTCGCCTTGCTGGTGCCCGCCGGATCGGGTCAGTCGGGCGATGCAGAACTGGCGCGCAGCCTTGAAAACGCAGCCCGTCTGGCGATGGCCGACCTGCAGAACGTCAAGATTGATCTGCGTGTTTATGACACACGCGGCAGCTCGAATACGGCCGCCGAAGTTGCGCAACGGGCGGTCGCCGACGGAGCCAAAATCATTTTGGGGCCGGTCTATGCGCAAGCGGCAAATTCCGCAGGCCTGGCCGTGCTGAACAACAACGTCAATGTGCTGTCCTTCTCGAACAACACCAGCATCGCTGGCGGCAACGTGTTCGTGCTGGGGCCGACATTCGACAACACAGCCAATCGGCTGGTCAGCTTTGCCGGGTCTCAGGGCAAGAACGGGATGGTCATCGTCCACAGCAACGATGCTGCCGGTCGGCTGGGCCAGAGCGCCATTGCCAATGCAATTGCCAGCAGCCGTGTGAACAACGCGGGCTCGATTGGCTATGATCGGTCGCAGCAAGGCGTGATCAACGCAGTTCCAAATGTCAAAGCCACCGTGGACGCGTCGGGCGCGGATTCCCTGTTCCTGACGGCAACCACGGCTGGTGCGTTGCCGCTTTTCACCCAGTTGTTGCCCGAAGCGGGCGTTTCTCCGGCGAACACGCAATTTATTGGCCTGACACGCTGGGATATCCCACCGCAGACACTGGACCTGCCGGGCGTACAGGGCGGCTGGTTCGCGTTGCCTGATCCATCCAAGGCGCAGGCCTATCGCCAGCGGTACAACAACACTTATGGTGAAGCCCCGCATCCGATCAGCGGCCTGGCGTATGACGGTATCGCAGCCATCGCCGCTTTGGTCAGCCAGGGCAAATCCAACGCGCTGACCGCCTCGGCGCTCACACAGAACGCCGGTTTCCAGGGCGTCGGCGGCATCTTCCGCCTGCGTCCGAACGGTACGAATGAACGCGGTCTGGCAGTCGCCACGATCCAGAATAAACAGGTAGTAGTGATTGACCCTGCCCCACAAAGCTTCACAGGCGCCGGTTTCTGATCAACCGGTGCTGACACTCACCCCGAAGGGTGAGTTGATTTGCCCGGCCGATGAAATATTCGACAGCGCCGCCGTCATGGCGCAGCTGTCGGAAGCCTTCGACAAGGCCTCGGACAACGGCGCACGGCGGAATGAGACTGTGCGCATTCTGCGTGACGCCCAGAAAGCCGGGCGTCAGGCCATTGCCGATGCCTTTGCCAAGCGCCCCTTTGACGCGCGGCCGCTGACCCATTCCTACACCTACCTGACCGACGGCCTTGTCTGTACGGCGATGCAGGTGTCCAGCGAAGTTCTGCACCCTTTGGCCACGCCGACCCAGGGGGAAAAGATCGCCGTGATAGCAGTTGGAGGTTATGGGCGGGGTGAGATGGCTCCGGCTTCTGACGTCGACCTGCTGTTCCTGACGCCTTACAAGATCACCGCCTGGGCCGAGAGCGTGATCGAATCCATGCTGTATATCCTGTGGGATTTGCGGCTGAAGGTCGGCCATTCCTCGCGCACCATCAAGGACTGCCTGCGGCTGGGCACCGAGGATTTCACCATCCGCACCGCGATGCTGGAACAGCGGTATCTGGCCGGGGATAAGGAACTTGGGGCTGAACTGGACACCCGTCTGAAATCCGACCTGTTCAAGGGCAGCGAGCGGCAATTCATCGAAGCCAAGCTGCAGGAGCGCGACGAGCGTCACCTGAAGCAAGGCCAGCGCTATATGGTCGAACCAAATGTCAAAGAGGGCAAGGGCGGGCTGCGCGATCTGCAATCGCTCTATTGGATCGCGAAATACATCTATGGCGTTCAGGATGTGGCGGAATTGGTGCCGCTGGGCCTGTTCACACCGGACGAGTTCGAGACCTTTGTGAAGGCCGAGGATTTCCTCTGGGCGGTGCGGTCACACCTGCATCTGGTCACCGGGCGCGCCACGGAACAGCTGACCTTTGACATGCAAGTCGAGGTCGCAGCCCGCATGGGGTACGAGGACCGCGCCGGACGTCGCGGCGTCGAAGTCTTCATGCAGCGCTATTTCCGTGAGGCCACGCGGGTGGGGGAGCTTACGCGCATCTTTCTGACCAAGCTTGAAGCGACCCATATGAAGGGTGCCGCCCTGCTTGAACGCATCTTTCGCCGCCGCCCCCGCGTGAAAGCCGGGTACCAAGTGGTACATGGCCGTCTGGACATCGCCGACCCTGATACATTTCTGGCCGACAAGCTGAACCTGCTGCGCCTGTTCGAAGAAGGATTGCGGACGGGCATGCTCATCCACCCGGACGCAATGCGGCTGGTCACGGCCAACCTGCACCTGATCGACGAAGAGATGCGCGAAAACAAGGAAGCGCAGCGTATCTTCCTTGATCTGATGCTGAAACATGGCAACCCCGAACGCGCCCTGCGGCGGATGAATGAACTCGGGGTTCTTTCGGCCTTTTTGCCCGAGTTCGAACACATCGTGGCGATGATGCAGTTCAACATGTATCACAGCTATACGGTGGACGAGCACACCATCCAGTGCATCGTGAACCTGAACCAGATCGAACGCGGAGAGCTGGTGGAATCGCTGCCACTGGCCTCGTCGATCCTGAAAGGCGGCGTCAATCGCAAGGTACTGTATGTCGCCTTGCTGCTGCACGATATCGCCAAGGGGCGGCCCGAAGATCACTCGATCCTCGGCGCGCAGATCGCCCGCAAGGTTGCGCCTCGATTGGGTCTGAACAAGGCGGATTCGGAAACCGTGGAATGGCTGGTGCGCTATCACCTGCTGATGTCGGATATGGCGCAAAAACGCGACATCTCGGACCCGCGCACGGTGCGCGATTTCGCCAAGGCAGTGAAAACGGTCAAGCGGCTGGACCTGCTGACGGTGCTGACGGTTTGCGACATTCGTGGCGTCGGACCAAATACGTGGAACAACTGGAAAGCCACCCTGCTGCGCGCCCTGCACGCCGAAACCAAACGTGCGCTTGAGACCGGGATGGAGGACCTCAACCGCGCCAATCGTGGTACCGAAGCCAAAAAGGCCCTGCGCGCCGAACTGGCTGAGTGGTCCAAAGCCGACCTCAAGGCCGAGACCGGGCGACATTATCCGCCCTATTGGCAGGGTCTGAACCTGTCGACCCATGTTGAATTTGCCGAGATGCTGCGGACGCTGGAACATAGCGGCGACCCGGGTGAGATGGAAATCCGCCTGCATCCCGACGAAGACCGCGACGCCACGCGGGCCTGTTTCGCGATGGGCGACCATCCGGGGATTTTCGCACGGATCGCGGGGGCTCTGGCCCTTGTCGGGGCCAACGTGGTGGATGCGCGCAGTTATACCACCAAGGACGGTTACGTGACCGACGCATTCTGGATTCAGGATGCCGAAGGCCACCCGTTCGAAGCCAGCCGCCTGCCGCGTCTGACCCAGATGATCCACAAGACGCTGAAAGGGGAGGTCGTCGCCCGCGAGGCGCTGAAATCGCGCGACAAAATCAAGAAGCGCGAGCGCGCCTTCAACGTGCCGACCCATATCACCTTCGACAATGACGGGTCCGAGATTTATACGATCATCGAGGTCGATACCCGAGACCGCCCCGGTCTGCTGTATGATCTGACGCGCACGCTGGCCGCGGCCAATGTCTATATCGCCAACGCAGTGATCGCGACCTATGGCGAGCAGGTGGTGGACACGTTCTACGTCAAGGACATGTTCGGACTGAAATACCATTCGGAAAGCAAGCAGCGCACGCTTGAAGGCAAGCTGCGCAAGGCCATCACCGAAGGCGCCGAGCGCGCGGCCTCATGAAGCAGATCCGGCTGTTTTCAGGCCTGTTCACGGTCGGGTTCTGGACTCTGGCCAGCCGTATTCTGGGCTTCCTGCGGGAAATCCTGCTGACCGCCTATATCGGGCCGGGGCCGGTTATGGATGCCTTTGTCGCCGCCTTCCGCCTGCCCAACATGTTCCGCCGCTTCTTTGCCGAAGGCGCGTTCAACGCGGCCTTTGTGCCGATGTTCTCCAAACGGCTGGAGGGGGATGAAAACGCCGAGGGCTTTGCGCAGGACGCGTTCAACCTGCTGGCCGTGGCCGTTCTGGCGCTGGTCGGGCTGGCGATGGTGTTCATGCCCGCTTTGGTCTGGATCACCGCCGAAGGGTTCTATGGCGACGAACGGTTCGATCTGGCGGTCGATTATGGCTATGTTGTCTTCCCCTACATCCTGTTCATGTCGCTGGCGGCGTTGTTTTCGGGCGTTCTGAACGCCACCGGACGCTTTGCTGCCGCCGCCGCTGCACCCGTATTGCTGAACATCTTTGCCTGCACCGCCCTGATTGCCGCGGCGGCAATGGGCGGCGATGTGATCCGGTGGCTGATCGCCGTCATACCGCTGGCGGGTATCGCGCAGCTGGCGCTGGTCTGGGTCGCCACCGAACGCGCCGGTATTCGCATCCGCCCCGGCCTGCCGAAACTCAGCCCCGAAATGCGCCGCATGGTGCGCATCGCTGTTCCCGCAGCGCTCGCTATGGGCGTCACGCAGGTCAATCTGGTGGTGGGGCAGTTGGTGGCCTCGAAAACCGAAAAGGCGGTTAGCTGGCTGTTCGCGGCGGATCGGCTGTATCAATTGCCTTTGGGAGTGGTGGGCATTGCGGTCGGTATCGTGCTGCTGCCCGATCTGTCGCGACGTCTGCGGGCCGGGGATAAGGACGGTGCCCGCAACGCCTTTTCCCGCGCCGGAGAGTTCACGCTGTTGCTGACCATCCCCTCAACCGTGGCTTTTGTGGTACTGCCCAACCCGATCGTCTCGGTCCTGTTCGAGCGCGGCCAGTTCAGTGCCGAAGACACCACGGCCACGGCGCTGGCGGTGGCTGTCTATGGCATCGGACTGCCTGCCTTCATGCTGCAAAAACTGCTGCAACCTCTGTTCTTCGCACGCGAGGATACGAGGTCCCCGTTCCACTATGCCATTGTCGCTATGATCGTGAATGCCGGTCTGGCCTTTGGCCTTTATCCTCTGGTGGGGTGGATTGCCCCTGCCATTGCGGCCTCGACCGCCGGGTGGGCCATGGTCGCGTTGTTGGCCATTGGTGCACGCCGCATGGGCGAAGAGGCGCGGTTCGATGCCCGCTTCAAACGCCGGGCATGGCGCATCGTGGCGGCATCGTTGGGAATGGGCGTTGTGCTCTATGCCGCCATTCACCTGTTCGGCTGGACCTTCCAGCTGCCCGGCTGGCGCTATCTGGCGCTGATCCTTCTGATCAAGGTTGCTGCGGCCAGTTATTTCTTCCTCGGCCACCTGTTCGGCGCGTTCGAAGTGTCCGAATTCAAAAAGGCCCTGCGCCGCTCATGATCAGTCGCGGCGGATACGCCGCACGATCCGTGCCCAGCCGCCCGGGGCCAGTATGAAGGATAGACCGAACCCGGTCACAAACCCGCCCAGATCGGCCACCCAGTCCGAGGTGCCTCCGAAAATCAGACCAAAGACAAGCTGAATGCCCATCAGTGCCGCGATCAGACTAAAGGCGCGGTGTTGGTTTTCGCCGACCAGTGACAGCTGGCGCCACAACAGCCACGTGAAGGCACCAATCAGCCCATAGACAGGAGGGAACCCCCCGACCAGCGGATAGCTGGGGTCCAACAGCAGCGCATAAGCCAGCGCGCCGCCCACGCCGGACAGCACAAAGATGACAAGCATCTGGAACCCGCCAAAGACCTCGGCCACCATTTTGCCCATGGCCAGCAGGAAAACGCAGACAAAGACGGCCTGCGTGAAGTTGCCGGATACGAACGGGTAGGTCACGAAACGGATTACATGTTCAAACGGCCAGCGCCCGTTCTCGATCATCCAGTTGAAGATGTCGGGCGAGAAGGAATAGCTCTGCAACGCATCCAGCCGCCAACCCACCGCCGATGGTCCGCCGACCAACCCGCGCGCGCCAAGGGTGAAGGCTATCTCGATCCCAATGATGAACAGCACCAAAGCCATCACAACGGGCGGCAGAGGGTTCACGGCGGGTGTATAATTCTCACTGCTCATTGGGCTGGCCTTTCGCGGCTGTTGACGTCCCTTGGCCTCATGGGTAAGCGACGGGGGCTGATTTTTCCAGACGGGAGTTCCCTTCGATGACCGAGACCCAGTTCACACCGCGCGTGTTTTCCGGCATCCAGCCTTCGGGAAACCTGCACCTTGGCAACTATCTGGGTGCGCTCAAGCGGTTCGTGGATATGCAGCAGCCTGATATGGAGACCATCTATTGCATGGTCGACCTGCACGCGATCACCGTCTGGCAGGACCCCAAGGAACTGGCACATTCGACGCGTGAGCTTTGCGCGGGCTTCATCGCCGCCGGGCTCGACCCGGAAAAGTCGATCCTGTTCAACCAAAGCCAGGTGCCCGAGCACGCCCAACTGGCGTGGATCTTCAACTGCGTCGCCCGCATGGGCTGGATGCAGCGGATGACCCAGTGGAAGGACAAGGCGGGCAAAAACCAGCAGAACGCCTCGCTGGGCCTGTTCGCTTACCCTTCGCTTATGGCCGCCGACATTCTGACCTATCACGCGACTCACGTACCGGTGGGCGACGACCAGAAACAGCACCTTGAGCTGACCCGCGACATCGCGATCAAGTTCAACCATGATTATGGCGTCGACTTCTTCCCGATCACTGAACCTGTGATCGAAGGGGCCGCGACGCGTGTCATGAGCCTGCGCGACGGGTCCAAGAAGATGTCGAAATCCGACCCGTCGGACATGAGCCGCATCAACATGACCGATGACGCCGACACGATCGCCAAGAAAATCCGCAAGGCCAAGACGGACCCGGATGCTCTGCCCTCGGAGCTCGATGGCCTAGAGGACCGCCCTGAGGCACGCAATCTGGTAAACATCTACGCCGCGCTCAGCGACCAGACGGCCGAGCAGGTTCTGGCCGATGTCGGCGGCAAGCAATTCGGTGAATTCAAACCGATGCTGGCCGAGCTGGCGGTTGCGAAACTGGCACCGATCTCGTCTGAGATGGCCCGCCTGATGGGGGAACAGGCCGAGATTGACCAGATTCTGGCCAAAGGCGCGGAAAAAGCGCGGGCGATTGCCGCCCCGATCCTGCAGCAGACCTACGAAATCGTGGGCATGGTTGGTGCAAAACAGGGCTGATTGCTCTGGACCTTACCTCACCGCCTTCCTAGGTTTGCGCAAAGCTTGGGAGGGCGTCATGGCAGTCGGCAAGAACATCCGCACCTATTTCGAAGGTCAGTGGCATGACGGGAACGCCCCGATCATGCGGGCCGCCGACCATGGATCATGGCTGGGATCGTCGGTCTTTGACGGCGCGCGTTATTTCGAAGGCATGGCCCCGGATCTTGAGGCGCACTGCGCCCGCGTAAACCGGTCCGCCGAGGCGCTGATGCTGACGCCCAGCGTAACCACTGAACAAATGGTCGAGATCGTTCGCGAAGGGTTGCAAGCGTTTAGCCCCGACTCAGCCGTTTACATCCGCCCGATGTACTGGGGAATCGACGGCGACGCGACTGCCATCGTTCCCCTGGAAAACAGCACCGGCTTTGCGATCTGTCTGGAAGAGATTCCGATGGCCCCCGAAACCGCATCGGTCACGCTGGGATACACGCGATTCCGCCGCCCGGTTCTGGAATCCTCGGTGGTGAACGCCAAGGCCGGCTGCCTCTATCCCAACAACGCACGGATGCTGCAAGAGGCCCGCTCGAACGGGTTTTCCAACGCGCTGGTTGCTGATGCCCTTGGCCATGTAGCCGAAACCGCAACCGCAAATATCTTCATGGTCCGCGACGGCGAGGTGTTCACCCCCACCCCCAATGGCACCTTTTTGGCCGGTATCACCCGCGCGCGCCATATCAAGAACCTGCGCGCCGACGGCGTGACTGTGCACGAAGCCATCCTCAGCTTTGACGATTTCCACAAGGCGGATGAGGTCTTCATGACCGGCAACATGAGCAAGATCACCCCGGTCACCGCGCTGGAGGACACCCAATATCAGGTCGGCCCCGTCGCCCGCCGCGCACGCGAGCTGTATTGGGATTGGGCAACCAGCACGCGTTAGGCTCTGGTTGCCAGCGCGCATCTGGTCAGGCATGATCGCCTGAAACAACTGAGGACACTTCATGCGCAAATTTCTTGTCATTCTGGATGACAGTCGCGAATGCCTGAACGCGATGCGCTTTGCCGCCATGCGTGCTGCCCATACCGGGGGCGGTGTGACAATCCTGTCGGTCATCCCGCCGGATGAGTTCAACCACTGGATCGGTGTGGCCGAAACCATGCGTGAAGAATCGCGCGAGCGTATCCACGCCCACTACGAGGTGTTCGCAAAATGGATGCGCGACAAGCAGGGCGTTGACCCGGAACTGGCGATCCGCGAAGGCGACCCGGTTCCGCAAATCATCGAACACGTGCAATCCGACCCCGAGATCGGCGTGCTGGTGCTGGGTGCAGGCGTAGAAAAGAAAGGCCCTGGGCCGCTGGTGACCCAGTTGACCAAGAATTCGGGCAGCCTTCCGATCCCAATCACCATCGTCCCCGGCGACCTGAGCAAGGAAAAGCTGGAAGAGATCACCTGAGGCAGTCTTATGTCGCGCAGCATCCAGTTCTGGTTCGAATTCGCCTCGACCTATTCCTACCTAAGCGCGGTGCGGATCGAGGATTTGGCGGCCCAGCACGGGGTTTCTGTCGAATGGCATCCCTTTTTGCTGGGGCCTATTTTCGCTGCGCAAGGCTGGGACAATTCCCCGTTCAACATCTACCCGGCCAAAGGGCGCTATATGTGGCGGGATATGGAGCGGTTGTCGACCCGGCGCGGCCTGCCGTTCTCCCGGCCTGATCCCTTTCCTCAAAACGGCCTAAAGGCCGCGCGGCTTGTGTTGTCGATGGATGCCCAACCGCAAAGGGCTGCGTTTGTCCGTGCCGTCTATGCCGCGGAATTTGTCGATGGTCTGAACATCTCGGACGACGATGTGCTGGTCGATTGCCTGTCGCAGGCCAGCCTGCCGGCCGAAACACTCGCCCGCTGTCAGGACCCGGACATCAAGGCGGCCCTGATTGAACAGACAAAGACGGCCCAGACCACGGGGATTTTCGGGGCACCCAGCTTTCTGGTGGGGGACGAACTGTTCTGGGGCGATGACCGGCTGGATGAAGCCATGCAACTGGCGGGCGAAATTTAGAACGGTTCCAAATCTTGACTTCCCCGGCGCGGGCCCGCATATCAGTCACAAC
The DNA here is from genome assembly GCF_013031355.1 of Ruegeria arenilitoris. Classification (GTDB taxonomy): domain Bacteria; phylum Pseudomonadota; class Alphaproteobacteria; order Rhodobacterales; family Rhodobacteraceae; genus Ruegeria; species Ruegeria arenilitoris_C. The sequence continues at coordinate 159,663 of NZ_WPZO01000006.1, read as the reverse complement.
TGAAACGGAGCCGTGACATGTTCATCCAGACCGAATCCACGCCGAACCCCGCAACGCTGAAATTCCTGCCCGGCCAGATCGTTCTGGAGGCCGGAACCGCAGACTTCCCTTCGGCGGAAGCCGGCGAGAGATCGCCCCTGGCCAAGCGCATCTTCGCAGTCAACGGTGTGACCGGCGTTTTCCTGGGCAATGACTTTGTGACCGTAACCAAATCTGACGACGTTCAGTGGGATCACATCAAACCCGCCATTCTCGGCGCAGTGATGGAGCATTTCCAGTCCGGTCAGCCGGTGTTGGGCTCGGACGCTCAGGCCGCTTCGGGCCATGCCGAACACACTGGTGAAGACGCGGAAATCGTCAATCAGATCAAAGACCTGCTGGACAGCCGCGTGCGTCCGGCGGTGGCTCAGGATGGGGGTGACATCACCTTCCACGGGTTCGACCGGGGTGTTGTTTACCTGCACATGCAGGGCGCCTGTGCGGGCTGCCCGTCCTCGACCCTGACACTGAAAATGGGGATCGAGAACCTGCTGCGCCACTACATCCCAGAGGTGACCGAGGTGCGCCCCGTTGCCGTCTGATCCGCTGATTCTGGCATTTGATACATCGGCCGCGCATTGCGCGGCCGCTTTGTTACGGGGTGACAGCATCCTTGTATCCCGCACCGAGTCCATGTCGCGCGGTCAGGCCGAGCGGCTGATGCCGCTGTTGGAAGAGGTTCTGGCCGAAGCGGACTGTACCTGGCGCGACCTGACGGCCATCGGCGTTGGGATCGGTCCTGGGAATTTCACCGGCATCCGTATCTCGGTCTCTGCCGCGCGGGGATTGGCCTTGGGTCTTGGAATTCCGGCCGTAGGCGTTTCGGGCTTCGACGCGTTGGCCGCAACCGGGGACGGGCTGCCCGCAATCCGCGCCCCGCGCGAACAGTTCTATGTCGCGCTGCACGGGCAAGATCCGGCGCTAATAGCGCAGGAGCAGGCAGAATCACTCGGGGGCCTGATCCTGAACGACGATGCAGACGCTCAGGTGCGGGCCATCGCCCGGCTGGCGGCGCAAAACTGGCAGAGCGTCACAACTCCCCCGGCCCCGCTGTATGTGCGGCCCGCAGATGCCGCCCCGTCAAAAGACACGCCCCCCGCATTGCTGGACGGATGACCCCGCAGGACCTGGCCCAAACCCACGCGGCGGCCTTTACCCAGTCGCGCCCTTGGACGGATCGGGAATTCGCCGATCTGCTGGACAACCGGTTCACCCATGTTGTTGGGAACACTGAATCTTTTGCCTTGTTCCAAGTCATAGCGGATGAGGCGGAACTGCTGACAATCGCGACCCATCCCAGCCATCAACGGCAGGGTCTGGCGCTGAAATCAATGAGAGAATGGCACGCGAAGGCCCGTAATCTGGGCGCAACCCGCGCCTTTCTGGACGTCGCGTCAGACAACAGCCCCGCCATTGCCCTGTATGAGCAGTGTGGATACACGCCCTGCGGCCTGCGCAAGGGCTACTATTTACGTGAAAACGCTGAAAAAATCGACGCCATCGTCATGGAATGCAACCTGGTCTGAGCGCCAAGGTTGTATTTTTCCGACCATTCGGTCAAAAATCAGTTGACCGCACCGGTTGCAAACGCCCTTAATTCCCGCCATCACAACAGTTATGCTCGCTCACAGTGGGTAAACGGGGCTATCTTGGCCCCGACCGACAATAACAAACGGGAGTATGAAATGACCCTGATGAAATCCTTGATGGGCGCTGCCGCCGCCGTCGCGCTGACTGCTGGTGCGGCGCTGGCCGAACCGGCCCTGATCTTTGACCTGGGCGGAAAGTTCGACAAGTCGTTCAACGAAGCCGCGCATAACGGCGCGTCGCGTTGGGCCGAAGAAACAGGCGGCACCTACCGTGAGATCGAACTACAGTCCGAAGCCCAGCGCGAGCAGGCCCTGCGCCGCTTTGCCGAAGCTGGTCTGAGCCCGATCATCACCATGGGTTTCGCAATGGCCGATCCGCTCAGCACGGTTGTGGCTGATTACCCCGACACCAAATTTGTCGTGGTCGACGTGAACTGGCTGGACGCACCGAACCTGCGTCAGGTTGGCTTTGCCGAGCATGAAGGCTCGTATTTGGTTGGCATGATGGCCGCCATGGCCTCGGAATCCGGCACCATTGGTTTCATCGGCGGTATGGATGTCCCGCTGATCCGCCACTTCGGCTGCGGCTACGCGCAAGGCGCCAAAGCGGTGAACCCGGATATCAACGTGGTTGCAAACATGACCGGCACCACTCCGGCGGCGTGGAACGACCCGGTTAAGGGTTCCGAGCTGACCAAGGCACAGATCAGCCAGGGCGCCGACGTGGTCTATGCCGCGGCTGGCGGCACCGGTGTAGGTGTTCTGCAAACCGCAGCCGACGAAGGCATCTTGTCGATCGGCGTGGACAGCAACCAGAACCACCTGCACCCGGGCAAGGTTCTGACCTCGATGCTGAAGCGCGTTGACGTCGCCGTCTACGACGCGATGAATGCAGGCGACAACCTGGAAACCGGCGTGTTTGCCATGGGTCTGGCCGAAGACGGTGTTGGTGTTGCGATGGACGAAAACAACGCCGCGCTGGTCTCGGATGAGATGAAAGCAGCCGTTGAAAAAGCTCGTCAGGACATCATCGACGGCAACGTAAACGTTGTCAGCTATTACGAGAACGACAGCTGCCCGGCACTGCAGTTCTGATATCGCGCGGGGCGGGGGTTTGACCTCCGCCTCGCATCCACTCTGCTGCGCTGTCCGCGCGGCCCTTCGGCAATCTGAGGACAAGACATGACCGTCCCCGCCATTGAGCTCAAAGGGATTTCCAAAGCCTTTGGGCCGGTTCAGGCCAACAAAGACATTTCCATCAGCGTCGCCCCCGGCACGATCCACGGGATCATCGGTGAAAACGGTGCGGGCAAGTCCACGCTGATGAGCATTCTCTACGGGTTTTACAAAGCCGATAAAGGCGAGATCTGGATCAACGGCACCAAGACCGATATCCCTGACAGTCAGGCCGCGATTGCGGCTGGCATTGGGATGGTGTTCCAGCATTTCAAACTGGTCGAGAATTTCACCGTTCTGGAAAACATCGTTCTGGGTGCCGAGGACGGCGGGCTGCTGGCCCCGTCTCTGGCCAAGGCCCGCAAAGAGCTGAAAGAACTGGAAGAAGAATACGAGCTTTTCGTCGACCCCGACAAACGCATCGACGAGATTGGCGTGGGGATGCAGCAGCGGGTCGAAATTCTGAAGGCGTTGTACCGCAAGGCCGAGATCCTGATCCTTGATGAACCCACCGGCGTTCTGACCCCGGCCGAGGCGGATCAGCTGTTCCGCATCCTCGACCGACTGCGGGCCGAAGGGAAAACGATCATCGTGATCACGCATAAACTGCGCGAGATCATGGAAAACACCGATACGGTTTCGGTGATGCGGCGCGGACAGATGACTGCGACGGTCAAGACGGCTGAGACCAGCCCCGAAGAACTGGCCGAACTGATGGTCGGCCGCAAGGTTCTGCTGCAAGTCGACAAGGTGCCTGCGAAGCCCGGCAAACCCATTCTCGAGGTCGAAAACCTGCGCGTCTTCGATTCAGCGGGTGTCGAGAGGGTCAAAGGCATCGATCTGACCGTACGGGCCGGAGAAATCGTCGGCATTGCCGGTGTCGCGGGCAATGGTCAGTCGGAACTGCTTGAGGTGCTGGGCGGGATGCGTCCGGGTCAGGGCTCGATCAAGCTGAACGGTGCGCCCCTGGCGCTCAGCGGACATGGGTCTGACGGTCAGGCGCGGCGCGCGCAACACATCGCCCACGTACCCGAGGACCGCCAGCGCGAAGGGCTGATCATGGACTTCCACGCATGGGAGAACGTGGCCTTCGGGTATCACCGCGACCCCGCCTATCAGCGCGGTATCTTCATGGACAACGCCGCCCTGCGCGCCGACACCGAAGCCAAGATCGAGAAATTCGATGTGCGCCCGCCCAATGGCTGGCTGACCGCCAAAAGCTTCTCGGGTGGCAACCAGCAGAAAATCGTCGTCGCGCGCGAGATTGAACGCAATCCGGACCTGCTGCTGGTCGGCCAGCCCACCCGTGGTGTGGACATCGGCGCGATCGAGTTCATTCACAAACAGATCGTCGCCTTGCGCGATCAGGGCAAGGCGATCCTGCTGGTCTCGGTGGAGCTTGAGGAAATCTTCTCGCTGTCCGACCGGATCGCGGTGATGTTTGACGGACATATCATGGGCGAACGCCTGCCCCATGAGACAGATGAAAAAGAACTGGGCCTGCTGATGGCCGGTGTTGCGGGAGAGGCCGCGTAACATGGATAAAATGCCCAAATGGGCCGATGTCGTTCTGATCCCGCTGATCAGCTTGATACTGGCCACAATCCTTTCAGCGCTGGTGATCCTCGCCATCGGTGAGAACCCGGTCGAGGCGGTGAACCTGATGGTCACCGGCGCGTTGGGGTCGACCTATGGCTGGGGATACACGCTCTATTACGCGACCAACTTCATGTTCACCGGGCTTGCGGTGGCCGTAGCCTTCCACGCCCGCCTGTTCAACATCGGTGGTGAAGGTCAGGCGATGCTGGGCGGGCTTGGCGTTGCCATGGTCTGCCTTTACATCCCGTGGCCGCATTGGAGTATCGCTCTGCTGGGCGCCGGGCTTGCAGCGGCCCTTTTCGGTGCCGCTTGGGCCGCGATCCCGGCCTATCTGCAGGCCAAACGCGGCAGCCATATCGTGATCACCACGATTATGTTCAACTTCATCGCGGCGGCCTTCCTGAACTATATGCTGGTCAACGTGATGCGCCCGCAAGGCTCGCAAGACCCCGCAACGGCACGTTTCCCCGAGGCGGTGCATCTGCCGACCTTCCAATCGATGTTCTCGACCGCTGAAAACGTGGTGTTCCGGGGTGCGCCTGCAAATATCTCGTTCTTTGTGGCGGTTCTGGCCTGTTTCGTCGTCTGGGCACTGATCTGGCGAACGCGGCTGGGCTATGAAATTCGCGCCTACGGCCATTCGGAAACCGGCGCGGTCTACGCAGGTATTTCGCCGGTTCGCATCACCATCGTCGCGATGCTGATCTCAGGCGCACTCGCCGGCATGATGGCTATAAACAACGTTATGGGTGAGGCGGAACGTCTGGTCCTCAACTCGACCGAAGGCGCAGGCTTTATCGGTATCGCCGTTGCGCTGATGGGGCGGTCGCATCCGTTTGGTGTGTTCCTGGCGGCGCTTCTGTTCGGCTTCCTCTATCAGGGCGGCGCCGAGCTGGCGTTGTGGACCTCGATCCCGCGTGAGCTGATCGTGGTCATTCAGGCGCTGGTGATCCTGTTTACCGGAGCGTTGGACAACATGGTCAGGATGCCGCTTGAAAAGCTGTTCCTGAGCCTACGGAAGAAGGGGGCAGAGTGATGGAGTTTTTCCTTACCCTCATCCAAGTCCTCGATTCGACGATCCGTCTGGCCACGCCGCTGCTGCTGGCCTGTTTGGCGGGGCTCTATTCCGAACGTGCGGGCATTTTCGACATTGGCCTTGAAGGCAAGATGCTAATGTCGGCCTTTTTCTCGGCCGCCGTGGCCGCTGTGACCGGGTCGGTCTGGTTGGGCCTGTTGGCAGGCATCGCATCCTCGCTGGCTCTGTCAGGATTGCACGGGCTGGCCTCGATCACCTTCAGAGGCAATCAGTTGATTTCAGGTGTCGCGATCAATTTCCTTGCATCTGGCCTTACCGTGTTGATCGCACAAAGTTGGTTCAAACAGGGCGGGCGTACGCCTTCTCTCTTCGGCGAAGCTCGATTCGAATCCGCAGAGTTCCCTTATGCAATCGGCCCCGAAGATGCTGAACTAACTGGGCAACCGGTTTCTGAACTGATGTCCGACGCCAATTCAGTTCACATGGTGTACTCCGAACTTATTTCCGGTCATTCCATTCTGGTCTATGTCGCGTTCCTAATGGTTCCGCTGACATGGTGGATTCTGTACCGCACCCGGTTCGGCCTGCGTCTTCGTGCCGTTGGTGAAAACCCGGCAGCCGTGGATACCGCTGGTGTGTCCGTCGTCGGTCTGCGCTTTGCCGCCGTCGCCATTTGCGGCGTGCTGTGCGGGATCGCGGGGGCCTATCTGGCTACCGCCCTGCAGGCCGGTTTCGTCAAGGAAATGACTGCCGGTCGCGGGTTCATCGCCCTGGCCGCGCTGATCTTTGCGAAATGGCGGCCTTGGCACGCAATGTGGGCTTGTCTTCTGTTCGGTCTGCTGCAGGCGATTGCACTGCGGTTCCAGAACATAGATCTGGGTGGCGTGGTCATCCCGGTGCAGGTCATGGACGCCCTGCCCTATATCCTGACGGTGGTCATTCTGGCCGGGTTCGTCGGTAAAGCCGTGCCACCGCGCGCCGGTGGCGAGCCATATGTGAAAGAGCGCTGACAGGTCCAGTTCCGAACACCTGTCGGTCCAGTTCGCCGCAGTGCCGCATGCAGAGTTGATTTTGCATGCGGCAACCGCTCTAAAGGGGTATGAGAGTGTTTCCTGTGATAGCCCAGATCGGATTGTCCCACATCAGGGTGCCGGAAACACAAGAACGCCCGCCCTCCGGGTGTCGTCCTATTCTTCAGCCAAATCGGAAAATCGGGTGTCTACCCGAGCGTACGATATTCGCCATGTGGCCGTGGGATTTTTCCCTGGCGCGCCGCATAAACGCCTCACCCCTATGGTTTGAGACAGTCCAAGTCACCCACGGTGGCACGGCCGCTCTCATCCGGTAATTCCATATGCAGATTTACCTTCCTATCGCCGAAGTCTCCGTCAATGCCTTTCTGCTGTTGGGGCTGGGCGGGATGGTCGGTATCCTGTCCGGCATGTTCGGCGTGGGCGGCGGGTTCCTGATGACGCCGCTGCTGTTTTTCATCGGCATCCCCCCCGCCGTCGCCGTCGCAACCGAAGCCAACCAGATCGTCGCTTCGTCCTTTTCCGGCGTCTTGGCGCATTTCCGACGAAGGACGGTGGACCTGAGGATGGGCACGGTCCTGTTAACCGGGGGGTTAATGGGCGCGGCCCTTGGCGTGGTGGTGTTCAACTATCTCAAAAGCCTGGGCCAGGTCGATCTGCTGGTGACGCTGTGTTACGTCGTCTTCCTTGGCGTAGTTGGCAGCCTGATGTTCATTGAAAGCCTGCGGGCGCTGCGCAAAGCCAAAAAGGGCGGCGGAGCGCCCGCAAAACGACGTCAGCGCGGCTGGGTTCATGCCATGCCGTTCAAGATGCGCTTTCGCACCTCGGGCCTCTATATCTCGGTCATTCCGCCGATGATGGTTGGCCTGTGCGTCGGTGTTCTATCGGCGATCATGGGGGTCGGCGGCGGCTTTATCATGGTACCTGCGATGATCTACCTGCTGGGCATGCCCACCAAGGTCGTGGTTGGCACCTCGCTGTTTCAGATCATCTTCGTGACGGCGTTCACCACCATGCTGCACGCCACTACGAACTATACGGTCGATATCGTTCTGGCGGTTCTGTTGCTGGTCGGGGGTGTCGTGGGCGCACAGATCGGCACGGTGATCGGCGCACGGATGCCGGCCGAGCAGCTGCGAGTACTTCTGGCTGCCCTGGTTCTGGTGGTCTGCGGCAAGCTGGCGCTGGACCTGCTGATCGAACCGTCCGAGCTCTACTCTCTCGGCAGCGAAGGGGGCCACTGATCATGCTGAAACGCCTGATTGCCCTGCTGGTCCTGTGCTGCACCCCTGCCCTTGCGTTGGACGAGCAGGTTGTGCTGGGTCTTAGCCAGGATCGCGTTGCCATCACCGCGACCTTTGATGGCTCGGAGATTCTGATCTTTGGGGCCGTCAAACGGGAAACACCCATTCCGCCCGGTCCGCCGCTTGAGGTGATCGTGGCCGTGGCCGGGCCGTCCAGCCCGGTGATGGTCCGGCGCAAGGCACGCAAACTTGGGATCTGGGTCAATACCGACAGCGTTCTGGTCGACCTTGCCCCCAGCTTTTACGCCGTTGCCACCAGCGGGCCGTTGGGCGACATCCTCTCGGATACCGAAGACCTGCGTTATCGCATCTCGATCGAACGGGCCATCCGCTCGGTCGGGGCGGCGATGCATATCCGTGGAGCGCAATCATTTGCGGATGCCGTGGTGCGTATCCGCGAAGATGAGGGACTGTATTCGATCCGTGAAAACACCGTGGCGGTTGATGAACAAACCCTGTTCCGGACCTCAATCGCAATGCCCGCCGACTTGACCGAGGGCGACTACAGGGCGCGTATTTTCCTGACCCGCGGCAGAGAGGTCGTCTCGCAGCTCGAGACTACAATCGACGTGCGCAAGGTGGGGTTGGAGAGGTTCCTCTATAACCTGTCCCGCCAGCAACCGGTCTGGTACGGGCTGATGTCGCTTGTCATCGCCATTGCAGCCGGATGGGGCGCGTCCACTGCGTTCCGCTTGCTGCGCGAAAACTGACCTCTACCCGCGGCCGATATAGGGCATCGTCGTGGCCATCACGGTCATGAACTGCACATTGGCCTCGGGCGGCAGGTTAGCCATATGCAGCACCGAGCGCGCCGCGTCCTCGACGGCCATGGTCGGGTCGGGCTGCTGCCCGGCCTCGACGGCTGCATCCACCAGCCCCTGGACCATCTGCGTGCGCGCATTGCCGATATCAATCTGACCACAGGCGATACCGAAGTCGCGCCCGTCCAGAGACAGGCTGCGTGTCAGACCGGTGATGGCATGTTTCGTGGCCGAGTAATGCACCGAGTTTGGCCGCGGCACATAGGCAGCAATCGAGCCGTTGTTAATGATGCGCCCACCTTGGGGCGACTGATGGCGCATAATCCGAAACGCCTCGCGCGCACTCAGGAACATGCCGTTCAGATTGACGTTGACGCTTTGGTACCAGTCCTCCAGCGCAATCTCATCAATCGTGCCACCGGGCGCGAAAATGCCTGCATTGTTGAACAGAACGTCCAGACGGCCTGTCTTGTCCTGAAAGGTTTGGAACGCGGTCTGAACCGCATCCGGATCGGTCACATCCGCGACCAGCGGGATGGCAGTGTCGTGGCCCGAGGCCATCTGGTGCAGTTTATCCGCACTACGGGCCAGCAGGCCAACCGTCCAGCCCTCGGCCAGGAACAGTTCCGCTGTGGCCCGGCCGATGCCCGAGCTTGCGCCGGTTACGATGATGGTGCTCATGTCTCTTCGGCCTCCAATGTCAGCGATGCCGCCGGGACGGCACGCAGGTCGTCCACCCGCAACGGATGGGTAGGCTTAGCCAAACGGTTGCGCACCACCCAGATCAGGCGCTCTTGTGCGCGGGTGATGGCCACGTAGGCCAGGCGCTTCCACAGCGGTTGCCCGGCCTCGGTCCGGCCCATGCGGGCGGCGGCGTAAATGTCCGGCGCAAAGACTTGCACCGTATCCCATTGCGAGCCCTGCGCCTTGTGGATGGTCACCGCTGCGCCATGCAGAAAGGTCGCGCCCATGCGAGCGGCAAAAGGGATGAAGGGTTCTTCCTCATCCGGCTTCTCGATCTTGACGATGGAGGCGGCGCTGACCTGCGGGTCCTCGGCCCCCATCACGTGCAGACGCGAGAACCCGGGCTTGCGCCCCAGCCCCAAATAGATGACTTGGGCGCCCTTGATCAGCCCACGCGCCTCAAGGTCCAGCCGTTTCTTACGGTGTTTCAGCGGCAGCTCAATCCCGTCGCAGATCAGCGGCTCGCCTTCCAGCAACTCGGTATCCGGCGCGCCGTGCACATGCCGGAACGCCTGTATCAGACGAATACGAGTGGCGTTGCGCCAGACCAGAACCGGGCTGCGCGCCATCAGATCAACCTCGACCCGCTGGCCCCAGATCACGCGGTCGTCCTGCCGGGCGGTTTGTTCGATCAGGCGTTCGAAATCCTCGAACCCCATTTGCGGGTCGGCCAGCGCGTGGGCAAGATCAAGGATCGGGTTATCCGCGTCCTGCCGGTGAACCCGATGTAGGATCTGCTTGCGCGGCTCGGGCAGAGCCTCAAACACCATGCTACCGGATTGGTTGACCGGGGCCAGCTGGGCCGGGTCGCCAAACAGCAGCAGGGTCGGAAAGATTTCTTGCAGGTCCTCGAACTGGCGGTCATCAAGCATCGAGGCTTCATCGACGAAGCCGATATCCAGCGGCTCATCCCGGCGTTTCCAGCCGGTGATGAAATCCGAGCCCCGCAAACCAGCAGCGGCCAGCGCACCGGGGATGGACTTGTTGTTTTCATAAAACGCCGCCGCGCGGTCCAGCGCCTCATCCGTCAGACCTTCGATCTCGGGGCGTTCGTCGTTACCCGCCAGCCATTCGGCGATGCGTTCGTATTCCGGGTCATAAACCGGCGTGTAAAGGATGCGGTGAATGGTCGTCGCAGGCACGCCCCGCAGGCGCAAAACGCTGGCCGCTTTGTTGGTGGGTGCCAGAATTGCAAGACTGCGCTTTTCCTTCGCCTTGCGGCTTTCGAAATCACCCGAGACGATTTGCACGCCAGTTTCGGCCAACGCCTTGTACAGCTCGGCCAGCAGCAAGGTTTTGCCCGAGCCCGCCTTGCCGATCACCGCCATGACACCGGATTTCCCCGCCCCCGGCAGCTTCAGAAGGGCGTCATCGTCCAGGTCAACACCGGCTGATCGCAGCATCTCGGCAATGCTGTCATAGGCGGCGGCCTGATCTTCGGAAAAGGTCACGGGGGGCATAGACATGGCGCGACCCTACAGGGCCGCGCCCGCTATCACCAGAGAGGGATTGGGGTTTTCGTGCGATCAGGCCGACAGGGCAAATCGATGCTGCCGTCCGGTGCCAAAGGCGGTCTTGAACCACAGCCGAGACAGCTCGCGCTGGATGCCCGCACGTACGGCGACACGGTTGCAATCCTCGGCCGAATAGGGCCACAGCCCCACCGAAATCTGATCGCGTCCCTTGCCTTCGGTGCCCAAAACGACAGGCGAAGACCCGATCAACCGGTAAATCCGGATCATGCGCGCATCAAAGACGCCGGCGATATGCGTCAGGCCGAACCCTTCCATCATCTCACCACCGCTGAGCATGATCGCCCCTGCCGTATGCGGGCTGGCCCTGCGGGATAGACAAAAGCGTGTCACCTCCCAGATCAGAGGGCTGCAGATCGGCTTGCCCCCGGTCAGATGCCCAAACACCTCGTTCACCATCACAGGTCCGGTGGTCGGCAGTACGCGCATGGAACCGCCGTGGCTGCCATCCTCTTCTTCCCAGATCACGTACAGGGGGTTCAGGTCGTCATACTGATCCCGCTCCTCTCCTTTTTCATTGACGTGGACATCCCAGCCCAGCCGGGTTTTGAACTGATCCGCGCGGTCCCGGAACATTCCGTCGGCCAAGTCCGGAAACTTGTAAAGCTCATCAGCAAACAGATAGCGCAACATGACTTTTTTCCCCTTGTCGTCCTGTGCAGGAACGAAGGGGGTACAAAGTCACGGTTAATTTCCCGTTCGTGCGGCGTACGCCTGTTAAACCACTATTAATCCCCGGCTGAGCGCCGTGGCGATGGCGTGGGTGGTGTTCTGCGCCCCAAGTTTGGCGCGGGCGCTTTCGATGTAAACGCGCAGCGTATGCTCGGAAATGGATAGCGAATGGGCAACCTGCGCCCGGCTGTAGCCCAGTGCAAGCAGGGTCATCGCATCCACTTCACGCGGCGATAGGCCACGTGAGGAATCGGGCTGACGATCACTTTCGAATTCCAGCGCTTTGCGGTTGAAGTAATGCGCGATAAGAATCAGTTCGCGACCATACCGGTCGATGAATTTTTGCCATGCTTCATCGTCGCAAGTATGGTTCAGGGTGAACAAGGCAAATTGCCCCTTCGGTCCTCGGATCGGGATCGAATAACCTTGATTTCCAACCCCATGACTTTGCGCGTCCTTCAGGAAAGCCTTGGCCACCTTGCTGGACCAATCCAGCGTTTTCCAATCGACCGGGTGGAACCGCTGGAAACAGCCCAGAATGACAGGATCGATCCGGTGATAATTTCTCTCTTGATAGCGCTCGGCCCAGGCATCGGGATAGGTCGTATAGCCGTATTGATCTCCGGCGCCATCGACCCAATGGTATATGAGGTGTTCGACCTTCAGCCTGTCGCGCAACCGGACAGCAACGGTGCTTAGTTCTTCAAGCGTGCTGGTGTTTTCCAAGTCCTCCAGGACTTGGCTCATATCGAGTTTTGTTCCCATCCGCCGGCGTCCGTACCTCAGCCTTCTTGGACGCGATCTCGGCTGCGGCGATCAGCTTGGTGTCATCCAACTGCTCGGCCAGCGCGATCAAACCGTTCTCAACAGCGAAGGCGTTGAGGTCCGACAACACGTCCAGTATCCACTCATTCTGCGCCATCAGGGTCTCTCCGAAACGGTTAACGAAGGGTTAACACAACCATAACATGTGCAATGTTTTTTAGGCTATTCACTGGTTTCTACTCCCCAAAAACAGCGGGGTTAACGATGGTAACGCACTGAAAAGAATAAACCTATTGACCACAAAGTAACGCCCGCGAACCGACAAGCCGATTCGCGGGCGCCTGAGATTTATTTACCTGCGATTCAACCGCGGGCGTCCAGAACCTCTTCCAGAGTACGCATACCGGTCTGCGGGGCCTGAACCAGAACCGACATGTTGCCCGGCTTATGCTCGTTGCGCATCATCTTCATGTGCGCCTCGGGCAGTTCATTCCACGAGAACACTTCCGACATGCAGGGGTCCAGACGGCGCTCGACCATCAGCTGGTTGGCGGCGGCTGCCTGTTTCAGGTGCGCAAAGTGCGAACCCTGCAGGCGCTTCTGGTGCATCCACATGTAGCGCACGTCGAAGGTCAGGTTATAGCCGGTTGTGCCGGCGCAGATCACGACCATGCCGCCCTTTTTCACCACGAAGGTCGAGACCGGGAAGGTGCTTTCGCCCGGGTGTTCGAACACCATATCGACGTTCACACCCTTGCCGGTGATGTCCCAGATGGCCTTGCCGAATTTGCGGGCTTCTTTGAACCACTCGGCATATTCCGGCGTGTTCACCGTAGGCAGCTGACCCCAGCAGTTGAAGTCCTTGCGGTTCAGAACGCCCTTGGCGCCCAGCCCCATGACGAAGTCACGCTTGCTTTCGTCCGAAATCACACCAATCGCGTTGGCGCCTGCGGTGTTGATCAGCTGGATTGCATAAGAGCCCAGACCACCCGATGCGCCCCAGACCAGAACGTTCTGACCCGGCTTCAGGTCGTGCGGTTCGTGACCGAACAGCATCCGGTAGGCCGTTGCCAGCGTCAGCGTGTAACAGGCGCTTTCTTCCCAGGTCAGATGCTTGGGACGCGGCATCAGCTGCTGCGCCTGAACGTTGGTGAACTGCGCGAACGATCCGTCCGGCGTCTCATAACCCCAGATCCGCTGGCTGGGCGAATACATCGGGTCGCCACCGTTGCATTCTTCGTCGTCGCCATCATCCTGGTTGCAGTGGATGACAACCTCATCACCGACTTTCCAACGGGTCACTTTCGAACCTACCGCCCAGACGATGCCCGACGCATCCGAACCGGCGATGTGATAAGGGGCCTTGTGGCCGTCAAACGGCGAGATCGGCTTGCCCAGCGAGGCCCAGACACCGTTGTAGTTCACGCCCGCGGCCATCACCAACACCAGAACCTCGTGGCTGTCCAGTTCGGGGACGTCCACCACTTCTTGCACCATGGCGGTGTCCGGCTCGCCGTGGCGTTCTTTACGGATCGCCCATGCGTACATTTTCTTGGGCACAAACCCCATCGGAGGGATTTCACCCATCTCATAGAGGTCTTTTTCCGGCGCGTCGTAAGTCGCGATACCGCTGTCGGTGTCCAGAGCCATGTTGGCCTCCTTTATTCAAACTCATTGCCGCGATGCAGAATCGCGTGCTCTACCCGATGAGATATTGGCCGCAGAGAAATATTGCAACATATTTTGAGTGTATTTTGTAATTTTATGACCCAGCGGGCGCAGAAATTTCTTTTGCGGGCGCAGCAAGAGCCGTTTTCGCGTCCACTGGCGCCGAGGCTGCGTAATAGTCCAGAAGGTCAACCCTTTGACCTGTCGAGGATATTTTCCCGTTTTCGCGTTTCAGGATACGCCGATCGACCAATTGCTGGATACTCGCCTCGATTGCCGAGCGCTCCAAGGGCTCGGTTGTTCCGTTGCGTCGCAAAAGCTGATCGATCAACTGCACGGCGTCTTCTTCGGGGATCTCACCCTTCTCGCGCACCAGCCAGCACGCAGCGGGTCCCGGAACCAATGGAATCGCCGCCTTGATGCCTACCATCAGATCGCGCGCCAAATCCGTCATCAGGTTGGCGTCGTGATCCGCCCGGAAAGCCCGCAGTGAAACAGGCCGCCCATACCGCACCGAGGCCACGCCGAATCGCTGATAGCGTCCAACTAGTCGTCGCCCGATCTGTTTGAGGATCCACCACGTGATCACCCCGATCCGGGCGCGAAACCGGCGTTCATTGCCCAGGGCCGCCTTGGTCAGGATCGTATCCTCAAGTACCCGATCATAATTCAGGGCAACCGGCACAAAGACCACGTCGCGCCCGTCGGGGTCGCTTGCGTCGATAATGTATTTCAGCAGACCAAGCTTGGGTCGCGCCAGCGCGCCGGTCAGGCTGAGGCCGCCCTCAGGGAACATCGCCTGCGTCACCCCCGCCTCGGTCGCGTGGCGCACGTAACAGGCCAGCACCTGCCGATACAGCTCGCTGCCCGATTTACGGCGGATAAAGTAAGCCCCCATTGCCCGGATCAGGCGGCTGAGCGGCCAGACCCGCGCCCACTCGCCCACTGCATAGGACAAGGCCGATTGCTGCGCCGCCAGATAGGTGACCAGCACATAGTCCATGTTGCTGCGGTGATTCATGACGAACACGACGGTGGCATCGGGGTCGATTTCCCTCAGTGCCTGCTCATCCATGTAGCTGAGCCGCACATTATAGAACGCATTGCTCAGCATCCGGGTCAAACGAATGGCGACGCTGAAATATGCCACAGCGGAAAAGGACGGAACGATCTCGCGCGCATAGCGGCGGGCAGTTTCAAAGGCCACGGCCTCGGGGACACGTTCCTCGCGCGCAAAATTCTGAACGGCCTGCCCGACCTGCGGGTCATAGATCAGCCGCTGAATCATGTCGTGCCGCCGTGCCAGTTTGAACGGTTGGATCGGCCGTTGCAGGCGTGTGTTCAGGCGCCTGACGGCGCGCTCAAGGCGACGGCGAAAAAACCAGCGCACCGATGGGAAAAGAAAATGCGAAGCCAGCGTGACCGCGGCAAACACCAGGATCAGCAAAAACAGCCAAAGCGGAAGTTCCACGGTCTGAGTCATGCGCGCACCCTGCCACCAAACCGTGGCACCTACAATCTGAAGAACCATATATGCCGCGACGCAGCGAATTGACATATCCCGAAAATTGCGCTTTAGAACCCATGAACGTAATTTTCTTGCCCACGCAATGCATGAGGACCCGCTATGACGCAGACGCAGAAAGATCGCCCCTGGCTCATCCGAACCTATGCCGGTCATTCCACCGCCAAAGCGTCGAACGCGCTGTATCGCGGGAATCTGGCCAAGGGTCAGACGGGCCTGTCGGTGGCTTTCGATCTGCCGACTCAGACCGGGTATGACAGCGACCATACGCTGGCGCGGGGTGAGGTCGGCAAGGTGGGCGTGCCGATCAGCCATCTGGGCGACATGCGGGTTCTGTTCGACCAGATTCCGTTGGAGCAGATGAACACCTCGATGACGATCAACGCTACGGCACCGTGGCTGCTGGCGCTGTATATCGCGGTGGCCGAGGAACAGGGCGCGGATGTGTCCAAGCTGCAGGGCACGGTTCAGAACGACCTGATCAAGGAGTATCTCAGCCGAGGTACTTACGTTTGCCCGCCGAAACCATCGCTGAAGATGATCGCGGACGTGGCCGAGTATTGCTACACCAACGTGCCGAAATGGAACCCGATGAACGTGTGTTCCTATCACCTGCAAGAGGCCGGTGCGACGCCGGAACAGGAATTGGCCTATGCGCTGGCCACCGCCATCGCCGTTTTGGACGAACTGCGCCCCCGCGTCCCCGCCGAGGATTTCCCGGCGCTCTGCGGCCGGATTTCGTTCTTCGTGAACGCCGGTATCCGTTTCGTCACCGAGATGTGCAAGATGCGCGCCTTTGTCGACCTTTGGGATGAGATTCTGAAAGATCGCTACGGCGTCGAAGACCCCAAGTTCCGCCGCTTCCGCTATGGGGTGCAGGTGAACTCGCTGGGTCTGACTGAACAGCAGCCGGAAAACAACGTCTACCGCATCCTGATCGAAATGCTGGCTGTAACCCTGTCGAAAAAGGCGCGGGCTCGCGCGGTGCAGCTTCCCGCATGGAATGAGGCGCTTGGCCTGCCCCGCCCGTGGGATCAGCAATGGTCGATGCGGATGCAACAGATCCTGGCTTATGAGACCGACCTGCTGGAGTACGGCGACCTGTTTGATGGCAACCCGGCCGTGGATGCCAAGGTCGAGGAACTGAAAGAAGGCGCACGGGCCGAACTGGCGAACTTGGATTCAATGGGCGGCGCGGTCGCCTCGATCGAATACATGAAATCGCGTCTGGTCGATTCGAATGCCGAACGTCTGAACCGGATCGAACGCAATGAAACCGTCGTTGTCGGCGTAAACAAATGGACCGAGGGTGAACCCTCACCGCTGCAGACCGAGGATGGCGGCATCATGGTCGTCGACCCAGCGGTGGAACAGGAACAGATCGCCCGGTTGAACGAGTGGCGGTCAGAGAGGGACGACGCGGCTGTTTCGGCTGCGTTGGACGCGCTGCGCGAAGCAGCGCAGACCGGAGCGAATGTCATGGAGCCGTCGATTGCCGCTGCAAAGGCTGGCGTCACAACTGGCGAATGGGCCGAGGAAATGCGCAAGGCTTACGGCACCTATCGCGGCCCGACCGGCGTTTCCGGGTCGGTCTCGAACAAGACCGAAGGATTGGACTACCTGCGCGCCGCCGTCGATGCGGTTAGCGACAAGCTTGGCCGCCGTCTGAAATTCCTGGTCGGCAAACCGGGTCTCGACGGTCACTCGAACGGCGCCGAACAGATCGCCTTCCGCGCTCGCGATTGCGGCATGGATATCAGCTATGAGGGTATCCGCCTGACGCCCGAAGAAATCATTGCAGCCGCGATTGAAGATAAAGCCCACGTGATCGGCCTGTCGATCCTGTCCGGCAGCCATATCCCGTTGGTGCAGGATGTCATGACCCGCCTGCGCGAGGCCGGTCTGGACGATGTTCCCGTGATCGTTGGAGGGATCATTCCCGATGAAGACGCAGCTAAACTCAAAGCAATGGGTGTTTCCAAAATCTATACACCCAAGAATTTTGAGCTTAATGCAATCATGGGCGATATCGTGACTCTGGTCGATCCACAGAATATTGCGGCCGAATAACGACGCATTTCCATTTTCACCTTCAAATCTATTGCCCTTTAGTAAGGGATGGATAAAAACCGGATTTGGAAATACGGTGGACTATTACGCCCATTCGTGGCGTTTTTCGGAATGGAGAAAGAAATGGCGATCAGCCTTGAGAAAATGTCGCGCAAAGAACTGCTGGAATTGCGTGACCAGGTAGAAGCTGCACTCAAAAGCGCGGAAAAGCGCGAGCGTAAAGAGGCGCTGCAAGCCGCAGAAAAAGCCGCAGCGGAATTTGGGTTTTCTCTTTCGGAACTCTCGGATGGCGCAGCCAAGCCGTCCAAAAGCGCAAAAACCAGAGCGAAATATAAAAATCCGGCCAACCCGGAACAAACCTGGTCAGGCCGTGGACGCAAACCGCAATGGGTTCACGAGGCATTGAATGCCGGCGCTGATATCGCAGATTTGGAAATCTGACGGAAAATGGGTCGAATATGACAATTCATATTGGTGCTGAAAAAGGTGAAATCGCTGAAACCGTTTTAATGCCCGGCGATCCGTATCGGGCGAAATGGGCGGCCGAGACGTTTTTGCAGGATGCGGAACTGGTCAATAACGTGCGCGGCATGCTGGGTTATACCGGAACCTGGAAGGGGAACCCGGTCACCATTCAGGGCAGCGGCATGGGGATGCCGTCCCTGTCGATTTATGCCAACGAACTGATCCGCGATTATGGCGCCAAAACCCTGCTCCGCATCGGGTCGTGCGGAGCAATGCAGGACAGCGTCAAAATCCGCGATGTGATTCTGGCGATGACGTCGACTACGCTCAGCACGCCATCGCGCGGCATCCTGAAAGAGCTGAACTTCGCCCCCTGCGCCGATTGGGGCCTGCTGCAGGCCGCAGCCAAGGCTGCCGAAGCCAAAGGCACACCCACTCATGTCGGCGGGATTTATTCGTCGGACGTCTTCTACGACGAACGCCCCGATCTGAATGAACAGATGGTGCGGCACGGCATTCTGGGGGTCGAGATGGAGGCCGCCGAGCTTTACATCCTCGCCGCGCGCCACAAATGCCGGGCTCTGGCCGTTCTGACCGTGTCCGATCACCTGCTGACGGGTGAGGCTTTGCCATCGTCGGAGCGCGAAAGCAGCTTTGGCGACATGGTCGAGATTGCCCTGCAGGCAGCTTTTCCCGACGCCGCATAAACAAAAACAGGGCGTGACATCGCCCTGTTGTTTACTGATTGCCCTGCAGACAGGTTGTCGGAGAGGTCACCCCCTCTTGCCGCGCCCCGCAATAGGCGCAGATCCAGACACCTTCCTTACGGTGCTGCCGCCATCGGCAGTCGCGCGTCAAAGAGGACGTCCGCGACCGCCAGATGAAATAGGCGAACACGCCGGCGGCCAGTAAAAGAAACAGAATGGGCATGTCTATGCATTGCCCAATCTCTGCGCAAATTCAAGCGTCAGGCTGCGTTTGCGTATTCGAACAATTCAGGTTCGTGCTGCTCGTCGGAAACCTGCACCGCCTCTGGCGTGTAATAGGCCCAAGCCTGTTCCAATAAAGCCAGAGCTTCGGCTGCTTTGGTGTTTTCTGCTTTTTGTTCTTGCATCGGAGCGATCCCGTTTCGGTTCCATCACTCCTCCCTGCAGGCAAGTTAGACCTGAACAGGACAGTTTGCATTGCATAGTTTTGCAAACTCGTCATGCACCTGCCGCAACGCGGCAAGTGCCGTCTTTTTGGCGTCGCTTAGACGCCGCGGTCGATCATCATCTTCTTGATCTCGGCAATCGCCTTGGCCGGGTTCAGACCTTTCGGGCAGGTCTTGGCGCAGTTCATGATCGTGTGGCAACGATACAGCTTGAACGGATCTTCCAACTCGTCCAGACGCTCGCCCGTGGCCTCATCGCGACTGTCAATAATCCAGCGATAGGCGTGCAGCAGAGCCGCGGGCCCAAGGTAACGGTCACCGTTCCACCAGTAGCTCGGGCACGAGGTCGAGCAGCTGGCGCACATCACGCATTCATAGAGGCCATCCAGTTTCTTGCGGTCTTCGATCGACTGCTTCCACTCTTTCACAGGGCGGTTGGTCTTGGTTTCCAGCCACGGCATGATGGATGCGTGCTGAGCGTAAAAGTGGGTCAGATCAGGGATCAGGTCTTTGACCACCGGCATATGCGGCAGCGGGTAAACTTTCACATCTCCCTTGATCTCATCCATGCCATAGATACAGGCCAGCGTGTTGATCCCGTCGATATTCATCGCACAAGAGCCACAGATGCCTTCACGGCACGACCGACGGAACGTCAGGGTCGGATCAATCTCGTTCTTGATCTTGATCAGCGCGTCCAGAACCATCGGGCCGCAGCTGTCCATGTCGACGAAATAGGTGTCGAGCTGCGGGTTTTTGCCGTCTTCCGGGTTCCAGCGATAGATCTGGAATTTCCGTACATTGATCGCGCCTTCCGGCTTGGGCCAGGTTTTGCCCGTGGTGATGCGCGAATTCTTGGGGAGGGTCAGTTGTACCATAAGTTCCTCTCCTTAGAACGTCCGCGCCTTGGGCGCGATTTTCTTGAGGCTGATGCCGCCTTCGTCTTCGGTGGTCAGCGGGTCAACGATGACCGGGCGATAGCTGAGGTCTACCTTGTTGCCCTCAACCCGGCTGACGGTGTGAACGCGCCAGTTTTCGTCATCACGCTCGGTGAAGTCCTCGTGCGCGTGGGCACCGCGGGATTCCTTGCGCGCCTCAGCCCCGACGATGGTGGCCAGAGCGCTTGGCATCAGGTTGGTCAGTTCCAGAGATTCCATCAGGTCGCTGTTCCAGACCAGCGAGCGGTCGGTAACCTTCAGGTCGTCCATTTTAGCAGCGATAACCGTCATCTTCTCGACGCCCTCGGCCATGGTCTTGGCGGTCCGGAACACAGCTGCGTCTTCTTGCATTGTCCGCTGCATCTCAAGCCGCAGATCGGCAGTCGGGATCGCGCCGCTGGCGTTGCGCACAGCGTCAAAGCGATCAAACGCCTTGTCGACCGACGCCTGGTTCAGAACCGGGTTCGGCGCCTTAGCATCAACAACCTCACCCGCTCGGATCGCAGCCGCGCGGCCAAACACCACAAGGTCGATCAGCGAGTTAGAACCCAGACGGTTCGCACCGTGGACCGAGGCACAGCCCGCTTCACCCACAGCCATCAGGCCCGGCACAACACCGGTCGGGTTGTCGGCGGTGGGGTTCAGAACCTCACCCCAATAGTTCGTTGGGATACCGCCCATGTTATAGTGCACGGTCGGCAGAACCGGGATCGGTTCCTTGGTGACGTCGACACCTGCGAAAACACGAGCCGATTCCGAAATCCCCGGCAGACGTTCCGCCAGAGCTTCGGCCGGAAGGTGGCTGAGGTTCAGGTGGATGTGGTCGCCATTGTCACCATGGCCACGACCTTCTCGGATCTCCATGGTCATCGAACGAGAGACATAGTCGCGCGGCGCGAGGTCCTTGTACTGGGGCGCGTAACGCTCCATGAAACGCTCGCCTTCGGAGTTGGTCAGGTAACCACCCTCACCACGCGCGCCTTCGGTAATCAGGCAACCCGAACCGTAGATGCCGGTCGGGTGGAACTGAACGAACTCCATATCCTGCAGCGCCAGACCCGCGCGGGCCACCATACCGCCACCGTCACCGGTGCAGGTATGGGCCGACGTCGCGCTGAAGTAGGCGCGGCCGTAACCGCCAGTCGCCAGCACCACCATCTTGGCGTTGAAGACGTGCATTGTGCCGTCGTCCAGCTTCCAGCAGACGACACCCTGACACTGCCCGTCCTCGGACATGATCAGGTCGATGGCGAAATATTCGATGTAGAATTCGGCGTTGTTCTTCAGCGACTGACCATACAGCGTGTGCAGGATCGCGTGGCCTGTCCGGTCAGCGGCGGCGCAGGTCCGCTGCACTGCGGGGCCTTCGCCGAACTCGGTGGTGTGGCCGCCGAAGGGACGCTGATAGATTTTGCCTTCTTCGGTCCGGCTGAAGGGCACGCCGTAGTGCTCCAACTCATAGACGGCCTTGGGTGCCTCACGGGCGAGGTATTCCATCGCGTCGGTGTCACCCAGCCAGTCCGAGCCCTTGACAGTGTCGTACATGTGCCACTGCCAGTGGTCGGGGCCCATGTTGGAAAGCGATGCGGCGATACCACCCTGTGCCGCGACAGTATGCGAGCGGGTCGGGAAAACCTTGGTCACGCAAGCCGTGCGCAGGCCCTGTTCTGCCATGCCCAGCGTCGCCCGCAGACCTGCACCACCAGCACCTACGACAACGACGTCGTATTCGTGGGTTTCATATTCATATGCTGCTGTCATTGTTATTGTTCCTTACCACGCATCATCACAGGGCCAGCTTGACCAGGGCAAACAGCCCGGCCGCCATCAGCGTGTAGCCCAGGGCCCACATTGCCGCGAGAGAGACTTTCTCAAGCACCCCGTGCACATAGTCCTCAATCGCTTCCTGCGCCTCGTACATCAGTTGCAGCAGACCCACGATCAGCGTGAGCGCCGTGACAATCGCCGGGAACGGACGGCTGAAATAGGCCACCACCTCTTCGTGGGTTCCGCCAATGCCGGCACCGAATGTGAAGATGAAAATCGGAATCAACACGGTCAGGATCATTGCCCGAACCATGACCCGCCAATGGGTGAGTGTGCCGGATTTACCTGCGCCCAGACCCTGCGCGCGCTTGCGGTCAGTCAGATATCGCATGTGCCGTCTCCTTAAACCACAAGTACGGTGATCAGGGTCAGGACGGTCGCACCAACGAACATGCCCAGCCCCAGTTTCTCGGCGGTTTCGATGTCAAGGCAGTAGCCGAAGTCCCAGATGACATGTCGCAGACGGCCCAAGGTGTGATACCACAACCCCCAGGTCGCAGCCGTCAGGATGAGGTCGCCGAACCAGCTGCGCAGAAACCCATCGATCCCCGCAAATGCGCTTTCCGACGTCGATGCGGCCAGCAGCCACCAGACGACCAGAATTGCAACGGCGAACACCCCGATCCCGGTCAAGCGAACCATGATCGAAGACATGGACGTCATCTGGGGGCGATAGATCATAATATGTGGCGAGAGCGGGCGGTTGCCCCGATTGACATCGGCCATGTCGGCTCCTCTTTCGTTGGCTACCCGTCGTTTTACCTGTTTTTGCCAATCTGTCACGTGCTGCGAGCGCAAAAACAGGTAAAATGGGGACAAAATCGCAGATTTCGGAAAATTGTGATCACACAAAATATTACCGTGATCACAAAACTTATATAGCTAAATCAATGTTAGCGTCCCAAGGTTGCGATCATTGTGATCACGAATCTGCAGCACTCACTTTAAAGCGGCGGATTGTTGCGTTACTTCGCGCAAAAGCTTCTTTCGGATCCGTTCAGGATAGTCCGCAAAACCGGCGGCCGAGACAACGAATGCCCCCTCGCCCACAATGACGTTCTCAAAGAAATAGGCGGTCAGGTCGGGTTCGCTTTCCTCGATCGCGATGGCATTGACCGTGATACCCCGGTTGCGCAGCACGCCGTGGACCTCTGTCGGCTCAACCCCTTCGTTCGAAACCCCATCGCCCGAGATGTCGATCAGATGCCGCGTGCAGTCGGATACTTCGTCAAAGCTGGACAGGGTCATTTCAAGCGCCTCACCGATCGCGGTCGAGAAGTTGCGCCAGACCCGGCGGTCGGCGGCGACCTGATCGGCAAACCGTTCGAGCGTGTCGAAACTGTCGATCCGGGTCCACGGTATCGTGATCTTCTGGCGTGAGGCTCCGGTCCACTGCACCAGCATCAACTGCGCCTGCCCGCGCACCAACGCCTCGGACACAAGAGGATCGCGCAGACCGGCAGCCAGACCATCCATCTGAATGCGGTATTCGCTTGTATCGACCGACCCGGACACATCCACCGCCAAGGCCAACGCAAGATCGCAGGCCAGTGCGGGCGGCGTCAGAAAAAGGCAAGCAGCAAGTGAGCGGATCAGGACCATGACCGCAGCCTAGCATGAATGTCGCAGGCTGCGATCAAATCAATGTGGGGTGATGTCAGACCGGCATCAACGCCCAATAGTCCAGGTCCAGTAGAACCTCGGGCTTATACCGACCATCTTCGCCCTTCAGCTCGAAGGGCGCGCCGCCCTTGGTGGCGACCAGTCGCAGACGGATGGCGCCCACACCGGGCACGCTGGTTTCGGCCTTGTCCAGAACCTCGGACCAGGCCTTGATCGTATCGCCTGAAAAGCACGGGTTGGCGTGTGCACCGCCGTTCAGGCCTACAATCATCTGCGCATTGGCCAGGCCGTTGAACGACAGGGCTCGCGCCATCGAAATCACGTGCCCGCCATAGATCAACCGGCCGTCGGGGCGGAAGGTCAGGTCAAAATGCACTTTGGCCGTGTTTTGCCACAGACGAGTGGCCAGCATATGCTCGGCCTCTTCGACGGTCACACCGTCAACGTGGTCAATGGTTTCACCGACCACGTAATCGCCCCAACGATGGGTCTCACCGGATTGAACAAAATCATAGTTCGAGAAATCCAAGCCCTCGGGCACAACCAGATCGCCCGACTCCAGCACCTGTTTCAGGTCCGGCACCACCGCCTCGGGCGCAGGGGCGTCGATATTCGCTTTGCGCACCATCACCCAACGCACATATTCGATCACCACCTCGTCGCGCTGGTTCAGGCCGCGCGTACGCACCCAGACCACTCCGGTCTTGCCGTTCGAATTCTGTTTGACCCCGATCACTTCGGACTCGGACCGCAGCGTGTCACCGGAATAGACCGGTTTCAGCCAACGCCCCTCGGCATAACCCAGATTGGCAACCGCGTTCAGCGAGATATCAGGAACGGTTTTGCCAAACACTATGTGGAACGCCGCCAAATCGTCGATCGGGCTTTGCGGCAGACCACAATTCCGGGCGAACTCGTCCGAAGAATAAAGCGCGTGCCGCGCCGGATAGAGCGCATGATACAACGCACGCTCGCCGTCGGTCACAGTGCGCGGCACTGCGTGATGCAACACCTGCCCGACGGAATAATCCTCGAAAAAGCGGCCCGGATTGGTTTTTGCCATTATTGCTGTCCCAGTTTCATTTCGGGGGAATAGTCGGCCTCGACCTCTTTGGTCACGGCCTGCGCACAGCGCATCATGCGACTGTTTTCGTCATAGGCATAGGACGGGTCGCCATACAGCTCCCACCCTTTTGCCAGTGCATCCGACACCTTGTGGCAGAAGGCGGATGTGTCTTCTTCGGTCAACAGACGATAGAGTTTTGCCATTGTGCCAGATCCTTACGACGGGAACGGAGACGGGCCGACCAGCCCGTGAATGTAGCCGATGATCCCGAACAGCACGATCGAGGCCACAAAGAACATCGCGTCCTTGCCATAGGTGCCGGGTTCAGCCGGGGTCCACTCGGGTTCAGCGCGGTTGATCACAACCACCTCGACCATGGCCCACAGGAACAGACCACCGAACAGGATGATCGACGCCAGATCGCCATTCACCAACAGATGCGCAAAGGCCCATGCCCGGAAACCGGCCAGCATCGGGTGGCGCATCTTGTTCAGCAGGCGGCCCTTCTGACCAGCGGGGCTCATCATGAAGATGGCGATCAGCACCAGCAGGTTGTTGATGTGGATCATGAAGGAAGGCGGCGACCAGACATGGATGAAATCGGTCATGCGATAGCCGAAGATCATCAGCAGCACTGCCGCAACCAGCGCCAGCGCCACCGCGCCTTTGCCACCATTGCCCATGGCCGCGCGCTGCGCCGGCATCACACGTTTGAACAGATGAGCGGCCCACCAAAGCGCCACCCCAAGGATCAGAAGAACAAAGCCCATGCTGGCTTACCCCGCTTGCAAAGCTGAAATTGCCTCCGCTTTTGCCAGAATTTCACGGGCAGTTACAACATGCAGATTTTCAACAATCTTCCCGTCTACGACAGCGACACCCTGCCCCTGCGACTCGACCTCTTCAAAGGCCGCAATCTGGCGGCGGGCCAGGTCGATTTCGGTATCCGATGGGGCATAGGCTGCATTGGTTATATCCACCTGTGCCGGATGGATCAGGGTCTTGCCGTCAAAGCCCATATCGCGGCCTTGTTCACATTCAGCGGCCAGACCTTCGCCATCCTTGAAGGCATTATAGACCCCATCGACAATGATCAGACCTTCGGCCTTGGCGGCCAGCAGGCACAGTCCCAGCGAGGTCATCATCGGCAACCGATCCGGGCGGAAGCGGGTCTGCAACTCCTTGGCCAGATCATTGGTGCCCATGACGAAACCAGCCATCAGCGGGTGCGCGGCAATCTCGGCCGCATTCAGCATCCCGCGCGGGGTTTCCATCATCGCCCAGATCGGCATGTCACCGGTGATTTCCGCGAGCGCGTCCACGTCGGCGGCGGAGTTTACCTTGGGCAGCAGCACCACATCCGCATCCATCTCGCGCACCGCTTCGGCATCGGCGCGGCCCCATTCGGTATCCAGCCCGTTGATGCGAACGATCTTGACCCGCGAACCATAGCCCCCGGCTGCCAGAGCCGCCTTGAGAGTTTCACGCGCATTGGGCTTTTCGTCGGCCGAGACCGCGTCTTCGAGGTCAAAGATGATCGCATCCACCGGCAAGCTACGCGCCTTATCCAGCGCCCGGTCACGTGAGCCGGGGATATAGAGAACGGAACGATAGGGGCGCTGACGGGGGTCCATTGGCCTCTCCCTTTGAAAGAATGTTGCGCGGAATGGGCCATTTTTTGCCGGAAAGTTCAAGAGGAAATTTGCCGCAACGCAGCATACGTGGCGCAACGCGCGGAGTTTTAACCAGATTTCTGCACCCCACCCGCACCCTGTTTGCAGATGGAATCGAAAGGGGTGAGAGATGAAAAAGACGCTTTTCAAAATGACGATGGGCCTTGGAATCATGGTTCTGGCCGCGCAACAGGTACAGGCCCGCACCTGCGCCCCGCGCGAGGATGTGGTGAAACGGCTGGCCGAGACCTATGGCGAGACACGCCGCGGCATTGGCATTGCCCGGCAGGGTGCAGTGATGGAGGTCTATGCCTCGGACCAGACAGGCAGCTGGACCATCACTGTAACCCTGCCCGACGGAATGACCTGCCTGATCGCCACGGGACAGGCCTTTGAGCAGATGGCCGAGGCGCTGCCCCCCAACGTCTAGGTCAGCGCATCCCAGATCAGTTTGCTGCCGGTCATGGTCAGCAGCACATAGGCGATGCCGAAGAACAGGCGCTCGGACAGCATGAAATGCGCCCGGACGCCCAACCATGCGCCGAGGATGGCGAAGGGGGTCAGAAGAAGATCCGCCAGCGCCGTGTGCCAGGTGAACAGGCCGAGATAGGCGTAGGGTATGAACTTTGCGCTATTGATGACCCAGAAGACCAGCACAGTGGACGCCTGAAACTCGGTTTTCGACAGGCGTTGAGACAAAAGGTACACGGCGGCAGGCGGACCGCCCGCGTGGCTGACGAAGCTGGTAAAGCCCGCGACCAGACCTGCGAACAGCCCGGCTGGGGATGGCAGGCGGTTGGCAAACCCACGGATCAGGCCCTTGCTCTGCGCCATATGCCAGATCACGAAACCGACCGAGATCCCTCCGATCAACAACCGCAACAGGTCGTCATCCGTCGCGCGATACAGCCACGCGCCCAGCGCAACACCCGGCACAGCGCCCAGGATCAACAGGCGTGAATCCGGCCAGCTCCAGCGTTTCCAGTATGGGCCAAGGGTGGCCACATCGATCACCATCAGGATCGGCAGCATCAACGCCAACGCCTGTCCGGGCGTGAGGATTAGCGCCAGAATCGACGACGACGCGAACGCCACACCCGAGCCGAACCCACCCTTCGAGATGCCGGCAAAGATCACCGCAGGGATCGCCACAGCAAAAAACATCAGGTCCAATTCGAACATGTGGCATCCCGTGAATAGGCTTGTCTATCAGGCCGTTTAGCGCAAACCCTGGCACCATACAAACGGTATGCGGTCGTATGCCACGCGGCATAACCCTTGCGCGAAAGCCATTTACCGACTAGCACAACCGCGATTTCAAAACCGACCGGAGATTTTCCAAATGGCCAGACCCAAGATCGCGCTGATCGGCGCAGGTCAGATCGGCGGCACGCTCGCCCACCTCGCAGCAATGAAAGAACTTGGTGACGTTGTCCTGTTCGACATCGCCGAAGGCACCCCGGAAGGCAAGGCGCTGGACATCGCTGAATCCGGTCCCTCGGAAGGTTTCGATGCCAAGTTGAAAGGCACCCAGTCCTATGAGGACATCGCTGGCGCCGACGTCTGCATCGTGACCGCAGGTGTGCCGCGCAAGCCGGGCATGAGCCGCGACGACCTGCTGGGCATCAACCTGAAGGTCATGAAGTCGGTCGGCGAAGGCATCGCCGCCAATGCACCCGATGCGTTCGTCATCTGCATCACCAACCCGCTGGACGCGATGGTCTGGGCTCTGCGTGAGTTCTCGGGCCTGCCGCACAACAAGGTCTGCGGCATGGCAGGCGTTCTGGACTCGGGCCGTTTCGCCCACTTCCTGTCGGAAGAGTTCAACGTTTCGATGCGCGACGTGACCGCGTTCGTTCTGGGCGGCCACGGCGACACCATGGTGCCGTCGGTTCGTTACTCGACCGTTGCCGGTATCCCGCTGCCCGATCTGGTCGAGATGGGCTGGACCACGCAAGAAAAGCTGGACGCCATCGTACAGCGCACCCGTGACGGCGGCGCCGAGATTGTTGGCCTGCTGAAAACCGGTTCGGCCTTCTATGCGCCTGCCACTTCGGCAATCGAAATGGCCGAAGCCTATCTGAAAGACCAGAAGCGCGTTCTGCCCTGCGCCGCCTATTGCGATGGCGAACTGGGTGTCGAAGGCATGTATGTCGGCGTGCCCACCGTGATCGGCGCGGGCGGCATCGAGCGTGTCGTCGACATCAAGCTGAACGAAGAAGAGCAGGCCGGTTTCGACAACTCGGTCAACGCTGTAAAGGGCCTGATCGAAGCGTGCAAAGGCATCGACAGCTCGCTGGCTTAAAGCTCAATGCGTTGAAAATGCAACGTTTCCAGAGCGCCCTTTCGGGCGCTCTTTTCGTTTCTACGTAGTTGCCTACCATTCTCGCCACGATCTTACCGAGAATTGACTTGCCAAAAATTGACCCCATCGTCGTGTCAAGGATGCCCCTTGGCTGTGTGAACTGGAACGAAACGGACAGCTATATAGGGGGTCTGCCAATGCTGGGCGAACATCCCTGGCCGCGCACACCTGCTGGCGTACCCCTTACCTTCTGTGCCCAGATAGATCTGGAAACTGTAACCGCGTTGCGCCCTGATACAGGTCTACCACAAACAGGTTTGCTTCTGTTTTTCTGCGATACTGTCCAAAACCAACACGGCAGTGTCGTATATCTTGGAACTGCAGGTTCACTTCGGCAGCCACCCGCGCGAACGCCACACGCATTTGGGGAATATTACGGGCGAAGCCTTCTGAAGCACGACAATCCGCTGTGCGTGGTCCATACTCTGCCGTGCTGGCCCGTAGAATTCCACTCTGCCCCCTATGAGGAGGAGGTCGACGACGATGGCAACGACCCGTTAGAGTTGGAAGCTGCCAACCCTGAGTTTTGCAGACCACGGTTGGTGGACCTCTTGATCGAACACAAACTCGCCCCTGATGCCGCGCTAAGGGAAACCGGGTTTGTTTGGCATGCCAGTGTTAAGATACTAGCCGGGCATCTCATACGGGAACTTTCCGCGTGCCGCGAAACTCTATTGGCGCAGATTATACCGGACACTATGAAATCCCGGGCGCAACGCGCTTGGATCAAGCATGCGCCGTTACGCTGGACAAAGGGGTATAAGCCGTTTCGCAAATTCGTCTTGGATTTGTGGTCTTGGTCTCAGGAACAACCTGCTTGGGCAGAGTTGCACGACGAAGACCGTAAACGTCTTTGGCAATCAACCGAGAGGCTCGACGAAGAGTTCCGTAGGTTTGCACCTGACACTCGAAGCCTCTATTCCGTTGGACTGGGCGGAGCTGAGAAACTGGCGCGTGACACCGTGAGACATGCGGTAACTGGCGGCGATGAGGCCTGGCTGGCTCTGCCAGAACCCGTGCGGGAACACATCAACAATCACGAACTCGCCCCGGGCGACGATCCAGAGCGCCACCAGATGTTTGGTCAGGGCAGAATGGTTCAAGCCGGTGTTTACGAACGCCTCAATCAACTGCTGCTTCTGCAGCTGACCTATGACAGTTTCGGGTCGCTGTGGCCCGGCGATGTTGGTATCATGACGTGGTGGATCAGACCTGAGCATTTGAAAGCACGAGAATGGGCGCAGACCGAATTCATGTTCGAATGCCACTAACGCCGGCCAATTTGCAAGATTCGCAAAGCTGGCAACCGCGCAGACCCTAGATTGTCATGCCGACGGGACTGATCTGCGGGTTTGTGATCACACCCAAAAAACCTGTGATCACAAATGTTGAAAATCTTCGCCAAAAACCGCACTGGCGTAAAAAAACCCTTTATAAATGCCCCATAGACATCTCTATAACGGTGTAATCGTAGTCAGACAGGACAGTTTCGATGAACATTCACGAATATCAGGCCAAAGCTCTTCTTCGCAGCTATGGCGCTCCGGTCTCCGAAGGTCGCGCGGTTCTGCGCGCCGAGGAAGCCAAAACCGCAGCCGGTGAACTGGATGGCCCTCTGTGGGTTGTCAAAGCCCAAATTCACGCGGGTGGCCGCGGCAAGGGTTCTTTCAAAGAGGCCGATGCCGGTGAAAAGGGCGGTGTCCGTCTGACCAAGTCGGTTGAAGAGGCTGCCGAAGAAGCCAAGAAGATGCTGGGCCGCACGCTGGTCACGCATCAGACCGGCCCCGCGGGCAAGCAGGTCAACCGCATCTATATCGAGGCCGGTTCCGGCATCGAGCGTGAACTGTATCTGGCCTTGCTGGTAGACCGCCAGACCAGCCGCATTTCGTTCGTCTGCTCGACCGAAGGCGGCATGGACATCGAAGAAGTGGCCGAAGCCACGCCCGAGAAAATCCTGTCCTTCTCGGTCGACCCGGCCACCGGTTATCAGCCCTATCACGGCCGTCGCATCGCCTTCTCGCTGGGTCTGGAAGGCCCGCAGGTCAAACAGTGCGTCAAGCTGATGGGTCAGCTCTACCAAGCCTTCGTCGAGAAGGACATGGAGATGCTGGAAATCAACCCGCTGATCGTGGCCGAAGGCGGCGACCTCAAGGTGCTGGACGCCAAGCTGGGCTTTGACGGCAACGCGGTTTACCGCCACCCCGACATCGCCGAGCTGCGCGACACGACCGAGGAAGACCCCAAGGAACTGGAAGCCTCCAAGTACGACCTGAACTACATCGCGCTGGATGGTGAGATCGGGTGCATGGTGAACGGCGCCGGTCTGGCAATGGCTACCATGGACATCATCAAGCTGTACGGCGCCGAGCCTGCCAACTTCCTCGACGTAGGTGGCGGAGCGACCAAAGAGAAAGTCACCGAAGCGTTCAAAATCATCACCTCGGACCCGAACGTCAAAGGCATTCTGGTCAACATCTTCGGCGGCATCATGCGCTGTGACGTCATCGCCGAGGGCGTTGTCGCCGCGGTGAAAGAGGTTGGCCTGCAAGTTCCGCTGGTCGTGCGTCTGGAAGGTACGAATGTCGAGAAGGGCAAAGAGATCATCAACACCTCTGGCCTGGACGTGATCGCGGCGGACAACCTGAAAGACGGTGCCGAGAAGATCGTGAAGGCCGTCAAAGGCTAATCCCAATTCCGCGGGGCGGGCCTTGTTCCGCCTTTCCGAAGAATTCTGGCAGGCTGAGGCCCGCCTAACAAAGGAGAACGCCAGATGGCAGTCCTCATCGACGAAAACACCAAAGTGATCTGTCAGGGCTTTACCGGCTCGCAGGGCACATTCCACTCTGAACAGGCCATCGCTTATGGCACCAAGATGGTCGGCGGCGTGACCCCCGGCAAAGGCGGGATGGAGCATCTGGGCCTGCCCGTGTTCAACTCGGTCCACGAAGCCAAGCATGTGACCGAAGCCAACGCCTCGGTGATCTATGTTCCGCCGCCCTTCGCGGCCGACTCGATCCTCGAAGCGATTGATGCCGAGATGGAAGTGATCGTCTGCATCACCGAAGGCATCCCGGTTCTGGACATGATGAAGGTGAAGCGCGCGCTGGAAGGTTCCAAATCGCGCCTGATCGGCCCGAACTGCCCCGGCGTCATCACGCCGGATGCCTGCAAGATCGGCATCATGCCCGGCCACATCCACAAGCGCGGCTCGGTCGGCGTTGTGTCACGTTCGGGCACCCTGACCTATGAGGCCGTCAAGCAGACCACCGATGTGGGTCTGGGCCAGTCCACCTGCGTGGGCATCGGCGGCGACCCGATCAAAGGCACCGAGCATATCGACGTGCTGGAGTGGTTCCTGGCGGATGACGAAACCGAGTCGATCATCATGATCGGTGAAATCGGTGGCTCGGCCGAAGAAGAAGCTGCGCAGTTCCTGGCGGATGAGGCCAAAAAGGGCCGCAAAAAGCCGACCGCCGGTTTCATTGCCGGCCGCACGGCTCCTCCGGGCCGCCGAATGGGCCACGCGGGCGCGATCGTCGCCGGCGGCAAAGGCGGTGCCGAGGACAAGATCGAAGCCATGCGCTCGGCCGGTATCGTTGTGGCCGAAAGCCCGGCTCAGCTGGGTGAGGCTGTGCTGGAAGCGATTGGGTAAGTAACGTTGATGAGCCTCGCTAGAGTTTCAATTCTCGCGCTAGCTTCTTTTCTTTTGGCAGCACCAATTGCGGCAGAAGAAGTGTCCGCCATTGCGACAATTGATATGTGCGAGGCTCGCTACTCCTCCATTACAGACCTTGTGGAGCGAGCAGAAGGCTTGGGTTGGAAGCGAGTCAAAGGCGCGGAGGCTGAAAAAGTAGTCGACCGAACCGTTTGGATTGGGTTGCCTTTTCTCAAGTCGGACGAGATTGACCCAGACGATCCAAACGGAACCTTCTGCGGAGGGTTTGCCATGGATTGCCACCTCCCTGAAGTTGGTCAAGCACCCTTGAACGATCAAGCTCACAACGTGGCTTTTTCCTCCGGCACTTCCGCGCTTCTTATTCTTGTTGATTTCGGGGGCGCGGGCCAGCATTTCAAAGCAGACTTTGTGGAATACAAAAGCTCTTGCACTGCAATCTTTGGGCAGGGCAAAGCCTCTCGTGAGCTCGGAAGCGCCTTTAGCCGACCGGAATTGAAAAGAAACCCGTCTGGCACATCGCAGGTGATCTCGGAACGCACGAGAAACCCGAAACTTGATTGGCCATATCCTCAGATCACTCACAGCACTTCCATTCATGCACCTTATGCACACATACTTGAGGTCAAGGACTTGGAATGGCTTAACTATGTAACAGGTTTTGGAACCGGATACTCCTACACGTACCAAGCGGGGGATTCATGACCTTCTCCGACGCCATCCGAACCTGTTTCTCCAAGTTCTTCACCTTCTCGGGTCGTGCCTCACGGCCCGAATATTGGTTCTTTTTCCTGTTCATCGTGATCTGGAGCTTCATCGCTGGGATCATCGACGCGCAGTTCTTCACGCAGGTTTCGGTCAGCCAGAGCGATGAGGTGAAATCCGTCACCGCCACGTCCTCGGCACCGGTCCAGAGCATTGTGACCCTGATCGTGTTCTTCCCGCATCTGGCCGTCGCATGGCGGCGGATGCATGATACCGGGCGCAGCGGGCTATACGCTCTGCTGCCGATCCTGCTGATTGTCGGGGCCTTTGCTGTTCTGGTCTTTGGTATCGGCCTTGCTTCGCATTTCCAGCATGGTGGCAATCTGGACATCCTGTTCACTCGCGCCACTTTGCTGGTCGTTCTTCCGACACTGCTGATCCTGTTTGTGTCGCCCCTCCTGGTTCTGTGGTGGCTGACCCGCCCGTCTCAACCAGGCACCAACCAATACGGTCCCAACCCATATGAGGTAGCCCAATGACCGAACATACGCCCAATTCCGCGTTTCACGCCTCAAGCTTTATGCAGGGGCACAATGCCGAGTATCTGGAGCAGCTTTATGCCCAGTACACCAAGAACCCCGGCGCGGTGGATGCCGCCTGGGCCGAGTTCTTCAAGGCCATGGGTGACGCCACGCCAGACGTTCAGCGCGAGGCCGAGGGGCCGTCCTGGGCGCGGACCGACTGGCCGCCGATGCCGGCGGATGATCTGACCGGTGCGCTGACCGGCGAATGGGCCGAGATCGACGCCAAAGCGGCGGGCAAGAAGATCAAGGACAAGGCTGCGGACAAGGGCGTTCAGGTCAGCGAAGATCAGGTCAAGCGTGCGGTGCTGGACAGCCTGCGGGCGCTGATGCTGATCCGGGCTTATCGGATCCGGGGCCATCTGGCCGCCAATCTGGACCCGCTGGGTATGCGCGCCGCCAGCACGCACCCCGAGTTGGACCCCAAAACCTATGGCTTTACCGAAGCCGACATGGACCGGCCGATCTTTATCGACAACGTTCTGGGCTTGCAGATGGCCTCGATGCGCCAGATCGTGGAGATCGTGAAACGGACCTATTGCGGTACCTTCGCGCTGCAATACATGCACATTTCTGATCCCGAACAGGCCGCGTGGCTGAAAGAGCGGATTGAGGGATACGGCAAGGAAATCCAGTTCACCAAGGAAGGCCGCAAGGCGATCCTGAACAAGATGGTTGAGGCCGAAGGCTTCGAAAAATTCCTGCACGTCAAGTACATGGGCACCAAGCGGTTCGGTCTGGACGGCGGTGAGGCGCTGATCCCCGCGATGGAGCAGATCATCAAGCGCGGCGGCGCATTGGGGATCAAGGACATCGTCATCGGGATGCCGCACCGGGGCCGTCTGAACATCCTCGCCAACGTGATGAGCAAACCTTATCGCGCGATCTTCAACGAATTCCAGGGCGGCAGCTTCAAGCCCGAAGACGTGGATGGATCGGGCGACGTGAAATACCACCTCGGCGCCTCCAGCGATCGTGAGTTTGATGGCAACAGCGTGCACCTGTCGCTGACCGCAAACCCCTCGCACCTTGAGGCGGTGAACCCGGTGGTGCTGGGCAAGGTCCGCGCCAAGCAGGATCAGTTGAACGACACCGACCGTACCGCAGTGATGGGCATCCTGCTGCACGGCGACGCGGCCTTTGCCGGTCAGGGTGTTGTGGCCGAAGGCTTTGGCCTGTCCGGTCTGCGCGGTCACAAGACCGGCGGCACCATGCATATCGTGGTCAACAACCAGATCGGCTTTACCACCGCGCCGCACTTCTCGCGCTCCAGCCCATATCCCACCGATATTGCGCTGATGGTCGAGGCGCCGATCTTCCACGTGAATGGTGACGACCCCGAGGCCGTGGTTCACGCCGCCAAGGTTGCGACCGAGTTCCGTCAGAAGTTCCACAAGGACGTGGTCATCGACATCTTCTGCTATCGCCGGTTTGGTCACAACGAGGGTGACGAGCCCATGTTCACCAACCCGATCATGTACAAGAAGATCAAGACGCATAAGACCACGCTGTCGCTGTACACAGAACGTCTGGTCAAAGACGGCCTGATCCCGGAGGGCGAGATCGAGGACATGAAAGCTGCCTTCCAGGCGCATCTGAACGATGAGTTCGAGGCCGGCAAAGACTACAAGCCCAACAAGGCCGACTGGCTGGACGGGCGTTGGTCGCATCTGGACAAGAACAAAGAGGAATACGTGCGCGGCGAAACCGCGATCACGCCGAAAACCATGGCCGAGATCGGCAACGCGCTGACGCACGCGCCTGAGGATATCGCCCTGCACAAGACCGTGGGCCGCCTGCTGGACCACAAGAAACAGATGTTCGACAGCGGCAAGGGCTTTGACTGGGCCACCGGTGAAGCGCTGGCCTTTGGCTCGCTGCTGACCGAAGGGTTCCCGGTGCGTCTGTCCGGTCAAGACGCGACGCGCGGCACGTTCAGCCAGCGTCACTCGGGCTTTGTCCACCAGGAAAGCGAAGAGCGGTACTACCCGCTGAACAACATCCGTGCAGGCCAGTCGAAATACGAAGTGATCGACTCGATGCTGTCGGAATACGCGGTTCTAGGTTTCGAATACGGCTATTCGCTGGCCGAACCGAACGCGCTGACCCTGTGGGAGGCGCAGTTTGGCGACTTCGCCAACGGTGCACAGATCATGTTCGACCAGTTCATCAGCTCGGGCGAAAGCAAATGGCTGCGGATGTCCGGTCTGGTGACCCTGCTGCCGCACGGTTTCGAAGGCCAAGGCCCCGAGCACTCCTCGGCGCGTCTGGAGCGGTTCCTGCAGATGTGCGGTCAGGACAACTGGATCGTGGCGAACTGTACGACGCCTGCGAACTATTTCCACATCCTGCGCCGTCAGCTGCACCGCACCTTCCGCAAGCCGCTGATCCTGGTGACCCCGAAATCGCTGCTGCGCCACAAGCTGGCAGTCAGCACGGCCGATGAGTTCACCACCGGTTCCAGCTTCCACCGGGTGCTGTGGGACGATGCGCAACAGGGCAATTCGGAGACCAAGCTGGTCAAGGACGACAAAATCAAACGGGTCGTGATGTGTTCCGGCAAGGTCTACTATGACCTGCTGGAAGAACGCGACGCCCGTGGGATCGACGATGTCTACCTGATGCGGATCGAGCAGTTCTACCCCTTCCCCGCCCACTCGCTGATCAATGAGCTTGAGCGTTTCAAGGGGGCCGAAATGGTCTGGTGTCAGGAAGAGCCCAAGAACCAGGGCGCCTGGACCTTTATCGAACCCAATATCGAATGGGTGCTGACCCGCATCGGTGCCAAACACACACGGCCGCTCTATGTCGGTCGCGCCACTTCGGCCTCGCCCGCCACGGGTCTGGCCAGCCAACACAAAGCCCAACAAGAGGCGCTCGTGAACGAAGCGCTGAGCATCGAAGGAAAGTAAACGATGACCATTGAAGTTCGTGTTCCCACGCTTGGCGAATCTGTTACCGAAGCCACGGTTGCGACCTGGTTCAAGAAACCCGGTGATGCCGTGGCCGTGGACGAGATGCTCTGTGAGCTTGAAACCGACAAAGTGACCGTCGAAGTTCCCTCGCCCGCAGCGGGCGTGATGGGCGAGATCGTTGCCGGAGAAGGTGAAACCGTTGGCGTCGATGCCCTGCTGGCAACCATCGCCGCTGGCGAAGGTGCCGCCCCCGCCCCTGCCGCTGCTGCCCCCGCAGCCGAGGCCGCCCCGGCCGCAGGCGCAGGCAGCGTCGATGTGATGGTGCCCACCCTGGGCGAGTCGGTCACCGAAGCCACCGTTTCAACCTGGTTCAAACAGGTTGGCGATGCCGTCGCGCAGGACGAAATGCTGTGTGAGCTGGAAACCGACAAGGTCTCGGTCGAGGTTCCTGCCCCAGCCGCTGGCGTTCTGGCGGAAATCGTGGCTCCGGAAGGGGCCACGGTGAATGCCTCGGCTAAACTGGCCGTAATCTCCGGCGCGGGCGCTGTTGCCGCCCCTGCCGCAGCTCCGGCCGCAGCCGCCCCGGCAGCAGTAGCCACAGGCAAAGACGTAGCCAATGCGCCGTCGGCCGAAAAAGCGATGGCCGAGGCCGGTCTGTCCGCCGATCAGGTCACCGGCACCGGTCGCGATGGCCGCATCATGAAAGAGGACGTGGCCCGAGCAGTGGCAACCGCTGCCGCTCCGGCTCCTGCTGCCGCTCCAGCCCCCGCGCCTGCACCGCGCGCGCCAGTCGCCGCCGCGGATTCGGCGCGTGAGGAACGGGTCAAGATGACCCGGCTGCGCCAGACCATCGCCAAGCGCCTGAAAGACAGCCAGAACACCGCTGCGATGCTGACCACCTATAACGAGGTGGACATGACCGAGGTGATGGCCCTGCGCAACCAGTACAAGGACCAGTTCGAGAAGAAGCACGGTGTGCGTCTGGGCTTTATGTCCTTCTTCACCAAGGCCTGCTGCCACGCGCTGAAGGAAGTGCCCGAAGTGAACGCCGAGATCGACGGCACCGACATCGTCTACAAGAACTTCGTCCACATGGGCGTTGCCGCCGGTACGCCCACCGGCCTAGTTGTTCCGGTCATCCGCGATGCCGACAGCATGTCCTTCGCAGCGATCGAGAAAGCCATTGCCGAGAAGGGCAAGCGCGCGCGCGAAGGCAAGCTGTCCATGGCCGAAATGCAGGGCGGCACCTTCACCATCTCGAACGGTGGTGTTTACGGCTCGCTGATGTCGTCGCCGATCCTGAACCCCCCGCAGTCGGGTATTCTGGGGATGCACAAGATTCAGGACCGTCCGATGGCGATCAACGGTCAGGTTGTGATCCGTCCGATGATGTATCTGGCGCTGTCCTATGACCACCGGATCGTTGACGGCAAAGGCGCCGTGACATTCCTTGTACGTGTAAAAGAGGCGCTGGAAGATCCGCGCCGCCTACTGATGGATCTGTAATCATGGCAACGCATGTATTGTGGCAGGCCGATGTGGCCGATTTCGATGCCTGGCTGAAAGTGTTCCGCGAGGACAAACCGATGCGCAAGGCCGCGGGCATCCGCGACCTGCACGTCTGGCGCGACCCGGACCAGCGTGACCATGCCATCGCCATGTTCGAGGTTACGAACCTGGACAAGGCGCGGGCGTTTTTCGGCTCGGAAGAGCTGGCGATGCACCACGAACGGGGCGGCATTGCGCATATCACGATCAAGCTGCTGGAACCGGTTTGAAGAAAGCATCGCATGATCCGGTCACACTGGATCATGCAGCCACCGGTCCATCCGGTCGATTTAGGAGAGTATAATGGCAAACTATGACGTCATCGTAATCGGCGCCGGCCCCGGCGGCTATGTCTGCGCCATCCGCTGCGCCCAGCTGGGCCTGAAAACCGCCGTTGTCGAAGGGCGTGAAACCTTGGGCGGCACCTGTCTGAACGTGGGCTGTATCCCGTCCAAAGCACTGCTGCACGCCAGCCATCAGCTGCATGAGGCCGAGCACAACTTTGCCAAGATGGGTCTGAAGGGCAAAAGCCCCTCGGTCGACTGGAAACAG
Organism: Ruegeria arenilitoris; assembly: GCF_013031355.1. Classification (GTDB taxonomy): domain Bacteria; phylum Pseudomonadota; class Alphaproteobacteria; order Rhodobacterales; family Rhodobacteraceae; genus Ruegeria; species Ruegeria arenilitoris_C. The sequence goes on along the minus strand of NZ_WPZO01000006.1, from coordinate 121,068 downwards.
ATGCAGGCCTACAAGGAAGAAACCATCGAGGGCAACACCAAGGGCATCGAGTTCCTGTTCAAGAAGAACAAGATCGACTGGCTCAAGGGTTGGGGCTCGATCCCCGCTGCCGGTCAGGTGAAGGTGGGTGATGAGGTCCACTCGGCCAAGAACATCATCATCGCGTCGGGGTCCGAGCCGGCCTCGCTGCCGGGTGTTGAAGTGGACGAAAAGGTCGTCGTGACCTCGACCGGTGCGCTGTCACTGGGCAAGATCCCGAAAAAGATGGTGGTCATCGGCGCAGGTGTGATCGGCCTGGAACTGGGCTCGGTCTATCAGCGACTGGGGGCCGAGGTCACCGTGATCGAATTCCTCGACGTGATCACTCCGGGCATGGACCCCGAGGTGCAGAAGACCTTCCAGCGCATCCTCAAGAAACAGGGCCTGAAATTCGTCATGGGCGCGGCGGTGCAAAAGACTGAGGCCACCAAGACCAAGGCCAAGGTCACGTACAAACTGCGCAAGGATGACAGCGAGCACGTGATCGACGCCGACACCGTTCTGGTCGCCACCGGCCGCAAGCCGTTCTCGGACGGGCTGGGGCTTGAAGCCTTGGGCGTTGAGATGACCCCGCGCGGTCAGATCAAGGTTGGCGCCGACTGGCAGACCAACGTGCCGGGCATCTATGCCATTGGCGACGTCACCGAAGGCCCGATGCTGGCGCACAAGGCCGAGGACGAAGGCATGGCCGCCGCCGAGCAGGTCGCGGGCAAGCATGGCCACGTGAACTATGGCGTCATTCCGGGCGTGATCTATACATGGCCCGAAGTGGCGAATGTCGGCGAAACCGAAGAAACGCTCAAGGCCGCGGGCCGCGATTACAAGGTCGGCAAGTTCATGTTCATGGGCAATGGCCGCGCCAAGGCTAACTTTGCCGCCGACGGTTTCGTCAAGATTTTGGCCGACAAGGAGACCGACCGCATTCTGGGTTGCCACATCATCGGCCCGGCAGCCGGTGACCTGATCCACGAGGTCTGCGTCGCAATGGAATTCGGTGCCTCGGCCGAGGATCTGGCTCTGACCTGCCACGCCCACCCGACCTATTCGGAAGCGGTGCGCGAGGCTGCGCTGGCCTGCGGCGACGGTCCGATCCACAGCTGATCCAGCTGCAAAAGGAAACCAGAAAGGCGGGCCCAGCAGCCCGCCTTTTTTCTGCCGTTGCATCGCCTTAGTTTTGTTACCGTATAAGTTGATCAATCAACCGTGATTGCCGGACCTGAACCGGCACAGACGGTTGAAACGTAACATTTTTTGAGGTTGATATGCGGTTCGCCCTTCTCTGCGCTGTAGCGTTGTTATTCACCATGTTCTCAGGTCAGGACGCGCAAGCGGGCCGTGCCGGTGGCGTCTGGGGCACAGCCGAACAGATGAGCCTTGTTACGCCGACCGATGTCACGGACAATTCCGGTCAACCGCTGGCGCTGTGCCATTTGACCAAAAAGACTCACATCATGTTCGCGGGCGTGTGGCGCAGTTCGATCGGCTATGTCATGGCCCCGAACAACTGTGACAGCGACAGCTACTACTCGATCAATGCCGAGCAGCTGGCGATGGGCAAAGTGGTGGGGACTTACCCTGCGGACCTGCCGGATCAACCCTCGATGTCAATCGCCGACATGATCTCGGGGTATTGGGGTTTGGGTGCCATTGCGGTGTTCTTGCTAGTAGCTGTAGTGAAATCCGCTCGCCAAGCCAAGCGCACGGCGCAGAGGCATGCACAGATGGGCGATGTACATCCGGCGGCCTTGCGGGCGATGGATGCGATGTGCCACGCCGCAAAGGCGGATGGAACGCTGGACCCGTCCGAGATTGCATTGATGGCCGATATTGCCAAGCAGATGACCGGCGAGACTTTTGACGAGGCCCGCATCCGCCGCATGTTCGACATGGCCGAGGCCAAGCCGACCGAGGCACAGTTCGCCGCTTTTGGCACCGGATTGACCTCGGATCAGAAACGCATGGTGCTGCAGGCCACGCTGATGATCGCAGCCGCAGACGGCAATATGGATGATGATGAGGCCCTTTTCGCTCAGAAACTGGCGCGCGGGCTGGGGATCAATGTGGACGAGTTCATGACGATGTTTCAGGCCATGAACGCCAAGCCGGCCTGATTTACCACATGGTCTTTGCGGCGCGTGCCCCCCAATCGGAATCGTAACGCGCGCCGCCTTCTTCGCCGGCGCTCGCCTCGGCAAGTATTTCGCCCATGGTGGGGAGGTCGGCACTTTCGTCGCCCGCGCTCCAGGTGCGGGCACGCATCATCGCGCGGGCGCATTGGGTGTAGATCTCGGAAATTTCGATGACCGCAACGGTGGCCGGCTGTTTGCCGTTCTTCTCGAACCGGGCGCGCAGGTCGGCGTCCGCCGTCAGCCGCGCCTTTCCGTTTACACGCACGACATTGTTGGACCCGGGCACCAGAAACATCAGCGCCACACGCGGGTCCCGCACGATATTGCGCAGGGAATCCAGACGGTTGTTGCCACGCCAATCCGGCAGGGCCAGTGTGTCGGCATCAAGCTCCATCACTACCGGGCCATCATCCCCGCGTGGGCTGCCATCAGTGCCTTCAGGACCGACCGTACTTAGAATGCACAGCCGCGAGGTCATGATCCATTTGCGATACAGCGGCGTCAGGCTATGCGCCACCTTGCGCAAAGAGGGCGCTCCGGGTGTGCCATACAGCCCTTCGAGCGTTTCGATATCTTCAATGAATACCATCCGGGTCAAACCCCACTTCTTTCATCAATGCGTCAGAGCGTGTCTCGATCACGTTTTCCAGCCGTTGCAGGAAGTCCTTGCGGCCAACGCCCGGTTCGATCGGGTCGAGGAAATCGACAATTGCCAGCCCGGGTTTGCGCAAAACGCCCGTGCGCGGCCAGAAAACACCGGCGTTGGTCGCCACCGGAACGCAGGGAAACCCGAGGCCTTCATACAGAACCGCCGTGCCCACCTTGTAGGGACGATGCACCCCCGGCGCTACGCGGGTGCCCTGCGGGTAGATGACCAACTGGCCGGGTTCCGTGAATTCCTTCGAGACGTCCTTGACCATCTTGGCCACAGCCGCACCCTTTTTACCGCGATCAACCGGGATACAACCAAGGCGGCGCGCATACATGCCGATAACCGGGGTCCAGAGCAGTTCCCTTTTCATGATGAACTTGCCATGCGGCACCGCATCGAAAATCATGATGATATCGAGGAAAGACTGGTGCTTGGCACCGACGACCACCTCATCCATGGGCACTGTGCCGCGGACCTCGGTGCGGATACCGACCATCCAGCGGGCCAGCCACATGGTCGTGCGGGCATAGGTCTTGCAAGCTTGCAGCGCACCGCGCTTGGTCAGCAGCGCATAAGGTGCAAACACGATGCCCAGGATTAGCATCCAAGCATAGATTACGATCATGAAGATCAGCGAACGAACCCATTGAAACGCTGTGGTCATCACGAAAGCTCCTTCAATTTGCGGCTGGCAGCGGTCCAGGTGGCCAGAAAGGCGACGGCGGCACCCAGCACGGGGATCAACGCGGGCAGTAGCCAGCCTGCCCCCTGAAAGCCCAGACCGGTCAGAAAGCCCCCCTCGTCCGAGGCTTCGGGCAGCAGCAGCACCCCAGTCATGCCCAACAAAACCCCGACAACCGCACCAAAAAACGCGCGATAGGTAAAGCGGCGGACAAAGGCGCGGGCGATAAAGCTGTCGCGGGCACCGACGAGGCGCAGCACCTCGATAATCTGGGCATTGGCGGCGAGCGAGGCATTGGCGGCGAGCGTGATCATCGCCGCCGTAGCGACACCGATCAGCAGGATCGAGACCCAACCCAACCGCCGCAGCGACATCGCCGCATCCACCAGTGGCTCGCGCCATCGGGTGTGGTCGTCCAAAACCGCGCCCGGCACCTCGGCCCCTAGCCTCAAGCGCAGGCCAGTCGCGTCCAGCCCGGGATCACCTTCGATAATCTCGATCAGTTGCGGTATGGGCAGCGTGTCCAGCGGCAGATCGGGGCCGAACCAAGGCGACAGCAGCGCGGCTTGCTCCTCGGTCGTCAGCGCCCGGGCCGAGGCGACGCCGGGAGTCTGGCCAAGCACAGCCAGGGCGGCCTCAGTTTGGGCCGCAAGCTGGTCGGCGGGGGCATTGATGCGCAGGGTCGCGGCCCCGGCCAGTTCACTCGCCCAGCGATCCGCCAACCGCCCCGAGGCCAGCGACAACGCCAGCGCAAACACCGCCAGAAAGGCCATCGCGCCTGACACGAACAGGGTCAGATGCGCGGTATAACCGGTGGGTGGCACGACCCGGTCGGCGCGCGCATCCCGTTGCAACAGGTTCCGGATCATACCCTTGCTCATAGATCCGCCCCCGCAAGCTGCACCTGACGTTGCGAGATCCGCAGCACACGCGCCTGCACCTGGCTTTTGGCGGCGCGGATCAGGCTCAGGTCATGGGTGGCGATCAGAACGGTCTTGCCCATCTTGTTCAACTCGACCAGCAGGCGCAGCAGGCGTTGCGACATCTCCCAGTCCACATTGCCGGTGGGTTCATCCGCCAACACCACATCGGGCGACAGGATCACTGCACGGGCGAGGGCAGCACGTTGACGTTCGCCACCCGACAATTCCGGCGGGTGGGCATCCAGGCGCGCGCCCAGACCCACCCAAGACAGCAGCTCGCTCAAATCCTCTCGCTTCGCAGTCTCGGCCTGCCCGGATACCATCAACGGCAGGGCGACGTTTTCGGACACGGTCATGTGATCCAGAAATCGGCAATCCTGATGCACGACTCCGATCCGGCGACGCAGCAGGGCCATGTGGTCGCGGTCCAGCCCGGCGACATCCTGTTCAAACGCGTTCAGCCGCCCGGAAGTGGGCAACAACGCGCCATAACACAGCTTAAGCAACGTGGTCTTACCTGCACCCGATGGGCCGGTCAAAAAGTGAAACGATCCCGGTTGCAACTGCAGGGACACGTTGCTCAGCAATTCACCACCACCATAGGTGTAGCTGACATTTTCCAGCTCGATCACAGGGGCCCCCGTCTTAGTTGCCGCCCTTCTTGCCCGAGCGCGGTGGTGGTTTCAATGCCTGCACCGGGTTGAATTAGTGACATTTATGCTGCGATACCGAAAACACCCTTTGCGGTCAGTTTTTAACGGAATATCATCGCTGAAAAAACTACTATCGGGTCCGAGGCCCGACCAGGAGGCAGCATGCGTCTTACATGTCCGAATTGCAGCGCCCAGTACGAGGTGCCAGACGAGGTCATTCCCGAAGAAGGCCGCGACGTGCAGTGTTCGAATTGCGAGAATACCTGGTTTCAGGCCAAGTACGCGGATCAGCCTGCCCCTGCGGCGGCCGAGCCTGTTGTTGAGGACACGCCTGCCGAGGCAGAGCCCAAGCCCGCGGAGGCTGCTGAGGCAGCGTTTGCGCGTGTTACCGAGGTGAAAGTAGACAAGAAACCTGCTCCACCTCCTAAACCAACGCCCACGCCCGAACCTGCAGCCGCCGTGAAACAAGAAAAACCTGCGGCGGCCGGAAATATCGACCCGGCGGTTGCCAACATCCTCAAGGAAGAGGCCGCCCGCGAGGCCGATCTGCGCGCTCAGGAAGGCGGCAGCCTTGAGACCCAACCCGATCTGGCGCTGGAAACCCCGCCCGAACCCGACACGGAACGTGCCATCAAAGACCTGACAGCCACCGAGATCGCAGAAGATGCGGGCCAGAAGGACGCGCTGCCGGATGTCGAGGCGATCAATTCCAGCCTGCGCAGCGATGTCACCGCGGCAGAGGATAACGCGCCGCGCAAATCCGGTGGGTTCATGCGCGGTTTTGCCCTGATCCTGGTTATCGGAATTGTGCTGATGCTAGTCTACAGCAACGCTCAGGAAATCAGCCAGGCCGTTCCGCAGGCCGAACCTATCCTTAAGCCCTATGTGACGATGGTTGATCAGGCGCGGCTCTGGCTCGAGGCGCAAACCTCGGGCACAGCGCAGAACTGACCCGGTTGCGGGGCGGCGCTAGAACCGCTCCAGCAGTCGCTTGAGGTACTCCAACTCGATCTGAGGACGATCCGTCTCGCCGGTCCGCCGGCGGATTTCGTCCAGCAATTCACGGGCGCGGCGATAGACGTCTTCGCCTTGCAGCATGTTGTCATCGGTCGAGATCGACCCGTTGGTGCCCGGATTGCGACCCAGCGGATCACGGTTGTTGGCCTGCATGTCCCCGTCCTGCGTACCTTGGCCGGGCTGGTTCTGCTGGTTCTGGGCCAAAGCCTCGCCCAGTGACCGCATCCCTTCGCGCAGTGCTTCCATCGCCTCGGATTGGCGATCAATGGCCTCGGCCAGATCGTCGCTGCGCAGGGCTTCTTCGGCCTCGTCCATGGCGCGACCTGCGCGGCCCAGCGCATCGCGCGCGGCCTCACCTTCGGGCGTTCCCACGCCGGGCAGGCTTTGCTGCTGACGGCCCAGTTCATCGCGCAGGGCTTGCTGGCGGTCGGCCAGCGATCCCTGCCCCTGCTGGTTGCCTTCAGCCTGATCGGACCCTTGCCCCCGACCACCTTGACCCTCGTGGCTCTGACCCCGGCCCAGACCACCGCTGCGACCTTCATTGCCTTCGCTCTCGCCAGCCTGTGCGCCCGGGTTGAACTGTTCTTGCAGATCGCGGAAGGCCTGATCGCTAAGACCTTGCTGTTCGCGCAGAGTTTCTGCCAGCCCCTCCATGGCTTGCTGGCCTTCGGATTGCTGGCCCTGACCCTGACCTTGGGTGACGCGCATGTTCTCCATCATCTGTTGGAACTCTTCCAGCGCCTGCTGCGCCTCGGCCATGCGGCCCTGTTCCATCAACTCCTGAATGCGGTCCATCATCCGCTGCAGGTCGTCCTGCGTCATCTGCAAGGTTTCACCGTTCTGACCTTGCTGGTTCTCGTCAAACTCGCCGTTTTCCTGCGCCAGGCGCTGCAGTTGGCGTAAATAGTCCTGCGTCGCCTCGCGCAGTTCCTGCATCAACTCGGCGATTTCCTCGTCCGATGCGCCGTTCTTCATCGCCTCGGACAAACGTTCCTGCGCCCGGCGCATCCGTTCCAGCGCATCGGCCAGCGTGCCTTCTTCGATGATGACCGCCAGATCCCACAGGGCCTGTGCGATCTCTTCCTGCTGCTTGGGCTTCAGGTCGTATTTGGTAAACGCCTCCAGCCGCCGCAGGGTGACGCGCAGGTGCAGATAGGCAGTGTCCGAGCGGAAGAACCCTTCGGGCAAATGCGACACCGCGCGCAGCAACTGAGCAACCCGCGGCGCGTTGTCCCGCGACCACAGAAGATCGCGGCGCTGTTCGATTACCGCAGCGGCCAACGGATCAAAAAACCGCCGCGCGGGCAGCTTGGTCATGTAGGGTTCGGACTGACTTTCCTGATCCGCCGCATCGCGTGCGGTCAGGGTGATTGTCACCGGCAGATGCGCCCAGGGGTGCTGCGAGAAATCCTCGATCAGATCCTCGGTGAAATCGGCCCGATCACCGGTGATCGGCATGGGCAGTTCCACCTCGATTGCCTCGCGCGCCTCGGGGGCAACGGTCAGACCATAGCGGCGTTCCACCGCATCGAGGTCCAGCCTGATCGTGGCGCCGCCGGATACCACGCCATAGTCGTCACTGGCCGCAAAGGGCAGCTTCATCTGCCCACCCGCCTCGGCCTCGGCCACATCCGCGACACTGATGCTGGGCGCGGTATCCTGAACCACATCCAGCGCCCAGTCACGCCCGGACGGACCCGCGATCCTGAGCCGACCTGACTGTTCAACAACAAATTCCTGCTCCGGTTCGGTCGCGCCCTCCGTTCCCAACGGCGTGGAAGTTTCCGTCAAGCTATGGGCGCCAACCTCTCCATAGAAACGAAGAGTGATGCGGCTGCCCTGAGGGATCGACAGCGTTGGGTCGGTCTGGTCCGCAAGATAAAGCGTTGGCAAGCCGGTATAGCGCGGTGGTTCGACCCAACCCTCCCAGCTGGGCCCTTGGCCTGCGATGGCTGCGCCCGGGGCCATTTCGGCCACTGATCCGATGCGCCAGAACGACCCGAACAGCCCCGCGATCACCAGCGCCAGCAGGGCGGAATAGCGCAGAGCGTAAGGATCGCGGTCGGCCAGCCGCAAATCAGGTTTGACCGGTTCGGCCTGCGCCGCACGCTGCGCCATACGGGTCTGGTGCGCACGCCAAAGGGCAACCGAATCCGCATCCATCGCACCAATGGCCTGATCATCCATCAACGCTTGAATCGGACGCCCTGGCAGAGAGGCATCCAGCCGCATCAGCGCCTCGGTTCGTGACGGCACATGGAATCGCCGTCCGCCCAGAACCAGCGCCGCAAGCAGCCCCAACAGGGCCAATGCGCCGACAATCCAAACGATTTCCACACCCACAAGATCCTGCAGCCCAAGCATCAAAGCCGCCAGAATCGCCATGGAAATCGTGAAAAACGGCCAAAACGCGCGCAAAACCTGCTCGGCCAGCATCCCTGCGTGCGTCAGCCACAGAGACAGTCTTGGGATCGGCAGGGTCGGTCTTGCGGTCAAGGCGGGCCTCCTGAACAGGCCCGCGCGGTTATCGCGTCAAAGCCACGTAGGTATGGTATCGCGGTTTATGATTTCGTCAAAGCTTGGCCGTTCACGAATTACGGCAAATTGATCCCCATGCACCAGAACCTCGGGGATCAGGGGCCGGGTGTTGTATTCGCTGGCCATCACCGCACCATAGGCGCCGGCGCTTCGGAAGGCCACCAGATCACCAGCGACAAGCGGTGGCATGTTGCGCTGCTTGGCAAAGGTATCGCCGGTTTCACAGACCGGGCCGACGATATCATAGGGCTGTTGCTCAACGCCCGCCTCGGGTTCCTGAACAGCGACGATATCATGATGCGCCTCGTACATCGCGGGACGGATCAGGTCGTTCATGGCCCCGTCAAGGATCAGGAAATCGCGGTCCTCGCCAGATTTCACATAGATCACCTTGCTGACCATCAGACCGGCATTGCCCGCAATCAGGCGGCCTGGCTCAATCTCGATCTCACAACCCAGATGGCCCAGCGTTTTCTTGATCAGAGCGCCATATTCCACCGGCAGCGGCGGTGCGTCATTGGCACGGGTATAGGGAATGCCCAAGCCACCGCCCAGATCGAGACGGCGAATTTTGTGGCCCTCGGCGCGCAGTTGCTCGGTCAACTCGGCGACCTTGGTATAAGCCAGCTCGAACGGCTCCAACTCGGTCAGTTGCGAGCCGATATGGACGTCGATGCCGATCACCTCCAACCCCGACAGGGTGGCGGCGTGGGCATAAACCTCGGACGCGCGGGCGATCGGGATGCCGAACTTGTTCTCGGACTTGCCGGTGGCGATCTTGGCGTGGGTCTTGGCGTCGACGTCCGGGTTCACCCGCACGGTAATCGGCGCGACAACACCCAGTTCCAACGCAACGGCGTTGATCACTTCCATCTCGGGCTCGGATTCTACGTTGAACTGGCGGATGCCTCCGGTCAGCGCGGTGCGGATTTCGTCCGCCGTTTTACCCACGCCCGAAAACACGATCTTGTCGCCCGGAACACCCGCAGCCTTGGCGCGCAGATACTCCCCGCCCGAGACCACATCCATCCCCGCGCCTGCCTGCGCCAAGGTTTTCAGGATCGCCTGATTGCTGGCGGCCTTCATCGCGTAGCAGACAAGGTGATCAGTGCCCTCAAGCGCGTCATCGAACAGCTGGAAATGCCGCAACAGGGTCGCCGTCGAATAGACATAGAAGGGAGTTCCGACCGCGGCTGCGATTTCGGAGATTGGGACATCCTCGGCGAAAAGCGCGCCGTCGCGGTAGAGAAAGTGATCCATGACTGCGCGCTTAGACCAAAACCGCCCGCCGGATCAATGGATTCTGCACGGCCCTAAGCGTTCCGTCACTTGGTTGTCGACACACCAACCCGCGCGTAGCCCGAGACCGAGATGCCAGACCCGCCCGAATGCGCCTCGGGTTCAGGGCGAGGTTTGTACGAAGGGTCGCAGGCCGCAAGCACGGCGAGGGACAGGATCAGGCCGAAAAATTTCATAGTATCGTCTTATGCTTAGGGGGTGGCGCAAGGCCGGTCATACCATGCAGATAGGGGCGTGGCAGTCTGATTGCAAAAGTATCACACGCCCAGATAGACGCCCAGACCGCCGCGTCGGAACCCAACACCGCCACCGACATGGGTGCCACTGGAGCCAACGCCGACACCCAGGCTTGCCGTTGGCTGGATCGGTTCGCCATCGGCACCGCAGGCGGCCAGGGCAAACCCGGCCAATAGGACAAAACCCAAACGCAAAATTCGCATCATGCCAACACCTTCCATCGCTTGATCCGGGCACGCACCTGACCGGGCACCATGCCACAACAGGACTGGCAGGATTTTACTGCATTTTCACACCGGGCACACCAAGATTGTCACCGGAGTTTTCGCCCACAGTTTTCCTGAACGCACATCACGGACCGTGCCCACCAAAAGCAATGCAATCATCCGTACCTATGAGCGGCGCGCGTCGCGGCGGGATTTCTCCAGTTCCTCGACTTGCTTCAGCATATCCGAAGAAATTTTTGATGCGTTTTCAATCGCTGGCGCGAAGTCCGGATTATACAGGCCGCGCCCATAGACCAATTGGTAGAGCGTATGAAACGGGTTTGCGTTGCACTCGATGATTGCCGGGCCGGTTTCAGTCACGGCAACATCCCAGCCAAAAACGCCGAATTCGGGGAACAACTCGTGGGCTGACACGCAAGTTTCGACCAGTTCTTCCCAATTTGGGACGCGGACGCCGGCAAACGGTTCATCGGACACCGGATGACGTTCGATGGTTTGTGCATTCAGCCCTATACCGGTTCGCGCTTCGCCCAGAACACCATTGTCGTCAATCTGAACCAGAATGCTACCCTGTTGCCAGAAATTGTCCGACATCGCATTCGGCGACGGCACTTTCCACAGGGCATAGAGTTTCCGCGGCTTGTCCTGATCCCGGATCGTCACAAATCGCAGCGAGCCAACGGCTTTGCCGGCGATCTTGCAGAACTCGGGGTGCTGACGAAGCGCCGACTGCAGAATGAATCCATCCGGGTAGTCTGCATAAACTTCGTTGCAGAAACTCTCCAACAGTACTTTACGCCCGTTTCCCAGAACGATGAGGTCACCCTCGATGCCCTCCAGATACACCGAGCCGAAGCTTCCCGAACCTTCGCAGGGTTTGCCGAACAGGGGGAAGGCGGCCTTTTGCGTCAGAAATTGAAAGAGCTCGGTCGGGCTTTTCAGGGCAGGAATGTTTCCAAATCGCCGGTTGCTGGACGCAACCGCCTGCGTCACGGTTGTGGGAATTCCCAGCGACGTCAGCAAGGACGAATACATGACCTTGTCGCGAACAAACGCGCGATTCAAAGTCAATCGCACCGGTGACATGTCGCAGTTGGCCTGGAACGATCCCTTTTCGCCAACAAAGGTTCGCTTTTCATCCAGCGTCATTTCAGGATTGAAAAGACCCAGCGAAAAATACTCGGGGAAACTGACCTTGCTGCGCCCTCTCTGCAACCTGATCATGTCCCGGAACTGAGAAAACGGGCTGACACCGAACTTTTTGGCGACCGCCACAAAAGCAGCGGAGGTTGGCGTTTCGGCGATTTTGGGGGCTTCCAAAAGCGCTTTTTCATTGGCTGTGATCGTTGTCATCGTTTTCTCTGCAAGGTTGGGTGCCAGAAATATCGCGTGAGCATTCTGAGACCGACTTGAATCAGGAAAAAATGGCCAAATTTTGGCGCGACTGTTCACCAGATGGCAGCAATTGAAGCTGGACCCGGACCTTCGGGCGCAGGCTGAAAGTCCTCAGACCAAGGTTTTCCACCGTTCGACCTGCGCGCGCACCTGATCCGGCGCCGTGCCGCCATAGGATTGGCGAGAGTTTACCGAATTTTCCACGGTAAGGACAGAATAGACATCATCGGTGATATCGGCATGCACCGATTGCATGTCTTCCAGCGTCAGGTCGGGCAGGTCGCAGCCCTTGCCCTCGGCCATGGCCACCAGCGATCCGGTGACGTGGTGCGCGTCGCGGAACGGCAGGCCCAGCACCCGCACCAGCCAGTCGGCCAGATCGGTTGCGGTCGAGAAACCGGACCCCGCCGCCGCAGCCAGGCTTTCGCGGTTGGCGGTCATGTCCTTGACCATGCCCTCCATCGCCGCCAGCGCCAGCATCCAGTTGTCGGCAGCATCAAAGACCTGTTCCTTGTCTTCCTGCATGTCCTTGGAATAGGCCAGCGGCAGTCCCTTCATCACCATCATCAGCGCGGTATTGGCACCATAGATGCGACCAACCTTGGCGCGGATCAGCTCGGCCGCGTCGGGATTTTTCTTCTGCGGCATGATCGACGATCCGGTCGAGAAACGGTCGGACAGCGTCACAAACCGGAACTGGGCCGAAGACCAGATCACCAGTTCCTCGGCAAAGCGCGACAAGTGCACGGCGCAGATTGAAGCGGTGGACAGAAACTCCAGCGCGAAATCGCGGTCGCTGACGGCATCCAGCGAGTTCGCGGCGGGGCGGTCAAAGCCCAGCGTCTGCGCCGTCATGTGACGGTCGATGGGGAAGGACGTTCCGGCCAGAGCAGCCGCCCCCAGCGGGGATTCGTTCATCCGGGCTCGGGCGTCGCGAACGCGGCTCAGGTCCCGACCAAACATCTCGACATAGGCCATCATGTGGTGACCCCATGTGACGGGCTGGGCGGTTTGAAGGTGGGTAAAGCCCGGCATAACCCAATCAGCCCCGGCCTCGGCCTGCGCCAAAAGCGCGCGGATCAGGGCCAGCAGGCCGGTTTCAGCCGCGTCCAGTTGATCGCGCACCCACAGTTTGAAATCGGTCGCCACCTGATCATTCCGGCTGCGGCCCGTGTGCAAACGGCCTGCGGGCTCACCAATCACCTCTTTCAGCCGCGCTTCGACATTCATGTGGATGTCTTCCAGCGCGGTCGAGAACTGAAATTCTCCGTTCTGGATTTCTGACAAAACGGTGAGCAGCCCTTCCCGAATAGCTTCAGCGTCACTATCAGTAATAACGCCTGTGGCCGCGAGCATGGCGGCATGGGCGCGCGAGCCTGCGATGTCCTGGGCTGCCATCCGCTGATCGAACCCGATCGAGGCATTGATTGCCTCCATGATCGCGTCTGGACCGGCGGCAAAGCGGCCGCCCCACATCTGGTTCGAGGATTGATCGGTCATGTAAGAAAACCCGGAGTTGATATGCGCCTATTTCGTCTGATCCCCCTTTATATTGCCCTTGCGCTGGGTGCAAATGCGGCTTTGGCCACGGATGCGGAAACTCTGGGCCCGCTGCGCGACGGCACGCTGAAACGGCTGATCCTGCATAAAGAGCCGAAACCGGTCGAAGCGGTCGAGTTTCAGCTGGAAGATGACGGCGGCACCGCGACGCTTGAGGATTATAAGGGCAAATACGTTCTGTTGAACTTCTGGGCCACTTGGTGCGCGCCCTGCCGCAAGGAAATGCCCCAGATCGCCGAGCTGCAAGCAGAGTTCGGCGGCGACAAGTTCGAGGTCCTGACACTGGCCACCGGGCGCAACTCGCCTGCGGGGATCAAAAAGTTCTTCGAAGAAAACGGCATCGAAAACCTGCCCCGCCATCAGGACAGAGGCTCGGCTGTGGCGCGGGAATTCGGAGTGATCGCCCTGCCGATCACGGTGATCCTTGATCCCGACGGCAATGAAATAGCCCGTCTTATCGGGGATGCCGAGTGGAATTCGGACAGCGCCAAGGCGATCATCTCGACGCTGGTAGGCGCTGAAAGTTAACGCCTGCGCCCCTACTGGCCCGAATCGTGTTATTCTCCCGATCTCAATTGTTTTGGGGGAATAGTAATGACTGGATTTAAACTGGTACCAATTGTTGCGGCCGTATTGGTGGTTGCAGGAACGGCTCAGGCTGACTTTAAGAGGGTCAAAACAGCCGAGCAGTTCAACAAGGAACTTGTTGGCAAAAAGCTCGTCGATGACCAAGGCAATGTTTTTATTGCCAATGCAGATGGTACAATCTCGGCCAAGTTGACCAGCGGGAAAAAGTTCAGCGGCAACTGGGTGTGGGACAAGAAGTTCTGGTGCCGCAATGGTGTGCTGGATGGCAAAGCCCTTGGCACTGATTGTCAGGTTTTCGAAGTGGACGGGACTACCGTCAAGATGACGCGTGAGAAGGGCAAGGGAAGCTCGACGATCTACACGTTGCAATAGCCAATCACGCTTCGGACCGAATTCCATGCTAAACTAACGTTACCGCCATCTGAATCGGTGGCGGTGCGAAACTGGATACGGAGGCGACAATGAAACCCGTAGTACTGTTGATAGGTCGCTTGCCCAATGTCATTGGCGACGTGGCGCGGCAATTGGATCACATGCCGATCCAATGGCTAGGGGCTCATGACCCCGACGAGGTCCGGCGGCAATTGGATGCCGAGCCCCGGATCGTCTGCGCCATCATGGGTGCCGGTCTGGATGACAAGATACGCGGCGAGTTGGTCGGCATCATCGCCGCACGCAGGCCGGATATCTGCATTCACCTCAAGGATCGCGCCTCTGGCCCCGATGGCCTGGTGCCCTTTGTCCAGCGAGTCGTGCAACACGAAATACTCGACACGCTCGAGGCAGGCTGACGCCACGCTACCTTTGACAGCGTCCTGACCGCTTTGCACTCTGCGGGCGGGAGGACGGAATGCCGCTTGAAATATTGCTGGTTCTGGTTGTCGGAGGCATCGTCGGAGTGACGGTGCTGCTGCATTTTACCGGGCGGTCACGGGTGCGCGAACTAACGCCCGAAACCGCGCGCTCGGAATGGCTGCGTCACGCGCCCGACGATGAGATCATCGACATCACCATTGCCCATGACAACCACTCGGCCCTGATCCGAACCGAAACCGGCAACGGGCTGTTGTGGTCCTTCGGTGCCGACACCGTGGCGCGTCATTTGCTGGATTTCGACTGGCTGGATCACCCCGAAGGGATTGAGATCCAGTTCCACGAATTTGGCACTCCCAAAGCCATCGTCCGCCTGGACGACTTCGAACGCCCGCATTGGGAACATCTGATGGACCCCTCATGACCGACCAAGTGACCTTTCCCGATGCCGTGCAATGGGCGGTGCCGTTTTTTATCGCCGCCATTCTGGCCGAGTTTTTGTGGATCGCCATCAAGGGCAAGGGCGGGCGGTATGAGACGCGCGATGCCGTGACCTCGCTGGTGATGGGGGCTGGGAATATTGCCTCGGGCTTTTTGCTGGGATTCATCGCCTATGCCTTCTTTATGTGGCTGTGGCAGATCACACCGCTGAACCTGGGCACCTCGATCCCGGTGATCATCCTGTGCTTTGTGCTGGACGATCTGCGCTATTACTGGGTGCATCGTTTTGGCCACCGCATCCGCTGGGTCTGGGCCAGCCATGTGAATCACCACAGCTCGCAACACTACAACCTGACAACGGCGCTGCGGCAGACCTGGACCTATACCTTCACTTTCATGATGGTTGTCCGCGCGCCCCTGATCCTGCTGGGCTTTCACCCGGCTATGGTACTGTTCTGCGGTGGCTTGAACCTGATCTACCAGTTCTGGATTCACACCGAAGCCATCGGCAAGATGCCCCGCTGGTTCGAGGCGGTGATGAACACCCCCAGTCACCACCGCGCACATCATGGCCGCAACGCACGCTATCTCGATTGCAACTATGCGGGTGTCTTCATCATCTGGGACAAGATGTTCGGCACCTTCGTACCTGAACAAGAGGATGATCGCGTCGATTACGGCTTGGTCCACAATATAGGCACGTTCAATCCGCTGCGCGTGGCGTTCCATGAATGGGTTGGCATCTGGCGCGACGCAACCCAACCGGGGCTGACTCTGCGCGAACGTCTGGCCTATTGCTTTGCGCCACCGGGTTACAGCCATGACGGCAGTCGTGACAGCTCTGAGCAGATCAAAGCCAAACACCTGGCCCGCCACCCCGAAGATCGCGGAACGCCCGGATTCGAGCAATATGAGGCAGAAACGCCCAATACGCAGGCAAAACAGGCTTAAATCCGCCGATCCGGCACCCCCCGTTCCTTGAAAGCGGAAATTCACATTCCATATTCAGCGGATGTGACCCGTATCAAGTAGCCGGAGGCCGAAATGTCCAGATTGACGAGTGTATCAACCGTTCTTGGTCTGGTCGGGCTGGTGCTGGCTATGCTGACGGCATTGGCGGGCGGTGCCCCCAGCCTCATCGCGCTGGGGTTTGTCATGCTGGCACTGGGCTTCATGGGCGCAGTAATCGGCGCAGCGGCCGCCCTGGGCCGCGTCTGGGAAACGGTGCGCTGAACCGCATCATTTTCTCCCCCCTTAACCGCAGATTCATAGTTTTGCTCTGAAATCAGATCCCGAGCGGCGACGTAATGGGAATGGCAAGGCTATGCGGGGAAAAGAACAGGCAGATATGCCCGAGGGTGCCGAAAGCCCTCTGAACGCGGCTGTTACATCTCGCGACACCTCCACGGTTCAAATGGCGACCGAGGCGGTAAAGCACAAACAGTGCAAACTCGCTTTTCAACCCATCATGCAGGCGCATCCCCCGTTTGGTGTAGCGTTCTACGAAGGATTCATCCGGGTGCTGGATGAAACCGGGCGAGTCATTCCCGCGCGGGATTTCATGCCGCAGCTGGAAAATACACCCATCGGGCGGGATCTGGATTGCGTTGCGTTGGAGATGGGGCTGCGGACGCTGGCCCGAAACCCCGACATCCGCCTGTCGATCAACATGTCCGCCCGCTCGATCGGGTATGCGCGGTATTCACGGGTGCTGGAGCGGTTTTTGAAAAAAGACGCCAGTATTGGTGAGCGGCTGATTCTGGAAATCTCGGAAAGTTCGGCGATGACGGTGCCGGAATTGGTGATCGATTTCATGGACCGGCTTCAACCGCGCGGCGTCGCCTTTGCGCTGGATGATTTCGGTGCCAG
Organism: Ruegeria arenilitoris; assembly: GCF_013031355.1. Lineage (GTDB taxonomy): Bacteria > Pseudomonadota > Alphaproteobacteria > Rhodobacterales > Rhodobacteraceae > Ruegeria > Ruegeria arenilitoris_C. Next base: position 104,006 of record NZ_WPZO01000006.1, on the reverse strand, counting down.
CAATTTCAGCTTCCGCCATTTCCGAGAGTTTCTGTTCGACGCCGCCAAGATCGACGGGCAATTCGTGCGCGGCATTAGCGACAACCCCGACAATCAGGCGCTGGTCCGCGCCTTGGTCGCCGTGGCGCGGGAGTTTGAAATTCTGGTGACCGCCGAATCGGTTGAAACCAAGGCAGACGCCGAATTCCTTGTGGCCAATGGCGTGGACTGTTTGCAGGGGTTCTTGTTCGGCGCCCCCACCGTTTCAGCCCCCTGGAAAGACGTGAAAACCCAGCAAACCGGCAGCTAACCACGCAAAACTGCCCCTAGGGCACCCTGAGACAAGGTGACCGTTGCTGCAATTGCAGCATTGCGCTATGCCATGTTCAGTTGGAGCGGGGGATCAGGAGGCGCTCTGGTTCACAGGGGCTTTGCCTTTGCGATCCGCGCCGTTACGGTTCCCACAGGACCTTGATGGTAAAGGATTGTCTATATGACCAACGTAGTAATCGCATCCGCAGCACGCACCGGTGTCGGCAGTTTTGGCGGCTCGTTTGCAAACACACCCGCACATGATCTGGGTGCCGCCGTTCTTGAGGCCGTCGTCGAACGTGCCGGCGTCGAAAAGGGCGAGGTAAGCGAAACCATCATGGGTCAGGTGCTGACTGCGGCTCAGGGTCAGAACCCTGCCCGTCAGGCGCATATCAATGCCGGCCTGCCGCAGGAAAGCGCAGCCTGGGGCATCAACCAGGTCTGCGGTTCGGGCCTGCGTGCCGTCGCTCTGGGTGCCCAGCACATCCAACTGGGCGATGCTGAAATCGTTGCCGCCGGTGGTCAGGAAAACATGACCCTCTCGCCCCATGCCGCCGCCCTGCGCGCCGGTCACAAGATGGGTGACATGAAGTATATCGACACCATGATCCGCGATGGTCTGTGGGACGCCTTCAACGGCTACCACATGGGTCAGACCGCCGAGAACGTGGCCGAGAAGTGGCAGATCAGCCGTGACATGCAGGACGAATTCGCCGTTGCGTCGCAGAACAAGGCCGAAGCCGCGCAGAAGGCTGGCAAATTCGCGGATGAGATCGTGCCCTTCACCATCAAGACCCGCAAGGGCGACATCGTGATGGACAGCGACGAGTACATCCGCCACGGCGCAACCATGGAGGCGATGGCCAAGCTGCGCCCCGCCTTCACCAAGGACGGTTCGGTCACTGCGGCAAACGCATCCGGCCTGAACGACGGCGCGGCAGCGACCCTGCTGATGTCGGCTGAAAACGCCGAGAAGCGCGGGATTGAGCCTCTGGCCCGCATCGCGTCCTACGCAACCGCCGGTCTGGACCCGTCGATCATGGGCGTCGGCCCGATCTATGCCTCGCGCAAAGCCCTGGAGAAAGCAGGCTGGTCGGTTGACGATCTGGATCTGGTCGAAGCCAACGAAGCCTTTGCCGCGCAAGCCTGTGCCGTGAACAAGGACATGGGTTGGGACCCGTCGATCGTGAACGTGAACGGCGGCGCGATTGCCATCGGTCACCCGATCGGCGCATCCGGCTGCCGCGTTCTGAACACGCTGCTGTTCGAAATGAAGCGCCGCGACGCGAAGAAGGGTCTGGCGACCCTCTGCATCGGTGGCGGCATGGGTGTCGCCCTCTGCGTGGAGCGCGACTAAGTGCTTTGACAATTAAACATAAAAGGGCGTCCGACGGGCGCCCTTTTTTGTTACAATTACCCCTTACCCGATAGATGCGACAATATCACCGGACAGAAAAACGAAATCGAGCACGAAACGATATTGCGCAACAATCTCTCTCAGAGTAACAGAATTACCAAGCAGACTAAATTGGAGGAATCCTCAATGGCACGTACAGCACTCGTAACCGGCGGCTCCCGCGGCATCGGCGCAGCAATTTCCAAGGCGCTCAAGGCCGAAGGGTATAATGTTGCAGCAACCTATGCCGGGAACGACGAAGCGGCGGCAAAATTCACCGAGGAAACTGGCATCGCCACCTACAAGTGGAACGTGGCCGATTATGACGAATCCAAAGCGGGTATCGAAAAAGTCGAAGCCGAGGTCGGCCCGATCGACATCGTGGTTGCCAACGCCGGCATCACTCGCGACGCGCCGTTCCACAAGATGACCCCGGATCAGTGGAAAGACGTGATCGACACCAACCTGACCGGCGTGTTCAACACCGTCCACCCCATCTGGCCCGGTATGCGTGAACGCAAGTTCGGCCGCGTGATCGTTATCAGCTCGATCAACGGTCAAAAGGGCCAGTTCGCGCAGGTGAACTATGCCGCGACCAAGGCGGGCGATCTGGGCATCGTCAAATCGCTGGCGCAGGAAGGCGCACGCGCAGGCATCACCGCCAACGCGATCTGCCCCGGTTACATTGCGACCGAGATGGTCATGGCGGTTCCGGAAAAGGTTCGTGAATCCATCATTGGCCAGATCCCAGCCGGTCGCCTGGGTGAGCCCGAGGAAATCGCCCGCTGCGTGGCGTTCCTGGCGTCCGACGATTCTCAGTTCATCAACGGCTCGACCATTTCGGCCAACGGTGCACAATTCTTCGTCTAATTAGACGATCCGCAAGAAATCGGGCCGGTCCTTTTGGACCGGCCCTTTTTTATCCCGTAAGAACGCGCGCGCTGCGCTCAGCGGGAACCGAACAGCCATTTCAGGGCATTGTTGATTGCGCGGGACCGTTCCAAGTGCGCGCGCTGAAAGGCGCGGGCCATTGCGGTGTTGCTGGTGACCTCGAACATGCAAGTATCCTTTCAATTCAGTTTTGTTTGACTTGCATTGAATGTGAACCTTAACCTAGCGACTGACAAACGAGCTTTTTTCCGCCATCAGATAAGAATTTCTTGACGATATGAGCAGCGCACTTCCCCCTCTGACCGCCCTGCGCGCCTTTGATGCCGCCGCACGGCACATGTCCTTTGCCAAGGCGGCAGACGAGTTGCATGTGACACCCGCGGCACTGTCTTTTCAGATCAAATCCCTCGAGGAACATCTTGGCCGCCCCCTGTTTCACCGCCTGAACCGCGCGGTGGAGCTGACCGAGGCCGGGCGCGCCCTCGCCCCCGGTGCGGCCGAAGGGTTTGCCACGTTGCAGGCCGCGTGGCAGGCGACCCGGCGGCAGGGCAACGACACCAGTCTGACAGTGACCGCAGGCCCTGCGCTGACGGCCAAGTGGCTGGCGCCGCGGCTCTATGATTTTGCCCGGTCGCATCCCGAGATTGACCTGAAGTTTTCGGCCACCCTGAGGATCGTGGATCTGGAACGCGACGATGTGGATGTGGCCATCCGCTTTGGCTATGGCCCGGATGAGGGGATGTATTCCGTCCCCGTCCGCAAAGAATGGCTGACCCCGGTAATGACCCCCGAACTGGCTGAACAGTTTCCGACCGTCGAAAGTCTGAAGGACGCGCCGCTGATCCACGACGACTCGATTGCGTTTCTGCGGCCCCGTTGCGACTGGCCCACCTGGTTCCGGGCCGTAGGGGTCGAATTCACGCCCGAGCATGGCGCGCGGTTCTCGAATGCCGATCACGCGATCGATGCCGCCGTTGCGGGTGTTGGCGTGGTGCTGGGTCGCCGCGCCATGATCCTGAAGGACATGACCGAGGGGCGGCTGGTTGCCCCCTTCAAGGTCGCCATCGAGACCCGCGGGCGGTTCCGCTTTCTGTGCCTGCCCGGTGCCGAAAACCGGCCCCAGATCGCAGCGTTTCGGGACTGGTTCGTTGCCGAGATCGAAAAGACCGCGCATATCTCGGACGAATTCAAGATCATCCCGGTGGAAGACATCCCGACCTCATGACCAGAACACGCGCAACAGCCATAGGGTTTATCGCCGTTTTGCTGTGGTCCTTGCTGGCCCTGTTCACCGTTGGGTCGTCTCCGGCCCCACCCTTGCTGCTGAACACCATCTGCTTTTCGATCGGCGGCACGCTGGGCCTGATCTGGACCGGGGCCAACGGTGGGTTGCGCCAACTGCGCGCGGTGCCCATCACGACATATCTGTTCGGCACTTTGGGGCTGTTCGGATACCACGCGCTGTATTTTTCGGCCCTGCGCATGGCCCCGGCAGCCGAGGCCGGGCTGATCGCCTATCTCTGGCCGCTGCTGATCGTGCTGTTTTCCGGGTTGCTGCCGGGTGAGAACCTGCGCCTCGGACATCTGATCGGCGCCTGCCTTGGCTTTGCCGGGGCGGCTGTGATTATCGGCGGTGGCGGCAGCATGGGGTTTCAGGCCGATCACCTGCCGGGCTATGGGCTGGCCCTGCTCTGCGCGCTGACATGGTCGGGCTATTCGGTCCTGTCGCGGCGACTGGGCGATACGCCGACCAGTTCGGTCGCCGTATTCTGCATCGCCGCCGCTTTCGCTTCGGGCCTGCTGCATCTGGCGGTCGAAGACACCGTCTGGCCGAAGGATGCAATCGGCTGGATATCAGTCGCGGCACTTGGGCTGGGACCAGTCGGGCTTGCGTTCTATGTCTGGGATATCGGGGTCAAGCAGGGCGACATTCAGATGCTGGGCACGGCGTCCTATGCGGCACCCTTGTTGTCTACGCTGGCTTTGGTTGTGGCCGGGATCGCCGCCCCATCCTGGGGTCTGGCGATCGCGGCCGTGTTCATCACAGGCGGCGCGGCGATTGCCGCGCGGGCCAGTATGAGACGCTAGTTCGACAGTCGCTCGATCTCTTCCTTCAACCTAAGCTTTTGCTTTTTTAGCTGAGCAATGTGGAGATCGTCGATGCCAGGCGAGCGTTGGGCTTGTTCTACTTCAAGACCGAGAGATTCGTGCTTTTTCTTCAGTTCGGTCAGGTGTGCGCTCACGCTCATGGCGATACTCCTCTGTTGGTGTCTGAGTTTCACGTAAGAAGTTGACCACATCGTTTCCACCCTGTCACGCTGCAGACGCACAGAAAATGTCATAAATCCGACAATTTCGGCTGGTTAATGCCTATCGGTCGAAAATGCCGCAGATCGCGGCCCCGTCGCGCAGTACGGCTGAGACCTGTGGCGTATAGCTTTCACCGTCTTTTTCGTGACGTTCGCCCGCGTGCAAAATCAGCGGCGCGTGTAACCGAAACGCCGCCTTACCGCCCTTTCTGGCCCGCAAAATGACCAGTTCAGCGGTGCGACCGGTACGCGCGGCCAGCGGCAGCACCTCGACCGAGCCCAGACGCCCGGCGCAGCCCGCCAGCATGTCAGGCAGACGGTCGGCCTTTTGGATCATGTGAAGATACCCGCGTGGCGCGAGGCGCTTGGCTGCGACGTCGAACCAGTCCGTCAGAGGCGTTTCCTCTCCCAAGGCCACGCTGCGCCCCTTATCCGCAGCCGGGCTATGCGCCCCGGCGCGGTAATAAGGCGGATTGGCGATCACGTGGTCGAATTGCCTTTGTTTCAGGTTGGCAGGCAGAGCGTTCAGGTCTGCTTCGATTACCTCCAGCGACGCCCCGTTTTCGACTGCGTTCCGGCGCGCCAGATCGGCATAAGCAGGCTGCAGCTCCACCCCGACCCCCTGCAGTCCCGACACGCGGGCCAACAGACACAAGATCGCGGCACCGGCTCCGCAGCCCAATTCCAGCACGGTGTGACCACGTGTCGCCGGAACCGACGCCGCCAGCAGCACCGGATCCACCCCAGCGCGATAGCCCGCACGCGGTTGCCACAAGCGTACACGCCCGTCCAGAAAATCGTTACAAGTCAATTCTTTATCGGAAAACAGGCTCATCGTCCCAGCGGAATGTCGTTGTCGCGCATCACCCGTTCCGCCCGGATAAGGTCATCCGCCCGCACCATCAGGCGGCGGGGGAAGATTCCGATGCCGCCTTCGAGGATGCTCATATTTACGTCCATCTGAAAGCAGTCTATATCCTCTCCCTCAAGAAGGGCCGAAGCAAAGGCCAGGATCGTTGGATCGGTGCTGCGCAAAAGTTCTTTCATGGGGATGGATGTAAGGGCAAGGACCGCCGAAAGTCGAGCCTTGTATCAGGAGTGTGATGGATATCGACACGATCACAAAACCGCATGAGCGGCTGGCGGAAATTCTGGCCGGCGAAATGGACGCGGTCAATGAGCTGATCCGCACGCGTATGGCCTCTGAACATGCGCCGCGCATTCCCGAAGTGACCGCACATCTGGTTGAGGCCGGCGGTAAGCGCCTGCGCCCGATGCTGACCCTGGCGGCCGCGCGGTTGTTCGGTTATCCGGGCGACCACCATGTTCGGCTGGCGGCAACGGTCGAGTTCATCCACACCGCCACCCTGCTGCACGACGACGTGGTGGACGAAAGCGCCCAGCGGCGCGGACGGCCTACGGCGAACCTGTTGTGGGACAACAAATCCAGCGTCTTGGTCGGCGATTACTTGTTTTCCCGCAGCTTCCAGCTGATGGTTGAGACCGGATCGCTGCGGGTTCTGGACATTCTGGCCAATGCCTCGGCCACCATTGCCGAAGGTGAAGTGCTGCAGATGACGGCCGCCACCGATCTGGGCACGGATGAGGCGATTTACCTGCAGGTCGTGCGTGGCAAAACCGCCGCGCTGTTCTCGGCCGCAACCGAAGTCGGCGGTGTGATCGCCGGCGCCTCGGAAGAGCAGGTCAAGGCGCTCTATGACTATGGCGATGCGCTGGGTATCGCCTTCCAGATCGCGGATGATCTGCTGGATTATCAGGGCGATAGCAAAGCCACCGGCAAGAATGTCGGTGACGATTTCCGTGAACGCAAGCTGACCCTGCCGGTAATCAAGGCGGTGGCGCAGGCAACCCCCGAGGAACACGCCTTTTGGGAGCGCACCATTGGCCGGGGCCGCCAGGAAGATGGCGATCTGGACCATGCGCTGGGTCTGATGGGAAAATACGGCACTCTGGACGCCACCCGTGCGGATGCGTTTGGATGGGCCGCCAAGGCCAAGGCATCGCTGGATGCCCTGCCCGATCACGAGATCCGCACCCTGCTGCGCGATCTGGCTGACTACGTGGTCTCGCGCCTTAACTAAGTTGCGTCGCGCGGCACCACCAATCGGGATGGGCCGCGCCGATCTCATAAGCCGCGAAATGCGCGTCTTTCATCGTTGGGTATAACGCAAAACAGGTCGAACCTGAGCCTGACATCCGGGCCAGCAGGCTATTCTTTGTATCTGCCAACTCCTCAAGCACACGGGCCACCTCCGTGGCCAGCCCGGTGGTGGGCGGCTCAAGATCATTGCGCTGATCCTGCAACCACGCGGCACAGTCCTGAGGCGTGTTGAAGGCTGGGATCACGCCCGGCATGGGCGGGTTGTCACGGCTGGTCAATGCCGAGAACACCGCGCCTGTCGGCACTTCGACGCCGGGATTGACCAGCAGGGCGGGCAATGGGGGCAATGTGATCGGGTCCAACTGCTCACCGATGCCGCGCATCCGTGCAGCAGACGCCAACATGCACACCGGAACATCCGCACCCAAAGACAAAGCGGCATCCGGCGAGACAGCCCCACCCTGATCCGCAATCATCCGCAGCGTCGCCGCAGCGTCGGATGAGCCCCCGCCGATCCCGCCGCCGTGGGGCAGCACTTTGTTCAGATCGATATGCCCCGTCCAGCCCGCAGACTCGGCGGCTTTCCAGACCAGATTGCGGTCGTCCGTGGGCACACCCACCGCATGCTCACCGGTGACAGCCATCGACAATGTGGGGCCGGGGGTAAACTCCAACGTGTCGCCGACATCTCCGAATACCACCAGCGAATCCAGCAGGTGGTAGCCGTCCGGCCGCTGGCCGGTTACATGCAGGGTCAGGTTGATCTTGGCGGGTGCGAAGGCCTTAATGGCCATTGGCGACCTTCAGCGGCTCGGCACCTTCTTCGGCCAGAACCGCGTCCAGCCCAATCTCAAGCTTGCGGCGGATGCGTTCGGGGTCGGCCTCGGCATCCGTGTCAGACGGGTCGATGAAGGACAGGGCGCGGCTCCACTGGAACTCGGCCTCACGCCCACGACCCACGGCCCAGTACACATCGCCCAGATGGTCATTCACCACCGGATCGACCGGCATCAGTTCGACCGCGCGCTCCATATGCTCGACCGCTTCGTCATAGCGGCCCAGACGGAACAGGACCCAGCCCAGACTGTCGACGATATAGCCGCTGTCGGGTCGCGCCGCGACGGCGCGTTCGATCATCTCAAGCGCCTCATCCAACTTTTCCTGCCGTTCAACCAGCGAATAGCCCAGATAGTTAAGCACCTGCGGCTGATCCGGGTTCAGCTCCAATGCGCGGCGGAAATCGGCCTCGGCCTGATCCCAGTTCTTCAACCGCTCATGCGAGATACCGCGGGCATAGTGCAGGAACCAGTTGCCGCCCGTACCGCTCTCAGTCAGCTCTATCGCCTTGTCATAAGACGCGATGGCGCTCGCGTATTCCTCTTGCTGGCGCTGCAGATCGGCCAGTGCCACATGCACGCTGGGCAGGTCCGGGCTCTGGCTGGCGAGCGTCTGCAACACTTCGGCGGCTGCATCTTTTTTGCCCCACCGGCTGAGCACCTCGGCCCGGCCAAGTTCGGCGGCGTGGTAATCGCTGCTGCTGGATGGCACCATGCGATAGGCGTCTACCGCCAGATCATATTGCTCCAGCTCGTCCAACAGCTCGGCGCTCAGCAGGATCGCGTCCACGTGATCGGGCCGCAGGAATGTGGCGATGCGCGCATATAGCAGGACGTAGTTTTCAGCTGCATCGTTGCTGAGCGCGGCGCCGACGGAAAAGAACACTTCGGCCATACCGTCCTGAGCCGATTGCGCATGGGTGAACGGCAGCGTTTCACCGGCGCTCAGACGCGCGACATAACCTTCGATGGACGGATCGCTGCCAGCGACAAAGACCTCCGCCAGAAACTGCAGCGCCTCGTCATGACGGTCCAGTTGCGACAGAACTTCGGCCCGGGAAAGAGCCGCACGGCGCGAAAATCGGGACACAGCACCATTGTTCGCCGAAAACACCTCTTCGGCGCCTTCAAAATCACCCACCGACGCCAGGGCCAGCGCCTTGTGGTACAGCGCAAAGTCCCGCAGCCCGTCCTGCGTGGCGACCTCGTCGAATTGCTCCATGGCGCGGGTCATGGCACCCTGACCGATATAGGCCCAGCCCGCCATCAGACCGTCGACCAGAGGCCCCACGCCCTGTGTTTCGGGATCCAGCGCCAACAGGTCGTCCAGCTTGCCCTCGGCCCCCAGATTGGCGGTGATCACCATCCGCGCCGCCTGACTGGGCAGGTCCATGTCCGCGATCGCCTGTGCAACAGGCAGCGCACGCTGCACCTCGCCCAGGGACAGGCGTGCGACGACGACGCTTTCCAACAAGGTCGCATTTTCGGGATCGGCCTTCAGGGCGCGAGCATAGTATTTCTCGGCTGCGGTATAGTCGTTCTCGTAAATCGCCTGGCGGCCCGCCAGATAGGCGCCGGACCCATTATCCGCTTGAACCGGAAAAACAAAAGACGAGGTGAACAGCACAGCCAGCGCTGCGCGACGAACCAGAGAAACCACCAAAATCCTGCCTTGCTATTCTTGTCTGCGCAACAAGCTAGGGCTTTGGCTGGCAAGAGGCAATGGCAGAGCCTTCACGACCCTGCCAGTGCCCGGATTTTCGCTTACATGTTGGGATAGTTCGGGCCATCCCCGCCCTGCGGTGTGGTCCAGGTGATGTTCTGGCTGGGGTCCTTGATATCGCAGGTTTTGCAGTGGACGCAGTTCTGGAAGTTGATCACGAATCGCGGACCGTCTTCATCCTCGACCATCTCGTACACACCCGCCGGGCAATAACGCTGCGCCGGTTCGTCGAACTTGGGCAGGTTGACCTTCACCGGAATGTCCGGATCGGTCAGCTTCAGATGGCAGGGCTGGCTTTCCTCGTGGTTCGTCATTGCAAACGAGACGTTGGTCAGACGGTCGAAGGACAGCGTGCCATCGGGTTTGGGGTAGTCGATGGGCTGATGCTTGCTGGCCTCTTCGGTCGACTGCGCGTCGTTCTTGCCGTGGCCCAGAGTGCCCAGCAGCGAGAAGCCCAGCGTGTTGGTCCACATGTCCATGCCACCCAGCACGAGGCTGGCGGTCAGGCCGTATTTCGACCACAGCGGCTTGACGTTGCGCACCTTCTTCAGGTCGCTGCCAATGGCACCATCGCGCACGTCGGTCTCGTACGCGGTCAGCTCATCGCCCGAACGGTCGGCCTTGATGGCGTCAAAGGCGGCCTCAGCCGCGGCTTTACCGGACAGCATCGCGTTGTGGTTGCCCTTGATGCGCGGCACGTTGACCATGCCCGCCGAACAGCCCAGCAGCGCCACACCCGGCGCGACCAGTTTCGGCATCGACTGAAGGCCGCCCTCGGTGATCGCACGGGCACCGTAAGCCACGCGCTTGCCGCCTTTCAGCAGCTCGGCCACCATCGGGTGGTGCTTGAAGCGCTGGAATTCCATGTACGGATACAGGTGCGGGTTCTTGTAGTTCAGGTGAACCACGAAGCCGACATAGACCTGATTGTTTTCCAGATGATAGATGAACGACCCGCCACCTGCATTGCTGCCCAGCGGCCAGCCCATGGTGTGCGTGACCGAGCCTTCCTTGTGCTTGGCCGGGTCAATCTCCCAAATCTCTTTCATGCCGACGCCGTATTTCTGCGGCTCTTTACCAGCAGACAGGTCGTACTTGGCGATGACTTCCTTGGAGAGCGAACCACGGACACCTTCCGAGAGGAAGACGTATTTTCCGTGCAGCTCCATGCCCGGCTCGGTGCCCGGACCATAGGACCCATCGGGTTCCAGACCGAATACACCGGCAACCACGCCTTTGACTTCGCCGTTCTCGCCATAAACCAGCTCGGAACAAGCCATGCCCGGGAAGATTTCCACGCCCAACTCTTCGGCTTGCTCGGCCATCCAGCGGCAGACATTGCCCATCGACACGATGTAGTTGCCGTGGTTGTTCATCAGCGGCGGCATCGGGAAGTTGGGGATGCGGATTTTACCTGCCTCACCCAGCATGTAGAAATTGTCTTCGTGCACCGGCACGTTCAGCGGCGCGCCTTTTTCCTTCCAGTCCGGAATCAGCGCGTCCAGACCACAGGGGTCCAGCACCGCACCCGACAGGATATGCGCACCCACTTCCGAACCCTTTTCCAGAACGACAACGTTCAGGTCCGCGTCCAGCTGTTTCAGACGTATGGCCGCCGACAGGCCCGCGGGGCCTGCACCCACGATCACCACATCGTATTCCATCGCTTCGCGTTCAATCTCGGCCATCGCGGGCTCCTTAGCTAACTTTCCGAATTGGCGCTTTCACTGCGTGGTCTGCGCAATATTGTTTCACGGCTGATTACATGGTCTGAAAGACCTTGGTCAATCAAAACACGGCGTAACATTGCTGCAATGCGGCAGTTATGCCTCGGGAGTGTCCCCCATGAGGTATCTGGGACCGCTACCATGGGATTTGGCGCGGTCATCAGGGTTGTATAGGGCACATTTCGGCAGGCTCAGGCAGCCGCAGCCAATGCATCCGTCCAGATTGTCGCGCAACCGCATCAGGGTATCGATTCGCTGGTCCAGATGGGACCGAAGGCCGATGCTGATCTTTTGCCAGTCTTTCGGTGTCGGCGTGCGGTTCCCCGGCAAGCCCGACAACACCTCGCGAATCTCGGGCAGGGTCAGACCGAACTGCTGGGCAATCATGATGAAACTCAGCCGCCTTATGTCGGCGCGCTGGTACCGTCGCTGCCCGCCCGCGTTACGCCAGGGCGCGATCAGCCCCTGCGCCTCGTAGTACCGAATGGCGGACACCGCTAACCCGGTGCGCCGCGCCAAGGCACCAATCGCCAACCCTTCGGATACAGCCATATCGCCCTCTCAAAAATTCCTTGACCTAAAGTTAGGTTTAGAAATTACGGTGAGTCGAAACAAGCCTCAATTCGCAAAGGAGATCCCATGATGGCGACGCTTGAACATACCAACTTCACCGTCCGCGACCCGCAGGCTTCGGCCGCGTGGATGCACAAGGTGTTTGGCTGGAAAACCCGCTGGGAAGGCCCGGCCATTGCGGGTGGATACACGGTGCATGTGGGCAGCAAGCATACCTATCTGGCGCTCTATGCGCCCAGCGATCCGAAACCCTCGGGCGAAAGCAGCTATGACATCGTTGGCGGCCTGAACCACGTGGGTGTGCTGGTCGAAGATATCGACTCGACCGAGCAGAAAGTGATCGACGCAGGTTTCACCCCCAAATCCCACGCCGATTATGAACCGGGCAAGCGGTTCTACTTCAACGACGACAATGGCATCGAATTCGAGGTGATTAGCTACGCTTAGGCTGTAATCCGCCCGGTGCATGGCCATGCCCTCTTGCATTTCACGCTCCATTTGGGTCAGGTATTTGCCAACCCATCAAATCGCCCCGACGCTGGTTCCATGCGGCGGGGCGCATCACTTTTTGAGTGGACGATAAGAGTATGGAAAAGATTCCAATGACGCCTGCGGGCAATGCCGCGCTCGAGGCAGAGCTGAAAAACCTGAAATCCGTTGAACGCCCGGCGATCATCGAAGCCATCGCGACAGCGCGCGAATTGGGTGACCTGAAGGAAAACGCCGAATACCATTCGGCGCGCGAGAAGCAGGGCTTTATCGAAGGCCGCATCAAAGAGCTGGAAGGCATCCTGTCTCTGGCCGATGTGATCGACCCCGCCAAGTTGTCGGGCGCGATCAAGTTCGGCGCCAAGGTCACACTGGTCGATGAGGACACCGACGAGGAAAAGACCTGGAAGATCGTGGGTGAGTATGAGGCCAATATCGAAAATGGCCTGCTGAACATCAAGTCGCCCATGGCCCGCGCCCTGATCGGCAAGGACGAAGGCGACAGTGTCGAGGTACGCACCCCCGGCGGCGTGCGGTCCTACGAAGTTCTGAACATCGAGTACGCCTGACCGGAGCGCTCCCATGTCTGAGCCCACGCCTGAACAGGAAACCGAGCGACCGACCTCACTGGGCATCTACGACAAGCCCTCGCGCCCGGCGGTGACCGAGATCGAGATCGCGGCCATCGTGCTCAGCGTGATCTGGCTGGTGGTGTCTGTGGTGTTTCTGGTGCTGCCCGGCCAGACGCAGGGCGGTGGGTTCGTTGTGACCCTGCTGGCGGTGTTCATGCCGGTGGCGATGATCTGGGTTGCCGCCACTGCGATGCGCGCCAGCCGCGTGATGCGCGAAGAAAGCGAACGCCTGCAGACCGCGATCGACGCGATCCGACAGACCTATGTCATCCAACAACAGCGTGCGGCCAGCACGTACGAGCCGGCTGTCAGCAAAAAACTGGACGAAATCGCCGAAGCCACCAAAAAGACCGAGAGTGCGCTGGCAACGTTTTCGACCAAGCGAACCGAGGCACCGCGCGCAGCCGCGCCAAACGGCACAGGCGATCAGACAACACTAGAACTGGGCACACAGGCCGAGGACATCGCGCAGCCGCTGGGCACCGACATTTTCATCCGCGCGCTGAACTTTCCTGAAACGCAGGACGATACCGAAGGGTTCAACGCCCTGCGTCTGGCGCTGAAAGACCGCAAGACCGCGCAACTGGTGCAGGCCTCGCAGGATGTTCTGACCCTGCTCAGCCAGGAAGGCATCTATATGGATGACCTGCGCCCCGACATGGCCCGGCCCGAGGTCTGGCGGCAGTTCGCACAAGGTGCGCGCGGGCGTTCGGTGGCTGCTCTGGGCGGTATCCGCGACCGGTCCTCGCTGGCGCTTACGGCGGCGCGGATGAAGCAAGACCCGATCTTTCGCGATGCCGCGCATCATTTCCTGCGCCGTTTTGACCACATGATCGTGGCCTTTGAACCCGAGGCCAGCGACGCCGACCTGACCGCCCTTGGTGAAACCCGCACGGCACGGGCTTTCATGCTGCTGGGGCGTGTGGCCGGGACGTTCGACTAAGGCGCGGTGACGGCCCAGCTCATGCGCGTGGCGCTGCTGAATCCAAAAAGATACTGAAACGGCCCGGCCTTTTCCTTGCTGACGGCTTTGAAGCCCTCGCGTTCATACAAGGCCTTTGCGCGCGGGTTGGTGTCAATCACGTCCAGCTGAACCTCTGACATGCCCGATTTGCGGGCCTCATCCTTGATCGCGGACTGCAGCGCGGTTCCGACCCCCTGCCCGCGTGCTTCTGCGGCGACAAAGATACCGTCCATCTGAAACACGCCGGGTTGCAGATCCCGCTCCAGAACGCTCAGCAACAGACCGCGCCACGCGCCGCCAAACCAGCCATATATGTTTGCCAAATCGGACAAGCTGCCCTCGACCAGCCCGCCATCCTTGGTTTTGAACCCAGCCAGCCCCAACAACTGCTTTGAACTGTCCCGCGCGACCAGGGCAAATTTCGGGTTTATGGCTTGTTCAATGAAGGCCAATCCCTTTTTGTCCGGTCCCATGACCTTGTGCAGCTTGGCTGCAAAAGCCTGCCAGAACAGGTCTGCGGCCTTTGGTCGTTCCGCCTCGGTGAAACCCTGTTCGATCCTGACAGTCACAACCCAAAGCTTCCATAGGGTATGAAACGGACCATATCGCCCGGTTTGATGTGGCGCGCGCCGTCCTCGATCTCGACCAGCCCCTCGGCCCAGCTGAGTCCGCTGATCCGGCCCGACCCTTCCGAAGCGAACACCTCGGCCTGGCCATCACGGACACGGGCGCGCAGGTATTCACGGCGCCCCGGTTTCTTGCGTTTTTCGAACGCCGCGGGCAGGTCAAAGCCTTGCGGATCCTGCCAACCTTCACCCGCCATCAGACCCAGTGCCGGGCGGGCAAAGATCAACGTGCAGACCATGGCCGCCACCGGATTGCCCGGCAGGCCGAAGACCGGTGTTCCGTCCCACATGCCCAGCGCCAGAGGCCGCCCGGGTTTCAGTGCGATCCGCCATTCCTGCATCGCGCCCGCCTGCCGCAACAGAGCCGAGACATGATCCTCATCCCCGGCGGACGCCCCGCCGCTGGTCAGGATCACATCCGCCTGCCCTGCCGCCCGGTTCAGGCTGTCGCGCAGGGTGTCACGGTCATCCGAAACGCGCCCCATATCCACCGGCTGAAACCCGATGCGCGCGATCAGCGACAGCAGCATCGGGCGGTTGGCGTCGAATATCTGGCCCGGCCCGGCGGGTTCGCCGGGTTCGACCAACTCGTCCCCGGTGGACAATACCGCCACCCGCAGCGTTTCCCGGACCGAGACTTCGGCAAGACCCGTCGCGGACAGCAAGGCCAGATCGGCGGGCGTCAGCCTGCGACCGGCGGACAGAACCGGGTCGCCCTCGGCCACGTCCTCACCGGCGCGGCGTGTGTTGGCACCATGTTTCAAAGGGCCGTGAAAGGCGATGTGACCCTCTTGAACGGTGACGTCTTCTTCAAGAATGACGGTATCCACGCCCGCAGGCAGGGCCGCACCGGTCAGCACGCGCAGCGCATGGCCGTCTGGCACAGTGCCGTCGAACGGAATGCCCGCCGCCGCCCGCCCCGGATGCAGGGGCATCACCTGCGGACCCTCCGGCACAGATCCGGCAAAACCATAGCCATCTACCGCCGTGTTCGGCAGCGGCGGATTGGAGCGTTTGGCGATGACATCCTCGGCCAGAATGCGCCCGGTTGCCTGTTCTAACGGCAGGGTTTCAGCACCCATCCTCACCGTCAGTCGCTGGCGCAGCAGGGCCAGCGCGTCGTCCACCGGCGTCCAATTCACCCCGGCGGGCAGCGCAAAACAATCATTACGCAGGGGCGGCGGAGTGATGTTCGGTTTGGTCATAATCCGACCTCCTGCAGGATAAAATCCGCGATGGCTGCGGTGTCATCCAGATCAAATACCGGGCAATCCACGGTCAGCGGCGTATCGCTGGCCACGGCGCGGATGGTTGTGTTTTCGGGCGCCATCAAAGCGTTTTTGGCCTCGGCCCGAAACGCCTCGACCTTGGGATGAGCTTCGCGTTTGAATCCCTCGATCAACACTAGATCGACCGGCGACAAACGCGCCAGAAGATCATCCAGAGACGGCTCGGGCGCGCCGCGCAGTTCCTGCATGATGGCGATGCGCTGGCCCGAGGCCAGCAGCACCTCGGACGCGCCCGCGATGCGGTGGCGATAGCTGTCGGTGCCCGGCTGATCGACATCAACGCTGTGATGGGCGTGTTTGACCGTCGAAACGGTGAAACCCCGCCCGGTGATCTCGTTCACCAGCCGTTCCATCAACCCGGTTTTGCCCGCATTTTTCCAACCTGTGACGCCGTAGACCCTCATGCCTGCTCCAGCAGCTTTTCTGCCCGCGCCAGATCGTCGGGCGTGTTGACGTTGAAGAAGGGATCGAACGGTTCGGCGTCGAACAGGGCCTCGCGCCCGTCATGTTTGTCGGTCCACAGCACGACCTTACGCAGCCCGTCGTTCAGCGCGTCGCGCAGATCGTCTCGCAGCGCCACGGGCCAGAGGCCAAAGGTCGGGTGCCGGTTGATACGCTTTCCGCCACCTGATTTCAGCATTTCATCGCCAGTGCGCGGTGTGGTTGCCAGCACGAGCGGGTGCTTTTGCCCCTCGGCGGCCCGCGCCAGACGTGTCACCAGATCGCGCGGGAAGAACGGCGTGTCGGCGGCGGCGGTGACGATACTGTCCGCCCCATGCTCTGCCGCCCAGTCGAGCCCGGCCAGAACGCCCGCAAGAGGGCCAGCGAACCCTTCGATCGTGTCGGGCAGAATGGGCAGGTTCAGATCAGTGAACCGTTCGGGATCACCATTTGCGTTCAGCGCCAGCCCGTCCACCTGAGGGGTCAGCCGTTTGATGACATGGGTTAGCAGGCTCTGCCCGCCGATCTGCAGCAGGCCCTTGTCGCCACCGCCCATCCGGGTGGCCAAACCGCCTGCGAGGATAACTCCGAGAGGTTTGGTCATTTCATATCCTCGACGTTGGGTCATTTTCGATACTTGTCGAATGGAAGAATAAAACCAATGGCAATACCGGCCACCATGGCAGCAAACCAATAGACTGGAGGTGTGGACGTGGCTCTGCCCAACCAGATACCGATCTTCGCCGAGCCAGCCAAATACACCAAAGACAATCCTGGAAACCCAATTATCCAGAAATAGAGTCGGAAGTTGCGCGCCGATTTTCGAACAGATGCATCCATCTCTTCTGACGCAGGCAGGCCGTAGATCGCCACCCTTTGAAGGCCGTGCATCTGATCGCTAAAGCCTGTGTCATTTAGTTTCCAGTCCGATCCCGGAAACGGTAGGGATTTCCATAGGCAAACGTAGGGGCCAGCTTTCCATCCAAGCTGGGCAAGCCTGTCCGCGCCAAGCGTTGCGATCCCGTCAACAACGGATTTCTTGCTGCGCTCGAAGTGGAGGAACGCTTTTATCATGATCCACGTAACGAGGATCAGGAACAGTATCGGAATGATGTAAAGCGCAACGATCATCCCGCACTCTTCCGCCTGTGTTTCTTGTCCTCTACCGCCACAGTCGCCGGGTCCACATCGCGCAGCAGACGGCCCTCACCGGACAGGCACACGAACCGCTGTCCGCGCATGCGGCCGATCAGGGTCAGGCCGACCTCGCGGGCGATCTCGACACCCCAGGCGGTGAAGCCCGAGCGGGACGCCAGCACCGGGATGCCCATCATTGCCGTCTTGATCACCATTTCCGAGGTCAAACGGCCGGTGGTGTAAAGAATCTTGTCCGCCGCCGCCTCACCCTCGGACAGCATCCAGCCCGCGATCTTGTCGACGGCGTTGTGGCGGCCCACGTCCTCCATATAGACCAGCGGGCGGTTTTCGCGGCACAATACAGTGCCGTGAATCGCCCCGGCCTCAAGATACAGCGACGGGGTGCGGTTGATCTTGGCGGCCAGGTCATACAGCCACGAGGTGCGCACCTGAACCTGTGGCAGGCGCACGTCCTCGAGCCCCTCCATCATATCGCCGAACACCGTGCCCACGGCGCAGCCGCTGGTGCGGGTCTTTTTCTTCAGCTTGTCCTCATAGGACGTCTGTCGCGCGGTGCGGACGATGACGGTTTCCAGATCATCATCGTAATCCACGCGGGTGATTTCGTCATCGGCCAGCAGCATCCCCTGATTGCGCAGGAAGCCCAGCGCCAGATATTCGGGGTAATCGCCGATGGTCATAGCGGTCACGATTTCCTGAGAATTGAGGAATATCGTCAACGGGCGCTCTTCGACCACCGAGATCTGGCTGACTTCGCCATTCTGGTTCACGCCTTCAACTGCGCGGGTCAGGCGTTCCGCTCCGGGGTCAGGGGCGATGATGTATTCCGAAAGATCCAGTTCCGTGGCCAATTGCAACCCTTTCCCAAGACCGTTAGTGCTGCGGGCAACACCATAGGATTTAGCCATGGCAGACACCACATCCAAGTCGTACTTCTGGAAGGGTTTTCGCGACGGGACCCCGTTCATTTTTGTCGCAGTCCCCTTCGGCACCCTGTTCGGCGTATTCGCAGCCGAGGCCGGGCTGGATATCGTCCAGACCATGACGCTCACCTCGACCGTCTTTGCGGGGGCGGCGCAGTTCGCAGCGCTGCAACTGTTGCAGGACCAAACGCCTACGGCCATCATTCTGATCTCGGCGCTGGCGGTGAACCTGCGGATGGCAATGTATTCGGCTTCGCTGACGCCGTTTCTGGGCGCGGCCCCCCTGTGGCAGAGGGCCTGCGCGGCCTATCTGACCGTCGATCAGTCCTATGCCTGCTCGATCGTGCAGTTCGAGAAAGAGCCGAAGATGACCGTGCCCCAGCGCATGGCCTATTTCGTGGGCTCGGTCACCCCGATTACGCCGCTCTGGATTCTGGCCACCTATCTAGGCGCGGTGCTGGGGACGCGCATTCCCGAAAGCTGGGCGCTAGACTTCGCCTTGCCGATCACCTTTCTGGCCATGATCGGCCCGATGATGCGGACCCTGCCCCATGTGGTCGCCGCGCTGGTTGCCATTATCGTATCACTGCTAATGGTGGGAATTCCGTACAATCTGGGCCTGTTGATCGCCGGTTGCGCGGGAATGGTCGCGGGCGCACAGGCTGAACTGATCGCCGAGCGCAGAAAGGTCGACGCATGACCCATCCTGATCCCGTTGCGGTCTGGACGATCATCATCGGTCTTGCCGTTGGCAGCTATGCGCTGCGCTTTGTCTTCATCGGTCTGGTCGGAGACCGCCCGATGCCCCCCTGGCTGCTGCGCCACCTGCGCTATACCGCCGTGGCTATCTTGCCGGCGCTGATCGCACCACTGGTGGTCTGGCCAACCGCAACCGGTGGACAGCCGGACGCTCCTCGCATGGCCGCAGCAGCCATCGCTTTGGTTGTCGGATTGATAACGAAGAACGTACTCGCCGCTATTTTTTCTGGGGCTGCAACCCTGTACGGGTTGCTATACTTACTGACCTGATCCGGCTTCTAGCTCATTAAGTCGGGCATTATTGAACGCCAAACCCCGTTGTAGATCCGCGTCGTCGTTCTCACGGTATTCAGCGGTTTGAACTCCGGGCAACTGACCAAACTGATCGGAGAGTTTGACAGGGTAAAACGTGGTTTGGATCTGCTCAAACCCAGGAACCTGTTGCAAAAGCTGAGCCGTCGAGTTGGCGCAGAACGCGCCTGCAACCGGCCCGGACTGTTTTGCCAGTTGTAGGGCAATCTCAGCCTGCTGAGGCGACACTTCAATGGTCTGGATACGTGCGTAGTGCGTTTCGCGAGCGTGGCTGCTGCGATAGGCGCGTTCTACATTCGGAGTGATGCCGTACAGGACATCGTCCTTGATTGGAACGACATCTGCCCGGAAGGAACCTGCCGGGTCAAAAATCACCCGTTCGCTGCCGCTGATCATCAACGAGGTATGAGCACCCGAACCGGTCCGGGTGCTGATCATGGTGTAAAGCGTTAGGGTCGAAGGCCCCGGATCACGATAGGATCGGGCCACAATTTCGGACTGGTCCGCCTGTGGTCGCTGCGAGCCGGTGCAGCCTGCCACGGTTACTGCCAACAGGCAGGCAAGCAAAATCCTGATCACGGTGAGCCCCGTTTTGGATTAAAAAATTGGATTAAGCGGCGAAAACCGCCAGAAACAGGCAGAGGAAGACGATGGCAACCACGCACCATGTGGTGGCCTTGATGAACCCGTTGAAGGTTTTTTCCTGGACGGTGATGTCCATTTCGCCGTGCTTGTATTCAGCCATTGTTCACAGATTCCCAGTTCGCGTGTTTAAGATGTTGGATAATCGAATTTCCACGGCCTGTCACCACGTCATTCGCGCGCAGGCAGAAACACCGAACAGCCCGGATACCCAAAACCCCATCGCCACGGCAGTCCGGAGCATGGCCCGCCGCCCAATCGCACTGCTGCGTGCATCGCTTCGGCCGTGACGGAATGCGCCGTGCGAATCTGGTCGGGCGTCATGTCATAGCGTTCGGTATAGATGTCGGCGTTGTCTTCTCCGTGCTGCTTGACGCAGGCCCGCAGCGCGTCATCCGCGGACAGGCGTGCATTATAGCTGTCCTCGGCCTGCGTCGCCCCACCTGCGTTGTGATAGGTCCGGTCATGGGTCACGCAACAATATTCCCACGGCGGGTGTTCCTCGTAAAGCGCGCGAAACTTGGGGAAAGTCTCGGCCACAAAGCGCCAGCTGGTCGACAGACCACCGGAACAGCCATCGGTTTCAAACGGAATGGGGTCTGCATCCCCGCGCTGAGCGATCAGGGCACGGTGGGCGGGCAACTCGATGTTGCGCATGAAATCCTGCGCCGCCACCGGGGTCACCATTAATGCGAGGGCCACGCCCAGATTATGGACTTTCATCGCGCATCGCCTGTGTGTCGACGGACATGCCGAAGGTGGTCGCCAGCCACAGCAGCAGCCGCTCGGCCGGGCCCATTTCGGCACGCAACCGCAGCACCTCATTGGCCATCGCGGGGCGGTCAGTGATCAGCCCGTCCACCCCCATCGAGGCCATTGCCGACATCTGCAGCGGGTCGTTCACCGTCCAGACATAGATATCCTTTCCCGCATCATGGACCGAGCGCACAAGCCCTGGCGTTGCCATCGCGGCGTTGACGGCAATGAAATCGCCTTCCAGCCCGGTCAGATCACCCACTGCCGTTGCGGCCAGAACGCCGGCCCGCCAGTCGGGGCGCAGCTTTTTCATCTTCTGTACTGCCGGGTATTTCAGCGACATGGTGGCGATGTCGTCCTGCATCTGCAGCTCTTCCACAATCACCGCCACGCGGTTCTCCAGATCGACGTCATGACCGTAGTATTTCAGTTCGATGATGACCTTGGATTTGCCCTTCGCGGCCTCCAGCACCTCGCGCAGGGTGGGCGTGCGTTCGTCGGCATATTCGGGACCGAACCAGCTGCCGATATCGATCTGGGCGATATCCTCCATCGTAGCATCCCAGACCTTTAGGTTCACACCCGCCAGTTTCATGAAATCGCTGTCATGGGCCACGATGACCTCGCCATCAGCCGATTCCTGTACGTCGATTTCGACCCAATCGGCCCCGTCCTCAATCGCCTTTAGCACCGAGGCCATGGTGTTTTCAGGCCGCAGGGCGGCAGCGCCCCGGTGGCCGATCACCTCGGCCCGGTCCGGGGCCTGTATGCGTTCCAACAAGTGCTGCCCGAACCAGAGCCCGACCAGCACGGCTACCGCGGCTGCACCCAAAATGGCAAACAATGGAATACGCAGGCTTCCGGGTTCGGGATGCGGCGGTTCCTCGGTCCTGATCTCGAAGAACCCGTCCAGCAGCACCGCCAGCGCCCCCAACGCCGTTGCGGCCAGCACGAGGCCAGCCACGGACCAGACGCCGGCCACCAACAGGCTGTAGACCAACGCCAGCCGCAGATGGCTAGCCCCCTGCAGCGGCACGATGGCAAACAGCAGCCCCGCCACCCATGCGATCAGGCCAGCAATGATCACGCGCAGGATCAGCCAGATCGCCAGTTCGATCTTGAGGCGCCCGCGTTTGCCCTCCATCCGGGTGGCGCTGATGTTGAAGGCGTGGGCGGGGTGAACACCCTCGAACAAGACCAGATGCAGACCCAGCGCCCAGGCCGACAATCGGCGGATCAACACCCAGGCCATGACCAGAATCACGGCCCCGATCAAAACCACTGCAATCCAGAAGGATGGTGGGTGGAAGGTCAGGTAGTAATTGATGTCATATTCGGTCAGCGTCCACCACGCGATCACAGCGGAAACGGCTGCAAAGGGCAGGATCAGCACCAAAACCCGCAGCACAAAGCGCACCGCAAAGCCGAACAGCGCCGGCAGCCGCGACAGGATCAGACCGATGGCGGAGCTGCCCGCGCGCCACGGATCGGATTCGCCCATCCGCAGCGATCCTGCCATGACCGAGAACACGAACACCTCGGCCAACAGAAACAGGCTGAGCACGGCAATCGCAGCGACAAAGCCCACCGGTGACAAGATGAAGGCGGCGATGGCCTGATCCGTCAGCGCAGTCTGGTTCGACAGCGACACGGCCAAATTGACAGTAATCGCCACGCCCGGCGCGACCAGAGCGACCAGCAGCAGGCGCACCGCGATATAGATCGGCACAAAGACGCGGCGACGCGCCCACGCGCCCTTGTAGGCACTTGTAACGGCTGAGAAATCGGACACGTGGCACCCCCTTGAACGGTGCACTCATTCAAGGCTGCGCAGACGTGAAATGCAAGTCAGGCGGTCAGCTTTCTTCCAGATCCTTCGCCAGCCGGAAACCGATGCGGTTGGCGGGCTTGTCCTCGACCGATTTAGGCAGAGCGCGCAGCATCACATTCAACTGGCTGACATGCTGCACCAATTGGGTCCGCGCCCCGCTCGCATCCGAACCGTAAAAGGTGATGACATCAGGGTCGAAATAACCCATGCCTTCGATCCGCATGACCCCCGCATCGCCGCCGGTAAAGCCCATGGCGACCTCCTGATCGCCGGTCAGCGTCTTTTCGAAGTTCTGGATATAAAGGATCAACCTCTCATAGGCCCATTGCGCGGGACTTTTGGTCTGAACCGGTTTTTGCAATGGTTCGGGCAGATTCTTGGCCGCGGACTCAGCGTTGGGGTTCGCATGGAACTCGTAACACCTGGGCAATGCCGCCGCTTCTGCCGCCTCGGCCGATGTTTCGATCTGGTCCTGCATGGCTTTACCCTTTGTGCTGAAACTCCCACGCCCCGTCCGCGCGCTTCGTACGGGTTACGGTTCCAATGTGGTAAAGATGGTTCAGATGTGCAACCGCCTCGACCAGCGCAAGCCCGTATTCGCCTTCACCAATCTGACGCTTGAACAGGGGCGTGAAACACTCGGCGGCGGTTTTCGGTGTATCCAGATAGTCCTGCAAGCGATCCAGCGCGCCGTGGTGATTGTCGATCAATTGCTTCATCCGCAGCGGCAACCCGGTGAAGGGCAGCTTGTGCCCTCCCAGCGCCAGATGATCGGGCCGCGCCAAGCCCTGCAACCGCTCGCAAGCCTCCAGCCATTCGGCCACCGGGTCGGCCATCGGCTCGGTGACATAGACGCCCAGATTGGGGCTGATCGAGCTGAGGATCTGATCACCGGTGATCACCAGATTGTCATCGCGGCTCCAGAACGTGGCGTGCTCGGGGGCGTGGCCGTTGCCCATATGCACGTCCCAGTCGCGCCCGCCCATGCGGATCACGCTGCCCTGTTTGATACGGGTAAAGCCCAGCGGCATCGGGTAGACCGTATCGCAAAAATTGAACGGGCGTTCGGTCATGCGCTTGGCAAGTACGTCAGGGTGCATCCCAGCGCTGCGGTAATAGTCCAGCGTCTCTTGCGGCCAGGTTTCCTGAACATCCAACTGCAGCATCCGCGAAAACAGCCACGCGGTGCGGGTCGTGACCAGTTCAGCGCCATGCTCGGACTGGAACCAGCCCGCATTGCCGACATGATCGGGATGGTGATGCGTGACCACCACGCGGGTCACCGGTTTGCCACCCAGCGGCCCGGCCATGAGCGTTTCCCAAACCCGGCGTGTCTTGTTCGACGAAATACCGGTGTCAATTACCGTCCAGCCATCGCCGTCATCCAGCGCGAAGACGTTGACGTGGTCCAGCGCCATGGGCAGCGGCAGGCGCATCCACAGCACACCCTCGGCGACCTCAATGGCCTCACCCGGTGCCGGAGGCTCGGGCCAAGGGTATCTGATCGCCAAAGGAGTGTCCCCGTCCATTATACCGCCAAATCCTCGGCGCTGAGGGCATAAAGGTCCCCGGCCCCGTTCTGAGCCTGCACCAGCAAACCGGCATATTCCGGCAGCAGCGCGTTGATGTAATACCGCGCCAGTTTAAAGCGCGGACCATTGGGTTCAGCCAATGCGGCCTTGAGGTGGAAATGCGCCCCAAGAACCCGGGCGAAGGCGTGCAGATAGGGCACAGCCCCCGCAAAGCGAGTATTCATGTCGGACTGCGCCACGATCCACTCGGTGGATTCGCGCAGGCTTTCGGTGGCCTCCCAGACGGGACCGGCCAGATCGGGCATGGTGACGCGGGCTTCTTCGGCGTGATCCTCGATCTCGTCCAGCAGACGCGAAGCTGCCTCGCCGCCGTCCATCATCTTGCGCGCCACAAGGTCCATGGCCTGAATGCCGTTGGTGCCCTCATAGATCGCGGTGACGCGGACATCGCGGTAATACTGCGCCGCACCGGTTTCTTCGATAAAGCCCATGCCGCCATGGACCTGCACGCCGGTCTCGGAGACCCGCATCCCGGTCTCGGTTCCGAAAGCCTTGCAGATCGGCGTCAGCAGCGCGGCACGCGCGCTCCACTCGGGATCACTGGTGGCATTGCCCATGTCGATCGCGGCTGCATTGGCCAGCATGATCGCCCGTGCGGCAAAGGTATCGGCGCGCATACTCATCAGCATCCGGCGCACATCCGCGTGATCGATGATCGTGCCCGAGGGGGTCTTGCCCTGTTTGCGCTCCAACGCATAGGCCAGCGCGCTCTGATAGGCCCCTTCGGCGGCCCCCACACCCTGTCCACCTACACCCAAACGCGCGTTGTTCATCATGGTGAACATCGCGGCCATACCGCCATGTTCCTTGCCCACAAGCCAGCCCTTGGCGCCGTCATACTGCATCACGCACGTGGGTGAGCCGTGCAGACCCATCTTGTGTTCGACCGACACTACTTTCAGATCGTTCGCGACACCGGGATTGCCGTCTTCGTCAGGCAGGTACTTGGGCACCAGGAACAGCGAAATCCCCTTGGTTCCCGGAACACCGTCGGGCAGGCGCGCCAGCACCAGATGGCAGACATTCTCGGTAAAGTCGTTGTCACCCCACGAGATGAAGATCTTCTGCCCCGTTACCGAAAAGGTGCCGTCGCCATTCGCCTCGGCCTTCGAGGACAAAGCCCCCACATCCGACCCGGCCTGCGCCTCGGTCAGGTTCATGGTGCCGGCCCACTCGCCCGACATCATCTTGGGCAGGTACAGCGCTTTCAACTCGTCGCTGGCATGATGTTCCAGCGCCTCGATCTGACCCTGCGTCATCAGCGGCGCAAGCTGCAGCGACAGACAGGCCGCCGACATCATCTCGTTCACCGCCGTGGTCAAAGTCATCGGCAGGCCCATACCGCCATATTCGGGATCACCGCTCATCCCGATCCAGCCACCTTCGGCAATTGCCTTCCAACCGTCGGCATAACCGGGCGAGGTCCGCAGCACACCGTTTTCCAACCGCGCGGGCTCAAGATCGCCAGGACGTTGCAGCGGGGCCATCACCTCTTCGCACATTTTGCCGGCCTCGGTCAGGATCGCGCCGACGACATCCTCGCTGGCTTCCGAAAACTTCTCGGTCGCGGCAATCTGATCGAACCCGACCACGTGGCGGAAAAGCAGTTCATAGTCGGAAATGGGTGCGCGGTATGGCATGAGTTCCCTCGGGGCTAACTGTATGGTTTTTCGCGGGTGGGGTTGGAAATTGCAATGCCCACCTTTATGCATCCTTGATCAATTCGATTACCTAGCCAGCCAAATGGTACAAGCAATCAAAACGCGGCGTCACCAGATATGATCCCTAACGGCACATTGGATTTGTCCGCCGATCCCGGCGGAATCGCACAGGCGGCAGACTTGCTGCGGCAGGGACTGCTGGTCGCCTTCGCGACCGAGACAGTCTATGGGCTGGGTGGCGATGCCCGCAATGGCGAGGCGGTGGCCAGTATCTATGCGGCCAAGGGACGGCCCAGTTTCAACCCGCTGATCGCGCATGTGGCCTCAGTCGAGGCGGCGAAGCGTTTTGTCGAATGGTCCGACCGGGCCGAAGCTTTGGCCGCAGCCTTCTGGCCCGGCCCGCTGACGATGGTTCTGCCTTTGCGCGACGGGCACGGGATTTCTCCACTGGTCACCGCGGGGCTGAACACGCTGGCGGTGCGCGTGCCCGCTCACGGCACTGCGCGGGATTTGCTGGCGGCATTTGACGGGCCGGTTGCGGCCCCGTCAGCCAACCCTTCTGGCCAGATCAGCCCCACAACCGCCGATCACGTACGTGCCGGGCTGGACGGGCGCATTGCGGCGATTCTGGATGACGGTCCCTGCGGTGTCGGGCTGGAATCCACTATCGTCGGACTGGCCGGAGAACCCTCTCTGCTGCGTCCGGGCGGTGTGGCGCTGGAACAGGTCGAATCTGTTCTGGGCACAGAACTGCACATCCATCAGGCCGGAGACCTGCTGACCGCGCCGGGACAGCTGCAATCACACTACGCCCCGGACGCACCGGTGCGGCTGAATGCAGAAAACCGGCAAGGCGATGAGGTGTTGCTGGGCTTTGGCCCGGTCGATTGCGATCTGAACCTATCGGAAAAGGGGAACCTGACCGAAGCTGCAGCCAATCTGTTCTCGGCCCTGCATAGGCTGAATACCACGGGCCGCCCGATTGCGGTGTCACCGATCCCGGATCAGGGTCTGGGTGCAGCCATCAACGACCGCCTGCGCCGCGCCGCAGCACCACGCGACAGCTGATCAGGCACGCCCGGCGCTGGCCGACAGGGTCAACGGGTCAACGCCCAGCGTCGCCAGCGCGGCCTCCCATTTCTCGTCATCGGGCACGTCGAACACCAGTTTCTGGTTCGCATCGGTGGTCAGCCAGCCATTCATGGCAATCTCGTCCTCCAACTGGCCGGGACCCCAGCCCGAATAGCCCAGCGCCAGTGTCGAATTCAAAGGCCCACGCCCCGAGGCCAAATCCTCGAGCACATCCAGCGTCGCAGTCATGCTGAAATCGTCCGATATCTGCATCGAATGCAGGTTGGCCTCGTAGTCCGCGCTGTGCAGGACAAAGCCGCGCGACATCTCGACCGGACCGCCGAAATGCACCAGACGCTCACCCACAATCGGGATTCGGCAAGGAATATTCAGTTGCTCCAGCAAGGTTTTGATCCGCAAATCCGAGGGTTTGTTTATGATAAGGCCCATCGCCCCATCATCCCCATGGCTGCACATGTAAACCACCGAATGATCGAAGCGCGGATCACCCATGCCAGGCATCGCAATCAACAGTTTTCCGGTCAGGTCCATAGATTTACATCTCTTGCTTCGTCCCCCTTCAACAATGGCCCCGGTACATGGGGATTGGCAAGGGAAGAGGCCACATTTCGCCAGATTTCATCCGGGTGACCGGAACGTGACTTGGAATCCCGGCCTGCACAGCGCATTTATGGAGTATGAAGCGTTTTTTGAAGTCGACCGCGGCCGCCCTAACCGCCTGTTTCGCCCTGACCGCCCCTGCGCAGGCGCAGGATGTGGACGGGGTTGTGCAACTGGACGTGCTGGATGGCGGGCGCACGGCCAACGGCACCTATCTGGGCGCGTTGCGGCTGACGCTGAAGGACGGCTGGAAAACCTATTGGCGCGCACCCGGCGATGCCGGTATCCCGCCGCAGTTTGACTGGCGCGGCTCGCAGAATGTGGGTGATGTGTCGATCACCTGGCCCGCGCCCGAGGTGTTTGTTCAGAACGGTCTGCAATCCATCGGATATGCCAACCAACTGGTGTTACCGGTCGAGATCACGCCCAAGAACCCCGCCAAACCGGTGCGGCTGCGTGGTGATATGGATCTGGGTGTCTGCAAGGATGTCTGCATCCCCGAGCGGCTGGATTTCGACCACACGCTGAACGCCAATGCCGACCGCAACCCTGCTATCGCTGCCGCTCTGGCCCAGCGCCCCTATTCCGCGAAAGAGGCACGCGTGAGTGCTGCAAGCTGTCACCTGACCCCAACCTCGGACGGGATGCAGATCGAGGCGCGCGTGAAAATGCCCTCGGCAGGTGGGCGCGAAGTGGCCGTGATCGAACCGGGCAACCCCGCACTCTGGGCCTCGCAGCCGGAAACCACGCGGCAGGGCGATACTTTGGTCGCGACATCCGAGGTTATTAGCGCCTCGGGCGGGCCTTTCGCGCTGGACCGGTCCGAGATCAGGATCACGGTGCTGGGCGCCAACCACGCAGTCGACATTCGGGGCTGCAGCGCGGGCTGATTGATGGAGAAAACCCCGAAGATCGGCGCTCTGGCCGTTGTTGTGCATGACGCAAACGTGCTGCTGGTGCAGCGCAGCAAACAACCCGACGCGGGACTTTGGGGTTTTCCCGGTGGTCATGTGGAATGGGGCGAAACCGTCATGCAGGCGGCACAGCGGGAGTTGCGCGAAGAAACCGCGGTCATCGCCGAACCGCTGCACTATCTCGACAATCTTGACTTGCTGCGCCACGACGCGCAAGGCGCTGTGCAGTCACATTACCTGCTGGTCGGAGTCGCTTGTCAGTATCGCTCGGGGTCTCCGCTGGCCGGGGATGATGCGCTGGACGCCCGCTGGTTTCCGGTCGATCAGATACGCCGGGGCGATCTGCCCATGAGCGACCGCGTTACCGACCTGTTGGATACCGCCCTACGTCGCGCTTAGGCAACCCGCCGTCTGAGGCGCGCGTAAAGCACGCCGGATAGCACGACGCTCAGAACAAGGATCGGCACGGCACCGGTGATGAATGCCCCCAGCCCCATTTGCAGAACCGCAACACCCCCTTCACCCGGATAGAGAGCCGACAACAGGCCAACCGGCGCGCCCGAAATCGCAGGCCAGACCATCGTCACGCCAAACCAGACAAGCAGCGCCAGTCCAGTGGCTGTCACCGCGCCCTGCACTACCCGATCCGGTGCCCGCAGCGCCCGACGCATCGCTGTCATCGGTCGCGCCAGGTCGTTGAGAATGGCCAGCAACGCAGGCACCAGAAGCAACACCAGCAGCATCCCGAAGCCCAGCCCATAGACCAGCGTGATCACCGAGGGTTTGAGGAACTGCGCCTGTTGCGAGCCTTCATAAAGCAACGGCGTCAGCCCCAGAACCGTGGTCAGCGTCGTCAGCATCACCGGGCGCAGCCGGTCCGCCGTGCCCTCGACAATCGACGGCACCAACCCTCGGTCCTGCTGATAGGCGTCGATGGTCGTCACCAGAACAATCGAATCGTTGATGATGATCCCGGTCATCCCCAGCAAACCGATCACGGTGAACATGCTCAGCGGTACGTCCCAGATGTAATGGCCCCAGATCGCGCCCACCAAGCCAAACGGAATGATCGCCATCACCACTACAGGCCGGGTCCAGCTGGCAAACACCCAGGCAAGAACCAGATAAATCCCGGTCAGGCACAGGATCAGGCCGGTGCGGGCCTCGGTCAGGAATTCATCCTCCTGCTCGCTCAGACCCGCCATCTGCCACTCGACCTGCCGTTCGGCGGCGATATTGGGCAGAATCTCTTCGTTCAGGGCGCGGGCAATTTCCTCGGCGCGGGCCGGGTCATCCTCGGAGATATCACCGATCACCGAAAGCACCCGCAGGCCGTTTTCGCGCCGAACAGACGCGAAACCTGATTTACGCTCGACCGACACGATATCGGCCAGCGGCACATAGACCCCATCTGGTGTGCGCATCAGCGTGCGCTCCAGGAAATCGGCGGTCAGCTCACCCTCGGGCAGTTCCACGCGAATTTCGGCGCTGCGGGGGCCGTCCGGGAAGGTTGCGGCCTCGATCCCGTTCAGCCGGTCGCGCAGCACGCGGCCCAGCGTTTCGATGCGGAAGCCCAGCGCCTGCCCCTTGGCCGTCAGGTCCAGGATGAAGTCTTCCTTGTCATAAGCCAGATTATCCTCAAGCGCGGACACCTCGGGGTATTTCGACAGCTCGGCCTGCAAATCCTCGGACGCCGCCTTGAGCGTGTTCACGTCAGCCCCGTAGAACTGCACATCGATCGCATCGCCACCGGGTCCGGAACGCCAGCCGCGGAAGGTCAGCAGCTCGACCTTGGGATGGCGCGGCACGAAGTCCTGCAACTCGCCCACGAACTCAAAGCTGGAATAGGGGCGCAGGTCCGAGTCGATCAGTTCGATCGAAACTCCGCCCAGCAGGTCCTTGTCCTTGCCATCTGCAGCACTCAGGTTGAACCACCCGGCGTTGCCGCCGACCTCGGCCAGAATATAGTCGATGGGATTGCGGCCGTGACGCTCTTCATAAATCCGGCCCAGCTCTTCGGCGGCGCGCTGCATCTGGTGCATCATTTCCAGCGTGTCTTCGCGGGTGGCGCCTTCGACCATGATGAAATTGCCGGTGACCGAGCCGCGCTCGGGCGCATTGAAGAACCGCCAGGTCACGTCGCCCTTTATGAACAGGGCAATCTGGCTGGCCAGAATCACCACCATCACCGCCACAACCACATAGCGCGCCCAAACAACCCAGGCGATCAACTGGCGGAACAGGTGGTCCCGCACCCAGCGGAACCCGCGATTGACCACGCGGTTGGGCCAGTCATACCAGTGTTCCTTGGCCGAATGCGTAATCGCATGGGCCATATGGTTGGGCAGGATCAGGAAACATTCGATCAGCGAGGCCAGTAGCACCGCGATCACGGTAAAGGGGATGTCGCCGATCAACTCTCCGAACCGGCCACCGATGGCGGTGAGACCGAAGAACGCGATCACCGTGGTCAGGGTGGCGGCAAAGACCGGCATCGCCATGCGCCGCGCGGCGCGTTCGGCGGCCACGACCGGGGCCTCACCCAGCCGCCGCGCGCGGAAATCTGCATGTTCGCCCACAACGATGGCATCATCCACCACGATGCCCAGCGTGATGATCAGCCCGAACAGTGAGATCATGTTGATCGACAGCCCGCCGATATACATGAACGCAATCGCTGCGGACATCGCCACCGGAATGCCCGCCGCAACCCAGAAGGCGATGCGCGCGTTCAGGAACAGAAACAGCAGGCAAACCACCAGGCCCAGACCCACCAGCCCGTTATCGACCAGAATATCCAGCCGTTCGGTGATGGCCTGTGCCCGGGTGCGGATCAGCTCGATAGTCACGCCTTCAGGCAGGCTGGCCTGCAGTTCGGCCACCACGTCCTCGACCGTGTGTTGAATCTTGATGGCATCCCCAAGATTGGACCTGTCCACGCGCACGGACATGGCTGGGTTTTCGCCAACAAAATAGCTGCGGTTGCGGGTGACCCCTTCGACCCGGATTTCCGCCACATCGCCCACAAAAAGCTTGGAGCCGTCGGGGTAGTTGCGCAGCGCGATGCCCTCGATCTCTTCGGGGGTGCGCTTTTCCGTGCCTGTTCGGATGCGGGCATTGGCACCGGTGACATCACCTGCCGGGTTGGCCATCGCCTCGGCCGCGATGGCCTGCGCGATTTCCGACAGGGTGACGTCGTTGGCGATCAGCTGCGCCGTCGGCACTTCGACCACCACGCGGGGCGCGGCAATGCCCCGGATCGTGGTGCGGGTCACGCCGACCGCAAACAGGCGGTTTATCAATTCATCGGTGAATTTCGCCAGCTGATCCGGATCGACCGGGCCGGTCACCACCACATCCGTCACCCGATCCCGCCACGCTCCGCGCTTGATCGAGGGCTCTTCGGCATCTTCGGGCAGGTTGGTCACACCATCGACGGCGGTCCGAACCTCGTCCACGGCGCGCGACATGTCCCAGTTGGGCTCGAACTCCAGCCGGATATTGGCCCGCCCCTCGCGCGAGGTCGAGGTCGTGCTCGCCACCCCTTCGACCGCCAGCAGGGCTGGTTCAAGCAACTGAACGATGCCGTTATCCACATCCTCGGGACCGGCGCCTTCCCATTTGATATCCACGTCCACACGTTCAAGGATCACGTCCGGAAAGAACTGCGCCCGCATCGCCGGGATCGCCGCCGCGCCCAGAACCAGCATCACCAGCAGCAGCAGGTTGGCGACCGTCCTGTGGCGGGTGAAATAGCTGAGGATACCGCCCGCCGCGCCGGGGATCTCGCGCATCATGGCGCCTAGCCCCCTGCCCGGTTTTCGATGCTGCGCACCAGAGAGGCGGGAACCTTGGGCGCGCTCAGCTGGCTCAGGGCGCTGGCCTTGGCTTCAGTAGACATCTGTTCGCTGGCCTCGACCTGAGCGACCAGTTGGGCCCGCTGTTCGTCGGACAGTTCAACCATGCCCGGATCGGCCCCGGCGTTAGCCTCATCCCGCAGTGGGCGCACACGCACCCCGCCGCCCAGCAGCGGCGTGCGACCAATCACAACCTCGCGCCCAACCAGACCCTGCCCGCGCAGCAGAACCTCGTCGCCCTGACGGCGGATCAGCTGCACCGGCAGCGCCTCGAGCCTGTCATCGGCGCCCAGAACCAGCACCGTTCCCGCCGCATCCAGAACCGATGAGGGCAGGCGCACCACGTTATCCAGCGGCTGTTCCTCGACCGTTACGGTTACGAAATCGCCGGGCTTGAACCCCGGTGCGTCCTCCAGCCTTGCGTAGATCAGCCGCCCGGTCTGGCCTTCGCCCGCAGAACCGCTGTCGCGGCTGATGCGGCCTTGGGCCATCAGATCGGTTCCAGTGACCTCAAGGGATACGGTAACCGGCGCGTTGATCAGGTCACCCTCGGCATCCAGCAGGCGCACGTATTGCGCAGTCGAGACGCGAAACGCCACCTCAAGCGCGGTTGGATCAACCAGTTCCGCCAGTTTTTCATTGGCCGACACCAGCCGCCCTTCGACTAGCGTCACGTCTGTCAGCGTTCCGGCAAACCGCGCACGAACGGTCATGTCGTCCAGATCGCGTTCGGCGGCCTCAAGCGCGATACGGGCACGGGCCAGCAAGGTGGTCGCCTGATCGACCCGCGATTCCGCCTGGGCCAGCGATATGCGGCGGGCCAGAACTGATTGTTGCGCCGCCGCCTCGGCCAGTTCCGCTTCTTCCACGGCAGCGGGGGTGCCGACGCCGCGTCCCTGCAGGTCTTTTTGGCGCTGCAAGGCACGACCGCGCAGGGCCGCCTGCGCTTCGGCCGAGTTCAGTTCGTCCTGCGCCAGCAGAAGCGATCGTTCCGCGTCGCGTTCCTCGAATTGCGCATCCAGCAGGTCGGATTTGGCGCGATCCAGCGCCGATTGCGCATCCGCTGGGTCAAGTTCAACCAGAACCTCCCCTGCGGTCACGACGCCGCCATCCTCGAAATCCTCGGCCAGAGAGACCACACGCCCGCCCAACGCCGCGCGCAGTTCCAGACGGCGGCGGCTTTGCACCTCGCCAAAAGCCTCAAGATACGGCGTGACGGTTTCAAGTTCCGCCGGGCGCACGCTGACGGCAAAGATGCGTTCTCGTGCCTCGGGTGGCGTATTTTCACGCGTCAGCGCATCCTGCACCGCGCCGGTGATCAGTTGCGCCGCAACAAACAGCAGGGCCAGCGTCAGAAACGCCAGAAAGACACCCACAAGGCTTTGCCTCAGAAATCGCATCAATCCTTCACCCCGGTCGCTTCAGGCTGCCATACGTAAATGGTAGCTGGGCACGGAAAAATGCCAAGCCACAAAGCGGTTACGAACAGTTATACGTGCAACCAGTCTACTTCCGTCGCAGATGTTCGTCCAATCGGGGCATTATTTCCACGAAATTGCAGGGCCGATGCCGGTAATCGAACTGTTTTTCCAGAATCCCGTCCCAAGCGTCCTTGCAGGCGCCGGGACTACCGGGCAGGGCGAACAGATATGTACCGCCTGCCACGCCACCGGTTGCGCGGGACTGCACCGCTGAGGTGCCGATCTTTTCCATTGAAATGATGGTGAAAACCGTGCCGAACGCCTCGATTTCCTTTTCATAGACGTCGCGATGCGCCTCAACCGACACGTCGCGGCCCGTCAGGCCGGTGCCCCCGGTCGAGATCACCACGTCAATCTCGGGATCACCAACCCATAGCCGCAGTTGGGCTGCGATCTCGCCCCGTTCATCCCGGATGATCTTGCGATCGGCCACCGAATGGCCCGCACGCTCGATCCGGTCGACCAGCGTCTGACCCGAGCGGTCCTCGTTCAGCGACCGTGTGTCCGACACAGTCAGAACGGCGATCCGAACCGGAATGAACTCCATGTTTTCATCAATGCGCGACATATGGCGTCAGGCCCTTTCCATGATGGCAAGCCGGACGGCAAGGGCGGTGAAAATCCCCCCTGTCACCCAGCCCATAATACGAGAGGCGCGCGGGTTCGAGATCAGAACCTTGCCCGCGCCACCGGCAAAAATGCCCACCAGCCCGTTTACCACTAACCCGCCCAGCGCGATGATGACGCCAAAGATCAGGAATTGCGGCAGGATCGGGCCGGTGGCGGGGTTCACGAATTGCGGGATGAAGGCCAGCACGAACAGGATGACCTTGGGGTTGGTCAAGTTGACGACCATTCCATCCCGAAACGCATGGCTTGTGGGTTTCGCGGGCGCATCGGCAGACACCGCCCCGTTCCGTATGGCACCCCATGCCAGATACAGCAGGTAGGCCACGCCCATCCAGCGGATGACATCAAACAGCCACGGCAGGCTGTTGACAGCAGCACCCAACCCCAGCCCAGCCAGCAGCACGTGCACCATCAGCCCCAGCGAGATACCCGCACTGGCCACCAAAGCCGGTCGGGCACCCGACCGCAGGCCCTGACCAAAGCAGAACATCATGTCGGCGCCGGGGGTGAAGTTCAGCGCCAGAGCTGCCGGAATGAACGCCAGCAGAGTGACCGTTTCTATCATAAAGTGACCTCGAACCAGTTTACCTTGGGTCCCAGATTGGCGATCTGTGTGCGGCCGATTGTGCCGCGATAACCCCAGCTGTCATGGATATGACCGCACAGCGCGTATTGCGGCTGCAGCCGTTCTACTGCGTCGCGCACGGCGACCGAGCCGACCGCGTCGCCCCTAGACGTGACATCGCCATACCCCTTGGGCGGAGAATGCGCGATCAGAATGTCGGCGCCGTCGCAGCGGTCCAGCAACTCGGCGGCTTCGGCATCGGTCAGGTCGCAGGACCAGTCGCCAAACGGCGTGACCGGCACACCGTAGCCCAGCCCGAACAGGCGCAACCCGTCCAAGGTCATGCCGGTGCCGTGCAGCACATGGCCACCCTCGGGCGCGGCGTCAGCCAATTCCTGCGCGCTTTCCGCATTGCCAGGCACCATTACGAAGGGCGCAGAGATACCGGACAGCATCGCCATCGCCTCTTCCAGCCCCTGCCGCATGTTGCAGAAATCTCCGGCTCCGATCACCAGATCGGCTTCGGCGCTGGCGGCCACAACCTCGGCCGCGCGGTTGCGGGCCATATGCAAATCGGAAAAGGCCAGAATGCGCATCATTTCCCCTCCAGCTTGGCCCGGAGCTCCAGCAAGTCCGCCCAGGCGTGGCGCTTTATCTGCGGCTGGCGCAGCAGATAGGCAGGGTGGAACATCGGGATGACCGGCAGGTTCAGCGCCTGATCCCATTGCCCGCGCAGCCTTGTGATCCCGCGTTTGCCTAGCACCGCCTGACAGCTGATATTGCCCATGATCACCAGAACCTCGGGCTTGGCCAACGCCACGTGGCGTTCGAGAAACGGCTTCATCATCCCGATCTCTTCGGGTTTGGGGTCGCGGTTCTGCGGCGGCCGCCATGGCAGAACATTGGTGATGTAGACGTTCTGGCTGCGATCCAGATCAATCGCCGCCAGCATCCGGTCCAGCAATTGCCCGGCGCGGCCGACAAAAGGCTTGCCCTCGCGGTCTTCCTCGCGCCCCGGGGCCTCGCCAATGATCATCACCCGCGCGCCCGGCGTGCCGTCGGCAAACACCAACTGCCGCGCACCGCGTTTCAGCTCGCAATGATCGAAACCGTCCATTGCAGCCCGTAATTGGTCCAGCGACCCGGCGCTTTGGGCAGCAGCCTTTGCCACTGCGGCGGGGTCCACCTTTTTCGGCTTTTCGGGCACGGCCTGAATGGCTGCGGGTTTCTTGGCTTTGGGCGCAGTATCGGGCAGCGCATATCGGTCAACCGGCGCATCACCGATCGCGTCCGTTGCGCCCAGTTCAATCTGCCAGTCCAGCAGCGCCTGCGCAGTATGATAGTCCAAAGCCGATTCCATACCCCTCAATCTAACCAGCTTTTGATCGAGGGAAAGCGAATAGGCCTTGATCGGACCGTTCATCGCACCGACCATTGCGGCATTCATGATGGTCCTGTTGCGATTCCTTTTGATTTCCCTGCTGCTGATCCGGCTCAGCGGTCCGTCCTTTGCACAGCTTTTCGACCGCAACGGCCAATGCCGCCCCGGTCAGTTCCAATGCGGCACCCGCTGCTGTTCGGGCGGACAAAGATGCAGCTTTGACGGCCACTGCATCCCCCTGGGCGGCACCTATTGCGGCGGCGGGCGCACCTGCGGACCTTTCGAACGCTGCGTGGCCGGGGGCACCCGCTGCGCCCCTGCGGGGGCCAACAAATGTTATTCGCGGCTGGATTGCCCCGGAGGCACCTTCTGTAACGCGCGCGGCGAATGCGAGCGGACCTCACCCGAGTTTGACCCGAATACCGCAATCGAAGGGTTGCCCTCGCTATGCGACGACGGCCAGTCCTGCGCAGCGGGCACGTCCTGCCTGCCGGGCGGCGGATGCTCGCGGCCCGGCTGGTTCTTGTGCGAAGAAACCGACTCGCAATGTCGCCCCGGCTTCAAATGTTCCGAGCACCAGGGCTGTGTCCCGGTCAAGGCGGTCGATTGCGGTTATGGCAAGTGGTGCAAACCCGGTGAGCAGTGTTTGCCCGAAGGCGGATGCGAGAAACTGCCCGAAGGGTCTGAACCTTAGGTTGCCCTCGCGCGCGGGGCTTTCTATAAGCGGCTCGATTGTCAGACAGGAGCCCGCCCATGCGTTTCGCCCATCGTCACCTTCTTGGCATCGAGCATCTGTCGCAGTCCGATATCACCGCCATCCTCGATCTGGCCGAGAAATATGTCGACATGAACCGCCAGTCGACCAAGCATTCCGACGTGCTGTCGGGGCTGACGCAGATCAACATGTTCTTTGAAAACTCGACCCGGACGCAGGCCAGTTTCGAACTGGCGGGCAAGCGGCTGGGCGCGGATGTGATGAACATGGCGATGCAGGCCAGCTCGATCAAAAAGGGCGAGACCCTGATCGACACCGCAATGACGCTGAACGCGATGCACCCCGATCTTCTGGTGGTTCGGCATCCGCATTCCGGCGCGGTCGACCTGCTGGCGCAGAAAGTGAACTGCGCCGTGCTGAACGCAGGCGACG
The DNA here is from genome assembly GCF_013031355.1 of Ruegeria arenilitoris. GTDB lineage: Bacteria > Pseudomonadota > Alphaproteobacteria > Rhodobacterales > Rhodobacteraceae > Ruegeria > Ruegeria arenilitoris_C. The sequence goes on along the minus strand of NZ_WPZO01000006.1, from coordinate 66,396 downwards.
GGCGGCACGAACACCCGACGCAAGCCCTGCTGGACGCACTGACCATCCGCCGCGCCAAGGGTCGTTTGCACCGCCTGAACATTGCCATTTGCGGAGATGTCGCCCATTCCCGCGTGGCACGTTCGAACCTGATCCTGCTGGGCAAGATGGAAAACCGCATTCGCCTGATCGGGCCGCCGACGCTGGTGCCGGGCCAGTTCGCCGACTTCGGCGCCGAGATCTATGACGACATGAACGAGGGCCTGAAGGACGTCGACGTCGTGATGATGCTGCGACTTCAGAAAGAGCGGATGGACGGCGGCTTTATCCCCTCAGAACGCGAATATTATCACCGCTACGGTCTGGACGCCGCCAAACTGGCGCTGGCCAAACCCGACGCCATCGTCATGCATCCCGGCCCGATGAACCGCGGTGTCGAGATCGACGGGACTCTGGCTGACGACATCAACCGGTCCGTCATTCAGGAACAGGTCGAGATGGGCGTTGCCGTCCGCATGGCCGCGATGGAATTGCTGGCCCGCAACCTGCGAGACGCCGCATGAGCGATCTGACCATCGCCCCCCATGAACGCGGCGTGATCCGCCTGTTCACGCTGGATATGCGCCCGGAAGAGGCAAAGTTCCTGCGCGAACCGGGCGCTGCCGATCAGGCTCTGGGGGTGGTAGGGCTTGACCCGGGCCAGATCGACGTCTTTCCGGTCTCGGACCTCGAAGACCTTGGGCTTTATGGCTATCTGAACGAAGGCTGCGGCGTCTCGGCCGATCAGCTGGATCGCGCCGCGCTGGAGGCTATCGAAGGCTGGGTCATGGTCGTGCGCAGCGCCGCCTTTGGCGACCGCGCAGCAACGCTGACGCCGGACCCGAGGCTGCATCTGGCCGGTCTTTACACCGAAGAGGCCACCAACTGGACCGGCGGCCCGATTGAAACCGAAAGCGCCAAGCCGTTCTCGGCGCCGCAAGCAGTGCCACAAGATGACCGGCCCCGCCGCATCGGCTCGGCCATTCTGGCGCTGGCTATCCTACTGGCTATCGGAGGTGCCCTGTGGCTGATCCTGTGACCTTCGCCCCCGACAAAGGCGCCTATATCCGCACCAACGCATGGCTGGCCGCCTTCGCGATGGCCGCCGCGATGATCATTCTCTGGCTGATCGGCAACCCCTATCCCTGGACCGGCGCGCCCGCAGGCCTTGCGGCCATCGGCATTCGCGCGTGGTACCTGGCCTCCGAAGAGCTGGTCGCCACGTGGGAGATGACCGACACCACGCTCACCGGCCCCGGTCCGCGCAAAGTGGCGCTGAACCAGATACAGGCGGTCAACACCATTGGCAGCTTTGTCCAGATTGTCACCAAGGGCGGCGACAAGCACCTAATCAAATACCAGGCGGACCCGGCCGCCACCAAAGCCGCAATCGAAAGGGCCATGGCATGAGCAACCTGATCTTTACCAACGCCCGCCTGATCGACCCAGAATCCGGCACGGACAGCATCGGCTGGCTGCAGGTGGCCGAAGGCCGGATTGCCGCGCGCGGTGAAGGCGACGCCCCGGCATTGGACGCACAGGTCGTTGATTGCGGCGGCCACTGTCTGGCCCCCGGGATCGTTGATATCGGCGTCAAGGTTTGCGAGCCGGGCGAACGCCACAAGGAAAGCTACAAGTCCGCCGGTTTGGCCGCCGCTGCCGGAGGGGTGACCACCATCGTCACCCGCCCCGATACGCTGCCTGCCGTGGACACGCCTGAAACGCTGGAATTCGCCACCCGGCGGGCGCAGGCGGATGCGCCGGTGAACGTGCTGCCCATGGCCGCCCTGACCAAGAACCGCGAAGGGCGCGAGATGACCGAGATCGGCTTTCTGCAGGATGCCGGGGCCGTCGCCTTCACCGATTGCGATCACGTCATCGCCAATACCAAGGTGTTTTCCCGCGCGCTGACTTATGCACGGTCCTGCGGTGCGCTGGTCATCGCCCACCCGCAGGAACCGGGCCTCAGCAATGGCGCGGCGGCCACCAGCGGCAAATTCGCGGCCCTGCGGGGTCTGCCTGCGGTGTCACCAATGGCGGAACGCATGGGGCTGGACCGCGACATCGCGCTGCTGGAAATGACCGGTGCTGCCTATCACGCCGACCAGATCACCACCGCCCGCGCCCTGCCCGCGTTGGAGCGCGCCAAGCGCAACGGGCTGGACATAACCGCCGGAACCTCGATCCACCATCTGACGCTGAATGAGCTGGACGTCGCCGACTATCGCACCTTCTTCAAGGTCAAACCGCCGCTGCGGTCGGAAGACGACCGGCAAGCGGTAATCGACGCAGTGCGGTCCGGCCTGATCGACATCATCAGCTCGATGCACACGCCGCAGGACGAGGAAAGCAAACGCCTGCCGTTTGAAGAGGCGGCCTCGGGCGCGGTGGCGCTGGAAACGCTGCTGCCTGCGGCGCTGCGGCTGTATCACTCGGACCAGCTGGACCTGCCCACCCTGTTCCGCGCCATGGCGCTGAACCCTGCAAAACGGCTGGGGCTGGACGCCGGCCGTCTGGCCGAGGGCGCCCCCGCAGATCTGGTGCTGTTCGACCCGGATGTGCCCTTTGTGCTGGACCGGTTTTCATTAAAATCGAAATCGCAGAACACTCCGTTTGACGGCCAGCGGTTGCAGGGTAAGGTCACCGCAACTTATGTAGCAGGCCAAGAAGTTTACCGGAGATCCTGATGCCCCTACTCGACAGCACGATGACCCAGCTGATCCTCTGGGCCGCGATTGGGTATCTGATGGGGTCGATCCCGTTCGGCATGATCATTGCCAAGGTCATGGGGCTGGGCAATCTGCGCAATATCGGATCGGGCAATATCGGGGCTACCAATGTCTTGCGCACCGGCAACAAGGCCGCCGCCGCGCTGACACTGGTTTTTGATGCCGCCAAGGGTGCGGTCGCCGTATTGCTGGCCCGCGCACTGGCCGGAGAGGACGCCGCCCAGATCGCCGCCCTGACCGCGTTTCTGGGCCATTGTTTCCCGGTTTGGCTGGGGTTCAAGGGCGGCAAGGGCGTGGCCACCTTTCTGGGCCTGTGGCTGGCGCTGGACTGGCGCGTGGGAGTGGCCTGCTGCCTGAGCTGGCTGGTCGCCGCCGCGATCTGGCGGATTTCCTCGCTGGGCGCGTTGGTCGCCGCGGCAACGTCGACCCTCTGGGTGTTGCTGCTGACGGATGGTTCGACCTTTTTCCTGGGCATCATCCTGACCATGCTGGTCTATTGGCGCCACAGCGCGAACCTGGCGCGGATCAAGGCCGGGACCGAACCCAAAATCGGCCAGTCTTGATCGCCCCGGACGAATTTCTATCCGCGTTTTTTGCCATCCCACTTGGCTCGTCCATCGGGCAGAGCCAAGGCAGGCGGTATATCGTCAGTCGGACGGAATTGGCTGGCGGTAAATCCCATAAGCTGGTTGCGCATGAATTGGGCGGCGGCGATTACATCAGCCTGAACCTCTACCTGACCGACAGCAGTGGCGCGTTGTTACGCCCCTGCGAGATGCCCGCCGAGAAAGTCATAGCTTTCGTGGTTGCGTTCGAGCCCGACACCTGAGGCGGAAATGCGCAATTTTGAACAGCGCCCCTTCGTCGCCGCACATTCACGATTGATTGTTTTGAACGTGATGGCGGGATTGCCCACTTCGGTTGCGTGACGGCCAATTACCGGTCGCACGGACAAAAATCCCAAGAGGTGTCCTGGCGCAATTTCGGCGCCGCCGGACCACCCGTTTCACGAAAGGTGAAAACAATGAACAAGATCAAATCCATCATTGGCGGCGTCGCGCTGTCCGTTGCAATCGCAAGCTCGGCCCTGGCCGCAGGCGTTGAGCTGAACGCAAGCTCGACCGGTCTGGCGCTGCAGGGCTACGACCCGGTTGCCTATTTCACCGAAGGTCAGCCGACCAAAGGCGATTACCGCATCACCACGCTGCACAATGACGCGCTGTACCGCTTTGCCACTGAGGAAAACAAAGTCGCGTTCGAAGAAAACCCCGAAGCCTACCTGCCTGCCTATGGTGGCTACTGCGCCTTTGGTGCCGCGATGGGCTTCAAGTTTGACGGCGACCCGACCTATTGGAAAATCGTCGACAACAAGCTGTACCTGAACCTGTCGCAGGACATTCAGGAACGCTGGGAAGGCGACATCCCCGGCTTTATCGAGCAGGCCAGCACCAACTGGCAAACCATTGCCGACAAATCTCCGGCAGAATTGCAGCAATAAACTGCTGACAGAACCAGTCAGATCGGCGGCGGATCACTCTGCCGCCGATTGTCATTTGAAACAGCCATTTTTGGGACCTACATTTAAAGGAAGGGACGCGCCCGGTTTCAACGGGCCGGTGATGCCGCAGGTTACGAATGCGGTGCATCTTTTTTGGGTCGGAATAATTGAACAAACTGTGATCCGGTCGTGAGACCGGGCCGTAGTGATCAATAAAGACAAACAGGCAGCGCGGATTTGCTGCAGGCCATTTCCGATGAAAGGATATAACATGAAAGGTACGTTTCTTCTCGTCTCAACGATCGCGGCCTTGTCCGCAGGTGCAGCTGCGGCGCAGTCCTCGGGCAACTGGACCGGCTTCTACGGTGGTTTGCAGTTCGGTTACGCCGATATCGACACCAATATCTCGGGCGTGGAAGGCGACGGTGCGATCGGCGGTATCATCCTGGGCTATGACTACGACCTGAGCGATTGGGTTGTCGGCCTTGGTTTCGACTATGACTGGGCGAGTATCGGACTGGCCCCCGGCGTCAAGGTCGAGGATGTCTGGCGCGTCAAGGCACGCGCGGGCTACAAGGTGACCTCTACCGGATTGCTTTACGGTATCGGCGGCTTTGCCGAAGCCGGAACCGACAATCTGGGCAGCGAGGACGGCTGGTTCATCGGGGCCGGCTACGAACAGATCGTCGCCCCGAACATCAGCGTAGGTGGCGAGATCCTCTATCACGAATTCAGCAATTTCGACCGTACCGGCATCGACGTGGACGCAACCACCCTTCAGGTGCGCGCGGCCTATCGGTTCTGAACGGACGAAAGGTAAGCGTTGGACCCGGCCCCCGTGGGCCGGGTTCTGTGTGTCAGAGCTCCAAAACCGTGCTGCCGGTGGTCTGCCGGGCCTCAAGTGCGCGGTGGGCGTCGGCGACCTGATCCAGCGGGTAACGCTGATCGATATGGATTTTGACCTCTCCGCCCTCGACCTTGCCGAACAGACGCCGGGCCATCGCCTGACAGACCGCGTGATCGGATATATGGGTGAACAGGGTCGGGCGTGTGATCTTTAGCGAACCCTTCTTGGCCAGCATCCCGATATCCATCAACGGCACCGGCCCCGAAGCGTTGCCGAAGGAAATCATCATCCCCAGTGGCTTGAGGCTGTCCAGCGACCCGGTGAACGTATCCGCCCCGATCGAGTCCATCACCACATCCACCCCCTGGCCGCCGGTGATCTCGGCCACGCGTTCGGCAAAGTTTTCGGTGCGGTAATTGATGCAATGGGCGGCGCCGTTGAACTGCGCCAGACTGCATTTTTCATCGGTTCCGGCGGTGCCGATCAGGGTGATCCCCTCGGACTTGGCCCATTGGCAGGCAATCAGCCCCACACCCCCCGCCGCCGCGTGAAACAGCACTGTATCCCCGCGTTTCAGCGGCGTGGTGCGGTGAAACAGGTATTCCACCGTCATCCCCTTGAGCATCATCGCCGCCGCCACATCATAAGGAATCCCATCGGGCAGAGGGCAAACCTGCGCGGCGGGCATAACACGTGCCTCGGTATAAGCACCGGGCGGTGCTGCGGCATACGCAACGCGCTGACCGTATTCCAGATGCGTGACGCCTTCACCGACGGCGTCAACCACACCTGAAGCTTCCATGCCCAAAGCGTGCGGCAGTTCCATCGGATACAGCCCCGTGCGCTGGTAGACATCTATGAAATTCAATCCGCAGGCGCGTTGGAGGATGCGAACTTCTCCAGGTCCGGGGTTGCCAAAAACTCGATCTTCAATCTTCAGAACTTCAGGGCCGCCATGTTTTTTGATGACGACCGTTCTTGCCGTTTGCTGCATGCTCACCTCCTGTTGCCTGAACCCAAGCTAACACGCCTGAAAATAAGGGCAATCGGCACGATTCCGCGCCACGCAACCGCAACGCGAAAAAATGTGCTATACTGGGTTCAGGCGTTGCCGGCTGGTCCGGCCACGGGCAACCGATGCCGGAATCACCCTGCTGCGCAGTTACGCAAAGGGAGGGGATGACGATGGCCAAAACGATTGGAAATCCGATCAGCTGGGCCGCCCAGCACATCGGGGCGACCGGCGATCATATTGCTGAAAGCGTGAACCGTATCGGCAGCGCGGATACACGGCATCTGCCAAAGGTACAGACCTTGACGATGCAGGACCTGCGCGCCTGTCTGAGGGCGGGATACAACGATTTTCTGGAGACACGGGCCGATGCCATATTCATCGTGCTGATCTACCCCATCGCGGGGTTGCTGATGTTCGGGTTCGGACTGAATCGCAACATGGTGCCGTTACTGGCACCGCTGATTCTGGGGTTTGCCCTGATTGGTCCGATCGCCGCGGTTGGCCTGTACGAAATCAGCCGCAAACGCGAACAGGGGGGCGAGGTCCATTGGCTGGACGCCTTCGGCGTATTCCAGTCGCCATCTTTCGGCGCAATCCTGATGCTGGGCTTTTATCTGGTCATGTGGCTGCTGATCTGGCTGATGGTCGCGCAGAGCATCTATGTCCACACGCTGGGCCCCGACCTGCCCACATCAATCGGCGCCTTTGTTACGCAGGTCTTCACCACCGGCGCGGGCTGGACGATGATCATCTTCGGCAACGCGGTCGGATTCCTGTTTGCACTGGTCGCGCTGGCAATCAGCGTGGTCAGCTTTCCGCTGCTGCTGGATCGCAAAGTGGGGCTGCCGGTGGCGGTTGTGACCTCGGTTCGGGTGCTGCGCCACAATCCCGGAGTGATTCTGGCATGGGGCTTCATCGTCGCTGCCCTGTTGGTCCTTGGCGCAATCCCGATGATGTTGGGACTGATCGTGGTGATGCCGGTTCTGGGTCACGCCACATGGCACCTGTATCGCCGCGCGGTGGCCTGACGGAAGGCGCGCGGGACAAGCCCGCGCAGCCCGGTTAACCCGCGACCTTCAGGACGATCTTGCCGATATGGCCCGAGCTTTCCATCCGCGCGTGCGCCGCTGAGGCCTCTGCCAGATCGAACTCGCTGTCCATGACGGGGGCTACCTTCCCGGCCTCCAGCAACGGCCAGACCGCTTCGCGCAGTTCCTGAGCGATTTTCGCCTTGGCCAGATCGCTTTGCGGCCGCAGGGTGCTGCCGGTCAGGGTCAGGCGTTTGACCATCATCAGGGCAAAGTTCAGCTCGACCTTCGGCCCCTGCAGAAATGCGATCTGCACCAGACGGCCATCCTCGGCCAGCGTTTTGACGTTGCGGGGGATATAATCGCCGCCCACCATATCAAGAATCAGGTTTGCGCCGCCTTCGGCCCGCATGACGCCGACGAAATCCTCATCCCGGTAGTTGATCGCCCGCTCGGCACCCAGCTTGACGCAGGCCTCGCATTTCTCGTCCGATCCGGCAGTGGCAAAGACGCGGGCACCAAACGCATGGGCCAGTTGGATCGCCGTAGTTCCAATGCCGCTGGACCCACCATGCACCAGAAACCGCTCACCAGCCTTCAACCCGCCGCGCATAAAGACGTTGGACCAGACGGTAAAGAAGGTCTCAGGCAGGCATGCAGCCTCTTTCATCCCCATGCCCTTGGGGACCGGCAAACAATGTGCTGCGGGGGTGGCTACGTATTCGGCATATCCGCCACCGGGCAGCAGCGCGCAGACCTGATCGCCGACCGAAAGCCCTTCGACCCCGGTGCCTACGGCAACCACTTCGCCCGACGCCTCAAGCCCCGGCAGATCGCTGGCGCCCGGAGGCGGATCATAGGCCCCTGCCCGTTGCAACGCATCGGGGCGATTCACCCCTGCATAAGCGACCTTGAGGATCACCTGGCCGTTTTGCGGCTCGGGGATCGGGCGTTCGATCAGTTGCAGAACATCCGGGCCGCCGGGCTGCGAGATTTCTACGGCGCGCATCGTCTGGGTCATGGGCAAATCCTCCTTTGCCCAATGCCTAGCAGGCAATTTCCGGAAGGCCCAGATGCTTACTTGCGCGGGTTCAGCATCCCGGGCAGATCAGCGCGCATTTTCATCGGTGGCTTCACCTGGCTGGCGAACCAGTTCGGCACCGCAAGGAACGGTTTGAACAGCGGATTGTCGTTCACCTGCGCTTTGAGCTTCTCGAACTGCATGACGTTGTCGATGCGGCGATCCAGAAACTCCCACGTTTTTTCATGATCCGGAGAATCATCGCCCAGCCAGAACAACAAGGTCGAGGAATATACCCCCGACAGGGTCGCGCGTTTGGTGTACCAGTTCACATCGTCCGAGGTATCGCCCAGCGTGTCCCAGATTAGGTCGCAGGTCTGCCACAGCGCCTTGGCCCCGTCCGCCGCATGGGTTGGCAGGGAAAACAGCGTCATCCCCCGGCGCACCAGTTCCTTGTCGGGCACAGCCTCAAGCCGGAACCGGACACCGGCAGCCACGCGGTCGCGGAACTTCATCTCGCTTAGGTCGGTGGATTTCAGGCGTTCCACCATCGCCGCATCACCCCGCGCGTGAAAGGCCAGCGCCAGATCGACCGCCCCACGCGGGCAGATTGCCCGCGCCAGACCCTCATCCATATCGCAATCGGTGATCGCGGCGCGAAAGCTGGCCTCGGACCAGCCATCAAACGGCACATGGATCAGCATCGCGTCCAAAAGCTGTTGTTTTGCATCTTCATAGGTAAGGGTCATGGCGGTTCTCCGGTTCTCGGGGCCAGTACTAGACAAGATACATCGGCTTTGCTATACGGCCAACTCCTGCAATTTCCTTGCAACTCTATCTAGAAAGGTGGTGACAACCACATGCAGGTTAGTGTTCGCGACAATAACGTCGATCAGGCGCTTCGTGCCCTGAAGAAAAAGCTGCAGCGCGAAGGCGTGTTCCGTGAAATGAAGCTGAAGCAACATTTCGAGAAACCGTCCGAGAAAAAAGCGCGCGAGAAGGCTGAAGCGATCCGTCGTGCCCGTAAACTGGCACGTAAGAAAGCACAGCGCGAAGGTTTGCTCTAAAACCTCGCTCGTCCAGCTTTGGATGACACTATTTGACGACCCCCGAGGCCCTGCCCGGGGGTTTGTCGTTTCAGGCACCGGTTTTATTTCGCCGAATCGGTCACCGCACTAAGCGACAAGCTGCCAAATCCGTTTCAGCAACATTTTGCCCGGCATGTTGCAGCGCAACGAATCTTGCATCGGTAGCACGCCCCTGCCGGATTTCGCCTGAATCCCCGCCTCCTCTGTCCGACCGCTCGGTGCCCCCTGTAACTGGCCCCGTCTGCACAGACGACCACTCAAACCGGAGGCAAAAATGTCGACTGCAAGTACATTCGAGCAAGAAATGCTGGCGCTCATCAACGAAGAGCGCACATCCCGCGGGCTGAACCCGCTGAAGCTGGAAACCCGCCTGAATGACTCGGCCGAGGATCACAGCACCTGGATGCTGAACACCGATACGTTCAGCCATACCGGATCGAACGGTTCCAGCGCGACCGAGCGGATGCAAGATGCCGGGTTCGACTTTTCCGGCAGCTGGCGGTCGGGTGAAAACATCGCCTGGCAATCGGAACGCGGCGCGCCGGGCATCAGCGATGATGTCGAACAGCTGCACCAGAGCCTGATGAACAGCCCGGGCCACCGCGCCAATATCCTGAACCCCGATTACGAATATATCGGCATCGGTATCGAAGAAGGCGACTACAACGGTTGGGACGCCGTCATGGTGACCCAGAACTTTGCCACCACCGATGGGACGGTTGTGCTGGACAACGGTGCCGCGCCGATGCCTCCGGTAGAAGAACCTGTTGCCGAAGACCCAGTGGTGGAAGAACCGGATACTGACGTTACCGAGACCGAGGAACCGGCGGACGAAACACCCGACACCGACGTCACCGAAACCGAAGAACCGGCGGACGAAGCGCCCGACACCGACGTCACCGAAACCGAGGAACCGACGGACAAAACACCCGACACCGACGTCACCGAAACCGAAGAACCGGTGGACGAAATACCCGATACCGACGTCACCGAAACCGAGGAACCGGCGGAGGAAACACCCGACACTGACGTCACCGAGACCGAGGAACCGGCGGACGAAACACCCGACACTGACGTTACCGAAGCCCCGGCAAACGATAGTTTTGACGTCGAGGCGTTTCTTGCGGCGATTGAAGAGTTCGTGAATGAACTGCTGGTTCTGGTCGACGACATCAGGCTGAACGACTTCGCGGCAACCGAGACCACTCAGGTCGAGGATGATTTCATGCTGACCTGGAACATGGATGAAGACACCCCGGCCGAAACCGAGATCACATCGGACATGGGCGCGGAGATGCAGGACGATTTCGTCAACTTCTTCTCCATCGACACTGTCTGCATGGTGGACTTCGCCTAAGCGTACAGACAATCAGCGGGGCGCCTTGGCGGTGCCCCGCCTATATGCGCAGGGTATTCTGCGCGATTTCTTGCACAAAACGGGTAAAATCGGCGGTGACAATTCGCTCAGCGGGCCGGCCTGTCCGGTTTGCGGCCTTATCTCGCCTAAGTCTCGCCATTAATGTCCCGCCAAAATAACACGATCCACTGGAGGCAGAATCATGGCAATCGCTAGCGATCTAGAACGGCAAATGCTTGCGTTGATCAACCAGGAGCGGACAAGCCGGGGGCTTCAACCCCTGCAGCTTGAACAGAGGCTGAATGACTCAGCCGAAGACCATAGCGAATGGATGCTGCAGACGAACACGTTCAGCCACACCGGTCAGGGTGGCTCCAGCGCAACCGAGCGGATGAGAGATGCGGGCTTCGATTTCTCAGGCAGCTGGGCCTCTGGTGAGAACATCGCCTGGCAATCCGAACGCGGAGCCAGCGGCGCCAGCGACGACGTCGTTCAGCTGCATCAAAGCCTGATGGACAGCCCCGGCCACCGTGCCAATATTCTTAACCCCGACTTCCGTTATATCGGGCTGGGCATCGAAGAAGGCAACTTCAACGGTTGGGACGCCGTGATCGTGACGCAGAACTTTGCCGCCACCAACGGTACGGTTGTGCTGGACAACGGCGGCTCGGCACCTGCGCCTGCGCCCGCACCCGCGCCTGCCCCTGTAGAACCGGGGCCTGAATATGTGAACGCAGGCACTGTTGGCGATGATGGGGACAACTGGTTCGCTCTCAACCTCGACCAGGCGGGCTCGTTGGAAGGGCGCGGTGGTAACGACACGCTGACCGGCGCAAACGGCGGTGATTTCCTTCACGGCGGCACGGGCAATGACACGTTGATCGGCTATGGCGGCGATGACGCCCTGATCGGTGGTCAGGGAACGGACCTACTGAGAGGCGCGGACGGAAACGACTTTATCCAGGGCAGCCGGGGCAACGACAGGCTGCATGGCGGCAACGGCAATGACCTGATGTTGGGCGGCACCGAGAACGACCGAATTCAATCCGGCAACGGCAATGACGTCCTGAGGGGCGAACGTGGCGAAGATGACCTTTTTGGCGGAGCGGGTAGTGACATTCTGTATGGCGGCCGCGACGACGACAACCTGACCGGCGGGTCCGGTTCAGACCTGTTCGTCTTCACCACCGGGGCGGACACCGTTCTCGATTTCTCCGGCGACGACTACATCGACCTCAGCGGCACGGCCGCGATCACGGGCTATAGCGACCTGATGAACAATCACATTTCGCAGTCCGGCAGCGATGTGGTGATCGACGACGGCAACGGCAACAGCCTGATCCTGGCGAATACGCAGGTGTCGGACCTGTCACAGGAGTATTTCGTGTTCTGATTTTCCCGGCATTCCAAACTGAAAACGCCCCCGAATTCGGGGGCGTTTTTGTTTGTGATCAGTAGATCTTGGGCACGTGCAGCTCGTCCGGCAAAACGCGGCGTTCGTATTCCGGGTTGTAGCGTCTGTCCGGCAGATCGACTTTTTCCTGCGGCACATCGGTATAGGGGATCTTGGTCAGAAGATGCTCGATACAGTTCAGGCGTTCGCGTTTTTTGTCATTGCCTTCGACAATGTACCACGGCGCCTCGGGGATGTTGGTGCGGAAGAGCATGTCTTCTTTGGCCTTGGTGTAGGCCTCCCAGCGGATGCGCGACTCCAGGTCCATCGGCGACAGTTTCCACTGCTTCATCGGGTCGTGAATACGCATGAGGAATCGCAACTGCTGTTCCTCGTCGGTGATCGAGAACCAGTATTTCAGCAGGATGATCCCGGAGCGCACCAGCATCCGTTCAAATTCCGGAACGTCCTGAAAGAACTGTTCAACCTGATCTTCGCTGGCGAAGCCCATCACCCGCTCGACCCCGGCGCGGTTGTACCAGGAGCGGTCGAACAGAACGATTTCACCCGCCGCAGGCAGGTGCGGAACGTAGCGCTGGAAATACCACTGGCTTTGTTCACGACGGCTGGGCGCAGGCAGGGCGACCACGCGGGCCACCCGTGGGTTCAGGCGTTGGGTGATGCGCTTGATCACCCCCCCTTTGCCCGCGCTGTCGCGGCCTTCGAACAGGATACAGACCTTGGCCCCGGTATGTTGCACCCAATCCTGAACTCTGATCAGCTCAGCCTGCAGTCGCAGCAGGTTTCGGAAATAGACTTTGCGATCCAGCATGTCCGGGTGCTGATCTTTATAGATCTTACGGACTTCCATCGAGAGCATGGGCTCGCTGAACTCAATCTCGAAATCTTCGTCCAGCGTGTCTTCCAACTCGGCTTCCAGCCAGTCTTTGGGGGCATCATTGTTTTCGTAAGCCAAGGTTACATCCTTATCGTCTATCGGGTCCGGACCGTACAGGGCGCGTGTAACCGCCTGATGTCATCAGAGAAATTGATGAAACCCTCGCCAATTATGCGCTGCGGACGCTGAGACATGCAACGCAGGCGGGCGTTCGGCCTTCCCCTATTTGAACGCGCAAGCGGCGGGATACAAGCGTCAGAATTGACGCATTGCCAACGGGTTGGTGTAAAGCTGCCGTTTCCACACTTGCCACAGACCACAATCCAACGGCAAAAATGGCCCGTCAAAGCATGAGACCACCGTGACGTATTTTCTGTCCCTTCTGCCCGCTATTTGGCCCTGGTTCATCCTGATTGCCGCACAAACGGGCGCGGTGTCAGGTCGACGGGGGTTGGGCCTGACTTTGCTGGCCATGCTCGGATGCATCGCTCTGGCACTTGGGCTGGTTACACCGCTGGCGGTTGGGATTGCGTGCTTTGGGTTGCTGGGTGCGGCGGGGCTGCGACACCTGTCCGGGCCAGCGGCTCTGGCGGGGCATCTGGCGCTGATCCTGTGGTGTCTTGCTTTGGGCGCGCATCTGGTTCCCGGATTTCACAACCTGCTGGTGCTGGATCAGGTTCAGGCGGGACCGGACAGCGCCGCTTTCACTATGTATCTGAATCTGGACAAGCCGCTGGTTTTGTTTGCTGTCCTGCTGGCTTGGCCCGGAATGATCCAAGGTGCAAAGCCGACCAAAGCCGCGCCTCTGTCGGTTGGCCTGCTTATGCTACCCGCGCTGTTCCTGCTGGGGCTTGCCACAGGCGCTGTGCGACCCGAGATCGGCCTGCCCACGTGGTGGTTGGTCTTCGCGCTGTCGAACCTGTTCCTGACCTGCCTGACCGAAGAGGCCTTTTTCCGCGGTTATCTGCAATCGATCATAACCTCAAAAACCGGGGCCACCATCGGGATCGCAGCGGCCAGCCTGTTATTCGGTCTGGCCCACGCGGGTGGAGGCCCGGCGCTGGTGGTGTTCGCGTCGGTCCTCGGGGCGGCCTGCGGGTTGGGCTATTATGCGACCGGGCGGCTTTGGGTGCCGGTTCTGATACACTTCGGCTTCAACGCCCTGCATCTGATCCTGTTCACCTATCCCGGACCGGTCTGATCGTCACACCGGCAAGGCGGTGGTCTTGAAAACCGTGCGCAACGCGAATGAGCTTTGCATCTGCGCCACCCCCGGCAAGCGTGACAGGTATTGGCGATGGATGCGGGCAAAATCCTCGGTGTTTTCGGCAACGACCTTCAGGATGTAATCCGCCGTGCCCGCCATCAGATGACATTCCAGCACGTCGGGAATACGGGCCACTGCCTTTTCGAACGCGTCCAGCAGTTCTTCGGCCTGTCCTTGCAGCGTAATCTCGACGAACACCGTCGTCGGCACATTCATCTTGCGCGCATCCAGCAGCGCCACATAGTTGCGGATATACCCGTCCGCCTCCAGCCGCTGCACCCGCCGGTGGCAGGCCGACGGAGACAGATTTACCTGCTCGGACAGTTCGGCATTCGACATGCGGCCGTCCCGCTGAAGGGCTGCCAAAATCTTTCTATCTGTCGTATCTACGCTCATCGACGCAATTCCTTTGCAGAGATTCGACAATTTAGCGGAAATTCTCCCAAAGAAAAGCCAATTCGCGGGCAGAGTTTCACAGAAATTGCGCCCCGGAATGCCCATTATTTAAGCAGTTTATGAATGGAGGAACAAAAATGAAAATCGGTTGCCCCAAGGAAATCAAACCCCAGGAATTCCGCGTCGGCATGACCCCCAATGCCGCGCAAGAGGCTGTCGCGCGTGGCCACGAGGTTCTGATCGAAACCAATGCCGGGATCGGCTCGGGCTTTGACAATGACGCCTATATCGCCGCAGGCGCGCGGATCATCGACACGGCGGAAGAGGTGTTCGCCACCGCCGACATGATCGTCAAGGTCAAGGAACCGCAAGCGGTTGAGCGCAAGATGCTGCGCGAAGGCCAGCTGCTGTTCACCTACCTGCACCTGGCACCCGACCCGGATCAGACACATGATCTGTTGGAGTCGGGCTGCACCGCGATTGCCTATGAAACCGTGACCGATGCAAATGGCGGCTTGCCCCTGCTTGCGCCGATGTCCGAGGTTGCCGGTCGTCTGGCGCCTCAGGTCGGCTCGTGGACTCTGCAAAAGGCCAATGGCGGCCGCGGCGTTCTGATGGGCGGCGTACCCGGTGTTGGCCCGGCGAAAGTAGTCGTGATCGGTGGCGGCGTCGTTGGTACGCATGCAGCCAAGATTGCTGCCGGCATGGGCGCGGATGTCACTGTTCTGGATCGCTCGCTGCCGCGGCTGCGGTATCTGGATGATGTCTTTGGCGACACATTCAACAACCAGTACTCGACCGCCGGTGCCACCGCAGAACTGATTCAAGACGCAGATATGGTCATCGGCGCGGTTCTGATCCCCGGTGCAGCTGCACCCAAACTGATCAGCCGCGAACAACTGTCGACCATGAAACCCGGTGCGGTTCTGGTGGACGTGGCGATCGACCAGGGCGGCTGCTTTGAGACGTCAAAAGCCACCACCCACGCGGACCCGATCTATGACGTGGACGGCATCATGCACTATTGCGTGGCCAACATGCCGGGCGCGGTTGCGCGCACCTCGACCATCGCACTGGGCAACGCGACGATGCCGTTCATGCTGTCGCTGGCGGACAAAGGTTGGAAGCAGGCATGTCAGGATGACGAGCACCTGCTGGCCGGTCTGAACGTCCACGCCGGCCAATTGACGTACTACGCTGTTGGTAAGGCCCTGGGGATCGACGTGGTTTCGCCCAACGTAGTGATCAAGTCCTGAAGCGCTCCCGCCCCTGCAAGCGCCCTTTGACGAGGGCGCTTGCAGCGTTGGGCCGGGCGCCGCACCATCGGTGCGGCGCGGTTGCGTGAATCGGAACCGTACCGCAAACGAAACGGCGCCGCGCGATCAGCGCGGCGCCGGGCCCAACCGGAGGAGGGCATTTCAATGCCCGATCGACGGGCGGGAGGCTTACGCCTCTTTGTGGATTTCCACTGAATGCGGATACGGGATCGACACGCCCTTGGCGTCGAACGCCTCTTTCACCGCCTTGGTGATTTCAAACTTCACATCCCAATAATCCGCAGCAGCACACCACAGGCGCGCCGTCAGATCGACCGAGCTGTCGCCCAGATTAGTCACGCGTACCCAAGGCTCTGGGTCGCTGTGAATCCGTTCATCCGCCTTGGCGACGTCCAGAATGATCTGCATCGCCTCATCGGCGCTGTCGCCATAATCGATGCCAAACACCAGATCGACACGCCGCGTGTCATGGGCTGAGTAGTTGGTGATGATCGAACCCCAGCTTTGACCATTGGGCACGATGATCTGCACATTGTCCGGCGTCACCAGTTCGGTGGTAAACAGATTAAGGTCTTTCACCGTCCCCGCCGTGCCGCCGATATCTACATACTGGCCCAGCTTATAGGGGCGGAACACCACCAGCATAACCCCGGCTGCCAGATCGCTGAGCGTGCCCTGCAGGGCCAGACCGATGGCCAGTGACGCGGCACCCAGAATGGCGACGATACTGGTGGCCTCGATACCAAAGATCCCCAGAACGGCGACCAGGACCATCGCAAGAATGGCCCATTTGACCAGGCTGGCCATGAAATTGCCCAGCGTCAGATCAATATGCGGGGTCGCGTTGATCCGACGGCGCACCATCCCGCCAATAGCCCCGGCCACGATCCATCCCAGGATCAGAACAACCAGCGCTTTAACCGCATTAATGATAAGCGGCGCAAACGCGTTCACCTGTGTTACGACCTCATCCACGCGACTTTCCTTTCCACAACTAAGAAACCCGCGTCTTTCGCGCGGGATTTGCCAAAGTTTTAGCGAAAACTGCGTCTTGGTCTAGGTGTCAGTTTCCCCGGTTTTCCCCGTTGAGCGGCAAGGCCAAAACCATCGCTCGCTCACACGGGCTGACTATCGTCCGGGTTGCTCCGTTCCTAACCGGGCAGTTGTCCAGTCAGAACATAGCGCAGCACCTCAACCACCTGACTTGGCTGTTCGGCTACTGCAAGCGCGGCGGCGTCGACCTCTTTCAGCGCGTGCTGGTGGTCCGGGCCATGCAACACGATCAGAGATTTGCCCAGCGCCGCTGCATAGCCCGCATCGAAAGCGGCGTTCCATTGCTTGTATTTCTCACCAAACCGGACAACGACTACATCCGCGTCGGCGATGCCCTTGCGGGTGCGGATCGCGTTGACCATTGCGCCCTTGTGGTCGTGCCAGTACTTGTTCGGCTCGGACCCCAGAATGGCCACGCCGCAATCATCGCTGGCCGCGTGATCGGTCACCGGACTGTTGAAGGTGATATCCAACCCCTGCGCGCCGTCGATGATCTGTTCGCGCCAGTCGGTGTGAATTTCGCCAGAGAGGTAAACGTTCAGGCCCATGGGTGTCTCCTTTAACCTTTTGCGGCGACCCTAGTGCTATTGCTGCGCCAACCCAAGAGAGGGATCGCGCAAACGAGACGGATTTACCCGCTGCAACCGCAAGAGTTGAAACGGTCGTTGACCACTCTCGCAATTTTCGACAGAGTTCTGGTAAAGCAATGATTTGAAACAGTTTCCGAGGACCACGGTTCGGCCAGAGAAGAAACAGCTGGGACAGAAGAGGCAAAGGTATGAGCAAGTTTGTGGACGGGTTCATTCGCGCAGGGTTGACGAAGAAAACTCAGGTACAAAGTAAGCGTATCCGTCAGCAAAACCGCGATATGGAAGATATGGCCCATATGTTGGGCACGGCAGTTGCGCAAAAGATCAAGGCCGAGCAGGAAGCCGCGACGAATGAGGAGCTTCGGGAGGAAATCGGTCGTCTTCGTCAGCGCGTGATGGATCTGGAGTTCAGCATTGATATCAGGGAATGCCATCGATTGGCAGACGAAGCGCGTACTCAGTATTTAATGTCGTTGCTGGATCAAATCTGCCAAGATAACGGAACCAACAACCCAGCACGTTTACCAGCTTACAAAGATCCCGATACTCTTCGCATTCCATCAGGTGATCGCAAAGGAGAAGCAATGACCTCTGCTGACCACGCGTATCTAGACGCGTTTGTCAAAAATTTTGTCGAACACTTCGCTAAAAAGTGGCCCTATATAGAGAACTGGAAGGACTTCCTGCACGGGAAAATCTCGTACTGACCAGTCCCCGGAAACAAAAAAAGGGGTCCAATTTCGGAACCCCTTTTCTTTTATTGTTCATGTAACCAGTCAGCTTACCCGCGCAACACGCCGCCGGTCGCCTTGGTGACCTTGGCGATGATCTTCTCGGCCACCGCTTCGATGTCTTTTTCCTTCAGCGTCTTGTCCGTCGGCTGCAGGCGCACGGTGATGGCCAGAGATTTCTTGCCCTCACCCAGACTGCCGCCGATGAATTCGTCAAAGACGCGCACATCTTCGATCAGCGCTTTGTCGGCTCCTGCTGCGGCATTCACCAGCGTAAGCGCCTCGACGCCTTCATCCACGACAAAGGCAAAGTCACGCTCGACCGCTTGTAGATCACGCAGTTCCAACGCAGCGCGGGTTGCACCGGATTTACGGGGCAGAGGCACCTCGTCCGGCCAGATGGTAAAGGCCATCGCCGGGCCTTTGATATCCATCGCCTGCTGGATACGCGGGTGCAGTTCGCCGAACACGCCAAGCACCTTTTTCGGCCCCAGACAAATCTTGCCGTGACGGCCCGGATGCCACCAGGCATCCCCGTCGCGCAGAATCTGCACCTTGGCGGGCGCGCCGATAGCGGCCAGCACGGCCTCAGCATCGGCCTTGGCGTCGAATACATCAACCGAGCGCGAGGCCCCATGAACGTCCTTGGGACCGTTGCGACCAACCAGCAGGCCGGTGATCTGGGTTTTCTGATCGCCGGGCTCTCCGTCGTGGAAGACCGGGCCGACCTCGAACAGGGCCACATCTGCGTAGCCGCGCGCCTGATTGCGGGCAGCCGCCTGCAGCAAACCGGGCAGCAGATCGGGGCGCATGTGGCTCATCTCGGATGAGATCGGGTTTTCCAGCTGTGTCGCCGCATCCCCACCACCAAACAGAGCCGCCGAGGCCTGATCGATGAAGGTATAGGATACGCATTCGTTATACCCCAGCGCCGCGCAGGTGCGCCGCGCCATCGACTGACGGCGCTGTGCCGGGGTCATCACCGGTTTCGGGATACCCTCGGAAATACGCGGCAACGGTTTACCTTGCAACTTGGTCAGGGACGCGATCCGCGCGACCTCTTCCACCAGATCGGCCTCACCCATGACATCCGGGCGCCAGCTGGGCACGTGGGCCATCTCACCTTCCAGACGGAAGCCCAGACGGGTCAGGGTCTGGCGCTGTTCGCTTTCGGGAATATCCATGCCGACCAGAGACTGCACGCGCTCGGCGTCCAGCTTATAGGCGCGCGCGTGGTTTGGGGCTTTGCCCGCCTCGACCACTTTCGACACCTCGCCACCGCAGATATCCAGGATCATCTGGGTCGCCTGCTCCAACCCTTCCAGGGTGTATTCCGGATCAACACCACGTTCGAACCGGTACCGCGCGTCCGAGTTGATCTTGAGCGCACGACCGGTCAGCGCGATCTGCACATGATCCCAGAACGCGCTTTCAAGGAACACGTTCACCGTGTCCTGGGTGCAGCCGGTTTCCTCTCCGCCCATAATACCGGCGATGGATTCCGGCCCCTTGTCATCCGAAATCACCATCATGCCGGGCTGCAGGGTGTATTCTTTCTCATCCAGCGCCACCAGCTTCTCGCCACCCTTGGCGCGATGAACACGCAGGTTGCCTTGCACCTTGTCCGCGTCAAACACGTGCAGCGGGCGGTTCTGGTCAAAAGTCATGTAGTTGGTGATATCGACCAAAGCCGAGATCGGGCGCAGACCGATTGCCTTCAACTGATCCTGCAGCCACTGCGGGCTGGGGCCGTTCTTGACGCCCTTGATCAGACGGCCGGTGAAATGCAGCGCACCGTCCAGAGTATCCTCGTCGATCGTCACCTTGATCGGGCTTTCGAAATCGCCCGGCACCGGCACATAGTCACGCTCTTTCAACGTACCGACACCCCGCGCCGCCAGATCGCGCGCGATACCGGCCACGCCCAGCGCATCCGGGCGGTTCGGCGTGATCGCGATCTCGATCATCGGATCGACCTTGGACGGCTCATTCTCGGCCAGCCAGTCGATGAACTTGTCACCAACCTCGCCCGAGGGCAGCTCGATGATGCCGTCATGCTCGTCCGACAGCTCCAGCTCGCGCTCGGACGCCATCATGCCAAAGCTTTCGACACCGCGGATCTTGCCGACGCTGATGGTCAGGTCCAGGCCGGGGATATACATGCCGGGTTTGCAGACCACGACGGTGATGCCCTCGCGCGCGTTGGGGGCACCGCAGATGATCTGCAGCTCGCCCTCATCGGTGTCCACCTTGCAGACGCGCAGCTTGTCGGCGTCGGGGTGTTTCTCGGCGTGTTTCACGTAGCCCAGCGTAAAATCCGCCAGCCGATCCGCCGGGTTCACGATCTCTTCGACCTCAAGCCCGAGATCGGTCAGCGCTTCGGCGATCTCATCAACCGAAGCGTCAGTGTCGAGGTGGTCTTTCAGCCAGGACAGAGTGAATTTCATTGCACGGGGCCTTTTTTGGCAGATATCCAGTCGGCACAGGCAATGGCAAAGATTGCGCCGGGGTGCAAGCGCTGCGCGTCACGGATAGGTCGGGGTGCGGCCCAAAAGCTCGTCCAATTGCCAGCCGATCCAGCCATGAGGGATGAAATGCCCGCCGGGATGGGTATCCAGTACCACCTGCCCCTGCGCGCAATCGGTCCACTCCACACGGTTGAGCGTCAGGAACGGTTTCACGCTCCAATCCCCGCGCGGGGTGGCACCGTTGCAGCTGTATTTCTCACGCCACAGCGCCACCGGATAAGTCTTATCCCCACCGGGACCAAAGGAGAAATCCATCACCGTATCGTCCAGCCCATGCACATGGCGCACCTCGCGCGGGGCTTCGGGGCATGCTTCCGTCTGGCGGATGCTGCCCGCAACGGCCAGCAGCGCCGCAGTGTCATTGCCCGACTGGCAGACATAGCGCCACGCCATCGCGCCACCAAAGGAATAGCCCGAGACATAGATGCGCTCCGGATCAATCGGGTACCGTTTGGCGACATCCTCCAGCACCCGGTCGGCAAAGGGCACGTCGCCAGTGTCCGCCGACCAGAAATCCCAGCTTTTGCCCAGCCCATTCGGGGCCACCAGCAACACTCCGCGCAGCTTGGTCGCCCCGGCGATACGTTCATGGTTCACCACCACTGTCCCCTGCCGAGACCAGCCGTGGAAATGCAGCAACACGGGCAGAGGGCTTTGCCCGTCCCAGCCATCGGGTTCCAGCACATGATACGAGCGATCGCCGATCTGACAGGCGGTATCACCGTGGCAGGTTTCCACGGCAGCGGCTTGGGAGGCGGTCAGCAACAGAAGGCAAAGCAGTCGATAAATCATGCGCCTGCAGCTTAACGTTCCAACCCCCATCGTCACTTAACAATTATGTGCATTTCCTAAATGCGAACAGTTACTCATTTTCCAAACGCTTTTCTCCGCCAATCGCTAGAAACCCTTTCAAAATGAGAACGAAACCAGCAACACAAAGTGGCATTAAGATAATCAGCAAAACAGAGTGAATCTCGACATACCCAAACCTGTAAACTTGAGGTTCTAGCCAAGCTGAGGAGATAGCCTTTCCGCCCTCGGTTACTCTCTTTACTTTCGGCCCGTACGAGCCCATCAATAATACCTCAACCTTTTCACCTGAGGCCAATTTCTTAATCTCAAAATAGGGATTCTGTTCGCTAAGATGTTGAGTAACCAAAACATCTGGCTCTACTTCCAGGAAATCTATCTCACCCCGGACATACACACGAATATCTTCTGAGTGTTTTCTACCCGCGTTCTCCATATGTAGAACTTTAAGATAGAAACCCTGCTCATCTTCATCGCGACTCGGGACGTAATTTGAGTAAATCTCGTCCCAAATTATTTTGGACCCTAAATACTTAGAACTTGAGACTTCTGGAGCGACAAAGAGCATTATTAATCCAGCGAGGACCGTTGCGACCACGCCGTATACTGCTCCTTTGAATTGACTGCTCAACGCGACAAACCACCATGCAGGTTCGGCATATCCAGCGCGGCAAACCCGTAGTGGCGCAGCCAGCGCAGATCGGAATCGAAGAACGCCCGAAGGTCAGGAATGCCGTATTTCAACATCGCCAGACGGTCGATACCGATACCAAACGCAAAGCCCTGATAGACCTCGGGGTCGATGCCACCGGCGGCGATGACCTTGGGGTGGACCATGCCCGAGCCCAAAATTTCCATCCAGTCGTCGCCCTCGCCGATCTTCAGCTGACCGTTATCCCAGGAACAGCGGATATCGACCTCGGCCGACGGCTCGGTGAAGGGGAAGTGCGAGGCGCGGAAGCGCAGCTCGACATCGTCGACCTCAAAGAACGCTTTCACGAACTCTTCCAGAACCCATTTCAGGTTCGCCATCGAGATATCCTTGTCGATGGCCAGACCTTCGACCTGATGGAACATCGGCGTGTGGGTCTGGTCATAGTCGGCGCGGTACACGCCGCCCGGACAGATCACGCGGATCGGCGCACCCTGTTTCTCCATCGAGCGGATCTGCACCGGAGACGTATGCGTCCGCAGCACGTGCGGCGGGCGGTTATCGCCCTCGGCGCGGTGCATGTAGAACGTGTCCATCTCGGCCCGCGCGGGGTGGTGGCCGGGGATGTTCAGGGCGTCGAAATTGTACCAGTCGTCTTCGATCCGCGGCCCTTCGGCCACCGAGAAGCCCAGTTCGGCAAAGATCGCGGTCAGTTCCTCGGTCGCCTGGCTGATCGGGTGGATCGAGCCCTGACGGCGCGCGCGGGTCGGCAGGGTGACGTCCAGCCATTCGGTGCGCAGGCGCTCATCCAGCGCGGAATCGGCCAGCGCGGATTTCTTGGCAGACAGCGCCGAGTTGATCTCATCCTTCAGGGCGTTCAGCGCAGGGCCTGCGACCTGGCGTTCCTCGGGGGTCATTTTGCCCAGCTCGCGCATCTTCAGCGCGACCTCGCCTTTTTTGCCCACGGCGGCGACGCGGATCGCCTCAAGCGCGTTTTCATCGCCAGCCTCGGCGATTTGGCCCAGATATTTTGCCTTAAGATCGTCCATGACGCCCTCTGAATTTGGTCGCCAACCTGCTATCGGGCCAGCCCCGCGAATGCAAGCGGGACTGAACGGATCAGTAGCTGTATTCCGGGAACACCCGTGTCAGATCGCCATTCCAGTCGCCATTGTAGTGTTCCAGCAACTCATCAGCCGGAACCTTTCCGGTCTCAAGGCTGTCTTTCAGCGCGTTCAGGAAATGCGTTTCATCGGGCACCAGACCACCGGCACCGGGGAAGGCGCGGGATTTCAGACCGGCCTCGGAGATCGCCACAACCTCGCGCGCCAGATCGTGCATGTTGATGTTGCCGACCTGCGCCTGCAGCCCGTCTTTGGCGGCCTCGATGCGCAGGGCTTCGCGGGTTTCCGCATCCCAGCCTTTGACCAGATCCCAGGCCGCATCCAGCGCGCCTTGATCGTAGGTCAGACCAACCCAGAAGGCAGGCAAGGCGCACAGGCGCCGCCACGGACCGCCATCGGCGCCGCGCATCTCCATGAATTTCTTGATCCGCGCTTCGGGGAAGGCGGTGGTCAGGTGGTCGGCCCAATCAGACAGGGTCGGTGTCTCACCCGGCAGCGCAGGCAGTTTGCCTTGCAGGAAGTCGCGGAAGGACATGCCCAGCGCGTCGATATACTGGCCGTCGCGATAGACGAAATACATCGGCACATCGAGCGCGTATTGCACGTAGCGTTCGAACCCAAAGCCGTCTTCGAACACGAACGGCAGCATGCCCGTACGTGCATCGTCGAGATGCCGCCAGATATAGCTGCGCCAGCTTTTCTGGCCGTTCACTTTACCTTCGAAGAACGGAGAATTGGCGAACAGCGCCGTCGCGACCGGCTGTAGGGCCAGTGCCACGCGCAGTTTCTGCACCATGTCGGCCTCGGACCCGAAGTCGATATTGACCTGAACCGTGCAGGTCCGCCGCATCATGGCGCGGCCCATGGTGCCGACCTTCTCCATATAGTCGTTCATCAGCCGATAGCGGCCCTTGGGCATCAGCGGCATCTCGTCATGGGTCCAGATCGGGGCCGCGCCCAGACCGATGAAGCCCACGCCAATCTCATCGGCGATATCCTTCACCTCGCGCAGGTGCGTGTTCACCTCATCGCAGGTCTCGTGGATCGTCTCCAGCGGAGCACCCGACAGCTCCAGTGCGCCGCCCGGTTCAAGGCTGACATTGGCACCGTCCTTTTCCAGACCGATCAGCTTGTCGCCTTCGCGCACTTCGGCCCAGCCATGGCGGTCGCGCAGACCCTCAAGCACCGCAACAATCGAGCGGGTGCCTTCAAAGGGCAGCGGTTTCAGGGTGTCTTTGCAATAGCCGAACTTCTCATGCTCGGTTCCGATACGCCAATCCTGCTTGGGCTTACAGCCCGATTCCAGATATTCGGCCAGTTGTTCATGGCGTTCGATCGGCCCGCCGCCGGATTGGGGGATGGACATGAATCGCGCTCCGATCCTGATGTGTCTGTTTAGTTGGTCAGTCGTGGGGGCAAACCGCGCCAGTGTCAATGCAGCCTAAGATGTGCAGGACGGGACGGCGTGCGTTCCCAGATCACCACCGGATGAGCCGCGCCACCGTTCAATTCCGCCAGCATCTGTTCGGTTTTCAGCCCTGGCAAGGCCGAGAAGACATCGAACAAAGCCTCGGCCCCTTCGGCATTCACAGGAATGTGAAGCAACGGTTGGCCCGGTTGCTCCAACACCCAATGCGCAGGCGACGCGGTCGGGTCCAGTGCTAGACGCTCGATCTCCCGCGTGGCGACCATGCCGCCATCCAGCGGGCCGAGATAGGTGATCTGGCCTTCGTCGATGGTCACCACTCCGGGGCCGCCGACCCCGGTGCGGAACCTAGCGCGCTGAATGCCGATTACAGCGAGCGCCACCGATACGGCCACAAGCACCCAGCCCAACCATCCCAACAACCCGCCTGGGCCGCTGATCCAGCTAAGGCCGACCAGCAGCACAAGCACAGCCACCAACACCTCGCGCCAGCGCCACAGAGTCAATTTGGCTTCGGGTCGGATGAAACTCATGCCGGTTCCTCGGGGTTAGTGAACAGGATCAACGAGAAATGTCCTGCGGGTTTGAATCCAATACCCATATAGGCACGCGCCGCAGAATCGGAAGCCGCGAACAGAACCGCGCGGGACGCCCCGCCGTTGCGCGCCTCGATCAGATGCAAAGCGACCGCCAGCCGGGCATAGCTGCGACCGCGCAGGTTGGGCGGGGTATAGACCCCTCCGATCTGCACGACTTCAGGCAGGCGGGCGTTGAACCCGGTCATGGCAACTGGCTGATCATCGACCAGCAGAACCCGGTGCGAGTCGCGCTGCTTATAAGCTTCGATGTCCTTTTTCGCCTGCACCTGCGCGCGTTCGGGGGCGAAATCCATTGCCTCGACCAGATAGCTTTCGCGCCAGGCTTCGGAAACAGAACGGTCAACATCGCCCAACGACACCAAGGTCGCGCCAGTAGTATCCGGCAGGACAAGGTCGCCCAATTGCAGGGTAAAGCCAGGCTCATCGCTGTTCAGGGTGGCGGGCCGATCTTCCCAGCCAGCCAGCTGCATGATCCGGCGCGCCTGTGTCGCCTCGGACGCCACTCCGAACAGCTTGCGCCCGCGGATCAGGGCAATTGCCGCGGCAAGCTCAGCATCCGCGCAATCGGGGCATTGCGCCAGCACCATGCCTTCGTTGGTGATGGCGAAAACAGAGCGCGGACCATCGCCCATCACCCAGATGTTCAGGGATCGCGGATCATCACCGCGCAGGCCAAAATCCCGCAAATTGGCCAAAGGAAACATCGAGGTCTGGATGTACTGCGACAGGAACGCGTCGATCTTCGGCACGTCCGCATCCGTCGCGAGTCTCCAATTCAAGACCAATCCCCCAGCGCCTGCTGCCACATGGTCAGCGAGGCCACCGCAGCCGTATCTGCCCGCAGGATACGCGGGCCAAGGCTGACAACATGCGCATAGGGCAGCGCCGTCAGCCGTGCGCGCTCTCGGTCCGAGAAACCGCCCTCGGGGCCGATCAGAATCGCCCAGGGCAGGCCCTTTTCATTCGCCGCCAGCCGCAGGGCCGAGCCGACCTCGGCCTCGTTGCAGAACATCAGCTGTCGTCCCTCGGGCCACGCGTCCAGAACACGGTCCAGCCGTTGCAGATCGGCGACCTCGGGCACGAAAGTACCGCCGCATTGCTCTGCGGCCTCAACAGCGTGGGCCTGCAGACGGTCCTGCCGGATCCGTTCAGAGTTGGTGAACTCGGTCTGCACCGGCATGATCCGCGCCGCTCCCATTTCCGCCGCTTTTTCAACAATGAAATCGGTGCGCGCCTTTTTGATCGGGGCAAACAGGAACCAAAGATCGGGCGGCAGCTGCAGCGGTTTGGTCTGTTCCACACAGCTCAGAACACCGCCGCGCTTGCCGGCCTCAGCCACTTCGGCCAGCCATTCTCCGTCCTTGCCGTTGAACAGGGCAACTTGCCCGCCCACGGCCAGACGCATGACGCCGAACAGGTAATGGGCCTGCTCGCGCGTCAAATCTACCGATTGCCCCTGACCCAGAGGGTGCTCTACATACAGTCTGATCTTTGCACTCATGAGACGTTACATATGCAAGGCAACGCCCCAACACCAGACGGTCAGGTCGCAGATGCGGTCAGTGGCAACTGGGTCGACACACACGCGCCCGCTTTTGCCCGCCCCTACCTGCGGCTTTCCCGCGCGGACCGGCCCATCGGCACGTGGCTGCTGCTGATTCCCTGCTGGTGGGGTCTGGCGCTGGCGATCCTCAGCGATGGCAACCCAAGGTGGGAGGATCTATGGATCGCCGTTGGCTGCGCCATCGGTGCCTTCCTGATGCGCGGTGCGGGCTGCACGTGGAATGACATTACCGACCGCAAGTTCGACGGACAGGTCGAACGCACACGGTCGCGCCCGATCCCGTCCGGTCAGGTCAGCGTGCGTCAGGCGGTGATCTGGATGGGCCTGCAATGCCTGCTGGCGCTGGGGATTTTGCTGAGCTTCAATCAGGCCGCCATCGCCATGGGCGTGCTGTCGCTGTTGCCGGTGACGATCTACCCCTATGCCAAACGGTTCACATGGTGGCCGCAGGTGTTTCTGGGGCTGGCCTTCAACTGGGGCATCCTGCTGGCCTGGGCGGCGCATACCGGCACGGTTGGCGTTCCCGCGATCACGCTCTATCTGGCCGGGATCGCATGGACGCTGTTCTATGACACTATCTATGCCCATCAGGACGCCGAGGATGACGAACTGATCGGCATCAAATCCACCGCCCGGCTATTTGGCACCGATACCGCGCGCTGGCTGAAATACTTCCTTGTGGCCACGGTCTTCCTGATGGGGCTCGCCATCATCGACGGGGCGCTGGCGCAGACTTCGATGCTGGCTCTGGCCGTTGCCCTGGGCGGGCCGTGGGCGATGGGCTGGCATATGGCGTGGCAATTGCGCGGGCTGGATATCGAGGACAACGCGAAACTGCTGCAGCTGTTTCGCGCCAACCGGGACACTGGCCTTATTCCGCTGATCTTCCTTTGCGTTGCGCTGCTGCTCTGATTGCACCTGACCGCGCGGCTCTGTAAGAGTTCGCACAATCGCTTGAGGAGTCGATAACCCGCACATGCGTTTGCCCTATTTTTTAGCCGTTGCCCTTATCTTCCTCGTATCGGCGGGCCTGTGCCTGTTGGCCGCCAGCTTTGCGGTGACCAAGGTCGAAGAAACGTCCGAGTTCGCCGTACGCCGGGCGCTGGACCTGAAAGGGCATGACTGGGCAGAAGTGCATTCCGACGGTTTGCGCGTCGTGCTGACAGGCACAGCCACGGATGAGGCCACGCGGTTTAACGCGCTGACCGCGGCGGGCACCGAGGTCGATACTTCGCGCGTGATCGACGAAATGGAGGTCGCCCCCACAACCGAACTGGCCGCACCCCGGTTTTCTGCCGAGATCCTGCGCAACGACAGCGGCATTTCGGTGATCGGCCTGATCCCGGCCAGCGAAAACCGCGAGGCGCTGATGGAGCGGCTGAGCGATCTGGACGGCGGCGCCCCTGTTTCCGATCTGATGGAAACCGCGGATTATCCCAAGCCAAAAGGGTGGGACGCCGCGATTGCCTATGCTGTTGATGCTCTGAAACGCTTGCCGCGTGCCAAAATCTCGGCCAGCCCCGGGTTGGTCAAGATCACTGCGATTGCAGACAGTCAGCAGGAAAAAGAAAAGCTGGAACAGGACCTGACCCGTACAGCCCCCCCAAGCCTGCGGATCGGCCTGTCCATCTCGGCCCCGCGCCCGGTGATCACACCCTTTACCCTTCGCTTTCTGATCGATGCAGATGGCGGCCAGTTCGATGCTTGCTCGGCGCAGGACGAAAAGGCCCGCGACGCGATCGTTGCCGCCGCGCAAGAAGCTGGCATGACAGATCCTTATAGCTGCACCATCGGTCTGGGCGTACCCTCACCCCGCTGGTCCGAGGCCGCCGTGCTGAGCATCAATGCTCTGTCCGAGCTAGGCGGCGGTTCGGTGACGATGTCGGATGCGGACATTACGCTGGCCGCGGCGCAAGGCACAGATGGCGGGGCGTTTGACCGCGTGGTGGGCGAGCTTGAGAACGCCCTGCCCCCGGTCTTTGCCCTGCACGCCGTCCTGCCACCCCCCGAAACCGAGGGCTCAGAAGGCCCCCCCGAATTCTCCGCCACGCGCAGCCCCGAGGGTTTGGTGCAGATACGCGGGCGTCTGGGCGACGACACCCAACGCGACATGGTCGACAGCTACGCCCGCGCAGCCTTTGGGTCCGAGCAGGTCCACACCGCAACCCGCATCGCGCCCGAAGGCCTGCCGATGGGGTGGCCAGTACGCGTTCTGACCGGGCTTGAGGCGCTGGCCCAACTGCATAACGGTGCGCTGACCGTCACACCCGACGATCTGGTCCTGAACGGCATCAGCCACGACCCCGAGACAAAGGCGCAAATCGCCGGTCTGCTGTCCGAAAAACTGGGCGACGCGCAGGAATTCACCCTGTCCATCACCTATCAGGAACCGCCCGAACCCGCCGACAAGCTGCCCGACCCCGAGGTATGCGAGGAGCGCATCGCCGAGGTTCAGGCCGGCACCAAGATCGCGTTCGAGCCCGGCTCGGCCACCGTCGCCGCCGACTCGCGCGATACGGTGAACCAGATTGCCGACATCCTGCGCGAATGCGGCCCGATCCGGCTGGAGATTCAGGGCCATACCGACAGTCAGGGCCGCGAAGAAATGAACCAACAGCTTAGCCAGGCGCGGGCACAGTCGATCCTGAACGAGCTGCGCGGGCGCCGCGTACCTACGGCCAGCTTTACCGCCGTGGGCTATGGGGAATCGCAACCGATCGCCGACAACGACACCGAAGAAGGCCGCGAGGAAAACCGCCGGATCGAGTTCCGCCTGATCCGACCCGAGCCGGTGGCAAACACCGAAACCGGGCTGGACGCGATCGAGGCGGAAACCATCGAGGCCGAGCAGACGGACACACCCGCCTCAGATGCGGATGCAGGGGACCAGTAAGTTGAACAGAATCGAATTCATCATCGCCACCGCCATCATCCTGTTCGCGGCCTTCTGCATGGGCTGGTTCGCCAACTGGCTGGCGCACCGCCTGTCCCGCGTCCGCCAAAGCGACGTCGCAGATCTGGACCGCATGAGCCAGGAGCTTCACGAGGCCGAGGAAACCCGCGATCAGGCGATCACCTACCTGCAACAGCGCGAGGCCGAGCTGACCAATCAGCTGACCCAGGCCGAGGCCGAACTGGCCGCTGCCATGGACGGCCTGCGCGCCGCGCGGCAAGAGGCCGAAGAACTGCGCGGTCGCATCAACAACGCGGACTAATACAGCCTCGTCGATTCACGGGATCGCGCTCTTCTTTCAATTCACACAATCGGCATGTTTCAGCCGGTTGAATTCTGCCTGCTTCAATATCGCAACAAATTCAATATTATGAATTGGTGTATTTTTGCCTACACGCCTCACTGTCCACTATCCAGAAAATTGGAGTGTACTATGAATTTCCAAACATCTTTGAAGACCGCCGCAATCCTTTGCACTTTTTCAGCGACGGCAGCTTTTGCCGCCGGTGACGTGATCCCCTCGGAAAACGACACGTTTTCCAATTGGGGTGAAGAATCCGGTTGGACCATCTTTGTGGATGATACCCGCGGATCGTGCCTGATCGAGCGCATGGACGAAAACGAAAATGTCGTCCAGATGGGCCTGACCAAAGACCACGAGATGGGCTACCTCGGTGTCTTCACGAAAAACGACATCGGCCTGAAAGGCAAGAAAGAGAAAATCTTCCTGTCACTCGACGGCAATGTCTACGAGGCCGAAGCGCACAAGAAAACCAAGCACCTCGCCGAAGGGTATACCGGAGGTTACATTCTGGCGAACAACGCGCAGTTTGTAGACGATGTCATGCACAAACACGAAATGACGGTGTTTCCAGAAAAAGAGTTTGCGTTCACCGTAAGCTTGGATGGCACGCTGAAAGCCATCGAAGCCGCGCGAGCATGTAACGCTGAGCAATCTAGCTAAGGTGCTCTGACGAAAGCCGGCATCTGCCTAACGGGTGCCGGTTCAAAGTCACCAGCGGTCCAGTGCGCTTTCGTCTTCATCCTTGGCCGCAACCCATTCCTCACCGGTTTTGGTGATTTCCTTCTTCCAGAACGGCGCGCGAGATTTCAGGTAGTCCATCAGGTACTCTGCCGCCTCGAACGCGTCCTTGCGGTGCGGAGCGGCCGTGGCCACCATCATGATCCGGTCCCCTGGGGCCAGCCGCCCATGGCGGTGGATCACCAGTACATCCCCCAGAGACCAACGTGATTGCGCCTCTTCGGCGATCTTGGTCAGCGCGCGTTCGGTCATGCCGGGGTAATGCTCAATCTCCATCACATCCAGATCGCCGGATGCCAGATCGCGCACGACACCGGTAAAGGTCACGATCGCGCCGTTGGCCGCATTGCCCGCCGCGAATGCGTTGGCCTCGGCCCCCAGATCAAACGCTTCTTCCTGAACTGCGATGCGCATCTTAGCCACCGGTCATCGGCGGGAAGAATGCCACCTCGCGCACACCGGACAACGAGGCGTCAAAGTCCGACAGTTCCTGATCCAGCGCGACCCGCAGCGCGGAAAGATCGGCAAAGGCTGCCGCATACCGGTCCTCACGCGCGCTGAGTTCGGCCACCAGATCGGATACCGTCGCGGCCTGTGTTTCGACCTTCTCTTTTGGCAGGCCGATACGTTCGCGCACCCAGGCGAAATACAGCACGTCCATCGGTTAGCTCTCCTTCAGATGGGGCATGGCTTTACGTAGGTAGTCATAGCCTGTGATCAATGTCAGCGTGGCTGCAATCCACAGCAGCCACAAGCCGATGCGGCCCGACCAGAACATCCCTTCCAGATGCCAGCGGATGTGGTTCAGGTCCTCGACCTGCCCGGTCAGAACCTGATCAATGACCGTAGGGTCCATGCCGAAAGTGGCCATGACAAAATTATGCTCGAAGATCCCCTGCGAGAACAGAACCGCGATGGCAACCATCTGCGCGGTCGTCTTCCACTTGGCCAGTTTGGTCACTTTCAGCGTTCCCGCCGTATCGCCCAGATATTCACGCAGCCCCGAGACGAAAACCTCGCGGAACAGGATCACAGTGGCGGGCAGCACCAGCCACGGCGTCCAATGCTCGGTCGAATAGCCCACGAGGATCATCAGCGCGATCACCACCATCGCCTTGTCGGCAATCGGGTCCATCATCGCACCGATCTTGGTTTCCTGCTTCCACGCACGGGCCAGATAGCCGTCAAACCAGTCGGTGATCGCTGCTGTCAGGAACAGGATCAG
This sequence comes from Ruegeria arenilitoris, assembly GCF_013031355.1. Taxonomy (GTDB): domain Bacteria; phylum Pseudomonadota; class Alphaproteobacteria; order Rhodobacterales; family Rhodobacteraceae; genus Ruegeria; species Ruegeria arenilitoris_C. Next base: position 34,267 of record NZ_WPZO01000006.1, on the reverse strand, counting down.
CGCGAACCAGTCGGCATAGGGGCGTGTGAAATACAGAAACATTACGGCCAGACCGGGGGCGGCCAACAGGCGCAGCACGGTCAGGATATTGGGCAGGTTCCACTTCATGGACCGACCCTACATCGCCGGTCCGGGACAGAAAAGACGGGGCAGTAAAAAACTGGCCCGATCACAGGCAGTTGCAGGGCCAAAAGGCAAAGGGTCGCAACCGGGAACTCTCAGTCAGATACAGCTTGGCGCGCGGCGTCTTTGCGGTCAGATTGACGGACGGCTCAGGAGCGACTGCACAGTATGACCGCACATATTCAAACCGACCCCCGATCCAACCTGATCGGCAGCGCGTGGATGATCGCCGCAATGGCGCTGTTCGCGCTCGAGGATGCGCTGTTGAAGGGCGCGTCCGCGGCATTGCCGATCTGGCAGGTTCTGATCCTTTTCGGCGCCGGTGGCTCGGTGATCTTTGCGGTGGTGGCCCTGTTGCGGGGTACGAATCTGTTTCACAGGGACGTTCTGTCGCGCCCTATGAAGGTGCGGGTGCTGTTCGAGATTCTGGGGCGGCTGTTCTATGTGCTGGCGATCACGCTGACGCCCCTGTCAGCCGCGACCGTGATCCTGCAGGCCACGCCCTTGGTCGTCGTCGCGGGCGCGGCGCTGTTCTTTGGCGAGGCGGTCGGCTGGCGGCGCTGGAGCGCCATTCTGATCGGACTGATCGGCGTCGTGATCATCATCCAACCGACCGGAGACAGTTTCTCGGCCCTGTCCATCCTTGCCGTGCTAGGCATGTTGGGTTTTGCCGGGCGCGACCTGGCCAGCCGTGCCGCCCCTGCAACCCTTGGGACCGAGGTGCTGGGATTCTACGGCTTTCTCTGCATCGTGGTCGCGGGTCTGGCCTATCGGTTCTGGGAAGGTGCGCCAATGGCCCCGCTGGATCTGTACACAAGCTTGCATGTCGGTGGTGCGATCCTGATGGGCACGGCGGCTTACGCGGCGCTGATGAAAGCCATGCGGACGGGCGAGGTCTCGGCCGTCACCCCCTTCCGCTATTCCCGGTTGCTGTTTGGCGTCGGTCTGGGGGTGTTGATGTTTGGTGAGCAACTAGATCAGACCATGTGGATCGGCAGCGCGCTGATCGTAGCCTCGGGGCTGTATATCCTGTGGCGCGGGCGAAAGACCTAGCCCTTGTCGTGGAAGAAATCATAGACCTTTTGCGCCAGCCCGGCTGAAATCCCATCCACCGCTTTGAGGTCGGCCAGATTGGCGCGACTGACCGCCTTGGCACTGCCGAAATGCGTCAGCAATGCCCGTTTGCGCGCAGCCCCGACACCGGGGATTTCATCCAATGGTGTTGCGCCTACGGCCTTGGCCCTTTTCGCACGATGGGTACCGATGGCGAACCGGTGCGCCTCGTCCCGCAGGCGTTGGATGAAATACAACACGGGATCGTTCCGTTTCAGCGCAAAGGCGCGCTGACCTATGCGGTGGAACTCTTCCTTGCCGTGGTCCCGGTCGACACCTTTGGCAACGCCGACCATAGGGATGTCTTCAACGCCATGTTCGACCATGATCTCATGCACCGCGCTCACCTGCCCGGCGCCGCCGTCGATCAGCAGAAGGTCTGGCCACATGCCCTTTTCGCGATCCGGGTCTTCCTTCTGAAGGCGGGTAAAGCGGCGGGTCAGAACCTCTTTCATCATCCCGAAGTCATCGCCCGGGGTCAGGTCATCGCCCCGGATGTTGAACTTGCGGTAAGCGTTTTTCATGAACCCCTCGGGGCCCGCGACGATCATGCCGCCCACCGCGTTGGTTCCCTGAATGTGGCTGTTATCGTAGACCTCGATCCGACCCGGCGGGTTATCCAGATCAAACGCCTCGGCCACACCGCGCAGCAGCTTGGCCTGCGTCGCGCTTTCCGACATGCGGCGGGCCAGTGACTCGCGCGCATTGCGCAGGGCCCCGGCAACCAGTTCCTGTTTCTCACCTCGCTGCGGCACAAGGATTTCCACCTTACGTCCGGCTTTTTCGGTGAGCGCTTCTTCCATCAGATCGGCGTTCTCGATCCCGTCGGACAGTATCAACTGCCGCGGCGGCTCCTTGTTGTCGTAAAACTGGCCTAGGAACGCCTCCATCGCCTCAGCTGGTGACACATCAGCCCCGACCCGCGGATAGAAATCCTTGTTCCCCCAGTTCTGGTTCGCGCGGATGAAAAACACCTGCACACAGGCCTGCCCGCTGTCCATATAAAGACCGATCACATCCGCCTCTGTCACACCGCGCGGGTTGATACCCTGGCTGGTCTGCACCTGCGTCAGCGCCCGAATACGGTCGCGCAGACCGGCGGCACGTTCGAACTCCATCGCCTCGGAGGCGGCCATCATCTGCTCGGCCAACTCCTCCTGCACCTTGGTTGAACGCCCCGACAGGAACCGTTCCGCATCCTTGACGCTTTCGCGGTAATCGTCCTCGGAGATCAACCCGACGCATGGCCCCGAACATCGCTTGATCTGAAAGAGCAGACAAGGCCGCGTGCGGCTGTCGAACATCGAATCCGAACAGTTGCGCAGCAGGAATGCCTTTTGCAGCTGGTTCAGTGTTCGGTTCACCGCGCCCGCGCTGGCGAAGGGGCCGAAGTAAGCCCCCTTTTCTTTCTTTGCCCCGCGATGTTTCTTGATCTGTGGGTATGCGTGGTCCTTGGCGACCAGAATATTCGGGAAACTCTTATCGTCCCGCAGCAGCACGTTGTACTTGGGCTTGAGCTGCTTGATCAGGTTCTGCTCCAGCAGCAGTGCCTCGGTCTCGGTCCGGGTGGTCAGGAACATCATCGAAGCGGTCGAGGTGATCATCTTTTCGATCCGCCCGGAATGGCCCGGGCGCGTGTAGTTCGACACCCGCGCCTTAAGGTTCCGCGCCTTGCCCACATACAGAACCCGGCTGTCCGCATCCAGCATCCGATACACCCCGGGCGAGCTGTCCAGCGTTTTCACATAGCGCTGAATACAAGCATAGCCGGTGGGCTGTGTATCGGGATTCGATTCGTTCTGGGTCGTCATGGGCCTGAGATATGATTCCCTGACCATGGCTGCAATCTTGAGGGCCTTAGATCAAGAGAAAACAAATCCACGGTTTCTGTGGATAACTATGCAGATAAGTTTCCAGGAGAGGCGAAATCGCCTTGTATACTTAAGGATTCATTAAGTTGCTTAATAATTAGGCACCCAATTAAGGCGCTGTTTTTAAATATTTTTATTTTGTGCACAAGGCAAGTATATGAAAAAAAAGACATTTTTGTAACGCGCAGGTAACGGGATTGCGAGCAGTGCAAAACTTGCAGCGAATATGTCTATTCTACGCCCAAAACATCTGGAGTTTGCCAGCCCAGATGCTGCCCGCCATCCACGCATAAAAGCTGTCCGGTGACGGCATGTGCGTCCAGAAAATACCCCAACGCAGCGGTGATATCCGAGGCGTTCGCTCCGCGTTCCAATATCGTGTTGGCGCGCTGTGCCTTGAAATGGTCTTCGGATTGCCGGTGCCCCTGTATCGTCGGGCCGGGGCCGATGGCGTTGACGCGGATCGCGGGCGTCAGCGCCTGCGCGGCAGTCCGGGTCAGCGCCCACAGGCCCATCTTGGCAATGGTGTAGGACATGAACTCGGGCGTCAGTTTGCGCACCCGCATGTCGACCATATTGACGATCAAACCGGTGGCGACCGGTTCGCCCGCCTCATCCGTGTCGGGCGTCAGGCCCTGCCCCGCCATCGCCTGCGTCAGCACGAAGGGCGCGCGCAGGTTGCTGTCCATATGCCGGTCCCAGCTTTGCCGGGTGGCCGTGCGGATATTGTCGTATTCAAAGATCGAGGCGTTGTTGACCAGACAGGTGATCGGCCCGCCCAGCAATTCTGCCGCACGGGGCAGCAGCGCGCTGACCTGCGCCTCGTCCAGCAAATCGGCCTGCAAAGCGACAGCCTTGCGGCCCAGGGCCTGAACTTCGGCCACGGTCTCCTGCGCGGGTTGCTCCGAGGTGGCGTAATGCACGGCGACATCATAGCCACGGCGCGCCAGATACAGCGCCATGGCCCGTCCAAGGCGAATTCCGGCACCGGTCACTAACGCTCGGGTCATGGACGCTTCCTCTTGATCAAATCACGCCAGCAACACGACGACGTAGACTGCATATAGCAGGGTCAACACGAAACCCCAGGTGCGTGTGATGTCCTGTTTGAAAAACACGAACGGGGCCAGCAGCAGCGAGGCACCCAGCATGACCCACAGGTCGAACCGCAGGAATTCCGGATCAACGGGAATCGGTCCGACAAGCGTGGCAATCCCGACAATAGCCAGCAGGTTAAACATGTTCGACCCGATCACATTGCCCAGCGCCACATCCGCCTGCCGCCGCAGCGCCGCCATCACTGTCGTCGCCAGTTCCGGCAAAGAGGTCCCGACCGCAACCAGCGTCAAGCCGATAACTGTTTCGCTGACGCCGTAGGTGAGGGCGATGACCGTGGCATATTCGACCAGAAGATGCGCGCCCATCGGCAGACCGATCAGGCCCAGCACCAGATAGATCGAGATCTTCCAGTAGGCCATGTTGGGGTCGGCCTCTTCCAGACCGTCCAGTTCGTCATCCTCGGCACAGGCCTGACCGCAGGCTTTGCGATGGGCGTGCGCCTCGCGGAAGGCGTTCCACAGGACCAGACCCAATGCCGCCAGCAGAATGGCACCGCTGACCAAAGTGAACACGCCGCAGAAGGCCAGACCGATGAACAGCACCGAGGCCAACAGCATGAAGACATAGTTCCTGCGGCTGTTGCATTCGCTGGTGTGCAACGTCGACAGCAAGGCCGGTATGCCCAGAACCAACAGGATATTCGCCGTATTGGACCCGACCACGTTACCCAGCGCAATGCCCGGTGCGTTTTCCTTGATCGCGCTGATGGCGATCAATAGCTCGGGTGCCGAGGTGCCAAAGGCCACGATCGTCAGGCTGACGATCAGCGCAGGCACGCCCATGCGCAGGCTCAGGTTCACCGCACCGCGCACCAGCGCATCGCCTGCCAGCAGCAGGATCAGCAGACCAAGGCCGGATAACAGCCATGCCGTCATGTACGGCCTCCTTTTTCGCAGGCGCAGGGGCCTTTGCCGATCCTGAACCGTCCACAGCGCGGACACCTTGAGGATTGCAACCGCTTCTGCCCCGGAAAGCGCAGCTTGCCGAACATCGCCAGGACTCCCATGGCGATCAGGAAAAGGGTGACAATCTTGATAATCACGTCACAAACCGAAACGCGCGTAGGCGGCACGCTCCTCAAGCCCGGCGATAGCGTCCTGCGCCAAAGATGCGCCAAGCCGCGACCAGATCGGTTTGCGCAGCCCATAGCGGCGGAACTTGACCTTGTCGCCAAAGCGTTCCTGCATCTTCGGTTTCAAATGTGCGATACCGTCGATCAGGCCCAGCTCCTGCGCGCGCCGCGCCAGCCAGATTTCCCCGGTGAACAAGTCCTGGCTTTCGTCCAGTTTGCCACCGCGCCGGGTTTTGACATGGGTGATGAAGTTCTCATGGATATCAGCCAGCAGGGTTTCCAGCCGCGCGACATCCTCTTTCTTTTCAGGCGAGAACGGGTCGAGCATGGACTTCGACTGCCCCGCGGTATGCACCCGCCGTTCGATCCCTTGCCGTTTCAGCAGGACATGGGCGCCGAACCCCGAGGAAATTACCCCGATCGACCCCAGCACCGAACTGTCATCGGCGTAAATCTCATCTGCTGCGGTCGCCAGCCAGTAGCCGCCCGAGGCCGCCACGTCCTCGACAAACGCAATGACCGGCACATTCAGTTCCTCGGACAGACGTCGAATACGCGCCCCGATCAGCGAGCTTTGAACAGGCGATCCTCCGGGCGAGTTGACCTCAAGCGCGACGGCGGCGGGTTTGCCCTTGCGAAAGGCTTTTTCGAGCACAGGGGCCAGCGCGGTATCGGACATCGATCCACGCCCGGCCATCCCGATGGCACCGGACAGGCGCACAACGGCCACGCTGGGTTGCTTTTTGAGAAACGGCAGGCTGAGTTTCATGGATGCCGATGTAGAGTGCACCCAACCGGTAAACAAGGGACCGCTTAACCGATAGACGTGACGTGAACACATTTCCCAAGGTCAGTGGGCAAAAATGCAACGCCCGATACAACCTAGCTGCGAATGCGCCAGCCGGTTTTGAAGATCCACCAGATAATGCCCAGACACAGGCCGGTAAACGCCACAATGGCCAGCAGGCTGAACCCGATCGGGACATCCGCCAATCCGTAGAAAGACCACCGGAACCCCGAGATCAGATAGACCACCGGGTTGAACAGCGTGATGGTCTGCCACAGCGGCGGCAGCATAGAGACGGAATAGAACGTGCCCCCCAGAAAGATCAGCGGAGTCACCACCAGCTGCGGCACCAGCGACATCTGTTCAAAATTGCTGGCCCAGATGCCGATGATGAACCCCAGCAGCGAAAAGCTGAGGCAGGACAGGATCAGAAACGCCGCCATCGCAAACGGGTGTTCTATGCGTAAATCCACGAAAAATGAGGCCGTTACGAGGATGACCAACCCCACGAACAACGACTTGGTCGCCGCAGCCCCGACATAGCCGATCACAATCTCGATGAAGTTTACAGGGGCCGACAGCAGCTCGTAAATCGTGCCCAGGAACTTGGGGAAATAAATTCCGAAGGACGCGTTCGAGATCGCCAGCATCACCACCGACAACATGATCAGCCCCGGCACGATGAACGCGCCATAGGACACGCCTTCGACCTCTTGGATACGGCTGCCGATGGCAGTGCCGAACACCACGAAGTACAGCGAGGTCGACAGCACCGGAGACAGAAAGCTCTGCGCTAGTGTCCGAAAGAACCGGGCCATTTCGAACCGGTAGATGGCGGCGATAGCAGACCAGTTCATGCGGGCTCTCCGGACACCAGATTAACGAATATCTCTTCCAGGCTCGACTGGCGGGTTTGCACGTCGCGCAACACCAGCCCCGCCTGCGCCACGTCGTTCAGCAACGTGGTGATGCCGGTACGGTCAGCATGGGTGTCGTAGGTATAGACCAGCGCATCGCCATTGCCGTTCAGCGCCAGATTGTGGGATGCCAGACTGTCCGGGATGCTTTGGATCGGCTCGGTCAGCATCACTTCAAGCTGCTTCTTACCCATCTGCGCCATCAGCGTGTCCTTGTCCTGCACCAGCAGCAACTCGCCCTTGTCGATGACGCCAATGCGGTCTGCGATCGCTTCGGCTTCTTCGATATAGTGGGTGGTCAGGATGATGGTGACGCCGGCCCGTTTCAGCTCGGCCACGATCTCCCACATATCCTTGCGCAGCTCGACATCGACCCCGGCGGTGGGTTCGTCCAGAAACAGAACGCGCGGTTCATGTGCCAGCGCCTTGGCGATGAGCACCCGGCGCTTCATGCCACCCGACAGTTCCTTGATCGCGTTCTTACGCTTGTCCCACAGGGACAGCTTGCGCAGAACCTCTTCGATCCTCGCGTCATTGCGGCCCAGCCCGAACAACCCGCGCGACAGCCGCACCGTGTTCCAAACCTTTTCGAACGGCTCCAGCGCGATTTCCTGCGGCACCAGGCCAATCATCCGACGCGCGGCGCGAAACTCGGCCTGAATATCATGACCGCCCACCGTCACTGATCCCGAGGTCGGCGTGGTAATCCCGCAGATGGTCGAGATCAATGTCGTCTTGCCAGCGCCATTCGGCCCCAACAGCGCCAGAATTTCCCCCTGCTCGATGTCCAAAGACACGCCCTTCAGCGCCTCAAATCCGTCGGCGTAGGATTTGCGCAAATCCTTGATCGAAAGAATGGTCGTCATTCAAGTTCCCCGTTCTGGCGGCGACCCTACCCCGGCCCACCGGCACAGAACAGGCCAATTTCGCACAACGTTCTGCGCTTTTTTGCGGGTTTGCCCTATAGCCTTGCAATTTACCGGCGTTCCCGAAACCTTGCCTTTAATCGAAGGGGGGGACCATGCTGAACGCTATTCGGATCATTGAAATCGAGGGGCTGGGCCCTGCCCCTTTTGCCGCCATGCTGCTGGCGGACATGGGCGCCGATGTGATCACCATCCACCGCAAGGGGCAGGCTGCAACACCGGGGATGCCCGAATGCTCGATTCTGGATCGCGGCAAACGGTCGATTGATCTGGACCTGAAAGACCCCATCGATCTGGAGATCGCCAAACGCCTTATCGCCTCGGCCGATGCTCTGATTGAAGGGTTCCGCCCCGGCGTAATGGAAAAACTCGGCCTCGGTCCGGAACCCTGCCACGAGATGAACCCCAAGCTGGTCTATGGACGAATGACAGGCTGGGGTCAGGACAGCCCCCTGTCGGACACCGCCGGACATGACCTGAACTATATCGCTTTGTCCGGCGCGCTCTGGTACGCGTCTCAACCCGGCCAGCCCCCGCAAACCCCGGCCACTCTGGTCGGCGACATTGGCGGAGGCGCCATGTATCTGGTCGCGGGCCTTCTGGCCGGGCTGCTGAACGCACAGAAAACGGGTGAAGGCACCGTAGTCGATGCCGCCATCTATGACGGTTCAGCCCATATGATGAACCTGCTCATGAGCCTGAACCAATCCGGCAACATGTCTGACGCGCGCGGTCAAAGCCTGCTGGACGGCCCCCATTGGAGCCGCACCTACACCTGTTCCGATGGCGGCTTTGTGACGGTTCAATGCCTCGAACCCAAATTTTACGCACTGTTTCTGCAGAAAATGGGCCTGTCGGTTGACCCTGACTTCCAATCGCAATTCGATCCCGCGACCTGGCCCGCACTCACCCAACGCCTGTCTGACATCTTCGCGAAAAAACCGCGCGACCACTGGGCGAATCTCTTCCAAGGCACCGATGCCTGCGTCGCGCCCGTCCTCAACCCGACCGAGGCGCAAGCCCACCCAATGAACGCCGCCCGCCAGACATGGCGCAGAACCGATGGCACCCTGCAAGCTGCCGCCGCACCCAGATTCTCAACCTCGGAATGGCAGCCGAAATCCAGCCCTGCCCGCGGAGAACACCGTCAGGACATCCTGAACGAACTCGACGCGCAGCAACCACCCGCCGCTTCATCTGGCTAAAAATGTCCCGGGGGATGTATTAGCCACAGGCCAAGAAGGGGGGCTGGCCCCCTTCCCTTGCTTACCGCCCGCGCACCGTGTCGATCATCAACTGCACGTTTTCCGGATCCGCATCCGGCGTGATCCCGTGACCGAGGTTGAAGATATGCGGTCCCTTCGAGAACGCCTCGACAATCCGCCGCGTCTCATCCACCAAGGCCTGCCCGCCGGTCACCATATGCGACGACGCCAGGTTGCCCTGAACGCAGCCATCCGCCTGCACATGCTCAGCCGCCCATTCCGGCGACACCGAGTTGTCCAGCGCCACACAATCCACACCGGTCGCCTTGGCGAAACCGATATACCCGTCGCCCGCCTCACGCGGGAAGCCGATCACCGGGATGCCGGGATGGCGTTCCTTGATGGCCTGTGTGATCACGCAGCAAGGCTCGACCGCGTATTTCTGGAAGGCGTCGCCTTTCAGCGACCCGGCCCAACTGTCGAAGATCTTGACCACCTCGGCCCCGGCCTCGATCTGGGCCGACAAGTATTCGATCGTCGCCAGCGTGATCCGCCCCAACAGCGCCTCGAACAAGGCGGTGTTTTCTTCGCGCAGCGCATGGGCTGGACCTTGATCCGGCGTGCCGCGCCCGGCGATCATGTAGGTCGCTACCGTCCACGGCGCGCCCGCAAACCCGATCAGAGTCGTCTCGGACGGCAATTCCCGCGACAGGATGCGGACGGTCTCATAAACCGGCGACAGGGTCTCGTGAATAGCTTCAACCGGTTTCAGCGCGTCGAATTCCGATTGCTGCGTGATGGTCGACAGGCGCGGGCCCTCGCCGGTGACGAACCACAAATCCGCGCCCAGCGCCTGCGGCACCAGCAGGATGTCGGCAAACAGAATCGCTGCATCGAACCCATAGCGTCGGATCGGCTGCAGGGTCACCTCAGCCGCCAGTTCCGGGTTGTAGCACAGCGAAAGGAAGTCCCCCGCTTGCGCCCGTGTCGCCCGGTATTCCGGCAGATACCGCCCGGCCTGACGCATCATCCAGATCGGCGGCACATCCTGTACCTCGCCCGCCAGCGCCCGCAGCAGTTTCTTTGTCTCGGCCATCTTTTGCCCCCAATCATCCGGTTTGCCGCAACGGGTCTTCCTTCGGCGGCAATTTGTCAAGCCATGCCCCCATTGTCAGGGCAATGTGACGCGACTAAAGCTGTGCGCATGACACTGACCCTGCCCTCCCCCGACTCACCGCTCAAGATCGGCACCCGTGGCTCACCCCTGGCGCTGGCACAAGCCTATGAAACCCGGCAACGGCTGGGAACGGCATTCGACCTGCCCGAAGAGGCGTTCGAGATTGTGGTGATCAAGACCACCGGCGACAACCGCGCTATGATCGACGCGGACCGCCCGCTGAAAGAGATCGGCAACAAGGGCCTGTTCACCAAGGAAATCGAAGAGGCGATGCTGAACGGCGGTATCGACATCGCGGTGCACTCTACCAAGGACATGCCGGTGGAGCAGCCCGAAGGTCTGGTGCTGGACACGTTCCTGCCCCGCGAGGATGTGCGCGATGCGTTCATCTCACCCAGCCTGAAGTCGATCCATGACCTGCCGCAGGGCGCGGTGGTCGGCACGTCATCACTGCGCCGCCGCGCGCAACTGTTGAACCGGCGGCCTGATCTGAATGTGGTCGAGTTTCGTGGCAACGTGCAGACCCGCCTGAAGAAATTGGCCGACGGCGTGGCGGACTGCACCTTTCTGGCCATGGCCGGCATCCGCCGCCTGAATATGGAGGACGTCCCGGCCACGGCCATCGCCCCCGAGGACATGCTTCCCGCTATCGCGCAGGGCACGATCGGCATCGAGCGCCGCAGCGAAGATTCCCGTGCTGCGGGTATGCTTGAGGCGATCCACCACGCCGAAACCGGCCAACGTCTTGCTGCGGAACGCGCCTTGCTGGCGGCGCTGGATGGCTCTTGTGAAACCCCCATCGCCGGGCTGGCCGAAATACTGGACGGTCAGCTGCGCCTGCGCGGCGAAGTGCTTCGCCCCGACGGATCCGAGGCGATATCCGAGGACATCACCGGCGCGATTGCCGACGGCGCCGAGATGGGCCGCGCCATGGCTCAGACGCTTCTTGAACAGGCTGGACCGGGCTTTTTCGACTGGAGAAGCTAAAAAACTTGTTGAATGTGAACTGCTTCACTGTAACCGAGGCGAAGATCAGGCAAACAAGTATCAGACTGGTTGAAATGCTGGTTTGGTCTCGAATATGTCGAAAGTTTTTTGTTCAGTATTCTTGATTAAGTGGTATTCGAGGGGGCGAGACTAAACGAGTTTCCAGTTGGTTAGGGCCGCTGTCACATTATGACAGCGGCCCTTTTTATTTTGGGACAGCACCTCAAACCGCACTGATCGCCTGCACGGCCTGATGGACCGCTGAACGGGTTTTTTCCAGATCAGCCTCGGTCACCGCCAGCGACGGATAGAGTTTGCCCGGGGATTTGAAAATCCCATGCGCGCGCAACGTATCGTTGTAGAGCGCATTGCGGTTGGCGTCGTCATGTTTGGCGCTGCGATAGTCACGGCAGGCAGCATCGGTAAAGTAGATATCGAACAGCGTCTCATCCCCAACGATCTGATGCGGAATACCGGCCTTCGTCAGGGCCTCCACCTGCATCTGCTGCAACGCCGACCCGGTCGCACGGAGCTGATCATAGATACCGTCGCGCCGCAGAACCTCCATGGTTTTCAGACCCGCGACCGAGGCCACCGGGTTGCCGGACAGGGTGCCCAGCTGCATCAGCCAGCCGCCCTCGCCCACTTTTGCCTTGTCGAAATGCTTCATGATCTCCGCGCTGGCGCCCAACGCGGCCAGGGGGAAGCCACCACCGATGATCTTGCCCAACGTACAGATATCAGGCGTTACCCTGTATCTTTCCTGCGCGCCGCCATAGGCCAGCCGGAACCCGGTGACGATCTCATCAAAAATCAGCAGTACGTTGTGTTTGTCACACAGATCGCGCAGACCCTGCAGGTATCCGGGCAGCGGTGGAATGATCCGCTGCAGCGGTTCCACCATGATCGCGGCGATGTCGTCATGTTCGTCCAGCAAGGCCGCGACAGCCTCGAGGTCGTTATAGGGCGCGATCAGCATCTGTTCGGCCACGCTGTCAGGAATACCGGCACTGTCCGGCACCGCCTGAGGGAAATTGACCCGGCGGCTGGGGGCGAGGCTCATCTGCGCCTCGGCGCTCATGCCGTGATAGCCGCCTTCGAATTTCAGGATCTTGTCGCGCCCGGTATAAGCGCGGGCCAGACGGATCGCGTACATATCCGCCTCACCGCCCGAGGCGACAAAGCGGACCTGTTCGCAGCAGGGCACGGCGTCGACGATGGCTTCGGCCAGCTCGATGCCTTTGGAGTTATTGGCAAAGAAGGTCATGCCCCTGGGCAGTTGTTCCAGCACGGCCTCCATCACCTCGGGGTGGCCATGGCCCAGCAGCATGGGACCGGACCCGATCAGGTAGTCGATATATTCATTGCCGTCCTCGTCCCAGACATGACTGCCTTCGCCGCGGGCGATGATGATGCCAGGGTCGAAATTGCCGAATCCCCCGGCGGGCAGAACCTCATTCGCGCGGGCGATCCATTCGGATTGAGTATTGATCTTCAGCATCTCACACGATCTCCAATATCGGGGAACCAAGGATTTCGGGGTCCGGGGTCACACCTAACCCCGGACCTTCGGGCGGGGCAATCCGGCCGTCTTCACGGTTTGGTGCGTCCGGGCATATGCGCGGGGCCACATAGGAGGACAGATCGCAGGTATTCAGCAACGATCCATGCGGCGTCGAGGCCGCGAAGTGCAGAGAGGCGGCGGTGACGATATCCGAGCCCCAGGTGCATTCGGCACAAATCTCTGCCCCCAGATGCACGGTCAGATCCCTCGCCCGGCGCATGGCCGACAGCCCGCCGAATTTCGACAGTTTCAGGGCGACGGCATCCATGCAGCCCAACTCATGCGCGCGCAGCAGTGAGGGCAAATCATGCGCGTTCTCGTCGATCTTCATCGGCAGGCCTGTGGCCTGCCGGACGGCAGCGCAATCTTCTAAAGTCTTGCAGGGTTGTTCCAGCATCACGTCCAAATGTGCCACAGCGCGGCCCGTCCGCGTGGCCTGCAGGCGTGACGCCCCGCAGTTCCAGTCGCCATAGACCAGCGGCCCCGGCCCCACGGCCTCGTGCACCTTGATCAGGCGTTCGGCATCGGCCTGCCAGTCACCTTCCACGCCCAGCTTGACCTGAAACTGGCGAATGCCGGTCTGATAGGCGGTCTTGGCGATGCGGGCCATGTCATCCGGTGCGATGCAGGTGATCGAGTGGTAGAGCGGCATATCCTTCCGCGTCCGACCGCCCAGCAACGCATAGACCGGCTGGCCTGTGGCCTGCCCGAACAAATCCCACAGGGCGATATCGACCACCGACTTGGCATAGCGGTGCCCCTGCAGAAACCCGTCCAGTTTGCGCATCGGTGCGTCGGCACCAAACGGGGACATGCCCAGAATTTCCGGCCCCATTTCCCTGATCGCACCCGGCACGCCCCCCGCATAGGCGGGCAGGTAATGCGGGATCGGGCAGACCTCGCCCCATCCTTGCAAACCGCTATCCGTTTCAAGGCACAGGATATGAGAGGTCACGGTGGCGCAGGTTTTGCCCTCAGCCATGTGATAGGTTTCATGGCTGGTCAGGTCGACGGACCAGAGGGATATCTTGTTGATCTTCATTCGACCCATCCTTTGCGTTTGGGCGTGGTTGTGACAGTGGGGCCAGCCCCTCTCTTGGCCTGCGGCCAACTCACTCTCCGAGATATTTTTGGCCAGATGAAGAGGCGGATCATCGCGGGGCTTCGTAGGTTGCGATTGGGTTGCCCAAGGTGTCTTCGTCCGGATGCACCCCGAGGCCGGGCGTTTCCGGCAGGTGCAGATGGCCGTCGATATTGCGCGGCCCGCGACCGCCGGCGATATCGACGGTAATCATGTCCTGGCAGGCCCAGATGGCGTGGCAATTGTCATCCGGGATGGTGGCGGCCAGATGCAGCGCCTCAGTATCGGCCAGAACCGAGCCTCCGGTCGCCATGACAAACATGTCGATCCCATGTGCCAGCGCAATATCCCGCATTCGCGCGGCCTTAGTCAGGCCACCGACGCGATTCAGCTTGATCCCGAACACCTCGGCCAGGCCATCGCGGGCAATGCGGGCGGCATCCTGTAGGGTCACGAGGCTTTCGTCGACAGACACCGGCGAGGCATGACGGCCCGAGATCGCAGCGATATCGTCCAGCGTTTCGCCGGGTTGTTCGAACATGACATTCAGATCCTCGCAGGCGCTCATCACCCGCAGGGCCTGTTGCCGGGTCCAGCCGCGGTTGACGTCATAGAGAACGATCTCTCCCGGACGCCGGGTGCTTTCGACGTCGCGGACGCGGGCGATGTCGCGTTCCACATCGCCGCCAATCTTTACCGAATGGGCGATGTAGCCGCGGCTGCGATAGCGCTCCATCACCTCGCGGGTTTCCTCGATGGTTTTTGCCCCCACCGAAGAAGCAATCGGGCGCGGTGTGCGTGATCCACCGCCCATCAGATCGGCAATCGGCAAGCCCGCGGCTTGCCCGGCGATATCCCAGCAAGCCATGTCGATCGGGCTTTTGGCATAGAGGTGTCCGGGCAGCGCAAGGTCCATTGCGCGCTCCACCTCCAGCACCTTGCGCGGATCGAGGCCGAGGAGGAACGATGCCATCGTTTCAATTCCCGCGCGGATACCCGGCCCATGCGCGGGTATGTAAGTGTGGCCCCACGGCGTGCCCTCGCCCCAGCCGATCAGGCCCGCATCGGTTTCGATCTTCACCAGCGTCGCGTCGAGCGTTTCGAACTTCAGCCGTCCGGCGGACAGCCAATAGGGATGCTCCAGCGGCAGATCGACTTGGAAAACCGAGATCCGGGTGATCTTCATTTCAGTTCCACTTCGACAAAGGACATCGGGGTGTCCGCCGCGTTGATCACGTTGTGTTCGACCCCTTCATCGCGGCGATAGGCTGTTCCGGCGGGAACCATTACGTCACTGACCGACCCATCGGGCAATTCCAGGCGCATTTGGCATTCGGTAATGGCCGTGATGACGTAATCCATCGCATGACGGTGCCATCCCGTTTCTGCACCGGGCGCAAAGTCGAACCGCGTTACGCGCACCCGTGCATCGTCGATCATCTGAGTCGCAACGGCTTGTTTTCTCATAGGCGGAACTCCTCAATCGGTGAACCAAGGCTTTCGAAATCCGGGCTCACGCCCAGCCCGGGCGCATCAGAGGCGTAGAGCCTGCCATCCCGCGACACCGGCCCGCCGACCCCGGTGGACCGGGTGTTATAGTCCATGAGGTCGGTGGTGTTCTGCAGGAATTCTTCTGGGGTCGAGGCCGCGAAATGCGCTACGACCGAGGTGGTGATCTCGCCGCCCCAAGTGTCTTCACTGACAACAGGAATGCGGTTTTCGACCAGGTAATCCCGCACCCGGCGCGCCTTGCTGAGGCCGCCGAGGTTCGAGATTTTCAGGCAACATATCTCGGCCCCGCGATCCGCAACGATCCGTTGGGCCATGTGCATTCCGGTGACGCATTCATCCAGCTTCATCGGCTGTTCGGCGACGCGGCGCACCTGTTGGCATTCCTCATAGGTGCGGCAGGGCTGTTCCAAAATGAAATCCAGATCACGCGTTGCCCGCGCCACCCGGATCGCGTTGTCCACGCGCCAGCCCTGATTGGCATCGGCCATCGCCTTTTCACCCGGTTGCAACAAAGGCACCGTGGTGCGAATGCGATCAATGTCAGCAACCCAGTCGCCACCAACTTTGATCTGGAACTGGCGATAGCCCTGATCGCGGTAGCCGTTCATCTCGGTCACCGTCTCATCCACCGCCTTTTGCGGTGCCACCCGGTACATCGGCGCACCATCGGTTAGTTTGCCGCCCAGCAGCATCCAGACGGGCTGATCACAGGCCTGCCCGAGTATGTCCCAGCAGGCTGCGTCGAACGGAGCCTTGGCGTATCCGTGCCCCTGCACCAGATGATCCATCAACTGTTCGATGCGCGCCACCTGTCGGGGGTCCTTGCCCAACAGCTTAGGCGCCACCAGCCGCGCCAGCGCCGCCACGCCTTCGGAATGGGCGACCATGTAGTTCTCACCGCAGGGCGTGAACTCACCACACCCCTGCAATCCGGCGTCGGTGTCGATGACAACGACCGATGCGACGGCGGTCTTGATCGCATTACCCGCACCCCAGACATAGGTCCCGCCCACATAGGGCAGACCAGTCTGGTAGATGCGGATGCGGGTGATCTTCATGCGGCATCCATCCGTGGCAGATCGCCCATACCTTCGCCGCGCCAGAGGACAAAGGTCAGGATCGGTTGGTCGGTCGTGGTCATTGCGTGGCTTTGCCAGCTGTCATGATGGCGTGTCTGGTTCGGCCCGACATAACTTTCATCACCCGCGACCCGGAACACAGCCCCTCCGGCCAGCGTCAGATACAGCTCCTCGGCCTGATGGCTATGCCAGTTATAGTGCAGACCCGCCCCCCAATAGGCCACATAGCCCCGCAACTGGGTCGAATGGAAATGACCGGTCGGACCGAACAGTTCGTAATACCCATAACGTTGCAGGAAATCGGCACCGACTTCATCCTCGGTATAGGTCAGCTTCCAATGGGCCAGATGCGCGGTGGCCTTGATCGCGTCGGACAACGCGCGGGTGGTTTCGCTGCCGCCTGCATCGAAATCGCTCACCAGATCGGCAGCGGGAATACGGCTGGGCTGCAATTGGGTTTCGGTCAGGTCCGTGGGCCATGCACCGAACTCGGAAAGATCTGGATGCGCCTGATGCAGCTGCCGCGCGGCCTCTAATACGTCATCCATAGTCATGGGATCACCACGATGTTGCCGGTGTGCTGTTTGGCGATGAAAGCGGCTTGCGCCTCGCGCAGCTCCTCCAGTGGGTAGGTTGCGGCGAGGGCGGGTTTGATCTCACCGGCCTCAATGTACTTCACGAGGTTCCGCATGACTTGCGGGTCAATTACGGTCGATCCGGTGAAGGTCAGATCGCGCAGGTAGAAAGTCCGCAGGTCGAAATCGACCATCGGGCCAGCGATGGCACCGGAACAGGTGTACCGCCCGCCGCGCTCCAGAATGTCGATCAGATTCGGCCAATAGGGACCGCCGACCACATCCGCGACTACGGTGATCTTTTCTTCGCCCAGCGCCGCAAGCAGGTTTTCGGGCGCGCGCGGTAGGATCAGGTCAGGGCCAAGCTCCGCGACATCTGCGTGCTTTGCCTCGGACGCCAACGCAATTACGCGTGCGCCGCGGCGTTTGGCCAGTTGCACCAGTGCACCGCCAACGCCGCCAGATGCTCCGGGGACCAGAACGGTGTCGCTGTTGGTCACGTTGGCACGAGTCAGCATCCCTTCGGCAGTGGAATAAGAGCACGAAAAAGTCGCCAGTTCCGCATCCGACAGGTCAGACGTGATCGGCACCGCGTTCACGGCCAGCGTGGTGGCGTATTCGGCAAAGCCCCCATCCCGTTCCGAGCCGAAATAGCCGGTCTTGTCCATGTTGCCGGGATCTGACGGGTCGCGTAACCAGCCATCGGTGATGACACGTTCGCCGATGCGGGCGCTGTCCACACCCTCACCCACGGCCACGATTTCACCGCAGATATCGGCCCCTTGAATGCGCGGGAAGGTGATCGGATTGCCGCCCCAAGTGGGGTCATCTTCGCCCACCTCCTCGAACGCGCCTCCGGTGGTCGCATCCGAGACGGTCTTGGAATACCAGCCTGACCGTGTGTTCACGTCGGTGTTGTTCAGGCCGCAGGCAGCCACTTTGATCAGCACCTCTCCGGCGGCGGGTTCCGGGCGCGGCCAGTTTTCGTGCAGCACCATCTGTTCGAGGCCGCCATGACCCATTGTGACCATGGCTTTCATTGTATCGGGTAGAGTCATCATGCGATCTCCAAAGCGGCGTCTGTGCGGGGCAGCAGGCTTTGCGGGTCATAGGCAGGTTCACCCAGCACGCGCGCCGCGCGGGGCGATCCATGGACCACGACCTGTAGCGCGGTTCCGGGTGTTGCTGCCTCGGGTTTGATATAGGCAAAGGCGAGTATTTTGCCGACCGTATGGCCATAGGCAACCGAGGCCGTCGAACCCACGACACGCCCGTTTAGCATCACCGCCTCACCGCCGTGGCCGTCGATCTCGCCATCCGGTTCGATTTCCAGATAGGCACAGACCCATGGCAGGTCAGTGTTCAGGGTTTTGTCCTTGCCCAGATAATCTTTGTCAGTACGGGCAAAGCGCAGCACATCAGCCTCGGCCAGAGTGACCTCGTTTGTCAGCTCGCCCGCGCCTTTGAAGCCCTTCTCCATCCGCATCACGTTCATGGCAAAGCTGCCATAGTCGGTGATGCCGTGCGGTTCGCCTGCCGCCCAAAGCGCGTTGTAAACCGGCTCGAGGCTGGCGCGCGGCATGTGAAACTCCCAGCCGAGTTCGCCTGCATAGGACATACGAAAAGCCCAGACCTGCTCCTCAGCGATAGTGTTGATTTGCAACGTCATCCACGGGAAATCTGCATTGGACAGCTTGTCTTCCGGCGGGCTGTATTGACGAACCGCGTTCAGAACCTCGCGAGATTTCGGTCCGTTCAGGGACAGCGCGCAGTAGCTTTTGGACAAGTTTTCAATCTTTACGCGCGCTCCTTGCCTGTGGGCTTCCAAATGATCCAGAAGACGTTGCTCAAAGAAGGCTGCGCATACAAGGTAGAAGGCATCCTCCCTGACTCTGGACACTGTCACTTCCATCTCAATCCGACCACGCCGATTCAACATATGCCCCAGCGTGATCCGGCCTATTTTTGGCAGGCGATTGGCAATCAGGCGGTCCAGCAAGACCTCTGCATCATCGCCAGATACCAACACCTTGGTGAAAGCGGAAACATCCATGATACCGACGCGCTCGCGCACCGCCTTGACCTCGGCCGCGACCATGTCGTCGGCAGGGGTGCGGCGGAAGGAGTAGTGATCGCGCTGTTCCACACCTTCCCGCGCAAACCAGCGGGGGCGTTCGAATCCGTAGACCTCTTCGTGCACAGCACCCTTGGAATTCAGCAACTCATAGAGCGGCGACGGCTTGATCGGACGCCCCTCCAGACGGTTGAAATGCGGAAAGGGGATTTCGTGGCGCAGGCAATAATCTTCCTCGGCCTTGATAACTTGCCAGTCCTTGGTGGCATAGCTGCCGAACCGGCGCGGATCGAACTCGCGCATCGAGATGTCGGCGGCCCCATGCACCATCCAGCGCGCCAGTTCGCGGGTCAGGCCCGGCCCCCAGCCAATACCGATCTGCGTTCCACAGCAGCACCAATAGTTCCGCACACCCGGCGCAGGCCCAATCAGAGGGTTGCCGTCCGGCGGATGCGAGATCGCCCCATGCACGTCACGCTGGATACCCAGCTCGGCAAAAATTGGCATCCGGTTCAGGCTTTCCTCAAGCCACGGCATCACCCGGTCGTAATCCGCATCGAACAGCCAGTTCTCGTATTCCCACGGGCAGTGATCATGCCAGACCGAGTTCGGGTTCTCTTTTTCGTAGATCCCGATCAGCCCGCGCTGTTGCTCCATCCGGATATAGCCCGAGACTTTGCGGTCATCGCGGATCACCGGCAGTTCCTTGTCCAGATTCTGGAACTCGGGCACCGGCTCGGTCACGAAGTAGTGGTGGGTCATCGAGGTCATCGGCAGTTGCAGCCCCGACCATTCGCCCATCTGCCGCGCATAGGTGCCGCCTGCGTTCACCACATGCTCGCAGGTGATGGTGCCCATCTCGGTTTCAACCACCCACTCGCCATTGTCGGCCTGCGTGATGTTGGTGGCGCGGCAGTTGCGGAAGATGCGCACACCCTTCTGACGCGCACCCGCAGCCATCGCCATGGTCACGTTGGTCGGATCGACATGCCCATCATCCGGTGTGTGCAGCGCACCCAGCACGCCTTCAAGGTTATAGAACGGATGCAACTCGGCCACCTTCTCTGGCCCGACCAGTTCGATATTGAACCCGAGCGACCGGCCCACCGAGAGGGTGTGGCGCAGCCAGTCCATCTCATCCTCGGTATAGGCCAGGCGGAAGGACCCGCAGCCATGCCATGTCACCGGTTGACCCGTTTCGGCCTCCAGCTGACCGGAATACAGGCCGATATTGTAATCCACGCATTTGCCCAGCCCAAAGCTTGAGGTCGAATGCGTGATCTGGCCCGCCGCGTGCCATGTACTGCCACTGGTCAGTTCAGCCTTTTCCAGCAGGACAGTATCGTCGCCCCACCCTTCATGCGCCAAATGATAGGCCAGACCGACCCCCATGACACCTCCGCCCACGATCACTACACGGGCATGTGACGGCAGATTCTTCTCGGACATGATTTTTCCTCTTCCCGAGTCGCGTTTCTGCTCGACAGGCTAATTCCACAAATGTACCATCGTCAATCATGAATGACACAAATGTATCATCAGCCGTTCTGGACCGCCTCTCCGAGGAGTGGGATGCCCTCACTCCCGAGGCGCAGAAAGCCGCGCGCTATGTGCTGGAAAACCCAACGGACGTTGGGGTTTCAACCGTGCGAGAGATTGCCGAGGCCGCCAAGGTCAAACCCAACACCTTCGTGCGTATGGCGCGGCAGGTGGGGTTCGAAGGCTATGAGGATTTCCGCGCCCCGTTCCGGGATGCGATTCGGCAGGGCGGCGTGTCCTTTCCTGACCGCGCCCGCTGGCTGCAGGATATCGGCAAGTCCGGAGAGCTGGGCGGCCTTTACGCCGATATGGTCGGCGCAGCGATCCGCAACATCGAAGAAACCTTTGCCGGGATCGACGCCGCGCGCCTGAAGGCGGCGGCCGAAGACATATGGAATTGTCGCCAGATTTTCACGCTGGGCGTCGGCGTCAACAATGCCAACGCGCGCAACTTCACTTATTTGGCCTCGACCGGGATGAAGCAGTTCCACGCCATCCCGCGCCCCGGCTCGACCCCGGTGGACGATCTGGCCTGGGCTGATGAGCAGGACGTGCTGATTGCGATCACCTGCCACCCCTACCGGACCGAAGTGATCGACGCGATCAAGCTGGCGCGGCAACAGGGCCTGACCGTCGTCGGCATTTCCGACAGCCCGGCCAGTCCGGTCATCCTGAACGCGCAGCACGGCTTTGTCGTTGCTGCCGACACACCGCAATTTTTCCCGTCCTCCGTTTCAACCATCGCGTTGCTGGAAACGCTGCTGTCCTTCGTGATCGCGGTCTCCAGTGACGAGATCGTCGAACGGGTGGAGCGGTTTCACCAACGCAGACACCAACTTGGCCTCTACGCGGAGGAGCCCGAATGAACGCACCCCTGACCCATTCACTGGACGCGCGCTATTACACCGATCCTGCGGTTTTTCAGCAGGAAATGCAGGGGCTCCTGTCCCGAACGTGGCAATTCGCGGGCCATGTGGCGCAGGTGCGGGAAACCGGCGACTATTTCGCCTTTGAGATCGCCGGACAGAGCCTGTTCTGCATTCGCGGCCGCGACGGCGAAATCCGCACCTTCTACAACGTCTGCCAGCACCGCGCGCATGAGATGGTCACCGGTGCAGGCAACACCCGCGTTGTCGTCTGCCCCTATCACGCCTGGACCTATGAACTGTCGGGCCAGCTGCGGGCGGGTCCAAACATCAAATCCGTCCCCGGTTTCGACCGCAGCGCGATCTGCCTGACCTCGGTCCGCACCGAAGTGTTCAACGGCTTCATCTTCGTCAACCTCGACGATGACGCCGCCCCGATGGACGAATGGTACCCCGGCGTGCGCGAGGAAATTCGCGCTTTTGTTCCGCATATCGACGATCTGGAACCGCTGGAATGGGTCGAGATCCCGGAACACTGCAACTGGAAGGTCAGTATCGAGAATTACTCGGAATGCTACCACTGCCCGACCAATCACCCGACCTTTGCCGAAGGCGTGGTCAAACCCGAGACCTATGACATCCAGCCCGACGCGGATGGCGGTTACGTGTTGCGCCATACGACGGAATGCCAAAGCCTCGACAAGATGACCTATCCCGTCGATCTGTCGGTGCCCCATGCGGGTGATTACCAGTCCTGGTTCCTGTGGCCGATGTTCTCATTCCAGTGCTATCCGGGCAATGTGCTGAACACCTATCACTGGCGCGCAAACGATGCCGATCACTGCACCGTCTGGCGCGGCTGGTACACCGAGGGCGGATCCGAGAGCGCGGTAATCCGGCAACTGGCCGTGCAGGATCGCGAAACCACGGTCGAGGAGGACATTCGTTTGGTCGAATCCGTCCATCGCGGCCTGAAATCCCGCGGCTACCGCCCCGGCCCACTGGTACTGGACCCCGGTTGCGGCGTGATGTCGGAACACTCGATTGCCCGGCTGCAGCAATGGATGCGCGAGGCGGTGGATTGATGATCGCGGTGATCCGCCCATGCTGATGCCCGAAGAGTGGCGGCCGGAACACAAGCTGTTCCCGCATCAGGTGGGCTTCACCTGCCCGCCCTTCGATTTTGATGCTGCGCCGTCGGATTTCCTGCGGATGTGCCCCGAGACGGTCGGCGTGCACGGGTGGATGCTGCATGTGCCGGACTATGTGCACGGGCTGGATCAGCGAAAGCAGAACTTCGGGATGCTTGAGGATTTCGTCCATTGCATGTCTCGCAACGGTGTCGATGTCTGCGGGCAGGTCGGGTCCAACTGGGTCCATGCCTGCGGGTTGGGGGTCGAGGGCGTCCGTCAGCACTGTGCCGACCTGTCCGACAAATACGGCACGCAGTTTCACATGGCCGGTTACGCGATGGTCGAAGCCTTGCGCGAGATGAATGTGGAAAGGGTCGCCCTGAACGCCGCCTATCACTGGCCCGAATGGTGGCAGGGCACGGTCGGGTTCCTGCGTGAGGCCGGGTTCGACGTGCTTTATGCGGGCAATTTCCATGATCAGGGATGGTTCGCCACGCAGGAAGAGGTGAACAGCTGTCGCTGGGTCTTTGACGGTGAGCTGGCGCTGAAAAGCTTTGAATACGTCGCCGATCAGGCTCCGCAGGCCGATGCGATCCTGATCAACGGGATGTGCAATTTTCGAACCGGCCTGAAGGGTCTGCCACAACGTCCGCTGCATCTGGCCGATACGCTAGAAGCTGCACTTGGCAAGCCAGTGATCGGTCACGACATCGCGCTTTATTGGCGCATCTTCAAATCGCTCGGCCTGTCACCGGACACGCCGCATGGCCAGCTTTTGAAACGGCTTTAGAACCGGAGATCCCAAAACCATGCACAAAATCCTCGCGCTCTGGGCGGTGCCCCGGTCCACCTCGACGGCCTTTGAATGGATGATGCGGCAACGCGGTGATCTGGATTGCCTGCACGAGCCTTTCGGCGAGGCCTGGTATCAGGGCGAAGACCCGCTGTGGCACCGGTTTCAACCGGGTGACGTGACAACGCCCGGCCTGACGCTGGGCAGCGTGTGGCAGGACATTCAGGCGCGTGCGCAAAAGGGGCCGGTCTTCATCAAGGATTTCCCGCATTACATCAACCACATATGGGATGCAGAGTTCCTTTCGCATTTCACCCATGCCTTCCTAATCCGGGACCCGGCGAAAACCATCACCTCGATGTACAAACGCTGGCCTGACTTCGCCGAGGGCGAGGTTGGCTTTCCCGAACAACGCGCCCTGTTCGACTTGCTGACTGCGTTGAACGGCACCCCGCCGCCGGTGATCGACAGCGATGACCTGCTGGAAGACCCGCACGGCATGACGCAGAGGTTCTGCGACGCCGTCGGCATTCCTTTCATTGAAGACGCCCTAAACTGGGAGGCGGGCGGCGACCCGTCGGCCCATAGCTGGTGGGACGGCGGGTCCTTCCACGCCAATCTTGCAAACTCGACCGGCCTTGCGCCGCAGCCGCGAAAATATATCGAAATCGACGGTGCGCCGGACCGGGTGAAACAGGTGCATCGCCGGATGAAACCGCATTATGATCACCTCTACAAACACCGCCTGACGCGCTGAAGCACCGGAGACCTCACATGGCAGATATTTTCGACGAAGACCTTTTCCTCAAAGGGTTGGAGCAACGCAAAGGCACTCTGGGCGCCGAATACGTGGAAAAGAACCTCGCGGCCGCGGATGATTTCACCCGCCCGTTTCAAGAGGCGATGACCGCCTGGTGCTGGGGCTTTGGCTGGGGCGACGACGTGATCGACGCGAAAACCCGGTCGATGATGAACCTCGCGATGATCGGAGCGTTGGGTAAGATGCACGAGTGGGAGATCCACTGCAAAGGCGCACTGAACAACGGCGTGACCAAAGAAGAGATTCGCGCCATCATCCACGTGGTCGGCATCTACTGCGGCGTGCCTCAGGCGCTGGAGTGTTTTCGGGTCGCGCGAAAGGTGCTTGAGGCGAGTTAGGTCCACAGGGTGGCTTAAGCAGGTTTAAAGGCGTCGCGTACTGTTCCCTTCCAGCCCTTTCCAGCCGAGCACGAATCCTTTCCCTTGCCCGATCCGACCAATCAGCGCACAATAAAGCCTCACATACAATTGCGCCCTAGTTGCGCACCATGACACGTTTCGCGACCGGGACGCCTTCGATGATACGGAGGGCTAAATGACCATTGCGACTCGTCTAAAACATCATCTGGATGCCCAAGGGCTTCCGTTTGACACCGTTCCCCATCCTTATGCCGCAACCGCCGCCGAATGCGCCGAAGCGGCGCATGTCCCCGGTGACCACCTCGCCAAATCGGTTCTGATCCACATGGAGGAAGGTCCTCTGCTTGCGGTTCTGCCCAGCAATCACCGGGTTGACCTGACCGCGCTTCAATCGATGATGAACCGCCGTCTTGGCTTGGCGCCGGAATCCGAAATGGATGGTCTGTTCGATGATTGCGCCCTTGGTGCGGTGCCGCCTGTAGGCGAAGCCTATGATTTGCCGACCGTTGTCGACGACAGCCTGACCGGGCTGGACAAAATCTGGTTCGAGGCAGGGGATCACAAAACCCTGATCGAGATGCGCGGCAAGGATTTCGACACGCTAATGAAAGATGCGCCTCATGGGGCATTCTGCTGTATGCACTAAGGACCGGGTGAATTCTGGCAAACCGGTATCGGGTCCAACCCAGTAAATGGTGATGACCCCCTTGACCAAAGCCACATCGGAGTACTTCATTGAGAAGGAAGTACTCCGTATTTCGACGGGACCTATGGGGGGTCCTTGAAAGGCCAAGCAAAAAGGGGGATGCGCGCTGGCTGGATGCAGGCAAGGGCTCTGCTGAAGCAGCAAGCAAGACAATCAAAAATGTCCGATATCGCGGTCTGGCTGGAAAACCACGGTTTGTCCAAATACGCCAGAGCCTTTGAAGAACACGAAATCGAACTCGGTGATCTTACAGAGTTGACCGACGAAGATCTTGTCACGATCGGGCTTCCTCTGGGTCCGAGACGGCGATTTATGAAAGCCGTTCGTGCCGGCGCAGACGGGGGGCGTCGTCCACAAAACACAGCACTCGGCCCCGCCATTGTGGCAGAGCGACGGCAACTGACCGTCATGTTTATCGATCTGGTCGGATCCACCGAAATCGCCCAGCGTGTCGACCCGGAAGACTTGGCCGAGGTCCTGCGGCTGTTCAAGGAAACATGTGCGGCGTCTGTTGCTGCCTTTGATGGTCACATCGCAAGCTATTACGGCGACGGGATCATGGTCTTTTTCGGGTTTCCCCATGCCCACGAGGATGATCCGGAGCGCGCCGTTCGTGCGGGCCTGCGGATCATAAAAGAAATCCCGGACATCCGGACCCATGCGAAACTGAACGTCCGAATTGGAATCGCGACCGGGCTGGTTGTCGTCGGAGATTTGCGCGGCGAAAAGATGTTTGAGGACGGGACCGCGATGGGCGAGACGCCAAATCTTGCCGCACGTCTGCAGGCAATGGCCGACCCCGGCACGCTGATTATTGCACCCAGCACGCATCAGTTGGCCGGGGACGCTTTCGAATACGTTTTGCGCGGCGCATTCAAGCTCAAGGGGTTCGCCAAAGAGGTCGAAGCCTGGCAAGTGACCGGAACACGGGAAACTGTCAGCCGGTTCATGGCGCTGGACGATGTGCAATTGAAGCCATTGGTCGGTCGCGCGGCTGAATATGGGACGCTGAACGAAAAGTGGAAACTGGCCAGCGGTGGTCAGGGACAGGTTGTGCTGGTGTCGGGTGAGCCGGGCATTGGCAAGTCCCGGCTGGTTGAAGAACTACGAAAAAACGCTTCGGGGGTGTCGCACACTCAAACCCGGTATCAGTGCTCACCTTATCATTTTGCGAGTGCGTTTTATCCCGTCATTCGTCAGTTCGAGATCGTGGCGGAACTTCGCCCCGACGACTCAGACGAAACAAAGCTCAACAAGATATCTTCGGTCCTGGGGGATCCGTCCGACCATGTGTTAAAGCTGGCCGCGTCTTTGCTTTCTGTTCCCTTCGAAGACCGATTGGGACCGCTGGATTTGACGCCTCAGAAAATCATGGATCAAACGCTGGGGATGATGCTGAAGATTCTGGCGTCTATGGCTGCGGAGAAACCGGTGCTTCTTTTGTTTGAGGACGCGCATTGGGTTGATCCGACGACCAAGTTGCTGCTGGATCAGATCGTGGATCGGATCAAAGACCTTCCTGTGTTGGTTGTGATGACATTCCGGCCCGAATTCGACCCGGGCTGGGCGCTGCAATCGAACCTAACGAAAGTTGTCTTGAGGCAACTGGATTTCCATCAGGTAAAAAGCATTGTGGACGAAGTTGCCCAAGGTCAGTCCATCTCGGATGAGATGTATGAGGTGATCGCCGCCAGATCTGATGGTGTCCCGCTTTACGTCGAAGAAGTGACAAAAGACCTCTTGGAATCAGGCGCTTTGATGGAAGACCACGCAGCCCAACCGGTTGGCGCATCGTCTCCGGCAAGCCCGGTTCCCAGCACATTGCATGATGCGCTGATGGCGCGCCTCGACCGACTGAGTTCGGCCAAGGAGGTGGCTCAGATCGGCGCGGTCATCGGCCCTCAGTTCTCCTATCCGTTGATCGCCGAGGTTTCGCGCTTTGGCGAAAAAGCGTTGCGTTCAGCCCTGGAGCTTCTGGTGGACGCGGGCATTGTCACAACTGCCGCGACAGACGGCCTGGAAACCTTCAGCTATCGCCATGCCCTTATTCGTGACACGGCCTACAACAGTCTGTTGAAAAGCGAACGACGGGTCCTGCACGCGCGCGTCGCTGAGACGCTCAATCAGGAAGCACTTCACATAGGGGATGCCAGCCCGGAAATTCTGGCCCATCACTACACAATGGCCGGGATGAGCAAGCAGGCCATCGACTGCCGCCACCTTGCGGGCCAGCGTGCGGTTCAGCGTTCAGCAAACATTGAGGCGAACACACAGCTTTCCCTGGCAATCGAGCAATTGCGAGAGCAAAGCCAGAGCGACGACCGTGACCGAAAGGAAATCGAGATTCAGGTTCTCAGAGCGGGTGTTCTGCGCTCAACGGCCGGAATAGCCGCCGATGAAACCGGTTCTGTCTACGAACGGATTAGGGACCTGTGTGAACGCGTCGACGAAACCGAGCACTTGTTTCCGGTGTTGAACGGTTTGTATTCGTTTCATTTGGTGCGTGCCGAATACGATCTGGCCAGAAATGTTGCCGGAGAGTTGCTGAAACTGGCGGGAACGACCGGTGAAACGCAGCATCAGATGGTGGCGCATCGGGCGATGGGTGCCGTGCTGTTTCACATTGGTGAACTGGACCGGGCCTACGAGCATTTGAAGCAGGCGCTCGACCTCTACAGCCGGGAACGGGATGGGCATCTGGCTTTTATCTATGGGTCGGACCATGCCGCGATCACCTCGTGTTTCCTGAGCCTGGCCATCTGGATGCGCGGCGCGCCGGACAAGGCACTGGAAGTTCAAAAGCAAGCGGTTGCTGCCGCCCGAGAGCTTGAACATGCCCATAGCATCGCGCAGTCACTGACCTACCTGTGCATGCTGCACCTTCTGCGCCGTGAACCCGACCAGGTCATTGAAGCTGTGACCCAACTTGAGGAACTAGCCTCTAAACACTCCTTTACATTCATGTCCGTGACTGCAGCCCTCTGGCGCAGTTGGGTG
Organism: Ruegeria arenilitoris; assembly: GCF_013031355.1. Classification (GTDB taxonomy): domain Bacteria; phylum Pseudomonadota; class Alphaproteobacteria; order Rhodobacterales; family Rhodobacteraceae; genus Ruegeria; species Ruegeria arenilitoris_C. The sequence goes on along the minus strand of NZ_WPZO01000006.1, from coordinate 5,872 downwards.
GATGCCTTTGTTTCACCCGCCCCGGCGACGATCCGCGCGTTGCGAAACGCGGCAGAAGCTTGGTGGGCCAGCGGGGCGGGAAATTACAAGCCGTTCTTCCTGACTTTGATTGCCGAACTCACTCTTGAAACGGGTGATCAGGACGGTGCCCTGGAATTGCTGGCCGAAGCACGCCAACACCAAAACCTGACGAATGAGGGCTGGGCACAAGCTGAAACCGACCGGGTCTATGCACTGGCAATTTCCCGGAATGGTCCCGCCGAAGCAGAGTTTCACAAAGCTCTGCAAACCGCGCAGCAACAACACGCGAGGATGTTCGAACTCCGAACTGCAGTGGACTACTTTAGAGCATGCACAGAAATCGGGTCGCCCGCGGCCTCTTCCGCACTAAGCACTGCTTTAAAAACAGTCACAGGAGGCGAGCATACGAGCGATGTAACCGATGCTCGTGCATTGCTTGATGAGGTAACGGCGGGCTAAATGCCAAATGCTCAGAGGCTCATCCAGCCTCTGGATTTCTTCCCCTGGCTGAATCAAGGTTGCCGTACTGTTTCGACAATCAGGCAGGGATCATGCAGCGCCTTTATCAACTCATCCAATATGTTGCGCCTATCGTTGGGCTTGTCGGCATCACAATGATCATCATCGGTGTAAGAGGTAAGCCGCAGAACTGGGCGCTGGTCCAGCAAAGCTTACCGCTCATAATTTTGGCGCTTGTCTTCCGGCCAAGGCCCGGTCATCCGATGCACGAATTGATGGGCATGCGGGGTAGCAGTTGGATCGGAGGGTCACCCATGCTGCCGAAAGCTATGGAATGACCGCTTCCGGTCAGCCAGACAGAAACGGCTGTATTCGCCTGTGACATAAACACTTGAGTTTTGGCACAATGATTTTACAGGACGCCATCGCTTATCCATCTTTGAAGCAATTGTTCGCTTACTTCGAAGTGCATCGAATCTTCACCGGCGAACCCTCCTCCCCAAACCCATCCATTCTTTATGTAAACAAGAGCGACGCGATACAGCTGGACATCCACCTTTTCATCACCGAAGCGATCTAGTTCACCATCCAAGTATAAGTCGATTGCTGTGCCCCAACTGTGAGAGCCTGCAGTCGATGAGGAGCCACGGACCCTGCGAACGCATAGCGTTCCAGCGCTACCGATTTTGAACAAAATGTGTGGGTGCTTTTCCTCTATCTCGGAAAAAACCTTCTCAAGCGATTGAATTGCGGGAGCCAGTAGATGTACCCGCAAATCACCAACTTCTCCGACTTGCAGTTTTGCCTTCAACGCCTCGTTGGTAACCGGTTCGCAACTATCACTTAACTCTTCGCGCGGCTTTCCCAAATTTTCTTTCAAAAACATTCTGCTCGGAGCTTTCAAACTTCCGTTTATTTCTGACCGATTAATTCCTAGCTCGTCAAAACTCACTGTCCCAGACGATGCCCCGGGGCCTTCACCGGGCGTGATATTCTGGTAATACTCTTGGATACTGGCAACTGTCTCGGAATCTTGAACGAGTTCAGTGTCGATTAAAAACTCAAGATTTCGTTGAACTTGTTCAGGTTCTCCGATCTTGATCATTTCCAGAATGCGTTCTCGCTCAGCGGCACTCTCAGCCAGTTTGATTTCTCGTTGGTGAGCGGTAGCCGCTGCGGCGCGCTCAAGATACGAACTGTAATAGATAATAAACGCATTACCCATTGCCCCGATTGCTGCCGCGAGAATTGCGACTACTAGCGGCGACTTCCACGAGTTGTTCTTAGCTTGTGCAATATTGTACTCTAACTCACGCTCCTTGACGCGCGCTTCGCGATCTAGGATTTCAAGTTTCTTGAGCTCTATGTCAGACAACAACATCACCCCGCGATACTTCTAAGAATGTTAGCCGAGGTGGACCTACTCGTTCAACAAACGCTGAAGTTGTATTCTGGACAAAAAACCTGCATTCAAAACCTTCCTGCCCAAAAAGGTCGTTTTGTCTCTTTGGAGCACTCAACCGAAATCGTCAGAAATTCTTGTGCCACAAGCCGTTGACAGAACCGCCTTAGATATTGCCAGGTCTTTGACTACGCTTGAGGACCGGACCTTTATATAACGTGCACCATACGACACTAAGGGCTCAGTGTCGCCGTCCGCAGTTCTTCGCATCAGTGCCCGCTCTGAGCTTAAAGCGGACATTCGCAACTAGACTTTGCAAATCCCTAGAAGCCAAAAAAACTTTCACCAGCTTTGAATCAATGACTTTGCCTGTCACAAAACAGACATTGCCCTCGTAGCTTTTGGAGAAGAACCTTCGTTCGCCGCTGTTGTATTAAATACGACTTTTGGCCGGTCAATCCACACAGGGCTGAGGCACTCATTCTGGAGTTTTTTGGTTTCGATTCGAACACAGTTCGACAAGTTTTCAGTTGGCCGCTTGAAAAAGCACCTTGAATCCCACAAGCATTCGGCAAGTCACTGCCATTTTCGTTCAACGCCTGATGGCAGAGTTTTTGTCCTCAGTGACAAAGTTCAAAGGATCAGGATGCGCGCATTCGTATTGTTTTTTTCGCTTGTCTTCTGGGTGTTTGCTGGAACTGCTCAAGCTCAAAGCGTCATCCCTCTTTCTGAGAAAGGCGGATTATTTGCGGCCTACGTGGTCCCGAGGGATGATTTCGACCGTGTGGACGTTCAGTTAATTGTTCTGTCGGGGGAGTATGATGATCCAGAACCATCCGGCACGGCACATTTAACTGAGCACTTGGCCGCGTTTTCAGCGGACGCCACAATACTCAGAAAGCCCCGTGAGCGCGATATCTATGCGACAACGCATAATGTATCGACGGTATACACGAATTCCGGCGTACCTTCTGACATAGAAATGTTGTTGCAGCTGTCTCGGGCCGTTCTTGACACGCCGTCGCTGCCGGCAGGATTTGCGGAAAGCGAAATTGATATCGTTCAACGGGAAACACAGTTGCGCGAAAGACAGTCTCCGCTCCGCTGGCTCCGAAGAATTGCGCTTCAAAACCTCTATGGCAGTCTGCGTGGTCGGGCAAATAACACCATCGAAGATCTTCCCAAATTGAACCTTGAGACGGCCTATCAGTTTCACGAAACACATTATGCACCATCCAATGTGACGTTAATCGTGTCGGGGAAAATTGAACCGGAAAAAGCCGAGGAACTCGTTGCTCGCATATTTGGGGACACAGAACCTTCTGAGACGCCTCAGAAACCCTGGTTGGACCACAAACCGGATCCCGAGCTCAGGTTTATTGAACGCATCAAGTCGGACAAGCTGGCGCATGACACAGTCCAGTTTGCGAAATTCGTGGACTTCGAAGATCGGTCAACCAGCATTGATATGCAGGGCGCATTTTTCATCGCCAGCGATATTTTGAAAGAACGGCTCTACAAGGCCCTGTACTATCAAGACGAGCGCTTTTTCAGCGTCGACGCCGACTGGTTTCTTGCCAAGAATGCTGACCTGGAACTTACCATAGATTTGCACCTGATGCCCGGTTTCAGCTTGGATGCGGCGCACAGCCATCTGACAGAGACTCTGGCCAATTTGTTGAACGAACCGATCACCAAGGATGAGATCAATCAAGCACGCCAGATGCAGGTCGTTGCGGCCCGAAATGCTACGCGCCGACCCGTAGCGTTTCTATCATTCCTGAAGAATGTGGCTTCTGATGGCTTCCCCCCTATCACCCCGTCGGTATTTGTCGACATCTTGAACGATACAACAGATCAGGACGTTATTGATTTTGCCGAAAAGGTCATCAAGCCAGCAGCGACATCTGTCGTGTTGGCCGAAAAAGCAGAGTAACATGCAAACACTTAAAGGCCGTTTCATTGCCACTCTCTTTATGGTTCTCAGCCTGCTCTCTGTTCAGCAGGTCCGGGCAGAGCTGATCGCAACGACTGGCGATGCGAATATTGCTTTTCTGACGCCTCTGAAGAACGGTATTTCGGAACTCACCTTGGTTTGGCCGATTGATCGGCCGACAACAGAACGGGTGGCTGCCTTGCGTGCTGGTCTCGCAAGTGTCGTGTCAGGAGGAACATCAAGCCGTTCCTCCCACAAGATTGCTAAGTACAAGCAGTTGAAGGGGATCAGGCATTACGTCGAAACAAGTCACCATAATCTGATGCTCACTGTCTCGGCGCCAAACGAAGTCTTTCCAGAGACCCTCGTCCACCTCGAAAACCTCTTGCTTGAGCCGGAATACTCGGACGGCTGGTACGCAAGAGAGCTGCAGTATACCAGCCCTACCCAGTCTACCAGGACCAGAAGGCCAGAACATGTTCTGAATGAAGTGGCGGATTTCCTCGAGTACGAACCTGATGAAGCGGAAACAGAGGTTGGCGATGGCAAATTTCGTTTCGGCCAGCCCATTCAGGCAATCCTAAGATCTGGAGATGAAGAAGTAGAACGCCGCACCATTCGACTGGTCAACAAGCTTCCCCGCCCGAAAGGAAAGTGGGAATTGCCTTTCGCAAAATGGGCTGAAGCCTTGATGGGTACGAACGAAGAAGCCTTCACCCTTCCGACGGGCGTCATTCACTTTGCCGATCCCGACTCTACCGAGATGCTGATCCTTTTTGTCAAAGCAGAAGAGTTTGCAGATGAGGCAGACCAGGTTGGGACAAATGTCTTGGTAGATTACATCGGCGCGAACCAAGGGTCCGAGATGTTTCGGATCATCCGCCAGGAAATGCGCGCGGCTTACGATCCACGCTCAGACTTCGTTGTGATGGGAAAGAAAAAGGCAATTATCTCACTAAGCGCGACAGTTGAGGCGGTAAGGTGGCCGGAGATCCATGAGAAAATAATGGACATTTACCAGAGTGTCCGCAGCGGGAAGATTGAACAGGAAGGTTTGGAGATTCAGTTCGGTCAGTTGGACCGGACTTACTATCGCGACTTTTTCACCGAACCTGTCTGGGGAACACGGCAATATCTGCACGAGTATCCCGAGGGGGCAGACGGCACTATAGAAATTCCGCTTTTTGGAGTGTTTCAAACACTGTCGCTGAAGGAGACAGCAGCAAACTCGCAAGAACTTTTGCCGCCTTTGGACGATTTCCTTCTCATTCTGATCGGAGGAGGAAACTCTCCTTCGGACGCCCTTCAGTCAAAAGGTTACTGTTCGCAGCCGAAAAGCACCCCTTTAAGGTTTTGCCTTGATGTTCTTTCCAATGCTGAAAACCTATAGATGAAACGTAGTATTTGTTTAGATTGCGCTTTCAAGCGGCAGCGTTAGCCTGTGCAAGGCTCATTTTGCGCGTAAATCGGCCCAAAGGAGTTCGTGCAGTATCCTGAAATTGACCCTTCATTTTCGGTCGGAATTATCAAAATATACAAGATCCCGTATTGTCTAACTGGATTCATTTTTCGACTGTGCCAACGCGGTTAATAGTTAGGGCTTGCTTTGGCAAACAGACATGGGCTTCCGCGAAACCTTCCAGCCCCAATCAAGCGAAAAATCCGTCAGCGGTCCAAGTTTGGGTGTGTAATTTGTCGAGCCGCCGTTTACGACTATGAACGTATCGACCCTGAATTATACGACGCGAGTATTGCGACGGGATCGTTGTAGTTAAAATTGTTTCGGCACCCGCTCAGACATTGCGATTTTCGGTACGAGTTTCTCCGTGCAACCTTTGAAACAGTGAACCCTAACTTTTGAGCGATTAATCTCTGTTGCGTATTCACCGCACGGTTTATTCGCATCCTGATGTTTCCACAGTGCTTCCAGTTGTGTTGGCGCAAAGCAAAAAGCCTCGTGTGATGCGAGGCTAAGTGTTTGATTTCCGACCTGGAAGATTGGTTGCGGGAGCAGGATTTGAACCTGCGACCTTCAGGTTATGAGCCTGACGAGC
>NZ_WPZO01000005.1 GCF_013031355.1 Ruegeria arenilitoris | reverse complement strand
ATAAACACGCTCATTCGCAGTAATGGGAGAGTGATGAGTCATTTCGTCGTCCTTGGTGATGGCGTGTTTAGGTGTCTGAGTTGAACACCCCCACGGCAGAGGAACGTATATCAGCTAAGTTGATCGATGATCCTCTGCTTGGGGCTACGGCAAAATCCGAGAGGCTAACCGAGCGCAATGCTCCTGCAACAGGCGGCATAGGGGGTTGGAATATGTTCACAACAAGGCCTAACGCCGAAATAGCAGTTTCGCCGAATCGAGCGTGATTTTTGCAAATAATTCAATTAGTCCAACCGATGGTTTGGATTTTCACATTGGCTATAGGTATTTACGTACATTCGCCGATTCTCTCGTGTTGATCGCAGCAACCAGCTTGCAGGAAGGATGTGAAACCGGATTGAAGTCCCTTTGAGCTTTTGTCGAACGCAATGAGTCACCTGTTCGCAATCGCGGCTTGTATGGGACTTGGAAATCGACCACTACTTTTGTATTTTGGATACAAGTTTTCTTCACCCGAGACAGAGCATATGCCCAGAACCCGCGCAATCCCCCGGCAAAGCCTGCCGGATGTCATCACCAATGATCTGCGCGAGCGGATTCTGAGCGGTGAAATGGCCGAGGGAGAGACCATTCGGCAGGAAGCTCTGGCCGAGGATTACGACGTTTCGCGAATGCCGATCCGTGAGGCGCTGAAGCGGCTGGATGCTGAAGGTCTTGTGCAACTGACCAACAATCGCGGGGCATCGGTCACCAAGCATTCCCTGTCGGAAATCGGAGAGATTTTCGATCTGCGCGTGCTGCTGGAAGTGGACCTGTTTCAACGCGCCATCCCGCAGATGACCGAAGCTGATTTAGTTGAATGTGACCGGATTTTGGATGAGATGGAAAAATCCTATGACGCCTACGATGTAGGCCGGTGGGGTACCCTCAACAACGAATACCACATGGCGCTTTATGCCGCCGCGGGGCGGGGCTTGAGCAATGAAATCCTGCAACGGGTCAATGTCCAATCTGACCGGTATGTCCGAATGCACCTGAGCGTCATGGAACAGCGCGAACCGGCCAAGAATGACCATCGGGAGCTGTTGTCAATGGCCCGCGATGGCCGGGTCGAGGACGCTTGTGCCCTGCTGACCCGGCATATTCAGCGGACCAAGGACCAGTTGCTGGAAATGGTTATTGCCACGCGAAAGGGCGAGTAAACCCGATCAATCCAGAGGGTGCAGACAGGCCACCTGATGCGTCTCGCCGCTGAGTTCGGGCGGGGCAGCACGGCATTCCTCGGTCGCCAGCCAGCAGCGTTGCGCAAAGGCGCAGCCCTGGGGGATGTTCATCGGTGAGGGCAGCTCACCTTCCAGCTTGATCCGCTCTTTCCGTGCTTCGGGGTCGGCACGCGGGGTCGTCGAAAGCAGCGCCTTGGAATAGGGGTGCCGGGGGGCTGCGAACAACTGCTCTTTCGGGGCCTTTTCGACGGCCCGACCCAAATACATGACGATCACGTCATCGGCGAAATGTTTCACCACCGAAAGGTCGTGCGAGATGAACAGATAGGCGAGATTCAGGCGCTCCTGCAGCTCGACCAGAAGGTTCAGAATCTGCGACTGAATCGAGACATCCAGCGCCGAGACCGGTTCATCCAGCACCAACACCTTGGGGTTCAGCATCAGCGCCCGCGCGATGGCGATACGCTGGCGCTGCCCGCCCGAGAACATGTGCGGATAGCGGTCATAATGTTCGGGACGTAGCCCCACGAGGTCGATCATCTCACGCGCCCGCGCCTCGCGGTCGGCCGCCGACATGTCAGGGCGATTGATGATCAGCGGTTCCTGCAGGATCTGCCCGATCCTCTGGCGCGGATTGAGTGAGCCATAGGGATCCTGAAACACGATCTGCACCGTCTCGCGCATCTGCGCCCATTTCGATGGGGTGATGTCGACGCCGTCAATGGTCAGGCTGCCCGAGGTCGGCTCTTCGATCATCGTCACAACGCGCGCCAGTGTCGATTTCCCACAACCGGACTCGCCGACAATGGCGAGTGTCTTGCCGGGTTGCAGATCGAAATCAACGCCGGACAAAGCCTTTACCGTCGCCGGTTTCGACAGAAGACCGCCTTTGACGGTGTAGAACCTGGCCAACGAACTGGCCTGAACAATGGGGGCGGTCATGCCAGTTCTCCGGCGGTTATCTTTTCAACATAGTGGCAGCGGGCTTTGCCATACTCTGCGCTGTGGGGCGTCGGTGGCAAAGACCGGCAGAGGTCGTCGGCATATTGGCATCTGGGGCTGAACAGGCACCCTTTGGGCCGGTCGAACTGACCGGGCACCACGCCTGGAATGGTCGGCAACATCTTCGATGTCGCCCGTTCCGGAAGCGCGCTCAGCAAGGCCGACGTGTAGGGATGGCGCGGCGTGCGGAACAAGTCCTTGACGGGCTGTTCTTCCACCTTTTGACCGGCATATTGCACCTGCACCCGCTCGGCCGTCTCAGCGACGACACCCATATCGTGAGTGATCAGAACCAGACCCATGCCCTGCTCATCGCGCAATCGGACCAGCAGGTCCAGGATCTGCGCCTGAATGGTCACGTCCAGCGCTGTTGTCGGTTCATCCGCGATCAGCAGCTTGGGTTTGCAGGCGATGGCCATGGCGATCATCACCCGTTGGTTCATCCCGCCCGACATTTGGTGCGGGAAGGTGTTCAGACGGCTTTCCGGGGCCGGGATACCGACCTGATCGAACAGCTCAATCGCGCGCTGGTGGCGCTCTTTGCGGTTCAGACCCAGGTGGATGCGCAATGCCTCTTTGATCTGAAAACCAACTGTGAAACAGGGGTTCAGCGAGGACATCGGTTCCTGAAAGATCATCGCGATGTCTTTGCCGATGATCTTGCGCCGGTCGCGGGCCGAGATTTTGGTCAGGTCGATGCCTTCGAAACTCAGCTGGTCAGCGGTGATCGTGGCGGTCCAGGGCAGCAGCCCCATTAGCGCCAGCATCGACACGGACTTGCCCGAGCCGCTTTCGCCGACAATGGCCATCAGCTCGCCCTTGTCGACGGACAGGTCCACTCCGTCCACGGCGCGGAACTTGCCCGAAGCGGTGGCGAATTCGACGGTGAGGTTTCGGATATCCAACAGGCTCATGTCGTCAGCTCCGCTTCAGTTTCGGGTCCAGCGCATCGCGCAGACCGTCGCCCATCAAGTTGATGGCCAACACCGTGACTAGGATGGCCAGGCCAGGGAAGGTCACGACCCACCAAGCGCGCAGAATGAACTCACGCGCTTCGGCCAGCATGGTGCCCCATTCCGGTGTGGGCGGCTGCGCGCCCATGCCCAGAAAGCCAAGGGCGGCGGCGTCCAGAATGGCGGTCGAAAACGACAGCGCCGCCTGCACGATGATCGGGGCCAGACAGTTGGGCAGCACGGTCTTGAACATCAGCCGTGCTTTGCCTGCTCCGGCCACACGGGCCGAAGTCACGTAGTCTTTCTGCCGCTCCGACAGCACCGAGGCGCGGGTCAGGCGCACGTAGTGAGGCTGGAACACGATGGCGATGGCGATCATCGCGTTGGTCAGAGACGGGCCAAGGATCGCAACCAGCACCAGCGCCAGCAGCAGTGACGGGAAGGACAGGATGATGTCCATCACCCGCATGATCAGCGTATCGACCCATTTCGGCGCGAAACCGGACAGCAGCCCGATAATCACACCGCCCGTCACGGCCACACAGACCACGACGATGCCGACGAAGAAGGAATAGCGTGACCCCATGATCAGCCGCGACAGCATATCCCGCCCCAGCGGATCGGTGCCCAACGGGAAGGCCCAGCTACCGCCCTCTTGCCATGCGGGGGGCTGGAGGATGTGATTGCGGAACTGCTCGGTCGGGTCATAGGGCGCCAACAGGGGCGCGAAAGCGGCACAGAAGACAAAGGCCAGGAAGACCCACAGCCCGAACACGGCACCGCGGTTTTCGCTGAAGTAATACCAGAACTCGCGCAGGGCGCTGGGGCGGTCTTCGGTTTTGGGCGCGTTTGCGGAAAGTTCAGCCATCACCGCCTCCGGATTTTGGGGTTGATGATGCCATAGAGGACATCGACCAGCAGGTTCACCAGCATCACGATCACGGCGATCATCAGCAGACCGCCCTGCACCACCGGGTAGTCGCGGCGGAAAATGCTGTCTACCATCCATTTGCCGATGCCCGGCCAGCTAAAGATCGTCTCGGTTAGGATTGCGCCAGCCAAAAGCGTACCAACTGACAGGCCGATCACTGTGATCACCGGGATCAGAGCGTTACGCAGGGCGTGCAGTCCGTTGATCCGCGAAGGCGAAAGGCCCTTGGCGCGGGCGGTGCGGATGTAATCCTCGCCCAGCACTTCCAACATGGCCGAGCGTGTCTGGCGCGCGATCACCGCCAGCGGAATGGTGCCCAGAACGATGGTCGGCAGGATCAGGTGACGGACGGCAGATCCAAACGCTCCGGGCTGCCCCGACAGCAGACTGTCAATCAGCATAAAGCCGGTGACGCTTGGGAAGTAATACAGCAGGTCAATCCGGCCCGAGACCGGCGTCCAGCCCAGATTGCCCGAAAACACGATGATCAGCAGCAGGGCCCACCAGAAGATCGGCATCGAATAGCCGACCAGTGCCGAGGACATCAGCGCCCGGTCAAAGAACTTGCCCCGGTTCACGGCAGCAATCACACCGGCGGGCAAGCCAAGAGCCACCGCAAAGATCATCGCGCAGATCGACAATTCCAATGTTGCAGGGAACAGGGCAAAGAATTCATCCCAGACCGGTTTCTTGGTGACAAAGCTTTCGCCCAGATCACCGTGCAGGACGCCAACGAGGTAGTCCCAATATTGCTGCAGGACCGGTTTGTCGAAGCCCAGCTTCTCGACCATCTCCTGATAGCGTTCTTCGGTCATGCCGCGTTCGCCAGCCATGACGATGATGGGGTCACCGGGCAGAACCCGGATGAACATGAAGGAAATCAGTGTCACGCCCAGAAATGTCGGAACGAACATGCCAAGGCGTGTGAGTAAGTAGCCAAACATCAGCGACCTATGATTGTGAGATCTTTGGGAAAGCTGGTCAGAGACCGGCAGCCATCCTCGGTAACAAGCACGTCATCTTCTATGCGTACGCCGAAATTGTCCAGTTCATAAAGACCCGGTTCATTGGTCCAGACCATGCCAGGCAGGATTTTCTGGTCATTTCCGCGCATAATGTACGGTGCTTCGTGAACGTCGCGGCCCAAACCGTGACCCGTCTTGGTACGGATGCGGTCGGCATAGGGCGAGGCTTCGAGCACGCTGATCACCGCGTCGTCGATATCGTGTGCTGTGACGCCGGGGCGGCAGGCCTCGAACCCGGCGAGGTTGGCGCGCAGAACGGTATCGTAGACGTCCCTGCCCTCGTCAGAGACCTCGGCCACAAAGAAGGTGCGGGTTATATCGGCGGCAAACCCGTGTTTGCGGGCGCCAAAATCAAACAGCAGCGCGTCGCCCGGTTTGATCCGGTAATCCGCACGCGCCTTGCCATGGGGCCGCGCCGAGTTATCCCCCGCGGTAACGATCGGCGCAAAAGCCAGCGAGGCCGCGCCTTCGGCAAATAGGGCTTGAATAAGGGCTTGCTCGATCTGAACCTCGGTCTGACCAACGCGCACATCCGCGATCACGCGGGCCAACGCACGTTCCGAGATATCAATTGCCGCCTGCATTGCTGCGATATCGGTTTCGGTTTTGCAAATCCGCAGGCCGGAAATTTCGCGCTCGGCATCCACGATGCGCAGGTTTGGCAGCGCGTTGGTGAATGCTTTGGACACAAAGACCCGCATCACCTGCCCTTCGACGGCTAGTGACGTCAGCGGCATATGATCGGCCAGCGCCGCAAATGCGTCGTCATAGCCGGTCTGATCGAACCAGTCGAAGACAGCGCCTTCGAACCCGACCAGTTCCCATGACCCAAGCTCAAGATTGGGGACTACCGCGGCTGGCGCCCCTTCGGCCGGGATCACGACCACAAAGGGCCGTTCGTGGCTCATGAAGGGTTTTCCCAAAGCGCGGGTGAAATTCGGACCGGGCACAAGCGCCACGGCATCCACTGACATGTCCTTTGCCAGTTGACGGTACTCGGACAAATCCGGCATTGACGCCGACCTCCCAAAAAGAAAACCGGAGCCGCCGATGGCGGCTCCGGTCAGTGAGTGGTGATTTACTCGACGCTTACGCCATAGAAGATATGGCCGCCCAGCGGGTGCACCTTGTAGCCCTGCACTTCGTTGCGCATCGGCATGAAGACAACCGAGTGTGCGATAGTCGCCCAGGGTGCCTGCTCTTTGAAGACGACCTGAGCCTCTTCGTACAGTTTGGCGCGCTCGGCCTGATCGGTGGTCTGTTTGGCCTTCAGGATCAGGTCTTCGAACGGCTGGTGGCACCATTGTGCGCGGTTCGACGCTTCGCGGCCGTCACAGCCCAGCAGAACGGCCAGGAAGTTGTCTGGGTCACCGTTGTCCCCGGTCCAGCCCAGCAGAACGGCACCATCGCGGTTCAGTTCTTTCGAGCGCGACAGGTACTCACCCCATTCATACGAGACAATCTCGACACCAACACCGATCTTGTCGAAGTCGGCCTGGATCAGTTCGGCCATACGGCGAGCGTTCGGGTTATAGGGACGCTGCACCGGCATTGCCCAGATCTTCATCGACAGATCGGACACGCCTTCGGCTTCCAGCATCGCCTTGGCCGCTTCGGGATCATAGGCGTCGTCGGTGATCGCGTCGTTATAGCCCCACATGGTCGGCGGGATCGGGTTCTTGGCAACCTGGCCCGAACCTTGGAACACCACGTCGATGATGGCGTTCTTGTCGATCGCCATGTTCAGCGCCTTGCGGACGTTCGGGTTGTCGAACGGCTCCATGGTGGTGTTGTAAGCCAGATAGCCGACGTTCAGGCCCTCTTGCTCCATCATGTTGATGTCCGCGTCATCCTTCATCGCCTGAATGTCGGCGGGGTTCGGATAGGGCATGATGTGGCATTCGCCTGCCTTCAGCTTTTGGTAGCGAACCGAAGCATCCGGGGTAATGGCGAAGATCAGGTTTTCAACAGCCGCCGGGTCTTTCCAGTAGTCGGCATTCTGAGCATAGCGGATCACCGCGTCCTTCTGATAGGCCACGAACGAGAACGGACCGGTGCCGATCGGTGCGGTGTTCAGCTTTTCAGGTGTGCCCGCTGCCATCATCGCATCCGCGTATTCGGCAGACAGGATCGAGGCGAAGTCCATCGCCATGTTGGCGACAAAAGGCGCTTCGGGCTTGGTCAGGGTGAATTTCACCGTGTAGTCGTCAATCTTCTCGATGGACTCGACCAGTTCCGGCATACCCATGCCCTGGAAGTATTCCCACGTGCCGCCCGAAATCTGGTTGTACGGGTGGCCTTCGTCCTTCTGGCGCATGAACGAGAAGATCACGTCATCCGCGTTGAAATCACGGGTCGGGGTGAATTCGTCGTTCGAGTGGAACTTGACGCCCTGACGCAGTTTGAAAGTGTATTCCAGACCGTCATCGCTGGCCTCGACGCTTTCGGCCAGGCCGGGGATCACGTTGGTGGTGCCGGTTTCGAACTCGAGCAGGCGGTTGTAGATCGGGTGCGAAGAGGCGTCAAAGGTTGTGCCGGCGGTGAACAGGGCCGGGTCGAAGCCTTCGGGCGAGCCTTCCGAGCAATAGACCAGCGTGTTCGCTTGTGCCGCGGCAGCCGACAAGGCGATCGCAGCAGTTGCGGCCATTAGTTTCAGTTTCATGTGGGTCTCCCAAAAATGGTTTTTATACAGACATTCGCGTTGCTCTTTGTGGTCAGAGCATTCTTGGACGACTCTGATCGCCGCGAAATCTCTGCCCAATGTATCCAAAATACAAAATCCATTGTCAACTGACTTGCGCAGGACGTCGCGGGCAGTTGGCAAACCGGCTGGATACACCGACACGTTCGGCTTTTTGGATGATATGGGCAAGTAGATTTTAAGGTGACCCGACCGCACCCTCTCGTCGAAAAAGAGCCTTTGAGATGTGGGTTTTGAGCGGTCAGTTTTGTGACCGCCAAGGCGGTATCACGACCTTTGGGATGGCATCACCCCGAAAAGGTTGGAGTGACGCCGACGGGCGGTGTCGCGTTGATATAGGTGCCGATACGGTCCAGCAGCGGTCGGCGTGGACAGCCGGGGCGCGTCACCGCTCCAAGGTTGCGCAGGTTTCCCGGTGCGTCGAAGGGCACAAAGCACAGGGGCCACCTGTCGCGTCTGAACTGTTCGGCTGCCAGCGCCGAGACAATGGTGCAATCGTCCGAGTGGCAGATATGGCGGCAGATCGTCTCGAACCGAAGGGCGCTCAGGTCGAACCGTTTGCCGACCCGGTGTACAGGGTCCGACTTGGGCAAGCGGTCTTCCAGATCATAGCCAAAACTGTGCGGCAACCGAATGAAATCGTGGGCGGGCACGTCCTCGGGCGCGATCGACGGCAAATGGCACAGTGGGTGACCTTCGCGGACAGCCAGAAACAGGGGTTCTGTCCAGATTGAGGTGAAATCCAGCGTCGCCGCCGTGTTGACCTTGGCCACCAGCGCCACATCCAGAGTGTGATCTTCGACCATTCGCAACATGTTCTGCGGCAGGTCTTCGACCATCGTAACCCGCATGTTGGGGAACAATGTGCTGAACAGTTCCGAAAAATACTGCGTCAGATAAGGGGCCAGCGTCGGAGTCATACCTACGTGGAACGGGACAGCCTCGGGGTCACGGAACTGGGTAGCAGTGTCCCGGATGGTCTGGGCGTCTTTCAGGATGCGTTGGGCTATGGCTATTACGCGGTCGCCGCAGGCGGTCGGGCGCACTTCGTTGTTGAGGCGCAGAAATAGGTCGGTACCCAATTCCTGCTCGAGCTTTTTGACCTGATTGGACATTGCGGGCTGCGAAACGTTGCAGGCCACGGCGGCCTGGCTGAACTGGCCATGTTTGGCGATGGCAAGGACATATTCCAAATCTCTGAAATTCATGGTCGTAAACCGGTGCTGCGTGTTTCGACCCCGCGGGGATGCTCTTAACATACGCCGCTCGGGGCAAGGCAGTAGGAATTCGGGATCACAATCGCTGACAAATCCGTCAAAACGCGCCATCGAATAGTTTCGCGCGTGCGCCGGAGGTTGCGTAACCCGTTGAAAACACACGTTGCGTTGAAGCCGGATATCACGAGAGCCGTGACTATTTGCGTTGGTTATACCCCCAATTCGCAGGATGAATTTTAGCTGACGGGCAGCGGGTCCTACCCCTTTGCTACGTGGAGCGCCCAGACCATCGGGCGGGCCGCAAGACGCAAACCCATGATGGAGTCCCCCATGCTGTCCCAATTTATAGAAAGCCTACGCGCCCGTCTTTTGACCACGTCCACCTTGGCGCAAGAGACAACCCGCGACGGCCAAACCCTTATCAACAACTTCTTCCAAAGCACGGTTGTCGATGACACCCCGGCCTTTGTTCTGGCCAATGATGCCTCGCGTCTGCTGAATTTCGGCGAGATCGTCACCAACAACGCAGTTGCGGCGGTTCTGGCGCAGGGTCAGGACGTCGATGTCTTCAACTTCCGCTCGGGCCGGATCGAGGCCAACAATGGCCCCGACGCGCTGGCGACCGGCGTTCAGGTCACCGGCAGCGCTTCGGTACGAAACTTCGGTGAGATCGCGGCTGAGTTCAACGGCGTACAATTTGCAGGTCCCGACAGCTCGGGCAGTCTCGATAACTTCCGCGGTGGTGTGATCAGTTCGGACAGCCGCGCGGTCGATATTCAGGGCCAAGGCGTCGATGTGCGCAACTTTGGCGACATCATCGGCACCGGCGACCAGCGCAACGGCACGATCTATACAAACAGCACCGCCGAGGATGTTTCGATTTCGAATTTCACGGGCGGCACCATTGACGCGGGTGAAGGCAACGCAGGCGCTGGTATTTCACTGCAGGTTGGTGATGAGGTTGGAGACCGTGTGGAAACTGACGTCTTTAACGGTTTCGGCGCGACTATTCAGGGCCGTGGTCAGGCCGCATCGAACACCGGGCTGGCCGGAGATGGCATTCGCATCGACGATGGCGCGGAAGGCACCATTCTGGAAACCGAGATCATCAACAGTGGCCTGATTTCCACCGAGAGCAATCAGGGCACCGCCGCTGGTATCCGCATCGCGGATGGGGCGAATACTGAAGGGGAAATCCTGAACACCTCGACCGGTGTGATCGAAGGCCCGCGCAATGGTCTGTATATCGGTAATGGCGAACATGACTTGGACGTGCTGAACTTTGGCACCATCCAGTCGGGCAGCCGTGCGGTGAATATCGACGGCTCGGGCGTTGATCTGATCAATGGCGGTGACATTCTGGGCACCGGTGATCAGCGCAACGGTACGGTCTATGCCGATGACACGGCGCGCGACTATTCGATCAACAACCTTGCGACAGGCAGCATTGACGCAGGTGATGGCAATAACGGTGCGGGTATCTCTCTGTCACTGTCTGACGAGGGTAATGGCGAGGTCGAGATCACAAACGACGGCACCATCGCCGGTCGAGGTAACGCAGGTGCCGGTCTTGGCACAGCCGGAGACGGCATCCGTCTGGAAGGTGCGCGACTGGAAGGCGGCGGCTTTGGCCCTGCCCTGTTTGCCGGCACCATCACCAACACCGGATCGGTCACGTCTGAGGGCGCCAATAACACTGTTGGTGCATTCCGCGCTGTGAACAACGTCAACTTCCAGGGCCAGTTGGTCAACAAGGAAACAGGCCTGTTCGCGGGAGTTCAGAACGGTGTGTATTTCGGCACTGGCGATCACGCGGGCGGGTCCTTCGTCAACCGTGGCACCGTGACGTCGGACAGTCGGGCGCTGAACATTGACGGTGACGGGCTTGAGGTCGTGAACGAAGGCGACATCCTTGGCACCGGTAACCAGCGCAACGGCACGGTGTATGCCGATGGCACGGCTGACAATTACAGCTTCACCAACACCGGTCTTGTGGATGCTGGCGACGGCAACAACGGCTCGGCTGTTTCGCTGCAAACCGGGGACGTCCCGGGTGATGTGGTGTCGGCAGTTGTTGTCAACGAAGGCACGTTCCAGGGGCGCGGTGACGCGGTTGAGGGCAATCAGGTCGGCGACGGCCTGCGCCTGTTCACCAATCAGGACGATGCGTCTTTTGCCGGAGTTGTGGTCAACGAAGGCCTGATCGCAGGGTCGGAAGACTCGGACGCCGCCGCAGGTATCCGTGTGGATGGCGGCCTGAACCTGTTGGGCGCAATCCTGAACGAAGGTGAGATCCGCGGCACCGTCAATGCAATCGACGCATCAGATGCGGGCGCCGTGACCATCGTCAATGACGACGAAGGTGTGATCAACGGCAACGTTCTGCTGGGCGCTGGCGATGACATCTTTGTCGATCTGGGAACCACCAATGGTGATATCTCAGGTGGCGCAGGCGATGATGTGCTGATCGCGGGCGATGCGGACAATGTTCTGACCGGTGGTCTGGGCAACGACTTTATCGACGGTGGCGAAGGCATCGACACGGCCGATTTCTCGGATCTGGATGTTGCGGTTGAGGTCCGTCTGGACGCCAACGGCAATGGCACTGCGACCCGAGACACCGGCTTTACCGTCTCTGTCACCGATGCGGTAGTTGATGACCCGGACCAGTTCGGATCGAACATACCGGATGCCGCGTGGTTTGTTGAGGAAGCCATCCTGGGCAACCTCTACTACAACATCCACACCGCAGACTTCCCCGGCGGGGAAATTCGCGGGCAGCTTCTAGTCGATAGCATTGAAACCGTGAATGGCATCCGGACAGTCACGCTCAGCGGTGGTCTGGATGCGTCGCAGGAACCGGGGCCGACCTCGGACAGCGAGGCAACAGGTGAAGCCTCGGTTGTCATCACGCAAGACCTGAACACGGGTGTGGTCACCTATTCCAGTGAGCTGAGCGTTGTTGGCCTGAATGAGGCGGATCTGAACACCCCGATCCCGGGTGTGGTTTCGGCGATCCATCTGCACAACGCCCCGGCGGGTGCGAACGGTCCTGTGGTTCAGGACACGTTGGTCGATGCAGGCGCGACGCTGGATGTGAATGCCACTGGCGGGACCGGCGTGATCGGTCAGGACGTCATCGACAACCAGATCGAGACCGATGTGCTGCGTTCCATCGAAAACGTCGTCGGGTCCGATGATGGCGACGTGATCGTTGGCAGCGATCTGGCCAGTGTGCTGAACGGCGGCGCAGGTGATGACCTGATCTCGGGCGAAGGGGGCGATGACATCCTCATCGGCGGAGCCGGAGCGGACACGTTCACCTTCGGAGCAAACTTCGGCACCGATGTGATCCAGGACTTTGAGGTCGGAATCGATCAGCTGCAGTTCGGTGATTTCGGTCCCGACTTCGGAGGTGCGGTGAGTGTTGCGCAAGACGGCAACGACGCCGTGATCTCGTTCTGCGGCGAAGGTTCGGTTCGCTTGGCAGGTGTGAACAGCGCTGATCTGACCGAAGACGACTTCGTCGCTTGATCGAGCAGCAGCGGGGCGGCCTTTGGTCGCCCCGTTTTTCTTACCGGAAAGGGTCCAAGACATGTTCCAGAACGCCAATCCCGTCAAAACCGCCTGGGGGTCGCTGCGCAAAGGCTTTGTTGCGGTCGCGGTCTTCAGCCTTTTTCTGAACCTTCTGATGCTGGCCGGGCCGCTCTACATGCTGCAGGTCTATGACCGCGTGCTGACCAGCCAGAACCCTGACACCCTGATCGCCCTGTCGCTGCTACTGGCCGGGGTTTTCGTGGTGATTGCCTGCCTCGACCTGATGCGGATGCGCATCCTTGGCCGTCTGGCCGCTCGGTTCGAGCTGAGCGTCGGCGCACCTGTTCTTGGCGCTGCCATGCGCCGTCGGGTACAGGGTGAGAGTGAGGCCGGTGAAAACCTGGTCGAGGATGTGAACGGGTTCCGCGAGTTCATCTCGGGCACAACGCTTACCGCTTTCTTTGATGCGCCGTGGATTCCCATCTATCTGATGGTTTTGTACGTGCTGCATCCTTATCTGGGTCTGCTTGGCCTGGCCGGGGCGGTTATCCTGACCCTTATGGCGCTGATCAACAACGCCCGGGCTCGTGCGCCGATGCAGCAGGCATCGCAGGCGCGGGGCCGCTCGGACGCGCTGTTCAAAACCAGCGACAGAAACGCCGAGCTGGTTCACGCGTTGGGAATGAAGGACGATCTGGTGCGCCGCTGGACTGCCCTGCAGGCGGATGCCCATCAGCATAAAACCCGCGCTGCGGATCGGATCGCCAGCTTTTCGGTGATGTCAAAAACCATTCGTATGGTTCTGCAGTCCGCGGCTCTGGGATTGGGCGCCGCGCTGGCAATCACCGGAGAATCCACGGCGGGTGTGATGATCGCTGCGACCATCGTTCTGGCCCGCGCGCTGGCTCCGATTGATCAGTTGATCGGCCAGTGGCGCACTTTTCTGGCGGCGCGTGGGTCGTACAGCAAAATCCGGCAACTGACCGAAGATTTCGCCGAGACACCGCCCAATCTGCACCTGCCGCGTGCGTTCAAATCTCTGGGCGTCCGGATCGCGCAGGCGGCGCCCCCACGAGCATTGAACGCAACTCTGCGCGGGATCGATTTCAGCCTGACAGCCGGTGACGTTCTGGCCGTGATCGGCCAAAGCGGGTCGGGCAAGACCACTTTAGGCAAGATGCTGGCAGGTATCTGGCATCCGCAACGGGGCGAGGTCCTGCTGGATGGCAGCCCGATGTCGAAATGGAATTCAGAGGATCTGGGTAACCAGATCGGCTACCTGCCGCAGGACGTGGAATTGTTCGACGGCACCATTCGCGAGAATATCGGCCGGTTCTCGACCGCCATTGACGATGCCGAGGTGCTGCGCGCTGCGCGTGAAGCCGGCGTGCATGAGTTGATAAGCAGCCTGCCCGACGGGTACGAAACCCGCATCGGCCAAGGGTTCGTTCTGTCCGGCGGTCAGCGTCAGCGGCTGGCTCTGGCCCGGGCGCTGTATGGCGATCCGTTTGTGCTGGTGCTGGACGAACCGAACTCGGATCTGGATGCCGAGGGTGAACAGGCCCTGCGCGATGCGTTGCTTGCTGTGCAGGAACGGGGTGCAATTGCGATTGTCATGACCCACCGCCCGGCCACGTTGCAGGCTGCCAACAAGGTGTTGGTTCTGCGCAGCGGCAGCCAAGCCCAGTTTGGCGACAAACAGGACGTGTTGAAGGTGAACAGCCGTAACGTGCTGCAGACACCCCCACGTCCGGCCAACGAAACTCAGATCACAGGAGCGGCCCAATGACGGAACTGATCAAATACACTCCTTCCCGCAATGCCGTCGGGTTCCGCCAGGCGCAGTTGCAAGAGATCACCGACACATCACCCAGCATCGGGCGGTATGTCCTGTTCGGACTGTTCACTCTGGCAGTGTTTGTCGGGGGCAGCGTCTATTGGGCCTTTGCGTCGAAACTGGACGGGGCAGTGGTTGCGCCCGCCTCTTTCGTGGTTGAGGGCGACCGCAAGACAGTCGAGCATCTGGAAGGCGGCATCATCCACTCCATCCTGGTGGCGGACGGGCAATTCGTCGAGGCCGGCCAACCCCTGGTGCAACTCGACAGTACCGAGATTGACGTCGACCTCAGCTTGCAGGGCAGCCAATTGGGAGAGCTTTCGGTCCGCCGTGCCCGCCTGCTGGCGCAGATGAGCGGACAGGACGCGTTCGACGAGGCCACCGCTCTGACCGGGTTTCGCCAAGGGATGGAGCGATTGCATTGGGTGTCCCCGTTCCTGACCCAGAAACAGCTTTTCGACGCCGAAGCCCGTGCGCGGCGCACCGAAGCACAGATCAACGCGCAACGGATCACCGGATTGCGCAACCAGATTGCCGGGCTGAACGAACAACGACACACAACGCAGAACCAGATGGACATCACGCAAGTCGAACTGACGAACCTGCAATCGTTGCTGGCTAAGGGTCTGGTCGCCGTCACGCGGGTCAGTGCCCGGCAGATCGAGCTGGAGCGTCTTGGCGGCGTTGATGCTTCGTTGCGCACCCAGATCGCGCAAGCCGAGGACCAGGTGCAGGAGTTGGAGCTTTCCTTGCTCAGTCAGCAAAAGCTGCGGGATGAGGTCATCGCCGGAGAACTGGCGGTGGTTGAGGCGCAACTGGATCTGATCCGACCGCAATTCGCGGGAACACTGGCGCGGCTGAAGCGCGCGCAGGTTCTGGCGCCCACCAGTGGGCGGGTTGTGAACCTTGGTATTACAACGGCAGGCGGCGTGATCCGCCCGGGTGAGCCGATCATGGAAATCGTTCCCACCGATCAAGCTCTGATCGTCGAGGCGCGGGTCAAGACCGGTGATATAGACAAGCTGCGGATTGGTCAGTCCACGCGCATTCGCCTTTCGGCTTTCGCGCAGGCGGACGTGCCTGAGGCAAGCGGTCGGATATTCGATATTTCGGCGGATGCGCTCGAGGATGAGCGTACGGGCGAGCCTTACTACAAGGCGCGGGTCAAGCTGGATGCCCAGCAGCCGCAGGAGGTCGCCGCGCTGGAGCTGGTGCCCGGTATGCCCGCCGATCTGTTCGTCAACACGGGGGAACGCGCAGTGATCAGCTATCTGTCGCAACCGATCAGCGACCGGCTGGCCAGGACATTCATCGAATGAGCCTAGATGTCTGTGCCTAAAAATTAGGCGCGGGCGTTCGGTTTGATGGAAAATTCGTCAGCACGGATTTACATCACGCATCTGCAGATTTCTACTTTCATAGAAATGAACGATGCCGCTGCCCCTGCCCTGCCCCTTCTGGTGTTTTCCGATCTGGATGGCACGTTACTGGATCACCACGACTATAGCTGGGAAGCTGCCAGACCAGGACTTGCCCGGCTGACGGAATTGGGTGCAGGACTGGTTTTGGCCAGCAGCAAGACGGCTGCGGAAATCCGGCCTTTGCAGCAGGAGATGGGCCTGAGCCACATGCCCGCCATCGTTGAAAACGGGGCCGGTGTACTTTGGCCCGGAACAACGGATGGGGACGACGATTGCTATCCGCGTCTTCGGTCCCTGCTAAAAACTCTGCCGTCGGGTTTTGTCGGCTTTGGCGACCTGACCGACAAGGAAGTGGCAAAGCAAACTGGTCTGAACCTTGCGCAAGCTACCCTTGCCAAGAGGCGCAAGTTCAGCGAGCCGGGCCGGTGGACCGGGTCAGAGGCTGGCTTGCAGCAGTTTCTGTCAGCAGCCGAGCGCGCGGGGCTGCACGCGCGGCAAGGCGGGCGGTTTTTGACCCTTTCATTTGGTGCGACCAAAGCGGACGCGATGAATGAAATCGTCGGTCATCTGAAACCTGCACGCACCAACGCCTTGGGTGATGCCCCCAACGATAGCGAAATGATCCGCGCAGCCGATCAGGGTGTGGTCATTGCCAATCCGGACGGCCCGTCGATGCCCCCCTTCCCGCCCGAGATCGAGGCGCGGGTCCTTAGAACAACCCAGAGCGGCCCGCGCGGCTGGTCCGACGCGATCCTGACGCTGACGGCAGGGCTCTGACCCAGAAAAGGCACCAGACATGGCAGATTTTCACCAGAACGGAAACATCACCACCCTGCACAACCTGCGCAGCAGACCGGCCGGACAACTGGCGCATGAAATCTCGGTCTTTGCCGAGACGCGCAAGATCACCCTGATCCTGCCCTGCCTCTATTCCGAACTGGAAGGCCCGGCGCTGGCAGGCATTCTGAAGGAACTGGCGCAAGTGCCTTATCTGCATCGCATCATCATTGGTCTGGATCAGGCGGATGAGGCGCAGTACCGCCACGCCCGCTCCTTCTTTGCCGACCTGCCGCAGAACCACGCGGTGATCTGGAATGACAGCCCGCGTTTGACCAAGTTGCAATCGCATCTGCAGGAGCTTGGGCTGGCTCCGCAGGAACCCGGTAAGGGTAAGAATGTCTGGTCCTGTATCGGTTACCTGCTGGCCTGCGCCGACAGCTCGGTCATGGCGATCCATGACTGCGATATCGTGACCTATGACCGGCAAATGCTGGACCGTCTGGTCTATCCGGTCGTCAATCCGACCTTTCCGTTCCAGATGGCCAAGGGGTTTTATCCCCGCATTGGCGAGGGCAAACTAAACGGGCGCGTGACCCGTCTGCTGGTTAGTCCGCTGCTGATTGCGCTGAAGAAAGTGATCGGCGATCGAGACTACCTCGATTACCTGCGCAGCTTCCGCTATCCACTGTCGGGCGAGTTCGCGATCCGCACGCCCACCCTGCCCGACCTGCGCATCCCATCGGATTGGGGTTTGGAGATCGGCGTTCTGTCCGAGGCATGGCGCAATCTGGCACCAAAATCCGTCTGCCAGGTCGAGATCGCTGACAATTACGACCACAAACATCAGGACCTGTCGCCAGAGGACGCAAACCGTGGCCTCAGCCGCATGTCTACCGATATTTGCAAGGCGATCTTCCGCAAACTGGCTGCTGATGGCACCGTGTTCACGCCCAACACCTTCCGCACGCTCAAGGCCACCTACTACCGATCCGCGCTGGACCTGCTGGAAGGCTACTATACCGACGCCAAAATGAATGGGCTGGAACTGGACCGGCACAAGGAAGAGAAATCCATCGAGCTTTTTGCGGAAAATATCATTCGCGCCGGTCAGGTTTTCCTCGACAATCCGCACGAAACGCCGTTCATCCCGACATGGAACCGCGTCCACTCGGCGGACCCTGAATTTTTGCTGCGCCTGAAGGCCGCGGTGTCCGACGATCTGGCCGAGTTCACGCCGCGTTCGTAATCCAACGGCACTGATACGGTGCCAGCACGATTTCGGGGCCGTTGGTGGCCAGAATCTCGCCGGTCAGGGCGTCGGTCCAGACTTCCTCGGCGATCATGTTGATCTCGGCGGGGCTGACATGCACCTGCTCACCCGAGACATTGTGCAGCGCAAAGATCGACTGGCTGCGGTCCAGGCTCTGCCGCCAGATACCGAACACGCGGTCGTCCAGCCGTAGAGTAAACTGCGTGGCATTCGGGTGGAATGCCGCCTGCTGCGACCGCAGGCGCAAACGGCGCGACAGCTCTGACAACACCAGTGCCTGTTTGGACCCCGGATCGGCCAAACGCGCCAACAGATCAGGGTAATGCCAGCGGTGCCGGTTGATCGCCCGGTTCATCCCGCGCCGCTCAACCGCCTCGTGATCGTTGGGCGTGGCCAGCAGAGAGTGGATGTAAAAGGCCGGTATCCCCTCCAGGGACATGACGATGGTTTGTGAGCAGATGAACCGGGCCAGATGATATTGATCCTCACCGGTAAAGGTCTCGCGCATCGACTCGAAATACCCGCAGTTCAGCTCATAGGGTTCTTCGCGCCCGTCCGGCAGCGCCCGCATCGACACCAGCCCGCCGATCCGGCGAACCGTGTCGATCATGCGCTCTTTTTCTTCGGGGGGCAGAACCCCTTCGGCGGGGCGCATCCCGATGCCATCATGGCTGGCGGTGAAATTCAGATAGGCACAGCCCAATTGCGCGGGCGGCATCGCGGCCTGCCATTCACGCAGATACTGCGCCGTACCTGATTGCATCGCGTGCAGGATCAGCGGTGGTAGAGGGAAATTGTAAACCGCGTGCGCCTCGTTCCGGTTGCCGAAATAGCTGAGGTTTTCTGTGCGCGGCACGTTCGTCTCGGTCAGCAGTACCAGCGTTTCGGTGGTGTAGTCACATAGCAACCGCAGCAATTGCACGATGGCATGAGTCTGCGGCAGGTGAATGCAATTGCTGCCGATCTCTTTCCAGACAAAGGCCACCGCATCCAGCCGCAGGATCCGCACGCCCTTGTCTATATGCAGGCGAATGATCCGCAGCATTTCGATCAGCACTTCGGGGTTCGAGAAATCCAGATCCACCTGATCGTGGCTGAAGGTGCACCATACGTATTTTTCGCCCTGATTTGTCTCGACCTGCCGCAGCAGGGGTGTGGTGCGGGGACGCACGACCTGCGACAGATCATCCTCGGGCGAGGCTTCGAAAAAGAACTTGTCGTGCGGGGATTTGCCCTGCAGGAAATTGGTGAACCACGCGCCCTGGCTTGAGACATGGTTAAGTACCAGATCGGACATCAGGTGAAAGTCGCCAGCGATCCGGGTGATATCCGTCCAATCCCCCAGTTGCGGGCTGACGGAGTAGTAGTCGGATACCGCGAACCCGTCATCCGAGGTGAACGGAAAGAACGGCAGGATGTGGACCCCGTTCACTACGCCACTTAGATGCCGGGTTAGAAAATCATGCAACAAGTCCAGTGGCTTGTGGACCTGATCCTCGATCGAGTTGCCATAGGTGATCAGGACGCTGTCTTTTTCCGACCATAGCTTGTTGCCCGGCTTGCGCCCCTGTTTGCGCCGGTGCGTCCCCGCTGGCCAAAAGGCTTCGGTGATCCGGCGGGTCAGTTCGGCTTGATCATGATCGGGATAAATCTGAGCGAGCAGGTCGTTCAGTCGGCGGAAGAAGCTGGTGTTCACACTGGTCAAGGGTCACAGGGCCTTCGCTGTATCTGTTCGATGGTTTTCCAGAACGGTCAACCTGTCAAACATCAACTGCGCAGCCGGATCTTGTTTGGGCAAAAGCCGGCAGGCCTGCTCAAATCTTGATCAGACCCCGTAGCGGGCCATGAACATGTCCACGGCCTGCAGCGCGATTTCGTCGATTTCCGGTTGGCTAAATCGGGTCTGAATGCCCAATGCGGCCTTGGTCCAAATACGCACCTTGCACAGTTCCGAGAATTGTTCCGCCGCGATCTGGACGTCTTCGATGGCCAGTTCGCCTTTTTGAACGGCCTTTTCCAGATACTCGACCATGTGACGCTGGCCGTTCTGAGGTCCGGCTTCGAAAAATGCCATGCCAAGCTCGGGGAACCGGTCGCGTTCGGCCACGCAGATCCGGAAAACCTGTTGCGAAAAGTCGGACACCAGAAACGCAGTCAATTGAGTTGCAGTGATCGTCAGAACCTCGCGCGCCGGTTTAGAATCGTCGATCATCGAGATGACGTTTTCGGCCAGACGTTTGCACTCGGTCTGCGCGACCTCCATGAACAAAAGCCGTTTGTCGGGGAAATAACTGTAGAGCGTCGCCTTGGACACTCCGGCCGCGCGCGCGATGTCATCGACGCTTGCACCCTCGAACCCATCCGCCATGAAAACCTCTCGGGCGCCACGCAAAACCTGATCGAATTTGCGGCCCGTGCGAAGGATGGCGGCTGTCTCTGTCATGGGTTCTCCTTGGTTAGATGATCCCCTAAAACTATAAACCGTTCGGTTCAGATACAACGATTCGCGTGATTTCCATGATCGCGACGTTGTGGATTCTGTTCATTTTCCCGTCAGAACCCACAGTCTGAAGATTGCGTCAGCTAAAGGCTTGCTGCGCAGCAAAACAATGCTAACACTCCGGCCATGGTCGATATCTTTCTGCGCACGCTTCCGTTTTTTGCGATCATCGGCCTGGGGTACTGGGCCGGGCGCAGTCGGTTTTTTACCGAAGAAGCAACGGCCTACCTGACCAAATTCGTATTCTTCTTTGCGCTGTCGGCAATGTTGTTTCGTTTTGCCGCCACCCTGCCCTTTGCCGAGATCTTCAACGGCCGCCTTGTCATAGGCTATCTGCTGGGCACTATGGCCGTCTATGCGCTGGCAACGCTTGTGGCCTGGATGCGCGGGCTCGACATCCCCACAGCTGCGGTTGAGGCCCAATGCGCTGCTATCGGAAATGTCGGGTTTCTGGGCCTGCCTATGCTGGCCCTGCTGTTTTCCGAGGCCGCCATCGGGCCAGTCATGTTGGTTCTGACAGTTGATCTGGTGGTGTTCTCCTCATTGATCGTGATTTTGATCAATGCCGGGCGCGACGGGCGGCTGACACCGGCGACCCTGCGTCTGATCGGGTTGGGTTTGCTGAAAAACCCGATGATCGTGTCAATCTCTGCCGGCTTGTTGTGGTCGGCATTTCAGGTGCCGGTCCCAGATCCTCTGAACGACTTTCTTACCATTCTCGGGGGGGCCGCCACGCCGGGTGCGCTGTTCGCCATCGGTGCTTCGCTGGCCTCAAAATCCGCCGAACGCGTGCAGGTTGCCGCCTGGCTGAGCTTTTGCAAGCTGGTCATCCACCCGGTCTGTGTTGCCGTGGTGCTGCTGTGGCTGATCCCGGTGGCCGCGTTTCCGGCTACGGTGGCCATTGCAGCGGCCGCGTTACCGGTGGCGGGAAATGTCTACATGTTGGCGGCCCATTACGGTGTGGCTCCGCATCGGGCATCCGCCGCTATCCTGCTGTCGACGGCGGCCAGTATCCTGACTGTGCCGGTGGTGATCGCCTGGGTCGCAACACTCTGAGCTCCATCTTTAAAAAATACTCTCGGCGAAGGCGCGTGGCCTTTACGCCGGGTCCTTGGAGGTTTAGCCATGTCGCGACCCAAAGCTAAGGACTTTGCCAGATGGAAACCCTTTCGGAAAACGCCTGTTTCGGTGGCGTTCAGGGCGTTTACCGCCATACCTCCGCAGCCTGCCAATGCGACATGACTTTTGGCCTGTTTCTTCCCGCCGAGGCCAAGGATGGCCCAGTTCCGGTTCTGTGGTATCTGTCCGGCCTGACTTGCACCCATGAAAACGCCATGACCAAGGCGGGCGCGCAGGCCTGGGCGGCGGAACAGGGCATCGCCGTGGTCTTCCCCGACACCTCGCCGCGTGGTGAAGGCGTGGCCAACCACGAAGACTATGATCTGGGCCAGGGTGCGGGGTTCTATGTGAACGCAACGCAGACCCCCTGGGCGCCGCATTTCAACATGTGGGACTACGTGGCCGAGGAACTGCCGGCACTGCTGGCGGAAAACTTTGCCATCGACATGGACCGTCAGGCCATCACTGGCCATTCGATGGGCGGTCACGGCGCGCTGACGCTGGCGATGAACCTGCCGGGGCGCTTCCGGTCTGTCTCGGCCTTCGCGCCGATCTCGAACCCGACCGGATCAGATTGGGGCCGCAAACAACTGAGCGCCTATCTGGGCGATGACGAGGCTGCTTGGGCCAAGCATGACGCCTCAGTGCTGATGAAGGAAAAAGGGTTCGATGGCCCGATCCTGATCGACACCGGCACCAATGATCAGTTCATCGACCTGCTGCGCCCCGAGGCGCTGGCCCAAGCGATCGCCGAGCGCCGGCAACAAGCCACCAATCGCCTGCAGCCCGGCTATGACCATTCCTATTTCTTTGTGTCCACCTTCATGGAAGACCACATCACCTTCCACGCCGAAGCGCTGTACGGAGACTGAGACATGAGCAAATTTGACTATGACCTGATCATCATCGGGTCCGGTCCGTCCGGGCGGTCGGCGGCGATTCAGGCGGGAAAACTGAAACGCCGGGTGCTGGTGATCGACCGTAAGGACCGGTTCGGCGGTGTCTCAGTGCATACCGGGACTATCCCGTCCAAGACACTGCGCGAAACGGTGCTGAATCTGTCCGGCTGGCGCGAACGCAGCTTTTACGGCCGCTCCTACCGCGTCAAGGATCAGATCCGCGCCGAGGACCTCAAGGCGCGCCTGCACATGACGCTGGACCACGAGGTCGACGTGCTGGAACATCAGTTCAACCGCAACCACGTGGAAACGCTGGACGGGCTGGCCAAATTCACCGGCCCGCACGAGGTTGAGGTAGCGACGGACGCGGGCGAAACCACGCGCCTAACAGCGGCCAAGTTCCTGATCGCGACGGGAACCAAGACCTATCGCCCTGAATATGTGCCCTTCAACGGCAAGACGGTCGTGGACGGGGATGAGTTCCTCGAGATGGCCGAAATCCCACGCTCGTTGGTTGTGATCGGGGCCGGTGTGATCGGGGTGGAATATGCCACCATGTTCTCGGCGCTGGACGTGCGGGTGACGCTGATCGAGCCGCGTGAAACCTTCCTGGATTTCATCGACAGTCGCCTGATCCATGATTTCACCCATCAGATTCGTGAAAACGGTGTTGATCTGCGCCTTGGTTCGGCCGTGGAAAGGATCGAAGATGCGGGGGAACACGTCGAAGTCACTTTGGACAACGGCCGCCATGTCCGGGCCGAGATGCTGTTGTTTGCAGCAGGTCGCATGGGCGCGACGTCCAGGCTGAACCTGGAGGCCGTAGGGTTGGAAACGGATCACCGTAACCGGATCAAGGTGGATCGCAAGACCTATCAGACCGCCGTGCCGCATATCTATGCGACCGGCGACGTGATCGGGCACCCCTCGCTTGCCTCGACCTCGCTGCAGCAAGGCCGTGTCGCCGCGTGCCACGCGCTGGACACTCCCACCCTGCCTGAAAGCCCGTGGTATCCTTACGGCATCTATTCGGTGCCCGAGATTTCCACCTGCGGCATGTCCGAGGAAGAGTTGCAGGAGCGTGGTATTCCCTATGAGGTCGGCGTTGCGCGGTTTCGTGAAACCTCGCGCGGACATATCATGGGGCTTGAGCACGGGATGCTGAAGATGCTGTTCTCGCTGAAAACCCGCCGGGTTCTTGGCGTTCAGATCGTCGGCGAAGGTGCGACCGAGCTGATTCACATCGCGCAGGCGGTGCTGAACCTGAAGGGCACGGTGGATTACTTCGTGCAGAACACGTTCAACTATCCGACACTGGCTGAGGCCTACAAGATCGCCGGTCTGGACGCGTTCAACCGGATGCCGATCCCCGAAGAGTTCAAGGTGCGCAAGAAACCCGCTGAGCCTGCAAAAAAACAAGTCAAAAAGGCGTGACCACGCTTTATGTCGATGGCGACGCCTGCCCGGTGAAGGCCGAGGCTGAACGGGTGGCAACCCGGCACAAGGTGCCGATGGCGCTGGTCTCGAACGGCGGGCTGCGGCCATCGGCCAACCCACTGGTGCAGGTGGTCATCGTGGCGGAAGGCGCGGACGAGGCGGATAAGTGGATTGCCGAGCGTTGCGGATCCGGGGATGTGGTGGTGACCTCGGACATCCCTTTGGCCGCGAAATGCGTGGAAGCCGGGGCGCGGGTCCTGCGCCCGAATGGCGAGGCGTTCACGGTCGCCAATATCGGCCAGCAACTGGCGATGCGCGATCTGATGGCCGACCTGCGCGCGTCCAATCCGCTGGGCGCAGGCGGCGGTGGCAAACCCTTTGGCAAGGCGGACCGGTCCCGGTTTCTGGATGCGCTGGAGCGGGAATTGAGGGCAGCCCTGCGGGGCTAACCCTCCCGCCCGTCGGCGACGCATCAAATATGCGTCTTCTCCGGTTGGGCCGGGCAGCGCTGCGCGCTGCGGTTCCGCCCTTGTAAATCCGGGCGGGTATTGGTTCAGTCGGTGCAAACTGGATTGATTTGACAGGGGCACATCATGCCGATTGAAGCCGTGGTTTTCGACATCGGGAACGTTCTGATCGAATGGCAGCCAGAGCGCTATTACGACAAGGTCATCGGTGAAGAACGCCGTCGCGCCATGTTCGCCGAAGTCGATCTGCACGGGATGAACGATCTGGTGGATCAAGGGCATCATTTCACCGATACGATCTATGACTGGGCCGAGAAATACCCTGAATGGCGCGACGAAATCCGCATGTGGCATGACAAATGGATCGAATTGGCCTCGCCCGAAATCCCGCATTCCGTCCGTCTGCAGCGGGCTTTGCGCGCCAAAAACATCCCCGTTTTCGCGCTGACCAATTTCGGGGTGCAGAATTTCGACTATGCCACCACGGTTTACCCGTTTCTGAACGAGTTTGATCGGCACTATGTCTCGGGCCGCATGAAGGCAGTGAAGCCGCATGTTCCAATTTACGAAATGGTCGAGGCCGATTGCGGCGTGGCGCCCGAGGCTTTGCTGTTCGCGGATGACCGGATCGACAATATCGAAACGGCGCGGGCGCGCGGATGGCAAACGCATCACTTTACTGGCCCGCAAGGCTGGGCGGAGCGTTTGGTGTCCGAAGGTCTGTTGACCGAGGATGAGGCCCGATGAACGTCCTGCAAATCCCGTTTGCCGAAGGAGAGGCCAATCTGGACTGGGTGGAACTGACCCAAGCCTTTGCAGAAGGGCATCAGCGGCCCAAGGCTCAGATAGAAGATACGTTCCTGTATCGCGGCGCGGACACGCTGCTGTCGCGGTCGGCCTGGATTGACGGGCTGGGCATCGCCGTGAAATCCACCACCATTTTCCCGGGCAATGTTCAGGCCGGGCGCCCTGTGATCGATGGGTCCGTCAGCATTTATGACGATGCAGATGGGCGATTGGCGGCGCTGGTCGACTTTTTTCTGGTGACCAAGTGGAAAACAGCCGGGGACAGCCTGCTGGGCGCGCTGCGTTTAGCGAACCCGGACAGCCGCAATATCCTGATCGTGGGCGCGGGACCGGTTGCCCGATCCCTGTGCGAAGCCTTTGCTGCCGGTTTCCCGCAAGCCAAAATACGCGTGTGGAACCGTACCACCGCCAAGGCCGAAGCTATGGCCGCAACACAGGGGCAAATCGACGTCGAATATGACCTGGCAGATGCGGTTGACCGGGCCGACATTGTCTTGACGGCCACAATGAGCACTCAACCCTTCATCAAGGGCGAGTGGTTGCGCCCTGGCCAACACCTGAACCTTGTCGGCGCCTATCGGCCCGACATGCGCGAGGCCAAAGATCTGGCGCTGCAGCGTGCCCGTATCTACATGGACAGTTTTGACTCAACCGTAGATCATATCGGTGAGATCAAAATTCCGATCGAACAGGGCGTGATCAGCCGCAGCGATTTGGTGGCCGACTATTATGATCTGGACCAGTTTGCGCCTGACCCGACCGCGATCACGCTGTTCAAGAACGGCGGTGGCGCGCATCTGGATCTAATGACCAGCCAATACATCATCAGCAAATACCAGGCGTGATCAGGCGGCAGCCGCCACCTGAGGCCTGTTCTCGCGGATCGGCAGGTGGACAATGGCGCTGAGGGCTCCGACGCCCACACCGATCCACCAAACCATCGTGTAATCGCCATAGACGTCATACATGCGTCCGCCCAGCCAGACACCGAGGAACCCTCCGATCTGGTGGCTGAGGAACACGAAGCCATAAAGCGTCCCCATGTAGCGCAACCCATAGAGATGCGCGACAAGCCCCGAGGTCAGGGGCACCGTGGCCAGCCAGAGCGAGCCCATGACGACCGAAAACACGATGACCGACATCGGAGTGATGGGCATGAGGATGAAAATCGCCGCCGCCAGTGTGCGACCGGTATAAATGGCTGCCAGCAGGTATTTCTTGGGAAAGTGATTGCCCGCCCAGCCTGCCAGAAGCGTACCGCCGATATTCGCCAGGCCCACCAGCGAGATGGCCACCGCCCCAAGGGTCGAAGTGGTGGTAATACCCAGTGAATGCAGGACGCCACCGGGCTGGATCGGGCCGCACATCTCGGTCACGAAGGCAGGGAAATGGGCGGTGATGAAGGCCAGTTGATAGCCGCAGCTGAAAAAGCCCAGAAAGATCATCGCGTAAGACGGATCGCGGAAGGCGCGGCCCAAAATCTGGCCCATGCTCTCTTCCAGCTCGGCCTTGCTGACCGGTTGCGGCGCGCGCATGAAAGGCAGCGTCAGCACAAGGGCGAGGATTGCGGCGGCAAAGACGATGAAGACCTGTTGCCAGGGCAGAAAGGTCAAAAGCCACTCGGCCGTCGGGGCACCGATCACCTGACCGAAACTGCCCGCCGCGGTGACAATGGCCAGAGACATCGAGCGGTTCTTGTCTGATGACGCGCGCCCGACCACAGCCAGCACAACGCCGAAACCGGTGCCTGCGATGCCAAAACCCACTAGCCAGGCGTACATCTGGTGTCCGAACGGCGTAATCGACCACGCCGACAGCACCATTCCGGCGGCATAGGTCAGCGCGCCCAGAATGATGGCTTTGCGGTCCCCGATCTTTTCCGCAATCGCCGCAAAGATCGGTTGCCCGATGCCCCAGGCGAGGTTCTGGATGGCAATCGCCAGCGAGAAATCGGTGCGCAGCCAGCCGAACTCGCTGGCGATGGGAATCTGGAACACCCCAAATGAAGCGCGCACGGCGAAACTGACCGTGATGATGATACATCCAACAATCAGGATCGGGTTCAGCAGGCGGGCGGATTGCGGCATCGGGACCTCGGGGTTAGGTCTGGTGGACGTTATGGATTTTGCACACAGCGTCAAATCAGCAGTTTTGCGGTCTCGGTTAAGGAAAATTGATGCGTCGACAAAATGGCTGCTTTTCAAGCCTTAATGGGGGCGCTATGGCTCGGGTTCATGACGGATTTAATTTCGCTTTATAACGACCGCGTTGCTGAAGGCATCCTGACACGGGATGACGCGCAAGAGGCGGTGCTGCCCCATTTCGAGCGCATTCGTGCAGCCCTTGCGGCTCCGGTCAAGCGCGGGCTGTTTCGCAAGGCCCCTCCGCCGCCGAAAGGGTTGTATCTGTGGGGCGGCGTCGGACGCGGTAAGTCGATGCTGATGGATATGTTCGTTGATGCGCTGGGGGAAATCCCCGCGCGGCGTGTGCATTTTCACGCCTTCATGCAGGAAATCCACGCGGGTATGCACAAGGCCCGTCAGGATGGTGTCGAGGATGCACTGGCCCCGGTGGCGCAGGAGGTCGTGAAGACGGTCAAGCTGTTGGCCTTTGATGAGATGCAGATCACCGACATCACTGATGCGATGATCGTGGGGCGGTTGTTTGATATGCTGTATGAGGGCGGGGTTGTGGTCGTGACGACCTCGAACCGGCATCCCGATGATCTGTACAAGGACGGGTTGAACCGACAGCTGTTTTTGCCCTTCATTGCCCATATCAAGGAACAACTTCAGGTGTGGGAGCTGGTCTCACCTACCGATTACCGACAGAACCGGCTTGAGGGTGCGCCAGTCTACTTCACGCCGATCGGCCCGGAAGCGCGTCAGAGCATTCGCAGCGTTTGGAACGACTTGTCTGGCGGTGCAGCGGAACCGCTGATCCTGCAGGTCAAAGGCCGCGCGGTCGAACTACCAGCCTTTCGCAATGGCGTCGCGCGGGCGTCGTTTTATGACTTGTGCGGGCGGATGCTGGGGCCTGCGGATTATCTGGCGATTGCCGAGGAACTGAAGGTGTTGGTGCTGGAAGACATCCCGCGCCTGTCGCGGAACAACTTCAACGAAGCCAAGCGGTTCGTGACCCTGATCGATGCGCTTTACGAAGCGAGGGTACGTCTGATCTGTTCTGCTGCGGCCGAGCCCGAGATGTTGTATGTCGAGGGCGAAGGGACGTTTGAATTTGAACGCACCGCCTCGCGCCTGCGCGAGATGCAGGATCAGGATTGGGGGAAATAGGGGGCGCTGCCCCCGCCGCTCTTTGCGCGCCTACCCCGGGATATTTTTGGCCAGATGAAGCTTTGGCGGGCTGTATTCAGCCGTTTTCGCGCAGGATGTTCCCGGCCAGATAAAGCGACCCGCAAATCAGCACGCGGGCCTGCGGGTCTGCCGCCACGATTGTTTTCAGCGCATCAGAAACGCTGTCGGCGGTTGTCGCAGGCAGGTTGACCTTGGCCGCAGCGGCGGCAGTGTCTTCAGCGCTGAGCGTGGCAGCCTCTCCGGGAATGGAGACGGCGGTCAGGCTTTGCGCCTGTTTCGCCAGCGGGGCCAGATAGCCGGAGACGTCCTTGGTGTTGAGCATACCGCAGATCATATGCGTGGGGCGGTCGGGCAGCTTGGCCAGAACATCAGCCAACGCGATTCCGGCGGCGGCGTTGTGGCCGCCATCCAACCACAGTTCGGCCTGCGGGGCGGCCTCGACCAAAGGTCCGGTCTTCAGGCGCTGCATCCGCGCAGGCCATTCGGCTTTGGTCACAGCGGCCTCGTAGGCGTCATCACCCAGGTTCAGGTGACGCAGAACAGCCAGCGCAGCGCCGGCATTCTGGATTTGGTGTGCGCCCAACAGGTTGGGCAGTGGCAGGTCGCGCAGGCCGGTTTCGTCCTGATAGATCAGGCGTCCGTTTTCCTCGTGCACGTGCCAATGTTGGCCGTGGACCAGCAACTGAGCCCCAAGGCGCGCGGCGGTGTATTCGATGACCTCCAGCGCCTCGTCCGGTTGTGGGCCAACAATGCAGGGCACGCCGGGTTTGATGATGCCTGCCTTTTCGGCTGCGATTTTGCCCAGCGTGTCACCCAGAAACTGTTCGTGGTCGATCGACACTGGCGTGATCACCGTGACGGCCGGTTCGTGGATGACATTGGTGGCATCCAGGCGGCCGCCCAGACCGACCTCAAGCAGCGTGTAATCGGCTTTTACCCGGGCAAAAGCCAGCAGAGCGGCGCAGGTCGTGATCTCGAAATAGGTGATGTTCTCGCCATTGTTGGCGGCGTAGCATTCATCCAGAACCGCCGTCAGGTCTGGTTCCAAGATCAGCTCTCCGGCCAAACGGATGCGTTCGTGGAACCGTGCCAAATGCGGCGAGGTATAGGCATGGGCCGACAGCCCTGCCCCTTCCAACCCGGCGCGGATCATGGCCTGGGTCGAGCCTTTGCCGTTGGTCCCGGCGATATGGATCACCGGCGGCAGTTTGGTCTGCGGGTTGTCCAGCGCGGCCAGCAGACGCCAGACGCGATCCAAGGTCAGGTCAATGATCTTGGGGTGCAAGGCCATCATCCGGTCAAGGATGAGGTCGGATGTTTGGCCGGTCATTTTTCGCCCGCGTCCTCAGCCGGAGTTTCGGCAGGGGTTTCTTCGGGCTCGGGCGCAGGCAGGTCGCCTTTCACCGCCGGAGGCTGGTTCATCAGCATACGGGTGATGGTGATCAGCTCTTCGCGCATCTCGGTGCGTTTGGTGACGCGGTCCAGCATCCCGTGATCAAGTAGGTATTCGGCGCGCTGGAACCCTTCGGGCAGTTTTTCACGGATGGTCTGTTCGATCACGCGCGGCCCAGCAAAGCAGATCAGCGCGTTGGGTTCTGAAATGTGCACGTCGCCCAGCATCGCATAAGACGCCGTTACGCCGCCCGTGGTCGGGTGGGTCAGAACGACGATATAGGGCAAGTTCGCTTCTTTCAGCATCTCGACGGCCACGGTGGTCCGTGGCATCTGCATCAGGCTAAGGATACCTTCCTGCATCCGCGCGCCGCCCGCGGCCGAGAACAGGATCAGCGGGCGCTTCAGCTTCACCGCCTCTTGCGCGGCGGCGATGATGGCGTTGCCGACATACATGCCCATTGAGCCGCCCATGAAAGAGAAATCCTGCGCGGCGGCGATGATAGGCGTGCGCCCGATCTCTCCGCTGGCGACCAGCATCGCCTCTTTCTCGCCGGTCTTTTTCTGCGCGGCTTTCATGCGGTCAGGGTATTTCTTCTGATCGCGGAAATGGAGTGGGTCGTCTTTCGGGGCAGGTACCTCGACCTCGGTGAAAATTCCACCGTCAAACAGGTGCTTAAACCGATCGCGCGGAGTGATCGCCATGTGGTGATCGCACTGGGTGCAGACGTTCTGGTTTTCGGCCAGCTCGCGGTGGAACAGCATCGTGCCGCATTCGTCGCACTTGTGCCAAAGGTTTTCGGGCACTTCCCGGCGCGAGAAGATCGAGTTGATCCGGGGGCGGACGTAGTTTGTGATCCAGTTCATGTCGGAACCTTGTTATGCGGCTTTGACGTCAAATAAGACGCTACGGAAGGAAATGCAATCAACGCCTGAGCGCAAGACGCGCTGTTAGCCAACAGACAATCATCACTGCGAAATCCACAAACAGCCATTGCCGCAGCATCCCGGTCTCGGTCATCTCATACGGCAGTAGGTACAGGGCTAGGCCGCTGAGGGTGTCGGGCAGTGAGATGAACAGTAGTGCGACGGTATTATTGAGGAAATGCAAAGCGATAGCAGGTCCCAGCGTTCCGGATCTTGCGGTCAGGTCCGCCGCCAGAAGGCCGAAGACAAAGGCCCAGATCGTCACGAGAAGCGCGTTGTCCCCGGTTACACCCGGTGCGTAATGCCCGGCGGCAAACAGAACAGAGGGCACGCCCATCCAGATCACCGGAGACCTGAATCGGGCCGCCAGACATTGCTGAATGTAACCGCGAAACAGCACTTCCTCGGCGCTGGTCTGAATCAGTACCGCCGTCGCTGACAGCGGCAGCAATAACACCCATGTGGACAGGGTGAGGTTCTGGGTCAGCGGCTCGCCCATTCCGTATGGCGGCAAAAGGGCCATGACCACGCCAAGAACCGTCAGTGCCAGTGCCACGAAAACAAATTGCTGCCGGAACTGATTGCGCGGCCCCAGAATCGCGCGCAACGACCGGTGCTGCATTTGTCGCGCTGCAACAGCGACGCCCAGCGTCAGAAATCCGAAACTCATCAGCAAGACCAAGGTCGCCAGTGCTGAGGTGCCGCGCAGAAAGCCCTGTGCCTGATCCGGAGGGATCAGACCTCCAATGAGGGCAAACAGAACCGAATTCAGCGTCACATACAGCACGCCAACAATGAACAGCCCGAACAAAAGGCGCCAAAGCTCGGGCCGGGCGCGGGCGTCGGCCACAAGCTGTTCATGGGCGGAATAGGCGGCGGGTTCACGCATTGTTGCCGGTGCTTTCGCCTTCGATGGTTTGCGGTAAATCCGGGAAGACATCAGCGGTTTTCTGGACCTCGTTCAACCTGGTGGACAATGTGGTCAGATATCCCGCGACGGTCTGCAACAGCTGAACCGCGACCGAGGCGTCGCTTTCGATCACGGCCCGCAGTTCTTCGGCGCCGATGCGCAGGAAGGTGCAATCTGTGATGGCTTCCAGATCCAGTTGACGGAGATCGCCGGTGATGATCGACAGATCACCGATCAGGCGGCCGGGTTCGATAATCGAGATGGGTCGTTTGCCGCCACCTTCTTCGGTCCAGATCAGCTTGGCCTGCCCCGTGATGCACAAATAGGCTGCATCGGGGGCCTGTCCGCGGGAAAAGATCATCTGACCCTCGGCGACTTCGTACCATTGTGCCGAGAACGCAAGCAGGCGTTGGTTGCGGGCGTCGATGCCCGAAAACAGCTCGGTCGAGGCGATAATCTGCAGCTTCCGGCTCAGATCGGCCGAGGTCCCTGCTTCGTGGCGGTCCTGGGTCCGCGCAACACCGTCGATGCGCCCGTCCTTGATTTCGATGAACAGATCGTAGGCCTCGGGGTGGGCAAAGTGATCCTCCATGAAGATCATGATCGAGTCGGGCAACAGTTCCCGCAAACGCAGGCGCGTGCGCAGGCGGCTTTGGGAATCGTGACTGGCCAGCGCCTTGTCGAGGATCAGAATGTCGGGGCGCTTGATCCCCGCCCGCGAAAACGCCGCGCGTTCCTGAAACACGGTTGGCAGGTTGTTCCCGCCCAGCCCGGTTTGCAGATCGAACAAGGTCGCGGCTGCCCGGCGACGCAGGCCTGCCTCGTTCATGGCGTGCGCCACAATATCCTCAATCTCTTCGGCGTGAGCGCCAGCCGTCATGGAGACCCGCCCGTAAAGCGCATTCTCCATCACCGTAAGGCGTGGGAAGTAGCTGTCTGGCGACAATGGAATGAACATGCCGTTCAGTGCGCCTTGAAGTCGTTCGGACCGTTCCTTTCGGATAGAAAGGATCTTGTCCTTGTATTCCTTCGGGAAATCCGGGCCAATCTGCTCGGCTGTCAATAGAAACGGAACGGTCAGCAACAAAGACCGTTCGGCGTCGCTGATGTCGTCGTCGCCCTTGGCTTTGCGTCGATCCTTGATATCGAGCAGACGGTGGAACATATCCTTCGACATGCCCAAACGCAGAAACAGAGGGTGATCTGTCCCGCCGCGCCCAAAGGCCTGATCCAGCGTCTCGATCACGTCGCTCGCCATGTTCATGGCATCCTCGGCCAGATCATGTGCGCTGAGGATGTTCTTGAACCGCCTGTCGTCGGCCAGAGATTCGGGCGTGATATCCCGCGATGGGGTGGCAAAAAGCAGGTTCCCGCCAAGCGGCACAGTCGGGTTAAAGCGGTCAGGATCGAACCGGTAGACATGTCGGTCCAGCCCATTTTCCCGTAACCGCTCCGCAACCGTTTCGCGCAGATTGACTACGTCCCGTGCCAGATCAGGGTGCAGCTTAGGATCGAACTGAGTACGCAGAGTACGGCGCAGCAAAACCTCGTCGGTCCCCATAGCTTCGACCAGCTGGAACCACCAGTCACGAATATCCTCGATGTCATCCAGCCCGGCCAGCTCGGGGTCAATCCATTCATCCGTCAGCGAGTCTGTCGGGTTGCCGGATCGCGCAGCTTCGATCTGCCAACGGCTGGGGGCCTTTGCGGCGTCTGCCTCATGCTGCGGATGGGGGCGCAACGGCATCATCAGGTTGTCGCCAACCGTGCCGTTAAACAGATAGGGTCGCGAATAGGCATAGCCGATCCGGGCGGCGATCACGGATTGATGCAGGTCTTTCAGATTGTGACCCGCCATGGTGATCTCACCCTGAACCGGCAAAACTTCGCGGGTCAGCACCTGTGCCAGCGCATTGCGTTCCGAAGCATGGGTCGACTGGATCGCCACCCGCGCACCTTTGGGAATGGTCAGGTCAATATCTTCGAGAATGGTTTTGCCGTCATCGTCGCGCACGGTGACGTTGCGCATCTCGATCTCGCCGGTCAGGTGCGGGATTACCTCGGGCTCACCTACGAACAGCTCTTCAGGGATCATGTTCGAGGGCGCAAAACGTTCGGTCACCACCTCCCACCGCAGGGACATGTCCTGAACCTGATTGTAATAGGTCAGCAGGTCCTTCCACGGGCCGCTCAGATCCTTGTAGGCGCCAAGTGCCGCGACCAGCGCACCCACCGTCACCTCGCCCTTGATCGCCAGATAACCGCCGACCGAGTAGAACAGGAACGGCGTCATCTGCGTGATCAGGTTGTTCAGGAACTTCATGAAGAACTTCTTGTTGTAGATCTTGAAACGGATCTCGAACAAGAGCCCCAACCGATGGCTGAACTGGGCCAGCCGATACCGCCAACCGCCGTTGGTGCGCAGATCGCTGATGCCCGCAGCACTTTCGCCAATCTCGGAGCTGAGATTGCGAACCTCTTGTATACGTTCCTTGTTCAGCAGGTTGATCTGGCGTTGCAGCTTCGGGATCAGCCACGCTTGCAGCGGGATCAGCGCGATGCTGGCCAGCCCGAACCAGACGCTTTGCATGAACAGGAAGGTGACGATGGTCATCATCTGACCGAACTGGAACACCGGCTGGGCGATGGCATCACCCATCAGCCCTCCCATCGGTTCCGCCTCGGAGGTGATCATCGAAACCAGTTCGCCCTGACTGGTGGTGGCGAAATAGGATTTCGGGAATCGCATCGTGCGGTGGATCAGGGTGAACCGCAGCCGGCGCAGCATCCGCTCGGCCAGAATGCCCTTCATTGTGTTGATGCGCATCTTCATCAACCCGCTGGCGATCACCGTGGCCAGAAAGGCAAAACACAGGATCATCAGGTATTGCACCTGGGTCACCGTGAACCCCAGCACCGCGACTGAGTCACTGGGCGCACCAATGGCGCCGTTGATGATCTGCTTGGGCAGTTCAAGCGAGGCGTAGAGAAACGGAAACGACAGGACCGTCAGCAACAGCAGGACAAGCTGTTGTTTCCTGGAGTGTTTCCAGATGAATGCGAACAGAGTGGGTTCCATGCCCCGGTCGTGCCTCAAATCTTTTAGATGCGATTTTGGGATGATCCAACGCAATCAGGTGACAGACGGTACGCACTGGCCCCGGCGATTGCAAGAATGCGGCGAGGTAACAGATTGCGGCCGGGTTGACCACCCGCCCATCTGATCACGAATTTGAGAGTTTTGATCTTCAATATCGTTTATTCACCTTTAACCCCTGCGGTGTCTTTGACTAAACAGGGTCACACTCTGAATGTTGGGGCCATGGGCAGACTTCTGGATCGCTATATTCACCGCCGGGTCGTTGCGCGTTGGCGCAAGGCATTGCACGGCGCGGCCGATGCGTCTGAGCCGCAGCTGCGTCAACAGCGAGACGACGCACGCAAGCTGCGCACGCAACTGGATATGCTGATCCACGAAGCCGATGGCCGGTTGGCCCGACCTAGAATCGGTTCGGTTCAGTTTCCCAAACCTCTGGGTGCGGATTGGTGCTGGCGGCCGGATCTGTGGCGCGGGCCGCTGTCGCGCCGGGGGGTGGCCTCGGCCCCGCGCAAGGCGCAGATGGATCGGCAGGTGACGCTGTTTCACGACTGCCCTCTGGCCGAGATCGGGATGCGGCAGACGCGAAATTCCCGCGACAAGGACTTGGCCGCATTCGGGCTGACGGTCGATGTGTTCGGGTTTTCAGGCTCGTTCCTGTCACTGTCCGTGGAGTTGCCGCCCGAAGCCGCCCAAGGGCTGACCAAACAGCATCTGATGCGCGCCGACGTGCAGATTGAGGTGGAACAGCCGCTCGAGATGTTTGCCCGCCTCAACATTCAGCACGGTCCCAACACCGAACAGGTGCTGCGCAAACTGGACCTGTCCACCGCGGCCAACTCGGTGGATTTCGATCTGGCCCACTTGCCCCTGAACGAACAGCGGGTCGAGAAGATCTGGCTGGACCTGATCTTCGAAAATCCCCGGATGAACCGCGCCACGCTGCGCGATCTGACCTTCTGCCGCCACCACCGCGCCGATTTGTGAGAGTTCCGACCATGACGCTTCCGATTTTGACGCCCATCCGGTTCGAAAACGGCCTTTGGCAGGGGCATCTGCAGGCCGAATCTGAGCCGACAGTCGAAGTGCGCTATCTGGGTGAAAATCTCGAAGACGTGCGTGTTTCGGCATCTGACGACGGGTGGGATCTGACGGTTCCCGTGCCCGTGGCCGTGCTGTCCGACGGTGTGCATTGCTTTGTGATCGCTGATGCGGCGACCTCGGAAAAGCTTGGCGATTTCACCATCATTGCAGGCTCCCCCGCCGCGGATGATCTGCGGGCTGAGGTCGAGCTTTTGCGCGCTGAACTGGACATGCTGAAGCGGGCCTTTCGCCGGGCGC
Source organism: Ruegeria arenilitoris (assembly GCF_013031355.1). Taxonomy (GTDB): domain Bacteria; phylum Pseudomonadota; class Alphaproteobacteria; order Rhodobacterales; family Rhodobacteraceae; genus Ruegeria; species Ruegeria arenilitoris_C. The sequence continues at coordinate 361,962 of NZ_WPZO01000005.1, read as the reverse complement.
AAAGTGCCACCGAGTAATTCGCTCAGGGCAAGTACCTATCTTTTCAACGGAATTCCGTGCATCCTAGAGTGACCCGCAGCAGCCTGGGCAAGCTCATGGATCGCAGCAGCATCGTCAAAGTCATTGCATTGATGGTGACGGGGTTCGGGATCGGCATCGACTTTACCGGCGCGCTGATCCTGGTTCCGGCCATCGAAAACAGCTTTGATGCGGACATCACCAGCACGCAGTGGGTTCTGAACATCTATGCTCTGTTCTTCGCCATGACTATGGTCGCCGGCGGGCGCATGGGCGATATGTTCGGGCACCGCAAGATGATGCTGATCGGGCTGTCGATTTTCCTGTTCTCGTCCGTCATGTGCTTTGTTTCGCCCAGCCTGGACTTCCTGATTGTTGCCCGCGCCCTGCAGGGGATCGGTGCAGGCTGCGTCTGGCCCTGTACGCTGGCGTTCGGGGCGACCAAGGTTTCGCGGCCCGAACATCGGGCCATGATCATGGGGCTGATCCTGGCTGGCGTCACTTGCGGCAACGTCTTTGGCCCTCTGATCAGCGGAACGGCGGTCAACATGGGGGATTGGAGGCTGTTTTTCCTGGCCAACGTTGTGTTTTCGACCATCTCGATGGTGACCGCCCTGCTGTTGATGCAGCGCGAAACCCAGCACAAGCAGGGAGAGCATATCGACTTTGCCGGGATGGCCGTGCTGTCCTTTGCCGTTTTGCTGTTGCTCTATGGGCTGGATGTCGGCGCGGACTGGGGTTGGACTTCGGCCCCGTTGCTGATGCTGTTCTTCGTCAGCGCGGTGTTGTTCGTTCTGTTCCCGCAGGTGGAAAAGCGGGTGAAAGAGCCGCTGTTGCTGCCGCAGATGATGGCGAACCGCGAGTTCCGTATCACCTTGGGGCTGAACATGTTCAACGTGTCGGCGGCCTTTGTCGGGCTGATGTATTTCCCACAATACATGCAAAAGGTTCTGGGCTGGTCGACCCTGCAATCGGCCTTTGGGCTGGCGCCTCTGACGGTGCTTCTGGCGGTGGGGTCCATCCTGTCGGGCCGGTTGTATAACGATTTCGGGCCCAAGCGGCTTTTGTTCTGGGGGTATCTCTGTGCCACGATCGGGGCGGCCAGCGTTGTGGTCCTGCCCGCCGGGTTCGGGTATTTCCAGATCCTGCCCGGCATGGCGATGATCGGGCTGGGGGCCACGCTGACGGTCGGGCCATCCGGCACCGCCGCCGTCTGTGCAGTGAAACCGGAACGGGCGGGGCTGGTCGGTGGCCTGAGCTTCATGACCCATCTGGTCTACGGCGCCATCTCGGTCGCCTGTGCCACCGCGATCATGTACCTTGTTAGCCTACGCAGTCTTGGCGAACGGCTGACCGCCGCCGGAATTGACATGTCGGACGCCGATCAGCGGGCAATTAACGGCGGCACGTTGACCACCCTGTCCGCCAAGGCCGTGATGGAAAAACTGAGCAGCACCGAAGCCGATGCGGTAAAATCCGCCATCGCCGCCGCCTTTGACACCGGAATGAACATGGCCTTCATATTCGCGACCATCTCCGTTTCAGTCGGCGTCCTGCTGGCCATAATGCTGGATGAGGAAAAGCTGCATAAGGTGGAAAGCTGATCCACCCGCAAGAAAAAAGGGCCGCCCATTCGGCGGCCCTTTTTCTGTTATTGTGACGGCCCGTTCGGGTTGAAGGCCGACAGACCCTTCAGGATATCGATGGCATAGGCCAGCTGATAATCCTGTTCGCGCAGCTCGGCGGTGGCTTCGGCGCGGGCGCGGTCTTCCTCGATCTGACGGACTTCGTCCTCGCTGAGGCTGTCGTTGTTCAGACTGCCGCGCAGGTCGGCCTCGGACCGAGCCGGACGGTTCGCGTCTTCGTCGTCCGATGCGGGCGCCGGGCGCGGCTGTTCGACGATGATGTCAGGGCTGACCCCGAGCGCCTGGATCGAGCGGCCCGATGGGGTGTAGTAACGCGACGTGGTCAGGCGCATGGCCCCGTCCCCGCGCAGCGGCATGACCGTCTGCACCGAGCCTTTGCCAAAGCTCTTGGTGCCGACAACGATGGCGCGGCGGTGATCCTGCAGCGCACCGGCGACGATTTCGGAGGCCGAGGCCGAACCTCCATTGATCAGAACCACGATCGGCTTGCCTTCGGCCAGATCGCCGGGGGTGGCGTTGAACCGCTCGCCTTCACCCGGATCGCGACCACGGGTCGAAACGATCTCACCCTCGTTCAGGAACGCATCCGAGACCTTGATCGCCTGCGTCAGCAGACCGCCCGGGTTGTTGCGCAGGTCCAGAACAAAGCCGTTGACCTTGTCGATGCCCCCGGCCTCTTCGATCTGTTCGATCAGGCCTTCCTCGAGGTTGGGGAAAGTCTGGTCGTTGAAGGTGGTCACACGCAGCACGACGCTGGTGCCCTCGGTGCGGGCGCGTACAGCGGTCAGTTTGATGGTGTCGCGGATGATGGTGACATCGAACGGTTCCTGTTCACCCTCGCGTACAACGGTGATGACGATTTCCGAACCCACCGGCCCACGCATCAGATCGACCGCCTTGTCCAGCGTCAGGCCCAGAATGCTTTCGCCATCGACATGGGTGATGAAATCGCCCGCTTCGATCCCGGCCGCATCTGCGGGCGTGTCGTCGATGGGCGAGACGACTTTCACAAAGCCCTCTTCCTGCGTGACCTCGATGCCCAACCCGCCGAACTCACCACGGGTCTGTACCCGCATCTGTTCCGCGTCGTCGGGCGAAAGATAGCTGGAATGCGGGTCCAGCGAGGTCAACATGCCGTCAATCGCCGCTTCGATCAGCTCTTCGGGCTCAACCTCTTCGACATATTGTGCGCGTATGCGCTCGAAAATGTCGCCGAACAGATCCAGTTGCTCATAGACGCTGGCGTTGTTCTCGGCCTCCTGCGCCAGCAGAGGGCCTGCGATCTGAGTGGTTGCGATTATACCTGCCAAGGTTCCGGCCAAACCGGCCATCACAAATTTCTTCATACGTGTTCATCCATCCTTGCTGGTCCGAAACCACGATTCCGGGTCCACGGGGCTGTTATCCTGTCTTACCTCTATATAGAGCGTTTCTGACCGGTCAGTTCCAGTGCCATCACCGCTTGTTGACAAAATAGCGCCGATTTCGGGTGTTTCACCGGGCATCAGACCCACCGGAGTGCCTTCGGGGATCACTTGCCCGGTGTTGCCGTAAACCTCTTGCAGGCCCGAAAACACGAACAAAAGCCCGGGTTGAGGCTCCAGTATCACCAGATTCCCCAGATCCAGCAGCGGTCCGCGATAGCGAATGGTGGCGGCTGTCGGCGCGGTCACAATCGCGCGCGGACGCGTGCCCAGAACCACGCCGGGGCGTTTGACACCGGCAGCATCCGTTTCCCCCGCGCGATGCAGAAGGACACCCTGCGCGGGCAATGCGATCTTACCTTTGCGGTCAGAGATATCGGCACTGGTTTCAGCGATTTCACCTTCGGAAATTTCGGACAGGCCGCTGGCAAACCCTTCCAAAGTCTCCGTGGAGGAAATCAGGATCGCTGTGCGCACCGGATCCTCGACAAAACGGCTGGGTAGATCGGTGCGGTCGGCGATGGCGGTGCTCAGCTGCGTGCGAGCGGTCTGGACGCCGGACAGCCCTTCGGTCAGCGTTTCTGCCGCGCTTTGCTGCAATTGACGCAAGGTCTGCACTTCTTGCAGATCATGTGCCAAAGCCTGCGCGCGGGCGTTGAGGCCCGGCGTGACCTCGGACAGCATCATCCCTGCCCGGGCCGACCCCAGCGGCCCCGACGGGTGCAGCATCAGAACTGGCGGTGCGGTCGTTTCAATGGTCTGCAACACGCCCAGCAACTGCGCGATTTCCTTTTCGCGGGTACGCAGTTCGGCGGTCAATTGCGCCTCGCGCGTGGCGGCGCGGCGCAGACCTTCGCGCATGGCAGTCAGACCGGCCTCATAGGCCTGAATGGTTTCGGTCAGGGCGCGCACACGATCACGGGCACTGTCCGCCTCGGTCAGGGCGACCGAGGCGTCCTCGAGCATTTGCGCCGCATTCAGCGCAGCTGTGGACGGGTCGGTCTGTGCATGGACCGGAGCCGCAAACAGCAGCGCCAGAACAAGCGCGCGCATGGTCATGACAGCAGGCTCTTCCCGGTCATTTCCGGCGGTTGCTCCAGCCCCATCAGTTGCAACAGGGTCGGCGCCAGATCGGACAGGCGCCCGTTTCGCAGCGTGGCGCCCCCGGGGCCGCCCACCAGTGCCACAGGCACCGGGTTCAGCGTATGCGCCGTGTGCGGCCCGCCGCTTTCCGGATTAACCATCATCTCACAGTTGCCGTGGTCAGCGGTCACGATCATCGCGCCGCCTGCCTTTTCCAACGCGGCAACAACTTGCGCCAGCCCTTGGTCCACGGCCTCACAGGCCTTGATTGCCGCCTGCAGGTCTCCGGTGTGGCCGACCATGTCAGGGTTGGCATAGTTCGTGACGATCAAGTCATAGCCTGCTTCGATCGCCTCGACGAATTTCGCAGTCACCTCGGCCGAGGACATCTCGGGCTGCAGGTCATAGGTCGCCACTTTGGGCGATTTCGGCATGTAACGGTCTTCGCCCACCTCGGGCGTTTCCTTGCCGCCGTTGAGGAAGAAGGTGACATGCGGGTATTTCTCGGTCTCGGCCAGGCGGAACTGACGCAAACCCTGTTTGGCGACCCACTCACCCAGCGTATTCACGATATCGCGCTTGGGAAATACGGTGGTCATATAGGCGTTGTGGCCGTCCGAATATTCGACCATTCCCAACAGAGCAGACAGTTGCGGGCGTGGGCCGGTGTCGAAATCGGAGAAATCCGGCTCGCCAATGGCACGCAGAATCTCGCGGGCGCGGTCGGCGCGGAAGTTGAGGCAGAAGACCCCGTCCCCGTCTTTCACGCCATCAAATCCGTCCAGAACCGTGGGCACGATGAACTCATCGGTTTCCGATTGGTTGTAGGCGTGGTCCACGGCGAAATGGGCATCGGTTTCATGACGGCCTGCGCCTTTGATCATTGCCTCGTAGGCCTCGCTGACGCGTTCCCAGCGGTTGTCGCGGTCCATCGCGAAATAGCGCCCGCTGACGGTGACAACGCGAGCGTTCTTGGGCAGGCGGTCTTCCAGCTCGGCGATATAGGTGAAGGCAGATTTCGGCGCCACGTCGCGGCCATCGGTGATTGCGTGCAGCGCGACGGGCACGCTCGCGTCGGTGATCGCTTTGGCCGCGGCAATGATATGGTTCAGGTGGCCATGCACCCCGCCATCCGACACCAGCCCCATCAAATGCGCGGTGCCGCCTGTAGCCTTTACCTTGGCAATGAAATCCTGCAGCGCCTCGTTGTCGAAGAACGAGCCATCCTCGATCGCCAGGTCAATCTGCCCCAGATCCATGGCGACAACACGGCCTGCACCGATATTGGTGTGGCCAACCTCGGAATTGCCCATCTGACCGCTGGGCAGGCCCACGTCCGGCCCGTGAGTGATAAGCGTCGCGTGCGGACCATTGGCCATGATCGCGTCAAAGGTTGGTGTGTTGGCCAGATAAGGCGCGTTGGCCTCTGTATCCTCGGACAGGCCCCAACCATCAAGAATGCACAGGACAACGGGTTTGGGGGCGGTCATATCGGCTCTCCGGATTACTGCTCTTGGTCGGTCTTGTATCGCCTGACCCGCGTAGGGTGAACCGCCTTTTGGCGGTGTCCGGACAGATTTAATGCCCGGAGGGTTTGTCCTTGCCGATATATTCAGCAAAAGGCCGGGCTTTGCGCCCGCGATATTTGACGGTCAGGTCCAGCGGGGCCTCGTTTTCGTCATAGACCCCTAAGACAACCCCCCTGCCCCGGCTTTTTGTGCGCATCTCGATCAGTTGCGCTTCGGACCGTGTGGTGCGCTGCGACGGCCGACGGGTCCAGGCAAAAAGGTGGTCATACATCTCAGCGATGACCTCGGTATGGTCGGCACTGTCGCCCAGATCGATCAGTTCATCCGGATCGTTTTCCAGGTCGAACAGGATGGGCCTGTGGCCACCTTCGCAATGGATCAGTTTCCATTTCTTGTTGGCGACCATGAACATCACCGCATCCCGGACCGAGGCATTCAGCATGTCGGCGATGGGTGAGGCGGAGTAATCGTATTCGCAGATCACCGCATCGCGCGGCGTTTCATCTTGTCGCCCACGCAGGATTGGAAGCAGAGAATGCCCTTCGAGGATATGTGAGGCGACCTCTCCCTCCGACACATCCACAAATGTTGGGGCGAGGTCGATGGACTCCACCAGTGCATCACTGACCGTGCCGCGCGTCGCGTCGGCCTCGGGCGATGGGTCATAGACGATCAGAGGCACTTTGGTCGAAGCATCGTGGAAAAACGTCTTCTCTCCCATCCAATGATCGCCCAGAAAATCGCCGTGATCCGAGGTCAACACGATCAACGTGTCCTCCATCCGGCCGGTTTTCTCCATCCAGTCGAGCAGGCGTCCCATCTGATCGTCGGCCTGTTTGATCAGGCCCATATAGGCGGGGATCACCGCCTCGCGCACGTCCTGGCGCGAGAAGGTCTGGCCGATTTTCGTATCCATAAACGCGCGCAGAACCGGGTGGGCGTTCTCACGCTCGGCTTCGGACCGGACCACTGGCAGAACATGCTCGGGGCCATACATCGAGGCATAGGGTTCAGGTACAATATAAGGCCAGTGTGGCTTGATAAAGCTCAGGTGACAGCACCACGGGGCGTCATGGCTTTCCATGAATTCGATGCCGCGGCCGGTCAGATAAGGCGTTTCACTATCTTCTTCGGCGATATTCGCCGCCTCGCTCGAGTTCTTAAGGAACCAGCCCGACAGAACATTGCCATCCGCATCCAATCCGGAATTGGCAAAGTCGTGCCAGGGGTTGTCACTCTCATAGCCTTTGTCGGAGAGGTACTTGTTGTATTTCCTCGCCCCGTTCGGGTCATAGAACCCGTCGGGGCCTTCGGGGCGCATCCCATCGTCGCGTTCGAAGACGTCGAACCCGCATTCCGCCACGCGGGCGCCGATCAGGCTGTCGGGCTCCAGTCCCAGCCGTGCCATGCCTTCGGCATCTGCTTTCATATGGGTTTTGCCAACCAGCCAGCAATCCATACCCGCCTTGCGCAGATGGTCGCCCATCGTGATCTCACCGACCTTCAGCGGGATACCGTTCCACGAGGCCCCATGCGAATGCACATAGCGCCCGGTATAAGTGGACATGCGTGAGCTGCCGCAGATGGGCGATTGGATATAGGCGCGGTCGAACCGCACGCCCCGCGCGGCCAGACGGTCAATATTGGGGGTATGCAGATGCGGGTGGCCGTAGCAACTCAGGTAATCCCAGCGCAGCTGGTCGAACATGATGAACAGGATGTTTTTGGCTTTGGCCACCACTCTACCTCCCCGATGGTCAGGGACCTAGTTAGCCAATTCCCGGCCCGGGGCGAAGTGCAAATTACGCTTCGGCCTGACGTTCCATCTGCTCCTGCATCTTTCTGGCGCGTTTGCATTGGAGCTTGTCGCGCAGCGGCGAGTTCGGATCGACGTCTTTCTGGCAAACCACACATTTATCTGCGCCCGAGATTGCATTCAGACCACCGCAGCTGCCCTTGATGGTCTTGCCCATCAGCATCACGCCCAGTGACATGCCCACCACAACGAGGGTTAGCAGAATGAAGGCCAGAATAAAGGTGCTCATCGTGGGTCCTACCGGTTAGTTGGTGCCAAGCGCGTCTTTGAACGCGGTGCTGTGTACGGTGATATAGGCTTCTTCGCCACCTGTCACATCCCGCGAGATGAAATACACGGCAAGTTCATGCTTTTCGGCCAGCTCAAGGCCTTTTTCCTGCCCCAGCGCCAGCATCGCCGTGGCCCAGGCATCCGCCATCATCGCGTTTTCGGCCAGAACGGTGACCGATGTGGTCCTGTGTGTGATCGGACGACCCGTCGTCGGATCGATGATATGCGAATAGCGCACGCCATCCTGTTCGAAGAAATTCTTGTAATCGCCCGAGCTGGCCATGCCCAGATCGCCCACCGATACGATCAGCTGCGGTGTCTGCGCTCCGGCCTGCGGTTTTTCGATGCCGATCCTCCAGGTTTCGCCCTTGTCGTTCTGGCCCTTGGTGACCAGATCGCCGCCGATTTCAACCAGATAATCCTCGATCCCCGCTTCGCGCAGGGTTTCGGCCACGGCGTCGATGCCATAGCCCTTGGCAATCGCAGACAGGTTAATGCCGACGCCGGGTTCGGATTTTGCCAGCGTGCCGGCCTCGGTATCCAGGGTCAGCAACCGGTTTTGGCCAACGCCGCTCAGCGCGGCCTCAATCTCGGCATCCGAGGGCACCGGATCTTCCGGTGTACGCGGGCCAAAGCCCCACAATTCGATCAGCGGGCCAAGGGTGACGTCGAAAATGCCGCCGGTTTTGTCGTGTACCTCATTCGCGGCCGTCATCACTTGCGCGAACTCGGCGGATACGGGCGTCGGATCGGTGCTGGTTGCGGCGGAAAAGGTCGAGACCTCGGAATTTGGGTCCCAGTTCGACATCTTGGCGTTGACCTCGGCCAGGGTTTCTTGAACCGCAGCGGCCAGAGTGTCCTCGTCCAGATCCTCGCCAATGGCGGTGATGTTGAACGTTGTGCCCATTGTCTCACCCGACAGGCGGACCACTTCGGGCTCCTTGTCGAACAGGCAGCCGGTCAGAAGTGTGGCAAAGGCCAGTACAGGCACAAGACGCATGGGGTGGTCTCCGAAAATTCAGTGCCCGGCATATGCCAGCCCCCCATGCCGGAGTCAAACCGGCGTCACAGCTTCAGCGGCAAAAAGCCCAGAACCAAAAGGCCGATCCCCGCAGGCACCCCGAACAGCCAGGCCCGTTTCTGCCATCCCGGCGCCTGCTGTTTCCACGCCATGCGGAAATTATGGCCGCAGACGACCACCGCAAAGAAAATCAACGCGGCCACGGGTGGGGTAAGATACAGCTCGTTCAAGGGCTTAAGGTTCCTCCGCTGGCGGGAGTTTCCGCCGATCAGTGCAAATGCACCCTATACAGGTCGTTTAGCTGCGCTAAGGTGAAAGGGAAAGACTTTGCAATAACCATGAAGGAGATTGCCCATGGCCCCAACCTCTTACCAATCGCCATCGCGTGGCGACAAGGCTGACAAGACCACGTACAGCCAATCGACCGAGTCGAACCTGTCGCACTCGCAGACAACCGTGGCCAAGTTGCTTGAAGGTAAAGGGGATGCGGTGTTTTCGGTGCGTCCGAACGAGACGATCCATTCCGTGGTCAACACACTCAAGGAAAAGCGGATCGGTGCGGTGCTGGTGACCGACCAGAACGGCGCCTTGTTGGGTATCCTGTCCGAGCGCGACATCGTGCGGCGTATGGCGGACACGCCCGGCCAGACCCTGCCACAGGCGGTCGAAGACCTGATGACGCACGAGGTCAAGACCTGCACGCCGGATGATTATCTGCACGACGTTCTGAAATCCATGACCGAAGGCCGGTTTCGCCACATGCCGGTACTGCGCGACGGGAACCTGTGCGGCGTCATCACCATCGGCGACGTTGTGCATTTCCGCCTGAAAGAGCTGGAATACGAAGCGCTTCGGATGAAGCAGATGATCGTCGGCTAAGCGATTTCGCCCAGAAACCCCTTGACCTTGCCCCGGTGACAGTATCCCTGATGCGTCAAAGATTGCGTTAAGGTCGAGGGTTGCATGAAACGGGTTCTGATCACGGGCACGGCGGGATTTATCGGGTTCCATCTGGCAAAACTGCTACTGTCCGAAGGGTTCCGCGTGCATGGGTATGACGGGATGACGGATTACTACGACGTCACCCTGAAACAGCGCCGCCACCAGATGTTGTTGCAGTCGCCGGGATTTTCCGCGACCGAGGATTTGCTGGAAAACCACGAACGCCTGATGCAGGTCGCCGATGAGTTCCAGCCCGAGGTGATCGTTCACCTCGCTGCGCAGGCCGGTGTGCGCTACAGCCTCGAAGACCCTCGCAGCTATGTCAGCTCGAATGTAGTCGGCACTTTCAACGTGATGGAGGTCGCCCGGCAGCACGAGGTCGCGCATCTTTTGATGGCGTCGACCTCCTCGGTTTATGGCGCCAACGAGGTCATGCCATTTACCGAGGTGGAAAAGGCCGACACCCCCCTGACCATCTACGCCGCGACCAAAAAGGCGAATGAGGCGATGGGCCATTCCTACGCCCATTTGTGGAACCTGCCGACCACGATGTTCAGGTTCTTCACCGTCTACGGCACCTGGGGGCGGCCCGATCTGGCACTCTACAAATTCGTGGATGCGATCCTGGATGGCCGGCCCATCGACATCTATAACCACGGCGACATGTATCGCGACTTTACCTACGTAGAAGACCTCGTGCGCGGGATCAGGCTGTTGATCGATGTCCCACCCGAGCGCCCGGCCAGCGCCGAGGAGATTGAGGAAGGCGACAGCCTTTCCCACGCGGCACCGTGGCGAGTGGTCAATATCGGCAACGGCGACAAGGTCCGGTTGATGGACTTTGTCGAAGCCATCGAAGAGGCGCTGGGGAAAAAGGCCATCCGCAACTACATGCCGATGCAAATGGGCGACGTGCCTGCGACATGGGCCGATAACGACTTGCTGCAACGGCTGACCGGCTATCGGCCGCAGACGGATTTCAAAGACGGGATCGCGCGTTTTGTCGAATGGTTCCGTGACTACCACCAAAAGTGACCCGAGGGGCCGTGATGCTTGAAACCAACCCGAATTCCCGTCGGATCGCTGTTATTGGCCTTGGGTACGTTGGCCTGCCGCTGGCCGTGGCCTTTGGCAAGATCGGCCCGGTTGTGGGCTATGATATCAACCCGGACAGGATCGAAGCCCTGCGCGCGGGGCTTGATGCAACGCAAGAGGTTGAGCCGGAAGACCTGGCCGCCGCCTCTGGCTTGGTTTTCACGACCGACATGTCCGATCTGGACGCGTGCGACACCTATATCGTTACGGTCCCTACCCCGATCACCAATGGCAAGCAGCCCGATCTGTCCCCCCTGCTTGCGGCGTCTGAAATGGTTGGAGGGCTGCTGAACCCCGGTGATCTGGTGATCTATGAATCCACCGTCTACCCCGGCGCGACCGAGGAAGACTGCGTGCCGGTTCTGGAACGCACATCTGGCCTGACCTTCAACCGTGATTTTTTTGCCGGGTACAGCCCCGAGCGGATCAATCCCGGTGACAAGACGCACCGGATTTCGGATATCTGTAAAGTGACGTCCGGCTCGACCCCCGAAGTGGCCGATCTGGTGGATGCGCTCTATGCCCGGATCATCGCGGCGGGCACTCACAAGGCCGAAAGCATTCGCGTGGCCGAGGCTGCGAAGGTAATCGAAAACACGCAGCGCGACCTGAACATCGCGCTGGTTAACGAACTAGCGATGATCTTTGGCCGTATGGATATCGACACGGATGCCGTTTTGCGGGCGGCTGGCACCAAATGGAACTTTCTGCCGTTCCGGCCCGGTCTGGTTGGCGGGCACTGCATCGGCGTCGATCCCTATTACCTGACCCACAAGGCCGAGGCTGTTGGTCATCACCCCCAGATCATTCTTGCGGGACGGCGGTTGAATGACAGCATGGGCGGCTATGTGGTCTCGCAACTGGTCAAGCGGATGATGCGCGACGGGATCAATGTGGGCGCGGCGCGGGTTTTGGTGATGGGCCTGACCTTCAAGGAAAACTGCCCCGACCTGCGCAACACGCGCGTCGTCGATATCATCGAAGAGCTTCAGGATTACGGCGTCACTGTGGACGTCTATGACCCCCATGCCGATCCACGTGCCGCTGAGGCCGAGTATGGGATCTCACTGATCGAACACCCTCAGAATGCCACCTATGACGCCGTGGTGCTGGCGGTGGCACATCGGGAGTTTCTGGACCTCGATCCTGCGCAAGTACGCGGCTATGGCAAGGACCAGAGCGTCGTCTTCGACGTCAAATCCTGCTTGCCCAAAGAGGCCAGCGACTTGCGCCTGTAAAAAAACCGGCGCTGGATGCGCCGGTTTTTCGTTTCTTACCCACCGAAATCGTCGAGCATGATGTCTTCGCGGTCCACACCCAGATCCAGTAGCATGTTGATGACCGACTGGTTCATGATTGGCGGGCCACACATGTAGAACTCGCAATCCTCGGGCGCGGGGTGGTTCTTGAGGTATTCTTCGAACAGGACGTTGTGGATGAAGCCGGTGTAGCCTTTCCAATTGTCCTCTGGCTGCGCGTCCGACAGAGCCACGTGCCATTCGAAATTGTCGAATTCTTTGGCCAGAGAGTCGAAATCCTCGACAAAGAACATCTCTTTCTTCGACCGTGCACCGTACCAGAAGCTGATCTTTCGGTTGCGGTTCTCAAGGCGCTTGAGCTGGTCAAAGATGTGGCTGCGCATCGGCGCCATACCGGCACCACCGCCGATGAAGACCATCTCTTTTTCAGTCTCGCGGGCGAAGAATTCACCAAACGGGCCTGAGATCGTAACCTTGTCGCCCGGCTTCAGGTTGAAGATGTACGACGACATCTGACCCGGAGGAATACCCTCGGAGCCCGGAGGCGGCGAGGCGACCCGGACGTTCAGCATGATCATGCCCTTTTCATCCGGGTAGTTGGCCATCGAATAGGCGCGCTCGATCGGTTCGTTCACAACCGATTCATACTGCCACAGATTGAAGCGATCCCAATCTTCGCGGTACTCCTCCTGCACGTCGAAATCGGTGTATTTCAGCGCGTGTGCTGGGGCTTCGATCTGGATGTAGCCACCGGCGCGGAAGTTCACATCCTCACCTTCCGGCAGGTCCAGCGTCAGCGCTTTGATGAAGGTCGCCACGTTGTCGTTCGAGCGAACGGTACATTCCCATTTCTTGACGCCGAAGACCTCTTCGGGAACCTCGATGTCCATGTCCTGCTTGACCGCAACCTGACAGGACAGACGGTCACCGCAGGAGGCTTCGCGTTTGGTGATGTGGCTTTCCTCGGTCGGCAGGATCGAGCCGCCACCGGAATGTACCTTCACCCGGCACTGCGCGCAGGTGCCGCCACCGCCACAGGCGGAGGGGACGAACAACTTCTCGGCTGCCAGCGTTTGCAGCAACTTGCCGCCCGCGGGCACCGAAATGGTTTTCTCACCGTTGATGGTGATGTTGACGTTGCCGGTCGAGACCAGACGCGAGCGTGCGGCCATGATGATGGCGACCAGCGCCAGAACGATCAGCGTGAAAAGGATTACGCCAAGGCTAAAAGTTTCCATTGCGCCCTCCTTACAGTTTCACGCCCGAGAAGGACATGAAGGCCATCGCCATCAGACCTGCGGTGATGAAGGTGATGCCCAGACCTTGCAGTCCGTCGGGAATGTCCGAGTATTTCAGCTTTTCACGTACACCGGCCATCGCGGTGATCGCCAGCGCCCAGCCAAAGCCGGAGGACAGACCATAGGTAGTGGCCTCGGCAAAGTTGTAGTCGCGCTCCACCATGAACAGCGAGCCGCCCAGGATCGCACAGTTCACCGTGATCAGCGGCAGGAAGATCCCCAGCGCGTTGTAGAGCGGCGGGAAATACTTGTCCAAAACCATCTCGAGGATCTGAACCATCGCCGCGATCACGCCGATATACGAGATCAGGCCAAGGAAGGTCAGGTCCACATCCGGGAACCCGGCCCAGGCCAGTGCGCCCGGCTTCAGCAGATAGTTCAGCAGCAGGTTGTTGGCAGGCACAGTGATCGCCTGAACGACCATGACCGAGATGCCCAGACCCAGCGCGGTCGAAATCTTCTTGGACACGGCGATGAAGGTACACATCCCGAGGAAGAAGCTGAGCGCAAGGTTTTCGACAAAGATGGCCTTTACGGCCAGTGAGATCAGACCTTCCATCAGTGGGCCTCTACCTGCTGAATTTTGTATTCACGCTCTTCCACCTGGTTCGGCTTCCATGTGCGGAAGGCCCAGATGATCAGACCGATGATGAAGAACGCCGACGGCGGCAGCAGCAACATGCCGTTGGGCACATACCAGCCACCGTTGTTGATGGTCTCCAGAATGGTGACACCGAACAGCGACCCGGCGCCGAACAGTTCGCGGATAAAACCAACCAGCATCAGGATCAGGCCATAGCCCATGCCGTTGCCCACGCCGTCGATGAACGACGCCATCGGCGGGTTCTTCATCGCAAACGCTTCGGCGCGGCCCATCACGATACAGTTGGTGATGATCAGACCAACGAAAACAGACAGGGTTTTCGAAATCTCGAAGGCATAGGCCTTGAGAACCTGATCAACCAGGATCACCAGCGAGGCGATAATCACCATCTGCACGATGATCCGGATCGAGCCCGGGATTTGGTTGCGCAGGATCGAGATGAACATCGACGAGAAAGCGGTCACGAAGGTCACCGCCAGCGCCATCACAAAGGCCACCTGCAGCGACGAGGTCACCGCCAGTGCGGAACAGATACCCAGAACCTGCAGCGTGATCGGGTTGTTGTCGACAAGCGGGTCGACCAGCATCTCTTTCTTGGTCTGAGACATTAGAACTCTCCTGCTTGCAGTTTGGCCAGGAACGGAGCGTAGCCCGCGTCACCCATCCAGAATCTTACCAGGTTATCGACACCCACTGACGTCAACGTGGCACCGGCCAGCGCATCGACATAGAAATCAGGACCTGCGGCGGGTTGCGATTTTGCGACGGTGATCTGCAGTTCGCCCGCGTCGTCGCGCAGCTTTTTGCCGCTCCACAGCGCTTTCCAGCGCGGGTTGTCCACCTCGGCACCGAGGCCCGGGGTCTCACCATGCTGATAGAACTGCAGGCCGTAAATATCGTTGCCGTTGTTCTCCAGCGCGATGAAGCCGTAGAGCGTGGACCATAGCCCATAGCCGTGCAGCGGCAGGATCACCTTGTCCAGATCGCCTGCATCGTCACGCAGCAGATAGATCACGCGGTACTTTGCCTTGCGGCCGATCCCTGCCGGGTCGTTGTCCAGCGCGACGCTCAACTCGGGGTCGCTGGCGGCGGCAATATCGTCGAAGGTGGCCGGGTCGAACTGATCATCGACGAACTCGCCTGTGGCCAGTTCCAGCACATGTGGCTCGAACGCGGCGAAGGCTTCGGAGACATCGATGCCGGGCTCATAAACTCCCGCCACCTGCAGAACGTTCACCTGTTTGTCCTTCAGCGCGTTTGCTTCTTGCACCGGGCGCAGGCTGACTGCAGCGGCGGACACGACCATCGAGGCCACAAGGCAGACAGCCACGGCGATGAAGATCGTCTTGCCAACCGAATCCGGCGAAGCCGCCAGAAACTTGGCAATCGCGCCTTTTGGTTCTTGGGATTGCGTATCAGACATGGCGACGCGCCCTCCGTTTGATGTTGGCTTGAACGACGAAATAGTCGATCAGCGGTGCAAAGACGTTGCCGAACAGGATGGCCAGCATCATGCCTTCGGGGAAAGCCGGGTTGAGGACGCGGATCAGCACAACCATGACACCGATCAGCGCACCATAGATGTAGCGGCCCAGATTGGTGTGGCTTGCGGATACCGGTTCGGTGACCATGAAGGCCAGACCAAACGCATACCCGCCCAGCACGACATGCCAATACCACGGCATCGCGAACATCGGGTTGGTGTTGGACCCGATCAGATTCAGCAGCCATGTGAACACGATCGTCCCGGCCAGACAGCCCACAATCAGGCGGTAATTGGCAATTTTTGTCACCAGCAAGAAGATCAGACCGATGATACAGGCCAGCGTCGAGGTTTCGCCAAAGCTGCCCTGAATGGTGCCGTAGAAGGCGCTCCACCAGGTGATGCCCTCGGCGGCCAGCGCCTGCATCCCGTCAGCCGCAGAAACGGCCAGCGCCGTTGCGCCCGAGAAACCGTCAACCGGGGTCCAGACTGCATCACCTGACATCTGCGCCGGATAGGCGAAGTACAAGAACGCACGGCCGACCAATGCAGGGTTGAGGAAGTTCTTGCCGGTGCCGCCAAACACCTCCTTGCCGATCACAACGCCAAAGATGATGCCCAATGCCACCTGCCATAGCGGCGTGGTAGCCGGCATGATCAGCGTGTAAAGCATTGAGGTAACAAGGAAACCTTCGTTTACCTCGTGCCCGCGTACGGTGGCGAAGATGACCTCGAAAATACCACCTGCGACTAGCGTCACGATATAGATCGGCAGGAAGTAGAGCAGCCCGTGCATGACATTGGCAAAGATGCTGGACGGGTCCAGCGAAATGCCGAACATCTGCAGCAGCGCGATCCGCCAGCCAGTGGCCGACTCCGGCCCCAGCGTGGCAATGGCCGAGTTCGCCTGATAGCCGGTGTTCCACATCCCCCACAGGATACACGGGATCGTCGCGATCACGACGTAGGTCATGATCCGCTTCATATCCACATAGGACCGCGCATGGGGGGCAACGGTGGTTACGGTTTTCGGAGTGTAGATGAAGCTTTCGACCATCTCGTAGATGGGGAAAAGCTTTTCGTACTTGCCGCCCTTGGTAAAGTTCGGCTCAATCCGGTCAAAGAAGCTGCGCAAACCCATTCGGATCAGCCCTCCTTTTCAATTTTGGTCAGGCAGTCGCGCAGCGCCAGCCCGTATTCATATTTTGCCGGACAGGCAAAGCCGACAAGGCCCAGATCCTCTTCGTCCAGCTCCAGCGCGCCCAGTGCCTGAGCGGTATCGGTGTCCATCACCAGCAGCGCCCGCAGCAGCTGTGTCGGCAGATAGTCCTGCGGCATCAGCTCTTCGAACGTCCCCGTCGGCACCATCGCGCGGCGGCCGCCGTTTAGGTTGCTGGTCAGGTTGTAGAGCTTGCGTGCAAAGGCCGAGCCCAGAACCGGCTGGATCGCGAATTTCGACGGCATAGGAAGAATCCAGCCCATAGTGTGCTGGTCGTGGTCTTCACGAATGATCGAAATCTGACGAGCGAAGCGCCCCAGATAGGCGGTCGGCCCGTCGGACTGCATCCCGGACAGGATCGAACCCGAAATGATCCGGGCGATACCGTCCACATCGACCTCATCACGGGTCAGATCATCGGTCGAGGCGCCCATGACGGTACGGATCAAACGCGGTTGCCGCGCACCGGGGCCGCTGAGCGCAATCACGACGTTGGGGTCCAGGTGCCCGGTTTGGAACAACCGGCCAATCGCGATCACGTCCTGGTAGCCGATGGTCCAGACCTGCTTGTCTCCTGCCAGCGGCTCGAGGAAATGAATATGCGTGCCTGCCAGACCTGCAGGGTGCGGGCCGGAGAAGGCCGCGGCCTCAACGCCAGTCACATCTGCGCCTGGAATGGAATCACCGTCCTTTTGGCACAGATAGGTTTTGCCCTCGGTCAGCTTGGTGAGCACGCTCAGACCCGCGGCAAAAGCTTCACCAGCGTCGGCGATGATCACCGCCGCATCGGCTGCCAGCGGCTCACTGTCCATCGCGGTAACGAAAATCGCTGCCGGTTTGCTGCCCGGCACCGGCATCTTCGAATAAGGCCGCGTGCGGAAGGCCGTCCACAGACCCGCTGCGCACAGCTTTTCGGTCACACCTTCGGCGCTGTCCGCGTTGCCGATGCCCGAGAAGTCGATACCGCTGTCGTTGGGGTCCGAAACCTCGATCACGACGCTCTGCAATACACGCCGGGCACCACGGTTGATGGCTACGACTTTACCGCCAAGCGGGGCGACCATCATCGCCTCGGGTGCGTCTTTGTGACAGAACAGCGGTGTACCGCGCTGGACCTCGTCACCTTCCTGAACCAGCATACGCGGCTTCAGTCCAAGGTAGTCGCCCCCCAACACCCCGACGGTGTTAAATTCTGGTCCCGGATGGATGGTTTGTTCCGGCGCGCCCTGCACCGGCAACTCCAACCCTTTTTTCAGTTTGAAAGTTTGCATGTCGCTACTGTCTTCCAAGCCTCTTTACCTGCGCCAGCCTTGCCGACACCTTTTCAGGGTCAGACAATAACGCGGGATTTCTAAACAGTCGTCGCAAAAGCGTCGAAATGCGTCCGAATTCCGCGGGCGTAATTCTGATTGGGGGTCCTTTACGCGGGGATGATGCTAAAAGCAAACCTGTTACCGCCAAAACTGCACTTTGAATGGCACTTTCCTGTGAAGACTTACGTTTTGTCGCAGCTCAATTTGCGTGTCGCACCCGGAATGCTTCCAGTGTAAGCACATCCAATGGAACAGACGAGCGATCTTGAGATTTTTCTGGTGGCCACCCCGGGGCTTGAGGCGCCTTTGCACGCCGAAGCCGTCGAAAAGGGATTCGCGGCTGCCAATATCGTGCCCGGCGGTGTCAGTTGCCGAGGAGGTTGGCCCGAGGTCTGGCGCGCGAACCTGTGCCTGCGCGGGGCCAACAAGGTTCTGGTCCGTTTGGGCAGCTTTCCTGCGGTCCACCTGGCGCAGCTCGACAAGCGGGCCCGCAAGTTTCCGTGGTCAGATGTGCTGCGCCCCGATATTCCGGTCAAGGTCGAGGCCACCAGTCGCAAGTCGCGTATCTATCACGCGGGCGCAGCCCGTCAGAGGATCGAGCAGGCGATCACGGGCACGTTGGGCGCTCCGATTTCCTCGGGCGCGGGTCTGCGGGTTTTGCTGCGCATCGAAAAGGACATCTGTACCTTGTCCGTCGATACTTCGGGCGAACCGCTGCACAAGCGCGGCCATAAGCCAGCCGTTGCCAAGGCGCCGATGCGCGAAACGATGGCGGCGATGTTCCTGCGGGAATGCGGCTTCGACGGGTCGGAACCCATTTTGGACCCGATGTGTGGTTCGGGTACATTCGTCATCGAAGCGGCCGAGATCGCTTTGGGGCTGAACCCCGGCCGGTCCCGCCATTTTGCCTTCGAAGACCTGCAGGGGTTCGATTCGGAAATCTGGGCTTCGATGCAACAGAACGATCCGCGGTTAGAAACAGACATTGTGTTTTACGGCTCCGACCGAAACACCGGCGCTGTCGACGCGGCCACCACCAATGCCGACCGTGCCGGAGTTGCCGTGCACACCCGGTTTCAGTGTAAGTCGGTCAGTGACATCAAACCTCCGGCGGGTCCCGCAGGCTTGGTCATCGTGAACCCGCCCTATGGCGCCAGGATCGGAGACGAAAAGCGTCTGCGCTCTCTGTACGGCAGCCTGGGAAAAGTTCTGATGTCACGGTTCAGCGGCTGGCGTGCAGGTATCGTGACCAGCAACCAGTCGCTTGCCCGCGCGACCCGCCTGCCATTGCTGGCCCCGGGCCCCGTCGTGGATCATGGTGGCACGAAAATCCGGCTCTACCGAACCGATCCCCTGCCCTGATGGGAATTCAGCGTCAATCGTCCCCCGGGAATTCCTGCAAAGGACTTAAGAATCCCTCTTGCACATCCAAATCCCCGGGTATAGATCACCCGCCACGGTCGGAGTGTAGCTCAGCCTGGTAGAGCACTGTCTTCGGGAGGCAGGGGTCGGAGGTTCGAATCCTCTCACTCCGACCAAAAAACAAGGCTGTCAAATGCAGAGATATTCTGCCTTTTGACCAGTTAACTTACCTTTCCGCCAACAAAAGTTACTTCTCGCAGTCCGAATTACTGCTACTTCAAACGGGCCTTTTGAAGTAATCGGTCCTTACCGGATGAGGTGGATAGTTCCTTCTTCGTCGGCATCGAACGCGCCAAGGTGCAGTTGTTATCGACTGCAAAGAGAGGAGCCATCCAATTACGACAAAGAAATGTAGGTCTGGATCTGGCCAAGCACGTTTTTCAGGTACACTGCGTTTTAGCCACCGAGCGTCGGATCCTTAATAAGGAAATCAAGCGCGCCAAGTCACTCGCATTTATTAGAGACGGTCCCACGCTGGGTGGCTGGCATTGGGGGTTTGCGGCTCAGCCCATCATTGGGGTCGTAAATTGCGAACGCACGGCCACGATGTTTAGCATCTTAAATCCGACGGCGCGCAGTTGCGCGCACTATGCAAAGCCCGGCTTCCGGCGCAGATCACATTTCTGTCGTTGGCTGTCAAATACACAACCCAAGTCAAGCTTACATCCAGAAACACGAAAACCCACGCTTATGCGTGGGCCTCGGAAAGAGGGCAATACAAGCTTGCGTCTCATGATCCATGTGGAGTGAGGCAGATTAAAAATCAAGTGTGGGGACACCCAAGCGATACCAATCTGGCGAGGTCGACATACCGGGACGGATAATGCCGTTGAGGACGGCCCAAACCTGCCGTTCACTCGCCGCGCTGGTGTCGCACTGCGGCCCGCCGTTCCTAAAATTCGCTGAAACTGCGCGATCTGGACGGGTGAAAGTCTGCACATTGATCCCACAGGGTCGGTCGAGAGTGAAGGGTGGATTCCATTGCTTCGAGTTCTCAGGTAATACGTACTGATGGATATTGTCGTCATTACGACCATCATCACTTCTCTTTTTGTTGTAATCGGCGTGGCGGAGCCACTGGCTGCTCGATTGCGCTTGCCTTTCAGCGTAATTCTCGCCGTCCTGGGGATAGTAATCGGGCTTGGCGCGACATTCTTTCTCAACACAGACCTGACGGACGTGCTTAACCCGGGGGCGCAGGCGATAATTGATCTGCCGATCCGGTCCAACGTATTCCTCTATGTTTTCCTGCCAACGTTGCTCTTTCAGGCGACACTCGGCATGAACCTGCGCAGGATGCTGGACGACTGGATGCCTATCCTGATGATGGCCGTTGTGGCAGTGATTGTGGCAACACTTTCCATTGGCTATGCTCTCAGTTGGGCAAGTACGCTACCGCTGGCCGCCTGCCTGTTGATCGGTGCTATTGTGTCGACAACTGATCCCTCGGCGGTTGTCAGCATATTTCGATCAATCTCTGCTCCGCGCAGGTTGTCACGAATTATTGAGGGCGAAAGCCTTCTTAACGATGCTGCTGCGATTGCTCTTTTCGGGCTATTCATCAGCTTTGTCATGCTCGGAAGACCCGATCCCTTACTAAGTGAGGCCGTGGGGCAATTTCCGCTGTTGATCGTAGGTGGAGTACTCACCGGTTGGCTCATGGCGCGCATGGCGGTTTGGCTGATGGCTTTTGTAGACCGCTGGGAAATGGCGCAGATTTCAATTTCCGTTGCGCTACCCTATCTCGCCTATATCGTTGCAGAACAAAGCATCGGTGCTTCTGGTGTCATCGCGGTTGTGGCAGCAGGCCTTACTCTCAACCTTACGGGCCCCGGTCGATTGTCCCCGGTCGCTTGGACAAACCTGCAAGAAGTATGGGATCTTCTGGCTCATTGGGCAGGAGCGCTGATCTTTATTCTTGCAGCGTTGCTTATACCAAGATTGTTAGAAGGTGCGCAGCCGTCTGACTTTGGCCTGTTGGCTGTGGTGGTTCTTGCCGCAACACTCGCGCGGGCGGCGGTTCTGTTCGGGTTGTTGCCATTGCTCACGACAATTGGGCTGTCGCCAGCTGTTGAACGCCCGTATCGCACAGCGATGCTGTGGGGTGGGCTGCGGGGTGCAGTGACCTTGGCGCTGGCGCTGGCCGTCACAGAAAGCACGCATATCCCGCTCGAGACCAAGCGTTTGGTCGGCATCCTGGCCACAGGCTTTACGCTGTTTACACTGATTGTTCAGGGAACAACCTTGCGCTCGGTGATCACAAAACTGGGGCTCGACAAGCTCTCTCCGCTTGATGCGGCACTGTCACGCCAAGTGGTCGCAGTCGCCTTGCAATCGGTTCGCGAGGACGTGTCCCGCACCGCAGAAAACTACGATTTGACCCACGATATCGTCAGAAACGAAGCCAAACAATTTAGCGAACGCCTCGACGAGGCCGTGAAGGCCGCCGAAGACAGCGCGCAGATCCTTGATCGTGACCGGATCACGCTGGGCCTTATTGCACTGGCCGGTGCAGAGCGGGATTCCGTGTTGGCCCGAATGCGAGAACGCACCATGTCATCGGTTCTGAGTGAGAAGATTCTGTCTGATGCTGATCGGCTCATTGAAGGCGCACGAACCGGAGGTCGGATTGGCTATCAGCGTGCGGCAAATCGGTCTGTCGTTTATGGTAAGTCTTTCCGGATCGCTGTGTTTCTGCACAACCGGCTTCGAATCTCGTTTCCACTCACGCGTATCACAACGGATCGGTTTGAAAGACTGCTCATGCAACGTCTGATCCTGCGGGATCTCGACGGGTTTGTCCGTGGCCGCATACGCCGGATCCACGGCAGAAGGGTTGCGGAATTGCTTGATGATCTGTTGGCGCGCCGATCCGAGGCGGTTGAGACAGCGCTTGACGGATTGCGGCTACAGTATCCCGGCTACGCCGAAAAGCTTGAGCGGCGGTTCATCCGACGGACGGCGCTGCGACTGGAAGAGCGTGAATACGCGGTCATGCACGAAGACGGCCTAGTGGGCGAAGAGCTCTTTTCGGTACTGATGCAGGAAGTGGCGGCCCGACGTGCCTTGTCTGAAGGGCGTCCGGTACTGGATATAGCCCTCAAAGGACGAGATCTGGTCCGGCAGTTCCCGCTGTTCTCTGACCTCGACAAAGCTTCGCTAAGGAAACTCAGCAGAGCGCTGCGTACCCGTTATGCCAATGCAGGTGAAACCATCATTACTCAAGATGAATTCGCCCGGAGCGTATTTTTCATTGCTTCCGGGGCAGTCGAGGTGGAGCTCGGCAGACATACTACGCGGTTAGGCCGTGGTGAAATGTTTGGGCAATTGGCCATGCTATTGAAACGGCCCCGTCGCGTAAATGTTCGGGCGTTGGCACCTTCGACATTGCTTGAGCTCGACGAGGCGCGATTCCGGCGACTACTCCGACGAAGCGAAGCCATGCGGAATTCTGTCAAGATCAGCGCAAAAAACCGCATGATAGACCCTGCGGTGCTAGACTTGGATCAGCGTGCAGGACCTTCTGAACAAGGTTAATTGTCTTGAAAGACCATCAACTGGAAAGGAGCCGTGAAAACAACGGTGTTGTCTCATGGGCACCGGTCGGGTTCTGTTTTGTCAAACGTCTACTCCTATCAGAGGTTTGTTCACTCGAAAAACCGTCACTACTCTCAACATCCCGGACAATCGCCCCAGTTTCCTAACTCCAAATTTAAGAGCATCAGTCACGAAGTGCGACTGTATGAGGAGAATGGGTACGCGATCTTTGAAAGATCGGCCCTTAGCTGCCGTTGATCGGTGGGTTTCGTCGCTGCGGCGCGGCCCGATAAAGGAGACATTCGATATACGAGCGAAGCGGGGCGACGAACGGAGCCCGAAGAGTGGAATTTGCGGCCATATGCATTTGGGGTCCGGAGGACAGCAGTCAGCCCAAAGCAGACATGGTCTGCGCCGCTGCAAGAGCAGAAGCTCCAGGAAGGCTGGGCGGGGAGAGGTCATTCGCTGGGCTGATCACAAAGGGCAGCTATGGGCCATTCAACCCAACCGTTTCTTGAACCTCAGAGTTGCCGCCAACAACCCGAATACCGCAAAGCCAATCATCCAGAGGATTTCCCATCGCAACTCATAGAGCGAAGCATCACGCAGCACCACGCCCCGGATCATATCCATAAAATGGGTCGCCGGCAGGATCTGAGCGATGATCTGGACCGGTTGCGGCATGCCGTCAAAGGGAAACATGAAGCCGGACATTAGGATCGATGGCAGCAGGACAAAGATAGTCATCTGCATCGACTGAAGTTGGTTCTGGGCGAGTGTCGAGATCACGAGCCCAAGCGACAGGCTGGCAATGATGAACAGCAACGTCACCACCAACAAAACGCCCAGCCCGCCATTGATCGGGACATCGAACAGGACGTGCCCAAGGCCAAGGATAATTGCGACCTGTATCAGGCCCAGAAAGATGTAGGGGATGATCTTGCCAACCATGAGCTCGATCGACCGGATTGGCGTGTTGATCAGCATCTCCATATTGCCCCGCTCGCGTTCGCGGACGATGGCGGCCGAGGTGAACAGGATCATCGTCATAGTCAGAATGACCCCGACAAGGCCCGGCACGATATTCACCGCAGATCGCTGTTCAGGGTTGAAATAGAGCGTGACTTCGAACGTGGGCACTTGCCGGTTTGGAGGCTGTTTCAACAATTCGGTCAAGGGCATCGTTCGCAGAGATTTGATCGCGCTGGCGACCATCGTGTCTGAACCATCGACGATCCAATGGGCAACAGGTCGGCTGCTGGTCTGATCCGTTGCGTTGGGCAGACCCAGCCCTACGGACGGGCTGCGAGCAAGGCGTTGGCTGACGTCCTGAGGGATGATCAGCGCGGCACGCACGCGGGATTCGGTGATTGCGCGCTCGGCCTCTTGCGGGGTGGTCAGCTCTTCGGTGATGGTAACAACCTGCGTGGCCTGAACGATCTGCGCCAGCGTACGCGACAGTTCGGTTCTGGACTGATCCACCAGCGCGACGGGCACGTGTCGCAGGTTTGTGTTGATCGCGTAGCCAAACAGCAGCAGCTGGATCAGCGGGATCATGATGACCATGGCAAAGGTCATCCTGTCCCGCCGCAGTTGGAGCAGTTCTTTCTTCAGGACAGCAGCGGTGCGGCGCACAGAGATCACTGTTCCGGTCCCCGCGTTGCACTAACAAACACATCTTCCAGATTTGGGCGTTGTGGTGTCAGAGACAGGTCCGGAAATGCGTTCAGATAGGTTCGTAGCATGTCAACTGGTTGAGGTTCAGACTTGTCCACCAGCACGCGCAGGCGTGACCCAACTTGTGCAGTCGACAGGATTTCGGGTTTGCCATCCAGCGCGTGTTTGACCTTTCTCAGATCCGGCCCTTCAACTTCGACAACATCGGCCTGCAAATCATCCATCAACTGGCGCGGAGACCCGTCTGCCTTTTTTACACCGTGCTGGAGGATGGCCAACCGATGACAGCGCTCTGCCTCGTCCATGAAATGGGTCGATACGATCATCGTCGCACCTTGATCTACCAGATCAAACAGCTGCTCCCAAAACGTTCGACGGGTTTCAGGATCAACAGCTGATGTTGGCTCGTCCAGAAACAGCAGTTTAGGGCGATGCATGACCGTTGCCGCGAGGGCGAGTTTCTGTCGTTGTCCGCCGCTCATGCTGCCACTGAGCTGATGTGCGTTGGTCGTCAGGTCGTAGGTATGCAGCAGCTCGTCGATCCGGCCTGCGGCCGATTTCGCTGGAATGCCATAGATTTCCGCCGCGAACCGGAGGTTTTCCAGCACTGTCAGGTCACGGTAATACGAGAAGATTTGAGTCATATACCCGATCTCGTTTTTAAGCGGCTCTGCCGCCTCGGGCATCGACCGACCCAAAACCGAGATCGCCCCACTGCTGGGGGTCAGCAAGCCGGTCAGCATGCGCATCGTCGTGGTCTTGCCGCAGCCATTGGGGCCGAGAAACCCGTAAATCTGGCCGGTTCTGATCTCAAGGTCCAGATTGTTGACTGCGGTGTTTTCCCCAAACCGGCGGGTCAGACCCTGCGTCGAGACGACGACATCGCTCATGGCATGGGGACCTGCACTGGCACACCGGCGGGCAGGTCCGGTGTTGCAGTGGGCAGGTCAATCTCAGCCAGATAGACAAGCCGGGTGCGGTCATCCTGGTTCAACCCGTAATAGGGCGTGAAGGACGCGTCGTCGCTGATCCAGCGGATCACGCCGTCCAACGGATCGGCCAGCCCGTCAACGTGCACGTCCAGCGTATCGCCAGGTCTTAGATTGACGCGATGCGGCTCGGGAACGTAGACGCGCGCATAGGGGGTTTGGCCCGTAACCATCACGGCCACCGGGCTACCGGATGTTACTCGTTCGCCCAAATTCCACGGCAGGGAATCCAGCACGCCGTCTCGGGTGGCCGTTACCGTCAAGTCGTCCAGAACGGTTTGCTCGGCGGCAACCAACGCTTCGGCGGCCCGTACGTTGGCTTCGGCAACCGCCAGGTCTTCGGGTCTGGTGCCGTTCTGCAACTCCTTCAGAGATTCCTGAGCGCTGGCCAGTTCAGCCCGTGCGGAATCGCGCAGGGCCAGATCATTTGCCACTTGCGCTTCAGTCACAACCGAGTTCTCGACCAGTCTGGCGTTTCGGTCATAGATCGCCTCTGCATCTGCAAGGCGGGCAACAGCGCCCGCAACCTTGGCCTCGGCTATCGCAATTTCCTCCTCTCGCGGCCCCACCTGCAGTTTCAGAAGCGTGGCCTGCGCCTTTTCCAGTTCAGCCTGCGCCAGTGCCAGCTTTGCCCTTTGCAATGTAGGATCAAGCTGGACCAACGTGTCGCCTGCCTTGACCACGGCTCCCTCGGCAACCGGTAGATCGACGACGATTTCATTGGCTGTCGCGGTCAAGGCCACCCGGTCGCGCGCCAATACGCCCAAGGCCACGCTGGTGTCGGATCCAGAGCACCGGTCCAGAAAAGCGGGCAGTACAGCCGCCAGTATCAAAGGTATGGGGATCGTCAAATTCAACAGGGCCTCCCTCCTGTGATTGGCCTTTGAACGCGTTGGACAATAGTCAAAGCATACAATCAGGAAATCTGATTTATGTATACGGTCAGCCGCCACTCAAAGCAGCACGGGTTCACTTGGGCAGTCGCGCGAGCCACTTCTCCAGCTTTTCCCCGATCAGATGGGGGTTATCTTCCTGAAGGAAATGAATGCCCTTTCCAATATCCACCACTTCGAGATTCTGGATGGTTTGGCGACACCATTCGACCTCTTTTGACCCGATGGTGCCTCCGGGTACGGCGTGGAACATCAGCATCGGGGTTCGGGTTTCACCCAGCCAGCGACTATAGGCAGTGACAATGTCGTGCACATCCGTGGGCGTACCATCGATCGGAATTTCACAAGGCCACACTCGAACCGGCTTGCGGCTGCGCGCGGTGGGAAAAGGCGCGCGATAGTGCTCCATTTCTTGCGGTGTCAGATCACGCACGATGGCGCTTGGCAGGATTTTCTCGACGAACATGTTCAGCCCCGAGATCATCATCCAACCCAGACCTGGCGTCCGCATCATCCGAAACCCCGCGCGGAAGTCTGGCGGGAATCCGGCCCAGGTCATCGGGCGGATGACACCCTCCATGAAGACGATGCCACGTATGTTCTCGGGATGTCGGTGCGCATAGTAGAACCCCAATGCCGAGCCCCAGTCGTGAATGACGAGCGTCACATTCTTCAGTCCCAGCGCTTTGATGAAACCGTCCACGAAAGGGACGTGATCGACAAAGCGGTAGGGAATATCCGGCTTGCCCGACTTGCCCATGCCGATCAGGTCCATCGCGATGGCGCGGCCCTGACGAGCAGCATAGGGGATGATGTTGCGCCACAAGTAGGACGAGGTCGGATTGCCGTGAAGAAACAGAACCGGCGCGCCTTCGCCTTCGTCGACATAGTGGATGCGCTGGCCGTTCACCTCGACATATTTCGAGTCAAACGGGAAATCGGGTGAAATCACCTGATCGGTATTCATTGAGCGGGCCTTTCTTCAGTGCAGGTTTCTTCGATCAAACCCAGCGCCGTATCATACCATGCGGGTCTGGATGCCCAGCCGGCAATCGCGGCAACGGGGCTCGATGGCGGGCGGGACAGGCTGCCGACGGGAACGACCAGAAACTTGCCGTTCTGCGTCTCAAAGGGCAACGTCGTACCGCAGACACGGCAAAACACCCGGCGGACTTGGGAATTGGGCACATCAAAGGATGTCAGCATGTCCTTACCTTGCAGCCATTTGATCTGGTCGGGTGTTGTGAAGGCATTCGCAACATGGGCTGACCCCGAGGCCTTCTGACAAAGGCTGCAATAGCACAGTTTGAAGGCGGCCATGTTGTCCTGAACGCGATAGCGCACCGCGCCGCAGATGCATTGGCCGTTAATGTCATTTGTCAGGTCCATCGGAGGGCCCACATCAGCCGCGATAGGCAAAGTACGCACGGACCGAGGCGGTAAAGGTCAAGCCCATGCTGAGGATCGCGATGATAAAGCCGATGACCGCCGTCGCTGGGATCGAGACCAGAAAATCAACGATAATCGCTGCGCGGATACCGATCATACTGCGCTGGAGGATAGATGCGACGATGAAGGCAAAAGTCACCATGTACCCCAGCATCGTATAAAGCATCAGGTTGGCGGCTTGCGGGCCGACCAACTCTCCGACCTGCAGTCCGTAGAATTTGAACGCGGTGAAAAAACCAAAGGCCAGCGGGATTTTCAGCGCGTTCAGAATGAAGATCATGCGTAGAGTGACGGGCTTCGAGGCCCCGGATGTTGGGTCGATGGCGGTCATGTCAGGTCTCCGTTTCAGTTGGGGGTCACACGGGATTTGCTGCCGAGCACCCGCAATGCTATCCATGTGGATAGGAACTTATTACTATCCACATGGATAGAAAAGGCAAGGAGAAATCTGTGGCGCGAAAACGCAAGACGGATCACGATAGTGCGGTGGCGGGTGCCCTCGACCTGTTTTGGCGGCGGGGGTACCACGGTGCGAGCACCCGGGAACTGGAGCAGGAGACAGGGCTGACGCGGTTCACGCTGCAGACCACCTATGGTGGAAAAGAAAAGTTTTTCCTAAAGACCCTGGATACTTATCTGGACAATGCCGAGACCCGGCACTTTCCTGACCCGGATACCTATTCGCTGGATGATCTGGCGAATTGGATCAGAGGCATCGCCTCAGATGAACGGATGCCGAAGATCGAAGACGCCGGTTGCCTCGCCTTCAACTCGATCAGTTCATTTGACCGTTCTGACCCTGAGGTGAACGCCAGAATCGAAAGATACCTGACCACTTTGGAAGGGCGATTTGTGGCAATCCTCAACCGCGCCAGATCACAGGGCGCGGTGCACGCCGAAGTAGATCCAGTAAGTGGAGCAAAGCTGCTGATCGGACTATTGCTGGGGCTTCACACGATCATGAAAGCCCGGACATCAGACCAGTTTCCTTTGCGCTATGCCGAAGCGGCGGCTGGGTTGATTGAAGGATGGAAAAATCGGTAGGTGATAAAATATGCGGGCGTGACTGGAACTTTCAAAACGTTTGATTGAAATAAAGCCCTATATGCCCTTCAGGTGATTGCTATCCAAATTTCAGGCTGGTTGTTTCGATGTGGGTCGAAGTGTTGAGCACTTCGGCCTCGCGGCCTGCTATATAGGCGGATCGCGGAGCAGTTCGGTGTGAAATCTGGCCAAACTCATGTGTTGTGCGCGGTCTGGCTGTCCGCAGGAGCCTGCGCTCGGTCGAACATGCCATAATCCCGCATCACAGTGGCGATGCGCAGGCGGTAATCATTGAAGACCCCGCCGCGCCCTTTCGTCTGCGCTGCCCTATGGGTGCTAAGGTTGCGCCAGCGGGTGATTGCATCCTCGTCTTCGAAGAAGGACAAAGACAGAATCTTGCGCGGATCAGTCAGGCTCTGAAACCGCTCTACCGAGATAAAGCCGTCAATCTCTTCCAGCATCGGGCGCATCTCGGCGGCGATGTCGAGGTACTCACCTTGGCGGCCTTCCTGTGGTTCGACTTCGAAAATTACCGCGATCATTGGTGCTCTCCCATCCCGTGAGGTGTCGAAACAAGCTTCAGGAAGGTCCGGTCCTCGCGAAGCAGAAACTTCTCCTGTTGGGCGAATTCGTAGTTTTCGCGTCCGAGCGGATCTGCGGCCAGACGGGCGCGGTATTCCTCGTAAGCAGCGAGGCTCCTAATATTATAAATACCGTAGGCAAGGGTCGCGGACCCCTCGTGTGGTGCGAAATAGCCAATCAGATCGGCGCCGCAGCGCGGGATCGCCTGGCCCCAATTGCGAGCGTATTCCTCGAATAGTGCCTTCTTTGTCGGGTCAATCTGGTATCGGATAACACAGGTTAGCATAGCAGTTTCCTTATCGTGTGCTCTCTCATGTTTTAAACATTTGCTCCACAAGAATGCTTCGATTATGGTCGAACTATGAAAGAAGGTCCCGACATTGCCCACATCGCCGCTTTGATCGGCGATCCCGCCCGCGCCAACATGCTGACTGCACTAATGAGCGGCAAAGCCCTCACGGTCAGCGAGTTGGCAGAAGAAGCCGGAGTGACGATCCAGACGGCCAGCTCGCACCTGTCCAAACTCGATGGAGGCGGCTTGCTGCGGCCTCGTAAGCAGGGACGACACAAGTATTTCGAACTCGCCAGTGACGAGGTGGCGCAAGTACTGGAGGGCCTGATGGGACTTGCGGCGGGTTCGGGTTATTTGCGAAAGCGGACCGGGCCGAAAGATGCGGAGCTGCGAAACGCGCGTGTTTGCTACAATCATCTGGCCGGAGATATGGGCACACAGATGTTCGACAGTCTTATGGCGCAGGGACATCTCAATTTGAACGGCGAAGAGCTGGAGCTCACCAAAACGGGCACCGCCTTTGCCAAAGATTTTGAGATCGACATTGAGGCTCTGTGCAAGGCGCGCGCGCCGGTCTGTCTGGAATGCCTGGACTGGAGCGAACGCAGGTCACATCTGGCTGGTAGCCTCGGACGTGCATTTCTAAGCCGTTTCGAGGAACTATCCTGGGCGAAGCGAGATCAAAACACCCGTATTGTAAAGTTTTCGTGCAATGGCACGGAAGCGTTCAACAAGCTCTTTTCCCTAGACTGAAAACCGGTTCGCTTTTCATGGGTGAACATTCCGCCGGGTCAAGGTGGAGGCGCAGCGTGAATTCATCATCCGGATTTGCGGCAGGTCGTATACATGGCGGCAACTTCCGCCGTGCCACAGAAGAACTTTGATACGCGCAGAGAAATTCAGTTGTTTTGTGCCCGCAGCATGGCATGGGATTTCTTTTATGGGCCTAAGGCGGACAATTGATGCATTGCAGCGTTGCCCTGGTCGCCCCAGATCCAGCCGCCTTGAGCGCCTTTACCCGCCGTCTGCCAAGCAAATCATTGCTGTGGTGCGATCCAGCAGACCAGCACCTCACTTCAGGCGCAGAATTTAGAGCTGGTTGAGTTTGCACCTTGTGCAGCGAACCCGCCACTCATTTCGAGATATTGAATGGCGGGTTCTGGTTTTTGGTCATGACCAGGGATGAGCGTCACCCGTGTTGCGAAGTGTCCCACCAATGAGGTTGCATGAACTGCGGGATCGCCGCTGTCTTGCCACTCAGTTTCTTTACGGATCCTTTTGTCAGCTCAAGCGCCATCCACGCCTCTGGTGCCGTCATCAGGTCCGGGTATGGCGTCTGCTTGTCCGTCGGTACAAATCCATATCTAGGGTAAAACGTCGGGACCCCCAGCACGAACACCGCATCCGCCCCGACGGAACTGAGATGTTCAATGCTCGCCTCCATGATCTCTTTCCCCACGCCGTGGCCCTGATACGTTGGCAGCACCCCGCAAGGTGCCAGCAGGTAACATTTTGCGTCAGGGTGATCTAGGAAGTTAAACGGCGTGAAAAGCACGTTGCCTACGATCTTCCCGTCGCGTTTGGCGCTGATAGATATCGTGTCCGCGAGGCCGAGGAAGACTTCGGCAAGCCAAGCGATGTCGTCGCCTTCCTCTTTCCCAAATGCCAGCCGGTGGACGTCTACAATGGCGGCCGTTTCTGTGTGGTTCATGGTTCTTTCCTATCTTTGGTTCATTTGGGCGCGCACGGATTTGATCCCCAACGCGGAGGCGCGATAGGGGTTGCCGTTTTTTGAACGGATAAAGCGCTTTTTAAGCAAGCGTTGGAAAACACTCAGGGTGCAGTCGGACAGCACATAGCCGTCACGCGTATAACAAGTGACGTCATGGACTTTTCCGTTTTCCAGGCGTTCGAAGTGGATCGACCCGCCAAGGGCGAGTTCGTGCAAAACACGTTGCTCGTGCTTTGAAATATTCATTGGGATGTCTCGATTTTACGAAAGCACAACAAAAAGGACACTCAGCATCGCGCGTGAGTGTGCCTATCAATGTTGGTGTTCCTGAATTTGGTTCGCCAGGAACGGGCGTTAGGCCCGGGTCTCTTTCATAAAATCTCCGTTGTGTGAGGCGCAACGCCTCATACGTTTGGCGCACATAG
This sequence comes from Ruegeria arenilitoris, assembly GCF_013031355.1. Lineage (GTDB taxonomy): Bacteria > Pseudomonadota > Alphaproteobacteria > Rhodobacterales > Rhodobacteraceae > Ruegeria > Ruegeria arenilitoris_C. Next base: position 329,900 of record NZ_WPZO01000005.1, on the reverse strand, counting down.
GCCTTCTAGCGAGACGGGTCAATATATCTTAAGTTCCGAGTGCCCTATTTTGAGCAGTCGTGCGCACCGCCTCTCGCACGCGCCAGCACCCAATCGATACCTCGTAAAAAGTCGTCGATTGTTATCGGGTTGTCTTCGCCGCTTGACGCGGAGAGGACAAATCCATGCGTGTAGTCGATGAGAAGATGCAAAAGCACATCATTTTTGTCACCACCATCAAGTTCTTGCGTACAGGCCCGCAGCCTATCAGTGATTTCCAAGAGGTCTTTGCTGATGAGAGTGACATCTTCCAGAACTGCGCGCAGTAGGTTGGCATTCGGCAAGGCCCGAAGATAGTAGGCACTTAGTATGCTCCGCGCTTTCGCGCTTGCTCCTTCTTCAACGGTGCCTTGAAGTGTATTCGCAAAGGCCAGTTCAACCAAGTCGGCCAGCAGCTTTCGCTTGCTGCCAGAATGGTAAGTGACCGCCATCGGTGTGACCTTTAGCTTATCCGCCAGTACCCGAAACGAAAGCGCGCCCGCGCCCTGTTTTTGAACAATGGGTAACGCAGTTTGCAGGATAAGCTGTTTTGACAGACGTTCTTTTGATTTTTTAGGTCGCCCGACGGTCGGTGTGTTGGTCATGCATTTTTCACTTTGTAAACCAGATCGACCATACCTGATGGAAAGGGTTTGGCGGAGATCAGTTCAAGATCAACGTCGCCATCTGTCTCTCCAAAAATACGGATGCCATCACCCAGAAGAATTGGGATCAAGGTAATCTTCATATCTTGGACAAGCCCGGCTTCAAAGAACGACCGGATGATCGCACCACCATCGACATACACGCGTTTGTAACCGCGCTGGTGAAACACCTCCCACAACTCTTCTGGACTTGCAGTCGAGAATTCTACTTTGTCATGCAAATGTTCAGGTATGTCCTGTTTCGTCATGGATCGACTGAGCACAACAACAGGTTTTGCGTAAGGCCATTCGCCAAATCCAAGTACAGTTCGCAACGATCCCGTTCCCATGACAAGGGCATCTACACTGTCCATAAACTCGGAGAACCCGTGGTCTTCATTTTCAGCAGACTGTTTATTCAACCAATCGAGCGAATGGTCTTTTCTGGCAACGAAACCGTCGAGGCTCATGGCCATCATGATGTGTCCGGTCGGCATGGCATTCTCCGTTTCAAAATATTTATACATCGTATAATTAATTAGAGCAAATCTCGCGGTTTGATCGCAACAGATGCGACGCTTTAGCGAAGTATGTGGACATTTACCCACCCAATGACCCAGTTGAAACGTCCTTTAATTCGGCCTTGGAAGCGGTGCAGCATTGGACTGCAGGGTTCCTTTCGGGGGCGACAATGACGGCCTGAGGCAGACCTTGGGCACAATCCTCCAACGCCGCTATCGCCCGGCTTTCTGACATTCGCTGTGCTGGCAATATGTATAGGCTGCCGAATTCGCCATTCGCGGAAGTAGTAGACATAGCGATGGCGTCCGTATTGATAGCATTTGGGTTTTCTCGGGCGCGGAATAATCTGAGAGACCGAGGTTTGGTCGAGGGCTTTGGGATCTGAGTGGCGCGGTGTAGACTCTTGAAATTGTTGCTTTGAGGACACGAGCATGTCGGTAGCCGGACCACCGCTGTCCGCACCAGCGGATTTAACAGACCTGTTTCGCCGTGGGTTAGCGGCAGATCCCAAGGCAATTGCACTTTATGCATTGGACGGGGGTTTGACCTGGCAGGAGTTGGATGCCGCTTGTACGCGGTTGGCGTTGCAATATCTGAACCTGGGGCTCGAACCGGGGGACCGAGTGGCGTCCATTATGCCAAACCGCGCGGCGCTGATAATCCACTACCTGGCTTGCATGCGGGCTGGTCTTGTGGCGATGCCGCTCAACTATCGCTATTCAGCCTCGGATATCGACTATGCACTGGGGTTGGCGACACCGGCGGCACTGTTGGTACATGGCGAGCGGGTAAAGGATGTAACCGCGGTCCCTGGCGTAGCGCGATTGCCCAAAGGCGTGATTGTCTATGCAGGGGAAGTGGACGGAGCACTCGCCTTTGACGATCTGCTGAACGCCGAGGGTGAAGGAACACTGCCAAAGGTTCGGGCTGAGGCTCCGGCTTTCATATTCTTCACCTCAGGCACCACGGGCAAGCCAAAGGGCGTCACACACAGTCATGCTAGCATGGGATACATGGTGGCAAGCAATGCGCAGGGGCTAGGGTTGGGGCCCGAGGATGTGGTGTTGCCGGCGTCTTGGATTTCGCACACCGCCGGATTGCGACTGACATTTGCAGGGCTTTGGTCGGGCGCCAAGACAAGTATTGCGCGGCAATTTACACCGGACGAGCTTTTGGGGCTCTTGAGGCGGACGCGCCCAACGGTGGCGCAGATTTTACCAGCGCCTTTGGCGGCTTTGGTCACGGGGCACGGGGCGGTGCGCGAAGACTTTCGCTCGCTAAAGACGATGATGGCTGGTGGGGACAAGCCCTCGCAGACGCTGGTTGAAGCGTTCGGCGCGCTGGCTGGTGTGCCGATTGGGGCGTTTTATGGAATGACGGAAATGGGTACGTCGCATTCCAATACTCATGGTGGCTCCGAGAAACTGGGCGCAGTTGGATTAAACAATCCGGGCTATGTCTCGGTGCTTCGCGACGAAGCCGGTGAGGAGGTGCCCTTAGGGGTGGACGGTCGGCATTGGGTAAAAAGCCCGACCATGATGACAGGGTATTGGAAGGATCCCGAGGCGACAGAGGCGGCGTTTCGGGATGGCTGGCTCGATACAGGCGATTTGATGCGGCAGGATGGGGATGACTATTTCTGGTTCCGGGGGCGTCGGAAACAGGTCATTGTACATGACGGTTCGAACATCAGCCCGGCAGAGGTCGAAGATGCGTTGACAGCACACCCCGCAGTCGCGGCAGCAGTTGCGGTTGGGGTCCGAGATGAAATGCATGGAGAAGATGTTTGGGCCTTTGTGAGCTTGGTTGAAGGCGCACCCCCGGTGCGCGCTGGAGAGATCATCGCCTTTGCGCGAGAGCAGATTGGATACAAGGCACCGGACGTTGTTCGGGAAGTTGACGCACTACCGTTAACCATGGGCGGCAAGCTTGACCGGATGGCGTTGAAACGACTAGCGGCGGAAGAAAGCGGTGCTGCGCACATAGTGTGACGGCGCAGCCGGTCGGATACGATTGCGAGCCGCTTGCCATGGGAAGGTAGGTGACGGCCGCAGGCGCCGAGCGAAGAGAGGCATCCGTTCTGTCCTCCTCAATCTTCGAACAGTCGCTAACCAATTGAACTCAGGGCGCAAGGGCAGATCGGTTGGGATTGCACAACTAATCGCATTGGGGCACGGTGGCCGTTCAACCCGAAAGGATATTCATGTCCGCGGCAAAACCTATAAACCCGTGGCTCATATTGCTGGGCCTTGCGCTCGGTGTCAGCATATCCAACGCTTTTGGCCGCTTTGCATACGGTCTCATTCTGCCGTCTATGAAAAGCAGCCTTGGCTGGAGTCTCACTCAATCCGGTTGGCTCAATACGGCCAATTCGATTGGCTACATAGTGGGTTCGATTCTAACACTTATACTGATCCGGCATTTTTCACCGTCGCGGTTGTTCGCAGTCGGCACTGTGGCGACCGCTTTGTGTCTTTTGGCGACCGGGTTTGATGAGAGCCTCGTGGTGCAAACCGCATGTCGCACCTTGGTGGGAATGTTCGGTGCTCTTTCCTTTGTGTCAGGCGGCGTACTGGCGGCATCGCTGTTCCAGAGCGACGCGCGAAAGAATGCGTTGGCCATCGCCCTGTACTTTGGCGGAGGCGGTGGATTTGGTATTGCATTGTGTGGCGCGACCCTTCCGAGCATGTTGGACGTGTTCGGGCCGCAATATTGGGACTGGGCGTGGATCGGAGTCGGGTTGGCAGCCCTGATCATTTGCCCATTTTCGATTTGGGCCTCAACCAGACTGAACGAAACCGAGCACGACGCGGTACTGCCATCCATCCCCCCGGTGCGCAGAATGCTTGGCGAACTCGGCGGGTATGCGCTGTTCGGGTTGGGTTACATTGTCTACGTCACTTTCATCTCTGTCTGGATGAAGGAGCAGCATTCTAGTGTCCTGTTGACCACCGCAACGTGGATGATTCTTGGGTTCAGTATCATGGCGTCTCCTTTTGTTTGGCGCGGGGTGCTGGCTCGTTATTCGTCCGGAATGCCCTTGGCTCTGATCCTAAGCGGAGTCGCATTGGGTTCGGCACTGCCGATCCTGGTTTCATCTGGATATGGGTTGATTTTGTCGGCACTCGTATTCGGACTATCAGTCTTTATGCCACCTACTGCGGTAACCAACTTTGTCCGCCAGAATGTGGAACAGCAGGATTGGGGTGCAACCATTAGCTTTTTTACCGTGGTCTTCGCCATCTCACAGGCATTGGGGCCGATTGGGGCCGGTGTCATCGGGGACATAACCGGAGAAATAGGAGACAGCCTGATCGTGGCCTCGGCGGTTTTGCTGGTGGGCGCCCTTTGCGCTGCGATGCAAAAACCGCTCAGGCGTGAGGCGGCGCAAAGGTCATAATCCGAACCACAATCAGATGCCGTATCTCACTCCCTATAACAGACCCAGTGGATTCTGAATTTCCAAAGACAAGCCTCCGGCCACTCCAACGCGGGTCTGCTTCAAGAAATCTCCTGATATTGCGGGGTCCAAAACTTCGCATCTATTGCCGCCTTCAGCTCGTCACTTGTGGATTTAGGCGCAACGCCATCCAGCTGTGCCTGTTGACCAACGGCAAATGCGATTGCTTTGCTGACCTGGCGAATATCCTCAACATCGGGCAGCAAGCTGGCGGTGCGATCGGATTTAGCGGGCGACAATGCCGCCAACGCCTCAGCGGCGGCCATGAACATTCCGTTAGTGACACGACGTGCGCCTGCCGCCAACACACCCAGCCCCATGCCTGGGAAAATGTAGGAGTTATTGCATTGCGCGACATGGTGTGTCTTTCCGTTGTAAACAACCGGCTCAAACGGGCTTCCGGTGGCGACCATTGCACGACCATCTGACCAATGGAAAATATCTGCAGGCACGGCCTCAATTCGCGATGTCGGGTTCGAAAGCGGCAACACGACAGGATGTTCCGCGTGAGAAGCCATCGCACGAATGATCTCCTCTGAGAACAAGCCTGCCTGCCCGCTGACACCAACTAGAATGTTGGGTTTGGCATGATTTATCACATCCAGCAGCGAAATCTCACCATCGGACCAGCTTCCGACTTTGTCGATGGGTTGTACGATTTGCTTCTGGAACGGCAGAAGGTCTGTCATTGCATCGGTTAACAACCCGGCCCGATCCACCATGTAGATGCGCCCGCGTGCCTCAGTGTCGGATAGTCCTTGTCGGACCATGAGCTGAACCAGTTGTTCGGCTATACCCACCCCTGCAGAACCCGCTCCGAGGAACGCGATTGTTGCGTTCTTTAACGGAATATCGGTGACGTTGGATGCAGCCAGCAAAGTGCCTGCCGTTACTGCCGCCGTGCCCTGAATATCATCATTGAAAGTACAGAGTTGATCGCGATATCGCGCCAGCAGTGGTGCCGCATGTTGCTGTGCAAAATCCTCGAACTGCAGTAACACATCCGGCCACTTGCGCTTTACCGCCTGCACAAAAAGTTCGACAAACTCAAAGTACTCGTCCCCGCTGATGCGCTCATTCCGCCATCCGATATAGAGGGGATCTTCCAATCGTTCCTGATTGTTGGTGCCGACGTCCAAAACCACCGGAAGCGTCACAGACGGGCTTATTCCGCCCGCAGCGGTATAAAGCGAAAGCTTTCCAATCGGGATTCCCATGCCGCCCGCGCCTTGATCGCCCAAACCCAAAATCCGCTCTCCGTCTGTGACGACTATAGCTTCGACAGAGGGCAGGATGGCATTCTCAAGTATGTCATCAATCCGGTCGCGCTCGGGGTATGAAATGATCAATCCGCGTGGGTGGTCGTAAATTTCACTGAACCGCTTGCAGGCATCCCCCACCACGGGTGTGTAAATTATCGGCATCATCTCGGACAAATGCCGCACCAATAAAGCGTAAAACAGAACCTCGTTGTCATCCTGCAGACCGCGCAGATAGACATGCTTGTCCAGCGGTGTCTCCTCACGTTCAAAGGCGGCATAAGCCCTGTCTATCTGAGTTTCGAGAGTTTCGATGTGTGGCGGTAGAAGACCCGTCAATCCGAGTTCTTCTCGTTCGCGCAATGAAAAGGCAGTCCCTTTGTTCAAAAGTGGGTTCGTCAAGTATTGCAAATTTGCAGGACTGGAATCGACCATAAGCTATCCTTTCGGATCGGCACGCACAGGTTGCACGCATCTGTCCGGTAAGATCAGCATTGTACGACGACAAATGCAACGAGCTTGCTATGCGAATACATCCGTCCGCACTGGGTCAGCATGCTCGCAGGCGACAGCCTTCCCGATTGTTTCCGGCCCTTACCGGACATTGTTCAACTTGGCGCCCTACTGCGGAGAGGTCCGCCAAACCGGACCTTTGCTGCGAGCGAAGTATCCGAATTAGAGCGAACCTTCAGGTTGCAGACAAAATACCCCCTTCGCCGCGTTTACCTCAATGTCCGACCAGCCCCACCTAGACGCTGATACCTCAACCCGGATGGATCAGCTTCGAGCCTGCTTCAACGATCCGAATACCATCGCGCCCTTGTCTGACTGTGTCGAACAGAAGGCCTGCAGCCTCAATCTTATCCGCGTTCCGTTCGAGGAAATCGAGGTGCTTTGCCATATGTGTTTTGCGAATTTCAGGATCGACGACTCGGGGTCGAGCTTGAGAACGCGTATGCGATAACAGAAGCCACTTAAGCGAAGTGCCTTTAGACCGCTTTCCAGGTCGACCTATAGCAAGATTTGATCACGCTCTTATCCGCCGCGATGGATATTTCTCCAATCAGGACGATTATCGATTTCGAGTTGATTAGAAAAGTGGGTCGCGTTGTGACATTCGTCTCGAGTGCGCATTAGTCGGTTAACATAGCCGAAAGCTCACCTGCTCCCTTTTGCAGTATGTGCAGAAAGGACATTAGGCTGTTGATATCGTGGCGTTGAGTTGGGGCGTGAACGGAAAGTGTGCCCACTAACCTGCCCTGCCCGTCTCGAACGGGCACAGCAAGGGCCGTCATTCCGGCCATAAATTCCTCATCATCTGTAGAATAACCGCTCTCAGAAATGCGTCGGATTTCCGCTCGCAATGCCTTTGGATCAGTCAGGGACCGTTCGGTCTGCGGTTGCAGGTTTCCCGCAGAAAGAAATCCATCCAGCGTTTTCTGCCGCAGTGTGGACAGGTACATTTTGCCACTGGCGGTGCAATGGAAAGGAACTTGAGTACCGATCGGCAGCTGAATTCGCAGTGGCCACTTCGTTTCCACCCGATCAAGGTAGATCATCCCTTCCCTGTCCGGAATGGCCAGATTGCAAGTCTCACCAACTTTTTCGGCGACGCTGCGCAAGATTGCCAGACGTGCAGTGCGGAGGTGCTCGGAGGACATCGTATTGACCGACAACAACCGCAGCCGATGTCCGGGGCCATACGAGCGACCATCCAGATCGCGCTGCAGGAAGCCTTCGGCCTCTGCGGTTTGCAGCAGGCGGTGGACGGTCGGCTTGGCCAGACCCAACGTCTCAATCAGGTCCGATGGTTTAACGGCAACCCCGCGCCGCGCCACCTCCTCAAGGATGAGAAGAAGGCGCAAGTTGGTCGGGATCTGAGTTTCTTTGTCTTGTGTTTCCGTCTCGGCCATCCTGCAACAGTCTAGTTATTTGGCAGTAGGATCAAGGCCAGATCGGGCACAAGCGACACCAAAATCCACACCGACAGCAACGCCACCAGATAGGGCACCGTATACCGCAGCAGCCGGAAATAGGGCACACCGGTCACACCCGAGGCCACGTAGAGGTTCAACCCGTAGGGCGGGGTAATGAACCCGATGGACGCCCCCACAAGGAAGATCACTGAGAAATGGATCGGATCAATTCCAACCGAAGCCGCAATCGGTGCCAAAATCGGGGCCAGGATGATCGTTACAGGCAGGCTTTCCAGAACCATTCCTGAGAAAAAGACGATTACCATCGAGGTAAACAGAACCGCATGGTAGCCCCCCATTGAGGTCACGAAATCCCCGATAGTTTGCTGCGCACCTAGCAGTGAAAGGATCTGCTGCATGACCACTGAAATTGCGATTAGCGGTGCGAGGATACCGGTGATCTGAGCCGAGCGGATCACGATTGAGGGGATCTCGGGGATCGTAAACCCTTCGACCACGAACATTTCGGCGAAACTTTTTTCGGTTGGCGGAATGTCGTTCCGGGCCCCCATCAAGCGGTTGATCGGATAGCTGACCAATCCAGCAATTACGCAGAAGCCGACCGTCACACCCGCCGCTTCGGTCGGAGAGAATTTGCCTGTATAGATGCCCCAAAGCACCAGCCCAATGGCGAAGAAGCCGAGCCACGCTCCGAACGCCGTTTTCAGCACCCGGTTCAGTTGCAGCGGAATCAGGTGTCCCCAGCCATTCATTCGACAGATAATCCAGCAAGCGAACTGCATCCCCATGACCATCAGAGCGCCTGGCAAAATACCGGCGACGAACAGTTCAGATATCGGCAGGTTCATCAGGAAACCGTAGACGATGAAAATAATCGACGGCGGAATGATGATCCCCACCGTACCGCCCGCCGCCGCGGTGGCGGCGCTGAATCGTTCGTCATAGCCACCTTTGACCATCTCCGGATGCAGCATCGAGCCAATAGTCGCCGTTGTCGCCGAGTTCGACCCCGAGATCGCCGCGAACAATCCGCAAGCGCCAAGCGATGCCATCGCCAGCCCGCCGCGTATCCAGCCCAGACAGGCATATGCAAAATCGCTGAGCCGCCTTGCGATACCTGACTTGTTGATCAGGTCGCCGGTCAGGATGAACAATGGCATCGCCAGCAGGGCAAAACCTTTGTTGAACACGTTCAAAAGCTCGGCGCCCATATTGTCCAGCGTCAGGCCAAGAACGAAGGAACAGCCGATGACCCAATAGCCAATCACCAGCAGAACCGGCACGCCCAGCATGAACAGAAAAGTGACCCCAAGCGAGATCAGTGTGACCATGGTTCCGTCTGTCATCAGTCTGCTCCGATCACGGCCTGCTGGATCAGCGGCTCACCAGTTTTCCAGTTGTGCAGATCATCTGCGAGGTTCTGAAACACACGCCCGACCATCAGAAAGAAAGACAGAGGCGCAGCCAGAAGGAACCACCATTGCATGATGTTGTCGGTCCCCAGAACGATCTGAAAATTCGACGCCGACAGCGCCACCAACCGGGTTGTGGTCACGATGACGATTACCGCAAAGATGAACCACAGCACTGCATCGAGGATCAGGCAAGCCAGTTGACCGCCACGCGGCATGGCCGTGCGGAACTCACTGAAGCTCAGATGCGTGCGCAGGCGGACATTGTAGGACGCGCCGAACCACGCCATGACCATGAACAACAGCGGCGGAATGGTGGTTGACCACGGCTCTTGGTCGTTGAACACGAACCGGTCTATCACGCCCCAAAAGATGATCAGGGCAATCGCGAGGTAGGAATACACCATCACCGACCGTTCCAGATGGCGTTCGACAAAGGGGACTGCCCGATAGATCAGCATGATCACGAACCCGCCAATTGCCGAGACCACGGCCCCGAACACCCAAGTGGCATCAGATTCCAATGCAGATTGAATCTCGAACGAATCCTGACTGAGAAAGGCGCTGATAATCGCGCCTATATCTGCCCAAAACGTCATGTACCCCGTCCTCCCAGTCGGTGTGTTGTGGAACCGGCCCGTTTGGGGCCGGTTCGCTAAAGCTTATCAGGCTTGGCCCATCCACCAACGGCGTGGCTCGACATTCTCCGGCAAGGTGTCTGCCGGGATCTCGCGCGCGATGTCGTAGATTTCCTGATAGGTATCGATGCCGCCTGCCCATTTGTTCAGACGCTCGCGCCACTGCTCCCACGGCTCAGGGTTGTAGTTCGGGGCGCACATCTCTTCGGCCAGTTTGATCTGATCGTCGGCCAGGAAGGCGGGACGCACGCCGTTTTCGGCAAAGATCGTGTTCGGCAGTTGCGGATCCGAGAACCCTACGGTGTTCAGCAGCGCCGCCTCGTTTGCGCCCTGAATCAAAGCCTGTGTGAAATACGAAGACTCCATCACCGCGTTCTGCAATTCTCCGCTGAGGCTGTCGAACACCTTGGCCGACATCGACGTATGTTCGGTTCCGCAGAAGAATTTCAGATTGACCGACTGCGACACCACAGGCGACATGTTGGCGTAAGCCACGGCCGAAGCCCAGGTTTCGGCCCCGTCGATCAGACCGGTTTTCAGAGCGTCCAGCGTTTCCTCCCACGCAACCGGTACCGGGTTCAGGTTCAGCAGCTGCATCGCAATCCGCCCCAGCTGCGTGCCCGTCACGCGGTTTTTGGTTCCGAACAGCTCTTCCAGCTTGGTCACGGTCGGCTTGTCGGCAAATGTCGATCCCATTTGCAGGCCGCGCAGTTCGCAATGCGTGAACAGGAATTTCAACCCGTGCCGTTTTTCCAAGGGATCACGCAGGATGCGCTGGCTCGCAGGGCTATAGAAGAAGTGATACTGCGCCGCGCGGCTGGGGAACATGTAAGCATAGTCCAGAACGTTCAGATAAGGCGCGCCACCGGCCGAGTTCTGAGTCGAGGCGGCATAGATATCGACGATCCCCTGCTGGGTCTTCTCGACACAACTCAGCTGCCCGCAGATCTGGTTGTCACCGATGAATTCGATGCGAATTTCGCCATCCGTGCGCTCTTCCAGATCGCGCGCGAACTCGATTGCACCGGCGCGTTCGATCAGCAGGTTGCGAGTGTTGAAGCCTGACGCGCCAAATTTCAGCGTGTGTTTCGGCTCTTTCGAAAAGCGCTTTTCATAGGTTGATTCTGCAGCCTGAGCCAGATTCGCCAGGCTCATCGCCCCCCCGAACCCACCTGCCGCCAGTAGTGTCGAACTCATGCCATAGCGCCCGGCAACACGGAAAAAATCCCGCCGCGAAATACCACTTAGTTTCCGACCGATCTCCATTGCTTACCTCCCTGATTGCAAATATTGAGACGTTTTGTATCAAAAAAGGCTAGTATAATTCTTGCATCTTGCATAGAGTTTTTTCGACGGCGTGAGGAGGAGGCAGTCATGGAAGTGGATTATGCGGTTGTTGGTGCGGGGTCTTCGGGCTGTGTCATTGCCAACCGGCTGAGCGCCAACCCCAACACGACCGTTGCTCTGCTCGAGGCTGGTGGCCGCGATACCAACCCGTGGATTCACATCCCTGTTGGCTATTTCAAAACCATGCATAACCCCTCGGTCGACTGGTGCTATCGCACCGAACCTGATCCGGGGCTGAACGGGCGATCCATCGACTGGCCGCGCGGCAAGGTGCTGGGCGGGTCGTCTTCACTGAACGGATTGCTCTATGTCCGTGGACAGAAAGAGGACTACGACCGCTGGCGACAAATGGGCAACGAGGGCTGGGGATGGGACGATGTCCTGCCCCTGTTCAAACGCTGCGAGGATCAGGAGCGGGGCGAGGATGAATTTCACGGTGTCGGCGGGCCTTTGTCCGTGTCGAATATGCGCATCCAACGCCCCATCTGCGACGCGTGGGTGGCCGCGGCGCAGGCCGCTGGCTATCCGTTCAACCCGGATTACAACGGGGCAGACCAAGAGGGCGTGGGCTACTTCCAATTGACCACCCGCAACGGCCGCCGGTGCAGCGCTGCCGTGGCCTATCTAAAGCCCATCCGGGGGCGTCAGAACCTGAACATAATCACCAACGCACTGGTCACGCGCGTGGTTCTTGAGGGGAAGAAGGCAACCGGTCTGATTTACCGGGATCGCTCTGGTGCCGAACAAACCCTAACGGTCCGTCGCGAAATCATCCTGTCCGGCGGAGCGATAAACTCGCCCCAGATCCTGATGCTATCCGGAATCGGAGACCCGGACCATCTGAAGGAAAACGCTATCGCACCGCTGCACGCCCTGCCCGGCGTCGGCAAGGGCCTGCAGGATCACTTGCAGGCACGGCTGGTGTTCAAATGCAACGAACCGACGCTGAATGATGAAGTCCGAAGCCTGTTCAATCAGGCACGCATCGCCTTAAAATACGCGTTGTTCCGTGCGGGCCCTATGACGATGGCCGCCAGCCTAGCCACCGGATTCATGAAAACCCGACCGGATGTAGAGACGCCCGACATTCAGTTCCACGTTCAGCCCTGGTCCGCGGACAGCCCCGGCGAGGGCGTTCATCCGTTTTCAGCATTCACCATGTCGGTCTGCCAACTGCGTCCGGAAAGTCGAGGAGAGATTCGTTTGAACGGTCCGGATCCGTCCAAACATGTCAAAATAATCCCGAACTACCTGTCCACTGAAACGGATTGCCGAACCATCGTCGATGGCGTGAACATCGCGCGCAGAATTGCCAAACAGAATCCCCTGGCCTCGAAGATTTCAGAGGAGTTTCGTCCAACGGCAGAACTGAATTGCGACGATTATGATGGCACACTGGACTGGGTAAGATCTAACACCGCGTCAATCTATCATCCTACCGGCACTTGCGCGATGGGAAGCTCTGAGGCGTCAGTTGTAGATGCAAAACTAAAGGTACGCGGCATAGACAACCTGCGCGTGGCCGATTGCTCGATCATGCCGGAAATTGTCAGTGGCAACACCAATGCGCCGGCGATCATGATCGGAGAACGGGCGAGCGATTTGATAAGAGCGGATGCCTAACACAACAGCAGTTTCACCATTACGCCAAGTAGAACGCCACAGACTATTCTACTACTCGATCACTGCTGCCATTCTCCGCGTTAGGCATCGATGGGGGGGCTACAACAGTCATAAAAACTGACGATACCGCCAGTCTCCGCCCAAAACAGCCCCCAGCCCTTACCTGATCAAGAGCTTTCGGGCACACGAACCCAGACTTCAACGCGACGATTGCTGGCCCGGCCTTCATTGGTGTCATTGCAGTCAAGCGGCATCTGCTCACCAAAACTCAGTGCCTGAATGTTAAACCGGCTCAGCCCATCAGCAGCAAATTCATTTGCTAGCACCTCTTTCACAGCCTCTGCACGTTGTTGCGCAAGCCGCGTATTGTGCCCCGCATCACCCACGCTATCGGCAAAACCGACAAGCAGAAGCTCCAGCCCGTCAAATTCGCTGTTGCGCAGTCGGTTTGCCAGGTCGCGGATGTTCAGCACAGACTCCGCGTCCAGATTACTGGAGGCATTGTCAAAGCGGAACGTGATGGAGAGACGGTCCGCACGGCGCAACTCGCGCATCATTGACGAAAACTCATCCCCGCTGAAATCCGGTTCCATGGCAGCGGCGTGGATCAGGGCTATACCCATGTCCTGAATCTTCATGCGCTGAAGCTGGGCACTGGCGAATCCTGTATCCTCAAGCACAGATTGTGCGGCATCCGTCTTCGTCCATTGAAGGAAATCACCGGCAACCGGATGCAGATTCTCTTCTGCAGCATAGGCAAGGACAGGGCGCGACAGTGGATAATTTTTGATTTTCAAATCGAAATTGGACGGTTCAGACATAAGCCCACAGGCTTTACGGATGGACATCATATCGGCCCCATCACGCTGTACCTGTACGCGATCAAGGAGACCAAGCGCCGAGCGATCTGCGCGGACGGAGTCGATTAACTCCTGAGCATTGGGATGAAATACTGTATCCGCGGCCAGAGGGCCATCGGGACTGCCTGAGACCTTCTGATAAAAGAGCGCCGGTTTGTCCCCTTCCAGCAGATGCAGCGTAACAGGCGAATTGCCCCCGCCCAGGTTTTCCCAAGACCGCAGATCACCGGACAGAATGCCCGCGATTTCTTCAATGCTCAGGTCGCGGACAGGGTTTTTGTCGCCGGCAATCAGAACGCGACTGTCCAGTGCAAGCATAAATTCCCGCTCTGTACCTGCAGCTGCGTTGATCCGTTGGTCTGTGATCATGATGTCCGGAGCGAAGACGGGATCAGACGCACTGGAAGGCTGCATGTCTATCTCGGCGACCACGGAACCATCCTCACCGCTCAGAAGAGTGACAACAGAACGACCGGGGGATTGCTCGTCAATCAGATAGCGAAGCCCACGCTCGCGTGCATATTCGCTCAGCAGTGCAGGCATCATGAAGTCAACAGCATTGGTCCCGCCAAGCAAAGCGATCTTCGGATCATAGAGATTCAAATCCGGGCAGGCGGCGCCAACGCAGTCTACCCGGTCCGTGGAAAGTTGAAAGCTACCGAGCGGGGTTTCAACGACATAGTAGCTGTCGCTGTAGTCGACCAATTCCCCGACAACTTCTGTGTCATCGCTCCGCGAGACCAACGTCACCCTTGTGTCGACAACCTCTTCTTCCAGTTCGGCTTCTGCGATAGCCCCGTCAGCTCCGGGACAGCCCGCACCGGAACATTTAAGCATCGCAGCATAAAGTGTCAGTTTCCCCAACTCTGTCTGCAGGACATAGGTAGCCCCGTCATACTCCAGAATTACGCCGCGAACACTCGTGCCACCATCATGGGTGGTGAGTTCAACTTCATTTGCCGGTTGCGCGTTTGCCCCAAGAGCAAAAGCAGATGCGAACATGCTGACGGCCACAAACACTTGTCTGGAATTGTGCGCCAGGAATGATTTTGAGGTCCAGGAAGCATGAGACATCTGATTTTACTCCAAAATTCGCCTGTTGGATTCGCCGAAAGATCGGGTGGCTGAGGATTGGGCTGCACCCGCAGCAGCCCCCGATGGATGCCTTCAGCTCGAAGAGGATTGCGTGGTGTAAAGGGCAACTGCCTCATTCATGCGCTGCAGCAGCGGCTCACTGTCGCGAGCAAGAACGGACAGATCGCGGTCTGACAGCACTTCGCCGTTCACCGCACGTTCGAGCAGGCCTTTAACCGGATTCCACAGCTCTTCGACTTCGCGCAGCTTTCGGGCGATTTCCGGTGTGGGCGGGGCAATGACGCCGATATCCTCGAAACCGTCCTGCAGCGCGGACAACGAGGTATCAAAGAGTTCAACCGTGTCGGCCAAACGCGCCGCCTGCTCAGCCGGATCTTCCGCCGCCTGCATCAGGCAGGCCTCTTTCACTGCCTTTTGGGTCAGCATGCGCTGACGCCCGGCGATATCAACGGTGATCGCCAGATTCAGAGAAACCGACTCCGTTTCAGAGGCATAGGCCCGTGCCATTTTATAGACAGCGATGTTCATGAACTTCAGCACCCGCAGGCTTGCGCCATCGAGCTCATCCAGCTCTGCATTGGCAATAGTGGCGTTGTCTATGCCGGTTTCAATGATCGCCTTGTAAGCGGCCCAATGTGAATCAATCGCCTCAAGCGCCCCGATGACTGTGTCATTGTTTTCAGCATCCAGACCCAGATCTGAATCCCCGTTGCGCAATCCCTGGTCCGATTGCAAAAACAGATCATAGGCTTGGGTCATCTGGTCAAAAGACGTGGTGAATCCCACATCCCGCGCCATCAGGCAGGCGGCTTTTGTTATCCGCTGGGTCAACATGCGCTGACGGCCTGCAATATTCACACGATGTGTAACCTGATCCACATTTGTGCTGTCCTGTGCAGTCGAGGTCTGAGGCGCAACTGTTGCGCAGACCAAGAGGGTTGCGGTCAGAACCATTCTGATCATTCTTTTGTCCTTTTGTGCTGAGAATTGCCTGTCTCAGGTCGTTTTGTGTGGGTCATCTGTACATGATGACGGCTTCGTTCATCGTGCGCAGAAGAGGCTCTGTTTTCCTCGCAAGAGCTGCAAGATCCCGGTCCGTCAGTTGTTCTTTGGCAACCGCGCGATCGAGGATCTCTTTCACTGGCCCCCAAAGGTCGGACACTTCTCGTAGTTTCCGGGAAAGCTCTGGGTTGGACGGAGGAATAACGCCTGCGGCAGGAAAGCCATCCAGAAGGGCCACGAGTGAGTGGTCAAATAAGTCCACTGTCTCCGCCAGCCGCGCGGCCTGCACAGCGGGGTCAGTTGCGACGCGCATCAGGCAGGCTTCTTTCACAGCCTTCTGTGTCAACATTCGCTGACGCCCGGCAACATCGATTGTCATCGCAAGGCCCAGCGGAACCTCCGGGGTTGCGGACGCATAGGCCTGCGCGGTGGTGTAAACCGCTGCATTCATAAACTCGAGCACGTTGAGACTGGCGTTGTCGAGGACTTCGAGATCCGCACTTTCGATTGCTGCGTTTTCGATCCCGACATCAACGATGTCCCGATAGATTGTCCAATGCGGATCGATCTCTTCAAGCGCCTCGAGAACAGAGCTGAATTCTTCCGGGGCCAGCCCGAATTCCGGGTCCCCTTTACGCAACGCGCTATCTGAACGAATGAACAAGCTGTGTGCTTGGGTCAGTTGGTCATAAGCCGTGGTTGTGCTTATGTCCTGAGCCATCAGGCAAGCCGCTTTCGCCATCCGCTGCGACAACATCCGCTGACGTCCCGCGATGTTGATCCGGTTTGCCGCCTGTGCCGCAGAAACTGCCGACACGTCCGTGGATTGCGCAAACACACTTGTCGGAGCAACCAGCACCAAGGCGATCGCAAGCACGTTTCTTAACATCATAGGGTCTCCGGGATTGCCGGTTAGGGTCTCGACTCAACCCATCATCTTGTGATGAGCGGGGTTTCTGGGTTGAGCGAGTTATACAGCCCTAGGATGATTCACCTTGACCTAGATCATTAAATAGTGGTGAACCCAGTAATCGGTTTACCTTTTTTAATCTTTGCCGGTTCCGTTGCAAAGCTTTGGGCGTGCTAGGGTCAGGATCAATGACCAGTAAATGACGGTTGCTGCGACCGCGATTGCTGATAGCAGTACCGTTGGGGATCTGTGGCACCTGATCGGTTTGTCGCGTGACTTCCGCCTGGGAATGCGGGGCTTTTTCCCTTTGTCTATAGAGGCTTCGCAGAACCAGTCCGCATCATATCCCCGATCTCCCAGTAACCAATCAACCGCTGTCCGCCCAATTGCCTGCTTCAGGGCGAGCTGCATGACGAAAGCAGGGGCCGCGTCTAACGCAATTGCCATGCCGAAACGCGATCGAGCGCCGCCTTGGAGTGACCCTGCTTGATCATCGTGATCATGTTCGGGCTTACGTATCCCACCTACGCCTCGACCTCGGTCTGGCTCGGTTTCAGGTCTAGCACCCTAGTTTCGACAGATTTAGCCTTCCGGGTTTCTTGATACGGATTCTTGGTCATCGCTTTTCAAAAGTGACGCAGCACGTGCTGCATGTCTTTTCTATAGCGAGGCTGACAATGGGAAATTGCGGCGAGGAAAAACAAACCGCTAAAGTGATTAGCCGTATGGGGGCGACCCATTCTAACGCGATCTATCTATCCGGGCGGAAAGACAGCTGTCTTTTTTACCGTTCCATAGACAAAGCTGGTGTCGATCGAGGCTATCCCACCGATCGGATGAATTCGGTGGCGAATAAACTCCTCGTAAGCCTCAAGATCCGACACCAAAACCCGCAACTGATAGTCCATTGCCCCGGTGAGCACGTGGCATTCAAGAACTTCATCGATCATCCGAACACGCTTTTCGAAGCTCTGAACGTCCGTTTCATTGTGCCGCTCCAACCGAATACGCACAAAGACGGTAATGGCCATCCCATACGCGGCTGCGTCAACGTCGGCGCTGTATCCCTTTATCACTCCGTTGGCTTCAAGGTTTTTGACCCGGCGCAAACACGGTGACGGAGACAAATTCACCTCGTCGGCAAGATTCTGGTTCGTCATGCGCCCGTCGCGCTGCAGCGCTCGAATGATCTGCCTGTCCTTAGCGTCCATTTCATCCTCAGTCTTAGCAGAATCTGCCAATTTTAGTGCTCGAGTTGGTATAATTCGCAACCATTGGCCCAAAGTAAAGGCGCAAACTGACTTCAACATGAATCAGGAGCTTGCAATGACTCGTTCAACCGGATTTGCCACGCGCGCCATTCACCACGCATATAACCCTCTGGAAAATGAAGGCGCTCTGACACCACCGCTACATTTGACGTCCACGTTTACCTTTGAAACCGCAGAAGCTGGCGGAGAGATGTTCGCCGGTGAGCGTGAAGGTCATATCTATAGTCGTATTTCAAACCCCACATGCGACCTTCTTGAACAACGCATTGCCGTGCTTGAAGGGGCTGAGGCCGGGCTAGCTCTCTCAAGCGGCATGGGGGCAATTACGGCAGTGCTTTGGACCCTGCTATCGCCGGGTGACGAAGTCATCGTGGACAAAACACTCTATGGCTGCACCTTTGCCTTCATGCGTCACGGTTTGGCAAAATGGGGAGTCACGATCACGCACGTCGACATGACAGACCCTGAGAACCTGAAAGCGACCATTTCTGACAAAACCCGCGTTGTCTATTTCGAAACTCCGGCCAATCCGAACATGCGCTTAGTGGACATCGCCGCGAGCGCCGAAATTGCGCACTCGGTCGGTGCAACAGTCGTCGTCGACAATACCTATGCCAGCCCGTATTTGACCCGCCCGATCGAGCACGGGGCAGATATCGTTCTGCACTCCGCCACCAAATATCTCGGTGGGCATGGCGATGTGGTTGCCGGTCTGGTTGTCGGGTCCGCCGAACAGATTGCTGAGATCCGCTTTGTTGGGATGAAGGACATGACCGGCGCGGTAATGGCCCCTTTCAACGCGATGCTGATCCTGCGTGGTCTGAAGACACTGAACCTGCGTCTGGATCGCCACTGTGCGACCGCCAAGGTCGTCGCAGACTTCCTCGAAGCACATCCCGCTGTCGGCGAAGTTTATTTTCCCGGTCTTGAGAGTTTCGCCCAGCATGATGTTGCGCAGCGTCAGATGTCCCAACCCGGCGCCATGATAGCGTTTGAAATCAAGTCCGGCCTGTCAGGCGGGATTGAGTTCATGAACCGCTTGAACATGATCCAGCGTGCGGTGTCCTTGGGCGACGCGGAAACCCTGATCCAGCACCCCGCATCCATGACCCATTCGACGTATACCCCGGAAGAGCGGGCCGAGCATGGGATCAGCGATGGCCTGATCCGTCTGTCCGTCGGGCTGGAGGATGTCGAAGATATCCTTGCAGACCTGGAGCAAGCCTTGCCCTACCCTGCCCGCAGCGCCGCCTGAATCCGGAGACCGCCATGCACATTGATCCCACCCAACTGAAGATCGTCGAACAGCGCCTGCTGTGGTTGTCGCATTGGATGATCCATCATGCCAACCATGTCCGACCAAAGGTGGATGGGATCAAGATCGGCGGTCATCAGGCGTCGTCTGCCTCGATGGTATCGATCATGACTGCGCTCTATTTCTCGGCCTTGCGCCCCGAAGACCGGGTTGCAGTCAAACCTCATGCTTCGCCGATTTTTCACGCGATGCAGTATCTCATGGGCAATCAAACGCGCGAGAAGATGGAGAATTTCCGCGGATTCGGGGGTGTGCAAAGTTATCCCAGCCGGACCAAGGATATCGACGACGTTGATTTCTCGACCGGGTCGGTGGGTCTGGGTGTCGCGATCACCTCGTTTGCCTCGATCATTCAGGATTACATCAAGGCCAAAAGCTGGGGCTCCGACGCCCCGATGGGGCGCATGGTGGCCCTGGTAGGCGATGCCGAACTGGATGAAGGCAACGTCTATGAGGCATTACAGGAAGGCTGGAAGAACGACCTGCGAAACACGTGGTGGATCATCGATTACAACCGACAGTCACTGGACGGTATCGTCCGGGAAGGACTGTTTGAACGGATCGAGAAAATCTTCGATGCGTTCGGTTGGGATGTCGTGCGTGTTAAATATGGGGTTCTGCAACGCGCGGCCTTTGAAGAGCCCGGCGGCAACCGCCTGCGTGATTGGATCGACGCTTGCCCCAACCAGGACTACTCCGCTTTGACGTTCATGGGTGGTGCGAACTGGCGACAGCGGCTCATGGACGATCTGGGGGATCAGGGGGATGTGACCGCTCTGATCGAACGACGCACGGACGCGGAACTTGCGGCCCTGATGGAAAACCTTGGCGGCAACTGCGTCGAGACAATGGCCCACACATTTGCAGCCATCGATCATGATCGCCCAACGTGCTTCCTGGCCTACACCGTTAAAGGATGGGGCACCCCCATTGCCGGCCACAAGGACAATCATGGCGGGCTGATGAACAATAACCAATTTGCCGCGTGGCAGTCACATATGGGTGTGCCGAACGGCGAAGAATGGGAGCCGCTTGCGACAGTGCAGGACCCAAAAGCGCTCAAGGATTTTCTGGCCAGCACCCCGTTCTTTGCCAAAGGCCCGCGCCGCTATTTTGATGACAAGCTGGATGTGCCGTCGATCGAGATCGACACCAGTCGCGAGACCTCGACCCAGATGGCGTTTGGCAAGATCCTTGATGATCTGTCAAAAGGCGACAGCCCACTGGCCGAGCGCATAGTGACGACCTCCCCAGATGTGACAGGTACGACAAGCCTCGGTCCCTGGGTGAACAGGCGCAAACTGTTTGCCCGTTCCGAACAATCCGACGCCTTCATTGAGCACCGGATCCCTTCGACGGCGAAATGGGAATTCACGCCGGAAGGACAGCATATCGAACTTGGTATCGCCGAAATGAACCTGATGTTGCTTCTGGGTGCTGCAGGGCTGTCCCATTCCCTGTTCGGCAAGCGGTTGATCCCGATTGGCACCGTCTATGACCCCTTTGTAAGCCGCGGTCTCGATGCGCTAAACTACGCCTGCTATCAGGACGCGCGCTTCATGCTGGTCGGCACACCATCGGGCGTTACATTGGCCCCCGAAGGTGGAGCCCACCAATCCGTTGGAACACCGCTCATCGGGATGAGCCAGGACGGGTTGGCCGCTTTTGAACCCGCCTTTGCCGACGAGCTGGCAGTGATTTTGAAATGGGCCTTCGACTACTTGCAGCGCGATGGCGAAGGGCAGCCGGACGAGCGCACATGGCTGCGCGATGAAACCGGAGGGTCCGTCTATCTGCGCCTGACCACCAACCCGATTGAACAGCCTGGAAAACGTGTCGACGATGAGTTCCGCCAAGGTGCCATCGATGGGGCTTATTGGTTAAGAAAACCAGGACCCAATTGCGAAGTTGTAATCGCCTATCAAGGCGCCGTCGCACCAGAGGCAATCAAAGCCGCTGGTATGATTGGCGAGGGCCGTCGCGATATCGGTGTTTTGGCCGTGACATCGGCAGATCGCCTGAATGCCGGTTGGACTGCCGCTCAACGAGCGCGTTCTCGCGGCAATCAAGCGGCACGCTCTCACATCGAAACCCTGATGTCCGACCTTCCACCCCACTGCAAGCTGGTCACCGTTATTGATGGCCATCCTGCAACTCTTTCCTGGCTGGGAGCTGTGCTTGGACATCAGACCATCCCCATGGGCGTCGAGCATTTTGGTCAGACCGGAACAATCGGCGATCTTTATCGCCACCACTGCATTGATGCAGACGCTATCCTGGAGAAAGTGAATGGCCTGACCCATGGCAGGACTCTGCACCGTGCATAGATGGGCGGGACTTGGGCAATGTAACCCGTGAGGGAAACCCACCAAGGTTACGCAGTTTAGAAGAAATACATGCAGCAATTTCCATCAACTGCTCTCAATCTGGTTGCTGACCCGGGATATTCGGGAGTTTGATGCAGGCAAGCGACAGATAGCTTTGATACGGAATTGCTGACATTTGTTGACCTACCGCAATCGATCCGAAGAGGAAATTCCCTCTCATCAATATGGTTTTGCAACGCCAAAGCTATTTAGTTCTGTTAGTTACTCGCTTCATCTATC
Source organism: Ruegeria arenilitoris (assembly GCF_013031355.1). Taxonomy (GTDB): domain Bacteria; phylum Pseudomonadota; class Alphaproteobacteria; order Rhodobacterales; family Rhodobacteraceae; genus Ruegeria; species Ruegeria arenilitoris_C. Next base: position 307,981 of record NZ_WPZO01000005.1, on the reverse strand, counting down.
TCCACAATATCAGGTTTGGCATTCACCCCTTCCAACATCTTTACCACTTCGGCTTTCCAACCGGCTTTGATCTTCAAAGCCAATTGAGACGGTGGTCGGTGGTTAGGTTCAAGAATCGCGTATTCATATCTGAGCGGTTTTTCGAAAGGTAAAAAAGCGATCTTTCCGTTGGAGAGGTTTAGCTCTCTTTCAGTCGCAACGGTTAACGGATCCACGATTGAATAACACTGACCTGAGCTCACAAAGGGTATCAACGGTAGAAAATACTGACAGGTCACCGTTGGATTGTAGGTGGCGGATACATCCTGAAACTCTCGCCGAATTTTGTTTTGGAACGGATGCGCATCATGCAATCCCCCCATCGGGACCCCGTCCAGGTCGGAAATGGATATGATCTTGCGAGAGTTAAGCGGGCTGTCACGATCGACGGCACAAAAACAATCTGCCCGGATCAGTTCGGCGGAATACTGTGGCTCTTTCCCAGCCGATTGTTCAAAATCCGCAAAGCCGAAATCTATGTTCTGCGTCCCCGCGAGCTCCATGATCTGAGGCGAACTGCGCGTTGACAGTGTGATGCGTATCTCGGGGTTTTCACCGACTGACTGGCTTATGAAGCGAGGGAACAAGAAGGCGGACGGGCCCGGCATCGTAGCGACGTTTAGGCTGCCGGAATGCCCCTTGATCAGCCCCTCCATAGTGCTGGAAATCGTCGCAAGGCGGTCCAGAATACCTGTGGTTTCAGCCAAAAGGTAATGCGCCTCGGGAACAGGCACCAATCGCCGCCCTTTTCGCTCGAACAGTGTCAGGCCAAGGCTTTTTTCGAGGTTCTTCAAGGCCAGGCTGATCGCGGGCTGGGTCCGGTTCAGCTTTTTTGCAGTTTGAGAGATAGAGCCGGTCTCCATCACCTCGCGAAAAACGGTGAGCTGCGTAAGGTTCATGATAAATATATAAGCTAAACCTTAGTTTTGTGAAATATAACAAATTTGTTTTTATGAAATTTGTCATTACGCTGACAGGATCGAAATTCGGCCATACCGAATCCGACGATCCAAAAAGGGAGATGATAATGAAATTTGTGAAAAGCTTGGCTGGTCTTGCATTGGCGGGCGCACTGGCCGCGCCCGCGCTGGCACAGGATCCGACCTTTTTCCGTATTGGTACCGGTGGTGCAGGCGGAACCTACTTCCCCATCGGCGGCACCATTGCTAACGGTATCTCTGCCCCTCCGGGCTCGCGCCCGTGTGAAGAAGGCGGACAGTGCGGCGTTCCGGGCCTGATCGCCATTGCGCAATCGACCACCGCGTCGGTTTTCAACAACGCTGCCGTGCAAAATGGTGAGCTCGAGGCTGGTCTGGCTGCGGCGGACGTCACCCGCTCGATGTACCTGGGTGAAGGTAAGTTCGAGGGCAAGCCGCACCCCAAACTGCGCATTGTGGCCAATCTGTTCCCCGAAGACCTGCACCTTGTTCTGCCGGCCGGTGCTACGATCAATGATCTAAGCGATCTTGAAGGCAAGCGTGTTGGCATCGCGCAGGCCGGTTCGGGCACGCAGGTTGCCGTTCTGCAGATGCTGGATGCTTGGGGCGTGAACCGTGACAACATGGACGAGGCCGAACTGAACAACAGCCAGAGCGCCGAGCGTCTGGCCGACGGTCAGCTGGACGCCTATTTCTATGCCGCCGGTTGGCCGGTTGCCGCGATGGTTCAGCTGTCCTCGACCAAAGGCATGAACCTACATTCCTTCTCGGACGAAGATCTGGCGAAGATCAACGAGATCATCCCGGCCTATATCCCCTCGGTCATTCCGGGTGGTGTCTATGAAGGGATCGACGCCGAAACCAAGACCCCTGCGGTCAGTGCGATGCTGGTTGTGTCCTCGGACCTGTCGGACGATCTGGTATATGAGCTGACCAAAGCCCTGTGGAACGACAACACCCGCAAGCTGCTGGATAACGGCCATGCCAAGGGCAAGCAGATCACGCCTGACACGGCTCTGGACGGTGTCGAGGCGTTGGGTGTTCCGCTGCACCCTGGGGCAGAGAAGTTCTACAAAGAAGCAGGTCTTCTCTAATCCACCACTCACTGAACTGACCTGCAGATGTGATGCCCCAAAAGGGGCATCACATTCTCAAAGTGCACCAAAGAAACAGGGAGGCCATCATGTCCGAGACCCAGCAACTTGATGACCACGAACTGACGGCCGAAGAACTGGCCGCCATTGAGGAACAATTCGACGAAGGCGCCGCTGTACGGCAAGTTACGCCCACCGCGGGAAAGGTATTGCGCGTCGTCGCCCTGATCTTTGCGTTTTACGAATTTTTCACGGCCGGGTTTGGTCTGCCTGCTGACCACTGGCACATGGGCATCTATCTGGCTCTGCTGTTCATCCTGGTCTATGCAACAATCCCGATCATCGGGGCCAAAAGCCTCTATGCGCTAAAGGTCAGCCGGTTCCGTATTGGCAACATCCCGCTTTATGATCTGGTCTTCATGGCCCTGGGGATCATCGCGGCGCTGTATGTCGGCCTCGCCTGGCGTGGCATTCCGTTTCTGGGGATCGAAGAACAGACCTTTCGAATGGGCAACCCCAACACCTATGACGTGGTTTTGGGCGTGATCATCATCCTGTTGGTGCTGGACATCGCGCGCCGCACTTTGGGATGGGTGCTGCCACTGATCATCTGTGTCTTCATCTCATACGCTCTGCTTGGGCCTTATTTCCCCGGTCTGCTTCAGCATCCCGGTGTGAATTTCAAAACCTTCGTATCGTCGATGTACTTCCCGCAGGAGGGCATCTATGGCGTCACTCTTTGGGTTGTTTCGACCATCGTGTTCCATTTCGTGTTGTTTGGCGTGATAGCGCAACGCACGGGGTTGGGACAGCTTTTCATCGACAACGCAACGATTTTGGCGGGCCGCTATACCGGCGGTCCGGCAAAAGTGTCGGTGGTATCCTCGGCCTTCTTCGGCACGATTTCGGGCTCTTCGGTGGCCAACACCGTTTCGACCGGCGCGCTGACAATTCCCAACATGAAGCGCCTTGGATACCCCGGCCATTTTGCAGGCGGGGTTGAGGCCGCGTCGTCAGCCGGTGGCCAGATCACACCGCCGATCATGGGGGCTGCGGCCTTTATCATGGCAGAGTTCCTCGAGGTGCCCTACACGACCATCGTGATCGCGGCGATCTTCCCGGCGATCCTGCACTATGTGGGTGTCTTCGCGGTCGTGCACCTGATGGCGCGCAAGCTGAACCTGCAGGGTCTGGCGAAAGAACAACTGCCGCAACTCAAGGCCGTATGGGCCGAAGGCTGGGCCAACATCGTGCCGTTGATAGGCCTGCTTGTCGTGCTGTTCACTGGTTACACGCCGTTCATGTCCGCCTTCTGCGGCATCTCGCTTGCGGTGATCGCCGGTATGTCGCGCATCAAACAACCGCCGACGCTGATCTATGCTGCGGCCTTCTTGGCCTTTGTGTTGTGGAAGTTCTCGGATGGCGGGTTCGACCTGACAATGACCGCCATCCTTTGCGCTCTGTCAGTAATCGCGACACTCAACCCGCAGAAACGCATCGAAGTGCCTGAGATGCTGCAGGCGGTCGAACTGGGTGTGAAATACTCTCTGGCAGTGGGCGCCGCCGCCGCTGCGGTTGGCATCGTGGTCGGTGTGATCAACACAACCGGCATTGGCTTCCGTATCGGGTTCATGGTCACTCAGGGCGCAGGCAATCTGGCCTCAGACCTTTATAACATGATTTCGTTCGGCAGCTTCCAGCTGTTTGCTATGGAAGACCTGCAGTTGTTCATCTCGCTGGTCTTCATTGCCGTCGTCTGCATTCTGATGGGCGCAGGCATCCCGACCACGGCGCTTTACATCATGTTGGTTTCTGTGGCGCAGCCCGCGCTGGCGCAGTTGGGCGTTCCGCCGATCGCAAGCCATCTGTTCGTGCTGTATTACGGCGTGGTGTCCGAGATCACACCTCCAGTCTGCACCTCGGCTTATGCGGCAGCAGCCATTGCGAACTCGAACCCGTTCCGAACCGGTCTGTCCGCCTTTACGCTAGGGCTGGGCAAGGTGATCGCACCGATGGCCTTTGTCTACGCCCCGGTTCTGCTGTTCGTGTCCTCAACCGGGTTCAATCTGTGGGAGTTCACCTACACCGCGACCAGTTGTATCGCCGGGGTCATCGCCCTGTCCGCAGCTGTAGTCGGTTACTGGCTGAAACCGCTGAACCTGCTATCGCGTATTCTGATGGCAATCGCGGGCGTAATCTTCGTCGCGCCAAGCCTGACCGCTGACCTGATCGCGCTGGCCGTGGCATCGCCAGTTATCGTCACCCAGTTGATCGCGCGCAATCGCAGCCAGTCGCCGGCCTGATACGATGACAGAGCAAGTCACCATCATCGGCGCAGGGATCGTCGGCATCTGTTGCGCGCTGTCTCTACAAGAGCGGGGCATACCGGTCCGCCTTGTAGACCGGGGTGACCCGGGGCAGGAAACCTCGTTCGGCAATGCGGGCGTGGTGTCACCCTGGTCGATCATTCCGCAGGCGGTCCCGGGCATTTGGAAGAAACTCCCCCAAATGCTGCTGGACCCGAAAAGTGCACTTTCGGTCAGGGCGTCATTCTGGCCGAAGATGATCCCGTGGGGGTTGCGCTTTCTGGGTAAGTCCGGCGAAAAGTCTGTGCGCGAGGTTTCGGATGCGATGGAAATTTTGTGTCGCCCGTCCATTGATCTGTACCGTCGACATCTCCAAGGCACTGGGCACGAACAGCTGATCGCCGACAGCTACTACATCCACGCGTTCCGCAACCCTGGCCAAGCCAACATGGACGAGCTTGGTTATCAAATCCGCCGGGAAAAAGGTGGCGAGTTGGAACGTGTCGATGGTGCTGAACTGCGGCGCTTGGAACCTGCATTGTCAGAGGAGTTCAAAGCGGCGATCGTGATCAAAGGCCAAGCGCGCGCAACTTCTCCGGGACGTTTGGGTGCTGTTCTGGCCGAAAAAGCGCGTGCGCAAGGGGCCGAATTTGTGCGTGCCGAAGTCAGCAATCTGATCCGTGCTGAGGATGGCGCCTGGCAAATTTCCACATCGCAAGACCCGTTGAATGCGCACCATGTCGTCCTTGCGGCCGGAGTGTGGTCTGCCGACCTGCTGAAACCACTGGGACTACCCGTGCCCCTTGTGGCCGAGCGGGGTTACCATGTTGAGTTCCCAAACCCTTCAGCTGTGCTGAACAATTCGGTCATGGATGTGGATGCAAAGGTCGTCGCAAGTTCGATGCAGGGCGGCCTGCGGGTTGCTGGCACGGCTGAATTCGGCAGCGTCGATGCCCCTGCCGACCCACGAAAAGAACAGATTCTGACCGATCAGGCCAAATCCTTGGTGCCGGATCTGAACACAGGCGAAGCGCAGTTTTGGATGGGCCGACGTCCTTCTTTCCCTGACAGCTTGCCCGCGATTGGGCGGCTTACTGGCAAAGACGGGCTCTACACTGCGTTTGGGCATTCCCACTACGGCCTGATGATGGCGCCGAAGACAGGGGAACTTGTGGCGGACCTCGTGTCTGGTCGCAGCCCAAATATCAACCTGGATCCATTCTCGCTGGCCCGCTTCTAAATCTCCAATTCGAAAGGACCTAAGCACCATGCCAATTTATGAAGGCGGTCAGAACATCTGCGGGGCCTCAATTGGGGTTTTGTGCCTTGAAAGCTATTTCCCAAAACCGCCGGGGCATATCAAGAATCCGTCCAGCCTGCCATTTCCGATTCTGTACGAAATGATCGACGGCATCACCGTCCCGACTCTGCTGAACAACCCGACGCCTGAGTTGCTCGCTCCGTTTATTGAGGGCGCCCAACGGCTTGAGGCTGAGGGCGTTCGGGCCATAACAGGAAGTTGTGGTTTTCTGGCCTTGTTTCAAAAGGAACTGGCCGCAGCCGTTTCCGTGCCTGTCTTTGCGTCCAGTCTGATCCAAGTGCCTTTGGCATTTCACATGACCGGGGCAAGCGCGCCGGTGGGTGTACTGACAGCCGATGCGTCAGCACTGACACCGAGGCATTTCGAAGGTGTCGGAGCGGCTGATATTCCCGTCGCGGTGCAAGGGTTGGAGGACACCAGCGAATTCGCTGAAGTGATCTTGCGGAATACGCGGACCCGCATGGATACCGATCTGATCGAGGCCGAAGTGCTTGAGGCCGCACGGCGCCTGAAACATCAATCACCGGAAATACGGTCGTTGGTATTGGAATGTACCGACTTGCCGCCATATGCCGCGCGACTTCAGCAAGAACTGCAACTACCGGTCTTCGATTTGACGACACTGGCGCAGATGGCGCATACCGTTGCGACGCGCGAAACCTATGCCGGCATCATGCCTTGGACATAAGGTTTCAGCCGTATTACGCGGGACATGGGAGAACCAAGTGTCCGTTGACCTTGCCATACTGATGGTCGCCATAGGCCTTGGCGCAATGTTGCAAGTCGGCGTTGGTATCGGGTTTAGCATTATTGCGGGCCCGCCAATGATGATCCTGCTTGGTACGTCGACAGCAGTTCCCGTGCTGCTGCTGTTGAATACCGTCGTTTCGGCAGTCGCGACAGATCGACATGTGCTCAAGACCGACCGTCAGACAATTCGCACGGCAATCATCAGTTGCCTCGCCGGAGTGGTTGCAGGTCTCGCCGTTTACCCCTGGCTGAGCGAGGTGTTTGTCCTGGCCCTGACGGCCAGCCTGTTGCTGATCGGGTTTCTTACGACCTTGCTACCTTTGCGCCACTCAATTGGAACAGCAGGTTTTTCCATTGTCTCAGGATCGTCTGGGCTGGCGACCGTTTGGGCGGCGACGCCGGGCCCACTTATGGTATTTGGATTGATTGCAAAGGGACGCTCAGCGAAAGAGATCGCAAAGTTAGTTCAACCCATTGCGCTAGTGGCGTACGGCATCGCGTTCCTGTTGCATAGCCTGTCCGAGACGCAAGCGTTCACTTATGGGCCGCAATTGTGGGGCTTCGTCGCGCTTACCCTGATCGGCAGCTTCCTCGGTCGCGCCGTAGGCCCGTACTTGCCACAATCGCTCGTCACAACAGCTATCCGCGTGGTTTCTTTGATAGCCTGCGGTGTTCTCTTTCATCGCGCATTTACGATCGCGTAAAACCGAAGGGCCGACGATGACACAAAAAAGCAGTCTGGACAGTTTTCCAAGAGCCCAACTCATGACGGGCCCAACCCCCTTGGAGCGGTTGGATAGATTGTCTTCGGAGTTGGGCATAGATCTCTGGCTGAAGCGCGATGATCTGACAGGGCTTGGGTTCGGTGGGAATAAAACGCGGCAGCTTGAGTTCTACTTAGGGGATGCCCTTAAGCAAGGTGCCGATACCATTCTGATCACTGGTGCAGTTCAGTCCAATTTTGTTCGATCTGCTGCAGCCGCTGCTGCCAAATTGGGTATGCAATCCGTGCTACAACTGGAAGAGCGTGTGCCGGATATGGGCGAAGAGTATTACAGCTCCGGGAATGTGCTGCTGGCAAAGATCTCGGGCGCCGAACACATGAGCTATCCCGAAGGCGAGGATGAAGCCGGAGCAGATGCAGCGTTGCACGCGCGCGCCGACGAATTGAAGTCTCAGGGACGCAAGCCATATGTCATTCATCTGGGATTGAACCATCCACCCCTGGGCGCCTTGGGCTATGTCGTTGCGGGACAAGAACTGTGTCATCAGATGCCGGATTTCGACGCGGTCGTTGTTCCTTCGGGAAGTGGAGCGACACATGGAGGTCTGTTGGCCGGAGTAGTCTTGGAAGAAAATGCCTCGACAGTCTTTGGAGTCTGCGTGCGCAGGGATCGCAACAAGCAAAAGGCCCGGATGAATACCGTTCTGCAGAAACTGGCGGATTTGCTGGAAATCGATGCAGCACCTTTGCAAGACGGGATCAACGTACTGGATGAAGCACTGCCTCCGGGCTACGGGAAACTAAGTGGCATGACCCGTACGGCCTTAGAGAAAATGGCGCGCACCGAAGGAATTTTCCTTGATCCTGTCTATTCAGCGAAAACCTTCGCAGGGTTGTTGCACTTGGTGAACACAGGAGAAATTCAACCCGGGCAGAAAGTTGTCATGCTGCATACGGGTGGGTTGCCTGCACTCTTCGGATACCAAAACGAGCTGGTAAACGATCTACCCTGAAACCACCTAAAACCACCGTAAAATCCACTAACAGAAAAGACTCGAAACATGACCATCACTCGGATCGAAACCGGCCAGCGCATGAGCCGGATCGTCAAACATAACGGCGTTGCCTACCTATGCGGCCAGACATCGGATGCACCAACAGTAGCTGAACAAACACGCGACATCCTGGCTAAGGTCGAAGACCTCTTGACCAAAGCCGGCAGCGACAAGACCCGTATTCTGAAATGCGAAATCTGGCTGGCTGACATGGCAGACTTTGCCGAGATGAATGCCGTTTGGGATGCCTGGGTGACCGAAGGCCACGCTCCAGCCCGTGCCTGCGGAGAGTCCAAGCTTGCCCGTAGTGTATTGAAAGTAGAAATGATTGTGACGGCAGCCTGTGACTGAATCGCTATCGGGAGAATGAACAAGATTAGTGAGGTGCCCAACAACAGGCGGCCATATCGACCCTGTCTCGACCATTTGTTTAGTCGACGCTATCAAAGCAAGCCGAAATCTACGAACAACCAAGTAAGGACCATTGCCGCCAAGGTGAATACTGCTTCCGGAAACATCGGCAGCAGTACCTTGCGCCAAGTTGCCTCTGTCGCCCGCCTTATCGATTGAGCAAGTGCATCGCGAGCCAACACGGAGAGCTCTGCGTCCGAGGGATATTGAATTCAGCCATCGGCTTCTTCTTCTGAAACTCTTGTCAAAAAACCAATGGCGTAGTCACAAGTTTTCAGCGAAGTCACTTTGGCAAGGTAAACGGCTGCCTTCAGGCGGCAGACCCCAGCGAAATTTGATAGCTACTTGCTTTCGAGGTCGGGTAGCTGTCTCGCGTCGTAGGAGAGGCAAACTATCTTGACGGTGAAGGCAGAAATTCAAAGGCCAACAAAATAGTTGGATGCGACTACAACAGCTTAATCACTCCTGAAAAGCTAAACTTCCCAGCCTCTGACACAGGGCGCTCGTGTTCTGGATTGTCGGAAGCTCTTGCATTAATTTGGACGACTCTGCGCTATCCAAAAGGAAACTGGCAACGCTTGATCGCGAAATGGTATGCGACAGCCCATAACGATCTGCTAATTTGATCGACCCAATCTTTTCTGCAGAGGTCAAAGTAACTGGCCTGACAATCGTCCAGTTCAAATTGGTGGCTTACAAGCTGATCACGCGCCACTCACACGGCGTCGTTCCGCCCGTTGTGGAATATTCTCGTACCGAAAACGGCAGGCAGTTCGCCCAGCAAGCGGTCGGTTTGGTTGATTGGATTGAATGAAACATCGCGGACATTGTTGGTGAAGGGTGACCACTCCTTCAAATCTGCCTTTTCTGGCCGATTCCAAGCTGCGTCCGGGATCGAAATAAAGGTAGACTATACGGGGATTGCGTCGAAGATGGGCGTCCATCGACGGTTCAAACGCCCCGAAGTAACATCGTGAACGATGTCATCAGCAATACCGTAACGCGCTTTTGGGGCGCCGAGCCTGGCGCTAACTCATAGGGCGCGTTTTGGGGGTTCCGAACCACCCTCCGACCTGCGCCTCGTAAGCCAGCGCGGCGCGGAAAACAGTCGGGTCATCGAAGGTTCGGCCAACAATCTGAAGACCGGTCGGAACCCCGGTCGTTGCAAAGCCGCTGGGGACGGCAAGGACCGGGCAATGGTGCAGCATGTTGAAATGATGCGTCAGAATCCACCCGTATTCCGGATCGACCTGAACACCGTCGATTTCGAAATCTCTCGCGGTTGCGTCGTGGTCTGCCGTGACCGCGGGTATCGTTGTGGTCGGACAGAGGAACAGATCGAACCGCTCCATCAACGCGCCAAAGAACTGATACATGTCGTGCTGGGTTTCCCAGGATCGGGACACATCGTCCAACGTGGTGGCCTCGACGCCTTTTGCGGCGGCCAGAGTGTAATCGTTCAGTTGATCGGCGTGAGTCTTTGCCGCCCAGGACGCCTGCCTGAGATAATGCATCGTGTTGTACCAATGGGTGGCGGCCGCGTCGCAGGTCCGGGTCCAGGGGACATCGACGTCAGTGATTTCGGCACCCAAAGCGCGAAAGTGCTCCAACGCGGTAAGAGTATTGCGGCGCACCTCCGGATCGACGGGACAGTAACCAAGATCCATCGAAAAGGCGATTTTGACACCGTCCAGCCTGCCAGGCTCACGCGATAGGACAACGGTTTCCCGCAGGCTGTCATGGTCGCGCGGATGCGCGCCCGACACCACGTCCTGCACCAGAGCCAGATCTGCAATCGAGCGGGCCAGCGGACCACAATGATTGTAGCGGTCAAAATTGGCAGGCGGACCGTCCGGGTTTCGCCCGTGGGGCGGCTTGAACCCCACCACCCCGCAACAGCTGGCCGGAATGCGGATAGACCCGCCGATATCGGTGCCGGTTGCGATCGGCGCAAAACCTGCCGCCAGCCCTGCCCCGGACCCGCCCGACGATCCGCCAGTGCCATAGTCGGGGTTGAACGGGTTGACCGTATCGCCCCACGCGAGGCTGCGGCAGACGCCCGAGATGCAAAACTCTGGCACCGTTGTGCGGGCCAGAATGATCGCACCAGCATCCTGCAGGCGTTCGATCATCGGGTCCGACATCTCGTCCGGTGCAGCATCCATGTGCAGCAGTGATCCGTGCGTCGTGCGCTTGCCTTTTACCCGTTGTGCATCTTTCACCAGTACCGGAACGCCCAACAACGCGCCTTTGGCCGAGCCATCCTCATAAGCCGCGTCGGCTGCGAGAGCCTGTTGCCGCGCCTCGTCGAAATAGGTGTCGGCCAGAGCGTTGATCACCGGATTGACCTGCTCGATCCGTTCGATCAATGCCTGCAGCAGGGTGCTGGGTTTCAGTCGGCCCATGCGAAACGCCGCAAGCGCTTCGGTCGCTGACATGTAGCACAGGTCGAGGTCGGCGGTTGGTTCGGGCGCTGCGGTTTCCATGCGGCTTACCTTGTTGTCAGACTGCGTTGTCCAGTTTCACGCCAAGGCGCGCCTGGATCTGCTGGCTGAACCCTTGTGTGATGCGGTCGGCAATCATGGCGATGATGGCCATGCCGATCCCTGCGGTCATGCCAACCCCGAAATCACCGTCGCCCAGGCCGATATAGATCTGCTGTCCCAGATCATCCGTGCCCACCAGCGCGGTAATCACCAGCATCGAAATGCCGAACATGATCGTCTGGTTCAGCCCCAGCATGATCGACGGTACCGCCAGCGGCAGCTTTACTTGCCACAGCAACTGACGAGGCGTTGTACCGATGGCCGTCGCTGCCTCGATCACGTCATGGGGCAGGTTGCGCAAACCGTGCTCGGTGTAGCGGATCGCGGGAACGATGGCATAGACGATGATGGCCAGCAGCGCGGTAAATTCTCCGATTTTGAACACCATAACAAAGGGGATGAGGATCACGAACAGCGGCATTGTTTGCAGCGTGTCGATCACCGGCCGCACAATGCGCGATACGGTATCATTCTCGGATGCCCAGATGCCGATGGCGCTGCCAAACAGGAAGGACAGCAGCACCCCGACCCCACAAAGGTAAAGCGAGATGACCGAAGGTTCCCATATCCCGGTCAGCAAAAGGAAGGCGACCCCGGCCAGCGCCCAAAGGGCGAGGTTCGCGCCACCGGCCTGCCAGGCCAGTGCGATGATGATTGCGCACAGCGCGACCCACGCCAGACCGGTTAGGCCCGAATACAGGACCAGAGCAAACAGGATCACCCAGAGTGCTGGCAGTACCCGTCCTTTGAAGGCCAAATAGCCCGCTACCGCCGCAACGATCAGTGCGTATCCAACAGTCACAGCCGGGGTCATGGCGAAGCCCCAGGTGAACGGGCTGACGGCCTTCACCAAACCAATCTTGATCGGCAGCATTAGGTAGAACAGCGCCGCCCGCTTGATTGCTTCAAGCACGGTTCGGAACTCGACGAAGACCCATTCCAGACCTGCGTTCATGGCCGGGGCCGGGTTCAGAACCCATGCCTCGGGCCAGTCCTTGAGCGGCGAAAATACCAGAGCCAGCAGCCAAGCCGCGCCAAACAGAACGGCGCAGGTTATCCAGCCTGTCGCTTTGCGTTGCGTCGAATTAGACTGTACAGCAAATCCCCATGTGATCCGGTCCAGGACCATCGCCATCAGCGCGATCACGATCCCGGCCAGCAGGCTTTCTCCGAACTGAGCCTTGCGCATGGTCGACAGCACTTCCCAACCGATATCGTTGGTGCCTCCGATGATCGAGGCAATGATGACCATCGACAGGGACGCCATCGTTGTTTGGTTCACCCCCAGCAGGACTTGCCGCTGCGCCGTTGGCACCCGCACGCGCCAGAACAGTTGCGACGGCGTGGCGCCACTCATCAGGCCGGACTCGATCACCTCATCCGGGACACCGCGCAAACCGACGATGGTGTTACGCACCATTGGCGGGAAGGCAAACAGGATTGAGGCGACTAGACCCACAGTCGTACCAAAGCCGAACAGCAGCAGGATGGGCAGAAGATAAGCAAAGGCGGGCACCGTTTGCATCAGGTCGAGGACCGGCATGATGATCCGATAGGCCCGCTCGGACATGAAGCCCCATGTTCCCAGCGCAAAGCCCAAGGCAACCGCCATCGGGATCGACACACACACCAGAGCAAATGAGTTCATCGACTGTGTCCAGAACCCGAATGTGACCATGTAAAGCAGGCTGATCGCGGTAAAGATCGCCAACCCTTTGCCCCCGGCGCGCAAGGCCAGAAAGACCCACAGGACAAACCAGGCCGCCCATGGCACCGCGTGCAGAACCGTCTTTGCCAACAGGATTGGCCAGTCCAGCAGCCAGGAAATGGCCTTGAAGAACCAGCCGAACGTCACAACGAACCACCGCATCGCGGTGTTCATCGGATCGGTCACCGGCAAAACCAGCGCATCGGGATAGGTCACCAGCGGCCCGAGGCTTTTGGCGAAAACCACACAAATCGCCACCAACACCGTGACCGCAAGCCAGACCACAAGCGATCTGTTCGAAGCTGCATCCATCGCGTCAGTCCTTGACCGCAGAGGCGTCCGAGACACCGCTGGCCAATGCGGCAATCACGTTCTGGCTGGTCATGTGCACCAGCGCGTTGTCGTCACGACGCACGGCGACACCGCTGTCGTGTGAGGCAAGATAGGGCAGTAGATCGGCCACATTGGTCGAGGCGGGAACCTCTTTGATCCCGGCGGGCGGCGAGTTGTCCGAGGCCACATCGCCTGCGGTCAGGATCAACTCCCACGGGACGTCATTAGTGAACTCGCGGACGTAGTCATCAACCGGGTTCAGGATTAGATCCACCGGACGGCCGATCTGGACAACCGCGCCATCCTTCATGATCGCCATCCGGTCGGCGATGCGCAGTGCCTCAAGGAAATCATGAGTGATAAAGACGATGGATTTGTGCAGTTCTTGCTGCAGCCGCAGGAATTCATCCTGCATTTGGCGACGGATCAGCGGGTCCAGCGCGCTGAAGGGTTCATCGAGGAACCAGACCTCGGGCTCCACCGCCAGCGACCGGGCGATACCGACACGTTGTTGCTGTCCACCGGACAATTGGCTGGGGAAACTACTTTCCCGCCCTTCCAGACCCACCAGCGATATCACCCGCTCGGCCCGCTCCAGACGTTCCCTGTCGTCCAGTCCCTGCAGTTTCAGCGGAAACGCCACGTTCTCCAGAACATTCAGATGCGGCATCAGGCCAAAGCTCTGGAACACCATCCCCATCTTGTGACGGCGAATGTCGATCAGCTCTTTCGAGGACACTTTCAGAAGGTCCTCACCATCCAGCAGGATCTCTCCGGCGGTGGGTTCGACCAGACGGGACAGGCAGCGCACGATGGTGGATTTGCCCGAGCCCGACAGGCCCATAATCACGAAAATCTCGCCCGGCATGACGTCAAAACTGACATCGGTCGAGGCAACGATACCGCCGCCGTCCCGAATGCGTTGCGCAAGCACTTTGGCCTCGTCGGGCCCCTGCCCGGCGACGTCGACGTTGCTCAGATGCTGATCCGCCCCTTTGCCGTAGAGCTTCCAGACATGTTTGCAGGACAGTTTCGGGGTGGTGGTCGGGGAAGATGTGGTCATTTCGGCAGCCTTGAAAAAGGTGGAGCACGCGAAAACATGCTCCACCGGAGTCAGTGGTGTTTATTGCTTTGCGGCTTCAACCCAAGGCTGCCAGACGTCCTGGTTTGCACCCATCCACTCGGCCACAACCTCTTTCACTTCGCGCCCGTTCTGGTCGACTTCCAGAATCAGGGCGTTCTGCACGTCATTGGTCAGGCTCATCAGCTCGACCATTTTCATCGCGTCCGGATAGGTCGAGGCGAAATCCTTAGCGACGATCTTGTCGACGGTCGCCTGCTGGAAGCCACAGGCCTCACCGCGTTTCTGGCTGGTCTCATCACAGGTGCCGTGTGGCGTGTCCCATTCGACCCATTCAACCTCGGTATCCGCAAACACCCAATGCGGCTGCCACATCATCATCAGAATTGGCTGTTGGGCGGCAACGGCACTTTTAAGCTCGGCCAGCATCGCGCCTTCCGAACCACCGGGCACTGGTTTGAACGGCAGGTCGATCAGTTCAACCAGATCGGCAGAACGGGTCCCCCAGTCCGCCGGATAGGTGATCAGGCGGCCATCGGGGAATGTGTCCGCAGCGGCAAAGGCCTGCGCGCAGTCATACAGCGCCTCATAAGCAGGCAGACCCGGGCACAGATCGGCCATGTACGGCGGATAAATCCAGCCTTCCTGCGGCTCGAGACCCAGTCCGCCGACAACGATGATGTCCCCGGCTTCAACGGCCTTGGGATAGATATCGCCCACGTTGTTGGTCCACAGCTCGGGCTGATAATGCAGGCTGCCTTCGGCAATCGCAGCCAGCTGCGGCACGGCACCGGCGGTGACATATTCGACCTCGTGGCCCAGCTCTTCGAACAGCGCGCCGGCGAAATGGGCCGATATGTGCTGGCCGGTCCATTCGTTGACGGCAATCTTGATCGGTTCGGCCAATGCCGCGCCTGTTGTTAACATAAGCGTGGCAGAGGCCAGCAAAGCGGGCCTCAGTTTACGTGAGAAATTCATGGTTAACCTCCGTTGGTGCGTTGGCCGTTTTCGACCTTTAGTGTCCGTTTCAAAAAAATAGTACGATTGCAGGTAATTTGGTGCATCGGACCGTTTTTTGTCAACAGTGTTTGTTTTTTGCCTTCCCGAATGATACTTTCGCATGCATTACGCTGAGCATGAAAGCGATCCTAACATGAGAAAGCAGACCATCAAGAACATGCGTCGCAAGCAATTGACCGAGGCGGCGTTTGAAATTCTCAAAACTCATGGAATTGCGGGGACGACCTTTGACAAGGTCGCCAAAGAGGCGGGATTGTCCAAAGGTGTCGTTCAACACTATTTCCCCGGCAAAGAGGCTTTGTTCGAGGCCGTTTTGCGCGAATCCAATGCCGAGGCCCGCCGCTGTGTGACCGCGTTGTTCGCGCATAGTGCCACACCGGCTGAACGGCTTTACGCGATTATTTACGGCAATTTCGCCCCGACGCTTTTTCAGCACGAAATCTGCAACGCCTGGGTTTGCCTGTGCGCAGAGGTGCCGCAAAACGCCCGGTATTTACGCATACAAAATGTCATCCATTCCCGAATGCGCAGCAACCTGATGAGCGCCCTGCGCCATATGGTTGAACCGGCCTTGGCCGAACAGATCGCTTTCAACCTGACAGCACTGATCGACGGGATCTGGATGCGGGCGGCCTTGCAGGCACAGCCGATGTCCTCGACCGAAGCCCTTTCTCATATGGAATTTGCCCTAAGCCAGTTGTTCCACGATACGGCTGTCGACAGAACAGACCTACAGAGCGCGCGTGAAAAGATCGCGCAGGTCAGCGGGATCCTGTTCAAAATATGAGGAAAACCCTGTCGGGGCGCCCGAGACGAAGAATCTGGGTTTTCAGAACGCTTAACTTGGCCGCACCGCGACAAGAACGACGTCAAGCTCATCCTCAAGAGCCTGCAACTTTTTCAGATCATCTTGCGGCAGGTTGGCCGTATCTGCGTCAACAGCGGCAAGCGCGACAACTGGACGTCCAATTTCCTGTTCAAGCGCCCGAACTGCGTTGAGTTTGTCGGCCTCAAGCGTTGCAAGTGGATAAAGCATGGCAATCTCCTGTCTACTGATGCTTGGAGTATAGCCGATTTTTTCGTTTTTCGAGCATTGTTTAACTGCGCGTCACTTACCGGCAAACACAGAAACCAAGCGCGTGACAAGCGGTGGGCCAAAAAAGGCCACAAGAAAATCCAATCGATTCTTCAATGAGTGAATGGTGCGGGTGGAGGGACTTGAACCCCCACGCCTTGCGGCGCCAGAACCTAAATCTGGTGCGTCTACCAATTTCGCCACACCCGCAGTACCGGCCCTGAGTGCCGGATTGACGTGTTCAATAACAAAGCCTGTGGTCGAGTGCGAGAGGGAAATTCACCTGTTCGCAATATTATTGATCACGAACCGGCAGCGATCGAAGCTGGCAATTTTGCAGCAACCACGGTGTCGCGTCAGGCGCCCGCACAGCGGCCGGGGTCGGTGCCCTTTTTTCAGACCGACACCTCTCTGCCCTTTGGCGCCAATTAGTATGGCGCAATTTAATTTAGATCACAGGCAAATCCACTGCTTTTAAGCACACACATTAACGAAATAGTCAGGCACATGTTTAACGCGCTTACGTTGAGTAAGGTGAGACTTCAATAGAATCACCCAATGACCTGGCGATCAGCACATAGGCCGGTTGGCTCATTAGAATCAGAACACTCTCAGCGGCCATCAATTAAAATCATGAAAATACAGGCCTCTACAGCCAAGAAGTTGAACAAAGCAGGGCGTCCTGAAGGCATGCGCCCAAAGCTACAGTGATCTTAGAATCCGACTGTACGCCTATGGGTTGAAACCATGCGCAGGGTCACGACCATATTTGCGCCACATTTCAACCGCCAAAAAATCTTATTCGCGTCAAAATAACACCGCCTTGCCAGTAATTGATGGAGAGCGGGAATTAATGAGTCTTTTCTGCCTTCGGGCGCCGTAAGAGTTTTTTGCTCAACTCGAACACAAGGGTCTTAGCCGTGACCAACATGATGAACTCTGCCGCTGCTGAGCAAGACGCCGTTGGTCTTGCACGTGAAAGCTTCCTTGGTGAACTGAAGTCCTTGAATCGGGACCACCCGAATACAGGCTTTGGCGTTTCGTTGCGCACGCATTCGGGGGGGCACTACCTGCTTGCCAATTCTCGTATGCCGCTGCCCAAGACCAAATCCCAGGGTTTTCCAACCGGGCGCCGTCTGGCCCTGCTGGAAAACAGTGAACAGTTCAGCGCGATCGAAGTGCTTGCCGATTCCAGCGCCTACGAAGAAATCACACCGGGAGACGAAGCCGCGATTCTGGGCAACGCTCTGAACCTGATCGCCCGGATCGACATCCTGACCAGCTCTCCTGAAGGTCAGGATCAACCCCGCATTGCCGCCACAGGAACCGGAGGCTAACAATGGCCCGTAACGATCACCTTCTGTCCGTGGGAAACGAAGCGCTGACGCCGATGACCTCGGCGATGACGGCGCTGACGACGCAGATCGACCAGCTGACAGAGGTGGCGGACGCGCGATCTTCGGCGCGGCTTGCGACGCTCAAGACTCGGATGGAGAATTTCACGGCCAGTGTGACGTTGGTCGGGCAGGTCAAGGCTGGCAAATCCTCGATCGTAAACATTCTGGCCGGGCGCCCTGCCCTGTTGCCCTCGGATGTGAACCCGTGGACCTCGGTGGTGACCACGCTGAATATCAACACCCGCACCGAAGGCGACAAGAAGGCCAAATTCACCTTCTTTGAGCAAGAAGAGTGGGACAACCTGATGGTCGGAGGCGGCCGCTTGGGCGAACTGGCCAACCGGGCCGGCGCCGATGACGAGATGGAAGATATCCGCCGCCAGATCGGCGAGATGAAGGCTAAGTCCGAAGCGCGTCTGGGCCAGCATTTCGACCTGATTCTGGGGCAAAGCCACCAGTATGACTATTTCGACGACGAACTGATCCAGCGCTATGTCTGCCTGGGTGACGAAGACGACCCGGATATCAACCCGAAGACCGGGCGTTTTGCCGATGTCACCAAGTCGGCGGAATTGTACATGGACATTCCGCAATATCCGATCTCGCTGAAGCTGTGCGACACGCCCGGCGTGAACGATACCTTCATGGTGCGCGAGCAGATCACCCTGCGCAGCCTGCGTGGATCCGAGGTTTGTGTTGTGGTGCTGGCCGCCAGCCAGGCCCTGACCACGATGGACATGGCGCTGATGCGGATCATCGCGCAGTTCGAAAACCGCCAGATTATCCTGTTCGTGAACCGGATCGACGAACTGTCCGACCCGGTCAATCAGGTCCCCGAGATCCGCGACCGGATTCAGGAAACGCTGAAGCAGAACAGTATCGACACCAACACCAGCGTTGTGTTCGGCAGCGCGATCTGGGCCGAGGCTGCCCTGACCGGCAACCCGGATATCCTGTCGGAAGAATCGCGCGAAGCTCTCAACACCTTCTACCTGGCTGCAGGATTTGGAGATCAGGCCCCCTCGCTTGATAAAATCTGGGCGCTGTCCGGCCTGCCGGACCTTTTGCTGGCCATGAACGAGCGCATCGCCGAAGGTGCGGGCAACCGTCTGTTGGATCGTGTGCGCCACCGGGCGCGCAACATCGCCAGTCAAATTCGCGCTACCGCCGTGGCAAAAAACCTGTCCGAAGGGCAAGGGGTCGTTCGCGATCTGGACGGCGTAGCACCCGAGGAAGCCATCGCCAAAGTTGCTGCAGAATACGAGAAAAAGGCCGCCGAACTGACGACCTCATTGCGCGACAAGGTGCTCGAGCGCCTGAAGTCGGCTGAAGAGAACTTTGTCAAACGCGCCACGGATTCCTTGATTTCGCATCTGGAACAGAATGGCGAGCAAGGCACTTGGCAATATGACCCGGCTGGTCTACGCACCCTGCAAAAGGCCGCCTATTTCAGCTTTTCCCGCGCCATGCGCAAAGACGCCGGGGCGCTTTACAGTGCCGCAGCGGCGGATGTCGAGGCGCTGTATCAAAAGCTGCTGGGCAACCATCTGGGTGAGTTCAGCATCGAGGCGCCCATCGTGCCCCGCGTGCCGCCGCCATTGGGTATTGGCCGTACGATCGCGCTGGATTTGCAAAGCACATGGTGGCGCCGCTGGTGGCAACGCCGCAAAGGGTTCGAAGCCTACGCCGCTGACTACACGCGCCTGATCGCGTCCGAGGCGAACTCGATCACCAAAGACCTTGAGGAAAACCAGATCGCGGCCGTTCTGGAAAATGTGCGGGCCGGCTTGTCCGACTTCCTGCGCGAGCAGAAAGAGACCCTGCTGAACATTTCGGCCTCGGCCGAGCAGGATCCGAACCAGGCGGCCCTGATGGCGGGCATGACCCCCAAGAAATCGCGCGACGATATCCTGGGTGACATCCTGAAAGATCTTAGTAACGAGGCAGCATAAGTAGCGACATGGCAAAAGATACACAAACCCGCTTCGTCTCTCCTAAGGCTTGGGAACGCATCGAGCAGTGGTCCCGGCGCAAACCAATCTTTGCGCTGATGGGAGAATTCAGCGCCGGGAAATCGACACTGATGAACTTCCTGTTGCGCTCGCAAGCGCTGCCGACACAGGTCACTGCCACCCAGCTGCCGCCGGTCTGGTTCAGCTGGGGCAAGAAGTCGGCCTATGTGCAACGTCACGATGGAACCCGCGAGAACATCACTCTGGATCAGCTGGAATCTGTCGGTGTCAACGACGTCCAGTTTGTGCGCATCTTCCTTGAGGCCGATATTCTGGAAGCTGTGGACCTGATCGACACACCCGGCATCTCTGACCCGAAGATTTCAAACGACGTGTGGCGCCGTGCGGTTGGGCAGGCCAATGGGGTCTTGTGGTGCACCCATGCAACACAGGCATGGCGCGAAACCGAACGGGCCACTTGGGTGTCTCTGCCGGAACGGCTTCAGCATAACTCTCTGCTGCTGGTAACCCGTGCCGATGTGCTGGGCCCGAAAGACCGCCAAAAGGTTCTGCGCCGGGTCAACCGCGAAGCGGGTCACCTGTTCAATCGCTCGATCCTGTTCTCGGCCCGTGACGCGATCATTGCCCGGGACAAAAGTGGCGATGCCGAACAGTGGGCACGCAGTGGCGGCGGCAAGATGGTCGATAGCTTCCTGCAGATCACTGAACAGATCATGGACGACCGCGCCGACATGCTGACGCGCTATCAGATTGACAACAGCTTGGCCGGGGACGCACCCATACAACCGATCCGTCCGAAGCGGATGGTGGAAAAGGCCGAAGAACCCGCCCCGTTGAAGCTGGTGAACCCCGTTCCCGCGGCCACCAAGGAAGATGAAGTTGTCACCAGCTTCCCCGTCCGCCCGGCCCGTGTAGAGCGCCGCACCGAGGATACCGGCCGCGAAGAACGTATTGACGCGGCTGAGGCCGAGCGTCTGCGCGCCGAGATGGGAACCGAAACACCGGTGTCCGAGCCACAAACGGAAACCGAAGGCGACGATCTGCGTGCCTTTTTCCGGGAAACGGAAAGCAACAGCCTGAATCTGGCGGAATACACGGAATTACTGGCAGATGACGACCAGTTCGATCTGCTGGATGAAAGTGAGCTGGACGAAGAGGATGACAACATCCTGGCAGCTGGCGAACAGGTGGAAACACCAGACGAGCCCGCTCGTGACTCATCGGATCCATTCCTGGAAACGCTGGAAGGCAAGCTGGCGGACACGCCCGAACAGGATCAGGTATCGGTCGAAGACCCCAAGGAAGAAGGCGCTGAAATTTCTGTGTCGTCAATCGCTGCCTTGCTGGCCGAACAGTCGAATGGCGCCGAAGAAGAATACGAACCGGAGCCCGAATCCAGCGGCCTTGTGAACATGCAGGTCGTGTCCCTGTCAAATGGTGCCGCTACCGAGGAGTCCGCCCCGTCGGACGACAAGGATGAAGAAGAAGGCTTGCTGACTGTTTCGGAAAGCGCACCCCTGAGCGCGGCATCCATGTGGCGCGACGTTACCGCGGATGAGGATTTGCCGAACGATGTTGAAGGCATGAAAAAGGTGTTCGGGGCGTTTCTCGAGGAGTTCGACCAGATCGCGGCCGAGCATTTCGCGCGCCACGCAAAGGGCGCGGTTCGCCCTGTTCCGAACGCAACAGAAAACGGCGGGGCAGAGTTCCGTGTTTTATAACCAGAATCTCAGGTAGCAAGCGATGACGATCGAAGCCGCACTGAACACCGCAATGGAAACCATACCCGACTGTATTGCAGCCGGGTATGTCGATATGGAAACCGGGATGTTGCTTGGGACCAACACCCTGGATTCAGACAGCGCGGACGTCCTGGACACTCTTGCCCTTGCCGTGGCTAACCTGTTTCAGGGGCGCGGGGTCAATGCCTTTGAGGACTTGCTGCGTGCGGCTGGGGCTGAAGAAGCCGACAACCCGGGGTTCGGGGAAATCGCGGTGTTTTCGAATGATCGGCTAAATATTTTTCTGCGGACCCGGGAATATCCCGATCATGTGGTCTGCTACATCTGTCGCGGCAGCGCCAATGTCGGGTTGGCGTTGACAAAATCGCATCTCAGCCTGGGGCCCGTTGCGGCCGCAGTCTAGACCGGACCAAAGGGGGGTCACGGCATGATGGATACGGACATTCTCGAGATGCTCGACGACATTGGGCGCTCGTCTGTGGCACGCCTGAACCCGGCGGTCACTGTTCCGGGGGAAACGGCCCGGATTCGGCGCGAAAAGGTGCTGCGGACCATTCGCGGCACCATTCTGCCGCGCCGGCTGGAATTCACTGCCGCCAATGGCGATTGCCTTGCAATCGAGGTCAACAGTTCCCGGATCACGGATGTGTTCCGGGTCCAATCCGGCATCGCCCCGGATTTCGAAACCGAATCCCGTGAGGACCTGGCCAATAAGCTGGCGCAACTGGTGACCGACATTGCGGCGGCCCCCGCTCCGTTGGAACTGATTTCGCTGCAGCCTGACACCGCGCTTGAGGCCGACGATGTGGGCATCACCTTCAGCGAGATCGAAAGCGCCTGCGAGAAAATCGAACTGCCTGCCGAGCCTGTGATTGCCATCGTCCCGGATGAGCCCGAGCCTGAAGACACTGCACCCACTGTGGAAGCAGCAACAGAAGACACCACCGGCTCTTTGGCCCAACGGTTCTATGAGGGTTCGGAACGATTTGCCCAAGGCCGTGTTCTGGCCCAAGGCGATGACGGGGTGACATTGCGTATGGACGGGGCATGTGACGAAGGGGCGGCTCTGCACCCCGATTCCGATCTGCTAGCCCGTTTCGCCCGCGATCTTGCCGGTTGGGATGGCGACACGGCCTCAGCGATGGATCACCCGCAGCTGATTGTCATGCGCCCCTCGGGCGGCAAAGGGGCCGGGCTAGCCATCATGAATGATGGTGAGCGTTTTGCAATCTCTGTCCACGAGGCACGCAAACTGGGTGCTGTTATCAATCTGTGGGCCAGTCTGAAAAGGCCGGCCGGATGATTGCGCCCCTTTCGTTCAATTTTTCGATGAATTCGATCCGTGATTACAAGTTACCAGGGTAAGGTTTATGAGTGAAAATAATCGTCGCGAGTTAATCCGTATTGCCGAAGACATGAACGGCACCTCGAATGATGAGACCCGCCAGTTCATCTCTCGCATTGTCAGCGATCTAGCAAACCTGAAGCCTTCGATCGCCTTTGTTGGGCAGATCAAGGCAGGCAAATCTCGTTTGATCAACGGCTTCACCGGTCAGGCCGAATACCTGCCGTCGGACGTGAATCCCTGGACGACGGTGATCACCGACATGCATTTCGGCCACCCTTCGGGGCGGACCGCCGGTGCCGAGTTCCATTTCTTCGACAACCGCCAGTGGCAGGCTCTGATCGCCGAAGGCGAAGAGTTGCGCAACATGTTCCCTGATGACGAGGACAGCTATAAGCGCGAGATGATCGAAGAGCAGGTCGAGGCTATGAAGACCCGCGCCAAGCTGCGGCTGGGCGAAAGCTACAAGCACCTGCTGGGCCAGCATCACGACCTTGACGAACTGACTTCGGACGATCTGGCGCGCTATGTATGTGCCGGGGATGATCCCACCGAAGCAGGGGAACACGATCCGGGCTCGGATCGTGGTCTCTACAGCGACATCACCCGTAAGGCCGAGGTCTATTTCGACATCGGCCATTTCCCGTTCCCGCTGACGGTGACGGACACGCCCGGCGTAAACGACCCGCTTTTGATCCGTGAAGAAATCTCGCGCCAGTACCTCAAGGAATCCGATTTCTTTGTGGTGGTTCTGTCGGCGCATCAGGCCCTGTCTCGGGCCGATCTGAAACTGTTCCGCCTGATGCAAGCACTGGAGCTGGGCCAAATTGTGGTCTTCATCAACCGCGTCGATGAGTTGGGCGGCGGCCCCGAAGATGCCGCCAAGGTCCGGACCGATGTCATGGAAGGCTTGGAAAAGGCCCTTGGGAATTCGGACATCGACGTGCTGATGGGCAGCGCACAATGGGCGCATTACGCCCTGACCGGTGATGAGACCGGCATCAACCATGACGAGGTTCTGGCCTGGTTGCGGGCGCATCCGGCACAGATGAAACAATATCTGGACGGTGTGGAAGAGATCAAACAGGGGCCCGGCCCGATCAGCCGCGAAGGCGTTCTGCGTTTTGCCGCGATGATCGCCTCAGGTCTGCCAGACCTGCGCCGCCATGTCACCGGTGCCCTGACCGAGGGTCCGCGCAACGAACAGCTACGGATGGCATGGCAACACCTCAACACCTTCGCGCAAGGCGAGGTCGAGCGCAGCAGGGCACATCTGCGCGCCATTGAAGACGAAACGACTCCCACCGCCGAAAACGGGGGTGAAAACGACAAGACTCTGGCGGAATTGCGTACACTCGTCGCTGAAAAGACGGCCGGGATCATCCATGACATGGATGACGTTCTGGCCAATCTGCGCGGCGTCATGGACGACACCGTAGCCGAGGCGGTATCGGTCGTGGTGCGGGGTCCGAACGGGGATTCTCCGTTGCTGGCCAAGGGCGGTGACACCGAGCTGAACTTCACCCCCTTGCGGGATCGGATGCGTGAACTTGTGCAGGGGGCCACGCAGGTCGTGCGCCAACGGATGCTGAGCGAGTTGTATACGATCGACATGCAAAGCAATGCAGCTCTGCGCGCCCTGCCCGGCTGGCAGGACCCGACGGACAACCGGATGAACACCAGTGCCGTTCGGTGGTTCCGCCCCGACACCACCGCGCTGACCCGTGGCATTACGGTCGAGCTGCGGGTCAATTGGCTGTCGCGTCTGATTTCGCGCAAGAGTGTTGTGGCCCGGGCCGAACGCATGATTGTGCAGGAATTCGAGATGATCGGCGATGATCTGGTGGACACCGCGCGCAGCGATTTGCTGGAACGTCTGAACACGGTTCTGGATCACTATCTGGCCTTGCTGGCCGGGCATCTAGAACATCGCGCCGGAAGCGGCGAAACCAATGAGCGGGCCCAGGCGCAAGCAGCCTTTGACCACGCCCAGCATATCGCCGAAGAACTGGGCGCCGTCTTTGGCGCGGATGACATCGACAAGAGATTAGCAGAGGCTGCGGAATGATCGAATTTCCCGGAACCGAACAGGAAGTAAAACAACTTGAACGCTTTCTGACCGCGACCGAAAACCTGCCGACCGACACGGCGCTGGACGAGATGCGCGAACGCGCACTTGCCCATGCCGGGCGGCTGTCGAACGCGGTCAATATCGGTTTCGCCGGGGAATTCGGGGCTGGCAAATCCAGCCTCGCCAACATGCTGGCAGGGGCAGACATTCTGCCCACCGGACCGCAGCACCTGAAACTGCCACTGGTGATCGTCGCCTATTCCGACACACCGGAAACCACCGTCGGCTGGTGGGACAAAGAGCCCAAAACCTATTCCGGCATCGCATTGGAAAAAGCAGCCGAGGACGCGCCCGATTTCATCTCAGTCGGGCTAAACACCCCTGCCTTGCAAGAAATCTCGCTGTTTGACCTGCCCGGAACCGGCGCGTTGGACGATACGTATAAAGAAACACTCGATCTGCTGAAGTTCGTGGATTGCGCCATCTGGTGCACCAATGGCACCAACGCATGGCGCGAAACTGAACGACATCTCTGGTCACAAGTCCCGCAGGAGCTGCGCGCCAACAGCCTGTTGGCGGTCACCCATGCCGATCTGCCGCCGGTCCGCGATGCGCTGGACCGGGTTGTGTCCCGGCTCAACAAGGAAAAGGGCGATCTGTTCCGCTCGGTCGTGCCGATCGGTACTCCGGTGGCCGTGCGCGCTATGGCGCAAGAGCCCGAACCTGATTTCGCCCTCTGGGAAAACTGCGGCGGTCAGAATCTGGCTGAACAGGTACTACAGATCGCATCCGACCGTCGTCTGGCCGATCTCGAGTCCGCGCGCGCCGATCTGAAACAGGACTTTCTGCCCTTTCTGGAGACACTGACCGGCCCCGAGACCGAGACGCAGCAACCTGATGCCGTGTCCGTACATGCCGCATTGGAATCTGCCCTGCCCCCTCTGGAAAATCCGATCCTCGAGGACTGGTTGGCCGCAATTGCCAGTATCTACGCGGATCTGCGCGAATCGTCCAATATCGAGCCTTCCGCCTTCTTGCACTCGTGTCAGGAAATCGTCGAGGATTTCGCCGAGCGCCTTGAGCAAGGCGGAGAAATCGACCCCAAGGCTGATTGGATACCGGGCGAGTTCGAAAAGGCCACGGACCTGTTGTTGTTGCTGCAATTCGAAAGCGGTGACGCCCCTCTGAAGGATGCGATCAGCATCCTCGCGCAGCTCAGTGACAACCTGGCTTGGGCGGGCAGCCGAGTGGATTCGGTACAGCCGAAAACCGGAACCTGACAATTTCTCGTTAAGATTGCGCCATGGCGCAGCGATTCGAGACCCGTGGAATCGGGTCTCGAGCGCATCGACTCCGTTGACCAAGCGGAGACAAAGAGTCGGTCCGTCTGTATTTTGTGCAAGACAGTTTTCAATATTTAGATGCCGAAATGCCATCAGTTACAATATGTAGTGTTTCCCAAAAAACGATCCATAGTGAAGCCATGAGGCGGCCCCAATAAAGTCAAATTTGAAACGTCTAACCGTCTCAAGTGTCCTGCGGTTGTGTTTGGTTGTGAGTTCGCGGGCGATTTAGCCCAGTTAAGAAAACCGCAAAACGATTAGTAACGGGCGGAATGAAATGAGCCACAACCAGGCGGTCGGTGCATCGCACGACGAACCGAAAATCGAAGGACTTCAACCCGGCGCAAAGCTGTTGCACGGGCAGTATGAAATCCTGCGTTACCTCAGCAATGGCGGCTTCGGGATCACCTATCTGGCCCGCAACAGTCTGGACCGCGAGGTAGTAATCAAAGAGTGCTTCCCGGGTGCGCTATGCCACCGTAACGGTGACTTGGTTGAAGCAACCGATCCAGACCACAAGAACGATCTGCGCGCGATCATCGACTTGTTCATTCAAGAGGCGCGCAACCACGCGCGTCTGGTCCATCCCAATATCGTCGACGTCCATCAGGTGTTCGAAGACAACGACACAGCCTATATCGCGATGGACTTCATCAAGGGCTGCGATCTTCTGGATTATGTCGAGAATGCCGACAACAAAACCGGCTCGGATTTCATCGTTCAGGTCACCGAGAAGATGCTGTCGGCGGTGTCGTTCATCCACCAGAGTGGCATGTTGCACCGGGACATCTCACCCGACAACATCCTGATCAATGAAAACGGTGAGCCGGTTCTGATCGACTTTGGCGCCGCGCGCGAACAGGCCGCGAACCAATCCGCTGCGTTGTTGACCCTGCGGGTGATCAAGGACGGTTACTCGCCCCATGAATTCTATGTGCGCGGAGCCGATCAAGGCCCCAGCAGCGACCTCTATGTGCTGGCCGCCACGTTGTATCACGCCATCAGCGGCGAGCGCCCGATTGACGGCCAGACCCGTCTGAACGCCTTCAACAACAGTCAGGAAGACCCCTACACCCCGCTGGCCGGACGGTTCAAAGGCTATCCCGAAGGGTTCCTTGAGGCGATCGACAAGGCGATGGAGGTGCACGTCACCGACCGTTTGCAAACCGCGCTGGACTGGCTGCGCATGTTCCGCGGCCCGGACGTCATGTTCGATACGTTCGACTACCGCCCGGTCTCGGTCATCGTGGGCATGGACCGCAAGGATGAAGAGGCCGAAAAGGCCCGGATCAAAGCCGAAAGCGAAAATGCCGAAGCTGTGGTCACTGCCCTGCTGGCCGGAAATGCCGATCTTGCCCTGGGCAATGAAGACAAAGACGAAAATGAACTCGCCAAGTTCACACCCAAAGAAGAAGCCGCCGTCGCGGTTGATACCGTTGTCAAAAGCGGATCGGGCGGCAGTGGCAAACTGATTGCCGGTGCAGCTGTCGTCGCGGTTGGTCTGGCAGCGGGCGGGTATTTCCTGATGTCCGGTGACAAATCCGAACCGGCAAAGGACGTCGCGGTTGCATCAGCTCCTGCGGCTCAGGAAACAGAAGAACAGGTGGCAGTAACGCAAGAACCTGTCGAGCAGGTCGCCACCACAGAAACCGCGTCGGAACAGGTTGAGCCGGCCCCGGTTGCGGCAGAACCAACACAGGCACCTGTCGAGCAGACACAGGCACAATCGGCTGAACCAGAAGAGGCCCAGCCGGCAGAGACCGTTACAACTGAACCTGCCCCGGCCGTTTCAGCATCCCCGGCAGAAACACAGGTTGCCTTCTCGCATTGGGATGTCGAAATTCCGTTCCAGACGTCCAGACGTCGCGCATCGACCGGCAGCATCATCGCCGTGACCGGTGTTGATCCTTCGCGGGACATGTCGGTGATCGGTGACTGGGTCAAACGTGGTGACGCGATTTATACCCTGAACGGGAACCCCATCCGTGAAAACACAAGCTTTGCCGCGCAGGTTCTGGACGATCTGTCAATTGATCCCGATGGCTATATCCGCGTGACGGCCCGTTACCGTCCGCTGGGCAAAACCCTTGCTGTGAACGGGTTGCTGGCCTTGCCTGCCTTCCGCGCCATCGGGCTGGAAAACGGCTACGGCTTTACCGTTCGCAACGAGGATGGTCAGAACTGGACAACTGTTGTCACCACTGTGCCTGCGGATGCTGCCGGTGATTTGCAACGGGGCGATGTTCTGGTCTCGGAAGCGCAGACCGGGTTGGCCATCGACGGGCAGGTAAGCCTGGATGCCATGCTGGACGGGTTGGTTGCAGAAAAACAGTCGCAGGCCCGACTGACCGTGTTGCGCGATGGTGCCCAGACGGACGCCGTGATGCAGTTGGCGCAGGAGTAATCTGACCGGTCGCAAGTGATCTGCCGCGTTGTGAAAGCTGAGGGTGGCGCCCGGAAATCCGCCACCCTGACGGGGACCGGCCCGTCGCGGCAGAGAAAATTTGGTTTGGTTTCCGGATCAAAAGTGCCGTTGTGCCGATGCGCGCAGAGGCGAGTAGCAGCCCGCAGGACGCAGGTTCTGTGAAAGAAAGCAAAGGTATCGACATCATGTTCAAATACAAAAGCCCTCTTAGCCGGCTGCTTGAAGGTGCCGGAAAAGCCAAGGAACCCGAAGCCGAAACCGAGGTGGAAGAGACCGCCACGCCAGAGGCTGAAGCGCCTCAGCCGATTGCAGATTTCAATGCGCTTCGCGCTGCATTGGGCGGTGGCAACATGTCCTCGGAAAGCTACGAGGACAGCGATGACCTGATCCCCGAAGAAGAGATGCCCGAGTTTTCGGAAGAAGCGACCGACGACGCTGAAGACGAGGTCATCGTGGCCGCGGTCGTCGCGGAAACCCAGGACAATATTTTCGAGGCGCCCGAAGCACCCGAAGCACCCGAAGAGCTATCCGAAGCGGAAGAGCCGGTTGTAACCCTGCACATCGCCACCGAGGAAGACGTTGCCGCGGAACAGCCCGCTCAGGAGGAGTCGGTTGCCGAAGTGGTCGTCGAAACCGTTGAGCTGACTCAGCCCGAACCTGCGGCACAACCCGAACCTGTGGCGCAGGCCGAGCCCGCGCCAGAAGCTCAGCCGGAACCGCAACAGCCGATCGCAGCGCCTGCGGCGGATGACCGTCGTGGCCGCGTCAAGACCACCTTCCTAGGTTTCGAACGTGCAGACACCCATGTTCAGGACCTAATGGAAACCTCGGAACCGGTTGCCAAGACCGAAGCCGCGCAAGAGACCTTCCCGGTTGGCTGGCTGGTTGTCACCTCTGGCCCGGGTCGGGGTTCATGCATTACGCTGACAGAAGGCCTGATGCAGATTGGCCGCAACGATGATCAGGCCATTCAGCTGGACTTTGGCGACACCGGTATCTCGCGCAGCAACCATGCGGTGATTGCCTATGACCCCGAAGATCGCAAATGCTATCTGGGTCATGGCGGCAAGGCCAATCTGGTCCGCCTGAACGGCAAGCCGGTTCTCAGCACCGTCGCACTGTCCAGCGGCGACCTGATCCGCATCAGCGAAACCTCGATCCGCTTTGCCGCCTTCTGCGATGACGGCTTTGACTGGCGGGATGCCTGATAGATGCTGGCGCAACCGGCATATGATATTGCGCTGATCCTTGATCAGGGTCAGCGCGAGACGCAGGAAGACGCGATTGCCGCGCGCACATTCGATGCAGCGGATGCAGGCTATGTCGTAATTGCGGACGGTATGGGTGGTCACGCCGCGGGCGAGGTTGCCTCGGAACTCGTTGTTGCAGCCTGGCGCGAGTCCCTAGACGCCGAGCTTGGGAATACCCCGCTATCAGAAGCGGCAGTGGCCGACGCGCTGCCACTGGCAGCCATGCAAGCCAACGCCTTGATCGCGGCCCATTGCGAGGACAAAGGCGACAAGTTCAACATGGGGTCGACCCTGCTGGGACTTCTGTTGGTTGGTCACCGCGCATCCTGGATCTCGATCGGTGACAGCCCCTTATACCTGTTCCGCGACGGAGTTCTGCACCAGATCAACGAAGATCACTCGATGGCGCCGGTAATCGACGCGCAGGTGACCGAAGGCAAACTGACCGAGGCCGAAGCACAGGCGCATCCCGACCGAAACCAGCTGACTTCAGTCATCATGGGGGCTGCAATCCCCAAGGTCGATTGCCCCGAAACGCCGCTGGAACTGACCGCATCGGACGTTCTGATCTTGGGCAGTGACGGGCTGCAATACCTCAGTGACGCCGAAATTCAGTCCATTGTCCAAAGCAATTCGAACGCCTGGGCACAGGATATCGCCGACGCGCTGTGGCAGGCCCTTCGGGCCAAAGGCGATCCGGATCAGGACAATGCCTCGATCGGCGTTGTGAAACTTACAAAAAACTAACCAAGGCAAAGCTACAGGACCCATGAAACCTCATCTGTTCATCTCCAGCCTGGCACTAGCTGCCGCGGCCGGTACCGCCTCGGCGCAAGAGGCGTGCTCGACCTACGAAATCCAACGCGGCGACAGCCTGCGCGAATTGACGATCGAAGTGTATTCGACCGAGGATTTCCGTATCATCTTTGACGCCAACCGCGACGTGATCGGCAATAACCCGAACATCATCCGCGTGGGCGACGTCCTGACCCTGCCCTGTCTTGAGGATATCGGGCGGGCCCCGACTGCACCGCAGACCGAAGCCGAAGCGATGGCCGCTGAAATGGCGGCGGAACTGGTAAAGGCCGCCGAAAAGCGGGCCGCCAAGGCAATCGCCGATGCCGAAGCCCGTGTTGCCGAGGCCGAAGCCGAAGCCAAAAAGGCCAGCGAAGAAGCCGTGATCGCGGCCAAAGCCGAGGCCAAAAAAGAGATCGAAGCCGCCCGTGCCGAGGGTGCCGCGCTGATCCGCAACGCGGATGAGGGTGAGCGTCCGGAAATTCGGGACCGCCAACTGCTGCTGATCACCGGTGGCGACTATGCACCTTTCACCGACGAGGCCCTGCCCAATCGTGGCCTTTACACCAATCTGGTGGAAACCGCGATGCTGCGTGCCGCGCCCGAGCAAAGCTACAAAATCCAGTTCGTCAACGATTGGTCCTCGCATCTGGACCTGTTGATGCCGACTCTGGCCTTTGACGCCACATTCCCCTGGTCGCGCCCGAATTGCGAAGAGGCCGCAACACTGTCCGACAAGGACCGCGCGCGGTGTGAAACCTATAACTTCTCGAACCCGTTCTACGAGGTTGTGGATACATTCTTTGCCCGTGAAGGCTCGGGCTATGAACAGACCCTGACCTATGCCGATTTCGCAGGCACCACGATCTGCCGCCCCGAGGGCTGGTCGCTGTCGCATATGGACGCGGTGGGCCTTTACGAGCCCGCGATCACTCTGATGCGCCCCGTCTCGCCGGATGACTGCTTTCACGCGGTCATGGAAGGCACGGCCGATATCGTAGCAATCGAAGCCCATCTGGCCGTCGAGGCAATCGGGCGGCTGGGATACGAACACCGCATCATCGAAAACCCCAACCTCGCGGCGATCAAATCGCTTAACGTCATGACCCACAAAGATAATCCGGATGGTGAAGCGATCCTTGAGACGCTGAACCAAGGTCTGGCGATCATGCAGCAATCCGGAGAATGGCGGGACATCGTCTCGACCGCACTACGCCACCAAATGGAAAACGGCTGAAACAACAAATAGCCCTCTCAAATACGATCTGGAGAAACTACCGAATGCCCCAACTACCGCTCCATAACGTTGCGATGACCTCTGCTGCAGTCATCGCGCTAAGCGCCGGAGCCGCTGCCGCCCAGCAAGCATGTGCGAACTATACCGTGCAAGATGGTGACACCATGGCCACCATCGCCATTGCTGCCTACGGCACATCGAACTACCAGCCTATTTTCAACGCGAACCGGGAGAATATCTCCAATCCGAACGCGCTGACACCCGGGCTTTCTCTTGTGCTTCCCTGTTTGGACGGAAGCCTGCCAAACGGCCAGAGTGCGCGCGATATCATCGCAGCACAGCAAGCACGGTATGCAAACACGTCGGCGAACAGTGCGTTCAAGCAGCCGATCAAGCTGGTGACCGGCAACGGATGGGCCCCCTTCGCGGACGAAACTCTGAATGGGGGCGGCTTCATCACCCGTTTGGGGACAACAACCCTACAACGGGCCGGGAACAACGAGGAATACTCGATCAGTTTCGTGGACGACTGGAACTCGCACATCGAAACACTACTGCCCTTGGGCGCGTTCGACATTTCGATGGCCTGGAACATCCCGGACTGCACCAACAGAAGCTATGAATGGTCTTGGGAAACCGAGGTCCGCTGCACCCAGTTCCACGCATCGGCACCGGTCTATGACATCGTTTTCGGGTTCTACAGCCTTCCCGAAAGCACATATGCAAGCGCAACCAGCTTCGACGATCTGCACGGTGCCACAATCTGCCGTATGGAAGGCTGGCCCCTGCACGATCTTGAACAAGAAGGCCTGCTGCGCGGCGAGACAATGACCGTATTGCAACCCGCCACTGCGCGGGAGTGCCTCGACGCGGTCATTACCGGTACGGCCGACCTTGCCACGTTCGAAGTGCAGCTGTTCGCGGACGCCATGAGCCAAATGGGCTTGGACACAAACGACATCGTCGAGAACCCCTATGTCTCAACGCTGTCCGCACTTCGGTTCATTACTCACCGGTCCAATCCTCAGGGGAAGAAATACCTTGCCCTGATGAACAAGGGCCTAAACGAAATGCGTGAAACCGGGGAGTGGTACGCCATCATCTCGGACACCCTGAATGAGCACAACGAAAGACTGCTAGAAGCGATCAACTAGGGTCTCATTTTCAACATTCCAACCGACGGGAGGAAGAATAAATGCTGAAGGAAAAACTAAATATCAAGGTGATGACGGCCACGGCCGTCCTCACACTCACCGCAGGCGCAGCCGCAGCGCAGGAAGCCTGTACAAACTATACTGTCGAAGATGGCGACACGATGGCCACCATCGCGATCGCGGCTTATGGCACGTCGAACTATCAGCCGATCTTCAACGCGAACCGCAACGTCATCACCAACCCAAACGATCTGGCGCCCGGCCTTGTACTGGCCCTGCCTTGTGAAGATGGTAGCCTCCCGAATGGTCAGTCCGCGCAGGAAATTATCGCGGCCGAGGAAGCACGAGCAGCCAGCGTCAAGCGGTCGAGCGTTTACGAGCCGCCGATTAAACTGGTGACCGGCAATGGCTGGGCGCCGTTTGCCGATGAATCGCTGAATGGCGGCGGCGCGATCACCCGTCTGGGGACCACGGCGCTACAGCGTGGCGGCAACGCGCGCGACTATTCGATCAGCTTCGTGGACGACTGGAACTCGCACCTGGAAACACTACTGCCTTTGGGCGCGTTTGACGTGTCGATGGCGTGGAATATGCCGGACTGCACCAACCGCACCTATGAGTGGTCTTGGGAAACAGAAGTGCGTTGCACCCAATTCGACGCATCCGTACCCGTCTATGATATCGTTGTCGGTTTCTACACCCTGCCAGAAAGCGACTACGCAAACGCCACCACGTTCACTCAATTGGAAGGCGCAACAATCTGCCGTATGGATGGATGGTTCATCCACGACCTTGAACAAGAAGGTCTGCACAACGGCGAAACCATGACCCTGATGCAGCCGATCACTGCACGTGAGTGCCTTGACGCTGTTCTGACCGGCACCGCTGACGTTGCAACCTTCGAGGTTCAGCTGTTCTCGGACACCATGGTGGAAATGGGCCTCACCTCGAACGATCTGGTGGAAAACCCGTTCGTGACTTCGCTGTCCTCACTGCGTTTCATCAGCCACCGCAGCAATCCGTTCGGAAAACAATATCTGGCGATGCTGAACAAAGGCCTGAACGAGATGCGTGAATCCGGCGAATGGTACGCCATCGTTTCGGACACGCTGCGTGAGCACAATGAAAAACTGATGGCAGCGTCGAACTGATCCCACGGTTCAACTAACTACCAAGGGGCTGGTCTCAGGACCGGCCCCTTTTTTGTCCGGGGCCTTCCGGTTCAACGCCCTGGCCAAGGCGCCTACGGGAAACCCCCAATACCCAGCCGCGCTGGAAGTGATATTCTGCAGACAACTAACCGGTGAGGCTATGCCTCTCCACTCACTCAAAAAGGGGCTGACTTTGGGGGTCAGCCCCTTTTTTTCAACGCTCTGATTTGAAAAGTAAAAGCCACGCCCAAAGGCGTGGCCCTACATGATCATCCGATGATCGCGTTCAGAGTCGCACTGGGGCGCATCACTGCAGCGGTCTTGGCGGGATCGGTGTGATAGTACCCGCCCAGATCGGCAGGCGCGCCTTGTGCGGCCGCCAGTTCACCCAGGATCTGTTCTTCCTTGTCGGCCAGTTCCTTGACGATGGGCGCGAACTCAGCCGCCAGTTCCGCATCGTCGGATTGCGCGGCCAAAGCCTCCGCCCAGTAGCGTGCAAACCAGTAGTGGCTGTCGCGGTTGTCGGGCTGGCCGACTTTACGGCTGGGCGACTTGTTGTTGTCCAGAATGCCCTGCGTCGCTGCCTCGGCCGCGGCACCCAGAACGCCCGCTTTTGCATTGCCCTTGCTGTCGGCAAGGAAGTTCAGCGATTCACCCAGTGCACAGAACTCACCCATCGAGTCCCAACGCAGGTGGTTTTCTTCGACAAGCTGCTGCACGTGCTTCGGCGCCGAGCCGCCGGCACCGGTTTCAAACAGACCGCCGCCATTCATCAGCTTGACGATGGACAGCATCTTGGCAGAGGTGCCCAGTTCCAGGATCGGGAAAAGGTCGGTCAGATAATCCCGCAGTACGTTGCCGGTGATCGCGATCGAGTCATTGCCTGCCGTGATGGTTTCCAGCGATTGACGGGTTGCTTCACGCGGCGCCATGATCTGGAACTTGTCGGCCACGCCAGCGGCCTCGAGCGCCGGTTTGACGTATTTGATCAGCTCAGCATCGTGGGCGCGGTTTGCGTCCAGCCAGAAGATCGCCTCGGACCCGGTCAGGCGCTGACGGTCCATCGCCAGTTGAATCCAGTTCTCGATCGGCGCTTTCTTGACAGTGCAGGACCGCCAGATGTCGCCCTTTTCGACCGCGTGCTCATGCAGCGTTTCGCCATTGGCCAGAACGATGCGGATGGTGCCATCTGCAGGGGCCTGGAATGTGGTCGGGTGCGAGCCGTATTCCTCGGCCTTCTGCGCCATCAGGCCAACGTTGGCCACGGCACCGGCAGTGGCCGGGTTCAGAGCGCCATTGGCTTTGAAGAAGTTGATCGCTTCGTCATAGACCGGCGCATAGCAGCGATCGGGGATCACACAGTTGGTGTCGCCCTTGGCACCGGTTTCATCCCAGCCCTTGCCACCTGCGCGGATCACGGCAGGCATCGAGGCGTCGATGATCACGTCCGACGGCACGTGCAGGTTGGTGATGCCCTTGTCGCTGTCGACCATGTACATCGACGGACGGTCGCCTTTCAGCGCGTCGATGGCGGCCACGATCTCGGCATTGTCCTTGACGCGATCCAGCAGGTCACCCAGGCCCGAGTTCGGGTTCACACCCAGCGCGTCCAGTTCGGCACCGAATTTCTCGAACACCGGGGCCAGCCAGGCTTTGACCGCATAGCCAAAGATGATCGGGTCGGACACTTTCATCATGGTCGCTTTCATGTGAAGCGAGAACATGGTGCCGTCTTTCTTCGTGTCTTCGATGGCGTCCGCCAGGAACGCAGACAGAGCTTTGACAGACATGAAAGTCGCGTCCGCCACGGTGCCTTCGTCCAGCGTCCAACCGTCTTTCAGAACGGTCACGCTGCCGTCTTTGCCGACAAACTCGATCTTTGCATCACCGGCCTGCGCTGCAGTGATGGTGGTCGATTTTTCGTTTGCGTAGAAATCGTTATCCGACATCGACGACACTTTGGTTTTGCTGTCTGCGGACCACTCGCCCATCGAATGCGGGTTGTTCTGAGCGTAGTTTTTAACGGCCTTTGCCGCACGGCGGTCACTGTTGCCTTCGCGCAGAACCGGGTTCACGGCCGAGCCTTTGATGGCATCGTAACGCGCGCGGATCGCCTTTTCTGCGTCGTTCGCGGGCTCTTCGGGGTAGTTCGGGATATCGTAGCCTTGCGCCTGCAGCTCTTCGATCGCAGCAACCAGCTGTGGGACCGACGCCGAGATGTTCGGCAGCTTGATCACGTTGGCCTCGGGCGTTTTCACCAGCTCACCCAGCGCGGCCAGATCGTCGGTGATGCGCTGTGCATCGGTCAGGTTTTCCGGAAAGGTCGCCAGAATACGGCCCGCCAGCGAAATATCCTTGGTTCCAACGCTGACACCCGCGGCTCCGGCGAACTTGCGAATGATGGGCAGGAACGACGCGCTGGCCAGCTCGGGCGCTTCGTCTACAATGGTATACAATATATCGAAGTTCGATTTTTCTGCCATATTCTTTTACCTTTTTTAAGCCTTTCGGGGCGTGCGATCCAAGAGTGCGCCACGTTTGCGTGGCTACGGATGGGGCGCGAGAATCCTACCGCCCCAATGGTGACTCTGATTTGACAGGGCCTCCCATAAAACAGGTTGCGTTTCGGATCAATCCTCTAGTGGGGGCGCAAATTGACACGGGGTAACAGGTAATATCTGTTTTCCAAGAATTTGGGCGCGGCAGCCCCAGCATGACGGTCAGTCTTTGTTCGCCAAGCCGAAAACACTGAATCCACCCGTATCCTCAACATGGTCCAGATAACGCAGTATGGTGTCTTCAAGGTGCGCGCGTGAACCTGCCTGAGCTTCCTCTGGAACCGGAACACCTGCCTTTTGGACCAGTCCCAAAAAAACCGTGCGACCGTTTTCCCCGGTGTCTCGCAGAAAATCATCTATCTCAGCTTTGGCCAGATCCCTTCGGCCAATCACAGCATAGGTCGTCATACGAATAACCCATCGATCGCTCCGTCCAAAAACTCCCCAACTCAGCGCAGACTGATACAATTGCTCGACTATTGGCTGCCGGAAAAAATATAGTTCCGTAAATTTCCTGACATATTCAATGCCTTTGGCTTCATCCCCGATTTTAAGGTGAATCAATGCAAGCGTAAAAGCTTCATTGGCGGGATCGAGTTTGCGTCTGGCTCGTTGAGACACCGCCGAAACTGCGGCTTCGACATCACCGGTATAGTTAAGGGCCGTAAACAGCTGAATATCAAAAACCCAGTCTGCGTCAGGCCATCGATGACTGGCACGGTCAAGAAATGCAGTTACCTGTGTTAGTCCGCCAGTTTCATAGTGTCGCTCCATCAAATACATGTAAGCGTCTGAATCATTGGGGTCGACATCCAGAACTTTTTCACTCGCCCTGATGGCAGCTTGAATGTCGCCACGGCTGTTTTCAATTCTGGCTACGTTAAGCAGACTGACTTTGTTTTCGAAGTCAAGTGACAGTGCTTTGGCATTGTCTTGTTCAGCGCGCTCCAAATCACCCATTTTAATGAAAGCAAGAGCCCTACCCGCGAGGGCTGGAACAGAGTCCGGCTGGATCTCAAGAGCTTCGGTAAGATCCTGAGTTGCCGCTGTATACTGCTCGACAACGAAGCTCGCCGCTCCTCGAAAGAACAAAGCATCAAACCGGTCGTCCTCTGAAAGACCATCCATTTTCAGCAGCTGCGAACAAGCTTCGTAAGCTTCCGAAGGAGCCTCGTTGACTGTCTGACAATCATCCATAAGCGCTTGCACTTTGGTTGACTCTTCGGCCCCTGCGCTAAGCGCGAAGCCCAAAGAAGCCACTGCCACGACCGCTACGGTAAAACGAAATCTCACTGAACCCCAAAGCCCTTCATATTCAACTTACAGTAGCAATACAGAGGTGGGCACAAAAGCGAGTTTGGTCAAGCAGTTGCTCTAAATCTGAACTGTGGTTCAGACGCCCCACGTGTCGCTCAACCGATACCCGCCGGGCCAGGGGTCATCCGGGTCCAGCATGTGTTGGTGCGTGCCGGTGATCCAGCCTCGGCCGCTGATTTCGGGGATGATGGCCGGTCGGTCGCCGACTTGCGCGTGTTCGACGATCCGTCCGGTAAAGCGCGATCCGATGATCGAGACCGCCTCGAACGTTTGACCGACCGTCATTTGACCCTTTGCGGCCATCAGGGCCATCCGGGCCGAGACTGCCGTGCCGGTGGGGGATCGGTCAACCTTTCCCGGCTGAATGGCGACCGCGGATTTGCCGGTCAGGCCGGTTTCGGTTTTGTCCACCGGCCCGCAAAAGGCGCAGAAGGAGATGTGATCCCAATCCGGGTTCTCGGGGTGGGTAAACCCAAGCTGTTCATTGGCCGCATTGGTGATGGCCACGCCCATACGCGCGATGTCGCGGGCTTCGTTTTCGACGATTTCAAACCCCAGCGCCGCAGCATCGACCACAACGAAGCTGTCCCCGCCATAGGCCGTATCCACGGTCAGGGTGCCGAGGCCCGGGACCTCCAGCGGAATGGATATCTTGTCGACAAAACTGGGCAGGTTTTGCACAAAGATGCGCTCGGCTTTGCCGTTTCGGCATTCGGCCCGGACCTTCACCAACCCGCCCGGGGCCTCAAGCGTCATCAGCGTCTCGGGCTCCTGCATCGGAATGATCCCGCCATCCAGCAGAACCGTAGACACACAGATCGAGTTCGAACCGGACATGGGCGGCGTATCTTCCGGCTCCATGATGATAAAGGCGGCGTCCGCCTCGGGGTGTTTCGGCGGCACCAGCAGGTTGACGTGCCGGAAGACACCGCCGCGAGGTTCGTTCAGCACAAAGTTCCGCAGGGTCTGATCCTGCGCAATGAAGGCACGCTGTTCCCAGATTGTCGCGCCGTGTGGCGGCTGAACACCACCAACGATCACATCACCCACTTCCCCTTCGGCATGAGCCGAGATCACATGAATTGTTTTACTGCTGCGCATGATCTGTCCTTAAAAACGGGAGGCCGAAAATGGCGTCAGTGAAATCTGGGCAGACTGCTCGTCAATCAAAGCGCCAACCAGTTCGGCTGTTCCTGCCGATTGGGTAAGGCCCAGATGGCCGTGGCCGAACGCGTAGATTACGTCCCTTGCGTGCGACGAAGCCCCAATCACCGGCAGGCTGTCGGGCAGCGACGGGCGGAACCCCATCCATTGCGTGCCGCCCTCTGTGTTCAGACCGGGCAGAAACTGCGTCGCCTTTTGCAGCAATGTATCGGCCCGTTTGAAATTCGGGGGGAGATCCAGACCGCCAAGTTCAACCGCGCCACCGATCCGCACCCCACCATTGATCCGGCTGGCCACAAAACCGTGGCCCGAGAACGTCAAATGCATCCGCAGGTCAAACGCGCCCTCGGGGAGGGTCGTGTTATAGCCGCGCTCGGTTTCCAACGGGATGTGATCGCCCAGTGTCCGCGCAAGGTGATGCGACCACGCCCCGGCGCACAGCACGACCTTGTCCGCCTCGAGCTCGCTTTCTGCCAAGGTGATCCTTACGCCGATGTCGGTGGGGGTCAGCGCACGTATCTCCTGATGTTCGATCCGGCCACCACGGTCCCGGAAAACCTGCGCCAAATGTTCGACCCACTTCTTTGGGTCGACAGTGTTGATCCAGTTCGGCGTAAATCCGGCATGGGTGAACCGGGGGCTGAGGCCGGGTTGACGTTCGGCGATCGCCTCACGACTTTCCAGCAATTCGAAGTCTATTCCGTGCTGGCGGCGCAGCTCCCACGTGGGCAGGCTGGCGCGGAACTCGGCCTCGCTTTCATATAGCTGCATCTGCCCGTCGCGCTGCATCATCGCCTCGCCATCCACCGATGTGATCAGCCGGGTCAGAGCTGCACTGGACAAGTCCATCAGGCTGGCTTGGGCGTGCAGGAGTTCCGTGTAACGTCCCGGACGGCTGGCGCGCCAGAACCGATACATCCACGGCGCGATCTTCAACGCATAGGCGGGCTTAATGGACAGCGGCCCCAGCGGATCCAGCAGCCATTTCGGCGCTTTTTTCATGATGCCGGGGGTTGCCAGTGGTTCAACCTCGGGAAAGGCAAAGGCACCCGCATTTCCGGCCGAAGCCTGCGCGGCGACGCCTTCGCGATCCAGCACCAGAACGGAATGACCCCGGCGCTGCAATTCCAGCGCCGTTGTGATGCCGATGATACCGGCGCCAATCACAACGACCTGCTTGGTCATAACTCTATGCCCTCTTTGAATGGATCGGTCGTGTCAAATATCAGAGTTGTCTCGGCCATGATATGCGCCTGCCCGGTGATCGAGGGGATGACCCCTCCGTTCGGCCCCGGTTGATAGGACAGCCGATAGGCGCTGCCGATGACGCTGTGCTGGATGATTTCCTTGCCGGGGGCCAGCGCACCATCTGCGGCTAGACAGGCCAACCGTGCTGAACTGCCGGTGCCACAGGGCGAACGGTCGTAGTTATCGTCCGGGCACAGGACAAAGTTGCGGCTGTGGACGTCTGGATCGGGGGAGGCATCCTGAAAGATCACGTGATCGATTGGCTCGCCCTGCTCGCCGCCAATCCCCTGCGCGATCGAGGCTTTACGGATCGCGACCGTCATATCGGTCAACTGACCGATATTGCCGGCCACAACCGGAATCGGGCTAGGATCGACGATGAAGAACCAGTTGCCGCCATAAGCGACATCCCCGGTCACCGCGCCATAGCCCGGCACATCCAGTGTCACGTCATTGAGGACCCGGCGGCTTTCGATATTCGTGACGGTGACGGTATTGGCATCGTGCAGCTCAACCGTCACGACCCCGGCGGGCGTTTCAATCTTGTGCCTCCCGGTACCGATCCGCCCCAGATGCGCGAGTGTGACCGTCAGACCAATGGTACCGTGGCCGCACATGCCCAACACGGCGTCCACGTCGAAATAGATCACACCTGTCACGCAGGACGGGTCAACCGGTTCGACCAGCAGCGCGCCGACCATGGCGGGCTGACCGCGCGGTTCCAGCATGATCGACCGGTAAAACCCTTCATGCTCGGTCGCCAGCCTGCGGGCGCGCTCGGCCAAAGGGCCAGAGCCCAGATCCGGTGCGCCGTCGAGGATGACCCGCGTTGGCTCACCCCCGGTATGGCTGTCGATCACATGCATTCAGCGATCACTCCGCCCTGTTTTGACCAATCGGCGAACCATGTGCGGAACAGGTCGTATTGCTGTTCGCAATAGTTGCGCTGCGCGTCGGTCAGCTCATCGGTTTCATTGAAGTGCAGACGGTATTCCTGTTCGCCGTTCAGCACCAATAGATGCTTGTAATACAGCACCAGATCGGGGCCTTCGTCAAAGCTGGAAAGCACTTGAATCGCCTCAGTCAGTTCCTGGGCGCGCTGGCGCGCCTCGGCATGGCCTTGCGCTGCCTTTTGCGACAACGTGGCCAGCAACAGGGCCTCGCGCGGCAGGGCCGTGCCAATCCCTGTGATCGAGCCGGTTGCGCCGCAATTGACGAAGCCGTGGTAAACCTCGGTGTCCACGCCGACCATCAGGGTCACCTGATCGTCCTGGCTGGTGATGTTTTCGGCCGCATAACGCAGATCATCCTTGCCGCCGAATTCCTTGAAGCCGATCAGGTTGGAATGCTCGGCCCGCAGGGCAAAGAACAGATCGGCGCGCGTGGCAAAGCCGTAGTAAGGGCTATTGTAGATGATCGCTGGCACATCCGGCGCTGCGGACAGGATCGCCTTGAAATGGTTCTTTTGCGCAGCCGGGGACGTGCCACGCGACAGGACGCGCGGGATCACCATCAGACCGACCGCGCCGACCTTCTGCGCATGTGCTGCGTGGGCAACGGCGGATTTGGTGTTGATGGCCCCGGTGCCAACCACAACGGGCAGTCCCGCTGCGACCAAGCGTTCAACACCTTCCATGCGCTGCTCATCCGTCAACAGCGGCCAATCGCCCATCGATCCGCAATAGACCACAGCCGACATGCCCGCATCGATCATCTGCTTTCCCTTGCGCACCAACGCATCGAAATCTGGTGTGCGATCCGCCTTACAGGGGGTCATGAGCGCAGGCATGGTGCCGGTGAAAACATTGGTCGACATCGGATCTATCCTTTGAAAATGCAGGGTCAGGACGGGCGGAATGGGCCCTTTCAAATTGCCATAACGGATATTGGATACAAAATCCAGAAAAATTGAAGCCAAGAAAAAACGCGCCGGATCGCGGGATCGGCGCGTTTGAATTGGGGCGCTGTGTGATGGTTACCGGAACCGCTGGCCGGTCTCCGGATCGAACAACATTGCCCGCTCCGAGCGAACGACAAGGCCGATTCGATCGCCTTGTTTGCTGCGCTGGTCATCTCGCTCTTCAACGATCAGCTTGTCGCCATTCGGCGTCAGCAGGTATGAATAGCTCACCCCGCCTAGCGCCTCGGTCAGATCAACGGTGCAGGTGTCGCCCGCGCGGTCGATCTCGATGTGCTCCGGGCGGATACCCAGCGTGACTTTGCTCTGCCCTGCCGGCACGTTGGCCGCCACTTCCAATGGTGCGCCAAGCGCCGGATGCGAAACCTTGCCGTCCGCATAGTCGCATTCAAGGAAATTCATCGCCGGAGAGCCGATGAACCCCGCCACGAACCGGTTGTCCGGATCGCGATACAGATCCATCGGCGCGCCGACCTGTTCGATTCGACCATCGCGCAGCACCACGATCTTGTCAGCCATCGTCATCGCCTCGACCTGATCATGGGTCACATAGATCATCGTGGCGCCGATCTCATTGTGCAGACGCGCGATCTCAACCCGCATCTCGACACGCAGTTCTGCGTCGAGATTGGACAGAGGTTCGTCGAACAGAAACACCTCAGGCCCCCTGACAATCGCCCGTCCGATAGCCACACGCTGACGTTGACCACCAGACAGCGCTTTGGGTTTGCGCTTGAGATACTGATCCAGCTTCAGGATATTCGACGCCTGCTGCACCTTCTGGTCGATCTCGGATTTAGCAACTCCGTTCATGCGCAGACCAAAGCCCATGTTTTCAGCCACGCTCATATGCGGGTACAGCGCATAGGTCTGAAAAACCATCGCCACGCCACGCTTGGCCGGGTCCATATGAGTCACGTCACGCGCGCCGATATGAATTTGCCCTTCGGTGGTCTCTTCAAGCCCCGCGATCATCCGCAGCAAGGTAGACTTGCCGCAGCCCGAGGGGCCGACGAAGACGCAGAACTCTCCATCCTCGATTTCCAGATCAATGCCGTGAATTACCTGCGTCTCGCCATACCGCTTGATCGCCTGGTTCAAAGTCACACCCGTCATGTCGCTTGCATCCTGTCTGTTTCGGCGCTTGGGCGGGTCTCAGGGAACCGCCAGGCCTGTGCTTCGGCTCCGATCTGTTCGGCCACGCGGCGAACTCGGGGAACCCAGGTTTCCAATTGTTCGAAATTCATCCGCTCGGTCGATCCGGTCACGGAAATCGCCCCCAGCATCCGCCCGCCCGAGGTCAGGATCGGACAGGCAATGCAGATGATGCCGGGTTCGTGCTCTTCATCGTCGATGGCGTAACCCCGGCTGCGGATCAGTTCGAGGTCGGCCCGCAACGCCGCCTCAGATGTCAGGGTCTTGTCGGTAAACCGGTGATAGCTTTGCTGCGACACGGCGCGGTCCAGCGCGGCCTCATCCAGAAACGCCATCATCGCCTTGCCGACGCCGGTGCAATAGGCCGGGCCAACCTTTCCGGCCTGCGAATACATCTCGATTGGCTGGGCGGCGTTGCGCTTATCGACATACAGCACCTGGCTGGAATCGAGCTGCGCCAGATGCACCGTTTCCCCGGTTTCCCGGCTGAGCGCGTCCAGAAACGGACGCGCAATCGGAGCCAGCGAGCTTTGCGTCCACGCCGCATGGGCCAGCCGCACCAATCGCAATCCCGGTGCGTATGTCTGCCGATCGGGGTCATATGACAGCATCCCCTGATTGGTCAGCG
This sequence comes from Ruegeria arenilitoris, assembly GCF_013031355.1. Taxonomy (GTDB): domain Bacteria; phylum Pseudomonadota; class Alphaproteobacteria; order Rhodobacterales; family Rhodobacteraceae; genus Ruegeria; species Ruegeria arenilitoris_C. The sequence goes on along the minus strand of NZ_WPZO01000005.1, from coordinate 263,709 downwards.
TCTGCAGAAACCGATACAGCGTCGCTTTGGGAAAATCGCTGCTTTCCAGCAATTCGGCGAATCGGACCGGGCGGGCAAAAGCCGCCACCTGATCCAGCACATCACATGCTTTTCCTATTGTTCCGTCACCAGCCACGGGCGCCTGTTCTCCTCCCTTTAACCCATCGCCATTGCAACGAGGGTCTTGACAAGACTAACCGAGTCGATGTGTAGTTTTCAATATGTAAAACACGGTTTCATTATTTGGAACTTAAAAAGTAAAAATGGAAGCTAAGGGAGGAAACCATGCATTCCATGTTCAAGCGCACAGCAGCGGCGCTGGTGGCCAGTGTGGCACTTGCCGCACCTGTTGCGGCCGAGCTGACCGGCGAGCTGAGAATCTTTCTCGACACATCGAACCCGGCGCCGCGCGCGACGATGGAAGCGATGATCGAGCGGTTCGCGGCCAAGCACCCGGGGCTGGAGATCGAAACCACCGTGATCGACCGCGAGGCCTACAAGACGCAAATCCGCAACTTCCTGACAGCCGACACGCCGGATGTTGCGACATGGTATGCAGCCAACCGGATGAAGCCCTATGTCGAAGCTGGACTCTTCGAAGACGTCTCGGACCTATGGGCCGAACCTGAGATTGCCGACAACCTGGCTTCGACCAAAGGCGCGATGACCATCGACGGCAAGCAGTGGGGCGTGCCCTATACCTACTACCAGTGGGGTGTTTACTACCGCAAAGACATCTTTGATGAGCTGGGCCTAACCGAGCCGACCACATGGGAAGAAGAACTAGCCAACTGCCAGAAGATCGTCGATTCGGGCCGTGCCTGCTATACCATCGGCACCAAGTTCCTGTGGACCGCCGGTGGCTGGTTCGACTACCTGAACATGCGCACCAACGGGTTCGACTTCCACAACCAGCTCGCCAATGGCGAAATCAGCTGGGAAGACGACCGGGTCAAGCAGACCTTCGCCAACTGGAAACAGCTGATCGACATGGGTGCGTTCATCGACAACCACCAGACCTATAGCTGGCAAGAAGCCCTGCCCTTCATGGTCAACGGTGAAGCCGCGGCCTATCTGATGGGCAACTTTGCTGTTGCACCCTTGCGCGAAGCTGGCCTGACCGACGATCAACTGGATTTCTACCAGTTCGTCGCCATCAACCCCGATGTCGAACTGGCCGAAGATGCCCCGACCGATACGTTCCACATCCCGGCCAACGCCTCGAACAAAGAAGCCGCACGAGAGTTCCTGCGCTTTGCCGTTTCACCGGATGAACAGACCGAGATCAACAATGGCGCAAACCTCGGCCAGCTGCCTGTGAACGCACAATCTGCAGTGGATGACGACAAGTTCCTGCAACAGGGCTTCACCATGCTGTCTTCTAACAGCCCCGGTGGCGTCGCTCAATTCTGGGACCGCGATGCGCCTGCGGAAATGGCCAAAGTGTCGATGGAAGGCTTCCAGGAGTTCATGGTCAAGCCGGACAACGCCGACCGCATCCTGTCCAAACTGGAACGCGCCCGTCAGCGTATCTACGACAACTAAACCGGTCAGGCCGGGCTCAAGCCCGGCCTGCACCCAAACCTGCGTAAGGCGGGTGCTAACCCGTCTTACTCCTTTGACCAAAACCCTCGAGTATCCGCATGTCAGCCGTTGAAGCCCCCGAACAGGAAAGCTGGTTCCACAGAAATCAACAGCGCATCGCGCCCTGGCTGTTTCTGGCCCCCGGCCTGCTGTTCTTCATGGTCTATGTGATCATCCCGGTATTCCAATCCTTCAATCTGTCTCTGTACGAATGGGACGGGCTAGGGGCTGCCGAATATGTCGGGTTCAGAAACTACGAAGACCTCTATTGGGAATGGGTGGACCGAGATGCGTTTTACACCTCGCTCAAAAACAACCTGATCTGGCTGATCCTGTATCTGGCAGCGATCCCGGCGGGCTTGTTCATTGCGTTGTTCCTAAACCAGACGGTCTGGGGCATCCGCCTGTATAAGTCGCTGTTTTTCTTTCCCTTCGTGATCTCACAGGTCGTCGTCGGCCTCGTGTTCACCTGGTTCTATGATCCGACCTTTGGCCTGCTAAACGAATTCCTCAGCCTCTTCGGCATGGGCCCGCTGAATGTCTTGGGCGACGAACGCTTTGTCACCTACGGCATCATCTTCGCCGGTCTCTGGCCGCAGACAGCCTATTGCATGATCCTGTACCTGACCGGCCTGAACGCCGTGGACCCCGAACAGATCGAGGCTGGACGCCTGGACGGCGCCAAGGGCCTGCGGATGCTGTGGCACATCATCCTGCCACAACTGCGCCCCGCGACCTTCATCGCCTTTGTTGTGACCATCATCGGCGCGTTGCGCAGCTTCGACCTGATCTCGATCATGACCCAGGGCGGGCCGTTCGGCTCATCCCGCGTGCTGGCCTATTACATGTTCGAGGTCGCCCTGTCCGAATACGGCTTCCGCATGGGATACGGTGCCGCCATCGCGGTGGTCCTGTTCCTGATCATGCTCTGCTTCATCGCCTATTTCCTGTGGTCGATGTACCGCGAAGAAAGGGGGCACTGAGATGTTTCCCAAGCCCATCGAAAAACAATCCCGCGCGGCGCAAATCAGCTATCAGGCCATGTTGCCGCTGGCCTTGCTGCTCTGGCTCGGACCCCTCCTGGCGGTCGCCCTGTTCTCGGTCAAACCGGCGGCGGATTTCACCAATGCAAACTACTGGGGTATGCCGTCCAGCTTTGAGGGTGCGTTCAACTATGGGCAGGTATTCTTCAACTCGGACATGCCACGGTATTTGTTGAACTCGTTCCTGATCACCATACCGACAGTAATCGGAGCAGTGGCGCTCAGCTGCATGACCGGTTTCGCACTCGGCATCTATAAATTCAAATCGAACCTCTGGATCTTCTTCATGTTCGTGGCAGGTAATTTCGTGCCCTTCCAGATCCTGATGGTTCCGGTGCGCGATCTGACCCTGCAACTGGGCCTCTACAACACCAAAACCGGCCTGGTTCTGTTCCACATCGCCTTCCAGACCGGGTTCTGCACGCTGTTCATGCGTAACTTCATCCGCGCGCTGCCCTTTGAACTGATCGAGGCCGCCCGCGTCGAAGGCATCAGCGAATGGCGCATCTTCTGGTACGTGGTCCTGCCGCTGATGAAACCGGCGATTGCGGCGCTCAGCGTTCTAATCTTCACCTTCATCTGGAACGACTATTTTTGGGCCGTGGTCCTGACCCAAGGCGCTGAAAGCCAACCTGTCACCGCAGGGATCACCAGCTTCAACGCCCAGTTCCGCGCCGCCTATCAGTTGATGAGCGCCGGCTCTATCGTCGCGGCCTTGCCGCCGGTGGCCATGTTCTTCCTCATGCAGAAGCACTTCATCGCGGGCCTGACCCTCGGTGCCGTAAAATAACGTCAAACCAGAGGTTTGCCTCAATGACAAAGATCACCTTTATCGGAGCGGGCTCCACGATCTTCATGCAGAACATCGTGGGCGACGCTCTGCTGACCCCCGCTCTGGCCGACAGCCATTTCGCCTTGATGGATATCGACCCCGAGCGTCTGGCCGAAAGCGAAGCTGTGGCCCGCGCCATGATCCGTTCGGTTGGAACCGGAGCAACCGTCACCACCCACACCGACCGCCGCGCAGCACTGGACGGCGCCGATTTCGTGATCACCGCCTTTCAGGTCGGCGGGTACGATCCTTGCACGATCACCGATTTCGAAATCCCCAAACAATACGGCCTGCGCCAGACCATCGCTGATACGTTGGGTGTCGGAGGCATCATGCGCGGTCTGCGCACGGTTCCGGTTCTGTGGGACGTGGCGCGCGACATGATGCAATTGTGCCCGAATGCGACGCTGCTGCAATACGTCAACCCGATGGCGATCAACACCTGGGCCCTGGCCGAGCAGTTCCCTTCGCTGAAACATGTTGGCCTTTGCCACTCGGTCCAGAACACGGTCGAGGAATTGGCGCATGACCTTGACCTTCCCAAGGATGAGTTCCGTTACAAGGTCGCTGGCGTCAATCACGTCGCCTTTTTTCTGAAACTGGAACATCAGGGGCGCGACCTCTACCCTGCGCTGCGGCAAGGTTATGCCGGCGGCCAGATCCCAAAGGCCCCGCTGCTGATGCCGCGCTGCCCCAACAAGGTGCGATACGAGGTGATGGACCATCTCGGCTATTTCTGCACCGAAAGCTCCGAGCATCTGGCCGAATACGTCCCGTGGTTCATCAAGGACGGACGGCAGGATCTGATAGAACATTTCTCGATCCCGCTGGACGAATACCCCACTCGTTGCATCGAACAGGTCGCCAACTGGAAGGAACAGGCCAAAACCCTGACCGACGGGCGCGATATCGAGGTGATCCGCAGCCACGAGTTTGCTGCCGACCTGATGAACGCCATCGTCACCGACACGCCCTATGTGGCCTATGGTAACCTGCCGAACACTGGACAAATCCCGCAGCTGCCCTTGGGTGCGGCGGTGGAAACGCCGTGCCTGGTGGACAGCAATGGCGTGCAACCCTCAGTCGTCACCGATATCCCACCGCAGCTGATTGCCCTGATGCGGACACAGATCAACGTGCAGGAATTGACCGTGCGCGCGCTGGTCGACCAAAACCCGGAATACATCTATCACGCCGCCATGATGGACCCGCACACCGCCGCCGAGTTGGACCTGCGCCAGATCCGTAATCTGGTGACAGACCTTCTTACCGCACATTCAGACTGGCTGCCTGACTGGTGCCAGCCCGCCAAAGCCGCTTGAAAGGGCTCCGCGAATGACCAAGAAACGCCGTTCACAGCATTGGTATGGAAAGCTCGACAAGGACGGGTTTATTCACCGCTCGTGGATGAAGAACCAGGGTTTTCCCGATCACGCCTTTGACGGACGCCCCATTATTGGCATCTGCAACACTTGGTCGGAACTCACCCCCTGCAATTCGGGTCTGCGCGATCTGGCCGAGGGCGTGAAACGCGGGGTGTGGGAGGCCGGAGGCTTCCCCGTCGAGTTCCCGGTCATGTCACTGGGCGAGACTCAGATGAAACCCACCGCCATGCTGTTCCGCAACCTGCTGGCCATGGATGTCGAAGAGTCGATCCGCGCCTATGGCATCGATGGCGTCGTTCTGCTGGGTGGGTGTGACAAGACCACGCCGGGTCAGTTGATGGGCGCAGCCTCGGTCGATCTGCCGTCCATCGTCGTCAGCTCCGGCCCGATGCTGAATGGGAAATATCGCGGGCAGGATATCGGTTCGGGCACGGATGTGTGGAAATTCTCAGAGGCCGTCCGCGCCGGGGAGATGACCCTGCAGGACTTCATGAACGCCGAATCCGGCATGTCCCGCAGCGCAGGTGTCTGCATGACGATGGGCACAGCCTCGACCATGGCTTCGCTGGTCGAAGCGATGGGCATGTCCTTGCCCACCAACGCCGCGCTGCCTGCTGTCGACGCCCGCCGCATGGCGCTGGCGCATCTGACCGGCAAGCGGATTGTCGAGATGGTGGACGAAGACCTGAAACCCTCGGACATCCTGACCAAGGAAGCGTTCGAAAATGCCATTCTGACCAACGCCGCCGTGGGTGGATCGACCAATGCGGTGGTTCATCTGCTGGCGCTGGCGGGTCGTGTGGGCGTGGACCTGACGCTGAAGGATTTCGAGATCGGCTCGGAAGTTCCGTTGCTGGTGAACTGTATGCCTTCGGGCAAGTACCTGATGGAAGATTTCTGTTATGCAGGCGGCGTGCCGGTCGTTCTGAACGAACTCAAACCCTTCCTGCGCCCAGCCAAAACTGTACTGAACAAAGATATCTCGGCCCATTACGAAGGGGCCGAGTGTTTCAACACCGACGTCATCCGCCCCTTCAACGATCCGGTAAAACCTGCTGCGGGCCTGCGGGTTCTGAAAGGCAATCTGGCCCCGAACGGCGCCATCGTTAAACCCTCGGCGGCAACGGATGAATTGTTGGAAACCGAGGCCGAGGTTTACGTTTTCGAAAACATCGAAGACCTGAAAGCCAATATCGACCGCGACGACCTGCCGGTCACGCCCGAGACCATTCTTGTGCTCAAGGGCTGCGGCCCCAAGGGCTATCCTGGGATGCCCGAGGTCGGCAACATGCCGATCCCGGCCAAGCTGGTGAAAGAAGGTGTCCGCGACATGATCCGCATCTCGGACGCGCGCATGTCCGGCACCGCCTATGGCACTGTCATCCTGCATGTCAGCCCCGAAGCACAAGCGGGCGGCACGCTGGCGCTGGTCAAAACCGGCGACCGCATCCGCGTGTCGGCCAGCAAGGGCGAGCTGGAGTTGTTGGTGGATGAAAAGGAACTGGACGCCCGCCGCGCCGCGTGGCAACCGGATGACCCGCACTATACCCGCGGTTACGCGAAACTCTATATCGACCACGTGCTGCAGGCCGATCAGGGCGCGGACCTTGATTTCCTCGTCGGCAAAGACACTCGCCTAGTGACCAGAGAGAGCCACTGATGGATCAACCAGCCACTTTCCACGATCTCAACGGAGCCTCGGTCTATATCACCGGCGGTGGGTCCGGTGTAGGCGCTGCCTTGACGGATGGTTTCATGGCGCAAGGGGCCAATGTCGCGTTCATTGGCCGTTCTGAGGCCAGCGGTTTCGTCGAAGAAATGCGCGACAAACACGGGCGTGCGCCCCTGTTCATGCAGGGCGACATGACCGATACCCAGTTGTTGCACGCCACCATGCAAGAAGCCGCCGAGGCGCATGGGCCGCTGAATGTGCTGGTCAACAACGCGGCCAACGACAAACGCCACTCGCTGGAAGAAACCACCACCGAGTTCTGGGATTGGATGATCGAGGTGAACCTCAAGGCCTATTACTTCGCCTGTCAGGAGGCCGCCCGGCAGATGACAAACGGGGGCGCGATCATCAATTTTAGCTCGATCAGCTACATGATGGGCAATGCGGGCTATCCGATCTACACCACCTCAAATGCCGGGATCACGGGCATGACGCGGTCCTTGGCGCGCGAGTTGGGGCCGCAGAACATCCGGGTTAATGCGCTGGCTCCGGGCTGGGTTCTGACGCAGAAACAATTGGATATGTGGGCCACGCCCGAGGATCTGGCCGCGCATATGGACCGCCAATGCCTGAAAGAACACCTGACGCCTGAAGACATGATTGCGCCGACCTTATTCCTGGCCTCAGACGCCAGCCGCGCGATGACCGGGCAATGTATGGCCGTCGATGGCGGCGTTGTCGTAACGGGGTAAAGCCATGAATACAGAGTGGATTGCTGTCGATTGGGGAACCTCGCATCTGCGGGCCTGGGCGATGCAGGGCGCTGCGGTGCTGGACCAGGCGCAGTCGGACAAAGGCATGGCGCGGGTGGACAAAGGCGGTTTCGAACCCGCGCTGTTTGAACTGATCGAAGGCTGGCTAAACGATGCCCCACTGGACGTGATCGCCTGTGGAATGGTCGGCGCGCGGCAGGGCTGGGTCGAAGCCCCCTATTCCGCCGTTCCCTGTGAGCCGACGCCAGTTGCCCCGTTTCGTGTACCCGGCACTGACCCCCGCATTCGCGCCTTCGTCGTGCCCGGTCTGAAACAAGTTGCGCCACCCGATGTCATGCGCGGCGAAGAAACCCAGATCGCGGGGTTTCTGGCCTCGCATCAGAACTGGGACGGTGTGATATGTCTGCCCGGCACCCACACCAAATGGGTGCAGGTCAGCGCCGGAGAGGTCGTTAGCTTTCGCACCTTCATGACCGGAGAGATGTTCGATCTGCTGGCCGGGCAATCGGTGCTAAAACACTCGGTCGGTCATGGGTGGGACGATGCCGCCTTTGCCGAGGCTGCGGCAGATACCCTGTCCAAACCCGAACAACTGGCCGCGCGACTGTTCGGCCTGCGCGCCGCCGATCTGTTGCAGGGTCAGGATAGCAGCGTTACCCGCGCTCAGCTTTCCGGCTTTTTGATCGGTGCGGAACTGGCCGCGACCCGCCCCTATTGGCTGGGGCAGCAACTGGCGATCATCGGGGCCGAGGGACTCTCAGACATTTACACCAAAGCCCTGCAACAACAGGGCGCGTTTGTCGAAACCGCCAACAGCACGCAATGCACACTGGCCGGCTTGCTGCAGGCCCGAAACCTGACGAGGCAAACCGCATGAGCCGTCCCATTATCGCCATTCTGCGCGGTCTGCGCCCGTCTGATGCCGCCGCCACTGGGCAGGCCCTGATCGAAGCCGGGATCGACAAGATCGAAGTGCCATTGAACTCACCCGATCCGCTGGAGTCGATCAGTATTATGGCCGCGGAATTCGGCGACCGCGCCCTGATCGGAGCAGGCACCGTTCTGACGACGGATCAGGTGGACGCGGTGGCCAAGGTCGGCGGCAGGCTGATCGTGTCGCCGAACTGCGACGCGCAGGTTATCTCGCACACCCATCAACTGGGTCTGGAAAGCTGGCCCGGCATTTTCACCCCGACCGAGGCATTTGCGGCCCTCAAGGCCGGGGCCTCTGGCCTGAAACTCTTTCCCGGCGCTCTGGCCGGTCCGGCGGGGCTGTCCGCCCTGCGCGCAGTGTTGCCCAAAGGTACGCTGATCTATGCCGTCGGCGGCGCGGGGCCCGAGAACTTCGACCAGTGGATCAAGGCCAGCGCCGACGGGTTCGGCATAGGATCGGCACTGTTCAAGCCCGGCATGGCCATCTCTGAGATCGCAGACCTCGCCGCGCGGATCGTGGCCGCCTATGACGAGGCCGCCGGATGAGCATCGTCTACGACGACCGCCCTTGCGAACTGGGTGAGGGGCCGCTTTGGCACCCCGAGCGGCAACAGCTTTTCTGGTTCGATATCATCGGCAAACGCCTGATGACGCGGGAAAACGGCGAACAGCATAGTTGGCAGTTCGGCGAACATGTCTCGGCTGCGGGCTGGGTCGACCGGGACAGGCTATTGATCGCCTCTGAAACGGGGCTTTGGCGATTCAGCCTGAAGACCGGGCAGAAAGAACTGATCTCCCCGCTCGAGGCAGGCACCCCGGTCACCCGCTCGAATGACGGGCGCGCGGACCCGTGGGGCGGGTTCTGGATCGGCACGATGGGAAAAAATGCCGAACCCGGCGCAGGTGCGATTTATCGGTACTGGCAGGGCGAGTTGCGGCAATTGGTGCCAAACGTCACGATCTCGAATGCGATCTGTTTCGCTCCGGACCGGTCCTGCGCCTATTACGCAGATACGGTCACGAAACAGGTTATGCTCCAGCCTTTGAACCCTGAAACCGGCTGGCCCGAGGGCGAAAGCACGGTCTTCCTCGATCTGCGCGTCGATGGAATTAACCCCGACGGCGCGGTGGTCGACGTCGACGGTAACATCTGGATCGCCCAATGGGGCGCAAGCCGCGTGGCCGCTTATACCCCTGCGGGCCAGTTCCTGACAGCGGTCGCCTTTGAGGCGGCGCATACCTCATGCCCCGCCTTTGGCGGAGATGATCTGACCACGCTGTTCTGCACCACCGCACGCGAAGGGCTGGATGCAGAGACATTGGCCAACCACCCAACCAATGGCATGACCTTTGCCGCCTCCGGCGCTGGCAAGGGACAAGCCGAGCACAGAGTCCTTCTATGAAGCCCGAACTTGGCGTTTGCTACTATCCCGAACACTGGCCCGAAGAGATGTGGGCCGAGGACGCCGCCCGCATGGTGGAAACCGGCCTGACATGGGTGCGGATCGGCGAATTTGCCTGGAGCCGGATGGAACCAAGTCCCGGCGATTTGCAATTCGACTGGCTGGATCGCGCGATTGGTGTGCTGGGGGCTGCGGGGCTCAAGGTAGTGCTGGGTACGCCCACGGCGACGCCCCCGCGTTGGATGTTGGACAAACACCCTGACATGCTGGCCGCGGATGCTCAGGGGCAACCGCGCAAATTCGGCTCGCGCAGGCATTATTGCTTTAGCCATCAGGGCTTTATCGAGGAGTGCACCCGCATCACGCGGATCATGGGGGAACGCTACGGACGCAACCCACATATCGCCGCGTGGCAGATCGACAACGAATACGGCTGCCACGAGACCACGGTCAGCTACAGCCAACCGGCCTTGCAGGCGTTTCGGCGGTGGCTGGCGGATCAGTATGGCTCGGTTGAGGCGCTGAACGCGGCATGGGGCAATGTGTTCTGGGCGATGGAATACGACAGCTTTGATCAGATCGACCTGCCCAACCTGACCGTGACCGAGCCGAACCCCGCCCACGTTCTGGCCTTTCGCCGCTTTAGCTCGGATCAGGTGGCGGTGTTCAACAAGGCTCAGGTCGATGTGTTGCGGCCGCTGACCGATGCGCCGCTGCTGCACAACTATATGGGGCGGATTCTGGATTTCGACCATTTCAAGGTCGGTGAGGATCTGGATATCGCCACATGGGACAGTTACCCGATCGGCTTCCTGTCCGATCGGCTTGAGGCTGACGAGGCGCACAAAACCGCGTTCCTGCAGCAGGGCGACCCGGACATGCAGGCCTTTCACCACGACCTCTACCGCGCTGTTGGACGTGGCCGCTGGTGGGTGATGGAGCAACAGCCCGGCCCAGTGAACTGGGCGCCTTATAATCCCGCCCCCCTGCCCGGCATGGTGCGCCTGTGGTCGCTTGAGGCCGTGGCACATGGGGCCGAGGTGGTCAATTATTTCCGCTGGCGCCAGGCCCCGTTTGCGCAGGAACAAATGCACGCAGGGCTACTGACCCCGAACAATGCCCCCGCCCCGGCCTTAGCCGAGGCCCGCCAGACAGCCGATGATCTGGCAAAGCTGGGCGCAGTCACCCAGACACAGGCAGACGCGGCCATCCTGTTCGACTACGCCTCGGACTGGGCGTGGACCACACAGCCGCAAGGGGCCGGGTTCAACTATTTCCGGCTGGTCTTCTCGGCTTATCGGGCCTTGCGGCGGGCCGGGTTATCGGTGGATATCCTCTCGGCGTCCGAAACGCCCAAGGCTGGGTACAAACTGATCCTCGCCCCCGGGCTGGCCACTATTGGCGAAAAGTCACAACAGCGCTTGGGTGACCTGACACTCTATGGCCCCCGCAGCGGAGCCATCACGCATGATTTTCAGATCCCAGAAGCGCGCCCCGGCCTGTCAGAACTGGATAGCGAGGTTGACCTCGTCGAAACTCTGCCCCCGAACGTGCGCCGCGAGGTCGTTGGCGGCGGCGCGGCTCAGCACTGGATCGATCGCCTGTCTGGCAGCGCCCAGGACCTGCTGACCTACACCGACGGGACTTCTGCCCTGAAGGGGGAAAACGGGGCCTGGTATCTGTCCGGCTTCCCGGATGAGGTCCTTTGGGATCGGGTGATCTCTATGGCAGCGCAAGAGGTCGGACTGACCCAGCATCTCCTGCCCGCAGGATTGCGCCGGCGCGAGACCGAACAGCACGTTTTTCTGATCAACTACACCTCTGCCCCCGTGTCATGGAACGGGCTTGAGATTGATGCCTGCGACGTGCTGATCCTAAAAAAGGACGCGCCCGAAGAGGGGTAACTCTCCGGGCGCGTGGGTTTCTGTCAGGCGTGACACCTAGTCATCGCTTTGCAGGCTGTTGGGATCAAAAGCCCCACCGAAGCCGCCATTGCTGGCAGGCGGCGTTTCGGGTTCCGCTTCGCCCTCATCGCTGTCACCGCCCAAGGTATTCGGTGCAAACACGTTGCCAAAACCAGAGTTATTGGTGCCGGTGTCTGGCTCTGCTTCCTCCTCGGTTGATCCGGGTTGTAGATCACCGGGCTCAAACACGCCTTCGAAGCGCTGTTTGCGTTCCTCTTCACGCAGTCTGCGCTGTTCTTCGCGCTGCTTACGCAACTCCTCGATACGCTGCTGGGCTTCCAGTTGCTTTTGCTCACGCACGTCGGCGATACATTGCGCCGGGTTGTAAGCCGTCGCGGTGCCGATCACGGTGATGGTGGCCACTGCGAATACAACCACAAGAACCGCTGCCATATTGCCGGAGAAGAAGCTGGGCAGTTTGATCTTGCCCGCCAACTCCTCGACCGTGGCATTCTTGCGCGCGGCGGCAACCAGCTCCTGCCGTTTCAGCTTGGCCTCGTTCAGCAAGGCAAAGAACACGGTCAACGCCACGATGATGAAGGCCAGAGCGGAAATCGACGGCGTGATGCCGTAGCGCACCTTTTGCGCCAGTTCGATGGTCAGCGTCGGGTATTCACCAAAGGTGAAGGTGGTGGTGTTGTAGTTCTCGAACGAAGCGAGGAACGCCAGCACCGCCGCCGAGGCAATCGCCGGACGCATGAAGGGCAGCAGGATTTTACGAAACGCCTGCGCGTGGGTCGCGCCGAGGTCCAGTGCGGCCTCGGTCAGCGCCACGTCATAGCGCTGCAGCCGCGCCACCAACACCAGCATGCAATAGCTGGCGATAAAGGTGGATTGGCCGATCACCGTCAGGAAGATGCCGTTGGACAGAAAACTGTCCGCACCCAGTCCCAGCATCCGGTTGATCCGGTCCCAGAACACCAGCGTCGAGATACCCAGAACCACGCCCGGGATCAGGATCGGCGCGATGATGACCGTGTAGTAGGTCGCCCGCAGCTTGGGCCAGATCTGCGTCAGCATCAGAGCGCCCGCCAGACCCATCGCCACTGACAGAACAACCGTCCCGGCCCCGATGATCAACGAGTTCTTGATACCGTTCAGGATACGCTGATCCTGGAACAGTTCGCCGAACCACTGGAAGGTCAGGCATTCCCACGGCGTCATTCTCGGGAAAGCCGAAGAGTTGAACGCCGTGACCGACATGATCACCAGCGGGCCCAGCAGGTACAGGAAGAAAATCGCCAGATAGACCCAGATGCTTATACGGAGGAAGGAATTGTTCATTTCCCGATATCCCCCATGTTCACCTTGAACAGGCGCATCATTGCCAGCACGAACAGGATACAGGTCACCAGCAGCACGATGGCGTAGGCGGCCCCCTGCGGCCAGTCATTATTGTCGTTGAATTGCTGATAGATCAGCTGCGTGAACCACAAGCTGGACGGCCCACCCAGAATCTGCGGTGCAGCCAGCGCACCTGCAGACAGCATGAAGACCATGGTACAGCCCGAGCTGATGCCGGGTTTGGCGTAGGGGATTACTACCCGCCAGTGAATACGCCACCATGGCGCACCCAAATCCCGTGCAGCTTCGATCTGGTTTCCGTCCAGACTTTCAATCACATTGTACATCGGGAAGATCATCAACAGGATGTAGGCGTACCCCAGACCGGCATAGAGCGCGATGTCATTGCGAATGAAGTCAAACGGTGTGTCCCAGATGCCCAAACCCATGAACAGGGTGTTCAGCACGCCGGTCTCGCCGAAGATGATCCGCAACGCAAAGGCCCGCAGGATTTCGTTGATCCAGTAGGGGATGATCAGCATGATCGCGAAGATGCGAATATGGTTGCCCTTGGACTGACCCAGATAATAGGCAATTGGATAGCAGATGATCAGGTTGAAGATCGTCACACACACGGCCGCAAGAAGCGTGCGGAAAAAAACGCGCAGATCGACTGCGTTATAGTTCTGACTGCCGCCTTCGGGGCCGTAGATCAGATATTTGTAGTTCTCCAGCGTATAAACGTCTTTTGGTCCGCCGATCTCTGGTGGCGGCAGGTTCGGACGGAATGAGAAATCGAGCATCGACAGCTGCGGCAGGATGATCAGGCCGATGGTCCAGAACAGGACCAGACCCAATATCGCCAGCCCCATGCCGGTGCCGTTGCGGTTGAAGAAGTCCTTCAGAAAGCGGGGCATGTGGTCTTCCCCCTATTCCGCGGCCAGTTCACCCGCCGGAACCAGAACCGCGTTCTGGGTTTCATATTCCAGCGTGATGTTCTGTCCGGTGTGATCCTTAAAGGACTGACCGTGGTTCGGGATCGACACCTTGATCTCTTTGCCGCCCTCACCTTCGGTGAAGATGTTGAAGACATTTCCTTCGAATTCTTCATGGTTCACCCGCGCGGTGACGAAGTGATCACCGGTGGCGCCGTCGGGTGCGATAGCCAGGGCTTCGGGGCGGATGAACATCATGGCGTCGTCGCCCACTTTCATCGTGCCCTGATTGGCCGTCGAAATCCGCGCGACCAGATCCCCCGAGCGGTTGGTCTCGATCAGCGCCTCACTGCCCATGACCTGCTTGATCTTTCCACGGAACACGTTGTTTTCGCCTACAAATGAGGCCGCAAAGGCGGTGTTGGGGTCGTTATAAATCGTCTTGCCATCCGCGATCTGATCAATCACCCCGGCCCGCATGACGGCGATGTTGTCCGACATGGTCAGGGCCTCGCCCTGATCGTGGGTGATGTAGATGAAGGTGATGCCGACCCGCTGCTGAATTTCCCGCAGTTCCGTCCGCATGTGTTGACGCAGCTTGAGGTCGAGTGCCGACAGCGGCTCGTCCAGCAACAGCACATCCGGCTCGGCGCACAAAGCACGCGCAATGGCTACACGCTGACGTTGACCACCCGAAAGCTCACTGGGCAGCTTATCGCCCTGTCCCGGCAGCGCGATCATGTCCAGCAATTCGTCGGCGCGCTTGCGGCGTTCCTTGGCGCTGGCACCTTTGATCTCCAACGAGAACGTGATGTTCTCCCACACTTTCATCAGCGGGAACAACGCCAGGTTCTGAAAGATCAAAGCCGTCGGACGCTTGTTCGGGCCGATGCCTTGCATGTCGTTGCCGCCGATCAGAACCCGGCCCTCGCTTGGGTCTAGAAAGCCCGAGACCGCACGCAGGATCGTTGTCTTGCCGCAGCCCGAGGGGCCAAGGAACGAAAAGAAATCGCCTCCGTTGATATTCACATTGGCGTCCCGCACGGCGACAAAGTCACCGAAACGGATCCACAGATTTTCAAGATCTACACCGACCCCTGCACTCATTTTTGGTATCTCCGTCAGGTGCGGTTGCTGACCGCACCAAAATAGGGTCCGTCACGCCGAAACGGCGCGCGAATGGATAGCCCCCCGCGCAATGGCGGAGGGCAGCGTTTCAAAGCAATCAGGCGCTTTTGAACTTGTTGACAAACTCGGTGCGGGTTTCCGCATACCACGGCGCTTCGGCCGGCCATGGGTTGAGGTTCGCCAGCGAGTCACCCGGATAGGCCTCGGCAAAGTTCTTCTTGTAGGTGTCGCCCGAATACTGGTCGGCGCCCAGAACCGGCGAGTTGTAGCCGTGGCTGTCAATCGCAACACCGGCCGGTTTCGCCTGGAAGGCGAAGTCGATGAAGGCATAAACTTGGTCGATATTGGCCGCGCCTGTCGGCATCGCCATACCGTCAACCCAGGCCATCGCACCTTCGATCGGGGCTTGATAATGCACCGGCTCACCCGCCGATTTCAGCGCCAGCGGCGGACCATCCCAGGTTTGACCGACCACAACGCCTTCGTTCAGCAGACCGTTCTTTTGGGTGTCGGCATCGTTCCAGATCAGCTTGATCCGGTTCTTACGCGCGATACACCAGTCGGTGATCTGACCCCAGACCTTGCGCATGGTTTCCTCGTCGCCATACGCGGCCCAGACCGAGCCCGGCTCCATCTCACCGGCGCGTTCCATGTAAAGGCCTGCGCCCAGCATCATCGAATGCGCGCGGCCCATGGTCTTGCCGGCGTTTTCTTCGGACCAGACATCGCCATAAGACGGCGCGTCGCCTTCCGGCAGCCACAGGTCGGTGCGATAGGCGATACCCTCGGTGCCCCAGATATGCGGCAGCCAGTGCACGCCGCTGTCACCGAAGTTCCACGCATCCGTGCCGATTGCGGCCATCGCCGGGTTCACCAGATCGATCGGAACCTTGTTCATGTCGAAGGGTTGCAACAGCTCCAGCGGCTCCCATTGCAGCGAGCGGTTGTTGGTCGGCGACACGATGTCAAAGCCCTGACCCTTGGTCGCCTTCATCTTGTTGATGATTTCTTCGTTCGACCCGATACCGGTGTAGTTCACCTTGATCCCGGTCAGAGTCTCAAACTCCTGAATGAAGCTGGGCGGCAGGTAATCCGACCACATCAGAATGTTGATCTCACCCGAGGACGCCAGCGCGCTTTTGCTATAAAGCGGTGCCGCCAGCGCAGCAGCACCCGCGCCTTTCAGGACAGAGCGTCTGGAAAGCGTTTTCCGTTCAGCCATTTTCGTTTCTCCCGTTGTTGGACTTTGTAGTCTTTTTGTTTTGTCAGTGCAGGCTAGACCTTTGCCGCAGCGCTGTCAGTCCAAAAGTGACAGTTATCAGTTTTCATAGGTCCAGTTTGCGATCACGTCCGTCAGAACCGTGAACAGGTCACGGTTCCACCCAGACTGAGACACCATAGGACGGGATTTCTGAAGTACCAAACAGATAGTGACGTTCTTCGCGATCAGGCAGAACCTGCGTGGCCGCGCTGAAATTGAAGGCGAAGAACAGCTCTCCTCGGCGTGTGATGCGCACATCCCGGTTGTTTTCCGTTACTGGGATGTCTGCCCAGTTCAAGACCTGTGCCAGAACGGCCTGCAACAATGGCCCGCGCGGAATCATCGCCAGGTACATCGCCCGATCCGACTGCACAATCGCCGGGCTGCCGTTGCGGTAAGCGCTTGAAAAACGGGCTGTTACCGAATGTTTGGTCTCGATGATTTCGCGCCAACCGGTGAATTCGTGCTGGGTTCCATCCTGCAACCGCACCGATTCCCGGGCCAGATCGGGCAGTGATTCGACCCTCAACACCCGGACACCGGCCAGATCGGCCAACTCTCCGGGGGCGAGGTTTTGGGGCGTGTGCATATCGGCGGTCTTGCTGCCCGCGCGGGCCCCGATCAGCAGCCTTGCCTGACTGCCCCGCAATCGTTTCGCAAGTTCCGGCGACACGATCATGCTTTGCGGTAATACGATCAGCTCATAGCCGGTCAGGTCATCCTCTGGCCCGACAAAATCCAGATCGACACCAAGGGACCGCAGCCCGGCATACCATTCACGGAAGATTTGCGCATTCGGGAACGCATCGTCATGGGGCAGGATATTTGCAGCCCAGATAGACGTGTAATCCAGCAGGATCGCCACTGATGCCCGCTGGCGCGCGGCCGGAGGCAATGCCGCCCGCTCCTGAACTACCTGCGCCAGTTCCAACGCGGCCTGATCCGGGCTGCCGTCCGAGCGCAACAGGGCGGTGTGAAACTGCTCTTGCGCGAACTTGGCCTGACGCCAGCGGAAAAACATCACCGCCTGCGCCCCGTGCGCATAGGCGGCCCATGTCCACAGCCGGACCATGCCGTCCGCAGGGGATGGGTTCTTTTCTGCCCAGTCCACCGGGCCGGGTTGCTGTTCCAGCACCCACATCCGGCCCCTGCCCTGCGACCGATAGAGATCACAGTGAAACCCCTGATAGTCCGGCGCGCCCGTGCGCAGGTATCGGAGTTTGTCCTCATCAGACAGGGTCGATCCCAGAAGGTTGCCCAGCGGATAGCTGTCAAACCCGACGACATCCAAATCGGCCGCCACGGCGTGGTGGTCAAACTCGAAACTGCCGGCCATGAAGTTGTGGGTGATATCCCGACCCGGAGAATACTGCCGCAAAATATCCACCTGCGCCTTGTTGAACAGCCGTACCCGGTCCGAGGAATAGCGCGCAAAATCCAGCGCGTGGGTCGGGTTGGGACTGGCCACCAGCCCGTTGGGCAGTTCAATCTGGTCAAAGCTGGAATAAGCAGATGACCAGAACACGGTGCCCCACGTCCGGTTCAGGTTGTCGATGTTGCTGTAACGCTGCTCCAACCAGCGCCGGAACCCGTCGCGCGCCGCGTCCGAGTAGCTGAGCACCGTGTCGTGATCATTATACTCATTGTCGATCTGCCAGGCGTGAACCTGCGGGTTCTCACCATAGCGGCGCGCGTATTCGGTGGCTATCCGGCGGGACTCGGCCAGATAAACCTCGCTGGAAAAACAATAGTGCCGGCGGGACCCAAACCCCCTGACGCGCCCATCCGGGCCAACCGGCAGGATTTCGGGATGCTCATCGATCAGCCATTTCGGCGGTGCGGCTGTCGGCGTGGACATCATCACCCGCAGCCCGGCACTCCCCAGAATGTCTATCACCTCGTCCAGCCAGTCCCACTGGAATTGCCCACGCTCGGGTTCAATCAGGCCCCAGGTGAATTCGGCAATGCGCACCCAATCGAGGCCCATCTCGACCATCCGTTTGGCATCCTCGCGCCACAGCGACCGATCCCATTGTTCGGGGTAATAGCAAACCCCCAGTTCCAGCTTGCTCATCGGTCTTCCCTTGCCGTGCGGCGTTCGATCCATTTCAGGAAGCTGGCACAGCCCAGCGTGATCACGACATAGAGGATCGCCGCAGTGTTAAACGGAGCAAAAGGCAGGAAGCTTGCCGCCTGGAATTCGCGCATCCGCTGGGTCATGTCGCGCACCGACAGGATCGACAGCAGCGAAGTATCCTTGATCATCGCAATGAATTCGTTGCCCAAAGGCGGTGTCACGATCCGCAGCGCCTGCGGCAGGATGATCAGCCGCGCGGTCTGCCAGCGCGACAGGCCGAGCGAGCCGCCTGCCTCGATCTGCCCTCTGGGGATGGCTTCGATGCCGGATCGGAAAATCTCGGCCATATAGGCAGAGTATCCTACGGAAATCGCGATGATCCCGCGCGTCATGTTGGTCATGTCGATACCGCCGCCGGTGGCATCCTTGACCGCCCCCGCCAGCGGCAGGCCGATATAGAGAATGATCACCAGCATCGGAATACCGCGGATCGTGTCGACAAAGAACTCGGCGCCTACGGCCAGCGGATGCAGCTTGTGCTGGGCGCCGCCAACGGTCAGCGTCAGCAGCAGAAAGCCAAAGACGGCAAAGGCCAGTGCCGGATTGCGGTATTTGTCCGGCAGGAAACTGGTTTGCCAGATCACTGGATAGCCCTTGTTGTTCGTTCCGACTGGAACAAAGGCAGCCGAGACACTGTCTATGGTTTCGATCTGTTCCACCGCAGTGGCTGCATCGGGCGCGCTGCGGATGCGGTATTGCTGGCTTTCTCCCTCCTCCTGAAACTCACCAAAACGGATCATGTCCGCCTGCGCTTGCGGGGTGCCCCGCACGATGGCGATGCGGGCGTCCAACGTGCCGACAAGTTCGTATTTCACTTGGGGCTGCATGAAGAAGAACGCTGAAATGGCCAGCAAGGCCAGGCTGATGCAACCATAAGTGACGGTCGTGCGCGCTTTGGGTTTGAATGATTGCAGCCCAACCCAGATCAAGCCCAGAATGGCCGCAAAGATATAAGCGAAGATGGCCGCGCGGAACGTGATCGCCACGCCAGTGGCAAACTGCCAATGTGCCATGAACATCAGGTAGAACAGCACCGCACCGGTCAGGATTTCAAACCCCAACTGAACATAGCTGCGCGACCCATTGTGCAGGCGGGAAGACAGAAGGATGGCGGCTACGACAAGTGCGTATATCACCAGCACGATCTGCAAGCCGGTTTGAACGGCCTCGACCACCTCGGGGAACAGCACCCAGGTCTGCGAGGACCGGTCGATCAGGGTCGATGTGTTCTCGCTGAGCGCGTGAAAGAAGACGGACTCGGCAAAGGGCAACAGCACCTGTGGCGCAATGAACCCAAGAACCGCCAAGGCCACCGCCGCGGGTAACGCCGTCAGCGCCGAGATGCGCAACCACCCCGGAGCCGTCTGAAACCGCGCATTGCGGGCGCAGAGGTATCCAAGGATGGCCACCGCCAGAATAATCAGAAACCCGACAAAGATGGGCCCTGCGTTATTGCCGATCCCCAGAATCGCAATCAGCGAGCGCAGGTATTTCGACGAGGTGGCGAACAGGTAGATGATGAACGGAGCAGCGGCGAGCAACACAAGGTTGCTCGGACGGATCGAGCTTAGGCGCGACATGGGACCTCTCTGCTGATATGCGGCCCGGCCACCGGTGGCGCCGGGCCGTTACGGGAAGGACCGGGTTACTCGGTGCTCCAGTATTTGCCGATCAACGCGTCCAGGGTGCCGTCGGCCTTGATCGCCGCCAGCCCCTCGTTGATGGCATCCACGGTTGCGTCACCTTCCTGGAAGACAATCCCCAGCGGGTCGGATTGCAGCCCGGTGATCCCCACGGTCAGCTCACCCGCGAACTCCTGCTCGTAGGCGGCCGCCGAAGTGCCGTCGATGATAACGCCCTGCACATCAGCGTTCTGCAACGCCAGAATCGCGGCCGAGAAGTTGTCGTAGAGGCTGACATTCTCACGCCCGACCAGTTCTTCGGCCAGCTGCGCGTTGGTGGTACCGGTCTGCGCCGCCAGTTTCTTACCACCGGCCTTGAAGTCATCCAATGTCATGTCGCCATTGTCGACCTGCAGCAAGATGGCCTGACTAACCACGATATAAGGTTCCGAGAAATCCATTGTCTCTTCGCGTTCCGGCGTGATCGAAACGCCCGAGATCACCAGATCGAACTCTCCCTGCTGAAGCGCGGCAAAGATGCCGTCCCAGGCTGTGTTCACAAAGTTCGGAACGCAGTTCACCTTTTCGCAGATCGCATTCATCACATCCACGTCAAAGCCCACGATCTCACCGGTCGCCTCATCGACCGTTTCCATCGGCGGATAGGTGGCGTCGGTTCCGATCTTCAGCACTCGCCCTTCCAGATCGGCGGCAAAGACCGCCGGGGCGGCTATCGCGGTCAGGGCAGCTGCGGCCAGTAGGTTTTTGAACATCTTCAAGTACTCCTCTGTTGGTTTATTTGATGGACGCCGTTTGCGGCGCGGGGGTGTCAGGTTGGCGCTCGATAAGCGTGGCCCTGATCTTTTTCTGGGTCTCGGACGGGTCTGCCCCGTCCAGAGCTTTCAACATGTATTCGCCCAGCAGGCGGCTGGTCTCTTCGATCGGCACGTAATAGGTGCTGGGCGGCGGCACGAAATAACGACTCAGCTGCAGGTCATCGGTCGAAATCACCACCAAATCGCGACCAACCTGGAAGCCTGCGGCATGGGCGGCGGATAGCACGCCGAGTGTCATCGCCTCATTCGCACAGATACAGGCCGTGGGGCGATCCGGCAGCCGCATCAGTGCGTCAAAGCTGTGCTGCCCGGTGCGCGCCGTAGTCGGGCCGTTGAAGATCAAGGCCGGGTCCGGCGCGATCTGGGCATTGGCCAAGGCCTGTTCGTACCCGGTTTGACGCTGGCGCGCATAAATCAACTCGGTCGGAGGGTTGACCAAGGCAATGCGCCGGTGGCCCAGCCGTACCAGCCGCGCAGTAGCGTCGAAGGCGGCGGCCTGACTGTCGAAATCAACAAAGGCATGGGGCGTTTCGCTGTCACTCATTCCCATGGTCACAAAGGGGAACGCATTTTGTTGCAGATACACGATGCGCGGGTCACCGTGCAGCGTGCCCGAGAATATGACGCCATCGGCCAGCCCATCCTGAACGATCCGCGCCAATGTCGCCATGGCATCCGGGATATCTGCCACGTTGAACACGCTCATTTCATACCGCGAGCCCTGCAGCGCCGCAGAGATCCCGGCCAGAATGCGAGTGAACTCTACCCCCTCCCATTCCTCTGCCGCGTCCGGTGACACGCTGACCAGAACCGCGATGCGGTAAGATTTATTTGTGCGCAGCTTCAACCCGTCCATGTTGACGCGATAGCCAAGCCGGGTGGCAGCGGCCTGAATCTCTTGCCGGGTCTTTTCTTTGACTGACGCCGCCCCGCGCAATGCGTTCGAGACGGTGCCGACGGAATAACCGGTCTCTTTCGCGATGGACTTGATCGTCGCGCGCGCCATTACCCGACCTCGACCGCAAGCTGGCGCATCAGGAATGTTCGCCCTGTCCACAAGGTCTCGGCGTGGTTGGGCGTTTCGTCATGTTCAACGAACAGATCACTGCACGGGCTGTTTGCCAGAATGCGCAGCACGCGGGGCCAGTCCACCACGCCCTGACCCAGATTGCGCCAGCGCTCGTCCCCGTGGCCTGCCGACGGGTCTGCATCCTTGGCATGAACCGAAACGATCCGGTCCGCATAGCGCTGCAGCAGCTTTACCGGGTCCTGCTGCGAAACCTGCAACCACCCGATATCGGGCTGCCAATACAGGTTTTCGTGTGACAGGATCTGGTCCAGAGGCGTTTCGCCGGCACAGCCCACCAGATCGAAATCATGATTGTGATAGGCCACGCGAACACCCTGTGCTGCAAGCTGCGTCGCCCAGCCTGCCAGCCGATCCGCCATCGCCGCCCATTCCCTGGGTGCGGCGGGCCGTTCCTCGGGCTCCAGCCATGGCATTACGGCCACGGGGCATTGCAAAAGGCGCAACAGCTCCACGATTTCGTCGAACCGCGTTTCAAACTCGGGCCAGTCGAAATGCGCCGAGCGCACAGTCAGACCTGATCGCTCCACCTGCTGCGCCATATCCCGGGGGGCC
The DNA here is from genome assembly GCF_013031355.1 of Ruegeria arenilitoris. GTDB lineage: Bacteria > Pseudomonadota > Alphaproteobacteria > Rhodobacterales > Rhodobacteraceae > Ruegeria > Ruegeria arenilitoris_C. The sequence continues at coordinate 241,275 of NZ_WPZO01000005.1, read as the reverse complement.
AGATCATGGAACCCGATCGTTTCGATGTCCTCGAACCCGCAGGCGCCGATCAGTTCAAGCTGGGATGCCAGATCCCCAACCTGCCGAACGGTATAAAGCTGCGCCGCAATTCGCATTTACCGGTCTAATCCTTTTTGAAACGTTTCAATTAGGTTGAAACAGGGCAACCTCACTTGTCAAGACAAGGGTTCAGCTGCGCTTAAAGGCTCACTACGCGACCCGCCTTGCCTGACAAGCGGTCAGGATTCAGATGTTGTTAGCGCTATCAATTTTTGATATCGCCGAGCCCATAAGACCCAGCACAGCGCTTTAAGGCGTCACAACCCCGCACCAACTGGAATGCCGGAGGCCAAACTGATAGGTGGCACCCCTACCGGTCCCGCCCCAACAGGTACTGATCATGCAAGACATCCGCGCTGATTTTCCCAAGGACTTCCTCTTTGGCTTTTCGACCTCTGGCGGTCACCACGATTCTGAACCGCTGAACCTTGGCCCGGTGCAAAAGGCCGGGTTCGACTGCTATCGCTTTTCGACCAGTTGGGCGCATGTTCTGCCCGAAGGCAGGGGATCGGTGAATCAGGCCGGGCTGGACGACTACGACCGTCTTGCCGATGCCTTGCTTGAGTATGGTCTTCGCCCTTGTGTAACGCTCTGTGGCACCGATCTTCCCCTGGCGCTGGACGATCTGGGCGGCTGGCGAAACCGCGATGTTGCGGGCTGGTTTGCCGACTATACCGAAACCCTCATGAGCCGCATTGGTGACCGCATGTTCAGCGTTGCCCCGATAGACGCGCCTGCATGGCTCGGTGCCCCGGAATTGCGCGACGTCCGTACCACCACACGCAGGATGCATCACATGCTACTGGCCCATGGCCGCTCGATTGAGGCGATGCGCGGGCTGGGCATGACCAATCTGGGTGTGGAAATCCCTCTGAAATGGGCCGAGAACGACTCTCGTTCCGCTGACCTGTTAAGCGGCATATTCAACAACGCCTACCCGGAAGTCACGGTAGCAGAATTAGAGCCATACCTGCCGGAGGGCTGGCAGGACGATTTCGACATCATCGGTACTCCGGTTGACTGGTGCGGTTTGCATTGCGATGCCCGCGGACCAATCGACGCCGCAGCCTTGACCCGCATCCAGCAGGACTTCACCAAAGACCTGCCCCTCTATTTCATCGAAAACGGCAACTCGGAACGCCAGCAAGATCCCGCCCGGTTCAAACAGAACCTGCAGGCCGTGCACGAGGCTCTGGACCAGGGCGTGCCGGTGAAAGGCCTGTTTATCCACGCATCAGGGATTGAAGATCTGCCTGCTCTGGAAACCAAATTGAGAGGAAGCACGGTGTCTCTGCCCCTTGCACAGCCCGCCGGTGCCATGCACGAACACTGGAATCTGGTTGCAGATATTGGCGGGACCAATACGCGGCTGGGTGTGATTTCGAACGGCAAGCTGGCCGATCTGCGCAAATACCCGACGGGCACCCTGTCTGACTTGCTTGCGGTGTTTCACAGCCTGCGCGACGAGATCGGCACCGATCCGCGCGCCGTTGTAGCCGCTGGGGCCGGCCCGGTCAGGGACGGGACGATCCGCCTGACAAACGCAAATCTCGATCTTTCCGAGGCCGATATCAGCAAGGCCACCGGTGCGCAGCATACTTTTGTGATCAACGATTTCACTGCCGCCGCGTGGTCCGTTGCCGAAGTCACCGGCAACGACGTCGAGGTTCTGCAGGGGGAAACCACCCCGCCCCCCGGCACCAGGCTGGTGGTTGGACCGGGCACCGGGCTTGGCGTCGGCGCCCTGCTCTACTCCGATGGCCGCTACCACACGGCATCGGGTGAAGGCGGCCATGTCGGCCTGTCGCCCCGCCATGTGGATGAGGTCGAGATTTTCCGCGCCGCCCGCCACATCGCCCCGGATTGCTTTTTTGACGACACTCTGGTGCTAGAGGCCGAAATGTTCCTCAGCGGAACCGGCCTGCCAATCCTGTATCAGGCTGCCGGAATGGCCGCCGGTCAGGCCGATACGCCACAACGCAGCGCCCGGGACATTCTGGAGGACGCCCGCACGCAAACCGATCCGATTGCAGTGAAAACGGCGCATATGTTTACCACCCATCTGGGCGCGGTGATGGGCGATCTTGCGGTTGTGCTCATGCCCTCGGGCGGCGTTTTTCTTGTGGGCGGCGTCGCCGAAAAGAACCGCTGGCTGTTCAAGGACGCGTTCCGCGATGCGTTCAACGCGGGCGGTCGGTTCAGCGATCTTCGGCGATCGTTCAACCTGTATGTGTCGGAACAGGACGAATTTGGCATTGTTGGCGCTAACAATTTCTGTAAAAGTGCCCTGACGCGCTAAAATACGCGCTTGATCCCATGAAACAGAAAGGTCCCGGCATGATCCTATGCTGCGGTGAAGCCCTGATCGACATGATCCCCACCCCGACCGTTTCGGGCGGAGAAGGGTTTGTTCCCCATTCAGGCGGCGCCATTTTCAACACGGCCGTTGCGCTGGGGCGGCTGGGGGCTCCGGCCGGACTGCTGACGGGGCTGTCTTCGGATATGTTCGGGGAACAATTGGCCGACGCCCTACAGGCCAGCCATGTGGACGGCAGCCATGTGATCCGCTCGGACCGCCCGACAACGCTGGCCTTTGTGCGGCTGAAGGACGGGCACGCGTCCTACAGCTTCATGGATGAAAACTCGGCCGGGCGGATGTTGATGCCCGAGGATATGCCCAGCCAGTTGCCCGCCGTATCAGCCCTGTATTTCGGCGGGATCAGCCTGGCCTGTGAACCCTGCGCCGACGCCTATGCGGCGCTGCTGGACCGGCATGGGGCGGATCGGGCAGTGATGATCGACCCGAATATCCGGCCGGATTTCATCAAGGACCAGACCCGCTATCGCACCCGGCTAAACCGGATGATCGCGCAGGCGGATATCGTGAAGGTCTCGGATGAGGATCTGGACTGGATCGTGCCCGGCCCCGAAACCATCGCCGAGAAAGTGCCTTTGCTGCTGCAGGCAGGGCCAGCCGTTGTCATCGTCACCCGCGGCAGCGACGGCGCATCGGGCTATCTGGCGGATGGGTCCGAGACCTCGGTTCCTGTCCAACCGGTCGAGGTGGTCGATACGGTTGGTGCAGGCGATACCTTCAACGCCGGCGTTCTGGCCCAACTCGAAGACGCGGGCCACCTGAGCAAACCCGCCCTACGCGCCCTGACCCCTGACCAATTGCGCGCAGCCCTTTCCAAAGGGGCCGAGGTTGCTGCCGTCACCGTATCCCGCGCCGGGGCCAACCCGCCCTGGGCGCACGAGCTTTGACCCATAAGAGACAGACATGAAACGATCCGACATCAACGCCATCAAGACCGAGGCCGAGGCCTTTATCCGCTCGTTCGGTGCGGTGCTGCCACCCTTTGCGAACTGGTCCCCCGATCAGATGCGCAGTGAAAAAGCCGTTGGCATTCGCGAACGCGGGCTGGGCTGGGACATCACCGATTACGGGCAGGGCCGCTTTGACGAGCTTGGCCTGTTTCTGTTCACCCTGCGCAACGGCGATGTGGGCGACTTGAACAATGGCCGGGGAATGCTCTATGCGGAAAAGCTGCTGGTCTCGCGCGACAAACAGCTGTCGCCGATGCACCGCCATATCATCAAGGCCGAGGATATCATCAACCGGGGCGGCGGCGATCTGGTGATGGAAATCTATGCCTCGGACGCCGAAGGTGGCATAGACCGTGACAACCCCGTTGTCGTGCCCAGCGATGGCTGCCCGGTCTCCATCAAACCTGGCGAGTTGCTGCGCCTGAAACCGGGCGAAAGCGTCACCCTGATGCCCGGCATCTGGCACGCGTTTTGGGCTGAAAAGGGCGATTGCCTGATCGGAGAGGTGTCGACCGTCAATGACGACCGTACCGATAACGTGTTCGAAGATCCGATCCCGCGTTTCGCCACCATCGAAGAAGATGCCGAACCCGATTTCCTTCTGGTTGCGGACTACTATTCCTGAAAAAAGATAAGTCCCTTTTCCTAAACCGGAAAAGCGCATTAACATGGTCCTTGAAGCCGGGGGTTGGGGTGTTAGCCTCAACCCACGCGCACCCATTGCAAGAGGACCGGTTCCATGGTCACGAAAGCCGAGCTTGAAGCCCAGGTCGCCGATCTGCGCCGCCAACTGGCCGAGCAATCCGCAGCCAGCAATCAGACCTCCGAGCCAGAGCCAAATGACTCGGTTGCCGACAGAATTGCCGAAAACTTCGACAACTGGTCCGGACAGCTGGAAGAAGCCCTGACCGAGTTGGAAGACCTGCCGCACAAACGGCCGATCCTGTTTGCGCTTGGTATTTTCACGCTTGGCTATTTGCTAGGCCGGTCCCGGTAGGAGCCCGATCATGAGCCGCATTTCCCGCAATATTTCAATCGTACTGCGCGCCGAACGGCTGATCGCACAACGCCATGTCGCGGTGGCGGCGCGTCGCACCGGTTTCTACGCCGCAGCCGGGCTGGCCGTTGGTCTGGCGGTCATCATGCTGAACGTGGCCGGGTTCTTCTGGCTGTCGGCAAGCCTGTCTAAACCACTCGCCGCGCTGATCATGGCCGGGGCCAATCTGCTGCTGGCGCTGATCCTTGCCCTTTTGGCCAACACGCAGAACGCGCAGGCCGATACAACGGCAGCGGTCGAGCTGCGCGACATGGCCTTGCAGGACATCGAAACCGAGGTCACAGACACTCTGTCCGAGGTGCGCGGCACCGTAGCGGGTCTCCGGCGCGACCCGCTGGGCGCACTGACGCCCGATGTCATCAGCGCGATCCTGGGGACGTTGGTCCGATACGCCCGGCGGCGAAAAAACAAGCCGGACCAATAGCGGTTACATAATCTGTGCTGCGGCGCGGGCGATAACCATCTCTTCGTTCGTGGGGATCGCCAGGATGCGAACGCGGCTGAAATCGGTCGACAGCACCGTGCCGCCATCGGCATTTCGGTTGTGGTCCATATCAATCCCAATCCAGCGCATCCCGTCACACACCAGTTGACGGATTTGGGCCGAGTTCTCACCGACCCCCCCGGTAAAGACCAGCGCGTCGATCCCTTCCAGCGCAGCGGAGAGCGCGCCCAGTTCGCGGCGGATGCGGAACACATAGTAGTCTATGGCCTTGCGTGCGTCGGGCGTGTCAGCGGCCAACAGGGTACGCATATCGGACGAGATACCCGACAGGCCAAGCATGCCGGACTTGCGATAGAGCATTTCGGCGATTTCGTCCGCGCTCATGCCTTCCTGCTGCATCATGTAAAGCACGACGCCGGGGTCCAACTGACCGCTGCGGGTTCCCATCGGCAACCCGTCCAGCGCGGAAAAGCCCATAGTCGAAGCCACGGCCCGGCCGCCCGATACCGCACACATCGAGGCCCCGTTGCCCAGATGCGCGATGACCACGCGACCGTCGTACAACCCCGGGGCGATCTCTTTCAGTTTCTGCGAGATATAGTCGTAGCTCAGACCGTGAAAGCCGTAACGACGCACGCCTTTTTCATAATAACCTTGCGGCAGGGCGAAGGTATCGTTGACCCAAGGGTGCGTCCGATGGAACGCGGTATCGAAACAGGCGACCTGAACGGTGTCGGGAAATGCCGCGCTGGCGGCACGGATACCGGCCAGGCTGTAGGGTTGGTGCAGCGGCGCAAAAGGGATGAACCCGGACAGCGTATCCATGACCTTTTCATCGATCACAACAGGCTCAGAATACACCGTGCCACCATGAACGACCCGATGGCCGATGGCGCGGATGTTGATGCTCGGCAAATACTCTTGCGCCATGTCCAAAAAGGCCTGGATGGCCTCATCATGGCTCTTGGCATTGGTCAGCGGCTGGTTGACCGAGCGCCCTCCGGCAGATTGCGCCAGCAACCGCGGTGCGTCGCCCAAGCGTTCGATCTGGCCATGCCAGCGCATGCTGGGGCGGTTGCCTTCGACCAGTTCGTACAGTCCAAATTTCAGAGAAGAAGACCCGGCATTCAGCGCCAGAACGTAGTCAGCCATGGATTTTACCTTTATTCGCCTGCGCATGCAGTGCCGCCACCGCGCAAGAGGCCAGCCGCGACGCGTCATCATCCGCCCGCGATGTCAGAATGATCGGTACGGTGGCACCGACAACGATCCCCGCTGCCTCGGCGTGCGAGATATAGGTCAGCTGTTTCGCCACCATGTTGCCCGCCTCGATATTCGGAGCCACCAGAATATCCGCCGCGCCGGCCACCTCGGAGGTGATGCCCTTGGTGCGCGCCGCGTTCAGGTCCACCGCGTTGTCCATCGCCAAGGGGCCATCGACCAGACCGCCGGTGATCTGACCGCGCTCGGCCATTTTCGACAGCAACGCCGCATCCACGGACGAAGGCATATGCGGGTTGATCGTTTCAACTGCCGACAACACGCCAACCTTGGGCGTTTCGATCCCGATGGAATGCGCCAGATGGATGGCGTTTTGCACGATATCGGCTTTGGTTTCCAAATCGGGGGCGATGTTGACCGCCGCGTCCGTCACCATGATCGGACGCGACATGCCCGGAACGTCCATCACGAACACATGTGACAGGCGCCGCCCCGTTCGCAGCCCTCTGTCGCGGCGCAAAACCGCGTGCAGCAGCACATCCGTATGCAGATGTCCCTTCATCAGGGTCTCTGCTTTGCCTTCAACAATAAGGTCAACTGAGCGATGGGCGGCGATCTCGTGGCTGTTGGCTTCAATGATTTCGATCCCCGACAGATCAGCACCCAGCTCCGCCGCCGCTGCGGCGATCTTGTCCGGGTCGCCCAACAGGATCGGCGTGATGATGCCCTTGTCCTTGCCCAGCAACGCACCGCCCAACGAGTTCGGCTCTTCCGGCGCTACGACAGCTGTAGGCATCGGGTCCATCGGCTCGGCCTTTGCGATCAACGCGTCGAAGTGACGGTGGCGCTGAACGATCAGGCCGGGCACCTCAACCGAGTCGAAGGCCAAATGTTTGGCCGGCGGCGTGACCTGCACCTCGCCGCTGAGGACCAGCGCGTTATCACCAACCCGGCGCACTTCGGCGGCACATAGCAAGTCGCCATCCGCGCGCTTTTCAGTCACGGTGACAAAGGCGGTGACCTCGTCGCCCGCAATCACGGGAAGGTGGAAGGACAAGTTCGCCCAACGGGTCTGCGTTCCCGCGCCGGGCAGGATATTGCCCAGGACAGCCGCGATCAGACCGGCTGGCCACAGGGCCGGTGCAATCGCCTCGGGGCGGCCGTCCCCATCACCGTCGTAGGCGGCCAAATGCAACGGGTTGTGGTCGCCCGAGGCCGAGGCAAAAGCATAAAGGTCATCAATTGTGCACAAGCGCGTCACCTGTGCTTCGTCCCCAACCTCGACCTGCGCGTAAGTGCGGTTTTCTTCTATCTTCATTGCGGCTTGGCCTTGTTCACTGCAGCAGCCTTGCGCGCCCGGGATTTGGGGGCAGGTTTGGCCGGGGCATCGGATTTCTTTTCAATCTCAGCAAGATCGAGTGTCTCGTACAGCGCCTGCGCCATCTCTACAAGTTCGGGCGACGGGTTCGGGATATCGCCCAGAATACGCTTGATCAGATCGACGGCCTGCTTTCTGTCAGCGGCACGCGGCAGCAGATCGGGCAACGAGTCCATCGCGCCTTGTTCATCAAAAGTCACGATCACGGTCTGTTCGCGCAACATCCGCTGGCGTTGGTCGACGGTCAGAGTCTTGAAGGGCGCCTCATTCCTAAAAACATGCGCCCAGCGGTGCAGAATCTCGGCCCGGAAGCTCTGATTGCTGACACCCAGCAGAAGCAGCAGACGGATCACCGCTTCAGCCAACCCACCCTGCTTCATATGCGCCAGCGCAGCTTCGACCTGAGGCAAGGAACGCAGGGATTCGGGATAGGGCAAAGTGCGGTGTGCCGCGTATTTCTTACCGAACCACGTCGCCAAAGGCCCGCCCCAGAGGGTAAAGAACGTGGCCTCATACCACGCATCGCGCAGGTCCCGGTTCAGATCCATGACCTGCTCGATCCAGTCGGCGGTCAGTTTCTCAAGCTCAAGGAACGGATTATCCGGCGCGGCGGTGTCGCGCTGTTCGCGCACGGTGTCGGCCAGATGCTCCACACCTTTCATAACCGGGTTCGCAGACGACATTGCAGCCCGCTGCACGCGCAACGGATGAAGGTCACGCAGGACTTTCGCCCCCATCGGTGTGGACAGGGACCGCACAACCGGACGCCCGAAGGTTTCATAGACGTTGGCCTGCACCTCGGACATATGCGCCACGGCGGCAAAGCTGGCCTCATCCTCCTGACCATCATCAAGCGCGGCCACATCTTCCAGGGTACGGTCATGGAACCGGACCTCGAACCGCTTGTCCTGACCTTCGCCTTCGATGTTCTCGATCACCATCTCGTAGAGGCCCGGCGCCATCGCCTCGACCGTCTCTAGGGTCGAGGCCAACTCGGTATGTTCCTTCCGCGCCACCTTGGACGAGACGAAGATGCCCAGATGGCCAACCTCGTCATGCAGCATGTAGATGATCCGCTGCCCGCGCAGGCGGATTTCCTCTTCGTCCGCATAGGTTGCCGCAATCCAGTTCAGCGCCTGCTGCGGTGGGGTGATGTTGTCGCCTTGGCTGGCAAAGACAAAGATCGGGCCTTCGATGGCCTTGATGTCCACCGGCACGCCGGGTTCCAGCTGCGCTGTGTTCTTGACCAGCCGGTTGCCGACAAACAGCTGCTCGACGATCCAGTGGATTTCAGCCTCGTTCAGAATGAAATAGCCACCCCACCAGCGTTCGAAATCGATGAAGCGTTTCCAGCCCGCTTCGGGATCGCGGTAGAGGTCGAAATACTTGCCGAAATAGTTCCGGCTGGGGTTCAGTTGTTCGAAGTTCATCACCAGATTGGCGCCGTCGAACTTGCCCGCACCCAGATCGGACCAGAGCATCGGCTGCCACGTGCCCCCCAAAACGCCAGCGTTATACCGCATCGGGTTTTCACCCACCTCACTAGACCAAGGTGCGACCGGCGCGCCGTTCAGGATCAACGGCCCGGTCAGGTCCGGATTGCAGGCGGCCATCAGCAAGGTCGCCCACCCGCCCTGACAGTTTCCCGTCACCACGGGCTGCGGGCTGTTCGGGTGGCGCGCCCGCACGGTGCGGACAAAACCAGCCTCGGCATGCATGACATCGGCAAGGGTTTGGCCGGGCACCGGGTCACGTCCGAAACTGACGAAATAAACGGGATGCCCCTTGGACAGGGCAACGCCCACCTGGCTGTCGGGTTTGAAGCCCCCAATCCCGCCGCCGTGTCCCGCCCGCGGATCGATGATGATATAGGGACGTTTTTTGCCATCCACCGTCACGCCCTTTGGCGGCAGGATGCGCAGCAGTTGGTAATTGCAGGCGCGTTTCAGGGTCTTCCCATCAACGATGACCTCGTAGTCATAAGCCAGCACCGGAGGGCAACCCGCGGCCTCGTGCTCCAGAAACACGTCGCCGCGTTCGCGCAGCGCGTCCATGGTCAGCACCACCCGTTGCGAGGCGTCCTTCAGGTAGCTCGCCCAGTCTTTCGCCATGGAGTGCGACCGCATAAGGCGTTGGGTTGCATCGGCAAACCCCTGCATCAGATCCCGGGTGCGTTCCGAATGGGTTTCGGCGATCTTTTCCGACTGCAACCGGGCCGATCGGGCCAGCAGGTGCCACTGGACGCCCGACTGGTCCAGCGCCCGGGTTACGATATCAAACGTCCGGTCCTGAACCGCCGCCGCATCCTGCGCCATCTCGGAACCAAGTTTAAGCGAAGTCTTCTGAACATTTGAATACATGAGCCTGTCCTCTACCCGCCCTGAATCCCGGCATTGGTGGCTTGTGCCTCAGTCGGCTGATTGGTCCCGTCCTGTCTGAACATTTAGGCCGATCCTTTCGCCCATTCTGCGTTGCAGCATGCCGAGTTTCAATATGGGACTCAAATTCAGTGCTGCAACGCCGCATAGCAAGAAAATGTAACAATAGGACTGTGCCCCGCCGCACGGGGCATTTTGGCGGGTTTTGCGCCTAAAAACCGCGCCAAACCGATGATCCATCCTGCCCCCGCAACCGGGTTGGCGGTTCTGATCAATCAAAGGGACGCAAAGTGATGAAAAATAAAGCTCTCGTTTATGATCTGGATCAAAATTCATCAACTTTAGAAGCGCTAATGAGGTAACGTAGAAGAAGAATCAAACGCGAACAGTCCAGCCATATGAGCCAGATGACGAGCCGCCGGGCGTTTCTAAGCGCCAGCATGTTCCGGGAGGACAGTAATACTGTTCGACCGCCGGGTTCGGCTGTACCGGGATTTGTGGATCAGTGCTCCAAATGCGGCGACTGCGCCGAAGCCTGCCCCGAGAACGTGATTGCGATTGGCCACGACGGTTTCCCGGTGTTTCAGCCCGGCGACGATCCCTGTACGTTTTGTGGCGATTGCGCCAAGGCCTGTCCGACGGATGCTCTGCAAGTCGAACGTCTGGCCGACTGGCCCTGGCGCGCGGCCATTCAGGATGCCTCATGCCTGTCCATGAACGGAGTCAGCTGCCGCGTCTGTCAGGACAATTGCGAGCAGAACGCCATCCGGTTCAAACTGCAACTGGGCGGGCGGGCAGAACCCGCACTGGATACCGAGACCTGCAACGGATGCGGCGCCTGTGTGGCGCTTTGCCCTGTCGACGCTGTCGCGTTTGAACGTCGGCCCATAACTCAAACGGAAACGGTTCAATGAATATCTGCGGTTGCCTTGCACATGTTGCCCAAGAACAGACCGACGCCGCCGCGCAAACGATGCGGGACACGCCGGGCGTCGAAGTTCACGCCCAGGCCGAAGATGGCCGTTTCGTCATCGTTGTCGAAGACACACCCGACCGCCTTGCGTCCGAGATCATCATGGATCTGCATCAGATCCCCGGAGTGATTTCTCTGACGCTGACTTATCACCATTTCGAGGATCTCGCGGAAAGCGCTCCGCATCCCGAGGCCCCAAGCCAAACCACCAGCCGGAGGCTCACGCTATGACTACATCAGAATCTCGCCGGACTTTCCTCAAGGCCTCAGCGGCCGCTGCCACTGCGTCCGCCGCAGGCATCCCTCTGGCCACCGGTCAGGCCAATGCGCAAACCGGTGCCCCAGATATCCGCTGGGACAAAGCGGCCTGCCGCTTCTGCGGCACCGGCTGCTCGGTTCTGGTCGGCACCAAGGACGGCCGCGTTGTCGCCACCCAGGGCGACCCGGACGCGCCGGTCAACCGCGGCCTGAACTGCATCAAGGGCTACTTCCTGTCCAAGATCATGTACGGCAAGGACCGTCTGACCACGCCGCTGCTGCGTAAATCGAACGGCGTTTATGACAAGAACGGTGAATTCGAGCCGGTCAGCTGGGACGAAGCCTTCGACGTTATGGCTGAGAAATGGAAAGAGTCGCTGGCCAAGAAAGGTCCGACCAGCGTTGGCATGTTCGGCTCTGGCCAGTGGACCGTCTGGGAAGGCTATGCCGCCGCCAAGATGATGAAGGCGGGCTTCCGGTCGAACAACATCGACCCCAACGCGCGCCACTGCATGGCCTCGGCCGTTGTGGGCTTTATGCGCACCTTCGGCATTGACGAGCCGATGGGCTGCTATGACGACCTCGAGCACGCGGACACCTTCGTGCTGTGGGGCTCGAACATGGCCGAGATGCACCCGATCCTGTGGTCGCGCCTGACCGACACCCGCCTGACCAAGCCGGGCTGTGAGGTGCACGTCCTATCCACCTTCGAACACCGCTCGTTCGAGCTGGCCGACAATGGCATGGTTTTCGAGCCGCAGACCGACCTGGCGATCCTGAACTACATCGCCAACTACATCATCCAGACTGGCGCGGTGAACGAAGAGTTCGTCAAGAACCACGTCAACATCACCAAGACCGCCACCGATATCGGCTATGGCCTGCGCGACAGCCACCCGCTGCAGCAAGAGGCCGCCAACCCCAATGTCGGCAAGATGGAACCGATCAGCTTTGAAGAATACGCCAAAGCGGTCGAACCATACACACTGGAATACACTGCAGAGCTTTCGGGCGTGCCCGCCGACCGGCTGGAAAAACTGGCCAAGCAATATGCCGACCCGAACCGCAAAGTCATGAGCCTGTGGACCATGGGCTTCAACCAGCACACCCGCGGGTCGTGGGTGAACTCGCTGATGTACAACGTGCACCTGCTGGTTGGTAAGATTTCGGAACCGGGCAACTCGCCCTTCTCGCTGACCGGTCAGCCGTCAGCCTGTGGTACTGCACGTGAGGTCGGCACCTTTGCCCACCGTCTGCCCGCCGACATGGTCGTGATGAACGACAAACACCGCGAAATCTGCGAAACCGCCTGGAACGTGCCCGCTGGCACCATCCCGGCTAAGCCCGGCTTCCACGCCGTTCTGCAGCACCGCAAGCTGAAAGACGGCGATCTGAACGCCTATTGGGTCCAGTGCAACAACAACATGCAGGCCGCGCCCAACATCAACGAAGAGGGCTATCCCGGCTATCGCAACCCGGAAAACTTCATCACCGTGTCCGACCCCTATCCGACGGTCACGGCGGTATCTGCCGACCTGATCCTGCCCACCGCCATGTGGGTCGAAAAGGAAGGCGCCTACGGCAACGCCGAACGCCGCACCCAATTCTGGCGGCAGCAGGTGAAAGCGCCGGGCGAGGCCAAGTCGGACCTGTGGCAGGTGATGGAATTCTCGAAACGCTTCACCGTCGAAGAGGTCTGGGGCGAAGAGCTGCTGGCCACCATGCCGGAACATCGCGGCAAGACCATGTATGATGTGCTCTTTGCCAACGGCAAGATCGACCAGTTCCCGCTGTCCGAGACGGCAGAAGGCTTCGACAACGACGATGCGGAACACTTCGGCTATTACGTCCAGAAAGGTCTGTTCGAGGAATATGCCGACTTCGGTCGCGGCCACGCGCACGATCTGGCACCGTTCGAAATGTACCATGAGGCACGCGGTATGCGCTGGCCGGTCGTCGATGGCAAGGAAACGCTCTATCGCTTCCGCGAAGGCTATGACCCCTATGTGTCCGAAGGCGCAGGCGTAGAGTTCTATGGTCACAAGGATGGTAAGGCCAAGATCATCTTTGCCCCCTACGAACCCGCCGCCGAGGAGCCGGATGAAGAATATGATCTGTGGCTGTCCACGGGCCGCGTGCTGGAGCACTGGCACTCGGGTTCGATGACCCGCCGGGTGCCGGAACTGCACCGCGCCTATCCGAACGCTGTCGTCTACATGCACCCGCAGGACGCCAAGGATCGGGGTCTGCGTCGCGGGCAGGAGATCATCCTCTCAACCCGCCGCGGCGAGGTCACAAGCCGGGTCGAAACCCGCGGGCGCAACAAGGTACCGCGTGGTTTGGTCTTCATGCCCTGGTTCGACGAGCATCAGCTGACCAACAAGCTGACGCTGGACGCAACCTGCCCGCTGTCGAAAGAGACCGACTTCAAGAAATGCGCGTGTAAGGTCGAACGCGCGTAACCGGGAAGGATCGCAAAGGTAGTCCCCATGTCCCTGACCGGTACTCCTCTCTCGCCGCAACGGCGCCGATTCCTGCAGGATTCGGCGCGCACGGCAGGCGGCTGCGTGGTCGCCGGGTCATTGCTGGCCTGGTTGGCCCGCGATGCCCGCGCGCTGCCGGCCGAAGCATTGCGCCCGCCCGGCGCGTTGCCGGAAGAGGAGTTCCTGTCGGCTTGCATCCGCTGCGGGCTCTGCGTGCGGGACTGCCCTTACGACACCTTGAAACTGGCTGAACTTGGGGTCGATGCCGTTGCAACCGGCACGCCCTATTTCACGGCACGCGATGTGCCGTGCGAGATGTGCGACGACATTCCGTGCGTCGCCGCCTGCCCCACCGGTGCGTTGGACCCGGGGCTGGACAATATCGACGATGCTAAAATGGGCGTTGCGGTTCTGGTCGATCAGGAAAACTGCCTGAATTTCCTCGGCCTGCGCTGCGATGTCTGTTACCGCGTCTGCCCCGTCATTGACGAGGCGATCACGCTGGAAACCGCGCATAACGACCGCTCCGGTCACCATGCGATGTTCATCCCGACCGTCCATGCCGACCGCTGCACAGGCTGCGGCGTGTGCGAGAAAAGCTGCGTTCTGCCCGAAGCCGCGATCAAGGTGCTGCCCACGCGACTGGCGCGCGGCAGCAGCGCAGATCACTACCGCAAAGGCTGGGAAGAAAAAGAAAGCCATGGCGGTCCTCTTGTGGACGGCCTGATCGACCTGCCCGACCGCCTTCCAGGACCGGGCACGGACAATCTGGCCACTCCGGGCGGTTTCGCGCCGTCTTATGACCTACCGGGGGTAGGACAATGAGCGCCCGCACCCATCTGCCGGTCGGACAAGAGGCCGTTGCAACCAAAGGCTGGATCGGCGCGCACCGTTTCTTGCTGCTGCGCCGCATAAGTCAGGCGTTCTTTCTGGCCCTGTTCCTGCTGGGCCCTTGGTTCGGCATCTGGATCGTGCAAGGCACGCTGGCGGGGTCGCTGACCCTAGGTGTGTTGCCTCTGACAGATCCTCTGGTTCTGTTGCAAAGTCTCGTCGCCGGGCATTGGCCCGAACTGACCGCGCTGATCGGTGGGGTGATCGTTCTGGTCGCCTATGCGCTGATCGGCGGCCGTGTCTATTGTTCCTGGGTCTGTCCGATCAACCCGGTGACCGATGCGGCAAACTGGCTGCACCGCAAGCTGGACCTGCCAAAGGGCTGGCAGCCGAAACGCAATACCCGCCTCTGGGTGTTGGCAACGGTGCTGATCGTCTCGGGCCTGACCGGGGTGATCGCGTGGGAGTTGGTCAACCCCATCACCATGCTGCACCGCGGGCTGATCTTTGGTGCCGGTTTCGTCTGGGCTCTGATCGTTGCGATCTTCGTTTTTGACCTGGTCGTCGCACGCCACGGCTGGTGCGGCCATATCTGCCCGGTTGGCGCCTTCTATGGCCTGATCGGCAGCAAAAGCCTGCTGCGTGTCAGCGCCGCCAACCGGACAGCCTGCGATGATTGCATGGATTGCTACGCGGTCTGCCCCGAAAACCAGATCATTTCGCCCGCATTGAAGGGCAAGCCCGGCACGACCCCTCTGATCCTGTCGACGGACTGCACCAATTGCGGCCGCTGCATCGATGTCTGCGCCGTCGATGTCTTCAATTTTACTCACCGGTTCGACGATCATGTCGTCGCACCTTCCGATCCAGTTCCCGCGCCTGAGCCGCGCGAAGCCAGACCTATCTAAGGGAGTGCCAAGATGAAAAAATCAATCCTGACAGGCGGAATTGCCCTGATCCCCGTTTTGCTCCTGAGCGGGTTCGCCCTTGCCCAGTCAGCCGAGGTGGAAACCCTGCGTGGGGCAGATGTAGATGAGCCCATCCCCCTGCATCAGATCCACAAGGATGTCGAAGGACGGATGCAGCGTAACTATCGCCAGCAACCGCCGCTGATCCCACACTCGGTCGAGCAGTACCAGATCGACGTGCGCACCAATCAATGCCTGTCCTGCCATGACTGGACCAAAGCCGGTGACCGCAACGCGCCGACCCTGTCGATGACTCACTATCTGGATCGCGACGGCAACGAGCTGGACCGCATCGCAGGCACCCGGTATTTCTGTAACCAGTGCCACGTGCCTCAGGCGGATGCTCCTGCGTTGGTCGACAACGTGTTTGAACCCTCGCACAACAACTGATCCAACGCTTTACTGAAAGGAGCACCAATATGGCAGACTCCCCCGAAAATCGCGGTTGGATTGGCCGCATCTGGAACGCAATCTGGACACCGGCTGTCATGTTCAGTTCGGGCTTTCTGGTCCTGGCTGGATTTCTGGCCGGTATCCTGTTCTGGGGCGGGTTCCACTGGACATTGGAACTGACCAATACAGAAGAATTCTGTACCTCGTGCCACACGATGGAAACCAATCTGGGCGAATATCGCGAGACGATCCACTACAACAACCACTCGGGCGTGCGCGCGATCTGTTCCGATTGCCACGTGCCGCATGAGTGGAACCACAAGATCAAGGCCAAGATCATGGCCGTTAAGGACGTCTATCACGAGATGGTCGGCACCATCAGCACGCCAGAGAAATACGAAGAGCATCGGCTGAGCATGGCATCGGCCGTCTGGAAGAAGATGAAGGCGTCGGACAGCCGCGAATGCCGCAACTGTCACAACTTTGACTATATGGACTTCACCATCCAGGAAACCCGCGCCGCATCCGAACACCAGCGCGCGATCGACAACAACATGACCTGCATCGACTGTCACCAGGGTATCGCGCACACCCTGCCACCGAACTACCTTGAGACATATCAGGAAATCACCGAAGAGCTGGCTGGCGAACCCTCGGGCAAGCTGCAGCATCAGGTGGCGGATGGCAGTGCCGAGATTCGGTCATTCCTGACCGATCGCGCGGAATAAGAGGGGCAAGACATGCTGGAACTTCTGGGAACAATCGGGGCCAACATCATCAGCCTGCCGGGTATTCTGGGTCTTGCGCTGGGGATGATGACACGGCGCGTGTGGCTTGGTGCTCTGATGGGTGGCGTAGTCGGCGTGATAGAAACCTTGCTCTTTGCCCATTGGAGCTTTGCCAATATCGAAACAATCGAGATTTTGATTGCGGTAGTCGTTGGGCTGTGCGCGGGGTCGCTGGGCTCGGCCATCCGCATCAAGGGCACGACGGCGTAAATTTTCCAACTAGATCAATGTTCACCCGGTGCCAGGCATCGGGTGAACGTGCTTTTTGGGGACGACGTTACGCCCCTACATTGACCACCATTTTGCCGAAGTTGCCGCCGCTCAGCAGTTGGTTCAGGGCCTCGGGTGCGTTTTCCAGCCCATCGACCATGTGTTCCTTGTACTGGATCGATCCATCGGCAATCCATTCGGTCATGTCGCGGCGGAACTCCTCGTACACCTCACGCGTGAAGCTGTCGAAAATAATGAAACCCTGCATTTTCACCTTCATGCGCAGCAAGGTGCCCATGATTGCTGGACCCATGTCCGGCCCTTCGGGCAGACCCGGCAGGTTGTACCACGCGACAACACCGCAGACCGGCATCCGCGCAAAGGGGTTCAGCAGCGGAAGCACGGCATACAGCACCTTGCCGCCGACATTTTCAAAATAAACATCGATCCCGTCCGGGCAGGTCTGCTTCAACTGCTCGGCAAAGTCCGGTGCATTGTGGTCGATACAGGCATCAAACCCGAGATTATCGACAACATGCGCGCATTTTTCTGCGCCACCAGCAACGCCCACAACCCGACACCCTTTGATCTTTGCGATCTGCCCAACGGTCGCGCCGACCGGCCCTGCGGCGGCCGCAACCACCACTGTTTCGCCGGGCTTCGGCTCACCGATTTTCAACAGGCCTGCATAGGCGGTATAGCCGGGCATCCCGAGTATACCCAAAGCCCAGGACGGGTTTTGCGGGGATTTGCCAAGATTCATCACCTCGGTTCCATCAGAGATCGCATAGTCCTGCCAACCGCTGCCGGACAGGACATAATCCCCAGCCTCAAACCCTTCGAGGTTCGACGCCACAACCTGTCCCACGACCTGAGCGGTCATGACGCCGCCGATTGCCACGGGTTCGGCATAAGATTTGGCGTCGTTCATACGCCCGCGCATATAGGGGTCCAGAGACAGGTAGACGGTACGCACCAGCATCTCATTCGGTCCGGGGGTCGGAACCTCGGTCGTGGTCAGGCGCAGAGTATTTTCGTCCGGTTGGCCGCTGGGGCGTTCGTTCAGAACGATCTGTCGGTTGACGTCCGGGGATTGGGCCATGTCGTGACTCCTTTAATTGCAGGTCTCGTCCTGCGACTTGGGGTTGCTTTGCTACTGTGCAGAAAGCTTTCTGGTCCGCAATGTATTAAACCCTGCCCGTGCCTCAACTGCCGCTGCGGAACGCGGTCGGTGTTTGCCCGAACTCGGCCTTGAATGCCCGGGTCATGGCGCTGGCATTTTCATAACCGCAGCGCCCGGCGATTTCCGCAATGGACTGTTCCGTCTCTTCCGCCAGCTTGCGGGCAAGGTTCAGGCGCAGACGCCGGTACAGCGCTTGCGGCGTGGTTTTCAACTCGGCCTGTATCCGCCCTTCAAGCCGCTTTTGCGAGCACCCGATTTTGCGGGCAATCTCTTTGATCGGTAGTGGTGTTTCCAAATTCGCCTGCATCAAGGTCAGCGCCCGGTTGACCAGAGTGTCTTCGGACTTGAGCGGTAGCGTGTAATGATCCGCGCCGCCCCGGCTCATCAACAGATGCGCGACCTCCATCGACAGCAGCGGCCCGTGATCGCGGCGAATAAGCGCCGAGGCCAGATCAAAAGCCGCCATCGCTCCGGAACAAGTCAGCCTATTGCCGTCGATCACATAGCGCTCCTGCACAGCGTTGACCAAGGGAAAGGTCTCTTCAAACCGGGCCAGCTCATCCCAGTGAATCGTCGCGCGGTGATCGTTCAGCAACCCGGCCCGGGCCAACAGCCAGCTGCCGGTATCCAAACCGGCCAGTTGCGAGTGCTTTCCCGCGGCCGTCAGAATCGCACGAATGGTTTCGCGCGTATCCAGCCTGAGATACCCATAAGACGGCATGACCACTAGCACGTCTCCGCATTGTTCGTTCAGGGCCCCATCCGGCGTCACAGCAAGCCCACTTGAGCTTTGAACCGCCCCACCATCAATCGAACAGAATCGCCACGAATACAGACGCTGACGCGCCAGAGTGTTAGCCGCACGCAACGGCTCGACCATGTTGGCAAGGCAATGGTTCGAGAATCCGTCGAAAATCAGAATGTTATATTGGCGGGTCAAATTTTTTCCAATCCTGCACAAACCAGCACCAATTCTGCATGTCGCGACACTGCGCAATGCCGTTTCCTGCGTCAATCACCTATCTAAGGATACGCGCCATGCAGTTTGGTCTGTCAGAAGAACAGGAAATGATCGTTTCGACTGTTCGCAGCTTCGTCGAAAACGAAATCTACCCGCACGAGGCCGAGGTTGAACGCACCGGTCAGGTCCCACATGAGTTGGGCGAGCAGATCAAGCAGAAGTGCATCGATCTCGGCTTTTACGCCTGTAACTTCCCCGAAGAAGTCGGCGGCGCCGGTCTGTCCCATTTCGATTTCACGCTGGTCGAGCGGGAACTCGGTCGTGGTTCAATGGCGCTGACGCATTTCTTTGGCCGCCCACAGAACATCCTGATGGCCTGCAATGACGAGCAGCGTGAGCGTTACCTGCTGCCCGCCGTGCGTGGTGAGAAAATGGACGCGCTGGCAATGACCGAACCGGACGCAGGGTCCGACGTGCGTGGCATGAAATGTCAGGCGGTGCGCGATGGTGGTGATTGGGTCGTCAACGGATCGAAACACTTCATCTCGGGGGCGGAACACGCAGATTTCTTCATCGTCTTCATTGCCACCGGTGTGGATGAGACCCCAAAAGGCCCTAAAAAGCGTATCACCACCTTCTTGGTGGATCGCGGCACCCCGGGTTTTGAAGTCAAGGAAGGCTATAACTCGGTCAGCCACAAGGGCTACAAGAACTACATCCTGTATTTCGACAATTGCCGCCTGCCCGACGCACAAGTTCTGGGAGAGGTTGATGGCGGTTTTGCCGTGATGAACGAATGGCTCTACGCGACCCGTCTGACGGTTGCGGCCTTCTCGGTCGGTCGCGCGCGCCGTTGTTTTGACTACGCTCTGAACTATGCCGCCGAGCGCAAACAGTTCGGTCAGCCTATCGGCAAGTTCCAGGGCATCGGCTTCCAGATCGCCGACATGATCACCGAGATCGACGCCGCAGATTGGCTGACCCTATCCGCTGCGTGGCGCCTGGACGAGAACCTGCCCTCGAACCGCGAAATCGCCTCGGCCAAGCTGTACGCATCCGAGATGCTGGCGCGGGTCACCGACACAACGCTGCAAATCTATGGTGGCATGGGTCTGATGGATGACTTCCCGATCGAGCGTTTCTGGCGCGATGCCCGCGTTGAGCGCATCTGGGACGGCACCAGCGAGATTCAGCGTCACATCATCAGCCGCGATCTTCTGCGTCCCCTCGGCGCATAAGACCACGTCCCGGCGGTAAGTGGGTTCTGGCAGGTTACGCTCTCATCCTGTCCTGACCCGCTTGCCGCCGGGGGCATTTCCAACGACTCGATCAGGACTGTCGATGAACAAAGATCTTACCCGGCTGCTGCGCCCGAAAACCATTGCCGTCATTGGAGGCGGCGCTTGGTGCCAACAGGTTATTCTGCAATCGGAACGCATGGGCTATGCGGGTCAAATCTGGCCGGTGCACCCCAAGGCCACGGAAATCGCGGGCCATTCGGTCTATGGGCACCTCGAAGACCTTCCCGAAGCCCCTGACGCTGTGTTCATAGGCATTAACCGCCACGCCACGATCGAGGCGGTTCATATCCTGTCCAGCATGGGTGCCGGTGGCGCCGTCTGCTTTGCCTCGGGCTTTTCCGAGGCTTTGGCCGAGGATGACACGGGCGCAGACCTGCAGGACCAGTTGATCGCAGCCGCCGGGGACATGCCCATTCTGGGGCCTAACTGCTATGGGTTCATCAATGCGCTGGACGGCGCGCTGCTGTGGCCAGATCAGCATGGGGCGACCCCGGTCGAAAAAGGCGTTGCGATCCTGACGCAAAGCTCGAACATCTCGATCAACCTAACCATGCAGAGACGTGGCCTGCCGATTGCTTACATGGTGACCTGCGGGAACATGGCGCAGACCAGCCAGGCCGAGATCGCCTCGGCCCTGATCGACGATCCGCGTGTAACCGCTGTGGGCCTGCACATTGAAGGCTTCAAAGACATCCGCGAGTGGGAAGCGCTGGCCGCCAAGGCGCACAGCAAAGGTATCCCGCTGGTTGCGCTTAAAGTTGGCGCATCTGAACAGGCGCAAGCGGCAACCGTGTCGCACACCGCGTCTTTGGCCGGCAGTGATGCCGGGGCGCAGGCCTTGTCGGAGCGTCTGGGCATCCCGCGCCTGTCCGCCCTGCCCGATTTCCTTGAAACGCTGAAACTGCTGCATTGCTATGGTCCGCTGCCGGGCTGCAACATCGCCTCGATCAGCTGTTCTGGGGGTGAAGCCAGCCTGATCGCGGATATGGCTGTGGGCACGGGTCTGACCTTCCCGCGACTGACCGACGACAAAAAAGCCCACCTGCGCGATGCGCTCGGGCCCATGGTCGCGCTGAATAACCCGCTGGATTATCACACCTATATCTGGCGCGACGAAGACGCGATGGCCAAAGCGTGGTCCGGCATGACCGGCGACGACATCAACCTGACCTTCTCGATCGTCGACTACCCAACCACTGATGCGACCGACTGGACCTGCGCCTCGCGCGCGGCGATGAAAGTCCGCGCTGAAACCGGCGCGCGGTTTGCCATTGCCGCGACATTACCGGAACTGCTGCCCGAAGACGTCGCGCAAGAACTGATGGCCGGCGGCGTTGTGCCCTTCATGGGTCTGCGCGAAGCTCTGGCCGCCACCCGCGCGGCGGCTCAGGTCACGGCACCGTCCACGCATCCGGTCTGGCTGCCGGGCACCGCTGAGGCCAACCGGACCCTGACCGAGGGCGAATCCAAACAGGCGCTGGCCGATTGCGGTCTGCGCATCCCGCAAAACCGTACGGTGCGCGGCCCAGAGGAAGCCCAAGCCGCAGCAGAGGAAATGGACGCGCCCTTCGCCGTCAAAGGTGTTGGTCTTGCGCATAAATCCGAGCATTCCGCCGTTCGGCTGGGCGTTCAGGCCGAAGACGTGGCAGATGTTGCCGCCGATATCGGCACCGACGAGATTCTGATCGAAGAGATGATCACCGGAACCGTTGCAGAATTGCTGGTCGGTGTGGTCCGCGATCCGGCACACGGTTTCGTGCTGACCCTGGGCGCAGGCGGTGTGCTGACCGAGGTTCTGCGCGATACAGCATCCTTGCTGGTGCCCAGCACGCCCGACGATATCCGCGCCGCCCTTGGCAAGCTGAAGATTGCGCCGCTGCTGGCAGGCTATCGTGGCCAACCGGCGACTGATATGGATGCGATCATCACCGCGATTGAGGCCGTTCAGGCCTATGTCATGCAAAATGCCGACACGCTTGGCGAGGTCGAGATTAACCCGCTCCTCTGCACGCCCGACAAGGCCGTTGCGGTGGATGCCCTCATCAGAAAGGCCTGAGATATGGACCCGATCAAAACCCGCCGCGAAGGGGCGATCCTTGAGGTGACACTGGACCGGCCCAAGGCCAATGCCATTGACCTGGCCACCAGCCGCAGAATGGGCGAGGTCTTTGCCGAATTCCGCGATGACCCGGAGCTGCGCGTGGCCATCCTGACCGGCGCGGGCGAAAAATTCTTTTGCCCCGGCTGGGACCTGAAAGCTGCCGCCGATGGCGATGCCGTTGACGGTGACTATGGCGTCGGTGGTTTCGGCGGCCTGCAGGAACTGCGCGATCTGAACAAGCCGGTGATTGCGGCGGTAAACGGCATCGCCTGCGGTGGCGGGCTGGAATTGGCGATCTCGGCCGACATGATCATCGCCGCAGAACACGCCACCTTTGCCCTGCCGGAAATCCGCTCGGGCACCGTGGCCGATGCGGCCAGCGTTAAACTGCCCAAGCGCATCCCCTATCACATCGCCATGGAGCTGCTGTTGACCGGTCGCTGGTTCGATGCCGAGGAAGCCAACCGTTGGGGTCTGGTGAACGAGATCGTCGCTGCCGATCAGCTGATGGACCGCGCGTGGGAGCTGGCCCGCCTGCTGGCCTCGGGTCCCCCTCTGGTCTACGCCGCGATCAAAGAGGTCGTGCGCGACGCCGAGGACAGCAAGTTCCAGGACGCGATGAACCGCATCACCAAACGCCAGTTGCGCACGGTGGACGTTCTTTACGCCAGCGACGACCAGCTGGAAGGCGCGCGCGCCTTTGCGGAAAAACGCGACCCGGTCTGGAAGGGCAAGTAAGCGATCAGCGCTTCGGCGGTGTCAGCCACTGTGCTGACATGCCGAAGTTCGACTCTTTCAACTCTTGCTTTGCGATGGCCTGCAGATGCACCTCATCCGGGCCATCCGCATAGCGCAGTGCCCGCGCCCAGGTGTAGCTGTCGGCCAGCGGCGTATCCGGCGTCATGCCCATGGCGCCAAAGACCTGCATCGCGCGGTCGGTCACGGTGGCGTGCACATTCGGAGCCACCACTTTGATCAGCGAAATCTCGCGCCGGGCCGCCTTTGCGCCGACCTGATCAATCTTCCATGCCGCCTGCAGGGTCAGCAACCGCGCCTGATCAATCTCAAGCCGCGATTTCGCGATCCATTCGCGGATCACACCTTGTTCTGACAGCTGCTTGCCAAAGGTCTTCCGCTCCTGCGCGCGTTCGACCATCAGCGAAAGCGCCATCTCGGCCGCGCCGACCGAGCGCATACAGTGGTGAATACGCCCCGGCCCCAGCCGCGCCTGCGCCAGAGCAAAACCGCTGCCCTCTTCCCCCAGCAGGTTACTGGCGGGTACCCGAACGTCCTTGAAGACCAGTTCCGCATGACCTTCGGGATCGTGCATGTTCAAGATCGTGGGATTGCGTACGATCTCAAGGCCCGGTGTGTCCTTGGGCACGATCACCATGCTCTGCTGTTTGTGCCGGTCCGCGTTCGGGTCGGTCTTGCCCATGACGATGAACATCTTGGTGTTCGGGTGGCAGGCATTGGTGATGAACCATTTGCGGCCGTTGATGACATAGTCATCCCCCTCACGCCGGATCGAGGTGGTGATATTGGTTGCGTCCGAGCTTGCCACATCAGGTTCGGTCATCGCAAAAGACGACCGGATTTCACCATTCAGCAGCGGCACCAGCCATTCCTCGCGCTGCTCGGGCGTGGCGAACATGTGCAACAACTCCATATTGCCGGTGTCCGGCGCGCTGCAGTTGAACACTTCGGACGACCACGTCACCTGTCCCATCAGCTCGGCCAGAGGGGCGTATTCCAGATTGGTCAGCCGCGTGCCGGGTTCGTCGTCACGCAAGGCGGGCAGGAACAGGTTCCACAACCCTTCGGACCGGGCCAACGCCTTGAGGTCCTCCATGAAAGACACCGGGAAATTGCCCGCTTCGATCTCTTCCTTGTGGTCACGGATGCGTGGATAGACATTCGCCTCCATAAAACGTTTCAGCTGGTCGCGGTATTCCACGGCGCGCGGCGATGGGGCAAAATCCATTGTTATCCCTTTTCAGACTGTTACGTCAGACCATTCCCCATACCCTAGCCGCGCGATTGGCGTTTGTGAAACCTGCTTGCAGGGTCTGAGCCTCAAGTGCCGCCAGGTCATTCCGGTTCCCGTCAAAACACACCCGATCACAGCTCTGTTGCTCAACCTTCTTCATGACGGTAAGCGTCTGTGAACACATGCAATGAACCGAGGGTCAGGTGTCCGAGCAGCAGATCAAGAAATCGGATGACATCGCCGACAAACTGTCGACGCGGATTGTCCAGGGGGCGCTGAAGCCCGGTGAGAAGCTGCGGCAGGACCTTATTGCCCGCGAGTTCGGGGTCAGCCAGGTGACTGTGCGCGAAGCCCTGCTGAACCTTGCCTCAAGGGGGCTAACGGTTGCCGTGCCGCGCCGCGGGATGTGCGTAGCGCCGATGGATCAGAACGCCATTCAGGAGTTGCGGGTGATGCGCCGCGCGCTGGAACCGGTCGCGTTGCTGCATTCTGTGCCCAACCTGACAACCAATCAGATCGCGCTGATCGAGCAAGTTCACGAAGAATGCGACAGCGCCACCACGGCCGATGACTGGGAGGACGCCAATCAGCGGTTCCACATGGCCGTCATTGCCGCCTGCAACATGCCGCGCATGATTACCGAAATCAGGAATCTGCAAGTGCTGTATGCGTGGCATTTCAACAACCTGCACACCGCCAAATGGCGACAACGCGCCGACCCGGACCATGCCGCCATTCTGGCCGCCATCAAGGATCGCGACGCGGCCAAGGCCCATTCGGTGATGCAACGCCACCTGACACGATTGGCCTAAACCGGCTCAGCCAGGTTTGCGGGCGATGATCCATGTCGGGTGATAGGTCAGCGAAACGCCGGTTTCGCCCCCGAACTGCCGGATGTATTCATTGGTAAAGGTCATCAGACTGGACTTGGTCCAGGTTTTCTGTGCCCGTCCGTTTACGCCGGTCCGACGCAGGTGCTCCAACACCTTTCGGGGCGACGAAAAGTACATCTGTCGTTCCACTTCCCCGGCAGAGACGACTTCCACTAGACCCTCAACAGCAGCGGTCAGAGCATCCGGCCCACACAGCCCGGGGGCCTTGGCCGCTGATCCGACCTGAACCAGCTCGTGGTATTGCCGCGAACCAAATCCCGAAACGGCCAGCCAGCCTCCGGGCGCCAGCGCCATCGCGGCCCGACGTAGGAAAGCGGCGGGGTCGGGAAGCCATTGGATCATCGAGGCCGACGCGATCAGATTCGGTTGCGCGGGCCACGCCACAGTCTCAGCATCGCCACACAGGAAATCGGCCCCATGGGTGGCAGCGGTCATATCGGCCTCGGGCGAGAGGTCGTTGACTGTGAGTGTGTCAAACGCGAAGTGCTTGCAAAGCTGCCGCGTCAGGTGACCGGTGCCGCAACCGAACTCCAGAGCCGAGGCGAAATGCTGCGGTGCGCCACCCTCGCGCAGATCCTGTGCCAGACGGTCGGCGATCCTTGCCTGCTGGCCGGCCGAGTCATGGTAGGTCATGAAACTGCGGCTGAAACTGCGCTGGACACGGTCGGTCAACTGGGCGTTCATGTGATCCACTCCTTCCAGCCTTGACCGGCGGCAAAGGGAACATGCGGCGTGGAAACCTCGCATACAGCATCCTGTTGCCCGGCCCATGCGGCCCGTTGCGCTTGGGTCGGAATGATCCGGTCCCGCTGTGGAATCCAGATCCGATCAAAGTTGCGATCCGGCGCCGCGCCGCGTTCGATCACCGCGAAAAGCTCGGCCTGCGCGGCATCAATATCGATGGCGGGGGCAGACCCGTCCAATCCTGCGCGGCGGCAGAACTTGGCGAAGCTGGCGGTGCTTAGTTGATCTGCGGTAGCGCGGATCATATCAGGCGCGATGCCGTGTTCAGTATCGGCTGGGGACAGAGTGCCACTGACCGCGACCAACTGATCCGGTTGCAGCCCTGTCTGCGTCAGCCAGTGCGCCGCCGAGGCCACGCCAAAGGAAAAGGCGATAAGGGTGACCCGGTCATATTGCGCAAGGTCGCTCAGCGGGTTGTCCAGCCGGGTGTAGTCATCCACGAACAGTACATCTGACTCTCCGGAAAGAACCTGAAACGGCGCAGGTCCAAGGGCCCAGCCTCCGAAGACCAACAGCACCTCTTGGGTGCCCGAACGGGACAACCATTGCTGTCTCATGACACGCCTTTCGCCAGTGACACCATGGCCGATGTCACCTGGCTTAGTTCATCCGCAGAGATGATGTAGGGCGGCATGCAATAGATGTTCCGCGCAAAGGGCCGCAGCCAGACACCGGTTTCCGGCGCCAGCCCATGCGCGACGGACGGATCGACCCAGTCCTTCATTTCTATGACGCCGATGGCACCCAGGACACGCACATCTGAAACCCCGGGCAATCCGCGTGCCGGGGCCAGTTCGTGTTCCATCTGTTCGGCGATCCCAGCAACCTCGGATCGCCAATCTCGTATGGATAGCTGCTCCAGACTGGCAACCGCAGCCGCGCAGGCCAGCGGGTTGGCCATATAGGTGGGGCCGTGCATCATCACACCGGCTTCGCTTTCGCCGATCCGGCGCGCGACGGTCTCGGTCGTGACGGTGGCGGCCAGCGTGATATGCCCGCCGGTCAGCGCCTTACCCAAACACAGGATATCCGGCACGACTCCGGCGTGGTGCAACGCAAACAGTTCTCCGGTACGGCCAAAGCCAGTGGCGATCTCATCGAAGATGACCAGCACGTCATGGGCCTTGCACAGCTCATGCGCCCGCTGCAGCCATGTCGGGTGATAGAAATACATCCCGCCCGCGCCCTGAACGACGGGTTCAAGGATCAGGCCCGCGATCTGGTCGGCCTTGGTTTCCAGCAAGTCTTCCAGTGCGTTCAACCCGTTCAGGTCGCCATCCTCGGACCAGTCCTGACCAAAGGCGATCTGCGGGCGGGGCAGGAAATGCTGAACGGACAGCGCCCCCGCGAACAGCCCATGCATCCCGTTGACCGGGTCGCAGACGCTCATCGCTTTCCAGGTGTCGCCGTGATAGCCGCCACGGATGGTGGCAAACTGCGTGCGGCCCTTACGGCCCTGCGCCATCTGGTATTGCACCGCCATTTTCAGCGCCACTTCGATGGCCACCGAGCCGCTGTCGCTGTAGAAAATACGGTCCAGCCCATCGGGCAGAAGGTCGATCATTCTGCGGCCCAGCTCGATCGCTGGGGAATGGGTCAGGCCACCGAACATAACATGCGGCATCTGATCCAACTGCGCCTGCATCGCCGCGATGATGGCCGGGTGACGATGTCCGTGCACCGCGCACCACCACGACGACATCGCATCAATCATCTGGGTCCCGTCTTCAGCCGTCAGCCAAACACCCTCGGCCCCGGTGATCAGGTGCATCGGGCCGGGTTTCAGCACATTGGTATAGGGGTGCCACAGATGGCGGGCGTCAAACTCAAGCGGGGTCACAGGGCGCTCCGGATTGTGTCGACGTCAATGGCGCCGAAGGCGTCGGTCAGAGTGTCTCGGGACAGGGTGTCGATGAAAGGCAATCGGCCCAGATGACGGGTGTTGCCCATCTGGGCGATGGTCTGCTCGACATCCGGTTCAGCATCGCCGACAAACGCCACGCCGACCACATCGCACCCGGCATTGCGTAACGCCATCAGAGACAGGGTCGTGTGGTTGATCGTCCCCAGAGCTGTTCGCGCCACCAGCACAACGGGTGCCTGCCATTGGGCAATCACGTCGAGGAAAAAGACCTGGCGATTCAGCGGCACCATCAGCCCGCCCGCGCCCTCAACCACCAGAGGGCCGGACACCTGAGGTAAGGCCAGACGGGCCGGGTCGATCTCAATCCCCATATCCTCGGCCGACAAATGCGGCGAGGCGGGCATGTTCAGGCGATAGGCCTCGGACAGCACCTCGGCCCCGGTCAGCTCTGCGACGACTTCCGAGTCCGTTGCCTCTTCCAACCCCGACTGCACTGGCTTCCAATACCGCGCGCCAAGGGCAGCGGTCAGACCCGCAGCAAAGACGGTTTTGCCAATGCCGGTATCCGTGCCGACAACAATTACGGTACTCATGCGGCCTCGCTTTGGTGCTGGGCTAGTGTTTCGAACAGGGCGCTGATATCGGCGTTGGTCACATTGCCGGTGACCGAGATCCGAAGTCGCGAGGTGCCGCGCGGAACCGTCGGCGGGCGGATACCTCGGACGTCAAAGCCCTGCGCTTGCAAGGTTGCGGCCATTTGCATCGTCCGCGCTTCGTCCCCCAGAATGACGGGAATGATCTGACTGTTCAGCACATCCTGCGGAACGCCCGTACGGCGTGCCTCGGCATGCGCGTGGTGCAGTCGGGCGGTTGCGGCGGCGGTCAGGCTCGTGTCTGCTCGCAGATAGTCCAACACCGCCCGTACGAGGGCCGCATTGAACGGCGACGGTGCGGTTGCAAAGATGAACGGCCGCGCACGGTTGATCAGCGCGTCGATCATCACCCTAGACCCACAGATCAAGCCACCCGCGACCCCCAAGCCCTTGCCGCATGTGTGCAAGGTCAGAACCTCAGCCGTCAGGCCATGTGCCAGACCTTTTCCGTTCGAACCAAAAACGCCGGTGGCGTGGGCTTCGTCCACAACCAGAATGGCCCCGTGTTCGACGGCCAGTTCGGACAGTGCGGTCAAGGGCGCGATGTCGCCCTCCATCGAGTAGACGCTTTCCACCGCGATCCAGACCTGCCCCGATCCGCCAGTGGCCTGCCAATCCACCAGAACGCGGCGGGCATCTGCTAAGTCGTTATGGGCAAAGGACCGGGTTTCGGCTCGGCCCGTGCGCATCCCCTCATGGGCGCTGGCATGGACCAGATCGTCATACAGGATCAGATCCCCCGCCGCGGGCAAGGTCGAGAATATCGCCTGATTGGCCTGAAACCCACCTCCCATGAACAAAGCGGCCTCAGCACCGAAGAAGGCAGCAGCTTCTTCTTCAAGCGCCTCATGTTCCGGGTGATTGCCGCGCAACAGCCGTGACCCGCCTGAGCCAAGCGGCACACCCCGTTCCAGCGCCTTTTGCGCAGCGCGGTGCAACAGCGGCGAGTCCGCCAGACCCAGATAGTCGTTCGAGGCGAAGTCCAACCCACGCCTCGGGGCCAGCGCCCGGCGTCGATGCCGGGCGTCCAGCGTTTCAAGCATCGAGTGCAGGCGACTCAATGCTTTCATTCAGCCGCTTCCGCACAGCTTTGCCCGGCAACGGTTTCGGCCTGCAGCCCCAGCTTGGCAAAGAGGATTGCGTCGGTGTCTTCTTCGGGGTTCTCGGCGGTCAGCAGCGTTTCCCCAACAAAGATAGAGTTCGCACCGGCGAAGAAGCACATCGCCTGCATCTCCTCGGTCATGTCGCTGCGGCCAGCGGACAAGCGCACATAGGATTTCGGCATCATGATGCGTGCGGTGGCGATCACGCGCACAAAATCGATCGGGTCGATCGGCTTGGCATCGGCCAGCGGCGTGTCTTCCTGCGGCATCAGCATGTTGATCGGCACGGATTCAGGCGCAGGGCCCATATTGGCAAGGGTGACCAGCATATCGACGCGGTCGCCGATCTCTTCACCCATGCCCAGAATACCGCCCGAACATACTTTGATCCCCGCTTCCTGCACGCGGTTCATCGTATCGATGCGATCGGCGAAGGTGCGGGTGGTGATGACCTCGGGGTAATAGCGCTCGGACGTGTCGATGTTGTGGTTGTAGTAATCCAGCCCCGCATCGCGCAAACGGAAAACCTGATTGTCGTCCAGCATCCCCAGCGTCATGCAGGTCTCCATCCCCATGTCGCGGACTCCTTCGACCATCGCAACCAGCGCGTCCATGTCGCGGTCTTTCGGCTCGCGCCAAGCTGCGCCCATGCAGAACCGGGTCGCACCGCCGTCTTTCGCTTTGCGGGCCTCGGTCAGGACACGCTGAACTTCGATCAGTTTCGAAGCCGACAGCTTTGAGCCGTTCCGGGCCGATTGCGAACAATAGGAACAATCCTCGGCACAGCCGCCCGTCTTGATCGACAGCAGCTTGGAGGTCTGGACCTTGTTGGGGTCAAAATTCTCGCGATGCACGGTCTGCGCGCGGAACAGCAGGTCCATCAGAGGAAGTTCATATACGGCCTGCGCCGCCTCGCGGGTCCATGTGGGGGTGGTGTTTTCCATTTTATCGATAATCTGTCCAAAACTCCATGCCTGCAGTTTCTAATATCGATAAACCGGAAAATTTCAACTGCTAACTGTCCGGTCGGCGCGGAACCGCCCGGCGAACCAAAGCTGTTTGAGGGGTTACGCTATGGGATCGCGCGCTTGTTTCGACCGGCTTTGCAGTGCAGCGCGCACCTTCCCGACCCGCCGCCGCAGAACATTCGCTATGTCCCGAAAGGGGCGAAAATAGATATCGAGCAGGTTCGAGGCATGGGCCTCGGACGGTTTCAACCCGAAGGTCAGCTTGCTGTCCTGCTCGGACAGGTGCAACGACCCGAACAGCCAATCCCAGAAAGCGAAGGCAACGCCAAAGTTCTTGTCATGATGTTCGCGCGCAATCGAATGATGCACCTGATGCTGCGCCGGAGAGATCAGGATGTGCTCCAGCCAGCGCCAATAGCGGATCGAAACATGCGAGTGCCGCAGGTTCGAACCCGTCACGTGAAAAATGAACGACAGGACATTGACGCCCAGCACGGTGTACAGATCGACCGCGCCGCCGAAGAAGAACAGAAACACCGCCATCACCGTGCCCTGTGCGACCGCCGCGCGCAGACCGTACAGAACGCCCTCTAGCGGGTGTACGCGATAAACGGTGATCGGAGTCATCGTCTCGGCCGAATGATGAACCTTGTGGATTGCCCACAGCATCGGCCAACGGTGCATCCAACGATGCACGAGGTATTTGGTGAAATCATCCACCAGAAAGATCACCCCGGTGAACAGCGCGACAATCACCGCCTTTGGCGTGTCCGCGAACAGGCCGCGCTGCAGGAAATCGACGTCGTGCAACGCGTAAAACAGCGCGGTTGCGATTGCCAACTGCGACACCAGCAACGGCGAGATGAACAGGGTAAAAACCCGGTTGATCACGAAAATCTTGTAATCTGCCCGCGCCGATGGGGAGAACAGGATCGTACGATCAAACACCTCTCGCACCGCCGCGCGGATCGAGGAGCGTCGCACAGCCACCAGCCACACCAGCGCCAGCAGAACGGTCAAAAACAAATACCCCACGAAGACGCGCTTCTTGGGGTTGGAAAAATCGGCAAAGACCGCGCCTATATGATCGAGAAATTCCAAGGGGTCTCTTTCGATGGAAAGCCCGGCGACCCTGAGGCCGCCGGAACAGGATCAGATGATCCTTAGTCGGTTTCGGCAGCCTCGGTGGTGCCCAGCTTTTCGGCCAGTGCGGCCAGATCGGCGGTTGCGTCATTGGCGCGGCTTTCGATGCCGAACTTGTCGATCAGCAGTTTTTGCACTTTCAACATGTTGACCTGATAGTCATCCAGCGTCATCTCGCGCTCGCGAACAAAGTTACCGTCGGCATCGATATCCGAGACCATCTTGCCATCGGGCATCGCCGGGCTGAAGCCGATCATCCAGTTCAGGTCGATCGCAGTTGCGCCCAGATTGTTCTTGCCCGACTGCAACGCCATCGAGAAGCCCTTCAGCTCACCCCAGTGCTTGACGTAGTTGCGCAGGGCCTTGTCGCTGTCCTCGCCCGATTTCAGCTTGTCGATATCCTTGTAAACCGAACCGGCATATTTGAACGTGGCCTCGGCCAGCGTTTTTTCCCAGTTGGTTTCGATGACATCGGCATAGGCTTTCAGTTCGGCGCGCTGCGCGTCGGTCAGCTTTTCACCATTGGCCGAGGCGATCAGCGCGCGGCCATCGCGGAAAGCGTTGAAGATGGTCGCCATGTATTGGGTGTTCTGGTTGCCACCCTTGTCGGCACCGGCGGCATAATAAGCCGGGCCAAAGACCATCTCGGATTTCAGATCCACCACACCGTCGCCATTGGCGTCCGCAGCGGTCAGGTCTTTCTGCTTGGCCACGGCATAAATCTGTTCGGGCGACAGGCCGGCCGAATGCGCTGCGGCACCGAAATAGCCGAATGCCTCATCCCAGACATGCTCTTTGCCGGTGTAGTAGGCGCCCTCTTTGTAGGGCTGGTCGTTGGGCTTGGTGCCGGCGTCCAGCTTTTCGTCCAGATAGTTGTCGACCGCCTGATTATAGGCCATCGCACCCAGCGTGAATTTCGAGATCAGTTGCGCCCAGTCCATGCCGTTTACCGGGTCATAGCCCTGCTCGGATGCGGCAGCCATCTTGATCATCTGCAGCGCAACGTCGACGCCCGACTGGTTGCCCGGCCACGCGGTCATGGCGCCGTTGTAGAACTTGCCCGAGATGTTCTTACCCTTGGAAACTTCATTCACGGTCGCTTGCTTGACCGGGAAGCCGTCTTTCGACGCTGGCGCGATGATTTCCAGATCGCCTTCGGAGCCGTTGAAATAGGCCAGCATCAGCGCCTCGACCTCGGCCGCGTTGTTGCCGCCATCGCCTTTGGCGGCCGCTTTCTTCAGGCTGTCATGCAACACGTGGCGCGCGATCTGACCGGAATACGAAACCGAATTGGTCTTGTCGCCTTCATAGCCTTTCACGGTGACCGGGAACGGGCCATAAGCCTGATCGGCCATGGCGGCACCGCTGATCAGGGCCGCAGCAACGAGCGCCGAAGTGAATTTGAGCGTGGGTTTGAGCATGGGGAGTCCTCGTTCTGTCCGACTTTTTTTATCGGGTATTTTTCCTGACCCTTTTAGTCGATTACTACCAAGGCAAGTCAACCCCCGAAATGCTCATTTCTTGACCCATATCTCAGAAAGAAATCCTAGCGGCCTATGACAGGGAAGACACCCACGGCTTCACGCCAGATCATGAGTGTGAGGAGGTTACCTACCGCGCAATCCGTCAGGCAACCGGGTGTGGCGCCAGCAGAATCCGGGCAGAGATTGCGATGAAGAACAGGACCGTGCCGGTCAGAACAAACACGTGCCAAATAGTGTTGTGAAAGGGCAGGTGCTCCAGAAGATAAAAGACAACACCGAGCGTATAGACCACGCCGCCCGCGATCATCAGCCAAACGACCACCGTTGGCAGTTCGTTCAGCATGGAGGGGCCGGCCCAGACAACGGCCCAGCCCATCATCAGGTAGAGGACAAGCCCAAACCAGCGAAACCGGGCCGGATCAATCAGCTTAAGAACCGAGCCCAGCGTTGCCGAAGACCACAAACCAATCAAAAGCCCCGGCCCCTGCCCGCCCGAGAGCAGAAGGAACGGCGTGTAGGTGCCAGCGATTTTCACATAGATGCCCGAGTGATCCAGACGGCGCAGCAGCTCGGACCACTTGTCGCTTTCAATCATGTTGTAGAGCGCGGAAAATGTCAGCATCAGCAACAGCGTGACGCCATAGACCGAGACCCCCAGAATGGCCTCGGGTTCGGACCTGTGAAATGCGGTGATCGTGATCAGCACCGGGACTGCAACAAGGGCCAGAGTGACGCCCAGAATGTGCACAACTCCGTCGCTCACACGCTCGGCGCGGCTATAGGCAGGACGGATATCTGCAAAGGACCACATAGATTTAACTTAGGCGCCAAGGGGATTTCGGGCAAGTTATCGCCCCTCACGGTCGATCAAGCTTTGTGTCAGACCAACAAATGCGCCGCGCCTAAGTGGGGTCGTCCCCTGACTTCGGGTCCTTGTATCGGTTCAGATCGAAAATGCCCGCCTGAATAGGTTTCTGCTGTTGGAAAAGATCGTGAATCCGGTCGCTCAATGGCCAGAATTCAGGGCTGGTCCGACGTACGCCGAATTGCTCCACAGCAGCCATGTAGTCGCTTTGCGACCGAACGCCCTTCAGCACCATGACAAAAGGAGCCAATTGGTCCTGCCGGACGTGAAAGTAGAAGTTCGGATAGCTGCCGATCAGCCCCGGAAGGATCGTCAAAACATCGGCCGCCGGGTCCCGGCGCGCCTCTTCATCGAACAGGAAGGCGACGTTGTAATGCGCCTTGTCGTGCACAAGGGTGAACAGCGCCGTCTCTCCACCGCCTTGTTCGACCGCCAGAACCGACAGATCGGGCAGGTATTTCACCCACTCGCCGGTTTGATCGGCCAGCTCACGCAGCACGTCGTCGGGCAGACCCGATTGGCACGCCTCAGCCGCGCATCTGTTGATTGGGTCCGTCACCGGCCACAACCCGTTGCCACGGTTCAACAAGGTCAGAAGGAATTCCTGTTTCGGCTGGTCTGTCTGGAAAGAAATGCCGGTGGGGAAACTATCATCGACGCGGCGTCGGTGCCAATAAGTGTGCAATTCGGCCAGAACGCCCTGATACCAATGTTTGTGTATCTGGGGTCGGACGTCCCTTGGCATGAAGGCCAGAAAGGTATCCTCGCTCTCCATCCGTAGTTCATCCATGTAAAGCCGTGTGGACAGCTGATGCTCAACCCGCCCGAACACGTCGTAGCCCGCAACGAGGTCATAGTAGATACGCTCGAAGATCGGAAAATCGATGACCCAGGAGGTTTCGGGGATACCGCCGTGAAACCCGGTCATGGCCGACGCATTGTCGAAATGCCGGAACACCGTGATCAGGGCGTTTGTGTTGGTGCCATCGCCATCCCAGATCGAATTGTAATCGAACCCCGTCTGATACACCGGAGCGGCCCGGTATCGCGCGTCCCGAAACTCGAGATACTTGACCTGGTTCTTGTGCGAAAACCCCTGCAATGAGCCGAGCACACCGGCATCGGCCTCGGACACGGGCAATTCCAGAAAGGCGGCCCCCTCCTGCAGATAGCTGGGGTCAGTGACCGACAAATCCGCCTCCGGGTCAAGGAAACTGACCCAGAACCGATCTTCGATCACGTCAACGGCGGTCTCTCCATGACAAACGGGGCCGCGGATGAAACTGCGGACAAAGAACAGCGCATCATCAAGCAGGAACTGATAACGGCTGCGCGCGGGCATTTGCATGAAGGTGCTGAAGGGATTGCCGCCTTCCGCGTCCCCAAACGGAGGCAGGTCCGTCAGCGTCCAATCGGGGTCAAGAAACAGCTGTTGGTAGCGCGCCATGCGGTCCGGCCCAAGCGCATAGACCAGATGTTCCTTGTGCACGATCGTTTCCGTGACCTGTTGCAACCGATAGTAAAACGGCGCCGCACCCGGATCGTCGAACGGCCGCCGCGTGGCGATTACGTCGATTTCAGCCCCCGGCGGTGTGGTCGAGCGCACCAGTTGGAAGAACCGCCGTGGGTCGTCACCCCGGAAATGGAGCCGGGCCAGAAACAGGTGTTCATACAGATACCGGCTCATCAATTGGCTGCGAAGGTCGCGTTCGTTCAGGAACACTTCCCAATCCGCGACCTGGGCTAGGATCGCGTCGGGAATGTCGGGCGCGGTGGGTGGCAGGACCGCACCGCTGCGCGCCCAGCCCATGAGCGCCTGAAACTCGGCCTCGGCAAGCGGTGCTGTACCATAGGGCATACCTGCAAGCGGGTGGGCCGCGCTGAATGCGTCGAACTCATTCGATGTCGGGCAGACCAGAGGGCGATTGATCGCCAAACCAAGCTCGGCTGGAAGGGGAGCGCTGGTCGGCATCGGATTCTGATGGCCCAGTTCGAGATAGCGTTCCAGCAGACCCCCATCCTGCCCGCGAAGGACGGTGTGGAACCCCAGCGCCTGCCATTCGGGAACGGTCTGCGCGTCTATCCCCAGCCGGGTGGGCTGGACATCCTCCAAACGCTCGGTGTGATAGACGGCCTCCTTGCTGGCCCCGCGCAAAACGCCCATCGGGGAGGTCAGCTTCAACTGGCACGGCGCGTCATAGCAGCTATGGCACACGACACAGCGGCGATCCATGATCGGCTTCACCTCGGCCCAAGTCTGGGTCTGCGCCCGGACCGCAAACGGGAAGGCGCAGAGCAGGGACATCAGGATTGCGGCCTGCAGAAACAGTCGAGTTTTATGCATATGCGCCCCCTGCCCGATCCCGGGCTCCATCCCCCGTAACCTGCCAATATCATTGCAGTTACGGGAGGCGTTAGGCAAGGAACGCGTTCGGGCAGTCCTAGGCGTCCCGGCGTCAGCCGATGGTGTAGCCGGGCGTCGATTGCGCGATTTCGGTTTCCTCGTCTGTCATATCCACCGAGATGTCGCCGAACAAAGGTGTGCTCAGATACCGCTCACCCGTGTCGGGCAGCATACACAGAACAGACGCGCCGGGTTCGGCCTGTTCGGCGATTTCCATGGCCACGGCAAAGGTCGCGCCGCCGGAAATACCGGTCAGAATTCCCTCTTGGCTGGCCAGTTTCTGGGCCCATTCAACACCCGTCGGGCCGGGCACTGGGATCAACTGATCGAAGTAGCTGTTGTCGATGGATTCCTGCAGAACCGAGGGGATGAAATCCGGCGTCCAACCCTGAATCACATGCGGCTCGAACGCCGGGTGGCTGGAAACGGGATCATTATCCTTGCCCCGCTCGGTCGCAATGCCACTGCCCACCAGCTGCGCGTTAGCAGGCTCGGACAGGATGATTTTCGTATCCGGCCACTCGGCGCGTAGAACACGCGAGACACCAGTGATCGTGCCGCCGGTCCCATAGCCAGTCACAAAGTAGTCCAGCGGTTCCCCGTTGAAATCGCCCAGAATTTCCCGCGCGGTCGTGGCTGCGTGAATTTCGGCATTAGCCGGTGTTTCAAACTGGCGCGCCAGGAACCAGCCATGCTTTTCGGCCAGTTCGGCGGCTTTGCGATACATGCCGAAGCCTTTTGCCTCTTTGGGCGTCAGCACAACCTTGGCCCCCAGCATCCGCATCAGCTGGCGGCGTTCAGTAGAAAAGCTCTCGGCCATTGTGACTACCAGTGGGTAGCCCTTTTGCGCGCAGACCATGGCCAGACCGATACCGGTATTGCCGCTGGTCGCCTCGACCACGGTTTGCCCGGGCTTCAAGGCCCCGCTGCGTTCGGCGGCTTCGATGATATTCACCGCAAGGCGATCCTTGACCGAACCGGCCGGGTTGAACGCCTCGAACTTCACGAACAAGTTGACGCCTTCGGGCCCCAGATTGTTGATACGGATCGTGGGCGTGTTGCCAATCGTGTCGAGCACGCTGTCATAAATTCGGCCATTGCCCGAGGTGGTTCTGAGTTTTGGGTCGGTCATCGGAAATCCTCACTTGATCGCAGGTGCAATCTTATCTTTCTAACCCGCGTCCGCGCCAATGTCTCGAACCCTTTCTGCCAGGTCATGCTACAGATCCAGTATCACCTCAGCTGTCCCTTCGGCAGGTACGGCACAACAGATCAGCACCTCATCTTCGGAATGATCTGCCGACGGCTCAGTACGATAGGTGACTTTACCAGCGATTTTTCGTGTCAGGCAGCTGCCACATGAGCCCGAGCGGCACGAGAAGGACGGCTCCAGCCCCTGCGCCTCAGCCGTTTCCAACAGGGTCGGTCCACCATGTTCCCACTTCGCCTTGCGACTGCTGGCCTCAAATGTGACCCGCGCCACTTCGGCCTCGGGCTTTGGTTTGGGCTTGGCGCCATCGGATTGCCGTTTCAGAGCGGCGGGGCCGAAGCTTTCGGCAAAAATCCGACCGTCCCGTACGCCCAGCTCGCGCAGCATGTCGTAGATGGCCTGCATGAAGGACGGTGGGCCGCACAGGAAGAAATCATAGTCATCCAAGGGCAGCGTGTCTCGGATCAGCGCGGGCGTGATATAGCCCGTGGCATCAAAATCCACACCCACGCGCGCATCCTGTTCGGGCCGCGAGATAACCGAGACATAACGGATCTTGCCGTCGCCAGAGACTTCAGCCCGGCGCAAATCCGCATGGAAGGCCCGCTGCGCCAAGGTTTGCGCCGCGTGGAAAACGGTCAGCCTGCGGGTATGACGGGTGCGCAGGCCTTCGTTCAGGACGTGGCGAACCATCGAGATCATCGGTGTGATGCCGACCCCTCCGGCGAACAAAACGGCGGGGCGGGTCTCGTCCGGGTTCAGGAAGAACTGGCCCTTGGGCGCCTGGACCTCAATAAGATCTCCGACCGAAAGCGCGTCGTGCAGATGGTTCGACACCGCACCGCCGGGCTCACGCTTGACTGAAATCCTGTAACTGGACTCCCCCGGTGCCGAGGATACCGTGTAGGTCCGGGTCACTGGCGTCCCGCCTTCGGGCTGTACGCGCAGCGACAGAAACTGACCCGCTTCGAACGGCAGCAGGGGCAACTCGTCCGACGGCTCAAAGGTAAAAGACCGTATCAGCTCGCTTTCATCGCGCACCGAGGCGACCCGCAGGGTGCGCCACTGGTTTCGTTGCATTTCCGCCTTTTGTCGGGCTTCAACCGTTTTCCAGTCATCGCCCATCAAACTGTTGGGCGAGAATTCCAGAAACTCAGTCCGAAACGGCAAGGCGTCATGGATGCGCAGCCCATGATGCAGATGAAACAGCCAGCCGCGGTTTGCGCCTTGGAACGCAGCGATTTCGGGATGATCTTCGTCCAGAACCTCTACCGTTCCGGTCAGCATCAACAGATCACCGGTCCGGTAGTCCGGAAACAACAGGCCTGCCCGGGGGTTCACAAGGAAATTGCCCAGCGTGTTGAAGAAGTTGTTGCCGGCAAAGTCTGGGACCAGCAGGCTGTTGCCATCAACCTTGACGAAACCCGAACGCCCGCCCCTGTGTGAAACGTCTACACCTGTGTGTTCAGCCGTATTCACAGAACTGGCGACGTAAAAGGAATTGGCAGTCGCAATCATTTCCCGGGCCTGCGCGTCCAGTTCAGAGAACCGGTCGCTGCGGGGGCGCACAACATCGGCCTCAGGCTCGCGAACAAAGGTCACATCATGGGTTTGTATATACTGGGGGCAGTTGCCAAAGGACTGCACCACATCCAGCGAAAATCCGTCTTCGTCGACACGACGCACGGTCGCATTCATCCGGTTGCGGCGACGCGTGGACAGTTCGATGCCCACGACGCCGATAGGCGCGCCGATTTTCAAGGCAGCACCCAGTGGGTCGTCCTGCAGCGGTCGGATAGCGACGTCCAGTTGCCGGTCATTGGGCGAGCCGACAAACCCCGGTCTGCCCGAGATCATTGACGCCCAGGGCCACCCGTTGGAATCCACGCTGCCCAGAACGATGAAAGGCAGCTTGCCAAAGAACTCCCGATGCTGGTCGGGCATGTAAGGGCGGATAAAGTCCCAACCCATTTTCTCGACCTTTTCCCGTTTCCCCACGCGGGCCTGCATGGCGTGTTCGCCAACATGAAACGGTGATTTTTCGACGGTGACAGGAACATTCATGGCGGACCTCATGTGTCGAAGGGGCCGGTTGCGCAGATGCGCAACCGGACAGGTTTGGCTTCAGGCGGCGTCCAGACCAACCGCCGTGCTGGGCATCGGGACAAAGCCGTCCAGCACCTCAATATTGCCCAGCAGGCGGCGCACATTTGCGTAAGGCTCCAGCGAAACACCGCCTTCGGGGGCGTGCGCGGTGTAGCTGTAGATCGCGACATCCGCGATGGTAGGCGCAGCGCCGACCAGCCAGTCGCGCCCCTCAAGGTGTGCGTCCAGCTTGCCCAGAACCTTGGCGGCGGTGGCATGGGTAAACTCCACGTCCAGCGGCGCGTTGAACACGGTGATCAGCCGCGCGGCGGCGGGACCAAAGGCGATCTCGCCCGCGGCGAGGGTCAGGAATTTCTGCACCTCGGCCTCAAGCACCGGATCTGTCGGCAGGTAGGACGGAGCATATTTCCGGGCCAGATAAACCAGGATAGCGTTGCTGTCGCTGACGACCACGTCACCGTCTTCCAGCACCGGCACCTGGCCTGCGGGGTTCAGCGCCAGAAAAGCGTCGCCCTTGTGTTCGCCCCCGGCCAGATCAACGTCGATGACGTCATGTTTGATGCCGGCAAGGCTGGCAAACAGAACTGCGCGGTGGGCATGGCCGGACAGTGGGAAACTGTGAATTCGGATAGCGTTGGACATCTGTTGGGTCTTTCTCTGATTGGTAGGGTTCCGCTGAGGATCAGCAACTGAGCACCAGACTTAGTTTGAATTTCAGAAGGCGATAATATATCCATTTGGTGACTTACTATGAACACGGCGTAGACAATGGATACTGTTCAGGGCATGAGGGCCTTTGCGGCCGTGGCAGCGCATTCTTCCTTCACTGAAGGCGCGCGGCAGGTTGGCATCAGTACCAAGCTGGCCAGCAAATATGTCAGCCAGCTCGAAGACCGCCTAAACGCCCAGTTGTTCAACCGCACCACCCGCAGCGTCACCCTGACCGATACCGGACGCGCCTATTACGAACGCTGCCTGCCCCTGCTGGAGCAGTTCGATGAGCTTGAGGGCCTGGTTCAGCAACGCCAGTCCGAACTGGCAGGCCGCATCCGGATCACCGCGCCAACCGGGTTTGGCTCTGCGGAACTGATCCACCTGCTGAAACCATTTCAGACCGAGCATCCCAAGGTATCGATCGAGCTGCACCTGTCGGATCACCATGTCCCGATGGTCGAGGAGGGTTATGACCTGGCCATTCGGTTCGGCGTCCTGAAAGACTCGAACCTCGTAGCGCGCAAGCTCATGAACATGCGGATCGTGTGCTGTGTGTCGCCGGAATATCTGGCGGAGTTTGGAACCCCAAAAGACCCCGCAGCGCTGGCCTCTCACAACTGCTTGTTGCAGACCACCGGTAACACCGCCGATCACTGGACCTTCAAGGGACCGGACGGAGAATACTCGGTTCCGGTTTCCGGCAATTTCCGGGCCAACTCGCCACGCGCCGTGGCCCATATGGCAGCTGACGGGTTGGGGATCGGACGCATTCCCCTGTACACCGCGCAGCCGTTTCTGGACGCGGGACAGCTGCAACTGATTTTTGAGCCGCAGGAGGCGGTTTCCGTCGGCCTCTATGCAGCCTACCCGCAAAACCGCCATCTGACCGCGCGGATAAGAACATTGATCGACTATCTGGCGGCACAGTTGCGCGGGGCCTGAGGGTCCATCTCAGCACCTCTACCGATTTCGCAAGGTGGAAATCCTCAAACGTCCGCCCCATCTTCAAATGTGGTGTAAAA
Source organism: Ruegeria arenilitoris (assembly GCF_013031355.1). Lineage (GTDB taxonomy): Bacteria > Pseudomonadota > Alphaproteobacteria > Rhodobacterales > Rhodobacteraceae > Ruegeria > Ruegeria arenilitoris_C. The sequence goes on along the minus strand of NZ_WPZO01000005.1, from coordinate 199,796 downwards.
AAACGGCGCGCAGATCGCAGCCCCTTAGGTCGAAAGGAACCCGCCTCATGGAACTCAACTCGGACTTCTCTTCCCGCGTCGTTGTTCACTCTGATCAGCTTGAGTGGCAAGCCTCGCCCATGAAAGGTGTCGACCGGCGCATGTTGGACCGGATCGGGGGTGAGGTTGCACGCGCAACTACCATCGTGCGCTATGCACCGGGCAGCAAGTTCTCGGCGCACACCCATACGGGTGGTGAGGAGTTCATCGTGCTGGACGGCGTGTTTCAGGACGAACACGGCGATTTCCCCGCTGGGACCTATGTGCGAAACCCGCCGACATCGCAGCATACGCCGGGATCGGAGCCCGGCTGCACCATCTTCGTCAAGCTCTGGCAGTTCGACATGGATGACCGCACCCAGTTCCGCAAAACCATGGCCGATGAGCTGTCCGCGCCGGTAAACGGCGTCGCCACCGCGACCTTGCACAAGGACGACCGCGAAGTGGTCACCTATAGCCACCTCGACGCGGGCGCGACCCTCACATCCGGCGCGTCTGGCGGGATCGAAATCCTTATCATAGACGGATCGATCAAAACCGGCGGAGACTTTCTGAACAAAAACGACTGGCTGCGTCTGCCCGAAGGCCAAGCCTTGTCCGCCACTGCCGGCCCAGACGGCGCCAAGATCTGGATGAAAACAGGACATCTGCCCTATGCCCGGGCCCCGCAGACCTAGCCTATGCCCGCTTTGACCAGGCCGCTCACCGCAAGATCGATTAGACGGCGCTGTCCTCGCCGTAATTACGCGCCTTGGACATCTTGCCAATGCCCGGATTGAATGAGTTGGTCGGATCACAACACTTGTAGTGCGCCGCCAGATCGGGCTTGGCCTTGTAGAGGTGTCCGACATTGTGCTCGGCCGGGTATTCGGCACCGCGCTGATCAAACAGCGCTAGCATTGCGGCTTTCAACGCCTTGGGGTCGGCGCCTTTCTTGACCACGTAGTCCTGATGCATCACGTGGCACATGAAATGGCCGTAATAGAGCTTGTGAACCAGTTGGCTCTCGATCTCGGGTGGCAGTTTCTCAAGCCAGTCCTGATCGTTGCGGCGCAGTGCAACGTCCAAAGCGATGATGTCTTCGACCTCATTCGCATGGATCGCCATGTAACGCACGGCGGCTCCGGCGGCAGCAAAGCGGTGCAGACCTGCGATTTTCGCCTCGCGCGCGGTGCATTCGAAGAAATCCGCGTCGCGATCTCTTAGGAATTCGGGCAGCCAGTCACTGGCCTCGGCAATACCGTCATCCTTCATTTTCAGGATCAGGTGATGTTCGTAGCGATCGCGAAACGCGACCATCCGTTTCGGCAGAACCCGCGGCCAGACCGAGACCGCCGCCTGCATGAACCGGTCGGTGAAATTGCGCAGGAACGGGATGCGTCGCAGTCTCGCATCGACCGCGCCTTTCATGGCAAAGAACATCGGCAGCCGGTCGGTTCCCAGCTTGTTGATCATCACAACCGTGTCCTTGCCGTATTTTGCAGTGATGTCGAACACCTCGCGCTGCATGTATTCGGCAGAGACCGGCAGGGATTTGAAATCAGACAGGATATGACGGCGCAGTGCGGCCAGATCATCCGGGCTGTTGCTGCCGATATAGAAAACCTTCTCGGCCTGGTTCTTGGGAAAGGTATCCAGCCGCACGGCAAACACGGCCATCTTGCCAGCTGACCCAGCGGATTCGAAAAGCTTGGCCTTGTCCGCATTGAACCGCGCCGGAGTTTCCGCATCCACATCTCGCACGATCTGCGCATAGTCACTGGCCGAGGCGCGCTTGTTCGTGGCTCCCGGATTGCGGTCGAATTTTCCGGCGTCCAGACTGGAGAGGATTTCTTCGGGCGTGTTGCCCAGATCGATGCCCAGATGGTTCACCAGCTCCAGATCACCTGTCTCGGTGATCTGCGCATAGACCGACAGTTCGGTATAGACCGGCCCGCGTTCAACCAGCGATCCGCCCGAGTTGTTGCACACGCCGCCCACAATCGAGGCGCCAATGCACGAAGACCCGATCACCGAATGCGGCTCACGCCCCAACGGGGCCAGCATCTTTTCCAGCGCAAACAGCGTGGCGCCGGGAAAACTGACGATCTGCTCGCCATTGTTCAACGGCACCAGCGTATCCATCCGGCGGGTGTTGATCAGAACCACGTCGCGGTCATAGCTGCCCGAAGGGGTCGAGCCCTCGGTCAGGCCGGTATTTGCGGCCTGCATGATGACGATCTTGTCGGCCGCAACGCAAGCCTGCAGCACTTTCCACTGTTCCAGCAGGCTGCCGGGCTGGAGGACACACAGCGCCTCACCCTCGCCCGAGCGAAAACCGCGACGAAACCGCTCTGTCGCGCGTTCTCCGGTCAGGACATGGCGCGACCCAACGATGGAACGGAAATGTTTGATCAGCTCATCATTGGTCATGGCAACCCCCGTAGTGGTTTATGCGGCGCGGATCCGAATATTCTCGCGGCTCAGCTGGTCGACGCTGGTGACGCCCATCAGTTTCATGTCACGCTCGATCTCGGCCCGCATCAGACCCAGAGCACGCTCGACACCGGCCTGCCCTGCGGCGGCCAGCGGATACAGATAGTGCCGCCCGACACCGACAGCCTTGGCACCCAGCGACAGCGCTTTCAGGACATGGGTGCCGCGCTGGATACCGCTGTCCATCATCACGTCCAGCTTGTCGCCGACCGCGTCCACGATCTCGGACAATTGATCGAAAGGCGTGCGCGAGCCGTCCAACTGGCGTCCACCGTGGTTCGACAGGATAATGCCGGTGCAGCCGATCTCAGCCGCGCGCTTGGCATCTTCGACGGTCATGATCCCTTTGAGGCAGAACTGACCGTCCCAATCCCGCACCATCTGCGCCACGTCATCCCAATTCATCGACGGGTCCAGCATATCGGTGAAATACCCACCGATCGAGCTGGCACCGCCACCCATATCCACATGCTCTTCCAGTTGCGGCAAGCGGAACTTTTCGTGGGTGACATAGTTGATCCCCCACATCGGCTTAATCGCAAATTGGATCATGCCGCCCAGCGTCAGCCGAAACGGGATCGAGAAACCGGTGCGCAGGTCGCGTTCGCGGTTGCCGCCGGTGATGCTGTCGACGGTCAGCATCATCACCTCGACACCCGCTTCTTTTGCGCGCTGCATCATGGCGGCGTTCAGGCCGCGATCCTTGTGGAAATAGAACTGATAGACCTGCGGGTTCTTGTGCTTCTGCCGTAGCTCTTCCAACGAGACAGTGCCCAGCGAGGACACGCCGAACATAGTCCCGTATTTCTCGGCCGCCGCTGCAACGGCGCGTTCGCCCTGATGATGAAACAAGCGTTGCAAGGCAGTAGGCGAACAATAGACCGGCATATCCAGCTTTTGCCCCATCACCGTGACGGACATATCCACGTCCTTCACCCCACACAGAACCGAAGGAAGCAGATCACATCGGTCGAACGCATGGGTGTTCTCCCGATAGGTCACCTCATCATCCGCGCCACCGTCGATATAGTTGAAGATGGGCCCCGGCAGCCGCTGTTTGGCCAGCTGCCGGAAATCGTGGAAGTTATGGCATTGGTTCAGACGCATTGGGGCAGCTCCTTAGTAAGCGACCGAAGGGAGCCAGGTGGCGAGGGTCGGCCACAGGAAGACCAGCGCCAGACCAGTCAGCTGCAACAGTACGAAGGGGATGATGCCCTTGTAGATGTGCATCAGCTTGATCTCGGGCGGGCAGACGCCTTTCAGGTAGAACAGGGCGAAGCCCACCGGCGGTGTCAGGAAGCTGGTTTGCAGCGTCACCGCGACCAGGATCACAAACCACACCAGCGCCGGTTCATCCAGAACGCCAAAGCCCGGAATGTCGATGCCCAACCCGTTCACGATGGGGCGCATCAGCGGCAGTACGATCAGCGTGATCTCGATCCAGTCCAGAACGAAGCCCAGCAGGAAGACGATGAACAGGATGAAGAGAACGGTGCCGTTGGCGCCGAAGCCGGTGGATTGCACCACGTGTTCGATCAGCTCGTCCCCACCCAGTTCCCGCAGGACATACGAGAACACGGTCGCGCCCAGGAAAATCGCGAAGATGTAAGCGGTGGTGTTGAAGGTCGACACCAGCACGTTCCACAGCTTCTTGAAGGTCAGCTTGCGATAGCCCAAGGCCAGCAGGGTCGCACCCAGCGCACCGATGCCCGAGGCTTCGGTCGGTGTGGTCAGACCTGCAAAGATCGAACCCAAAACCGCAAGGATCAGCATCAGGGTCGGGATGACCGCGATCAGCACGTCCTTGACCGCAGCCCAGTCGGGGGCCGTGGCACCTTCGGGCACCGGGGCCGCGTCGCGTTTTACCAGTGCAAGGATGAAGATGTAGGTCAGGTAGAGGCCACCGATGATCACACCGGGGAAGACCGCAGCCATGAACAGGTCACCCACAGACAGGGCCATCTGGTCGGCCATGATCACCAGCATGATCGACGGCGGGATCAGAATGCCCAGCGTGCCCGAGGCCGAAACTACGCCGGCAGCCAACGTCGGCTGGTACTTTTGCTGCATCATCGAGGGCAGCGACAGTACACCCAGCAGAACAACGGACGCACCGATGATGCCGGTCGAGGCTGCCAGAATGATCCCGATCAGAGTCACTGTGATCGCCAGACCACCACGCACAGTGCCAAAAAGGCGCTGCATCGAGGACATCAGACGTTCGGCCACACCGGATTCGTCCAGCATCAGACCCATGAAAATGAACATCGGCAGGGCGACCAGAACCGCGTTGGACATGGTCGCATAGACCCGGTTTACCACCGCGCCAAGGGTCAGGTAGTCGAGCCCGGTAAAGGTGCTCTCCAACCCGGTCCACAGCATCAGGTCGTTGTCGAACAGATAGGCCAGACCGCAATAGGCCACACCGACACCGGCCAGCACCCAGGCCACCGGGTAACCGGTGAACAGCAGCGCGATGAAGGTCAGGAACATCGCGATGACCAGCTTTTCCTCGGTCGTTTCAACCAGGAAAGTCAGGCCGACGCAGACGGCGGCAAATACGGCCAGCACCAGCAAGATACGGCGCAGCGGTGCGCCTTCGCGCTCGGATTCCGGTCCGTACAGCAACGCGTGCCCGTCGTGGATCAACCGCGCCAGCGCGGCCAGTGCCAGCAGGATGAAGCTGATCGGAATGACCGCCTTGAAGGCCCAGCGTGCAGGCAGGCCGGTGGGGCTGTCCGACCGTTCGTTGACGCGGAAACTTTCGTAGAAATAGTCATATCCCTGATCCACCATCAGATAGATGAACGGGGTCAGCAGGGTCAGGATACCGATCACCTCGATAACCCGCTGCGCGCGGCGCGACAGCTGCATATGCAGCACGTCAACACGCACATGGCTGTCCGTGATCAAGGCATAGGAAATGCCGATCATCGTGACGATGCCGTAGAAATGCCACTGGATTTCATCCAGCTTGGGATAGTTCTGGCTGAACAGGTAACGCAGCGAGACCTGAGCGAAAATCGCGCCCATCAGCAGCACGTTTGCCCACATGACCACATGGCCGACGGCCTTTACGCCAGAGTCGATGGCGACAGCAATCTTCTGACGGTCTGTCTCGGGGTGCTCCAGGATGCCTTCATAGGCTTCGACCGGATCATTGAAGTTCTTTTGGCTGGCCATGGTCATTCCTCGCTCAGCAGCCCGGAGTACGGGCAGTGATTGGTTAGAAATTCCGAGTAGTAAGGATAAGGGCCGGAGCGGCAGTCAAAGCCGCCCCGGCATCGTCAGTGAGGGAGATTACTGACGAGGGAGGAAAGCGTTCGTTTTCCAGAGGTTATAGCCGTCCCGGAACTCGGTCATGTCGGCCAGAACCTGTGCGAAGAATGCGTCATTGGCGGCTTCTTCAGCAGCAACCTCTTCCCAGGTTGCACGGAACGTATCCAGCATCTCGGGCGACCACTGCTTGATGGTGACACCGTTGTTTTCAACGTTGTCGATCAGAGCCGCGTGCTGAATGGCTTCGCCCTCGGCAAAGCTATCCGCCATCGAGGCCTTACAGGCGTTTTCGATGATCGCTTTGTGCTGATCGGTGGCTTCGTTCCAGACGTCCTTGTTGATCAGCAGTTCGAACACGGTCGCTTGCTGGTGCCAGCCGGGGAAGTAGTTGAATTTCACCAGCTTGTGGAAGCCCAGACGCGCGTCGATGGCAGGCATCGAGAACTCGGTCGCGTCGATCGCGCCTTTTTCCAGCGCAGGGAAGATTTCACCACCCGGCAGCAGCGAGGTTGCAACGCCCAGTTTCTGCATCACTTTGCCGCCCAGACCAAAGAAACGCATCTTCAGACCGTTCAGGTCTTCGGGCGAGTTGATCTCGGTTGCGAACCAGCCCGAGGTTTCGGGGGCGATGATGGCACAAGGCAGAACTTTGACGTTGTAGCCCGCCTGATCATACATCTCTTGATACAGCGTCAGGCCGTTGCCGTAATACATCCACGCCATGTATTCGCCGGCCTCAGGGCCGAACGGAACGGCCGAAAACAGCGGCGCGGCCGGGATTTTACCCGCCCAGTAACCGGCAGTGGTGTAGCCCGAATTGATCTTGCCGGTGGAAACGGCATCCAGAATCTCGAACGGGGGAACCAGTTTGCCCGGCTCGTAGACTTTCATCTTCAGCGTGCCGCCCGACATCAGGTCCAGCTGATCGGCCACGCGCGGGATCGGCGAACCCAGGCCCGGCAGTTCGGTCGAGAATGCGATCGGGGTTTTCAGCAGCAGCTTGTCAGCGGCAACCGCGGGCGCGGCCAGCAGGCTGGCGGCCACGGCGAGGCTCGTCAGGGTCTTTTTCATAAAATCTCCTCCAGGTTGGTCAGGGCGTCTACCCCAATCAGTGGCGCAGGCTCTTCCAGCGCCTCTCCGGTGGTAAACTAACTTTACCAGTCTTGACCAGTCAACAATTTAATTTACCACTGGTCTAACCACCCTCGTCCACGTCTGCGCAAAATTCGCGTCATCTTGGGACATTTCTACGACCTCTAGTTTTGAGATTTGCCCATTAATCGTTCGAATACATAAGGCTGTGCCCAATTTTCCCGCCCAATACGGTCGCTTGAATTTTCGCCTGACATGGTTATATTTATTTACCAGTAAATCCTAATCTGACACTTAGCGGAGGCGCAGCGCCATGAGCCCCACGGCGATTTTTGAACCGGTCGGACACGAATCGCTGGCCGAAGCCGTTGTTGCCCAGATCGAGGATCTGATCGCGTCCGGCATCCTGAAACAGGGCCGCAAACTTCCGTCGGAACGGGATCTTGCCGAGATGCTGCGGGTATCGCGGCCAAAACTGCGCGAGGCTCTGGCGGTTCTGGAAGAGCGCGGTCTGGTCACCACGCAACATGGTGAGGGCACATTTGTGGCTGCTCTGACCGGGCAGGCAATGATGCCCGCGCTGCTGGCATTGTACGAACGGCACGAACCCGCCTTTTTTGATTATCTCGAATACCGGCGCGAACAAGAGGCCTTTGCCGCCCGCCTTGCGGCACGACGTGCGACCAAGGCGGATAAAGAGCGGATCGCAGACATTCTGACCGAGAATGAACGGGCCTGGCAGGCAAAAGACACCAAGGCCTCGCAAGAAGCGGATTTTGCGCTGCATTCCGCAATCGTGGATGCAAGCCAGAATGCGACCCTGATCCACATGATGGCTTCGATCTACGAACTCACGCGCAAGGGTGTATTTTATAACCGCGATTTTCTGAAAACGATTGACGGCACCGGAGAGAAATTGCTGGCCCAGCATCTGGAACTGGGCAAGGCCGTGATCGACGGGGATGAGGCGCGCGCCGCAAAAGCCGCAACAGACCATATCGATTTTGTCGAAGCGTCCTTCAGATTGGGGATCGAACGCAATCGCCGAGAGGCAATGGCCGAAAAACGCAGGATGCTGTCAGGGCAGTAACGGCCATACGTGTGCGGGACCGTTTCTGGTCGTTATCCGGGTTGCGAACTGACGCGGAATATCTCGATCTCCTGCCCCAACCCTTTGACCTGATGTTCTCCGATTGTCTGGACCAGCGGCCGGACATGTCCTGCCACGTTTGACGACACCAGAAGGGACTCGCCCAGTTCTTTGCACAAACCCTGCACGCGGCTGGCGATGTTGACGGCCGGGCCGACAACGGTGAAGTCCAGACGGTCGGGGCTGCCGATATTGCCAAAAGTCACAGCGCCATAGTCGATACCGATGACAAACTCGATCGCGTCCTCGCCCCTGCGGCCAGCCGCAGCATTGTAATCCCGCAAATTGTCCAGCGACTCTGTTGCCGCCTTCACCGCGGCCGCGCAGGCGATCTGAGCGTCGTCACTGGCCTCGAAAATCGCTAGAACGCCATCGCCCATGAATTTCAACACGTCGCCACCCTGCTGGTGAATCGGAGTGACGACCATTTCAAAGTAATCCCCCATCATTGCCAGCAGTTCGGTCTCGGGCCAGGTTTCCGACTTCGCCGTGAACCCCCGGAGGTCGGCGAACAGAATAGCGGCCGACACCGCTCTGTGTTCCCCACGTTTGAAATGGCGGTTGCCTATTTCCCGTGCGGGTCCGTCGCCCAGATAGGTCCGCAGCAAACTTTGCTGGCTTTCCCGCATCGCAATCGGTTCCAGAGCCGCCGCCAGCGCATGGCGTGTGGATTCGATCGCGGCCAGATGCGCATCGGAGAACCCTCCCGCATCATCCGTGCAGAAACTTGAACCCTGAACCGAGCCGTCACCATATTCCAGCGGTATGGCGAAGAAATCGGTGACGCCGCCCTCGGCAAGCTCGGCGTAAACCTCATGCTGCACCGTCAGATCCAGATCCAGAATCCGCTTGCGCAGGCAGGTTCGGGTATCGACAACATGTTGAAACGGACTGCCTTGCCAGGAGCTTGTGGCCAAAACCCCAGAAGGCACGGTGTATTTCCGCGCCCTGTCCGGTGTCCAGATCATCCCCCAAGCGCTGATCAAAGGGTTGGCATAACTTTGCCCGATCCGAACCCTGGACAAGGGCACGCCCAGTTCCGTCAAGGCGTGGCAATAGCGTGAGATGATCTGGGTTTCATCACCCAACATCCTTCCGTCCGAAACCAACCACGCGTTCAGCTGCGCGACATTCTGCATGGGTTACCCTCCGGCAAAGACACTAGCCCGGATCATGCGCTTCGCAATTGATCGGCTGATCAGGGCAAAAGATCGGACACCTTGCTGAATCCTGCCAGATCAAACCCGAAAGAAATCGGATCTCCGACCCTGTTTTTGCCTTCGACCGTCAACTGATCACCGGCCCGCATCGCTGACATCCAGTCCGATGAAACGGGGGAACGGGCAAAGCAACCCTGCGCTTCGCAGGTCAGAAATTCGAGGCGCGCGACCTCGGCGCCATCAACCTTGGCAGTCAGTCCCTCAGAGAACAGCAGACCAAACGGCAGTGTCAGCACGGTTTCGGTCTCGTCTTTCCCCGCCGGTTTCACGAACGCGATCGAAGTAAGCCTTTGGTTGTTCTCGGTCAGAACGATGCTTTGGGTCATTTCGCAGATCAGTTCGGTGCCGTTGACCAGATTGCTGCAATTAACCGACCACAACGGCGCGTCGTTTTCCTGCGCGGCAAGAGGAATTGCCAGGCCCAGTGCGGCCCCCATTGCGCAAATCCAAGTTTTCATACTGCTGTCCCTCATTGATTAGAATTGTACGCCCAAACCAAGACCGACCTGTAGGGCCTCGGTCGAGTCTCCGAACATATGATCAAGGCTCAGGTTGATAAAGCTGCTGTCGTCCAGCGCGAACAACCCCAACCGGGCCGAGATCACCCCATGAGTATCGCCGATATAGCTGGTGTTCGAGAACCCTCCGTCCGTGGCACTGGCCCCTGCGAAACCGGCACTGACCGATACGGTGTCATCGGATGAGATGATGGCACCGGCCCGCAAGCTTGCGCGCAGTTTCTGCGAGGCGCTCAGGACCTGTTCCGTTCCGATCTCCAGCGACGGGGTCAACGCATAGATCATTTCGCTGTCGTCCTGCAGGACAACCCCCGACAGGGTCGCGTCGCCGTTGGCGTCGGTTGCCAGACGCATGGCGTCTACCGCGATCTCGGGCCGCAGATAAGAGCTGCCACCGGCGAACCTGTGGTCATAAGCAAAGCTCAGCCGCAGGTTCTGGTGGTTCATCTTATGCTTGATCGCGCTGACGCCAACGGTGTCCACAATGCCGCCGCCGGGCAGCATACCGATGATCCCGCCCGCCCTGAGCGTGTCATAGTCGGACCATCCGGCGGACAGCATGGCGGCAAACTCCCACGCGCCGGTGTATTTGGTCAGCGACGCGCCCAGATTGAACCGGTCACCGGTCGCATTGTACTGCGATCCGTTGCGCAGGCTGATCCGGTCATGGCCCACCGCGAACCCGGCATAAAGCTCATCCCCGACCGGCAGACGGACACCGGCCGTGAGGTTTGTGGTGTTGATGTCCAGCTCATCGTAGATGCCGGTCTGATCCCGGTCATAGAAGGACCTTCCGCCGGTAAACCAGATACAATTGCGCGGATCATCACCCGCCTGATAGTCGGTGAAGCGCTCGCAATTATGCAGAGTGTCCGCGAACACCCGGGTGCCGTAATAGGCGTCCACCGCGTCCGAGGCGTAATCACCCACGGTGAGGCCGTCAATTGCGGCGATGACGTCCGCCTCAGACATCATGTTGCCGATCAGCGCGAACAGCTCGCCTTGCGCGGCCGATCCCTGCCCGTTCAACACCTGGTTGATGTAATCCCCAACAGCCGCCTGGTTCGCGTTCATATTGGTGGTCGAGTAATCCGGCGTGATCACCAGATCGATCGAGCTGCCGTCCGAGGTCGCACCGTTCAGACCAATCGAGTAGTCCAGCACCACGGTGTCCTGAATCGCTGTACCTGCATCCGCCGCCGCACCATCGGGGTTGACGATAACCAGCGGTACGGCCCGTTCCAGCGTGTTCAGCTGCGGCAACAAGGTGCCGCCCATCGTGGCATCGCCGGTGACATTGATCAGGTCGCTGTCACCACCCGACGCCCCCGAGGTCAGGAAGTACACGTCAAAGACCGAACTTGCCGTGGCGCCAAAGGCCAAGCTGCCGGTCAGGTTCGTGGTTTGGCTGACGTTGCCGGCAAAGACGAAATCGCCCGCCTGAACATTCGAAGTAAATTCCGTGTTCAGGCCCCAATTAGCGCCCAGAACGAAGTCGCCGTTGACTTGCATCACCCCGGCATCGCCAAGGTTGATCGTATCCAGCGCGTAGAAGGCGCCGCCATCCTCGACGGTCAGGCCGTTGGTACCCGCGCCCAGATCGATATTGCCAAGGGCTGCACCGGCAAGCGAGACCTGGTCATTGCCGTCACCGCCGTTCACCAGCTGGTTGTTCCCCGCAAGCAGCACCGTGTTCTCGGACAAGGTCAACGCATTGTTCGCGCCACCGTCCACGACGATTGAGGCTACAGAGTCCGCCTGCCCCGTGCCGCCCATGACGATACCATCGAAGCCCAGCGTGATGGCCCCTGCCCCGTCGCGCCCTTCGGATTGCGCCAGAACGCCGATGCCGCCTTCGCCGACCGACAGGATATTGCCGGTCAAGGCCATGTCGATGGCGCCGCCGGACCCCGCGCCACCCGCAGTCCCGCGGAAGACCGCATCCACCATGCCGCCACCGCCACCCAGCGACTGCGCGACAACACCAATCGTGTTCTCTCCGGTCGTGACGATCGTCCCGGTCTGGGTAAACCCAATATCGCCGCCGTCACCACCATTGTTGGTCGACAGGTCCACGGTGACCCGGCTGGCCTCCATGTCGGTCGAGACCAGACCGCCGCCGCCGCCGATGCTCTGAATGACGAAGCCGTGCGATCCGGTGCCGCTGGTGGTCACATCACCGATATTGGCGAAATCGACATCGCCACCGTCACCGGTCGATCCGTCCTGCGCGCCCAACGTCACGTCCGCCTGTCCCAGACCCGAGATGACGACCTCGCCGCCGCCCGCGCCGATGCTCTGGATGCTCTGGCCGAAGGAGCGGTCACCGCTGGTGAACACGTCGCCGTCCAGCGACAGGGTGATATTGCCGCCGTCATTATCAAAGCTGGGGTCCGACCCCAGGATCACCGACGCGACCTTGTTCGTATCGACCGCTCCGGTGCTGTTCAGCGCCAGCTTCCCTCCCCCGCCGCCAATGGATTGCGCCGCGCCAGCGGATGAGAACGCGCCATCCGTGCCCACATCGCCGATGCGGCTGCCGTCCACGTCGCCGCCACCGGCGTCATCAGTGTCAATCGCACCCAGACGCGCGGTGATGTCGATGCCGTCACCGTCCTGCACGACGACATCGGTAGCCGCAGTCCCGCCGCCGCCGCCGATGCTTTGCAGCATCATGGCCGTCGATCTGTCGCTGGTCGTTGCGATATTACCGGTATGCGATTGCGCAACCTGACTGCCCGCCATGCCCGAAACGTCGTCACCACCCAGGGCAATATCACTGCTGACAACGCTGCCGGTTGTCCCACTGGTCGTAGTGGTAAAATCGACAGAGGTATTGGTATTGCCACCGCCACCGTTCACGGATTGCGCAAAGACGGCCTGGCTGCCTTCGCCGTTCACAAGGATGTCCCCGGTCGTGTTGACCGTCACGCTGCCCACCGCCCCGGTGGACCCATCGCGCGCGCCAAGCACCTGCGAAATCGTGTAATCGAGTGCCGAGACCAGCGGAGAGGATACCGAATACCCGGCATTGCCGCCGCCACCGCCGACAGATTGCGCATAGATGCCAAACCCGTTTGTGGCATTCACGACAATTGCACCAGTGTGGTTGACCGTGACGTCACCGCCATCCGCGCCATCGCCTCCGGAACCGCCAATGGCGATCTTGGAATAGGATTTGCCGGTCATGGTGTTCTTGAGGTCATTCACATCCATCGCAACAGCCAGACCGCCATTGCCGCCGCCACCACCAACGGATTGCGCATAGATGCCATAGGCCCCCGCACCATCCACCTGGATGTCGCCGCTATTGGTGACAACCACGTTGCCCGCAACGTTGCCGCTGCCGCCAAAGCCTCCGATGTTCAGCTGCGCAGTCGGAGAACTGCTGTCCCCTGTCTTGAGCCGCACCGTCCCCGTGATCGAGCTGCCGCCGTTACCGCCGCCGCCGCCAATGGACTGCGCAAAGATACCGTGCGCTCCGGCGCCGGTGGTTACGATGGTCCCGGCATTGGTCACCGACACGGTGCCACCGATACCACCGGTGCCGCCCGAGCCGCCCAGACCGAATTGCAGCGCCCGCCGCGTGCTGGCCTCGGCCCCGCCATAGCGCCCATCGACCGAGATCGTCGAGCCGCCATTGCCGCCGCCACCGCCAACGGATTGCGCAAAGATACCGTGGCTTTCCGCACCGGTGGTCAGGATCGTGCCATCGGTTTCGTTGACTACGGTCACGGTGCTGCCGGCCCCGCCTGTGCCGCCAGTGCCTCCGATCAGGATGGCGTTGGTTGTGGACCCGTCTGAAGACCGGCCCAGAATGATGTTGCGCACCTGTTGTGCGTCACCGCCGCCGCCGCCAACCGACTGCGCATAGATACCAACGGATTTGTCGCCCGTGGTCTGGATCAGGTCACGGTTGGTCACGGAAACCGCGGCCGACGTTGCACCCGTGCCGCCATTGCCGCCAATGGACAGGGTTGCCGTATTGCCGATTTCCTTACGCAGGCTGATGATGCGGTTTTCGACCACACCCCCCATGCCGCCACCACCGCCAACGGACTGGGCGTAGATACCGTGCGACATGGTGCCTTCGGTCGTGATGATCCCGTCGCTGACAACGGTTACGGTGTCCGAGGTCATGCCGTCGCCGCCAGTGCCGCCGATATTGATCGACGCAGTCGTGCCCACAGTCGAGGGATTGACCACCGCTTTGATTGTGTCGAGGTTCGACTGACCGGCCTGCACCATCCCGCCGGTACCACCTGCCCCGCCGATGGACTGCGCCATCAGACCAACCGAGCGGTCTCCGAACGTGGCGATCTGTGCAGTGTTGGTCACATCAACCTTGCCGCCCACACCACCGGTTCCGCCGGTACCGCCGATGGACAGTGCCACCGAGATACCCTTGCCAGCCGAGTTGCTGGCCTTGCCACCGGTACCGCCACCACCGCCGACAGACTGCGCAAACACGCCATGCGCGTCGGTGCCTTGCGTGACCACCGTGCCCGCAACCACAGATGTCACATCGCCCGCAGCACCCCCGGTGCCGCCCTCCAAGCCGACCGAAAGGCTGGCTTTGTTGCCTTTGCTGTCTCCGGTTTTTGGTGTGCCAATGCTGACCGACGTCGAAGACGAGTTACCGCCGCCATTGCCGATGGACTGCGCGAAGAACCCGTAAGAGCCGTTGCCCGATGTGCTGATGATCCCGTTCGAGCTGGCATAGACATCACCGCCGCTGCCGCCAGTGCCACCGGTTCGGCCGATCTGAATGTTGACGTTGCCACCATCCACCGAAGTCGAGGCCGAGTTGTAACCCGCGTTACCGCCGCCTCCGCCAACGGATTGCGCGAACAGGCCATGAGAATTCGCCCCGACAGTGGTGATGTTCCCGGTATTGCGGACATCGACCGAGCCGCCGATGCCGCCTTCACCCGTGCCGCCGCCTATGGCCAGACCAAAGCCCTTGTTGGTGGCATCCGAGGCCAGCTCATAGGTCATGCCAAGGTTCAGGGCCGCGTTACCGCCGCCGCCGCCGATGGACTGACCAAAGACGCCATGGCTGCTGTCCTGCAGCGTCACGATATCGCCGTAGTGGTCGATATCGACAGTGCCACCATCCCCGGCAGTTCCGGCATCGCCGCCAATTGCGACCACTGCCGACACGCCGGTTTTTTGACCAGAAGAATCCGCCGGATTGGTTTTGCCTTCCAGCTCGTCCAGCACCTTGTTGTAGTTGGCGATCACCGAGTCATCGACGCCCGAATTTGTCGGCGTCTTGCGATCGGTTGAGTCGCCGGTGCCGCCATTGCTCTGGCTGCCGGTCGTCTTGCTGATGCCCACCACCGCGTTGATGCCAGCATCGCCGCCACCGCCGCCAATACTTGACGCCTCGATCCCATGCGAGCCAACACCGTCGGTCACGATGGTGCCCGCCGCCAGTGCAGCCGTGCCGCGCGCGACAGTCACATCGCCTGCATCTCCACCACCGCCGCCAAAGCCACCAATGCCCATGGCAATGGGTGAGCTGTCCTTGGTGCCGACAAATGTCGCATTGATGCCGCCGGTGCCACCACCGCCGCCGATGCTTTGGGCAAAGATGCCGCGGGCGTGATAGCCATTGGTCGAAATATTGCCGGTTTGCGTGACCGACACGTTGCCCGCGTCCGCCCCGGTGCCGCCATGACCACCCAGGCCGCCCACGATGCTCAGATCGGTCTTGCCGTCAGAATTGTTGGAGTCGCCATAGTTCAGCTGCCCGGTCACGTTCAGCGCGCCATTGCCGCCGCCACCCGCGATGGATTGGGCCAGAACACCGTGTTTCCAGTTGCCCGCAACCGATACGGTGCCGGCATGATCCACGGTCACATCGCCCGAGATATTGCCGTCACCGCCAAAACCGCCGACCCCGAACGTGACCGACGGGATCTTGCCATCCTTGCTGAGTGCAATACCGCCCGAGACGTTCAGGCCGCCATTGCCGCCACCGCCGCCGATGGACTGCGCCATCAGACCGGCCGAACCATCGGTGTCCGGTTTCTCTTCGTTGAAGACACCCATGTCGATGAACAGACGCTCCAACCCGAAGGTCGAAGCCAGTTCCTCGGTCTCATCTACAATCGTATCACCCAGGAAGTCGCGCAGCTTGTCCTCGAACGTGGTGTTGTTGGGGATCGAGATATCGTCGGGGTTTGTCGTCACCGTGATATCCGCCTGCGACGTGACCGTGACGTTGCCCGCCTTGCCACCGTCGCCCGCGAACCCTCCGACGCCCACGATCAGAGAGCTGTCGGACACGATCCCACCGGATACGTTCAGGCCACCATTGCCGCCACCGCCGCCCAGCGATTGCGCCAGCAGGCCGGATTGCCCGGTACCATGCGCCATGATCGTGCTGCCCGCACCGATGTTCACATCGACATTCCCGGCATCACCGCCGCCGCCGCCAAAACCACCGACACCTACGACCACGGCATAGGACTTGCTGCTGTCTGTCTGGCCCGCTCCGGGTTTGCCGCTGATCGCGATACCGCCGGACACATTGGTGCCGCCATTGCCGCCGCCGCCACCCAGCGATTGCGCGATAATTCCGCTCGCGCCTTTGCTTTCATCCACGGCGAACGAACCGTCGGATTGCTGCACCATCGGCACCGCCTGCAGGTTGCCCGTGTAATCCAGATCAACGTCGCTGGCGTCACCGCCCGACCCGCCAAAGCCGCCAACACCCGCCGCGACCGAGAAGATCGTGTCCGAGCCGGATGGCTTGGTCAGCGCCAGAGACCCCGAGATATTCACGCCACCGGTGCCGCCACCGCCGCCAAGGCTTTGGGCGAACAGGCCGTGCGAACCGTCGCCCGCCGTCACAACGTCGCTTTGAACATCCAGCGTCACCGCCCCAGCGTCACCACCGCCGCCACCAAAGCCACCAAGGCCCAAAGCGACCGCCGCGCCAGACTTACCCGTCAGGTTGACCGCACCCGAGACATTCAGGCCGCCATTACCGCCGCCACCGCCAACGGACTGCGCCATGACGCCGATACTGTCCGTGCCCGTTGTCACCACCGAGGTCGTGCCACTGCTATTCGTTGCGGCCCGCAACGTGCTAACCACCTCACCCGCATTGCCCGCACCGCCGCCGAAACCGCCAACGCCCAAGCTGACCGATCCGCCGTTTTGCTGACTGATGCCAAGCGAGGCCGAGATATTGGTACCGCCATTGCCGCCACCTCCGCCAAGGCTCTGCGTCAGAATGGCAGTACTGTTATTGCCACTGGTCGAGACACCGCCCGTGACGGTCGATTGCACCAGCGCCCCGGCATCGGCACCGCCGCCGCCGAACCCGCCAACACCGATTGCCACCGCCGCGTTGGCTGACCGGGACAGGGAGAGGGCGGCCGAAATGTTGGTACCGCCGTTACCGCCGCCGCCACCAAGGCTCTGGGTCAGAATGCCGACCGAGTCGTCGCCCGTCGTGGTTACGTTGCCGGTGACCTGCTGCGTGACAGTGTCGGCCGCGCCGCCATCGCCGCCGAAACCACCAACACCAATCCCCAACGCGCCCGAATAGCTGCTGGCCACCGAAATCGCGCCAGAGATATTCGTGGCACCATTGCCGCCGCCGCCGCCAAGGCTCTGCGCGATGATCCCGGCCGAGCGTGCGCCCGAGGTGCTGACATTGCCGTCGAAAGTATTGTCGACCACGCCGCTGGTGCCGCCATCGCCACCAAAACCGCCCACACCAATACCCGCCGCGCCCGACCCGGTGCGCGCAATGCTCAGCGCGCCCGAGATGTTGACGCCGCCATTGCCGCCACCACCGCCGACGGACTGAACCAGAACGCCGGTCGCATTGTCGCCGCTCGTGGTGACGTCGCCGGTTACCGAACCCGTGGCCGTACTTGCATTGCCGCCATCGCCACCGGACCCACCGATGCCAACGCCAATTGCGCCGCCGCCGGTGCCCGAGATGTTCACGGCGGCCGAGACATTCAGCCCACCGTTACCGCCGCCGCCTGCAGCGGATTGTACGAGGACACCGCCTGAGTTATCGCCTGCCGTGGTGACATTGCCCACAACCGTACCGGAGGCCGTGCTCGCGT
The DNA here is from genome assembly GCF_013031355.1 of Ruegeria arenilitoris. Classification (GTDB taxonomy): domain Bacteria; phylum Pseudomonadota; class Alphaproteobacteria; order Rhodobacterales; family Rhodobacteraceae; genus Ruegeria; species Ruegeria arenilitoris_C. The sequence continues at coordinate 181,927 of NZ_WPZO01000005.1, read as the reverse complement.
TGCCGCCGTTACCGCCACTTCCACCGAGCCCGACAGAGGCACCGCCGCTGCCTTTTCCGGCAACCGTCACCGTGGCCGAGACGTTCATGCCGCCATTGCCACCGCCGCCGCCAAGGCTCTGTACGATGACGCCACCGGACTCGTCGCCCTGGGTCGATACATTGCCGTTCAGAGTGGCCTCCGCCGTACCGCCATTGCCACCGGTGCCGGATGCGCCGCCAAGGCCAACGGATGCGCCGCCCGCGCCGGTACCCGCTGCGGCAATTGCGACCGAGATATTCATGCCGCCGTTACCGCCGCCGCCTCCGACGGACTGCGCCAGCAAACCGGTTGAGGTATCGCCCAGCGTCACAAGGTTGCCGGTGACATCTGCGGTGACTGCCGAGGCGCTGCCGCCACCGGTTCCACGGCCACCCAGACCCACGGCGACTGCACCCGAACCTGTTCCCGCACCACCGACCGAGGCCGAGACGTTGAAACCGCCATTACCGCCACCACCGCCAATAGATTGCGCAACAACCGCGCTGGATTGCGCGCCTTCAGTCCTCACGCTGTTGGCAACGGTCAGATTGACGATACCGCCCGTACCGCCACTACCGCCGGCCCCGCCAAGACCCACGCTGATTGCGCCCGAGCCCGTTCCCGCCGCCGCAAGTGCGGGCGAGACGTTAAAGCCCCCATTGCCGCCGCCGCCGCCAACGGATTGCGCCAGAATGCCTACCGAAGCATCCCCCTTGGTCACCACATTCGCCGTGGTGTTGGCCGTGACCAGATTGCCGTCACCGCCAGCGTCGCCCGAACCGCCCAACCCGACAGACACTGACCCCGCGCCGGTGCCCGCGCCTGATACGGTTGGCGAGACGTTAAAGCCGCCATTGCCACCGCCGCCACCGAGGGACTGCGCGACAAACCCGCTTGAGGCGAAGCCATCGGTCAGAATGGTTCCGTTCGAGGTCAGTGTGACGTTGCCGCCATTGCCGCCGGTGTCACCGGACCCGCCAAGCCCAACGCTGACGGCACCGCTGGCCGTGCCCGCACCCGACAGAACTGGGGCCACGTTAAAGCCGCCGTTGCCGCCCCCGCCGCCGATAGATTGTGCCACGACACCCGAGGAGCTGTCGCCGTGGGTTTCAATCGCATTGTTCGACGTGGCAATAACGGTGTTGCCGTCGCCTCCACCCGCGCCATTGCCGCCAAGGCCAACCGAAACGCCGCCCCCGGCTGTGCCCGACCCCTGCACCGATGCGCTGACGTTGAAGCCACCGTTACCGCCACCACCGCCGATGGATTGCGCAAGGAAAGCCGTGGCCGAGTCGCCCTGGGTCAGGATCGTGCCGTTCGAAGTCAGAGTAACCGCGCCGCCATTTCCGCCCCCCGCGCCGGTGCCGCCCAGCCCGACGCTGACCGCGCCGCTGGCCGTACCCGCGCCTGCCCCGGTACCCGAGACGTTGAAGCCACCGTTGCCGCCACCGCCGCCGATGGACTGTGCAACCACGCCCGAAGACCGGTCGCCCGCGGTCACAATCGAATTCGTTGTTGTCAGGTTGACGGTCCCACCCGCCGCACCGGTTCCGCCGTCACCGCCAAGGCCAACCGAGACCGCACCACTTGCCACGCCCGCGCCCGCCAGCGATGCGCTGACGTTGAAGCCGCCATTGCCGCCGCCACCTCCGACGGATTGTGCCAGAACGGCGGTCGAATCCGCTCCGCCTGTGGTGACGGTTCCGGTCACGCGACCAGTGACGGAATTCCCGATACCGCCGCCCGAAGCGTCGCCGCCAAGGCCCACCGTGACAGCGCCGCCGCCCGCACCAGCGCCTGCGATCCCAGCGGTGACGTTGAAGCCGCCATTGCCGCCGCCGCCGCCGATGGACTGGAACACCACACCGCTGGAACTGTCGGACAGCGTTGTGACATTGCCCGCAACCTGTCCTTCGACCACACCGCCGTCGCCACCTGTGGCCCCGCTGCCACCAAGGCCGACGCCGATGGACCCCGCCCCGGCGCCCGCTGCCGCAACCCCTGCGGTGACGTTGAAGCCGCCGTTGCCGCCGCCGCCACCAATGGATTGAATCACAATGCCTGTCGACCGCGCGCCCTCGGTCCGGACGTCTCCATTGACTCGCACGCCGGTCACCGTCCCGCCAATGCCACCGCTGCCACCGTCGCCACCAAGGCCCACATCGACAGTCCCCGCACCGGCACCGCCAGCCGCCAGACCAGCCGCGACACTAAAGCCGCCGTTGCCGCCTCCACCGCCGATGGACTGAACGACGACCGCTCCGGAATCGTCGCCGCGCGTGGTGACATCCGCGTCGACCTGAGCGGTGACAGTTCCCCCTGCGCCGCCGCCGCCAGCTTTGCCACCAAGGCCCACACTGACCGACCCGGCCGCCGCGCCGCCGATATCGGCGCTGGCCCCGACGGCATAGCCACCATTGCCACCACCACCACCGACGGACTGCGCCACGACACCGCTGGAAAACGCGCCACTGGTCTGGATCGAACTGCCACCCGCGATCAGAGTGACCTTGCCGCCGATACCGGCACCGCCACCGTCTCCGCCGACACCCACATTGATACCTACCGCGGCCCCGCCGCTTGCGCTGATCCCGGCCGCGATGCTACCGCCGCCGTTACCACCGCCACCGCCGACCGACTGCGCGATGATCCCGCTGGAGCTTGTCCCCGTCGTGGTGACATCCGCATTAGTATAGACCTGCACAAGACCGCCATTCCCGGCACTGCCCGCCTGACCACCGATTCCGACCGAGACATTGCCGGAAAACAGCGCCGAGGCCCCTCCGGTCGCGGCCACAGCCAGACCGCCATTGCCGCCGCCGCCTCCAACGGACTGGAACAGCATACCGGTCGAGCGGTTGCCGGTTGTCACAACCGTACCTTCAAAACCTGCAGCCGTCGCAACGCCACTACTGTTAAACTGACCGACTGTCACCGGACCGCCCGTGCCGCCCGAACTGCCGCTGCCGCCAACGCCTACGGCCAGCGAACCGGACACCGGGCCACCAGACACGGCAACAGACACGGCATAGCCGCCGTTACCGCCGCCGCCGCCAACCGATTGCAACATGACCCCAATCGCGTCGTCGCCGCCAGTTTGCACCGAGGCCGAACCGCTGCCGCTGAGCGTCACCGCTCCACCGTTGCCGCCGCTGCCTGCCTTGCCGCCGACCGATACCGACGCCGCACCAAAGGCCCCCACGGCAACCGAGACCGCTCCGCCCCCATTGCCGCCGCCGCCACCAACGGATTGTGCAAACACACCGGTCGAGCGGGCGCCCGAGGTCTGAATCGCCGAAGGCTGGCTGCTGTCCGTATTCGAAAGCGTCACGTTGACGTCTCCGCCTGTTCCCCCGGCCCCGCCGTTGCCACCAATGGCCACGCCCACGAACGCACCAACCGAACCGGACGAGCCGCCATTACCACCGCCACCACCGATGGATTGGGCCAGGATGCCCATCGCATCGTCTCCGGATGTGGTGATGATGCCGTCATTCACGATGGTCACGGTCGAACCACTGCCGCCACCGCTACCGCTGCCGCCTACAGACACCATGCCTCCGGACGAGCCGCCGTCACCGCCACCCCCGCCAATGGATTGTGCGATGATGCCGCGTGCCCCGTCTTCGCCGGTCACGATGCGGCCATAGTTGCTGACACTGACCGCAGCACCCGTGCCGCCCTTGGACCCGGTGCCGCCGACAGCGACCAGACCGTACGAGTTCGCCCCCGTTCCACCACTGCCACCGATGGATTGCGCCATGACACCGTCGGCGCCTACGCCCGAGGTCAGGATGCTGCCGCTGCCCAGGACCGCGACACTGACCGTATCGCCGCTGCCACCGTTCGAGCCGACCCCGCCCAGCGACAACGACACCAAACCGCCCGCAGTACCGCCAGAGCCACCACCGCCGCCTATGGACTGCGCGACAATCCCGCGTGCGAAATCGCCTTGCGTTTCGATCTTACCACCATGCGAAACAGAAACCTGGCCGCCATTGCCGCCGTTATCCGCGCCACCGATCAAGGAAACCAACAGGTTGCCACTGGTCCCTGCTGATCCTCCCGAACCGCCAATGGACTGAGCATAGATGCCGTTTGCAAAATCGCCGGTTGTCAGGATGCTGCCGGTCGACGCCGTGTTGACGGTCACCGTACCGCCACTGCCGCCGTAACCCCCATCACCGGAGGACCCGACCAATCCCCATTGCGATCCGCCATTGCCGCCGTTGTTCGACACACTCAGCGCATAAATACCGTCGGCAGCATCTCCGGTCGTCGATATGGTGCCTTGTTGGTATACGGTTACGTTGCCGCCATCGGCCGAGTGCCCACCGGTTCCGCCGCCCGGCGCCGCAAAGCCGCTACCGCCATCCCCAGCCTTACCGCTGCGGCTGAAAGCAAAGATACCGTCATTGCCATCGCCCGACGTCTGGATCGTGCTGGTCGTGGTTTGCGTCGCGGTGACCGTGCCACCCTTGCCGCCATCGCCACCGTCGCGCCCGCTCCAGAAGCTCAGATACGAGTCGCCACCCTGCCCGCCATTGCCGCCGACACTGCCGACCTGCCAACCGATATTGCTGGTGGCATTGACGTCGGTGGACAGGGTCTTTGTCTGAGTTGGGCCGTCCTCCCCATCACCGCCCGAGCTTGGCGGCACAACCAGCGCGCCGTCGCGACCGTTGCTGCCATTCCGACCGTAAACAACCTGGCTCACGCCGTTCGGCCCGGAGACATCTTCGGGCGGGGTCACGGTGCCCGTTGTGCCGGAACTGTTGAAGTTGCTGTCGTATTGGGAAACGGTCATCTGCGTCGACAAACTGGCCGTGCCAGTCGCGCCGGAATTGCTGATTTGGGCCGTCGTTCCAGTAATGGAAACAATATTAAAAGCTAGCGGGGGATTGTCTGAATTATAAATCGTATCGCCCGCGTCTTTGACCAGAAAAACATAGCCGTCCGCCGTTTCGACAAAGGCAGTTGTCCCTGCTGTAGGCGTCGAAGCCGGGTCCACAATCAGCGCGCTTACGGTGGTATCCTCACCGGTTACAGGGTTGGTAACCGTATCGCCAACTTTCGAGTCGGACGTGGGTGCAGCAAACGATGGTGTTGAAATCAAAACGAAAAAGGAAACCGCCAACAGCAGATTTGATTTCATTTTCACTCTCGAACCTCGCACCCGACTCAGCCAATACACATGGCAATCGTGTGCAAACCCGAAGAGCACCACCCTGCACTTCGACAAAACCCCATCGCCATCACAGGCAGGGTATTCGCAAGCTATAGGCGATTGGCTTTTAAGTTTTACCCGTTAACAGTTTCGTAACCATTATTGCTCAAATGCAACATTTTTAATGCAAATATTGTCTAACATTGAGATTTCGTCCGTGCCGCCGCACGCAGTTGCAGCGTGACCTCTTCGGTTGGTCAGACACTTAAAGCAACTCCAAAAAGGACTTTCCGCGTTCGAAAGCCCACCAGCTGGCGACCGCACCGCATCCAATCGCAACCGAGACCCTCAACGACATTTCCGGGGTCGGGCCGAGCCTTGCGAACAAGGACAAGAGCGGCCAGGTCACCAGGACAATTGCAAGTTGCCCAACTTCAACGCCGACATTGAAGGCCAGAAGGCTCTGCCAAATATTGGGCGACGTCACCTGCAGAATTTCATGCAAAACGAAACTGAAACCGAGGCCGTGAAGAAGGCCCATCAGGACAGTTATGACAAAAACCTTTTTACCGGAACTGGCCTCGGCACTGTCTGCCAGCACCGCCAGAAAAGCCGCATAGATGATGGACAGCGCAATGCCCGTTTCCACGAACGGGACAAACCACGCGCCGGATGGAACGTAGCCAAAGAACCCAAGCGACAGCGTGACGCTGTGGCCGACCGTAAAGCCGGTGACCCGCCAAATGAGGGAATGCAATCCGCGTGCGCCGATGACGAGGCAAATAACGAATAGCACGTGATCAATGCCCTCCAGAATGTGGCGCACGCCCTCCCAGACGAAGGTTGTGATCCCTGCTAATCTGGATCGGGAAACCGCGACGGGTTCCTTCATCAACCCACGCGTCCGGAAAACCAGAGGGTCACCGGACCCGTAGTCCAGAATGAGGTTCGCGGTCATTTCCTGATCCGGCAGACCGGGGTCCAGCAGGCTTGTGAGGGTATAGGCGTCGGGCGCGTATCCGAGCGGGTAGTACACGACCACATCCACAACGACATCGCCGACATAAGCGGGCGGGCTAACCTGCAGGGTTGAGCCTTGGGTTACGGACTGTTGGGCTTCTTTCAAGGTTGCAAACCCGGGTTCTTCACCCACCCGATGGACCGAAACAGATTCAACGACACCGGGGAAGCGCGTGTCCTGAGCTGTTAAAACAGTTCCGGTTTCAACGATTTGCCCAAGCCCTAGCGGGTCAGTGACAAACTCAGAAAGGTCAATAAAGTGAACGACCTGACCGTCCTCAATGGCGTTTGTGGTAAAGGGTGCCGCTGACGGAAGGCCGTCTTCACCTGGTGCGCCGGTCTTGTCCGCAACAAGATAGGGCATCGGCACGCGCAGAAAGATGCGGAGCCCGTCGCTTGTGTGTTCAATATGAAAGACGCGCACGTTTAGGTTCAAAAGGAAATGCGCCTGACCTGCAACCGCAGAGACGACAAGAAACGCAGTTGCACAAACCAACAGGATTTTTCGCATACGATCAGACATCGGGTGAACGTGCCTCCAGCACTGTGATGGCGGAGAGAAGCCAGTTTCCCCGGTCAGGTCGGAACTCTACCCGGGCGCGATAGTCCACGCGGCGGCGGTGATCATGCCCCCAATGTCCGGCCCGCGCGTCGACACGCCACTGTACGACACCTTCGAACCGTCCTTTGCCGGTCATTTCTCCTTGGACGATGACAACATCCGAGACATCTGTGATCTGCGCCCGGCCGCCACCGGGCACCCGGATCGTCAGGCTGGTTTCCAGCTCAGCGGCCACATCGGTCAGCGAGGCATCAAAGACGATTGGTTCGAGTGCTTTTTTCCGCTCTTCGGGGAACACTTCAAGCGCAGCTACATATGTGTTGGTCAGAAGCCGGGATAGTGCACCCGTCGCAATCTGGGTGTCGGATTGGCCGGAGATCGGGATCAGGACAGGAGTTGTGTGTTTCCCTGAAAAAGCGATCCCCGCAAAAAGTGACATCATCGAGAGCGCCGCTATGCCAATCGCTAATTTCCTGGAGGACAGCAACGCGATCACGCCTGCGGCAGCGGACAGGACAACAACCAACACCGCCCACACCGGCATGACAAAGATCCCCGCCGCCTGAACCGGCGCAACTTTGGGATCGTCATATCGCTTCAGATGGTTGGTCCATGTAACAACAGGTTCGTCCGGCGATGCCCAGGCAAAAAACGGGCCGGCAATATCGGTCAGAGTCACCGGGACTGTCTGGATCGCGTTATCAAACATATCCCAGTTGATTGACGCTGTGGCTGGCAACTCGGATATCGGATAGGTCAGTATCACACCGACAAATGTCGTATCGGTCACAAGAGTTGGGGCGCCTTCAACGACCTGAAACCCTCGTTCTCCTAACGTCAAAAAGGTTCCACGGGCTGCAGCAGGTACGATAGCCTCACCAGAGATACTCATTGGATTGCGGTCTTTGAGTTCATCCAGAGCAGCGGCCAAAATCTGTGACTGATGCGCGGGATCCAGCTTGGTGCCCGTCGTCAACTCCTGGTCGATCCACGGCGCAAGATCCCGAACCCGGATGAGGATTTCATGCCGAAGTTCACGCGGTGCCACGTACAGGAATGACGAAGTGCCGTCTTGTGCCGAGCGGTTGAGATTGGGGTTTGTGAAAGCTGAAAACCACGGATCGGTCCAATCAATCGTCAGTTGCATATCTGTTTTCAGAAAACTGAACCGCGAAACCGGGACCGAACGGTCGAATACCATAAACCCAATTGAGGCTGCGGGCGCTCCATCCTCGGCATAGGGCGGGCTCAGGATCAGAGTTTCAGGTCGCGCGCCCTCGAAACTGTAGAAAACCTCAAGATACACAACGTCCGGATTTTCAGGCGGACCCGGGATCGGCCTTCCGGTGAGGGGGTCGGTCATTCCGGCAAAAGGCGAGGCCCGGTCGATTCTTTGCCGACGTTCCACGGTCAGCAGATCAAACGGCAGCGGTTTCCCGTCAGCCCGCACAATTCGAAAGCTATCCAAACCCTCGCCGGATGACTGATGAAATTTGGCCGGGGTCGTAAGCGATGCAGACGCAAGCCTTGATTGAAATGCGCGTTCGAATTCAGCCAAGTCCTCGGGGTAGATTTCCAGCTCAAGGCGAACGCCCTCGTCCTCTATCCGGAACACCGCAATATTCCTGGCGACTTCCGCCCCGCTGTAGGGGATCACGTCACCCCTTGTGGCGGTCGCAAAGACGGAAACCGCCAATACTACCAGCAGGCATCTGATCTGTATCGATACTCTCGTCATAGGCCGTAGAAACGCTGTCACGTCCTCCCTTCAGTTATCTCGGATACACAAGCGTCGCGGACAGCCTAGCCCCCCACCCGTCGGGGCCGGAATCCGGAGACGCCAGGTAGTAGCGCGCGCCAGCTTGCAAAGACACGCGCTGCTCCCCAAACCTGACCAGCTTTGAAATCATGAGGTTCACCGGGGCGGTCCACTCGTCTGTGGTCCAGTCATAGGTGGATTCGGAATTCACCGTGTATGTCCAGGCCTCTTTGGTGGTGTGCGCCAAGAATGGCTGAAGATACGTCGAATTGATGTTGTCGCTTTCGACGGACCAGATGTGGTTACCCAAACCGCCGATGGTCCAGGGCCCCTCCTGAACCAGGACGACACCAGTGATACCTCCACCCCATTCGCCGACGCCCAGATCACGGTCACTGGATGTCGGCAAATAGAAGATGGGTCCGACCCCCCACGTAAATGACGATTTGGTCGGGCTGAACCAAAGGCTTACTGTAGTATCTCCGAACCCCTGGTTGCTTCCGGACGTGCCCGAGACATCGTTCTGCCATTTGTAGGGAATGATCGTCCGGGTAATCAGGTTCAGGTTGGCGTTCAGCGAAAAGGGTATGACGGGCTGTATGTTCAGCGTTGTCTGATCGCCATCGGCGCTGCCATAGCCGGTGTCATAATTGAACTGGAACGGAACAGAGATCAGCGACGCCAGCGGGTTCGACAATTGTTTGGCCAGTTCCGAGTCATCTGCCGCCGCTGCGGGACACGATGCCAGGGCGGTAAGCGCAACCGATACTGGCACGCCCAATCGGGCCGGTTTGGACATCAGGGATTTGGCAAGGGCTGTCATCAATCCGTTCTTTCCTTGGAACACTTTCCCTCATGCAATCGGACAGAGGTGTATCGACCTGTAACAACAGGGTTCAAAGGCGCGCCCGGTGGGGGCGCGCCTTCCAAAAGCGGTCTACTTGTCATCCGGCATCTTCGGCGGGGTGTACCCTTTCCATTTCCCGGCCAGAACTTTGTCGGACGGTTCCTTTTCCTTGGATCGCGGCGCGTCGATGTATGCCTGGGACACGGAAGGGGGCAGTGCGTATTCGTCAACGGACGCCTCGCGCACGACGATCTTGTCCTTGGTCACATTGATGACCGTCAGGTCTCGGGCCAGTGTCAGCTCGCCATCATAGGTCGAACGGATGCCTTCCAGGATCGCCTGGTAATTTTCCGGCGACAGTACCGAGTGGTATCCCATGGCGTGGCGCGGTTTGACCTCGGCCATGACCTTGCCAAATGCCGCCGGTTCGGTGTGGACGCGCGTTGCAACATAAGTCGCTTGCCCTAAGCTCCAACCGAAATAGGGGGCCAGTGCCTTAGGCGGCAGGAATGCTTCATGAGTGGCGAGATCGGCACCCTTGGCATACTTCACATACCATTTGTTCGGATACGTATCGCCACCGAAAACATATTTCAGCCCGTTCCATTCCAGAGAGTAACTCACCGATCCATCCAGACTGTGAATCGCGGGCCACGACCGGATCGTCACGCCGTTTTCGTCGTAGACGACCACGTTTTCCTGCATGTAATCGAATTCGGTCACCTCGATCTTGGCACCGTCGTCCGGCAATGCACCAGTGCGCCCGTCCAGATCCCAAGCGTATGCGGCTTTGCTACTTTCAACGAACGCCTTTATGCCCATTTCAGGGGTTGAACCGCTGGGGCCGTAAATCCGCAAAGGAGTGTATCGGCCCGACAGCCAACTACCGATGTGCAACCCCATGAAGTCGCCAACATGGTCGACATGCAGGTGGCTGATGAATACCTTGTCGATTTTCGAAAAGTCCGGCCTGAGCGAGAACAGGTTGCCCATCGATCCCATACCGATGTCGAAAAGGAACGCATCTCCATTGCCAAGCTCGACCAGGAAAGAAATGGACACCGCAGCCTTGGTCTGGTTCGGCATACCGGTTCCCAGTGCGGTGATCCGCATTTCATCAGTGCCCAGGATTTCCGTGTTCGGGAAATAGCTGGCCGGGTATTCTTCGTCACTGATCTGCGTCGCGGTTCGCCCGGCCGGCAGGTTTTCGGCGTGAACCGCCGCAGCGCCGAGAGACATGGCCATCGCGGTACAGGCCAAGGCCGCGTACCGACATCTTCTACCTATGTTTAAAAACATATTCTCCTCCATCGTTTATGCTGTTCACAAGTGGGGCGGTAATGTCGGTTCTCTGGGCTCCGGCCGCTTGTCCGAAACACCGGTTCGCTCCTGTCTCAGTTGCAAACGAGGCCGGGCCCGCAATTGCAAAGATTGTTAGAGTTATCGGGAGTGTCGGCGGCACAATGGCGTACCTCGCGACGGTCGTGTCGGCGATGCACTCCAGCCACCGAACCCGGCGACATTGGCCGACCGAAATGGTCGATGAACAACGTGCCCGGGCCTGTGACCTGCGGAATTTCACCCTTGATCACCTTGACGCCGGAATAGGTCATCGTTCCCTGATCATTCAGCGGACGCTGCGAAAGCTCCACGACCACGTCGACGGGCTGCTCGCCTTCTGAAACGATGGTCAGCACAGCGTTGGGCGGATCTGCGGCAAAGCTTTCATCACCTTCGGACACCATGTCCAGAAAGCCCTGTATGCTTTGCACACCCGCATACCGAACCGGCCGGTCACAGAAGAATGTGACGATCGGACTGACATCTTCCATGGTTATCGTGCCATCGGTCATCGACACTGAACCGGCATTGTGCACGAACAAGGCCTTGCAGTCCTGGGTGTCGCTGTCCTGCGCATGAACGGTGGATATGAGGCCGAACACAAATGGAACGGCAAAAAGCAGCGTCTTGCAGGGGCGTTTCATCATTCCCGTCTCCTTTCGTGCCGGAATTCAGGTCGCGGTATCGGGCGACCGTCATGTTGCATCATTGGCGCCCTTGCGCCTTGGGTCGGGCCGTGGACTGATCGACGTATTCCATCAATTCGATCCTCAAATCCTCGCAGATCTGCCGAAACTCAGCCGCTCGGGCTTGCCCGCGTTCTCCCTGAGCTTGAAAGCTGCGGAATGCGGTCACCGCCTCGCCGAAATCACGGCAAATGGCCTGAAATTTTGGATCGCTCCGCGACAGAGACAAGATGGTGAATTCATCGCAGGGCGATTGTTTCACCAGTTCCGAACATCCGGCGGCAAGATAGTTTTCCACTTGCTCCCCTCCCGGCAAAGCCCGTTGGCCGTCAGTGAGAAGTTGGTTCCAGCGGCCTGTCCGCTTGGACGTCCGTGGAGACATCAGACTAACATCCGAGGCCCCGGGATTGGGGTACCGAACATGTTCGGAACGTGTATCGAACGTTAATAATTCTTTTGTTTGAATGTTATGCTGGACGTGACCCGAGTGAGCCGGGTACTGTTTGATTAGTTTGGATGGAACGAAAACAACCGACAGACACTTCGATGGAAAGTCAGTTATCCGAGCGGAAGTCAGTGCCGCCTCTGGAACAGGCGGCCATAGACGAACAGCTCGACCGTATGTTTGAGAGTTCTCAGTTTGGTGCGAATGACCGCCGACGTGCGTTCCTCAAATACATCGTCGACGAAACACTGGCCGGGCGCGCTGACCGCCTGAAAGGGTATTCGATTGGTGTTTCTGTCCTGGGCCGGTCCGAGGATTTCGACGCAACTTCGGATCCCGTCGTGCGGTTGGAAGCGCGCCGGTTGCGGCGGGAACTGGAACATTATTACCTGACGGATGGCAGCAATGACCCCTTGGTGATCACCATTCCTAAAGGGTCATATGTTCCGTCTTTCGAATTTCGCGACATATCTTCTGGGCCTTCGATGGATTCGGGGCGGACAGGCAGGTCCGGCAGATCGGGTTGGCGGGCTCCGAACTGGCTCCTGCTGGTTTTATTGATGCTATTGTTGGCCGTGACGGGGGTGATGCTGATCCAAAATGTCGGAACCGAAAACCCGCCAACGGATCAGGCCACCGCGGACACCGACTTGTGGGGAGACTTACCTGTCGTTGCCGTGATGCCGTTCAACCCTTTGGGAAACAGCGCGGTTTCATCCGTAGCAGCCCGAGGCATCGCCGAGGATATCACAACCGATCTGGCGCGTGTTCAGGGTTTGCGCGTGATCTCATACGCATCCACAGCCGAACTGTCCGATGGGGGTGTCGATCTGATCGACGAAGGGCGCAAACTGGGTGCGACCCATATCTTGCGGGGTAGTCTGCAGACGATGACAGATGGCTATCGGCTCAACATCGGTCTTGTCGATGTGGACAGCCGGGGCGAGATTTGGGCCAAGCGGTTCGATTACATGACGGCGGATCGGTTCGATACGCAGACCGAGATTTCCCGAGAGATCAGCGCCACCTTCTCGATCGAGCTGTTCCCGGAACTGACCTCGCGGATCGAGGATGCACGCTGGACCCGCCGTGACGCCAGAATCCTGTACCAGCAGGCGTTGGACATTATTCACCCCCCAAGCGACCCGGCGCGGTTTGACGCGGCGCACGCCTTGCTGCAGCGGGTGGTGAGCCTGGAACCGGACGCCCCTCACGGTCATGCGGGATTGGGGTTTGCGGAATCGCATCGAGCTTGGTTCGGCTTGGCTCCGAACACAGAAGAAACCCGCGCGGTAATCAGGCAACACGCTGAAATCGCGTTGGAAAAAGACCCCGCCAACGTTCGCGCCCTTCTGACGCTGGGCAACCTAGGAATGTTGATGGGTCAGCCGCTTCAGGCGGTTGAATATGGCCAACGCGCCATTGAACACGAGCCGAGCTCCAGTCTGGCTCATGGCTATCTGGGAATGTTCCTGTTGTACGCCGGCAAGCCGGAACAGGCGATCACGCCCCTCAAACGGTCGCTGAGCCTGGACCCCCTTAGCATCCGGCGGCCCTACAGGAATATAATGGGTGTTGCTCAGTTTCACGCGGGCCACTACCGGGACAGTCTGAATACGTTGCAGGAGAACCTGGACCTCGGCGGGCCGTTTGGGCCACATATGATGGTCTACCAGGCCGCTGGGAACGCTGCTCTTGGGCAGCTAGACGAGGAAGCGGCGATCCTTGAAAGCCTCTCGGAAATGATCGCCGAAGGCGAGACGTTCCCACTCCGACGCTGGCTGGAAAAGGTGATTTATGATCCGAAAATGATGCAGCCGTTGCTGGACGAATACGAAAAGGCCAAATCTCTGGCCGAGGCGCGATAATGGCCTGTGGCTCGTCATCGGCGCGTTGATTGCATCAACTCCAGCGTCTTACGCTCGTGCAGCATTGAGCCGGGAACCTCATCCAACAGGTAGGTGAAAGGCAATCCGGAGAATGCCCGTCCCCTGCACAAAGATAGCCAAAACAAGCCGCGTGCCAAAATCGAATATTCGTATCTGTCCACTGTTTTAGTGTGGCCGCTCTTGATACGGCGGAAAGTTGAACGACCGCAACCTACCCAACGGCAAACGCTTACCTTTACGCTTTTTCCAACTTTTGCATCGACCAGCGAACAACCCCGCCTACCCAGATAAATCCAAGCAAGCCGCCAAGGTAGATATTCATCGTTCCGCCCGGTGCAATGAACCCGGAATGCCCGAAAACAGTGACCGTTTCGATGGCCTGTTCGACACCAAACACGATGCTGAGCCAGGTCAACCAGGGCGGAATAATTCTGTGCTCACCAAATCCCAACACGGCAATTGCACCGGCCATGGCGGTCGTAGAGGCGTTCACGACCGGCCCCCAGAAGGCAGCGATGGCAAAAATCGCCTGCGCCGCCCCCTCTGACAGGCCGCTCGGATTATAAGCCAGGCCAGCCCAAATCCACGCCTGAACTTGAGCTGTAAGAGCGAACCCGAAGACGCCCGCAAAAAACACATAGCGATTTGGCACGGGAAGAAGGGCTGATACCTGGCCGGCAAAAATCATCAGGCCCAGAGAGACAAAAGTTGAGGCCCAGGCATAGGTTCGTGCCTGACCTCCGTTTTCCGAGAACCAGGTAACTATTTTTGCCCCTGTGGATTCAATTGTCGGCACCGCGCTGCCAAGGGCAACAAAGCTGAACACGTAAAATGCACAGGTCAAAAGAATGTTTATGAGCAAAAAATTTCTGGCAGTCATGCGCATTGGTAGTCCTCTCATCTAGGAATTGGATGTTGGAAATTTATTGGTCGGCACATCGGATGCAGTAGGTCGAATATTGCCACCAGCCAAAAGGTTTGCTTCCCAATCGTCGGACGATGCGGGGGAAACATTGAATTCAACCAGATCGGCGCTGCTGTCATTGTAGAGCAGGAATTCCAGATCTTTCGCCTATGCTGGGGAATGAACGGCTAATGCCGCAATAACCAGTGCTGCGGAGAATAGAGTTTTCATCATGTTGATCCTATTGTTTGATCCGTGAATTGGTTGTGGACCACCTTTGCTCGAGGGGGGTTACCCCACCCGGTATCACCCTGTCTGCGAAGAGAAGCGGGCCTCAGTTGAAGACAAGACTGCAGCGGCGCAACTCTTCCAAAGCGGACGTTGAAAGAAACCGTGCATTTCGACCGACACTCAACACCTAGTTACGGGCATTGCTGCCTTTACCTTGCTAAGACAGACTGGCAACCGCGCCGACAAATTCGATCCACCGTTCGCGATCCACAAACCCAAAGTGTCCTGCATCCGGCCACTCGTGCGCTGTGCAGTTGGGAAGCTCAGAGCAAAGGTAGCGAGGCATTTCCGGTGAGAAAATATCGTCCGCAGTACCATAGAATATCTCCACTGGTTGCTGGATGTCCGATGGCGAAAATCCCCAATCCCAAAGAGCCATCGTCATTTCAAAAGCTCCTTCTTCGTGTTGCAGATAACCAAGGCGAAAGTTCTCTTCGAACACGGCTTGCTGCTCAGGATTGCGGAGCATTGTTTTGGCTTCGTTGGGCATTTGGTCAACTAAAGACTCCACGTATGAAGGGATGTCTTTCAAAGCTTTTTTAGCGCCCGTACGCTCTAGCCAGCGGATTAAAAAGGTCAGATGGCGCAGTTTCGCTATGGTCTTCAGATCCTTCAATACCAGCATTTTGGCGACGCCGGGCTTATCGAAAGGAGCCACTGGAGACGCGAGCGCTACCTTGCGAACACGTTCGGGCATGTGAAATGCCACTGCCAAAGCATGGGGACCGCCTCCGGAATGGCCCGCAACGTTGAAGGTATCAAGGCCAAGATGGTCGGCCAGATCCTCCATATCAGCGCCCCAATCGACCATTTTCCGACCCTTCTTCGGACTCGACCCTCCAATACCGGGTTCGTCCGCTGCAATCCATCGCACTCCAAGCGAAGCGGTTAGACTGTCGTCGGGGTGACGAATTACGTGGGAGTCGCAAAACCCATGGCTAAAAATCACTGGTGTTCCATTTGGGTCACCGTAAGTGCTGAATGCGAGCGTTCTACCATCTCTGAGAGTTATTTGTTTGGTCAAGTTGCTCTCCTAAATCGAAACATTATTGGGTCGTGAGTTAATTTGAGTGCTGGCATATATCCGAAACGAAAGTACGAGCCGTTTTCCTTACTAGCCACCATAACTGTTAGTTCGCGTTACGAGTCACGGATGTCTGTTTGGCTCAATCCAGACTGAGCTGCCTGATTGGTGAGGAACAGATCAAATGCATGTGGAAAGCTCCAAATTCTCGGAGCTTTCGCCGTTACGTATGCGCCCATACCTAGTCGGTGAATGTATATTCGCCCAGATCACACAGGTTCAGTCCAAAATCTTCGGCTTCGGACCCGTCGGCAAAGATGCCACGGATATCATAGACGCAGGTTGTCAGCCCGTCTGCGATATCCACGCCAATTTCATATCCAGGGGCCAGATAGCCACCCGCCAAAAGGTTTGCTTCCCAATCGTCGGATGATGCGGGGGAGACATTGAACTCAACCAGGTCGGCGCTGCTGTCATTGTAGAGCAGGAATTCCAGATCTTCCGCCTGAGCTGGCGAATGAACGGCCAATGCCGCAATAACCAGTGCTGCGGAGAATAGAGTTTTCATCGTGTTGATCCTTCTGTTTGATCGGCAAATTGTTTGTGGGCCACCTTTGCCCGTAAGTGGGGAAGTGAGTGAGCGGTGCGGTGGCCCACGAAAGACGATACGAGGGGGTCGGCACCGTCTTTGTCTCGTGGAGGATGGTTCAGAACCGGAATTCGAAACCCAGTTGGCCTGCAACGCCATAGTCGTCAGAACTGCTGCCAAATCCGCTCTGGGCGGACATTTCCCCGAACAAAGTGGTGGTTGCTGTGATGTCCACGTGGCCACCCAGTGTCAGGGCAAGGTTATTCCTGCCGCGCTCGGTCAGAACTGTGTCGTTGCCAAAAGACACCGAGGTTTCGTCATCAAACGCATGGTAGTAGTCGAACTGGCCAAAGAGGACGCTGGTGCCAAACTCTCGCTCGGCCCGCAGACCGATGCGCGCACTCAGCGTATCGCCGTCAGAAACCGTTCCAGCCGCACCACTTGAAACATCGTTGAGGTCGTCGGCATCAACACTGCTATAGAGAAGTTGCGCCTGAGGAATTAGGTTCAGCCCATTGTTCAGGGCAAACACCTTGCCGACCTCGATCGAGGCGGCATAGCCATCCCCATCCGTATCAACCTCCTGCCCTCCGGCAAGGCGGGTTGTGCTGTCGAAGAACGCATAACGCAATTGGCCATCCAGATAGAGTTGACTGTCCGCCAGCCACAACGCGCTCAGCGTCACATCGTAGGCGTCGGTGTCGATCTTGCCGTCGGCCAATGACGTTTCGCTGTCTGTTGAAAGTGTCGTTGCACCGAACTCAAGCCCACCAATCAGTGCGCCGCTGCCGATCTCGGCAAGGGGCAGGCTGGCGCCGACACGCAGGCCGCCGCTGGTCGTTTCATTCGTGCGATCACCAGACGTATAGCGGTCGCGCCCACCCTCAGCGTTCAGCCAGACCAGTGGTTGATCTGTAGAGCTGAGTTCGGCCAGCGATCGGCTGACCGTGTTCGCGTCTTCCGTACCTGTTCTGCCCGTCAGACGGCGTAGCGCCCCATCCAAGGCAATCTGGTCGCTGAACTGTTGGACACCAGCTGCAAGAAACGCGCGGTTCGGGTTCAGGTTCACCCCACCGTTCGCAGTGAAGGGGGAAAGAATGAATTCACCGGTTGCCGGATCGTAATCGAGCAGGAAAGTATATGCGCCTCCGACGATTGCGGTTTCTCCGCCTTTGGTCACGAAATCACCGTTCACCAGATGGAAATCGTCTGCAGAACTCGTGTCGGAAACCGTGGCAAGCGCATAGGTCTGGAGATTTGCAAGAGTACCGGACTTTTGAATCTGCAGGCCTTGTTGCGCTCCTGTACTGTCGCCTGTCACAATCAACTGGTCGTTGGTTCCGGCATCGAAATCGACATCGAGCGCCACAGTGCCAGACCCCGTCAGATCGCCGCCAATGGTCAGGCGATCACCTCCGCGCCCATCCGCCAACGTGATAAGACCATCGTTATCGACTTCTCCTTCAACCCTGACCGCCCCCGATCCGCCAAACCCAGCTTGGAAGCGGCTGGTCGCGTCGATCCGCAGGTTGCTGTTCAGAGACAAGTTTGCCTCCCCTGCTGCAATGGTTGATCCGTTGTTCGCCGCGAGAGAAATAATATTTGATGCTGAACTGTCCAGAGTCAGAACACTTCCATTGTCTGCCGTCAGGTTTTCCCAATTGGTGAACAGAGTGCCATCTAAATTGCCGTTGAAGGCCGAAAAGGTCAGCGAGTCCTGCGTGCCTATGCCGCCGTCGAACAGGGTTGCCGCGCTGATATCCGCACCCCCTTCAATCGTCAGCGCATCGGTACCGTCACTCAGCAGCACCTCACCTGCAATCGCTGATCCCGACCGCAGAATGACATGGCTATTGCCGCCATCGCTGTCGACAATCGCCTCGCCAGACAAGGAGGAGACCGACGCGCCGCTTTCAAGGGTGATCACGCTCGACCCGGCGGTCGTCCGGGTTAGAATCCCGGCATTGGTGTCCCCTGAAACAGCGCCGGACACGGTAATCGATGTCAGGCCTGAACCAAAGTTTTGGGCGTGGATACCATAGCGCTCACCGTTGACATTCGCGACCTCAATCGCCAACGCACCACTGCCATCGTTGCGCGCGTATATCCCGAACGATCCACCTGACACGGTTCCCGATGATGAAATCGAAATATCCGTGCCAGAGTTTCTGGCATAGATGCCATTGCCCAGGGTTCCGGAGACATCCTTCGCTGCGATCGTCAGGGCTCCACTGCCGTCGTTTCGCGCCTGGATTCCGTGCGTTGCACCGCTGATCGTGCCAGTGGATGTGACCGATAGGTTCGCGCCATAGTTGTTCAGGTTCAGCCCGTTCAGTCGGGTCGATGTGACATCCACGACCGAAACAGTCAAATCGCCGGTGCCGATGTTTCTTGCCGAAATCCCGCGCCAGCTGCTTGTCACCTGTCCGCTTGCCGTGATCGAAAGGTCGGTGCCTCTGTTAATGGCAAGAATACCTGAATTGTTGGCGGTTCCGGTGACATTGGCCGCAGAAATCACCAGCGATCCTCTGCCATAGTTACGAGCGTTGATGCCGTACCCATCATCTGTGCTGATCGCGTCTCCGACGTCGATAGTTATCCCGCCGGTCGTTCCGCGACCACTTGCGTATATCGCATCACGGGCACCCGTCACAGTACCCGACGCCGTAACCGATAATTTGGTGCCGGAGCCGTGATTTGCCGCCCTTATCCCAAAGCTGTTGGTACTGGTGACTTCCGCGGTTGTGATTGTCAGGGCTCCCGTGCCGCTGTTGAGGGCGTAAACACCGAAAGAGTCCCCCTGAACCGGTCCAGTCGCCGTAATGGTCAGATCGGAGCCTCTGTTTTGCGCGGAAATCCCTTCCGCGCCCTGGCCAACCACCTCTTCAACAGCAATCGTCAATGCCCCGCTGCCATTGTTTGTGGCTGCAATCCCCCGATCGCCGCCGATGACCCGGTCAGTTGCAGTGATGGAAAGATCGCTACCGGAATTCGCCGCCGAAATGCCGTCACCTATTGCACTGGAGACACCTGCGGCAGAGATTGTCGTCGCACCGCTACCGGTGTTTAGCGCAAATATGCCAGACCGGCCCCCTGAAACGATCCCGGAGGTTGTGATTGAAAGGTCCGTGCCACGGTCGTTCCTGGCATAGATCCCATCATCCGCCGCACCACTGACATTCGCCGCTGTAATCGAGATGCTCCCTTCCGTCAGCTCACTGTATTTTCGAGCGAAGATACCGTTGCGCGCTCCGCTGAGCGTGCCGGTCGTGGTCACCGTCACATCGCCGCCGCCATAAACGACGGCTCGAAGCGCGTCATTGGATTTCGAAGTGACTGTTGACTCATTGTTGTCGGTAAAGGTCACGCCCAAATTACTGAACAGATCAATGGCGTTATGGGAATTGAAAGGCTCAATGCCAAAGCCCGGCGTCGTTTCTACCGTTATGGGCGCGCCGTTGATGATTGTCACACTGACGTCGTTTACCGGATCAGCCGGTCCGGAGCACAAATAAACGCCGGGGACCTCCAGGCCACAGCTACCCGCAAGCGCAGAGCCCGCAGTCAGTAATGTGGTCGCGCCAAGTGCCGCCGCAGAAACGCCCGAAAGTATGCGTCCCAAAGCCGGGGCGTAACTTGCCACTTGACCCTTGTGCTTTGTCATCCGGCCGCCATGCAGACGGAGTGCTCGATAGTGCGGCACGTTCGTGCTCTGATCTGTTTTACTCATTATGTCCGTACCAATTTTGATTTTATTGTTTAGTTTTCTATGTTTGCTTCGGCAGGGTGATCAGCGTTGCGGCCTCAGGGGTGCCGGGTGCAACTGCCATCGGGCAGAGATGACCCGGCAAAAGCTCAAGGTCGTAGAGCTCGGCCACATCGCCATCTATCCGTAGCCAGTCCACACAAGTCCTGGTCTCAAGATCTATTATCTGGAGTCCGCACCATGGCGCGCTGTCGGCCTCGGTCAGACGGGCATCAAGCTCCAGCCCCTCGAACCGCTTGTAACGGGGCTTGGACAGGCCGACGAAGGCGTAACGACCATGCACGGCCAGACCACGGGCAAAACCGGGACAGAAAACATGCGGTTCAAAACGACCCTTGCCGTTCTGGTCGAACTCGACTGTGCCCAACTCTCCGCGGCCGGAATTCAGCAGCCACAACCGTCCGTCATGCCATCGCGGCGAATGCGGCATCGACAAGTTGTCGCAAACGATGTCTCCCGTCTCGACATCAATAACGATGCCTCCATCCGCACGCCGGTCGCGCCAGCCGTCGATCGTGTCCGACCGGCTGACGG
Source organism: Ruegeria arenilitoris (assembly GCF_013031355.1). Taxonomy (GTDB): domain Bacteria; phylum Pseudomonadota; class Alphaproteobacteria; order Rhodobacterales; family Rhodobacteraceae; genus Ruegeria; species Ruegeria arenilitoris_C. The sequence goes on along the minus strand of NZ_WPZO01000005.1, from coordinate 161,082 downwards.
CAGTGACGTATCGGGGGTGCCCGTCCTTCATCGCCAACCCGTTCAGGTGGCATCGATCCTCATCCACCAGCGATGATATGAACGGGGGTCGCCAGACCTCTCGAAAGCTATGGCGCGGGTCCGGAGTTGCGAGGCAATTATATCGTGTATTAACGAAGATCGCCTTGCCTGCGGCGTCGATGCCAAGGTCGTGCAGATCTAGCTGCCCGGTAAACTCGCTCTGACGCGGCATGAAGGCGGCGTCGAACAGATCATTCACACGCTCCTGCGGATCCAGCACGTTCTGCATGTGCAGAATTTGATCGTCCGCTGCCAGCGACAACCCGTGCACGCCATGACGGTGGATGCCCATTGGTCGGGGGAAAGCCATCTGATGGATGTTGATCCCACCACCCGGCTTGACCCCCACCATGTAAAGGAACCCCGACTGGTAGGAGGTAAAGGCGATGGACAGCCCAAGCCCTCCGAGCCGGTCGGCCAGACCCGCGGAGACCGAATAGTCGACTTTGGGTGTCCTCGGAGAAGAACCCGTTGTGTTATTTTCAGCGGCTGCGCCAGACTGAAATTGTTCGCAGAGAACATCGCTCATCGCGCGTCCTCCGGCAGAGACCAAGCCGTAACGGCAAGGTTGTGTGAACTAGTGTTGCCGCCTCTTATGCGGCTGAAAGATGACCTGCTGCGTCGCATCCCAAACCCCTGAGTACCGGATCAGCATCCGAACCAGTAAATTCATTGCCTTAGAACGGATTTGGTTTCGAGCAGGCATTCGCTGAGCTGGACGCAGTGGTACCATTTATGAACGGAATGAATCTCGTGCTGCGCTGGATGCCGGGTACAGGTGAATGCAGGTCGAAAGATCAGGAAAACTCAGCCCTGACCGACACAGTGATTACGTAGAATTCAGCCTAAAGATTCGACGAGAACGCCACCTCGCAAGACGGCAGCCGCTCTCATTCAAATTCAATGTGGTTCGGTCTTTTTTGAACCATTCGACTGCCGCTTTGGAGGCGCAACTGGCAAACGCAAAAGACTGGACTTGGAGCGGGCCCCGAGCCGTAAAAAAGCAGTGCTTTGAGTTGGCAGGAATTGTTGCGAGTTTCATAACTCACATATGCTAGCCTTCCTGTAGGTCCGGAGAGGTCTCCGGTATCCCGGCGTCAATCTAGTGCCGCCGCCTTTAGCGAAGACCTCAGTCTCCAGTCCCTTCCGGTCGGTGGGATTAGTCTTTGAAACTCAGGCAATTTTTCCCGTAGCCCCTCGCGGTAGTCTGTCGGTGAAACACCGTAGTGTTCCATGAACGCTCGGGAAAAGGCCGGGCGAGTTGAGAACCCTGTTTTATAGGCAACGTCACCAATATTGCAGTTGGCATCGGCCCTTAACAGGCCCGCGGCTTTTTCCAATCGTATCAATCGAATAAGGCGCTGAGGTGTGTCCGTTTGCTGGCAAATCTGGTACAATTTGGACCGTGATATTCCGACTGCCTTTGCAATCACTTCCGGTGTCAGGTCACGACGATGGAAGTTCTGATGGATAAAATCTACAACCGTGAAAAGGACGGTTTCATCCCGGATTTCGCGCGTTTCGAGTTCCTGTATCCGCTGATGTCTGAACGCGTCGACAGTGAGGCGATAGAGCATATCAGAAAGCGTTTCGATTTCGCGATCGTCCGCGTGATTCAATTCGCTGAACACGCCGGTAATTGCAGTTTTGAGAATTCTGGTGACCGGGCTGTCTCGCAACACCATGCCGTGTAGCCGCGAGATTCCAGGAACCTCTTCCTGAATCTTCTTCCGATGCAGATTCAACGAGTAAGACGTCGCCCCTTTATGCTGGTAGGAAAACGGTCGCTCGGTGTCGAGCGAAAGCAGGTCCCCCGTCCTGGTATGCGCCGAACCTTCCGAAAGAGGCGTCGACAGATCCTCTCCTTTGAATTGAAAGTGTACTCCAAAGTAGTCCCTTTCCGCGCGCGCCATGCCACGCTCCGATCTGTGGAAGACGCACGGCGTCAAGGTTTGGTATGTGTAAATCAAGAATTTCGGAGTTATTTTGGCTTCGCCAGTGAGGCTAAACGGGTCATCAACAGGTCCGGGGCGATCAACTTCATAACCCGCCAAGTCGAACAGTTCCTCGCGAAACAACGCGTATTGCTGCTTTTTCGGCGACAAGTTGGTGTCAAATCTGTGGGAGATTAACGTGTTTTGCTCTACCATAAGTAACCTTTGAAGACAGTACCTTTATCACTTTGAGTTCCGCACATAGTCAATTTCTCAAGACGGGCACAATAGTGCTGCGGGGGCGTACAGAGAACGTCGAATTCACGGGTTGGGCTCTCGGCTGCGGACAACGTAAGCCCAATACCAATCCTGTGACGTGAGACCGTTTCTCGAGCATGGCCCGGGACCGCCCTTCACCACAGCCGCCCACGCCGCGGTGGAACTGAGACGAAGCGGACATTGGCCGGAAACCTCATCCAACACATAGGTAGCGCAGCCACGGCACGTGTTGGACGAGAGCTTCCGAAAGTGTTCCGACCTATTCCAACAGTCCTTTTTCCTGATAATATTTCAGCGCGCCCGGATGGATTGGCGCTGAAAGACCAGCCGTGACCATTTCCTCTTTGGTCAGGTTGGCGAAGGCCGGGTGGAAGGTGCGAAAATCGTCGAAATTCTCGAAGATGGACGACACCAATGCATAAACCGCCGCATCAGATACGGTGGCCGATGTCACAAGTGTTGCACCGACCCCAAAGGTATCGACGTCGCTGTCGGTGCCGCGATACATGCCGCCGGGAATTGTGGCCGAGCGGTAATAGGCGTTGTTGTCGATCAGACCCGTTACGGCTTCACCAGTCACAGGTACCAGCTTGGCGTCGCATGTGGTGGCAGCCTCGGTCAGGTTGCCCGAGGGATGGCCAGCCGTGATAATGAACGCGTCGATCTGGTTGTCACACAAGGCACTGGATTGCTCGGCTGACTTCAACTCGGCGGCAAGGGCGAACGTGTCTTTGGTCCAGCCTTTGGCGTCCATGAGCACCTCCATGGTGCCGCGCTGGCCAGATCCGGGATTGCCGATGTTGACCCGCTTGCCCGCCAGATCGTCAAAATGCTCGATCCCCGAGTCTGCGCGCACCATCACGTTGAAGGGTTCGGCGTGGACGGAAAACACTGCACGCAGGTCTTCGAAGGGCCCGGCTTCTTCGAACTTGGAGGTGCCATTAAGGGCGTGGAATTGCCAGTCGGATTGGGCCACGCCAAATTCCAACTCACCTTCGCGGATGGTGTTGATATTATAGACCGAACCGCCTGTGGATTCGACCGTGCAGCGCACGCCAGTTTCCTTGCGGTTCTTGTTCATCAGGCGACAGATTGATCCGCCGGTGGGGTAGTAAACCCCTGTCACGCCACCTGTGCCGATTGTGACAAACTCTTCTGCCTGAGCTGCTGCAACTCCAAGCGACAGTGCCATTGCCGTAGCTAAGATCCTGTTCTTTTTCATCGTTTCCTCCCTGTGAATATGTGTTGTTTTGATTGGTAATGAACGCGGTGTCAGAGCCCTGGGTTTTGTCAGATCGGTCCAATCACGTCCTGATATCCGAACAGTGCCGGAAGCCCCCCGGTATGCAGCATGACGACCTTTTGGCCCTTGCAGATCACACCCGCGTCCAACAGTCCCAATAGCCCGGCAAATGTCTTTGCCGAGTAGACTGGATCCAAGAAAATACCTTCAGTGCGCGCCATGAGGGTCAGGGCATCACGTGTCCCTTCCCCGACTTGCCCATATCCGGGCGCGAGTGCGCCATCCCAGACGTTGATGCCGTTCATGACGATCGCCGGGTCGAAATCCATCAAGGCAGCCAATCTGCCGAGGACCTTTTCCATGCGCGCGTATTGCTGATCCTGATCGCGTCGCACACAGATGCCGTAGACGGGCGCACGCACTCCGGACAGCCGTAGCCCCGTCAGAAACCCGCCGTGTGTCGAGCCGCTGCCCGAAGGCACGACTGCGGCATCAAATTCGCTCATTTGCGCGCCCAGTTCCGCGCCCCCCTGCACATAGCCCAATGCCCCCAAAGGCGGGTGGTCGATACCAAGGTGGATGACATAGGGTCGGTGGCCGGCGGCAACCAGCTGAGCCGCCCTTTCATGCAAGGCATTGTCCGCGCCGACTTCATCTTCTCCTACCGGAAAATGCATGTGTTCAGCGCCCAGGATTTTGGCCAGCAGGACATTGCCCGACTGGTAGTACTGCTCTCCCATGCCCGGCACCCGCTCTTCCAGCTGCAGAACGGATTTCATCCCCAAACGGGCCGCCGCGGCGGCCGCCGTGCGTACAAAGTTCGACTGTACCGCTCCGGTAATCAGGACGGTGTCAGCCCGCTGTTGTAACGCTTCGCCAAAATAGAACTCCAACTGCCGAGTCTTGTTGCCACCAAAGCTAAGCCCGGTCAGGTCGTCCCGCTTAAGCCAGAGGTCAATACCCAGGCGGTCTGACAGGCGATCCAGCCTTTCGACCGGTGTGACTTCGGTCATCAAACAAGCGCGCGGGAACTCAGACAGTTTCAGGTCGATTTTCATCTGTTCAGTCATCACTTGTCATCCAACCAGATAGGCGCGGCGGAACAGGGCCGCGCACGCGAGAATCGAGATAATCCGAATGGCGTGGGTAATGGCCTGTTGCGGCAGCAGCGGACCGATCACGTGCCCCAGCAGACTGCCGGCAATTGTGGCCGCGACAAACGGCCAAAGCCACGGGGCGCTGGCAAAGGCCGCCCAGTCCGACAGGCAGTGCAACGCGAAGGCTGAACCATATGCGACCAGTGCCACGGGCTGTACCAACCGACGCGCTTCGTGCGGGGTTCGACCCGAGGCCAGAAAGCCCAGAATCATCAAAGGACCGGGAGTGGCTGCCCACACTGTGGCAAGGCCGGACAGGCCCGAAATTGCCTGAAATCCCCGCGGCCCAACCTTGTTATCCTGCGGCAGCAACGAGGTGGCTACTCCGACAAGTAAAAGAACGCCCGTCAGGACCAACACCATGCGTTCCGACAGATAAGGGTAAATCAAAAGACCCAGAGCGATGCCCGCAACGCACCCAATCACTGCATTCCGGATCAGTGCAGTGTTCATGGACCACACCCGCCTGTTCGACGCGACAAGCGAAACGAGCGTGTTCAGCATGAGCAAGACCGGAACAGCCGTGGTCGTCCCCAGCAACACCATCATCACAGGCGCTACGACGATGCTGAACCCGATTCCCACCCCAACCTGAATCGCCGCCCCTGTTAAAATGGCAAGTAGCAAGATCAGTAGGTCGGCGGGCACGTTTCGATCCATTGTTTCACTGTTCATGAACGGAACGGTAACGCCACACAGCTTTAATGAAAAATCATCTTATTGTATTTATTGATACGCTGGTGTTATCAATTCATATGCGCATAACTGCCCGACAGATTGAGCTTTTCCAGATGGCCTATCGACACCGGTCCACGCGAAAGGCGGCAGATGCCCTGCACATATCTCAGCCCGCTATAAGCCGTGTCGTCGCTGAGCTTGAGGCCGAAATGGGCGTGCCCCTGTTCGATCGATCGGGTCGTAAATTCGAGCCTACCTCCGCGGCGCACAGTCTGCAGCAGGCGGTTCAAAAACACTATCAGGGCTTGGAACGTATCCAGGAGGCCGCAATTCAAATCGCCTCTGGCACTGGAGGACATTTGCGTGTGGCAACGGTTCCGGCAGTGGCCGATACCCGCGTTGCGGTTGCAGCCGGCAAACTTATGGCAGAGCACTCCGCCCTAAGGGTCGATGTCGATGTTCTGGACGAGAGGGCCGGGATGGCCGCGTTGCGCGAAGGACGGGTGGATTGCGCAATTGTATCGTCTGACCCCGGCGATCCAAATCTGGCTTGCATCCGTCTGGCCGACCTTCACCCTGTCGTGATTGTTCCTCGCGATGATCCGCTGGCCGCGGCGCGCGGAGTATCGGCTGCCGAACTCGCGGAGGCACCTCAAGTCATGCTGACATCTCATAGCCCGTTCCGCCGCGCTGTGGAGGTAATGTTCGACAGTTGTGAGGTTTCGTTTCAGGTCAGAGCAGAAGTCCAGACACAATCCGCTTTGGTACGCATGGTCGCCCAGGGCGCAGGCCGCGCAATTGTCGACAAGAGTATTTTGGGCACTTCGCAAGCAGACGATGTTTCCACGGTACCATTAAAATCAAACCTCAGTTGGCCGGTCCGAATGATCACCTTTTCCGCATCAAATGACATTCCCGGTTTGCAAAGTTTTACGAATGAACTGAAAGAGCATCAGGGCCAGGCCAATTGAGCTCAGTAATATACCGTGCAGCAGGTATTTTCTGCATTGGCGAAGGCTGGCTAAGGTTTGAGCGGTCACTAGCCGGCAGCTGCGCGTTTGGTGTCAGTGAATGGTTGTACTTCGGACAAAGCTGAAACTAAGCACATTTATTTAATTGCCATCACTGCTATCAATCGAGCCTGGTTGCTGTCCTCAACGTAATTCAGGTTTCGTGACTAGTTTATTGTCAGAGAGTAAATTTCAACCAACTCGTCTCTGCCGCGAAGCTTGTGTGCCCCGATGCGCTTAAACTCTATTGGTTTGACCAAGGCACTACGAACAGAGCTGGAAACAAGAATATTCGCTTCCGCTTGGGTATCGCCCAATACTTTTCCGGCTTCTTCCAAACGTTGCGCGACATTCACTGCGTCTCCAACGACAGTATAGCTCAGCCTTCCTTCACTGCCGATGTTCCCAATAACCACGCGACCGATGTGAAGCCCTATGCGTAATCTGACAGAATAGGGCAAGCCAGCCGCTATTCGTTCATTTTGATTATAATTCTGAATCCAACGAGCGATCTCAATTGCTGCCTGACACGCCAGATCGGCCGCATCGTCCTGATGTTCCAAGGCACCCCAGACCGCCATGACCGAATCTCCGATGAACTTGTCGATAGTGCCGCGGTTTTTCTGGATGCAGTCCGCCAGCCCAGCAAAGTGATCATTCAGGAATAATGCCGTTTGAGAAGCCGTAAGATGTTCCGACAGTGTCGTGAACTCAACAATATCCGTAAACATAATGACCACATCTCGGTGAGATGAGTTGATCTGTTTGCCTGCGTGGTGGCGCATCAATTGGCGGACCAAACGCTTGGGCACATAAAGTTCGAACCAACGCAGGCCTTCAAGCATGAAATTGTATGATCGTGCCGCCTCATCCAGTTCTCGGAAGAAGGACCCTTCGATTTCGGCAATATTCGAAATATCCAGATCATGTACACGCTTTGCACTGTCGGAAAGCCGCCGCACAGGTTTGGCAATTTTCTGACCGATCAATGCCGCCACCCCGGCCGAAATGACTGCCATTATTGCGCAGAACCATATCGCCCATCTTAATCGAGCTGCTTCCGCAATGATGTCGTGGGTTTCAAAATATGTGGCTACGGTAAGTGCTTGATCGCCATAGTTGGTTAGCTCTTCAAAGAAAATGACATACTCCCAATCAGCGTAGGCAACGAAGCGAGTGTTCGCGCCGGTCAGAAAGTACTTTGCGACGCTAAGGTGATCATTCGGCTGCCACATGGCCGCAACGATTGGATCGGAGAAACGGTCTTGCTGCGGAAGTGGTGCCGCACGATTTAAACCAGCATACCCAAATGCCATGAGTGGGTGGGCCAATACGGCATTTCTACCGTAAAGCATGAACACATTTGCACCGAATTCCATTTCCTGATCAGCCAAGAATTCGGAAAGTTTCACGACCGAAACCCAAGCTGATAAGACCCCGATTATTCTACCTTTCTGAATGATTGGACTTTGGTAGGTCAGCACCGATTGGCCATATTCTCCGCGCCAAAGAATATTGCCCCAACGAGCTTTCCCGGTTTCAATTGCTTCATCGATAAGGTGGCGCAGATCGACATCGTCCCCAAGCTTCAAAAAAATGGGTAGTGTCTCTTCTTCGGTACGTTCAACGCCTGTTAGAATTTGGTTTCTGTCAATAAATTGTATCCGAACAATCTGGGGGGTCGCTGAAACGGCACCCAACAAAAGGCTAACAAACTCTTCTGATCCGTCCGCCTCCACTTCTCCCGAGGCAATCCTGCTCGCAATAAAATCGACTTGGTCAGAAGCTGCTGTCAAATAGCGCTCTACCTGTTGGCGCTGGGTGCCGATGATTAGCTGCGCCTTCTGTGTCAGCAAATCCGAGGTATTGCGGTAGCCAACAACTAGACCCACACCCAATACACCTGCGACTGAAGTTAGTACAAAGAAGCCCAACCCAAGCGCCAAGGCGACCGACATCGAGGCATGCCACTCGCCACCCTTCCCTTGGGAAGTATTTGCTTTTTTGCCCCCCATGACGCGCCCCGTGAACGAGACAATCTTTCGGCTTAATTCGGCGGATTATATACATTTTCTTGAATTTTTAAAGTTTTGCTTACTTGGGGTCACTTTCGGACAAACTTGATCCAGCCTCAGCTACGCCAGTAGGTCAGCTCTGGGGCTCTTCGCGGACATCGGTTGTATCGCTGCATCAGTGGATAATCCGGCCTGAACTACCGCAAAGGACGGCCCTTACCGGGCTTACAGCTGCGCAGCAGGCGGAAGTGCCGCATTGGGGGATTGCAAATGGAAGCAACCAGGGAAAAGCGCTGCTTCGCTGAAATGAGCGTCAGCTCGCGATCCGGCGAAATTCGACCAATACATTTTTAGGTTGTTAAACCGAAGCAACCCGTCTACTAACTTGCGGACCTGGAAACCCTGACAAAGGAGGGATCAAATATGCTGAATCGTCAGATTTCAATCCTTCGCGCAGCAGGCGCAGTAGCCCGTTAAAGCGGTCTGACAGGTTTCCGATCTGAAGGCCGCCTCGTGAGCGGCCTTTTTTGTGTTTTCTTCACGTGGCGGCTTTCCATCATTCATGGAGAGAACAATGCCAAGCTTATCACTATACATCCCCCTCAAACGGCCGCGCGGCCTCTTGCTGCGGTTGATGGTTGATTATGCCTCGCGGCCCAGCGGAGAACGGCCTGTTCTGCGCAGGTTAGCTGACCTGCCGGATTACCTGAGGGAAGACGTCGGCCTCCCGCCACGGATTGAACGCCCACCGCCTTCGCACCATCGGGTGCCATTCTGAACAACTGACTAAGCAGGGGCAGTTTGCTGCCCTTGCACCATTGGGCCTGACCTAGGGCAGTTTTGCGCAGATATTTGCCTTCGCAAAGACTAATGACGGATCACACCTGACATCGATTGGTCATTCATCCTCACCAACATGCCGTCCTCCGGAGAGCGGCCCAGCTTTTTCGGAGGCGTAACTATAACAGCCGCGCTGCTTGATCACATTTCGCAACACCGCCAAGGCATCGAGACTGGCTATGTTCTCAATAAGGGATGCGCGTTCGACTGATGAATTGGCGCAAAGCAAACCGTGAACGCACCACTCGTAAACCCGGCAGCCGCATTAATTTTGTCTGTAGGAACGTCTCAAACTCTTCAAGGCTTTCAACCGCAATTTCCAACAAGAAATCCTGTGCGCCGGTCATCAACGTTCCAGTTACCACTTCGTCAAACAGCGCAACCTGGCGCTGGAAGTCGGCCACTTTATCGGCGTCCTGCCGCTCCAACTCGACCGAGACAAAAGCTGTGATCGGAAAGCCTGCCGTTTTACGGTCAATTCGGGCGCTGTAGCCCGAAATCAACCCAGATTCCTCAAGGCGTGCCAACCGGCGCTTGCAAGGTGTGGCGGACAGACCAATGCGTTCCGACAGTTGGACCAATGACATGCGTCCATCCTCTTGCAGCGCGCGAAGAATCTCTCGATCCACTTGATCAGTAGTGTAAGGCACTATAAATCCTTATATTTGTAGTGAATACCACTAAGTTTGTTTCAAAGTACCTTAGAAAAGCGGTTTTTCAACCCATTACTGGACCATAAGCTGGAAGTGATGATCCTGACGGATCGAATTGATGACACTCCTGCCATGCAAACGAATGGTGAAACCATGCCCCTGATCCTCACAGAAGAAACACCGCCACCCGGATATGAACGTCTGATCTTTGCCGAGGACACCAGCAACGGGTTGCAGGCTTACATCTGCCTGCATTCGACAGTTTGCGGCCCGGCGGCGGGTGGCTGCCGAATGTGGGCTTACGACAGTCGGGAAGCTGCGCGTGAGGACGTGTTGCGACTGGCACGCGGCATGACGGCCAAGAACGTCATGGCTGGACTCGGGTTGGGCGGCGGCAAATCGGTGATCATCGGCAATGCCCGCGAAGACAAAACTCCGGCAATGCTACGCGCCTTTGGCCGTGCAGTCGATGCACTTAAGGGGCAGTATTATACCGCCGAAGATGTTGGGTTCTCGCCGGAAGACATACAGATTGTAGCTGAGGAAACGGAATTCGCGGTTGGCCTTGAAGGGGGCGAGCATGGCAGCGGCGACCCGTCACCCTTTACTGCCGAAGGGGTATTCCAATGCCTGAAGGTTGGCGCACACGACGTGTTCGGAAGCGACGATCTGACCGGGCGTCGTGTGCTGGTTCAGGGTCTGGGCCACGTAGGCATGAGCCTGGCGGAAAAACTGTATGCTGCGGGTGCGTCGCTGATCGTGTCGGATATAAATCAGGCGGCGCTGGATCTGGCCCGCGACCGGTTGCGTGCGGATATCTGCCCCGTGGATCAGGTCTTTGACGCGCAGATGGACATTTTCGCACCTTGTGCTCTGGGCGGTATACTGACCCATGAAAGCGCGCAGAAACTATCGGCGCGGTTGGTCTGTGGCGCGGCCAACAACCAATTGGCTGAAGACGACGTTGCCGAGACCCTTCGCGCGCGCGGAATTCGCTATCTGCCAGATTACGTAGTTAATGCAGGCGGCATCATCAGCGTGGCAGGTGAAATTCACAAGGCCGGTGAGACATATCGCCAGTCCAGGCTCAAGGAGATCGCCACGCGTGTTGCCGAAATCCTGGAAACCTCGAACCGCACCGGCCAATCGACCACACGGGTCGCCGATCAGATTGTCGGTGACATTCTGGACCGTGCACGTGGCCATCAACAGGAGGGGGCAGCATGAGCGATACAACCAAACCGCTGTCGCTGAATGTACCTGAGCCGGGCTGCCGTCCAGGCGACACGCCTGATTTTTCGGACTTCGAGATTCCCCGCGCTGGTGAGGTCCTGCGCCCACCGGTCGACGTGGCCGCGGATGACATTCGTGACATGGCTTTTTCGATTGTTCGGGTTCTGAACAAAGAAGGACAGGCCGTAGGTGAATGGGCAGGGGCAATGACGCCAGATGAGCTGCGTACCGGCTTGCGCCACATGCTGACCCTGCGCGCCTTTGACAAGCGTATGCTGATGGCGCAGCGCCAGGGCAAGACAAGTTTCTATATGCAGCACCTGGGCGAAGAGGCGATCAGCTGTGCCTTTGCTCGGGCGTTGCGCCCCGGTGACATGAACTTCCCGACATATCGTCAGGCCGGTCTTCTGGTCGCGGTGGACTATCCAATGCTGACGATGATGAACCAAATCTATTCCAATGCCGATGACCCGCTACATGGGCGGCAGTTGCCAATTATGTATACCTCGAAAGAACATGGGTTCTTTTCGATCTCGGGCAATCTGGGCACCCAGTTCGTGCAATCGGTGGGCTGGGCCATGGCCTCGGCCATTTCGGGGGATACCAAGATTGCCGCTGGCTGGATCGGCGACGGATCAACCGCGGAAAGCGATTTCCACGCGGCGATGGTGTTTGCCTCAACCTACAAGGCACCGGTGGTTCTGAACATCGTCAACAACCAATGGGCTATTTCGACCTTTCAGGGGATTGCCCGGGGTGGTGTCGGTACATTTGCCGCGCGCGGCCATGGGTTCGGCATCCCTTCGCTTCGTGTCGACGGCAACGACTATCTGGCCGTTCACGCGGTCGCCAAATGGGCCGCCGAACGCGCACGCTTGGGCTTGGGTCCAACCTTGATTGAGTATGTGACTTACCGCGCGGGCGGGCATTCTTCGTCTGACGATCCCTCGGCCTACCGCTCGGGTGAGGAAGCCAGCGCCTGGCCGCTGGGCGATCCAATAGAGCGGCTGAAGCAGCATCTGATCACGATCGGCGAATGGTCCGACGAACGCCATACACAGGCCGAGGCCGAAATTATGGATGGCGTCATAGCAACGCAGAAACAGGCCGAGAGCGTCGGCACCCTGGGCGACGGCAAGGCACCATCACCCCGCGACATGTTCGAAGGTGTCTATGAAACGATGCCACCGCATCTGATCCGGCAACGCCAACAAGCGGGGTATTAAGCGATGGCCCAAATGACAATGATCGAAGCCATTCGCGATGCCCATGACGTGGCCATGGCGGCCGACGACCGTGTGGTGGTGTTTGGTGAGGACGTAGGGTTCTTCGGCGGGGTTTTCCGCTGTACCGCGGGTTTACAAGAGAAGTACGGCAAGAGCCGCTGCTTCGATGCGCCGATCAACGAAAGCGGCATCGTCGGCACCGCAATCGGTATGGCCGCCTATGGGCTGAAACCGGTGATCGAGATTCAGTTCGCCGATTATGTCTATCCCGCCTATGACCAGATCGTGAGTGAGGCCGCGCGTCTGCGACACCGCTCGAACGCCGATTTTACCTGCCCGCTTGTCATCCGCATGCCCACGGGCGGGGGAATTTTCGGCGGCCAGACCCACAGCCAGAGCCCAGAGGCGCTGTTTACCCACGTATCGGGCCTCAAGGTGGTGATGCCGTCCAATCCTGCGGACGCCAAGGGGTTGTTGCTTGCCTCGATTGCCGACCCTGATCCGGTGATCTTCCTAGAGCCCAAGCGTCTCTATAACGGGCCTTTTGACGGGCACCACGACAAGCCGCTGACAACCTGGAAAAAACATGCCCAGGGCGACGTCCCAGACGGCGATGACATCGTGCCCCTGGGCAAGGCGAAGATCACCCGCGAGGGGGCGGATGTGACCGTCCTGGCTTACGGGACAATGGTTTATGTGGCTGAGGCCGCCGCGAAGGAAACCGGTATTGACGCCGAGGTGATCGACCTGCGAACGCTCATGCCCTTGGATCTGGACACGATCACCGCCTCGGTGAAGAAAACCGGCCGCTGCGTGATCGTGCATGAAGCCACGCGCACCTGCGGCTTTGGCGCTGAGCTGCTGAGCCTCGTGCAAGAGGAATGCTTCTACCACCTCGAAGCGCCGATTATCCGGGTCACCGGTTGGGACACACCTTATCCGCATGCCCAGGAATGGCAGTACTTTCCGGGTCCCGCGCGGGTGGGTGACGCCCTCAACACCGTCATGGAGGACTGAGCCATGGGCGTACATATCATCCGCCTTCCGGACATTGGCGAAGGCATCGCCGAGGCCGAGTTGACCGAATGGCTGGTCAAACCCGGAGATATCGTCAGAGAAGACGATATTCTGGCCGTTGTAATGACCGACAAGGCTGCGGTCGAAGTGCCGTCCTCCGTGGATGGCAAGGTTCTGGAACTGGGTGGCGAGATCGGCGAGTTGATGGCCGTTGGTGCCACTCTGATCCGGATTGAGGTCGATGGCGAAGGCAACGAAGGCGACGCGCCTGCTGTGGCCGAGGCGACCGATGTTGAGCCAGAACCAGAGCCGAAGGCCGAACCCAAGCCTGAACCTGCAAAGGCACCTGAGCGGGCCGCACCTGCCGTGGCACGCGCCCAAGGCACCAAGCCGCTGGCCTCACCCTCGGTGCGCGCTCGTGCCCGAGAAGAAGGGATCGACTTGCGCCAAGTGCCGGGGTCCGGTCCGGCCTCGCGGATCAGCCACAACGATCTCGACCAGTGGATTGCCTCGGGCGGCATTCAGCAGGGTCAGATCACCCGTGGCGCCAATACCGGCATCGAAGAGGTGCGCGTCATCGGGATGCGCCGCAAGATCGCTGAAAAGATGCAGCTTTCGAAACGCCAGATCCCGCATATCACCATCGTTGAAGAGGTCGAAATCGAGGCGCTCGACGCCCTGCGGGTGGCGCTGAACGACAAGCACAAAGGCGACAGGCCAAAGCTGACCATGCTGCCCTTCCTGATGCGTGCGATCGTAGAGGCGGTACGCGAACAGCCCGGACTGAACGCGCGTTTTGATGATGAGGCCGGCGTCATTCATCGCCATGGTGGGGTGCATGTGGGCATCGCCACCCAGACACCAAATGGGCTGAACGTACCGGTGATCCGCCACGCCGAGGCGGGCAGCCTGTGGGACAATGCCGCTGAGTTGACCCGCTTGGCCGAGGCCGCCCGTGACGGCACGATCAAGCGCGAGGAATTGCAGGGTGGCACCATCACCATCACCTCGCTCGGGCCCTTGGGCGCGCTGGCCACCACGCCAATCATCAACCACCCCGAGGTGGCTATTGTCGGCGTCAACAAAATGCAGATCCGCCCGGTTTGGGACGGCCAGCAGTTCCAACCGCGCAAGATGATGAACATCTCGTGCAGCTTCGATCACCGGGTGGTCGATGGCTGGGATGCGGCGGTTTTCGTGCAGAAATTGAAATCCTTGCTGGAAACCCCGGCCATGCTGTTTGTGGAGGGCTGAATGTCGGACCTGAAATGTAAGTTGCTGATCATCGGCTCTGGTCCCGGCGGGTATGTTTGCGCCATTCGTGCGGGGCAGTTGGGCATCGACACGATCGTAGTGGACGAGGCCAAGCCCGGCGGCACCTGTCTGAACGTGGGCTGTATCCCCTCCAAGGCGCTAATCCACGCTGCCGATGAGTTTCACCGGATCACTTCGGTGAATGACGGCCCGCTGGGCATCTCCGCCCCGGCCCCGAAAATTGACCTCGCCAAGACTGTTGCTTGGAAGGACGGTATCGTCAAACGGCTGAATACCGGTGTCTCGGGCCTGATGAAAAAGGCAGGCGTCAGGTTCGTGTCGGGCTGCGCCCGGTTTCTGGATGGAAAGACCGTGTTGGTCAGCGATACTGATGGCGAGAGCCGTGAAATCACTGCTGAATACATCGTCATCGCGTCGGGTTCAGCCCCGGTCGAACTCCCCTTCCTGCCATTTGGCGGCGATATCCTGTCTTCGACCGAAGCTCTGGCAATGGGTGACGTGCCTGAAAGCCTTGCCGTTGTCGGCGGCGGTTATATAGGGCTGGAATTGGGCACGGCCTTTGCCAAACTGGGCACCAAGGTCACGGTGGTCGAGGCAGAATCCCGCATCCTGCCCACCTATTACAAAGCGCTGACTGCGCCGGTGGCGAAACGTCTGTCGGCTCTGAACGTCACGGTCATGACCGGCACCAAGGCGCAGGGCTATTCCGAAGGTGTTTTGGCTACGGATCAGGGCAATGTTGTCGCTGACAAGGTACTGGTGACCGTCGGCCGCCGCCCGCGCACCCATGGCATCGGGGTTGAGGAGCTGTCGCTAACGATGGACGGACCGTTCATCCAGATCGACGAGACCTGTCAGAGCTCGATGCGCGGTATCTACGCAATCGGTGACGTCACAGGCGAACCCATGCTCGCCCATCGCGCCATGGCACAGGGCGAAATGGTAGCCGAACATATCGCGGGCCACGCCGTCGAGTGGGACAAACGCGCGATCCCTGCAGTCTGTTTCACCGACCCCGAGATCGTCACCTGCGGCGCCCTACCCGGCGAAATTGATGGCACAAAAGACAGCGACTTTCCGTTGGCTGCCAATGGTCGGGCCATGACATGCGAACGAGAAGATGGATTTGTCCGCGTAGTCTGGCGCGAAAGCGACCATGCTGTGGTGGGCATTCAGGCTGTCGGCGCGCAGATGTCGGAACTCTCGGCGGCCTTCTCGCTGGCTATCGAAATGGGCGCTTGTCTTGAGGACATCGGCGCAACCATCCACGCCCACCCGACACAGTCTGAAGGCTTGCAGGAAGCTTGTCTGAAGGCTCTGGGTCAAGCCCTGCATATCTGAAGTTCAGGTTGAAGCTTGATCAGCCCTGCATCGGCCGGGCTGGTCTTTCCCATGAAAACGAACCAGGTTCTCTTTGACGCGATTTAGCGCATAACTATCCAGGGCCAGCGAAAAGGCTGGTTTTTTCGGCGAACCCCTCAATTTGAAGTTTGTGTGACTTTGTCAGTTACAAGCCGATTGGCCTGCATACATTCCAAGCCCGGCACCAGCTGCCGTTGCAAGAGTTTTGCCTGTGCCTGAACCAATCTGGTTGCCCAATACGCCACCCACAGCGGCACCTCCCAGAATGCCCGCAGCACACCGAGCGTCGCTTTGTGCTTGAGCCTGAGTTGGCGATGTCGGGGCCCCACATGCTGCCAAGAGCAATGCGCCACCAAGCAGGCAAGCTACCGTTGTCTTTCTCATGTCGGCTTCCTCACGTTCACACGTATGCCATCGTCTTTAGTTACCAGATATGTAGGCGCTGCCGAACCGCTCTCCAACCCCTCGGCAGTCAAGGCGCAAAAACCCGCCCAGTGACCGGGCAACTTGTCGCCTGAGCCACAATGTCATGCGGTTCTGGGGTGAAGCACAGCATAATCCACACGCCTGACTTTCATGGTCAGAAATCCCACCGGCCACTTTCCGTGCTTTCATCTTTTTACGTGGGCAAAAGACCAAATTGTGATCAACTGCAGCTAAGAGATCATTTTTGAGTTTGGTCAGTAAAAAACGGCCTCTTCGTCAGTGTAAGAGATACTGTAGTCATCGTAGCGAGCAGGGAAATTTCTTGCGATACTTCGAAAAAAATCCTCTTGTTGTTCGATCTCTTTTTCGTTGCCAAAAATGGCAATTTCCGCTTCCACATCAAATGGATACGGATCTTTCTCCTCAGTTTCTCGCGTGATTTTGTAGCCTCTTTTTTCGAGCATGGCAGCCACGCTGTCGGCGTCATCAGAATCGCGGAAAGATATGTAAAACGTGAAGGGTATTAGCTGTGAGAGGTCCAAGCCCTGGTCCGCAGCGGACGATAACATTTGTGCGTTGGACGGCTTAAAAAACCGATCGATTATCCTCGTGTGAATTTCTGTTAAGAATGACTTCATCGGATCACGTCCTTAACCTTGGTAGTTCACAACTTTAAACCGGTGGTGTCTCAATCTTCAATAAGGCTGGCAATTTGCGCGCAGTGCAACTTTTGCTTGGTCATACAAAGATGGATCGCACGGTTCGGTATCTCAGCGTTGAGCTTGAGGACACCTTTGCCATAGCTGCAGCTATCGAAATTTAGTATTTCTGGGCCGTCTTCACGGGCGGCCCAAACCTGCCGCTAGACCAGCATTTGGAACGCCGCAACGCATGCCAGCCACTGGCCACCAACTTGCCAAAGAAACCGTCCTGTGCCGCCGCATCGTTAATGTGCATCGGTTGTGGGTCAAACTCCTGCGCAAAGCCGATGGCAGCCTCTCGTGTCAGCCGTGCTGACCTGCTTGTGACGCTCTCTCCAACGTTCAAAGCCGCGCGTTCAGCCATGCATCTTTGTTCCTTTGGTGATCTTGTCGACGATCTTCTTGTCTGCACGCAGGGCGATCCCCACGGTGTTGGGCTCATCCGGGCCATGTTCGGCAAAGACGGCCCGGTTCGCCTCGTCGTGGCCTGTGGCAAACATTTCCTTAATATAGGCCACGGTTTCGACGCCCCGGCTCCGGGCACGGTTGCGAATGTTGGTCAGCACATTGGACGCACCCGACAGCACGATCACCGGCTGGACCGACATCGGCAGATGGGCATTGCCGTCGCGGTCTGCATAGGGGGCACCGATCAGGTCGGGGTTCGCACCGGTGATGCCACTCATCAGAAAGGCGGTGACGTTGAGCTTCTGCCAGGTGGCTAGGTCATCGCGGACGATGATGGCAATCTTTGTGTCGAACATTCGGGGTTTCCTTCTCAAATCAGCGTGATCATCGACGCGGCGAGGCCAAAGCCAAGCGTCACGTTGAACAGGCGGGCGATGGTCAGGTTTTGCAAAAGGCTCCGCATAGCTGCACCCCCTACCAGCCAGGGCAAGCAACCGAAAACGGCAGCCAGGATGAAGATCAGGCTCAGCGTTGCGGCCTGTTCAAACACCGATCCTTCGACGGCCATGAAGGTCCCGACAACAGAGACAGACACGATCCACGCCTTCGGGTTGACCCATTGAAGCAGTATCGCAGGCAAAAAGCCAAATTGCAGAGCCCCGTCTTGTTGCACGGTATCTTTGGAAACCGGGGCAGTGGCGATAGCCCATGCCAGCCACAAAATGGCGCACATACCCACGACACGCAGCACGGAAAGCACCGTCTGATTTTCCAGGATAGTCGCACCAAGACCAAGTCCAACGATAAACAATATCAGGCCCGTCCCCAGGGCAGCCCCAATCAATGCAGGCATTCCGCGTAGAACGCCCACCTGCGCGCCAACGGTCGTCAGCAAAACGTTGGATGGGCCCGGCGTCACCGAAGCGATAAATGCAAAGATGAAGAACGCTGAGATTTCCATGGCCACTCCCCAATCCGGAAAAGTATCGCTATCTGGCATGTAAAGCCGCTCTTTCTTCGGCGTTTTTGTCGCGCTATATATCTAACATTCAGACTAAACCGCATCCACCGAATTGATTTCGGCATGGAGGGATGGAAATGGACATTGACCGAACAGATCGACGCATTCTGGCGCTTTTGTCGAAAGATGCTCGGATGACCAACAAAGAGCTCTCGCATGAGGTTGGCTTGGCCGCGTCAAGCGTGCACGACCGCCTCAAGCGGCTGCATGAAAACGGGTTGATCGCGGGAACCTATAGCGAGATTCGACTGGAGCGGCTGGGCCTGTCCCTGAAGGCGCTCTTGTTTATCCAGATGTCGGAGCACAAAAAGTCAGACCTGGACCGCATTCTCAGGGAGATCCTGAAAATTCCCGAGGTGCGCGCAGGGTGGATGATAAGCGGCCGCTTTGATGCGGTCGTAGAGGTTCTGGCCAAAGACACGTCGCATCTGCACCGGCTGGTTGTTGAACGGTTCTCCTCTCGCGAAGAGATTAGCCGTATCGAGACCTCGATTGTATTTGAAAGCGTGTCTCAGCACGATCTCACTGCAACGCTCGATTTGACTGACGAACAACAGAACACCGCCGACTAAAAGAGTGAAGGCTTACCGTTTCAACTCTTGGTTTGCGTCGATACGCCCGCAGGAACGGCCAGATGGCTACTCACAATTTGGGTGCAGAGAGCGGCCCAAACCTGGCCTTTACCCTTGGTAGTCGATGCTGCGACACGGCGCGCCGGATGAGACGTTGGCTGCGGATACGCAGCTCAGCGATCGGCTACAATCACACGACGCGGACGAAGTAAAAATTTGTCAATCTGTTGGTGACGCAATTTGATTGGACAGTTTCCCGCGAGACCAATCAAACACGATATTGAATACAAGCGTATAGACTGTGACAAATACAATCAGCACTGCCTCCAGCTTTATTGCGCTCCACAACGTCAGACCCAAGGCCCAGGCGAGCACAGGCAGGGTCAGCGCGACAAAGGTGCCCTCAAACAGCAGTGCATGGACCACCCGCACCGCCGCCGATTTATGAGTGTTTTTCCTGACTTTTGCCAAATACCAATCAAACGTCATGTTAAAGATCACATTCCACAGCATCGCCGCCAAGGAAAAGAACACCCCTAGGATCAGGGATTTCTGAACATCGACATGCGAGATAAGCGGCAGCAGCAGGGCAATGCTCAGCAACGCAAAAACCTCAAAAAGCACCGCGTGCACCATCCGACCAGCAAAACTCATGAGTATTTTCCTCAATTCATGTCCGCGGAGGAGTTTTACTCTGTTGTTGCGATCAATAAAGCCAGATAGTATCTAATCAACAGATAGATGGTGGAGACCTCCTCGTGCGTGCATCATTCGAACAGTTGGAGGCATTCGTCACCACCCACAGCGAAGGCTCCTTTTCCGCGGCAGCCCGAAAATGCAACAAAGCGCAGTCGGTGATCAGCACTCTGGTCGCCAACCTTGAGGTCGATCTGGACGTCGAGCTTTTCGACCGCAGCCGAAGATATCCGACCCTTACCCAGGCGGGAGAGGCGTTGATTTCGCCGGCCCAAATTCTGTTGGAACGGCGCAGCCGGTTTCTGGCCATCGCTGACGCTTTGTCGATGACTCTGGAGAACCGCGTCACGCTCGCCATGGCGCCGCATATCAAGCTGGCAAACCTGGGTGAGATCATCCGCACCTTCAATGCTGAGTTCCCATCCGTTGATGTGGAAATTCAGTCCTTTACTGCAGGTGAGATTCAGCGATTGATCGTCGAGGGTGGAGTGGACCTGGGCATTATTCTGGAACCCGAAGGTATCCCACAGGCGCTCGACTTTCGCTCATTGGGCACACTCAGGTTGGTCTGCGTCAGCCATCCGGAAAGCCCGCTTGCGCAGATGCCGTCGGTCTCCTGGGAGGAACTGCGTCTGCATCGTCAGATTTTGTTGAAGGAAGCCGACAACCCCAACAGCGCTATCCTTAAGGCCTCGCCTTCGATTTGGCAGGTTAGCACTGCAACGGAGGCCATCGATCTAGTGCAGGCCGACCTGGGGTGGTCGGCGCTGCCTTTGCACGCAGTGGATGTCTTTGTTCAGACCGGAGCGCTGAAAATCCTGCCCCTGCAATTTGAGACCAAACCCTATGCCGAACGCGCGGTGGATATGATCTGGTCATTCAAAAAGCCCATGGGTCAGGCAACAGCCAGACTGTTGGACCAACTATCTGAAAAAGCTGTGATCCAGAACTCCACTGTGACTTAGATCTCGCCGCGAAGTTCCTCGGCAAAAGAGGAAATCGTGTGCTTCGGCGATCCAAGTACCCGCCAGGTTTCAGCAGACACCAGCTCTTCCTTCAGCTGCTGTACGAATGTCAGCACGTGTTCGATAAATGTCGCCTGCTCGTCCGGCAATCCCATTTGGCCTACAGCCTCCATCGGCAACCGGATAACTTCTGCCTCAGGAGCGTAAGCTCCCAGAAACTCGATCGATGCCTCGGTATAGGTCTTGGCTTGTTGACCCTGAACGGCAAACTCTTTGTTTTTGGCTGCGTCATTCCCCACGGCATTGAAGACAAGTTCCGCCAGATCGCTGGAATTGGTGAACCAAATCGGATGAACGTGATTTCCAATAACGGCCAGTTGATTATCCATCAAGAGCTTGGGAAGTGAATCCAGGAAGAACGAGCAATAGAAGAATGTATAGGGAATGCCTGATGTCTTGATGGCATCGATCCCGCCTTTGCGGATGGCATTGGTGCCATAGGCCATACCCTCGGTCGAAAACTCGGGATGCGCGTAGTCGACTCCTGCAATTTGCATGATGTGCTGAACGCCGGCTTCTTTCGCCGCCGCGACGACGTTGATCACACCTTCGCGTTCGGTGTGGAACGGCAAGGTGGTGTCCAGCGACTCGGTGTTTAGTGTGATGTACAGCGTCTCAGTGCCCTGCAAAGCCGTTGTCAGGCCGGCCGGATCCGACACGTCGCCGTGAACAAGGCGTACTTCTGCGGGCAGAGCTGACTTTGCCGCCACCGGATCCCGCACGATGGCGGTCACTTCTGCGCCTTTCTCCACGAGCTTTGCGGTTACGCGATGCCCCAGATGGCCTGTGGCGCCGATAATGGTGATCTTCTTTGTCATGATGGTATCTCCTGTTTCAGCGATGCTTTTACAGGCAATCATGCGATGCGTTTAGTTACATCCTATCTGTTGACCAGATACTAGTTGAAGCGCACTGCGACGAAACAAGGCTCTCCATTGCATCAGTATCGACCACCAAGTTTTTGAACATCTGTTCCGACCACTGCAGCGCGCCAGAGGTCAGAAGAAATGTTTCGGGAACAACGATCCACTCACCGATCCAGACCCCACCGGATCGTTCGTGTTCATGGTGGGTCAGTTCGCCAATCTGCTCTGCCCGCTGGCGTCCCAGCCGGGCGACGGCTTCGCCAAACTCCGATGCCCGTTGATTTCGTTTGTGGGCCATCGCAGAGGACGCTCCTTTTCCGGGCTCGTGCCTTTCAGCGAATTCACCAATGTCGGATGATGACAGTTGATTGACATTGTGGGCAATTTTACAAAGCGTCCCGCAGAGCGCCCCAAGCGCTGTGAGAATTTCGGCGACCCCGTCACGAGCGTTCTGCCAGTGCGGCTCGACCACATTGAGCCCGAGCGCGTGCGCAACGTCCCGTTTTATCTGATGGCCGGTGCCATTTTCATAGTTACGCAAGTCCCCGACGGGACCACCAATCTGAACATTCAATCCACGTTTTGCCGCATCTTGAAGTGCCTCAGATCGCCGGCCCAGTTCAGATCGCCAGACCTCAAGTTTCGTGGCAAGGCGGATCGGCACAGCATGCTGACCATTGGTTCTCCCCATCATCATTGTGTCCGGGTGAGCAGAAACATGATGATGGATTGCTGCCATGACATTGCGGAGGGTGCATTGTATCTGCTCCAGCCCCAGTTTCATCTGCAGCGCCAATGCTGTGTCCATGACATCCTGCGTTGTCGCACGGAAATGCACATGGGCCGCGTGGTCCGGCAGTAATCCGCGCAACTGCTTTACCAGCCCAACGATTGGGCGCCCGACAAGGATCATCTCAGCCTGCAGTTCGGCCAGATTTAGATCGCAGATTGAAACCGCTTCGAGCGCGGCAGCAGCTTTGGTTGGGATCAGCCCCGCTGCTGCCTGACGCGCTGCAAAAACCTGTTCGACCTTTAACCAGGCAGATATCGTCGCGTGCTCGCACCAGATAGACCGCATGTCCGCGCTGGAAAAGCAATCCCGGTAGATACCATAGTCAAGCATCTTCCAGCCCCCCGCGTGCGATGCGGCGTTCTTTGACGATGCCTCTGATCCTGAACGCCAAGGCGGCAAGACCGACGATGATAAAAGCCAACGCTATGGGACGCTCGACAAAGATCATCGCACCGCCCTCGGACATCAGCAGGGATTGGCGGAAAGTTTCCTCGGCACCCTTGGCCAGGACAAAAGAAATTACGAACGCTGCAACGTTAAAGTCGTATTTCCGCATCAGCCAACCCGCAAACCCTGCAAACGTCATGACGGTCACGTCGAACATCGATCCGCGGGCGGAATAGGCTGCCACGAAGGCGGTCAGGAATATCAGCGGATACAGAACATTGGTCGGAATTTTCAGGATAAGACGGGCAACTTGCGTGGCACCGAAATAGCCGATCAAACCATAGGCCAGGATACCGAGCATACCGCAGGCGAAAAGTTTGTAGACCAGTTCCTTGTCTGTCAGGAACAGGGTCGGACCAACCTGAATGCCGTGGATCAGGAAAACTCCCAACAGGATTGCCCCGATGGTCGAACCCGGAATGCCCAGTGTCAGCAATGGAGCCATCGACGGACCGGACACAGCATTGTTGGCGGCTTCAGGCGCGGCAACGCCTTCCAGCGCCCCCTTGCCCCACATTTCGGCGTTTTTGGCGCGGCGCTTACCTTCTCCGTATGAAATGAATGCTGCGATGGCCGAGCCCAGACCGGGCAGAACACCGATACCTGCGCCGATGAATCCACCACGCAAGGCATGCGGTAGACAGGGTTTGTATTCCTCCCAGGTCAGGCTGTTTCCGTCTTCCGTGCTTTCGTTTTCCTCGGTCTCATCGGTCGCCTTGCGACGGGTGTCCAACTGAGCGAATACCTCGCCCAAAACAAAAACGCCAATCATCAGCGGTACAAGCCCGACGCCATTGGACAGATCGAACGACCCGAATGTGTAACGCTCCTCGCTCGAAATCGGGTCCAAACCAACCATGGCGATCAGGATCCCCAACAATGCCGACGCCAGTCCTTTGACGATGGAATTGCCGATGACCGAACCGATGACGACAAAAGCGGCAAAGTAGATGGCAAACGTTTCCGGCGGGCCGAGTTTCAGGGCAATGGCCGCGATGAAGCCAACACCGATGACAAGCAGGATATCTCCCATCAGGTCGCCGATGATGGACGAGATTGTTGCCACTTTCATCGCCTTTCCGGCCTTGCCTGCGCGCGCCAATGGGTAGCCATCGATCTGCGTTGCAGCGCTGGCCGCCGTACCCGGTGTGTTGAACAGGATTGCCGCGATCGAACCGCCATACCTACCGGACTTGCCGATCACGTACAGAAACGCCAGTGCAAAGATCGGCGACATATAAAACGTGATGGGCAGCAACATCGCGATGGCCGCAGAGGCAGTCAGGCCGGGTGTCGCACCAACTACCATCCCCACGACAGCTGCAAGAACGATGGCAAAAAGCAACGTAGGGTCAGTGATCACCGACAGAAGTGCGGGAAAAATCTCCATGGTATTTTACCCCTGAATCCAGCTGAGCAGGTCGAAGACCTCGCCGTATGGCGGGAACACGCCCAGCAGGACGAAAAAGATGAGATGGAAGATCAGCGGACAAAGAACAACGGACAGGGCCAGACCGATCCGGCTGCGTACGCCGAAAATAGAAAGGACAACCGGGGCCGCGATCGCGGTCGGCAGCAGGTAACCAAACCAGCGGAACGACTGCTGATACACCAAAGCAATGATAAACAGACCGATGATCTGCAAGGTCGCACCGCTGTCTTGATCGTTGCCAGTGTCGCCCGCCGTCTGGCGCGTAGCACCCAACAGCATCACTCCGGACAGAGCGAGCAAGGCGAGAGCGGCAGAGAATGGAACGATCCCGGCCCAGGTATCCCCCGGAGACGGCGCAGGCACTTGCCAGGCCCCCCAGAGAGCAAAAAGAGAGATAAGGGCAAGCACCAGACCTTCTGTATAGGCACGCATGTCTTTCCTCCCGAATTCAACAGGTACAAGGGGGACCGGGTGACTACAGCTCACCCGGCCCTGAGGACGTTAGTTGGTCAGGCTTTGAACCAGAGGAGTGGCGTCCTCTTTCATCGTGGACAACGTTGCTTTGGCGTCTTTGCCACTTTGATAAACTGGACCAGTTCCGCGCGAGGCGAGTAGCTCGGCAAACTCGGGCTTTGCCGCGATCTGCTCAAGTGCAGTTTCCATCGCCGCGACCACTTCTGCCGGTGTGCCCTTGGGGGCAAACACGATCACTGGCGATGATACTGCGGCAAATGGAATGCCCAACTCACCAAACGAGGGTACATCACTCATGATACCATCCCGATCCTGGCTGTTGACGGCCAGTGCGCGCAACTGTTCTTCGAAACCGGCCAGTTGCTGAACACCAAGGAACCCGAAATCAGCCTGTTCACCGATCAGAGCAGCCCGGGTCGGCCCACCGCCTTTGAACGGCACATCTTGCGCGTCGATCCCGTTGCTGGCCAGAAAGCCCAAACCGCCGACATGGTGGAACCCGCCACGCCCCGAATGCGCCCAACGCAGATCGCCGGGATTAGCCTTGGCCGCGTCGATCACATCCTGAACGGTCTGATACGGGCTGTTGACAGGCACCATAAGTGACGTCTGCAATTGTCCGACCTGGGCGACGAAATCGAAGCTCTCCAACGCATCAATGTCGGTGTCCCGGGTCATCGTCGACAGCAGGAACGATCCTCCGGACGTCATCATCAATGTGTACCCGTCCGGCCGAGCACCAACCACTGCATTGGCACCGTTCAGGCCACCCGACCCCGGCTTGTTGACCACGACAACCGGCACATCCAGCACGCCTTCCGCAGCGGCCGAGATCGCGCGGGCATAGGCATCAGTCCCACCCCCCGCCTTGTATGGTACAACCAGATTGATCGGCCGTTTCGGCCAATCTGCGGCAAGGGTCGCTGTGGCCGTTGCGGTGACGGCAATGGCGGCAATTGCAGCACCAAGTAGCGTTCTGCGTTTCATGAGTAACCTCCCAATTTAGCTTGGGATCAAACTACGCCAAAACATCAATTGTAAAAAATGCAAAGGTGTTATCTACTCTTGCAAAATACGAAAGCATTCCGGGATGAACATCAAAGCCCTGCGCGCGTTTCGCGCGACATTGTCCGAAGGCTCGCTTGTCGCTGCGTCTGAAATCCTTCACCTTAGTCAGCCTGCGATCAGCCGCCTGATCTCGGGGCTCGAGGCTGAACTCAAGCTGACGTTGTTTGATCGCAGTGGTCGCAATCTGACCCCGACACCCGAAGGGTTGGCATTCTACCGCGAGGCGGGCCGCATCCTGGACAACCTTGATGAAGTTCCGCGCATCGCCGCCGAAATCCGGGCGGGTCGCACGGAAACTCTGCGGATCGTGACCATGCCCCGAATTGCGCAATCCCTGTCGGCTCCGGCTGTAGCGCGCTTTATGAAGAACAACCCCGGCACAAATATCAACCTTGATGTTCGAGCAAGGCGTGAAGCGGGAAAATGGTTGGCCGGACGGGAATACGACATCGGAATTGGTGCGTTGCCAGTCGATCATCCGGGCATTGTCACGAAACCACTGTTGAGAGTGAGAGCCCAAGCCGTTTTGCCTCTGGATCATCGACTTTCGTCCCATAGTGAACTGACGGCGGATGATCTTGCAGGTGAGACCGTTGTACGCCTAATGCACGGTCTGTTGTTGCGTGACCAATTGGACGATATTTTTCGCTCGGCGGGTGTTGTCCCACTGCAAACCTGCGAAGTGGCAGCATCTCAACTCGCGTGCTCGCTTGTCGCGGAAGGTGCTGGCGTAACAATCGCAGACGAGTTGGTTGCCGCGCAAACCAAATCAGACAAACTTGCGCTCGTGCCAGTATCACCTGAACGTTGGATGACGTTTGGCCTTCTCTATCCCGTCTCGGGCTCGAAGTCTGATGCCCTGCTTCTGTTCGAAAAGACATTGTTTGAAGTGGTCGAAGAGCTGGCGATACAAAGTCCGACGCTTGAGCTTGCTCAATGACTGTATCTTCGACCTTGATTGGTTCAATAGACTAGGACAAACGAAAATCCGCAGTGTTTTAAGCTTCCCACCTCCATTTTTCCATCAACCACGGCCTGTTACGGTCATTCATCGAGTCAAACCGTGCTGCAATGCAGCCTAACCGACCCAGCCATTCGCTGCGCCTGTGCGCTCGACGCGCTAACCGAAGTCGGCGGTGCGCAACAATCCGAACCTTCGTCAAACGTCCGCTTCTGGTTTTTGTTTGACTACCTGTGCGAGGTGATCAGCGAACAGCGACACTCGTTTGGGGATGAGGTCGCGGTAGGGCAGAACCAGGAACACGCCGACGTCCGGAAGCTCTTCATCGAGTTCGACAACTTCTATTTCCCCGCTCTGCACCAGTGATCGCGCCACGATCATCGGTGACAACCCCAGACCAATACCGCGCGAAATCGCATCGAGATAGGTTTGTGTGTGATTGGTCACGAATTTCCAATCGGTGTTGAACTTCCTGATCTTGCCATTCGACAAGTACGGCCAGTTGCCGCCATAGCGTTCCGTGCTGAAATTTAGACAATCATGGTGACGCAGATCGCCAATGTTTCTCGGCGAGCCGTGACGTTCGAGGTATCGCGGTGAAGAAAGTAGCCGCAAACGAGTTTCCGTGAGTTTACGAACAATCAGCGAGGAGTCCTCCAGCACGGTTGCAAGACGTATTGCGATATCGACGGTTTCACCGACGATATCTGTTGGGTTGTTGTCGAGCAGAAGGTCAACGCTGATGTTTGGATGGATGTGTTGGAACGACTCTATCGCGTCCAACAACAAGGGCGTTCCAAGTCCCTCGGGTGCAGCCACCTTGATGATACCTGACGGCAGAGTGGATGGATCGTCCGCAACCGAGTGCTCCAAGGCTTCGATCTGGTCAATGAGGCGTTTGCAGCCCTCATAGTAGCGCCTGCCAGCCTCGGTGATTTCCATGGTTCGGGTTGTCCGATTCAGAAGGCGCACCGCCAAGGATTTTTCCAGATTGTCGATGTGGCGACCAACGATCGTTGGGCTGACGTTTTGGTCCTTGGCCGCCCGCACAAAGCTGCCGAGTTCCACGACACGGCAAAAGAGCCGCATGTTTCTGAGTTTATCCATATTATGAACTTTTAGTTCATTATGTTCTGCATTCAACGCTGTTTATCAACAGGCCGACAGGCTCCATGTTCTCTGCATAACCTCAAAACGCTTCCCAAAGATGGTGAACCGGAGATCAAAAAATGGCCGAAAAAACTGACAAAACCACCAAGCGGACAGTCGTCAGTCCGTGGGATGGCAGCAAGATATTCTGGATGTCGGAGACTGAGTACACGGGCGTCGTGGTCGGCAAGGACGCGACCGCGAACGAGTACGTCATCAGCGACGGTTTGATCGGCCCCGGTGGCGCAATTCCGGACCACTACCACAAGTGGGAAGATCAGACATTCCACATTATCGAAGGTGAGTTGCTGGCAAAGATCGGGGATGAGGTCCTCAAGATCGGCCCCGGAGACACCGTACACTGCCCACGCGGCGTGTCACACTACATGAAGAACGTCGGCGACAGCCCGGCAAAACTCGTCAGCTACATCTTCCCCGGCGACTGGGCGGAAGACTTCATGGCGGAAACCTCAAGGCAGAACCATACCAACGAACGCGACTTTGCGCTGATCGAAGAGCGCTTTGGTGTCGTCTATCTGCCAACACCTTCCATCCACGACTGACTTCATTTCCATGACCCGGCGATGCCGGGTCGTTCGGACCGCAAAGGAGAACTCCGATGAGAAAGCTACTGATCGCGCTTGGCACCAGCCTGCTGATGGCTGGCGGCGCACTTGCCGCAGGCGATGATGACGTCAAACCAGTGATGACCCAACTAAAAGATGGCGTGTACCAGTTCCACATGGCGCACTATTCAAGCCTCGTGGTCGTCACCGACGACGGCGTGCTCGTTGTCGATCCCAACCAAGAGTTTCGTGCAGAGGCATTGCGCGCCGAGATCGCCAAGCTGACCGATCAACCGGTGGTGAAGGTGCTCTATTCCCATCCACATTTCGATCACTCTCGGGGCGGTCAGATTTTCAAGGATGAGGGGGCCGAATTCGTCACAAACGCCGGCTGTGCAGAGCTTCTCGCCCGCGATCTGGAAAACCGCGTTGTGCAGCCAGACGTTCTGTATGAAGGAGACATTCACCGCATAGATCTGGGCGGCAAGGTTGTCGAGATGCGCTACTACGGCGCCAATGACGGCCAGTGCAACAGCGCCATCTACATGCCTGAAGACAAGGTGTTGATGGCGGTGGACTGGCATTTGCAGGGGTTTGTAAACCTGCCCGGTCGTCTTAACACCCACGACTATGTGGGGTCACTCAACACGCTACGCCGCGTGACCAATGAGTTGGACTTCGACACTGTTATCTCAGGCCACATGGCTATGTCTTCTCCCGAGCATCTGGCCGAGGATCTGGCCTTTAACGAGGCTCTGTTCAACGCGGTCTGGGAAGGCATGCAGGCGGGTAAGTCGGTTGAAGAGATGAAGGAGACCATAAAGCTGCCCGAGTTCAGCCACTGGATCATGTACGAAGAGAACCTGCCAGCGCATATAGAGCGCATGGCCTACTCGATCTGGCACGGCCAATAGGCCGTAAGCGATGCAGGTCGGGCAGATTGCCCGGCCTCGTGTCGACGGACAAAGGACTGAACCGATGAAGCGAATACTGCTAACGGCGCTTACCAGCGTTATTCTGGTCACCAGCAAAGCAGCGAGCGCCCAGGAAGTCATCACCCGCGAATTGGCTAAGAACGTCTATGCGGTCAGCATACTCCACTACACCAGCCTCGTGGTTCTGGGCGATGATGAGGTCCTGATCACGGATACGGCCAACTCGTTTCGCGCCGCCATTCTTCGCCGGGAATTGGAAAGGCTCACAGATAAACCAGTCGGAAAAATTGTTCTGACCCACGAACATTTCGACCACAATGGCGGCACTGAGTTGTTTCCGGAGGCCGAAGTCGTCGCCCATCGAAACTTTGCCGAGTATGAGGGTCTTGATCCGCTCGGGATGCTGCCGCCGAAGATTCATGTAACGTACACGCATCAGATGACAATAGACATGGGGACGACGGCCGTTGAGCTAACGCATTACGGTGCTTCCGACGGTGTAGCTGTGTCTGTCATTCATCTGCCAAAAGAGAAGACCGTCGTCACAGCAGATATGTATACGGATGGTGGGTTGAATCGCGCCTTCACCCTGACCGACACCAATTTACTGGGCAATCGGCGCCTGCTCAACATGCTCGCTGGATGGGATCTGGAGCACGCAATCAATGTTCATTCGGTCAGCACCGATCTAGCCCCTCTGCGGCGCAAGGCACAATTTCTGAATGACCTCTACGACGCCATGCTGCCAACGCTGCAAGAAGTGGCAGAGCATGATGGCAGCCAGCTTGTTCCGACCATTATCGAGATGAGTGAGACCCTGAAGCTGCCTGAGTACGCGGATTTTGAGAACTACGAAGCATCGCTCTCTACCTACATAAGGAAAATGGGCTTCGCGATGATCCATGGGGGTTGATCATGAAGCTCTATGCCTTTGACAGCTGCCCCTTTTGTACCCGAGTTCGCACTTTGATCGGGCTGAAGGATATTGCCTGTGACATGGAGTTCGTTGTGGCAGGACAATTGCCCCAAGATATTGCAGCACAAATCGACCGCTTTGCAGTACCGATCCTGGAGATCAACGACCATGCGGAAACGAATAGTACGGTGATGCAGGAAAGCGGTGCGATCATTCGTTTTCTTGATGGGCTTGCCGAGCCAAAACTGTCTTCGTCGGTCGCTCCATCAACAGAAGTTCAGAGTTGGCTCGATACCCACCGTAAAACGATCAATGCGCTGTCCTATCCCCGAATGCCGGCTTTGAAGCTTCCCGAGCTCGGGTCGCGGGAAGCTATGAATTACTTTCTGTCGTCGCGGTCCAAGAGCCTGGGAATGTCTATAAAGGATGCGCTGAACGGTACCGACGAACTTGTCGCTCAACTTGAACCGGCTTTGTTTGAACTCGCCGATCTCGCAGAAGTGGAAGCGTTTTTAGATAATAAACGACCGATCAGCTTTGATGATCTGGCCCTGTTTTCCGAAATCCGAAACCTGAGCATGGTCTACGAACTCCGCCTGCCGAAACACCTGACGGACTTTGGGTGGAATATCAGTCAGGCATCAGATGTACCATTCTTTCGAGGCATTGCAGCCTCTGACCTGGAACAGCTCGCAGTCTTATGAGTCCGCAAAAATGTTGCCGATCGGTTCGCCAGGTCGGATGTTCACGGCCAGTGTGAAATGGTGAGGAGGTGGAAATGAACTGCACGCAATACGCTGCCATTGAAACACAGCACCAGCAAGGGCAAGTTTGGCACTCGGTCAGGTCATCAATACGCGTTTGGAGAACGTCAAAGCATGGTCACTTTGGTGATGTACAGCGATCAGATCATTCCGGAGAATGAGAAGGTCGATGCACGTCTACGCGATCTCATGGCCGGGCGTGGACGACGCATCGGATACGTGCCTTCGGGACCAGAACCGGACCGGCGGTTCTATCACGGAAGACAGGCCTACTATGCCAAGCTGAACCTCGAACTTCCGGTCTTCTTCGATATCACGGCTCCAGTCGATGCGGCTCGACTAACCGCCCTGTTCGAATGTGACGCAATCCATCTTGCAGGCGGAGACACCTCAAAATTCCTTCAACTTCTAAAATTCAACGGCCTCTTAAGTCTCTTGGCTGAATGGGTGCGAAAAGACGGTCTTTTGATTGGAACAAGCGCCGGTGCAATACTCATGACGCCTACAATTGCTCTTGATGCCATCTTCAGAGACGACGACCCTTTTGGTGTTCAAAACAGCGAGGCGCTAAACTTCGTTCCCTTCGAGTTCTTTCCTCACCTGAACAAAAGTAGCGATTACCTGCCGCAGCTCTTGGATTATTCCTCACGGACATTGAGCAGCATAGCAGCGTGTAAGGACGGAGATGGCATCGTAGTGAATGACGGTAACATCGAGAGCATTGGCGCAATCGTCTGGATAAAGAATGGGGTGATAGTCGATCCGTTGATGGCGGTCCGCTGAGGGTTTGTGGTGCAGCCGGGAGCACCCCGTAAGACCCCGCTCAGATGAGGACGACCCAAAGAGGTCGCCCGCAGGAGAGGTTCGATGCTGCGGTGCGGCCCGTCAGAGGAGACACTCGCCGCGTGTGCAAAATCCCAGAAGCCACGAGTTTACAGATTGCGGGACAAAGCGGCCGCTCCTGTTCCGCTCAACATTGGCTGCTTTCACTCCGGAACGTATCGAGGATAGGTCTTCTTGCTGAATTTCGCGAAACCCAAGTCGATTTCGGCGGTAGCATAGGGATTGTCGGCGTCGGTTGTTGCCAAGACGTTGCCCTCTGGATCGATGATCCAACTCAATCCGCCCAGGTCGGGGCCGTCGCCTTTGGGTGCCCAGAGATTCGATGAAAGGCAATAGGCGCCTGAACAGACCGCCGCCGCTCGTCCGCCTGCCAACCATTTGTCGACTGAACCGTGAGGCGTAGCGCGTGGGACGCACAGCAAATCCACCCGTGCAGCCGCGTAGTGCCTCGCCCATTCGAAGAACCACATCTCAGTACAGATTTGGACACCCAGGCGCATACCAAGCACCCGTGCTGTGTCGAAGCGCCCGTCGCCACGATCATACCAGGTGTGCTCGTAGTATCCCGGCTCGTCGGGCAGGTAGTACTTTTCGTGGAATGATGTCGCGATATCGGTTTCACTTGCCCAAACATAGGCTTGGTTGCGGCGACTGCCGGCTGCGTTTACCGCTGGTCGCGTCCCCAAAACGCCGCCGACGCCGTAGCTGGAAAGCTGTGAGATATGATGATCATGCGCTGCAACGGCTTGATCCCAGCGGTTTGCATCCGGAGTCTCATCCGCCGCCAGCCAGTCCGAAAACCCCATTTCGGGCAACAACAGGAACTCGGTGCCATTGGCTTTGATGTGCTCTTTGAGGCCCGACAGGAAAGCTTCGAGTTTTGAGGCGCGCGGGTCAATCTGGCAAACTGTTACTTTCATTTCCATGGTTCCTTTTGTTTCGATCGCATTGTGACCAAACAAAACCTGTCGAAACAGATATAATTACCTTTCAAATCGCAAGGATTCTGGCGAATATGGATGCGAATTACACTTTTCGCCAGGGATTCAATGGACGACACAGACAGGGAACTGCTGAGGCTTCTCAGCATGGATTCGCGCCGTTCTGCTGCAGAACT
Source organism: Ruegeria arenilitoris (assembly GCF_013031355.1). Classification (GTDB taxonomy): domain Bacteria; phylum Pseudomonadota; class Alphaproteobacteria; order Rhodobacterales; family Rhodobacteraceae; genus Ruegeria; species Ruegeria arenilitoris_C. The sequence continues at coordinate 127,920 of NZ_WPZO01000005.1, read as the reverse complement.
TGCACGCGTTCTGAATGTATCGCGTGCGACGGTTCAGAATCGAATTGAAAGGCTGAAGGCCAACGGAACCATCAAGCGGTTTACATTGGAGTTGGGGATTCACTCTGAACAGGCGTTTGTCGAAGCCTTGGTTTTATTGTCTCTGAAGTCTGGTGACAGCCGCAAGACTATTGACCAACTCAAGCGTATTCCCGAAGTGGAAAGCTTAAGCAGCGCCAATGGGGCGTATGACCTCATTCTGGAACTGCGAGTGTCGTCGCTCCAGCTTCTGGATCGCATTCTTCAAGACGTCAGGCGTATGCCTATGATCTCGGACACGATCAGCAGCATTCGTCTCAACCGCTTCAATTAAAGAAACAGCAGACAGGCATGACTGGCTGACACCAGGTCGGCCCATAGCTGCCGTCCACCGCGCAAATCGAACGCTGCAGCGTGGCCTATCGAACCCGACAGTCGCTGCGGGTGCGCATTTGAAGGTCAGCCAAATTCACATTACCCCAGCAATCGGCACTCAAGCTTCAATCTTTGCCATCGCTGACAACAGCGCGGCGCGTATGTTTTCAATCTCATTCGGTCGGCTTAATTCTTCAAAATGGAGCTTGTCGTGTTCCATCACGTCTTTCATTGCGCGCTCGATGAGGTGTTCGCCTGTTTCGGTCAATTGAACGATCTTGCTGCGACCGTCATTTGGGTTGGGGGTCCGTGCAACCAAGCTTCTGCGCTCAAGGTCGAGTAAAATATTGGCCGCACCGCCTGTGGTCAGGAGCGCAGATTTACAGAGGTCTGATGGCGTTAGCTGGCGCGGTTTCGGCTGCGCTCGAAGCGCGACCAGAACTTCGAAGGCTGCGTGCGTGAGATCGAATCTGGCCAAGGCCTCCTCCGTGCGGGCCCGGATCAGCTCGTTCAAACGGATCACCGAGAAAATGATGTCGGTTTCCGGCGAAGCCGCCTCAGGCCAGTTGAGTTCGATCCGCTCGAGAAGTGATCGAATTGGAATTTGGTCGGACATGCGCACCCCCTCATTGCTGCTTCAAAAGTATTTTACCTTTACAGAAAGGTAAATGGTCATTATACCTTTCCAAAAAGGTAAACTGAGGGCCCTGCGAAATGTGTAATTTGGCGAACGCTTTGATCGATAATCTGCCCAAGGCAGAACTGCATGTTCATTTAGAGGGAACCTTGGAGCCCGAGATGATGCTGAAGTTGGCCCGTCGAAACAAAGTGTCGCTGCCCTATGAGACGGTCGAGGACGTGCGAAGAGCTTACGAGTTCGACTGCCTTCAGGATTTTCTGGATCTGTATTACCTCGGAATGTCCGTGCTTGTAACTGAGCAGGACTTCTTTGATCTGACTTGGGCTTACCTGACCCGAGTGCATTCAGACCGTCTGACCCATGTTGAACTGTTCTTTGATCCCCAACCGCATATGGACAGAAACGTCGCCTTTGAAACTGTTGTCGAGGGGATCACACGCGCGCTTGAGGCAGGGGCAAAGGAGTTCGGTATTTCGTCCAAGCTGATCATGTGCATCGTGCGCCACCTGCCCGAAGAGCATGCTTTTACCGCATTGGAATGCGCGAAGAAGCATAAAGAGCATATCTACGGAATTGGTTTGGACAGCACAGAGCGTGGAATCCCTCCTGCGACCTTTGCACGTGTTTTCAAGGCTGCGCGGGAAGAGGGGTTTGTGCCTGTTGCCCATGTGGGTGAAGAAGGCACCTCTGAAAACGTCAAGGAGGCGCTCGACCTCCTCAAGATCGAGCGCGTGGATCATGGAAACCACGCTCTGGACGATCCCTCGTTAGTGTCGCGTTTGGCGCACCAAAAAACGCCTCTAACTATGTGCCCGCTTTCCAACTGGCGGCTCAAAGTCATCCCGGATTTGACCCAGAGCCCGGTCAAAAAGGCGTTGGACGAAGGCCTCCTGGTAACAATCAACTCGGACGACCCATCTTATTTCGGTGGCTATATCAATGACAATTATCGCGCCGTTCAGAAGAACCTGAACCTCAGCGAAAAAGACGTCATTCAATTGGCCAAGAATTCCTTTGCCGGTTCGTTCTTGAGCGATCCTGAAAAACAGGCGCAGCTGGACAAGATCGACCGACAGGTCGGGACGTTGCAAAAGACCATGGGCTGATCTGGTTCATCGTCTGGACTTTGGAGCATCACTTCGTGTCCAGTTTGATGTCGATCAGCTTGGTCCCGTTCAGGCAATCCATGCCCCGCACTGTGATGCGCCCGTTCGTGATCGCCTCGATCTGCACGCGCGCAGTTGCAATCGGGTTGGGACGGTGGGGCGAGCGTAGCGCAAAGACGCCGCGCGGACTCTCCTCGCACCTGCCGCCCCGACGCTGAACCAGCAGGTTCCTGTCGACTCCTTCGAGCCAATAGAGCACAAGGATGGTTTGCCCGGCTTCAAGGCCCAAAAGCCCTTCGGCAAAACGAGGATCCAAGACAATAGCGCAGAGCGGGCCGTCGGCCTGAATATTGTTTGGGCACTCGTCCAGCGACTGATAGGGCGTTTCGATATGACCGATGAACGTTAAGTCAAATGTCATTGTCTGCTCTTTCACTTCGATGGTCTGTTCGTCAGCGTGGTGTAGGTCAGCAGTGTAGCAAGGATGACACCCCCACCTGCGAAGCTGGCCAGCGGCGGGATTTCCCCGAAGACCCCAAAAGCGAAAAGCGGGGCCAAAACCGCCTCGGCCATCAGGATCATCCCCACCTCGGGTGCTGTGATGTATCGAGTTGCCACTTGCGACAGGACCCGTCCAAACGGCGCGGTAAACAGTCCCATCACCGCCATGACCGCCCAGGTGCTTGCGCTATAGGTTGATGGTGTAGCCAGAAACACCATAACGATGGCAAGAAAGAAACCGCCCATGCCAACGCTCGCCATTCGGCTGACCGCCTGAAACCGGCGCAAAAGCACCATGTTCAGCGAGACAAAGCTGACTGCAATCAGCGCCAGGGCGTCTCCCAACAGGTTGCCCGACCCGAACGAGCCGGACACGACGATTGCGATCCCGACCATCACTGAAGCGATGGCAATCCAGGTGGCGCGCCGCGTCACCTCACCCAAGAAGACCCAACTGAATAGCGCCGCTAAGGCGGGGGATGTGCTGAGGATTACAATGGTATTGGCAACTGAGGTGTTTTTGAGACTGAAGATCAAAGCCGTCGCGCTGCCCAGCATCAAGAGGCCCGAGAGGATAACTGGCCAACCGCTTGCCTTCAGTGTTCCGATCAACCCCTTGTCCTCGCGCAGTTGAATGAAGGCCGACATGGAAAGAGCGGTGAACAGGCCAAACAGAAAGGCCGTGTCAAAGCCGCCCACACCGGACAACCGAATGAAGATTGCGTCGAAACTCATCAACGTTGCCCCGGCCAAGGCGATCAGGATGCCGGTCATCTGAGCATCACCGGACGCCGAGTGGATGGACGTATTAGTCATGTCGATTCCCCAAAATCATACTTGCCGGTATGCTTAATGATTCTTGAGAAGGAGTCAATATTGCCATACTATTTAGTATGATTATTTGAGGTGCCTACACATGAGCAAGATGGAAGCCAAACGAGAGCTAAAGCGCCAAGCCATCCTTGAGGCTGCCGAACAGGCGTTTTTGACTGACGGGTATTCCGACGCCAACATGGACGCTATCGCCGCACAGGCGGGCGTGACCAAGCAAACGGTCTATCGCTATTACCCGTCCAAGGCCGATCTATTCCGGGAAACGCTGAAAGCGATGGGTGCGCGCCATGATGATGGCGCAAGCGATCTACTTGACCTTCCTGACACCCAAGAGGCGCTGCGCTGCTTTGCCATCAGTTTCATGCAGGCCCACCTGTCTAAAGAACACCTGTGCACCTTCCGCTTGCTTGTCTCTGAAAGCGTCCGCGCCCCGGAGATGATCCAGGCCTTCTTCTCGGTCGGCCCCGCCGGAACTGAAGAACGATTGCGACGGTTCTTCACCGAGCGGCTCCATATCCAAGAGCCAGCCCCCATGATCCGCTTGTGGACCGCCATGTTGTTCGCGTTCCAAGATGAGGCCCTGTTGGACGTGCACCATCCGACCAAGGCGGAACTTGAAGAGCACGCAACAAGGGCGACGCAAGTCTTCTTGTCTGGTGTCACCGCGCAAAGCTGAACCCGAAGGTAGAAGCGGACAGCGGCCTTGTGAACTTGCACATACTGCTGCCGCAACTTCTCCTCGCACATGCAACGCGCGGATGCTGGTACGCGGCGAACGTCAACAGACCGGCCATTCGCAACCTTGAACTTCAAACTTTCCTTTCGCCACAGCCGAACAGAATAAGCCGAAATCGGGCTGGGGTAGATGGTGGCTTTTACTGGACAGCGCTACAGCCTCGGTAAGCAACCGATCCAATTTCTGTATGAAGGTGACAGCGCAAACGTCACATTTATCCGAATGGACCTCGCCTCGCTCGCCAGTGTGCGCGAAGCCGCCGCAGAAGTCCTGAAAACTGTGCCTCACATCGACGCTCTTATCTGCAACGCCGCCATCGCGCAGGTGCCAACGCAAATAATCACCGCGGACGGCCATGAAAGCATGTTGAGGACGAACCATTTTGGTCACTTCCTGCTGGGCGGACTGCTCTTCGAACGCGTCGAGGCATCGAACAGCCGGATCGTGGTTATCAGCGGCCTTGGCTACAACATGGGGATCAAAACCATCCAGTTCGACGACCTGAACTGGGACAAGAACTATCACCAGAGCCGCACCTACTGTCAGAGTAAACTGGCGCAGATGATGTTTGCATTTGAACTACGGGATCGGCTGGCCGCCGCCGGAAGAACAACCGTCGAAGTCTATGTCTGCCATCCCGGCGCATTACGCACGTCACTTGTCCAAACCAGCGCGGACCTGAAGACAAGGATCCTGTTCGGCTTGATGTCACTCCTCCCGATTGTTCAGTCGGCCGAGAAAGTCTCCTGGCCCGAAGTCATGTGTGCGACCGGGAATGATCTGGAGCAGCGCGCGCTCTATGGCCCGACCGGGCTTTTGGAGTTTGTTGGTGCGGTAGGCAAGGGCACGCTGCATCCCCACGCTCACGACAAGCAGGTTATGACCAAGCTGTGGGATGTGTCCGAAGAAGCAACGGAATTCGCCTGGCAGTTTTGAGTGAGCAGGGGTTGAACTCGCTCAATTCAACTTGCGCCAAAGCAGACGTTGCAACGCAGTGCGGCAACCTGAGATTTGGACGAATTTTCAGAGCACTTGTGATCGCTACGTTCATCGCCGCATGTTCACGTAGTGCTACGTCGGCATTCAACGCGATGGCAACTAATCGACCGCACTGACCGCAGAGTAAAGCCTGCGAAACCGCGACAATCGCTCGGACATTGCAGATGGGTCAGAGGGTTCAAACATTTCGACAGCCGGCGGCCGAAGCGCGAGATCCGTCATGCTCAATGCCCCGTCGCCACAGGCTGCCAAACGGGCCGCGCCGCAGGCCGGACCGGAGTCCGCGTCCTCTGAGCGAACAATGGGTTTGCCTGTAACCGATGCGATCATACCCAGCAAAAGATCTGATCTGCTGCCCCCTCCGATAGCGGCCAGTTCCGGCAAGCCGTTGATCGTGTCGCCGAAACTCTGTGCCGCATCAGCAAAGCAAAACGCAATGGCCTCCAATACAGAACGGCAAATGTCTGCGCGTGTCGTCGCATCCTCAAGACCAAAGAAACAGGCGCGAATATGAGGATCGCCGAGCGGGCTGCGCTCACCAGTCAGATACGGCAGGAAAATTGGAACGCGGTCACCGCTGACCGTTTCGGCAAGTGCGACAACCTCGGCTGCGGACAGTCCCAGTTGACCGCCAATCCATGAAATCGGCCTTGCGCCATTCAGCATCGCCGCCATTTGATACCAACGGCCGGGCAAAGTGTGTGCAAAAGCATGTACATAGCGTTCGGGGTTGGGTTTGTAAGCCCGATCCGCCACGAACAGCTGGCCGGACGTTCCTAACGAGATGAAGCCTCGCCCCGGTTCGGTGGCACCCAAAGACACCGCCCCGGTTGCGGCATCCCCTCCTCCGGCCACGACGGGCACGTCAGGTCTCAATCCTGTCTCAGCTGCGGCCTGTGCTGTCACAGTGCCAACGACACTGTGGCCGTCGAAAATCTGCGGCAGCCAATCGCGTGCCACGTCAGAAGCCTCGGCAATTCCGGCATGCCAGTTTCGCGACGCCTGATCCAGCCACAATGTCCCGGCGGCATCGGACGCGTCGGTTGCCAATTCTCCATGAAGGCATAACCCAATATAATCCTTGGGCAGGAGAATATGGGAAAGCTGTGCATAGTTGGCAGGCTCATGTTTTTTCAACCAAGCAATCTTGGGCGCGGTAAAGCCCGGCAAGGGAAGGACGCCGGCAATCTGGCCAATTTCCGGCTGGGCCGCGCGCAGGTCCTCACATTCCTGTACTGCCCTACTGTCATTCCACAGGATTGCTGAACGGACCGGACGCAGATCACGGTCCAGCAAAACAGCGCCGTGCATTTGGCCGGACAACCCGATGGCTTTAACCTCCGACAGCGCGATTTGCCCGGCAAGTTGCGTCAGCGCATCACGCGTCGCCTGCCACCAGAGCTCCGGGTGTTGCTCTGACCAGCCGGGCTGCGGCGAGGAGGTCTGGATCCCGACGGAAGACGACGCAAGAATTCGGTCGGTGTCCGCACAGACAAGCTTGACCGCTGACGTTCCGATATCGATCCCGAGATACATTCAAACCCCTTGCCCGACCCATGCCTGGCTATTGATTTTTTTGCGCGCGCAAAGAATATGTAAAACGATGATAAGATCAAGGCGGCGATGATCCGCAGGCAGACTGGCATGACCAAAATTAAGAATATGGAAGAGTTCGCGGCCCTCAGCGGTATCTCGCGGCCCACGGTGTCCAAATACTTCCACGATCCCGACAGTGTTCGCCCAAAAACAAGAGCACGCATCGAAGAGGCGCTGGAGCGGTTCGACTATCGTCCCAATATCTATGCGGTGAACCAAAACCGGAAGCTGACGAAGAATATCGGCATTGTCGTGCCCTATCTGGCCGATCCGTTCTTTGCCGAAATCGCGCGCTATCTTGAGCAAAGCTGTATCGCGGCGGGGTATCGCCCATTCTTGTTTAGCGCACATGGCGAGCAAAAACTGGAAAATGAGATTCTAGACGGCCTGCAATCCCTGAAACCCGCCGGGGTTTTGCTGGCGCCATTAGGACGGATTTCAGACCGATCAGCGATCGAGAAGTTCTGCGCCAATGTTCCGACAGTTCTGTTTGACAGCAACCTGGATGGTCTGGGGGCAGCCTTTATCGGGTCGGACAATTTCAGCTTTGTATCGCAGACCGTGGAATATATGACCCGGACGGGCGAACCGCCTTCGTTTTTTGAAATGCGAACGCCTGCGAACCCAAACGCCAACAAGCGCAGGAAGGCTTATGTTGACGTGATGGAGCGCCTCGGGTTCGAGCCTCATATCATCAAAGTCGACGGCAAAGGATGGGCGTTTGAAGAGATTGGGCACAGGGGCGCACTGAAAGTCCTGGAAGAGCGTGGCCTGAAGACGGATTCGGTGCTGTGCAGCAATGACCGGCTTGCCATCGGCTTTCTTGCAGCCTGTTTCGAACAAGGGATTCGGGTCGGTCGGAAAGAAGATTGCACGCTGCGCGTGGCCTCAAATGACGATCATCCGTTCGCAAAATTCACGTGCCCGTCTTTGACAACGGCAGCGCATGACTATGACAACGTGGCCGCCCGTAGCGTCGAAACTTTGTTCGAACTTATTGAAAGTGGAGGGAAATTCGATTCCCGAACTGAAACCCTCTTCCCCGCAAGACTTGTTTTAAGGGACTCCGCATAACTCACTATTTTTAACGCGCGTAAAGTTTTTATTGACGTCGCGACAATTTACGATCTACGCTCCCTGCATGACATCCAAGCTCAGGGAGGACAGGGATGTATCTGAAGCACGCACTTCGCGCGGCGACTGCATTGACGTTCGTCGCAACGGCCGCGGCCCACGCGCAGACCATCACGATCGCCACGGTAAACAATGGCGACATGATCAGGATGCAGGGCTATACTGACAAATTCACCGAAGCGACCGGCATCGACGTCGAATGGGTGACGCTGGAAGAAAACGTGCTGCGCCAGCGCGTAACCACCGACATCACCACCAAAGGCGGTCAGTTCGACATCATGACCATCGGCATGTACGAAACCCCGATCTGGGGTGCCAATGGCTGGCTGGTGCCGCTGGAAGGCATGTCCGCCGAGTATGACGTGGACGACATCCTACCCGCGATGCGCAACGGTCTGAGCAACGACGGGACGCTCTATGCCGCGCCATTCTATGGCGAAAGCTCGATGGTCATGTACCGCACCGACCTGATGGAACAAGCAGGTCTTGAGATGCCCGACGCACCGACCTGGCAGTTCATCCGCGAAGCGGCGGCGGCGATGACCGATCGCGACAATGACATCAACGGGATTTGCCTGCGCGGAAAGGCAGGCTGGGGTGAGGGCGGCGCCTTTATCACCGTGACCGGAAATTCCTTCGGTGCGCGCTGGTTCGACGAAGACTGGAAGCCCCAGTTTGACCAGCCCGAATGGAACCAAGCGCTGACGTTCTTTGTGGACATGATGGCTGAATCCGGGCCTGCTGGCTATGCGACGAACGGCTTCAACGAGAACCTGTCGCTGTTCCAGCAAGGCAAGTGCGGTATGTGGATCGACGCCACCGTTGCGGCCTCATTCGTAACCAATCCCGACGACTCGACCGTGGCGGACAAGGTCGGTTTCGCCTTGGCCCCGAACGCCGAGGGCGTTGACAAACGCTCCAACTGGCTCTGGGCATGGGCGCTGGCCATTCCGGCGGGCACACAGCAAGAGGACGCGGCCAAACAGTTCATCGAGTGGGCAACCTCCAAGGACTACATCGAGCTGGTGGCCGAAAACGAAGGTTGGGCCAACGTCCCGCCGGGTGCGCGCACCTCGCTGTATGAGAACCCCGAGTATCAGAAGGTACCCTTCGCCAAGATGACGCTGGATTCGATCCTGTCAGCTGACCCAAACAACCCGACAGTCAAACCGGTGCCCTATGTTGGCATCCAGTTTGCGGCGATCCCGGAATTTGCAGGCATCGCCACACAAGTCAGCCAGGAATTCTCGGCGGTCTACGCCGGACAGCAATCGGTCGAAGAGGCGCTGGAAAAAGCGCAAGCCTTCACCGCCGAAGAAATGGAAGCCGCAGGGTACTGAGGCATCCTCCCCGCGGGCGGGCAGAGATCTGCCCCCCGCCTTACCCTTCCACAACCCACGTTTTTCTCGCAGGCTGGTAAGCGCCTGAACAGAGAGGTCTTGCGTCATGGCAACTCAACATTCCCGATCCGTTGCGCGCCTTATGATGGCACCCGCCGTGGTCCTACTGCTTGGCTGGATGCTCGTGCCACTGACGATGACACTGTATTTTTCCTTCAAGAAATACCTGCCGCTGCGTGGTGGTGATCTGGGCTGGGTTGGTCTGGACAACTACATCCGCTTCGTCTCATCCAGCTCGTTCTGGCCCGCGGTTCAGGCAACGCTGGTGATCGTCGGCGGCGTTCTGGTGATCACGGTGGTGCTGGGCATCCTGCTGGCGATGCTGCTGGATCAACCGATGTGGGGCCAAGGCGTTGTCCGCATTCTGGTGATTGCACCGTTCTTCGTCATGCCGACGGTTTCAGCGCTGGTCTGGAAGAACATGTTCATGGACCCGGTGAACGGTCTGCTGGCCCACCTATGGCGCTTTTTCGGGGCCGAGCCGATTTCATGGCTGTCCGAAGCGTCGATGACCTCGATCATCATGATCGTCTCGTGGCAGTGGCTACCCTTCGCCACGCTGATCCTGCTAACCGCGATCCAGTCGCTGGACAGCGAACAGCTGGAAGCGGCCGAGATGGACGGCGCACCTGTCCTAAAACGCTTCTACCACATCGTCTTGCCGCATCTGAGCCGCGCGATTACCATCGTGATCCTGATCCAGACGATCTTCCTTCTGTCGATCTTCGCCGAGATTTTCGTGACCACCGGCGGCGCGTTCGGCACCCGCACACTCACCTACCTGATCTTCCAGCGCGTGCTGGAAAGCCAGAACGTTGGCCTTGGATCAGCCGGAGGTGTCTACGCCATCATACTTGCCAACATCGTTGCCATCTTCCTGATGCGCATCGTCGGCAAAAACCTGGACGCGTGAGGAGGAACGACCATGGCCCGCGCCGTCACAACCCGCCGCAAATCGCTGAACACCGCCCTTGCCTGGGCTGTTGGACTGCTGATCTTTTTCCCAATCCTCTGGACGATCCTGACCAGCTTCAAGACCGAAGCGCAAGCCATCGCCAGCCCACCGCTGTTCCTGAACTTCAACTGGACGCTTGAGAACTATGCCATCGTGCAGGAACGCTCGGATTACATGCGGTTCCTGTGGAACTCGGTCATCATCGCAGGCGGTTCCACCATTCTGGGCGTGATCATCGCAGTGCCCGCTGCATGGGCGATGGCCTTCGTGCCCTCGAAACGCACCAAAGACATCCTATTGTGGATGCTGTCCACCAAGATGCTGCCAGCGGTAGGCGTTCTCTACCCGATCTACCTGCTGTTCATCCGTCTGGGTCTGCTGGACACACGCGGAGGGTTGGTCGTGGTCCTGATGTTGATCAACCTGCCGATCATCGTCTGGATGCTCTACACCTATTTCCGCGAAATCCCCGGAGAAATCCTTGAGGCAGCGCGGATGGACGGGGCGACCTTGAAAGAGGAAATCCTCTATGTCCTGACACCCATGGCCATTCCCGGCATCGCCTCGACCGTGCTGTTGAACTTCATCCTGGCGTGGAACGAGGCGTTCTGGACCCTCAACCTGACAGCTGTTGACGCGGCCCCGCTCACTGCCTTCATCGCCAGCTATTCCAGCCCCGAAGGCCTGTTCTTTGCCAAGCTCAGCGCGGCCTCGACCATGGCGATTGCACCGATCCTGATCCTTGGCTGGTTCAGCCAGAAACAACTTGTCCGCGGCCTGACCTTCGGCGCTGTGAAATAAGGAGCCTTCCGTATGGGACGCATTCAACTCAAGTCCGTGACCAAAAGCTTCGGCGACGTACAGGTCATTCCCCCATTGGACCTGACCATCCAGGACGGCGAGTTCACCGTCTTCGTCGGTCCCTCGGGTTGCGGCAAGTCCACTCTGCTGCGCCTGATCGCGGGGCTCGAGGATATCACCAGTGGCTCCATCGACATTGACGGATCGGACGCCACCGATGTGCCGCCTGCCAAACGTGGTCTGGCGATGGTGTTCCAGTCTTACGCGTTGTACCCGCATATGACCGTGCGCAAGAACATCGCCTTCCCGCTGCGCATGGCCAAGCTGGATCAGGCTGAGATCGACAAGCGCGTCGAAGGGGCGGCCAGCGTTCTGAACCTGACCGACTATCTGGATCGCCGTCCAGGTCAGTTGTCGGGCGGACAGCGTCAGCGCGTCGCCATTGGTCGCGCGATCGTGCGGGAACCAGCGGCCTTCCTGTTCGACGAACCGCTGTCGAACCTCGATGCCGCGTTGCGCGTTGGAATGCGGTTAGAGATCAGCGAATTGCACGAACGTCTGGCGACCACGATGATCTACGTGACCCACGATCAGGTCGAAGCCATGACCATGGCTGACAAGATCGTCGTCCTACAGGCCGGTGTTATTGAACAGGTCGGCTCTCCGCTAGAGCTTTACCGGACCCCCCGCAACCTGTTCGTTGCAGGCTTCATCGGATCTCCCAAGATGAACTTCATCGAGGGCGAAGAGGCCGCGAAACACGGCGCGCATACGATTGGAATACGCCCCGAACACATCGCGGTTTCCGACAGCGAGGGCACGTGGTCGGGCGTTGTCGGCGTGTCGGAACATCTGGGATCAGACACGTTCTTCCACATCCATGAAACCGGGCTGGCTGACACGATCACCGTCCGTGCTGATGGAGAAGTCGGCTTCCGCCACGGCGACCGCATCCACCTGACCCCACGGGCAGATGTGATTCACCGGTTTGACGCACAGGGGCTGCGGATCGAATGAACCGCCTGGCTGGCAAAACCGCCCTCATCACCGGGGCCGCGCGTGGCATAGGGTTGGCCTTTGCCAAGGCGTATGCTGCCGAAGGCGCGCGTGTCGCGATAGCCGACATTGACGACCGTCGGGCGCAAGAGGAAGCGACCGAAATCGGGGACGCCGCCATGGCCGTCGGAATGGACGTAACCAACCAGAGCAGCATAGATGACGCCGTCGCGCAAACGGCCGCGCATTTCGGTCCCATCGACATTCTGATCAACAATGCGGCCATCTTCACCGCCGCCCCAATCGTCGAGATCGAGCGCGCCGACTATACCCGCGTCTTCGAAATCAACGTCGCTGGTACACTGTTCACGATGCAGGCCGTCGCGCGTCACATGATCGAACACGGGACCAAAGGCCGGATCATCAACATGGCGTCTCAGGCCGGACGACGTGGCGAGCCCCTGGTCGCTGTGTACTGCGCCAGCAAGGCGGCAATCATATCCCTGACCCAATCGGCCGGACTGAACCTGATCTCTCACGGGATCAACGTGAACGCCATAGCTCCGGGTGTAGTGGACGGCGAACACTGGGACGGTGTCGATGCGTTCTTTGCAAAACACGAAGGCAAACCCCTTGGACAAAAGAAACACGAAGTGGCGGCGGCGGTCCCCTATGGCCGGATGGGGCGCGCCGAAGACCTGACCGGAATGGCGGTGTTTCTGGCCTCGGACGAGGCCAAGTACATCGTCGCACAGACCTACAATGTTGATGGCGGAAACTGGATGAGCTGATGAACCCTGTGACGAAGGCAAACCCTCCGGCGCGGCTGCGGCGCGATAGTCTTTCGGACCTGCCGGCAACCGTCAGGACTCCGACATATGCGCGCACTGACCTGACGCCGGGGATCGTCCATATCGGGCTAGGCAATTTTCACCGCGCACATCAGGCCTGGTATATTCACCAGATGATGCAGCAGGGTCTGGCCTATGACTGGGCGATCATCGGGGCCGGTGTACGAAAATATGATGTCGTGATGCGCGAGAGGTTGCTCGCGCAGGACTGCCTGACCACCTTGATCGAACTGGACCCGACAGGCATTTCCGCCGAAGTGATCGGCCCGATGATCGACTACCTGCCGATAGAGGACAACAATGCTGCCCTGATCCGTAAGTTGGTTGACCCATCCATCCGGATTGTGTCGCTGACAGTAACCGAGGGCGGGTACTTTCTGGATGCCAACACCGGGGCCTTCGACACGGATCACGAAGATATTCGCCATGATGCGCGGAACCCGAACCAACCCCGCACGGCTTTTGGTGCCATTGTAGCGGCGCTAAAGCAGCGCCGGGCGAACGGCCTCAAGCCCTTTACTGCGCTCAGCTGCGACAACCTTCAGGGCAATGGCAGAATCCTGCGCGACTGTGTTGTAGGCTTGGCGCGTATGTCCGACCCTGATCTGGCCAACTGGATTGATGGACACGGCGCGTTCCCCAATTCGATGGTCGATTGCATCGTGCCCGCAACGACGGACCAAGTGGTCTCGCAAAGCCTCGCGCTTGGCATCGACGACCGCGCTCCTGTTTCGCACGAAAATTTTCGCCAATGGGTGATCGAAGATGACTTCTGCGCCGGGCGGCCACCTTTGGAACAAGTGGGCGTAACGCTCACCCATGATGTCCACAGCTATGAGATCATGAAACTGCGGGTTTTGAACGGAGGGCACCAACTGCTGGCAAATGTTGGGGAAATTCTGAGTATCCCGACGATTTCAGACTGCATGCTGGACCCTGACATCCTGGCATTTTTTGAGAAAGTTCAGGCGGAGGAAATTCTACCTCACGTCCAAGCTGTACCCGGGACGACCGGGGAGGAATATCTTGAATTGGTAAAGAAGAGATTTTCCAACAGTGCAGTTCACGACACAACACGCCGGGTCGCGTTTGACGGATCTTCCCGACACCCGGTTTTTTTGCTGCCCTCATTGCGCGATGCGGTTGTTTCCGGGTCCTCCATACAAGGACTGGCACTGGCCGAAGCATTTTGGTGCAGGATGTGCACTGGTGTTCGTGAAGACGGCTCCGAAATTGCGCCAAACGACCCGTATTGGGAAGACCTTCAAAAGACAGCCCTGGCGTCCAAAGCCGATCCGGAACTTTGGCTGAACCAACGCCAATATTATGGCACGTCCAGCATCAGCAAACAGTTTTCCGAAGCCTTCACCGCGTGGATGAACACGATCTGGCAGAGTGGCGGTCGGAGAGCTATTGCTGAATATGTCACTCTGGTTTGACAGACATACTAATCTACCGCCGCAAATCAGGATCAGTCTCCGATACACTTTTCAATTTCCGATGGTCAGAAATATGGCGTCGGCTTACTTACGATACTTGAGCCTCTGTCAATGCAGTCGCAGTGAAGATCTGCTTCCCGCCCGTTCGTGCCCCGATGAGGACAGCTTGGATGCTGACACGAGTGCAACTACGTACGAAGCAAGCTGGTGCCGTTTTTCAGCGCCCTACCCGTTCCGGTCCAGGTTTGAACAATCGGGCAAAGACTTTGCTTCTGCTGCGGCAACTTTGGATGGAATCGAAGTCGCAAACATGATCCGCAAAGGTCAATTCACGCCTGGGCTCTGCCCATTTCTCCAATTCGCGAAACTGGCTTCTTAACCCGCTGGTCCGGCGTGATCTCCTCGTTCAGTGATAAGCTTCGCAACAGAGCCCCTATAGTATGGCAATCAGTTGGTTGGGTGCGCAAAATAAAGTCGTTTTGCGCACCACTAACGTCACCCGTAACATCAAGTCTTTTGGTCCAGGCTCAGGTTTCGCGGCGAAACTCACCGAGATATTCGGCAAGTTTCCCTACGATATCCTGTGCGTCCTCGGCAGAGACCTCTTTCCCACGAACACGAATGCGCAGCTCTCCGGCGGAAACTTCGGCCATGATATCGCCTCCCCCAGGCAGGGCGACAGTCGGCAACCGCTGAACCTGCTGTGGACGCCCCCCGCGCGCCTTGTCCTTTGACGGTGCGGGTGACGTTTTCAAGGCGTCCTCCAGCAAAGCCCACTCCGATTTCGGATCCAGCTCCCCTACCCCGGCCAGAGCCTGACGCAGTTTGGTCTGCGCACCGTCCCGCAGTGCCGAGGCCAGTTTCAAGCCAGACTTCTCGGACAAAGCAACGGGATGTTGCAACAGGTCACCCAACGCTTCGTGCACCATCGCAAAGCTGCGAACCTTGGATCGTTTTGCCTTGGAGGCCGCTGCAAACAGGACATCGACAGCGGCTTCGGTCGACGCAAACACCCCCTGCCCTGCAGCCAGCACCGCAATGCGACCGCGTTCATAAGGGCTGAGGTTTGACCTGAGCTCGTTTTCCTCGACCATGGACACATAGGCACCCTGCCCCGATCCCGCCTCGCGGATGAAGGCCGGGATTTCAGCAAAACGCGGATCCGTGTCCGCAAGACGCCGAAAGGCGTTCAGACGTCGGAATCCCGAGATCAGCCCGTAACTGTCCCCATCCCGCGTTACCTCGATCGGAGTACGCAGACCGTGGACGCGCAGCGACTCGAGCAGTTCGGCCATGGCATCTTCGTCTTCGACCATCCGGTCGCGGCGAATGAAGTCTGCGTCGATTTGATCCAATGGCAGCATTTCCGCCACCAACCCTGCGTCTTGAGCATCGCGCCACCGTGCCGCATCCCCCTGATCCTGCGCCAGGGCCAGACGATCCGTGACGGCGGTCATGCCATTCAAAGTCGCTGCCTCAGCCGCAACCTGAGCAATCGGGGGCGTTGAGGATATGGTCTCAAACGGGCTAATTGACGGTTTCGCGGCGAAACCGGCCTCAAGCTGTTCCAGTTCCGCAGTATCCGGAGCGGTCAATCTTCTGCGCTTAGCCATCTGCTTCTCCTCCCATCTGAGCGTCACGCCACCAGCAGCCGATCAGAACCTGTTTGAATTCGGCATAGGTGCGGTCAAACGTTTCCCGACCTCTTACGTATGTGTCCCGGTTGAAATCCCTGTAATCGGCCTCATAGATGCCGTTCACCTGTTCCCCAGCCTGCCCGACCAACGCCGTATAGTCCTGCCTGTATGCGTTCATGAAATCCCCGAAATAGGCCTGGATAACGTTGGCCATATCCGTCTGTTGGCTGGCATCGAAGCGGGTGATGATCGCCCGCACTACATCCCATTCAAACTTAAGTTCAGGTAAACCCGCCGCCCGCTGGGCCGCGTTCTCACCATCCTCAATGCTTGCGAAAGTCGTGTAGAGCATGTCGAAGAACCGACCCGTCGAGTCGAACTCAAGGAATGACGCGCCGAGGGGGACCAACAAAATGTCAGCAGCAGCCAGCGCGTTGATCGTTAGGTACCCAAGTGCAGGAGGCGTATCCAGGAATACGATGTCATAATCGTTAAGAACGCCTTCATCATGCAGGAAGTTGGTCAAGCCGTCCCAAAGCGGCCAGCTGCGCAGCCCCATACGCCAGACCGGGATCTGAAACTCGGCCCAATAAAGGTTCAGCTGAGCGCCTATCAGATCGATATTGGGCCAGTGCGTCTTTTGAATGACATCGCGGGGCAGGGTATTCAGCGCCTCTTGCAGGGTCTCATCCAGGGGAATTTCAGGCTGACCCGCAGCATCCCTAACCCTGTTTTCCTCCTGCACGGCACGAGCGTAATCTTTGGCAATCAGCGGAAATACCGTTTGCCATTCATCCGCAACATTTCCACCCAGAATGGAGGTCATCGATCCCTGACTGTCCAGGTCGATGACCAGTACTTTATACCCGTCCAACGCAGCAGACATGGCCAGATGCGCAGCGGTCGAGGTTTTGCCGACACCGCCTTTGAAGTTGGCAACCGCCACGACTTTAGCAGGCAACCCTTCTGGTCGGTACGGCAAGTATTCCTTAGTGCTGACGCCTTCCGCGGCGAAATGCTGCCTGAGTGTGAGAACTTCTTCCAGCGTGAACCATTTCGAACCAGCCTCGCCTTCACCCTGGGGCAGATCCGGGTTTGCCTTCAGAACCCGGCGCAAATGAGCGGGAGCCACTGGGATCAGGTATTTGGTGATTTCCCAAATCGAGAACCGGCGCAATCTTTTCTCACCATCCGGGGCATATCCCCGACGGGCCAGATCTTCGCGTCCCTTGGCACAGAACGTAGCCGCTTTTGCGAATCGAGAGGTCCCGATAGGATCAGGCAGCTTCTCCGCTGCAAGCTCGGGGTCCAGGTTCAAATAGGGCGGCAGAGGAGGTTGGGTAGATTTATTCACTGTCGATGCCTCAGATAATGTTCGCCTTACCGGCGTATATTGCCCAACATAGCGAACATTTTGCGCTGAGGCTATCCTCTGAAAGGGAGTTTTCCACAGAATATGGTCTTGGTGCTCGGTTTCGCCACGAAACTAAAAGAAAAGAGAGCACACAGGCCAACAAAGAGTTTATTATTTTTAGATGTTTTAGAATCTTTAAGTCAAAAAAATCATTATAAAACAATAGTTAGGTGTACTTCCAGTACCTGAATACGGGATCAAAGGTACCCGATTCCGGGATCAAAAGAACCCACATGCAGGACCAAAGGTTCCGGTTTGCGGGAAGAAGGGTGCCGATTCGCAGGGCTTTGAATTTTCGGACAGTTTAGACCCTAAACCCGGACCTTTCGGTGGGTGGATTTAGGTGACAGTGTCTATTGGAGGCGCATTCATGGACCGTTTCTGTGGATAACTTACCTGAGTTTGACGCTAGGTACCCAGATACGGGATTCCTTCATTCCTGTATTTGGGTACCCAAATTGATTTGATCCGCAGGTACTTTTCATGTCAGATATACCGAAAACGAGCAGCCAGGCAGAATCATGCCGGATACACAATTGGATATGGATCAGCTTTCCGGGGCACTGCGCCGGGAGACGGTCAAGAAAAACGTCGCCGCGATTCACATCAGCGGCAAACTTACGTTGTTGCAGCGCAAGCTGTCCAATGTCCTGTTGCTGAATGCCTATGACGCTCTGACCTCTGCACAGACACATACTATTGACGCCCGCACCCTTGCGATGATGGTCGGCTACAACTCCAACGATTTCGATACGCTGCGGGCCAGCTTGCGAGCGCTGGCCGAGACCGTCGCAGAGTGGGATATGCTGGACGAACAGGGTCGGCAGGAATGGGGTGTGTCCTCGCTGCTCAGTTTTGCCAAGCTGAAGAACGGGATTTGTGAGTACGCTTATTCTCCGGCCTTGGCGCAGAAACTCTATGACCCAAAAATCTATGCGCTGATCAACGTCCAAATCCAAAGGAACTTCAGCTCGGGCCATGGATTGGCGCTTTATGAGAATTGCTACCGTTTCGTTCGAACCGGGTCGACGGGATGGTGGGCGCTGGATGTGTTCCGCAAGCTCATGGGGGTCGATGGCAGCGACTATTACAGCAGCTTCAAGCACCTGAATGCGAAGATCATCAAGCCGGCCGTTGCCGAAGTGAACAAAAGCTCGGACATTTTGATCGAGCCAGAGTTTCAGAAAAAGGGACGCACGGTCACCGATATTCGGTTTCTGATCAAGGGAAACCCGCAAAAGGCGATGTTCGAGATCGACGACAGCGATGGCGTTCGCAACCTGCAGGTCTACAAGACGCTGCGCAAACAAGGGGTGTCAGACCGGCTTGCCCGCCAATGGATCGCAGAGCATGGCGAGGACTACGTGCAGCAGAAGCTGGATTATGTCAGCGGGCAGGGGGACGTGAAATCCACGGTCGGCTATTTGTCCGCGGCTTTGCGGGACGACTACCAGCCGCCGGAAAAAGAAGTACCGGCTGAACCCAGTCCCGAAGCCGTTGAGGCTGCGCGCGTGCGCAAGGCCGAAAAGGTGCTCGAGGATCAGGCCTACGCGGCGCGCGCAGCGGAACGGGCCGAGCGGTCCCGCAAATTGTCCATCGTCGAAGAGCTGGTTTCGCGGCGAAACCCCACTCAGAGGGATGCGGACAAACGGCTGTTTCTGGCAGGGCTCGACAATGATTTGGACCGGGAGCATTTCCGCGCTCATGGCTGGCGTTCGGGTCTGAACGCCAACGCTATCTTCGATTTTTGGGAAGAACTTGAACCCGACGCATTCACCTAGACGTCGGAAGAAGGGGCCGTAAACGGCCCCTTGGAACATCAACGGTCTTTCATCGCCGACTTAAGTGCATCCGCGAATGCACTGTTGTGCGCATTACCGTCAGATTTTGCGCGTTGTGTTCCTTTGGCTTTTGAGTGACCAAAGCTCTTTTTCGGTTCACGGTTGGCCCGATCCTCGCGCGCTGAGGCACCGCCATCCTTGCGCATCGTCAGGCCGATCCGTTTGCGGGGAACATCCACTTCAACCACTGTGACTTTGACAACCTGGCCGGTTTTGACCACTTCATGCGGGTCCTTGACGAACCGGTCCGCCAGTTGGCTGACATGCACGAGCCCGTCCTGATGCACACCGATATCCACGAAGGCACCAAAGGCGGCGACGTTGGTGACAGTACCTTCCAGCACCATACCCGGTTTCAGATCGGTGATCTCTTCAACGCCATCGGTGAATGAGGCGGTGACAAAGCTCGGTCTTGGATCGCGGCCGGGTTTTTCCAATTCGGCAAAGATATCCCGAACGGTCGGCAGGCCGAACGTGTCGTTGACGAATTGCTCGGCTCGCAGTCCTTTCAAAGCGCCGTCATGGCCCATGATCTGCCGGATGTCGCGTTCGCAGGCGGAAACAACCCGACGCGCCACGTCATAGGCTTCGGGGTGAACCGAGGAGGCATCCAAAGGTTCCAAGCCGTCGCGAATGCGCAAAAAGCCCGCACATTGCTCATAAGCCCGGGGGCCAAGGCGGGCCACTTTCAGCAGCTCCTTGCGCGATTGAAACGCGCCGTTCAGGTCGCGATGCAGGACAATCGCTTCGGCCAGCCCGGGGCCCAGACCCGAGACATGAGAGAGCAGGGGCGCCGAAGCCGTATTCAGATCAACGCCCACGGCGTTCACCACGTCTTCGATCACCGAGGCCAGGGATTGCGACAGGCGGTGCTGATCCACGTCGTGCTGATACTGACCGACGCCAATTGACTTCGGTTCGATTTTGACCAGCTCGGCCAGTGGGTCCTGCAGCCGCCGAGCGATTGACACGGCTCCGCGCAACGACACATCGAGATCAGGAAACTCGCGCGCGGCCAGTTCTGAAGCGGAATAGACCGAGGCGCCTGCTTCGGAGACAACCACCTTGGTCGGGGTTTTCACGGTTTTGGGCAACAGCTTCAGCGCGTCGGCCACCATCTTCTCGGTTTCGCGGCTGGCGGTGCCGTTACCGATGGCAATCAATTCGATTTTGTGGGCGGCGATCAGGTTCAGAATAGTGGCCTGTGCACCGCGCAGATCATTCTTTGGCTGAAACGGGTAAAGCGTGTCCGTTGCGACCACCTTGCCAGTGGCGTCAACAACGGCTGCTTTGACACCGGTGCGGATACCGGGGTCCAGACCCAGGGTTGCCCGCGCTCCGGCCGGCGCGGCAAACAGCAAGTCCTTGAGATTGCGGGAAAAAACCTGAATAGCTTCGTCTTGCGCCCGGCTGCGCAGGTCGGCCATCAGCTCAACCATCATCGACAGGGACAGTTTCACCCGCCAGGTCCACCCGGCCACTTTGCGCAGCCACTTATCCGCGGGGCCGTCACCACGCGTGTGCAGATGGGCGGCGACGATGGCCTCAGCCCGCGCGGCGCCCGCTTCGGGTTCCGGCGCGATATCCAGCGTTACGATCCCTTCTTTCGAGGCGCGCAGCATCGCCAACGCCCGGTGCGACGGGGTTTTCGACCAAAGCTCGGTGTGGCCGAAATAGTCGCTGAATTTTGCGCCTTCCTGTTCCTTGCCGTCGATCACTTTCGAAGTCAGCAGAGCCTCGCGTTGCATGAAATCGCGCAGCTCGCCCAGCAGGGTGGCGTTTTCGGTCAGCCGTTCGGTGATGATATCCCGCGCGCCGTTCAGCGCGTCTTTTGTGGTCGGCACCGCCTCGGTCACATAACCCTGCGCCAGAGTTTCGGGATCGGCGGACCGGTCGTCCAGAATGGCATCGGCCAACGGCTCCAGCCCATTTTCCCGCGCGATCATCGCCTTGGTTCGACGCTTGGGTTTGTAAGGCAGATAGATGTCTTCCAGCTGTGCTTTGGTATCAGCCTGCGCGATGGATTTGGCCAGATCGTCGGTCAGTTTACCCTGATCCTTGATCGAGCCCAAGATAGTCTCGCGCCGGGCCTCAAGCTCGCGTAAATAGGTCAGCCGGTCGGATAGGGTCCGCAGTTGGGTATCGTCCAGCCCGCCGGTTACCTCTTTTCGATAGCGGGCGACAAAGGGGACGGTGGCCCCTTCGTCCAGCAGTTTCACCGCTGCCCCCACCTGTTCAGGGCGGGCGTTGATCTCGGTGGCGATGGTGCGGGCGATGCGGTCCAAGGGGGCCTCCTGAAAATGTCTGGAGGAACTTCTTAGCCAGCCGCATCCCCAAGGGGAAGGGGGATCGGACCTGTTCGGCGAACCCCTGCAGGTCATCGTGCCGAGATTTTGGGACTTTGACATATCGACCCGGATCAGACGTTTCATTTCTTTCTTCCTCGGGCTATGTCAATTCTGAGCCTTCGGACCCTGGTCCGTGAGTAACACAAACAGGTCGCGAATTTTTTGATGAGTGTTGAAACAAGCTCGGAACAGGCCGTGCGCGGCGCGATCCAGATGCACTCGAAACGTGTTTGGCGGTTCGGGCTGGCGCTGTCCGGTGCATCGGATGTGGCCGACGACCTGTTGCAATCCACTTGTCTGCGCGCGCTGGAACGCCATCATCAGGTGACGTCCTTCGAGCGGCTGGACAGTTGGCTGATCACCATCTGCCGCTCGATCTGGCTGAATGAGGTGCGGGCTCGTTCGGTCCGCAAGGCGCAGGCACTGTCGGTCACGCCCGAAGCGGAACTGATTGCTGCCGGGCCGGACGCGGAAACGAATATTTTCGCCGCTGAAGTGTTTACTCAAGTGATGCAACTTCCGGAAGCGCAGCGCGAGACGGTCATGCTTGTGTTCGTCGAGGGCTATAGCTACCGCGAGGCCGCCGCGTTGCTGGAGGTGCCGATAGGAACGATTATGAGCCGGCTGTCCAACGCCCGGCAGAAACTGAAAACCGTGATGCAGCATGAGGCGGCAGACGCCGTTCGACGGAGTGGCAAATGAAGTTTTCCGACGAGACGCTGACAGCGTATCTGGAAGGCAAACTGGACGAGGCCGAAGCCCGCGCCATCGAAAGCGCGGTTGAGGCCGACCCCGAGCTTGAGCAGCGCCTGATGGCGCTGGACCCGTTTGCGCCTGTGGTGCAGGCGGTGTTCGAGCGTGTCCCCGCCGAAACGCCTGCGGTGGATCTGCCCGAGCACGTGCCTGTTGCGCCCGTTCGGCCTGCGGGAGGTGGGTTGCGGTTGCTGGCCGTTGCAGCCTCGGTCGCGGTTGTGGCCGTATCCGCCACCTACTGGGCTATGCGTCCGAAACCTTTGGGCTGGGCCGCGCAGGCGGCCATTTATCAGTCGCTCTATACGCCGGACACGATCGCGTCTCTGGACAGCTCGCCTCAGGCGCTGGACGCGCAGTTTGCGATGGCCGAGGAACAGCTGGGGCGGTCGCTGAACCGCGCGGCGCTTGAAGCCCTGCCGGGCGGAGAACTGAAACGCGCGCAGATCCTGTCATTCAAGGGCAAGCCCCTGGTTCAGGTCGTGTTTGCCGACGAACAGGGTCAGCCCTTTGCCTTTTGTGTGATCCGGCAGGGCGAAGGCGCGCCGACAAGGGAACTGAAAGAGGCGGTTCTCAGCGGGTTGGCCACGGCGACCTGGGCGCGGGATGGGTATGGATACATGCTGATCGGCGCCAAGGATCAGACCGATCTGGCCGGGCAGCTGGACATCCTGACCACAAGTTTCCCGGGCTGATGGCACGGGGTGTAAAAACGCCTTGTGAACTGCGGCAATTCCCCGAAATATACCGGATATGACGACAAGACCTGTCATACCTGATCCGGATGAGGACGCCGACGCGGTTGGTCCTCCCAGTATCTATGACGTGGACCCGCCCGAAGACGACGATCTGTGGTTTCTACCGCCCGAGGATGAAGAGGCGGTCGAGGACTATTTGATCCCCGGTCCCAAGGTGGATCGCCGATTGTTGTTCGATCCGCGGGATTGGCGCGCGGCACAGGCCGAGCTGTCCTATGAACTGGCCGATCTCGCTGCGATCTTCGGTGCGTTGGACGAACGGTTGCGCGCAGGGCCGGATGGGTGGACCCATCGGTTGGCTCTGATGGATGTGTCCGATCTGGGCTGGTGGACCGGCGACCGGATCAGTGTGGATCGACTGGCGCTGTGGACGGGTCTGCGCATCGGTGCAACCGGAGACGACGTTCAGGCGCTGTTCCGCGCAGGATGGGCGGTGCGGCGGCTAACTGCCGGTCCCGGCCCCTCGGAGGGCGGGTGGGAGACCGGCCTGACAGCGTTTCTGGACCGGATGGCGCAGGGGATCGAAGACATCCCCGAGGCGGTGGCCGATCTGGCCGAAGTGATGCGCAACTCGGAAGGTCTGCACCCGGTCACGCAGGCCGCAATGGCCTTTCACGCCTGGCGCGCGCTGTCGCAGGGTATTGGGCAGGATACCGAGGCCGCAATCATCGCGGCCCGTCATGCGGCAACGATGGGGCGGGGCGGGGCGATGTTCATGCCGCTGGCCCTGTCAGGCCCGGGCGCGTTGCGCGGGGCAGGGGAGGTGGACGAAAAGCTCTCGGCCTGGGTCCGGGGGGCAGGGCAGGCGGCGCTGGCCGCGTTGATGCACCTGGACCGGGTCAGCGCCTGGGACCAGCGCGCGCGCGAGGCCACCAGCGGGCTCAGTGGACGGACACCACCCCTGTTGATTGATGTTCTGACCGCATGGCCCATGGTTTCGGCGCCGCTGGCCGAAGAATTGACCAAAGCCTCACGCGCGGCGGTGCAACGCAATATCGACAGATTTACCCGACGTGGCCTGATCCGCGAGGTGACAGGGCAGGGGCGTTACCGGGTCTGGACTGCGGCGCTGTAATCCAGCAGCCAGTCGCGAAACGCACGCGCAGGAGGGCGCAGTGCGGCGCGCGACGGATAGACCAGATGATAGGCTTCCTGCCCGGCAACCTGAATGTCCGGCAGGCAGGGGACAAGGCCGGACAGTTGCATGATACGATCGGAGGCAGGCGCGCGGGCCAGCGCAATGCCACCGCCGCTGGCCGAAAGCTCGGCCGCCATCAGCGAATTGTCGGCAAAGAAAAACCGTGCCTGACCGGCGGGCAGACGCAAGGTTTCGAACAGGTGCAGCCAGCTTGCGCGATGGGTCGAGACCTCGATCAGCGGGAACTGAAACAGGTCCTGTGGGCTTTGGATCTGCGCTGCAATCACGGGCGGGGCCATCGGATACAGGGTTTCATGCAGCAACATGTCGCTTTCGGTCCCGTAGAGCGCCGGGTTGCCGAAGACGATCTGCAAATCGGTGAACTGGTTGGCAAAATCCGACACCAGATTCCCAGTGGTCAAGGACAGGTTGATCTGAGGATGCGCTGTCTGAAAATCCGGTAAGCCACCGGCAATCACGCCATGCGCGAACAACAGGACGGACTGTACAAATAACCGTTGTGCCCGGGATTCGCCAAATAGCCCTGTAGTGGCGGTTTCCAGCATCAGCAGAGATTGCTGAACCGATGGCAGATAAGCCCGTCCCGCCTCGGTCAGGGTCACCGCATGGGCGTGGCGGTGAAACAGCGGCGTGCCCAGCCGTGTCTCCAACGCCTTGACCTGTTGGCTGACGGCTGCTGCCGACATGTTCAACTGAGTGGCAGCGCGGGCAAAGCTTTCGGTGCGGGCCGCGGCCTCGAACACGCGCAGCCAATTAAGAGAGGGGATGCGGGACGACATGAACAAAGGCTAAGCTGAACTTATCCTCACGGGCAAGAGGTTGCGCGCTGGCCCGATTGGTTTGTGCCCTATCCTTCGGCGACACGCATCCAAGAGGTACGACATGCCGCAAACCGCCCCAAAGTCTGAAACCGCGCTGACTGCAGCCCAATCCGCACAGTATTGGGAAGACGGGTTTCTTTTTCCGCTGACGATTTTTTCAGCCCAGGAATCCGCCGAGATTCGCGCTGAGCTGGAACAGCTTGAACAGGATTGGCTGGCTGCGGATTTGCCCCTGCCGCTGAACACCTACAAGCGTGTAAACGCGCATTTGGTGATCCCGCTGGCGGCCCGGATCGCGCTGGACCCTAGGGTGTTGGACGCGGTTGAGGGCGTTCTGGGCCCGGATATCATGGTTTGGTCGGCCGAGTTTTTTATTAAAGAGGCACATACCGATCACACCGTGGGTATGCATCAGGACCTGACTTATTGGGGTATGGGTGAAACGCCGGATCAGGTCACCGCCTGGATTGCGCTGTCCCCTGCCACGGTCGCAAGCGGCTGCATGGACTTCGTGCAGGGAAGCCACAAGAACCCGATCCTGCCGCATAACGATACCTATTCCGAAACCAACCTGCTGTCGCGCGGTCAGGAGGTTGCTGTCGATGTGGCCGAGGAGGACAAGACCCATATCGAACTGGCACCCGGGCAGATGTCCTTGCACCACGGGCTGACCATTCACGGCTCGGGTCCGAACCGGTCCGAGGATCGCAGGATCGGTCTGGCCATCCGGTATCTGAACCCCAACGCAAAGCAGCTGGTTGCGGATCGTGACTATGCCATGTTGGCGCGTGGACAGGACGGGCAGTCCAACTTCGTGCATGTCGAGCCGCCAAGCCACCTGTTCTCGGAGCGGGCGTTGGCCCTTTACGAACAGGTGCGCAGGGATCAGAGCAAGGCGCTGGCGGATGGGGCCAAAAGCGCGGTTCCGTTGTACGGGTAGGCTGACCACAGCAGACAGTGTTAGGCGCTGACTTCGCCGCCTGTTGCAAAACCTCTGTTATCCTTCGATTTCCCTGACCGGCGTGCAGGCAGGAACCTGCCGCCGGTAATTTCGGCCATTTCTAGCCTTGGGTTGCATTCCGCGAGTTCTTGCTGTTTCTGAGACGTCAAAGATGCACACAGTATTCCGTGGGAAAAAATGATGACGAAAAAGGCGTTGATTACCGGTATTACCGGACAGGACGGGTCTTATCTGGCCGAGTTTCTGTTGGAAAAAGGCTATGAAGTTCATGGGATTAAGCGCCGCGCGTCCTCGTTCAACACGCAGCGGATCGACCATATCTATCAAGACCCGCATGTTCCCAACCCAAATCTGTATCTGCATTACGGTGACCTCAGCGATACGTCGAACCTGACGCGAATCATTCAGGAAGTGCAGCCGGACGAGGTTTACAACCTCGGCGCGCAGTCCCATGTCGCGGTCAGTTTTGAATCTCCGGAATATACCGCCGATGTCGATGCCATCGGCACGTTGCGCCTGCTTGAAGCGATCCGGTTCCTAGGGCTTGAGAAGAAAACCCGGTTCTATCAGGCCTCGACTTCGGAACTGTATGGTCTGGTGCAGGAAATCCCGCAGCGTGAGACAACGCCGTTCCACCCGCGCTCGCCTTACGCGGTGGCCAAGCTGTATTCCTACTGGATCACGGTGAACTACCGTGAAGCCTATGGCATGTATGCCTGCAACGGCATCCTGTTCAACCACGAGAGTCCCCGCCGCGGTGAAACCTTCGTGACCCGCAAGATCACCCGCGGTCTGGCGAATATCGCGCAGGGTCTGGAAAACTGCCTGTATATGGGCAACATCGACAGCCTGCGCGATTGGGGCCATGCGAAAGACTATGTGCGGATGCAATGGCTGATGCTGCAACAGGACAACCCCGAAGATTTCGTGATCGCGACCGGCGTGCAGTATTCGGTCCGTCAGTTCATCGAATGGTCGGCGGCTGAGTTAGGCATCACCCTGGAGTTCACAGGCGAAGGCGTGGATGAGATTGCAACGGTCAAATCGATCGAGGGCGACAACGCACCGGCCTTGAAACCGGGCGATGTGATCATGCGCATCGACCCGCAATATTTCCGTCCGGCCGAGGTGGAAACGCTGCTGGGCGATCCGTCGAATGCCAAGACCAAGCTGGGCTGGGAGCCCGAGCTGACCGTTCAGGAAATGTGCGCCGAGATGGTTGTCGAGGACCTCAAGACCTCGAAACGTCATGCGCTGTTGAAAGAGCATGGCTATGAGTTGCCTGTAAGTCTGGAAAACGGCTGAGGAGGGCGCCATGCGCAAGATCTACGTAGCAGGCCACCGCGGCATGGTTGGTGGCGCAATCCTGCGCCGCTTGCAGGATCGGAAGGCCGCAGGCGAAGCGCTTGAGTTGGTCACCCGTACACATGCTGAGTTGGACCTGACCGATCAGGCCGCCGTGCGCGATTTCATGCAGACCGAACGCCCGGATGTCGTGATCCTGGCCGCGGCCAAAGTGGGCGGTATTCACGCCAACAACACATATCCCGCGGATTTCATCTACGACAACCTGATGATCGAATGTAACGTGATCCATCAGGCCTTTGCCGCCGGGGTGAAGCATCTGCTGCAACTGGGCAGTTCCTGCATCTACCCGCGCGCTGTACCGCAGCCGATGCGCGAAGATGCATTGCTGACCGGCGTACTTGAGCCGACCAACGAACCCTATGCGGTGGCCAAGATCGCCGGGATCAAACTGTGTGAAAGCTATAACCGGCAACACGGTGTCGATTACCGCTCGGTCATGCCGACCAACCTCTATGGCCCGGGCGACAATTTCCACCCGGAAAACAGCCATGTGCTGCCTGCCCTGATCCGTCGCTTCCACGAGGCGCAGCGGGATGGTTTGGATGAGGTCGTGATCTGGGGCACCGGCAAACCCCGCCGCGAATTCCTCCATGTGGATGACATGGCCGAAGCGTCGCTGTTCGTGCTCGACCTGCCCCGCGATGTTTATGAGGCGAACACCCAGCCGATGTTGAGCCATATCAATGTCGGCTGTGGCGAGGATGTTTCGATCGCGGAACTGGCGGCTCTGGTGGCGAAAACCACCGGATTCACCGGCAAGATCACGCAGGATGTCAGCAAACCGGACGGCACTATGCGCAAGCTGATGGATGTGTCTCGTCTGGCTGATATGGGCTGGCGCGCGCGCGTCGGGCTCGAAGACGGGATTCGCGAAACCTATGCCTGGTTCCTGGATCAGGCGGACGCGGATCTGCGCGCAAAGTAAAAGCCCGGGCGTGGGCCCGGGCAATTCGAGATCAGAACCAGCGGCCAATTGCAGTGGCCGTTGGTGCCAGCGCCGTCGCATCAATCGCGGTGGACAGAACCTTGAACTGTACCTGAGTGTCAGTCGGTGCATCGAGCCCCATGAAACGGGTGGTAGCGCCTCCGCTACCGGACACCGCAACGGTTGAGCCCACCGCAAAAGCCACCGGGAAATCCCAAACCACCGCATTGCTTGCAAACAAAGCACCTTCTGTATTCGTACAGTCCATGGCCGTCAGCGAGACGGCGCAGATCTGGGTACCATCGGCAAAGCGCACATAATCGCCATTTGCGTTTGAACCGCGTTCGATGACGCCCCCGGTCGGACTGCCACCGCTCTGCGCCACGACACCCAGCAGGTTGCCCGGGCCATAGCCGAAGTCCGCCCGCATCAGCCGACCAGCGGTGGTGTCATCCGCGCTGGTCTGAACAGCCGCGCCGCTGGCGGCTCCGGTCGCTGGATCGAAACTCAGCGCGTCGGTCCAGCTGCTGCCATCGGGCGAGACTTTGATGGCAAAGCCGGTGTCGCCGGACAAGCCCATCTCGGCATGGCCGGTCCAGTTGGATTGAAACAACAGGGACGCGGTGTCGCCTGCGTTGGCCTTGTTGATCTTCAACTGATGCCCGCCGCCATCATGACTGAGAAGCGTCGCCGGAGACCGCACCGAAAGACGGTTTGTGCTGTTATACCCGGTGGCGATACCCACACCGTCCAAGTTTTGCGTCGCGACCGGAGGATTGATCCAGGCGCTGCCATCCCAGATTACTATTTGCCCGGCGCTCTCATCCCACGCGCGCCAGCCCATGCCGGGCGTCACGAAATGCCAAGCATTGTCCAGCCACGCGGCCAGCTTCCCGGCTTGCCCGGTCCAATCCCCCGTGGGTGATGGGCCCAACGCGTGGACCTCTCCCTGGTCCGGGACGGCGGGCGGGGTCGAGGCGTTTGTCGTGGCCACACTCAGTTGCGTGATCAGGTCCAGCTGCCGCAGCGCTTCGTTATGGGTGACGTGTTTTTGCGCCTGCGACGGCTGTAAAAATGGCAGGTTTAAGCGAGGTGAGTTCTGTGACACGGGCGTCCTCCTGAGGCTGTCGGTCCGACAATTGAATTGCGCGCCACATTGCCGTGTGGTGCATGAATCCTGTCTGACCGGGCCGGACGCCCGAAAAACCACTTGCTAACTTTTGCAGGCGCACAAAAAAGCCGGGGTGCAGAACACCCCGGCTGGAATTCTTGAACCTGTTTAAAGGCGGTTCGTTACTGCGCAGCCTGACCTGTGGCGACGATGTCGTGCAGATACTGGCTCAGGTCTTCGCGCAGGTCGTCGCGGGCCAGTGCAAAGGCAACCGTGGCCTGCAGGAAGCCGGACTTGGACCCGCAGTCAAAACGCTGCCCTTTGAACTTGTAGCCAAAGACCGGCACACCGTTCCCGATATCCTCGGCAATCGCATCAGTCAGCTGGATTTCTCCACCGCTGCCCTTTTTCATCTGGTTCAGGTTGTACAGAACCGACGGGCCCAGAATGTAACGCCCAATGACCGCCAGATTCGACGGTGCCTCCTCGGGTTTCGGTTTTTCGACCATACCGCGCGCACGGACGACCGAGCCGATATTTTCACCCACATCCAAAACGCCGTACGCGCTGGTTTTGTCGGCCGGAACTTCCATGGCCGCAACCATGTTGCCGCCGGTTTCCTCATAGGCTTCGACCATCTGCTTCAGGCAGGGTTTGTCGCCAGCGATCACGTCATCGGGCAGCATCACGGCAAAGGGTTCATCGCCGATCAGACGGCGGGCACACCAGACCGCGTGACCCAGACCCAGCGCTTTGTGCTGGCGGATATAGGCGATTGCACCGCTTTCCATATTGGTCGCGCTCAGGGTTTCCAGCAGCTGATCCTTGCCCTTGGCTTTCAATTCCTGCTCGAGAACCAGGTTGTGGTCAAAATAGTCCTCCAGAGCAGATTTGCCGCGTGACGTTACAAAGATGAATTCGGTGATACCGGCGGCGCGCGCCTCGTCGATGGCATATTGTACCAGCGGGCGATCAACCAAAGTCATGATCTCTTTCGGAACCGACTTTGTCGCCGGCAGGAATCGGGTGCCGAGTCCTGCGACGGGGAAGATCGCCTTTGTGACCTTACGTGCCATTTGACCTCTCAAGCTACTAAAACAATGTCTGACAGTGTGTTTACTACGCAGACCTCTTAGGACCTGTGGCCCGAACATTCAACGTCAACGGGTAAACAGACCGCGAATTCCCAAGATGGTGCCACCCAGTGGGGTATAAGTCAAAACGATCGACCTACAGCCGCTGAAACATCGCGGGTTTCTGCGTCCTCTGCGGCGAAATGAGGCATCCGAACAGTGTCTGCTGAGGCAGTGCAGAAGTGGCCGGTCGGACGTGTTACAGCGATTTGCCCCGAAGCCGGGTAAAGGGCTTCGGGGCAGGGGCGTCAGCCCGGGTTCATGATGGCCTCCAGCGGGTCATGTTCGGCCACGAAATGATCGGGTCTCACTTCGGTAAGCTGCGGAACATAGTTGTTTTCCCCCGCGGCCAACCGGCTGGGCAGGAACCGAAGCGCAGCTTTCGGGTCCATGGGCGAGGGTAGCTCACCCGGCAGTTTCAACCGCTGGCGGGTCCGTTCGACATCCGGGTCCGGGATCGGAACCGCCGAGATCAGGGACTTCGTGTAGGGGTGGATCGGATCGGAACAGATCACCTCTCCGTCGCCCAGCTCAACGATCCGGCCCAGATACAAAACCATGATCCGGTTCGACACTGCGCGCACCACCGACAGGTCGTGGCTGATGAAGATCATCGACAGCCCGAACTCTTGCTGCAACTCGCGCAACAATTCGACGATCTGCGCCTGAATGGACACATCAAGGGCCGAGACCGCCTCATCGCAGATGATCAACTTGGGTTTGTTGATCATCGCGCGTGCGATGCCGACGCGCTGGTTCTGGCCGCCGGACAGCTCGTGCGGATAGCGGTTGATCATGTTGGCCTTCAGGCCGACCCGCTCCATCATCTGCGCGACCATATCCTTGCGTTCGCGATCGGTCAGATCGGGGCGATAGGTCTTCAACGGCTCGGCAATCGAGGCCGAGATCGTCATCCGCGGATCTAGGCTGGCCAGCGGATCCTGGAACACGATCTGCAGGTCCTTGCGGTACTTGTTCAGCTCGGCCCGTTTCAGCCCGACGATGGGGTGGCCCAGCCAGCTGACATTGCCCGCGCTGGGTTCGATCAGTTGCAGAACCGCCCGCGCCAAAGTGGACTTGCCGCAGCCGGACTCACCCACTACGCCCAACGTTTCCCCTTTGCGGATGTCAAAGCTAACGCCGTCGACGGCCTTCAGCGGCACCTTGCGCCCGAACAGTCCGCCTGAGACGTGGATCGGGAAGTGCACCTTGACGTCATCGACTTTGAGAAGCGGCTCATCGATATTGTCCAGCGCCTTGGGCGCGTCGCCGGCGTCAATGCGGGGCATCGCGTCCAGCAATGTCCGGGTGTAGTCATGCTGCGGTGAACGGAAGATTTCGCGCGTGTCCCCGGCTTCGACAAACTGACCCAGACGCATGACCTGAATGCGGTCGCACATCCGGGCAACCACGCCCATGTCATGGGTGATCAGGGCAATCGCCGTGCCTTCGTCCTTCTGCAGACGCACCATCAAGTCCAGAATGTCGGCCTGAACTGTCACATCCAGCGCTGTTGTCGGCTCATCCGCGATCAATAGCTTGGGATTACACAGCATCGACATGGCGATCATGACGCGCTGGCGCATCCCGCCCGACAGCTCGTGCGGGTATTGGTTCAGCCGCCGCTTTGCTTCGGGTATGCGGACCCGATCCAGCCATTCCAGACAGCGCGCCCGCGCGGCCGAGCCCTGCAGCCCTTCATGCACCTGCAGGACCTCGCGCATTTGCTGGCCGACCCGCAGATGCGGGGTCAGGGCGGTTAGCGGGTCCTGGAAGATCATGCCGACGTCGTCGCCGCGAATCTTGTTCAGCTTGTTGATGGGCAGGTTCAGGATTTCCTTGCCGTTCAGAGTGGCGGATCCCAAGGCCCGACCGGCGGGTGGCAACAATCCCATCGCGGCCATGAAGGTCTGGCTTTTGCCCGACCCGCTCTCGCCGACGATGCCAAGGCATTCGCCCGGGTTGATGTCGAAACTGATGCCTTTGACGGCCTCGACCACGCCGTCGGGGGTATCGAACTGGACGCTCAGGTCTTTAACAGAAAACAGGCTCATATCAGCGATCCTTCGGGTCCAGAGCGTCACGCAGACCATCCCCGATGAAGAACATCGTGATGATGATGGCGACGTAGAATGTCAGGGGGAACATCAGCTGCCACAGGGTGCCATAACCCATCGTGCCTGCACCTTCGGCGATCAGACGACCCAACGAGGTATAGGGTTCCGAAATGCCCAGTCCAAGGAACGAGATGAAGCTTTCCGTCAGGATCATCTCGGGCACCAGCAGCGAGGCATAGACGATCACTACGCCCAGCAGGTTGGGCAGGATATGGCGATACATGATGGTAAATTCGCTGACACCGGCGGCGCGTGCGGCTTCGATGAACTCGCGGTTTTTCAAGGTCAGAGTCTGCCCTCGAACGATCCGCGCCATCGTTAGCCAGCCGACCGCACCCAGAGCGATGAACAGCATGAAGAACGAGCGCCCCGCGACCACCAGCAACAGGATGATGATAAGTGTGGCCGGGATGGCCAGCAGGATATCGACAAAGCGCATCATCACGCTGTCGGTACGACCGCCGATATACCCTGCCGCGATACCGTAGAAGGTGCCTACGATCAGCGCGGTTGCCGCCCCGATCAGACCCACCAGCAACGACGTGGTCGTTGCCTGAATGACACGGCTGTAGAGGTCGCGCCCCAGATCATCGACACCGAAATAGTGCCCGGTCTCAACGGACGGCATCCCCATGCCGCTAACGTCACCCATGACGTTCCAGTCTATTTCCTCGTTGTTCCACACGGCGAAATATGGGCCGACGATCGTGAACAGAACGATCAGCACCAGAATGAATACGCTGGCCATCGCGGCCTTGTTGCGGACAAAGCGCATCCGCGCGTCCTGCCAGAGCGAGCGCCCCTGAATGACCGTGTAGTCGGTGACATCTTCGGCCAGTTGGGCGGCTTTTTGTGATTTTCCAAGCATTGCCAGACCCTCAGTAACGGATTTTCGGATCGAACCAGGCATAGGCCAGGTCGGTCAGCAGGTTCACGATGACGGTCAGCGTGCCGTAAAGGATCGTGACCCCCAGCAGCACCGCATAGTCTCTTGAAAGAGCCGAACTCACATACGACTGACCCAATCCACCTGTCGAGAAATACAGGTCAACAAAGACCGATCCTGTCAGCACGTAGACAAAGACCGGGCCCAGATAAGACACGACCGGCAGCAGGGTGGGTTTCAGCGCATGGCGCCAGATCACGGTTCTGGTTGGCAGACCCTTGGCGCGGGCGGTGCGGATGAAGTTCGAGTTCAGAACCTCGAGCATCGAAGACCGTGTGATCCGGGCGATCGACCCCATGTACGAGGTCGCCAGTGCGATCACCGGCATGATCAGATATTGCCACTGTCCGCCGTGCCAGCCGCCACCCGGCAGCCATCCCAGCCACAGGGTAAAGGTCAGGATCAAGATCGGGCCCATGATGAAGTTCGGCAGCGCCTGTGCAGCGATGCCCAGACCCACAGCGAAATAGTCGATCCAGCTGTTGTGCTTGATTGCAGCGGCAATCCCCAGACTCACACCGATGACGGTGGCCACAAGGAAGGACAACGAGCCATAGGTCAGCGAGATCGGGAAACCCTGCGAGATGATGTCATTCACGTCCCGGTCCTTGAATTTGAAGGACGGGCCGAAGTCGAAATGCACCACGATATTGTACAGGTAGTCCCACAGCTGTTTCCACAGCGGCTGGTCCAACCCGTAACGCGCCTCGATATTGGCCAGAACCGCCGGCGGCAAGGGCCGCTCTGACGTGAAGGGCCCGCCGGGCGCAAAGTGCATCAGAAAGAAACAGGCGACGATCAGCAACAGGATCGTCGGAACGGCGATCAACAACCGCCGGATGATATAGGCAAGCATTTCATGCCCCCGTTATTGGCTCTGCCCCGAAAGTGGTTTTCGGGGCAAAGCGTGTTTTCAGGATGATTATTCGGCGCGTTTGTAGAGGTTCTTGGAATACCAGTTCTGCTCTACGTTGTTGATCGGCCAGTTTCCGAGATCACTGTCGATCATGAAGACGCCAGCATAGTGGTAGATCGGGATAACCGGGGTCTCTTGCGCGATGATCCGTTCCACTTCGGTGTACAGCGGAGCCGGGTCGTCCGAGGTTTTCGCTTCGGCCAGCAATTCGTCGACACGTGCATTGTTGTACTTGCCGTCGTTATAGCCGGACTGCGATTGCAGCAGGTCCAGGAAGGTCGAGGCTTCGTTGTAGTCGCCACACCATGCGCCACGGGCCAGATCGAAGTTCTGGTTGCCGCGCTCTTCCAGGAACACTTTCCATTCCATGTTCGCAAGGTTGGCGTTTACGCCCAACTTCTGTTTCCACATCTGGCTTAGCGCGACAGCCACTTTCTTGTGCGCTTCGGATGTGTTGTACACCATTTCAAAGCTCAGCGGGTTGTCGGGGCCATAGCCTGCTTCTGCCAGCAGTTCCTTGGCCAGCTCATCCCGTTCCTGCTGAGACATCGAGGCCATCTCGACTTCGGGTACGGTAAACCCGGCGGTGGCTTCAGGCGCGAAGGTGTAGGCCTGTGGTTGGCCGCCTGCCATGACGTTTTCGGTGATGATCTTGCGATCCACGGCCAGGGACAGCGCCTGACGTACGTTCGGATCTTTGAACGCTTCGGGGCCACCTTCGGACAGGTTGAAAGTGTAATAGTAGTTACACAGACGCGGATAGCTTACGGCTTCTTCCGGGTGTTCTTTTTTCAAACGCGGGAACTGACCTGCCGGGATATCGGTGCGGTCCAGCTCACCAGCCAGATAACGGGTCAGGGCGACGTTCTCGTCGTTGATGACTAGCGCAACGACCTTGTCGAGGATCGTGTTTTCATTGTCCCAGTACATCTCGTTGCGCTCACGGGTCGAACGTTCCTGCGGCAGGTGTTCGGTCAGCACGTAGGCGCCGTTCGAGACGATGTTTCCGGGTTTGGTCCATTCGCTGCCAAGCTCTTCAATGACTTTCTGCGGGGCAGGGAAGGTGGTGGTATGAGTGGTCATCTGCGCGAAATAGGGCAGCGGTGCGCTCAGCTTGACTTCAAGCGTGTGGTCGTCGATCGCGGTGACGCCCAGTTCATCGACGGGTTTTTCACCTGCGATGATCTCAGACGCATTCTCGATCGACATCAGCTCCATGAACCAGGCATAGGGCGAGGACAGGGCAGGATCGACGGCCCGTTTCCACGCGAAGACAAAGTCATTTGCCGTCACCGGGTCGCCGTTCGACCACTTGGCGTTGTCGCGGAGGGTAAAGGTATAAACGTCTTTGGTGTCGTTTGTGGTATAGCCGGTGGCAACACCGGGAACCAGATTACCGTCTTCGTCCTGGTTCATCAGGCCTTCGAACAGGTCCCGGACGATATCCGAGCCGTCGACGTCTTCAACGACCTGAGGGTCAAAGGACGTGGTTTCGTCCAGAAGGCGATAGATGAAGGTCTGATCGTCCGCCAGCGCCTCGCCGGTTTCAGGATGGGTCCCTGCGGCAAAGGCCGCGCCGGTAATCATGGTCGAGGTCAACAGCCCGGCCAGAGATGTACGAATATACTTGTTCATTTTTCTACTCCCATTTTTTAGAGGCAAGGCGCGCGCATCCATTCAGGATGGCTGCTGGCCACCTTGTTTGTCCGACTCTGGTCGAGACCGGGACCCGTTCGAATTTTGCTTTTTCAGATCGCAATGAACACCGCGTCGCAGTCTTTCGGTTTGCAGTCGGGAACGTGGTTGCGAAAGTCGCCTTTCACTGGCGCCGAAGGTGGCACTATTTCAAAAAAGGATAAAGCCTTTGCCTGAAAAATAGGCAACTATAGGTGGATTGTGAATGAAACCCGGGGTGGTTCCGAAATATAATGAGGAAACTCCAGCGGTTCTTAACACTTTCGTGAAGGTCTCGATTTGTGCTTTGCCCAAAGGACGGGGTTTTGCCGACGAAGTGACGTAAGGGACCGTGCGAATCGCTATTGGTTCAGGGTGGATTTCATGCTGGCTTCGGGGAAACAGGTCGGGGTGCGGCCCGTGGCCTGTTGCCAGCGCCCGATCGAGCGGCGGGTTTTGAATCCGGGCAACCCGTCCGCGCCGCCGACATCATGGCCCTGGCGTTCCAAAGCCCTCTGCATGGCGGCCACATCAGACCGGTACAGACTGCCGACCTTGCCCCAGCGGGCGCTGAAATCTCCGACGCCATACTGAATGCGGTCTCCGACATGGCCGACGAACAGGGCGTAGAGATCGCTTTTGTTGTAGTCCTTCAGGACGTAGAAATTCGGTGTGACGATGAAGGCTGGGCCATTGCGCCCTGCGGGCATCATCAGAAAGCCTTCGCCCGGCAGTTCATGTTTCGGGAACGGTTTGCCCGACACTCGGGTTACGCCCATCGCCACCCAGTCCCGAATGGGCTTGCCCTGATCCGGTCCTTCCAAGGCACAGGAAACCGAGGGCGGGACGGTCACTTCAAAGCCCCAGTCGCGCCCGGCGATCCAACCATGTTGGGACAGAAAATTCCCGATCGACGCGATTGTATCCTCGGGTGAGACCCAGATATCGGATCGCCCATCACCATTGCCGTCCGCCGCATAAGTCAGAAAGTTCGAGGGCATGAATTGCGGTTGGCCCAACGCACCGGCCCAGCTGCTTTTTAACGTGCCGGACGGGGCGTGCCTGGCCTCGGCGATTTGCAAAGCGGCGATCAGTTCCTCGGTGAAATAGTCCGAGCGGGTGCTCATGAAGCCTTTGGTCCCCAGCACCTGAAACGCGTTGTGGCGGATGGGGACTTGCCCATATCCGCTTTCGCGGCCCCAGATTGCGAGAATGATGCGGCCGGGCACGCCGGTTTCGGCCTCGACCCGCGCCAGTGTTGTCGCATGGCGGCGCGCCATCTGCCGCCCTGTGGCTGTCGCACCCTGCACAGAGCCTGCGTTGAAATAGCGCCCGGGCGATCCGAACTCAGCCTGTTTTTGCTGTTTGGGTGTTTCTGCCTTTTGCCCCGGCGGTACAAGATCCGGTAGTTTCCAATTGAGCGTCACCCCGTCAAAGGCCTGCTTCATGGTCTTGCGTGAGACGCCTTTGGCCCTGGCACGTGGCCAGACCGTTTCGTTCAACCAAACCTGAAATTGCCGCTCAACTGCAGCGCGATCCTGCGCATAGGCGCTTGTCGAAAGGCACCACAGGCTGAGGGCAAGAACAATCCAACGCATCACTGGAATGTGTCGCGTGCCTGTAGGGTCAAGTCAACCGCAGCATTAGTGGCGTTTTGTACACTCCTAAAGCTTTGGTTGTTCAGGTGACGCCGGGGACAATCGATGGTTTTGGAAAAAACCTTGAGAAATTTCGTGACTCTGCCGATAGTTGGCCGAAACGAAGGCAGAAGAGGACGATCAGGCGTGACCTTACTCAGACCTTCAGCTGCGGCATGGGCAGTGCTGGTATCGGCCGCAAGCGTGGCTGTATCAGCGCAGATGGCGTGGGCCGCCGACAGTTTCATGGACCCTCAGGGCCCAATTGCGGCTGTCCAGAAAACCCATCTGTTGCGGGCGACCGTTCTGATCATGATTGCCGTGCTTCCGGTGCTGGTTCTGGTGCCGTTGATTGCCCTGCGGTATCGGCGACGCAAGGGCGGTACGGCGGTCTATCGGCCGAAATGGGATTTCTCCGCGAAGCTGGAATTCGTCATGTGGGGCGTGCCGGTGGTGATTGTAGCGCTGCTGTCCTTTTATTTGTGGAAAGCGACGCACCGGTTGGATCCATATTCGGCCGCTTTCGGTGAGACACCGGCGCTGAACGTTCAGGTCGTTGGCCTCGATTGGAAATGGCTGTTTATCTACCCCGATCTGGGTATAGCCACTGTTGGTGAATTGGGAATTCCGGTCAAACAGCAGGTTGCGATGACGCTGACCACGGACACGGTCATGCAGTCGTTCATGATCCCAGCCTTGGCGGGGCAGATTTACGCCATGCCCGGCATGACGACAAAACTGCATCTTGTGGCGGACGCGCCTGAGACGATGCAAGGCGAAAACACGCAGTATAATGGCCGTGGGTTCACCAAACAGAAGTTCCTGACGCAGGCCATGCAACCCGAAGATTTCAATGCATGGGTTGAAAGCGTCCGCGCCAACGGCATTCCGTTGACCGAGGACACATACAGAACACTGGCCAAGCGCACGGATCGGGATGAGGTTCAGGCGGAATTGGGAACCCCTCTCATGCCGCTCAACGCTTTGTATTTCACGCTGGAGGGCGGTGATCTGTTTCAGTCCATTCTGCATCGTTATCACGGCGGGCAACCTCTGCCAGTGGATCAACAGCCGGGAACGGTTGAATTCGGAAAGGAGGCCACGCAATGACCGATACCGGGTTCTTTGGCCGCCTGAACTGGGACGTGTTTCCGATTGCCGGCCTGATCCAGACGCCTAACACGAATGAGATCGTGGCGAATGCGGCCGCTGGCATTGTTGTCGTGGGCGTGATCGCTGTAGTCGGGTTGCTGTCGTGGTTCCGCCTGTGGGGGCCGCTATGGCGTGACTGGCTGACCAGCGCCGACCACAAGAAGATCGGCATCATGTATATCGTCTTTGCCATCGTCATGCTGGCGCGGGGCGTGCTTGAGGGCGTGGTCATGCGCGCCCAACAGGCGGCAGGGCCGGGCGATGGTTTCCTAGAGGCCGAACATTTCGCCGAGCTGTTCAGCACCCATGGCACCATAATGGTGTTCTTTGTGGCCGTGCCCTTTGTCTTTGGCGTAGCGAACTATCTGGTGCCGCTGATGATCGGCGCGCGGGATGTGGCCTTTCCGGTGATGAACCAGATCAGCCTCGGGCTCACCGTCTCGGCCGGCATGATGTTGATGGTGTCTCTGGTGGTGGGCAATTTCTCGACCGGCGGCTGGACGGCCTATCCGCCCTACACGGGCGCTGCGTTCAATCCCGGGGTGGGGCCGGATTACTGGATCTGGGCTATTGTCGTCTCGGGTATCGGCACTACGCTGACGGGGATCAACTTTGCCGTCACCATCTACAAGCTGCGTGCGCCCGGGATGAAGTTCATGCGGCTGCCGATGTATTGCTGGACGATCATCAGCAGCTCGATCCTGATCATCTTTGCCATGCCGCCGCTTGGCGTTGCCGCGCTAATGCTGGCGGCGGACCGGTATCTGGACTTCCACTTCTTCACCAATGACCTTGGCGGCAACATGATGAACTATGCCAACCTGTTCTGGCTGTTCGGCCACCCCGAGGTCTACCTGCTGGTTCTGCCCGCCTACGGCATCTATTCCGAGGTTTTTGCCACCTTCTCGGCCAAGCGGCTGTACGGATATAACTCGCTGGTCATAGCCACCATGTGTATCGCGGTACTCTCCTTCACCGTCTGGCTGCACCATTTCTTCACCATGGGCCAAAGCGCACTGATCAATGCGGTGTTTGGCATTGCGACGATGCTGATCGCGGTCCCGACCGGGGTGAAGGTTTATGATTGGATGGCCACCTTGTACCGCGGGCGCATCCGGTTTTCCGTTCCGATGCTGTATGGCCTGGCCTTTTTGATGCTGTTTGTCATCGGTGGGTTGTCGGGCGTGATCCTAGCCAATCCCACAGTCGATTATCAGGTCCATAACACCTTGTTTCTGGTGGCGCATTTCCACAACGCGCTGTTGCCGGGGGTGCTGTTTGGCTTGTTGGCGGCCTACAACTACTGGTTTCCCAAGGCCTTCGGGTTCCGCCTGAACGAGTTCTGGGGCCGGGTTTCGGTCGTGTGCTGGACGGTCGGGTTCCTGCTGACCTTCATGCCGCTCTATTTCGTGGGTCTCATGGGGATGCCGCGCCGGTCCTTCAGCTATAGCGACGCCTCATTCCACCCCTACATGCTCGTCGCGATTATCGGTGCTTTGATCATCACCTGCGGGCTGCTGTCCATCCTCGTCCAGCTGTGGGTCAGCATCCGGGACCGTGAGAAAACCCGCGCCCCTGTTGGCGACCCATGGGACGGGCGCACGCTGGAATGGTCGATCCCGTCACCACCGCCGCCCTATAACTTCGCTATCATCCCGCAGGTTACTGACCGGGATAACTTCGCCGTGGCCAAGGAGCGGGGCGAGGCCTATCCCAGCCCCGACACCTATGAGGATATCGCGATGCCGCGCAATACTGCGATCGGGTTTACACTCTGTGTGCTCAGCGGTGTCTGGATGTTTGCACTGGTCTGGTGGATCTGGTGGCTGGCGGCCTTGATGACAGTTCTGATGCTTGCGTCCTTCATCGCCTGGACTTTCAAAACCGACTTTGAAGAAGTCATTCCGGCCGAAGAGGTGCGCAAACAACACGAAGCCTGGCTTGATCTGGTGCGCAACTCCAAACCTGTAGATCGCGACTATGAAACGACCCCAGAAAACCGCGGCCTTGCCCGCCCCGATCTGGAGGCCCTGACATGAAGCGTGCGCCCACCCACAGCTATCCCGGCCTGAACCTTGGGCGGCGTCACGAAAGTGCCCACAGGGCCACCGAGGTTGTCACCTTTGGCTTCTGGGTCTTTCTGATGAGCGACCTGGTCTATTTCGGCCTGATGTTTGCCATCTATATCACCATGATCGACGCACAGGCGGGGGGGCCGGGTCCGCATGAGCTGTTCGATCTGTACAGCATCTTTGCCCAAACGCTGATCCTGCTGACCAGCAGTCTGACGGTGGGTCTGGCGATGCTGGCGCTGAAATACAACCTGCCCCGATGGCGGATCGTTTTCTGGTTCTGCGTGACACTGGTGTTGGGCCTCAGCTTTCTGGTGCTGGAAATCCGGGACTTCATCGCAATGGCTGAAAAGGGCGGTATCCCCCAGCGCAGCGGTTTCCTGTCCGCCTTCTACGGGTTGGTGCCGCTGCACGGGTTGCATGTGGCGGCTGGCTGTCTGTGGCTGATCGTTTTGGGCATCCAACTACGGGTGTTTGGCCTGACCGACCTATTGATGTCGCGCGTGGTGCGGTTGGCGCTGTTCTGGCATTTCCTCGACCTGATCTGGATCGGCATCATCACCATCGTCTATTTCGGAGGGCTGACCTATGGATAAGCGCAGCGAGATGCACCGGCGCGAACGTCGGCGGTACGTCATCGGCTATGGCGGCTCGCTTTTGCTGACGGCGGCGGTGTTTCTCATCGCCTATAAATACGGCATCAAAACCACGGGCGTTTACCTCTCGATTGCATTGTTGGGCTTGGCGCAACTGATCGTGCAACTGGTCTATTTCCTGCATATCGACCGTCGCCGCAGCAGCCGCGAAGACCTTGACTTGGTCCTGTTTTCCACGCTGGTCCTGCTGATCATCATCCTCGGAACCGTTTGGATCATGGGCAATCTGGCGGTGCGGATGCACACCTATCCGATGTAACGACCTGCATGAGGCCTGATGCATGAAATCTTTCAAAATCGCCGCCGTCGCAGCCATGCTGATTGCCATCGCCGGCGGGCTGTTTCTGTATTGGCGGCACGAGGAACGGTATCCCTCGACCAAAGACGCTTATGTGGGTGCGAACATCATTAACGTGGCGGCGCAGGTGACGGGGCAGGTCGCTGAAGTTCCGGTCACCGACAACCAGCCGATCAAGGCTGGAGATCTGCTGTTCACGATCGACGACACGCAGTTCAAGGCGTCAGTGGATCAGGCACAGGCTGATCTGGACAGTTCGCTTCAACAGGCGCAATCCTATTCCAATCAGATTACTTCGGCTGAGGCGGCGGTTCAGTCTTCTCAATCGGCCTTCAACACTGCCAAGAATAATTTTGAACGGTCCAAGGCGCTGTTTTCGGACGGCGATCTGGCGCAGGTCTCGCTGGATCAGGCGACAACGGCGTTTGCCGAGGCCTCGGCCCGTCTGACCACCAGCCAATCCGAACTGTTGGCGCTGCAAAGCGGGCTTGCCGCGAAGCAGGACGAAGTTTTGGCCGCACGAGCGCAGCTTGAGATTGCACAGGCCAACTTGAATTGGACAAAGGTCTACGCCACCGCAGACGGCTGGATCGCAAACCTGACATTGCGCCCGGGATCGGCCGTTTCGGCTAATGCGCCGCAGTTTTCCATCGTCGAATCCTCTGACTGGTGGGTGGATGCCAATTTCAAGGAAACCGCACTGCCGCGTATCCGACCCGGCCAGCCGGTTACGATCAAGGTTGATATGCTGCCGGGGGTTGCCCTGACGGGCAAAGTGGCCTCGATCGGGCGCGGCTCGGGGGACACGTTCTCGCTCTTGCCGTCTGAGAATTCCAGCGGCAACTGGGTCAAGGTGACCCGCCGGTTCCCGGTGCGTGTGGAACTTGACCCGACCGATGTACCGCTGCGCGTGGGCGGTAGCAGTAAGGTGACCGTGGACACCACAGCGGATCAGTCCGGGAAATGACCGGATCGGCGGCAAGCCGCGTCAATCCGGTGATTGTTGTCGCTGTTGTGCTCAGCGCCATTCTCGAGGTGCTGGACAGCACCATCGTCAACGTCGCGCTGCCCCATATTCAGGCGGCATTTGGGGCCACGACCGATCAGGCGACTTGGATTCTGACCAGCTATATTGTCTCGGCGGTTGTGATCATGCCTCTGACCGGATTTGTCGCTCGCCGCGTCGGGCGCCGGCGGCTGATCCTGACGGCCATCACCGGTTTCACCACGATGTCTGTCATGTGCGGCCTGTCCTGGAGCCTTGAGACCATCGTTTTCTTTCGTCTCGCGCAGGGCATGTTCGGCGCGTTTCTGATCCCGTTGTCTCAGTCCATTCTTTTCGATGCTTTCCCCCGCGAAAAACGCGGCCAGGC
The DNA here is from genome assembly GCF_013031355.1 of Ruegeria arenilitoris. GTDB lineage: Bacteria > Pseudomonadota > Alphaproteobacteria > Rhodobacterales > Rhodobacteraceae > Ruegeria > Ruegeria arenilitoris_C. The sequence continues at coordinate 84,472 of NZ_WPZO01000005.1, read as the reverse complement.
GATGGCGGTTTTTGGGCTGGGTGTTGTGGTGGCCCCGGTGTTGGGGCCGACAGTTGGGGCGCTTCTGACCGAGTACTTCTCGTGGCGGATGGTATTTTTCGTCAACCTCCCGGTGGCCGCGATGGCTTTGTTGCTGCTGGCGGGCGAGCTGCCCGATGACAAAACCAAAGAGGTGCGGATCGACTGGGCAGGCCTGGCCCTGCTGGCAATTGGCATCGGCTGCCTGCAATTCATCCTCGATCAGGGCGAGACCAAGGACTGGTTGTCGTCTCGTGTCATTCAGGTGGCACTGATCGCGTCGGTTCTGGGTGCATTGGGGTTCATCGCCCACGCGTTGACCACCAAAAGGCCAGTAGTGGACTTGCGATTTTTCGCGGATCGTAACTTTGCCCTGTGCAATCTGGTCATCGCGGGTTTTGCCATCTCACTGTTTGGCGGCATCGCGATCCTGCCGACCTTTGTGCAGAACCTGCTGGACTATCCCGTTATCGCCTCGGGGCACCTGTTCATTCCGCGTGGCATCACCGCCGGGCTATCGATGGTTGTGACCGGAGCGGTGCTGGTGTCGCGGTTTGATCCGCGTCTTCTGGCCGGGGTGGGGATGCTGTTGACGGCCATAAGCAACTTCATGATGGGCGCGCTGAACATGAATGCCGGGTTCTGGGAATTGGCCTGGCCGGGGGCAGTCAGCGGGCTGGGGATGGGGTTGGTTTTTGTGCCGATGTCGATTCTGGCGTTCGAGAGCATCTCCAAATCCCGGCAGGACGAAGCTTCGGGCCTGTTCAACGTGACCCGGCAACTGGGCTCGTCGGTTGGGATATCGCTGGTGGGCACGTGGGTCGTGCGTGGCTTGCAGACGAATACAGCGGTGCTGAGCCAGAATGTGACGCCATATAATCCGGCGGCGCAGGCTTACCTGCAGCCGCTTGGCTTGACGCCCGAAAGTGCCGAAGGGGCTGCCATTCTGGGGCAGGTGATCGGCCAGCAGGCCGAGCTGATTTCCTATCTGACTGTCTTCAACAATCTGGGATTGCTGGCCTTGGCAACGATACCGCTACTGTTTTTCTGCAAAGCGCCCAAACCCGGAACGCAGGCTGCCGTTGCCGCGCATTAGCGCATCAGCACCAAACCCAGCCATAGGGCAAACCAGCATAATCCGAGGCTGAGCAGGATGTTTCCCGCGGCCAGCACGATTGTCCGTTCCCGCCGCAGCTCCAGCGATTGATACGCAAAGCTGGAAAACGTGGTGAAGCCGCCGCAGAAGCCAAATACCAGCCGTCTTTCTTCCTCGCCCAAGTCCACCGGCCCGCCAAGGTAACCAATCCACAGACCCAGCAGGAGGCTGCCCAGGACGTTCACGATCAGCGTTGCAAAGGGTAGGTCATGGTTGACGCGCAAAGCGATCCAGTGACGCAGAACCGCGCCCAATCCGCCGCCCAATCCGAACATGGCGTGAAGAAATAACGCGCTCATCCCGCCGACCTCTGCCCGTGAAGCCGCCGCCCAAGGGCCTCGCCCAGAATGGCCGCGGCAAGCCCGACGGCAATTTCTAGTGAGGCGGCGGAAATGGCACTCCAAAGGTGCGTTTCAGCCATTCGTTCCAGCTCGGCTACAAAAGAGGAAAAGGTCGACAACCCGCCGCAGAACCCGACCGCCCCCAGATGCAGCACATGCGCGTGGACGCGGTTGCGAACCGCATAAAGCCAGCCCAGCACGAAACAGGCCACAATATTGATGCCGAAAGTTGCCGTCAGCACTGGAGCACCGGGGATCTGGGCCGAGAACGCCTCGCGCAGCAACGATCCCGCCGCGCCGCCAACAAAAACAGCGACGAACATGATGGCCGTGGTCCGGACGGCTGGTCGGGTTTTTGTCACGGCCGGTTGTCCTGCTCAAGTTTACCTCAGTCTCGGCATACCTACTGCCGAAGCTTGGATCAACTGCCACCAAATCCTCTGCCTGCCTCACAATCCCGCCGGATCGCGTGAGCCCGGGCGCAAACGCTTGCAATCAAATGTCGATTTGATCCACGGTTGCTACAAGGTTGATATGGCAGCACTTTGGGAGAGCACGAAATGATTGTACGCAGACTCTATTATATCCTGAGCTACGTGTGCCTTCCCCTGACCTTGCTGTGGGGGTTTTTCTGGCCACCGGCCCATTGGTTGCTGGTGATCCTGATCCCCTATGCCGTGGTTGGTCTGTATGACATGCTGACCACCAAGCACAACGTGCTGAACAACTACCCGGTTCTGGGCCATTTCCGGTATATGCTGGAATTCGTCAGCCCAGAAATCCGTCAGTATTTCGTGGAGACCAACGAAAGCGGGCGCCCTTACAATCGGATCATTCGCAGCCTGGTCTATTCTCGTGCCAAGGGGCAGGTGGACACACAGGCATTTGGCACTCAGTACGACATCCTGACCGTGGGCTATCACCGGGCCAACCACTCGCTTGCGCCCAAGGAGGTCCCGGAAAGTGAAGAGCGGATCATGCTGGGTGGGCCGCAATGTACAAAACCCTATAGCGCCTCGCGTCTGAACGTGTCGGCCATGAGCTTCGGTGCACTCAGCGCCAATGCGATCCGGGCGTTGAACGGCGGTGCTAAGGACGGCGGTTTTGCGCATAACACCGGCGAGGGCGGGCTGTCCCCGCACCATCTGGCCGAAGGTGGAGATATCATCTGGCAGATCGGTACTGGATATTTCGGGTGTCGCACACCGGACGGCGGGTTCGACAAGGACCTGTTCGCGGAAAAGGCCAAAAAAGACGTGGTTAAGGCGATTGAGATCAAACTGTCCCAAGGCGCAAAACCGTCCCATGGAGGGGTCTTGCCCGCAGCTAAGGTGGATAAGGAAATCGCGGAAATCCGCGGCGTGCCCGAGCATCAGGATGTTATCTCTCCGCCCATCCACTCGGCCTTTGAAGGGCCAACCGGTCTATTGCATTTCGTCCAACACCTGCGAGAGATGTCGGGCGGCAAACCCATCGGGTTCAAACTGTGTATCGGCAGGCCGTCCGAGTTTATGGCGATCTGTAAGGCGATGCTGGAAACAGGCATTCTGCCCGATTTCATCACCATCGACGGCGCCGAAGGCGGCACCGGCGCGGCTCCCGTCGAATTTACCAACCGCCTGGGTATGCCGCTGAACGAGGCGCTTATCTTCGTCAACAACTGCCTGCGCGGCGTGGGGCTGCGTGATAAAATCCGGATCATCTGCTCGGGCAAGGTCGCCACCGGCTATGACATGGTCGAAAAGTTCGCACTCGGTGCGGATATGTGCAACGCCGCGCGGGCGATGATGTTTGCGGTGGGCTGTATTCAGGCATTGCATTGCAACACCAACCGCTGCCCTTCGGGCGTAGCGACGCAGGACCCGATCCGTGGACGGGCGGTGCATGTACCGCAAAAACGTAAACGGGTTCATCGTTTCCACGACGCCACATTGGAGAGCTTTCGCGAACTTCTGGGCGCGATGGGCAAGGAAAAGGTCTCGGACCTGCATCCGGGCGATATCCGCCGCCGCACAGCGGATGAGAGGGAGTGGTCCTATGCCGACCTTTATACGTTCATCGACGACGGCGTTTTGCTGACGGACTCGATCCCGGATGGATTCGCGGCGGATTGGAAAATGGCCTCTGCGGATCATTTCTGATTTTTTTCGCCCTGCCGCCAAGGATTGACCGTTTCGATCCGTCCTACCCTTTGTGATGCGCATGACAACATCGGATGAGGATCTGGCCAAAGCCGCTGCAAAAGGGGACGCTGACGCGTTTGCTGCCCTGTTGGCGCGGCATTACGACCGGGTTTTCCGTTTGGCCTTTCGCCTTACCGGGCGGGCTGATCAGGCTGAAGACTTGACGCAGGATATCTGCGCGGCATTGCCATCCAAGATTGCCGGGTTTCGGGCGCAGGCCAAATTCACCACCTGGCTGTACCGGGTTGTTGTCAACGCCGCCGAAGACGCACGCCGCCGCCAGGCCAGCCACAGCCGCGCCGCAGTTGGGTGGGGCGATGTCGAACAGATGCGGCGGGCCGAGGCTGCGGAAACCGCCGAGGCCGTTGATTGGCTGCAACGGGCCATGCGATCGCTGCCGCAGGAATTGCAAGACACGCTGGCCCTGACGCTGGAAGACGAAATGACCCATGCCGAAGCCGCTGAAGTACTGGGCGTGTCCGAGGGCACGGTGTCCTGGCGCATGTCGGATATCCGCAAGCGCCTGCGCGCCCTGCGGCAAGAGGAGCTGGCCCCATGACAGACGATCTTGAAGACCTCAAAACGCTGATGAATGCCGCCACCCCCGCGCCGGACGCGCAGCGGCGGGCAAAAAATCTGGAACAGGCGCAGAAAATTTTCGACCGGGCCCAAGGATCGCGTGCCGCCATGCGTCCGACTGTCAAGCGAGGCCTGATGGCCCGCGTGACAGAAGGAGCGAAATCCATGTTGAATGCCCTCTCACATCGCGGTGCTTTGACCGCAACAACCGCCATCGCTGCTGTGGCTCTGGTAGTGATCCTGCCGCAGACCCGCGATTACGTGGTGAACCCCACATCTTGGACCGAAAACCGCCGGGCTGAAGCGCCGGTTCCGACAGTGGAAACAGATCAGGAGGCTGCGGTTGAACACAGCCTATTGCAGGATGCCCTGCCGGATTCGATTGTTGAGGAACCAATGGTGCTTGAAGAAGCTATGCCGCCTTCAACGCCCCCCCGCGTTTTAAGCAAACGGGCAACCACAGGTTTGAGTGCCACAACCGAACTTAGGGAGGGTGCGGAATTATTCGGCGGCACAGCCTCAATAGCGCCTTCGCCTATTCAAAGTGATCTTCATATTGTACCCGAACAGAACGCCGAATCCTTCGCGAATGCCGAAACCAACCCGCTGAAAGTTACGGCGGAAGACCCGGTGTCGACCTTCTCAATTGACGTTGATACGGCCTCTTACTCGATCATCCGGTCGTCGTTGATGCGCGGCCAACTGCCGTCGAAAGACGCGGTGCGGGTGGAAGAGATGGTGAACTATTTCCCCTACAGCTATCCTGCGCCCGAAGGGAATGCGCCGTTCCGCCCGACCATTACCGTTTCACCAACGCCGTGGAACGGCGGCACACAGCTGGTTCATATCGGCGTTCAGGGAGCGCTTCCGCAGATCGAGGATCGCCCGCCGCTAAACCTCGTTTTTCTGATCGACACGTCTGGGTCGATGCAGGATGCGAACAAGCTTCCATTGCTGAAACAATCCTTCCGCCTGTTGCTGTCGGAACTGCAGCCTGATGACCAGCTCTCGATCGTTACCTATGCGGGTAGTGCCGGGCAGGTGCTGGAGCCGACGGCAGCCTCGGAGAAAGCCAAGATCCTGACCGCGCTGGATCGGTTGGAGGCCGGTGGCTCGACCGCCGGGCAGGCCGGGTTGCAACAAGCTTATCAGGTTGCAGAAGACATGGCCGACGACGGAGAGGTGACCCGCGTCATTCTGGCCACCGATGGTGATTTCAATGTTGGCCTGTCTGACCCCGACGCCCTGAAAGATCTCATCGCCCGCAAACGGGACAGCGGTACCTTCCTGAGCGTTCTTGGTTTTGGGCGGGGCAATCTGGACGACGCGACCATGCAGGCGTTGGCGCAGAACGGGAACGGGCAGGCGGCCTATATCGACACGCTGGGCGAGGCGCGCAAAGTGCTGGTTGACCAGTTGACCGGGACCCTGTTCCCGATTGCCAATGACGTCAAGATTCAGGTCGAATTCAACCCGGTGCAAATCGCCGAGTACCGCCTGATCGGATACGAAACCCGAGCCCTGCGGCGCGAGGATTTTTCGAATGACAAGGTGGACGCAGGGGATATTAGCGCAGGGCACACCGTGACGGCGATCTACGAGGTGACGCCTGTGGGCTCGGACGCGATCCGAAATGGCCCGCTGCGCTATGCCGAACAATCGGTATCCGATGGGTCCGACGAGATCGGGTTCTTCAAGATGCGCTACAAACTGCCCGGTGAAACCGAAAGCCAGTTGATTGAGGAACCGATCCTGCCGGGGCAGGGGCAGGCGACCGGGGATGTCCAGTTCTCATATGCCATCGCGGGTTTTGGCCAGTTGCTGCGTGGCGGGGAATATCTGGGCGGTTGGTCGTATGAAGATGCGATCAGGCTTGCCAACGGGGCTAAGGGTCAGGACCCGTTCGGCTATCGGGCCCAAGCCGTCACCCTGATGCGTCTGGCCGAAACGCTGTCCCAGTAATGCTTGCCTCGGGGCGCTGATTTTCAGCAGCGCCCCTTTTGGCTGACGTCAAAACTGGCGCGGAGTGTTGGCGGCGTGGGTGTGTATTTTACGTACGCTCCATTCCACTGCGTCCCGCATGGTTTTGCCCAGAGCCTCATCAAAGGCTCTGACCAGATCCGGGGTCTGGTCGCTGGCCGCGATTACGAACTCCCTAAACGAATCCGAGGCGATGATCTTGTCCTCGAACTCGTCAATGATCTTGATGTTGATGCGAACTTCGACCCGGATGGTTTGGTTGCCGTCCGCATCGCTGATCACCATTCCCTGAAATTCCCGCAGGTCAGGAACGACGACGTAATCCGCGCGCAATCCGACGGTTGATCGGCCGACGGCGGCGACCTTGCCGCTGTTTTCAAAGCTCTCGACCAGCAGCGCCTGAACGATCAGTGGAGCGCGATCTACCCAGCGCGCGCGCGGCAGGTACTGAACCTGCAAAGGCGTGGGCTGGATAGCGATCTGATCGGTATTGACCGCCGCGGTGGCCGTTGGTTCCTGCACCACGATCTGCCTTTGAACGCGCGGCAGCGACGACGAGAACGTGCTTTTGGGCGTCAACAGGTACAGGTCGTTTGGTTTGGAGGCTTGCCGCAGCGTCCCCAGACCCGTGCAGCCCCCCAGCGACACAAGGGCAAGAACCACAAGAAAAAGCCTGATCATTGGCGAAACTCCGATGCCTGGGTTCCAAGTAGGAAGCGCGCGGGGTCACGTTCGACCTTGTCGACGAGCCGGTCCAGACTGATAACCAGCCGCTGTGACTCTTCAACAAAACGAGTGAACTGGGGCAGGCCGACCCGCAGGAAATCTGACAGTTGGCGGCGGTTGTCCTGAACGATACCGTCGATCGTGCCCATCAGTTCCGAGGCAGATTGGGACGCGCTGAGGATGTCGGCCGAGATATCATCCAGCCGCTCGGTGACGTTTTTCACGGTCGACGAAATCTCGTTTGCCGCCGTGCGGATGTCGTCCATCACGGCACCGACATCTTCGTTTATGACTTTGTTGGCCGAGTCAAAGGCGCGCTCGGCGGAGGTCAGGGTGCCTCTTGCGGTCTCCATCGCGCCGGTGATGGACCCCAGTGTCTCGTTTGCGTTCAGGAACGTCTCCGAGATCGTCGCCAGGGCAATGTCAGCCTCACCCGACAGGCCGTTCAGGTTTTCGGCCAAAGTCGTCGCCCGTTCGATCAGTGGGCGGACATCTTGCTGAATGACGCGGTCGGTGTTTTCGATGGCCGTCTTGGCGCTGTCCAGGGTGGCGGTCGCGGACGCAGACGCAGTCTTTATGCTTTCCAATGTGTCCGTGCCGGTTGTCAGAGTTGTCTCGGCCTTTTCTATCAACGGGTCCAGTTTGTTGGTAAAGTCAGCGAGTTTCTTTGCCGCGCCGCCCAGATCAGAAGACAGGTTTTCGAAATCTGACAGGGTCTTGTCCAACCGGCCCGATGCCGAGGCGACATTTTCCAGGATATCGCTGACCGATTTGCGGTTCTTGTCATCGACCACGGCATTGAGGTTTTCCAGCAGGGTGACCGCCTCGTCCAGCACTTTCGGAGCACCTTCGAACAGTGATTGGATCGCACTGCGCCTGCTTTTGATCACACTGTTCTGTGGCAACCGCATACCGCTGGCCGATCCTCCGGTCAGTTCGACATAACTGACCCCTGTCACGCCCAGAGATTGCAGCTGTGCAATCGTATCCTCGGTCACGGGGATGTCGGCATCGACCTCAAGTTTGACCCGCACCTTCGACGGGTCGTTGTCGTCCAGTTGCAGCGAAATTACCTGTCCGACCGGCAGGCCGTTAAAACTTACACCGCCCGCCGCCGACAGGCCCGAGACATTGTCGAACAGCACGTCGTAATAGGCGTATTGCCGCGACACTTCGAATTTGGCGAGCCAGAGGAAAAAGCCGAACGCCCCCAGAATACCCGCAAGGGTGAAGGCGCCGATCAGGATATAATTCGCTCGGGTTTCCATGGCCTCTACCTGTCCTGCCCCTTCTCTTGCGCCGCGCGCGCCCGGGGGCCGGTGAAGTATTCCTGCACCCAAGGATGATCGACTTTGGTCATTTCTTCAATCGGTCCTTCAACCAGAACGCGTTTTTCCGCAAGAACCGCGATGCGGTCACAAATCGCATAAAGGCTGTCCAGATCATGCGTGACCATGAAGACGGTAAGCCCCAGCGCGTGCTGCAATTCTCCGATTAGTTCGTCATAGGCCGCTGCCCCGATCGGGTCTAACCCGGCGGTGGGCTCGTCCAGAAACACGATCTCGGGGTCCAGCGCCAAGGCGCGAGCCAAGGCCGCACGTTTGCGCATCCCGCCCGACAGTTCCGAGGGGAATTTGCCGCAACTCAGTTGCGGCAGGCCGACAAGGCTGATCTTCAGACTTCCTAGGGCCTGCATCAGCTTTTCGCTGATGCCTGTGTGTTCGCGCAGCGGCGCCATGACGTTCTGCAAAACGGTCAGCGAGGAAAACAGGGCGCCGTCCTGAAACGCAACGCCCCAACGCTTTTCGATGCGTCGGCGTTCCTGTTCCGGGCCGTTCAACACGTCGACACCCAGCACCTCGATAGTGCCAGAGGCGGGTTTGTTCAGCCCGACAATCGTGCGCAGCAGCACCGACTTACCAGTGCCCGAGCCGCCAACGATGCCCAGCACCTCGCCGCGCCAGACATCCAGATTGAGGTTGTCGTGCACGACCTGCGGTCCGAACCGGTTGGTCAGGTTGCGCACGCGGATCACCGCCTCACGCTGGGCGTTGGTATCCGAGGTCTGTTCCAGCACGGTTCCGTCCATGTCAGACGTCCAACGCCGAGAAGAAGATCGAGAACAGAGCATCCAGCGCAATGACCATGAAGATGGCTTGCACCACCGAGGCCGTTGTTCTCTGGCCGACGCTTTGGGCCGATCCCTTGACCTGCATCGCCTGCCAGCACGCAATCACGCCGATCACCAGCGCAAAGAACGGGGCTTTGATCATGCCGACGGCGAAATGCCAGATACCGGTGCTTTCCTTCAAACGGGTCACGAACATGCCGGGGCTGATGTCCAGATCGATCCAGCTCATCAAGCCACCGCCAAAAAGGGCTGCCATATCGGAAATGAAGCCAAGGATCGGCAGCATTATCAACAGGGCCACGACCCGCGGGATTACCAGCACCTCAATCGGGTCCAGACCCAGCGTGCGCATGGCGTCGATCTCTTCCTGCACTTTCATTGATCCGATCGACGCGGTGAAGGCCGACCCGGACCGGCCCGCAACGATGATGGCCGTCAGCAGGATGCCCAACTCACGCAGCACCGAGATCGAGATCAGCTCGACCACGAAAATCTCGGCCCCGAACTGTTTCAGCTGGGTGGCGCCCTGAAAGGCCAGCACGACACCGATCAGGAATCCCATCAGGGCCACAATCGGGATCGCCTTGAAGCCGACCTCTTCCATCTGCGACACCAGTGCGGCCCGGCGCAGCCGCCACGGCATCACTATGGTTCGGACCAATCGATGCAGCGTCAGGCCCAGAAAACCCAACATCGAAAGCGTGTCTTTCCACGACCCGACGGTGCGCATGCCAATACTGGCGACCCAGTCGGCAAAGCTGCGGCGTTCGGCTACGATCCCCGGATCGTCGGGTATGTTCTCGGCTACGGTCTCAAGCAGGGCGGAATGGGCCGGGCTCAGCCCTTCGAACCGGACTTCGGCTCCGGCGGCGCGCTCCCGCCGTGCCAGATCAGCAATCAGCCAGGCTCCGCCGGTATCCAGCGCTTCGATTTTGGACAGGTCAAATGTGACCTGGCCACCCTGCGGCTTTATCGCCGCGAATGCCTGTTCCACTTTTTCCAGAGACTGGGTCAGCATTTCGCCCGAAACACGCAGGCAGACGCCGTCGGCGTCATGGTCCGGATGTATCATGGGCTGCGTCATGTCGATATGTGATGTGAAACCGTGTTGGGCTGCAACGGATTTCTGCGCAGCGCCGGGAATTGCCGCCGTGCAATAGCAGTAGTGTGACAATTTCGGAGCGACCCGGCGCCGGTGCGGTCGAATGCGTGAATCAACCCTGCTTTTCGTTTAAGTTCAGTTTTTATGCCTGATCAAAACCCAAGGTCAGGAAGTAGTTGCCCGATCGCCCGAACCGCGACAAAGATCACAGCTGAAACGCCACGGTGGAATCAGGTTAGGCCAAATGCAGAAACCCGGAAATGTCCTGTTCATCATCATCGACCAGTTGCGGGCGGACTGCCTGAACGGGGCCCTTGCGGCCCATGTCGATCTGCCAAACCTGCGCGCATTCATGGATGAGGCGGTGACCTTTGACCGGCACTTTTCGGTCACCAACCCTTGCGGGCCGTCGCGCGCCTCGATCCTGACGGGGCAATATGCGATGAACCATCGGTCAATCCGCAATGGCACACCTTTGCGGCATGACACCCCAAGCATAGCGACCGAGATGCGCAAGGCTGGCTACCTACCCATGCTGTTCGGCTATACCGACACATCAGCCGATCCGCGAGTCTTCGATCCGGGCGATCCGATCCTGAAGTCCTATGAAAACCCTATGGCCGGATTTCACGAAGTCATCGAAATGCGGTTGGAGGAGTCTTATCCCTGGCAGTCATATCTGATGCAGAAAGGGTACGAATTTGAGAAATACTGGGACGTGTACAAGCCGGTTTCGCTAAACGGTGGTGCGCCGCGCCTGAACGATCCTGCCCTATATCGGGCCGAGGACAGCGACACCGCCTTTCTGACCGATGCGTTCCTCAGCAGCATGGCGCCGTTCAAGGACCAGAACTGGTTTGCGCATCTGACCTATATCCGTCCACACCCGCCTCTGGTCGCGCCGGCCCCTTACAATGATATGTACGATCCGGATGCGCTGCCCCTGCCGGCCGGGTTCTCAAATACTGCTGACGAAAGTGCGATGCACCCCTTCTTTGGCCCCGCGATGGAAAAGCAATCGGCGAAGGATTTCGTCGAAGGGTTCGATAACGTGGATCCGACGCCCGAAAACGCCCGGACACTACGCTCGGTCTATCTGGGACTGGCGACCGAAGTGGATCATCATGTCGGCCGTGTCATCCAGTTCCTCAAGGACAGTGGTCAATATGACAATACCCTTGTGGTGATCACCGCCGACCACGGAGAGATGTTGGGCGACCGCCACACCTGGGGCAAGATGACGGTTTATGACGCAGCCTATCACACGCCGCTGATCATCCGGATGCCCGGTAATCACGATCAGGCGGGAACCGTGGTTACTGTGCCAACAGAATCCATCGACATCACCCCGACCATACTGGATTGGGCGGGGTCGCCGATCCCGAACGCGATGGACGGGCGATCCCTGATGCCGTTGCTGCAAGGGCAGATCCCGGAGGATTGGCGCAGCTATTCGTTCAGCGAACTGGATTTTTCGGCCCCCGAAAACCCCAGCTTGTGGCAACAGAAGCTGGGTACGGGCAACAGCGACTCGTGTTTGGATATCTTGCGGGATGACCGTTTCACGCTGGTCGAATTCGCCGCCGATCTGCCGCCGCTTCTGTTTGACCATCAGGGCAAGGGCGAAATGGAGAATGTTGCCGAGAGCACCGACTATGCCGCGGACCTCGCGCGTCTGGGGCGGATGATGCTTCGGCACCGGATGCGCAACATGGATCACACGCTGTCGCTGTGTTCCCTGACATCGGACGGGGCAAAGACCAAACCGCGATACTGACCCAATCTGTCGCGTCTGTGCCCTCTACACCTGTGGCAGATCCGGTGTTACGCATGTGCTACGGGGAGGGCGAATTTGGACATTACCGAAAAGCACATAAAGGAAATGACGACCGCCGGTCTGAATCTGATCGGGCAGGCGTTGTCGATTTATGACAGCCAATTGCGGTTGGTTGTCAGCAACCGGCCGTTTCAGGTGATGTTCGATTTGCCGGACGAACTGGTCCTACCCGGAGCGCTGTTCCGGGACACGATCCGCTTTCTGGCAGCGCGGGGTGAATACGGCACAGACGCGGATGTAGAAGCAACCGTAGAGTTGAGGGTTCAACAGGCGCTGACCTTTGAACCGCATTACATGGAACGTGTGCGTGCCAACGGTCGGGTGATTTCGGTCGAAGGGGCGCCTCTGCCCAAAGGCGGCTGGGTTTCCGTTTACACCGATATCACTAACACCAAAAAAGCCGAGGCCCTGCTGCGCGCCCGATCCGAGGAATTGTCGGGCCAGTTGCTGGACCGTGCCGAAGAGCTTTCGGCAACCAACCGAAAACTGGCCGCCACCAATGCCGCGCTGGAAGAGGCCAAACGCCAGCTGACCGAGATCGAAGCCCGCACGCGTATGACGACCGAGATGATGCCGGCCCATATCGCGCATCTGGACCCGGACGGGCGCTATGATTATTCGAACCGCCGGCTCAGCTCGGTCATGCCGGGCCGCCCCTCTGAAATTCTGGGTATGCATGTCTCAGCGGCTTTGGGGTCCGCGGCCTTCCCGCGTGTCGAACCCCATCTGAAAAAGGCCTATGGCGGCGAAGCATCGGTGTTCGAGTTTACCGAAGATCAGGATTCCCGCCGTATCCGCGTGTCGTTTTCCCCGGATGGTGAAGGTGGCGTCTATGTGATGTCGGTCGACATCACCGAGGAAACTCAGGCTCGCGTTGCCCTGCAACAGACCCGACGCCGGGCGATGGCGGCGCAGATGACCAGCGGGCTGGCGCATGATTTTTCAAACCTGTTGACGATCATTCTGGGAATGCAGTCGCGGCTGGAAAAGATGGACCTGCCGGCCGAGGCTCGGGAACTGGTGAATGCCACCCAGCAAACCGCCCGGCGGGGCGGGCAGTTGTTGAACAGGATCGCGGACATGACCGGAAACCGCACCTTTCAGCCGAAAGCGACCGATATGCGTGGTCTGCTGGAGGATCTGCGCGTTCTGGCCTCTCCCTCCTTGCCGCGCGGCGTGGGGCTGTCGGTGGTCAACACTTTGCCCGACGAGGCGTTGATGCTGGACCCAGGCATGGTTCAGGACGCGCTTTTAAATCTGGTGCTGAACGCACGTGATGCCTGCGGCGGGTTCGGTCAGATCACCATCAGTGCGCATAAGATTGGCGACATCTGGATTGAAATCGCGGTCTCGGACACCGGATCAGGCTTTTCCGAGGAAGGCTTGGAGAAGGCTCTGAACCCGTTCTTCACTACCAAAGGCAGCAAAGGGTCCGGGCTGGGTTTGCCAATGGTCTACGACACCGTGAAACTTGCGGGAGGAGATCTGAACCTGCGCAATACTCCTTCGGGCGCGACTGTGGCCATGCGTTTGCCCTATCGTCCGGCCCCACCGAAACAGGAGGGCCTTGTCCTACTGGTCGAAGACAATGACGACCTGCGTTGGCAGTTTCGGGATATGCTGGTCGAGCTTGGGTTCTCGGTGATCGAGGCAACCTCGGTCGACGAAGCCCTAGCGCTGACGGCGGATATCGACGACATTGCTTTTGTGCTGTCGGACATTCGTTTGGAAGGGCAGGGGACCGGTCTGGATTTGCTGGCACAGCTTAAGCCTGCGCTGCCTTGTATACTTATGACCTCATTGCCCTATTCTGATCCACTGCATCGGCGGGCGCTGACGCTGGCACCGGTGCTGAGCAAGCCGTTTACACGGGCGCAACTCTCCGCCCTGATCCGAACTGAGGCCGCCTGATGACACAACCACTGGTCACTATTGTCGATGATGAGCCCGAAATCCGGCGTGTTCTGACCGACGCGCTGGAAGAGGCGGGCTTTCGTACCCAGAGCTTTTCCCGCGCTCGGGAATTCGAAGCTGCGTTGAAACGCGTGACGCCGGATGTGTGCCTGGTCGATTTGTCCTTGCCAGACACTGACGGTCTCGCGCTTGTTCACCGGCTGGCGCTGGAACAGGGGGCGGCGGTGATCATCATTTCGGGCCGGGCCCAGGTGCAGGATCGCGTCACTGGACTGGAGCTAGGGGCCGATGATTACATCACCAAACCGTTCGACCCTGCCGAGGTCGTGGCCCGCATCCGGGCAAGGTTGCGGTCCCCGCGCGCGCAGGCGTCGCAATCGGATGTGGCACGTTTCAATGGCTGGACCGCGCATTTTGATCGTTACGTTCTGGAGGATGGCAGCGGAACGGAAACACCGTTCAGCCATGCGGAAGGCGAGGTTTTGCGGCTGTTTCTGGAAAGTCCCAAACGCCTGATCAGCCGGGCCCAGATGCAGGAAGCACTGGGCGGTGCCGCAGGTGACAGTTTCGACCGGGCGATGGATGTACGGATATCCCGGCTGCGAACGAAACTGGGCGAGGATCCCAAAAATCCGCGCCTTATCAAGACGATCTATGGTGCGGGATATATTTTTTTGGGGGATGTCGAGTGGCGGTAAAACGCCGATCAAAATCTTGCGGTTTGATTGACTTTGTTGTCCCAACGATAAAAAAGACTAGGAATTACATGTTGTTATGTGCGAATTGGGCCGAAAAGACTGCACTTGATGTCAACCGGGACACATCGGCCTCAATATCTGCATGCTGCCTATGGATTCTTGGGGCAGTCGCGCATAACTAACAGCACCGTGCCCGACCGTTGCCGCAATGGAGCGGGTTGGGAATGAGGTAAGACCATGTCGCCGTCAGGCATCGGAACCGCTGAAGGTTTTGGAGAAAAAAATGTTCAATAAAACCTGGGCCAAATGGAAATCCAGTCATATCGGCCGTTTGCTGGGCGAGAGTCTTCGAAACCAAGGTTGGTTATACGGGATCGCGATGGCTGCCATGGTTGTGGTTGCCGGGACAACTGCAGGAACCGCGTGGATGATGGAAAACATTGTCAACGCGATGACTGAGCCAGAAATGCGGTCCAAGGTTGGATGGGTCGCCCTTGCCGTAATCGGGTTGTTTTTTAGCAAGGCAGCCGCCTCTTACGTTCAGGCGGTTTTTCTGGCGCGGGCCGGGAACCGTATTATCGCTGTTCAGCAGGAACGCTTGTACGCGAAGCTGATCAAGCGCGGGGTTGGCTTTTTCTCCAGAAACGAATCCTCCGGCTTGTTGATGCGAGTCACTAATGGTGCGCAGGCAGCCAGAGTGCTGGTTGACGTCGTCGTGACAAGCTTTGTGCGCGATCTGCTGACTTTGGTCGGTCTTGTCTTCGTGATGATCTATCAGCAGCCGATGCTGTCTGTATTGTTCTTTGTCGTAGGCCCGGTGGCATTGGTGAGTGTTCGGATGCTGCTGAAGCGCGTCAAAGCGATCATGCAGTCCGAATTGATGGCCCTGTCCGAAATCATCAAGGTTCTGCAAGAGACATCTGGCGGCATCACGATCATCAAGGTTTTCGCTCTTGAGAAACATATGACCGGTCGGATGAACGGCGCAATTCGGGCCGTCGAAGAACGGGCGAACTCGATTTCCAAACTGCAGTCTGTTGCCAGCCCTCTGATGGAGTTTCTGGCGGGTCTTGCGATTGCGGGCATCCTGGTGATCAGTGCCATTGGCTTCGGAGACAGCGAACCAACGTCTGCAGGCCAGTTGATGTCGTTTATCACGGCCCTTTTGATGGCGTATGAACCCGCAAAACGATTGTCGCGGATGCGCGTTGTCATTGAGACGACGCTTGTTCCAATCGGTATGATGTTCGAACTTCTGGATGAAGAAGAACCCATGCGTGAACGCCCCGACGCCAAGGCAATGGAACCCGGACCGGGCGAAATCCGCCTTAAGGACCTTACCTTTGGCTACAAAGGGGATACCCCGGTTATCTCGAATATGAACCTAACCTTCGAGGCGGGTAAAACCACGGCTTTGGTTGGTCAGTCGGGTGGTGGCAAATCAACAATCTTCGGTCTGATCTTGCGGTTTTACGATCCCGATTCCGGGGCGGTCGAAATTGATGGTCAGGACTTGCAGGGCGTCACCTTCGCCTCATTGCGGCAAAAGATATCCTATGTTGGCCAGGAGACGTTTTTGTTCTCGGCTTCAGTCATGGATAACCTGCGGTATGCGCGGCCCGACGCCACTGACGAAGAGGTAATGGAAGCCGCCCGTGCCGCCCATGCCCACGATTTCATCAGCAAGCTGGAATATGGCTACGATACCCCGGTTGGAGAGAGGGGCGCGTTTTTGTCCGGCGGGCAAAAACAGCGGCTGGCCATCGCGCGTGCGATTCTGCGCAAGTCCGAAATCCTGTTGCTGGACGAAGCGACCAGTGCCCTCGATGCGGAATCCGAGACGCTTGTGAAAAAAGCTCTGGACAAGCTGACCGAGAATGTAACGACTATCGTCATCGCCCACAGGTTGTCGACCGTACTTGAGGCGGACAAGATCTTCGTCATTCAGGACGGCGAAGTTCTTGAAGAAGGCAATCTTGAATCGCTGATCGAGAAGGACGGGGTGTTCCGTCAGTTGTTCGACCACCAGTTCAAACAGCCGGCTGCCGAGGAAGCAACCTCCTCGCAATAACGTCTGGGAGCCCAAGGGATTCAGTCGGTACTTGCCGGGTCTGTGCCGACTGTCGAGGTCCCTATTCGCGCAAAGCTCTGTCCTTGATTTTGACCACGGGCTGCAGCAGATATTCCAGAACCGTTTTGCGGCCCGACAGGATATCAACCTCGGCAATCATGCCGGGGATGATTTCGACGGCGACGCCGTCGGCATCGAGCATCGCATTGCTGGTTTCAATCTCGACGACGAAAACCTCTTCGTCGTTGCGCTCGGACCGTGTGATCGTATCGGCACCGATCCGCATGATCTGGCCGTCCAACGCCCCATATCGGGCAAAATCATAGGCCGTGATCTTGACCTTGACGGACTGCCCCGCGTGCAGGAACGCAATGTCTTCCGGCCGTACGTAGGCTTCGACCAGCAGCGTGTCATTCAGGGGTACGATCTCAATCAGTTCCTCCCCGCTTCGCGCCATTCCTCCGATTGTGCTGCGATGCACCCGGTTGACGATGCCGCGCACCGGAGACCGCACCTGCGCCCTATCGGCCCGATCCCGAAGTGCGGGCAAGACCGGTTGCAGCGCGGCAAGTTCGGTGGTTGCCACCGCCAGATCGGTCAGCGCGGCGCTGCGAAACCGGCTGCGGGTCGCGCGGATGCGGTCATCTATTTCGTCCAATCCGGTCTTCAGTCTTTTGCTCGCGGCCACAGCACGGGTTTTCCGACCTTCCCATTCGGCCTCTCCGCGGCGCAGCGTCAATAGCGTGGTTGCGGGTTCCATCCGTTTTTCCACCAGAGGTTCCATCATCGCGCGCTCTTCCGCCAAAAGCCTGAGCGTTTCGTCGGCGGTGATCCGGTCCACAAGGCCTTCTTCATACTCCTGCTGCCTTTGTTGGCGTTGGCGTTCAAGGATGGCTATTTCGGCGTGCAACTCAGATTGTCGCCCTTGGTACAGGGCGGCTTCTGATCGGACGACCTCGGGGGCGCCTTTGATCAGTTCCGACGAAAAACTGAGGTCAGTGCCGTCGATTTCGGCTTGCAGGCGTTGCGTTCGCGCCATCAGGCCGTAAGCGCGTTGCTGCTCCTGGCTGAACTGGCTGTCGATCTGGGTTGTTTCGAACTCCATCAACAACATGCCCTTGTCGACCACCTGTCCTTCCCGAATTTTCAATGATTGCAGAACTCCGGGTTCCGTGGCTTCGATCACCTGCACGTCGGCCGAAGGCACAATCCGTCCATCCACCCGGGTCACGTCGTCTAACTCGGTCAAATGCGCCCAAAGGCCCAGTGCGATCAGGCAGGAGGCGATCACCAGCAAAAGTAGGGAACCGCGTATCGGTGAGCGTCCGCGCATCTCACGCGCAAGGGTGGCGAGGTCAGGATGCCGCGACATTCAGATGCCTCCCTGCTTTGCGGGCGTGTTGAGCGAGCATACTCTTGGGACCATCGGCAGCCACACGCCCGCCTTCGATGACAATGACCCGGTCGACCAGTTCCAACAGGCTGGTGCGATGGGTGACGATGACCATCGTGGTGTCCTGAGTTGCCTGTTTGAGGCGCCCGATCACCTCGGCTTCGGTTTTCACGTCCATCGCACTGGTGGGTTCATCCAATAGCAGAACCGGAGGGCGTCCGATCAGGGCTCTGGCCAGCGCGATGGCCTGTCGTTGCCCGCCGGACAGTCCTTCGCCGCGCTCGGCCAGTTGAAGATCGTATCCGTTGGGATGTTGGGCGACGAAGTCTTCCACTCCGGCCACTTTTCCTGCGCGGATCAGATCCTGATCCCGTGGCCGAACAGTGCCGCTGCTGATGTTTTCACGCACGGTCCCGGAAAACAGCCAGATGTCCTGCAACACGGAGCCGACATTGCGGCGCAGATCACCCGGATCAATCTGGCGGATATCCACGCCATCCAGCAGGACAGAACCGGTTCGCGGCTCGTAAAGCCCAAGCAACAGACGCGAGATCGTGCTTTTTCCGGAGCCGATTGGCCCCAAAATCGCAACCTTTTCACCGGGTTCGATCGAAAAGGACACCCCGGCCAATGTATCTTCGGCCTGATCCGGGTAGGCGAAATGGACATTCTTGAAACTGACGCGCCCATCAAAGCTGTTCCGGCTGATCCAACTGCGTCCATGCGGCCGTTCGCTCTCGGCCTGCATCAATGCGTTCAGATTGCGATACGCGCTGCGGGCCTGATTGACACGGGTCAGGGTCTGGGCAAGCTGTCCCAGCGGAGCCAGCGCGCGCCCGGTCAGCATCACAGAGGCAACCAGCGCTCCCATGCTCGCTTGCCCATCGGTGATCAGAAACACGCCATAAAAAACGATCAAAACCTGCGCGGCCTGCTGGGTGAAGCCGGTCAGGTTCAGGGCGAACTGGGTTACCATACGGCTGCGCGCACCGTGCGAGGATTGACGCTCGATCGCGTTTTCCCAGCGGGTTCGCATTGGTCTGGCCGCCGCTGTGGTCTTGATCGTCTCAAGCCCCGAAACGGTTTCCACCAAAACAGATTGCTTGGACTGGCCGTCGGAGAAGCTTTTTTCGGCCAGACGCGACAGTATTGGCTGAACGGCCACTCCGGCCAGCAAGACAATCGGAACCGCAAGGGCAGGGATCAGGGCCAGCGGACCGCCGACCAGATGGATGACAAAGACGAACAGGGCAATGAATGGCAGATCGACCAACGCAACCAGCGTTGCCGAAGTAAAAAACTCGCGAAGGGTTTCGAACTCTCGCACAGTGCTTGCCATGGCGCCGGTTGACCCGGTACGAGACTTCATGCGGATGTTCAGGACCTGATCGAAAACACGCCGCCCCATCTGCATGTCGGCCCTTTGTCCGGCGCGGTCGATGAATCCGGCGCGCAACAATTTCAATAGGAAGTCGAACCCCAAGGCGAGACCCACACCGGCAGTCAGGGCGATCAAGGATTCGGTGGCCTCGTTGGGCAATACGCGGTCATAGACAACCATGATGAAGATCGATGTGGACAGGCCCAGCAAGTTTGCCAGCGCCGCGGCCAGAACCACTTGCGTATAGGACCACCGGTTTGCCGCCATCGCCGACCAGAACCAATGATCGGCCGAGGGGGATTCACCGCCCGATACCTCGGCCCGATGGTCGCGGCGAAACAGGATTGCGTATCCGGTATACGTGCGGCCCAGTTTGTCCTCAGACACTTCGCCGATCCCGTCCCCGAGGTCGGGGTCGAATATCAGAAGGCTCCCGTCACGCGTGCGGCCGTGGAACACAACGGCTTTGTCGTTCTCCAAAATCAACAGGGCAGGTGACAGGGTCGTGTCAAAGCCCTGCAACCTGTGCTTGCCATAACCAGCCTGCAAACCGGCACTTTGTGCCACTTCGATGGCGTCGCGAAGGGTAAGTTTATCTGATGCGCCGGTTTGGGCAGCGTGCAAGGCGGCCAATGTCAAAGGGCGGTCCAGTTGGGCCCCGACATGCAGCAGACAAGCCTCGAGTGGAGAAAGCGAAGGCGCGCACGATATAGGCAAAAGCTGTGTCATAGACCGTCACCCCATTTCACCGTTGAGACGCCCAGCAGATCCAGGATGTCGCCCGTGAGGCTCAGCGCGGCGTAGTTGGTCAGAAAGAAGTTCTGTTCGGCCAAGATCAGTCTTTCCTGCGCGTTCACATAATCCCGCTGTGCATCCAGAATTTCGATCAAGCTGCGCCTGCCGATGGTAAACTGTTCGCGTGCGGCGGTGACACTGTCGGCGTTGGCCTGCACGGCAACCCGGGCTGCCTGAAGGCGAATTGCGCCGGCTTGCTGGTCAGAGCGGACGAACCCCAGCTCACGGCGAATGTTCCGGATGACCGAGTCCCGTGCGAATTCCGCTTCTTTTACCTGGGCCTCGGCGGCCGCAATGGCGGCCCGTCGTTGCCCCGTACTGTCGATTTCGTAGTTGAAAGACAGATCGACCCCGAAATTCGCGTCATTGCTGTCATCCCGGTCGGCAAAAGCTGCGATTTCAACGCCCGGCTGGCGGCGTGCGAGGGCGGCGGCCTGCTCCGCCTTTGCCGACAGCAGGGCTGCGTCGGCTCGCCTGACCTGCGGGCTATCCATAACGATCTGAGTATCGGTCCGCGACAGTTTCGGAGCCGTGACAGGCGGTGGGAGAGCCGCTGGAGCAGCACCAAAGAACTCCCGATATTGGGCGTCTGCCCGGTCCAGGCGTGCCCTTGCATCTGCCATCCTCGTCTGCGCATCTGCCATGCGTGAGCGCGCCGTCAAAACGTCAGCATTCGATCCCACACCCTGTTCCGTACGTTCTGTGATCTGGCGCACCAGCTCTTCATGAACCGCTACGTTCCTTGTCGAT
The DNA here is from genome assembly GCF_013031355.1 of Ruegeria arenilitoris. Taxonomy (GTDB): domain Bacteria; phylum Pseudomonadota; class Alphaproteobacteria; order Rhodobacterales; family Rhodobacteraceae; genus Ruegeria; species Ruegeria arenilitoris_C. The sequence goes on along the minus strand of NZ_WPZO01000005.1, from coordinate 63,417 downwards.
ATTTCCAGAATTTTCCGCCGGTCAAGAACCACGACATAGGCTTCGATTGCTGACAGCGCGACGGCCGATGCCGTCTGTACCTGGTCTCCGCGGCTTTGCAACACGCGGGCTTTTGCTGCGGTCAGATCATTCGACGCAGCGCCGCCGTCGTATACCAACTGTGAAATGCGCAGGTACGGGGTGACATCGGCAATGTCGGAGTCGATACGTTCGGACCGTGCGTTTACGCCGACGGACAGGCGGGGTAAAAATGCTCCTTTGGCGGCATCCTCGTTGGCTGCAGCTATCTCCAGCCTCGTGGCACTTTGCGCCAGATCCGGGTTTGTTTCGACAGCAGCCCTGATCCGCTGACCAAACCCACTCTGCGCCAGCCGAGGCGCAGGTGCGCTCGCGCCGGCCCCGACCGCACCGCTGGACAGGGACATCTCAACCCCTGTCAGGTCAGGCGTGGGCGTGCAGGCCGACAACATGACGGCAATGAAAAGAAAAGGTGCAAATCCAAGTCTGCGATTGAGTATAGGCATAGGTGTTTCACACCCCACTGGTTCCGAGGACATCGTCATTCTGCGCGTTGGCCATTGCACTAAGGAAACCGGAAATGTCTGAATTTTCGGTGTATTTCTGTTGTGAGTTTTGCTCTGCTAACTGTTGCTGCACCCGTGCCAGCCAAGCGAAATGGCAAAGCGAGATTTGGTGAGCATGGACCAGCAGCAACGCATCCGAATCGAGCAGTTTCAGTTTCTCTGCCGCCGACAGTTTCTTGAGCCGCGGGGCTGAAATGCCCAATGACCCGAACGGCAAAGCGACACCGTCGTGGGATTCAGCGGGTTCAAATAGCCCCATGACCCTGAGTGTCTGGCACAGCTCCAGAGTCGTCTCGCGGGCCGCAACGCGGGTTTGAAGAAATCGCTGCACGTCCCGCAATGCAGGTGACAGATTTCCGGCCGGATCAAAGAAGGGCTCGTCTTTCGGATTGGTGCTGAGCAGACCAGATGTTTCATCCACATTCAGTTGAAACAGGGCAGATCCGTCGGGCGTGTTTTGTCCGAGGGGCTGTGCCTGAAAGGGATGGCACCGCAGCTCGGACGGAACATAACTCGCCAGCCACCGTCCTTCCTGCGAAACGAAAGGCGTGGGCATATCGTCTGTCAGGGACAACACGGCCCTGGGTTCAACGCCCCCGCCAAATTCCCTGAACACAATCGGAAAGGCCGCGGCAATTTGTGGAGCTTCCTGCAATACAATTGCGCAGTCAGCGCGATTGGCTGCAAATTCGTAAGAGTTGAAACGTTTCCAGTACTGTTGCCCGTGCCGTGCGACGGTAACTGGAACCAGGCCGTTCTGCGCCATTATTGCCCCATTTTTTACTATGGCTGCCGATCAGAGTGACCGGCAGCCATTTTGATGATCAGGCGGTTGCTCCGGTGGGATCGGTATGCAGGATGTTGTCCGCGCTCAGGCCGGACAGGTCATCCAGGCCGGTGAATTGCGCGACGGTTTCAACAGATGCTGAGTTCGGAGCGCTGTAGTCGACCTTGATCAAAACACTGTCAGTCCCGTCCGTGGCCATGACGTAGATTTCGTCACCTGCCTGAAGCCCGGAAAAGCTCTCAACCGCGGTTTCGATCGTGCTTTGGGACAAATCGCCCAAAGCCGTTGTCAGACCAACAACACCGGTATCGGCGCCGATCGCATCGCCAACGGCCAGCGTTTCGACGTCTGTTCCGTCACCGCGCAGGGTTCCGACGCTCAGGCCGCTGAACATGATGGCATCCGTCACCTCGGCCGCCGGGCCGATCGTGAAACCTGTCACTGTGTCGACGCCGTTGGCTACCGTGTCTGCCTCGAACACGACGACGTCACGCCCTGCAGCCGAGACATCAATCGCATCGTTGCCGTCCTGCCCGCGGATGATGTTGTCCACATTGGTTGCGACCAGCGTGTCATCACCGTTGGTACCGAGTTGAAAGACGGAATGCCCACCAACCGAAGTCGCAACCGTCAGCTCAATGGGTTTGGTTGCATCGATGACCGTCATGTCGAAGGTCATCACGGGCTGGCTCAAGTCAATGACCGGGTTGATACCGTCGGGAATGCCAGAGATGCCGGAGTAACGGATCACCGAGGCTCCGTCTGGGTTGGCAACCAAACTGATAAGACCACTGCCTCGCACTTCAGACCCAAGATCGTAGGTCACAACCGAAGGGTCGAAGCCCAGATTCATAGCGAGAGCGAAGCCGCCAGAAATATCCGTGTCCGAGTCCGCGTAGACCTCGAAAGTCACCGTGCTCCCGGAAATTCCGGCCTGAGTGATGACATAGCTCGCAGGTTCGTGCGCGGTGTTCTCGTCCGTCGCGGTTACAGGGTCCGGCCCGCCGGAAACCGTAGCATCCGCCGAGAAATCAAGGGCATCACCCGAGTCGATACCCGAGAAATCTGAGGCCGGGACGGCCAAAGACCAACTGCCATCTGCCGCCACAGTCGTGCTGCCAATCGGGCTACCGTTGAGGGAAATATCCACCGCCTGGCCAGCGCTCAGGCCGGTCGATGTTCCCGAAACGGTTACGCCAGATGCTTGCGCGTCAGCCAGCGAAACCGCGTTGTTCGTGCCGACGGGGTTCATGGTCAAAACCGGCCGGAAGTCCGTGGTCAGAGTAGTCGTGGCCGGTGTTGCGGGGTTGCCAGCCTGATCGGATACACTGGCCGAGATCGGATAGCCGGTACTGTCTGACAGGGCCACCAGATCGGCGGTTGGGACAGTTGCCGACCATGTACCGCCAGAGGTGACACCGGAATAGGTCTGGCCGTTCAGGGTGACGGACACGGTTTGTCCGTCCTCGGCGTTTGTGGCCCCCGTGATCGTCAGATCGCTGCCCTGTTCGATCACGTCCAGTTCGGAGCCCACGGACAAGGGATCAAGCGTTACGGTCGGAGCCGTGAAATCGGTGTCAAAGCTTGTGCTTGCTCCTGCGCTGTTGCCTGCGGGGTCCGACACCGAAGCGTCAACGTCATACGACACGCCATCCTGCAACGAGCCCAGGTCCGAGGATGGGGCGGTGTAGCTCCAAGTGCCGCTGCTGACCGTGGTGGTGCCGGTGACATCTACGGTGCCGTCGGGTCGGGCGATTTCGATCGTGACCACGGTGCCATCCGCCGCGTCAGAGGTGCCGGTCACCGTCAGGTCCGTGCCCTGTTCCGCGGCGTTCATGATAGCTCCATCCGACAGGTTTGTGATGATCACTGTCGGCGCGGTGAAGTCCGTATCAAAGCTGTTGCTGGCCTGGATCGCCGGGTTCCCGGCCTGATCGGTTACATCTGCAGTAACCGCTATCGTAGCCCCGTCCGACAAGGCTGCCAGATCCGCGGTGGGAACGGTAACGGACCATGTGCCACCTGATACGGCACCAGTGTAGGTTTGACCGTTCATCGAAACGGTCACGCTCTGGCCGTCCTCGGCCGTGGTCGAACCCGTGATGGTCAGGTCGGTGCCCTGCTCAGCCGCGCTCAGTAGGGCCCCGTCCGAAAAGCTGTCGATCGAAAGCGTTGGGGCGGTCGCATCCTTGGCCAGAGGTACGCTGGCTTGAGGGGCCGCCAGACCATCGGCGTCCGAAACGTCCGCAGAGATTGTGAAACTCCCTCCGTCAGGCAGAGTCGCCAGATCGGCGGTTGGGACTGTCACGCTCCACGTGCCGCCTGTGACGGTATCGGTATAGGTCTGGCCGTTCAGGGTGACCGTGACTTGTTGACCGTCCTGCACATTGCCGGTCGTGCCCGAGATCGTCAGATCCGATCCTGCTTCGACAGCATTCAGAACTGCGCCGACGGACAACGGAGATACGGCGATGGATGGGCCCGTCAAATCAACCGGGACAGAGGCCGAGGCCGGGACAGAGACGTTGCCAGCCGCATCGGAAACAGTGACGTTGAATGCGGCGGGTACTCCAGTCGTCAGGCCAGTCAGATCTGCGCTGGGGATTGCTACGCTCCAAGTGCCGCCCGTTGCGGAGGTCGAATAGGTTTGACCGTCAAAAGTCACGGTAATTGGCTGACCATCGACGGCAGTGGTCGATCCCGTCAGCGTTAGGTCGGCGCTGACATCGATCAATTCAATCGATCCGCCTGCAACCGGGTCCAATGAAACCGTCGGAGCGGTAAAATCCGTATCAAAGCTGGCACCGGCTTGCGCGGCTGGGTTGCCCGCCTGATCGGTGACGTCCGCAGTAACCGCAATCGTCGCGCCGTCCGGCATGACGGCCAGCCCTGCGGCAGGGACCGTTACGCTCCATTGTCCGCCGACAACCGTGCCTTCATAGATTTGTCCGTAGATGGTGACGGTGACGGCCTGGCCGTCTTCGGCCGTTGTCGTACCGGTAATGGTCATATCCGTGGCCTGTTCGGCCGCGTTCATCACCGCGCCGTCGGAGAATCCGGTGATTGTCAGGGTCGGAGGGGTGGTATCCACGTCGAATGTAACTGTTTCAGACGACAGTTCCGCCCCCGCGGAATCCAGATTGCGGATCGTCACGGTTTGCTCACCCTGCGGCAGGGCAGCGGCTTCGGCTGGGGTCAGTGAAACGCTCCAGGACCCGTCCGCTTCGGGTGTCACGGTCTTGGTGACCGAGCCGATGGTCACTTCGACTGTTTCCGTACCTTCGGGCGCGGAGAGGTTCATGCTGGCGCTGCTCAAAGTGTTGGTTTGCGAACCCGCGAGGTTGAGAACAGGATTACTGGGTGCAGGCGCTGGGGCAGGCGCTGGGGCCGCATCGTCTCCTCCACCTCCGCCGCCGCCGCCACCAGCGGCAGCGGCGCCTGCCAGCCCCAGCCCACCCAGAGCAGCTCCGGCTCCACTGATCCCCCCGGCTGCAGCAGCGCCGCCGGCTTCGGCCATGCTGAATTGGGCGATCTCGGATACGACGCCCTCGGCAATCATGACAGCTCCGCTGTCCAGCACCTGCACATTTTCGGCGGCCACAACCAGTTTTCGGCCATCGGCCAGTTTCAGAAGAACGTCGCCATTATCCAACACCTTGACCGAGCGTACCCCAGGAATCGTTTCCGCGAACTGGAAGGCATAAAGCTCTTCGACAGTGGCCTGCGCCAGTGCGGGCAGAGCCAGGATTGTCGACCCGAGCCCACCGGCAATGCCACGACCGGCCCAACGGCGCATTTTGCCGTCGATCCACCGACGAATGTTCTGCTTACGCTCGAAATCGGGCTGATCCGCAGCCGGATTGATTTTGGAATCGGGTTCTTTGGTCATCTTGCCCTCACATGTGGTTTCCGCGCCCGCCCGAGGGGTCCAGGTTTTGTTCATCTGTCTTTCCCTTCGGTGACTCATGCGGTCGGACCAGAAAAAATTGAGTTAAACTGAAGCCGAACTCCTCGTTTTCTCCACATTCCCGCTTTGGTTTCGGACTGGGCATCGGATCATCCTGTAGTCGGTGCCAGATTTGGCGTGGGGTGATTTGATATGGTGCTTCAGTTCGAAGGAGTGGTTGCAACAGGGAGCGCAGCGCTCGATTCAGGTATCGGCGATACGGCTTTAAAAACGCTTAATGGCGAAACGTATCTGTACAGCGTGACCGGCCCGGGCGGTGGAATCACGGTGTGGAAGCTGGTCGAGGGCGCTCTGCCACAGTTGCAGGACACCGAGTATTTCAGCGGCACGATCACGTATCAGGTCGGCGACAGTGCTATGCCGGTGGCGCTGGCCGGGGACGACCAACTTATCCTGGATGTGGGCACTGCAACCGGGCTGGTCGGGTATGAGCTGAACCCGAACGGGACCGTGGGCACCTTGCAGGAAACCGATTCGCTGGTCGGTGGCGGGGATATTTCGGCCCTTGTTCAGCTTGGGAATGTGTTGACCATCGCGCATGAGGCGACAGGGCAAATCGCGACCTATACCGTGAACGGGGATGGCTCACTGAGCCTGATGGCATCCGTCGCAGGGCAGGCGGATTCGATGCAAGTGTTGCAAGCCGGGGCAGGTCATTTCGTGATTGCGGCCGATTCCATAAGCGGCACGATCAACACCTACAATGTGGATCAAAACACCGGTGCCCTGACCACGGTCGACAACAGCGACGCGCTGGCAACACTGGGGATCGCGACACCGACAGCGGTCGAGGTGGTGCAGGCTGATGGTCAGTCCTGGGTTGTTGTGGCAGGGGCGGGCAGCAACTCGCTCAGCGTAATGGAGCTGGCGGCAGACGGACGTCTGATTGCAACCGATCACGTTCTGGATTCGCTGCATACGCGGTTTGAAACTGTGCAGGATCTGGCCGTGGTCGAGGCTGACGGGCATGTGTTTGTCATGGCGGGCGGCGGCGATGACGGTGTTACCCTGTTTACCCTGACGCCGAATGGCCAGTTGGTGCATCTGGACAGTTTTGCCGACACCGTACACAGCGGCCTGCAGAACGTCGAAACGTTGAGTGTCGCGCATGTCGGGGACGAACTGCAAATCCTCGTCGGTTCGCAACAAGATGCGGGGCTGACGCAATTGAGCGTTTCGATAGATGATCTGGGTATCGTGCAGTCCGGGTTCGGTACGGTTACCGGGTCGGCGCAGAACGACATACTCAGCGGCAGCATCTTGGAGACCACCCTGATGGGCGGGGCAGGGGATGACATTCTGGTGGCAGGAATCGCGGCGACAACGATGGATGGCGGAACCGGTGCGGATATCTTTGTCATGCAATATGGCAGTGACCCGACGACGATTAACGGCTTTCATGCCGGTGTCGACCGATTGGACCTGTTCGACTATCCGTTGCTGCGCACGCCCGGTCAGTTGACATTTACCGCGACCGCGCAGGGGGCGCAGATTGAATACATCAACGAGGTGATCGTCATCAATTCCGCGACCGGGGGTCCTCTGACCAGCGCCGAAGTGTTCGGAGCTGGGTTTGGCGGACCGGATCACATTCCGGTGGATTTCGGAGATTTCGGCGGGCTGAAACAGGATAGTTCGGACGGCGTTTTGGGCGACATCTCGATCAACTCGGAAACCGCGAATCCCGGCCTGTCCGATGCTGAGATCCGCTTTACCCCGGACGGGGGCGGGACCATCTGCGTACGCGCGGATGACGAAGGGCGTTTCGATCTGGGTTTGCCGTCGGGCACGTTTGAGGGCGAATTGGACATCGTCAAAACCTATTCGCTGGCCAGTGACAAAATCTCGGCGCTGGATGCCTTGCAGGTTCTCCGGCTTTCGGTCGGGCTGGACCCGACATGGGGACCGGCGACGCCGGAGAATCTGATCGCGGCAGATGTCAATCAGGATGGCATTGTGAACGCGTTCGATGCGTTGGCCATCCTCAAGTTATCCGTCGGCTTGCCGGCCGAGAAAGATGCGGAATGGGTGTTCCTGGACAAGGACGCAGACCTGTCGGGCATCACGGAAACGAATGTCAGCTACGAAACCGGTGTACACGTGACGGCAGTGGACAACGTGATTGCCACGGACATGACCGCGATCCTGCTGGGGAATGTCGAACAGGCCTGAAAACCGCTGTCTCTGCTACTCACGGAAGGCCCGGTTGAAATAGTCAGCCAACGGTTTGATCAAATAGGACAAGGGGCTTCTTTCGTCGGTTTTGATCATGGTTTCCACCGGCATACCGGGCAGCAAAGCTTGACCGTTCAGACGTTCGATTTCACTGTCTTCCGGAGCAACTTCCGCACGGTAATAGGTCTGGCCGGTGCTTTCATCAGTGAAGGTATCTGCCGAAACAGTGATTACCTGCCCTTCAATTTCGGGCGTTTCACGTTGGTTAAATGCCGGAAAGCGCAAGGACACGGGTTGGCCGACAAATAGCTGATCCACATGAATCGCATCCACTCGAGCAGCCACAAGCAGCGGCGTGTCTTGCGGCACCACATACATCATCGGTTCTGCTGGCTGTATCACCGACTGCAGCGCAAAGACCTGACTGCCATAGACCGTTCCGGCGACAGGCGCGCGGATATCCAGCCGCGACAGCCGTACATCCAGTGACAGGCGACGCTCGGCCAATTCCAAAATCTGCGTCTGAACATCCCGCAGTTCGGTGATGGCCTCTTCGCGCCGCGTGGCGGCCAATTCCACAATTTCGATTTCTGTTGCAGCAATTTGCCCTGCCAAGCGCGCAACTGTCGCCTCCAACCGACCAATCTCGCCGGTCAGGCTGGCCTCTTCGCGCTGCAGGGCAGAAACCCGGCTTGCCTGCGTCAGGCCACGATTTAGCAGGCTTTTTTGATCGTCCAACTCCTCTTGAATGAGTTCAACCTGACGCCGCAGCGAGACAAGTTGTGCCTCTGTGCCTTCGATCTCTGTTTCGATCTGATCGCGCTGTTTGCCTAGTTGCTGAGTTTGTTGTGTTAGGGTCTCCAGCCGGGCTTCGAACAAGCTCTGCTGACCTGCGATCAGATCTGCATCTATGTTTTCCTGCTCTTGAACAGAAGCCAACTGAGTTGCCAGTTCCTCGGCACCTGCACCGTCGCGTTCGGCCTCCAAACGGACCCGCCGCGCCATCAGCTCAAACAGTTGAGATTCAACGATGGTCTTCTCAGATGACAAAAATGTATCGTCCAACCGGACCAGCATGTCGCCTTCGGCGACCACATCTCCGTCGCGGACATAAATCTCTCCGACAACGCCGCCATCAGGGTGTTCAACAACCTGCCTATTGCTTTGAACTTCAATGCTCCCCTGCGAAACAATAGCCCCGGCCAGACGGGTCTGAACCGCCCAGACGCCCAGTCCGCCGACAAGAACAATCAGCGCCGTAAAACCGACAAAGGCCGGTACCGTGATCCGCCACACCGGGCGTGTATCCTGATCCGCCTTATACTGCATCTTTTTTCACCTGACTGAGGCCCCGTTTGATCGCACCGGCATTCTGTACCATGGCAGCCAGCACCTCGTCCCGGCTGCCGGATTTCACCACCTGACCGTTTTCGACAACTGCCAGGTCATCACATTCCGAGATCGCCTGCGGGCGATGGGTCATGATGATGGCGGATTTTCCGGCCTCTTTCAGGCCCCGAACAGCGGCGTTCAGCGCCTCGGTTCCTTCGGAGTCCAAGGCCGAGTTCGGCTCGTCCAGTATCAGCATGACCGGGTCCCCGTACAGGGCGCGCGCTAAAGCGATACGTTGTTTTTGACCCCCGGACATCTGGCTGTCATTGCCTTCGAGAAAAGTGTCGTACCCCTTGCTGAGCGTCAGGATCAGCTCATGCGCCTTGGCTTTTTTGGCAGCGGCCACAACGGCTTCGGGATCGGGGTTTTCCGACATGCGCGCGATGTTTTCGGCCACGGTTCCGTTGAAAAGGGTTACTTCCTGCGGCAGGTAACCGATATGCTGACCCAGATCGGTGGGATCGTATTGATCCAGTGTCGCCCCGCCCAGCCGGATTTCCCCGGCGGCCGGCTGCCACAAGCCCAAAAGGGCCTTGGCCAGCGTCGATTTTCCCGATCCGCTTTTACCGATAACACCCAGCGCGCGGCCCGGTTCAAGCCGCAGCGTGACGTTTCGCAGGGTCGGTTTGTCCGCGCCCGGTGGGATGACCGTCAGGCCCTTGGCGGTCAGATCGGCCTTGGGCACGGGCAGTTTGGTGCGCGGCAATTCGGGCGGGGTCGCATCCAGAAACCGGTTCAGCGAGGTCCACGCCGTTCGCGCGCGTTCGACCATCCCCCATTGGCCCACCGTCTGTTCGACAGGTGCCAGCGCGCGGCCCAGCAGGATCGATCCGGCGATCATCGCGCCCGGCGTCAGCTCATTGCGCAGCACCAGCCAGGCGCCAAGCGCCAGCATCGCCGATTGCAGGAACAACCGCAGAGATTTGGTAAGCGAGGTAAAGCTGCCGGTCCAGTCGCTGGCGGCAATGGTCTGGCGTAGAGCGTTGGTCCGCTGGCGTTGCCAACGCTGGGTGATGTCTTCTTGCATGCCCTGTGATCGTACCACCTCGGCGGCCTGTCTGGCATGTTCCGAAAAAGCATTGGCCTGCGCCGAAGCCCGTTGTGCCGAGGCCACCTTGCGATGCGTCAAACCCTGGTTCAGCAGCGCAATTATGATCAGCAGGGAACCGCCGGCCACGGCCAGCCAGCCCAGCAGTGGGTGGAACAGGAAGATCGCCGCCAGAAAAACCGGGGTCCACGGGATATCCATCACCGCCAGCAACACGGGTGAGGAACACAGGTTTTGAATCGACTCGAGGTCGCGCAGCGCCGTTGCCGGAGCGGATCGCGCCTGCGGGTACAACGACCGGCGAAGGGTTGCGTCGAACACACGTTCATCCAGTTGTGACTGGAAGCGGGCCCCGAACCGCGCGACGATTCTGCCGCGGGCATAATCCAGCATCGCCATGAGCGCGTAGAGCAACGTCACCAACAAGAACAGTGCCGTCAGCGTTTCCACTGCGCGCGACCCCAGCACCCGGTCATAGACCTGCAACATGAACAAAGGCCCGGTCAGCATCAGGATGTTGACGAATATGCTGAACAGAAATGCCAGAGCCAGAAAGGTCATGCCCTGATTGCGTACTTTTTGCAGCTCGTGGCGAGGCGGCATCATCATGCGGTTTTTGATGTTCACGTACGAGGCCTTTGGTAACTGTTGGTCTTTAAGTCTAGGGCGTTTGCGATGTGGCGCATCCTAAAACTATGGCGCGGTGCTGAAAATGCGAGAGTTGATGAATCGGCGAAAAGATACTTGTCGTCAAGCCAACGATCGCCGGGTGGGCGTCTGGACGCTCGAGTGTTACCCGGTACGAGACCCAATGTGGTGCGTCAAGAGGATCGCGGCAAGGGGCCTCATTGTTGACACCTTTACCACGTCAATCTGGTGCCAAGGTCATTGATTAATTGTGTATTGCACCATTTTCAGGAAGGTCGGAATGAGCGCAGTTGACCACGTTTACCACTATGCGGGCTGCTCCTCTCTGGTTGGGCAGGATCATGGTCGCTCATTGTTTCTTGTTGCGGATCGGATCGGCAAAAAAGAGCCGGAAACTTATCTGACGGCTTTTGCGAAAGAACCTGACGTGACGTCCAGAGCTTTGCGGGCGGTTTCTGAAATTGTGGGGTCAAGGTTTTATGTTCCGCCATCCATGTTGGCGCGGATACTGCGCGAGGCCGATCCCGTCGCGACCGTTGGCCCGTCAACGGTTCGGTTCGAAGGCTTCTCGGCCTGTTGCAGCGCCTATATCCGTCTAGACATCGATGAAGACGCGCTTGAGGTCGCGCATCGTACCAAAGGAACCACAAACGTGGATTTCGGGCCCGAACTGCGGGCGTTGTTGGCGCAGACCAAGCCGGACAGCCGTCTGGAGATTACAATTGGCCCGCGCGCGGTTGGACTGGCGCATGAGCGGGCCAACGTCACCGAGCGCAAGGTGCCGCTGCCCGTGCGTTGGATTAAAGGCTTCGGCGAAGTGCAGGGGCACCTGTCGGGAATGGAGAAAGCATTCTCGCTACCGCCCGTGTCGGCACAGCGGTTTCTCCGCAGCCTGCCACGCTCGAAATCGGATCACCAAATTTGGGTCGCGGCCGCAGGCCCGAGGGTCAGAACCTCGACCCGACCTACGCCCGGCAGTGTGCCGCTGCGCGGAGGGCATCGCCTGCGGGTGTTCGAAACACTGGTAGGCAGAGCCAAGGCTCTTCATGTCTATGGCAATCCCACACTGCAAAGCTCGACCTGGGTGCTTGATTTTGGATCACAACGGTTGACCCTGGTGCTGAATGCCGAGCCTTGGCGCGGGTTTTCCGGCGATGGTCGGCTGCTGTCCGATCTGGCGCGGGATGAAGCAGAAATTTCCGCCCTGCGGGCGCAGTTGAACTGGCAGGACGATTTGGACCTGTCCACTTTGGCCCGAAACACCGGCCTGTCGCACGATCAGGTCAATACGGCCATGTCGCATCTGGCAGCTTTGGGTCTTGTGGGGTTCGATCTTGCCCAGTCCACTTGGTTTCACCGGGTTCTTCCGTTTGACATGGACCGGGTCGAGGCAATGAACCCCCGCCTGAAAGCGGCCCGGAAACTGGTGGATACCCGGGCGGTGACCCTTGAACAGGGCGGTGCCGAGGTGATCAGCGACACGACGGTTCATCGCGTGCGTTTTGGGGATGGCGCGCCGAGTTGTACCTGCCCGTGGTATGCCAAAAACAAATACACGCGCGGCCCCTGCAAGCACATTCTGGCCGCGGAAATGGAAACGGAGCGCTTGCAATGACCAAAGCAGAATTCCTCCAGTTGATTACAACCAAGCGTGCCCGTCACGTGCTAAAGGCACTTTCCGTCATTCCCGAAGCCGACCGTCGCGCCTTTGCCCCGATCGCTTTGAAAACGCAGAAAGCCTATGACAAAGCGTATTGGGATGCCCAGTTCAATGGCAGGAAACAAACCTCGGATTTGGCCAAGGACGGCGATGCGCTAGGTGTCGCTATTCTGGCAACGGCGCGCCCTTCCGAATACAGCTGCGGAGACTGGCGCATCCTGCCACGTTCGATCCCTCTGACGGATGTTTTCAGTGCGCTGAACCTCAGTTGGATTGATGATTGGGCCGTTGCTGCGGTCGAAGACAACCCCCGCCTCATCGAAGTGGTTCATGCGCTGTACGCGCAAGGGCAGTGCAACATCCCGCAAACAGACGCCTACATATTGGGCTACTATGCGCATCAGGCGGCCGTCCCCGAGCTGGCGCGCGACCAGTTTTTGACGCATGATGTCTGGCGGTTCTTCGAGGTTGAAGGGGGTGGGGACCTGAGCCTTGCCGCACATGACAAATACGTCGGGCGGGGGGTGTCGTGGGCGGAAATCCTGATCAGTCTGAGCGATGACGGCACGTTGGACCGAGACCGGCTGTTGGACGCCTCGCTGGACGCGCTTGAACGGGATTTCGGTCAGTTTCGGGCCGGGTGGTATTCGCGGTTTCACACCAGCCTTTGCCCTACGGACGCAGAGATTTTGCCCCAGGCCGGGCGGTATCTGAATTTGCTAGCCAGCTCTGTGCCTCCGACCGTGGTCTTTGCGTTGAAGGTGCTGAAACGGATCGACAAATTGCACGGGATTGATCCCGCTGCGCTGCTGGCCTCGATCGAACCCGCGTTGCAGGGCCGCCAGAAATCCAGCGCCGTGATGGCGTTGCAATTGCTGAAAAACTGCGCCAAGCGCCATCCCGATAGGGCATCTAATATTGCCCTGATGGCCGCATCGGCTCTGATATCCGAGGCCGGAGATGTGCAGGCAAGGGCATTGGATCTGATCGAGACCCTGGGCCAGCACTCTGTGCCTGAAGTTCAGGACAAGTTGCGCGACTATGTGGATATGGTCGCTCCGACCGTACAGGGCAGGCTTTCAGAGATTGTCGGGGGTGGTGAACCAACCCCTCTGCCTGATGCGGCTGATCCGGTGGTTCGGATTGATGCCCTTCATCCGGTGGCGTCGGTCGAAGAAGCCGTGGCAGTGTTTCTGGAGCTTTTGGAAGACGGCAGCGATCCGTTTTTGACCGAACGTGCATTTGACGGTCTGGCGCGGTTCGGAGCGGCGGCTGGTCCGCTGTTGTCACCACTGGCGAAACGGGCAACCCAGTTGAGTAACCGGGTGGTACTAGACGCTTTCGGAGGGGCAGGAAATTTCGAAAAGCCAATTCTGGCGACCGCGCTGGCATGGGCCAATGGCACGGGTTTTGACGCAGAACTGCAGCCGTTTCTTACGCCACGGTACTCTGGGCACACGCCGCTTGGGATTAATCGCAACAGCTTTGAAGGGATGTTTGCGGCCCGGGCACAAGAGCTGCTGGCTCTTGTGCGGGAAGGGCACGCTATACCAATGCTGTCGGCACCCAGTGACAACCGCGGGTATTTGTCGGCAAATCAATTAATTGATCGTTTGGCAGAGTACCAAAAGATCGGCGTCCAACCGGGGGACACGGATTTCAAACTGGCCCTCATGCGATTGGCTCCCGAGGGGCGTGAAGCCGCTCTGAACGACCTACAACCGCAATCAGAGCCGGAACGGGCGCTGGCCTATGCACTGGGGGCTGACGCTCCACCTGAGGCGGACAAACAGCTATGGGCTATTGCGTGGTCTTCGACCCTGCCGTTACGACCAGACCCACACATCGAAAACCTGATTGGCGGATCCGTGCCGGGCGCGGGCCATCCGGCACGTTTCGAGTTTTACGCAGATATTCGGCGTATAGATCAATATACTTGGCCGAGGCCGAAAATCCGGATCACGCCCCCAATTCTCGATAACGTGGATGCCGCATTGGGTTTTGCCCTGCCTGCAAAATCCGAACACACTTACATGAGCGATCCGGGCAGCAGCTGGATGGTGCTCCCGAACCCTTGGGTTGGGTTAGCACGTCCGGCGCATACCGAATTGTTCTTTGCCACCGGTATCTTCGAACTGGATTTGGACCAGAAGCTGACCAACCATCATTGTCTGATGTTTCTGGATCCGCTTTTCCGCCCCGATCCCAAGCCCGGAGCAATGGCACACGCCATGCTCGCCTGGTATCTGGCCAGCGCCGATGAGGGCATCGGGACAACCACAATCGATGCAATGGCCACATTGATGGATCAACACGTGTTCGACCCAAGCGCGTTTACATCCGCCGCGCATTCGCTTGTGTTTCACGCGGGCTTGCCGCTGCGCCGGTGGACCAAGCGCTTGACTCAGGTGGCCGGAACATCCGACGCCCATGCACGGGCGGTCAAGTCTGCACTGGCGGGCATGATGGTCGATTTGCCGTCAGAGCTTCCGCGCGATCTGGGCGGCATTCTGGAACTGCTTTATGAACTGTGCGTGGCCTCTGATGAGGCGGTGGGGTCGCCGGACACCCAGGCAGCCTTGCGGTCGATCGAGGCCGGTGGAAAAACGGGGAAGTTCGCACGCAAGCTCGCTGTCGTTGGTCAAACTGTGAATTGAACCCAGGTTGAATGTGCCGGAATACCGGAGCGCGGCTGTAAAGAGTTTAATGGTATTCCGGGCTTTCCAAATCGTGGCGCACGCGGGCATAAGCCTGCGCCATCGCCGTCAGAGTATGGGGCGGGCAGCCGATCTGTTTCAGGCAAGAGGCGTCAATGACCCGCAATTGTCCGTCAAAGGCGGTTTTGACCACGTCATCGACGGCGCGCCGGTCGGCCCCAAGGGTCAGCCGGTGATAGTGAAACCCCTGTCCCGGCGCGGTTTGGCCCAGCTTGTTCCGAACACCATGTGTGACGAGCCAGTCCAGAAAACGCCTTAGCTTCGGGTCGGGTTCCTGATCCAGGGTAGGGGTGGCCTCGGTCTGGCTGTCGCTGGGGTTATGCCGAAACTGAACCTGCGTTTTCGGGGTCCAAAGGCGGATCGGTTGCACGAAATCAAAAATCCGTCCAACCCGGCGACCGCGCAATCGAGGCCCCAGTCCGAAATTGGTCGTCAGCAGGCTGATTGGCGCTTGCGACACCGCATAGACCGAGGCGAACAGATCGCAACGCCCCCCGTTTTTTAACGTGACCGTCAGGGCGTTGAAATTGCCGCTGTTGGCATAGTTGTGTGTTGGCCCAAGGATGCAGTCCAGCCTGAAACAGTTGATGGTATAAGGCGCGTGATCGCGAAATCCGATCTCGGAGATACTGGAAATGCTGCGCGCCAAGGTGGTCGCCGTCCCAAGAACACCGGCGGCCAGAAAAACGCGGCGAGCCCGGACCTGCGTGCCTCCGCCAAGATCCAGACGCAGAACGCCCTGTTCCTGTTCGATCCTCCGCACGCGACCGGACAGAACTTCGACACTGGGAATTTCTTGCAGTCGCTTTTCGACCGCAAGAGCCATAGCGTTCAGCTGACTGCCCGGTGCATCCTTGGTTCCGACCAAAAGGCGCGGTGCGCTGGCCTCGAAATCGCTGTCCAGGTTTTGCTGCCGGGTACCGCCGATCACCTCGAGATCCGCCTGCACTGCATCGCAAGCGGTCTGATACGCCTTCCAGGTTTCCAGAAACGGTCCTTGCCCCCACGGGTCGTCGCTGCCGTAAACCTGAAGCTGTTTGCCCCAGTAATTGGCAAAGCCGCCGACTTCGGCCGCTGCATACATCGGCGGAGCGTCACCGGAAACGGGCATACGGTCCGCCAAACACGCCGGTTTTTGCCGTTCGAAAGCCACCGAAGCCACCTTTGCAGGCCCGCCCTGCCATGGGTCTGGTGTTGCGCCGGTGATCACGGCCAACGACCCTGAAAACCCACGTAATGCGGTCAGTGCGGCGTAACCGGCAGGTCCTGCGCCAATCAATGCGATATCAAAAACACGCATCACTCAGCCCTTTTGCCCCACAACAAAAGCCTTGCGGGGACAATGGTGGTGAATCTGGTATTCGGGGAGATCTCTGACGCTTTGGCGCGCCCGCGATCAAACACGTGGCCAGATTGGAGCGCTGTATAGCTGAGGGATCGGTGCTTTGAATTCTGAGCCAGACCGATTGGGGCAGAGCTGGGAGGAAGGCGTATTTTTTTGCATTGCAGGAAGAACCTTCCGCCAATACTGCCTCAAACAACGAGGCCCTCATTACAATTTCAACACAAATAACAGGCCGGATACGCAAACGAACGTGAGGCCAAGCAGGAGAAAAACTAATACTGGCGCTGCCCTATCTTAAATCAGACGCGGTGCAGCAAATGTGTAAGTTCGCTCCTTTTTCTGTTTGAGTCCTTGTATAAAACTACGCCAGTAAAGTTGCGCTTTTCTTCCTGCATATTCTTACCAACTGCACAAGCGTGTAATTTCCACGAGCCATAGCTGTTTTGAGACAATAGACGGCAACTTAAATTAACGAGATTCCCCAAAAACGGTGTTGGGTTGACTTCCTCTTCGCGGCCTCAGCAGTAGCTTCCAACATTGGTCTAGGGTCAGGATGCATTGATTTTCGTCGCGCCGCCTGAGTCACGGCTCCGAAAATGGATCGGCGACATGAGCGATCTTTTTTGGCTGACCGACGCACAGATAGTGCGTCTTAAACCCTTCTTTCCGAAATCGCATGGCAAGCCTTGGGTTGATGACAAGCGGGTTTTGAGTGGGATTATCTTCATCAGCCACATTGGGTTAAGGTGGCACGATGCCCCCGCAGCCTGTGGCCCGCACAAAACACTCTACAGCCGTTGGAGGTGCTGGAGCGAGAAAGGCATCTTCGCACGTATGATGGCTGGTCTGGCGCAAATCAGGGCGGACCCAAAGTGTCGTTGAACCTATGATTTTCGAATACATCAATGGCTTCTACAATCCACGCCGACGGCGTTCAGCTTTGGGTTCGAAAAGCCCGATCGCTTTCGAACGGAAAGTGGCCTAAACGAGCAATTGGGGCGGCACGAAAACGCGACAGGTCCAGTGTGGTTTCGTCCATTCTCCAGGAATTCTGTGTTGGGCGTTTCTTCGATTGCAGCTCTTGCTGCGACCATCGCCGAATACTTCACAACCCATCTGTTGAGAGGTGCGTGGTCAATGCGAACACCGCGTGCGGCCATGATCTCTTCCAAATCACGATAGGACACAGTGTACCGTAGATAGAAGTAAACAGCGCACAAAACCGCATCCCTCGGGAGATGGCAACCTTTCAATGAGATCATGCAGAAACCTGTTAGAGACTAAACGCTGAGGACAAACGCCGGAATCTGCATGATCGTCTATCCAGACCCAAAAGTCTGCGACACAAGCTTTTGCGTTACTCGGACAAATCCCGAATGACAAAGTGCTTAGTCGTTGTCTCAACAACTTCCCAGTAGCCCTGAAAACCGTTTGGAATCATGAAGCTGTCTCCGGTGCGAAAATCCTGCCGTGTTCCGTCTTTGTGAATCAACGCGCAATGCCCCTCAACGATATAGCAATACTCATCCTTGTCCGTGAACGCGTGCCATTTCCCAGGAGTTGATGTCCAAGTGCCCGCCGAGAGTGCACCATCAGGGCTGGAGAAATGCATCCCGATCTTGTGGTAGGGATCGCCCTCTACCACGCGGTCAGGCAGATCGCTAAGGCGTCGTTCGCTGCGCGTTGCGGGTTCGTCGAACAGGTTGATGACATGTACGTTCATCGCGAAACCTCCGGATTCGGTTGCGTGTTTGTTTCGTTTGCTTCGGCCTGGGCTGCGGTTACGGCGATCATGTGCAGAATATCCTCGGCCGAGCATCCGCGGGACAGATCATTGGCGGGCTTGTCCAACCCCTGCATGATCGGGCCGACAGCCACTGCTCCTCCGACCCGCTGGGCGATCTTGTAGGCGATGTTGCCGGCTTCGAGGTTGGGAAACACAAAGATGTTTGCGTCGCCGCCCAGAGGTGAGTCCTTGGCCTTTTTCGCCGCAACTTCGGGCACGAAAGCTGCGTCAAACTGCAATTCGCCGTCAATGAGAAGATTGGGTGCCGCGTCTCTGGCCATTTGCGTGGCCTCAACGACCTTCGACACGGCTGCGTTGCTGGCGCTGCCACGGGTCGAGAAGGACAACATCGCAACCCGCGGAGTATCCTGCGTCAACGCCCGGAAGCTTTTGGCCGACGCCAGCGCGATCTGAGCCATTTCTTCCGCCGACGGATCGACGACCAGACCGCTATCCGCAAAGACATGCGCGCCTTTTTTAATGTGATGGCCTTCGCAGAACAGCATCAGAAAAAAGCTGGATACAAGCTTTTCACCAGGCTTTGGGCCAATGACCTGAATGGCAGTCCGCACGATCTCAGCCGTGGTTGCTACCGCACCGCCAAGGGTTCCGTCCGCAAGCCCCTTCTTCACCATCAGCGCGGCGAAAACATGCGGTTTGCGTGTTTCGACGATAGCCTGTTCCTGCGTGACGCCCTTGTGCTTGCGCAGCTCATAAAACAACGTCGCCAATTCATCGAAATGTGCTGACGAGGCGGGATCTTCGATCTCGATCCCGCTACCCGGTTGGGCATTCAGGGATGCGAGCTGGCGTAAGATAAGCCCCTCATCCCCCACCAGCACAATTTGGGCAACGCCCTTTTCCCTGGCTTCAAGCGCGGCTTCTACCGCGCGAGAGTCAGACCCTTCTGACAGGACAATTTTCTTTTGCGATTGCGCAGCATTCCTGAGCAGTTCTTCCAACGGCTTCATGGCAGGTCCTTTCAAAAATGCACAAGGTAGACGCCCGCCAGAACCAGCACGGCGATAAAGACGGTTTCGGCAACGATCAGTGCGATGGCCTGTCCGCCCACATCCAGAATGCGCTTGAGCGAGGTTTTCATCCCAACCGCTGCGATTGACACCAGCAGCGCCCAGCGGCTGAGGCTGGCCATGGCCGAAGAGATGAATTCAGGGATGAACCCCAGTGAGTTCAGGGTCGCGAAGATCAGAAAGCCCACGACAAACATCGGCAAAATCGGTGGCCGTTTACCCTCGTCTTCACTAAACTCAGCATAGCGACGGACAAGCGCAGAAATCACCAGAACGACCGGGGCTAGCATGGCAACACGGATCAGTTTTACCATCGTCGCGACTTCACCGGCCTCGTCCGACACCGAAAAGCCCGCGCCCACAACCTGAGCGACGTCGTGAATAGTGCCGCCCAGAAATACCCCCGAAATCTGATCGTCGAAATCAAAGGTCTCAGTCAGGATCGGATAGGCGATCATGGCAACCGTGGACAAGACAGTCACCGACAGAACGGTGAAGATCAGATTGCGCTCGGAATGTTCGTTTTTGGGCAGAATGGCGGACAGCGCCATCGCGGCGGAGGCACCGCAAATCGCGACCGAACCGCCGGTCAGGACACCGAACCTCCAGCCACGGCCAAGCAAGCGCGCGCCGAGCAACCCAAACAGGATCGTCAGAATGACGCCCGTGATGACAACTGCAATCAATTGCGGTCCCAGACCAACCATCAGCTCAACTGAGATACGTGCACCCAACAGCGCGACGCCAAAACGCAGGACAGTACGCGCCGTAAAATCGATTCCGGCCTTGCAGCTTCCGGTGTCTTCCTCGGCCAGAAAATGAAACGCTATGCCAAGCAAAAGCGCCATCAGCATCGCCGGCGCACCGTAGTGTTCCGACAGAAACTGCGCCGCAACTGCTACAACCACGGAAATCAGAAATCCGTGGCCGTTCTTGCGAACGAAATCTTGCGCCCACGACAGGGGCGTCCGGGATGCATTTAACGCCTGCATCATGTTTCCTTTGTGTAAAAATTGCGCCCTCTTGGCCGGAGAGCTCAATGGAACCCGGGCCTGATTAGGCCCGGGTTTGACGTCTACTTAGGCGATCCCTGCCTGTTGGTTCATGTCGTCGGCGCTGATGCCTGCCACTTCGACCGGCTTCTTCATCGCGTCGCGGCGGAAGGGCTCACCCAGTTCCTGGTTGATCATGGCTTCGATCAGGGTGGTGATGCCGTTCTTCTGGTCCTCGATGGCCTGGTTCAGGGCTGCGGTCAGCTCGTCCTGAGTGCGGGCAACGACGCCTTTCAGGCCACAGGCCTGCGCGATCCCGGCATAGGACACTTTGGTGTCCAGCTCGGTGCCGACGAAGTTGTCGTCGAACCACAGGGTCGAGTTCCGCTTTTCCGCACCCCACTGGTAGTTGCGGAAGACGATCTGGGTCACGGCGGGCCATTCCTCACGACCGATTGCAGTCAGCTCGGTGACAGCGATACCAAAGGCGCCGTCGCCCGAGAAGCCGACGACCGGTACGTCCGGGCAGCCGATCTTGGCGCCGATCACCGAGGGCAGACCATAGCCACAGGGGCCGAACAGGCCCGGCGCCAGATACTTGCGGCCTTCCTCAAAGGACGGATAGGCGTTGCCGATGGCGCAGTTGTTGCCGATATCGGACGAGATGATCGCCTCTTTCGGCAGCGCGGCCTGGATCGCACGCCACGCCATGCGCGGGCTCATCCAGTCCGGCTTGGCGGCACGAGCGCGCTCGTTCCAGGTGGTGCCCGGATCGTCCTGCTCGTGATCCATCGAGGTCAGTTCCTGCGCCCAACGCGACTTTTTTTCCGCGATCTTCGCCTTGCGGGCGTCGCGGCCTTCGTCGCCTGCGGTGTCCGAAAGCTGTGCCAGGATATTGGTTGCAACGGTGGCCGCGTCGCCCACGATACCGACCGAGACCTTCTTGGTCAGGCCGATACGATCCGGGTTGATGTCGACCTGGATGATTTTCGCATTTGCAGGCCAGTATTCCAGACCGTAACCGGGCAGGGTCGAGAACGGGTTCAGACGGGTGCCAAGGCACAGAACCACGTCGGCTTCCTTGATCAGCTCCATCGCGGCCTTCGAGCCGTTATAGCCCAGCGGACCGGCAAACAGCGGGTGCGAGCCGGGGAAGGCGTCGTTGTGCTGGTAGCCAACGCAAACCGGCGCGTCCAGACGCTCGGCCAGTGCTTTCGAGGCTTCGATGCCGCCCGCGGACAGAACCGTACCGGCACCGTTCAGGATGACCGGGTTCTTGGCATCGGACAGCAGCGCGGCAGCTTCGGTCACGGCAGAGACGCCGCCAGAAGGCAGTTCGAATTCGACCACGGCGGGCAGTTCGATATCGACGACCTGAGTGAAGAAGTCACGCGGCACGTTGATCTGTGCCGGGGCCGAGGCGCGCTTGGCTTTGGTGATCACGCGGCTGAGGACTTCGGCCATCCGCGACGGGTCGCGCACTTCTTCCTGATAGCAGACGCAGTCGGCGAACATGCGCATCTGCTCCATCTCCTGGAAACCGCCCTGACCCATGGTCTTGTTCGCGGCCTGCGGTGTGACCAGCAGCAGCGGGGTATGGTTCCAGTAGGCGGTTTTGACGGCGGTGACAAAGTTGGTGATGCCGGGGCCGTTCTGCGCGATCATCATCGACATCTTGCCGGTGGCGCGGGTGTAGCCGTCGGCCATCATCCCGCCCGAGCCTTCATGCGCGCAATCCCAGAAGGTGATGCCGGCTTTCCCAAAAATATCCGAGATCGGCATCATCGCCGAACCGATGATGCCAAAAGCATGTTCAATACCGTGAAGCTGCAGAACCTTAACAAAGGCCTCTTCCGTGGTCATTTTCATCTGTGTCTGTCCTTGTTTGAGACGTCAAAGCGTTGGTGAATTAGAGAATTTCGTCCCTGAGGTAGTAGCCGACATAAGCCATGCGCTGGCCCAATCGCCGGAAGGGTGTGAGGATGCCATGGCTTGGCAGAGGCGACGTGAAGATTGGCAGGTCAAATGCCTTGTCCTTTTCACCGGCAACCAACTGCGCCATGCGTCGCCCGGCCTGAGCTGAATACATCACGCCGTTGCCGCCATACCCCATTGCGTAGAACACGCTTTGATCAGGGTCTGGCTGGAAGATACGGGGCATCATGTCGTGGCTTACATCGACCCACCCCCACCACGAGTAGTCGAGGTTGATGTCTTCCAGCGCCGGGAACTTGCGGGCGAGGCCCTTTTTCAGCAGTTCCAAATGCTTGTTGTTTTCAGCATCCCGCCCTGTCACCGCACTGCGGCTGCCGATCTGCATCCGGTTGTCCGGCAACAGGCGATAGTAGTGCCGCAGTGTGCGGGTATCGGTCAGGGGCGACTTGGTCTGAATGCCGCACTCTTCCAGCTCGGACCGGGTCAACGGCCGGGTGACCATCGAATTCGACAGGATCGGCATCAGGCGATGTTTCGTCCGATTGTTCAAGCCGGGTGGCGTGTAGCCGGCGGTCGCCAGAGCTACGGTCTTTGCCCGGACAATGCCCCCCGGCGTGCGCAGATGATGAACGCCGCTTTTGGTCTCCCATCCCATCACCGGGCTGCCGGTGTGGATTTTCACGCCCAACCGGCGGGCCATGTTGACATAACCAAAGGCCAGCTTGCCGGCATGAATGCAGGTGCCATCAGGCTCCCACATGGCGCCGGCTGCCTCCATGTCCCGCACGTGGCTTTCGTGCAATTCATCGCGGTAGATGATGCGCGAGTCATAGCCGAATACATCGTTCAGCAGCTTGCTCTCTTTCTTGAGCGACGGCATCACCTTGTCCCGGTGAGCAATATAGTAATGCCCACCTGGCTGCGGATCGCAGTCGATATCATCCGACGCGATCAGATCATTGAACAGCTCAAAGGCTTCGGTCACCTCTGCGTGCATGCCTTTGGCAACATCAATGCCCCACCGCTCGATCCACTGCGATCGCTTCAGGCGCCCGGATGAAATCTGGGCTTGCCCGCCATTGCGGGTCGAACAGCCCCAGGCCACGGTGTTTGCCTCCAGAACCACGGCCTGAATGCCATGTTCCTTGGCCAGATGAATGGCGGTCGACAGGCCGGTATAGCCCGAGCCGATGACAACGACATCGGCGTTCATGTCACTGGATACCGGGCCGTCATCCGCTGGCGGCGTGCCTGCGGTACCAATCCAATAGGTTGGCGCGTGGTCGCGATTGTGACCCGGACCCGCATCTATGATGGGGTCATATTTGGGATCATAGCTGGCTTTGGGCCAGTGACGCGGGATGCTGTTGTCCACCATTCTTGTTTTTCTCCGAAGCTGCGCGCAGGGCGGCGGATCAGGCTTTGAACATTGGGCGCGTTTTGCGAAGCGCCTGTTTCACGATGATTTTCCCGTCACGCACGGTGAACAGATCGGCGCCTTCGGCCTCGATCCGCATGCCGTTGGCGTCGGTGCCGGAAAAGGTCCATTCCGATACGGCCCGGTCACCATGCACGAAATGGCTGTGGTGATCCCAATGGGCGTCCTTCATGCCGGCCCACACGCCAGAGAAGGCGGCGGCGATGGCTTCAGCACCTTCGACTTTGTTGCCGTATTTCTCATCGCCGGCCACGGTGTAGAACACACAATCATCGGCGAAATGGGTCATCACACCGTCGATGTCGTGACGGTTGAACGCGTCGAACGTGTCGGCCAGGTCCTGTGCGGTCAGGGTTTTGCTCATTTGTTTTTCCTTCTAATGAGGGTTGTTATGCGTCGTCCGGGTTCGGAACGATCAGTGTCGGGATCTTGGACCGCCGCAAAACGCGCTTGGCGACGGTGCCCAGGAAGGTGTGCGAGAAGCCGTGGTCATGCGCGCCCAGCACGATCAGATCGCAGCCCATCTCCACCGAACGGCGCAGGATCACTTCGGCCGGGTGGCCATCGGTGACCTCGACCGAGGTGACCTGTTCGCGGATCTTGGCGTCATCGCCTTCAAAACGGGCCCAGAACTTGGCCTGCCGTTCGGCCAACACCTGGCGCACCATTTCGTGGCGGCGCGACTGCGCGGTTTTGCGGGTCTCCTCGTTCAGGATGAACATTTCCATCGTGATTTTGACGTCATCTGAAAGCGGCTCGTTGACGTGTAGGACGTGAATCTGCGCTCCGGTCGCCTGCGCGATGCTGGCGGCATGGCGCAGGGCGTGGGGTGAGTTCGCCGACAGGTCGGTGGCAAACAGGATGTTGGTGACCAGTTGTTTCATGTCGTCATCCTTTCCGGGTCAGTAGCCCAGCAGCCGTGGTAGCCACAGCGACAGTTCAGGGAAGAAGGCGATGATGAAGATCGCGGCTGTATTGGCGGCGGCAAACGGCAGCGCTCGCAGCGAGATCTGCTCGATCGAGATGTTCGAAATCCCCGAGGCGATGAACAGGTTCTCACCCAGCGGTGGTGTCTGGAAGCCGATGCCCAGGGTACAGACCATCACCACGCCAAAGTGGATCGGATCAATTCCCACCGAATAGGCCACGGGCAGCATCACCGGAACCAGGATCAGGATGGTGGCCAGCGTCTCCATGAACATGCCGACGAACAGCAGGAAGAAGATGATCAGCGCCCAGATCAAATAAAGGTTGTCGGTAAAGCTGAGCATCGAGTCAGCGATGATCGCCGGGATCTGGTTTTCCACCAGCAGGCGTCCAAACACGGTTGCGGTGAACAGGATCAGCAGCACCCGCCCAGTCAGCCACGTCGTGGCCTCAAGCGACTGGAACAGCGATTGCCAGGTCAGTTCACGGTAGATGACCACACCTACGACCAGCGTGTAGAAGATCGCGACAATTGCAGCCTCGGTCGGGGTGAAGAAGCCGGTGTAGATACCGCCCAGGATCACCAGCGGTGCCATCAGCGACCAGAACCCGCGATACATCTCGCAGAACACGTTACGGATGGACCAGCCTTCGGCCGAGCCCTTGTAGCCGCGCTTTTTGGACATGAAAAAATTAAGGATCAGCAAGCTGGTGGCAATCAGGAAGGCCGGAACAAAACCTGCGATGAACAGTTTCGAGATTGAGACCGATTGGAAGGTGCCGAATTTTTCGACCGCTTCGGGCGGTGGTGCCATGCCGAGCGCGGCAATGCCGAAAATCACCATCGGGATGGAGGGAGGAATGATAATCCCGAGGCCGCCAGAGGAGGCCGTGATCGCCGAGGCATAGCCGCGCTCATATCCGCGGTTGATCATTGCAGGGATCATCAGCATCCCCACCGCCGCGGTTGTTGCCGGGCCGGAACCCGAGATGGCGCCAAAAAACAGACAGGCCATGACAGTTGCCGCCGAAATGCCGCCGGTGAAGGGGCCGGCCAGACTTTCAGCTACATTGATAAGCCGTTTTGATATCCCGGCGGCCTCCATCAGGGCTCCGGCCAGGATAAAGGCGGGCAGCGCCATCAGCGGGAAGGCTCCCACCGAAGTAAAGGCGATCTGCACGAATTTGATGGGGTTTTCGCCCAGATACAGGAACGAAAACAGCGAAGCCACACCCAGAGCCACAGTGATCGGAGCACCGATAAGCAGCAATAGTAGGAATGAGCCAAACAGAATTGTAACGATTTCGGATTCCATGACGTGTCCTCCCGGCCCTTAGTCGTTCTTCGCTGCTTCGGTCGCAGCTTTGATTTCGTCGAGGTCGATCTGATCGGGGTCGTGAATTTCCTCGCCCTTGATAAGGCGGCGGTAGTTCACCTGAAGGATGCGGAAGGTCATCAGCGCAAAGGCGATGGGCAGCACCATGTAGATGTACTTCATCTCGATGCCCAACGTCTGGGACTTCCAGAACTTGTTCATCTTGTTGAAAACAAAGTCCGTCGCCAGATAGAGGAAGTAGACGTTGAAGAAGAGCCAGAAGAGATCGGCAAAGGCTTCGATATACTTGATCGCGCCGTCGGGCAGGAACTTGAACTGGAACGTCACGCGGTTATGCGCGCCCTTCAGGGCGGCGTAACTGGCGCCGAAATAGACGAACCAGACGAACATGTAGACCGAGAGTTCCTCGATCCAGCTGAT
Source organism: Ruegeria arenilitoris (assembly GCF_013031355.1). Lineage (GTDB taxonomy): Bacteria > Pseudomonadota > Alphaproteobacteria > Rhodobacterales > Rhodobacteraceae > Ruegeria > Ruegeria arenilitoris_C. The sequence continues at coordinate 37,228 of NZ_WPZO01000005.1, read as the reverse complement.
CGAAAAGCCGAAGACTTCGCGCGCGACGATCTGTACGAACAAAAGGCAGACGAAACCGGATAACAAAATCCGGCATATGATGCTTTCTATATTGTCCAGAAATTTCCAGAACATGTGGTTTCCCTCCTCCCTGAGATGAGAAGAGCGCCGTGGCGCTCTTCCCTGCATCGCTCTGCGGCGATTACTGCTGGACCGGATCGCGGCCGATGGCTTCGAGAACAGCGTTCAGCTTTTCGACGCCGCCGATGGACTCGTAGAACTGCGGCCATACGGCACCGGTCGCCAGTTCGATGAACTCGGCCTCGTCGTTTTCGGGATCAACAATTTCCATGCCCTTGGCGACCAGCTCTTCTTTGATCGCGGCTTCCGAGTCGCGCAGGAACTGAGCAGATTTCAGGGTCGCTTCCTGACCTGCTTCCAGAATCATCTGCTGCTCTTCTTCGCTCAGGCTCTGGAACACGGCTTCGGAAATAATCAGCGGTTCGATCGAGAAGATGTAACGCAGGTTGGTGACGTGGTCCTGCACCTCGTAGAACTTCATCGCATTGATGGTCATGTACGGGTTGTCCTGACCGTCAACGACTTTGGTCTGCAGGCCGGTGAAAGTTTCCGACCAGGCCATCGGGGTCGGGTTGATGCCCCAGGCCTTGTAGGTTTCGATCATGATCTCGTTCTTGGGAACGCGGATGATCAGATCCTGCAGGTCGGCAACCGAAGTTACAGGTTTCTTCGAATTGGTCAGGCGGCGGAAGCCGGTATAGGTCCACGCGATGATGCGTACGCCTGCGTCACGGATTGTGTTTTCGGTCAGTTCCTGGCCGATCGGGCCCTGGGTCAGGGTTTCAGCGTCTTCCAGGCTGAGGATGACGTAGGGCAGAGTGAACACGCCCACCGAAGGAGAGAACGGAGTGACGTTGTTGATCGCCAGCAGCGACATGTCCAGCGTGCCGATGGCCGCTTCGTTCACGGTATCCTGTTCCGAGCCCAGCTGACCGTTCAGGAACAACGTGCCGGTGTGTTCGCCGCCCGATTTCGCCTCCAGCGCTTCGACAAAGAACTTGCCGGTCGCTTCCTGCGGGCTGCCTGCACTGTCGCCGACCGCGATCTTGAAGTCTTTCGCGTCAGCCGCGCCTGCGACCATCAGCGCCGCCACGGATACGGCAGCGGTGAAGGTGCCAAGCTTGTTAATGATTGACATGGATTTCCTCCCGTTTGTCAGATTTCGAGGTGCGCGCTGACCAGGGGAGAGTTGGCCAGTCCGATTCTGCCTCGGCGCGGAAAACCTAGCTTGCGCAAAGTGTTTCTTCGTTGCTAAACTTTGCGCGATAGGTTTCACATATATCGAACTTGCAGAATGAAGCTCGACACACTGTCCACACGAATAGGCGACGCCGACATCCGGCTGTTGCGGGTGTTCAAAACCGTTGTTGAAAGTGGCGGGCTTTCGGCAGCCGAGGTTGAGTTGAATATCGGCAAGTCGACAATCTCCAAACACATCTCGGACCTTGAGCTGCGTCTGGACCTGAAACTCTGCAATCGCGGGCCTTCTGGTTTCTCGCTGACAGAGGACGGGGAAAAGGTGCTGCGCGCCGCCGAAGAACTGCTGATTTCCGTCTCGCAGTTTCGAACCGAAGTGAACGAAATCAAGGAGCAACTGGCGGGAACCATTCGGGTAGCGTTGTTCGATCAATGCACCTCAAACCCGGAGGCGCGGTTGGCCCGCTCGATTCACAAGTTCAACGAGGCTGCGCCCGCCGTTCAAATCGAGCTTTCGGTGGAACCCCCCAACGTGATCGAAACCATGGTTATTACCGGGCATCTGGATATCGGGATCATTGCGTTGCACCGTCCCTCAGCCAGTCTTGATTATGTCCCGCTGTATGGCGAAGACATGTTCCTGTATTGCAGCAACGAGCACCCCCTGTTTGATCGTTCAGAGTCCGATCTAAGCGTGGACGAGCTGCGCAAGTTCAACTATGCGGGCCTCAGCGTGAATTCCCCAAATCTCATCGTTGGTCAGCAGCTGGGCTTTAAGCGCGCAGCAAAGGTACAGAGCGAACAGGCTCTTGCTGTTTTGATCCTGTCCGGCCGGTATCTTGGGTATCTGCCAGACCACCTTGCCCGGCAATTTGTCGACCAGAAAATGATGAAGAAGGTTTTGCCCAGCGAAACGCAGTATCGAACGCGATTTGCGGCTGTGACCCGAAGGCAACCCGCGCCAACACGCATCACCAAACTTTTCATGAGTGTTTTGAGCCAACAACACGACAGTCCAGATCATGCTGAAACCTGCTGACGGTTAATTTGAAGGCAACAATCACAAAGTGTTGTGTCGCAGACTTTTGGGTCTGGATTGACGATCATGCAGATTACAGCGTTTATTCACACCGTTCACTTCTGTCTGCGGTACACCGTGTCCTATCGTGATTTGGAAGAGATCATGGCCGAACGCAGTGTTCGTGTTGACCAAGGGCGTCTCAACAGATGGGTTGTGAAGTATTCGCCGATACCCGCAGCGAGAGCGCAATCGAAGAAACGCCCCAAAATCTCGGGCAAACCGAATGGATATACAATACAGATGTCGGCCTCGCTGGTATCGATTTACTCCTGCAACGAGCCCGCCTGCTTTACCAACGACAGAACCTTTTCCGTACTGTCGGATTCCTGGCTGAGAAGCAGGGCAAGCCTGGCGAGAAAATGCTCGGATTGCTGCGGGCCGACCAAATCAATGGATTTGGCGATTGCCTCATAGACTGTTTCGATGTCGACCTGAGCCATCAGCTTCTCCTCACTTGCAAACTGCAGTTTTGTAAGCCGCAAGTACCTCAGCTGGCGTGGCGGCTTTCCAGCGTGCTGCGACATGCCGGTCGGGCCGGATAAGATACGCCGTTTCTTTTCTCGCGCCATAGATCTCCGCCACTGGGCCGTCTGACGACAGGACAATGGCGCATAAGTGTTCACGCGAAACTGCAGACTGAATGGCGTCGGCAAGCGCCTGATCAAAACACAAAACCGTAAAACCATGGCCCAACTCGCCGGACAAGTAGCCTCGGTTCAGCTTGACTTCAGACAGAACCTTTCCGACCTCGGGGCCCGTCGTAAATTCATCGGAACACGGAGTCACAACCGGGCTGTCGGCATAGATATAGGGGCGCATCTGACGCGGATTGGCCAATTGTCCTGCGAATTCATGGTCCATTGCCAGTGACAAGGCAGCATTGCGCATCACTTCCCAACCATGTGTTGGCGGTGTCATGAAACGTGCACTCTTGGAGGCATTCGCAAACACGTCCATCGTCGCGCCACGCCGCTCGGGTGTGTAACTGTCCAGCAAATCAGGTCCGGCCTTGCCGTTCAGCACCCAGCCCAATTTCCAGCCGATGTTGATCGCATCGGCTAAGCCGTTGTTCAGGCCGCGCACGCCGAAGATTGGCACGATATGGGCGCTATCGCCGACAAAGAACACCCGACCGTCGCGGTAGTCATCCAAGGCCAGCGTGTTGGCGGTGTAAACGCTCCACCATTCCAGGTTCCACGGACCCTCATAGTCAATTTCGTGCAACACACCTTGCACGCCGGCTCTGATTTGGTCTTCCTGAATGGCGTCTTCCGTCGCCTCGTCTTCGAACAACTGGTAGTCGATCCTCCAGATATTGTCGGGCTGCCGGTGGATCAGGACCGTACCGCCGCGGCGGCAGGCCGGATCGAACAGTGCCCGCCTGATCGTGGGATAATCATGGTCCAACTGTACGTCTGCAATGACATAGCGGCCTTCAAAATTCTCACCTTTGAGCCGCAACCCGCGCATTTTGCGGATCGGGCTTTTTCCGCCATCGCAAGCTAGCACCCAATCGGCGCAAAGGTCATAGACGTCCTCGCTGTCCTTGACGGTCAGTTCCACTCCATCCTTCAGATCTTCTATTGCAACGACCTCGCTTTGCCAGCGCATGTCAATCAGATCGTTCCGGGCAACCGCATCATGAAGATATTCTTCGATATATTGCTGCTGGATATTGTACATCGGACGGTATTTTTCGTTCTCGCCGTCCGGCATCTCGAACTCGAGGATTTGCCGATTGCGGTAGAATGACCGACCTGTCGTCCATCCCAGTGACTTCTCCAGAAACGGGTCCAGTGCACCAATGCTATCCAGCATGTAATAGCTCTGACGCTCGATGCAGATCGCGCGACTGCCGTCATTAAATGTCGATTTGTTGTCGAGCAGTACCGAAGGAATACCTTCTTTTGCCAACGCCAGCGCCGCTGTCATGCCAACGGGACCAGCCCCGACAATGGCGACTTTTGCCCGATTTGAGAGCCCTCGTCGTTCAGCATCTTTCGGGGCTTCAAAATGCGGATATGTGAAGTACAGCGACTCCAGTTGGCCTTTTCCTGTGGGTCTCATGCCGTCCACCTTTTGAATACCGCGCGTTCCTGCTCAGTCTTTCATTGCAACGACATTCCTGTCTGTCCTCTGAGTTAAGGGACAAGGCAGGATGAACTGGTGAGCCTTTGGACTGCTGTCAACAGCGTCACGCGCACAAGGCGAAGAGAGCAGACTTTGAATTGATCCCCAGTTTTTCATAGGCCCGTTTGCGGTAGGTGTTGACTGTGCTGGCCGCCACATCAAGTTCCCAGGCGATGGCGTCTGTTGTCAGGCCTCTCAGGATTGCCTCGCAAATCTCTTTTTCGCGGACTGACAACGAATTGAGCGGGCTTTGCAGTTGAGCAGGCTGGTTTTCTGCATAGTGCAGCAATACGATTTTCGACACGAGGGTCCAGAAGTCGCGGCGGAGTTCATCTTCGCTGATGATAAATGGGCCGTTCTCTTGAAAACGGTAAAAATTCATCCCAACCACCTCGTCGTCGCTTCGCGCAAGCACGGTGATCTTGTCGACAATTCCCGTCTTCTGGAAAAACTCCTGCCAATAATCTGGCGGCATCCGATCGGAAAGCTCGCGCAGCGTGAGAATACGCATCTGTCCGTCTTGTTTTGTGGCCTCGATATCTGTGCGCAGAGGGTCGCGCAAATACCCGCCTCGTAGGTATTTGTGCGCCAGGTTTTTTGCCGCCTGCTTCTGCCGTTCGTTGAACGACAGATAGCAGTGCGGGCGGTCGCGCTTGTACGAGAAAATCATACATTGATCGGCTTTGACGACATGTTCGATCATATCCAGAAAATGCGCATTGAAGTCCGCAGAGCCGACAGACGCCAGGCAAGACGACAATATTTTCAGGAACTTCGGGGCCCCTTCACCGCTGAAGAAGTTTTCAAGTGTCATGATCTCATGATGAGCAGATTTCGTGGTGTTGGCAACTTGAGGGCTTAACAAAAACCACGCTGTCCGGCGTGTCCCCTGCAACAAGGGACATAAATCTCCAAGCTTGGCGCTTATCGTCACAGCCAGATTTAGACCGGTTCCCAGGGCATGGCGAAACGGCACCAACACTCAAGGAGCGCCTGAAGACTATGAGTGAAGCAACACAGATGGAATACAAGGCCGGTCTGTCCGCAAATGACGTCAGCGCCCTTGCCCAAGGTCGCGCCGTGACGAAGCTTTCCTCGAATGAAAACCCGTTTGGACCTTCGCCCAAGGCCGTGGCTGCGGCACAGGCAGCCCTTGAAGGGGCAAATGTATATCCAGAACGAAATGACGCAGCCCTGTGTGGAGCCCTTGCCGATTTTCATGGTCGTGGTCTGACGCCATCGCATTTTTTCGCCGCAAACAGTGGTGTCGAGGTGTTGTCCCTGATCGAAGATGCCTGTCTCACTGAAAGAGAGCGCGCGATCATCTGCCCCCCTTGCTTTGGTGCCTATTCGGCGTCGCTGCAAAAGAAGAGGGCACCGATCGATACCGTGGCGCTGCAGGGTGCCGGTTACCAAGTTGACGTGGATGGCATTCTGTCAGCGGTGACTCCAGAAACGCGTCTTGTCTACCTGTGTAATCCCAACAATCCGACGGGTACCTGGTTTGGCGAAGAAACCCTGTCTGCAATCCTGGATGGTCTGCCGGATCATGTGACACTTGTCTATGACGAGGTCTATTTCCAGTTCGCCACCGAAATGGGCTTGCCCGATGCAATACGGCACGTTCTGGATGGGCGAAACATCGTGATCGTGCACAGTTTTTCCAAGGCCTACGGTCTGGCGGGAATGCGTCTTGGATACGGCATCGCGCCGCCGGAAATGACCGCCCGAATTCAGCGACTGAAACGTGCCTTTCACATCAATACCGCAGGCATGGCAGCCGCCATCGCCGCCCTGACAGATAAAGAACATCTGAAGAAAACCGTCGACAACAACCATTCAGAGCGAAAGCGGTTGGCCAGCGGCCTGCGCGATCTGGGTTTGGAGACGAGCCCCAGCCAGGCCAACTTCGTGATGTTCCGCTGCCCCGTCGGCCATGATGCAGACAGCCTGACAAATGCCCTGGTGCAAGAGGCGGTGATGGTTCGCCCAGCCTTCCATCTGCCGCACCACATTCGTGCCACCGTGGGTACACCTGAGGACAATACGCGGCTCATCGCCGCCCTGAAAACTGTGATCGGAGGCTGAATCATGACCACCAGAATGACGGGCGGGGAAGCCGCCGTCCTTTCGCTCCACAACCTTGGTGTCGAGACCGTGTTCGGGTTGCCCGGTGTGCAGAATGACTGGCTTTACAACGCGTTCTATGATCACCGTGACAAGTTCCGGATCATTCATACGCGCCACGAACAGGGCGCGGCGTACATGGCGCTCGGCTCGGCCTTGGCCACAGGCGAAACCAGCGTGTTCAACGTGGTGCCGGGGCCTGGCATTCTCAATGCAAGCGCGGCTTTGTCCACGGCCTATGCCACCAATGCCAAAGTGATGTGCCTGACTGGCCAAATTCCGTCGCACAAGATCGACCGGGGCATGGGCGACCTACACGAGATCAACGATCAGTTGGGTATCCTGAAACGCCTGACAAAATGGGCTGAGCGGGCGAGCAGCCCCGCCGAGATTCCCGGCCGCATCAAGGAGGCCTTCGCCCAGACCGGTTTCGGGCGCCCTCGACCTACGGCGCTGGAAATCCCAATGGATGTGCTTGCGGCGCAGGGTCCGGTGGATCTGGACGCAGGCGATGTGGCGCCGAAACAGCCACCTCTGGACGAAGAAGGCCTGAACCAGGCGGCCGAGATGCTGGCTGGTGCTGAGAACGTGATGATCTTCGTGGGCAGCGGAGCAATGGATGCCAGCGAGGCGGTTCGCCAACTGACCGAGAAACTTCAGGCGCCGGTCGTGGCTTTCCGTAATGGCCACGGCGTAGTCGACAGTCGCAGCCCGCACGGTTTTCACATGCCCGCCGCCCGCCCGCTTTGGGCAAAGACAGATGTCGTTCTGGCCATCGGCAGCCAGATGCGTATCCCGATGGAGAAATGGACCCAGAGCCACCGCCCCAAAATCATCCGCATCGATGTTGATCCGGTCAGCCACACGGTTTTCTCCCGCCCCGAGCTTGCCATTACGTCACGCGCCGAAGAAGCGGTGCCTTTCCTGCTGGAACGGCTGGAGGGTTACAGGCGCTCATCACGTATTGAGGAGTTGCAGGAAGCCAAGGCTGCCTGGACAAAGAAATCGGCGGTGCTGGAGCCCCAGCAAACCACCCTGCGCATCATCCGCGAAGAACTGGGTGAAGACGGGATCTTTGTGGACGAACTGACACAGGTCGGGTTCGCCAGCCGGTTTGCCTACCAAAGCTACAAGCCGCGCACGTTCATTTCGACCGGGTATCAAGGCACGTTAGGTTATGGGTTTCCGACCGCACTGGGTGTCAAAGTGGTCCGCCCGGATGTGCCGGTCATTTCGATCACCGGCGATGGTGGCTTCATGTTCGGGGTGCAGGAACTGGCAACTGCCGTGCAGCACAAGATCCCGTTGGTCACCATCCTGTTCAACAACAACCAGTTCGGCAATGTCCAGCAGATGCAGAAGAACGACTATGGCGGCCGGATCATAGCGACCGATCTGGTGAACCCGGACTTCCCCCGCATGATCGAGAGCTTCGGGGCGCAGGCCCTGCAGGCTACGGACGCAACTGAGCTGCGCGCTGCGATCCGACGCGGACTGGCAACAACCGACGGCCCCACCGTGATCGAAGTTCCGTTCGAAGAAATGCCCAGCATCGACCAGTTCCGATAGGAGCCAGACAGTGACACAGTTGGAACAGGACAAGATCGACGCCTTGCGCGCGCTCGACGCTCCAAGGGGGCACAACATCATCGATGGTCGATTCCTTTCGTCGGCATCCGGGCGTGAGATACCGGTCAGCAGCCCCATTGACGGGGCGGCGCTTGGAACCCTTCCCGACAGTGATGTGGAAGACATCGATCGCGCGGTAGCGTCTGCTCGTGCGAGCTTTGAGGCGGGCGTTTGGTCTTCACTTGCCCCCGCCGCACGCAAGAAGGTGCTGTTGAAATGGGCGGAGCTGATCGAGGCCGAGGCCCTGAGCCTCGCCGTTCTGGGCGCGCGCGACAATGGCACCGACATTCGCATGGCTTTGATGGCCGAGCCGACATCTGCCGTAGGTACCATTCGTTATTACGCCGAGGCTATCGACAAGGTGAATGGCGAGGTCACACCTACGCCGTCTAATGTCCTGTCGCTGATCCAGAGGGAACCGGTGGGTGTGGTCGGCGCGATCATTCCCTGGAACTTCCCGCTGATGATCGGCGCGTGGAAGATGGCGCCCGCACTTGCGGCGGGCAATTCGGTAGTCCTCAAACCTTCGGAGGACGCCAGCCTGTCGACGATCCGTGTGGTCGAACTTGCACTTGAAGCCGGGCTGCCGCCGGGCGTGCTAAATCTGGTGACGGGGCAGGGTGCAACAGCGGGCAAAGCCTTGGGACTGCACATGGATGTCGATGTGCTGGCCTTTACTGGTTCGGGAGCGGTTGGCCGAAAACTGATGGAGTACTCGGCGCGATCCAACCTGAAACGGGTGTATCTGGAACTCGGCGGCAAATCACCCAACATCGTCTTTGCCGATGCACCCGATCTTGAGGTGACGGCAGCCCAGACAGCCGCCTCGATCTTCCGCAACAACGGTCAGGTTTGCGTTGCGGCCTCGCGCCTGGCGGTCGAGCGCACCGTTTATGACGAGTTCATGGAGAAGCTGCGCGAACATGCCGAGGCACTGCACGTAGGCGACCCGCTGAAACTGGACCATACCACCGGCGCGCTGGCCAATGCCGCGCAACTGGACAAAACCAAAGCGGCAGTGAAATTGGCGTTGGAACAAGGCGCCATTTTGGCCACCGGTGGCGAGGCACTGCACACCGACACTGGCGGGTTCTATCACCAGCCCACCATTCTGACGGATGTCACACCCGACATGAGCGTGGTGCAGAACGAGGTCTTTGGCCCCGTACTGGCAGCGCGAGCTTTTGACACCGAAAATGAGGCGGTCGAGATTGCCAACGAAACCGTCTACGGGCTGTCCTCGGCGGTTTGGACCTCGGACCTGTCGCGGGCACACCGGATGGCTGGTCGCATAAAATCCGGTCAGGTGCATGTGAACTGCTTCGCTGGCTCGGACATGACATCCCCTCTGGGTGGAGTGGGCCAATCGGGGAACGGTGCGGACAAGTCCCTTCATGCGCTGGAAAAGTACGAGAACTTCAAAGCGACATGGATTCAGTTGTGACCGCACAGGCACTCTTTGTCCGGGAACGGAGAATGCGCCTTATCGGCGACGCACTGGCGGCAGAGTTTTGGGGCACCGCGCGGCTTCTGGCAATCACCTGACCTTGCGAGCAGGTCACATTCGGAGAGCGACATGGCCAAGGCTAAAAACATCCTGTTCATCATGTTCGACCAGCTGCGCTGGGATTACCTTGGCTGCTACGGTCACCCGCATCTGCATACGCCCAACATCGACCGGCTGGCGTCAATGGGTGTGCGGTTTGATCGAGCTTACATCCAGTCTCCGATTTGCGGGTCGTCGCGCATGTGTTTTTACACGGGCCGCTACGCCCACAGCCACGGCGCGACCTGGAACACTGTCCCGCTGAAAGTCGGAGAGCAGACGCTGGGCGACCACTTGCGCAAGGCCGGTATGGGCTGCTGGCTGGTGGGCAAGACCCATATGGAGCCCGATCTGGAGGGCATGGAGCGCCTTGGCCTTAGCCGTGACACCATTATCGGTGCGCGTGTTGCCGAATGCGGCTTTGATGTGTTCGAACGAGACGACGGCATGCGCCCCGAAGGACCAGCGGGCCTGTATGATCCCGGCGGCGCGTTGAAGTACAGCGAATACCTGTCGGAGAAGGGCTACGACAGCGATAACCCTTGGCATGACTTCGCAAACTCCGGGCTGGATGAAGACGGGAATGTGTTGTCCGGTTGGTTCCTCAGGAACTCTCCGCTTCAGGCCAACATCGCCGAAGATGACAGCGAAACCCCCTATCTGACGCGCCGGGGCATGGCGTTCATGGAACAGGCGGGTGACGAACCCTGGTGCATGCACCTTAGTTACATCAAGCCACACTGGCCATACATCGTCCCCGCGCCCTATCACGACATGTACGGCCCCGAACATGTTCAGGCCGCCCAACGCTCGAAAGCGGAACGTGAGAATGCGCATCCGGTAATGGACGCCTTCATGAAAAGCCGGGTCAGTCAGGCCTTTGCCCGCGACGAGGTACGTGATGCGGTGATCCCGGTCTATATGGGGCTGATCAAGCAGATCGATGACCAGATGGGGGTGCTGTTCAAGTGGCTTGAGGACACGGGGCGCATGGATGACACAATGATCGTGCTGACCTCGGATCACGGCGATTTTCTCGGCGATCACTGGCTGGGCGAAAAGTCGTTCTTCTATGAAAGCTCGATCCGAGTGCCGTTGATCATCTATGACCCCTCGCCCGAGGCGGACGCCACCCGGGGCACCGCGTGCGATGCTTTGGTGGAAAGCATTGATCTGGCGCCGACATTCCTGGATTTGGCAGGCGGTGAGCCTGCGGATCACATCCTCGAAGGGGAATCCCTGTTGCCGATCCTGCATGGTCAAAAACCCGATACGGAGCGTGAGGCAGTGTTCTGCGAGGTCGATTTCACCACCAACAACGAGGCCGTCTTATTGGGAGCCAGCCCAGACGAAGCCATGGTGTTTATGGTTGCGACACGCCGCTGGAAGCTCATCCACTTCGAAACGGGGCACCGGCCCATGTTGTTTGACCTGCAGACCGACCCGGAGGAGTTGGTGGACCTTGGTGCCTTACCCGAACATGGCGACACGATCCGCAAGATGTATGACCTGCTGGGTGCATGGGCCCGACGGTTGTCGCAACGCACAACGGTTTCCAAGAAACGGCTGGAAGAAATCCGCGCAGAAAAGGCAGACACCGGCGTGATGATCGGCGTCTGGGATGAAAACGATGTCCCCGCCAGGCTGACGGCAAAATACACCGGACGCCGGGCCAGGGACATGCGGCAGGCGGAATAGAGACCTTCTTGTCATATGTTTCAGTGGACAGGCAGGAACTCATTCATACGTTAACTTGTTTTCCAACTCATCCCGGTTGCGGGTGGCGAGTTGGGAGGCAAGGCATGACACTGAAAAACCTGCTGGTTGCCTATAACGGCGGCGAAGCATCGGATACCGCCTTGCATCTGGGCGCCTTGATGTCGCGAAAATACGATGCCCATCTGACCGGCATCGTTGCGCATGGCGTGTCAAACATTGTGCAGAACTTCCCCCCCTGGCTGGCACAGAAGGTGGCGGCTTCTCTGGATGACATCATCGCGGGTCGGGTGACGGAACTCGAAGACAGGTTTCGCAGCTATCTCGATGGCAAGGTCGATCCCGACAAACAGCACTGGATCGATGTCCACGCCGATCCGGATCGGACCATTTCCTTTTACACGCGGATGTTCGATGTCACGGTTCTGGGGCAGTATGAAAACTTGCCTGCGGCGGATGAATATACGCTGCACCCTGATCGGATTGCACACGCAAGTGGCCGACCGATCCTGGTGGCACCCAAGCGGTTCCGGCCGACGGAAATCAACGAAAGTGCCGTGATCGCGTGGGATGGTAAGCGTAATGCGTCCCGCGCCCTGTTCGACGCCATGAACATCTTGGAAACCAAGCGGATGGTTACGATCGTCACCGTGGGGGACAAGAGTGTTCACCGGGAAACCAAGGGCATCGATCTGCCGACGCTGCTGGCACGCCACGGTGTCGAGGCAAAACACGTCGTGGTGCCGAGGGGATCGGGCGGAACCGCTCGGACGATCCTCGACTTCTGCATGGAACAGAAAACGGGCCTTTTGGTCATGGGAGCCTTCGGTCACTCGAAACTGTCCGAAGACCTGTTTGGCGGGGTCACGAAACACATCCTTCGAGAGGCTGAAATACCCGTTTTTGTCTCTCATTGACGCAGGCGGGCAGGGCGGTCCGGAGGAGAACCAACGACCTGTCCCGAAAGCACGATCCAAAGACACCTTGAAAGGGAGGAAACCATGAAGCTGAAACGGACAATCACCGGGTTTGTGGCCGGGGCATTGATGGCCTTTGCCGGAGGTGCAATGGCCGAAGACTGGGAGCCAACCGGTACACTTCGCTTGCAGATCGGCTTTGCCGCTGGTGGATCGACCGACACGATGGGCCGCGTCATTGCCAAGGTTATGAAAGAGCAAACCGGCTGGAACATCATTGCCGAAAACAAGACGGGCGGCGGTGGCGTCGCCATGTTTACCGGCATCGCCAAAATGCCGCCCAAAGGGAATGTCATCGGCCTGGGTGTCAATATGCCCGTCCTGATCAACCTCGTGAAGCGCGGCGACCAACTTGGCTTCGATCTCGACAGTTTCGAATATCTCGGCACTGTTTCGCGGGCTCAACTGGCGCTGATCGCCCGGGCTGATGCACCGTTCGACGACCTTGCTGGTATGATCGAGTATTCCAAGGCCAATGACGGGTTGGCCATCGGCTTCGGAGCCCCGCCGCAGAAGCTGTTGATGGAGGTGGTAAACCGCGAAGCAGATGCAAATCTTCGCTTTGTGTCGACCAAGGGAGAGGCGGAAACCCAAAAGCTGATCCTTGGCGGTCAGGTGATGGCCGGGTTCTCTGCTGGTACCCACATCAAATACCTCGAGTCGGGTGACTTCAAGATGATCGCCAGCGCCAATGACGCCCGCCACGACTATGCGCCGGACGTGCAGACGGTGCGCGAAGCGGGGATCAGCGCCTATCTCGACCCTTACTTCTATTTCGCTACAACCGCTGGCACCGATCCTGCTGCTGTCGCGGCCCTGACCAACGCGCTCGAAAACGCAATGGCTACGGATGAAGTGGCCGAGATCGTGCGCAACGCCGCAACGACCGAGGTCCTGAACCTCGGCGCCGAAGGCACTGAGAAGATGATGGTCGACGGCGTGGAGAACGTCAAAGTCCTGTTCGGACAGTAACTGACACCCCCCCGCTAAAAAGAACTCGGCGGGGGCATTTTCAGGAGGGCACCATGAAGATCAACGCAGACCGCGCTTCCGGACTTTTCTTTCTGCTGTTTGGATTGGCGCTCTATCTGTTCATCATACCAACCTTCGTCGAACAGGTGGAAGGTGGCTGGGTTCACCCTGACACCGTCCCCAATGCTGTTGCCATCGTGTTGAGCCTCTGCGGTGCCTTGTTGATGCTGCGCCCCACGAAACACCACACGCAAGAGGCAAGCGAATTTGTCCGGGCCGGGCTCTACTTCGGCCTGCTTATGGTTGGTCTTGTTCTCATGGGCCGGTTTGGGTTCATTTATGTCGCCCCCATGATTGCCCTGGCCATCATGTTACTGATTGGCGAACGACGTCCCTTCTGGCTGGTATGTGGGGTCGTGGGAATGCCCGGCGCGATCTGGTTGCTGGTTGTGCAGGTCCTCGACCGGGCCTTGCCCTGAGGAGAGTGGACATGGTTGATCTTTCCACAATTCTGGCGGGCTTTGCCGATGCCTTCACAATTTGGAACCTGGCATTCGTCCTTTTCGGTGTCGTCGTCGGCCAGTTCGTTGGCGCGGTCCCCGGAATCGGGCCAGTGATGGCCATGGCAATCGCCATCCCGTTTACTTTCGGACTCGACCCGCTGCCTGCCATTGCTTTTTTGGTCGGGGTAAACAAGGGAGGGCTGGTTGGTGGCGCTGTGCCTGCGGTCCTCATGAATACGCCCGGCACCCCCGATGCGGCTGCCACGGCCATGGACGGCTATCCGCTCGCACGGGATGGCAAGCCGCTGAAGGCCACCAAGATGGCGCTGTTTTCTTCGGTGACCGGGGACTCCTTCAGTGATTTGGTCCTGATCACGGTTTCAGCACCCTTGGCAATACTCGCCCTGCGCATGGGGCCGGTAGAAGTCTTTGCCCTGATGGTCTTTGCGTTTTCGGTGCTTTCCGGGCTGATTGGCAATTCGCTGATCAAAGGCATCATCGCCGCCGCCTTGGGTCTGCTCTGCGCATCCGTCGGGACCGACCCTGAAAACTACACGCCTCGCCTGATCTTCGGGATGTTCGATTTCTACGACGGGCTGCCCCTGGCATCGGTTGCGATCGGAACGCTGGCCATTGCAGAGATCCTGCGCCGACTGACGCAAATGTCCGGCCAGGTGAAACCCGCGGTCGAGGTCAAGGACACCGGCAATCCGCAGGACATGCGCGTGTCCTGGGCGGAATACTGGGCCTGCCGCTTTACCATGCTGCGGGGTGCGATGATCGGAACCGTTCTGGGTGCGCTACCCGGGATCGGATCAACTGCGGCGGCTTTCATGTCCTATGCCTCTGCCAAAAGCGCCTCGAAGGATCCCGGTTCGTTCGGTAAAGGCAATCTGCACGGCATCGCCGCTGCAGAATCCGCGAATTCGGCGGTTGTGGGTTCAAACCTCATTCCCCTTCTGACTCTCGGCATTCCTGGCAGCGTCGGCGCTGCCCTGATCATCAGTGCTTTCATGATCCATGGTATTCAACCTGGCCCGCTTCTGTTCCAGGATCAGGGCCGCCTGATCTATGGGCTGTTTGGCGCCATGATCATGGCAAATTTCCTGAACCTGTGGGTTGGCCAAGTGGGCCTGCGATTTTGGGTCAAAGTTGTTTCGGCGCCGGAATCCATCATCTTCGCTTCAGCGCTGCTGCTCTGTATCGTTGGTGTTTCGATGGCAACCGGAGGCATTTTCGGCGTGATTGTAATGCTAGTCTTTGCCGGGATCGGCTATCTGATGAGCAGCTTCGGTTACTCGGTTGTCATCTTTATCATTGCCTTTTTTCTGGGACCGCGCTTTGAGATATCGCTTTCGCAGAGCCTTGCTTTGATGAACGGCGACTGGACACGGATAATCGAGTATCCGATCGCGCTACTCCTGCTACTGGTATCGATCATATCGATATGGTGGTTCCTTAGGCGTTCAGGGCCAGACACCACTAAATCATCGCAAGTCACAGCCGAGGACTGAGATCAGGACATAGGTGCCATCGTCGAATACTCACTTATTTTAGGCTCGTTTCTAACTGCGCAGCGAACGTCTCCTCTGGCGTGCCGCACTGCATAATCCCTCCAGACCAACAAAGATCGGCTAAGGGTTTTTTGCTACAGATGCAGAGGTGCGGAATGGCTGAATTGTAGTGATTTGTAACCTAAGCGAAAATCTGACGTCTGCTGAGTGCGAAAATGGCAAACTCCAAATGAAGAGGAGACCTTGAGCGCCTCATGAAGGTGAACGGCTTGTTGAGGTTCATAAGCAGAAATTAGGTGTAATCATGGTTATGTTAAATAGTAAGCGGGTCACCGTCAGAATACTTCAAGCTAAGTTTATAGGCTTCACCAAGTTTGACCGCTATACACGTTTTGGCTGCCATCGACATCACGTTTTAAGAGGTTGGAATGCAACAAACAGCCAAGCGTCAACCGCAAGCGATCACGATTTCCAACGGAGGTTTGACGGCGACCTTGATGCAATTGGGGGCAATGTTGTGCGATCTTCGTCTGGAGGGTTGCGACCACTCGTTGGTACTTGGATGGCGTGATCCGGCAGAATATTTGCGCAAGGATGAGTATTTGGGGCCTATCGTTGGCCGTTGCGCGAACAGAATTTCGTCGGGGGCTTATCACCTCAACGGAGAGACGTTTCACCTGAATCGCAATTTTCGCGACCGCCATTGCCTGCATGGCGGGCAGGATGGAGCCTCAACTCAGCTTTGGAAAGTTGAGCATTGTTCAGCGACCAGCGTGACTTTCACTCTGCATTTGCCGGACGGGCACATGGGGTTTGGAGGAGATCTGTTCGTGTCAGCCCGATACAGCGTGGAAAACCCGGCGGTGTTGCGTCTGGAGATTGAGGCACATTCGGACAGCGCCACGGTCTGTAATTTCGCACCGCATTGGTATTTCAACCTGAACGGTGGCGGAGACATAACCGGCCACAAGTTGGAAATCGCCGCCAATCGATACCTGCCCGTTGATGACGATCTGATTCCGTCGGGCAATCCCACGCCAGTTCAGGGCACCGAGTTCGATTTCCGCACGCCAAGGATGGTTGGGGATTTCCCGTTCGACCACAATTTCTGCATCTCCGACCAGCGGACGCCGGAAAAGCCTGTGGCGGTATTGGAGTCCCCGCTGTCCGGTGTTCGGATGGCGCTGTCTTCCACCGAACCGGGCTTGCAGGTCTATTCCGGAACACATCTGAACCATCTGGAACGTGAGACCCTGTCCGGCGAACCATACGTGCCCTATTCAGGCTTGGCGCTGGAGCCGCAAGGCTGGCCGGATGCGCCGAACAATCCCTCCTACCCCAGCGTGATCCTGCGCGCGGGGGAACGGTATCTCCACATATCTCGGCTCAGCTTCAACCGGTCAGCGCACCACAACGGTTGACCGAACGGATTCGATCCAGCATCCTGCGCCGTAACAGATTGACCCAGCGCGGTTATTTTTCATTGCGGTCATTTAAGTTAGCAAGGTCCGAAACATGCCCATTGCATCGCAGAAGCAATATGTGCTGGACACGCATCGGCTGCGCGACCCGGAACAGACCCTGCAGATCGTCAAGCCGTTTCTGAAGGATATGGGCATCACCCGGATTGCGAACCTGACCGGGCTGGACCGGATTGGGCTACCCACGGTGATGGTCGCAAGGCCCAACTCCCGATCAGTTGCGGTGTCGCTGGGCAAGGGGCTGTCCTTGCGCGCGGCCGAGGCCTCGGGCGTGATGGAAGCGATTGAATCCTGGCACGCTGAACGGGTTCAGTTGCCGCAACGGCTGGCCAGATATGCAGAGCTTGCTGAAGAGGCCATGGTGGTCGACGCGACCAGTCTGCCACAAGTGACCGGAGGGCGCTTTGACCCGCATCGGAATATGCTGTGGGTTAAGGGGCACGATCTGGGCACGGGTGGACCATGCTGGGTCCCGCTTGAGATGGTCGATACCGATTACACCAGCGCGCCGGTCGGCGGTCAGGCAGCCTTTCCCCGCACCACCAATGGGCTGGCCTCGGGCAACAACCTGGCCGAGGCCAGCTGTCACGCCATTTGCGAGCTGATCGAACGGGATGCCACAACCCTTTGGCACCACCAACCGGGATTGCCGCGTCTTGATCCGGGCAGTGTCGATGATCCGCGCTGTCGTCAGGCCATTGAGATGATCACCGATGCGGGGTTGGAGGTCGGGCTGTGGAACACGACCTCAGATATCGGCATCGCCAGTTTTCGCTGCGTGATCTGCGAAGGCGGTGGGCAGCCCGGCCATATCGGCATCGGGGACGGGTGCCATCCGGACCGCGCCATTGCCTTGCTACGCGCCCTGACCGAGGCGGCGCAGACGCGGCTGACCTATATCTCGGGCGCGCGGGACGATTTGGACCCCGAGGAATTCACCGATCAGGCGAAAATGGACCGCGGGCGCTATGTGCGCGATTTGATTGACGGCGCTGCGGCGGATCAGAGTTTTGGCGACTGCCCGTCGCATGTAACCAACTCTTTTGACGAGGATTTGGAGCTGTTGTTGCAGCGGCTCTCCGCTGTGGGCGCCGCGCAAGTGGTAATGGTCGATCTGTCTCGGCCGGAATATGACATTGCCGTGGTGCGGGCCGTCATCCCTCGGCTTGAGGCGCCGCATGACGAACCGGATTACATCCCCGGCCCCCGGGCCCGGCGCATCAGGGAAGATCTGACATGACGGCGGTGGTTTTTGTAGGCCCAACCCTTGCGCCAGAGGCGATCTCGGAATGTCTGGACGCCACGATCCTGCCGCCCGTTCGGCAGGGTGATGTGTACCGCGTAGTGGGCGACAAACCGACGGCGATAGGTATCATCGATGGGTTTTTCGAAGGCGTGCCCTCGGTCTGGCACAAAGAGATTCTGTGGGCGATCGAACAGGGCATTCCGGTCTTCGGCAGCGCTAGTATGGGCGCCCTGCGTGCGGCGGAACTGGCCAATTTCGGAATGATCGGTGTTGGGGGCATCTTCGAGGATTACTATAACGGCACGTTGCAGGACGACGACGAGGTTGCTGTGCTGCATAGCCCGGCTGAGTTGGGCTTTCAGCCTCTGAGTGAGCCGATGGTGTCGATCCGTGCGACTGTGACGCAGGCTCAGACCGCAGCGATCCTGCCATCAGATACGGCCTCTGAGGTGCTGCGCTGCGCAAAGACGATGCACTACCGTAATCGCATCTGGTCAGACATTCTTGCGGCGCTGCAGGACCTTCCGGGCATTGCCGAATTCGAAGACTGGCTGCCGACGGGGCGCATCGACGCCAAGGCCCGGGATGCTGTTGCCATGCTGGAACGTATGTCGGAACATCTGGCCGGAAGCCCCCTGCCCCCGACGGACATTGCACGCACCGAACGCACTTTAATGTGGAAAGCGTTGCGCGCACGGATCGATGCCGGGGACTCGGTCGCCGACCACAGCGTGATCGACGAGTTGCGGCTGCAGCCCGAGCTTTACTCTACCTTGAGGGACCGTGCGGTTCTGGCCCTGCTGTCGCGCGAGGAGGCCTCGGGACAGGATCGCACCCCAGAACGGGATGAACTGGTCCGGCAGATGGAGGACCACCGGGCCAATGTCGGCCTGTCACGGCGATCCGACCTGATGGCCTGGATTGCAGCGAATGACCTGAACCCCGAGGGTTACGAGGCGATGCTGGCCGACGCGGCCCGGATCGAAGCCGCCACTGCGTCACGGGCGGGCCGTCTGGACACGCAGCTGCTGTCCGAACTGCGCCGTTCGGATCAATACACTCAGCTGCGGGATCGGGCCGTTAGCAAGGCGGAACAGGCTCTTCCGACTGGCCAATCCGGCGTGGACCGGTTGCGGGTGCTGATGTGGTATTTTGAATCTCGTCTTGACCAGACGGTGCCCGATGATCTTGACTCTTACGCAGTGGCGCTTGGTCTGACCGGGCGCGATGCGTTTTATGAGATGATAGAAGCAGAGTTTTTGTATTGCCACAGCGGAGCCGCCGAATGAGAGGCCGCCGGATTTGACCGGGCACCACACGGGAGGGCGTTTTGTGAACTTACCCGAACAGATCGAAGAAGAACCCGGCACCCGGTTTCTGCTGTATCCGCAGTCTCCGTTTCTGGAGCCCAACGCCCAACTGGAACTGGTCGAGATTTCTGCGCCACAGGGTAGCATTGGGCCGGGGCCGTCCGGGCCGCGCATGTACACGGTCGACCCGGTCGGGAAGACCACCCCTTATGGTGCGATAATTCCGGGGCCAAACGGACCGGGCATGTATCTGCCGCCCTGGGACGGGCAAATCCAACCGCCCGCCATGCCGGATGAGTTCGGCAACTTCATCCACATCGACCCAACCAATCCTGCGTTTGAAGCCGCGCATCTGTTCGGCTCGGCCCATTTCACCATGGATGTCTGGCAGGGTTATTTTGACCGCCCGATCCCTTGGCATTTCGCGCGCGACTTTGACCGGCTTGAACTGTCGCTGCTGCCCAGCCTCGACAACGCACATATCGGCTGGGGGTTTCTGGAAACCGGCGGCACCCATGAACACGGCGATGAATACCGCCCCTACAGCCTGAACTTCGACGTAGTCGCGCATGAGATCGGTCATGCCATCATCTACAGCGTGATCGGGATGCCGTCTAACGGCGATGCCTCGGGCGAGTATTACGGGTTCCATGAATCCGCGGCTGATCTGGTGGCTTTGCTGGCGTCGTTGCATTTCGGTTCGGTGGTCGATGACTTGCTGGAGAACACACGCGGGAACCTCTATACCTTCAACCGCCTAAGCCGATTTGCCGAACTGTCGGAAAATGCGCAGATCCGAATTGCGGCCAATGACCGGTCCTTGTCGGAATTTGCTGCCGGCTGGTCCAGCGAGCACGCTTTGTCCGAGCCCCTGACTGGTGCAATGTTCGATATCTTCGTCGACATCTATCACGAGCGTTTGCTGGTGCATGACCTGATCTCGCCCGAAGAAGAACACCTGTCGGATCAGTTGGAAGGCTCTCCTGACTACAGCCGGGTGATGCAGGGAATTTTCGACAAGCGATATGCCGAAAATCCCGAAGGGTTCCGCATCGCCCTGCTCGAGGCGCGCGACTTTCTGGGCACTTATCTGGCCGACACATGGGAGATGCTTGACGCGGATATGCTCAGTTATTTCGGGGTGGAAAAAGCCCTGCTGGCGGTGGATCAAGAGATCACCGGCGGCGCCTTCCGCAACATAATCGAGGGCAACTTTCGGATGCGCGACATCGGTCTGACAACCGCCGGGCCACGCCTGCCCAATCCCGAAGAAGACAGTCATTCGAATTCGGTCCGCACGCAGGTGCCGGGTTAGCGCCTAAAATTCTTTATTTTTGAATGGTTTTGTGGCATGC
This sequence comes from Ruegeria arenilitoris, assembly GCF_013031355.1. Classification (GTDB taxonomy): domain Bacteria; phylum Pseudomonadota; class Alphaproteobacteria; order Rhodobacterales; family Rhodobacteraceae; genus Ruegeria; species Ruegeria arenilitoris_C. The sequence goes on along the minus strand of NZ_WPZO01000005.1, from coordinate 16,384 downwards.
AATCGTAGGGTGATTTTTGGAACGTATTTGCTCGAGTTATTTATTCGGGTTAATTTAGAGGGGGTAGATGAGGGTTCTGGCTTCGTCGATCCCGTAGTTGGGAGAAAGTGAGATGTCCGAATCCTTACTCAGTTTTTCAGAAGTGTTGTTGTTTGGTCGCTTGGTTCAAGAGATAGAGATAAAACCTACAATTACAGCGAAGGCGGCCACCGACCAGGAACTAACCTCACCATTTAGCGGTACTTCAGTTAACGGGGTGACTGTGGGTGTAGGTGAAAAAATTCTGGTCAAGGATCAGCCAAAGGGTAAACGCGATGAAAACGGACTTTGGACAGTTACTGGTGGCGCTGGCAATCCTTGGGACCGCAAGACTCAATACCCATGGGGTACAATAATTGAAGTTTTAGAGGGTGGCGGAACCAATAGTCAGAAAGGGTTTTGGAAGCAAATCGGCAGCTACAACAAAGGGCGCCAAAAATTCAAAAAAGTATCCAAACGCAAAGGGCTTGGAAAAAACAATCAACTGGCCGATCAGTTGGGTGATGACGCACGAATTGCTCGGATTTACGCCTTTGCCTACGAAGGAACCCATTACGAACTACCCGAACCTATCTTGATGCTGGTTCATGGCGAAGGTGAAAGCGCAACGGATGGAAATAAGCCGGGTGATCTGGCAGCGCGCGCACCCAACGATCCGTCACTTAGCGGGGTTTCCGCTGCCGACTACCAAATTGCCAATGATATTCGAGTGTGGGATTACGACAAGGCCGATTACACAATGCGTATGGACGTGATGACTGGTCAGTTCGAACAAGTTCTTCTGGACATCTATTTCGGCTTTGACAGCCCGGCTGTCAGCGGCGCGCGTGTGAGTGGTGCACGCGTCAGCGGTGCGCGTGTCAGCGGCGCCCGCGTAAGTGGGGCGCGTGTTAGCGGAGCCCGGGTCAGCGGTGCACGTGCGCGCGGCTCAGAAGACTGATCCGGCACCAAGTTCACTGCTCACATCAGGCGAGAATAGTAAAAGGCCCCTGCCAAGCGGGGCCTTTTACGTTCAGAAGCCTGCCTTTTTCAGCCCCTCGACAAAGTGCTGAGTGTCTTCTGGCAGGCGATCCGGCTGCACGCTCTCCCACCGTTTCAGCGAGAAGTTGGGATGCGCCTTCCGATGCCGTTCCGCAATGTCACGCGCGATGTCCAACTGATCGAGTTGCGCGAAACTGGCAGCCAGCAAGCGTTGTCCCTCGGTGGGGTTGTTCATCTTGTTGACGGCTTCAATGGAGTCTTCATAGCGGTGAAGATTGAAATATGCGCCGCCCAGATGCCAAAGGTACTGATCTGGGAAATATGGGTTCAACCGCATCGCCTGTTGGAGATGTGAGATTGCGGCTTCGTTGTCACCATAATGCGCCAGCGCATCGGCGTAATCGGAATGCATGTCAGCGTCATTCGGGTTCAGTGCCAGAGCACGCCGATAGGATTGCAGCGCCGCGTCATGTTCCTTGCGATACAGGTGCACATAGCCCAGCTCGCCAAACCCGCGCGCGTCTGTGGGGTCCAGTTCGATCGCGCGCTGCGCAAAAGTCAGGGCCTGATCCAGCGCAGTGGCAGGGTCCTCGGACCAGGAATAGCGCCAGTCAATATTCAGTGTCCGTGACAGGGCCGCCGCCGCGCGGGCATAGCCTTCGTCCAGTTCAAGGGCCGACTCGTAGAAGCTTTGCGCTTTGCGGTTGTCGTTTCGAGTGTACTTGAAAATGTGGTGCTGACCCTGAAGCACGGACCCATACGCCTCAAGGTCGGACGGGATCGCCTGAATCATGCGCTGCTTTTCGTGCGATTCAATCATCACTGCGGTGGCCGCCACGATGCACTCGGTCACTTCGTCAAGGATGTCAAAAATATCGTCGATCTTGCGATCAAATCGTTCGCCCCAGATGGTGCGTTCGGTTGTGGCGTCGACCAGTTCCGCTGTGATCCGGATACGGCTGGCCGACCGTCGCACACTGCCCCGGGCGACATAGCGCACGTTCAGCTTTTGCGCGGCCTCTTTCGGTGGCATCTCCTGTGTCTTGAAGAAAAAAGACGAATTCCGCGCGATCACGAACAGATTGCGGAACTTGGACAGGTTCATGATGATGTCGTCGGTCAGCCCTTCGGCGATCCAGCTGTCCGACTCATCCCCACCCTGGCTGCTGAAGGGCAGAATGGCGACCGAGGGCGTGTCGGGACGTTCTAACACATCTCCAAGTATTTCAGGACGCATCGTCCCGGCCATTGTCGCCCCGGCGACCTCACTGCGCACGCAATAGGTCGAGATCGGGGACAGGATGTTCTTCAGCTTTTTCGGACCAAGAAATTCATACCCATAACGTAGGCGATTGCAGACCTGATCATATACCGCAGAACTGACGTAAACCCTTTCAGGTTCCGCGATTTCCTGAAGCCTGGCGGCGATATTGACGTTGTCGCCGTGGATGCCGCGATCATCGATCAGGATTTCGCCCAGATGGACGCCAGCGCGGAACATGAGGCGCTGATTATCCGTGCGCTCCTGGTTGTGCTGGCTGGCGATACGATGCAGCTCCACCCCGAACTCAACCGCACTGGTGGCGGTGTCAAACAGGGCCAGAATACCGTCTCCGCGCACTTCGACCACCCGGCCCTGAAACGCGGCGCAGGTTTCTTCGAGCTGAGACATCAATAGCTTCAGAGCATTGTATGTATCCAGCTCATTCTCGCTCATCAGGCGCGAATAGCCGACGACATCGGCAAACAGGATGGCGCCCAGCTTTTGCGTGATGGAAGGATTTGGATTTGTGGTGTTCACATTCAATACTCGTCTGAGGGGCTGCGTTCGAACCCTATCGTCAGTTTATAGCAAAATGTGCTTTTGCACTCAGAAAGCAAAATCACACCCCGTTACTCACACTCATCAACCTGCGGCGGCCAGGACCAGCCTGATATCCCGTTCGACCCGAAGGTTACGACTGTCCCCGGGTCAAGTTCCTTTGCCAAGATGGGGCGTCGGTCCATCCAATCCTGCTTGAGAACACCAACGACGACCATGTCGTGAAATGTTCCATCCGCGAACCAGGCTTGCCGCATGGTTCCTTCAACCTGACACCCCAGTCTTTCCACAAGGTCGCGGCTTATGTGGTTATCGTCGCGATAATACGAGGTAAGTCGGTTTAAGCCAAGCTGACGGAATGCAAAATCCACAACCAGAGCGGTTGCTCTGATGGCCAAACCTAACCGTCTGGCTGATTTTTCTACAAACATTGCGACAACGGCGTCGCGATTGATCGGAGATATCGCCTCGAGACCCGCCAATCCCATAACTTTTCCACTGTCGGATTCGACAACGAACCAGCACTTGCAGTTGCTTTCCGATGCTTTGAAAACGTCGCTCCAGATTTCTTCGGATTTCATCAGGCTGAAAGGTATGCGCGAAGTGCGGTCAAATCGGGCGAGGTCCTCGATGTCCTGAAACCAGGGGGTGATGGCCTCCAGATCCGCCTTCTCCAGAGGGCGCAGCTTGAATACGCTGATAGGTTTGTCTGGCAATGGATCAACTACCTTTAATAAAAGTCAGAAAATACATTCCAGACCCTAACACACTTGTTCAACAAATACGAAATGAGAATATCCCGACCCAGCGGATATGCTCTGTTAGGTCTACGCTTTTGACCCGCGTGAACAGAAACCGGCCCGCCTGAAACAGGCAGACCGGTTTGCCGTGAGTGGTCTGGTCTTAGTCGTACAGAACGGCCGAGATTTTCGGGTCGTCCATGTTTGACGCATCGTAATAGTAGAAGCCGGTGTCGATCAGGGCCGGAACCTCTTCGCCGTTCAGGGCGGCAACAGCGGCCTTGACGGTTTCATAGCCGATCCCCACCGGGTTCTGGGTAATGGCTCCTGCCATCAGGCCGCTTTTGATCGCGTCCTTCTGGGCCTTGCCGCTGTCATAACCGATGATGACCAACCCTTCGGTACCCAGCTCCTGCACGCCGTTCACCACGCCGATGGCCGACCCTTCGTTGGTGCCGAAGATACCGTTCAGATCCGGGTTTGCGGTCAGAATGGCCTTGGTGACCTCGGTCGATTTCAGGTGATCGCCCTGCCCATATTGCACGGTGACAACCTCGATATCCGGGTACTTCTCGGCGATGCGATTCACGAAACCGTCGCGGCGGTCTATACCGGTGCGGCTGGTCTGGTCGTGCGCGACCACGGCGACTTTGCCTTTACCGCCGATCTTCTCGGCCATCTTGTCTGCGGCCAGCCCTGCGGCAGCCAAATTGTCTGTGGTTGCGGTCGAGATCGGAATATCGCTGTCAACGCCGCTGTCAAAGGCGATGATCGGAATACCTTTATCGGCGGCCTGTTTCAGCAGCGGGATGGCGGCCTGGCTGTCCAGTGCGGCAAAGCCGATGGCCTTGGGATTGTTGGCCAGTGCTGCGGCCAGCATGTCGATCTGGCGATCCACCATGGTCTCGTTGTCGGGGCCTTCGAAAGTGATTTTCACGCCATACTCGTCTGCGGCCTGTTCCGCGCCGGACTTCACCGCCTGCCAGAACTGGTGCTGGAAGCCTTTGGACACCAGCGGAATGTAGATGTCCTCGGCCGCGGCCATCGAGGCCGGTGCGGCAAGAGTGGCAGCGCTCAGCGCCCCCAGAATGAAACGACGTGTAAACATGTTCTTCTCCTCCTTGTTGGTCGTTTGTTTGGTGGTTCAGCCGGTTTTCTTGCGCCGGGCCATGTCGGCGTAGACGGCCAGAATGATGATCGCGCCGGTCACGACGGTCTGCCATTCCTGCGCAACCGACAGCACGCGCAACCCGTTGGTCAGCACCGCCATGATCAGTGCCCCGATGAGGGTTCCAAGGATCGTGCCGCGCCCGCCGGACAGGGATGTGCCGCCGATCACCACGGCTGCGATGGCCTCCAGCTCATAGCCCAACCCCAGCGCGGGTTGCGCCGAGTTGAGACGCGAGGCGATGAGGATACCGGCGATACCGCAGATGGCCCCGGCCAGCGCATAGATGCGCATTTTCCACATATCGGTGTTCACACCGGACAGGCGCACCGCCTCTTCGTTCGATCCCAGCGCAAAGGTATAGCGCCCCAGAACCGTGCGACCCAGAATGTACGAGGCCGCGATGGCCACAAGGAACAGGATCAGCACGCCGTTGGGGATGGGCAGCGCGGGAAAAACCTCTCCGATCAGGGACCCGCGCGAAATCTGGTCGAACCCGGGTGTGTCGTTGAAATAGATCGGGCGCGTGCCCGAGATCACAAGCGACAAGCCTTTGAGGATCAGCATCATGCCCAGCGTGGCGATGAACGGCGGGATTTTCATTTTGGCGACGAAAGTGCCCGAGCACAGACCGCAAAGGGCCCCTGCCCCAATGGCTGCAGCCACACCCAGCAGCAACGGCATCCCCAGATAGGTCAGCACCACCCCCGCGATCACCGCGCAGAATGTCATCAGCGTGCCCAGTGACAGATCGATCCCGCCGGTGATGATAATCAAGGTAGCGGCCACGGCCAGCACCCCGTTAACCGAGGTGGCCTGCAGAATGGCGATCATGTTCGAGGTCTGCATGAAATTCGGCGATGCGATCGAAAACCCGATGAGCAAGGCGATCAAACTGGCAAATGCCAGCAGCTTTTGATAGGCGCCGCTTTCCGACAGGCCTGCGAAAGGCTTTTTCTTGTCGATATCCGTGGCTGTGGTCATTGTACTGTCCCTGTTACCTGCATCGCCGCCTTACGTTGGGTGGCCAGATGCATGATGTCTTCCTGAGTGGTGTCTTTCCCGCCGGGTAGGATGCCGGTCAGGCGGCCCTCGCACATGACGGCGATGCGGTGGCTGAGGCGCATGATCTCGGGCAGTTCAGATGAGATCACGATGATTGTCTTGCCCTGATCCGCCAGTTCTTCGAGCAGCTTGTAAATCTCGGATTTTGCGCCCACGTCGATGCCGCGGGTGGGTTCATCAAAGATCAAAATATCGCAGTCACGCAGCAGCCATTTGGCGATGACAACCTTTTGCTGGTTGCCGCCAGACAACAGCCGCACCTCCTGCACATCAGACGGCGTACGAATGCCCAGCTGCTTGATATAGCTATTGGCCGTAATGCTGATCTCGCCGTCGTTCAGAACGCCACCCATACCGGTGAACAGGTCCATTGAGGCCAGCGCGATATTGTCCCGCACGTTCATTCCGGTCGCCAGGCCAAAGTGTTTGCGGTCTTCCGACAGATACCCGATCCCGGCGCGCACCGCGTCCTTGGGCGATTTGATCGACACGGGTTTGCCGTGCACGCGGATTTCACCGCTGTCCTTGGGGTCGGCCCCGAAAATAGCCCGCGCCACTTCGGTGCGCCCTGCCCCCATCAACCCGGCAAAGCCCAGTATTTCTCCCTTCTGAACCGAGAAGCTAACTTCGCGGATATCCTTGCCCCGCGTCAGGTTCGACACCTGCAATGAAACCTCGGCCTCACTCAGGTCGGGCACGTCCAGAGGTTCTTCGTTCACCTCGCGCCCCACCATCATCGCAATGATCCGACTGATCGGAGTATCAGCCGCATCTACAGTGCCGACATATTCACCGTCACGCATGACGGTGACGCGGTCGGCGATCTGTTTCAGCTCATCCATTTTATGGCTGATGTAGACGATCCCTACACCTTCGGCCTTGAGACGACGAATGATCACGAACAGCTCGGCAATCTCGGCGTCGTTCAGCGCGGCCGTGGGTTCGTCCATGATCAAAACCTTTGACCGATAGGACAGCGCCTTGGCGATCTCGACCATCTGCTGCTTGGCTATGGTCAGGGTGCCGACCAGTGTCTTCGGGTCTAGCGATAGGTTCATCGAAGCGAAAATCTCGGCGGTCTGCGCGTTCAGCGCGGCCTCGTTCAGTCGGCCGAAGCTTTTGCGCGGTTCGCGCCCGATAAAGATGTTCTGCGCCACGGTCAGGTCGTTCATCAGGCTCAGTTCCTGATGGATGATGCCGATGCCCAGGTCCTGCGCCTCGCGCGGAGTATTTGGGCTGACCGACTTGCCTTCGATCACCAGATCGCCGCCGTCGCGCTGATAAATCCCCGACAGGATTTTCATCAGCGTGCTTTTCCCAGCCCCGTTCTCGCCCATCAGCGCGTGAACCTCGCCCGGAAACAGATCGAACTGCACGGATTTCAACGCGTGCACCCCGGGGAAGTGTTTGTCGATCCCCGTCATGTCGACCAGTTTTGTCATTTCTCCTCCCATATCGCCCCTCTCCCCAAGGGCTGCGCGGATTACATCACCGCGCCGATTTGCCAGGGGACGAATTCAACACCCCCAAAGCCAAGTTCCTCACTTTTGGTTTTCTCACCGGAGGCGACGCGGACCAGGATTTCGAACAGCTCGTCACCCTTGTCTTCGATGCTGATCCCGTCGGTGACGATGTCCCCGCAGTTCAGGTCCATGTCGTCCGCCATCCGCGCATACATTTCGGAGTTTGTTGCTAGCTTGATGCAGGGCGTCGGCTGATAGCCCGAGACCGAGCCGCGCCCGGTGGTGAACACAATCAGGTTCGCACCCGAGGCCACCTGCCCCGTGACCGAGCACGGATCGAACCCGGGGCTGTCCATGAAGACAAAGCCCTTTTTGTCGACCATCTCGCCAAATTTGTAGACGTCGCGCATCGGTGCGGTGCCGCCCTTGGCTACAGCGCCCAGCGATTTCTCCAGAATTGTGGTCAGCCCGCCCCGCTTGTTGCCGGGGCTGGGGTTGTTGTCCATCTCGCCGCCATTGCGGGCAGTGTAATCCTCCCACCAGTGGATACGCTCAATCAGTTTCTGGCCCACTTCGGGTGTTTCGGCGCGGCGGGTCAGCAGGTGCTCGGCGCCATAAACTTCCGAGGTTTCCGACAGGATTGTCGTGCCGCCATGGCGTACCAAAAGGTCCGAGGCATACCCCAACGCCGGATTGGCGGTGATCCCTGAATACCCGTCTGATCCGCCGCATTGCATCCCGACCGTAATCGCGCTGATCGGTGCCGGGGCGCGTCTGGCCTGATTGGCCAGTTCCGCAATACCGCGCAGTTCGTGCAAGCCGCGTTCGATGGTGCGGCGGGTGCCGCCTTCGTTCTGGATGGTCATATAGCGGAGCGCGCCGTCCGCCCGGATTGCCCGACCACCGACCAGATCCGCGACCTGCATGACCTCACAGCCCAGCCCGATCAGCAATATGCCCGCGAAATTCGGATGCTGGGCATAGCCGGCCAGCGTGCGGAACAAGGTCGCATAGCCTTCGTCCTTGCCGGACATGCCGCAGCCGGTGCCGTGCACGATCGGCACCACTCCGTCTACATTCGTATAGCTATCCAAAAGACCCGTTTTCTCAGCCGCTTCAGCAATGAAGCGCGCGACCGAACCCGAACAGTTCACCGTTGTCAGAATGCCGATGTAGTTGCGCGTTCCCACCTTCCCATTGGCACGGTGAAAGCCCTGAAATGTGCGGCCTTCATCCAATGGCGCCAATGGTGTGTTGGCGCTGGCATGGGCGTAGTCCTGTTGATGAGCGCCCATACCAAGGTTGTGCACGTGGACATGGTCGCCGGGTTTGATGTCATTTTTTGCCTGCCCGATGATCTGGCCGTAGCGGATGACATTCTCACCGGCAGCAATCGCGTCAATGGCGATCTTATGCCCGCGATGAACGGGGCCAGTCAGCGGTGAGGTCAGCCCGAAAGGCTGATCTCCGGCGTGCAAATCGCGCAGCGCGATCACGACATTATCAACTGGGTTCAGCTTGACCGTGTCACGAGTCGCCGTCTCGGAGGCCTTATTTTCTTGGTCTGCGTGCATTTCGTCCCCGCTTGCCTGCCTCGATTGCTAAAGCGCGATCTCACACTTGTCAACTAACATGTTAGTATGATAGATCGAGACCATGACCAAACCACAAGACATCGACGCGCAGCTGCTGCGCGATATTGCATCGGATGAAGGCTCGTTGGCGCAGCGGGTCTACCTGGCAATTAAGCAGGCCATTTTGTCATTGGATTTCCCACCCGGGGCGACGCTCAGAAAGGCGCCGATCTGCGAACGGCTGGGTGTGTCGCGCGCGCCAGTGACCGAGGCGATTGCCCGGCTGGCCGCCGAGGGGCTGGTGGACGTGGTGCCGCAATCGGGAACGCGGGTGTCCTATTTCTCGATGCCGGAAATCCGCGAAGGCATGTTCCTGCGTGAGGCCTTGGAGCTGGCAACCGTCGCCAAGGTGGCGCGTGATCTGACCGAGGATCAGCGCAAGAAACTCAGCCGGAACATGCGTCTGCAAGAGCTGCTGATCGAAGATGAGGATATTCCCGGCTTCTACCAAGCGGATGAGGAATTCCACGCGCTGCTGATGCAATTCACCGGTTTCAAGCGTCTGGGCGACGTGGCGCAGACCGTTTCCCTGCAAGTCAGTCGCGCCCGGATGCTGTTGCTGCCGACACCGGGGCGGATTGCGGAAACCCTGGCAGAACATCGAGCCATTCACGCCGCGATTTTGGACCGCAATGAACAGGCGGCGCAGGCGGCCATGCGGCACCATCTGGGGCAGCTGATGCCGCGGATCGAGGTCCTGATTCAGGAGCAGCCGCATCTTTTCAACATCACCTCTCAGCCAACACGGGAAGCAGGATGACCGTTTCGCAGACCGAACTTTTGAACCATCGTACCAAAAGACCTGTGCCGCTGACTCGCATGGGGTTCGGTGGCGCACCTTTGGGCAACCTCTATCGTAAAGTCTCGGACGAGGATGCGCAGGCCGCTTTGCAGGCGGCTTATGATGCGGGCATCCGGTTTTTCGACACCGCGCCCCAATACGGGCTTGGCCGGTCCGAGCATCGGTTTGGTGAGGCCATCGCCCGCTTTGGACGTGAAAACATCCAGCTTTCGACCAAGATCGGACGTCTGCTGCTGGATTGTGAGCCGCATGAGGTAACGCCCGAAGCCTTTGTAGATGTGCCGCAAAAACGCATCGTGTTCGATTACACCTATGACGGCGTGATGCGGTCTTATGAGGCGAGCCGGGAAAGGCTTGGTGTCGCCAAGGCCGATATACTGCTGGTGCATGATGTCTGTGTCTTCAGCCAAGGCAGTCAAGAGATGTCGGACGCGAAGGTCCGCGAGTTGTTCGATGGTGGCGGCTACAAGGCGCTGATCGAGCTGCGCGAGGCCGGTGAGGTTGCGGCAATCGGTGCCGGAGTGAACGAATGGCAGGTTTGCGAAAGACTGTTGGGGTTGGGCGACTTCGACAGCTTTTTGTTGGCTGGCCGGTACACTCTGCTGGAACAAGAAGCGTTGGACAGTTTCCTGCCGCTTTGCGAACAGCGGGACGTGGGCATCATTCTGGGCGGGCCGTACAATTCAGGCATTCTGGCCACCGGGGCCGTGCCGGGCGCCAAGTATAACTACGCCGAAGCGCCCAAGAATATTCTGGATCGGGTGCGCAAGATCGAAGCGGTCTGCGCCGCGCATGACACGCCGTTGATTGCGGCCGCGCTGCAGTTCGTTTTGGGCCATCCTAGCGTCAAAACCGTGATCCCCGGCGCGGTCAGTGCCGCCGAAGTGCAGGCCAATGTCGCATTGTTGAACCGCGAAATCCCGTTGGGGCTTTGGTCAGATCTGCGGTCCGAGGGGTTGATCCGCCCCGATGCGCCATTGCCAACTGAGGCCGCCAATGCTGCGTAACATCGACCCGATCCTCTCGCCGGAACTACTGCACGCGCTCCGCGCTATGGGTCACGGGGATGAGATCGTGATCGCGGACGCGAATTTTCCTGGTTCAAGCATTGGCCCGACTTGCATCCGCGCTGATGGGTCTTCGGCCAGTGAAATGCTGAAGGCAGTGCTGTCCGTCATGCCGTTGGATACCTACGTGCCTGATCCGGCGTTGACCATGCAGGTGGTCGGTGACCCGGGCACCGTGCCCGAAGCCGTGGCGGAGTTTCAAACCATCATCGATGCTACGGCAGACTGCCCTGCCCGCATTCAAGGAGTGGAGCGGTTTGCCTTTTACGATCGCGCCGCGAGCGCCTTTGCCATCGTTCAGACAGGCGAGCGCAGGCTGTATGGCAACATTATCCTCAAGAAAGGCGTCATTGGATGAGGATCGACGCGCATCAGCATTTCTGGGCGTTGGCGCGGGGTGACTACGGCTGGCTAACGCCAGAGCTTGCCGTGATTTACCGAGACTTCACACCGGAAGATCTAATACCCTTGCTTGAAAAGGCAGGGATTGAAGGCACGATTCTGGTGCAAGCTGCCCCGACCGTGGCCGAGACGGAATATATGCTGTCTCTGGCCGATCAGACTCCGTTCATCAAAGGCGTGGTCGGCTGGGTTGATTTCGAAGCCGCCGATGCGCCTGCGCAGATCGAGGCACTGTCCGCGCACCCGGCTCTGGTTGGGTTGCGGCCGATGATTCAGGACATTCCTGATCCGAACTGGATGCTGGGGGATGCTCTGACACCGGCATTTGAGGAGGTGCAACGCAAGGGTCTGACCTTTGATGCCCTGACTCTGCCGCAACATCTTGGTCCGCTGCGCCAGCGTCTGGCGCACCATCCGCAGATGCGTGTGGTGATTGATCACGGGTCCAAACCGCTGATCAAGGACGGGGTGATTTCGGGATGGGCCGAAGACATGGCCGCACTTGCCCGCGACACTAACGCCTGGTGCAAGCTGTCCGGCTTGGTCACCGAAGCTGCGCCGGATTGGACCGTTGATGACCTGCGTCCCTTTGTCGATCACCTGCTGAACACGTTCGGCCCGTCCCGCCTGATCTGGGGCAGCGACTGGCCGGTCTGTACTTTGGCCAGCAGCTATCAACATTGGCTGGATACCACCGATGAACTGTTAATTGCGCTGACGGAACCCGAACGCAAAGCGGTGCTGGGGGGCAATGCCACCCAAGCCTATAACCTCAGGGATTGAAATGAACTTTCCGAAACTGGATGCCGAAGGACTGTGGCTGGGGCGTGTGGAACGCGAGGGTGTAGGTCCTTGCGTCGTGACCCCGCGCGACGGACAACTGTTTGATATCACTTCCAAAGAGGCACCGACGGTACGCGATATCCTCGAACGCGAGGATGCCGCCGATTACACGCGTTCCGCACCTGGTGAGGCGTTGGGTTCTCTGGATGCCGACCATTACTGGCTGGCTCCGTGTGATCTGCAGGCGGTGAAGGCCTGTGGTGTCACCTTCGCAGGCTCCATGGTCGAGCGGGTGATCGAAGAGCAAGCCGCAGGTGATCCGGCCAAGGCCGACGCGATCCGCACCCGCATCGGCGCACGTATTGGCGACAGCCTGACCAATATCGTGCCGGGGTCCGAAGCGGCCGCGCAGGTCAAAGAGGCGCTGATCACAGAGGGGCTTTGGAGCCAATATCTGGAGGTCGGGATCGGCCCGGATGCCGAGGTGTTCTCCAAGGCGCAGGTGCTGTCTTCGGTTGGGTTTGGCGCGGATGTCGGGCTGCACCCGATCTCGACCTGGAACAACCCGGAACCCGAGGTTGTTCTGGCCGTCACCTCACAGGGTCAGATCAAGGGCGCCACGCTGGGCAATGACGTCAACCTGCGCGATGTCGAAGGACGCTCGGCCCTGTTGCTGAGCAAGGCCAAGGACAACAACGCCTCATGCGCGATCGGACCAATGATCCGGCTGTTCGATGACAGTTTCACGCTGGATGACGTACGCGCTGCCGAACTGACACTGACGGTGACCGGGCCTGACGGGTTTCAGATGACGGGTCATTCCTCGATGGCGCAGATCAGCCGAGATCCGCAGGATTTGGTGGCCCAGACAATCGGGCGGCATCACCAATATCCCGACGGGTTGATGCTGTTTCTCGGAACACTCTTTGCACCGACCCAGGATCGGGATACTCCGGGGGGTGGGTTCACTCATAAACTGGGTGATATCGTCACGATTTCAAACGATAAGCTGGGCGCGCTGACCAATACGGTGCGCCTGTCGACCGAATGCCCGGAATGGAAATTCGGGGCGTCTCATCTGATGCGAAACCTCGCCCGGCGCGGGCTGATTTAAGGAAGAATTGAACATGTTGACCGGAAAACACCTGATCGCGGGCGAATGGGTCGGGACCGAGGCCACTTTCGCGTCGGACCCTGCACATGGTCCAAGCCACGACTTCTCTGTAGGGACACCCGCGCATGTAGACACCGCCGTTCAGGCCGCAGAAGAGGCCTTTGCCACTTTTGGCTGGTCCACGCGGGCCGACCGGGCGGCGCTGCTGCGGAAAATCGCGGACGAGATCGACGCACGCGGCGATGCAATCACCGAGATCGGATGCCAGGAAACCGGCCTGCCCGAGGCGCGGCTGCAAGGTGAGCGAGGCCGTACCGTCGGCCAGCTTCGTCTGTTCGCAGATCACATCGAAGCCGGTGCGTATCTGGACCATCGCCACGACCCAGCATTGCCGGACCGCGCGCCTCTGCCCCGCCCTGATCTGCGCATGATCCAGCGCCCCTTGGGTCCGGTTGCGGTGTTTGGCGCGTCGAACTTCCCGCTGGCGTTCTCGGTCGCGGGTGGGGACACGGCGGCGGCCTTGGCTGCGGGCTGTCCCGTGATCGTCAAAGGCCACCCAGCACATCCCGGTACGGGCGAGATCGTGGCGCAGGCAATCGATGCCGCAATCAAGGCGACCGGCAATCCTGCTGGCACATTCTCGTTGATCCAAAGCGACGGGATCGGGGTCGGAACGGCCTTGGCCCAACACCCGTTGATCCGGGCGGTGGGGTTCACCGGATCGTTGCGTGCAGGTCGCGCATTGTTCGACATCTGCGCACAGCGTCCGGAGCCCATCCCGTTCTTTGGTGAGCTGGGCTCAGTCAACCCGATGTTCGTTCTGCCAAACGCTGCGGCGGCGCGGGGAGCCGAGATTGGCACCGGTTGGGCCGGTTCCCTGGCTATGGGCGCAGGTCAGTTCTGCACCAACCCCGGTATCGCCATCGTGGTGGACGGGCCGGATGCCGATGCTTTGCAGGCAGCGGCGCAGTCCGCTTTGGACAAGACGGGCGAACAGACGATGCTGACCAGCGGTATCGCGGACGCTTACCGCAAGGGCGTGGCACAATTCGCCGAGGGGGCCGGAGTTGTTCAGATCGTCGGCAAAGACAGCGCGCCCCGCAGCGCCGCCCCGAACCTGTTTGTCGTCTCCGGCGACAATTGGCTGGCTGATGACAGCCTGCATGAAGAGGTCTTTGGCCCCACCGGCATCATCGTGCGCGCCCGGGACGTCGATCAGATGACCGACATCGCACGCGCAGTCGAAGGGCAACTGACCTGCACCCTGCATATGGACGCAGAGGATGCGGACACCGCGCGCAAATTGGTCCCTGTGCTGGAACGCAAGGCCGGACGGCTGCTGGCCAACGGCTTCCCCACTGGTGTGGAGGTTTGTGACAGCATGGTGCATGGCGGCCCCTACCCTGCCTCGACCAATTTCGGCGCAACCTCGGTTGGCACCCTGTCGATCCGGCGTTTTCTGCGACCGGTTTGCTATCAAAACTTGCCCACCGATCTTTTGCCTGAACAACTGTGAGAGCTGCGATGACTTCCTCAAACCGTCTATCCGGCAAAACAGCCCTCATCACCGCCGCAGGTCAGGGAATCGGGCGTGCCTCAGCCGAACTTTTTGCGGCCGAGGGCGCGCGTGTTATTGCCTGCGATATCAATGAGGCGGCGCTAGGTGAACTTGGGCAAATCTCAGGCGTTCAGACCCTGAAACTGGATGTCACCGATGCGGATGCCGTTCAGGCGGCCACGGCGAATCTGCCGCCGCTGGATGTGTTGTTCAACTGCGCGGGCTATGTCGCGGGTGGATCTATTCTGGATTGCGAAGAAACGGACTGGGATTTCAGCTTCGATCTGAACGTCAAGGCCATGTACCGGCTGATCCGCCTGACCCTGCCTGCGATGTTGGAAAATGGCGGTGGATCGATCATCAACATGTCTTCGGTCGCGTCGTCTCTGAAAGGCGTGCCGAACCGCTTTGCCTATTGTGCCTCCAAGGCTGCGGTGATCGGTTTGACCAAGTCGGTCGCTGCGGATTTCGTGACGCAGGGCATCCGCTGCAACGCGATCTGTCCCGGAACGGTCGACAGCCCCAGCCTGCATGACCGACTGCGATCCACCGGGGATTACGAACAGGCGATGACGGACTTCATCGCGCGTCAGCCGATGGGCCGGATCGGTACAGCCCAGGAAGTGGCGGAACTTGCCCTGTATCTTGCAAGCGACGCCAGCAACTACACCACTGGACAGCCCTTTGCCATCGACGGCGGTTGGACCATCTGAGTTGAAAAGGAACAGGAAATGAAGCTTTTACGCTATGGATCGGTCGGCGCGGAAAAGCCCGGTGTGTTGGATGCGGAGGGCAATATCCGCGATCTGTCCGGCGTCGTTGATGATATCGCTGGCGATATGCTGGGCGATGAAGGCTTAGCGCGCCTGAGCGGGCTTGATCTGGCCGGGCTGCCGGTTGTCGAGGGCGAACCGCGCATCGGTGCCTGTGTGGGTCAGGTCGGCAAGTTCATCTGTATCGGCCTGAACTATGCCGATCACGCAGCCGAAAGCGGTATGGAACTGCCCGCTGAACCGGTGATCTTTTTCAAGGCGACATCTGCCATCGTTGGCCCGAACGACACCGTTGAAATCCCGCGCGGCTCGGTCAAAACCGATTGGGAAGTTGAGCTGGGCGTGGTGATCGGCAAAGAGGCGAAGTATGTCTCCGAGGCCGAAGCACTGGACCATGTGGCTGGCTATTGCGTGGTCAATGATCTGTCAGAGCGTGACTTCCAGCTGCACCGCTCGGGTCAATGGGTCAAAGGTAAATCCGCCGACACGTTCGGCCCGATTGGTCCCTGGCTGGTGACGCGGGACGAAGTTACCGACCCGCAGAACCTGCCGATGTATCTTGAGGTCAACGGCCACCGCTATCAGGACGGATCGACCAACACGATGCATTTCGGAGTGGCAACTGTCGTCTCGCACCTGTCGCAATTCATGTCGCTGCAACCGGGCGATGTGATCTCGACCGGGACCCCTCCGGGCGTCGGCATGGGGCAGAACCCACAGACCTATCTGAAGCCGGGCGACAAGATGGAGTTGGGCATCGAAGGGCTGGGCGTGCAGCGTCAGGATGTTGTGCAGGGCTGACCTGTTGACCCGAGCGAAAAAAGGCCCCGGCCAGATGGACCGGGGCCTTACTGTTTTTAGTGTCAGGGTACTCAGCTCGGCCAGGGTAGAGAGTATGTTTTGACGTTAGTGAAGAATTTCATGGCTTCGATGACGCCTTCTTTGACGCCGTTTCCGCTGTCCTTGATGCCGC
>NZ_WPZO01000004.1 GCF_013031355.1 Ruegeria arenilitoris | reverse complement strand
AATCAACCATCTTACCGCCCAACTCAACATGCAATGAGTGCAATGGCGTGCGCTTAATATCGGTCATGGGTCCAACCTTTCTAAGGTCATAATCTCTGAATGCCGCACTTGTTCGCCCTACGTCAAAACTGTTTGCCGCCCAGATTCTCACGACTGTGTCGCAAGTCAACAGTCATGGAACTTTGATCTGTGTCAGAGCAGTCCCCTTAAGAGCCGGGTAAAGAGTATACACCCGTATGCTGTATTCGTGTTTCTGATAGGAAACTTTTCCCCCTTACGCAACATCAAAAATGACAATCACCGACAGCTCGCCCAAGCACGCGCCTTAAGTCGCTGAGATTTTTGCCGGATGCCCACGGAACACCTCTGGCCCCTGCCTACAACCTGCCCTAAGACTCGGCCCGAGAGGGACCGCCATGTCACATATAACACTGGTTCGCCACGGCCAGGCCAACACCGATGCGCGTGATGAAGAGAGCTATGACAAGCTCAGCGATCTGGGCCACCAGCAGGCGCGCTGGCTGGGTGACCATCTGCAATTCACGCGGACCAGCTATACGCGGGTCTATTGCGGCACCCTGACCCGACACATCGAAACCGCGTCCAGCATGGGACTGGCCGAGCCGATCCGTGACCCTCGCCTGAACGAAATCGAGTACTTCACCATCGCCAAGCTGTTCGAACAGCAGCACGGCGTGGTGGTCCCGACCGACCGAGAAGGCTTTGTGGAACACCTGCCCCTTACGTTTGCGGCCTGGGCCAAGGGCGAAATCAAGGATACCCCCGAGACCTTCGAAGACTTCGAGGCCCGCGTCTCAGGTGCGCTACGCGATATCGGCACCGAGGGCGGGCCCGCGATTGTTGTGACCTCGGGTGGGTTGATCTCGATGGTGGTGCGGCAGGCAATGGGGCTGGACATCCCGTCGATGGCGCGTGTGGCCCTTGCCATCATGAACACGTCGATGCATCGTCTGCACCCGATCGGCCCGCAACTGAGCCCGGTCCTGTTCAACGCCGTTCCGCATCTGGAAGCGCCGGACCGGCAATACGCCCAGACCCACCTGTAAACTTCGGAGGCCCTATGCAGCTTTATTATGCCCCTCGCACGATCTCGGTCGCTGTTGCCGTCGCGTTGCAAGAAGCCGGGCTGGACTATGAAGCGATCCAGTTGGATTTCGCCGGGGCCGAGCAGACCAAACCGGCTTACAAGCAAATCAACCCCAAGGGCCGCGTTCCGGCACTGGTCGTTGACGGAGGCATTCTGACCGAAACCGGGGCGCTGCTGGAATATATCGCGGCCAAGGCCCCCGAGGCCGGTCTGGTGCCTGCCGATCCGATCATGGCTGCCCGGATGCGTGAGGTGATGTTCTACCTTGCCTCGACCATGCATGTGAACCATGCGCACAAGATGCGCGGGCACCGCTGGGCCGACAAGAAATCCAGCTGGAAAGACATGAAAGACAAGGTCGCGCAGACAATGACCGCGTCTTGCGAGTACATATCTTCGAACGGCCTGCGCGGGCCGTTTGTGCTGGGCGAGGCGTTCTCGCTGGCCGATGCTTACCTGTATGTGGTCTGCAGCTGGCTGGAAGGCGACGGCGTTGATGTCTCGGCCTTCCCTAAGATCGTCGCCTTCCGTGAGGCGATGGAGGCACGTCCTTCGGTTCAGGTGGTGCGCGCCGCCGGAATGCTCTGACAAAAGGAAATACGATGACACATCTCTGGGTCCGGGCAGAACAGCGCCCGAACGAGGAACGGGTCGGGCTGACCCCCGAAGGCGCCGCAGCGCTGATCGCTGCTGGCATCCGCGTGACGGTCGAGGAAAGCTCAGTCCGTGCTATTCCGATTGACGGCTACAAGGATGTGGGCTGCGAGATCGCGGCCGAGAATTCCTGGCCCGAGGCCCCGCTGGATGCGATCATCTTCGGCCTGAAGGAACTGCCCGTGGACGGCACCCCTCTGCCCCATCGCCACATCATGTTCGGCCACGCCTATAAGGGCCAGCATTCCGGCCGCGCGCTGCTGGAGCGGTTCAAGGCCGGCGGCGGCACGCTTTATGATCTGGAGTATCTGGTGGACGAAAATGACCGCCGGGTTGCGGCCTTTGGCTATTGGGCCGGGTATGCGGGTGCTGCGGTTACGCTCAAGACATGGGCGGCACAGCAACACGGTCAGAAATGCCCGCCGGTTGGTGTCTATCCCAGCAAAGATGCGTTGAATGCCGAACTGCTGGCCGAGTTGGACGCCACCGGCGCCGACCGTCCCCGCGCCATCGTCATCGGCGCTTTGGGCCGCGTCGGAACCGGGGCTGCCGACCTGTGCGAAGCGATGGGTGTCACCGTCACCAAGTGGGACATGGCCGAGACCGCAAGCGGCGCGCCGTTCCCAGAAATCCTCGACCACAACCTGTTCTTGAACTGCATCTTCGCACGCCCCGGTACGCCGGTCTTTGTCCCACAAGAGGCGCTGACTGCGCCACGCACTCTGACCGCCATTGGCGACGTGGCCTGCGACCCGGACAGCGATTACAACCCTGTGCCGGTCTACGACCGCGCCACCACTTGGGAGGCCCCCGCCCTGCGCGTGGCCACCGACCCGGTAATGGACGTAATGGCGATCGACAACCTGCCGTCGATGCTGCCGGTCGAAAGTTCGGAAGACTATGCCGCGCAACTGCTGCCCTCGCTGCTGACCCTGACCGATCTGGACAGCGGCGTCTGGGGTCGGGCAGAAGCAACCTACAAAACACATATGAGAGGGATCTGAGCGATGACGATTCACTGGTGTGGCACCGGCCTGTCGGCCATCCCCGGCCTGCGCCGCCTGATTGAGGGCGGGCATAAGGTTACCGTCTGGAACCGGACCATCGACAAGGCCAAGGCCGAAGTCGGCGACCTGACCGACGACATCCGCGCCTTTGACATCGACGCACTTGGCGCGGTGCTGGAAAAGGGTGACGTGATTGTCTCGATGCTGCCGGGTGACTGGCACGTGCCGCTGGCGGAACTGGCGATTTCGAAGGAAGCCAACTTTGTCTCGTCGTCCTATATCGCGCCCGAGATGCGTGCGCTGGACGACAAGGCGCGTGAGGCCGGTGTCGCGCTGGTCAACGAGGTTGGGCTGGACCCTGGCATCGACCACCTGATGGCCCACGCTCTGGTCGCGGACTACCGCGCCTCGGACGCATTCGATGCGCAAAACCACCTGAGCTTCATCTCCTATTGCGGCGGCATCCCCAAGAACCCGAACCCGTTCCGCTACAAGTTCAGCTGGTCGCCTCTGGGGGTGCTCAAGGCGCTGCGCTCACCGTCAAAATCGATCCGCGATTATGCCCCGTTGGACGTCGCCCGCCCGTGGGACGCGATCACCAGCTATATCGCGCCGTTGCCGACGCCCGAGAGTTTTGAGGTCTACCCGAACCGCGACTCGATCCCCTTCATGGCCGAGTACCAGTTCGAGGAACACTGGCCAGTCAAGGAATTCGTTCGCGGCACCCTGCGCCTGAACGGTTGGGCCGATGCATGGTCGGACGTGTTCACCGAGATCGAGACCTTGTCCGGCCCCGAAGGTGACGCCCGCCTGAAGGAGATGTCGGATCAGTTCTGGGCCGAGAACGCCTATGACGAGGGCGAGCCGGACCGCGTGGTTCTGTGCGTGGGCCTGAAGGCGGAAAAAGACGGCATCCCGGTCTGGAACAAGACCTATGTGATGGACGCCTGGGGCGACGCGCGCGGCACCGCAATGGCGCGTCTGGTGTCGGTTCCGGTCTCGCTGGCTGTCGAAGCTGTTCTGAACCGCGCCATCTCGGCCGGTGTCCACGCCGCCCCCAGCGACCCGAAGCTGGTGCAAGACTGGATGGCCGAGATCGACACACTGGCCCAGCATCTGCAAGTGGTCGATCATTTGAACTGACTGGCAAGCCCGCCCCGGTCACAGATGGGGCGGGGCCTTTTACTCAAAGTAACGTAAGCCAGATCAATAAAGATACGGCGCCCAGAAGGCTGTTGTAGCCCTGAATAGTCCTCTCTGGCTCTGCATCGGGGCTGTAGCACCCTCCGGCAAGCATATCTTTGGCCAAATCACTTTGTTGTTGCTGCTGATACAAAACAAATACAGCTGACAAAAAAAGCCATCCCGAAACGTCGGAATGGCTTTGTCTCAAGCTGTGATCCGTCAGATATAGCGTTCGATCACGCCGTCGATATCGCTGCGGTTGATGCCCAGCTCAGCCAGGTCCTGATCGGACAGCCGGTTCAGCTCTTGCGCGGCGCGCACGATATCCGATCTGATCGCCTGCAGCCGCATCGCCCGGTCGAACAACAACACGGAACTGGCATTGACCGACGGTTCGCGGTTGATTTTTGAATCCAGCATCCTCTCCTCCATGTTTGGCGCCCGGCTGGGCGTCTGGATCACTGAACGTGACGGTTATAGGGCTGCTTGTGGTAGACGCTTTCATAGGCGCGCCGATTGATGTCACAGCGCGGAATGCCGATGTCTTCCAGCTGCCGGTCGGTCAGTTTCTCCAGCGACTGGACCGTTTTGGCGTAAATCCCACGGCGGAAATGCTCGACCCGTGCTTCGGCGTAATTCGAAAACAGACCGAAGAAGAGCCCCTTCTGCGGGGTAACTGTTTGTGCGTATCCCATGACTTTCTCCTTTAACTCTGAATTGCATTTGTCGTTGCTGAAACAGATAAAAGAAGCCCGCATTAACGCGGCCAGAGGGACAGATTAAGACTGATTAATGTGTTGGGTCAGGGCGTGTTGCCGGGTTCGTTCAGATAAAAATGCGCCAGATCGAGCAGGTTTTGGCGCAGCGGCGGAGTGAAGTAATGCGCCCAGACCATCGTCGCGTCATCGCCTTGAGGGCCGACATATCGGAGGGGGTAGATGTACTTTTCGGGGAAAACACAGTCGAACACGGCACTAACCAAGATAAAGCGTTCCGCCGCTCTTGAAGGATCTCCACCCGTTAATGCTATGGATTGGCCTGCGTATATCGCTCGAATCTGGTATTTGCTCCATCTGATCTCTTGCGCAAAAAGATCATTCACTGTCTGCACCTCGAACTCCCGAAGGTATTCGCTAAAGTCGAGGTCCTCGCCCAACTGCGCAATCGCATCAGGGCACGTTAACTCGGGATAGGTTTTCCGTCGTTCGGGAAAAAGTGGCGGGCAGTGAGGCCCAAGACCAAGACATGCCACGTAGTAATAGCCAATGAGGCCGTTGTTCTGCGGATCGCGTTTGATCCCTTCGACCGTCATATCGAGCAGTTGATCGTAGAGCTTGTCCTCAATCAGGTGACTTCCCCACGTCTTTTTAATCCATCTGCGGTCGGGGTAAGTCTTTTCTAGATTCGCGAAATAGGCATGCAGTTGGTCGTCCGCACCCATCGCGCGAAGCAATTTCCCTTTCATTTCTAGCGAGTAATCACTAGCAGGTGCGCGTTCCAACGCCGTCTCAATAGTCACCAGCGCGTCGGCGTAGTCCTTGGTGCGCATCAACACTAGTGCTTTCCACTGCAGCGGCACTTCGCTTTCGGGGTCGGCTGCAATCGCCAGGTCGGCCTCACGTTTTGCGGCTTCCCAATCCTCCAACTCCATGTAGAGCCGCATTTTGTTGCGATACGCCAAAGATCGCTCAGCTGGGTTAAAGACGGCCCAGTCCAACAGCAGATCGCAGGCGTCGAGGGTGGTCTGTACGTCACCCTTATCCGAGCTACAGATATCAACCAGCGCGTCATGTTTTTTGCGCAAAATCGGCAGCGCCAAGATGCACAACACGACCAGAACAATGGCCACGCGGACAATAGTCACTTTGCGTTTCGGGGGATCAGCAGAAATATCAACGTTCATTCAATCAACCAGAAGTAAATTCGGCTGAACTGAACCAAACCTGTGCGGGATTGTAAACGGCCTTCAAAACAATGCCCGCATGGATCGCGGGCACCGTGTTTACATCAGATCGTTTTCCACGTCTTCGGCCGATATTCCCAACGCATCCAGACCATTCTCAAGGTGGTCCGACAGATGCGGCGTGCCGATCAGATAGTCGGCGCAAGGGGTCGAGGCCTCGGACTTGGCGGTTGCAATCGCTTCGGCCAGATCCTCGGCGAAAAAGCTCTCGCGCCCGATCCACATGACGGCAACCAGCTCGGCCTGCTCATCCTCGCCCATCCGGTCTATGAAGGCGCGCAGTTCGCCCTCGGCGCGGTTCAGTTCGCGCCCCATCATGGCAACCTGAGCGATTTTTCTTGCCGAGATTTCCAACATGACCAACTCCTCGTGTTCGCGGTTTCCATCCTAGCACAAACATTCCGAAGTGCCCGAGTCTTTGATCTTACTCAAACAAAGACGCTTTAAGGCTCGCGGATGCGGGAAACCGGATGATCGGGAACAGGGGCAGTGCGAAACGGGCGGAACCGGGCTTTTTTGACCCACAATTTCAGGGCCTGCCACAAGATCAGGACAAACGCGCGGCGGGCGCCGAACGGACGGCGCATCAGTGACCACAGGATTGTGCTATCGCTCAGCGGCGCGCGCGGCCCGGTCAGTGTCGCGATCAACCCACCGCCCTCGCGCCCGTAGTCGATCCAGACGCCAACCCGGTCGGGGCGATAGTCGAACCGGAACGTATAGGTTCCTTCGATCTTCTGAAACGGCGAGACATGCATCAGCTTGCCCGCCACGATCCGGTCCGAGGGTTGGATCGGCGCGAAATCGGGATTGTGGCACAAATAGCTATGGCGCGTGCCATAGGTATTTGTGACCTCGGCCACCACTGCATAGAGCTGCTCGTCGACGTCGAAACAGAACCAGAAACTAACCGGGTTGAACACGTGGCCGAATACACGCGGTTGGGTCAGCAGGGTAATCCGGGCGGGTTGAGCAACCCCCATCTGGTCGAACTGTTCGCGCAGCCAGGCCGCACCTCGGCCATTTCCCGGCTCTCCGCCATGATCGCGATCCCGCCAGTTGGTGAAATTGGCACGGTTCAGGGAAAACAGCAGCGGGGTGTCGGGGCAACCTTCGGGGTCCAGAAGGATATAGTCGACGGAATAGCGAAAGGCGTTTTGCACGGCCCCTTTTCGCCCGTGAAAGGTGTGGCCCGCGATATGGTCGATCCTGTTCACGCCTTATTCCTTGATTCCTTGCTGTACCTGTAAACCGTTCAAACGGCATTCTTTTCGCAATCTGTTCGTACCAGATAATACGCAAACTAGCCCGACACGGATCAAAAACCGCAAACAAAGTGATCCGCCTTTGGCTGGCCCGCGTATTGTGGTTATGTTTACCGAGATCGATACCGTGACCTTGGATGAACCGGCGGCCGAAGCGCCAGCACTCAAACCTTGGCGCGCGCAGAAACGCATCAGGGGCAAGCCGGTGAACAAAGCGGATGGCAGTTGCGACACCAGAACTGAGTGGGTGAGCCACGTCAGACGCATTAGGGACGCGCAGGATCAGGCGGCCTTTGCCGAGCTGTTTCAGCACTTCGCGCCGCGGATCAAGGCGTTTCTGATCAAGTCGGGCTCAGACCCGGCGATGGCCGAGGAATGCGCGCAAGAAGTTATGGCAACCTTGTGGCACAAGGCGCATTTGTTCGATCCCGCCCGTGCGACCGTCGCCACCTGGGTGTTCACGATCGCAAGAAACAAGCGCATCGACGTCCTGCGCAAACAACGCCGCCCCGAGCCCGAGGATCTGGGATGGGGGCCCGAGGCGGAACCGGAACAGGACGCCGTGATCGCGCTGCAACAGGAAACCGCGCAGCTGCGCGACGCCATGTCGGCGTTGCCCGAGGCGCAACGAGAACTGATCGAAAAGGCCTATTTTGGCGATCTCAGCCACCGCGAGATTGCCTCTGCAACCGGATTGCCGCTGGGCACGATCAAATCACGTATACGGCTGGCGCTGGACCGCTTGCGCCACGCGATGAACTGAGATGATGACGATGAGCAAAAAGATTAAACATCACCTGACAGACGACCTGCTGATGGCCTATGCCGCTGGCAGTCTGCCCGAGGCGTTCGACCTGATGGTCGCCACGCATCTGTCCCTGTGTGACCACTGCCGCGCCCGGGCCGAAAGCTTTGACGCCGTTGGCGGCTGTGTCCTGCAGGATCAGGAGGCCTCGTCCAGCATGAGCGATGGCGCTTTGGCCGCGACCATGGCGCTGATAGCCCAAGGCGCGCCGATTGCGAAACCGGCCCGTCCGGGATGTTCGGTTCTGCCCGCGCCCCTGCAGGATTACGTGGGCGGAGATGTGAACGACATCAAATGGCGCGCTATCGGCATGGGTGTGAAACAGGCGATCCTGCCGACCACACGCGAGGCCACCGCACGCCTGCTGTTCATCCCTGCAGGTGCCGCGGTACCCGACCACAGCCACAACGGCATCGAACTGACGATGGTGCTGCAAGGCGCGTTCTCGGACGAGGTGGACCATTTCGCCCGCGGCGATGTCGAGATCGCGGACGAGGATGTGCACCACACGCCGACCGCGGATATCTCGGAAGACTGCATCTGTCTGGCCGTTACCGACGCCCCGCTGAAGTTCAGCAAGCTTATGCCACGTCTGTTCCAGCCGTTTCTGCGTATTTGACCCGCTGGGCCAGCCTATTGTTCACTGACCCGGCCCCATTTTGGTGGAGATGTGTACAATGACAAAACTTCTGGCCTTTTCCTTTTTCCTCACCCTCTTCGCCTCTGGCGTGTCCGCCCAGCGGGTTGCCGACGTGAAATTCGAGCCCGGGAATTTCGGCACGATGGTCAGCGGGACGATCACTGGCGACGAATATTTTGACTACAAGCTGGGCGCGTCGTCCGGGCAGGAGATGTTCGCCGAGCTTCAGGTCAGCGACACAAACGGCAATGGCGTGATCTATTTCAACATCCTGCCGCCCGGCAGCGACGGGGTTGCGATCTACAATGGCTCGATCAAGGGCAACACCGCCCGGGTCGACCTGCCCGAGGATGGGGATTACACGATCCGGGTCTACCTGATGGGCAATGATCGGGATACCGGCAAGACGGTTGGCTACAATCTGGACCTGTCGATCCAATAACGCTTAGCCCTCGGACTTGCCCAGCGGCACGACGTTGGTATGATCGTCCGGGGCCAGCTCCTCAAAATCGAAATTGTCCAGTCGCTGCGCTCGGCGCCCGGCCTTTTCGGCGCTGATCTTGATTTCCGAGATATCCTTGGCCGCCTGCCCGAAATGACGGTCGAGATTCGACACACGATCTCCCAGACGCTCCACATCCTTGTGCAACATCCCCAGCTCTTTCCGGATCGCACCCGCTTGTTCGCGCATCCGTGCGTCTTTCAGGATCGCGCGCATAGTGTTCAGCGTCGCCATGCAAGTGGTGGGTGAGACGATCCAGACGCGTTTGCTGAAACTCTCCTGCACCAGTTCTGGGAACTTGGCGTGCAGCTCTGCATAAACGGCCTCCGACGGCAGGAACATCAGAGCGCCATCGGCGGTTTCACCGTCCAGAATGTATTTCTCGGCGATATCGTTGATGTGCTTGCGCACCGTGCTGCGGAACATCTGCACTGCTGCTTTCAACTCGGCATCATTGGTCGAACCGATCAGCGCCTCGTACGCCTCGAGCGGGAATTTACTGTCGATCACAATCGGCCCCGGAGGGTTCGGCAGGTGGATCAGGCAATCCGCCCGCCGCCCGTTCGACAGGGTTGCCTGCAGTTGAAAACTGTCCGAGGGCAGCGCTTTGGAGACGATGTCGTTCAGCTGAATCTCTCCAAACGCGCCGCGTGTCTGTTTGTTCGACAGAATATCCTGCAGTGACAGCACATCGCCCGATAGTTTGGTGATATTGTCCTGCGCTTTGTCGATGGCGGCCAGTCGCTCCTGCAACTGGGTCAGTGATGTCGCGGTCTGTTTCGACGAGCCATGCAGCGATTCCTTCATCCGTTCCTGCATCTCGGCCAGTGCGCGGGCCGACTTCATAGCGTTATCCGCCAGCCGGTCATTCATCTGTTGCTGCACCGAGGACAGGCGGGATTCGACTGTCTGGATCACCTGCACCTGCGCATTTGCCTGCGTGTCCGAGACATGCTGCAACCCGCCGCGCAGTTGTTCCTGCCCCTGCCCCAGCTGCTGCACATGCTGGCCCAGATGCGCCATCTGCCGGGCCAGAGGTTCAGCCATCCGGGCCGAGCGCTGCGCCGCCCGCATGGACAAAAACAGCAGCAACAGAATCAGCGCAACAACGCCTCCCGCAATCAGGATCACGGGGTCGTTCAAAGCCATTTGGGTGCCAGCAATCTCGATCATGTTGCCTCGAATGTTCTTGTTTTATTCTTCATAACCCGGCAACGCCGCCAGATCAACTGCGGCCGAACAATCGCTCGATATCACTCAGCTTCAGTTCCACGTAAGTCGGCCGCCCGTGGTTGCACTGTCCGGAATGGGGGGTCGCCTCCATCTCGCGCAGAAGGGCGTTCATTTCCTCGGCCCGCATCCGGCGGCCCGACCGGACCGACCCATGACAGGCCACGCGGCTGAGGATCGCCTCGATCCGCGTTTGCACAGTCTGGCTTTCGCCCTGATCGGCCAGTTCGTCGAGGATATCAAGTATCATCGCGCGGGCGTCGACCTCACCCAGAATGGCCGGGGTCTCACGCACGGCGATGGCGCCACCACCGAAGGGTTCCAGCGTCAAGCCGAGGCGCGACAGGTCGTCGGCCACGGTCATCAGCCGCGCGCAGTCGCCTTCGGAAAGTTCGACAATTTCCGGGATCAGCAGCGCCTGCGCGGCGACGCCCTTCTCGGCCATCTGGGTTTTGAGCTTTTCATAGACCAGCCGCTCATGCGCGGCGTGCTGGTCAACAATCACCATGCCATCGGCGGTCTGGGCGATGATGTAATTCTCATGCACCTGCCCGCGCGCCGCGCCTAAGGGCAGGTCCTGTGGTGCAGGCTCTTCCACTGCGACCGGAGCCACCGGAGCGGGGTCAACAACGCTGCCGCTATAATCCTGGGACAGTTCGGCAAAACCCGGGGCCTGCGCGCGATACGCGGCCTGACGCGCAGCTGGCGATGGCCGGTCCATCTGATACACCCGTGCGGTAGCAGGCGGCGCCGGTTCGGGCCGCATCGCGCCCAGCGTTGCGTTGGCCACAGTGGTCGAGGCCCGGTGCCCCGCCTCGGCCAGCGCGTGGCGCAGGGCCGAGACAATCAACCCGCGCGCCACACCGGGATCGCGGAACCGGACCTCGGATTTGGCGGGGTGAACGTTCACATCCACCAGCGTCGGGTCACAGTCGATGAACAGCGCCGCCGCCGGGTGGCGGTCGCGGCTGAGGAAATCGAAATAGGCCGCTCGCAACGCCCCGGTCAGCATCTTATCGCGCACGGGGCGACCATTGACGAAGAGATACTGCGCCACCGCAGCACCGCGGGAATAGGTCGGCAGGGCGGCATAGCCATAAAGCCGGATACCTTCGCGCGTGGCGTCGATCTGCAGCGCATTTTCGGCAAACTCACGACCGATCACGCGGGCCAGACGAGCGTGCAGCGCGTCAAAAAGATCGCCATTTTCACGGTCAGCGCGGAAGGTCACGCGCCCCTTACCACCGCCCGAAACATCACGCAGAGAGAAGGTGATCGCAGGCTCGGCCATCGCCAGACGTTTGACCGTGTCGCCAATCGCCTGCGCCTCGGCCCGGTCGGTGCGCATGAATTTCAGCCGCGCGGGCGTGGCAAAGAAAAGATCGCGCAGTTCGACCACTGTGCCTGCGCGCAATGCGGCAGGCTTCACCGCCTCCATCTTTCCGCCCGCCACGTGGATCTGCGCTGCATCCGCACCCGGCACCCGGCTGGTGATGGTCAACCGACCCACCGCGCCCAGCGACGGCAGCGCTTCACCCCGGAACCCGAACGTGTGGATGTTCAGCAGATCCGAGCCGTCAATCTTCGAGGTCGCATGGCGCGACAAGGCCAGCGGCAGGTCCTGTGCCGATATTCCGCAACCATCATCAGTGACACGAATCAACGTCTTGCCGCCATCAGCGATATCAATGGCAATCCGTGTCGCCCCGGCATCAATGGCGTTTTCCACCAGTTCCTTGACCGCCGAGGCCGGACGTTCGACCACCTCACCCGCAGCAATACGGTTGATCGCAGCATCATCCAGCTGTCGGATTACGGGTGGGTTTTCGCTGATATTGGGGTGTGTCTGCGCCATACCACCAGACCTAGCACAGGCGCGCACGATTCTGCCACTGGTTTGGATCTATCAATTTTAGGGAGGGGGCGTTCGAACAATCGCGCCGAACCGATGCCGGTAAACGGCGAACCGGGTCACGATTGTCCGAACGATCCGAAGTGAGTGGTGGTCATTCAGAAAAAATCTGGCGTGGGCTTAGCACGATTAACGCATTGAAAGTCATTAACTCTGTCCACACAGGATTTCTGAGCGAGTTTCAGCCGACCGGTCGCGGGCAGGGGTGGCGGGAACACGCCGTGTCAAGAGGCCTGGGGCGCCCCGGCACGGGTGCGGCATGGACCCCACAATGCTGCACAGGCCAGGATCAAACCGGACATGGTCGCGATCATGCCCGCTGCGCTGACAGCGTCCGCCCCGCCCAGCCACAACGGCCCATACCCCGCCAGCACATAGCCCGACACCGCCGAGACGGTGGCGAAGATAACGCCCCACGCGATCTGGGTTTCCAGCCGATTGGTCATCATCCGCGCGGCGGCAGGCGGGCAGATGAACATGGCAATTACGATGATCGACCCCACCGCGTCAAAGGCTGCTACGGCGGAAATTGCAGCGACGATCACCAGTGCCATGCCCAGTGCGCTGGTGCGAATGCCGATGGTGCGGGCAAAGCCTTCGTCAAAGGTCGAGATTTTCAGCGGACGCCAGAACAGCCAGATGAACAGGATCACCCCCGCCAGCGTCAGCGCGATACGCGGCAGTTCCGGCGGCAATCCGGCCAGGGCCGTTAAATCCAGCAGCGAAGACCACCCCACCGCATCCAGCCAGATCAGGCTTTCCAGATTTCCATAGAGCGCGTGCTCCACGTCCAGATGCACAGTCGAGGTGTCAGTTTGCTCCAGCAGCAGCACACCGCCCGCGAACATGGTGGTGAACACCACCCCCATCGCGGCGCCCGGTTCGATCTGGCCCAGCCGCCGGATCGCCTCGATCATCACCACGGCCACAACCGAGGCACCCGCCGCGCCCAGCATCATCGGCCAGGTCGAGATCGCTCCGGTCAGCAAAAACGCCACCACGATCCCCGGCAGCACCACGTGGCTGATCGCATCCCCGATCAGGGCCTGTTTGCGCAGCACCAGAAAATTGCCGGGCAGCGCGCAGGCAATCGCCGCAAATGTGCCAATCAGCAAGGGTGTCAGGGACAGGGGGACAAATTCTTCACCGCTCATGAGGGCACCCCCTGTGGGCCGCCAATCTGGCGGTCGATCTCGGCGATCTGGTCGCGGGTCAGCACCGTTTCGATATCGCGCAACCCGTCATAGAGCGCCGCCGTCGCCTCATGCGCCTGATCGGCGCGGACGACTTCCCAGCGTTTTTCGTCGCGCAGAGCTTTGGCGGCGCGGGCCTTGCCGGCCTCGGTGGCGACGCCGTCAGCGCGGGCCAACCCGGCGCGTTTCAGCAGGCGCAGGGTCAGCGGTTCATAGATTTTCTGATCCTGTGCCAGCGCCAGCAACCCCTGCCGGATATGTACCCGGCGTTGGAAACGCAGATGTTTCAGCACCGCCGCCAGAACGCCGCGGACCGGCGCCAGCAACAGAGACAGCGCGAAGAACCCAAAGCTGACCAGCACGATGATCGGACCTGTCGGCAGGTTGGGGGCCGAGGCCGACAGCGCCGCCCCCAGATACCCGGCCAGACCCCCCGCCAGACCGGCCAACATGACAACGCGATCCGACCGTTCGGTCCAGAACCGGGCTGTGACGGCAGGAATAATCAGCAGCGCCACGATCAGGATCAGCCCGACGATCTTCAGGCCAACCACGGTGACGGCCATCACCAACCCCATCATCGCCAGATCAATGCGATGCACCGGCAGCCCCCGCGCCGCAGCGTATTCCGGATCGAAGGCCACCATTGTCATCGGGCGCCGGATGATCATCACCAGCACCAGCGTCGCAGCACCTCCAATCGCGATAATCAGCGCATCGGCCCAGAGCATCCCAGCCGTCGAGCCCAGCAGGAACCCCTCCAACCCGGCCTGCCGCCCGACGCCCATAGTCTGAATGACGGTCAGCAGCACCACACCAAAACCGAAAAACACCGAAAGCACCGCCCCGATGGCCGCGTCTTCGGCCAAACGCGTGCGGCGAGTCAGCCAGTTCATGCAAAGCAAACCGATCCAGGCTGAGATCGCTGACCCGGCCAGCAGGCCGATCAGATTGCGCCCATCGCCACCAAAGGCAACCAGCACCATAAAGGCCAGACATACCCCCGGCAGGGTCGCGTGGCTGATCGCGTCGCTGACCAGCGCGCGCTTGCGCAGAAACAGAAAGGTGCCGGTCACACCGGCCGAAATGCCCAGCAAGGTCGCACCAATGGCAACCAGCGTGGCGTTATAGCCAAGCTGCAGGGTCAGAGCATCCCAAAGCATGATTTACCCCAGTGCGCGCGAGATCTGGTCGATCTGGGCGGTGGCCAGACGGCCTCCGTAAGCCGATTGCAAGGTTTCGGCGGTGAAGGCTTCAGCCACCGGGCCCTCGGCCACTTTGCGGGTGTTGATCAGGAAAACGTGGTCGAAGTAATCGGTGACGGTGGCCAGATCGTGGTGCACGACGATAACGGTTTTGCCCGCCTGTTTCAGCGATTTCAGCACCGCGATGATGGCCTTTTCCGTGGCCGCATCGACCCCGGCAAAGGGTTCGTCCAGCAGATAGAGATCAGCCTCTTGCGCCAATGCGCGGGCCAGAAACACCCGTTGCTGCTGACCGCCCGAAAGCTGGCCGATCTGACGGTCCGCAAAATCGTGCATTCCAACGCGGTTTAGGCAGTCCATCGCCCGGGCCATGTGGCGGGCGCGAATGCGGCCCAGCAGGCCCAATTCCCGGGACAGGCCCATCAGCACCACGTCGATCACACGGGTCGGGAAATCCCAATCCACACTGGCGCGCTGCGGCACATAAGCGATGCGGGCACGTTGCTGCTCCAGCGGCTTGCCGTAGACGGTCACCTGCCCGGATAGTGGCGATACGATCCCCAAAGCAGCCTTGAGCAGGGTCGATTTCCCTGCCCCGTTCGGCCCGATGATCGCTGTCATCGCACCGGGCTGGACGGTCATGTCCACCGAGAACACCGCAGGTTTCTGGCCGTAAGAAACTGTCAGGCCGCGAATGGCCAGAGGGCTGTCGTCCAGGCTGTTTTCAGCAACTGTAACACCCTGATTTGCGGCCAGTTCCAGCATCACTCAAAACCCCGCCGACAGTTTGCCGTTCATGCCGCGATCGGGCACATCCGCGCCCAGCGCGCCTGCGATGACGGTGATGTTGTGGTCCAGCATGCCGATATACGTGCCCTCATAGGTGCCCGGTTCGCCCATAGCGTCGGAATACAGCTCACCGCCGACACCCACATCATGACCTTTGGCCGCAGCACCTTCGATCAGCGCACGCATCGACCGATCAGAAACCGAGCTTTCCACGAATACCGCTTTCAGCTGTTTGTCGACCAGCGTATCCACCAGCTCTCCGATCCGGTTCAGGCCAGCCTCGGACTGGGTCGAGATCCCTTGAATGCCCATGACCTCATAGCCGTATGCCGCGCCAAAATAACCAAACGCGTCATGCGCGGTGACCAGCACGCGGTTGTTTTCAGGAACGGAAGCAAGCGCTTGGCCCGCATAGGCCTCCAACTGTTCGATCTCGGCCAGATGCGCCTGCGCGTTGGCAGCAAATATGTCGGCGGCGTCGGGGCGCGCTTCGGTCAGCGCGTCCTGCACTTCGACCACGACATCGCGCCACAGGGCCGGGCTCATCCACACATGCGGGTCGTATTTGTCGGCATAATCGTCATGGGCGTGCAGTTTCGACGTGTCGATCCCTTCGGCCACGGCCACCACCGCCCGCTTGCGGCCCAGATCGTGGAAAAAGCCTTCCATCTGCGCTTCAAGATACAGACCATGCCACAGGATCAGGTCCGCGCGGGTCATGGCAACGATATCGCTGCGGGTCTGGCGATAAGCATGCGGATCGACGCCGGGACCCATCAGGCCCTTCACCTCGACCTGATCTCCACCCACCTGACGCGCGGCATCAGCGATCATGCCGGTAGTGGCAACCACCTTCAGCGGCGCCTCGGCCCAGGCCGTCAATGGCAATGCAGCGGCAATTGCCAGTGCTGCAAGAAAGCTGCGACGAATCATTTCAGACCCCGATTTGGTAAACTGTTAAGAATGAATATGCGAACCATTCGCAACTAAGTCAACGCTCTTGCGAATTATTCGCAAGAAAATGCCAATTTTGTCCATTTGGTCAAAAAATATACTGCACCAGCCTCTCAATGCCTTCCATTTACGCGCAACCCGTGCGAATTTGGCGCAAACCTCCCAAAGGATGTGATTATGGAAACGCAGAGCTCAGACAGCCCCGTGCGCACCGCGCATCTGCCGCAAGTGACCGAGCCCAGAAACCCCGGTATGGACCTTGATCTGGACTGGGTGCGCGCCGTGCAGGTCAACACCTCGGCTATCGAACGACGCGCGGCGACCCTGCCCGGTCGGCGGTCGGTGAAGAAAGACTATCAGGCCGCGTGGCTGCTGAAGGCGGTCACCATGATCGACCTGACCACGCTGGCAGGCGACGACACCGTAGGCCGCGTGCGCCGCCTGTGCGCCAAAGCGCGCCAACCGGTCACGCCCGCGTTGCTGCAGGCAATGGACATGCCGCCAATCACCACCGGGGCGGTCTGTGTCTATCACGACATGATCAAAACCGCGGTTGAGGCGCTGAAGGGCACCGGTATTCCCGTGGCCGCCGTGTCCACCGGCTTCCCGGCGGGCTTGTCTCCATTCCACCTGCGTGTGGCCGAGATCGAGGAAAGCGTGAAGGCCGGGGCAGAGGAGATCGACATCGTGATCTCGCGCCGCCACGTGCTGTCGGGCGACTGGCAGGCCCTGTATGACGAAATGAAAGCCTTCCGCGTGGCCTGCGGCGATGCCCATGTCAAAGCCATTCTCGCGACCGGAGAGCTGGGCAGCCTGCGCAACGTCGCCCGCGCCTCGCTGGTCTGCATGATGGCGGGGGCGGATTTCATCAAGACCTCGACCGGCAAGGAAAGCGTCAATGCCACCCTGCCCGTTTCGCTGGTGATGATCCGCGCGATCCGCGACTACTATGACCGCACCGGGTACCGCGTGGGTTACAAACCGGCGGGTGGCATCTCCAAAGCCAAGGACGCGCTGGTTTACCTGTCGCTGATCAAGGATGAGCTGGGCGACCGCTGGCTGGAGCCGGACCTGTTCCGCTTTGGCGCGTCGTCGCTGCTGGGCGATATCGAGCGGCAGTTGGAACACTATGTGACGGGCGCGTATTCCGCTGGTTACCGTCACTCCATGGGCTGAGGGCAGAACAATGACAGTCAAAGAGATTTTCGAAACCATGGATTACGGCCCCGCCCCCGAAAGCGCGGCTGAGGCGCTGGCCTGGCTGGTCGATCAGGGTGATAAGTTCGGTCACTATATCGATGGCGCCTTCACCAAACCGGGCAAAGGGTTCGACAGCCGCAACCCGGCGACCGGAGAGGTTCTGGCCAAGCTGACGCAGGCAAAACAGGCCGACGTGGACGCCGCTGTCGACGCCGCCCGCAAGGCGCAGCCTAAGTGGGAGAAGCTGGGCGGCGCAGGCCGCGCGCGGTACCTCTATGCTATCGCGCGCCTGCTGCAGAAGCACGCGCGGCTGTTTGCGGTACTGGAAAGCCTAGACAACGGCAAACCGATCCGGGAATCGCGCGACATCGACATCCCACTGGCGCAGCGGCACTTCTATTACCACGCCGGAATGGCGCAGTTGATGGAGAGCGAGTTGCCGGATGCTGAGGCGTTGGGTGTGTGCGGACAGATCATCCCATGGAACTTCCCGCTGCTGATGCTGGCGTGGAAGATCGCGCCGGCCATTGCGATGGGCAACACGGTGGTTCTGAAACCGGCCGAGTATACCTCGCTGACCGCGCTGCTGTTTGCCGACATCTGCTCGCAGGCTGGGCTGCCGAAAGGTGTGGTCAACATCGTCACTGGCGATGGCGCGGTGGGCGAGATGATCGTGAACGCGGACGTGGACAAGGTCGCCTTTACCGGGTCGACCGTGGTTGGCCGCCGTATCCGCGAGGCGACCGCAGGTTCGGGTAAGGAACTGACGTTGGAGCTGGGTGGAAAATCCGCCTACATCGTTTTCGACGACGCCGATATCGACAGCGCCATCGAAGGCCTGGTCGATGCGATCTGGTTCAATCAGGGTCAGGTCTGCTGCGCGGGCTCGCGCCTGTTGGTTCAGGAAGGCATCGCCGACCGGTTCCACGACAAGCTGCGCGCGCGGATGGACAAGCTGCGCGTTGGTGATCCGCTGGACAAATGCATCGACGTGGGCGCGGTTGTGGACCCGGTTCAGTTGCAAACCATCAAGGGTATGGTCGAAAGCAACACCGCAGGTCATGTCCATCAGGCGGCCTGTGAGTTGCCTCCGAATGGATGCTATTACCCGCCGACCCTGATCTCGGGCCTCGAAACCTCGGACCCGCTGATGCAGGAAGAGATCTTTGGCCCGGTACTGGTCTCTTCGACTTTCCGCACCCCGGAAGAGGCGGTTGAGCTGGCCAACAACACCCGTTACGGGCTGGCCGCGACTGTGTGGACCGAGAACGTAAACCTCGCGCTGGACATCGCGCCCAAGCTGGTTGCGGGCGTGGTCTGGGTGAATGCCACCAACCTGTTCGACGCCGCCGCTGGTTTCGGCGGTGTGCGCGAAAGCGGTTTTGGCCGTGAAGGCGGCTGGGAAGGTCTGAGCGCCTACACCAAGCCCAAAGGTAAGGCCAAGCCACTGGCAAAGGTCGAGGCGGCCTTGGGCGAAGGGGCTCCGGTCGATACCATCGACCGCACCGCCAAGATGTATGTGGGCGGCAAACAGGCGCGGCCCGACAGCGGCTATTCCAAGCCTGTCTGGGGCAAATCCGGCCTGCTGGGCCACGTGGGTCTGGCGAACCGCAAGGACGTGCGCAACGCGGTTGAGGCCGCGGCGGGCGCCAAAGGCTGGTCCAAGACCACCGGCCATCTGCGCGCGCAGATCTTGTACTACATCGGTGAAAACCTATCGGCCCGTGCCGAGGAATTCGCCGCACGCATCGACGCCATGACCGGCAAGAAGGACGGTGCGAAAGAGGTCGAGGCCTCGATCCAGCGCCTGTTCACCGCTGCCGCTTGGGCCGACAAATATGACGGTCAGGTACACGGCGTTCCGATCCGGGGCGTTGCCATTGCCATGAAGGAACCGGTTGGCGTGATCGGTGCGCTCTGCGCGGATGAGGCGCCTCTGCTGGGTCTGGTCTCGGCCATGGCTCCGGCGATTGCGATGGGCAACCGGGTGGTGCTGGCAGCAAGCGAGCCCTACCCGCTGGCGGCCACGGATTTCTACCAGATCCTGGAAACGTCGGACGTGCCCGCAGGTGTGGTCAACATCCTGACCGGCAGCCATGCGGAACTGGCGAAACCGCTGGCCTCGCATCTGAACGTGGATGCGGTCTGGTCGTTCTCGTCCACCGATCTGTCGAAAGAGATCGAGGTCGTCTCGGCCGGGAACCTGAAACGGACCTGGGTCAATAACGCGACGGCATTCGATTGGGGCATGGACCATTCCCGCCGCTTCCTTCAGGCTTCGACCGAGATCAAGAACATCTGGGTGCCCTACGGCGAGTAGGGCTCCCCTCGAAGGGAGGCCTACATGGATTTTGCAAACAAAACCGTCATCGTCATTGGCGGCACCAGCGGTATCAACCGGGGCATTGCCGAGGCCTTTGCGGCCTCGGGTGCCAAATTGGCCGTCGCCAGCCGGTCGCAGGAAAAGGTGGATGACACCGTCGCCGCGCTGAAGGCTGCGGGCGCGGCTGACGCCATTGGTGCTGCCTTTGATGTGCGCGACCCCGAGGCAGTGGCAGCGGGCCTGAAACAGTTCCACGACGCGTTCGGCGTTTTTGATGTGTTGGTTTCAGGCGCGGCGGGCAACTTCCCCGCACTTGCGGCCGAGATGTCGGTCAACGCGTTCAAGACCGTGATCGATATCGACCTGATGGGCACGATCCATGTGATGAAAGGGGCCTATCCTTACCTCAAACGCCCCGGTGCCAGCATCATCAATATCTCGGCCCCGCAATCCTATCTGCCCTACGAAGGCCAAGCCCATGTCTGCGCCGCCAAGGCGGGCGTTGACCAGATCACCCGCACCCTGTCGATGGAATGGGGGGTCGAGGGCATCCGCGTGAACTCGGTCGTGCCGGGCTTCATCGAAGGGACCGAAGGCGCGAAACGTCTGGCACCCACCGAAAACGCCCATGAAGAATTGCGTCGCGATGTGCCTCTGGGCCGTTGGGGTCAGCCGCAGGATGTGGCCAATGCCTGCCTGTTCCTCAGTTCCGATCTGGCCAGCTATATCAGCGGCACGGTGATGGCTGTGGATGGCGCGCTGTATCAGCGCGGCTCGGGCAAATTTGGTCAGATGATGGGCCAGATGCTGCGCAGCGCAGCGGGAAAAAAGGGCTGAGGCGCGCTCAGCCCCCTTTTCATCAATTCGTGGTTTCCAGACCTTCGGGTTTACCGACAACGGTGAAATGCAGCCCTTCGGGGTCAAGCAGTTCACTGGCCACGCGATTCACGTCTTCCAGCGTCACCGCGTTCACCTTGTCGTTGCGGGTGGTGATATAGTCGATGGGCAGATCATCCATCTGCATCCCGACCATGATCCCGGCGATCTGCCCGTTGCCATCAAAGCGCAGCGGGTAGGCCCCGGTCAGATAGGTCTTGGCATCATCCAGCTCTTTCTGCGTCACGCCTTCGGACGCGGCACGGGCCCATTCATTGCGGATCACCTCGACCGTTTCGGCAATGCGATCATTCCCCGATGACACCGAACCCAGATAGACCGAAGCCAGATCCTTGGGCACCAGATAGGTCGCCACACCATAGGTCAGCCCGCGCTTTTCGCGCACCTCCTGCATCAGGCGGCTTTCGAACCCGCCACCGCCCAGAATGTGATTCATCACAAAGGCGGCAAAAAAATCGGGATCATGCCGGTCGATGCCCGCGTGGCCGAACAGAGTCACCGATTGGGGCGTGTCGAATTCAACCACGCTGACCCCGCCGGGGATGGTCACGTCGGCGCGGTCCGGAATGGGCTTGCCGGTCTCAGGCAGATCGGCCAGCAACTTGTCCAACAGCGCGCCCAGTTCCTCGGGTGTGATATCGCCCACGGCGCCGACATAGAGCCGATCTTTGGCAAAGACATTGTCATAAGCGGTCACGACATCGTCGCGGGTCAGCGCAGAGACGCTTTCGATCGTGCCCTTGCCCTCGGTGCCATAGGGATGGTCGCCATAGGCCATCTGCGCGAAATTGCGGCTGGCTATGTCGTTGGGATCGGTCTGATCGGACCTCAGCCCGGACAGAATCTGCGCCTTCACCCGTTCCACCGCGTCCTCGTCAAAGCGCGGCTCGTGAATGGTGGTGCGCAGCAGGTCGATCACCTCATCGCGGTTCTCGGTCAGGAACTGGGTCGAAATCGAAACCGAGTCGTCAGACGCGTTGTAGCTGAACGAGGCCGCCAGCGATTCCAGCTCGCGCGCATAGGTGCGGGCATCCATGTCGCCGGCACCTTCCTCGATCAGGCCGCTCATCAGATAGGTGGCCCCACGCTTGCCGGGCTCGTCCAGTGAAGTGCCGCCGCGAAAGCGCAGTTCCAGCGCGGTGAAAGGGATCGAGTGATCCTCGACCAGCCAGGCGGTGATGCCGCCGGGCGAGGTCACCTCTTCGATCTCGATCTCGGCCCATGCGGGCAGCGCGATGACGAAAGCGATCAGAGTTGCGAATATGCGTTTCATTGCGTCACCTCATCGTCGCGCATCAGCCAGCCGGTGACCGACGCCTCGGGTTGCAGCACCTCGCGGGCGGCGGCGATGATCTCATCCCCCGTCACGGCCTGCAGGATATCGGGCCAGGCCTGCACATCCTCGACCGTCAGACCGCTGGTCAGGGCACGGCCATAGCGGTTGCCGATACCGTCCACGTTGTCACGGGCATAGGTCTGGGCCGCGCGCAACTGCATCTTGATCCGGTCAAGGTCTTCTTCGTTCACACCCTCAGTGATGAAATCGGCCACCGCCTGATCCATCGCGTCCTCGGCCTCTTGCAGCGAAACGCCCTGCGCCGGAACAACCAGCAGATCAAAGGTCGTGTCGTCCAGAGAGACACCGCGGTAGAAGGCCCCGGCATAGACGACCATTTGCTGCTCGAACTGCAGCTTTTCGTTCAGATAGGACGTGGTGCTGCCACCCAGCAACTCGGCCAGCAAGAACAGCGCCGCGGCTTTCTCCTGCTCACCCGGATCGCGTTCAGGTGCCAGATAACTGCGCTGCACATAGGGCTGCGACACACGCGCATCCTTGAAGGTCAGGCGGCGTTCGGCGGTTTGCGGCGGCTCTTGCGAGCGCACCCGTTCGGGCAGCTCCGGATTGGCGGGGATGACACCGTAATACTGTTCGGCCAATTCCTTGACCGCATCCGGCTCCACATCGCCGGTTACCACCAGAATGGCATTATTGGGCGCGTAATGGGTCTGGTAGAAGGACAGCGCGTCCTCCATGTCCAGCGTCTCCATCTCGTGCCGCCAGCCGATGATCGGCACGCCATAGCGATGGTTGAGGTATTGCGACGCGCTCATCTGCTCGCCAAACAGGGCGCGGGGGCTATTGTCTGTGCGCTGGTTGCGTTCCTCAAGGATCACGTCGCGTTCGGTGACAATGTCCTCTTCGCTCAGGCGGATGTTGCGCATCCGGTCCGCCTCCATCCGCATCATCAGCTCGAGCCGGTCGGCGGCGACGCGTTGGTAATAGGCGGTGTAGTCATAGGACGTAAACGCATTGTCATTGCCGCCATTGGCCGCAACCGTGGCTGAAAACTCACCCGGAGCCAGCGTATCGGTGCCCTTGAACAGCAAGTGTTCCAGGAAATGCGCCACACCGGACGAGCCGACCGGCTCATCCGCAGACCCGGCCCGATACCAGACCATATGCTGCACGACCGGCGCGCGGTGATCTTCGACCACGACGACATCCATGCCGTTATCCAGCGTGAAGGTTGTGACCGCCTCGTGCCCCTCTTTGGCAATTAAGGGGGTGGCGGCAACAAGGGCGGCAGATAATGCCAGAGCCCGAACCATGGGGCGTCCTCCGTTTCGTTCAATGGTGTTCAAACTACGGTGGTGCAGCGCAGGTTCAAGGCCGATGACGGAAAGTTAAGATTTATTCATCCGCCGGAGGCGCCGATGGCGTCTCGATCCCTGCGCGCCGCGCCGCTTCGTTCTGCGCATCGGCATCAAGCGCCTGACGGTCGTATACCTGCGAATAGCGGTCCACCTTGAACAGGCGCAGACGGGTCAGGCGGCCCTGCTTTCTGCGGAATTCGGCATCCTCGGCGTCAACCACCTGCCGCGTGTTGGACGGCACGCCATAGCGGCTGGAGGCTGTTACCAGCGCCGCATCGGTGGACGGGATGGCAGTATTCGGATTCAACGCCGCCTCACTGCCGCCCAGTGCCACAATTGCATCCGCCTTCGGGTTCGGGTCGGTCAGGTTTGTCCCACCCGGCGTAGGGGCAGGCAGGAATTTGTAATCCTTGGGCTGGGTCAGCGGTTCCACCGGCATGACCGAGAATTCATCCGGCCCCTGACCCGGTGCCTCAAGGTGGCGCAGACCGATATCGGAACATCCCGCAACCGCAAAGGCCAATGTCACAGCAAGTATGGAACGCGGCAACCGCATCAGAGTCTCCAGCCAGTTTCAGGCGCTTGTATCGCATATCGCCCGGCGCGTCACGAGGGCTTTTTGCCCTCGAACAGTACAAGCCCGATGGCGCCTGCAAAAATGAACACGTCGGCCAGATTGAACACAAACGGGTTGTTGATGCCGCAGCAGGACATGTTCAGGAAATCCAGAACATAGCCATAGATCACCCGGTCCAGCACATTTGCCAGCGCCCCGCCGATCAGCAACCCGCCGCAGAACAACATCAGCTTGGACGGGGTAGTGCGCATCAGCCAGATCAGCACGCCGATCGAGATGGCAAGGGAAATACCGATCAGCACCCAGCGGGCAGCGTCGGTATCACCCTGGAACAGACCGAAATTG
This sequence comes from Ruegeria arenilitoris, assembly GCF_013031355.1. Taxonomy (GTDB): domain Bacteria; phylum Pseudomonadota; class Alphaproteobacteria; order Rhodobacterales; family Rhodobacteraceae; genus Ruegeria; species Ruegeria arenilitoris_C. Next base: position 386,053 of record NZ_WPZO01000004.1, on the reverse strand, counting down.
ATGCCCCGATTCTCGCCGTATTTGAACACCAGCAAGGGGGGGAGGATGTCGATATTGCCCTCGGCCACGCGCATCACGTGAACGACCAGATACTTGCTGATCTGGTCGATCGCAAACGCAGCCAGCGCGGCCCAGAGCAAAAGGCGATAGCGCATCAGTGACGGAAATGGCGCATGCCGGTGAAGACCATGGCCAGACCGGCCGCATCCGCTGCCGCGATCACCTCATCATCACGCATCGAGCCACCGGGTTGAATAACGCAGGTGGCACCGGCCTCGGCGGCCTCCATCAGACCGTCGGGGAAGGGGAAGAACGCGTCCGATGCCACGGCCGAACCGATAGTCAGCGGTTGGGCCAAGCCCAGCGTATCAGCCATGCGTTCGGCTTTCTTGGCTGCGATCAGGGCCGAGTCGACGCGGCTCATCTGGCCCGCACCCACGCCCACGGTCGCACCGTCCTTGACGTAGACGATGGCGTTGGACTTGACGTGCTTCGCCACTTTCCACGCAAACAGCAGGTCGAGCATCTGCTCCTCGGTTGGGGCCTTCTTGGTGACCACTTTCAGGTCATCCATGCCGACAAAGCCATTGTCCTTGTCCTGTACCAGCAGGCCACCGGCCACCTGACGCACGGTTTTGCCGCCTGCAGTCACATCCGGCAGACCTTCGGTGGTCAGCAGGCGCAGGTTTTTCTTGGCGGCAAAGATCGCCTTGGCCTCGTCCGATGCGCCGGGGGCGATCACGACCTCGGTGAAGATACCGGTGATTTCCTGCGCGGTTTCAGCGTCCAGCGGCTGGTTCAGCGCCACGATGCCACCAAAGGCCGAGGTACGGTCGCAGTCGAAGGCGGCTTTGTAGGCCTCCAACAGAGTCGCGCCTTTGGCCACACCGCAGGGGTTGGCGTGTTTGATGATGGCACAGGCCGCGCCTTGTGCCGGGTCGAACTCGGCCACCAGCTCAAACGCCGCATCGGTGTCGTTGATGTTGTTGTAGCTCAGCTCCTTGCCCTGATGCTGCACGGCGGTCGCCACGCCGGGGCGGTTGGTGCCATCGGTGTAAAAGGCCGCCGACTGGTGGCTGTTCTCGCCATAGCGCAGGGTCTGCTTCAGCTCGCCGGCAAAGGCGCGGCGTTTCGGGGCCTCAAGCTCCAGCGCGTCGGCCAGCCAGTTGGACACGGCGGTGTCATAGGCGGCGGTGCGGGCATAGGCCTTTTGCGCCAGCTTGCGGCGGAATTTCGGGCAGGTTGCGCCGTTGTGCTGGTCCATGTCGCCCAGCAGTTTTTCATAATCTTCAACGTCCACAACCACGTTGACGAACGCATGGTTCTTGGCCGCTGCACGGATCATCGCCGGACCGCCGATGTCGATATTCTCGACGCATTCATCGTAGTCGGCGCCTTTGGCCACCGTCGCCTCGAACGGGTAGAGGTTCACCACCAGCAGATCGATCGCGCCGATGCCATGCTCGGTCATCGCGGCAACGTGGGTGTCGTTGTCGCGCAGCGCCAGCAGACCGCCATGCACCATCGGATGCAGGGTCTTCACGCGGCCATCCATCATCTCGGGGAAGCCGGTCACTTCGCTGACATCCTTAACCGCAAGCCCGGCATCACGCAGCGCCTTTGCGGTGCCGCCGGTCGACAGCAGCTCGACCCCGCGCTCGGACAGCGCCTGTCCCAGTTCGATCAATCCGGTCTTGTCGGATACGGAAAGCAACGCGCGGCGCACGGGGTGAAGGTCGGTCATGGGTCCAAAGGTCCTTTTGGCGTCAGTCAAACTCGGGCTCGTCCCGGTGCAGGTCGCGCACGGCATAGGCTGTATCCTGTGCCTTGCTCAACGTCCACTGGATGCGGGTCGCATACTCCATTGCGCGCCCGGATAGAACGATCTGTTTTGTCGCGCGGGGCTTTAATCGGCCTTTTTCAAGATAAACGCTTGGTTCGACGGTCAATTTTGCAACGCCGTCGTGACGGAAAACCCAGATCTCACCGCTTTTGAGCGCCATCGACACCGCCGCGCCGCCCAAATCGATAGCCGCATCCACATCCGGATGCAGGTGAAACCGGACGTCATAGCGAATACCCTTGAGGCCCGAGGCGTCCATCGCCTTGTCGAACTGCCGCTTGGCCTTGTCGGTGGCAGTCAGCAGAATATCCTCGCCCGTAAGCTCGCGCCCGTCAAAGCGCAGCTCGAACGTGCGGGCATGGGTCAGGCCGAAGGTCTTGGTGTAACCGTCATGCCCGACCATAAAGCGCAAACCCTCGAACGCGTCTTCGAAGTCGACCGGCACTTCCTGCGGTGCATCGACCAGCGCCTCGTTTTCGCCGCCATTCCCCGCCGGGGCCAACCGGGCGCTGGAATAGCCATCCAGGCACAGGGTTGAATGCGACGGCGTCGCGCGGCCTGCCCGCCGCCATTCCGATCCGAAGCTTTCGCCCGAGCCGCAATTCACGATCAAGGGCCGCCGACCCGAGGTCAGCTCGAACGCGAGGGTCGAGGCATGGGCATTCAGGGACGCGGCCCCTTTGGGTGGCACGCCTGCATCCACGATCACGCTGGTCCGCGCGGCATAGAGCCGGGAAAACCCCATCGCCAGCCCATTCGCGTGCTGCGGTCGAACACCGCTTTGGGCCAGCGCCTGATCCAGCCGCCCTTCGACCCCGCGCCCGCCACCGTGAAACCGGGCCAGCGCACCGTCGGAATGGCGCAGGCTGCGCAGCGTAGGCGCCATCCGCTTGATCGCATCGGCCTGCGCGGCCGGTGTCCCGCGCCCCAGATCGCCCAGCGCGGCCGAGGTCCAGGACAGCAGGGTAAACACGTCCAGCAGCTCTTCGGGGTTGCGGGTGGAAATACCGCCCTGCGCGTCGATCTGTTTTTCACATTCCTTGGCCAGCGCACGCAGCGCCGGATCGGCCATCTGCTCCAACCCTTTCAGGGCAAGCCCCGCCTGTACCAGCCCGGCCAATGCCTCGAACCGGGGAAGCCCCGGTGTGGCAGCGTGCCAGCGCTTGGACAGGAACCATGTCTGCTGCGCCAACGCGTGGAAGAAGGCTTTGGTCTGCGCCTCATCCATCCCGCGCAGCAGAAACGTCGCGTGGTTGATCCAGCGCATCGCCCGCCGGCCGGTCAGATCGGGCGCCCATCCGGGCCCCTGCCCGCGACCGTGCGCCTCAATCCAGCCCCAGACCCAGCGCTGCGCCTTTTCGCGGGCACGCGTGTCGCCGACCGCAGCCAGATCGTCCAGCCAGGCAAACCCGTGTCGTTCATTGTCAAACCCGGTGCTTGGCGCGGTGACATCCCAAAGGTTGGTATCCTGCGCCTCGACCAGATATCCGGCAAACAGCAGATTGCCCGCCACCAGCTGCCGCCCGCGCGCGAAGGACCCTACAGTTCGGGGCTCGGGCTCGGACACAAACCCGCCGACCGCCTTGCGCCGCTGGCTGAGCCGCGCATAGAGACGGTTCTGGAACCGCGCCCATCGGTTGGTCATGGTATCTGAGTTTGACATGACGCTCGTTACTCTGCCTCTTGCGCTCTGCTGGCGCTTGAGACCCAACGATAGACCGCACGGATCGTCAAGTCACCGAAAAGCGTCGTGTCAGGCGGATTTGTTCAGGCAGGCCATGTAGAACCCGTCCATTCCGCCGCGATCCGCCCAATAGTCGGGCCGCAGACGCAGGCCGCCCTCCTCGGTGATCCAGCTCGGGTCGACCCCGGCGATAGTAAGCGCATCGCGATCCACTGCCATGTCGGGATACTGGTCCAACGCCTCTTCGATCTGAACCTCGCCCTCATCGGGCAGCAGGGAACAGGTGCAATAGACCAGCCGCCCGCCGGGTTTCAGCAGCGTCCAGGCATGGGCCAGCATTTGCGCCTGCAGCTCGATCAGCCCGCCGAATTCCGATCCATCTTTGGCAAAGGGCAAGTCCGGGTGGCGGCGGATGGTTCCGGTGGCGGAACAGGGCGCATCCAGCAGGATGGCGTCGTACTGGCCCTGATGCTCCAACGCGTCGCCCGCAATGACGTTGGCTTTCAGACCTGTGCGTTTGAGGTTCTCGCGAACCCGCTCCAGCCGCGTGTCCGAAATATCCAGCGCAGTGACTTTGGCCCCGGCTGCGGCCAGTTGCAGAGTCTTCCCCCCCGGCGCGGCGCAAAGGTCCAGCACGGTTTCCCCCGCCTTCGGCGCCAATACTTGCACCGGCAACGCCGCCGCCGCGTCCTGCACCCACCAATCACCTGCGTTGAACCCCGGCAAGGTCGAGACCTGCCCCGCATCCTGCACCCGCAGCGACCCGGTCGGCAGGGCGTCTCCTGGCCCACTCGCGCCCGGTTTTACGGTAATATCCAGCGGTGCACCGGCGAAATGGGCCTGCTCCATGCCCGCGATGGCCTCAGCACCCCACGCCATGATCAGCGGATCGCGCAGCCATTCCGGCAAACGCGGCACCCGCATCTTGGGCCACGCCTCGGGCCCTTCCGCGGCCACTTTGCGCAGCACCGCGTTCACTAGGCCCTTGAGACGGCCATGCTTACGCGACCGACCGACGATTTCGACCATGGAATTGACCACACCATGCGCAGCCTCTCCGTGGCACAGCTCGACCGCGCCGAGGCGCAGGGCGTTGTGCACGGTCAGCGCGGGCGTCCGGTTCAGGTGGTTGTCCAGCAGACGGTCGGCGCGTTCGAGGCCGCGCAGGGTTTCCAGCGTCAGCCGCTGCGCCCGCGCACGGTCCTCGGGATCCAGCCTATCCAGCGCACCTGCGGCCAGACATTCGGACAGCAACCGGCCTTCCCCCAGAATCTGATCCAGCAGATAGATCGCGCTGCGTCGCGCCGCTGTTGCGTTGTCGGACATGGAACCGCCTTTGATGTGACCCTCGCCCGCATTGCCAACTGCGGACGGGGGCGTATATCAAGACCCTGCACGGAAAGGAACCCGATGTCATGAGCGACGACCGCAAAGACCTGCCCCCTGCCGCCCAACGCGCGCTGGCCGAGGCCGAAGAGCGCCGCAAAAAGGCCGAGGCTGAGGCAAAAGAGATGCCCAAGGAGTTGGGCGGGCGCGATGGTCCCGACCCGGCCCGTTATGGCGATTGGGAGAAGAAGGGCATCGCGATCGACTTCTGATCGTCACCCCCGCAGCGCCTGCAGAAAATCATCAATCAACGCGCGCTGTTTCTTTGACCGCACCCGATCCTCGGGCCAGGTCAGCCAATAGCCTTCGCGCGTTTCCAGCTTCGGCAGGTCCAGCCTGCACAATTGCCCGCAGCGCAATTGCCCTGACGCCAACGGCACCGAGCCCAGAACCACCCCCATCCCCTGCCGGGCCGCCGCAATCGCGTGGCCCATTGAATCAAAGCTGACCCGAGCGGGCGGCAGGTCATCCATCCCCGCAGCCGCAGCCCAGTCGCGCCATCCCGGACGTTCGCCACGCTGATCAACCAGAGGCGCACCCCACCCAACGCCGGGCGCAGCCATCGGCACCAGAACCTCTTGCGCGATCAAGGCGGCCTCTCGCCCCGGCCAGGTGCCACGGCCGTAACGAATTTGCAGCCATGTCTTTTCCTCATCCAGCGAAGACCGGCGTGCCACGGAATCCGTCAGGACCTGCACCTTGGGACGCATCTCAAGAAACACGGGCAGGCAGGGCAGAACCAGCGCATAGATATGGGACGACAGGCCCGCGACACGCAGCTCACGCGGGGATTTGCCGAACAGATCCTCGGTGTTGCGCTCCAACGCCTGCAAACTGTCCTGAACCAGCGGCAGATAGCTTTCGCCCTCGACCGTCAGCGACACGCCCCGCGCCTCGCGCACGAACAGCGTGCGACCCAGCCACGTTTCAAGATTTGCAATTCGCTGGCTGACGGCTGCCTGCGTCAGGCCGAACTCCTTCGCGGCGGCGGAAAATCCACCCAACCGCCCGGCCGCTTCGAACACGCGCAACCAGTCCAGCGGCGGCAATCCGATCTTTTTCTTAGCCATTAGTTTTTCCAAGCCTCAGCAGCAATAAGGATTAATTGTCGTAATGCCACGGGACGCGTATTTCCTCAAGCAAAGCCGCGCTGAACAGGAGACCCCCATGCTGCGCATCGCCACCCATGACGCCTTGGTCGTGACCGTCGAATTTGACACCGGCACCCAGGCCCGTTTTCACGCCATCTGGCTGCGCGACAACGCGCTGGACCCCGAGACCCGCGCGCCGGGCAACGGCCAACGCCTGATCACCATCGGCGACATTCCCGCTGACATTTCTATCAGCGCCGCCGAGGTTCTGAACGGCGATCTGAGCGTCACCTTCCAGCCCGAAGACAAAACCGCAATCTTCCCCGCCGCTTGGCTGGCCGATCACATCTATGACCGTGACGCGGCGCAAGACATCGGTCGCATCGCCCCCGGCATCACCACATGGGAACGTGGCATCGATGCGCCCAGCGCAGATTGGGACGCGGTGCACGCCAACCCCTCCGCCAAGCGCGACTGGCTGGCTGCCGTGGCCGAGTTCGGCTTTGCCAAGCTGACAAACGGCCCGACCGAACCAGAGTCGCTTCTGAAAGTGGCCGATCTGTTCGGCTATGTCCGTCAGACCAATTACGGCCCCTATTTCGAGGTCCGGACCGAGGTGAACCCGACCAATCTCGCCTATACCGGGCTGGGTTTGCAGGCCCACACCGACAACCCCTATCGCGATCCGGTACCGACGCTACAGATCCTCTATTGCTTGGAAAACAGTGCCGAGGGCGGCGACTCGATCGTGGTCGACGGTTTTCGCGCCGCCGAGAAACTTCGCGAACAGAACCCCGAAGGTTTTGCCCTGCTGGCGGGTTACCCGGCGCGGTTCGAATACAAAGGCTCGGACGGGGTTTGCCTGCGGTCCCGTCGTCCGATGATCGAACTGTCTCCGGACGGAGAGCTGGTCGGCATTCGCTTCAACAACCGCTCGACCGCACCGCTGGTCGATATCCCGTTTGACCGGATGGAGGCCTATTACGCCGCCTATCGCCAGTTGGGCGAGATCATCGACGACCCCGCGATGGGCGTATCGTTCAAGCTGGAACCGGGTGAAAGCTTTATCGTCGACAACACTCGTGTTCTGCACGCACGGCTGGGCTATTCCGGTGCGGGCTCGCGCTGGTTGCAGGGCTGTTACGCCGACAAGGACGGGCTGCTGTCGACACTGGCGGCAATGGACATGGCACAACCGGAGGCGGCGGAATGAAACCGGATTTTTCGACCCTGAACCGGGACAATATCGTCGCTTTCATTGGCGACATCTTCACCCGCCGCGGTGGAGAGGAATATCTGGGCGAACCCGTCACCATGGCTGAACACATGCTGCAAGGCGCCACCATCGCCGAACAGAACGGGATGCCCGAGGAAATCATCGTTGGCGCGCTGCTGCACGACATCGGCCATTTCACGTCCGAGTTCGGCACCTATCACCCCGACGACACCGAAGACCGCCATCACGAGGATGCGGGCGCGGCGGTTTTGGAACAGTTCTTCCCCTCGGTCATCACCGATTGCTGCCGTTACCACGTGGCGGCCAAGCGGTATCTCTGCGCCACCAAGCCCGAATACTTCAACCGCCTGTCCGATGCCTCGGTCCACACGCTGGAACTGCAGGGCGGCCCGATGAGCGCTGAGGAAGTGGCTGAATTCGAGGCCAACCCGAACCTGAAAGAGATCATTCAGGTCCGCTATCTGGACGAGGCGGGTAAGCGCGCTGATATGGAAACACCCGACTTTGTCCATTTCGCACCAATGGTGCAGCGCATGGTCGACAAACATTTGGTTACGTCATGAACGCTCCAGAATACATTTTTGAAGCCAGCACCAAACCCTCGCTGCCTTGGCACGAGGTCCCGCTGATCCGCGCCACCGAAGCATCGGTCAAGGGCTATGGCTGTCTGGTCGATGACCCCGAAACCTTCGAGATCGAAATCACCCGCTGGCCGCAGCAAGGCTGGCGGCCCATTGACGAAGGGACTGGCGACGAAGGCGGCTGGGTCGAGGGCACGTTCCACGGCGAGTGGAAGGGCGATGTGCTCTATGGCCGGAACGAAGCGGTGAACGGCCACTATGTCCTGGGCTGGTCCACCGATCCGCAACAGGCACAGGCGGAAAGCCAGACCGCACCCCGCGATCAGGTTTTGCTGTGGCATATGAACTATCACCCCGATGGCGGGCAGATGTTCTGGCCGCTGGACAACAGGCCCTTCATCATCCCCGCTGCCTTGCCTGGGGACAACCTGACCCCCGACAAGGTGGTGGCCTTCTGGTGCGACGGCTCGCGCGGGCTCTATATCCATCCCGGCATCTGGCATGAGGGGATTTTCCCCGTTGAGGACAATCAGCGCTTCCTTGACCGTCAGGGCGCGGTCCATGCGCGGGTCAGCGCGGATATCGGCAAGGAATTCGGTGTCTACCTCGCCTGCCCGTTGCGGGCGGACAAGATCAGGGACCTCTGATACCGCTTTCAGAATCCCTTAACCCTTGCTGCCGACATCTGTGTTACGCTCGACCCACGTCCAAAGGGTACGGGAGCCATCAGATGGGACTGAACAGACGTAAAGTTGTCCAGTTGGGAACCGCGGCAACAGTCGGAACGCTGCTGCCGCGCGTCTCGCTTGCGGCGGCAGACCAGAATGAGGCGTTCGAACAGGGCTTTAGCGAGACGATCACGCGCCTGAAAGCGTTATTCGCGGAGCTTGGGTTCACTGAATCCGAACCGCTGTCGATTGTATCGGGGGACGCAGAGTATAACGGTGGGCTGCGGCACGATTTCGATCAGTCCGCCCTGCCGTCCAATGCCTTTGTCATCCAGCCCTTGGCGCGGGTAGCAGATGTGGACGAGCAACACCGCCCGGACGTGCTGCCCCTGTTCCACGAGGTCGGCTGTCACCCCGCAAATGCCGATGGTCAGGCCACGACCCGTCTGATGATGCGCCTATTGACCGAAGGGTTCGGCCTCGACCCGTCCCGCATCGCCTTTGTCAGCGTGCCGCAATCCGACGACATGCGCCCGGTGTTGGACGAGATGGGCCTGCCTTTTGCGGAAAAAGTCTTGCTGCGAGACGAGGCCGAAGCCTTGGCGGCCCGCGATGCCTCAGGCTTTTTCTTTCCCGATCCGTTTGGCGAAGACTACATCGTGACAATGGGCGTCTATTACCGCCTCGGCGATATGAAAGAATCCGCACCCACGACCTATCCCCCAACGGACAACTGGACCGAAATCGGTGAGATCGTGATTAGTGGTGAAGCAGCCCCGTTAGGAATTTCCATCGGGGCCGAGCGCCTGACCTATGCGGTGACAGCACAGTTCCCTGCATGGGATCAGCGGCTGGGCGCATTGTTCGCACAAGTCGAACAGGACGGCGCAGAACCGCCCGGATTGACTGCGTTCAAGTGACGGGGCTTAAAGCCCCAGCACATCCACCATGTCATACTGACCGGGCGCCTTGCCCTGCCCCCATAGCGCGGCTTTCAGCGCGCCGCGGGCAAAGATGGCGCGGTCGGTGGCCAGATGGCGCAGCACGATGCGTTCTCCGGGGGCCGCAAATAGCACGTCGTGTTCACCCACGATGTCGCCACCGCGAATGGCGTGAAAGCCGATATTGCCGCGTTGACGTGCGCCGGTGATGCCATCGCGGCCGCGGTCGGATACGTCCGCCAGATTGACGCCGCGCCCCTCGGCAGCGGCCTCGCCCAGCATCAGCGCGGTACCCGAGGGCGCATCGACCTTGTGGTGATGGTGGCCTTCGATCACCTCGATATCGAAATCCTCATCCAGCGCAGCGGCGACCTTTTTGGTCAGTTGCACCAGCAGGTTGACACCAAGGCTCATGTTTCCGGCCCGCACGATCACCGCGTGGCGCGAGGCCGGCTCCAGCGCCGCGATCTGCTCATCCGTCATGCCGGTGGTGCCGATTACATGCACGCAACGCGCCTGCGCGGCCAGAGCGGCAAATTCCAGCGTCGCCTCGGGCGCGGTGAAGTCGATCACCGCCTGCGCCTGCGCAAACGCCTCCAGCGGGTCATCGGTGACTTTGACGCCCAGTGCCTGACCACCCATCGCCTCGCCCACGTCCTGACCGATCCAGTCATGGCCTGCACGTTCGACCACACCGACCAGACGCGCCTGATCGCTGTCCGTCACGGTCTTGATCAGCATCTGCCCCATACGGCCCGAAGCCCCTGTGATGACGATCCCCGGAATATGGGTCATTGCGCTGGTCCTTTCGCGTTTGTCGGCTCAAAGCCTCCTAACCCGTTCGCGCCCGCTTGGCAAAGCCCTGCTTTGCGCTTAGATCGGGGGAATGGCAAAGAACAAATTCCACGATGGCCCCGGCCCGTCCCAACGACAGCTGCGCGTCGGCGAACTCATCCGCCGCACCCTGTCTGAGGTTCTGGCGCGCGGAGATGTCCACGACCCTGACCTGAACCGCATGTCGATCACCGTGGGTGAGGTGCGCACCTCGCCCGATCTGAAAATCGCCACCGCCTATGTGCTGCCATTGGGTGGCCAGGGCCAGGAAGACGTGATCGAACTGCTGGCCCGCAACAAGGGTGAGCTGCGGCGCGTGATCGGCAAGAAACTGAACCTGAAATTCTCGCCCGATCTGCGGTTCCGGCTGGATGACACGTTTGACCGTCTGGACGACACCCGCCGCATGTTCGAACAGGACGCGGTGCGCCGCGATCTGGACGAGTGATCCGCGCATTGGCCACTTTGGGCGCGGTCCTTTGGGCGGCGCAAGCCTCTGCGGTCACCTGTGAAAAGCTGACCCATGAGGACAAGCGGTACACCATCTGCGAGGTGGATGCCGCCTCCGAAGACCTGCGCCTGTTCCTGAACGATGAAAACGGCGATCTGCTTGGGCATTTCTCCTCGGTGAACGAGGCGCTGGCCCCCGGCGGCAAACGGCTGGCCTTTGCAATGAACGCTGGCATGTATCACGACGACCGTTCTCCGGTGGGCCACTATGTCGAAGAGGGTCAGGAGCAGATGCGGGTGATCCCGAATGCGGGCCCTGGCAATTTCGGTCTGCTGCCCAACGGCGTGTTCTGCATCCGGGAAGGTCGCGCCGATGTGTTTGAGACGCTGGACTATCTCGACCAGACGCCCGGCTGCCGCTTTGCCACCCAATCCGGCCCGATGCTGGTGATCGACGGAGAATTGCACCCGCGCTTCCTGCCCGATTCGACCTCGCTCTATGTGCGCAACGGGGTGGGAACCAGCGCGGATGGCACGCGCACGGTTTTTGCGATCTCGGACGACTATGTCACCTTTCACGAATTCGGCAGCCTGTTCCGGGATGTTCTGAAAACTCCGAACGCGCTGTTTCTCGACGGCAATATTTCCCGGATGTACGAACGGGCGAGCAACCGTTCCGATATTGGGTTCTCGCTGGGGCCGATCGTGGGTGTAGTCGAAGACGTGCCCACAAATTGACAGCGGCAGGGTGATCCGCTAACTCGCGCGCCTCGGCAAGAATCTAGGTGAAGCATGGGACGCAAACGCAAGGGCCGCGACATTTCCGGCTGGCTGGTAGTGGACAAGCCTGCGGGCATGACCTCGACCGCCGTGGTCAACAAGGTGCGTTGGGCGATGGACGCCAAGAAAGCGGGCCACGCAGGCACGCTGGACCCCGAAGCAACCGGCGTTCTGGCCGTGGCTTTGGGTGAGGCGACCAAGACCGTTCCCTACATCACCGATGCGTTGAAAGCTTACACCTTCACTGTTCGTCTGGGGCAGGCCACCAACACGGACGATGCCGAGGGCGAGGTGATTGCGGAAAGCGATGCGCGCCCCTCGGACGACGATATCAAGCAGGCTTTGGCCCCGTTTCTGGGTGACATTATGCAGGTGCCGCCCAAGTTTTCGGCCGTGAAGATCGATGGGCAGCGCGCGTATAAACTGGCCCGCGATGGCGAGGACGTAGAACTGTCCGCCCGGCCTCTCTGGGTCGAGGAGCTGATTCTGGTCGACCGCCCCGACGAGGACCACGTCGTGCTGGAGATGACCTGCGGCAAAGGCGGCTATGTCCGCTCGATCGCACGCGACCTGGGCGCGGCACTGGGATGCCACGGCCACGTGCGGGAACTGCGCCGCATCTGGTCCGGCCCGTTCGAGGTAGAAGATGGTCTGTCTATCGAACAGATCGACGAGATGGCCAAGACCACTGCGCTGGACGAGTATCTGCATCCGCTGGAAACCGGCCTCGCCGACCTGCCCGAGCTGAAATGCACTCCCGAAGGCGCCACCCGCCTGCGCAATGGCAACCCGGGCATGGTGCTGGCCTCGGACGTGGAATACGGTGACGAAGCCTGGGCCTCGCTGGATGGCAAGGCGGTCGCCGTAGGCATCTATAAATCCGGTGAATTGCATCCCAGCCGGGTGTTCGTCGCCTGAACGGCGTGTTAGGCGGGTGGCATGATCACCCGTTCCCACACAAAGGGCGATGCGCCCTCGACCGCCATCTATTCCGACTGCGAAAAGTACCGCTATAGCCTGACCCGCGTCTGGGACCCTGAAGGGAGCAAGGCGCTGTTCGTGATGCTGAACCCCTCGACCGCAACCGAGGTGCAGAATGACCCCACGGTGGAACGCTGCGAACGACGCGCACGGGCGCTGGGATTTGGGGCATTTCAGGTGACCAACATCTTTGCCTGGCGCGACACCGACCCGCGCAAGATGCGCGCCGCGACTGATCCGGTGGGGCCCGCAAATGACGCGGCGATTCTGGGTGGTGTTGAATGGGCCGATCAGGTCATCGCTGCCTGGGGCACCCACGGCGCGCATCTCAACCGCGGCCCGGCGGTCGAAACCCTGCTGCGTGGCACCGGCCAGCCGCTGTTTCATCTGGGGCTGACCAAGGACGGGCACCCGAAACATCCGCTCTATATCGCCTACACCCAGCAGCCCGAAGCGTGGTGACAAAAGGTTAACCACAAGATCAGTCCGGCTTTGACCAAGTAACTGATCGCATGAGACATTTACCCTCGGACCAGTGCGTTCACGGAGGGTTCCCATGTTTCTGATCGGTTTGCTTGGACTGGCCGCAGTCGGTGGCGCCGCCTATGCCATGAGCGACGTTTTCGAACCCGAGGACGAGCCTGAAGAGGACGAAATCTCCGAAGACCAGATCGACGAGGTGACCGAGGGCAATTTCCTCGAGATTGATGACAACGTCGAAGGCCCCTCGACCCCAGACGAAATCGGTGAAGTGGACGAAACCGCCAAGCCCGAAGACCCCGACCCGTCGACCGGGACCATCATATCGGAATTCCAGGGCGATCTGATCATTGCCGGGACCGAGGATGCAGATGTCCTGACCGGGCAGGACGGCGTCGACCAAATCAACGGTTTCGGCGCAGATGACGCGATCTTTGGCGGCGCGGGCAGTGACGTGCTGCACGGGGGCGAAGGTGCGGATACCGTCTCAGGCGGGGACGACGACGACACTCTCCACGGTGAGGGCGGCGATGACCTGCTGAAAGGGGATGACGGCGACGATGAGCTCTATGGTCATTTCGGCGCGGATCAGCTGGACGGCGGTAAGGGCGACGATACGCTGCATGGCGGTCAAGACGATGACACGCTGGACGGCGGCGAAGGCGATGACGCGCTGCATGGCGGCTATGGCGACGACACTCTGCGCGGCGGCGCGGGTGAGGATGTTCTGTTCGGCGGGGACGGCGATGACATCCTGAACGGCGACGATGGTGAGGGCGAACAGGTCACTGACTTTCTGAATGGCGGTGCCGGTGAGGACATGATCCTGGCCGACAGCGGGGATATCGTCACTGGCGGCGATGGCGCCGATGACATCATCCTTGGCTCCGAGACCGAGGATGAGACCGTGACAGTGATGGATTTCCAACCCGGTCAGGACAAGCTGTTCGTGTCCTGGGATGGTGCCGAAGACCCCGATATCCGAATCGAGACCGATGCCCAGAACGAAAATCTTTCCCATGTGCTGGTCGACGGGCAGGACGTGGCGCAGCTGCTGGGGGCCGAGGGCTTGACCGCCGACGACATTCAGTTGATCACCGAGGCCGAGCTGGCGCAGCTGACCGCGCTGGGCTGATCCGACAGAATCCCTTTGCCATTTGCCCAAAATGCGCATATACGCGCGCATCCGCATCGGAATCGGTGCGGTTCTCTCCATGGGCCTGCGCTGGACGACATCCCGGCCTGCGCCATCAACTCTAACCTTTAAAGGAGACCCCGATGTCGATCACTGCCGTTGAAAAAGCACGCGTAATGAAAGAATTCGGCACCAAAGAGGGCGACACCGGTTCGCCTGAAGTACAGGTTGCCATCCTGACCTCGCGCATCAACACCCTGACCGAGCACTTCAAGACCCACAAGAAAGACAACCACGGTCGTCGCGGTCTGCTGAAAATGGTCGCCCAGCGCCGTAAACTGCTGGACTACCTGAAGGGCAAGGAAGAAGCACGCTATCAGGACCTGATCAAAAAGCTGGGCATCCGCCGCTAAGCACTTTTTGCACTAGATTGAAACCGGTTTTCGGTTTGACGCCCGCCAATTTGGCGGGCGTTTTTTATGCCCGGATGACAGAACGGACCCATTTCACAAGCCTGTAAATGGTGTCATGAGGCCTCAGTCTGTCTGAGCGCGTTCATACTCCATGCGCGCGGTCTTAACCTCATCCATTTGCTCATGGGACCAGTAGACAAGCGGCTTGAGCAGAGCCAGCAAACCACGGCCCAAAGGTGTCAGCGCGTAGGATACCGCAACGGGCGGGCCGGGGTCGACCGTCCGCGTCAGGTAGCCATCGCGTTGCAGCCCGCGCAGGTTTTCCGTCAGCACCCGTTGCGTCACGTCACCGATACAGCGTTTCAGCTCTCCAAATCGCTTCGGTTCGTCTTCCAGCGCGAGAATAATGATCATGCGCCACTTGCCGGTCACGTTGGACAGAACCGAACGGATCGAACAGTTTGACGCTTCGGCTTTGCTGTTGACGCCGATAGGGAGCATGTCAGCCTCTGGTGCAGTTTAGATACTTGAAACGATCATAATACTTTTGGAACGCAATTCAACCACCTGTTTTTCAACAAAGTATCCTTGAAGTAACCATGTGATCTCAAAGTGCGTAATTGATATGTGGTGCGTTTTTAATACTTACTATTGCCACAACTCGAATCATCAGGAACTGACCCATGACCCCGAAAGAGCTTGTCCTCGCCCTATTCTCGGCCGCCTTCATCGAACATGATCCCGACGCCGCACGCCAGCTGGTGACGGCCGACTATGTTCAGCACAACCCTCAGGTTCCGACCGGGGCCGACGGGCTGATGGGGCTGATCCCGCTGGTCGCACAGTCCGGCATGACCGCCACAACCCATCGCGTGATTGTCGAGGGCGACATGGTCGTGTTGCACAACACCTATGACAATGCCGATGCGTTTGGCGCGTCCTCGCTGGCGGCTTTTGACATTTTCCGCGTGCAAGACGGAAAGGTTGTTGAACACTGGGATAATCTGCAGCCCATCCCCGAAACCACAGCATCCGGGCGCGGCATGACGGATGGGCCGACCGAGATCAACGACCGCGACAAGACGCAGGAAAACAAGGAGTTGGTCCTGGGTTTCGTACGCGACGTTTTGGGGGGTGCTGCACCCGAGAACGTCACAAATTACATGGACCCCGAAGTTTACATGCAGCACAACCCCTCGATCGACGACGGATTGTCGGGGCTGATGGCCGCGATCGAGGCCTTTGCCGCGCAGGGTATGGTAATCACCAAGTTCGAACCGCAATTCGCCGTTGCCGAGGGCAATTTCGTGTTTGTGGCAACCGATGCCACCATGGGCGGTGAGCCCTGGGCGTTCTTCGATCTGTGGCGGGTTGAAGACGGGAAAATCGTTGAACATTGGGATGTCGTTTCGCCCATTCCTGCTGATGTGGCGCATGACAACGGCAAATTCTAAAGCCTGCGGACCAACCTGATGGTCAGACAAAAAAACGCCCGCCAAATGGCGGGCGTTTGCTTTCCCTAAGGATGAATTACATCTTCGACTTTTCCGATTTCAGCGCCAGCCACAGGCAGTAGCACATCATCAGAACCACCAGCGTAAATGGAATGCCGGTCGATACCGCCGCACCTTGCAGGGCTGACAGGCCACCTCCCAACAGCAAGGCGATAGCGACGAGGCCCTCGAGCGTGCACCAGAACACGCGCTGGATCACCGGGGCGTCCATCTTGCCGCCTGCGGTGATGGTGTCGATCACCAGCGAGCCTGAATCCGACGAGGTGACAAAGAACACCACGATCAGGATCAGCGCGATGGGGGCGATGATGCCGTAAAGCGGAAGCTCTTTCAGGAACCCGAACAGCGCGCCCTCGGGGGCATAGCTGTCGATCACCGTGGCCCGGACACCTTCGGCTCCGCCCGCGTTAAGCATATCGATGGCTGCACCGCCAAAGGTCGACATCCAAAGGGCGCAGACCGCCGTCGGGGCCAGCAAGGCGCAGATCACGAACTCACGCACTGTGCGGCCCTTTGAGATACGGGCGATAAACATGCCCACAAAGGGCGACCATGCGATCCACCACGCCCAATAGAAGGTTGTCCAACCGTGGAAATAGCTGCTGTCTTCTCGTCCGAATGGGTTCGACAACGAGGGGAGGTGGAACACGTAATCCACCATCACGTTGAAATACCGCGCAATGGCGGTGCCGACACCCGTCACCACGATCACAAAGATAAACAGGCCCACGGCCATGATCATGTTGATCTCACTCAGCCGTTTCACACCTGCGTCCATACCCATAAGGACCGAGCCCAACGCGATCATGGTGATGCCGATGATCAGCAGAACGACGACGGTCGGACTGGGTTCGATGCCAAACACTTCGTTCAAACCGGCAGCAACCTGTTGTGCGCCAAGACCAAGGGACGTGGTTAGACCAAACAGCGTGGCGAACACCGCCAGCGTATCAATGATATGGCCCCACCAACCCCAGACACGCTCGCCCAAAATCGGGTAAAAGGCCGACCGCAAGGTCAATGGCAAACCAAGGTTATAGCTGAAGATTGCGAGGCTCAGGCCAACGGCGGCATACACCGCCCAGCCTTCAAGGCCCCAATGGTGGATGGTACCGACGATGCCGATATACTCATTGCCGGGAACCGCGATATCGATGCCCAAGGGGCGCGCGTTCCCGTCTTCGGCAAAGTTGTAGTAAACCGGCTCCATCACGCCAAAGAACAGCAGACCGATGCCGATACCGGCCGCGAACATCATCGCGATCCAACCGGCATAGGAATAGTCGGGCTTGGCATCCTTGCCACCAATCCGGACCTTGCCAACCGGCAGGATGATCAACACCAGACAGAACAGGGTGATTGCGTCAACGGACAAGACCAGGAACCAGTCAAACGTGCTGGTCAGCCAAGGCCGGAGCCAGCCAAAAAACGACGCCGCAGCTTCCTGATTGGCCAATGCGATCAGAACGAAGGCAAAGATCAGGATACTGGATATCAGGAAGACCGGATTGTGGATGTCCAGACCGAACGGGCGGACATTGTCCTGCCCCAGTTCGTATTCTGTTTCGAAATCATAGATCCGTGGATCCGGATCCAGCATTTTCTTGCCTTGAGCCATTCGAAGCCCCTCCGTTCGCCAATTGCAAACGCCAAGGTATTCGGGCGGCCGACGGATATGAGTGTTCTACTCCCTGGCGCGTTTCCGTCCTTTCGACCGCGGGTTCAATGGTAACAGCCTACACTGCAACCACTTTTTTACAAAACGCATTCAATTTACACAATACGTATGCAGAACTCGGACCCAGTTCGACCAGACGCAGGCTGGATTGCGGCTTGGCGCGGCCTGCAGCGGCAAATATCCGTCGAGTACCGTCGCTTCGTCCGGTTTCGCTTTCCTTCCAACCCATTCTAATGTATGCGCGCGGGTATCTGAGACGTTGTGCCCTGACCCCGGCACTCAGACGAAAGCTAAAATGGGGTCGGCGGCAATGGGGCCGCCATGCAAACGGGAGACCCGCAGGGGCGGGAGTGCTCCCATCTAGGATACGCATATGTTTGATGTAACGAAGAAATCTATGCAGTGGGGCGAAGAGACGCTCACACTGGAAACCGGCAAGGTTGCCCGTCAGGCCGACGGCAGCGTGATCGCCACACTGGGTGAGACCAGCGTCATGGCGAACGTGACCTTTGCACGGGCTCAAAAGCCGGGTCAGGACTTTTTCCCGCTGACCGTCCACTATCAGGAAAAATACTATGCCGCCGGTAAGGTTCCGGGTGGCTTCTTCAAGCGCGAGGCGCGCCCGACCGAGAAAGAGACGCTGACCGCGCGTCTGATCGACCGTCCGATCCGCCCGCTGTTCGTTGATGGCTTCAAGAACGAAGTTCTGGTGATGTGCACCGTGCTGAGCCACGATCTGGTCAACGACCCCGACATCGTCGCGATGATTGCTGCCTCGGCTGCACTGACCATCTCGGGCGCGCCGTTCCGCGGCCCGATCGCCGGTGCCCGCGTCGGTTTCGAGGACGGTGAATACGTTCTGAACCCGACCGTCGACGACATGCAGGACCTGCGCCTGAACCCTGAACAGCGTCTGGATCTGGTTGTTGCCGGTACCAAAGACGCCGTGATGATGGTTGAATCGGAAGCCTACGAGCTGTCCGAAGCGGAAATGCTGGGCGCGGTGAACTTCGCACATGAGCAGATCCAGCCGGTTATCGACCTGATCATCTCGCTGGCCGAAGAAGCCGCGAAAGAGCCGTTCGACTTCCAGGCACCGGATTACTCCGAGCTGTCCGCTGCCGTTAAGGCCGCCGGTGAAGAGCAGATGCGCGCCGCGTTCGCAATCACCGACAAGCAAGAGCGCACCGCCGCTGTTGCCGCTGCCCGTGAAGCGATCAAAGAAGCGCTGACCGAAGAGCAGCTGGAAGACGGCAACCTCGGTTCCGCAATGAAAAAGCTGGAAGCTGGCATTCTGCGCGGCGACGTCGTCAAGGGCGGCAAGCGGATCGACGGTCGTTCGACCACCGATATCCGTTCGATCGTTGCAGAAACCTCGATGCTGCCCCGTACGCACGGTTCCGCCCTGTTCACCCGTGGTGAAACGCAGGCTCTGGCCGTAACCACGCTGGGCACCGGTGACGACGAACAGTTCATCGACGCGCTGCATGGCAACTTCAAATCGAACTTCCTGCTGCACTACAACTTCCCTCCGTATTCGGTGGGTGAAGTTGGCCGCGTAGGTGGCCCCGGCCGTCGTGAGATCGGCCACGGCAAGCTGGCATGGCGCGCCCTGCAGGCGGTTCTGCCTGCGGCAACCGACTTCCCCTATACGATCCGCATCGTGTCGGAGATCACTGAATCCAACGGCTCGTCCTCGATGGCATCTGTCTGCGGCGGCTCTCTGTCAATGATGGATGCAGGCGTTCCGCTGAAGGCGCCGGTTGCCGGTGTGGCCATGGGCCTGATCCTGGAAGATGACGGCGAATACGCCATCCTGTCGGACATTCTGGGTGACGAAGACCACCTGGGCGACATGGACTTCAAGGTTGCGGGTACCGAAAACGGCATCACCTCGCTGCAGATGGACATCAAGGTCGCGGGCATCACGCCCGAGATCATGGAGAAAGCCCTGGCGCAAGCTAAGGACGGCCGGATGCACATCCTGGGTGAGATGGGCAAAGCCCTGTCCGAGACCAACGAATTCTCGGTCCACGCCCCGCGCATCGAGACCATGAACATCCCGACCGACAAGATCCGCGAAGTGATCGGCTCGGGCGGTAAGGTCATCCGCGAGATCGTCGAGGTTTCGGGTGCCAAGGTCGACATCAACGACGACGGCGTCATCAAGATCGCCTCGCCGGATGGTGAATCGATCCAGAAGGCCTATGACATGATCTATTCAATCGTGGCCGAGCCGGAAGAAGGTCAGATCTACACCGGTAAAGTGGTCAAGATCGTCGACTTCGGTGCCTTCGTGAACTTCTTTGGCAAGCGCGACGGCCTGGTCCACGTGTCCCAGATCGAAAACCGCCGCCTGAACCATCCGTCGGATGTTCTGAAAGAAGGTCAGGAAGTTAAGGTCAAGTTGCTGGGCTTTGACGATCGCGGCAAGGTCCGCCTGTCGATGAAAGTGGTCGATCAGGAAACCGGCGAAGAGATCGTTCCTGAGAAGAAAGAAAAGAAAGAGGAAAGCGCGGAGTAATCTGCCCTCTTTTCAACTAACGAAGGCCCCGGTGGAAACGCCGGGGCCTTTTTTGTGCTAGAATGTCTTTGAATGGACTGAAAGGACGACGATGACCGGCAAAGACCGAATTGATGATCTGGCACGGCAATACCTGCAGGCCATCGAAAGCGGCGATTTGTCCGCGATGCTGGGCCTGTTTGCCGAGGATGCGACGGCAACCTCGCCGATTTCAGGAAAGCAACCGGCCAGGGATTTTTACACCAACGTGATGCAAATCACGCGCGACCGCTCGATCGTGCACAAGAACACCTTTACCGACACGTCCGGCGCGCCGCAGATGGCCGTGCATTTCGACTACACCCGCACCATAAGGGATGGGCACCCCGAAACAATCGAATGCGTGGACCTGTTTGAACTGACCGAAGATCAGAGCCAGTTCAAGTCTGTTCGGATAATCTATGATACTGCGCCGGTTCTGGTGGATTTCGGCGAGGCCTGATCTGCCGCATAAACTTTGGTTCAATCCCCGCCAATTCAACCAAAAGCCAATCGCAACACCCTCGCCCCGCCCCCAGCTCAATCGCATCGCCACAACGCAAAAAGGAGATGCGATATGGAAACCTTGAAACTGCTGACCCTGACCGGGTTGATCGCAACTGCGCCCGTTCTTGCCCTGGCCAATGTCGGGCTGGGTGACAAACTGGGCACCACAGAGGCCGACATCCGCACGGCGCTGGAAGGGCAAGGCTACCAGATCGAAGAAATCGAGTTCGAAGACGGCGAAATCGAGGTTGAACTCATCAAGGATGGCGTGGAGACTGAACTGGTCCTGTCCGAGAGCGACGGCGTGATCACCGCCATAGAACTTGAAAAGGACGACGACTGATCGAATGATTTCACAGGGGCCGTATGAAGCTTTCTCAAACGTCGCTGCTTTGGCTCCTTTTGGTGGTGCAGGCCGTCTGCGCCGCCTTTTTCATGACCGACGCAGTGCTGGACTGGACCGGCGGGGAAAGCGCAGGCTTTCGCCACCTGCACAGTTTTGAACTGGCTCTGGCACTGGCCCTGATCGCTGGCCTTGCTGCGACCGTCGCACTGATCCGGTCGCAGAACAGGCGCGTAAGTCAGATGCAGCGGCAGCTGAGCGTGGCGCAGGGCGCGTTTGCGCAGCTCATTGATGCCCAATTCAGCGACTGGAACCTCAGCGAAGCCGAACGCGACGTTGCCCTGTTATCGATCAAAGGGCTGTCGATCGCGGAAATCGCCCAATTGCGGCAGACCAAAGAGGGCACGATCAAAGCCCAAAGCGCCGCAGTCTATCGCAAGGCGGGCGTCGCGGGACGGCTACAGTTGCTCAGCTTTTTCATAGACGAGCTGCTGTCCGAACCGTTGGTCAAACACAGGGCCGACGGGTCCAATTCAGCACCCTGACCCAACTGGCTGCAACTCCGTACCAGTAGCGAATTTATTCACTCACACAGCCCCAAAAACCTGTGAAACGAAGTGATGGCCCCGCGCCTTTCCTTCCTGCCTGGCTCGCCCACATTTGCGCCATACCAACTACGGAACAAAGGACATGGATATGGTTACGCGTCTCATTTTGGCCTCGGCGGCCCTGACGGTCAGCGCATCGGCACTGGCCGCGCAAAGTCTGTCGGACGGCCTGTATATTCAGGGCTTCGCCGGGTACAGCCAGCTGCAGGACAGCGACTTCAGCGGCACGGTTAACGGGTCGCCGCAGTCGGTGGATACGGAATTCGACGCAGGATACGGGCTGGGGATCGCGGTCGGGACCGAAATTCCGCGATGGTCCAACGACCGGATCGGCACACGGGTCGAACTGGAACTGTCTTACCGCGACAGTGACGTGGACGGCGTGAACTTCTCGGGCAATGGCCCGGGCGCCGAAGGCAACATCTCGGGCGACGTCACGCAGACCTCGCTGTTTGCCAATGTGCTGGTCGATTTCAAACAGGCCGGAGCCTTCACCCCCTATGTCGGGTTGGGTCTGGGTGCCACCTATTCCGATTTGGATTTCGCTTATGGTCCGGGCGTGGCACTGGATGACAGCGACACAAACTTCGCCGCACAGGTCATCGCCGGTGTCGCCTACGAGATCAACGCGAACGTCGCACTGACTCTGGACACCCGCTATTCCCGCGCCTTCGACGTCTCGTCCGAGCGGCTGGCCCCCAACGGAGCCCTGACTGGCACGGTCGAAGACGACATCGACGCGTTCAGTGTCAATGTCGGCCTGCGCTACGGCTTCTAAGTGCAAAAGGGCGAGGAGTTTCTCTCCGGTTTCTCTTCCCCCCCATGGTCCCGTGTTCTATGCACGGGATCATGCGTTCCTTCGTTATCCATATGTCAACCAGCACGGCCCGGCGGCCCAATGCTGACCAGCTATGCGCCGACCTGCCCAATGCCGAACTGTTCGAGGCCGTGAACGGCCGTGATCCCGACCAGATCGCAGGCGTAGAATTGCATCCCGGCAATCTGCACCGCCCACATTATCCCTTTGCCCTGCGCCCGGCCGAGATTGGTGTTTTCGAAAGCCACCGCCGCATCTGGCGCAAGCTGGTCGAGGAAAAGATCGATCTGGCCATCATTACCGAGGATGACCTGCGTATCGACCCCGCCCGCATGGCCGAGGTGCTGGAGATGCTGGCCCCGATCGCCACCCCCGATCACTATATCCGCATTCCGGTGAAGCAACGCGAAGTGCCCGTCCAAACCCTGGTCGAGCAGAACGAGCTGCGCCTGATCCTGCCCAAGGTGATCGGCCTGCAATGCGTGTGTCAGGTGGTGGGTCGTCGCGCCGCCGAACGCCTGCTGGCTGCGACCAATCAGATCGACCGCCCTGTGGACACGTTCCTGCAAATGCACTGGCTGACCGGTCAGCCCATCCATGCCCTGCAAGGCAGCGGCAACCAAGAGGTTGCGGGCGAAATCGGCGGCTCGACCATCCAGACCAAACCGCCACTGTCAGAGAAGCTGACCCGCGAATTCAAACGCGCAACCTACCGGGCGCAGCTCCACCTGCACCCACAACGCCCGCCTGCTTCATCTGGCTGAAAATACTCTCGGGGGGGGAATCGCGCCCGGTCGCGATGGGGGGCAGACAGCCCCCCTGCCCCGGTCCCGTCTTACGACGGCGCCTTGGTCTTGCGCAGATAGGGGAAGATCGTCTCAAACTCGCCGAACTTCTCTTTTGCTTCGTCATTCGACACCGCAGGCGGAATGATCACATCCTCACCCGGCACCCAGTTGGCAGGCGTTGCCACACCCTTGGCCGACATCTGCAACCCGTCCAGCGCTCGCAGGATCTCGGCAAAGTTCCGGCCCACGGTCATCGGGTAGGTCATCGACAGTTTCAGCTGCTTGTCCGGCCCAATGATAAAGACCGACCGCACCGTGGCACTGTCAGCAGGCGTACGGCCATCGGGCAGATAAGCCTCGGCGGGCAGCATATCGAAGGCCTTGGACACTGCCAGCCCGTCATCAGCGATGATCGGGAAGCCGGGATTGGCGTTGCCGTATTCTTCGATGTCCTTTTTCCACTTCTTGTGGTCCTCGACATTGTCCACGGACACACCGATCACCTTGGTGCCACGGGCCGCCCATTCGTCATTCAGCTGCGCCACGGCCGAAAACTCGGTGGTGCAGACAGGGGTGAAATCCTTGGGGTGCGAGAACAGGATGGCCCAGCTGTCGCCGATCCAGTCGTGGAACTGAATGGTGCCCTGATCTGTTTCTGCGGTGAAATTCGGAACCGTATCGTTGATGCGCAAACCCATGGTGAATCTCCTCTCTTGTGAAAAACCCGAGTCGGTTGCCGTCAACCTAAACACTTTGCGCAATTGTTAAACCATTTTGGGCCGTTAAATAATTTGATCAAATTATTACTTGCCGCGCCCCCGCACTGGTGCCAGAGTGCCCCAACACTTCGGTTTCAGCCTGCGGGCACAGGAGGATGCACCATGATCGAAAAACGCGATTTCTACATCAACGGCCAGTGGGTCGCCCCGTCGACGGCCAATGACTTTCACGTGATCAACCCCTCGACCGAGGAACCCTGCGCGGTGATCTCATTGGGCGCGCAGGCGGACACCGACGCTGCCGTCGCTGCCGCCAAGGCCGCCTTACCTGGCTGGATGGCCACACCGGTCGCGGACCGCATCGCATTGGTCGAGAAACTGGTCGAAATCTACCAGACCCGTTCCGAGGATCTGGCGCAAGCCATGTCGCTGGAAATGGGCGCGCCGCTGGACTTGTCGCGCAGCGCGCAGTCGGGTGCCGGGATGTATCACCTGACCAATTTCATCCGTGCGGCCAAAGCGTTTCAGTTCGAACGCCCGCTGGGTGATCACGCCCCAAATGACCGGATCATCTTTGAGGCGGTTGGCGTCGCGGCCCTGATCACGCCCTGGAACTGGCCGATGAACCAGATCACGCTCAAGGTCGGCGCGGCGGCGATTGCGGGTTGCACGATGGTGCTGAAACCCTCGGAACAAAGCCCGCTGAACGCGATGATCTTTGCCGAAATGATGGATGAGGCCGGCTTTCCACCCGGTGTCTTCAATCTTGTAAACGGCGACGGTATCGGCGTGGGCTCGCGCCTGTCGGCGCATCCGGATGTGGACATGGTCAGCTTTACCGGCTCAACCCGCGCAGGTACGGCGATTTCCAAAGCGGCTGCGGATACGCTCAAGAAGGTACATCTGGAACTGGGCGGCAAGGGCGCGAACGTGATCTTCGCCGATGCGGATGAAAAGGCGGTCAAACGCGGCGTACTGCACATGATGCAGAACAGCGGCCAAAGCTGTAATGCCCCCAGCCGTATGCTGGTGCAGCGCCCGATCTACGATCAGGCGGTCGAAACAGCCGCCGAGGTGGCGAACATGGTCAAAGTCGGACCCGCGCTTGAGGAAGGCCGACATATCGGCCCGGTGGTGAATGAGGTCCAGTGGACCAAGATCCAAGACCTGATTCAGAAAGGTATCGACGAAGGCGCCCGTCTGGTCGCGGGCGGTACCGGTCGGCCCGAGGGTCTGAACAAAGGCTATTTCGTCCGCCCCACAGTCTTTGCCGATGCCAATAACCAGATGACCATCGCGCGTGAGGAAATCTTTGGTCCGGTCCTGACCATGATCCCCTTCGACACCGAAGAAGAGGCGGTCGAGATCGCCAATGACACGCCCTATGGCCTGACCAACTATGTCCAGACGCAGGATGGCGCGCGGGCCAACCGCATGGCCCGCGTGCTGCGCTCGGGCATGGTCGAGATGAACGGCCAATCGCGCAGTGCGGGCTCCCCTTTCGGGGGGATGAAACAGTCCGGAAATGGGCGTGAAGGTGGCGTCTTCGGTCTGGAGGACTTCCTTGAGGTCAAAGCCGTCGGCGGATGGGCCGCAGAATAACTGATCCAGTTGTGAGGCACCTGACGGTGCCTCGCTCTATTCCTCAGGCATCCGCCTGAGCAGCTTCAAAGGCCAGCATGGCGCGTTTGACCGGCAGGCCCCAGTGATAACCGCCCAAACCGCCGGATTTGCGCAGCGCCCGGTGACAGGGGATCAGCCAGCTGACTGGGTTGCGCCCGACCGCTGTGCCCACGGCCCGCACCGCCTGAGGCGAACCCACCCGTTCCGCGATCTCGGAATAGGTCGTGACCTGACCGGAGGGGATATGCATCAGCGCCTCCCACACTTTGATCTGCAGGGGTGAGCCGATCAGGTACAGCGGTGTTGGTTCCAGCCGGTCGCTGACCGAACCAAAGGCGCTGAGAACCCAGGGACGCAGGCGCATCGAGTCCTCGACGAACTCTGCCTGCGGCCAGCGCGAGAGCATGTCCTCCATCGCCTCTTCCTCACCGGTCTCGGCGCCGAAAGCCATGCCGCAGATGCCTTTGTCGGTGCCCATGACCAGTGCCGGGCCAAACGGGCTTTCGAACCAGCCCCAAAAGATCGTCAGGCCAGCGCCTTTGCGGGCGTATTCGCCGGGGCTCATGGATTCCCATTTCAGGAACAGATCATGCAGGCGGCCGCTGCCGGAAAGACCGACGTTATGCGCTGTTTCCAGCGTCGTGAAGCGTTCACGCAGCAGCGCCTTGGCATGGCCCAATGTCAGGTATTGCTGATACCGTTTCGGCGACACGCCAGTCCAGCGTGAGAACAGGCGCTGGAAATGGGCCGGGCTCATGTCCATCTGGCGGGCCAGTTCCTCAAGGCTGAGGCTTTCGCCGCCCTGATCAATCAGTTCGATCGCGCGCCGCATGACGTTGTAGTGATAACCGCTTTCGGGGGTCTGGACGTTCATGTCTCTCACCTCTTTGTCTGGGATTAACCATAGCGCGCCGGTCACGCCTCCGCGACCCGGAACATGCGCATTGGCTTTGGGCTTGTGTCACACGTCCCCGGGCGGCATTAAGGCCCGGATGGCAAAACAACTCGGATATCACAAGATCCGCGAGATCTTTACCCGCTTTCACGAGGCCGACCCCGAACCCAAGGGCGAGCTGGACCATGTGAACGTCTATACTCTGGTCGTGGCGGTGGCCCTGTCGGCGCAAGCCACGGATGCGGGCGTGAACAAGGCCACCAAAGAGCTGTTCAAAATCGCCGACACGCCGCAAAAAATGCTGGATCTGGGTGAAGAAGGCCTGATCGAACATATCAAGACTATTGGTCTGTTCCGGCAAAAGGCCAAGAATGTCATCAAGCTCAGCCGTATCCTGGTCGACGAGTATGAAGGCGAGGTCCCCAATTCGCGCGCTGCACTACAATCGCTGCCGGGGGTCGGGCGCAAGACGGCCAATGTGGTTCTGAACATGTGGTGGCGCTATCCGGCGCAGGCCGTGGACACCCATATCTTTCGCGTCGGCAACCGCTCTGGCATTTGCCCCGGTAAGAATGTGGATGCGGTCGAACGCGCCATCGAGGACAATATCCCAACCGATTTCCAGCTCCATGCGCATCACTGGCTGATCTTGCATGGCCGCTATCACTGTAAAGCCCGCAAACCCATGTGCGGTACCTGTATCATCCGCGATCTCTGCGAATTTGAGGACAAGAATCTATGAAAACCTACCAGCTTGTTGGCATCGGCAATGCCGTTGTGGACGTGATTTCCCAGGCCGATGACAGTTTCCTGGAACTAATGGGCATCGAAAAAGGCATTATGCAACTGATTGAGCAAGAGCGCGGCGAAGTTCTGTATGCCTCGATGGAAGGCCGGGTGCAGACGCCGGGCGGGTCCGTGGCCAACACCATCGCCGGGGCTGGTGCACTGGGTCTGGACGCGGCGTTTATCGGCCGGGTGCATGACGACGCTCTGGGCCGGTTCTACGCGGACGCGATGAACGAGGATGGCGTCGATTTCGTGAACCCTCCGGTTCCGGGCGGAGAGCTGCCGACCTCGCGGTCGATGATCTTTGTTTCGCCCGATGGTGAGCGGTCGATGAACACCTATCTGGGCATTTCGTCCGAGCTGTCCTCGGCCGACGTGTCCTCGGACGTTGCGGGTAAAAGCCAGATCATGTTCCTTGAGGGCTATCTGTTCGACAAGGAAAAGGGCAAGGCGGCGTTTCTTGAGGCCGCGCGCGACTGCCACAAGGGCGGCGGCAAGACCGGCATCGCCATTTCCGACCCGTTCTGTGTGGAACGCCACCGGGTCGATTTCCTGCTGCTGATCGAGAACGAGCTGGATTTCGTAATCGGCAACGAGGCCGAGATCAAATCGCTGTTCGAAACCGACGATCTGGAAGAGGCGCTGGCGAAAACCGCCGAAATTTGCCCGCTGGTCGTGTGCACCCGCTCGGGCGACGGCGTGACCGTCCTGCATGACGGTCAGCGCATAGACGTGCCGGTGGAAAAAGTGGTTCCGGTGGACGCGACCGGCGCGGGCGATCAATTCGCCGCCGGCTTCCTGTACGGCATGGCCACGGGCCGCGATTATGAGACCTGCGCCAAGATCGGCAATGTCTGCGCCCGCGAGGTCATCAGCCATATCGGCCCGCGCCCCGAGGCAAACATGCAGGAGTTGCTGCGCGCTGAAGGGTTCCTCTGACCCCTCAGAACGCCGCAGCTGCGTCGTTTAAGACCCAGCTGTATTTATACGCTTTGACGCGCGCGGTGCTTTGCAGCCGCGCGCGCAATTCGGGATCGGCTGCCGTCTGGAGATAGTCCAGAACCGCCTGCTCGTTCGGTCCGAAATCCTCTTGGAACCAGATGTAGATTTTCGACAAGATCAGCCCGCCGCGGTCGTCGAACCGAACCCCGCGCGGGTCGTTGACATAGGCGCGTTCGGCGGCGGCAAAGTCCCGCTCCAGCGTCCCGGCTTGCCAGGCGCGGTCCATCAGGTTGGGGCAGCCTACAGCGGCGCAGTTCAATGCGTAGTGGATGCGCGGCTCGTCGAACGTGGGCCGGATGATGCGGTGTTCGATATCGTTCAAGGTCAGCGTTTCTCCTGCAACCTGCACCAGCTGGCGGTTCCAGGGGCCGATGGAGAGGGGGCCATCCTTGATGGCGCGGATTGAGGTGACCGGGTAGTTCTCAAGGATCACATCCACCGTCACCGCGTTATACAGGTTGATCCAATAGGCCAGTTGCTGATCACGGGTCAGCCGTGTCGGGTCAACGGTTTGCAGATCGGCCAGATACCCGTCCAGCCGCGCCTGATCCGCCGGGGTCACCTGCCCGTAAGCCACTCGGTTCACGCCTTGGGCATCGGGCGCGACATAGCGGGACAGGAATGCCGTCCAGTCCCGGTGATCGACTTGCTGGCCCGGCGCAGAGGCAAACCGGGTCAGGGATTGCCCCGGCAACACCTCGGGTGCAGGCAAGGCCAGACGTTCGACGCTGGCGCAGGCGGCCAACAGGGGCAGCAGCATCAGGAACAGCAGCTTTTTCATGAGGCGTCCTTCCGGGTCAGGCGCGCGGCCCGCATCTGCCCCTTCAACCGTTTGAGCGGTGCCAGTGTGGGGTCGTTCAAGTCAGGCAAGTCCGAGCACGCAGACAAACGGGGCACCGCCGCATTCCACCATCTTGGGCCGGTGGGCCCGTCGATCCGATCCGGACTGGCCAGATGCTGATCGCGCTGCGCGTTGTGCACGCACATCGACAGGGGACCGTTCGCCGTCACCACCATGAACACGCACGAGGCGCAGCGGTCGTCCTCCAACGCGTCGGCGGCCATGAAGTTGTGGATGAACACCACCTGCCGTCGCACCGGCCCGCGCAGCAAGCCCGTCCCCAGACGCGCCACGCGAACGGCCAGATGCCCAAAAACGCGCAGTGTCAACAACGGATGACGTCGGATCGCACGCCAAAGGTTGGGGCGAATACGGATATGGGCATCCTGTCTGTCATCCGCGCCCTCAAGTGCCGCAATTACCCGATGCACCAGACGCCGGTTCGACAGCAGCGACACCGAACGTCCTCCGGCGTTGACGACACTGGCATAGCGGTTGCATTTGGAATGCCCCACCACCGCCGTGTCGAAATGCAGCGGCGTCTCATACCCCGCCTCGATCGCGCGCGCGACGCTGTCCTGCGCGATCGCATCGGGCCGCGCGCGCAGGACGCCGCGCCCAGTATCAGCCTGCATCTGGAACGAGACAAAGGCGACCTCGGGGCAATCCCGCAGGAACCGTGCCAGCGCCGGGAGGTCCTCGAAGTTGCCGCCAAAAACGGTGGTGTTAAACAGAATGCGCAGCCCCAACCCCCGCGCCCTGCGGATATAGGCGCGGCGCACGGTGTTCAGTTCAACCTCGCTGCGGAAGCCTTTGCGCTCCTGCGTCATGTCCACGTGAAAGGCCACATCGTCCAGCCCCGCCGCTGCCAGCCGTGTCAGCATCGCCCGGCTGGCGCGGATACCGTTTGTCATCAGGCAGGATCGCATCCCCAAACGACGGATTTCGCGGCACAGCGCCTCAAGATCCGCAACCTTGCGCAGGGTCGGGTCACCTCCGGTCAGTTGTACCGAGACCCCGGTGCCGTAATGGCTGCGGATCGTTGCCAACCGTGCGAACAGCACAGAGAGCGGCGGATCATAAGTCATCTCGGCTCGGTCCGAGAGATAGCACAGCGTACAGTCCAGATTGCAGCGCTGCGTGACCTCAAGCGCGACGCAAGCGATGGGATAAAACCGTCCCGCTGTCTGGCCCGCACCGTATTCACCGCAGCTTTGCAGCCCGCCACGCAACGGCGCACGTTGGTCTTTGCCTTGGAATGTGCGACCGGCAGGAACGATGGCGGAGTGGATGTGGGCGCTGTCCTTCATGCCCACCAAGCTAGAGGGGTGCCAGAACCGGAACCACGCCCCCTCACAGCAAGTTGTCGCGGGGTGAACAGCGGGGTGTGGTGGTGCCCTTAACTCAGATAGCTGTCAAACGCCGCAACCACCTGCGCGTACACTTCGCGTTTGAAGGGCACGATCTCATCGATCAATTTGCCGGGGTCCTGCCATTTCCAGCGGGTGAATTCCGGATGGTCGGTTTCGATATTGATCTGATCGTCGCGGCCGGTGAAGCGCAGCAGGAACCATTTCTGCTCCTGCCCGCGATAGCGGCCTTTCCAGATGTTTGGCACGATGTCATGCGGCAGATCATAGGGCAGCCACCCTTCGGTCTCGGCTACGACCTCAACCAGATCGGCGGTTACGCCGGTTTCTTCCCACAGCTCGCGCAGCGCCGCATCGCGGGGGTCTTCGCCCTTGTCCACGCCGCCTTGGGGCATCTGCCAGGCATCCTTGTGGCGGTCATTGCGCTGGCCGACGAAAATCTTGCCGTCGGCGTTCATCAGCATCAGACCGACGCAGGGGCGATAGGGCAGTTTGGCGATTTCTTCGGGGGTCATGCGCGGCCTCGTACATTGCTCTGGCAACTCTGTATCAAGCGGTTCAGGAACAGCAAAGGGTGTGACGTTAGGTTCTGCGTGACAAAGGTGACGTGAACGTCAATCTAACACCGAAGAATCGGGAGGGAGAGTTCGCCATGACTGCGTACCCAAACATGCTGGCCCCGCTGGATCTGGGCTTTACCACGTTGAAGAACCGCGTCCTGATGGGCTCGATGCACACGGGGCTGGAAGAGACCGGCGACTGGAACCGCGTGGCCGAGTTTTATGCCGACCGTGCCCGTGGCGGTGTGGGGCTGATGGTGACGGGTGGGATTGGTCCCAACCTCGAAGGCTCGGTTCTGCCCGGCGCGTCGATGATGACCAACGATAAAGAGGTGGCGAACCACTCCATTATCACCCAGCGGGTGCATGAAGCGGGTGGCAAGATCGCCATGCAGATCCTGCACGCGGGGCGCTATGCCTATGGTCCCAAATGCGTGGCCCCCAGCCCGGTAAAATCCCCGATCTCGCCCTTCCCACCCAATGAGCTGGATGAAGAAGGCATCGAGAAACAGATCAGCGATATCGTAAACGCCGCCGTTCTGGCCCAGAAGGCGGGCTATGACGGGGTCGAGATCATGGGTTCCGAGGGGTATTTCCTGAACCAATTCCTCGTCACCCATACCAACAAGCGCGAAGATCGCTGGGGTGGCTCCTATGAAAACCGGATGCGTCTGCCCATCGAAGTGGTTCGCCGCACGCGCGAGGCCGTGGGCACCGATTTCATCATCATCTACCGGCTGTCGATGATCGACCTGATCCCCAACGGTTCGACCCATGAAGAGGTTGTGGAACTGGCCCAGCAGATCGAACAGGCCGGGGCCACGATTATCAACACCGGCATTGGTTGGCACGAGGCGAGGATTCCGACAATTGCCACCAGTGTTCCCCGTGCAGCCTTTGCCTGGGTGACGAAAAAGCTGATGGGCAAGGTCGGCATCCCGGTGATCACCTCGAACCGGATCAACACGCCCGAGGTCGCCGAAGAGGTTCTGTCCACCGGCTGCGCCGACATGGTCTCGCTGGCGCGTCCGATGCTGGCGGATGCGGATTTCGTGAACAAGGCGATGGCCGGTCAGTCGGCGCAGATCGCGCCCTGTATCGCCTGCAACCAGGCCTGTCTGGATCACACCTTCAGCGGCAAGCTGACCTCGTGCCTTGTAAACCCACGCGCCTGCCATGAGACCGAGTTGGAAATCGGCAAAGCCGAAACGCCAAAAAACGTCGCCATCGTTGGTGCCGGTCCGGCGGGCCTGTCCACCGCGATGACTGCCGCCCAGCGCGGCCATGACGTGACCCTGTTCGACCGCGCCGCCGAGATCGGTGGTCAGCTGAACATGGCCAAACAGGTGCCGGGCAAGGAAGAATTCTGGGGTCTGGTCGATTGGTATCGCAACATGATGGCCGACTTGGGCGTGAAGGTGGAACTGAACCGCGAGGTCAGCGCCGACGACCTGACCGGCTTTGACGAGGTGGTCATCGCCACCGGGGTTACGCCGCGCGACCCGCAGATACCGGGGCAGGATCGTGACAACGTCGTCAACTATATCGACGTGCTGCGCGACAAGGCCGAGGTTGGCAAATCCGTCGCCGTCATCGGCGCAGGCGGTATCGGTTTCGACGTGTCCGAGTTCCTGCTGGAGAACGGCCATAGCATCACCACCGACCTGCCCGCCTGGATGAAGGAATGGGGCGTGACCGACCCGGAGCAGCACCGCTCGGGTCTGGCGCCCGAGGGCCCGCAACCCGAAGCGCCCGCGCGCGACGTCACGCTGCTACAGCGCAAGAAACAGGCACACGGCAAAGGCTTGGGCAAGACGACCGGCTGGATTCACCGTGCAACGCTGAAGATGAAGGACGTCAACTTCGTGGGCGGCGTGAATTACGAGCGCATCGACGACGACGGCCTTCATATCAGCTTTGGCGAAGAACGCGCCGACCCCACGGTGATCGCGGCGGATACAATCGTTCTGTGCTCGGGCCAGGTGTCCGAGCGCAGCCTTGCGGATGCGCTAATCGACCGCGGCATCACCCCACATGTGATTGGTGGCGCGGATGTGGCCGCCGAGTTGGACGCCAAACGCGCGATCAATCAGGGCACGCGGCTGGCCGCAACATTCTAGTCACACCGCCCTGCGCCTTGCGTTGCGCGCCGACATATCGTGAACTCGCGCGGTAGTCTTCCGTTCCGGAGAAACCGCGCGAGAGAATGACCCACAAGACGCTCCAGCCCCCATCCCGAAATGTTCCGCTTTTGGCGGGACAGGGGGCTTTTTCTGTCATGGCGTGGTCCATGGCCAGCCCCTCGGTCGTGCTGACGTTTCTGGCAGTGTCGATGGATTTACCAATCTTTTTGGCCGCTGCGCTGGTGGCGATCCGCCATACAGCCGGAACCTTGGCCGATATCTGCGCTGCGGGACCAATCGGGCGGTTGGCGCAGAAGAAAGCCGCCATTGCCCGGATCGATATCGTGGTCGGGCTGTGTTTCGCGGCCGTTGTACTGGCCGTGACCCATAGCGACCGGACCGTCGTGATCGGGGCGTTCGTCGTTGGGATTTTCCTGATCGGGTTTCTGGAAGAGGTCAAAAGCCTGCTGATCATCGAGTTTGTGGGTGACAATCTTCCGTCCCGCGACCGGATGCGTGTGAGCTATTCGCAAAAGGCCATCGGCGGTGCGGCTACGATAGCGGCTGTTCTGGTGCTGCATCAGATCTTTCAGGAAGCTCCGGCCCTGACGCGCCACAGTATGGTGGTCGGGTTCGGTGCGCTGTGCTTTGCCGTGTCGGCGGCACTGGTGATGGCGTTGCAAGAGCACCCGGGTAAAGCGCAGCAGGCAACCAAAGAGACGCGCATTGAGTCGATGCGCGCCTTCTGGCGAGGTGCGGCGCGTTTATTGGTCGAGCCATGGTTTCGAAAGTATATGTTTGTCCGGCTTTCCTTTGTCTTGGCAGGATTGTCGGTGCCGTTCTTCGCCCTGATCGCGGCTGAGGCGCATCACAGTTCCGAGCAGGGGCTGACGGCGCTGGTCGTGTCATCAGCGGCCGCCCTGATGGTGGCTGCGCCGCTTTGGCGTGCTCTGTCAGGCTATTCCAACCGTTCGGTCATGATCGCCGGAGCGGCGATGATCGCCGTTTCCGGCATTTGCCTGATCGCACTGCACAGTCAGGGGCTGGATCATACGGTGCACCTGCACGCGGTATCCCTGTTCGTGGCGACCGTCGCGGTCACGGGGCTGGGCAGCGCACGGACGCTGTACTTCATGGACATCGCCCCGAAAGAGCAAAGGATTGCCGCGCAAGCGGTTTCAAAAACACTCGGACGGCTGGCGATTATCGCGGTATCGATGCTGTTGGCCGCCATTGCACATCATGGTGCGGTCTTGTGGGCGATTGTAGCGATCTCAATCGGCAGTCTGCTGGCAATCGTTGCGATTCTGTCCTTCGTGGGTGCGCCGCCTAAAGGTGACGCGGCGCAGAACACAACATCAGCCTAAAGGCACCTTATTCCACCGTAACCGTGATCACCTCGGACACAATCGGAGTGGAATGCGGCACATGGCCTGCGTCGCCCAGCACCAGTTGCAGCGTGTGCTCGCCGGGGGCCAGGTCCAGCGTCACTTCGGTCTGGCCGCCGCCGAAATGCAGGTGGTTGTCGTCTGCGGGCAGGCCATAGGCCAGCTCATCCGCACCGTCCTCGCCCTCACCCAGCGGTGGGCGGTCGATTAACAGGTGATGATGGCCAGTGTTTTCCTTTTCAGTCCCGGCAGGGGCCACCCCCATGCCGCTGAGGCCAAAGACCACGGTAACCGGGGATTGCACGGTGTCCCCATCGGCCAGGTTCACGAAATAAACTTTCGCGTCAGGATTGGATGCGGTTTCCCCTCCGGCCAGCGCAAGGGTTGCGGACAGGCACAGGGCAGCTAGGGCAAGCAAGGCTTTCATGATCTCCTCCGTGGTCACAAATTTGCCATGCTCACCTTAACACAGTCGGGCACAAACGCCGAAATCCCCTGCCTTTCAAGCTCTGTGGTGACTCCGGAAACCATTGTTTCCGCGTTTCCCATCTGCAAACGATCTGATTTAAATCCCTGATATTATCCCATGTCTGCCCTGTTTCCGCCCAGATTGAAGGCGAATGTCAGGCAAAGACTATGCACCCGGGGAACGAGAATGGATCGACTTACCGAAATGGAAGCCTTTGCCAATGTGGTGGACCAGGGTGGATTCACCGATGCGGCCAAGAAGATGGGCATCTCCAAATCGGCCGTGTCAAAGCACGTATCCAGCCTAGAGGCCCGCTTGGGCGCACGGCTGCTGAACCGCACGACACGCCGCGTTTCCCCTACCGAGATCGGGCTGGCCTATTACGACCGCGCCCGCCGCGTTCTGAATGACGCGGGCGAGGCGGATGCGCTGGTTACATCAATGCAGTCCGCCCCTTCGGGTCTGCTGCGGATAAGCGTGGCAACGGATTTCGGCGTGAATCACTTGTCGCCGGTTCTGTCCGAGTTTCTGGCCGCCTATCCCGACATCACCGTCAACATGGTGCTGAACAACCGCTATGTTGAGCTGATCTCGGAAGGCTTCGACGTCGCCGTGCGCATTGGTGAGCTGGAAGACAGCACCCTGCGCGCCCGCAAGCTGACCGAAACCGTGAAACGCATGGTCGCTGCGCCCAGCTATATCGAGAAATTCGGGCGGCCGCAGAAGATCGACGACCTGAACGAACACAAGCTGCTGCACTACTCCAGCCAATCCTCGGGCAACGTCTGGAAGCTGACCGCCCCTTCGGGCGAAAAGCGGCAGGTCCGCACCGCTGGCTGGCTGAGCGTGAATGACGGCCAGTCGTTGTTGAATGCGGCCATCTCGGGGTTGGGGATCGCGTATCTTCCCAGCTACTTGTACGCGGACGCGCTGAAATCCGGTGCAGTTCTGGATGCGATGCCGTCGCTGCCCGATGAGGTGCAGGGTATCTACGCCGTCTACCCGCCCGGCCGCTTTACCCAGCCCAAGGTGCGGGCATTCATTGATTTTCTTGTCGAGTCCTTCAACGAAAAGGGCCCGATGGACTGGTAATATCTCCCCGGTGAACCTCGATGGCCCGCGCATCTGTGCGGGTCTTTTTTTGTCCGCTCAGAACCGTTCGACCCAGGGGCGCAGGGTCAGTTCGTTACTCCAGGCGGACCGGTCCTGATGGATCAGATGCATATATTCCCGCGCGATGGCATCCGGGTCCAGCATCGAATCGGGCGTGTCGTTTGTCGCAACCCGGTCAGGATTGCGGATACCGCCATCGATATTGATCCAGGCCACATGGATGCCCCGAGGGTGCAATTCACGAGCCATGGATTGCGCCAGCCCCCGTTGCGCGAACTTGCCCATGGCAAAAGGCGCCGACAGTGGAAACCCTTTGACCCCGGCCGAGGCACCGGTGAACAGGATCGTGCCACGCCGGTTGTCACGCATCGGCTGATCCAACATGCGCCGGGCGGCGGCCTGGCCCAGCAGGAACGCCCCGTGCGCGGTCACCTCAACCGCCTTGCGGACGGTTTCCGGATCAAGATCGGTGATCGGGCCGCGTTGCCGGGCAGAGGGGTTATAGCACGCAACCCGCAGCTCACCCGGCAGGCCCTCAACCAGCGCTGCCACGCCCTGAGCATCCGTGCCATCCAGCTGATGCAGCGTCGCTCCTGTCTCGGCGGCCAAGAACCCCAAATCCGACACGTCGCGGGCGGCCAGATGCACGGCGTAGCCGCCCTGCGATAGTGCCCGCGCGAAAGATGCCGAAAGACCGGCCCCCGCGCCAATGATCAATGCCTGCGGCGTTGGTGTCTGGTCGGGCATGTGGGCTCCTTTCGGTTTTGGTTGGCTTGCCTGTCAGACCTATGTCAGCGGGGTTAATTGACTAGCAGAACTGCTTCGACCCGGCGGTTCAGATCGCGGCCTTCGGGCGTGGCGTTCGAGGTCAGCGGCGCCAGATACCCAATACCGCGCGCCTCGATCCGGTCGGCGGCAACGCCATGCGCTTCGATCAGGCGGGCGCGGACCGCCTGCGCCCGACCGGTGCTGACCGAAATATTGGCATCCAGCGCGCCGGTGTCGTCCGTGTGACCCACCAGTGCAAGCCGCGTATCGGGATTGTCTGTCAAAAAGGTCGCGATCAGGCCCAACGAGGCAAAAGGACCATCGCCCAGCGTAATTTCTCCGGTGCGGAAATGCAGGTCGTCCAGAATCACATGCCCGTTCTGCTTCAACGCGGCCAACAGCCCCCCGGACGGGCCGACCGTTTCCTCGACCACTAAGGGCGGTGGGACTTCTGCGTCAGTCGGAGTGACACGGATCAGCTGAATGTAACCGCTGGGCGGGTTGCGGCTGACCAGCAGGCTCAGCACATCGTCGCCGCGGGTGGCGGACAGAAAACGGTAATCCTGAATCGCCACATACATGTCAGGGGTCGGAACAACCTCGGTTCCGAACCGGAAATCGAACCCGCCACATGCGCGGGCCTCACATTCGAACAGTACGTCATAGCCTTGCGCGACAATCTGATCGCGCAGCGGCGCCAGCAGTTGCAGCGTTGTGCTGGCGCCCGATTGCAGGCGCCAGGTGATCCGCTCAACCCGCCCCTCGACCTGCCGCGTGGGCAGGGTTCCGTCGGCAAACGGGCCGGTGGGCAAGTCATAGCTGTCCAGCGGGCTGATCCGGTCGCTGATCTGGCGCGCGCCCGAGGGCAGCGTCAGGTCTTGCGCAACACCCGACCCGGCCAGCAGCAACAGGATCAGTGAGGCAAAGCGGATCATCGGGCCTGCGCGTGGTATTGGTCGTTCGGAACCATCGCCGTAGCACTGGCAACGCGGTTCGACATGTTGAAAAAGCCGGCCACGTTAGCGATGTCCCAGATATCGCGATCCGTGAACCCTGCATCCCGCAAGCGCTGACGGTCGGGCTCCTCGATCTCTGTGCTTGCGGTGGTCATCTTGGCAGCAAAGTCCAGCATCGCCCGCTGACGTTTGTCCAAAGGCGCGACGCGGTAGTTCATCACCAGCATCTCGCCCAGCTGCGGGTCACCTGACAACTGCCGCACCGCTGCGCCATGAGCCACGAGGCAGTAGAAGCATTTGTTGATCGCCGATACGACCACCGCGATCATCTCACGCTCCAGCTTGCTGAGGGCGCTGTCGCCCAGCATTAGGTCATTATACATCGCAGTGAAGGCGTTCAGCTTGTCGATGTCAAAGGCATAGGCCCGCAGCACATTCGGCACAAAGCCCAGTTTCTCCACGCAGATATCGAAGTATTTCTGCGTCTCGGGCGGCAGCGGGTTCACCATCGGCAGGTCCAGCGCGGTGGGGGCGGTTTGGTCGGTCACGTCGGGCTTTCTCCTTAAACAAGCTGACGGTAGTGGTATTCGCCGACAATCTCCATCCCGAGCGCGCGATAAAGCCCGTTGGCCCCCGCGTTTGCCTTGGTGCAGATCACGCTGAGCGTTTCTGCCCCGTTGTCCCGCGCCCAGAAGGCGGCGGCGCGCATGGCCCAACCACCCAGCCCCTGACGGCGATGATCGGGCAGGATTTCCAGCGCGTGCACCATCGCGACCCCATCGTGAATCGCAACAAATCCGGTCCCGGCGGGCTGATCGTTGTGGCGCAGCAACAGGCCGGTTTTTAGGCCTTTCGCGCGCTCCATCACCGCCACCCGCGCAGGACCGATGCCGCCTTTCGCCCAGATCTCACGCATGATCGCCAGCGGCTCGGGCGTGAGGAACACCGTGACACGGGGGATCGGCATATCCGTCAGGTGACCGACAGGGCACGCATAGGTGTTGACCGGGTCCAGAACCTGATACCCACGCGCGGCCAGTTGCGCATCCAGCGCCTCATCCCCCGGGCGCAGGCAGAAGATACGCTTTTGCCCCATCGCCTGCATCGCGGCTTCAGCGGCGTCGATATCAGCCTCGCTTGCCGACCCCAGCGCATTGGCCGCGGATACACGAGATCCACCACCCTGCCCTTGCCGCAGTTGAAACGGCCCCAGCCGCTCGTACCCGGCAGCAGGCCATGTGCCATCGACGATGTCGGCCCAGTTGACGCTCACAGATCAAGCTCTTTCGCAAGCCGGGTGGTAGCGGCATCGATACGCGCACCATCGGTGCCGCGCACCACGACATTGGCGCCAAAGACACCGTTGATCTGGAACGGATAGCACCCGATCGACAGGTCCGTGAAATCATCGGCCAGTGCCGAAAGCGTGGCGGCGATATCGCCTTCGCCCCGATCCACCCGCAGGGTTTGCGACAATAGCGGGCTGCCCCCGGTCAGGCCGGGCAGGACACTGGCAACCATGGCCTGAAACACCGATGGCACCCCGGCCATCACATGCACGTTTTCAATGGTGAACCCCGGTGCGGCCGAGACCGGGTTGTCGATCAGCACCGCCCCGTCGGGAATGCGCGCCATGCGCAGGCGGGCCTTGTTCAACTCCAGCCCCGACTTGTCGTAATGCGCCTGCAGCAACGCCCGGGCATCATCGCGAGTGTCGATCTGCGCTCCGAAGGCGCGCGCAATGCAATCGGCGGTGATGTCGTCATGGGTGGGGCCGATCCCGCCGCTGGTAAACACATGGTCGTGGCCGTCGGACAGCGCCTTGACCGCCGCCTCGATCGCCGGGGCATCGTCGCTAACGATCCGCA
Source organism: Ruegeria arenilitoris (assembly GCF_013031355.1). Lineage (GTDB taxonomy): Bacteria > Pseudomonadota > Alphaproteobacteria > Rhodobacterales > Rhodobacteraceae > Ruegeria > Ruegeria arenilitoris_C. The sequence goes on along the minus strand of NZ_WPZO01000004.1, from coordinate 346,268 downwards.
CCTCTTTCAGATCGATGCCATGTTTGGCCAGTTCCCCGGCGAGATAGTGCATATTCGAATCGCGGGTCCGGCCCGAAAGGATCTCATCCCCGATCACCAGCATTGCTGCAGTTGGATTTGCCATGGTGCGCCCCCTCTTGATCGACCGTTAGGGCAGGTATAGGCCCTGAGACATGCGATTTGAAACCCCCCTTGTCCCCGCCCGCCTTATCCGCCGCTACAAACGCTTTCTGGCGGATTGCACGCTGGAGGACGGGCGCGAGGTCACCGCCCACTGCGCCAATCCGGGTTCAATGATGGGGCTGGCCGAGCCGGGTGAGAAAATCTGGCTAGAGCCCAATGACGACCCGAAGAAAAAGCTGAAATACGGCTGGCGGCTGGTCGATCATGAAAACGGTCATTTCACCGGGGTCGATACCTCGGTTCCGAACAAAGCCCTGCGCGCGGCGCTGGAGGCGCGCGAAATCCCCGAACTGGCCGCCTATGAAACCGTCCGCCCCGAGGTGAAATACGGCGAAAACAGCCGGATCGACTTCTTGCTGACCCAACCCGGCCTGCCCGATGCTTATGTCGAGGTCAAAAGCGTCACCCTATCCCGCCAGCCCGGTCTGGCCGAGTTCCCCGACAGTGTAACCGCCCGCGGCACCAAACATCTGGGAGAGCTGGCGGCGATGGTCGCACAGGGGCACCGGGCGATCATGCTGTATCTGGTGCAGCGCACCGATTGCGATCGTCTGGCGCTGGCCGCTGATATCGACCCGGCCTATGCGGCGGCGTTTCAGGCCGCACAGACGCAAGGGGTGGAGCGGTTGGTGTATGGGACGCGGATATCGCCTGACGGGGTAGGGGTTGAAGCAGGTCGCAGTTTTAAAACACCATAAGGGGTTTTTCACACAGCACGTGATTGCTTCATTCTGGAACGATCAGATTGCAAAAATTAATATCCTACAGATGTTTATTCGATTTTTGGCCAACACAGACCATCCAAGCCTAAATGCAGAACTGGGCATGTTTGCAGCGCGGGACACAATCGACTTTTCACGTCTGAAAGGCAGTGTTCAACGCGCCCACGAGGAAGCTTTTTACTGGTTCAGCCCTGAAGGCGGCGGGGGGCTGACATACCCTCGGCTACGGGGAAAGGTTCGTACACCCGATATCAGAAAATCACTGTTCTGGTTTCGTGAAGACGCAAAATTCTACAACCGCGCGGCAGGGAACGTCATAACGCGGGCGCGTGAATTGGCCTCGGCGTTGACTTTGGCAGGATGTGAAATTCGCGAGATCCGGACACGTGATCCAGGCAAGATTATTTGGCAGGACCACCTGCAAGTGCTTGCAAGACCCAAGTCTGATGACATCCCCAGAGCGTTTTAAAGCGCCTCCGCCACCTCAGGCCACAATTCGGCATCCAACCTCTTCACAAACGGCTCAAAGTGATCAGCCACCGCCTGCCAACCGCCAACCGAGGCCGTATTCACCGGCTGTCGGGCCTGCAGGTTACTGGCCGTTTTGATCGCATTCGCGGATTGGTCCGGCGTCAGCATGGCGTCCTCAAAGGGCAAGTCACAAATCCGCGCCAGATCTTGCGCAGTGTTCTGCAGATCGCCCACCAAGGTCTCATACCGAATATCGTAGATACGCCCCGGAAGAACCTCGTGCCAGTCACGCATATAGCGCTGATACCGGTTGGCCTCAGCCGCCATCCAGTTCAGGTCATGAGTGTAATAGAGCCCACCCGCCCCGAAATTCGCACGCCACATGGACAAAGCGATATCCTGCGGGTCGCGCAGCACGTTGAGGATCACGGCATTGGGAAAGGCCTGCGCGATCTCACCCAAAAAGGCATAGTTGCCGGGGGCCTTATCAACAAATGCCTCAGCATCATCCGGCAGTGCAGGCAGCTTGTCAAAATAGAAACCGGCCAGTTTATGGGTCTCGCGCCATTCCGGCGGTTGCGCTTCGGCCTGACGCGCCCATTGATGAACCGAGGCCAGCTCACCCAGCCCCTGAACCGCGGAATGGCGGGCCAGAATACGTTCAACCAGCGTCGTGCCGGACCGGGGCAGGCCGACCACGAAAATCGGCCGGGCACTGATAGCAGACGGCTCTGTGTTCGTGGCGGGCAAAGGGGCGGCCAGTCGTTTGACGCAGTCTTTCGCGCTGCGCTCTTCCCAGGATTCGAACCCGTTGCGCTGCAGCTTGTGAGCCTCGGCCAGATGCTGCATTTCCTGAGCCGTGTTTTTTTTGCCGGCGCGCCAGATTGGCCGCAGCAAACCGGAGTTTCACCTCATCCTCCGGATTGGCCGCGGTGCCGCGTTCCAGCGATTTGGAGATCCCGGTCTGCAACATGGCGATGTCGTCAAAGGACAGGTTCGGCATACCAGCCATTAATTCCAGCGCTTCCGGATGTTCCGGCGCTTGCGCAAGGACCACGCGGACGTTTTTCAGAACCTCATCCAATTGCCCCAAACCCAGTTGCGACTTCGCCAGCCGCAACAGGCCCGGAAGGTATTTCGGTTGATTCTCGACCAGCGCCATCAACACATCAACGGCATCCTGCCATTGGTGCATCGAATCCAGAATGTCCGCCTTTAGAATCTGTGCATTCAGATTGGCCGGTTCGCGACTCAATACCTGCTCGACATCGGCCAACGCCTGTTCCGGTTCCTGCTCTTGCAACAAAGCCAGTGCGCGAATGAACTGTTGGGCGGGGCTCAATGGGCCGCGCGCGGCGATCTTTTTCAGAAATGTCAGCGCATTTGCGGGATCTCCCCCCTGAACCAGACTGAGCGCAAAGTTCTGGATCAACTCGGCGTTTCCGGGGTCCAGCTGCCAGGCCTGATGGAAATGGGTTTGGGCCAGTTTGGGTTTTTGCTGCTGCACCGCGCTGATGCCCGCAAGTCTTGGCAGGGCCGCGACTTTTGGCCATTTCTTGGCGGCTTTGGTGGCTCGTTTGAAGGCACGATCCGGTCGCCCGGTCTGGAGAAGTTCGCTGATGCTGGCAATCTCGGCTCTCAACTGGTCAGCTTTTCTTTGCATCTGCCTGCCCTTCTCTGTTTCGTGAGCCCGCCTGGACTTGCCTTGCGCTAGTTCATTATTACCTGTGGGTCTGCACGCGATCCGGCGCGGTTCTGCCATTGCGACCTGACGCCCTCTGGTACTTTCTGCACAAGCAGCGTAAAAGGAATGCTGCGCGAAACATTTGGAGCCTCGCATCCATGAAAGAACATCGTGGCCGTCTGACCAAGGACGGTATCCGCATCTATGAGCAGAATGACTTTGCCGGCATGCATGCGGCAGGGGCATTGGCTGCGCGGATTCTGGATGACATTGCAAGCCACGTCTTTCCCGGTCAGACCACCGGCGCGATTGACGGGCTGATCACCCAGATGGTCGAAGACGCGGGCGCAACCTCGGCCACCATCGGCTACAAGGGCTATCAGCACGCCAGCTGTATCAGTGTGAATCACGTGGTCTGCCACGGCATTCCCGGCGACAAGCGGCTGAAGGATGGCGATATCCTGAATATCGACGTCACGGTCATCGTTGACGGCTGGTTTGGCGATACGTCGCGCATGTATGTGGCGGGCAAACTGCCCCGCAAGGCCGAGCGTCTGATCCAGGTGACCCATGATGCCCTCTTCAAGGGGATCGAGATGGTCAAACCGGGCAACACGTTCGGGGATATCGGCCACGCCATTCAGGCCTATGTCGAGGCGCATCGGATGAGTGTTGTCCGCGATTTCTGCGGTCACGGTTTGGGTCGCGTGTTCCACGCACCGCCGAATGTGCTGCATTATGGCCGCCCCGGTACTGGTGCGGTTCTGGAAGAAGGCATGTTCTTCACCATCGAACCGATGGTCAATCTGGGCCGCCCCGAGACCAAGACGCTGGCCGATGACTGGACCGCCGTGACCCGCGACAAGTCGCTGTCGGCGCAGTTCGAACATTCGGTGGGTGTGACGGGGGATGGGGTCGAGATCTTTACCCTGTCACCGGGTGACAAGTTTCACCCGACCTATTCCTCCTGATCGGCGGCCTGATCGCGTAACAGTTTCAGCAATAGGGTTTCCTGACCCCATGGCGTGACCGCGTCGTTGATGAACACCGGCGCGCGCGTGGGTTTCCGCTCGGGCCCGGTGGTTGCGTCGGTTTCCTGCGGAACAGTCCAGATCGGATGTGTCAGGGCACGGTCCATGCCATGATACTAACACGTCCTGGTCAAATCCCCAAAAGCACCGGAACCTCGGCCATATCGGTGATGACTTCTGCGCCGAGCTTGGCCAGATCATCCCCACCCCCATGCGGCGCATAGGCCAGACAGCGCATATTGGCGCGGATTGCGGCGGTAACACCGCTGGCGCTGTCTTCGATGACCACGGGCCGCGAGGCGCCGAACTGTTTCGCAGCCGTCAGGAACATGGTCGGATCGGGTTTGCCGACACCCAGTGTGTAGGCCGTGAACATTACGTCCTTGAACCGATCCCATAGGCCGTTCTGCCCCAAAGTGACCCGCATTTTGTCCGGACCGCCATTGGAGGCAACGCAGAACGGCACGCCGCGTTCATCCAGAAGCGTCAACAGTTCCGGAATGCCCGGAACCAGAGGCACGCCCTTTCGAAGATGGGCATCGGTTTCGGCATCGAATTCCGCAATCCAGCCCTCGGGCAGATCAGCCCCCAGACCGCGGGCGATATCCTGAACTTCGGGCATGGTCTTGCCGGTAAAAATCCGGTGGCACTCATCCGCCGTCAATGACAGCCCGTGCCGGGCCAGGTTTGCGACCAGCACCTGATTGGACAGGGGCTCACTGTCGACCAGAACGCCATCGCAATCGAAAATGACCAGATCATGCATTCGGGGCATCGCTCCACATCAGGGTAATATGCGTGTCGCCGTATTTTCGACTGTCCTGCAGGGTGAACCCCGCGGGCGGTTGCATCGGGGCGTTTTCTTCCCACACGATCAAGGCTTCGTCGGCGATCCAGCCTTGCGACAAGGCGGCGATGGCCTTCTGTCCCATAGACTTGCCATAAGGCGGGTCCAGAAAGATCAGATCATAGGGCGCGCCAGAGTTTTCTCCCAACCGCGTGGCATCCCGGCGGATCAGGTCAGTGCGGTCGGCGCTGCGGGTCAGGTCGATATTCTTGCGGATCAGACCCTGCGCCACGCGCCCGTCATCGACAAAGGTCACATGCGCCGCGCCGCGCGACAGCGCCTCAAGCCCCAGCGCGCCGGTGCCCGCAAACAGGTCCAGCACACGCAGCCCGTCAAAGTCGATCTGATGGCCAAGCACATTGAACAGGCTTTCCCGGACGCGGTCGGTGGTGGGGCGCAGATGGGCACCCGTATCCCCCTTACCGACCGAGGCCAAGGCGCGGCCCCGGAACTCTCCGGCGATGATCCTCACGCCTTGAGCAGCGGTTTCAGATCCGCGCTTGCATCGGCCACGATGGCAGGATCGGCGGTCTTGCCCGATTCAATCAGGCGTTTGCCAACCATGTAGGCGCGCGGATCGTTCATCGCGTCCACCGCAATCAGCTGATCGCCCTTGTAGTACCAGAACGACACAGTCTGCCCGTCGCCCTTGCGGGTCACAACGCGGTCATAGCCGGTGTTCAGGCCCGCGATCTGCAGTTTGACGTCATACTGATCCGACCAGAACCACGGCGTTGCCACGTAATCCTTGGCCGCGCCCAGCATGTTTTGGGCCACAACCTCGGCCTGATCGATTGCGTTGGGAACGCTTTCCAGGCGGATGCGGGTGCCGCCATGCGGGAACGAGGCGCAATCGCCCGCCGCCCAGATTGATGGGTCGGAAGTGCGGCCATGAGCGTCGGTCTTGATGCCATTGTCCAGTTCCAACCCGGCCATCTCGGCCAGCTGAGTCGAGGGGGAAATGCCCACGCCGACGACGACGAAATCGACCTGCAACTCAGTGCCGTCGGTCAGAACCGCGCCAACTACCTTGCCGTTTTCACCGACCAGGCGCTCCAATCCAACGCCTTCGCGGATATCGGCGCCATACTCAGTATGCAGCGCTCGGAAATAGTCGCTGGTTTCAGGCGCGGCCACCCGTTGCAGAATGCGATCAGCCATCTCGACCAGTGTCACCTTGACCCCGCGCTTGGCGCAGACCGCCGCGGCCTCGAGCCCGATATAGCCGCCGCCCACGATCAGCGCGCGTGCGCCGTCTGTCACGCGGGGCTCCATCTCGTCGATATGGGCCAGATCGCGCACCACATGCACACCCTCCAGATCACCGCCAATCGCAGTAGGCAGATAGCGTGGGTCCGACCCAGTGGTCAGTGCCAATTCGTCATACGAGATCACCTCATCACCGACCGTCACGGTCTTGGCCTGCGGGTCAATCGCCGTCACGCGTTGGCCCAGACGCATGGTGATGTTGTTCTCGGCATAGAAACTCTCGGGCCGCAGGAACAGGCGTTCCAGCTCCATCTCGCCCAGCAGATAGGCCTTGGACAGCGGCGGGCGCTGGTAAGGCAGATGCGGCTCGGCCCCGATCAGGGTGATGTCCCCGTCAAACCCGTCCTTGCGCAGTCTGGCGACAAGCGATGACCCCGCCTGCCCCGCGCCGATCACGACAATATGGCTCATGTTCCTCCCGCCCTGTCGAATTCACGTGGTCTCGTCCACCCGACCACCTATATTGCGGCTAAGCCCGACTCTGCAAATCCAAATGACAGGAGCTTAAAATGATTTCGACAGGTGATATGCTGCCCGACGCCACGCTGACCCAACTGGGCGCAGACGGCCCCGAAGAGGTACGGGTTTCAGACAAGACCAAGGGACGCAAAGTGGTGATCTTTGCGGTGCCCGGCGCCTTTACGCCGACCTGCCATTCGGCCCATGTACCCAGCTTCATGCGCACCAAGGACCAGTTCGACGCTAAGGGCGTGGACGAGATCATCTGTGTCTCGGTCAACGACCCCTTCGTGATGAAAGCCTGGGGTGAGGCCACCGGCGCGACCGAGGCCGGCCTGACCATGCTGGGCGACGCCGCTTCCGAGTTCACCAAGGCCATCGGCATGGATTTCGACGCGCCGCCAGCCGGTCTGATCGCGCGGTCCAAACGCTATGCGATGCTGGTCGAAGACGGCAAGGTTACCGCCCTGAATCTGGAAGAAAACCCCGGCGCTTGCGAGATTTCGGCTGGTGAAGGCCTGCTGGACGTAATCTGATGCGACTTGGCCCCGGGTGACCTCGGGGCCTTGTTGACCATTTAACTTGATGCGACGCCCTGATCTGCCAATATTCAGATAAGACAATCAGGAGTTTGTTTGATGAAGCTTAAAATCATTACCTTATTGCTAGGCACTGCGGGGGCGTTGGCCGCCTGCGGCCCAGCCCCGACCCCGCAACAACAGGCGGCGCGCCAGCACGAAATTGCGTGCCTCAGCGGAACGCTGGGCGGTGCGCTGATCGGCGGTGCCATTGGCAACCAGTTCGGGGGCGGATCAGGCAAGTCCATCCTGACAGGCGCAGGCGCTGCCGCCGGCGCTGTCGAAGGCAACAGATTCGCATGCTGAGGAGAGCCGGAATGACACGTGGACTTATTATCGCTGCGGCCGTTTTGCTGGCCGGTGCCGCCTCGGCCGAAAACGTTGCCGAGTTGCACGAAAACGAGCTGAGAGCCATCGACAAAAACAATGACGGGTTCCTGTCCCGTGAAGAGTTCGACGCCTTTTCCGACTATGCGTTTCAGGCGATGGATGTGAACAAGGACAGTTCGGTGGGACTGCAGGAGGCCAAGCCGCATCTGGACGAAGACCAGTTTCGGGACGTTGACCGCGATAACGATGGCTTCATCTCAAGGTCGGAATTCGACGCGCAGATGAACGACGATTTCCTGTCGGCCGACAAGGACCAGGACGGTCAGTTGGATTAAACCGGACGGCCTCGCACTTGGCGGGGCCATCCACACGGGGGGCGTGCCATGCAAAAATGGGGACTTGTCGGCATTCTGAGCCTGCTGGCGGCCTGCGACGTGGCGCAGGCGCCGGTGGTGACTGGGTCGGACGGGCAGGCGCGTATTCAGATCAATACGTCCGGGCTGACCTGTTACAACAACCGCTGTCTGGACATTAACCCAGCCGCGCGCAGCGTGCGTCAGATCGGCAATCGGACGACACGAATTCCTGCGGGCATAGATGTCAGCAATGGCACCGTAACTCCCGCAGAGTTTGCGCAGATGGGCACCGCCGCATCGCTGGCGGGCGGTGTCGGTTCAGGCAATCGTTAACAGAGGCTGTCCATTTTGCGGGCCAGCTTGGCGTCCAGCGCCGACAGTCCGCCTACGTCATGGGTGGCCAGCGTCACCTCAACCGTGCGATAGACGTTGATCCACTCGGGGTGGTGGTTCCATTTCTCGGCAAAAATCGCCACCTGTGTCATCCAGCCGAAGGCGTGTACGAAATCCTCAAAGATGAACGTCTTGGTCATCGCATCCCGGCCTTCGACCATGGTCCAGCCATTCTTGAACAGCGGGTCCAGCAGCGGCCCGCGGGTCTCGGTCGACAATAGTTCGGTCATTGCTGTTCCTCCGGGTTCAATTTCCTGAACGGGCCGTATTCCGTCAGGATCTCGATCTCTTCTCCCACTGCGGCGGCCTCGGCGTCCAGATATTTCCGGATCGCATCGGCAAAACCGGGGTCACCGACCCAATGCAAGCTATGCGTGCGCGTAGGTAAATAGCCTCGCGCCAGCTTGTGTTCGCCCTGCGCCCCGGCCTCAACCCGGGCCAGACCATGGGCAATGGCAAAATCAATCGCCCTATAGTAGCACAATTCGAAATGCAGGCAGGGGTGATGTTCGACGCAGCCCCAATAGCGGCCAAAAAGGGTTTCGCGCCCGATGAAATTCAGCGCCCCGGCAATCGGGTAACCGTCGCGTTCTGCCAGCACCAAGGCCATGTCATCCGCCATGGTTTCCTGAGCGATATCAAAGAATTGACGCGTCAGATACGGCATACCCCACTTGCGCGACCCGGTGTCCTGATAGAACCGCCAAAAGGCATCCCAATGCTCCGGACGCAGCTCGTCGCCGGTCAGTGTGCGAATCTCACCGCCGAACGCGCAGGCCTGGGCTCGCTCCTTGCGGATATTCTTGCGTTTTCGCGAGGACAGCGCATCCAGAAAGCCGTCGAAATCCGCGTATGCGTCATTGAGCCAGTGAAATTGCTGCGACGTACGAAGCATAAGGCCCATCTGTTCGCCGGCGATGGCCTCATCTTCGGTGCAGAAGGTAGCGTGCAGCGAGGACACCCGATTGTCGGCGGCCAGTTGCACCGCGCCTTGTACCAGCGCGGACATGCCCACTGCCTCGTATCCCGGTCGTACCAGAAAGCGCCGCCCAGTGGCGGGGGTGAAGGGCACGGCGATCTGCAGCTTGGGGTAATATCGCCCACCCGCGTTTTCATAAGCATGGGCCCAGTTATGGTCGAAGATGTACTCGCCCTGACTGTGCGACTTGGCGTACATCGGCGCCGCCCCGATCAGCATCCCATCCAGATAGGCGGTCAGATATTGCGGCTGCCAGCCGGTGCCCCGCCCGACCGAGCCGCTGTTTTCCAGCGCCGACAGGAACCGATGGGTGGTGAACGGGTCCAGTGGCCGCCCGCCATCAGCGACCTCGGGGCAGGCGCAACTGTCCCAGTCCTCAGAGGAAATCTGCGAGAGCGATCCCAGAACCTGAACTTCGATTTGCGCCTGATCCATGTGCCCTCCGCGTCTGACCTTTATCTGTGACGGAGCGGGACGGGTTCAACCCGGATGTTGGGCCAAATAGCCTTCGAAGGTCACATTGTCGGCAACCGCGCGGGCCAGTGCCTCTTGTTCAGGCGATCGCACCGTCCAGCACAGAATCGGCACGCCCTGCGATTTCAGCTCGGCCACGCGGGGGCGGGACAGGTCTGCGGCCTCATGGCTGATGAAACTGGCACCGACCCGGTCGAAATCGGGAATGTTGCGCAGGTGATCGCAGACCTTCTGCGGCAACAACTCCTCCTTGGGCTGATATGAACAGGTCACGATGCCACGCGGCAGATGCGGTGCAAGCCGCGCCAGTTCGGCCACCGAGTTGGGGTTGAACGACATCAGCGCCACCGGCCCGTCATAACCCTGCAGCGCACGCACCGCGTCCGCCTCAAGCGGCCCGACATCGGAGCCCATCGCGCCGTCCTGGTCCTTGAACTCGATCAGCAGCGGCACCTTGCCACCCACCATCTCAAGCACCTCGTCCAGTGTCGGGATGCCATCTTCAGCGTGCAGCAGCTGGGTGGCCTGCGCCTGCGCCGCCGAGATCTGCTGAATCGGGCCAGACTGCCCGGTCAGGCGCGTCATGTCATAGTCATGAAACACCATCGCTTGGTTGTCCGAGGTCAGTTGCAAATCGATCTCGATGCCGTAACCGGCCTCGATCGCAGCTTGAATGGCCGCCCGGCTATTTTCCGGGCGGTTGTCCGACTTGTCATGCAGCGCCCGATGCGCGATCGGGGTCTGCAGGAACACGGAAGGCAGGGGCGGTGTCATTGGACCTCGAAAATGCCTTCGATTTCGACGGCCACGCCTAAAGGCAGAGCGGCGGCACTGACGGCGGAACGGGAGTGACGGCCAGCATCACCCAGCGCCTCGACCAGGAAATCGGACGCGCCATTGATGACCTGAGGCTGGGCGGTGAAATCGGCAGTCGAGTTCACGAAACCGGTCAGCTTGATCACCCGCACCAGCTTGTCGATATCGCCGCCACAGGCCGCCTTGACCTGCGCCAGCAGGTTGATGGCGCAGACCTTTGCCGCCGCCGCTCCGGCCTCAACCTCCATGTCATCGCCCAGCTTGCCGGTGATCAGATCATCATCCTTGGAGATCTGACCCGACACATAGACGATGTTGCCGACCCGCACAAAGGGGACGTAATTCGCTGCCGGTGCGGGCGCGTCCGGCAGGCTAACGCCGAGGCTTTCCAGTTTTGCTGCGATGCTCATGAGGTTTCCTCCAAATCTTGAGTCGCGGCGAAGCTAACCGGGACGGGCAAATTCGGAAAGTCAGAAAACGGGGATGGACGTGCCCGAAAGGTGGGCGTAACTCTTCTTATTCCGAACAGTTGAAGCGGTGCCGCTTTACCTCAGCCCATCGGGCGGGTTAAACGCTATCTGTTTCATATTGGTTGTGAAACGTATATGTGACGTCGGATTAGGCCGCGCTATGTGGCCATAGGCAGTATTGATTGATAGTTCGGGTCAACGGCCCGAATGGTTTGGAGTTGCAAAGACCGTGTTGAGCAGACCACGCCTGAAACACCTGATCGTTCTGTCCCTGATGGCAGTCCTGAGCGCCTGCGCCACGCGGCCTCCGGAAGGAACCCCGCCAAATGAGGTGTTCGATCCCTATGAGCGAAACAACCGGGGCATTCACAAATTCAACCTCGGCGTTGACCGGTTTCTGTTTCGACCGGCGTCAAAAGGGTACGTCAAGATCGTGCCCGACCCCATGGTGACCAGTTTCAGCAATTTCGCCGAGAATCTGACGCTGCCAGGGCAGGCGGTCGATTACCTGCTGCAGGGCAACCCAAAGCAATCCGGCAACGCGCTGCTGCGCTTTGTCATCAACATGACAGTGGGCGGAGTGGGTCTGTCTTCACCGGCAGACGAGTTGGACCTGCCTCCCGTGGACACCGATTTCGGGGAAACCCTGCACGTTTGGGGTGTGGGTGAAGGCGCCTATGTCGAACTGCCCTTCTATGGCCCGTCAACTCAGCGGGACGCGATTGGCGTTGTGGTCAACCTGTTCTCGAACCCGATCAATTTCAGCCCCACCCGACCGGTCGACAATATCGGTGTCTATGCTGAGGTGGTGCGCCGAATGGGTGATCGGGGCCGGTTCTCGGACACTGTCGATTCGATTTTGTATGAAAGTGCCGATAGTTATGCGCAGGCACGAACAATTTTCATCCAGAACCGCCGCTTCGAACTGGCACGCGATGATGAGGAAGCCTATCTGGGCCTGTATGACGACCCCTATTCCGAAACCGGGACCGACCCTGTCAGGGACCCCTACCTAGACCCCTACGAGGACCCCTATGCCGAATAACCATTTGAACCGACGCGGCTTTATCGCCACCGGCCTGGCCGGTGTGATGCTGACCGCCCTTCCCGCCTTTGCCCAGACCGAAGCCAGCGCCAAGGCCCTGGTTGTCAGTGTCGTGGACGATATCAACCGTGTGATCGCTTCGGGCAAATCCGAAAAAGCCATGATCCGCGATTTCGAAAAGATCTTTGTGCAATACGCCGATGTGCCGATCATGGCGCGCTATGTTCTGGGCGCCGATGGCCGCTCGGCCAGCCCATCGCAGATCAAACAGTTCACCAAGGCGTTTCAGGGCTATATCTCGAACAAGTACGGCCGTCGTTTCCGTGAATTCATCGGAGGTCAGGTGACCGTGCGCAACGCCCGCAAGATCAAGGCAGGTTACGAGGTGCGCACCTCGGTCAAGCTGCAGGGCTCGTCGCCGTTCGAAGTGACCTTCCTTGTTTCGGACAAATCGGGCCGCGACAAGTTCTTCAACATGTTCATTGAAGGGGTGAATATGCTGCTGACCGAACGGACCGAGATCGGCGCGATGCTGGATGCACGCGGTGGCGATCTGAACCGTCTGATCAAGGACATGAACCGCAATAAAGTCGGCTGATCCGGTTCGCAGTTCAAAAAAGCGCCGCGCGATTGGCTTCGCGCGGCGCTTTTGTGTTCAGTTCAGGCGTTCGCCGGATTCCTTGGCAAAGTAGGACACTTTGCTCATGTCAAAGGCGAGGTTCAGCATCTTGCCCGCCTGCGCACTGGTTTCCGCATGTAGACGCGCGGTGACTTGCTTGCCGCCCAGTTCTGACACCACATAAGTGTCGGCGCCTGCGGGTTCGACCATATCGACAAGGCACTCCGCCTCCTGCACGCCTGCACCGGCGCGGAAGCCTGCCTCGGCGATATCCTCGGGGCGCAGGCCAAGGATCACGTCCTTGGGCAGTGACAGGTCGCGAGTATCTTTCAGCACCAGCGTGTCACCCGTTTCGCGCGCGATGGCGATCTCGGTGCCTGAGCCGTTCTTGGTCGCCTGCGCCGGGATCAGGTTCATTGCGGGTGAACCCATGAAATCGGCCACGAACAGGTTCGCCGGGTTGTTGTAGATCTCGGCCGGGGTGCCGATCTGCTGCACGACACCACCTTTCAGAACCACGATCTTGGTCGCCAGCGTCATCGCTTCGATCTGGTCATGGGTCACGTAGACGATGGACGCATCCAGTGTCTGGTGCAGTTTCTTGATCTCGGTCCGCATCTCGACCCGCAGCTTGGCGTCGAGGTTGGACAGCGGTTCGTCAAACAGGAACAGCTTGGGGTCGCGCACCAGCGCCCGGCCCATCGCCACCCGCTGACGCTGACCACCCGACAATTGGCTGGGGCGGCGGTTCAGCAGCGGCTCGATCTGCAGCAGTTGGGCGACCTCTTTCAGCTTGGCGTCCTGAGTGGCCTGATCGACGCCGCGCACTTTCATGCCAAAGGTGATGTTCTTGGCCACCGACATGGTCGGATAAAGGGCGTAAGACTGGAACACCATAGCGATGTCGCGGTCCTTGGGGCTGACATGGGTCATGTCGTTGCCGCCGATGGACAGGGTGCCGCCGGTGATTTCCTCCAGCCCCGCAATACAGTTCAGCAGGGTGGATTTACCGCAACCCGAGGGGCCGACCAACACCAGAAAATCGCCCGGTTCGATCGAGATGTTGATGTCCTTCAGAATCTCGGTCGCACCGTAATTCTTGTAGAGTTTGTTGATATCAAGGATGGGAGCCATGGGTCTTATCCCTTCACTGAGCCTGCGGTCAGACCGCGGATGAAATACTTACCGGCAACGACATAGACGAGCAGCGTCGGCAGCCCCGCGATGATCGCGGCAGCCATGTCGACGTTGTATTCTTTGACGCCGGTGGTGGAGTTTACGATGTTGTTGAGCGCCACGGTCACGGGCTGCGTGCCCGCCTGGCTGAACGACACGCCGAACAGGAAGTCGTTCCAGATCTGCGTGAACTGCCAGATCACGGTCACCACGATGATGGGCAGCGACAGCGGCAGGAAGATCGACCAGAAGATCCGCAGGAAGCCTGCGCCATCAACCCGGGCGGCCTTGGTCAGTTCGGCCGGAATAGTGACATAGTAGTTGCGGAAGAACAGCGTGGTGAAGCCCAGCCCGTAGATCACGTGGACAAAGATCAGGCCCGGAATGGTCCCGGCGATCCCCATCATGCCCAGCAGACGTGCCATCGGCAGCAGAACCACCTGGAACGGGATGAAGCAACCAAACAGCATCAGCGAGAAGATGATGTTGGCGCCCTTGAACCGCCACTGCGCCACGACATAGCCGTTCAGCGCGCCCAGCAGGGTTGAAATCGCCACCGCGGGCACCGCGATCAGGACTGAGTTCCAGAAGTAAGGCCGCAGACCTTCACACTGGATACCGGTACAGGCGCCGGACCATGCGGTTTTCCAGGCGTCAAAGCTGACTTCGCGGGGTAGTGAAATCAGGGACCCGGTGCGGATTTCCTCAAGGCTCTTCAGCGATGTGGTCAACATCACGAACAGCGGCATTAGGTAATACAGCGCGAACAGGCCCAGCAGGACATACAGCAGCCAACGCAGGGCAATCTTGCCAGTGGCGCTTTGGGTGCGGGTTTCGGTATGGGGCATCGACAGATCAGTCATTTTTAGCCCTCAGCTCTGAGTAAAGGTAAGGAACCACGATGGCAAAGACGACCAGCATCATGATCATCGCGGAGGAAGCCGCCTGACCGATATCGCCGCGCGAAAAGGCCATTGCGTACATATAGGTTGCCGGCAGGTCGGTCGCGTAACCCGGACCGCCGCCTGTCAGGGCGATGACAAGGTCAAAGCTCTTGATCGCAAGGTGGGCCAGCACGATGAAGGCGGACAGGAAGATCGGGGCCATCGAGGGGATGATGATCGCCGTATAGATACGCCATGTGGGGATACCATCGACCTGTGCGGCCTTGATGATTTCACCATCCACCGACCGCAGACCGGCCAGGAACAGTGCCATGACGAAGCCCGAGCTTTGCCAGATGGCAGCCATCACAATGGTGTAGATGGCGTAATCCGGGTTCACCAGCCAATCGAACTTAAAGTTTGTGAACCCCCAGCCCTGCACCATGGATTCAATGCCCAGACCCGGGTTCAGGATCCACTTCCACGCGGTACCGGTCACGATCATCGACAGCGCCATCGGGTAGAGGTAGATGGTCCGGATGGCCCCTTCGACGCGGATTTTCTGATCCAGCAGGATCGCCAGCAACAGGCCCAGCACCATCGCAATCACGATGAACAGCGCGCCAAAGATATACAGGTTGTTGATTGCCGTATCCCAGCGGGGCGAGTCGAACAGGCGTTCATACTGGATGAATCCCTTGATCTCGTATTTCGGCAACAGTTTCGATCGGGTCAGTGACACCCAGGCCGTCCATCCGATAAAGCCGTAGACAAAGATCAATACGGCAATGAACGACGGTGCCAGCACCACCTTGGGAAGGTGGTTTTCCAGCCATTCGGACATTTTTTCCTCCGGGAAAAAGAGGTTCTGCCCCGTCAGTATAGGGGCAGAACCGGTTCGGATCAGTAGCTGTTGGCCACTGCGTCCGCCAGTTGCTGAACCGCGTCAGCCGAGGACATTTCCGAGTTGAAGTGAGCGGTCACAACGTCAGTGATTGCGCCGGACTGCGATCCGCGCAGCGCCATACCGTGGGCATAGGACGGCAACAGCGAACCGGCCGCCGAGGTCGACCCCATGTCTTCGGCCGACAGGTTGGCGCAGATGTCAAAGTCATCCAGCGCCACGTCGGTGCGTGCAGGGATCGAGCCCTTGTTCAGGTTGAACACTTTCTGGAAGTTCGGCGCCACGATCAGTTTTGCCAGCAGGTCCTGACCGGCTTTCTTGTCGTCACCGTCCACGTTGAACATGGCAAAGCTGTCGACGTTGTACAGATAGCCGTCGCCGGGGGTCGAGGCACACAGGAAGTCTTCGCCGGGCTTTTTACCTGCTGCCAGGAATTCACCCTTGGCCCAGTCGCCCATGATCTGGAAAGCGGCCTCGCCATTCATCACCATCGCGGTGGCCAGGTTCCAGTCACGACCCGAGAAGTTCTCGTCCACGTAACCGCGCATCATGCGCATCTGGTCAAAAACCTGAACCATCGTGTCCGAGGTCAGGGCTTCGGGATCCAGATCAACCAGTGCTTTCTGATAGAACTCGGGGCCGCCGATACCCAGTACAACGGCTTCGAACACAGTGGCGTCCTGCCACGACTGACCACCGTGGGCCAGAGGGATAACACCGGCATCCATCAACTTGGTCGCGGCGGCGTTGAACTCATCCCAAGTGGTCGGCATCTCGATGCCGTTTGCGGCCAGCACGTCGGCGTTGGCCCAGATCCAGTCGACGCGGTGCACGTTGACCGGCGCGGCGCACCATGTTCCCTCGCACATCATGTGACCCGCGATCGAGGCGGGCAGTACGTCGGCCCAGCCTTCGGCCTCGGCCACGCTCGAGATATCGGCCAGAACGCCTTCTTCGTACCATTCCTGAATGGCGGGGCCTTTCAGCTGAACCGCGGTCGGCGCGTTACCGGCCAGAACGCGGGCACGCAGCGCGGTCATCGCCGCGTCGCCGCCGCCACCGGCAACCGGCATGTCGGTCCAGGTACCACCGTTCGAGGCGAACTCTTCCTGAAGAACGGCCACCGATTTGGCCTCACCACCCGAAGTCCACCAATGCAGAACTTCAGCCTGCGGCTCGGCCAGAACCGACGTCCCGGCCACCACGGCCAAGGTCGATGCAGTGGCAAATACAAAACGCTTCATTACGTGTCTCCTCCCTGAGAACTTTGTGACTGCAAACGCAGCGATGCCGGACATACTGCGCCCAGATTGCTGTCTGGCAACGCGGAATCCGCTTCCAAGCCCGGCCATGGTCCAAATTTTCACCGCTTTTGTTACAGCGTGTTACGTTGACATTGAATCTGTTTCCGTTCGTTACAATGGACGGTACCGGAGGAGCAGAAATTGGGAGGACAAGCCGCGTGAGCATTCCGCGACTACTGGTGGTGGATGACGACCCCGAGATGCGGTCGATGATGACCCAGTTCCTGCAGCAGAACAGTTTTATCGCCCTGCCTGCCAGCTCGGAAAACGAAATCCGATCGCACCTGACGGCAGGTCGGATCGACCTGATCCTGCTGGACGTGATGCTGGGGGATGAGAACGGCGTCGAGATCTGCGCCCGCCTGCGAGCCGAGCAGGATGTGCCGATCATTCTGGTCTCGGCCTTGTCTGCCGACCATCAGCGCATGGCGGGATATGAGGTCGGCGCCGATGACTATATCGCCAAGCCGTTCAACCCGCAGCTGTTGCTGGCCCGTGTCCGCGCGGTGATGCAACGTGCCCGCCGTACCCCGTCGTTGGCCTATCGCCGCCGCACGCGCAGTTTTCGGTTCAATGACTGGGTTTATGATGGCAAACGGGATGAGGTCCACTCGCCCGAAGGCTATCTGGTCTCGTTGTCGCAACGGGAAACCGCGCTGCTGAAGGTTCTGCTAGCCAATCCACATATCCCGCTGACCCGGGATGAAATTGCCGCCGCGCTGGATGTCACCGGCAGCACCGACAAACCCGAGGCGCAGGGCCGCGCCATCGACATGCTGGTCGGGCGGCTGCGGTCGAAGATCGAGGCAAACCCGAAAGACCCGCAGATGTTACGGACCGAGCGCGGTGTCGGCTATGTCTTTGCCGCCGAAGTGTCCGTGGACGAGGGCGCATGACAGCGCGCGCCCCGCGCCTGCGCAGCCTAGGCTGGATCTGGACCGGAGCGGCTTTTGCCACCGGCCTATTGTCCGCAGGGTTGTGGTTTTCTTCGGCCCGCGCCTGGGATGACTTTCTGACCCGCGCCTATGTTGCGGGCTTCGCCGTCTACGAAGAGTTGCGGGTCGGGATGACCCCTCCGCCCGGTGTCACGGTCACGGCCTTATCGCCCGAGGCGACGCAACTGGCCGATGCAGGGCGGTTCGAGCAATTGCCGGGCCTGTCCGACCGCAGCTTTGTCACCAACCTGTCGATCCTGACCGACAACACTGCCCCTCTGACCGGGCGCGAACTGACTTTGGCGGTGATGTCCGACCGGCTGGTCTATCCGGTTTCCGATATCCTGTCGCGCATTGATCAGACCGGGGCCGAAAAGATGGGCAACCTGACCCGCCTGCTGGCCACTTATTGCAGTGAACCCATCCTGATTGCCCGGTTCGGGCGCAACGACTGGCGGCAGGTGGACGGCACCGATGTCTGGGGTTGCAAGGCCGCCCCCGCCGACCTGCGCCTGCCCGCCATTCTCGCCGCGGTCGTGGCGCTGGCGGTCATCCTGACCTCGGTCGGCAATGTCTCGGATACCTTCACCCGGTTTGCAGGCGCGCTGCGCGACCGCAAACGCCGGGGCGGGCCGAACAGCTATGATACCGATGGTCCGGCGGAACTGCGCGAGATCGTCTCGGCCGTGAATGACCATCTGGATGCCGAACGCGCGCAGTTGGAAAAGCGCGCTACCGTTCTGTCTGGCGTCAGTCACGATCTGGGCACGCCCGCCACCCGCGTCCGCCTGCGGGCGGCGTTGATCCCGGATGACGAGCTACGCGAAAAGCTTGAGGCCGACGTGGACCAGATGACCGGCATGATCGAAAGCGTGCTGACATACACGCGGTCCGAGCTCAGCGTCGAAGAACCCCGTCAGATTTCACTGACCGCGCTGGTCGAGTCACTGGTCGCCGATTATCAGGATATGGGCTTACCGGTGACGCTGAAGAAAATCGAACCGGTCGCGGTCGAGGGCGCGCCGTCGGTCTTCATGTCCCGGCGCGGGCATGGGTCATTGCCGGAAACGCGTCGGATGCTGGTGATGGCGCGGCCGATCTCATTGAAACGCGCGCTGACGAACCTGATCGACAACGCCCTGAAATACGGTCGCCATGCCGAAGTTCAACTGGAAACCGATGCGCGCACGGCCACCATCACGGTCGAGGATAAAGGGGCCGATCTGTCCGTGTCGGATATCGAAGCGCTGATGGCCCCGTTCCGCCGCGGCTCGAATATCGGGTCCTCGGACGGGTTCGGCCTTGGCCTGACCATTGTGGCCACGATTGCCGAACAGCATGGCGGTTCCCTCAGTTTCGAGGCCGGGGATCAGGGCCTGCGGGCGCGGCTGCAGATCACCCGGCAATGACCGCTTTAGGTCATGTAACTGCGCACCAAGGCCCCGGCGATCAGCGACCAGCCGTCGGCTATGACGAAAAACGCCAGCTTAAACGGTAGCGATACGGTTGCAGGCGGCACCATCATCATCCCCATCGACATCAGCACCGCCGCCACCACCAGATCGATGATCAGAAACGGCAGAAAGATCAGAAAGCCGATCTGAAAGGCGCGGGCAATCTCGGACAGCATGAAAGACGGCATGAGGATCGAAAGCGGCGCCTCGGGTGAAAGCGCGATGGTATCGCCGCCGGGTCGCAGGGCGGCCATGGAATGAAACGTATCGGGGTCCAGACGCGCAGCCATGAAGGCGCGGAACGGTTGGACGGCGATTTCCAACGCCGGTTCAACCTCCATCGTTTCTTCGACCATCGGTTTGATGCCGGTGGTCCAGGCCTCGGTAAAGACCGGTTCCATGATGAAATAGGTCAGGAACATCGCCAGGCTGACGATCAGCATGTTGGGTGGCGATTGCTGCAGCCCAATGCCTTGTCGCAGGATAGCCAGAACGGTGATCAGAAACGGAAAACAGGTAATCATGATCGCCAGCCCCGGCGCGAGGCTGAGCACCGTGATCAACAGAATCAGTTGGATGGTCCGCGCCGAGATCGAGCCGCCTTCGCCCAGTGACAGCGACAACTCCTGTGCCGCAGCCAAGGATGGGGACAGGGTCGCAAGCGCGACAACCAGCCAAAGCAGAACCCGCATCAACCGATCCCGTTCTGCAAATCCGCAATCTCGGTCAGGCGCACAGCAAGCTGACCCGCCTGATCGCCTTCCATCTCTTCCAGCAGACCACGGGCGACCAGCTGATCACCTACATAGAGGTCGACCGGGTCCTCGATCCGCTTGTCCAGCGTCAGTACGGCATTCTCTCCCATGTTCAGCAGATCGCGGATCAAGGGTCGCGCGCGCCCGACCGAGACTGTGACCTCGATCGGGACGGCTTCGAACGGGTTGGCTTTTTCGGGTTTCGGGGTCTGTGTTTCACTCATGGCTCACTGCCTCTTTTGCCTCAAATACATATGCGTCGAATGCCCCGGCGACCGAGGCGAGCAGACCGCTGCAATCCACCTCGCGCTGAGAGGTGCCGACCTGAAGCCGGGCCTGAGCGGGCTCCAGTGAAGGGTCTTCGATCACACGGGTGGGTGCAGACAGGTCCTGCGGCAACAGGGCCTCAACCTCATCCGTACGGCCTGTGGGTACGAAGATCTGCATCGGCTGGCCGATCTGTTCGCGCGCCATCTCAACCAGTTGTTCAACCAGCCGCACCGCAAAGCCCTGATCCAGCGTCTGGGGCAGGACAACCTGCACCAGACTTTGGAACATCGGCTCCAGCGACAGGGTCATCCGGGTGACGGCCTCGTGATAGGTAAAGGACATATCCTCAAGCGATTTGGCCAGTTCAGCCGAAACCTGCCCCCGGCTTTGTTCCTGCGCCTGAACCGCGTCTTCCCACCCGGCGCTGTAGCCTTGCTCAAAGGCGGCCAGACGTTGCTCTTCCAGCGCATCCTCGTCCAGAAGGTGCAGCTTGCCACCCCCGGCCTGCAGGGTGAAATCCTCAAGAAGATGGGCAATCGACATCAGACACGCTCCTCCCCTTCTTCGAGCCAGCTGCGCAGAATCTCGACCGTCTCTTCCTGCTTGTCGCCGATCATCGCGCGCAGCCGATCCACCGGATCAGCGCCCTGCTGAGCGGCCAGTGCCGGAACGTCGCCAGCGGGTGCCTGACCCGGCAGCGAGGTGAATTGTCCGTTCTCGTCGGTTGCAATTTCGCCGGTCAGATAGGCCTCAGGCTCCGGAGCAGTCCCGGCAGGCAGCAACGCGGGCGCCATTGCCGGTTTCGTCAGGATCGGGCGGATTACGAACAGGCCGAGCACCAGCGAGACAATCGCCAGAACCGCCATCTGGATCAGCGACATCGCGTCGAAATGCATCTTTTGCCAGATCGAGGCCGAGGCCATCGTGCCCTGCGGTTCAACCACCGGCAGGTCCAGCGATTTCAAGGTAATGACGTCCCCGCGCGCCGCGTCGAACCCTACGGCCGAAGCGACCAACTCTTTCAGCGCGTCCATCTCGGCCTCGGGCATCGGCTCAAAGCTTTCCACTCCGGCCGCGTCCACCGTGCGCGTTCCGTTGACCAGAACCGCAACGGTCAGGCGTTTGATCGCGCCGGGGGCGTTGTGGACCTCCAACTCAGTCTCGGACACCTCATAGTTCACCCGTTCCCGCGTCTGCGTCGCGTTGGAGTTCGATTCGTCGCCTCCTGCCCCGTCCCCATCCGGCAGGTTCGACGCCACGGTAACATCGGCGGACTGGTTGCGGGCACTATCCGAGCGTTCTTCGACATCGGTACTGATGGCGACGCGGCCATTGGGATCAAAACGGCGTTCGCGGATGGATTCGGTTTTGGTCACCGTATCGACGCTGACCTCAACCACTGCGTTCCCGTTGCCGACGCGTGCTTCGACCAAACGCATCACCCGTTCACGCAGCTGTTGCGCCTTGTCATCTGCCGTATCAGCGGCCACGGTCGTTTCCTGCGCCCCGATCACCGCTCCGTTCGAATCGACGACGGTGACATTCTCGGGCGCCAGGCCACTGACGGCCGAAGCCACGAGAAATCGGATCGCCTTGGCCTGATCGGATGTAACCTGCGCCCCCGACGGCACCAGATAGACCGAGGCCGTCGGCGCCACGCTGCGCTGGAACGGATTGGTTGACCCGTTGGCGATATGCACCCGCGCCTGGCTGACATGCGGGCTGCCGACGATGGTTCGGGCCAGTTCCCCCTCTTTCGCGCGCCAATAGGCGGCATCGAACATCTGCGACGTGGTGCCAAAGCCGCTGAGCGAATCCAGCAGCTCGTACCCCTGATTGCCGTTGGCAGGCAGGCCTTCGCTGGCCAGGGTCATACGCAGCTCATCCCGCTGCGACCCGGGCACATAGATCGAGCCGCCGCGAATTTCGTACGGAACTCCGCGCTGTTCCAGCGAGCGGACGATGTCTCCCGCAGCACCACTTTCCAGCCCCGCATAGAGCAAGGTCATCGACGGTGCCGTCACCAGACGTGACATCGCAAGGACCCCAAGAAACACCAGCACGACCGCACCGGCAACGATGATTTGTTTACGCCTGTCCAAACTTGCCCAGACAGTTCCGATCTGCTGCACGCTCACCTCCGACTCGCCGACATTCTGCCCGGCGCATCCCCTGTTTGGACGATTGCCCTTAACAATCGGTTAGTCCCTGCCGGGTTATGACGATTGCAGAACGCACAAATGAGGACGTCATGACTGACGCGACTGCAGAACAGGCAGAACCCACGGAAAAGGCTGGGAAAAAGGGACTGATCGTCGGAATGATTCTGGCCGTGGCCGGGGCGGCAGGCGGGTATTTCCTGACCACGTCCGGAATGCTGCCTTTCGGCGGCAAAGCCGCTGTGGAAGGCGCCAAGGACATGGATAAAGGCAAGTCGGTCAAGGCGTTGCCGCAGGTGGGTTTCGTCGATCTGCCGCCGGTAATCGTGTCAGTAAACGCAGGCGATTCGCGGCATCTGAAGTTTCACGCTCAGCTTGAGGTGAACAACGAATACGCCGCCGACGTCGAGAAGATGAAACCGCGAATCATGGACATCCTGAACGGCTATCTGCGCGCGGTCGAAGTATCTGACCTTGAGGATTCGCTGGCCCTGATGCGCATCCGCGGCCACCTGCTGCGGCGCATTGAAATTGTCGTCGGCGAGGGGCGCGTGCGCGATGTCCTCGTGATGGAATTTGTATTGAACTAGGAGGCGAAATTGGAGCTGATTGCAGATATTTTGCTGGTCGCCGGCGCGCTGGGTGCGGGTCTTTATTGTTTTGTGCTGTCCCGGCGGCTCAAGCGGTTCACCGATCTGGAAAAGGGCGTTGGCGGCGCGGTTGCCGTCCTGTCGACCCAGGCCGATGAGCTGAAAAAGTCTCTCGGTGCGGCGCGTGATGCGTCGGACCAGTCCGGTGAGGTCCTGAAAGAACTGACGCTGCGGGCGGAATCGGTCGCCCAGCGCCTTGAGCTGATGATGGCCTCGATGCATGACGTCGTTCCGCCAGAAGAAAAGGCCGCGAAACCGGCCGAGTCGGAACCTGCCAAACCCGCAAAAGAGACAAGCGCAACACCTGAGGCGGATGAGGAAACAACCGCAGCAGAATCGGAAGCCACGCCTGAGTCGAGCGAAAAGCCTGCAGAGCCGGAAGACAGTGTTGAAGCGGCCGACAAACCCGCAGCACTAGAAGACACCGATGAAACATCCGACAAACCCCCAGAGCCGGACAGCGAAACACCTGCCGCAACTCCGGCCAAGCGACCCGACGGTCTGATGTTCTTCCGACACACCCGGTCTCGGGATGAGGCCACGACATGACCCGCAAGCCAACCGAAAAACGCCCAAGGAGCGGCGTGCTGGCGGTCATCTCGTTGCTGATGATCGGATCCGCCACGATTCGCATTGGGTTGGAAGCCGGTCCTGCGCTGGCAAAAGGCGCCGAACCATCAATGCCCGAAACCAAGCAGACACGGGTCGAATTGCCCGGGGCTCAGGTTTTGCTGACCGAGTTGCTGCGCCGAGAAGAGGCGCTGAAACAGCGTGAGGCGGCCGCTCTGGACAAGGAAAAGGCGCTGGCCATTGCCGACCAGGCGATCGAGACCCGCCTGGTTGCGCTGCAAGAGGCCGAAGAAACCCTGCGCGAGACGCTGGCCATCGCCGAAAAGGCCGCCGAGACCGACCTGACACGCCTGACGGACGTTTACCAAAGCATGAAACCCAAAGACGCGGCCGCCCTGTTTGAAACGATGGATCCGAGCTTTGCCGCCGGCTTCCTGTCGCGGATGCCGCCGGATGCGGCCGCGGGCGTTCTGGCCGGGCTGAGCCCCGAAGCCGCCTATACGATCAGCGTCATCATGGCTGGCCGCAACGCCGCGGCGCCGCAGGAATAAATTCAACCCGCACAGGACTTTGCTGGAGACCACCCATGATCGGATTAATCGGAATTGTCGTCATTTTCGCCATGGTGTTCGGCGGCTATCTGGCTGCGGGCGGCAAGATGGCCATCATAATGAAGTCGCTGCCGTTTGAGATGATGATGATCGGCGGCGCGGCTGTTGGGGCCTTTATGATCAGCAACGACATGAGCGCCGTCAAACACACCCTCAAAGACATGGGCAAAGTGTTCAAAGGCCCGAAATGGAAGCCCGAGGACTACCGCGACCTGCTGTGCCTGCTGTTTTCGCTGATCCGCGTCGCCAAGGCCAATCCGGTCGAGGTCGAACAACATATCGAAAACCCGGAAAACTCTGCTCTGTTCTCGGCCTACCCGAAGATTCAGGCCGACAAGGAAGCGGTCGACCTGATCTGCGACACGATGCGCTCCGCATCGATGAACTACGACGATCCGCATCAGGTGGAAGAGGTGCTGGAAAAGCGGATGGAGGCGAATTTCCATCACGCCATGCATTCCAGCCATGCCCTGCAGACGGTTGCGGATGGCCTGCCCGCCTTGGGCATCGTGGCCGCGGTTCTGGGGGTGATCAAGACGATGGGCTCGATCGATCAACCGCCCGAGGTTCTGGGCAAACTGATCGGCGGTGCGCTGGTGGGGACCTTTCTGGGCGTTTTTCTGGCCTATGGCCTAGTCGGCCCCTTTGCCGGCAAGCTGAAGGCGGTGGTGGAAGAGGACAACCATTTCTACCAACTGATCAAAGAGGTTCTGGTCGCCAACCTGCACAACCACAACGCCGCCATGTGTATCGAGGTCGGGCGTCAGAACACGCCGACCCATAACCGCCCGGATTTCACCGAGCTTGAAGAGGCGCTGAAAGAACTCAAGCAGGCGGCGGCATGACCCGGTTTGCGCTGATTGTTTCGGCCCTGATTGCGGCGGCCACCAGTGCCACCGCGCGGGATGTGACCGTACGCTCGGGCGAGCATGACGGCTACACCAGACTGGTTGTTCAGGTGCCGCCAAACACCGGGTGGGTTTTGAAACAGACGAAGAACGGCGCGCGCCTGAATGTCGCGTTGGAGGATGTGGCGTTTCAGACAGGGGCGGTGTTTCAGCGCCTGACCCAGAACCGCCTGGCGGCCCTTTCGCAGGTCGCACCCGGTGGCCCTCTTGAACTGGAGTTTGGCTGCGACTGTGTCGCCTCGGCCTTTCTGTTCAAAAACACGATGATCGTGGTGGACATTGCGCCCGGCACCTACCTGCCGCCGCTCACAAGCGACATTCCAGCCCCGGTCCTGCCCAAGACCCCCAAAGACGACAAGGCACCCGGGCCGGATCAGAGTATCGCTGCATTGGAACTGCCCTTGTTGAACCTGAACGCAGGCGGATTCGAAGACCAGCTTGCAACCCGTCTTTTGCAAGGCGCTGATCGGGGCATCGTCGATCTGAAGGTTACGCCCGTAGGTCCACGAGCCTCCATCGGCAATCAGAGCCTGCTCATGCCGCCTGACGTAGAACTGAATGTTCAGGTGACCTCGATCTTGGACGACCTGAACGGCCTTTTGGGTCCGGATGTGCCGCAGCTGGAACGACGCCCCCCCTGCGTGTCCAGCGCCGAGTTGGCGTTTGATGACTGGTCCGATGAACGCCCGTTTGCCGAACAAGCCGCGCAGCTGAGGGCGGGTCTGTTTCAGGAATTCGACGCACTCGACAAAACCCGCGCGCTGCAACTGGCCAAGCTTTACGCTTATTCCGGGTTTGGGGCCGAAGCCATCAGAACACTGGGTTTACTGGGCGAGCGGTCATTGGAAACCGAACGTATCGCCGCTATTGCCCGCGTTCTGGATAATGGGCCGCTGAATGGATCGAATCCTTTTGCCGGACTACAGCGTTGTGAAAGCGATGCCGCCATGTGGGCCGCCCTGACCGAAGGCAGCTTGCACGAGGACGCAAATCTGGTGGCAATCGAACAGAGTTTTGCGCACCTGCCGGATCATCTTCGCCGCCATGTCGGGCCGATGCTATCGGACATTCTGGTAGACGGGCAGGAACTGGAGGCCGCCCGGCGCGTTCTGCGCTCGGTGGACCGTGTCGAGACTCAGAGCAGCGCAGACACTACGCAGGCCAAGGCAAAGGTCGCAACGGCCGAACATGATGCCCTCCGGACCGAAACCTTGCTGACCGAAGTGCTTGAGGCACCAGACGCCACACTTGAAGCCCCGATGGCACTGGCTCGGCTGGTTGACAAACGCTGGCAGGAGCGCGGCGCGGTCTCACCGCAAGAGCTGGATCTGGCGGAATCCTACACGGTCGAACTGCGTCGGTCAGAAATCGGCCCGATGATGCGCCAAACCTACGCGGTTGCCCTGAGCCTTGGCCAGGAATTCGATGCGGCGCTGGACGTGGTGGCAGAGCTGTCAGGGGGTGACGGAACCACCGAGACACTCAACCGCGTGGTATTCGTTCTGACCGAACGGGCCGATGATGCCACCTTTCTGCGCCGCGTCCTGAGCCTGTCGCACACCCAGACACAAGGGCTGACAATTGATGCGGCAATTGCAGTTGCTGACCGGCTGGCCGGGCTGGGGTTTGCAAGACAGGCGCAGGCTTTAGCGAAACGCCCTCAGGACAGGCTCAAACGTGGAGAAAGAGCCCGGTTGCGGGCCAGGGCGGCACTGCTGGCCCAGCGCCCGCATCAGGCGATGTTGGAACTGGCCGATGATCCGTCGGAGGAGGCCGCTTCACTGCGGGCCACAGCCCTGCAGGCCGCAGGTGATTTCGCAGCGGCGGGCGATCAGATGCGCGCCTCGGGCCAAGTGGAGGAAGCGAACCGGTTGTTCTGGCTGGCCGACCTGTCCGAGAAGGCAGAACCCGACAGCGGGACGAAGTTCAGCCGTGTTGCGAAAACAACCCTGGGTCTGGCGGCCTCACCCGCACGCGTGCCCGAAAAACCATTGGCCGACGCGGAAGTCCTGTTGCAGGACAGTGTGGAAACCCGGCAGAGGATTGCTGATCTCTTCGCGACATTGAAGACAGATTAAATAGGCTCTAACAAGGGGTTTTCAGAGCGGGAAACAGCCATCCCGCTCTATGGCCGGTGCGCACCCCCTATGGACCAAAAACAAGTGATGACAGGTCGGAGTATCGGGAGTTCGGCGCGACCCAGCCCAATATGACGTTGCAGATCGCTTCGGCACGCGTCGCCCCGATGACCGGGGCCGCGAATTCCATGTATTTGTCAATCACCTCATCCCGACTGAATGGAACCTCGGGGCCGCCGCGGGCGTGGATGTCTCCGGACTTCAAAACTTGCCCATCGGTGGTTGTGATGCTGACATCAGCCCAGCGGCCTTCGGGGAATCGGTCGTTGTGGCGATCAGCCTCCGCCACCTGGATGCGCGCCGTCAATTCCGCGACAGCCGGATCAGACAGCCCGGGGCCGGAAATGTGCTCGACCCCGATTCGGCCGTAAATGGCCTGCACGGCCACGGCAAAGGGCAGAGAATACTGGGCCTGAGACGTCGTACCCGGCATCCCCGAATACAGACAGGCCGCCTGATGGAAACTGTTGATCTGAATAGATTGAATCTGGTCATGGGACAGCGTGTTGTCCCGCATCACCGCCCGGACACCATCAATCGCTGCGTGGGCCCAACGGCAAATTGGGTAGGGTTTCACATATTGATGCTCAACCTGCCAGAATTGCCCCAGATCAGCCCAATGGGAGGCGGCGGCCTCTGCTTCGATCGTGATGGCAGGCGCCCCGGTAAAGCCACGCTCGGCCAGAATTGCGGAAGAGATACCAACCAGCGCACCCCAGCCCGAGCCGTCATGCAACATCGTCGGATTGGCAATCTCGCGCATCATCTGGCTGCGGGGGCCGTGGTATTCGGCAATTCCCATCGCCTGCCGCATCTGTTCGGGTGTAAATCCCCGCAGCCGCGCCGCCATCGCCACCACGCCCAACGCGTTCCACGCGCCCGAGGTATGGTAATCGCTGACCGACGCGTGCAACGACAGCCCGGCCCGTCCGGCGATTTCATAACCGGTGATCACCGCGGCCAGCGCTTCGGGTCCGGTCAGATCAGGGCGATGTTCCGCTAAGGCGATCAGCGCAGGCAGTACCACTACCCCGATATGCCCTTTGGTCGGGTTATATCCATCGTGGCCGTCCAGATTGTCGGTCTGAGTTGCGGCGGCATAGGCCGCACCTGCCATGCTGACCGGGCGGCCGTCAAACACCATCCGCGTGCTGTAGGCCGGATCTGAACTTGCATAGAGCAGCGCCGCCGTATCGCGCGCAATGACCCCGGCCTCCATCGGGCCCGAGGCGATCAGGATGCCCATCGTGTCCAGCATCATCAGCGCCGCCGCCTCTTTGGCGCTGTCGGGCATCTGTTCGGCCGGGCGGTTCAGGGTGAAATCGGCAACGTGTGTGAAGGTGTCGGTCATGAGGCGCCCTCCACCACCGATTGGACATCGCGCAACCTGTTTCCTTTTGGATCAAATGGCGGTTCAGCAAGGATCCTGGCCCTGTGCGCCTTGCCGAGGATAAAGACTTCGACCCTGTCGCCCGGGCCAGCCACCTTGGGGTCGGCATATCCGATGGCCAGAGACTTGCCGACCGAGTACCCATAGGCGCCCGAGGTCACGCGCCCCACGGGTGTGCCGTCGGGGGTAAAAATCGGCTCACCGCCTGAGGCATCGGCAACATCAGCGTCGACCTCAAAGATCGACAGAACCTCACGCGCCGGATTGTCCTTGATGGTCAGATAGGCCTCTTTGTGCAGGAACTCCTTGTCCAGCTTGATCAGGCTCGCCAGCCCGACCTCTTGCGGCCAATATTCCTGAGAATACTCGCGGCCCCAGGACCCATAACCCTTTTCGATGCGCAGCGACCCCAGCGCGCGGCCACCGACCGGACCGCCGTTCAGATCCTTTGCAGCGTCCAAAAGCGCTGAATAGAGTCTGATTTGGTCCTCTTCTGCGCAATGCAATTCCCATCCAAGATCACCGGTAAAGCTGACACGGATGGCAAGGCAGGTAACCCCGGCGACCTCGATCATGCGGGAGCGCATGAAGCGGAAACCCTCGTTGCCCAGGTCCGCGTTGGACAGTCGCCGCAACAGATCACGCGATTTCGGCCCCGCCACGTTGAAGCCCGCGATGCGGTTGGTGGCGACTTCGAAGGTGGTGCCATCAGGCAGATCGACCATGTTGAAGAAGCGCTGGTGATAGCGCTCGGCCATGCCCGAGCCGATCATCATATACTCGTCCTCAGCGAACTTGGTGATGGTGAAATCACCGGCCACCCCCCCGCGGACCGAGATGAGCGGGGTCAGGCAGGACCGCCCAACCTCGGTCGGCACCCGGTTGGCGACAAGACGGTCGAGCCACTCGTAGGCCCCTGGCCCCTTGATCACGTAATTGGCGAAGTTCGAGATATCGATGACGCCCACATGATCGCGCAGCATCTGCACCTCGCGCCCCACCGGCTCCCACCAGTTCTGACGGGTGAAGCCGTTGGTTTCCACCGCGCCAGGTTGATTGGCGAACCACAGTGGATGCTCCCAGCCGCAGTTCAGGCCAAAGACGCAGCCCATGTCCTTTTGCATCTGATAGGCCGGGCGCACGCGGGCCGGACGGCCGGCACTGCGTTCTTCGTTCGGGAAGTGGATGGCGAAGCGGTGGGTATAGACGTCCTCGACCCGCGCCTTGGTGAAGGCCTTGTCGGCCCAGTCGCCAAACCGCGCCAGATCCCAGGCGAACATGTCGTATTGCGGCTCGCCCTCAATCATCCATTGCGCCGACAACAGGCCAAGACCGCCCGATTGCGAGAAACCGGGGATGATGCCGGTGCAACAGAAGTAGTTCTTCAGTTCCGGCACCGGCCCCCAGATTGCGTTCGAATCCGGAGACCAGATCATCGGCCCGTTGATCACCCGCTTGACGCCTGCAGTCGCGGCCACGGGCACGCGTTCGGTGGCGCGGATGACGTTTTCCATGATCCGGTCCAGATCGTCGGGGAACAGGTCATGGGCGAAGTCCAGCGGCGTGCCGTTTTCGGCCCAGAACCGCATGTCCTTCTCATAGGCGCCGATCAGCAGGCCGTTGCCCTCCTGCCGGAAGTAGTACTCGCCATCGCGGTCGGCGATTGACGGCAGGCGGCGTCCCAGATTGGCGACCTCATCAATGGTCTCGGTAACAAAATACTGATGCTCGGTCGGTTGTAGCGGCAGCTCGATCCCCGCCAATGCGGCCACCTCACGCCCCCAGAGGCCGCCTGCGTTCACTACCCATTGCGTGTGAATGTCACCCTTTTCGGTGCGCACGATCCACGAGCCATCGGGTTGCTGATCAGTCCCTATTACAGGGCAAAACCGCTCAATCTTGGCTCCCAAAGCACGCGCACCGGCGGCATAGGCCATGGTCACGCCGGACGGGTCCACGTTGCCGCCGTCGGGTTCGTACATGATACAGCGGATGTCGTCGAATTGCGCCAGTGGGTGCAATTCCTTGGCCTGTTCCCGGCTGATCTCATAGAAGTTCAAACCGTAGAACTTCGCCTTGGCCTCTTGCAGGCGCAGCTGGTGCTCGCGATCTTCGGTCTGTGCCAGGTACAGCGAGCCGGGCTGGAACACGCCACACCCCTGCCCGGTTTCCTTTTCCAGCTCTTTATACAGGTTCATCGTATAATGCTGGATACGGGTGATGTTGTTGTTGTCGTGCAGCCCGTGGATATTGGCCGCCGCGTGCCAGGTTGAGCCCGAGGTCAGCTCATCCCGTTCCAGCAAGACGACATCGGTCCAGCCAAGCTTGGCCAGATGGTAAAGGATCGAACAGCCGACAAGGCCGCCTCCGATCACAACGGCCTGAGCGTGGGTTTTCATGGGCGGACCTCCTGCTTGCGAACTATGCGCTTGCAGGAAAGTCAGCCACAGGTCGGGGGCGGCTTATGCTCTGTTCCCGACGTGAAATGTCGGGAACAGAGTTTGGATAGCCGGTTTCGATCAGTAGGGCGCCTCGACATCGTTCATCGAAACGTAAACCGTCTTCATCTCGCTGAAGTGGTTAATCGCCAGCTTCGAGTTTTCACGACCAACACCCGACATCTTGGACCCACCGAACGGCGCCTCAACCGGGGCGAGGTTGTAGGTGTTGATATAGCAGGTGCCCGCCTCGAACCCGGCCACTATACGGTGGGCGCGGGTCAGGTCGTTGGTAAAGACACCTGCGGCCAGACCGAATTCGGTGTCATTGGCGCGGGCCATGACCTCTTCTTCGGTGTCGAAATCCAGCACAGACATGACGGGGCCAAAGATTTCCTCGCGCGCGATGGTCATGTCGTCGGTCACATCGGCAAAGACGGTGGGCTGCATGTAGAAACCGTCGCCGTCGATCCGCTCGCCACCATAGACCAGACGGGCGCCTTCTGCCCTGCCCTTTTCGATATAGCCCAGCGCGATGTTCATCTGGTTTTCGCTAACCATCGGGCCAAAGTTGACCTCTTCATCCAGCGGATCACCGATCTTTGCAGTGGCGAGACGTTCGGACAGGCGGGCAAGGAACTGTTCCTTGATACCTTTTTGCACGAAGACGCGGGTGCCGTTGGAACACACCTGACCCGAGGAATAGAAGTTGCCCAGGATCGCGCCCGACACGGCGTTTTCGACATCGGCATCATCAAACACGATCATCGGAGACTTGCCGCCCAGCTCCATCGTTACGTGCTTCATGCCATCCGCAGCGGCGGCATAGACTTTGCGGCCGGTCGGCACTGATCCGGTCAGAGAAACCTTGGCCACGCGCGGGTCGGTCACCAGCGACGCGCCCACATCGCCATAACCTTGTACGACGTTGTAGACGCCTTTGGGCGCCCCGGCCTCGATCAGGATTTCGGCCACTTGCAGCGCGGACAGGGGCGTGGTTTCCGACGGCTTGAACACCATCGTGTTGCCACAAGCCAGCGCGGGCGCGCCCTTCCAGCAAGCGATCTGGGTGGGATAGTTCCACGCACCGATGCCAACACAGACGCCCAGCGCCTCGCGGATTGTGTAAACGAAATCGCCACCACCCAGCGGGATATGCTCACCGGTCAGCGAGGCCGCCAAACCACCGAAATACTCCAGCGCGTCCGCGCCACTGGTCGCATCGGCCACCAGCGTTTCCTGCAGGGGTTTGCCAGTGTCGTGGGTTTCCAAGACCGACAGGTCATAGTTGCGTTCGCGCATGATGTCAGCGGCGCGGCGCAGAACGCGACCGCGCTCGGTTCCCGACATGGCCTCCCACTTGGCCTGAGCCGATTTTGCACTGTTTAGAGCCTGATTCACGATCTCAGGCGTTGCCGAATGCAGCCGCGCGATGACCTCGCCGGTGGCCGGGTAGATGACGTCGATCGGGGCGCCATTGGTGTCTTCGACATATTCGCCATTGATGAAATGGCTGGCCTTGGGCTGAAACTTCATGCCGCGTCCTTTTCTGTTCGGATGTCCCTTTGGGGGTAGGGAATTGAATGCGTTGGGCACGGATTTAGCTTTTATTGATTTGCCAGTCAATAAAAGCGAAGGCTGGCGGGTTCTTGCCGAGTCAAAGGGGCCTACTCTTGAAATAAAGAGTTAATGTTCCATTTATGTTCTACATAGTCAGAGGATCACCCGATGACCCGGAACATGCGAAATACCGCCCTGAGCGGCCCGTCGAACGACTATCACCTGCTGCCTGTTACCGACCGGCAGATGCGTTATGCCCGCGCCATTGCGGAACAGTCGGCGCTGGACATTCCGGTCGAGGCGCAGCGCGACCGCCGATCGATGTCAGATTGGATTTCGGCCCACAAGCCCCACGATCCGTCCCCCTTTGCCAACTATCCCACGGGCAAACAGGTCGCCTTTGCGGAACGCATTTCGCGCAGCAAACGCAGGCCGATCCCGTCCGAGTGCTTTCGCGACAAACAGATGATGTCGCGCTGGATCGATCACAACAAATAGGCCGGACGCAGGTTCAATGCGGTTGGTGGTTGCGGGAATAGATGCTGACCGCCGCCGCAACGAACATCCCCAACAGCACATAGCCGGTGACGGCCTCGGCCGCCGCAAGCGCGCGGCATAACCCTACGGGGGCCATGTCGCCATACCCAACCGTGGTGAAGGTGACGTATGAGAAATACAGCACGTCCGCCGGCCCTTTGGCACCAAGCACGCAAAGGTCGTAATACCCAAAAGCCCCATAGGCTGCTGCGAACAGGAATGGCACGACCTGTATGAAGGACACGCCCATCAGGAACACCAGACGGCGTGGAGACTTTACCTGCGTCATGTAATACCAGGACTGCGACACGAGCCAGATCACCAACCCGACCGACGTGATCGTTCCGATCGTATCCCCGGCCGCCGCCTCGCTGAGACGGGACAACCCATACCAGGCCATGAAACTGGCCACGATCAGCCCCAGGGCTGCGACCAGAGTCGATTTCCACTCTGCCAGGGTTGTAGGCTCACGACGCATGACACCTCCGATACCGTATGCGCGGAAGGATGATCCGCTTTCCGGCCCAGAGCTGCAATAGGTTTATCAGTAAGTTAGTCGGAGCCCAAATGCTCCTGCCCGCGTTGCCGCGCCAGTTGGATTTGTTTCTGCCGCTCACGGAACCGCGTCTTGTCAGCCTCAGAGGTCTCGTCAATGCACTGATGGCAGGACACACCATGTTCATATTCGGGACGTTTCATGTCTTCGGGCAGGATCGGGCGGCGGCAGCCGTGGCACAGGTTGTGCGGCCCCTCGACCAGCCCATGCCCCACAGAGACACGGTTGTCGAACACGAAGCACTCACCCTGCCAAGTGCTGTCCTCAGCGGGCATCTCCTCGAGATAGCGCAGGATGCCGCCCTTCAGGTGATAGACATCCTCGATCCCCTGTCCCAGCAGAAAGTTGGTGGATTTCTCACAGCGGATACCACCGGTGCAGAACATCGCCACGCGCTTGTTGTGAAAACGGTCCTTGTTCTCCTCCCACCACGCGGGGAAATCGCGGAAACTGGCCGTTTCAGGGTCTATTGCGCCCTCAAACGTGCCAATCGCCACCTCGTAGTCATTGCGGGTGTCGATCACCACCACGTCGTCCGAGCGGATCAGGTCGTTCCAGTCCTCCGGCTCGACATAGTTGCCAACGCGGGCGCGCGGATCGATATCCGGCTGGCCCATGGTCACGATCTCTTTTTTCAGCCGGACCTTCATCTTGCCAAAAGGCGGGTGGTCGGCGGTGGCCTCTTTCCAGTCCAGATCGGCGCAACCCGGCAACGCGCGGATATGCGCCAGAACCGCATCAATCCCGGCACGGGGGCCGGCAATGGTGCCATTGATCCCCTCATGCGCCAGCAAAAGTGTGCCTTTGACCGATTGTGCACGGCACAGGTCCAGCAAAGGGTCGCGCAGCGCGGCGGGGTCAGCGAAACGGGTGAAGTGGTAAAGGGCAGCGATCGTGTACATGCGCGTGATCTAAACCTGCGGGTCCAGTGTCGCAAGACGTTGGATTGATGACCGGCACAAGATTGACGCGCCCGCCCTCGCCCCGTACCGATAGGCAACCCCGAGGAGAACCCGCGATGACCCACGCCCTTCTTGTAATCGACGTCCAGAATGATTTCTGTCCCGGAGGCGCGCTGGCCGTCCCCGGAGGGGATGAGATCGTCGCCCCCATCAACGCCATGATGGAAGATTTCGACGCCGTGATCCTGACGCAGGACTGGCACCCTGCGGATCATTCCTCGTTCGCCAGCAGGCATGACGACAAGAATCCTTTTGACATGAAAGACATGCATTACGGCCCACAGGTTCTTTGGCCGGATCACTGCGTTCAGGGCACCGAGGGGGCCAACTTCCACCCGGACCTGAACACGCATGCCGATCTGGTCATCCGCAAGGGCTTTCGTGAAGGTATCGACAGTTATTCGGCGTTTTTCGAAAACGACCAAACCACACCGACCGGGCTGGAAGGGTACCTGAGAACTCGCGGGATCACAAAACTGACACTGGTCGGTCTGGCTACGGATTTCTGCGTCCATTTCTCGGCCGTGGACGCAGCAAGGCTCGGGTTTGAGGTGACCGTCCGGATGGATGCCTGCCGGGCCATCGATCTGGACGGGTCTCTGGCTGCGGCAGAAACGGCAATGCGGGACGCCGGTGTAACGCTGTCCTAGGGCGCGGTTCCTTCTGACGCCAGATACCTGAGCACCACGATCACAACCACCGCCAGCCCAAGTGCAAACCCAATACGCCCTTGAATCGAGCGTCTTTTGGGTTTGGGCGCTGCGGGTTGCCGCTGTTTCGGTGCCTTGTCCCGAGCCTCCGAGCGGATTTCATCCCGTGGCCGTGCCGTTTTCACGTCGTCCAAGAACTGCCAGAGGTCGAAGGCGCCACAATACTCGCCCTTTACACCTACCGCCCGGATATTGGCGAACAACGCGCGCAGGATACGTTCCCGCTCGGCCGTGTCCTGCGCACGGAAATACCCATGTTCAAGATTGCTTTTGGCCGTTTCCAGACCAAACCCGGCTTCTTCGAATATCAGGCGTATTTTAGGAGATGTTGCGCGCAAGGCCTCGGCGGCATTGGCATCACGAAACAAAGCACGCACCGTCCTGTCTCCGGGCGTTGCAGACCCTGACTTCGTTTTGTCAGCATCAATCGTTACAATATCAAAGTCGTACTCGAAACCCATTCACCGACTAAACCTTGTACTTCCTTCCCCTTCGTCTCACTAAACAATGAAAGTATCATACAATATGCTCTCATTGTGTCGTGACCTTGTCATTGTCTTCGATCCAGCGACTCTTGCCAATCCGCGCACCTATTGATCTAACAACGGAAATCGCAGGAGTTCC
This sequence comes from Ruegeria arenilitoris, assembly GCF_013031355.1. Classification (GTDB taxonomy): domain Bacteria; phylum Pseudomonadota; class Alphaproteobacteria; order Rhodobacterales; family Rhodobacteraceae; genus Ruegeria; species Ruegeria arenilitoris_C. Next base: position 310,047 of record NZ_WPZO01000004.1, on the reverse strand, counting down.
CCCATGGTCGATATTGCGACACGCGTGTACAATCATAAATGGAAGATTGACCCGATTGTCCGGTCTTTAATCGACACAGACTTCTACAAACTGCTGATGTGCCAGTCAGTGTTTCGAAATAAGCCCCAAACGGATGTGGTGTTTTCGCTGATCAACCGGTCGAATCACATTCCTTTGGCTGAATTGATCGACGAAGGCGAGTTGCGCGAACAGCTGGATCATATCCGGTCGCTCAGCCTCAGCCGGGGCGAAAGCACATGGCTGCGGGGCAATACATTCTACGGCAAACGGCAGATGTTCCGCTCGGACTTCATGGAGTGGTTCGAGAACATGCGCCTGCCGCCCTATCACCTGGAACGCAAAGGCGATCAGTACGAACTGACCTTCGAAGGCAAGTGGCACGAGGTCATGCTGTGGGAAATCCCGGCCTTGGCGGTGCTGATGGAGCTACGATCCCGTGCGGTACTGAACGACATGCGCCGGTTCGAGCTGCAGGTGCTTTACGCCCGCGCCATGACCCGTGTTTGGGAAAAGATCGAACAACTGCGGGAAGTCGACGGCTTGGGCATCGCCGATTTCGGCACCCGCCGGCGGCATTCCTTCTTGTGGCAGGACTGGTGCGTACAGGCGATGATCGAAGGGCTGGGACCGGCGTTTTCCGGCACCTCGAACTGTCTGATCGCCATGCGGCGCGAGGTCGAAGCGATCGGCACCAACGCCCACGAACTGCCCATGGTCTATTCCGCGCTGGCCGAAACCGACGCGGCATTGGCGCAGGCCCCTTATGACGTTCTCAGCGACTGGCATGACGAACATGACGGCAACCTGCGCATCATCCTGCCCGACACCTATGGCACGCAGGGGTTTCTGGACCGCGCGCCCGATTGGCTGGCGGGCTGGACCGGCATTCGCGTCGACAGCGGCGATCCGGCGGCGGGCGCAGAACGCGCAATCAAATGGTGGAAATCGCGCGGCGAAGATCCAATGCAAAAGCGGGTGATCTTTTCGGACGGATTGGACGTGGACAAAATACGCGAGCTTCACAGCCAATTTGCAGGACGCACCAAAGTCTCATTCGGTTGGGGCACCCTGTTGACCAATGATTTCCGCGGGTTGGTGCCGGACGATGCGCTGGCACCGTTCTCTCTGGTCTGCAAGGCCGTATCCGCCAACGGTCGCCCAACAGTCAAACTGTCGGACAACCCGGAAAAGGCGATGGGGCCGCAGGACGAGATCGAACGCTATAAACGGGTGTTCGGGGTCGGTGCTCAGGAATCAATCGAGGTGATCGTTTAGACCCTAACCATGATGTGCCGCCACGGTTTTCAATTGTGAGAACCCATAGAGGGCCTCGAACCCCTTTTCGCGGCCATGGCCGGATTTGCCAACGCCACCAAAAGGCAGCTCTACACCTCCGCCAGCACCGTAGTTGTTTATAAACACCTGCCCCGAGCGCAGCCGTTTCGCCAACCGCATCTGCCGCGCGCCATCACGGGTCCAGATGCTGGCGACCAGCCCGTAATCGGTGCCGTTTGCGATCTGGATGGCCTCTTCTTCGGTGTCGAAGGGGATCAGAACCTGAACCGGGCCGAAAATCTCGTCGCGCGCCAGAACGTGATCCGGGGGAACATCAGCAAACAAAGTGGGCCGGACATAGGCGCCCGCAATCGGGGCATGGTCAACGATCCGCCCCTGCCCCGCGATATTCAGATCAGAGCCCTTGGCAAGAAACCCGGTCACGATCTCTTTCTGCCGGGCCGAGATCAGGGGGCCGACCCGTAGATCATCCTGCGCCGGGCCGACGGTCAGATCGGCATACGCCGCCGCCATGCTGGTTTTGACCTGCTCATACACGCCGCGCTGCACCAGAATGCGCGACGAGGCGGAACAGGTCTGCCCCGCGTTCTGAATGCCCGCATTCACCAGAAATGGCAGCGCGGCGTCCAGATCGGCATCGTCAAACACCAGTTGCGGGGATTTCCCGCCCAGTTCCAGTGTCACCGGCACCACATTGCGCCCCGCCGCCTGCTGCACCAGCGCACCGGTGGCGACCGAACCGGTGAACGAGATATGGTCAACGCCCGGATGGCCCGACAGCGCAGCCCCGGCCTCAGCTCCCAGACCTGGCACCACATTCAACGCCCCCGCAGGCAGACCGGCCTCTTGCGCAAGATGGGCAAAGGCCAATGCGGTCAGACAGGCCTCTTCCGCCGGCTTCAAGACACAGGCGTTGCCCATCGCCAGCGCCGCCCCGACTGATCGGCCAATAATCTGCATCGGGTAATTCCACGGCACGATATGGCCGGTCACCCCATGCGGCTCGCGCAGGGTATAGACGGTATAACCGTCCAGATAGGGGATGGTCTCGCCCATCACCTTGTCGGCAGCGCCCCCATAGAACTCGCAATACCGCGCCAGGGCCACCGCATCCGCGCGTGCTTGAGTCAGCGGCTTGCCCACATCCATCGCCTCGATCCGCGCCAGTTCGTCCACCCTTTCCAGCACCAACTGGCCCAGTCGGGTCAGAATACGGCCCCGTTCCAGCGCGGTCTTGCGTCCCCAGTCGCCCTGCAGCGCGGCCTGCGCAGCTTGCACGGAAGCATCGATATCCGTCGCGCCTCCACGTGCGATCCGGCAAATCTCGGACCCGTCCGACGGGTTGATCAATGGAATCTCCGCCTGTGACGCGGGGCTGACCCATTTGCCACCGATCAGACACAGGCCGGGATTGAACCAGAGGGGATTGGGCATTTGGGCCTCCTTTCAGGCTCTAACAAAGGGCTTTAAGCGACGTTCACACCGATGTCCGGCAAGACAGGCGCGGCTTCGATCAGGGTTTGGGTATAGGGGTGTTGCGGGTTGGCAAATACCTGTTCGGTTTCGCCCTGTTCAACGATCCGGCCCGCCTGCATCACCATCACCCGATCAGTGATCGTTCGCACCACCCTTAGGTCATGGCTGATGAACAGATAGGTCAGGTCGTATGTGGCGCAAAGCTCGGCCAGTAGGTCCAGGATTTGCGCGCGGACCGAAACGTCCAGCGCCGAGACCGCCTCATCGAACAGGATCAGCTCGGGGCGGATGATCAACGCGCGGGCGATGGCGATGCGCTGCCGCTGTCCGCCCGAGAACTCATGGATGTATTTGCCCGCATCGTCGGGGCTGAGGCCTACGGCTGTCAGCATCTCGGCGATGCGGTCCTGACGTTCAGACCCCGCGGGTGGCGTCTCCAGCAGGTGAAACGGTTCGGTGATCAGACGGGCAACTCGGTGACGCGGGTTGAAGCTGCCATAAGGATCCTGAAACACCACCTGCATCTTGCGACGCACAGCGAGGTTTGGCCTGTGGCCTGCGAATACCGGTTGTCCGTCCAGGCGGATATCACCGCTTTGGACTTCCTCTAACCCCAAAATGGCCCTTGTTAGGGTCGATTTCCCACAACCGGACTCGCCCACCAGCCCCAGACGTTCCCCTTTGTTGAGGGCAAAGCTGACCCCATCCACCGCGCGGTGATGCCCCGGCGTGCCGAACAGGCCTTTGCGGGGCAGACGGTAATCGCGGGTGACCTCTGTCACCTCAAGCAGGGGCCGAGGATCAGCGGCCCGGGGCAGCGACACCTGATGGCCCGAGGCTTCGAACAACATCCGTGTATAGGGGTGCTGCATATTGCGCAGCAGGTGGGTCGTTGCCCCGCTTTCAACCACCTCTCCGCGGCGCATCACCACGATTTGGTCGGCCATATCCGCCACCACCGCCAGATCATGCGTGATCATCAGCAAACCCATACTGTATTCGCGCACCAGCCCTTTGAGCAGGTCGAGGATCTGCGCCTGAGTAGTCACGTCCAGCGCGGTTGTCGGTTCATCCGCGATCAGCAGTTTGGGACGCAGGGCTATGGCCATGGCGATCACCACACGCTGACGCTGACCTCCGGACAGCTCATGAGGGTAGCGAGACAGAGGAAAGCGGTCGGGCGGCAGGCCAACGCGAGTCAGAACCTCCTGCGTGCGCGCCAACGCCTGCGGGCGCGGCATCGCATTGTGAATCAGGATCGTCTCCATCACCTGATCGCCGATGGTCTTGACCGGGTTCAGGGCGGTCATCGGTTCCTGAAACACCATTCCGACGGCGGCCCCACGCAGGGCGCACATCTCGCCCTCGGGGCGGTTTAGCAGATCCTGCCCCTCCAGTCGGATCGCGCCCTGCGCCTGCGCCCCGTTCGGCAGCAATTGCATCACGGCCAGGGCCGTCATCGACTTGCCCGACCCGCTTTCTCCGGTCACGGCCACAATCTGCCCGGGGTCGATGGACAGGCTGACCTGTTTCAGAATTTCGGCGCCGTGGATCGACAGCGACAGGTTTTCGATCTGCAACAAACTCATGCGCGCGCCACCCGTATGCGTGGATCCAGCCAGTCGCGCAGCCCATCCCCCAACAGGTTCAAACCCAAGACGGTGACAATAATCGCCAGCCCCGGAATCAGAGCCAAATGCGGCGCAAAACTGACCATTGTCTGCGCATCGGCCAGCATCCGGCCCCAGCTGGGCGTGGGCGGTTGCGCACCAAGGCCGACATAGGAGAGGCCCGCTTCAGCGAGAATGCCCAGCGAAAACTGAATGGTCCCCTGCACGATCAGCAGATTCGCCACGTTGGGCAGGATATGTTCCGCCGAAATCCGCGCCGCGCCCTTGCCTGACACGCGGGCGGCGAGGATGAACTCCCGCTCCCACAGTGACAACGCGGCCCCTCGGGTGATGCGGGCAAAGACGGGGATGTTGAAGATGCCGATGGCGATTATGGCATTGATCGCTCCGGCCCCGAAAACGGCGGTGATCAGGATGGCAATGACCAGCGAGGGGAAGGCAAAGACCAGATCATTGCCGCGCATGATGACCTCGTCCAGCCACGACCCCTTGCGCGCAGCTGCGGTCAGCCCCAAGGGCACGCCCAGCGCCATGCCGATACCCACCGCCACCAGCGCCACCGCAATCGACGTGCGCGCGCCGACCATGATCATCGAGAACATGTCGCGGCCGAAGTGATCCGTGCCGAACCAATGCTGCGCGTTGGGGGGCTGCAGTTTGTTGGGGATATCCAGCGCCGCATAGTCGTAGGGCGTCCAAACAAATGAGACCAAAGCCGCCAGCAGAATAAGCGAAGACAGCACCGCGCCAAGGATCAGGTTACGGCTCATGTCCGGCTCCTTAGGCGGGGGTCGACGGCGGCATAGGCCAGATCGACCAGAAAGTTCACGGTGATGACGGCGAAGACCAGCAGCATGACGACCGATTCCACCACAATCAGGTCACGGGCGGAAATGGCCTGAAACACCAGCCGCCCGAGGCCCGGCAGGTAGAACACCTGCTCGATGATGATCGACCCCGCCAGCAGGAAGGAAAACTGCAGCCCGATGATAGTCAGCACCGGGATCAGGGCGTTCCGCACCCCGTGCCGCCACAGCGCCTGACGGCGGGACAGGCCTTTGGCTCGCGCTGTGCGCATGAAATCCTCGCCCAGAATGTCCAGCAGAGACGACCGCATCACCCGCGCCAGAATGGCCGCTTGCGGCAGGGCGAGCGCGATGGAGGGCAGTGTCAGGGAATGCAGGCCGATCCAGAGCCCCTGATCCCAGCCCGCAAACCCGCCGGCGTTGAACCAGCGCAGGTTGATGGCGAAGATCAACACCAGCATCATGGCGAACCAGAAATTCGGCACCGCGATGCCCAGCTGTGTTGCGCCCATGACCGTCAGATCCCCGGGTTTGCCGCGACGCGCGGCGGCGTAAATCCCGGCGGGAAAGGCGATCAGCGTAGACAACGTCAGCGCATAGAGCGCCAGCGGCAGCGACACCCACAACCGGTCCGCGATCATCTGCGACACGGGCGTGCGATAGGTGTAGGAGGTGCCAAAATCCCCCATCAGCATCCCGCCGACCCAGTTGAAATACCGCTGTGCCTTGGAAACATCCAAACCAAGCTCGGCCCGCAACGCGGCTAGGGTATCCTCCTGCGCGTTTACGCCCAGCATGAACGAGGCCGGATCACCCGGCGCGACCTCGATCACCGCGAAGATGACCACCGAGGCGACGGCCAGGCTGATCAACAGTGAAATCAGACGTTTGAGAGCATAGCGCAGCATCGAGGCCACGTTAGGCACACAACCCGCGCGGGTCCAGCACCTAGGGCACCAGCAGATAGATGAAAATCGCGTAGGCGACGATGGCGCCATATCCCAAAGGGTAAATCCACTTGATCGCGTAGTTGTCCAGCTTTCTGGCCCCGTCTTCGCGCCCAATCACTTTCATTTTGCGCAAAGCCACGTTGAACACGATCAGCGCCCCGGTCATCAGGAACATGCATTGCAGGATGAAATCCAGAAAGGTCAGATAGCCAAGCTTGGGCAGATCGGCAGAGATCGCCCAGTTGAAAGCCACGAAAACCAGCAGATTGCCCCCGGCGATCTCGATCCGGCGGCGGTATTCGTCAAGGAAGAACAGCGCCCAGCCAACAGTGATCAGAACCAGCATCGGCAGGAACACCCGGATCACATAATAGGTCAGATGCCGCTTGCCCTCGAAGGCCAGCGCAACCTGATCGCTGTCCCGGCCGGACAGGCCGATCACCGTCGAGCGCTCGACTCGGGGGTTGTCCAGAATCCACTCTTCCTCGCCCAGCAGATCGCCAAGGCCCGAGTATTCCTCGAGCGGGTAATAGGTCACGAATTCGGACGGAAAGACCGAGACGACCTCGAAAAAGAACTCCTGCGTGTCGAACGGGTATTTGCGGAAATCGAAATGCGGGGCCTGCAAGGTCAGCGAGGATTTCTCGACATAGATCACATGCCCGTCGTCACGCAGCGAGGCCGCGGATTCGTGAATCCACTTGTTGGATTGCTGGTTGTGGATGACGAAAGCGGGCACAATCGCCCCGAGACCCCGCGCGTGATCGGCCAGAGCCGGCGGGTTGAAGACCTGAATTTCACGCCCGACCTTATCGCGGTCAAAGGCCAACGCAGGGTCGGTCCATTCGGCCCTCAGAACAACGACGGCGCCATAATTCTCGGCCTTCTGATCAACGCTGGTGACTTGATCGATGCGGATACCGATCCCCACCTTCAGCGGGTTTTCAGGCGTACCAACCAGCGGTCCCACCCCGCCTGCCAATCCGTTTTGCGCCTGCGCCCCGCCCCCCGCGGCAAAGAAGCAGGCGACAAATACAAAACACAGGATGCGAAACAGGGTCATTATCAGGCTTACTCGGAAACAGGGGTCCGGGGCCGGTTACAGCCCCGGAGCAGGATTTATTCGGACCAGCTGATCTGGGTCAGGTCGACCGCGGCGGTCGGCGCGTTCTGCCAAAGACCTTGAACTCCGGCCTTGGCGATCCCCAGCTTGGGCAGCTGGAACAGATAGCCGTTGACGAAATCATTCGAAATCAACCGCTGCATGTCGCCCAGCAGTTTCTTGCGTTCCTCCGGGTCGGTGGTGGCGTTCAGCGTCTCCATCAACGTCTGGGCGTCCAGGCTGTCATATTGGAAATAGTAATCCGGGCGCGCATAGATACCGATGTCCATCGGCTCGGTATGGCTGATGACGGTCAGGTCGTAATCCTTGCCCTTGAACACCGATTCCAGCCATTGCGCCCATTCCACGTTGATGATCTCGGCGGTGATGCCGACCTCGGCCAATTGCGCGGCGATGATCTCGCCCCCGCGCCTTGCATAAGAAGGCGGCGGCAGGTGCAGCGTGGTTTCAAAGCCTTCTTCATAGCCCGCGTCGGCCAGCAGCTTGGCCGCCTTTTCCGGGTCATGGGCCGAAGTTCCGGTCAGATCGACATAAGCCGGGTTGTGCGGCGCGAAATGGGTGCCGATGGGCGTGCCATATCCAAACATCGCCCCGTCAATGATCGCTTGCCGGTCGATGGCATGGGCCAACGCCTGCCGCACACGGATATCATCGAACGGAGGCTTCTTGTTGTTGGTGGACAGGATCGTTTCACCCTCGGTCGAGCCGACCAGCACCTGAAAGCGCGGATCGGCCTCGAATTGAGCCAGGTTTTCCGGCGCGGGGAAATTGTCGAACACATCCACATCCTCGGCCATCATGGCCGCGAAAGCAGCGGTCGGGTCCGAGATGAATTTGAACGTCGCAGCCTCTAACGCAGGCTGATCCCCCCAATAATCCGGGTTTCGGATCAACGTGATGCTGTCGCCCTGCACCCAGTTGCCAAAGGTGAAGGCTCCTGTTCCCACGGGGTTGGTCTTGATGTTCTCGATGCTGTCGGAAGAGACGATCACTGCATCGCCCCAAGCCAAGTTGAACAGGAAATTGCCGTTCGGCTCGGACAGGGTGACCTTGACGGTCAGCGGGTCGACGACCTCAACACTTTCGATCCCTTCAAACAACGCCTTTTGTGCGTTGGCGCTGTCTTCGGCGCTGGCGCGGTCGAGGCTGAACTTGACGTCCTCGGCATCCATCGTGGTGCCATCATGGAAGGTTACACCATCGTGCAACTTGAAAGTATAGACGGTGCCGTCCTCGGAAATCTCCCAGCTTTCGGCCAGCCCGGGCACCACCGAGCCATCGCCCATGAACCGGGTCAGCCCTTCAAAAATGTTGGTGTAGACAACCGAGTCAATCGCCTGTGCCGCAGCGCTAGTGGGGTCCAGATGCGGTGGCTCAAGCTGCATCGCGATTGTGATATCGGATTTGGCCAAAGCCCCGGTGGCAAAGACGCTGGCCCCCAGCGCCAGAGCCGATGCTAAGGATTTCAACATCTGATTTGTCATAAAAATCTCCCACCGTTCTAATGGCTGAACCCGCTGTTTTACGGACCTTTCTGCGAGTAATGTCCCTTTAAACCTCAGGTCAATCAAGGAAATGTTCGCGCAACCGGGGTTTCTATAACCTTGTTCAATCTGCTATGCCGCGCTGCAACATGAACACCGGAGGAGCGATCATGAGCGCCACCGCCCATAAAAAAGCCCCTAATGCCGAGGACATCCGCGCCCGCAAAGGGGGCACGCCGCTGGTCTCTCTGACCGCTTACACGACCCCGATGGCGCGGCTTATGGATGCCCATTGCGACTTTGTTCTGGTGGGCGACAGCGTCGGCATGGTTCTGCACGGGCTGGAATCGACGCTGGGCGTGACGATGGAGATGATGATCCTGCACGGTCAGGCCGTTTCCCGCGGGCTGGACAAGGCGATGATGGTCATCGACATGCCCTTTGCCAGCTATGAACATGACAAGGCCGAGGCGTTCCGCAATGCCGCCCGCCTGATGGCGGAAACCGGCGCTGGCGCGGTCAAGCTCGAGGGTGGCGTTGAAATGGCCGAAACCATCCGCTTTCTGGTCAAGCGTGGCATTCCGGTGATGGCGCATATCGGCCTGACGCCGCAGTCGATCAATACGCTGGGCGGCTACAAGGTGCAGGGCCGGGATGAGCAGGCCGAGGCCGTGCTGGCCGACGCCCGCGCCGTGGCCGATGCAGGCGCGTTTTCGGTGGTGCTTGAGAAGGTACCGCAGGGGCTGGCTGACCGGATCACGTCCGAGGTCGCGATCCCGACCATCGGCATCGGCGCCTCTGCGGGCTGTGACGGGCAGATTCTGGTCGTCGACGACATGGTGGGCTTTTTCACCGCCTTCAAACCGAAATTCGTCAAACGCTATGCCGAACTGGGCCCGCAGGCCGAAGCTGCGATCGCCGAATACGCCGCCGACGTGCGCGCCCGTGCCTTTCCGGCCGACGAACATGTGTTCGCGGATCAGGCGCCCTCCAAAGGATCCAAGACATGACCGCCCCCATCCTGCGCCGCTTGGCCGACCTGCGCGCGCTGACCACCGAATGGCACCACAATGGTGAAACCATTGGCGTCGTCCCGACCATGGGCGCGCTGCATCAGGGGCACCTGTCGCTGGTCGAGGCCGCAAAGGCCGGCACTGACCGGGTGATCGTGACCATCTTTGTGAACCCCAAACAGTTCAACAACCCCGAAGATCTGGCCAAATACCCGCGCACCGAACACGAGGATGCGCAAAAACTGGCCCCCTACGGCGTCGATGTGATCTATGTCCCCGAGCCCGAAGAGATCTATCCGCAGGGCTTTGCCACCAACGTCTCCGTCGCAGGCCTGACCGATGTGATGGAGGGCGAATTCCGCCCCGGCCATTTCGACGGCGTCGCCACCGTTGTCGCGAAACTGTTCCTGCAGACGCAAGCAGATCGGGCCTATTTCGGCGAAAAGGACTACCAGCAACTGATGGTCGTTCGCCGCATGGCGCGCGATTTGGACATTCCCATCGAGGTGATCGGCTGCCCCACGGTGCGCGAACCCTCGGGCCTGGCGATGTCGTCGCGCAATCTGCGCCTTTCGCCCGACGGGCTGGCGATTGCCGCCAACAAGCACCGGATCATGCAAGGCGTAGCCCAGTCGCTGAACGCCGGGGCCGCGTTTGGTGGACTGGCCGCGCAGGCCGAGACCGATCTGCTGGCCGCGGGCTTCACTCAGGTCGAGTATATCCACCTGCGCTGCGCCGAAACGCTGGAGCCTCTGACCCACGCCAACCGCCCTGCGCGGCTGTTTGCGGCGGCCTGGGCGGACGGGGTTCGGCTGATCGACAATATTCCCGTCTGAACGCTCTGGTACGATTGTCATTGTTTGCGCTAAAGTCCCGCAAAACCAAACGGGAGGGGCGCGGGGAATGACCTATATTCTCGCCATTGATCAGGGCACCACATCATCGCGGGCCATTTTGTTCGACGCGGAAATGCAGCGCGCAGGCACTGCGCAGCACGAATTCACCCAGCATTTCCCGCAGGAAGGCTGGGTTGAACACGATGCCGAAGAAATCTGGGAAAGCGTGTTGCGCGTCTGCCGCGAGGTGATGGAGAGCACCGGCGTTACCCCAGACCAGATCGCGGGCATTGGCATTACCAACCAGCGCGAAACCACCGTTGTCTGGGACCGCGCCACCGGCAAGCCGATCCACAATGCCATAGTCTGGCAGGACCGCCGCACCGCCGAAATCTGCGCCCGCTACAAACAAGCCGGATGCGAGGATGATGTGACCGCCCAGACCGGTCTGCTGCTCGACCCTTATTTCTCGGGCACCAAGGTGAAATGGCTACTGGACAACGTGCCCGGCGCCCGCGACCGCGCCGAGGCCGGGGAGTTGATGTTCGGCACCATCGACTGTTTCCTGATCTGGCGCCTGACCGAGGGGCGCAGCCACGCCACCGACGCAACCAACGCCGCCCGCACCCTGCTGTTCGACATCCACAAGGGCGAATGGAGTGCCGAGATCTGCGACCTGCTGGACGTGCCGATGACCATGTTGCCCGAGGTGCACGATTGCGCCTCGGATTTTGGGAGTACGACCCTAATTGGGGGAAATATCCCGATTCTGGGCGTGGCTGGCGACCAACAGGCCGCCACCATCGGGCAGGCCTGTTTCCAGCCTGGCATGATGAAATCCACCTATGGCACAGGCTGTTTTGCCCTGCTGAACACCGGAGACGAGCCGGTTGAATCGAAAAACCGCCTGCTGACCACAATTGCTTATCAGCTGGACGGCAAGCGCACCTATGCGCTGGAAGGCTCGATCTTTGTTGCCGGGGCTGCCGTGCAATGGTTGCGCGACGCGTTGCAGATCATCGAGACCGCCCCCGAAAGCGGTGAGCTGGCGCAACAGGCCGATCCGAACCAGCATGTGGTGCTGGTTCCCGCATTCACCGGCCTCGGCGCGCCCTATTGGAAGCCAGACTGCCGCGGTGCGGTGTTTGGCCTGACCCGCAACTCGGGCCGGGCGGAATTCGCCAAGGCCACGCTTGAGAGCATCGCCTACCAGACACGCGATCTGTGGCACGCGATGCAGGGCGACTGGGGTGCGGATACTGACGTGACCCTGCGGGTGGATGGCGGCGCCAGCGCCTCGGACTGGGCAATGCAGGGGCTGTCAGACTATCTTGGGGCCGAGGTCGATCGTCCGGTCATGCAGGAAACCACCGCCCTTGGCGCAGCCTGGTTGGCCGGGATGCGGGCGGGTGTTTATCCGGATCAGCAGGGATTTGCGGAAACCTGGGCACTGGATCGCCGTTTCAAACCGGAACTCTCCGCCGAGGACCGCGACGCCGCCTATGACCGCTGGAAACGCGCCGTTTCGGCGGCCATGGCGTTCTGAAACCGGTGAAGGATCAGCTGTGATCCTTCATCAGCCGCTGTTTCTGACGTGACCAGTCGCGTTTGGCCTGGGTCTCACGCTTGTCGTGCAGCTTTTTACCCTTGGCGATGCCGATCTTCAGCTTCGCCCGGCCCTTGTGGTTGAAATACAGAACCAGCGGCACCAGCGTCATGCCTTTGCGCTGGGTCGCGTTCCACAGATTCGCCAGCTCTTTGCGCGACACCAGCAGCTTGCGGCGGCGGCGTTCTTCATGCTTGAACACCTTCGCCTGCTCATAGGGGGCGATATAGCTGTTGATCAGCCACAGCTCTCCGTCGTCGACCGAGGCATAGCTTTCGGCGATGTTCGACCCGCCCGCACGCAGGGATTTGACCTCGGACCCCTCCAGCACGATGCCGCACTCGATATCGTCCTCGATCGCATAATCGAAGCGCGCACGCCGGTTTTCGGCGATGACTTTGTAGTTCGGGTCTGAGTTCTGCTTTTGCTTGGCCATGACGCGTTGATTTAGGCGGCTTGGGCGGCCCTTGCAAGCCGTAGCCGTCAGGTCTTGGCCGAGATGATCAGATCGGGACCAAAAATCGTGTCGGCATGGTTATGCAGATAGATTTTCAGCCACGGCGTGAACCGCGTCGGATGGCGCTGCACTTCGGCCAGCAGATCGTGATAGTCGATCCAGCGGATATCCATCACTTCGTCCGGGTTAGGCTCGATATTCAACGGACCGCGCACATGGGCAAGGAAGACATCGACCACCTCATGCTCGACCATGTTGTTGCCGACATCGGCGTGGTATTCCAGCCGGTGACGGTATTCGGGATACAGGCCCGTGATTCCAAGTTCCTCGCGCAGACGGCGCACGGCGCATTCCGAGGGCGTCTCACCCCAATCGGGATGGGTGCAGCAGGTATTCGCCCACAGGCCCGGTGTGTGGTACTTGCCCATCGCCCGGCGCTGCAACAGAATCTCGGTGCCGCGGACAACGAAGACGGACACAGCCTTGTGTCTGAGGCCCTTTTCATGCGCCTCAAGCTTGTCCACGGGGGTCAACTCGCCATCAACCCAGGCCGGGATCATGATTCCCATCTGTCGTCTCCTGCTGCCGATCTGTCTAAAGGGCCAAACGTTCGAAAGTGACTAAGGCCGGATCGGCTTGGCTTTGCGCAATCATGCGGGCAAGGCATGACGGTTCGCGCAAACCCAAGGTGGCGCTGATCTATCCTGTGATCAAGCGCACGAAAGGCCGCAGGGGCTGCGGCCTTTTGTAACTTTTAACGATGTGGTGCGTCAGGCGTTATTCGCCCGAAACGCTGACGATATAGGCATAGACGTCTTCGCCGCCCTTCTTCAGCTTGAAAGTCATCTTGGACTTGGCTGCGGTGTCATCCAGATAGGTTTTCAGGAACGTCTTGGGGTCTTGGGCATATTCGACAAAGGTGGCCTCATCCCAGACCAGACCGTTTTCACCGGCTGCGACGATGCTGTCACCGTATTTGAAGCCTTCGACGGTGCCTGCGGTGCGGCCCGCGATGCCATACAGGTTCGGACCGGTCTTGCCGCCTTTGACGATTGCCTCGCCATCAGGGGTGGCGATTTGGTGACAGGACTTGCATTTGTTGAAGGTTTTCTTCCCGGCCTCGGCGTCGCCTTCGGCATAAACGGGTGCGGCCAGAAGGCCGATAATTGCGGTAGCGAGGATGCGATTCATAGCTTGTGCTCCGATACAAATTGGCTGCGCCGAATGGACCGTCAGCGCAAAAAAGAGTCAACGCGCAGATTGCCGCGCGCCGGCACTGTGCCACTGCGGCATATTGGTCGTCCTTAACTTAAGTCATGTGGCGCCGACCAACAGGGCAAAAGATCGCCTTTGGCCGGTGTCGCCAGAAAAACCGCACGCGCGATCGCCCGTGCAAGGCAGACCGAGGCCGCATGGCCGATCAGCCCCAATTCCGTTTCAGCCGCAACCGGGCGCGCGCCGGTGCTGACCCCGAACACCAGATCGCCGTCACCCGGCGTGTGGGCAGGTAGGATCGCCCGGGCAATGCCATCATGCGCCGCCACCGCCAGCCGCTGGCATTGCGACTTCGACAGCGCAGCATCGGTGGCAACGATGGCAATGGTGGTGTTGCCCTTGTCCGGCTTTGCCAGCCCCATGGCCTGAGCCTTGAGGCTGGGCGCAGGCGAACCCAATTCTGCGCGGGAATCAGGCCCTAATCCGCCGAATTCACCGTCACATTCGAAAGGTGCGGCCCAGAAATGACGATCTCCGGGCGTGGTGACGCTGCCCAATGGGTTGGCCGCGACCAGAGCGCCAACGGTGATCCCGGTGTCCAGCACCAGCGACGCAGAGCCCAGCCCGCCCTTGTGTCTGGCGGTCAGCGCCCCGGTGCCCGCCCCTGCGGTGCCCAGCGCGAAATCTTCACCTGCGCCGTCAAACGCGGCCCGACCCAGGGCGCGATATGGGTTTTCGTCCCATCCCTTGTCGCCGCCATTCAGCAGATCGAACAGGATTGCTCCGGGCACAATTGGCACCACGGTGTCGCCGACCGGATAACCCCGGCCTTGCGCGCGCAACGCATCCGACACCCCGGAGCAGGCATCCAACCCAAAGGCAGATCCGCCGGACAAGGTTATCGCGTCCACTTTCGAGACGGATTTGTCCGGGGCAAGCAGATCGGTTTCCCGCGTGCCCGGTGCTCCGCCCATCACATGAACCGAGGCGGCAAAAGACTGATCCGCAGTCAGAACGGTAGTGCCGGATTTCAGCGCAACGTCCTGCGCATTGCCAACCCGCAAGCCGGGGACATCGGTAATCAGGTTCCGGGGACCGGGGGTCATGGACGCACCTCAGATACAGCGGCCACCGTCGACCTCCAAGGCTGCACCGGTGATCATGCTGGCCTCGTCCGAACATAGGAAACAGGCCGCGTTGGCCATGTCTTCGGGTGTGGAAAACCGGCCCAGAGGGATGGTCGACAGGAACTTGGCACGCATTTCGGGGGTGTCTTCGCCCATGAAGGATTTCAACAGCGGCGTTTCCCCGGCCACCGGGCAGATCGCGTTCACCCGCACACCGGACGGCGCCAGCTCAACCGCCATGGTCTTGGTTGCGGTAATCATCCAGCCCTTTGAGGCGTTGTACCAGTTCAGGTTGGGGCGCGGCGACAAGCCAGCGGTCGAGGCCACGTTCAGGATTGCACCCTTTCCCCGCGCCTTCATCGCAGGCACGAATGCGCGCGCAGTCAGGTAGACGGATTTCATGTTCACGTTGAAGACGCGGTCGAAGTCATCCTCGGTGACATCCTCAAGCGGTGTCGGCACATGAGTGACACCGGCATTGTTCACCAGAATGTCCAGATGCCCGAACCGATCCTGAACGATGTCCGCCATCGCCTGCACCGAGGCCGCATCCGCCACGTCTACCAGTTGAGCAATCGCGTTGGGGCCGAGCTGGTTTGCCTGAACCTCAGCCGCGTCACCATTGACATCGGCAATCATCACACGCGCGCCTTCGGAAAGGAATTTCTGCGCGATCCCGGCTCCAAAGCCCGACGCGCCACCGGTAACGATTGCGGTTTTTCCCTCTAACCTCATGATCTTGCTCTCCCTTACGAGACCAGAGTAACAAGGTGCGGGGAAACTGCCACATCAATCTTCCGAGACCTTACCGCGCAGCGCCTTCACGTCCGAGCGCGCCTTTTTCGACGCCAGCCGCCGCTTGACCGAGCCATAGGTGGGTTTTGTCGCAATCCGCCGCTTGGGTTTGACCAGCGCGCGGGCGATCAGTTCGGCCAGACGGGCACGGGCAATCTCGCGGTTGCGGGCCTGGCTGCGGGTCTCTTCACACTGGATGATGATCGCGCCATCCTTGGTCCAGCGCCGCCCGGCCAGCCGTTTCAGGCGGTTCTTGACCGGGTCCGGCAAAGACGGTGAGCGCGCCGCCTCAAACCGCAGTTCAACCGCGGTCGAGACCTTGTTCACATTCTGCCCGCCGGGACCGGACGAGCGAACAAAGCTCTCGGTCATTTCCCAATCTTGCAGGGCGATATCGTCGGTAATGCGCAACATGGGGTGGACCTTATCCGGCACGGGCAGAAACAAAAAGGGCCGCCCCGGCGGGACGGCCCTTCGAAAGTATAAGGAGGTCGGGTCGGTTAGATCAATCGACCAGCCGGAGCGAACGCTCCGCCAAGGGCTGCCTTAACAGGCGATCCCCCCGGTTGTTCCGACACCTCTCTCCAATCTCTTTCTCGACACTGGATCACCTCCTTTTCTATCTGTTGCGGTTAACTTTAAGCCTGACACAAGATGCGCCATTCTCAAAGCACTTTTTTACGCAGGCTGTGCGGTCAGGCGCGCAACGATCACTTTGAACGGGATCAACGCGATCAGCGCCAGCGACAGTTTCACCAGCCAGTCAGCGAATGCCAACGTCACCCAAAGCGGCGCCATCGGACCGGACAGCATGAAGGGCACGGGCTCCCACGCCCAGTTGATCGCGGCATCCGCATTGGCACCGAAGAAGGTGACCGAGGCCGAAAACGCGATAGTGAAGAACAGCGCGGTATCCAGCGCCGAGCCGATCAGGGTCGAGACCAGCGGCGCGCGCCACCAGCGGCCACCCCGCAGTGAATTGAACACGGTGACGTCGGTCAGCTGCGCGATCAGGAAAGCGGTGCCCGAGGCCACGGCAATCCGCAGCGGCACAGCGGCATATGTAAAGCCATCGCCCTGTAGCATGATCTGACTGCCGATCAACGAGCAGATGATACCGGTGACAAAACCGGCGAACACGACCTTGCGGGCCGGACCCACACCATAGACACGGTTCATGATGTCGGTGACCAGAAAGGCCAGCGGATAGGTGAAGGCACCCCATGTCAGCAACCCGTCAAAGATCAGGAACTGAACCAGGATGTTCGAGGCCACAACAATGGCGGCCATGGCAAGAATGCCGGGGATGTAAGCGCGTTGCATTTTCAGATGCCCGTTTTGACAAGGTAGCGGCGACTTGGCCAAGGGACCGTCCCAAGGCAAGCCGTGCGTTTAGACCTTTGGGGGGCCCGAGTCAATCCGGCAGTAAATATTCCACCAATTCGGTGCGTTGCAGGGCCAGAAAGTTGTCGTCCGAGATCATCGTGGCCCGCAGACGCCCCAGATCGTCACGCCAGACCGAAAGCCCTTCAAGGTTGTCATGCGCGCCGGTGCCGCTGGTGAACAGGGTTTCTTCGGCCTCTGGCCCGTCGCCCGTGATCTGCCAGCGGCGCAGCCGTGTACGGAACCCGGTCAGAGACAGGCGGCGCTCCAACAGGTAAAACCGTCCGTCGGGGCCGAAATCGGCCGAGACGGGAAGGAACTTGCCCCGCTGTGGCAGCACAAAGGGCGTCGACCAGCCCTGCCCGTCCCAGCGATAGACGGGAATGTCGCCCTGCCGGGTGCGGCTTTTTTCGGGCAGGGTGTAAAGCCACCCGCGGCTGTCTATGGCCAGCGCCTCGAAGGATCCGTTCAGGTCCAGATCTTCAAACGCCTTGGGGCGCGGCAACACCCGCGCATTGGCATCGGGGGCTGCGTAGTGTGCCACGCGGTGCAGCCATTCAAATGAGATGTAATAGCTGCCATCCGGCGCGACCGCGATGCCTTCGGAATCCCCTGTGCTGCCTGACAGAAGTTGCCCCGTGCTGGACAGGACCGGCCAGTTCCCGGTGATCCGGAGCCCGGTGATCTGATCCCCATCCCGCGCGATGGTTGCACGGACAAGAACCGCCCGGTCGCTGAGCGCGATCATCTGGCGGCCATTGTCCAGGATATGCAGCGCCGAAAACCCTCCGAACCAGTCGGCCTTGTGACGCCAGGCAAAGCTGTTCAGCTGGGTGGCCGTCTTGACCTCGACCGCCCAAACCGATCCGGCCAGCAGAACAGCGATCAGTTGGATTGCAAGACGGCTGCGCATTGCTGAGGCAAATCGGTCAGAACATATTCCCGGCGTTTCTTCGGCGGCGGGGCGTTTGGATCGGGCGGCGGCGGGTTGAGGATATTGCGCACCCATTGCTGCGCCTCGGCACAGCCATCCCCCTTGGGCGGCGGGTCCTGATTGACGCAGCCGCGCGAGCCTTTGGGGCATTTCAGACGTACATGGAAGTGATAGTGATGCCCCCACCACGGGCGGATTTTGCGCAGGTAAGCACGGTTGCCCTTCTCATCCTTGCACATCTGAGCCTTGGCACCGGGGAAGACGAAAATCCGGGCCACGCGCTTGTCTTTGGCGGCCTCGCGCAGCACGGCGTGGTGCTGTTTCGTCCAGTTGCCGTTCACATAAGCCCCGTTGGCCCGGCGCAGGGAAATCGACGAGATATTCTCGCGCGCCTTGCGCGACAGACGCATGTTGTCGCCCGGCAGCATCCAGATATCGATATCCAGACCCAATTGATGCGAGCGGTGACCGGATGTCATCGGCCCGCCCCGCGGCTGGCTGATATCCCCGATATAGAGACCATTCCACCCGGGTTGCTTGGCCGCGAACCGGCTGAGGTCCTGTACATAGTCGACCGCCTCAGGGTGCCCCCAGTTGCGGTTGCGCGACAGACGCATGGCCTGCCATGTCGGCCCGGTCTCGGGCAATTGCACCGACCCGGCTGCGCATCCGCGCGAATAACTGCCGAACGCGGCCGGTTTTTGCTGTGAACTTTGCTTTTGCGCCCCGAACAATTGCTTGGCCAAGGGTTGCGCCCCGGCCGTTCCAGCTAATGTCATCGCGGCGATTATTGCCAAAAAACGTAGTAAAATCATCTGCTCTGATCCCCTTCCGGTTTCACCCAGCGCATTAGGAACAGACCCAGAATAAACAACAGAATGATCGGTGACACCCCCAGACGCGCACTGCCGGTGGCAGTTGTGGCAATCCCGATCAGCAAAGGCGCGGCAAAGGCGGTGGCGCGGCCGGACAGACCATAAAGGCCAAAGCTTTCCACCGGAGCCTTGGGATCGGTGTGACGCACCATTAGTGACCGGCTGGCCGATTGCAGAATGCCGCCCATACCGCCGATCAGCACACCGCAGCCGAAGAACACCATATCCGGCAGGCCCGACCCCTCAGCCAGCGGGATGCCGTAAATCTGCGTCCGGTCCATCGACACCACAGTGATGCAGACGAAGATCAGAACCCAGATCGCCACCAGAATGACCGGTTTGGGGCCGTATTTCTTGTCCATCTTGCCGCCGATCCAGGCGAAAATGGCCGAGGCCAGAACGCTGACGATCCCGAAGATGCCGATCTTGATCAGCCCCCATTCCAGCACCAGCCGCGCATAGACGCCGCCAAAACTGTAAAGCCCGTTCAGTGCGTCGCGATAGAACATGGACGAGCCCAGATAGGTCGCCAGACTGACCCGGTGGCGCAGGTCCGAGATGGATTTGCCCAGCAGGCGCAGCGCCTCACCCAAGCTGCCCGTTTTGTTGGTGTCCGGGTCGTCGCGCACCCACAGGAAATAGGGCACCATGAACAGGACGAACCACCCTGCGGTGAAGGGGCCGACGAACCGCGTGCCCTCTTGCATGGTTGGGTCCAGCCCGAACATCGGGTCCATCCCGATCAACGTCTTGCCGTTGGGTTGTTCGACAAACAGCAACAGCATGATCGCCAGTGAGATTAGCCCGCCGAAATAACCGAAGGCAAAGCCCGAGCCCGAAATCTCTCCGACCTCGTTGTCATCGCCCAGATCGGGCAGTTGCGAGTTGATGAAGATCAGCGCGTATTCTGCGCCCACAAAGCCCAGACCAAAGGCCGACAGCATCAGCCACATGTTCGAACCATCGGGCATCGTGAACCACAGCGCCGCCGAACCCACCGCATACATCACCGAAAATGCGAATATCCAGGGAATGCGCCGCCCCGACACGTCAGCCATTGCGCCCAGCAATGGCGCGCCAAATGCGATGATCAGCCCTGTGATGGTCAGGCAATTGGCCCAAACCGTCTGCGCCCGCGCCGCTGCAGCCTCGGCGTCCAGCCCGGTGCCCGAGAAATACCCCGCCGCAACGCCCGCGAAATAGGGACCAAAGACAAATGTGACCAGAAGAGTGTGATAGGGCTGACTTGCCCAGTCAAAAAACCACCAGCCCCAAATGCGCTTGCGCTTGGAAATCTCTGCCATGACCGCCCCTGTTTATCGTTGCCATCATAAGACGGGCCTTTGTCCCGTTTCGCAAGCGTTCTGTTGGCGCGGGCTTGCTCTTTGAGGCAGGGGCGCTTAGGTCTCGTCAGACGTAACTGGAGTATTCGAACATGATGGCTATTTTCGGCCCAATCGACTTGATATTGAGCATCGCCTATTGGTTCGTCTTAATTCAGGTGATTATGAGCTGGCTGATCAATTTCCAAGTGCTGAATCTGCACCAGCAGTTTGTTGCTCAGATCTGGTATGGTTTGAACCGCATCCTTGAGCCTATCTATCGCCCAATTCGCCGAGTCTTGCCCGATCTCGGCGGCATCGACCTGACACCTTTGGTCGTTCTGGTCATCATCATTTCGCTTCGCAGCTACGTCCTACCGGAACTGTTTATGGCGCTGAGCTGACGCGAACCCTCTTGTTCACCGAATCTTAGTGTGTGATTGTCCTGTCTTAAGAGCAGATAAACCTTAAAACAGGGCAATCCCCGCATGTTCGACGCCGCGCCTATGCTGCGAGATGTCTTTGGATTCGACGACTTCCGCCCCGGTCAGGAAGAGATCGTCGATGCCGTGACCGCAGGCGAAAACGTGCTGGCGATCATGCCGACCGGCGGCGGTAAATCCCTGTGTTATCAACTGCCTGCCTTGATGCGGGACGGGGTGACCGTAGTAATCTCGCCCCTGATCGCCCTGATGCGCGATCAGGTGCGAGGGCTGCAGGAGGCCGGTGTCGAAGCAGGCGCTCTGACCTCCGGCAATACCCCCGAAGAAACCGACGCCGTGTGGGAGGCATTGGAGGCCGGGCGGCTGAAACTGCTCTATATGGCCCCCGAACGGTTGGCTGCCGGGTCGGCGCTGGGGATGCTGCGCCGGATCAATGTCAGCCTGATCGCCGTGGACGAGGCCCACTGCGTCAGCCAGTGGGGCCACGATTTCCGCCCCGACTACCTGCGAATCGGAGAGCTGAGGCGCGCACTGAATGTACCGCTGGCGGCCTTCACCGCTACGGCGGACGCAGAAACGCAGGATGAGATCGTCGAAAAGCTGTTCGACGGCACCACGCCGCGCAAATTCCTGCGTGGCTTTGACCGGCCCAATATCCATCTGGCCTTTGCCGCCAAGGATGGGCCGCGCAAACAGATCCTGGATTTTGCCGCCGCCCGCAAAGGGCAATCCGGCATCGTCTATTGCGGCACCCGCAACAAGACCGAGGTGCTGGCCCAGGCCCTGCGCGATGAAGGTCATACCGCCTGCCACTATCACGGCGGGATGGAGGCCGAAGATCGCCGCATCGTCGAGACCCGCTTTGCCCGCGAGGACGGGTTGATCGTTGTCGCCACCGTCGCTTTTGGCATGGGCATCGACAAACCCGATATCCGCTGGGTCGCCCATGCGGACCTGCCCAAATCCATCGAGGCCTATTATCAGGAGATCGGCCGCGCAGGCCGTGACGGTGGGCCGGCCGAGACGCTAACCCTGTTCGGCCCCGATGACATTCGTCTGCGCCGCTCTCAAGTCGACGAAGGGCTGGCCCCGCCCGAACGGCGCATGGCCGACCACGCCCGCCTAAACGCTCTGCTGGGGCTGGCCGAAGCGCTGGTGTGCCGCCGCCAGACTTTGCTGGGCTATTTCGGAGAACAGGCAGAGCCCTGCGGCAAATGCGATCTGTGCGACACCCCGCCCGAGGTGTTCGACGGCACCACCCCAGTTCGTATGGCCCTGTCCGCGATCCTGCGCACCGAGGAATGGTTCGGCGCGGGTCATCTGATCGACATTCTGCTGGGCAACGAAACCGACAAAATCCGTGCGCGGCGGCATGACAGCCTGTCCACCTGGGGCATCGGCAAGGACTGGTCGCGCCCGCAATGGCAGGCGATCTTCCGGCAGATGATGGGTCACGATCTGGTGCGCCCGGACCCCGAACGCCACGGCGCTCTGCGCATGACCGAGGCTGCCAAGCCGATCCTGAAAGGCGAAGCACAGATCAACCTGCGCAAGGATACGATCCGCAAGGCCACCCGCCGCCCAGCTGTCAAAATGATGGTGTCCGAAGAAGACGCTCCACTGCTGAGCGCCCTCAAGGCCAAACGCCGCGCGTTGGCAGAAAGCGCGCGCGTTCCGGCCTATGTCATCTTCCCCGACCGCACCCTGATCGAGATGGCCGAAAACCGCCCCGTAACTCTGGACGACATGGCCCGCATTGGCGGCGTTGGCGCGAAAAAGCTGGAACGCTATGGCGACACCTTCCTTGAGGTGATCGCCGGTGCGGTCGAAGCCGTCCACCCCGCCCGCCGCAAACTGGCCGGGCGCGATCAGGGCGAAATTTACGACCGGCTGCTTGAGGTGCAATCGCAACTTTCGCGCGGCCCCGACGGGATCGACAAGCCGCTGACCTGCTCGGCCTCGCAACTGGCCAAGGTTGCGCAGTTGCGGCCCGACGATCCACGCGGTTTGGAACAGGTTCTGGGCGACCGCCGTCACGAAAGGTTTGGCGCCGCGTTTCTGGACGTGTTGCAGCAGGCGGGCTAGATACCGCAGGACAGGCAAGGAACGAGGGCAGATATGCTGGTAGTGATTTCCCCGGCCAAGCGGCTGGACTGGGCAGAGCGGGATATTGAGGTCACGCAGCCCGACTTTCAGGATGACGCGATCCGGCTGTCGAAAACCGCCCGCAACCTGACTCTGGGCGACCTCAAGAAACTGATGGACCTGAGTGATGATCTGGCGCGGCTGAACCGCGATCGGTATCGCGCCTTTTCCGATGCACCGGAAGCAGACATAACCCGCCCCGCCGCGCTGGCCTTTGCAGGCGACACTTATCAGGGTTTGGAAGCAGCTTCGCTGGACGCCGAGGAAATGGCCTGGGCGCAGGATCATCTGCGCATTCTGTCCGGCCTCTATGGTGTGCTGCGCCCTCTGGACGCGATTCAAGCCTATCGGCTCGAGATGGGCAGCAAGCTGAAAACCCGCCGCGGCAGGAACCTGTATGAATACTGGCGCGATCAGCTGAGCAAGGCTCTGAACACGCAGGGGGATCAGATCGGCTCGGACGTGCTGGTGAACTGCGCCAGTCAGGAATATTTCGGCGCGGTCGACCCCAAGGCGCTGAAACTGCGGGTCATCACGCCGGTCTTCATGGAAGATAAAGCGGGTACTCCCAAGATCGTCAGTTTCTTTGCTAAAAAGGCCCGTGGTGCAATGGCGCGATACATCATCCAGCACCGCTTGACCGACCCTAAAGGCCTGCAGGATTTCGACACCGGTGGCTATGAATACCGCCCCGACCTGTCAGAGGAAGCCAAACCCGTCTTTGTACGCCCCTATCAGGCCTGATCCAGCATCGACGGGTCAAAGGCGACCAGTTCGACCGTATTGCCCTCGGGGTCTTCGGTGAAAATACCACGCCATCCGATCCAGCCGAACTGTTCGACGCGGTAGGGCTGGTCGATTTCGTCGTACCATCGCATCACGGCCTCTTGTTCGTCGAAAGGCAGGGAAAGCGCGATGTGGTGCAGCGACGATCCGGCCCCGGTTGCGGGTCTGTCGGCACCGCTGGGATGCAGCCCGGGCCGCGGCGCGGCCGTATGGTGAAACAGGGCCAGCACCTGCGTGTGGCCACCGAACCCTTCGGCGATGCGAAAGAATGTGATGGCGCTGTTGTGATCTCCGGTCAGGCGTTCCAGCCCGATCACGTCCTCATAGAACGCGACCATCGCGCCCATATCGGCGCAGCGAATGGCAATCTCTCCCAATCCGCGGGGCTGAAATCCACGATCTGACATGGGATCAAGCTAGCTGGCGGTGGCGTCTTCGGCAATGACGGGCAAGGCTTCCTCGGGCCGGTGATCCAGAATCATCTGATGGATTTTCCGTTTTTGCAGCGGCTTGGTCAGATAGTGGTCCAACCCCGCCGACAGGATACCCTGATCATCCCCGGCCATCGCATGCGCGGTCAGAGCGACAATCGGCACATGCCGCCCTGTTTCGATCTCACGCCGCCGGATTTCTGCCGTGGCCTGTTTGCCATCCATTTTGGGCATCGAGATATCCATAAAAATCAGATCCGGATCGAAGTCCCGATGCTTGTCCACCGCCTCGACCCCGTTGCCCGCGAATTGCAGGTCGATATTCAGGTCCTTGACCATCTTTTGCAGGATCAACTGATTGGTCCGGTTGTCCTCGGCCGCCAGCACGCGCATCTGCCGCTGGCGTTCGCTGGGCTGCACAGGCGGGGGTTCCGGCACCTCCGGTTCCGACGCGGCAGAGGCCCGCCCCAGCGTGGTCAAGCGCGCATACAGCTCGGCCCGGGGGATGGGTCTCTGCAACACCCCCTCGATCAGGTGACAGGCTGGGTTGGCGTGGATGACGCCCGGATTGGCCGACATCACCACCACCGGCAGATCACCCCAGCCCCTGTCCTTGAGCGTGGTCGCCAGTTCCAGCCCGTCCATATCCGGCAGGTCATGATCGCACAGCAGCAGATCGACGCTGTCATCGACGGCGGCCAACGCCTCCCCCCCCGAGGCGCAGACGGTGACGCGGGACCCCAGCCGCCCCAGCTGTTTCGAAAGAATGGCGCGGTTCACGGCCAGATCCTCGACCACAATCACATGGCGCAGACGATCCGCCAGATCGGGCGGCAAGGGTTGCGGCCCTTCGACTGTGGGCAGCGAGACCCGGAATCCGAAACACGACCCCTGCCCCGGTTCACTTTCGACCCAGACCGTCCCGCCCATCAACGTCACAAGCCGTTTGGTGATGGCCAGCCCCAGCCCGGTGCCCTCAAACTCGCGGTTTTTCTCGTCTTCGACCTGATTGAACTCACCAAAGATATGCCCGATCTTGTCGGCCTCGATCCCGATGCCGGTATCCTCGATCGCCACATGGATATCGCAAGTGTTAGTCTCTGAGTTTGGCACCCCGGTCACGCGGATCAACACGTGTCCCTCAGCGGTGAACTTGACCGCATTGCCCACCAGATTAGTCAGCACCTGCCGTACGCGTCCGGGATCGCCCACAAACAGGGTCGGCAGGAACAGGTCATAGTCGACCAGCAAGGACAGTCCCTTGTCGCGCACGCCAGGCTGCAACAGCATCGCAACCTCAAGGATGCAGCGTTCGAAATCGAACTGTTCGGGATGCAGGATCAGCTTGTCGGCTTCGATCTTCGAGTAATCCAGCACGTCGTTGATGATCACCAGCAACGCCTCGCCCGAGTTGCGGATAGTATTGAGATACAGCCGCTGTTCCTCGTCCAGCGGAGTTTCCGACATCAACTCTGTCATCCCGACAATGCCATTCATCGGCGTCCTGATTTCATGGCTCATATTGGCGAGAAAGGCGGACTTGGCCCGGTTCGCGGCCTCGGCCCGTTCACGGGCGGCATTCAGTTCACCCTCATGCCGGACCGAAGCGGTGATATTCAGGCCCAGACTGACCACGTCACCGCCATTGCCCCTCTGGTCGATCATCTTGAAATACTCGCCATTCCACAGCTTGACCACCACCGGCTCGGGGTGCGGTTGCACCCAGCGCTCTAACATTCTGGCCTGCCAGACTGCCGCCTTTTCCGCCCCGGTGTCGATCAGCCCCTCATCGGTCAGAATCTCAAGGATACGCGCGTATGTGATGCCGGGCTCTACTTCATCCAGCCCGTCGAACAGGCTGAGGTAAGTCGCGTTAGCCCCGATCAGGCGGTTTTGATGGTCAAAGAAAGCAAATGCGTCCTGTATGGTCTGCATCGAATGCCACAGGCGGCGCTCGGCCACTTCGATCTTGGCATTGGCTTCGGTCAGGTCGGATTTGACCTTTTCATTCTCATCACGGACGGTTTCAACCTCGGCCTGGGTTTCGCCGATACGTTTGGTCAGGGCCATCGCGTGCAGGCCCAGTTTGCGATTGGCCGCCGAAAGTTCGGCCTGTTTCATCGCCAGCAGACGCTCGGCCGCCAGCCGCGCGCGCCGTTCCTGTGCCAGTTTGTTTGCAAGACTCATCTTTGGAGATCCCGGACCGTTCCGCGACCAGCATCCGGGCAGAGCGTGAAAAAGTGTTTAAGGCCGTTGCCGGACCCGCGCGCCCCGTGTCAGAGTTTCGAAAACCAGAGGTCCACCATGCGAATTATTCTCTCAGCCTCAACGCTTTGTTTTCTTGCCTCAATCGCATCGGCGACCGATTGCGCCACGGATGCGCAGGTGGATCAATACGTGCAGGACTATCTGGCCAACACGCCCACGCCCGCCCTGTCTGCGGGGGGCAGTATGGAGGACGCGTTGTGCACCCAAGCCAAGATTATCGCTGCATTAGAGCCGCATATGGGTCCGGTCATAGGCTACAAGGCAGGCCTGACCAGCGCCCCGGCGCAGGAGCGTTTCGGCGCGTCCGAACCGGTTAAGGGCGTCCTGTTCCGCGACATGATGCTGGAGGACGGAGCGACAGTGCCGATCACATGGGGCGCCCGCCCCGTATTCGAGGCTGATCTGGTTCTGGTCGTCGGGGACGCGGGCATCAATCAGGCCACGACACCCGCAGAGGTCATGGCTCACATCTCGGCCGTCCGCCCCTTTATCGAACTGCCCGACTTGACCCTGGCCGAGGGCGAACCGATCACCCCGGTAACCCTGACCGCAATTGCGGTTGCGCCAAAACTAGGCGTGTTAGGGTCTGAAATTCCGGTTTTCGATCCTGCGGCGATGACGCAGGCGCTGGCAGACATGACCGTCACGCTGAATGCCGCGGATGGAGAGGTTTTGGCACAGGCCCCCGGCGCGGCTGTTCTCGGGCACCCGGCAAATGCAGCCCTGTGGCTGATGTCCAAGGGGGTCGAATTCCAGCCCGGCAACCTGATCTCGGTCGGGTCCTTCGGGCCGCTTGTGCCGCCGACAAAGGGCAAGGGCGGGGCAACGGCCACCTATTCCGGGTTGCCCGGAGACCCGACGGTCAGCGTGGTGTTCGAATAATCAGCGCCGCCCTTCGCGCAACCAGCCAGCAAGCAGGAACCCTCCGGCCAGGACCAGGACCAGCCACGGCGGCAGCAGGCCGGCCTGTGTGACGTCGCGTGTCTCATAGGCATTGCGCGGGGTCAGGCCAATCCAACCGCGCCCCGAGGCCGGACGCCCGGCACGCACATTGCGGATCGAAGGCAATCCGTCCTCCAACCGCATCGCGCCGCCGCGTAACTCGTCCAGCACGGGGTCCAGAAACTCGCTGGTGGCAATGGTGCGCTCGAATTCCTTCGGCGCGGCAGGACCGAGACCGATCACCGCCATCTGCTCACCTTCTTGCAGGCGATAGAGGCCGATCTCGGGGCCATAATACAGCGCCTCGAACCGGCCCGGAGACACTTCGTCCAGCGTGATCTCAAGCGTTTCACCGTTGGGGCGGGTGATGGTCACAGGTCCGACCTCATCCTCCAAAGTCTGGCGGATGATGCGCATGACCTGCCCGTTGGCCTCGGCCCAGAGGGCTTCTTCCTCCAGCTCTGGCTCTTTCATCATCCAATGGGCCAGGCGACGCAGCAGTTCCAGCTGCGGGCCGCCACCTTCGAACCCCCGGCTCCATAGCCAGGCGTGGTCCGAGGCCAGCAGCGCCACGCGCCCTTCGCCCACACGGTCCAACACCAGCAGCGGGCGTTCATCCACACCGGTCATCAACAGCTCACCGGTGCGGTGGTTCACGTCGATCTGGCGCAGCCACGCGCCCCAATCCTCGGAATCACCCAGATTGGTGGTCACCGGGTGACGATGGCCGAGATCGGTAACCATGGGCACAAAGCGTTCCTCAATTACCCGCGCGGTCGGCTGCGCTGGCAGAATCGGCGCCAGCGGTGAGCGGAAGATACTGTCGGCGCTGGCGAAATCCGGCCCAGCGGCAATCAGCACCGCGCCACCTTCGTTGATATAGTTGGTGACGTTGTCCAGATAGATCGCAGGCAGGATGCCGCGGCGCTTGTAGCGGTCGAAGATGATCAGATCGAAATCGTTGATCTTTTCCAGAAACAGCTCGCGCGTCGGGAAGGCGATCAGCGAAAGTTCGTCCACCGGCACGCCATCCTGTTTCTCGGGCGGGCGCAAGATGGTGAAATGCACCAGATCGACTGAACTGTCGGATTTCAACAGGTTGCGCCATGTTCGCCCGCCTGGATGCGGCTCGCCCGAGACCAGCAGCACCCGCAGCCGGTCGCGCACGCCGTTCATCTGGATCAGCGCGGTGTTGTTGCGGTCGGTCAGTTCGCCCTCGGCCTGCGGCACCGTGAACTGGATGACGTTGCGGCCGCCATGGAGCAGCGTGATCGGCAGTTCGACATCAATGCCGATGGGGATATTCAACTGCTCGGGCTCGGCTCCGTCGACCGAGAGCTCCAGCGGCGCGGTCACGGCCCCAGCAGGCACGGCCCCGCTGTCCTCGATCCGCAGGGTCAGGGTCACGGGCTCACCAATGATGGCAAAGGCGGGGGCGTTGCGAACGATCAGGCGGCGATCCCAGTCGCTGTCGCGCCCGGTCTGCAGCAAGTGCAACGGCGCGGGGAGGTCCGGGGCCTGATCGACGTCATGCACGATGCCGTCCGACACCACCAGGATACCGGCGATCCGGGCGCGCGGTTCCTCGGCCAGCGCCTCGTTCAGCGCGGCCATCACTTGCGTGCCTTCGTCACCGTTACCATCACCCACCCTGATCCGGCGCAGTTCGGTATTGTCGCGGGATTCGATCTCGACGGCCAGTTCTTCAGCCGCTAGCGCGGTCTGCTCGGCCCGGTCCGAAAGGGTCTGGCTGGCGCTTTCATCCTCGATCATCAGCACGATGTCGGTCAGCGGCGCGCGGTCTTCGACCTGATAGACCGGCCCCGCCAGCGCAGCGATCACCACCAAGGCCGCCAACCCGCGCAAGGCCCAGCCGGACAGGCCGCGCCACAGGGCCAGAATGACACCCGTAACCGCAATTACGGCAACGATAGCCAGAACCGGCCACGGGATCAGCGGATCGAATATGACGGTTCCGGTCATTGTCCCAACCTGTCCAAAAGCGCAGGCACGTGCACCTGATCGGATTTGTAATTCCCGGTCAGCACATGCATCACCAGATTGACGCCAAAGCGATTGGCCAGCTCGCGCTGACGTTCACCCGCGTAACCACGCCCCACCGGCAACAGCGCCTGCCCGTTGCGGTCCACCGCCCAGGCCGAAGCCCAGTCGTTGCCGCCGATCACCACCGGGGTCACATTGTCATTGAGATTGCGGAAGGGCATCCCTTCGATCTGTTCCGCATCCAACGGAGCGGCTTCGACCCAGACCTCAGTGCCCGCGTAACGGCCCGGGAAATCCTGCAGCAGATAGAACGCGCGGGTCAGCACGTGGTCGCGGGGAACAGGCTCTAACGAAGGAATATTCAGCGGCCCGGCCAGTTGTTGCAGCTTGCGGCCATTTGGGCTGGCAGCGCCGAACCGCGCCACATCCGCATCCCGCGTGTCGAACAAGATCATGCCGCCCGAGCGCAGATAGGCGTTGAGCTTGGCATAGGCCTCAACCGAGGGCTGCGGCTGATCCGGTGTGATCGGCCAGTAGAGCAGCGGGAAAAAGGCCAGCTCATCACGCTCCAGATCCACACCAATGGGTTCGATCGGCTCCACCGAAGTACGGTAAAACAGCGTTTGCGACAGGCCGCGCATCCCCGCGCCCGCCACATCGTCGACCTGCGCGTTGCCGGTCAGCACATGGGCCAGCACCAGTTCCTGTGTGGCGTTCAGGGCGAACTCGGTCTCTTCGGGCGTCTGCGCCTGCGCCTCGGGCACCAGTAGCACCGCACCCAGCGCAACCGCTGCCGCTTTGGCCAGACCCAGGCGGCCCGACAAGGCCAGCGAGGCGATCACGTCCACGGTCAGCAGCAGCAGCGCAAGGCTGAGCAGGATGCCTCCGATCGGCGTCTCATTGGTCACTTCCTGCCCCTTGATCGGCACATCCGAGGGCCAGGTCACCGGTGACAGCACCGCGTCCTCCGACAGGACATTCAACGCCAGCTTCTGCTTGCCGCTTTCATAGAGGCCAGGCTGCAAGTCCGGACCGATAGTGCCCGAAACCAACTCGGTGCCTTCCACCCCGGCAAGGTTACCTGCATCCGACAAGGTTCCAAAGCCATCCATGACCTGGATCGGCTCCCACGTAGTGCCCTGCAACTGAGCCTCCTGCCGGGATTTGGCCGCTGAAGCCACGGCCAGACGATCCAACATCTCAACAAACAGGCCAGACAGCGGCAGGCTGGACCATTCCGCATCCGCAGTCACGTGGAACAGCACCACCTGCCCCAGCCCCAGCGCTTTGCGCGTGACAAGAGGCGTGCCGTCCGACAGTGAGGCGATCACACGATCCGCCAGATTAGGGTCTGGTTGTGCCATAACCTGCGTGGTGACCGTGACATCACCCGGCACCTGCAAACCGTAGAAAGGCGAGTTTTCCGGGAAAGGTGCCAGCCCCTTGGCCTCACCCCAGCTCATCGCGCCGCCGACCGATCGGCCACCGCTGCGCAGGCGAACGGGCAGTAGCGTATCCTCAGCGTCTCGGCCCATATCACTGGCGGCCATGCGCGGCCCGGCAAAACGCAGCAGCAACCCGCCCTGTTCCACCCATTCGACCAGCGCGGCCTGTTCACCGTCGGACAGTTTCGCCACATCGGCCAAAACGATCACATCCGGGTTGGCGGGCAGAACCTCAAGCAACCCGCCTTCGACGAAATCCGCCGTAGGTTTCAGAACCTGCGTCAGGTAATGCAGGGGCGAGAGCAGCTCCAGCCCTTCGCGGTTCAGGGTTCCAGCGATCAGAGCGACCTCGCGCCGACGCAGGCTGTCATCGGTCAGCGTCACCGCTCCGGCAGAGCGCTGGCCTTGAATTTCGAACCGAGTGATCCGGGCGCGCAGCTCGGATGGCAGGGCCAGATCCACCTGCGCCAGGGTTTCTCCGCTGGGGAATTCCATCTCGGCGGATTGCAGAATACGCATCGCACCCGCCGGATCGCGGCCTTGCGCCAGCACGGTAATGCGGTCGGCGGGCCCCGGCGCCGCGCGTTGGGCGGTCAGCTGAATCACACCATCCTGATAGGCAGCAGGCAAAATCGCAACCACGGGTGCCGCGGATTGATACACCGTCACCGCGCCCCGCGCCTGCAGCGCCGCCAGAACCCGGTCATGGCCGTCATAGGCCAGACGGTCGCTGAACCAATGGGTATCAAACCCTCCGTCCAGTTGACCCAGCGCGGCCAGCGCCTGATCGATCTGAGTTTCTGTCGGTTGCCACGGGGTTGGCGTCAGGCCCGGCAGGCGTCCGCGCCATGCCTCGGCCGCCTGAAACACCGGCACTTCGGGTTCGGTCAGGCGCAGGATGGCCACGGTGCGCCCCGCCCGCCCGGCCTCGGACAGTTGCACGTCGATCTGATCCAGCGTCGAAGACCACCGCGTTGCCCCCGCCCAACTGGCATCCAGCACCAGCAAGAGCGGCCCCGTCCCGGTCTCATCCCTCGAAGGGTTCAGAACCGGACCGGCCAGCCCGATGATGATCGCCGCCGCAGCCAGCATCCGCAGCAGCATCAACCACCATGGGGTACGGTCCGAGACGCTTTCGTCATCCTTCAGCCCCAACAGCAGCGTCACCGCCGGGAACAGACGGCGCATCGGTGCGGGCGGCACCGCGCGCAGGATCAGCCACAGGATCGGCAAGGTCAGCAGACCCAGCAGCACCCATGGGGCGGTAAAGCCGATGCCCGCCAGAACCGTCATCGCGTTCCCCCATCCAAGGCCCGGTAGAGCCACAACAAAGCTGCTTGCGCGCTGTCACCGGTATGGTGCAGGCCCAGCTGCCAGCCCGTCGCACGACACAGTTGTGTCAGCGCATCTTTGCGTTTCGCAAGGCGCTCCAGATAGCGGTCGCGCAGGTCCCCAGCCTTGAGCGTTTCATGCCGGACCGAGCCGCCGACGCTTTCAAAGATCGTCCGACCGCGATAGGGGAAGGTCTCTTCGCCCGGATCAAGGACCTGCAGCAAAACGCCCCGCACCCCGCGGTCGGCGGCTTTGGTCAGAGCCAGCTCGACCTCGTCCAAGGGGCCAAGGAAATCGGATATGAACACGGCGCGGGCATGTGGGATCATCGCGCGGTGTTCTGGCGGGGTATAATCTGAGGCGGAATCCTCGGACCAAGCTTGTGCCAGACGGATGACCTGCGCATTGCCGCGCCGTGGTGGCAAGGTGGTTCCGGTCAGGCCGACCCGCTCGCCGCCGCGCACCAGAAGGATCGCCGTGGACAGGCCCAGCAGCCGCGCGCGGTCGGCTTTGGTGGGCAGAGACTTGTCGGACGCAAACCGCATCGACGCCCCCTGATCCACCCAAAGCATCACCGACTGCGCAATCTGCCATTCGCGTTCGCGTACAAACTGCTGATCCCCGCGCGCCGAGCGCCTGTGGTCGATCATCCGGCGGCTGTCACCGATCTGCGCCGGGCGGTATTGCCAGAAATCGTCACCAAGCCCCGAGCGTCTGCGCCCATGATCGCCCAGCAGCACGGTTCCGGCCAGATGTTCGGCCCGCGCCAAAAGGGGCGGTAGCCGGGACGCCTCGGCCTCGGATCTTTCGCGAAGGGTCAGCGCGGCATTCACGCCGCAGCCTCGGTTCGGATCAGACCGGCCGCGGTCGAGTCGATCAGATCGGCCAAGCTGTCACCACGCGCCCGTGCCGCGAAGTTCAGCGCCATCCGGTGGCTGAGCACCGGACGGGCCATGTCCAGCACGTCCTCGGCATTGGGCGCCAGCCGTCCTTGCAGCATCGCCCGTGCCCGCACCGTCATCATCAGCGCCTGCGCCGCGCGGGGACCGGGGCCCCAGGCCACGGTTTCGGCCACGCGTTCGGACACGCCCGCCTCTTCGGGACGGAAAGCGCGGACCAGATCGAGGATCAGTTCAACAACCGAATCTCCTACCGGCATCCGTCGCAGCAAGACCTGTGCGGCCAACAGTTCCTCTTTGGTGAAAATCTCATGCGCGTCATCTTCTTCGACGCCTGTGGTCGCCAACAGGATATCGCGCTCGGTCTGACGATCCGGGTAGTCCACGTCGATCTGCACCAGAAAACGGTCCAGCTGCGCCTCGGGCAGCGGATACGTGCCCTCTTGCTCAATCGGGTTCTGCGTGGCGAGAACATGGAAGGGTTCACCCAACGACCGATCCTCGCCCGCCACGGTCACGGTTCGTTCCTGCATCGCCTGCAGCAGCGCCGATTGCGTTCGCGGGCTGGCGCGGTTGATCTCATCCGCCATCAGCAGCTGACAGAATATCGGGCCGGAAATGAACCGAAAATGGCGGCTGCCGTCATCGGCGGTGTCCAGAACCTCGGACCCCAGAATATCCGCGGGCATCAGATCCGGCGTGAACTGGATACGGTTGCCGTGCAGGCCCATCACGGTCGACAACGTCTCGACCAGTCGCGTCTTACCCAGACCTGGCAGACCGATCAACAACGCGTGACCACCGCACAATAACGCGGTCAGGGTCAAATCCACGACCCTTTCCTGCCCGATAAAGCGGCGGGTGATCGAGGACTTGGCCTCTTGCAGCTTATTTTCCAGCGCTTCGATCTCGGACACGAGGTCGGCAGGTTCGGTCATGACTTTCCCTTCCGTGGACTATTATAAGTTGAGTGTATCGCGCTGAG
This sequence comes from Ruegeria arenilitoris, assembly GCF_013031355.1. Taxonomy (GTDB): domain Bacteria; phylum Pseudomonadota; class Alphaproteobacteria; order Rhodobacterales; family Rhodobacteraceae; genus Ruegeria; species Ruegeria arenilitoris_C. The sequence goes on along the minus strand of NZ_WPZO01000004.1, from coordinate 276,017 downwards.
AGGAAATGGCAAAAGCAATGAGCGGACAAAAACCTGTGACACCTTCACCTGATGGCCTGGCTGCATCAGTCAAAGCGACCAAAACCAAGGGATTGCCCCCCGTTCACCTGTGGAATCCTCCGTTTTGCGGCGATCTGGACATCCGGATCGCAAAAGATGGTACTTGGAGTTATTTAGGCTCGCCCATCAACCGGTTCGAGCTTGTGAAGCTTTTTTCCTCAATTCTTAAGAAAGAAGACGGGAAATACTATCTGGTGACTCCGGTCGAAAAGGTGGGAATCACGGTCGAGGATGCCCCCTTTGTGGCCGTCGATTTCGAGATCGAGGGCGAAGGTGAGGCGCAAAACCTGAGCTTCACCACCCATGTCGGCGACACAGCGGTGGCCGGGCCGGACCATCCGATCCGCATTGTCATCGATCCCGAAACAGGTGAGCCATCACCCTACATATTGGTTCGCGCGAACCTTGAGGCACGGATCGACCGCAAGAGCTTCTATCGCCTCGTGGACATCGCCGAACACAGTGGCGACTGGTTCGGTGTCTGGTCCGGGGGGCAGTTTTTCCCCCTGATCAAGTCAGACGACCTGCCCGATTAAGCAGACTGCGCAACCTTCCGGTCCTGCGCCAGCACAACCGCCATCGCCACGATGCCCGCGCCCAGCGCGCGGGTCCAGTTCCATTCCTCCCCCAGCACCAGCATGATCAGCATCACGTAAAACGGCGCGATGTTGATGTGGAACGAGGCCAGCGCCACACCCAGCCGTCCGACGGATGAGATGAACAGAACCTGGCTCACGCCCATCGCCACCAGCGCGTAGATCCCCAGCATTCCGATCTGCTGAACGTCGATCGGCGCGGTTGGCATGACCTCCATCCCCATTTGGCCGGCAATAAAGAACAGAAATAGCGCCGAAACCAGCGCGCCCGTAAAGGTAATAGTGCTGCGCCCGGTCTGACTGAGCTCGGGAAAATCGCGTGCGGTCGCCATGCACGCCCAGCAGAACAAGCCGGTAGACACGATGGCGCAAGCCGCCCCCAGCCCCAGTTGTGCCGGCGCCACAGCGCTGGTGGCGATCACGCCGCCAATGATCGAAACGATCACGCCCAAGGCAAAGTTCCACCGCAACCGCCGTGTTCCTGTCGCCAGCTCAATCAGCGTCGCGAACAACGGCGCGCATGAGGCGATGATCGCCACAGTCACCGGATCGGTCATCTTTTGCGCTAATATGAGCAGGAACATGCCCGCACCCAGCGTTGCACCAACAAACAGCGCATATCCCCAGCGCGCCCGCAACACGCGGTCCGACCCGTCGATCAGGAACCAGATCGGCAGCATGACCACCACCGCCACCGCCAGCCGCGCGGCAAACAACGCGACCGGGGGCCAGCTCTGCAGCAACACCTCAGCCGCCGGAAACCCGGCCGCCCATGTCAGCATCGAGGCAACCGCCAAGCCGTTGCCGGACAAGGCGGAATTGCCGCCACCAGACACAGAGAGAGTGTTCCCGCGCGCGGGGTCAGGGCTCATTGCCATGGGGTTCATACCTTCTGTTGGCACGGCGCCGTTGAAATGATTCGCCGTATTATTCGGAACGTCCCTGATTTGCGCGGGGCGTTCTGGCCGATTTTCGACAATCTGTCGTTTTTGATCCTCTTTCGCTGAAAACGCCTCGCCGCTAATCTCCGCGCAGAAACTGACCGAGACCGCCCATGCCCAGATTTGCCGCCAATATTTCCCTGCTCTTTACCGAGCTTCCCTATCTTGAGCGTTTTCAAGCAGCAGCCGAGGCCGGGTTCAAAGCGGTCGAGATTCTGTTTCCCTATGAGCTGGCCGCCAAGGAAACCCGCCGTGCGCTGCTGTCCAACGGCTTGGAATTGGTCCTGATCAACGCCCCGCCGCCCAATTACACCGGGGGTGAGCCCGGCTATGCCGCCATTCCGGGCGGCGAGGCGCGGTTCCAATCCGATATCCGCCGCGTGCTGCGCTATGCCGATATCCTGAGGCCGGGGCTGATCCACATCATGTCCGGCTATGCCTCCGGGCCGGATGCGTTGGAGAGCTTCGTGCGCAACCTACAATGGGCCGCTGATTTCGCCCCGCAGCAGCAGTTCACGATCGAGCCGCTTAACCCGGTGTCGCAGCCCGGCTACTTCCTGAACGACTATGAATTGGCGGCGCAGGTATTGGACCGGGTGGACCGCCCGAATGTCGGCCTGCAATTTGACAGTTTCCACGCCCATATGATCCACGGCAATGCGCAGGCGATCTGGGATCGTTTTCACCCTCGGGTCGCCCACGCCCAGATCGGTGCAGCCCCGGATCGCAGCGAACCGGGACGCGGTCCGACGGATTTCGCTCGCCTGTTCACCGCGATGGATGCCGCAGGCTATGCCGGTTGGGTCAGCGCCGAATACACGCCCTCAACACCCCGAACGCCCGACAGTCTTGGCTGGATGCGGGTCTAGCTCTGGCCTTTTGATTGAAAATACAGCACATCAGAAACATCTCGACCATCAGGATGCCCAAAATGATTTCTGCCCGCTATGCCCGCGCCGTGTTCAGCCTGATCATGTCCGGCCTGATGTCCTGCATCGTGACCGGCATCGCGACCGTGAAAGCCATTGGATTTGGCCCCAACACCTTCGGTGACTGGATGGCGTCCTGGGCCTTCAGCTGGCCCATCGCCTTCACCGTCATCCTGCTGTTTGGCCCATCAGTGCAACGGCTGATCAACCGCTTGGTCAGACCGCAGGACTGACCCGCTGCGAAGAGGGCCCGCCGGGCTTGATGAGCAGCGCGCCTTAGTGCGCCTCGGCCCAGTTTGCCCCCTGCCCGGCATCCACGCTCAGCTTTACATCCAGCTTCACGGCAGGATCAGAGGCGCCTTCCATGACGTCTCGCGCCACGTCGATCACCTGATCCACCGCGTCTTCGGCCACTTCGAACAGCAGTTCGTCATGCACCTGAAGCAGCATCTTGGCGGGCAACCCGTTGATGGCATCCGGCATCCGTACCATCGCGCGCCGGATCACATCCGCCGCCGTGCCCTGAATCGGCGCGTTGATCGCCGCCCGGCGCGAGAAGCCCGCATGCGGCCCCTTGGCATTGATCTCGGGCGTGTGGATTTTGCGACCGAACAGCGTCTGTACATAGCCATACTCTTTGGCGAAGGCGACCGTGTCGTCCATATAGCGGCGAATACCCGGGAACCGTTCGAAATAGCGGTCGATGAAGCCCTGCGCCTCGGCCCGTGGGATGCGCAGATTGCGCGCCAGACCAAAGCCCGAGATGCCGTAGATTACACCAAAGTTGATCGCCTTGGCCTGACGGCGGATATCGGGCGTCATCTCGTCCAGCGGCACATCGAACATCTCGGACGCGGTCATTGCGTGAATGTCCAACCCATCCGCAAAGGCCTGTTTCAGGGCGGGGATATCGGCGATATGTGCCAAAATACGCAACTCGATCTGGCTATAGTCGAGGCTGACCATCACATTGCCCGGCTCGGCAATGAACGCCTCACGAATACGTCGCCCTTCTTCGGTCCGCACCGGGATATTCTGCAGGTTCGGATCGGTCGAGGCCAGACGCCCCGTGTTCGCCCCGGTGATCGAGTAAGACGTATGCACCCGCCCCGTATCCGGGTTGATATGGGTCTGCAGCGCGTCGGTGTAGGTCGATTTCAGTTTGGAAAGCTGCCGCCAATCCAACACCCGGCGGGGCAATTCGTGCTCGGTCGCGAGGTCTTCCAGAATATCAGCGCCAGTCGAGTATTTCCCGGTCTTGCCCTTCTTGCCGCCCTCAAGCCCCATCTTGTCGAACAAGATTTCACCCAGTTGCGCGGGCGATCCGACGTTGAAGTTTTCTCCGGCCAGTTCGTGGATTTCAGCCTCTAACCCGGCCATTTTCTGGGCAAACGCGTTCGACATGCGGCTCAGCACATCGCGGTCGACCTTGATGCCGTGCATCTCCATCTCGGCCAGAACCGGGACCAGCGGGCGTTCCAGCGTTTCATAAACCGTCGTCACCTGCACCTGATGCAGTTGCGGCTTGAACAGCTTCCACAGGCGCAGGGTGATATCCGCATCCTCGGCGGCATAGGCCGCGGCTTCATCAATCGGCACCTTGTCGAAGGTGATCGCCGACTTGCCCGAGCCCAGCAGTGGTTTGATCGGGATCGGCGTGTGGCTCAGATAGCGTTCGGACAGCGTGTCCATGCCATGCCCGTGCTCACCGCCATGCATCGCGTAAGACATCAGCATCGTGTCGTCGATCGGGGCCACGTCGACGCCGTATCGCTTAAAGATCTTGGCATCGTATTTCATGTTCTGCCCGATTTTGAGGATCGACGGGTCCTCAAGCATCGGTTTCAACAGGGTTAGAGCCTCATCCAGCGGCATCTGTCCTTCGGCCAAAGCATCCGAGCCGAACAGGTCATCTGCTGCGCCATCGCGGTGTGTCAGCGGGATGTAACAGGCCTCACCAGCCTCTACACACAGCGAGACACCCACCAGATCGGCGATCATTTCGTTCAGGCCGGTGGTTTCTGTGTCCACCGCGACCCAGCCGCGCTCATAGGCCTGATCGATCCATTTCTGCAGCGCACCAGCATCGCGGACGCATTCGTACTTCGACGCATCGAAGGGCAGCGCCTCAGCTTCTTCGACCTCGGCAACCGGCGCGGGCGCGTCAGCAATCACCGGAGCTTCGGCCCCCAGCTTGTCCGCGATGCGCTTGGTGAGGGTGCGAAACTCCATATCCGCCAGAAAACCCAAGAGGGTGTCGGGATCGGGATCCTTCACCTCCAGATCGTCCAGGGTGAAATCCAGCGGTGTCTGCTCATCCAATTGCACCAGCTTCTTCGACAGCTCGATCTGCTCGCGCTTTTCGATCAGGGTCTGGCGGCGCTTGGGCTGTTTGATCTCTTCCGCGCGGTCCAGCAGCGTTTCCAGATCGCCATATTCGTTGATCAGCAGGGCGGCGGTCTTGATCCCGATCCCCGGAGCCCCCGGCACGTTGTCCACCGAATCTCCGGCCAAGGCCTGCACGTCGACCACCCGTTCGGGGCCAACGCCGAATTTCTCGAACACACCATCGCGATCAATGCGCTTGTTCTTCATCGCGTCCAGCATCTCAACACCGCCGCCGACCAGCTGCATCAGGTCCTTATCGGAGCTTACGATGGTCACGCGCCCCCCGGCCTCACGCGCCTGAACGGCCAGCGTGGCGATGATGTCGTCGGCCTCGTAACCCTCAAGCTCTTTGCAGGCGATGTTGAAAGCGCGCGTCGCTTCGCGGGTCAGCGGCATCTGCGGGCGCAGATCCTCGGGCATCGCCTCGCGGTTGGCCTTGTAGAGATCATAGAGATCGTTGCGGAACGTGTGCGAGCCCTTGTCGAAAATCACCGCCACATGGGTCGGCGCATCCGGTCCGGCGTTTCCCTCGACATATTTCTGCAGCATGTTACAGAACCCCGACACTGCACCGATCGGCAGCCCGTCCGACTTGCGCGTCAGCGGAGGCAGTGCGTGATAGGCCCTGAAAATAAAGGCCGATCCGTCGATCAGATGCAGGTGGCACCCTTTTCCGAATTCGCTCTTGCTCATGGTGGCGCGCCTCATAAGATCGTGGTCATGTTCAGTCTGCACGTTTTATCGGCCATCGCGCCTGTAACCGCAATCGCTCTTGTCGCCACCACTGCACAAGCTGGCCCGAAATTGCCCGCAGACTGCTTGGCGCATCAGGGCACATCTGCCAATTGCGTACCGATTCTGGCCTGTTTGGGCGACAGCGGGATTTACTTCACAGGCCGCGCGATCGGTTGGAGCAAGGGCACTTACGCCGGGCGCACAAGCGCAGAGTTCAGTTGCCACGGAGAGTGGCGCGCCCAGGGCCGTCTCGGGTTCGGAGAAGCCACGCTTGAATGTGACAACGGGCTGACGGGAAGCGCGTTCTTCACCTATCAGCACCCAGAGACAGGCACAGCCAGCGGCCTGGGGCGGCTCAGCAATGGTGACACATTTCACGTGTGGTCCGGCGCCAATGTGGATCAGTTTCTGATCACCAGATATGGCGATGTCGACGCGGGTGCGCTGTGCCGGACCTTTGCCAAACCCGGCACCTGACGAACAATCAGCCCTGTTCGGCACCTTTCAGGGCGTATTTGCAATCGCAATAGGGGCACTCGACCCAGCCGGTATCCTCGGGGATTTGCAGCCAGACGCGCGGATGGCCCAATGCGCCTTCGCCGCCGTCACAGGCAACTCGGGCGGTTTCCACGATCTTGGTTTCCGGCGCTTCGATTGTCACGGCTTGCGATCCTTCTTCGGTTGTCGGCCTCGCGGGCATGTAATAGGTGCGTTTATGAGCGATGAGCAAACCGGGGGCAAGGGTCACATGCGTGATGCGGCAATCAGGATCGAGGGGCTGCGCAAGACCTATCGGGGCAGCAAGGGTCAGCCTGAGAAACACGCGCTGAAAGGCATCGACCTGACGGTGCCGCGTGGCTCGGTCTTTGGCCTGCTGGGGCCGAACGGGGCCGGAAAATCGACGTTGATCAATATTCTGGCCGGGCTGGTGGTAAAATCTGCGGGCAAGGTGTCGATCTGGGGCTTCGATCAGGACCAGAACCCTCGCCAGTCCCGCGCCGCCATCGGCGTCATGCCGCAGGAGCTGAACCTGGATCCATTCTTCACCCCGCGTGGCGCGTTGGAGGTTCAGGCCGGCCTTTATGGCGTGCCCAAGGCTCAGCGCCGCAGCGATGAGATTCTGGAACTGGTCGGTCTCAGCGACAAGGCCGAGGCCTATGCCCGCACCCTGTCCGGCGGCATGCGGCGGCGTCTGCTGCTAGCCAAGGCGCTGGTACATCACCCCAAGATTCTGGTTCTGGACGAACCCACCGCGGGCGTGGATATCGAGCTGCGCCAGATGCTCTGGACCAATGTGCGCAAGCTGAATGAACAGGGCATGACCATCATCCTGACCACCCATTACCTGGAAGAAGCGCAGGAGATGTGTGACGAGATCGCCATCATCAATCACGGCGAAAAGATCGCACAGGACAGCACCGCCAATCTGCTGGGCCGCATGGACAGCCGCACCATGGTGATCGCCCCGGACAGCCCGGTCAGCGATCTGCCCGTGACCGAAGGCGTCGAGGCCACCCTGCGCGATGATGGCAGCCTTGTTCTGCAATACCGCAGCGCCCAGACCAGCGCCGAGCAGGTGCTGGAATCCGTCCGCGCCGCCAACATCCGCATCCGCGACGTTCGCACCGAAGAGGCTGACCTGGAGGATGTGTTTCTCGCGCTCACGTCCTCTCGTGCGGATGAACCTGCCGAGGATCAGGACCAACCGCGCCGGGGCATGCATCGGATCAAGCTTTAGGCCCGGTCGATCCGCACCTGATAGCAATTGTTCCGGGCCGAGCGGATATGGATATAGGCCACATCCGGCCGTGCAAAAATATCGCTGACCTTTGCGTCGATCTGATCCGTTGGTGTGATAGCTCCGGTGCCGTAAACGATCCGGTCATCCTGCCCATAGCCCTTGATCAGATAGTCCGGGGACGTGGTCAAAATCTCGGGCATCTCAGCGCCGTGATACCGCTCACATGGTGCAGCGCACAGGAATATCGGGCCGGTTTCGGCGTAGGGATGTGTCTCTAAAAAGGGGCGATGTGCCAAAATCAGCATCTCTTCGCCTTCGGGGATATTCTGCAAGCAATGGCGGCAGGGATTGCCGCCCCCCGTGGAAACGGCACGCTCTGGCGCGGCGCCATAAGCATCCGGGTGACCACCCTGAAGGGCGCGCACCTCGTCGGTTGGCAATGCGGTGATCTTGAACATATCGGGCCTCCTTTTTCGCCGACTATGCCCATCCGGCAAACCCCAAGCGACCCGTTTCCTGCGCAAAGGACTCGGAAAAAGAACAAAACGTGAATATAATATGGAATCGCCATGTATGCCGAGCTATCGATCACATCGAATTTCACCTTCCTCACCGGGGCCTCACACCCCGAGGAGTATATGGAACGTGCCGTCACCCTGGGCCTGCCCGCCATTGCGATTGCTGATGACAACTCGGTCGCCGGGATCGTGCGCGCCCATACTCAGGCGCGCGAGATCGCCCGCAAAGTTCGTGAGCGGCTGGAGTGGGAGGCGCAGAACACCTCCATCGGCCCACCCTGCCCCGATCACATCCCGAAACCGCCCTCTTACCCCATCCACACCGTGCCACGCCTGATCCCGGCCGCACGGCTGATTTTCACCGATGCACCCACCGTCACCGCCCTACCCCTGAACCGGCAGGGCTGGGCCAATCTGTGCCGTATCCTGTCGGCGGGCCGCCTGCGCGCCGAGAAAGGCGACTGTATCCTGCACCTGTCCGACCTGTTGGAGTTCTCAGACGGTCTCCACCTGCTGCTCTGGCCACAGGCGACCCACTCTCTGGGCGGCGCGGACGGATGGCGGACACAGGCGCAACAGCTGACGCGCCGCTTTGCCGGGCGGATGCATCTGTTGATGCACCCCCGGTATGATGGTGCGGACAGCGTATATTTCTCTGTGTTAGAGGCTGAATCACGGCAACTTGGCATCCCCACCCTCGCCAGCGCCACGCCGATGATGCACCACGGGGCCCGTCGTAAACTGGCCGATGTGGTGACCGCCATCCGCCTGCGCCGCAAGGTGGATGATCTGGGCCGAGACGCATTGGCCAATGGCGAACAGCGCCTGCGGTCCGAATCTGAGATGCTGCGTATCTTCAAAGGTCATGAGGGTGCCGTTGCCCGCGCGCATGAGCTCAGCGAACAGCTCACCTTTTCACTTGATGAGCTGCGTTATGAATACCCTAGCGAGGGCAGCGAGCAGGAAACCCCGACCGAACGCCTGCACCGTCTGGCGCATGAGGGGTTGAAATGGCGCTATCCGGCGGGCGCGTCGGAGAAGGCCAAGAAGATGCTGGCCCATGAGTTGACCCTGATCGGCAAGCTCAAATACGAACCCTATTTCCTGACCGTCCGCGACATCGTCAGCTTCGCCCGCTCGCGCGGCATCCTCTGCCAAGGGCGCGGCTCGGCGGCCAATTCGGTGGTCTGCTTCTGCCTCGGCATCACCGAGGTCAGCCCCGAGATGGGCACAATGGTCTTCGAACGCTTCGTTTCCGAGGCCCGCGATGAGCCGCCCGATATCGACGTCGACTTCGAACATGAACGGCGTGAAGAGGTCATCCAGCATATCTATGACCGCTATGGCCGCCACCGCGCGGGGCTGTGCGCCACCGTCATCCACTATCGCGGCAAGCGCGCCATTCGTGAGGTTGGCCGCGCCATGGGACTGACTGAGGACACCATCTCGGCCCTGTCTTCGCAGCTGTGGGGCTTTTTCTCAGCTGCCGGGCTCGAAGCCCAACGGATGCGCGAGATTGGCCTCGACCCCGAGGATCGGCGCCTGAAACAGACTCTAATGCTGGTTTATGAGATTGACGGCTTCCCCCGCCACCTGTCCCAGCATGTCGGCGGCTTCATCATCACCGAGGGGCGCCTGGACGAGCTTGTCCCCATCGAAAACGCCACGATGGAGGATCGCACGGTCATCTGCTGGGACAAGGACGATATCGACAGTCTGGGCATTCTGAAGGTCGATGTGCTCAGCCTTGGGATGCTCACCTGCATTCGCAAGGCGTTCGATCTGATCAGCCAGCACCACCAGACTAGCTATACGCTGGCCACCCTGCCACCCGAGGACCCGGCGGTTTATGACATGCTGTGCAAGGCCGACAGTATCGGCGTGTTTCAGGTGGAATCACGTGCACAGATGAACTTCCTGCCCCGGATGCGGCCCCGCAACTTCTATGATCTGGTGATTGAGGTCGCCATCATCCGCCCCGGCCCCATTCAGGGTGACATGGTCCACCCCTATATCCGCCGCCGCAACGGAGAGGAGGAGGTCAGCTTCCCCTCGGACGAATTGGGTGAGGTGCTGGGCAAAACGCTGGGCGTGCCGCTGTTTCAGGAACAGGCAATGCAGATCGCCATTGTCGGCGCGGGCTTCACCCCGGAACAGGCCGACCGGCTGCGCCGGTCACTGGCGACCTTCAAGAAACACGGCAATGTCAGCGAGTTCCGCGCATTGTTCCTGCGCGGCATGAAACGCAACGGGTATGAGGACGACTTCGCCGAACGCTGTTTCTCGCAGATCGAAGGGTTCGGTTCTTACGGCTTCCCCGAAAGCCACGCGGCCAGCTTTGCGCTGCTGGTCTATGCCAGCGCCTGGATCAAATGCCACCACCCGGGGATTTTCGCCTGCGCGCTGCTGAACTCTCAGCCGATGGGGTTCTATGCACCGGCCCAGATCGTGCGCGATGCCCGCGAACACGGCGTGCAAGTGCGCCCGGTCTGTATCAATGCCAGCTTCTGGGACAACGTGATGGAACCCGACGGCCATGGTGGGCTGGCCCTGCGGCTGGGCTTCCGCCAGATCAAGGGGCTCAGCGAAGAAGATGCCAGCTGGCTCACTGCCGCGCGCGGCAACGGCTACCATCAGGTCGACGATGTCTGGCGCCGGGCGGGGCTGGGACCGTCGGTGATCGAACGGCTGGCCGAGGCCGATGCTTTCGCCGCCTGCGACCTGACCCGGCGCGAGGCGCTGTGGCAGGCCAAGGCGATTGCGACCGCGAAACCGCTGCCGCTGTTCTCGCAGGATCTGGAGGGCGAGGCACTGGATGAACCCGAAGCCTATCTGCCGCAGATGACCTTGGGTGAGCAGGTGGTCGAGGATTACGTGGCCACCCGTCTTAGCCTGAAGGCGCATCCGGTGGCCTTGATACGGCACCTGCTGACGCCGGAGCCGCGCGACAAAACCACCCCTGTCGGGTGACGATCAAACCGAGTATTGCCCCAAAACAGAGTCGAAACCCGGAACCTTCATGACCAGACCAATCCTGCCGCCGCGCTTTCCGGCCACACCAGACCAGATCAACGCACAGGTCCGCGCCTTTTACGCCCGCGTGCGTGAGGACAAAGTCCTGGGACCGGTCTTCAACAAACATGTCCACGACTGGCCCGCGCATGAGGAAAAGATCGCCGCTTTCTGGCGCAACGCTATCCTGTTCGAGCGCAGCTATAACGGCAACCCGCAGCGGGTCCATATCGAACGACACGACGTGAAACCCGAGTTCTTCGCCCACTGGCTGGATCTGTTCGAAGAGGTCGCCACCCAGACCCTGCCTCCGGAAACTGCCATCCCGTGGGTTACTTTAGCCCGGCGCATCGGCGTGGGTATGAGGGCCGGCGTTCAGTCCGCTCGCCAACCCAAAGACGCCCCGCCGATCCTGCGTTGATCCCACGACATGGCGGCCTTGCGATGTTAGCGGTAAAATAGGGGCTATGCGGACCGGCCAAATAGGTTTACTCAAGGGCAAGACAGCCCTTTGCGCTGCGACGGCATAGCGCCACCACACCGACATCACCCGAGGCCGATCCATGAGCACTCAGAACACCACCCTCCGGGGCCTTGGCTATGCGTTTGCGGGTTTTGCCGTCTTTGCCAGCCATGACGCGCTGATCAAAGTGCTGGGCGGCACCTATTCGGTGATGCAGATCATCTTTTTCGCCACGCTGTTTTCCTTTGTGCCGATGGCGGTCACGATCCTGACCGACCGGACAACCGGAAATTTCCTGCCACATCACCCGTGGCTAGTGCTGCTGCGCTCGGCCCTGATGGTCACGTCCATGGTCTGCGCCTTCTATGCCTTCTCGGTGCTGCCGCTGGCCGAGGTCTATTCGCTGTTGTTTGCCTTCCCCCTGTTCGTCACCGTCCTGTCGATCCCGATCTTGGGAGAGATCGTGCGCGCCCAACGCTGGGCCGCTGTTGGCGTTGGCCTGATCGGTGTTCTGATCGTTCTGCGCCCCGGAGCCACGGACATCACTCTGGGCCACCTCGCCGCCCTGACAGCGGCGTTTTGCAGCGCACTAGGCTCTGTATTGGTGCGCAAGATCGGGAATGAAGAACGCTCGGCTGTTCTGATCCTCTATCCGATGCTTCTGGCCATCGTTGTGATGAGCCTTTTGCAGCCCGCGGTCTATCAACCGCCCTCGCTGCTGCATCTGGCAATGATGGCGCTGGTCGGCGTGTTCTCGGTGATCGCGCAACACCTGATCATCCTCGCCTACCGCGCTGCGCCTGCGGGGGTCGTGGCCCCCAGCCAGTACAGCCAGATCATCTGGGCCACGCTGTTCGGCATGATCTTCTTTGGTGAGCGCCCGGACGGCTGGGTCGCCGTCGGGGCCAGCATCATCATCGCATCGGGCGTGTTCGTCGTCTGGCGCGAAAGCCGGTCAAACACCACCTCGACCAACACCCCGGTTCTGCGGGTACGGTCACCGCGGTCTGACACCGGGGCATCGACCCCCGGGAAATAAGAAACGGCGCGCCAAACAGCGCGCCGTTCAGGTTTACCCTTGGTTTAGAGCCTTAGTAGACCACAACCGAGCGGATGCTCTCACCCTTGTGCATCAGGTCGAAGCCGTGGTTGATGTCGTCCAGCCCCATGGTGTGCGTGATCATCGGGTCGATCTCGATCTTTCCTTCCATGTACCAGTCGACGATCTTGGGCACGTCGGTCCGGCCACGGGCGCCACCAAAGGCTGTGCCGCGCCACGAACGTCCGGTGACCAGTTGGAACGGGCGGGTCGAAATTTCGGCTCCAGCAGGTGCCACACCGATGATGATGGACTCACCCCAACCTTTATGCGCCGCTTCCAGAGCCGTGCGCATAACGCCAACATTGCCGGTGGCGTCGAATGTATAGTCCGCGCCACCTTTGGTCAGGTTGACCAGATACGGCACCAGATCGCCCTCAACCTCGGTCGGGTTCACGAAGTCTGTCATGCCGAATTTCGTGGCCATTTCCACTTTGGCGGGGTTCAGATCAACGCCAACGATCTGGTCAGCGCCGGCAAGGCGCAGGCCCTGGATCACGTTCAGGCCAATACCGCCCAGACCGAACACGATGGCACGGCTGCCGATTTCCACCTTGGCGGTGTTGATGACTGCGCCGATCCCAGTGGTCACGCCGCAACCGATATAGCAGATCTTGTCGAACGGCGCGTCCTCACGCACCTTGGCCAGCGCGATTTCCGGCAGAACCGTGTGGTTGGCGAAGGTCGAGCAGCCCATGTAGTGCAGGATTGGCGTGCCATCCAACATCGAAAAGCGCGAGGTGCCGTCGGGCATCAGACCCTTGCCCTGCGTCTCACGGATCGCCTGACACAGGTTGGTTTTCGGGTTCAGACAGTATTCGCATTCACGGCATTCGGGGGTGTAGAGCGGGATCACGTGGTCGCCCGGTTTCAGGCTGGTGACGCCCGGGCCGACCTCGACCACGACGCCTGCGCCTTCGTGCCCCAGAATGGCCGGGAACAGGCCTTCGGGGTCGGCACCCGACAGGGTGAATTCATCGGTGTGGCAGATGCCGGTGGCCTTGATTTCCACCAGAACCTCGCCCGCCTTGGGGCCTTCAAGGTTCACATCCATCACTTCCAAAGGTTTGCCGGCCTGAACGGCGACGGCGGCACGGGTACGCATGGTGCTTGTCTCCCAGTCAAATTTGCCCCGACCCTGCGTCAATTGCAGGGTGTTTTCAACTGCCGTTTCGTGACAGATTGGCTAATGACTTGATATTGCAGAAACGACATTGCCGGAAAGAGGAACGCCAATGCGCCGTTTTATCCCGATCCTGATCCTGCTGGCCGCCTGCGCCCAGACCCCGACCGCCCCCGAGGACGCCCGTCTTGCCCCCGAAGCGGCACCGGTCGATCTGGCGTTTTGTGAGGGCGACGCCTTTGCAAGTTCCGTTGGTCAGCCCGTTTCGACCATTCAGGCCGCGCTGCCCGAACGCTCGCGGGTGCTGGGGCCCGATGGCTTGGCCACGCAGGATTACCGCATCGACCGGCTGAACGTGTTCGTCGATGAGGGTGGGATCATTCAGCGCCTGACCTGCGGGTAAGCGTGGACTCTGCAGGCGATTCTACGGTAAGAACAAAATGGGAACATTTTGATGTCTGCCGATGCCCAAACGCCGAATACTCTCACTGTGGTTCCCCCGTCTGGGGGCTGAACGGCTGGTCCGCGCCGCGCGGGGCCTGCAGGATGGGCCTTTGGCCGTGGTGGTCGAACAGTCGAACATGCAGGTCATCACCTCTCTGAATACCGAGGCCCACGCCGCCGGTCTGCGCGTCGGTCAACCGGTGCGTGACGCCCATGCCATGTGTGCGGCGCTGGTGACGCGCCCCCGCAACGCCCCGGCAGAGGCCACGTTTCTGACCGCTTTGCGCCGTTGGGCGGGCAAGTTCAGCCCATGGGTGGCCGAAGAAGCTCCGGACGGGCTGATCGTCGATCTGTCCGGCTGTGCCCATCTGTTCGGCGGCGAAGAGGCGTTGCTGAACGTGCTTGAGACCGACTGCGCCGATATGGGGCTGAGCGTGCAGATGGGTATTGCCGACACGCTGGGCGCGGCCTGGGCATTGGCGCGGTATGCGGGGCAAGAGGCTACATCGGATCGCAACGGCGACGCCATCAGCCAAGAGGCCCGCGCCACCCGCGCCCGGGCCACCAAGCGTCGGCACTGGATCAAGGGCGGGGCCGCGCCACAGGTGATGGCCTTGGGCGGCGGCGCGCGGATTGCAGCACCGGGGCAATCCTATGGCGCGCTCAGCCCGCTGCCGATCGCAGCGCTGCGGTTGGAGGATCAGGTGGTCGCGCAGTTGAACCGCCTGGGCCTGCGCCGGATCGGCGATCTGCTGGGTCAGCCGCGTGCGTCATTGGCGCGGCGGTTCGGGCGTGGGCTGGTGCTGCGGCTGGATCAGGCGATGGGCAGCGCGCCCGAGCCGGTCTCGCCCGCCCGCCCGCCGCATCACTTTGCGGTGCGGATGACCCTGCCCAACCCCATCGGTCTGACCGAGGACGTGATGGCCGCCATCGACCGGGTGCTGCCGACGCTCTGCGCCAAGCTGGAAGAGAAAGGCCGCGGGGTGCGTACCCTGCGGCTTGAGGCCCATCGCGCCGATCAGGCGGCCGAGATCATCGAGGTCGGGCTAGCCCGTCCGACCCATGACAAGCATCGCATTCGCCCCTTGTTAGAGATGAAGATCGACAAGATCGACGCAGGCTATGGCATCGACATGCTGCGGCTCGAGGCGATCCAGACCGAGCCCATCCACGCCCGCACGGTGGCAGGCCATGCCGAGGCCCGCCGCGTGGCCCGTGAGCGGCTGGAGGGCAACACCGCCGTCGATGATCTGATCGGCAAGCTGGGCGCGCGGGTGGGGTTGGAGGCGATCACTCGGCGCCATCCGGCGGCCTCACATATTCCCGAAAAAACCGCACAAACGCTGGCGGCGGCGTGGTCCGAACCGGCGCGCGACTGGCCTGCGCCTCCGCGTCCGCGCCCCTTGCAGATGTGGCAGCCTGAGCCGGTGATGGCCCCGGAAACCCCAGACGTTCCAACCGCCTTTCGCTGGCGGGGTCGCGACTGGCAACTGGCGCAGGCCACCGGCCCCGAACGCATCGCCCCGGAATGGTGGCTGGACGACCCCAACTGGCGCAGCGGCGTGCGTGATTACTGGGTGGTGGTGACCGAACAGGGGGAGCGGTTGTGGCTGTTCTACGGCCATGGCGGAACACTGTCGGCGGGCTGGTTCTGTCAGGGACAATTTGGGTAAACTGCCTTGATTAGGATCTATTTTCCACGATAGATCAGCCAATCTGGCAGATAGTCAATCAACCGGATAAACCACGAGAACGGGGCCGGGAAATCGGTGCGGAAGCGGCGGCGCGACATTGCTTTGACCACCCGTTCCGCCGCGTCCTCGGGGCTCATCAGCATCGGCATTTTAAAGTTGTTCTTCTCGGTCAGGCGGGTCTTGATAAAACCCGGATTGACGATCCGCACCGTCACCCCGGTGTCCTTCAGATCAAACCGCATGGTTTCCGCCAGAGAAATCAGCGCCGCCTTGCTGGACGCATAGCCCACCGCAGCCGGCAACCCGCGATAGCCGGATAGGGACCCGATCAGCGTGATATCCCCCCGGCCCGCGCGCACGAACCGCGGCACCGACTCTCCCAGAACCCGCAGCGCGCCGGTGTAGTTCACATCGGTCATCGCCAAGACGGCCTCAGTCTCCCAATCACTTGAGCGCATCGGCTCATAGGCTCCGGCGTTGTAGACCAGTCCATCGACCTTTCCGGCCTCGACCGCGGCGCGGCGCACAGAGTCCAGATCGGTCACGTCGCAGGGAACGGCCTGCGCATTGGGCAAAGCGGCGCAAATCTCGGCCAGACGGTCGGCATTGCGGGCAGACAGAACCAGATGCGCACCCTGACGGCTCAGCGCCTCAGCCAGTGCCCGACCCAGCCCTTCGCTGGCGCCGATGATCCAATATGTTTTTCCGTCCAAACTGCTCATGCGCCCATTCCAGTTGCGTTTGATCTGATACGGGCGGGGCAAGGGGCTGGATCACTTCACCAGACTTCACGACATAGTGCGTTCGAGAAAATTTTCTAACCCGATTGATCCACCTTCGCCCATCCTGCGTATCCTATTGTAAAATGTCGCACAAAGAGGATGACATGTTCGACGAAACTCGGGGCGCACGCAAGAAAATCGCAGTGGTAGGGGCAGGTATCGCTGGTCTATCCGCCGCTTACTATCTTTCCGAAAACCACGATGTGACCGTGTTCGAGGCCGAACCCCGCTTGGGTGGTCACGCCCGCACAGTGATGGCGGGCAAGAACGGGGATCAGCCCGTCGACACCGGGTTCATCGTGTTCAACTATGCCACCTACCCATATCTGACGCAGCTGTTTGATGAGTTGAACGTGCCGGTCATCGAATCCGAGATGAGCTTTGGCGCAACCATCGACAATGGCCGCATCGAATACGGGCTAAGCAGCCTGCGCACGCTGACGGCGCAGAAACGCAACCTCGCCCGCCCGGCCTATTACAAAATGATCGCCGACATACTGCGGTTCAGCAAAGAGGCCCCCGAAGCCGCGCGGGATGATGACACCACAATCGGCGAGTTGGTCGACCAACTGCGCTTGGGCTATTGGTTCCGCCACAACTACCTGATGCCGATGTGTGGTGCGATCTGGTCCACCCCTGTTGAGTTCGTGGATCAGTTCCCGGCGCGTTCGCTGGTGCAGTTCTTCAAAAACCATGCCCTGCTGGCCAGCGGCCGCGCCAAACAACATCAGTGGTATACGGTCAAAGGCGGCAGCATCGAATATGTCCGCCGCATCGACGCTGCCCTGCGCGCACGCGGCAGTGAAATCCGGCTGGCCTCGCCTGTAGACCACATCCAGCGCGATGAAACCGGCGTGACTGTTCACAGCCAGGGGCAGGCCGATCTGTTTGATGAGATCATCCTTGCCACCCATTCCGATCAGTCGCTGGCCATACTGGGTGAGGCCGCAACGAACGCAGAAAAAGCTGCATTAGGGTCTATTCGATATCAACCCAACACTGCCATCCTGCATTGTGATCCGCGCCAGATGCCGCGCAGGCGTGCCTGCTGGTCCAGTTGGACCTATCGCTCTCAAGCCGGGAATGTGGGTGTCACCTATTGGATGAACCGGTTGCAGAACATTCCGGACAGCGATCCGCTGTTCGTGACGCTGAACGCGTCGTCGGAAATTCCCGCGGACAAAATCTATGATCAGGTCGAGTTTGCCCATCCGGTGTTCGACAAAGCGGCCCTGAAAGCACAAGGGCAAATCCGCGAGATGCAGGGACAGAACCGAACCTGGTTTGCCGGTGCGTATAACCGGCATGGTTTTCATGAAGACGGGATTGCCAGCGCGATGCATGTTGTCGAGCGCATGAACGGCACCCCGCACACGAACGGAGCTGACAATGGCATTCCTGCAAAACAGCCGGTCCTCCCTGCCCCGGCCGAGTTTTAACATCCTGCGCCCCGCGCTGCTGTCCCTCTGCCTGCTGGTCCCCGGCGGGCTGGCAGCGTCGTCCGGCCTGACGGAACTAGACGACCCGCAACTGCGCGGCACCGCAACCTTTCGCTATCTCGGGCTGCCTCTGTATGACGCGCAGCTGTTTACTCCGGGTGGCGCGGCTTTCAGCTGGAAACAGGATTTCGGGCTGCAACTGCAATATCGCCGCAACGTGAGCCAGAAGGCGCTAGTGAATTCAACGCTGGATGAAATGCAGCGCATTGGCCGCGCCGCGCCTGTACGCGATCAGCTTCAGACCTGCTTCAAGGCGGTCAACAAGGGGGATCGCTATCTGGCGGTGTCCGAGGGGCCGAACAAGGTTTCCTTCTGGCTGAACGGACGCAAGACCTGCACGATGTCGTATCCCGGCATCAAACGCAGCTTCATGTCCGTATTCCTGGGTGAAAACACCCGCTCTGCCGCCTTCACGCAGAGATTGCGCGGGCAGTGATGCTGTATCCGAGAGTCAGTCTCTATGCGTTGATGCTGGCTGCGGCGGGTATCCCGCTGTATATCCACCTGCCGCGCTTTGCCGCCGTCAATCTGGGCATCGGGTTGGGGGTGATTGGCACCGTTCTGCTTGTGATCCGCATCGTCGATCTGGTGCAGGACCCGCTGATCGGATGGGCCATTGACCGCTGGCCGGGGGCGCAGATGCTGTTTGCCGCTGCGGCTGCAATCGGTTTGGCCAGCGGGTTTCCCTTGCTGTTTGGCCTACCTGAAGGGGCAAGTACCACCGTATTAGTGTCTGTTTTGGTACTATTGTTCTCGGCCTACAGCCTTGGCACCATCCTGCTCTATGGCCGTAGCGCGACGCTTGCCAAACAAGCTGACGCGAAAGAGCTGATGACGCTGGCGGCCTGGCGCGAGGGCGGGCAGCTAACCGGTGTGATCCTTGCCGCCAGCGCCCCCGCCCTGTTCGTGGCTTTTGGGGCCAATGCACAAGGCTACCCGGCCTTTGGGGTGTTTCTGAGCCTGCTCGCCGTTCTGACCCTGATCCTGACGATTCCGATGTGGCGTCGCACCCCGATCACCGGCCAGGGGTTGTCTTTCGCCGGGCTGGGTCAGGCAGGAGCGTTGCGCCTGCTGTTTCTGGCGCTGGTCAACAGCCTGCCGGTGGCGATCACCTCAACCCTGTTTCTTTTCTTTGTCGAGGACCGCCTGCAATTGCCCGGAAAAGCCGGACCGCTGTTGATCCTGTTCTTCCTCAGTGCCGGGGCCAGCGTACCGCTCTGGGCCAAGCTCAGCAACCGAATTGGCCCGAAACAGACCCTGATGATCGCCATGCCGCTGTCGATTGCAGGGTTTATCGGCGCGGCCACTTTGTCGGCTGGCAACCTGACTGGATTCGCGGTGATCTGCCTGACATCCGGTGCGGCGCTGGGGGCGGACATGGTGGTGCTGCCCGCCATGTTCTCGGTCGTGCTGACACGTGCCGGGCTGAATGCCTCAGCCGCCTTCGGCATCTGGTCCTTTGCGGGCAAGCTGGGCCTTGCGCTCGCGGCCTTCTTCACTCTGCCGCTGTTGGAACGCAGCGGATTCACTCCGGGGCAAGCTAACTCGGCCGAGGCGTTGCGCACACTCAACCTCGCCTATGCCGTACTGCCCTGCATCCTGAAACTCGGCGCGTTCGGGCTGGTCCTGACGCTGCCTACCGAGGTCTCAGCCAAATGACAGCCATCGCCATCCTTCTGCTCGCCATCCTTGTCCTGATCATCGCCCAGGGCCGGTTCCTGAGTTTCCGGTCGCAGGCGCCAACGGACTACACAGACACCGGACCTGCCTTCAAAATGAAAGAGAACCTGAACGGAGAGATCCTGTCCGAAGGCCTGATCTATGGGCCCAATGGCAAGATGTCGAACAGCTTTGTCGCCCGCATGGTCGGCGAATGGGACGGCAATACCGGCACGCTGGCCGAGTATTTCACCTATTCCAATGGCAAGCAGATGACCCGCAAGTGGTACCTGACGCTGGGCACCGGCAACACCTTCACAGCCACGGCGGATGATATCGTGGGCGAAGGTCACGGCACCATTTCCGGCTCGACCGTCAAGCTGACCTACCGGATCATCCTGCCCAAGGACGCGGGCGGGCACACTCTGGATGTCACCGACTGGATGTACCTGACCGAAAACGGCGTGATCATGAACCGATCCGAAATGCGCAAATTCGGCCTCAAGGTCGCCGAACTGGTCGCCACCATGCGCCCGGCGCCCGAGGCGAAGCCCGCCCATGTCAGCGGCTCAAACGGCTATGACGCCACCGCTGAGACAAGGACGTTGCAATGACCGCGCGCCGCTATCTGATCGCAGTACTCGCCCTTATCGGGCTTGCCGCGCTGGCAGCCTGTTCGGCCAAGCCGCGCGTGCCCAAGACCTTTCTGTCCGACCGTCAACTGAACCTTGAGGAGTTCTTTGAGGGCAAAACCGTCGCCTATGGTCAGTTTCAGGATGTGCTGGGCAATGTACCCCGCCGCTTTACCGTCGAGATCGACGGCACATGGGATGGGAAAACCCTGACGCTGATCGAGGATTTCGTCTATGACGACGGTGCCACCGAACAACGCATCTGGACCCTGACCAAAACCGGCGAAGATAGCTGGACCGGCACCGCGCCGGGTGTGTTGGGCACCGCCAGCGGGATCGAGCGCGGGGATACGTTCAACTGGAAATACAAGATCGACCTGCCCGTGAAAGACGGCACCATGCGGGTGAACTTCGACGACTGGATGTGGCTGCTAAGCGATGATCGACTGCTGAACCGCGCCTATGTCTCACGCTATGGCGTGCGGCTGGGCGAGGTCATCTTGTATTTCGAAAAACTGTAAATCGCCGGCGGTTCAGTTGCTGGAATAGACAAACGACAGCGACCTACTGACACCTCCAGGAGGTTTCGGGAATGGGGAGGCCGCCTGGACCTGCGCCTTGGCCGCCCGTTCCAAATCCCGTGAGCCGTTGGTGTCCACGACTTCGACATAGGCCAGGGTTCCATCCGAGTTGATCACGAAAAACACCACTGCGAAGCCCCGCGCCGACGTGTAAACGATCGGCGCACGATTCAGATGCACCAGTACCTTCCCGGCATAGTTCGTTTTGTCCGAGTTTCCGGGACCCCGCCCGCCCGAACGCGTTCCGCTGTTCCCTGATGTGAACAGATCCCTGCCCTGACGCCGATAGGTGGTCAGGGGCGACTCGACCTCTTGCGTCGGATATTGCAGGTCACTGAAATCCCGTGCCCCGCGCAAAGTGGCCGGAGGCTCTGGCTGCGCACGCCGGTCCGGCAGGCGTGGCCTGATCGACGACGTCAGCGGCTGTTCCGGTTCCTCACTGTTTACATCAGCGTCAGGCACAGGCTCAACCGGAGTGGCAGGGATATCGGCCTCGATCGTCTCACTTTCAGAGGGCACGACCGGCGCCACCGACGGCACTGGGTTTTCCGCTGGCTCGGGCAGAGCCGCAATCTGCTCGGCCTCGGTGGGCTCGGGTGCCGTCGGGGTTTCTTCTACCGGTTCCGTGGCTTCGGGACTGCCTTCTGGTGCTTCGGCAACCTCGGCTGCCTCGGCCGGCGGAGTCTCCTCGACCTCATCGCTGGCGGATTTGTCGCCATCCGTGGTGTCCCGCGTTTCGGGGGCCTCGGCCTCGACCGGATCGGGCGCGACCGGTTGCAGGATTTCGGACGTGCCAGTGTCAGGGGAAAAGGTTTTCTGCGGATCGTCCGAGGCCACATGCACCTCGCTGGTCGGAATCTCGGCCGGTTCCGGAGCGGGATCCGGGGGCTCTTCCACCGGGGGTTCCGGTGCCTCGGGCGGTTCGGGTTCCACCGGTTCGGCGACCGTGTCCACAAGATCCTCGAAACTGTTGCTCAGCTCAACCGAGTCACTCCGGCCTGCGGCATCCGGCTGCTGTACCAGTCTGGGTGCGGTCAGGCCCAGCCCCATCAGGTGCAGCAACAGAGACAGCAGCGCGGCAAGGGCCGCGATAACGATCGAGCCCCGGATCATTCCAGCGCCTTTTCGGTCACGACAAAGACGGAATCCGCCCCCAGGCGGCGCAATTCGCCAGTGACCTCGATCAGCCGCACGCCCGAGGCTTCGCGATCCGGCACAATCCGCACCGGCCCGGATTCGCGCCCAGCCATATAGGCTTCCGGTTCTATAAGCGCACCGCGAAAGCTGAGCGTGCCGTCCCGGTGCAGCACCAGCGCGTCCGGCGGCTCGCGCCCCTCTAGTTCGGAGGTGTCGACCAGATTCAGATCAGGGTCCAGCGGCGTGGCCACCGTGCCCGCGATCAGAAAGAAGATCAGCATCAGGAACACGACGTTGATCAGCGCGATGGTCGAATCGCGTTTGCGGCGGGGGTGGCTATGGCGGATCATTCCAGCACCAGCACGCTCAAGCCCTCACGCCCGCGCAGCAGGACCAGCAAATCCACCAGTCGCTGCGCCGTTGTGTTCGGATCAAGGCTGACCAGTACCTGCCCGGTGGTCACTTGTGTCGTCAATTCGTCCAACGTGACAGGCGTACCGTTCAACACCAGCCCATCTTCGCTCAACTGGACAAAGGCGCGGTCTTGTGGCGCCTCCGTCGATGCGCCCCCCGTCGTGGCGTTGCTCAGCTCAATCTCGCCGTACTTCGAAAAGGTCGAGGTCAGCATGAAGAACAGCAACAGCAGGAAAATCACGTCGATGAGCGGCGTCATCGCCATGGGCCGCCTGACAAAGGGGGCAGGGTTACGCATGTCCGGGCGTGGCCGCCATGGGTTGCGCATCCTCGGCCAGCGGAACGGCTTGTCCCGGCACCAGTACCGTGCGCAGGGCCTTGTCGGCAAACACCCGTTCGCGCGCGGTGCGGCTCTCGAACCACGACAATACCATCGAGGTCGGCATCGCCACCGCCAAACCCACAGCCGTGGTCACCAGGGCCACCCAGATACCGCCCGCCAGCAGCGACGGATCAACCGAAGAGCCAGCGGATTGCAGGCTGCGAAACGCCTCGATCATGCCCAAAACGGTGCCGAACAGACCCAAAAGAGGCGCGAGCTGCGCCACCGTGTCCAGCAGGCGGAAACCGCGTTCCAGACCGGCCAGCGCCAGCCCGGCCTCGGCATCCAGTCTCTTGTCCAAACCCGGTGCATCCGGTGCGTCCATCGCGACCCCGACTAGCGGCGCTAGGTAACTGTGGCTTTTGGCCAGACGCGCGCGGGCGGTCTGTTCGTCGCCCGCGTCCCAGGCCTCCAATGCTTGCGACAACACCCGGTGCCGCCCGACACCCGAAGCGGCGAATTGCCAGAGCTTGTACAGCGTCACCGCCAGCGTCACCACGGACATGGCGATCAGGATGGCGACCACCGGCCCGCCAAGGGCCAGGATTTCGCGCAGGGCGTCAAGAATACTCATCCCAAAAGCTCCACTTCTGTTCGGCTGTTCAAGGTTGGTGTCTGGTCGCAGATATCGCTTTCAGCGCCGCCGACGGTGCAGCTGCTGACACCATTGATCAGAACACGCCCGATGTTTTCGCAGGTGGTGCCCCGGATATCAAACTGACGCACCCGAGGGCGCTCTGCCGGCAGGTCCCGAAATCCGAAAAGCGTGATCCGTTCGAATACACCTGCGGCATCGAAAATCACCACCTGATAACTGGCACTGTCGATCGAGGTTGAGGTTTGATTTTCAACCAGAAAGGTCAGGCGGCAGGCCCCTTCGACCTCTTCCACCGCATTCAGTTCGACCATCAGGCCCGGCGCATCTTGCGGGGTTTCGGCCAAAGCAGCAAAAGGCAGCGCGCAGAGGATGGCGGCAAGGGCCGGACGGCGAAACTTCATAGATGCGCTCCCGATTGTTCAACGCAGGCAGGGTTTTGGCGGTACCACTCCCGTCATATCCAAGACCGTTGGGGCGCGAAAGGCTTGCCGACACCATTGTGATAAAGGGCGATTTGCGGCCTGTTCAACCCTGCCGCCGCGTGAGCTCCATCGTGGGTACGCGCTACTGCGAGGGCTCAGGGCTGGGCTGATTGACCAACGCACAGGCCACCAGCCACTCCAAAGCGTTGGACTTGATCCCATGTTCGGCGCAGATCGCGATGCTTCGGCTTTCGAATATCTGCGCATAGATAGGCCAGTGATCCTGCTCGGCCGGGAACATTGCGTCGGCTGTTTTGCGCTGCTCCCATTGGTGCATCTTGCCGCCCGCCACGCCAAAGCTGATCTGCCCCGGGATCGGAATGTCCTCGACCCGATCCTGCAACAGCGGGTCCGAGAAATCCCGGTGCCCCAATCCCTGAACGAAACTGGTATTGGACGGGTTGCAGCCCAGCCCGAACCACATCCCTTCGTTTACGGCATCCACCATCTGTGGAGGCAACTCGCCGTTTACTGCCCGATACAGCGCGAAGTTGCCGGCCCGCCAGTTCGACCCGGGCCCAAACCGCAGCCATCCGCGCCCCCAGGGGTAGGTGTCGGTGCTGTGCAGGCCGTAATCGGCCCCCATCCGATCGCGCTTGGCGCGGTAGCCAATCCAGCCTTCGATGGCCGCGACAATCTCGGGGTCTGTCAGCCTGCCATCCCGCGCGGCCAGCACGTATTCGGCAGAAGCGTGCGGGTAGTGCCCCTTTTTGATCCCCTGCGCCAGCGTGTCGGATCGCGGCACAAAAGCGTTGTGGCCTTCAAACACGTCGCGGGCCGCCACGATGCCGCGTTCGGATTCGGTCACGTAGATCAACGGCCAGCGGGACAGTTGTTGGATGTCGCCCAGACTGGCCGCAGCAGAGGCATCGGGCGCGTTATCGGCAATCACCAGTGTCACGTGCACCTGATCCGGCCCCAGCGTCTGAGCGTTGAGGCTTTCGATCAAAGACCACAGCCCTTGGGGGCGCAGATATGTGGCAACGCAGATGGCAATACGCGGCCCGGAACTCATGGCACGATCACCGCTCATACCCGGCAAGGTCCAGTGCGCGTCCGGCCAGCTTGTCGAACCGCGCCTTTTGCGCATCCGACCACGCGGCCCAACGCTTGACCGGGTTGAAATTGGAGGGCTTGGCCTGCGGCTGCCAGCGCGCTTCGTTCGACGCGGATGACCGTGACGACCCGCGCACCGGCATATGGTCAACCTGATCCCAGGGGAAGGTTTCCGGTTTTGAGGTTGAAGATTGCATTCGCCACGTGCCCCGAAAGGCCTTTCTCGATCAGAAAGGTCTCATGGCCATCGCAGAACGCCTGCGCTGCCGGTTGCGCGGCAATGTCAGAGCCATAGACCAGCGCGATGACCGCCGGGCATGGGCTGCGATCCCGCCTGCGGTCAGGCTATCCATCTCATCCGGAACTATACCCGGCAATCCGTCCAGCGCGCGCTGCAAGCCGCGACAGGCAGGGGGGTGGTGCCCGGTCCATTCGATCACTGAGGCGTCCTCCTCAAGCAGCACCCGGTTTTCGGCGATGGGCAAATCCTCAGCCACAAGGGTCAGAACATGGCGGTTGGTCCACTTGCCTGGATCCTCGCGGATATTGGGGGGCGCGTTCGAGCTTTCGATCAGCACCGCTGCCACCTCGGACCAGTCTATGTCGTGATAGAAATGGTAACCGTGGCCGATTTCTGACGTACCGCCAAAATAGTTCTTAGCGTGGCCGTGTCGACTGGGACGGATTATGAGGGCTCTGCGTGCAGGTACCGCCCCAGCGCGGATGAGGTAACGCCCGACCGCAGCTGGATCGCCGCTTTGAAAAGCGCGTTGGCGCCCGGCGCAAACACGGTGCCTCCGACCGTGATCTCTTGCCCGTCCGGCCCGCCAGCCATCGCGAAGCTGCGCCTCATGCGGGTGGATTCCGCCCTTTTCAACGATGAGAATATCCAAATCCTGCGGCAGGGCGTGCGCAAAGAACATAGATGCGAAGCTGCTGCCGACAAGCACCACGTCCCATTAACGGGCGGCTGCCTCTGCAAGGTCAATGCGTTCCAAATATTCACCCTTGGCCTCAGAAGCGGCTCAAACAGACAACACTGATACACTCAAATAAGATACCTCAGCGCACCCCGAAACAGCAGTTTGTCAAATCGCCAAAGACGACCTGCTCCAAACGGCAAGGTTGTCCGGGGGTATTGCTGATCCAGCGGCAACCTCACTCTGACGCCTTGCTCCCGCCGGTTTTGCGGTTGCCTGCGGCACGAATACGATCGGCAATGCCTTGCGTCCACTCCAGCCGTTCGCCCTGAGTTTCCAGGGTTTCGACGCTGTCGGTGTCCAATAGGAACGTCGCGCGCATGGGCAAAAACCCGTCCACCACCATCATGTTCTGTTCGGACGGATCGATGGTCAGCTTTCCGGTCAGTCGAACGGGCTCGTGGACATAGCTGGGCGTCCAGTCCTCATTCAGCCGCACCCGGATCATCTGATTGGGCGGCGGAGGCGGCATGTGGCTGCACATCCCACGCTGAGGCACCAGATAAGCTATGGCATTGCCGTCCGCATCCGGTGGTGCCGGAATGGCAAACCCTGCCAGCGTCACAGTCTGACCATCGAATTCGGGGTTTCCTGCAGTCCCGGCCCGCTCTCGGTTCTGGGCCACGACATTCCGCTGGTCCAGCAGCCAGTCGATATCGATTCCATCCGACGCCAGGGCGTCCTCAGTCTCAATCAGAAGCTCCTGCCATTTCAGCCGTTCTTCGGGGCTGCCCACATCCTGATGCAGCCTGCCGCGCAGGCGTACGGCGAAAAGCACGTCGTCGAACTGTTCGGGGCTGAGATCGCGATACGGGTCGTCGAAGACCTGGACGGACGGATCCGGCAGATCGGACCAGTCCAGCGCAACCCCCTGGGCTACAGCTGCAGACGGGCCGCACAGAGCCAACGCCAGAATCGTCATAAGAGGAAACCAATATCGCATGATCGGACTTTATCGCCCTGCCCGGATCATTCCAGTGGGTTTCTGCAGATGTCGTCTTTGCAAGGCGCTCGGTCGCTGTAGGGCTGCGCCGGAAAACAAACCTCCAAGAATCAAATTTATGATTGACGCATCGGACCATCTCGGGCAGTCAATCTGGTGATGGTTCCCCCAAAAAGGGGATGAAAAGGGAATACGGTGCGGCCCTGTCAATTGGCCAACTCCGTGACTGCCCCCGCAACTGTAAGCGGTGAGTGACGCCATACACCCACTGGCCTTTTGGGCCGGGAAGGATGGCCTAGCATCGACCCGCAAGTCAGGAGACCTGCCATCATATGTTCAACCAACCCGGGGCGGGGCGTCCTGGAAGGAGGCTATGATGACACGTCTGACACGTGTTCCTATGATTGGCACCTTCTCTGCGCGTTTGAAAACGAGCGGAGCGGGCAATGCCGGAAACACCTGATCATTTCCTACTGATCTGCGAGACCTGCAAGGGGCCAGAGAATGCTGATGCCTTGCGCACCGCGTTGGAGGGCAATCTGCCTGCGGGCTTTGCGGTGAGGACTGTCGATTGCATGGCGGGATGCGAAAGGCCGACAACTGTTGGATTTCAGGCCGTTGGCAAAGCGCAGTACCTGTTCGGTGATATTCAATCAGAACGCGACATCAACGCAGTGACCGAGTTTGCACGGCAATTCCACGACAGAGCCGACGGCTGGACCAATGCCACCGACCGTCCGCGCGCATTGTTCACCAAAACCTTGGCCCGTATGCCCTGCCTGAACGTGGAGGAGCACCCATGACAAACCCCGCGTTTCTGGTCGCACGTGACCTAGAGTACTTTGCGCTCAACGGCGATGTCCTGCTGCAGGGTGCATCATTTGAACTGGACAAGGGCGCAATCCTGGCCATTGCCGGGCCAAACGGGGCCGGAAAAACAACGCTTCTGAACCTTCTGTGCGGTGCCGCTGAGATGGTTCTGGGTGATGTCCTGATCAACGGGCGTAGCCTGAAACAGATGTCCGCATCAGAACGTGCGCGCATGATCGCCGTGGTCAGCCAGCAGGAGTTTCCGGACGGTCGGTTGCTGCTGCGCGATTACGTTGCGCTGGGTCAGATTCCGATCCGCTCCGACCGATCTGCTGACGCTCACGCGGCTGAGCTTGACCGGATACTGGACCTGACCGGGCTGGGCGCGTTGGCAGGCAAGCGGATGGCCCTGCTGTCCGGCGGCGAACGTCAGCGGGCCCATATCGCGCGGGCGCTGGCGCAGAACCCGTCGCTGCTGTTCCTAGATGAGCCCACCAACCATCTGGACCCGGACGCCAAGGGCCGGATGCTGTCGCTGGTGGCCGAGCTGGGCATTACGGTGGTGATGATCGTGCATGATCTGGTCATGATCCCCGAATTCGCCACCCATGTGGCACTGATGAAATCCACGCGCCTGACCAGCTTTGGCCCCGTGGCCGAGGTTCTGACGCCCGCGCATGTGCGCGACACGTTCGGTGTCGACTACCTGTGTTTCCAGCACGAAGGCCGGGTGATCCCGGCGCTGGATATTCGAAAAACACCCGTTTCAAACTAAAGCAAGGAAACTCCCCCCAATGAAACAAATCTGGTCTGCGGCCCTGATCACCGCCTTCGCAGGCGGCGCCTTTGCACATGAGGTGACGGTCGACAATTGCGGCGCGCCACTGGTTTTCGAAACTCAGCCCGAGCGGCTGGTCGTGCATGACATGAACATGACCGACATGGCCTTTGCGCTGGGTCTGCAGGACAAGATCGTGGGCCTGACAGGCATCACCGGCTGGTACAAGACCAGCCCCGAATTCGACACCCTGCGCGGTGACATCCCCGAGCTTGCGCCGAAATACCCGACCGTTGAAAACCTCGTCGCGGTTGAACCCGACCTGTTCTTTGCCGGTTGGTATTACGGCATGAAACCCGGCGGCGACGTGACGCCGGATACGCTTGAGCCCTTTGGCATCAAGACCATGATCCTGACCGAAAGCTGCGTGCATCTGGACAAGGAACGCCCCGAGGCCAGCATGGATCTGCTGTTCGACGACGTGCTGCGTCTGGGCAAGGTGATGCATGTCGACGACAAGGCCGAAGCGCTGGTGGACAGCTGGAAAGACGAATTGGCAGCCATCGAAGCCCAGACCGCCGATCTGGCCAAACCCCGTGTCTTCCTTCTGGACGGCCCGGCGGACGCGCCCTTCACCGCTGGTAAATTCGCTATCCCCGACGCGATGATCGCAGCTGCGGGCGGCGAGAACGTCACCCATGACATGGACACCAGCTGGGGCCGCACCTCGTGGGAGGCCGTTGCCGCATCCAACCCGGAGTTCCTGGTGCTGCTGGACTATCAGACCGGCAATGGCGCAGCGGATACGTTCAAGTTCCTGCAGGACCATCCGGTGATGTCGCAGACGGACGCTGTCAAGAACGAGCGCTGGATCGGCCTGCGCTACGAGGAGCTGACCCCCGGACCGGCAAATATCGAGGCTATCTCGAAAATGGCTCAGGCCATGCACCCAGGCCTCAACTGAAATGGGCCGATTGGGCCTTGTGCTGATATTGGGGGCGGTCATTCTGGCCGCCCTCTTACTGATTTCGACTGTTTACGGCACCACGCCCATCCCTGCGCGGGATGCGTTTGACGCTGTGTTGCTGGGCACTGGCCTGACGGATGGGGACATGTCCCCCCTGCACCGGATCGTCTTCGACCTGCGCCTGCCCCGCGCCCTGTTCGCGGCTGTCATTGGCGCCGGGCTGGGTATTGTTGGCGTGGTTCTGCAAACCACGACGCGCAACGATCTGGCTGACCCTTTTCTTTTCGGCCTGTCCTCGGGCGCAGCCGCCGGAGCCGTATTCGTCATCACTGTGACCGGAGACATTCTGGGGTTCTGGACCCTGCCACTGGCGGCGTTTTGCGGTGGCCTTGTGGCCTCGGGCATCGTGCTGGCTCTGGTGCATGGGCTGCGCACAAGCGCGCCGGAAAAACTGATCCTGGCCGGTTTGGCAGTGTCATTCCTGTTCTCGGCCATTACCAATTACCTGATCTTCGCAGGCGACAGCCGCGCCGCGCATTCGGTCATCTTCTGGATGCTGGGCGGGCTGGGTCTGGCCCGGTGGGAAACCTTCCCGCTGGTCTGCGCCGGACTGCTGCTGATCCTGTCCTATTCGCTGTATCGCAGCCGCTGGCTGGATGCCCTGCTGACCGGAGACCTGACCGCCGCAACGCTGGGCGTACCTGTCCAGGGCCTGCGGTTCAGCATGTTCTTCACGGCGGCCCTTGCAACCGCCGTTTTTGTCTCGGTCGCGGGGGTGATTGGCTTTGTCGGCCTGATGGTGCCGCATATCGCCCGCGGTATCGCTGGACCGCTGCACAACCGGCTACTGCCCACCGCTGCGATTGTAGGCGCTGCCTTGCTGACGGGGTCGGACATCCTCAGCAGGCTTCTTCTGGCACCACAGGAATTGCCGGTGGGGATCGTGACGACCTCGATCGGTTCGGTGTTTGTGTTTCTGCTGCTATTCAGAACCGCACGGGCACGGCACTAGAGCCAGACATCAACCCCTCTTCGGCCCATTGTCTTGCCACCGGGGCAGAAACCCCCAACAGATCGATCGCACGACCTGCAATCTGAGTGACGATATCCGACACGCATTGCGGCTTCAGATAGAAGGCCGGGACCGGCGGCAGAACAATTGCGCCCATCTCGGTCACGGTTGTCATGTTCCGAAGATGCACCAGTGTTAGCGGCGCCTCGCGGGTCAGCAGGACCAGCCGCCTGCGCTCCTTGAGTTGCACGCTGGCGGCGCGGGTCAGCAGGTTGTCATCCAGGCCATGCGCAATGGCTGCCAAAGATCGCATAGAACACGGCGCGACGATCATTCCGGAGACCGGGACCGACCCTGAGGCGATACTGGCACCAATGTTGCTGATGGAATGATGGCGGGTGGCCAATCCCCTGAGGGTGTCAAACGCATCGCCCCCACATTCTTCAAGCAGCGTGCGCCTTGCCGCGTCGCTGGTGACAAGGTCGATCTCAACACCCAGATCCGACAACTGCCGGGCCACCGACAGCCCGAGCGCTGCACCCGACGCTCCGGCCACGCCCAATATCACACGGTGTTGGCTCACGACGCTGCTCCCCCCATCAGGCGCGAAACAAGATTGGCGGCAAACTCCGCGTCCTTGTCTGCCGTTTTCATCACGGTTCCCCATTCCCGGCTGGTTTCGCTTTCGATCTTGGTCGTAGCATCGATGCCCATTTTTCCGGACAGCCCCGGTTGCGGAGAGGCAAAATCCAGATAGTCCATCGGCGTGTTTTCCAGCGTCATCACATCCCGCCCCGGGTCCATGCGCGTGGCAAGCGCCCAGGCGATGTCATCCCAGTTTGCGGGGTCGATATCGTCATCCACGACCACGATCATCTTGGTATAGCTGAATTGCGGCAGCATCCCCCACAGCGCCATCATCACCCGCCGCGCCTGACCGGGATAGCGTTTGTCGATGCTGACAACGGCCATGCGGTACGAGCACGCGGCGGGCGGCAGCCACAGATCGCGGACCTCGGGTATCTGAGCGCGAATGGTGGGCAGCGCGAGGCGGTTGAAAACCTCGCCAACGATCGCGGGCTCGTCCGGCGGGCGGCCGGTATAGGTGGACAGGTACAGCGGGTCCTGCCGATGGGTCACGGCCGTGACTTGCATGACCGGGAAAGGCTCGGCCCTATTGTAGTATCCGGTGTGATCCCCGAACGGCCCCTCGGGTGCGGTTTCGGTGGGGGAAACCCAACCTTCAAGGATGATCTCGGCCTCGGCCGGAACCATCAGGGGCACCGACTTGGCGGCCACCATGCGGGGCCGGGCGCCGTTGAGCGCGCCGGCAAAGGTCATTTCCGAAACGGTCTCGGGCAAAGGCAGCGCGGCCGACAACAGCGTGGCCGGGTCCGCCCCCAGAACAACTGCGACCGGGGTCTTTTCCCCTTGTTTGGCCCAACTTCGGTGATGGGCCGCGCCACCACGATGGGGCAGCCATCGCATGATCAGCTTGTCCCGGTCCAAGACCTGTGCGCGGTAGATGCCCGCATTATAGGATGTGACATTGCCCGCCTCAGACCCATGCGGTCGGGTGATGACCACCGGCCAGGTCACAAGCGGCGCCGCATCGCCCGGCCAATGCGTTTGCACCGGGATGGCGGCCAGATCGATATCCGACCCTTCCAGCACGACCTGCTGGCTGGGGCCGGACTTGGTGATTTTGGGCCGCGTCGCCAGAGCGGCCTTCAACATTGGCCAGCGCGACAGGGCATCCCGCAACCCGTCCGGAGGCGTCGGGGTTTTGAGCGCGGCAAGAAACGCGCCCATCTCGTCCAGCTCCTCCGGTTTGATCCCAAGCCCGGCGCACACGCGTTCGGTGGTCCCGAACAGGTTCGCGACAACCGGCATTTTTGAAGTTATACCTCCGTCCAACACCGGAAAATCGAACCGCAACACCGGGCCAGCCCGTTCCAGCACGTTGCGGTGAACCGCCGTCATCTGGTGAAGAACAGAGACGGGTTCCGATACTGTCAGCAACTGATTGGTGTCCCCGCACCAGTCAAGGAAACTGCGCAGGCTGGGGAAAGAGGGCAACGATCGCACGAGAGATCCTGTTCAAGAAAGCCCGGCCTGCCTATCAGCGAAAATCCACCTCGAAATTGACAATCGTCAACTTGCGACAGCGTGCAACCCCTTATGTCTGCCCGGCAAGAGACATGTCGACCGTGCCAAAGGAGCCCTGCTTGTCCCAATCGCCCGCTATGATTCCGCGCTTTCCGCAGGTGGCCACCTTTCCGTTGCGCGTTTTGCCGTTCACCCCCTTGTCGGCCATCCTGTCCGCCTTTTCCCGCAAAATCGCTCAAAAGCACCCGGGCATGTTCCGTCGGCTAGGTGAGTATGATCACACGCGATTTATCCTTGATCCGACCGACCTGCCTTTTGTGATCTGTCTTGATCCGAACGGCGGCAACCCGCGGGTGACGGTCACGCGCGGCCGCGGCGACGGTGCTGCACGGATCGCCGGACCGCTGGCCGCCCTTTTGGGGCTTGTTCACGGCGCCTATGACGGCGACGCGCTGTTCTTTTCGCGCGATCTGGTGATCGAAGGCGATACGGCCGCAGCGCTGGCCCTGCGCAACGCCGTCGATGATGCCGAGCTGGACTTCGCCCAGGAACTCTCGGACCTGTCCGGCCCATTGGCGCATTCCATGCAGAGGGTTCTTGCACTGATCGAGCGAAGAACCGGCGTTAACCTGAGCAGACCTGAAGAGGCAGAACTATGGTAATGGAAATTGTCTGCCCCGCCGGCACCCCCGCCGCGTTGCGTGCGGCAGTAAAGGCGGGCGCGCATACGATTTACTGCGGCTTTGCCGATGAAACCAACGCCCGGAACTTTCCCGGCCTGAACTTCGACCGCGCGGAAATGCGCGAGGGCGTAGCCTTTGCCCATCAGCACGGAGCCAAGGTTCTGGTCGCCATCAACACATTTCCGCGCGCCGGGCACGAGGCCATCTGGCACAGCGCCGTGGCGGATGCGGAAACCTGCGGCGCCGATGCGGTGATCCTGGCCGATGCCGGCCTTCTGGCCCACACTGCACGCCATCATCCCACCCTGCGCCGTCACCTCTCGGTACAGGCCGCCGCCGCCAATGCGGATGTCATCAACTACTATGCCGAGACCTTTGGCGTGAAACGTGTGGTGCTGCCGCGCGTGCTCTCGGTGCCGGAAATCGCCGCGATCAACGCCGAAACCGAGGTCGAAACCGAGGTGTTCGTCTTTGGCGGCCTGTGTGTGATGGCCGAGGGCCGCTGTTCACTCTCGTCTTATGCCACCGGCAAATCGCCCAACATGAACGGCGTCTGCTCTCCGGCCAGCCATGTGGAATACCGTGAGGAAAACGGGGTGCTGGATGCGCGGCTGGGCGGCTACATCATTCACCGCGTCAACAAAGGCGAAGCCGCCCCCTATCCGACCCTTTGCAAAGGCTGCTTCAGCGCTGGTGAGAAAACCGGCCACCTGTTCGAAGACCCGGTCAGCCTGAACGCTGAAAAGCTGATCCCGCAGTTGCAAAAGGCAGGCGTCACCGCGCTCAAGATTGAAGGCCGCCAGCGGTCGCGTTCCTACGTCGCGCAGGTGGTGCGCAACTTCCGCGCCGCCGTGGATGCGCTGGATGCAGGCCGCCCGCTGCCCGAGGGCATGTTGGCCCGTCTGTCCGAGGGTCAGGCCATGACCACCGGCGCCTACAAGAAAACCTGGAGATAAGCCATGGATCTCACCGCTGGGCCGACCCAGTTCTTCTGGTCCAAAGACCGTTGGCTGGAGTTTCACACCTCACTGGCCGATACGCCCGTTGCCCGCGTCGTTCTGGGTGAACTGGTCTGTTCCAAACGCCTGCCGTTTTATCAGGAGCATATCGCCGAGGCGATCGAAACGCTGCAAAACGCAGGCAAAGAGGTGGCCCTGACCAGCCTTGCACTGGTCACCCTGAAGCGCGAGCGCAAGCTGACCGCCGATCTTGTCGAAATGGGACTGCCGGTCGAGGTCAACGACCTGTCTGCCCTGCCCCATCTTTCCAAGGGCACGCCGTTCTGGGTTGGTCCGCTGGTCAATGTCTACAACGAAGGCACGCTGACATGGCTGGCCTCGCTGGGTGCCACTCGGGTCTGCCTGCCCCCCGAACTGCCATTGGAAAGCGTTGAGGTGCTGGCTAAAACCGCCACAGATCTTGGCGTTGCTGTCGAGGTCTGGGGGCATGGCCGCCTGCCCCTAGCGATCTCGGGCCGCTGCTATCACGCACGCATGCACGGTCGTACCAAAGACAACTGTCAATTTGCCTGCGAAGACGATCCGGACGGGCTGGAGGTTAAAACACTGGAAGGTCAGCCGTTCATGACCATGAATGGTGTGCAGACCCTGTCGGATACACATGCAACTTCCGTTTACCAGGCCGACACGCTGGCGCGCGCAGGCGTCACCGCCCTGCGCCTTTCACCGCAATCACAGGGTTTCCCTGCCATCTGCGCAGCCTATCACGCTCTTCTGCAAGGAGACACCACAGCGGAAATGACGGCGGCAGAGCTTCAATCCCTCACGCCGGGTGCCCGCTTTTCCGATGGGTTCCTGCAAGGCGCATGTGGTGCGGACTGGTCCGCCGACCGGGCCGTCCCGGCAGAGTGACCTCGCAATCGTTCTGGGCCGCGCCCTATCGCCCAATGTTCAGCGGCGCGGCGCTTTGGGCGCTGATCTGTATGGGGTGGTGGCCTTTGGGCGTGCGTCTGGGCCTGCCCGCCCCGGCGTTCGAGCCAAGCGTGCTGTGGCATGTGCATGAGCTGCTGTTCGGCTTTGCCGCGTTGGCTGTCGGCGGCTACCTGCTGACCGCCCTGCCCAACTGGGTGGCCAAGCCCCCCGAACAGGGTCTGATTTTGAAACTACTGATGGGGTTCTGGGTCTTGGGCCGTCTCACAACGGCCATGGCTGATCGCCTCCCCCTCAGCCTGATCCTGATCTGTAACGGGCTCTATTTCATCGCGTTGTTTGGCCTGTTGATATGGCGCATCGCGACCGCAGGCGCCTATGTCAAAGCTCCGTTTGCCTTCGCAATGCTGGCTCTGGGTCTGGTCGAAGCCACTTACATGACCCTTGCCGATTCCGGTGATATCGCCGCCAGCCTATCCCTTGCGCGCGCAGTGCTGATCGGCTTTGCCATCCTGATTGCCACTATCGGCGTTCGTGCCGTTCCGGCTTTCACCAACACCTGGCGTCAACACCAAAACCTGCCCGTGCTGGACTTGCCCTACAACGAAGGGCTGCGCGTGATCACCATCGCCACGTTGTGCTGCAGCGCAATTGCCTTGTTTCTGGACGCTGCCGATTTCGCAAATGTCTTGTTGATCCTCGCCGCCCTTTCCCTGCTTGCCGCGATGCCCCGCTGGCGCAGCTTCGGCACATGGCGAAACCCGTTGCTCTTCGGGCTACACGGGGCCTTTCTCTGGCTTCCCCTCGGGCTTTTGCTGATGGGATCACTGTGGTTTTATCCAGCGGCCTACCCCATGCAAGACGCCCTGCACGCCCTCACCATTGGGGCGATTTCTGGCATGATCATGGCCTTCACCGGCCGCGCCGCCTCCCACACATCAGAGGGTTCGCTACGCGCGCCGCGCAGCCTGACCTGCGCCATGATGTTACTGTGGTGCGCCATCGCAACCCGCCTTACCGCACCGCTTACCGCCCATGGCGAATACCTGGAAAACTCCGCGGCCCTGTTCTGGTGCATCAGCTGGATGTGTTACTTGATCGCCCTGCGTCCTGCTCTCTTGGGTCCAGCGGTCCGACCTGTGCTCAGCGGCAAAAGCCCCAAGACCCGGATCACGCCGACACACGGGGCAAGAGGATAGACAGGGGCCCCTGTGGGGGCCTTTGGAAAACACAAATTGAGTTCGCCTTGCAGCCAACCTTTGATGATCAAAAAGCCCAAAACCGACAGCGGCTCGGTCATTGCTCGTCAATTGCGCAGCAGGAGCCGTAGTATCGTCCACGACGCCAAAAACTACAGCGCCGGGAATTTTTTCATACGACGTCAGTCTCAACGCATCATCAAAGGGGCTACGTCTCGCCGGTCGAATGCGCGGGCGAGAGAACTCTCCAATCAATACGAGTCCGCCTTTCATAGCGGCTCAAAGACTTTTCTGGGTTTCATCGAGATTTCGTACTGGCAGGCTCCATAATAAGCGTTTTATAAATCAAATTTTGTGAGAAGTTCATTTGTGAGTAGAGAGAGTAAATTCTTGAGTTTGGTGCTTCGGCACAAACCCGAAGAGATCGGTCTTCGGCTGGATCAGCATGGCTGGGCTCGAGTTGATGACCTGCTGAAGAACTTGAAAAAAGCCAACCGAAAGCTTAGCCGCGATGAACTTTTTCAACTGGTTGAGAGCAGCGACAAAAAACGCTTCACTCTGTCTGAGGGTCGCCTACATATCCGAGCAGCTCAAGGTCACTCAATTGACGTGGATCTGGGTCTGGAAGCCCAATGCCCGCCCGACGAACTCTACCATGGAACGGCCAGCGCAAATCTGGACTCGATTTTCTCTGACGGGCTGAATCCAGGGCGTCGTCGCCAAGTTCACTTTTCTTTGGATCCCGACACGGCCGAGAGCGTTGGCCAGCGGCACGGAAAACCAGTCGTCTTGCGCGTCGATGCGCTGAAAAT
The DNA here is from genome assembly GCF_013031355.1 of Ruegeria arenilitoris. Classification (GTDB taxonomy): domain Bacteria; phylum Pseudomonadota; class Alphaproteobacteria; order Rhodobacterales; family Rhodobacteraceae; genus Ruegeria; species Ruegeria arenilitoris_C. Next base: position 238,870 of record NZ_WPZO01000004.1, on the reverse strand, counting down.
GTTCAAGGACGGCTTTGATTTTTTCCAGGCCGACAACAGTGTTTGGCTCACGAACAAAGTACCAGCAGTCTACTTGGGGTTCGGCATTACCGCTGAGTGATGAGCAGTAAATCAAAACTCAATGATCCAAGGTTCGAACATGGACCTTTTCAAGTGGTCACTGAGCAAAAACCAGACCTGCAGACCTATGCTCCAAATCTGTATTCTTTTGCTTCATTCGCAGTACTAAAAGGTGGTGAGCCGTGCAGGATTCGAACCTGCGACCCACTGATTAAAAGAACGGCCAGAGCCATTTCTCCGCATTTCGCCAGATTTCGCCACATTGACAAAAATGAAGTGAAAACAGTAATTTAAGTTGACCTTCGTTGCGCCTTGAATTCATGAATTACTCCAGAGTTCGCCGCCATTTGCTTCCGTATAGCTTCCGGAAGCAGGCCGGAAGCAAGGAGTGTTCTGGGTATGTTCAAGCTGACCAAGCGCGCCGTTGAGGGGCTTGCCGTTGAGGCCAAGGAATACCTTGTCTGGGACCGGGACATGCGCGGCTTTGGGCTGCGGGTCTATCCGTCCGGCAAGAAGACCTATCTGGTTCAGTACCGGGCCGGACGCCGGACGCGACGGATCACCATCGGTCAGCACGGCGTTCTAACCGCTGAGGAAGCGCGGACGCAGGCGAAGCAGCTTTTGGGCGATGTCGCGCGTGGGTCGGACCCTTCTGCCGAGAGACAGGCCAAAAGGCGCGCGCCAACCGTGGCGGGTCTTTGTGACCGGTTCCTAGAGGAATATGTCGACCAGCATTGCAAGCCGACCACCGCGCGCGACTATCACAGTGTCATTCGCCGGTTCATCCGTCCCAAACTTGGCCCAATCCCGATTGCTGAGGTGACTAGCGCCGATGTGGTCACCTTTCATCACGGGCTGCGGGAAACGCCCTATCAGGCCAACCGGGCGGCGGCGATGTTGTCGAAGCTGTTCAATTTGGCCGAGGATTGGGGATTGCGGCAACCGGGATCGAACCCCGCGCGCCGGATCAAGAAATTCCGCGAAGAAGAGAAGAAACGTTACCTATCGGACGCTGAACAGATACGGCTTGGTGAAGTGCTGGCAGAGGCGCTGGAAGAGGGCTCGGAGACTGTCTACGTGGTCTCAGCTCTCCTGCTGCTGATTTACACTGGATGCCGCCTCAGCGAGATTCTGACGCTGCGCTGGGACTATGTAACCTCGCATCATCTGGAATTGCCAGACAGTAAGACTGGTCGCCGCCGTATTCCCCTGCCGAGGGAAGCCTATGACATCCTGATGGACCTCCCCCGCCAACCGGGCAATCCCTATGTCATATTGGGCGAGTCCGAGACCGGACCGCTCAACAACCTGCAAAAACCGTGGCGACGAATACGTAAGTCTGCGGGTCTGGACGATGTCCGTATACACGATCTCAGGCACACTTATGCCTCAGTGGCGATGAAAGACGGGATCGACCCGTTCACCCTTAAGGAGATTATGGGTCACAAGAACCTGACCACGACCCTGCGCTATGCACATCTCGCAGATGATGCCGTACAACGGGCAGCGGGATCGGTTGCAGCCCGTCTAGCACGTGCCGTGCGTAAAGAGGTACGGACCACCCCTTTGCGGGTTGTTCAATAGCCTCACATTGCTGGGACCCGCTGCGTTAGCGGTAAAGTCGCAAGGTGAGACTTGCTGACGGGTATTAGGCTCAGGTGCCGCTAGGTAAGGTTGTACACCGAATCTCCCGGCCTCATGCGCGTTGCCAAAAAACAACGCGCAACAGCCGTGTTCCTTTTTGACGCGAGAAAAAAAGGCGCAAAAAGTCTTTGTAAAACAAACATGAAATTTGCCGCTTAAATTTTAGGCAAACAGAGCGAAACCTTTAGTTTTTAAGATGAAACGCGTACTCAACACCAAATTATCCGCGTACTTATCCACAAAAGCCGTGGATGTCTTACGTGTTGATTGAAGTCAGCAGCCATGTAAAACAGGTGATTCCAAGAATTTGGGTTACCGCCCTGCATGATTCATCGTTGGACCTCCCCCGCAAATTACCGGAAGTGAACTTGGCTCGGCTTGCTGGTTTCAGCGCCAATTGAATCTGCGGTTCGTGTGAAGCAAAGCACGCAGGGCGTCGTGATGATTTGCGCTCCTTGAACTCCGCGCCCCCACTACACCACCAAGGGTTGTTGTGTTCAGCTACATTACATAGGAACCAACTCAGGAGCCGCGACGCCCTACATATAGGTATACCTGATTAGTTGATGGCTCCAACTCGGTCGCGGCGAATCTTTCGACCCTGCGTGGGTTAGCCAGGCAAAAACTGATATGAATCAGTGCCTGCTAGAAAATTCAAATCGGACACCGAAAAAGTCTCAGGTTGCCACTGTTAAGCCTCATTTTCGTAGTCAGTCCGAGCCATAACCGCATGTATGTAAAGGAGTATTTCATGCGCAGGTTTTTCACTGCCGTTGCCCTGTTGCCTTTCGTTGCTGCCTGCGCGCAGTCGCCGGATAAGGTCGGTGCCACGTATGTCAGCCCAGCTATCTTCGATGGGCGTTCGTGCCAGCAGTTGCACGCCGAACGCAACCAGATTGCAAGCAACGTTAACAAGTTGACGGCAGACCAAAAGAAAGCGGCAACGGATGACGCGGTTATCACAGGCGTGACACTGGTTCTGTTCTGGCCTGCCGCGTTGGCTATGGCTGCGACACAGGATCATGCTGACCAATTGGCGGCAGCCAAAGGGAACTACGACGCCATCACGCAGGCCATGCAGACGAAGAATTGCCCCCAAATCGGTGTGACTGGCTAAAGCTTCCAAACAACAACAAGGAAAGGGGAGCATGAAGGTGTGTTCCCTTTTCTTACGGCGCTGTGCCACCATCTACTTCTTGAGCAATGCGGCACGCCTCAAGGGCCGTGCCCAAGAAGCTCAGTGTTCGCTGCCTAAAGTAAGAGAACCTCAGTTCTGCGGGTTGTTCAGTAACGTTACCTTACATAGGGAAAGCAGCAAGGGATTAAGCGCCCTACGTATAGGTTACGTTACATAGGGCACCACACATCAACCATACGTTAAATAACAATACAGGCTCAGGGTTTATGCTGGATAACCAGGACGAGAAAAGCGAATTGGATTTCGAAAACATGTGGAAGCAGATGCAACTCCCCTTACCAATCGCGGAAGGGTTTGTTGCGGACATTGGTTGGATTGCTCAGCACTACCACCCCAAAGACCGGCGCATAACACCACTGCCCGCGAAAGAGCGCAAAGCGATCTACAGCAAATTGGACAAGACCATCAGTTCTTTGCTGGAGCAGCTTTCCAACCTGCCACCTTCCATCCAATGGGAATTTGACGAGGTGGGTATGGGTAACGAGCCGGAAAACTACTTTGAAGACTCTTTGGGTTCTGGTCACGAAGGTCTTGGCTACAGCGAACATCTCGTAGATGCGGTTCAAGAGAAATTGCCGAACATTCAATTCCTGATCGGCGAGGCACTGGAACAGCACAAGCGTCCGCGTGCCAGACCGAAGCAAAATGAAAATCTAGAAGATACAATTCAAAGGCTCGCGCAGGTTTTCCAGCACTATACTGGCCGGGATCCGATGGAGAAGCACCGCTACGACGAAACCGACGCTGACCAACCTTACAAAAGCGATTTCTTCAGTCTCCTATATGCTTTCTTCTGGGTTGATCCCAGCCACAGGTTCCCGACATCGCAAGCCATCGGCAACGCGGCATTGCGCGTGTTTGGCCTTAAAAAATAGGGGATGTCATAAATGGACAAGTTTTGAGCCATATATGACATTAGAATAATCCGCGCCTACGCTGCATTCTGGTTGCAACGAAACGAAATGCAGCGAGGCGACCATGCAAGCACAGATTGATCCTGACTACTTAGACCGGCTTATCGACGAAAAAGAGGCCGCCAGTTACCTTTGCTACTCCGTTCGTGCCTTGCAGAACTGGCGGGTGCGTGGCGGTGGACCATTGTTCGTAAAAGTGTCCGGTCGCTCTGTCCGATACACGCGCCGCGATCTGCAAAAGTGGATTGCCGAAAAGCGCGTCGCCAACACCAGCACCGCACCTTCCTAACATTCGAGTTTTGCCCGCTCAGAGTTGGCAGCGCTGAGCGGGATTTTGGGGCCGGATGGCTCTCAGGGGCGTGGGGTGTCGCCACCCTGCGCCCCTTCTGTGTCTGCCAAACAATTCAAGCAAGGAGTTCACCATGACACAGCAATCCACCTTCAAATTTAAAATCGGGCTTATCACAGCAACGATCTGGGACAATGACGGTTTCTTCTCTGTCGATATCTCACGGTCCTACAAGAACGGGGAAGGCGACTGGCGCACCACCAGCGCGTTTTCTCACAATGATCTACTGAACGTCGCCAAATGCGCTGAACGAGCAGAGAATTGGATTTCTCGGAAGCAGGCCGCAGCCAGCCAATGAAATCCGCCGGGCGTCCAGCCCGGCCCCAAAACAATAGCTGCCCCGCCGGAGGCACTATCGAAGGGCGCGTAGCGCCCGCCCCTTTTCCAAACCTCAACCAAATCGCGCGGCATTCGCCGAAAGAGGGGGGTGATTGTAGCACCCCCCTCTGGAAATACCGGAACCCAAGGAGACCCCAATAATGCACGTTGTACATCGCGGATTCGATACCATCGCACTTTCGATTCAGGCGAATATCTCTCAGGAACTGTTCGACTTACTGAACACCGAACGGGAACGAGCCGAGGAAGAGCGGCATCCCGTTCCGTTCAGCTATGGTGGCGCGGACTTTGATTTGTTGCCTCACGGTGGCAACGGATATCGCTTTATCCTCAAAGGCGGGCCCCTGGACGTCACTTGGTTTTTCAAGAAACCAAATGCACGCGACCCGTGGGGTATCCGAATTTCCGTAGGCTCAACACTTCTTGCGACACAAGGGCTTGGGTACGCGCGCTCCTATGTTGACAAGACCCTAACAAGGCTAGGAATTCGATTCGAGGCGCATCAAGTCAGTATCGGTCGAGCCGATTTCTGCGTTGATATCCTTGCGCCAGAGTTTGAACTCGTTCCTGAAAACTTCGTCATTCACAGCCACACGAACCGCACCGACTATCTTACTGCTCAAGATGATATGCGCAGCAATGGCAAGTCAGGTCAGTTTACCTCAGTCACTGTCGGCAAAATGCCGGGGCGGCAAGTTATCATCTATGATAAACGCCGCGAAGTGATTGATAAGAAGAAACCGCTCTGGTGGGACATCTGGAACGCCAACCTAGAGCGGGCTGGTAAACCCCCTATGGACCATTCTGATGCGTCTCAGAGCCGCGTCTGGCGTGTTGAGGTACGGGCCGGGAAGGACTTGCTCAAGGACCGTTGGCAGATCAGGACATGGCCGCAATTCGATGCTCTGTTCGGCGATGTCATTGCAGAGGCGCTAAAGAAGATACGATATTGCGAACCTGATCACGGGGATGGAAACCGGGCGCGATGGCCCAATCATGAAATTTGGAATTTGGTTACTGGATCGTCAGAGGACGACTTATTGGAAATGCGCAGCCACGTCGCCGCAACAAGCGTTAAGCACGTACACCGCGCCGAACAAATTAGGTTGATTTCGGCGCAAATGGCAGGCCTCGGGATCACGCTTGCTGCACTAGAAGATACTCACGAAAGTGAGTTGAGTGATTTCATGGATAGTGTTGGAGACAGGCTCGCAGAGAACATAAGAGCGGACCCTGAGCGCGCCGCAAACAAGCTGCATGAAGCCAAGAACAGATATCGGTTCATTGCGTAAACCACTGACGAGCACCCGCCTTCTTTTGTGCCGTGTCCATTTGGGCAGTTTGAGCCCTTAGCTGCCTTTAATCCCATTCCAGGTTTTCGCTCATGCAGTGGGCTACGAACCGCGCATTCCGGACGTTTAGAACGAGGTGGCAAAAAGCAGGTGAGCGGACATAAGGTGAATTCGCCGCGCTTGCGCCAATGGCGGCATTACTTGCCCAGTTGATAGCGCAGTTCCGAGTATCTCACCAGTTATTGGAAACAGAACAGCATGCTCAATCGACGCTGGATTCAGAGCTACTGGTAAGGGCCTGACCGAGCGGGACGCTAGTCGATGTCCGGATCATACTGGCACCAGCATCCATCGTCGTCACACCAGCCAGTGCCATTCAACCCCCCAAGACAAACATCGGCAAAGACATCGCAACCGCCCGGGTCGTCATTGTCCCAATCACACTTGTCCAGACCGTCGTCAACCGGATACTCGGCGTCCCCAGGTATGTGCGCGACCAATATCTGCGGAAAGAACCGAATAGGAGGCAACCCTTCCTGACCGCTGCAATAACGCATGAGTTTCTCGCGGTTGTGCATTGCTTTGTGAGTGTAGGCATTTCGCTCAAGTTCCGCGCACATGCTTTTCAAGTACCAGCGTTGGAGCGCTTCATTTTCTATATACTCGCGGTCATCCGGCTTCTCCTCAGCAGTGACAGAAGAGGCACTGAAGATTGCAACTGTGACACAAACTGTTGTTAGAATTGCAGAGGCGCGCTGAGGTCGAACATTCGCCAATATACCTCGCAAAATCCCTATCGGTATTTGTTTGAACATTTTAAAGAACCTCAAAACTTATGTGTTTAGAATATCAGAAACGTTGTCGATTCTCAAATAGTTGGCTGATGGTGCCGAGGTTCCTCTCAGCCTATCAAACGACAGTGTCTGAGAGCCGCTTTCCTGACCACATGTGTTCAATGGCACTGGAGGGATATGCCCCAAACGACTTCGGGCGGGGGGGCGAGTCGTTTGGATACTCTGATACGAAGGTTCGTCACTCTGGGCATCTTTGTCGGCCTATTGTGCATGATCCAAGCGTTCTGCGGTAGCGAAGCTGACGTTCGTGGCTGCCGCAGCATTCGGCAAGATGGGCTCGTAGCGGTCGTTTTCTGCGGTGAGACAGAACAGGTCCTTTTGAGCCCTGAGCGGACCTTGACCGATGTTTTGAGCTTGGCTCGTGCAGCAAGTCGCGAATGACGCAAACCGGACATTGGACGAACTGCATAATAACGGCGAGTTTGCGGACGTAGCGTTCTCGTCATCTATTGGCTATGAGTCCTGAGCCTAGGCGGCCCGACCTATGCGGTCGGGCTTTCTTTGTTTTGCCGGTGATTATTGTCTGATGCTCAAAGGACGCACGGCAAATCCGCAAATATTGTAAAAATATGGTATAATTCCAAAGTCTGAATTTTCTTCAAAAATAGGAGTTAAGTCATGACCATAACAAATACTCTTAAAAGTATAGCTTCGATCTTTGCCCTCTACGCTTTCGTTTTTGGCAATGCGTCGACCTCTCAAGCAGCGGAGTTTGTTGATGGTGACAATGAGCCACCGACTCAACAAAACGGAATGCATAGCTGCCCTCCAGGGTTCCTGGTTGCCGGAGTGCACGTTGATCAGAACTTATTGCTATGTACAGGGCCTCTGGAATGGGCGCTGGATTTTCCGGCACGTCAAAGTTGGGGTATCAGGACGGACAATCAGTTCGCGTTTCCTGGCGGCTCGATGCATTGGTGCGGTCCAAGTGAAGCAGTAGTGGGTGTTCACGTCGATGGAAATGGGTTCAACTGTCAGTCTTATGATGTTGTCACACAGTCCTATTTTGGCGATTTCGGCACACCGGAAATCGACACTTCAACCCAAAGAAGCGGTATGCATGCTTGCCCGATCGGGAAAGTACTCGTAGGAGCGCATTTTGACTCGAATACATTCTTGTGCGCAGAGTTGAATGTTTGCGTTCAGGATATTCACTGTGTGAGCGGGAAAAGCTGCGTGTTTCGCACACCCAACTCCATTCTGGGTCGCTGCGAATAATTGCGATTTGGTTAATGCCGTCTTTTATTGAGTGGTCTTCGTAAGTTCCACACTACGATTTTCCGTATGAGTGTCCGTTGGATAGTAACGTCTAAACGCCAAGGATGTTGAAGATCACGAAGGACGACGCGCCATCCACATTGGCCCCTTGGGGAAGAATTAGGTCATAAAAATAAGGCGCGTCGCCCCATTTCATCAGGATGACACTGTTTCACCCTGAGGGCGAATCCCCATTGGTGGAAACACTGTTTACCTTTTGGAAACAGATCCGCAACCATTTGAAGAGCCTTAGAGTTTGGTGTGCCTCACCGCTAGGCGAAAGGAATACCGGCAAGAAGGCCAACTGATACATACGCCAAAGAAATTGAAAATGTCATCAAATAGTCTCGCACCCGGCTCTCCGAACCTACGCGTTGTCTGCTTGTCGCGGCATCGCCGCCACTACGACACATTTCCACCATAATGCTGCCGTTCGATGTGCTGGGTGCTGCAGCCGCAGTGAACGACAGCTGTGTGGCCTTATATGACCTGTCCGGAATGTTGTGTCCCTGCGTTCCAAAGGTTGCGTCCGGCTACTACCACTGCCAATAGCCGCGCCGCGTCATAGTGATCCAATAGGCACACTTAAATCTTTGTCACAGTGCTTCCGTATTGCTTCCGGCAAGCCGTACGCCACGATACGCGCTCTAAACGAATCCTCGTAAGTGCTTGTTATTAATGAAAAAAGTGGTGAGCCGTGCAGGATTCGAACCTGCGACCCACTGATTAAAAGTCAGTTGCTCTACCAACTGAGCTAACGGCCCACTCTTTTGTCTGGATCTTGTCGATCCGTGGCGCTCTCTAAGGCATTTTCCCGACCGGGTGCAAGTCCTTATTTTGCGCCTCGTTTCGCCTTCACTTAACTTGTTTCCGGCGACCCGATAGGCGGCCTAATTAGGCAGGTGGCGCGGGGGGGTCAACCCCTTTTTTCAGGAATCTTCACCACAGGGTGGATTCCTTTCCAACGCAGGGTTATATGCGCGCCATGCAACGAATACTGACCTCCGGTTTGCCCTTCATGAAGATGCACGGGCTGGGCAATGACTTTGTCATTGTGGATGCGCGCGCGCATAGCGTTGAGATTACGCCTGACCTGGCAAGAGGAATCGGGCACCGGCAGTTTGGTGTCGGGTTCGATCAGTTGGCGGTGATCGAAAACGGCGAATCGGATGCGCATCTGGTGTTCTACAACGCTGACGGATCGACCTCGGCCGCATGTGGGAATGCGACGCGCTGCATTGCGCGTTTCCTGATGGAGGAAACCGGCAAGTCCGACCTGACGCTGACCACCGAACGCGGCACGCTGTACGCACGCGATGCGGGCGACGGGCTGACCTCGGTTAACATGGGGCCGCCGCAGCTGGACTGGCACGAGATTCCGCTGGCCGAAGAGGCGGACACACTCGAGCTGCCGATCGAGGGCGGGCCAACCGCCACTGGGATGGGCAATCCGCACTGCACTTTCTTTGTCGAGGACGCCGAAGCCATCCCTCTGACAGAATTTGGCGCGCGCTATGAATACCACCCGCTGTATCCCGAACGTACCAATGTGCAGGTGGCACAGGTCATAGGCCCCGACCACATCCGGATGCGTGTGTGGGAGCGGGGCGTGGGCATCACGCTGGCCTCGGGATCATCCTCCTGCGCAACCGCCGTGGCCGCTGCACGGCGCGGCCTGACTGGGCGCAAGGTGCAGATCGATCTGGACGGCGGCACCATCTGGATCGACTGGCGCGAGGATGGCGTGTGGATGACCGGACCCACCTGCCACGTATTCTCAGGTACTCTGACGCCGGAATTCCTGAGGACACTGGGATGAGCGCGCCGAAATTCACCACGCTGGGCTGCCGCCTGAACGCCTATGAGACCGAGGCGATGAAGGAACTGTCGCAACAGGCGGGCCTGACCGACGCGGTTGTGGTGAACACCTGCGCAGTCACGGCTGAGGCGGTGCGCAAGGCACGGCAGGAGATTCGCAAGCTGCGCCGTGAAAATCCCAATGCACGGCTGATCGTGACGGGATGCGCAGCACAGACCGAACCCGAAACCTTTGCCGGAATGGAAGAGGTTGATGCGGTCATCGGAAATACCGAGAAGATGCAGCCTGACACCTGGAAAGGCATGGCGGCGGATTTCATCGGCCAGACCGAAGCCGTACAGGTCGATGACATCATGTCGGTTACCGAAACCGCCGGTCACCTGATCGACGGGTTTGGCACCCGTTCCCGCGCTTATGTGCAGGTCCAAAATGGCTGTGATCACCGCTGCACCTTCTGCATCATTCCTTATGGCCGCGGTAACTCTCGCAGCGTCCCTGCAGGAGTTGTAGTAGACCAGATCAAGCGGCTGGTGGACCGGGGTTATAACGAAGTGGTTCTGACCGGCGTTGACCTGACCTCGTGGGGCGCGGACCTGCCTGCTCAGCCCAAGCTGGGCGATCTGGTGATGCGCATTCTCAAACTAGTGCCCGATCTGCCGCGCCTGCGGATCAGCTCAATCGACTCGATCGAGGTGGACGAGAACCTGATGCAGGCCATCGCGACCGAGCCGCGCCTGATGCCGCATCTGCACCTGTCACTGCAGCACGGGGACGACCTGATCCTGAAACGGATGAAACGCCGCCACCTACGCGACGACGCCATCCGCTTCACTGAAGAAGCCCGCAAGCTGCGCCCCGAGATGACCTTTGGCGCTGACATCATCGCGGGCTTTCCCACCGAGTCCGAGGCGCATTTCGAGAACTCGCTGAAACTTGTCACCGACTGCGATCTAACCTGGCTGCACGTCTTCCCCTATTCCAAGCGCGAAGGCACCCCGGCGGCCCGCATACCGCAGCAGATCAACGGCACCATCATCAAGGACCGCGCCGCCCGGCTGCGCACTGCGGGCGAGGCTCAGGTCGTCAAACATCTGAGCGACCAGATCGGCAAAACCCATCACATCCTGATGGAAAACCCGCATATGGGCCGTACCGAGCAATTCACCGAGGTGTCGTTCGGAACCCCTCAGACCGAAGGGCAGATCGTGACCGCCACCATCACTGGCGCAACCGAAACCCAACTCACAGCCTGATCCACTCTTCATCTGGCCCAAAATACCTCAAGGTTGATTTGGTCGCAGGCCAAGAAGGGGCTGGCCACTTCACCCCCCAAACAAAAAACCCCCGCAGCCAGTGGCGCGGGGGTTCTTTATTCTAAGGAAGATCAGCGCTTAGTGCTTCTTCTTCCCCTTTACAGCGGCCCACAGGCGTTTGTTGACGAGGTACAGCAGCACCGACAATAGCGACAGGAAGATCACGCCGACGAAGCCCGAGTATTTGCGCTCCATCATCTTCGGTTCGGCCGTCCACATCAGGAAGGCAGCGACATCCTCGGACATGGCCTCAACCGTGGCCGGGTGGCCATCGGCAAATTCAACCTGATCGTCGGACAGCGGCGGTGCCATCGAAATCCAGCCACCGGGGAAGGCGGTGTTTTCGTACAAGACCGCGCCGGCCTCTTCCTTTTCATGGCCGGTATAGCCATCCAGCAGCGAGGCGATGTATTCCGCGCCGCCCATGCCTTTGAACAGCTGGTTGATACCCAGACCGTAGGGGCCGTGGAAACCGGCGCGGGCCTTGGCCATCAGGCTCAGGTCCGGCGCGCCAACACCGTTATTGGCCGGGAAGTGATCGGTCGGGATGGCCGGGCGGAAATCATCCAGCTCGGGATCGAACACTTCGAAGTTGCCCGCCGCATAGGCGATAACTTCTTCTTCCGAATAGCCCAGGTCTTCCAGCGTCCGCAGCGGCACGTATTGCAGGCCGTGGCAGGCTGCGCAGACCTCGGTATAGATCTGCAGACCGCGCTGCAGCTGGCCCTTGTCCCAGGTGCCAAACGGCCCCTCGAACGAGAAGTCGAAATCCTCGATATGCTGCTCGCCGCCGCCTGCTGCGAAAGACGCAGCAGGAGCAAGGGCCAGAGCAAACGCGGCACCGATTGCAAGTTTCTTGAACATGTTTCCGGTCCCTCTTCTTACTCGGCCGGCGTGGCGTCGGCGTCAGCCTTGCCATAATGCGCGTTGAAGTCTTCTTCGATGGTCTCGGGCTGTGCCAGAGGCTTCTCGATCACGCCGAGGATCGGCAGGATCACGAAGAAATAAGCGAACCAGTAGGCAGACGCGATCAGCGAGAAGGTCGCATAGGGCTCTTCCGCGGGCATCGCACCCAGCCACATCAGGGCAAAGAAGTCGATGACCAGCAGGTAGAACCACCATTTGAACATCGGACGGTACTTGCCCGAACGCACGCTCGAGGTGTCCAGCCAGGGCGCCAGGGCCATGGCCAGGATCGCACCGAACATCGCGATCACACCAAAGAACTTGGCGTCGACGATGCCACCGGTAATGAAGCTGGCGAACTGAACAACCCAGACCTCACCGGTGAAGGCACGCAGGATCGCGTAGAACGGCAGGAAGTACCATTCGGGCACGATGTGTGCAGGTGTCACCAGCGGGTTGGCTTCGATGTAGTTGTCCGGGTGGCCCAGATAGTTCGGCATGAAGCCGACAACCGCCCAGAACACAACCAGGATCACGGCCAGCGCGAACAGGTCCTTGATCACGAAGTAGGGCCAGAATGGCAGCGTGTCTTTCTCGGCCTCGGCTTTCGAGCCACGGCGCACTTCAACACCCGTGGGGTTGTTGTTGCCGGTGGTGTGGAAGGCCCAGATGTGCACGATTACCAGCGCCGCGATAACGAACGGCAGCAGGTAGTGCAGCGAGAAGAAGCGGTTCAGCGTGGCATTGTCCACCGCGGGTCCGCCCAGCAGCCAGGTCTGGATCGCGTCACCCACAAACGGGATCGCGCCAAACAGGCCGGTGATCACGGTCGCACCCCAGAAGGACATCTGACCCCAGGGCAGAACGTAGCCCATGAAGGCGGTGCCCATCATCATCAGGTAGATCAGCATCCCGATGATCCACGTGATCTCACGCGGGGCTTTGTACGAGCCGTAGAACAGGCCGCGGAAGATGTGGATGTAAACCGCAACAAAGAACAGCGACGCGCCGTTCATGTGCAGGTAGCGCAGCATATAGCCGCCATTCACGTTGCGCATGATGTGTTCGATGCTGGCGAAGGCCAGATCAACATGCGGGGTGTAGTGCATCACCAGAACGATACCGGTGACGATCTGCAGCGCCAGGCAGAACGCCAGGACGATGCCCCAGATCCACCACCAGTTCAGGTTCTTGGGGGTGGGGATCATGATGGTGTCGTAGATCAGGCCGACAATCGGCAGGCGGCTGTTCAGCCACTTTTCGCCGTTTGTCTTCGGCTCGTAATGATCGTGGGGAATTCCGGACATAAGTTGGGTCTCCCTTAGCCGAGTCTGATGGTGCTGTTGTCCACCCACTCAACGGGCGGGACGGGCAGGTTTTCGGGCGCGGGGCCTTTGCGGATACGACCGGCAAGGTCGTAGTGCGAGCCGTGGCAGGGGCAGAACCAGCCGCCAAAGTCACCGGCATCACCCAGAGGCACACAACCCAGGTGGGTACACACGCCCATCTGAACGATCCATGCGCCGGGCGCTTCGCCTTCGGGCGACGGCATCACGCGGTTTTCGTCGGTCGCAGGCGCATCCGCGGGCAGGTTGAAGTTGCGCGCCAGCGGATCGGGCAGTGCGTCTACGCCTTCGGCGTCCTGCTCTTGCGCTTCGGTGATCTCGGCACCGGTGCGGTGACGGATGAACACGGGTTTACCCAGCCATTTCACGGTCAGCTGCGTACCCGGCTCAACGCCGCTCACGTCCACGCGGATCGAGGACAGCGCCTGAACGTCTGCCGATGGGTTCATTTGGTTGATCAGGGGCCATACGGCTGCACCCGTCGCAACGACACCTGCGCCGCCAGCGACGTAGTAGAGGAAATCTCTGCGGGTGCCTTCGTTGTCTTCTGCGTGGGACACGAGGTTTTCTCCGATTCCGGCGCCCGCAGTTGCGGGCAAACATGCATCAGCACCGCATCAAAGCGGCGTCTCATCGCGGCTATCTAGCCGGGAGAAATCGGTTCGTCCAGCGGTCATAGGCGCGCACTACGCCGCATATGGGCATTCATGTCACAACGGGGGGCTGATTTTTCAAGTTTTGGACGGGTTTAAGTGGGGAAATCCGCCAATCAGCCTAATTCGCCATCCATGTGATTCGGGTCCGGCGTACACGGGCCACCAGGATCAGTCATCCCCTCATCACAGGCTGCCTGATTTGCAAATTTCTGACCCATTTTCGCCATGCAATTTCCCACTTTCAGGAAATCCGTGACCGCGAAAAAACTGAGTTAAAAATAGATATTTTATAGGAGCTTACGCAGGCCTGATTTCGATTGCACTTTTAGCGGGAATCTCCGAAGGGCCGAATTAATCCCAACCTCAGCAGGACATTTTCCATGCCAAAGCTCATTCCAACTGCGTTGACTCTTACGATTGCCCTTGCGTCACATGCCGCAGCTGCCGGTGACCCGGCCAAAGGTGAAAAACTCTATAACCGCTGCTCTTCCTGCCATGCGATCATCAAAGACGGCGAGGTTCTGGTCAAAGGCGGCATCACCGGACCGAATCTCTTTGGCGTGGTGGGCCGCGTCGCCGGTGCCGAGAATGACTACCGCTATGGGAGCGAGCGTCTCCCCGTCGGCATGTTCACCGATGACATGATCCGCGCCGGCGAAGAAGGTCTGGTCTGGACCGAGGAAAACATCTCCGCCTATTCGCAGGACCCGATTGGTTTCATTCAAGAATATCTGGATGACGAAACCGCGCGCCCGAACATGAGCGTGAAGCTAAAAAAAGGCGCCGACGACATCGCGGCCTATCTCGCCACGTTCAGCGCACCCTGATCGACCACGCGCTGGCCCTGCAAGTCACGGCCAGCGCACCTGAATCGGGTTAACCCTCGGGACGGGTCGCCGCCATGCTGGGCCGTTCGTTGAAGGTGGCAAACCACTCGCTCAGCGCGTCATTACCTTTGCGCCAGTTCCGCGCGTCGTGTCGCAGGTCCAGATAGCCCAGCGCACAGGCCACGGCCACCTGCCCCATATCCAGCGGCCCCGACAGATGCGCCATCCAGCGCTGGTTCAACGCGGCACAGGCCCGTTCAATCTTGCCCCATTGCGCATCCAGCCACGTGTCCCACTGTTTGTCCTCGGGGCGCAGGCGCGCCTCATAGGCCATCCCCACCGCCGAATCCAAAATACCGTCAGCCAGCGCCTCCAACGTCAGCACGTCCCAACGCCCGGTGCCCTCGGGGTACATTCCCGCCTTGATGCGCGCGTCCAGAAAGGCGCAGATCACGCGGCTGTCGAACAGCGTCGGACCATCGGGTCGCTCCAGCGCCGGAATGCGTCTCAGCGGCACCTTGCCCTGCAGCTCGTCCGCAGGAGCCAACGGAGTGGTGGCGACGTTCAACACCTCGACATCTTCAAGCTGGCGGGTTTCGTGCAGCAAAACCATCACCTTGCGGACATAGGGCGAGGTTGGACTGTGATAGAGTTTCATTCGCGCTCTCCTTGGTTGCAGCGACCTTACAGGACGACCATGGAAACGAAACCCGTCAATTCGGTGGCAAGCAAAGCCTCTTGCAGAAGTGAACGGGCCTTGGCACATTCCACCCCGTTCTCAGGGCGGGGTGAAATTCCCCACCGGCGGTATGCGGGCATGACCCGTAAGCCCGCGAGCGGCCCCGTGCCGGGGTGTCAGCAGATCTGGTGAGAGGCCAGAGCCGACGGTTAAAGTCCGGATGAAAGAGAACGTGCAGCGTGCCGGTGATGCGGCGCGCCTGCCCGTGATCGCCTTGGGTGACGTGTCTGTTACGAAAGGAGATCATGATGACACACACCCGCTATGCTTTTATCAAAGCCAACTGGCATTCCGATATCGTGGACCGTGCGCTGGACGGGTTCCTCCAACTCATCCCCGCGGAACAGGTCGATGTCTTCGACGTCCCCGGCGCGTTCGAGATGCCCTTGCTGGCCCGCGATCTGGCCCAGACCGGCCAATACGCTGCCGTAGCCTGTGCCGCTTTTGTGGTGGATGGCGGCATCTACCGGCACGATTTTGTGGCCCAAGCCGTGGTTGATGGCCTGATGCGTGCAGGCATGGATACCGGTGTTCCGGTCCTGTCGGTGTCGCTAACCCCGCATCAATATCAGGAAACCAATCACCACAACGCCATCTACCGCGCGCATTTCGTAGAAAAGGGGCGCGAGGCCGCGCAAGCCGCCCTAATGATCACTAAAACCCGTGCCGAACTAACCCGTGCGGCATAGGCACACTTGGTTGGGGCGCCCTTGCCCCAACCGCAAATCCGCTTGAGGCCACGGGCCTTGCCCGCTAATCACAACCCTCAAAGGAGCACGCCCCATGTCGATGAACAGCTTTGGACACCTCTTCCGCGTCACCACCTGGGGTGAAAGCCACGGGCCCGCCTTGGGTGCCACCGTCGACGGCTGCCCGCCGGGCGTGACGATTGACGAGGCGATGATCCAGCACTGGCTGGACAAGCGCAAACCGGGGCAGAACAAATTTACCACCCAGCGGCGTGAACCCGATCAGGTCAAAATCCTGTCTGGCGTGTTTGAAGGCCAGACCACCGGCACACCCGTCCAGTTGATGATCGAGAACACCGATCAGCGCTCGAAAGACTACGGCGATATCATGCACAAGTTCCGTCCGGGCCACGCCGACATCACCTACTGGCAGAAATACGGTATCCGCGACTACCGCGGTGGCGGGCGCAGCTCGGCCCGCGAAACCGCGTCGCGAGTCGCCGCAGGTGGATTGGCCCGCGAGGCGATCAAGCAGATCGCACCGAATGTGCAGATCACCGGCTATATGACGCAAATCGGCCCGCACAAGATCGACCGCGCCAATTTCGACTGGTCGCAGATTGAACAGAACCCGTTCTGGACACCCGATGCCCAAGCCGCGGAGGATTGGGCCACCTATTTGGACGACCTTCGCAAGTCCGGCAACTCGGTCGGTGCGGTGGTCGAGGTTGT
Source organism: Ruegeria arenilitoris (assembly GCF_013031355.1). GTDB lineage: Bacteria > Pseudomonadota > Alphaproteobacteria > Rhodobacterales > Rhodobacteraceae > Ruegeria > Ruegeria arenilitoris_C. The sequence goes on along the minus strand of NZ_WPZO01000004.1, from coordinate 221,936 downwards.
GGCCCGCGGCGTTCCCGCCGGGCTGGGCGCACCTGTTTACGCCAAGTTAGACACGGATCTGGCCGCTGCGATGATGTCAATCAACGCAGTCAAAGGCGTTGAGATCGGCGAAGGCATGGCCGCCGCTGAACTGACCGGTGAAGCCAATGCAGATGAGATTTTCATGGGTCAGGACGGCCCACAATACAGCAGCAACCATGCCGGGGGCATTCTGGGCGGCATCTCGACCGGGCAGGATGTTGTGGTACGGTTTGCGGTCAAACCGACCTCGTCCATCCTGACCACGCGCAAGACCATCACCAAATCGGGAGAGGAAACCGAGATCATCACCAAAGGCCGCCACGACCCCTGCGTCGGCATCCGCGCGGTGCCGGTGGGTGAGGCAATGATGGCCTGCGTGATCCTCGACCACCTGCTGCTGCACCGCGGCCAGATCGGAGAGAACCGTGGACGGATCGGCTGATCTGCGCTCGCGCCTGCGCGCCGTCGTCGCGCAGCGGATGGAAACCGATCCGGCACACGATCTGGCCCATCTGGACCGGGTCTGGGTGAATGCTCAGAACATCGCGGATGGGGCGACAGACCGGTCCGTGTTGCTGGCCGCCTGTTACCTGCATGATCTGGTCAATCTGCCGAAAGACGACCCCAAACGCCATCTGGCCTCGCGCAAGTCGGCGCAGAAATCAGAGCCTATCCTGCGAGAATTGGGCTATAACGACACCCAGATCAGCGCCATCCAGCACGCCATCGAAGCGCATAGTTTCTCGGCCAATATCACGCCCGAAACGCCCGAGGCCTGCATTCTGCGCGATGCGGACCGGCTGGATGCGCTTGGGGCGATCGGGGTTGCGCGAAACTTCTCGGTCTCGGGCGCATTGGGGCGGACGCTGTATGATGCCGCCGATCCTTTTGCTGCGAACCGCCCGCTGGACGATCTTGCCTTTTCGATCGACCATTGGAAGGTCAAGCTGTTGGCACTGCCGGATGACATGCTGACCGAAGGCGGCGCGGCATTGGCGCGGCAACGTACCCAACGGATGATCCGGTTCCTGGAAGAGTTTGCCGACGAGATCGGCCACCCCCTGCCTGCCGACTGGTCGAGTTCCCGCACCGATCATTGATCTTTGACTGACAAAAGAGCAGGGTCGCGCCGATGGCAAAACCCTTAACATCGCATCGACCTGTGCTGGCCGTATCGCTGAAACTCAGCGCGCTGGTTCTGTTCACCGCAATGCAGGCGCTGGTCAAAGCCTTGTCGGACGATTTCCCACCCGGAGAGATAGTATTCTTCCGCTCGCTCTTTGCGGTTCCGGTGATCATCGGCTGGCTGGTCTATCGCGGTGAGTTGGCGCAGGGGTTGGTGGTCAAGAAACCCATGGGGCATTTCTGGCGCGGCGTTCTGGGCACGAGCGCCATGGGCCTGACCTTTACCGGCCTCAGCCTGCTGCCCCTGCCCGAGGTCACGGCAATTGGCTATGCCACCCCGATCTTCACCCTGATTCTGGCCGCGATCATGCTGGGCGAGCGTATTCGCATGATCCGCATTGGCGCTGTTGCCATCGGCCTTCTGGGGGTGCTGATCATGATCTGGCCCCGGCTGGGCGGCAACAATATGGACACCGCCGCCACCATCGGCGCGCTCTGCGTGCTGGTGGCCACCATGGCGCGGGCCTTTGTGCAGATACACATCCGGCAATTGGTGCAGATCGACCATCCCGCTGCGGTGGTGTTCTATTTCTCGCTGACCGCTACATTGCTGTCGTCTCTGACAGCCTTTTGGGGTTGGACGATGCCAACATGGGAACAGGCTCTAATACTGGCTACAATGGGGTTGATCGGCGGCGTGGCACAGATTCTGGTGACCTCGTCCTATCGCTTTGGACAGGCCTCAATGCTGGCCCCTTATGATTACACGACCATGCTGTTTGCCATAGTCATCGGCTATGTGTGGTTCGATGAGTGGCCGACACTTGTCATGCTGGGTGGCGCGGCGCTGGTCATTGCGGGCAACGTGCTGGTTATCCTGCGTGAACGCCAACTGGGCGTGGATCGGGGCAAGGACAAATCGGCCCCGGACCCAAAGGCCTGATCTTTACCTTTGGCAAACTTCGCTTAGGTTGGGCGCAAATCAAGAAAGGTTCCGCTCATGAGCGACGCACAAGATCACAAGGAAAAGATGCAGAAGGTGCAGGCCCAGCACCGCAAGAAAGTGTCCGAGGCCGTCGACCCGGAGCGCGGGCTGGTTCTGATCAACACCGGCAAAGGCAAGGGCAAATCCTCGGCCGCGTTTGGCGTGGTGATCCGGGCGCTTGGTTGGGGCCAGAAGGTCGCCGTGGTGCAGTTCATCAAAGGCAAGTGGAAAACCGGCGAGCGGCGTTTTTTCGAGGAACGCGATCTGGTGACCTGGCACACGATGGGTGAAGGCTTCACCTGGGACACACAGGACAAGGAGCGTGACATCGCCGCCGCCAACGCCGCCTTTGACAAGGCCCGCGCCCTGATGGCCAGCGGTGACTATGATCTGGTGGTTCTGGACGAGATCAACATCGCCCTGCGCTATGAATACCTGTCGGTGGATCAGGTGATCGACGGTTTGAACGAACGGTCCGACAAGACCAGTGTGTTCCTGACCGGCCGCGATGCGCCGCAAGCGCTGCGTGACTATGCCGATCTGGTTACCGAAATGACCGAAGAAAAGCACCCGTTCCAAGCTGGTATCAAAGCCCAGCGCGGCGTTGATTTCTAAGGTTTAGAGCTTGTACAGCCCCGCCCCGGGGCTGTTACCCCATCGGATTTTCATTGAGAAACCGAACCGAGCCACGACGACTTGCGGCACTGGCTGGCAAGGTTTCAGGCAAGTCGCGTTCTGCTTTGGGTGTTTTGTCGACATAGGCGCAAAAGTCATCGTCACAGCAACAGCCGCAAGCTGTGGCTGCTTCGTGCCGTGCCATGATTTCGTCCAGCGGATCGCCCATGTCTTACCCCGATCATTCGTTTCCGAGGCGGCGGCAAGCTCTCACCGTTTCATGCGCTAAGCCCGCAAACCGCCTCGAAACCCTGTGCCGGATGCTCTTGCATCTGGCGTTATGCGTTATCTGACTATTTTAGTCGGAATTTTCAAGGGCAAAAACACGCCCCAAAATTCTTCGGGGCGCGATGTGACGAGCGATCAGATCCCCTGCGGCTGCGGGTCCAGTGTGACCGACCACAATTCGGTATCGGCACGATCCATCAGGCGCACGGTCATCTGCTGGGTTGCGCCGTCGATATCGACCAAGCCAAAGAACTGCAGGCCTGCACTGGGGGGCAGATTGGCGCCCTGCTCCTTGGTCGGCGCTTTGGCGAACTTCACCTCTGGCCCAAAAGTGCCGTCCAGCGCGTTCGGACCAAAGGTTCCGGCGTGCAGCGGGCCGGACACGAATTCCCAGAACGGCTCAAAATCCTGGAATTGCGCTTTGTTAGGGTCATAATAGTGCGCAGCCGTATAGTGTACATCCGCCGTGAACCAGACCGTGTTGGTAACCCCTTCGGTCTTGATGAAACGCAGCAGATCGGCAATTTCCAACTCGCGCCCCTTGGCCCGGCCACTATCCCCGTTCGCGATCGCCTCGGCCCCTTTCTGATCCTTCCACCGGTCCCAAACGATCAGACCGATGGGCATATCAGAGGCGATCACCTTCCATGTGGCCTGCGACGCGGCCAATTCACGTTTCAGCCACGCCAGCTGTTCGGCGCCAAGAATGCGCGACTTGTCGGTGATTTCATCCTCCATCGAAGACCCGTTCGGCCCGCGATAGCTACGCAGATCCAGAAAGAACACGTCCAGCATCGGACCATACGAGATCTTGCGATACACACGCCCCGGCTCGGCCGGCGTGATCCGCAGCGGTGTCATCTCGTGAAAGGCACGGCCCGCGCGGGATTGCAGTACATGCACCGATTTCTCGGTATAGCGGTCGTCCGAGATCAGGTCCTTGGCATCCGACCAGTTGTTGACCACCTCATGGTCATCCCACTGGAAGAATGTCGGGCAGACGGCGTTCATCGCGCGCACATGCGCGTCCATCATGTTGTATTTCCACTGGGCGCGAAATTCGTCCAACGACTCGGCCACCTTGCGTTTCTCGTCAATCAGGGTGGTGTTTTTCCAGATCAACTGGCCGTCTTTCTCAACCTCATCCTGCATCGGACCATCGGCATAAACCGTGTCGCCCGAGTGGATAAAGAAATCCGGCCGGTGCTGCGCCATGGTGGCATAGGTGCGCATACCTTCGTCATCGATGCCCCAGCCTTGCCCTGCCGTATCACCCGACCATGCAAAGCGGATATTGCGACGCTCGGACGGTGCAGTGCGGAATTGACCAATAATAGGCTCTGATACGACATTGATGTCGCTCAGATCAGCAGCCACAAACCGGTAGAAGATTTCCTGATCCGAGGGCAGCCCCTCGACCAGCCGCTTCACCGCGAAATCGCTGTTCGGGATCGCATCCATCGGGGTCAACTTGCGGACGTCGGCAAAGCTCTCGGTGGTTGAGACCTCCATCATCACCCGCGCAGGGCGATCCGTGCGGGTCCAGATCATGCCCGAGCTCATGTCCACATCGCCGGACTGCACGCCATGGGTAAAGACGGGACGGGACGCGGCGCGACTGATCGCAGGCATGGACAGCGACGCGGCAAAGGCAGTGCTGCCAGCCAGAAAGGCGCGGCGGTTGGGGCGAAGGATTTGGGTCATGGTGGCTCTCCTGTCTGGCGACCCTTTTGGGTCACGCGATTGGTGAGCGGCAGTGAGCCGCCTGTTTGTAAAACAAGCGGCTCAGATTCTTGAAAGTATCACGATGAAATTGTGACACCTGTGGAAAACCTGCTCAGGCGGTCAAACCCTGTTCTGGCGTGCTGAGCGAGATGACGGCGACCACCGCTGCGCCGTTCAGCCAATAGTATATCGCATCCAGCCCCGAGAACCCAAACAGGCTTGGCGCGGCCAGAAACACGACGCCGACCAGCAGATCAACGGCCAGATGGAACTTGTAGGGCAGCACCCGCCAGATGCCGAGGTGGTGATCGGTCAGCACGGTCAGCACAAAGGCCGCAACACCAGTTGCAACAGACAGCCACAGGGCCATCGGGTTGGATTGCCCCAGCCCCAGAACAAAGGGCAGCCCCATAAGCGCAAAGGCGACCGGGTAGTCCAGATAGGCGTGGATGGTGCGGGTAACGAAACGAACAGACATTGAAATTTCCTTTCCTTTCTTGGCATGACCCCAAACTAGGAAAGAGTATTCGGACGTTTAATTCCGGATCGTTCGTGAAACTGTGCAGATCGTTCAGAACTGGGTGCGATCAGTGCATCGACCGATACGCAGCCGGGGAGAGGCCGATCTGCTTTTTGAATACCCGGGAAAACGCAGCCTCGGAAGCATAGCCGACCTCGGCCGCCGCATCCGCCACGTTCCAGCGCGCCTCGGTCAATCCGTGACAGGCGATCTGCATCCGCCAGTCGGTCAGGTATTGCATCGGTGTAGTTCCCATCTTCTCGGCAAAGAGCTGTGCGAAGGCGGTGCGTGACATACCGGCCTCGCGCGCCAGCGATTCAACGCTCCACTCCTGCGCCGGGGCCTGATGAAAGGCGGTCAGTGCGCGTGAGATGCGGGGATCGGCAAACCCGGCCAACGCGGATTCGCTTGGGCTTTGATGCTCCAAATGGGCACGAATGGCTTGTGCAAACAACACCTCGGACAGTTTCAACGCGATCAGATCGCCGCCGATCCGGGCGCCGCTGACCTCGGACCCGATCATGCGTAGGGTGGCTTCGATCCAGGCCCCGGCCTCTTCGCCGTAGTTTTCGATCAGGATATAGGGTGGCAGCCGGTCGATCAGCATATGCCCGCTCCCTTGCCGTCCCGGAGGGCCGGTGAACGAGAAGTGACCACAGATCAGTTGCGTGTCTCGGCTTTTATCCTCGCCGCCATAAATCAACACGCCGTCACCTTGGTATCCGGCATCGTCCAGGACCTGCTCAAGCGGCAGCGCGTCCATCGGTTTGACCTCATTACACAGCAGGGCATGTGCCGCGCCATGCGGGATCAGAATCAGGTCGCCCTGCTTCAGACGCAGCGTTTCGCCTGTGTTAGAGACGTAAACTTTCAATTCCCCGCGCTGAACGAAATGAAACCGGGCGACGTTCTGGTAGGCGGGCACCTGAATACCAAACGGCGGTGTGAAAGAGGTTCGAAAGTAGAATGTCCCACGCAGGGACAGGCGGGTGAGGATATCGCTGAGCAGGTCCAACATGGGGTTAACCTACACCCGGTTGCGCGTTCGTCCAGCCAACGGGACGATCTGCACAAAGTCTTGAACGGCGGGCAAAGAAAAACCCCCGCCAATAGCGGGGGTTCCATAAATCGTGTGTCGCTCGGATCAGGCGCGGACCAGCGCCTCATACTCGGCAGCGATCTCACGGGTCAGGTCTCCGACCTCGAAGGTATAATCACCGATCTGCCCGACCGGGGTGACCTCGGCGGCGGTGCCGGTCAGCCAGCACTGTTCGAAATCAGCCATTTCCTCGGGCTTGATGCGGCGTTCGTGGACAGTGATGCCTTTGTCTTTCAGCATCTGGATCACGGTCTGACGGGTAATGCCGTTCAGGAAGCAATCTGCCAGCGGCGTGTGCACCTCACCATCCTTGACGAAAAACACGTTGGCGCCGGTCGCTTCGGCCACGTAGCCGCGCCAGTCCATGAACAGCGCGTCCGAGCAGCCCTTGGCCTCGGCCTTGTGCTTGGAAATGGTGCAGATCATGTAGAGGCCCGCCGCCTTGGCGTGGACCGGGATGGTTTCCGGGCTGGGGCGTTTCCATTCCGCGATGTCCAGCTTGGCGCCCTGCATCTTGGCGTCGCCGTAATAGGCGCCCCACGGCCAGACGGCCACGGCCATGCGCACCGGGTTCTTGGCCGACGCCACGCCCATATCTTCGCCCGATCCGCGCCAGACCAGCGCACGGACATAAGCGTCCTGCAGGCCGCTGGCCTTCAGCGCTTCTTCCTTGGCGGCCTCGATTTCGTCCACCGAATAGGGCATCGGCATATCCAAAGCCTCGGCCGAGGCAATCAGACGTTCGGAATGTTCGCGGCTTTTGAAGATCTTGCCGTTATAGGCGCGCTCTCCTTCAAAGACCGAGGACGCATAGTGCATCGCATGGGTCAGGATGTGCACATTGGCCTCGCGCCAGGGCACAAGTTTGCCATCCAACCAGATGGTGCCATCACGATCATCATAACCCGCCATGCGAAACCTCCAGCCTTGGGTTGAATTTTCCGATTGTTGCGCCAATTAAGTCCGATGCGGACATAAAGTTGCGCAGAAACTGCGATTCGATACCTGTCCACTCTTGGAATGTCAACAACGCTGACATAAACTCGGCACGAGTAACGAATGAGGCATACTATGTCGGATACGCGTCCCGCCCAAGTCTTTGGCGGTGAAAGCCTGTTGTTTTTGACCGACGAACAGCTTCGGCAGGGGATCGAGGCGATGTTTTTCGCATATCGCGGCTTTACCGCCGACCCTGATCGCATTCTGGCGCAGATGGCCTATGGCCGGGCGCATCATCGGGCGATCCACTTCATCAACCGCGCGCCGGGGACGACGGTGAACAACCTGCTGGCTATTCTCGGGGTGACAAAACAGTCTCTGAACCGGGTGTTGCGGACGCTGATCGAGGATGGCCTGGTCGAAAGCCGCGTCGGCACGGTGGACAAGCGGGAACGGCATCTGTTTCTGACCGAAAAAGGCAAGGCGCTTGAGACCAAACTGTCCGAAGCCCAGCGCGTGCGGATGCGCGCGGCGTATAAGGACGCAGGCCCCGAGGCCGTGTCAGGATTTCGTAAAGTGCTTGAAGCGATGATGGATGCTGATATGCGTCATGCCTATACGAAACTGCGGGATACCACCTCATGAGCGAAATGGACGCCCATCTGCTGATCGTTGACGACGATGAGCGTATTCGTGATCTGCTCAAGAAGTTTCTGATGCGGAGCGGTTTTCTGGTCACGGCGGCCCGTGATGCGGCACACGCACGGCGTGTGTTGTCCGGGCTGGACTTCGACATGATCGTGATGGACGTGATGATGCCCGGCGAGGATGGCGTGAGCCTGACCAGAACGCTGCGCGAAACCCATACTACTCCAATCCTGCTGTTGACCGCACGCGGAGAGACCGAGCACCGCATCGCCGGGCTTGAAGCGGGTGCGGACGACTATCTTGCCAAACCGTTTGAACCGAAAGAGCTGCTGCTTCGGATCAATGCGATCTTGCGGCGGATGCCGGAAACCCCGGCGCTGGATACCGCGACCAAGATTCTGAACCTTGGGCCGATCCGTTATGACGTGGAACGCGGCGAGATGTGGCAGGGCGAAGAGCCTGTGCGTTTGACAGCAACCGAGAGCCAGTTGATGAAGATCTTCTCGGCCCAGCCGGGTGAACCGATCAGCCGCGCCAAACTGGTCGAGGATCTGGGCCGCGACAAGGGTCAGGCGCAGGAGCGCGCTGTGGACGTGCAGATCACCCGTCTGCGTCGGAAAATCGAACAGGACCCAAAGCAGCCACGGTACCTGCAGACGGTACGCGGCGCCGGATATATGCTGGCGCCGGATTGATTTGGCCGCTGCGCGGCGATTTTATGCCTTCGGCGAGGATGTTTTTGGCCAGATGAACAGGGGATTCTGATGAAAACCGCCCTTTTGAATCATGCGGATTGCCTTGGGCATGTGACACCGGACGGGCATCCGGAACGGGTGGCGCGGTTGGAGCATATTCTGCACGCGCTGGAGTCACTGGATTTAAACCGGGTGACGGCCCCTTTGGCGGCGGATGACGATCTGTTGCGGGTGCATCCGGAAAGCTACATTCGAGACATTCGCAGCGCGCGCCCGGCAGAGGGGTTTGCACAGATTGACGGGGATACGTTCATGTCTCCGGGCTCGGTCGATGCGGCCTACCGTGCCGCCGGGGCCGTGGTGCGCGCTGTGGATATGGTATTGCGCGGAGAGGCCCCGAACGCCTTCTGTGCGATCCGGCCGCCGGGTCATCATGCGGAAACAGACACAGCGATGGGCTTCTGCCTGTTCGGAAACGCGGCGCTGGCAGCCAAGCACGCGCTGGATCACCACGGGTTGAACCGGGTTGCGGTGGTGGATTTCGATGTGCATCACGGCAATGGCACGCAGGATCTGCTGTGGGATGAAAAACGCGCGCTGGTGATCACCAGCCAACAGATGCCTTTGTGGCCCGGATCGGGGCGTCCGGATGAGACCGGCGCCTTTGAGACCATTCTCAACATCCCTCTGGCCCCCGGGACAGGTGGGGCAGAGATGCGCAGGGCTTATGAAACGCAAGCCTTCCCGCGCCTGCGCGCTTTCAAGCCGGAACTGATCATCATCTCAGCCGGGTTTGACGCGCATCAGGACGATCCGCTGGCCAATCTGAACTGGTCCACCGGCGATTTCGCCTGGGTCACGGCAGAGCTATGCAAACTTGCCAACGAGCTGTGCGAAGGACGTATCGTCTCGACTTTGGAAGGCGGGTATGATCTGAACGCACTGGCCGAGGCCACCCGCGCCCATGTGGAAGAATTGATGAAGGCAGCCCGATGACCGATACTCCCGTTGATCAGATGACATTCGAACAGGCGATGAAAGAGCTTGAGGCCGTGGTCGGCCAGTTGGAGCGCGGCGACGTGGCGCTGGACCAGTCCATCGCGCTGTACGAGCGCGGGGCGGCGTTGAAAAAGCGCTGCGAGGATGAGCTGAAACGGGCCGAGGAAAAGGTGGCCGCGATCACTCTGGACGCCAATGGTCAGCCGACCGGGACGACGCCTGTCGAAGGTCAGTAAATGTTTCGCGAAAAGCTAGCGCAGGATGCGGCGCGTATTCAGGATCAGTTCGATCTGGTTCTGGGTGCGCTGGACGATCTGGATGTAACCCGGGCGATGGCCTATGCCACCGAGGGCGGCAAGCGGTTGCGCGGGTTTCTGGTGCTGGAAAGCGCACGCCTGCATGGCGTGGACGAAGGGCGCGCGATTTGGCCAGCCGTTGGGATCGAAGCGCTGCACGCCTATTCGCTGGTGCATGACGATTTGCCCTGCATGGATGACGACGACCTGCGGCGCGGGCGCCCGACCGTGCATGTGAAATGGGACGACGGCACTGCCGTTCTGGCGGGCGATGCGCTGCAAACGCTGGCCTTTGAACTGTGCACACGGCCCGAGGTCGGCACTGCCGAGGTCCGCGCGGAACTGGCCCTGACGCTGGCAAATGCCAGCGGGGCGCAAGGCATGGTGCTGGGTCAGGCGTTGGATATTGCGGCGGAATCGGCGGCTGCGCCGCTGACATTGGACGAAATTACGCGCCTTCAGGCGGGCAAGACCGGCGCCCTGATCGAATGGTCGGCCTGTGCGGGGGCTCGGCTGGCGCTGGCCGATCCGGAACCCTTGCGCCAATATGCCCAAGCCCTTGGCCTTGCTTTTCAGATCGCGGATGACATCCTTGATGTGGAAGGTGATGCCGAAAAGGCCGGGAAACGCCTGCAAAAAGATGCTGAGGCCGGCAAGGCCACGTTTGTATCCCTGTTGGGCCTGAATGCGGCCAAGGCCCGTGCTGTAGAGCTGGTCGACGAAGCCTGCGCCGCATTGGATGGGTACGGTGCTACGGCTGAAACCTTGAAGGACGCCGCCCGCTTCGTTATTGCCCGGGACAGCTAAGCCAGGAACGCGCCAAATGTCTGACCGCCCGAACACGCCCCTGCTGGATCTTGTGAGCCGCCCTGCGGATCTCAAGCAGTTTTCGGACGCGCAACTGCATCAGGTGGCGCAGGAATTGCGGGCCGAGACGATTTCGGCCGTGTCCGTCACCGGCGGGCATCTGGGTGCGGGCCTGGGCGTGGTCGAACTGACCACCGCGTTGCACGCTGTCTTTGACACGCCGCGAGACAAGATCATCTGGGACGTGGGACACCAGTGCTATCCGCACAAAATCCTGACCGAACGCCGCGACCGTATCCGTACCCTGCGTATGAAAGACGGCCTGAGCGGCTTCACCAAGCGCAGCGAGAGCCCCTATGACCCCTTCGGCGCGGCACATAGTTCCACCTCGATCAGTGCCGCGCTGGGTTTCGCCGTCGCACGCGATCTGGGTGGTGTGACACCCGAGGGGCTAGGCGATGCGATAGCGGTGATCGGTGATGGCTCGATGTCCGCTGGCATGGCGTTCGAGGCGATGAACAACGCGGGGCATCTTGGGAAACGCCTGATCGTCATCCTGAATGACAATGAAATGAGCATCGCACCGCCTGTCGGTGCGCTGTCCAGCTATCTGTCGCGGATCTATACCGAGGCCCCGTTCCACGATCTGAAAGCCGCCGCCAAAGGCGCGGTGTCACTGCTTCCCGAACCATTCCGCGAGGGTGCGAAACGCGCCAAGGAAATGCTGAAAGGCATGGCCGTGGGTGGCACCTTGTTCGAAGAGTTGGGCTTTTCCTATATCGGCCCCCTCGACGGGCACGACATGGACCAGCTGCTTCCGGTTCTGCGGACGGTCAAGACACGAGCAACCGGCCCGATCCTGATTCATGTGCTGACCAAAAAGGGTAAGGGATATGCCCCTGCCGAACAGGCCCGGGACAAAGGTCATGCGACGGCCAAGTTCGATGTGGTGACTGGCAAGCAGCACAAGGCCCCGTCCAACGCGCCGTCTTATACCTCGGTCTTTGGTAAAACGCTGGTGGAAGAGGCCGGGCGTGATGACAAGATCGTGGCCGTGACCGCTGCTATGCCGGATGGCACCGGGCTGAGCTTGTTTGCGGAGCGCTACCCCTCGCGCTGTTTCGACGTAGCGATTGCCGAACAGCACGGCGTGACCTTTGCCGCAGCGCTGGCAGCCGGTGGGATGAAGCCGTTCTGCGCGATGTATTCCACCTTCCTGCAGCGCGGCTACGATCAGGTCGTGCATGACGTCGCTATTCAGCGCCTGCCGGTGCGCTTTGCTATCGACCGCGCTGGCCTTGTGGGCGCCGACGGCGCCACCCATGCGGGGTCGTTTGACATCGCCTATCTGGCCAACCTGCCCGGCTTAGTCGTGATGGCCGCCGCGGATGAGGCAGAACTCGTGCATATGGTCGCCACTGCTGCTGCCCATGACGACGGTCCCATTGCGTTCCGTTATCCGCGTGGCGAAGGCGTAGGTGTTGATCTGCCCGAACGCGGTGAGGTGATGGAAATCGGCAAAGGCCGGATGATCCAGAAAGGCGCACGCGTGGCGCTGCTGTCTTTTGGCACCCGCCTGGCCGAGGTTCAGAAAGCCGCCGAAGCACTCTCGGCCCGGGGCATCACCCCGACCATCGCCGATGCCCGCTTTGCCAAACCGCTGGACCGCGAGCTGATCCTCGATCTGGCAGCAAATCATGAGGCCCTTATCACCATCGAAGAAGGCGCAATCGGCGGTTTCGGCAGCCACGTGGCGCAACTGCTGGCGGATGAGGGCGTATTCGATCACGGATTGAAGTACCGCTCGATGGTGCTGCCGGATACCTTCATCGATCAGGCCAGCCCGGCAGATATGTATGCTGTCGCGGGCATGAACGCCGAACAGATCGAAGCTAAGGTGCTGTCGGTTCTGGGCGTGACAACGATTGGCGAGAAACGCGCCTGAGCGTCAACGACCTGAGCAATTGGAAAACGTGGTGCCTCAAGAGGGACTCGAACCCCCGACCTTGTCCTTACGAAGGACCTGCTCTACCAGCTGAGCTATTGAGGCAAGCGAAGGACCGTTTAAACGGTCGGGGTTGCGCGCGCAAGCCTCGATGTTTGTGAATTCACCTACCGGTTCCGTGACGTATCGCGGAGTCGCACTCCCACGCACCTGATCTTCTGCCCTAAAACATCGCACCCGCGTATTTGACTGTGAATTTTTTGTAACGACGCGATTCACGGATTGCTGTACAATCATTATTTCTATATTTCATGAAATATGACAGAACAGATTACCGACCAACTCGCCATCCTCGGCCACCCGCAGCGCATCTCGGTGTTTCGCATGTTGATGCGACGCTTTCCTGACACTGTGCCCGCCGGTGAGCTTGCAACCGAGCTGGATATCAAGGCCAGCACATTGTCGAACTATCTGAACGCGCTGCAACGCTCGGGGCTGGTGACGCAGGAACGGTCGGGAACCTCTCTTCTCTATTCGGTCGATATGAAGAACGTGCAGCACATGCTGGATTTTCTGGTCCTCGATTGCTGCCGTGGCCGCCCTGATATCTGCATGCCTTTCAGCCAAGGAAATGACACCATGACGGACCGCAAGTTCAATGTACTGTTTCTGTGCGTGGGCAACTCTGCCCGCTCGATCTTTGCCGAGTCGCTGCTGCGCGAACTGGGTAACGACCGGTTCAACGTCTATTCTGCCGGAACCCAGCCGACATCGGCACTCAATCCTTTTGCCGTGCAGGTGTTGAAGGACAAAGGGCATGATACTTCGGTCCTGCGTTCCAAGCACATGTCCGAGTTCGCCGCAGCTGGCGCGCCCGAGATGGATTTTGTCTTTACCGTCTGCAACCAGGCCGCCAACGAAGAATGCCCGGCCTGGGAAGGCCAGCCGATCAGCGGCCATTGGGGTATGGTGGATCCGGTCAAGGCTACAGGCACCGATGCGGAAAAAAGCCTGGCCTTCCAAAATGCCTATGGCGCGCTGAAGCGCCGGATCGAAGCCTTTACCTCGCTGCCGGTCGAAAGCCTGGACCGGATTGCATTGCAAACTGCTGTCGATGACATCGGCAGGACGTCACTTGAGGACACGAAATGACGACTTACGCTGTAAACGGCCTGGGCCGGATGGGAAAACTGGCCCTGAAACCGTTGCTGGAGAAGGGCGCCAAGATCGCTTGGATCAATGACAGCGTCGGCGATCCCGAGATGCACACGCATCTGCTGGAGTTTGACACGGTACATGGTCGTTGGGACGCCGAATTTTCGCACGATGCCGAAAGCGTCACCATCAACGGCACGCGCCTGCCCTTTATCGGCACCAAATATCTGGACGAATTGCCTCTGGATGGTGTGGACGTGGTGATCGACTGCACCGGCGTTTTCAAGAGCGAGGCCAAGCTGGCGCCCTATTTCGCAGCCGGTGTTAAAAAGGTTGTCGTCTCGGCCCCGGTCAAGGACGGCCCCACCACCAATATCGTCATGGGCGTCAACGAAGACACCTATGATCCGGCCACGCATCACATCGTGACGGCGGCGTCCTGCACCACCAACTGTCTCGCTCCGGTGGTCAAGGTGATCCACGAAAACCTTGGCATCCGCCACGGCTCGATGACCACGATCCATGACGTGACCAACACGCAAACCATCGTGGACCGTCCCGCCAAGGACCTGCGCCGCGCGCGTTCGGCACTGAACTCTCTGATCCCGACCACCACCGGCTCGGCCACTGCGATCACGCTGATCTATCCCGAATTGAAAGGCCGTCTGAACGGCCACGCAGTCCGCGTACCGCTGCTGAATGCCTCGCTGACCGACTGCGTGTTCGAGGTGGAGCGTGAAACCACTGCTGAAGAGGTCAACGCCTTCTTCAAAGCCGCAGCCGAGGGCGAGTTGAAGGGCATTCTGGGCTATGAAACGCGCCCGCTGGTCTCAACCGATTACACCAATGACGAACGGTCTTCGATCGTCGATGCGCCCTCGACCATGGTGGTGAACGGGACGCAGGTGAAAATCTATGCTTGGTATGACAACGAGATGGGCTATGCGCACCGTCTGGTCGATGTCGCGCTGAAGGTTGGGGCATCGCTGTGACCACCCGGCCCGAAGGACTGTCGGCCTATGTTGCGGTCACGGCGGCCTATTGGGCCTTTATGCTGACCGACGGGGCCCTGCGTATGCTGGTGCTGCTGCACTTTCATACGATGGGGTTCTCGCCGGTCCAGCTGGCGTATCTGTTTGTTCTTTATGAAATCGCCGGGATGGGGACCAACCTTGCGGCAGGCTGGATCGCGGCGCGGTTCGGGCTGACCTCGACCTTGTATGCGGGGCTGGCGTTGCAGGTGGCGGCGCTGCTTGTTCTCACACAACTAGACCCTAACTGGGCGATTCCGGCCAAAGTTGCCTTTGTGATGATCGTGCAGGGGGCCAGTGGTGTCGCCAAAGATCTGGCCAAGATGTCCTCAAAATCCGCGGTGAAACTGCTGGCGCCGACCGAAGGCGGTGGCCTGTTTCGCTGGGTTGCTGTTCTGACCGGCTCGAAGAATGCCGTCAAAGGCTTGGGTTTCCTGCTGGGGGCTGCTTTGCTAGCGACGCTGGGCTTTGTCTGGGCCACGCTAGCCATGGCGATTGTGTTGGCGGTTATTTTGGTGGCCGTCATCCAGTTCATGCCACCCGGCCTGCCCAAGGGACGCAAGGGCGCAAAATTCTCCGAGGTTTTCTCGAAATCCTCAAACGTGAACTGGCTGTCGGCAGCGCGGGTATTCCTGTTCGGCGCGCGGGACGTGTGGTTTGTGGTGGGCATCCCGATCTATTTCTATGCCGTGCTGTCCGACGGCACCGAGGAGGGCAACCGCGCGGCGTTCTTCATGATCGGCACCTTCATGGCCGTCTGGGTGATCCTGTACGGAGCCGTTCAGGCCAGCGCACCCAAGATCCTGCGCGCATCCGAGCGCAGCGAAGGCGACCTGATCCATGCCGCCCGCAGCTGGGCCACCGCCCTGTTCTGCATTCCGGCGGCGTTGACGGTTGCGGTATTGGTATCCTCGGGGCCGCAGACATGGCTGACCGTCACGCTGGTTCTGGGTCTGCTGGTGTTCGGGGCGATCTTTGCGGTCAATTCGTCGCTGCATTCCTACCTGATCCTGGCCTTCACCAAGTCCGAACGGGTGACGATGGATGTCGGCTTCTACTACATGGCCAACGCAACGGGTCGCCTGGTGGGCACCGTGTTGTCGGGCCTGACCTATCAAATCGGCGGGCTGCCTCTGGTTCTGGGCACCGCTGCCGTGATGGTGGCACTGGCGGCGCTGACGTCGGGCAAGCTGACCGATCAAACAAACGAGGCCTACTCATGAGCATTTTCGAACGCTACCTGACCGTCTGGGTCGCCCTCGCCATGATTGCGGGTATTCTGATTGGTCTGGCCGCGCCGGGGCTGATCGGGCTGATCGCCTCGGCTGAGGTGGCCAGCGTCAATCTGGTTGTGGCCGTGCTCATCTGGGCCATGGTCTATCCGATGATGGTAGGCGTCGACTTCGGCGCCGTTGCGGGCGTGGCACGCCAGCCCAAAGGGTTGATCGTGACGCTGGTGGTCAACTGGCTGATCAAGCCTTTCACCATGGCGCTGCTGGCGGTGCTATTCTTCGACTATGTCTTCGCGCCGTGGATTCAGCCCGAGGATGCCGCGCAATACACCGCCGGTCTGATCCTGCTGGGCGCGGCCCCCTGCACCGCGATGGTTTTCGTGTGGTCGCAACTGACCAAAGGCGATCCGACCTATACGCTGGTGCAGGTCTCGGTGAACGATCTGATCATGGTGGTGGCTTTTGCCCCCATTGTGGCGTTTTTGCTGGGCGTGACCGATATCTCGGTCCCATGGCAGACGCTGGTGCTGGCGACGGTTCTTTATGTGGTGCTGCCGCTGATCGCCGGGTTGATCACGCGCCGCAAACTGGGCTCGCAAGACGCCATTGACGCATTTTCGGCCTGGGTGAAACCGTGGTCGGTGCTGGGCCTGATCACAACGGTGGTCATCCTGTTCGGCCTGCAGGGACAGACCATTCTGGCGAAACCGCTGGTGATCGTCCTGATCGCGGTGCCAATCCTGATTCAGAGCTACGGCATCTTCGCCTTGGCCTATGGCGCGGCTTACGCGCTGAAAGTGCCCCACCGAATCGCCGCCCCCTGCGCCATGATCGGCACGTCGAACTTTTTTGAGTTGGCCGTCGCTGTCGCCATCAGTCTGTTCGGCCTGAATTCGGGCGCGGCCCTGGCCACCGTGGTGGGCGTTCTGGTCGAGGTGCCCGTGATGCTTTCACTCGTGGCGTTTGCCAACCGCACCCGCGCCCGTTTTCCCGAACCTGCCGGGATCGAGGCGCATGGCGCCGAGAAGCTGCGCCCCTGATTGGTGCAACGCGGGTGTTCAGTGCGTCCCGCGCGGCACGAAATAGGGGTCGATCAGGAGGGTTTCGCTGGTTCTTGCGGGTTCGGACAACCGACGTTCCAGCAAGTGGATCACGTGCTCGACCGCGTCGTCGATGGGGTTGCTCACGGTGCTCAGATTGAAGGTCGGCCATCCGGCCATTTCGATATCATCAAAGCCCACAATCGACAGGGCCCCTGGCACATCCACGCCAAGTTCGCGCGCCGCGGTCAGCGCACCGATTGCACTGGCGTCATTGGCACAAACCAGTGCATCCAGGCTGTTGCCCCGCAACAGGTTCATCGACGCATCGTACCCGGCCTCGACGGTAAACTCGCCCGCCTCTTCCGCGATCAACGACAGCCCGGCCTGATCCAGAGCCTCCATCAAACCCGCCCGGCGATCGGCGGATGAGGCAAAACACTCCGCACCGGCAATAAAGCCGAACCGCTTGCGGCCCCGATCAATAAGGGTCTGCGTGGCGATGCGCATGCCATCGGCGTTCCGGCAGCACACGTTATCCACCCCCGGCGCATCCACGATCCGGCCGGATGAAATCATCGGTACTCCAAATTTGCTGCACTGCTCGACCAGTGCGCCGGGCATACTGCCGCCCCGCAGAATCAGAGCGTCCAGCGGGTACCGCATCACCTGATCAATGGCCGCTTCGGCGTGGTCATCACCGCCATCAATGAGAATCGGCCACTTGTTCAAAGCGTTCAGCTGACCCACCAGACGGTTCACGAATTCGGAATCATAGGTGTTGCGCATGTTGCCAACAAAAACCGCCACCAGATGCGACCGGCCACCCTTTAACCCCGCCGCCAGAGCGTTGGGCTGATAGCCCATGCGCGCGGCCATCTTCTGGATCTTTTTTCGTTTGTTTGCATCAAGATAAGCGCCAGGCGTAAACGCGCGTGAAACCGCGGAACGCGACACTCCGGCCGCATCGGCAACGGCTTGCGCCGTCACGCGGCGAGGCCTTTCGGCAGGTTTGCTGCTGTCGTCTGTCACACCAATTCAGTCCTCTTTTTTTGATAAATTTGTCAATATTGCTAGAAATCTTTCATCGAACTGTCATACGTTAACATTATGTGAGCACGTGTGCAGAATCCAGACGCGGCTCGCAGAGCAGGTCGGAGGACTGCACGTTTGAACAACGCTGCAGGAGAGCCTGCGCAACAACCTGGCAACTATTGCCACCGGTCTCTTTGCTGCAAGGGGCCGGTATCGAACCGGAGGATCGAAATGACCAACCTGAAGTTCTGCGCAACTGCCGCAGCCCTCGCGTTCACCGCGACCGCGGCCTTTGCAGAAACCGAAATCACGTGGTGGCACGCCCATGGCGGACAGCTGGGCGAAACCGTCAACAAGATTGCCGAGAAGTTCAACGCGTCGCAGGACGAATACAAGATCACTCCGATCTACAAGGGCAGCTACGAAGAAACGCTGACCGCCGGTATCGCCGCCTTCCGCGCGGGCGAGCAGCCAAACGTCATGCAGGTGTTTGACGCCGGTGCCGCCACCGTGATCGCGGCAAAGGGCGCGACTGTTCCGGTCCAGGACCTGCTGGCCGACAACGGTGTCAACTTCGACATCAACGACTACATCGCCGGCGTTCGCTATTTCTACGCCGACAGCGACGGCAAGATGATCGGGATGCCGTTCAACTCGTCCACCCCGATCCTGTATTACAACGTCGACGCGCTGGAAGCCGCAGGCGTCACCCCGCCAAAAACCTGGGAAGAGTTCCAGTCGACCACCGCTCCGGCGCTGAAAGACGCAGGCTATATCGCGCTCAGCCAGTCGCACCTGCCCTGGATCTTCACCGAGAACTTCATGTCGCGTCATGACCTGCCGTTTGCGACCAACAACAACGGCTATGACGGCACCGACACCCAGATTCTCGTCAACAACGACGCCATCAAGGCGCACTTCACCGCCGTGACCGAGTGGAAAGACAACGGTCTGTTCGAATGGTACGGCACCGGCTGGGGCGACAACGCCAAGCCGTTCGAAGAAGGCAAGGTTGCCATGTGGCTGGGCTCGTCCGGCTCGTTCGGCGGCCTGCTGCAAAAAGACCTGCCGTTTGAGTTCAGCGCAGTGGAACTGCCCTATTGGGAAGCCGTGACCCCCGAGCCGACCCAGACCTTCATCGGTGGTGCCGCCCTGTTCGCCATGTCGGGCAAGTCGGACGAGGAAAACAAGGCAACCGCCGAGTTCTTCCGCTTCCTCACTTCGCCTGAAACCCAGTATTTCTGGCACCAGGAAACCGGTTACGTGCCGATCACCGAGGCCGCCTATGAGCTTGCCAAGACCGACGGCCACTATGACCGCTTCCCCGCAGCGGCCGTGGGCGTGAATCAGCTGCAGGCCAAGGCCGGTGAGAACACCAAGGGTTACCGCATGGGCTTCTACGTCCAGATCCGCGACATCATGAACCGCGAATATGGCCGTATCCTGACCGGTGAAACCGACGTGAATACCGCCTTTGAAAACATCGAAGCAGAAGCCAACGAACTGCTGGCCCGCTTCGCCAAGACCCAGGGTTAAACCCCGGGATCACCCCCAGGATGGTCGCGTCGTCACGGCGCGGCCATCCCTTCTCATTCTTACGGACGGGTCATGAAACGCGCGGGCTTCGACAATATCTGGCTACCTGTGGCGCTGCTGCTGCCACAATTGATGATCATCGGCATTTTCTTTTACTGGCCTGCGGGCTGGGCGCTGCAATCATCGTTCTTTCTGCAGGACCCGTTCGGGTTCGGATCAACCTTTGTCGGGGCGGACAATTACACCTCGTTGATGGGCAACGATCAGTACAAGCGCATCGCCTGGTTCACGGTTGTCTTTTCCATCCTCGTCACGTTTTTCTCGCTGGCCATCGCGCTGCTGCTGGCGGTGAAGGCAGACAAGGTGCTGCGTGGAGCCAAGACCTATCGGACGCTGCTGATGTGGGTCTATGCGATCGCACCGCCGGTCGCGGGCTTCCTAGGTATCCTGTTCTTTGACCAGAGCACCGGCCCGATGACCAAGTTTTTCCAGATGTTCGGGTGGGATTTCAAACTGGGCGTCGACTACAACGCCACCGCGACCGCGATGATCATCGTGTCGGTCTGGAAGCAGATCCCGGTCAATTTCATCTTTTTCCTGTCGGGCCTGCAATCCATCCCGCGCTCCGTGCGCGAGGCGGCGATGATCGACAACCGCTCGGCCACCGGGCGGTTCTGGCAGGTCACCTTCCCGCTGCTGGCGCCGACCGCATTCTTCCTGCTGATCATCAACATCACCTACGCCCTGTTCGACACGTTCGGCATCATCGACGCGCTGATGAAGGGGGAACCCGGCAACAACCCGATGACGCTGGTCTACAAGGTTTATCTGGATGGCTTCCGGGGCAATGATCTGGGCGGCTCGTCTGCGCAATCGGTGATCCTGATGGTTCTGGTGCTGATCCTGACCGTCTTTCAGTTCCGGCTGGTCGAACGCCGGATTCACTATACCTGAGGGGGCTAGTCATGGCTGACACAACGCTTGAAACACCCGCCGTCACCCACCGCCCCCGCCGCATTCGCTGGGAAACGGTCGGAGATCACGTCGTCTTGATCCTCGGTTCGCTGCTGATGATCCTGCCGCCGCTGCTGGCGCTGACCACGGCCAGCCATGATGCGGTGACGATTCACCGCGAAGGGCTGCAACTGACGATCGGCGACGATCTGGGCAAGAATTTCCACGCCGCCATGCTTGAAAAGGGCGGCTTTACCCAGACAGTTGACGGAACGCTGATGTTGATGAACTCGTTCATTCTCGGCATCGGCTTTGCCGTGGGCAAGATCATCATCTCGATGATGGCCGCCTATGCGATTGTCTATTTCCGTCTGCGTTTTGCGACACTGGCCTTCTGGATGATCTTCACCACCCTGCTGCTGCCGCTTGAGGTGCGCATCCTGCCGTCCTACGAGGCGATCCAGAAGCTGGGCCTTACCAACACCTATACCGGCCTGATTGTGCCACTGATCGCTTCGGCAACGGGGACCTTCTTCTTCCGCCAATTCTTCATGTCCGTACCTGAGGAACTGGCCGAGGCCGCCCGGATCGACGGTGCAGGCCCGTGGAAATTCTTCATCGACATCCTCGTCCCGCTTAGCCGGACGATGATCGCGGCGATCTTCATCATCATGTTCGTCTTTGGCTGGAACCAGTATCTGTGGCCGACCCTGATCACCACCGACGAAAGCTTCTTTACGTTGGTCCGGGGCATCAAGCAGATCGTGCTGTCCTATACCGACAGTCAGATCCCCGAACACGGGCAGGCCCTGGCGCTGGCCATCGTGGCGATGATTCCACCCGTGGCCATCGTCATCTTCTTCCAGAACTGGTTCGTCAAGGGCCTCACAGAATCCGATAAATAAGGAATACGCGCATGGCTCAGGTTTCTTTAGAGGGCATCCGCAAGGTCTATCCCAACGGCTTTAAGGCGGTTAAAAGCACCAGCTTCACCATTCAGGATGGCGAGTTCGTCGTCCTAGTCGGCCCTTCGGGCTGCGGTAAATCCACCCTGCTGCGGATGATTGCGGGGCTGGAAGATATCACCGAGGGTACGCTGAAAATCGGCGACCGGGTGGTCAACAATGTGGACCCGGCGGATCGGGACATCGCGATGGTGTTCCAGAACTACGCTTTGTACCCGCATATGACGGTGCGCAAGAATATCGGCTACGGGCTGAAGAACCGCGGTACCCCGGCGTCCGAGATTGCCGCCAAGGTGGAAGACGCCGCCAAGATGCTGAACCTGACCGAGTATCTGGACCGCAAACCGGCGCAGCTGTCCGGTGGCCAGCGTCAGCGGGTTGCCATGGGCCGCGCGGTGGTCCGCGACCCGGCGCTGTTCCTGTTCGATGAACCGCTGTCGAATCTTGACGCGAAACTGCGCAACCAGATGCGGATCGAGATCAAGGCCCTGCAACGCCGCCTTGGTACCACCGCCGTCTACGTGACCCATGATCAGGTCGAGGCGATGACGATGGCGGATCGCATCATCGTTCTGAACGCAGGCCAGATCGAACAGATCGGCACCCCGACCGAGATCTACCACAACCCGGCCTCGACCTTTGTTGCCTCGTTCATGGGCGCACCGCCGATGAACCTGATCGAGGCCGAGGTGGCCGATCAGCAGGTCCGGATCAACGGGTATGACGGGCTGATGCCTGCCCCCGGCTCTTATGCCGGCCCGGTCACGATGGGCATACGCCCCGAGGATGTTGAGCTGGACGAACAGGGCTCGGTCACTTTCCGCGTCGATATTCTGGAAGAACTCGGCGCCCACCGCCTGCTGCACGGTGCGATTGCGGATCAGCCCTTTACTGTGATGGTCAACAAAGACCACGACGTTCAAACCGGCGAAACCCGCGTCACTCTCAAACCCGACGCCCTGCGGCTGTTCGATGCGGAAACGGGAAAAGTCCTTTGATTACAGAAAGTTTGCGTGTTCTCCCCGCTGTGACCCCGGATCAGCGTCAGGAGATTCTGGCCGCACCCCGTACGTCCGAGGCGCACCGGGGCCTGTTGTCCGGCCTGCCTGCCATGAACGCGCTGCAGGTGGGGGGTGAGGCATCGGCTACCCAACTGCCCGCCCAATTCACCGTCGCGGCCTGGAATGTGGAGCGCTGCCTGTTCCCCGAAGACACCGCCGCCCACCTTAAACCGATTGCCCCGGACGTCGTGCTTCTGTCCGAGGTCGATCATGGTATGGCCCGCACGTCTCAACGCCACACAACCGAAGAGATGGCGCGTGCTTTGGGCATGGTCTACGCCTTCGGGGTGGAGTTTCACGAACTTGATCTGGGCGGCCCGACCGAACGGTCTTTCTGCACGGATGAATTCAACGAACACGGCTGGCACGGCAACGCAATCCTGTCCTCGGTGCCATTTGAACGCACCGCGTTGATCCGTCTGGACGACCACGGCCACTGGTTCGCGCCCGAGGCCGGTGCGGCCGACCCCGAGCAACCCCGCGTCGGCGGCCGCATGGCCATCGCCGCCGTGATCCCAAATGCCAGCGGCCCCATCTGCGTGGTCTCGACCCATTTGGAAAGTAACGCGGACACGGCGCACCGGCACGCTCAATTTGATCTGTTGCTGCAGAAAC
Source organism: Ruegeria arenilitoris (assembly GCF_013031355.1). GTDB lineage: Bacteria > Pseudomonadota > Alphaproteobacteria > Rhodobacterales > Rhodobacteraceae > Ruegeria > Ruegeria arenilitoris_C. The sequence continues at coordinate 198,605 of NZ_WPZO01000004.1, read as the reverse complement.
TCGACGCCTTTGCCCCCGGTCTGCCGGTCCTTATTGGCGGAGACCTGAACACCGGCAACCACCTTCCACCCGATTTCGACTGGCGGCGGGAAACCCTGTTCGATCTGGCCGAGGGCCATGGCTATTCCTGGGCTTTTACCCCGCCGGGGCTGACGACACGGCCAAGCCTGATCACCCCGCACCCGGACCGCAAAATGAAACTGGACTGGCTGGCAGGTCGAGGATTCGCACCTGTAGAAAGCGGAATTCTGACCTCGATTTCCGCTACAGGAACACCGTTGTCAGACCATGATTGCGTCTGGAGCACCGTTGAACCACAGACCGAAACTGCCTGAAACTGGCGACCCCGGCAGGATTCGAACCTGCAACCTGCCCCTTAGGAGGGGGCTGCTCTATCCAGTTGAGCCACGGGGCCGCGCAAGGCTCTCTGTAACGCGGTTTTTTTCGGTTGTCATGAGTTTTGCACAACAGTTGTAAATCGCGTCCTGTTCACGCTACCATCGGGCAAAACAACAGTGCAGGTGCCCTCCGTGACCACAGAAACAAAACGCCCGCTTACCCTTCGTGATGTGTCCGAAGCGTCCGGAGTGTCAGAGATGACGGTCAGCCGGGTTCTGAGAAACCGGGGCGACGTGTCAGACGCCACCCGCACCCGCGTTCTGGCCGCCGCGAAAGAGCTGGGATATGTCCCCAACAAGATCGCAGGCGCGCTGGCCTCAAGCCGGGTCAACCTGGTCGCGGTGATCATCCCATCGCTGTCGAACATGGTCTTCCCCGAGGTTCTGACCGGTATCAATCAGGTGCTGGAAGATACCGAGTTGCAGCCCGTGGTCGGCGTCACCGACTATCTGCCCGAGAAAGAAGAAAAAGTGCTGTACGAGATGCTCTCGTGGCGGCCATCGGGAGTGATCATCGCCGGGCTGGAACATACCGAGGCTGCCCGGGCCATGCTGGATTCGGCCGGAATTCCGGTGGTTGAGATTATGGATACCGATGGCAAGCCCGTGGACGCGATGGTCGGCATCTCGCACCGTCGCGCCGGGCGTGAAATGGCCGAGGCGATCCTGAAGGCCGGATATCAGCATATCGGCTTCATGGGCACCAAGATGCCGCTGGACCACCGTGCGCGGAAGCGGTTTGAAGGCTTCACCGAAGTTCTGGGCAAGAACGGTGTAGAGATCGAGGATCGCGAGTTCTATTCCGGCGGCTCGGCCCTGGCTAAGGGGCGCGAGATGACGCAAGCCATGCTGGAGCGGTCGCCAGAGCTGGATTTTCTGTATTATTCCAATGACATGATTGGTGCCGGCGGGTTGCTGTATCTGCTGGAACAGGGCATCGATGTGCCGGGGCAGATCGGTCTGGCCGGGTTCAACAATGTCGAACTGCTGCAGGGTCTGCCCCGCAAATTAGCCACGATGGATGCCTGCCGGTTGGAAATCGGGCGCAAGGCGGCTGAGATCATCGCCGCACAACTGGCCGAACCGGATGCCGAGATCGACACCCGCGTGACCCTGACCCCCAAGATCAGCTATGGTGATACGCTGAAACGGCGCTGACGCTGTGGCGCTGCAACGGCTGGACAACAAGGCGGCCCGTGCCCTGTTCATGGACCGCCATGCGCTGGCCGAACAGCCTTCGGGTGGGGCCAAGGGCGCTGATCTGCTGGACCTGATCCACCGGCTGGGTTTTGTGCAACTGGACAGCATCAACACTGTCGCCCGGGCCCATGACATGATCCTGTTTTCGCGGCGGCCGTCCTACCGCGCGAAGAACCTCAAACGCCTCTATGAGCGCGACAAGGCACTGTTCGAGCACTGGACCCATGACGCCGCGGTCATTCCGATGGAATTCTACCCGCACTGGCACCTGCGGTTTCAACGCGACGAGGCGCTATTAAAGTCTCGCTGGAAGAACTGGCGTCGCGACGGGTTCGAACAGCAATTCGCCACCGTTCTGCAGCATATCCGCGACCACGGGCCGGTATCATCCTCGGATGTGGGCAAGGACGAAAAGAAAGGGTCCGGCGGTTGGTGGGACTGGCATCCCTCCAAAACCGCGCTGGAGTTTCTGTGGCGGTCAGGGGCCCTGACGGTGATAGGCCGCAACGGGTTTCAGAAACGCTATGACCTAACCGAAAGGGTGATCGACACGCATCTGTGCCCGGGCAAGATGGCCTGCGATGCCGAGGCAACCGTGGATTGGCTGTGCAACGCCGCACTGGACCGACTGGGTTTTGCCACGCCCGGAGAGCTGGCGGCCTTCTGGGACACGGTCAGCGTGGCCGAGGCGAAAAACTGGTGCGAAAAGGGTCTAACACAGGGGGTATTGGAAGAAATCGAAGTTACATGTGCCAACGGACAGGCGCGGAAACTGCTGGTCCGGCCCGGCCTTGCGGCGGCTGACCTGCCCGCACCGCCGGGGCGCATCCGGGTGCTCAGTCCGTTTGATCCCATGTTGCGCGACCGCAACCGGGCCGAGCGGCTGTTCGGGTTCCACTACCGGATCGAGGTTTTCGTCCCTGCCGCAAAGCGGACCTACGGGTATTACGTCTTCCCTCTGCTGGAGGGCGACCGGATGATTGGCCGCATCGACATGAAAGCCCAGCGCGATCGGGGCGTCCTGCAAGTCAGCGCGCTGTGGCCGGAGCGGTCTGTGCGCTGGTCAGAGGCCCGCACCCGGCGCCTGCAATCGGAACTGGACCGCGTCCGTCGTTTTGCCGGGCTGGACGATGTGGTGTTTGCGAAAGACTGGTTGAAAGACCCTAAATAGGGTCTATTCTGCGTCCGTTAGCGTCAGTCGGATCGGCTGCAACCCATCAATGCCACCCTCGATCACATCCCCGGCCTGAACCGGACCGACACCGGCGGGCGTGCCGGTCAGAATCAGGTCTCCGGGCCGCAGATGGTAATAGCCGGACAGATGGCTGATGATCTCGTCGATCTTCCAGATCAGCTCATTCAGCGTTGCGTCCTGACGGACCTCGCCATTCACGCTCAGATGAATGCGGGTGTCATCCGCCGGCGACCAGTCAGCGGCACGAGTCAGCGGCGCAAACACTGCCCCGGCCTCCAGATCCTTGCCCAAATCCCAGGGGCGCTGCTTGTTGCGCTCGCGGATTTGCAGGTCGCGGCGGGTCATGTCCAGCGCACAGCCATAGGCGTAAACCGAGTCCCAGGCCTGTTCGCTGGTGGCGCGAAAGACGGGTTTGCCGATGGCCACGGCCAGCTCCATCTCGTGATGAAAATTATCGGTGCCCGGCGGGTAAGGCACGGTTGCTCCGGTCAGCGCCGCGTTTGGGGCAGATTTGGTGAAATAGAACGGCGCCTCACGATCGACCTCGTGCCCCATCTCGGCTGCATGCGCTGCATAGTTGCGGCCGACACAGAAAATCCTCCCCACCGGATACGCCGCCTGTTGCCCCAGAACCGGAATCGCAATCGGCTCGGGTAAAGAAAACACAGTATCTGGCATCGCGGCCCCCTTTTGTTTCAGCCAGCCCGCATCTTAGCGCCGCAATCCGAGGGGACAAGACGCCCGGTTTTGCGCACGCCCGGCACTGCAGAACACAAAAAACTGAGCAAATTCCGTTCACAATCCGGGTGCCCTGTCTTGGAAAACACCGGAACAGTTCTAAATTGGAGGGTGGCAGAGCGACGACGCCGGTTACTCGGGGTACGGCGCGCTCTGGCCGCCGCTCACAGGTACGGCGGGTAAACATGCACCCGTCTGGACGTGAAGACATCCCATAAAGCCGCGAACCACGCGGCGTTAACGGATGCGAATACTTCAGAGAACTACGGCCTAAGACTTTACCCCCAAAGTCTTTGCGTCAGAGAGCCGGTATATTTCGGTCCGGCACGTTTTCTGAAGCGCAGGTCGGACCGTCGGGACCTATTCGACGCAACCGGCCTCGGGCCAGGCACATAATCCAGTACACGTCTGGCCGCCCCGCCGGAGAGAATGCCTAACTCCGGCGGGGTTCGTATTTTGGGCGTCACGTTTCCAGATTGCGCAGTTCATTCAACAGGTCCAGCAGCGCCTCGTGCCGGTCCGGGCCCAGCTTGGTGCGCAAATCTTCGGCCAGATGGACCGTCACCTGAATGTTGTCGCGGATAATCTGCCTTCCCTTGGCTGAGATATCGACGATCTGCCTGCGCTTGTCGTCCGGGTGGACTTCCCTGCGGATCAGCCCCTTGGTCTCGAGCTTTTGCAGAATGCGGGTGAGGCTTGGCAACAACAGGCACGCCCGGTCCGCAATATGGGTCGGCTCTTGCGGGCCTTCCTCGTCCAGGACGCGAAGCACGCGCCATTGCTGTTCGGTTACACCGACATCCGTCAGCATCTTGCGAATGGGCCCCATGACCCGTTCTCTGGCCCGAAGTAATGCAATGGGCAATGAACGTGACGTCAATGGTACTTCATTGGTCATAAGGAATTTTCACCGAATTCACGCGATACTGCAACGGGCCAATCTATTCCTCGTTGTAATGTTACCTGTGGCCCTTGTTAGAGTCTTTCGAATTGGCGCACTTTGGGCCAATGCAATTCAAATTTAGTAAACATGGCAATTAATATTGACCTTTGGCGCTTAATCGCCATGACTGGCACAATGAAGAAACTCACCCCGGGGCAAATCCGGGTCTGACAGATATCCGAGGATTGGCATGAAGTGGGACGAGTTCACCGACTGGGGTAAGAAAATATCCGAATGGGCGCAGGATTACCACCTGACCGTGGGTGACAAACCGGTGCGTGCCCGAACCGAACCGGGCGAGATTCTGGACGCCCTGCCCGCCCATCCGCCGGAACAGGCACAGGCGATGGAGGATATCTTTCGCGATTTCGAAGATATCGTGATGCCCGGTATCACCCATTGGCAGCACCCCCGGTTCTTTGCCTATTTCAATGCGAACACGTCGCCCCCGTCGGTTCTGGCCGAGTTTCTGACCAGTGCCATAGCGCCGCAATGCATGTTGTGGCAGACCTCGCCCGCCGCGACCGAGATGGAAACGCGGATGATGGACTGGCTGCGCCAGGCGCTGGACCTGCCCGAAGGATTTGCCGGCGTCATTCAGGACTCCGCCTCCTCGGCAACACTGGCGGCGGTGCTGACCATGCGGGAAAGAGCGTTGAACTGGCAGGGCAACCAGCAGGGATTGTTCGGGCAGAAACCGCTGCGCATCTATTGCTCGTCCGAAGTGCATACTTCGGTGGATCGCGCCATCTGGGTGGCCGGGATCGGACAAGACAATCTGGTGCGCATCCCGATCAAGGGCGACTGGCGCGGCATGGACCCCGCGGCGCTGGAAGCGGCGATTCAGGCAGATTTAAACCTTGGTTTGCAGCCCGCAGGCGTCATTCTGTGTGTCGGAGGGACTGGCACCGGCGCAACCGATCCGGTGGATGAATGCCTGAAGATTGCGCAGAAATACGGGCTGTATTCCCATGTAGACGCGGCCTGGGCGGGGTCGGCGATGATCTGTCCGGAATACCGCCACTATTGGCCCGGGATCGCGCAGGCCGACAGCATCGTGTTCAACCCGCATAAATGGCTGGGTGTGCAATTCGACTGCTGCGCGCATTTCCTGAAAAACCCCGATGATCTGGTGCAGACGCTGGCGATCAGCCCGGAATACCTCAAGACCCACGGTAAGGACGGGATTATCAACTATTCCGAATGGTCAGTGCCTCTGGGCCGCCGGTTCCGGGCGCTGAAACTGTGGTTCGTACTGCGCGCCTATGGGTTGGAGGGGCTGCGCAAACGGCTGCGCAACCATGTGAACTGGTCCACCGACCTGCATGATCGGTTGGCGGCCGAGCCGGACTTCCATATTGTCACCCCGCCGATGTGGTCGCTGTGGACTTTCCGCTATACGCCTGAGGGACATACCGATTTGGACGATCTGAACTTGCGCCTGGTCGATGCGATCAACGATGATGGCCGCATCTATCTGACCCAAACCCGTGTCGATGGCGATCTTGTGATCCGCTTTCAGGCCGGTCAGTTCGAAACCACAGAGGATGACGTTCGCATGGCCTATGATGTCATCACCGAAATCGCCCGCTCCCTGTCTTAGAGGTTCCCAAATGGCTGCGCCCACAAACACGTTCAAACAGGCTCTAACAAAAGGCGATCGCCTGATCGGTTGCTGGAGCAGCTTTGCCGAACCCGTCGCGGCCGAAATCATGGGCACCGCCGGCTTCGACTGGCTGGTGGTGGATGGGGAACACGCACCGAATGACATCCGTTCGCTGCGGGATCAGTTGATTGCACTGGCGGCCAGCCCCTCGCACCCGGTGGTGCGGGTGCCGGTGGGCGATACGGCACTGATCAAGATGGTGCTGGATATCGGCGCGCAGACCATTCTGGTGCCGATGGTCAATAGCGCCGAGCAAGCACGCGAGCTGGTTAGCGCCTGCCGCTATCCGCCCGAAGGGCTGCGCGGGGTCGGAGCCGGGGCAGCGCGGGCCACAGGCTATGGATCAGTCGCGGATTACATTCAGACCGCCGATGAACAGATTTGTCTGCTGGTGCAGGTCGAAAACCGCGCCGGGATAGCCGCGCTGGACGATATTCTGCAGGTCGATGGCGTCGATGGCGTCTTCATCGGCCCGGCGGACCTGTCTACCGACATGGGTTTTCAGGGCAACAGCGCCGCCCCCGAGGTGCGCGCCACCATCGCCGATGCCATCACCCGGATCAAAGCCGCGGGTAAAGCGCCCGGCATACTGGGCACCGATGACGAGGCCAATCAAGCCTATCTGGACATGGGCGCCCAGTTTCTGGCGGTGGGGATCGATGTGATGCTGCTGGCGCAAGCCGCGCGGGCGTTGTCGGCAAAATGGAAGGCAAAATAACGCCCTAACCCTGCATCGCGGCAGCGGCCTGCGCGTATCCCCCCGAGGCCCCGTCGACGAAATGCACATGGTCGTCCCGCATGGCCGAGGGCACAAAGCAGGTCATCATCGCCTCGTCCTGTGCGTGCAGCCCATAGCGGACCTTGCCCTGTTCACGCGCTTGTTCCAGCATGATCCTGATTTGCTTGAGCGTGGCCGGATCGCAATCCAGCGTCATCTTCAGCCCGTCATCGAACTTGCGGAAATCAGCATTGCGGCTGACCATGTGTTTGTAGTGACCGGGATCGAACTCGCCCAACCGCTTGCCGGTTTTGAACAACAGCGCGATCAGCAGGTTTTGCCCTAACAGCTTGACCCTCTGCCCAAACAGGTTGCGCCCCGCGCGCGAGACACGGGCGTCCAACTCGACATCCGGCGGCGGCCAGCTGATCGGCGGACCGTTTTCCGGCACCGGGTGGCCTGCACGCTCCAACCGTTCCGAAGCGGTCAGAACCGATCGCGCCAGATCGGCAAAATCGCTCTCGGTTGCTTTTTGCGTCGGCTGGATCACCAACGAGACGATCTGACCATGACGCGCCTTGCTGTTGGACCAGCGGCAGGACAGGCCGGTCAGATCAGGCAGCGCGCCCGGATCAGAGGGCGGCACCTCGAACGCACCGGATTTCATCTGCGCTTCGGCCCAGACCAGACCCCCGCCAGAGAACATGGCGTAATCCACACCGTCCGAGGGGGCATAACGCGCCACCCGCAAATCCCGGCCCGCCAGACGGATTTCGGATACCGGCACCAACGCACCGCGCAACGTGATCCCAAACTCTTCCTCAGCCCAGCGCCGCAGCTCAGCCAGCACCGTGCGGGCGGTGTCGACGGCGCTTGCGGGGATGGCAAAGCCTGCGCCATCACCGCCGAAGACATAGGGAAACTCCTGCCCTTTCAGCGCGTTGATCATGGCCGAGATCACCGCAGCGCCGACCATGTTGACGGTCTTGTAGCGGCCCCGCGCAATCTCACCGGTGGAATCGACGATATCGGCCACACCCAGTGCCCAATCACTCGGCACGGCTGTAAACCGCGCTGGCTGCGCCAGGCTGGTGAAGTCCCGCTGTAGGGGAAGGCTGTCATAAAAGGCGGCCTGTGCGTCTTTCATCGGCACCTCGGGGTGATGGGTATCGCAATAGATAGCCCGAATGTGAACGCTGTCCGGTGAAAACAGTATAGCACACAAGCTTGTGTGACGCACCGGGACGTGCCAAGCATTTCCGCACAACCGGGGGAGGAAGGGGCAGTTCATGAAGGCAGGTCTGGTGGTCTTGTGCCTGGGCTATGTGCTCAGCCAGTTCTTTCGCGCCTTTCTGGCGGTGCTGAGCGTTGATCTGGGCCGCGATATCGGCGCCACGCCCGAGGATCTGGCCTTTGCCTCGGGGCTTTGGTTTCTGGTCTTTGCCGCCATGCAGTTGCCGGTGGGCTGGGCACTGGATCAGATCGGGCCGCGCCTGACAGCAGCGGTTTTGTTGCTGGTCGGTGGCGCGGGCGGTGCGGCGTTGTTCGCCGTGGCCAGCACGCCGTTTCACATTGCCATCGCAATGGGGTTGATCGGGGTCGGGTGCTCTCCGGTGCTGATGGCGTCTTACTACATCTTTGCGCGGGAATACCCGCCCGCACGGTTTGCGACGCTGGCCGCGGTGATGCTGGGCGTGGGTTCAGTAGGCAATCTCGTGGCCTCCTACCCCACCGCGCTGGCGGTCGAGCTGATGGGATGGCGTGCGACGATGTGGGTGCTGGCGTTGTTCTCAGGGACGATCGCACTGGGCATCTGGGTCACCGTGCATGACCCCAAACGGGTTGAGACCGAGCACCGGGGATCGGTACTGGACTTGCTGAAAGAACCCGCGCTTTGGGCGATCCTGCCGCTGATGCTGGTGGCCTATGCGCCCGCGGCGGCCACACGTGGGCTGTGGGCCGGGCCGTATCTGAGCGATATCTTCGCCCTCAGCACCACCCAGATTGGTACGGCGACGCTGATCATGGGGGCCGCAATGATTGCCGGAACATTCGCCTATGGTCCCCTTGACCGGATGCTGGGCACGCGGAAATGGGTGATCTTCGGCGGCAATGCGCTGGGCACGGGGGCGCTGGTGTTGCTGTGCCTGTGGGTCGACAGCGCGGTCTGGCTGTCGGTGGTGCTGATGGCGGTGATTGGCTTCATGGGGGCCAGCTTTCCGGTCATCATGGCTCATGGCCGCGCCTTTGTGGCCCCGCATCTGGTGGGGCGTGGCATGACCCTGCTGAACCTCTTTGGCATTGGCGGCGTTGGCATCGCGCAATTCGTCACGGGGCGCATCCATGCGGCCACAGTGGACATCAGCCCGACCGCGCCCTACACAGCGATATTCGGCTTTTTCGCGGTCACGCTTGCCATTGGTTGCGTGATCTATCTATTCAGCCGCGACAGCGTCGACTGACGCTGGAACCGTCAGGAGAGCCCATGTCCGACCCGCGCGTCATTGCCCCCAATCTGAAACGCCGGCTTTCGGGCGTGACCGCGACGATTGCCCGGCTGGTGCCGCTGCAAGTGCAGTGGATCGACATCGCCGCGACCGGGCCGGGCCTGCCCGAAGACATCCCGCATATCCCGCTGGGCCGCCTGCCTTTTCTGTCACGCAAAACCAAGCGCGTCTGGCACGCCCGCCGCAATACCGAGATGCTGCTGGGCCTGTTCCTGCGCAACGTCCTGCGGCTGAGGCTGAAACTGCTGTTCACCAGCGCCTCGCAGCGGGCGCATACCGGTTACACCAAGTGGCTGATCGAGAAGATGGACGCGGTGGTCGCCACCTCTCGCAAAACCGCCGGGTATCTGGAACGGGACGCGCAGGTGATCATGCATGGCATCAACCTGCAGGATTTCACCCCGCCCGAAAACAAAGCGGCGGTGCGTGCCCGACTGGGCCTGCCCGATGGCCTGCTGCTGGGCTGTTACGGCCGCATTCGTCACCAGAAAGGCACCGACGCTTTTGTCGACGCGATGATCGACCTGTGTGGCCGCTTTGACGACGTGCACGGCATCGTCATGGGCCGCGCCACCGAGAAACACACTGGTTTTTTGGCCGAGCTGCAAGACAAGGTCGCCAAGGCGGGCCTGTCCGACCGTATCCTGTTCATGCCCGAGGTCACCGTCGATCAGATCGCTGAATGGTACCAGGTACTGGACCTGTTCATCGCCCCGCAACGGTGGGAGGGATTCGGGCTTACTCCGTTGGAAGCAATGGCCTGCGGCGTGCCGGTTGTGGCCACCGATGTCGGCGCGTTTTCCGAGATCGTCACCGACCCGTCGCTGGGTCGCGTGGTGAAACCCGGTGATATCCCCGCCCTGGCTGATGCTGCCGCCGACATGCTCGCGAACCGCGATTCCCTGACGCAATCTGGCATCGCCGCCCGCGCGCATGTCGAACAGAATTTCGACATCAACGGCGAGGCCAGAACCCTTGTGGCGCTCTACGAGAAGCTTCTGAACGACGCCTGATGCCATTTGCAGCGTAAAATCGGCGTCATTGCGGCAAATAAACCCCGAAAACTCTTTTTTCTTTGCCGCAACGCAGCTATGAACGCGCGTCCTTAACTTTGGAGACATGAAATGGGCTATCGCGTCGTTGTCGCCGGCGCCACGGGTAACGTGGGCCGCGAAATGCTGAACATCCTGGCGGAACGCCAGTTCCCGGTCGATGAAATTGCCGCTCTGGCAAGCCGTCGTTCGCTGGGCACAGAAGTTAGCTTTGGCGACAAGACACTGACTACCCAGGACATCGACACCTTCGATTTCACCGGCTGGGACATGGCGTTGTTCGCCATCGGCTCGGACGCAACCAAGGTTTACGCCCCCAAGGCGGCGGCCGCTGGCTGCGTGGTGATCGATAACTCGTCGCTCTACCGCTATGACCCGGACATTCCGCTGATCGTGCCGGAGTGTAATCCGCAGGCGATCCACGACTACAAAAACAAGAACATCATCGCCAACCCCAACTGCTCGACCGCGCAGATGGTTGTCGCGCTGAAGCCGCTGCACGACCGTGCCAAGATCAAGCGCGTTGTCGTGTCGACCTATCAGTCGGTTTCGGGTGCCGGTAAGGATGGCATGGACGAGCTGTGGGATCAGACCAAAGCGGTCTACAACCCCACAACGGACGTGCCGCCGAACAAGTTCCAGAAGCAGATCGCCTTCAACGTCATTCCGCAGATCGACGTCTTCATGGAAGACGGCTCGACCAAGGAAGAGTGGAAGATGGTTGTCGAGACCAAGAAGATCATCGATCCGTCGATCAAGGTCACCGCAACCTGCGTCCGCGTTCCGGTCTTCGTCGGCCACTCCGAGGCCGTGAACATCGAGTTCGAAGAATTCCTGGACGAAGACGAAGCCCGCGACATCCTGCGCGAGGCACCAGGCATCATGGTGATCGACAAACGCGAACCCGGTGGCTACGTCTCGCCGATCGAATGCGCGGGCGACTTCGCCACGTTCATCAGCCGCATCCGCCAGGATTCAACCGTTGAAAACGGCATCAACCTGTGGTGTGTCTCGGACAACCTGCGCAAGGGTGCCGCCCTGAACGCGGTTCAGATTGCCGAACTGCTGGGCCGTGAGGTTCTGAAAAAGGGCTGACCCCCTTCCAACTGAAATGCCACAAGGGCCACCAAATTCGGGTGGCCCTTTTTCTTTTTCTTGTAGTGAAATGAAGCGCCTGCAACCCTTGCGGGAAGCCGGAACCATTTCTCTGCGAGCACTTATGAAAAACCTGTTTTATCTGTTGGCGCTTGCGCCGACGTTGCTGTCTGCCGAAACATTCACAATCGACACCAAAGTCAGCGAAGTGACAGTATACCCACAAGGAGTCGAAGTTCTTCGAACCGGAACCTATTCGATCCCTGCAGGCACACATCGGCTGGTACTGTTGGGCGTCCCGGCCAGTGATCCGGATACCCAGTTGTCAACGATGCAGGTTCAGGCCGATGGGCTCAGCCGATCCGCGCTTATTATTCGCGGAGATGATGTACCGTGGCACGACTACGTCAGCGATGAGGTCAAACAGGCCGAGGATCGCGTCACCGATATCGAAAACCAGATCGCGACCGTAGAGGACAGGGCCGAAACTGCGCGGCTCAGGGCCGAGGCGGCCCGCCATAAGATCGCATTCCTGTCCAATCTGGGTCGGAACGAGGGTCTGGCAGGTTCAGATGCTGAAAACCTGCGCAACATCGCCCAAATGGTTGGAGAAGAATCTCTGAACGCCGAGAACACTGCGCAAACCGCCGAAATCGAAGCACGCAAAATCGAAGAGAAACTGGTCGATCTGGAAGAGCAACTGAACGCAGCTCAAGCCGATTTGGCTGCCTTGCTGCCAGAAACGGACGAGCGACTGTTCATCGCCGTGGACGTCACTGCCAAAGCAGCGTCCGAGGGCGCTATTTCCCTGTCTTATATCGATTTCTACAACGCGGACTGGCAACCCGGATACGAATTTGATCTGAAGACCACAGACACGCCCGAAGTTCGGATCGACCGACGCGTTCTGGTGACGCAGGAGACCGGCGAGAACTGGCAGGACGTCAGGCTTAGCGTGTCGACACTTCAACCCGTTGGGCAAAACAGCGCTTCGCGTATCTTTCCCCAGCGCAGGTCAATCAGCGAATACGTTGCAAATCTTGAAGAACCAGTTGTCGAAGCCCCCGTGGTGGTGGAGGAAACTGCGGGCTTTGCACCTGATCCCGCATCCGTTCAGGGCACCGGCATCACCTATACCTTGTCCGAGCCGATCTCGATCGCAAGCGGATCTGAAATTGCCGAATTCGCCCTGGACAGCATGACCCAGTCGGTTGAACTGTATGCGCTGGCAAACCCAAGTCGCGATGAAACGGCGTATCGCACAGCACGTTTCACCAATCCTTACGACCAGATGTTGCTGTCGGCGAACTTTGCCAGATGGCGGGTCAACGGAGTGTTGGTGGCAACGGACAGCACCGCAAGCATTGGTCCAAGGGAAGAGGTTGAGATGGGGTTTGGCCCGCTTTACGCCCTGACCGTCAAGCGCGACATCCTGGGGCGTAGCCAAGGCGATGTTGGCCTGATCTCACGCTCCAATCAAAGTCAGGAACGCGCGCAGATTAAGGTTGAAAATCTGACAGGCGAAACCTGGCCGCTTCGCATTTTGGACCGTGTGCCTTTTTCCGAACAGGACGATCTTGAGATCACCTGGACCGCCCGGCCGAAACCAAGCGAAGAAAACGTAGATAACCGGCGCGGCATTCTGGCGTGGGAGCTGGAGTTGGCGCCGGGTCAATCGGAGACGATTCAATTGGATACCAAACTCAGTTGGCCCGAAGGAATGGAGCTGCACTGATACGCTCCATCCCGTGCCACCTCACAGCGCCTGCCCCTCCTCATCAAAAAACTGGAGCTTTTCCGGCGCGAAGTGCATGCCGATCTTGGTGCCTGCCTTGATCTCGGTATCGCCACCCAAGCGGACAGTGACTTTCTCCTCGGTGCCGCAATCGACGATGACGAACATATCGGCGCCGAGGTATTCGACCACCTCGACCAGGCCGTCACTGTGACCCGCGCCGGGTTCGACCACGCTGATATGTTCCGGGCGTATGCCCAGCATCGTGGCCGTGCCTGCACGGTCAAACGGGCCGCTGCCACCGTTTTCCAGTTGGAACTGGTCACCAGACACGGTGCAAGGCAGGACGTTCATCTTTGGGCTGCCGATGAACTGCGCTACGAACAGGTTCGCGGGGCGTTCATACAATTCGCGCGGGGTGCCGACCTGAGCAATCTTGCCGAACTCCAGCACCACAATGCGGTCGGCCAGGGTCATCGCTTCGACCTGATCATGGGTCACGTAGATCATGGTGCGGTTGAGGCTTTGGTGCAGCTTGGCGATCTCGTACCGCATCTCGACCCGCAGGGCGGCGTCGAGGTTGGACAGGGGCTCATCGAACAGGAATGCGGTGGGGTCGCGCACGATCGAACGCCCGATGGCCACACGCTGACGCTGCCCGCCGGACAGATCCTTGGGGCGACGTTCCAGATAAGGGTCCAGCTTGAGCACCTCGGCGGCTTTGCCCACACGCTCGGCGATCTCGGCCTTCGGAACACCCGCCACCTTTAACGAAAAGCCCATATTCTCGGCCACGGTCAGGTGGGGGTACAGAGCATAGGACTGGAACACCATGGTCAGCCCGCGTTTTGACGGCGGATGATCGGTGACATCATTCCCGTTGATCAGAAGCGACCCGCGCGAGATATCCTCGAGCCCGCCGATCATCCGCAACAGGGTCGATTTCCCACAGCCCGAGGGGCCAACGAAGACCACGAACTCACCCTCTTCGATCTGCAGGTCGATGCCTTTGATCACCTGCACTTCGCCGAACCATTTCTCGACGGATTTGAGCTCGATGCTGCCCATCAGTTCCTCCCTGCCCAATGCAGCCAGACGGCGGCTGTCCAAGTGAATGAGTTGCCCCCGGCCGGACTGCCGGTGATCGGGTCGTAATATTCGGCAAAGCCGTGGCCCGCGATCAGACGCGCGGTTTTCAGGCGCAGGGCTTCGGCTTCGACGCCGTGGCCCATTTCCGCAAGGCCAAAACCCGCCAGCATGTTCATGAAGGCCCAGGTCGGTCCGCGCCAATAGCGGCGCTCATCAAACTTGGGCATGTTCGGATCATAGCTGGGGATCGGATGCGGCACGGTTGTCAGAACGGTTTTCACACGGTCCAGCATTTGCGAGGAGTCAATCCCCCCATACCAGCACAGATAGCTCGCGTTAGAGACGCTTTCGGCCCATTCACCCGTATGCGCATCGCGGGCGTCAAAGGCGCCCAGCGCCTCGTTCCACAACGACCGCGCGCCCGCCTCAAGCCGGGCCACATCCGCATTAAGACCCTCGGCCGCGATGCCAAGCTCCTGACTGATGGTCAGCAGATCGCGGGCGGCGCGCAGGGTGGTGAAGCTCATGGTCGGGTCGGCGACGCGGAACGGGTTCAGCTCCAGCAGTTTCGCCTGATCCCAGCCGGCCTCGCGCCCGATCTGCACCAGTTTGATATAGCGGTCATAGTCGTATTTGGTGGGCCGGTCGGCACTGTTCACATGGCTGGTGTCGCGGCGCTGATATTCACCCACATCCGAGGCGTCGATCCCCGCCATCGCACCATCCCAGTCCGGCGCGTTGTCGCGCCCGGCTTCCCACGGATGTGTGGTGCAGACGGCGCCGTGTTCGTCCAGACGCCAATTCATGAACCAGCGGTGCCAGGCCAGCATGGCCGGGAACAGGGCGCGAAGGCGCGCTTCACCCACTACGCGATCTTTCTCCCAGACCCGCCGTGCCATGGTGGCGGCCAGCGGCGGTTGGGTCACACCGGATGACGCAATCGGCCCGGTGCCGCCCCAGACATCCGGCCCGGGGAAATAGCCCGGATCAGGTTTATGGAACAGGATATGAGGCACCATGCCGTCCGCCCACTGGCCGGAAAACAACGTCTCAAGCTCGACCCAAGCGCGGTCGATGTCGAACTCGGCAAAGCCCAGCGCCGCAACCGCGCTGTCCCAGTTCCACTGATAGGGGTAAAGGCCGCTGGTCGGGATCGTATAGCCGCCCCGATCATTGGCAATCAGGATGTTGCGGGCCGATTCACTCGGCGTCGTATAGTAGTTCATATCTGTCATCCTTTGACCGAGCCTGCCGTCAGGCCTTTGGTCATGAAACGTTCAAGCCCCAGGAACAGGGCCATGATCGGAACGGTGGCAATCACCGCACCGGCCATCAGGTGTTGGCGGGGGATTTCCGAGGAGTTCAGCATTGTGACACCTCGGGTCAGAGTGAATTTCGACGGGTCGTCCAGCAGCATGAAGGCCAGCAGGAATTCATTCCAGGCAATCATGAAGACATAGAGCGATACCGACGCCAACGCCGGCAGGCTGAGCGGCAAGGTGATCTTCCAGATCACCGCCAGACGCGACAGGCCATCCATCAGACCGGCCTCTTCGACCTCGGTCGGCAGACCGCGGAAATAGCCCTGCAGCATGTACAGCGCGACCGGGATCGTGGTGACCGGGTAAATCATCACAATGCCAAGGATCGAGTTACGCAGGCCGGTCAGCGAGAACGCGATATAGATCGGCAATGCCAGCACGATCATCGGCACCATGTAGATCAGCAGGATCGAGCGCGAGAACGCCTTTTGCCCCTGAAACCGGAACCGTGCCACCGCATAGGCGCCCGGAACGCTGAACAGCAGCGTGATGAACACGGTCAGGCACGAGACATAGAAGGACGTCCACAGGTAGCTGCCGAAATTGAAGTCGCGGAACAGCTCGGTATAGCTGCGCAACAAAGCCCAGCCCTGAGATAGGTCGACTGAGAAATCTAGCGGGTTCTGCAACAGTGCCTGCTGTGATTTCAGGCTGGTCATCACCATCACATAGAAGGGGATGATTACGATGGCGGTGAAGAAGATATAGCCGAACCCTGTGCAGAACCGGATCACCGCGTCTTCGTATTCGTGGCGGGTCAGTTCCCCAAACGGCAGTTCCTTGAGAATCGCAGCCAGTGAGACATGCATCACCAAGGCCACCGAGATCACCGTCACCAGCAGAGCCAGCAGCGTCGTATCCGATCCGATCAGAACCGGGCCGAAGCCGGTCAGGCAGGACAGGCCCAGCAAAGCTGAGACGCCCAAGCGCGCCGGGGCGTGGCGGGCGGGAAAGCGAACATAGACAAGCCCGGCCACTGCGCCCCAGATCAGGCTCAGCAGAACCTGCGGGCGAAACGCCGCGCCGGTGGCGAAAGACATGGTGACCGCGATGGTGGTGGCAATCACCACCATCCACAACGCGCCCAAAACCGGGCCGGTGATATACCCTTTGCGCATCACAGGCCCTCCTCGCGGCTGATGAACTTGAAGAAGACAAAGCTGAAGGCGATCAGGCACATCAGGATAACCACGGCCACCGCCGCGCCCGCCCCAATATTCGAGACCGCAAAGGCCTGCTCATAGACATTCACGGTCAGCGTACGGGTGCCTGCATTGCCGCCGGTCAGCAGGAAGATGTCGTCGAACTTGTTGAAGGTCCAGATAAAGCGCAGCAGGAACAGCACTGACAGGATGCCCAACAGTTGCGGGATGCTCAGCAGCCAGAACTTCTGGAACGGAGAGGCCCCATCCATATCCGCCGCCTCATACATGCTGCTATCGATAGACTGCATCCGCGCCAGGATGAACAGGAAGGACAGCGGGAAATAACGCCAGATCTCGAACACCGTGACCATGATCAGGGCCAAGGGGCGTTCCCCGAAGAAATTGATCGGCTCACTGCTTAACCCCATCTGCACCAGAAGCGCATTGGCCGAGCCCGAGAACGGGTCAAACAGCGTAACCCAGGTAAAGGCCACGGCGATGACTGGGGCCACATAGGGAAACAGGTAGAGGCCACGGATAAAGCCTTGCCCCTTGAAGCTTTTGTTCAGCAGCAGCGCGGCAAACAGGCCCATCACCAGCGCGCCGATGGTGCCAAAGACGGTATAGAACAGGGTGACCCCAAGCACGCCCCAGAATTCATCTCCGTCAAACACCCGGGCGAAGTTTTCAAGGCTAAACTCGAAATTGGTCAACACGCTGGGGCCGCTGCCGGTCACGTCGGGCTCGGATTCTTCAACCAATTCCTCGAACGCATCCGGGTCGCCATCGACCTCGATCGGAATGCGGATACGCTCCCGCTGGCCGCCCTCAAGGGCGCCGAAGTCGCAAAACAGATCCTGCCCATCCAGAACACAGGGCGCGGCGACCTCTCCGGCGGTCACGCCGTCCGGCAGCACATCACTCAGGGTCACACCTTGGATGGCGATTTCCTGGCTTGAGTTGCGCAGCCGGTATTCGATCCGCAGATCGTCGCCCGATCCGCGCAGGCTTTCACGCACGACCGGTGCGGGCGGGCGCAGGTCGGACAGGGTAAAGGGCTTGAAGCTGATCCAGATGATCGCCAGCAGGGGCAGGATCACAACCAGCGACACACTGATGATGGTCGGAGCAAGCAGCGTCCAGGCCAATCGCGCCTCGCGTTTGGCTAACGCCCCGGTTCCGGTCGGTGGGGTGGCCGAAGACATGGGATACCTCGAAGGGTTGTACGCAGCGGCGCGGACGCCGCTGCAGGTGCTGGTTTGTTACTGAACCTTGGCCAGCTCTTCGTTCATGGCCGCAACAGCGGCGGCGGCGTCTACCTCGTCATCGATATACTGACGCACGATCCGGTTGATGGCCTGAGAGTTGATCATTTTCGAGGCCAGCGCCAATTGGCCCTCGGCCACGCCCCAACGCTGTGCCACATCCAGACCACCGACGATCTCGTCGATCATCGCCTGTTCATACAGCTCACCCAGCGGGGCCTTGCGGTCCACGCCCACGGGCAGGTCGGCCCAGGCTTCCGAGAAGGCCGTCGGATTGTCGGCATTGCCACGACGCACCGGGAACTTACCCTCGGGCGCAATGGCCAGTGTCTGGGTATAGCCCTGATCCATGGCGTATTTCACGAACTCCATCGCTGCATCGGTATCCGCATCGTTGGTGATACCGAAGTAACGCACATCACCCCAGGCCGCGCCATCGGGGTTTGACGGGCCGGAAAGTTTGGTCACGATACCGGTCTTGCCCGCCAGATCGCGCGAGGTTGGGTCATCGGTGATGGTCGGCGGGGCGCTGTCACGCAGGCCGGCCAGTTCGTCCAGAATGAAGGGCGACCAGATGATCATCGCGGCCTTGCCGTCAAAATACAGCTCGCGCGATTGCTTCCAGTACAGCTCACCCGGGGGCGACGCTTTGGAGATCGCCTTGTAGAAATCCAGAACCTCGGTGGTTTTGGCTTCGCCCAGCGGCTGGAACCCGTCGGGGCCCACCGGCGAGACGCCATTGGCGAGGAAGACATGCTCCAGCACCTGACTCATGAAGTTTTCGTCGACCTTGGTGGCCGAAACAAAGCCGTACATCTCGGGCGGGTTATGCAGGGCCTCCAGCGCGGCCTGAATGTCGGCAAAGCTGTCGGGAGCGTCCAGACCGGCCTCATCGAACAGGTCCTTGCGGTAGACAACCATCTGAGTCCAGCCATCCACAGGCACGGACGCGGTTTCATCGTTGAACGCAGCCATCGCCAGCGCGCCGGGGGCAAAGGTGTCGGCGCCCAATTCCTCAATCACTTCGGTGGCGGCTTCGGTGTCCAGAATGCCGGCCTCGGCCCAAGGCAGCGCGTATTGCAACGTGTGATAGACCACATCCGGAAGGTCTCCGGCGGCAAAGGCCGCGGTGGCACGGGTACCCAGATCGCTTTCGGTGACAGGGATCACCTCGACCGTGGTGCCGGTTTCAGCCTTGAACTGATCGGCCATCTCTTGCTGTTTGGCCAGACGTTCGGGCTGTTCCTCGGTGGTCCAGAACCGGATCGTGTCGGCCTGCACGGACAGTGCAGTCAGCGCCAGAGCCAGCGACGATCCAAGCATCAGCCTTGCGGCTTTGGGTGTCAGTTTCATGAGTGGTCTCCTCCCGGTTATTCTTTGTTGAGTTGCGTGTGTTTCTTCGCCAGGTCCGCCGGTTTCAGATGCGGCGGCCCGTCTGATTCCCCTTCGACCAGAGTCGCATCGGTCAGCTCGCGCAGGGTGGCAGGGTCCTCGCCCCGGATCTGGCGGATCAGCAAGGTTGCCAGCCGCTGCCCAGCCATGCGGGAATCGACGGCGAACGTGGTCAGCGCGGGGCGCGCATAGCGGCATTCCGGAACGCCGTCATAGCCGATGACCGAGACGTCCCGGCCGATCTCGAACCCCAGATCCTGCGCGGCGGCACAGAACCCCAACGCGGCCAGATCAGTTGCAAAAACAATCGCGGTCGGCGGCTGATCCAGCTGCATCAGCGCCATCGCCTGCGCGGCGCCGTCCTCCCGCGTTCGGGCGCCCTCGCGGATCAGATCGGGATCAAGCGGCAGACCGGCCTGATGCAGTCCTTCGGTGTAGCCATCGCGGCGCAGGTGGCTGTAGTTGAACTTTGGATCGCTGCCGACATAGCCGATGCGCGTATGTCCGAACCCGGCCAGCCGCAGCACGGCCTTGCGCATGGCGGTTTCGCCTGCGATGTCGAACCACGAGGTCTCCTCCCACGTGTTCGGCTGCCCGTACCCGGTGCGACCATAAAGGATATGCGGCACCTCAAGATTGCGCAAAAGCCCGACGCGCGCATCCTTGACCATCGTTCGCGGCAGGATGAAACCGTCCGCCTTGCGCTCCTCGAACAGACGGCTGAGCACTTTCAGCGTGTCCCGTTCCGAGGTCGCGGTGGAAATTGTCATCGTCCAGTCGAGGCTGCTGGCGGCCTCGCAGGCACCGGCCAGAAAATCTTGCAGGAACGGGTTGTGCTGATCGGGCTCTTCGCTGTTCAGCACCATCGCAATGGCGCGCACCTGCCCGGTCCGGATCGCCTGCGCGTGGCTCAGCGGGCGGTAGCCCAGCTTGCGGGCGGCGGTTTCGACCCGGTTCCGCGTGACCTCGGAGATATCGGTATAGCCGTTCAGCGCCCGCGACACCGTGCTTTTCGACAGGCCCAGATGCGCCGCCAATTCGTCCAGCTTCACCCGGCCAGAGACCGAGGTGCGATTCGCTGACGCGAGCGATTGATATGAAGGATTCGTAGTCATTTTTTCCATTTGTTTGCTCCGAAACCGGTTTCGGCAATGAAAAAGTTAAAAAAGATGCAAACTGGTCATTTTTTAGCGCCTTTGAAGAATTTTCATTCCAACGCCGCGACTTACCGAGGGGCGGAGTCCGCTAACTCTGCGTTTCGACCAGCACTTTCAGGTTGGAGAGGCCCCGTTCGTAGTCGCCTCCCACCCATTCATCCATCATCAAACCCATCCATCGCGCCATCGGATTCAGCCCCAGATCGGTGACAAATCCCCAGGTCACCTGCGTCCGTTCACCCTCGGGCTCCAGATCAAACGACGCTGTGGCGGTTCCCATAGACCCGAAATCCAGCGCGGTTCTGACCGTCTGATCGGGGACGCTTTCGATGATCTCCTGCGATCCGGTTCCGACCTGTGGGTGCTCCGAGCTCCAATTCAGAGTATTGCCCACTCCGGCCTCAGGGCCGCTATACGTCAGCTGCGTTGCGGGATCCCGTTCCAGCCATGGCGACCATTTCTCAGTCTCCTGCATCGAATTTACATAGGGAAAAATGGCTGCGGGCGGGGCGTCGATGACAATGCTGCGCGATACTTCGGCCCGCCCGGGCAACAGATACGATACCCCGATCAGCAGCAATACAAGCACAAGCAGAGCCAGAAGAATGCGTTTGATGACTCGCATGAAACGTCCCCGATCCAAACCCGGATAAGGCGACTATAGCAAAAAATAGCGCGGAATCAGAGACCTGATCCCGCACCTGTCAAATCCACGGACTATTCCGATGGGTCAGACGACCACGAACTTCTTTTCCTGCGGATCATAGCATTGCAGCCCGCCCTCGCCGATATCAGTCCACAGCCCATGCAGGCTGAGCGAGCCGTCCTGCACCGCCGAAGACACAAACGGGAAAGTCATCAGGTTCTCGAGCGAGGCGACAACCGCCTGCCGCTCGAACTGCCGCGCCTGATCGACGCTGTCTTCGATATCGGCCACCAGCTCGTATTTCGGCTTCAGAATGTCCATCCAGCGGCCGACAAAGCTGTCTTTGGCCTCCAGCTGCGGGGCTTGGCCTTTGCACATGTCGATACAGCCCTGAACTCCACCGCATTGCGAATGGCCAAGCACAATCAGATGCGCCACCTTCAACGCGGTCACGGCGTATTCAATCGCCGCACTGGTGCCGTGGTGATCCCCGTCGGGCGCGAAAGGAGGTACCAGGTTGGCAATGTTGCGATGGATGAAGAAATCGCCCTGATCCGCCCCGAACATCGACGTCACGTGCACACGGCTGTCGCAACAGGAAATCACCATCGCACGCGGGCGCTGCCCTTCGGTCGCCAAGCGGCGATACCAGACTTGATTTTCGGAATAGGTGGTGGCTTTCCAGCCGTGATACCGTTTGACCAAATAGCCCGGCAGAGGTTTCGCTAAGTCCATTCTTCTGTCCATCTTCGTGTTGCTGAAAGCTGCTCTACCCTGAATTCGCGGAAAATTCGAGCAATTATCCTGCGCGGATGCAAGGTTTTGCAAAGGAATTCATCGTCAAAGTCCGTCTATGCCGTGGGGGCGTAATGAATTGGGGTGAATGTGGTGGATAAGATACTCACGCTTGAACATAAGGAAACCGTCCGGCTGGACCTGGAGCAACTGAGCGGACTGTATCGCCAGCTGGGCGACAAGAACGCGCTGGACGTGTTGTGCCGCACGGTCGAAGAACTGGCCGTACGCCTGTCAAACTGCGAACGCTTCTGGCGGCAGCGCGACTGGGCGGGGCTGCGCAAATGCGCGCGTTCACTGGTGGCGATCGCGGACCAGATCGGCATGGTCGCGCTGGCGCGGGTCGCCGGAGATGTGGCGCAGACTGTGGATACGGGCGATGCAGTGGCCACAGGTGCCACCCTGTCACGGCTGATCCGGGTCGGAGAGAAATCGCTGACCGTGATCTGGGATCAGCAGGATCTTTCCGTCTGACAGGGCTTGCGGACGGGCCGTGGGCGGCTAGGCTGGGCGCAAATCGAACCAGCCGAGTTTTCCATGACCCTGTCCTTTGCTTCGCCCTCTGATCCTTCGCTTCCTCTTCATGTCATCGCGCAACCCGATCTGGACGATTGGCTGGCGGGCCAGCCAGATCGCATCTCGACCTGGGTGCAGGCCAGCGGCTTTACCGGCGCGCTGGGACAGGTTGCGTTGATCCCGGGGCCGGACGGTGCACCGGAATTCGCGGTTGCGGGCTATGGCAAGGCCGCAGGCCGCGCGCGCAAACGGTTTCCGCTGGCCGCCAACGCCGAAGCCTTGCCCAAGGGCACCTATCACATCGCATCGGGCGTGCCTTCGGAGGCGCTGGACACCGAATGTCTGGGCTGGCTGCTGACCGGTTACGCGTTTGATCGCTACGCTGCGCAATCTGGGGCCAAGGCGCGTCTGATTGCCCCCGAAGGGATCGATGCCGCTCGGATCGAAGTTCTGGCACAGGCCGAGGCTCTGACCCGCGATCTGGTCAATACGCCCACCGCAGATATGGGCCCGGCCCAGCTGCAATCCGCCGCCGAGGGGCTGGCGCAGGAATTCGGTGCCTCCTGCAACGTGATCACGGGGCAGGCCCTGCTGGAACAGAACTTTCCGATGATCCACGCCGTTGGCCGCGCCGCCGCGCAGGAACCGCGCCTGATCGAGATGAATTGGGGGGGCTCCGGCCCCAAGCTGACGCTGGTCGGCAAAGGCGTGTGTTTCGACACCGGGGGGCTGAACCTGAAACCCGGCAACTCGATGGCGCTGATGAAGAAAGACATGGGTGGATCTGCCAATGTTCTGGGACTGGCGCGGATGATCATGGCGCTGAAACTGCCGTTACAGCTGCGTGTGCTAATCCCGGCGGTTGAGAACTCGGTCTCCGGTAGCGCGTTCCGCCCGGGTGATATCCTGACCTCGCGCAAGGGTCTGACGGTCGAGATCAACAACACCGATGCCGAGGGGCGGCTGGTGCTGGCCGATGCGCTGACGCTGGCGGATGAGGGCAATCCGGATCTGGTGATCTCGATGGCCACGCTGACTGGCGCGGCGCGGGTGGCCGTTGGCGGCGATCTGGCACCTTTCTACACCGATGACGACAATGCCGCCGATGCGCTGGCGAGGGCCGCAAAACAGGCCGCCGACCCGGTCTGGCGGATGCCGTTTCACGAACCCTATGAGGCGATGATCGAACCGGGCATTGCCGATCTGGACAATGCGCCTTCGGGCGGATTTGCGGGATCGATCACCGCCGCGCTGTTCCTGCGCCGGTTCGTGGGCGAAAGCCGTTACATGCATTTCGACATCTATTCCTGGCAAGCCAGCAAAGCGCCGGGCCGCAGCAAGGGCGGTCTCGGCCAAGGTCCGCGCGCCCTGCTGACTGCCCTGCCCGAGATTCTGAGCCTATGACCAAACAACGCATCATAAACCCCGTGGTCAACTTGCTGCGCCGCCCTGATGGCCCTCGGGACCGGCAGTTGTTGTTCGGTGACACGGTCACCGTAACGGAAACCCAAGGCGGTTGGAGTCACGTGACTGCAGACAAGGACAACTACACCGGTTGGGTCGCCTCGGATCAACTAGGCGCTTGGGTCGAGGACACCCACTGGATCACCGCCCCTGCGACCCACGCCTATGCAGAGCCGGATATGAAAAGCCCCGACCGGGTCTCGCTGAGTTTCGGCAGCAAGGTTCAGGTCCTGTCGGAACAGGGCCGGTTTCTGGAAACCGAACTGGGTTTCATCCCTGCCGTCCACGCCAAGCTGAACGCCACCCATCTGACCGATCCGGTCGCCGTGGCCGAGCTGTTTCTGGGCACGCCCTATCTGTGGGGTGGCAACAGCCGGTTCGGGCTGGATTGCTCGGGTCTGGTGCAGGCCGGACTATTGGCTTGCGGTATCCCCTGTCCCGGCGACAGCGGCGATCAGGAGCGGGAACTGGGGCAGGCTCTGCCCGCAGGCACGGACCCGAAACATGGCGATCTGCTGTTCTGGAAAGGCCATGTCGCCTGGGTCTATGACGACAACATGCTGCTGCACGCCAACGCCTTTCACATGGATGTGACATTCGAACCGATGGATCAGGCAATCGCGCGCATTCTGGATCAGGGCGACGGGCCCGTCACATCCCACAAAAGGCTCTAATCAAGGTCGACCGAGCGGATCAGCTTGCGCTCCAGCACCCGCAGAACGGTGCGCAGGTCGTGGCCGCGTTTCAGAATCCGGCCATCCATGCCGACCACCGAATACATCCCCTGCCTTTGCCGCAGGCGGGGGTGTTTTTCGACGCGGTAGATCGGATGCTCGGCCGTGCGTCGAAAGATGGAGAACACCGCCATGTCCCGCAGGTTGGAAATACCGTAATCGCGCATTTCCCCGGCAGCGACCATCCGGCCATAGACGGACAGGATATAGGACATCTCGCGCCGGTCGAACGCGACGGGCATCTGTGCCGAGTTAGCAGAAAACCGGCTGGGAGGCTGCATGTTCATACCCTCAGCCTTGCCGGAAAATACGTTTGAATCAAGCCCGAGCACGATAAGGTGTGGTTTTTTGGCCGATCGTGACCTAGCGCCGGCCGACCTGACGGCAGATCAGAATCACCGGCAACAGCCCCACCGCAAGGATGACCAGAGAGGGCACGGCAGCGCCCTCGAGACGTTCATCCGAGGCCAGCCGGTAGGCCTGCACCGCCAGCGTATCAAAGTTGAACGGGCGCATGATCAGGGTGGCGGGTAGCTCTTTCATCACGTCGACAAAGACGATCAGCAGCGCCGTCAGCAACGACGGTGTCAGGATCGGCAGATGCACCCGGCGCAGCGTACCCAGCGGTGTTTGGCCCAGGGATCGCGCAGCCGCGTCCATATTGGCGTGAACGGTGCTCTGCCCGCCTTCATAAGCGCTGAGCGCGGCGGCCAGAAAGCGCACCATATAGGCCGCGATCAGCAACCAGATCGACCCTGTCAACAGAAGCCCGGTCGAGATATCGAAGGTCTGCCGCATCCACGCATCCAGCGCGTTGTCAAAGCTAGCAAACGGCACCATAAGGCCCACCGCGATCACCCCACCCGGCACCGCATAGCCCAGGCGCGCCAGATAGCCCGCAGTGGCCGATTTCCGGCCCGGCCGCAGGCGCTGAAAGAACCCCACGCAGATCGCCGCGAACACGGTGACGACCGCCGCTGTGCCTGCCAGAGTCAGCGAGTTCTGAATAAACCCGATATAGCGCCGTGACAGCAGGTTCTGTTCCGATTGCAGGCCCATCTGGATCAGGATGAAGACCGGCAGCAAAAAGCCCAGAAACACCGGCACAGCGCACAGCGTAAAAGCCGCCACGGATTGCCAGCCTTTCAACTGCGCCGAGGGCAAGGACGCGTGGCTTTTACCCGCCTGATAATATTTCGCCTTGCCGCGCTGTATCCGCTCGGCCATCGCCATGACGAGGGCAAAGCCCAGCAGGCACAGGGCAAGCTGCGCGGCGGCGGCGCGGTCTCCGATCGAGAACCAGCTGGTGTAGATACCGGTGGCAAAGGTCTGCACGCCGAAATAGGCCACCGTGCCGAAATCGGCGATGGTCTCCATGATGGCCAGCAGAACACCGCCCGCAATGGCGGGTCGCGCCATCGGCAGCGACACGTGCCAGAAGGCCAGCCACGGGCTTTTGCCCAGCGCGCGGGCGGCCAGAAAGGCCGTCGCACTTTGCTGCAGGAACGCGGCCCGCGCCAACAGATAGACATAGGGGTAAAGCACGAGGATCAGCATCACCGCCGCGCCCTCGGTCGAGCGGATCTCGGGGAACCAATAATCGCGCGGACCCCAGCCGGTTACGTCGCGCAGGGTGGTCTGGACGATGCCGGGATGGTCCAGAATGAACGTATAGGCGTAAGCTAAAACATAGGCCGGGAAGGCCAGAGGCAGGACCAGAGCGATTTCCAGAAAACGCACGCCGGGAAAGCGGGACATCGTCACCAGCCACGCCGCGCCCACCCCGATGGAAAAGGTCCCCGCGGCCACCAGAACCACCAGAATCACCGTCGTCAGCGCATAGCGCGGCAGAACCGTTTCCAGCAGGTGCGAGATCGTGTCCGTCCCGCCCGTTACCGCCGCCAGAACAACGGCCACCATCGGCAACAGGCACGCGGCCGCCACCAGACAGGCCACCGTGCCAACCAGCCGGGTGCCAAACACGCCCTGACGGCGCGTTCCGTGTTCTGAAAATTCGATTTCGGCCATGTTTCCGGTTTTGACAGGGTAAGGCGCAGGTTCCGCCTTTAATTGACCAAAACGCTAAGAAACACCAGTGGGCGACGAAACAAATCTGCGGCACATACTGCCGCAGATTTGATTTTCACGGTCATTCGTAGACGCGCTGATCCTCAATCACCAAACCGTCCTTGGGCAGCGATCCGGGGGCCACGACCTCGATCGCGCCTTTCAGTTTCAGCACCTCGACCACCGATTTGGCATAGGCCACATCGTCGCTGCGGGGGCTTTCGATCTTAACGGTCATGGTGTCCATCTCTCCCTGACGGGCGGCGATGACGCGAGCCTTGACGATCTCTTCGTGCTTGTCGACCAGCGCAGCCACCTGTTCGGGGCGCACGAACATGCCCTTGATCTTGGTGGTCTGATCGGCGCGGCCCATCCAGCCCTTGATCCGCAGATTTGTGCGGCCACAGGGGGATTGCCCCGGCATGATCGCCGAGAGATCGCCTGTGGCAAACCGGATGAGCGGATAGTCAGGGTTCAGCGAGGTCACCACGACCTCACCCACTTCACCCTCGGCAACAGGCGTTCCGGTGCCTGGGGTGACGATCTCGACAATGATATGTTCGTCGATGATCATCCCCTCCATCGCGGGGCTTTCATAGGCGATATTGCCCAGATCGGCAGTGGCATAGCATTGCAGGCAGGAAATGCCCCGATCGGCATATTCCTGGCGCAAGGACGGGAACAACGCGCCGCCGCCTACAACGGCTGCGCTGAAGCCCAGCGCCACGCCCATCTCATCCGCCTTGTCCAGAATGACCTTCAGATAATCCGGGGTCCCCGCATAGGCGGTGCAGCCCACGTCGCGTGCGGCGGTCACCTGCAACTCGGTCTGACCGGTGCCGGCGGGCAGCACGGCGGCCCCTACGGCCCGCGCGCCGCTTTCAAAGATCATGCCTGCAGGTGTCAGGTGGTAGCCAAAGCAGTTGTGGACAATGTCACCCGGACCCACGCCCGCTGCGTGAAGGAACCGCCCCATGCGCCACCAGTCCGGATCGGTGCTGCCGGGTTCATAGATCGGGCCGGGGGATTGGAACACATGGTGGAAATGCCGCGCCGGTTTGACCGTAAAGCCGCCGAAAGGTGGCCGCGACGCCTGCGCCTGCGCCAGATCGGATTTGCGCAGAACCGGCAGTTTCGCCAGATCGGCGGCCGAGGCGACGGCATCGGTGTCGGCGCCGGCCAGATGCGCCTCGAACCCCGGCGCGGACAGCGCCCGCTGAAGCTGAACGCGCAGGGCCTGCGCCTGATCGGAGGCACGTTGGTCGGCTGAACGGGTCTCGAGCGCGTCGTAATAATTCGTCATGACCATATCCTCCATCCGCTTACAGCCACCTCTTGCGGCGGCGATACGAGCGCACATCGCGGAAGCTTTTGCGCCCCTCATCCGACATGCCCAGATAGAATTCCTTTACGTCCGGGTTCTCGCGCAGATCGGCCGCCGGGCCATCCATCACCACGCGGCCCGATTCCAGAATGTAACCGTAATGGGCAAACCGCAGCGCCACGTTGGTGTTCTGTTCAGCCAGCAGGAAGGACACACCCTCTTTCTCGTTCAGATCCTTCACGATGCCAAAAATCTCTTCGACCAGCTGCGGCGCCAGACCCATCGAGGGCTCGTCCAGCAGAATCGTCTCTGGGCGCGACATCAGCGCCCTGCCCATCGCCACCATCTGCTGCTCACCGCCCGAGGTATAGCCTGCCTGTGACCGGCGGCGTTCCTTGAGGCGGGGGAAATAGGTATAGACCAGTTCAAGGTCCTGCTGGATCGCGGCCTTGCCGTCCTTGCGGGTATAGGCGCCGGTCAGCAGGTTCTCCTCGACCGTCAGGTGTTCGAAACAATGGCGGCCTTCCATCACCTGGATAACGCCCTTTTCCACCAGATCAGCCGGATCACTTTCGTGGACACTGGTACCGCGATACTTGATCGACCCTTTGGTGACCTCGCCGCGTTCTGACTGCAGCAGGTTCGACACTGCCTTGAGCGTTGTTGTCTTGCCCGCCCCGTTGCCGCCGAGCAGAGCGGTAATGCCCCCTTTGGGCACAGTCAGGCTGACACCCTTCAGCACCAGGATGACGTGGTTGTAGATCACCTCGATATTATTCACTTCAAGCAGGGTTTCCGCCTGAACTTCGGTGGTTTGAGCCGCATCCAGCATCTGCGCGTGTCCTTCGTGCGAGTGTGGGGTTCGGGGCGGCAGTTCACCGCCGCCCCGGTGTGTAAAAGCGCCTTAGTTGCAGCGCGAGTCGATGTTGTTTTCCGAGGCGTAAGCTGCCGAATCTTCGTCGATCAGCGCGCCGATCACGTCACCATCGGTCGGTTTGAACTCCGAGATCATCGTCCAGGTCTTGTTCGCCGCGTCCCATTGGGTCACACCCACCAGAGCGTCACCACCGTGGTTCTCGCACGAGACCGAGAAGGTCGGACCAAAGTTCGGCAGGCCCAGTTCGGTCATCTTCGCCTCAGTCATCTCGAGGGCTTCCATACCTTCGCGCATTTCGGCGGCGGTAATGTCGGCATTGCCCGAAATCTCTTGCGCCTTCTTGATCGCTTCGGCAGCCAGCACAGCCGCATAGAGACCACGGTTGTACAGAACCGTACCGACCTGATCACCCGCGCCTGCGGCTTTGCCCGCATCAACCACGTGTGTCTTCAGATCGTCGAAAACCGGGAAGTCGGTGCCCACATTGTGGAAGGTCAGCGCCTTATAGCCATTCGCGGCCTCACCGGCAGGCACAACGTCGTTTTCCGAACCCGACCACCAGATGCCGATGAAGTTTTCCATCGGGAAGCGGATGTTCGCGGCCTCTTGCACCGCCACCTGGTTCATCACACCCCAGCCCCACATCAGGACATAGTCGGGACGATCGCGGCGGATTTGCAGCCATTGCGATTTCTGCTCCTGACCCGGGTGATCGACCGGCAGGGCCGCCAGTTCAAAGCCATGTTTCTTGGACAGCTCTTCCAGCGTGCGGATCGGTTCCTTGCCATAGGCCGAGTTGTGATAGATCAGCGCGATTTTCTTGCCGCTCAGGTCACCGCCGTTTTCCTCGAGCAGATAGTTGATCGCACCCGAAGCACCGTCCCAATAGTTAGCCGGGTAATTGAACACGTGGCTGAAAACGGTGCCGTTCTTGGCCGAGGTCCGACCATAGCCCATTGTGTGCAGCGGAATGTCGTCCGCGGTCACTTTCGGGATCAGCTGATAGGTAATGCCGGTGGACAGCGGCTGATACACCAGCGCGCCTTCGCCCTTGGTGGATTCGTAGCACTCAACGCCTTTTTCCGTGTTGTAGCCGGTTTCACACTCGACCACGCGGATCGGAACACCGCCGATACCGCCATCGCGCTCGTTCAGCAGGGTGAAATAGTCGTTATACCCGTCCGAGAACGGAATGCCGCCGGCTGCATAAGGTCCGGTGCGATAGCTCAGGTCGGGGATCACCAGATCCGCCAGAGCCGGCCCTGCGGCCATCAGGGCGCCAAGCGCCGCGGTTGCCAGTTTCAATTTCATCGGGTGTCTCCTCCCTTGGTTGGTCCGATGTTGGGGTCGGGCTTTTGCACCCGTTATCTGATTGGGCCTGCCCCTTAGTGCGGGAACGGCCAGAGTCTGAGTTTCTCTTTCGCCACGCGCCACAGCTGCGCCAGGCCATGCGGCTCAAGGATCAGGAACAGGATGATCAGCCCGCCGACGATCACCAGCTGCAGATGCGCCACGATATCCGTGGGCCAGCCCAGCCAGTCAGCGCCGACCACTTTCAGCACCACAGGCAGCAGCACCAGAAACGCCGCCCCCGCGAACGAGCCGAAGATCGAGCCCAACCCGCCGATAATGATCATGAACAGCACCAGGAACGATTTCTGAATGCCGAAGGCCTCGCCGACCTCGACCGCGCCCAGATAGACCGCAAAGAACAGCGCGCCCGCGATACCCACAAAGAACGAGCTGACGGCAAAGGCAGTCAGTTTCGCCCGCAGCGGGTTCACCCCGATGATCTCGGCCGCGATATCCATGTCGCGGATCGCCATCCAGGTACGCCCTGTGGTGCCACGCGTCAGGTTGCGTGCGATCAGGGCGCAGATGGTCAGGAAGATCAGGCAGAACAGGTATGTGGCCCAGGCAGGTGCGTTCGGCCCGGTGATGATGATGCCGAACACATCGCGTTCCGGCGCATTGATCTGACCCGAAGCCGAATAGTTGTAGAACCACGGCACCCGGTTGAACAGCCACACCAGGAAGAACTGCGCCGCCAGCGTCGCTACCGCCAAGTAGAACCCCTTGATCCGAAGGCTTGGCAGGCCGAACAGCACGCCGACGATGGCCGTGATCCCTCCGGCCAGAATGACGTGGATGAACATGCTGACATCCGGGAAAGCGGTCATCAGCTTGTAACAGGCATAGGCCCCCACGGCCATGAACCCCCCGGTACCCAGCGAGACCTGCCCGCAATAGCCCACCAGAATGTTCAGCCCGATCGCCGCAATCGCGTAGATCAGGAACGGCAGCAACAGCGCGTTGGCCAGATAGTCGTTGATCAGGAACGGAATGATCCCGAACGCCACTGCCAGCACGACATAGTACCGATACCGGTCGAACTTGATCGGGAAGGTCTGGCTGTCATCAATGTACGAGGTTTTGAAATCCCCGGCCTCACGATAGAACATGTCTTACTTTCCCCATTCTTCCTGCGCTTTGTTGCGGGCCTCAGCGTTCAGTTGGTTGGACCCTTTGGCGTATCCGCTCGCCTCGGAGGCGCGCACCAGTTTCAGATAAGCCAGCACGCCCATGATCAGCCCGACAAAGGCCAGGATCGCGGCGATGGTCAGCTGACCGTCCGTCAGATCTTCAGAGGTGATAGCGATGTACCCAAAGGCCCAGAACCCGGCCCACGAGATGACGTTGATGATGGCAATGAGTTTGGTCATGCTGGAGCACCTATGTTTCTGATGTTCAGCCAGTGAACCACCCCAGCCAAGGCGGCGTAGAAGAACAGCGAATCTAGTGCCCGCAAGTAACCAGCGTAGAGAAGCATCCTCATCTCCCACTCAGTATCGCCTGTCATTGCCATGCTTGAACCAGTCAAATTAATCTCAAAGCACTCAGCCAGCGAACGAGCCAGTCCATAGAGCAACAAGGCAATTGGTAGGGCTTTGAAAAGGGGGCTCAGGTTATCCATCTATACTCTCTCGATAATTTTCTCACCGAAGAGACCTTGCGGACGGAACACAAGGAAGATCAAGGCTAGCACATAAGCAAACCAGTTCTCGGTCGCGCCGCCGACCAGCGGGCCGATGGCAAACTCGAACAGTTTCTCACCCACACCGATGATCAGCCCGCCGACGATGGCTCCGGGGATCGAGGTGAACCCGCCCAGCATCAGCACCGGCAGTGCCTTGAGCGCGATCAGCGACAGCGAGAACTGAACGCCCGACTTGGTGCCCCACATGATACCCGCAACCAGCGCCACGAAACCCGCAACCGACCACACCATGATCCAGATGAAGTTCAGCGAGATCCCAACCGACAGCGCCGCCTGGTGGTCATCGGCCACAGCGCGCATCGCCCGGCCCTGCTTGGTGTATTGGCTGAACACGACCAGAGCCGCCACCAGCAGCGCCGCAATCACCGTCGCCACGATGTCCAGATTGTCGATGAAGAAGCCGTAGCCGAAGATGTTAAAGGTCGTCTCATCAATCCACAGATTGATGCCCTGCGGCAGGCCCACATCCAGCGTCTTGATCTCGGACCCCCACATCAGGTCGGCCACGCCTTCAAGGAAATAGGCCAGGCCGATCGTGGCCATGAACAGAATGATCGGCTCCTGCCCGACCAGATGGCGCATGACGAACCGCTGCACCGCCCAGGCCAGCAGTACCATGACACCCATGGTCAGGATGATCGCCAGCAGCGCCGGCACGTTCCAACCGAACTTGTGCACATGCGTTCCGAAGGTGGCGTTGATCAAATGCGCAAAGGGCACCTGACCGCTCATGATCCCGACCAATGTCATCGCCGCGAACAGGGCCATAACCCCTTGTGCGTAGTTGAAAATTCCGGAGGCCTTGTAGATCAGCACAAAGCCCAGCGCGACCAGCGCATAGAGCACCCCGGCCATCAGACCGTTGAGGATGACCTCCATCGCGAATACGAGTTGTTCAGGCATCTGCGCCGCTCCTCATGTCTGTCGGATGCTTAGTCATGGCTGACCCCCAGATAGGCGTCGATCACGTCCTGGTTGCTGCGCACCTCGTCGGGTGTGCCGTCGCCGATCTTCTTGCCGTAATCCATCACGACAACCCGGTCGCTCAGGTCCATCACCACGCCCATGTCGTGCTCGATCAGGGCGATGGTGGTGCCGAACTCGTCATTCACGTCGAGGATAAAGCGGCTCATGTCCTCTTTCTCTTCGACGTTCATGCCCGCCATCGGCTCATCCAGCAGCAGCAGCTTGGGCTCGGCCGCCAGCGCGCGCGCCAACTCGACCCGTTTTTTCAAACCGTAAGGCAGTCGCGATACCGGCGTCTTGCGAATGTGCTGGATTTCCAGAAAGTCGATGATCTTCTCGACGGCCTCACGGTTTTCAACCTCTTCCGCCTCGGCTTTGCCCTTCCACCAGGCCTGCTGAAACATGTTGGTCTTCATGTAGTTCAGCCGCCCGGTCATGACGTTGTCCAGAACGCTCATGCCTTCGAACAAAGCAATGTTCTGGAACGTGCGCGCAATGCCCTGCCGCGCGACCTCATAGGGCCGCATCGGCGGGCGCTTGGCGCCGTGAAACCAGACCTCGCCCTCCTGCGGCACATAAAACCCCGAGATCACGTTCAGCATCGAGGACTTGCCCGCCCCGTTCGGCCCGATGATGGCGCGGATTTCACCCTCGCGAATGTCAAACGAGATATCCTTGATCGCCACCACACCGCCAAAGCGCAGGGTGATGTTCTTCATCTCCATCACCACGCCGCCGATCTTGCGGCCGTCTTCGGTGACATATCCTTCGGTACTATCCAGCATCAGTCACTCCCTGACTTTTGCAAAAACGGGACGGCGGGCGGGGCGATGACCGCAGGTCGAGCGGCGCATGACCGGCCCTCATTCCGCAGCCACCTTGTGCTGCGCCACCGGCACCACCGGCGCGTCCACAATCTCCAGCGTCGCCGAGATCGACCCCTTGCGGCCGTCCTCATAGGTCACTTCGGTCGTGGTCGAGACGGATTTGGACCCGTCATACAACGCCGCGATGATGTCGCTGAACTTCTCCTCAACGAATCCCCGCCGCACTTTCCGCGTGCGGGTCATCTCACCGTCATCGGCGTCCAGTTCCTTGTGCAGCACAACAAAGCGATGCACCTGGCAACCAGACAGCATTTCATCGGCGGCAACGGACTTGTTCACCTCTTCTACGTGACCCCGAATCGTCTCTAACACACGGGTGTGGCCCGCCAGTTCCTGATAAGACGCATAAGCCACGTTGTTGCGCTCGGCCCAGTTTCCGACTGCGGTCAGGTCGATATTGATGAAGGCCACACAATGATCCCGGCCATTGCCGAACAGCACGACCTCAAGGATATCGGGATAAAACTTCAGCTTGTTCTCGACATATTTCGGCGCGAACATCGACCCATCGGCCATCTTGCCCACGTCCTTGGCGCGGTCGATGATCCGCAGATGGCCCGAGTTCTCTTCGATGAACCCGGCATCCCCGGTGGCCACCCAGCCCTCGGCATCCTTGGTCGAGGCCGTCGAGTCCGGGTTATTGTAATACTCGACGAACACGCCGGGCGAGCGGTAGTGAATCTCGCCATTGTCGTCGATTTTCAGCTCAACCGCCGGAGCTGGTACGCCCACCGTATCCGCGCGCACCTCACCATCAGGTTGAACAGTGATGAAAACGGTAGCTTCGGTCTGGCCGTAAAGCTGCTTCAGGTTGATGCCCAGCGAGCGGTAGAAATCGAAAATCTCCGGCCCGATGGCCTCACCGGCCGTATATCCCACGCGGAATCGGCCATAGCCCAACGTGTCCTTCAGCGGACCGTAGACCAGCAGGTTGCCCAGCGCGTATTTTAGCCGGTCGCCAAGGCCGACCGGTTTGCCGTCCAGCAACAACCCGCCAACCTTCTTGGCGTGCGCCATGAAGTGGTGGAACATGCGCTGCTTCAGCTTGCCCGCATCCTCCATCCGGATCATCACGTTGGTCAGCTGGGTTTCGAACACGCGCGGCGGGGCAAAGAAATAGGTCGGCCCGATCTCGCGCAGGTCGGTCATCATCGTGTCTGCGCTTTCGGGGCAGTTCACGCAGAAACCGCACCAATAAGCCTGACCGATGGAAAAGATGAAATCACCGACCCAGGCCATTGGCAGATAGGACAGGATGTCCTCATTCCGGGTCAGATGATCGAATTCCGCCGAGTTCTTGGCGCTTTCGATCACGTTGCGGTTTGACAGCACCACGCCCTTGGGCTTGCCGGTGGTGCCCGAGGTGTAAAGCATCACGCAAGTGTCGTCATAAGTGATTGCAGCGGTGCGCTTGTCCAGTTCCGCATCGAACCGCTGATGGCCTGCGTTTCCCTCGGCCATGATGTCTTCCAGCGCGTTCATTTGGGAATGGTCGTATTTCCGCATCCCGCGCTTGTCGGTATAGAAGATGTGTTTGACCCGATGCAGGTTTTCCTGAATCTCGATGACCTTGTCGACCTGTTCCTGATCCCCGCAGACGACGTATTTTGCGCCACAGTGTTCCAGCACATAGGCCATCTCTTCGGCGACCGAGTCCTGATACAGCGGCACAGGAACCGCCCCCACCATCTGCGCGGCCACCATCGACCAGTAATGCGCCGGGCGGTTGCGGCCGATCACGGCAATATGGTCACCCTTTTCAACGCCGATCTCGAGGAAACCAAGCGCCAGCGCGCGGACCTCGGCAGCGGTTTCCGCCCAGGTCCAGCATTGCCAGATGCCGAATTCCTTTTCCCGATAGGCCGGGGCATCCCCGAACTGAGTCGCGTTACGATGTAGCAGCGCCGGAAGGGAGGCCATCCCGTCCGCGCCCGACTGCGTCTGAGCCAATCTCTCTCTCCTCCCCATCCGGCCCCTCCCCGGGCCGGAAATGGCGGGTCCGGGTCAAAGGCCCGAACGCCAATGCCCCGATAAGGGACGCGAGAAAGATCAGCGTCAACTTTTTCCTGATGTTTTCTCAATTCTTACGAATTGTAACAGGGATTGAAACGATTGTTCCGTGTCCAATTCTCTTCGTGGCGATGCTGCGGGCTAAGCCCGACCGCAAGTTGAATATAGCCCATTGATTACCATTAAAACGCAACTTCGGAGTTGAAGTAGTTGACGAGCTTGCAAACCGCATTAAACGTTCCAACATGTTAATTAGAATAGAGAAACCACCTTTGGGTGAAGCGCCTGATTGGGTCCGATCAGCTTGGGTCGGATTGCAGCTTCCTGTATTGAACGAACAGCCTGAGCGGTTTTCAGTTTACGGCGTTTTGTCTGGCCCGAAGTCAATAATTGGCTTTATCTGGGCATACCTTGTTCACCCCAAAATCGAGTCATACGGATATTTGGTTCATGCTCGGACTGCGGTTGAGTTACTTGAGGTAGTCAATCCAGAAGCAGCAAACTGGTGGAAAACAAACGCAGCGCATATGCTCATAGGCCAGACATGTTTTCACTTTGATGCTGACGCGTGTGAGCTCACTTTTCCGACCAATCCTTCATGGCCATCAAAGTGAATTCTCATCGTTTTGTTTTTCAGCGCTATATCTTGTTGGCTGACTAGATTTCACAAGGCGCCCAATACCAAGGCACATTGCGCCTACAACCAGTCCCGCAAAATCGGGATCAACGGCACGTCCGCCGCAGGCATCGGGTAGTTGCGCAAGTCATTCGCGCGCACCCATTTCAGCGCCTGCCCCTCCTTGGACTGCGGGATGCCCTCCCATTTGCGGCAGGCAAACAGCGGCATCAGCAGGTGAAAATCATCATAGCTGTGGCTGGCAAAGGTCAGTGGCGCGAGGCACGAGGCCCAGGTGTCGATGCCCAGTTCCTCGTGCAATTCACGGATCAGGGCGGCCTCGGGGGTTTCGCCGGATTCGATCTTGCCTCCGGGGAACTCCCACAGACCAGCCATGGATTTGCCTTCCGGGCGCTGCGCCAGCAGCACCCGGCCCTCGATATCGATCAGGGCAACGGCAGAAACAAGGACAGTTTTCACGAGCGATAATCCGCGTTGATCTCGATATACCCGTGGGTCAGGTCACAGGTCCAAACAGTGGACTTGCCCGCTCCCAGCTCCAGATCGACGGTGATCACCAGATCCTGACCCTTCATATATTCAGCGGCGTCTTCCTCGCGGTAATCCGGGCTGACCCAGCCTTTTTCAGCCACCAGAATGTCACCGAAGGAAATGCTCAGCAGGTCCCGATCCGCTGCGGCGCCGGACTTGCCGATGGCCATGACCACGCGGCCCCAGTTCGGGTCTTCGCCCGCAATCGCGGTTTTTACCAACGGTGAGTTCGCGATCGCCAGACCATGCACCTTGGCGTCAGCGTCCGAGGCGGCCCCGGTCACGCGGATTTCCACGAATTTTGTGGCGCCTTCCCCGTCGCGCACCACCTGCTGGGCAAGATCCAGCATTACGGTTTCCAACGCCTCGGCAAAAGCCGCGTTGCCGGTTGCATCCACACCCGAGGCCCCGGTGGCGCACAGCAGCAGGCTGTCCGAGGTCGAGGTGTCGCTGTCCACGGTGATGCAGTTGAAGGTCCGGTCGGTCTGCGCCCCCAGCATCGCCTGCAATGCCGATTGCTCGACCTGCGCATCGGTAAAGATGTAGACCAGCATCGTCGCCATATCCGGCGCGATCATGCCGGAACCCTTGGCAATCCCCGCAATAGAGACTGTTTTGCCGTCAATCTCGACTTGTGCCGATGCCCCTTTCGGGAAGGTATCGGTGGTCATGATCGCCCGCGCAGCGTCTTCGATGGCATGGCGGCTGAGGCCCGATTTCAGCGTCTCAAGCTGTGCAACGATACGCTCATGCGGCAGCGGCTCGCCGATCACGCCGGTCGAAGAGGTAAAGACCCGTTCGACCGGAACGCCGGTGGCTGTCGAGACAGCCTGCGTCACCTCGGCCACCGAGGTCTGACCGTAATGCCCGGTGAACGCGTTGGCATTGCCCGAGTTCACAAGGATGGCTGCCGGGCCGTCACTGGCCCCGCCGATCTTGTCCTGACAGTCCAGCACCGGCGCCGCACGGGTGGCGGACCGGGTAAAGACCCCGGCCACAGACGTGCCCGGGTCCAGGACTGCCAGCATGACGTCAGTGCGTCCCTGATAGCGCACCCCCGCCTCAACAGTGGCAAAGCGCACACCGTCAATCGCGGGCAATTCGGGAAAAGCCGCCGGAGCCAGCGGAGAGACCTTGGTGATCGTGGCCACGCGCGTTTACTCCTGAATCAGGTCTGTCTGACGCAGAACCTCGGGGCCAGCGCCTTCCAGCGCCGGGCGTTCGATCTCGGCCTGCTGGGTCAGTTCGTCGATGCGGGCCTGAATGACCTCTTGCTGCAGGGTCTGGCTCAGCTCAGCGCGCACCTGATCCAGTTCAGGTGCCTCGGATTTGCGCTTGTCGTTCAGAGTGACCACGTGCCAGCCGAACTGGGTTTTCACGGGCTCGGACACCTGACCCTTTTCCAGGCCGATCACGGCTGCCTCGAATGCCGGAACCATCTGGCCCGATCCGAACCAGCCCAGCTCACCCCCGTTGGGACCCGACGGGCCGGTCGAGTGCTCTTTGGCCATTTCGGCAAAATCGGCGCCGTCATCCAGCTGTGCCTTGATCTCTTTGGCTTTTTCTTCGGTTTCCACAAGGATGTGGCTGGCATTGAATTCGTCAGCGCCCTGGAAATCGGCATATTTGGCGTCATAGGCCGCCTGGATCGCCTCATCCGTCAGCTCTTCCTCGATCAGGGCGTTCACCGTCTGCACAGCCAGCAGCGAGCGTGTCTCATTGTCCAGCGCCAGCGTGTTCAACTTGGACAAGGCCTCTTGCTGCTGGCCCAGCAATGCCTGCTGGATCAACTGGTCGACGATCAGCTCGTACAGCACGTCGTCTTCAATCTGCTGGTACTGCTCGGGCAGAGCGGCACCGGTGGCGATGACGTGACCCAAAGTGATCTCATCCCCGTTCACGCGGGCAATAACGGTGCTGGCGTCGGGTTTGGTTTCGGCGGCCAATGGCAGGGCCATCGCCGCAGCAAGCGCCAGCGATGGCAGAAAAGTGAGGCCTTTGGGCATGGAATCATCCTATTTCTTTGCCGCGACAGGGCGCAGCGTTGACACTCTGGAACCTGCCGCTTACATCGCTTTGAAGCCTTGGACAGGGCCGCCTTTCACCCCCCGTATCTATGGGTTGCGCGCAAGGTGGGCAAGCCTGTCGCAACCAAGACAAGAACAGATCCGCTGGAGTGAACATGCTGGGACTCGGAACGCTCGCCAAAAAGGTGTTCGGAACACCGAACGACCGCAAGATCAAGGCGACCCGCCCGCTGATCGAAAAGATCAACGCGCTGGAGCCCGAGTTCGAAAAACTCTCTGACGAGGGGCTGATCGAAAAGACCGCCGAGCTGCGCAAACGTGCGCTGGAGGGCGAAAGCCTGGATGCCCTGCTGCCCGAAGCCTTTGCCAACGTCCGCGAAGGCGCCAAGCGTGCGCTGGGTCTGCGCGCCTTTGACGTGCAGCTGATGGGCGGCACCTTCCTACATCAGGGCAACATCTCGGAAATGAAAACGGGTGAGGGCAAGACACTGGTCGCCACCTTCCCCGCCTATCTGAACGCGCTGACCGGCAAGGGTGTGCATGTGGTCACGGTCAACGAATACCTGGCCAAGCGGGACTCGGAGTGGATGGGCAAGGTGTTTGCCGCCGTCGGCATGACAACCGGCGTGATCTGGTCAGGCCAGCCCGATCCCGAGAAGAAAGCCGCCTATGCCTGTGACATCACGTATGCCACCAACAATGAGCTGGGCTTCGATTACCTGCGCGACAACATGAAGGCCGATCTGGCCGAGATTTACCAGAAATACCACAATTTCGCGATTGTGGACGAGGTCGACTCGATCCTGATCGACGAGGCGCGGACACCTTTGATCATCTCGGGGCCGTCGCAGGACCGTTCGGACCTGTATACCGCCATCGACGCCCTGATCCCGTCGCTGAGCGATGATCACTACTCGCTGGACGAAAAATCCCGCAACGTGACCTTTACTGATGAGGGCAACGAGTTTCTCGAACAGCAGCTGATTGCCGCGGGCCTGATCCCCGAAGGCCATTCGCTCTATGATCCCGAAAGCACCACGGTTGTTCACCACGTGAACCAGGGCCTGCGCGCGCACAAGCTGTTCACGCGCGACAAAGATTACATCGTGCGTGATGGCAATGTCGTGCTGATCGACGAATTCACCGGCCGGATGATGCCGGGCCGCCGCCTGTCCGAAGGTCTGCACCAGGCCATCGAAGCCAAGGAAGGCGTGCAGATCCAGCCCGAGAACGTGACGCTGGCCAGCGTGACTTTCCAGAACTATTTCCGCCTCTATGACAAGCTGAGCGGCATGACCGGTACAGCCCTGACCGAGGCCGAGGAGTTTGCCGAAATCTACGGTCTGGGTGTGGTCGAGGTTCCGACCAACAAACCGATCGCCCGCGTGGACGAGGACGATCAGGTCTATCGCACCGGCGCCGAGAAATATGCCGCGATGATCGAACAGACCAAGGAAGCGCAGGAAAAGGGCCAGCCGGTCCTGCTGGGCACCACGTCGATCGAGAAATCCGAACTGCTGAGCCAGTTGCTGCAGAAGGAAGGCATCGCGCATAACGTCCTGAACGCCCGCCAGCACGAGCAAGAGGCGCAGATCGTTGCCGATGCCGGCCGTCTGGGCGCGGTGACCATCGCCACCAACATGGCTGGTCGCGGCACCGACATTCAGTTGGGCGGCAACGTGGAAATGAAGGTGCTTAAAGCACTGGCTGAAAACCCCGAGGCCGATCCTTCCCAACTGCGCGCCGCCGAAGAGGCCCGCCATGCGGAAGAGAAAGAAAAGGTTCTCGCGGCCGGTGGTCTTTATGTGATGGCGTCGGAACGCCACGAAAGCCGCCGCATCGACAACCAGCTGCGCGGCCGTTCGGGCCGTCAGGGTGATCCGGGCCGCACCGTATTCTACCTGAGCCTCGAAGACGACCTGATGCGCATTTTCGGCTCGGAACGGCTGGACAAGGTTCTGACCACGCTGGGCATGCAGGAAGGTGAGGCGATCGTGCACCCCTGGGTGAACAAGTCGCTGGAACGGGCGCAGTCCAAGGTCGAAGGCCGCAACTTCGACATGCGCAAAAACGTCCTGAAATTCGACGACGTGATGAACGATCAACGGAAGGTTGTCTTCAGCCAACGGCGCGAGATCATGTCCTCGGACGACCTGTCTGAGATCGTCTCGGACATGCGCGAACAGGTGATCGACGATCTGATCGACGAATACATGCCGCCGAAAACCTATGCCGATCAGTGGGACACTGACGGTCTGCATGAGGCGATCAAGGACAAACTGACCATCGACGCGCCGGTTCAGGACTGGGCCGCCGAAGAAGGTGTGGACGACGAACAGGTGCGCGAGCGTCTGATCAACGCCGCGGATGAGATGATGGCGCAGAAAGCGGCGGCTTTTGGCCCCGAAAACATGCGCAACATCGAAAAGCAGGTGCTGCTGAACACCATCGACAGCAAATGGCGCGAGCATCTTCTGACGCTGGAGCATCTGCGCTCGGTCGTCGGTTTCCGTGGATACGCGCAGCGCGATCCGCTGAACGAATACAAGAACGAAAGCTTCCAGCTGTTCGAAGGGATGCTCGACAGCCTGCGCGAAACCGTGACCCAGCAATTGTCGCGCGTGCGCCCGCTGACCGAGGAAGAACAGCGCGAGATGCTGGCTCAGATGCAGGCGCAACAGGCACAGGCACAACAGGCGGTCGATCAGGCCGCTGACCGGGCCGAAGCCGTGGCTGAGGCCGAAGCCTCTGGCGATGCCCGCCCCGGTTTTGACGAGAATGACCCCAGCACCTGGGGCAACCCCTCGCGCAATGACCGGTGTCCTTGCGGATCGGGCAAGAAATTCAAGCACTGCCACGGACGCCTGACCTAAGGCTGCCCGAAATCAGACACATTGAGTCCCTCTCACGGCCACATATTGGCCGTGATTCTTAATCAATATGCGACTCGCTCCTTCAACTGGGGAGGGTGTCTTGTTTGTCATTAAGAACTATGTGACCACCGGCGGCACGGTCGTTTGCGCGCTGGCTATCGGTTACTTGATGCAGAATGGATTTCCTGCGGGACCGAACGGTTCGCAGAACCCCGAAGTTGTATCCACCGCCCAGAACGCTGTTGTGCCCGGGCTGGAGGACATCGTCCTGACCTCCTCGACCCC
Source organism: Ruegeria arenilitoris (assembly GCF_013031355.1). Taxonomy (GTDB): domain Bacteria; phylum Pseudomonadota; class Alphaproteobacteria; order Rhodobacterales; family Rhodobacteraceae; genus Ruegeria; species Ruegeria arenilitoris_C. The sequence continues at coordinate 156,291 of NZ_WPZO01000004.1, read as the reverse complement.
CGCCCCGGCAACAGACCAGATCACTTCGTCGACAAAACGAACGCTGAACCCCAGCCGGTCATCCCCCTCGGACCGCGCCGAGTGTGGCCTGAGCGCTCGGGCCCGTGCCGTTCCCGGTGCTGCCGCCCGCCTGATCGTCAAAGCTCCCTGCCACGGCAATGAACGAATCGAAGTGCATCACAGCGGCCTGACCGTCACGCAAGAGACGGACGCAAACGGCACGTTGGACCTGACCATACCGGCCCTGTCGGAGTACGCGATCTTTCTGATCTCGCTTGATGATCAGAAGGGGACCGTAGCCACCACTCACATTCCCGACATCGGCCAGTATTCCCGCGTGGCCCTGCAATGGCAGGGTGAGACCGAACTGCAGATCCATGCGCTGGAATTTGGGGCCAGCTATGGCGACGCGGGTCATGTCTCGGCCGAGTCCGGCACGCGGGGCGCAGGCAGCGTCGTGCACCTGGCCCAACCCACATTCCACGATGCCCGAAACGTCGAAGTCTATTCCTTCCCAGCGGCGCAATCGCAGCAATCTGGATCAATCGCATTGACGGTCGAGGCTGAGGTAACTGAGGCCAATTGCGGCCAGGACCTGAACGTGCAGTCGCTGGAGTTGCAGTATGACCGAAGCCTGCGGTCGCGCGACCTGACGCTCAGCTTTCCGGATTGTTCCAGAACCGGTGAGTTTCTGGTGTTGAATAATTTGCTCCAAGACCTGACAATCGCGGCAAACTAAACCCGCAGGCAGGCTCGAACTTCAAATGACATTTCTTCGTGTGGCGGCAGCCGCACTGTTTTCGGCAACATTTGCCTCAGCCGTTCAGGCGCAGGACATCACGCTCACCTCTCATGACGGCAAGGTCGAGGTGGCCGGAACCCTTCTGGGGTTCGACGGCGAGTTCTACCGCGTCGATACGCAATTCGGCGAGTTGACGGTCGACGGTTCGGGTGTGACCTGCGACGGACCTGCCTGCCCCAACCTGACCGACTTCGTGGCCGAATTACGGTTTTCCGGATCGTCCGTCATGGCCGAAAAGGTACTGCCCGCCCTGCTGATGGGCTTTGCGGAACAAGAGGGGCTGTCGGCAACGCCCCTCATGACCCAAAACGACAAACTTGTTTATGAACTGCACCAGACCGGGCGCGATGCCCCGCTTGGGCAGTTCTTTTTCGACGTTGGCAATACAGGCGGCGGCTTTTCCGATCTGATTGCGGGACAAACCGATATTGTGATGGCTCTGCGCGAAATCCGTCCGTCGGAACAAGAGGCCGCCGAGGCTGCGGGTCTGGGCGACCTGACCCAGGCGCGCCGCTCACGGGTTGTGGCGCTGGATGCGTTGGTCCCCATCGTTGCCCCAGACAACCCGGTGCCGTTTGTTTCCCTGTCCGATCTGGCGCTGGTGCTGTCCGGTGAGATCGACAACTGGTCCGCTTTGGGCGGACCGGACGCGCCAATAGCGCTGCACCTGCCCGAAACCGGGTCAGGTCTGGCGCAAGGGGTCGAGGATCGGTTGCTTGCCCCCGCCAAAGTGGCGCTGTCCGATGTCGTCCTCCGACACACGCGTGGCAGCGATCTGGTGCGTGCCGTGGCCGATGATCCCTTTGCCATCGGAATAGCCAGCGAGGCCGAGGTCGAAACGGCGCGCGCCCTGCCGCTGGCCGGGGGGTGTGGTCATGCGCTGATGGCCACAAGGCAAACAATCAAGACCGAGGATTACCCTCTGACTTCACCCATGTTCCTGTATCTGCCCCAGCAACGCCTGCCCCGCGTCGCCCGTCAGTTTCTGGCCTATACCCAAAGCGCTGACGCCCAGATGGCAATCCGCGCCGCAGGTTTTGTTGATCAGGCGCCCGAGAGGATGCCGATCGAGCTGCAGGGAAACCGGTTTGCCAATGCCGTGGCCTCGGGCGGCACTGAGGTCGGGCTGGAAGAACTGCAGCGTATGGTCACCACGTTGCGGCCTTTGTCCCGCCTGTCGCTGTCCTTCCGGTTCGAGGCTGGATCTTCGCGACCTGACGCGCAATCTCGGTCCAACATCCTGCAATTGGCCCAACAGCTTGAAGCGGGAACGCTCGATGCGCGCAAACTAGTCTTTGTCGGTTTCAGCGACGGCGACGGTGACGCAGCAGCCAACGCGCGGATTGCGCTGCTGCGGGCAAAAACAGTGCGCAACGCGGTGCTGGCAGCGGTGGAAACCGCGATCCCCGACAGTATCGAGCTCGAAGTAGACGGGTTCGGCGAGGCTATGCCGATGGCCTGCGACGACACTGATTGGGGCCGCAAGGTCAATCGCCGGGTCGAGGTCTGGGTCAGGTAACCCGCTAGAGATACCCTTCCGACCGAAAGCTCAGCTCATTCGATTTGCCGATGATCAGGTGATCGTGCAACGTCAGGCCCAGCGCCAGACAGGCATCCTGAATCCGGTTGGTCATGTCGATATCCGACTGTGACGGAGTCGGATCGCCCGACGGATGGTTGTGCACCAGAATAAGCGCCGAGGCATTCAGTTCCAGCGCCCGTTTCGCCACCTCACGCGGATAGACCGGCACGTGATCGACGGTGCCCTTGGCCTGTTCCTCATCCGCGATCAGCACGTTCTTGCGGTCCAGGTAGAATACCCGGAACTGCTCGGTCTCGCGATGGGCCATGGTGGTGTGGCAATAATCCAGCAGCGCGTCCCAGCCAGAGATCACATGCCGCTGCATCACCCGCGCGCGGGCCATGCGGTGGGCGCAGGCCTCAAGGATTTTCAGATCGGTGATAACCGTATCGCCAACGCCCTTGATCTGCCGCAGTCGTTCCTCGGGCGCGGTCAGTACCCGGTTGAAATCGCCGAACGTATCCATCAGTGCCCGCGCCAGCGGTTTGACGTCCTGTCGGGGAATGGATCGGAACAGGACCAACTCCAACAGCTCATAATCCGGTATCGCGGCCGAGCCACCCGACATGAACCGTTCACGCAGCCGTTTGCGGTGATCCTTGATGTAAGACGGTAATCGCCCCGACGGCAGCGGCTGCACCGGGGCTTCGTCAGTTTCAAACAGCATCGGGGCTTCGGCAAAGGCGTCCTGGGTCATGCCCTCAGACTGGCGCAGAATCGGTTTCTGAAAGGTTAACGCGCCTCGCCCGCCATGCGGGAAGTGGCGCGGCGGACAAGCATATGCAGCAGGATCGAAAACACTCCCAGCGTCAGCATCGCCGCAAACATCAGATCGGTCTTGGCGCGGCCATTGGCCAGCAACATCAGATACCCCAACCCCTGCGAAGAGCCGACCCATTCGCCGATCACCGCCCCAATCGGCGCATAGACCGCCGCCAGCCGCATCCCTGAGGCCAGCGACGGCAGCGCCGCAGGTATCCGGATATGCCACAACACCGCGCGCGGGCTGGCCTGCATGGTGCGCGCCAGATCGAGATACCCCGCAGGCGTCCGCATCAAGCCATCAAAAAAGGATGAGGTGATCGGGAAATAGATGATCAGCACCGCCATCGCCACCTTGGACCACAGCCCGTAGCCCAGCCACAGGGTCAGCAGCGGCGCCAGCGCAAAGACCGGCAGCGCCTGCGTGAAGACCAGCATCGGCTGCACCAAAACTCTCGCGGCACGGGAATTGGCCAGTTGTAGCGCGGTGACAACCCCCAGAACCGTTCCACAGGCCAACCCGACCACCACTTCGACTGCGGTGATCCACGTGTGTTCGGCAATCAGCCAGCGGTTTTGCCACCATGTCTCCGCCACCAAGGCGGGGCCGGGCAGGATGAATTTCGGCAATCCAGTTAGCGAAACAATCGCTTGCCAGACCGCCAATGCGAACAGGGTTGCAGCAAGGGCCGAGAGGTATTTCACGCCGCTTCCTCGCGCAAAAGACGCAGCAGCGCACCTTGGGCTTCCAGCGACCCCCGGTCATCGACCTTGCGTGGCGCAGGCGCAGCAGGAGGCTGACAGGGGGTCAAGCCGTGCTGCGACATCACCACGATGGACTGACCCAGCCTTGCGGCCTCGGCCGGGTCATGGGTGACCAGCAGAACGGTCCGCCCCTGCAATGCCTCGGCCGCCAAATCCTGCATATCCGCGCGGGTGCGGGCATCGAGCGCCGAGAACGGCTCATCCAACAACACGATGGGGCGATCTTCCATCAGCGTGCGGGCCAGGGCGACGCGCTGCCGCTGACCACCGGACAATTCGCCGGGCTTCTTGGTCAGATGATCCTGCAGGCGCATCCGTTCGATCAGACGGTCACGGTGCGCAAGGTCCGGTTTTTCACCCCGCAACCGCGCGCCCAGCGAGACATTCTGCGCCACTGTCGCCCAAGGCAGCAACAGATCGTCCTGCGCCATATAGGCGACGCGCGCGGTCACCGGGTGGCCATCGCTGGCGGTGATCCGGCCGGTGAATTCTGCCCCGGTATCCAGCCCTGCAATCAAGCGCAGAACGGTGGTTTTTCCAACACCCGACCCGCCTAGCAGGCAGGTCCATTGCCCCGCGCCAAGCGTCAGGGACAGCGGCGCAAACAGCGTTGTGCCGTTGATGCTGGCCGATCCGGCTATGGTCAGGTCAGGTGCTGGGGTCACGGGGTCAGGCCCATTTGCCAGAAACCGACCTCAAGCTCAGTCGCGGTGCGGAAGGTCTGGCTCAGGCGCTGCCAGCGCGGCGACGCCTCAAAATCCGCACCAATGCGCCGTGTTAGAGCCGCATCGAGCAGTACGCCTACTGCCTGACAGGCCCCTTGATAGTCCGGGCTGGCATAGGTGTTGATCCAGTCGCGATAGGTGTCGGACGTGGCCTCGGACGCCAGCCGAGCACCAATCTCACCATACCCCATCACGCAAGGCGCCAGCGCGGCCAAAAGGTCCAGCAGATCGCCGCTATACCCGGCCTCGAGCACAAAGCGGGTATAGGCCAGATTCTCGGCTCGCTCCTTGGTTGCGAGCAGCTCTTCGCCCGAGATGCCTTCTGCCTCGCAAATCCCGATATGCAGCTGCATTTCTTCAGCCACCAATGCGTTGACGGTCGCAACCGCAGTCAGCATCTCGGAATGGGTTTCGGACTTCACCACCGCCAATGCCCAAGCGCGCGAGAAGTGGATCAGGAACACGTAGTCCTGCCGCAGATAGTGCAGAAACGCTGCACGCGGCAGGGTGCCATCCTTCATCCCTTCGACAAAGGCGTGGCGGGTGTAATCCCGCCACGGCCCCTGCGCCGCATCACGCATCAGCGTGAACGCTTTGCCGTATCCGCTCATTGCACGGTCACGTCGATGGTGATGTCGTTTACCGGGTTGATGCTGTCGATCATGCCGCTGTCTTTCAGGAATGCCTCGAACCGGGCATAGCGGCCCGCGTCAAAACCCGCGGGGCGCAGAGCAAAACGGGGCAGCGTGTCGACCCAGGCGCGGGCGTTCAGCTCATCCTGCAATTCTGGCGAGGTGGCGGCGAAAATCTCCCAGCTCTTTTCCGGGTTGTTCACGATGAACTGGGTCGCTTTTTCTGTCGCGGCCAGAAAACGCGCGACCTTGTCGGCATCCATCGTTTCGGGGTTGGCGACATAGATCAGCTCATCATAAGGCGGCACGCCTTCTTCCTCGATATAGAAACAGCGGCCTGCGACGCCTTCGATATCCATCTGGTTCAGTTCAAAGTTGCGGAAGGCCCCGATCACCGCATCCACCTGACCGGACATCAGCGACGGCGACAGTGAGAAGTTCACGTTGATCATCTCGATATCGTCCAGCGCCACGTCATGGTTGTTCAGCATCGCGGACAGAACCGCCTCTTCCACTCCAGCGACCGAGAAGCCGACCTTCTTGTCTTTGAGGTCAGCCAGCGTTTCGATCGGTCCATCTTCAAGCACCAGCAGGCAGTTCAGCGGGGTGGCAACCAGCGTGCCGACACGTTTTAGCGGCAGGCCCTCGTGAATCTGCAGGTGAAGTTGCGGTTGGTAGGAAACTGCCAGATCCGCCTGACCGGCGGCCACCAGGCGCGGCGGGGCCGAGGGGTCGGCGGGCGGGATGATTTCCACCTCAAGCCCCTCATCGGCGAAGTAACCGTTTTCCTGCGCCACGATGATGGGGCCATGGTCGGGGTTGATGAACCAGTCCAACAGGACGGTCATCTTATCCTCGGCCCAGGCGGGCGCGGCGGCCAGCAGGGCAATGGCTGTGATCAGTTTCTTCATGTCTCGCGTTTCCTTTTCACTCACGAGGTTGACGCCGCGACAAGGACGATCTCGCCCGGCCAATCCGGTTGCAGTTCTTCCGCGGCCCGCCAGGCGCGCAGGCCGGTGGCGCAACAAAGCGCCAGTCTTTTCCCTTTTTTAGGGTCTTTTCTAAGAGTGTCCGTCGATGCGCGCCGGGCATTGGGATGAATGGAACCGGGTGCCTCATCCGTGCTGCGCAGCTCGATGATCAGATCGTCCTCGGTCAATTGATTGGCCGAAACAAAGGGGAAGTACCGATCTGGTTCCGGGGCCTCGTCAAAGCGGAACGTGGTGCTGCGGAAGGTGCGCGCATCGACCTGTACAATCTGTCCCAGCGGGGAGGGCTGAAGGCCGAGGATCAGGTTCAGCGCCATCTGCGCCTGCATCGCTCCGATCATTCCAACGACCGGACCCAACACCCCAGCGGTTGCGCAGCTAGCGCCGCTGTCAGGTGCGTCCGGGAACACCGCCCGCAGGGAGGGCGCGCTGCCGCAAAAGCTGCCGACGTAGCCCGACAACCCCAACACGGATGCTGAAATCAGCGGCTTACCCAATTCGAAACAGGTGTCCGACAGGGTATAGCTGGCCGCGTAGCTGTCGGCGCAATCTAGGACCAAGTCTGCCTGTTCGACAAACTCAGCCACATTGTCGTTTGTTAGAGCCTGTTTTTTTGCGAAAATCCTGACATCACTATTTAAGCCCCGGCAACGATCCGCCGCGACCTCCGCCTTTGGGCGCCCACAATCTGCCTCAGTAAAAAACGTCTGCCGATGCAGGTTCGACAGGGCAACATGATCGCGGTCCATGATCGTCAACTGCCCCACCCCAGCCCCGGCCAACAGCGGCAGCGCCGGAGCGGCCAGCCCGCCCGCGCCCACCACCAGAACCTTCGCGGCGGACAAGCGGGCCTGCCCCTCTGCACCCACCTCGGGCAGGATCATCTGGCGGGTATAGCGGTTCATCGCGTGACCTCGATCCATTCGCGCACGCGGGCCTCGGGGCCGGCATTCAGCGTGATGTCGGTGACGACCGAGACGATATCAGCCCCCGCCTGCAACACGCCCGGCGCGCGTTCAACACTCATCCCGCCAATGCCGACCAGAGGGATATCCCCCACCCGCGCCTTCCATTCGGTGACGCGAGGCAAGCCCTGCTGCTCCCACTTCATCTTCTTCAGGATTGTCGGATAGACCGGCCCCAGCGCCACATAGTCCGGGTCCATCTCCAGGACCCGCTCCAATTCATCGTCATCGTGAGTCGAAACGCCCAGTTTCAGCCCCGCCTTGCGGATAGCCTTCAGATCAACCTCATCCAGATCCTCCTGCCCGAGGTGAATCCAGTCGCACCCCGCCTCAATCGCAGCCTGCCAATAGTCGTTGATCACCAGAACCGCGCCATGCTGACGGCAGAGATCGCGCGACAGGGCAATCTGTTCGCGCACCACTGCATCGGGCTGATCCTTGATCCGCAACTGCACAAGTTTCACACCCAAGGGAAGCATTCGGCTCAGCCAGTCCGAATGGTCGAAAATCGGGTAAAACCGGTCGAGGATCATGACAGAAACGCCTTTCCGATCACCGGTGTTGAAGCTTCGGCCATATCGCGTGCCTCAATCGGGTCGGCCTGATGGGCCAATTGTCCGGCTTCAATCGCCAGCATCATCGCCTTGGCCATCGCCGCCGGATCGCCCGCCCGCGCCACGGCGGTATTCAGCAGAACCGCGTCATAGCCCAGCTCCATCGCCTGCGCCGCGTGGCTGGGCAAACCGATCCCAGCGTCGATCACCAGCGGCACATCCGGGAATTCGGCCCGCATCGCGCGTAGAGCATATGCGTTGTTCAGTCCGCGCCCCGATCCAATTGGGGCGCCCCAGGGCATCAATACCTCACACCCCGCCGCCAGCAGACGTTCGCCCACGATCAGGTCATCGGTGGTGTAAGGAAACACCTGAAACCCGTCCTCGGTCAGGACGCGTGCGGCCTCGACCAGTTGGAACACATCCGGCTGCAGGCTGTCGGTGTGGCCGATCAGTTCCAGCTTGATCCATTTTGTATCGAACACCTCACGCGCCATATGGGCGGTGGTCACGGCCTCTTTGACCGTATGGCACCCGGCTGTGTTCGGCAGGACCATCACGCCCAACTCGCGGACCATCTGCCAGAATGTCTGACCCGCACCAGATTCACGCCGCAGCGACACGGTGGCCACCCCGGCACCGCTGTCCCGAAACGCCTGTTCCAGGATCGCAGGGCTGGGATATTGCGCCGTACCCAGCATCAGCGGATTGGGCAGAGAGGTGCCGTAGAAAGTCTTCATCTTCAGCCCCCCTGCATCGGCGCGACAACTTCGATCCGATCGCCGTCGGCCAGTGTGTGGGCAATGCGCAGACCCGAAGGCACGAAATCCTCGTTCACGGCCGTCGCTACCCGTCCCGAGATTCCGCATTCGACCAACAGGTCCGAGAGGGTTTGGGCGCGTACCTCGCGCGGTTCACCATTAAGCACGATCTTCATCGACCATCTCCGAATGTTTGTTGTCCAGCGCCAGATCCGCCACGCCCTGCGCCAGCGCCGGGGCCAGCAGATAGCCGTGGCGATAGAGGCCATTGGCATAGATCGTGTGCCCCAGCCGCCGGATGCGCGGCAGGTTATCGGGAAAGGCCGGGCGTAGATCGACGCCGATCTCAATCACTTCGGCCTCTCCGAACGCGGGGTTCAGCGCATAGGCTGCGCTGAGCAGTTCCAGCATCGAGCGCGCGGTGATGCGGCTGCTGTCTTCGCTTTCGATCATCGTCGCGCCCAGCATGTAGATGCCGTCCCCGCGCGGAACGATGTAGAGCGGCATCCTTGGGTGCAGCAGCCGCACAGGCCGGGTCAGGGTCACGTCCGGGCAACGGATCACCAACATCTCACCCTTCACGCCGCGCAGATCGTGCAGCACTTCGCGAGCGTGTAAACCCCGGCAGTCGATCGCATTTTCCAACCGCGATGGAGCCAGTTTTCGGTGGATTTCTACGCCTTGGTCCAGCAGTTGCTTATAGAGGTCCCGCAAAGCTTGGCGTGGATTCAGATGGGCTTCATTCATGAAATGGAGACCCTTGGTGAACCTGTGTAGATCAGGCTCTAATTCAGCAATTTTGGACCGATCAACTTCACTGTACCCATCGGTCCGTCGCGCAAACCGGCGTAGATCGGGCAGGTCGCGCGGGTTGGCCACGACCAGCGTACCCCGCCGTTCTACCCGAGTGCGCGCTGCCCACCAGTCCAGCGCAATCTGACCCAAGCGCAACACCGGTTCCTCGGCGTTTTCATACTCACACCATGGTGCCAGCATACCGCCCGCCCACCACGAACACCCGTGTGGACCCGGAGGGCCGGCGGGGTCGAACACCTGAACCTTGGCACCGCGCGAAACAAGTTCGCTGGCGACGGCCAAACCGGCCACGCCGGACCCTATGACCGACCAGACCGTCACGCGGGCCAAACCCGATGGAAGTGATGCACCGGCCCGTGCCCCTGCCCGATCATCAAACCGTCCGCCAAGGCGATGGCCCCTTGCAGGTACTCATGCGCCTGCGCGACGGCATCGGTCAGGTCGAGGCCCAGCGCAAGCCCGGCTGCAATCGACGAAGACAAGGTGCACCCGGTGCCATGCGTGTTCCGCGTCTCGCGTCGGGGGGCGGTGAACTCGGCCACCAGACCAGAAGCATCAACCAGCAGATCATGGCAGACAGTCCCGCGGCCATGCCCCCCTTTCATCAACACCGATCCTGCGCCCAACCCGCACAAGGCAAGCCCCTGTGCAATCATCTGGTCGGGGGTTTCAGCTTCAGTAGCTCCTAGCAAACAGGCTGCTTCCGGCAGGTTAGGGGTCAATACGGTGGCGCGAGGCAGAAGGATGTCGCGTAAAGTCAGCACTGCATCCTGCGCCAGCAACGCATCACCGGATTTGGCAATCATCACCGGGTCCAGCACAACCGGGCCATCGAACCCGGCAATGGCATCCGCGACCGCCTGAATAATCTCCGGGTTCGCCAACATCCCGATCTTGATCGCGCCGACATCCAGATCGGTCAGTACCGCCTCGATCTGGGCGGAAACCACATCCAGCGGTATCCCATGCACTGCCGTCACGGCCCGGGTGTTCTGCGCCGTCACCGCCGTGATCACACTGGCGCCATATACACCCAAAGCGGACATCGCCTTGAGATCCGCCTGTATCCCGGCCCCACCGCCGCTGTCCGAGCCCGCAATAGTCAGGGCAATATGCGCCATATCGTTGCTCCATCATCAATGGGCAACGCAGCAAGGAAAACGTCTGTAATGTATACGACCGTTCCCTACGCCGGTATTGCCCGGATCAGGTTCGATGGGTTAGCGCATTCACGCCTCTCAGCCCCTTGATCGGGGCACCCCAACGGTTGGGCGGACAATCTCAAGGGTTGGCAGGGGAATCAAGGGCCAATTTTGGCGCAGTCGATGGTCAAACTGGACTTATGGAATGAAAAAGCCGGCCTCTGGGGGCCGGCTCAATCTTAGCTTCTTTTGGTGATAAGGCTTTAGCCTTTCATCCCATCCCAGAAGGATTTGACGGATGAGAAAAAGCTTTTTGATTCTGGATGGTTATCTTCACCCAAATCATCGAACTCTTTCAGCAGTTCTTTCTGGCGACTGGTCAGGTTGACTGGGGTTTCCACGGCCAGTTCGATGAACATGTCCCCGACGCCACCACCACGCAGGGCAGGCATACCCTTGCCGCGCAGACGCATCTGACGACCCGACTGGCTGCCGGCTGGAATCTGCACGCGACCGCGTCCACCGTCGATGGTGGGCACTTCGATCGATCCGCCCAGTGCGGCCTTGGCCATGCTGACCGGCACGCGGCAATAGAGGTTCACGCTGTCGCGTTCAAACAGTTTGTGATCCGACACTTCGACAAAGATATAGAGATCACCCGGAGGGCCGCCGCGCATCCCGGCCTCACCCTCACCCGCCAGACGGATTCGGGTTCCGGTTTCGACACCTGCGGGGATGTTCACGGACAGAGCGCGTTCTTTTTCCACGCGGCCTGCACCACCGCAGGATTTACAGGGATTCTTGATGATCTGGCCCAGACCCGAACAGGTGGGACAGGTACGTTCAACGGTAAAGAAACCTTGCTGCGCGCGAACCTTGCCCATGCCTGAGCAAGTCGGACAGGTGGTCGGCTCCACGCCTCCTTCGGCACCCGAGCCGTCGCAGGCCGAACAGGCCACGGCAGCGGGAACGCTGATGGTTTTCTGCAGGCCCGAAAACGCCTCTTCCAGCGACACACGCAGGTTATACCGCAGGTCGGACCCGCGCGCGGCACGACGGCCGCCACCGGCACCGCCGCGCTGACCGCCCATGAAATCGCCGAACAGATCGTCGAACACATCCGAAAACGCGCTGGAGAAATCGCCCTGACCAAAACCGCCTCCCGGACGGCCACCGCCACCCATGCCATTTTCAAAAGCGGCATGACCAAATCGATCGTAGGCAGCCTTGCGGTCGGCGTCCTTCAAAACGTCATAGGCTTCGTTCGCTTCCTTGAACTGGGCCTCGGCGTCCGGGTTGTCCTTGTTGCGGTCAGGATGCAATTCCTTGGCCTTCTTGCGAAAGCCCTTCTTGATCTCGTCCGCCGATGCGCCCTTAGCTACGCCGAGCACATCATAGTAGTCGCGTTTTGACATCAGTGTTTCCTTCTGCCTCAACGTAATCGGGCCGGCCCGGCAACCGGACCGGCCCGCATTGGCCCGGTTACCCGTTAGTTACGCTTGTCGTCGTCCAGATCTTCGAACTCGGCATCGACGATGTCGTCGTCACCGGCCGGAGCGGCATCTGCCGCCGCAGGCTCATCCTCGGCCTCTTCGGCTTGCGCCTTGTAGATGGCCTCACCCAGCTTCATGGCCGCTTCGGTGACGTTCTGGATGCCGGACTTGATCTTGTCGGCATTTTCGGTTTCCAGCTCGTCTTTCAGCGCGGCAATCGCCAGTTCGATGGCTTCGATGGTGGTCGGGTCGACCTTGTCGGCATGCTCTTCCATCGACTTCTCGGTCGAGTGGATGAGGCTTTCCGCCTGGTTCTTGGCGTCGACCAGCTCGCGGCGTTCCTTGTCGGCTTCCGCGTTCTCTTCGGCGTCCTTGACCATCTTTTCGATATCGTCGTCCGACAGACCGCCCGAGGCCTGGATGGTGATCTTCTGCTCTTTGCCAGTGCCTTTGTCCTTGGCCGAAACCGAGACAATGCCGTTGGCGTCGATGTCGAAGGTCACCTCGATCTGAGGCATACCGCGCGGTGCGGGCGGGATATCTTCAAGGTTGAACTGACCAAGGATCTTGTTGTCCGCAGCCATTTCACGCTCACCCTGGAACACGCGGATGGTTACGGCGTTCTGGTTGTCCTCGGCGGTCGAGAAGACCTGAGACTTTTTGGTCGGGATCGTGGTGTTCCGGTCGATCAGGCGGGTGAACACGCCACCCAGGGTTTCGATACCCAGCGACAGCGGGGTCACGTCCAGCAGAACCACGTCTTTGACGTCGCCCTGCAGAACGCCGGCCTGAATGGCGGCGCCCATGGCAACCACTTCGTCCGGGTTCACACCCTTGTGCGGCTCTTTACCGAAGAACTTGGTGACCTCTTCGATCACTTTCGGCATCCGGGTCATACCACCGACCAGAACAACTTCGTCCACGTCAGCAGCCGACAGACCGGCGTCTTTCAGAGCGGCCGCACAGGGCTTCATCGACTTCTTGATCAGGTCCGACACCAGCGATTCCAGCTTGGCACGGGTCAGCTTCATGACCATGTGCAGCGGCTGACCGTTCGACCCCATCGAGATGAACGGCTGATTGATTTCGGTTTGCGAGGTCGAGGACAGCTCGATCTTAGCTTTTTCAGCAGCTTCTTTCAGACGCTGCAGAGCCATCTTGTCGGCAGACAGGTCGACACCGTGTTCCTTTTTGAACTCATCCGCCAGGTAGTTGACGATGCGCATGTCAAAGTCTTCACCACCCAGGAAGGTGTCACCGTTGGTCGACTTGACCTCGAACAGGCCGTCGTCGATTTCCAGAATGGTCACGTCGAAAGTACCACCACCAAGGTCATAGACCGCGATGGTTTGGGTTTCTTCCTTATCCAGACCATAGGCCAGAGCGGCAGCTGTCGGTTCGTTGATGATCCGCAGCACTTCCAGACCGGCGATTTTACCGGCGTCTTTGGTGGCCTGACGCTGTGCGTCGTTGAAATATGCCGGAACGGTGATGACGGCCTGTGTGACTTCCTCACCCAGATAGCTCTCGGCGGTTTCCTTCATCTTGCCCAGAGTGAAGGCCGAGATCTGGCTTGGGGAGTACTTTTCACCGCGGGCTTCAACCCACGCGTCACCATTGCCGCCATCGACGATGGCGTACGGCACCATTTTCTTGTCTTTTTCGACTTCTGCATCATCCACACGACGACCGATCAGACGCTTGACGCCAAAGATCGTGTTGTCGGGGTTGGTGACCGCCTGACGTTTTGCAGGCTGACCGACCAGTCGCTCATCTTCTGTGAAGGCGACGATCGAGGGCGTGGTCCGCGCCCCTTCGGCGTTTTCGATAACCTTCGGCTGCGAACCGTCCATGATCGCAACGCACGAGTTGGTGGTTCCGAGGTCAATCCCGATTACTTTTCCCATATGTTCAATCCCTTTCTCTTCAAGGCGATGTCCGAGGTCCGGACCCGTTATGGCACCCGGCCCCGATCTGATATGCGCGAACGGCCCTACACCATCGCGCGTCCCGGCGTATATAAGGGCGGGATCAGAGGCCTGCAAGCGTTGTAAAAGGCAGGTTTTCGGGAATCTGCGGCCTTTTTCGCAAGGTTTTGGCAAGGATTGGGGAATCTTGAATGGCGCGACTGCTTTTGCGCGGTTTTGATATCAGAAAAGGCTATCTGGATAGCGCAGCTCAGACGCAGCTGATCGAAGTGCTGCGCCCGATTCTGAAATCGGCCCCCTTGTTCCGACCGGTGACACCATCGGGAAAGGAAATGTCGGTGCGCATGACCTCGGCCGGGTCGCTGGGCTGGGTGACGGACAAGGCCGGGTACAGGTATCAGCCACAGCACCCCAAAGGGGCGGACTGGCCTGCGATCCCCGATCCGGTCCTTGATATCTGGCGCGAACTGGCCAGCCCCGACCGTGATCCCGACTGCTGTCTGATCAACTATTACGGCGAAGGCGCCCGGATGGGCCTGCATCAGGACAAGGATGAGGCGGATTTTTCCTGGCCTGTGCTGTCGATCTCATTGGGGGATGACGCGCTGTTTCGCATCGGCAACCAGACCCGCGGCGGCAAGACCGAGTCGATCTGGCTGAACTCGGGCGATGTGGTGATCATGGGCGGCCCTGCCCGGCTGACCTATCACGGGATCGACCGTATCCGGTTCGGGTCCTCGAAACTGTTGCCCAAGGGCGGCCGGATCAACCTGACCCTGCGCGTGGCAAACTAGCGACGCGCATCCCAGCTTTGTGACACGTGCTCACGCGAGAAAAAGATCCCCAGCAGCCCGATCAGCAGCAAGGCCAGCCCAACCCAAAGCGCGTATTCCCAACTGGTGTTTCGTGGAAAGTAATTGCGGAAGACGAACCCCCGGCACTGGTCGATGATATGGAACAGCGGGTTCCACGCAAACATTGCCAGCGTGGCACCGCCGAGCGCATTTGCCACAAACATCTTTCCCGAAAAGATCATGTTCAGACGGCGGTAGACGTTTTTCAGCATCGTGGAAACAGTCGGCAACCACGGTTTCAGGGCCATGAACACAACGCCCACGGAGCATCCGGTAAACCAGGACAGTATCAACATGCCAAACGCGCCGCCTGGATCCTGAATCTCGATCGGCGCCACCGCAACACTGTAGAGGAACAGAATGACGAAGATCGTGACAATCTGCGTGTAAAGCGCGCCAAATGCAGTCGACAGCAGCACGACCATCATGTTCATCGGCGAGTGCAGCATCATCGGGTTACCCCCGGTGCTGACTCCCGCCACTGAACTGACCGACCTGACATGCGTTACGAACAAAAACACGCCAGAAAGTAGGTAAAGAATGAACTCGCCGCGGATTCTGGCAATACGCGGACCCATGAAAGACATGATCGTGTAAAACACCGCAACAAGGGCCAGAACCTGCAGGATGTTGATAATTATAGCCAGCACCGCGTTGCTGTGCTGCGATCGAACGCTGCGCACTACGGCATGGAAAATAAGCTCGGCGGTTGTGAACGCGCCGCCCAGTAGTGACTGGTTTCGCTTAAAATAATACACCCGAAGCGTCTTTCCCGTTTTTTCGCCTGCAATCTGCCACGAATTTCTTGCCGATCCGTAACCGGCACATCATAAGGCCGTCAGGATATTCGATCAACAAATCACAGGAACGGAGCATTTTTGTGACCTACGACGCCCTCATTCCCGTCATCCGACGTCTGGCCCTGGAAGCGGGCGACAAGATCATGGAGATTTACAATTCGGATGATTTCGACGTCAAAGTCAAATCCGACTCCAGCCCTGTGACCGAAGCGGATGAGGCCGCCGATGCCCTGATCTCGGCTGGTCTGCGTGACGCCTTCCCCGATATTCTTCTTGTGACCGAGGAACAGGCCGCCTCGCATTCGGAAAAGGGCGATACGTTCCTGATCGTCGATCCGCTGGACGGCACCAAAGAGTTCATCAACCGCCGCGGTGATTTCACCGTGAACATCGCGCTGGTCGAAAACGGCGTTCCGACCCGTGGCGTGGTGTACGCCCCCGCCAAAGGGCGTATGTTCTACACGCAGGCCGATGGTCAATCGGTCGAGGAAACCGGTGCGCTGGACAAAGTGCAGGCGGGAGATTTGACACCGATTTCAGTGTCTAAACCGGACAATTCCGCACTTTTGATCGTGGCGTCGAAATCGCACCGGGATCAGGCGACCGAGGATTACATCAACAAGTACCAGGTGCAGGACAGCAAGAGCGCGGGCTCGTCGCTGAAGTTCTGTCTGGTCGCCACCGGTGAGGCGGATCTGTACCCCCGCGTCGGTCGCACGATGGAATGGGACACCGCCGCAGGCCACGCCGTTCTGGCAGGTGCCGGCGGCAAGGTGATCCGTTTCGACAACCACGAACCGCTGACCTATGGCAAGGACGGCTATGCAAACCCATTCTTCATCGCCTACGCTCCGGGTGTTGACCTGAAGGAGGCCTGATGTCCGTTCTGATCGCCATTCCCGCCCGCTACGCCTCGACCCGCTATCCGGGCAAACCGCTGGTTCCGCTGACCGGCGCCAGTGGCAACGCGATGACCCTGATCGAACGATCGTGGCGCGCGGCCTGTTCGGTCTCGGGCGTCGACAAGGTGGTTGTCGCCACTGATGACGACCGCATCCGTGAGGTCGCCGAAGGCTTTGGGGCCGAGGTTGTGATGACCTCGGAAACCTGCGGCAATGGCACTGAACGCTGCGCCGAAGCCCATGAGGTGTTGGGCGCAGGATATGACATTGTGGTTAACCTGCAGGGTGACGCGCCACTGACCCCGCACTGGTTCGTCGAAGACCTGATCGCCGGTCTGCGCGCCGCGCCCGAGGCCGGTGTCGCCACCCCGGTTCTGCGCTGCGACGGCGACGCGCTGAACAGCTTGCTGAATGACCGCAAGAATGGCCGCGTCGGTGGCACCACAGCCGTCTTCGCCACCGACAACAGCGCCATGTATTTCTCGAAAGAGGTCGTCCCCTACACCGCCGAAACCTATTGCGGAGACGACGCGACCCCGGTCTTCCACCATGTCGGCGTCTATGCCTATCGTCCCGATGCGCTGGCCGCCTACCCCACTTGGCCCGTTGGCCCGCTGGAGAAACTGGAAGGACTGGAACAGTTGCGCTTCATGGAGAACGGCCGCAAGGTTCTGTGCGTCGAGGTCGAGGCCAAAGGCCGCCAGTTCTGGGAGCTGAACAACCCCCAGGACGTCCCCAAACTGGAAGAGATGATGATGGCGATGGGGCTGGATTGATAGCTGCCCCACGCGACTTGCCAGCCCTCCGGCATGGCAATGCACACCCTATTTGATCGGAATAATAGATGACCAACATTCTTGTGACCGGCGGCGCCGGATATATTGGATCGCACGCCTGCAAGGCGCTGGCGCAGGCAGGCTATACGCCGGTGACTTATGACAACCTGATCACTGGCTGGCAGGACGCGGTGAAATTCGGCCCGTTCGAACAGGGCGACCTGCTGGACCGCGCTCGGCTGGATGAGGTCTTTGCCAAGTACAAACCCGCCGCCGTGATGCATTTCGCCGCTCTCAGCCAGGTGGGTGAAGCGATGTCGGAGCCCGGTAAATACTGGACCAACAACGTCACCGGATCGCTGTCCCTGATCGAGGCCGCCGTCGCTGCTGGCTGCCTGAACTTCGTGTTCTCATCGACCTGTGCCACCTATGGCGAGCATGACAACGTGGTGCTGGACGAAGACACACCGCAAGAGCCGCTGAACGCCTACGGGGCGTCGAAACGCGCCATCGAGGATATCCTGCGCGATTTCCAGGCCGCACACGGGCTGAATCACGTGATCTTCCGCTATTTCAACGTCGCCGGGGCCGACCCGGATGGCGAGGTGGGTGAATTCCACCGCCCCGAGACCCATCTGGTGCCGCTGATGCTGGACGCTATCGATGGCAAGCGCGACGGGCTGACCGTGTTCGGCACCGATTACGACACCTCTGACGGTACTTGCATCCGCGACTATGTGCATGTCTGCGATCTGGTTGATGCGCATGTGCTGGGTCTGAACTGGCTGGAACAAGGCAAGGGCAGCCGGGTGTTCAATCTGGGCACTGGATCAGGCTTTTCGGTGATGGAGGTGATCGGCCATTCCAAAGCCGTCACCAACCGCGAGGTGCCCTATTCCATCGGCCCGCGCCGCGCCGGGGATTGCACCAAGCTGGTTTCGGGCTCGGTCCGCGCCGGGGACGAGTTGGGTTGGACCCCGAAAAGGTCTACGCTTGAGACGATGATCGGCGATGCCTGGCGCTGGCACCAGAACGGCAATTACGAGAAGTGAGCGGCAGATGATGCACACCGCAACCGATACGCTTCCCCCCATCGGATGGGTGCAGCAGTACCGGTTGCGGCTGAAACGTCGGCGGTTGCTGTGGCGATCCTTTCGCAGCCGCCACCAACTGACTTGCCTTCAGGATCAGACCACGCAGATCAGGCCCGGTGCCATTTTGGCCTTCACCACGCTGCGCAACGAAATCACCCGTCTGCCATGGTTCTTCCGCCATTACCGTGCGCTGGGTGTCGATCACTTTCTGATCGTGGACAATGGCAGCGACGACGGTTCGGTCGAGTTTCTGCGTGATCAGCCGGATGTGTCGCTGTGGCAGACCCCTGCCAGCTATCGTGCCGCACGCTATGGGCTGGATTGGCTCACCTGGCTGCAAGTGCGCCATGGGCACGACCATTGGACCCTGATGGTGGATGCCGATGAGCTGCTGATCTATCCCGACTACGATAGAAATTCCCTGCACGACCTGACCGCAGAGCTGGACCAGCAAGGCCGCATCGGTTTTGGTGCGCTAATGCTGGACCTTTATCCCAAAGGGCCGCTGGGCGCGCAAAACTATAACCCTGAAACCGACCCGACCGAAGTTCTGAGCTGGTTCGATCCCGGCCCGTATCGGGCCCAGCGGCAAAGCCCGCTGGGCAATCTGTGGGTTCAGGGCGGTGTGCGGGAACGCATGTTCTTTGCCGATCAGCCGCGTCATTCTCCGACGCTAAACAAAATCCCTCTGGTCCGGTGGTCGCGGCGCTATGCCTTTGTAAACTCGTGTCATTCCGCTCTGCCCCGGAACCTGAATGCAGCCTATGACGGGCCGGACGGCACGATCCCTGCAGGGGTATTACTGCACACCAAGTTCCTGCCCGAAGTGGTCGGCAAATCACAGATTGAGAAAGCGCGGCGCCAGCATTTCCACGATCCCGACCAGTTTGCGACCTACTATGATTCAATCGCGGACGGACCCGATATGTGGACACCCCAGTCGGTCCGATTTGAGGGCTGGGAACAGTTGCAGCGCATGGGCCTTATGGGGAAAGTTTGCTGAAAAGCCGCATATGTGACTAACGACTTTTAAAGGCGTTGCCATGAAAGATGCAAAGGTGGCATAAATCGGCAATTGCCCGGCACCACTCTGGACTATCCAGCCCCCGGGTATGCTCGCGTAACAAAAAGGGCAGAGCAACCGCGTGAGCCTGTTGGATTCATACCGGATGAGGTTACGGCGCAGGCGCCGCCTTGCGCGTTGCCTTCTGAAACGGCAGCAACTGAAGCCGGTGACCGACAAGACCGCCAACATCCGACGCGACGACGTGTTGTTGATGAGCGTGCTGCGGAACGAAAAGATCCGCCTGCCCTATTTCATGGACTATTACCGCAAGCTGGGCATCAACCATTTCCTGTTCGTCGACAATGACAGCGATGATGGCTCGCGCGAGTATCTGGCCAGCCAGCCTGACGCCTCGGTCTGGCGCGCGCGGGCCAGCTACAAACGGGCTTCGTTCGGGCTGGACTGGTCGAATTACCTGCTGCGCAAATACGCGCATGGGCACTGGGTTCTGACCGTCGATCCGGATGAGTTCTTCATCTACCCGTTCTGCGACACCCGCCCGATCCGCGCCCTGACCGATTGGCTGGACGGCTGCGCGGTGCGCAGTTTCGGCACCATGCTGATCGACATGTACCCACAAGGACCAGTGGACGCGGAACCCTATCGCGAGGGGCAGGACCCTTTTCAGATCGCCCGCTGGTTTGATTCCGGCAACTACATGATCACGAAGAACCCGGTTTACGGGAACCTGTGGATTCAGGGCGGCCCGCGCGCACGTGTGTTTTTCCGCGATACCCCCGCCAAGGCGCCAGCCCTGAACAAGATTCCTCTGGTCAAATGGGACCGGCGCTATGTCTACGTCAGTTCGACCCATTCACTGCTGCCGCGCGGGCTGAACCAGGTCTATGACGAATGGGGCGGCGAAAAGACCAGCGGCGCATTGCTGCATGCCAAGCTGATCAGCACGCTGGGCGAAAAAGCCCGGGAAGAGATGCTCCGCCGCCAACACTTCCGCCGCTCGGGCGAATACCGCGCCTATGCCGAGGGGCTGGAGGACAAGCCGGTATTCTGGTGCGACCAGTCCGAGAAGCTCATCAACTGGCGGCAGCTTGAGATTCTGGGCCTGATGTCGAAAGGAAACTGGGCATGAGCCGTCTGGGTGTCGTCATGCTGGTCCACACGGCGCTGCACCGGGCCGAACAGGTGGCGCGCCACTGGACTGCCGCCGGATGCCCGGTGGTGATCCATGTGGACCGCAAAGTGCCCGTTCGGATCTATTCCGAATTCGTCACCTCTTGCGCCGACGACCCGCTGATCCGGTTTTCCGACCGCCATGTCTGCGAATGGGGCGGATGGGGCATCGTTGCCGCCTCGCAATCCGCAGCGGAACTGATGCTGAACGTCTTTCCGGATGTGCATCATGTCTACCTTTCCTCGGGCGCCTGCCTGCCGTTGCGGCCAGTGGAAGAGCTGATCGACTATCTCGCAGACCGGCCCCGTGTCGATTTCATCGAAAGCGCCACCACCGCCGATGTCAGCTGGACCATTGGCGGGCTGGATCAGGAACGGTTCACCCTGCGGTTCCCGTTTTCCTGGCGCAAGAACCGCAAACTGTTCGATGCCTATGTGAAGCTGCAACGCGCCACCGGTTTGCGCCGCAAGATCCCCGACGGTCTGGTGCCGCATATGGGCAGCCAGTGGTGGTGCCTGACCCGCCAGACCCTCTCGGCCATTCTGCAAGACCCCAGACGCCAGACCTATGACCGCTATTTCCGGCGTGTCTGGATCCCGGATGAAAGTTATTTCCAGACACTGGCACGGCTCTACTCCACTCACATCGAAAGCCGGTCCCTGACCCTGTCCAAATTCGACTATCAGGGGCGACCGCATATCTTCTATGATGACCATCTGCAGCTGCTGCGGCGGTCCGACTGTTTCGTGGCGCGAAAAATCTGGCCGAACGCAGATCGGCTGTATCAATCCTTCCTGACCGATCAGAACAGCGCCATGCGACCGGCCGAACCCAACCCGGGCAAGATCGACCGTGTTTTCTCGAAAGCGGTCGAGCGTCGGACCCGCGGGCGCGACGGGCTGTACATGCAAAGCCGCTTTCCCCGCCACGGCAGCGAGAACGGGCTGACCTCATTCCCCTATTCAGTGTTTCAGGGCTTTGCCGAACTGTTCGAAGGGTTCGAACCCTGGCTGGCGGAAACCACCGGCGCGCGGGTACATGGGCATCTGTTCGGACCCGAACGTGCCGAGTTTGCCGGCGGCGCAACAATCACCAACGGAGCCCTCAGCGATTGCGCCGTTCTGCGGGATTACAATCCGACGGCTTTTGTCTCGAACCTGATCTGGAACACCCGGGGCGAGCGGCAGTGCTTTCAGTTCGGTCCCGCAGACACCCAGCAGATAAACTGGTTTCTGGCTCGGGACAGGAACGCACAAATCTCGGTCATCACCGGGGCCTGGGCGATTCCGCTGTTTCGGTCAAACAAGAACTTCGCCGACATCCGAAATGAAGCCGCGCGCCTGCAACAGATCGAAACCAAACAGCTTGAGGTTCTGAACTCGGTCTGGACCAAGGCGCGGGTGCGCACCTGGTCGCTGGCGGAATTCGTGGAATCTCCGATGGAGCCCTTACAGACGGTCATTGCGGAAATCGGCCCCTCTCGGGCCAGCCACCTGACAGAGGCCCCGTTGATGGTGGATCTTTCGGGGTTCGGGAAGTTCCTGCAAAACCTCAAGAACCAAGGCATGCACCCGTATTTGATGGGAGACTTTCCCGTCGATGACGTCTTTGGCGCCCGCGCCCGGCCGTTCAAGAAACCCTATTTGGTGCAATAGCCTGCGATGACGACCCGATTTGACTATTTCATCGTTCTTGCCGCGATGCGCACCGGGTCCAACCTTTTGGAGTTCAATCTGAACGCTCTGGATGGCGTTGCCTGTCATGGCGAGGCGTTCAACCCGCATTTCATCGGCCGCCTCAAATCCGAAAGCCTGCTGGACGTGACGCTTGAGGAACGGGACGACGACCCGATGAAACTGGTTCAAGCGATCCGATCCGCACCGGGTGAGCTCAACGGGTTTCGGTTCTTTCAGGGGCACGATCCCCGTGTGTTAGAGCCTGCATTGTCCGACCCCCGCTGTGCCAAGATCATCCTGACGCGCAATCCGCTGGACAGTTACGTTTCGCTGAAAATCGCGCGCGAGACCAAGCAGTGGCAGCTGAAAAACATCAAACGCCGCCGTGAAGCTCAGGTTGATTTCGAAGCACAGGAATTCGAAAGCTATCTGGACCAGCAGCAGGATTTTCAGCTTCTGTTGCTCAACGCGCTTCAAACCACCGGGCAGACCGCATTTTACATCGCCTATGACGACCTGACCAATCTGGACGTTCTGAACGGGCTGGCCGCGTGGCTGGGGGTTTCGTCCCGACTGACCTCAATCGACGACACGATCAAGCCGCAGAACCCCGAACCGGCCCTGTCAAAGGTGACAAACCCCGAAGAGGTTGAGCAGGCACTGGCCCGCATCGACAGTTTCAACCTGCACCGTACCCCGAATTTCGAGCCTCGTCGCGGACCCGCGATCGGAACGTATATCGCTGCACCTGACACGCCGCTGATGTACCTGCCGATACGCGGCGGGCTCGAAGCGCCGGTGACACAGTGGCTGGCCGATCTGGATGCGACCGAGCCCGACAAGCTGATCACCAATCAAAACCGCAAACAGACGCGACGCTGGCTGCAGGCCCATCCCGGGCATCGCAAGTTCACCGTGCTGCAGCACCCTCTGGCGCGGGCGCATTCGGCCTTTTGTTCCTATATCCTCAGCACCGAACCCGGTGCCTACCTGAAAATCCGCAACATGCTGCGCAACCGGTTCAAGATACCGATCCCCGGTCAGCTGCGCCCAGACAACTATTCGCGCGACCAGCATTATGAGGCGTTTTCAGCCTTCCTTACCTTTCTGCGGCAAAACCTGGCTGGACAAACGCCGGTGCGGGTGGATGGGGTGTGGTGCAGCCAGTCTCAGGTGCTTGCGGGGATGACATCATTTGCGTTTCCCGACCTGATCCTGCGCGAGGATGAAATCGCCGCTGCCCTGCCCGATCTGGCGCGTCGGATGAGGCATGACCGCCCGCCGACACCCGGCCTAACCGCACCGGATGTCCCGTTCGCGCTGGCCGAGATATACAACGACACGCTAGAGGCGTTGGCAGTGGATGCCTACCAGCGCGACTATTTACAGTTCGGGTTCGGGGGATGGAAACCGCTTACGGGCGCAGCGTGATCAGCGTGCCCTTGTTCACCATCGCATAGATCTCTTCGATCTCTTCATTCTTGACGGCGATGCAGCCCGCGGTCCAATCCGGCGTCTTTTTGGCGCGCTTCAGTTCCGACCGCTTTTTCGGCTGACCGTGAATAAAAATATCACCACCCGGGTCAACACCGGCCGCCTTGGCCTGCGCGATGTCATTCGAGTTCGGATAGGAAATCCCCAGCGACAGGTGATAGCGGCTGTTGGGGTTGCGGCGGTCGATCAGATAGCTGCCCTCGGGCGTGCGCCCGTCGCCGCGCTTGGTCTTCGTGCCGTTCGGCGCAAAGCCCAGATCGACCTTGTATTCCTTGAGAACGGTTTCATTGTGCAGAAGATACAGCTTCCGCGCACCCTTGTTGATGACCAAAGAGGTCACTTCGGGGCCATCATAAGTCAGAAATCGCGGGCTGGCCGAGGCACAGGCCGAAAGGCCCAGCGTTGCCATAGCGCCCATTCCAAATGCTCGACGATCCATGTTTCACTGCCTGCTCTTTTTTTTTCAGCATTATGCCAGAAATCGGAAAAACTGAAATCACTTTTTGCTGTGCGATTGCTCGGTCAAGCGGCGCTCGATGCTTTCCAGCCGTTCCAGCACCTCGTCGCGATACGCGTCGGTTTTCACCTCATCCTCGGCATGGTGCGCGTCCTGCATCGAGTTCACGATCAGACCCACCAGCAGGTTTACCACCGCAAATGTGGTGACCATGATGAAAGGCACGAAGAACAGCCAGGCATAGGGGTACACCTCCATCACCGGGCGCACGATGCCCATCGACCAGCTTTCCAGCGTCATGATCTGGAACAGCGTATAAGCCGACTGGCCCAGATCGCCGAACCATTCCGGGAACGAGACCGAGAACAGCTTGGTCGAGATCACCGCACCGATATAGAACAGGATCGCCATCAGCAGGAACACACTGGCCATGCCCGGCAGGGCTGAAATGAAGCCTTCGACTACACGCCGCAAGCGTGGGGCAACCGAAATGACGCGCAGAACCCGCAGGATTCGCAGCGCCCGCAGCACCGACAATCCGCCCGCGCTGGGGATCAGGGCAATGCCGACAACGATGAAATCAAAGACGTTCCAGCCGTTCAGGAAGAACCGCCGCCCTGTTGCCAGCAGTTTCAAGGCAATCTCGGCCACGAAGATGGTCAGGCAGATGCTGTCCAGCGTCACGATCAGCGGGCCTGCGGCTTCCATCAGGGTGGGCGATGTCTCCATCCCCAACAGGATGGCGTTGAAGATGATGACCCCGGTGATGAACCGGCCAAAGATGGGATTTTCAATGATGCCCAGAAGGCGTTGATTGAATCCCATAGTGATTTTCTCCTGCGTGCTCATGATGCGGATCCCAAGACAAACCGTGCGGCCAATTCCGTGTGTGATGACCATCGAAATTGGTCCACCACCTGTACCCATTCAAGGGTGTAGCCCGCGTTAATCAACGTTTTTGCGTCCCGCGCGAAGGTGACCGGGTTGCACGAAACATAGGCGATCACCGGGCGCTGCGCCTGCGCCAGTTCGACCACCTGCGCCTCGGCCCCGGCACGGGGTGGGTCGATGACCACGGCATCGAAATTTTTCAACTCATCCGGCATCAAGGGTCGGCGGAAGAGGTCGCGGGCCTCGGTCGTGACACGCTTGAGGCCTTGTGCACGGCGCCAGCCCTGATCCAGAGCGTCGGTCATCGCGGCCTCACCTTCTACCGCGTGTACTTCGGCAGTTTCGGCAAGGGGAAGTGAGAAGGTTCCGCTACCGGCGAACAGGTCAACAATTCGCTTTGCGCCCTGCGTGGCCTGCAAAACTGCCTGTAACAGAGCCTGTTCTCCGTCTTTCGTCGCCTGCAGGAACGCGCCCGGCGGCGGCACTACCCCAGCCACTCCGAACCGCTGCACCGGAGGCTGCCGCATGGCGATCACCTCACCATCCCAGCTGAGTCGCGCCAGCCCGTGTTTCTCGGTCGCTTGCGCCAGCGCCAGTTCCAGCGGGCCGTCCAGAGGCTTGCCGCCTTTGACCGCCACATCCAACCCGCCTTCGGACAGAGTCAACGTCACCGCCAGCACGCCCTTGCGGCTGCCCCCCAGTACCGCCAGCGCTTCGGCCACCGGAATGGCCTCGATCAGGGCCGGGTCCAGCAAATGACAATCAGGGATTTCGATGATCGTGTCGGACGCGCGTCCATAAAATCCGGCCAGTGTACCTTTCTTGGTCCGCCGCACCGCAATTGTTGCCCGGCGACGGGACCGTTCGGGTGAGGTGTGTATTGGCCGCATCGGGGCATCGAGCCCCTGCGCGGCCAGCGCGTTGCGCACCACCGCAACCTTCCAATCGGCCACGAAATCGTCTGCAGCGTGTTGCAGCTGACATCCGCCGCAGGCCTTGTAATGGCGGCACGGCGCTTTGACCCGCTGATCCGAGGGCACCTCGACCCGGATATCGGTCAACAACTGGCCAACCAGCGTGCCGCTGACCACTTCACCCGGCAAGGTGCGGGGTGCATAAACGGGGCCATCGGCGATGCCATCGCCCTGATGGCCCAGGCGGGTTATGGTGAACTGCTGCGTCATGGGGCGCCTGATACCGGGGCTTTGCGCGCAACAAAACCCCTGAGAGCGTTATTCCGCCGCTTCCGCCTGAATGAACCCGCCGGACTGACGATGCCAGAACCGGGCATAGAGCCCGCCCTGCTCCAAAAGTGCAGCATGGGTGCCGGTTTCAACGATGCACCCCTGATCCAACACGATGATCCGGTCCATCTCGCTGAGCGTGGACAGGCGGTGCGCAATCGCCAGCACGGTCTTGCCCTGCATCACCCGGTGCAACGCCGCTTGGATCGAGGCCTCGACTTCGGAATCCAGCGCTGAAGTTGCCTCATCCAGCACCAGAATCGGCGCATCCTTCAGAATGGCACGCGCCAAAGCGATCCTCTGCCGCTGTCCGCCGCTCAGCTTCACGCCGCGCTCACCCAGATGTGCGTCATAGCCCTTGCGACCATGGGCGTCCTGCAGGCTGAGAATGAATTCATGCGCTTCGGCCTTTTTGGCAGCGGCAATCATTTCGTCCTCGGACGCATCGGGGCGGCCATACAGGATGTTCTCACGCGCCGAGCGGTTGAACATCGCGGTTTCCTGCGTGACCATGCCGATCTGTCCGCGCAGACTGTCCTGAGTCACTTGATCGACATCCTGCCCATCAATGCGAATTGCGCCTTTTTCCCCGTCATAGAGCCTGAGCAGAAGCGACACCAAGGTGGATTTCCCCGCCCCCGAAGCGCCGACAATGCCCAGCTTTTCACCCGGATGAACGGTCATGGTGACATCAGACACACCGCCCACGTCGCGGCCATAGGCAAAGCTGACGTGGTCGAAATCAATCTGTCCTGTGGTCACTTTCAGCGTCGTGGCATCCCCGGCATCTTCAACCCGGTCGCGCTTGGCCAACGTTTTCATACCGTTTTCAATTTCACCCACATTGGCATAAAGCCCCATCAGCGTGAAACTGACCCACCCGGTCATCTGTGAAACCCGGATTGAGATTGCACCCGCCGCCACGATATCCCCTGCCGTTGCGATGCCATTGCGCCACAGCAGCAACGTCGCGCCGATCAGCAGAACCGGCAAAACGCCGGCCAGCACCATCAGGATAAAGCGGAAGCTGGCCGACAGTTTGCCGAAAGCCAGCATCTTTTCCCGCAAATCAACCATCGAGTTCCGCGCGGCCTGATCCTCGAACGCGGAATGGGCGAACAGCTTGACGGTTTTGATGTTGGTGATCGTATCGACCACCTGCCCCGACACCATCGCGCGCGCCCCGGCCCGCGCCGAAGACCGCACGCGAATGCGTGGCAGATACCAGCGGATCAGCAGGAAATAGACGACCAGCCAACCGGCAAAAGGCAGGATCACCAGAGGGTGAATAGACCCTAACAAAAGCAAAGAGCCCGCAAGCGAGGCCAAGGCAAAGACAATCGCACTGATCGTTTCGGACACAACCGAGGCCATAGCGTTCGACGTCTGCATCTGTTTCTGCGCAATCCGGCCCGCAAAATCATCGTCAAAATAGGTGACCGACTGGCCCAGCGTCCAGCGGTTCAGTTTGGCCAGAACCAGCGGCGGGATATTGGGCATGACGATGTAGTTGTTCGAAAACGCCGAAAACCCAAAAAACACCGGGCGCAACAGCATGAAGAACGCCGCCACGCCGAGGATCGTCCACAGATTGCTACCGGTCAGGATATTCTGGGGTCCGCTCTCGGTTGCCAGATCGATCACAAGGCCCAGCATCCAGGCGGTGCCAGCCTCCATCGCGCCTGCCGTGGCCGAGAAAAAGGCGGCGACGAAAATCATCGGCCAAGCCCCCGACAGGCACCAGCGAATAAACGCCCCCAGCGTTTGCGGCGGGGGCGTTTCGGTGTTCTTGAACGGGTCGATCAGGTCGGCAACCTTCATTCCGCGGCCTCCGGGTTCAGGAAGCCCCCAGATTGCCGCGCCCAGAACTGGGCGTAAAGCCCGCCATGCGCCAACAGCTCGGAATGGCCGCCCTGTTCCACGATCCGGCCGCCATCCATGACCAGAATGCGGTCCATCTGGGCAATGGTGCTGAGCCGGTGGGCAATGGCGATCACGGTTTTACCTTGCATCATGCCGTAGAGGGTCTCCTGAATCGACGCTTCGACCTCGGAATCTAGGGCGGATGTCGCCTCATCCAACAACAAGATCGGCGCATCCTTCAGGATCACCCGTGCCAGCGTCACCCGTTGCCGCTGACCACCAGACAGCTTCACGCCCCGTTCGCCCACGTGCGCGTCATAGCCGGTGCGCCCCTGCGGGTCCTGCAGGTCAAGGATGAACTCATGCGCTTCGGCCTGTTTGGCGGCGGCGATCATCTGTTCCTCGGTCGCCTCGGGGCGGCCATAGAGGATGTTGTCGCGCACCGAACGATGCAGCAAGGCGCTGTCCTGCTGCACCATGCCGATATGGCTGCGCAGACTGTCCTGCGTGACGCTTGCGATGTTCTGATCGTCGATCAGGATCGCACCCTGTTCCACGTCATAAAACCGCAAAAGCAGCTTTACGAGGGTCGATTTACCGGCACCAGACCGCCCGATCAGACCGATTTTCTCGCCCGGATGGATGGTCAGGTTGATGTGATCCAGACCACCGGTCTTGCGCCCGTAATGGTGCGACAGGTCGCGGATGTCGATTTGACCTTTGGTGAGTTGCAACGGCTTGGCCTTCTGCGCGTCCAACAGGTCGATGGGCTGGGCGATGGTCTCCATCCCTTCGGCCACAACACCAAGTTGGCGGAAGAAGCTGGTCAGGGCCCACATGATCCACCCGGTCATCGCGTTCAGCCGCAGCGTCAGCGCGGTGGCCGCCGCGACCACACCGACCGTAGCACTGCCCTGCATCCACAAGGCAATGGCCCAGCCGACGACACCAACGATCAGCAAACCGTTCAGAGCGACCAGAACCGCATCCATGATGGTGAAGATCCGCATCTCGATCTGGAAAGTTCGGCGGGTTTCCTCGATGGCTTCGCGGGCATAGTCCAGTTCCTGATCGTCATGCGCGAACATTTTGACCGAGTGGATATTGGTGTAGCTGTCCACCACACGACCCGTCACCGCTGAACGCGCATCCGAGGCTGCCTGAGACGCCGGGCCCACCCGAGCCACCGTCCAGCGCACCAGCAAACCATAAAGCACCAACCATATCAGCAGTGGCAACAACAGACGCGGATCAGCAGCCATTAACAGGATCGCCGCCCCGATCAGGTAGGCGATCGAAAAGGAAATGGCATCAAACACCTGAAACACGGCCTCACCCGCGGCCGGAGGCGTCTGCATGATCCGGTTGGCGATACGGCCGGCAAAGTCATTCTCAAACCACCCTACCGACTGCCGCAACACGTGCTTGTGCGCGCGCCAGCGGATCAGGGTACCAAAGTTTGGCAGGATCGTGTTGTTCAACAACAGCACATCGACCACATGCAGCATCGGGCGCAGCAGCAACACAAAAACTGCCATCAGGATCAGTTCGGTGCCATGCGCCTGCCAGACCTCAGCAGGTGGCCCGGACAGCAGGTCCACAACGCGACCCATGTAGTAGATCAGGCCGACCTCAACCGCCGCAACAATGACCGAGATCAGCGCGGCCCAGAAGAACACCCGCATGAACGGCCGCGAGTAATCCAGCATGAACGGCCACAGCCGCGTGGGCGGCGTGTCGGTTTCTTCATAGGCAACAAAAGGGTCAACGAGGTTTTCGAAATAGCGAAACATGGAGGGTGCTCCGATTGAGCAGGAAATTCAGGACGTGCGAAAACAGATGGCGCCAGAACACCACCCTTACGGGTCAAAGTGTTCCGGCCTTAGCCGAACCAGATCCCGTAGTACATTCGCATGCCTCCCTCCAAATCAGGTAACACGCGAACGTAACCACAATATTTTTTGTTTGTCATCCCTTTTTGAGACTTCGTCTCAGCCGCCCAGCAGGTCTTTGCGATCCAGCGTGAAACCAGAGGCGATCCAGCGGGCTTCAAGTTCAGCCAGCTTCTTGCCCAGCGCGGGTCCGGTGAAGTCGGGGATAAGATCGGTGGCCTGAACCGGAAAATCCGCTGCCGCCCCTTTGCGCAAGTCCTGCCGCATGTCCTCGGACCAGGGCTGTTCCAGAAAAGCGCAGCGTAGGAGGGTTTCGTGCATTCCACCCTCTTCCCCATAGCGGAAACCCAGTTCCGCAATACTGGCGGTGCTCGATGCTTCATCACGCATCCGGGTCAGCCGTTGCAGCTGCGCTTTACTCAGGCGCAAGGTTTTGGCGATCTCGGGCGTGACAATGGCAGACAGACGGCGGATCGGCTCGGGCGTGGCCCCGGCCTGATGCTCCAACGCGACCAGAGGCGCCAGTGACCGGTCTTCGGCCCCTGGAATCAACTGCGCCAAAACACCTGCCTGACGCATGGCTGCGACCGAGGGCGCGGGATCGGGTGCGCCCAGCAGTTTCAGCAACTCGGCCCCGACCCGTTCGCGGGACAGACCGGCCAGCCCGTCCAGATTGGCGGCAATCGCCGCCAACGCATCCGGATCGAACCCGGCTTCCGCATCGCCATACCACGCGTGAAAGCGGAAATAGCGCAGCGAGCGCAGGTAATCCTCTCGAATGCGGTTTTCGGCGGTGCCGATAAACCGCACCCGCCGTGCCTGCAGGTCGGGCAGACCGTTCAGCGGGTCCAGCACGGTGCCGTCGGGCCGGGCATAGATTGCGTTCATGGTGAAATCGCGGCGCGCGGCGTCTTCTTCCACCTTGTCGGAAAAGGCCACCACAGCGCGGCGACCATCGGTTTTCACGTCACGGCGAAAGGTAGTGATCTCATGCGGGGCGCCGCCGCTGACCACGGTTATGGTGCCGTGCTCGATCCCGGTGGGAATGGCTTTGAGGCCCGCCGTCTGCGCCAGCTCCATCACCCGCTCGGGATGGGCATCGGTGGCAATGTCGATATCCGAAACCGGCGCGCCCAGCAGCGCGTTTCGAACGCAACCACCGACAAACAGCGCCTGCGCTCCGCCGCCGGTCAGGGCCGCGCAAACCTTTTGTGTAGCCGGATCAGAAACCCAGCCTTCGGAAATTTGCGTCATTCACTCACCCGCGCTGCCAATCCCCGCAACATCCGGGCCGTCGCGCCCCAGATGTAATAAGGACCGAACGGCACCGCGTAATAATACCTTTTCTGACCCCGCCAGCGGCGCGATTCAACGATATAATTCGCAGGGTTGAGCACATGTGCAAGTGGGACAGAAAACACCTCGTCGACTTCACCCGGCTCCGGGATCAGTTGGAACGGCGCGCGCAGGATTGCCACAACCGGCGTCACAGTGAACGAGGTGACCGTCTCATGGGTTGGCAGATGCCCCAGAATCTCGGGCAGGTCGGGCGGCAGACCGATCTCTTCCTGCGCTTCACGCAGGGCGGTGGCGGTGACATCCGCGTCGCCCTCATCCTGCTTGCCGCCGGGAAAGGCGATCTGGCCGGGATGATGTTTCAGGGCCGAGGAGCGTTTAGTCAGGATCAGCCGCGGCGTGCCAGTTGCAACCGAGACCGGCACCAGAACACCGGCGGGGCGCAGCTTGCGACCCTCGGGCAGAACGGTTTCGGGGTTCAGGTCGAAATCGCTCGACCCATGGCCGGGGCGGCTAAGTGCCGCCCGCAGCTGATCGGTTGGATCAGGCCTCGTCCGCATCAAAGCCGACCGAGCCCGGTTCCAGCACGTAATGGGCACCGCAGAACTGACAATCGGCGGTCACTTTGCCCTCGGGCGTAGTCATCTTTTCGATGTCCTTGGCCGAGTAGATCGACAGGCTTTGCCGCACGCGGTCCTCGGAACAGGTGCAGCCGAACTGCACGGGTTGCGCGTCATAAACCCGCGGCTGTTCCTCGTGAAACAGCCGGACCAGCAGATCGGTGGGTGCCACCGATGGCCCGATCAGTTCCAGATCCTCGACCGTATCCAGCAGGATATTGACGCGGCCCCAGTTTTCACCCTCTTCGCCGTCCACCAGATCTTCGGCGGTCAGGATCTGGCCCTCACCCTCGTTGTTCGCCACAAAGGGCGAGGCTTTGGGCATGTGCTGCAGCATGACCCCACCGGCGCGCCAGTGCTCACCGACGCCCGGCTCGGTCGATTTGCCAAAGCTCAGCGAGAAACGGGTCGGCAGCTGCTCGGACTGCGCGAAATACGCCTCGGCGCAGGCAGAGATCGACCCACCGGCCAGCGGCGTGATGCCCTGATAGGGCTGCGAGCCCTTGCCCTGGTCGATCATGATGGCGAAATAGCCTTCGCCCACCTGATCGAACGGCGCGCCATCGGTCAGGCGCTCGCGGTCGAAACTGGCATAGGCGCGGATGCGGGCCGGTTCGCCCTCTTGCTTGGGCGCATAGTAGTCGGTCGCGATCATGCGCACCGGGCCTTTGGACTGAACCTGCAAAGACAGTTTCCAGCGCAGTGAAATGGTCTGGCCGATCAGCGCGGTCAGCAGGGCCATCTCGGCCACCAGGGCCTCTACCTTTTCCGGATAGTCGTGCTGCTTCAGGATGCCGTCGAGCACGCCATCCAGACGGGCCACGCGGCCGCGCATATCCGATACATCAAGTTGAAAGGGCAGGACGGTATCGTCCCACGCGATTTTCGTTCCAAGAGACATGGGGTTTCCTTACACGCCACAGGTTGGCATACCGCCAGCATATAGGTCGAACAATTCGGGTTGTAAGGGGCCATACATGATCAGACGGTTCGGTGAAACCCCGCAAGCGGGGCAGAAATACATCAGACGTGTGGGTGTTTACGCTTTGTTGCCGCGTGGCCGACACCTTTTGCTGACCTGCCAGATGGAGCCCGGCCCCGATCTGCAACTGCCCGGCGGCGGCATCGATCCGGGCGAATCACCCGTCACCGCCCTGCACCGCGAAGTGTTCGAAGAAACCGGCTGGCTTGTGGCCGCGCCGCGCCGCGTCGGGGCGTTCCGGCGGTTCACCTTCATGCCCGAATACGATCTGTGGGCGGAAAAAGTCTGCCTGATCTATCGCGCCCGCCCCGTGCGCCGTATCGGCCCGCCGACCGAGCCGTTTCACGAGGCGTTGTGGATGGATACCGCAGATGCGACGCAAATGCTGGGTAATGCCGGTGACCGCCACTTTGCCGCCCAACACCTGAACAGGCTCTAGGGCCCGTTATATTCAAAGAATACGGCCGAGACGTCGTCATCCATGCCGCTGCCCGGGGCCATGACCTGTGTCAGGCGCCAAAACATATCGTCCAGAAACTCGGTTCCACTGCGTCCGGGCGCGCACTCGACGGCCATCCGGCGCAACCCTTCCTCTTCCAACAGCCCGCCACCGGCGAGCCCGCACTCGGTAAAGCCGTCCGAATACAACAACAGCTTGTCGCCGGGATGCAGATAGGTTTCGGTTTGCTGGAATGAAACATCCGACAGCAATCCGATGGGCAACCCGCCTTCGCCCAGAAACTCGGTGCTGCCATCATGGCGCAGCACCAGCGGATGCGGATGCCCGGCCTGCACCATCTTCAGATGCCCGTTGCGCAGGTCGATGATTGCATAGACCATGGTGAAGTATTCCTCGACGCCCGCATCCGCCATTAGACGGGAATTGAGCATCTCGGCCACCTGCTCGGGCGGCAGCAGCGCATAGAATTTGTCGAACCGCTTTTCCATCGCCACGTTCTGTTCGAAATGCTTGCTGGACAGATATCCCCCCAGCCGCGCCGTCATCATCGCCGAGGTGATGCCGTGGCCTGACACATCGATGCTATAGAACCCCAGCCGATTAACCCCGGGTGAAAACATCCCCACCAGATCACCCCCGATATGACCGCAAGGTTTCAGCAACATGCTGACCCGCGACTTGCCGAACTCGCGCGTCAGTTCCGGCACCAGCGAGTCCTGAATTTTCTTGGCCTGCATCAAATCCTTGTCGATGGCATCGTGCGCCACGCGCAGCTCTTCCAACGCGGTTTCGATCATCCGGTTCTTCTCGGACAGCTCACGCTGCATATCCAGAATACGCGCCCCGGCCGAAATGCGCGCGCGCAGCTCATCCGCCTCAAGCGGTTTGATCAGAAAGTCGTCGGCCCCGGCATCCAGCCCCTTTGCCACCTCCTGCTTTTCGCTTTTTGAGGTCAGCAGGATGAAATAGCTGTACTGCTCGCTGTCCAGCGCCCGAAATGCGCGGCAAAATTCCAGCCCGCTCATCCCCGGCATTACCCAGTCGCTGACCACCAGATCCGGGGGGTTGGCTTGGCACATCTCGATTGCCGCGTCACCGCTATCGGCCTCCAGCACCTCAAAGCCCCATTTTTTCAGTGAAGCCACCAGAATCCGCCGTTGCAGGCGGCTGTCATCGACGACCAGCACCTTTTGGATCGCGCCAAAATCAAGCTCTGCCCTGGCCTCTGCCTGACTGCCTTCTGCCACCTGTACCCTCTGCACTGCGACCATACCTGAACGCGCCGACCCTAGCGCGCAGCGGTTTAACATCCCGTGAAGGCGTCTTGTTTGCGTTGCTTAACCGCCTCTTTACCGGCCCTGGGTTAGGCAGGTCATGTCGCGATATGTGTGGAGGCGCCGAACATGATTGACTGGTCCAGGGTCAGACAGCTGCGGGATGAGGTGGGCGCCGGTGAGTTTGACGAGGTGGTGCAGATCTTTCTGGACGAGGTGCAGGAAACCATCGAACGGGTGCACCAGGATGCAAACCGGGCCGAGTTCGAGCAGAACATGCATTTCCTCAAGGGCAGCGCGCTGAGCCTTGGGTTCAATCGCTTCTCAAACCTTTGCCAGGATGCCGAGCGTAACGCCGCCGCAGGCAAAGCGGCTGAGGTCGATCTGCCCGCGATTCTGAAGGCCTATGACGAGTCCCGCACCGTGTTCCTGGCGGAAAAAGCCGCGAACCTGATCTAGATCACGAACTGTGCCAATGTCTCGTCTTCGGTGATGTCGGTATAGGTGAAACCGGCCTCATCCAGATGCGCGAACAGGCGGGCGAAGTTCTCGGGCTTGCAGGTTTCGATGCCAATCAGGACCGAGCCGAAATTGCGCGCCGATTTCTTCATGTATTCGAACCGAGCAATGTCATCCTCGGGGCCGAGAATGCCCAGAAACTCCTTTAGTGCGCCGGGGCGCTGCGGCAGGCGCAGGATTAAGTATTTCTTGACGCCGGAATAACGCTGCGCCCGCTCCTTGACCTCAGGCAGGCGTTCGAAATCGAAATTGCCACCCGAGGTGACGCAGACCACGGTCTTGCCACGGATAAAGCTCTGAATATCGCCCAGCGCCTCGATCGCGAGCGCGCCAGCGGGCTCCAGCACGATGCCTTCGACATTCAGCATCTCGATCATGGTGGTGCAGATGCGATCCTCGGACAGGACATGCACATCGGACAGGTGGCGATCCTTCAACAGAGCGAACGGTTTCGCACCGATTTTCCCCACCGCCGCGCCATCGACAAAGTTGTCGACCTGATCCAGCGCCACGGGATGCCCCGCCGCCATCGCCGCATGAAGACAGGCCCCACCTTTGGGTTCGACAAACAGGCAATGGGTCCGGTCCCCGAACCACGTCGCCACGCCCGAGGACATGCCGCCGCCACCCACGGGCAGGATCACATGATCGGGCAGTCCGCCCAGCTGTGCCTCAATCTCAACCGCCAACGAGGCCTGACCTTCGATCACATCCTCATCGTCGAAAGGCGACAGGAAATACCCGCCCTGCTGCGCGCACCATGCCTGCGCTGCGGCCAGAGTGTCGTCGAAATAGTCGCCGATCAGGTGAATCTCGATATTTTCGCCACCAAAGATGCGGGTCTTCTGGATTTTCTGCTGCGGTGTCGTCACCGGCATGAAGATCACACCCTTCACGCCCAGATGCTTGCACATATAGGCCACGCCCTGTGCGTGGTTGCCCGCGCTGGCGCAGACGAACAGGTCCTGCCCCTGCTGCTTGCGCATAGCGTTGAACGCACCACGTATCTTGTAGGACCGCACCGGGCTGAGGTCTTCCCGCTTGAGCCAGATATCCGCGCCATAGCGGTCGGACAGATGGGCATTCCGCTGCAGCGGTGTGGGCGGAAACACAGTGCGCATTGCCTGTTCGGCGGCGCGGGCGCGGGTCATGAAATCAGTCATAGCGATTTCAGTGCCGCATCACCGCCGAAAGGGCAAGGAATACATATGTGTACGCGGGTCAGGCGAGTTCGCGTTTTTCGATGAAGACGCCGTACATGGTGGTGAAAAGACTGACACTGACCATGGGCAGGACCAGCACTCCAAAGAATACTGACAGCAATATCCCCAAGACTGGAATGATAGCCAACGCAGTGAAGACAAGCTGAACAAGTAACTGGAACAGGAACGCCACAACAATCAGCGCCAGAATGGCTCCGGCCGCTCCGGCCGTGCTGTTCCAGGCTTCACCAAGAGTAATTGGTTGGCCGATGGCTGCTGCAGGCAGGATTATCGAAAGTCGATAGAAGCACACAAACAAAAAGATCGCATAGGCTACCATCAAGATAATTGCCAAAACTGGTGAGCTTTGAACCAGTCCAGCAAGAATAAAGCCCGCTGGAATCCAAGCAATGCCCATCAGCAATCCAAGCAGGATAGCTCGTCCGAGGTAAGCAAGGATGCGGTCGAAGCGGAACGCGGGAAAAATACCTCTGGGATACTCTTCAAGCAGGATAAACCGGTGCCAAGACACCGCTATCCAGAACATGGTGATAAGCACCACCGCAAACAGCCCAAAAATGAATAGGAGGACCCCACCTGCAGTGATTCCCGGTGGTAGGCCGTTTGCGTCTGTCTCAAAAAACTCAAGCGGAATACCTGATGCCATGAACAGCAAAACGATCAAAACCGTTGCGATCAAAGCAGGACCAAAAGTGATCTGAAGCACTTGCTTGAGATTGCCGAACACCATCCGCACCGAATGCACAAAAATCTGCCAACCCAACATCCTGAATCCTGCCCTCTCAACCAATCCTTGTTTTCTTTCCACCTGTTTCACCCCAATTCATCTCGTGCGTCAACGCAGATAACTTGCCCCCGCTTTCAAAACCCGTTAGGGGCCAAGCGTTCTACGCATAAGGGGAAGTCAGATGTCCGCGCCCAAGAAAGTTGTTCTGGCCTATTCCGGTGGCCTTGATACCTCGATCATTCTGAAATGGTTGCAGACCGAGTATGGTTGTGAGGTCGTCACCTTCACCGCCGATCTGGGTCAGGGTGAGGAACTGGAACCCGCCCGCCAAAAGGCCGAGATGCTGGGGATCAAGCCCGAGAACATCTATATCGAGGATATTCGCGAAGAGTTCGTCCGCGATTTCGTCTTCCCCATGTTCCGCGCCAACGCACAGTACGAAGGCCTGTACCTGCTGGGCACCTCGATCGCGCGCCCGCTGATTTCGAAACGTCTGGTCGAGATCGCGCAGGAGACCGGTGCCGACGCCGTGGCACATGGCGCAACCGGCAAGGGCAACGATCAGGTTCGTTTTGAACTGGCCGCCTACGCACTGAACCCCGACATCAAGGTCATCGCCCCGTGGCGCGAATGGGATCTGACCAGCCGTACCCGTCTGATCGAATGGGCCGAAGCCCATCAGATCCCGATTGCCAAGGACAAACGCGGCGAGGCGCCCTTCTCGGTCGATGCCAACCTGCTGCACACCTCGTCCGAGGGCAAGGTTCTGGAAGACCCCGCGGATATGGCGCCGGACTATGTCTATCAGCGCACCGTCCACCCCGAGGACGCGCCGAACGAGCCCGAGTACATCGAGATCGGTTTTGAAAAAGGCGACGCAGTCAGCATCAATGGCGAGGCGATGAGCCCGGCCACCATCCTGACCAAGCTGAACGAATATGGCGGCAAGCACGGCATTGGCCGTCTGGACCTGGTCGAAGGCCGTTTCGTCGGTATGAAATCGCGCGGCATCTACGAAACCCCCGGCGGCACCATCCTACTGGAAGCACACCGCGGGATCGAGTCCATCACCATGGACCGCGGCGCGATGCACCTGAAAGACCAGCTGATGCCGCAATATGCCGAGTTGATCTATAACGGCTTCTGGTACTCGCCCGAGCGTGAGATGCTTCAGGCCGCGATCGACAAAAGCCAAGAGCACGTCACCGGCACCGTCCGCGTGAAACTGTACAAAGGTCTGGCCTCGACGGTGGGCCGCTGGTCGGATCACTCGCTGTATTCCGAAGCACACGTGACGTTCGAGGAAGATGCTGGCGCATACGATCAGACCGATGCGGCGGGCTTTATCCAGCTGAACGCCCTGCGCCTGAAACTGCTGGCCGCACGGGATAAACGCCTGAAGTAACGGCTCTGCGGCACGAAAAAGTTGAATTGACCGGACGGGTCGCAACTTTGCCGCAGAATTGCCCAGTTGGTTGAACACACAGAACGGGTCGGCCCTGCAAGGGACCGGCCCGTTTTTCATTCAATCCAATTGAGGCATTCATGCAGGCAGATCACCGACAGGAGCCCCCGGCAGAGTTTGAGTTCCGGGGATCGGCAGCCGAATATTTCGGCATCTGGATCGTCAATCTGCTGCTGTCGCTTTTGACCTTTGGCATCTACAGCGCCTGGGCAAAGGTGCGCACCAAGAAATACTTCTACCAGAACACGTTTGTCGCCGGGCGCAGCTTTGACTACCACGCCACCGGGCTGCAGATCCTGATCGGGCGGATCATCGTGATCGCCGGGATCGTCGCCTATACCGTTCTGGGTACGATACCGCTGATGAACCTCGCCATGCTGCTGGGGCTGGTGTTCCTGATCCCCTACCTGCTGGTGCGCGCGTTGCGGTTTCAGGCGCGCATGTCCAGCTGGTCGAACATCCGCTTCGATTTTCAGGGCACCTGGGGAACGGCCGCGGCCAATTATTTTCTGTATCCCTTCCTCGCAGCGCTGACGATCTATACCACATGGCCGTTTGTCACACGCTCGGTCCAGCGGTTTCACGTGAATGGTCACACGTTCGGGACAACCATGATGTCTTTCGACAGCCCGATTGGGCCGTTTTACAAGGCCGCGCTGGCAGCAATGGTTTGGGTAATCGGAACGATTGTGGTTGCAACCGTCGTTGTCGGGGTGAATGCCAACATGTCTGACATGCTGAGTACTCTTAGTGAGGACCCCGAAGACATCGCTGCAATGATCGACGTCATGATGATTTTGCTGTTGTTCTTCGTCGCCGCCATCCCTGCCACAATCATTTATCACGCCATGGTGCGCAACACCGTCTACAACTATACCATTCTGGGCGACGGACACCGGTTCTATTCGGATGTGAACGCCCTGCGCATGCTGTGGATTTCCTTGTCGAACGCCGTGGTTGTGGCGATGACACTGGGCCTGATGCTGCCCTGGGCGCATGTACGCCGGGTGCGCTATCTGGCCAATCACACCACCTTCATCCCTGCCGGTCCGCTGGATGATTTCGTGGGCGATGTCAGCGCGCAAGTCAGCGCCATTGGCGACGCTTACGGAGATATCGAGGGCTTTGATATCGGTATCGCGGTCTGACCTTTGAGCGCATTTCCCGAAGATATCGGCGCGCGTGTCCAAGGGCGCGCCTATCCGCCTCTCAGCTCGCGCGAAGTTCCGGTGCGGTTGGCGGTGGGCACCAATACCGTCTGGCTGATTGACGAACAGGGCCAGATCCAGACCCGCTGCACCCCCGAGGAGCTGTCGGTGGAATCCCGCATCGGATCGACTGAGCGGCGGGTGAACTTCCCCGATGGCACCCTGTTTCTGACTGACAACCATGCGGCGCTGGAACATCTGATCGCCGATTCCAGCGGATCGCGCCTGCATCACGCCGAGAGGTTCCATCCCCGGTTGATCGTCGTCACGCTGGCCTGTCTGGTCGCGGTCTGGGGCGTTTGGAAATACGGATTGACCATACTGGTGGCGCTGGCGGTGTGGATGACCCCCCCGCCGCTTGTGGCCGCCATTGATGCCGGTGTGATGCAGGCGCTGGATCAGATCATAACCGAGCCCAGCGCCCTGAGCGACAGTGACAAGGCCAGGGTTCAGGACAATTTCGACCGGGTTCTGGCGGCGCTGGGTCCTGCGGCCGTAGACCACGACTACACCCTGAAATTCCGCGACCTGCCCGGCATGGGCCCGAATGCCTTTGCCCTGCCGGGTGGCACGATTGTGGTAACCGACGATCTGGTGCGGCGGGTCTCGACCGATGCGCTGGCCGGGGTGATTGGGCACGAGATCGGGCATGTGGCCGAACAACACGGGCTAACGCAGATCTACCGCTCGCTCGGAGCGTTTGTGCTGATCGGGATGATGGCGGGCGATACCGGGCCAGTGCTGGAACAGGTGCTGCTGGAAGGTAACCTGATCCTGTCCCTCTCCTATTCCCGCCAGCACGAGTTGGCCGCTGACCGGTTCGGTGTCGAACTGGCCCGAAAGGCCGGTTTCGATCCCAATGGCCTGTCGGATTTCTTCGAGTTGCTGGAACAGGAATTCGGCGATCAGGAGACGGACTGGTTCAGCACGCACCCGCGTTTCGACGACCGTCAGGAAAACCTGAAATCCATGACCCAAGGTCACTAGGCGCGGGCTATTGCCTGCGCCCCGGCTGCCCCCTAACCCTTTGGGCTGAAACAGGAGGGACCCTATGACACTTGCCGCTATTGCCGATGGTATTCAGAAAAACCTGGTCGGGCGCAGCTTTGAAGGCTCATTGAAATTCGACTGCGGCGATGACGGGGTCATCGTGCTGGCCGACAATCAGGCCAGCACGCAGGATCGCGACACCGATTGCACCATCCGCATCTCGCAGGACAACCTGACCAAGCTGCTGACCGGCAAGCTGAACCCGATGACCGGGGTGGCACTGGGCAAGCTCAAGATCTCGGGCAACATGGGGGTGGCGATGAAGCTGGGGCAGTTGCTGGGCTGAGGCGATAAACTCGTCTCACCACCGCGTGACAAACCATGTCAGCGGATTGCGCCGGTGCATAAGTCAGGGCAGCCTGATCCCGAAAGGAGCCCTGCCATGACCCGCATCGCTTTTCCCGACTTCATCAAACCATCGCTGCTGTTTGCGTTGATCGCACTGGCCGCCCCGCTGCGCGCCACGCCTGCTCCGGCAGCGGGGACCGAGACCCTGACGGTTGCGGGGGGCTGTTTCTGGTGCGTCGAATCCGATTTCGAATCCGTCCCGGGCGTGATTGGTGCGGTTTCTGGCTATACCGGCGGCAAAACCGCCAACCCGACCTATGATCAGGTCACCAAAGGCGGCACCGGCCATTACGAGGCGGTTCAGATCACCTTTGACCCGGCCCGGGTTTCCCGTGAAAAGCTGCTGAACATGTTTTTCCGCTCGGTCGATCCAACCGATGCGGGCGGTCAGTTCTGCGACCGGGGCAATAGCTATCGGACGGCAATTTTCGTCTCTAACACGGGGGAAAAGACGCTTGCACAGCAGGCCAAGGCAGACGCGCAGCGTGCCTTGGGGCAATCGGTCGTCACCCCGATCCTGCAGCAGGGCACGTTCTATCCGGCCGAGGCCTATCATCAGGATTACTACAAGGGCACCAAGCTGGTCCTGACCCGCTTTGGTCCCAAGCGCCAGCACAGCGCGTACAAAGCCTATCGCAAAGCCTGCGGGCGCGACGCTCGGGTCAAACAGCTCTGGGGCAGCGCAGCTCCGTTTGCCGGGTCTTAATCGAACCGCGCCTCGTGCACCTCTTTGAGGTCGGGGATCACATCAGCCGTTCCGTGCCGCGTGACCATCAGGGCCGCGGCACGATTTGCCTGTGCGATCGCCTGCGCCATCGGCATCCCATGATCCGTTCCCGCGAGAACATAGCCGGTGAACGTATCTCCAGCACCGGTCGTATCCACCGCCTGCACCTTATGGGCCGGAAAATCCGAAGCCTCACCGCGATGGAAATACCGCGCGCCTTTTGAGCCCAGCGTGACAATCACATGTTCGATCTTCAGGTCAGTCACCGATTGCCCGGTGGCGTCGCGCAACTGCTCGGCCTCGACCTCATTCAGGAACAGGAAATCCAGATAGGGTAGCACGGCCTGCACCGCCGCGGCTTGAAAGGGGGCTGCGGCATAGCAGACGGTCAGGCCCAGCGCGCGGGCCATCTTTGCGGCCTCAACCTGCAGGGTGGTTTCGTTCTGCATCACCAGCAGGTCACCCTGCGAGGCAGATGACAGCGCCTGCCCCAGCTGGTCCGGCGTGATTGCATGGTTCGAGCCCGGAAACAGGATGATGTTGTTTTCACCCTGCGCATCCACGGCGATGATGGCATGGCCGGTGGGCACATCAACCTCTGCGATATGGCGCGTGTCCACGCCATATTCGGTCAAACGATCCCGCGCCCAGCGCCCATCCGGCCCCACGGCGCCGATATGTGCCACCTGCGCCCCGGCCCGGGCGGCGGCTACGGACATGTTTGCGCCCTTGCCACCCAGAAACCGATCCAGCCGATTGGCCGAAAGCGTCTCTCCCGGCCCGGGCAGGTGCGGCACGTCATAGATCATGTCCGCGTTGATCGAGCCGAGATTCCAAATCGTCATGTGTTACCCGATATCGCAGGAGGCCAGGATGGCCATGTTCAGAATGTCATTCGCCGTCGATACGGTCGAGCAAATCTGGATCGGCTTGTCGATACCCGACAGGATCGGGCCGATCACAGTTGCTCCACCCATTTCCTGCATCAGCTTGGTCGAAATCGATGCGGAGTGCCGGGCGGGCACGATCAGGATATTCGCCGGGCCGGTCAGGCGTTGGAACGGATATCCTGCCTGCTGATCCACATTCAGGGCCACATCCACGGTCATTTCTCCTTCGTATTCGAAGTCGACGCCACGTTTGTCCAGAACTGCGGGGGCGCGGTGCATTTTTTCGGCCCGCTCAGACACCGGATAGCCGAAGGTCGAGAAACTGACAAAAGCCACGCGCGGTTCAAGCCCCATGTGCCGGGCCACGGCGGCCGAGCGTTCAGCGATATTGGCCAGATCGTTCTCATCCGGCCATTCATGCACCAGCGTGTCGCCAATCAGCACGATCCGCCCCTTGTGCAAAAGCGCGGTCACACCCGCCGCGCCATGGGCTGCGTCAGCATCAAAAACATGGTTGATCCGGTCCAATACATGCGCCGATTTGCGCGTGGCTCCGGTCACCAGGCCATCACCATGGCCATGCGCCAGCATCAGCGACGAGAACACATGGCGATCGCGGGCGGCCAGACGGTGAATGTCTTTGCGGTCAAAACCTTTACGCTGCAGGCGCTCATAGAGAAAATTCGAGTAAGTATCGAGATGCGAGGTGTTGGCGGCGTTCACCACCTCCAGCTCACGCACCGCGTCACCCAGACCGGCCTCGTCCAGCTTTTGTTTCACTTCATCGGGACGACCCACAACCAACGCCTTACCAAAACCCGAGCGTTGGTAGGTCACCGCCGCGCGCAGCACGCGGGGATCGTCGCCCTCGGCAAAGATCATTCTGCTTTGCGCCTGACGCGCGCGCGCGTTCAGGCCGCGCAGGATGCTGGCGGTCGGGTCCATACGAGACTTCAGGCTCAGTTCATAGGCGTCCATGTCGATGATCGGACGGCGCGCTGCCCCGGTATCCATGCCGGCCTTGGCAACGGCTGGTGGGATACGGTGAATCAGACGCGGGTCAAACGGCGTCGGGATGATGTAATCGCGGCCGAAAGTGAGCGATTTGCCATAGGCCATTGCAACCTCATCGGGCACATCCTCGCGCGCCAGATTGGCAAGTGCATGGGCACAGGCGATCTTCATCTCGTCATTGATGGCGCGGGCGTGGATATCCAGCGCACCGCGGAACAGGTAGGGGAAGCCCAGAACGTTGTTGACCTGGTTCGGATAGTCGCTGCGGCCGGTTGCGACGATGGCATCGACGCGCACTTCGTGGGCCTCTTCCGGCGTGATTTCCGGGTCAGGGTTGGCCATCGCAAAGATCACCGGGTTGTCGGCCATGCTGGCGACCATGTCCTGCGTCACCGCGCCTTTGACCGACACGCCTAGAAACACGTCTGCGCCCTTCATGGCGTCTTCCAGCG
The DNA here is from genome assembly GCF_013031355.1 of Ruegeria arenilitoris. GTDB lineage: Bacteria > Pseudomonadota > Alphaproteobacteria > Rhodobacterales > Rhodobacteraceae > Ruegeria > Ruegeria arenilitoris_C. The sequence goes on along the minus strand of NZ_WPZO01000004.1, from coordinate 111,979 downwards.
TACGCAAATCCGTGGTGATCGCGTGGGCTGATTTCCACTGGTTCATGCCCTCGGTCCGGCCCTGATAGATCACGCCCTTGGTGTCACAGACGATGCAGTTCTCATGTCGCGCGCCCATCGATTTGAGCAGTTCGATACAGGCAATCCCCGCCGCGCCCGCACCGTTCAGGACGATCTTCACGTCCTCGATCTTCTTGCCCGAGATATGCAGCGCGTTCAGCAGACCCGCCGCACAGATCACCGCCGTGCCGTGCTGGTCGTCGTGGAAGACGGGGATATCCATCTCTTCCTTCAGGCGCTGTTCGATGATGAAACACTCGGGCGCCTTGATGTCTTCCAGATTGATGCCGCCGAAAGTCGGACCCATCAGTTTTACCGCTCGGCAGAACTCATCTGGGTCTTCGGTGTCCAGTTCGATATCGATCGAGTTCACATCCGCGAACCGTTTGAACAGGACCGATTTCCCCTCCATCACCGGTTTCGAACCCAGCGCGCCCAGGTTACCAAGGCCCAGAACCGCCGTCCCGTTTGAGATCACGGCTACCAGATTGCCCTTGTTGGTATAGTCGTAGGCAGTCTCGGGCGCTTCGGCGATGGCTTCACATGGAACGGCCACACCGGGGCTGTAGGCCAGCGACAGATCGCGCTGCGTGGTCATGGGAACGGTGGCCTGCACCTCCCACTTGCCGGGGGTCGGGTCCAGGTGAAAGGCCAGCGCCTCTTCTTTGGTGATCTTCGTTTTGGGCATCTTTTTGGTCGTTTCCATGACTTCGGGGCTGTCGCCTCATAGCGCAGGAGAACGCGCGCCTCAATGAGAATGAGTTTTCGGCTTTTACTGAAGATGCGGGATTTGTAAGGTCGCGCCCGGAACACGCCAGAAGGGGGCCGCCTTGTCCACAGTCACGCCTATGATGGCGCAGTATCTCGAGATTAAAGAGGCCCACGCGGACGCCCTGCTGTTCTACCGCATGGGCGATTTCTACGAGATGTTTTTCCAGGATGCCGTGAACGCCGCTGAAGCGCTGGACATCGCCCTGACCAAGCGCGGCAAGCACAATGGCGAGGATATCCCGATGTGCGGCGTGCCGGTGCATTCGGCCGAGGGCTATCTGTTAACCCTGATCCGCAAGGGCTTCCGCGTGGCTGTTTGCGAACAGATGGAAAGCCCGGCTGAGGCGAAGAAAAGAGGCTCTAAATCGGTGGTTCGGCGCGATGTCGTCCGATTGGTGACACCCGGCACGCTGACAGAAGACGCCCTGTTGGAGGCCCGTCGCCACAACTTCCTGGCCACTTATGCCGAGGTTCGGGACGAAGCCGCGCTGGCCTGGGCCGATATCTCGACCGGCGCGTTTCACGTGATGCCTTTGACCTCGGTCCGGCTCAGCCCGGAATTGGCGCGGCTGGCCCCGTCCGAGTTGATCATGGCTGACGGGGTGCAGGACAAACTGGGCGAGCCGGTGCGTGATCTGGGGATTTCGCTGACGCCGATCGGGCGCGCCAGTTTCGACAGCACGGCGGCGGAGAAACGCATTTGCGGTTTGTTTCACGTGGGCGCGCTGGATGCGTTCGGAAGTTTTGGCCGGGCCGAAGTGTCAGCAATGGGCGCGCTGATCGACTATCTGGAGATCACCCAAAAGGGCAAACTGCCCCTGCTGCAAACGCCGCTCAAAGAATCCGAAGATCGCGTCGTGCAAATCGACGCCGCGACGCGACGCAATCTGGAACTGACCCGGTCCTTATCCGGCGGTCGCGCCGGTTCGCTGCTGTCGGTGGTCGATCGGACCGTAACGCCGGGCGGCGCGCGGCTGTTGGAGCAACGCCTGTCGAGCCCCTCGCGCAATCTGGACGTGATCCATGCCCGGCTCGACGCGGTGAGTTTTGCCGCTGAGGACAGCCTGACCACCTCGGACCTGCGCGAGGCGCTGCGCAAAACGCCGGATCTGGACCGGGCCTTGTCCCGCCTTTCGCTGGACCGCGGCGGCCCCCGCGATCTGGCCGCGATCCGCAACGGGCTGACCCAAGCCACAGCGATTGCTGAGATTTGCGATGGTCAAGATCTGCCTGTCCTGCTGGCGACCGCCCTGCAAAATCTTGTTGGCTTTGATGATCTGCTGAACCTGCTGGACGAGGCCCTTGTCGCGGAGCCACCCCTTCTGGCGCGCGATGGTGGCTTCATCGCGCCTGGTTTCGACGCCGAATTGGACGAAGCCCGCACCCTGCGCGACGAAGGCCGCTCGGTCATTGCAGGGTTTCAACAGAAATACGCGGAACATACCGGCATCACCTCGTTGAAGATCAAGCACAACAATGTGCTGGGTTACTTCATCGAAACCACGGCCACTCATGCCGAGAAGATGCTGAACACGCCGTTCTCTGAAACCTATATCCACCGACAGACCACCGCCAATCAGGTGCGGTTCACCACTGTGGAACTGTCCGAGATCGAAACCCGCATTCTGAACGCCGGAAACCTGGCGCTTGAGATTGAAAAGCGGCTCTATCAAAGGCTTTCTGACGAAATTCTGGCCCTCGCCGCCCGCCTGAACCAAGCCGCCCGGGGGCTCGCTGAACTGGATCTGACCACTGCGCTGGCCGATCTGGCGCGCGGTGAAAACTGGTGCCGCCCGCAAGTCGACACCTCACGCGCCTTCGATGTGCAAGGCGGTCGCCATCCGGTCGTCGAACACGCGCTGCGCCAACAAGGCGGTGACGCCTTCATTGCCAATGACTGCGATCTGAACTCTGACGAAGGCGCGGCGATCTGGTTGCTGACCGGTCCCAACATGGCCGGTAAATCAACCTTCCTGCGCCAGAATGCCTTGATCGCTCTGCTGGCCCAGATGGGCAGTTACGTCCCGGCCGAACGGGCCCATATCGGCGTCGTTAGTCAACTGTTCAGCCGCGTCGGCGCCTCGGACGATCTGGCGCGAGGCCGCTCGACCTTCATGGTCGAGATGGTGGAAACCGCAGCGATCCTGAACCAGGCCGACGACCGTGCGCTGGTCATTCTGGACGAAATCGGGCGGGGTACGGCCACATATGACGGCCTTTCGATTGCCTGGGCCACGCTGGAACACCTGCACGCCGCCAACAAATGCCGCGCGCTGTTCGCCACCCATTACCACGAATTGACCGCTCTGGCCGGCAATCTGGAAGGTGTCGACAACGCCACCGTCGCCGTCAAGGAATGGGAAGGCGAAGTGATCTTCCTGCACGAGGTTCACAAAGGCGCCGCCGACCGGTCCTATGGCGTTCAGGTCGCGCAACTTGCCGGTTTGCCTGCTTCGGTGGTTGAGCGCGCCCGCGTGGTTCTGGACCAGCTGGAGAAAACCGAACGCGAAGGCGGCAAGCAAAAGGCTTTGATCGACGACCTGCCGCTGTTCTCGGCCGCGCCGCCACCACCACCTCCGGCGCCCAAAGCCTCACCCGTCACGGATATTCTGGATGGTGTCCTGCCGGATGAGCTGACCCCGCGCGAGGCGCTGGACCTGATCTACAAACTGAAAGAGGCGGCCAGAACCTGACCGCCTCAATATTGTTCGGATTTTAAGCTGCTTAGCTTGCAGGCGTCGACGACACGCCAACCTGCGCCGGACGCAGCAGGCGATCATGCAGCATGAAGCCTTCGGCTGAGACCTGAATGATGTCACCGGCACGAGTGCCCGGTACAGGCGCTTCGAACATCGCTTCATGAATGTTCGGATCAAACCGATCACCAACCTCGGGGGTGATTACCTGAATCCCGTGCTTCTGGAAAACGTCTTTCAGCGCGCGCATGGTCAGTTCAACACCTTCCAGCAGGCCGGCGGCAACCTCTTTCTGCTCATCGGTCGCGGCCTCAAGCGCGCGTTTCATGTTGTCGTAGACCGGCAGCATGTCGCGGGCCAGTTTTGACCCACCATAGTTTTCTGCATCGCGACGCGCTTTGTCACCGCGTTTGCGCGCATTCTCGGCATCCGCCAGCGCGCGCATGAACTTGTCCTTGTAGTCGTCCCGCTCGGCACGCAGTTCATCCAGTTCCAGCGCTTCGTCGCTGAATTCCGCGATTTCTTCGGCCAGCGCTTCCGCTTCGGCTGTTGCGATATCGTCTAGAAAATCTTCGTTCTTGGGCTCTGCCATCTCTTACCCTCTAGCTCCGGTCGGATATCAGCTTGCCGACCAGTTGCGCCGTATAATCCACGATCGGCACGATCCGTCCATAATTCAGACGCGTGGGCCCGATGACCCCGACCGCACCGATTATCTTTCGATCAGCGTTCATATATGGAGACACCACCAAAGAGGAACCCGAAAGTGAGAAAAGTTTGTTCTCAGAGCCGATAAAAATGCGCACACCCTCGCCTTCTTCGGCCAATTCGAGGAATTCGGCGATGTCACGCTTGCGTTCAAGATCGTCAAACAGGCTTCGGATTCGGTCCAGTTCCTCTTCCTGACCCGGTTCATTCAGCAGATTCGCCCGTCCACGCACGATCAGACGGGCCGAGTCGCCGCCGTCCCCGTCCCAGGCGGCCATACCGCTTTCGACCATCGCCCGCGCCAGCACGTCGATCTCTTGCTTGCGGGCATCGATCTGCGTCTGCATCTGACGGCGAACTTCGCTCAGCGTGCGCCCCTCGATCAACGCATTCAGGAAATTCGCCGCCTCGCGCATCGAACTAGGCGTTTGCCCCGGTGGTGGCGTGAACAGGCGATTTTCGACATGTCCATCGGCAAACACCAGAACCACCAGCGCTCGGTCATGGGCCAGAGAAACGAACTCGATATGTTTGATCTCGGATTCATGCTTGGGTGTCAGAACCAGCGACGCACCATGTGTCACGTGTGACAACGCCGCGCCCACGCGGTCCAGCATCCCGCCCACATCGCCCGCGTTAGAGCCTAATGTCTCGTCCAGCTTTTGCCGATCATCCGCGCCCAGATCGCCGACTTCCAACAGCCCATCGACGAACATGCGCAACCCTTGCTGCGTCGGAATCCGCCCGGCACTGACATGCGGACTGTCGAGCAGGCCCAGAAACTCCAGATCCTGCATCACGTTGCGGACCGTCGCTGCGCTGACCTTTTCCGACAGGGTGCGGGTCAGCGTGCGGCTGCCAACGGGCTCACCGCTGTCCAGATAGCTTTCGACGATCAGCCGGAACACCTCACGCGACCGGTCATTCATCTCGTTCAGAATTTTGCTTGCTTCGCTCATCGGCGGCCCCCTGCTGGGTCGTCATTAAATCGCAGGCAAATGAAAGGTCAATCGGGGTTGCATCGTAACGCCACGGGGCGTTATCCCCAACCCAGCAAACAAAGGATTTCCCATGCGACCCTCAGGACGAGATTTAAGCGAAATGCGCGCCGTTTCAATCGAAACGGGGTTCACCAAACATGCCGAAGGTTCCTGCCTGATCAAAATGGGCGACACCCATGTACTGTGCACCGCCACGATCGAGGATCGCGTGCCGCCCTTTATCAAGGGCTCGGGCCTGGGTTGGGTTACCGCTGAATACGGTATGCTGCCCCGCGCCACCAACACGCGGATGCGCCGTGAGGCTGCCAGTGGTAAACAAGGCGGCCGTACCGTGGAAATCCAGCGTCTGATTGGTCGTGCCTTGCGTGCCGGTGTGGATCGGGTCGCGCTGGGTGAGCGTCAGATCACCGTCGACTGTGATGTGATCCAGGCCGATGGCGGCACCCGCTGTGCTTCGATCACTGGAGGATGGGTGGCGCTGCGTCTGGCGGTGAACAAGCTGATGAAGGCGGGTGATGTGATCTCTGACCCCTTGGTAGACCCTGTAGCGGCCGTGTCCTGTGGTATTTACGCCGGTCAGCCGGTGCTGGATCTGGATTACCCCGAGGACAGCGAAGCTGGCGTCGACGGCAACTTTATCATGACCGGTTCCGGCAAACTGATCGAAGTTCAGATGAGCGCCGAAGGTTCGGTCTTCAGCCGCGCCCAGATGGATCAGCTGATGGATCTGGCCGAAAAAGGTGTGGCCGAACTGGCCGCAGCGCAAAAGGCCGCCACCGCATGACCCGCAAGTTCGACAGCGACAAGCTGCTGGTGGCCACGCATAACAAAGGCAAGCTCGAGGAGATGGCGCATCTCCTCGAACCCTTTGGCGTGACGGTCATTGGCGCGGCAGAGATGAACCTGCCCGAACCGGAAGAGACCGAGGATACCTTCGTCGGCAATGCCCGGATCAAGGCTCATGCCGCAGCCAAGGCGACCGGCCTGCCTGCCCTGTCGGACGATTCCGGCATCACCATCGATGCGCTGGACGGCGCGCCCGGCGTTTACACCGCCGATTGGGCCGAAACCGGCAATGGCCGCGATTTCCTGATGGCGATGACCCGCGCCCATAATGAGCTGGAGGCGAAGAACGCCGCCCATCCCCGCACCGCACAGTTCCGCAGCACGCTGGTTCTGGCCTGGCCCGATGGCCATGACGAGGTGTTTGAAGGCATCGCCCCTGGTCACTTGGTCTGGCCGATCCGCGGCGAAGGCGGGTTTGGGTATGACCCGATGTTTGTCCCCGACGGATACGACATTACCTTTGCCGAGATGGATCGCTGGGAAAAGAACAAGATCAGCCATCGCGGTCGCGCGGTGGAGATGTTCGTGAAAGGCTGCTTTGGCGGATGATTGGCGCAACGGGGGCTTTGGCCTGTATGTGCATTGGCCTTTTTGCGAGGCCAAATGCCCCTATTGCGATTTCAATAGCCATGTTTCAAGAAATATTAATCAAAAACAATGGCTTAACGCGTATCTACGCGAATTACGCCGCTCGGCTGCCGAAACCCCTGACCGCGTCCTGAATACGATCTTCTTTGGCGGCGGCACCCCCTCGTTGATGGAGCCCGACACCGTCGCTGCAGTGATCGACGCGGCGCGCGCCCTTTGGCGACCTGCCAATGACATGGAAATCACGCTCGAGGCCAATCCCGGCTCGGTCGAGGCTGGCCGCTTTTCGGCCTATCGTGATGCTGGGGTGAACCGCATCTCGATGGGTGTACAGGCCCTGAACGACGAAGACCTGCGCCGGCTGGGCCGCATTCACACCGTGGCGGAGGCCCGCGCCGCCTTTGACATCGCCCGCAATTGTTTTGAGCGGGTGAGCTTTGACCTGATCTACGCCCGGCAGCATCAAACCCCAGACGCCTGGCGCGCGGAACTGACCGAGGCGCTGTCGATGGCCATCGACCACCTGTCGTTGTATCAGCTGACCATTGAGGAGGGCACTGCGTTCGGTGACCGCTATGCCGTCGGCAAACTGCGCGGCCTGCCCGAGGATGATAGCGCCGCCGACATGTATCTGGCCACGCAAGAGATCTGCGAGGCGCGCGGCCTGCCCGCCTATGAGGTTTCAAACCACGCACGGTCCGGCGCGGAATCGCAGCACAATCTGATCTATTGGCGCTATGGCGATTATGTCGGTATCGGTCCTGGGGCGCATGGGCGCATCACACTAAACGGTCGAAAGCTGGCGACAGAAACCTATCTATCTCCAAGCGCGTGGCTGAACGCCGTAGAAACCGGATCCGGAGAAAAACAACGCACAGCGCTTTCTCCGCAAGATCAGGCAAATGAATACCTTATGATGGGTTTAAGGGTTGCCGAAGGGCTAGATATTGATAGGTTCAACGCATTGTCGGACCAAGCTCTACCGCAGGATAAGCTGTCTGATCTGGTTGAATTCGGCATGATCGAACAGACAAACGGAAGGCTGATTGCCACCAAAGACGGACGAGCGGTTCTGAACGCAGTGATCCGGGAATTGTTGGGATAGAAGATGCAATATATCTGGGCCATTCTGGGATTGATCTGCGTCGGGCTTGCGATGGTGGGCATTGTTCTGCCCCTATTACCGACAGTGCCGTTCCTGCTTTTGGCGGCGTTCTTCTTCGCCCGATCTTCCTCGCGCCTGCATAATTGGCTGATCACACACCGCTCATTCGGACCGCTGATCGTGGATTGGCAAAGCTCTGGCGCCATTCGTCCGGGTGCAAAAAAGGCGGCGACCCTTTCGATCGCCGCCGTGTTTGGATTGTCAATTCTGCTGGCCCTGCCCTCACATGTCCTGATCATTCAGGCCGTGGTGCTGAGCGCGGTGATGACCTTTATCTGGACCCGTCCTAACGGCTGAGTTTGGCGCAAAGATCGTCCAGCTGATCCAGGTTTTCATAAGTCAAAACCACCTGTCCGGTTTCGGTTCCGGCCTTGTGATTGATCAAAACCTTCATCGCCAGAATCGCGGAAAGGTCCTTCTCAAGCGCCCGTGTGTCCGCATCTTTACCTGCATTCAAATTTCTGGAGCGCGGCGCAGCTTTGGCCGGATCACCGTTCTGCTTCTTCACCAGAGCTTCGGTAGCACGCACTGACAGCCCGTCCCGCACCACGATTTTCGCCAGTTCCGACGGGTTTTCTGCGGTAATCAGCGCCCGCGCATGGCCTGCGGACAGTTTGCCTTCGATCACCAAAGTCTGCACGTCCAGCGGCAAAGACAACAAACGCAACAGGTTTGCGATGTGACTGCGGCTTTTGCCTAGGGCTTCGGCAAGTTTCTCTTGTGTATGGCCGAACCGGTCCATCAGCTGCTTGTAGCCCGCCGCTTCTTCAACCGCGTTCAGATCTGCGCGCTGAATGTTTTCAATAATCGCAACTTCCAACACTTCGGTATCGTCAAATTCGCGGACGATGACCGGAATATCGTGGAGCTGCGCCATTTGGGCGGCGCGCCAGCGGCGCTCACCAGCGACGATTTCGTACTCGCTTCCGTTGATTTCGCGCACGATCAACGGCTGAATGATGCCCTTTTCTTTGACCGAGGCGGCCAGCTCGTCCAACTGGTCGGGCGAAAACGTCCGCCGCGGCTGGTTCGGATTGGCTCGCAGCTTTTCGATCGGGACTTTCATATCCGGGCGGCGGGGTTCTGTCGGGGCCAGACCTTCGGCCTCCTGCGTCACATCTGCCATCAAGGCCGACAATCCACGGCCCAAACCTCGGGGTTTTGATTTCTTGACGGCCACTGAGCCCTCCTCACTGCCGCTCAGGCGGCGGCTTTCTTATTCTTATAAATGACTTCGCGCGCCAGATGCCGATACGCCATCGCCCCCAACGACCCCGAGTCATATTGCAGAACCGGCAAAGCGTAAGACGGCGCCTCGCTGACCCGCACATTTCTGGGTATCTTGGTTTTAAATACCATCTCACCCAGATTGTCACGCGCGTCTTTTTCGACCTGACGGGACAAGTTGTTGCGGTTGTCATACATGGTCAACACAACACCTTCGATTCTAAGGTCCGGATTCGCAGTCTGACGGACCTCTCGGATCGTCAGCATCAACTGCGAAAGCCCTTCCAGTGCAAAAAACTCACTTTGCAACGGAACCAGAATCGAATGGGCCGCAACCATGGCGTTTACGGTCAGCAGATTCAGCGATGGCGGGCAGTCGATGAGCACAAAATCAAGCTCGAACTTGTCAATTGAAGTCTGCCGCAGCGCATCGTGCAATAGATAGCTGCGCTTTTCGTTCGAAATCAATTCGATGTCAGCCGAGCTTAGATCGACGGTTGCAGGGATTACAAACAGTCCTTCGATTTCCGTCTCTTGCACCACCGCTTCAAGCGGCGCGTCGTCAAGGATCAGATCATAGGTCGTCCAGTCCCGATCCTCGACCCCCAAACCAGTAGAGGCATTACCCTGCGGATCAAGATCAACAACCAGGACCCTGCATCCTGCCTCGGCCAGTCCTGCAGCTAGATTGATCGCCGTTGTCGTTTTTCCCACCCCACCCTTTTGATTGGCAACCGCAATTATCCGGGGCCCTGAGGGACGAGACAGATCAACCACGCGATACTCCTTTGATCCTTAGGATAACAGCTTGGGGTTCAGTTAAACTTGTAATCTGCTCGCACTCGAAATTCCATTCCTCGCGTGCGGCTTCCAGCTCTTTTTTCCAGCTTGCACCTTTCGGCAACAGAGCAGTACCGATTTTTGCTAAATGTCTGTCACAAAATGACAATAATATCTTGAGATCAGCAAGAGCCCGCGCAGAAAGGACGTCTGCTTGTAGCGGCTCAACGGTTTCGATTCGCTTTGAAATGACAGTGCAATTAGCGCCGCATTCCCGTGCCACGCTGCGCAGGAACGCCGATTTGCGCTGATCGCTTTCCACGAATGTGAATTTGGATTCTGGCGCTTCTTCTATGGCCATGATCGCGCAGACCATACCGGGGAACCCGCCCCCGCTGCCCAAATCCACCCAGGTTTTGAACGCATCTGCACAGCGGTAAACCTGTACGGAATCCAGAATGTGCCGCGTCCAGATGTCCTTTAAACTGTTGCGGGATACCAGATTGATCTTGGGATTCCAGCGTTGCACCAGATCAACATAGGTCTCGAGCCGCTCGAATGTTTCACGTGAAACACTCAAACCATCAAAGATCTCGTGACTCATGCCTTGCGTACCTTTTGCCCGCGCCTCAACTTGGCCAACAGCAACGTAAGTGCGGCTGGTGTCACCCCTTCGACGCGCCCGGCCTGAGCGATGTTCACCGGTCGGGCCTGAGAAAGCTTCTGTTTCATCTCGGATGACAGACCTTCCAGAGAGGAATAGTCGAAATCCCGCGGTATTTCATAGGATTCATCGCGCTTCATCGCTTCGACGTCCTTTTGCTGACGCGCGATGTAGTTTGCATAAAGCGCGTCCCGCTCAACCTGAAGGCGGATATCTGTTTCGACCTCTTCCAACTCAGGGACAAGAGAAACCAGATCATCAAACGAGACGTCTGGGAACGCTAAAATCGCCATACCGTCCCGTCGATTGCCGTCCTGATTGACGCTAATTCCAACAGCACGCACCTCTTTCGGCGTGTATGTACGATCCGTCAACATGGATTTCGCAGAGGTGAGTTTATCCATCTTCTCGCCAAACCGGGTTTGGCGTTCCTCTCCGACACACCCAAGGTCGATGCCCATTGGTGTCAGTCGTTGGTCTGCATTGTCGGCCCGTAAAGACAGTCGGAACTCCGCCCGTGAGGTGAACATACGATAGGGTTCCGCCACACCACGCGTGGTTAGATCGTCAATCATCACGCCGATATAGCTGTCGGCCCGGGTGAAATGAACGGGATCGCGACCCAGAACAGCCATGGCGGCATTCAGTCCGGCGACCAAGCCTTGCGCCGCGGCTTCCTCATATCCTGTTGTGCCGTTGATCTGACCCGCAAGATATAGTCCCGGTGCTTCAGGTAAGGACAATGACGATGTCAGAACACGTGGGTCGACATAATCGTATTCTATTGCGTAACCAGGCTGCAGGATTTCGGCATTCTCAAGCCCTTTGATTGAGTGCACGTAGTCTTGCTGTACATCTTGAGGCAAAGACGTCGAAATACCGTTTGGATAGATCGTGTGATCATCAACCCCTTCGGGTTCAAGGAAAATCTGATGCGAGTCCTTTTCCGCAAACCGTACGATCTTGTCTTCGATCGAAGGGCAGTATCTGGGCCCCACCCCATCGATATGCCCCCCATACATAGCGGATCGAGACAGGTTCTTTTCGATGATCTCATGGGTGCGCGCGTTTGTATGCGTGATTCCGCAAGAAATCTGCGGTGCGACAACGGAAGTGGAGAGGAAGGAAAACAGCGTGGGGTCGTCGTCTCCGTCCTGACGTTCAAGATCAGACCAGTCGATTGTCCGACCGTCCAACCGTGGCGGTGTCCCGGTTTTCAGGCGCCCCATCGGCAGATCAAGACTATCCAACCGTTCTGCCAGCTTGATTGAGGGCCGATCCCCCATCCGCCCCCCTGGCCGGGATACATCGCCGATATGGATGATACCGCGCAGGAACGTGCCCGAAGTCAGAATAACGGCGCCGGCGTGGATTTCAGAATCGTCCGCCAGCCTGATTCCCACCACCTTGTGCCCGTCCATCAGAAAGTCGACGACCTCTCCGACCACGACCGACAGACGATCCTGCGCCTGCGTCTCTTTTTGCATGGCGGCCCGGTACAGCGTGCGATCGGCCTGGGTTCGGGGGCCCTGTACGGCAGGACCTTTACGGCGGTTCAGCAGTCGGAACTGAATGCCGGCCTGATCCGCGACACGGCCCATAACACCATCCAGCGCATCGATTTCACGGACCAAATGGCCTTTACCCAATCCACCGATGGCCGGGTTGCAAGACATTACACCGATATCAGATGCGGACAGAGTGACCAATGCCGTCTCAGCTCCCATCCGTGCGGCTGCATGAGCGGCTTCGGTGCCGGCATGACCGGCGCCGACAACAACAACATCAAACTTCGAATGTTTCACGTGAAACACTCCCTACTTACCCAGGCAGAAACTGGAGAATATCTCATCCAGAAGGTCTTCGACCCCGATCCTGCCGACCAATGTTTCCAAGGCACGGATCGCCGTGCGCAGTTCTTCGGCAGCGATATCATACAAGTCCGGGCCTGATTCCAGAACCGTCATCGCCGCGCCCAATGCGGCCCTAGCATCATTCAGTGCGACGCGATGCCGTTCACGGGTTGCGATACCATGACTGGTAGATCTTTCACCAAGTACACACGATATATGGGAAATTAGTTGATCGATCCCCTGCCCTGTCTTTCCAGAGATCCCGCCATTTCCATCCTCACGAAGATCGGATTTCGGCAACATCTGAATGTCGCCGTCCATCATCTGAACGCCAAGCTCTGTGGGGTCTTCGGTCAGAAACACGCGCAGATCAGCCGCATCGGCACGTTTGCGAGCCAGCTCGATTCCTAGGTTTTCGACATGATCCTCGGTATCTCGCAGCCCGGCCGTATCCAGCAACGTAACAGGCAGACCGGCCAAGTCCATACGAACCTCAATCACATCGCGGGTCGTGCCTGCGTATTCCGAGGTGATCGCTGCCTCGCGCCCGGCCAAGGTGTTCAGCAAGGTCGACTTGCCCGCATTTGGCAGGCCAACAATTGCGACTTCGAACCCGGTCCGGATGCGTTCAGCAATCTTCACGCCCTCGGCTTCGCGCTGAAGGTCCTGCATGACGCCGGTCACCAATGTCTGCACTTCTGGTGTGACGTCCGTTGGCACTTCTTCGTCGGCAAAATCGATGACGGCTTCCAACAGCGACGCTGCCCGGATCAGATCACGGCGCCAGCGTTCGGCCAATCCGCCCAACTCCCCGGCCAGAATGGTCTGCGCCTGTTTGCGCTGCGCCTCGGTTTCGGCATCGATCAGGTCGGCCAGACCTTCGACCTGGGTCAGATCCATCTTACCGTTTTCTAACGCGCGACGCGTGAACTCTCCGGGTTCTGCCAGCCGCAGCCCATCCGTATCGGACAGGCAGCGCATCACTGCGTTGACCGACGCGGTGCTGCCATGAATTTGCAGCTCAGCCACGTCTTCGCCGGTGAAGCTGGCCGGCGCCTGGAAGGTCAGAACCAGCCCGTCATCCAAACGCGAACCATCAGCCGCATGCAAGGACCGCACCCGCATGCCACGGGGCGGCAGCGGGCTGCTTGTCAAACCAGCCGCAGCGGTATGCGCCAAAGGGCCAGAGAGGCGGATCACCGCCACCCCTGCTTTGCCTTGTGCGCTGGCCAAGGCGAATATCGTATCCATTCGAAGGCCTCGCGTCAGTTAAGACCTGTGTCAGGTGTTCATCGAATCGAAGAACTCGCCATTCGTCTTCGTTTGCTTCAACTTCGACAGCAAGAACTCGATTGCATCGGTGGTCCCCATCGGGTTGAGGATACGACGCAGAACGAAGGTTTTGGCCAGATCGCCCTTGTCGACCAGCAGATCTTCTTTCCGGGTGCCAGACTTGAGGATGTCGATGGCCGGGAACACACGTTTGTCTGCGATTTTCCGATCCAGAACGATTTCCGAGTTACCGGTGCCTTTGAATTCTTCAAAGATAACTTCGTCCATCCGGCTGCCAGTATCGATCAGCGCAGTGGCGATGATGGTCAGCGAGCCGCCTTCTTCGATATTCCGCGCCGCACCGAAGAACCGCTTGGGCCGTTGCAGGGCGTTTGCGTCCACACCACCGGTCAAAACTTTACCCGAGGACGGTACCACGGTGTTAAAAGCCCTACCAAGTCTTGTGATCGAGTCGAGAAGAATAACAACATCTCGTTTGTGCTCGACCAAACGCTTGGCCTTTTCGATCACCATTTCCGACACGGCCACGTGGCGCGTCGCCGGTTCGTCAAAGGTCGAGGACACAACCTCACCTTTCACCGAACGCTGCATGTCGGTCACCTCTTCCGGGCGTTCGTCGATCAGCAGGACGATCAGATAGCACTCCGGGTGGTTCTGTTCGATGGAATGCGCGATGTTCTGCAGGATCACCGTCTTACCGGTCCGCGGCGGCGCCACGATCAGCGAACGCTGGCCTTTACCGATGGGTGCGACCAGATCGATCACACGGGCCGACTTGTCCTTGATGGTGGGATCTTCGATTTCCATCTTCAGACGCTCATCCGGGTACAGAGGCGTCAGGTTGTCGAACAGGATCTTGTGTTTCGCCTTCTCAGGGTTCTCGAAGTTGATCATCGTGACCTTGGTCAGCGCGAAGTACCGTTCGTTATCGTCCGGCGCCTTGATCTCACCTTCGACCGTGTCGCCTGTGCGCAGCGAGTGCAGGCGGATCATGTCGGGCGAGACATAGATGTCGTCCGGACCCGGCAGATAGTTCGCCTCGGGCGAGCGCAGAAAGCCGAAGCCGTCCTGCAGAACCTCAAGCACGCCATCGCCGCCAACGGTCCAGCCCTCATCCGCGCGTTCGCGCAGGATCTGGAACATCATCTCGCCTTTACGCATGGTCGAGGCGTTTTCGATCTCCAGCTCTTCGGCCATCGCCAGAAGGTCTTTTGGGCTTTTGGCCTTCAGGTCGGCCAGATTCAGGGCTTCAGTTGTCATGATATATACCTTCACCGCTGACTGCGCGGCACGAAGTGGAATTTCAGTACGGAAGATACGCCGCCCGGACGGGCGTGTTGATCCCTACATAAGCGCGGCAGCGGTTGGAGTCAAACAGGCCCTCAGAACTTCAGAATGACCGCCAGAACGATGGCAACCATCAGAATGGTCGGAACCTCGTTCATCATGCGATACTGCCGCCCAGTGAGCTTGTTTCGGCCCTCTACGAAGTCCTTGCGCCGTGCCATCAGCCAATGATGGAACCAGGTCATCCCAAGCACCGCTGCGCCCTTGACCCAGGGCCAGGACCAGTCCCAGCCCACAATGCCAGGTGTGAAGACCATGATCAGGCCACACACCCATGCCACGTACATTGCTGGTCGCATGATCACACGCAGCAACTTATCTTCCATTTCAAAGAAAATGGTTTCAGCCCCGTCGACTGCCTGTGCCTTTTCTACGTGATAGACGAACAGCCTTGGCAAATAGAACAGGCCCGCCATCCACGAGATCACGGCCATGATATGTAAAGACTTCACCCACGGGTAAATCGTGAAAAGAAGATCGGTCATTCTGGCTCCGGGCGTTGCTCGGAACTCTCCCTAATAAAAAAATAAGAAAAGAAAAAGGAAGATGGTTTTGTAGGGTGAACAAAATCCGTGGATTACTTTTTTACACATGTGTTTTCCCCAGGTGGAAATTTTTCCGGTTCAAGGGAGTGATTCTGTGAATTTCAAAATTAAGTTTCTATTTTCAGATAGTTAGAATCCATCTTCTGAGGTCTTTCTGGGGATAAATCCCGGGGTATCTGTGGAGTTCCCGTTTATCCCACCTGTTAGACTTATCCTTGTCCCGGATGGACAGGGTTCGAGCGACTCAGGGAAGTTTTGCGCGAAATTCCCGGGGTTGCGTGTCAATCTGAAAACCATACAAACCGTCCTAGAACGCTCAACGATTTGCACACGGGGTTTTCCACATGTCTGTCCCCATCATCCTGGCCTCGGGCTCATCCATTCGTGCGCAGCTGCTGGAAAACGCAGGCGTGCCGTTTTCCGTTCAGGTCGCGCGCGTGGACGAAGATGCCATGAAACACGCGCTGCTGGCCGAAGGTGCCCCGCCCCGCGATATCGCCGACGCGCTGGCCGAGATGAAGGCGCGTAAGGTCAGTGACAAAACCCCCGGGGTGATGGTTCTGGGCTGCGATCAGGTGCTGGATTTCGACGGGCAGTTGCTGTCCAAGCCCGAAACGCCCGAAGACGCTCTGGCTCAACTCAAGATGATGCGAGGCAAGCGGCATATGCTGTTGTCGGCCGCGGTGATCTATCGGGATGGTGAACCGATCTGGCGCCATGTCGGTCAGGTGCGCCTGCGGATGCGGATGAGCTCGGACGCCTACCTGCGCGACTACATTGACCGTAACTGGTACAGCATTCGTCACGCAGTCGGCGCCTATAAGCTGGAAGAGGAAGGCGTCCGCTTGTTCGCCACCATTGACGGCGACTACTTTAATGTCTTGGGTATGCCCCTGTTGGAACTGCTCAATTTTCTGGCCGTCAAAGGGGTGATCGATCAATGACGCATAACCGTATTCCGTTGGCCGGAGTGATCGGGCACCCGATTGCGCATTCCAAATCTCCGAAACTGCATGGCCATTGGCTGAAGAAATACGGTCTGGATGGGCATTACGTCCCGATGGACGTATCCCCCGAAGATTTTGAGACCGTTCTGCGGTCCCTGCCCAAGGCCGGGTTCGTCGGCACCAATGTGACGGTTCCTCATAAAGAGGCCGCGCTGCGCATTGCTGACCATGTGTCCGAGCGGGCCTCGGTCATCGGTGCGGCGAATACTCTGGTGTTTCACGAGGACGGCACGATCCATGCGGACAATACTGATGGCTACGGGTTCCTGGAGAACCTGCGCAGCGGTGCGCCGGACTGGACACCCTCGGATGGCCCGGCCGTGGTGTTTGGCGCAGGCGGCGCGGCGCGGGCGGTGATACAGAGCCTGCTGGACGCGGGCGTGCCTCAGATCTTGCTGACCAACCGCACCCGCACCCGTGCAGACCAGTTGCAGAAAGAATTTGGTGATCGGGTTACCGTGGTCGATTGGCTGCAGGCGGGAAATGTCATCGAAAACGCGGAACTGGTGGTCAACACGACCTCTCTTGGAATGCTGGGGCAGCCGGAATTGCGGGTGCCACTGGATGGGCTGCAACCCGGCGCCGTTGTGACCGATCTGGTCTATGCGCCGCTGAAAACCCATCTGCTGCAAGTGGCAGAAGAGGCCGGCTGTACCACCGTGGATGGGTTGGGCATGTTGCTGCATCAGGCCGTACCCGGGTTTGAACGCTGGTTCGGCACCCGCCCCGAGGTGACCGATGATCTGCGCGCGGCGGTTTTGGGATGAGTTTCGCGCTTGGCCTGACGGGCTCGATCGGAATGGGCAAAAGCACCACGGCGCAGATGTTCGTGGACGAAGGCTGTGCGCTGTGGGACGCAGATGCAGCCGTACATAGACTCTATTCAAGGGGCGGAGCGGCTGTCGAGCCGATGCGCGCGACTTTTCCGGACGCGATTGTCGACGATGCCGTCAGCCGCGATGCGCTGAAGAAAATCATCGCGCAGGACCCATCTGCACTGAAACAGATCGAAGCCATCGTACACCCGCTGGTGGCTGCGGATCGCGCGGCGTTCCGGGAACAGACCAAGGCAGATATTCTGGTTTTCGACATCCCCCTGCTGTTTGAAACCGGCGGCGATGCGGCGATGGATGCGGTTGCCTGCGTCTCGATCCAGGCCGATGAACAAAAGCGCCGCGTGATGGAGCGCGGCACCATGACCGAGGCGCAATTTGAACAGATCCGCGCCAAGCAGATGCCGAATGAGGAAAAATGCGCGCGGTCGGACTATGTGATCGTGACGGATACGCTGGACCACGCCCGCACGCAGGTGCAGGATGTGGTCAGGCAGATACGGGCGGGGATGGCAGATGCGTGAGATTGTACTCGATACCGAAACCACGGGATTTGACCCCGAAAGCGGCGACCGTATTGTCGAGATCGGCGCGGTCGAGCTGTGGAACCACGTGGCCACGGGCGAGACCTATCACGTCTATATCAACCCCGAACGCTCGATGCCTGAAGAGGCGTTTGGCGTGCATGGGATCGGCCCCGACCTGCTGGAGAACCCACGCCCGCCGGAAAAGGGCGAGGTCACGCTCAAGGACAAGCCGGTTTTTGCCAAGGTGGGTCAGGGCTTTCTTGATTTCATCCAGGATTCCAAGCTGGTCATCCATAACGCATCCTTCGACATGAAATTCCTGAACGCGGAACTCAGATGGTTGGGGCTGCCGCAGATTCCGATGGATCAGGCGCTGGATACGCTGGCGATTGCACGCAAACGCTTTCCGGGTTCGCCCGCCTCGTTGGATGCACTGTGCCGGCGGTTCAACATCGACAATTCGAACCGGACTCTGCACGGCGCGTTGCTCGACTCGGAAATTCTGGCCGAAGTTTATCTGGAATTGATCGGGGGGCGGCAGCCGGATTTCGGACTGTCCACCTCAGCGGCCTCGGGTGCCGGAGGGCAGGACGATTGGCGTCCGACGGCGCGCCCGACACCGCTGGCGTCGAAGATCACCGACGAAGAGCGCACGGCGCATGAGGCATTTGTGGAAAAACTGGGCGAAAACGCCCTGTGGACCCGCGCCTGAGGTCAAACCCGGCGCGGGTCAACCGATCAGGCTTCGGTTTTCTGGGCTTCGGCCTGACGACGCATCAATTCGTTGCGGTACAGGCTGACAAAATCGATGTTGTCCAGGTTCACCGGCGGATAGCCACCGTCGCGGGTGATGTCGCTGACGATGCGGCGCAGGAACGGGAACAGCATCCGCGGGCATTCGATCATCAGGAACGGGTGCAGCTGATCTTCGGCCACGCCTTCGATGTGGAACAGGCCGCAATAGTCGATCTCGCACAGGAACAGAACGTCCTCCATGCCCTTGGCTTTCGACTTGAGGTTCAGCTTGATCGCCACCTCGTATTGATGCTCGACCGAACGCTTTTTCGCATCCAGGTTCACCTGAACCGCGATCTCGGGCTGAACGTCACCGGACACGCCTTTTTGCGCCATCACGTTTTCAAAGGACATATCGCGAATGAATTGTCCCAGAACGCGCATTTGAATTTGCGGGGCGGCCTGTGCCGCGGTGTTTTCTGCAGGGCTTTCGTCAGCCATGGATCTACTCCGAAAATGAAATTCGCCACTGCTTAGCAAGTTGGGCGCGGCACCTCAATGCAGGTCACGGACCTTCGACCCATTTCGATGGCTTTGAGGGATCCTGACGGGGGTGGACCTCGGTAAAGTCGCCGTCGATCACGTCATCGTCAAACGGCGTGGGGCCGGACCGGAACTGTGCGCCGGTGCCCATCTGGAACTGCGTGATCGTCACTTTCGATTTCAGATAGCGGAACACCGCCACCCGAACGCTTGGGATCAACAGCGCAAAACCGACCGCATCGGTGAAAAATCCGGGCGTCAGCAGCAGAACACCCGACAGCAGGATCATCGCGCCATGGGCCAGCGGCTCGGTCGGGTCGTCCAATTCGGCAAAGGATCGCTGCAGATTGGCCAGGGCCATGCGACCTTGTGTCCTGACCAAAGCGGTGCCCAAAACGGCCGTCAGCACCACAATCGCAAGGGTCGGCCACAGTCCGATCAGACCACCAACCTGTATGAACAGGGCGATCTCGATGATCGGGACCAATAAAAATGCCAAGAACAGGTACATTTGCGTTATCCTTTACAAGAGGCCGGGCGGTGGACTTGCCACGAACTGTCACCTACATAGTGGCATGAGGCCGTGTATACAAAGTCACGGCCTGAAAAGAGGATGAAATGAACGAACCGATGATCCAGTTGCTGGTCCTGGCCGGAATTGCCGTTTTCCTGATCCTGCGCCTGAAAAGCGTGCTGGGCACGCGTGAAGGTTTTGAAAAACCTCCTGTTCAGCAGCAGCCCGATTCACAGAACGCCCGCCGCGGGTTCGAGGTGATCGAAGGCGGCCCGGATCACGACATTACAGACCATGTCGCCGAAGACAGCGAGCAGGCGCAAACCCTGACCGCGATGAAGCGGGTTGAGCCCAGCTTCTCGGTCAGTGAATTTGTGCAAGGCGCGCGCGGTGCCTATGAGATGATCGTCATGGGGTTCGAAAAAGGAAATCTGGACGAAATCCAGCCTTTCCTGTCCGAAGAGGTGTTTGACACCTTCGTTTCGGTCGTGGCCGACCGCGAAGATCAAGGCC
The DNA here is from genome assembly GCF_013031355.1 of Ruegeria arenilitoris. Lineage (GTDB taxonomy): Bacteria > Pseudomonadota > Alphaproteobacteria > Rhodobacterales > Rhodobacteraceae > Ruegeria > Ruegeria arenilitoris_C. Next base: position 91,763 of record NZ_WPZO01000004.1, on the reverse strand, counting down.
TGACCATCGAAGCCGAGTTCATTGGTGTCCGCGAAACTTCGCTGGCCGATGTGAAGTTCGACAAGGATACCAATCAGGCCGAGATCACCATGAAATTCGTGGGTGAGCTGACCTCGGTCGTGCGGGATCGCGGCGGCGACATCATCGAAGGCAGCCCGAACACCGTCAAACGCCAAAAGGACAGCTGGACCTTTGCCCGAGTCATGGGCAGCGACGATCCGAACTGGCTGCTTGTTGCCACGGACGCATGATTGCCGCACTCCGGTCGCTCTTACTGGTGGGCGCCATGACCACCGCAAGCGCCGCCGGAGCCGAGGCGACGCGCTCTATCCTGTCGTTTGATGACCTTGAGGGCTGGGCCGCTGATGATCACGGGGCGGCCCTTTCGGTTTTTCTGAACACATGCGGCGATCTGGATGATCCGGATTGGCGCGCGCTGTGCGGTGTGGCGCGGACATATGAGGCCGATGCCGCGCGATCCTTCTTTGAGTTATTCTTTCGCCCGGTTCTGGTCGAAGACGGCAAGGACGCCCTGTTCACCGGGTATTTCGAACCCGAACTGGACGGATCACGCACCCGGACCGACCGTTTCAAATACCCGATCTACAAAATGCCCCCCGAGGCCCGGGCCGAAGGGCCCTGGCTCAGCCGCCGGGAAATCCTGACCGGGGATGCGATGGTCGACCGGGGACTAGAGATTGCCTGGGTCGATGACCCGGTCGAATTGTTCTTTCTGCAGATCCAGGGCTCGGGCCGTATTCGCCTGGCCGGTGGCGGGGCTTTGCGTGTGGGTTACGGCGGGGCCAACGGGCATCCCTATCGGTCCATCGGTTCGGAATTGATCCGGCAGGGCGCGCTGGCGGCGCATCAGGTCAGCGCCCAGATGATCAAGGCTTGGGTGCGCAAGAACCCCGAAGCCGGAGCGGAATTACTGTTCCACAATCCCTCTTACGTGTTCTTCCGTGAGGTCACCCGCGTTGCGCCTGAGTTTGGGCCGCTGGGTGCGATGAATCGGTCCGTCACCACCATGCGCAGTATCGCTGCCGATCCGGCCTATACGCCGCTTGGCGCTCCGGTCTGGGTGGAAAAGGACGGGAAAGAGCCACTGCGCCGGCTGATGATCGCGCAGGATACGGGTGCGGCCATCAAGGGGGCGCAACGGGCGGATATCTTCTTTGGCACCGGGGATGAGGCTGGACAGGCCGCCGGACGCCTGAAAGATCCGGGCCGGATGATCCTGCTGCTGCCGATCCAGCGCGCCTATGCCCTGATCCCGGATGAATTCTGATGCCCCGCCGCAAACTGACCGAAGAAGAGATCGAGCTGTGGCGCAAGGTCACCAAACAGGCCGAACGCCTGCACCCTGAGCTGCCGCAATCGGTGCATCCGACTACTCTGCCCAAACCCAAACCGACCAAAGCGCCGAAATTCCGGCTGGATGGGTTTGAAGTTGGTCAGAATGCACCAAACAAACCTTCGCGCCACGCGTTGAAACCCTCGGTGACCGACAATCTGCGGGCTAGCCCGGTGCAGATGGACACCAAGGCCTTTGGGCGGATGAAACGCGGTAAGCTCAAGCCTGAAGGAAAGCTGGACCTGCACGGGATGCGGATCGATACGGCGCATCCGGCGCTGATCCGCTTTGTTCTGACATCGCAAGCGCAGGGCAAGCGGCTGGTTCTGGTCGTGACCGGCAAGGGCAAGGACCGGGATGAGCCCGGCCCGATCCCCACCCCGCGCGGAGTGCTGCGAAATAACGTGCCACACTGGCTGTCGATCCCGCCGCTGGCGCAAGCCGTGCTGCAGGTCACGCCTGCGCATATCAGCCATGGTGGGGACGGGGCCTACTACGTCTATTTGCGGCGCACCCGCTAGAACTCGGTCCGGGCGCGGCGGATACCGATCCAGGCCAATACGCAGACCAGCACAAAGAAGACGGCGATCCACAGGAACTGAGTGCCTAGCGAAACGCCCCGGTCGATCAGCACTCCGGTCAGCGCCGGGCCGATGGCTGATCCCAGCACCATCACTGCCGTTGCCAGCGCCTTGATCGCGCCGATGTGCCGTGTGCCGTAGAACTCGGCCCAAAAGGCGCTGGGCAAGGTGTTGTTGGCGCCGACGGTCAGGGCCAGAAAGATCAGGCCGATCAGTGCTCCGCTGATTGTGTCGACGGCCGAGAGGATGGCAAAACCAACCGCCATGGGCAGTTGGTAGAACGGCATGATCCGTGCGGTGCCCCATTTATCCAGCGCCCAGCCCGCCGCAAACATCGACAGGATCGAAACGCCGGTGAACACCGGAAACAGGGCGACCAGTTGGATATGTGGCCAGCCCTTGACCGCGGCCAGATGGACCTGATGAAAGAAAAAGGCAGTGATAAAGGCCGATGGCCCCAGGATCGCAGGTGCCATGAACCAGAACAGTGGATGAAGCAACGCTGCGCGGCGGGTCCAGTGCCGATCCTGCATGCCGGTGGCGGTGTGGTCGCCGGAGAGGCTCTGCGGGGTGCGCTCCTGCCGTAGCAACCCCATCAGAACCGGGATGCTCAGGATTGTCACCCCCGCGGCAATCACCCACAACCAGCGCCAGTCCAAAAAAGCCATCGCCGCCACAAAGATCAGCGGCAGCAGGGATTCCCCGATCGCATAGCCCAACGAGGCGATGGACAGCGCCTTGCCCCGGGTCGCGGTGAACCAACGCGCCATGGCGACCTGGGCCAGATGGATGCTCATCCCCTGCCCGAACAGGCGCAGCAGAAAGATCACGAAGGGCAGCAAAAACAGCGCGCTGTTCGTCGCCATTGCCAAAGTCGCAAGCGCCAGACCACTCAGAACCACCGGCCCCAGTACCCGAACGCGGAAGATGTCGGTCAGCCCCCCCGCCCAGATCATCACCACGGCGGACACCGTGGTGCCCAGCGAATAAATCACGCCCCACGATCCGTGACCTAGGCCGAATTCAGCGCGGATCTGGCCCGAGAAGATCGAGATGAAGAAGGTTTGCCCAAAGCTGGACAGAAAGGTCAGAAGGACACCTGCGCTCAACCAGTTCGCATTATCGATCAGATACCGACGCAGGCTGAACGGCGTCACGGAGTGATCACCTCGGCCTCGCCGGTTTCGGTCAGGACGATCTCGGTCGCGCCATCCGGGTTGCGTTGGCTGCGCGGCACCAGAACGTCAATGCCGGGGCGCTCGTCCGGGCCGAATGTACTGCTGACGCGGCGGACCGAACTGAGGATAGCCAGCAATGCTGGAGAGGTCGCGGCCACGAAATGCGAGGACTGAGCATCGCTGTTGAAGGCCGTGGTATCGATGACGTTGATGGGAAACTCAGCCAGCGCGCCGATTGAGCTGATATTGCCCAACCGCTCGCCCTCGGCCGTTCCGCGTAGGCGGGCCGAGATGTTCAGGATCTTGTCCTTCTGAGACACCATGACCACAAACGGATCAGGGGGCGACTTGATCCGCTTCATCTGCGAGCGGAACAGGTCCACATCCAGATCGGGCGAGATCAGAATAACCCCTTCGAGGTTTCGTTTGGCCCAGCCGGGTTCCTGTAATTCGGCCTGCCGCATCATCTCCATCGACAGGGCGCTGCCCATCGAATGCGCCACCAGAACGACCCGTTTGACACCCATGGATTTCAACTCACGGATCGTCCTCTCCAACCCGTCGCGGGCGAACAGCATACTGTCCAGATCGTAGGCATAGCCATATCCTGTCGCACGGCTGGGCCAGGAATAAACAAAGATCTGTCCGGGAAGGCCGATGTCATGGGACAACTGCGCAGCGCGGAAGATGGTTTCCGTCTGGGTCGAGTTATATCCGTGCACAAAGATTGTGACGTCGTCTTTCCCACGCAGGTGTTCCCGCAATCCCTGTGGCCCGCCCAGTTCAGTTATGTCCGCCAGCACGAATTCTTTTTGCGGATTCGGGTTGGCGTAGGAGAACTTCAGCGTTCCCGGCGTGTGGTTTGGCGGGATCGAAACCTTGGTTTCCAGAAACTTCAGCGTTTCGCCACGCCGGAACCCGTATGACCCATCCGACTCGCGGGCGCGGGTCGTGCTGGCAAACACGGTCTGGGGCGTGCCAACGGTCAGGGCCGAGGGTACGGTTTCCGTAATCGTTCGGTCGACACAGGCGGCCAACGACAAGGAAACAACTAAAAGGATAAAATAGCGCAGCACGGAAAACCCTCGGAACCTTTTGCGCCAAGCTATCGATTTCTGGCCCCACGTCCAGTGACATGGGGCAAAGGGAACGGCAAAAACCGGCTGGCCGTGTTACAGAACGTAACGGCTGAGGTCGGTCGACTTGGTCAGCTCACCCAGATTGTCGTCCACGAACTGCGCGTTCACGGTAATCTCGGCCCCGGCCTGATCAGGGGCGGTAAAGGACAACTCCTCGAACACCCGCTCCATCACAGTGTAAAGCCGCCGTGCGCCGATATTCTCAACGGTCTGGTTCACATTCGCGGCGATGCGTGCCAGTGCTGCGATCCCGTCCTCAGTAAAGCTGACGGTGACCTCTTCGGTGCCCATCAGGGCGGTGTACTGAAGGGTAAGGGCGTTGTCGGTTTCGGTCAGGATGCGCACGAAATCCTCTTCGGTCAGCGCACGCAGTTCGACACGGATCGGCAGGCGACCCTGCAATTCCGGCAGCAGGTCCGAGGGTTTGGCGATGTGGAACGCGCCTGATGCGATGAACAGGATATGGTCGGTTTTCACCGGGCCGTGCTTGGTGCTGACGGTGGTGCCTTCGATCAAAGGCAGCAGGTCGCGCTGCACGCCTTCGCGGCTGACATCGCCGCCGCGTGCTTCGGCGCGGGCGCAGACCTTGTCGATCTCATCCAGGAACACGATGCCGTTCTGTTCGACCGACTCCAACGCCACGCGGTTGACGGTTTCGTCGTCCAACAGCTTGTCGGCCTCTTCTCCGATCAGCGCATCATAGCTTTCGGCGACGGTCATGCGTTTCTTGACGGTGCGCCCGCCGAAGGCCTTGCCGAAGATATCGCCCAGATTCATCATGCCCATCTGGCTGCCGGGCTGGCCTGGAATGTCGAACATGGGCATCGGGCTTGAGCTGTCGGAAAGCTCCAGCTCGATCACCGTGTCGTCCAGCTCACCTGCTTTCAGCTTTTTGCGAAACATCTCGCGCGTGCCCTCGCGGGCATCCTCACCGGCAATGGCTTCGATCACCCGGTCCTCGGCCGCCTGATGCGCCTTGGCCTTCACATCCTCGCGCATGTATTCGCGGGTTTGGATGATGGCGGCATCGGCCAGATCACGCACGATCTGTTCCACGTCACGGCCGACATAGCCAACTTCGGTGAACTTGGTGGCTTCGACCTTGATGAAGGGCGCGCGGGCCAGTTTGGCCAGACGGCGGCTGATCTCGGTTTTACCGACGCCGGTAGGGCCGATCATCAGGATGTTCTTCGGGTATACCTCATCGCGGATGTCATCGGCCAGTTGCTTGCGCCGCCAGCGGTTGCGCAGCGCCACGGCCACGGCGCGTTTGGCGTCTTTCTGTCCGATGATAAAGCGGTCCAGTTCCGAGACGATCTCGCGCGGGGTCAGGTCGGTCATGTCAAATCTATCCGTCTGTTTCGCAGCGGAACCTAATCATACAGCGCGAAAACACAAGCCGATCACGGAAACATCACGCCAACTCACGGTAAGCACACGCATTTTCGTGGTGATGTGAATCGCCTTCCGCGCATGCGCTGCGGCATAACTTTTATCGATGGGCAAAGCCGCCTGCATTTATCAACGGAGATACGCATCATGATGACTCGTCGTTCGCTTTTTGTGAAAGCTGCAGCCGCCGGGGCGGCCATGACTTTGGCTGGCACCGGTGCTGCATTGGCCGGTGGCGCAAAGAAGAAAGGCACGTTCGAGGGCCGTTCGAACCACATCACCAGTGGCTCGGTGAAACTGGTTAAAGAAGGCGACCGTTACATCGTGGAACTGGGCGACGACTTCTCGCTGGACGGCGGCCCTGATCCGCGTGTGGCTTTTGGCAAGGACGGCGCCTATGCACCCGACAGCAAACTGGGTGCGTTGCTGCATCTGACCGGCAAGCAATCCTATGCCGTGCCGCCGACCATGGATGTGTCGGGCTATAACGAAGTGTACATCTGGTGTGAGGTCGCCGGTGTGCCGCTGGGTGTTGCTTCTCTGAAGTAAACGCGTTGGTCAGAGGCCTACACCCACCCTGGCCTCTGACCCCCCGTTAGGTAACAAAGCCATCGTCTGTTACACTCGCCCCAAGGTATTGGAACCGGGGGCGTTTTTTATGACCAAGATTGCCAAGATCACCTTGCTGTTTGTGGTATTCGTCGACCTGATCGGGCAAGGGCTGGTTTTTCCCATCATCAACTCATTGATCATGGAGACCAAATCCGGGTTCCTGCCCGACAGCACGCCCGATGGCCGCCGCCACTTCTATTACGGGCTGGTGATCGGGTGTTTCTTTCTGTCGTGGTTTCTGGGGGTGGTTTACGTCTCGAAGGTCTCGGATTCCATCGGGCGCAAGAACGCGCTGCTGGTCTGTCTGGGTGGTGCACTGGCGGGTTATGCCATCACCATCGCCTCGCTTTACATGGACAGTCTGCTGTTGTTGATCCTTGGGCGGTCGATCACCGGGTTCACGGCTGGCAATCAGCCGATTGCGCAGGCGGCGATGATAGATGGCAGTACCGATGCTGCGGACCGGGATCGTAACATGGGATACATCGTGACCGGGGTCAGTTTTGGCCTGGTTGGGGGCCCGATCATCGGCGCTGTTCTGTCGGATGCGACCTTGCTGGGCAGTGTCGCCACGCTGAAAACCCCGTTCTATGGCGCCTTCGTTCTGGTGCTGATCGCCATTTTCCTTGTGCTCTTTTTCTTCAAAGACACGCGCACAGAATGTGCGGCCTTTGTCTTTCGCCCCCGCGACATCACCGACAGCCTGATCGCGGTGCGCGGTCATCCGATGGTTCTGAAAATCCTGCCGGTCTATGCGTTCTTCATGATCGCCAACGTGACCTTCTACGTGTTCGTCGACAATTTCCTCACCAGTCGCTTTGGATATGGGGTGATTGGCGGCAGTGTGGCGATGGTGGTGATTGGCTTTGCGCTGGCCTTTTCCAGTACGTTCCTGGTGAAACCCGCGCAGGAGAGGTTCAGTAAGCACCAGATCGTCTATACCTCGCTGATCGTCATGGTGATCTGCGGCTTTGCCTTCGCCTTCAGCCCCAGCGGGGTGCTGAGTTACGTGCCGGTCTTCTTCTTCTATTTCTTCTTCGGCGTCTCTTACCCAACCCTGTTGGGACTGTTTTCATCCAGCGTCAGCGAGACGGATCAGGGCTGGGTCATGGGCGTGACCACGGCGGTCTTCTGCCTCGCCGGAGGGGTGATGTCGCTGATCGGCGGCGGGCTGATGAGCATCGACATCCGAGTGCCCTATTACATCGTGATCATTGCCGCGATTTTTGGCCTGATCGGGATGCACCGCCGCTGGAAAGGGAAAGAGATCAAGGCGCTGTTGGCCTGAGAAATCCAGAAAACGGTAAGGGTCTATCTCTGATCCTCGCCAGCATTTTTATGGTCGTTCTTACGTAGCTCTTCGGCAAGCGGGGCTCTTTCGATGAGTGCCCATGCTTCTTTTCCAGACGCTAAGTTCGCGCCCCGTGCACCAAGCTCAATCAACAGAGTCCTTGTGTCATCTTCACTACAGCCAATCGTTCTGCTTAGTCTTTCCAGTGATTTGAACGTCCGTTCCGGATCTTCAAGCATCGATTTAAGAAGCTTCTTTCGTGGCTCTGTCCACTCACTCCTGCGTTTCCATGACCGATACTCATCCAAAACGATTGGCCCGATAATGCTGCCGATCAAAGCGCCAAAAATGGCCGCGAGAACTTCGCTCATGAGCTAATCGTTTCGACCGTCAGATTGCCGTTGGTGTAAACGCAGATATCGGCGGCAATCGCCATCGCCTCACGCGCCACCTGCTCGGCTTCTTTGTCGCTGTCCATCATCGCGCGGGCTGCGGCGAGGGCAAAGTTGCCGCCAGATCCGATGGCTGCCACATTGTGTTCCGGTTCCAGCACGTCCCCTGCCCCGGTGATCACCAGCAGGTCCTTGCCGTCAGTGACGATCAGCATCGCCTCAAGCTTTTGCAGGTATTTGTCGGTGCGCCAGTCCTTGGCCAGTTCGACCGAGGCGCGGGCCAGTTGGCCGGGCGTGGCCTCAAGCTTGGCCTCCAGCCGTTCCAGCAGAGTGAACGCATCGGCGGTCGATCCGGCAAACCCGGCGACAACCTCGAACCCGCCGGGGGACAGGCGGCGCACTTTGCGGGCGGTGCCCTTGATCACGGTCTGGCCCAGGCTGACCTGTCCGTCGCCGGCAATCACCACCTGGCCGCCCTTTTTGACGCCAATGATCGTTGTGCCATGCCAACCGGGAAAATCGCTGTCTGCCATCAGGGCCTCCGTTCTTCGCTGGCATCCTATATGGGCCGGACCCGTCCGCAGCGCAACAGTTCACAAACTGCTTAAAAGATATGCAAGAATCGCAAATCGGGGTTACCGGACTAGCAATTGTGAGACTCGGCGTCTGGTCCTAAATGAGACTTACAACCGACGAAGGGTCGGCTGTTTCAGTTTAAGGAATGCGCAAATGGCAACCACCGCAAATATCCATGCGCCGCTCGGAGCAGCTACCATCCTGCATGTAGTGGACGCGTTCACCGCAGCTTTTGAAAAAGCAGCTGAGTGGAATGAAACCCGCAAGACACGCGCGCTTTTGGCAGAGCTGAGCGACGCACAGCTGGACGATATCGGCCTGTGCCGCGCGGATATCGACAAGATCTGATCTGCGATCAGTACGACCGTAAAAGATGAGCCGCTCATTCGAGCGGCTTTTTCTTTGTCAGGACAATTTGTACTGGCCCGATAGGTCCGGCAGAAACGCCTCGATCGCGGCGGTTGCCACGACATGCCGGGTTCCGGCCGCGGTATCTTCGACGTCCAGACCGCCTTTGACAGCCCGCACCTCGGCCCGCCCGCGGGGCAGATCAGCGGCGACCAGATCACAATCCACTTGGCTTGGGTCCTGCACGCCGATTGTAACCAGCACGCGCATCTCGGCATGGTCGATACCCAGTTTGGAAAACAGGGTGATCGAGGAATGGTGCAGCGCATCCTGCACCGCCCGCCGCGCCGCCTTGGTATAATCCTGACCATAGAGGTCGTTGCCAGTGCCCATCTCAAGAATGATGCGTTTTTCGGTCATACCACGGCCTCCATGTCGAACGAGACAACGATGGCCGCATTGGCGGTGACGGTGCGTCCTTCGGTATGCGGTTTTTCGATATCCAGCCCACCGTGCGTGACGGTGATATTCGGCTGGCCGTAGGGAAAGATGGCTTTCAGTGCGTCCTTGTCCACCTGATCGGGGTTCTGCACGCCAATCTCGGCATCGATGATCATTGCTTCCTTGGGAAAACCGAACAGTTCGGCCATGTTGACTGAATTGTGCCACAGCGCGTCTTTAATAGCCCGCAGCGCGGCCTCGGTATAATCCTCACGCCGCAGCGACGTGCCCATGCCGAACTCAACAAGAACCCGTGTCTTTGCCATCTGTGCCCCTTTTGCTTTTGCGCATTTGTCTGCAGCCACAGCAAACCGAATTCACCGGCACGTTCAAACAAAAAAACACCGAAATGAGGCTGGCAACTGATCAGATCGAGTGTGCTTTCCGGCTTGTTCCGAAGCCAATCAATGCTGGAAATCCGTATCCGCACATGACAAGACAATGGAACCACACAGAAATTACCTTCGGCGGAGCCCACATGCTGACCACGCCTGGACCTGACATGACAACGGCTGATAGGCGGGCATTTCTTGCCGAGGTCATCAGACCCCATGATCTTGGGTACAAACTTGTCCGCGTGGGTGATTTTGGCGATGGCGGCTACCTTCTGCCCAACGATCTTGATGATATCGTAGCCTGCTTTTCACCGGGCGTTTCCCTGCAATCCAGTTTTGAAATGGATCTGGCGAAACACGGGATTCCGTCATTTATGGCCGATGGTTCGGTTGACGAGCCGATGCTGAACGTTCCGGGTGCGGTTTTCGTCAAGAAGCATCTGGCCGCCAAAACGGGTTCGGACGTGATCTCGCTTGAGGATTGGATGGCAGAATATGCGCCGTCCGAAGGCGACATGATCCTGCAGATGGACATCGAAGCGGCCGAGTATCCGGTTCTGTCCACCCTGCCCGCCGCGCTTCTGAACCGGTTTCGCATCGTGGTGCTGGAACTTCACCGCATACCGTCGATCCTGATGAAGCCGGCTGCGTTCCAGCGGGCCTATCCTGCGTTGGCGGCGCTGAGTGACGGTTTTGTCTGCGCCCATATCCACCCGAATAACGCATCCGGTACGGTGGATATCGAAGGTGAAACCTTTCCCCGCGTGATCGAGGCCACCTTTGTGCGGCGTGATCGCGTGAAACAGATGGTCCCGGCGACCCGGTTCCCTCATCCTCTGGACCGGCGGCACAGGCCGAACGGACCGGTTTTCAAATTGCCGCAGGAATGGATCGGTCCAAGGTCGAGCGCGACATAGGCAATAAAAAACGGGCACCGCACAGCGATGCCCGTTGATCAGAATACGCTTGGATCAGATGGATTCTTCGATCCAGCTTTGCAGTGCCGCCTTCGGAGCCGCACCAGCGCGGTTCGAGACAACCTGACCGTCCTTGAAGATGAACAGCGCCGGGATGCCGCGCACGCCCATGGCTGCGGCTGCGTTCGGGTTGCTGTCCACGTCCACCTTGGCGATTTTGATCTTGTCACCGTATTCAGCGGCCAGCTCTTCCAGAGCGGGGCCAATCTGCTTACAGGGGCCACACCATTCGGCCCAGAAATCGACAACAACGGGGATGTCGGAATTCTTGACTTCGGCGTCAAAGGTATCGTCGGTTACGGCTACGGTCGACATTTTATGTCTCCTGAATGGGGTAAACTCGGGAACAGAACGTAGGGTCGCCGCTGTCCGAGGTCAAGATATCTGGGTGTCGGCCAGCGCATCCGTCACAAGATCGTGTGGCAACCACATAAGCTCGGCCGTGCGGGTCCACAGGATCGCCGTGCGGATTTCGCGATCCGGATAAATTTGGGCCAGGGCCTGCGCGTAAGCTCCCATCTGCCGCAACAGGCCTTCGGGGCAGGTCGCAGGGCTGTTGGGAACCGTGGCATTTGATTTGAAATCAATCACCTGCACACCGCTCTTGGTCACGATCAGCCGGTCGATCACCCCGTGCATTCGCCGCCCGTTCAGCTCGGCGGTGACCGGAACCTCGGCCAGCGCATCGTCCGCGAATACCGCTTGCAGATGTTCTGCCGTCAGCACATTTTGCGCCTCGGTCAACAACTCCTGCCGCTCCGCATCCTGCATATCGGGCACAACCCGAGCGCAGAGCTGCGGCCATTTTTCCTGCGCAATCGACGGCAGATGTTCCAGCAGCAGGTGCAGGCGCGTGCCGCGCAGCTTGGCGGCCTCTTCATCCTGACCAGAATCACCGGGCAAGGCTTTGGCTCCACCCAGATCGGACGGGCTGATCGTTTCCGGCGCGGGGTCCGGTGTCGTTGCGGGGCTCAGGAACTGATCCGGCAGCGGCGTATGGGTAATTTCGGGTTCTGCATGTTCGACAATCGGCAGCGTATCCCAATCGGCATGGGACAGGCGCAACGTGTCTGACTCCGGCAGTTGCGTGGCCCCTGCCCGCGCCATCGCGGCTTCAACCATCTGATACCAGCTGGTTCCGTCCTTACCGACATCCCCCGCCGCACCTACGATCAACCACTTTTCGGCCCGTGTTAGAGCCACATAAAGCAGGCGCAGCCGTTCATTCTCTTCCCGCGCCCGGGCCTCGGCCCGCGCTTGTGTGATCAGGGCTGGTGACGCATCCGCCGGGACTTTCCACAGCGGCGTGCCCTCACCCACCATGATCTCGGCGTCACGCGGGGCCTGTCGTTTGCCGGTATCGGGGAGGATCACGATCGGCGCCTCAAGGCCCTTAGAGCCATGCACCGTCATCACGCGGATCATGTTTCCGACGCCGCTCATCTGCCGTTTGATTTCCAGATCGTCGGTCTGCATCCACACTAGGAAGCCTGTCAGGCTGGGGATATCAGTACGTTCATAGGCCAGCGCCTGCGACAGCAGCGCGTTGATTCCATCTTCGGCCTCGGCCCCCAGACGGCCCAGCAGTTTGCGCCGCCCGTCGTGGCGGGTGAGAATCCGTTCGATCAGGTCGTAGGGGCGCAGAAAGTCGATCTGACCGCGCAGATCGTTGAGAACGTCCAGCGTTTCCGGGAACTCCTCAGCCCGACTGCGCAGAGCCGCCCACAGGAATTGTTCCTGCCGTCTGTGCGCCAGATCAAAGAGCTGTTGTTCGTTCCAACCAAACAGAGGGGATTTCAGCACAGTCGCCAGCGACAGGCTGTCCTCCGGCGTGGCCAGAAAGCTGAGCAGCGCGGCCAGGTCTTTCACCGCCAGTTCCGCACCCACTTTCAGCCGGTCGGCCCCGGCAATGGGCAGGCGCAGGGCCTTGCACGCGCGGATGATCTCGGCAAACAGATCGGATCGGCGCTGCACGAGGATCAGGAAATCCCCCGGTTGCACCTTGCGGCGCACGAATGTGCCGGGCGTGTTGCCATCCTCGGGGATCGTCTCTCCGCGGTCGATCATGTCCTTGATAGACTGAGCCACCTTCTCGGCCAGAATGACGGTGTGATGCCGCGCGCCGGGGCGATCAACCGGATCGGTCCAGTCGCCATCATCGTCTTCGTCGACCTTTTCAACCACCGGCCACAGATCGACCCGACCGGGCAGGTCCGCCTTGAAGGCACGGTGCAGGCTGTCTTTGTGAAACCCGGCCTCAGCCCGGTTTTCGAACAGGATATCGACCAATGACAAGATCGCACTGGAGGACCGGAACGAGTATTCCAGCGTCGAATCCCACAGTTTAGAGCCTGATTCCGCCAATCTGCGTCCAAACTCTTGCTGCATCCGGTCAAAGGCCTGCGGGTCGGCGCCCTGGAAGGAATAGATCGACTGCTTCTTGTCGCCGACCACGAAAATCGTGCGTTCAACCCCGGATCGGGCCCCTTCCCCGCTAGTGAATTCCTGCGCCAGTTTCTCGACCACGTCCCATTGGTCGGGGCTGGTGTCCTGAGCCTCATCGACCAGAATGTGGTCGATACCACCGTCCAACCGGTACAAAACCCATTCCGCCACTGCTGGGTCGTTCAACACTTGCCGCGCGCGCAGGATCAGATCGTCGAAATCCAACCAGCCGCGCAACTGCTTGCGGCGTTCGTATTCCGGTAGGAAGGCGGCCGCAAAGCGGTGCAGCACATGCGTCTTGCGCGCCGCAACCAGCGCCAACCTCTGCTCGCGCGCGGCCTCAATGCGCAGCATGAAGGATTCCAGAAGAGGCATCTGCGCGGCCAACGCGCCTTCGCGCAGGGCCTTGGTGGGGAAGCTGTTGATCTTGGCCGCAAAGGGTTCCTTTGCGGATTTCCCTGTCAGAAACACGCTTTCCAGTACAGGCAGGCTACCAATCCGAACCTCGGTGAAGGCCGACAGTTTGGCGGCCGCTTTGGCGTTGTTGCCGCCACTTTCGGTTAGCGCAGGCAGGATCGAGCGGATCAGCTCAACCTCACCACCCATGAAAACGCGGGCTTGCAGCGCGTCTTCGTCAAACCCCTCTGGCAAGTCGAAGCGGAGCAACAGATCGGACCAACCCAGCGATTGGGCAAACAGGTTGCGTTTGTGGGTGATCGCAGCCGTCAGGTTCTCAAAACCGGTATCAGTAACAAATCGCGCCACATCTTCGATCAGCGCGGCCTTCGGGCCTTCGGCGAAATCCTCGACAATCTCTTCACGCAACAAAGCTGCAGCACGGTCTTCCATCTCGGAGAATTGCGGACTGACCCCGGCCTCCAGCGGAAACCGCCGCAGCAATGAGGCGCAGAATGAGTGGATCGTCTGGATTTTCAGCCCGCCTGGCGTCTCAATGGCGCGGGCAAACAGGGTGCGCGCCTGTGCCAGCCGGTCCGGGTCGATCACCCCGGGCACGCCCAAATCGGTCAGTTGGGCCAACAGCGCGTCGTCGCCCAACATCGCCCACTCACCCAACCGTTTGAACAGGCGGTTCTGCATCTCGCTGGCGGCGGCTTTTGTGTAGGTCAGGCAGAGGATGTGCTGCGGTTGCACACCGCCCAGCAGCAACCGCGCCACACGGTCGGTCAGAACCCGCGTCTTGCCTGACCCTGCATTGGCCGCCAGCCAAGTTGAGGCATCGGGCCGTGCAGCCTGCACCTGCCGCTCGGTCGCGTCGTTGCGGGCGTTCATTTCAGCACCTCGGGATCGGTCTCATCGGTGCGGTCCCATTCGCCGAAGCGGGCCAGATGGTCATAGTCGCCAATATCGGTGTCCTTGTGCAGCATCCGGCGCGATGTGAAGCCCTGATCAGGCTCTAAATAAGCCGAAACAAGCTCTTTTAGCTCGGCCAGAACCTTGTCGGGCGGTTCCTTGGCCAAGGGGGCTGCGACCTCTTTGTAGCTGCCACCCATGCCGATAAAGACAGCCTCAGCCACCGGCAGCGGGTCTATGCCTTCGACGGCGCCCTGCTCGGCCATCGCCGCCTCGATCAGCAGCTGTTTGTCGAACTTAGCCTGCTGACTTTCGGTCGGAGGGGCACCGGTCTTGTAGTCCACAATCCGCAGCGCGCCGCGACTGTTGTGGTCGATCCGGTCCGCCCGTCCCGCGATGGTGAAATCCAGAGGGCTCAGCACCAGTTTCATCGCCGCCTCGAAGGCCACCGGCCCTCCGTCCCCGCGTCGGGCGGTTTCGGCGGTCAGGAAATCGTCGGCAATCCGTTCCAGGCGGGCCAGCCACAACTTGCGGGCCGTCGGCCAGGCGACATGCTGATCCAGCAGGGTCTCGGCCCGTTTCAGGAAATTTTCGCGCGTCAGCAAAGCATTGTCCAACACGCTGTCCTTGACGAAATGTTCGAGGATTTCGTGGATGACGATCCCACGCAGCAAGGCATCCGGGGCCTGCACCAAAGGATCCAGAGGCCGCAGCCGCAGCACATGCTTGGCGTATATCGCATAGGGATCACGGATCAGACGCTTGATTTCGGTGACACTCAGACGGCGCGGGCGCGCGGTGATCGGCGGGCGGGGGGACGGGCGCGGGGCCGGATCGATCCGCGGTGCGGCCTCGAGCTGTTCGGACCAACGCAAATATGTCTGACCCCGGGCGCGCATCGCCGACAAAGCAGCCCGACCACCCTGCCCCGGCAAGCCCTGCAACAGGTTGGTCATCCGGTTCAGCCAGCGCGAAGGCACGGTTTCGGCATCGTCCGACCGGGTGGCGCGGGTCAGCCAGACCTCGGGCGCGCCGACGGCTTGTTGGAAATCATGGGCCGACAGGCCAATGCGGCGTTCGGGCAGCAACAGCCCGGCCTTGTCGCGCATCTGACGATTCAGCCAGGGGTCCGGCGCGGCGGCCTCGGGCCAGCTGCCTTCGTTCAGACCGCCAAGGATCAGCAGATCGGCCCCCTGCACACGTGCCTCGAGCGTGCCCCAGATCATGATGTGCGGATGCGGCGCGTCGCGGTCGCGGACCTCCGCACCGGCCAGCAAAGCCCCCAGCAGGTCGGCGAAGTCGTGGGCGGTCATCGGGCCGCCATGTACGGCCTCATCCTCCAGTGCGGTCAGAACCTTCAATGCCTTTTGGCCCGCGTTCTTCTCCCACAGCGGTCCGAATTCGCCCTCACTACCGGCTGAAATCGCCTCGGCCAAAGCACGTAGGCGCGCCACCCAATTCGTCAAAGGTAGCTCACCCGATATATGCTGGTCGCAGAAATGAGCGGTGAGCCATCGCATCCAGCCTTCGGGTACTTCTTTGCGGATGGCAAACGCGGTCAGGCTGGCACTGTCGGGGAACGGAGGGCCATGCCGTCGCAAATCCAGTTCCAGATCGCGACTATGCAGCAGATGCGCGCCGCGATCGCCGCCCCCGTGGCAAAGCGGGTGTTTCAACAGGGTCAGCAGCGCCTCACCTTCCAGCCGCCGGGCAAACAGGCTAGCCACATGGCGCAGAAACCGTCCCGGAGGTGACAGCTGCAGTGGCAGGCCGGCACTGTCATCGGGCAGGATGTTCCAGCGATCCAGCGCGGCGCTGACTTGACGGGTCAGCATCCGGTCGGGGGTGATCAGCGCGGCGGTCTGGCCGGTTTCGGCGGCCTCGCGCAGCCGCAAAGCGATGGCCAGCGCCTCGGCCCGTGGGGACTGCGCCTCGACCAGTGTGAGGTCTTGCGTGGAACCGTCCAGATCGGTCAGTTGAGGGCCTTCGGACATCCAGGCATCGGTGATCGGTGCAGGGCGTAGGGCCAGTGAAATCAGTCTGTTACGCGCAGGTGAGGGGGCGGGTACATCAGTCCAAGGCGCGATTTGACCGGGTTGCATGTCAAGCCGCGTCATCAGCTTGCGGAACCGGTATTGCGGGTGATCTTCCGAGGTCAGTGCCTCGTCCAACCCGCGCCAGACATGATCCGGTTGATCGAAATCGTAGCCGGGCAGGATCAGCGCCCCTTGGGGTAAGCGGGCGACGGCCTCCATCAGCATCAGGGTCGTGCCGCGCGATCCGGTTGACCCTGCAAGGATCACCGGATGCTGCGGTGGCGCCACTTGCCAGCGGTCGATCAGGTTTTCCACCACCCGCCGTTGCCGCGCCTGCGCGTCCAGCGCATCCGGGCCGGAGTCGATGAAGTGATCGGCGATCCCGATAAAGGCCTGCGCGCGGGCCCAATGGCCGGACATATCGCTGACATCCAGTTGGCGGATCGCATCTGGGGAAACACCTTCGCCCTGCATCTCGTCAATCAGCGCGGCCAAACTGTCGGAGAGATCAAACAGCGAGGACCGTGCGGCCAGATCAGGCTGTTGCTCCAATAGCTTGGCGACCAGTTGCGTCAGTTCCAACCTGCGTCGTAGGGCCGGGATGGCGGGTGGAATTTGCGCCAGATCGACGCTTTCCCCAAGGTCGGTGACCAGCGAAAGCCGCGGCAGCAGGCAGGCCGGACCCTGATCGAACAGATCGCGCACGCGGCGCGCCATGCGGCGGGTGTTCACGACAAGTTGCACCCGTGCCAAGGCCTCGGGCGGGTGTTCGGCGCTGCGCTGTCGCAGCCCATCCACAAGCGCTTTGGGGAAATCCGATCCAGGCGGAACGGCAAAGACGCGGGGTGTGGCGCTGGGTTTAAACATCCGCGATCAGCCCTTCGGCCAGGGCGATCCCCTCCGGGCGGCCCACATCGCACCAGCGGCCGGGATAGGTGGCAGCGAACAGACGGCCCTGACTATGCATTTGATCCCAAATCAGATTCAGCGAGAATGCCTTGTCCGGAATGGACATCAACCGGTCTGTTTTAAGGATCTGCGCCCCGCCATAAACCAGGCCGGGTCCACGGGTGATCCGGCCTTCGGCATCGGCGGTGAAATCTCCCGTGCCGGTGTGGCCGATGGTCTGGTTGGTCGGAATGCACATCAGCAACGCGTCCATCCGGTCAGGGTTCCACGCATCGCGCAACATGGTCAAAGGGTTCGGCCCGGCCCAGATCGCATCGGTGTTCAGAGTGTAAACTGGGTCCGGCCCCAGCAGGGGCAAAGCGGCCCGCAGCCCGCCGCCCGTTTCCAGAATCTCATGCTCTTCGCGGGACAGAAGCACGCCTTTGGGGGCCAGATGTGCCTCAAGCTGATCGGGCAGATAGTGCAGGTTGGCCACCACGCGATCCGGGCCGAGATCGGCCACCAGATCCAGCGCGTGATCGATCAGGGGACGGCCCGCGACCTCGATCAGAGGTTTCGGCCGATCCTTGGTCAACGCGCCCATGCGGGTGCCAAACCCGGCGGCAAACAGCATCACGGCTTCGGGATGTCGGGTCATGTCTGTCTGAGCCTGTCCAGATTTTCCGGTGTTGGCGCGGGCAGGGCTGTACGCAGCAGGTCGGCCACGGTGGCCAGCGCAGGATGGTCCAGATCGCGCATCAGATGCGCCCATGTGGCCGGGATCAGATCAACATACTGAGGTTTGCCGTATTCCGTCGCCAGACGGGCAAACACGCCCAGAATCCGCAGGTTTCTTTGCGCCCCCAGCACGGCGTAGGCGGTGCGGAAGTCATGATCGTTCACGCCTGTTGCGGTGAGATAGCGGTTGATCATCCGCATCTCGGTCCCCGGGGCCACGTCGCGGCGGACGTCCTGTAGCATCGACACAAGGTCATAGGCCGGATGGCCCAGCATGGCGGTCTGAAAATCCAACAGGCCCACCCGTTTCACACCGTCACGGTCCGGCAGCCAGATCATGTTCTCGGCGTGGTAGTCGCGCTGGATCACCACTTTGGTCCCCGAGGTTTCCTGATGCAGAATGTCCGAAAACCGGTGTTCGAATTGTTCCCGCGCGTCCGTGTCGTGCTGACCCAAAACCGCCTGTGCGTATTTGGTGAAGGAGAGCGCGGCCAGCTCTGTCATCAGTGCCGGGCCGTATGAGGGCAGAGACAGGGTGGGGGCCTGGTGCAGTGTGATCAGAACATCGGTAGCGGCCTCGTATAGCTGCCGCTCCATCTTTGGGTCTTGCTTCAGAATGCAAGCAAACAGGTCGTCGCCCAGATCTTCCAGCAACAGAAAGCCGAATTCCGTGTCCTCGGCGTAAATCTCGGGCGCGCTCAGGCCGATGGACCGCAGGTGGTTCGCCATGCGCACAAAGTCCTCGACCGGTTCGGCTTTGCCCGGAGGGGAATCCATCAGCACGACGGTTCGGCCGGTTTCGGGATCGGTCAGACGTTCGTATCGACGGTTCGAGGCATCCCCGGCCAGTGGCGCACGCCTTGCGTTGGCCCACGGTGTTTGTGCTATCAGCGCCTCGGCCAGCACGGCCCTGTTAGTCATTCGGCGCTCTCCAGTTTTTGGGGCCATTTCGGATCGGACCAAGACAGGGTCAGATGACGGTTTTCCATCGTATTAGGATCTGTTTCAAAGCTCAGTTTCAGGGCGGTTTCAGGAGTCAGCGGGCCCAGTTTGTCGGGCCATTCGATCAGGCAGATGGCTGTGTCGAACGCCTCGGTCAGGCCCAGTTCCTCAATCTCTTCCACGGCGCTCAGCCGGTAGAGATCGCAATGCCAAATCTCGCCCGCCGCGGTGTCATAAGCCTGTACCAGCGTGTAGGTGGGCGAGGGCACATCCTCGGGCACAGTCATCAGGGATTGGATCAGGCTGCGGGCGAAATGGGTCTTGCCACTGCCGATCTCACCTTCAAGCAGCACCACGTCTCCCGGACGCAAATCCGCCCCCAATTGGGCGGCGAACTGGGCTGTTTCTTCGGGCGAAGTCAGGGTGATTGAACGAGGGTGCAACGTCATGGCGCCACAATGACCTCAGGCCCTGTCGGCTGCAACCCGGTTCAGGCGCTGATTTGGCGGATTGGCTGTGATGTCGCAAGCTCGTCCACCACGAACCGGACTATGGTTGCGCCGTTCTGCATCGGGCTGACGACACAGGTCAGATCGGTGCCGTTGCGCATACGTATGTCTCCAGACCATTCGGCTCGGTTGTCGCGCATCTCGACAAAATCGCGAACCTCACCCAGCAGCGGTGTGGCGGCACATTGGTCCTGCCAGCTGCGGGTCACGTCCAGCACGGAATCCGGTTCGAATCCGGTCTCATCAGAGGTTCCCCACAGTTCTTGATAGGCGCGGTTGGTGAAGGCCAGCGTTCCGTCATCGCCGAACACCGCGATTGCATCGGCCAGCTTGTCCAGAACCGATTGCATCAGGTCCATTTCCGAGCGGAACCTGCGGGTCAGGGTAATCTCGGCGGTAATGTCTTCGAACAGGAACGCCACCGCCCCGTCAGGATGCGGGCGCCCGCTGACCGAATAGACAGACCCCGACGGCAGTGACCAGGTTTCCTGATAATTCCCGTCCTCGGCAGCCTCGAGAAGGTCGTTCATCTGGCTGCGCCAGCTGCGGTAATTCTTGGGTTCCGGCATCATGTGCTGATCGCGCAGCCGGTCGAAAAAACTGGACAGGCTGGGGCGGCAACTGAGGAAATCCGGGGGCAGGGTGGTCAGGTCGATCAGGGCCGGGTTGAACAGCGCCAACTGACGGTTGCGGTCGAAGATCGCCAGCCCGATGGACAGCTGGGCAAAGGTCTTGGTCATGGTCTGAACGAATTTGCGCTGGGCGGTTTCGGCGGCAACAATGGCATTGATATCAACCGCATAACACAGGTGACCTTCGGGGTGATCGACCAGCGTCAGGTCGAACCACAGCTTGTTCTCACTACCCTCGGTCGAGATCGAGATGCGGGTTTTTGCGCCCAACCGTGCATCGCCGTCCGCCCCGGGAAACAGCGGCGCGGTCAGATCGGTATCCGGACCACGGACCTTTCTGACCAATGCGACATAAGCGGCATTGCACCAGCGGACATTGCCTTGATGATCCAGCAGCCAGACGGGGTATGGAGCTTGTTCCATCGCCAGACGGATCGGATCCTGCGCGTCGCGCTGGACCGGGGTGGGGCGTTCGGCGCTGTCGCGCAGTTGAACGCGGACGATGCCGTCAATCCACTCGCACAGGATGTCCCGTTCGACGGTACAGTCGATGGCGGGAATGACCAGCGTGCCCTGACGGCGGATATGGTCGGGTGTTTCTGGCAAGCTGGGAAAATCCCGCTGCAGCAGGCGGCGCAGGTCGGGCCAGTCGCGGACGGCTTCGAACCCTTCAAGCGCGATGTCGGAATGGCTGATCAGGCGGTTGCCGTCGAACAGAAACACCGCATCATACAGCGATGCGGGTGCAGACAAGCCGAAATTGTCGCCCCTCTGCCGGCGGCGGGGCAATAGCCATTGCACCGCCAGGCTGGCGGATACCAGGCTGATCGCAGCCAGAATGATCCAGTCGACCATGCGCTCTCCGGAATTGATACCGGAAGGACTATGCGTACAAATGGTTAACGGGGTCTTAATTCAGACCTGGATCTGCTGGTTCTCACCAGATGGCACAGGGGTATCGCCGGTCTGGGCATCCACCAGATTGCGCGGCCACGACACCTTTACAATCGCACCCCTGCGTTCGGGGTTGTCGCAGAGGGTTTGGTAAGGGTCCGAGCCGTTGGCAAAATCCAACTCAGCCCCGCTGCGTTCCAGCAGGGTCTTGGCGATGAACAGGCCCAGACCCATGCCCTCATATTCCGGGCGGGTACTTTGTTCTTTCTCGGCCCGGCGACGGCGCATGAAAGGGTCGCCGATCCGGCCGATCATCTGTGACGGGTAACCGCGCCCGTCATCCATGATGTTGACGGTGATCTGATCCGAGGTCCATTCGGCCTCGACCCAGACATTGGCACGGGCAAAATCCACCGCGTTCTGGATCAGGTTGCGCAACCCGTGAATGATCTCGGGCTTGCGCAGGATCGACGGTTGCTGCACATCGCCGTCCCCCGCCGGGCCTTCGGCAAAATGAACGGTCTTGCCCCGATGAAGGTGCGGCTCGGCGGCCTCATGTACCACGGTGGACAGGGGGGCCTGACGCAGATGCAGATCGTCTTTTCCGGCCCGGCCCATATCGCGCAGGATATCGCGGCAGCGGTTGGCCTGTTCACGGATCAGGGCGGCGTCTTCTTTCAGGTCGGGGCGGTCGTCCAGTTCCTCGATCAGTTCGGAACTGGTCAGTTTGATGGTGGCCAGTGGCGTGCCCAGCTCATGCGCAGCAGCTGCAACCACACCGCCCAGATCGGTCAGCTTCTGTTCCCGGGCCAGCGCCATATGCGTCGCCGAGAGCGCCTCGGACATCGACTGGACTTCGGAACTGACGCGGTGAGAATAGGCGCCGATAAAGACGATGGCGATCACCACCGCTGCCCAATTGCCGAACAGCAGCATACCGGGGATTTCCAGCATCTGCCCCGCCTCGGTACGCAGCGGCAGGTGAAATTCGACCAGCAAAGAGGTCAACGCAATCGCCACCGCCCCCACAATCACGGTCGAACGGGTGCTCATAACGTTGGCTGAAATCGTTACAGGACCCAGCAAAAGCAGTGCAAAGGGGTTGTTCAGGCCGCCGGTCAGGTACAGCAGGATCGCCAGCTGCAACAGGTCGAACAGCACCATCAGGAAGTTCTCGAACTCGGTCAGGCGCTTGTTTTTCGGAAACAGCAGGATTGCGGTCATGTTGCCCATGACCGAAACGCCAATGGCCAGATAGCACAGCGCCAGCTCCAGCTGCACCTGAAAATACTGCTGTGCTACCGTGATCGCCGTGAACTGACCGATGATGGCCACCCAGCGCAGCAGGATCAGCGTGCGAAGCCGGATCCAGCTGCTGCGTTCCTGACTGCGCCATAATGTGATGTTGGAATTTGCCATCGGTCCATTTTGTCCTGTTGCATCGGCTGATCATCTTGATAGGTGTCCCGGCGGAAACGATCAACAACCCCTCATGTCAGGATTGATGTCATGATCCGTCTTTACGCTATCCTTGCAACCGTTGTTCTGGCCGTCGGTCTGGGCGCCATGTGGCTGCTGACGCGGGGGGCGGGATCGGACGATCAGTTCGCACAATGCCGGTCGGCCCAGATCGCGGGTGGTACAGCTGCAATCGGCGGCCCGTTCGAGCTGGTCAACGGCAAGGGTGAGACGGTCACCGACAAGGATGTGATCACCGAACCGACGCTGGTTTACTTCGGCTACACCTTCTGCCCTGATGTCTGCCCGTTTGACATGTCCCGCAATGCCGAGGCGGTGGATATCCTGGCCGAGCGCGGCCAGTCGGTGACGCCGCTGTTCATCTCGATCGATCCCGACCGGGACACGCCGCAGGTGGTGGACGACTTTGCCTTCAACCTTGGCGGCAAGACCATCGCGCTGACTGGCTCGCCCGAGCAGGTCAAGGCCGCCAGCCAGGCTTACAAGACCTATTACCGGGCGCATGACAAAAGCGACGAGTTCTATCTGGTCGACCATTCCACCTTTACCTATCTGGTAACGCCCGAGCATGGCTTTCTTGAGTTTTTCAATCGTGATGACACGGCGGAACAGATGGCCGACAAGGTCGGGTGTTTTCTGGACAAGCTCTGATGCGTTTGACCTTTGGAATGGCGCTGCTATTACTCATGTTTAAGCCAAAGGCGTGAAATAGCGGAAAGAACAGAATATGGCGGACAGCTCAGACCTCGATATCGGCCCCGATAAATCCCTGCTTCTGGTGGATGACGACGAGCCGTTTCTGAGGCGACTGGCCAAGGCCATGGAAAAACGCGGGTTCGAGGTTGAAACCGCAGGCTCCGTCGCCGCAGGCCGCGCCATCTCCACCGCCCGCCCGCCTGCCTATGCCGTGGTCGATCTGCGGCTTGAGGATGGCAACGGTCTGGATGTGGTTGAAGTGCTGCGCGAAAAACGCCCCGACAGTCGGGTTGTCGTTCTGACCGGATATGGTGCAATTGCCACCGCCGTGGCCGCCGTCAAGATCGGTGCGACCGATTATCTGTCCAAACCCGCCGACGCCACCGACATCACCAGCGCATTGCTGGCCAAGGGCGACGAACTGCCCCCGCCGCCGGAAAACCCCATGAGCGCGGACCGCGTGCGCTGGGAACATATCCAGCGGGTCTATGAACTGTGTGACCGGAATGTTTCCGAGACTGCTCGTCGCCTGAATATGCACCGCCGGACCTTGCAGCGGATTTTGGCGAAACGCAGTCCGCGGTGACCCGCGCAAATAGCGCTTGTGACAAAAATGCTCAGTCTAGATAACTGGTCGTTGGATCTCGGAAACGTTTTCATCGTTGCGGATGAAAGTGACCGTATCGTCTCTTTGGAGAAAAATGATGGAACAGGGTCAATTACGCTGTCCGTTTACTACAAAGATAGTCCAGTTACTGAAGAAGATTTGATAGAGTTTCTGCAAGATTTTGCGGGGCAGAAAATCGGACATGATCAAGTAAGCAACGGAAGCGTAAAAGGCGTCTGCGCAGCTTATACAAGTGACCACAGTTTCTGGAGAGTTTGGTTTTTCAGAAGCGGTAACTCTATGCTTGTAGCGTCATACAATTGTTCCGAGGAACAAAGAGGCGTTGATGACGAGTTAATTGATGAGTTGTTTTCAACGCTAGAAAGGAGTGCCTAAACATTCATAGCGAGCTGACTCAGCTTCATTTTTGACTTTAGGCCTTTTCTAACAAGAAAGCATGTCGGTCCATATACGCCCGCCGTACCTCAACCGGTGGTCGTAGAACGATCTCCAACCCCTCCATCACCGCTTTGTCCGGGCGGCCAAAGAACTTGGTGGCCTCAGACTCGGAAAACCCCGCAATCTGGGTGGCCTCCATCCAGGCGCTGATCTTGTCGGCCTTTTTGATCTGTCGTTTCACCGTTTTCGGCACTGCGGCGGGCAGGCCAAAGCGGATGTGGATCGCTGCCGCCAACCGGTCATCCAGCGCGCCGTAATCGGGGCCGACGGCAGATTTGACCGGCGAGATCATATCTCCGATCACATATTCCGGCGCATCATGTAACAAAGCCGCGAGACGCCATTTCACCGGTGCTTTTGGCGCAATCCGGCCAAAAAGCTCTTCGACCAGCAGGGAATGTTCGGCCACGGAATAAGCAAAATCCCCAGCGGTTTGGCCGTTCCAGCGGGCCACAAAGGCCAGTCCGTGGGCGATATCTTCGATTTCGATGTCTACAGGGGTCGGGTCCAGCAGGTCCAGCCTGCGCCCCGACAACATCCGCTGCCATGCTCGTGCTTGTGTTGCCATAATGCCATGCCTTGTGAAGTGGGACACGTAAATTTCGCGTTTTTGTGCTATGATGTACCTGTCGAGATCACCAGCTGCCAACTTTTTCTTGACCAGCCGTGCTTTGAATTGGCGCGTGGTGATACCGACATTTGTGCTGAGGGGGGTGCATGCTCCTCCTGGTGTGCCCCTCTCGGAACGTAACTCGTATCGAAAGGAGCTAGCTATGTTTAAGCGACTGTTTGGAATTACCCTGGCCTTTGGAATGGCCGCCACTGCCCCACCCGCATTTGCCCAAAGTTGTGCGCAGCGCGAGCACGTGATCGCCAAGCTGCAGGACAGCTATTCGGAAGAGCTGGTCTTTGGCGGATTGCAGAAAACGCGCGGCGCGCAAACGATCATGGAGGTCTGGACCTCGAAGGAAACCGGAAGCTACACGGTTCTGGTGACCCAGGCGAACGGCATCAGTTGTATTGTCGCCGTTGGCACAGATTTTTTTGAAGCGATCCCAAAGATTAAGCTAAAGGGTCAACCCAGCTGATTTGAGCGGCGGAAAACCCCGTTTCCGGCCATTCGCGTTGCCACCTGCCCCAAGGAATGCTAGGGGCAGCCCGAACGTGATTTACCTCAATGGAGCACCTGATGGCCGGGGACTATATCGTCAAAGACATTTCATTGGCCGGGTTCGGCCGCAAAGAGCTGGACATTGCCGAAACCGAGATGCCGGGCCTGATGTCCCTGCGCGCAGAATATGGTGAGGCAAAGCCGCTGAAAGGCGCGCGGATCGTCGGTTCGCTGCACATGACAATCCAGACTGCTGTTCTGATCGAAACGCTGGTCGCGCTGGGCGCCGATGTGCGCTGGGCGTCGTGCAACATTTTCTCGACCCAGGACCACGCGGCTGCCGCGATTGCCGAGGCTGGTATTCCTGTCTTCGCCATCAAGGGCCAGACGCTGGAAGAGCATTGGGATTACCTGGACAAGTCCTTCCTGTTCGACGAAGGCCCGAACATGATCCTGGACGATGGCGGCGACGCAACGCTGTACATCCTGCTCGGCGCACGCGCCGAAGCCGGTGAGGACATCATCCCCGTTCCGGGTTCGGAAGAGGAAGAGGTGATCAAGAAGCAGATCGCCAAGCGAATGGCGGCATCCCCGGGCTGGTTCACCAAAATGCGCGACCAGATTCAAGGCGTGTCCGAAGAAACCACCACCGGTGTGAACCGCCTGTATCAGCTGGTAAAAGACGGCCACCTGCCGTTCCCGGCGATCAACGTGAACGACTCGGTCACCAAGTCGAAATTCGACAACAAATACGGCTGTAAGGAATCGCTGGTCGACGGTATCCGCCGCGCCACCGACACCATGATGGCGGGTAAAGTTGCCGTTGTCTGCGGTTACGGCGACGTGGGCAAAGGCTCGGCTGCATCGCTGCGCGGCGCTGGTGCCCGTGTGAAAGTGACCGAAGTTGACCCGATCTGCGCCCTGCAAGCTGCGATGGACGGCTTCGAAGTCACCCTGCTGGAAGATGAAGTCGCATCGGCGGATATCTTCATCACCACCACCGGCAACAAGGACGTGATCCGCATCGAGCATATGCGCGAGATGAAGGACATGGCCATCGTCGGCAACATCGGCCACTTCGACAACGAAATTCAGGTCGCCAGCCTGAAGAACCACAAGTGGACCAACATCAAGGAACAGGTGGACATGATCGAGATGCCCTCGGGCAACCGCATCATCCTACTGTCCGAAGGCCGTCTGCTGAACCTCGGCAATGCCACCGGTCACCCGTCCTTCGTGATGTCGGCCTCGTTCACCAACCAGGTTCTGGCGCAGATCGAACTGTTCACCAAAGGCGACGAGTATAAAAACGACGTCTACATCCTGCCCAAGCATCTGGATGAGAAAGTGGCCCGCCTGCATCTGGACCGCATCGGCGTGAAGCTGACCAAGATGGACAATGAACAGGCTGCATACATCGGTGTGAATCCCGAAGGCCCCTACAAGCCCGAGCACTATCGTTACTAATTTCCGCAAATGTCGGAAATGAAACGGCGGCCGATTGGCCGCCGTTTTCTTTTGCCGTCAGCGCAGCGGTGGTATGAAATCCCCCCGGCCCTGCGGTGTGAAATCCAGTATGTTCCACAGAGGCCAAGCCGCATCCACATGCCGCGGATGCCAGTCGCTTGGCTCGAAAAACAGCTCAGAACTCCAGAAGTGAGTGATCACATCCTTATCGCGCTGAAAGACGTTCAGGATCGGCAACTGGCGTCCGTCCTCGCTCTCGGCCAGATAGTCGCGCTGATAATCCGTACCAAGCGCGGAATACAGCGGCAGATCGGTCCATCCCATCTTTGCTTTGAGGACAGACAACTTTTCAGAGGTGTTCTGCGCCACAACGGCAAAGGCAATTTTTTGGGCAATATGCGCGACTTGCCCATTCAGGCCGTCCAGAAACGCCGAGCACATGGGGCAGGGCGCCTGTGCATCCGGACCATACATGAGCGAATAGATTGCCAATGTGTCGTGAGCGCCGAACAAGGACGACAATGCCGCAGGCTCACCCTGCTCTGAGCGGAATACATAGTCCTGAGGAATCTCCCCGCCTTTTGGCAAGCCGCGCCGCAGGTTTGCAACGTTTTCGACTTTTGCTCGAAGCTCGGCTTCTGCCTGCAGCAGAGCGTTTCGAGCGGATCTGTATTGCGGGCTTTCATTTGGTAGCGACACGGGCATTGTGACCTCCTGATTCCAAGTGGTTAACCTTGTTTAACATAAATGTTAAATAAAGGCATGCGAAAATCAAACTGAGGGTCAAACGCGCGGTTTTAGGGGGAATGCAGCGAATTTTTCCCTTTGTGCAATTTTTGGTGCCCGTTACCGTGTTTACGGCGCTGGTATAGCCTGAAACCAATTTTGAACCAGGAGATGACAATGGGTAAACGCGACGAGCTGATCGCCAAATATGCGGAAGACCTGAAAGGCAAATGCGGGATGGACCCCGATATGGACCTGCTGACCAAGGTTACCATCGGTTGTGGTCCGGCGATCTATGACGCCGACGCGTCGACTGTGGCGGCTACACAGGAAGGTGAGCTTGAGACGGTCAAGAACAACTTCCTGATCAAAAAGCTGGGTTTGGCAGAGGGCCCCGAGCTGATGGAAGCGATCAACTCGGTTCTGGAAACCTATGGCATGTCCGAACGCAACAAATACCGCGCCGTGGTCTATTACATGCTGACCAAGCATTTCGGCAAAGAGGCCGTCTACGCCTAAGCCACACGTTTTTCCGATGAAACGCCCGCCTCCCCATCGGCGGGCGTTTTGTATTTGAGCCTTATTTTAAAGACTTGGTATTTGAAACGCCTGACGAAACCCGGCTATGGTCCAAGTATGACCAGGACGGTCAGAACCAGATATTTCCATACGCGTGTGGTGAGTAGGGAGCACGCGGGGGTAGGGAAGGTTCTGCATCCGTCAGGACCTTCCCTTTTTTCACAAACTGCTTTGAGATCAACGGTATCGCCAGATAGGCTTGGCCGATATTTAAAGTTGTTTGTGAGAGTTCCATGCCATTCAAGAACCGAACCAGCGAAGACAAGCCGGGTGTATCGATCAAAGAGGCCGGAAGTTTCTTTGCTGGTGGGCGCCGGGTGACACTTACCGGTCAGCCGGTCCAGAAGATACAGGTAGCGCGGAACGCACCTGCCCGAACGGTCGACTTGAATGGAGATTACATCACCGGGCAATGCTACGTTCAGTATCTGCTTCAATCCGCACCTGAATTCGATGCGCCGCTTATGTTCTGGCACGGGGGTGGAATGACAGGTGCCACATGGGAATCCACACCTGACGGCCGCCCCGGATGGCACAACTTCTTTCTGAACGCGGGCTTTGATACGTATCTCTGTGACGCGGTCGAGCGCGGCCGGGCAAGCTGGTCACCCTATCCTCAGATCTACAAGGACAATCCTGTGTTTCGTACTCAGAACGACGTCTGGACCATGTTCCGATTCGGGCCAGCGGGTGCGTATGAGTCTGAGGAAAGCGCAAGAAACCCTTTTGACGGGATCAGATTCCCCCTGAATGCGCTGGATATTTTGGGTGCTCAACTGGTGCCACGTTGGACAACCCATGCGGAAATGACGCTTGATGCCTATTATCAGGCGCTTGCGCGGGTTGGTCCGGTCTGGTTGATCGCTCACAGTCAGGGTGGCAATTTTGCGTTGGAAGCGGCCGCAACGCACCCAGAGTTCTTCAAAGGAGTTGTTGTCATCGAACCGGCCTCGGCGCCTCCAGCCACAGGGAAGGCTGCGCAAGTACCGCATCTGTTTGTCTGGGGCGATTTCATCGATGAGTTTGCGATCTGGACCTCCTATCGTGCGAAGGCAGATCAGTATGTGGATCAATTGCGATCACAGGGCGGTTCGGTTCAACTTCTCGATCTTCCCGGCGAAGGGATCACCGGGAATACGCATGTCATGATGATGGATGACAACTCGGACCAGATCGCCGCTCTGGTTCTGGATTGGATCAGGAAAACGGCGCAATCCGCGTAACCGAGTTGCTCAGTCCGCCTGCGTATCCCCGAGCGCGCAGATCACCTGCCATTCGGCTTCGCTAACTGGCTGCACCGACAGGCGCGAGTTCTTCACCAGCACCATATCGGCCAAACGCTCATCCGCCTTGATCTGGTCCAGCGTCACCGGCGTTGTGAACGGCCGCACCGCCTTGATATCCACGCATTCCCAGCGGTCATCATCGGTGGTGCTGTCGGGATGGGCCTCGGCGCAGACCTCGACGATGCCGACGATCGCCTTGTCCTTTTGCGAATGGTAGAAAAACCCGCGATCACTGACCGCCATCTGCCGCATGAAATTGCGCGCCTGATAGTTGCGCACGCCGTCCCATTCTTCGCCTGCATCCCCTTTGGCAACCTGCTGGTCCCAGCTCCAGGTCGATGGCTCGGATTTGAACAGCCAATATGCCATCAGCCGATGACCTTCTTCCACGGGATCAGGTCGACGGACTGGAACAGCCCAGCCTTTGCATAGGGATCATTCTCGGCCCAGATTTCGGCCGCGGCCATGTCTTCAACCTCCAGAATCACCAACGAGCCGATCATCGCGTCACCATTCAGCAACGGACCGGCCTGCGAAACGACACCGGTTTCCTCGATATAGGCCAGATGGGCGGCGCGGTTGTCCAGCCGGGTTTGCAGGGCGCCGTCCTTGTCACGGGCGATGAGGGCGATCAGCATATTATTCCTCCTTGAGGGGTCGGTTGAGCAGGGTGTCGATGGCTTGCGGTACACTGTAGATACCGTGGCTCAGGTCCGCCACCGTGGCGCTGATGGGCATGTCCAGCCCTTCGTTTGTAGCGATCTCGGACATGGCCCGCGCTGTGGCGACGCCTTCGACCGTTGTCTGGGTGTCGAAAGGACGATTCAGACCCAAACTCAGGCCATAACGGTAGTTTCGCGACAGTTCGGACGAGCAGGTAAGCACCAGGTCCCCCAACCCGGACAGCCCCATCAGGGTATCGGGCCGTGCGCCGCGCATCAGGGCAAAGCGCTGCATCTCGGCAAACCCGCGGGTCATCAGGGCTGCGCGGGCGCTGTCGCCAAGGCCCGCCCCGATGGCGGCCCCGCAGCCGATGGCCATCACGTTTTTCAACGCGCCGCCCAATTCCGCCCCGATCACATCAGTGGTGCGATAGAGGCGCAAGTTGGCCGTGGTCAGTTCATGCTGCAAGTTCTGGCTCAGATTGTCATCGGCACAGGCCAGCGTCAGCGCCGTGGGTAAGCCACGCGCGATGTCATCGGCAAAGCTGGGTCCGGTCAAAAGGGCAGGGTGCGCGTCCGGGATGGTCTCGCGGATCACCGAAATGGGTCCGAGGCCCGAGGACAGCTCGATCCCCTTGCAGCAGGCGACCAGTGTTTTTCCGGCCAGAACAGAGGCATGCTCCGTCAAGGCCGTGCGCAGTTTCTGCATGGGCACGGCCAGCAAAAGCACGTCAGCGGCAATCGCGTCTTGAATATCGGCCGTCACTGAGATCGCATCGGGCAGCTTCACATTCGGCAGTCGCGCAGTATTCTTGCGGCTGGTCTGCATGTGCCGGGCCTGTTGGGCATCTCGCGACCACAGCGTGACCGGCCCGTTTCCGGCCAGCGAAATCGCCAACGCCGTGCCGAAGGCCCCTGATCCCAGAACCGAAACGCTCATGCCTTGGCACCTTTCTTGCCGCTGCCCAACATGGCGGGGCTGGTTTGGTCCAAGGGCCAGCGGGGTCGGGCGGTCAGGTCCAGACCATCGCGGGCACCGGTGCGAAAACGCTCCATCCCGGCATAGGCGATCATGGCAGCGTTGTCAGTGCACAGGGCCAGCGGTGGCGCCGTGAAACGCGCGCCTTTTTCGGCACAAACAGTCTCTAACGCGGCGCGAATGGCTGAGTTTGCAGCGACACCCCCGGCTACAGCGATGACCGGGTCCGACGGGCTTTCCTCCAGATACCGGTCCATTGCCCGGCGGGTTTTCTCGGCCAGAGTGTCCACGATGGCTTGCTGAAACCCGGCGCACAGATCGGCGCGGTCCTCACGGGTCAGACCGCCTTTTTCCGCGACGATCTGATCCCGCATCCGCATCAGCGCGGTCTTGAGCCCTGAAAACGACAGATCACATCCCGGCCGATCCAGCAGAGGCCGGGGAAAGCGGAACCGTTTGGGGTCACCCGACCGCGCCTCGGCCTCGACCGAAGGGCCACCGGGTTGTGGCAGGCCCAGCAG
Organism: Ruegeria arenilitoris; assembly: GCF_013031355.1. Classification (GTDB taxonomy): domain Bacteria; phylum Pseudomonadota; class Alphaproteobacteria; order Rhodobacterales; family Rhodobacteraceae; genus Ruegeria; species Ruegeria arenilitoris_C. Next base: position 60,120 of record NZ_WPZO01000004.1, on the reverse strand, counting down.
GCGGGCGGTCTTGTCGAAGGCTTCACCGGGCGCGTCGTCAATAGTGCCGCCCAGGCGGGTAAATTGCTCCGGTCCGTGGGCAATAAGGTATTGGCAATGGCCACCTGAAACCAGCAGCATCAGATAGGGAAACGCGACGCCGTCAGTCAGGCGCGGCGTCAGGGCGTGGCCGGCCAGATGGTTGACGCCGATCAGCGGCAGGCCGGTCGCGGCGCTCAGCCCCTTGGCGCACATGACGCCGGACATGACGCCGCCGATCAGGCCCGGCCCGGCGGTCACCGCAATGGCGTCCATGTCAGAAAGGGTCAGGCCCGCGGCTTCCAACGCCTGCTTCACGCAGATATCCAGTTTCTCGGCATGGGCACGGGCCGCAATCTCGGGCACCACGCCGCCATAGGCGCTGTGCAATTCGGTCTGGCCATGCACGATGGAGGACAGCACTTCGGCCCCGGCGCCATCCGTTTGGCGCACCACGGCGGCGGCTGTGTCGTCACAGCTGCTTTCCAGCCCGAGGACGGTAAGTGTTTGCACCATTGGCCCGATCCGTTACACCTTGATTGCCAAGCGGGGTATCACCCCGCGCGGATGCAAACAATCCCAAGGCGGAAGGCGCCGACTTTTGTATTTGCTGATGACCCGCCCGCGTGCTGCCTCAGAACGGTTCGTTGCGCAGCTGCCAACCCGCACCAGATCCCGGGTCGAGGTCATCTATTCTCCGATCCTCGAAATCAGACCCCTGACGGTCAAGGTGGATGCGCAGGGTATGCGCGGGCTGATCTTTACCTCGGCCAACGCGGTGAATGCCGCCGCGTCGCTGGGCGTGGCGCGGGACATGCCCGCCTTTTGCGTCGGCCCCGCCACCACCGGTACGGCAAAAGGCGCCGGGTGGGACGCGCAGATGGTTGGCGCCACCGCCGAAGAACTGGTGGCCTATTTGCTTAAACATCGGCCTGAAAGCCCCCTGTTGCACCTGCGGGGCGAACACAGCAGGGGCAATATCGCCTCGCGCCTGACCGAGTCGGGCCTGACAGTGCGCGAACAGCCCGTCTATCAGCAGCGCCTGTTACCGCTGACACCCGAGGCGGCCACGGCCGCGGCCGGAGATATACCCGTCATCGCGCCCCTCTTTTCGCCCAGAACGGCGCGACAATTTGCCGATATCTGGGCCGGTTCGGCACCCTTATGGCTGGCTGCGATCAGCGAAGCGACGGCGGAACCCCTTTATTCCTTGGACTATGCGCGCCTGAAGATCGCCAAAGAGCCGACCCCGAAGAAAATGCAGAAAGCCGTGAAAAAGCTTGTGAAACATGCGATGCGGGTTGAGGGAGGCGAGACCACCGATTAACCTAGAGTGGCCTGTTATTCATGTGAAATTGGATTCGATAAGGGGAACGTTGCGGTGGCTGGTAAGAAGAAATCCGATCAAAAGCCGGTGGAAGACCCCAAGTCCGAGGAGACGGTCGAATTCACCTCGCAGCGGGAAGAGCCGCCTGTTGACTCAGACGTACCTGTAGAAGAGGCGCTTTCCGAAGCCGAAGCCGAAGCCGAAGCCGAAGCCGAAGCCGAAGCCGAAGCCGAAGCCGAAGCCGAACAAGTTGTGGAAGAGCCCGTCGCGGCGGTCGCAGACATTCCAGCCGAACCTGAACAGGAAAAGCGTAGCGGCTTTGTGCCGGCCCTGCTGGGCGGTGTGCTTGCGGCCGGGATCGGGTTTGCTGCGGGCAGCGCGGGTTTCTTCGGGTCTGGTGAATCCGACGGACTTGCAGCGCTTGAGGCGAAGCTCAATGAACAGTCCAGCCAGATCGAGGCACTGACGAAATCCTTGGCCGACAGTTCAGACAGTTCCGATGTGGACAGCAAAATCGCTGCCCTGACCGATCAGATCACGCCAATGGGCGCGGAATTGGATGCGGTGAAATCCGGTCTCGACGGGCTGGCGGGCAAGATCGACCCTCTGGCCAGCCGCCTGAGCGATCTGGAAAGCGGTGCGCTGACGCAAGGCGCCTCGCCTGAGGCCTCGGCCGCGTTTGAGGCCGAACTGAAGAAACTGCAGGACTCGCTTGCCGCGCAGCGGGCCGAGGTCGAGAAAATGGTCTCGGATGCACAGGCGCTTGAGGCGCAGGCCGCCGCCAAAGCGCAGGCGGCCACAAATGCATCAATCCTGTCTCAGGTGCACAGCCAACTGGACGCGGGACAGCCCTATAGTGATCTGGTGGCCGAACTGACGGCTGGCGGCGTGACCGTACCCGATGCTCTGTCAGCCCCGGCAAAAGAAGGCGTTGCCACCTTGGACACTCTGCGGAGTTCCTTCGCGCCTGCGGCCCGAACCGCGCTGGCCGATGCGCGGGATGCAGACAATGCCACGGGTCTGGTCGCATTCCTGCAACGCCAGACCGGCGCGCGCTCGGTCACCCCGCAAGAGGGCGACAGCCCCGACGCGGTCCTGTCGCGGGCCGAGGCTGCGCTGGCGGGTGGTGATGTTGCTGCCGCGCTGAGCGAACTCAAATCTCTGCCCGATGCGGCCAAGGCGGCACTGGCGGATTGGGAACAGACGGCCCAGACGCGGTTGGCTGCCGTGGACGCCGCAAATGCGCTGCAATCCAGCGTAAACTCGAACTGAAGGACCTGCCATGCTGTGGTCATTGTTAAAGATCCTTGTTTTTGTAGCGATTATCGGCCTACTGGCCATGGGCGCCATGTTCCTGATGGAAACCAGTGGCGGCGTGCAGATCACGGCGTGGGGTCAGGAATTCACGCTGGGACCCCTGCAATCGGTGATCGCGCTGGGCGTGCTGGTTGTCCTGATCTGGGTGTTCTTCAAGCTGCTGACGCTGCTGATCGCGACTCTGAAGTTCCTCAACGGGGATGAAACCGCCCTGTCGCGCTATTTCGACCGCAGTCGCGAAAAGCGGGGCTATCAGGCGCTGTCCGATGGTCTGATGGCACTGGCCTCGGGCGAGGGGCGCGTGGCCATGAACAAGGCGTACAAGGCCGAAAAGCTGCTGAACAAGCCCGAGTTGACCAACCTGTTGGTGGCACAGGCGGCCGAGATGAACGGTGACACCAAAAAGGCGTCCGAGACCTACAAGAAGCTGGTCACGAACAACGCCACGCGCTTTGTCGGTGTGCGCGGTATCATGAAACAGAAACTGGCCGAGGGCGATGACGATACCGCTCGCAAGCTGGCTGAAAAGGCGCTGGCGATCAAACCGCGCCATGCCGAGACGCAGGACATTCTGCTGGGTCTGCAGACCAAATCGCAGGACTGGGCCGGCGCGCGCTCGACCCTGACCGCCAAGCTGAAGGCCGGTCACCTGCCGCGCGACGTGTTCAAGCGCCGCGATGCGGTTCTGGCCCTGTCGGAGGCCAAGGATATTCTGGCCGAAGGCGCAACGGTCGAACAGCAGGAACACGCGATCGAAGCCAACCGCCTGTCGCCCGATCTGGTGCCTGCCGCCGCCATGGCCGCGCGGGCCTATATCGAAAAGGGCAAGCCGCGCGCCGCGACCAAAATCCTGAAAAAAGCCTGGGAGGTGCAGCCGCACCCCGATCTGGCCCATGCCTTTGCCGAGATTGCACCCGATGAAACGCCCGAGGCGCGGATCAAACGCTTCACGGCGTTGACCCGTATCCACCCGGAAAACCCCGAAACCCGCTTGATCCTGGCCGAGCTGAACATCGTGGCCGAGGATTTCCCCGAAGCCCGCCGGGCGTTGGGCGATGTGGTGGAAAAACAGGCTGACGCGCGCGCCTATACGCTAATGGCGGCGATTGAACGGGGCGAGGGTGCCTCGGACGCGGTGGTGCAGGGTTGGCTGGCCAAGGCACTGAACGCGCCGCGCGGGCCGCAATGGGTCTGCGACAACTGCCACGACATTCAACCCGAATGGGCGCCGGTCTGTCAGAACTGCGGCAGCTTTGACACGCTCAGCTGGCAAACCCCGCAAACACCCGAGATCGCAACGGCCACCGGCGTTCACATGCTGCCGCTGATCGTCGGCGCGCTTGAGGACAAACCCGAGCCAGAACCCGAACCCGAGCCGGAACCCGAAATCGAAGAGGTCGAGGAAACGGTCGAGCCCGAGGTCATCGAGATGGAGGCGGAACCTGTCCGGCCCGATGTCGAACCGGCGGTCAATGCCGAGGGAGAACCGGTGGTCGAGAAACAGGCCTAGCGCGCGGTTTCCACATCAAAGGCATCGTTCCACAGTTTGAACAGCTCTGCCCGGCGGTTCTGGTCCCGTGCGACCAGCAACGCCGGGGACAGCGCGATAAAGCGGCGGGCACTGGGCGTCAGGCCGGTCTCGGCCGCGTCCATCTGGGCCACAAGCCCCGAAGCCGCCAGCAGGTTTTGCGCCTCGGGTGACAGCAGGAAATCCAGAAACCCGGTCGCGGCATCCTTGTTGGCCGCCTGAGCCGGAATCATAAGGGCGCGGGACAGGACCAGCGTGTAATCTTCGGGCAGGATTACGCCCACGCCCGGCGCGTCAGCATTGGCGACGTAAGATCCCAGAACGTTATAGGCGATCAGGAACCGCCCCTCGGCCACGTCGCGGATGATCTCGGAGGAACAGCAGGTTGCCACAGCGTCGATGCGGGCGAAGCCTTCGATCAGGGAACCAAAGGTCGTGGCTTCAAGACTGTCACCATAGGCGAAAAGATACCCCAGACCCGAGGCGGCGATATCGTAAGTGGCCACCCGGCCCCGCAGCAGATCGGGCTGCGTGCGCATCGCGTCCAGCAGGGCAAAGCGGTTGCGAGGCACGAGCTGATCGTCCAGCAACTCCTTGTTATAGGCGATGACCGCAGGTTCGGTGGTTATGCCCCACAACTCATCCCGCCAGCGCCGTGCGTCCGGCAGGGCCTCGGTTTGGGATGAACGATAGCGGTGGGCACAGGCGGAATTGACCAGCCACACCATCTGCTGAATGGCCGAGGAAAACACCACATCGGCAGGGTTCTGACCGCCCTTACAGACCGTGCGGCTGTGCTGAAACAGCGCGTTCGAGCCCCATTGTTCGTAGGTTATCACCAGATCGGGGTTCAGCTCGGCAAAGCGTTCCAGAACCGGGGCAATGATGGCGATATCGGTGGTCGAGCGGATCAACATCGGGTCATTGCCGCCTCCGAAGCTGGCCGTGGCTTCTTGCGCGCGCAGAGCGCTGGGCAGGGCAAACAGAAGACAGATCAAAAATATGCGGATCATTCCATCCCCCTAGTGGCCGGAAAGCTGAGTGCCGCGCGAAACCCGGTATCGTCGCGGTTCATTTCAACCTTGCCGTCAAAAGCCTCGGCAGTGGATTTCACGATCGACAGGCCCAGCCCGGTGCTGTCCTCGCCCGAGCCGGTGGTACGATTGAACCGGTCCCCGATGTTATCGGCGACGGGCGTGGCGGGGCCGAGACCGTGATCGCGCACCCACAGAATGGCACGGTTGCCTTCCTGCGTTGCGCCAATGCTGACCGGAGGGTCGCCGTGCCGCAGCGCATTGCCCAGCAGGTTCTTTGCGGCCTCACCAAGGGAAAAGGCATCGGCATTCACCAGCACCGGGGTTTCGCCGATCTCCAGCCGCACCTCGACACCGGGCGCGACCAGTTCGTGATCGCTCTGTTCCAGCACGTCCAGCGCCACCTCACGCAGATCAACGGGGCGGCGCGGGGCGCTGTCGATGCGGTGGATCACCATGGCGCGGGACAGTAGCTGATCCAGCAGGGTGCCCAGTGACCGCGTGCGCCTGAGCAACCTGTCCAAGGCGCGTGCGCGGGCCGGGGGATCGGGGTCGTCCTGAGCGATTTCGGCCTGTACCCGGATGGCGGCGACCGGGGTGCGCAGCTGATGGGCAGTGTCGGCGATCAGGTTGCGCATCGTGTCCACCTGCCGGTCGAGCCGCCCCATGAAGCGGTTCATCGCGGTCAGCATCACCTGCAGCTCACGCGGCAGGCCATCGCTGGTCATCGGTGTCAGGTCATACGGATCGCGGCGGGTGAGATCGTCGGACAGTGCTTCAAGCGGGCGCAGGGCGGAACGGGTGACAAACCACGACATGATCAGCAGCAAAATCCCTGCACCGGCCATCGGCAGCAGCGCATCACGCATCAGCCCGGCGGTCATCATCTTGCGTGCGCGCAGGGTCTGGCCGACCAGCACTTCAACCTCGCCTGAAAACTCCCGTTCGGCAAACAGGCGGGCCACGCGGACAAAGCGGGCGGGTTCCCCGTTCAGGTCGGCGGTGAAGTAGAAGGGCGCGGTGCCGGGTTGCTGTGGAACCTCGATCACCGTGTCGCGATCCAGCCCGGTGATGAACGGTCCGCCGGGTACCTGCACCGCATAGAAAATACGGTCATCCGGCGCCTGCGCCAGCAGTTGAAAGGCCGAGACAGGCAAGTCCACAAACGGCTCGCCATCCTGAATGCGCACGGATTCGGCGATATCGGTGGCCGCACCCAGCAGCAGCCGGTCATAGGCCTGTCGCGCCGCCAAGCGGCCATTGGCCCAGATCGACAACGCCACCAGGCAGCCGCCGAGGATCAGGATCAGCATCACTGCGCTCAGAACCCGCGCCGTCAGGCTGTGGGGCAGGTGCAGCCTAGCCATCCAGACCGATCCGATATCCCACCCCGCGTTGGGTGGTGATGCTGACCACGCTGCCGGTAAATTTCTTGCGCAGGCGGGCGATATACAGCTCAATCGCGTTCTCGCCTACATCCGCATCCTCGAACCCGTAAAGCGAGTCATAGAGACGCGTTTTTGACAGAAATTGTCCCTCATGCCGGATCAACGCGTCCAGTACGGCGGCCTCGCGGGCGGTCAGGTTCAGACGCTTGCCCTCCAGTGTGGCGCTGCGGTCCTTAGGGGCGTAGATCAGCGGCCCCAGCGTGATCTGTTCGCTTTTGCGGTCGGCATCGCGACGGACGAGGGCGCGCAGGCGGGCTTCAAGCTCGCGCTGATCGAAAGGCTTGCCCAGATAATCGTCGGCACCCTTGTCCAAGGCGGCCACGCGATCCTCGACCGAGGTCAGAGCGGTCAACATCAGCACCGGCGTGCGGTCGCCTGACGCGCGGATTTTGCCAAGGAAATTCAAACCGGACCCGTCCGGCAGATTGATGTCCAACAGCATGGCGTCATAGCTTTGTACCGCGCGGAAATCGCGGGCGGATTCCACGGTGGTCGCCAGATCACACACCACACCGGAACGGGCCAGATGGGCCACGACGCCCTCGGCCAGGTCCTCGGCATCTTCGATCATCAAAACGCGCATGACCCCTCCCAAAGTCGGACGCCGGAACCGTGACAGGTTCGTGACAGCATTATTCGGTAAACAGATACGACCTGCAAGGACACGCGCCTGCGGGGATCGGTTTCGGTTGCTGAAATGCGGCCCAAAAAAGACCCAAGGAGGAGACACGAATGAAACTGTTTGGAACCAGTGGCGCAATTGCGGCTGCTGTCTTTGCCCTGTCCGGCGTTGCGGCCAGCGCACAGGAATGTATTGCCCCGGCCAACCCCGGTGGCGGCTGGGATTTCACCTGCCGCCAGGTGGGTAAATCGCTGCAGGATCTGGGCCTGATCGACCAGACCATGCAGGTAGTGAACCTTGCCGGTGGCGGCGGTGGTGTGGCCTTTGCCGAAGTGGTGAACAAGCGTGGTGAGGATAACGAGCTGATCGTTGCCGCCAGTGCCGCCACCGCAACCCGTCTGGCGCAAGGCGCCTATCCGGGCAACACCATGGATCAGGTCCGCTGGCTGGCCGCCATCGGTGCGGATTATGGCGTGATCGCAGTGGCCGCCGACAGCGCGGTCAACACCCTGCCCGAACTGCTGGACCAGATCAAAGCCGATCCGGCGTCGGTGTCGGTTGCAGGCGGGTCCGCCGTGGGGGGCTGGGACCACCTGAAGGTGCTGATTGCGGCCAACGCCTATGGCATCGACGATGTTCGGGCCGTCAAATACATCGCCTTTGACGGTGGTGGTGAGGCCGTGACCCAGCTGCTGGCGGGTTCAGTTCAGGCCTTCACTGGCGACATTTCCGAGGCCAAGGGTTTCGTGGATTCCGGTGACATCAAGGTGATCGCGGTTCTGGCACCCGACCGCCTGCCGGGTGAGTTTGCCGATTTCCCGACCGCCAAGGAGCAGGGCGTTGACGCTATCGGCGCAAACTGGCGCGGCTTCTACGCTCCGGGCGGCATGACCGATGAGGCTTATGGCGATTGGGTCGGCAAGATCGGTGACCTCTACGCCTCGGACGAATGGAAAGAGGTGATGGCCGCCAATGGTCTGGCCCCGCTGGACCTGCAGGGCGCTGCCTTCCAGGACTTCGTCGCTGAATCCGTGGGTCAGATCCAGACGATCTCGAAAGAGATCGGGATCATCAAATAACCACTCACAGCGATCCGGGCACCATGCCGTGCCCGGATCCACCCATTTACCCGAACAATAGGAGACACCGATGAGTGACCGCATCTTCGGGGTCGTCGGACTGCTACTCGCCATCGGATTTGCCTTTTCCGCATTGGCGATCGAGGAGAGCTTTCTGTCCGATGCCGTCGGACCCAAAGCCTTCCCCCTGATCATCGCCGCCATTCTGGGCCTGTCGAGCATCGTCATCGCCCTGCGCCCGGATACCGAACCGGAATGGCCCACGCTGGGCCGACTGGTCGAGGTCGGCTCCGCCGTGGTCATGATGATCCTTTACGCCGAGCTGCTGCCGGAAATCGGCTTTGTCATCGCCACCGCCTTTGCCGCCACCTATCTGGCCTGGCGTCTGGGCTCTGGCCCGATCGAAAGCGTGCTTGTAGGCATCGGCACATCCGTCGGCATCTACGTCATCTTCCATCTGGTTCTGGGCCTGTCGCTGGCCCGTGGCCCGCTGGGGTTCTGAGGAATAGGACATGGAAACTCTTGCATCCCTCGGAGACGGTTTCGCCATCGCGTTGACATGGCAGAACCTGATGCTGGCCCTGCTGGGCTGTTTTCTGGGCACGATCATGGGCGCGTTGCCCGGTCTTGGCCCGTCAAATGGCGTGGCCATCCTGATCCCGCTGGCCTTTACGCTGGGGCTGGGGGCGACGCCATCGCTGATCCTGCTGACCAGTGTCTATTACGGGGCAATGTATGGGGGTCGGATATCTTCGATCCTGCTTAATATCCCCGGGGACGAGCCCGCTATGATGACCTGTCTGGACGGGCATCCCATGGCGAAAAAGGGGTTCGCAGGCGAGGCGCTGTCGCTGTCCGGTATCGCATCGTTCGTTGGTGCGTTTCTGGCGACATGGGGCCTGATCTTTCTTGCGCCGCAGCTGGTGAAGATCGCGCTGCTGTTCGGACCGGCCGAATATTTTGCCCTGTTCGCGCTGGCCTTCATGACGCTGGGCGGTGTGTCCTCGACTAACCAAGCCAAATCCGCCTTCGCCGCCGCGCTGGGCCTTGGCTTGGCGACCATCGGTGTGGATACCCAGACCGGCGTGCCACGTTTCACCTTTGGCGAGGTGCATTTGTATGACGGTCTCGATTTCCTTGTCGCGATCGTCGGCCTGTTTGCCCTGTCCGAAGTGTTCATTTTCCTAGAACACCGCCATGGCGGATCGGATGCCGAAGGCCGCAAGCTGAATATCGGTCGCCTCTATCCGCCGATGTCGATGGTCAAGAAATGCACGCCGACCATGCTGCGTACCTCGTTCCTTGGCTTTATCGCTGGGGTTCTGCCGGGCGCCGGGGCGTCTTTGGGCTCGTTCATCTCCTACTCGATGGAGAAACGGCTGGTCGACAAGGAAAACACCTTCGGCACCGGTGACCCACGGGGCGTGGCTGCGCCTGAGGCTGGTAACAACGCCGCTGCGGGCGGAGCCTTGGTACCGATGCTGGCGCTGGGCGTGCCGGGATCGGGAACCACGGCCGTGTTGCTTGCGGTCCTGCTGGCGCTGAACATCACACCCGGTCCGCTGTTGTTCACGCAGAACCCTGATGTGGTCTGGGGCCTGATCGCGGCGCTGTTCATCGCCAACTTCATGCTGCTGGCGATGAACATCCCGATGGTGGGGCTGTTCACCCGTGTCCTCATGATCCCCTCGCGTATCCTGATGCCGATCGTGGCGATGGTCAGCTTTGTGGGCATCTACGGCATCTCGGGGTCGAGCTTTGATTTGCTGGTGATGATCGGGTTCGGCGTGATGGGCTGGGTCCTGCGTAAGCTGGACGTGCCGCTGGTGCCGATCATCCTTGGCACGCTGCTGGGCAACTCGATGGAGAACAATCTGCGCCGTGCGGTAACCATCGACAACGGCAACTGGTGGACCCTGATCGACAGCCCGCTGTCCATCGCGCTGTGGTCCATCGCCATCATCGGCTTTGTCCTGCCCTTGATCGTGGGCGCACGGGTCAAGGCCAAGATGCACCAGCGCCGGGATGAGGAAGGCGCGATCAGCGACTGATAAACCAGGCGCCGCCGGTCGGGGATCGGCGGCGCCGAAACAGACTCTGGAAAGATGCGCCGGAACCTGTAACTTTGCTGAACTAGGCAAGTCACTGATCAAAGGAAGCGCGCATGGACCTGAGTGATGAAATCCGCATCTCGGCACCGCGGGATGTCGTGTATCAAGCCCTGAACAACCCTGAGATCCTGAAGGAGTGCATTCCAGGCTGCGAGGAGCTGACTCAGAATGCGCCCGATGAGCTTGCGGCCAAGGTTGTCCTCAAGATCGGCCCGGTCAAAGCCAAGTTCGCCGGAGAAGTCACACTGGACACCTCAAACGCCCCAGACGGGTTTTCCCTGTCCGGCGAAGGCAAGGGCGGGGCGGCGGGTTTTGCCAAAGGCGGGGCCGACGTGACGCTGACCGAAGACGGGGATGAGACGGTGCTGTCTTATACCGCCAAGGTCGATGTCGGCGGCAAGATCGCCCAGTTGGGCAGCCGTCTGATCTCGGGCACCGCCAAAAAGCTGTCGGGCAAGTTCTTCACCCGGTTTGGCGAGATCGTGTCTGAGCAATCGGTGTCCTGACCATCAGGACACCCAGCCCTTCACATGTGATAGAATTGCTGCGCGGTGCGCCCGAAGACCTGATCGTGGTCTGCTTCGGGCACCAGGGCTTTGTGTCTGGCAATCAGGTCCGCGTAATTGGATGACAGGCTGTCGACCGGAAAATTAGACCCAAACATGCACCGATCAGGTCCGAATTGGGTCAGGCAGGTCTCGACGATGGGTCTGACGCTGTCGGCGCTCCAATTGTGATCGAACATGCCGAGGCCCGAGAGTTTGCAGGTGACTTGCGGCAGTGTCGCAAGCGCTTGCAGCGCCTTGGCCCAGCCTTCCAGTCCCTGTTCGGATCGGTCATGCGGCGACCCGGCATGACACAGCGCCACTTGGGTTGCTGGTGCCTGATCCAGAACGGCGGCGGTTCGTTCCATCAGTTCGGGCAACAATTGCAGGTCAAAGGACAGACCACGATCGCCAAGTTGTTTCAGCCCGGCCAGAAACTTGGGGTTGTCCAGCAGGTCATTGGTGCCCGACAGCTGATCCTCACCCGGGGCGCGGCCGATGATCTGGCGCACGCCACGCAGCGAGGGCAGGGTTTGCAACCGCTCCAGTTGTTCGGTCAGGTCATCCGCGGCCAGGTCACAAAAGGCGACCTGCACCAGCGGCCAGTCGGGATATTGGTCGGCGACGGACTGCACCCATTGCGCCTCGGCCCATGGATCGGCGGCGCCGACCTGAATGTGGACTGAGGTAGTAAACCCGGCGGCCTCGGCATCTTTGCGGAATTCAGGCAGCAGATAGTCGCGCTGAATCGGAGAGGGGTCGCCAAAGAACCGCACCGCGCCCTTTTCCATCAGCCACGGATAGTTCACTGCGTTCAGGTCCCACAGGTGGTGATGTGCATCGATCCTCATGGTGCTTCAATCCCTGTTGTGCGGGGCAGAATATCGACACCCTGCTGTTTCCAGAAATGCAGAAGGTCGATGAAAATCCAGTTCTCGGCCAGCTTATCCCCCGCGCGTCGGTAGATGTCGATCACCCGGAACTCGCCGGGCTTGCCGGTGGCGGGCATGCCCATGAAGCCACCCGTCGGAACAGCAGTGAAATTGGGCCAGCCGAAGAAGCCGCCGTAATGCCCCTCGGCCAGGCGGCAGATATGTTTGGTCTTGGAGCGGTCAGCGAACCCGGCGCGGAACGGGCCGGAATGCTGCTTGGCATAGCGTTCGATCGTGTAGGTGGCACCGATCCCTTCGGGGCCCCACCAGATCATGTCGTCATGCCATGTGCGGGCCAATTCGTCTTCCAGCGACAGGCCACTGTTCCACTGACCAAGGTCCGAGATCATGGCGTTGATCGCTGCCAGTGTCTTGCGGCCTTCTTCCTCGGGCTGGTCCTCATACAGCAGACCATCATGGGTCAAGGGGCCGGGCTGGATCAGATGGGCTGCGGTTTGCGGCGGAAACGGGTTTTGCCCCGCCTGCACCATCAGATGCGGGATGTCGAAATACATCGCCGTCTCGGCAATCTTGCCGTCCGCGATCCGATGAAACTCGCAATAGCGCAGAAAGGCCATCTTGCCGGTGGGGCGAATCCCCAGCCATGGGGCATCGAACAAGCCCATCAGATGGCCCATAGACACCACCCAGACATCCGCGCCCGGTTCCAGAGAGTTGGTGCCCGCGAAAAACACATCCTGACGGCGTTGCATCCGTTTCAGGCTGGACTTCAGCGGCTGCCAGAATGTCCGCGCCACCGAGTCTGCACCGGTGATTTCATCGAACGGATGAAAGCCGCGCCACAGCAAATCGTCGGCACAGAACTGCCCAAAGACGTCAGGCAGATTCGTTTCGCTTGATGAGTCGAGGGCCTCGTAGAACGAGGAGACGAGTGTTTTTTCTTCCTGAAAGCTCACGTTTGCACCGTTTCGTTGATGGCTTGCTTTGGATTTAAGCGATTGAGGATCGCGGGTTAAGGGTTTTTTGCATACGTATGCAAAAAAGTCTTGCCAGAAATGATTACTGAAGAATACAGTTTTGCAAACGTATGCAAAGCGAATCCTTGCAGGGGGCACCATGGCGGAAATTCAACTGCGCAACGTCGGCAAACGCTGGGGCAACTTTGTCGGGGTTCACAATTTCGACCTGACCATCGCGGATCGCGAGTTTCTGGTGCTTCTGGGCCCGTCAGGCTGCGGCAAGACCACCACGATGCGGATGATCGCGGGTCTGGAAGACGTCACCGAGGGTGAAATTCTGGTCGATGGCAAGGTGGTCAATGACCTTGAGCCCAAGGACCGCGACGTTGCGATGGTGTTCCAGAGCTACGCGCTCTACCCGAACATGAACGTCTACGAGAACATCCGCTTTCCGTTGAAAGTGCGCGGCATCGATCCGGCAACTCATGATGAAAAGGTGCGCCGTGCCAGCGCGATGGTTGAGTTGGACGAGTTCCTGCACCGCAAGCCCGCCGAACTGTCCGGTGGTCAGCGGCAGCGTGTGGCACTGGCCCGGGCCATTGTCCGCGAACCCAACGTGTTCCTGATGGATGAACCGCTGTCCAACCTCGACGCCAAGCTGCGGGTCTCGACCCGAGCGCAGATCAAAAACCTCAGCCACGAGCTGGCGGTGACTACCATCTATGTGACCCACGACCAGATCGAAGCCATGACCCTGGCCGATCGCGTTGTGGTCATGAAGAAAGGTGTGGTTCAACAGGTCGGCAGCCCGACCGAGATTTATGACCGCCCCGCGAACACCTTCGTGGCCAGCTTCATCGGTTCACCGGCGATGAACCTGATGGACGGTCAGGTCTCAGCCGGCGTGTTCCGTTCCGAACATGTTGAGATTCCGGTCGATGCGCCGGATGGCCCGATGACGCTGGGCTTCCGCGCCGAGGATGCCAGCCTTGCCGAAGGGCAGGGTCAGATCACAGCACCGATCTACACGCTGGAGCTGCTGGGCGACGCGACCATGATCTCGGTCCGGGTCGGTGGTGCACTGGTGTCGGTCAAGGCCGACAAAGCCTTCCGCGCCGAAATTGGCGAGATGGTCTCGTTCTCGGTGCCAACGGAAATCTGTCACCTCTTTGAAGCTGAAAGCGGTGCGCGGATCGGGGAGCAATCCCACAAACAGCCCATTCGGGCATAACAGCGGTCCGGACGTCGACGACGGACCGATCCTGACAGGGAGAAACGCATGAAACTCAAATCACTCTTCATGGCAGGCGCCATGTCCCTCGCAGCAACCGGCGTATGGGCCGAATGTGCGTATGAAAACGAAGTGCCACTGAAATCGCTTTCGGCTGGTTTCGAGGCCTGGAAAGCCGTCACCGACGCGATGGCCGAGTGCGGCAACTTCAGCGCTTCGCTGGATCAGGAATTCCGCGAAAAGCAGCCCGAGGCCTTTGCAGCGAACCCCTCGCTGTATCAGATCGGTGGCGTTGCCAACGAAACCATGATCCCGCTGCTGAACGCAGGCTCGCTGCGTCCGCTGGATGATCTGGTCGAGAAATATGGTCAGGATCTGCTGCCGAACCAGCTGATCAAGGTGGACGGCAAGGTTATGGCGATTGCCATGATGGTGAACGCGCAGCACCTGATGTATCGCAACGACGTTCTGGCAGATCTGGGCATCGAAGAGCCCAAGACCTATGACGACGTTCTGGCCGCTGCTGCCAAGATCAAAGAAGCCGGCGTCATGGAGTACCCGATCGGCGGGACCTTCAAGACAGGTTGGAACCTGGCTCAGGAATTCGTCAACATGTACATGGGCGAAGGCGGTCAGTTCTTTGGCGAAGGCAACATGCCCTCGATCAACAACGAACAGGGCGTCAAGGCGCTTGAGACCATGAAAGCGATGACCGAATTCATGGACCCTGAATATCTGGTATCCGACTCGACCTATGTTCAACAGCAGTTCCAACAGGGCAAGATCGCGATGGCGAACCTGTGGGCCAGCCGTGCCGCGGCGATGAACGACGAAGCCGAAAGCCAGGTTGTCGGCAAGGTTACCATGGCATCGGCGCCGATGGGTGCGGCTGCGCCTTCGACCACCATCTGGTGGGATGGTGTCGTTCTGGCTGCAAACATGAGCGACGAAGAAGCGGATGCCGCGTTCCGTCTGGTCATGGAAGGCATCGACGGTGACATGGTCAGCGCCAACAACGACGTCGCTGTCTGGCTGAGCCCCGCTTATACGCCGGGTGAACTGGCAGCCGGTGCCGCAGCGTCGGCAGAAAACGGTGCCAAGGCGTATCCTGCGTCGGCCCCGATGGGCGTTCTGCACAGTGCGCTGGGTAATGGTCTGGCCGACTATCTGACCGGTGTAAAAGACGCATCGACCACTCTGGCCGATATCGAAGCCGCTTATCTGACTGCTGCGAAAGAAGCAGGTCTGGTCAACAACTGATCCTCCCGGGGGGAGGGCTCCGGCCCTCCCATCCCCTCCTGATCCCTCGAGAACCATGAGAAAGGCAGAGCCATGAATTTCCGGACATTTGCCGCCTTTGTTGGCCCCTCTGTCTTTATGATGCTTCTCTTCATCGCTTTCCCGCTGGTCAGCGTGTTCAAGCAGAGCTTTTACATCACCCAGCCGATCTATGAGACGGTCGAGGTGGAAACCTGCACCCCCGGTTTCCTGACCCAGACCTGTGTGACCGAGCTGAAATCGCAACCGAAGCTGGACGAACACGGCGAGGTCATCACCCAGACCCAATATGTGGGACTGCAAAGCTATCGCAACGTCCTGGAACCCGAACGGGCCTGGCGTGCGATCAGCGAAGGCAGCCTGAGTGTTCTGTCCACCATCAACTTCTGGAAGGCGCTGCGGTTTACCCTGACATTCACGCTGATCACGCTGCCTTTGGTGATCGTCTGCGGGTTGGGCATTGCGGTTCTGATCAACAACGCGGCGCGAGCGATCCGCGGGCCGGTGATCTTTATCTCGCTGCTGCCCTTCATCATCACGCCGGTGATCGGGGTGCTGTCGATCAACTGGCTGTTCCGCGGTGACGGTATCCTGACCGCGCTGCTGGAATGGTGGCTGAACCGCGATATCGCCCTGTTTGCACAGGCGTGGACGATCGAGATCCTGATGATGCTCTACCGCGTGTGGCACGTCGCACCCTTTGCTGCCATCGTGTTCTACGCCGGTCTGCAAACCGTCAATCAGGACAGTCTGGAAAGTGCGGTGATCGACGGTGCCACCCGCTGGCAGCGAATGAAATACATCGTCATCCCGCACCTGATGCCGCTGATCATCTTTGTATCGATGATCCACCTGATGGACGCCTATCGCGTGTTCGAAGAAATCGTCGGTTTCTCGAGCCAGGGCTATGTCATCTCGCTGCAGTGGCTGACGTATGACTTCCTGGTACCCGATCAGGCCGGAAACCGGTCGATCAGTCGGGCCTCGGCCAGTGCCATGCTGACCATGATCGGCATCGTCATCCTGCTTATCCTTCCGCTGCGCCGGACATGGCGCGATCACAAAGGGGGTCACTGATATGTCCTCACGCGCGCTTCGCCAACCGTTCAGCCTGCGACTGACATCCAACGTCTTCCTGGTCTTCTGGTGCCTGGTCGCCGCCTTCCCGATCTTCTGGATCGCGGTGATGAGCTTCAAATCCCCCGTGGATGCTTTTGACAGTAACGCGCTGAATGTGATCTTCGGGCCTGCGACTCTGGCCAAGGGCAACGGTCTGTCGCTGCTGGATATCATTCTGGGCATCGCGGTGATCTGGGGCACGATCATCGTGGCGACCAAGACCTTGCCCTCGATGGTCAAATCCTATTCCAAACCCGGTCAGGAATGGATCGGCTGGATCATCGGAATTCTGGCCGTCGCCGTGGGCTTTCTGGTGGTGTTCTTCGTGATCCTGCCTGCGATCCTTGGCGTGCTGAACCCGCTCTTTGGTCCCTTGGGCCGGGACGTTCTGGGCCTGACGACCGAACATTACAAAACCGTCTGGATTGATCGCGGTTTCTCGGACAACTTCCGCAACTCGCTGATCGTGACCACCGGGGTTGTGACCGTGTCGCTGACGGTTGGGACGCTGGCGGGCTATGGTCTGGCGCGCTCGGGGTCGACCTTCGCGTTCTGGATTCTGATCGTGGCGCTGGTGTTCCGCGCTCTGCCGCACTCTGTTCTGGTGGCGGGCTACCTGCCGGTCTTCATCAACTCGGCCGAATGGTTGAGCCCGATCCTGGGCGACAATGCCCCGACGCTGTACGGCAAGCCGTTTGCGGTGATTGCGGTTCTGGTTGCGATCAACCAGCCCTTTACCATCTGGATGCTGCGCTCGTTCTTCCAGAACATCCCGTCTGAGCTGGATGAGGCCGCCCGCGTTGATGGCTGCAGCCACTTCCAGGCCTTCCGCCGTGTCATCATGCCGGTGATGTGGCCGGGTGTGATTACCACGGGACTGTTCAGCTTCTTGCTGGCCTATAACGACTTTCTGGTGACCTCACTGCTGCTGGACGCGCAGAACCAGACCATGGTTCCGGCCATTGTCGGCATGTTCAACCGCGAAACCACCACGACCGATCAGGTTGTCGCCGTGGCTGCCGCCGTGTCGATCACTGCGCCGCTGATCTTCCTTGTTCTGATCTTCCAGCGCCAGATCGTCAGCGGTCTGACAGCCGGGGCGGTGAAAGGCTGATGAGCAGTCGGTCGCGCAACAGTGCAGTATCGCGCCATCCGGCGCTGAACAGGATGCCGAGGGACTTTTTGTGATGGCGGGTCAGTGACCCCCTCACACACTCTTGCGATCTGAAAGGATAGAAAAATGAAAGGTTCCCGTCCCGAACAAGCGGTCCTGACCCGCGACACGGACATGAGCAAAACCAAAGACACCCGCCGCGTGATCGAAACTATGGTTGATGGTCTGAACGACCACCGTATTGACGACATCGGCGAGTTCTTCTCGGAAGGGTTCCGTTGGCTGGGCAACCAGGGCTGTGGCACCAAGACAGGTCTGAAAGAGTTTCAGGACAACTGGCAGCGCCCGTTTCAGGCTGCGTTCTCGGACAAGACCTGCATTGATGAGGCCCGCCTGTACATGGGTGAATGGGCTGCGGCGTTCGGTCGTCAGGAAGCCACCCATTCCGGCGAGTTTCTGGGCATTGCGCCCACCGGCAAGCGGGTCGAGATCCGCTACATGGACTTCTGGAAAGTGGTTGATGGCAAGATCGTCGACAACTGGGTGAATGTCGATTTCGCCCATGTCGCTGCACAGCTGGGTGTCGATATCTTCAACGGTGAAGGCTGGGAAGCCTATGACCGTGGTGAGAAAACTGCTCCTCGTCCTGAATAAAAAGGGTTTAGACAATGGCAATTGAGTATCTCAAACGCGGTAAGTCTGACGCCGACCGGGCAGAGGATGACGCCAAGACCCGCGCCGTGGTGGAAGCCACTCTGAAAGACATCGAAACCCGTGGCGATGCCGCCGTGCGCGAGCTGAGCGAGAAGTTCGACAATTACTCGCCCGCCTCGTTCCGGCTGTCGCAGCAAGAGATCGACGACCTGATCGGTCAGCTGACCGAGCGCGAGCTGGCAGACATCAAGTTCGCGCAGGAACAAGTGCGCAACTTCGCGCAGGCGCAACGCGATTCCATGCTGGATATCGAGGTCGAAACCCTGCCGGGTGTGATCCTGGGTCACAAGAACATCCCCGTTCAGTCGGTTGGCTGCTATGTCCCCGGCGGCAAATTCCCGATGGTGGCCTCGGCGCATATGTCCGTGGCCACAGCCTCGGTCGCAGGTGTTCCGCGCATCATCGCCTGCACCCCTCCGTTCAACGGCAAGCCCAATGCGGCTGTGATTGCAGCAATGCATCTGGGCGGCGCGCATGAGATTTATGTCATGGGCGGCATTCAGGCCATCGGCGCCATGGCGATCGGAACCGAGACCATCAACCCGGTTCACATGCTGGTTGGCCCCGGTAATGCGTTCGTTGCTGAAGCCAAGCGCCAGCTGTTCGGTCGCGTGGGTATCGACCTGTTCGCCGGTCCGACCGAAACCATGGTCATCGCCGATGAAACCGCAGCCGATGCCGAGCTGTGCGCCACCGACCTGCTGGGTCAGGCCGAGCATGGCTATAACAGCCCCTGCGTTCTGCTGACCAACTCGCGCAAACTGGCCGAGGAAACTCTGGCCGAGGTTGACCGTATTCTGGGCATTCTGCCGACGGCTGGCACCGCGAAAGTGTCTTGGGATGAGTATGGCGAAGTGATTGTCTGCGACACCTATGACGAGATGTTGCAGGTCGCCGACGACATCGCGTCCGAGCATGTTCAGGTCATGACCGACCGCGACGACTGGTTCCTTGAGAACATGACTTGCTATGGCGCGCTGTTCCTTGGTCCGCGCACCAATGTTTCCAACGGGGACAAAGTGATCGGCACCAACCACACGCTGCCGACCAAGAAAGCAGGTCGCTATACCGGTGGTCTGTGGGTTGGTAAGTATCTGAAAACGCACAGCTATCAAAAGGTTCTGACCGATGAGGCGGCGACGCTGATCGGCGAATATGGCTCGCGCCTGTGTATGCTCGAAGGCTTTGTAGGCCATGCCGAGCAATGCAACATCCGCGTGCGCCGCTATGGCGGGATCAATGTACCTTACGGTGAGCCTGCGCCTTATCGGGACGCCGCTGAATGAGTGACAAGCACACACACCACAAATCGCTGATCGCGCCGCTTCGGGCGGCGATGTACGACTTCAGCGAGGACGGTGTGCGTCGGGCGCTGGCAGATGTCAGCGCCCCTGACGCTGTTTTCAGGCTGTGCCATCCCTTTGGCGACAGCACCGGCAGCGACGCGTATTACGATACCGCCTACAAAGACCTGCTGTCCGCCTGGCCCGATCTGGAACGGCGCGACTATATCGTCATGGCTGGTCCGGATGAACATGGGGCCGATTGGGTCGGATGTGGCGGCTATTACACCGGCACCTTCACCGGGCCATGGCTGGATATCCCGCCGACCGGCCATCAGGTGACCATGCGGTTCCACGAATTCTACCGTTTTGAAGACGGCAAAGTGGTCGAGATGCAGGCCCTGTGGGACATCCCCGAGGTAATGATGCAGGCGAATGCCTGGCCGATGGCGCCCAGCCTGGGTCGCGAATGGCATGTGCCCGGACCGGCGACGCAGGACGGTTTCGTGCCGGGCCCCTATGATGCGGCCAAGGGGCAGACGGCCTGTCAGCACATCATCGACATGCTTGAACATCTGAAGAAGCACCCCTCGCAAGGCGGGCCGGAGGTGATGGAGCCCGAGCGGTTCTGGCATCCGCGCATGAATTGGTACGGCCCGGCGGGCATCGGCACCGGGCGCGGGTTTTCCGGGTTCCGCAACTGGCACCAGATTCCGTTCCTCAACGGCATGCCGGATCGTGGGCAATATATCGACGACATCACCTATCACTTCTTCGGGGATGGTGACTATGCCGCCGTGACCGGCTGGCCCAACATGATTCAGACCGTGACCCATGATGGCTGGATGGGGATCGCGCCCTCGGGCAAGCGGATCACCATGCGAAGCCTCGATTTCTGGCGGGTCGAGAACGGCAAGATCCGCGAAAACTGGGTACTGGTCGATCTTCTGGACGCGTATCGTCAGCTTGGCGTTGACGTTTTCGCCCGACTGCGGGAATTCAATAAGGCCCGCAACATGGGGCGTATCAATATCCCGGATGGAATGAGCTGATGAGTGATCTGCCCCGCACCCCTTCGTTTTCTCTGGCGGGCAAGACCGCCCTTGTCACCGGCGCGTCCTCGGGCATCGGGCAGGGTTGTGCCGTAGCTCTGGCCGAAGCGGGAGCGCATGTGGTCTGTGCCGCACGTGGGGCGGATCGTTTGAACGAAACGGTTGCGGCGTTTCAGGCGCAGGGCTGGTCGGCCGAGGCCGCCGTGGTGGATCAGGGCGATCTTGAAGCGCTACGCGGATTGTTTGACGACCGCGTCTTTGATGTGGTGGTGAACTCGGCCGGAACCGCGCGTCATGGTCCGGCGGTTGAGACCACGCCCGAAGATTTCGACGCGGTTACGAACGTCAACCTGCGCTCGGCCTATTTCCTGTCGTCTTATGCGGCCAAGGCGTTGATGGCAGCGGGCAAGCCGGGGTCGATCATCCATATCTCAAGCCAGATGGGTCATGTCGGCGGTGTTGACCGGGCGCTTTATTGTGCGACCAAACACGGGCTGGAGGGTATGGTCAAAGCCATGGCTATCGAATGGGGTAAACAGCGTATTCGTATCAACACGGTGTGTCCGACCTTCATCCGCACGCCTTTGACCCAATCCACCTTCGAAAACCCCGAACGGGCCGCCTGGATCATGGAAAAGATCAAGCTGGACCGGGTGGGCGAGGTCGAGGACATCATGGGCGCGGTGACCTACCTGGCCTCGGACGCCTCGGCGCTGGTCACGGGTACTTCGATGTTGATTGACGGAGGATGGACGGCAGACTGATGGCTGAAAAAGTCACCTCTCTTCAAGTTGCTCAACTGGCCGGTGTCAGCCAATCGGCGGTCAGCCGGGTGTTTACGCCCGGCGCGTCGGTCAGCAAGAAGACCGAGGAAAAGGTTCGCAAGGCCGCGGCCGAACTGGGCTATCGCCCCAATGTTCTGGCCCGCGCGATGGTGTCGGGGAAAAGCCGGATCATCGGTTTGGTGGTCGGGTACCTCGACAATTACTTCTACCCTGAAGCGCTTGAGAAACTCTCGAACGCGTTGCAGGAAAAGGGATACCACGTCCTGATCTTCATGGCCTCACGGACTGCCGGAAACATCGAAGACGTAATGGCGGAAATCCTCGACTATCAGGTGGATGGCGTCATTCTGGCCTCGGTCGCGATGTCGTCGGAAATTGCGACACGATGCCAGCAGGCCGGTGTACCTGTCGTGCTGTTCAACCGCAGTCAGGATATCGAAGGCATCACCTCGGTCACGTCCGACAACTTTGTCGGCGGGCGCAAGGTGGCCGAGTTTCTTTTAGCCGGTGGGCACGAGCGCATCGGCTATATCGCCGGCTGGCAGGGTGCCTCGACCCAGCGCGACCGCGAGGCGGGGTTCCGCGCCGGACTAAGCGAAGGTGGTCAGAGCCTGTTTGCGCATGAAATTGGCGACTTTCACACGGAAACGGCGCGTGCGGCGGCGCGGCGTATGTTTGACGTCGCGCCCGACATGCGTCCGGATGCGGTGTTGGTAGCCAACGACCACATGGCGCTGGCGGTGATGGATGTGATCCGCTTTGAATTGGGCCTGCGCGTGCCCGAGGACGTGTCGGTCGTGGGCTATGACGATGTGCCGCCCGCCGCGTGGCCTGCCTATAACCTGACGACGATCCGACAACGCGCCAATCTCATGGTGGCGGAAACCGTCACCGCCTTGCTTGAACATATCGACACCCCGGCAACGGCAAAATCGCGCAAAGTGGCCATTGACGGGCCGCTGGTCGTGCGGACCTCGGCCCGGTTGCCCAAAGGGTGGAACCCACAAAGGACAGAGACATGAAAGGCTTCGATCCGAAGTTTCGGGATTTTCCGGACTACATCATCGGGATTACCAAAGAGATCTGGGAAGACAGGGGGATTTCCACCCTGCACGACTATTATGGTGAGGATATTGTTGTCCGCTCGCCCGGGTCTGTTGTGCTGGGCAACCAGAATGTCATTGGCGCAACAATGGCCACACTGGCTGAATTTCCCGACCGTCAGCTATTGGGCGAGGACGTGATCTGGTCCGGTACACCGGAAGAGGGAATGCTCAGCTCGCACCGGATCATCTCGACCGCGACGCATCTGGCCGAAGGGGTTTACGGCAAGCCCACCGGAACCAAGCTGCGGTACAGGATTCTGGCGGATTGTCATGCGATCAACAACAAGATCGACGATGAATGGCTGATCCGGGATCAGGGTGCGATTGTCAGGCAGATGGGCTGGGATCCAAAGGAATACGCCGCCGACCTGATTGCGCGCGAAGGCGGGCCGGAAAACTGTGTCAGACCGCTGACTCCGGCAATTGACGTCGAAGGCCCTTACAAGGGCCGCGGAAACGACAATGAATGGGGGCAGCGTCATGCCGATCTGCTGACCCGGTTGATGAACGCGGATATGGGCGCGGTCGAACGTGACTATGACCGGGCCGTGCAGTCCGAATACCCGGGTGGCGTCACCGGACACGGGTGGGACTCGGTGGATCGGTTCTGGATGTCGTTGCGTGCGGCACTGCCCAATGCGACCTTCACCATCCATCACCAGATCGGGCGCGATGATCCGAATATGCCGCCCCGTTCGGCAATCCGCTGGAGCCTGCACGGAAAGCATGACGGCTGGGGCGCATTTGGTAAGCCAACCGGCGCCGATGTTTATGTGCTGGGCATCAGCCACGCTGAATGGGGTGAGTTGATCGGCGGTGACATCAAGCTGCGCCGTGAATGGACCCTGTTCGACGAAACTTCGGTCTGGAAGCAGATTATCCTGGCGACCGGGGACGTGTAATGCCCTTGGTGCCTGCCCCTCTGGATACCAGCGAAGGGAGCCGGCGGTATCACTGCCACCGGGCTTCTTTGCGGGCAAAGCGGCTGAACAACCGCCCTCCCGGGGCAACGGGCTAACCCGCCTGTTGCAACATCAAACCCGTTAGGAGACCAAAATGAGCACCATCCAAGAACGCATCGTCCGCTATGGCGAACTGCAACCCTGCAAAACAGCCTTTATCGACGCCCACACCCCGGGCAGCGATCAGAAAGAGAACTTTACCATCGTCGGCGGTGGCGTGTCGGAATCCCCCGATCAGCACGTCCACATCACCGACAAGATCGGCTTCAACATCGGCGCGGCGGGGCAACCTCCGAAATGCCGCAACTCTCTGCACAGCCACACCACGGCTGAAGTGTTCTTTGTCGCCAAGGGCCGCTGGCGGTTCTTCTGGGGCCGTTATGGTACGGCGGGTGAGTTCATTGCCGAAGAAGGCGATATCTTCAACATCCCCACAGGTATCTTCCGTGGGTTCGAGAACGTGGGCGACGACTACGGTATGATCATGTCGATCCTCGGCGGCGACGATGCTGGCGGCGGTGTGACATGGGCACCGCAGGTGATCGAAGACGCGCAGGCGCATGGCCTGATGCTGGGCGACAATGGTGTGCTGTATGACAGCAAAAAAGGTCAGGAGCTGCCGCACAACGTGCGCCCGATGCCTCTGCTGACCGAGGAAGAGCTGAAAGCCTACCCCGAGGTGCCGGTAGATGCCGTGATCGGCAAATACGTGGCGCGCTATTGGGACCTGATGGCGCTGGCGGCGGACAAACCCGCGCTGGTGATCGGTGAGACCGGTCTCATCAAGGATAAACCGGGTTTCGAGGTTGATTTCCTGACCCGTGGCTCTGCCCAGAATGATGCGGTCAAAGCCGAGAAACCTGTGGTTCTGATGCCGGCAAGCGGCCATTGGCGCATCACTGTTGATGGCTATTCGACCACCTTGTCCAATGGCGATACTGCGGTTGTCATGCCGGGTGAAACCTATACCGTCGCACCGTCCATGACCGGTCAGGCAGGTCTTTATCGTATCACGGCCACCGACGATCCTGCCGGTGCGACCTGGGTCGGATGACCGTCGATCCGGACGATACCCACGCCGTTTACGAACGGCAGGCCAGGGCCTATGACGAGCAACGCTCAAAGGCCCTGTTCGAAGCGCGCTGGCTGGCGCGCTTCACCGCCAGCCTGAAACCCGGCGATCACGTGCTGGATCTGGGCTGCGGCACGGGGGAACCCATTGCCCGCTGGTTCAAGGCCGAAGGCTTCGCCGTCACCGGCGTCGATTTCTCGGAAGCCATGCTTGAGATCGCCCGCAGCCGTTGGCCCGATGGCGACTGGTTGCAGGCAGACATGCGGGATTTCGAGCTGGATCAGAGGTTTGATGGCATCATCGCCTGGAACAGCTTTTTCCACCTGACAGCTGACGAGCAGAAGGCCTGTATCGCCCGCATGACGCGCCACCTGCGTCCAGGCGGGATGCTGATGCTGACCGTCGGCCCCAGCGCCGGAGAGGAGCAGGGAACCGTGGGCGGAGAGCTGGTCTATCACGCCTCTCTCTCGCCCGCAGCCTATGCCACCTGCCTTGAGGAAAACGGGATGATCCTGACCGGATTTCTGGCCAAGGACCCGGAAACCCAAAGCCACACCGTGCTGATGGCACGCAAGACATAACGGAGGTTCCATGACCGTAAAGACAACACATGTCGGGTCGCTGCCGCGCTCGCAAGAGGTGGTGGATTTCATCTTTGCCCGCGAACGCGAAGAACCTTTCGATCAGGCCGCTTTCGATGCGAGCATGGCCGCAGCCGTCTCCGAGACCGTGCGCAAACAGGTTGAGGCCGGGGTGGATATCGTCAGCGACGGTGAGACCTCGAAAATCTCCTACGCCACTTACGTCAAGGATCGTTACACCGGGTTC
This sequence comes from Ruegeria arenilitoris, assembly GCF_013031355.1. Lineage (GTDB taxonomy): Bacteria > Pseudomonadota > Alphaproteobacteria > Rhodobacterales > Rhodobacteraceae > Ruegeria > Ruegeria arenilitoris_C. Next base: position 34,695 of record NZ_WPZO01000004.1, on the reverse strand, counting down.
TCGGGTGACAGCCCGCGTAATGCGCCCGCCGATCTGAAGATGTTCCCCGGCTTCCTGCAACGTCTGGCTGACGACGGCGGCACGCCGCAATATGCCCGCCCGCAATGTACTGGCGAGGTCCGCTCCAAAGGGCAGGGTGAATTGGAGAAGGACATCGCCAACCTCAAGGCCGCGATGACGCAGCACGGGGCCGAGCGCGGGTTCATGAACGCCGCGTCCCCGGGTGTGATTTCGTTGTTCCTGCAGAACGATTTCTATCCCACGCGCGAGGCGTATCTGGCCGCGCTGGCGGACGCGATGAAGGACGAATACGAAACCATTGTGGCCGCCGGGCTGGAACTGCAACTGGATTGCCCCGACCTTGCGCTGTCGCGGCACATGCTGTTCACCGATCTGTCCGACGCGGAATTCGTCAAGATCGCCGATATGCATGTCGAGGCACTGAACCACGCGCTGCAGAACGTGCCGCAGGACCGCGTGCGCGTGCATATCTGCTGGGGCAATTACGAAGGTCCGCACTGCTGTGATATCGCCATGGACAAGGTGTTCACGACCCTGATGAACACAAAATCCCGCTATGTGCTGTTCGAAACCTCGAATCCGCGCCACGCGCATGAATGGACCGTATTCCGCGACCGCAAAGGTGAAATTCCGGACGACAAGGTTCTGGTGCCCGGCGTTGTCGACACCACGACGAATTTTGTCGAACACCCCGAGCTGGTTGCGCAGCGCGTCACGCGTTTCACCGATATCGTCGGCGTGGACCGTGTGATCGCGGGCAGTGATTGCGGTTTCGGCACCTTCGCGGGCTTTGGCGCGGTCGATCCCGACATTGCTTTTGCCAAGCTGTCCGCGCTGTCCGAGGGCGCGAAACTGGCCAACGCATGACGCCGCTGGTTCTTTTGCCCGGCATGATGTGCGACGCGCGGCTGTATCAGCCGCAGATTGCTGCGTTGTCCGGGTCCAGACCGTTGCTGACCTTTCCGCTGTCGACGCAGGACAGCGTGCTGGCAATGGCCGCCGATGTCCTGACGAACGCGCCGCCGGTCTTTGCTCTGGCAGGGCTGTCGATGGGCGGCATCGTCGCGATGGAGGTTGTGCGGCAAGCCCCCAACCGGGTCGAAAGGCTGGCCCTGCTGGACACTAACCCGCTGGCCGAAAAGCCCGAGGTCAAGGACCGGCGCGGCCCGCAGATGGAGGCCGTCCGCAAAGGGAAACTGCGGCAGGTGATGCGGGACGAGATGAAGCCCAACTACCTGGCCGACGGACCCAACCAGGGCGCCATTCTGGACCTGTGTATGGCGATGGCCGAGGATCTGGGCTCTGACGTGTTCCTACGCCAGTCCCGCGCTTTGATGGATCGCCCTGACCAGTCTGAAACCCTGAAAGCCTATGCCGGTTCATCGCTGGTTCTGTGCGGCCGCGAGGATGGCCTGTGCCCGGTCGAACGACACCAGCTCATGCACGATCTGCTGCCCAACAGCAGGTTTGAAGTCATCGAACAGGCCGGGCATCTGCCCACTCTGGAACAACCCAACGACACCACAGCGGCCCTGATCCGCTGGCTGGAGGCCACATGACACCGTCCCTTCTGACCCTATTGCGCAAGGTCGACACCCCCACCGTCTGCAACGCGATCGAGGTGGCGCAGGGCAGGCGCGGGTTCGACGCGTTCACCCGCGGCACCATGCTGTGCTCGGCCCCGTCCGAGCCTGCGATAGTGGGCTATGCCCGCACCGCCAAGATTGCCGCGGTACAACCGCCGTCTGAGTCGCCAGAGGTCATCCGGGAACGCCGCATGGCCTACTACAAGTATATGGCGGAAGGTCCCGCGCCCTCGGTCGCGGTGATCGAGGATGTCGATTTTCCCAACTGCATCGGTGCCTATTGGGGCGAGATCAACACCACCGTGCACAAAGGCTTTGGGATGTCGGGCGCCCTGACCAACGGCGTCATGCGCGACCTCGGCGATCTGCCTGAAGGCTTTCCTGTGGTTGCTGGGTCTGTCGGGCCCAGCCATGGCTTTGTCCACGTGCGCGAGATCGATACACCGGTGTCTGTCTTTGGTCTGACGGTCAACCCCGGTGATCTGATCCACGCTGACCGCCATGGCGCGCTGGTGGTGCCAGAGGATGTGGTCGATCAGCTCGAGGCCGCAATCCAGAAACTACTGACGACCGAGCGCATCGTCCTGGATGCCGCCACCCAGCCGGGCTTTGATTTTCAGGCTTTTCAATCGGCCTGGGAAAAGTTCGAAAAATCGCGGGTCTGAAACAGTCCCCGGTCATGGAATGATGCCGGAGCGCCGGGAGACCCGTCGTGGGTCACTTGCGCCCGGTCGGAAGGTCGCCGCTTTTTTCTTCCAGAACGGTTTGGAACAATGCGGTCAGTTCGGATTTGTTGACCGGGGAAACCGTGTGGCCCTTTGCCAAAACGGTTTTGTCGTCTTTCGAAGCGGTGCCCCGCACCGATCTGGCCGCTTTGAAGCGATTGAGAAATGTTTTGATCCGCACTGTCACTTTCCTCCAAAATCCCGGTCTTAAAAACTTGCCGCTGCGGACCTGATCCGAACCCACTGGTTCCGGGTTCGAGGATCGATAATCCGTGAGTGGTGATCCGCAGCGACAGGGGGCATTTACGCACCGTGTTTTTTCGAACAAGGGGGAAGAAATCGTTCTTTTGCGTCATTTTTTAACCGATCAGTCAAAAAATTATTTCAAACCTTACCTTTAGGTAAAGATGTTGAAGAAGCGGTTTACGTTCCGCGACGTCACGTCACTTGTGGAACCACCGCTGCCACTGCCCGCGCGGGTCTTTCCGGCCAGAAAAGTTTGCCGGATTCGAAAACCGGACCCATGGCCCGCCTTCGGGGCAACATGATCTACAAAACCGAAGGACAAACCCCGCAGACAGCGATGATTTCCGCATATGCGGGTTGGTCTTTTTACAATGTTGGGGATTTGGTGCCCAGGAGAGGACTCGAACCTCCACGTCCATACGGACACTAGCACCTGAAGCTAGCGCGTCTACCAATTCCGCCACCTGGGCAGGTGTCGTGGAGGGGCGTTTAAGCCTACTGGCGGGGGGCGTCAACAGGATTCGGAAAGTTTTTTGAAAGTTTTTTGACCCGCGCCTCAAACAGTCCGAAATCTGTCGGTTTTTTCCCGGACGCGCGGCGTTATTGCGCCTTGTTTGCCGGGGCTTTGGGCGGTAGATCGGATCAAGACCCATCAGCAGGAGCCCTCGCATGTCCAAACTGGTCACGATTTATGGCGGATCGGGATTTGTCGGTCGTTACATCGCACGTCGTCTGGCAAACGAAGGATGGCGCGTGCGGGTCGCGGTGCGCCGCCCGAACGAGGCAATGTTCGTCAAACCCTACGGTGTGGTCGGTCAGGTCGAGCCCATCTTGTGCAACATCCGCGATGATGCCTCGGTGGCTGCTGTCATGCACGGTGCCGATGCGGTGGTGAACTGCGTCGGAGTGCTGAACGAGCTGGGCAAGAACGAGTTTGACGCAGTGCAGGCCGAAGGGGCCGAGCGGATCGCGCGGATCGCTGCTGAACAGGGCGTTGCGCGGATGGTCCATATCTCGGCCATCGGCGCGGATGCCGAGTCCAACAGCGAGTATTCCCGCACCAAAGCGCAGGGTGAGGCTGGCGTGCTGGCGCATATGCCGAACGCGGTGATCCTGCGCCCGTCGGTGATTTTCGGTACCGAGGATCAGTTTTTTAACCGTTTTGCCGGCATGACCCGCATGGGGCCGTTCCTGCCTCTGGTCGGCGCGGAAACCAAGTTCCAGCCGGTTTATGTGGATGACGTGGCCAAAGCTGCCGTACAGGGCGTTCTGGGCCAGGCTGAGGCCGGTATCTATGAGCTGGGCGGGCCCGAGGTGAAATCCTTCCGCGCGCTGATGCAGCAGATGCTGGGGGTTATTCACCGTCGCCGCGTCATCATCGGCGTGCCGTTCTTTGCGGCCCGAATTATGGCTGGAGTGCTGGATATCGCGAAATTCGTCAGCTTTCAGCTGTTCCCGAACCACATCCTGACCCGCGACCAACTGAAGAATTTGCGTCGCGACAATGTGGTGTCCGAGGGCGCCAAAGGCTTTGACGATCTGGGAATTGAGCCGGCCACTCTGGAATCGGTTCTGCCGGATTACCTGTGGAAGTTCCGCCCGGCCGGTCAGTATGACGACATCCAGAACTCGGCCGGCAACCTGCGGATCTGATCAGCTGTAGGCAATCACCAGCAGGATCGCGCCCAGAATCACGCGATAGATGACATATGGCGTGAAGCTGACGCTGCGCAGCAGGCGCATCATCAGGCTCAGCGCCAGTAGGGCTGATATAAAGGCGAAAAAGGCGGCAATCGCGCCGTCTTTTGCCAGCTGCGCGTCGGCCTCCCGGATCACATCCGCCGACAGTAACACGCCCGAAGCCAGGATCGTCGGGATCGACATCAGCATCGCAATCCGTGCGCCGTCTTCGCGGCTGTAGCCCAGTTGCCGTGCGCCGGTTATGGTGATGCCCGACCGCGAGGTGCCGGGGATCAGCGCCAGAACCTGCCACAACCCCATGATCATGGCATCGCGCAAGCCCCAGTCGTTGGCTTGCTTGGTCTGCGGGCCTTTCTGATCCATCCAATACAGCAACAGCCCAAAACCCAGCATGGTCCAGCCGATCACCGCCATCGAACGCAAGGATTGGCTGAGACCGGTTTTGAACAGGATGGCGCCGACGATGACGGTGGGAATCGTGGCGATGATCAGGCCCATCGCCAGCCGGGCCTGCGGAGTATCGACCCGCCCCGTCAGGGCGCGCGGCAAACCGGCCATGGCTTGTTTTACGTCCGACCAGAAATACAGGATCACGGCGCCCAACGTGCCCACATGTACGGCGACGTCAATCGCCAGCCCCTGATCGCCCAAGCCGGTCAGGTTGGGCAACAGGATCAGATGGCCCGAAGAAGAGATTGGCAAAAATTCGGTGATACCCTGAATAATTGCCGCGAGAATCAGTTGGAAAAAACTCATTTAACCTGCCGTGCCGCCGTCACGTGTTCTTTGCGCGCAATGGGTATAAGTGTGGTGCCGAAAAGGAAAGCGCGTAAATAGGTCCGTTTCGGAGCTAAAAAACTGAATATTTTTCGCAGATTTCGCGTTCCGGGCAAAATTTTTCTAATTTAGGTCAGTATAATTGACTTTTCATCCCGAACTCTATCTCTTAAAGAGGCTCGACCAAGCCAATTCATGGAGTCTGACCCGTGGCCAAGCAACCGATGCTGAAATTTGTGCAGATCGACCGCGTCATGCCGGAAAAGCGTGCCGCCGATGTGCGCAAAGAAGACTTTGACGAAATTTACGCTGAGTTCGCGTCGGCCAAGGCAGAAGAACAAGCCAGCCGCTGCAGTCAGTGCGGTGTGCCTTATTGTCAGTCACACTGCCCACTGCACAATAACATCCCCGACTGGCTGCGCCTGACCGCAACCGGCCGTCTGGAAGAGGCTTATGCGACCAGCCAGGCCACCAACACCTTCCCCGAGATTTGCGGCCGCATCTGCCCGCAGGACCGTCTGTGCGAAGGTAATTGCGTGATCGAACAGTCCGGCCACGGCACCGTTACCATTGGCACCATCGAGAAATACATCACCGATACCGCCTGGGACAAAGGCTGGGTGAAACCGGTCGCTCCGGGTGCCGAGCGCAGCGAAAGCGTCGGTATCATCGGCGGTGGCCCCGGTGGTCTGGCTGCGGCGGATATGCTGCGCCGCGCCGGTATTCAGGTCACAGTTTATGACCGCTATGACCGCGCGGGCGGTCTGCTGATGTACGGTATCCCGGGCTTCAAACTGGAAAAGGACATCGTTCAGCGCCGCAATGACCTGCTGGCCGATGGCGGGGTTGAATTCGTTCTGAACTGCGACGTGGACGCCGAAAAGTTTGCAGAAATCCGCGCCAAGCATGACGCCATGATCATCGCAACCGGTGTTTACAAGTCGCGTGACCTGTCGATGCCGGGCAGCGGTCTGAATGGCATTGAAAAGGCGATCGACTTCCTGACCGCCTCGAACCGCAAAAGCTTTGGTGATGCCGTTGAAGATTTCGACAATGGCCGCCTGAATGCCGACGGCAAGAAGGTTGTCGTGATCGGCGGCGGTGACACCGCGATGGACTGCGTGCGCACCTCGATCCGTCAGGGTGCGACCTCGGTGAAATGCCTGTATCGCCGCGACCGCGCCAACATGCCGGGTTCGCAGCGTGAGACTCAAAACGCCGAGGAAGAAGGCGTGATTTTTGAATGGCTCAGCGCGCCCAAAGGCTTTACCGGCGACGACAAGGTCTCGGGCGTGATGGTGCAGAAGATGCGTCTGGGTCAGCCCGATGCGTCTGGCCGCCAAGCACCCGAAGTGATCGAAGGTGCGGATTACGTTGAAGAGGCCGATCTGGTGATCAAGGCGCTGGGATTCGAGCCCGAAGACCTGCCCACCCTGTTCGGCCAGCCCGACCTGCCCGTGACCCGTTGGGGTACCGTCAAGGCGGCGTTCCAGACCGGTGAGACCGAGATGGACGGCGTCTATGCCATCGGTGACATCGTACGCGGTGCCTCGCTGGTGGTCTGGGCGATCCGTGACGGCCGTGATTGCGCCGATGCGATCATCGACCGGTTCAATGCCAAGGCTGCCATCGCAGCCGAGTAACCCAACGCCCAGCGACAGGAGGGTTCGAATGCCCGAATTGCAAGGCCAATGCATGTGTGGCGCGGTCACCGTGACCGCCACCCCGTCGAAGGACTCGCTGGGCGCATGCCATTGCGACCAATGCCGTCGCTGGACCAGCTCGATGCTGGTGACGTTTCAGGCCGAGCCCGGCTATGCCGCTTTGGGCCCGGTCAAGACTTTTACCTCGTCCGAATGGGCTGAGCGTGCCTTCTGCGCCGAATGCGGCTCGGCCCTTTGGTACCGGGTCACCGCACCGGGCGAGATGCACGGACACACTGAAATGGCAGCGGGCCTGTTCGAAGACACAGGAAACCCGCTGCAACTGGAACTTTTTATCGACAAAAAGCCCGACGGGTACGCGTTCGCAGGCGAACGCAAGCAGATGACCAAATCCGAGGTCGAAGCCATGTTTGCCCAGCCGGAAGAAGGAGACAGCCAATGACCAAATATGATGCCGATTGGGTGCGGGCCGAGGAAGCCAAGCGCAAATGGATGGCGGAAAACGGTCTCTATTCCGAGGAAGAAGAGCATTCTTCCTGCGGCGTGGGCCTTGTTGTATCCGTTGACGGTAAGCCGTCGCGCAAGGTTGTGGATGCCGGGATCGATGCGCTCAAAGCGATCTGGCACCGAGGCGCTGTGGACGCTGACGGTAAAACCGGTGACGGCGCGGGTATCCACGTGCAGATCCCGGTCCCCTTCTTCTATGACCAGATCCGTCGTACCGGGCACGAGCCCAACATGGATGAGCTGATCGCGGTTGGTCAGGTCTTCCTGCCCCGCACCGATTTCGGCGCGCAGGAAAGCTGCCGGACCATCGTGGAAACCGAAGTTCTGCGCATGGGCTATTACATCTATGGCTGGCGCCATGTGCCGGTCGATGTGACCTGCCTGGGCGAAAAGGCAAACGCGACCCGTCCCGAGATCGAGCAGATTCTGATCTCGAATTCCAAGGGCGTGGATGAAGAAACGTTCGAGCGCGAGCTGTACGTCATCCGCCGTCGCATCGAAAAGGCCGCTAATGCTGCGGGCATTTCGGGCCTGTATCTGGCGTCGTTGTCCTGCCGCTCGATCATCTACAAGGGCATGATGCTGGCCGAGCAGGTCGCCGTCTTCTACCCGGACCTGATGGACGAACGCTTTGAATCGGCGTTTGCGATCTATCACCAGCGCTATTCGACCAACACCTTCCCGCAATGGTGGCTGGCGCAGCCGTTCCGCATGTTGGCCCATAACGGTGAGATCAACACGCTGAAGGGCAACATCAACTGGATGAAGAGCCATGAGATCCGCATGGCGTCCTCGACCTTCGGCGACTATGCCGATGACATCAAGCCGATCATCGCCGGTGGTTCGTCGGACTCGGCTGCATTGGACTCGGTATTCGAGGTTCTGGTGCGTGCGGGTCGCTCGGCTCCCATGGCGAAAACCATGCTGGTGCCGGAAAGCTGGTCCAAGCAGGCGGTTGAACTGCCGCAGGCGTGGCGTGACATGTATTCCTACTGTAACTCGGTAATGGAGCCGTGGGACGGCCCCGCCGCGCTGGCCATGACCGATGGCCGTTGGGTTTGCGCCGGTCTGGACCGGAACGGCCTGCGTCCGATGCGCTATGTGGTGACTGGCGATGGTCTGGTCATCGCAGGGTCCGAGGCCGGCATGGTGCCGATTGATGAGGCATCGGTGACGGAAAAAGGCGCGCTGGGTCCGGGTCAGATGCTGGCCGTGGACATGAAGCGTGGCAAGCTCTACCGCGACACCCAGATCAAGGACAAGCTGGCACGCGCGCTGCCGTTCGGCGAGTGGGTCGGCAAGATCAACGATCTGGACGACACGCTGGGCGAATTGGTCGAGGCGCCGATCTTCTCGGGCGAAGAGCTGCGGAAGCGTCAGATCGCAGCAGGCTATTCGATTGAGGAACTGGAACAGATCCTCGCCCCGATGGCCGAGGACGGCAAGGAATCGATTGCTTCGATGGGCGACGATACCCCGTCGGCGGTTCTGTCCAAGCAATACCGCCCGCTGAGCCATTTCTTCCGCCAGAACTTTAGCCAGGTGACCAACCCGCCGATCGACTCGTTGCGTGAATATCGCGTGATGTCGCTGAAAACGCGCTTCGGCAACCTCAAGAACGTGCTGGACGAAGACAGCAGCCAGACCGAGATCATCGTGCTGGAAAGCCCCTTTGTCGGCAACACGCAGTGGGACAAGCTGGTCGAGAACTTCAACTCTCCGCTGGCTGAGATCGATTGTAGCTTTGAGCCGGGTCGAGGTGCGCTGAGCGCCGCTTTGGCCCGTGTTAGAGCCGAAGCAGAAGAGGCCGTGCGCTCGGGCGCGGGGCATCTGGTGCTGTCTGATATGAACTCAGGCGAGGGTCGCGTGGCGATGCCGATGATCCTGGCGACCAGTGCGGTTCACTCGCATCTGACGCGTCAGGGCCTGCGGACCTTCTGCTCGCTGAACGTGCGCTCGGCCGAATGTATCGACCCGCATTACTTTGCCGTGCTGATCGGCTGTGGTGCGACCGTTGTAAACGCTTATCTGGCCGAGGATTCGCTGGCCGATCGCATTGATCGCGGTCTTCTGGATGGCACGCTGACCGAAAACGTGGCCCGCTTCCGCGAAGCTATCGACCAAGGTCTGTTGAAGATCATGGCCAAGATGGGCATCTCGGTGATCTCGTCTTATCGCGGCGGTCTGAATTTTGAGGCCGTAGGCCTCAGCCGCGCCATGGTGGCGGAATACTTCCCGGGCATGACCAGCCGGATTTCCGGTATCGGTGTGACCGGTATTCAGACCAAGGCCGAGGAAATCCACGCCAAAGCCTGGACCAACGGCCTGGACGTGCTGCCCATCGGTGGCTTCTACAAAGCGCGGAAATCGGGTGAGACCCACGCATGGGAAGCGACCTCGATGCACATGATGCAGATGGCCTGTAACCGCGCCTCCTATGAGCTGTGGAAGCAGTATTCGGCCAAGATGCAGTCGAACCCGCCGATTCACCTGCGCGACCTGATGGATTTCAAACCGCTGGGCAAGCCGGTGCCAATTGAAGAGGTCGAGTCGATCACTTCGATCCGTAAGCGTTTTGTCACACCGGGCATGTCGCTGGGCGCACTGAGCCCCGAGGCGCACAAGACGCTGAACGTGGCCATGAACCGGATCGGTGCGAAATCCGACAGTGGCGAAGGTGGTGAAGACCCCGCACACTTTGTGCCGGAGCCCAATGGCGACAATCCGTCGGCCAAGATCAAGCAGGTGGCCTCGGGCCGGTTCGGTGTGACCGCCGAATACCTGAACCAGTGTGAAGAGCTGGAGATCAAAGTCGCCCAAGGTGCGAAACCCGGTGAGGGTGGTCAGCTGCCGGGCATGAAGGTCACCGATCTGATCGCGCGTCTGCGGCACTCGACCAAGGGTGTGACCCTGATCTCGCCGCCGCCGCACCACGACATCTACTCGATCGAGGATCTGGCGCAGCTGATCTATGACCTGAAACAGATCAACCCGCGCTGCAAAGTGACGGTGAAACTGGTGGCGTCCTCGGGCGTTGGCACGATTGCCGCCGGTGTGGCCAAGGCGAAAGCGGATATTATCCTTATTTCGGGTCACAATGGCGGTACGGGTGCGTCGCCTGCAACCTCGATCAAATATGCCGGTCTGCCGTGGGAGATGGGCCTGACCGAGGCGCATCAGGTTCTGGCGATGAACAACCTGCGCGACCGTGTGACCCTGCGGACCGATGGTGGCCTGCGCACCGGTCGTGACATTGTCATGGCCGCGATGATGGGGGCCGAGGAATACGGCATCGGTACTGCCGCGCTGATCGCGATGGGCTGCATCATGGTGCGCCAGTGCCAGTCGAACACCTGCCCGGTTGGTGTCTGTACGCAGGACGAAGACCTGCGCGCCAAGTTCAGCGGAAGCGCGGACAAGGTCGTCAACCTGATCACCTTCTACGCGCAGGAAGTACGCGAGCTGCTGGCCAGCCTGGGTGCGCGTTCGATCGATGAAATCATCGGACGGGCCGATCTGCTGGCACAGGTCAGCCGTGGGTCCGCTCATCTGGACGATCTTGACCTGAACCCGCTGCTGATCACCGTCGATGGCGCTCAGGACATCGTCTATAACCGTGACAAGGATCGCAATGTGGTGCCGGATACTCTGGACGCCGAAATTGTTCGCGACGCGGCGCGGTTCCTGAAGGATGGTGAAAAGATGCAGCTGTCCTACGCGGTGCAGAACACGCACCGGACCGTGGGCACCCGTGTTTCCAGCCATATCGTGCAGAACTTCGGGATGCGGAACACGTTCCAGTCCGACCACCTGCATGTGAAGCTGCAGGGCTCGGCCGGCCAGTCTCTGGGGGCCTTTGCCGCGCCGGGTCTGAAACTGGAAGTCTCGGGTGATGCCAACGACTATGTCGGCAAGGGCCTGTCGGGCGGCATGATCGTCGTGCGCCCGCCGCAGGTCAGCCCACTTAAGGCAGATGACAACACCATCATCGGCAATACCGTCCTGTACGGTGCCACCGATGGGTACCTGTTCGCCGCCGGCCGCGCCGGTGAGCGGTTCGCGGTGCGGAACTCGGGCGCCACGGTGGTGATCGAGGGCTGTGGCTCGAACGGGTGCGAATACATGACCGGCGGTGTGGCTGTGATCCTGGGCGATATCGGTGCCAACTTTGGTGCAGGTATGACGGGCGGTATGGCCTATCTGTACGACCCTGAAGGCAAGGCCGAAAAGCTGATGAACATGGAAACGCTGGTGACCTGCCCGGTGACCGTCGACCATTGGGAAGAGCAGCTGAAAACGCTGATCGAAACCCATCAGGCCGAAACCTTCAGCCGCAAGGCCGCCGACATCCTTCAGCACTGGGATGTTGAAAAAGCCAACTTCCTACAGGTCTGCCCGAAAGAGATGCTGAACAAGCTCAGCTATCCTCTGACCAACGAGGCCGAGGCGGTTCCGGCTGAATAAACGGTCAACAAAGCCTTGAACATAGAAACCCGCGTGTCACCTGAAACACGCGGGTTTTTCGATTTCGGACAATTTAACCAAGATTATTGCGTTTTTGCGCCGTTCGCGCCTAGCTATGGACATAGTTTCTTCGGGATTTGCAGGGACACTGCAGTCCAACGTGACGAGTAGGCAGGAGCAGACCTATGCCAGCGACCTATACTGACCAGTTCTTTGACATGGATCCGGCAAACCCGCCTGCGGCGGGAACGACGCTGACGGTGCAGGTTTATGATCTGGTAGATCAGAACGACGACGGTGATATCGATCGGTTCAACAACGACACCGTCAACGGTGTGGATGTCACCCGGTCGTGGCCTGGGGACACGGTAACGATCAACGTGCCCGGTCAGGGGAATGTCACCTATGTCGGCACGACCTTTTACCTTGCGGATGGAACGCGGGTATTTACTCCGACTGATGGCAAGGTGTTGCAAAGTGGCACCTTTGTATCGTCGACCTTCGTTACAACGCAGGGGCCATTGGACGTTGGCACCTTGGGCCCGCCTTGTTTCACACCCGGTACCATGATCGAAACGCCTGACGGGCAGCGTCGGGTCGAAGATCTGCAGCCGGGGGATATGATCACCACTGTTGATCACGGTGCGCAGCCTTTGCTGTGGGTGGGCAGAACTCGTGTCGAGGCGCGGGGCAAACTGGCCCCGATCCGGTTTGAGGCCGGGGTTTTGGGTCTGGAGCGTCCACTGATGGTATCGCCGCAGCACCGGATGCTGGTCGCGGATTGGCGTGCACCTTACCATTTTGGCCATTCTGAGGTTCTGATCGCCGCGCATTGTCTGGTCAATGATGACACGGTGACTCGTGTCGAAAGCGATGAGATCGAATATATCCACCTGCTGTTCTCGCGGCATGAGATCGTCATCGCAAATGGGGCGAAAAGCGAAAGCTATTATCCGGGACACGCGGTGACACAGTCGGATCGTGACACACAGGCCGAAGTACTGCGCCTGTTCCCGGAACTGCGGGACCGAAACCCGGTGCTGCCGGAAACCGCACGCCCGGTCATCCGCCCGCGCGAGGCGCGAGCGCTGGCGATTTAAACCGTTTCAAACCCAAGCGCCGCATCGTATAGCAAAGGCATGGCAAGAAAAGCAGCGCGCAAGTCGAGCAGTAAGAAAAGCAAGGCGTCAAAGGCAAAGAAACCAACCACACTGCGGATTCGCCGTTGGGTGACTCGGGCTGTGGTGGGGGTGATTGTCTTTGTGGTCGGGCTGGTGGTGCTTTATTCGGTGGTGAACCCGCCGGTGACCCATACGATCTGGTCCGAATGGCGCCGGCTGGGCAAGATCGAGCGTGATTGGGTACCGATCGAAGAGATCTCTCCGGTCATGGCGCGTTCGGTTGTGGCGGCCGAGGATGCCAATTTCTGCCTGCATTGGGGATTTGACGTCGAAGCGATCCGCGATGCGCTGGAAAACGGCGGTACGCGCGGAGCGTCGACCATCACGCAGCAGGTGGTGAAGAACGTGTTCCTGTGGCAGGGTCGAAGCTGGGTACGCAAGGCGCTGGAAACCTCGATCACTCCGGTTGTCGAGATTTTCTGGAGCAAGCAGCGCATTCTCGAGGTCTATCTGAACGTCGCCGAAACCGGGCAGGGCGTTTTCGGGGTTGAGGCCGCTGCTCAGCGCAATTTCAGCGTACCGGCGTCCCGGTTGAGCCCGGTGCAGGCCGCGCGGATCGCGGCGATCCTGCCCTCGCCCCGCAATCGGTCGGTCACTGACCCCTCGGTGCGCACGCGCCGGCGGGCTGCGTCGATCCTGGACGGAGCGGCCACCATCCGCGCAGATGGTCGCGCGGATTGTTTCGAGGATTGAAACTCATCGCCCCTCAAGGCTAAAGCTGATGGGGTATTCACTGGTTCGATTGGAAGCCCATGGCGCGTCTGTTTCACGTTCCCCTGTCCCCGTATTGCCGCAAGGTCCGCCTGTCCCTGGCGGAAAAGAAGATCGAGGTTGAGCTGGTCGAGGAACGATACTGGGAGAAAGACCCGGATTTCCTGCGCCGCAACCCCGCCGGTAAAGTGCCGGTTCTGCGTCTGGACGGGCGTGTGATGTCGGAAAGCGCCGCCATTTGCGAATATATCGAAGAGACGCGCCCTGAACCCCCGCTGATGCCGAAAACGCCCGAGGCCCGGTACGAAGTGCGGCGTCTGGTGGGGTGGTTCGATGACAAGTTTCATCACGAGGTGACCTCGAAACTGTTGTATGAGCGGGTGAACAAGAAGGTCACCGGTGAGGGCTATCCGGACAGCAAGAACGTCAAGGAAGGGGCCCGCGCAATCAAATACCATCTGGATTACATGGCCTGGCTGCTGGATCATCGGCGCTGGCTGGCGGGCGATCAGATGACCTTGGCGGATTTTGCCGCCGCGGCGCATCTGTCGGCGCTGGATTATATTTCAGACGTGGATTGGAACCGATCCGCTGCGGTCAAGGACTGGTACGCCAAGATCAAGTCGCGGCCAGCGTTTCGGTCAATCCTTGCGGATCAGGTGCCGGGTTTCCGGCCGCCGCTGCATTACGCGGATCTTGATTTCTGATAGGGTAGCGGGGGCTGTCTGCCCCCCAATCGCGCTGGTGCGCGATTCCCCCTGAGGATATTTGTAGCCAGATGAAAAGCGGATCGGGTTTAAAAGACAAGCTGGTGGCGCAGGCGCTGAGCGAAGGGTTTGTGTCCTGTCGTGTGTGTCGGCCATGGGATGTGCCAGAAGTTCCGGCACGGTTGGAGGCGTTTCTGCAGGCCGGATATCACGGTCAGATGGGCTGGATGGCCGAGCGGACCCATTGGCGCGGTGATCCGGCAGCACTCTGGCCCGAAGCACGGTCGGTGGTCATGCTGGCCGAGAGCTATGCGCCGGACCATGACCCGACCGAGGTGCTGGATCACCCGGACAAGGCGGCGATCTCAGTCTATGCGCAGAACAAGGATTACCATGATCTGGTCAAGAAACGGCTGAAGCGGCTGGCACGCTGGCTGATCGCCGAGGCGGGCGGCGAGGTGAAGGTCTTTGTCGATACGGCTCCTGTGCCGGAAAAGGCCTTGGGCTACGCTGCCGGGCTGGGTTGGCAGGGAAAACACACCAATCTGGTCAGTCGGGATTGGGGGAATTGGGCCTTTATAGGGTCTGTTTTTACCACTTTGGACCTGCCATCGGACATGGCTGAGATGGACCATTGCGGCTCGTGCCGAGCCTGTCTGGATGCCTGTCCGACCGATGCCTTTCCGGCCCCTTACCAGTTGGATGCAACGCGCTGCATTTCCTATCTAACCATCGAGCACAAAGGCCCGGTGGACGAAGAGTTGCGGGGCAAGCTCGGCAACCGGATTTACGGCTGCGACGATTGCCTGGCGGCTTGTCCGTGGAACAAGTTTGCTGTTGCGGCCAGTGATATACGCTATGCTGCCCGGGATGATTTGAAAGCACCTGCTCTGGCGGAATTGGCCGAGCTGGATGATGCGGCGTTTCGTGCGAAGTTTTCAGGATCGCCTGTCAAACGCATCGGGCGGGATCGGTTTGTGCGCAATGTGCTCTATGCCATCGGAAACTCGGGAAGGGCCGAGCTTCGGCCCGTCGCGCAGGGTTTGACGGATGACCCGGACCCCACTGTTGCTGACGCCGCGCGCTGGGCGGTGCAACGATTGGCATAAGTGCCGCAAACAGGCTGGACGTGTCGGTCCAAACCGCTAAACCCATCCACAGCGAACAGGAAGGAGAACCCGATGGCGTTGGCTTTGGGGGTGGATACGGGCGGAACCTACACGGATGCGGTGCTGATCCGGGATGAGCGTGAGGTTATCGCCTCAGCCAAGTCCCTGACCACGAGGGCAGATCTGGCGATTGGCGTAGGCAAGGCGATTCAGGCAGTTCTGGATGCGGCGCAGGTGGCGCCGGAGCAGATTTCGATGGCGTCGCTGTCGACCACCTTGGCGACAAATGCGCTGGTCGAAGGGCAGGGCGGGCGCGTCGCGCTGATCTATATCGGGTTCAAGGACTGCGATCTGGACAAGCACGGGCTGCGGGATGCGTTGAAAGGTGATCCGGCGCTGGTTGTCGGGGGTGGTCACACCCATGCCGGCGGCGAAGCTGCACCGCTGGATGTGGCGGCGCTTGAGGCGTTTTTAGACTCTCACAAAGGCATTTCGGGTTTTGCCATTGCGGCGCAGTTCGCCACACGGAACCCTGCGCATGAGCTGGAGGCGGCGCGGATCATTTCGGAAAAGACGGGCGCTCCGGTCACCTGTTCGCATCACTTGTCAGCCAAGCTGAACGGCCCCAAGAGGGCAGTGACCGCGGTGCTGAATGCCCGGCTGATCGGGATGATCGACCGGCTGATCGGGCGCGCGCAGGACCGGTTGCTGGAATTGGGTATCACTGCGCCGATGATGGTCGTGCGTGGGGATGGTGCCCTGATGAGCGCCGAGCAGGCGCGTGAACGGCCGATTGAAACCATCCTCAGCGGCCCGGCGGCCTCGATTGTGGGCGCAAGCTGGCTGACAGGCACTGAGAACGCCCTTGTGTCGGATATCGGAGGCACGACCACCGATGTGGCGCTGATCCGCGACGGCAAGCCTGCGATTGATCCCGCTGGCGCGCAGGTCGGTGGCTTCCGCACCATGGTCGAGGCGGTCGCGATGCGCACCCACGGTCTGGGCGGCGACAGTCAGGTGCATGTGATGACTGAAGGGCTGGGCGGCGGCGTGTTTCTGGGGCCGCGGCGGGTGCTGCCCGTTTCGCTGATCGCATCTGAGGCGCCCGAGGCTGTTCATGCCGTGTTGGATACGCAACTGCGGGCGACAACGGTAGGCGAGCATGACACCCGCTTTGCACGCCGCGTTCCCGGCATTCACGCCGAGGGGTTGGGCGCGCGGGAAGAGGACCTGCTGGAAAGGCTGGGTGACAAGGTCCTGCCACTCAGCGACCTGCTGCGGACCCGGATGGAGAACGGGGCCCTGGCGCGGTTGGTGGATCGCGGAATCGTTCAGGTCTCGGGCGTGACGCCATCGGATGCCAGCCATGTTCTGGGTCGGTTGGACGCCTGGGATACGGATGCGGCCCACAAGGCGCTGGAACTGATCGCGCGCAAGCGGGTAGGCACCGGAGACAGGTTGGCCAAGACGCCGGAGGAACTGGCACAGATCATCGTCGATCAACTGACCGAACAAACCACATTGACCTTGTTAGAGACTGCTTTTGCCGAAGAAGCCGAGGCGTTTGGTGTGCCGTCCGCCGAATTGGCGCGGCATGTTCTGACGCAAAAGGGCTTGTCCGGCCATCGCGGCCTGTTGGCACTGGATACGATGTTGAACGTCGATGTGGTTGGTCTCGGGGCATCGGCGCCCAGTTACTACCCTGCGGTGGGTGAGCGTCTGCGCTGTCGCATGATTCTGCCGGAACATGCTGGCGTGGCCAATGCTATCGGTGCTGTGGTAGGACGCCTGACCCTGCGCAGAACCGGCACGGTCACATCCCCGTCCGAGGGCCGGTTCCGGGTTCACCTTGAAGACGGACCGCAGGATTTCAACGAATCCAGCGCGGCGTTGGAATTGTTAGAATCCGTATTGCGCTCCGAGGCCGAGGGTGCTGTGCGTCAGGCCGGGGCCGAGGACATCCGGGTCGTGGTTGACCGGGATATCCGAACCGCAAGGATTGAGGCGCAGGACGTGTTTGTCGAGGCCACGGTCACCGTCGAGGCCAGCGGCCGCCCGCGGGTGGCGACAGGGTAGCCCCCGCAGGGGCCACGCCTTTATTCAGCCGCGTCGCGTTTGGGCAGAACCCAATCGGGGCGCGGGAAGTGGCAGGTATAGCCGTTCGGGATACGCTCGAGGTAATCCTGATGCTCGGGCTCGGCCTCCCAGAAGTCACCGACGGGTTCCAGTTCGGTCACCACTTTGCCAGGCCAGATGCCGCTGGCGTTCACATCGGCAATCGTATCCTCAGCTACCTGTTTCTGGGCGTCATCCACATAGTAGATGGCCGAGCGGTAGCTCATGCCGCGATCATTGCCCTGACGGTTCAACGTGGTCGGGTCGTGAATCTGAAAGAAGAACTCCAGCAGATCGCGATAGGTGATCGTGGTGGGATCAAACCAGATTTCGATCCCTTCGGCATGGGTGCCGTGGTTGCGATAGGTGGCGTTGGGCACATCCCCGCCGGTATAGCCGACACGGGTACCCGACACGCCCGGCAGTTTGCGGATCAGGTCCTGCATCCCCCAGAAGCAGCCCCCGGCCAGTACGGCGCGTTCTTCGGTCATTGAATATCCTCCACATGGATCAGGTATTCGCCATAGCCTTCGGCCTCCATCTCGTCGCGATGGATGAACCGCAGCGCGGCAGAGTTGATGCAATAGCGCAGCCCGCCATGTTCGCGCGGACCATCCGGGAAGACATGCCCCAAATGACTGTCGCCGTGTTTCGAGCGGACCTCGGTGCGGATCATACCATGGGTGGAGTCGTGAAACTCCTCCACATGTTCATGGATGATCGGTTTGGTGAAGCTGGGCCAGCCGCAGCCGGATTCGTACTTGTGGGTCGAAGCGAACAGCGGCTCGCCCGAGACGATGTCCACATAAATCCCCGGTTCCTTGTTGCCCAAATATTTGCCGGTGCCCGGACGCTCGGTCCCGCTGCGCTGCGTGACGTGGAACTCTTCGGGGGACAGGGCGGCGATGGCCTCGGGGTCTTTGGTATAACGGGTCATGGCTCCTCCGGTCGTTTTACTTGTGGCATAATCTGGGGGCAGGGGCGGGGAAATCAAAGCCCTATTTCAGCGGCCTCGCGCGTTCGTGCGGGTGATCTGCAACCGGGTTTGATACGTAATGTAAGCAAAGGGAGGCCAAATCATGTTCAGAATGTTTGTTTTGACGGTCCTGATCCTATTCGGCCGCACGGTGCAAGCCGCTCCGTTGTCGGGGGAGTTCGCGTCGATCGACGGCGGCACCTTGTCGATCGAAGATTGGAGGGGGCAGCCGGTTCTGGTGGTGAACACCGCCTCGCACTGCGGCTTCACCGGGCAATATGCGTCTCTGCAAAAGGTGTATGAGGCGTATTCGGATCGCGGTCTTGTGGTTCTGGCCGTGCCATCGGATTCGTTCAACCAGGAACTGGGCTCGGCCGATGAGGTCAAGGAATTCTGCGAGATGAACTATGGCCTGACCCTGCCGATGACAGATATCACGCCAGTGAAAGGTGCGAATGCGCATCCCTTCTACAAGGCGGTTGCAGCGCAGACCGGGTTTGAGCCCCGGTGGAATTTCAACAAGATCCTGCTGGACCCCAATGGCGAGGTTGCTGCCACCTATGGCGCGAATACAAAGCCGGATGCGCCCAAGCTGTTGCGTCAGGTCGAGGCCTTGCTGCCCTGAGCAGGCTGCCGCGCCAGCTGAACCGCCAGAATTCCGAGTGTCGTGATCCCGACCCCAACCGCATCCAGCGGGCCCAGTTTCTCGCCCAACAGGATGGCAGCGATGGTGACGCCGAAGACGGGGTTGAGGAAATGGAACGTCGCCGCGCGGGTGGCGCCGATTCGATCCAAAAGCAGGACCCAGATCAATGTTGCCAGCAGACCGGGGAACAGGGTCGTGTAGGTGAAGGCCAGCACCAGCGGCACGGTCGGATGGATGTAGATTTTTTCGAACAGCGGTGCCGCGACAAACAGAACGGCAGAACCTACCAGCATCTGCAACCCGACCACCATCATGAAATTGCCGCCCGACGTTGCTCCGCGAATGGACAGCGTGGCAAAGGTCAGTGCCAGGGCCCCGATGCAACACAGAGTCACGCCGAACATGTCAACGCCGCCGCCGATCCGTGTGCTCATGATCAGGGCCACACCGGCAAAGCCCGCAAACAAGCCCAGCACCGCTGGCGGACGCAGCTTTTCGCCCAGAAACAGCCAGCCCGCCAAAGCCACCAGCAACGGCATGGTCGAGGCGATGATGGCGGCAAGCGACGCCTCAACCGTTTGCATCGCATAGAAATTCAGACCCAAATAAAGGGCATTTTGGCAAATTCCGAACAGGATCGTCGCCCGCCACTGCGGTCGTGTCAGGTTCCAGCTTTGACCCATGGCACGTGCAATGGCCACGCCAATCAGCCCAGAAATCAAAAACCGAACAGCCAGCGAAAACAACGGGGACGCATCCGCGACGATGATCCGGGCCGAGGTAAAGGCCGAGGACCAGATGAACGCAAATGTCAGCCCCATGGCAATGGCGCGAAGGTCCATTCCGCTCCCCTCTCAGCACTTTCGCGCACTGTTTATCAATTTCGCATTCACCGCAAGGTGGGTCGTTTTTTGCGTCAAAAAAGGCACATCCGGCCCACAGCATTAACGAATTGGTCGTTTTTATTGATTGACTCGCCAATAAAAGATAACAGCAGCCGCATCCGAAATATAATGGGAGGTGTGTTAAGTGTTGTTGGAGTACATCCTGTCGTTCGGCGTCCTGCTGGCTTTGGGCCTGGTCGCTTTCTTCGTGGTGAAGTGGTGGAACCTGCGCTGTGTTGGCGTAACCCCCGTCCATCTGTTCACTTTCATTGCGATCCTGTTCACATCCGGTCTGGATGTCGGCCTGATCATGTTCCCGTTGACCGAGTTCGGCGGCTATGCCGAAGACCCGGCTTATGCTTTCGCCAATCCTCTGGCCATCGAGTTCGGCTTCTGGGGTTTCCTGATTTGGGCGTTCTACTTCCTGACAGCGTTCTATTTCTGCGTGATCGAGCCGCGGGTGAAGTTCTTTGAAATCCCGCTGGTCAAGCTGGTCAACAACGTCGTCATCATCGGCACCTGCGCCTTTACCGCCAGCCTGTTCCTGATCTACCTGCCGGGTTACCTGCCAGAAGTTGGCGACGGTGAGTCCGTGGTCGGTACTTTCTATATCATCGTGTTCGTCGTGATTCTGGCTGCGGCCTATTCTTCGACCGACCTGAAATACGTGCGTATCCTGTCGGTGGGCTCGACCTTCCTGTTCCTGGCCCTGATCCTTGGCATGTGGGCAGCGGCCGGCATGGGAGTTACCGGGTTCCTGGAAACCGGCAGCAACATCGGCGCCTATTTCACGAACATCCACAAGTTCGTCCTGCCGCTGACCGATTACCACGCCTTCTACCTGTTCTGGTGGTTCGCATGGTCGATCATGATCGGCCAGTTCACCTCGCGCTTTGTAGGTGGTCTGACTACATGGCAGCTGCTGGCGGCGCTGCTGATCTTCCCGTCGATCCCGCTGGGTATCTGGTTCACCGTTCTCTACTACTACCACCTGAACGGCATCGACACCGCAGGTATCACCAACATTGCAATGGTGATCGTGGGCGTGACTTTCGTGATCAACTCGCTGGACTCGCTGATCCGTCTGTACACCGACAACCTGAACATGACGGTCGAGCGTCTGGGCAAACTGGTCTATGTAGGCGGCAACGTAGCGCTGCTGTTCGTCCTGACCCTGCTGTTCCAGAGCCAGTGGCTGCAGATCCAGTGGATCGGTGCAGTTGTGGTTGGTCTGTACCTGGCATGTGTGGTCTACATCCTGATCAGCAAGCGCAAAGAGGTGCTGAGCATCGACTCGATGCCCGAAGACCGCGATTTGGACTTCCACAAGGTTGAGACGGTTCACTGATCAACCATGGTAATGAAACAAAAACGGGCGTCTCGGCGCCCGTTTTTCTTTGGCGCAGCTTCTACTCAGCCAATGTTCGCAATGCCGAACAAAGCTGTTATTCCCATCGACATTCTTTTGTTGGCTTCTGCATTCATTTACAGTCGAAGAATGGACAACGAAGTGCTTCGCTACACCAGCCCCGACGGTCAGCAATCCCTGATTTTGGATGACGATGGCAAAACGGGTTATGCCTACCTGCTTGATGAAGGCGGGAAAGTTACGGCGGACTGCTGGCTATACAACCGCAAAGCAGCACCCGTTGAGAACGAATGGAAGTTCTCCAAAAACATGCCATTTGCAAACTCTGCAGAGTATGTGAAACCTGAATTTACCGGAGGCTTCAATCCGCCAAAAAATGATGGCGAATTGAGTGTGGGCTGGACCGATCAAGGCGCGGAACTATTCATTCGAGACCGTTTGTTCGCACGTCTTGTGGTCGGGTCCAAACCGGGTTGGTCACGGTTAGCAGCCAAAGACGGACCTCTGGCACTTATGCTATCCGATTGAACAATTTGGGCTCAAAGCGCGCAAAAAAGAGATCGAACAAAATGGTCCAAAAGAAAAAGGGCCCCCAACCGGCGGCCCTTGATCATATCGCAGTGAAAGCTGAAATCAGCCGTTCACGCTGTCTTTCAGTGCCTTGGCGATGGTCATCTTGACCACTTTGTCGGCTTCTTTCTTGAACTGCTCGCCGGTGGCGGGGTTGCGCACCATGCGCTCGGGGCGCTCGCGGCAGTAGATTTTGCCAACGCCGGGCAGGGTGACTGCGCCGCCGGCCGAAACTTCGCGGGTGATCAGGCCGGTCATGGCCTCCAGCGCAGCATTCGCGGCTTTCTTGTCTGTCCCCATTTCCTCAGCGAGAGCAGCAACCAGCTGAGTCTTTGTCATAGGCTTTGCCATTTCTTGGTCTCCTTAACGTGCCCGATAAATAGGGCCTCACCGCGTAACTGTAACGGGATATTGTGGACGAACACAACGAATAGTAGCGCGGAAAACCCTAAAAATATGGGGAAATCGTTGCTTTTTTGCTTCAGAGAAAGGCTGTTTCGTCAAACGAACGCAATTTCCGGCTGTGCAAACGCTCCAACGGCATCCCGCGCAAGTGTTCCATCGCGTGTATTCCGATCGCCAGATGACGGCTGACCTGAGTGGTATAGAACGCCGAGGCCATGCCTGGAAGCTTTAATTCCCCGTGCAAAGGCTTGTCGGACACGCACAGCAAGGTGCCGTAAGGAACACGGAACCGATAGCCGTTCGCGGCGATGGTGGCGCTTTCCATATCCAGCGCGATTGCGCGCGATTGGCTCAGGCGCTGAACCGGGCCGGACTGGTCGCGCAGTTCCCAGTTGCGGTTATCGACCGAGGCAACGGTGCCGGTGCGCATGATCCGCTTCAGCTCATACCCTTCCAGTTCGGTGACCTCGGCCACGGCCTGTTCCAAAGCCACCTGAATCTCGGCCAGCGGCGGGATCGGAACCCAGACGGGCAGGTCGTCGTCCAGCACCTTGTCCTCGCGCAGATAGGCGTGGGCCAGCACGAAATCCCCCAGCGCCTGTGTGTTGCGCAGGCCCGCGCAATGGCCGACCATCAGCCAGGCATGCGGGCGCAAAACCGCAATATGGTCGGTGGCAGTTTTCGCATTCGATGGACCCACCCCGATATTGACCAGTGTGATCCCCGCCCCATCCGCGCGTTTCAGGTGATAGGTCGGCATCTGAGGCAGTTTCAGCGGCTGCTCCAGCACAGCGTCGGGCGTGGTGATCTCGACATTCCCGGTCGAGACGAAACTGGTATAGCCGCTGTCCGGATCGGCCAGTTGCTCGCGCGCGTAGTTTTCGAACTCGGACACGTAGAACTGGTAGTTTGTGAACAGGACGTGGTTCTGGAAATGGCTCGGGTCGGTCGCCGTGTAATGTGACAGCCGGGCCAGCGAATAATCCACCCTTTGCGCTGTGAACAGCGACAGCGGGCCAATCTCGTCATTCGCGTCATGCACCCCGTTGACGATGTCGTCATTGGTGGTGGTCAGGTCCGGAACGTCGAATACATCGCGAAGGGTGAACCCGGCGGCGCCCTGATGCGGCACCACCAGATCGGGGTTGTTGGCCACGGCGAAATGCACCGGGATAGGCGTGTCGGATGCCTGAATCGTCACCGGCTGATCATGGTTCCTGATCAGCAGGGCGATCTGTTGCGTCAGGTAGGATCGGAACAGGTCGGGCCGTGTCACCGTTGTTGCGTGGGTTCCAGGCTCGGACACGTGGCCAAAGCTCAGCCGGCTGTCGACCTGCGCATAGGAGGACGTCTTGATGCGAATTTCCGGGTAAAAGGCCCTGTACCGCTCGGCCGGAGTGCCCTGTTCCATCGCTTTGGCAAAGCTGTCGCACAGGAACTGCGTCGCCTTTTCGTACAGCTCTTCCAGACGGGCCACGGCGGCGGCGGGGTCGGTAAATTTTTCAGGCGTCGGGACGTCAGGTGTTTTTATTATTGTCATGCAAGAGGTTCCAGAAGGTCTATCTTTTCGAAAGTGCGCACATCCACCAGCCCAAGGTCGGAAATCCGTAATTCCGGGATCACGACCAAAGCCAGCAACGAGTGCTGCATATACGCGTTGTTCAACTGACAGCCGCAGGCCTGCATCGCCTCGACCATCTTTTCCGCCTTGGCGGCAACGTCGGCGGCGGGGCTGTCGGACATCAGCCCGGCAATCGGCAACTCCACCAGCGCCAGTTCTTCTCCATCGCGGAAAATGGTGATGCCGCCGCCAACCTCGGCCAAACGGTTCGCCGCCAGCGCCATCTGATCCCGGTCGGTGCCGACCACAATCATATGGTGGCTGTCATGGGCGACGGTCGAGGCCATTGCCATTTTGCCTTGGTATCCAAAGCCCGAAACAAAGGCGTTGGTCACCCCTCCGGTCGCGCGGTGACGTTCGACCAGCGCGATCTGGCAGACTTTGCC
This sequence comes from Ruegeria arenilitoris, assembly GCF_013031355.1. GTDB lineage: Bacteria > Pseudomonadota > Alphaproteobacteria > Rhodobacterales > Rhodobacteraceae > Ruegeria > Ruegeria arenilitoris_C. Next base: position 10,324 of record NZ_WPZO01000004.1, on the reverse strand, counting down.
TTCGCCTTCGACCAGCCCGCCGATGATCGGCAACTCGGCCTTCAATGCTTTGGTGGGAGCCTGGTTTTCGACCACGCCGATCACGTTGGCCCGTACACGGTTGGCTCCGGCGGGCGCTTTGATCTCGAAGTCCTCCGCGGTCAGGGCGTGGCCCAGATGCACGGTATTGCGGGCAGTGTCCGGCCAGTTCAGGTGCGGACAGTCCACTGTGATCGCGCCATCCCGGGCGATGACCTGACCGCGGGCGATCACCATTTCGATGGGCAACTCTGTCAGGTCCGAGCTGAGAATGACATCCGCGCGCCGTCCCGGCGTGATCGAGCCGATCTCACGTTCCAGCCCGAAATGGGTCGCGGTGTTGATCGTCGCCATCTGCAATGCAATCAGCGGCTCACATCCGCAGGCAATCGCGTGGCGCACTACCCGGTTCATATGCCCTTCTTTGACCAGCGTGCCAGAGTGGCAGTCGTCCGTGCACAGGATAAAGTTGCGCGGGTCCAGCCCCTTTTCAGTGACAGCTGTGATTTGACTTTCAACGTCATACCAGGCCGACCCCAGCCGCATCATCGACCGCATCCCCTGCCGCACCCGGGCAATGGCGTCGGCCTCGCAGGTGCCCTCATGGTCATCTGCCGGCCCTCCAGCCACGTAGGCTGCGAAATCAGGCCCCAGATCCGGCGAAGCGTAATGCCCACCCACTGTCTTGCCCGCCCGTTGAGTCGCGGCAATCTCGGCCAGCATCTTCGGGTCGCCATGAATCACACCGGGGAAATTCATCATCTCACCCAGCCCGATAATGCCAGGCCAGTTCATCGCCTCGGCGACGTCTTCGGGGGTGATCTCATATCCCGTGGTCTCAAGCCCGGGTGCCGAGGGCGCGCAGGACGGCATCTGGGTGAAGATGTTCACCGGCTGCATCAGCGCCTCGTCATGCATCATCCGCACGCCGTCCAGACCCAGCACGTTGGCAATTTCATGCGGGTCGGTGAACATCGAAGTGGTGCCATGCGGAATCACCGCGCGGGCAAACTCGGCCGGGGTCAACATGCCCGATTCGATGTGCATATGGGCATCGCACAGGCCTGGCAGCATGTAACGGCCGTTCGCTTCGATGATCTGTGTGTCGGGTCCAATGCAATGCGATGCGTCCGGCCCGACAAAGGCCACGCGCCCCGCCGCAATGGCGATGTCATGATCCGGCAGCGTCTCGCGGCTGTGGACATTCACCCAGATCCCGCCGCGAATGACCGTGTCGGCGGCCTCGCGTCCTGCGGCGACTGCAATCAATTTGGGGGCGACATCGGGCCAGCTTGGGAAAGGCGTGTATTCCATGGTTCAACTTTCCCGAATGCACAAAAAGGTGCAACCCCCAGCGCACAGCTATCATCAAACCGTCACGCAGCGCGTCAGCGCTGCCCGGCCCAACCAGAGGAGAGGTCGCGCAGCGGCATTGACGATGGGCGGGAGTGCCCCGGTCACGCCAATCGGTCCACCTCCATCTCGCGCCGCAGCCAATCGGCAAAGGCCAGTGCCCCCGGAGTTTCCTCGGCCTGTGGGGACAACAGCAGGTAATAGGCCTCGGGCATCACCGCGCGATGGGCGAAAGGGGCTACCAATCGCCCCTGCCGGATCAGGTCGCGGGCGATGGTGTCGTGGGTCAGGCACAGGCCCCCTCCGGCCATCGCGACGGACAGGCTAACCAGATAGGTGGTCGAATAGGTAATCGGCGGATTATCCCAATTTAGAGCCTGTTCTTCTGCCCAACTCGCCCAGTTGGACATCAGGTTGGAACAGTCAAACAGCGGCTGCTGCTGCAACGTCTCCAGCGTCACTGCGAAACCGGGGGCGCAGACCGGGTAATAGTGATCGGTCCGCAGCAACTCTGTTCGCACAGTGTCCGATGGCCGCAGGGAATAGCGGATTTCCACAGCTGCGCCCTCAGCCATCTCGCGCGGCTCCCACAGCTCGGTAAAGATGTTCAGCTGCACCTCTGGGTGTTCGGATCGAAACTGCGGCAGACGCGGGGCCAACCAGTTGACGGCAAAACTGATGTTGCTTTGCACCTGCACCGCGTTCTGCTGCGCCCCGGTGACGGCCTTCGTACCGCGCACCAGTGTCCGGAACGCCTCGCGCACCACTGGCAGATAAGTGATGCCGGCCTCGGTCAGTTCCAGCGCGCGCGGGCGGCGCACAAACAGGGGCTGCCCCAAATAACCTTCCAGCGATTTGATCTGCTGGCTGACGGCGCTTTGGGTCATGTTCAGATCCCGGGCCGCACCGGTGAACGACAGATGACGCGCAGAGGCCTCGAACGTGCGCAGCCAGCCCAGCGGAGGAAGTGAATTCTGCATGTGCATAACCCTGCCATAAGCTCAACTAATGAGATAGGTCTGTTTTTTTCGTTGGTCAAACATTCGCGCCGCAGGCACGCTTTTCCAAAGTCCGAGTTATTTCCAACAGGAGCCCGAAATGACAGTCACCAACCTGCGTCCCAATATCGACCACTGGGCGGAACGCGTGGACCTTGCCGCGGCCTTCCGCTGGACCGAGCGGCTGAACATGCATGAAGGCGTGGCCAATCATTTCAGTCTTGCGGTGAATGAGGACGGCACCCAGTTCCTGATGAACCCCAACCAGATGCACTTCGCGCGGATCACGGCGTCGAATCTGCTGTTTCTGGATGCCAACGACCCCGACGTGATGTCCCAGCCCGGCGCGCCTGATCCCACCGCTTGGGGGTTGCACGGATCGATCCACCGGCACTGCCCGCACGCGCGCTGCGTGATGCATGTGCACTCGATCTTTGCTACCGTTCTGGCCTCACTGGCGGACAGTTCGATGCCTCCGATCGATCAGAACACGGCCACCTTTTACAACCGCTACGTGGTCGATCAGGAGTTCGGTGGTCTGGCTTTTGAAAGCGAAGGCGAGCGTTGCGCCGGGATGCTGTCGGACCCAAAGAAAAAGGTCATGATCATGGGCAACCATGGGGTTCTGGTGATCGGAAGTGACCCGGCGGATACCTTCAATCGCCTTTATTACTTCGAACGGGCGGCGGAAACCTATATTCGCGCGCTGCAAACCGGTCAGCCCCTGCGCGTTCTGTCGGATGAGATTGCCGAGAAGACTGCACGGGAACTGGACGACTATCCCGATCAGGCCGAGGCACATCTGCGCGAGATCAAGGCTCTGCTGGATGCCGAAGGCTCCGACTACGCCACATAACCCGACTACGCCAAATAAAGGGTATTGCCATGACTGACACCGCTCAGGACCCCGAAGCCGCCCGCTGGCACTATCACCCCGAAGGTCCGGTGGGGCTAAATCCGTTGTTCAACTGGCCTCCGCGCCCCGCTGCCGTGTTGAAATGGTATAGCGGCGCGTGGCTGCAGATCACGGCACTGACGCTGTGCATGGCGCTGGCTGTCACGGCCTACGTGTTCTTCTTCCCGGCGTTGGAGACGATGCAAAACTTTGCGCCGGGCTGGATGTTCCGCATCTGGCTGCTGAACATGGTGCCTCAGATCCTGATCGCTGGCAGCCTGCATTGGTGGCTTTACATGCGCAAAGGTCAGGGCATGTACAAGAAATTCGACCGACGCGACCTGACCCGCGACAATGGCAACTTCACCTTCCGCAATCAGGTCTGGGACAATATCTGGTGGACGTTGGGCAGCGCCATGACGGTGGCGACCGTTTATCAGTGGATCATCTACTGGGCGATGGCCAACGGTTATGTCCCCACCGTGACATGGGCCAGCGCACCGGTCTGGTGTGTGGTCTGGATGTTGTTCATTCCGATGTGGTCGGGGCTGCATTTCTATTGGGCGCACCGGCTGGAGCATCACCCCAAGCTCTATAAACACGTCCACGCCGTGCATCACCGGAACGTCAATATCGGGCCGTGGTCAGGGATTTCGAACCATTGGTATGAAAACCTGCTCTACTTCACCACCTACTTCATCCACCTGATCGTGCCGTCGCACCCGCTGCATGTGCTGTTCCACACCTATTTCCAGCAGATCAGCCCGGTCCTGTCGCATTCAGGCTTTGAGAAGCTGAAGGCCGGGGATACCGATGCCGCCCGTGCCGGGGATTTCTTCCACCAGCTGCATCACCGGTATTTCGAGTGCAACTATGGCACCTCTGAGATTCCCTTCGACAAGTGGTTCGGCACCTATCATGACGGGTCAGCCGAGGCGACGACGCGGACCCGGGCGTTCAAGAAGCAGATGTATACGTAAGGGTCACGTCCGCTCGAATAGGGCAATCAGCGCGGTGTCGCCCTTGTTGGGACCCACCGCCAGATCGCCGTAAATCTGCACCTCGGGCAGGGTCAGGTTGTGTATCTGGCCCTGTGCCAATTTGTGCAGCGCCTCGGCAAAGCCCAGCTTTTCATAGTGCTGCGCGTTGATCGACAGGGCGAATTGCGCGCCGGGGCGGGCGATGCGCAGCAGGGCGGGCAGGGCCTCGGGGCCCAGATGGCCATGGGTGAACGTGCCCGAGGACACGATGCCGGAGTAGCTGTCACGCGGAACCGGAATACCCTGGTTCAGATCGGCCTCGATCGCGTCGCGGTAGATATCCTTGCGCATCGCCTGATCCAGCATTTCGGCGCTGATATCGGTGGCGTCGATCGGCCCAACGCCCAGTCCGGCCAGCACCGCGCCGCATAACCCCGTGCCCGCGCCCACATCCAGAACCGGGCCTTGTCCACCGGCGGCCACAAAGGCACGGGCCGTGTGAATATGAAGCTGGTAGTCCTCGCGCGCGGCGAAGGTCTCGTCATAATCCCCGGCCCATTCGGCATAGAGTTCTTTATGCTCCTCGGGCGATTCCAAAGAATAAGCGGTGTGCAGGTTTGGTGTTTTTTCAGCCATGCTTAAAAGAAAGGCGCATTGAGGGATTCGAATCAAGTATTCAGACGCAGGCGCTTGCATCCGCCGGAATTGCGGATCATCAAAGGCGACATGACAGGAACTCTTTTTTCGTTCGGCCACGGATATTCGGCGCAAGCCTTGTCCCAGCTACTGAAACCCCAAGGGTGGCGCATCGTCGGCACCACTCGCGATCCCGCCCAATCCCCCACCATTCGCGCATCGGGTGCTGAACCGCTGATCTGGCCCGGGCAGACTCCGGATCTGGACGGCGTGACGCATCTGCTGATTTCGACGTCCCCCAACAAGGACGGTGATCCGGTTCTGGCTGCGTTGCAGGACGAGATCGCCGCACGGGCCGCGCAATTCAAATGGGTCGGATACCTGTCGACGACCGCCGTCTATGGTGATCATCAGGGGGAGTGGGTGGATGAAACCACTCCGCCCACCCCCACGGCCGAACGCGGCCGGTGGCGGGTGAAGGCCGAGGAGCAATGGCGGAACATCCCGGGACTGCCGGTCCATATCTTTCGGCTGGCCGGTATCTATGGTCCGGGTCGTGGACCGTTTTCAAAGCTCAAGCGGGCGGGGATGCGACGTATTATCAAGCCCGGGCAGGTGTTTTCGCGCATCCATGTTGCGGATATTGCGCAGGTTCTGGCCGCGTCGATGGCCGCACCCAATCCCGGCGCCATATACAATGTCTGCGATGATGAGCCGGTGCCGCCGCAGGATGTCATCTCCTACGCGGCCGAATTGCAGGGCTTGCCTTTGCCGCCCGCCATTCCCTTTGACGAGGCTGATATGACCCCGATGGCGCGCAGCTTCTATAACGAGAACAAGCGCGTCCGAAATGACCGGATCAAGGACGAGTTGGGCGTGCGCCTGCTGTATCCGGATTATCGCACCGGGCTGGAGGCCCTGATGAAAGACGTCTGAGGTTCAGCCGGCGGCCTTGATCAGGTCGGCGGCTTTCTCGGCAATCATGATGGTCGGTGCGTTGGTGTTGCCCGAGATCAGCGTCGGCATGACCGAGGCATCAACCACGCGCAGTCCCTCGACGCCCCGCACGCGCAATTCCGGGTCGACCACGGCCATCTCATCCACGCCCATTTTGCAGGTTCCGACCGGGTGATAGATCGTGTCGGCACGGTCGCGGATGTGCTGTTCCCAATCGGCGTCGGTGCGGGCAGTGTCGGTTCCGAACATCTCTTTGTGGCGGTATCTGGCAAGGGCAGGGGCCTCAAGAATTTCCCGCATCATCCGCGCGCCCTTGATTAGCGTGTCCAGATCGCGGTCGTCGGACAGGAACGCCGGATCGATGGCGGGTGTGTCAAAGGGATCAGGGCTGTTCAGGCCAACCGTTCCACGGCTTTCAGGGCGCAGTTTGCAAACATGGCAGGCGAACCCATGGCCGTAATGCAGCTTGCGGGCGTGATCATCGACCAGAGCGATGGTGAAATGCAGCTGAATATCGGGCCGGTCCAGATCGGACGAGGTTTTCAGAAACCCCGCCCCTTCGGCAAAAGGTGTCGCCGCCATCGATACACCGGTCTTGCGCCAGCGCAGAAGATGTCGGGTCAGGTTTACCGATGCAGTTGGGCTGATGCCGAAATTATCGGTGTCCTTGGTCTTGTAGGACAGGATGAAATCCAGATGGTCCTGCAGGTTCTTGCCCACACCGGGCAGGTTGTGTCGCACGGTAATGCCATGTTGGGACAGTTCCTCAGCGGCGCCGATCCCGGACAGTTGCAGCAGATGCGGGGATTTCAGGGCGCCGGCGCAGACCAGCACCTCGCGCTTGGCTCTGACCGTGATGTCTGGCCCTTTGGCTTTCTTCTTATAGATCACCCCGGTCGCGCGCTTGCCGTCAAAGGTCAGCTCTTTGGCATGGGCCTGAGTAATGACCGTCAGGTTGGGGCGGTCCATGACCGGAAAGACATAGGCCGCAGCGGCCGAGCACCGCTCGCCGTTCTTGGCCGGGTCGTGGAACTGTGTGACCTGATACAGGCCGACCCCTTCATTGTCGCCGCGATTGAAGTCATCGGTGCGGCGGTGCTGCATCTGCTCGGCCGCTTCGATGAATGCATGAGTGATCGGGCGCGGCTCTTTCTGGTGTGACACCTGAAGCGGGCCGCTGTCGCCATGCAGGTCATCGCCGCCGTCCTCATTGTTCTCGGACCGTTTGAAATAGGGCAGGACACTGTCCCAGCCCCAGCCAGTGCAGCCCAGTTCGGCCCAGCCGTCATAGTCCTGACGGTGACCCCTTACATAAAGCATCGCATTGATCGCACTGGACCCGCCCAGTGCCTTGCCGCGGGGTTGATATCCACGCCGCCCGTTCAGCCCTGGTTGAGGTACCGTTTCGAAGGCCCAGTTGTTGATCTTGGGACGTCCGGGCAGGGCGGCAACAACGGCCGAGGGCATCCGGACCAGAATGCTTTTGCCTCGACCTCCGGCCTCGAGCAGGCAAACACTTATGCGTGGGTCTTCGCTGAGACGGCTGGCAAGCACCGAACCTGCGGACCCGCCACCGATAATGACATAGTCGAATTCCATTCCGATTCCCCCTCCTGCCCGACCGGGCAGAAGGATGCCCGGCTCAACCTTGTCCAAGACTGTGGCCGAGCGGCGGTAAAAAACAATTGCCCTATCCGGGGTGTGACCCAAGGTTATTGTTGTCTGGTAGGACCAATTCTAAAAATATCATAACCATTTCCTATTAAACTCATCACTAAACAAAACTTTTTTGCATGGCTTTGGTTTGCTACTTCTTGAAGGGACAAGACAACAGAGTCGCCGATACCTTGCACAGGAAGCACCACGCATCCTTGGCGGGGTAAAAGTGTCATCTACATGTGCTCTTGATCGACCGAGTTTTGACCGCGCGAACCTGCCGGAAATTAGCCAGGATTGGAGATCGATATGGACGGAAGTGATAACCCCAAAACGGGCGGTTGCCCGGTAATGCATGGCGCGGGTACCCGGTCGAACCGGGATTGGTGGCCGAACCAGCTGAACCTGTCGATCCTGCACCAGAACACGCCGGCATCGAACCCGTTGGGAGCGGATTTTGACTACGCCGAAGAATTCAAGAAGCTGGACATGAAAGCGCTGAAAGAAGACCTCTATGCGCTGATGACGGATTCGCAGGACTGGTGGCCAGCCGACTATGGTCACTACGGTGGTCTGTTTATCCGTATGGCCTGGCACAGCGCCGGTACGTACCGGACGGCGGATGGCCGTGGCGGTGCCTCGACCGGCAACCAGCGCTTTGCGCCGCTGAACAGCTGGCCGGACAACGGCAACCTCGATAAAGCGCGCCGTCTGCTGTGGCCGATCAAGCAGAAATACGGAAACCAGATTTCCTGGGCCGACCTGATGATCCTGGCCGGGAACTGCGCCATCGAGTCGATGGGCGGCAAAACCTTTGGTTTCGCCGGTGGCCGCGAAGATATCTGGGCGCCCGAGGAAGACATCTATTGGGGTTCGGAAACCGAATGGCTGGCGCCGACCGACAACCCGCATAGCCGCTACTCAGGCGAGCGTGATCTGGAAAACCCGCTGGCCGCCGTGCAGATGGGCCTGATCTACGTGAACCCCGAAGGCCCGGATGGTGAGCCGAACGTTCTGGCCTCGGGCCGTGACATCCGCGACACCTTTGGCCGGATGGCGATGAATGATGAGGAAACCGTCGCGCTGGTGGCGGGTGGTCACACCTTTGGCAAAGCGCATGGTGCGGGCGATCCTGATTTGGTCGGCCCGGATCCCGAAGCGGCGCCGATTGAAGAAATGGGCTTCGGCTGGATCAACAAGTTCGGCTCGGGCAAGGGTGACGACACCACCACCTCGGGTATCGAAGGCGCATGGACCGCGAACCCGATCAAATGGGACAACGGCTATTTCGACCTGCTGTTCGGCTATGACTGGAACCTGACCAAGAGCCCCTCGGGCGCATATATCTGGGAACCGATCGGCGTTAAGGAAGAGGACATGGCCCCGGCGGCGCATGATCCGTCGAAAAAGGTCAAGACCATGATGACCACCGCCGACATGGCGATGCGCATGGACCCAATCTATGGCCCGATCTCGAAGCGCTTCCACGAGAACCCGGAGGAATTCGCTGATGCCTTCGCCCGCGCATGGTTCAAGCTGACCCACCGCGACATGGGTCCGCGCTCGAACTACATCGGCCCGGAAGCTCCGGCCGAAGAACTGCTGTGGCAGGACAATGTTCCCGCCGTGGATCACGATCTGGTTGACGACGCGGATGTGGCGGACCTGAAAGCCAAGATCGCAGCAACCGGTCTGTCGGTATCCGAACTGGTCTCAACCGCATGGGCCTCGGCCTCGACCTTCCGTGGATCGGATAAGCGCGGCGGTGCCAATGGCGCTCGTGTCCGTCTTGCTCCGCAGAAAGACTGGGATGTGAACGAGCCGATGAAACTGTCCAAGGCGCTGGGCGCACTGGAAGGTGTTCAGACCGCGTTCAACGATGCTCAGTCGGGTGGCAAGAAGGTGTCTCTGGCGGATGTGATCGTTCTGGCCGGTGCTGTCGGTATCGAGCAGGCCGCCAAAGCTGGCGGGCAGGATGTTGAGGTTCCGTTCACTCCGGGTCGTACCGATGCGACGCAAGAGCAGACGGATGTGGACAGCTTCTCGGTGATGGAGCCGATTGCTGACGGGTTCCGCAACTATCAGAAGGCTGACTACACTGTCTCGCCCGAAGAGCTGCTTGTTGACCGGGCGCAATTGCTGACCCTGTCCGCGCCCGAGATGACGGTGCTGGTTGGTGGTCTGCGTGTGCTGGGCGCCAATTTCGGAGACAGCAAACACGGTGTGTTCACGGACCGTGTCGGAACACTTAGTAACGACTTCTTCACCAACATTCTGGACATGGGCACGGAATGGAAGCCCGCAGGCAAGGGTGTTTATGAAGGTCATGACCGCGCCAGCGGCAAGGTCAAGTGGACCGGCACCCGAGTTGATCTCGTCTTTGGTTCGAACTCGCAACTGCGGGCGCTGGCCGAGGTCTATGGTCAGGCAGCTGCCGAGGGCAAATTCGTCTGTGACTTTGTCTCGGCCTGGAACAAGGTGATGAACGCGGATCGCTTTGATCTGAAATAACCCCGCGACCATCGCAGTGATTTGCGCCGCCCGAGGAGACTCGGGCGGCGTATTTCATGCCCCGACTCTGAGGTGCCTACCAAGCATTGGGTACGATTCCGAAGAAAGGCCGTGGATTCCCTTGCTCCAGACCGGGCATTGGCGGATCAGCGACGGAAAATCTAAAGATAACATATTGATTTCATTAAGCTGAGCAAGTTTCTGCGGAGAAATGTGAAGTTTTTTCAAAATGGGGGTTGCAGGTCCCGGGCCCAATCCGTAAATACCCCTTCACCGGCGCTGCTGAGGCGCTCGGGACACACCGGCGAGACGGTGGGACG
>NZ_WPZO01000031.1 GCF_013031355.1 Ruegeria arenilitoris | reverse complement strand
TTGCCAGCGCGGCAAATTCGTCAGAGATGTTCTGGCCGGCTTTCCAGCCGAGATCGGAAGAGTGGATGATTGTCATTCTGGTTCCCTATCTACTTTGGGGCAGCGATCATGCGACGCCAAGGCATCTCGCATGATCCGAGGTGGGACCCATTGACGATCACGTGGTGAGAACAAGATAATTCCGTAGTAATAAGCCTATTCTAATTAGGTCCATAAGTGCTGATCGCCGGCACACTGTGTCGCCGTTTCACATTATAGTGCCTTCTTCATTTTATGGCCAGAATCTGCGCATTGTGAAGCTTGTAGAAAAAGTGGCCGAGGCACAGCTCAATCGAGCACTCAACTTATGTGCCCTTGGGCCGAAACTGAATCCGGCCCAAGGAATTACACAATACCGCCGATCAGGCTGAACGGTCTAATTCTTGTGTCTTTCGAACCCGCGTTCAGAAGATAAAGTCTCCGCGCTCCAAATCGGAAATTGACGTATCCACCAGGACCATTGAGTTGCCCAAGCCATCCTCGATCACAACGTCGTCACCCGATTGGGTCATGTGGTTTGTTGTCAGGTCCGAGTAGCTGGTGATCTCATTTGATCGTATGAGGGAAATCTGGTCAGCGCCACCAAAGTCCATCACTTGGGCCGTGCCGGTGTTGAAGACGAAATCGTCCGCGCCACCGCCGCCTGTGAGGGTATTGGTCCCGCTGCCACCGTCCAGAATGTCGTTCCCGGCTCCGCCATAGAGATTGTCGTTTCCACCTCCGCCGTAGAGCGTGTCATGGTTACCTTTGCCCTTCAGAACGTCGTTACCAGCCCACCCCACAATCGTGTCCTCGTCTGCACCACCAATCAGTTTGTCGTTCCCGCTGCTTCCTTCCAGCGTGGCGGTGTTTTGATCTTCTACAACCAGGTCAGGTTCTGCTGGTGGCGTGTATGAGATAGGCTCTGGATCAACAATGGGATCGGCGGGTTCTGCGGAACCGTCAGCTGGGTATGTAATGTCCGACCAATCTGGTCCAGCCATGTTCGTGTAATAGGAGTCACTCTGACTTGGCCGGGCGCTGCCCGTTGTGACGCCAGTGCCGTTTACATCTTCAGGGGCGT
>NZ_WPZO01000030.1 GCF_013031355.1 Ruegeria arenilitoris | reverse complement strand
ATGGCAAAGGAAAAGTTTGAGCGTACAAAACCGCACGTCAACATCGGCACGATTGGCCACGTTGACCACGGCAAGACCACGCTGACCGCAGCGATCACCAAGTATTTCGGTGACTTCAAAGCGTATGACCAAATCGACGGTGCGCCGGAAGAGAAAGCGCGCGGCATCACCATCTCGACCGCCCACGTGGAATACGAGACCGAGAACCGCCACTATGCGCACGTTGACTGCCCCGGCCACGCCGACTACGTCAAGAACATGATCACCGGTGCCGCTCAGATGGACGGCGCGATCCTGGTTGTGAACGCCGCTGACGGCCCGATGCCGCAGACCCGCGAGCACATCCTGCTGGGCCGCCAGGTTGGCATCCCGAAGATGGTCGTGTTCCTGAACAAAGTTGACCAGGTTGACGACGAAGAGCTGCTGGAACTGGTTGAGATGGAAGTTCGCGAACTGCTGTCAAGCTACGAATACCCCGGCGACGATATTCCGATCGTTGCAGGTTCGGCTCTGGCCGCGATGGAAGGCAACAACCCGGAAATCGGCGAAGAGAAAATCAAGGAACTGATGGCGGCTGTTGATGACTACATCGACACCCCCGAGCGTGCTGTTGACCAGCCGTTCCTGATGCCGATCGAAGACGTGTTCTCGATCTCGGGTCGTGGTACCGTTGTTACGGGTCGTGTTGAGCGTGGCGTGATCAACGTTGGCGACGAGATCGAAATCGTTGGCATCCGCGACACTTCGAAAACCACCTGCACCGGCGTTGAAATGTTCCGCAAGCTGCTGGACCGCGGTGAAGCAGGCGACAACATCGGCGCCCTGCTGCGTGGTGTTGACCGTGAAGGTGTTGAGCGTGGTCAGGTTCTGTGTAAGCCGGGTTCGGTTACACCGCACACCAAGTTCGAAGCCGAAGCCTACATCCTGACCAAGGAAGAAGGCGGCCGTCACACTCCGTTCTTCGCGAACTACCGTCCGCAGTTCTACTTCCGTACAACTGACGTGACCGGCACCGTGACCCTGGCCGAAGGCACCGAGATGGTCATGCCCGGCGACAACGTGTCGTTCGAAGTTGAACTGATCGCGCCGATCGCGATGGAAAACGGTCTGCGCTTCGCGATCCGCGAAGGCGGCCGCACCGTCGGCGCCGGCGTTGTGTCGAAAATCATCGAGTAATTCGCTCTAGCGAATGATCGAACGGAAAGGGCGTCCCTCGGGGCGCCCTTTT
>NZ_WPZO01000003.1 GCF_013031355.1 Ruegeria arenilitoris | reverse complement strand
CGAAGCAACGCACGCTAATATGAAGGCACAAGTCGAACAACTGCTGCACTCCAATGAAGACGCTGCGAAGCCATCTCTGTTCGCCGCTTTGTCTGATCAGGTCAAAGGCGGCGAATACTACGGTCCTACAGGCCCCGAAGAGATGAGCGGCAAGACCGGTGTCGCGATCCGCAATCCAATTTGCAACGACCACGAATTGGCCAAGCGTTTGTGGCGTCTCTCGGAAGAGATGACCGGTCAGACATTCGCGATCTGAGGGACGGGGATGAACAGGTTCATGCAGCGCCTCTCGCGGGGGTTCGAGTATCTGATCGTGCTCGCCTCGGTTATTATGCTGGGCTGGGGGCTACTTGGGTCTCTTGAATACTTCACTGGGTTGGCTCCACTCATGCGATTGCAAAACGCGGCCTTCCCGCCGGGCATGCAAACGCTCCATTGGATACTGATCACCGCATCGGGTGCCACCTATCTGGCTGGATACGTCCTGCGCTGGAGCTTCACTCCGATTGCCATGCTGGTCATGTTCACCGCGCTTGCCACGATGTGTGCTGTGCAAACCTTCGACATGTTGGAAAATCCGGATCGCTACCGGAACTTCGCCCAGGAATGCGTCAATTACATCATCATCTCGATCTACCTTTTTCGATCCAAGCGCATGCGGGATCGTTTCGGGCGGATCACAATTGAGGGCGGTGATCGCGCATCACTATTGAGCGCCTGAGGCCGCAACGGAAGGACAGTCATGGAAACCGGATCATCGGAAAAAGTGAACCTCTCACATCACAAAATCCACACCGAAATTGTGATCGATGCGCCGGCGGACCTGGTCTGGTCGGTTCTGACCGACACGGCAAACTACAAGGACTGGGCTGTGTTCCTTGTGGGTATCAAGGGAGAGATCAAGGATGGATCGACAATCACCGTCGACTTTCAGCTTGATTCAGCAAAGGAGAAACTGACCACCTTGGATCACACGATCTCGGTCGTGGAGGGGACGGAGTTTTTCTGGGCTGAGAAGGGGCCGGGTGGCATTCGCGATAACCACCACTTTTGTGTTGAGCCGTTGGAGGGTGGCAAAACTCGCTTCGTACAATCCGATGAAATCATGGGGGGCATCACTTTCCTGATGGGCGGGCGATTGGCAAAGATGTATGTGGAAGGTTACCAAGCTTTCAATCGCGGCTTGAAAGTCGAGGCAGAGCGCCGTGCTCAATCCGCCTGACAAGACAATACGACCACTTGGGCGCGTCCTGCTGACCGGTGCGACTGGGATGGTGGGTACCTCGGTACTTGCGGCATTGCTGAGCGAAAAAACTGCGCGCGAGGTTTTATCGCTTGGCCGCAGGCCGTCCGGTATTGATCACCCAAGGCTGATCGATGCGAGGATTACAGCATTCGGCGAAACCCAATCCATCGAGCCCTATGTCAATGGTATCGACAACGTTTTCCATTGCCTTGCCACCTATTCCACGCGAGTAAGCCGATTGGAATACGAAGAAATTACAGTCGATTGGTTGCGCGCTATTCTGGCGGCCTGCGGGAGGTCGGTTCGCAGCGACAGGCAAAGAAACTGGTCTGGGACCTGGTTTGATATTTTTTTTGGCAGGCGTTTTCGGAAATAGAAAATACGGCCGCGGCGCATGAGGTAGGGGCCGGCATGGTAACGGGGTGTGCGCAACCGACCGCCGGGTCGGTTACTGGTCGGCTGTGTCACAGCATGTGTCACAGTTTCCGAATGCTGTGACACATAGGGTTTTCCGGAGGCTCTGTCGCCCCTTATTTTCCTGGCTTTTCTGGAAAAGGTGGCTGGGGTGGTAGGATTCGAACCTACGATACACGGTACCAAAAACCGCTGCCTTACCACTTGGCTACACCCCAACGGTGAGCGGCTATCTACGATTGTTGTTCGGAGGGTTCAAGAGGCTTTGAGTGAAAAACTTCAGCTTGGAGCAAAAATTATTTGGACCGAGTTCCTGATGGCCCGAAGCTCCGAATTTACGCCCGCCGGTCAACTGTACGATTTGACGTATTGTTGGCGCGAATGGCCACAACTGGGTAAGGTCTTGGCCGGGTAGGTCGAGGCGTCAACCGCTTGTTCTTTACGGCTACCAGGGATTTGGCGGCGGATTGCGTGGGCGCGTGCAAACCATCCGGTGTTGAAAGTGACTTTCACTTGCAGAGGGTCCGGGTAATATACTGAAAAATATTCAAAAAATTTAAGACCAGCGGTTGCGCCAGTTGTTAGGGAAACTTAGCTGTATGATTGACCCCGGCACCCCCTTGAAACAGGAGATGAAGATGAAGTTGAACCCGAATGTCGCAGAAGCGTTGAACCGTCAGATCAACAATGAACTTCACGCATCCTATACGTATCTTGCTATGGCCGCATATTTCGAATCCGAGGACCTGCCCGGTTTCGCGCAGTGGTTTCGTGGTCACTCGGCCGAAGAGGGCACGCATGCCATGCGCATTTTCGACTTTGTGGCCCAGCGTGGTGGGAGAATCGAAATTGACGGGATTTCCAAACCCAAGACGGATTACGCCTCACCGGTTGAAGCGCTGGAATACGCGCTGGCGAACGAGGTTACGGTGACCGGCCAGATCAATGCGCTGTTCGAGCTGGCGCATGAGGTCAAGGAATACAGCACTCAGAACATGTTGAATTGGTTCCTGGCCGAACAGAACGAGGAAGAAGACCTGTTTAGCAAAATCCTCGACCAGACCAAAGCGGCCAACGGCGATCGCTGGAACCTGCTGTTGCTGGACAAGGAAATGGGCACGCGCACTGCCGAGAGTGCATAACAATCATATTGTTCAGGCGGGGCGGCAGGAACGTCCCGCTATTCGCGAACCTCGGCGGGATCAACGCCCCAGAGGTTCGATTTCTGCGCCCAACCACGGTAACCACCGGCCGAGATGTGGCACCAATCCAGGCTGCAACTGCCCAGGCGGGCTACCACGCCGGATTCGAATTTCGCACTGACCTGAGAATTGGAGTCGGGGCTGGTATAGACGGACAGCAGTTCAGATTCGATCAGCACCGTGCGCGCACCGGACAGCAGGGCATAATGGACCCAGCCACCGGCTCCGTCGCGGTCCTGAACCCGGCGCCAGTTGCCGTATTCAGCCGTGATCTGCAGCGGCATTCCGCGCCGTTTGAACACCCAGTCGATTCGATGGGTCAGCGACGGACCGCGGCGTACGTTGCCCTCGGCGGCCTTCATCGAAACATATCGCGGCAGGGGCAGGTTGGTGACGGGGCCGCGCTTGTCCTCTGCGCTGGCGGTCAGAGTGCTCAGCACGACCAGAAATGCGGAGGTGACCGCCAGAAGGCGGCGTTTTACTGGTAGAAAACCACTCACTGACTGTCTGCTCTTGTACCTGTTGATCGGGTTTCGAAAAAAGGTCGTCTCAATGCGTTGGGGTTCTTGTGCCCCGCCTTATCCTGAGCCACGATGCCATGGCGCGCGAGTGATTGCAAAGCGATGGGAGGGCGAAGGTGCCAAGAGAACGTCTGAGTGTTGTCGTTACGCGACGGTTGCCCGAGGCGGTGGAAACCAGGCTGAGCGAGTTGTTCGATGTGCAGTTGCGCGACGATGACACGCCCATGACGCGTGAAGAATTGGTCGCAGCCGTGCAAAGCGCGGATGTCCTTGTGCCCACGGTGACGGATGCCATTGATGGCGGGTTGCTGGGGCAGGCGGGGGACAAGCTGCGCCTGATTGCCAATTACGGGGCCGGGGTCGACAATATCGATGTCGCCACGGCCCGGCAGCGGGGCATTCTGGTCTCGAACACGCCGGGTGTGCTGACCGATGATACCGCGGACATGACCATGGCGCTGATCCTCTCGGTCACTCGCCGAATCCCCGAGGGGCTGTCGGTCATGCAAAAAGGTGACTGGGAAGGCTGGGCCCCGACCGCGTTGCTGGGTGGCCGGATCGGCGGGCGCCGTCTGGGTATCCTGGGCATGGGGCGGATCGGCCAGGCCGTGGCCCGCCGTGCCTCGGCTTTCGGGATGCAGGTACATTATCACAACCGTCGCCGGTTGCGCTCCGAGATTGAGCAAGAGCTTGAGGCGACCTATTGGGAAAGCCTCGACCAGATGGTGGCGCGGATGGACGTAATCTCGATTCATTGCCCGTCTACACCGTCGACCTTTCACCTGATGAATGCGCGGCGGCTGAAGCTGTTGAAGCCATCGGCCGTGATCGTGAATACGTCGCGGGGCGAGGTGATCGATGAAAACGCGCTGACCCGTCAGATTCGCGGAGGCGAGATCGCCGGGGCGGGGTTGGATGTGTACGAGCATGGTACGCATGTGAACCCGCGCCTGCGACAATTGCCGAACGTCGTCTTGTTGCCTCACATGGGGTCGGCCACGCTTGAAGGGCGGATAGAGATGGGCGAGAAGGTCATTATCAATATCAAGACCTTCGAAGACGGGCACCGACCGCCGGATCAGGTTGTGCCATCCATGTTGTGACGCGTTTGCGCCGCAAGGACGACAAACGAATTTTCAGGAGGAAACGATGAAACGAAGTCTGATTTCGGGATTGTTTTTGGCGGCGTTGACGCTGGGTGGCGCGGCGTTCGCGCAGGAGACTGCGGATGCAGTAGCCCCCGAGGGGGCCTCGGACGGGCAGGTTCAGGGCCTGACTGAAGAGGTCATCGCCGCGCTTGAGGCCAAGCTGGCCGGTCAACCAGTGACGTCGCAGAACTGGATGGTTGCGGCTGCGAACCCTCTGGCCGTTGAGGCCGGGGCCAAGGTGCTTCGGGCCGGTGGGTCGGCCGCTGATGCGATGGTCGCCGTGCAGGTCGTGCTGGGGCTGGTCGAGCCGCAATCTTCAGGCCTTGGTGGCGGCGCGTTTTTGGTCTGGTATGACGCTGCAACCGGTAAGCTGACCACGCTGGATGGGCGCGAGACGGCTCCGCTTGAGGCCAACCACCGGCTATTCCACGACGAAAACGGTGAACCGCTGAAGTTTTACGATGCAGTTGTCGGAGGCCTTTCAGTCGGCACCCCGGGCACCCCGGCATTGTTGGAGGAGGCGCACCGGCGCTGGGGCCGCAGCCCGTGGCCCAGCCTGTTTCAGGATGGCATAAAACTGGCCGATGAGGGCTTCCTAGTTTCGCCTCGTCTCGCCACGTTGGTCGAAGCTGATGCCGAGCGTCTGTCGCGGTTCCCGGTGACCGCTGAGTATTTCCTGCCGGGCGGAGAGCCATTGCAGCAGGGTCAGCGGCTGATGAACCCGGACTATGCCGAAACGCTGCGGGTCCTGGCCAGCGAAGGATCGGCGGGGTTCTATGGTGGTGAAATCGCGGCCGGGATCGTCAGCACGGTGCGCGGCGCGCCAGGCAATCCCGGTGTACTGTCCGGTGTCGATCTGGCCCTGTATCAGGTGATCGAGCGCGAGCCGGTCTGCACCGCCTATCGCGCCTATGAAGTCTGCGGCATGGGACCGCCTTCGTCCGGGGCGCTGACGGTCGGGCAGATCCTGGGGATGCTCGAAGGGTATGATCTGGCGGCCATGGGGCCCGAGGATGTGCATTCGTGGCGTCTGATCGGGGACGCGTCGCGTTTGGCCTTTGCGGATCGTGGTCGATACATGGCCGATCATGATTTTGTCCCGATGCCGACGCAAGGTCTGGTGGACCCCGATTACCTCAACGAACGCGGGCAACTGCTGAGCGGCGAAGGCGCGCTGACCGACGTCGCGCCCGGCAACCCGGAATTCGACCACGCGTCGAACTGGGCGGATGACGTGTCGCTGGAACTGCCCTCGACCTCGCATATCTCGATTGTCGATCAGTATGGCAACGTGTTGTCGATGACGACGACCATCGAGAACGGGTTGGGTTCGCGGCTGATGACCAACGGGTTTCTGCTGAACAACGAACTGACCGATTTCTCGTTCAAAACCCACAGCGATGGTGTGCCGATTGCCAACCGTTTGGAGCCGGGCAAGCGTCCGCGCTCGTCCATGAGCCCGACCATCGTGATGCAGGACGGCGCGCCGGTGCTGGCGATTGGTTCTCCGGGCGGCAGCCGGATCATCGGCTATGTGGCCAAATCGATTATCGCTTGGGCCGATTGGGATATGGATGTGCAACAAGCGCTGTCTTTGCCCCATCTCGTGAACCGCTTTGGCACTTATGATGTGGAAAAGGGCACAGCCGCCGAGGGGTATGCCGATGCGCTGATCGGCCTGGGGTTCGAGGTCAAGCTGCGCCATCTGACCTCGGGCCTGCATGCGATTGAAATCGGGGATGTTCTGATCGGTGGCGCAGACCCGCGCCGCGAAGGCATCGCGCTGGGCGAATAAGAGGGGTTCTTCATGGTGCAGGCAGTAACGTTGCCCCGAAACGATGCCGGGATTGAGACAACTGTCGGCATTTTGAAGCAGAAGTTCGGTGATCGTCTGCAGACCGGTCAGGCGATCCGCGAACAGCACGGCCACACGACCACATGGATCGAAAACCAGTCTCCGGACGCGGTGGTGTACCCTCATACAACTGCAGAAGTGTCCGAAATTGTCAAGACCTGTGCCCAGCACAAGGTGCCGGTGATCCCCTTCGGAACCGGCACCTCGCTGGAAGGGCATGTGAACGCTCCGGCCGGTGGGATCTCGGTGGACCTGACCCAGATGAACAAGGTGCTGGCCGTCCATGCAGGCGATCTGGATTGCGTCGTTCAGCCCGGTGTTACGCGCGAGGACCTGAACACCCATCTACGCGATCAGGGCCTGTTCTTTCCCATCGACCCCGGTGCCAATGCCTCGCTGGGTGGAATGGCGGCGACGCGGGCCTCGGGCACCAATGCAGTGCGCTATGGCACGATGAAGGACAATATCCTCAGTCTTGAGGCCGTGATGCCGGACGGGCAGGTCATCCGCACCGGGCACCGGGCCAAGAAATCCTCGGCCGGGTACGACCTGACCCGCCTGCTGATCGGGGCCGAGGGCACGCTGGGTATCATCACAGAGCTCACCCTGCGCCTGCAGGGCATCCCCGAGGCGATCACCTCAGCCCGCTGTTCCTTTCCAACGGTCGATGCCGCCTGTCAGGCGGTGATGATGACGATCCAATACGGCGTGCCCGTGGCGCGGATCGAACTGTTGGATGAACTGTCGGTCAAAGCCGCCAACGCCTATTCCGGGCTGGACCTGCCGGAAACGCCGCTGCTGCTGCTGGAATTCCACGGGTCTGAGGTCGGTGCGGTCGAGCAGGCCGAGACCTTCGGTCAGATCGCCGAAGAATTCGGTGGCGCGGATTTTGCCGCCACCTCGACCACGGAAGAGCGCAACAAACTGTGGCAGGCCCGGCACGACATGTACTGGGCCAGCTTGCAACTGCGTCCCGGCGCGCGTGGTATTTCCACCGATGTCTGCGTTCCCATCTCGCGTTTGGCGGAGTGCGTTGCGACCGCGCAGCAAAAGACGCAGGATCTTGGCCTGCTGGCTCCGATTGTCGGGCATGTGGGGGACGGAAACTTTCACACTCTGCTGCTGATTGACATGGAAAACGCGGATGAGGTCGCCAAGGCCGACGGTTTTGTCGGCTGGTTGAACGATCTGGCGATCTCGATGGAGGGGACCTGTACCGGTGAACACGGAATCGGGCAGGGCAAGCGGCCCTATCTGGTCAAGGAACTGGGGCCAGCAGTCAGCTTTATGGGGGCGATAAAGATGGCATTGGACCCGGATAACATCATGAATCCGGGGAAAATTCTGCCGTCCGAATAGCTATGGTTCACGCCGAATTTCCGGCGCCTCAGCCATAAGACCGCCCCAATTTGGTTCTATCTTTCGCGAAAACGAGCAGTGATTGATTTCGGATATTCAGATGGACGGTTTGCGGGTTTTGGGGTTTGTGATGATCATAGTCTTGGTCATCATCGGTCTGGACTATTATCAACAGGACAAAAAACACGAAGGCACCTTGTCCGCCAATGGCTATGTGGACACGATCAAGCATCGCTTCGCGAAACAGCAGGTCGAGCGTGATGCCAAAGCCGCCGAGCGGGAACGCGAGAAGCTGTGGAAAGCGGGCGCAAAACCCTATCTTCCCGCCTCCACCAAAAGATGGTCCCGGTTCGAGTTGACGGATACGGATAACGAAGCCGTTGCGACTGCGATCTCAAAATATGCCATGACGCCTCTGGTTAGTTCCATTTCGAACACGGCAGAGCTGATAAGCCTGACCAACAGTGGCAAAGACGGCATTCTGCGCAAACTCAGCAAGACGGGTGCAGTCTATGGACAAGGTGAGGAAATCGCCTGGTTCGATATCAGCCTCAAACCGGAATCGGCGCGCAATACGCTGGCCGGAATTGCTCTGTCCCGTCAGCAGAATTTCATGGATCATGCCGTGATCAAGAAAGGGTTCGCCGTTATCGATGGTGTCGCGTTCATTGAAGTTACCCAGGACACGACATCTCCGACCGGTGCGCTCGCATACCGTAAGATCACTGGGCGGATCGGGATCGATGAAGAGGTTGTGCTCCGGTTGCACACCAATGCCAGCGACGCCTCGATCCGGGAGCTCTTGGGTGCGGTAGACTATGCGGCCCTCAACGCTTTGCTGACTTATCCTTCTCCTGTCGTCGGGCAGGGGATATCGGTGACACTGGCCAGACAGCCGGAGGTCGCCGAGAAAATGGACCGTCTGTATTCCAAAATGAAGATAGTTCAGGAAAAGACAACCAACGAAAAGCTGAAGAATCTGGATTTCGCCGCAGTGATGGTGAACACGATGACAGCATCGGGGTTCAACAGCGAAGGCCTGATGGACATCACCGGCGGAGAGGTCTTCGAAAATCAGGACGTCCTGCAAATCGGTTATGGCCGGGCGCAGAAGTTGCTGCTGGACGCGGATATACGTCGTGCGGCGTTGGAGTACGGGGCTGAAACGGACACCGCGCTCGTGAATGACGCGATCGAACTGGATGTCGCAGCAAAGGATGAAGCCGCCGAACAGGACGCGCCGGGCTTTTTCGATCGGCTGAAAGACAAGCTGCCGGCTTTTGATGCGTCGGAACCCAAGCCGGCCGCTGCAAAACCTGCAACAAACAATCAGCCGGTGCGCGTGCACAAAGGCGGGGTGGGTAGCGGTTGTGCCAAGGTCGGCAGCATCAAGCGGTGTTCGGTCACCGGGCAATAGGGGCAAAAAACGACGAATCCGGTGGTCATCAGCGGCAGCGGGGTCGTTTTCCTTCTCTCACTGGTCGGATGAATGTCGCGCCGATGGTATCTATTGCGCCATATGGTTCCAACAGATTCCAAGGAGAGACGTCCGGTTATGAAAACCCAAGTCAAAGCACTGGTCGTTGGCGGCGGCGCCGTCGGGACCTCGATTGCCTATCACCTGGCCAAAGCGGGCTGGGACGATGTGATGTTGATCGAACGGGACGAGCTGACGTCCGGGTCCACCTGGCACGCAGCGGGCCTGTTGCCGCTGTTCAACATGTCCTATGCGACAACCCACATCCACAAATACTCGGTCGACTTCTACAAGACGCTTGAGGAAGAGACCGGCCTGAACGCGGGTTTCGCCGTGGTTGGCAACCTGCGTATGGCGCAGACGCAAGAACGTATGGACGAATACATGCTGTATGCGTCCACAGCCGAGACCTGTGACGTGGCCTATGAATGGCTGACGCCTGAGCAGATCAAGGAACGCTGGCCGCTGATCGAAACCTCGGACCTGAAGGGTGCTATCTACCACACCGAAGATGGCTACATTAACCCTGCCGACGTGACGCAGGCGATGGCCAAGGGTGCCCGCCAGCGTGGCGTAGACATCGTCCGCAAGATGCAGGCCGATGCCTTCCACTGGAACGGCACCCATTGGGAAGTCACCTGCACCAAGATGGTCGAGAAGGGCGGCAACCTCGTTCCGTCAGATGAGCAGGTGGTTATCACCGCCGAGCATGTCGTGACCGCATCGGGCAACCATGCGCAGCGCACCGCCAAGATGCTGGGCATCAAAATGCCCGCGATCCCGGTTGAGCACACCTTTATCGTCATGGACAAAGACCCCGAGCTGGTCAAATGGCGTGAAGCGGGCAACCCCGAGCACCCCGTTGTGCGTGACGCTGACAACGAATCTTATGCACGTGAAGAGCGTGGCGGCTGGATTCTGGGTATCTACGAACACGGCGCGCCCGCGCAGTTCGAACACGGCGTGCCGGACAGCTTCCGCGCGGACCTGTTCCCGCTGGATCTGGACCGGATTGCCGATCAATACATGGCGATGGCAGAGCGTGTGCCGTCCTGCGCCGAATCCGGCCTGAAAGACGATTTCAACGGCCCGATCTGCTATACCCCCGACGGCAACCCGCTGGTTGGTCCGGCTCCGGGCCTGCGCAACATGTGGCTGGCCGAAGGCTTCTCGTTCGGCATCACCGCCGCAGGCGGCACCGGTTACTATCTGGCCCAGATGATGGTCGATGGCGAAGCCGAGATCGACATGGCCTCGCTGGACCCCAAACGCTACAGCAGCAACTGGATGACCACCGAGTTCGCGGCGCGCAAGAACGAAGAGTGCTATGAGCACGTCTACATCCTGCACCACCCGGATGAAGAGCGCGCAGCTTGCCGTCCGCTGCGGACCGTTCCGGCTTATGACCGTCAGAAAGCGCGCGGCGCACAGTTTGGTTGGGTTAACGGTTGGGAACGCCCCAACTACTTTGGCCCGATCGATGCGCCTGAGAACTTCGACGAGGAAAGCCGTTCCTTCCGCCGTGGTAACTGGTGGCAGTACGCCGTCGAAGAAGCCAAAGCGATCCGCGAAGGCGTTGGCCTGATCGACGCGTCGGCCTTCACCAAGCATGTCGTCAAAGGCCCCGGTGCAACCCAGTTCCTGGATTGGTTCACCTGCAACAAGCTGCCCAAGGTCGGTCGTATCAACCTGACCTACGCGCTGACATCGAACGGCACCACTCGCACCGAATACACCATCGTCCGCAATGGCGAGAACAACTACTACATCGTCTCTGCTGGTGCCTGGACCGAGTACGACGCCGACTACCTGCGTAAGGCGGCCGAGGACAAGATGGAGGAGTTCGGCTACATCGAGATCCAGGACGTGACCACCCAGTGGGGCGTTTTTGCCATCGCCGGACCCAAATCGCGTGACGTTCTGAAAGAGGTCATCAACGACGCCGATCCGGAAACCGCGCTGTCCAACAAGCGCTTCCCGTGGCTGTCGGCCCGTCAGATCGAACTGGGTATGTGCCCGGTCAACGCGATCCGCGTGGCCTATACCGGTGAGCTGGGCTGGGAACTGCACCACCCGATCGAGATGCAGAACTACCTGTTCGACCTGCTGGAAAAAGCCGGTGAGAAGCACGGCATGAAGCTTGTCGGTGCACGTGCCCAGAACTGGCTGCGTCAGGAGAAATCCTATCGCGCCTTCGGCACCGAGCTGGGCCGCGACGCAACCCCGCTGGAAGCCGACCTGCCGCGCTTTGTCGACCTGTCGAAAGACTTCTACGGCAAGGCCAAGCTGGAAGAGACCGGTGTGCGCGTGAAGTGCTGCACTCTGCTGATCGACGGACCGGACGATGCCGATCCGTGGGGCCGCGAAGCGCTGTACACACCGGAAGGTGAACGTGTGGGTCGTCTGACCTCGGGCGGCTATTCGGTTGCCTTCGAGAAATCCATCGGCATGGGCTATGTGAAGCCTGAGCTGGCGGTCGAAGGCACCAAGCTGCAGGTCAAGATTCAGGATAAACTGTGGGACGCGGTCGTCACCTGCGACAGCCCCTACGATCCGAAGAACGAAACCATCCGTAAGGACGGCTAAACAAACAAAGGCCCCGGAACAGTCCGGGGCCTTTTGCTTTTAGGATCAGGCGTTCAGTTCGTCGTAGCATTCCAACGCCTTGGCGGCATACATCATCGACGGGCCGCCACCCATCTGCACGGCCATTGCCAGCACATCGGAAAACTCCTCTCGCGTTGCGCCCGCTTTGACCAGCGCTTCGGTGTGAAGCGTGATGCAGGGTTCGCACCGGATCGCGATGGACATGCCTAAGGCGATGAACTCCTTGGTCTTGTAGTCCAGCGTTCCACCCTGTTTGACCGCAGCGCTCAGCGCGCCGAAGGCACGGGCGGCATCGGGTATCGCGCCGTTGAGGTTGCGCAGACCATTGCGCGTGTCTTTGATCTTGTTCTGCCAGCTCATGTCATTATTCCATTTAACATTAGATAAATGGAATATGTTGTAGAGCGCTCAGCCTAGCCTTGATTTTGATCAGGTGCTGGAATATTCCGCGACGAATGCCAGATTGTTGGCGGGCATCTCGACAATCTTAAGGACGGTCAGGTTCTGGGCGGCCATCCAGGCGGCGATATCTTCGTCATTCTTGTAGCCGATTTCGGCGTCCTGCTGGACCAGCGCGTCATGGAACCTCTGGTCGCCATCGCTTGTCAGCTGGCCCGAGCGTTTGAACGGCCCGTAGAGGATGAACCTTCCCCCAGCAGTCAGCGCCTGTGCGGCTTCGGCAATCAGCACCTGAGTTTCCGCCCAGCTGATCAGATGCACCAGATTGATCAGGATGATCAGGTTCTGGCCGGTGAATGCCTCATGCCAGCCTTGCGCCGTTGCGTCCAGCGCGACGGCGTCGGCGACGTTGGGCAGGTCGGCGGCATAAGCGTCGATGCTGGCGCGCCGGTCGGGTTCCACCTCAGTCGGTTGCCAATTCACGCCGGGCAAGGCGCGGGCAAAGGCGCTGACATGCTGGCCGGTTCCGCTGGCAATCTCAAGCGCCTGACCGGTCGTTGGGGCCCATTGCGCAAGCAGGTCACACAGCGCCTCGGCGTTGCGGGTCGCTGCGGGTGCAACCAGTCGTCCGTTCTGTCCTTCGGTAGCGACGCTGGCATTGGACGGCAGGGATCGTTTGGTCATAGGCGCAACCTTTCCGGGCTGAGGGCTGCAATCGTTTCTGCATCCAGTTCCGGCGTCGCACCGATCACGAGGTCCGCCACCAGTTGCGACGCGGCGGGAGAGGACTGGAACCCGTACCCGCCCTGACCTGCGGCCCAGATAAATGTCGGATCAGCCGGGTCCGGCCCCAGTACAAGGGTTCCATCGGGCGCAAAGCTGCGCAACCCCGCCCAGTTCGTTTCGACCCGCGTGACGGGCTCGGTGACCATCTCTTCGTACCGGGCCAGACCTTCGGCCAGAACCATATCGTCGGCATAAGCATCATGCGGTGACACCGGCTCGGCCTCGGACGGAGAGACCAGCAGCTTGCCCGCATCAGGCTTGGCATACCACGTCTCACCCACGCCCAGCATCATGGGCCATCCCCGAACGTCATGCCCGCCCGGCGCAGGCAGGCGCGCCATCGACCTACGTTTCGGAATGATCCCAATCGGGTTGATTCCGGCCATTCCGGCAATCTCGTCCACCCAGGCACCTGCGGCATTGATCAGAGTGCGGGCTTCGTAATTGCCTCCGGCCTCGACAATCCAGTGGGGGTCCTTGCGAATGGCAGTGACTCTGGCCTTGGTCAGAACCTCGCCGCCATTGCCGCGAATGACGCGGGCGAAGTCCTGCAGCAACCTGTCCGTGTCGATGTCGTACGCTGCGTTGCTGATCGCGGCAAAACCCAGCGTCTCAGGGTTCAGGATCGGCACGCGGACCTGCGCGTCGTCCGTGGAGATGACCTGCATGTTCAGATCTGCCACGTCCTGTTCGAATGCTTCACCCTGACCCTTGTGCCCCACCAGCATCAATCCACGCGGAGTCAGATACCCACCGTTTTCGGTGTGCATGAATTCGGAGCTGGCCTTGTTCAGCGCTACAACCGACGGCGGCCCATAGCTTTCTTCGAACAACGCGGCCGAACGGCCCGAGGCGTGATAACCCAGCGCATCTTCGGCCTCGAGCACGGTCACCTTCCCGTGCTGCGACAGCCGCGCCCCAGTACTGAGACCCGCGATGCCGCCGCCGACAATCAGAAAATCAATCATGTTCATCCTTCCGGTCACCTACTGTGTGCTAGGGACGTAAACGCTTGCAAACATTAAGCAGGCTTGAATTTATGCATCAACCCATCCAAACAAGGATCAAACAGAAACAGGAGGGCAGGGTGAGTACCGCAGATTTACACCCGATGGCCACGGGACATATTCCGTCCTACGTGACCCAGGCGGACGGCAGTGATTTTCTTTTGACGTTCATGTTTGTTTTTACCGTTGTCGTCATCATTCTGATCGGCGTGGGATATTTCACCCTGCACTCGATCCCCGAAAAGATCGCGCATGAATCCAATCACCCTCAGTTTCAGTTGGTCGGCATTCTGGCCCTTTTGGCGCTGTTTACCCATAACGGCCTGTTCTGGGTTGCCGCCATTCTGGTCGCTGGGTTCCAGTTCCCCGATGTTGCCGCCCCGCTGAGGGCCATCGCCGACGCGATCCGATCGTTGGGCAAACAGGACCCGCCCGAGTCCGCCCCGGCCCAGCCGACCGAACCCGCCGCGCAGCAGGAGCAGTAAGATATGCTTGAGACTTTGATGTGCGCGCTGGTAACGGTGCTGCCCGACTATCTGTTCCGCCGCTTTGTTCAAGGCAAACGGATCGGTCATGAAATCACGCTGTTTACCATGTGGTACGAGCTGCGCTGGGGCCTGACCACCTGTGCCATTCTGGCGCTGACGGTGATCACCACTCTGTTTTATTTCCACCCGGCCAGTAAGACCGCGGCATCCTATTTCCGGACGGTGACCATCCTGCCGCAACTGGGTGGCCGTGTGTCCGAGGTGTATGTCTCCAACAACCAGCAGGTCGTGGCAGGCCAGCCGATCTTTCGGATCGAGGATTTCACCCAGACCGCCATGGTCGAGGCTGCCCATGCCCAGATCGCACAAGTTCAGGCCTCGTTGAAAGTGGCGGAAACCGATCTGGCCGAAGCCGAAGCCGGGATTGCTGGGGCTCGCGCCTCGCTGGATCAGTCGCTTGAGGATTTGGAGCGCAACACCACACTGCGCGACGAAGGGTCCAGCGCCGTAAGACTGGCCGAGATTGACCGACTGGAAAACCTGGTGGCGGAACGTGAAGCGCAACTGAGGGCTGCAGAGGCGCAGCGTGCCGCTGTCGTTCAACAGATCGAGGAGTTGATTCCCGCGCAACTGGTCAGCGCCAATGCGCAACTAGATGCCGCGTTGACCGAGCTGGACAAGACCGTGATCAGCGCTGGTGTAACGGGCCGGGTTGAACAATTCGGCCTGCAGGTCGGTGACTATGTCAGCCCGCTATTGCGCCCGGCCGGCATTCTGGTTCCGTCAAGTTCGGGCCATGACCGGTTCCAGGCCGCATTCAACCAGATGTCGGCGCAGGTCATCAAACCAGGTATGGTCGGCGAGCTGGGCTGCATGACCAAGCCCTTCACCGTAATCCCGATGGTCGTAGTCGAGGTTCAGGACGTGATTCCATCTGGGCAAATCCGCCCCACGGATGAGCTGCGGGATGTGCAGGCCAACAATAACCCTGGGTCGATCCTGGTGTATATGGAGCCGCTCTATAAAGGCATGGCCGATGACATCCCGCCGGGCAGCAACTGTCTGGCCAATGTCTATACCGACAATCACGAACGGCTGGAGCACGAGGATCTGGGATTTTGGCAATCCGCGACCCTGCACGTGATCGACACGATCGGTGTGGTCCACGCAGCAGGCCTTCGCCTGCGCCTGATCCTGATGCCGGTGAACACGCTGGTTCTGACCGGGCATTGATCCTTCTGCCAGCAGAAACGACGAAAACGCCTCGCCTTAGCGGGGCGTTTTCATTTGGTTTCGTCCTGTGAGCTGATTGCCTCATTGCTCTTTGCTTCCAGCAGGTTCGGCACCAGCCGTTCGCTGAACCCGGCCAGAATGCAGACAAATGACAGCCAGTAGGGGGCAGGTATAATCTCGGTTTGCCCTGAGGCACCCGAGCCAGAGAACAAACCCTGCAGAATTCCGGCCTTTATTCCGAAATACAGGATCAAAGCACCAAGAGCCCCGACAGCGACACGCTGAAACGCATAGACCAAATGCATATACCAAACAACGCCTGGGTCCACCTTCATGCTTTGCAGTCTGACGGTGGTCGAGAACAGCGCGCCGATGCTGCCCATCACCAAAGCAAGTCTGATCTCCTCTGAGTCGAATTCAAAAGCGGAAAAAGCTCCCAGGCAAGCCAGCAAGAAGCTCCCAAAAATTATCAGCACAACCATGACGATATTCACAAAAAGATGTATGACACGCCCCCGATTGCTGAGCCGGGATGCCAACCGGTCGCGAAGCCCGTCAAGCGATGTCTTCGCAGTTTCTTCCTGGCCCAGAAGGGCCTGCGCAATGCACCTGGCCAGTTCGCGTTCGTAGAAAACTAGGTTCTCTGCTTTTCTGGCGGGCATAGGCCGTTCCGAACGCCACGCGCGGAACCGTGTCAGGATTTGGATGAGGTGATTGAACTCGGCAATTCCGGACCCCAGTTTCAGATACGCCATTTTTTGGTGCCGTGCCTGCTCCGGGTCATCGCAAAAGAACGGAGAAATACCGGAGCGCGTCTTGTAGATTTTGAACTCATTGACTGCCCAGAGGATGTCTAGAACCTCTCGGCCTCTGGGGTCGAACCCACCGGCTTTCAGGTCTTTGAGCTTGAATTCCATCTCAGTAAAACTGTTCGGATCGTTCAATGTGTATTGTGGGGCGGGCTCCATAATCTCAACCCAAATGATCACTTTTGTTAAATACTCCGCTAGGATTGCACAGGTGCCATTTCCCGCCAAATTCGGCGAAAAGGGGCGCACTTAGTCGCCTTTTGGGCGAGAGTGCTTGTGGTGGCGACTGATCAGCGACCAGCAATCCACGGAGGTTACCGGGCACGCGCAAGCGAAGGGTTGAACTTAGTAACCTCGTGCGTCTCTGCCCTGTTGGCCTCTTAATCAAGGGCAATAAAAAAGGGCCCGCCAAAAGGCTGGCCCTTCTAAGTCTCGGTGATTGGCAGTTTACTGCGGGATTTCGCCTTCCAGTCCTTCGACATAGAAGTTCATGCCCGCCAGTGTGCCGTCATCGGCGGTTTCGCCCTCGCCCAGCCAGTCGCTGCCGCCCTGCTTTTTCAGCGGACCTGTGAAGGGGTGGTATTCACCGGCAGCCATGGCAGCTTTGAGGGCCAGTGCCTCTTCCTTGACGTCAGCCGGAACTGCGTCCGAAATCTCGCCGATCTCAACCATGCCTTCCTTGATGCCGTCCCAGGTGTTCACGGTTGCCCACGAACCATCCATGACGGCCTGGGTGCGCGCGATGTAGTAGGGCGCCCAGTTGTCGATGATCGACGACACGCGCGGGAACGGAGCGTATTCGCTCATGTCCGAAGCCTGACCGAAGGTCACCACGTTGCCCGCTTCTTGCGCGGCCGCTTGCGGTGCGGTCGAGTCGGTGTGCTGCAGGATCACGTCCGCGCCCTGTTCGATCAGAACCGTGGCGGCGTCAGCTTCTTTGGCTGGGTCGAACCAAGTGTAGGCCCAGACGATCTTGAACTCGACATCCGGGTTCACTTTCTTGGCGTGGATATAGGCCGAGTTGATGCCACGGATCACTTCGGGGATCGGGTAGGACCCGATATAGCCGATGATGTTCGACTTGGTCATCTTGCCCGCGATGTGACCCTGAACGGCGCGACCTTCGTAGAAGCGGGCCGAATAGACCGAGACGTTGTCGGCGGTTTTATAGCCGGTCGCGTGCTCGAATTTCACGTTAGGGAATTTCTTGGCGACGTTGATGGTCGGGTCCATGTAGCCGAACGACGTGGTGAAGATCAGGTCTGCGCCTTCCAGCGCCATCTGGGTCATCACGCGTTCTGCGTCCGGGCCTTCCGGAACGGATTCGACGAATACGGTTTCGACGTTGTCGCCAAAGTGCTCTTCAACGGCCAGACGGCCCTTGTTGTGTTCATAGGTCCAGCCGCCGTCACCAACCGGGCCGACA
Organism: Ruegeria arenilitoris; assembly: GCF_013031355.1. Classification (GTDB taxonomy): domain Bacteria; phylum Pseudomonadota; class Alphaproteobacteria; order Rhodobacterales; family Rhodobacteraceae; genus Ruegeria; species Ruegeria arenilitoris_C. The sequence continues at coordinate 479,689 of NZ_WPZO01000003.1, read as the reverse complement.
TAGACGAAGCCGACCTTAGTTTTGTCTTCGGCCATGGCCCCCGAGGCCAGACCAAGCGCCATGGCAGCGCTTGCCAGAAGTGTAGTGATTTTCATGTGTTACTCCCCAAGTTGGTTCAGTTGGCCCCTAGTGCGAGGCATGGAAGGTCCGGCCTAGTGCGGCAGGTGCGCTGCTCTTGTCGGCCGAAAGGATCACAAGCACAAGGATCGTGATGATATAGGGCGACATTGCCAGATACTCGACTGGAATGGCAACGCCCGCTGCCTGCAAATTAAGCTGCAACACGGTGATACCGCCGAACAAATATGCACCCAGCAGGGCCCGCCACGGCTTCCAGCTGGCGAACACCACCAAGGCCAGAGCGATCCAGCCGACACCGGCAGTCATGCCCTCGGTCCATTGGGGGACGCGGATCAGGCTGATGTAAGCCCCACCAAGGCCCGCGCAGGCTCCACCGAACAGGATCGCCATGATGCGGATTTTGATGACCTTATAGCCAAGCGCGTGCGCAGCATCGTGGTTTTCGCCCACCGCACGCAGGATCAGGCCGACGCGGGTGTATTTCAGTGTGGCCCAGACAGCGGCCGTCAGAGCGATGCCGACATAGAGGATCGGGTCATGCTGGAACAGGATCGGGCCGATCACCGGGATATCGCTGATCACGGGGATGTGGATTTCGCCCATGTCGGGCGGTTTGACGCCCACATAGCTTTGCCCCATGAGCGCACTGAATCCGAGCCCGAACAGGGTCAGGGCAAGGCCACTGGCGACCTGATTGGCCAGTGCAAACTGCGTCAGCAGCACGAACAGCAGGGATAGCACCGCGCCACCAATGGCCGCCGCGACAAAGCCCAGCCAGGGCGAGCCGGTCTCGACCGAGATCGCAAATCCGCTGATTGCGCCGACGATCATCATACCCTCAACGCCGAGGTTCAGAACGCCTGCCTTTTCGACGACCAACTCTCCGATCGCGGCCAACAGCAGGGGGGTTGCGGCCACCATAAGCGAGGCGACCAGAAGTACGGGATTAATTTCACCAAGGTCCATGGTTACGCCACCTCGCTACGGGCCGCACGGATGCGGTAGTTTGTCAGAAGGTCGAATGCCAGCAGGAAGAACAACAGCATTCCCTGGAACACCTGAATGGCCGCGGCGGGCAGACCCAGCTGAGACTGCGCGATTTCACCGCCGATATAGGTCAGCGCCATCAGGCCACCGGCCAGCAGGATACCCACCGGATGCAGGCGGCCCAGAAAGGCCACGATGATCGCGGTAAAGCCGTAGCCGACGTTAAAGTCGATGCTGACCACGCCCGAAGGGCCGGAGACTTCGAACATACCTGCGAGGCCCGCAAGCGCGCCGGACAGGCCGAGGCAGAACAGGATCAGACGCGCAGGGTTCACACCTGCGAACTTGGCCGCGCGGGGTGCTTCACCGGTCAGGCGGATGTGGAAGCCCAGCATGTGCCGGTTCAGCAGGACATAGGCAAAGATCACCGCGATCAGCGCGGTCACGACGCCCCAGTGCATCCCCGATCCGGCGATCAGCTCGGCGTTGTGGGCACTGTCATAAGATTGCAGGTTGCGCGAGCCGGGAAAGCCGAACCCCTCAGGGTTCTTCAGCAGACCAAGCGAGACCGAGGCCAGCATCTGCTCGGCCACATAGACCAGCATCAGCGAGACGAGGATCTCGTTGGTGCCAAAGCGAACCTTGAGGAAAGCCGGGATCATCGCCCATAGCCAGCCGCCGAACGCCCCTGCGATCACCATGATCGGAAAGATGTAGAACGCATCCAGCGGATAGAAGGCGAGACCTGCCCCCGCGCCGAAAATCGCGCCCATGATGTACTGACCCTCAGCCCCAATATTCCAGATGCCCGCTCGGAAGCCCAACGACAGGCCGATGGCGATCAACACCAGTGGCGCGCCCTTTACCAGCAATTGCGGGCGGTAATAAAACGCGAACTCACCGAACAGAGGTTCCCAGAAAATGGTTCCGATGGCCTCGACCGGGTTTTTGCCAAGAATGGCGAACAGAACGCCGCCAAACACCATCGTTGCCAGTACCGCGACCAGAGGGGTGGCATAAGACCACGCCTTGGACGGCTGTGGCCGTTTCTCCAACACTATCATCTGCTCACACCCCCGTTTTCATTTCTTGTATTGTGTCAGACATGGGCCACCTCCATGCCGTGCGCGCCACCCATCATCAGACCGATTTCATCGACCGTCAGGCCCGTGGTCGGGCGCGGGGCGCTCAGGCGGCCTTCGTTCAGGGCCGCGAAGCTGTCCGAGATTTCCATCAATTCGTCTAAGTCCTGGCTGATGCAGATGACCGCCGTACCTTTGGCCGCCAGATCCAGAATGGCCTGCCGGATCGAGGCTGCCGCCGCCGCATCCACACCCCATGTCGGTTGGTTCACCACCAGAATGTCCGGGTTCTGCAGGACTTCGCGACCGATCACGAATTTTTGCAGGTTGCCGCCCGACAGCGAGCGCGCTGCGTTCTCCGGCCCCGGCGTGCGTACGTCGAAGGCGCTGATGATCTTTTCGGCAAAGCTCTTGGTCTCGGCCCATTTGAGGAAGCCGTTGCTTTCCAGACCTTCACGAACTGATCCGGTCAGCAGGGCGTTTTCGGTCAGGCTCATATCCGGGGCCGCCGCATGACCCAGCCGTTCCTCGGGCGCGGTCAGCACGCCCAGCTTCCGCCGAGCGGTAGGGCCAAGCTTGCCGATCTTCTGACCGTTGAATTTGATCGCATCGGCAGTTGTCAGGATTTCGCCTGACAGCACGCCCAACAATTCGTCTTGCCCGTTACCGGCGACGCCACCGATCCCTAGAACCTCACCCTTGCGGACTCTCATGTGAACATTGCGTAAGGCCGTGCCGAACTCCGACGGTGAGGGCACCGACAACCCGCTGACATCCAGCGCGACCTCACCGAACTCGCGACCCGAACGCTCTGGTGTTTGCAGCGTCGAGCCCACCATCATCTCGGCCATGTCGCGAGCCGAGGTTTCGGACGGAACACATTCACCCACATTTTTGCCCAGACGCAGGATCGTGGCGTGGTCGCACAGGGTCCGGATTTCCTCCAGCTTGTGCGAGATATACAGGATCGAGGTGCCCTCGGAGCGCAATTTATTCAGCGTTTCGAATAGGATGTCGACCTCTTGCGGGGTCAGAACCGAGGTCGGTTCATCCATGATCAATAGCTTGGGGTCCTGCAGCAGACAGCGAATGATCTCGACCCGTTGACGCTCACCTGCGGACAAGTCGCCAACAGTGCGGAAGGGGTCCAGCGGCAGGCCGTAGGTCTCGGACACTTCGCGGATACGCGAAGCCAGATCACCCATCGGAGGCGGGTTCTCCATCCCCAGCGCGATGTTTTCGGCCACGTTTAACGCATCGAAAAGCGAGAAGTGCTGGAACACCATCGCGATCCCGTCAGCCCGTGCAGCACGGGGTTCGGGCGGTGCAAAGGGCTGCCCGCGCAGCAGCATCGTGCCGCTGTCGGGTTTCACCAGCCCATAGATCATTTTCACCAGCGTGGATTTACCTGCGCCGTTTTCACCCAGCAGGGCGTGAACTTCGCCTTCACCGATGTCAAAGGACACCTGATCATTGGCCACAACGCCGGGATAGGCTTTGGTCAGCCCTTGCAAGCTTAAAAGTGGAGTGGTCACGCGCTCAGGTCCTTCTTCAACTCGTTCTGTCGGGCCGGGCGCAAGAGTTGCGCTGCGACGCCAACGGCGATCATCTGCGGGTGTTTGCCCAAGTCGGGATCACCGATTGGACAGGTGATCCGGCTGATCCGCTCGGGCGAATGTCCGAGGGCGGCCAGCCGTGACCGGAATCGCGCCCATTTGGTAGCCGAGCCGATCAGGCCAGCAAAGCGGAAATCGTGCGAAAGCAGCCGGTTGCACAGCTCTAAATCCAGATTGTGTGAATAAGTCAGCACAAGATGCTCGGCGTTGGCTGGTGCATGGCGCACCAGCTCGGCCGGTTTTGCGGCTGGAACTGCGGTGACACCTGATGGAACCGAGGCCGGAAAGCGCTCGGGCCCGGTGTCGACCCAGGTGATCGCGATGTCGGGCAGGGGGGACAGAACGTCTACCAACGCGCGGCCCACATGACCTGCGCCCCAGATCCACAGATTGCGGGTGGGTTTGTGTACCGGCTCAATCATCCAGCCGTCGATCAGTTGCGGTTCGGGGGCAATCCCCTGACCGCGCGCGGCCGCCAGCAGACGTTTGACCGACAGGGGCATGTCGCCACCCGACGGAGACCGTGCGATCACGATATCGTCCAGCGCGTCTTCGGACGCTTGGTCATAGACCTCACTCAGCAATGATACCGCGCCGCCGCAGCACTGGCCCATGTCCGGGCCAAGCGCGTGTTGTGTCAGGCGGGTTGGCATCGTCTGCGCCCGGGCGGCCTCAGCCGCCTGAAACTCCAGTGTGCCGCCACCGATTGTACCGCTTTGCCCGTCCTCCCAAACCAGCATTGCAGCACCGACCTCGCGCGGGGATGACCCCTTGATCGCAGCGATGACCACCCGGGTGACTTTCCCGTGGGTTTTGACCGCCTCCCTCAAAGCCTCTCGATCAAATCCCATCAGGTTCCTCCCTTTACCCTTTGGACGCCGTGCCAGATTTCCTCGGCTGTGGCGGGTGCATCCAGTGCCGGGTAGCTGTCGCCACAGGCGGCCACCGCGTTGGACAGCGCCAACCAGGCTGAGATACCCAGCATGAATGGCGGCTCACCCACAGCCTTCGAGCGATAGATCGTGTCCTCGCAATTTTTTCCATCCCACAGCGAGACGTTGAAGATGTCGGGTCGGTCCGAACAGGCCGGGATCTTGTAGGTCGAGGGCGCGTGTGTGCGCAGATTGCCCTTGCCGTCCCAGACCAGTTCCTCGGTCGTCAGCCAGCCCGCGCCTTGCACGTAACCACCTTCGACTTGTCCGATGTCCAGCGCCGGGTTCAGCGACGCGCCTGCGTCATGCAGGATATCGGTGCGCAAGATGCGGTTTTCGCCGGTCAGAGTGTCCACGGCAACCTCGGTGATCGAAGCTCCGTAGGCGAAGTAGAAGAATGGACGTCCACGTCCTGCGATCCGGTCCCATTCAATTTTTGGCGTTTTATAGAAGCCGGTTGCCGACAGGCTTATGCGTCCCTGATAGGCCAGCGCGGCGGCTTCGGCGAAGGTGTAGCTTTCCTCGCCAATCGAAACCTGGCCGTCAGAGAAGGTGACTGTCGACGGATCGGCCTGATGCCGCTCGGCCAGATACTCGGCCATTCGGTCGCGGATCGTGTCGCAGGCCGCTTTCACGGCCATTCCGTTCAGGTCACTGCCAGAGGATGCCGCTGTGGCCGAGGTGTTCGGCACCTTGGCCGTGTCGGTGGCGGTGATCTTCACCATTTCCAGCGGGATGCCAAAGCGCGACGCGGCGACCTGTGCAACCTTCTGGAACAGCCCCTGACCCATTTCGGTGCCACCGTGGTTCAGGTGGACCGATCCGTCCTGATACACATGCACCAGCGCACCCGCCTGGTTGAGGTGGGTCAGCGTGAAGGAAATCCCGAACTTGACCGGAGAAAAGGCGATGCCCTTCTTGATCACGCTGTTTTCGGAGTTCCATTTCTCAATGGCAGCCTTGCGTGCAGCGTATTCGCTGGATTTCAGCAACGCTTCGGTCATGCCATGCAGCTCGAAATCGCCAACCTCCATACCATAGGGTGTGGTGTTGCCGCCAGCGGGCAGAGGGCGCACTGGTGCGCTTCCGGTTTCAACCGCGCCCCGGCTGGTCAGGTCCTCATGCGGGTCGGGGTGACCCAGTGGTTTCTCTGTCGGTTCTACCTCCGCCACCTTGTGCGCGGGTTCATAGTAATTCCGTCGGCGCAGCTCGACCGGGTCCAGTCCCAATACGTAGGCTGCGTGATCCATCACCCGTTCGATCCCGACCATGCCCTGCGGGCCTCCGAACCCACGATAGGCGGTGGCGGATTGGGTGTTCGTCTTCAGCCGGTGACTTTCGATCCGCGCATTGGGCAACAGATAGGCGTTGTCCGAATGCAGCATCGCGCGGTCGGCTACGGGTAGGGACAGGTCCTGCGCCCAACCGCAGATGGCGTGGTGCAGGAACGAGACGCCTTGAATATAGCCATGCTCATCAAATCCGGCCTTGTACGAGATGCGGAACGCATGGCGCTTGCCGGTGATGATCATGTCATCGTCCCGGTCATAGCGCATCTTGCAGGCCTTGCCGGTCGTCCGTGCGGCCACTGCACATGCCACGGCCAGAGCGTTCCCCTGACTTTCCTTGCCGCCAAAGCCGCCACCCATACGGCGGGTCTCAACCCGGACCGCGTGCATGGGCACGCCCAAAGCGTCGGCCACCTTGTGCTGAATTTCGGTCGGGTGCTGGGTCGAGCTGTGCACCAGCATGTCCGCGCCTTCATTCGGCACGGCGAGGGCGGCCTGACCTTCCAGATAGAAATGTTCCTGCCCGCCAAGTTCAAAGGAGCCTTCGATCACATGGGTCGCGTTGGCGATAGCCGCGTCCGCGTCACCCTTGGCATAGATGCGGGGGCCGTCCTCGAACCGGCTGTCGGCGGCCAGCGCCTCTTCAACGGTCAGAATGGGTGTTTCTTCGGCATAGTCGACTTTGCCCAGACGGGCGGCCTTGCGGGCGGCCAGATGACTGGTGGCGACGACCAGAAACACCGGCTGACCGATATAGTGAACGGTGCCGTCCGACAGCAGCGGCTCATCATGGATCGAGGGCGAGACGTCATTAGCGAAAGGCAGGTCATCCGCCGTAATCACCATCACTACGCCCTCAGTGGCCTTCACGGCCGACAGGTCCATCGCGGTGATCTTGCCTTTGGCAATCGGGCTGAGGCCAAAGGCTAAATGCAGAGAGCCCTTGGGCGTCGGAATGTCGTCCACGTATCGCGCCGAACCGGACACATGAAGAGGCGCTGCGTCGTGGGGCAGGGGTTTGGTCACGCTCATGCCGACACCTCCAGCACATTGGTCACTTCGCCCTGATCCTCAAGGTAATACCTCTCAAGCATCGCCTTGGCGGTTTCCAGACGATAAGTGGCCGAGGCGCGCATGTCCGTGAGTGGTGAATAGTCGTCGGCAAATGCTGGTAGCGCAGCGTCAATGGTTGCGCGCGTCCAAGGTTTGCCGATCAGTGCGGCCTCGACATGGGTTGCCCGTTTCGGGATGCCGGCCATGCCGCCGAACGCGATGCGCGCTTGCGTGACGGTGCCGTCCGAAACGGTAATATTGAAACATCCGCAGACAGCCGAGATATCCTGATCGAACCGTTTGCTGAGTTTGTAGGCTTTCAAGCGATCCGCTTGACGGGGGAAACTGACGGCTTCGACGAACTCACCCGGTGCGCGGTCTTGCTTGCCATAGTCGAGGAAGAACTCCTCCAAAGGAATAGACCGGCGTGCTTCATCCTTACGCAGATGCAGGGTGGCGTCCAACGCGATCAGGGCGGGCGGGTTATCTCCGATAGGGGAGCCATTGGCGATGTTGCCGCCCACGGTGGCCGCGTGGCGGACCTGAACACTGGCGTAACGGCGGATCATTTCCGCGTAAGAGGGGTGCAGGTCGGCCAACGCTTCGCCCATGCGATTCATATCGACCATCGCGCCGAAACGGACTTCGTCCTTGGTTATGGTGATCTGTTTCAGGTCCTCGCAGCGGTTGAGGAAGATCACCGGGTCCAGATCGCGCAGCTGCTTGGTGACCCAAAGCCCCACATCGGTCGCTCCGGCGACCAGAGTGGCATCCGGGTTATCGGCGTAAACCGTCGCCAACTCGTCGGACGAGCCGGGCACCATCGGCGATGCCTTCACAGCGACCGGTTTGTCTTTGACCCAAACCGGCACGGGGTGTTCTTCTGCTGCTTTCGCGGCGCGAATGATCGGCGCGTATCCGGTGCAGCGGCACAGGTTACCAGCAAGCTGGGTGTCGTGGTCCGTCGCGCCGTTCGCATGGCTGGCGACCATCGACATGACAAAACCGGGCGTGCAGAAGCCGCATTGCGAGCCGTGCAAGTCCACCATCGCCTGTTGCACTGGGTGCGCCTCGCCGTCCGGGCCGCTTGCCCCTTCTACGGTGCGGACTGCTTTGCCATGCAATTGCGGTAGGAACAGGATGCACGAGTTCAGCGCTTTGGCGCCGCCCTCATCCGTCACCATGACGGTGCAGGCCCCGCAATCGCCTTCGTTGCAGCCTTCCTTGGTGCCTGTCAGGCCGCGATCCTCGCGCAGCCAATCCAGCAGGGTCGCTGTCGGATCGACATCTGCCAGCTCCACGGTCTCTCCGTTCAGAAGAAACGTGATATTCATTCGAGAAACCCGTCGCCTTACCCGGTTGCGCCCTTTGGTGCCCTCCTTCGATGCGACGTAGAAAGAGTGGCGGGCGGATAGCTTGCCATTAGATGTTAGAAACAGGGCAGGTTCTCTGGCAAGAAAAACTGCCTATATTATGCACCATTAGACCGGCACAGCGTGTGAATGTCGCGTTTGTTTAAAAGGCAGTCGCTTGTAAATAAAGCGCTTTTTGCAGACGGCGTCCAGTCAATCCCGAAGCACCTTCTGAAAAAGCCGAATAATCCCAGCTGATTTTTTAGGCATTCCAAAGCGTCGGTTCCCGCTTTTGCCGGGCCTCTGGCTGGGATAGCGTAGGCGGTATGAGCAGTACTCCTCGATTCATTCACCTCCGCGTTCACACCGAATATTCCCTGCTGGAAGGCGCCGTGCGGCTGAAAAAGCTGCCCGCTCTTTGCGAGAAGATGGAGATGCCCGCGGTCGCGGTGACAGACACCAATTCGATGTTCTCGGCTTTGGAATTCTCGGTCACCGCCAGCGGGGCCGGAGTACAGCCGATCATGGGCTGTCAGGTGGACCTGACCTATCTGCAGGCACAACCCGGCGAGAAACCCAAAGCGCCCGCACCGCTGGTGCTGCTTGCGCAGTCCGAGGTGGGCTATGAGAACCTGATGAAGCTGAGCTCGTGCCTCTATGTGGACAAGGGCGGGCAACTGCCGCAGGTCACGGTGGAGGAACTTGCGGATCGTTCGGACGGTTTGATCTGTTTGACGGGTGGGCCGGATGGGCCGGTTGGAATGCTGCTGCAGCAAGGGCAGCGCCCGGCGGCCGAGGCTTTGGTGGATCGGCTGGCGGGGATGTTCCCGGATCGCCTTTACATCGAACTTCAGCGCCATCCGGGTGAAGACGGTCAGCCTGAGGCCGAACGTCTGACCGAGCGTGGTCATGTCGAGATGGCCTATGCCAAAAACCTGCCATTGGTTGCTACGAACGACGTCTATTTCCCGACGACGGACATGTACGAGGCGCATGACGCGCTGATCTGTATCGCTGAGGGTGCCTATGTTGACCAGCAGGAGGGCCGCCGTCGCCTGACCGCGCAACACTACTTCAAGTCACAGCAAGAGATGGTGACCCTGTTCGCCGATCTGCCTGAGGCGATTGAGAATACCGTCGAGATCGCCAAACGCTGCGCTTTCATGGCCTATCGCCGCGACCCGATCCTGCCGAAATTTGCGGATGACGAGGTCGCCGAACTGCGTCGTATCGCGAACGAAGGTTTGCAAAAACGTCTGGCCGTGATCCCCCATGCGGTAACACCCGAGGAGTATCAGGAGCGGCTGGATTTCGAGTTGGGGATTATCGAAGGGATGGGCTTTCCCGGCTACTTCCTGATCGTTGCTGACTTTATCCAATGGGCCAAGGATCACGACATCCCGGTTGGGCCGGGGCGGGGCTCGGGTGCGGGTTCGCTTGTGGCTTACGCGCTGACGATCACCGACCTTGATCCGCTGCGCTATTCCTTGCTGTTCGAACGGTTCCTGAACCCGGAACGGGTCTCGATGCCCGACTTCGACATCGACTTCTGCATGGATCGCCGCGAAGAGGTGATCCGCTACGTGCAGCATAAATACGGGCGCGACAAGGTGGGGCAGATCATCACCTTCGGTGCTTTGCTGTCAAAGGCCGCCGTGCGCGATATCGGGCGGGTGCTGCAAATGCCCTACGGGCAGGTGGATCGCCTGTCGAAGATGATCCCGGTCGAGGGCGTCAAACCCGTCTCCATCGAAAAGGCGTTGAAAGACGAACCGCGCCTGCGCGAAGAGGCGCGCAATGAAGAGGTTGTTGACCGCCTGCTCACCTACGGTCAGCAGGTCGAAGGGCTGCTGCGAAACGCCTCGACCCACGCGGCGGGGGTGGTGATCGGGGATCGTCCTTTGGACACGCTGGTGCCGCTCTATCAGGACCCGCGGTCCGATATGCCCGCAACCCAGTTCAATATGAAATGGGTCGAACAGGCCGGGCTGGTGAAGTTCGACTTTCTGGGTCTGAAAACCCTGACCGTGATCCAGAACGCGATGGACATCATCTTCAAGTCCGGTCGACCTCTGCATGTGGCAGCCGATGGTACCGAACTTTATGAACCTGCTGAGGGGGCCGAGAACCAGATCAACGCCATCCCGTTGGATGATGAGGCGACATACAAGCTTTATTCTGCGGCCAAAACGGTTGCGGTGTTCCAAGTGGAATCCTCGGGCATGATGGATGCGCTCAAGCGCATGAAGCCGACTTGTATTGAGGATATCGTGGCGCTCGTGGCGCTGTATCGCCCCGGCCCGATGGAGAACATCCCGACCTATTGTGAGGTCAAGAACGGCCAGCGCGAGATCACCTCGGTTCACCCGCTGATCGATCATATCCTTGAGGAAACGCAGGGTATCATCGTTTACCAGGAACAGGTGATGCAGATCGCTCAGGTCATGGCTGGGTATTCGCTTGGTGGCGCCGACCTGTTGCGCCGCGCGATGGGTAAGAAGATCAAAGAGGCGATGGACGCCGAGCGCCCGAAATTCGAAAAGGGCGCGGGTGAGAATGGCGTGGATGCCAAGAAGGCCAGCGAGGTTTTCGACCTGCTTGAAAAGTTCGCCAACTACGGTTTCAACAAGTCCCACGCGGCTGCCTATGCAGTGGTCAGCTATCAAACCGGCTGGCTGAAGGCGAACCACCCGGTCGAGTTCATGGCGGGGGTCATGAACTGCGATATCCACCTGACCGACAAGCTGGCCGTTTATTTTGAAGAGGTCCGCAAGGGGCTGGAGCTGCCCTATGTGCCGCCCTGTGTGAACCGCTCTCTGGCGACGTTTGACGTGGTCGAAGGCCGTCTGGTCTATGCGCTGGGCGCATTGAAAAACGTCGGTGTCGAGGCGATGAACCTTGTGGTCGAGGGGCGCGGCGACAAACCGTACGTCAACTTGTTCGATTTCGCCCGTCGGGTCGATCTGAAGAAGGTCGGCAAGCGCCCGTTGGAAATGCTGGCCCGGGCCGGGGCGTTCGATCAACTCGACAAGAACCGCCGCCGTGTCTTCGAAAGCCTCGATCCGTTGGTGCAGTATTCGGCAGCGATCCACGATCAGAAGAACTCGAACCAGGTATCGCTGTTTGGAGAGGCAGGTGACGATCTTCCTGAACCGCGCCTGTCGCCCACGCCCGACTGGCTGCCTGCCGAACGTCTGAGCGAAGAATACAAGGCCATCGGCTTTTACCTTTCCGGCCACCCGCTGGACGACTATATGCCCGCGCTCAAACGCAAGCAGGTGCTGACACTTGACGAAGTGACCGAAAAGGCGCGTTCGGGTCCGTTCATCGCCAAGATGGCGGGCGTCGTGGCCGGGCGGCAGGAACGGAAATCCGCACGCGGCAACCGGTTCGCCTTTGCCCAGCTTTCGGACCCGACAGGGGCCTACGAGGTCACTCTGTTCTCGGAAACGTTGGAGAAATCGCGCGAGTTTCTGGAAACCGGTGCGCAGGTGGTTTTGACCGCCGAGGCGACGATGGAATCCGATCAACTGAAACTGCTGGGCCGCTCGGTCGGGCCGGTGGATACCGTTGTGGCCGAGGCTGGCGCGACCGGGCTGCGGATTTTCGTGGATCAGCCGGGAGTGCTGGCGACCGTCGCCAAAGTGCTTGAGGATGCGGCCAGTGCAGCCAAGCGGGCATCAAAAGGGCCGATCCATATCTTTTTGATGGACCCGGGCCTGCCCGGCGATGTCGAGATGGATCTGGGGCAGGACTTCCCGATCAATCCGCAGATCAAGGGCGCGATCAAGTCGCTGGACGGCGTCACCGACGTCGAGGAAATCTGAGCCAGCCATTTGTTGCCACAACGTTTTTGCGCGGCTAGGCTGTGATCATTGCCTCATTTGGGGCGTGTCACGGGAGGGCACCGGAATGGCAATTTCTACTATTGGATTAAGAACTCTGACCTTTGCGGCTGCGGCGTCGCTGGCAATGGTCTCGGCATCGGCGGGTTTGGCGGATGACAAGGATGACAAAAAGAAAAAAACGATCGAAGGCGCGTTGATCGGCGCGGGTGTCGGGGCACTTGTCGGTGACGGCAAAGGAGCTGCCGCAGGGGCGGTGGTAGGCGCGCTGATCGGCGCCAATGCCAAGTGAACGGAGGTCAAGTGATGCGTTTCAATCCAGTTCACATAATCGCCTCTGCCGCGTTGTTCGCAGCTCCAGGTATCGCACTGGCAGACGAAGAAGCCGAACAAATGATGAAAGAGGCGCTGCCAGTCATGTACCACACCTGCGCCTCTGTCATCGAAGAGGCGAACGGGAATGATGAGTACGTTCTGGAGGTGGTCGGCAAGATGACGGCCCTGTCCCTGTACAACCGTCAGGTCAATATCGAAGACCACGCGAGCACGGACGAGGACAAGGCCGCCCTGCGCGAGACATTTCTGGCCGCCCTGACCGAAGGGTGCGCTGGGGATGAGAATGCCCTGCTGGGTGGCGTGGTCGATAACGCCGTGAAGACGACGCTGGGGTTGTAATCAACCTGTGGTCTGGGCGTGTTAGAGCGTGCCCACCGCGCAGCGGACTAGTCCCCAGCCTTTGTCCATCCCGGCGGATTTGAGGCCGGTGACAAGGCGGTCGGACAGGAGCAGCAGAGAGGGGACTTTCGGGTCCAGCCAGATATCCGGGCCGTTGAGGGCTTCGGGGACTATTATGAGGCGGTCTTCCTTGCCACTTCTCGGAAGGTATCGAATGCCGCCGCCTCGGCAGTTCAGGGGCGCGCTGGCGGGTCCGCCCTCAGGCCCAAGCGCCTCGTAGTTACCCATCGACCGTTTGTTGCCGACATTCAGAAGGTAGTACGGCTCGGGCGTCGTTAATCGCGTTTCTTCTGAATCCATGATTGTGAGCGGGTGAAAAACTGTTTCTCCCAGTTCGAACCGCTCAAGAACAGCTTTTGCAGTTTCCGAAACCAATGGGTAGCCACCTCCTGAGATGAACGGAGGGGGAATAAATTCGGGATGTGCGTTGAAATACCAAAGTTCGCCAACTTGCTCTTTGGTCAGGATCTCCCCGCGCTTCCAGCCACCGGATTCGTCAATCATCCTACTGGACCATTCGACTACTTCTGGAGATTGATTCAAGCGCCAGTCGCTGTACTCTTTCCGGAGTACAGCCTGCACAGCATTGATGTTGTTGACTGTCGTAGAAACCCACGCACAGGGTTCAACGCTCGCGCCGCTCGCCATCAGTCAAACCTCAATAATGCGGCGGGCGTTCGTCTCCGAAGACGACCACGCCTGATCCTTCCTGCGCCCGTTCGGCCTCGCGCTGCAACAGCATCTCGACTCGGCGGGTGAGGCGGTCGATCTCGGATTGCTGGCGGGTGACGACCGTGTTCAGCTCTTCGACGGTGCGGGTCAGATGGGCGATCTGTTCTTCCAGATGCTGCATGGGTGAACTCCTGTTCCTGCGATGGTCATAGCGACCCTGTGACGCCAAGGCCAGCGAAAGCGCGCCTTGCCCCGATGCGGGCCATGGGATAGACCGCGCGCGGAACATGAAAATCCCAAGGACGCCCCACATGGCCAAGCCCAAGAAACAGCCCCGCCCCAAGGCAATTACGCCCAAAGGGTTCCGCGACTATTTCGGCCAGGAAGTCTCGCAGCGCACCGAGATGCTGCGGGCAATAGCGGAGGTCTATCATCGTTACGGATTTGATGCGCTAGAAAGCAGTGCGGTCGAAACCGTCGAGGCGCTGGGTAAGTTCCTGCCTGATGTGGACCGTCCGAACGAGGGCGTGTTTGCTTGGCAGGAAGTCGACGAAAACGACAAGGGCGACTGGATGGCCCTGCGCTATGACCTGACCGCGCCTTTGGCGCGTGTCTACGCGCAGCACCGCAACGATCTGCCGACGCCTTATCGCCGTTATGCGATGGGTCCGGTCTGGCGCAACGAAAAGCCGGGGCCGGGGCGCTATCGTCAATTCTATCAGTGCGATGCGGATACGGTTGGCACGGCCTCGATGGCCGCGGACGCCGAGATTTGCGCCATGCTGTCTGATACGCTGGAGACCGTCGGCATTCCGCGCGGCGACTATCTGGTGCGGGTCAATAACCGCAAGGTTCTGAATGGCGTGCTTGAGGCAATGGGCCTTGGTGAAGACGCCGCCGCCCGCGATAACGTCCTGCGCACCATCGACAAGTTCGACAAGGTGGGTGAGGCCGGTGTGCGCGAGCTGCTGACCAAGGGCCGTCTGGATGCGTCCGGCGCGTTCATCGATGGTGTTGGTCTCAGCGACGATCAGGCAGAGCCGGTGATTGCCTTCCTGACCTCCAAGGCTGCGGATACGGCCGGGACGTTGGCGAACCTGCGCGCTGCTGTTGGCGACAGCAAGATCGGTGCGGACGGGATTGCCGAGTTGGAACAGATTGGCGCGCTGCTGGATGCGGGCAGCTATGGCGCGGACCGGATCGAGATCGATCCTTCGGTGGTGCGCGGTTTGGGCTATTATACCGGGCCTGTTTATGAGGCCGAACTGACCTTTGAGATTTTCGACGAGAAGGGCCGCAAGCGGCAGTTCGGCTCGGTCTCGGGCGGTGGTCGTTACGATGATCTGGTCAAGCGCTTCACCGGGCAGGAAGTGCCTGCGACCGGCGTGTCTATCGGCGTTGACCGTCTGCTGGCCGCACTGCGCGAAAAGGGCCGGATCGCTGCGCAGGCCACGGGCCCCGTGGTCGTCACCGTCATGGATCGCGACCGCATGGCTGATTATCAGGCGATGGTGGCCGAGCTGCGCAATGCCGGTATCCGGGCCGAGGTCTATCTGGGTAATCCCAAGAACTTCGGCAACCAACTGAAATATGCGGACAAGCGCAATTCTCCGATTGCAGTGATCGAGGGCGGTGACGAAAAGGCAAATGGCATCGTGCAGATCAAGGACCTGATCCTGGGTGCCAAGATCGCCGAAAGCGCTACGCTGGAGGAATGGAAAGAACGCCCCAGCCAGTTTGAAGTGCCGCGCGGCGATCTGGTCGCCAAGGTGCGTGAAATTCTGGACAGTCAGGACTGAGCCATGCCCAACCGTTCCCAGATACAGGCCCGCGCCGCGATGATGCGCGTCCGGTTCGAGGCCGCAGGCGCGCAAGTCGTCGACCCGCCCTTGCTGCAACCGGCTGAAACACTGCTTGATCTCTATGGCGAGGATATCCGCGCGCGCGCTTACGTGACCACGGATGCGCTGCGCGGTGAGCAGATGATGCGCCCCGATTTCACTCTGCCTGTGGTGCAGATGCACATGAGCGGGGGTGCCGAGCCCGCGCGCTACACCTATTCCGGTGAAGTGTTCCGCCGCCAGGAGCACGACCCGGATCGGTCGAACGAGTACATTCAGGTCGGGTATGAGGTCTTCGACCGCGATGATCCGTCTGGAGCCGATGCCGAAGTGTTTTCGCTGATCGCGCTGCAATTGCGCGGGTTGCCCTTGCGTGCCGCGACCGGGGATATCGGTATCCTGACCGCAGCCGTTCAGGGCCTGCGCACGACGGACCGTCGCAAAGCCGCGTTGATGCGGCACCTGTGGCGTCCGCGTCGGTTCCGGGTTTTGCTGGATCGTTTCGCCGGGCGCAAACCCGGCCCGGAAGGGCGCGACACTCTGTTGAACGCGGAAAACCCGTTGGACAACGACATCCCGATGATCGGCAAGCGCCGCGCGTCCGAAGTTGAGGCGCGGATCGAAGCCCTGCGCGAAGATCGCGATACGCCGCCGATTTCCGACAATGAACTGGCTGGGCTGGAAACACTGCTGAACGTGCGCGAGACCATGCCCTTTGCACTGGAACAACTGCGCGACGTGGCAGTGGACCTGCCGCAGATCACCCCGGCACTGGACCGGCTTGAGACGCGGGTCGCATCCCTGCAGGCGCGCGGTGTCGATGTGGATCGGTTGGATTTCGAGGCGGCCTATGGCCGGACCTCGATGGAGTATTACGACGGGTTCGTCTTTGGTTTTTATGCCGAGGGTCGCCCCGACCTGCCGCCGATCGCCACCGGTGGGCGCTATGACGCGCTGACCCGGCAACTGGGCAGCGGCACCGAAATCCCCGCTGTTGGTGGTGTTATCCGTCCCGACCTGATGCTGGAGATTGAGGAGGACGCGCAATGAGCCTGAAACTGGGCGTGCCCTCGAAGGGCCGGTTGATGGAGAAGACCTTCTCGTGGTTCGAAAAACGCGGCATCACCCTGTCGCGCAGCGGATCGGACCGGGAATATGCGGGCAAAGTCGAGGGTATAGACGGCGTTTCGCTGGTCCTGTTGTCCGCCGGGGAAATCCCGCGCGAACTGGCCGCGGGGCGCATTCACATGGGCGTCACAGGCATCGATCTGGTGCACGAGAAGTTGCCCCGATGGGAGCAGCAGGTCCAGGAAGTCTCGCAACTTGGGTTCGGCAAGGCTGATCTAATCATCGCCACGCCTGCCTGCTGGGTGGATGTGGACACGTTGGATGATCTGGATGCAGCGGCTGCTGCGTTTCGGAAAACCCACGGCCACCGTCTGCGGATTGCCACCAAGTATCACCGTCTGGTGCGTGAGTTCCTGACTGACGCGGGCGTGGCCGACTATACTTTGGTCGATAGCCAGGGCGCGACCGAAGGCACGGTTAAGAACGAAACCGCCGAGGCGATTGCCGATATCACCTCGACCGGGGAAACCTTGCGGGCAAACCACCTGAAAATCCTGTCGGACGGGCTGATCCTGCAATCGCAGGCGACCCTGTGGCGCAGCCGGGTGGCGAAATGCGATGCGGAGGAAAAAGCTGTTCTGGCCGAGCTTCTGGATCGGCTGCGTTAAAGCACTCCGATTTCCGCCAGCGCACGGTTGAGATCATCGGGCAGGGCATCGTCCTGTTCGCGCCCTTTGGGCAGGTCGGCGGGCGTGTCCTCGGGTTTCAGATAGCGCCAGCCCTGGAAGGGACGTTTCAGGGCGTTCTGGGTGCGGTGCACCTCGGGGTCCAGCACGATGGCGCAGCGGCGGATGCCGTCTTCTCCTCGCACCTCATCCAGCCGCAGGATGCGTTGGCGGCACTGGATTACGCCCTTGATGACCCAATAGATTGATCCGCCGTTCAGAATCTCGGCGTCGCGCTTGGGCCACATGCGGGTGACGTGGCGCGGGCAGCCGTCCTCATAAAGCGGCCTACGGCTGTCCTGCCAAGCGATCAGCGAGTCGACGCTCTCTGATCCGACCGAGAGTTTTATGAGGTTTACGTACTTATCCACAGCTTTCCCACAGAGTCGTCCCGAGGTCCGTCTTTATATTGTAGCTCGGTCTTCGCTGCTATCAAGGTGTTGTGGTTGAGGTGTGAATTGGGGTAGTCTGGATGCCTCTTTCAGTACAGGGAATCACCAATGAGCCGCTTTGCCGCCCCCATCGCCGAGCAGATCTGGGACATGAAATACCGTTTCAAAAAGGCGGATGGCACGCCCATCGACCAGACGGTCGAGGATAGTTGGCGACGCATCGCCCGCGATCTTGCGCGGGTGGAGAAAGACCCGGCGCATTGGGAAGAAAAGTTCTTTGAGGCGCTGGAAGATTTCAAATACCTGCCCGCTGGCCGTATCACCGCAGGCGCAGGCACCGCACGCCAGGTGACCCTGTTCAACTGTTTCGTCATGGGCACCGTGCCCGACAGCATGGGCGGTATCTTCGATATGCTGAAAGAAGCCGCTTTGACCATGCAGCAGGGTGGGGGGATCGGTTACGATTTCTCGACCATCCGTCCGCGTGGTGCTGATGTGCATGGGGTGGCTGCAGACGCTTCGGGGCCGCTGTCGTTCATGGATGTGTGGGACGCGATGTGCCGAACGATCATGTCCGCAGGCTCGCGCCGTGGGGCAATGATGGCGACTATGCGCTGTGACCATCCGGATATCGAACAATTCATTACCGCCAAGTCTGACCCGGCGCGCCTGCGCATGTTCAACATGTCGGTGCTGGTGACAGATCCGTTCATGGAGGCCGTTAAAGCCGACGGTCCTTGGGAGCTGGTGTTCGGCGACAAGGTCTATCACACCGTTCAGGCGCGTGATCTGTGGAACAAGATCATGCAGGCCACCTTTGACTATGCCGAGCCGGGCGTGATCTTCATTGACCGGATCAATCAGGCCAACAACCTGAGCTATGTCGAGACCATCGCGGCAACGAACCCCTGCGGTGAGCAACCCCTGCCGCCTTATGGCGCCTGTCTGCTGGGCTCGATCAATTTGGCTCGTCTCGTGGCCGAGCCGTTCGAGGACGCGGCGCATCTGGACGAGGCCGCGCTGCAGGAACTGGTCGCCACCGCCGTTCGGATGATGGACAACGTGGTCGACGCGTCGAAATTCCCGCTGCCGGAACAAGCGGCCGAGGCACAGGCCAAGCGCCGCATCGGGCTGGGTGTGACCGGACTGGCCGATGCGCTGCTGATGTTGGGCCTGCGCTATGGCTCAGACGAGGCGGCGCGTCAGACCGAGCGCTGGCTGAAAGCAATCGCCCGCGCCGCGTATCTGGCGTCGGTGGACTTGGCGAAGGAGAAAGGCGCGTTCCCTCTGTTCGATGCCGAGAAATATCTGGCCAGCGGCACCATGCAGCAGATGGACGAGGACGTGCGTGATGCAATCCGCGAGCATGGTATCCGCAACGCTCTGCTGACCTCGATCGCGCCGACCGGCACGATCTCCCTGTATGCAGGCAACGTTTCATCGGGGATCGAACCGGTCTTTGCGTACGCCTACACCCGCAAGGTTTTGCAGAAGGATGGCTCGCGCACCGAAGAAGAGGTCGTGGACTACGCCGTACAGATGTGGCGCGACAAGTTCGGTGACAAGGAGCTGCCGGACTATTTCGTAAACGCGCAGACGCTGAGCCCGTCCGATCACGTCAAGATGCAGGCGGCGGCGCAGAAATGGATCGACAGCTCGATTTCAAAGACGATCAACTGCCCTGAGGATATCAGCTTTGATGCCTTCAAGGATGTCTACATGCAGGCCTGGGATCAGGGCTGTAAGGGCTGCACGACCTATCGTCCGAATGACGTAACCGGTTCGGTTCTGACTGTCTCGGAGAGCGATGACAAGGTGCCCGGCGAAAGCGCGGATGCTCCGCACGAGGTCGATGGTGGTGACGTCATCTATATGTCCGAACCGCTGGACCGGCCGCAATCGCTGGAGGGTTCGACCTACAAGTTGAAATGGCCCGACAGCGAGCACGCAATCTACCTGACCATCAACGATATCGTCATCGGTGGCCGTCGCCGTCCGTTCGAGGTGTTCATCAACTCGAAGAACATGGAACACTACGCCTGGACGCTTGCGTTGACCCGGATGATCTCGGCCGTGTTCCGTCGGGGGGGCGATGTGTCCTTCGTGGTCGAAGAACTGAAGGCCGTATTCGATCCGCGGGGTGGTGCCTGGGTGCAAGGCAAGTACATCCCCTCGATCCTGGCCGCGATCGGTGGTGTGATCGAGCAACACTTGATCAATATCGGTTTCCTTGAAGGGGAAGGGATGGGGCTGAAATCTGACCCGCAAGCGCAGGTGGTCAACATGGATGCACCCCGCGGCAAAGCGTGCCCGTCCTGCGGACAGTTCGACATGGTGATGATCGAAGGCTGCATGACCTGCCGTAGTTGTGGGCACTCCAAATGTGGCTGACCCACGGGGGCGTAAACTGGCTGTGAACTACAAGGTGACGCGAAGCTGTTCGGCAGAACTCAGCCCCCATCTAGTGGGGCTGTGACGCCCAAAACTCGTGATACCTTGGTTTTACAAATGCTTGCAGGCGCCCGGTTTACGGATCGGGCGCTTTCCAATTTTGATCCCCTCAATCAATCTTTGCTACTGGCCAACTGGCCTGTTTGGGTGAGCTTGCGATTTGTTTAAGTACGGCTTGAGATGCAATGCGATAATGCCATCTTACAGCGAAGCGTCTTTAGGTTGGTGCTGCTGTGGCGACCAATCGCAATCACGCTCGATCAAACCGGTTTGGCACGTGTCTTTGCTGTCACGGTCAACGACCGATTCTCCGTGGTAAAAATTTCGTTAATGTTGCGTTAACGTCTCTTTTCCGCCTTATTTTACGTTGATAAGAGGTGCCTAATCGTTAGTGAAATGTTGAAGGTGCAGGCGGGTACAATGAGAGCCGGAAAAAACGGTCGAACGGCAGTATTTTGGAGTCAGACTGAAATCGATGGACTTGAGGCAGCTCCTTTGTCCTTTCTATCTGTCGGAGCAGCATGGTCATGGCGCGGACAAGCGCGATACCTGGTTGAAACAGCAGCCCACGCGGTTGAGTGGACCGGACATGCCTTGGGCAGCGCGGCTGCAACTCTTGATCATTGCGCTCTAGTCGAGGACCTGTCGGAAGAAGCAAGTGGACTGCTTGTTTTGACCAACGGCGCGCAAACCTTCACAGCAACTATGTTTCCCGTGGCCGGAGAGTCGGTTCCGATGCTGGTATTCGAAGGCGACTGCCCCGAACGGGATCAGGAATTCTGGATCAGCGAGATCACAGAAGGCGGGCTCCAAAGCCGCAAGTCAGGAATGGCAAGCACGGTTGTGGCGTTCCCGGTTCGACCCAAGCAGGACATGGGCGGGTCTGACCTCCGGGTTGCAGCTACTGCAGGGCGCAGAGCTGAATAATTCTCAGTTTTTTGGCGGAAAACCTGTTTCCGCATGGTGGGGCGTGTTGACTCTGCCGTTTTCGCGGATATAAGCGCGGCTTCATTGGTGTTGGTGGCCCCCGCAAGGGGATGCCTGTCATGGGGGAAACCTCAAGAGGACAACGCCCTTCATAGTGGCCCGCAGGGCCTCGACCTAAACGAAGGAGATCAGCCGTGACCAAACGCACGTCTGCCAAGTACAAAATCGACCGCCGGATGGGCGAAAACATCTGGGGTCGTCCGAAATCCCCGATCAACCGTCGTGAATATGGCCCCGGCCAGCACGGTCAGCGCCGCAAGGGCAAACTGTCGGACTTCGGTCTGCAGCTGCGCGCCAAGCAGAAGCTGAAAGGCTACTACGGCGACCTGACCGAGAAGCAGTTCCGCCGCATCTACGCCGAAGCCGAGCGTGTCAAAGGCGACACCGGTGAAAACCTGATCGGTCTGCTGGAGCGCCGCCTGGACGCCGTTGTTTACCGCGCCAAGTTCGTGCCGACCGTGTTTGCTGCACGTCAGTTCGTGAACCACGGCCACGTCAAAGTGAACGGCAAGCGGGTCAACATCCCGTCCTACCGCGTCAAAGAAGGCGACGTCATCGAAGTGCGTGACAAGTCCAAGCAACTGGCTGTTGTTCTGGAAGCTGTTGCTCTGGCCGAGCGTGATGTGCCTGACTACATCGACGCCGACCACTCGAAAATGACCGCGACCTTCGTGCGCGCACCGGGCCTAAGCGATGTGCCTTACCCGGTCATGATGGAACCGAACCTGGTCGTCGAATTCTACGCGAAGAACTAATCTTCGCCGACACACAGTTTTCCGAGGCCGCGCAATTTGCGCGGCCTTTTTTGTTCAGGCCGCGCTTTGAGTTCCGATGTCCTGTCGCGGGGAAACCCCGAATTTGCGCGAATACTCCCGGCTGAACTGGGTTGGGCTTTCATATCCCACGTCAAAGGCCGCCTGCGACACGCTGAGCATGCCGTGGGACAAAAGCCGGCGTGCTTCCAGCAATCTGAGGTCTTTCTGGTATTGCAGCGGCGACTTGGCGGTCACTGATTTGAAATGTGCGTGAAAGGCCGAAACGCTCATGCCAGCGGTCCGCGCAAGGTCGGACACGGGCAGAGGGGTTCGGAAATCCGCCCGGATGACATCAATCACCCGCGCGATCCGGCTGGCGGTGCTGTCACGCCATAACATCTGGCGTAGCATTCCACCGTGATCGGACTGCAGCAGCCGATAGTGGATTTCGCGGCTGATCATCGGCGCCAAAACCTGCGCGTCTGTCGTGGTCTGACTGGCGCGAAACAGACGTGTCATGGCGTCGACCAGATCGGGTGAGGCTTTGGATGCTGTCAAGCTATGGGCCGCCTCTATGCTTGGTGTGGCAGATCCTGCCTCGTCATAAAGGCCCCTCAGTATGGACAAATCGAGCGAGAAGACGAGGCCGATATAAGGCTTCTGGCGGCTCGCTTCGGTAACTGCGGCCAGAACCGGGATCGAATGGCTAACGATCAAACAATCGCCCGCCCCGAAGTGAACCAGCCGGTCGCCGATACGCGTTTCTTTCTTTCCTTGTAGAACTAGGCAGGCAATGGGTTCATAGACCTGCGCCTCGATGGATTTAGTTTTTATGTCGTGCAGCAGGCCGAAACCCGCTAAGGCAGTCGGGTAATAGGCTGCATCCTCTGGTTCTCCACGCACCGTTTCGCAGATTTCAGCAATCAGGTCGAAGTGTATCATATCGGGCCTCACGGTCTCGTTGAGCATATTGAACGGGATGTATCCGAGCCAGTGAAAATCCCAGGGTTCAGAGAATTAGGCAGGACTTGCGGAGAATCCGGCAGGCAAACCGCAACGCGTGGGGCTATCTGACAGTCAGACTTTTCATAGCGGAGATGGACTATGGTACAGACAATCCTCATCACTGGCGCGTCGTCAGGCATCGGCAAAGTCACGGCGGAACTGTTTCAGAAGCAAGGCTGGAACGTCATCGCCACCATGCGTAGCCCCGAGAAAGAAACCGAGCTGACGCAGCTGGAGAATGTCTTGGTGACGCGGTTGGATGTCACTGACGAGGCCACGATCACTGCAGCCGTGGCCGAGGGGCTCGCGCGGTTCGGGCAGATTGATGTTTTGCTGAACAACGCAGGTTACGGCGCTTACGGTCCGCTCGAGGCTTTCCCGATGGACCGTATCCGGCGGCAATTCGACACCAACGTGATCGGTCTGCTGGCCGTGACCAAAGCCGTTCTACCGCATATGCGAGCCAATGGTTCGGGCTGCATCGTGAATATCTCGTCCATCGGCGGGCAGATCACATTCCCGCTCGGGGCGCTGTATCACGGTACGAAATTCGCGGTCGAAGGGATATCGGAGTCGCTGCATTACGAACTCGCCGCCGCGGGTATCAAGGTCAAGATCGTCGAACCCGGTCTGATAGCCACGGATTTCGGCGGGCGGTCCTTCGATTTCGTCAATGATGAAAGCATGACCGAATACCAGCCCGTGGTGCAGGCCCTGTTCGGCACCTGGGGGTCCGAGGAAATGGCCGAACGCACTTCGCCGCCCAGCGTTGTGGCCGATGTAATCTGGAGCGCGGTTACGGACGGGACGGACACGCTGCGCTATCGGGCCGGGGCCGATGCGGTTGAGTTTCTGGACAACCGCAAGGCCTTGGATGACGCTACCTTTATCGGCGGCATGAAAACGATGCTTGGGCTTGCCTGATACTCAGATCGGCAGCGGTCGCCCTTCGGCGATCGCTTCCATCGCGAAATACGAGGTCACGCTGTCCAATTCGACCTTTTCGATCAGGCGTTGATAGACCTTGTCATATGACGCCATATCCTCGGTCACGACTTTCAACTGATAGTCGTAATCACCGCCGATACGGTGAAAATCCACCACCTCGGGAATGGTCAGGACGTGGCTGCGAAAGGCCTGCAGCCAATCTGTCGAATGATGCCGTGTGCGCAGCATAACAAAGACCACAAGGCTCAGCCCCAGTTTCTCGCGCGCGATACGGGCGGTCGAACCGGTGATTACGCCATTCTCGTTCAGTGCCTTCAGCCGCCGCCAGCAGGCGTTTTGTGACAAACCGACCCGATCTGCCAGCTCACGTTGCGACAGCGTGGCGTCGGTTTGCAATTCACGCAGGATGCGTTTGTCAATCTGATCTATTTTATCCGCCATATCTGATCATATGACACAAAAAATGACAAATCTATCAAAAGAAAGGTGAAGTTTACTCAGCAAGATCCAATCATATTGGAAAGGCAATACGGAGCCTTTGCCATGACCCTGTCCAAATTTCGCGCAGAAATCCAAACCGCCACTCACGAGTCCACTCTGCGCGACGGGCTGATCGGAGAGAATGTTCTGATCCCGGGTCTGCATAGGGACGTGCCGCTGGTATACGCGGACTACGTCGCCTCGGGCCGTGCGCTGCGGCAGGTTGAGGATTTTGTCGCCCATGAGGTGCTGCCCTTCTATGCCAACAGCCATACCGAGGCCTCCTATTGCGGGTCCTATATGACCCGTCTGCGCCGTGAAGCGCGCGCAGAGATTGCCCGCATCGTAGGTGCGAGGGGAGAAGACGCGGTGATCTTTACCGGGTCTGGCGCTACTGCGGGTCTCAACCGGTTGGTCAGTTTGTTGGGTGTGGATGCGGCTGACCGGCCGGTTGTTTTAATCGGGCCGTATGAGCATCACTCGAATATTCTGCCCTGGCGCGAAAGCAAAGCGCAGGTGATTGAAATCCCCGAGGCTGCTGAGGGGGGCGTTGATCTGGCTGCGTTGGAGCAGGCCCTGGTCGACAACGCCGGTTCCGATCTGATCATCGGATCGTTTTCGGCGGCATCGAATGTCACAGGCATCATCACCGATCCGGACCCGATCACCCGGTTGCTCAAGGCGCATGGGGCCGCGTCGGTTTGGGATTACGCAGGCGGCGGTCCGTATTTGCCAATGGATATGGGGCCGGAGGATGCACGCAAGGATGCTATCGTCGTTTCCCCGCACAAGTTTCCGGGCGGACCGGGGGCGTCGGGCGTACTGATCGTCAACCAGAACACTGTGAAACGCACATGCCCCAGTTGGCCCGGTGGCGGCACGGTCAGTTTCGTCTCGCCGTGGCGGCATGACTACAGTGAGGACCTGGCAACCCGCGAAGAGGCCGGAACGCCCAACGTGATCGGAGATATCCGCGCGGCGCTGGCCTTCATCGTCAAAGATGTGGTTGGCACCCATGAGATTGCCCGCCGTGAAGAGAAATACAACCGCATGGCGCTGGAAGGGTGGGGTGATAACCCGAACCTGACCTTGCTGGGCACGGACAACCCGCATCGTCTGCCGATCTATTCCTTCCTGGTGTGCGACAACGTGGGGCGCCCTGTGCATCAGCAATTGTTCACCCGGATGCTCAGCGACATCTACGGCATTCAGGCGCGGGGCGGTTGTGCCTGTGCCGGGCCGTATGCGCACCGTTTGCTGGGGATCGACCGCGAAACCTCGGACGAGCTGCACGCGGCTCTGTCCGCCGGGGAAGAGATGAAGAAACCCGGTTGGGTGCGCCTGAACTTCTCGTATCTGATGAGCGAAGAGACGGTTCAGTTCATCATCGACAGCGTCAATGACCTGTCCCGCCGGACCGAAGAATTCGCGCCCTATTACTGTGCTGACCCGGCAACGGCCCGCTTCAAAGCGGCGTGACGGAATTGCCGCTTTTCTCAACGCGTTGAGACGGGTATGAGGGGCTCCAATAAACGGAGCCTCTTATGAACAAGATCACCCCTCAACCCGGCATTATGGACATCGCGCTCTATCAGGGCGGCCAGTCGCATGTGGCCGGGGTCGAGCATGTGATCAAGCTGAGTTCGAACGAAAACCCGTTTGGCCCTAGCCCCAAGGCGATTGAGGCGGCGCGCGACAGTGCCGCGACCCTGCATCGTTACCCCAGCACCGATCACGCGCCCCTGCGGCAAGCCATCGGCGCGCGCCACCGGCTGGACCCGGCGCGTCTTGTGTGTGGCGTGGGCAGTGACGAGGTGCTGCAATTCATCGCTCAGGCCTATGCCGGGCCGGGGGATGAGGTCATCTATACCGAGCACGGGTTTTCCATGTACCCGATCATTGCCCGCATGGCCGGTGCGATGCCGGTGATGGTGCCGGAGCGGGATCGGCATGTGGATGTGGACAACATCCTTTCCGCTGTCACCGAACAGACACGGATCGTATTCGTGACCAATCCGGGCAACCCGACCTCGACCATGATCCCCGAGGCCGAACTGGCTAGGCTGGCCGAGGCGCTGCCGCAGACCTGTCTGATGGTGATCGACGGGGCGTATGCCGAATTCGTCGATGGGTTCGATGGTGGCGCATCTTTGGTGGATCGGTTCGAGAACGTGATCATGACCCGGACCTTTTCGAAGGTTTACGGTCTTGGCGGAATGCGGGTTGGCTGGGGCTATGCCGCGCAGTCGATCATCGACGTGCTGAACCGGGTTCGCCAGCCGTTCAATCTGTCGCTGACCGCTTTGGCAGCCGCAGAGGCTGCGGTGAACGATGTGGAGTTCCTGACCTTCTGTCGGGCAGAAAACGCGCGCCTGCGGGTGTGGCTGTCTGATGAGCTGGCCAAGATCGGAGTACCGTCGGATGCGTCCTGCACCAACTTTATCCTCGCACGGTTTGCGGATCAGGCCGAGGCTGAGGCCTGTGACGACTACCTCAAAACTCAGGGTCTGATCGTGCGCCGTGTCGCGGGCTACAACCTGCCCAACGCTTTGCGGATCACCGTTGGTGACGAAGACGCCTGCCGCCGTGTCGTTGCGGCCATCACCGCGTTCAAAGGGGGTGCCGTATGAGCCAGGTTTACGACCGTATTGCGCTGATCGGGCTGGGTCTGATCGCATCGTCCATGTTCTGGGCCATCAAGCGCTCGGGCCTTGCGGGTGAAGTCACCGGCTATGCCCGGTCCGAGGCGACCCGCGACGCAGCCCGCCGGATCGGTCTATGTGACCGTGTGTGCGATACCGCGCGTGAAGCGGTCGAGGGCGCGGATCTTGTGGTTTTGTGTGTCCCTGTCGGTGCGATGGAGGCCGTGGCCACAGATATCGCCCCGGTCCTTAAGCCGGGAGCGACGGTGACGGATGTGGGTTCGGTCAAACGGCACGTGATTCAGGCCGTATCTCCACATATCCCTGAAGGCGTACATTTTGTGCCCGCGCACCCGCTGGCCGGGACCGAGCATTCCGGCCCCGAGGCTGGCTTCGCCGAGCTTTACGACAATCGTTGGTGTTTGCTTGTGCCAGTCGAAGGATCGGACCCGGACGCCATCGCGCGCCTGCGTGCGCTGTGGGAAGGCATGGGCGCGAATGTCGATGAGATGGACGCGGACCACCATGATCTGGTTCTGGCTGTGACGTCCCACGCGCCACACCTGATTGCCTATACGATGGTGGGTGTCGCCGATGACCTGCGTCGTGTGACCGATACCGAGGTCATCAAGTATTCCGCCGCCGGTTTCCGGGATTTCACGCGGATCGCGGCCTCGGACCCGACCATGTGGCGCGATGTGTTCCTGACGAACAAGGACGCAACGCTGGAAATCCTCGGGCGCTTTACCGAGGAGCTTTTCGCACTCCAGCGCGCCATCCGCACCGGCGATGGTGAACACCTGTTCGACTATTTCACCCGTACCCGCGCGATCCGGCGCGGGATCATCGACGCCGGGCAGGATACGGATGCGCCAGACTTTGGACGAGGCAAAGCAAGCTCATGAGACGCAGCTGGAGGTTTCTGATGATTGGATTTGTGGCAGCCAACGCCACATGGTCCAACGCGGCGCCTCTGGAACAGTCACTGGTTCCCGTTACTCGCCCCTCTGAGGCACAAGTACTGGCCTTCGCCAGCCCGGCTGCCGTTGAAATTCGCCCCAAATTGCGGCCCGAGACTCAAATCATCCTGGCCGCCGCCTCCGCCCCGGCGGATGTGTCGGTGCTGGAGCAAACTTCGCCTATCCGACCGCTTTTGCGCCCGAAAGCGCTGGAGTTGGAGGTTCTGTTCAAGAAACGCAAGCTGCGCAAAACCTCGGTCTGCGGGGACATAGATATTCAGGGCAAGCCAGTCGGCAGCGTTCCGGGTAAGATCAAGGCGTGTGGGATCAAGGATGCCGTTCAGGTAACTTCGGTCTCGGGCGTGGCACTTAGCCGTCCGTCGACCATGGATTGCGGTACCGCCATTGCGCTGAACAAATGGGTCGACAAGACGGTCAAGCCCACCTTCAAGCGGCGCGGACCGGTGGTCGAGATTCAGGTCGCCGCGCATTATGCCTGCCGAACCCGCAACAATCGCAAAGGTGCGAAGATATCCGAGCACGGCAAGGGCAGGGCGATTGATATCTCGGGTTTCAAGATGGCCGATGGCGAAGTGGTGACGGTCCTGAGCGGCTGGCGCAAGAACCCGTCAAAGCGTCAGCTGACAAAAGTCTGGCGGGGGGCGTGTGGGCCGTTTGGCACCGTGTTGGGGCCAAACGCGGATCGCTATCATAAGGACCATTTCCACCTGGATACGGCGCGCCACCGCCGGGGGCCATACTGCCGTTAACGCAGGATCAGTCGTGGGGCCGGCCCAAGGGGCAGGGGACCCAGTGCCACAAAGCCATCGCGGAAATTCAGCTGTAAATCCAGTGCGTTGGGATTGCCGCCAAGCCCGGCCATGAAGTTTAGCGCACGCGTCACCGGGTCAACCGCCTGATCGGGCAGGGCGCCCGCAGCGTTGGCCATGGCGATCATGTCGCGCCAGTTCTCGGCCTTGACGGCAATCTCGCCAATCGGAATGCCTTGCTGATCAACATCCAGCTCTCCGGTGGCGAACAGACGCAGCGCGCCCCACTTCATCTCGGCCAGACGAAGGTCGATCTTTACCGGCTGCGGCCTGCTGTCTTCCAGCGCCGAACGATCCCAGGCTTTGTCGAAGGTGACAGCCATATCCAGTTCCAGCGTCTCGAACGCCTGCGGCAGGGTCGTGGCCGAACGCATCAGGTCGCGCAGATCATCGCCGGGGGTGAAGCCGTCAATCCGCGCGCCGATCACATAGGTTTCGGGGGTTGGCGTCTGCTCCATCACGAGGGCCAGTGTATCACCGCCGGCCAGCGTCCCGGTATCGTCAGTGATGGACCAAGGCCCGGCGGTCAGCGCCATTTTTTCCAGCACCAGCGCGACACCGGGTTGCAATTGCAGTTCAGCCTGCAAATCACCGGCTTCAATGGTGGCCGTCTGGTCGTAGTGGGACAAGCGCTGCGGCGTTTCGGCAAACCGTAGCACCTGACGGCCGGGCCAGATCGCGGGGCTTTGGAATTCTATCCAGTCGGCGCTCCATGCAGTTCCGTTGACCGGATCGGCCAGCGCGGGGCTGTTCAGTCGAGTCATGTGGTGGAAGGGGTATCCGGCAGTCTCAACGTCTGCAAATTCGGCCTGCCAGCCCTGTTCCTGCTGTTTGTCGAACCATGTCGTGATGGCATTGCGCAGCCCGAAACCGGCAATGAACCAATAGGCGCTCCACGCGACAAGGATGAAAATGATAAACCGCACCAGACCGCGCATGACAGATGGCCCTTTTTCCTGCCTCGGATTTGATGTTTATAGGCGCAAACGGGCAAGGACCAGTGCTATGACGATGTGGGTTTTCGGATATGGATCGCTGCTGTGGAACCCGGGCTTTCCGGTGGCCCGCAGCGAACGCGCAACGCTGCACGGTTATGCGCGGTCCTTCTGCATGAGCTCGATCCACCACCGCGGCACCGAGGATCATCCCGGCCTCGTACTGGCGCTGGACGAACAGGCCGATGCCCATTGCAAGGGGTTGGCTTTGGCGGTTGAAGCCGGTCATGAGGACCGCACGTTGCACGAATTGCGCGAGCGCGAGCTGATCTCATCGGCTTATGTCGAGAAAATGCTGGACGTGCAGCTCGACAACGGCGAGGTGGTGACTGCGGTGACCTACGTGATCGACGCCGATCATGTGCAATATTGCGGGGGAATGCCGCTGGAGGAACAGGCACAGATCATCGCCCATGCCGTGGGCGGGCGCGGGCCAAACACCGAATACCTCTACAACACCGCCGAACATTTGGCCGAGATCGACCTGCGCGATCCTGATCTTGAGTGGTTGGCGCAACGGGTGCGGACCATCACCGCATAAACCCTTGGCGTCACCGGTGTTATTTCGCTAGTTTCGGCATAGAGCAGGCAAAATACCGGGAACCACGCGCATGGCGCAGGCACATCAGGGCGCGAGACCGCATTTCTCGCAACCCATTCGTCAGATCGTTACAATGCTGGTCGCGATCGCTTTGGCGGGGTTTGGGGTCTTCATGGCGCTGCCTTATGTGCTGCCGGTCTTTTACGCCAACCCCTACCTGAACGGCTTTATTATTCTCGTCTTCATCATCGGCGTGTTTGCTTGTTTCTATCAGGTGACACAGCTGATCGGGTCGGTCCGATGGATCGAGGCGTTTGTCGGTGGTGTCGTCCGCGAAGACGCCCGCACGCCGCAATTGCTGGCACCGCTGGCGTCTTTGCTGCGCGAACGGGGCGCGCGGTCACAAATCAGTTCGACCTCAACCCGCTCCATTCTGGATTCGGTGGCCGAGCGGATCGAGGAAGAGCGTGAGATTACCCGATACATCACCAACGTCCTGATTTATCTTGGCCTTTTGGGTACGTTCTTCGGGCTGGCGACAACAGTTCCGGCTATCGTCGACACCATCCGCAGCCTCAACCCGCAACAGGGGGAAGAGGGTCTGGCCGTCTTCAACCGCCTGATGGTCGGGTTGGAATCGCAGTTGCAGGGCATGGGCGTGGCCTTTGGCTCCTCGCTGCTGGGTCTGGCCGGATCGCTGATCGTTGGTCTTCTGGAACTGTTTGCGGGCCACGGGCAGAACAGGTTTTACCGCGAACTTGAGGAATGGTTGTCCTCGATCACCCGTGTCGGTTTTGCTGCCGGGGATGAGGGCAGCGCCGAACTGGCCGTGCTGACCCCCGTGCTTGACGCCATGTCCGAGCAGATGAACGCGCTGCAGGATTTGTTTTCCGCGCAAGGGGCGGACAGTGCAGCAGTATCGACCAAGTTAGGCCAGCTGGCGGACTCGATTGGCGAAATGAACGCACGGCAATCCACTAACGACAACGTGGCAGCGGCGCTGGAGCGGGTAGCCCTTGGGCAGGACGCGCTTCTGGACCATATGCGCGAACAGGGTGCCGGCGATGGGATCGATGCCGAAAGCCGTATGCGCCTGCGCTCGATGGATGTACAGTTGCTGCGTATTCTCGAAGAGATTTCCGCCGGGCGGCAGGAGAGCATGAGCGAGCTGCGCAAGGATATCGAACTTTTGGTCAAAGCCCTGACTTTGCCCCGAGGCGCCGTGCGCACCGCTCCGGAAAGCGAGTAAACAATGGCTCTGTCCCGCCGCACAGGTCAACGTTTCCAGGGCTCGGTCTGGCCCGGATTCGTGGACGCGATCACCGGGCTGCTGATGGTGCTGACCTTTGTGTTGACCATCTTCATGGTGGTGCAATACGTGCTGCGCGAAACCATTTCCGGGCAAGAGGATGAACTGACCGCCCTGTCGGATGAGGTCGCGGCCTTGGCCGGGGCGCTGGGTCTGGAAGAGCGGGAGAACAGCCGGTTGCAGGCGAGGTTGGGCGTATTGAGCTCGACTCTGTCGCAGGTCGAGACCGAGCTGGTTCAGGCACAGATCCAACTGACCGACTTTGAAGCTCAGGTTGCGGCCCTGTTGTTCGACCAGGCTCGATCACAGGATGAAATCGCTGAATTGCAGGGCGAACAGGACGCTCTGAACCTGGCTCTGTCGCAAAGCCGGGCCGAGATCGACGAACAGACCGAGGCCGCCCGTCTGGCCGCCGCCCAACGCGAGGCGCTTGAGGCGCTGGTGGCTGATCTGGAACAAAGCGACGCGGCGCAGGGCGCCCGGATTTCTGAGCTAGAGGAACAACTGACATCAGAAGAGGCCGCCAGACTGGCCGAGGCTGCTGCCGCCGAAAACCTGCGGGCCCGTCTGCAGAATGCGGATGCTGAATTGACAGCCATGACCCTTGCGCTGGAGGCGCAGCGCAAGGAAGCCGAGGAAACGCTGACTCTGCTGGCTGCGGCGCAGGCTGCAAGGGCGGAATTGGAACGGCAGTTTGGGGACCTGAACACCGAAGAGTTGCGGGCGCAGCTTGAGGCCGCCCTTGCCGCGCAGAGCGAAGCCCTGGCCGAGGCGCAGGAACAACGAACCTTGGCCGCGGAGCGCGCGGCCCTGCTCTCGGTGGCGCGTGACACGCTTTCGGATGAGCAGGCGATCTCGGAAAAGGCGCAACGCGAAACCGCGCTGCTGAACCAGCAGTTGGCCGCGCTGCGCGAGCAAGTGGGCGGGTTGCAGGGCTTGCTGGACGACTACGCAGAGCGCAATGCGGCTGCTGATATCCGTATCCAGACACTGGGGCAGGACCTGAACGCGGCGTTGGCGCGCGCAGCCTCGGAAGAGCGTCGCCGCCGTCTGCTAGAAGAAGCCGAACGCAAGCGTCTTGAAATCGAGGCGCAGGACCTGGCAGCGCAGGCCGAGGATCTGCAACGCTATCGATCGGAGTTTTTCGGTCGCCTGCGCGACGTTCTGGGCGATGAACAAGGCGTTCGGATCGAAGGGGACCGTTTCGTGTTTTCTTCCGAAGTGCTGTTCGATACCGGCTCGGCTGTCCTGTCTCCGGTCGGTCAGCAAGAGGTTGCAAAGGTGGCCGCTATCCTGCGCAGCGTGGCGGTGGAAATTCCTGAAGGTCTGAACTGGGTGATCCGCGTAGATGGCCACACGGATAACGTGCCATTGGCGGGGTCCGGGCGATATCGCGACAACTGGGAACTGAGTCAGGGCAGGGCTTTGTCAGTGGTGCGCTATATGGTCGACGCGCTGGGTATCCCGCCGAACCGGCTGGCCGCCAACGGGTTTGGCGAGTTCCAACCCGTCAATCCCGCCGATACCCCCGAAGCCCGCGCGCAGAACCGCCGCATCGAGCTGAAGCTGACCGAGCGGTAGTCAATCGGGCTGCACTTGGGAGTGCAAAAAAAATCTTTTGATACGGGCGGATTGTCGACACGCATATGGTGAATTGAGGGGGCAACACTCCTATATCCTCACCATAGGTTGAGCGGAGCTGTGCGTGAAAGACAAGGAAACAGAGATGCACATTGCGGTGGAAAAGCGACTACGGTCGCCGTACCGCCGTGTAACTCTGTGCCAGACCCGGCGAGGGGGAAGGTTTTGGCTGAAACGTGTTGAGCGTTTCGCTCCGCATCTTTGGCTGGTGAAGGGAAGGCCAGAGAAGGCGTTTGACCGTGATCGGCGCTCCCATCGCTTTCTCTGGAATTACGGGATGCCCGTCCCCCGGATCGTGGCCGAAGGTTTGGGGTTTATCGCCATCGAGGACGCCGGGGCCAGCCTGACCAAACTCTGTCAGAGCACATCTGTCACGATGGCAGAAAAGCTCAGGGCATGCCGCGCAGCAGGGCGGGCTTTGGCGCGATTGCATGCGGTGGACCTGGCCCATGGACGTCCAGCCTTTCGGGACATGTGCTGGGACGGGCGTCAGATTCGGTTCATCGACTTCGAGTATTTTGTGCCTGTCAAAGCCGGGCGGCTCCGCAAAGCCCGCGATGTCGGCATCGCGATTCTGTCGGCCTTATCGCAGGGCGCGAGTGGGCCGCGCTATGCACATTGCATCCTATCGGCCTATCGTTTGGCAAATGAGAGGCAGCCGCAAGTTCTGCCGGAACCATGCCCGGTGCGAAACCGCCAGCCTCATATCTGGTAATGCCGTTGGTTTGAAAATTCGGAGTTTCCGCAAGGCCGGGCTTGCCTACCAAATCTCTGCAATGCAGGTCCAAATGAAAAAACCCGCCGTGAATGGCGGGTTTTCTGTTTGAAGTGCTGGCGATCAATCCGCCGTCAGCAATGGCGGTTTGTCGCCCGGAATACGCGGCTGATCGGGGCCGAAGATTTCCAGGTTCAGCTCGCCCTTCTTGACCGAAACGCGGACCACACCGCCCTTGGCCAGCTTGCCGAACAGCAGCTCCTCGGCCAGAGGTTTCTTGATGTGCTCCTGGATTACGCGGCCCAGCGGGCGGGCGCCCATCTTGTCGTCATAGCCCTTGTCGGCCAGCCATTCGGCGGCCTTGGGCGTCAGATCGATGGTCACGTTGCGATCCAGCAATTGCGCTTCAAGCTGCAGCACGAACTTTTCGACCACCTGCAGGATGACCTCTTTCGGCAGCGGCGCGAACGAGATCACAGCGTCCAGACGGTTGCGGAATTCCGGCGTGAACATACGCTCGATTGCAGCGGTGTCTTCACCCTCGCGGCGGTCACGACCGAAGCCGATGGCGGCCTTTGCCTGTTCCTGTGCACCCGCGTTCGAGGTCATGATCAGAACCACGTTGCGGAAGTTCACCGTGCGGCCGTTGTGATCGGTCAGCTCGCCGTGGTCCATCACCTGCAACAGGATGTTGAACACATCTGGGTGCGCTTTCTCGATTTCGTCCAGCAGCAGCACACAATGCGGATGCTGGTCGACACCGTCGGTCAGCAGTCCGCCCTGATCGAACCCGACATAACCCGGAGGCGCACCGATCAGACGGCTGACCGCGTGTTTCTCCATGTATTCCGACATGTCGAAGCGCAGAAGTTCCACACCCAGCGTATCTGCCAGCTGTTTCGCGACCTCGGTCTTGCCCACACCGGTCGGACCAGCGAACAGGTAGTTGCCGATGGGCTTTTCAGGTTCCCGCAGACCGGCACGCGCCAGTTTGATCGCGCTGGACAGCGCCACGATGGCGTCATCCTGACCGAACACCACCCGTTTCAGCGAAGCCTCAAGGTCTTTCAGAACCTCGGCATCGTCTTTGGTGACATTCTTCGGCGGGATGCGGGCAATCTTGGCGACAACAGCCTCGATTTCCTTCACACCGATGGTCTTGCGGCGTTTGCTTTCCGCAACCAGATGCTGCGCGGCACCGGCTTCATCAATTACGTCGATGGCCTTGTCGGGCAGCTTGCGGTCATTGATATAACGGGCTGAGAGTTCCACGGCGGTCTTGATGGCGTCCGCAGTGTATTTGATCTCGTGATGCTCTTCGAAATAGGGCTTGAGACCGCGCAGGATTTTCACGCTGTCCTCGACCGAAGGTTCGTTCACGTCGATCTTCTGGAACCGGCGGCTGAGCGCGCGGTCTTTTTCGAAATGCTGACGGAACTCTTTATACGTGGTCGAGCCCATGGTGCGCAGCTTGCCGCCCTGCAGGGCAGGTTTCAGCAGGTTGGACGCATCCATCGCACCACCCGACGTGGCGCCGGCGCCGATCACGGTGTGAATCTCGTCAATGAACAGCACAGCGTCGGGGTGATCCTCCAACTCGGTGACAACTGCCTTGAGCCGTTCTTCGAAATCACCGCGATAACGTGTGCCCGCCAGCAGCGCGCCCATGTCCAGCGAAAAGATAGTGGTATTGGCCAGCACGTCGGGTGCTTCGCCCGATACGATCTTATGTGCCAGGCCTTCGGCGATGGCGGTTTTACCCACGCCCGGATCGCCCACCAACAGCGGGTTGTTCTTGCGACGGCGGCAGAGAACCTGGATACACCGTTCAACCTCATCGGCGCGGCCGATCAGCGGGTCAACGTCGCCCGCACGCGATTTAGCGTTCAGATCAATGCAGTATTTCCCAAGCGCGCTTTCTTTCTGGTCGCCTTCACTCGCGGTGGACTGCACCTCTTCCTCGACCTGGTCTGCGCCCGAAACCGAGCGGTTTTCGCCATAGGCCGGGTCCTTGGCCACACCATGCGCGATAAAGTTCACCGCGTCATAGCGGGTCATGTCCTGTTCCTGCAGGAAATAGGCCGCGTTGCTTTCACGTTCGGCGAAGATGGCGACCAGGACGTTCGCGCCGGTCACCTCGGTCCGTCCCGAGCTTTGGACATGGATCGCGGCACGCTGGATCACGCGCTGGAACGCGGCGGTTGGGACGGCTTCCGAGCCGTCGATATCGGTGACCAGATTGGACAGGTCTTCGTCAATGAACTCGACCAGAGTGCTGCGCAACTCGTCCAAATCGACGCTGCAGGCCTTCATGACGCGGATGGCATCAGGTTCCTCCAGCAGCGCCAGCAGCAGATGCTCCAGCGTTGCGAATTCATGTCGCCGCTCATTCGCAGCCGCCAAGGCCGCGTGAATGGCTTGTTCTAATGTGCTCGAGAATGAAGGCACGCGGGTGCTCCTCTGTCTTGGGTCGAAGGGGGGCGGCTATGGCCCCAATCCAACCATGTCCTCATACTATTAGAGTTTGGTTGATCGTGGCCCGGCTTCAAGGGTTTTCTTTCACTTGACAGTCACATTTCATGTGACCGTGGCCGTGAAGAGAGCGAAATAGGCATCAGAACCGGTCTTTTCTAGCCCGGATTTCAGCAAAAACATCCGCCGGGTCGACATTCTCCATCCCCAAATGCGCCTGAATCGCCGGGTCAGTGGCGCGTAGAAAGGGGTTCGTAGCCTTTTCCAGCGCCAGAGTCGACGGCACTGTGGGCCGCCCTTCGGCGCGGGCTCGGTCGATATCGATCATGCGTTGCTGCAGCGCGGCGTTGTCGGGATCGACTGTTATGGCAAATTTGGCGTTGGATTGTGTGTATTCGTGCCCGGAGCAGACGATTGTTTCGTCGGGCAGGGCGGCCAGTTTACTGAGCGACGCCCACATTTGCGGCGCGGTCCCTTCGAACAGGCGGCCACAGCCAAGCGCCATCAGGCTGTCAGCGGTGAAGACTACCGAGCTTTGGGGCATATAATAAGCAACATGCCCGATTGTGTGGCCGGAGACGTCCAGCACCTGAACCGGTTCGCCTCCGATCTCGAATGTATCGCCATCGGTGACCTGCTGGTCCAGCGGGGGCAGGCGATGGGCGTCGGCAGCGGCCCCAACGACCTTGGCGGGATGCTTTTCAAGAATGCCGGGCAGACCGTCGACATGGTCCCAGTGGTGATGGGTCAGCAGTACATGGCTGAGGCTCCAACCACGCGCCTCCAGTTCGGCCAGAATCGGGCCGGATTCGGGCGCATCAACAAGGGCGGTCTGGCCACTTTCCGCGTCATGCGCCAGAAAAGCGTAGTTATCGCTGAGACATGGGATGGTGACGATCTCAAGAGGCATGGCCTTTTGCCCTTTCGTTGCTAGACTGCGCTCAGCTAAGCCGATTGACCGGGTGTCCGCAATGCATCTTGATGTGCAGGATCTGAGGAACTTCTACTACCGCAGCACATTGGGCCGTGCTGCGCAGGCGGCTATTCGGGGTCGGTTGACCGAGATATGGCCCGAAGCCAAGGGGCAGACAGTGGTGGGTTTCGGCTTTGCAGTGCCTTTGTTGCGCCCATACCTGAAAGATGCGCGGCGTGTGATCGGCCTGATGCCGGGACCGCAGGGCGTGATGCCTTGGCCTGCGGGGATGTCCAACGTATCGGTCCTGACCGAGGAAACCTTGTGGCCCATCGAGACCGGCCATGTTGACAAACTGGTGGTGATGCACGGGCTTGAAACCTCGAGCCGCCCCAGTGAATTGCTGGACGAATGTTGGCGCGTGCTGGGGCCGGGCGGGCGTGCCCTGTTCGTTGTGCCGAACCGGGCCGGATTGTGGTCGCGGACGGATCGGACACCGTTCGGGTTTGGACGACCGTACTCGGCGTCTCAGTTGGAAAGCCAGTTGAAGGCGCATCACTTCATCCCCGAAAGCCATTGTTCCGCCCTTTACATGCCGCCGTCATTTCGCCGGTTTTGGCTGAAGTCTGGAAATCTGATCGAGAAAACAGGCCAGCGCGTGCCAACGATCATGGCGGGCGGCGTTCTGATGGTCGAAGTGACCAAACATATCCGCCCTCCCAGCGGCAGCGTCTCGAAGGATACCGAGCGGCGCCCCATCAAAGCTCTGGATGGGTTGTTGAAGCCCGCATGACCCTTCAACCGCCAAATGGGCGGAAAACATGCGCGAAAAAAGTCACAGGAATCGCAAAAACCTGCATATCCGTAACATTTTTCAACTGACCTGAGGGGTTCAAACCGTCGCACTTGGTGTAAGTATTTGAAAAGCAACGCTTTGTGGATAATTCCGTTACCGCTATAGTATATTGCTTGGTTGGTTCTGCTCTGCTACATCCCCGGTGATTTTGATCCCCGCCCTAAAAGGACGGGGTTTCCTCACGCCCCAAGGTAGCGGCCGCTACTCAAAATCGGGGCCTCAAATATCGGAAGGGTGGACGTGTCCGAACCAGCTTCGATTTCCACTGGCATCGCCGAGCGCTATGCCACCGCAATCTTTGAGATTGCGAAAGAGAACAATGACCTTGCAGGTCTGGAATCCGGCATCAATGATCTGTCTGCAGCTTTGGGCGAAAGCGCCGAACTGCGTGACCTGATCGCATCTCCGCTGGTTTCGCGTGCCGAGCAGGAAGGCGCGATCACCGCGGTTGCCGACAAGATGGGCCTGCATGCGATCCTGCGCAACACGCTGGGTCTGATGGCGCAGAAACGCCGCCTGTTTGTCGTGCCGCAGCTGGTGCAGGTTCTGCGCGACATGCTGGCCGAAGAGCGTGGCGAAGTGACCGCCGATGTCGCCTCGGCCAAGGCGCTGACCAAGACACAACTGGAAAAACTGTCCAAGACGCTGTCCGAGCGTGTGGGCAAGACCGTGACTATCAATGCGACCGTGGATGAAAGCCTCATCGGCGGTCTAGTCGTTAAAGTGGGCTCGAAGATGATCGATAGCTCGATCCGCTCCAAGCTCAACTCCCTACAGAATGCAATGAAAGAGGTCGGATAAATGGGAATCCAAGCTGCAGAGATTTCTGCAATCCTGAAGGACCAGATCAAGAATTTTGGTCAGGAAGCCGAAGTGGCCGAGATCGGCCGCGTGCTGAGCGTCGGTGACGGGATTGCCCGTGTATACGGCCTGGACAACGTTCAAGCCGGTGAGATGGTCGAATTCCCCGGTGGCATCATGGGCATGGCCCTGAACCTGGAAAGCGACAACGTCGGTGTCGTTATCTTCGGTTCCGACCGTGACATCAAAGAAGGTGACACTGTTAAGCGCACCAACTCGATCGTGGACGTTCCGATCGGTGACGAACTGCTGGGCCGCGTTGTTGACGGTCTGGGCAACCCGCTGGACGGCAAGGGCCCGATCAACGCAACCAAGCGTGGCGTTGCGGACGTTAAAGCACCCGGCATCATCCCGCGTAAATCGGTGCACGAGCCGATGGCAACCGGCCTGAAATCGGTTGACGCGATGATCCCGATCGGCCGTGGCCAGCGTGAGCTGATCATTGGTGACCGTCAGACCGGTAAAACCGCCGTTGCTCTGGACGCGATCCTGAACCAGAAAACCTACAACGACGCAGCAGGCGACGACGAGTCGAAAAAGCTGTACTGCATCTACGTTGCGATTGGTCAGAAGCGTTCGACCGTTGCGCAGCTGGTGAAGAAACTGGAAGAGTCCGGCGCGATTGAATACTCGATCGTTGTGGCTGCGACCGCGTCCGACCCGGCGCCGATGCAGTTCCTGGCACCCTATTCCGCGACCGCGATGGCCGAGTACTTCCGTGACAACGGCCGCCACGCGCTGATCATCTATGATGACCTGTCGAAACAGGCCGTTTCCTATCGTCAGATGTCGCTGCTGCTGCGCCGCCCGCCCGGACGTGAAGCGTACCCGGGTGACGTTTTCTACCTCCACTCGCGCCTGCTGGAGCGTTCGGCGAAGCTGAACGAAGATTTCGGTGCAGGTTCGCTGACCGCTCTGCCGGTTATCGAAACTCAGGGTGGTGACGTTTCGGCGTTTATTCCGACCAACGTGATCTCGATCACCGACGGCCAGATCTTCCTGGAAACCGAACTGTTCTACCAGGGCATCCGCCCCGCCGTGAACACCGGTCTGTCGGTTTCGCGTGTAGGCTCCTCGGCTCAGACCAACTCGATGAAGTCGGTTGCTGGTCCGGTTAAGCTGGAACTGGCTCAGTACCGCGAAATGGCTGCGTTTGCGCAGTTCGGTTCCGACCTCGACGCCGCAACTCAGCAGCTGCTGAACCGTGGTGCGCGCCTGACCGAGCTGATGAAACAGCCGCAGTACTCGCCGCTGACCAACGCTGAAATCGTCTGCGTCATCTTCGCAGGTACCAACGGTTACCTCGACAAGATCGACGTGTCCGATGTTGGCCGTTACGAAGCTGGCCTGCTGGCGCACCTGCGTGGCAAGCACGCGGATCTGCTTCAGTGGATCACGGACGAAGATCCCAAGATCAAGGGTGACGCTTCCGACAAGATCAAGGCTGCGCTGGACGAATACGCCGCAACCTTCGCTTAAGGGAGAGGCGGGCATATGCCAAATCTTAAGGACCTTAAAAACAGGATCGAGTCGGTCAAATCGACCCGCAAGATCACCAAGGCCATGCAGATGGTCGCGGCTGCAAAATTGCGCCGCGCCCAGGAATCTGCCGAAGCCTCGCGTCCCTATGCCGAGCGGTTTAATGCCGTGATGGCGGGGCTGGCGGCTTCGGTCGGGGGCAGCGACAGCGCCCCCAAGCTGCTCCGTGGTACGGGCAGTGATGATGTCCATCTGCTGGTTGTCATGACAGCTGAACGCGGCCTCTGCGGCGGCTTCAACTCGAACATCGCCAAGCTGGCCCGTGTCAAAGCGGAAGAGCTGCGCCTGAAAGGCAAGACGGTCAAGGTTTTGACCGTCGGCAAGAAAGGCCGCGACGCGCTGAAGCGTGATTTTGGCGACATGTTCGTTGGACATGTCGACCTGAGCGAAGTCAAACGCATTGGTTACACCAACGCGCAGGACATTGCGAAGGACATCCTGTCCCGCTTTGACGGGGGTGAGTTCGATGTTGCCACGATCTTCTACTCGAAGTTCGTCAACGTTGTGACCCAGATCCCGACGGCACAGCAGGTTATCCCCGCCTCGTTCGAGGAAACCGAGGGTGACGACAGCGGTGCAGTGTTCGATTACGAGCCCAGCGAAGAGGCCATTCTGGCCGACCTGCTGCCCAAGGGGGTTGCGACCGCGATCTTCTCGGCTCTGCTCGAAAACGGGGCGTCTGAACAGGGTGCACGGATGTCCGCGATGGACAACGCGACACGCAACGCGGGTGAGATGATCGACAAGCTGACGATCCAGTTCAACCGCTCGCGTCAGGCCGTGATCACCAACGAGCTGATTGAAATTATTTCCGGCGCCGAAGCGCTGTAAGAAAACCGGAGACGAAACATGGCGAATGCAAAAGGCAAAGTCACACAGATCATCGGGGCCGTCGTCGACGTGCACTTCGAAGATCAGCTGCCTGAAATTCTGAACGCGCTGGAAACCACCAACAACGGCAAGCGCCTGGTGTTGGAAGTTGCTCAGCACCTGGGTGAAAACACTGTCCGCACCATCGCGATGGACGCGACCGAAGGTCTGGTTCGTGGCGAAGCGGTTACCGACACCGGCGCGCCGATCTCGGTTCCGGTTGGTAACGCAACCCTGGGCCGCATCCTGAACGTTGTCGGCGAGCCGATCGACGAAAAGGGCGCCGTTGAAGCAACTGAAACCCGCGCGATCCACCAGCCCGCACCCGAGTTCGACGAACAGTCGACCGAGTCGGAAATCCTGGTGACCGGCATCAAGGTTGTTGACCTGCTGGCCCCCTACGCCAAAGGCGGTAAGATCGGCCTGTTCGGCGGCGCCGGCGTGGGTAAAACCGTTCTGATCATGGAACTGATCAACAACATCGCAAAAGTGCACTCGGGCTTCTCGGTGTTCGCGGGTGTTGGTGAACGGACCCGTGAAGGGAACGACCTGTACCACGAGATGATCGAATCGAACGTTATTAAGCCGGACAACCTGTCGGAATCGCAGGTGGCCCTGGTTTACGGTCAGATGAACGAACCTCCGGGAGCACGTGCACGTGTTGCTCTGACCGGTCTGACCCTGGCCGAGCAGTTCCGCGACCAGTCCGGTACCGACGTTCTGTTCTTCGTTGACAACATCTTCCGCTTCACGCAGGCGGGTTCCGAGGTTTCGGCTCTGCTGGGTCGTATTCCTTCGGCGGTGGGCTACCAGCCGACACTGGCCACCGACATGGGCGCCTTGCAAGAACGCATTACCTCGACCAAGTCGGGCTCGATCACCTCGGTTCAGGCGATCTACGTGCCTGCGGACGACCTTACCGACCCCGCGCCGGCAACCTCGTTTGCTCACCTGGACGCGACCACCGTTCTTAACCGTGCGATCTCGGAAAAGGGTATTTACCCTGCGGTTGACCCGCTCGACTCGACCTCGCGTCTGCTCGACCCGGCCATCGTTGGTGAAGAGCACTACAAGGTTGCGACCGACGTTCAGCAGATCCTCCAGCGCTACAAGTCGCTGCAGGACATCATCGCCATCCTTGGCATGGACGAACTGTCGGAAGAAGACAAACTGACCGTGGCCCGTGCCCGTAAGATCGAGCGCTTCATGTCGCAGCCGTTCGA
This sequence comes from Ruegeria arenilitoris, assembly GCF_013031355.1. Classification (GTDB taxonomy): domain Bacteria; phylum Pseudomonadota; class Alphaproteobacteria; order Rhodobacterales; family Rhodobacteraceae; genus Ruegeria; species Ruegeria arenilitoris_C. The sequence goes on along the minus strand of NZ_WPZO01000003.1, from coordinate 437,027 downwards.
CGTGGCTCAGGTCTTCACTGGCTCGCCGGGTGTTCAGGTTCCTCTGGATGTCACCATCTCGTCGTTCAAGGCCGTTGTGGCCGGCGAATACGATCACCTGCCCGAAGCAGCCTTCCTGATGGTTGGCGGCATCGAAGAAGTGATCGCCAAAGCGGAAAAGATGGCCGCAGAAGCCGCCTAAGGAGTATCCCTGATGGCAAACACGATGCAATTCGACCTCGTCAGCCCCGAGCGGAGCCTAGCTTCGCTTGCGGCGACGGCGGTCCAGATTCCCGGCGCGGACGGGGACATGACGGCAATGCCCGATCATGCCCCCACCATCACCACGCTGCGCCCGGGCATCCTGAAGGTCGACTCACCGGAAGGGTCCAGCGAATATCTGGTCACCGGCGGGTTTGCTCAGATCAACGGCGACGGTCTGTCGGTTTTGGCTGAAAAGGCCATTCCGGTGACCGAGGTGACCCGGTCGCAACTGGACGACCTGATCGCCGAGGCCCGTGCCTCGCACGAAGTGGCCAAGAACGGCGATGATCAGACCATCGTCGACGACGCCGCCAAACTGCTGGCCGACATGGAAGCCCTTGGAACGCATATGAGCCTGTAAGGCTCACTGCATTCAGAATGTCGAAAACGGCCTCGCTTGCGCGGGGCCGTTTTTTTTGTGGTGATTTTGTCAAAGCGTCAGGATAAGGTGTCGGAATTCAAAGATAAAGATGCTGGAATGAAGACATTTCGAACCCACCCGATTGGTATCGACCAAGGCGAGGCCGTGCTGTTTTCGGAATTTGCCGATGGTGGCGACATGTGGACGGGCGAGGGCCCGCGCGAACGGCGGAAATCCATCACCTTCAGTCAACCCTTCCGGTCGGTGCCAGCGGTTCAGATCGGTGTATCGCTGTGGGATGTGGACACGTCCTCGGCCCTGCGCGCCGAAGTGACCGCCGAGGATATTTCACCCGAGGGGTTCACCGCTGTTTTCCGGACCTGGTCCGACACCCGTATCGCGCGGATACGGGCTGCGTGGACCGCCATCGGAGAGGTTGCGCATGAGGACGATTGGGACATTTCATAGAGTCCGCAGAGGGGCCTTGTCCTACTCGCGGGTTGCCAGATCTTCCACATCCTGACTTTTTGACAGATCCAGCGGTAGGTGCCGGATCGTATCTGACGAAAAGTCCAGACCCTCCAGCCCGAGCATTCTGACACGACGGTTGTGCTGGGTGTGGAAATACAGGGTCATGTTCTGTTGGTCCCAGACGGTCGTCCAGATTGTTGCGCTACGCATCTGGTCGATCTCATCGGTTGGCAGATCTGATCCTTCCGCAGAGCCCAAGGGCAGGTTGAAATTGTCCAGGATGCGGAACAGTTCATACACGGTTTCATCCGAATTTGAGGTTGGGCGAGCGGTCTGTGACCACGCAACTGCCCGAATGAAACGCGATGGTGGCGTGTGGTCTCCGGGCAAGCCGATCATGCCACTTCCGGCCCCCAGCGGTGTGAAATCGGTATTCTCGAGCCGTTTGTCCGGCAAGGCTACCGCAGAGAGGTTCAGGTAATTCCGCAGGTTCGTCGTGTGCCAATCGTAGTTGGGGGCGTTTGTGATGACTCCCAAGGGCGCATCGAAAAATCGCAATTCCCCTTCATGCGCCTCGACAACCATCGAATTGCCCTGACGGTCATTGAAAATCCAATGGGCAGCAACCGGGATGCCGATGGCCTCTTCCACAACGGGAACAACGCGGACGTTCTGAAGCCCTTCACGAAGCTCTTCCAGCGAAGAAAACTGAGTCAGGGCGTATCCCAGCACGTCCACCGCGGTGATCGTGTCAGCAGCGGCATCGGGGTCGTACTCGGCATAGTCGGCAAAGCCCGGATGATAGAATAACCCGCCAGCCAACCCGGCTTCGTTCATTCCGTCGGCAAGATAGTCCTGACCTAGCATGTCCAGCGCAACAACGCCGTACTTCGTACGCCATACCTTGCCGTTTTGCCCTTCGGGGGTTTTGCCCGTGAACTCAAAGTTCCGCGGTATGATAGCAACCCGAGAGTGGAGGTCGAAGGCGCCCCATTCCATTGTCCGGCCATACACGGATGATCCGTCCTGCGCATTCAACTGAATGCCGGTGCAAGCCTCTGCCGAAAAGGCCGTGGCCAATGTCATCTGCGCGGCGATAGAAAGTCCAAAGATTTGTTTTGTAATCGTTTTCATGACGGGACTCCTGAAAATCGGGTTTCAAAATGCTCCCGATCAGTGTTCCCGTAATGCGAATGGTGTCAACCGAAACGCAGGGGCTTTTGGTGCGCCGAAACGCTCTGACCGAGAGACTGAACTCCCGGCCAGAGCAGGTTTCTTCAGTCTGCAGACTCGATCATGTCCACACGTGTCGCGTGACGGCCGCCTTCAAACTCGGCGGTCAGGAAGGCGTCGACAATGTCCAGCGCCTGGCCTTCACCCACCACACGCGCGCCGATGGACAGCATGTTGGCGTTGTTGTGCTGACGGATCATCCGGGCCGAGAATGCGTCCGAGCAGACGCCACAGCGGATGCCGGGCACTTTGTTGGCTGCCATCATGATGCCCTGCCCGGTGCCGCACAGGATGATCCCCAGCTGACAGTCACCCGAGGCCACGGCCTGTGCTGCGGCCTTGCCGTGCTTGGGGTAATGTGTGCTTTCGGGTGTGGTTGGTCCGATATCCACCACGTCCCAGCCTTGGGCTGCAACATGGTCGGCGACGGCTTGGCGCAACTCGATAGCTGCGTGGTCGCTGGAAAGAACAATGCGTTTTGAGGCTGTCACGGAAACGTCCTGCTTTGGGTTTTTAACGAAAAAGGGCGGCTGTTGGGCCGCCCGTCTCTGTCAGTCCATATGGTACATGGATTCGTAGATCGGTGTCAGGGTCTTGTCCTCGAACAGCGACGACACGCTGGTGCCGTTCCAGATGTTCAGGATCGCCTGGGTAAAGATCGGCGCGGTCGGAACAATGCGGATGTTCTTGGCCTTGGCGATCTCTTTGGTCGGCTGGATCGTATCGGTAAGCACCAGCGACTTCATTACCGAGTTCGTCACACGTTCGACCGCGGGGCCGCTCATGACGCCGTGAGTGATGTACGAGTGCACTTCCTTCGCGCCATTATCCAGCAGCACCTGCGCCGCTTTGCATAGCGTGCCGGCGGTGTCGCACATGTCGTCCACGATCAGGCAGATCTTGTCTTTGACATCACCAATCACGGTCATCTCGGCCACTTCGCCCGCCTTTTCACGGCGCTTGTCCACGATCGACAGGGGGGCGTTGATGCGCTTGGCCAGCTCGCGCGCGCGGGCCACACCGCCAACGTCGGGCGAGACCACCATGATCTCATCCATGCTGTCCTTGAACTGGTGCTTCACATCCAGCGCAAAGATCGGCGAGGCATAAAGGTTGTCCACCGGGATATCGAAGAACCCCTGGATCTGGGCTGCGTGCAGGTCCATGGTCAGAACCCGCTCGATCCCTGCGCCGGTCAGCATGTTGGCGACTAGCTTTGCGGAAATCGGCGTGCGCGCCTTGGTGCGGCGGTCCTGGCGGGCATAGCCGAAATAAGGGATCACGGCCGTGATCCGCTGGGCCGAGGACCGGCGCAGTGCGTCGGCAATGATCAGAAGTTCCATCAGATTGTCATTTGCCGGGTTCGAGGTCGGCTGGACGATGAACATATCCTCGCCCCGGACGTTTTCGAACACTTCGACGAATATCTCGCCGTCGTTGAACCGTTCGACCCGCGCATCGACCAGACCTTGATCGACGCCGCGATACAGGCTCATGCGGCGTGCAATAGAATCGGCAAGCGGAAGATTGGCGTTCCCAGCGATTAGCTTGGGTTCGTTGAGTGTCGGCATCGGCTGAGGTCCCCGGGCAGCAATGGCAAATGTGACAGATTCGTGATGTTGACACCGCTTAGCATGGCCTTACCGTCCAGCAAAGATAACGCAGCGGAGAAAGTGAACATGGCCACCATTGACTACTATTTTGCGACAATTTCGCCATTCACCTATCTGGCGGGCGCACGGCTTGAAGAAATCGCGGCCAAGCATGACGCGACGATCAATTACAAACCGCTGGATATCATGGCTCTGTTCTCACGCACCGGGGGGACGCCGCCGAAGGATCGACATATCTCGCGCGTTGAATACCGGGCGCAAGAATTGCAGCGGCAGTCCAAGAATTTAGGCGTGGAGTTCAATATGCAGCCCGCGCATTGGCCGACGAATATGGCACCGTCCTCATATGCGGTGATTGCCGCGGTCAAGGATGGCTCCGGCGATGTGGGCAAGTTGGTTCAATCCTTCCTGCGCGCCTGTTGGGCCGAAGAAAAAGACATCGCGCAGGATGACGTGATCCGCGAATGTCTGTCGAATGCCGGGTTTGATCCGAACCTTGCGGATAGTGGCCTGCTTGTGGGTGCCGAAACCTATTCAGCCAATCTGGAAGAGGCCGTGGATCGTGGCGTTTTTGGTGCGCCTTTCTATATTACCGAGGATGATCAGAGGTTCTGGGGGCAGGATCGGCTGGACGATCTGGATCGGCATCTGGTCGAGATGAAAGGGTGAAGGACCTGTCACCGGTTCATGTCAGAACCTTGGGGCAGGGCGCCCGCAAGGTGCTAGCCCTACACTGCACGATTGCGCATTCCGGGGCCTGGTCGGGTCTGGCAGCGGCGCTGGACGGTGAGGCGACCCTGATCGCTCCCGACATGCTGTCGCATGGGCGCAGTCCGGATTGGGACGGGCAGGGCGATTTTTTCGACCTCGCGACGGAAGCGGCGGTCGCACAGCTGACCGAGCCGATGGGCGTGATCGGCCATTCCTTTGGCGGCATGATCGCGTTGCGCCTTGCGGCCGAACATCCAGACCTGATCCGCAGCGCCGTGTTGATCGAGCCTGTGTTCTTTGCAGTCGCGAAACAGGATGCGCCTGAGTTGTTAGCGAAACATGACCACGAGGCGCAGCCATATACCGATGCTCTGGCCGCCGGAGACATGGTGCTGGCCGCACGCCTGTTCAACAGGATGTGGAGCACCGATGACAGCCCTCGCTGGCCGGACCTGCCCGAGCGGACACGCGCGGCTATGGTGCGGGGCGTGCACGTCGTTCCCGCGGTGGAGGGCGTTCTGTTTCAAGATCAAAAGGGGTTGCTGAGCCCCGATGTTCTGGGCCTCGCAGCCATGCCGGTTCTGATCCTCAGCGGATCAAAAACGCACCCGGTGATGCCTGCGATCGGTCAGGGGCTGCAACGGCGGCTGCCAAACGCATCCTGCGCCGTGGTCGAGGGCGCAGGGCACATGGTGCCGATTTCGTATCCGCAAGACACTGCGCGTCTTGTGCAGCAGTTTTGGCGGGATGCCCGCGACCGTTAAAGCAGGGCGAGGAACCTGTCGATATCCTCGGCGCTGATCGACCAGTCGCAGACCAGACGGCAGGCGAGGATTTCCGCATCATCGGCCCCGTCCAGTTCCGCCCCCCACAGGTGATAGACGGCACCCGCGTCGTGCAGCTGTTTGTGCCGTGCCCGCGAGAATTGCGCGAAGATCATGTTCGCCTGCGGTTCGTGCAGGAATGAGGCCCCCTTGGCGCGCAACCCCTCGGCCAGACGGGCGCAGTTGTCATTGGCCTGACGCGCCAGTTTCAGCCACAGGTCATCCTGCAGATAGGCCGCCATTTGCGCCGACAGATAGCGATGCTTGGAAAACAGATGCGCCCCGCGCTTGCGGCGCAGTTCGAATTCCCAGGCTTTGGATTCGTCGAAAAAGACAACCGCCTCGACCCCCATCAGCCCGTTCTTGGTGCCGCCAAAGCTGACCGCATCCACACCCGCCTTCCACGTCATCTCGGCCGGAGAGCAGTTCAGTGCAACCAGCGCGTTGGTGAACCGCGCGCCGTCCAGATGCACTGGCAGGCCGTATTCCTTGGCCACACCGCACAGCGCCTGCAACTCGGCCAGCGAATAGACCGACCCGCGCTCTGTCACCTGCGTGATCGACACCGGACCGCGTTGGGGGCCGTGCACACCGCGCGTCTCTTCCGCCAGAATCGAGCGGCGCAGCGCCTCGGGCTCCATCTTGTCACCGCCCGGCACCAGCGTCAGCTTGGCGCCGCTGTAGAACTCCGGCGCGTTGCACTCATCCTCGTGGATATGGGCAACAGGCGAGCAGAATACCGTATCCCAAGGGTTTGCAAGCGTCGCCAGCGCCAGCGAATTGGCCGCCGTGCCGGTGGCCACCAGATAAACCGCCGCGCCCGGAGCCTCGAAGATGCCGCGAATGCGATCCCGCACCTCGTTCATCAGGGTGTCGGCGCCATAGGCCATCTGATAACCTTCATTGGCCGCGTTCAGTGCGGCCATGACCTGCGGGTGAACCGGCCCGGAATTGTCAGAGGCGAAATACATCAGCTGGGCTCCTCGATGATATAGTCTTCCCACTCTTCAAGCGGTGTTTCAAACTCGGACACCGTGCGCCCCTGAACCGACATTCTGGCGGCGTGCACGCTGTTCGGCGTACCAGATATCAACGGGTGCCAATCGTAAAGAGGTTTCCCTTCCCACAGCAGCCGATAGGCGCAGGTCTGCGGAAGCCAATAGGCGTGGTCGTCTATGTTGTCGGGCTTCATCACGATACATTCCGGCACGAACTGGTGGCGGATGTCGTATTGGGTGCATCGACAAGTCTCATCGTCCAGCAGGCGGCAGGCGACGCAGGTCAGGGCGACCTCGCCTGTATCTTCGTCTTCCAGCTTGTTCAGGCAGCATTTGCCGCATCCGTCGCACAGCGCCTCCCACTCGCGCTGGTTCATCTTGGTCAGCGGTTTGCGTTCCCAGAAGCGGGGGCTCAGGCCGTTGCGATCAATCGGGTCGGCGGTCATAGCGCCGCCAGAATGCTGCGGGCCTTGTCGCAATCGGCATCCATCTGGGTGATGAGGCCATCCAGCCCGTCAAAGGTCATCTCGGGGCGTAGATAGTCGATCAGGCCGACCGACAGGGTCGCGCCATAAAGATCCCCCGAGAAGTCGAACAGGAAGGTTTCAATATTGGGCACTTCGCCATGGAACATCGGTCGCGTCCCGACCGAGGCCGCGCCGAGATAGCTGCCCTGATGGGGGCCGTCCAACACATCGACCAACACCGCATAGACGCCGAATTTCGGCGGGTGCAAGCCTTCGATGGACATGTTTGCAGTGGGGAAGCCCAGCTCGCGGCCACGCTGTTCGCCACCTATCACTTCGCCCTCGATCCGGTGCCAATGGCCTAGCATGGCGGCGGCATCGCGCGGGCGGCCTTCCGACAGGGCAGTGCGGATTGCGGTCGAGGACACCACGTTCTCGGACCGTTCCATCAGCGGGGCAATGGTGACGCCGAACCCCATCTCCTGCCCAAAGCGGACCATGTCATCTGCCGTCCCGCTGCGGCCTTTGCCGAAGCAGAAATCGGCCCCCACGACCACATGCGACAGGCCCAGCCCGTCGCAGATCACGTTGCGAGCGAATTCCTCGGGTGTCAGTCCGGCCAGGGCGGCGTTGAAGGGCAATTCGTACAGCTTTCGCACACCCAGCTTTTCCAAACGGTGCGCGCGGGCATTGCCGCGCATCAGGCGAAAGGGGGGCGCGTCGGGTGCAAAGTACTCGCGCGGGTGGGGTTCAAATGTCATCACACCCAATGGGGCATCCGGGGCGGCATTGCGCGCCAGTTCGATCACCGACTGATGGCCGATATGAACGCCATCAAAATTCCCGATCGCCACGCTGGCGCCGCGGTCCTGAGGCTCGATAAACTGAAAATCCCGGATAATGCGCATACCGCCTGCCTATCGGGACTGCGGGGCGGGTTCAAGCGTCTGATTGCGTCGTCAGGGTCGGACCGGCCAGCCCCAAAACTCTGCTTCGCCGCATCCGTAGGTTTGGCCAATGGGGGCACAACTCATTCGGTGCATCCTAGCTGATTTGTATTGATGCGTTTCCGATCAGTTTGAGTAGCCTGGTAGCCCGACCTCAAGCTTGTAGAGTAATACGTCAGGCGGCATCAAAATGATGTTAAACTTAGTGAATAAGTCACCACTGGAAGAGAGATGAAGAAGTTCTTGTTTATTGGGATATGCGCGTGCTTGCTAACAGAAGAGCCTGCGTCTGCTGTTTCGCATTTTGGGTTCGTGTCAGGCGATGAGATTGCACACGGAGGTGGCTGCCGTAGAGACTCTCCTCCCGGGAAATGTTGCCATGCAGGCAAAAAGCCTTTGCATTGTCACTAAAGTAAAGGGCGTCAATGCGACGCCCTTTCCACCTCAACTCAAGTCAGTCGAACTTGCGCGACGGGGCCAGCACCATGGCTTCGCCGATCAGCACTTTCTTACCGTCGACCGAGCAGTGGCAGTCCAGCTTGACCCGGCGCTTTGAAAAGTCGATGTCGATCACCTTGACCTCGGCATAGACCATGTCGCCAGGGCGGACAGGAGCCAGGAACTTCAGCGACTGACCCATGTAAACCGTACCGTGACCGGGCAGTTGTTCCCCAATTACGGCCGAGATCAGGCCCGCGGTCAGCATTCCATGCGCAATGCGGCCCTCGAAGATCGTGTCGCGGGCATAATCGTCATCCAGATGCACTGGATTCCGGTCAGTCGAAACCTGCGCGAACATCTCGATGTCTTCATCCGTCACCACTTTGCGCAGGTGACGGGTCATGCCCATTTCGATGTCTTCGATACAGATCGTGCCGCGCGGAAGATTGTCCAACATGTCGCCCTCACTTAAATCCGTAGGGCAACAAAACAACCGAAGTCACCCCTGTTCGGCAACTTTATTACTTCGCAGTCGCAGAAAATCAAGTCTTTTCTGACTATCTCAAGAGGCCGATTGTATAGGTGGGGTTGATATTTTCCCTTGCGATATAATCAGTTAGGGATTCGTGGTGCGGATGGTGCTCAGTTTTTGTTTCGGCCGCGGCCAATCCGCCCGAGATGAACAGAGAATCAATCCCCTCTCCCATGCCGCCCAGAATGTCGGTATGGGGGCCGTCGCCGATCACCAGAATGTCGCCATCGGGGATGTCATGACCCATTTCCTGCAACCGGCGGCGGGCCAGATCGTAGATCGGCGGATGCGGTTTGCCGAAGTACAGGCTCTCTCCACCCATCTCGGTATAGAGCTTGGCCAGCGCGCCTGCGCACCATTCCCGGACCTCGCCCCGGTCAACCACGATATCGGGGTTGGCGCAGAGCAGCTTCATGCCCTTTTGCTTGGCATAGAGGAAATCGGGACGGTTGACCGAAGGGTCCGCCATCGGATCGAACGGGCCGCAGCAGACGATGCCTTCGGCCTCGTCCAGAGGGACACGTTCGATGTGGATGGGGTGGTGCAGCAGTTTCAGCGGTTCAAAGAACCCGGCGTCCCGTTGCCATTCCCCCATGAAGTAGACCTTTTCGCCCACCGCACCCCGAAACATCGCCGAACGCGCCGAGTCGCCGCTGGTGGCGATGGTGTCATAGGCATCGGCGGGCACGTTGAAGTGCTCCAACTGTACAGCTACGCCTGCGCGGGGTTTCGGAGAGTTCGTGACCAGCACCACAATCCCGCCTTTCGCCCGATAGGCCTGAAGGGCGGCAACAGCCTCGGGGAAGGCGGTGATGCCGTTGTGAACGCAGCCCCAAAGGTCAACGAACAACGCCTTATAGCGATCGGATACTTCGGACAGGGCGTGGATGATCTGGGTCATGAAAAGCCTCGGGGGAGTTAAATCAGGTTGCGACAGCTATTACAAAGCTGGTGCAGTTTTGCCATCCCGCAAAATCAATTGCCGGGAAACTAGGGCCGTTTCTTTCAGTTTTCTTCGGTCACTTTCTCTACGTCCGGTGCTTGCTGGACGGTGTCTGTGCCCAAAATGATTTGCGCGCCAATCCTATTTTGAAATCGCACAACGACCAAATAGCCCGGACCCAGTTCCTTGCGTAAGACGTCAACCAGAGGTTTCTCTCGCAGGCTCTCAGGTAATAATCCTACAACCGAGGAGACTTTGTAGGCCGCCTCGATCGGTAGGTCGACAATCAACCAGATGTCGGCATGTTTGCTTTTGGCGTTTACGTCGATGCGGATGATCTCGACCGAGACCGGATCGGCCCAGTTGCGGATGGTTTGTGCCAGTTGCGCCTCGGTCCGTGTTTCGAGGTACCGATTATACGTGGATTTGCCCAACTGTAGGACGACAAAGGCCAGAAAGGCCAAAGTTACCACCACGCTGGCTGTGAAGTTCAGCTTGCGCCGACCTTTACTGAAAACCACCGAGCGGGCCGCGTACACGATATAGACCGCGCAGGCGGACAGGATAATCGCGCCCAGGTTTGTGGCAAACAACAAGACGGCTTCATACGCTTCTGCCGGTTCTCTGAAATACATCAGAACACCCGAGGCTGACAGCGGCGGCACCAGTGACACGCCAATGGCTGCGCCGGGCAGCAAGCTGGCTTCGGACCTGTTGATCTGAACATATGCCCCGGCGACACCTGCAGCCAAGGCTACGATCAGATCCTCGGTTCCTGGATCAGTCCGGGCCAGAACCTGATCAGGGATCAGAATCCCGCGCGGGACGTCGGCGACATAGACCAGAAACCAGGCCAGCAGGACGCACAATACTGCTGCGCCGCAAACAATCACTGCCAGGTAGAGCGCCCGCCCCAGCCATCCCATGACCATAGCTGCCGCCACGCCAAGAATAGGAGTCATCAGCGGCGCCACCAACATTGCGGCGATTACCACTGCGCCGGAATTGCGCAACATGCCCATCGTGGCAATGACCACGGACAGGGTCAGCAACATGGCAAAGCGGCGCCAATAGGCTGATTTATCCTGGCCTTCGAACCGCAGGATGCTGCGTGTTGTGCTGAACTTGCGCTTACTCATACTTTGGATCTGGTCCGGTACCCACTCTATTGACCAGAGTAACAACGGAAGCGTTTCACGCAAATATTTCAGTGCAATGAAAAAAGGCGCCCTCTTGGGGCGCCTTTAAAAATCACTGTTCCGAAGGTTAGACCTTGAGGTTCGGAATGATCTGCTTTTTGCGGCTCATGATGCCGGGCAGAACAACGGCGTCACCATTGACCGAAGCGCCAAAGCTTTTCTCGGCTACGCCTTTGACCAGATCGTTCGGCACCAGAAGGGTGGCTTCTTCGTTCAGGATATCGACAACGAACAGCAGAACCTGATCGACGCCATCTTCCTTGGCAACGTCCACCATCGAGTCCGCCAGGCTTGCCTTACGGTCCAGCACGACGCCGGGTGCGGTGGTTTCCAGAACCGAGACGCGGAACTTGGTGCCGTCGACTTCGTATTCCTTGCTGTCCATGCGGATCAGTTCAGCGTCCGAAAAGGACGATACATCCGATTTGGCCGCGAACATGTCGGCAGCATAGGTCGAGACGTCCAAGCCCAGATCGGCGGCCAGTTTCTCGGCCACGTCGCGGTCATGCGCGGTGGTGGTGGGCGAGCGGAATTCCAACGTGTCCGACAGGATGCAGGTCAGCGCCGCGCCTTTAATGGCTTCGGGCATCTTGGCGGCGTCGTCACCCATCAGGTCGACCATGATGGTCGCGGTGCAGGCCAGCGGGCGCACGGTGATGTCGATCGGGCCTTTGGTTTCCAGACCGCCGACCAGCTTGTGGTGGTCGATAATGGCGCGGATGTCGGCGCTGTTGATGCTGGCGGGCAGCTCGGCCGGGTTGTTGGTGTCAACGATGACAACCGGCGCGTCGGCTTCGACGTCGTCGATGATGCGCGGCTTGGGCAGGTCCCAGCGCTGCAGCATGAACGCGGCTTCGGTGTTGGGTTCGCCCAGCAGAACGGGCTCGGCCTGTTCGCCTTTGACTTCGTTCAGGTACCATGACCACAGGATCGGAGAGCCGGTGGAATCGGTGTCGGGGGATTTATGGCCAAATACAAGAGTTGTCATGTCAGCGTCCTGAGGATGATAAATTTGCGCGCCTTATAGGGTGGTCCGCCGGGGTTGTCACCCGGCAGAGTTTACGCTGCGACGGTTGGTCTGGATTTCGCTGGTTTCAGGTCAGAAGGGGGCGCGGGTCAGGGTGTATCCGGCCTGTTGCAACTGGTTCAGCAGGCCGTGTGTGTCGCTAAGATGCCCCGCGCCCACGGCGATCACGGCGGTCTGATCCTGAATGTTCAGAATATGCGGCATCCAGTTGTTGTTCCGTTCGATCAGCAGGTGTTGTTCGAACGCATTCCATTCCTCGTCAAAAACTTCGGGTGACATGCCGGAATACTTGCGCGCCATGATGCGACCCAGTTCGATGGAATGCGCGTGATTTTCGTCGAAGTAGGCATTTTTCATGGTGGCCATTTGGTCGTCGCTGTTTCCATACGCATTGGCCATCCGCGCCAGCGATTCCGCCTGTTCTTCGATGGTGTGGATTTCGAACATCGCCATCAGTTCCTCGATGCTCTCCAACGAGAATTGCGGGATGCCGTTTTCTTCGGCCAATTCGGTCAGGCGTGCATCCAGCCCGCGACTGGCCTCCGGGTCGCCAATTAGACACGCAGGCATGGCCAGCGTCATGCCCAGAAACCAGGGGCGCATTTTTGCCCCCATCCAACTGGGTATGCCGCGCTCGTCCAATGCAGAAGACAAGGTCGCCCACGCCTCCTCTGGTAGCAGGTCAATCAGAGTGGGGCCGGACGTGATCATGATCGGGCTCGGGTCCAGGGCCAGTTCCTGTTCCCAGGCGTCCATTTCGTTCCGAGTCACTTCGAAATAGAACGCATCGGCCTGGCTGAGTGTCGGCGTCAGGCGTTCGACAATTGCGCCCATGCGCGGATCGTTCAGGTGCAGTGTGCCGATCAGATGCAGCACCGTGTCGCCCTTGGTCGCGATCCAGTGGTTGCCTTCTGGATAGGGGACACCTTCGAGGGCCTGTTCCAGTTCTGCCCATGCCGCGGGTGTCAGATCGGCCTTTAGATCACGCCCTTCGCACGCGGCCTGAACGGTGGCGGGCAGCAACAGGCAGATCAGGAACAGGAACAGGCGCATGTGTTTCATCCCGGTGGTGTCATCTTTGCCGAACCTTGCCCCGGTGCAGGGCGGTATGCAAGGCAGATCAGAGGCTTGCAGGTGACCTCTGGCATTCTGTGGCAAATCGCCTAGCATGCGGTCATGGACCGCGAGCAGGATCTCTACCCCCCTATCAAGGCGCTGTTGGAGCGTCAGGGCTATACCGTCAAAGGCGAGGTCGGCGCGGCCGATGTCGTCGCGTTGCGGGATGGGAGTGAGCCAGTGATCGTAGAGCTCAAACTGCGGTTTTCTCTGGCGCTGTTTCATCAGGCGATCACGCGGCTGAAAGTGACCGATCAGGTCTATATCGGCGTGTGCAAACCTAAAGGACGCACAGCCCGGCGGGCGCTGAAGGACAACCTCTCTTTGTGCCGTCGTCTGGGCTTGGGGCTGATCACCGTTCGGGCCGATGGCGCGGTCGAGGTGCAATGCGATCCCGGCCCCTACGCACCGCGCAAGAACAAGGCCAAAGCGGCGCGGTTGCTGCGAGAATTCGACCGATTGGAAGGCGATCCCAACGCCGGTGGTGCCACCCGGCATGGCATCGTCACTGCTTACCGCCAGGACGCGTTGAAGTGTGCGGCTCATCTTGCCGAATGTGGCGCCACCAAGGGGGCCGAGGTGGCGAAAGCGACCGGAGTACCCACGGCCACCCGCCTGATGCGGGAAAACCATTATGGTTGGTTTGAGAAGGTTGAAAAGGGCGTTTATGTGCTTACCTCTCAGGGGGCGGAAGGGTTGAAGCATTGGGCCTATAGCTGGGAACAAGCCGACTGACCCAAGCCGCAAAAAAATCCATCACAGCTTGTTGACTCGGGGTTTTGAACTCCCTAGCTATGCGTCGTTATCACTCTCCACCTTTGAGTGCTAACGCCTCGCCGTCCGGTGAGGGGAGGATAGATAAACTTTGAGCCCAAGGAGCTGCAAAGATGGCATTGAAACCGCTTCATGACCGCGTGCTGGTTCGCCGTACCGAAAGCGAAGAGAAAACCGCAGGCGGCCTGATCATTCCTGACAGCGCAAAAGAAAAGCCCAGCGAAGGCGAAGTCGTCGCGACCGGTGAAGGCGCACGCAAGGACAGCGGCGAACTGATCGCAATGGCTGTGAAAGCTGGCGACAAGATCCTGTTCGGCAAATGGTCGGGCACCGAGGTTCAGGTCAACGGCGAAGAGCTGCTGATGATGAAAGAAAGCGACATCATGGGGATCATCGAGTAAGCCCACGCGCTTCTCTGATCTTCATTCCCAACTTATTTCTCAAGGAGAAACGACATGGCTGCAAAGGACGTCAAGTTCGACACCGATGCCCGTAACCGCATGCTGGCAGGTGTGAACATCCTGGCCGATGCTGTTAAAGTGACCCTGGGCCCCAAAGGCCGCAACGTGGTTCTGGACAAATCCTTCGGCGCACCGCGCATCACCAAAGACGGTGTCTCGGTTGCCAAGGAAATCGAACTGGAAGACAAGTTCGAAAACATGGGCGCGCAGATGGTGAAAGAAGTCGCCAGCCGCACCAACGACGAAGCCGGTGACGGCACCACCACCGCAACCGTTCTGGCCCAGGCCATCGTTCGCGAAGGTCTGAAGCAGGTTGCAGCTGGTCTGAACCCGATGGACCTGAAGCGCGGCATCGACCTGGCAACTGCCAAGGTTGTTGAAGGCATCAAGTCGGCTTCGCGCGAAGTCAAAGACTCGTCGGAAGTCGCTCAGGTCGGCACCATCTCGGCCAACGGCGAAGCCGAAATCGGCCAGCAAATCGCAGACGCGATGCAGAAGGTCGGCAACGAAGGCGTCATCACCGTCGAAGAAAACAAAGGTCTGGAAACTGAGACCGACGTTGTCGAAGGTATGCAGTTCGACCGTGGCTACCTGTCGCCTTACTTCGTCACCAACGCAGACAAGATGATCGCAGAACTCGACGACTGCATGATCCTGCTGCACGAAAAGAAACTGTCCTCGCTGCAGCCGATGGTTCCGCTGCTCGAGCAGGTGATCCAGTCGCAAAAGCCGCTGCTGATCATTGCTGAGGATGTTGAAGGTGAAGCGCTGGCAACGCTGGTTGTCAACAAACTGCGCGGCGGCCTGAAAATTGCTGCTGTCAAAGCACCGGGCTTCGGCGACCGCCGCAAAGCCATGCTGCAGGACATCGCAATCCTGACCGGCGGTCAGGTCATCAGCGAAGACCTGGGCATGAAGCTCGAGTCCGTCACCATGGACATGCTGGGCACTGCCAAGAAAATCGAAATCACCAAAGACGAAACCACCATCGTTGACGGTGCTGGCGAGAAAGCTGAGATCGAAGCACGTGTTGCTCAGATCCGCACTCAGATCGAAGAAACCTCGTCGGACTACGACCGTGAGAAGCTGCAAGAGCGCGTTGCCAAACTGGCAGGCGGTGTTGCCGTTATCCGCGTCGGCGGCATGACCGAAGTTGAAGTAAAAGAGCGTAAGGACCGTGTGGACGATGCTCTGAACGCAACCCGCGCTGCTGTGCAGGAAGGCGTTGTTGTAGGCGGCGGTGTTGCTCTGGTTCAGGCCGGTAAAGCACTGGAAGCTCTGGAAGGTGCAAACGCTGACCAGAACGCCGGTATCAACATCGTTCGCAAAGCAATCGAAGCGCCGCTGCGCCAGATCGCCGAGAACGCAGGTGTTGATGGTGCGGTTGTTGCGGGCAAAGTCCGTGAATCCGCTGACGCATCCTTCGGCTTCAACGCTCAGACCGAAGAATATGGCGACATGTTCTCGTTCGGCGTCATCGACCCGGCCAAAGTTGTCCGTACCGCTCTGGAAGACGCGGCATCGGTTGCTGGTCTGCTGGTTACCACCGAAGCGATGGTTGCCGACAAACCGCAGAAAGACGCGCCTGCTGGTGGCGGCATGCCCGACATGGGCGGCATGGGCGGCATGATGTAAGCTGCTTAAGCTATAATGCTAAAGAGCGGGGTCGCCTTCGGGCGGCCCCGTTTCTTTTTTGCGACACAGTCGCGAAGGAATGTGAGTGTGCAAACCCCTGCGAAACGGCTATGCGGTTGATATGCGTTTGTTTCTGCTCACTGCCCTGACCATGTGCGCCTTTGCGGCGAACTCGATCCTGAACCGCATGGCAATCGACAGCGGTGCCAGCGATCCTGCCGGGTTCGCCGTTGTTCGGGTTCTGGCCGGGGCTGTGGTACTGGTAGGTCTTGTTTGGCTCCGGTCTGGGCATCTGCCGCTGCGCAACCGGCGCAGGATCACGGGGGCAGGGGCGTTGTCGCTTTACATGATCGGGTTTTCACTGGCTTATCTGACGCTGGATGCCGGGTTGGGGGCGTTGATCCTGTTCGGAGTGGTGCAGATCACAATGTTTGCTGTGACATCTGTTACAGGAAACACCCCGACCTCCCGCCAGATTGCCGGTGCTGCGATTGCGCTAGCGGGCTTGGCTTATGTGCTCTGGCCGTCCGGCGTCGTGCAGGTCGACCTTCAGGGCGCGGTGCTGATGGCGGCTGCGGGGGTCGGCTGGGCGATCTATTCTCTGGCCGGGCGATCTGAACCGGATGCTTTGGCGGGGACAGCGGCCAATTTCATCGTTGCCCTACCGGTGACCGGGTTGGCCCTTTTGGTTAACGGAGCAGAATGGCAGATGACCGGTTCGGGTTACTTGTTGGCCGCGATCTCGGGCGGTGTCACGTCGGGGATGGGGTACGCGCTTTGGTATCGCGTCCTGCCGCAACTGGCCCCGACCACGGCAGCGGTGGTGCAACTGAGCGTTCCAATAATCGCCATTCTCGGCGGCATTCTCCTGCTGGGTGAGGTAGCCAGCCTGCGCCTGATCCTGGGGGCATTGCTGGTTCTGGGCGGCATTGCGTTGGCCGTCCTGCGCCTAACACCGCGCTAGGGGTTTCATCACCAACGCTTAGGGCTTATCTGGCGGCTATGAGATATCTGCTTGCCCTGTTTCTGTTCCTTGTTCCGGTCGTGGCCCAGGCAAAATGCGTGGTTCTGCTGCACGGGCTTGCGCGGACCGAGGCGTCATTCACCGTCATGGAGCAGCTTTTTCAGGCGCACGGATACAACGTGGTGCGCCCCGGCTATCCCTCGACAGACCTGCCAATCCCCGAACTGGCCAACCAGACCTTGCCGGATGCCTTCGCGGCCTGTGGAGACGACACGGCGAATGTCGTGGCGCACTCGATGGGTGGGATTCTGCTGCGCTATTGGCTGCAGGACCACCACCCGGAGAATCTGGGCCGTGTGGTCATGCTCGGCCCGCCCAATCAGGGCAGCCAACTGGTCGATGAGCTGGGCGCCTGGGAAGTGTTCGGCATGTTGCACGGCCCAGCCGGGCTGGCACTGGGCACCGGCCCCGAGGGCATCCCGCGCCAGTTACCTCCGGTAGAGTTCGAACTCGGCGTGATCGCGGGCGAAAACTCGTTGAACCCGGTGTTTTCGTCGATGATCGACGGTCGGGACGACGGCAAGGTGTCGATCGAAACGACCAAGGTCGAAGGGATGAAGGATCATATCGTTCTGCCGGTGACCCACACCTTCATGATGAACAACCCGCGCGTGATGGCGCAGGCGCTGCATTTCATTGAATTCGGGCAGTTTGACCCCCAGATCACTTGGCTGGACGGGGTGCTGGATGTCATCGACGAAATCTGCATCGGGCGGGATTGCTCGGAACCTGCTTCGGAGCCCTCGCAATGAATGCTTTGAACCTGACCCTGATCGGCGCAGAGGTGCTGTTGCCGGAGCAGGGCCTTGTGCCTTCCGACTTGGCCATTGGGGATGGGGTTATTCAGCCGGACCGTGCCGGGCGGGAAATCGACCTGTCCGGCTATCTGGTGTTGCCAGGGATCATCGATCTGCACGGGGATGGGTTCGAACGGCATATCGCGCCGCGTCGAGGGGCGATGAAACAAATGGACGAAGGCATACTCTCGGTCGAGGCCGAGCTGGCGGCTAACGGTATCACCACCGCTGTTCTGGCCCAGTTCCACAGTTGGGAAGGCGGTGTTCGCGGCCCCGAATTTGCAGGGCAGGTATTTGACGCCATTGCTGCGGTCAAAGATCGTGTGGTCACCGACCTGATGCCGCAATTGCGGTTCGAGACGCATATGCTCGACGACTACGCAGGCCTGCCTGAACGTATTGCCGAATGGCAGGTGCCCTATGTGGTGTTCAACGACCATCTGCCGCATGATCGGCTGGCCGAGCGACGCAAACCGCCGCGCCTGACCGGGCAGGCACTCAAGGCTGGGCGCAACCCGGAGAAGCACTTCGAACTGTTGCTGTCCATGCATGACCGCCGGACCGAGGTGCCTGCGGCGCTGGACGCGCTGTGTGCGGACCTCGCCAAACAGGGCGTGCGCATGGGCAGCCATGACGATGCCACTGCACAAACCCGCGCCGACTGGCGCGTGCGGGGGGCACAGATCGCCGAGTTCCCCGAAACGCTTGAGGCCGCCGAGGCGGCGCGTGCTTCGGGTGACTATATTATTCTGGGGTCGCCCAATGTGGTGCGCGGGGGATCACATAAGGGCAACGTCAGCGCGCTGGATCTGATCTCGATGGGGTATTGTGATGCGCTGGCCTCGGACTATCACTACCCCAGTCCGCGCCGGGCTGCGCTGATGCTGGCCAAGTCCGGGTTGGTGGACATGGCAGGGGCCTGGGCGTTGGTATCGTCGGGCCCCGCACGAGTGCTTGGATTGGATGATCGGGGAACTTTGGCTGCCGGAAAACGTGCCGACCTGACCATACTGGACAGGCAGGCCCACCGCGTTGCCGCAACTCTGGCCAATGGCCGCGTCAGCTATATGGCCGGGGATATCGCGGACCGGTTCATCGGCTGATCCGCGCTTCATCAGGCCATAAATGTCTCCGCCGGCGGCATCGCGCGCCAACGCGATACCCTAGCGGGAGATGCGGTTGAAATGCCCCATCTTTCGGCCGGCCTTGATCTCGGCCTTGCCATAAAGGTGCAGGGCCACATCGCGTTCCTGTGCCAGTTCCGGTACCCGGTCCATGTCGCCGCCGATCAGGTTCTCCATGACAACATCCGAATGCCGTTGTCCGTCGCCCAGCGGCCACCCGGCCACGGCGCGGATATGCTGTTCGAACTGATCCACGGCGCAGCCATTCTGCGTCCAGTGGCCCGAGTTATGCACCCGCGGCGCAATCTCGTTCACGATCAGACCGGCAGGGGTGACGAATAGCTCAACCCCCATGACGCCGACATAGTCCAGCGCGTTGAGGATATTGGCGGCCAGCAAGACCGCGTCCGTGCGCTGCGCCGGGCGCAGGCGGGCCGGGACCGTTGTGGTGTGCAGGATGCCATCGCGGTGCACGTTCTCGCCGGGGTCGAAACAGGCGACCTGTCCATCCAGGCCGCGCGCGGCGATGATCGAAACTTCGTGCGTGAACTCCACGAACCCTTCAAGGATCGACGGTGCGCCAGCCATATCGGCCAGAGCGGTTTCGGCATCTTCGGGCGCACGCAACCGTGCTTGCCCCTTACCGTCATAGCCAAACCGGCGGGTTTTCAGGATGGCGGGGGTGCCGATCTGTTCGATCGCTGCGTTCAGGCTGTCCAGATCGGTGATATCGGCAAACGGTGCGGTTTGCAGACCCAACCCCTGTAGAAAAATCTTCTCTGTCAGACGGTCTTGGCTGACCCGCAGCGCCTCGCGTCCCGGGCGGATCGGGCGATGGGATTCCAACAGGTCCAGCGCCTCGGTCGGGATGTTTTCGAACTCATAGGTGATGACATCGACCGACTCGGCAAAGGCGCGCAAGGCGTCCGCATCATCGTAGGCTGCGGTGGTCACCCGGTCGGCGACCTGCCCCGCGGGCGGGTTGGCGCCGGGTTCATAGATATGGGTCACAAAGCCCAAACGCGCCGCCGCTACGGACGACATTCGGCCCAGTTGGCCACCGCCAAGAATGCCAATCGTGGCACCGGGAGCAAGCATGTCGGTCATTATTCAGGTCTCCAGCCGTTTGCCGATTGCAGTCAGGGCGTCGCGCAAGGCCTGATGCGCCTTGTCAGTTTGCAGGGCCTGCGTCATTTGAAGGCTCAGCGTTCCGTCAGTGGCCAGCGCATCGCGTTCGGCGGCAAGCCGTCCGGCCTGACCTTTGTTCATGGTCGCAAGAAACCCTGCCATCAACTGCGTCGTGTAGAATTCTGCGCCGTCAGCATCGCCCGTCTGATCGGCCAGCCATTCCGAGCCGGTCGCCAACAGATCCAGAATACCGGGAACCATCGCGCAGATCGCAAAATGGGCATTCAGCGATGCTTCGCTTGCCACTTTGACGACCGGATTTTCGGGGGCCAACAGGTCGGCCAGCAGCTGATCGTTCCCATAAGCCGCCATAGGGCAGCCGCCCTGTTCCAGAAAGCCCAACGGGATCGTTTGCACGAAATCCGCGGCAGGGGCACACAGCGATCTGAGTTCTTCCTCGGAAACCGCGGCCATGACAGAAACGATCCGATGTTCGGATCCAAAGGTCAGCGGACCAAGTACTTCGGCAGCGATTTGCGGGCGCAGGCACAAAAACACAATCTCAGACTGGTCAATCACCGACTGCGGATCGCTTACCGTCGCGTTGATTTCGGCTTTCAGCGCAGCCGAGACCGAGGCGTTGCGCTCGGTCACAAAAATCTCGTGCCCTTTACGGGCGAGCAGGCGTGCGATTGGTGCCGCGATATGGCCAGTGCCGATGAACCCGATCCGGCTCATCCCTGTGGTTCCTCGGGGATCGAGGCCGACAAAGCCTCACGCCACGCGTCTAACCGCTGCGCCAGAGCGTCATCCTGCAAGGCCAGAATGCCGGCGGCCATCAAGCCTGCATTCGCGCCGCCAGCCGATCCGATCGCCATGGTTGCCACGGGGAACCCCTTGGGCATCTGGACGATGGAATACAGTGAATCGACACCCGACAGCGCCCGCGTCTGCACTGGAACGCCGATCACCGGCACCCGCGTTTTCGAGGCCATCATACCCGGCAGATGCGCGGCCCCACCGGCCCCTGCAATGATCACGTTCAGCCCGCGCGATACGGCGGTTTTGCCATAGTCCCACAAACGGTCGGGGGTGCGGTGTGCTGAGACGATGCGTTTCTCATATGCAATGCCCAGCTCATCCAGAATGTCAGCTGCTTCTTTCATCGTGGGCCAATCCGACTGGCTGCCCATGATGATCCCCACTTTCACGTCGCTCATCCGCTTGCTTCCCCGCCTTCTGAGAGAGCGCGCACTATAGCCAAAACCGACTTCGTGGCAATGCGTCAGGCAATGATATCAGGGGTCAAACGGTCTTCGATCAGGCGAATGATGTCCTTCAGCCGCAGTTTTTGCTTTTTCAACCGTTTGATCGTCAGTTGATCGGCTGTGCCGGTGGCTTGCAGCGCTTCGATCGCCTCGTCCAGATCACGGTGCTGGCGGCGGAAAACCTCCAGTTCAACCCGCAAAACCTCGTCTGTTTTCATCGAAAGATCGGTGGGCGCGTTCATGTGCGACTCAGTGCCTTTTGTGGTGCTTAACACACAAGATAGTGTGTCAGGCTTTATCCGGCCAGACCTTGTGGACATCCCCGCATATTCCCATATTCTATTCTACGCGGTCGCCAGAACGGGGCCGCACCACACGTCGCTTTGACAATAAAGGACGAAAATACGTGTCGAAACTTACTCTTGGCTCATACCCGCATCTTTTGGGGTTCGAGCAGCTGGAACGCCTTCTGGAACGGTCTGCAAAGGCTGGCAACGAAGGATACCCGCCCTACAACATCGAGCAGACCTCGGACTTTTCGTATCGCATTACACTGGCCGTTGCCGGTTTCGCGGAAGAGGATCTGTCGATCACCATCGAGGATCGCCAACTGGTGATCAGGGGCCGTCAACGCGACGACAGCGAGGGGCGTATTTTCCTGCACCGTGGTATCGCGGCGCGTCAGTTTCAGCGCATGTTCGTGCTGGCCGACGGTGTCGAGGTGGGCGAGGCGATCATGGAAAACGGTCTGCTGCATGTGGATCTGACTCGTGCCGTGCCCGAAACCGTGGTGCAAACGATCAACATAAGAAAGGGGTAAGAGCAATGAATACACCGATTGAGCTGAACGCCGAGGGCGACCGGATCGTCTATGTGAAAGCTGTCGACGTCGCTGATCTGCCTCGGGAAGTACGCGAGCAGGCGGGCGATCTGGATCAGCTTTACGCCGTTCACGATTCCGACGGTCAGCAACTGGCGCTGGTCGCCGACCGCAAGCTGGCCTTTGTTCTGGCGCGAGAGCATGACTTCTCGCCGGTGGCTGTCCACTGAGCCGCACGATTTCCCCGTGACATCTGCCGCCCCGCGGGCGAGATATGCGGACCTGTAACGGTTCGCATATCGAAAGGGCGCAACACATGAGCTGGTTTGACTTTGACTGGGTAGACGCCTTCAGCGACCGTGCATTCGGCGGTAATGGCTGTGCCGTGGTTCATGGTGGCGCTGTGCTGACACAAGAGGTCTGCATGGCCTATGTGCGCGAAACCTCTTTGGTTGAATGTACTTTTACCGGACCATCCGACGTGGCCGATATCCGGGTGCGCTATTTCCTGGCCAGCCGCGAGATTCCCTTTGCCGGGCACCCCACCATCGCCACCGTGGCCGCGATGCGGTCGCGGGGCCTGTTTCAGGGCGATACGCTGACGCTTGAAACGGGCGCCGGGATTGTCTCGATCCGTCTGCACGGGGATGAGATCGAGATGACGCAGGTCGCGCCGAAATTCGGCAATTCAGTCCCGACCGAGCTTGTCGCCGAAGCCATCAGCCTGCCACAGGACACCATCATTTCCCCACCGCAATTCGTGTCCACCGGGCTGCCGTTCTGCATCACTGTTCTGTGTGATCATGAGGCTCTGCGCGCCGCAAAGCTGGACGCGGGCGCGCTGGGCAAAATCACGGAAATGGCAGGGTTTTCCGGTTCAGACATGGCCGAACCTTTTCTCGTCACACTCAAGGGCGCAACCCAGGCAGGCGACACGTTCTCGCGCCTGTTGATGGCGCCGCCCAGTCCGCCCGAGGACCCGTTCACCGGATCGGCCACCGGCGCTATGGCAGCCTATCTGTGGAAACACGGGTTGATGCCCAAAGACACGTTCATCGCCGAGCAGGGTCACGACATGGGGCGCCCGGGTCAGGCCACTGTCACCCGCGTTGGCCCGCCGGATGAGATGACTGGTATCAAGGTCGCGGGGCGCGGCCATATTCTGATGCGCGGTCAGGTCGATCTGCCCGAGATCGTGCAATGACCCGACCCGCAATTGCGATCTTGCCTTACGGGCATCGGTTGGGGCCGAAGTTGGCTTCGGTCCCGTTGTCCGAGCTGAACTGGCCCGAGGGCTGCCCAGACCGGCTGATCGGCAAAACGGTTGGTGATCTGGAGCCCACCGATCACCTGATCATGTATCCGAACTCGACCGTGCACTTGCGCCTGCGTAGGGGTACCCGCGCGCGGATATCGCTGATGATGGGCGAACCGTCGGCCATTCATGGCAAACACGACCGGATGCTGCGCTATACGTGGCGGCGGTTCTTCCGGGTGCTGACTTTCCACGACGTGCTGTTGAAAGGCATCCCAAATGCAGTGTTCCTGCCCTATGGCGTCACTATGGTGCCTGACTGGCAGAATCTTGATGTCACGAAAACCAAGTCCTGTTCGCTGATCGCGTCGGCCAAACGTGACCTTGAAGGGCACCAATTGCGCCATTCGGTGATCAACTGGGTGCGGGAAACCGGCGCGGATGTGGATATCATGGGTCGTGGCTATACGCCGTTTGACCGCAAGTCCGACGGGTTGGCCCCGTACCGCTATTCCGTGGTGATCGAGAATGTGCGGGAGCGGAACTATTTCTCGGAAAAGCTGACGGACGCGATCCTGTGCTCGACGGTGCCGATTTACTGGGGCTGTCCGAATATCGGCGATTTCTTCGATACGTCGGGCATGATCATGTGCGAGTCCGAGGTCGATATTCAACGCGCAATTCAGGCGGCCTCAGCCGAGGATTATGCCACCCGTCTGCCGCACCTGAGGGAGATGCAGGCCAAAGCGGCGGAGTATGGAGACTTCGAAGCCCGCGCCGTCGCGGCCATCCGTGCCGAGCTCTGACCAAGAAAAAAGGCCCCCGCGACGCGAGGGCCTTTGAATGTTTCTGGTGCCGGTTTACGACGCGGCGATCAGACCCATGCTTTCCAGTTTCAGCAGAACCTGATGGGCGCAGTTGTCGACGTCCACATTCTCGGTCTCGACGCTCAGCTCAGGGTTCTGAGGCACGTCATAGGGGTCTGAGATGCCGGTGAACTCTTTGATCTTGCCTTCACGCGCCAGCTTGTACAGGCCCTTGCGATCGCGGCGTTCGCATTCCTCGATCGAGGTCGCAACGTGCACTTCGCAGAAGGCGCCGAACTGTTCGATGTCTTCCCGAACGGCGCGGCGGGTGGTGGCGTAAGGCGCAATCGGAGCACAGATGGCGATGCCGCCATTCTTGGTGATTTCGCTGGCCACGTAGCCGATGCGGCGGATGTTCAGGTCGCGGTGCTCTTTCGAGAAGCCCAGTTCCGAGGACAGGTTCTTACGAACGATGTCACCATCCAGCAGCGTTACCGGACGGCCGCCCATCTCCATCAGCTTAACCATAAGCGCGTTGGCGATGGTGGATTTGCCCGAGCCCGAAAGGCCGGTGAAGAACACGGTAAAGCCCTGCTCTGAACGGGGCGGCGAGGTGCGGCGCAGCTCTGCAACCACCTCAGGGAAGGAGAACCATTCGGGGATTTCCAGGCCTTCACGCAGACGGCGGCGCAGTTCGGTGCCCGAGATGTTCAGGATCGTGACGTTTTCCTTGTCTTCGATTTCGTCATTCGGCTCGTATTGGGCGCGTTCCTGCACATAGACCATGTGCTTGAAATCGACCATCTCGACGCCGATCTCGTCCTGGAACTGGCGGAACAGGTCCTGCGCGTCATAGGGGCCGTAGAAGTCTTCGCCCTGGCTGTTTTTGCCGGGGCCGGCGTGGTCACGGCCAACGATGAAGTGGGTGCAGCCGTGGTTGGCGCGGATCAGGCCGTGCCAGACTGCTTCGCGCGGGCCTGCCATACGCATTGCCAGATTCAGCAGCGACATCGAGGTGGTCGAGGCCGGGTATTTGTCCAGAACCGCCTCATAGCAGCGCACGCGGGTGAAGTGATCGACGTCGCCCGGCTTGGTCATGCCCACGACCGGGTGGATCAGCAGGTTGGCCTGCGCTTCTTTCGCGGCGCGGAAGGTCAGTTCCTGATGCGCGCGGTGCAGCGGATTGCGGGTTTGGAACGCAACGATGCGGCGCCAGCCCAGCTTGCGGAAATAAGCGCGCAGCTCGTTCGGGGTGTCGCGGCGGCCGCGGAAGTCATAGTGGACGGGCTGCTGGATACCGGTGACGGGGCCACCCAGATAGACCTTGCCTGCCACGTTGTGCAGGTAGTTTACGGCGGGGTGGGCGTCGTCATCGGCGCCAAAGACCTTTTCGGCCTCGCGTGCCTTGTTCGGGGTCCAGCGGTCGGTCACGGTCATGGTGCCGAGGATGACACCTTCCTGATCACGCAGGGCGATGTCCTGGCCCAATTCGACGGTTTCGGCAAAATCTTCGCTGACATCCAGCGTGATCGGCATCGGCCACAGGGTGCCATCAGCCAGGCGCATGTTTTCGACAACATTGTCGTAATCTGCCTCGGACAGGAAACCCTTGAGCGGGTTAAACCCGCCATTCATCAGAAGCTCCAGATCGCAGATCTGACGCGGGCTCAGATCCCAGCTGGTCAGGTCGGCGGCTTCTACTTTCAGCTTTTGAGCCGATTCATAAGATACATAAAGCTCAGGGATGGGAGCCAGATTGCTTAACATCGTCATAGGAATACTCTTGTCGAAGTTCGGTTTTACCGGTGGTTCAGGGGTGTTTGCGGGGCATTTGCCCCGACTACTGGTTGAAGTCCATATACATTCACGAAATTAAGGACGATATGCGCCGTTTTTGCCGGGATTGGAAGGAAATTTCGGCTGGCGCAGCTTTTCACGACTTAATTTCTGCAGACGCGCAGTTGTCGTGCAGATTCAGCACGTCTGTTCCTGTCATGCGGTGACCAGCAACAGCTCCGAGGCGCTTGTCACCGGCAGAGCCGGAATCGGTCGCGTTACACCGCGCAAATCAAAAGACCTCATGCCGCTTTGATCGCCTTCATAGCCTGCAACCTGCAGCAACTCCTCCGAGACCAGAAGCTCGACCCCCAGGGCTTTGGTCTGACCCTCAAGTCGGCTGGCCACGTTGACCGCGTCGCCGATGATGGTGCGTGCTGCGTGACCGGCAGCGCCGATTTCCCCAAGCACCAGATCACCCAGATGCAACCCCATCCCGATACGTATGCGGGGGCTGCCTTCGGCCTCAAGTCGCTGGTTGAACTGGGCGAGGGCGCGGCTGACATCGGTCGCAGCTTTCAACCCCGCCCGGGCCGAGCTTTCGGCGTCGGGCGTTTCGAACACGGCCAGCAGGCCATCGCCCATGTATTTGTCGACCACGCCGCCATCTGCGGTGATCGCCGGAACAATGGCATCAAAGAACCGGTTCAGCAGGAACACGATGTCATAGGGTAACTGGCCAGTGGTGCGTGACGTGAACCCGCGCATGTCCAGAAACAGAACGGCCAGTTTGCGCTCTTGCCCCTGGCTTGCATGGGCACGGTGCCGCCCTCCTTCCGGGCGGAACATGCGATACGCTGTAAGAGGTTCGGTCGGACGGATCTGACAGGCCAGCCGCGCGCCCTTCGGGGCGCCAACGGCATTGAGACTGCGGGCCTCAACCTCTTCGGGGGCGGGGAGTGAGTCAGCGCCGTCTTCGACGATCACCCGGCAGGTAGTGCAGCGCCCCTTGCCGCCGCACAGGGCCGTGTGCGGAATGCCATTGGCCTGTGAAATCTCAAGCAGGGTCATACCCTTTTCGGCCACGACCTCGGGGCCTTCGACATATTTCACCCGCACGGAATGCCTTCGACGCCAGAGCTTGCGGATCGCAAACACTGCCAGCGCTGCCCCCAACGCAATCCAGAAGGCCATCAGCGCATTGTCCTTGACGCTGAACATGGCCTCGAAGGCCTCGGGAGAGGGCCAGTTGTAATGCTCGATATACTGTTCGCGCAGGAACGGATCGGCGAAATCCGCCCAGATGCGCCGCCCCTCGGTCAGCAGCCCGGCGAGCGCGAACGAGGGGATGAATACCGCTACACCGATCAGATAGGGCACAGTTTTCGACCACCAGTGGGTCAGCCGCAGCCACATATGCAGCCCGATGCAGCCATGAACCCACACCACCAACAACAGCAGGCTTTGCATCCAGATCACGGTGCCGGGCCACATCAGGACGATGATATAGCCCATCTCGTCATTTACGTCATAGATTTCATGTGCATAGCGCGTGTGCACGATATGAGAGATCAGCTGCAGCGGGATCAGCAAACCAAGCACAACCTGCAACCCCGTCGACAGCGGCATCCGCAGCGTTCTGCGCTGGCTGATCGAAAACAGCGCCAGCCCTGCATGTAGCAACAGCGCAGCATACAAAACCAAGCTCATGACATCGTGGCGGGTGACCGCTTTGCGACCATCCTGCATTCCGTGCAGATAATCGGTGTGAAACAGCCCCAGCCCGATATTGATGAAATGAAAGAAGGCAAAGGTAAACAGGATCAGGCCGCTGCCGATCCTCAGCCGGGTTGTCCACCCGCCTCGCCATAGAACGCTGTTCAATCAATTCACCTGTATTCGCTTTGCGTGCACCCGAGTCTGATACGGGCGGGCGAGTGGGTCAAGAATAAGACGGGACCCATTCTGTTGCCGCGGCGTCCGTGCGGATCAGGGCAGGGGAGGGGTCAAACAGCACGACATGGCTGAGTTCGGGACGCGAGCGTGAGCTGTACAGCACCCCGTCGGCCCCCTCGGCGCGGGCTTCGTCTGAAAATCGCCATGTGGGTGAGCGTCCCTGAACGTCGCGGATGCCCTGCCAGACAATCGAAACGTCGGGTCGTCCGCGCAGGTCCACCAGTCGAGAGCCTATGATGCGCGCGCGCTGCAAGACCCGTGGAGGGTCACCGTCCGACACATACCGCCGGATCGCGACCCCGGCGCCCTCTGCTGTGAGAGAGGCATACAGCGCCCTCTGACCCGCGTAATGAAAACGCCCCTCGGGCGCCTGTGCGGGGGCCAGAGGGGCGTCTATCTGTGACAAAAACAGAATTCTCCAGACGGGGCCGGAGAACTCCAGCATCGGGTTAATCCTGCTCCGCCAGGAAGCGTTCTGCATCCAGCGCGGCCATACACCCCATGCCAGCGCTGGTAACAGCCTGACGATAAATGTGGTCGGTCAGGTCGCCGGCGGCGAAGACACCGGGGACCGAGGTCTCGGTCGAGCCCGGCTTGGTCACGACATAGCCACCCATGTGGGTTTCCAGCGTGTCCTTGACCAGTTCGTTGGCCGGAGCATGGCCGATGGCAACAAAGACGCCCTTGCAGGGGATCTCGGTAATCTCGCCGGTTTTGACATTCTTGACGCGCACGCCTTCGACGCCCAGCGGGGCATCGGTGCCAATCACTTCTTCCAGCTCGTGGAACCACAGCGGTTCGATTTTTTCGTGCTTCAGCAGCCGATCCTGCAGGATCTTCTCGGCCCGCAGCTCGTCGCGGCGGTGGACCAGGGTCACCTTGCTGGCGAAGTTGGTCAGGAACAGTGCCTCTTCCACGGCGGTGTTGCCGCCGCCGATCACCACGATCTCCTGCCCGCGATAGAAGAAGCCGTCACAGGTGGCACAAGCCGAAACGCCAAAGCCCTTGAATTTCTCTTCCGACGGCAGACCCAGCCATTTGGCGCGCGCACCGGTGGCCAGAATGACAGCATCCGTGGTGTAGGTGGTGCCGCTGTCGCCCTTGGCGGTGAAGGGGCGTTTCGAAACATCCAGATCGCTGATGATGTCGCCGATCACCTCACAGCCCATAGCCTGAGCGTGTTCCTGCATCTTGACCATCAGATCAGGGCCCTGAACTTCGGTAAAGCCGGGGTAGTTTTCAACATCTGTGGTGGTGGTCAGCTGACCGCCGGGTTCGATGCCCTGAACCAGGATCGGCTCCAGCATCGCGCGGCTTGCATAGACGCCTGCAGTATAACCGGCCGGTCCCGACCCGATGATCAGAACCTTTGTGTGACGTGTTTCGGCCATGGTACCCCCAACTCGATCTGCCTGATTTGGGCGCGCAGCCCTTGGCGGATGGATATAGCGACCCCTGTGCCTCGCTTAAAGCCCCTTCCTGTTTCACACCCGATATGCGCCCAATGAATGGCGCACAAAAAAAGAACATTGAAAACAAACAATATTGCGCGTCCACGAAAGATTATTGCGCATCCCTTGGGGGCTGATATAACAACCGCAAAAATCAGGAGCATTTGATGGTCGCGATACGGCTGGATGAGATTGACCGCAAGATTCTGGCGGAATTGCAGGCAGACGGTCGCATGACCAATGTCGAGCTGGCAAAGCGCGTGGGTATTTCAGCGCCTCCATGCCTGCGGCGCGTGCGGACATTGGAAGAATCGGGCCTGATCCGCGGCTACCACGCCGAAGTGAACTCACGCGAGCTGGGGTTCGAGGTTCAGGTCTTTGCCATGGTCGGTCTGGAAAGCCAGGCCGAATTCGAGCTGAGCGCGTTCGAGGAACGCTGTCGTGAATGGCCGCTGGTCCGGGAATGCCACATGCTGAACGGCGAGGTGGATTTTATCCTGAAATGCGTGGCACCGGACCTGAGCAGTTTTCAGCAGTTCCTGACAGGCGAATTGCTGACCACGCCGAACGTGGCCAGCGTTAAGACCTCGCTGGTCATCCGCGGCGCAAAAGACGAGCCCGGCGTACCTTTTGATGTTCTGGAAGAACGAATGAGCCGGACGGCGTAAGCGCCGCCGCCCTTGGGTGTGGCTTCATCGATGGCAGAAAGGCTGCCACCGTCATGTAAAACACCCAACTTAACAATAACTGCATAATGCCCCCACATTGCAGAATGAGCCCGGATTCAGGCGGTTATCGCATCCACCTCTCCGTCTCCGGCGCGCGGCAGGACCAGCGGTCCGAAGTCGCTCAGCGTATCGATATGCGCGAACAGGTTCAGATAGATAGACTTCAGTGACCGGCTGACCTTGCGAATGGTGTTGACGCCCGGGTGATAGGATTCGAACTGCAGCCCGTCGACCCTGATCACCGCATGGCGTTTGAGGCAGATGTGAAACAGCTCGACCGGTGTCGGCGGCATCGTTTCGATGATGCTTGTGCCATCCTGAAACTCGCGGACCGGCGTCAGAACCTGATCGTCGCCATGCAGATGCCGAAGGTGCGCAGGCGTTCCCAGCAGGCGTGCGGCAGGGCCGGCGATGACACCCGACATCGGCTTTTGTATCCCGAACGTATCGGCCATGATCCGTGTCAGCGGTCGTGCCCGGCCACGAGAGTCCTCGCGCCCGGGAACCAGCGTAACCGATCCTTTCCACAGCACCGTTTCCGAGGCGCCGCTTTGCGTCAGGACCGTATCGCCGGGCAGCAGATCTTCGATCGCCATTGGCCCGAATTCGGTTTCGACCAGAGACCCCCGGGTGAAGGCGCAGAACGCGTCTTCGAACATCGGCAGTGCAGGCGCGATGTGACGGGTCTGTACGACATCTCCGTTTCTCATCAACGTGCTGACTTCATAGCGCCGCAGCTGCGCCTTTTTCTGTGTTGTTGGCCTTGGTGCGTCACGCAGCAGCGCCGAAGTTTCTACGGCGTTTCTGGCTGCGCGCGATAACGAATGTGGAATACCCATTCTCAATTTAGTCCCCTCTAACCCCCGCTCAGACAGACCGAACCCCCGTACAGGCCCGTCCAATTGGATTTACTTTTGTCAGGAAAGAAGCTTGTGACCGCAGGACAACAGGCGCGGTTGGCGCTTGTTGCAACGAAAATCCCTACGCTTTTAGTCACCACTGGTCCCCCCAGACAAACTCATACAAACGCGGGCGGAATTGCCTGCGCACACACGCCCCGAGCCTGAACCGCACACAATATTGGCGGCAGGTCACACACCGGATCGGAGCCTTCCTCCGCTGTGCGTCTTCAGTTCCCCAAACAACCGGCAGCTTGGCTTGTGGGGCCCTTTTTGGTCAGCGACGTGCCGCCAGACGGCGTGCGACCCTGACCGAGTGGCTGGAAACCCGTTTCCACGGCATCTCCAACTGTTGCTCTCTGGTGGCCGCAACCACGGCGCTGAGAAAGCGTGATTTCATCTTCATGTCATGTCCTGCCCGTTTGGGAACTTTCGCCCCGTTTTTCCTCTGGGTCCTCAATGTGCAGCGCCATTGCGGCGGCGATAAGGCTGATCCGGGATGAATTCAGGACAATGGACGGTTTGCGTTTCCTCTTTTTCGGTTATGTCACGCTTGGCTGGCCTAAAGGCTGATAACCATCTGAGAGCGGACAATAAAAATCGAATTGTCTAGACTTAGGTAGACAAGACAATTGTGGCGAAAAAGCGGCGATATTGCCGCAATCTAGGCAGGGTCCTAAAGTTTTATGGCTGAAATCAGGCGGCCATAGTCGGCCTCTTTCGCGTGGGTCGACCGGCGATAGGAATAGAATCTGTCCGGATCGGAGTAGGTGCAGTGGCGTGTCCATTCGGCCTGACCGACCCCAGCCTGGCGTAGCCTGTGTAGGCCAAACGCAGGCAGGTCGAATTGCAGCCTGTCCCCGTTCCCATTCGCGAAGAACTGCAGGTTTTCCGGAGAATCGGCAATGAACTCGTCCAGAAACTCGGGGCCGACTTCATAAGCGCGTTGCGAGATTGACGGCCCAATCACGGCCACGGTGTTTTCCCGTTTCGCGCCCAAGGCTTCCATCGCGTCAAGCGTTGCCTCAAGCACCCCATCCAACGCACCGCGCCAACCAGCATGGGCAGCCCCGATCACATTTGCGTCAGAATCGGCGAAGAGGACCGGCTGGCAGTCGGCCGTAAGAATCGTCAGCGCCAGGCCGGGCGTTGCCGTGACCACCGCATCAGCCTTGGGTTTTTCGCCGTTTAACGGCGCGTCCACGGTCAAGACGGTTGGCGAGTGAACCTGATGAACACCGATCAGCGCCTCGGGCGCGACATCCATCGCCTGCGCCACCCGCTTGCGATTCACCGTGACGGCCTCGGTCTGGTCGGACGACCCATAGCCACAGTTGAGGCCAGCGAAGACGCCCGATGAGGCGCCGCCGCGGCGGCTGAAGAACCCGTGGCGCATGGGCGACAACAAATCTGAGGTCAGGATTTCCAGGGTCATGGCTCCAGTCCGGGTGGCGGCGAGGAAGGGGTGGGGTAGAGGCCCAGCACCTTGAACAGGTTTCCCATTTCCTCGGGGTGCGTCAACCGGCGATGTGCAGCAACCAGCGCTTCAAGCTCAGACCCGCCGAGAGGGGCAGCCAGCGCCTGCGCGCGGGTGGTGATTCCCAGCCGTTCAAGGAATACGCCTTGCGGTGTCAGGCGGGAATGGGCGCATCCCGCAGCGCGGGTCGCCAGGGCCAGCGGTTCGAAATCCACATGTGCTGTCAGGTCGGCCTGACCGGGCAGGGCCAGAGGGTCGGTGCGCTCATGCGCCTGCAGTGCCTGAAACGTATCGCCCAGCGAATGCCAGTCACCGTAGTCCACGATCAGACCAGCCCCGCCGTGGGTGCCGATTCGACCTGCGATCACGGTGATGATGGGTATGGCCGCCGGGCACAGCTCGACAAGATCGCCGTCCTTGGTGTCATCCAGCCGATCCTTCAGCGCGACCTGTTCGCCCTGCGGTCCCAGCCCCCATTTCAGCGCATCGCCATCCAGGCCGATCAACCGTTCGCGCCAGCTATCGCCGTCACGCAGGAACTGGCGAATGGGCAGGACGTCAAAGAACTCGTTCGCGACCAGAAACAACGGTGCTTCGGGCAGGTCCGCAACCGAATCGATCCAGCGCGGCTTAAACTCCTTCAAGGTCTGCGCCTGCATGTCCCGCAGGGCGGGTGAGGCCTCGACCAGCGCAATTTCGGCGGCATCAAGAAACCCTGGCACGCGGGCCGTGGCGCGCAGCATGTCCGCCATTAGTGTGCCGCGCCCCGGGCCAAGCTCGGCCAGCACGAAATGGTCCGGATGCCCCTGATCCAGCCAGCTCTGCGCCAGAGACAGGCCGATCAGTTCCCCGAACATCTGGCTGATCTCCGGGGCGGTGATGAAATCCCCCTGCGCGCCCAGCGGGTCACGGGTGGTGTAGTAGCCGTGCGTCGGATGCAGCAGACATTCGGTCATGTAGTCGGCCACGCTCATCGGGCCGTCTTGCGCGATCCGCGCCAGCAGATGATCTTTCAGGCTCATGATTCCGATCTTGCACGCAAGGCGAACCATAAGCCAAGCGCGATCATCGGCAGCGACAGCAATTGTCCCATCGTCAGGCCGTACCCGCCGACCTGTAGGGCCAGTCCCAGCGGGTTACCGGCCGAGATGAACTGTGCGTCGGGCTGCCGGAAGAATTCGACAATGAACCGTGACGCGCCATAGCACGCCAGGAACAGGCCCATGATCAGGCCGGGCTTGTGGAAGGCTCCGCGCCGATAGGCCAGCCACAACAGCACGGCCCCTAGCAGCAACCCCTCTAGCGCGGCTTCATACAGTTGTGACGGATGCCGCGCGCACATGCCCGCGACAACACCAGTACAGTCCTGTGCAGCCGCCCCCGGAAAGATCACGGCCCAGGGCAACTCGCTGGGTCGGCCCCAGAGCTCGGCATTGATGAAATTCGCCAACCGCCCCAGCAACAGACCCGGCGGTACTGTATGAGCGATCAGGTCCGCCATGGACAGAACCGGAATCTGGTGACGCCGCGCATAGAGGTAAGATGCAATCACCACCCCCAGCAGCCCGCCATGGAAGGCCATGCCGCCCTGCCAGACCTTCACGATCTCCAGCGGGTTCGAAAAGTAATAAGAGGGCTGATAGAACAGCACGAACCCAAGACGCCCCCCCAGAATCACGCCGAGGATGATCCAGGTGATCAGATCCTCAAGCTGTTCGGGTTTCATTGGAGGTGTCTTGTCGGGCCAAAGGGCCGGGCGCTTCAGCGCCATCACCCCCATCCGCCACGCAATCAGGATACCGGCGATATAGGCCAGCGCGTACCACCGCAGCGCGAACTCCATCCCGAATAGCGAGATCGAGAACAGTTCGGGCGACAGATCGGGGAAATTCAGAACAGCCTGCATGTGCGTCTCATTGCCCGGGGTTTGCGGGGCAAGTCAACCTTGAGCCCGGCGTAATCATTCCCCATATAGAGACCAACCGCGATTTCGGAGTAAAGCCATGCAAACCCGCAACAAGATTCTCGACGACGTATCCCAGCTGATGACCAACGCCATGGGTGTGGCGCAGGGTGCGCGGGAAGAGGCCGAAAACGCGATGAAGTCGATGATCGACCGCTGGCTGGCCGACCGCGATTTTGTCACGCGCGAAGAATTCGACGCCGTCCGCGCGATGGCCCAGAAAGCGCGCGAAGAAAACGCAGCGCTTGAAGCTCGAATTGCCGCGCTTGAGGCGAAACTGGACAAGTAACGTCCAGCTCAGAGTTTTTCGGAAAAAGACATACGCCGCGCAATCCGGGCCTTGGGTTGTGCGGTGTTGTGCATCTTGCCGTCTTGCGGAATTTAATCAAGACAAAGCTGCGTGAAGTGCCAATATTTTGACCCTAGTTGCCTTCTGTCCACAACTTATTGCTGTTATCCCCAATAAATAGGGTTGCCAGAACCCATCTTGCGTCGCACCATATTTAGTACAGGCCTACGGGGGAAGCCCGGCTTGTAGAGCAGGCAACTAGCGCTGGGGCGCTGCCAGCCCCGAAATGCTAGAGATTAGTGAGGTGGCATTATGGCCCTTTCCGAGCAGTTTCTCGAAGAAGACCTTCATCCGATCGATATTGTTGAACATTTGGCTGAACATCACGACTGGGACTTTGACCGGATCGGGGATGATCAGATTGCCATGGCTGTCGAAGGGCAGTGGCGCACATACTCGATCACTCTGGCCTGGTCGCACTATGACGAAACCCTGCGGATGGTCTGCTCTTTTGAAATGGAGCCACCGTCGGAGCGTGAGAGCGAGCTGTACGAGCTGCTGAACAAGATGAACGATCAGTGCTGGGCCGGGGCGTTCACGTACTGGGCCAACCAGAAGCTGATGGTCTATCGCTACGGTCTGGTTCTGGCCGGTGGTCAGATGGCCAGCCCGGAACAGATCGACACGATGATCAACGCAGCGGTGCTGAGCGCCGAGCGTTACTACCCGGCGATCCAGCTGGTCACATGGGGCAACCGGACCCCTGAAGAAGCGATGCAAGTCGCCATTGCAGAGGCCTACGGCCGCGCGTAAAGCTTTGCCCCAAGCCGACTAAGGGGAGGGGCAATCATGGACATGTCACGCGTCGCCGAGCAGGGGCTGGTGCTTCTGGGCTGCGGCAAGATGGGATCGGCCATGCTCGCCGGATGGTTGGAGCATGGCCTTCCTGCGTCAGCCGTCTGGGTGATCGACCCGAACCCCTCGGACTGGTTGAAGGCGCAAGGCGTCAACATCAACACTCCGTTGCCCGAAGCGCCCGCAGTGGTGCTGGTGGCCGTCAAGCCGCAGATGATGGGTGAGGCTCTGCCCGCGATCAAAGCGCTGGGCGGCGGGGGCAGCTTGTTTGTATCGGTTGCTGCGGGCACCTCGATCGCCACATTCGAATCTGTGTTGGGTGAGGGAACGCCGATCGTGCGCGCCATGCCAAACACACCTGCCGCGATCCGGCGGGGAATCACCGCGCTGATCGGCAATTCGATTGCGTCGGATGCCGATGTTGCGCTGGCCGAAAATTTGCTATCGGCCATTGGCGAGACCGTCCGGCTCGACGATGAGGCGCAGATGGACGCTGTCACTGGCCTCAGCGGCTCGGGTCCGGCCTATGTATTCCACCTGATCGAAACGCTGGCCGCCGCCGGTCAGGCGCAGGGGCTGCCGCATGAGCTGGCGATGAAGCTGGCCAAATCCACCGTCGCCGGGGCAGGGGCCTTGGCGATGGCGGCCGAGGAAGACCCCTCGCAATTGCGAATCAACGTGACCTCGCCCAACGGCACCACACAAGCCGCGCTTGAGGTGCTGATGCACGAAGAAGAAGGCTTCCCCGACCTGCTGCACCGCGCGGTCAAAGCCGCAACCGACCGATCCAAGGAGCTGTCCCGTGGGTGAGATTACCTTCGACGACTTTCTCAAAGTTGATATCCGCGTGGGCGAAGTGATCCGCGCTGAACCGTACCCTGAGGCCCGCAAGCCTGCGATCAAGATGTGGATCGATTTCGGTGATGAGATTGGAGAGCGGAAAACCTCGGCCCAGGTCACCGCGCATTACGACCCGGCAACGCTGGTGGGCAAACAGGTGATGGCCGTTGTCAACTTCCCTCCACGCCAGATCGGTCGCTTCATGTCCGAGGTTCTGGTGCTGGGCCTGCCCGATGAAAACGGCGAGATCGTCCTGATCGGACCGGATGGTGAGGTTCCTGTCGGCGGGCGGATGCACTGATGAAACTGTTTATTGCCCGCCCGATGACCGCCGCCGTCGAAGCCCGCGCCCGTGCCGAGTTCGATGTCGAGATTCGCAGTGAAACGCTGCCTTTGACACGCGATGAGATGCTGCGCGCTCTGACTGACTTTGACGTGGTTGTGCCCACACTAGGTGATCTATTCTCGGCTCAAGTGTTCGCCGAAGCGCCCAACCCGCGCTGCAAGCTGCTGGCGAATTTTGGCGTCGGCTACAATCACATCGACGTGGACGCAGCCCGTGCCGCTGGCGTTGCCGTTACCAACACACCCGGCGCGGTGACCGATGCCACCGCCGACATTGCCATGACATTGTTGCTGACCACCGCGCGTCGCGCGGGTGAGGGCGAACGGTTGGTCCGTTCAGGTGACTGGCAGGGTTGGCACCCAACGCAGATGCTGGGCCATCACGTCACCGGCAAGCGTGTGGGTATCGTCGGCATGGGCCGTATCGGTCAGGCCATCGCCCGCCGTTGCCATTTCGGGTTCGGAATGCAGGTCGCCTATCAGTCTCGCAGTCCGAAAGACTTGGACTTTCCGGCCGTGTACACCAGCGATCTCAAAGCACTGGCAGGTTCTGTCGATTTCCTGATCCTCGCCGTCCCCGGTGGTGCGGAAACCCGTCATCTGATTGACGCTTTGGTGCTTGGGGCGATGAATCCCTCGGCCATCCTGATCAACATCGCGCGCGGAGAGGTCGTGGACGAGTCGGCCCTGATTGCGGCGCTGCAATCGGGCGAGATCGCGGGTGCAGGTCTGGACGTTTACGAATTCGAACCCGCCGTTCCGCAGGCTCTGCGTGACATGCAGAATGTTACCCTGTTGCCCCACCTGGGCACCGCGACCGAGGAAGTACGCAGCGATATGGGCCACATGGCGTTGGACAACGTAGCAGCTTTTGTTGCAGGCCACGCGTTGCCGAATCCGGTTTAGGTTCCGACCGCCTCGCGCCAGTGTTTACGGCAGAGCGAGACATAGGTCTCGTTCCCGCCGATCTGCACCTGTGCGCCTTCGGTGATGGTATTGCCGTTCTCGTCCTGACGAATCACCATCGTTGCCTTGCGGCCGCATTTGCAAATCGTGCGGACCTCGCGCATCTCATCGGCCAGCGCCAGCAGGACCGCCGAGCCGGGGAACAGATGACCCTGAAAATCCACCCGCAGCCCATAGGCCAGCACCGGAACACGCAGATCATCCACGGCGCGGGCCAGTTGCCAGACCTGTTCTTCGGTTAGAAACTGCGCCTCATCCAAAAAAACGCAGGCGATCGCGCCCTGGTTCAGGCGCGCTTCAATCATCGCATAGACGTCATCGCCGACCGAAAATGTATCGGCATCGGCGGAAATCCCGATCCGCGAGGCGATCTTGCCCACCCCGGCCCTCCCATCCAACGCCGCGGTCATCAGGTAGGTGTCCATGCCCCGCTCGCGATAGTTGTGCGAGGCCTGCAGCAACACGGTCGATTTGCCCGCGTTCATGGTCGAATAATTGAAGTAGAGCTTTGCCATGCGCCCGGGTCTAAAACGCCTGATCCCCTTGGGCAAGATGTCAAAATCGGGGGAAAGAAGCGACGCCGCCGTTGTTGTGCGGGGGCCGAGCGTAAAGCTCAAGGGGGATGGATCCCCCACATCAACAACAACGACGCCGTTGGCCGACAGGCGGCCAATACAGAGCGAGGCTAAAATTCTGCCTCACAATCACTCATCACCAGCCGGAACTGCCGTCACTCACTCACAAAACCCCCGAATATCTGAGGGATAGCCAATGTATGACATTTCAATTAAGAATCGAGTATGGGAAATTTCTTTCCCCTTTCCCCCACAGTGGCAGATATTGTGGGGGGGACAGGCAGAAAAGGTAAAAACATGGCAGATATCGGGGCCTATCTGAAAAAACACACCGAAGCATTGGTCAAAGATGTCGGCATTGAATCCGCATGTGACATCACAGGCAAATCCAAGGCGACTTTGGGCCGGTATTATTCAGACAACGCCGAACATGTTGACCGGTTCATGCCGGTGGACGCCGTGGCCCGGCTTGAGGCCGTTTCGACCTATCCGCATGTCACCTCGGCGCTGGCCGACCTGAAGAACATCACCTTGTCCTACGATGGCCGCAACACGGACAAACCGCGTACCGGAGGGGTGAACTCGGACGTCATCGCCCTGAGCCAACGGTTCGCGATGCTGATGACCGAATATCAGGCCGCCATCGAGGACGGTATTATCACCGTGAACGAAGCCAAGCGCCTGTTGAAAGAAACCAGCCTGCTGCAACAGGTGCTGATCGAGATGAAGCTGCATCTGGAAGAGGAAAGCGTGAGCTGAGCAATCCTGGTGTTGTGGAGCGGCTAACAGCTTTGATCGGTTTTATCAGCTAAGCATGCTTACTGGTTTTCCCGACAAAGCTCGTAGGTGTCTCCTTCAGTTCTCAAAAACCTGCTGCCGACAGGTTCTGAGAGCAGATGTACAAAACTATCGTCGCAATTTAATACTGCACCGATGGCCACATAGCTGCACGGTGTATCATCGTATTCCTCTTGCGATAGCTGTTCTACATCTGCGCGGATTCGCCAGCCGGTATCAGGATACTTGTCTTCGTCGTCGTGTTCGGGGTCTTCGCGATATACAAACCCGACGCGGGCGCGTCGTTCCAGGACCGCATCATCTACGAAGCAACGCGCAAACCAGTTGTTGAAGTCGCTTGCAAAGCGCGCATTCAGTTCTGGGTCTTCCCAATCAACATCAATGACATGATGAATTTGAAACTCAACCGGATCGCCGGGGTTCAACCCTGGAATGTCTTCTGGAGTATTGTCGAGTCTGCCCACCAGGTTGGTGCCATCGCGGTGTTCAACTATAACCCACATTCGCTCTGCATCGTATTTCTCGGAAGCAGGAACTGCACTGAAGATCAGTTTGACGGTTGTCCCTTTGGTGACTTCGGCAAGTTCTTCCTTGCTTGGGATATGGAATGTGTAAGGGTTTTCTTTTTGCGTCGGGCGCGGGTCTTGAAGACGAAAGGTAGGTTCTGTCACAAAAGGCGACCTTGATCAGCGTTAGTAGTTCACTTTGCTCTGTATTATTCATCACCACCGTGATCAATTTTCAGAACCGGCGCAAGAACATATGGCAAAGATCTCCTCTGCTGGAACGACGGGGCTACCCGTGCCGCTTCACGATCACTGAGCCAACGGAATAACCGGCCCCGAAGGAACAGATCAGCCCGACATCTCCGTCTGTCAGATCATCGGAATATTTAGAGAACGCAATGATCGAACCGGCCGAGGATGTGTTGGCATAGTCCTGAAGGATGTTGGGTTGCTCGCCGGTTTCCGGTTCGCGGCCCAGCACCTTTTTCCCAATGAAATCGTTCATCGTCTTGTTGGCCTGATGCAGCCATAGGCGTTTCAGATCACTGCTGCTCACGCCTTCGGACTCCATGTGATCCGAGATGTGTTTGCTGACCATCGGCAGCACTTCCTTGAAGACCTTGCGGCCGTTCTGCATGAACTGCATGTCGCGACGATCCACCACTCCGGCAGGACGCGAGCGGCGCAGGAAGCCGTTGTTGTTGCGGATGTTGTTTGAGAATGAGGTGGCGCAGCGGGTCGAGAGGATTTCGAAATGAGGGCCTTGCGCGTCTTCGATCCGTTCGATCAGCGTGGCCGTGGCCACATCGCCAAAGATGAAGTGGCAATCGCGGTCGCGCCATTCCAGATGGCCCGAACAAATCTCGGGGTTTACCACCAGCGCCGACCGCACGGACCCCGAGCGGATCATGTCCGCCGCCGCCTGGATGCCGAACGTGGCCGATGAACAGGCGACATTCATGTCAAAGCCGAACCCCTTGATCCCCAGCGCCTGCTGAATCTCGATCGCAATCGCGGGATAGGCGCGTTCGTGGTTCGACGCGGCGCAGATCACCAGATCGACATCTTCGGCGCTGCGCCCGGCCTGAGCCAGCGCTTTGTTGCAGGCGTCCACCGCCATCTCGGTCATGATGCCCGGCTCGTCGTCACTACGCTGGCGCAGCAGGGGGTGCATCACATCTGGGTCCAAAACGCCCGATTTGTTCATGACATAGCGGTTCTCGATACCCGACGCCTTGAGGATGAACTCTTCTGACGAGTGCTGCATCGGCTCCATCTCGCCCGCTGCTATCGCTTCGGCATTCGCGGCGTTCTGCTTGTCGGCATACGCGTTGAAGGCGGCGACAAGCTCGGCATTGGTGATGACGCTTTCGGGCGTGAAAACACCGGTGCCGGTGATTGCAGGGGTATACATGGCGGGTCCTGGACGTTTCGAGTTCGCCTAAAATGCAGTCACAGCCGGGTTTGATCAAGGTATGGTGACCTAACGGAATGTGCGGGGTTCAACCTATTTCAGCTTCATATCTTGAATAGTTCAAAATTCGAAGTATATGACCAGCCTGACTCATCCGGAGAGTACGTATGTCAGACGATATCAGCACTAGGCTTGGCCGCCTCAGCCCTGAAATTCAGGCCATCATGGGGGTGTATGCACTGTACTGGAAACTGGAAGAGGCGTTTGACTGTGTCGAAACGGATCTCAGCCATGCCGAATGTCACATGGTGATCAAACTGGATCAGCCCAAGCGTATGGGCGTTCTGGCCACGGATATGCTGACCGTTCCTTCGACCATTACGGCGACGGCGGACGGGTTGGAAAAGGCGGGGCTGCTGACCCGCGAACGCGACCCGGAAGACCGTCGGGCCTGGCTGCTGGTTCTTACGGAGCAAGGCGAAGAGATGCGCAACATGCTGGTGTCCGTGGCCGGAGACCTGTTTCACCGCGCCTCTGGTCTGGATGCGGAAGAAACTGCCCAATTCGCGCGACTGGCGCGCAAAATTCGAGACAACATTCTGAAAACGGGAATTCCCGAGGGACTGACGAAATGAAACTCCTCTCTGTTCTGAGTGCGACCCTGATCGCACTGGCGACTACGGTTGTCGCACAAGACACGGCCAAACCGGTCAAGCTGATGCAGGTGCGAGAAACCTCGCCCGGGTTTTCACGGCAGTTCTTCGGGCGCGTGGCCGCTCGGCAGACTGTTGATCTGGCCTTTCAGGTCTCAGGCCAAATTGTGAAAATGCCGGTGACCGAGGGCTTTGTGATCCCCGAGGGCGGGTTGATTGCGCAACTGGATCAGGCCCCGTTCCAGCGCCGCTATGACCGAGCTGTGCTGCAAAAGGATCAGGCCGATCGAACCCTGGCCCGTCTGTCGCGCCTACGCGGAACGACGGCCAGCCAGGTGGCGGTGGATGATGCGGAAACGGCTGCACAACTGGCCGAGATCGCGGTGCGGGATGCGGAATACGATCTGGAACACGCTACGCTAACCGCACCGTTCGATGCGTTGGTGTCCAGCCGGACGGTCGAGGCCTTTACCACGGTGTCGGCTGGTGCGCCCATTGTCCGCATTCACGACATGTCCGAGTTGCGGATCGAGGTCGATGTGCCCGAAATTCTGTTCCAGCGGTCTTCTCAAGAAGATGAGCTGGCAATTACGGCGAAGTTTCCTGCCAGTGATGAAGTGTTTCCCCTTGAGATCCGCGAGTTTGATGCCGAAACCTCCAGCGTTGGCCAGACGTTCCGCATCCAGTTCGGACTGACTCCGCCCGAAGGGCTGCAGATTCTACCAGGCTCGTCCGTTACCGTGAACGTGAAGGTGCAAGATACCCGGACCGGTATCGTTATCCCGGCTTCGGCCATTGTTGCGGATGCCGAAGGCGCGCTGGGCGTCATGGTGTTTTCGCCGGTAGGTGCCGATGAAGGCACCATTCGTCACGTTCCTGTCACGATCGAGCCGACCCAGACAGGCGAGGTTCGCGTGCTGACCG
Organism: Ruegeria arenilitoris; assembly: GCF_013031355.1. GTDB lineage: Bacteria > Pseudomonadota > Alphaproteobacteria > Rhodobacterales > Rhodobacteraceae > Ruegeria > Ruegeria arenilitoris_C. Next base: position 394,394 of record NZ_WPZO01000003.1, on the reverse strand, counting down.
GCCTTTCGGATGGCGACGAAATCGTTGTCGCCGGAGGCGGGGCCCTGACCGACGGTCAGGCGGTGCGCCGTTTTATCGGTTTCGCGAATTGAGGGCAGACAGATGAACATCGCACGCGCCTCAATTGATCGGCCGCTCTATACTTGGCTGATAATCCTGCTTGCCCTGTTTGGCGGTATCTGGGGGTTCTTTTCGTTAGGCCGTCTGGAAGATCCGGCCTTCACCATCAAAAACGCGGTCATTGCGACACAGTATCCCGGCGCCACGGCGGAACAAGTGGCGCTGGAGGTTTCCGAGCCTCTGGAATCCGCGATTCAGCAAATGGGTGAAGTCAAGACGATCACGTCGGTCAACCAACCCGGATTTTCGCTGATTGAGGTTGAAATCAAGTCCACCTACGACGGCACTGAACTTCCTCGCATCTGGACCGAACTGCGCGCCAAGATGCGCGATGCCGCGCGAAGCTTGCCTCCGGGCGTTGGTCAGCCCATGGTGAATGACGGCTTTGGGGACGTGTTCGGCCTGTTCTATGCGGTCACCGCTGACGGCTTTTCAGATGCCGAGAAACACGAATTGGCAACCTTTCTGCGGCGCGAGCTGCTGACCGTTTCCGGTGTGGCGGATGTTGAGGTGATGGGCCTGCCGCAAGAGGCGATCTTTGTTGAGCCTGACCTAGCCATTTCCGTGAACCAGAATGTGCCGATTCAGACTGTGAACGAAGCCATCGCCAACGCGGATTCGGTGAACGCGTCGGGTTCCGTCCGGTCCGAGAACAACCGCACCACCATCCTGACAGCCGAAGGGTCGGATTCCGTCTCGGCCATTGCAGGGTTGTCCGTGGGGTCGCAAGGGCAGGTGATCAACCTGTTCGATATGTCCAACGTGTACCGCGGCCGCCAAACTGACCCGGATGTCATGATCCGGTTCAACGGCGCAGAAGCGTTCACGCTGGGTATCGCGGGGCTATCGACCGAGAACATTGTCGAAGTTGGCCAACGCGCCGATGCCAAGTTCGCCGAACTGGATTCGCAAATCCCCTTTGGCGTAGAGATCCTGCCGATCTATCAGCAGCACGTGGTGGTCGAGCAGGCCTCGAACGACTTTCTGGTGAACCTTGCAATGTCCGTCAGTATCGTGGTTGCGGTGCTGGGCATTTTTATGGGGTGGCGCGCGGCGGTGGTCGTGGGTTCGACCCTGTTGCTGACCGTAGTGGGGACGCTGTTGTTCATGTCGCTCTTCTCGATCGAGATGGAGCGGATTTCACTCGGGGCCCTGATCATTGCCATGGGGATGCTGGTGGACAACGCCATCGTCGTCGCCGAGGGGATGCAGATCGCCATGCTGCGCGGCAAAAACTCGCGCGATGCGGCGGACGAGGCTGCGTCCAAGACGCAAATCCCGCTGTTGGGGGCGACGGTCATCGGCATCATGGCTTTTGCCGGGATCGGTCTCAGTCCCGATGCGACGGGGGAGTTCCTGTTCTCGCTGTTTGCGGTGATTGGTATCTCGCTGATGCTGAGCTGGGTGCTGGCGCTGACCGTGACGCCTTTGTTGGGGCACTATTTCTTCAAACAGGGCAAAGAGGGTGCGGTTGATGCCTATGGCGGCATCATGTTCCGCGTCTACGGGGCGATCCTGCGCTGGTCGCTTCGGATGCGGTGGCTGGTGATTGCCGCCTTGACCGGGGTCACGGTAGTTTGTTTTGCGGGCTTCGGTCTGGTGAAACAGCAGTTCTTTCCGGACTCGAATACGCCGCTGTTCTTTGTGCATTACAACCTTCCCCAAGGCACACCGATTGCCCGCACCGCCGAAGACATGGCCGTGTTCGAAGACTGGCTGGCCGAGCGTGACGATGTTGTGTCTGTTGCCACCTTTGTCGGGCAGGGCGCGACCCGGTTCCTTCTGACCTACTCGGCAGAAAAACCGAACCCAAGTTATGGTCACATGATCATCCGAACCGAAACGCTGGATGACATTCCGGCCCTTCAAGCCGATCTGGAAGCCTTCGGTCAGGCACAATTCCCCGAAGGCCAATTCCGCACCAAACGCCTGATCTTTGGCCCCGGTGGCGGCGATCCGATTCAGGCGCGGTTCTCGGGCAGTGATCCGGCGGTTCTGCGTGAACTGGCCGACGCTGCGGTGCTGAAAATGCGTGAGGCTTCGCCCAACGCGCTGAACGTCTATCACGACTGGCGCGAGCAGGAACTGGCCGTCCAGCCGATTTACGCGACCGAGCGGGCCCAAACCGCTGGAGTTTCACGCGAGGACATTGCCGCAACCCTTCAGTTTTCGACGGACGGGATCACTGCCGGGGGCTTCCGTGAGCGGGATCGCCTGATCCCCATCATCCTGCGTCGCCCTGCGGACGGGGATTACTCGATCGTGGACCAGGTTGTGTACTCGGATGAATCGCAACGGTTTGTTCCTATCGAGCAAATGGTCGATGGGTTCGAATACAAGCCGCTAAGCACGCTGGTCCATCGCCGCGACCGGGTGCTGACGATTACCGTAGGGGCCGATATCCCGCCGGACATGACGGCGGCACAGGTCCACTCGGAAGTCCGAGCCGCCATCGAAGACATGGAACTGCCGCCGGGTTACCGGATGGAATGGGGCGGTGAGTTCGAAAACGCGGGTGAAGCCAATGAAAGTCTTGGGCGCCAGTTGCCGCTGAGCTTGCTGATCATGGTGCTGATCTCGGTGCTGATCTTCAACGCCATCCGCCAGCCTGTCATCATCTGGCTGCTGGTGCCGATGTCGGTGAACGGGGTCGTGATCGGCCTGTTGGGCACTGGTCTGCCGTTTACCTTCACCGCGCTGCTGGGCTTGCTCAGCCTGTCGGGGATGCTGATCAAGAACGGCATTGTTCTGGTCGAGGAGATCGACCTGGTCCGTGCCACTGGCAAACCTCTGCGTGAGGCGATCGTCGAGGCTTCGGTATCGCGTCTGCGCCCCGTGATGCTGGCGGCGATCACTACCATTCTGGGGATGGCTCCGCTGCTGACGGATGCGTTCTTCCGGTCTATGGCGGTGACGATCATGGGCGGTCTGGCCTTTGCCACGATCCTGACCATGGTTGCGGCTCCGGTCTTTTATCTCGTGTTCTTTGCGCGGGATGAGAAACGCGAAGCCGCCGCGACCTGATAAACTCCGGGCGGCTGTCTTAGTCGCCCGGGTCCTTTTCCGGGTCGTAGTGGTAGTAAAAACAGGACAGTTTGTTGCCGTCGGGGTCGCGTAAGTAGGCGACATAGAAATCGGTCGCGTAGTAGTCACGAATACCCGGTTTGCCTTCGTCAGTGCCACCATGCTCCAACCCAGTCGCGTGAAACCGCCTGACTTGCGCGGCGCTGCGGGCCGGGAAGGCAATCATTGTCCCATTGCCCGCGTTGGCCTTTTGACCGTCAAAGGGCGTGCAGACCCAAAACCCAGTTCCGGCTTCGGGTTCGGTTCCCCATCCCGCGCAATCTTTGGTCCATCCCGGAAGGCGGGGCTGTTCCAGAACGGAAAAGACTGCGTCGTAGAACCGAATGGCCCGTTGCAGGTCATTGGTGCCGTATGTGGTGTAAAGGCGCATGGCTTCCTGTTGGTTTCAGGACAGCATCATGCAGCCTGCGCAAGCGCATGGACAGTGAAAACAGTGCCTAAGCGTCAGATCAGCGGAACCAGCGGTACGTCACATGCGGCCAGCGTCATCAAAGCGGCGAGAACCATAAACCTGCGCATTTCTTTTTTCCTTCTGCTCGTTTGCAGCAAAGATGCGCGCCCGAAGACACGGGGTCAACGGGCGCGTGAAATGTGTTGCATTTAAGCGGTTTCGGGCCAGTCAGCCCTGCAGGGATTTCACCTCGACATCCCCTTCGGCCTGCGCCTTGATCGCCAGCGCGGCTGCATGGCTGGCAGCAGCGGTGGTGAAATAGGGGATCTTGTCATAGAGCGCGATCGAGCGGATGGACTTGCTGTCCTCAACCGCCTGTGCGCCTTCGGTGGTGTTCATTAACAGCTGAACCTGACCGTCTTTCAGCATGTCGACGACGTCCGGACGGCCCTCATAGACCTTGTTCACAACGTCACAGTCCACGCCGTGGTTAGACAGCCAGCTTTGCGTGCCACGGGTCGCAATCAGCTTGAACCCTTGCTCGGTCAGGACCTGCGCGGCCTCAAGCATCGCCGCGGTCTTGTCGGCATCCTTGATCGAGATAAACGCGCGACCCGAGGACGGCAGAACCATACCGGCCCCCATCTGCGCCTTGAGGAAGGCGCGCGGGAAGTCGCGGTCCCAGCCCATGACCTCACCGGTCGAGCGCATTTCTGGACCCAGAATTGTGTCGACGCCCGGGAAGCGGGCAAAGGGCAGTACGGCCTCTTTCACCGAGAACCACGGCATGTCCGGGTCGGCCAGGGTCATCTGGTCAGCGATCTTGGTGTCCTTGCCTTCTTGATAGGGCGGGCGCATCGGGAAGTTCGACAGTTTCTCACCAGCCATGACACGCGCGGCGATGGATGCAATCGCGCTGTCGGTCGCCTTCGCCACAAACGGCACGGTGCGCGAGGCACGGGGGTTCACTTCGATCAAGTAAATCTCATCATCCTTGATCGCAAACTGCACGTTCATCAGACCCACGACGTTCAGCGCCTTGGCCAGTTTGAACGCCTGATCCTTGATCTGGCCGATGATCTCTTTCGACAGCGAGTAGGGCGGCAGCGAACAGGCCGAGTCGCCCGAGTGGACGCCAGCCTCTTCGATATGCTGCATGATGCCTGCCACGTGCACGTCGGTGCCGTCGCACAGCGCATCCACGTCCAACTCGACCGCTCCCGCCAGATAGCTGTCCAGCAGCACGGGGCTGTCGCCCGAGACCACGACGGCCTCGTTGATATAGCGCTTCAGTTGCTCCATATCGCGCACGATTTCCATCGCGCGACCACCCAGAACGTAGGAGGGGCGGATCACCAGCGGAAAGCCGATCTCATCTGCAATGGCCAGCGCCTGTTCGTCGGTCGAGGCGATGCCGTTCTTGGGCTGTTTCAGACCCAGATCGTTGACCAGCGCCTGAAAGCGTTCACGGTCTTCGGCCAGGTCGATGGCGTCGGGCGTTGTGCCGAGGATCGGAATGCCTTCGGCCTCAAGCGCGTTCGCCAGTTTCAGCGGGGTCTGGCCGCCGAACTGAACGATCACGCCGTGCAGGGTGCCGTTCTCCTGCTCTTTCGTCAGGATTTCCATGACGTGCTCAAACGTCAGCGGCTCGAAATACAGACGGTCTGAGGTGTCATAGTCGGTGGACACCGTCTCGGGGTTGCAGTTGACCATGATGGTCTCGTACCCCGCCTCGGTCAGCGCGAAGCAGGCGTGGCAGCAGCAATAGTCGAACTCGATGCCCTGACCGATCCGGTTCGGGCCACCACCGAGGATTACAACTTTCTTACGGTCGCTCGGGCGTGCCTCACACTCAACCTCGCCCATCATCGGGGCTTCGTAGGTCGAATACATGTAGGGCGTCTGCGCTTCAAACTCAGCTGCGCAGGTGTCGATGCGTTTGAACACGGCCTTCACACCCAGATTGCGGCGGGCGCGGCGGACGTTGTCTTCGTCACGACCGGTCAGGTTGCCCAGACGCGCATCGGTGAAGCCCAGCATTTTCAGTTTGCGGATGCCTTCCTCGGTCACTGGCAGGCCATCCTTGCGCACCTGACGCTCGGCCTCGATGATCTCGCGGATGCGTGCCAGGAACCACGGGTCGAACTTGGTAACGCCGAAGATTTCATCATCGCTCAGGCCGTGACGCATCGCTTGTGCAATGGTGCGCAGACGGTCGGGGGTCTGCTGGCTGATCGCTTTGATCACAGCGGCCTTGTCGTCGGCTTCGTCCCAGAGGCCCACGTTCAGGCCGGGGATTTCGATTTCGTCAAAGCCGGTCAGACCTGATTCCATCGACGCCAGAGCCTTTTGCATCGATTCGTGGATGGTGCGGCCGATGGACATGGCCTCACCCACCGACTTCATCGCGGTGGTCAGATAGGGTTCCGAGCCCGGGAATTTCTCAAAGGCGAATTTCGGGATCTTAGTGACAACGTAGTCGATGGTCGGCTCGAACGAGGCCGGGGTGACCTTGGTGATATCGTTGTCCAACTCATCCAGCGTATAGCCGACGGCCAGTTTCGCGGCGATCTTGGCAATCGGGAAACCGGTCGCTTTTGAGGCCAACGCAGACGAGCGCGACACGCGCGGGTTCATCTCGATCACAACCATGCGGCCATCATCGGGGTTGATCGCCCATTGCACGTTCGAACCGCCGGTTTCCACGCCGATCTCACGCAGAACGGCAATCGAGCCGTTGCGCATGATCTGGTATTCCTTGTCGGTCAGGGTCAGGGCAGGGGCCACGGTGATCGAGTCACCGGTGTGCACGCCCATCGGATCGACGTTCTCAATCGAGCAGACGATGATGGCGTTGTCGGCGGTGTCGCGCACCACCTCCATCTCATATTCTTTCCAGCCCAGCAGGCTTTCATCCACCAGGATCTGGTTCACCGGCGACGCATCCATGCCCGAGCGGCAGAAATGGATGTAATCCTCACGGTTATAGGCCACACCGCCACCGGTGCCGCCCAACGTAAATGCGGGGCGGATGATGGCGGGCAGGCCGATTTCTTCCAACTCGTCCAGCGCCATTTGAACGCCTGCATCCAAGTCTGTGCTGCCGTCCTCGCGCTTGGGGGCGGTCACGATGGTCGCTTTGGGATTCTCAAGACCCAGCCGATCCATCGCCTCGCGGAACAGGGCGCGGTCTTCGGCCATTTCGATGGCGTCGCGCTTGGCGCCGATCATCTCAACGCCGAACTTGTCCAGCACGCCCATCTCTTCCAGCGCCAGCGAGGTGTTCAGGCCGGTCTGCCCGCCCATCGTGGGCAGCAGGGCGTCGGGGCGTTCTTTCTCGATGATCTTGGCGACAACTTCGGGGGTGATCGGCTCGATATAGGTGGCGTCCGCCAACCCAGGATCGGTCATGATCGTGGCAGGGTTTGAGTTCACCAGAATGACCCGGTATCCTTCTTCGCGCAGCGCCTTACAGGCCTGAGCACCGGAATAGTCGAACTCGCAGGCTTGACCGATAACAATGGGGCCCGCCCCGATGATCATGATCGACTTGATGTCGGTTCTTCTCGGCATGGCCACATTCCTTTGATTGTTCGCGAGTCAGGGCGCCCCCAAGCGCCCAAATTGTCCTGCGTTATAGGGACCGCGCGAAAAGGTTCAAGGGGTATCGGAATTGGGTGTGAAATTGCCGCTTTCCCCTCTTTCCCTTGCCGCCGTATTCTCTATACCGCGCAACACGGCAAATGAGGATGCAATTGCGTATTCGTTTTGATCAGGGGCCAGCCGGGTCCGGAACCAGTTTCGACCGGCCCGCCAATGTGATCCGCGCAGACAAGGCGGAAGACGTGCCCCACGCGCTGGAGGCGCTGGATGAGGCGCGCGCCGACGGTGCGTGGCTGGCGGGCTATGCCAGTTATGAGCTGGGCTATGCGCTGGAACCCCGTCTGGCCGACCGTCTGCCACAAGACCGCCGACTGCCTCTGCTGTGCTTTGGCGTCTATGATGCACCTGCGCAACGTGATCTGCCCCGAGCGGTGGGCGGTGTAACCGGTTTTGAGCCGCGCTGGGATGAGGCGCGTTATACGCGTGCTTTTCAACAGGTCCACGATGCCATCGGGGCCGGGGATATCTATCAGGCCAATCTGACCTTCCCAATCGACTTGACCGTCGAAGGCGACAGCGCTGAGTTGTATGCCGCACTGGCCTCGGGTCAGCCGGTGGGTCACGGCGCGTTGGTCGAGCAGGACGGTCTGCCTGACTTGCTCAGCCGTTCACCCGAGCTGTTCTTTCGCACGGATGCGGACCGGATGATCGAAACCCGCCCGATGAAAGGCACCCAGCCCCGCAGCGAAGATATGGCCGAAGACGCGCGCCGCCGCGCCTTCCTCTCGACCGACGATAAGAACCGGGCCGAGAACCTGATGATCGTGGACCTTCTCCGTAACGACATCAGCCGCGTCGCGCTGCCCGGTTCGGTCAAAGTGCCCGAGCTGTTCAAGGTCGAGACCTACGCCACCGTGCATCAGATGATCTCGCTGGTGCAGGCGCAACTGCATCTGGGGGCGGAACTGTCAGATATCTTAATGGCCCTGTTCCCCTGCGGTTCGATCACTGGCGCGCCGAAGATCCGCGCAATGGAGATTTTGTCCGACCTCGAACCCTGGCCCCGCGATATCTATTGCGGCGCCATCGGTTGGGCCGCGCCGGATGGACGGTCCGAGTTCAATGTGGCGATCCGCACGCTGATGGTCGAGGATGGCAAAGCCACGCTGAACGTGGGCGGCGGTGTGGTTTGGGACAGCACGGCCCCATCAGAGTACGAGGAAGCGCTATGGAAAGCCCGCTTTGCGCACCAACTGACCCTGACTTCCGCCTGATTGAAACGCTGGCTTTTCGGCCGGGGCAGGGATTTGTGCGGCGGGACCGGCATCTGGCCCGCATGGCGCGCTCGGCCAAGGCGTTTGGTTTTCCATTCGATGATGCCTTGGCAGCCGAACAGCTGGATGCGGTGGCGGGCGTGTCACCGCTGCGCTGTCGGTTGACGCTGGGCGCTGAGGGGCAACTGGAAGTGACAACAGGGGCGCTGGCCGACAACCCTCCGGTCTGGCGGGTGGAGGTTGCTCAGACCCGCCTGACCGCAGATGATATCTGGTTGCGGCACAAAACGACCCAACGCGCGCTTTACGACGCTGCCCGTGCGTCCTTGCCTGACGGGATCGACGAAGTTCTTTTCCTGAATGAACGCGATGAGCTGTGCGAAGGCACCATCACCAACCTGTTTCTGCATATGCCCGATGGCCGCCACCTGACGCCTGCTTTGACCAGTGGTGTCCTGCCGGGTATCCTGCGCGAAGAACTGCTGGATAATAAACAGGTTGCCGAAGCCACCCTGACCTTGACCGACCTGAAAAACGCATCAAAAATCTATATGGGAAATTCCTTGCGTGGTCTGATCCGGGCGGAGTTGGCAGAACAGTGAGTAAACAAACCGAATGGGCGGACAGCGCAGTCCCACATCTGCGATTGCGACTGGAATTCGGGATGTTCTTCATCGCCGTACCGGTGCTGATCGCCGTGTTTTTCCCTCCGAACTGGATGTTCCCGTCTCTGTTTACTTTCACAGCCATCGGGATTGTGCTTTTGCATTTCACGCCGGGTTTTGCCTGGGCCGAGTTGCGATACAACTGGCGTAACTGGTCATGGGGCGAAGTCACGTTATTCGCGGTAGCGATGACCTCTTTCTGCGCCGTCCTTGTGATGGCCACCCGGCCCGAGGCCGCGTTCTTTCTGCTGCGTAACCGACCTGAGTTTCTGCTGGTTATCTGGCTTGGCTATCCGCTGCTGTCGGCCTTGCCGCAAGAACTGCTGTTCCGCTCGCTGTTCTTCCGCCGCTACCACGCGATCCTGCCGAATGGGCGGTCGTCTTATCTGCTGAACGCCGCACTCTTTTCGCTGGCGCACCTGATGTATTGGAGCTGGATTGTTGCCGTCATGACCTTTGCCGGAGGGCTGCTGTTCACCTGGGCCTATCGCAGGCGCGGATCGTTTTTTTATGCCGTCCTGCTGCATGCGATTGCGGGGAACATCATCTTTGCTGCCGGTCTGGGCATCTATTTCTACTCGGGCAACGTGCAAAGGCCGTTTTGAGCGGTATACCTGCCTTGACTTTCCAAGCCTGACGGGGTGTATCGGCGCGACGAATTCTGCGCCCGAAGGGATATGATCCATGCACGCCTATCGCAGCCACACCTGCGCCGCTCTGACCGCCGCCAATGTCGGTGAAACCGTCCGCCTGTCCGGTTGGGTGCATCGTGTCCGAGATCACGGCGGCGTGCTGTTCATCGACCTGCGCGACCATTTCGGAGTAACGCAGGTTCTGTGCGACGGCGACAGCGCGGCGTTTGCCGAGCTTGAGAAGGTCCGCTCCGAATGGTGTATCCGCATCGACGGGAACGTCAAAGCCCGCGACCCAGAGCTGGTGAACCCGAAGCTGCCGACTGGTGAGATCGAAGTTTACGTGCGCGAACTGGAAGTTCTGGGCGCTGCCGACGAACTGCCGCTGATGGTGTTCGGCGATCAGGAATACCCCGAGGAAACTCGCCTGCGCTATCGCTATCTGGACCTGCGGCGCGAGGCGATGCAGCAGAACATGACCCTGCGTTCGGACGTTGTGGCCTCGATGCGCAAACGCATGTGGGACCAAGGCTTCCGTGAGTATCAGACGCCGATCATCACCGCGTCTTCGCCCGAAGGTGCGCGCGACTTTCTGGTGCCCTCACGTCTGCATCCGGGCAAGTTCTACGCGCTGCCCCAAGCCCCGCAGCTGTTCAAACAGCTGATCATGGTTTCGGGCTTCGACAAGTATTTCCAGATCGCGCCGTGCTTCCGTGACGAAGACCCGCGCGCAGACCGCTCGCCCACCGACTTCTACCAGCTTGACCTCGAGATGTCGTTTGTCGAACAGCAGGACGTGTTCGACACGATTCAACCTGTTCTGACCGGCGTGTTCGAAGAGTTCGGCGGTGGCCGCAAGGTCGATCAGGAGTGGCCGCAGATTTCCTACAAGGACGCGGCACTGTGGTACGGCACCGACAAACCCGACCTGCGCAATCCTATTAAAATGCAAGTGGTCTCCGACCACTTCCGCGGGTCTGGCTTCGCGATCTTCGCGAAGCTGTTGGAGCAGGAGGGCACCGAAATCCGTGCAATCCCAGCGCCGACCGGCGGCAGCCGCAAGTTCTGTGACCGTATGAACGCCTTTGCTCAGAAAGAGGGTCTGCCCGGCATGGGTTACATCTTCTGGCGGGATCAGGGCGAAGGGATGGAGGCCGCAGGTCCGCTGGCCAAGAACATCGGCCCCGAGCGCACCGAGGCGATCCGTCAGCAGCTGGGTCTGGGCGTCGGTGATGCGGCGTTCTTCCTGGGTGGCAAGCCGAAAGCCTTTGAAAAGGTCGCAGGCAAGGCCCGTGACGTGATCGGCGACGAGCTGAACCTGACCGAGAAAGATCGCTTTGCCTTTGCTTGGATTGTGGATTTCCCGATCTATGAGCAGGACGAAGAAACCGGCGCGATCGATTTTGAACACAACCCGTTCTCGATGCCGCAGGGCGGTTTGGAAGCCCTGAACGGCAATCCGCTGGACGTGCGTGGCTATCAATACGACCTGGCCTGTAACGGTTATGAGCTGGTGTCGGGCGCGATCCGGAACCACAAGCCCGAGATCATGCTGAAGGCGTTTGAGTTGGCAGGCTATGGCGAGGATGAAGTGAAGTCCCGCTTTGGCGCCCTGTTCAGCGCTTTCCACTATGGTGCCCCGCCGCACGGTGGTTGTGCTGCCGGGATCGACCGGATCGTGATGCTGCTGGCCGATGAGGCCAACATCCGCGAGGTCATGATGTTCCCGATGAACCAGCGCGCCGAAGACCTGATGATGGATGCGCCATCCGATCCAACCTCGGATCAGTTGATGGAACTGGGATTGCGCATCATCCCGCAGGAATGATCAACGACCCGTCGCAGACCCTGCGGCGGGTCTTTCTTTTGATGGGGGTGCCGCGCCTGAATGCGTTGCTAAGCACAAAGGGCAGGGGCGTGTACCACGCGCCATACGAATATTCCGAGCTGTTGTTCTGGTCTGATAGTAAGCCCAGATGCTCAGGAGCGTGGCGGTCAGAAAGTAAGCTGTCGCCATCTCAGATCGCCTCGCGCTGTTCCAGCCGCGCCTGAACGATGCCAGCAACCTGCGCAGCCAGAGCGGTGACGGGCGTGCCGCATGCACGCGAGTCCGCCAGCTCTTGCGCCGCATCGGCCAGAATAGTGTCTTCGGCGTCGCGGGCAACGCCGCGCAGGAATTGCGCCGCATAGTCCAATGTGCGGTGATCGTTTGGCCCCGCCAAAACATCCGCGATATGTGCCATGTCGTCCTGATAGGCCATCGGGTCGGGGCGAATGACCTCATCCCGGACCGCGTGCAGGCTGTTGGGGCGGCGATCCTCAGGCAGGCTTTCCAGAATGAACTTCTGAAAGTGGGAAAGTGACTTCAGCGGTTTGTGCAAGAATCCATCGGCCCCGGCCTGCAGCGCGGAGTCCTTTGCGTCATCATCGCCGGACATCCCCAATATGGCGCCAATCCGCGGGCTGGCCTCGGTCAGTTCGGCGATCAATTCGGCACCGGAGCCATCCGGCAGGCCGATATCTACCAGAATGACCGAAGGGCGGTATATCTGCAGATGACGCCGCGCCGAGGTCAGGCAATCCGCGCGCCGGATGCGGGCGCCGCTGTGAAGGCACATCAGCCGGATCGCGTCACAGGCATAGCGGCTGTCTTCGACAACCAGAATGGTTTGACCCAGCAGAGGCCGCGTGGCCGTCGGCTGCGCGGGAGAGGCGAAGGGGCTCGAATCGTCCATGGCAGAACTCCTAATCAGCAGATGCCCCACGCTAGGAAGTTCTGGCTAACACGACGTTAACGGCAATTTGGCGCACTTGTTCTTTGCCCAAACAGCCCCCATAACCGCTGCAACGCAGAACGGAGGAGAGTTCCATGATTGGTCGTCTGAACCATGTCGCCATTGCCGTGCCAGACCTTGAGGCCGCATCCGAGCAGTATCGCAGCGCGCTGGGTGCCAAGGTTGGGGCACCGCAGGACGAACCCGATCATGGCGTGACCGTCGTGTTCATCGAATTGCCCAACACCAAGATCGAACTGCTGTATCCGCTAGGCGATGACAGCCCGATCAACGGCTTTCTGGAGAAGAACCCGGCTGGTGGCATTCACCATGTCTGCTATGAAGTCGACGACATCATCGCTGCCCGCGACCATCTGGAGGAAACCGGTGCCCGCGTTCTGGGGTCCGGAGAGCCCAAGATCGGCGCGCATGGCAAGCCGGTGCTGTTCCTGCACCCCAAGGATTTCAACGGATGCCTGGTCGAGCTGGAACAGGTCTGACCCAAGCGAGGTTGTCATGACGATCACCGCTGCACTGGTCCTGTTTGCCGTCATCTGGTTCATGACGCTGTTGATCGTGCTGCCGATCCGCATCAAGACGCAGGGAGATCTGGGCGACATTGTTCCGGGCACCCATGCGGGCGCGCCGGAAGTGCATCACATGAAGAAAAAGCTCTGGATCACCACCGGGATTTCGGTGGTGCTCTGGGCGATGATCGCCGGGATTATCCTCTCGGGCGTGATCTCGGTGCGCGATTTCGACTGGCTGAACCAGTTGGAGCCGCGTGAATGAGCGTCAGGGCGTAGGCCCTGACAGCTTGTGATAGATATGGGTAAAGGTGGCAGCCCCGAGGATCGGGATCACTAGGTTCACCAGCGGAACCGACAGCGGGATGGCCATCAGGGTACCCGCCAGCCAAATTGTGGGCGTGTGCTTGGCGCGTAGTTTGCGCGCGCCGTCCCGCCCGATGCGGCGCATAGCGGCCAGCGTGAAATACTCTCGGCCCAGCAGGAACCCGTTCATTCCCCAGAAAATGAAGGGCGCCAGTGGCGTGAAAATCGCATAGAGGATCAGTGCCAGCAGGTTGGCGACGATCAACACACTCATGAACTCCGCCGTGTCGCGCATCCCTTCGCTGAACGGGATGCCGGGTACGGCGGGCAATTTGGGATAGTGCTTGTCCTCGACCGCCTGAGCGACCTCTTCCAGAAACATCGAGATGATGGCCGAGGCGACCGGCATCATCAGGAACACCGGCAGGATCAGCACCACGAAGATGCCGGAATAGTTCAACACGTCGTTCAGCCACGGCACGGCACCGATCCAGGGCAGCGAAATCTCGTCGCCCGACAGCCAGTTGATCAACCAGATTGCACCGGCGCAAGCGGCAACCAGCAGGGCAATCGTCAGACCTACTCCGCGCAGCAAGACTGCGCGGAACTTTGGGTCTCCGATCTGGCCAAGCGCTGCAAAGAACGCGTTGAGGATCATCATTCGGTAACCCATTCGGTGATTGCTGCCATATCGGGGCGGGGACGTTCGGGTGGGGTGCTGCCCTCGGTGGCGATATGGATCAGGCCGGCGACGCGTTCGTTGTCCTGAAGTCCAAAGGCCTGCTGACAGAACGCGGCGTCATGAACCTGCCAGCCGGACAGCCAGTTCGCGCCCCAACCGGCCGCCAGCGCGGCGTTCAGAAGCGCCAGACACACGGCTCCGGCGGAATAGGTTTGTTCGATGGCCGGGACTTTTTCCGACGGCTTCTGAACCTCGATCACCGCCACGGCCAGATGGCCCATGTCGAACTGGCTGCGGGCCTTTGCGATGTCCTCGGGAGCTTTGCCCAGCCGCGTGCCACAGTCTTGCGTCAGCGCCGACAGGCGGTCCATTGCGCCCTTCTCGAGAACAATAAAACGCCACGGTTCCAACTTGCCGTGATCCGGGCTGCGGGCGGCGGCGGTCAGCAGGGGCAGCAGCTCTTCGCGTGTCGGAGCCGGAGCGACCAAAGTTTTCGCGGGGCGCGACCGGCGCGATTGCAGAAATTCCAAGGCGGCCGGGTTCTTCAAGGACATATGTTAACTTCCTTTACATGGGCAGTCTGTATCTGGTTGAGCCTCTGGCGCGTTTCAAGTGCAAACAGCTGGAGATGCGGGATCAATTTCATTCCCCGAACGCTCGTGCAAGAGTGTTTGCGAGCAAGAGGAAAAAGATGGCGAAACCAAAACTGCGCGATGTGCCGGACTTAAGCGCCTATGCCACACCCGGCACGGCGATTCCGGTCCGGGTGACGCCCAAAGCGGCGAAAGACAGTATTGTGGTGGATAAGGGCGCAATCCGCATAACCGTGACTGCCCCGCCCGAGAACGGCAAAGCAAATGACGCGGTGCGACGAATACTGGCCACGGCCATGGGCGTGGCCCCGTCCGAATTGACCCTGAAACAGGGGCAGACCGCACGCGACAAGCTGTTTGTCTATGCGCCCTGATCCGGTCTTTCGTGGATCTGATACACGCCCTCGGGCAGGTCCAGCGCGGCGGCCAGATCGCGCACCTGTTCGGGCGACAGGGTTATCTTTTGAATTTGGTCCGTCCGGGGGTCCAATTGCTCAAGCGTCACACATTCGGCGAAGCTGTTGATGACGACATCCTCTTGCAAAGGCTTTTCGCCTTCGTCCACCAGAGTAATGACTGTCGAGTCGAATTCATGCTCAATCGAAAACATGTGGCGAGAGTGCAGGGCAAGGAACTGCAATGCAACCCGTTTCCAACCCAGACCGCAATGGTACAACCTGATTGCTGCGGCTATGCTGAGATCAACGCCTGACCGGCTCAGAGGACACTTGATGCGCTCTTTCTTTTTTCTTTTTGTTTCCCTGCTGTTGTCGGCATGCGCGACGGACAGACTGCGCGTGGCTCCTGCCTCGGAATGGCGTGGGTTCACGTCTGCCGAATCCGCCAGCGCCGCAGTCTTTCGCGAGGTTAACAGCGCGGTGAGCAAAGAGGCCCGAGCAGAGTGTTTGCGACAGGCTCGAGTCGACAATTGCGATTTCACGGTTCTTGTCGATTTGAACCCACGTGCTCAGGCCAACGCGTTTCAGACGCTGGATGACAATGATCAGCCGGTGATCATCTTTACCCGGTCGATGATCCAATCGGCGCAAAACGCCGATGAACTGGCCTTTGTGATGGGGCATGAAGCGGCGCATCATGTTTTGGGGCATATCGACCGGCAATCCAAAAATGCGCAGGAAAGCGCGGCGATCTTCAACGATCTGGGCAAGCTGCACGGCGAAAACGGGAAAGACCTCGAACGTACTCAGAAACTTGGGGCCGAAGTTGGGGTGCAGGTCAACGTGAAGAGATTTGAGCTGGAAGCAGATCAGTTGGGCACCATCATCACTTATAATGCGGGGTACAACCCGCTGATCGGCGCAAAGTATTTCGACCGTCTTCCCGATCCGGCCGATAAGTTTCTGAGCACGCATCCCCCAAACGCAGAGCGGGTTCAGATCGTTTTGGAGACAGCAAGGCAACTGGGGCTATCGCAATGACATCTTTGATACGGCTGGGGGTGATCCTGACAGACCGCGGGTCGAAATATGCCGTTTCGGGTGCGACCGTCAGCACGCGCGCCGATGTCGATGCGGTTCTGCAGGACCTCAAGTCGGACAAGGCTTATGCCAAGGCAACGCACAACACCTGGGCAGCAGTTTTGCCCACGGGAGCGCTCAAGGCGGATGACGGCGAAAGCGGTGCGGGCATGGTGATCCTGCGTATGCTGGAACGCGCCGGGATGGAAAGTCATGTGGTGATCGTCACCCGCTGGTACGGCGGAAAAAAGCTGGGCGGGGATCGTTTCCGCCGGGTGCAGGACGCCACGCGGGCCTATCTGGATCATATTGGAATGGGGCCTTGACCTGAGTCAAAGGCCCATTTGGGGTGTTGAGATATTCTGTTCTGGACGCGACAGAAAGGATCTTCGATGCCCAACCGTGAAGTTCTGAAACTCCATGCCGGTCTGGTGGACCGGATGGCCTCCAAACTGGGGGTGGATTTGCAAGAAGCAGCGATCGGCGGTGACGTGTCGATCGACCAGTTGTCCGACGCTGTGCTGAACTGCACGGACTGCCCGAATCCCGGCCATTGCCTGCGTTTTCTGGATCAACCCACCTTGGTATCCAGAACACCGGAATATTGCCGCAATCAGGAACTGCTTGGCAGGCTCGCCCCCTAACGACAGGAGAGTCCGATGCCGCATCTCGGAGAGATCATGACCCATTTGCGTCTTGTCCTGCATATGGGGCAGGTGACGGGAACGGACATGGTCGAGGCGCATCAGAAAGGGCACCTGACCCAGCAGGACTGGGCAGAGATGATCCAATACTGCCGGGGCTGCAGTTGGGCCAACCGGTGTCCCGACTGGCTGGATCAACATGAAACCGTGGTCGGTGCTCCGCATACCTGCAGCAACCGGCAACGGTTTGCGGCGCTGAAAACAACGCTAGAGCAGGAAAACGCATGAAACGGGTTGCTCTGGGAGATGTCGAGAAACACTTTTGGCTCACCCGATCTGTGGCGAGGTGCATGAACATCTCGCTGACCGAAGCAATGGCCGAAGGTCGACTGTCACCTGATCGATATGCTGAGTTGGTGACTCGCTGCCGGGCTTCGAATTGCAGTGGCCAATGCGCAATCTGGTTGTCGGAACAACAGTCCGAGGCCCGCGCGGCCCCGGATTTTTGCGCCAATGCCGATCTATTAAACGGGTTGAAGTCCTAATCAGACCTTGGAGTGAGTCCCGTCACACAGCGGCGGATTCGTGCTGTGTTTGCACCCACAGAAAAAGACTTTCTTGCTGCTGTCCGCGGTGTATTTGACCGGCTCAAACCCGGTGCCCTTGTGCGATCCGTCGCAAAACGGTTGCCGTTTGGATTGGCCACATGCACACCAGAAATAGCTTTTCCCTTCGGTGACCTCGACCGGGAAGGGGCCTTTTTGCGCGATGGTGGGGCTGTCTGACATGGGGCTACTCCGTCGTTGGCTGGTGTCACCTCAACAGTGTAGAACGATACGTGGAAAACGGTAGCAATTGCTCATAAATCCGCTGTTTCTGAGGGGGTTACGAGCGTGGTTCCGCCTTTAATCACAAGCGCGTGATTGAATTCGTTGCAAAAATACAATCAAGGCCCTATTCTGTGCTCGGCCCCGAATTCTTGGGCAATATCAGGAAATTAATAGAGGAATGACGGACATGAAACTTAAATTTGCTGCCGTTGGTGCATTTGCCCTTGTTTTGGCTGCTTGCTCGCAACAGGAAGAGCCGGCCCCGGTTTACATCACGCCTGAGTACGACAAGTACGGCACACCGAGCTGCCCGGCGGGTACCGAGTTGGCCACGACCGAAGCTGGTCAGACCGTCTGTAATCCGGTCGCACAATAAGAATTCCGCGGGCGGCTTTTACCTGAGCCGCCCGCACAAATATCACCGACACAGCCGCCTGCGGGGCGGTTTTTTCTTGTCTGCAGGGCACGATTCCGGTTTCAGTTTCAGCCAAACAGTCGAGGGCAGATGAGAACCTTTTTTACCCGTCTCAAGGACCGCACCCGCTGGAGTTGGCAGGGCGTCGTCGCCACATGGCACGCGGAATACTCGTTCCGGACATGGGTTTGGGCGAACCTGATATCCGCAGCTTTGGCGCTTTGGCTGCCGTTGGGCGATGGAATACGCGCGTTGATTCTGGTTTTGGGACTGCTTGTTCTGGTAGCCGAATTGTTCAACACCGCGATAGAGCGTGCCGTTGATCACACCTCAACCAACCGTAGTGAACTGGCCGGTCAGGCCAAGGATGCAGCCAGCGCGGCCGTCGCGTTGACAGCCGTGGCCACTGGGGTGGCTTGGATTGTCGGGCTTATCAGCCTGTTCTGAAGAAACGACAGTTTTCCTACCAGCCAAAGTGATAACCCCGGCGCTGAATGCCGTAGTTTTGCGGTATGTGGTAAGGCGAGGCGTGCCTATTGGGGAAACCGCGCGCCGGACGGTGGTGCCGTTTTTTCGGCTTCACGTAATACACCCTGGGCTTGGTCGTTTGATAGTGGACCTTGGGTTTGGGCTTGTGATGATAAACCTTAGCCTTGGGGTAGTAAGCTTTGGGCGCGCCATAGTACCTGTGCACATGGTGCGTGCTGCGAAGATGAAGGCTTAGCTGTTTGGAGCCGATGACTATGAAACCGCCCGAGCTGATGCTTTCAGCAATTGCGGGTACAGTATAAAGCTGGGTCGCCAGAATTACCGCGATACATTTCAGGCCAAAGGGGCGCAGACAGGACATTGAACCCTCCTTCACACAAGGCGGAATGTCCTGTCATGATCCACGAATCGTGCAGAAAAGGCCAATAAACTCGGCTCACGCTTTGCCGAGGCCGGGTGACAGGGTCAGATCAGCTTGCCCCACAGATCGTATTCGCCGGCCTCGTCGACCTCGACCGAGACGATGTCGCCAGGTTTGAGGGTTTCATAGCTTTCGTCGATGAACAGGTTGCCGTCGATCTCGGGGGCATCCGCCTTGGTGCGACAGGTGGCGGCCTCGTCATCGATCTCGTCCACGATCACGTCGATGGTCTGGCCGACCTTCGCCGCCAGCTTGGCCTCGGAAATCGCCTGCGCCTTTTCCATGAACCGTTCCCAGCGCTCTTGCTTGACCTCGGCTGGGACGTGATCAGGCAGGTCATTCGACCGCGCGCCATCTACGTTTTCGTATTGGAAGCAGCCGACCCGATCCAGCTGTGCCTCATCCATCCAGTCCAGCAATGTCTGGAATTCGGCCTCGGTCTCGCCGGGGTAACCGACGATGAAGGTCGACCGCAGGGTAATGTCGGGGCAGGTCGCGCGCCATGCGGCAATCTCGTCTAGCGTCTTGGCGGCCGCGGCCGGGCGGGCCATGCGTTTCAAAACGTCCGGGTGGGCGTGTTGGAAGGGAATGTCTAAATAGGGCAGCACGTTGCAGCCTGCATCTGCCATCAGCGGAATCAGTTCACGAACATGCGGGTAGGGGTAGACATAGTGCAGGCGCACCCAGGCATCGAGCTGCCCCAGCTCGCGCGCCAGGTCGGTGATGTGACTGCGCACCTCGCGATCTTTCCATGGGTTCACATCGTATTTGCGATCCAGCCCATAGGCCGAGGTGTCCTGCGAGATCACCAGCAATTCGCGCACGCCATTGTCGACCAGTTTCTCGGCCTCGCGCAGAACCGCATGGGCCGGGCGGCTGGCCAGCTTGCCCCGCATGTCGGGAATGATGCAGAACTTGCACTTGTGGTTACAGCCCTCGGAAATCTTGAGATAGCTGTAGTGGCGCGGGGTCAGTTGCACACTGGCCGCGGGCAGCAGGTCCACGAAGGGGTCCGGATCGGGCGGGACAGCCGTATGGACGGCATCCAGCACCTGTTCGTACTGATGCGGCCCCGTCACCGCCATGATGCGCGGGTGATGTTCACGGATGTAATCCGGCTCTGCGCCCAGACAGCCGGTCACGATGACCTTGCCGTTCTCCACCAGAGCTTCGCCAATGGCATCCAGCGACTCGGCCTTGGCGCTGTCCAAGAACCCGCAGGTGTTCACAATCACGGCATCGGCTCCGGAATAGTCCGGTGAAATACCGTATCCTTCGGCCCGCAGGCGGGTCAGAATCCGCTCACTATCGACCAGCGCCTTCGGGCAGCCCAACGACACCATACCAATCGTGGGCTGGTTTGGGCGCGGCGTGTCGGTGATCCGGGCAGAGGGTGCCAGGTCGGGGCGGAGGTTTGGCGGGTTCGTGCTCATGGCGCGGCATATAGTGGGGAACGCTTCCCCTTGCAAATGGCGGCTAGGCTTTGAATGATCTTTTCAACGCATGCCCAATAAGCGGAGAGCAGAAAAATGAAGTGGCTGTTGCGCATACTCTTCCTATTCGTGGTCGCCTTCGGCCTTGTCATCGGCGCGTTGTTGCTGATGCCGGGCGACAAACTGGCTGCGATTCTGGCCGAACAGGTCAAAAGCGAGACCGGTCGTGAGCTGAAGTTGACGGGCGATGTGAACCTGTCCTTCTGGCCTGTGCTGGGGATGGAGACCGGCCCGGTCACCTTTGGCAATGCCCCTTGGGCAAGCTCGGAGCCTATGCTGAGTGCCGAAAGTTTGGCCGTTGGGGTTGATGCCGCCGGTTTGTGGAATGGTGATTTTCGGATTCGTCGCGTCTTTGCGGATCAGCCGACTCTGCGGCTGGAACTGTCGGACGGGCGCGGAAACTGGGAGATGAGCGCCGCAAGTTCTCAGCCCAGCTCTGGCAGCAGCGCTGCGCCGTCTGAAGCCTCGGCGCAGGGGGTTGTGACACTGGATCGGCTGGAACTGACCAACGCGCGGCTGATCTATACGGAAAACGGCGCAACAAAGTTCGATTTTTCGAACGTCGACTTGTCTGCCAGCTGGCCCGATCCAGCCGCGCCATTGATAATGGAAGCACGGATGGCCGTTCCGGGTGGCAAGGTGAATGTGGACCTCAGGATACCCGACCTGCCCGCCTATGCCTCAGGTGCTGTCACGCCGCTGGAACTGGCGCTGACCGCGCCGGGCGGCGAGTTTGGATTTGATGGTCGGGTCAACCTTGCCGGAGAGATGGACGGCAATCTGGAAGTCAAAACCAAGGATACGGAAAAGATGCTGGCCGCCTTTGGTCAGGCGGGTGTCGGGGTTCCGCTGGGGCTGGGTCGAGTGGCCGACGTGTCGGGGCATATGACGTATACGAAAGAAGGCCGCGCGTCGCTGCGCAACTTGGTGGCGCAACTGGATCACAACCGATTCACCGGAGAGGCAGATATCGAGATATCGGACCCGCCCAAAATCACGGCGCGTCTGAAAGGCGGGGATATCGACCTGTCCCGCTACAATGATGCGCCCGCAACGGCCGGGGGTGGTTCCGGTACGGCATCTGCATCAGCGCCGGACAGTGGTTGGTCCACCGATCCAATTGATGCCTCAGCCCTTGCACTAGCAAACGGAGAGATTCGCCTGACGGCCTCTTCCATCGCAGTGCCTGAAATAACTCTAGGGCCCAGCGATCTGGCGCTGAGCCTTGACCGGTCCCGGGCTGTTTTGCAAATGAACCCGGCCACTTTGTTTGCGGGGCAGGTGACCGGGCAGGTGGTGGCCAATAACAGAAACGGCTTGTCCGTAGGCGGTAAACTGAATGCGCAAGGCATCGATCTGCAGCAAGCTCTGTCAACGCTTGCAGGGGTCGATCGTTTAACAGGTTCGGGGTCTGGTGATTTCGAGTTTCTGGGTGTCGGCCAGACTGAGGACCAGATCATGCGGTCCCTCAGTGGAAAGGGCGGCCTGAATGTGGGGCAGGGCGTCATATCGGGCTTTGATCTGGATCGCCTGATGGGGCGGGGCAAGGACGCAGGCGGGACGACGGTGTTCAACAGTCTGACCGCCAGTTTCAATATCGATCAGGGTATTCTGACCAACAATGATCTGCTGATGTCGCTGGATAATTTCCGTGCGGACGGAACCGGGCAGGTCAACATTGGGGCGCGCACGATTGACTATCTGTTCACGCCTGTTGCGCTGCGTGCCAATTCCGGTCAGGGGCTCGCGGTGCCAGTTCGGATTGTCGGGCCGTGGAGCGATCCGTCTATCAAGCCAGACCTGAGCAAGGTGATCGAAGCCGCCGCCGAAGGGAAACTCAAGGATATTGAAGACGACGCCAAGCAAAAGGTTCTGGAAAAGGTCAGTGATGAGCTGGGAACCGTGGTGACCGACAGCGAAAGCGCCGAGGACGCTTTGAAAAACAAGCTGGAAGAAGAAGCCAAAAAAGGGCTGCTCAAACTGTTGGGCGGAAACTGAAAAGGGCGCCCTTGGGCGCCCCTTTCCGGATTGGATCAGATCGTCTGGTCGTAGTCGCCGACACCAGGTTCGGTCCGGATCACGGCGTCGATATCCGCGAAAATGGCTCGCATTTCGTCTTCGCTGTCGCTGCTTTCGCAGACCACAACAAGGTTCGGCGTGTTCGATGAGGCACGCACCAGACCCCAGCTGCCATTGTCCAGAATGACCCGCGCGCCGTTGACGGTGACCACCTCTTTGATCGCGCGACCGGCGAATGCCTCGCCCGCGTCGGCCTTGGCGACCAGCTTGTCGACCAGACGCTTGAGAATGTCGTATTTCTCGGTGTCCGCGGCATAGGGTGACATGGTGGGCGTTGACCAAGTCTTCGGCAGCGCCTTGCGCAGGTCCGACATGCTCTTGTCCGGGTTGCGGTCCATCAATTTGCAAATTTCAACCGCCACGCGCATGCCGCAGTCATAGCCGCGCCCGATCGGTTCGGCCAGGAAATAGTGACCGGACTTTTCGAACCCGGCCAGAGCGTTGATTTCCTTGACCCGGCGCTTCATGTGGCTGTGCCCGGTTTTCCAGTAATCCGCCTTGACGCCATGGGCCCGCAATTCAGGGTCGCTGGCGAACAGACCGGTCGATTTGACGTCGGCCACAAAGGTCGCGTTGGGGTACAGCTTGGCCAGATCGCGGGCCATGATCACGCCGACTTTATCGGCGAAAATTTCCTCGCCTTCGTCATCCACAACACCGCACCGGTCACCGTCACCATCAAACCCCAGCGCCATATCGGCACCGCTGGATTTCACGGTTTCGGCCATGTCGTGCAGCATCTCCATTGCTTCGGGGTTGGGGTTGTAGTTGGGGAAGGTGTAATCCAGTCGGTTGTGACTGGGCACGACTTCGACCCCCATCCGTTCGAAAATCTCGGGGGCAAAGGCCGAGGCCGTTCCGTTGCCGGTCGCGCATACAACCTTGAGCGGGCGGGACATTTTGAAATCCCCGACCAGATCGTCGATATAGGCCTCTTTCACGCCTTCAACGAACTCGTATGAGCCGCCCTCGTGCGGAACGCCTTCACCGTTCAGAACGATATCGCGCAGTTCGGACATCTCGTCCGGGCCGTGGGTCAGAGGCCGGTCAAAGCCCATCTTGACGCCCGTCCAGCCGTTCGGGTTGTGGCTGGCCGTGACCATGGCCACCGCTGGGACGTCCAGATGGAACTGCGCGAAATAGGCCATCGGGCTGAGCGCCGGACCAATGTCCTTGACCTGAATACCGGCCTGCATCAGGCCGAGGATCAGGGCGTTTTTGATCGCCAGTGAATAGTCGCGATAGTCGTTGCCAACCGCGATCACAGGCTCGATCCCGCGGTTGCGCATCTGGGTGCCCAGACCCAGACCCAAGGCCGTCATGCCGGGCAGGTTGATCTCTTCGGGGTATTTCCAGCGGGCGTCGTATTCGCGGAACCCGGTGGGTTTGATCATCGGGTCGCGCAGAAAGCTCCAGGTGTTCGGCGTCACCTCGGGGATGGGTTTGGTCATATTATCGCTCTTGATTAAATCTGAATTGGGTTGGCTTTGGCCAATGCATCAAAGCGCATCAATGTGTCAATCAATTGAGGCATTTGATCCAGATAGATCATGTTCGGACCATCGCAGGGCGCGTTGTCCGGATCCTGATGCGTTTCCATGAACACAGCGCCGGTACCAACGGCCACCGCGGCCCGTGCCATGACCGGGGCGAATTCTCGTTGTCCGCCAGACGAACCACCCTGTCCGCCGGGTTGCTGCACCGAATGGGTGGCGTCCATCACCACCGGGTAGCCCGTCTGGGCCATTTGCGGCAGCGACCGCATGTCGGCAACCAGCGTGTTGTACCCAAACGACGAGCCGCGTTCCGTCAGCAGGATGTTCGTGTTCCCGGTGCTTTCGATCTTGGCGACGATGTTGGGCATTTCCCACGGGGCGAGGAACTGGCCCTTCTTGACGTTGATCACGGCACCGGTGTTGCCTGCAGCCAGCAGCATATCGGTCTGGCGGCACAGGAAGGCGGGAATCTGCAGAACATCCACCGCATCGGCGGCAACGGCACATTGCGCCTCGGTGTGAACATCGGTCAGAACCGGGATGCCCATCGTTTTGCGGATGTCGTCCAGAACCTTCAGCCCGGCATCAATTCCCATGCCGCGGGCGCCGGACAGCGACGTCCGGTTGGCCTTGTCGTACGAGGCCTTGAAGACATACTGCGCACCGGCAGCATCGCAGGCCTCTTTCATTTTACCCGCGATCATCTGGGCGTGATCGGCGGTTTCAAGCTGGCAGGGACCGGCAATGATCGTCAGGGGCAGATCATTGCCGACCGTGAGATCGGAGATTTTTACATGTTTCATGTGTCTTACGAGGATACCTGTTCACGAAGGACCGACGCGGTAAGCGAGATCATCAGGTAGATACCAGCAAACAACAGGAAAGCCAAAATCGTATTTTCGAACTTGCGCGGATAGCTGGGTTCTTCGCTGGCGACCGGGTTTACCGAAACAGACAGGTAACGCACTTTGCGGTTGGCTTCGGTCCGTGTGGTTTCCATCTGTTCCATCGCGGTTTGCAGCATCATATCGCGCGCCACCAGGTCGGCCTGCGCCATCTGAATCCGCACGCTCAACCTTGCCAGTGAGTTTTCGCCTGCCGAGACGTCCAGCATTTCTTCGTTCAGATCTGCCAACACAACCTCAAGCCGTTTGATGTCTGCCCGGACACCGTCCACCTTGGCCTGGTTCGGGCGCAGGTTGTCCAGAAGGGCCGCCAGTTGCAGTTCCTTTTCCTGCAACTCGACTTCGATTGCATTGATGCGCCCCCGCAGACCGGCAAGGACGTTTTCCGGGTCAAGAACCGCCCCCTGAAGTTGCAGCTTAATCAGCTCTTCCTGCGCTTTCCTGCGTTCTTCCTGTGCCAGCTCAAACCCGGCCCGTGCGTCGCGCATCTGGTCTTCGCGCTTCAGCTCCGTCAAACCGTTGATGGTTTCCTCGGCGTAGGACAGCAGCAGAGAGGACAGCTCGACCGATATTTCCGGGCTCGGGGCCGCCACCTCCATGCGGATGATGCCATCACTTGGGTCATACCCGATGGTGATCACCCGCTTGAATAGCTTGTAGGTCTCCTCAAGGGTCGCGTCTTGAGGCAGGCGCTGGATCGGGTCAATCCACTCCTGTTTGAAGATTTCCGAGAAGTTGGTGTCGTTCTCAAGCCGGACCAGCGCGTCTTTTGATTCCAGAAATTCCTGCGTGGCGACAGAATCCTGCGCGGTGGCGTATTGAGTGCCTGCCAGAAACCCGCCAAAGGACGCGCCCCCCCCATCCGCCTGCAGGATCGAAAAGGCCGAGTCGCTTGCGTACATCGGTGTCGCAATCCGGTAGAAATAAATGCCGACGATCACGGTTGGAAGCAGTACAAACACGGCCAGCCGCGCGAACAGCGCGAACAGCTTGCGTCTGCGACGGCGCGCGATGTTCTTTTGGATTTCACCGATTTCCAGATTGCGCCGCTCTGCAGGGCTCAGCTCGGGGCCGGGCAGGGTCTGGGGTGTTTCCTTGATCGTCTGCGGCAGTTGGATGGTGATTTTGTCCTTGGCCTTGTCTTCCGCGTCTTTCTTTTCGGCCGCCAGATCCAACAGATTGGCCCGCTCAAAGGGATCAATGCCCTTTTGACGCAACAACCGCACCGCATCGTAATCAGACGTCGCAGCCAGACCGTTCTTCTGCGCCAGGCGCCGGGCTACGCGCAGTTGTCGCCCAGTCAGGCCTTCTCGTTTGATCGCGTCGATATCGGTCGCTGGTTGCGCGTCATTTGCGGCCTCGGGCGGTTGCGTAGCCTTTCTGATGCGCGAAATTGCATCGGCCCGTGCGTTCGCCGAGTCCGCGCCCTGGCGGTCACGTCGCCAGCGATATTTCTTAGCCTTGGGTTTGGTAGTCATATAGCTGTCGTGCCTCTTCCAAGGTTTCGAACATGTAAAGCTGACCGTCCAGAAGTACGGCGGCCTGCTGTGCAAATCTCTCCAGAACGGCGGGGCTGTGCGATACGATGACCAGGGTCGTCGTGCGCAACCGTTCTTTCAGGATGTCGCCCGCTTTCCGGTTGAACTCCACATCCGTTGTCGCCGGCATCCCTTCGTCAATCAGGTACATGTCGAAATCCAGCGCCAACATCAGAGCGAAGGTGAAACGCGCCCGCATTCCGGAGGAATAGGTTCCTAGCGGTTGGTCGAAATACTCACCCAGACCACACAGCCATTTGCAGTACGCCTCGATATAATCGGGATCCATGCCGTAGATTTTTGCGATGTAACGGGCGTTTTCTAGCGCAGAAAGCTTCTTGGCTACGCCGCCCGAAAACCCCATCGGGAACGAGATCCGGCAGGATTTGCGGATCACACCTTCGTCGGGTTTTTCCAGCCCGGCCATCATGTTGATCAGGGTCGTCTTGCCAGTGCCATTGGGGGCCAGAATGCCGATGGACCGGCCAAGCTCGATCCGGAACGAGACCTGATCCAGGATCACCTTGCGGCGGGTCCCGGTCCAGAAGGACTTGCTGACATTCTCGAACTCAAGCATTCAAGGCCTGCTGCTCTTGCGTTTGTTGCACCGATCGGGCCGGCGAAGGAACGGAAAACTTACCGATCCATGTTGGCTACATTATGTCGAATTGTGAAACAAATGATCAATGCGCGTGAAACCGACCATTCGGCACTGTGACTAATGCATCGGTTGGACCGCGGCAACGCGTTGACTATCTTTCACTTCGACCGTCAACCAGTTTGATGCAGGAAATCTTGCGATCTGATGAATTCGCTGCAGAAAGAGATTGAAGCCTGCCGCATTTGCGCGGACAGATTTCGGGCCACGCATACGGCGCATCAGCCGCGCCCGGTGGTGTGGTTCCGGCAGGGCACACCTCTGCTGATTGCAGGGCAGGCACCAGGCGCGCGGGTTCAGGCCTCGGGCCGTCCGTTCACCGATCCGTCCGGTGATCGTTTGCGCGACTGGCTGGGGATTGATGAAACCGTGTTCTATGACCGTTCCCGCGTGTCGATTGTGCCGATGGCGTTCTGTTTTCCGGGATATGACGCACGCAAGGCCGATCTGCCGCCGCCGCCGATCTGTGGGCAGACATGGCACAACAGGGTAATGAACGAACTGGGGCAGGTGCCGCTGACCGTTCTGGTCGGCGGGCACGCGCATAAGTATCACCTTGGTGCGCGCGGTTCGGTCACGGACACGGTGCGGGGCTGGCAAGACCATGCGCCGCAGGTCTTTCCCTTGCCTCATCCGTCCTGGCGCAATACGGCATGGTTGAAGAAAAACCCGTGGTTCGAGGCCGAGCTGCTGCCGGTTCTGCGCGCGCGGGTGAAAGAGGTTTTGAATGACTGACACAACCGCCCTTGATACTGCCCACGCCGCGATGGAGGCCAACCCGCAGGACGACGCGGCGCGGCTGCGGTTCTTTGAACGGCTGGCCGACAGCGAGCTGTTCCTGCTGCTGGCCGAAGAGGCGCAGGATGAAAACATCACGCCGGAACTGTTCGATGTTGCCGATGGCCGGTTCGTTCTGGCCTTCGACCGCGAGGACCGGCTGGCCCGTTTCGCCGAACGCCCAGTGCCTTATGTGGCTTTGTCCGGGCGGGTGCTGTCGGGGATGCTCGCAGGGCAGGGGATTGGTCTGGGGTTGAACCTTGAGGTCGCGCCGTCCTCGATGCTGATCCCGGCCGAAGCGCTGGGCTGGTTAGCCACCACGCTGGAACATGCACCAGAAGAGGTGCAGCAACGACTGGCCGAGTTCCTGCCCCCGGTTGGCCTGCCGGATGATCTTCTGCAGGCGTTGGACGCGAAGCTGGCAACGGCCGTTGGCTTGGCCGAGGCCGCGTTTCTGGTCGGAACCAAATCAGTGGACGGAGGCGCGGGACATCTGCTGGGGTTTGTCGGCGCGGTTGAGGGGGCTGAGCCTGCATTGGCCAAGGCGGCCTCGGAGGCGCTGACTTTTTCAGGTATCGAGGCCGGGGCGATGGATGTGGGCTTTTTCAGCCCACACGACGTAGCCGCAGCCGCGTTGGCGCGTGTCGGTCTGAAATTCGATTTGCCGCAACCCGAACAAAGGGTCGTTCAACACATCACACCGGGCAGTGATCCGGACAAGCCGCCGATTCTGAAATAAGCAGACCCCACAACCGGTCAGGTTGCGGGGCCGTGCTTTGTTATTCCGCTGCGGCTTCCAGCTTGTCCTGCGTGCGGGTTTCAAAGTCGCTGGCGTCGTGGCGCTCGTGCAGTTGAGTATGCGGCTCACCAAACGCGCGGTTGACCATACGGCCGCGCTGAACGGCGGGCCGCGCATCGACGGCCTTGGCCCAACGCATCACGTTTTTATAGGATTCTACATCCAGGAACTCGGCCGCGCTGTACAGGCGGCCCAGTACGAGCTGGCCGTACCAGGGCCAGATCGCCATGTCGGCGATGGTATAGTCCTCACCCGCGATATAGGTGTTGTCGGCCAGTTGACGATCCAGCACGTCCAGCTGACGCTTGGTTTCCATAGCGAAGCGGTTGATCGGGTATTCCCATTTCTCGGGCGCGTAAGCGTAGAAATGGCCGAACCCGCCGCCCAGATACGGCGCGCTGCCCATCTGCCAGAAGACCCAATTCATGACCTCGGTCCGCTCGTGGCCGGATTTCGGCAGGAACGCGTCGAACTTTTCAGCCAAATGGAACAGGATCGAGGCACTTTCGAAGACACGCACGGGCGCGTCGCCCGAGCGATCCCACAGCGCGGGGATTTTCGAGTTCGGGTTCGCCTCGACAAAGCCCGAGCTGAACTGGTCGCCCTCGCCGATATTGATCAGCCAGGCATTGTATTCGGCGCCTTCGTGACCCAGTGCCAGCAGCTCTTCTAGCATCACGGTCACTTTGACACCGTTGGGGGTCGCCAGCGAATAGAGTTGTAGCGGATGGCGCCCGACCGGCAGGTCCTTGTCATGGGTGGCGCCAGAGATGGGGCGGTTGATATTGGCAAACTGGCCGCCGCTTTCGCTGTCCCAGGTCCAGACTTTGGGAGGCGTGTATGGGGATTGCTCGGTCATCTGTTGTCTTTCTCAGCAAAGTTCGGGTGAATTGTCCGTCCGCCACAACAGCTAATGTTGCAAAGCGCCGAGTCCAACCCCGTATGTCAAAGAGGTTTTGTAACAAATGGGTGCGAACCTTTCACGTTTCTTCATCCGACCTCACAGCGGCGCGAGCGGGACTGCCCATCAGTGCGAAAATACCTATTCTCTCAGCAACGCCCAACCCAAAGGACAAAAGGATTGACCATATGAAACGCTTTGCCCTGACTTTTGCGACTGCTCTGACCCTTGCTGTTCCGGCTTTTGCCGGGGATCAATACGTGGACGGCACCGGGTTTGCCGTGTCGGGTTATGACGTTGTTGCCTACCGCAGTCTGGATCAAGTGCCGGTTGGCCAGTCCCAGCCCGAACCGGTACGTGGTCATGCTGATATCACGGCAGATTACAACGGTGCGACCTGGGCATTCTCGACCGAAGAGAACCGCGACAAGTTCCTTGAAAATCCAGCT
Source organism: Ruegeria arenilitoris (assembly GCF_013031355.1). Lineage (GTDB taxonomy): Bacteria > Pseudomonadota > Alphaproteobacteria > Rhodobacterales > Rhodobacteraceae > Ruegeria > Ruegeria arenilitoris_C. The sequence goes on along the minus strand of NZ_WPZO01000003.1, from coordinate 364,371 downwards.
TATTATGCGCCGCAGTATGACGGGCATTGCGCCTACGGCGTATCGAAAGGCGGCAAAGTGCCGGCAAACCCGAACCTGTGGCGGATCGTCGATGACAAACTGTATCTGAACATCACTGATGTAGTTGTCGGTTTCTGGGAAGAAGACGTTCCGGGCAATATCAATCTGGCCGAGGGTAACTGGCCCGGGATTGAAGGCGATGCTGCATCGACCAGCGTGATCCCCAAATTCACCTCGGAAGGTCCGGTAGCGAATTAAGTCACCACTCATGAAGAATGAACCCGGCTGTCACCAGGCCGGGTTTTTCGCTGTCAGCTGGCCAGCCAGAAGTCGTCGCGCATCTGCTGATCCGCGTCGAACTTGATCCGGACGCTCTTGGCGCCGGGGAATTTGCGTGCCGTGATCGTTTCCGGAACCACAACCTCGCCCGCGCCAGTGTCGTTGGACTGAAAGCTCAGCACCTCGGTTTCCATTCGCCGGGCCGAAGCCAGGAACGAAGTTGGCAGCGCTATCCGGTTCGACCCTTCCTGCACCGGGGTCGAGACAAAATAGGTCAGATGGCGGCCATAGAACCCGACCGCATCAGGGACATGGTCCGCATCGGTCGTGCCCTGCGAGTTTGGGTTTGATCCGTTGCTGTCCGGATCGTGCGCCAGAGCATTATTCAGCAACATGCGGCATGCGTCGATGTCGGTGCTTTCCAGTTCGATCACGCGCTTGCGCAGCTTCGGTCGTCGGGGCCCGCCGGTAGTTTTCCCTTTGGTGGTCAGCCCTTCGCGGCGCAAAAAGTCATAAGCCTCTTTGGCCCGCGCAAAATGAGTGCAGTCGCCGTTTCTGTGATCAGGATGAGCGCGAAATGCGATATGACGCCAGGCATCCCGGATATCGTCGGACCCTGCTGTCTGGTCCAAACCCAGAGCCGCCAGTGCATCAGCGCGTGCATTTATCTTTTCGACAGGCTCCATACCCAAAACAACTCTTTAAAAAAACACCACAACCTCAATTTGAAGAGGTGCTGGGTTTTGTCAAATTTTAGCGGAATTTTATTGCTATTTCAGGGACAGTTGGTTTGGGCGTGCCCAATTGTTCACGCTTGACCTGCGGCTGCCAAGCGCAACGCAACAAAAAAGCCCGGAGCCTGAGCAGGATCCGGGCAAAAGTGACCAACAGGAAGGTTTTAAGCGACGTTCTGCAGTTCGGCCCGTGGCGTGATACCCAGTGCAAAGCACACATCACGTGTCAGTTCCGGGCGATTCAACGTGTAGAAGTGCAGCTTGTCCACGCCGCCATCGATCAGGTCAGAACACAGCTCGGTGCATAGGGCGGTGGCCAGCAGATCCTCACGATCATCGCGAATCGCCTTTTCAAAGGCGTGTTCGATCCAGTCGGGGATATGTGTCCCGCAGCGGCGGGCAAAATTGCGGGCGCCCTTCCAGTTTTCGATCGGCAGGATGCCGGGCACGATGGGCTTGTCGATCCCAGCCTTTTCGCAGGCATCGCGGAACCGGAAAAACGTCTCGGCCTCAAAGAAGAACTGGGTCAGGGCCTCGTCTGCACCAGCGTCCAGCTTGGCCTTGAGCCAGTCGATGTCGGCCTGGAAATCCTGTGCTTCGGGGTGCTTGTCGGGATAAGCGCCGACGCGGATGCTGAACATTTCGGTCTCGGCCAAGGCTTCGATCAGTTCGACCGAATTGGCAAACCCGTCGGGATGGGGCGCGAACCGGTCCTGACCTTTGGGCGGATCGCCGCGCAAGGCGACAATGTTCTGAACTCCGGCGCGTGCGAAGGTGTCGGCGATTTCCAACGTCTCCTGACGCGAAGCGTCAACACAGGTCAAATGCGCGGCGACCGGCAGTCCGGATGATTTGTGCAGCGTCGCCACTGCATCGCGCGTCAGCTCTCGGGTTGTGCCTCCCGCGCCATAGGTGACCGATACAAAGCGCGGCTCCAGCGGCGCCAGGGTCTGAACCGTATCCCAAAGACGGAACGACGCCTCCAGCGTTTGCGGCGGGAAGAACTCGAATGAAATCTCAGGTGTCGTCATATCTGCCTCACAGGTCCAATCTGGGGCCCTTGTGCCAGTTCCTGCATTGTGAGACAAACTCATATTACTCAAGAACAACATGAGTCTCATTGCAATGCACATCGAATTCCGGCACCTGCGTACGATCAAGGCCATACACGAATGCGGCGGGCTGGCCCGTGCGGCAGATCAGCTGAACATCACGCAATCGGCTTTGAGCCATCAGATCAAAGGGTTGGAGGATCAGGCCGGGGTCGAGCTGTTCCTGCGCCGGTCCAAGCCGATGAAGCTTTCAGCGGCGGGGCTGCGCCTGTTGCGGCTGGCGGAGCAGATCCTGCCGCAGGTCGAGGCAACCCAGCAGGAGTTTTCATCCCTGCGCGACGGGCGTGCCGGGCGGATGCATATCGCCATCGAATGCCACGCGTGTTTCGAATGGCTGTTCCCGGTGCTGGAATCGTTCCGCAAATCCTGGGGCGATGTGGATGTCGATATCCGTCCCGGTCTGGCCTTTGACGCATTGCCCGCTTTACAAAAAGAAGAGGTCGATCTGGTTGTCTCGTCTGACCCCGAGGACCTGCCGGGCGTCGAGTTCATCGAGCTGTTCGACTATGACGCGGTTTTCGTTGCCGCCTCGTCGCACCCCTTGGCGCAGAAGGATTACATCGAGGCCGAGGATTTCCGGGGCCAGACTTTGATCACCTATCCGGTCGAACGCACCCGACTAGATATCTTCAGCCAGTTGCTGATCCCGGCGCGTGTTGAGCCCGCGACAGTCCGGCAGGTAGAGCTGACCGCGGTGATCTTGCTGCTGGTGGCCTCGAACCGGGGCGTTGCAGCGCTGCCCGACTGGGTTGTGCGCGAGGTAAAGTACAACTCGGACTATGTCACCCGCCCGTTGACCAAGGACGGGATTACCCGCACGCTATACGCGGCGGTGCGGACCGAAGACCTTGAAAAACCCTATGTGCAGGAACTGATCGAACTGGCCGGAGCAGAGGCGCGCAAGCTGCAAGAGCAATAGGCAGCAAACGCGGGTCTGCTATGCGCATCATTCCTCTTGGCAAGGGCGCATTGCCCCAGTATACGCGCGGTTTGACCGGACAGGAGCCTTTGGACAATGGTTGGCAGTGCAAACCTCAACATCATGATCAAAGCCGCGCGCAAGGCGGGGCGTTCATTGGTCAAGGATTTTCGTGAAGTCGAGAACCTTCAGGTGTCGATGAAAGGCGCGGGTGACTTTGTCTCCAAGGCCGATATTGCAGCCGAGGAAATCCTGAAAGAGGAACTGCTGGGCGCGCGTCCGACTTATGGCTGGCTGGCCGAAGAGGGCGGCTCCATCGCCGGCGAAGACCCGACCCGCCGCTGGATCGTGGACCCGCTGGACGGCACCACCAATTTCCTGCACGGCCTGCCGCACTGGGCAATCTCGATCGCGCTGGAGCACAAGGGCAAAATCGTTGCCGGTGTGATCTATGACGCCGCCAAGGACGAGATGTTCTTTGCCGAAAAGGGCGAGGGCGCGTGGATGAACGATACCCGTATCCGTGTCTCGGGTCGCCACCGCATGATCGAGTCGATCTTTTCGACCGGATTGCCCTTTGGCGGCCGTTCAGATCTGCCCGCGACGTTGCAGGATCTGGCTCGCCTGATGCCGGCCTGCGCCGGTGTGCGCCGCTGGGGCGCTGCCGCGCTGGACATGGCTTATGTGGCTGCTGGCCGTTACGAAGGCTTCTGGGAACGCCGTCTGAACGCTTGGGATGTTGCGGCCGGAATCATCATCGTGAAAGAGGCGGGCGGTTTCGTACAGGCCTTGAACCCCGAAGGCAGCGTGCTGGAGGATGGTGAGGTGATCTGTTCGAATGAGCCGATCTTTGATCAATTCGCCAAGGTGATCCGGGGCTGATCGCCCGAAATACCCGTTGAACTAGCGCGCCCCGTTCGAGGCGCGCGTTTGTATCTCAGCGAAGGGCAGATGCCCCAATCAAAGGGCTGAGTCCTATTTGCGCGGGACGCGCGGAATGCGGGACTGCGACAGCTTGTATTTGTGCTCGGGGTGGGGCGGGTGACCGTGGGTGCGGCTCCAGTACTCTGGCCCGCCGCGTTTCAGCCAAAGTGGGATGCACAGGATCAGGCCGACAACAAACCCGCCTGTATGCGCCCAATAGGCGACGCCGCCTTCATCCGGGTTGCTGGCAAGGCTGCCCACGAACTGGATGCCCAGCCAAATGCCCAGCATGATAAAGGCCGGTATGGTGAAGACCCGAAAATACACGATCAGGATCAACAGGACGTCTACGCGGGCCTTTGGGAATAGCAGAAGGTAGCCCCCCATCACCCCAGCGATTGCACCCGACGCACCGATGGTCGGCACCACCGATTCCGGGGCGGTGACGACATGGATCAGACCCGCACCAATGCCGGCGATCAGATAGAACAGCAGAAAGGGCAGATGGCCCATCTCGTCTTCGAGGTTATCTCCGAAGATCCATAGAAACAGCATATTACCCGCCAGATGCATCCAGCCGCCGTGCAGGAACATCGAGGTCAACAGTGTTTCCAGCGCAAACCCGTCGGTGATCCGCGCAGGGATGACCGCGTAGTCGAAATAGAACCGGTTCATGAACTGATCGTTGCCCATGAACCCCACATAGCTGAGGAAAATCAGGATATTGGCCGCCATCAGAAGATAGACGACGTATGGCGTGCGCCCCGAGGGGTTATGGTCACGGATCGGAAACATGGGGGGACGCTGGGCTTTTCCCGGCCCAGCGTCAAGGTACGGTTACGCCGCACCACCCAATAGCGCGGCGTTGCCGCCTGCAGCGGTTGTATCGACGCAGACATGACGCTCGCCCAGCACCCGAGCGCGGTCTGGCTGGCCGGGAATTAGCGGCAGGATGGGGCCGTCACGGCGGGCCAGATGGCATTCGATCTCACGCGCGGTGTCCTCGTCCCCCCACCAAAGCACACCCGAGAACCCGGCGGCGTTTTCCAGCCTGTGCAGGTCAACCATTCCGGTTGCCTGAATGGCTGTGCCGCTCAAGGCCGTGACGGCCTCGACCTGCGCCTTTGTGGCCTCTGCCCCCGGTCCCATGCACAGCAGGGGCGCGCGGGGGATTTCACTCAGCCGATTGGATTCACCGGTCGGGCCGGGCAGGGACTGGGTGCGAACGGCGGCGGGTTGGCCCTGCGGGGCAGGTATGTCGCCCATGGTAGTGTCCCATTTGGCCTCGCTGGTCTGACGGTCGGGCGCACAGAAACGCGCCATATAGTTCGGGCCGCCCGCCTTGGGTCCGGTGCCAGACAGACCTTCGCCGCCGAAAGGTTGCGAGCCGACGATGGCTCCGATCTGGTTGCGGTTGACATAGATGTTGCCTGCGTGAACCGCCTCGGTGATGTGCTGCACGCGGTCGTCGATGCGGGTGTGCAGGCCGAAGGTCAGCCCGTAGCCAGTGGCATTGATCGAGGCGATGACCTGATCGATTTCGGATGCCTTGAACCGTGCCACATGCAGCACGGGGCCAAAGATCTCGCGTTCAAGCGCCGCTATGCCGGAGATCTCGATCAGGGTAGGGGCAATGTAGGTGCCTTCGGGCGGCGTGTTCAGTTCTTTCAAAACCCGCCCTTCGGTGCGTGCTTTGGCAATGTGATCGGCAATGCCCTTACGTGCATCTTCATCGACCACCGGGCCACAATCGGTGGACAGCAACCATGGGTTACCAACCTGCAACGCCTCCATCGCGCCGGTAAGCATGGTCAGCAGATCGTCCGCGATATCCTCCTGCACATAAAGGCAACGCAGGGCCGAGCACCGTTGGCCCGCGGACTGAAAGGCGCTTTCGATGATGGACTGCACGGCCTGTTCTGGCAGCGCGGTGCTGTCCACGATCATTGTGTTCAGCCCGCCGGTTTCCGCGATCAGAGGTGTGCCGGGTCGTAGGTTCTCGGCCATAGCCTTGCGGATTTTCAGCGCCGTCGCGGTCGAGCCTGTGAAGGCCACCCCCGACACCCGCGGATCCGAAGTCAGAGCTGCCCCAACGGGCGGCCCACCCGGCAGCAGTTGCAGTACATCGCGGGGGACACCAGCCTCGTGCAGCAACTGGACTGCACGATGGGCAATCAGCGGTGTCTGCGGCGCAGGTTTGGCCAGCACGGCGTTGCCTGTGGCCAAAGCCGCCGAAACCTGGCCGGTAAAGATTGCCAGCGGAAAGTTCCACGGGCTGATGCAGGTGAACGTGCCCGCCGGTTCTGCCTGAGGGATGTTGGCCGCATAATAACGCAGGAAATCGACCGCCTCGCGCAGTTCGGCGACTGCGTCGGGGACGGACTTGCCTGCCTCGCGGGCCAGCAGGGCGAATAGCTCGCCGAAATGCGCCTCGTACAGATCAGCAGCGGCATTCAGGATGCGCGCCCGATCCGCGGCGGGGGATTGCCACGGGCTGGCCGAAGCCAAGGCCAGCTCAACATCTTCCGCGCTGGTCGGGGCCACGGCGCCTGGTCGATCCTGCGGTTGTGCCGGGTTGATGACAGGTTCGTCCTCGCCGGGATGCGCATCCGCCGACAGCAGCGGCTGTGCGTACCAGTGATGGGCGCGGAATTCGTCCCGGGCCGCGTCAACCTGGTCGAGCGTCGGCGTATGGTGCAGGTCGAACCCCTTGGAGTTCGGGCGTTCTGGCTGAAATAGCTCGGGCCCTGTCGGAAGTGGGGATTTCGGCCCCTGAATGGTGACAAACGGGTCAGCGGCTACCTCTTCCGGCGGCACTGCTTTATCTACGATCTGGTTCACGAAGGATGAGTTTGCGCCGTTTTCCAGCAGGCGCCGCACAAGATAGGCCAGAAGGTCCCGGTGCGCGCCAACGGGGGCGTAAATCCGGCAGCGCGTTTTGCTTTGATCCTTGACGATCTGGTGCAGGGTTTCACCCATCCCGTGCAGGCGCTGAAACTCGAACGGCTGATCATCAGCCATATGCAGGATCGCGCTGACCGTATGCGCATTGTGAGTGGCGAATTGCGGGTAAATCCGGTCTGTCATGCCCAGCAATTTGCGCGCGTTGGCGATGTACGAAATGTCAGTCGCCTCTTTGCGGGTGAACACGGGGAACCCATCGACGCCCTCGACCTGAGCGCGCTTGATCTCGGTATCCCAATACGCACCTTTGACCAGGCGTACCATCAGCTTGCGGTCGTGGCGTTCAGCCATTTCGTAGAGTGTGTCCAGAGCGATCCCCGCACGGGGGCCGTAAGCCTGGACCACGATCCCGAACCCATCCCATCCGGCCAGGGCAGGCTCGGCCATTACCGCTTCGATCACCTGAAGGGACAGTGACAGACGGTCGGCCTCTTCGGCGTCCACGTTCAGACCCATTCCGGCCGCCTTGGCCAGCAGACACAAGGCCCGAACGCGCGGCACCAGTTCGTCCATCACTCGGTGCTCCTGCGCGATTTCATAGCGCGGATGCAACGCCGACAGTTTCACCGAAATGCCCGGATTGGCGCGGATGTCGTTGTGGGTGCAGGCGTCTGCAATGGCAGCAATCGCACGGGAATAAGACAGGTGATAGCGGGCGGCATCGGCCTCGGTGCGGGCGGCCTCGCCCAGCATGTCGTAGGAATAGGTGTACCCTTTGGATTCCATCCCTTTCGCGCGGTCCATAGCGGCCTGAATGGTCTCGCCCAGAACGAACTGACGCCCCATCTCTTTCATCGCGCGCCCGACGGCGGTGCGGATGACCGGCTCACCCAGCCGTTTTATCGCTCCGCGCAGGGCACTGACCGGAGACGTCTTGCCCTCGTCCAGAACCTTGCCCGTCAGCATCAGCGCCCAGGTCGACGCGTTCACCAGTGACGAGGACGACTGCCCCAGGTGCTTACCCCAATCGGACGGCGCGATTTTGTCTTCGATCAGCGCGTCGATCGTTTCGGCGTCCGGGACCCGCAACAGCGCCTCGGCCAGACACATCAGTGCAACACCTTCATCGGTGGACAGGCCATATTCGGCGAGGAAAACCTCCATCATGCCGGGGGAGGTGCTGGAGCGGATGTCGCGCACCAACTGCGCCGCCGCCGCGCAGATTGCGGCGCGATCGGGTTCGCTCAACTCGGCCTGTGCGATCAGGGCATTCAGAATTTCGGACTGATCGGCATAGGTCTGGCCGTCGATATGGGTACGCAGGCTGTGTGTCATGAATCCTCCGGGCTTTTGTTAAATATAGGATCGATTTTGCGGGACAACTGCCTTGATTTATGGTTTCTGAAGGCAAATGAACTGATTTGGTGAAGTAAAACGATGCAAATGAACCGCCCTGATCTGGATCGGTTTGACCGGTCGATCCTGACGATTCTGGCCGAGGACGGGCGTATCTCGGTCGCCGATCTGGCGCGGCGTATCGGGCTGTCGAAGTCCCCGACTCAAGCACGTGTGAAAAGGCTTGAGGCCGAAGGGATCATCACCGGATACCGCGCCTTGCTGGACCCGATCCGCCTTGGGCTGGACCATGTCGCCTTTGTCGAGGTGCGCCTGACTGACACCCGCGAGAAGGCCCTGGCCGAGTTCAACGCAGCGGTGCGCAAGGTGGCCGAGATCGAACAAGCCCATATGATCGCGTCAAATTTCGACTATTTGCTGAAAATTCGCACCGGTTCGATGTCGGAATACCGCGCGGTTCTGGCCGAGAAAATCTCATCCCTGCCGCACGTGGCGAATACGTCGACCTTCGTTGCGATGGAGGCGGTGAAAGAGATGGGCGTGTCCGGGGCGATTGAAGGCGCGGGTTGACGAAAGGCCCAGTGGCGTCACCATTGGATCATGAAACAGATAGCCCTTGCTTCCATCTTACTTGTCGCGTCCACGGCTGTGCGGGCCGGGGACTGTCCTGTTGCGCCGGACCACGCCGCCGATGTTGACGGAGTAATTGCCCAAATCCAGCAGGCCGAAACTGAACAAGCCGCCCGCGACTTGTCGAGCCGGTTGTGGGAGTTCTGGACCGATGCGCCGGATTCAAGCGCGCAAGCCGCACTGGATCGGGGAATGGCGCGTCTCAGGGCTTCGGACTTGCTGGGTGCGATCGAGGATTTCAATAAGCTGATCGCCTACTGCCCGTCTTACGCCGAAGGGTATAACCAACGCGCCTTTGCGTTTTATCTGGGGCGGGATTTCGAAGCCGCCTTGCCCGATCTGGACAAGGCCATCGAACTGTCGCCGAACCATGTGGCTGCGATCAGCGGGCGGGCATTGACCTTGTTGGAGTTGAAAAGGCTTGATGAAGCGCGGGAGGCTTTGAACCAGGCTTTGGAACTGAACCCGTGGCTATCGGAGCGCCATCTTCTGGGTCCGGGCGGGCCACTGGAGCCTCCGGGGCAGGATATCTGACGAAGAAACGCCCCTGAAACCAAAAGGCCGGGGGCGTTTCATTCAGGTTTAGCCAATCAGACCGTTATCGGCGCGTTTGATCGCTATCACCGAGGACCGTGGCGTGCCGCCATCGGGCCAGTTGCTGCCCGGGTGCTGGATGCCGACGAACATGGTGCGCAGGTCGGTGGACCAGGCCAGCCCCGTAACCTCACAGCCGTTCGGGCCGGTCATGAAGCGCGCGATTTCACCGGTGACCGGGTCACCAACCAGCATCTGGTTGTTGCCGTGGCCTGCGAAATCTTCCTCGTTGCCGTCATTGCCGTCGGTCTGAATCCAGATCAGGCCCGTCGTGTCGATGGCCATGCCGTCCGGCGAGTTGAACAGGTTGCCCTCGTTCACGTTCGGCGAACCTGCATATGCGTCCGAATGTACGGTCGGGTTGCCGGCCATGACATACAGGTCCCAGTCGAAGGCTTCGGCGGCGTGGTCGTCATTGGCCGGGCGCCAGCGCACGATCTGGCCGTATTTGTTTGCCTCGCGCGGGTTGGGACCGTTGACCGAGGTGTCATCCCCACCGGCATTCGGTTTGACGCCGCGATTCTTGTTGTTGGTCAGGCAGCAATAGGCCTCGGCCGCAACCGGGCTGGAGGCGACCCATTCCGGACGGTCCATGGTGGTGCCGCCGGCGGCCGACGCGGCCATGCGGGCAAAGATCAGAATCTCGGCCGCGTCCATGCCGGTGGTTTCCGGCGTCAGAGGCAGCCACGCACCTGTTGCGTCATCATTGAACTTGGCGACATAAAGCGTTCCATCGTTCAGCAGGCTCTCGGTCTCACCGCCGGGCTGGTAGGTGCCGTTCGAGACGAACTTGTACAGATACTCGCCCCGCTCATCATCGCCCATATAGACGACCACGCGGCCATCGGCGGCCAGCGTCACCTCGGCGTTTTCGTGCTTGAAGCGGCCCAGACCGGTGTGTTTGACTGGCGTGCTGTCAGGATTGGTCGGGTCGATTTCCACGATCCAGCCCGCGCGGTGCGGTTCATTCGGGTTTTTCGAGGTGTCGAAGCGTGGATCAAACAGTTCATACCCGTTCCAGCTTGTCGCTTTGATGCCGTAGCGCGCCATGCCATCCGCGACTTTCTGGTCATAGCTGGCGTTTTCGTTGGATGAGCCGAAATAGCCGTTAAAGTTCTCTTCACAAGTCAGGTAGGTGCCCCATGGGGTCTTGCCCGCGCCACAGTTGTTCATGGTGCCCAGCGAAGTAGTGCCGGTCGGATCAGCGGCGGTCTTCAGCAGGTCGTGACCGGCCGCGGGGCCGACGATCTTCATCGGGGTATTGTGGTGGATGCGGCGGTTGAAGGGGCTGTCCTTGACAACCGACCAGCCGTCGGGACCTTCGGTGATTTCCATCACGGTGACGCCCTGCAGGTTCTGCAGTTTCAGAACATCGTCGGCATTTGCCGGAACGCCTTCGTTCGCGGCGGGCAGGTTGATCTTGCGGTTCGGGTATTCATGGTTGATCGCAATCAACTCGTGACCCTGGAACGAGAAGGTCTCCATTCCGTCGGTGTTTTCACCAAACACGCGATCCGATTTCTCGACCGCGCCGCCGTCAGTCAGGTCATAGCCGTCCGCGTCGGAGAACAGCGGGTCGCCCCAGCGCATCAGCATTTTCCATTCGTACCCTTCCGGGACATGCACGGTGCCATCGGTTTGTGCAGCAATAGGAGTGAAGGCAAAGCGCGAGGCGCCGACAGCGTGGGCCGCAGTCGACCCCATCAGACCCGCGCCCATAGCGGCAGCACCCGAGCCAAAGGCCAGCACGCCGCCCAGGAAGCCACGGCGCGAAAGGGCGCTTTCGACAACGCGGTCAAAGTCGTTTTCCTCGGGGCGGGGGAAGTGCACTTCGTCCCAATCGTCGGCAGATAAAGTGGTGGGGTCTATGGTGGTCATGGATGGCTCCTGGCTGTCCTATAAAGAGTGATGAAATGGATTTAGGGGGTCTTTGTGACAGGGTGTTGACAGCAACCTGAAGGACGCTACCCGAGGCATCTAATAATGGCTTTTCCGACGCTAAAAAACAGGCTGAACACTGAAATAAGTACAAGCTTCGCGGCGGATCATGACAACGGGCCAATATCACCTTCTCGTGAAACGTGCTCTCAGCGAAGGCGTTGGCCCGCCGGATCGAACCGATAGGCCTTGTCGGCGGAAAAGGCGAATCTCAACTCCTGACCTTCCGCGATCGCGTGCTGGCCGAACAACCGTGCCGTCACCGCATGATCCTGCACCTTGGCGATGACATTGGTATCTCCGCCCAGTTTTTCCACGTGGCTGACCTGTGCGGCCAACGGGCCGTCGTCGGACAGGAACAGGTCTTCGGGGCGGATGCCAATGGTGTTCTCACCATCCCCCAGCAGATCTTCGGGCAAAAAGTTCATCGACGGTGAGCCTAGAAAGCCTGCAACGAACTGGTTGGCGGGGTTGTTATACAGCTCCATCGGGGTGCCGATCTGTTCCACCCGTCCATCACGCAGTACCACGATCTTGTCGGCCAGCGTCATCGCCTCGGTCTGATCATGGGTGACATAGATCATCGAGGCATCCAGCGCCCGGTGCAGGTTGGCGATTTCGATCCGCGTGTTCATCCGCAGGGCGGCGTCGAGGTTCGAGAGTGGTTCGTCAAACAGGAACAGTTTCGGTTCGCGCACGATGGCGCGCCCGATGGCGACGCGCTGCCGCTGCCCGCCGGACAGCTCGGACGGGTAGCGGTCCAGATAGTCCTCAAGGTTCAGCATTCGGCTGGCCTTGGCGACGCGCTCTTCGATTACCGCTTTGGGCTGTTTCTCTTGCTTAAGCGCCAGCGTCATGTTTCCACGCACGTTCAGATGGGGATAGAGCGCATAGCTTTGGAACACCATCGCGATCCCGCGTTTGGAGGGGGGCACCAGATTGACCTGTTGGCCGCCGATATTGATCTCGCCCGAGGACGCATCCTCGAGCCCCGCGATCACCCGCAACAGGGTGGATTTACCGCATCCCGAAGGGCCGACGAAGACGACGAATTCGCCTTCTTCCACCTCCAGCGTGATGTCTTTCAGGACATGTACGTTGCCAAAGGATTTGTTCACATTGGTCAGGGTCAGAGCGGTCATGATGTGGGCTCCTTTAGCGAAACGGGGTGGCCGGTGCGGATGCTTTCATCGGCGGCCAGACAAATGGCAAGGGATTGGACGGCGTCATTCATGTGACGTGTCAGGTTGATGTCTTCCGCAATGGCGTGCAGCATATAGGCTTGCTCGGCATCGCAGAGTTCCTGATGGCCGGGCTCATCGGGCATCTCGATGGTGCGATCTCCGCTTGGCGTGTGGACCAGTAAGCCGCCAACCTTGGTGTGGCCGTCGATATTGGCCGATGCCCCTTTGTTGCCATCGGTGATCGAAACTGAACCGTTGGGCGAGACGATGTCTTTTACGAAGAACGCCGTCTCAGACATCATCGGGCCCCATCCGGCCTCGTACCAACCGACCGAACCATCGTCGAAGATCACCTGAAACTGCCCGTAATTATACATGTCCTCGGCGATCTCATCGGACAGGCGAAGGCCCATGCCGTGCACGCGAACGGGCTGGGCATCGGTGATCTGGCACATCACGTCGACATAGTGCACGCCGCAATCCACGATGGGCGAAGTCGTCTGCATGAGTGCTTTATGCGTTTCCCACTCAGCGCCGGAGGATTGCTGGTTCAGGTTTAGCCGGAACACGTACGGCCCGCCCAGATCCCGCGCCTCGGCGATCAGGCGCATCCATGAGGGGTGATGGCGCAGGATGTAACCTACGACCAGTTTGCGGTTCAGCCGGGTGGCGGTTTCGACCACGCGCCGTGCGTCGGCGACGTTGGTGGCCAGGGGCTTTTCGACAAACACATGCGCCCCGGTCTCCATCGCGGCACAGGCATAATCAGCATGGCTGTCGGAATAGGTGGCGATCACGACCAGATCGGGCTTCGTCTCGGTCAGCGCAGTCTGAAAATCCGAATAGGCTGGATAGTTCGCAAGGTCCGGGTGATCCACGCGGCCGGACCGGTTCACCAATCCCACGATCTGCGCGTCCGGGTGGTGGTGATGGGCCAGCGCATGGCTCAGCCCCATATTGCCGAGGCCTGCAATCAGAACACGGGTCATTTGACAGCTCCTGAAGTGATGCCGCGGATTAGCTGGCGCGAGAAGATGACATAGAGAATTAGCACCGGCAGGATCGCCATCGACAGGGCAGACAGAACCGCGTTCCAGTCGGTGACGAACTGGCCAATGAAGACCTGACTGCCCAGCGTGAGAGTCTTGGTCTCTTCGGCAGGCGCAAGGATCAGCGGGAACCAGAGGTCATTCCAGATCGGGATCATGTTGAACACGGCCACGGTCGCCATTGCCGGCCGAACCAGAGGCAGCACCAGCCGGAAAAAGATCGTATACTCCGACAACCCGTCGATGCGTCCTGCGTTCTTCAGGTCATCGCTGACTTGCCGCATGAATTCGGACAGGATGAACACCGCCAAGGGTAAGCCTTGCGCCGTGTAGACAAGGATCAGTGCCCAGAGCGTGTTCACCAGCCCGGTGGCCACCATCATCTCAAGGATCGCCACGGTGCCGATACGGATCGGGATCATGATCCCCAGAGCTAGGTAGAGCCCCATCAGCAGGTTGCCTTTAAACTGGTACTCCGACAGCGCGTAGGCCGCCATGGCTCCGAACAGCAGGATGAAGAACAGCGACGCCACGGTGACGATCATCGAGTTCTGGAAGTAGAGGAAGAAATCCCCCTGCTTCATCACCGTCTCATACCCGATCAGCGAGAAACTGTCGGCATTCGGCAGGGCCAGCGGCTCGCGAAAGATCGCGCGGCGGGTTTTGAAGCTGTTGATCAGGATCACGAAGACCGGGAACAGTGCGATCAGCGTGTAAAGGATCAGCGCCCCGTGCATCGCGGTAGTATTCAGCGGGTTTTGGCGTGCTTTGTTCATCCCTGCGCCCTCACAGTTGATACCGGCGCATCCGGGTCTGGATGCCGAACAGGTAAATGCAGACGCCCACGAGGATGATCGCGAACATGGCCCCGGCGATGGCCGATCCCATATGCGGGTCGCCCAGTTGCAGCTGGAAGCCAAAGAAGGTGCGATACATGAAGGTGCCCAGAATGTCGGTTGAGAAATCCGGCCCCGCCAGTGCGCCTTGGGACGCATAGATCAAGTCGAACGCATTGAAGTTCCCCACGAAGGTCAGGATCGAGATGATCCCGATCGACGGCAGGATCAGCGGCAACTTGATCTTCCAGAAGGCCGAGGCGCCAGTGATGCCGTCGATTTCTCCGGCCTCAAGGATTTCTTCGGGGATGGTCAGCAGGGCGGCGTAGATCAGCATCATCGGGATGCCGACGAACTGCCAGACCGAGATCAGCGCTAGCGTGGTCAGGGCGTATTCCTCTTTCCCCAGCCATGGCGCGAAAAGCGATTTCAGCCCGATGGCGTCCAGCATCGACGGAGCGATGCCCCAGATCGGAGACAGGATCAGTTTCCACGCAAAACCAACGATCACGAAACTGAGGATTGTCGGAATGAAAATCGCCGAGCGGTACAGCGCGGCAAACCGCAGGCGCGGGTGGCTCAGCAGCGCTGCCAGTGCGATCCCGATGGGGTTCTGCACCAGCATGTGGATCAGGAAGAACCAGAAGTTGTTTCCCAGTGCATTCCAGAACTGCTCGGACCAGACTGGATCGAAAAACAGCGTCTTAAAGTTCTGCAATCCAACGAACACGCGGGTCTGATCGACTTCGGTAAACAGCGCCAGACGTAGCGTGTTGAACAGCGGAAAGATCATCACCGCCGTATAGACAAGTACGGCCGGTGCCAGAAACACGACGATATGCCAGCGGATGCGGGGGCGGTTCATTGGACTGCTTTCAACGGAGTGTAGGGTGTACCCGGGCGGGCATTTCCGCCCGGGTAGGTGTCAGCTTACTGGTGCGGGGCGTACCAGCTGGACAGGCCTTCCTGCAGCTCGGCGCCCAGTTCCTCGGGCGATTTGGCGCCCTTGATGGCAGCGACCGACGCGCCCCAGGTCTCATTCTCAAGGTTCGGCGTGCCGCGCGACAGGATCTGATAGGTCGAGCGGATGGTCGACTCGCATTCCTCACGCCAGCCGACGATTTCCTTAGCCAGCGGGTCCTGCAGTTCGACCGGAGTGCTGGACAGCGGGAAGAAGCCGGGCAGGGCGTTGCCGAAGATCTCGGCGAACTCGGGGCTTGCAACCCATGCGAGGAAGATCTCAGCCGCCTCAGGGTGTTTTGTGGCTGCATTCATGCCGATGCCGATATCGGTGTGGTCCGAGATATAGCAGGTGTCACCCGCATTCCGGACCGGAGGCTTGAACGCGCCCATCTCGAAATCGGCCTGCGCGTTGAAGCCCGAGATTTCCCAAGATCCGGCGGGATAAATCGCGGCCCGGCCCAAAGTAAAGATGTTCTGGCTGTCGGGATAGGTCTGCGCCTCATACCCGTCGCCCATATATTCGGCCCAGCGGGCGAGGGTCGCGTAGGGGGCAGTCCAGACCTCATCGGTCAGTTTCTGTTCGCCCGAGATCAGCGCCTGGCGGCCTTCCTCACCCTTCCAATAGTTCGGACCTATGTTGTTGTAGCCCATCGTGGCGGCTTCCCACTGGTCGTTGGTACCCATGGCCAGAGGAACATAGGTGCCGTCTTCCCTGATCTTGTCGAGGGCGGCAAAGAACTCATCCTCAGTGGTGGGAACCTCGATGCCCAGTTCGTTGAACGCGTCCTTGTTGTAGATGAAGCCATGGATCACCGAGGCCATCGGAACACAGAAGCTGACCGCGCCGTCATCCGTCTGCCACGCCGATTTCGCAACGTCCGAGAAGTTGCCCATCGCTTCGACACCCGACAGGTCGGTCAGGTGGCCGGCTTCATACAGCGCCAGAGAGGCGTCGAACGGGCGGCAGGTGATCAGGTCGCCAGCCGAGCCCGCGTCGAGTTTCGAGTTCAGCACGGCGTTGTATTCCGCCGGGGCTGAGGGGGTGAACTGAATCTTGATGCCGGGGTGCGCGGCTTCGAAGGCTGGAATGATCTGGTCCTGCCACAGGGTCAGGTCGTCGTTGCGCCAGCTTTCAATGGTCAGCGTCACGTCCTCGGCAAGGGCGCTTGTCGCTATCAGGGTCGTGCCTAGCAAGGCCAACTTCAGGCTTCTGTATGTCATTGTTCTCTCCCGTTTGTTTGTCTTTGTCAGTATTGCGTCAGTGCTGCGGTCAGAATTCCTTTGCTGGCCTGCAGCCGGGCTTCGGCCTGCGCCAGCGACAGGCCCTTTGCGGCGATCAGGATGGCGGGTTTTACCTCTCCGTTTGCCGCATCCAGCGCCTGCTGTGCAGTGTTGGTGTCCACTTCGGCGATCCGGGCGACGATCCCGGTTGCGCGCGCCCGCAGCTTGTCATTATCAGCGCGCATATTGACCATCATCCCGCCATGCACATGGCCCAACTCGACCGCCATCAGTGAGGACAGCATGTTCAGCGCGATCTTCTGTGCCGTTCCCGCGCCCATGCGGGTCGAGCCCGAGATCAGCTCGGGCGGTGTGGCTAGAAGGATCGGAATATTTGCGCCTTGTAACAATGGGCTGCCAGCGTTGTTGGCGATGCCGATCACGGTGGCGTTGCGTGCGCTGGCGATCTTCGCGGCCGCCAATGTATAGGGCGTGGATCCGCTGGCCGACACTGCGATCACCGTGTCGTGCGGGGTCAGTGCGCTCAGTACGTCGTCGAGACCGTCGGTCGCGTCTTCGGCTCCGCCTGGCATCTGGACACCAGTTGGCAGGCCTCCGGCCATATGAATGCGCAGGCGGGCAGGGGCGATTGAGAAAGTGCCGCCCAACTCTTGCGCGTCGGCTGCCGCCATCAGCCCCGACGATCCGGCGGCCACGAAATGCAGCACGCCATCGGTGCGGATCGTTTCGGCCATAGCCTCGGCGCCGCGCGCGATGTTGTCCAGCGCGTCGCGGACGGCGGTGGCCGCGGCGATCTGCCCCTCGGCCAGCGCGCGCGCCGCACCGACCAGATTGCCTGGGGTCAGCTGTAAGGCGTCAGGGTGCAATTGTTCAGTCGGCGGCAGCGTCAAGAGAATCCCCCTCGTGTGTTCGTTATACGATACCTATCTAATACCACTTGTCTAGATTTTTCTTTCACCGTGAGATTTCTGCGGCTAAATCAGTAAAACTGGGCTCTGCGCCAAGATTTTTTCGAAATGCGGGCTTTCTTATCCTCAATAGGTATTATAATGGTATTGTCATGACCGAGTCTCGAAATAGCGCCGTATTGGCGGTGGATGGTGGCGGAACGCGCTGCCGGGTGGCCTGTGAAATCAATGGGGTGACCCATTGCGTTGAAACGGGCGCTGCCAATGTCTCGACCGATTTTGACGGGGCGCTTGACCAGATTCGAACCGGGCTTGACGCCTTGTCCCGTCAGGTTGAGGTCGCGGACCTGCGCAGTTGGCCTGCATTTGTTGGCCTTGCAGGTGTGACCGATGATGTCATCGCCGGGCGTTTGCGCGATGCGCTGGGCCTGACTTGCGCGCGGGTCGAGGATGATCGCCCCGCCGCCGTGCGCGGCGCTTTGGGTGCACAGGACGGTTTGATAGCGCATTGCGGCACCGGATCATTCCTTGCGGTTCAGCTGGATGGTGCGATGCGGTTCGCCGGGGGCTGGGGGTCGGTACTGGGGGATGAGGCCTCGGCCCAGTGGGTCGGGCGCCGGGCCTTGTCCGAAACGCTGTGCGCCTATGATGGCACTCAGGTTCAGACCGGCTTGACGCAAAAGCTGCTGGCTGACTTGCACGGTCCGGCAGGCATCGTGTCTTTCGCGGGCTCTGCGACGCCCGCGCAGTTCGGTGCGCTTGCGCCCGCAGTGACGTCTGCCGCACAGGCCGGCGACTCCGTTGCAGTGGAAATCCTGAAGGCCGGGGCTGATTACATCACCGAAACCGCGAAGCGGTTGGGCTGGCAATCGGGTGGGGCGATCTGTCTGACCGGCGGGATCGCGGGGCACTACGGGCCCTATCTGCCGGACGAGATGCAATCCGCCATTCGCCCTCCGCAAGGTGAACCCCTGACCGGCGCGTTGGCCATGGCCAAGGAGGTACGTCATGAGCATCGCTGACTTCCTGCGCGCCGATCAATGGCTGAGCCCCGAAAAAGGCCCGCGCTATGTCCAGTTGCGGCGTAGGCTGCAAGAGGGGATCGATACCGGCGTACTGGCTCCGAACACTTCTCTGCCTTCGGAACGGGAACTGGTTGAGATCACCGATCTGTCGCGGGTCACCGTGCGCAAGGCAATTCAGGAACTGGTTCAGGAGGGCGTGATCGAACAGCGGCAAGGCTCTGGCTCGTTCATTCGCGAACCTGTGCCGCGGGTCGAGCAATCGCTGACGCATCTGACATCGTTTACCGAGGACATGTCGAGCCGGGGAATGCGCACAACCTCGAAATGGCTGGAACGCGGTGTCTTTGCGCCCACCCCGGAAGAGGTCAAGGCGCTGAGCCTGAAAGATGGCGAACAGATTTCCCGCATCTACCGCCTGCGCGAGGCGGACGGCCGTCCGCTGGCGCTTGAGCGCGCGGCACTACCGCTGGATATCCTGCCGAACCCGATTGAGGTGACAACCTCGCTTTACGAGGTGTTGGACGGTTTGGGCCGGCGGCCGGTGCGCGCGGTGCAGAAGATCTCGGCGCTCAATCTGGCGGCGCGCGAGGCCGAGTTGCTGGACGTGCCCGAAGGGGCCGCCGGGTTGAACATCGAACGAATTTCATTCCTCAAAAACGGACGGGTCGCGGAACTGACCCGGTCGCTTTATCGCGGTGACGCCTATGATTTTGTCGCCGAGTTGCGGTTGTAACCGGAAAGGCCGGAAAACATGACTGAACACAGTTCGAAAATGCGTCAGGAGATTCTGGAGATCCCCGACGCCGTTGATCGGTTGCTGAGCCAGGGTGCGACCAACATTCTGGACGCGGCAAGGCTGGTCAAGGACGCCGATCCCCGGTTTCTGATCACGGTAGCGCGGGGATCGTCCGATCATGCCTGCCTGTATCTGAAATACGCCGCCGAGTTGCTGCTGAAACTGCCTGCGGCGTCCGTCGGGCCGTCGGTCAGTTCGATCTATGGCGTGGACCTGCGGGCTAAGGGGGCGTTGTGCCTGTCGGTATCCCAGTCCGGCCAAAGCCCCGATATCGTGGGAATGACACGGTCGTTGAAATCCGGCGGCGGGCTGACCGTAGCCATCACCAATGACGAAAGCTCGCGACTGGCCGGAGTGACAGACGCCGTACTGCCTCTGCACGCGGGGCCGGAACTGAGCGTGGCCGCGACCAAGACGTTTGTCACCTCGCTGGTGGCTGGTTTGTGGCTGATGGCAGAGATCAAGCGCGACAGCGAATTGTCCGGCGCGATCCGATCCCTGCCGGGTCATCTGGCGCAGGCTGCACAAGGCGACTGGTCGGCCGCAGCCGAGGCGATCACGGGCCGGTCGCTGTTCACGCTGGGCCGCGGTCCATCCTTTGCGATGTCCAACGAGGCCGCGCTGAAGATCAAGGAAACCTGCCAAATTCACGCCGAAAGCTATTCGGCGGCCGAGGTTTTGCATGGGCCGGTCTCGATTGTCGAAGAAGGGTTCCCCACCATCGTATTCGCTGCAGCGGATGCGGCGGAGCAGACGACGGCCGAGGCTGCGGATGCTCTGGCCGTCAAAGGGGCTGCGGTTTTTGCGGCCACCGAAAAGGTGGCCCGTGCACAGAGCCTGCCGGTGACGCGCACCGATCACTGGCTGACCGACCCCATTGCCACCATCACCTCGTTTTACAGTATGGTCGAGGCCGTGGCCCGCGCCCGTGGAATCGATCCGGACGCGCCGCGCCATCTGAGAAAGGTGACAGAGACGGTATGACCTCAGGTTCAGTGACATTTCGCAATGGGGCCCTGTTCGATGGTGGGCGCCTGCATTTCGGTCGGGCGATTGTATTTCGTGACGGCGCACTGGTCGCGCTTGTACCGGAAGAGCAGGCGAAGAACGAAGGGCAGGTCATCGACCTGAGTGGGGATATCCTGAGCCCCGGGTATGTCGATCTGCAGGTCAATGGCGGCGATGGAGTGATGTTAAACGATGACCCCTCGGTCGACACGATCCGACGTATCGCCAGTGCGCATCGCCGGCTGGGCGTGGCGTCTTTGCTGCCGACCCTGATCACCGACACACCAGAGAAAACGCAGGCCGCCATCGCGGCCGCGATACAGGCTGCGCGCGCGGGTGTCCCGGGGGTGGTCGGGCTGCATCTGGAGGGGCCGCACCTGTCGGTTGCGCGAAAGGGTGCCCATGACGGAGCGTTGGTCCGTCCGATGGAGGACGAGGATCTGGCGGATTTGATCGCGGCGGCGGAGGAACTGCCGTGCCTCAAGGTGACCCTCGCGCCTGAATCCGTGTCCGAGCAGCAGGTGAGCGCGTTGTTTGACGCCGGTGTTCTGGTGTCGCTGGGCCATACCGATGCGGATTTCGCGACCTGCCAGCGCTATGCGGCGGCGGGTGCGCGCTGTGTGACGCATTTGTTCAATGCCATGAGCCAGTTGGGCAGCCGCGAACCGGGGCTGGTCGGTGCGGCGCTGGCCAATGGCGGCTTGTCGGCGGGGCTGATCGCTGACGGGATCCATGTTCACTCCGAGGTGATGCGCGCCGCGTGGGCCGCCAAAACCGCGCCCGGTCAGGTGTTTCTGGTCAGCGACGCCATGGCCGTTGCAGGTACGGATCAAACCTCGTTCGAACTGGAAGGCCGCCGGATCGCGCGAACCGACGGTCGTTTGACGCTTGACGACGGAACCCTGGCTGGGGCCGATCTGGACCTGACCACAGCCATCCACAATCTTGTCACTCAGGTGGGGGTACCGCTGCACGAGGCGCTGGCCGCCGTAACGACCTATCCGGCGTCACTGATCGGCCAAACGACTGCGCAGCCGCTGCAATATGAGGCGATGATCCGCATTTCGTCAGGTCTCGACGCCTGTGAATGGCTACCGGAGCTGGGCTAGTTGGGCCGGTGTTTGCGGTTCGCCAGATCCGTCGGAAAGAGTGTGCGCAGAAATTGAACTCTACCGTCGAACGGCGCTTGACGGCGTCAGGTGCATCGCTTAAACCGACCTGCGCTGAGCGGGCGTCGTATACTGGCTATTACCTCAGCCTTCCAAGCTGATGAAGCGGGTTCGATTCCCGCCGCCCGCTCCAAGTCAGCCCGAAAATTCTGCGTCAAATGGCCCTGTGAAGGGACCAATTCGCGACGCACAGCTTGACCCCGCGTTTCGGTACCTCCAAGAAGCGGGAAAATGAATGCGAACATGAGTTAAGGGCCAAGCATGGCAAGACGAGCCTCAGCCAGTCCAGCACAGCAATCCGCGCCAGGCGCCAGCGAAGAGCGCGCCGGGTCCAAGAAAATTGGCGTTCTGGCATCCCTATGGCCGTTCATGCGGCCATACCGGTTGTTGATGATCGGTGCGACACTGGCACTGGTTCTGACCGCCAGCATGACCCTGACGCTGCCACTGGCCGTGCGCCGTGTGGTCGATAATTTCCGCATCGAAGATGGCGAACTGCTGGATTGGTATTTTCTGGCCGCTCTGGTCATTGCCGCAGTTTTGGCCGTGGGAACCGGCCTGCGCTATGCGCTGGTGACTCGTCTGGGTGAACGCGTAGTGGCCGATATCCGCAAAGCGGTGTTCGATCGCGTCATTGGCATGAGCCCCGAGTTCTACGAACGCATCATGACCGGAGAAGTCCTGAGCCGGATCACCACCGACACGACCCTGATTCAATCGGTTTTGGGTTCGTCCGTGTCCATTGCGCTGCGAAACATGCTGTTGTTCCTGGGTGGTCTGGTGCTGATGCTGCTGACCTCGGCCAAGCTGACCGGGATGGTGATGCTGCTGATCCCGATCGTCGTGGTGCCGATTCTGCTGCTGGGGCGGCGTCTGCGTGTCATCAGCCGCGAAAATCAGGATTGGATCGCGGCGTCGTCCGGTAACGCGGGCGAGGCGCTGAGCGCGGTGCAAACGGTGCAGGCGTTCACCCACGAACAAGCCAGCCGCAAGCAGTTCGATGACATGACCGAGACCTCTTATGTTGTCTCGCTACGTCGCATTCAGACCCGCGCGGTTCTGACGGTCATCGTGATTTTCCTGGTGTTCACCGGCATTGTCGGCGTGCTGTGGATGGGCGCCAATGACGTCCGCAATGGTGTGATGACCGAAGGGGTGCTGATCCAGTTCGTGATCTACTCGATCATCATGGCGGGGTCCGTGGCGGCCCTGTCCGAAATCTGGAGCGAACTGCAGCGCGCCGCCGGCGCGACCGAGCGTCTGGTCGAGCTGCTGAACGCGCAGGACACGGTCAACGACCCGGCAAAACCGGCCGCTTTGCCGTCACCGGTCCGGGGTGAGATTCGCTTTGACGACGTGACATTCCGTTATCCTTCGCGCCCGGATGTTGTTGCGCTGGAGCACCTGTCGTTGCAGGTCAATCCGGGTGAGACGGTGGCGTTTGTCGGCCCCTCGGGGGCAGGCAAGACAACCGTCATTCAGATGATCCAGCGGTTCTATGATCCGGCCTCGGGGCAGGTCATGCTGGATGGCGTCGACCTGCGCGACATCGACCGGGCCGACTTCCGCCGCCACATGGCGTTGGTGCCGCAGGACCCGATCATCTTTGCCACCTCGGCTCGTGAGAACATCCGCTTTGGCCGTTTGGACGCCTCGGATGCTGAGGTCGAAGCTGCCGCCCACGCCGCCGCCGCGCATGATTTCATCTCTGCGCTGCCCGAAGGCTATGACAGTTTTGTCGGCGAACGCGGCGTGATGCTGTCGGGCGGCCAGAAACAGCGCATTGCCATCGCCCGCGCGATCCTACGCGACGCGCCGGTTTTGCTACTGGACGAGGCGACCTCGGCGCTGGATGCGGAAAGCGAACGTGCGGTGCAGGGCGCTGTTGACCAGATGCGAGCGGGCCGCACTACGCTAATCGTGGCGCACCGTCTGGCGACAGTGAAAAAGGCTGACCGGATCGTGGTGATGGAGGCCGGGCGCATCGTTGCACAGGGTACTCATGATGATCTTGTGGCGCAGGACGGCCTGTATGCCCGCCTGGCGCGTCTGCAGTTCACCGACGGTATGGCCGCCGAATAAAGTGACGCTGGGGCAATACGGCTAAGTCCGCAGCGTAATTCTACCTCTTTGCTGGCTTCACAGCTAAGGCCTTTCTTGAACCTGCGCGGTTTTGCTTCCATCTTGGCGGTGGATTCAAAACCCGTGCTGGACATGGGAGAGATAAGGGAGGAACCACATGGCCTTTGTGGGTTTGGAAGACAAGGCAAGGATGGAGCAGGAAATGTCGTGGGAGGACCGCGACGTTCCGGTCACTTTCCACCAGTTGCTGTCACGCACGGCAGAGAAGTTTCCCAACAGCAATGCGATCAGCTTTCAGCTGTTGTCCGGCCCGACCGACAAGGCTGAAACGCTGACCTGGTCCCAACTGCTGGGCAAGGTCAACCAGGCCGCCAACCTGTTCCGGTCCTTGGGCATTGGCGAGAAAGACGTAGTGGCCTATGTGCTGCCAAACTGTAACGAGACGCTGGTCACCATGATGGGCGGTGCAGTGGCCGGGATCGTCAACCCGATCAACCCTCTGCTGGAACCCGAACAGATCGCCGCAATCCTTCGGGAAACCGGCGCCAAGGTGGTTGTGACGCTGAAGTCCTTCCCCAAGACCGACGTGGCGCAAAAGGTCGAAGAGGCGGTGCGTCACGCGCCCAAGGTCAACACCATTCTTGAGATTGACCTCAACCGATACCTGACACCGCCGAAATCCTGGCTGGTGCCATTCCTGCGCCCAAAGATGGGCGACAAGGAGCATCTGGCCCACGCGGATTACAAGAATTTCAACCAGGAACTGGCCAAGCAACCCACGACGCTGACCTTCGAGGACAGCAAGGAAGACCGTGTTGCCTGCTATTTCCACACCGGCGGCACCACGGGTATGCCCAAGGTGGCGCAGCACAAATATTCGGGCCTGATCTACAACGGATGGTTGGGCAACACGCTGCTGTTCACGGACGAAGACGTGATCATGTGCCCGCTGCCGATGTTCCACGTCTTTGCCGTGCATGTGATCGTGATGGCGGCGGTGTCGTCGGGTGCGCATGTGGTCTTCCCAACCCCTGCGGGCTATCGCGGCGACGGCGTGTTCGACAATTTCTGGAAATTGATCGAACGTTGGAAAGTGTCCTTCATCATCACCGTACCCACTGCCATTGCCGCCAAGATGCAGCGCCCGGTGGACGCGGATATCTCGACGGTGAAAACGGCGTTTTCGGGCTCGGCCCCGCTGCCCGTCGAACTGTTCCGCCGCTTTGAAGACGCAACCGGCGTGACCATCGTCGAAGGCTATGGTCTGACCGAGGCAACCTGTCTTGTGTCGTGCAACCCGGTGGATGGTGAAAAGAAGATTGGCTCGATCGGGATACCGTTCCCCTATACGGATGTGAAAATCCTGCAGGACGGGCCGGATGGACCCAAGGAATGCGGCGCGGATGAGATCGGCGAGATCTGCATCTCGAACCCTGGTGTCTATGCGGGCAACACCTATACCGAAGTCGACAAGAACGTAGACCTCTACCACTTCGACAAATACCTGCGCACCGGAGATCTGGGGCGGTTTGACGAAGATGGCTATTTGTGGATCACCGGCCGCGCCAAGGATTTGATCATTCGCGGCGGTCACAACATCGACCCGGCCGAGATCGAAGAAGCTCTGCTGGGCCACGATGCCGTTGCCTTTGCAGGTGCCATCGGTCAGCCCGACGCCTATTCGGGCGAGGTGCCCTGTGCCTTTGTCGAACTGGTCGATGGGGCCAGCGTGACCGAGAAAGAGCTGATGGAGTATTGCGGTGTGCATGTCCATGAGCGCGCAGCACAGCCCAAGCACATGACCATTCTGGATGAACTGCCGAAAACCGCGGTGGGCAAGGTGTTCAAGCCTGAGCTTCGCAAACAGGCGATTACCCGCATCTATAACGGCGCGCTGGAAAAGGCCGGGGTGGATGCACGCGTTGTCTCTGTGATCGACGACAAGAAGCGCGGGCTTGTCGCGCAGCTTGACGCGAACGGCTCCTCGGAGGACGATGTCGGTAAGGTGCTGGGATCGTTCACCCGGCCATGGGAATGGGCTGCCTGACCGCGGAGGGACAATGGATTATGAACGTCTGATCGATGAAGAAACCTGGGCGTTCATAAGACGAACGGCTGAAAGCTATCCTGAGGATGCAGTTGATCTTTCAATCGAAGACCAGCGCCGCGTCTATAACGAGATGTGTCAGGACTTTCGCCAGCCCCGGCCTCCGGGTCTGGAGGTACAGGACAGGTCCGCCGATGGCGTGCCTGTCCGCGTTTACACCGCCGGAGATCCGACACGAACCGTCGTCTATTTTCATGGCGGCGGTTTTGTCGTCGGCGGGCTGGACAGCCACGACGACGTCTGCGCCGAGATTTGCGCACAGACCGGGTATCGGGTGGTTGCCGTGGATTACCGCCTGTGCCCTGAGAATGTGCATCCCGCGCAGTTTGAGGACGGCTGGACAGCCACCAACTGGGCAGCAAAAGAATTCAGCGACCCTCTGGTTCTGGCGGGGGACAGCGCGGGGGCGAACCTCGCGGCTGCGGTCGTGCATTATGGCCGCGGGCGCCTTGAGGGCGTGCTGGGGCAGGTCCTGGTCTATCCCGGTCTGGGCGGAGACACATCGACCGGGTCCTACATCGAACACGCACATGCGCCGCTTTTGACACTGGACGAAATCAAGTTCTACGAGAAAGTGCGCTGTGGCGGCACGGTTCCGCAAAGCGACCCGACATTTGCGCCTTTGCATGATACCGATTTCTCGGGCTTGCCGCCGACCGTGGTCGTGACGGCAGATTGCGACCCCTTGCGCGATGACGGGGCGATTTATTGCGAACAGATCGCAGCTGCCGGCGGGCAGGCGCATTGGATCAATGAACCCGGCCTTGTGCATGGCTATCTGCGGGCGCGAACCTCGGTAAAGCGCGCCGCAGACAGTTTTGAGCGGATTTCGATCGCCATTGAAGCGTTGGGCCAACAGGTCTGGCCCTACGACTGATCCCCTATTTCAGGAACGGCGCGGCCTTCATCGTTTCGGCAATCGGTGCGCCCATGCGGTTCAGGATCGTGGGCGCCAGCTGTAGCTGGTCGATCACAGCGTCCGCCTCGGGGCCTTTTGCGTCGCCGAAATAGTACAGCGCGGTTTCCTGCTGTAACGGGCTGCGTCCGCCGTGGTGGCCGCGCTCGTCCTGGCCGTGGTCGGCGGTGACGATGACCTCGTAGCCCAACTGCCGCCAGCGGGGGATGAAGGGGGCCAGCATTTCGTCCGCAACGAAACAGGCGTGGTCCATCTCTTCACAGTCGTGGTAGAAACGGTGCCCCATGCTGTCCAGCGTACAGGTGTGCAGGATGCCGTAATCCAGCCCAAACCGCAGACAAAGATTGGTCAGTGTCCCGTAGAGATCAACGTCCGACGGGGTCATCTGGTTGGCTTTGCCATACCCCGTCATCGTGTGAAAGCGACCATGATTGATGGTCTTGCTGTCCGGTTCGTCATATTCGATGTCACGGACATAGTCGAACGGGTGGCGGTTGAAGAACTGCGACCAATAGCTGTGAGTAACCGCTCCGGTCACGCCACCTGCCTCACGCACCTGGCTGAAGACGTCCTTGTGGCTCAGGCGGAATACATTGCCATTACCGGTGCAGCCATGTTCCTGCGGTGTGACGCCGGTGTGGATCGAGGCATAGCAGCTGGCCGAGGTCGATGGCAGTACTGCGCGCAGCTTCCAGACCTGCGCCTCGCCACTGTCGACCCAGCCTTCGAGGTTGCCGAACAACCGGCGAAAGTTGCGCCACGGAACACCGTCCAGAATGATGAGGAGGAGTTTGCGGTCCATAGTCTGACCCTTTTCTTTAACACTTCAGGCGAGCCTAGGGGATTCGCCAAGCATGGGCTGCCAATTCGCGCCCCGAATAGCAAAATCCCGACACTTGTTTGTGACAAGCGCCGGGATTTCGAAGCTTTTTTGAGAGGGGGGATCAGTTCCCCGCGCTCTCCATCTTGCGGTGGGCGACAACCTCTTCCAGCCAACCCAGATGCATCTCGGGCACCGAGCTGAGCAGCAGGTCAGTATAGTCGTCGAACGGCGGTGTCAGCACCTCGCTCTTCGACCCGTACCGCGCCACGCGGCCCTGGTACATCACCGCGATACTGTCGCTGATCGCGCGGACAGTCGCCAGATCGTGGGTGATGAACAGATAGGCCACATCCTCGATCTGTTGCAGGTCCAACAGCAGTTTGAGGATGCCGTCCGCAACCAGCGGGTCCAGTGCCGAGGTGACCTCATCGCAGATGATCATCTTGGGTTTGGCCGCCAGTGACCGGGCGATACAGACACGCTGTTTCTGACCACCTGACAGCTCTGCCGGATAGCGATCGATGAACTTTTCGCCCAGCTCGATCTCATCCAACAATTCGATGACGCGCTTGCGTTTCTCGGATCCGCGCATGTTGAAGTAGAACTCCAACGGGCGACCGATGATTGTGCCAACGGTCTGACGCGGGTTCATTGCCGTGTCAGCCATCTGATAGATCATCTGCAGCTCACGCAGGTCTTCCAGTGAACGGCCCTTCAGATCGGGGCTCAGCTTGCGCCCGTTAAAGGTGATCTCACCATCACGAGGCGGCAGCAGGCCGGTGATCACCCGTGCCAGTGTCGACTTGCCCGAGCCTGACTCACCCACAACCGCCAGTGTCTGCCCCGGATGAAGCTCGACATTGACATTGTGCAGCACGTCGAAGTTCAGACCCTTGTAGCGCGCGGTGATACCGTCAACGCTCAGCACCGCTTCGGGTGTGGGCTTTTTCTCTTCGTGCTCGATCGACCGCACCGAGACCAGCGCCTTGGTGTAGTCTTCCTGCGGGTTGTTGATGATCTGATCGGTGTTGCCGTATTCGACCGTGTTCCCCATCCGCAGAACCATGATGTCGTCGCTCACCTGCGCCACAACCGCCAGGTCGTGGGTGATGTAGAGCGCGGCAACGCCGGTATCTGCGATGGCTTCCTTGATGGCCATCAGAACGTCGATCTGAGTGGTCACGTCCAAGGCCGTCGTGGGTTCGTCGAATACCACCAGATCAGGTTCGGGACACAGCGCCAGCGCCGTCATGC
This sequence comes from Ruegeria arenilitoris, assembly GCF_013031355.1. GTDB lineage: Bacteria > Pseudomonadota > Alphaproteobacteria > Rhodobacterales > Rhodobacteraceae > Ruegeria > Ruegeria arenilitoris_C. The sequence continues at coordinate 335,619 of NZ_WPZO01000003.1, read as the reverse complement.
AACGCTGCAACTGACCGCCCGAAACCTGGTGCGGGTAGCGCTCACCGATATTGTCCGGGTCAGGCAGGCCCAGCTTGGCGAACAGTTCACGCGCGCGGGCCTCGGCCTCTTTGCGGGTGAATTTCTTCTGTTCGACAGCTGCTTCGACCACCTGATCCATGATCCTCTTGGCGGGGTTGAACGACGCGGCAGCGGATTGGGACACATAAGTGACCTCTCCCCCGCGCAGCTTGCGGATATCCCCATGAGACGTCTTGAGGATATCGCGCCCGTTCACCCAGACCTCGCCGCCGGTGATTTTCACACCACCCCGGCCATAGGCCATCGAGGCCAAACCGATGGTGGATTTACCGGCGCCGGATTCACCGATCAGACCCAGCACCTTGCCGCGTTCGAGGTCAAAGCTGACCCCGTGCACGATTTCGATGTCATGGGGCTTTTCGCCCGGCGGATAGACGGTCGCGCCGATTTTGAGGTCGCGGACCTTGAGAAGGATATCACTCATCCCCGGCCTCCTTTCAGCGATGTGGTACGGTTCAGGACCCAGTCAGCCACCAGGTTGACCGAGATGGCCAGCGTCGCGATGGCCACAGCAGGGTAAAGCGCCGCGCCGATGCCATAGACGATGCCGTCCTTGTTTTCCTTCACAATGCCGCCCCAGTCCGCCAGCGGCGGCTGAACGCCCAGACCCAGGAATGACAGAGTCGAGATGAACAGAACCATGAAGATGAACCGAAGCCCAAACTCAGCCACCAGAGGCGACAGAGCATTGGGCAGGATTTCCCGGAAGATGATCCAGCCCCGACCTTCACCGCGCAGCTTTGCGGCCTCGACATAGTCCATCACGTTGATGTCAACGGCGACGGATCGCGACAGGCGATAGGGCCGCGTGGCGTCCAGCAGGCCCATAACAAGGATCAGGATCGGAACGGTCACCGGAACGATTGCCAGAATAACCAGCGCCAGGATCAGTGTCGGGATCGACATGACCAGATCAACTGCCCGGCTGAGCACCTGATCGGCCCATCCGCCCAGCACGGCCGCCAGCAGACCCAGAGAGGTGCCGGTGACAAAGCTGAGGATCGTGGCTGCCGCGGCGATAAAGATGGTCGTACGGCCACCGTAGATCATGCGGGTCAACAGGTCGCGCCCGATGTTGTCAGTGCCCAGCAGGTGCTCGGCGCTTGACGGTTCCCACACATCGCCGACAACTTCGGCCATGCCGTAGGGGGCGATCAGCGGAGCTGCAAAGGCTATGAAAAAGTACAGCCCTGTGAAAAACAGACCGATCATAGCCGAAATAGGAACATTCTTCATCATTTCGGATGCCTCAGTCTTGGGTTGGCGAGGATCGACACAATATCGGCCACCATGTTCAGTCCGATATAAACGGCGGCAAAGACGACACCGCAGGCCAGAACGACCGGCACGTCACGTTTGGTCACCGAATCCACCAGGTATTGCCCCATGCCGGGATAGACGAACACCACCTCTACAACGACGACGCCCACGACCAGATAGGCCAGGTTCAGCATCACGACGTTGACGATGGGGGAGATTGCGTTGGGGAAGGCATGGCGTGCAATGACCTGAAAGTTCGACAGGCCTTTCAGTTCAGCTGTTTCAATATAGGCCGATTGCATCAGGTTCAGGATCGCCGCGCGGGTCATCCGCATCATCTGCGCCAGAACCACCAGCGTCAGCACGAAGGCAGGCAAGGCGATCGCATTGAGTTTTTCCCCGAAAGACATCGATTCATTGATCATTGCGAGAGAGGAAAACCAGCCCAGTTTCACTGAGATGAAGTAGATCACCACGTAACCGATCAGGAATTCCGGGATGGAAACTGTTGTAAGCGTGATCGCCGAGATCAGTTTATCCGGCCAGCGGTTGCGGAACCGGACGGCCAGCAGGCCCAGAAAGATGGCCAACGGAACGGACACGATCGCTGCTACACAGGCCAGAAACAGGGTGTTCCCCAATCGCTTGCCGATGCTCTCAGCGATGTCGAGCTTGTTAGTCAGAGACTGACCCAGATCACCTTGTAGGATGCCGCCCAGCCATTCGAAATAGCGGGTCAGAGCGGGACGGTTGAGGCCCATTTCCTCGCGCAGGTTTGCCAGCGCCTCGGGGGTTGCGGATTGGCCAAGGACCGCTTGCGCCGCGTCCCCGGGAAGGGCTTCAGTGAGGCCGAAAATCAGAGCCGATGCACCGAAGAGAAGCAGGATTCCCAGCGCAAGGCGCTGGGAAACCAGTTTGATGATAGGATGCATGATCCGTGGTTCCTATTAGGCGAACCACATCTTGCGGGACATGTTGCCGTTCATCATCTCTTGGGTCGGGTCGCTTTCCCAACCTTCCAGCTGATTGCTGACGCCCTCGACAAAGTCGTTGAACATCGGGCAGATCAGGCCGCCTTCGTCGCGGACCATCATGCCCATCTGGCTGTAGATGTCCTTGCGCTTGTCGTTGTCCAACTCGGCGCGCGCCGCAAACAGCATCTCGTCGAATGCCGGTACCTTGAAGCGGGTGTCGTTCCAGTCTGCGGTCGACAGGTAAGCGGTCGAGTACATCTGATCCTGTACAGGACGGCCGCCCCAGTAGGATGCGCAGAAGGGCTGAACGTTCCAGACTTCGGACCAGTAGCCATCGTTGGGCTCGCGCTTGATTTCCAGCGGGATACCGGCCTGCGCGGCGGTCTGCTGGAACAGGGCTGCGGCATCCACGGCACCCGGGAAGGCACCATCAGCAACGCGCAGAATGATCGGCGAACCATCGTGGCCCGAGTTCTTGTAGTGCTCGGCCGCTTTTTCAATGCTGAATTCGCGCTGCGGGATCGAGCCGTCAAACAGCGGGTAGGCTGCGTTGACCGGCATGTCGTTGCCCACGGTGCCATAGCCGCGCAGAACCTTGTCGACCAGTTCCTGACGGTTGATCGCATATTTCAGCGCCAGACGCAGTTCGTTCTGGTCGAACGGCGCGGTGTCGCAATGCATGATGAACACATAGTGACCACGACCAGCGGTCGAATGCACTGTCAGGTTAGGTGCGCGACCCAGCAGGTCAGCCACTTTCGGTTCAACCCGGTTGATCGCTTGGACCTGACCGGATTGCAGCGCAGCGGTACGGGCGGTTGCATCGTTGATGACAACCACTTCGACGCTGTCAAAGTGACCGAAGTCCGGGTTCCAGTGGTTTGCGAACTTCTTGTACACGTGGCGGACGCCGGGTTCGTTGACTTCCACCTGATAAGGACCGGTGCCGATACCCGCGCCGGGGTCTTCCATGCCGCCGTCCGGCTGAATGATCAGGTGGTAGTCCGCCATCAGATAGGGCAGGTCGGCGTTCGGCTCGGACAGGGTGACCTGGAAGTTGTCGCCATCGGCCTTCATCGATTCGATGCCCTTCATGATGCCCAGGGCACCGGACTTCGAATCTTCGTTCGAGTGACGCTGCATGGTCTTCAGCACGTCTTCGCTGGTCATGGTTTTGCCGTTATGGAATTCCACGCCCTGACGCAGCTTGAAGGTCCAGACCTTGGCATCGGCACTGCCTTCGACGCTTTCGGCCAGACGAGGTTCGATTGTACCGTCGGGCGCAACCTCGACCAGTTGGTCGCCGAACTGCTTGCCGTTTTGGAACGGAACCGAGCTTGCATAGGTTGCCGGGTCCAGTGAGTTGGTGGATTCACCGCCCTGCAGGCCGAACTTCAGTGTGCCACCCTTTTTCGGGCCAGCCGCGCGTGCGGCGTCTGCAAACATGGTGCTGGCCATGGCCGCGGACACACCCAAGGCCGCTGCTTTCCCCATGAATTCACGACGGGTGAGCTTGCCGGCTGTGACCTGCTTGGTCATGTGAGTGATTTGTTCGTTCATTATGGTCTCCCAGTTGATTGGATTGTTGCCCTTTTGGGCTTTTTATTGACGCATGAGTCAAAGTAGGCGGAATTCGGTCGGGCGGGCAAGAACAAATGTCTGACACTTGAGTGACCCGCATCACATTTGATCCCGAGGTACGGCATCCTCCAGTTGCTTGGTTGATACCAGTGTGTCGCCCTCATAGGCATCTAGGCGGGCCTTGAGGAAAAAGGTGTTCTTATCCGCCCACATTTCGCAAGAGGTTTCGGTGCGCAGGGCGATATCGTTCCGCCTGATTTCCTGTGTCCATCGACACACTCCATGCGCAGAAAGTGGATCGTCCGGATGGATTGTCCAGCGTTCATACGCCGTTCCGCCGTGAGTCAGGCCGTGGTCGTTGTTGGTGACCAGGCCAAAGTCATCCTCGATGATCAGGTGGGTTTCGCCCGAGTTCATGTCCGTTTCAACCCGCCGCGAATTATTCGGCGCACGTAGTGATGCCTGACCCAGGTCCGGGGCCGACTCGGGCGGGGGAAACGCGTACTCGTCATCACCGGACGGGCGTTGCGGTATGGTGATGTCGCCTTGCGTCAGGTGCAGTTCGGTACGTTCGGGCGAGGGCCAGATCAGCGGCCAATAGGCGCTGGAGATTGCGACCCGCAGCCTGTGCCCCTTGGGCACACGATAGGCGATGTGGTCCAGATCCAGCGAAACGTCATATTCGGTGCCCGGTGTCAGCGGTGTTGGCTCTGCGTGGCTGTCGCGATGCGACAGGTTCAGCACGCCATAGGTAATGCGCGTAGAGGCCCCGTCCGGGTGCACATGGTTCAGCCGAACGGCGATCTGAGCCTGCGGTCGGTCGGCGCTCAGACGAAGGCGGACGCGCGGGGCGCCCACGATATCCATGTCCTCAGCCAGTGGTGCACCATCGAAACAGGCCGAAAGCGCATCGTCGGCGCGCTGATCTCCGGGCATGTCGGGGCCCAGCCAGATAGCGCAGTACTCGCCGCCCTCAAGGCCGCAGGTCTGCGGTGATCGCACACTAACGTCCAGCGGGCCGTCCTGCCCAAGACCCTCATCCGACAGGCCCAGCGTCAGGCCGGGCAGGTGGGATGTGACCCCGTCAGCCTCAGCGATCCAGCGCCCGGGTCGTTCGCTGTACCAGCGCTGCGGCCGCACGCCATCCATCAGATAGGCGCGATAGGCGGGGTCGGTTTCGACGCCAGTATCGATGCCTTTCAGCCAGTGATCCCACCAGCGCAGGGCCTCTTGCAGGAACCCGATTCGCGGTTCGGGCACCGCGAAATGAGGATATTTGTGCACCCAAGGCCCAACGATCCCTTTGACCGGGGCCTTAAGTTGCTCAACCAGCAAAGGTACCGTGTTCTTATAGGCATCTCCCCAGCCGCCAATCGCCAGAGTCGCCGCCTGAATGGCGCCGAAATCCTCGCAAACCGAACCGTGCTGCCAATAAGCGTCCCGCCGTTGGTGACGCAGCCAGACCGAGGGTAGAAACGGTTCGTGCTTTAACCTTTCCAACCAAAGTTCACGCCAGTTCGCACGCAGGTCGGGATCGGGCGGACGGGACGAGTAAGACCACATCGTCGCGCCCCAACCCAGATTCTCGTTCAGCAGGCAGCCACCTTTATAATGGATGTCGTCCGCATAGCGGTCGGCGGTCGAACACAGGGTGATGATCGCCTTCAGCGGTTCGGGTTGCAGCGCAGCAACTTGAAGCGCGTTGAACCCACCCCAGCTGATCCCCATCATCCCAACCGAACCCGTGCACCAGGGTTGCTGCGCCAGCCAATGGATCGTTGCGACGGCATCATCCAGTTCTTGCTGGGTGTACTCGTCCTCCATCAGCCCTTCGCTGTCACCATTGCCGCGCATGTCGACGCGGATGCAGGCATAGCCGCGTTCGGCAATCCACGGGTGCGTCAGCGCATCACGCACCGTGGTGCCGTCGCGTTTTCGATAAGGCAGAAACTCCAGAATGGCGGGGACGGGGTTGTCCGTCGCATCCGTCGGACGCCAGACGCGCGCAGACAAGCGACAGCCATCGGGCATTTCAATGCCTACGTCAGGAAGGTCTTCGATGGTGCGTAGCGCATTGGCAGGCGGCGTCATTTCCACACTGTCCGTGGGAAATTCAAATCAGGTTGGCTCAAAATCGTCAGATCAGTTGCGGATTGCGACAAGTAGATCCATTACGTTTGTTCCCGTGGGGCCTGTCACCAGCAACGCACCCGTGCGATCCAGATAGCTGCCGCTATCCGCCTGCTGCAGGGACTGTTCCGCGCCTTCGCCCCAGGTGGTTCCATCAATGACCGCCCCGGCGGCATCTGTCGGGCCGTCCGTTCCATCTGTACCGCCTACGACCACGGTAAGCCCTTCTGTTCCTGCAATCTCGCGTGCCAATGCCAGCGCCAACCCCTGATTGCGCCCGCCACGCCCCGGGTTTTCGGGCAGGACGACCGTCGGCTCTCCGCCAAAGATCATGACGCCGCTGGGCATGGAGCGGATACGCTCACCCAGCGCTTTGGCGACTTTCAGAAAGTCATCATGCAGGCATTCCTCGTCAGCGAGCACCTTCAGCCCCTCATCCTGCGCCAAACCCGCAGCAGCCGCGCGGGCATGAGCATTCGATGCCACGATCTGCGTGCTTGCCTCGAAATCATAGCTCTCCGGCAGTGCCCCGATCCCCGAGCCGACAACATTCAGGTCATCTCCGGGTACATCAGAAATCGCCAGTACGGTCGCCTTTTTCCCTTGGAAATGAGACAGAAGCCCGCCGCCTTTAATCCGGGACAGTTTGCGGCGTTCGGCGTTCATGGCCGTGATGTCCAGCCCCTCGGCCAGCAGCTTCTTGTTCAACTGCTCCAGATCAGACAGCGTTTTGCCCGGCAGCAAATCCTCGGCCAGCGAGGACGCCCCGCCGGACACCAGCAACAGCAGGTGCGAGCCGGGCTGCATCGCTTCGATCGCTTCGCGCAGGGCCTGACCACCCTGAAGGCTGCGATTGTCGGGAACGGGATGGGACGCCTCGATCACTGTCACATGATCCGGCAGATCGCGCCCATGGTCGTCCTTGGTGACCACCAGCGTCGGGCGCGGGCCGAAGTGTTCCAGCGCGGCACGGGCCATAGCAGCCGCGGGTTTGCCCACGGCCAGGATCTGATCTGGGGCGGGGATATCGTTTAGCACCTTGCTGGTCGCCGCATGACCGCCCACGGCATCGACACCGGCCTGCCAGATGCGAATTGCCTGTTCTTTTCTGTCCATCAGCTTTCCACCCAAATCGTGACTGGCCCGTCATTGACCAGCTCTACTGCCATATCCGCCCCGAACTCACCGGTTTCCACAGGCACGCCATGCGCCGCAAGTCGCTGGGCGAACACCTCATACAGATGCTTGCCAAGGTCCGGCGTCGCGGCTTCGGAAAAGCCGGGCCTGTTGCCGCGGGACGTATCGGCGGCCAGTGTGAACTGGCTGATCACCAGCGCCGAGCCTTCGATATCTTTCACCGAGCGGTTCATTTTTCCGGCGTCATCTTTGAAGATGCGCTGTTTCGAGACCTTGGCGGCCAGTTGATCCGCCTTCGTTTCATCATCGTCCTGCATCGCGCAAACCAGAATCATCAATCCCGGTCCGGTCTGGCCGATGACCTGACCCTCCACTGATACGCTGGCGCGTGAAACTCGTTGTAGGACTGCGCGCAAATTTACTCTCCGCTTGATGCGTTTGTTATCCGACCCATTCGACAATCTCGCTCAGATCGGCGCGGTCGGTGCGAAACTTGTTGGCTGGGTGGTCCGTATCCGCATAGCCAAAAGAAATCGCGCATAAAATCATCCGGGCGTCTGGGATGTTGAAATAGCTGCGCAGGAATGGGCCGTAGGTGGCGATCGCTGCCTGTGGGATCGTGGCCACACCAAGCGCCTGTGCGGCCAGTGAAAAGGCTGTGACGAACCCGCCGCAATCCAGCGCGCCATAGGCCCCAAGTTCTTTCGGGCTGGTGATGATCGCGCAATGCGGTGCGCCGAACAACGAGAAATTCTCCATCATCTGCCGGGCCGAGGCCGCGCGGTCGCCACGTTCCACGCCCACCGCCTCATACAAGGCCCAGCCGCAGGCCCGGCGGCGGTTCTGATAAACACCGGAATAGGAGGTCGGAAACGGTAGGTCCGGGGCAGGGGCGCCGGTCATGGCCTCGTTCTGCATCGCCTCTCGAAAGTGGTCGGTTTCTTCACCGCTGGTGAGAACCACGTGCCAAGGTTGGGCATTGCACCAACTGGGCACACGTGCGGCGCTGGTCAGGATTTGTTCGATCTGCTCTTTTGGCACCGGGTCGGGACGGAACGCGCGACAGGAATACCGTGCGGTCAGCAACTGGTTCAGATCGGATAGTGTCACACAGGCCTCCCCGCTCGGCGTTGACGCGGCGCAGAATGGCGTCTGATTGCGCGAAGTTCAAGCGCTAACAATTGCAGTTATCGAAGCAGTGTTAGCCTTGCTGGCCGGTCGCCATAAGATATCCGACACCAGCGGCCACAAGCAGACCCACAATAACGGCGATAGTGATCTTGATAGCGGACCAGGGGCGCTCACCCTGAACGCGACCGGTGCGGCCGTTCACCACGAAGCGATATGTCTGGCCGCGATACTTGTAGGCCGCCATCCAGACCGGTAGCAGGATATGCTTGAAGGTCACGTTGCGTAAATCGGTATCGATCGTGTGTATCCGCTGGCGGTCGCCACCAATGTCAAAGCGCACATCCCGCTCGATCACCCGCGCCATATACCCGCGCGCCTCGGTGTAGCCTTCCTGCAATTCGACTGTGTAGGCTTCGGCCCGGAAGCCTGCCAGATATTCCGGCTGATAAGGCTCCAGCGCCGGAAGGTCCCAGGGTTCCAGCGCGTCGGTATAGCTTTTGGGCAAGGACCGCGAGGCCAGCACAAGCACGTCGTCAAAGAACCGCTTTACCCGCCCGGATTTCGGAGACCATCGCACCTTGGGCACCTGTTGCTGCACCCGCTTTCCGTCCCGCATAACGGTTCGGGTCTCATAATAGACGGTGCCGCGCTCGCCGCGGTAGTTGGACTGTGTGTCCGCATCAAACGTCCAATAAGGCACATAGATACCCTGCATCTTGCGTCCCTTTCGGGCGTAATCCTTCAGCCCGTTCGGCGCGAACCACAACCGGCCCAGCCAATCCCCCATCGCCTTATGCGCCGCGCGTTCGTCCAGCGCAAAGGGCAGAACGCCCCGGGGCTTGATGTGTCGATTGACCCCAGTATCGGTCACAACCGGCGTCGCGCAAAACGGGCATTCAGCGGCGTGGGTCGCCGGGTCGAATTCGACCTGAGCTGCGCAGTTGGGGCAGGACAGAACACGAGTTTCCTCAATCTCGCTGTCGGGCAGGCGGTCCGCAATGGCCGCATCGAAATCCAGTTCTTTCAGGCTGGCACCGCCCCAGGGGCCAGCGCCGATTGCTTCGGAATGCCCACAATGATCGCAGGTCAGGCTGCCGTCACCGGGATTGAACCGGTAATCCGCGCCGCATTGCTCGCAGGGAAATCTGTGTTCTTCGGTCATCGTGCAACCCTGTTCCTACGCCGACGTCTGAAAGGTCAGGCTCCGGGCGGAGGCGGTGGCAGGATCGTAAACAGCTGCGCCAGTTCTTGCACGTCTCCGGCCTTTTTCCAGCCGTCCTGACCAGCGGTCCAGACATAGGTGTCGCGGGTGATCTCTCCGTCCGTCGCCATGCGCCCCATCTTGGCCTTCGAGAATGGCCCGCTGGACTGCCCATCGACAGCGATATGCCACACATGCTCCACCGGCGGAGGGGGCGGCGGCGCCGAGTGCGTTGCCGGTTGCGGGGCAGCGGGGGCGGAACTGCCCCACGGACCGCTCGGTTGACCCGCTGCCATGTTCGACATCTGCTGTGCCATCGCCATTCCCATGCCCATGCCAAGACCTGCGCCCATGCCGCCGCCCTGTCCGGGGTTGTTGGCGGCGGCGGTCATTGCCTCGGCTGCAGAATACTGGGTGAATTTGCCCAGATCACCCGCCAGCCCCATTGAGGTGCGTTTGTCCAGCGCGGCCTCAACCGCAGGCGGAAGCGAGATGTTTTCGATGTAGAACTCGGGCATCTCCAACCCATAGCTGTCCAATACGGGCGATACCTCTGCCGCAATCAATTTGCCCAGATCGGCAGTATTGGCGGCCATGTCCAGAACCGGGATACCCGACCCGGCGATCACGCGGCTGAATTCCTGCACGATGATGTTGCGGATCTGAAAGCTGATCTCGTCCATCGTGAACTCACCATCGGTGCCCACGATCTCAACCAGGAATTTCGCCGCGTCCTTCACACGCACGGTATATGTTCCGAAAGCCCGGATACGGGTTGGGCCGAACTCGGGATCGCGCAGCATGATCGGGTTCTTGGTGCCCCATTTCAGGTCGTTGAACCGCGTCGTGTTGACGAAATAGATTTCGGACTTGAACGGAGACTGAAAGCCGTGATCCCAGTGCTGCAGGGTCGTCATGATCGGCATGTTATTGGTCTCAAGCATATAGAGACCGGGCGTGAACACATCCGCCAGCTGCCCCTCATGCACGAACACGGCCGCCTGGCCTTCGCGCACGGTCAGCTTGGCGCCGTATTTGATCTCGTGCCCCTCACGTTCGAACCGCCAGACCATGGTGTCGCGGGTGTCATCGACCCAGTGAATGACGTCGATAAACTCTCCGGTCAGAAAATCGAAAATACCCATCGGGGTCTCCTTTCCTTGGGCTCAGAGCTTCTGGCCCATCAATTCACGCGCAATGATCCGCACCACCGGGCGGGCGTCTTCGGCCGTCACACCGGGGGTCAGACGCGGATCATAAAGCATCGTTAGTAATTTCTCGTCATGGCTGGTCAGCAGCGCAAACTCGTCGTCGTCGTTGAAAATCGAGGGCCGCGCAGCCGGGCTGTCATTGGACAGTCCAAGGCCCTGTGCAATCTCTTCGTGAATACAACTGCGGCGCAGCAGATCGGGCAGTTCGGTCCGGATCAGCGTCACCGCCCGCACATATCGGTTCGGTGCGTTGCTTGTGGCCGAGGCAAACACGAAACAGTCGATATTGGCGCGCGGATTTGCGACCAGATCCAGCGAGGCCTGACTGATGTTCGGGATCAACTGCTTGAGGCGCATGACCACATAGCTGCTGTCATCCTTGCCCGCAAAGAACACGTGAAAATTCGCCTTGCGATTGACGACCGAGATCGGGTGGTCGGTCAGTTTGGCCAGCCGCGCCGTGAAGGCTTCGACCTGCGCGGAATCTTGTTCCCGCGACTCGGGGGCAACTGACGGGGCGAATTCGGTCTGCACACGTACCGGGCCCGTCCACCGGCTAAGCTGCCCGTCCGTTTTGCGCGAAGACGCGGTCACCGCGTGGTCGGGATATTCGCTGTAGAACGCAATGGCCTCGAAATTGCGCGCCAGATCGTCGGCGTCATAAGGCGTGTCTGGGCCGCCACCGTCTATGCGCAACAAACCACGGGTCAGCAGGTCTCGTTCAACCCGCTGATAGAATCGGGCCAGATCCTGACTGGCCGCGGACGGAGGGACATAGGCATTGGGTGCAGGCGTGGGCGCCGCGGGGCGCGGTTGCGGGACAACAGAAGACGTCAGAGTTTCATCGCAATTGGCCAAAACCAACAGCGCGACAAAACCCAAAAGGGGCTTCAGATATCCCGAAAACCGCACGCGCAGCCCGCCGTCAGCCCGGAACCGCCGTTCCGGCATTGTCACCGATGCCGTCCTGCCGCGCTTTGGCCGAAGCCAGCGTGTCACGCAGTTCGGCTTCCATCTTCTCCAGTTCCTGCTCGGCGGCGGCGCGTTTGGCTTTGCCCTCATCCGCGATGGCAAGGCTTTCGTTGATGGTGCCGATCAGGTCAGCATTGGCCTGCTTGACGGCTTCGATATCAAACACGCCGCGCTCCATTTCCTCGCGGATCATCTTGTTGGACTCGCGCAAGTTGGCCGCGTTCGAGGTCAGCAGCTCGTTGGTCAGGTCATTGGCATCACGCACGGCGGCTGCGGCTTCAGCGCTGCGCTGGATGGTGACGGCCTGCGCCAGCTGGGTTTCCCACAACGGCACGGTGTTCACCAGCGTCGAGTTGATCTTGGTCACCAGCGACTTGTCGTTTTCCTGCACCAGACGGATCGACGGCAGCGATTGCATCGTCACCTGACGGGTCAGCTTCAGGTCATGGACCCGACGTTCCAGATCGTCGCGTGCGGCGCGCATGTCGCGCAGTTCCTGCGCTTTCATCACCTGCTGATCTTCGGGCGCGGCCTGAACTTCGGCCTCTTTTTCCGGGATATCGTGGCTGTCCAGCTCGGTCAGCTTTTCCTCGCCCGCCGCGATGTAAAGCGCTAGTTCGTCGTAGAAACCCAGCGTTTTTTCATAGAGCAGGTCCAGCGACTTGATGTCCTTGAGCAGCGTGTGTTCGTGGCCCAGCAGATCGTCGGTGATGCGGTCGATCTGGCCCTGAACCTCTTCGTACTGAGCTGTGAACTTGGCGAAAGGCGCTGCGCGGCCCAGCAGTTTTTCCCACCAGCTCCGCTCGCGGCGCACGTCCAATTCACTGACCGAAAAACCACGGATCGTGGTTACAATGTTGCGCAGGCTGTCCCCGGCGGGACCGACATCCTTATTTCGCACATCGGCAAGCATCGCCTGGCTGATTTCCTGCAGTTCGGCCTGAGCGGACGAGCCAAAGGACACGATCGAGTTGGTGTTCTCCATGTCGATCTCGTCCATCCGCTTGCGGATCTCGGCGCTGACGGGTTCGTCGGCCTCTTCCAGCGAAACAACTTCGGCCGTAGGTTCGGGCAGGGCCACGGCGGTTACTTCCTGCACCAGCGTTTCGGCCTCGACCGCCTTGTTCTTGATCGCATCGGACATGGGGTAATCCTTTCTCAAATAACTGTCCGGTCAGTCCAACCGGACGCCTTCGCGTTGCAGACGTTCGCGCAACACGTCAATTTCAACCGTCAGATCACTGCGGTCATCCAAAAGCATCTTGCGGGTGCGGGCCGCGAAATTCTGTTCCAGATCGTCCAGCAAGGCCGTGTAATCGGCCAGCGCCTGCGCATCACGGGTGCGGGCATAGACATCGGCGAACTTAACCGTCGCATCGCGCGCGCCCTGCAGATAGACGGTCAGGTACTTGCGGGCACCGGCCAGATCGCGCGGGTCTTCCTCGACCGTGCGGAAGAGATCGCGGGCGGTGTCCTGGAAGCGTTCGACGCGTGCCTCGACCCGGCGATCACCGGCGCGTTTAATGGCGTCGGTCATTTCGGACAGATGGGTTTCGGCGTCCTCGACCACCCGGGCCACGCGGTCCTGCTGAAAGGTGTCGACCCCTTCCATGCCCTTGTCTTTCATCGGGTCCAGCCCGAAGGACACGGAATGCAGCACCGAGGCCACGGCCCCAAACAGGATCGGAGCCAACAGGCTGGCCTGCGCGGCAGTCTCGGCGTCCAGATATTCGGATCGATACGCGGCCAGCGCGGTTCCCAACCCGGTCAGAACGCCTGCGAAAATCTTTCGGGGAAAGGCCGGTCGGCGAGCGGTACGGCGCTCATTATAGGCGGCTTCGGCGCGCAGACCCTCGCGCAGCAAAAAGGCCGCGCCGGTCAGCAGGCCGGCTGCGATCAGCCCGATCGTCATCCCGATCGCACCGTCGTTCAGGGATAGAAACACCAAAGGAATAGCTGGCAGAAACAGGATATTCACCCGCGCGCCCGCCGGTTCGACCCGTGCGCCGTGGAATTGACCACGAGGGGGTTTGTCGTCGTCAGACCCGCCACCTTGAGGGCTGAATTTTCCGCCATACCGCTGTGACATGCGCTACAGCCCTCCCAGCACGCCGGTGCAGACGCCGAACAACAGTACCAGCAGGGCCGCGTAGGCCAGTTTTTGCACTCCGGTCCCTGACATGACGCCCCCCAAAAGCAACGCTCTGGGAAAATTTAGGCGATACGAGGGCTTGGCGCTAGGGGGAAGGTTGCCAAACCCGCGTCACTTGCGAGTTTTCTTGCCGATGGGGGGCCGTTTTCGTTGCGGTCGCGCGGGGCGTTTCGGCTTGGCTTCAGGTTCGCCGTCCAAACCCAATTGGTCCCGCATCACACGGCGGCGGATTTCCTCGACCTCTCCGGGCTTCAGGCTGCCCAGTTGGAACGGGCCGTAAGACACGCGCAGCAGGCGGTTCACGGCATAGCCGATATCCTCCATCGCGCGGCGAATTTCGCGGTTCTTGCCTTCGCGCAGACCGATGGTCAGCCAGGCGTTTGCGCCCTGTTGGCGGTCCAGTGAAACATCCATGGGCAGAAACCGCTCGCCATCGATCACCAGCCCCTTGCGCAGGGGGGCAAAGTCTTCGTCCTTGGGGCGTCCATTCACCCGCACGCGGTATTTGCGCAGCCATCCTGTCGAGGGTAGCTCCAGCTTGCGCTTGATGCCGCCGTCATTGGTCAGCAGCAGCAACCCTTCCGAGTTCAGGTCCAACCGTCCAACGCTCATGACGCGGGGCATGTCCTCGGGCAGGTTGTCGAAAATGGTCGCACGGCCTTTTTCGTCGCGTGTCGTGGTCACCAACCCCGGCGGCTTGTGATAAAGCCACAGGCGCGAGGGTTCGGGCTCGGACACCGGTTTGCCATCAACGGTGATCTTGTCTTTGCCAGTGACGTTCAGGGCAGGGCTGTCGATGGCCTTGCCATTCACGGTCACACGACCGGCTTCGATCATGCGTTCGGCTTCACGGCGCGAGGCCACGCCCGCGCGGGCAAGCACTTTGGCGATCCGGTCGCCGGGAGGAGTGGTTTTGGTCATCCGCAGCCCATAGCGCATCCCGCCCGCTTGCGAAAGACAGGTTTCTGATGCAGTCAGGGGCATGGAGTTCAGATCGCATATGGACAAAGCGCTGGTTGAGGCGCGCGCAGCCGCACATCGCGGAGAGGTACCGGTGGGCGCCGTTATCGTACTGGGCGACCGTGTGGTGGCCGCAGCGGGCAACCGGACGCGTGAGCTGAACGATCCCACTGCCCATGCCGAGATTTTGGCCCTGCGTGCCGCCTGCGCCGAGGCCGGGTCCGAGCGGTTGCCGGACCATGATCTTTACGTCACGCTGGAACCCTGCGCGATGTGCGCGGCGGCGCTGGCCGCGGCACGTATCCGGCGCATCTACTACGGCGCTGCCGATCCAAAGTCCGGAGGTGTGGCGCACGGCGCGCGCGTTTTTTCGCATCCGCAAACCCACCATGTGCCCGAGGTCTACGACGGCATCTCGGCCACGGAATCCGAAAATCTGCTGAGATCCTTTTTTGCAGAGCGGCGCGCGCCCTGAGATTGGGGCCGCAAATAGCCGTTATTTCTGCCAATCAAGCTTGTAGATCTTGTGAGCGCCCTTCAGCCCTTTCAGAGGCACGGTTGCGGCATCGGAAAACGAGAACTGAGCCCCACTTCCGACCATAATCCTGGTCGCGTCGGATACCCGAATCTCGTCCGGCGCACACATTGAGGCGATCCGCGCGGCTTTGTTGACCACAGTTCCGAAAAAGTCCCCGTCGTTTTCCAGAACATCACCTGTATGAATGCCAATTCTGGCCCGAAGGCGTGGTTCGATTTTTTCCGAGTGCAATTTTCGTTGGATGGACTGGGCGGCCTCAAGGGCGCTACGGGCCGTTGGGAACGCGGACATTGTTCCGTCCCCCAAAGACTTTATCATTCTGCCGCCTGTCCGATCGATCTCTACTTCGACGTTTTCCAAGTGGTACCTGACGGCCCGATTCCAGAGATGATCGCCGATCGTCTGGGCAATGGACGAACTATCTGCGATATCGGTAAACATGATCGACGCGATACCCGAAGGGGTTTGCTGCAATTCTTCCTGATCTACGGCCAGCAACAGATCGTCGAAACTTTGGGTTTCAAACCCCATTGCCTCGATATTCGAAACGGGGTTGGAGTTGTGAATCTGAACAATGCGCCACACCGCGTCCTCAAGGAGGAAAACAAAGGAAATTCTAAAATCCACGGCTTTTTCGGTTTCCGGCGCGTAGACTTTGGCCCGCCATATCGCCCACCCGACCGAGCCAACTTCGTGCGCGACGATGTTGGACTCGTTGATAATGAACTTCGGGACGTCCTCAATATATGCCCTATACCCGGTCCGCAGCGTTTCTCCGGTCCAGAACTCGTCATCCGCTGATCCCAGATATGTCAGAGCTTTGGACCTTGAAAACAGGTTGATCACGACATCTGTATCACGCGCGCCGAATGCCGAGACCCACCTTTGAACTATGGCCTCCAATTCAGGAGATGTGGCGATACGGTCTTTCATTCCATGAGGATTTTGGCTCGAAATACGTCTCGGACTATATCTTATAGCCTCAGCGGCGTCATCACTTCTGGTTCAATAACGTCCACGCCTGGCAACCCGTCGATCAGCGCCTTCGCCGATTGTTCCAGAATCGGGAAGGTCTTGTAGTGGCAGGGAATCACGGTCTTGAAGTTGAAGTACCGCTTGGCCGCGTAAGCCGTCGCTTTCATGTCCATGGTGAAATGGCCGCCCGCCGACAGGATTCCGATATCGGGTTTGTAGTAGTCCCCCATCCACTCCATATCCGCCATGATATCTGTGTCGCCGGAGACGTAGAGCATGTGCCCTTCCGAGGCGATCATGAAACCGACCTCGCTGCCACCGGTGCGAAGACCGTCGGGCGTCGAGAAGGTCGAACTATGAGACGCGGGCACCATCGACACCATGACCCCGTTCAGGTTCACCGTGCCGCCCTTGTTGAAACCGATGGTCTCCAGCTCTTCGGCCTCGCTCCAATATCCCATCAGGTCGTACTGGCCCACCACTGGCACCTTCAGGTGCTTGGCCAGTGACACAACGTCGGCCACATGATCGAAATGCGTGTGCGTCAAAAGAATATGCGTCGCACCGTCCACAGCAGCATCGTGTTGTTCCTCGGACAGAGCCGGATTACCGGTCAGCCAGGGGTCGATCAGCAGAACCTGTCCTTCGGTTTCAATACGGAAACTGCCGTGCCCCAGCCAAATGATGTTCATGAAAACGTCCTCCCAAAACAAACTCTTGGCATCAACCTAGCATCGGATATGTAAAAGTTCATGGACTGGTTTCAGGAAATTGACGGATATTGCGAGCGCCTGTCGCCCGCCTATTGGGCCGAGCCGATCAACGCGGTGACAAACGCAGCTTTTCTGATCGCGGCGTTCATCATGTGGCGGCGCGTGCGCGGGCAGGGGATACCTCTGGCGATGGGGCTGGTGGTCATCCTCGCGGTGATCGGGGTGGGTAGCTATCTGTTCCACACCCACGCGCAGGTCTGGGCCGCAATGGCCGATGTCGCACCGATCCTGCTGTACATTCTGGTCTATATCTTCGCGATCAATCGGGATGTCTGGCACATGCGGCCAGTCTATGCCCTGATCGTCACCGTCCTGTTCGTGCCTTATGCCGCAGCCACGGTCCCTCTGTTCCAGTTCATTCCGGGTCTGGGTGGATCGTCGGCATATGCTCCGGTACCGCTGCTGATTCTGATCTACGCATTTTTGCTGCGCAATCGCGTCCCCGAAACAGCGCGTGGCCTTGCGATCGGGGCGGGCATCCTGATCGCCTCGATCACCTTCCGGGCACTGGACGAACCCCTTTGCGCCCAGCTTCCACTGGGCACACATTTCATGTGGCACATCCTGAACGCCACCATGCTTGGCTGGATGATCGAGGTCTATCGCAGGCACATGGCCCGCGCGTCTCAGTCCTGAAACTCAGACTTGAAATGCGGCGGCCAGATGTTCTGGCAGATCGAATTCGGACAGAACCCGCGCGCGGCCCTCGGTCGACATTTTGCGGGCGGTCTTTTCGACGATGCTCTGGATTTTCTCAGCTGAGTGTTTCTCGGCGAAGGGCGCGAAGTACCATTTCAGGAACACGAAGCAGATCACATCTTCCAATGCCTGAACGTCGTCATCCCGCTTGATACCCTGTTTGCGCAGCATCCGTCCGGCGGCTTCGATCTCATCCGCGCCGTAACCGGCCTGTTCCATCATCGCCATGACAACGTCGGCGTGATGGACACCTTGTGCCTTACGCCAGGCCAAGTATCCGGCGCGGCCTTCGGGGTATTCGCTGCGCGCCAGTTTCCAACGTTCAACATGCTGACCCCGAGCCGCAATCTGCAGCACATCCGAAGCGTTCGGGAAAAGCCTGTCCAGCTCGGCGCTCATACGCTGGCCGTATAGAAGCTCGACCGGCTGGCCGTCATCAAGGTTGGGGTCTTGGGTGTTGGCCGCATCAATTGCGTCCAGAACTGCTTGTTTGCGCGCGCTCATCTACTGCTCCGTTGGCTTGCCGAACCTGATTTTGGTTCGACGGATCACTTTGATCACCCTAGCGGTTGGACGCAATATGCGCAGCAGTCAATTGCAGTTTTTCCGGGCCGGACGTCGAATACCCGACCCGGACAGGGGGTCATATCAATTACCCAATTTGGCCTGATCCTGCGTGACAGGTTGAGAGGCAGTTTCGGGGAATGTCAGGTCGCGCGTCAGGGTGTTCATGGTGGGGCCAAAAGCCTGCGCCTGGGCGGCAAGAACCGTGGTGGCCAATACAAAAGCAGTCATGAACGTTTTCATTGTCTTTCTCCGGTTTAAGGCTGTGCCGTAACATTTGAAATGAACAGTTCGGTTCACTTTTTCAATGTGCAAAATGAACTAATCGGTTTACTTTTGCGTATAGGGGATATGCAAATTTGAATGGCAGTTACCATGCGCAGGTCGAAACGGGACCGATCGATCCCTAGCCGGTCTTGCGACCCGGACCCCAGACAGGTAAATGCCCCCTAACGCATATGAGGTTTTCCGATGTCGATTGACCAAAGCACCGCCGCCAAGGTGGCCAAACTGGCCCGGATCAAGGTCGAGGATGACGCGCTGCCCGCGCTGGCGTCCGAGTTCAACACCATCCTTGGGTTCATCGAACAACTGAACGAAGTGGATGTCGAAGGCGTCGAGCCGATGGTCTCGGTCGAGCCGATGCGCCTGAAGCGTCGTGAGGATGTGGTCACCGACGGAAACCAGCAGGACAAGGTTCTGGCCAATGCCCCCGACGCGCGCGAAGGCTTTTTCGCAGTCCCCAAAGTGGTGGAGTAAGACATGAGCGATCTGAACAAACTGGGCCTGGCTGAGGCCCGCGACGCGCTGCGCAAGGGTGAAGTGAACTCGGTCGAGCTGACCGAATCCTGCCTGAAGGCCATTGATGAGGCCGACGCGCTGAACGCTTTTGTCCACAAGACGCCTGAAATCGCGCTGGAACGCGCCAAGGCGGCGGATGAGCGGATCAAGGGTGGCGACGCGCCTGCCATGTGTGGTCTGCCGATCGGCATCAAGGATCTGTTCTGCACCAAGGGCGTGCCCTCGCAGGCGGCCTCGAAGATTCTTGAAGGCTTCAAACCCGAATACGAATCCACCGTGTCGCAGCAACTGGCAGATGCCGGGGCCGTGATGCTGGGCAAGTTGAACATGGACGAATTCGCCATGGGCTCGTCCAACGAAACATCCGTCTATGGCAACGCGGTCAGCCCGTGGCGCCGTGGCAACGATGATGCGCAGTTGACCCCGGGCGGCTCGTCGGGTGGCTCAGCCTCGGCTGTGGCCGCTGACCTGTGTCTGGCCGCAACCGGTACTGACACCGGCGGCTCGATCCGCCAGCCTGCCGCGTTCACCGGCATCACCGGCATCAAGCCGACCTATGGCCGCTGCTCGCGCTGGGGCATCGTCGCCTTTGCCTCCTCGCTGGATCAGGCCGGACCGATGACCAAGAACGTGCGCGACGCGGCGATCATGCTGGAGACCATGTGCGGTCACGACCCCAAGGATTCGACCAGCGCCGAACTGGCCGTACCGAACTTTGAGGCGATGCTGACTGGCGACATCAAGGGCAAAAAGATCGGTATCCCCAAGGAATACCGCATGGACGGTATGCCCGCCGAGATCGAAAAGCTCTGGGCTGACGGTGCCGAGATGCTGAAAGCCGCGGGTGCTGAGATCGTCGATATTTCGCTGCCGCACACCAAATACGCGCTGCCTGCCTATTACGTGATTGCCCCGGCCGAGGCATCCTCGAACCTCGCCCGCTATGACGGTGTCCGCTATGGTCGCCGCGCTACGCTGGCGCAGGGCGACGGCATCACCGAGATGTACGAGAAAACCCGCGCCGAGGGGTTCGGTCACGAGGTGCAGCGCCGCGTCATGGTCGGAACCTATGTTCTGTCCGCAGGCTTCTACGACGCCTATTACAACCGCGCCCGCCGCGTCCGTACTCTGATCAAGGAAGACTTCGAAGATGTCTTCGCCGCAGGTGTCGATGCGATCCTGACCCCGGCCACACCGTCAGCGTCGTTTGGTCTGGGCGAAATGACCGAGGCTGATCCGGTTCAGATGTACCTCAACGACGTCTTCACCGTGACCGTGAACCTTGCCGGCCTGCCGGGTGTTTCGGTGCCTGCCGGTCTGGACAAGCAAGGTCTGCCGCTTGGTCTGCAGCTGATCGGGCGTCCTTGGGAAGAGGGCGATCTGCTGAACACAGCCTACGCGTTGGAGAACGCAGCGGGCTTTGTGGCCAAGCCAGGCAAATGGTGGTAAGCCTCAGGTCAGGCAAGACAACGCAAGACGGAGCAGCTGGATGCGCTTTACGCTTCTGATCCTCGCAATCGGGTTGGTGGCCGCCTGTGATACGGTGGCACCGGTAGGTGGCCCGGATTTCAACACGCCCGCCTATCAGGCACAGCGTGAGGCGCAATTGGCAGGGCAGGGATACACCGGAAATCCGCTGCTTGGGCCCTCTGAGGTGACCGAGGAACAACTGGGCGCGCCGGGCGCTGGTGCCCCTCTGCCAACCGGTGAGAATGCTGACCTTGCCTCGGCAACCGCAGCCGCATTGGCCAGCACGTCCGGACAGCCCACATATGTACCGCCCGCGTCAACGGTCGAAGATCCCATCAATAACGGGATCTCGGATGAACAGGACTTCGACGCGGTTTCGGATCGCCGAACCATCGAATCCGATGCTGCGCGGATCGAACAGAACCGCCAGACCTATGAGGTTGTTTCGCCAACAGCCGTTCCGGCCCGTGGTTCGGACGGTCAGCCCAATATTGTCCAATATGCGCTGAACACCTCGAACCCGGTCGGAACCCAGCTCTACAGCCGCGCCGGGTTCAATCTGCAGGCCAAGGCGCAGCGCAACTGCGCCCGCTACCCGTCGGCCGATCAAGCGCAGATCGATTTCCTGTCCAATGGCGGCCCGCAGAAGGATCGCAAAGGTCTGGACCCGGATGGTGACGGTTTCGCCTGCGGCTGGGACCCGAGCGCGTTCCGCAGTGCCGTCAATAACTGAACCACCGACTCCCATATGGCACCCGTCCCCGAATTTTGGTGAGCGAAGGGACGGGCTGACTCCGTCCTTGGTGGTCATCCACTATACCGCGATGGACAGCCCGCAGGCGGCGCTGGATCGCTTGTGTAATCCCGAACATGAAGTCTCGGCACATTACCTGATCGGCGGAGATGGCACGCTTTGGCAGATGGTGCACGAGGAGCACCGCGCCTGGCATGCAGGCGCAGGTGAATGGCACGGCCAGAGCGACATAAACTCCCGCTCAATCGGCATCGAACTGGACAATACCGGGGCGCACCCGTTTTCAGAACCTCAGATAGCCGTGCTTGAAACCCTGCTGCGCCAAATCCAGAAACGGTGGTCGATCAGCCCGGACCACGTGATCGGCCATTCCGACATGGCGCCGGGACGAAAATGCGACCCCGGCCCCCGATTCCCCTGGCAACGGCTAGAGCGCCTGAACCTCGTGGGGCGGCGCGGAGAGGGGAAAGCCCCGAAACACCTGACGATGCAATCCTTCCGGGCCGCGGCACGCGCGGCTGGGTATTCTTTTGAGGTCGACGACGACACACTGCTGGCTGCGGTCCGGCTCAGATACCGTCCGTGGGCCACGGGCACCCTGCATCCTGCAGATTTCGCGCCGCTGGACCGATAGACACCGATCCGGGCTTCATCGGGCCAAAAATATCTCGGGGTTGAATAGGCCGCAGGCCAAGAAGGGGCAGGCCCCTTCGCGCCCTAACCCCTTGACGCCACCTGACCCAAAGCATACCCACCGCACTGCGCGGAGGGCCGGATGGCCGCTGGGGTGCAAGCCCGAGAGGAAAGTCCGGACTCCACAAGACAACGGTGCCGGGTAACGCCCGGGCGGGGCAACCCGACGGAAAGCGCCACAGAAATCAGACCGCCCGCGACTTCGGTCAACGGTAAGGGTGAAACGGTGGGGTAAGAGCCCACCGCGCCGCTGGCAACAGCGGCGGCACGGCAAGCCCCACCGGGAGCAATGCCAAATAGGGTCCCCGCGCGGGATGGTCGGCGTCAGCCGATACCACCGCTAAGCGCGTCTTGGCCGAGAGGGACCGGGTTGGCAGCTTGAGCCGCGCAGCAATGCGCGGCCTAGAGGAATGGTCATCGAAGGGGGCAACCCCGGAACAAGATCCGGCTTATAGGCCCTCCGCGCGTATTCCCTGTCACTTGCCTGGTGGCGCATAGGCGCCGCTTAGTTTCGCGGCTTTCTTGGCAACGCTGACAAAGTCCTTCGCCTTCCATGCGCGCACCGTTTCAACCTTCGAGACCGCGCCCGAGGCCGCAACCGCCATGCCGACGGCCACGGCGTCCGTGCCGTCCGGGGCCTCGCTGATGACCACCACGTCATTTTCGCCCGTTGTCATGTAGAAACCCAAAAGCTTGCCACCGACCTTTTTCAGCAATGCCCGGACAGGCGCTGTACGGTCCACGGGCTTCTTCAACATTCCCTTGACCCCCTCCTGCGAATAGGACGCGTAGGTAATGAAAATAGGCATGTCTACCTCCTGTAAAAAGTTGATGCAGGACCTGTAATCAGGCTGGTCCTTTAGCCTTCTTGCACGTGTCGCGACCTCTCAAATGCCTCTCTGAGTCCGGGAACACGCCATGCGGACCCGGCGGAAAAGGGTTGGCTGACCGCATTGCGCGTCAGTGGCGAATTGCGAAAGCAACGCCCGGTACGCCTTTCCCGGTCCAAGTCTTTGCCCACAGGGGCATGCGAAGATTTTTGCGTCGTTGGAGTCCTGGAGTCGAAGACATGCGGCGTCGCCATCCCGTCAGTGTCTTCACCTGTCATGACAACTTCCCCCAAAGTGATCATTTCGATTCTGCTGGCAGAACGTCTTGCCTGGTCGCGGCGCCTCGGGGTTCGAGCCTGATGTCGGCTTCTTTTTAGGGTATAATCGCGTGAGCATATCACAAAACCGTGAGCCAACCAAACCGGGGCGGGCTTCGAGTGCAGGATTTGTGCGCTTTCCGGGCGGAATCCGGTTGACTCAGCCGCGCGACCGGGTAAAAGCGCACGCTCATAGGAATTCAACCGAAAGGCCCCTGCCTTTTCGGACGCAGGAGATAACCATGGCGAAGCCGACGACAATCAAGATCCGTCTGAACTCGACCGCGGGCACGGGCCACTTCTACGTGACCAAGAAAAACGCGCGCACCATGACCGAGAAGATGACCGTTCGTAAATACGACCCGGTTGCTCGGAAGCATGTCGAGTACAAGGAAGGCAAGATTAAGTAATCTGCCGTCCAACTTGGACAGTTTCATAGGGTTCTGCCTCGGCAGGGCCCTTTTTCTTTGCGGACCTTTTGGGGCAGGGTTTCATGACGCTTCACTCCGTTGCAACGAAGCATCAGCGGGCAGGGCAATCGGGTCCGCAGTGGGTTGCTTTTTGCAGAGGCTTGCCGATACGCTTCAACAAACCGTTCCAAAATGTTGGCCGTCATGAAAAAAATCTTGTTTTCCACAATGACCGTTCTGGCCCTTGCGGCCTGCGAAGACCCCTATAACCGCGAAGGCGTCGGGTTCACGGGGATCGATGGTGAACCCCGCTCTATCTCGGATGTTCAGGGAGCGGCTGCCTTCCTGTCGCCTGCGACGAACGTACCGGCTGAATTGGCCGTGCTGCCCGCAGTTCCCGTGGTAACCGACCAGACCGATCCGCAGAAAGTTGCGCGTGTCGCAATCGACAATGGCGGGCGCAGCGACACTGATGCGGTGCTTCTGACCGGATCGGACACCAACCTGTTCCTGAGCACAGTCAACGTGAATGGTACTCTGTACGGCGTCCTGCGCACCGCAAACAACAGCACCCGAGTGGATAACGCGGTCGGCGCAACATTCGGCCGCGATGCCGAGCAGTTCACCGGCTGCCTGCCGGCGGGTGATGTCTACCGCAAGGGCAATTCCGATCGCAGTTCGGGTTTCGCCGTGGCGCTGAACTGCAGCTGATCGAACAAGCATATGCAATGATTGAGGCCCCGCCATCTGGACGGGGCCTTTTTTGTACGTGTCGGGCGCGAGGATCACAGGGCGTATCGGTCGATTTCCCAACTCATCAAAAGAAAAGGGCGGGTCTGCAAGGACCCGCCCTTTGGATATTTAAGTCGCTGTAGCCTTATTCGCGGCTGCCAAAGAGCTGCAGCAGGAACATGAACATGTTGATGAAGTCCAGATACAGGCTCAGTGCGCCCATGATAGCGGCTTTACCCAACCATTCCTGATCGCCCGAGTGAGCCATCTGAAGGTAGGTATTCTTGATGCTCTGCGTGTCATAAGCGGTCAGGCCCGCGAAGATCAGTACACCAATAACCGAGATCGCATACATCATTGCAGGCGACTGCAGGAACCAGTTGACGATCATCGCAACGATCAGGCCGATCAGGCCCATCATCAGGAACGTGCCCATGCCCGACAGGTCTTTCTTGGTGGTGTAACCATAGAGAGACAGGCCCGCGAAGGCGATGGATGTGATCAGGAACACCTGGATGATCGACTGCCCGGTAAAGACCAGGAAAATCCAGCTGATCGACACGCCCATAACGGCCGCGAACACATAGAATACCGTCTGTGCTGCTGCTGCGGACAGGCGGTTGATACCGGCGCTGAAGCCGAACACAAAGGCCAGCGGGGCAAACATGATGATCCACTTAAGGGGCGACGCGAACAGTGTTGCACCGAACTGCGTCAGGTAAGTGCTTGCGCTGATCTGGTATTCTGTCGGTACGGACGAAACCGCCAGACCGGCAATTGCCCAGGCCGCTGCAAACGTAATCAGCATACCCACGGACATCGTGCCGTAGACTTTGTTCATGTGGGCGCGCAGGCCCTCGTCAATCTGGGCAGCGCGCGCGCCGGTCGCCGTCCGGATCGTGTCAAATTGTGCCATTAAAGGGTCTCCCTTCACATAATTCTTTTCGTGGTCCGAAAATCGGACCCCGTTCCTCGCAAATATCGGCAACTGCGGGTCATGTTTCAAGGGTTTAGCGCTGGATTCCGGCTAAAACACGAAACAAAAATGGCGACCTGCGGGAGCGGGTCGCCATTCATCGGGAAAAGATGAGTGTCAGAATCATTTTTGCCAAAATTCCGGCGCATCCCAAAGGGGACGGGCGGCTTCGGCCTCGGCCTGTTCACGCGTGATTCCGATGTCTTCCAGCGCCCGGGCGTCCAGCCTTGCCAAAGTGCGACGCTGGCGGTGCAGAGAAAGCGCATCCCACAGCAGAGACAGGCCAAAGCGGCGGCGGGGCGGGCAGGGTCTGTTAATTGCAATTTGGGTCATAATGTTTGTCCTTTCATGCTTTCTCGATGAGTTTTTGGGGTTTCATCAAGTTCCTTGATTTATATGGCGCAATAGGGCACATTTTGAAAATGAATGTTTATGAAGTAACACATAAGGATTCGTGAACATGCGAAATCTGGACATTACAACCTTGCGTTCTTTTGTGGCGGTGGCCGATCAGGGTGGCGTGACGCGTGCCGCCGGGTTCCTGCACCTGACGCAATCTGCCGTTTCGATGCAGTTGAAGCGGCTGGAGGAGCTGCTGGGCCTTGAACTGCTGGACCGCAGCGGCCGTACCATCGCGCTGACCGCCTCGGGAGAGCAACTGCTTGCCTATGCCCGCCGCATGATCGCGCTGAATGATGAGGTGATCTCGAAGCTCACCGATCAGGCGTTCGAGGGTGAGGTGGTGCTGGGCGTGCCGCATGACATTGTGTACCCAGCTATTCCCCGGGTGTTGCAGCGCTTCAATGCGGATTTCCCGCGGGTGCGGGTGCAGTTGGTGTCCTCATACTCGCTGCAACTGAAAGACATGCTCAAGCGCGGCGAATGCGACCTGATCCTAACGACCGAAGCGAACGGCGGCGAGGCGGCGGAAACCATTGCCGAGCTGCCGCTGCGTTGGATTGGCGCGCCCGGCGGGTCGGCTTGGCGCAAGCGGCCGATTCCCATTGCAGTCGGTCGTCGTTGCATGTTCCGGCCGCAGATGATCGCGGCGCTGGATGAAGCGGGCCTTCCGTGGGAGCTGTCGGTGGAAACCGAAAACGACCGCACCATTGAGGCCACCGTGTCTGCCGACTTGGCGATTCACGCCATGCTGGATGGCACCGAGGCCGCGCATCTGGTGCAGATCGATGACGGCGGTGTGCTGCCCGATCTGCCCGCGCATATGATCAACCTGTACGGCGGGGAGCCCGGACGTGGCCCCGTGGTTGAGGCGCTGGCCGACCTCGTCCGGCAGAATTTCCGTATGCTCGGCAGCAGCCCCCTGAAGGCCGTTGTCGGCTAGGGCGTGATCACGACCTTGCCGGTCGCCGTACGGTCTCGCAGCAGTTGCAGGCCTTTTTCGGCGTCCGACAAGGGCAACACGTGACTGATATGGGGCTTGATTTTCCCCTCGGCGTGCCAGCGGAACAGAGTTTCAAAACTGTTCTGCACGATCTGAGGCCGGAAGGTCAGGTACCCTCCAATGTAGAACCCGATCACTGTCAGGTTCTTGACCAGCAGGTGATTGGCGGGAATCTGCGGTACCTCACCGCCCGCAAAACCGATGGGCAGCAGGCGCCCTTCGGGGTTGGTGGCGCGGAAGGCGGCTTTGAACACATCGCCGCCGATTGCGTCATACACGACATCCGCGCCGCCAAGTTCCTTGACGCGCGTGCGCAGATCCTCGGATGCGTCGATCAGGTGGTCCGCCCCGGCGGCTTGCGCAACAGCCAGCTTGTCCGCGCCCCGGGCCTGAGCGATCACGGTTGCGCCCATAAGCTTGCCGATCTCGACCGCTGTCAGGCCGACACCGCCTGCTGCACCGGTGACCAGCAGCGTCTCGCCGGGTTGCAGGCGGGCACGGTGATCCAATGCAATGTGGCTGGTGCCATAGGCGATCTGGATGGCGGCGGCGTCTTCGAAGCTCATCGAATCGGGCAGGGGGATTGCGCGGTCCGCGTCGAACACTCCGAACTCCGCCAAGCCGCCCTGACCCGAATAGACCGCGATCCGGTCACCTGGTTGCAGGTGCGATACGCCTGGCCCCGTCGCATCGACCACACCGGCGATTTCCATACCCTGCGTGAAGGGGGCGGGCGGCGTGTCCTGATACGTACCCTTCTGCATCAGCAAGTCGGCAAAGTTCAGGCCGCAGGCTTTGATCGCGACCCGCACCTGACCTTCCAGAGGTTGAGGGACGTCAATATCGCAAAGCCGGGCGGCGGCGCCTTGGGACGGAATTCTGTAGGCCAGCATGAGTCTGCTCCTGTGGTTTGGGGCATAGGTTCGTGCTGCTTGGGGTTTGTCAATCTCTTACCCGGCAGGGGGTGTGGCAAGCACGTCAGACTTACCTGACGGCAGGGACGTGTGCGAGGCTTGCGTGGCACAACTTTAAATCTCTGCGCCGGGAATCAGATTCAACCTTCTTGAAAAAAAAACCAAAAAGCGCAATATTGTCTGAGGTGCTGATTTGGGGGCATGTTCCTAATTAGGAAGTGGTTAAGGGCGGCTCGCTAGTGTTGCGTAAAAAGGCATGTCGCGCACTCAGATCGGTTGTGTGTGTAGTTTAGAGGAGAATACCAATGACCCATCACGTCGATGTCCATGTGGGCAAGCGCGTCCGGCATCGCCGCTGGCTGATTGGCATGACCCAGCAGCAGTTGGCGCAGCAAGTTGGTATTAAGTTTCAACAGATTCAGAAATACGAGACAGGTGCCAACCGCATCAGCGCTTCCCGTTTGTGGGACATCGCCGAGGCATTGGATGTGCCTGTCAGCTTTTTCTTTGAAGGTCTGGAAGAGGCCGAAAAAGAAGCAACCGGCAAGAAATCGGTTCCGGCTGATCTGATGGGGGACAAGGAAGCACTGGATTTGGTACGTTCCTACTATGCGATCCCTGAAAACCAACGCCGCCGCCTGTTCGAGCTCGCACGTGTGCTGAGCGACGTCGCCTGAGCGAACGGGGTTGACTCTGGCACGCGCGGACCGCACGGGTAGCGTATGCAAGAGACCATTCTAAGCGATCTGGAAGTTGCCGAAGAAATGGCCGACGCTGCGCGCGCGGCCATTCTTCCATTTTTCAGACAATCCAATCTTGAGACCGACAACAAGTTGGACGAGGGCTTCGACCCGGTAACCGTTGCTGATCGGAACGCCGAACAGGCCATGCGCGCGGTTCTGGCCAAACACCGGCCCGATGACGGTATCTTTGGCGAAGAGTTCGGCCAGGATGAGGGCACCAGCGGCCGAACATGGGTGTTGGACCCGATTGACGGCACCCGCGGTTTTATCAGCGGCACGCCCACCTGGGGTGTATTGATCGCGCTAAGCACGCAGGACGGCCCGATCATGGGCGTCATCGACCAGCCTTATATCGGCGAGCGTTTCGTGGGATCAGCCGACATCGCGCAAGTGACCGGCCCAACCGGAACGGCACCACTGAAGACCCGCCCGACGTCCAGTCTGAACCAGGCGATTCTGTTCACCACTTTCCCCGAGGTTGGCACCCCTGACGAACGCGCTGGGTTCGAGGCCGTGGCGCGGCATGTTCGGCTGACGCGATATGGCATGGATTGTTATGCCTATGCGCTGCTGGCTGCGGGGCAGGTCGATCTGGTGATCGAGGCTGGCCTCAACGCCTATGACATTCAGGCGCCTATCGCGGTGATCGAAGCTGCGGGCGGAGTTGTCACTGACTGGCAAGGCGGTCCCGCGCATGAAGGTGGCCGCGTTTTGGCGGCCGCGAACGCTGATCTGCATGCGGCGGCGCTGGAACTTTTGCGCAAGCACTGAAAAAGATTGCCGGGTCTGAACCGGTCGGGTAGGGTTTGCCCGGCTGGTTCTTGTACCCGTTTTCCGCCAGCCGACGCTCCTCTTGCACGAAACGGGTGTATTGCAAGGAGGGCGGAATGACCGAAACCCTGATCAAGAACGCAGATACCATCCTGACGATGGACGACACGCGCCGTGAACTCTCTGGCGCTGATATCCTGATCCGAGGCGGGCAGATCGAACAGATTGGCCACAACCTGCAGACCACCGGCGAAACTCATGATGCGGCTGGGTGCGTCGTGACGCCGGGTTTGGTGAACACCCATCACCATCTTTTTCAGACCCTGACGCGCGCGGTGCCCGGCGGGCAGGATGCGCTGTTGTTTGGCTGGCTGAAGGCGCTCTATCCCATCTGGTCCCGCTTTGGGCCGGAAGAGATGTTCGTCTCGGCCCAGATCGGTCTGGCCGAACTGGCTCTGTCCGGGTGCACGCTCAGTTCTGACCACCTGTATCTGTACCCGAACGGTGCGCGGCTGGATGACACGATTGCGGCGGCGGCTGAGATCGGCCTGCGCTTTCATCCCACACGCGGCGCCATGAGCATTGGCGAAAGTGACGGCGGCCTGCCGCCGGATGCGCTGGTCGAAGTCGAGGCCGCGATCCTCGATGACATGATCCGGGTCGTTGATGCGTTTCACGATCCTTCCGAGGGCGCAATGTGCCGCGTCGGGCTGGCACCGTGTTCACCGTTCTCGGTCAGCCGCGACCTGATGCGTGATGCGGCAATTCTGGCGCGCGATAAGGGGGTGATGCTGCACACCCACCTGGCGGAAAACGACGAAGACATCGCCTATTCGCAGGCGCAGTTCGGCTGTCGCCCAGGGCAATATGCCGAGGATCTGGGCTGGACCGGTTCGGATGTGTGGCACGCCCATTGCGTTAAGTTGGACGGGACCGAGATCGATCTGTTCGCCAGAACCCAGACCGGTGTCGCACATTGTCCCTGTTCCAATTGCCGTTTGGGGTCAGGTATCGCACCGGTGCGTGCCATGCGCGACCACGGCGTTCCTGTTGGTTTGGGGGTCGATGGGTCGGCCAGCAACGACAGCAGCAACCTGATCCTCGAGGCGCGACAGGCCATGCTATTGCAGCGCGTCGCGAACGGTGCGGATGCGATGTCGTCCCGTGAAGCGCTGGAGATTGCCACGCGCGGCGGTGCTGATGTTCTGAACCGCCCCGATTGTGGGCGGCTGGAGCCCGGCAAGCGCGCCGATATTGCCGTTTGGGACACGAGCGGGATTGAAAGCGCCGGCAGTTGGGACTCGGCGGCGTTGCTATTGTCCGGGCCGATGAATGTGAAGCATCTGTTCGTGGAAGGGCGCCAGATCGTGCGCCACGGGCAGATTGCAACGATAGACCTGCCAAGGATCATCGAGCGCCAGAACAGTCTGGCGCAGGCCTTGCAACGCTAGGCTGAGTATCGTCGCTTTCACAAGGCTGGGTGCGGTGGCTGTTTAGCTGCAACAGCAAGAAAAGACGCCCAGTAGTGAGGCTTTTGGGGCGGCCGGATTTTTGAGAAATTGGCGTTTTTGTGGTATCTTTTCTTCATTTTAGAAGGAGTGGTTAGATGAAATTTAAAGCAATTTCTGTTGGCACTGCCGTCCTGATCGTTCTGAATTCAGCATTCGCCTGGGCTGACCCCAAACCGCAGGGTGCGAAGCCTGCCGACCCCAATGTGATTGCACAGCTCTATGGGGGCAAGACGCAAATCTGGAAAGGATGTGAGGGCGGAATTTACTTTGGTTCCGGCTGGCAGGCGAGCGCATGGTGCAAAAAGCACAGCGACAACGTGGCTATCGGCACGTGGAAAGTGGACCGCAAGGCCCGCGTTTGCCGTGAATTGGTCTGGTACTGGCCAAAAGGCGATTCCGTCGACTCCGAGCCGGATGAGCTGGGCTGTATCGAGCATGTTGTCGCTCCGGATGGTCAAATCTGGCGCAAATGGCCAGACGATAAGGAATGGTGGCGGGCAACCGGGGACAGCACCCTAGTGAAGGGTGACAAATTCAAATCGAAGAAAAGAAAGAATATTCGCAAGCTGGGTCTATAGGCTTACTTTCTCTTTCGACTTATCGGGGAAATCAGGCAGCCGTCATCTGGCTGCCCGATGGTTCGGACCAAAGGCCTTGAGCGCCTCGTCTCTGGTTTGCGCTCAAAACTAGGCGATGCCCGTTTTACCGTGCGACGGGCTCTCCGCCGATCCAAACGGCCGAGATCGCCCGGTCGTCGCCCATCATGATGGTGGGGAAGATGGCCTCCCACAAGTCGTCAGCGCAGGCCTCGCGCTGAGCGATGGCCGGGGTCGAGGCAAGGTCGAGGACGACCAGATCGGCCTCCATCCCCGGTGCAACGTTGCCGACGCAATCGTCCATTCGCAATGTGCGCGCCGACCCGACGGTGCCCAGCCACAGCAGCTGTGCGGCGTGTAGCGGCGCGCCCCGCAGTTGCCCGATTTCATAGGCAGCAGCCATTGTGCGCAGCATCGAAAAGCTGGACCCGCCGCCGGTATCTGTCGCCAGCCCGACCCTGTGACCGTCACGCATCAGCCCGGTCATGTCGAACAGACCCGAGCCAATGAACGTATTCGAGGTCGGGCAGTGGATCAGCGCCGCGTCCACCTCGCGCAGCCGGTCGCGCTCGCGCGATTCCAGATGGATGACGTGGCCATAGACACCATGCGCGCCCAGCAGGCCGAAATTCTCATAGGTATCCAGATAGTCGCGCGCCTCGGGGAACAGCTCGCGGACCCACGCGATTTCGTCGGTCTGTTCGCTCAGATGCGTTTGCATCAGGCAATGCGGGTGCTCGGCCCAGAGCGCGCCCATCGCTTCAAGCTGTTCGGGCGTGGAGGTGGGGGAAAAGCGGGGAGTGATGGCATAAGACAGCCGGTCGACACCGTGCCATTTCTCCAGCAAAGCTGCTGACTGGTCATAGGCGGTCTGCGCCGTGTCCTGCAGCCCCTCGGGCGCGTTGCGGTCCATGCAGGTTTTGCCGGCCACGACGCGCTGATTGCGTTGCTGCGCGGCGGCGAAGAAGGCATCGACGCTTTCGGGATGGATGGTGCAGAAACTGCACATGGTCGTCGTGCCGTGCGCCGCGGTTAAATCGAGATAGCGGTTGGCAATTTCGGACGCATAGGCGGGGTCGCCGAACTTCATCTCTTCGGGGAAGGTATAGGTGTTCAGCCAGTCGATAAGGCGCTTGCCCCAACTGGCGATCATGGCGGTCTGTGGATAATGCACGTGGGCGTCCACGAACCCGGCCATAATGACGTGCTGGCCGTAGTCGATCAGGTCTGCATTCGGATGGGCGGCGCGCAGGCTGTCGGCATCCGCCACAGCGGAAATGCGGCCGTCTTCGACCAGAACTGCTTCGCTGATTTTGACGGCCTCGGTCGGCTCACCTTCGAACGGTGAACCGGTGAAGCTCAGAACACGTCCTTTCAGCAGCGTTTTTTGCGCCATTTTCCTTCATCTCCGCCTGTAAGGGACTGCGAAACAGCATAGGCGGGCGAAACTTGTCGGTAAATCGCCGTATTGTCATTGTTTTCCGGTAGCAGCTTCTTCTAATTAGGGGCCAATGACCGAATGATACGGGGGCAGACATGACGACAGGCTTTGATGAACCCGTAAACGAGTCAACCAGTGACGACGATGTCTATGCGCTGGATCGCAAGACCGTAGCGGCCATACTATATGCAGTTGATGTAGACGACCGCGACAAGCTGGTTGAGCTGATGGAGCCGCTGCACCCGGCCGACATCGCCGACCTTCTGGAACAGATCAACCCGTATGATCGGGCCCGCCTGATCCGCCTGTATGACAAGGAGTTTGACGGCGACATCCTCTCGGAACTCGATGAGGCGGTGCGCGAAGAGATCATTGGTATCCTGAAGCCCGACGTTCTGGCCGACGCCGTGCGCGAGATGGAAAGCGACGACGTTGTCGACCTGCTGGAAGACCTTGAAGAGCCGCAGCAGGAAGCCATCCTTGACGCGTTGGAGGATTCCGAACGGGTCGCGGCTGAACAAGCGCTGTCTTACCCGGAAAACTCGGCCGGTCGTCTCATGCAGCGCGAGGTGGTCATGGCGCCCGAGCATTGGGCGGTTGGGCAGGCCATCGACTTCATGCGGGCCAATGACGATCTGCCGGAACAGTTCTATCACGTGGTGTTGGTCGATCCGCGGCTGAAACCCGTGGCGCAGGTCACGCTGGGCAAGCTGATGGCGACCCGGCGCGACGTGCCGTTGCATGACATCGCCGAGGAAGAATTCCACTCGATCCCCGTCGATCAGGACGAAGAGGATGTGGCCTATGCCTTCAACCAGTACCACCTGATCTCGGCCCCGGTGGTCGATGCGAATGGGCGGCTGGTCGGCGTGATCACCATCGACGATGCAATGGTCGTTCTGGATGAAGAACACGAAGAAGACATTCTGCGCCTTGCGGGCGTGAGCGACGAAAGCTCGATCTCGGACAGTGTGGCCGCCACCAGCCGGCGGCGTCTGCCGTGGCTGGCGGTGAACCTGTGTACGGCGATCTGTGCCTCATTGGTTATCTCGCAGTTCGAGGCGGCGATTGATCAATTGGTGGCGCTGGCGATTT
Organism: Ruegeria arenilitoris; assembly: GCF_013031355.1. Lineage (GTDB taxonomy): Bacteria > Pseudomonadota > Alphaproteobacteria > Rhodobacterales > Rhodobacteraceae > Ruegeria > Ruegeria arenilitoris_C. The sequence continues at coordinate 301,824 of NZ_WPZO01000003.1, read as the reverse complement.
TGATGCCGATCGTGGCGTCGATGGGCGGCAATGCGGGGACGCAGTCGTTGACGGTTGCGGTGCGGGCGCTGGCGACGCGCGACCTGACCAACGCCAACGTCATGCGCGTTATCCGGCGGGAATTGCTGGTGGGGATGCTGAACGGGCTGTGTTTTGCCATCGTGCTGGGGACGGTGGGGATGATGTGGTTCGATTCTCCGATGCTGGGTGTCGTGATCGGGTCGGCCTTGGTCGTGAATATGGTCATCGCGGGCTTTGCAGGTACGGTAGTACCGGTGGTGCTGGACCGCATGGGCGTTGACCCTGCGCTGGCGTCGGGGACCTTCGTGACCACCACAACGGATGTCATGGGGTTCTTCATCTTTCTTGGGCTTGCCAGCGTGGTGCTACTGTGACCGATCTGACCGACATCAAAGCCGCCGCGCGCAAGGCGGCTTTTGCGCGCCGAAAGGCTGCGTTCGACACCCGTTTGCCCGGAGCCGCCGGACGTTTGTCCGAGGTTCTGGCCGGACACCGGGGCGTGCCTCTGTCTGGCTACATGCCGATCCGTACCGAGATTGATCCGCTGGCTGCGATGGCCGAGGCCTCGGCTTATGGCCCCGTTGGTGTGCCGGTGATCCAAGCAGCCGGGCAACCGCTGAAGTTTTCGCGCTGGACGCCCGAAGGTGCGCTGAAAGACGGCCCGTTCGGCGCCAAGGTGCCTGAGGTCGATGACTATTTCGACCCCGAAATTCTGATCGTACCGCTGGTCGCCTTCGATGCGCAGGGCGGGCGGCTGGGTTACGGCGGCGGTTTTTATGACCGCACGCTGGAAGGCTTGCGCGCAAAACGCCCTACGTTGGCCATCGGTTTTGCCTTTGACGCGCAAGAGGCCGAAGGGCTGCCGCTGGAGCCCACCGATCAGCCGCTGGATATGGTGATCACCGAAAGCCGGGTGCTGACCTTTTCGGCCTGATCGCCTCAGGTCGGGCTGTTTTCGCGGAAGTATTCCCAGGCATCGACTTCGCGCCCATCGGGCAGAATGCAGACGCCTGATTGCCCGTTGTCGCCGTCGCGAATTTCGTATCTTGCACCACTTTCCACGCAGAACGTGGCAGCGGGATTTGCCAGTTGCGTCGATGAATCCGACGCGGGCACCTCATCACAAGCGGTGAGTGCGATCAGGCCAAGAGCGGCAATAAGAGGGCGAGGCATCAAGAATCTCCTGTTGAAAGGGCTTTGGCAGTTTATGCAGGCAGCTTAACCACTTGTGCTTGGCCATTACCACACTTAGGACAGGTTGGATGAGGATACTTTTTCTGGGTGACGTCATGGGCCGCGCGGGACGCACGGCCGTACAGCAACATCTGCCGCGTTTGCGTGACGAATGGCGGCTGGATTTTGTTGTGATCAATGGCGAGAACGCCTCGAACGGGATGGGTCTGACCGGGGATCACGCCAAGCTGCTGCTGGACGCCGGTGCCGATTGTCTGACGCTGGGCGATCACGCGTTTGACCAGAAAGACATGCTGCAATTCATTGAAAAAGAGTCGCGCATCGTACGCCCGGTGAACTTTGCCAAAGGCGCGCCGGGTCGGGGACATCGCCTATTCAATGCACCCGGAGGCCGCAAGGTGCTGGTGGTGCAGGTGCTGGGGCAGGTGTTCATGAAACGGCCCTTCGATGATCCGTTCTCGGCGATTGAACCGATCCTTAAGTCCCACCCGCGCGGGGGGCAGGCAAACGCCATCATCGTTGACATGCATTGCGAGGCGACGTCCGAGAAGATGGCGATGGGCCATTACTGCGACAAACGCGCCAGCCTTGTGGTGGGGACGCATACCCATGTGCCCACGGCAGACGCGCAGATCCTGCCAGGTGGCACAGCTTACCTGACCGATGCTGGGATGTGCGGAGACTATGACTCGGTGATCGGCATGGACAAGATCGAACCGATGCGCCGCTTCATCACCGGAATGCCCAAGGCGCGGTTCACCCCTGCAAATGGCGAGGCAACGCTGAGCGGTGTGTTCGTCGAGACCGATGACCGCGACGGGCAGGCAAAATCTGTGCAGATGGTCCGCGTTGGCGGGCGCTTGCAGCAGGCTGGGCCGCAGTAAGGCTTGCTCTGCCGCGCGCAATGCGGGAAACTGCCCGGCGGGCGCGCAAGCCAGGTCAAGGTTCGGACACAAAACCAAGAATGCAATTCCTTCAACTGACAGAAACGGGCAGCGCGATCGTGGCGCTGATGGTCGTTGCGGGCATGTTCGTCATGTTCCTGCGCGAGGTTTACCCGACCGAGGTGGTCGCCATCGGTGGCGTTGCCATCATGCTGGTGACCGGCATTCTGCCGTATCAGAGCGCGCTGGGGGTGCTGTCCAACCCTGCACCGTGGACGATCGCGGCAATGTTCATCATCATGGGGGCATTGGTGCGGACCGGGGCGCTGGATGCGTTTACCTCGACCGCGCAAAAGCAGGCGCAGGTGAATCCGCGCTTTGCCATTGGTCTGTTGATGGCGTTCGTCGTGTTGGCCTCGGCCGTGGTGTCGAACACGCCGGTCGTGGTCGTGATGATTCCGGTCTTTGTGCAAATCGCACGCACGCTGAACGTTCCGGCCTCGAAACTGCTGATCCCGCTGAGCTACGCGGCGATTTTGGGCGGTACGCTAACCCTGATTGGGACCTCGACCAACCTGCTGGTCGATGGTGTGGCCCGGGCACAGGGGATGAAGGCGTTTTCGATCCTCGAGGTTACGCCGCTGGGCATCGCGCTGGTGATCTATGGCATGGTCTACCTGCGTTTCATAGCTCCACGCCTGTTGCCGGACCGCGACAGCATGGCCTCGCTGCTGTCCGACCGGTCCAAGATGAAGTTCTTCACCGAAGCTGTCATTCCCCCCGACAGCAACCTGATCGGGCGCGAAGTGACAGGGGTGCAGTTGTTCAAACGCCCCGGCGTGCGTCTGATCGACGTGATCCGGGGCGACGAGTCGCTGCGGCGCAACCTGAAAGGGGTTGAGCTGAAACTCGGTGACCGCGTGGTTCTGCGTACTGAAATGACCGAGTTGCTGAGCCTGCAAAGCAACAAGGAACTCAAGCGCGTCGATCAGGTTTCGGCGGTTGAAACTAAGACGGTCGAAGTGCTGATCACTCCCGGTTGCCGCATGGTGGGCCGAACGCTTGGCACGCTGCGTCTGCGCCGCCGGTATGGTGTCTATGTGCTGGCGGTGCATCGGCGGAACCAGAATATCGGGCGTCAGCTGGATGATCTGGTGGTGCGGGTCGGCGATACGCTGCTGCTGGAAGGGTCCCCCGCAGACATCCAAAAACTGGCGTCCGACATGGATATGGTCGACGTAACGCAACCCTCGGCCCGTGCGTTCCGCCGTAGCCATGCGCCGATCGCCATTGGTGCGCTGGTGGGGATCGTCGTGCTGGCCGCGCTGGGCGTGGCGCCGATCCTGCTGCTGTCGGTTCTGGCGGTCGCGGTGGTGCTGCTGACCCGCTGCATCGACGCGGATGAGGCATTTTCCTTTGTCGAGGGCCGCCTGTTGGCGCTGATCTTTTCTATGCTTGCCATCGGTGCGGCGCTGGACAAATCCGGGGCCGTTTCGCTGATTGTCGAAGCGATTGCTCCGGGCCTAAGCGTGCTGCCGCCTTTCCTGATCATCTGGGCCGTCTACCTGCTGACCTCGGTGCTGACTGAACTGGTGTCGAACAATGCCGTGGCCGTGGTGGTGACACCGATTGCCATCGGTTTGGCGCAGGCGGTCGGGATCGACCCGCGCCCGCTGGTGGTGGCGGTGATGGTGGCGGCCTCGGCCTCCTTCGCTACGCCGATCGGGTATCAGACCAACATGATGGTTTACGGCCCCGGCGGCTATAGATTCACCGACTTCCTGAAAGTTGGCGTGCCGTTGAACTTGACGGTCGGTTTGCTGGCCTCTTTGCTGATCCCGTTTATCTGGCCCCTTTAAGATCGGCGCGGAACCGCCGGTTTTTAGGGGCTTAGCTTGTAATCTCTGATCCCGCCCCAATCTTTCTCTTCAAAGCGTCTGAAGAGAAAGGACAGGATCATGCCTTTTCCAAAGATAGGTCAGGCCATTGTGGCCAGTGCGGTCGTATTGGGGTTGCTGGGTGGTTACAGCACTGCCCAAACTACAAACGAACCGGTGAGCCTTGAAGATACCAAATGGTCCGCCATTGGGTTGAACGGTGGCGTTCTGGACATGGATAAACGCCCCGAAATCGCGTTTGAGGCCGGTGGGGCTTTTGGCGGCAGCGGAGGCTGCAACCGTATCAAAGGGCAGGTCGAGATATCTGATGGGCAGATCGACTTTCCGGACAATATCGCGGCAACCCTGATGGCCTGCCCGCCAGAAATGGAACAGGTTGAGCGCCAGTTTTTGGACGCGCTGCAAAACGTGACTGCTTATGCTGTAGCAGGGGACAATCTGGTCATGCTGGACAGCGCGGGTGAGCCGGTGCTGAAATTTGTGCGTATGCCATAAGACCGGGCGGTCAGGCCACCGCCCGTGACCGCCCCGCATTGCGGCCCGAAAAGATGCAGCCGCCCAGAAACGAGCCCTCCAGCGCGTTGTAACCGTGATAGCCGCCGCCACCGAACCCGGCGACCTCTCCGGCGGCGAACAGGCCAGGGACGACCTGACCATCTGCGCCGATCATCTGGCTGTCGAGATTGGTTTGCAGCCCGCCTAGCGTCTTGCGTGTCAGCACATGCAGCTTCACTGCGATCAGCGGGCCATTGGCCGGATCAAGGAACTTGTGCGGCTTGGCGGTGCGGATCAGCTTATCCCCCCGGTAATTACGCGCGGCAAGGATGGCTGCCATCTGCGCGTCCTTTGTGAACGGGTTGTCGACCTGACTATCCCGCGCCTCAATCTGAGCGCGCAGATGCGCCTCGTCGATCAGACCGCCGCCCAACTGGTTCATGCCACTGACCAACTCGGTCAGAGTGTTGGCGACGATGAAATCCTCACCATGCTCCTTGAACGCCTCAACCGGCGCGGTGGCTTTTGATCCGGTCAGGACGCGCTGGAACAGCACCTCGCGCCAGCCGCCTTCCGTCATGTCGGGATTTTGTTCGGAACCCGACAGGGCGAATTCCTTCTTGATCACCTTTTGGGTCAGCACGAACCAGCTGTATTCATGACCGGTTTTCAGGATCTCCTTCAGCGTGCCCAGCGTATCGAACCCCGGCATACAGGGCGGTTTCAGCCGATTGCCCCGCGCGTCAAACCACATTGAGCTGGGCCCGGGCAGGATACGGATGCCATGCGAGGGCCAAATCGGGTTCCAGTTGCGCACGCCCTCGGTGTAATGCCACATCCGGTCACCGTTGATCACGTGGCCGCCGGCCTTTTCGCTGATGCCGATCATGCGGCCATCGACGTGGAACGGCACGCCGGCCACCATGTCCTTTGGCGGCTCGCCCAGCCGGTCGCGGGGCCAGTTCTTGCGCACCATCTCGAAATTGCCGCCGATCCCGCCCGAGGTTACGATGACCGAGGGCGCATAGACCTCGAATTCCCCCACTTCATCGCGGTTGGTTTTGGCACCATGAGGGGCGGAGTCATCGGCCAGAACCTCGCCCGATACCCCTTTGGCGCCACCGTTCTGCATGATGATGTGGCTGACTTGGTGGCGGAATTTAATCTCGATCAGTCCGGCGCTGACATGGTCCTGCACACGGCGGATGAAGTGTTTCAAAACGCCCGGCCCGGTGCCCCATGTAATGTGAAACCGCGGAACCGAGTTGCCGTGACCATCCGCATAAGACCCGCCACGCTCGGCCCAACCGACGATGGGGAACCAGCGCAGGCCCATCTCGTATAGCCAGGGGCGCATCTCTCCGGCGGCGAATTCGACATAAGCTTCGGCCCATTTGCGCGGCCAGGCGTCTTCGTCGCGGTCGAACTGCGCGCTGCCCATCCAGTCGCGCAAGGCCAGATCGTGGCTGTCTTTGATCCCCATCCGCCTCTGTTCCGGGGTGTCGACCATGAACAACCCGCCGAGGCTCCAGAACGCTTGCCCGCCCAGAAAATGCTCGGGTTCCTGATCCAGTACGATTACTTTCTTGCCGCGATCCGCCAGTTCGGCTGCGGCAGCCAGCCCAGCCAATCCGGCGCCCACGACGATGGCATCAGCAGTGTTGTTGGTCATGTCTTGTCCTTTCAGCGGCTGCGAAGCCAGGCGATATAGGGCAGGGCTACGACGTACATCATGATCCCGTAAACGGCCGAGGGCAGGGCCAGCGGGCTAAACCCGCTATCCGTTCCCGTGATCAGCGCCGCCAGCGTAATCCCCAGCGTCGAGTTTTGGATGCCGGTTTCGATTGAGACCGTCTTACTCTCATTCCACGACAGTTTCGCGGCACGCGCCAACCCCAGCCCGATGGCCAGCAGAGCGATGTTCAAGGTGACCAACCCGGCCCCCATGATCCCAAGATTGTCGATAAACAGCCGCCAGTTCCCGGCGAGTGCTGCGAGGACGATCAGGACAAAAAGGGCAGTCGCAAGTTTGGACAGAGGCGCGTCAATCCGTTCCGCAAAGGTGGGCGCGAAATGGCGCAGGCTGACGCCGATAGCCACGGGTAGGGTGGTGATCAGGAACAGGGCGACCGCCAGACCGGTGATCGAGACCTCGGGGGCGTCCTCGCCCATGAAGTGAGTGATGGACCAGGCCGCCAGAATGGGAACGGTCAGCATGGAGAGCAAGCTTATGACCGCAGTCAGGCTGACCGACAGGGCGACATCCCCCTTGGCCAGTTTCGACAGGATGTTGCTGGTCACACCGCCAGGGCAAAAACTGAGCAGCATGAAGCCCACCGCGATCTCGGGCGGCAGGGCGAACAGCTTGACGGTCACGAAGGCTGCGATAGGCAGCAGCACCACCTGGCTTAGTGCACCAATGGCGAAGGGGTAGCCTCGTGTCAGTACGCGTCGAAAATCAGCGACATGCAGCCCGACGCCCAGAGACAGCATGATCACGGCCAGCGACAACGGCAGGCCGACATTGATAAGCAGATCCAAGAACAACTCCTCCCAAAGCCGTTCGGACCAGCCTATGCGAGGGGTGAAGAGTCAGGCAACCGCGCCGTTGGGTCACATATAGCGCTGAGTGAATCGGCGCAGGATTTCGCCGGGTTGGGTGACATCGGCGGCGTGGCAGATATCGATCAGGCGCTGGGCGTCTTCGGGCGGGAAATAGCCGTGGTGCTTGTAGATATTGATGCGCTCTTCAAAATCGCGCGCGTTGGCCTCGGGGTGGAATTGCGTGGCATAGACGTTCTGGCCCCAGCGGATCATCTGAAACGGGCAGGGGTCCGAGGCCACAAGGTGAACACACCCGTCGGGCAGGGTCTGCACAGCCTCTTTATGGCCGACGAAAGCGTCGAAGGTCTGATCCAGTCCGGAGGTTAGCGGATCACGCGCGCCGTCTTCGGTTAGGTGACAGGTCGAGGGGCCGACGGGTTCTCCGTACTGGTCCTTGCTGACATTACCGTCCAGATGCGCAGCCAGAATGCCGAGGCCGTAGCAGCAACCCATGAACGGATGATCCTTCGCGGTGATCTGTGGCATCAGACCCATGATGGCCGCTTCGATACGCGCATCCATTGGGGATTTCGTGGCCGGATCGTCGCTGACGCAGCCGGGGCCGCCACCAACGATCACGCCGGCATAGTCAGTGACATTCAGCCCTGCGGGCAGGTCCTCGCAATCCAGACGAATGCGGTGGGTCTGGTCCGGCGACAGGCCGGTCTTGTCCAGGATCGAGGCGTATTCGGCGTCCGACGCCTCGGTTTCGGGGCGCAGTTGCAGGATCAGAAATCGTTTCATGCGGTGCCTTTACCCGTCAAAGCGGCCAAAAGACAAGAATGGCGGGAATGGAAACCGCGACGATGAGGATTTCTAGAGGCAGCCCCATGCGCCAATAGTCGCCAAAGCGATAACCGCCGGGACCCAGAACCAGCGTATTGTTCTTGTGCCCGATCGGCGTAAGGAACGCGGCCGAGGCCGCCACGGCGACGGTCATCAGAAACGGATCGGGCGAAACTTCAAGCGTGCGCGCCATCTGGATTCCGACTGGGGCGGCTACGATCGCGGTGGCGGTGTTATTCAGCACGTCCGACAGGGTCATCGTGACGATCATCAGCACCGTCAGAATCGCCCATGCGGGCAGGCCGTCGGTCAGCTGCACCAGCGCATTGGCGATCAATTCGGTGCCGCCCGAGGTCTCCAACGCGCTGCCCAGCGGGATCATCGAGCCCAGCAACACGACGACCGGCCATTCGATATGATTGTAGAGATCGGCGATCGGCATGATTTTGGTCAGCACATAGGCCACCACGACCAGCCCCAGAGCAATCGGCAGGTAGATCAACCCAACACTGGCCGCCAGCACCGCGGCGGCAAACAGGCCGATGGCCAGCCAAGCCTTGTCATTGGCGGTGACGTTCAGGCCACGCTCGGCCAGCGGCAGACAACGCAGCCACTCGGTCACATCCACGCTCCGGTCGCGCGGGCAAAGCAGCAGCAGGATGTCGCCCGCCTCAACCTCGGTCTTGCGGACCTGTTCGGTGATGCGGCGGCCCTGGCGCGAGATCCCCATCAGCACGGTGCTTTGTCGCCAGGCCAAGCCCAGCCCTTGCGCCGTGCGCCCGGTGATGCGGGAACTTTCGGGGGCGACGACTTCTATCACCTCCAGCCCGTCGCCCTCGGCGGTCAGCAATTCCTGCCGCCGTGTGTCCGAGAAATCGAGGTTCAGTGCGGCGCGAAATTCGTCCAGCGCCTCGGGTCGGGCCTCAAGCACCAGCGCATCGCCCTGTTTCAGCGTAGCATGGGCCGAGCGGCCATAGCGCCGCTTGCCGTCCCGGATCAGGCCGAGGATGGCGACGTCGGACTTCTCGGCGGCCTCATAAAGCTCGCTCACCCGTTTGCCGATATGCGGTGATTCCGGGGGAACCGTCAGTTCGGCGATGTATTCCGCCAGCGCCTCGGACGTTTCTTCCTGCGGGCCCCGGTTCGGGATCAACCGCCATCCGATCAGCGAGACAAAAGCCAGCCCGGCAATCGCAGCCAGCCCACCAACCGGGGCAAAGTCGAACATCTTGAACGGCTCGCCCAGTGTTTCCTGCCGGATTGAGGCGATGATGATGTTCGGAGGTGTGCCGATCAGCGTCGCCATGCCACCAAGAATGGTGGCAAAGCTCAACGGCATCAGGGTCAGGCCCACCGACCGCCCCGCCTTGCGCGCGGTCTGGATATCGACCGGCATCAGCAGCGCCAGCGCGGCAACGTTGTTCATGAAGGCCGACAAAATCGCGCCGATTCCGCCCATGAGTGCGATATGCGCACCCAGCCCCCGCGAGGCATCGACCAGAGTGCGGGTGATCAGGAACACAGCGCCCGACCGGACCAACCCGGCTGATACGACCAGAACCAATGCCACGATTATGGTCGCCGGATGGCCAAATCCGGCAAAAGCGTCGTCGACAGGCACAACCCCCAGCACGACTCCGAACAGCAGCGCGGAAAAGGCTACAAGATCATAGCGGAAGCGCCCCCAGAGAAGCATTCCGAATACAGTGGCGAAAAGGGCAAAAAGAATAATCTGATCTGTCGTCATGCCGCCACCATACCCGCAAGGCGGTCTTGGACAAGCCGCTCTCTTGATCCCATGCCCCGCAAACGTCTATATGAGCGCCGAATACGCAATCACTATCATGAGGACGCAACATGGCAGGCCATTCCAAATGGGCCAACATCCAGCACCGCAAGGGGCGTCAGGACGCCGCGCGGTCCAAACTGTTTTCCAAACTGTCGAAAGAGATCACCGTCGCCGCCAAGATGGGCGATCCCGATCCCGACAAGAACCCGCGCCTGCGTCTGGCTGTTAAGGAAGCCAAGTCGAACTCGGTCCCCAAGGACGTGATCGACCGAGCGATCAAGAAATCGGTTGCAGGCGAGGGCGACGATTACGAAGAAATCCGGTACGAGGGCTATGGCCCGAACGGCGTCGCCGTGATCGTTGAGACGATGACCGACAACCGCAACCGGACCGCGTCGACCGTGCGCTCGACCTTCTCGAAAAACGGCGGAAACCTGGGCGAGACCGGCTCGGTCGGATTCATGTTCGAACGCAAGGGCGAGGTGGTTTATACCGCCGCTGTTGGCGATGCCGACACCGTGTTCGAAGCAGCCATCGAAGCGGGTGCCGAAGATGTCGAAAGCTCGGACGAAGGGCACATCATCTGGTGCGCCGATACCGATCTGAACGACGTGTCGAACGCGCTGGAAGCCGCGCTGGGTGAGTCCGAGTCGACCAAGCTGGTCTGGAAGCCGACCACAACGACCGAGTTGGGTCTGGACGACATGCAAAAGCTGATGAAGCTGGTCGATGCTTTGGAAGACGATGATGACGTCCAGCGCGTCACTACCAACTTCGAGGCCACGGACGAGGTCATGGCGCAGCTCTGATCCGCACCAAATAGCAGTCATAGAAAACCCGGCCACTGGTCGGGTTTTTCTTTTTCCGTTCATGTGCTTCTTGGCCGGTTGCCTGGAACCCTATAGGCTGGCAGGCAGTTTTCCCGTGGGGCAGATGAAGCAAGAGATCGTATGACCGACGCCATACCCAAGCGGAACATTCCGGTTCTGGCCGGGCAGAGCATTCTGTCTCAGGTCGCGTGGACGCTGGGCAGCCCCTCTGTGGTGCTGCCGTTTCTGGCCGTATCGCTGGAACTGCCGATGTTCATTGCCGGGGCTCTGGTATCGATCCGAATGGCGGGCAGCATGATCTCGGACGTGTTTCTGGCGCAGCCGATTGCGGCCCGCCAACAGAAGAAACGCGGGATTGCTCTGACTGAAATTGCCATCGGCGCCTGCCTTGTCATGGCGGTGGTGGTGGCATCGACCGGAGTGGTTCCCGCCATCGGCATGGCGTTTGTTGCGGCCTTCTTCCTGATCGGTCTGATCGAAGAGATTCAGTCGTTGATGTATACCGACCTCATCGGCGATCATGTGCATTCCAAATCGCGGATGATCTTGCACTATTTGCAGCTGGGCATTGGCGGGTTGGGGGCCATCGGGCTGGCGCTGCTGGTGCATGAGATCACCAAGGAAAACCCACCCTTTTCGCGCCATTCCGCGGTGATTGCCGTCTCGGTCACGTTCTTCGTCCTGTCGGGGCTGTGCATTCTGGCCATGTCCGAGATCGCCAAGAAGACCGAGGGCAAGGGTGACGCACCGGCTGTGCGGAAACGCAAGCTCTCGGAGAATTTCACCGACATCCTTGCCATGTTCGATCAGGCCTGGTTCCGCCGCTATATGATGATGCGCATGCCTTTGGTTGTGGTGTCTCTGTCTGTGCCCTTCTTTGCCCTGATTGCAGCCGAGGCGCATCACGCGTCAGCCAAAGGTTTGACGGCCATGATCATCTCATCCGCGTCGGGCTATCTGGTTTCGGCCCCTTTGTGGCAATTGGTGAATATGAAATCGCACCGCGCCGTGATGGTGGTGGGCAACCTCATGGTGGCCTTCACCGGGGGTACGCTGTTGGCGGTGCATTTTCTGGGGATCGATCATGCGGTGCATCTTCACGCGGTGGCGCTGTTCATCGTCACCGTGGCCGTGACGGGCATCAGCGGGGCCAGAAGACTGTATTTTTGGGACGTGGCCCCCAAGGATCAGCGCGTCAAAGGGGCAGCGGCGATCAAGAGTATCTGTCGGATTACGGCGGTTATCCTGTCGGCCGCACTGGCGGCGGTCGCGCATATGCACGAGGTCGCCTGGGCGGTATTCTTCATCGTGCTCGTCAGCCTGTTTGCTGCCATCACCTGTTACCGGGTGGTGTTGCCGAACACAAAAAAGCCTGAGGCGGCTTGAGGCGTTCTGTCAGTGCTGAGTGGGGAGCAACGCCTGTGCCGCAACTTGTTTGACCGAAGCGGTCAGTGGTGCCAGCGCAGAGGACAATACGCGGCCCACTTGCCATGTCAGCGGTACGTCCAGGGGCGCGTCGGGCAGCAGCGGAACCAACCGCCCGTCATCCAACGCTTGCTGTGCCAGCCCGATTGGGTTCATACCCCAACCCATCCCCGCCATTGCCGCGTCCACGAAACCCTGCGGTGAGGGTAGGAAATGCGAGGGCGGCGCAATCCTCTGACCGGTTTGTTCGGTGATCCACGATTTCTGCAGGCTATCTTTGCGGTTGAATGTCAGGCAGGGAGCCCGTGCCAGCGTATGTGCGGTCACACCATCGGCAAACCACTGGTGCATATAGCTTGGGCTTGCTGTCGCAATATAGCGTAGGGCCCCCAGATCGGTGGTGTCGCAACCTGCCACCAGTTGGCTACCCACCGTGATGGCAGCGCTGACCTCTCCGCGCCGCAGCCATTCCGCGGAATGGTCCTGATCATCAACCACCAGATCGAACAGCAAGCCATCAACCTGCGCCATGGCATCGATGAACCATGTCGCCAGAACGTCGGCGGGAACGGCCACGCGAACGCGGGCCGGGCCACTTGCCTGATCCAGGGTCAGTTCTCGGGCCAGCTTGGCCTCAAGCAGCCCGATATCCTCGGCATGTTGCGCAATCCGCAACCCGGCCGGGGTGCCCGTGCAGGGCGTGCCGCGATGGATCAGGGCCGCGCCGACGCGATCCTCCAGCGCTTTGATCCGCTGTGAAATGGCCGAGGGCGTCACGGCCAACTCGACTGCGGCGGCTTCAAAGCTACCGTGGCGCAGGATGGAAGACAGCGCCGACAGATGATTGGGATCAAGCAGCATTAGTCATACTTAACTGAGGTCAACATATTTAATTTGATAGAAGGCAGCAATAGCCGTAGTCAATGCCTCGAAACCACAGGAGGTCACATGTCTACATCCCTGATCGCAGGCTTCGCATTGGGCTTCAGCCTTATCCTCGCCATCGGTGCACAGAACGCTTTTGTGCTGCGCCAAGGCTTGCGGCGCGAGCATGTACTGCCCTTGTGCCTGACCTGCGCAGTGTCCGACGCCATCCTGATTGCGGCGGGCGTAGCAGGGTTCGGCGCGCTGGCCTCGGCAGCGCCCTGGTTCGAAACGGTCATGCGCTACGGCGGGGCGATCTTTCTGACATGGTACGGTCTGCGCAGCCTGCAATCGGCCTGGCGCGGCGGTGCGGTGATGGACCTGGCCGAAGGGAAGCGTGCCAGCTTGCGGTCGGTACTGCTAACCGTTCTGGCCTTCACCTGGCTGAACCCGCATGTTTATCTGGATACGGTTGTGCTGATCGGGTCGATCTCAGCCCAATATGACGATCGGCTGGCCTTTGCGTTGGGCGCGATGTCGTCCAGTTTCGTGTTCTTCTTTTCCTTGGGTTATGGGGCCGGAGTTCTCTCTCCGGTCTTTGCCAGACCGCGCGCCTGGCAGGTTCTGGATGTTGTGATCGGGGTGGTCATGCTGGGGATTGCTCTCAAACTTGTGGTGATGTGACGGGTTGCTCCGGCTGGGGTTTCGGTGTTCAACCGTTAACATGACAACTCTTGCCCCCACTTATCGCCCACTGGTGGGCATGTTCTGGATGTTTGCCGCCGGGGTGTCCTTTGTTGTCATGACCGCGCTGGTCAAGTCGCTGGGCTCAACGATGGACCCGATACAGGCGGCGTTCATCAGATTTGTCTTCGGTCTGGTTTTTCTGCTGCCCGCCCTGAAACTTGTCCTGACAACACATCTGACACGACGACACCTGACGCTGTTCGGAATACGCGGGATCGTGCACGCAGTGGCGGTGATGCTGTGGTTTTTCTCGATGACACAGATTCCCTTGGCTGAGGTCACGGCGATGAACTACATGACTCCGGTCTATGTCACCTTGGGCGCGGCGCTGTTTCTAGGCGAGAAGCTGGCATTTCGCCGGATTGCCGCGATCTGTGTGGCGGTGATCGGCGTCCTCATTATTCTGCGGCCCGGATTCCGCGAAGTCTCAGCAGGCCACTTGACGATGCTGGGTACATCTCTGGGGCTGGGCGGGTCCTACCTGATCGCAAAGGCACTTGTGCGTGATCTTCCGCCATCGGTTGTCGTCGCGCACATGTCAATCTGGGTGACGATTGCCCTGATCCCATTTGCGGTGGCGGTCTGGACGCCGCCCAGTCTGCGTGATCTGGGTGTACTTTTCTTGGTCGCCAGCTTTGCCACAGCGGGACACTATTTCATGACGATCGCGTTAAAAGCGGCGCCTGTGGCGGTCACGCAGCCGGTAACTTTCCTGCAACTGATCTGGGCCACGTTGGTCGGCGCACTGGTCTTTCATGAAAGCGTCGATGCGTGGGTTGTCGCAGGCGGTACACTGATCCTGTCTGCCGTCAGCTTTATCGCCTGGCGCGAAGCGGTTCTGAACCGGAGTAATCTGACGACTCCCAGTATTGCGCCCAAGATTTAGCGGTATTCTGCGCGTGTGTGCGGTTATTAATTGACGAGTCAATAAAAACCCCGTAGCGTTTTCCCCACTTATCGTTGGGAGGGGATAGCTATGCCGAAACTCGGAATGGAGCCAATCCGTCGCGACGCGATCGTTCGCGCGACGATCGCCGAGCTTGGGTCGAAGAAGTCCCTCGACGTGACCGTCAGCCAAATCGCCAAGCGGGCCGGAATGTCCAGCGCCCTGGCGCATCACTATTTTGGCGGCAAGGACCAGATATTTCTGGCCGCAATGCGGCGCATCCTGTCAGATTTTGGCGCCGAAGCGCGGGGGGAGCTGAAAACAGCAGCGCCAAAGGAACGGGCACAGGCCATCATCCGCGCCTGCTTTGCACCATCCTGTTTTACGCCGGACGTCATCTCGGCATGGATGACGTTTTACGTTCTGGCCCAGACAAACGAAGACGCCCTGCGTTTGTGGCAGATTTATCAGGCGCGTCTCCGGTCCAATCTGGTTGACGCCTTGCGCCCGTTGCTGAGCGACCCGGTCGAAGCGGCCGAGAATATGATCGCGCTGATTGACGGATTGTATATTCGCGCTGCGCTGAGCGCCCCTGAGGAACCCCAACTGGCCGTGGACCACGCGATGCGTGTTCTCAACACTCTGCTCGAGGCTGAAAAATGACAAAACCAAACATTCTGATCCTGATGGTGGATCAGCTCAACGGAACCCTCTTTCCCGACGGTCCCGCAGACTGGCTGCATGCTCCGAACCTGAAAAAGCTGGCAGAGCGGTCGACACGATTTGCCAATACCTACACGGCCTCGCCGCTGTGTGCGCCGGGGCGGGCCAGCTTCATGTCCGGCCAGTTGCCCTCGCGTACCGGGGTCTATGACAACGCCGCCGAGTTCCGCAGCGACATCCCCACCTACGCGCACCACCTGCGCCGCGCCGGGTATTACACCTGCCTGTCGGGCAAGATGCACTTTGTCGGCCCGGATCAACTGCACGGGTTCGAAGATCGTCTGACCACCGACATCTACCCCGCCGATTTCGGCTGGACGCCGGACTATCGCAAGCCGGGTGAGCGGATTGACTGGTGGTATCACAACATGGGATCGGTGACCGGTGCGGGCGTGGCCGAAATCTCGAACCAGATGGAGTATGACGACGAGGTCGCATACAACGCCAAGGCCAAGCTGTACGATCTGGCGCGTGGCAATGATGACCGTCCGTGGTGCGTGACCGTCAGCTTTACCCACCCGCATGATCCCTATGTGGCCCGCCGGAAATACTGGGACCTCTACGAGGATTGCGAACACCTGCTGCCCGAGGTCTCGGATCTGGGCTATGACAATCAGGACCCGCATTCCAAGCGTATCTTCGATGCCAACGACTGGCGCAGTTTTAACATCACTGAGGAAGATATTCGCAAATCACGTCGCGCGTATTTCGCCAATATCTCGTATCTGGACGACAAGATCGGAGAGATTCTCGAGGTTCTGGAAACCACGCGGCAAGAGGCGATCATCCTCTTCGTTTCGGATCATGGCGATATGCTGGGTGAGCGCGGTCTGTGGTTCAAAATGAACTTCTACGAAGGTTCGGCCCGAGTGCCACTGATGATCTCAGCGCCGGATATGCCTGCCGGACGGATCGACACGCCGGTTTCGACCATCGACGTCACACCGACTTTGGGCACGTTAGCGGGCGTAGATATGGACGAGATTGCGCCATGGACTGATGGCGAAGACCTCGTGCCATTGGCACAAGGGGCTGAGCGGACCGCGCCGGTAGCAATGGAATACGCGGCCGAGGCGTCCTACGCTCCGTTGGTTTCCTTGCGCTACGGTAAGTGGAAGTACAACCGCTGCGCGCTGGATCCCGATCAGCTATTCGACGTTGAGGCCGACCCGCACGAACAGGTTAACCTTGCCGAAGATCCCGCCCATGCGGGAACGTTGGAATCCCTGCGTGCGAAATCCGAAGCTCGCTGGGATCTGGATCAGTTCGACGCCGACGTGCGCGCCAGCCAGGCCCGCCGCTGGGTCGTGTACGAGGCTCTGCGGCAGGGTGGTTATTACCCGTGGGATTACCAGCCACTGCAGAAAGCGTCTGAACGCTACATGCGCAATCACATGGATCTGAACACCGTTGAGGAAAGCCAGCGTTTCCCGCGCGGCGAATAACCTCTTCACCTTTTGAAAAATACCCCTGCCGAACGGTTCCAAACGTGGTTCGGCAGGTTATGGAGACCTGAAAAATGGAAGCAGATTTCGTCATCGTTGGCGCAGGGTCCGCAGGCTGCGCGATGGCCTATCGTCTGAGCGAGGCAGGGGCCTCGGTTCTGGTGATCGAGCATGGCGGCACCGATGCGGGGCCGTTCATCCAAATGCCGGCCGCGCTGAGCTATCCGATGAACATGGCGCGCTATGACTGGGGTTATCAGTCCGAGCCCGAGAAGCATCTGAACAACCGCCGTCTGGCCTGCCCGCGCGGCAAGGTGATCGGCGGGTCGTCCTCGATCAACGGGATGGTCTATGTGCGCGGCCACGCCCGCGACTTTGATACGTGGTCCGATATGGGCGCGGATGGCTGGTCCTACGCGGACGTGCTTCCGTATTACAAACGCATGGAAACATGGCATGATGGCGGCCACGGTGGCGATCCCGAATGGCGGGGCAAAGATGGCCCACTGCACGTGTCACGCGGCCCGCGTGAGAACCCTTTGTTCCAGGCCTTTGTCGATGCGGGCCAGCAGGCGGGCTATGAGGTCACTGGCGACTACAACGGTGAAAAGCAGGAAGGCTTTGGCCCGATGGAGCAGACCGTCTGGAAAGGACGGCGCTGGTCGGCGGCAAATGCCTATCTGAAGCCTGCCCTCAAGCGTGACAATTGCGAAGTTGTGCGCGGCTTGGCGTCGCGTGTGGTCATGGAAAATGGCCGTGCGACCGGCGTTGAGCTGATCCGTGGCGGCAAAAAGGAAATCATCCGTGCGCGACGCGAGGTGGTTCTGGCCGCGTCCTCGATCAACTCGCCCAAGTTGCTGATGCTGTCAGGTATCGGTCCGGCGGCGCATCTGGCCGAGCACGGGATCGAAGTTGTGGCCGACCGGCCCGGCGTGGGTGCGAACCTGCAGGATCATCTTGAGCTGTATATCCAGCAAGCCTCGCTGCAGCCGATCACGCTGTATAAGCACTGGAACCTGGTCAGCAAAGGCCTGATCGGGGCGCAGTGGCTGTTCACGAAAACCGGCCTTGGGGCGTCGAACCAGTTTGAAAGCGCGGCCTTCATCCGTTCAAACCCGGGTGTCGAGTATCCGGATATCCAGTACCATTTCCTGCCCATTGCTGTTCGCTATGACGGGCAAGCCGCGGCCGAAGGGCACGGGTTCCAGGCCCACGTCGGGCCGATGCGTTCGCCATCGCGTGGAGCGGTCACGCTACGTTCGGACCGGCCCGAGGACGCGCCGGTGATCCGGTTCAACTACATGAGCCATGAAAAGGACTGGGAAGATTTCCGCAAATGTATCCGCCTGACCCGCGAGATTTTCGGGCAGGACGCGTTCAAACCCTTTGCGGGCAAGGAAATCCAGCCGGGTGCCGATGTGCAGACTGACGAAGAGCTGAACGGCTTTATCGCCGAACATGCCGAGAGCGCCTATCACCCCTGTGGCACCTGCCGCATGGGTCGGGCCGACGACAAAAACGCGGTTGTTGATCCCGAAGGTCGGGTGATCGGTGTGGACGGGCTGCGGGTCGCTGACAGCTCGATTTTCCCGCAGATCACCAACGGCAACCTCAACGCACCATCGATCATGGTGGGCGAGAAGATGTCCGATCACCTGCTGGGCAAAGATGCCTTGCCAAAGGCCAATGATCGTCCGTGGATTCACCCGGCATGGGCGACTGCGCAGCGGTGATTTGATCCGCGTCAAAGCGGGGTGTGAGAAATATCTATAGACCTGAATCGCAACGACATATTTAGGAGCGAACAGGAATGTCCCACACCCCGCATGAACTGGCCGAAGAGTTTCCGGACAAAGTCGAACTGATGAGCCAGCTCAAGCAATCGGATGCGCATTTCGCCCGGCTGGCGGATGAGTATCACGAGGTCAATCGCGTCGTTCACCGCGCGGAAACCAATATTGAGCCGATGGAAGATCTGGCCGAAGGCGAGTTGCGCAAGAAGCGCGCCGCGCTGAAGGATGAGATCTGGTCGATCCTGTCGAAGGCTTAAGGCAAAAGGGCGGGGGCTCTGCCCCCGTCGCGGCAAGCCGCGACTCCCCCGAGGTATTTTCAGGCCAGGTGAAGATCAGGTGACTTCATAGGGCAGGGTGCCGCGGGTATGGGCGTCGATGGCTAGGCGGCGTTCCAAAGGTGGAACTGATCGCTGGTGGCAGTTTTGCCGCTCGCAGATACGGCAGGAAATGCCGATGGGTTCATAGGCGCTTGCGTTATTGATATCGAGGTTGTCGGCATAGACCAGCGCCTCCGCGTGGCGGACCTCGCACCCCAAAGCGATGGCATAGCGACGCACGGGCGCACCGTAGGACCCGCCTGATTTCGATACGTCCCGTGCCAGTGAGATATAGCGGACACCGTCCGGTGTTTCCGCCAGTTGCCGCAGGAAATGGCCCGGGGTTTCAAAGGCGCGGTGAACGTTCCACAGGGGGCAGGCGCCGCCGAAGCGGGCAAATTGCAGGCGTGTGGCCGAGTGGCGTTTGGTGATGGTGCCCGCCTGATCGACACGCACGAAGAAAAACGGGATGCCCTTGGCGCCGGGGCGCTGCAGTGTCGAAAGCCGGTGTGCGATCTGTTCGATGGATGCGCCAAACCGATTGCTGAGCAGTTCCAGGTCGTGGCGATATTCCTGTGCGGCAGCCAAAAACGCGTCATAAGGCATCAGCGAAGCCCCGGCAAAATAATTGGCTAGGCCGATTTTGGCGATGGCGCGAGCCTCGTCGCTTTGGAACTTGGCAAAATCCAGCGTGGCCTCGAGCAGCTTGTCCTGGCTGATCAGCGCCACCTGAAGCAAAAGTTGAAACACCTGCGTCTGCGGTGCAGTGCGCGACGAGAGTTTCAGCGTTTTGCTGTCAGCGTCGTATTTTCGGGTTTCGGGAATGTCCACGAACTGCACCCGAATGCCGCGCTCCCCCAGGCTGTTTATGGCTGCGGCGCGAATGCCTCCGGCCTCTTCGGCGCGTTGGGAAAACCGTTCAGCCGCGCGGTCAACCGCGTCAATGTAGTTGTCGCAATAGTGGAAGAAGTCGCGCACTTCCTCCCACGGGCTAGCCTGAATCTGTGCGTCTTCACGGCCCAGAGCCTCGTCCAGTGAAGCCAGCCGTTCGTGCGTTTGTCGGTACGTGCGGTGCAGGGCGATGAAGGCACGGGCCAGCGCCGGGGCGTTCGAGGCCGTCAGGCGCAGATCCGCCAGCGGTGGCATGTCGTCGAATACCGGATCGGCCAGCGCCTCACGCATGTCCGAGACCAGGCGTTCGCTGTCGCCGGTGCTCAGCTCGGTCACGTCCATGCCAAATTCCTGCGCCAGTGCCAGAACAACCGTGGTCGAGATCGGCCGGTTGTTGTTCTCCATCTGGTTCAGGTAAGGCAGCGAAACTCCCAACTTTGTGGCGAATTCCTTTTGCGTCAGGGTCAGGCGCGTGCGCATTTCACGCAGTTTTGCACCGGCATAAAGTTTTTGGGTGGCCATGGCGTGCCTTTGCAACTTTCCTTTCGCTGCAGGCTAACTTTGCAAACCGATCGGCGCAAGCCGCGTTACAGGCCCAGTTGTCTTTCGCGTCTTATGACCGAAACGATGGCGCAGATTGCCAGAACCGATGTGGCCAGCATCAGCCATAGCAATGGCATCGCGCCGGTTTCGCGGGTCAACAAGGCTCCGGCCAGGGCGCTGAGGCCAGCACCGCCGCCAAGCATGATTGCACCGCTCAGGCCCGAGGCGGTAGCGGCCAGGTGGGGCCGTACGGACAGCGCGCCCGAGGTGGCATTGGGGATTGTCATGCCGTTGCCGATGCCGACGAAGGTCATGAAGCCGAAAAAGCTGAGCGCGGTGCCAAAGCCTGCCAGAAACAGGATGGCTGACAGGGCGACGCCGATCGCGTTCAGCCAGCACCCCCAAAACACCATCCGGTTCACGCCAAACCGGACTGAGTAGCGCCCGCTGAAGAAGTTGCCGAAGAAATACCCAACGGCGGGCGCACCAAAATAAATGCCGACCTGAGCGGCGCTGAGGCCGAAAAGTTCAGTGCCAATAAAAGGCGCTCCGCCCAAATAGGCAAAAAACGCACCCGAGGACAAAGCGGAGGACAGAGAATAACCCCAGAACCGGGGTGAGCGCAGCAGCTCTGGATATTCGCGGAACTGTTGTATCAGCGTCTTGCCGCTTTTGGCCGAGGTTTCGCCAAAGTCGACATAGGTCAACGCCAGGGTCATGACGCCCAACGCGAAGGGCAGCCAGAAATTGGCCTTCCAGCCAAAGCTCTCTTCCAGCAGGCCGCCGATTGCTGGGCCGATCATGGGGACAACTGCCATGCCCATCGTAACATAGCCAATCATCGAGGCCGCCTGATCCTGATCGTACAGGTCGCGCACGGCAGCCCGGCTGAGCACCATGCCCACGACCACGATGGCCTGGCACATTCGGAAGGCCAGAAAGACCTCGATATTCGGGGCGTAGATGCAGCCCAGCGTGGCGATAAGAAACAGCGACAGTCCCCACAGCATGACGGGGCGGCGCCCGGCCTTATCCGCGATCGGGCCGATCAGAATCTGCAGTACCGCATTGACCAGAAGGTACAGCGCAATCGACAGCTGCATGACTTTGTAGTCAGTCTGAAAGTGCAGTGCCATGTTTGGCAGGCTTGGCAGGAACAGGTTCAGGCTGAGCGCCGATAGCCCAGAAAGTAAAACCAGCGTTGAGATAGTAGGGGGTGAGCGGTGCACCCGGGATGAACTGAACTGCATGGTTCACAGGTATAGTGACCGTTTCAGGGAATGCTATCCAAGACTGCGTTTCACGATGATACTTAGCAAATTTACAGTTTTCCAGAACTTTGTTGCGGTAAGTTTGCAAATTTGCCGAAAGATGCTTTGGACCTGATGCGTATGCGTATAGTGTCGCCCGAAATCTCACAGGGAATGAGCGCCATGAAAGACATCCTTACCGAGCTTGAAGACCGCCGCAATGATGCCCGGATGGGCGGTGGGCAAAAGCGTATCGACGCGCAGCATGGGCGTGGCAAGCTGACCGCGCGCGAGCGGATCGAACTGCTGCTGGACGAAGGCAGCTTTGAAGAGTTTGACATGTTCGTCAGCCACCGCTGCACCGATTTCGGGATGGAAAATCAAAAGACTGCGGGAGATGGCGTGGTCACCGGCTGGGGCACGATCAACGGCCGGATGGTTTATGTGTTCAGCCAGGATTTCACCGTGTTTGGTGGCTCGCTGTCGGAAACCCATGCTCAGAAGATCTGCAAGATCATGGATATGGCGATCCAGAACGGTGCGCCGGTCATTGGAATCAACGACTCGGGCGGTGCGCGAATCCAGGAAGGCGTGGCCTCGCTGGCGGGGTATGCCGAGGTGTTCCAGCGCAACATCATGGCCTCGGGCGTGGTGCCGCAAATCAGCGTGATCATGGGCCCCTGTGCCGGTGGTGCGGTTTACAGCCCGGCGATGACCGACTTTATCTTCATGGTCAAAGACACGTCCTACATGTTCGTGACCGGCCCCGACGTTGTGAAAACCGTCACCAACGAGGTTGTCACCGCCGAGGAGCTGGGCGGTGCATCGACCCACACCAAGAAATCCTCCGTCGCCGATGGCGCGTTCGAAAACGATGTCGAGGCTTTGGCCGAAGTGCGCCGACTGGTCGACTTCCTGCCGCTGAACAACCGCGAGAAACCTCCGGTGCGCCCGTTCTTTGACGAACCTGACCGGGTCGAAACCTCGCTGGATACACTGATCCCGGACAACCCGAACACGCCTTACGACATGAAGGAACTCATCACTAAAGTGGCGGATGAGGGTGATTTCTACGAAATTCAGGAGGATTTCGCCAAGAACATCATCACCGGTTTCATCCGTCTGGAAGGGCAGACCGTGGGCGTCGTTGCCAACCAGCCGATGGTTCTGGCCGGGTGTCTGGACATCGACAGCTCGCGCAAGGCCGCGCGGTTTGTGCGCTTCTGCGACTGTTTCGAGATTCCGATCCTGACGCTGGTAGACGTGCCGGGCTTCTTGCCTGGGACTTCGCAGGAATATGGCGGTGTGATCAAGCACGGCGCCAAGCTGCTGTTTGCCTATGGTGAAGCCACCGTTCCGAAAGTCACCGTGATCACCCGCAAGGCCTATGGTGGTGCATATGACGTTATGGCCTCCAAGCACCTGCGTGGTGATTTCAACTATGCCTGGCCGACAGCCGAGATTGCGGTGATGGGCGCCAAGGGCGCGACCGAGATTATCCATCGTGCCGATCTGGGTGATGCGGAAAAGATCGCGCAGCACACGCAGGATTACGAGGACCGGTTCGCCAACCCCTTCGTCGCAGCCGAGCGTGGCTTCATCGACGAGGTGATCATGCCGCAATCCACCCGGCGCCGTGTGTCGCGCGCGTTTGCCAGCCTGCGCAACAAGCAGCTGAAAAACCCGTGGAAGAAGCACGACAACATCCCGCTGTAAGGGGGTGTCCAAATGATCCGCCTGCCAGAGCTCACTCGGTCGGCGGATCATGGCGTAACTGTCGGACCTAAGTTTGACTTTGAGACTAAAGCTGATAGATGACTGACCGTATCAGACATAAAATAGCGCGGGCCAAAAGCCAGGCGCGCGCGACCCCAGAGAGAGGAGCCCGCGTCAAACGGGGCTGGGGTCGCGCCTTAATTCTGATGTGTCTGGGATGGTCATCTACCGCTGTTGCGCAAGCCGACAACCTGCTGCCTGTTCCGTCGGGGCAGCCCGTGCACCTGAGCGATGTGCTGCTGGACAACAATCCGGGCGAATTGTGGGTCAGGTTCCGGTTCGTCGCGCCCAAGATCGGCTACACCGCTGGGCGTATCGGCTATGACGTCGCCTCGAATGACATGCAGCACCTGTGCCAGACTCTCGCGGTTGCCTATGTGGCGCATCACGAACTTGATCCGGCACGTGTTGTGATTTCACTGTCTGACCGGCCTGTTGAATTCGGGCGATCCGAACCTGATGCCACGCAGTTCTTTGAAGCCTACCGGCTGGAGCAATCCCAATGTATCTGGGAGGGGCTCTGACCATGAAACCCCGTTTTCACCACCTCAGAGCGTTTCTGAACACCAATGCGGCTTTGGAGGTGCGCGATATGATCCCATCTGCTTTTAGGGGCGACTCTGCTTCCCTGATTTCTGTGAACAGTGAGGTGCCGACATGCTGAAGCATCGCGGTTTTCCCGGACGTCTTCCGGGGACGGATTTCCAGTTCACCATTCGCCGGGCCAACCCCAAAGGGGTTACCCCGATTACGAGGCGCGAGCGATTCCGCGATCGCAAACCGGCCGACCGTCGTGCAGACGCCGCGTTCATGGAAGCCCTGTGGCAGAATTTCGGCGATCAGCCGTTCGAGCGTGGCAATCTGGACGCCGGCCGTCTGAGCTGGCTGTTCGAGCGCGAAGTGATTGCGGCCGAAGATCCGTTTGATCCGGCCAGCTATGACGCGCTGCTGGTGATCGATGTGGATGCGGCGCGTATGTCGTTCCCCGATATCTTCGACGGGGTGCGCTGAGCTGTGCAGACCACTGCCGCACATATCCACCCGGAGGCACCTTCGGAAAAAACCCTGCCCGGTCGCGGGCAGGGCGGTTCTGTGCGTTCAGAAATTCAGCTGCGCGGCGACCTGAACACGGTTGCCGTCAAAGGTCCGGCCCGTGGGTTCGTCGTTCCGCTCACCATAGATGTACTCGGCGCTCAGCGTAAGGTTCTCTGTGGCCTGATAGAAGGCGTTGACGTGGATCGTCTCCAGCTCGGTAAAGGACAACGTGCCGGTCGAGGTGGGCAAGTCATAGTCTTCCTTGCCGTAAGCGATACCGACATTCCACTTTTCCCCAAGATCCTGTCGGAATTCGATGGTGTAGCCGTCCACATCGTTGGCCTGACCACCAACAACGGCATTACCAAGACCGATCAGATAGGGGCCAAGCGCTTCGCCGGTCACGTAGTTGACCTGAAACAGGCCACCCGCCCACGGGCGCACCGATCCGGACAGAGTAAAGCCGGTCTGATCCACTTCGACTCCGCCGCCTTCGGCCTTGCCATACAGGGCCGCCGCGCGGGCGACATAGGTGCCGTCATTGAATTCCGCCGAGGCGGTCAACACCGGATCATCCGAATTCGACCCGCCGACATTTTCTTCGACCGAAAGGGCGAAGGACGTGTTGGTCCCGAAACTGTTAGTGTAGCGAACCTGTGGAACACGGGCGAAGGCAATACCAACGGGGCCGTTGAATTCAACCGAGGTCGGATAGGTGTCCAGCGGCTGGAAGTTGGTCCAGTATTGACCGATCAGCCAAGTGTCCCCGATTCGGATATTGGCGTGGCGCAGTCGAAATTCGGCGGTGCCGTTCGACGCAAAGAGGTCAACTTCCAGTTGACCGCCGATGTCGCCAATGGCGCTGGGTGTGGTGGTCAGCAAACCGACCCGAGACTGGCGTACGGTGGCACCAAAGGTGCCGTCGGTGGCGGCCGAGGGCTCACCGATGACGTTCACGAATGCGGTGTCGCCCTGGTCGAATTCGAAGTCATAAAAGAAGTCGGCTTTGACATAGCCGTAGACGTCCAGAGTGGTGTTGCCGATTCTGAATTCCCCGGGCGTGGTGCCTGGCCCTGTGGATTCCAGCGCTTCGATCCGGGCGCGCAGCGCATCCAATTCGGCCTGGGTCTCGGTATCTTGGGCAAAGGCCAGTGTGCCGGACACGCCAAGAGCAGAGGCGGCAAGCAGAAGCGCCTTTTTTCTCTTTATAATCATGTGGATGTTTCCTTGTGTGCAGAAGTGCACGGGCAAGGTTTCACGCAAATGTCAGTGTGGGAAATCACGAGAACGGGACGGGATTGCTCCGATTTCTCAAGCAAAATTGTGCGAAGGCTCGGTGAATTTCACAGCATGGTGAACAGATCGGTTAACCATGCGCCTTCGAACGAAATTTTGCTGCATTGGTCGCTGACCAGCCGTGATGATGCACATGCAGAAACGCGCGTTGATGGTGAGTTTTGTAACATCAATGTGACAAGTTCGGCGGGTGGAAACGCGCGCCTGATGGCACAGCGTGTCGGCGCGATTCTGCGCGGAAATTCAGCGTATGGGCGAATTCCAGCCGGAATCTTGCTTGGAAACAATACTTTGTTTGCGGCCTTGATTGTGCCGTGCAAAGTGGACGGGCCGTGCGGCTCTACTTTGCCTGCGCCGCACAAGCACCTACTATTCCGTACCCCTTCCTTCCGCGGGCAGGTTTGTGAAACTCACAAAACCTTGCCCGCGTTTTTCTTTGAGCGTTCTTTGCGCTTAAAGCGGCATAAATCTGCGCAAAACGCAGATTTGCGGGGCCTGTTATTGAATAGCAGCCCCCGCTTACGCCATCTGCGCCCCGACGCATCAAGAAACCAAAAGGGGCAGAGCATATGCGAATCTCTAAATTCATCCTTGCCGTTACGACCTGTGCGGGGCTTGCGGCCTGTGGCGACTCGACCGGCGAACAGGCCTTGCTTGGCGGCGGCGCAGGGGCGCTGGGTTCGGCGGTCCTGGGCGCCGATCCGTTTGTCGGCGCTGCGGTCGGAGCCGCTGGCAACGTGCTTTACTGCAAAACACAGAAGAACTGCTACTAACGTAAATTTCGGGGCGCCCGTCGCCCCGACCGTCATCGCGCGACACGCCGTCGTGGGGTTAAAGCCCCGCGGCGGCGTTTTGCGTTTCCAGAACACCAAGACAAAGGACGTTCCATGTTCAACAAGATCCTGATCGCCAACAGGGGCGAGATCGCCTGCCGGGTCATCAAGACCGCTCGTAAAATGGGCATTGGCACTGTTGCCATTTACTCGGACGCGGACAGAAACGCGTTGCACGTGTCGATGGCGGATGAGGCCGTTCACATCGGTCCCCCACCCGCGAACCAGTCCTATATCGTGATCGACAAGGTGATGGACGCTATCCGCCAAAGCGGCGCGCAGGCGGTTCACCCCGGCTATGGCTTCCTGTCCGAAAACTCGAAATTCGCCGAGGCGCTGGATGCGGAAGGCGTGGCGTTTGTCGGCCCCCCGGTCGGCGCGATTGAAAGCATGGGCGACAAGATCACCTCGAAGAAAATCGCTCAGGATGCGGGCGTTTCGACCGTTCCCGGATACATGGGCCTGATCGAAGACGCGGATGAGGCGGTGAAAATCTCGAACGACATTGGCTATCCGGTCATGATCAAGGCCAGCGCCGGTGGCGGTGGCAAAGGCATGCGGATCGCGTGGAACGATGACGAGGCTCGTGAGGGTTTCCAATCCTCAAAAAACGAGGCCGCGAACTCGTTTGGCGACGACCGGATTTTCATCGAGAAATTCGTGACCCAGCCGCGTCACATCGAAATTCAGGTTCTGTGTGACAGCCACGGCAACGGCATCTATCTGGGCGAACGCGAATGCTCGATCCAACGCCGGAACCAGAAAGTGGTGGAAGAGGCGCCGTCGCCATTCCTCGACCCCGAAACCCGCAAGGCGATGGGTGAACAGGCGGTCGCTCTGGCCAAGGCGGTGAACTATGCCAGCGCAGGCACGGTGGAGTTCATCGTTGATGGCGACAAGAACTTCTACTTCCTCGAAATGAACACCCGCCTGCAGGTGGAACACCCGGTGACCGAACTGATCACCGGTGTCGATCTGGTCGAACAGATGATCCGCGTCGCTGCGGGTGAGAAGCTGACGATCACTCAGGATGACGTAACCCTGACCGGTTGGGCCATCGAAAACCGTCTGTACGCAGAAGACCCGTATCGCAACTTCCTGCCGTCGATTGGTCGTCTGACCCGTTATCGCCCGCCGCAGGAAACTGCGGCTGGTCCGATGCTGGTGAATGAAAAATGGCAGGGTGACGCGCCCGAAGGCGACGCTGCGGTTCGCAACGATACCGGCGTTTATGAAGGCGGCGAGATCAGTATGTATTATGATCCGATGATCGCCAAGCTTTGCACCTGGGCTCCGACCCGCGAGCAGGCGATTGAGGCGATGCGCGTAGCGCTGGACAGTTTCGAAGTCGAAGGCATTGGTCACAACCTGCCGTTCCTGTCCGCCGTGATGGACCATCCGAAGTTTGTCAGCGGTGACATGACCACGGCGTTCATTGCCGAGGAATATCCGGACGGGTTCGAAGGTGTTGAACTGTCCGCAGTTGATCTGCGCCGGATCGCGGCGTCCTGCGCGGCCATGTACCGTGTGGCCGAGATCCGCCGCACCCGTGTTTCGGGCCGTATGGACAATCACGAACGCAAGGTCGGCAAGCGCTGGAACGTGGCGCTGCAGGGGCAGGAGTTCGACGTCAAGGTCAAGGCCGACAAAGAGGGCGCGACCGTCAAGTTTGCCGACGGAGAAAGCTTGCGCGTTGTGTCGGATTGGACCCCGGGCGATCAGCTGGCCGTCGTTGATGTGGACGGCAGCCCGTTGGTCATGAAGGTTGGCAAAATCTCGGGTGGGTTCCGTATCCGCAACCGGGGCGCAGACCTGAAAGTGCATGTGCGCCGTCCGCATCAGGCCGCTCTGGCCAAGCTGATGCCCGAGAAGCTGCCGCCCGATACCTCGAAAATGCTGCTTTGCCCGATGCCCGGCCTGATCGTGAAGATCGATGTCGAAGTGGGGCAGGAGGTGCAGGAAGGTCAGGCGCTTTGCACCGTCGAGGCGATGAAGATGGAAAACATCCTGCGCGCCGAGAAGAAGGGCACCGTCGCCAAGATCAACGCAGGCCCCGGCGACAGCCTCGCCGTGGACGATGTGATCATCGAGTTCGAGTGATCATGACCGCGCTTTTGCCATATCGCACTGGGTCCCCGGCGTTTCGCGCCGGAGGCTTGGGGCGTGGCGAAGGCGTTCAGCCGCCCTCGCGCCGTTCGCGAATCTCGCGTTGGCGCAGGGGGGTTTTGTCGATGGACCGGCCGATCTCGCGCACGCTCCACGGGGAGGGTTTGCGCAGCTTGACGACGCCGTCCTTGTCGACGAACACCATCTGGAACCCGCGTGGCCGCAATTGCGCCCGGATCGGCGATCGCGACGTTGGGTCGGTGTCGGTCAGCACGACAACATCCCTGTCGCGCATGGCTGCCTCGCCCTCGATTAACATGTCGATCTGTTGCTGGAACCGGGGGTCGGCGGGCGTGTCGGCGAAGACAACGATGGGCCGGTTGACCCAGAGAAACTCGCTGAGTTCGCTGTCACCAGCAGGGCGGACAAATTCGTCCTCAGCCGGTGCAGCCCCGTCGGCGGCCATCGCAGCCAGCGGGAATAGTGCCGAGAAAACAAGGGCAAGCGTTCGTGTCATGGGGCCTCCTGTTGAATTGAATATAGCCCCTGTGCCGACGAATGCGACCGGCGAATTGCACCAGGCGTTCAAAATCTTGCCTCTGATCGTGGCCGGACCGACCACCCTGAACATCACATCGCGGGGGATATGCCCTGCCGCGACCCGAATTGAGAAAAGGATATCGCTATGACCGATACGAAAGACTGGCAGGCGCTGGCCGAGAAAGAACTGCGCGGTCGCCCGCTGGAAGACCTGACCCGGGAGACGCTGGAAGGCATCGACGTCAAACCGCTCTATACGCAGGACGATACCGCCGATCTGCCGCATATGGACTCGCTGCCCGGGTTCGGCCCGTTCACGCGTGGCGTGAAAGCGACGATGTATGCCGGGCGCCCTTGGACGATCCGTCAGTATGCGGGCTTTTCGACGGCCGAGGAATCCAACGCCTTCTATCGCCGCAATCTGGCCGCCGGCCAGCAGGGCGTTTCGGTAGCCTTCGATCTGGCGACGCACCGCGGTTATGACAGTGACCACCCGCGTGTTGTGGGCGATGTTGGTAAGGCTGGCGTGGCCATCGACAGTGTCGAGGACATGAAAATCCTGTTCGACGGTATCCCGCTGGACAAGGTCTCGGTCTCGATGACCATGAACGGTGCGGTGATCCCGATCCTGGCAAGCTTTATCGTAGCGGGTGAAGAGCAGGGACACGACAAATCTGTGCTGTCGGGCACCATTCAGAACGACATTCTGAAAGAGTTCATGGTGCGCAACACCTATATCTACCCGCCTGAGCCGTCGATGAAGATCATCTCGGACATTATCGAGTTCACCTCGAACGAGATGCCAAAATTCAACTCGATCTCGATCTCGGGCTATCACATGCAAGAGGCCGGGGCGAACCTGGTCCAGGAACTGGCCTATACGTTGGCCGATGGGCGCGAATATGTGCGCGCCGCAACCGAGGCCGGGATGGACGTGGACAAGTTCGCGGGCCGTCTATCGTTCTTCTTTGCCATCGGCATGAACTTCTTCATGGAAATCGCCAAGCTGCGTGCGGCCCGTACGTTGTGGCACAGGGTGATGACCGATTTCGGCGCGAAATCCGAGCGGTCGAAGATGCTGCGCACCCACTGCCAGACCTCGGGCGTGTCGCTGCAGGAACAGGACCCCTATAACAACGTGATCCGCACCGCCTATGAGGCGATGAGCGCGGTTCTCGGCGGTACGCAGTCGCTGCACACCAACGCTCTGGATGAGGCGATTGCGTTGCCCACCGATTTCTCGGCCCGCATCGCGAGGAACACGCAGTTGGTACTGCAGGAAGAGACCGGCGTGACCGATGTGGTCGATCCGCTGGCGGGCTCTTATTATGTCGAAAGCCTGACCAACGAGCTGATCGAAAAAGCCTGGGCCCTGATGGAAGAGGTCGAGGAGATGGGCGGTATGACCAAGGCCGTAGCCTCGGGCATGCCCAAGCTGCGGATTGAGGAAAGTGCAGCCCGCCGTCAGGCCATGATCGACCGGGGTGACGAGGTGATCGTCGGCGTCAACAAGTACCGCAAGGAGCAGGAAGACCCGATCGACATTCTTGATGTCGACAACGTCGCCGTGCGCGAGGCTCAGGTCGCGCGTCTGGAACGTATCCGCGCCACCCGCGATGAGGCTGCGTGCCAACAGGCGCTGGACGCCCTGACCAAGGCCGCTCAAGAGGGCGGAAACCTGTTGGCTGCCGCGGTCGAGGCCGCTCGTGCCCGCGCATCCGTAGGAGAGATCAGCATGGCAATGGAAAAAGAGTTCGGCCGTCACCGCGCCGAGGTAAAGACACTGGCTGGTGTCTATGGCGCCGCTTACGAAGGTGACGAAGGTTTTGCCGCGATCCAGAAATCCATCGAAGAGTTCGCCGAGGCCGAGGGGCGTCGCCCGCGTCTGCTGGTCGTCAAGATGGGGCAGGACGGGCATGACCGGGGCGCCAAGGTAATCGCCACCGCCTTTGCCGATATTGGCTTTGACGTGGACGTCGGCCCTCTGTTCCAGACCCCTGCCGAGGCCGCTCAGGATGCGGTGGACAACGATGTGCACGTGATCGGGATTTCTTCGCAGGCAGCGGGGCACAAGACACTGGCGCCGCAGTTGGTCGAGGAACTCAAGAAAACGGGTGCCGAGGACATCATCGTGATCTGCGGTGGTGTGATCCCGCAGCAGGATTACCAGTTCCTCTATGATCACGGCGTCAAGGCGATCTTTGGACCTGGCACCAACATCCCCGAGGCCGCGCAGGACATCCTGCGTTTGATCGGCGAAGCCAAAGGCTGATCCCACCAAGATTTTCGACGAAAAATCTTGTGATCCTGCGCCTTTGACGGAAACATGCGATCAGGCCCTTCATGGGTCTGGTCGCAATTCGTAGGAGGCAGTGCATGTTACTGGATCATCTGGCCGTGGCGGGCGAGACGCTCGAAGAGGCCTCGGCCCATGTCGAGCAGGCCTTGGGTGTGTCACTGCAGGCCGGTGGCAAGCACGAAGCCTTCGGCACTCATAACCGTCTTCTGGGGCTGCGGGACGGTCTGTATTTGGAGGCCATCGCAATCGATCCTCAGGCGCCCACGGTAGAGCGCACCAGGTGGTTTGATTTGGATCGTTTTGCAGGTGCGCCGCGTCTGACCAATTGGATTTGCCGGGTTTCGGATATCGCAGCCACACTTTCCGCCTTTCCAGATGCAGTCGGGCAACCTATCGAACTGACCCGCGGCGCATTGCGGTGGCAAATGGCGGTTCCTACCGACGGACGGCTGCCCTTCGATAACCTGTTTCCTGCCCTCATCCAATGGCACGGCGATCTGCATCCGGCGCAAATGTTGCAGGACAGCGGGTGCCGCCTGCGGCGTCTTGTGGTTTTCCACCCTGATGCTTTGGATCTGGCCCGGCTGCTGGGCGATTTGGAAACCGTGGTGTTTGACACTGGCCCCGCAGCGCTGCGAGCCGAGTTCGAAACGCCGCATGGTCCGCGCGTGTTGGAATGATCACAAGACCGGCACAGATTTCAGACGCCCCTGCAATCGCTGAAATCACCAACGCGATCATTCGCGATACGCTGGTGACCTTCACCACTAAGGAGCGCAGCGTGGATGCAATTGCTGCGGATATCAAAAATCGCGGCCCCGCCTATTTGGTGGCCGAAAAGGACGGGCAGGTTCTGGGGTTTGCCACCTACGGCCCCTTTCGCAGCGGCCCGGGCTATGCGCAGTGCCGCGAGCATACGATCCAACTGGCCCCGCAGATGCGCGGGCAGGGGGCAGGACGGGCCTTGATGTCCGCGCTTGAAAACACGGCGCGGTCCGAGAACGTGCATGTGCTGGTCGCTGGAATCTCCTCGGCCAATCCGGGTGCAATCGCCTTTCATGCCGCGATTGGCTACGCGCAGGTTGGTCAGATGCCAGAGGTCGGGTTCAAATGGGGCAAGCGGCTGGATCTTGTGTTGATGCAGAAAATTCTTTCGACGGAGTGATCTGTCGCACCTGACAGTTTCGATTTGGGGCGCTAGGGTGCGCTCATGTCGATCTGGACCCGTATATCCGATGCGCTGAGCGCGCTTGCCCAAGGCGAAAGCCTGGCGGCCGTATTTGAGAAACTGCGCACGCCGCCCGAACGCTCGGTCGCGTTCGCGATTGCCGTGATTGCGCTGGGCGCAAAGATGGCCAAGGCTGACGGGCAGGTGACGCGGGACGAGGTCACCGCGTTTCGCGACGTCTTCCAGATCGCGCGCGAGGATGAGGCCGGCGCGGCCCGTGTGTTCGACATGGCGCGCACGGATGTTGCTGGCTATCAGGACTATGCCCGCAAGATCGCCCGGATGTTTTCCGATGACAGCACCACGCTTTGCGACCTGATGGAGGGGCTGTTTCACATCGCCATGGCCGATGGGTTCTATCACCCCAACGAAAACGAGTTTCTGGAAGAGGTAAGCCGCATTTTTGGCCAGTCCGAGGCGCAATTCATGGCCCTGCGTGAACGCTTTGTTCCCGATGCGCCCAAGGACCCCTACACGGTTCTGGGTGTGCCCCGTGACATGCCTCTGCCCGATATTCGCAAGGTCTGGCGGCAACTGGTGCGTGACACTCATCCCGACGCGATGATGGCCCGCGGCGTGCCCGAGGAGGCCATTCGTCTGGCCGAAAAGAAAATGATCGACATCAACCGTGCCTGGGACGAGATCAACGGCGCGCGGGCATAAGCAAGATGCGACTGGCGACCTACAATATCGAATGGTTTGCCAACCTGTTTGATCGTAACGATAATCTGGTCGTGGACGACAGCTGGTCTGGTCGCCACAACGTCACTAAGGAACAGCAGGTCGAGGCCATCGCCAAGGTTTTGACCGCGGTCGATGCGGACGCGATCATGATTGTCGAGGCACCGAACTCGGGCAAATCACAGGACACGATCCGCGCGTTGCAGAGTTTTGCCGAAGCCTTCGATCTGCGCACCACGAACGCCGTGATGGGGTTTGCCAACGACACTCATCAGGAACTGTCCTTGCTGTATGATCCTGACGCGCTGACGGTGCGACATGATCCGATCACAGGCGACAGGGCGGCGCCCCGCTTCGACGAGGTGTTTCAAATCGACCTCGATATCGACGCAACCGAGGATCACGTGCGCTTTTCCAAGCCACCGATGGAGTTGGCAGTGCAAACCAAGGCCGGGGCGCAGGTTCGGCTGATCGGCGCACATCTGAAATCCAAGGCGCCGCACGGTGCGGGATCGCGGGACGAGGCGATCCGCATCTCAATTGCGAACCGCCGGAAACAGCTTGCGCAGGCCGTCTGGCTGTCTCGTCGGGTCAGGTCGCATATCGAGGGCGGAGAGCATGTCATTCTGCTGGGTGATCTGAACGACGGACCAGGGCTGGATGAGTTCGAGCACCTGTTCGGGCGGTCGTCGGTCGAGATTTTGCTGCAGGCCGGGTTGTTTGATCCTCATGCAGATGAGGCCGATCCGACCCCGTCTACGGCCCGGTTTGCCCGCGAAGGGGGGGACTACCTCGAGGCGCTGCTGGACTACATCATGATCAGCGAAACCTTGCGCGCCCGGCGTCCGGTCTGGCGGATCTGGCACCCGATCAAGGATGACGATCTCCGGGCTCTGCCGGACTTGCAGCAGGCCCTGCTGACGGCATCCGACCATTTCCCGGTTACATTGGATATCGACCTCTGACCTTTCATCATGGGGCGTCACAGCCTATATTTGGGGCATGAAACATCTTGTTCCGATCTGTGCGGTAACGGTTGCTCTGGCCTTGCCTGCCCATGCCGAAGAAGAAACCGGCAAATCCCTGATGGAGCAGGGGGCCGAGCTTTTCTTTGAGGGGCTGCGGCAGGAAATGGAGCCCGCGCTTGAGGATCTGCAAGGGCTGGTCACCCAGTTCGGCCCGGCGATGCAGTCGTTCTTTGAGCAGATGGGGCCCGCCTTGGCCGACCTCGCGGGCGAGATCGAGGACTGGAGCGCCTATGAGCCGCCCGAGATCCTGCCCAACGGCGATATCATCATCCGCAAGAAGCCGTTGCAGGACCAGCCGGACACCCCGGAAAACTCGGAAGAAGAACCGGACGAGGGAACGGAAATCTGACCCTTAGTCGCGGAGGATCACGCGGGTATCCGACCTTAGCGCGTTCGCCAGTGACGTCAGTCGCGCCTCGGCCACTTCATTGAACAACGGGCGTGCTGCTGTCGGCAGCAGCAGGTCAAGCTGACGTTTCTTGGGATAAAAGCGCAAAGTCCCCATAGGGGCGTCATTCTGCATCCAGAGCATGGCGCCAAAGCGCATCGCCTTGCCCAGAATTTCGGCCTGTTTCTGGTCCTTCTCGTCCAGCAGCTTGTAGAGCGGTTCGAACCTGTTGCCTTCGCGTTTGTTGCGATACCGGTGCTGCAGGGCGAGGCCGATGAAGACCCGTTCAGAGTGCTTCAGCCCGCCCAGATTGGCACGGGTGACATAGTCAAAGCAAACCTCGGCCCGGTAGTCGGGATGGGCGCGCCAGCTGACGTCATGCAACAGGCAGGCCGCCTTGACCAGACGCACGCGTGCCTCTGGGGCCGATTTGAATAGTGGAATCACAAAGTCATAAAGGTGTTTGCCGAACCCCGGCAGGCGGGCGTCCTTGGCTTCGGAAAACCGGCTGGCCTCGATCAGCGGATCACGGTCACGCAGCATTTGCGGCATCTGTTCGTACAGCAACCCCTCGCGGATGCCATAGCTTGAGATCGCAATGTCCTTGGGTTTGAACGTCCGGATCAGCCGCGCCAGCACATCCATCGCATAAGGGATCAGCGCCATGCGGGAACTTGAAACGCCAGCCAGGCTGCGCATTTCGTCCGGGTCGCCCTTTTCGATGAACTTGATGGTCTGGTGAACCTGCTTGGTGGTCATGCGGTATTCGTGCAGCACGTTCATCGGGTAACCCCGGCGCAACATGTCCAGTCGGGCGAAGGCGCGCCAGCTGCCGCCGACAAGGAACAGACGGTCACGCTGCTTGCCCATCTCGCCGCGCAGTTCTTCCATGGTGGCCTTGATATGGGCTTTGCGCGCCCGCCGCCCACCTTTGATGTCACGCAGTTTCAGCGGACCCAGGGGTGATGTCACACGGCGACCGACGTCGCCTTCACCGATCTCGGCCAATTCCATTGAGGAGCCGCCGATGTCGCAGATCAGCCCATAGGCACCAGGCCAGCCCAGCAGCACACCCTGCGCGGACAGCCGGGCCTCTTCCCCGCCATCAATGACCGCAACAGTCAGCCCGGTTTCGGATTTGACCTCATCGCAGAAATCCGGGCCGTCCTTGGCCTCACGCACGGCGGCGGTGGCGACGACATGCAAACCCGGCAATCCCAGATCGTCGGCAAGACGTCGAAAGCGGCGCAGCGCGGCCAGCGCGCGCACCCGCCCGCGCGGATTCAGGCGGCCGGTCTCGGACAGGCCCGCGCCCAACTCGCACATCACCTTTTCGTTGTAGAAATAGGCCGGAGACCGTGCGGCCCCGTCAAAGATCACCATCCGGACCGAGTTGGAGCCAACGTCAACAACGCCGACACGCGACAAGGCGCGGGCTTCGGGATTGTCAAACAATGGCTTACCGAAAGACCCCCAGTCCGGAATGTCGGTTTCGACAGTCTGTTTCATGTCTGTTCCAGATGTTCCGGTCACAGTTTGCGAAATCACCGGGTGTGGGTCAATTGTCTGGTTCGACATCGTTTCCGTCCGAATTCAATACTCTGACTGCCAGAGTGCGCGTTATTTCGCGCTTTTCCGAGAGGGCAATTTGATCCAGTCGCGCCACAACCTCGGCCGCGGTTTCAAAGCGGCGGTCCATATGCTTGACCAGATAGGCAATGACCTCGGGGCCGGGGTTCAACTGTCGGTCGATGAACAGCTTGGCCAGAACGGCCCCCAACAGCGCGTCGTCGGGCGGATCAAGTGCGACGTGATGCGCGCCTTCGATGCGGCTTTGCAAATCGGGCAGCGGCAGTTGCCACAGCTTTGGGACCAGCCGCCCGGTCATCAGCAGGGCGTGGCCCTCGGCCAGAACCAGATTGTGCAGATGGAACAGGACCTTCTGCTGTTCGGGATCGTCCGCGATCATCGGCACGTCTTCGACCGCAACCGGGGTTTGGGCCAAGGCAGGCACGTCGTCATACCGCAGGTCGCGGGCCTGAATGATCCGCCCCCCGGTTTCGGCCGCCCAGACATGGGCCAGATGGGTCTTGCCGGCCCCGGCCGGGCCACTGAGCACCAGTTTGTTGCCGGGCCATGATGTGGCGGAAATCATCGCAACAGCCAGCGCATTGGCGGGCGAGACAAAGAAATCCTCGCGGCCCAGAGCAGTTTTGGCCGGGAGATCAAAGCTCAGTTGTCGGGGCATTTATTCGTCTTCCTGCTTCAGCCCTTCAAGGCCGGTATACAGAGGGCTTTCCAGATAGAGGGAGGTCAGGAACCGGGCCACGACACCCAGCGCCGCGGCAACGGGCACGGCAACCAGCATGCCCACAAAGCCGAACAATGCGCCGAACACCGACAAGGCCAACAGCAACCAGACAGGATGCAATCCCACCGAGCTGCCGACCAGTTTGGGGGTCAGGAAGTTGCCCTCGGTCACCTGACCCAAGGCAAAGATACCAGCGACCAACCCGATATGGACCCAATCCCCCCAGAACTGGAACAGCGCGAGGCCGATCGCCAGAGTGCCTCCGATCAGGGCGCCGAGATAAGGGATGAAGGTGACCAGCCCGGCAATGAACCCGACGATCAGGCCGAATTGCAGGCCAACGATCATCAGTGCTACCGCGTAATAGGTTCCAAGGATCAGACAGACAGTGCCCATACCACGCACAAATGAGGCCAGCACGCCATCAATCTCACCGGCAAGACGTTTGATCGTGGGGGCGTGATCGCGGGGCAGCAGCTCTCCGATGCGGGCGATCATGCGGTCCCAGTCCATCAGCAGGTAAACCGCCACAACCGGCGCGATCACCAACAGAACCGCGACGTTGATGGCAGAACCAAGCGATGCGACGACCGATTGCAGCAGATCACCTGTTTTCGATTGTAGTGTTTCGCCCAAAGACACCAGTGCCTGATGCGAACTGGATTCACGGTCCAACAGGGACGGGAATTGTTTTTCGATAAACCCACGCAGTTCCTTGAATAGGCTGGGCATCACCTCGACAAGGTCGATCAACTGCGTGATCAGCGCCGGAACCACCATCAGGATCATCAGGACAAAGCCCAGAACGCCGACAATGGTGATGATCCCGGTTGCCGCCATGCGCGACAGGCCTAGGTTTTCCAGCCGGTCCGCGATTGGATCAAGGAAATAAGCAATCGCGCCGCCGATGACGAAGGGCAACAAAACGTCGCCAAGTGCCCACATCAGCAGCACAAAAACCGCAGCGGCAGCCCCCCAGTACCTGAGCTGATCCTTCACCGGCAAAGCCATGGCTGTCCCCTTGTTGTCGGCTCTTGCAGATGTTCTTCGCTTATGCAGCGTCGTGATGCAAGCGCTTCATGACCCGGGGAAACCGGCGTTTCAGTCGTTGAGCGTGCCCAGTTCCGGAGTTCCCGCGTCCGCCGTTTCGTCCGGCCAGTTGGTGCGCCAGATTTCAGCCGACCAGTGGCCGCAATGCACGGAGGGGCGATCAAAGCCGGGCAGGGGGTCCAGCAATGGGGCGACCACCACATCGTGGCGCGGCACGGCGAAATAGGGAAATGAATAACGCTCCCGGCCCGAGCGGTTGACCACCCGGTGCGGTGTGGATTTCAGACGACCGCCCGACCACAGCTCGAGCATGTCGCCGATATTGACGATGAATCCGCCCGGCGGGCAGTCGGGCGTGATCCAACCTCCGTCGCGGGTTTGCACCTCGAGCCCGCCTACCGGATCGGGGGCGATGATGGTCAGCGCGTCGGTATCCTTGTGCGGATGGATACCGTAACCGCCTTCATCCGGTGCCTGCGGCGGGTAGTGCAGCAGCGTCATGTTGGTCATCGGATCACGGAACGCATCGCGCAACTGGCCAGAAGGAAGGTTCAATCCGACTTCCAGTGCGCCAAACAGCATGTCCGCCACGCGATCCAGCTGTGCCCAATAGTCAAGGATCACTGCGCCAGCTTCGGGCACCTCGCGCGGCCAGATGTTGGGGCCGTAGAGCGCGCAGTCCTTGCGAATGGGGGCATCAGTCGCCGTCTCGCAATGCAGCTTGTATCCTTCGTACTTGTCAGCCTTGCCCGAGCCGTCATTGGGTGTGAAGAACCCCATCGGGATGAACCCGCGATAGTTCTCGCGGGTGATGGCCTGATCCCATTTGGCGCTTTCGTCGATACCAAAGATGTCCCGCACGCGGCTGCGCACCTCGGAGACTGTGTCCTGTGAGATGCCTGTCCCGGTGATTGACAGAAATCCGATCTCGGTGCAGGCGTCCATCACCTGTTGGGCGGTCCGGTCATAGTCGGCATGGGCGGGATCATGCAGCGGGGCGATGTTGATTGTGGGAATGTGATCCATCAGTGAATCCTCACACCCTGACGGTCCAGCTCGGCATGGACCGGAGCAAGGTTCAACTCGTGCACATCCTGATTGCTTTTCAACGACAGCGCCGCCGCGATCCCGGCGCCCTGACCCATGACCGCGCAGCACGCCATGTTGCGGGTGGCAGCATGTGCCACCTTGTCCGCCCCGTGCGAGCGGCCCGCGACCAGCAGTCCTTTGATCCCTTTTGGCAGCATCGAACGATACGGAACCTGCATATAACGCCCGGTCGTGGGAAGGATCAGGATGCCGTAACCATCGATGAATTCGGGGTAGATGCCGATCGTGTCCTCGAACCGGCCCTGATGACGGGCGTCGTTTTCGGTCATGTTGTAGACCGCGTCGATCTTGCGGGTGTCGCGGATGCCGATGGTCATGCCAAAATTCCGCAGCCGAGCGTTCTCGCAACCGGGCATGAAGCGCCGCAGTGCTTCGATAGCTAGCATCGACTGACGACGCCCTTCGATCTCGCCGCGTGTCAGGCTGTCGGGGTCGGTGCCGTCGACCTCAGCCAGATGGATGAGGTTCATATAGGTAAGCTCACCTGTGTCATGCATCGCACCCCACGTACCCGCGATGGTATTCAGATGCGGCGGGATCAGACCCTCTTCGATGGCCTGCTGGAAGGGCTTCTTGACGAAGGGCGAGAACATGTCGTCCTCTTTGCCGCTGGTCTCGATGTTCCATTCGCCACCGCCACCCCAGTCCTTGTAGGTCTGCGGGTCGGCCTTCACGCCCTCCATGAAGGCGCGTTTGTCGACGCCTGCCAGATGGAACATGACGGACGCCGCCATCATCTCCTCTCGGGCGGTCTTATGGGTCGGCGCGCCCGCGCGATGGGCCACGTCAGCGTCTCCGGTGGCGTCGATCACCACCTTGGCCAGAATCGCCTCACGCCCGGCTTTGGATTCGGTGATGATGCCGGTGATCCGGTCGCCCTCCATGATCGGAGCGACGAACTGCCGATGCAGCATCGGGTGTACGCCAGCCTCTTCGACCAGCTTGTCGGCGACCAGCTTGAAGCCTTCACTGTCCAGTTCATAGCTGAGTGACTGGCTTTCGGGCACCGCCGCGCCCATGTCCTTGGCGCGGGTCTCGAACTCCATGCCGATGCCGCCGGCCTCGACCGTCTGTTCGTGGCGGTACCATGCGAACCCTTCGACGCCCACGGCGGTGATGTTGCCGCCCATACAGCCGAACCTGTCGACCAGAGATACTTCGGCCCCGGCACGTGCTGCGGCCAAAGCGGCGGCCAGCCCGGCGGGACCAGAGCCAACGACCAGAACGTCGGTTTGGTGAACAACTGGGATCTGACGGGCGGGTTCCTGAATGGTCTGCATCGGCGCCTCTTGGAATTTACATTCCTGTCACAATTGAAAACCCTGACTGGCGGGTCAATCAAAAAACCGACTGACCTGAGGTCGCAAAATCACCATTGGCCGATTGCCCCCGGCGGGGCTTTGGAATAAGGACCTTTGAAGTCGAATTCACACCTTTGAAGGTTCACCAATGCGCCTCAGCCGTTACTTTCTGCCCGTTCTCAAGGAAAACCCCTCCGAGGCCCAGATCGTCAGCCATCGGCTGATGCTGCGTGCCGGGATGATCAAACAGGCCTCGGCCGGGATCTACTCGTGGTTGCCGCTGGGCTTCAAAGTCCTGCGTAAGCTGGAAAACATCATTCACGAAGAGCAGGCGCGCGCAGGCCACATCGCGATCCAGATGCCAATTATCCAATCGGCGGACCTGTGGCGTGAATCCGGGCGGTATGATGATTACGGTCAGGAAATGCTGCGGATGAAGGATCGGCACGACAGGGACATGCTGTTCACCCCCACCGCCGAA
The DNA here is from genome assembly GCF_013031355.1 of Ruegeria arenilitoris. Taxonomy (GTDB): domain Bacteria; phylum Pseudomonadota; class Alphaproteobacteria; order Rhodobacterales; family Rhodobacteraceae; genus Ruegeria; species Ruegeria arenilitoris_C. The sequence goes on along the minus strand of NZ_WPZO01000003.1, from coordinate 260,976 downwards.
GAACTGGTCACCGACATCTTCCGTGGCCACGTCAATAGCTACAAAGACCTGCCGCTGACGCTCTACCAAATTCAATGGAAATTCCGCGATGAAATCCGTCCGCGTTTCGGCGTGATGCGGGGCCGCGAGTTCTACATGAAGGACGGTTACAATTTCGATCTGACCAAAGAGGACGCGCTGCACGCCTATAACCGCCATCTGGTCAGCTACCTTCGCACCTACGAACGGATGGGCCTGCAGGCCATTCCGATGCGCGCCGACTCCGGCCCCATCGGTGGCGACGACACGCATGAATTCCTGGTGCTGGCCGATACCGGCGAGTCTGAGGTTTTCTATGACAGCGCCGTCACCGACCTGACCTTTGGCGACCGTCAGATCGATTTTGACAATCGTGAACAATGTCAGGCCATCCTGGAAGAGTTCACGTCGAAATACGCCCGCACGGACGAAACCCATGACGAGGCTCTGTTCAACCAGATCCCCGAAGAGCGCCGCCGCGTGGCGCGCGGGATCGAGGTTGGCCAGATCTTCTATTTCGGCACCAAGTATTCCGAAGCCATGGGCGCGACGGTGCAAGGCCCCGACGGCAAGCCGGTTCCTGTTCACATGGGCAGCCACGGCATCGGCGTCAGCCGCCTGATCGGCGCGATCATCGAGGCCAGCCATGATGACAAAGGCATTATCTGGCCCGAAGGCGTGACACCGTTCCATTGCGGGATCGTCAACCTGAAGCAAGGTGACGATGAAGCAGATGCGGCGTGTGAGAAGCTCTATGGCGCCCTGACCGCGCTGGGGCTGGAGCCGCTGTATGACGACCGCAACGAACGGGCAGGGGGCAAGTTCGCCACCATGGACCTGATCGGCCTGCCATGGCGCATCACCGTCGGTCCGCGCGGCCTGAAGAACGGCGTGGTCGAACTGACCAGCCGCCGCACAGGCGAAAGCGAGGAGCTGAGCCCCGAGGCCGCGGTGACCAAGATCGCTGAAATCTACCAGCTGGCACACAGCGCCTGATATGGCTGGATCGGACATAGCTCTGCCTACGGTTTCGATCATTACCGTAACGCGCAACCTCATTGATGAGGGACGCGTCGAGGCGATACGGGCGGCACTGGAGGCCGCCCAAGATCAAGGCGACGCGATTGTCGAGCATGTCATTTGGGATGGTGCGTCAACCGACGGAACGGTTGAACTGTTGAAAGACTTGATCGCCGAGATCGAGGCGCGCCCAAGCTTTGTCCCGATCCGCTTTCAAAGCCTGCCGGACAAAAGTCTCTATGACGCCATGAACCGGGGGGTTGAGATTTCCCAGGGCGAGTACGTGGTCTTCCTCAATTCGGATGATCTGCTGGCGTCGCCGGATTGTATGCAAAAAGCGCGTGAAGAGATTGGTTCGGAACGCCCCGATTTCTGCTTTGGACGGACCATCTTTGTTGAAAAGGATGGAAGCACCCGTCTGTCGCGAGAGCGCAAGGTCCATTCGATTTTGCAACGCATACCGTTCTGCCACAATTCCATGCTGATCCGGCGCGACGTGTTTGACCGTTTCGGAGGTCACGATCTGGATCTCCGCATTGTGGCTGACTATGACCTTGTGCTGCGCATGTTGTTTGCAGGGTGCGAATACCAGATGCTGTCAGTTCCAATTGCGGTTTTCCATCCCGGTGGCGTTTCGGCGGATCAGATGAAAACGGCGCTGGAAATGACGAAGAGCTGGCACAAGAACTACGCTCCGTTCTTTGGTGGGCGGACGTATTCCGAAGACGAAATGTTGAATTGGTTCCGGATAGGTCAGCTGCCGCTTGTGTTTTGCGTGAATCTGCTGCGCCAGTCCCGGAATCGGCCGCAATTGCGGAAAGCTGCTTTGCACAGTTTGAAAGTGACTTTGAGGCGTAGACTTCAGCCGTGGCGAACCTGGGATTACTTTGCGGACTGATCCCGTGGGGCGCATGCGGAAATCCGCGCCCAGACTTGAAAAATAGGCTGGATGTCAACGCCGCCGGACACCCGGGGCTTTCAAAACCCTTATGCCGCACAGTCAAGCGCTGGCTGCGCTTCTAGGTTCGTTTCGGTTCAGGCCGTTCCGCCAGAACGTCACCGTCCGCGTTGTTGCCGCGTGGCACAACGATCGGACGACCCAGGCGTCTTACCAGTTCCTTGAATTCAAAACCCAGAAAGTGCAAACCGCAAACCCTTGCGTCGGTTACGCGATCCGTAATGCACAACCGCCCCTGACGAAACGCCAGGCGATAGCCCTTGTCTTTCAGGATATCGGTCAAACTTGCCCAACTTGCCGCAGTATCGAAAAGTGGGCGCATCGTGGCACGCAAAAGCGCCGCAGTCTCGCAATCCAGTTCTGATGATGCGTTTCGGACCAAAATAGGGTCCAACAATTCCGTATTACTCTTTACAAACATGAGCGACCCCCGCTCTTTAAAATGGTATCCCCCTTACTCCTAGGGTGACAAAATTTCTCAAAATAAGCAAAAGGCGAAATAATATTGCTTAATGAATGTTGCATTTTGAGTTCAGTTCCTCACGCAACAGCCGTATTGACTTCATAGCTGAAACAATCAGGGTTTGTCTGTGAATGTCGTCACAACCAAGGGTGTAAAAATCGATTTCATCATCTCCTTTTGCCAGAGCGGGTGATCCGGAGGCCGAATCGATTCGCCCCGTGCCGCGCCCTGAATAGGCCGCTGGCCCGCTCATCCCGGGGTGGGGCGCGCATAACCGGCTTGACCATCCGGTGAAATGCCGAAAGGGTCGCGCCGAACAAAAATCCGGAGCAGACATGGCCAAGACGCCCCCGCCCTTTGCCCCATTTGAATGGAAGATCGCCTGGCGGTACCTGCGCGCGCGCAAGGCCGAGGGCGGCGTCAGCGTGATGACGTGGATTTCGCTGATCGGGATCACTCTGGCCGTGTTCGCTCTGATCGCCACGCTCGCCGTGCGTTCGGGGTTCCGTTCAGAATTCGTGGGCACCATTCTGGGTGCCAACGCGCATGTCACGGTCTATTCCGCTGGCAGTTTGGATGCACAGGGGCGTCTGGATCGCACCATCGAGGATTTTGACGGCGTGGCCGACCGCATCGCACAAGTGCCGGGCGTGGTCCGTGCAGCGCCTCTGGTCAAAGGCCAGGTGCTGATCACCAATCGCGATCGCAGCAGCGGGGTCGAAGTGTTCGGCATTCAGCCAGATGACCTGCTTGACCTGCCCGGTGTCGCCGAAAGCGAGCAGGCCGCAGGCGATCTGTCCGAATTTCAGAATGAAGAGTTCGTCATCGCCATCGGTTCCGGCGTGGCGCGCAGCATTGGGGCGACGGTGGGGGATACGGTCAAGCTGACCTCGCCCAACGGAGTGAAAACGGCTTTCGGCACCTCTCCACGCGTCAGCGCCTATCGGGTGATCTATGTGTTCTCGGCCGGGCGTTATGACATCGACCGGACGCGGGTCTATATGCCGTTCGAACAGGCGCAGAGCTTTTTCAACCGCGAAGGCGTCGCCGATGAGATCGAGGTCATGGTCGAACGCCCCGAAGAGCTGACCCCGATCCTGATCCCGATCCTTGAGGCCGCGGGCGAGCGCAGCCAGATCTGGACATGGCAGGATGCCTCGGGCGGTTTTCTGCGCGCGTTGGAGGTCGAGGACAACGTGATGTTCATCATCCTGTCGATCCTGGTGCTGATTGCGGCGATGAATATCGTCTCGGGTCTTATCATGCTGGTTAAGAACAAGGGCCGCGATATCGGCATCCTGCGCACCATTGGTCTGAGCGAAGGGTCGGTCCTGCGGGTGTTCTTCATCTGCGGTGCGTTCACCGGAATCATCGGCACAGTGATGGGCGTGATACTGGGCTGCCTGTTTGCGATCTATATCGATCCGATTTTTAGCTTCGTGAACTTCGTCATGGGCGGCGGTGTCTGGGACCCGTCCATTCGCGGTATCTACGCTTTGCCCGCTGAATTGCACCTCTCGGATGTACTCAAGGCCATAGGGCTGTCGTTGGGCCTGTCCTTCTTTGTCACCTATTTCCCTGCCCGCCGCGCGGCGCGGCTGAACCCGGTTGAGGCGCTGCGCTATGAATGATGTGACGATGCGGCTGAACGGTCTGACCAAGACCTATCTGAAGGGCACGCCGGGCGAGGTTCAGGTACTGCGCGGTGCCGATCTGGAATTGCGCACGGGTGAGGCGGTGGCGCTGGTCGCGCCCTCGGGTGCGGGTAAATCAACCCTGCTGCACATTGCTGGTCTGCTGGACACGCCCGATGAAGGGTCGGTTGAAATCGCCGGTCAGAATGTGACGGGTAAGGGCGACCGGACCCGCACCGCTCGTCGTCGGCAAGACGTGGGATTTGTCTATCAGTTTCACCATCTGCTGCCCGAATTCACCGCATTGGAGAACATCTCCCTGCCGCAACTGGCCAACGGCGTGTCCGAAAAGGCGGCGCAGGACAGGGCGATGACCCTGCTGGATCGCGTCGGCGTTGCACCGCGCGCGAATCACCGCCCTGCGGCCCTGTCCGGGGGGGAACAACAGCGCGTGGCCTTCTGCCGGGCGCTGGCAAACAAGCCACGCGTTCTGCTCGCGGATGAGCCGACGGGCAATCTGGACCCCGAGACCTCGGATCAGGTGTTCGACGCGCTGATGGCGCTGGTCCGGGATGAGGGGCTGTCGGCGCTGATCGCCACGCACAACATGGAGCTTGCGGCACGGATGGATCGCAAGCTGCGGCTGGACGGTGGCGTGCTTAAGCCAGTTGAGTGATGGCGACCCCTGCGGCCATTACGGCGATCCCGCCTGCGCGTATCCATGTCAGCGGGGTGATCTGTGCTCCGAACAAGCCGTAGTGATCGATGGCGGCGGTGCTGATCAACTGCCCCAGCAGCACGAAAAACACTGCGTTTCCGACGCCGAAATGCGGCGCGACATGGGTGATGGACAGTACGTAGAAGGCAATCAGGACACCAGCCAGCAACAGGTGTTTCGGCGCCTGCGCAACTTTGGACAGCGCTCCGAACCCCGGAAACAGAACCATCAATACCGCCGAGGCACCAAAGGCAATGGCAAACAGAACAACGGCGGCGGTGGTCGGCGATCCGATCAACCGACCCAAAGCCGCATTCAGCGCCGCAAGGATGGGCACGCCGATCCCGGCGGCCAGCATGATGGCTGCATATTGTGTCATTGCCCGTATCCTCCTGCTGCGTTGATCTGGATCATTGCGGCAAGCTGGCCCTCGGGCAAGCCTGTAAATGTCAATCAGGGCAGGAGGATATGATGATCGGACCGATACGGAATGCAGTTTCAATAAGCCTGCTGGCGCTGGCGTCGCAAGCAAGTGCCCAGGATGTCGAGACGGGTGCCGAGCTGTATCGGCACTACTGCGCGACGTGTCACGGGATCGACGCAACCGGACACGGCCCAATGGCCGGAGTGCTGGTCATTCAACCGGTCGACCTGACCAAGCTGACCGGAGAAGACGGCGTGTTTCCAACCGCCCGCGTCGTGGCGCGGATCGACGGGCGTGACCCGCTGGTCAGCCACGGCAGCCCGATGCCGGTCTATGGGCCTTATTTCGATGGTCAGGACACATCGATGAAAACGCCCGAGGGGCAGCCGATCCTGACCAGCCAGCCAATCGTGGATCTGGTTGCTTATCTGCAGACTTTGCAGGGCCAATAACCTTTAGCGACAAATCCCTTCGATCTCGGCACCGGCCCAGGGGATCAGGATGTCACGCTCGCGTGGTTGATCCGGCAAGGGTGACAGATCGAAATGCGCGCCCAGCATGTCATGCAGGCGCTGGGTGCGGGGGGCTTTTGGGTCCAGCGCCCGGCAGCAGACATATTCTTCGACAATCGCGCCTTGTTGTTCGAACCCGTATGACAGGAAATCGGACGAGGTTTCGATGTCGAACAAATAGGGATCTTTGTTGCCGCCATGTTCGGCAGCAGCCCGTAACGGATGGTAGCCGGTGGTTTTCCGGTTCTGCCACTGCCAGACATGGGTTAGTTCATGCGCCAGCAACATGGCCGCGACCAGGTTCATCTGCTCGGGGAAGTCGGACATATAGTCCTCAAGATACCAGTCGCGCGTGAAATAGACCTTGTTGAACAGGGCCACGGCGGCAGGTTTAGCGGTCACTATGCCCTCTTCCGGGGGTGGAAGGATACGTTCTCGGCAGGCGAGGCGGGGGCGTTCCTTGCGGTAGAAGGTGATCGGCGCGACAGGGGCACCTTCGACCAGACGCACCCGGTCCAGATTCAACGTCTCACCCTGAACTGCGCTTGCAAAATCACGCTCCTGATCCGTCAGCGGGCGACCGCAGGAGGCGAGCAGTAAAAGAAACGTCATCAAAATGCGCCAAGCCATGTTCAAAGCCTAATGTGAAGCGCCCTCTCTGCAACCGGTTTTCACAGGCTCATCGCCAATACGCGGCTTATTTCCGTCAGCGACCGCCCGGATTGGTCCATCCACGTGTTAAAGGCCTCTTGCACCGCCGCCATCGCCTTTTTCGAACTGGGGGCCTTGTCGACCACACGCTCGGCAATCAACCGTGCGGTGACATCACGCGACAGGATGAAACTGTCCCGCCCGGCAAAACGCATGGCATATTGGGCCGAGGCCCCGCCCAGACGAGACCCGCGTTTGCCCAGCATCGCCAGCAGACCCACGTAATCGGATGAAGGCCAGCCGCCCAGAATTTGACCGACCCCGCCTTCCTGCCGCAGTTCCAGCAGGAATGCCGCATTGTCCCGGACGGTGGCAATCTTGGTGCCATTGCGCACGATGCGGGTGTCCTGCAACAGCGAGTCGAATTTCTCATCATCCATGAAGGCACAGCGGCCCACATCGAAGCCGTCAAAGGCGGTCTCGAACCCGTCCCACTTGTTTTCGATGACCTTCCAGTTGAACCCGGCCTGAAAGACGCATTTGGTGATGATCGATAGCCAGCGATCATCCGGCGTGGCAGCCAATTCGGCCACGCTTTTGGGTTTGCTCAGCTTTGCCTCCAAGGCGTCCGGCCCGCCGAGGCGGTCGGCGGCCATGGAAAAGATGTCGTCGAAATGGTGCATCAGAGTCCTCCGACGGCAGGGTCGCGTGTTCGCCGCCGGGTTGCAAGCACAGGTTCCGAGTTAAATAGCCTTGCGCGCCCGACTTGACTTCGGACAAAGACCGCCGTGCCACTGGGGCTTAAACCGGGGCACCACTTACGGAGACTACCATGCTGGGTTGGGGACTTTTCCTTGCTGCACTTGCCACATTTCTGCTGACGCACATGATTCCCGCGCGGCCCGCGATGCGCGGCCGGTTGATCGAGGTGATGGGGCGCAAGACGTATTTCGCCGCGTATTCGGTTCTGTCCTTGTTGGTCCTCGGCTGGCTGATCGTTGCCGCCGCGCGGGCGCCCTATGTCGAGGTTATCCCACCGCTTTCCGTTCTGCGCTGGGTGCCGCTGCTGGTGATGCCGGTCGTGTGCTGGCTGGCTTTGGCCGGCATGTCGGTCCAGAACCCGTTTTCCTTCGGGGGCTTGGGGCACCGCCCGTTCGATCCGGAAAATCCCGGCATTCTGCGCACAACGCGCCACCCTTTGCTGGCGGCGCTGATGCTGTGGGCACTGGCGCATCTGCTGGCCAATGGCAGCCTGTCCCATGTCATCCTGTTTGGTCTGTTTGCAGGTTTTGCTGCTATGGGCATGGCCCTGATCGACCGCCGCAAGGCGCGTGAGATGGGGATCGAATGGACGCGCCTGTCCCGCAATACAGCGCGGTTTTCGCTGCGGACTCCGCGCCCCTGGCCCAGCCTGTGGGTTGGGCTGGTTTCACTTGCCGCCTTTGCGGTTCTTCTTCACCTGCACGCACCTGTGATCGGCCTGTCTCCGTTACCGTAACGGGGGAGTGGCCGGGCAGGGTCATGCGTGCTATCTGGAATGTCACAGTTTAAATACGAGGGTCTCGGAATGTATCTGGCCTATGTCACTACCACTGAACGCGGCGCCACCGACCGTCTGCTGAGCGCCGTTGCCGAGCATTTGCAGGCCAAGGGCGCCCGTCTGGCTGGTGTGGTTCAAACCAACACCGAATGCGCCGACAGCAGCAAATGCGACATGGACGTACGTGTCCTGCCGGACGGAGAGGTCATACGCATCTCGCAGTCCCTGGGCGAACATGCGCGCGGTTGCCGACTTGACCCGGCGGCGCTGGAGCAGGCGGTGGGATATGTCACCAACTCGCTTGAAGACGCGCCGCAACTGCTGATCATCAACAAGTTCGGCAAGCACGAGGCCGACGGGCGCGGTTTCCGCCCGGTGATCGCCGAGGCGCTGGCGCAGGATGTCCCAGTATTGGTCGGCGTGAACGGTCTGAACACTGAAAAGTTCCAGGAATTCACTGGCGGCGCGGCTGAAGAAATTACCCCAAGCGTCGAGGCTGTTACCGAATGGTTCGACCGTGTCACAGCACAACGCGCGGCTGCGGCCTGACGTAAGTTTCGTTGGGTAACGCACTGTAAACCTGACTTGTTTCAATATTCATGTGCTGCAATCCTCTGACCCAGGAGGAGGCAGCACATGTGGACCAACTGGGCCGGAAACCAGAGCGCGCAGACAGCGATCACGGGCCCCGTCTCGATTGCCGAGTTGCAGCAGGCAATAGCGGAGACGCCCAGCCTACGCGTTGTGGGGGCAGGGCATTCATTCACACCCATCGTAGCCGGCGGGGACCGGATTCTGGACCTGTCCGAACTGGACATGCCGACGCTCGGCGACCGGGACGGTAACCGGATCTGGGTCAACGCCAATGCGCGTTTGCGGGATCTGTCCCCGGCATTGGCCGCGCAGGGGCTGGCCTTTCGAAACCTTGGTGACATCAACGCACAATCACTGGCCGGGGCGGCCTCGACCGCGACACACGGCACCGGGCGGACGTTACCGTGCCTTGCCGCCGAAATCACCGCCGCGAAACTGGTCAGTGCGGGAGGGGATATTCTGTCTACAGACGACATCCCGCTTGAGATGGCGCAGGTCACTCTGGGGATGCTGGGTGTTCTGACCGAGGCGCAAATCTCGGTCGTGCCGAAATACAATCTGCGCCGCCGGGTGCGATTGGCCGATCTGCAAGACAGCCTCGCCAACATGCACCAGAACTGGGCCGAGAACCGGAATTTCGAATTCTTCTGTATCCCCTTTACCGGCAAAGCCGTCGAAATCCGCCACGACCTGTCTGACGCGGCCGAAGGGACGGCTCCGCGCGATCTGGACATGATCGCCGTTAAGGTTCTGAAGCTTGCGCGCAACGCTGGCAAGCTCAGCGGTGGGGTTCGCAGAATGCTGCTGAAGCTGCTGACGCTTGCGCAATCGGACGAAGACTATGTCGGTGAAAGCTGGCGGGTGTTGTGCAGCGACCGGCATATTCGGTTCAACGAGATGGAATATCACCTGCCGCCCGACGTGGCCGGAGACGTGCTGCAAGAGGTCATCACCCGACTGCACCGCGATCATAAGGATATCTATTTCCCGATCGAGGTGCGTCAGACCGCTGGCGACACGGCCTGTCTGTCTCCGTTTCAGGGTGGGCCGCGGATTTCGATCGCCGTGCACACGGATGCTAATGAAGACCATCGCCGGTACTTCGACGCGCTGGAACCTCTGTTTGTCGAAGCTGGAGGGCGCCCGCACTGGGGCAAGATGCACAGTCTGACCCACAAAGAGTTGTCAGGCTTGTACCCGGATTTCGACCGGTTTTGCGCGTTGCGGGAACAGCTCGACCCCGGTGGCAAGTTCCTGACACCCGCTTTGGCCAAGCTGTTCCGGCCATGACTGAGTACCTGCAAACCCTGTCCGACACGCTGCACGCCTATGGAGTAGACAAGCCGGTCACCGTGGTCGATCTGGATCGGCTGGATGCGAACTGCGCCCTTGCCGTCAGCCGCTCAGACGTCGGGTTGGCCCGCCGTCTGGTCGCCAAGTCTCTGCCCTGTCTGCCCCTGCTGGATCACATACGGGGGCGGATTTCCACCTCGGACCTGATGACCTTTTCCGAGCCGATGCTGCAGGCACTTTTGCAGGCTGAGCCCAAGACGGATCACTTGATCGGTAAACCGCTACCCGTCAGTTCGGCCGCGCGGGTTCTGGCCGCGTGCCCGGACGCCGCAGCGCGCGTTCAGTGGCTGATCGACACGCCGGAGCGGTTGCACGACTATCTGGCGCTTGCAGCGGATAGGCAGTCCGCCCTTCGCCTCTCGCTTGAGGTGGATATCGGTCTGCATCGCGGAGGGTTTCAACCGGAACATGTCGCGGATATCGCACGGGAAATCGATGCCAACCCCAACGCGCGCCTGTCGGGCCTGATGGGGTACGAGGCACACTTGGCCAAGCTGCCCGGATTTCTTAAGAAACGCGCCACTCGGATGAGCGCAGATGCTTTCCGGTGCGCGGTTTCCAACTTGCCCAAGGGCGAGGAGGGGCTGTGCCTGAATACCGGTGGCAGCCTGACCTTTCAGTCCTATGGGGCGCGGGATGGCGCGACTGAGGTCGCCTTTGGGTCGGTTCTGGTCAAGCCAAGCGATTTTGACCATGCCTCGACGCAGGAATTCCAGCCTGCGGCTTTCATAGCCACGCCGATTCTCAAGGCAATGCCCGGTAATTCTCTGCCCGGGTTAGATTTTCTGAAGCGAACGAAAACGGATATCGCGGTGTTCGGCGGGCATTTTCTGGCACAGCCCGTTTTTCCCGCGGGATTCGGGTATTCCACCATCTTTGGCCGTTCCAGCAATCAGGAGGTCTGGACCGGGCCTCCTTCGGCCATCGTCGCGCCTGGCAACATTGCCCTGCTGCGCCCAACCCAAAGCGAGGCGGTGTTAAATCAGTTCGGAACCATGCTGGCGGTGCGTGGAAATCAGGTGGTGGCTGAATGGGAATGCCTGCCGAATTAACGGCCCGTTGCACTTTGTCACCATCTGAGGAAGATGGTGGGCGACCCTGGAATCGAACCAGGCGTGCGTCTCCGCGAGGGAGTTACAGTCCCCTGCCACACCTTGCGGCCTGTCGCCCACTGTCAGGCGTTGCACCTGACGTGGAGGCGTGATTACTAGCGCCTTAAAGGAGCGTCAACAGGAAAATACCGCTTTGACGCAGGAAACCGAATTCCCGGCCCGGAGGCCCAAGAAATGAAGAAACCCAAGTGGGTCGTTGAAAAAGAACAGTCGCGCAAAGCGGCCGCTGCGGAAACCGTCTGGCTGTTCGGTCTGCACGCCGTGCGTGATGCGCTGATGAACCCCAATCGGCAGAAATTGCGCCTGATCGTAACGCGAAATGCGCGCGATAAACTGGCCGAAGCGATTGAATTTGCAGGGATCGAGGCCGAAATGGTCGATCCGCGCAAATTCTCGGCCCCCATTGATCCGGGGTCCGTCCATCAGGGTGCCGCGCTTGAGGTCAAGCCGCTGGACTGGGGCGGGCTGGCCGAGAACTGCATCGGGCGCGAACATCCGCGCGTGATTCTTCTGGATCGCGTGACCGACCCGCACAATGTCGGAGCGATTCTGCGCTCGGCCGAGGTTCTGGGGGCGAGTGCGGTGATCGGCACACGGCACCATTCGGCACCGGAAACCGGTGCGTTGGCGAAAACGGCCAGCGGTGCGCTGGAACGTCAGCCCTATCTGCGGGTCCGCAATCTGGCGGACGCCATCGTGGAACTGCAGAACATGGGCTTTCTGGTGCTGGGCCTGGATGGTGAGGCCGAAGACACCATCGAATCGGCTTTGGGAGGAAAGCTGGACCAGCCCGTCGCGTTGGTGCTGGGGGCCGAAGGGCCGGGATTGCGTCAAAAAACCAAGGAAACCGTTGATCGATTGGTGAAAATCGACGCAGCCGGTGGGTTTGGCTCGCTCAACGTCTCAAACGCGGCCGCAATCGCCCTATATGCCTCAAGGCACAGATAGACAGGAGAGACCCATTCCCAGCCCGTCGAAAATCGCCACCTGCTGCTATTGCGGGACCCGCGCTGCGCTGGTCCTGAAGGGAAAGCAACGTCACGAGTTGAGTTGTTCAAGCTGTGGTGCGCCGTTGCATGACCTCAAGATGGTGCCAAAACGCAAGTTGACCGAAGGCAAGCCAAGGCGCGACACCGTGAATGCCTCGGGCAACAACAAGAAAAAGAAGCAGAAAAAGAAGAAGAGCATGTTCTCGCGCGTGTTCGACGAGGCATGGGACGTCATCGAGGATATCTTCGACTAAGGTGACGTCTGGGCGACACAGGTGATCACAACCCCGTTAAATGGGGTTCCACTGGGCCGCAAAACTTGCATCTTGAGACCCTGATGTCTGAAATCCGAATACCGTTATGCTGACCCGACGTTTCCTTCTTGGCGCGATGGCCGCCGCTATGATTGCTCCTGCTGCGACGGCGCAGGAGATGCCCGTGTTTTATGAGGCCGATGGCGCGGCTCTAGCTGGGTATGATCCGGTCTCCTATTTCAAGGGCGATGCACCGGTTCTGGGTCAGCCGCAATATGCGGTCGTCTGGAAAGGGGCCGAATGGCACTTTGCCACTGATGAAAACCGTGAGGCGTTCGAACGTGATCCGCGCGCCTTCGCGCCCCAGTTCGGGGGATATTGTGCCTATGCCATGGCCAAGGGGATTCTGGTCAGCACAGACCCATTGGCATGGCAGGTCATCGATGGCCGTCTGTACCTGACCCACTCGCCTGAGATCGAGAAGATGTGGCGCGAAGCAACAGCTGAATATATCCGCATGGCCGAAGCGCACTGGCCCGTTGTCCTCTACGAGCAATAGGCGAAGTTCCGCTTTTTGCAGTATGTCATCACAAAAATGCGCGCGACCTCTTTTTTTCTCTCAACTTATGCCTAAATGTCACAGTGACCGCGGAACGGAACTGCCGCGGGTCATTTCACTGTCCCTCGTTCCAACAACTGGCGCTCAGGTTCGACCTGGGCGCTTTTTTCTTTGGCAGGCTCGGATTAGGGTGCCCGCATGAGCGACTATTCCGACGCATACCTGAAAGACATCCTGCAGCGTACAAAGGTGATCGCTGTTGTTGGCGTTTCCATGAACCCGGTCAGGCCCAGCTATTACGTGGCGCGGTATCTGTCGTTGAAGGGATATACGGTCATTCCGGTCAATCCGGGCCATGCCGGGACAGAGCTTTTTGGTCAGACCGTCCGGGCCTCGCTGTCCGAGATTTCCGAGCCGGTGGACATGGTCGATATCTTCCGCCGGTCCGAGGCCGTGCCGCCGATTGTAGATGAGGCGCTGGCCGCATTCCCGAACCTGCGCACGGTCTGGATGCAAATCGGTGTCGAACACCCCGACGCCGCTGCCAAAGCGCAGGCGCGCGGCGCGGATGTGATCATGAACCGCTGTCCCAAGATCGAATATCAACGCCTGTTCGGAGAGCTGCGCATGGGCGGTTTTGCCACCGGCGTGATCTCGTCCAAAATCTAGCCGCCGACATAGGGCAATAATTCGCCGTATTGTTCCACCTGACGCTTTTGCAGCACGACCTCGCGCGGCACCCATTCGTATTTCGTGTCTTCGACCAGCGGAGACCAGAACAGCACTCCGCCATAGCGCCATGGGTCCAGCACCACGCCGTCGTACATCGTCTCACCCTTGCGGCTGATGATGGCCGTGCTGTGGTCGATCCTGAACGGGTTGTCCGCATTGGCAATGGCGCGGTGCAGGTCCAGCGTCTGGAAGTTCTCTTGCTTCAACCGGCGCTCGATATCCTCGGCCCAGTGCCAGCACAGCCCGCGCGGGCGCAGGCCCTTGTTGACCTTGGCGTTATGGATCAGCGGAGGATCGGTGATCTCATATTCCTGCACCAATTGCGCGGTATAGGAGTACGCGATACGGGCGGCGCGGTCGGCCTCTTCCGGGTCGATATCCGGACCTAGGCTGCGGATTTCGGTTGCCAGCCGTTGCACCTCATCCCCGGTGGAGGGCGGAGGCGCTGAACACGCGCCCAGCGTCACAAGGGCCAGAACAATTGCCAAAGCTCGGATCATTATTTGCCCTTCGATCTGTGGACCGTGAGGTCCGATCATAAAGGGTAGGGCGGGGGGACGAAACCCCGTAGCTTACCCCTTGTGGCGCGCGGCTTTTTCGGCGATGCCGCTGATACCCTGGCGGCGTGCCAGTTCGGCCAGAACGTCATCCAGATCCACGTCCCGCGCAGCCAGCATCACCAGCAGGTGATAGAGCACATCCGCAGCCTCAGCCGTCAGCCCTGCCTTATCGTTCTTGACGGCTTCAATGATGGCTTCAACGGCTTCTTCCCCGAATTTTTCGGCGCATTTCTCTGGGCCTTTGGCCAGCAGCTTGGCGGTCCAGCTGGACTCGGGATCAGCCCCTTTGCGGGCCTCAATCGTGGCGGCCAGATCGTGCAGAATGCTCATGTCAGCCTCATAGGGATGCCTGCGGCGGCCATGTGTTCTTTGGCCTCGCGGATGGTGTATTCGCCGAAATGAAAGATCGAGGCGGCAAGCACGGCGCTGGCCCCGCCTTCGGTCACACCCTCGACCAGATGGTCCAGATTGCCGACGCCGCCCGAGGCGATGACCGGTACGTCCACCGCGTCCGAGATGGCGCGGGTCAGGGGCAGGTTGAACCCCGCCTTGGTGCCGTCGCGATCCATCGAGGTCAACAGAATCTCTCCCGCGCCCTTGGCGACGACGGTTTTGGCGAATTCCACCGCGTCGATGCCGGTGGGTTTGCGGCCGCCATGGGTGAAGATCTCCCACTTGCCGGGGCTGACGGTCTTGGCGTCAATGGCGCAGACAATGCACTGGCTGCCGAACTGATCCGCCGATTCCGCGATCACGTCCGGGTTGGCTACGGCGGCCGAGTTGAAGCTGACCTTGTCGGCACCTGCCAGCAGTAGGGCGCGCACGTCGTCCTTGGTGCGTACGCCGCCACCCACGGTCAGAGGAACAAAACACTGCTCGGCCGTGCGCTGGACGACGTCGAACATGGTGCCGCGGTTTTCATGCGTGGCGTGGATGTCCAGAAAACAGATCTCGTCCGCGCCGGCGGCGTCATAGGCCTTGGCCGATTCCACCGGGTCGCCCGCATCGCGCAGGCCAACGAAATTCACGCCCTTGACCACGCGGCCATCGGCGACATCAAGACAGGGAATGATGCGGGTTTTCAGCATGTCGGCGTCCTTTGTTGCCGCACCTCTAACGGCAAAGCCCATCCGATGCCAGAGCCGAGAGATTTGAAATTTCGACGCCGCAACGCGTGTGGCTCTAGTTCTGAGCCAACATCCTGAGCGCCGAGAGTAGATTGGCCTTGTCGTCGGTCCAAGCGCTCTGTCCGTCAGCGATCAAGGGGTGCCAACCCCTCGTGTCGACGAATGCATCGATGCGGTATTCGTCACGACTCAGGATGGCAACCAACGAATTCGCGGCGCCCTGTCGCTGGGCCTCTTCGTCAACAGTGCCCCATTTAATCGCCGCGTGCAGACCAAGTGTATCAGCAGCCCGGGCCAGTTGCGGGGCCAGATCGTAGTATTTGTTGGAGATGTGGAAGACCAAGGTCCCGTCCCGGTTCAACTGGCTCATATAGGTCTGGATCGCTTCCAGAGTGATCAGGTGCAGGGGAATCGCGTCCGAGCTATAGGCGTCCAGCACCATGATATCGAACGCGAATTTCTGATGCGCCAGTACGATGCGTGCATCCCCCAAATGGGTAGTCGACCCCGAGGCGCAGTCTGACATGTAGGTGAACAGCGCCGGGTCGCGGGCGATCCGGTCGACGGTCTCATCAATCTCGAAGAATTCCCAGGTTTGATGAGGTTGCCGATAGCAAGCCAACGCACCGGTCCCGAGGCCGACGATGCCGATTTTGTCCGAGGTTTGCCCGTATTCCGAAGTCAGGACTTCGGCCATAGGGCCGTCCGGATGATAGTAAGATGACCCAACAGGGCGGATGCCGGGTGCGGTCAGCCTTTGCCCGCCATGGATCGTAGTGCCGTTCTTGTAGACCCGAAAACCGTCACGATCATAAACCGCATGAGTTCCGAAAAAGCTGCGGTCGCGGAAATGCACATCGGTCGTTGGTATCAAGGTCGGTACCAGCAAGACCAGAAGCGCCGCTGCCATCCGCGTCGGTGTGTTTCTGAAGCACAGCAACACACCGGCGACCAGAACGGTGGATACAATCGTCGGCAGCGTGTTTGTATCCGTCGCGTTTCCTTCGTTCAGTTTGCTAAGCAGGAAAGCAAGCGGAGCCGCCACCGCAACACCCAGCAGGGCCTTGCGAAGATTGAAGGTGCCGGACTGGATCAGGAACAACCCGCCAGCAGCAAGCAGGGTCAGGGCGAACTCGATCTCTCGGTCAAATACAGCCGGTGCGATGATCGAGTTGAACAACCCGCCACAGGCACCGCCGACCGAGAGGGCAAGGTAGAACGTCGTCAGGTGCTCGGCAGGGGGCCGCATCTCATAGAGCAGCCGGTGCGCAAACATGGCGACCAGATAAAGCAGCGGGATATAGACCAGCATCGCCGCCAGAGGCAGTTGTGCGGTTCCAAGTCTGAACAGCAGAGCCACACCGATCGCCATCGCAAACAGAACAGGGATTTTCAGGCTTTCCAGAGTGTTCGGTTGCCGTTTCGCGAAGGCCAGAATGAAGGTCAGAATATAGGTGGCCAGCGGCACGACCCAGATCAAAGGGATGGACCCGAGGTCGATGCTGAGCTTGGTTGTGGTGGCCAGCATCAGTGACGAGGGGACAAAGGCAATGAACACCCAGGTGGCTATCGTCTTTGCGTTTAGGGGCGTGCTCTTACCGCGCTGTTCTTGCGCAAGGGTCATGTCCGGCGCGCCGCGCAGTGCAATCACACCACTGGTGGCCAACAGAACGCCAAAGACAACAAAGCCGATGGACCAGAACAGGCTGATGTCCCGCGCGCCATAGAATGGATCGGCAATCAGGGGAAAGGCAAGCAAGGCCAGCAGTGAGCCGACATTGCTGGCCGCATAGAGGAAATAGGGATCATTGGCCGACGGCCCGCCGGATCGTGAATACCACGCCTGCAACAGAGGCGCGTTCGCCGACAACACGGCAAAGGGAACGCCTACGCCCGCCGCAAACAGCAATAGCGTTTGCAGTGCGATGGATTGCGAAGAATCGAACCTCCAGCCTTCTTGTGTGGCCAAAGGCAGAAAGCCGAGCGCCAACAACCACAAGGCCAGATGCGTCACAAGCTGCCAGCGCAGGGTAAACCAGCGGGTCAGCATATGGGCATACAGATATCCGAGGATCAGCATCAGCTGAAAAAACAGCATGGCGGTGGTCCAGACCGCAGGGGTTCCGCCGATTTTGGGCAAAACGAGCTTGGCAAACAGCGGTTGAACAAAGAACAGCAGGCTGGCGCTGACGAAAATAGACGCACAAAAGCTGATGACCGGAGCGTAGGTGCGCCAATTCTTTGTTGGCTGCGATATGTTCGAAAAGGACACGGTGAAACTCCGGCATAAGATTGCGGTTCAGCCGTATTGGTGAATCTTGACCTTTTTGCGGCTGATCGGTGCAAACTCATTGCGCATAGGCGGAATTGTTCACGATTTGGGATCGATCAGAGGGGGACTGCTCATTACGCGCGCCGGGAACAGGCAAAGCCTTGCCGATGCCGGACTTGTGATTGTCACGTCTCTCAAACCTGTGGACACTGTCCCCTAATTCATCAGGAGATCAATGAGATGCGTAGATTCTTTTTGACAACCGCTTTCGTAGTTGGAGGAGCTGTCACAGCAATGGCAGATGACATCATCAAGGTGAACACCGCCAAATCCGTGCCCGAGGCGATAGATGCGCTTGAGGCAGCGGTTGGAAACGCTGGCGCGACCGTATTCGCCCGCATCGACCATGCGGCGGGGGCTGAAAAGGTCGGACTGACCATTCCCGCCAATCAGGTTCTGATCTTCGGCAACCCGGCGCTGGGCACACCGGCCATGCAAATCGACCCGCGCGCCGGTCTGTTCCTGCCGCTAAAAGTACAGGCTTACGAGGATGAAAACGGTCAGGTCTGGCTGGCCTATGAAGACCCGAAAGAGACCATGGACGAGTTGGACGCCGTTGAAAAATCCCCCGTCATCGAAAAGATGCGCGGTGCGTTGGCCAAGCTGACTGCGGTTGCGGCGCAATAACAAAAACGGATGTGCCGGAAGCATTGACTGCTGGCACATCTTCCTGTCGGCAATTTGTTTGATTGCCGGGGTTATGGTAAATTCCCCGCATTTCAGAAATTTAGGGAGGAGTTCTCCATGAAACCTTCATTGCATATGATGTGGATTGCTGGAGCGTTTTTTGTGACCGTATCAGGCGCCGCGCAGGCCCAGGATTTCATGACACAAAAGGAAATATTGGCGACCATTCCGGGCTCGACGATTTACGGTATTTCGAACCAGGATAACCAAACCCAATGGGCGCAGGCCTACAGCAAAGGCCGTAAAAAGGGCAAGCTTGCCGGTAACTCTGGTGGCAATAAGTATGAAGGCAAATGGTATGTTGATGGCGACATGTGGTGTGAAGAGACTGGCGATTGGGTGGGGTGCTTTCAATTCGTTCGCATAAGCGAAAAGGAACTGCAGCCGTACAAGGACGGGCAGCCCAGGAACATATGGAAAATACAGTAACCCGCTGCTGAGCGGCTCTATTTACTCAGAGTGGACAAGGCCTCTTTCAGGTCAATCGCGCCGTCATAAAGCGCGCGGCCGGAAATCGCGCCGTTCAGGTCCACACCGCAATCGCGCAGCGCGATCAGATCGTCCAGCGAGCTGACGCCGCCTGAAGCAATGACCGGGATCGATACGGAGCGGGCCAGATCAGCGGTGGCTTCGATGTTCGGGCCCTGCATCGCGCCGTCGCGGTTGATGTCAGTATAGATGATGGCCGCTACGCCCGCGTCCTCGAAACTGCGGGCCAGATCGGTGACCTGAACATCGGTTTCCTCGGCCCAGCCTTTGGTGGCGACCATGCCGTTGCGGGCGTCGATGCCTACGGCGACCTTGCCGGGGAACTCCCGCGCGGCCTCTCGCACCAGATCGGGGTTTTCTACCGCGACCGTGCCCAGAATCACGCGGGCCAGTCCCTTGCCGATCCAGGTTTCGATCGTGGCCATGTCGCGGATGCCGCCGCCCAACTGGGCGGGCACGTCGCAGGCTTTCAGGATCGCCTCAACCGGGGCGGCGTTGACCGGTTCACCCGCGAAGGCGCCGTTCAGGTCCACAAGGTGCAACCATTCGCAGCCAGCCTCAACAAAGGCACGCGCCTGCGCGGCAGGGTCTTCGTTGAACACGGTGGCCTTGTCCATCTCTCCGCGCAGCAGGCGCACGGCCTGGCCGTCTTTGAGGTCGATGGCGGGGTAAAGGATCATGATCGGCGGCCCTATATCAGTGTTACACGCGCGGGATATCGCACAGGCAGGGCAGGGGATGCAACGCGACGCTAAGTCATTCTTGCTCGGGGGCGCCGCGCCCGGCAGAGTAACGACAAATCAGGGAGGAAATCATGAAGAAAATTACCCTTGCGGCAGGCTTTGCAGTACTGGCAACCGCGTCTTTGGCGGATCCGGTCGATGGTCTGTGGAAAACGCAGCCGGGCGACGAAGGCGGATATCTGCATGTTACGATCGCCCCGTGTGGCAGCGCGATCTGCGGTACCATTGACAGCGCCTTTGACAAATCCGGCAATCAGCAACTGGCTTATGAGAATTTGGGCAAGCAGATCATCTGGGACATGGAGGCTGAAGGCGACGGTAACTACGCCAACGGCAAGATCTGGGCACCGGACCGGGACAAAACCTATAACTCGAAAATGACCCTCGACAGCCAGAACGAGCTGACCGTCAAGGGGTGTGTCGCGGGTGGTCTGGTCTGCCGCGGTCAGACCTGGACACGCGTTCAGTAAACCGTCAGGGCGCCCAGGTCAGGAAGTTCCCGATCATGCGCAGGCCCACGTCCTGGCTTTTTTCGGGGTGGAACTGCATTCCAACCATCGTGTCGCGGCCGATTACGGCCGTGACTTCCTGCCCATAATCCACATAGGCCAGCCGCTGTGCCGGATCAGTGACCCGGAAATGGTAGGAGTGGACGAAATAGACGTGATCGCCGGACTTCACACCGTTGAACACCGGATGATCGCTTTCCAGAACCAAATCGTTCCAGCCCATATGCGGGACTTTCAGCGCGGTGTCTGACGGCTCGATCCGGACCACGTCACCGGCGACCCAGTTCAACCCGTCGGTCTCGGTGTATTCATGGCCCTTTGAGGCCATTAGCTGCATCCCGACGCAGATGCCCAGAAACGGGCGGCCCTTTTGTTCGACCGCCTCGACCATCGCGTCATAGATGCCCTTGTGGCCGCGCAGTTCGGCGGCACAGGCCGGAAAGGCGCCGTCACCGGGCAGAACCAACCGATCAGCCCGCGCAACAACATCCGCGTCCGAGGTCACGACGACCTCACCCGCCTCCATCTCGCGCGCCATGCGTTGAAACGCCTTTTCGGCCGAGTGCAGGTTGCCGCTCTCGTAATCAATGATGGCGGTCAGCATTTACAGCGCACCCTTGGTGGACGGAATCGCATCCGCTTTGCGCGGGTCGGTTTCAACCGCCAGCCGCAGGGCGCGGGCGACGGCCTTAAAAGCAGCCTCGGCGATGTGGTGGCTGTTGAACCCGTGCAACTGGTCGATATGCAACGTGATGCCGCCGTGGGTGCTGAGCGCCTGAAAGAACTCGCGCACCAGCTCGGTATCGAATGTGCCGATCTTCTGGGTCGGGAGGTCCACATTCCAGATCAGGAACGGGCGTGCCGACAGATCCAGCGCACAGCGTACCTGCGCGTCATCCATGGGCAGGTGGCACTCGCCATAGCGACGGATGCCTTTCTTGTCGCCCAAAGCCTGCGTCAAAGCCTGACCCAGCGCGATTCCGGTATCCTCGACCGTGTGGTGATCGTCGATGTGATAATCGCCCTTGGCACGGATCGTCATGTCGATCAGTGAGTGGCGCGCAAGCTGGTCCAGCATGTGGTCAAAGAAGCCAACGCCGGTCTGATTGTCATAGGTGCCGGTGCCGTCCAGATTGACCTCGACCGAGATTTCGGTTTCGGCGGTCTGACGGCTGATCTTTGCGCTGCGCATGGGCGAATTCCTTTTGCTACAGGCGCGCTTATAGACGGGGAAGGGCGGGCTTTTCCAGACCACCCGTCGCATTCGGCGCAAACTGTTGCAGGGGATTGCACCCGGGCGCGGCCCATGCCAGCCTGCGGGCAACACGAACCATCAAGGCCCGGCCCATGTCCACCTGCGTTTTCATCCAAATCCGCTGCAAACCCGGTACCACCTACAAGGTGGCCGAGGAAATCGCCCTGCGCGAAATCCATTCTGAGCTCTATTCGACCAGCGGAGAATATGACCTGCTGCTGAAACTCTACATCCCCGAAACCGAGGATGTGGGGCATTTCATCAACGAAAACCTGCTGGTGATTCCCAATATCGAGCGGTCGCTGACCACGATGACGTTCAAGGCGTTTTAACCAAGCTCGAACGTCGTCACGCCAAAGATACGATTTAGGTCGATGTCCGGTTGATGGCTCGAATACATCCGAGCCGTTTCGAAAACCTTTTCCAACCCAAGCTTTGCCGCCAAATCAAAGGCGGCCTGGTTGGGTTGGGGCATGTCGATGAAAACCTCTTGCGCGCTTTGATCTTCCGGTAACGTTTCCAGCAAGCTGGCCAGCAAGGTTTCGGCAATGTCGGCGCGATCCGCGAATAGTGGCCCGATTTTGTAGCCGTTTTTGCATGGGCGCAACGTGGCATAGCCTTTGATCTGTCCGTCCTCGGAATACACACGGGAGACATGAGTTGGTGCGCTGATCCAGCCCTGCAGGAACGTGTCACGCGGGGTCGGGAACAGATGGCGATCGTACGCCTGCAATTCATCAGAAACCGCGGTCAAAGCTTCGGTGCCGGCTGACGGTGGCAACGCCCGCTGAATATCCGCTACAGTCCCGGTGAATCGGTAGTTGTTGTGCGCGAAGGCAAAGCCCGATTTGCGGTAATTGTGCTGCTGATCGACGACCCCATCCAACCCGACGTTGCGGGCAGTGCAATTGGCCAATGCACCCTGCCAAAGCTTCAGTCCGTGTCCCGCGCCACGATGCTCGGGGTGTACGATGTAGAACCCGAGGAAAGCAAACCCATCGTCGTAATGGACCACCGAGATTGAGGCGATCATCTCACCATCCATGAATCCGCCCAGAAACCCGTCGGTATCCGTACTGTGGAAACACGCGGCATCATGGTGGCCCGGATTCCAGCCTTCGTGTGCGGCCCAATCCACGGCCTGCTGCAACTCGTCTGCGGTGAGAGGGCGGATAACGTATTCAGACATGAGTGAACCCTGTGTTGCGCAGCGCAACCAGAATGACGCAATGCGTCACGAAGAACCAGCATGTTCGGAGAGTTTGGTATCTGGAGCGGGCGAGGCGATTCGAACGCCCGACCCTAACCTTGGCAAGGTTATGCTCTACCCCTGAGCTACGCCCGCATCAGATACATATGTTGGTCCGAAGACCTCTCAATGGAGCGGGCGAGGCGATTCGAACGCCCGACCCTAACCTTGGCAAGGTTATGCTCTACCCCTGAGCTACGCCCGCGCCGTTGAGTGAGGAGGGATGTATAAATTCCCACGCGGGGCTGCAAGCGGAAAAACACAAAAAAGCGGAAAAATCTTTCGACGGAAATCCGGGGGCGGCGCGTTGAAGTCTTAGACTATTAAAAAACAAGAGGGTTCGAGGAGAGGAAATGACACGGGTTGCAGATATGAAGATGGCCCTGCTGGCGGCGCTAATCGTACTGACATCGGCACTTTGTTTACCGGAGAAGGACAGGCTGGGTGAGGTTGAGCCTGTCCTCAGGGATGCACCGCAGGTCGAAACGCGGGTATTGGCGGGGTAAACCCCGCCTATCGGATTACAGTGCCAGTACGAGATTCGCGATGGCGGCCACCAGAATCGCAGCAAATGTCAGCAGCATCCCGATCTGGCGCAGAATGACGATCTGTGGGCTGCGTCCGAATCCATAGGCGTGCAACAGCCGTCCGCTCAGCAATGTCAGACCCAGAAGGTTCAGCAACAGGCCGCTTGCCCCCTGCAGTTCAACCATTGCGATCAACAGCACGGCAAAGGGTGTGTATTCGACAAAGTTGGAATGCGTCCGCATCACCTTGAGCATCGTCGTATTCCCACCGTCGCCGTAGGAAATCTTGTCGCTGCGCCGTTGGCTGATGACCCTGACGCTAAGCGCGATAAACAGGATTGCCAGCAATGCGGCATAGACTGGTGTGACGGACAGCATGGGCGATTATCCTCCTTGGGCCAAGAAAAAGGCCGCCCGGTTCCCCGCGCGGCCCCTCTTAGCCCAGAAAGCTAAACCGGTTATTCCAGTTCGACCAGCAGGTCCTTAGCGTCAATTTGGCCACCGGGTTGAACGTGGAGCGCTTTGACCGTGGCGTCGCGTTCTGCGTGGATGCCGGTTTCCATCTTCATCGCTTCGATGGTCAGCAGCAGATCGCCTTCCTTGACCTCCTGACCGGCGGTCACGGCAACCGTGGCAACAACGCCGGGCATCGGCGCGCCAACATGGTTGGGGTTGCCGGCTTCGGCCTTGGGACGGGCCTGCGTGGACGAGGTCACCAGACGGTTCGGCACCCGGATCACGCGCGGTTGGCCGTTGAGTTCGAAGAAGACTTTGACCTCACCCTTTTCATCGGTCTCGCCGATGGCCTGACAGCGGATTTCCAGCGTTTTACCCGGATCGATCTCAGCGGTGATCTCTTCGCCCGGGTCCATGCCATAGAAGAAGGTGCGTGTGGGCAGAGTGCGGACCGGGCCATAAACCCGGTGACGACCCATGTAGTCCAGGAACACTTTGGGATACATCAGGTAGCCGTTCAGATCCTCATCATCGACTTCTTTGCCTTCCAGCTGCTTGGACAGCTCGGCGCGGGTGGCTTCCAGATCGACCGCAGGGACGTCCTTGCCGGGGCGTTCCGTATTGGGCGTTTCGTCTTTCAACACCTTCTTGATGATGGTGTCGGGGAAGCCGCCCGGAGGCTGACCCAGGTTGCCGCGCATCATATCGACCACCGAGTCGGGGAAGGCCACATCGGTCGAGGGGCTTTCCACGTCTTCGCGGGTCAGGCCCTGGCTAACCATCATCAGCGCCATGTCACCGACCACTTTGGACGACGGCGTCACCTTCACGATGTCACCGAACATCTGGTTTACGTCGGCGTACATCTGAGCGACCTCGTGCCAGCGTTCTTCCAGACCCAAGGAGCGCGCCTGCGCCTTGAGGTTGGTGAACTGACCGCCCGGCATTTCGTGCAGGTACACCTCGGACGCCGGAGCCTGCAGGCTGGATTCGAAGGCGGCATACTGGCCGCGGACCGCCTCGAAGTAATCGCTGATCTCGCGGATGGCCTTGATGTCCAGCCCGGTGTCGCGCTCGGTATGGCGCAGAGCTTCGACCACGGTGCCCAGCGTTGCCTGGGACGTGTTGCCCGAGAAGCTGTCCATCGCGCAATCCACCGCGTCCACGCCCGCTTCAGAGGCGGCCAGAATGGTCGCGCTGGCGATGCCTGCGGTGTCGTGTGTGTGGAAATGGATCGGCAGGCCGACCTCTTCTTTCAGCGCACGGATCAGGATTTTGGCCGAGGCCGGTTTCAGCAAGCCCGCCATGTCCTTCAGGCCCAGAACATGGGCGCCTGCGTCGCGCAGCTCTTTCGCCATGCCGACATAGTATTTCAGGTCATACTTCGAGCGATCCGGGTCCAGAATGTCACCGGTATAACAAACGGTGCCTTCACAGATTTTGCCGTTCTCGATCACCGCGTCCATGGCCACGCGCATGTTCTCGACCCAGTTCAGCGAGTCGAAGACACGGAACACGTCGATGCCTTTGGACGCCTGGCGCACGAACTCTTGCACCACGTTGTCGGGGTAGTTAGTATAACCAACGCCGTTTGCTCCGCGCAGCAGCATCTGGGTCATCAGGTTCGGCATCGCCTCGCGCAGGTCGCGCAGACGCTGCCACGGGCATTCCTGCAAGAAGCGATAGGCCACGTCGAAAGTCGCACCGCCCCAGCACTCGACCGAGAACAGCTGCGGCAGGTTGGCGGCATAGGTTGGCGCCACCTTGATCATGTCGATCGACCGCATCCGGGTCGCCAGCAGTGACTGGTGACCATCCCGCATGGTGGTGTCGGTGATCAGCAGCTGACGCTGCGCCTTCATCCAGTCGGCGACCGCCTGCGGGCCTTTCTGCTCCAGCAGGTTGCGGGTGCCCATTTGAGGCTCACCCTTCAGCGCGGGGGCCTTGGCCTCTTTCAGATCGGCGCGCGGTTCCGGGCGGTCCTTGGTCTCAGGGTGACCGTTCACGGTGATATCCGCGATATAGGTCAGAACCTTGGTGCCCCGGTCGCGACGGCGCTTGAAGGTGAACAGGTCCGGCGTCGTGTCGATGAACTTGGTGGTGTACTCGTTCGACAGGAAGGTCGGATGTTTCAGTAGGTTGATGACAAAGTCGATATTGGTGCTGACGCCGCGAATACGGAACTCGCGCAGTGCCCGGTCCATCCGGGCGATCGCAGCCTCGGGCGTCGGTGCCTTGGCGGTGACCTTGGTCAGCAGCGAGTCGTAATACCGCGTGATGACGCCGCCCGCATAGGCGGTACCGCCATCGAGACGGATGCCCATGCCGGTGGCCGAGCGATAGGCAGTGATACGGCCATAGTCAGGGATGAAGTTGTTCTGCGGGTCCTCGGTGGTGATCCGGGTCTGCAGCGCGTGGCCGTTCAGGTGCACATCGGCCTGGCTCGCGGCGCCGGTGGCCTCTGCCAGCGTTTTGCCCTCGGCGATCAGGATCTGAGCCTGAACGATATCGATGCCGGTAACTTCTTCGGTGACGGTGTGTTCCACCTGCACGCGGGGGTTCACTTCGATGAAGTAGAACTTGCCGGTTTCCATATCCATCAGGAATTCGACCGTGCCGGCGCATTCATAGTTCACATGGGCGCAGATCTTGCGGCCCAGCTCACAGATTTCCGCGCGCTGTTCTTCGGACAGATACGGGGCAGGGGCGCGTTCGACGACCTTCTGGTTCCGGCGCTGGACCGAGCAGTCGCGTTCATAGAGGTGATAGATCTCACCATGCTTGTCGCCGAGGATCTGAACCTCGACGTGGCGGGCACGGGTGATCATCTTTTCCAGATAGCCCTCGCCATTGCCGAATGCGGCCTCGGCCTCGCGGCGGCCTTCCAGAACTTTCTCTTCCAGCTCTTCTTCCGAGTGGATCGGGCGCATACCGCGTCCGCCGCCGCCCCAGCTGGCCTTTAGCATCAGCGGGTAGCCGATCTCTTTGGCTTCGGCCCGGATCGCGTCCATGTCATCGCCCAGAACTTCGGTTGCCGGGATGACCGGGACATCGGCCGCGATGGCCACGCGGCGTGCGCTGGCCTTGTCGCCCAGGGCGCGCATGGTTTCCGCCTTGGGGCCGATGAAGGTGATGCCGTTCTGCACGCAAGCATCCACGAAGTTGGGATTCTCGGACAGCAGGCCATAGCCCGGGTGGATCGCATCCGCGCCACATTCCTTGGCTACGCGGATGATCTCGTCAATGCTCAGATAAGCAGCAACCGGTCCCATGCCTTCGCCGATGCGATACGCCTCGTCCGCCTTGAAACGATGCAAGCCAAGCTTGTCTTCTTCGGCGAACACCGCGACGGTGCGTTTGCCCATCTCGTTCGCTGCGCGCATCACGCGAATGGCAATCTCGCCGCGATTGGCGATCAGGATCTTGTTGAAGTCGGTCATATCAGGTCCCGGTCTTAGTGGTTTGGCCGTGTTATTAGGCGGACAATACGCGCTCGTATATCAGTCCTTCTGGGTAGAACCGGCATGTTATCGCTCGCAAACGCCGCCTTTTGGCTTGATTGTCTTACACACGCTGCGCTGCAGCATCAATATTTGTGATCACCGAACGAATTTCCTGCAGGTTTGAAAGGCCCATTTGGCCCATATTGGCAAGCATGTCCTGACGCAGGATGTCGATGACATGCGCGGGCCCTTTTGCGCCCAAGGCGCTGAGTCCATACAGGAATCCGCGCCCGAGCATGACAAAATCCGCGCCCAGTGCCAGTGCGCGCAGGATATCCAGGCCGCCTTCTATGCCGCTGTCGAAGATCAGAGGCAAATTTGTCGCCTTTCGGATCAACGGTAACACATTGATACTTGCGGGGGCTCCGTCAAACTGGCGGCCGCCGTGATTCGAAACCCAAATGGCATCAACACCAACCTGTTGCAGCCGCTCGGCGTCCTCGGCCCGCATCACGCCCTTCACGATAAATGGCCCGTCCCACGCGTCCCGCAGCCATTTGACATATTCCATGTCGGGCGAGGTGCGCAGCAGGTACCCCACATGAGCGGTCGGCGGCAGAGCGCTGTCGCCGTCAATATACTTGTCCAGTGTCCGCATCCGGGGCATCCCGTTTTGCGCCATGCCCAAGGCCCAGGCCGGACGCAAGGCAATCTGGGCTAGCAGGCGTGGGGTCAGCCGCGGAGGATTGGTCAGGCCGGATCGTATTTGCCGTTCACGGCGCGAGGCGACCGGGACGTCAACGGTTAGAACCAAGGTCGAGAACCCCGCCGATCTGGCGCGCTTCAGGATATCTGTGCGAATGTCCGGGTCTTTCGGCGGGTACAGTTGAAACCAGGCGTTCCGGCCCAGATGAGGGGCCAGATCCTCGGGGCTCTGGCTGGCGACCGTCGAGAGCGTATAGGGCAGCCCCGCCTTGGCCGCAGCACGAGCCAGCAACCCCTCTGCGTCCGGCCAGACCAGACCGGCCATCCCGATGGGCGCAATACCAAAGGGCAGGGGAAAATCCTGTCCCAAAAAACGCGTGCCGGTATCGCATTCAATTGGGCCCTGCAGGATCGCAGGCAGAAACCCCACCTGATCTAGCGCGGTCCGGTTTCGGTGCAGCGTGGTCTCGGTGCCCGTGCCGCTTGCCAGATACTCCCATACGAAAAACGGAATCCTTCGCTGTGCGCGGCGCTTCAGGTCGGCAATGCTTGGGAATGAGCTGTGCAGGTCCATATGAATTGATCCAACCTGCCGGGCGATTCTGCAAGGTTTTCAGGCGGCTGAGGCCGGTGGTTCGGGTTTGCGCGGACGTTTGTGCTGTGCTTTCGCCGCGGCCGAAGTAACCGGTTTTGCACCATTGGCGACCTGCACCTGATTGCGCCCCTTGTCTTTGGCCATGTACAGGGCGTCATCCGCCGCGCGCATCAGGTCTTGTGGCATTGTGCCATGTGCCGGGTAGTGGGCGACGCCCACAGAGATCGTGATGCGCGGCAGAGATTTCTCACCATACCGGACCGAGACAGCCTCGACCGCCTGCCGCAATTGCTCGGCCCGGGTCATGGCATCGTCGGGCGTGTTGTCCGGCAGGATCAGCATGAACTCCTCACCGCCGATGCGGCAAGCGACCTCATCCCGGTCGCAGCCCTGTTCCAGAGCAGACCCCACCGCGCGCAGCACCATGTCACCGGCGTCATGCCCATGGGTGTCGTTGAACTTCTTGAAATGATCGACATCCACAGCAATCAGGCTCAGAGAGGCGCCGGTCTGTTGGCTGCGGCTGATGGATTTGCGCAGCGTTTCGGTCATGTGGCGACGGTTGAACAATCCGGTCAGGGGATCACGCACCGACTGGTCATGCAGTTGATCGCGCATCCGGACATTGGCGATCGCCATGCTGATCTGTTCGGCGCAAAGCTGCGCCAGCTTCTTGCTGGAATGAAACACCTCATCACAACCCTCATGCGCCCGCAGATGTAAAAGACCAACCGTTTCCCCGTGTGCCAGAATGGGAAAGCAGAAATAGGGTCGCCCGTCATGGGGTTCGGCATGTTCGCAGACAAAGTCGATCTCGGACGCGCCATATTCATATGTGCGACCCCGCCGCAGACCCCAGCACCCTTCCGGATGGATATGGGCCTTGTGCGTGCCGCCATTCCAGCTGGCGCAGCCATCCAGCACATCGCGTGAATTGGAATAGACATACACACTGCCTTCGGCCTCGGGCAGGATATGAGTCATAAAGCGCGAGACCATGTCGAACAGCTCGTCCAGCGATCGGCTGGATTGCAGCCATTCGTTCAATTCGCCCAACAACCGAACCTCGCGCGCAAGGCGCAGCTGGTCGTCCATCAGCTCTCGCTCTTTTGCGGCGCGGCCCCGCAGGCTGCGCACCTGCCGCCGGTTCGCGCGGAAAATGACCAACGTTACGACTGAAAGGGCAAGCAGGGCGACGCCGCTGAGCACGGTCAGCAACAGTCGGACCCGATTGATGAACAGGTTCCGAACCTGCGTGATGTCCGAGTAGAACTCGATCGCGCCGACAAAACGCCCTTCGCGGATGACCGGGGTATATATCTCGGCCACATGGCGGGTATGCGACCCGCTGACCTCAAGCATATTGCCGTCCAAATTGTCTACTTCGGTCAGAGGTTTTTCTTCGTGTTTGTAAACGATGTTTCCCCGGCCCAACACGTCGCTGAAATAGGCGTCGCTGTTAACCGCACCCACATCCGACGGGCGGGTTGACCACAGGACACGTCCCGCATCGTTAAAGAGTTCGAACCGGTAGATATCAGAGGTCGCGGGCAGCAGTTCCAGAAACTCTTCATCATGGGCGTCCAGCACGCCGGTGCGAAAGGTGGCGTCAACGTCTTCAAGGTGCGAGACCACCTGCCGGTTCATCTGTGTCGCGGCGTGGCGCAAATCGGATTCGAGCATCCGGTCGACCACTGGCGCGGGAATCGCGTAAATTCCCCAGCCTGACAGGGCCGTCAGGCCTCCCATCGTCAGAATGATGCCAGCAAGTTTCAGACGGGACATCATGCCCGATCCGTCAGTGTTTTTCATGATCCGCGCTCCCACAACTTTGACCTGAGCATCGGATGCAAGCTTTGACAGTGGGTTAACGCGGGCGCGGCGTACCGAATTGTACTGGTTAGAATTGACGAGAAATGGGGTGAAAAACTGCGCGAACAAGGGGTGAACAAACTCTTTCCCTCGGCGCGCATCCCGCGTAGTTTGGGGAAATGAGCAGTTTCGACGAAATGGACGCCTTCGAGGGCGCATCGCTGTCACAACGGGCTATGGCTCGTTTTTCGCAGAGTGAAGGTTTGTATCTTGAAGACCTGAACCAATCCCAGCGAGAAGCGGCTGAACAAGTTGAAGGCCCGCTACTGATTTTAGCAGGTGCCGGGACGGGTAAAACAAAAACTCTAATGGCTCGTGTTGCGCATCTTGTGCAAAAACACGGAGTTAAATCTAGGGAAATTCTTGCGGTAACCTTTACAAATAAAGCCGCTAAAGAAATGCGGGATCGGCTTGAAGTAACTCCTTACGAGATCAAAGAACCATTGAAGTGGATGGGTACCTTCCATTCAATTAGCGCTAAGTTACTGCGTCGCCATGCAGAGCTTGTTGATCTGAATTCGAATTTTACGATTTTGGATGCAGATGATCAGCTGCGGCTCCTTAAGCAGCTTCTAAAAGTCAATAATGTTGACGAAAAGCGCTGGCCGCCACGGTTGCTGGCCAGCATCATCGATGATTGGAAAAACCGCGCACTGACGCCCGATAAGGTGCCTGCGGCGGATGCCGGGGCATACAACAACAAGGGTATTGAGCTTTATGCCCAGTACCAGACCCGCCTGCGCGAACTGAATGCGGTGGATTTCGGTGACCTGCTGCTGCACATGGTCACGATCTTTCAGACCCATCAGGACGTGTTGGAGCAATATCAGCGCTGGTTCCGCTATATTCTGGTGGACGAGTATCAGGATACCAACGTCGCCCAATACCTGTGGCTGCGACTGCTGGCCGGGGCGCACAAGAACATCTGTTGTGTGGGGGATGACGACCAGTCGATCTATGGCTGGCGCGGGGCCGAAGTGGGCAATATTCTGCGGTTCGAAAAGGACTTTCCCGGAGCGTATGTGGTGCGGCTGGAGCAGAATTACCGCTCGACTCCACATATTCTGGCTGCCGCGTCGAATGTGATCCGCGGCAATGAAAGCCGCTTGGGCAAAGAGCTGTGGACCGACGCGGAAGAGGGCGAAAAGGTCCGTCTGATCGGCCATTGGGATGGCGAGGAAGAGGCCCGCTGGATCGGCGAGGAAATCGATGCGATGCAGGGCGGCACACGCGGCGTGCGGCCCATCGGGCTGGACGAGATCGCGATTCTGGTCCGTGCTTCGCACCAGATGCGCGCGTTCGAGGATCGGTTCCTGACCATTGGCCTGCCTTACAAGGTGATCGGTGGCCCCCGATTCTATGAGCGGATGGAGATCCGCGATGCCATGGCCTATTTCCGGCTGGTGGTCAGTCCGGGCGACGATCTGGCTTTTGAGCGGATCGTGAATACGCCGAAGCGCGGTTTGGGTGACAAGGCGCAGCAGACGATACAGATGACGGCGCGCGAGAATGGCGTGTCCTTGATCGATGGGGCGCGGATCGCGGTCGATAATGGGTTGATCAAGGGTAAGGGCGGCAAGGCCCTGCGCGAGTTGATCGACGGGTTGGCGCGATGGAACGCGATGACGCGCGGACCTCGTATCGAGGTCGAGGATGACACGGTGATTGATGACGGTGCCCCGATGCGGTTCGGGGAACCCGAAGTATCGCATATCGAACTGGCGCAGATCATTCTGGACGAATCCGGCTATACTGCCCACTGGCAGAACGAAAAAACGCCCGAGGCTCCGGGCCGGCTGGAAAACCTCAAGGAACTGGTCAATCAGCTCGATAACTTCGAGAACCTTCAAGGCTTCCTGGAACATGTCAGCCTGGTCATGGACAATGAGCAGGAGGGCGACGGGGCCAAAGTCTCGATCATGACCCTGCACGCGGCCAAGGGGCTGGAGTTTCCCTCTGTTTTCCTGCCGGGGTGGGAAGACGGCCTGTTCCCGTCGCAACGGTCGATGGACGAGTCGGGGCTTAAGGGTCTCGAGGAAGAACGGCGGCTGGCCTATGTCGGTATCACCCGCGCCGAAGAGGTCTGCACGATTTCTTTTGCCGCCAACCGGCGGGTGTTCGGTCAGTGGCAGAACGCGATGCCGTCGCGATTCATCGACGAACTGCCAGAAGATCATGTGGAAGTGCTGACGCCTCCGGGCTTGTATGGCGGCGGACAGCCAACCGCGGGGATCGAAACCCGAGCGGCTGAGGCGAACGTCTATAACTCACCCGGCTGGAAACGGTTGCAGGCGCGGCAGGGGCAATATGGTACGTCGCAGCCGCGCGAAAGCCGTAACACGGTGATCGATGCCACTGCGCTGGCCAGTTTCACGCTGGGCGAGCGCGTGTTTCACCAGAAATTCGGCTATGGCGCGGTGATTGGCATCGAAGGCGATAAGGTCGAGGTCGATTTCGACAAGGCAGGCACGAAAAAGGTGGTTTCACGGTTTTTGTCGGCCAAGGACGACGTGCCGTTCTAAAGTCCTTCGACCAGAACCATATTCGTCGTCGCAGTCCGTTGCCGGATTTCGGCCAGTTTGATGTAGTCCGGATCGTCCTTCCAAGCCTTTGCCGCCTCAAGAGAGGGAAATTCCATCAGGACGATTCCGTTTTCGGCCCAAATGCCTTCGATCACGTCGACGGGTTTGGATGAAACTGTCAGTAAACGACCGCCGTGGCGGTCAAAGATCGGCATGAAGCCCTCTAGGTACGCCTGATATCCCTCGGGGTCGTGAATGGAAATCTGCGCGATGAAATAGGCGGCCATTGGAAACTCCTCACAACTCGTTCGAGCTTCCATTCTACATACAGGCGCAAAAAACAAAAACGGCGGTTCCCAGGGAGGAGGAGGGGAACCGCCGTTCTTTTCAACACCAGAGCAGGGAGGAGGAGAGCCCTGATGTATCCGAACCCGGGTTTGATCCCGGTATGAGGAAGACGCGGCAACGTCAGGGAGGAGGAGAGACGTTGCCGCGCGCTTTCAACACCGGGAAAGGGAGGAGGAGTACCCGGTGTGTCAGTTTCCGGCGTTCAGGGCCGGTATAAGGTGCGGCGACATCAGGGAGGAGGAGAGATGTCACCGCAGAAATACAGGTCCAAAAGGGAGGAGGAAGGACCTGATCTCGGTTATGTCGTTTCGCGCTTAGTGCGCGGTGTATTCTTCGGCCGCTTGCAGTGCCAGGCGGCGGATCATCGAGCGGTGCAGGCCCAGATCGGCCAGTTCGCGGTTCGACAGCTCGGACAGTTCGTTGACTGTCTGGCTGTAGACGCGGTACCGAACGAACCGCGTTTTGACGGCATCGATCAGCGAAGCCAGACCAGTTGCTGGTGCGCCTTTGATTGCGCTCTGATGTGTTGCTGCTGCCATCTGCGTTACCCGATAGTTCTTGTCGTTGCCGGTGTGGCCCGGCGTTTGCTTGAGATTGAAAATAGGCAAATGCTGCAATTGCACAATAGCTCATGTCGTCAATGCCGCTATGCAGCAATTGCATAGTTATCAATGCGTTGGGTGCCTGCGTGCCTAAAGGCCTTTAAAGTAAGGGTTTTGCGACTTTATTCACGACCTCTGCACGTTTTTGCGCGGTGCGGTGCGTGTGTGACTGCTTCCTCTTTGGGCGCCTTCTGTCGAAATTTGTGCGTTATGAGATTGCCGAGAGATGGCGGGGCCAGTTGGCGCTATTTCCAGTACATGGGAAATCATGGGCGCAGGGTGGGGTGGTTTGGAATTGTGGCCCTGAACCACGCCGCTCCGAGTGATTCGCGGGGATCTCCAGCTGGAAATGGTGTTCAAAAATGAGGTTTTTTGGAAATCAGGCAAATTTTTTGGGAATTCATGGGACCTCATGGAGGTTAAGTGTTTCGTCTACATATTGTGTCTGTGTCTCTAGGGGGGTCCGATTGTGGTGTGTTTTTCCCGATTTCCTTTTGTTTTTAGTTTGGATATGTTGTGAGTCCTTTTGTGAATCGGTGAAATTTTCTGTTGATTTCCATGAATTCCCATGGCATCCCTTATACATCCGATGAGGACGAGGCACATGGGGCGCCAAACGACCCCGAAACAATAAAAACAGGTTTCATACAGGCATCTCGCTTTCATCACTCAAGAGATCCGGCGCGCGGGCGAGCAGACATCCCCCCCAGGTGGCGCGCGCAGCTGGACATCCCGCACAGCGGGTCAATGCGGCGGGTTGATCAGTGGCAGCAGATCAACCCGCCGTTTTTCATCCGGGGGGACGCGAAATTTTGGTGGGGCGCAAGCGAAAGGGACAATCGTCTTGGCGCGCAGGTTTAGAGGTGAAAGCCACCACAAGGTGGATACGAAGGGCAGGGTGTCGATCCCGGCCTCGTTTCGCCGTGTGCTTGAGGCCTCTGACCCGAACTGGCAGCCCGGTGACACTCCTGAACTGGTGATTGTCTATGGCGACCACCGCCGCAAGTTCCTAGAATGCTATACCATGCAAGCGATCGAAGAGGTCGACGATAAGATTGACGCGCTGCCGCGGGGCTCGATGCAGCGGAAGATGCTGCAGCGCATGTTCCATGGTCAGTCCTTTCCGACAACGGTGGATGAGACGGGGCGGCTGGTGCTGCCTGCCAAGCTGCGTACAAAGATCGGGCTTGAGGGAGAGGCATTCTTTATTGCCGCTGGTGATACCTTCCAGATCTGGAAGCCTGAAACCTACGAATCCGAGGAACTGGCGGCCGCCGAGGAATGGCTGGACGAACAGCCCGAGGACTTTGATCCTCTGGTGTACCTAGACGGCGCCGGGGACGCGTAGCGGCATGGCCGGCGCTGAAACCCCTTCTGACAAACCTCATATCCCTGTTCTGTTGCGCCCGTTGCTGGCCGCGGTGGCACCGGTCTCCGGGGTCTGGCTGGATGGCACCTTTGGAGCAGGCGGTTATACGCGCGGCCTGCTGGACGCCGGGGCGGACAAGGTCATCGGCGTGGACCGTGATCCGCTGGCCTTTGAAATGGCTTCCGATTGGGCGGGCGATTATGGCGACCGTCTGGTGATGCAGCCCGGTGTGTTCTCGCGACTGGACGAATACGCTCAGGGCCTGGATGGGGTAGTGCTGGACCTCGGTGTGTCATCGATGCAGTTGGACCAGGCCGAACGTGGGTTTTCCTTCATGAAGGACGGCCCGCTGGACATGCGGATGAGCCAGGAGGGTGAAAGCGCCGCTGATCTGGTCAATACGGCGACCGAAGCGCAACTGGCTGATATTCTTTTCCATTTCGGTGAGGAGCGCGCTAGCCGCCGTATCGCAAAGGCCATCGTCAAAGCGCGGGCAGAGGAGCCGATCACCACGACCCTGCGTCTGGTCGAGATCATCGAATCCTGTCTGCCACGTCCCAAGCCGGGGCAATCGCACCCTGCAACGCGCAGCTTTCAGGGGCTGCGGATTGCGGTGAATGCCGAATACGAAGAGCTGTTTCAGGGCCTTATGGCTGCAGAACGGGCGTTGAAACCGGGTGGGCAACTGGCCGTTGTGACGTTCCATTCCATCGAAGACCGCATGGTCAAACGGTTCCTCCAGTCCCGTGCAGGAAAGACCGGGCGCGCCAACCGCTACGCGCCCGAGGTGGAACAGGAATTGCCGCAATTCACGCTCAAGACCCGTAAGGCCGTGGGTCCGGATGAGCAGGAATTGCAGGAAAACCCGCGCGCGCGCTCGGCCAAGCTGCGTGTGGCGGTGCGGACCGAGGCTCCGGCGGGGGAAATTGAGGCCCGCGCCATTGGGATGCCGCAACTTGGGGGAAGGGCGAAATGAAGAGTGTTTTGTATGTGTTGACCGCTCTGGCCGTGTTCGGACTGGCGCTTTGGGCGTATCAGGAGAACTACCGCACCCAGCAAGTGGTGAAGCAAACGCAGAAAATGCAGCGTCAGATTGGAATGGCGCAGGTGCGGTTGGCTGTTCTGAACGCGGAATGGGCATATCTGAACCGCCCGGACCGGCTGCGTGAACTGGCCGACCTGAACTTTGAGCGTTTGGGCTTGTTGCCTTTGCGGGCCGAACAATTCGGTCGCGCCGACCAGATTTCTTACGCCGAGGACCCGGACCTGCCCATCGTTGACCCGATCGAGCTGCAGGCGATCACCAACATTCAGGCGCTGGGCGAGGTGCAGATCCCATGACCCGCACGCCCCTGCGCCCTCTGGCCCGAATCCTCGACGCCCGCGCCCGGGGCGAGAACCCCAAGGCGATTGAGCGCGAGAACATCCGCCAGCGTCACGAAGACATGAAAGACCGCGCCCGCGCCCGTGCCGAAGGGCGCCTTTTGGTATTGGGCCTGTTCTTTTTCTGCGCCTTCTCGGTGGTTGGTGTCCGTATGGGCATGCTGGCTACATCCGAGGCGCAAGAGCCGATTGCCAGCGCGCCCGGGGCCGCGATTGCCATGCAGCGCGCCAATATCGTGGATCGCGAAGGGCGCATTCTGGCGACCAATTTGGACACTTATTCCGTTTACGCTCAGCCGCCTCTGATGATTGATCCGGTTGCCGCCGCTGATCAACTGGTGGCGATCTTCCCCGATCTGGACAAAGAGCGGTTGGTTAGGGACTTCACCGGCAACCGCAAGTTCCTGTGGATCAAGAAACGCATCTCCCCTGAACAAAAGCAGGCCGTGCATGATATCGGCGATCCCGGCATCCTATTCGGCCCGCGTGAGATGCGACTGTACCCGAACGGGCGTCTGGCCGCGCATATCTTGGGTGGTTCCGGCTTTGGTCGTGAGGGCGTCAGTGCGGCCGAGGTGATCGGTGTTGCGGGAGTAGAAAAACAGTTCGACGACTACCTGCGCGACCCGGCCAACGGCAATAAACCGCTGCAACTGTCGCTGGACTTGACCGTTCAGGCGGCGGTCGAGCAGGTGCTGTACGGCGGTATGAAAATCATGAACGCCAAGGGGGCTTCGGCTGTCTTGATGAACGCGCATACGGGTGAGGTCGTTTCGGCCGCCTCGTTGCCGTCTTTTGACCCCAACGATCGCCCGCGCCCACCGACCTCGGGCTTTGATCCGTCGGATAGCCCCCTGTTCAATCGCTATGTTCAGGGCGTGTATGAGCTGGGGTCGGTCTTTAAAATCTTCACCGCCGCGCAGGCCGTGCAGTTGGGGCTGGTGAATTCCGAGACGATTATCGACACCTCCGGCCCGATGCGGATCGGACGTTTCCCGATTGGTGAGTTTAACGGCAAGAACTACGGCAAGATCAGTGTTGCGGATGTGATCGTCCACAGCTCGAACCGGGGCACGGGTCGGCTGGCGCTGCAGATCGGTGCAAAACGGCAGCAGAACTTCTTGAAATCGCTGGGCATGTTCGATCCGACCCCGTTCGAGATTGTCGAGGCGAAAGGTGGTGAACCGCTCAAACCCAAGAAATGGGGCGAACTGAGCACGGTGACTATTTCTTATGGCCACGGGCTGTCGACCAGTCCGATGCACCTTGCCGCTGGCTATGCAGCGATTGCCAATGGCGGGCACTATGTCAGTCCGACCATCCTGCGCAAGAACGGTCCTCAGTACGGTCCGCGTGTGTTGTCTGAAAGCGCGGCCACGCAGGCGCAGAGAATGCTGCGCAAAGTGGTCACAGACGGTACGGCCAGCTTTGGCGACGTCGCCGGTTATGATGTGGCTGGCAAGACCGGCACAGCAGATAAACCCAAGCCGCGCGGCGGCTATTACGATGACAAGGTGATCGCGACCTTTGCGACAATCTTCCCGGCTTATGATCCCAAATACGTGCTGATCGTCACGCTGGATGAACCGTCCATCGTGGCCTATGGCGAAAAGCGCCGCACGGCGGGCTGGACGGCGGTTCCTGTCGCCGCGGAACTGATCGGTCGCATTGCCCCGTTGCTGGGCCTGCGTCCCCGGCTTGAGCCTGAGGCACGCGCTGCTATAACCCTGACCTCAAATTAGGCTGTCCAACAAAAGGTGGGTCATGGGCATAAGGATGAAAACACTCAGCCAACTGGCCCTGACCGCTCGGGGTGGTGCTAACCCCGACATAACCGGGCTGGCCGTTGACAGCCGCGAGGTCAAGGACGGTTACCTCTTCGCGGCCCTTCCCGGTACCCGCGTTCATGGTGGAGAGTTCATCCAGTTCGCCCTGCGCATGGGCGCCGCGGCGATTCTGACCGATGCCGAAGGGGCCGAGATCGCAGCTGAAAAACTGGCAGCATCAGACGCGGCATTGATCGTGGTTGAAGACCCGCGTCAGGCGTTGGCGGGCTGCGCTGCGCTGTGGTTTGGCGCTCAACCGCAGACGATTGTGGCTGTAACCGGAACCAACGGCAAAACCTCGGTCTCGACCTTTGTGCGCCAGATCTGGATGGAGCTTGGGCACGCGGCGGTAAACCTCGGCACCACAGGTGTTGAGGGCGCATGGACCGCACCGCTGGCACACACCACGCCCGAGCCGATTACCCTGCATCGTTGCCTGGCCGAAGCGGCCGAGAACGGCGTTACCCATGCGGCGATGGAGGCGTCCTCACACGGGTTGGAACAGCGCCGTTTGGATGGCGTGCATCTGGCCGCTGCGGGGTTCTCCAACTTCACGCAGGATCATCTGGACTATCACGAAACGTTCGAGGCCTATTTTGCCGCCAAGGCCGGGCTGTTCGATCGCGTTCTGTCGCATGATGGCACCGTGGTCGTCAACATGGACGACCCCAAGGGCGCTGAGGTCCGCAAGATCGCCGAGGCGCGCGGTCAGTCAGTTCTAACCGTCGGATCGGGTGATGTTGACCTGTGTCTGATGAACCAACGCTTCGACTCGACCGGACAGGACTTACGCTTTTCATGGCAGGGCAAGGTGTTTCAAACGCGCCTCAACCTGATCGGTGGGTTTCAGGCCGAGAACATCCTGCTGGCCTGCGGTCTGGTCATCGCTGCCGGTGAGGACCCTGAGCGTGTGTTCGAGACCTTGCCGCATCTGACAACCGTACGGGGTCGTATGCAACTGGCAGCCACGCGCGAAAATGGCGCTGCGGTGTTTGTCGACTACGCGCACACACCAGATGCCGTGGCGACGGCGCTTAAGGCGATGCGCCCGCATGTCATGGGCCGTCTGATTGCCATCGTTGGCGCGGGCGGGGATCGTGACGCAACCAAGCGCCCGTTGATGGGGCAGGCCGCCGCCGAAAATGCCGACGTTGTTTTCGTTACGGATGACAACCCGCGCAGCGAAGATCCGGCCTCCATCCGCGCCGCTGTTTTGTTGGGCGCCCCAGAGGCCACCGAGGTCGGCGACCGGGCCGAGGCGATCTTGCGCGGCATTGATGCCTTGCAGCCCGGCGACGCTTTGTTGATCGCAGGGAAAGGGCACGAGACCGGCCAGATCGTCGGGGATCAGGTTTTGCCCTTCGATGATGTGGAACAGGCCAGCATCAGCGTCGCGGCGCTGGACGGGAGGGTGGCATGACGCTCTGGACTGCGGCTGAGGCTGCCGAAGCCACCGGTGGGCGCGCCACCTCTGATTGGGCAGTGAGCGGCGTGTCGATCGATACAAGATCCCTCCAGCCCGGAGACCTGTTCGTGGCCCTCAAGGCGGCGCGGGACGGGCATGATTTCGTGGCGCAGGCGCTGGAAAAAGGGGCGGGCGCGGCGTTGGTGTCTCGCATCCCTGAGGGCGTATCTGAAGACGCGCCGCTGTTGATCGTCGATGACGTGCAGGCCGGGCTTGAGGCGCTCGGGCAGGCGGGTCGCGCCCGGACGGACGCGCGCGTCGTGGGGGTAACCGGTAGTGTTGGCAAAACCTCGACTAAAGAAATGCTGGCCACCATTTTGGAAGCGCAGGGGAAAACGCACGCCAGCGTGGCCAGTTACAACAACCATTGGGGAGTGCCTCTGACTTTAGCCCGAATGCCGCGTGATACCGAATTCGCCGTGATTGAGATCGGCATGAACCACCCGGGTGAGATTGCTCCGCTGGCGCAGCAGGCGCGTCCGCATGTGGCGCTGGTGACGACTGTTGCGGCGGTGCATCTTGAGGCCTTTGAGTCGGTTGCAGGCATCGCCCATGAAAAGGCCGCGATCTTCGAAGGGCTTGAACCCGGCGGCGCGGCAATCGTGAATGCCGATATCGATCAAGCAGACATCCTGCGCCAGACCGCGCAGGAACATGGGGCTGGGATCGTGGATTTTGGTCGCAAGGCTGTGGACTACAACCTGACCGATGTGACGCAAGGCGCCGACTCGGTTCATTCCGAGGCGACCGTCGGCGATGCGGTCATCACATATGACGTGCAGTCCGCTGGTACACATTTTGCTATGAACGCGTTGGGTGCGCTGGCTGCATGTGTTGAGATGGGCGTTGATCTGGATGAGGCTATCACCGGGCTGGGTCAATGGTCCCCGGTCAAAGGGCGGGGCGTGCGGGAAACGCT
Source organism: Ruegeria arenilitoris (assembly GCF_013031355.1). Classification (GTDB taxonomy): domain Bacteria; phylum Pseudomonadota; class Alphaproteobacteria; order Rhodobacterales; family Rhodobacteraceae; genus Ruegeria; species Ruegeria arenilitoris_C. The sequence continues at coordinate 220,462 of NZ_WPZO01000003.1, read as the reverse complement.
GCCTTTGGCAACAGGTGGACAGATCGAATTGCTGGACGACAGCTACAATGCCAACCCCACCTCGATGGAGGCCGCTCTGGATGTGCTGGCTGCATCGCAAGGCGCCCGTCGGATCGCTTTTCTGGGCGATATGAAAGAGTTGGGTGGGCAGGAAATTGCCATGCACGCTGGGATGGCTGATGTCGCGGCGATGGCACGCGTGGATCAGGTTCATTGCATCGGTCCGCTGATGAAAGCCTTGCATCAGGCGTTGCCTGACGAAAAGCGCGGGCTGTGGAGTGAGACCAGCGCCGAAATGGCCGAGCACCTGCCGGAGTTGATCCGCGCAGGGGATACGGTGCTGGCCAAGGGGTCGCTCAGCATGGCGCTGGCTCAGATTGTTGACGGTTTGCGGAAAATGGGGCAAGGGAGCGCGCTTGAACCATGATTGCCGCCTAGGAAAGGTATTGTAATGCTCTATTGGTTGACCGCCCTGTCGGATGGGGGGGATTTTTTTAACCTCTTCCGCTACATCACTTTTCGTGCGGGCGGAGCCTTTTTGACGGCGCTGATCTTTGGATTTATCTTCGGAAAACCGCTAATCAACGTGCTGCGTCGCAAGCAAGGCAAAGGTCAGCCGATCCGGGATGATGGCCCCGAGGGGCATTTTTCCAAGGCCGGGACGCCGACTATGGGCGGATTACTGATCGTGGGGGCGCTGGTGACGTCTACGCTGGTTTGGGCGCGGTGGGACAACCCCTATGTTTGGATGGTGCTGTTCGTGACGTTGGCCTATGCGGCGATTGGTTTTGCAGACGATTACGCCAAAGTTTCCAAACAGAATACCAAGGGCGTGTCCGGCAAAATGCGGCTGGCGCTGGGTGTGATTATTGCGGTTCTGGCCTCGCTATGGGCGACCTTGCACCATCCCGAAGCTCTGCAGTACCAACTGGCCGTGCCGGTATTCAAGGATACGCTGGTCAATCTGGGGATGTTCTACATTCCATTCTCGATTGTGGTGATCGTTGGGGCGGCCAACGCGGTGAACCTGACTGATGGTCTGGACGGTCTGGCGATCATGCCGGCGATGATCGCGGCAACGACCCTTGGGGTGATTGCCTACGCGGTCGGCCGGGTCGACTTTACCGAATATCTGGACGTGCATTATGTGCCGGGAACCGGTGAAATCCTGATCTTTACGGCAGCGCTGTTCGGGGGCGGACTGGGCTTTCTGTGGTACAACGCCCCGCCTGCGGCCGTGTTCATGGGCGATACCGGATCGTTGGCTTTGGGCGGTGCACTGGGCGCGATTGCGGTCGCGACCAAGCACGAGCTTGTTCTGGCCGTGGTCGGTGGTCTGTTTGTGGTTGAGGCGCTGAGTGTGATCATCCAGGTCCTGTATTTCAAACGCACCGGACGCCGGGTGTTCCTGATGGCACCGATCCACCACCATTATGAGAAAAAGGGTTGGGCCGAGCCGACCATCGTGATCCGGTTCTGGATCATCTCGCTGATCCTCGCGATGATTGGTCTGGCGACTTTGAAGGTCCGGTAACGCTCCCGCCAGGTTCGGCGGACCTGCGGTCCGCCTGCCACCTGTTGGGCCCGGCTCGCGCAGATGCGCGAGCCTCTTGCTGCTCTTGCCATCGGTGATTTCTTCTGCGCAGTGTGGCGGCCAATTCGACGTCAGAGGAAGGTGGGCGGCATGATCCCGGTCAAAGGGTTTTCAGGGCAGAAGGTTGCGGTTCTGGGTCTTGGCCGGTCAGGTCTGGCCACGGCGCGCGCGTTGCGGGCGGGCAAGGCAGAACCGGTGTGCTGGGATGACAACCCTGCTGCTCGTGAAAAGGCCGAGGCCGAGGGGTTTGCTTGCCTCGATCTGCATCGTCACGGGGCGTTTGACGATATCGCATCGTTGATCGTTTCGCCGGGCATCCCGCACCTGTATCCCGAACCGAACCCGGTTGTCGCTGCGGCGCTTGCGGCGGGGGTGCCGGTGGACAACGATATCGGGCTATTCTTCCGATCTTTTGCGGGCCCGGAATGGAGCAACTATGACACTCCTCCGCGTGTGATCGCAGTGACCGGGTCGAACGGCAAATCGACCACGGCCGCATTGATCCACCACATCCTGATCGAAGCTGGTCGCGAGGCGCAGTTGGCGGGGAATATCGGGCGCGGCGTGCTGGATATCGAGCCGGGTGGGGATGGCTCGGTCGTGGTGCTGGAGTTGAGCAGCTATCAAACTGAACTTGCCCGGTCATTGACGCCGGATGTGGCGGTGTTCACCAACCTGTCGCCGGATCATCTGGATCGGCACGGCGGGATGGGCGGCTATTTTGCGGCCAAACGGCGCCTGTTTGCCGAAGGTGGCCCGGATCGGGCCGTGATCGGGGTTGACGAAAAAGAAGGTGCGTTTCTGGCGGGGCAACTGGCCGAAGGGGTAGCGGATGATCGCGTGATCCGCGTCTCGGTGGCGGGTAAACTGACGGGACCGGGTTGGCAGGTTTTTGCGCGCAAGGGGTTCCTTTCGGAGTACCGCAAGGGGCGGCAGGCCGGGTCTATCGACCTGCGTCAGATCAAGGGCCTGCCCGGCGCGCATAACCACCAGAATGCATGTGCGGCCTATGCCGCCTGTCGTGCGCTGGGGTTGGCACCGCGCGTGATCGAGGACGCGTTGCACAGCTATCCCGGATTGCCGCATCGCAGCCAGATCATCGCCGAGGCGGGCGGTGTGACCTATGTGAACGACTCTAAGGCAACCAACGTAGACAGCGCGCTGAAGGCGTTGTCGGCGTTTAAGAAGATCCGCTGGATCTGTGGGGGGCTTGAGAAAGAAGGTGGTCTGGCGGCATTGAACGGCGCGGTGGACCAGGTTCTCAAAGCCTATGTGATTGGGCGCGAGGCGGCCGGTTTCGCCATGCAGCTTGAGGCTGACGCGCAGGTCTGCACCACCATGGACGAGGCCGTGGCACAGGCCATGTCGGACGCCCAGCCGGGTGAGACAGTGCTGTTGGCTCCGGCGGCGGCCAGTTTTGACCAATACGATAACTTCGAACAGCGTGGGGACGACTTTACCGAACAGGTTCTGAGGCGGCTGGCGGACTAGCCGTTTGCAAGAGACCGCCGGTCGGGCCATGCTGCGATGCTATCAGCTTGACGTGCCACGACAATTAGGATTGGCTCCGAGCAAATTCAACACGAGGTCATGACTATGCCATTTCGTAAGCTTTTTCTGATCCTGCCTGCTGCTCTGGTTGCGGGTGCCTGCGCAAACACCGGTGCCAATTATCAGCCGGTTGTCGACGGTCCGGTCGGTCCGAACTACAATTTTGATTTGCAGCAATGCCAACAACTTGCAGCGTCTCAGGCTAGCGTTGATGGCTCGACCGCAGGTAATGCGGCTCTTGCAGCTGCAGGAACCGCAGCGACTACCGCGATCATCCAGGACAGCAGCGACAATCTGGGACGCGCAGCGGCTGCAGGTGCCCTCATCGGTGCCGGTGCAGATGTCTATGCGAAGAACCAGAACAAAGAAGTCATCGTGCGCAACTGTATGCGTGGCCGCGGTTACAACGTCGTAGGCTAACGGCTTGCGATTGCAGTTCCGGCGGCGTGGCCCGAGGACCATGCCCACTGGAAGTTGTAGCCGCCCAGCCAGCCGGTGACATCCACCGCTTCACCAATCGCATAGAGGCCGGGGACATCCCTGGCCTCCATCGTTTTTGACGACAGGCCATCCGTGTCGATCCCGCCCAGCGTGACCTCGGCGGTGCGATAGCCTTCGGTGCCCGAGGGCGTCAGCTGCCAGTTGGACAGCGCCGAGATCAGCTCGGTCAGTGCGGTGTCGGACTGGTCAGCCAGATTGCCCGGCATCGGAATGTGTTGGCTCAGATAGTCCACCAGCCGCGCGGGCAGGTGGCGGGCCAGTTCCGTTGTCAGTGCCTTACGACCGCTGCTTTGCCGCTGATCGCGCAGCAGATCGAACAGGGGCAGATCGGGGATCAGGTTGACCCGGATCGCTTCGCCCTCATGCCAGTAGGACGAGAGTTGCAGCGCCGACGGCCCGCTGAGGCCGCGATGGGTGAACAGCAGCGCCTCGTCAAAGCTTGTGTGGTCGTTCGACAGGCGCGCAGGCAGCGAGACGCCCGAGAGATCCTTGAACTTCCCGTCCGAAAACGCGAACGGCACAAGCGCCGCGCGCGTTTCGGTCATCCGCAAGCCGAACTGTTTTGCGATGTCATAGGCCAACCCGGTCGCGCCCATCTTGGGGATCGACTTGCCCCCCGTGGCCAGCACCAGATTACGGCAGCTCAGGCTGAGGCGCTGGCCCTCGCGGTCAACCTCCAGCGCGAACCCGGCCTCGGTCTTGCGCAAGTCCTTCACCTCGGTTCGCACCCACAGCTCGGCGCCGACGCACGCCATCTCGTCCAGCAGCATTTGGATGATCTGTTTCGAGGACCCGTCGCAGAACAGCTGCCCCAGCGTTTTCTCATGCCACGCGATGCCGTGGCGACCAACCAGATCGACGAAATCCCACTGCGTGTAGCGTGCCAGCGCGGATTTACAAAAATGCGGGTTCTGCGACAGGAAGTTATTCGGCCCCGCGTACATGTTGGTGAAGTTGCAGCGCCCGCCGCCCGAGATGCGGATTTTCTCACCCGGAGCCTTCGCGTGATCAATCACCAAAACGCGCCCGCCACAATGGGCGGCGCACATCATGCCGGCAGCACCGGCGCCAAGGATGATCGTGTCGTAGGTCATGCGCGGGTGGATGGCGTTGTTTGGACGGGATGGCAAGGGGTGGGTTTGAATCCGAGAAATCGAAGTGACCGCAAATCCATCCCTAGTAAACGCGCGGGTTGAATTCCTAGGATACCCGTGGAAACACTGTCACGATGACGAATGTTTGGTCCTTCGCTTTGCACGCCATATACAGGAACAGAAACCGCTAAATACATGAAATGTTACATAGTTTGTCGCGGTTACGGGCCGACCTTCAGTACGGTCGGCTGGATGGTCGAAAAAGACGGGCCGTATATCCACAAGCGTAACAAGAACTGGGACAAATGGGCTCCGATGGAGGATTTGCAGTACCAAACCGGGGGAAACACTTGGCAAGCAGCAGGCCCTCTGACAGACGAAACTGTCGAACGCCTAAAGGACTTCTGGATCGGTATAGGCAGCAAGGAGCCGCTGAGCGACAGCCACGTGATTGGCGCGCCGCACACGCAACCCTGGATTGACACGGTCGTCGACCAAGCTTTTGTCGATGCGATATCGGCATTTGATGATCGGTTGTTTAGCTTCATCCAGCACGAGAAGGTCTGGGACAGAGGGCGCGATTGCCCGCCTTGGGATGGGGCATTTTACATTGCAACGCTTTTACCGCTGCGCCCATCCTTTGATTTGCAACGTTCTGACTTGGTACCCAAAACTAATGCGGCGGAACGATACAAGGGCAGCTACGTTTCTTCTGGCGCAAGGCGCGCCGTGAAACTGAGCGCAACATTGGAAACTCCAATCTGGCGCGATGCTTATACGCGTCAAGTCATGTGTACAGAGGAAGCACGTGCTGCTTTGGAGGCTATTGGCATCACGGAATGGTGGTTTATGCCCCGTGACCTCGTCGATGACCGGCATTAAAACCCTGCTGTTCAGAATTGGGCGTCAAAATGCTGAACGGCATGTCATCCTACTAGCCCAAACGCAAAAATCCCTGTAGACTCTCAACCAGATCCTGAAAAACGGGACGTTAACGAGGCAGATAGTGGCGGTATCTCATGACTGAGATGGTGTATGGCGCGGTCCAGGACCAGCGCGGCGAACCGATTCTACCAAAGTGGTGGCGAACAATTGATCGCTGGACGATGTCCTGCGTGTTGATCCTGTTTGTCATCGGGCTGTTACTGGGGCTGGCCTCATCGCCGCCGCTGGCCGGTCGAAACGGGTTCGATCCGTTCCACTATGTCGAGCGTCAGGCGCTGTTCGGCGGATTGGCGCTGATTGCGATGTTGCTGACCTCGATGATGTCGCCGACGTTGGTGCGGCGTCTGGCAGTTCTGGGTTTTCTGGGTGCCTTCGTAGCGCTGGCCTTTCTGCCGGTCTTTGGCACCGATTTCGGCAAGGGCGCAGTGCGCTGGTATTCACTGGGTTTTGCATCACTTCAGCCGTCCGAGTTTCTGAAGCCCGGCTTTGTCGTTGTGGCCGCATGGCTGCTGGCCGCGTCGCAAGAGATCAATGGCCCTCCGGGTCGGCTGTGGTCCTTTGCACTGTGCATGGCTATCGTGGGGATGCTGGTGTTGCAGCCCGATTTCGGTCAGGCCTGTCTGATCCTGTTTGGTTGGGGCGTGATGTATTTCGTCGCCGGCGCGCCGATGCTGCTGCTGGTGGGCATGGCCGGGGCGGTGGTTCTGGGGGGTATGTTTGCCTATTCGAACTCGGAGCACTTTGCGCGCCGGATTGATGGGTTCCTGAACCAAGAAGTCGATCCAACCACTCAGATTGGTTACGCAACCAACGCCATCCGCGAGGGTGGCCTGTTTGGCGTTGGCGTGGGCGAGGGGCAGGTGAAGTGGTCTCTGCCCGATGCGCATACGGATTTCATCATCGCTGTTGCGGCCGAGGAGTTCGGCCTGATCCTGGTGCTGATCATCATCGCGCTGTATTCGATTATCGTGGTGCGCTCGTTGCTGCGGCTGATGAAAGAACGCGACATGTTCATCCGTCTGGCGGGCACCGGTTTGGCCTGCATGTTCGGCGTACAGGCGATGATCAACATGGGCGTCGCGGTGCGCCTGCTGCCCGCCAAGGGCATGACGCTGCCCTTTGTCAGCTATGGCGGTTCGTCGCTGATTGCGGGCGGTATCGCGGTTGGTATGCTGCTGGCCTTTACCCGGACCCGCCCACAGGGCGAGCTTGGTGACATTCTGCGCGGACGAGGTTGATGACCAAACCCTATCTACTGATTGCGGCGGGCGGCACCGGGGGCCACATGTTCCCGGCGCAAGCCCTGACCGAGGCGATGCTGCAAAAGGGCTGGCGCGTGCGCCTGTCCACCGATGCGCGCGGCGCGCGCTATACCAGCGGCTTTCCGCATTCGACCGAGATTGTCGAAGCATCCTCGGCCACCTTTGCCCGGGGTGGGCTGGCAGCGAAAGCTCTGGTCGGGCCGAAGATTGCTGCTGGTGTGACTGGCATGGCCGTCCAGATGATGCGTGACCGCCCGGATGTGGTGGTTGGCTTTGGCGGCTATCCGTCGATCCCGGCGTTGGGCGCGGCGACGATGCTGAAAATCCCGCGCATGATCCACGAACAGAACGGTATTCTGGGTCGGGTGAACCAGCTGTTCGCAACCCGTGTGTCGCAGGTGGCTTGCGGTATTTGGCCCACTGACCTGCCCGAGGGCGCCAGGGGCGTCCATACCGGCAACCCGGTTCGCGCCGCCGTTCTTGAACGTGCGGCGGCCGGGTATATCCCGCCCGGCGACTATCCGATGTCGATCCTTGTGATGGGCGGCTCGCAGGGCGCGCGAATCCTTAGCGATGTGGTGCCGGGCGCGATTGCGGCTTTGCCTGACGCGCTTCGCGATCATATCCGTGTCGCCCATCAGGCCCGCGACGAGGACGGTGAGCGGGTCACTGCCTTCTACGCCGATCACGGCATTCGCGCCGAGGTCAAACCGTTCTTTCAGGACGTCCCGCGCCGTATGTCTGACGCGCAGCTGGTCATTTCGCGTTCAGGCGCGTCGAGCGTCGCCGATATCTCGGTGATCGGGCGGCCGTCGATCCTGATCCCGTTTGCCGCGGCTGCTGGCGATCACCAAACCGCCAACGCCCGCGGGCTGGTGCAGGCGGGCGGGGCGATCATGATTCCGGAAAACCTGCTTGACGTTTCCGCGCTGACCGAGCAAATCACCGCAGTTCTGACAAACCCCGAAGCCGCACAAAAGATGGCCCATGCCGCCCTCTCGACCGGTGCGCCCGATGCGACCGAGCGTTTGGTGCACCTTGTCGAAGACCTGGCGCAGAAGGAGACCGCATGAATCCCGCAACCAAACTGCCGCAAGACGTAGGGCCGATCCATTTCGTTGGTATCGGTGGGATCGGGATGTCGGGCATCGCCGAGGTGCTTCTGAACCTTGGCTACCGGGTTCAGGGGTCGGACCTGAAGGCCTCGAAGATCACCGATCGTCTGGCCGGTTTGGGGGCTGAGATTTTTGTCGGTCAGCGTGCTGAAAACCTTGAAAACGTTGCCGTTGTGGTGGTGTCGACTGCGATCAAGCCGGGCAACCCAGAGCTGGACGGCGCCCGCGCGCAGGGTCTGCCGGTGGTGCGCCGTGCGGACATGCTGGCGGAATTGATGCGGTTGAAATCCAATATCGCCATTGCCGGAACCCACGGCAAGACCACCACCACCACGATGATGGCCGAACTGATGGTGGCGGGTGATTTCGACCCGACCGTGATCAATGGCGGCATCATCCACGCCTATGGCTCGAACGCGCGGATGGGGCAGGGCGAATGGATGGTGGTTGAGGCCGACGAATCCGACGGCTCGTTCAACCGTCTGCCCGCGACCATCGCCATCGTCACCAATATCGACCCCGAGCATATGGAGCATTGGGGCGACTTCGACAAACTGCGCGATGGGTTCTATGAGTTCGTCTCGAACCTGCCGTTCTATGGCCTTGCCGTTTGCTGCACCGACCATGCAGAGGTGCAGACGCTAGTGGGCCGCATCACTGACCGCCGCGTGCGCACTTATGGCTTTAACGCGCAAGCCGACGTGCGGGCGGTTAACCTGACATATAAGGGTGGCGTTGCGCATTTCGACATCCACCTGCAATACGAAGACACGGTGATCGAGGGCTGTACCCTGCCGATGCCGGGGGATCACAACGTCTCGAACGCGCTGTCTGCGGCTGCGGTGGCGCGCCATCTGGGAATGAAGGCCTCGGAAATCCGCGATGCGCTGGCCAATTTCGGCGGTGTCAACCGCCGCTTCACCAAGGTGGGTGAGGTGGATGGTGTCACCATCATCGACGATTACGGGCATCATCCGGTTGAAATCAACGCCGTGCTGAAAGCCGCGCGTCAGGCGACCGAGGGGCGCGTGATCGCAGTGCATCAACCGCACCGCTACTCACGCCTGTCCAACCTGTTCGACGATTTCTGCACCTGCTTCAACGATGCAGACGTGGTGGCCATAGCCGATATCTTTGCCGCCGGAGAAGACCCGATTGAGGGCGCATCCCGCGATGATCTGGTGCAGGGCCTGATCCGCCACGGCCATCGCCACGCCCGCGCTTTGCTGGACGAAAACGACCTGGAGCGCCTGGTTCGTGAACAGGCCCGCCCCGGTGACATGGTCGTGTGCCTGGGCGCGGGTACAATCAGCGCCTGGGCCAATGGTCTGCCTGTGCGATTGCAGCAAAAACAGGCCGTTTGAGGCAATGGACTTTCCGGCGACGCAACTTTAAGGTGTCGCGTCGCAACGTCCTTGGAAGGGGCAACAGGTGTATTCAGTTGTGTTCGCATCCCTATGGGTCGTGGCCGCGACGGTCGTGGCCATGCTGCCGATGCGGCTGCAGTTCCCTCCGGGCGTTGTGCTGTTGATTGCTGCGCCTTTTTTGATCGTCTGGCTGGGCTATGACTTCGGGTGGTTCCTTTCGGTGCTGGCCTTCGCCGGTTTTGCGTCAATGTTCCGCAAACCGATCCAATACTACTGGCGTCGCTGGACGGGCAGAGAGGTCGAGGAATGAACTGGTCCATCGCCCTGGCCGCGCTGTGGGGGATTGCCGCGAACGTGCTGGCGATGCTTCCCAGCAAAGACAATCACTGGACGCGCGCCTATATCCTGATCGCGGTGGGCATCCCGATCTTGGGCTATGTCACCTTGCAGAACGGCCCGTGGATCGGGTTGCTGGTTCTGGCGATGGGCATGTCAGTGCTGCGCTGGCCGGTAATTTACCTGACCCGTTGGACAAAGGCGAAAATGCAGGGCATGAAGGCGGCCAACAAGTAACGACCGCTTTCAGGAGGCCCCCATGGTCGACATCGCCACATTTGCTTATCTGCCATTGATCACGCTGGTCCTTGGGGCCGTGGCAGGCTTTGTTGCGGGGCGCTGGATTGGCCTTAGGGGGCTGCTGTGGCTGATCGGGCTGACCTGCGTTGTTTCGCTGGGGCTGATTGTGATGCTGGCAGGCGTCGGCACTGGCGAAGAAGAGCAGGCCTTTGGCCCGTTCATCTGGCTGACCGGTGGCGTCCTGCCCTTCCTATTGGCGGTCATCGTGGGCGGGGTCGGTGGACGCAGCCTGGCGGCAAGGGCAAACACATGATCAACGTGACCGAAGTCCGGGGGCGCCTGACACAGGCACGACCTCTGAACGACTTGACGTGGCTGCGTGTCGGTGGCCCGGCAGATTATCTGTTTCAGCCTGCCGATATCGAAGACCTACAGAGCTTCCTGCGCGATCTGCCCGCCGAGGTACCGGTCTTTCCGATGGGTGTCGGGTCGAACCTGATTGTGCGGGATGGTGGTCTGCGTGCCGTAGTGATCCGGCTGGGGCGCGGCTTCAACGGTATCTCGGTCGAGGGCAACACTGTTACCGCAGGTGCCGCCGCGCTGGACGCGCATGTGGCGCGCAAGGCGGCGGATGCGGGCGTGGATCTGACCTTTCTGCGTACTATCCCCGGCTCGGTCGGTGGCGCGGTGCGGATGAACGCAGGCTGTTACGGCAGCTACACCGCAGACGTGCTGCGCAAGGCCACCATTGTCACCCGGCAGGGAGAGGTCGTGGACCTGACGCCTGAGGATCTGAATTTTCACTACCGTCAATCCGATCTGCCCGAAGGGGCGGTGCTGGTTTCGGCAACCTTCGAAGGCCCTTCGGGTAACCCGCAGGACCTGCACGACCGAATGGCGGCGCAGTTGCAGAAACGCGACGAAACCCAACCCACCAAGGACCGCAGCGCCGGGTCGACGTTCCGCAACCCGGCTGGATTTTCGTCGACCGGGCGAGCGGATGATGTGCATGACCTCAAGGCATGGAAGGTGATCGACGACGCCGGGATGCGCGGGGCCACGATGGGCGGGGCGCAGATGAGCCCGAAGCACTCGAACTTCCTGATCAATACCGGCACTGCCACTGCCGCCGACCTCGAAGGTCTGGGTGAAGAGGTGCGAAAAAAGGTTTACGAAACAAGCGGCATCACGCTAGAGTGGGAAATCATGCGGGTCGGTGATCCGCTGACAGAATAAAGCCCCAACCGTCAGACCATAACAGGCAATTAACGGCGACGGATCAAAGGCATAAACGTAGTACGGACCACCACATAAGGTCCGGGGACATTGAGGCGCACGTTGGGTAAGTCGAGCAGGACAAACCCCAAAGTGGCGGTATTGATGGGTGGCCCCTCGGCGGAACGCGAGGTGTCTCTCAGCTCTGGGCGCGAATGCGCAGCCGCCCTACGGGGAGAAGGCTTTGAAGTGGTTGAGCTGGACGCAGGTCCCGATCTCTACGCGCGCCTTTTGGATATCAAGCCGGATGTGGTTTTCAACGCCCTGCATGGCCGCTGGGGCGAGGATGGCTGCGTGCAGGGCCTGCTGGAATGGATGCGTATCCCCTATACGCATTCCGGCGTGTTGGCCTCGGCACTGGCGATGGACAAGCAACGCAGCAAAGAGGTGTTTCAGGTCGAGGGCCTGCCCGTTGTCCCTAGCATGATTGTGCCCAAGGTTGAGGTGGTCGCGGTCCATGTGATGGAGCCCCCTTACGTGGCCAAGCCGAACAACGAAGGGTCCAGTGTCGGCATCTATATCGTCCACGAGGGCTCGAACGGTCCACCACAGTTGTCGGATGAGATGCCTGAACATGTGATGGTCGAGAAATACATTGCAGGCCGCGAGTTGACCGTGACCGTGATGGGTGATCGTGCCCTGACCGTGACCGAGATCATGACCGATGGCGGCTGGTATGACTATGACGCCAAGTACAAGCCCGGCGGGTCGTGGCATGTGCTGCCCGCGGATATCCCGCAGGACATCTTTGATCTCTGCATGGATTACGCCTTGCGCGCGCACAATGCGCTGGGGTGCAAGGGGGTTTCCCGCACCGATTTCCGCTGGGATGACAGCAAGGGGGCCGATGGGCTGTTCCTGCTGGAAACCAACACGCAACCCGGTATGACGCCGACCTCGCTGGTACCGGAGCAGGCCGAGCATCGCGGCATGACCTTTGGGCAGCTTTGCGCATGGATGGTGGAGGACGCCTCGTGCAGCCGCTGAGAGCCACTCGCGCGCCGGTGATCCACCGCTCGAAACCGCTGGCCGGGCCTGATGCCGATTTCGCATCGGGTGACCGCCATGAGGCCGAGCCGAAACTGCGCCTACGCGGCGGCAAACTGTTCGGCCGCAAGTCACAACGGTTCGACCCGGCACCATCCCGGATGAGCTATCGTCTGCAACGCTGGATGCTGACGCCGGGTGTTCGGCGTGGGCTAAAAGTCGGGCTGCCGATTGCAGCGGTCTGCGCCGTAGTCGGGCTGTATTTCAGTTCGGAAGACCGGCGCGAGGCCGTGGTGGCCTATGTCAACGACATCAAGACCTCGATCCAGCAACGCCCTGAATTCATGGTCAACCTGATGGCGATCGACGGGGCGGGCACCAACCTGTCCGAGGATATCCGAGAAGTTGTGCCGCTGGATTTCCCGATGAGCTCCTGGGATCTAGATGTCGAGCGGATCCGAGACACGATCACCGGGCTGGACCCGGTCAAATCCGCCACAGTTCGCGTCCGCCCTGGTGGAATCCTGCAGGTCGACGTGGTCGAGCGGAAACCAGTCATCGTGTGGCGCACGCGCAGCGGAATCGAATTGCTGGATGAAACCGGTGCCCATGTTGAGCGGATCGCGTCACGCAAGGATCACTCCCACCTACCGCTGATCGCAGGCAAGGGGGCCGATGCACATGTGGGCGAGGCGCTGCAACTGATGACAACTGCGCGCAGTTTGGGTGCGCGGGTGCGTGGATTGGTGCGGATCGGTGAGCGCCGCTGGGATCTGGTTCTGGATCGCGGCCAACGCATCATGCTGCCGACCGAACGCCCCGTGCGCGCGCTTGAGCGTGTGCTGGCGGTAAACGAGGTGCAGGACCTTTTGGAACGCGACGTGGCGGTGGTGGACATGCGCCTCGGGCAGCGTCCGACCATCAGAATGACCAAAGCCGCCAGCGAAGACTGGTGGAATACAAAAGTGACAGTGGGTAACGGGCAGTAACGACCATGATGACCGATCTTTATCAGTCCCAACGGGCCATGCGGCAGATGCGCAGACAGGCGATGCAGCGCGGTGTTGTCGCCATTCTGGATGTGGGCAGCTCCAAGATTGCCTGTCTTGTGCTGCGGTTCGATGGCACGGGTCGGCTGAGCGAGGATAACAGCATCGGGTCACTGGCCGGGCAAACCGGGTTCCGTGTGATCGGGGCGGCAACCACGCGGTCTCGTGGGGTGCAATTCGGCGAAGTCACCGCCATGCAGGAGACCGAACGCGCAATTCGTACGGCGCTGCAAGCCGCTCAGAAGATGGCCGATATCCGGGTGGATCACGTGATCGCCAGCTTCTCGGGCGCGAATCCGCGCTCTTACGGCTTGGATGCGCAGGTCGATCTGGAAGGACAGGTGGTTTCCGAGGCCGAGGTCGGTCGCGTGCTGAACGCCTGCGACGTGCCGGACTACGGGGTAGGGCGCGAAGTGCTGCACGCACAACCGGTGAACTTTGCGCTGGATAACCGCTCGGGCCTGATCGACCCGCGGGGGCAGATGGGGCAATCGCTGGCCGTGGATATGCACATGCTGACTGTTGATGCGGTGGCGATTCAGAACATTGTCCGCTGCATCAAACGCTGCGATCTGGAGCTGGCGGGGATTGCGAACTCGGCCTATGTGTCCGGGATTTCTGCTCTGGTCGAGGATGAGCAGGAATTGGGCGCGGCCTGTATCGACATGGGCGGCGGCACCACCAGCGTGTCGATCTTCATGAAGAAACACATGATTTACGCCGATTGCGTCCGTATGGGTGGCGACCACGTGACCGCTGATATCTCGATGGGTCTGGGCGTTCCGGCAGCGGTTGCTGAGCGGATCAAGACCTTCAACGGCGGTGTTCACGCAACCGGGGCCGATGACCGTGACCTGATCGACATCGGCGGCGACACCGGCGATTGGGAACATGACCGCCGCACCGTCAGCCGGGCTGAACTGATCGGCATCATGCGCCCTCGGGTCGAGGAGATTCTGGAAGAGGTGCGCGTGCGTCTGGATGCGGCTGGGTTCGAGCATATGCCCAGCCAGCAGATCGTGCTGACCGGTGGCGGAAGCCAGATCATGGGGCTGGATGGGCTTGCGACCCGCATTCTGGGCCAACGTGTTCGCCTGGGCCGTCCGCTGCGTGTTCACGGCCTGCCGCAATCGGCAACCGGGCCGGGTTTCTCGTCGGCTGTAGGGCTCAGCCTGTTCGCCGCGCATCCGCAGGATGAATGGTGGGATTTCGAAATCCCGGTCGATACCTATGCTGCACGGCCCTTCAAACGCGCGATGCGCTGGTTCCGTGACAATTGGTAAAGGGGCAGGGGTCGCGGTGCTGATCGCCCTGACCCCGTTCGTCGCACACGCCCAGACCCGGATCACACCCGAGGCCTTTCTGGCTGCGGTCCAGGGGAAGACGGTTTCATTCTACGACTATCCCAGTGGCTTTCTGGTAGGCACCGAGGAATTCCTTAGCCCCACGCTGTCCGTCTGGCGCATGGAGGGGCGGGGCTGCGTTTACGGGCAAATCACCACGCCGAACGGCCAAATTTGCTTTTTGTACGATGACGATCCGGATGACGTGCCGGTCTGCTGGTGGCCTTTTCTGCACAATGATCGCCTGATGGTGCGACTGGCCAGTTTCAGCCGCCGCGAAATTCAAGAGGTGCGCAGCATCACCGAGGACGGTCTGAATTGCCCAAGTGCCCCAATTAGCTAAAGAAATGGGTTGCGGCCCGCTGTTATATCCCGCAAGATATCCACAAGGCCCGTCAGAGGCCCCGCGGCAGGACCTGAGCAGTTTTCCGCATTTTGAAATCGGTGGAATCTCCAAGTGACGTGCATGTAGGCTGCGGCTCATGCGTCGCTTGTTTTGTGGTGGATTGAGTTCTTTCCGCAACATCTGGATCCCAATGCGAAATACCGCGTTAGGCTGCCTTATTTCCTCCATATTTTGTGGAATTTGACGATTTTTGGCGTGACGTTTGCGGTTTGGATGGGTAGGATTGTAAGCGGATAGGTAAGAAAAACACCGCTTTGGCGGGTCAATAAAACAGGCGGACAGAGCATGACATTGAATCTTTCGATGCCCGGGCACGACGAACTGAAGCCTCGGATTACAGTTTTTGGCGTTGGTGGTGCAGGCGGCAACGCTGTCAACAACATGATTGAGAAACAGCTGGACGGCGTAGATTTCGTGGTCGCCAACACCGATGCGCAGGCGCTGCAGCAAAGCCAGTCCTCGGCGCGGGTGCAGCTGGGCGTTAAAGTCACCGAAGGGCTGGGCGCCGGTGCGCGTCCCGCAGTAGGTGCCGCAGCTGCCGAAGAAAGCATCGAACAGATCGTCGATCATCTGGCTGGCGCGCATATGTGCTTTATCACCGCTGGCATGGGTGGCGGCACCGGTACGGGCGCAGCTCCGATCATCGCGCAGGCTGCGCGGGAGCTGGGCGTGCTGACCGTGGGCGTTGTCACCAAACCCTTCCAGTTTGAAGGTGCCAAGCGGATGCGTCAGGCCGAAGACGGCGTTGAATCGCTGCAGAAGGTTGTCGACACGCTGATCATCATCCCGAACCAGAACCTGTTCCGTCTGGCCAATGAGAAGACCACCTTTACCGAGGCGTTCTCGATGGCAGATGACGTTCTGTATCAGGGTGTTAAAGGCGTGACTGACCTGATGGTGCGTCCGGGCCTGATCAACCTCGACTTTGCCGATGTTCGCGCTGTGATGGACGAAATGGGCAAGGCAATGATGGGTACTGGTGAGGCTACCGGTGAGGATCGCGCGGTTCAGGCGGCCGAGAAGGCGATTGCCAACCCACTGCTGGACGAAATCAGCCTCAAAGGCGCCAAGGGTGTGCTGATCAACATCACCGGTTCGCACGACCTGACCCTGTTCGAACTGGACGAAGCCGCCAACCGCATCCGCGAGGAAGTGGACCCCGAGGCCAACATCATCGTCGGTTCGACCCTCGATACCGCAATGGAAGGCGGCATGCGCGTTTCGGTTGTGGCAACCGGCATCGATGCCAGCGAGAAAACCGAGGAAGTACCGGTT
Organism: Ruegeria arenilitoris; assembly: GCF_013031355.1. Classification (GTDB taxonomy): domain Bacteria; phylum Pseudomonadota; class Alphaproteobacteria; order Rhodobacterales; family Rhodobacteraceae; genus Ruegeria; species Ruegeria arenilitoris_C. The sequence continues at coordinate 204,122 of NZ_WPZO01000003.1, read as the reverse complement.
GCGCGCCGCAGCATGTCCGCCCCACTGACCCGCACCGTTTCGGCAGAAGAGCCGCTGCAGGAAGAGACCCCCGCCGCAGTGGCTGAAGTGGCCGAACCTGCGCCGCAGGCCGAAGTGAACCGTGAACCTTCGCTGTTCGAAACCGCCGAGGAGCCTGCGCAGCCGCAGTTCCAGCCGCGCGCGGAGCAGGACGATGACGGTTTGCCGCCCCCGGCCTATCAGCCGCGTGTGGCTGAATTCGAGCCGACCCCTGAACCGGTTGAGTCCGCGCCCGAGAGCTTTGTTGCGCCGCAACCTCAGCCTGCGGCAGGGACCCCGTCGCCTGAGGCACTGCAGCGTCTGCAGGCCGCCGTTCAGAATATCCCGGCGGCTGAACGCGGCCATCCCGCGCCCCGTCCGCAGGCCAATCAACCGGCCTCGGCGCCGCAGTCGGATGCGCAGGATCGTCCCCGGTTTGGCTTTAACCGCCTGATCGACCGGATGACTGGCCACGCCGCTGATACCCCGGCCCAACCAGTGCGCCAGCAGCCTCCGATGCGCCAAACTGACGCTACGGCACCTGCGCATGACGAGGCCGACCCTGATCAGGATCGGATCGAAATTCCAGCGTTCCTGCGCCGTCAGGCCAACTGAACCCGGTAACAAAATAGTTAAAAAGGGTCGCCATCTGGCGACCCTTTTCTTTTTGAATACAGTGGGTTGTCTGTATGTAAGCAGGGATTTGCCGATCTGTTACATTCATGTTTCATTCAGTTACAAAGAGTGAGTTGAGCCTTGACCCGACCTTCCTTAGTTGAGTGTCCAACACGGACCGTAAAGGCCGGAAACCACTCACCGAGGTTCAACTTGCAACATACGCTCAAATCTCCGATTACGTTTACAGGCGTCGGGCTGCACAGCGGTAAGCCTGCGACGATGGTCCTGAAGCCGGCAGCCGCCGGTCACGGCATCTGGTTCAAACGGACGGATATCGAGCTGGGCAATGCGTTGATCCCTGCGATCTATGACGTGGTCGAGCGCACGCCGCTCTGCACCCGTCTGGTGAACGAAGCAAGCGTCTCGGTGTCGACTGTCGAGCATATCATGGCCGCTCTGGCCGGATGCGGCGTGCATAACGCACTGATTGAAATCGATGGCCCCGAAGTTCCGATCATGGACGGCTCGTCAATCGATTTCGTGCGCGGCATCATGGCCAAGGGTGTGCGCCGTCAGGCCAGCCCGGTTCTGGCCTTCGAGGTTCTCAAGCCGGTAACCGCGTCTCGCGAGGGCGCCAGCGCGTCGATTGCACCGGCAGACGGGCTGATCATCGATTTCCACATTGATTTCGAAGACAGCGCCATTGGCAGCCAGACCAAGCGACTGGACATGCGCAACGGATCGTTCGCGCGCGAACTCAGCGATTGCCGCACCTTCTGCCGTCGTACCGACGTAGAAGCGATGCGCGAAAACGGTTTGGCCCTTGGTGGTACGCTGGAAAACGCTGTCGTTGTTCAGGGCGACGAAGTGTTGACCCCGGGCGGTTTCCGTCACGCGGATGAGGCAGTGCGCCACAAGATGCTGGATGCTCTGGGTGACCTCTATCTGGCGGGTGGTCCGATTCTTGGCCACTTCACCGGTGACAAGTCCGGCCACGCAATGACCAATACGCTGCTGCGCAAGCTGTTCGAAACACCCGGCGCGGTACGCCCGGTGCTATGCACCCCCGAACAGGCCGCGCGCCTGCCGGGACAGGGCCTTGTCTGGGACGAAATTCCCGAAGTTGCCTGATTAGATCAACTCGGTCGACAATTCCGCCAGCGGGTGTACTAAGGCGTTTTGCCCCGGAACTATATGTGCTAAACCGAAGCCCGATCCGGGGCTTACCCCGATAAGCAATACGACAAGGATAGGCGGAATGGTTGGCACCAAAGCGGCAGTCAGATTCGCGGGCGCGATACTTCTGACAGCAGTTTTGACGGCCTGCGGCGACAAAGGCGCAGACCGCAATCAGAACCTGGAAGGCTTTACGCCAGAACAGATTTTCACACGTGGTGAGTATGAGCTGTCGCAGAATCGCTCGGATGATGCGGCGTGGTATTTCTCGGAAGTGGAGCGTCTGTATCCCTATTCCGACTGGGCAAAACGCGCGCTGATCATGCAGGCGTTTTCGTTCCACACGGACAAGAACTACGAAGAAAGCCGCGCCGCCGCGCAACGCTATATCGACTTCTACCCGACGGACGAAGACGCGGCTTATGCGCAGTACCTTCTGGCGCTCAGCTATTATGACCAGATCGACGAGGTTGGTCGCGATCAGGGCCTGACGTTCCAGGCGCTGCAATCGCTGCGGACTGTGATCGAGGTTTATCCCGACAGTGAATATGCCACCTCGGCGGTTCTGAAATTCGATCTGGCCTTTGACCACCTGGCTGGCAAAGAGATGGAGATCGGGCGCTATTACCTGCGTCAGGATCACTATACCGCGGCCATCAACCGGTTCCGTGTGGTGGTCGAGGATTTCCAGACAACCACCCACACCGCAGAGGCGCTCTACCGTCTGATCGAAGCGTATCTGTCGCTGGGTCTGGTGGACGAAGCGCAGTCGGCCGGTGCGATTCTGGGATATAACTACCAATCGTCCGAGTGGTATGACGCGGGCTACAAGCTGCTGACCTCGCGCGGGTTGGAGCTGAAGAGTCGCGGCAACAACTGGCTCAGCCAGATCTACCGCCAGACGATCAAAGGTGAGTGGTTGTAATCGCCATGGCTACAGGCGTGGGACGCTGAGACCCGATGCTGCGCGCCCTTGATATCCGCGACATGCTGATCATCGACCGGCTGGAACTGACGTTTCAGCCGGGTTTGAACGCGTTGACCGGTGAAACTGGTGCGGGCAAGTCGATCCTGCTGGATTCGTTGGGTTTCGTGCTGGGTTGGCGCGGTCGGGCCGAACTGGTCCGTCAGGGCGCGGCGCAAGGTGAGGTGGTCGCCGAGTTCGAACTCGGTCCCGATCACGCTGCACATGCGGTTCTGGCCGAGGCCGGTTTGCCCGGTGGTGAGGAATTGATCCTGCGCCGGGTTAACACTGCTGAAGGTCGTAAGACCGCTTGGGTCAATGACCGGCGCTGCTCGGGCGAGGTTCTGCGGGCGCTGTCCGAAACTTTGATCGAACTGCACGGCCAGCACGATGATCGCGGGCTGCTGAACCCGCGCGGGCACCGGACCATGCTGGATGACTATGCCGGAGTGGGGACGCACCTCGCCGCTGTACGTGCGGCGTGGACCGAGATGTCGCGTATGCGTAAGGCTCTGGCAGAGTCCGAGGCGACCCTCGCCGCCATGCGCGCCGAAGAGGAATTCCTGCGCCACGCCGTTGCGGAACTGGACAAGTTGGACCCACAGCCAGGTGAGGATGCCGAACTGGATGCGCGTCGCCGGATGATGCAGGGGGCGGAACGTATTCGCGATGACGTGGCCCGTGCTTTTGATCTGCTGGGCGGGGACGGAGCCGAAGGGTCGATGTCCGACGCCGTGCGTTGGTTGGAAGGTGTGTCGGAAAATGCGGGCGGGCAGCTAGAGGAGCCTATTGCCGCTCTTGGCCGTGCCCTTATCGAATTGGGTGAGGCACAGGATGGCGTGAATTCTTGCCTTCAGGCGTTGGATTTCAACCCGGCAGAGCTTGAGGCCGCCGAAGAGCGCCTGTTCGCCATCCGCGCGCTGGCGCGCAAGCATGACGTGGCCCCGGACGATCTGGGGGCCTTTGCTGTTACGCTGCGTGATCGGTTGAATCGGCTGGACGCGGGTGATGCTGATTTGGCCGATCAGAGAGCCGCGGTCGACGCCGCGCAGACCGCCTATGACAACGCCGTCACCGCGCTCAGCGCTGCACGCAAGCAAGCTGCAGTTCAGCTGGACACCGCGGTGATGGCCGAGCTCGCACCGCTGAAAATGGAGCGTGCGGTGTTTCAGACCGAAATCACAGCCGCCGATCCCGGCCCTGAAGGCAAAGATGCGGTGGCCTTTACTGTTGCCACCAACCCCGGCGCACCGTCCGGGCCGCTGAACAAGATCGCCTCGGGCGGTGAACTCAGCCGTTTCCTACTGGCGCTCAAGGTCTGTCTGACCGGTGACGACAGCGCTCGCACTATGATTTTTGATGAAATCGACCGCGGTGTCGGCGGCGCAACTGCCGATGCGGTGGGGCGTCGTCTGGCCTCGCTGGCGCAGGGCGGGCAGGTGCTGGTGGTGACGCATTCGCCGCAAGTGGCAGCCCGCGCGGCACATCACTGGCGGGTGCAGAAGCAGGTCGCCGATGGCCAGACCCTGTCCACCGTCATCCCGCTGGCCGATCCCGACCGCGTGGACGAAATCGCCCGCATGGTTGCCGGGGACACCATTACCGACGAGGCCCGCGCCGCCGCCCGTGCTTTGCTGGACGCCTGACGCTTTCCGAACCTCAAACCGTCGCGATCCCACTTTTATAAGGGCGTCCCGTGGCTTAGTAAGGGATAAAACTTGATCCCCGAGGGCCAATGACCCAATCGACCCGCACCGTTCTGCGCAACCAGCTTAATCAGGCATTGGCCGCGATGAAGGACGCGTGGCGGGTGATGCGGCGGCGCGGTCCCAGTCAGATCCAGTTCTGGTTCATTGCGCTGGCCATCGGGGTCGCGGCGGGGTTCATGGCGCTTGGGTTCCGCAAGGCGATCCGGGCGCTGCAGGCCTATGTCTATGATACTGAGGACATCCTGCTGCTGCACAGCCATGCCGAGAAATTGCCGTGGTTTCTTATCCTGATCATCCCGATCATCGGCGGCCTGATCGTGGGTGTGATTCTGCACAATTTTACGGATGACGGGCGCGTGCGTTCGGTTGCGGACGTGATCGAGGGCGCCGCGCTGACGGATGGCCGGGTCGAGGGTAAAGCGGGGGTCGCCTCGTTCTTTGCTTCGCTGATCACGCTCAGCACAGGTGGGTCGTCTGGCCGAGAAGGGCCGGTGGTGCATATGGCCGGGGTGATCTCAACTTGGGTCAGCGAGCGTATCCATGCCGATGGCATCACCGGGCGAGACCTGCTGGGTTGCGCCGTTGCGGCGGCGGTTTCAGCCAGCTTCAACTCGCCCATCGCAGGGGCATTGTTCGCGCTTGAGGTCGTGTTGCGCCACTTTGCCGTGCACGCTTTCGCGCCCATCGTCATCGCATCGGTCGCGGGAACGGTGATAAACCGGCTGGAATATGGCGATGTGACCGAGTTCATTCTGGAAACACCGGGATCGCTGCAGTTCTATGTGGAACTGCCCGCGTTCCTGATCCTGGGTCTGATCTGTGGGCTGGTGTCGCTGTTGCTGATGCGCTCGATCTTCTTTGCCGAGGATATCGGCAGCCATATCCAAAGCCGCCTGTCACTGCCGCGCTGGCTGCGCCCGGCGGTATCCGGTGCAATGCTGGGCCTTCTGGCGATCTGGTTCCCGCATATCATCGGCGTCGGCTACGAAACCACAATCCGCGCCCTGACCGGAGACCTGACCCTGACGGTTGCGATCCTGTTTGCAGTGATCAAGACGGTGGCGCTGGCGATCACGATGGGCGGACGCATGGGGGGCGGGGTGTTCTCGCCGTCGCTGATGATTGGGGCGCTGACCGGGCTGGCCTTTGGCCTGATCGCTACCGGGCTGTTGCCGGATGTATCCGGGACTCATACGCTTTATGCCTTTGCCGGAATGGGGGCCGTAGCCGCTGCTGTGCTGGGCGCGCCGATTTCCACCACCATGATCGTGTTTGAACTGACCGGAGACTGGCAGATCGGTCTGGCGGTGATGGTCTCGGTGTCGATGTCGACTGCGCTGGCCTCGCGCCTCGTGGACCGTTCGTTCTTTTTGACCCAACTGGAACGCCGTAACGTGCATCTGGCCGCAGGACCACAGGCCTATCTGCTGGCAATGCTGCGCGCCGGGGCGGTGATGCGGCCGATCGGCGATGCGAAGTCGATCACCCGGGAAGAGGCACTGGAACTGGTCGAACAGGGCCTGTGTGTGCAGGCCAGTGCCACGCTGGAAGCGGCGATGCCTTATTTCGACCGCGATGACATCCCTTGCATTCCTGTCGTGACCGTGGAGGAAGACGGCAGCGAAAACCCGGTTGGGGCGCTATACCATATTGATGCGTTGAAGGCCTATAACCGCGCGCTGGCGGCCACGGCGGCCGAAGAGCATTCCTAGCCGGGATACACTGTCGCCGCGTCACCCAGATAGTTGTCCCACGCGAACCAGTACGAGATATGGCCCGCGACGCGTGGCAACTGTGTGCCGTCCGGTCCGATCAGAGCCTCTTCGTTCAGGGTCCATTTCTGGCCATTCTGATCCACAAGCCCGCCATCCGAGGCTTTGAACTGGTGCGTTTTCCGCTCATAGGCGCGCACGGTGCGCTTGTCGGCATTTCCGATCAGAACCAGAGGACGATTGGCAATAGCGTCGTTGATCACGTGAGTTTTGTTGAACGCCTCCAATGGCCAGGCCCGGGCCGCGCCGAACTGTCGGATGGCAAAGACGTAATCCTTCTGTTGATGCGCAGTTTGATCGACCAGCGCGGGAAACATCAACTCGGGCGAGGCGAAATATTCGCGATACACCACGCCCGAGCCATAGTTGCGCCGATGCCCGGTGTTCAGTGACAGGACACGCGTGTCGGGGTGTGAGGTCTTCCAACTCTCCCATGTGGTGATCACCACGGGGCGCTGTTTCAACTCGATCCCGCTGACCGCCAACGGCCCCACAACGGGCTTGCCGGTGTATTGGTTCCACAGCGAATGGGTCTCGCGGTCAAACATCAGCTTGTTTGAGCGATACAGGAGCCCCGACGAGCCGAAGATCAACGGTTTTCGCCGCCCCGCTACCTGCGTTTCGAACAGGATGCCCGAGCCGCACAACGTACAGTAGGCCAGCGCCACCGGCACGCCGCCGATCACCTCATTGAACATCTCGTGCCAGCCCATGATGCGCAAAGGATAGGCGCGCTCATCCCCGTTGATCGAGACACCAAAAACCAGATCGTCATTTTTCAGGTAATCAGCCCGCGCGGCAGGTATCAGCGTCGGGTTGTCCAGCGACGGGATACCATCCTTGTGCACGCCGCCCCAGGCGATCTCTTCCAGCCGGATTTTCATCTTGTCCCGTTGCAGATATTCGGGGCGCAGGAAGTTTTCGAAATTCTGGTCGATCCCCAGCAACACCTCGCGCTTGAACGGGATCAGCGAGGGATGGGGGACCAATTGCGGGTTCCTTTCCTGCCACAGCATCCAATCGAACCAATCGTTGCCGATACTTTCACCGGTCAGGGATTGCATGACCTTGGCGATCTCGTTACTGCGACGCCGGCCATAGCGCATCCCGGTCATCAGGGCGGGAACGACGTCCGGGTTGCCGCGCTGCACCAAAAAGGCCATGCCCTGCTTGAACTCCGCGTTGCTGCCGTAGACCGTGGTCCTGACGGCCTCCAGCACCGGGTCCTGCTGGGCCCAAAGCGCGCCGGGCGACGCGGCGGCGCCCAACAGTCCAACGAAAAAGCGGCGAGTGATCGACATGGCATCCTCCGGTGGTAGACACGCGTATTCTGCCCAGTCTGCCGTTCACATGCACTCAACAGCCGCGTGAGCCGGCGTGACCATTTCCGGAGGCTGCCAGTTGCCAAAAGGACCCGTGAACCACACTCGCCGATCTCAGCAGTTGGAAACGGTCAGCCGGGTTGATACTGCCAGGAAATCCAGTTTCTATATGCGCGAGCAGCACCTTTTCGCGCGTCGGAAAACGAAAAAAATGAGGTCAGGGAATGAAATTTGTGAAACGGCTTTTGACGAGCCCGTTCGTTGTGGTGGCCCTGGCAGCGGCGGTTGTCCTGCTGGTCCTTGAGGTTGAGGACCTGCGCAAAAGCCATGGGGGCGTGGCGCACACCGCGCCGGTTTGGTCCGACGATCAGACAACGCAGGTCGAGACCATTTTTACCGCGCTGAATATGCGCGCGCTGGACGTTCCGGTGGAACGCGCCGGAGGTGGCGGCGCCTTGGCCAGCATGGGCAACGATCTGCTTTTGATGACCCATGAAGGCGGGTTCTTCGAAGTAAGCGGGGACGAGGCCGGCAAACTGGATATCGCCCCGCCGCCGAACGGGTGGAAGGCCATGCTGGATTTCGAGTCCGCAAATCCGAACTACAACTTCGCCCACTTTTTCTTTCGCTATAACGATGTGGGCGTTTTCGACGATGTGCTGCTCGTTTCGTTCACTGAGTGGGTCGAAGGTGAAAACTGCTACCGTACCTCGATCGCGCAGGCCGATTTGAATGGAACTGCTGCAGCTGATATATCGATCGGTGCGGACGACTGGACCCTTGTGTTTTCGACAGAGCCCTGCCTTGCGCCGAACCCGAGCGGTCGCGCCATTCAAGGGCACATGGCCGGTGGGCGCTTTCGTGTAGACGAAGACGGAACGCTTTATCTTGCGGCTGGTGACTATGCGCAGGATGGGATTTATGCGCCGGTACCGCTGTCTCAGGACCCCGAGCAGATGTATGGCAAGGTGATCGCGATTGACCTTGAAACCGGCGAGAACCGCATTGTCAGCCAGGGCCACTCGAACATGCAGGGCATTGCCTTTGATGCCGATGGCAAGCTGTGGGCGGTTGAACATGGTCGACGGGGTGGGGATGAGTTGAACCTCATTCGCGAAGGCAATGATTACGGCTGGCCGAAGGTATCGTTGGGAACACGGTACAACCGCTTGCCGCTACCAGACACGCTGGATTACGGGCGCCACCCCGAATTCGAACTGCCTGCTTATTCCTGGTTGCCGTCTGTCGCTGTCAGCTCGCTGGCACCTATTGAGGACTTCCATCCCGCCTGGGATGGCGATCTGATCGCCGGTTCACTGGCTGGCAACAGCCTGTTCCGTATCCGCACGAAGGGCGACAGTATTCTGTTTAACGAACGTATCCCGTTGGGTTTCCGTATCCGGTATGTCCATCAACATGGCGATGCGATTGTTCTGTGGACGGATCAAAAAAAGGTGCTGCACCTGACTGTTGGCGAGTTTGACCCCAGCTATCAGTTTGCGGTTTCCAAAATCGCGAACCTTGATCTGTCTGAACACACGGCCGAAGCGGTAGAAACCGCGTTGGAAGGCTGCGCCGAATGTCATGGATTTGGTGTGTTGCCCAGTGCCAGTGCCCCGTCTTTGGGCGAGGTTTACGGGCGCAAAATTGCGGGTTTGTCTGATTTCGACTACTCGCAATCCCTTTCTGCCGTCGGCGGTGAGTGGGATCGTGACCAACTCGTCGCCTTCCTCAGCAATCCGCAGTCTGTAGCGGGTGAGACTTCTATGCCGGACCCCGCCTTGGATGATCCCGAGGTGATCGACGCGGTCGTGGACATTCTGATCTCATTGCGCCGACAAGCAGAGTGAAGAATGAACGAGCTCTAAGCCCTAAAACCAAAAGCACAGGCTTCCGGGCCTGTGCTTTTGGTTTTGCCCATAAAAAACAGTCTATCTGAACCAAATTATCAGTGTGGCGGATGGCCTAAATCTGCTCAACCTTTACCGACTCGACCGGATAGAAGGCCACATAGCCCTTGATCTCGGCCATGGCGGGGACCGGGTTCTCATAGCTCCAGGCCGCGTTCTCGGTCACCGATGATTTGTTGACGATCGAAAAATGCGTCGCGTCCCCTTTATGCGGGCAATGGGTGACCTTGTCGGTCATGTCCAGAAACGCCATCGCAATGTCCGAGCGTGGGAAATAGATCACCGGGGTCAGGTCCCCTTCCGACAATTCCAAGGCACCGGTGCTTTCGCCCAGTACAGCGCCGCCCGAACGCACACTCCATTTGCCCGTTGCCTTGCGGATCGTGATCTCAACCATTTTGCATTCCTCGTCTTTCCTGGGCCACTCCTCTGCCCGGTATATGTAACAGTCCGGTGTCAGACCGGCGCGGTTGCGGCATCCAACCACAGTTGGGCGTCATCGCCCAGCCTTGGACGGATCTTTTCCGCAACGTCGCGGTGATAGGCGTTCAGCCAGGCGCGCTCTGCGCTTGTCAGCATCTCGACCACAATCAAGCGCCGGTCGATGGGCACATAGGTCAACGTGCGCCAGTTCAGCATGGCGCGTTCGTCGTCACCGCCAGGCAGGGCCGGGGCCTCTTGCACGACGACGAGGTTTTCGATGCGGATGCCAAACGCGCCTTCGCGGTAGTATCCTGGCTCATTCGACAGGATCATGCCGGGCTGCAGCGGCACATGACTGACTTTCGACAGGCGTTGGGGGCCTTCGTGAACGCTCAGATACGCGCCGACCCCGTGACCGACACCGTGGTTGAAATCCTGTCCCGCCGCCCAAAGCGGTGCACGTGCGATACCTTCGATATCGCGCCCGGCCAGCCCGACGGGCCAGCGCAGCATGGACAGGTTAATCATGCCCTTCAACACGCGGGTGAAACAGGATTTTTCCTCGTCACCCACTTCACCAATGGCGATGGTGCGAGTGATGTCCGTAGTGCCGTCCAGATATTGCCCGCCGCTGTCGAGCACCAGTATCTGCCCATCCTCAAGGCGGCTGTCGGTCTCTTCGGTCACGCGGTAGTGCATGATCGCGCCATTGGGTCCGGTGCCCGCGATGGTATCGAATGAGATATCCTGCAGCGCATTGTCCTTGCGGCGGTTTTCCTCAAGCCGGGTGACCACCTGAGTTTCAGTCAGCGTGCCGGGCGCTTGCGCGCCCAGCCAGCACAGGGTTTCGATCACGGCCACCGCGTCGCGCAGATGCGCTTCGGCGCTGCCTGCGATTTCGGCGGCGTTCTTGCAGGCCTTGGGCAGGGCGCAAGGATCGCCGTTATCCACCATCCGATCCTGCAACACATCTGCAACTGCCCGAGGCAGGGTGCCCAGATCGACCTGAACTTTGCCCTCCAGCGCTTCGACAAAGGTCAGGAACGTTTCCGGTGCATGGACCCGAACCTGATCACCCAGAGCGACCGTCAGCTTTTCCTCGGCCATGAACAGATCCATTGTCCCGTCGGCGTTCAAAATGGCAAAACCATGCGCCACCGGGTTATAGCCGATATCCGAGCCGCGAATGTTCAGCAGCCACATGATCGAATCCGGCAATGTGATTGCAGCCGCAGTGCAACCGGCTTCGCGCAGAGCCTCAGACAGACGGGCGATTTTGCTTTCTGCCGATTCCCCGGCAAACTCGATCGGATGCGCCTTGACCGGGTTCATCGGCGGGGCAGGCTGATTTTCCCAAACCCGGTCCACCAGATTGTCACACCGCAGCAGTTCGATCCCGGTGCCTGCCAGTTCTTTCCGGACGCTGTCGATCTGACCAGCGGCGTGAAGCCACGGATCAAAACCCACCTTGCCGCCTTTCGGCAACTGCTCTTTCAGCCATGCGCTCAGGCTAACTTCGGGCCAGGGAACCGGCGTAAATTCCGTCGCGACCTGCGCCTTCACCTGCGTCCGATAGCGGCCATCCACGAACACCCCTGCGATGTCGGTCAAAGCGGCGCAAAATCCTGCCGAGCCGGTGAAGCCGGTCAACCAGGCCAGCCGCTCGTCCCGTGGGGCCACATATTCGCCCTGATAGGCATCCGCGCGTGGGATCAGGAACCCGTCCAGCCCCTCGCGCGCAATCTCTTTTCGCAACGCAGCCAACCGTGGCGGTCCCTGTTCCGGACGCGCGGTGACTTCAAAGGACTGAATCATTTCCTACTTCTCCTAACCCGGGCTTACCCCTTCATCTTTTTGGAAAAAACTGCCGTCGGAGGCAAGGCCAGCCTCAGCTGGCCCTCTTCATTCCCATCACGCGGGCCCGGGCCCGTGGATCGCTGTCGAACAGTGCCGCCAGTTGCTCGGTCATCGCACCTGCCAGCTGTTCCACATCTGTGATCGTCACCGCGCGGTCATAATAGCGGGTCACGTCATGTCCGATCCCGATGGCCAGAAGCTCCACCATCTTGCGCTTTTCGACCATGGCGATCACATCACGCAGGTGTTTTTCCAGATAGTTCGCGGGGTTGACGCTGAGTGTTGAATCGTCAACCGGCGCGCCGTCCGAGATCACCATCAGAATCTTGCGCTGCTCGCGCCGGGCCAGCATCCGACGATGCGCCCATTCCAGCGCCTCACCGTCGATGTTTTCTTTAAGCAGACCTTCTTTCATCATCAAACCCAGATTGGGTCGCGCCCGCCGCCACGGTGCATCGGCGCCCTTATAGATGATGTGGCGCAGATCGTTCAGACGTCCGGGCTGCTGTGGTCGGCCATCGTTCAGCCATGCTTCACGCGCCTGCCCGCCTTTCCACGCGCGGGTGGTAAAGCCCAGAATCTCGACCTTCACGTTGCAGCGTTCCAGCGTCCGCGCCAGAACGTCCGCGCAGATTGCGGCAATCGAGATCGGGCGGCCCCGCATCGAACCCGAGTTATCCAGCAGCAGTGTCACCACGGTATCGCGGAACTCGGTGTCCTTTTCGACCTTGAAGCTCAGCGGTGTGGTCGGGTTCGCCACCACGCGCGCCAGACGGCCCGCGTCCAGAATGCCTTCCTCGCGGTCGAACTCCCAGCTGCGGTTCTGTTGCGCCTGCAGGCGGCGCTGCAGCTTGTTGGCCAACCGGCTGACCGCGCCTTTCAGCGGCTCTAGTTGCTGGTCCAGATATGCACGCAGCCGTTCCAGCTCGGCCGGTTCGGCCAGATCCTCGGCGGCGATTTCTTCGTCATAGGCGTTGAGATACACCTTGTATTCCGGGTCGGCCTCGGATGCGGGGGGCGGGGCAGGTGGCTCCAGCGGAGCCTCGCCTTCCGGCATCTCGGCCTCGTCGCCCATCTCCTCATCGGCCATCTCGTCCATCGAGACCTGGGCCTGAGACTGGTCCTGCTGCTCTTCCTGCGTCTGCTCAGGGGTCGCGTCAGCATCCTGTTCGTCTTGGTCATCCTGCCCGGTGCTATCGGGATCGGGCTGTTCTTCAGCGTTTTCTTCGGCCTGATCTTCCTGCTCGTCGTCCAGTTCATCCGGGTCGTCGCCCAACTGGTCGCCATAGCCCAGATCCTTGATCATCTGCCGCGCGAACTTGGCAAATTCGGCTTGATCCGAGAGGGTTTCATCCAGGTTTTCCAGCGTCCCGCCGGCCTGTTCCTCGATGAACCCGCGCCACAGGTTCATGATGTTTTCAGCCGCCGGGGGCAGGTCGCGCCCTGTGGCCAGATGGCGGATCAGATAGCCCGCGGCAACGGCCAGAGGCGCGTCGGCAGGCTGCTTGCACTGGTCATAGCCACGACGCAGTGCCTCGTGCCCGATCTTGACGTCGATATTGCTGGCCGTGCCAGGCATGTCCCGCGCGCCCATCGCCTCGCAACGGGCAACCTCCATCGCTTCATAGAGATCCCGCGCCATGTCGCCCGGAGGCGCGTAACGCGCATGGGTCGCGTCATCGTGATAGCGGCGCTGCAACGCCAGGGCGTCCGCAGTTCCGCGTGCCAGCAGAACCTCTTCGCGCGTCATCCGGCGGCTGACCTGCGGCAGGCGCATGGATTCACCCGACAGGCCTGACGGATCGACCGTGTAAGAGACGTTCAGTTCCGGGTCGTCAGCCATGACCTTGGTGGCCTCGGCCAGAGCCTTCTTGAACGGATCGGCGGGGTTGTCGTTGGGTTTGCTCATCGGCGGCAGGTCCGGACTTGTTCTGTTCGGGCAACCTAGAGCCATTCCGGGGACTTGACCATAGGGCCAACCCCGTTTTCCCATGAAACCAGCGCGGTGTTTACAGCAGAACCTCGCGGCATTCGGAAATCCGGCGCGCAAGCTGCCGTTCGGCCCCGGCGGCAGTTCGTTCGTCAAAGCTGTAGTCCATATCGGCCAGCAAATAGGCCACCTCGACCCAGCCTCGCACGCGCCAGCGCCCGGGTTGATGGGCCTCGACACCTTCGGAAAGGGCTCGGGGAAGAATGGCGTCCAGCAACAGTTCGAACTCGTGCTGTAGGTCGGCAACCGAAACGGCCTGTTCGTCCATCTGGGCGCGCTGACGTGTTGCCAGCGCCTCAAGTCGTCCGGAGCAGATAGCGAACAACTCTGCGCGGTCCGATGTTGCCGTCGGAAGCGCGTGCAACGGCGTTGAAAAGGTCAGGGTCGCGACGGCGACTGTTGAAACCACTTTTGAAAACAACATACATTGACGATACCACGGATAGTCTTTGTATATGCATGATATACACAAAAACCATCAATGCTGTGGTGCGATCGTCACACTTTGGTCAGGCTACCTGTGCCGCATCACAAAGCCGCGCCGGGCTAGGATTTCGACCTGAACCACCCTGAAAGGGTTTCAAAAAACCCTTTTGGGGTGTCTTTCGCAAAGAACTGCTGGTCCTTGCCATGATGGGAGTTCATGACGATCTTATTGATCTGATCCATCTGCCCGGCATTCAGAGCCATCGGATCATTGACCGAGCTGGAATTTACCTTTTTGGCAGGCATGTCGGTCAGATCAAATCCGTTTTCCCGCCCGAATTTCTCTAGCCCGCCGCGCAGGTCTGCAAAATCCAACAGTGAAACACGCGCGCCGGACGTGTGCCGGGCGGTTTGGTTCACTTCTAACCTGCCCGAAACATTTCCGGCATCCAGCAGGTCCGAGATGGATTTGTTTGACGACACAAGCGCTTCAAACTCTTTCAGGTCCACAGGTTCGTTGCGGGCGTCGAGGTCAAATCCTCCGCCTTCCTGTTCGCGCATCCAGCGGTGGGGGGAATAATACAATGAGATCATTCGCTCGACCGGGGGACGGGCAAAGGCATAGGCCGTATAATCGGAAAAGCCCGGGCCAATCAGCTCACTGTATTCAGCCAGCGTTTGGTGTTTGGTCTTGGTCGCGTCGCCGCTCAGCTCAAACCGATCGGCGCCGTCCTGATGACCGCTAGTGACCATTGAATCGCCAGAAAACCGCAGGAAACATCTGGTAAAGAAGTTACCTCCGGTCTTAGGTACGTGGACAAAAACGCATTTTTGTTCGGGAAAGTGCAAGTGTTTAACCCAGGCTTGCGCTTGCTGCGCTTTCGGGCAGTTCCTCGTCAAAGCAGCGCTGGTAGAATTCGGCCACGGTCTGGCGTTCCAACTCGTCGCACTTGTTCAGGAAGGACAGGCGGAACGCGTAACCCACATCGCGGAAAATCTCCGCGTTTTGGGCCCAGTTGATCACGGTCCGGGGGCTCATCACCGTGGACAGGTCGCCGTTCATGAAGGCGGTACGGGTCAGGTCGGCAACGGTAACCATCTGGCTGACGGTCTTGCGGCCCTTTTCGGTGTTGTAGTGCGGTGCCTTGGACAGAACGATCATCGTCTCGGCATCGTGGCTGAGGTAGTTCAGCGTTGAGACCAGCGACCAGCGGTCCATCTGCGCCTGGTTGATCTGTTGCGTGCCATGATACAGGCCGGTTGTGTCGCCCAGACCCACGGTGTTTGCGGTGGCGAACAGGCGGAAGTTCGGGTTCGGCGTGATGATTTCGTTCTGGTCCAGCAGGGTCAGCTTTCCGTCATGTTCCAGCACGCGCTGGATCACGAACATCACGTCGGCGCGGCCCGCGTCGTATTCGTCGAACACGATGGCGACGGGGTTGCGCAGGGCCCAAGGCAGAATGCCTTCGTGGAATTCGGTGACCTGCTTACCGTCGCGCAGTTTGATGGCGTCTTTACCGATCAGGTCGATCCGGCTGATGTGGCTGTCCAGGTTCACGCGGACGGCGGGCCAGTTCAGGCGGGCGGCAACCTGTTCGATGTGGGTCGATTTACCGGTGCCGTGATAGCCCTGAATCATCACCCGACGGTTGTGGGCAAAGCCTGCCAGAATCGCCAGTGTGGTTTCCGGGTCGAACTTGTAGGTGTGGTCGATGGCGGGAACGCGATCACTTGCTTCAGCAAAGCCTTTGACCGCCATGTCGGTATCAATGCCGAACACGTCACGGACCGAGATATCTTCGGTGGGTTTTGCGTTGATGTCGATCGATCCGTCAGCCATTCGCCTGGTCCTTATCCTTTGGCCCGTATTGCCGGGTTTGAACCCGTGTGTGGTGCAACATATTGCGGGCAAGGGCAAGGGAAAGCCGCGTGTGCTGCGGCTTCGGTAAATCTTTCTTTGAAACTGGCCTTATCTGCGCGCTTTGATCAGTCGAGAATTGCGTCTCGCACCCGGATAAGGCTGCGTTCGTCCACAAAGCGCGGGGTGGATTGCATGTAGTCCCGGAATGCCTGCCCATAGCCCTGCAGCAACCAGCGTTCCTCGTTCAGGACAAACAGGAAGTAAATCACGAACAACGTCGCCGCCAGGCCCAGTGTCACCCACGATCCGCTGGCAATGCCCAGCCCCACCGTGGCCAGCACCGATGTCACATATTGCGGGTTGCGCGAATAGGCATACATCCCGCCGGTCACCAAACCGTCGCTTTCGCAATAGGTGTTGTCGAGGCCTAGAAAGCGATAGCCCCACAGCGTAATCCCGAATGACAGAAGCATGACGGGCACGCCGATCACGTACCGCAGCCAGTGACCCCAGCCATTCATCCAGACCTCGGACAAGGCAAATACAACGGTCGCGCCGCAGAACAGCCGGAACAGACCAAAGGCCGTGTGGTGCCGCCAACCGCTGGCGCTGGGCCACAGGCCCAGTCTCGGCAGGCGCAGGTTCAGGGCGAGATACCCGCTCAGCACCAAAGCCGAGGTGATTGTAACCAGAAGAGAAATCGCATGTACGAGGGAAATGAGATGTTCCATATCGCGCTCCATTAGGGGCAAGTCACTATTTGATATGGGCCAATGGTTCGGCCCATGTGATTGGCCGTAACGCGTATTTGTAACAAGTTTAACAGGCGGCGGTGGAAGGAGCAGAAATAAGGAAATCGCAGGCGCGCGTGCTACACACCAAAAATTTTTGGTATTCTTAGAAGCGAAAATCAAAGTGTTAAATTTGGGTTAATTTGTAGTTTTGTAAGCTGCCCGAAACGGGTCTGTCTGAGAGTTTTTTGTGCAAGAGTTAATGAGTGGCGAAATCAACTGTGGAGGTACGTTCGCCCCACCCGCGCATAGTTCTGCGCCTTTCCTGACAAAAGTTCGTGAAGAGGGCGTGCGTGATGGAGTTTGATGTTCTTCTCCATACTGTGCACACAACTGGTCCGGGCGACTTGGTCGTCCAGGAAACGACGGAACCTGCGATTATTGATGGGGGAATGATCTCGTTTGACGGAGGCCTCACGTTTCAGTCCTATGAATACCTTGGGCAAGGGACCAGGGGGAATTCAGGCGAATCCGGCGAATTCATTGAGGTCAATGGGCAAATCTACGCTTGGGATACCAATAATCCAACCGGCCCAATGTCTACCGGCAATTGGAAAATTACCGAGGACGACCTCAACCCAGATAACCCACCGTGCTTTGTGGCTGGAACGCTGATCGAAACTGATACAGGCCCGAGACTGGTCGAAGAGTTGACAGTTGGCGACAGGGTTTGCGTGTCCAACGGCCAAACTCTGCCGATAATTTGGATCGGCAAACGAACACTCAGCGCTCAGATATTGCATCTCCAACCAAAGTTTCGGCCTGTGCTCATCAAGTGCGATGCGCTGGGTAAAGGGCTGCCAGATCGCGACCTGTACGTGTCGCCGCAACATCGGATCGTAATTGAAGGATGGCGGGCCGAGTTGCTATTTGGCGAACCGATGGTCTTTTCCGCTGCGATTCATCTCGTCAACGACGACACGATCCGTCAGGTAAAGGCGGATGAGCCGGTGACGTACTTTCACATTGCCTGCGAACGACACACCATTCTGACGTCGCACGGCTTGCGCAGTGAAAGCCTGTATCTTGGTGACAGGGTGCTAAACTCTTTTGGTCGGGAAGACGTAGATGAACTGCGCGAACTTTTTCCTGAACTGAACGGCGAAGGGTCAATACAGCAAACCAGGCTGCGCTGCTTGAAACGCCCCGAAGCGCAGGCGCTACAGGGCATGTTTCCACAGTAGCGCGGAAATCATTTAAAGTTCCGGCTGTCCTTGATCTGATCCCAGGCCCAGACGACCTCTTGCAGCTGTTCTTCCTGCGACCTGTCACCGCCGTTCATGTCAGGGTGCAGTACCTTGATCAGCTTCTTGTAGGCCTTGCGCACCTCGGCCTTGGTCCAGCTGTCCTTGGCCTCGAGAATCTCGATGGCGCGGCGTTCGGTGGGGGGCAGGCGACGGCCGCCGCCACCCGAGGTGCGACCCTTGTTCTGTGTGCTGTTTGCGCCCAGCACCTGATGCGGATCCTCGATGCCCAGACGGGCCCAGGCGCGCGCCTCGGGATCGCCCATGGGCTTAGTCTCACGCTCCCACACCTTGTCCTTGGAGCGCTGCGCGTTCAGCTCGGCCTCGGTGGTGCCGTCGAAGAAGTTCCATTTCTGGTTATACTCGCGCACGTGCTGCTGGCAGAACCAGAAGAAATCGTCCAGAACGTCCGGTGCTTTCGGCGCGCGGAACTTGCCCGGCTCGTTACAGCCTTCGTGGTCACAGATTCGGACCGAGGTCTCAGACGCGCCCGACATCCCCCGACGCCCGCGCGGGTTCTTTTTCTTGGCGCTGGAGACGGACATATCGAATCCGAAAGGGTCTGATTTCGTCATGCTGTGATCCTTAAGAACGCATCTTCTCGACTCGGAGGCAGCAGTTTAATCTAAGCAGCCGAAAGTAGAAGAGGGGGGCGGTAAAATTTTTACCGCTGAGCGAAAAAATGACCGTGACCGACGAAATCCGAACCCGCCTGCAAGCAGCATTTGATCCGCACGAGCTGGAAGTGGTCGACGACAGTGAAAGCCACCGCGGTCACGCGGGGTATCAAGACGGTGGTGAGAGCCATTTCAACGTCCGTATCCGCGCCAGCGCTTTCGAGGGGCAGTCCCGCGTCGCCTGCCACCGAGCGATTCACAAGGCGTTGGGCGATATCGTGCCGCGCATTCACGCCCTGGCGCTGGATATCGGGACCTAAACAGCCAATCTGCCCAGCTACTGGCAGGCTTGCCCGGGATCAAAATCCGGGTCGGGCTCAAAGGCGGCCAGCAGTGATTTGGTTCTCAGGGTGAGCATCTTTCCCGTAAATCGGGAAAGATATGCCGCATCCGCGTTCTTTGCGCGCAAATGGGTCCGGATCGCCACATGGTCATTGACCCAGCGGAGCGTTGTAACATCGCACCCTTTTGCGGTCTCACAAGCCTCGGTCCAGACGCCTGACAGATCGTTTTTGGCAGAGTTCAAACCTTTGAACGGTGGGCAAGGGAAGGTCTTGGTGATCCTGCAATCGCTGTTCGCCGGATTTTGATGCTCGAAATCGGGTTGTGGTTCAAAATAGAACACCAACTCATTCACGCCTTCGGCGATCTGCGCATCGGAGGTGGTTTGCCAATCGGCTCCCGGTGACTTTGACCATGAGCGTGTGTCGACGACCGAAATACTGTCCGCGTCGCGCTGCAGTATCTCCACCTTTTCGCCGAACATCCGAAAGTTACGTACCGCAATGTCGAGGTTTTCGGCTGCCCAGACGTTTGCTTTTTGCTCGGTCGTCGCAACAACACTTGCATGAGCTGCTGCGGCGTTCTGCATGGAGATACCGGGCTGGACCTGCGCTTTTCCCAGGCTTCGCAGAATGTAGTCTATGTGTTGCACATTCTCGATCCGACCCCGCATCTCTTCGAGATACCGCGCCCTGGTCTGGTCATCCGCATCATCCGGGAGATCGAACGAGGCGGGCGTCCAGACGAGATCGGCGGTCAAACCCCACTTGTTTTGCAAGGGAAGGGCATTTGCCAATAGATCGTCTAGCGAAATTGTCTCTTCCGAGTTTG
Organism: Ruegeria arenilitoris; assembly: GCF_013031355.1. Lineage (GTDB taxonomy): Bacteria > Pseudomonadota > Alphaproteobacteria > Rhodobacterales > Rhodobacteraceae > Ruegeria > Ruegeria arenilitoris_C. The sequence goes on along the minus strand of NZ_WPZO01000003.1, from coordinate 184,251 downwards.
TCTTTGTAGACGCGGAGCTTTCGGGTTCGGGGTGAAACGTTATGTCGATGCCCGCGCCCTCAAGTTCCTCGACTGCCTTTGCGATACTCTGCGCAATGTCCTCAATTTCTGTTTGCAAAGCGTTTATGAGTTCCGGGTTCGAAATGCTGTGAATCGCGCCCAGAACCATCAATCCGGACCGGGCAGCATCGCGCTGTTCTTTGTCAGGTAATTGAAAACTCAGTGTGGTGGTCAGGTTTGAGTAACCGTTGAGGCAAGTCCAGGAAAATTCCGGCTTCATGCGCCAATCAGCATTTGCACTGACAAAGTCTTCGTCGCCGCAGGCAACCTGATCGGGCCTGTTGAGAATGTCGTGCAGCCATTGCCAGACGGTTGCGCGGTTTTCCTGCAGTTTGGCTGCGCTTTCAGACCATTCGGCCTCAAGACATTGCAGGTCTGTGACGGGGTCGGCGACGGCCGCATGTGCCATCAAGCTGAAGGCCAACAAAGGCGTTGAAAAGAAAAAGGCAGGTTTCACCGCGGCTAACAAATTCGTGCAAACAAAATAGGATCGAATGACAGTTAGGGCGTGTTTTCGTCGTCCGACTTCTCGGACACTTTTTCAGCCCCTCTCAAAGACAGCGGAGGCTCTTTGGCTTCTTCGGCAATCGGGGCGGGAGGCGAAACTGTCTCGGGGCCGGGAATAGGCTTTGCCTGCGCAGTATCTTCATCAGGCCGCGTTGATACAAAGTCAGCTATGACCTCACGTCGGAATACCAAAACATTGCGCCAGTTCACGGTCGAACCGGTCAGGCCCACGCGTTCCTCACTGGGCAGCAGTTCCGCACGTTGATATTCCCAGCCATCCTGACCCATCCGGTTCAGGACCTGTTCAACTGATGCGGCAAACCGGCCTTCTGCGGTTTTCTCACCCTTGGCCTTGATGCCTTTTTGCGGGGCGGGGACAACTTTGTATTCGTAGCGCTGCATCGGATCTTCCTGGTGGTCGGTTCCCGGCAATCTAACATGCTGGAGATTTTGGGAAAGTCATCTTCGCGCGGAAAGAGGCGGAAAAGAAAAACGGCGGGGTTTTGCGCAAACCCCGCCGTCAGCATTTCGTTTCCAGATCGATTTACGAACCCAGCTTTTGGCTGACCAGTTCGTTGACCGCCTTCGGGTTGGCCTTGCCGCCGGTCGCCTTCATCACCTGACCGACGAACCAGCCCGCCAGTTTCGGGTTCACCTTGGCCTTTTCGACCTGTGCGGGGTTGGCGGCGATGATCTCGTCCAAGGCAGCCTCGATGGCGCCCGTGTCGGTCACCTGCTTCATGCCACGCTCTTCGACGATCTGCGCCGGGTCACCGCCTTCGGTATAGACAATCTCGAACAGGTCCTTGGCGATTTTGCCCGAGATGGCGTCCGAGGAAATCAAATCGATGATCGCACCCAATTGCGCCGGGGAAACCGGAGATTCGGTGATGTCGTGATCTTCTTTCTTCAGGCGGCCGAACAGTTCGTTGATCACCCAGTTCGCAGCCAGTTTGCCGTTGCGGCCCTTGGCAACCTCTTCGAAATAGGCGGCAGATTCCACCTCGGCGGTCAGCACCGAAGCGTCATAATCGGTCAGACCGAATTCGCTGATAAAGCGCGCTTTTTTATCGTCGGGAAGCTCGGGCAGTTTGGCTGCGATGTCATCTACCCATGCCTGTTCGATCTCCAGCGGCAGCAGGTCGGGATCGGGGAAGTAGCGATAATCATGCGCTTCTTCCTTGGACCGCATTGAGCGCGTCTCGCCCTTGTCCGGGTCGTATAGGCGGGTTTCCTGATCGACCTTGCCACCAGCTTCGACGATGGCGATCTGACGGCGGGCTTCGACCTCGATCGCTTGCTGGATGAAGCGCATCGAGTTCATGTTCTTGATCTCGCAGCGGGTGCCCAGATGCGAGAAGTCCTGCGTTTCCTGATACTTCTCATACGCACCCGGCAGACAGATCGAGACGTTCACGTCCGCCCGCAGGTTGCCATTCTGCATGTTGCCGTCGCAGGTGCCCAGATAGCGCATGATCTGGCGCAGCTTGGCGATATAGGCGGCGGCCTCTTCGGGGCCGCGGATGTCGGGGCGCGAGACGATCTCCATCAGGCAGACGCCGGTCCGGTTCAAATCGACGAAGGACATATGCGGGTCCATGTCGTGGATCGATTTACCCGCGTCCTGCTCCATGTGGATGCGTTCGATCCGCACCATACGCGCGGTACCGTCACCCATCTCGACCAGCACTTCGCCTTCGCCCACGATGGGGTGATACAGCTGAGAAATCTGGTAGCCTTGCGGCAGGTCAGGGTAGAAGTAGTTTTTGCGGTCGAAGGCCGATTTCAGGTTGATATCCGCCTTCAGACCCAGCCCGGTGCGCACCGCCTGTTCCACGCAGTATTCGTTTATAACCGGCAGCATCCCAGGCATCGCCGCGTCCACAAAAGCCACGTTCGAGTTCGGCTCGGCCCCGAATTGGGTCGACGCGCCCGAGAACAGCTTGGCATTGGATGAGACCTGAGCGTGCACCTCCATTCCGATCACCAGTTCCCAATCGTGCTTGGCCCCGGCAATGGTTTTGGGTTTGGGCATTTCGTATGTCAGGTCGAGCATGGCGCGCCTCATTTCCGCAGAAGTCTAAGCCTGCGTATTAGGCCCGGCAGGGGCTAGGGGCAAGGGGGAATCAGTGCTGAGACAGGCGCAGGCCCGACGGTGTGAAGGTCACGTCCAAGCCGCTGCGCAGTTCCTCGCGGAACAGATCGCCAATGGCACGCAGAGCCTGGCGTTGGCCGCGGGCTGCAAACCGTTCGGCTGAGTTGATGCGGACCGAGTTGTTGAACCCGCTCGCGGCGTGCGCCCAGATCAGAGGATGCAGTTCCGTCATGTGGTCGCGGATCAGCCAGTTTGCGGCCTCGTGAATTTGCGAGCGCACCAAATCGGCCTTGTCGTTCAGGCCTAGCCCGCCTTGGATCGTGGTGGCGCAATAGGCCGACAGCATGTTGACGGTCTGCTGATCCGGGCGGCGGTGCAGAATGTCGTGCAGGCCTTCCAGAAAATACTCGACATCCAGCCGCGCGCAGGCCTCTTCGTCCAAGGCGATGGCGTCAAACTGCACCCATGTATAGCCGCCGGCACCCCAGATATCGCGCGTGCGCGCCGCGTTGCGCAGGGCCTGAACCTCAAGCTCTTCATAGCTGCCGAACCAGCGCGGCAGAAGATGGGTGCCCATCGCCCGCATGTGGCGTTGGTTATGCGGGTCCAGCGTGATCAGACGTTCGTATTCCTCGGCCACGCGCAGGTCGGTTTTGCGCTGACCGGCCATAAGGGCGCATGCAGCTGCGGCTACTAATGCGCTGTCCGGCGCGGCCGCGCGGCATGTCGGCAGAAGGGCCGCGGCCCGGTCGAAATGTGCTGCACAGCGCGACCGGTGTAGCGGAGGCAATGTGGCATCCGTCGCCGTCCCGCGCCACGCCCAGGCCAGGTCGATATGTGCCAGCGCGACCACCAGAACGATCATCGGATCATCGGGATGCGCGCGCATTTCGTCTTCCAGCTCGGAGATACCGCCCAGCAGGTCATATTCGGACAGGGCAGCCCCGTCAGACAGTGCGTGTTCGACTGCCAGAACAACATCGGACCGGGCACCAAAGGCCAGTAGATCTGCAATAGGCATCCCGTCAGGCGCGGTGTCGCGGGATTCGTCTGCAGCACGCATCTGTCGGGACAGTTCGGCCCAGCGGTCCTGTCTTGCCAGCGTGCGCCCTTGTTCAATGGTATTGCGGGCAATCATGTCCTCGGCACGGGCCAGCGGAATATTCAGTTGCCCCGTGTCCGGCAAACCTGCCGCCACGGCGCAATCGGATGCGCGCATGTCCTGCGTGAATTGACGGGAAGGCAAAGAAGAACGGGCCTGACGCGCCCTGAAAAACCGAAACATGGTAAAACTCGAAACCGAAACAAACAGGTAGGCTGACTTGAGATTTTGGCTGAAATTCACCTCAAATTCAAGCTTTTTGCGGGGTAGGAGGGCATGTGCCGAGTCAATGGCATCCTTTAGGACGCATTGTTTCAGAAAACGGTAAAATGATGCCGCTCGACCCGGAAACCAACCTCTTGCAAGGTGATTTCGAACTCTTTGTGGGGTGGTGTGGACTCGTCAGGCAGCCGAATCCGCTTGCCCGATACCAGCACTAAAGAGACGCGGACCGAAAAATCCCAGCGGGTGTCGAACCGGATGTAGTCGATATCCGTCAGAAGGACCTCACCTTCGCGATTGCCCGAAAACCACTTTATCCGGTCGTGATCCAGCGTCATTCCTGCGCGCGTGCCATGCACGACGTCCCACAGGGCGGGCAGGGTGGACAGGGCCAGCAGCCCGACCAGCCACAATGCCGCATCGAAAAGGATCAGCAAGGCCGCCAGCGCCGCGTAGACACAAACCAGAATCAGGATCGTGCGCGGCGTCCGGGTGTGGCGCGTGAAGGTGAACGGGGTCATGCGCCGAGGATTCGGGTCACCATTTCTGTGGTGTCGCGCGACAAATCGGGCGTGTCGGCGATACGGGTCAGTTGTGCCCGGATCAGGTCCTGACGATCGGCGTCATAACGTTTCCATGTCTGGAAAGCCGTGCACATCCGCGCCGTCGTCTGCGGGTTCACCGGGTCCAGCCGGATCAGCCAATCAGCAAGCAACGCATATCCGGCCCCGTCCGCGTGATGGAACCCAGCGTGGTTCATCGCCAGCGCCCCCATCACCGCGCGGAAGCGGTTGGGGTTCTTCCAGTTGAAATCTGCGTGCTCGGTCAGAGCGCGTGCGATACTCGCAGTGGCCTCGGGGGCGGCTGTGGTCACCTGAAGGCCAAACCACTTGTCCATCACCAACCGATCATGCTGCCACTGGTTATAAAACGCGGCCATTTCCTGCTGGCCCGTTCCGGCGCGCAACAGGCACGAAAGGGCGGCCAATTGGTACGTCATGTTGTTGGCGGCAGCGTATTCCTCGGCAGCTTTGGCACCACCATCCAGCCGCGATGTCAGATACAGCGCAGCGCCACCAAGCGCGCGTTTTCCGGCCTGATCGGCATCTGGACTGAACGGCGCGTCGATCAGGGTTTCGCTGTGCAGCCGGGGCAACAGGTCCTGCACATGTTGCGCTGTCGCCTGCCGCAGGGTTTCCACGGCCCGCCAAATCGCCATCGGGTCGGGGGTTTCCCCGGCTTCGAACTGCGCGGCGGCCAGTTCGGATTGCGTCGGAAGGCCCAGCATCAGCGAACGATAGGCCGGGTCCAGATCGCCGTCACGCAGCACCGCCAGAATGCCGTCCAGATAGTCGGTGCCGGGTGCGCTGTCTTCGCGGATCATGCGCAGCAACGTGTCCTCTGCCAGTGACCGTCCGGCCTGCCAGCGGTTGAACGGGTCGGTGTCGTGAGCCAGCAGAAAGGCGCGTTCGGCGTCCGTGTGGTCATGCTCCAGAATGACCGGGGCCGAGAAATCGCGCAGGATCGAGGCCACCGGCTTGGCGGCCAACCCGGAAAACTGAAAGCTCTGTTCGGCCTCTGTCAGTTCCAGAATTTCGGTCGCGCGGACTTCATCCCCGTTGGCACCCAGCAGGCCGACGGCGACCGGGATCACCTGTGGCAGTTTTTCGGACTGACCGGGGGTCGGCTCGGTGCGTTGCGACAGGGTCAGGGTATAGGTGCCGTCCGCGTACTCCTCAGCCACGGACACGCGCGGCGTGCCGGATTGGCTGTACCAGCGTTTGAATTGGGTCAGATCACGGCCCGTTGTATCCTCGAACACCTTGATCCAGTCTTCGATGGTGCAGGCTTGCCCGTCATGGCGGTCGAAATAGAGGTCCAGCGCTTGCGCATAGGTCTCATCCCCCACCAGCCGTTTCAGCATCCCGATCACCTCGGCACCTTTTTCGTAAACGGTTGCGGTGTAGAAGTTGTTGATCTCCTGAAAGCTTTCGGGTCGGACAGGGTGCGAGAGCGGCCCGTTGTCCTCGGGGAACTGCCGCGCCCGCAGGTCGATGGCGTCCTGGATGCGTTTCACCGAGGCAGAGCGCAAATCGGATGTGAACTGCGCATCGCGGAACACGGTCAGGCCCTCTTTCAGGCACAGCTGGAACCAGTCTCGGCAAGTGATGCGGTTGCCGGTCCAATTGTGGAAATACTCATGCGCGATGATCGCCTCGATCCGTTCGAAATTGGCATCGGTCGAGGTCTCGGGGCTGGCCAAAACGGCCGATGAGTTGAAGATGTTTAGCCCCTTGTTCTCCATCGCGCCCATGTTGAAATCATCGACGGCGACAATGTTGAACACGTCCAGATCGTATTCACGGCCATAGACGTCCTCATCCCATTTCATTGACTTCTTCAGCGCCTCCATGCCAAAAGCGCATTTTCCCTCGTCGCCGGGGCGAACCCAGAGGTTCAGCTCCACGTCACGGCTGGACATGGTGGTGAACTGGCCGGGGTGGGCGATGAGGTCTCCGGCGACCAGAGCAAACAGATAGGCCGGTTTGGGCCACGGATCAGTCCATTCCGCCCAGCCTTCGCCTTTGCCCGTGGGGTTGCCGTTGGACAGCAGCACCGGAAGGTCCCCGTTGATGCGCACGGTGAAGGTCGACATCACATCGGGGCGGTCGGGGTAATAGGTGATCTTGCGAAAGCCCTCGGCCTCGCACTGGGTGCAGTACATGCCGTTCGACATATACAGCCCCTCGAGCGCTGTATTGTTGGCGGGGTCGATTTCAACCACGGACTCCCAGACAAAGGGCGCGTCTGGGGCGTTTGCGGTCAGGCCCTTGTCGGTGACTTCGGGGGTGACTTCCTCTCCGTCGATGACCGCGCGGATCAGGGTCAGGTCCTCGCCATGCAGGAAGAAGGTACGATCCGTAGCCTCGGGATTCGGCCGGAAGGCGATGCGCGAAGTCACACGGGTGGCGTTTGCGGCTAGGTCAAAGGTCAGATGCACACTGTCCACCAGATAGCCGAACGGCGTGTAGTCTTTCAGGTAGATCGTCGTGGGGGCAGCGTCGCGCATCGGGGGCCTCGCATCAGTTGGTTCGGGCGCGACGTTAGGGGCTTCGACAGGTGGCTGCAACCGCAGCTTCATTGCCTTGCCATCTTTGAAGCAGCTTCGTGCAGAGCCGAAAGGTTCTAACGTGGCGTTGAAAGTTGCCTATCGGAAACATTCGGCCTAAATGCTGACGGCATACAGTGGCGCACAATGGCGGAGAGACACCAAATGAGCATCAGGCAGGCACGCAGCGGACTTCAGATCGATACGGTTCTGGCCGAGTTTATCGAAAGCAAGGCGCTGCCGGGAACCGGTGTCACGGCTGAGACGTTCTGGGATGGTCTGTCGCGGATGGTTGCCGAACTGGGTCCAAAGAACCGCGCCTTGCTGGCCAAGCGGGAAAAGATCCAGGGGCAGGTGGATGCCTGGCATCTGGAGCGCAAGGGGCAGACGCATGATCCTGCCGCCTATCAAGCCTTCCTGCGTGAGATTGGGTATCTGGTCGATGAGGGTGCGGATTTTCAGATCGAAACCGCCAATGTCGATCCCGAGATCGCGCAAATCCCCGGTCCGCAGCTGGTTGTGCCCATCACCAACGCCCGCTTTGCCCTGAACGCGGCCAACGCGCGTTGGGGCAGCCTGTATGATGCGCTGTACGGCACCGATGCAATGGGTGATCTGCCTGCTGGCAAAGGTTATGACGCAGTACGTGGCGCACGTGTGATTGCGTGGGCCAAAGGGTTTCTGGACGATGCTGTGCCGCTGGCTAACGGGTCTTGGGCGGACGTGTCAGAACTGTGGGTCGAGAACGGAGCGCTTGTGCCCGCGCTGGCGGATGTCGCGCGTTTTGTGGGATATGGTGGGGCAGCAGAGCAACCGGATTTTGTGCTGCTGAAGAACAATGGCCTGCACATCAAGGTCGTGATTGACCCGTCCAGCGATATCGGTGCCTCCGATCCCGCTGGTATCGCGGATGTACATCTGGAATCGGCTCTGTCCACTATCATGGACTGCGAGGACTCGGTTGCCTGCGTCGATGCCGAAGACAAGGTGGTGGCTTATGGCAACTGGCTGGGCCTGATGAAAGGCGACCTGACCGAAGAGGTCACCAAGGGGGGCAACACCTACACCAGAAAGCTGGCGGGCGATCTGGACTACACCACCGCCCATGGCGGCCAAGCCACGCTGAAAGGCCGCTCGTTGATGCTGGTGCGCAATGTGGGCCACCTGATGACCAACCCTGCCGTTCTGGACGCCGAAGGCAATGAAATCGGCGAGGGTCTGATGGATGCGCTCTGCACCACTCTGATCGCCATGCACGATTTGGCTCGCGACGGTGGGAACTCGGTCACCGGATCGGTCTATGTGGTGAAGCCCAAGATGCACGGGCCGGAAGAGGTGGCGTTCTCGGTCGAAATCTTCGACACGGTCGAAGACATCCTCGGCCTGCCGCGCAACACTGTTAAGCTCGGCATCATGGATGAGGAGCGCCGCACCTCGGCCAACCTCAAGGAATGTATCCGCGCCGCAAAATCGCGCGTGGCCTTCATCAACACCGGCTTCCTTGATCGGACGGGGGATGAGATCCATACCTCGATGGAAGCCGGTCCGATGCTGCCCAAGGGTGACATCAAGAACACGCCTTGGATTGCGTCTTATGAGGATCGCAATGTCGATATCGGGCTGGCGTGCGGCCTGAAAGGTAAGGCGCAGATCGGCAAAGGCATGTGGGCGATGCCCGACGGTATGGGCGACATGCTGGAACAGAAGATCGGCCACCCGCAATCCGGTGCCACCTGCGCCTGGGTGCCGTCGCCGACCGCCGCGACGCTGCACGCGACGCATTACCACAAAATCGATGTTCTGGTCCGTCAGGACGAACTGGCCGCCGGTGGTGCCCGTGGCTCGCTGGATGACCTGCTGACCATCCCGCTGCTGGGCGGCCGCAACCTTGGTGATGAAGAAATCACGCGTGAGATCGAGAACAACGCGCAGGGTATTCTGGGATATGTCGTGCGCTGGGTTGATCAGGGCGTGGGCTGCTCGAAGGTGCCCGACATCAACGATATCGGCCTGATGGAAGACCGCGCGACCTGCCGGATTTCCAGCCAGGCCCTGGCCAACTGGTTACACCATGACGTTGTCTCGGAAGAACAGGTCATGGCAGCGATGCGCAAAATGGCCGCTGTGGTGGATCGTCAGAACGCGGGTGACGTCGCCTACATTCCGATGGCACCGGGTTTCGATGGCATCGCCTTTCAGGCCGCCTGCGATCTGGTGTTCAAGGGTCGGATACAGCCCTCGGGCTACACCGAGCCGGTCCTGCACGCCCGCCGTCTGGAATTGAAAGCCAGCCTTTAACCTCAAAGAACGATAGGACACATCATGGCAGTTTTTCTGCGTAAAGCCCGCACGATCATTCGTAAAACACTGGAAAAAGGCCGCGAGATGGAGCTGAAGCCTCTGTCTGTTGTCGTTTTGGACGCAGGCGGCCACGTCATTGCGTTTGAACGCGAAGACGGCGCGGCCCCCGGTCGGTTCGCGATTGCGCACGGCAAAGCCTACGGGTCGGTCATGCTGGGCATGGCGGGCACGGCGCAAATGCAGCGGGCCGAGGCGCAGGCCTATTTCATGGCCGCTGTGAACGGGGTCTATGGGGGGCAGGTCGTGCCGGTTCCAGGCGGCATTCTTCTTCGGGACCGCAAGGGCGCGGTCATTGGGGCGGTCGGCGTGACCGGCGATACCTCGGACAATGATGCGACCGCAGGAATGACCGGAATTGAGGCAGCGGGTCTGATCGGAGAAATCTGATCCCGACCAATCTTCGCTAGCGATCAATCATGTATTCCGGGAATATCTCCCGGAATACACTCTCGTATCGAAACAAAGTTCTGAAATATTCGCAATAGTCAGAACGATGTGTGCGTCGTTGAACACGTCCTTGCGCTGTCATGCAGGGCGTGTTCTGTTGCACGTTTCCATTGCTGCGGATAGCTTTCCTGTTAAGCAAATTAACTGCAAGGAATACGGAATGTCTCGGCCTGTCGTCGGTATCATCGGCAACTCTTACCTCATGAACGATGAATACCCGACACACGCGGGCGGAACGATGAATTCCGAAGCCGTGGCCAACGTTTCGCACTGCTTGCCGCTGCTGATCCCGTCTGATCCGCGTTATGTCACGGTCGAGGAACTGCTTGAGGTCTGCGACGGTTTCCTGCTGACCGGCGGGCGGCCGAATGTGCATCCCGAGGAGTATGGCGAAGACGCCACCGACGCGCATGGTGAGTTCGACCGGGCGCGGGATGCGATCACCTTGCCTCTGGTCCGGGCCTGTGTGGAACGTGGCCAGCCTTTCATGGGCATCTGCCGGGGCTTTCAAGAGGTTAACGTGGCGATGGGCGGCACGCTCTACCCCGAAATCCGCGACCTACCGGGCCGGATGAACCACCGGATGCCGCCGGACGGGACGCTGGAGGAAAAGTTTGCCCTGCGCCATGTGGTGTCGTTGGACGAAGGTGGCGTGTTTCACAAACTGTTCGGCGCCCCGGAGGTGATGACCAACACGCTGCACGGTCAAGGCATCAAAACCGTCGGGCAGCGCGTCGTGATCGACGGGCACGCGCCTGATGGTACTCCCGAGGCGATCTATATCAAGGATGCGCCCGGGTTTACCCTGTCGGTACAATGGCACCCTGAATGGGATGCTATCAACGATCCGGTTTCCCGCCCCCTGTTCGAGGCGTTCGGTGCAGCCGTGCGTGCTTGGGCAACGGGATCGGACGCCGGGTTGATGCAGCAAACGGCGTGAATTTCGCGCCGGCCCGTAAGAGAGGGACCGGACCGGCGCAGCGTGATCAGACCAACAGGTTGAACTGGTCGATCAGCGGTAGAGTGCGGGCGCGTTCTCCGGTCAGGTCGAACAGCGCGTTGCCAAGGGCGGGCATGGACGGAGGCGTGCCGGGTTCACCCGCGCCACCCATATGGCGGTTGGTTTCCAGTACGCGCACTTCGACCTGCGGCGCGGTGTGCATACGCAGCGCGTCATAGTCGGGGAAGTTGAATTGCTCGACCTCGCCATCGGCAAAGGTGATCTCGCCATAGCAGGCCGCAGACAGGCCATACATCATGCCGCCGAACATCTGTGCCTTGACGTTTTCGGGGTCCAGAGCCAGCCCCATGTCACAAGCTATCCACGCCTTGTTGATGCGGATCGTGCCGTCTTCGTCGACCACTTCGATCACCTGAGCAACAGGGGTACCAAAGCTGTAGGTGAAGGCCACGCCGCGCCCGACGCCGTCAGGTGTCTTACCGGTCCAGCCTGACATTTCTTTTACTGCTTCCAGGCAACCCGCCGAAGGCGCGTGCTCGGACCTCATCAATTCCAGCCGGAATTCCAACGGGTCCTGACCGGCGGCGTGGGCCATCTCGTCCATGAAAGTTTCGTGGAAGAACCCGTTGTGGCTGTTCCCGACCGAGCGCCAGAACCCGACGGGGACGTCCAACTTGGCGATGTGACCGCTCATGCGATAGTTCGGCACCGCGTAGGGTTGGTTAAAGAAGCCTTCGACCAGCACTTTGTCCGGGCCAGCGCCGGGCATGCCTGTGTACCGCGTCACCGCCTGCTGAGTGCAGGATTGTGCTGCCACCTTGCCATCGATCAGAACCGCTTTGCCGTCCTGCACCGCGCCGCGCATCCGAGCGATGGCGCCGGGGCGGAAATAGTCATGGCGCATATCCTCTTCGCGGCTCCACGTGGTCTGCACCGGGGTGCCGGGCATCGCCATGGCGACCTTGGTGGCGATCTCGCCAAAGTCCAGCTCACCACGTCGGCCAAAGCCGCCGCCCAGATAGGTGGTGTGGATTTGAACGGCTTCGGTGTCGAGGCCAGCAGTGTTCGCCACACGGAAGCGGATCAGGGTCGGGGCCTGGTTGCCGCACCACAGTTCCAAAGCGCCACCGGTATAAAGCGCGGTGGCGTTCATCGGCTCCATCGTGGCGTGAGCCAGATAGGGCAGGCGATACTCTGCCGTGATTTCGGTCGCGCCTTCGGGCGTCACGTCGACATCGCCGTCATCGCGCATGGTCGAGTTCGGGGCGTCGTCGAACGCTTCGGCAATCTTGGCAAAGATACCATCCGTGTCGGGCGGGTAGGGGGCGTCACCCCAATCCACGTCGATGGCCTCAACGGCCTGATTGGCGAGCCATGTGTTGTTGGCAATCACCGCGACGCCAGTGCCCAGATCGACAATCTTCTCGACCCCCGGCATGGACTGTGCAGTGCTGTCGTCGAAACCGTTCATTGCACCGCCCAGTTTGGGGTTCATGCGGACGGCTGCAAACTTCATGCCCGGCAGGCGGACATCGACGCCAAATTCAGCCGTTCCAGTTGCCTTTTCGACCATATCCAGACGCGGCTGGGTCTGGCCCAGATAGCGCCACTCGGACGGATCACGCAAAGGTGCCTCGATCGGCTCAAGCTTGGCAACGTCAGTGGCCAGTTCGGTATAGGGGATCTGGTCTCCGTTCGGGGCAATGACGTGGCCCGACGCGGTTTTCAGTGCGCTGCGATCAACGCCCAGCCGGTCAGCCGCTGCCTGTTTCAACGTCTCGCGGGCCGAGGCTCCGGCCTGACGCATCCGCTCGAACCCGTCTTTCATCGAGGTCGACCCACCAGTGACCTGCAGGCTTAGCGCCTTGCCGAGCACACCCAGCGCCTCCCCCAGATTGTGCTGGAAGTCCGAGATGTCATAGCCCTTGTTGGGCAGGCTTTCCCCCATCAGGGCGGAGTTGTAATAGGCCGCCGCCGCCGGGCCGTGCAGGACGGTGATCTGGTCCAGGTCCACGTCCAGTTCCTCGGCAATCAGCGCGGCCCAAGTGGTCTTGACGCCCTGTCCCATCTCGGCGCGCGGGGCAAAGAGGGTCACCCCGTTCTGGTCGATCAGAACAAATGGGTTCAGCGCAGCCTGACCCTCACCGGGTTTCAGCGGGTTTGCGGCGGGGCGGCTCACGTAATAGGCGCCGAACGCCACGCCGCCGACAATCGCGGCGGACCCGATCAGGAAAGTGCGGCGGAGGATTTTTCCAACAGAAGCCATCGGTTACGCCTCCTTCAACTTGCCGGCCGCGTCATGGATCGCGGCGCGAATGCGGGGGTAGGTGCCGCAGCGGCACAGGTTACCTTGCATGGCCTCGTCAATCTCGGCGTCAGAGGGAGCGGGGTTTTCCGCCAGCAATGCGGCGGCCTGCATGATCTGGCCTGACTGACAGTAACCACATTGCGCCACTTGGTGTTCGACCCAGGCCTGCTGCAGCGCATTCATCGCGTCGGGCGAGCCGATGCCCTCGATGGTGGTCACATCGCCCCAGACGTCCGACAGCGTCACCTGGCAGGACCGCACGGCCTCGCCATCAATATGCACGGTGCAAGCCCCGCAAGCGGCCACGCCGCAGCCAAACTTGGTTCCGGTCAGGCCGACCTCATCCCGCAGCGCCCAAAGCAGGGGGACGTCATCGGGCAGGTCAACCTGATGTTGCTTTCCATTGATCTTCAGGGCGGTCGCCATGGCGCACCTCATCTAGCTGTGGCTGGTTCCGTGACATAATTGGCTTAAAGTGTCAGTATGTCAATTGACAAAATGAACAAAAAGTGTCACCAGTTCAAGCATGACGGAAACAGTTGACGATTCACGGCAAAAGGCGATCCTGAATTCTGCTTTTCAGGCTTTTGCCACCTATGGATTTCGAAAAACCTCGATGGATGACATCGCGCGCGGGGCGGGAATGTCCCGGCCAGCGGTCTATCTGCATTTCAGGAACAAAGAGGCAATCGTCAGCAAACTGACCGAGATTTACTATGCCGAGAAAAGCGCGGCAGTCGCCGAGGCTCTGGCATCTTCTGGGTCCGTGCCCGACGTTCTGACCCGCGCGATAAAAGCCCAGACCGGGGGGATGGCGGCGATACTGGCCTCGCCCCACGGGCTTGAGATGCTGGACAATACCAAGTCCATGGCGGCCGAGATCATCTCGGAAGGAGAGGCCAGAATGGCGGGCCTCTATGCCGAATGGTTGACGCAACAGGCGCAAGCCGGGCGGGTGCGCCTGCTGGCCGATGCGGCCGAGACTGGTCGAACGATTACGGCCACGCTCAAGGGGCTCAAGCTGATTGGGGCAGGGGCCGAGGTCTATGAGCAGCAGGTGGCTCAGGTTGCGGCGCTGATCGGCGCGGGGCTTGAGGTCAGGTAACCCGCTGGCGCACCTTGTATTCCGGTGCATCCCACAAACGGTTCTGCATGATGTCGGTCAGGATTTCGACAGCGCGCTCCACATCATGTTCGTCGATGTAAAGCGGCGTGAACCCGAACCGCATGATATCGGGTGAACGGAAGTCTCCGATCACACCGCGTGCGATCAAGGCCTGCATCGCGGCATACCCGTCGGCAAACCGGAACGAGACTTGACTGCCGCGCAGGTTCGGATCACGCGGGCTGGCCAGTTCCAACTGGGGGCAGGCGGCTTCGACACGGGCGATGAACAGCTCGGTCAGGTCGATGGATTTGGCGCGCACATCCGCCATGTCGGCCATGTCCCAGATATCCATCGCTGCCGACAGTGCGGTCATCTGGATGATCGGAGGAGTGCCGACCCGCATCCGCTCGATCCCGCTGCCGGGGCGATAATCCAGATCAAAGGCAAAGGGGGCCTCGTGCCCCAGCCAGCCTGAGAGGGCAGGGCGCACGCGGTCGGCCAGACGTGGGGCGACATAGATGAAGGCGGGCGCGCCGGGGCCCCCGTTCAGGTATTTATATGTGCAGCCCACCGCAAAATCGGCATTGCAGCCGGACAGGTCCACCGGAACCGCGCCTGCGGAATGGGCCAGATCCCAGACTGTCACAACGCCGTTGGCATGGGCCAACTCGGTCAGTGCTTTCATGTCGTGCATTCGACCACTGCGATAGTCGACTTCGGTCAGCATCAGGACGGCAACATCTTCTGTGATATGCGAGGCTACTTCCTCGGGCGCGACAACCCGCAATTCGTAATCTGGCCCCAGCGAGCGCAACAGGCCATCCACCATATAGAGGTCCGAGGGAAAGTTGCCGTTGTCCGACAGCACGACCTTGCGATCCGGGCAAAGCTCTAGGGCCGAGGCCACGGCCTGATATACTTTGATCGACAAAGTATCTCCGGTCACCACCGTGCCGGGCTCTGCGCCGATCAATCGGCCGATGCGGTCGCCCAGTCCAGTCGGCAGCGCCATCCACCCAGCCTTGTTCCAGCCGGTGATCAGCATCTGGCCCCATTCTTTGACCAACATCTCGTTCACCCGATCAGTGGCGGCACGCGGCAGCGGGCCCAACGAGTTGCCATCTAGGTAGATAACGCCCTCGGGCAGATCGAACATGGCTTTGGTCGCGGAGAAATCGGTCATCTGGGGCTCGTCAGTTTGTGTTGCTGATCGGTGGTCTTCTTCGGCCTATCCGATCCGTATTTGCCTGTCCATTGATGCGACATACTGAGCTTTTGCTAATCTGTTCCAAAAGCGGTAGGACATCGTTCGGAAACGACACTGCTTTACGCGCCGTCAATTGTGGGGAATGAACATGCGCCGGATCGACATACCGCCTGTCTGGCTTGTTGGGTTTGCTTTGTTGGCCTGGCTGCAGGCGCGTCATTTTTCGCTGGGGCTGTCTCTGGACAGTGGCCTTACCGATCTGCTGAGCGGCATCCTGATCGGTGGCGGCATCCTGTTCGCCGTTCTGGCGATTGTCGAATTCCGCCGTCACAAAACCACGGTCATTCCGCACGAAACGCCTTCGTCTTTGGTGCAAACGGGTATCTACACCCGCAGTCGCAACCCGATTTACGTGGGCGATGTTCTGATTTTGGCTGGGCTTGTTCTACGGTTTGATGCGGTGTTGTCCCTGATTTTGGTACCTGTCTTCGTATGGGTACTGGAACGTCGCTTCATACTGCCCGAAGAGGACCGCCTGCGCCGCACATTTCGCGCGGATTTCGCCCGATACGAGCGTAAAACCCGCCGGTGGATTTAGAGTGGCCCATGTCATGACATCACGTAACAAATGCTGCGCTTGCGAAATAATGTTGCGCAGGATACATGTTTGCTGAACGAACATAACCGACCACACGCTCGGATCGAGTGAGAATTAGGGGGACTGCCAGTGAAGATAGGCACACCAAAGGAAATACTGGACGGTGAGAACCGGGTCGCGATGACCCCGGATTCGGCTGTGCAGTTGCAGAAACTGGGCTATGACTGCGCCATCGAAAAAGGGGCGGGTGCTGCTGCTGGTTTTTCGGATGAGGCCTATGAGGCTGCGGGCGTCGAGATCGTGAAAACTGCCGCGTCGCTTTGGAAGACCGCCGATATCGTCGCCAAGGTCCGGATCCCGACTGAGGCCGAGATGAAGCGTCTGACCAAGGGCAAGACGCTGATTTCCTTCTTCAACCCTGCGGGCAATGAAGAAGGCATGGAGTTGGCCAAGTCCAAGGGCGCCAACGTCATCGCCATGGAAATGGTGCCGCGCATCAGCCGCGCTCAGAAAATGGACGCGCTGTCCTCGATGGCGAACATTGCTGGCTACCGCGCAGTGATCGAGGCAGGCAACAACTTTGGCCGTTTCTTCACCGGTCAGGTGACGGCGGCCGGTAAGGTGCCGCCAGCCAAGGTGCTGATCGTCGGCGCCGGTGTGGCCGGTCTGGCCGCCATCGGGACCTCGACCTCCTTGGGTGCGATCACCTATGCGTTCGACGTGCGCCCTGAAGTGGCCGAACAGGTCGAATCCATGGGCGCCGAGTTCGTCTATCTGGATTTCGAGGAAGACCAGCAGGATGGCGCGGCCACCGGTGGCTATGCCTCTGTACAGTCTGATGAATTCCGCGAAGCGCAGTTGGCCAAGTTCCGCGAGCTGGCGCCGGAAATGGACATCGTCATCACCACAGCGCTGATCCCGAACCGCGAAGCGCCCGAGCTTTGGACCAAGGATATGGTCGAAGCGATGAAGCCTGGCTCGGTGATCGTGGACCTCGCGGCGGAAAAGGGCGGCAACTGTAAGCTGACCGTGCCGGATGAGAAGATCGTGACCGACAATGGCGTGACCATCATCGGCTATACTGACTTCCCCAGCCGGATGGCGGCGCAGTCTTCGTCTTTGTACGCGACCAACATCCGCCACATGATGACCGACCTGACCCCTGAAAAGGACGGTCAGATCAATCATGACATGGAAGATGACGTGATCCGCGGCGCGACCGTGACCCATGAGGGTGAGATAACCTTCCCGCCGCCACCGCCCAAGGTGCAGGCGATTGCGGCGCAGAAAAAGCCCGAGGTCAAGGAACTGACCCCGGAAGAGAAAAAGGCGCAGGAGATTGCGGCCTTCAAGGCGCAGACCAAGCAGCAAGTCACCCTGCTGGGTGTCGGCGGCGCGCTGATGCTGCTGGTGGGGCTGATCGCTCCGGCCAGCTTCATGCAGCACTTCATCGTGTTCGTGCTGGCGATCTTTGTGGGCTTCCAGGTGATCTGGAACGTCTCGCACAGCCTGCACACACCGCTGATGGCGATCACCAACGCGATCTCGTCGATCATTATCGTCGGGGCCTTGATGCAGATCGGATCGGGGTCGTTCCTGGTCATTCTGCTGGCGGCGCTGTCCGTCTTCATGGCCGGGATCAACATCTTTGGCGGCTTCCTCGTAACCCGGCGCATGCTCGCCATGTTCCAGAAATCTTAAGGAGGCCGGGCACATGGAATTTGGCTTCACCACTGCCGCCTATGTCGTTGCGGCTGTTCTGTTCATCCTTTCGCTCGGCGGTTTGTCGAACCAGGAAAGCGCCAAGCGCGCGGTCTGGTATGGCATCGTCGGTATGGCGCTGGCGGTCTTTGCCACGCTGGTTGGCCCGGGTTCCGGCCTGTGGCTGCTGTCGATCCTGCTGATCATCGGCGGTGGTCTGATCGGTCAGTACGTTGCGCAGCGCGTGCAGATGACCGAGATGCCGCAGCTGGTGGCCGCGATGCACTCGCTGGTCGGTCTGGCGGCTGTGTTCGTCGGCTTCAACGCGCATTTCGAAGTTCTGAACGTCGCCGAAGTGATGGCGGTTGCGGATGCCTCGAAAGAGGTTCTGTACACCGGTCTCGGCGGGTTTGGGCAGTTGATCGCCAAGAAAACCCCGGCGGAACTGTCCATCCTGCATGTCGAGCTGTTCCTCGGCGTCTTCATCGGTGCGATCACGTTCACCGGCTCAGTCGTGGCCTATGGCAAGTTGGCGGGCAAGGTGACCTCGGCGGCAACCAAGTTGCCCGGCGGCCATGCGCTGAACGCGGCGGCGGCGGGTCTCTCGCTGATCTGCCTGATCTGGTACACCGCATCGGGCGGCTTCTTCCCGCTGTTCCTGATGACTCTGGCAGCGCTGTTCATCGGCTATCACCTGATTATGGGCATCGGCGGCGCCGACATGCCGGTGGTTGTGTCGATGCTGAACAGCTACTCGGGCTGGGCGGCTGCGGCGATTGGTTTCTCATTGGGCAACGACCTGCTGATTGTGGTCGGTGCGCTGGTTGGTTCGTCCGGTGCCATCCTGTCCTACATCATGTGTAAGGCGATGAACCGTCACTTTGTCAGCGTGATCCTGGGCGGCTTTGGTGGCCCACAGGGTGAGCAGATGGCCGTGGAAGGTGAGCAGGTTGCCATCGACGCCGACGGTGTTGCCGCGGCTCTGAATGACGCCGACAGCGTGATCATCATCCCGGGCTACGGTATGGCGGTGGCGCAGGCGCAGCAATCGGTCAGCGAACTGGTCCGCAAACTGCGTGCCAAGGGCAAAGAGGTGCGCTTTGCGATCCACCCCGTTGCCGGTCGTCTGCCGGGGCACATGAACGTTCTGCTGGCCGAGGCAAAGGTGCCGTATGACATCGTTCTTGAGATGGACGAGATCAACGACGACTTCCCAGATACGGATGTGGCTATCGTGATCGGGTCGAACGACATCGTGAACCCTGCGGCGCAGGAAGATCCCAACAGCCCCATCGCCGGCATGCCGGTTCTGGAATGCTGGAAGGCCAAGCAGGTCTTCGTGTCCAAGCGCGGTCAGGGCACCGGCTATTCGGGCATCGAAAACCCACTGTTCTTCAAGGAGAACACCCGCATGTTCTACGGCGACGCCAAGCAGTCGCTGGACAAACTGCTGCCCATGATCGACTGATCGACAGGTTCAACCAAATTGCAAAGGGCGCCTTCGGGCGCCCTTTTCTTTTTTGGGGCAGGGGGGCTTTACCCCCGCCGCCATTGGATGCTCGAACCAATGGCGGCCTCCAAGAATTTTTTGGCTCGATGAAGCAGGCGGGGTATTATTGGGCGACGCAACTCAGGGAGGCTGGTGATGCAGAAGGTAAACGGTATTGGCGGCGTGTTCTTTCGCGCGCGTGATCCTGAGACCCTGAGTGCCTGGTACGAAAAACACCTTGGGGTCAACCACTATGACCCGGTGCCTTGGAAGCAGCGCGAGGGGTACACGGTGTTTGCCCCATTCGATCGGGATACCGAGTATTTTGGACGGGTCGAGCAGCAATGGATGATCAATTTTCGCGTCGACGATCTGGCTGCGATGATTGCGCAACTACAAGGTGCCGGGATCGCTGTTGAGACCCGCACCGAGTGGGACAGTGAGGTTGGAAAATTTGCCCGCATTCACGACCCCGAGGGCAATCCAATTGAGCTGTGGCAACCAAATCAATGACATAGCGGGGAATGTATACTGTAGTATCCATGTAAGTATATGAAATAAAAAGAGAATTGATGTATTTCCGATGTCCCGTATAGTGCCGGGATGAATCGGAGCCCTGTATGACGCCCATCGACGACCATCCGTTGCGCTATGCGCTGGCCAATGAGCTGCACGCGCGCCCTTTTCCGGTCGCGGGAACTCCGTGCACCGTGGCTTTTCTTGCGATCAAAAAGCCCGAAGCCGCTGCAGCGCGGGATCGGGATGAGGATCTGGCCCATCTG
The DNA here is from genome assembly GCF_013031355.1 of Ruegeria arenilitoris. Classification (GTDB taxonomy): domain Bacteria; phylum Pseudomonadota; class Alphaproteobacteria; order Rhodobacterales; family Rhodobacteraceae; genus Ruegeria; species Ruegeria arenilitoris_C. Next base: position 164,194 of record NZ_WPZO01000003.1, on the reverse strand, counting down.
ATCAACCTGCTGGATCGTCATGGTGCGCAGCATCCTCAGCCGCAGGCCACCCACTACGCCGGGCAGATTGGTCGTCACTGGTTGAAATGGGAACAGCATACCGAGTTTGTCACCTACACCGCGATCACTCAAAACGTCAGTGAGCGTGCCTTCAACCCTGCTGATTTCGAGGTCTTTCCGCCGGATTGGTTGATGTCCAGCCCCGGCCAGCGGGTTACCTCGGCTATGATCCGTGTCGTCGAACGGCAAGAGGATGACGCGGTTCAGGCGTCGCTGGGGGATTGGTTTGAGCCGGAAAGCCTGGCCGTGGCGCGGGTACTGGATGACGCAGCCATTTGCGCCTGCGATTTCCGCATCGACCCGGCCGGTCATATGCGGTTTGCGTTGTTCGTGACCAAGGGCACCGGGCGGCGCAGGACCGGTCGCATTATCCAGCGCCTGTGTGAGATCGAGACCTACAAGGCGATGTCGATGCTGGGTTTCGCTCGGGTCAAACAACTGACGCCGCGCATTGGCGAATTGGACAGCAGGCTGACCGGCTTGATGGGGCAAATGACCGACAATTCGGCCCATGCCGACGAATTGCTGCCTGACCTTCTGTCCACCTCGACCGAGCTTGAAACCCTCTCGGCCCAATGCTCATTCCGCTTCGGGGCCACAGGTGCCTATGAGGCGATCGTGAACCAGCGGATCGAGGTGCTGCGGGAAGAGCGGTTCGAGGGGCGTCAGAGCTTTGCCGACTTTATGATGCGCCGCTACGATCCTGCCATGCGCACCGTGAAGTCCACGGAACGTCGCCTGCAAGCGTTGTCCGACCGGGCCATTCGGGCGGGTGAATTGCTGCGCACGCGGGTGGACGTAGAACGCAGCGCGCAGAACCAGGCGCTGTTGGAGAGCATGGATCGCCGCGCCGATCTGGCCCTGCGTCTGCAGCACACGGTCGAGGGGCTCTCGGTCGTGGCGATCAGCTATTATGCGGTCTCACTGGTCAGCTATGTACTGTACCCCCTGACCAAGGCCGGGATGAGCAAGGGTATGCTGACAGCAGCTGTGACGATCCCGGTGGTGTTGGCAGTCTGGTTCTTTATCCGGCAGGTTCGCAAACGGCTGGAATGAACGGCATTTGCCAATCCGCCCGAAGCTTGTAGAACAGGGGCGAGTGACGCTTTCTGCAAAGGAAACCCGGTGATCGGACTTGTGGCCGCGTGGCGGGCCGTGGCTGCCATGTTCATCCTGAACGGTGCGCTGTTCGGCATCTGGGCGTCTCGTATCCCGGCTGTGCGCGACCGGTTGGACCTGACACATGAAGCGCTGGGATATGGCCTTTTGTTCATGGCAGCAGGCGCGGTATGTTCCTTCCCGGTGACCGGGCGACTGACCGACCGGTTTGGTGCCGTAGCGCTAACGCGGGTAATCGCGGTTCTCTACACATTGTCTCTGATCCTGTTGGGCACGGCAGGCGGGTTCTGGGCTCTGGCGGCGTTCCTGTTCGTGTTCGGTGCCTTTCACGGCTCGATGGACGTGGCGATGAACGCCTGGGCGGCCGAGGTGGAACAGGCCTATCGCAAGCCAGTCATGTCCTCGTTCCACGCCATGTGGAGTCTTGGGGCCGGGCTGGGCGCGCTCAGCGGGTATGGGGCCGTTCAGATGGGGCTGACGGTGATGCAGCACTTCTTGCTGGCCGGTGGCGTGGTCGTGGCCCTTGCACTGGCTCTGTCCTGGGTGCGCTGGTCGTCCCGCAAGGCCGCGTCGCCTGGGGGCACGTTTTTTGCACTACCCTCCGGCGCGCTGATCCTCGTGGGTTTCACCGCCCTGTGCGGAGCATTGGGTGAAGGTGCCGTGGCGGATTGGAGTGCGATTTTCCTGCGCGATGTGACCGGTGCAGCGGAAAGCATCGCGGCCCTCGGGTACGCCGTATTTTCGGTGACAATGGTGGCTTTCCGGCTGGCCGGAGGTTTTGTGATCGCCCGCTTCGGCCCCGTTGTCACGGCCCGTTTTGGGGGCGTTTGCGCGGCGTTGGGCGTGTTTGGTGTCGTCTCGGCAGGCGAGGCTGGGCTGGCGCTGGCAGGCTTTGCTCTGATGGGTGTTGGATATGCCGTGATCATGCCGCTGGCCTTCAGCCGGGCGGCCAATGATCCGCACGTGCCGCCGGGGCAGGCCATAGCCAGCGTGGCAACGCTCGGCTACGGAGGGCTGTTGATCGGCCCGCCGCTTATTGGGTTTCTGGCGGAAATGCTTACATTACGACTGGCGTTCACGGCCTTGCTGCCTTTGGCCGTTCTGATCGTCCTGCTATCCGGCGCGCTGCGGCCTGCGCCTTTGGATTGACGCCATGAATACACGCCGGGGTGTAACTCGGTGAAAAGCACAAGATGGGAGATGACCATGCCGATCAAGAACCGCTTTGCCGAGTTGCAGGGGGAAATCACCGAATGGCGCCGCGACATACATGAAAACCCCGAGATCCTGTTCGAGACCCACCGCACCAGCGCATTGGTCGCGGACAAGCTGAAGGAATTCGGCTGTGACGAGGTCGTGACAGGCATAGGCCGCACCGGGGTTGTTGGTGTCATCAAGGGCAAGGTCGATACGGGCGGCAAGGTGATCGGCCTGCGGGCGGACATGGATGCGTTGCCGATCCATGAGGCCACGGGGCTGGACTATGCCTCCAAGACCGATGGGGCGATGCACGCTTGTGGCCATGATGGGCATACGGCGATGTTGTTGGGTGCGGCGAAGTACCTCTCGGAAACCCGGAATTTCGACGGGACCGTTGTGGTGATCTTCCAACCGGCGGAAGAGGGCGGCGGTGGCGGCCGTGAGATGTGCGAAGACGGCATGATGGACCGCTGGGGCATTCAGGAAGTTTATGGAATGCACAACTGGCCCGGTCGGCCCGTGGGCAGTTTCGCCATTCGTCCGGGTGCGTTTTTTGCTGCCACAGATCAGTTCGACATCACCTTTGAAGGCAAGGGCGGGCACGCCGCCAAACCGCATGAGACCGTTGATACCACAGTGATGGCCGCACAGGCGGTGTTGGCTTTGCAGACGGTCGCCGCGCGCAATGCTGATCCGGTGGATCAAGTGGTGGTTTCGGTGACGTCGTTTGAAACCTCTACCACCGCCTTCAACGTGATCCCGCAGACGGTGCAGTTGAAAGGAACGGTCCGTACGATGAGTTCGGAGATGCGCGATCTTGCCGAGAAACGCATCAAGGAAATCTGCAACGGGGTTGCCGCGACTTTTGGCGGGGCCGTCGAGGTGACCTATTACCGGGGATACCCGGTGATGGTGAACAGTGACGCGCAGACCGATTTCGCCGCTGATGTGGCGCGATCCGTATCGGGCAGTTGCGACGAGGCGCCTTTGATCATGGGCGGCGAGGATTTCGCCTTTATGCTCGAGGAGCGACCCGGTGCATATATTCTGGTCGGCAATGGCGACACGGCGGCGGTGCACCATCCCGAATACAATTTCAACGATGAGGCTATTCCGGCCGGGTGCAGTTGGTGGGCCGAGATTGTGGAACAGCGGATGCCTGCGGCCTGAGGGTCAGGGCGGGGGCTCTGCCCCCGCACACCTGGGATACTTTTAGCCAGATGAAGTGGGAACCCCTTCAGACAGATTGAGTTGGGAGCAGAGCGTTTCGACGATTGCATCCAGCGCAGATTTTTGGGTGTTCACACAAGATTTTGCAGCGTTGCGTGCCGTATCCAGGGCATTTTGGTCCGACAGCCAGGTTGCTACGGCTGCGGCTAGATCGTTGGCGGATTGGACTTGCAGTGCTCCGCCTGTTTCGATCAGCGGGGCAAAGGTTTCGGCGAAGTTGAAATAGCCCGGGCCGGTGATCACAGCGGCCCCAGCCTGTGCGGGTTCGAACGGGTTGTGGCCGCCGATCTCTTTCAGGGAGCCACCCAGAAATACAATCGGGCAGAGGGCGTACCATGTGCCGGTCTCACCCAGAGTATCAGCTACGTAGACCTGCGTTTCTCCGGTGATCTGATCTCCGGTAGATCGGAATGCCGCAGTTTGTCCGGCCTGGTCAATCAGCGCGGACACGTCATTGCGGCGTTCGGGGTGACGGGGGATCAGCAACAAAAGCAGATCGGGCCAGCGTTTGAGCAAATCTGCATGGGCCGCCAGAACCTTCTCCTCTTCGCCCGCATGGGTGGAGCTGGCGATCCAAACAGGGCGGTTTCCGATCTGTGCGCGGATGTCCGACAGCGTAGGCTCATCCACCGGCAGCGGGTCTGACATCGCCTTAAGGTTTGTGCCGGGTTGAACGCGTTCCGCCCGCGCACCCATATCGATCAGGTTGGTGGCTGTCTTGCCATTCTGTGTCAGGAACAGGCGGAAGTGGTCCAGAATAAAGCGTGCGGTGTCGGTGCGTTTCTTCCAGCCTTGTACAGATTTGTCCGAAAGGCGGGCGTTGAGCAGTGCCAGAGGGATACCATGCGCTGCGCCTTCCACAATCAGGCGCGGCCAGATTTCGCTTTCGACAAAAATACCAGCATCCGGGTGCCAGTGGTCCAGAAAACGCTGGACGGGGCCGGGCATATCCAAGGGTGGGTATTGGTGGCGCGCGCGGGGCGGCATTCGCTTTTCGATCAGCGCGGCCGAGGTCGGCGTGCCCGAGGTGATCAGAAACTCGGCATCGGGCAGGCGTTCACCCAACCGTTTGATCAGGCTGATCACCGACAGGGTTTCGCCGACGCTTGCGGCGTGGAACCAGATCAGGCGCCCCTCCGGGCGGGGCAGGCTGGCATGGCCCAGACGTTCTTGTTGGCGGACCTCGGGAACGTCAGCGGCCTGCAGCTTGTTCCGCACTGTACGCCAGACCAGAGGACCCGCAACTGAAGTCAGGCCGCAATACAGGTTATAGAGCAGCGTTGGTCGACCCGGTTGATCCGGCATGTCAGCCGCCCGTGTGGCTCATGTGACGGCTCATCTGGCCGTCAACCGCCTGACGGGAATAATCGAAATCGTGGCCCTTGGGCTTGAGGTTGATCGCGGCGCGGATCGCATCCTCAAGCGGTTGCTCGGTGTCGGGATGGTCGCGCAGGGCACCGCGCAGGTCGGCCATGTCTTCTTGGCCGAGGCACATATACAGCTCGCCGGTGCAGGTCAGGCGCACGCGGTTGCAGCTTTCGCAGAAGTTATGGGACAGCGGCGTGATGAAGCCAATCTTTTGCCCGGTCTCCTCCAGCCGCACATAGCGCGCAGGTCCGCCGGTGCGCTCTGCCAGATCAGTTACCGTATAGTGGTTTTCGTATTCCTTGCGCACGTCTTTCAGCGACCAGTACTGGTCGAGACGGTCCTCGTTTCCGATGTCGCCCATTGGCATGACCTCGATCCAGGTCAGGTCCATGTCGCGTTCAGCGCACCATTTCGTGATAGTCGGCAGCTCTACTTCGTTGAACCCCTTCAGGGCCACCGCGTTGATCTTGATCCGCAGTCCGGCTTTTTGCGCAGCATCAATGCCGTTCAACACCTGTTTCAGGCGGCCCCAGCGGGTGATCTGGGCGAATTTGTCCTCGTCCAGCGTATCCAGCGAGATATTCACCCGGCGTACGCCTGCGGCATAGAGATCATCCGCAAAGCGATGCAGTTGCGAGCCGTTGGTGGTCAGCGTCAGCTCTTTCAACGCACCGCTGTCCAGATGGCGGGTCATGCTGTTGAAAAACGTCATGATATTGCGGCGCACAAGGGGTTCGCCACCGGTGATCCGCAGCTTTTCCACCCCCATCTTCACGAAGGTGGTGCACATGCGGTCCAGCTCTTCCAGCGTCAGCAGGTCTTTCTTCGGCAGGAACTTCATGTCCTCGGACATGCAGTACACACAGCGGAAATCGCAGCGGTCCGTGACGGAGACGCGGAGATAGGTAATCGCACGAGCGAACGGGTCGATAAGCGGAGCAGTCATTCGGTATAGGTAAAGCTGCGACATGGTCGCGACAAGGGCGAAGTTTCCTTTGCGCTGGTACAGATGCGCGCAGGGCGGTAGGCTCTCGGCATGAGATATATGCTTTTGACTTTTTGTGTTCTTATTGCGGGCTGCGATATTGTGCGGTCGACGACGGATCGTGTGCAGGGGGCTGATAGTGTACCCGCCGAGGCTGAAGAGGCCGTGACCGAGGAATCGGTCGAACCCGAACTGGTTGCGACCGCGCCTGCTGGCTGGGTCGGGGCAAAGACTACCATTGCCGGGTTGGGCGACCCGACGACGCCGGGCCGTTGGTTGCAAACGCCACTGGTCGATACCGAATTCACCGGGCGCGTGGTGGTGCCGAAAACCGGGTCGCAGGCCTATATCACTCTGGTTCCCGCACCAGGGCCGGAGAGTGGCGGCAGCCGGTTGTCGCTGGACGCGATGCGGGCCTTGCTGTTGCCGTTCGACGAGTTGGTTGAACTTGAGGTCTATTCCAACTGATCTTTCAGGAACTTTCCGGCTTCGCGGCGGGCAAACGGTTTCATCCCGCCGCCATGATTGTTCAGGAAGGTGGTTACGCGATCCGGGTCGTGTTTCGACAGTTCGCGCAGCCACCATGCAATGGCCTTCTGGATAAACCATTCGCGGTCGGGCACATAGCCTGCAGCCCAACCGAGGATACGGTCTCGTCGCGCCAGATCGTCGGGTTTGGGGTGGTTCTGTTTGGTCCAGGGCAGCGTGGCCACCAGCGCCGCGCGCCGAGTCCACATATGATCCGACGTTGTCCAGTCTTCGACCTGATCCAGCCGGGACGGATCGGCTGACAGACGTTTCTGCATCGCCATGCAGGCATGATCTGCCACGGCCCACGCATCGAAATCCGGCAGCCAGCTTTGCAGCAGCTCCCAAACTGCCTCATCAGGGCGAATGCGCGCCTGGGTCAGCAGTTTGGCGGCGGCCAGACGACCTTCGTGGATGTTGGTCTGCCAGAGCGCGTCTGCCAGTTCCACGCGCGCGGGCACATCCAGTTCCTGACGCCAGGCTTTGGTCAGGTCATTCAGCACCGGGTTTCCGACGCCAAGGTAAGGGCGATCAGCTTTGTGATAGGCCGCCATCTGCTCGGCGCGCTCGGCATCCGCATAAGCTTTGATCTGATCTAGGTAAGTGTCCAGCATCGAATTAGTTTGCGCGGGTCGGTTTGCCGTCGATGGTCTGTTGGTTCTTTTCCACCCAATAGGCGCGGATGTCGTCATCCGATTTGCCGTCGACCCATTTCTGCATGGTGTCCCGGTCGGACTGATACTCCATGAATGGCACAGCATAACCGCAGGAGGTCTGAACCAGATCAATGTCCAGATCATAGATCTGCCGTGCGCTGCGGTGATCGGGGAACAGGTCAGCCAAGTCGTCCCAGCCTGAATCCCCGACATGCAAGGTGCGCGCGGTCCCATAGGTGCGCAGGATCAGGGGCCGCGTGGTGAAGGAACACCACATCAGCGTCATGCGGTCAGTTTCCAGCAAATGCCCAGCGGTTTCATTGCCACTGCCGGTCAGGTTCATCCAGACAATCCGGTTCGGGCCCAGAATGCGCAGCGAGTCCATTCCCTTGGGCGAGATATTCACCCGCCCGTCAGGTGCGGCGGTGCCGACGAAAAAGATATGCTGATCTTCAATGAACTTGCGCTGGGCGTCATCCAGTTCCGGGAATTGCTTGGCCATGCTTCACTCCACCGTGACGGATTTAGCCAGATTGCGCGGCTGGTCCACATCCGTGCCCTTTGCCACCGCCGTGTGATAGGCCAGAAGTTGCGCCGGGACCGAGTACAGGATCGGGGCAAGGCTGGGGTGGATGTGGGGCATACGGATAGTGCTCCAGACGCCGTCTTTGGCCTCGGCAATACCGTCATCGTCCGAGACCAGGATGACCTTACCCTTGCGCGCCATGACTTCCTGCATGTTCGAGACGGTCTTGTCGAAGACGGTATCCCGCGGTGCCATGACGACTACCGGCATATGCTTGTCGATCAGGGCGATGGGGCCGTGCTTCAGCTCACCCGACGCATAACCTTCGGCGTGGATGTAGCTGATTTCCTTCAGTTTCAGCGCGCCCTCCATCGCCAAAGGGTACATCAGGCCGCGGCCCAGAAACAGCACGTCGCGGGCCTCGGATAGGCGCTGGGCGGATTTCTTTATGGCGCGGTTCTGATCCAGAGCCGTGCCCAACGCCGTCGGCAGCCCGCGCAGCGCGGCGGCGTGATCGGCCAGTTCTTCGTCGCTCAGCGTTCCCCGATCCGCAGCAGCTTTCAGAGCCAGCATCAGCAACACGCTCAGCTGGCAGGTAAATGCCTTGGTCGAGGCCACGCCGATTTCGACCCCAGCGTGGATGGGCAGGGCGAGATCACTCTCCCGTGCGATCGAGCTTTCGGGCACATTGACCACCGACACGATCTTGTCGGCCTTACCTTCGCAATAGCGCAGCGCGGCCAGCGTGTCGGCGGTTTCACCCGACTGGCTGACGAACAGCGCCGCCGTCCGGTCCGGGATCGGAGGTTCGCGATAGCGGAACTCGCTGGCGATATCGACCTCAACAGGCAACTTGGCCAGCTGTTCGAACCAGTATTTCGCGGTCAGGCAGGCATAGAAGGCGGTGCCACAGGCAACCATGGTCAGACGGTCGAGCTTGGTGAAGTCCAGCTCACCCGGAAGAACCACCTCATCCCCTCCGGTGGGAAGGTAGGATCGGATCGCCTCGGCCACTACCACGGGCTGCTCGGCGATTTCCTTGGCCATAAAGTGCTTGTGACCGGCCTTGTCGGCCCGCGTCTGATCCAGCTTGATCTGGCGGGTCTCGCGGTTGGCCAGCTCTCCGGCCTCGTTGCGGATCTCAAGCGAAGTGCGGGTCAGCACCGCGCGGTCGCCTTCCTCAAGATAGGTGATGCGGTCGGTCAGCGGCGCCAGCGCTATCGCGTCCGAGCCCACGAACATTTCGCCCACGCCATGTCCGATTGCCAGGGGCGAGCCCTTGCGGGCCGCAACGATCAGATCGTCCTGTCCGTCGAACAGGAAGGCCAGCGCAAACGCGCCCTTCAGGCGGTCGATGGTCTGGAAGGCAGCGTCCACCGGGGACAGGCCGGTATTCAGGTAGTGCTCGGCCATCAGGGCAACGGTTTCGGTGTCGGTTTCGGTCACGAAATCCACGCCATGTTCGGCCAGTTCCGCCCGCAACTCGCGGTAATTCTCGACGATGCCGTTATGTACCACGGCTACCGGACCGGCTTGGTGGGGGTGCGCGTTGTTGACCGAGGGCGCTCCGTGCGTGGCCCATCGGGTATGCCCGATGCCGGATTTGCCCGGCAGCGGGTCATGCACCAGCAGATCGCTGAGGTTGACCAGCTTACCCACCGCCCGGCGACGCCCAAGCGCGCCGTTATTGACCGTGGCAATACCCGCACTGTCATAGCCGCGGTATTCCAACCGTTTCAGGGCTTCGACCAGAATGGGCGCGGCTTCGTGTTCGCCCAGAACACCTACGATTCCACACATGATCAGGCTCCTTTGTCGCGGCGAGCCTTCTTCGCCTTCAACATGTCAAACAATTTACGTGCATAACCCGGCTTGTTGTCCTGCTTGGCGCGGGCCACGGCCAACGCATCGGGTTCCACGTCACGAGTTACAACGGTTCCAGTTGCCGTCATCGCGCCGTCCCCCAGCGTGACCGGTGCAACCAGCATGGTGTTCGAGCCGATAAAGACATTCTGGCCAATCGTGGTGCGGTGCTTCATCACGCCGTCATAGTTGCAGGTGATCGTACCCGCGCCGATATTCGTGGCAGCACCGACCGACGCATCGCCGATATAGCTGAGGTGGTTGACCTTGGCGCCTTCGGCGATTTCAGCGTTCTTGATCTCGACAAAATTGCCGATGCGGGTGTTTTCCGCCAACTCTGCACCGGGGCGCAGGCGGGCATAAGGGCCGACGATGGCGCCACGGCTGACATGGCAACCCTCCAGATGCGAAAATGCCCGGATCGTTGCGCCGCTTTCAACTGTGACACCGGGGCCGAAGACCACGTTGGGCTCGATCACTGTATCACGGCCGATTACGGTGTCGGCGGCCAGATAGACGGTTTCGGGGGCCATCAGGGTGACGCCCAGCTCCAGCAGAGTGGCACGTGCTTTGGCCTGAAACACGGCGTCCGCCGCAGCCAGATCCGCGCGCGAGTTCACGCCCAGCGTCTGCGCTTCGTCACAGGCGACGGCGGTGACTTTCAGATTGCGGTTGCGGGCGATTTCAACCACGTCGGTCAGGTAATATTCGCCTGCTGCGTTGTCGTTTTCCACTGCATCGATCAGGGAGAATAGTGTGTTTGCGTCACACGCCAAAAGGCCAGAATTGCAAAAGGTTATGGCGCGTTCCTGACCCGAGGCGTCTTTGAACTCGACGATCCGTTCCAGGCTGTCGCCATTCATGACCAGGCGGCCATAACGCGCGGGGTCGGCGGCTTCGAAGCCCAGTATGACCAGATCGTTGTTCGTCCGGGCTGCGATCATGCGCTCCAGCGTGTCAGACTGCAGAAATGGCGTGTCTCCATAGAGAACCACCACATCGCCTTCGAACCCCTTCAGCGCGTCGTGGGCCTGTGCGACGGCATGGGCTGTGCCCAGTTGTTCTTCCTGAACTGCGATCTGCGCGGTCTCGTCCTCGTCCGCGGCAACCTTTGCCACGGTCTCGGCCTCGTGTCCGGTGACGATCACGGTGCGCTCGGGCGACAGCACGGCACCGGCGCGCATGGCGTGGACCAGCATCGGAGTCTGGGCGATGGGGTGCAGAACCTTGGGGGTATCCGAATGCATCCTGGTGCCTTTTCCGGCGGCAAGGATGACAAGGGCAGTGCTCATGAAATCGATTTCTCTTTGTGTTTTGTTGCCGTCCGTTTTATCCGCTGAGGTCAAAGGCGCAAGCGGTTCAGCCATCAAACAAGATTGCCGTTTGCAACAGGACACGGCAAAAAACCGCCGAAGCAGGAGGCACGATGCGAACGGTTATCTTCGATCTGGACGGAACTCTGGCCGATACGTCGGGCGATCTGCTGGCTGCGGCGAACCACTGTTTTCGCCAGATGGGGCATGGCGATGTACTGGTGCACGGGCAGGACGCGGCGGTTGCGTTGCGGGGCGGGCGGATGATGTTGACGCATGGGCTCAAGAGGGTCGGGGCCTATGACGAAGATATGGTTCACGCCTATTATCCGACCCTGCTCGAGGCGTATTCGCAGGCCATTGATACCCACACGCAGTTCTATCCCGGCGCGCTGGATGCGGTCGAGGTATTGCGGTCGGCCGGATATGGTGTGGGTATCTGCACCAACAAGCCCGAAGCATTGGCGCATCAGTTGCTGACCCAAATGGGTGTGCGCGATGCGTTCGCCTCTTTGGTCGGGGCCGACACGTTGTCGGTGCGCAAGCCGGATCCGGAACCGCTGCGCGAGGCTGCGCGTCGAGCGGGCGGACATCCGGATTTGTGCGTGCTGATCGGAGACTCCGATACTGACCGTAACACCGCCCGCGCGGCTGGTGTGCCCTCGGTTCTTGTCACATTCGGCCCGTCCGGCGATGACATGGCCGCGCTGGAACCTGAGGCCTTGCTGCATCACTTCGACGATCTGCATTCGGTGGTCGAAGGGCTGATCGGTGCGGCGGCGTGATCTCTTGACCCTCAACCCATGCAGCATCAGAAAAAGCCTATGACCGAGACATTCACTGGCAGCTTTACCCAGCAGGAACCCATCCCCGAAGAGGCGATCGAGGCCGCGATGGCCGTCCTGCGCCACGGGCGTCTGCACCGTTACAACGTCGTCCCCGGAGAGCTGGGCGAAACTGCGTTGTTGGAGCTGGAATTCGCGGCGCAGATGGGCGCCAAATATTGTCTGGCGGTGTCCTCCGGCGGCTATGCATTGGCGACGGCGCTGCGGGCGGTTGGCGTAGAGCCGGGCGATCCTGTGCTGACGAATGCCTTCACGCTGGCCCCGGTGCCGGGGGCGATTGCCTCGGTCGGGGCGCGGCCGATCTTTGTGGGTGTGACTGAGAGCCTGACCCTTGATCTGGATGACCTTGAGGCCAAGCTGGATCAGGCGAAGGTCCTGATGCTCAGCCATATGCGCGGGCATTTGTGCGACATGGATCGGTTGATGCAAATGTGCGATGCAGCTGGTGTTATCGTGATCGAGGATTGCGCCCACACGATGGGGGCGGCATGGCGCGGGCAGCTTTCGGGGCGGCAGGGGGCAATCGGGTGCTATTCCTGTCAGACCTATAAGCACGTCAATTCTGGTGAAGGCGGGCTGCTGATCACCGATGACGAAGAACTGGCGGCCAAGGCGACGATGCTTTCGGGGTCCTATATGCTTTATGAGCGCCACCTTGCCGCGCCGGGCCCTGAAGTTTTTGAGCGGATAAAATACACCACTCCGAACGTATCCGGCCGTATGGACAACCTGCGTGCGGCAATTCTGCGCCCGCAATTGCGCGATCTGGACCGGCAGGTTCAGCGTTGGAACGAACGCTACGATGAGATTGCGGCGGGGCTGCGCGGAACGCCGGGCCTGACCATCGTCGAACGCCCCGAAGAGGAAACCTATGTCGGATCGTCGATCCAGTTCCTGTTGCTCGACTGGTCGCCGGAGCGCATTGCCGAGGTGATCCGTCGCTGTGCGGCGCGTGGGGTGGAGCTCAAATGGTTCGGCGGGGCCGAGCCGAGCGGGTTTACCTCTCGCTATGACAGTTGGCGTTATGCGGACAGCGTGCCAATGCCGGCCAGTGATCGCATACTGGCCGGTATCATGGACATGCGAGTGCCTCTGACCTTTTCGCTAGAGGATTGCCGCCTGATCGCGCGTATCATCCGGTCCGAGGTCGGCGCGGTCTATCAATCCTGATCCAATTGAGTGCACCTGCGGTGCACGCTCTTTTTGACAGCCGCCCTTTGGGGCGGCTGTATGCGTTTTGAGTGATCGTGTCGATCAGGGTCGTTGACCAGATGTAATCCGGCTGCTATCAGTTTATTGAACATGTGTTCATTTATGCGAAGGAGGAGATCGCGTATGTTCTCGGCCACAATGCAATTTGATCTGGGCGAAGACGTGAACGCCCTGCGCGAGATGGTGCATCGCTGGGCTCAGGATCGGGTCAAGCCGATCGCGGCCGAGGTCGACAAGTCCAATGCTTTTCCCAATGAATTGTGGAAAGAGATGGGCGATCTGGGGATGCTCGGGATCACCGTGCCCGAGGAATACGGCGGGGCGGGGATGTCGTACCTTGCTCATACCGTTGCGGTGGAGGAAGTCGCACGGGCCTCGGCCTCGGTTTCGCTGTCTTATGGGGCGCATTCAAACCTGTGTGTCAATCAGATCAAGCTGAACGGTACTGATGAGCAGAGGGCGAAGTATCTTCCGCGCCTGATCTCAGGCGACCATGTGGGTGCTTTGGCGATGTCCGAGGCGTCGGCTGGATCCGATGTGGTTTCGATGAAGCTGCGTGCAGAAAAGCGCAACGATCACTACCGGCTCAACGGCAACAAGTACTGGATCACCAACGGGCCGGATGCGGATACTCTGGTCGTCTACGCCAAGACGGACCCGGAGGCGGGGTCAAAAGGGATCACGGCGTTTCTGATCGAGAAAGAGATGAAGGGGTTTTCGACCTCGCCCCATTTTGACAAGCTGGGTATGCGTGGATCGAACACAGCCGAGCTAATTTTCGAAGACGTCGAAGTGCCGTTCGAAAACGTTCTGGGCGAAGAGGGTAAGGGTGTCGCGGTTTTGATGTCCGGTCTGGACTATGAGCGCGTTGTTCTGGCCGGGATCGGGACGGGCATCATGGCGGCGTGTCTGGACGAGATCATGCCCTATCTGGCTGAGCGCAAGCAGTTCGGCAAACCCATCGGCAGCTTTCAACTGATGCAGGGCAAGATCGCCGACATGTACACCGCGATGAATTCCGCGCGGGCTTATGTGTATGAGGTTGCCAAGGCTTGTGACCGGGGGGACGTGACCCGTCAGGACGCGGCGGCATGCTGTCTTTACGCCTCGGAACAGGCGATGGCGCAGGCGCATCAGGCGGTGCAAGCGATGGGTGGGGCCGGGTTCCTGTCGGATTCAGCGGTCAGCCGAATTTTCCGCGATGCCAAGCTGATGGAGATCGGCGCGGGGACCAGCGAAATCCGCCGGATGCTGATCGGGCGTGAGTTGATGAGCGAAATGCTGTGATGAAAAAACGCCCCACATACGAGGGAACTGTGGGGCGTTCTTTCAAAGGATCAGAAGCTATGGACGTAGGATACGCCGACCAGCCAAGGATCAATATCGGCGGTGCCGATGTCGGTACCGTTCAGTTTGACGTCCGACTCGATGTCGAACCAGCGGACGTTCAGACGAACGGCGCCTCTTTCGGTGACCATGTAGTCCAGACCGGCTTGCAGCGCGATACCGACCGAGTTGTCCAGTTCCAGATCACCCAGGGCCGACTTTTCATCGAAGAAGATGGTGTAGTTGATACCGGCGCCGACATAGGGTTTCCAGGCGCTGTTGGTCGGGAAGTGGTAGTTCAGCGACAGGGTGGGCGGCAGGTGCTTGACGGAACCTGCGTCGATGCTGCCTGCCAGCGTGACGTCATGGCTGAACGGGGTGGCGGCCAGCAGTTCGATACCCAGGTTGTCCTGGATGAAGTATTCAGCGGTGAAGATCGGGCGAGTATCCGAGTCGATGGTGGCTTTCGCGCCAGCCAGGGTGCCGTTGTCGGATTTCGGGTCAAGGTAGCCAACACCGATACCCAGGGTCCAGTCACCTTGGTTCTGGGCCATTGCTGGGGCGGCAAGCGCGACAAGCGCGGTGGAGAGTGTCAATGCGGCGAGTGTTTTGGTCATTTTATGGCCTTTGAATTTGTTGATGGGTTGGTTTTGCCGAGCAGGGGCAAGGTAAACTCTGATCTGCATCAAATTCCGGTAGGATCCGAGGCGGGTACCCGGTCTGAAAATGTCATGAAAACAAGGGTTTTCGAGCATGCATCCCATTAGTGTCATACCGGGTATGCGGGAAGCGGGGGGCTGGGACATTCCGGATCGGCTCAACATGGCGCGGCAGTGCCTGACCCATCCCAGTGACAGTATCGCCATCATTGATCTGACAGCAGGGGCGCGGGACATCGTCACGTATGGCCAGCTTGGACGTATGACCGATGGGATCGCGCGGACGTTGCAGAAACAGGTGCAGCCTGGCGATCGCGTCGGCGTGCTGCTCAGTCAGTCGCCGTGGTGTGCGGCGGCCCATCTGGCGATCTGGAAACTCGGCGCGATTTCGGTGCCGCTGTTCAAGCTGTTCAAACATGACGCTCTGGCCTCTCGGGTGGGCGACGCTGGGGCGAAGGTGGTGCTGACGGATGGTGACGGTGCCGCATTGCTCGGCGATTTGGCGCAGCCGATCCGGGTTGATCAGATCGCGCCGTCCGACGAACCGCTGCTTTTTGCCGAAACCGGCCCCGAGGACCCGGCGGTGTTGATCTATACCTCGGGCACCACCGGCAGCCCCAAGGGGGCCTTGCACGGGCATCGGGTTCTGACCGGTCACCTGCCGGGCGTGTCGATCAGCCACAACCACCTGCGTGAGGGCGACTGCCTGTGGACGCCCGCTGATTGGGCCTGGATCGGAGGTTTGTTCGACGTGTTGATGCCCGGTTTGGCGCTAGGCATTCCGGTGGTCGCGGCGCGGCTTGATAAGTTCACCCCCGAAGCCTGCGCCGATGTGATCGCGCGCGGCGGTGTGCGCAACGTGTTCTTCCCGCCTACGGCTCTGCGGATGCTGAAGGCAGCGGATCAGAGCATCCCTGGCCTGCGTTCGGTTGCGTCAGGTGGTGAGCCATTGGGCGCTGAGATGCTGGCCTGGGGGCAAAAGGCGTTCGGTCTGACGATCAACGAATTCTACGGCCAGACCGAATGCAACATGGTCGTGTCCTCCTGCGCCGAGGATTTCCCGGTGCGTCCCGGCTGTATTGGCAAGCCGGTGCCGGGGCATGAGGTCGCGGTGATCGACGAAAGCGGCAACCCGACCAGCGAGGAGGGCGACGTGGCCATCCGGCGCGGCTCGGCCTCGATGCTGCTGGAATACTGGAACCGCCCCGATGCGACCGCTGAAAAGTTCCGTGGCGATTGGCTGATCACCGGCGACCGCGGCGTGTGGGAGGCCGACTATCTGCGCTTCGTCGGCCGCGATGACGACGTGATTACCTCGGCCGGCTACCGCATTGGCCCGGCAGAGATCGAGGATTGCCTGCTGACCCACCCTGCAGTGGCGACGGTCGGCGTGGTCGGTAAACCTGACCCGCTGCGGACCGAGATCGTCAAGGCCTATGTGGTGTTGAAACCGGGGGCGGAGGCGTCAGGCGCGGAGTTGCAGGACTGGGTCAAGGACCGTTTGGCGCAGTATTCCTATCCGCGCGAGGTGGCGTTTCTGGAGGAGCTGCCGATGACGGTGACAGGGAAGGTGATCCGCAAGGAATTGAAGGCGCGGGCGGCAGAGGAAGTGAGGGCTCAAAATTGAACCGACTATTGTTCGCTATTTTAATGGCGATTTTTGCGCTCGCGTCCACAGCCCACGCTGATGATCCTGATCCAAGTGGTTGGGTAGAAAGGTGTGTTGATAACTCTGAGGGTCAGCTGAATTGGTTGAGCGAACGGGAAGAATGTTTGGCGGTGATACTAACCTATTGCGAGTTTGCCCAAGACCAGCGTGTGTGCTTTCTCAATCTCGAAACCAAATACGGAGATCTTGGTAGCAATCTACTTTCTGGGCTTCCCAATACGATAGAAGCCGAGAGTCCGCAGGCGGAATTCTATATCTCCCGACTTGAAACGCTTCGCGAAATTAACACGAGTGTTGAGTGCAAAGATTACTCAAGCAAAGAGTACTGCTCTGCGCATGTGGCAATTCAGAAGTACTTAGCCGCTTCATCGCTAACGGCCTGGTTGGCTGAACTAGAAGGCGAACAACAATGAAACTCACATCCAAAGCCATGCCCGCCTCCGAGGGCTTCAAAGCGAACCGCGCGGCGCATCTCGACGCGCTGGCCCAAATCTCAGCCGCTGCCGAAGCGGCCCGCATGGGGGGCGGTGAGAAATCTCGCGCGCGGCATGAATCGCGGGGCAAGATGCTGCCGCGTCGGCGGGTGGCGAACCTGTTGGACCCGGGGTCTCCGTTTTTGGAAGTCGGAGCGACAGCGGCGCATGGAATGTATGGCGACGCTGCGCCTTGTGCCGGGGTCATCGCAGGCATTGGCCGGGTGCAGGGGCGTGAGGTTATGGTGGTCTGCAACGATGCCACCGTGAAGGGCGGCACATACTATCCGATGACCGTCAAGAAACACCTCCGCGCGCAGGAGATTGCCGAAGAAAACCATCTGCCCTGCGTCTATCTGGTCGACAGCGGCGGTGCGAACCTGCCCAATCAGGATGAGGTCTTCCCCGACCGCGACCACTTTGGCCGCATCTTCTATAATCAGGCGCGGATGAGTGCGAAGGGGATCGCTCAGATCGCCGTGGTGATGGGGTCCTGTACGGCGGGCGGGGCTTATGTGCCTGCAATGTCCGATGTGACCATTATTGTGAAGGAACAGGGCACGATCTTTCTGGCCGGCCCGCCGCTGGTCAAGGCCGCGACCGGAGAGGTTGTCAGTGCCGAGGACTTGGGCGGTGGCGACGTCCACACCCGCCTGTCCGGCGTGGCGGATTACCTGGCTGAAGATGATGCCCACGCGCTGGCCTTAGCCCGCCGCGCCGTCGGGTCGCTGAACCTGCGCAAGCCGCAGACCGTGGATTGGGCCAACCCCGAGGACCCCGCTTACGATCCCGAAGAAATCCTCGGTGTCGTGCCCGCCGATCTGCGCACACCTTATGATATCCGCGAAGTGATCGCGCGGCTGGTCGATGGGTCCCGGTTTGATGAGTTCAAGCCTCGGTTCGGTGAGACTCTGGTGACCGGCTTTGCCCATGTTAAAGGCTGTCCGGTCGGGATCATCGCCAATAACGGGGTGCTGTTTTCCGAGTCTGCGCAAAAGGGTGCGCATTTCGTCGAGCTGTGTTCTCAGCGCCGCATCCCGCTGGTCTTCCTGCAGAACATCACCGGGTTCATGGTGGGCCGCAAATACGAAAACGAGGGCATCGCGCGGCATGGCGCCAAGATGGTAACGGCGGTGGCTACGACGAACGTGCCGAAGGTTACGATGCTGGTCGGCGGTTCTTTCGGGGCTGGCAACTATGGCATGGCCGGTCGCGCCTACCAGCCGCGCTTCCTGTGGACCTGGCCGAACTCGCGCATTTCGGTAATGGGCGGTGAGCAGGCCGCCGGAGTTCTGGCCACCGTCAAGCGCGACGGGATCGAACGGCAGGGCGGTACTTGGTCGGACGAGGAAGAGGCCGAGTTCAAGCGCCCGACGCTTGAGATGTTCGAGGAGCAATCGCACCCGCTTTATGCCTCGGCCCGCCTTTGGGATGACGGCATCATCGACCCACGCAAAAGCCGCGATGTGCTGGCACTGTCGCTGAACGCCGCGCTGAACGCCCCGATTGAGGAGACACGTTTCGGCGTGTTCAGGATGTGATCGCCCAATGGATACGCATTTCACCAAACTGAATGAGGATTGGAACGCCGATCCAAATGCGCCAATGCCTGCCACGGCGCAGGAAGGCGATGACCTTTGGCTGCGTTTTCGCCCAAACGAGTGGTTGAACCCATCACATTTGGCGCAAGGTCACCTGTTTATGAGGTTCGTTGGGTGCCAGAGGTTTCGCTTCACATTGATCAATGATCATGGGTGGTACGGTGGGCAGTGCCGCTTCAGCAAGTTGGCCCCAGCTTGGGGAGAATTTTACGAAGTGGATGGCGATTTTCTGGAAGGTGGAGACACGACACCTTGGAATTCAGTTTCGGCCGGGGCCGATTCCGCCAGTAACTTTCTGTTCTATTTCCGCGATGAAGCTTTCGAGTGCACTGCGTTGTCTTGGAGCCTAAGCACCGAATGTTCGTCTGGTTTGACCTTCAAGGGGACGATTTGCCATGTTTAACAAAATCCTGATTGCCAACAGGGGTGAGATCGCCTGCCGCGTGATGGAAACCGCCCAGAGAATGGGGGTGTCCTGTGTCGCGGTCTATTCGGACGCGGATGCCTCGGCCAAGCATGTGCAGATGGCGGATGAGGCCGTGCATATCGGGGGGGCTGCTCCGGCGGAGAGTTACCTGAAGGGCGATGTGATCATTCAGGCCGCGCTGGAGACGGACGCGCAAGCGATCCATCCGGGGTATGGCTTTCTTTCCGAAAACCCCGAATTCGTGGATGCGGTCGAAGCCGCGGGTCTGACCTTTATCGGCCCCTCGGCGGATGCGATCCGCCAGATGGGTCTCAAGGATGCGGCCAAGGTGGTGATGGAGCAGGCGGGCGTGCCCGTGGTTCCCGGTTATCATGGGGACAATCAAGACCCCGAGCATCTGGCAGGGGCTGCGGATACCATCGGCTATCCGGTGCTAATCAAGGCCGTGGCTGGTGGTGGCGGCAAAGGTATGCGGCTGGTCGAACGGCCCGAGGATTTCGCCTCGGCATTGGACAGCGCACGCGGCGAGGCCCGCACTGCCTTTGGCAATGACGCCGTGTTGGTCGAGAAATTCGTCGCCAAACCCCGCCATATCGAAGTGCAGGTGTTCGGCGACGGCACCCACGCCGTGCATCTGTTTGAACGCGACTGCTCACTGCAACGGCGGCACCAGAAAGTGATCGAAGAGGCTCCGGCCCCCGGCATGACGGCTGAGATGCGCGAAGCGATGGGACAGGCGGGCGTGCGTGCGGCTGAGGCGATTGGGTACAAAGGGGCTGGGACGGTTGAATTCATCGTCGATGCCTCGGAGGGGCTGCGCCCGGATCGGTTCTGGTTCATGGAGATGAACACGCGCCTGCAGGTCGAACATCCGGTCACCGAAGCAATCACCGGTGTGGATCTGGTCGAATGGCAATTGCGTGTCGCCTCGGGTGAGACGTTGCCTAAGCAGCAGGACGACTTGTCGATCAATGGTCACGCGTTCGAAGCCCGGCTTTATGCCGAGGATGTGCCCAAAGGGTTCCTTCCTGCAACCGGCACCCTGACGCATTTGCAATTCCCGACTGCCTGTCGCGCCGACAGTGGCGTGCGAGCCGGGGATACGATCAGCCCGTGGTATGACCCGATGATCGCAAAGGTCATTGTCCACGGCCCAACCCGCGCGGTCGCGTTGGAGCAACTTCATCGTGCCCTGCAGCAGACCGAAGTGGCGGGCACCGTTACCAACCTGGCCTTTCTGGGTGCGCTCACACGGCATCAGGGGTTTGCTATGGGTGACGTGGATACCGGCCTGATCGGTCGGGATTTGGAGACGTTGATACGGGACACCCCGGTCTCTGCCGCGACATGCGTGGCTGCTGCGATGACGGCGCTGGGATTGGCGGAGAGTTCTGGTGAGGCCGGGTTCTCTCTTTGGGCACCGTTGCATCGTGCGGTTCAGTTGATGGCTGACGAGTTGGTCGATCTGGATGTGCAGGTTGAAGGTCCAAACCGGCAGGTCTGGCAGGTCGGTGAGGAGACCCTCATCGCGGAACATAGCGGTCGAGGGTGGTCTGTCGGAGGAGCGCCCATGCCGCGTGTTGCTGTGTCGGGGTCACGGATCACCGTTTTTGAAAACTATGGTCGTGCGTTCGAGATCTTTGACCCGCTGGACCGTGACACCAGCGCTGCCGGTGATACCAATGTGATCGAGGCCCCCATGCCCGGACTGGTGAAGGCCGTGTTTGCCTCGGTCGGGCAGGCGGTGAAAGAGGGGGATCGGCTGGCCATTCTGGAGGCTATGAAGATGGAGCATTCGCTGCTGGCTGCCCGCGATGGAATCGTAGCCGAGGTACTGGCCGAGGATGGCGCACAGGTCGAAGCCGGAGCCGCCTTGGTTCGGTTGGAAGAGGAGTAGCCTGTTCCTGCGCCGCATCGCGTGGCACAGTCGGGTCAACATGTTGGAAACGAAACCGGAAGGAACGCCGTAATGGATGAGCGGGTCGAGATTTTCGAGGTAGGACCACGCGATGGCCTGCAAAACGAACAGCGTGAAATCTCTGTGGCTGAAAAGGTAGCCCTGATCGACTGCCTCAGTCGCGCCGGTTTCAACCGGATCGAAGTGGCCAGTTTCGTCTCGCCCAAATGGGTGCCGCAAATGGCGGGCAGCGCAGAGGTGTTGGCCGGGATCAAGCGGGCGGACGGGGTGCGCTTTGCCGCGCTGACACCGAACATGCGTGGCTACGAGGACGCCCTGGCGGCCAAGGCGGATGAGATCGCGGTGTTTGCCTCGGCGTCCGAGGGGTTTTCGAAGGCCAATATCAACGCCACGATTGAGGAATCCATCGAACGGTTCACTCCGATCCTCGAGGCCGCCCGCCACATTGATCTGCCGGTGCGTGGGTATGTCTCTTGCGTGACTGATTGCCCCTATGACGGGCCAACTCCGCCAGAGAAAGTTGCAGAAGTTGCGGATCGTCTGTTCGCATTGGGTTGCTATGAGGTCTCGCTGGGCGACACGATCGGGCAGGGGACGCCGGATACAATCGCCCATATGCTGCTGGCCGTTCGCGAGCGGGTGCCGGTCACCCGGTTGGCGGGCCATTTCCATGACACCAATGGCCGCGCCATCGACAATATCGACGCCGCGCTGGCGCTGGGCGTCCGGACCTTCGACTCGGCCGTCGGTGGGCTGGGCGGGTGCCCCTATGCGCCGGGTGCCTCTGGCAACGTCGCGACCGAGGCTGTTGTCGCGCATCTGGAGCGGCTTGGATATCAGACCGGGATTGATCAGGCAGTTGTCGAAGAGGCTGCCCAGGTGGCCCGAGCTATGCGAGCGGAGTAAAGGGCGATGTTTGAAACGATCTCGGTCACGCAGGACGCGCGCGGTATGGCGACTCTGACGCTCGACCGTCCGGAAAAGCACAACGCAATGTCGGCGCAGATGATTTCCGAGCTGACGCAAGCGGCGGCGCAGTTGGGGGCGGACGACACGGTTCGGGTCGTGGTTCTGACCGGCGCAGGGAAGAGCTTTTGTGCTGGTGGGGATTTGGGCTGGATGCAAGCGCAGATGGCCGCCGACCCCGAAACCCGGTTCGCCGAGGCACGCAAACTGGCCGAGATGCTGCAGGCGCTGAATACGATGCCCAAACCTCTGATCGGGGCGCTTCAGGGCAATGCTTTTGGTGGTGGTATCGGACTGGCTGCGGTTTGCGATATGGCCGTGGGCGTGGACGGGATAAAGATGGCGCTGACCGAAACCCGGTTGGGCTTGATCCCGGCAACCATCGGCCCCTATGTCATCGCCCGCATGGGCGCGGCCCACGCCCGGCGCGTGTTCATGTCGGCCCGGGTGTTCGATGCTTCGGAAGCCGTGGACCTTGGCCTGTTGGCCAAAGCTGTCCCGGCGGCGGATCTGCAGGATGCGGTCGAGGCCGAAGTCCTGCCCTACCTCTCCTGCGCGCCGGGAGCCGTGGCTTCGGCCAAGAACCTGGTGCAGGCGCTGGGTCCGCGTATTGACGATGCCGTGATTGATCGGACGATCCAATCGCTGGTCGAACGGTGGGAAACCGACGAGGCGCGCGAAGGCATCAGCGCCTTCTTCGATAAACGAAAACCTGCATGGAATACTCAGGTTTAGCGCGTTTTCAGAGTGAAAACAGATTCGCTCAAATGCCAGATTTTCCAATAGTGGAAGCAAGTGGAATATTAAGCCCCTGCGCGTTTGTGTTCGGTTGACCCTCTGACCCGGCGCGGATAGAGAATGTCCAGTCAACACGCCAATTGACGGCGCGTCCCTGGGGGGTATGCGCAGGAAAGGAGCTATTCGTGGAAGACCTGCTGCGGGAGTACCTCCCGATTCTGGTGTTTCTGGCCGTCGCCGTGGGCCTTGGAATCGTACTGATTCTTGCCGCTGTAGTACTGGCCGTCCGCAATCCCGACCCTGAAAAGGTCAGCGCATATGAGTGCGGTTTCAACGCCTTCGACGATGCGCGGATGAAATTCGACGTCCGATTCTATCTGGTATCGATTCTCTTCATCATCTTCGATCTGGAAATCGCCTTCCTGTTCCCGTGGGCCGTGGGCTTCAAGGACATCAGCGATGTGGGCTTCTGGTCCATGATGGTATTCCTGGCTGTGCTGACCATCGGCTTTGCCTATGAATGGAAGAAAGGGGCCCTGGAATGGGAGTGATGACGGGTGCAAACACCGCTGGCGTCGATAAAGAAGTCGCGACCCAGGCCCTGAATGCCGAGCTGCAGGACAAAGGGTTTCTGCTGACCTCGACCGAGGACATCATAAACTGGGCGCGCACCGGCTCGCTGCACTGGATGACATTCGGTCTGGCCTGCTGCGCGGTTGAGATGATGCACACCTCGATGCCGCGTTATGATGCGGAACGGTTTGGCATCGCGCCGCGCGCCTCTCCGCGTCAGTCGGACGTGATGATCGTGGCCGGCACCCTGACCAACAAGATGGCCCCGGCGCTGCGCAAGGTCTATGACCAGATGCCCGAGCCGCGCTATGTGATCTCGATGGGGTCCTGCGCGAATGGCGGTGGCTATTACCACTATTCTTATTCCGTTGTGCGTGGTTGTGACCGGGTTGTTCCGGTCGACATCTACGTGCCCGGTTGCCCTCCGACGGCTGAAGCGTTGTTGTACGGTCTGATGCAGTTGCAACGCAAAATCCGCCGCACCGGCACCATCGTACGCTGAGGAGAGGGCAGATGAGCGAAGCACTCAAGGAACTCGGCGCCCAGCTGGAACTGAAACGGGCGGATTGCGTTCTGTCCTGGGACGTGACCCACGGTGAGCTGAACGTCGATGTTGCCCCGTCGAATATCGTGGAATTTGTTGAATTCCTGCGGTCCGACCAGAACTGCAAGTTCTCGACTCTGGTGGATATCACCGGTGTCGACTACCCCGAACGCGCCAAGCGGTTCGACGTGGTGTACCACTTCCTGTCGATGTACCAGAACCAGCGTATCCGCCTGCGGGTGTCGATCCGCGAGGAAGACATGGTGCCCTCGATCGTGGATGTTCACCCCTCGGCCAACTGGTTCGAGCGTGAGGTGTTCGACATGTTCGGCATCCTGTTCTCAGGTCACCCGGACTTGCGGCGCATCCTGACGGACTATGGTTTCCGCGGCCATCCGCTGCGCAAGGATTTCCCGACCACCGGCTATACCGAGGTTCGGTATGACGAGGCGCAAAAGCGCGTGGTCTACGAACCGGTCAGCCTGGTGCAGGAATACCGTCAGTTCGATTTCATGTCCCCATGGGAAGGCGCGAACTACATTCTGCCGGGGGATGAAAAACAGGAGTAGTCATCATGTTTGAGTTCCTGATCTGGATTGTACTGGTGGTTGCAACGGTCGTACCGATGACCAAGCTGCTGCCGCATTTCGGGATCAACAAGAACTGGGCGTTTGCATGCATCATCTCTCCGGTCGTGATTGTCCTGCTGTGGATGATGGCGATGAAGCTGCAAGAGATGGAGCGACGCTGACATGATGGGTGAACTGATCATTTTGGGCGCATTGGGCGTCTTGCTTGCAGGGGCTGCTGCAAAAGCGGCCGAAGCCGAAAAGGTCCGGGTCCGGGCCGAGGCGAAAAAGAAAAAACGAGGGCGTTGATGGACGGCTCAAGATACGATGACGGCAGCACGGACGCGCTGAGCGGAGAACAGAAAATCCGCAACTTCAACATTAACTTCGGCCCGCAACACCCTGCGGCGCACGGAGTTTTGCGCCTTGTGCTTGAGTTGGACGGCGAAATTGTCGAGCGTTGCGACCCGCATATCGGCTTGCTGCACCGTGGCACCGAAAAGCTGATGGAAAGCCGGACGTATCTGCAGAACCTGCCGTATTTCGACCGTCTGGACTATGTGGCACCGATGAACCAGGAACATGCCTGGTGTCTGGCCATCGAAAAGCTGACCGGTGTGGAAGTGCCGCGCCGGGGCTCGCTGATCCGGGTGTTGTATTCCGAGATCGGCCGCATCCTGAACCACCTGCTGAACGTGACCACTCAGGCGATGGACGTGGGGGCTCTGACCCCGCCGCTCTGGGGCTTTGAAGAACGCGAAAAGCTGATGGTGTTCTATGAGCGTGCCTGTGGTGCGCGTCTGCACGCGGCCTATTTCCGTCCCGGTGGTGTGCATCAGGACCTGCCGCCGGAATTGCTGGACGATATCGAGGCATGGAGCCACGAGTTTCCCGCCGTTCTCGACGATATCGACGGCCTGCTGACCGAAAACCGCATCTTCAAACAGCGTAACGCCGACATTGGCGTTGTGACCGAGGATGACATCCAGAAATACGGCTTCTCGGGCGTGATGGTGCGTGGATCGGGTCTGGCATGGGACCTGCGCCGCGCGCAGCCCTATGAATGCTACGACGAGTTCGAATTCCAAATCCCCGTCGGCAAAAACGGCGACTGCTATGATCGTTACCTCGTCCGCATGGAAGAGATGCGCCAGTCGCTGCTGATCATCCGACAGGCCATCGCCAAGCTGCGCGACTGCCCGGGTGACGTTCTGGCGCGTGGCAAGATCACCCCACCGAAACGCTCGGATATGAAGACTTCGATGGAAAGCCTAATCCATCACTTCAAGCTGTATACCGAAGGCTTCCACGTGCCCGCAGGCGAGGTCTACGCCGCCGTCGAGGCCCCCAAGGGCGAGTTCGGCGTCTATCTGGTCGCCGACGGCACCAACAAACCCTACCGCGCCAAGCTACGCGCGCCGGGCTTCCTGCACCTGCAAGCCATGGATCACGTCGCCGGAGGGCACCAACTGGCCGACGTCGCCGCCATCATCGGCACCATGGACGTCGTATTTGGAGAGATTGACCGCTAATGCTCCGCCGTCTTCATCCCGAACAACCCGAAAGCTTTGCCTTTACTGCTGCCAACCAACAGTGGGCCGAAGCGCAGATCACCAAATACCCTGAAGGTCGTCAGGCCAGTGCGGTCATCCCGCTGCTGTGGCGTGCACAGGAACAAGAGGGCTGGCTGAGCCGCCCGGCGATTGAATCCGTCGCTGATATGCTGGGCATGGCCTATATCCGCGTGCTTGAGGTAGCGTCTTTCTACTTCATGTTCCAGCTGCAGCCGGTTGGCTCAGTTGCGCATATTCAGGTTTGCGGCACGACCTCCTGCATGATCTGCGGGGCAGAAGACCTGATCGCGGTCTGCAAGGAAAAGATCGCGGCCAAGCCGCATGAGCTGTCCGCCGATGGCAAGCTAAGCTGGGAAGAGGTGGAATGCCTCGGTTCCTGCACCAATGCGCCGATGGCGCAGATCGGCAAGGATTATTACGAGGATCTGACGGCCGAGAGCTTTGGCAAGATCGTCGACGATCTTGTGGCAGGCAAAGTGCCGACTCCGGGCCCGCAGAACGGGCGCTATGCGGCGGAACCGCTGAAGGGCCTGAGCAGTCTGGCCGAGTACGAGGCCGGGAAACCTCGGTACAACGCAAGCGTCGAATTGGCGACGGATCTGCGTGACACGGTCAAGCGCATCGACGGAACCGAAGTTCCGATCCTGACCCCTTGGCTGGGCAAGGATGGCAAGCAGGCTGGTGCGTCGGCGTCGGCGAAACCTCCGAAAGCGCCTGAAACGCCGAAGTCGGCTGTAAAGCAGGCAGAAGAGGCGAAAGCCAAGCCCGAACCGGAGGAAGTCAAGGAAGACCAGCCCGAAACGCTGACCGCGGCGCGGGACGGTAAGGCGGATGACCTCAAACTGCTGAAAGGTGTGGGGCCAAAGCTGGAAGAAACGCTGAACGAGCTGGGTTTCTACCACTACGACCAGATTGCAGCCTGGACGCCGGAACAGGTGGCTTGGGTGGATGCACGCCTGAAATTCAAGGGCCGGATCGAACGCGATGGCTGGATCGACCAGGCGGCCAAACTTGCGGCGGGTGAGGAAACCGAATTCGCCAAACGTGCCAAGGAAGACGGCACTTACGAAGACTAAACGACGGTGCCCATCCGGGGCATCAGGGTAAGATGGACAAGGACAAGGAACAGGCCATAGCCCGAAAGGGCCGACATATCGGCATTGTCATCGCGGTGACGATGGTGATCTGGCTTGCCATGAACATGTTCATAGGCCCCGCATTGGGACTGACGGCGCGCCACGCGTTGTTTTTCGATCTCGCCGCTCTGGCAGGGTTTATCTATGCGGGCGTCAACATTTTTCAACTCTGGCGCATGCGTCAGGACAGCTGAAGGTAACACACGATGCTGAAGGATCAGGACCGGATCTTTACCAACATCTACGGGATGCATGAGCGCACGCTTAAAGGCGCGCAGGCCCGGGGGCATTGGGACGGCACTGCTGGCCTGATCGAAAAGGGCCGTGACTGGATCATCCAGACCATGAAGGACTCGGGTCTTCGCGGTCGCGGTGGCGCGGGCTTCCCGACAGGTCTGAAATGGTCGTTCATGCCCAAGGAAAGCGACGGGCGTCCGGCCTATCTGGTGGTGAACGCCGATGAATCGGAACCCGGCACCTGCAAAGACCGTGAGATCATGCGCCATGATCCGCATACACTGATCGAGGGCTGCCTGATCGCGTCCTTCGCAATGAATGCGCATACCTGCTACATCTACCTGCGCGGCGAATATATCCGCGAGCGTGAGGCGCTGCAGGCCGCAATTGACGAAGCTTATGACGCAGGTCTTTTGGGCAAGAACGCCGCAGGCTCGGGTTGGGATTTCGATGTGTTCCTGCATCACGGGGCAGGCGCCTATATCTGCGGTGAGGAAACCGCCCTGATCGAAAGCCTTGAGGGCAAGAAGGGTATGCCGCGGATGAAGCCTCCGTTCCCGGCGGGTGCGGGTCTCTATGGTTGCCCGACCACGGTGAACAACGTGGAATCCATCGCCGTTGTACCCACCATCCTGCGCCGCGGCGCGGACTGGTTTGCGGGCTTTGGCCGCCAGAACAACGCAGGCACCAAGCTGTTTGCAATCTCGGGCCATGTGAACAACCCCTGCGTCGTCGAAGAGGCAATGTCGATTTCCTTCGAGGACCTGATCGAGACCCATTGCGGCGGCATTCGCGGTGGCTGGGACAATCTGCTGGCGGTGATCCCGGGTGGGTCGTCGGTGCCTTGTGTGCGTGGTGAGAACATGCGCGACGCTATCATGGATTTCGACTATCTGCGCAACGATCTGGGCTCGGGGCTTGGAACGGCTGCGGTGATCGTGATGGACAAGTCCACCGACATCATCAAAGCGATCTGGCGTCTGTCGAAGTTCTACAAACACGAAAGCTGCGGCCAGTGTACGCCGTGCCGCGAAGGCACAGGCTGGATGATGCGCGTCATGGACCGTCTGGTGCGCGGCGAGGCCGAGCTGGAAGAGATCGACATGCTGTTCGACGTGACCAAACAGGTCGAAGGTCACACGATCTGCGCCCTTGGTGACGCGGCAGCCTGGCCGATCCAGGGCCTGATCCGCAACTTCCGCGAAGAGATCGAAGATCGCATCAAGGCGCAGAAGTCGGGTCGTATGGGCGCAATGGCGGCGGAGTAAATCAGATGGAAGTCTTCGCGGAATATGGGCATGCAGTTGCATCGTTGGTGATCTTCACCCTCGTCGTGCTGGTCTTGTCCCCGTTTTCGGCCTTGGCCAAGCAGGGTAAAGGACTGGCGCCGGGGGCGACGCCCGATCAGGACTATTCCGACAAGGCGTATCGCCTGAACCGGGCCTACCTGAACGGTACTGAGACTCTTCCTGCCTATCTGACGGTCACTGTCGCTGCGATCCTGATGGGGGTCAGCCCGTTTTGGGTAAACCTGCTTGCTTCGGTTGCGCTGTTGGCGCGTCTGTTGATGTTGGTCGTGCATATGCGCGGAATCGGTAAACCTCACAGCGGGTTGCGATCGGTTCTTTATGTCGTTGGCTGGGCCTGCATGTTTGTCATGGGCCTCATGGCGCTGGTCGCAGCATTCTGATGATGGGGTTGGGGAAACATCGAATGTTGGGGCTAAGACATCTTAAAAACCACAGCTTCATGCTGAGTGCGATTGTTGCGATGGCGGCGGTTTCGGCCTGCGGGATTGTTACCCCGTCCTCGGATCAGATTCTGTTTGACGGTCACGCGTTCCGGGCCAAGGCGAAACCCGTCGACAAAAAAGCGTCACCTGCTGACTTTACGGTTGTCGTCAACGATGTCTCAGCCTCGTTGGATGGCGCGCGCGAGGCCGGTCGGTTTGAGGGGACCAAGTTCTGTATCAAGTATTTCGGCTCTTCCAAAATCGTTTGGAAGGTCGGCCCGGATACCGATCCGCAGAACCTGCGCATCAGCGACGACAAACTGACATTTGCGGGAACGTGCCAGAGACCATGATGCGTGTTTTTGCATATCAGGCCATGAAGCGGGGGGTGTTATTGCATAGCGCCCCGCGTGCTCTTCGTCTTGGGTTTCCCAAGACGAAAGGAGTTGTCATGTCTGGTATGAAAACGCTCGCATTGATCTCGGTATTGGTCCTGCCGACACTTGCCGAAGCCAAACCGCCCTTGCGCGAAGTCAAAGAGATCGACAACGAACTCTATTACATCGCAATCGCAAACGAAATTTCAGAGTATTGCCCGTCGATCAGCGGGCGCCGTCTGAAGGCGATAGGTGTGATGTGGGATCTGCGATCTAAGGCGAACAAGCTGGGCTACTCGGACAAGGAAATCCGGGCGTATGTGGAATCGGATGCCGAAAAGGACAGGATGCGCACCAAGGGTGAGGCGTATCTGTCTCAGCACGGCGTCACGTATGAAAATCCGAACTCTTTCTGCACGTTGGGGCAGAAGGAAATCGAAAGAAACAGCGCCATTGGCGTGTATTTGAGGGCGAACTAGACCATGTCTGACCTCCGCAAAGTGAATATCGACGGGCAGGAAATCGAAGTCGATGGTGCAATGACCCTGATCCAGGCCTGTGAAGAGGCCGGGGTCGAAGTGCCGCGTTTCTGCTATCACGAACGTCTGTCGATCGCCGGGAACTGCCGGATGTGTCTGGTTGAGGTCGTAGGCGGCCCGCCGAAACCCGCAGCCTCGTGCGCGATGCAGGTGCGTGACTTGCGACCGGGACCGGAAGGCCAGCCGCCGGTGGTCAAGACGAACTCGCCCATGGTCAAGAAGGCCCGTGAAGGGGTGATGGAGTTCCTGCTGATCAACCACCCGCTGGACTGCCCGATCTGCGACCAGGGTGGCGAGTGTGACCTGCAGGATCAGGCGATGGCTTACGGTCTGTCAGGCTCGCGCTTCAAGGAAGCCAAGCGGGCGGTGGACGATCTGGATCTGGGGCCGCTCGTTGGCACCGCGATGACCCGCTGCATCAGCTGCACCCGGTGTGTGCGTTTTACTACCGAGGTCGCCGGGATCACCCAGATGGGTCAGACCGGGCGCGGTGAGGATGCAGAGATCACCTCGTATCTGAACCAGACTCTCGATTCGAACATGCAGGGCAACATCATCGACCTGTGCCCGGTTGGCGCGCTGACCTCGAAGCCCTACGCCTTTACCGCGCGCCCGTGGGAACTGACCAAGACCGAGAGCATCGACGTGATGGACGCTCTGGGTTCGAACATTCGCGTGGATACCAAGGGCCGCGAAGTGATGCGCTTCCTGCCGCGCAACCATGACGGCGTGAACGAGGAATGGATCAGCGACAAGACCCGCTTTGTCTGGGACGGCCTGCGTCGTCAGCGTCTGGACAAGCCTTACATCCGCGAAAACGGCAAACTGCGCCCGGCGACATGGCCCGAGGCGCTGACGAAAGCCGCCGACGCGCTGAAAGGTGCCGAGAAGCCTGCTGGTATCGCGGGTGATCTGGCCCCGGTCGAGGCGATCTTTGCGCTGAAGCAGATGATCGAAGGGCAGGGCGGTGTTGTGGAATGTCGTACCGATGGCGCCAAGCTGCCTGCGGGGAACCGTGGGGCCTATGCCGGGACCGCGTCAATCGAAGACATCGACGGTGCCGAGCGTATTCTGCTGATCGGCACCAACCCGCGCGACGAAGCGCCGGTGCTGAACGCCCGTATCCGCAAGGCGTGGGCGCACGGGGCCGAGGTTGCTCTGGTCGGTCCGGCGGTGGATCTGACCTATGAGTATCACCACGTGGGTGACGACCGCGCAGCGCTGCAGAAGGTCGTCGACATGGGCGGCGATGATGAGATCAAGGGTAAGCGCTCGCTGATCATCATCGGGCAGGGCGCATTGCAAGAGGCTGATGGTGCCGCCGTTCTGGCTGCCGCGCAAGCCATTGCGACCAATACCGAAAGTGGCTTGATTGTTCTGCACACTGCGGCCTCGCGGGTCGGCGCGATGGATGTGGATGCCACCAACGAAGGCGGCATGGATGCGATCTGCGCCGCGGATGTCATCTATAACCTCGGCGCGGATGAGGTCGAAATCGGTGACGGTGCCTTTGTGATCTATCAGGGCAGCCATGGTGATCGGGGCGCACACCGCGCCGACGTGATCCTGCCGGGCGCGGCCTACACCGAAGAAAACGGTCTGTTCGTGAACACCGAAGGCCGCCCGCAACTGGCGATGCGCGCCGGGTTTGCACCGGGTGAGGCCAAGGAAAACTGGGCCATTCTGCGGGCCTTGTCCGCTCAACTGGGCGCAACGCTGCCCTTCGACTCGCTGGCGCAACTGCGTACCGCGCTGATTGAGGCGGTTCCCCATCTGGCTCGCATCGACGAGGTGACCCAGAACGAGGTTCAAGCGCTGGAGGCAGGCCCTCTGGGCAAGGCAACCTTCCGCAATGCGGTCAAAGATTTCTACCTGACCAACCCAATTGCGCGCGCCTCGCAACTGATGGCCGAGCTTTCGGCACAGGCGCAGGCCCGCAAATCCGAGAAGATCGCAGCGGAATGAACCAGACCTGTTTCATATCGCAGGCAAACGCGACTGCCGGGTGGCAGTACGCCGCGCCTGATTTGTGTGTGAAACCCAAGATTAAGGGTGGCGTAATGGCGGCAGATGCTGTTTACACCAACGCGCCGACCCAGCCGCAGTTTGCGCAGGCACAAGGCCTTTGCATCGCTCGCGGAAAACGGAATACCCACGGTGTGAGGACCAATGGCTGATTTCTTTAACACCCCAGGCGGAATAGCCATCATCATTCTGGCGCAAGTGCTTGCTGTCGTTGCCTTTGTGATGATCTCGCTGTTGTTCCTTGTTTATGGCGACCGCAAGATCTGGGCGGCTGTTCAGATGCGCCGCGGACCCAACGTGGTTGGCGTTTATGGCCTGCTGCAATCGGTGGCGGATGCGCTGAAATATGTGGTCAAAGAGGTCGTTATCCCGGCCGGTGCAGACCGCACGGTCTTTATGCTCGCACCGTTGACGTCTTTCGTTCTGGCAATGATCGCCTGGGCGGTGATCCCGTTCAACGATGGATGGGTGCTGTCGGATATCAACGTCGCGATCCTCTATGTCTTCGCCGTTTCTTCGTTGGAAGTTTATGGCGTGATCATGGGCGGTTGGGCGTCGAACTCAAAGTACCCGTTCCTCGGCTCGCTGCGGTCTGCGGCGCAGATGATTTCCTATGAGGTCTCGATCGGTCTGATCATCATCGGTGTGATCATCTCGACCGGGTCGATGAACTTTGGTGACATCGTCCGTGCGCAAGACGGCTCGTTTGGCTTCTTCAGCTGGTACTGGCTGCCGCACTTCCCGATGGTGTTCCTGTTCTTTATCTCGGCGCTGGCCGAGACCAACCGCCCGCCGTTCGATTTGCCCGAAGCGGAGTCGGAACTGGTTGCCGGTTATCAGGTCGAATACTCGGCAACGCCCTTCCTGCTGTTCATGGCCGGTGAATATATCGCCATCTTCCTGATGTGCGCGCTGACTTCGCTGCTGTTCTTCGGCGGTTGGCTGTCGCCGATCCCGGGCCTGCCTGATGGCGTGCTGTGGATGGTCGCCAAGATGGCGTTCTTCTTCTTCATCTTCGCGATGGTCAAGGCGATCACGCCCCGCTACCGCTATGACCAGCTGATGCGGCTGGGCTGGAAAGTATTCCTGCCGTTCTCGCTGGTGTGGGTGGTCTTCGTGGCCTTTGCGGCGAAATTCGACTGGTTCTGGGGCGCGTTCGCGCGTTGGAGCGTAGGAGGCTGATATGGCAAACATCGACTATACCCGCGCTGCCAAGTATTTTCTGCTGCAGGACTTCTGGGTCGGCATGAAACTGGGGCTGAAGTATTTCTTCGCCCCCAAGGCCACCGTGAACTATCCGCACGAAAAGGGCCCGCTGTCGCCGCGTTTCCGCGGTGAGCACGCTCTGCGCCGTTACCCGAATGGCGAAGAACGCTGCATCGCCTGTAAACTGTGCGAGGCAGTCTGCCCGGCGCAAGCCATCACCATCGACGCCGAACCGCGCGAAGACGGCAGCCGCCGTACCACGCGTTATGACATCGACATGACCAAGTGCATCTATTGCGGTTTCTGCCAAGAGGCCTGCCCAGTCGATGCTATCGTCGAAGGCCCGAATTTCGAATTCGCCACTGAGACCCGCGAAGAGCTGTTCTACGACAAGCAGAAGCTGCTCGATAACGGCGAACGCTGGGAAGCTGAGATCGCCCGCAATCTGGAAATGGACGCGCCGTACCGATGACTGACCGAGTTCCATTTAACAGGAATATCCTATGGGTTTTGGCCGCGTTGGTCGCTTCGGCGACCTTCAAATGGTTTGCTATTCCGGGGACAACTTTCACCCAAGCGTTTACTCCAGCCGCGGTGATCATCGTCGGCTTTTGCTGGTTTGCCACTGCCTACATTGCGATTTCCAAGTTTGAGAAACAGTTGTTGGGCTGGTCAATGGTAGTGCTCGGCATTTCAGCCATTGTGTTTGCTTTGGGGTGGCCGAGATGACTGACAGCCCGACAAATCCGTTCGAGCTGATGATGAAGCAGGCTCAGGACATGGCCAAGGCGATGAACCCGGCGATGGAAAACTTCTCGCCCAAGGGGTTCGAGGCGCTGTGGCCGACCATGCCCAAAGAGGTCATGGAAATGATGTTCGGCAACACCGTCAACAAAGACGGTCTGGATGCCAAAACCCGCCTGCTGCTGACGCTGGCCGGTCTGACCTGTCAGGGCGCACAGGCAGACTCGGCTGTTCGTCAGACCGTGCGTCACGCGCTGGAAGCTGGCGCAAAGAAACAAGAGATCGTGGAAACGATCGGTCAGATGTCGGTCTTTGCCGGCATCCCGGCCATGACCCGCGCGCTGGATTTGGCGCAAGAAGTCATGGGCGACAACGAGGATGAGGATCAATGACCGTCTTTGCCTTCTATCTGTTTGCCATCAGCGCCATCACCGGCGGGCTGTTCACGGTGATCAGCCGCCAGCCGGTGCACTCGGTGCTGTGGCTGATCCTGGCGTTCCTGTCCTCGGCGGGGCTGTTCGTGCTGCTGGGGGCCGAGTTCGTGGCGATGCTGCTGATCATCGTCTACGTGGGCGCGGTCGCGGTTCTGTTCCTGTTCGTCGTGATGATGCTGGATGTTGACTTTGCCGAACTCAAGGCGGAGATGGCGCGCTATATGCCACTTGCCCTGCTGATCGGTCTGGTGATCCTGATGCAGTTCGTCATGGCCTTCGGCGCATGGGACAGCGCGCAGGGTGCGGCAGCCAATCTGGCACAGCCGGTTCCGGCGGACCGCCACAACACCGAGGCGCTCGGCGTCATTCTTTATGATCAATACTTCCTTCTGTTCCAACTGGCGGGCCTGATCCTGCTGGTGGCGATGATTGGCGCAATCGTGCTGACCCTGCGCCATCGCAAGGACATCAAGCGCCAGGACATCGTCGGCCAGATGATGCGCGACCCGGCCGAGGCGATGGAGCTGAAGGATGTGAAACCGGGGCAGGGACTTTGAGACGATGATCGGACTTGAACACTATCTTACGGTCGCGGCGACGCTGTTCGTCATCGGCATCTTCGGTCTCTTCCTGAACCGCAAGAACGTCATCATCCTGCTGATGAGCATCGAACTTATGCTGTTGGCGGTGAATATCAACCTCGTGGCGTTTTCCAGTTTCCTCGGCGATCTGGTCGGGCAGGTGTTTACACTGTTCGTTCTGACCGTTGCGGCGGCCGAGGCTGCGATTGGTCTGGCTATTCTGGTCTGCTTCTTCCGCAACCGTGGCACCATCGCGGTTGAAGACGTCAACATGATGAAGGGGTAAGGGAACATGGAAACCACCATCCTCTTTGCCCCGCTTGTGGGCGCACTGATCTGCGGGTTTGGCTGGCGCTTCATTGGCGAGAAAGCTGCCATGTGGACCGCCACGGGCCTGTTGTTTCTGGCCTGTTTGCTGTCATGGATCGTGTTCTTCACCTTCGACGGGGTGACGCAACAGGTCGAAGTCATGCGCTGGATCGAGAGCGGCTCGCTGTCGACAAGCTGGGCGGTACGTCTGGACCGGCTGACCGCGATCATGCTGATCGTAGTGACGACCGTCTCGGCGCTCGTGCACCTCTATTCCTTCGGCTACATGGATCACGACCCGCAATGGCGTGAAGGCGAAAGCTATAAGCCGCGTTTCTTTGCCTATCTGTCCTTCTTCACCTTCGCCATGCTGATGCTGGTGACAGCGGATAACCTGGTACAGATGTTCTTTGGCTGGGAAGGCGTGGGCGTCGCGTCCTACCTGCTGATTGGGTTCTACTATCGTAAACCCTCTGCCAATGCCGCTGCGATCAAGGCCTTCGTGGTGAACCGGGTTGGTGACTTTGGCTTTGCGCTGGGGATTTTCGCGCTGTTCTTCCTGACCGACAGCATCAACTTTTCTGACATCTTCGCGTCGGCCCCGGAGCTTGCGGAAACGCAGCTGCACTTCCTGTGGGGTGAGTGGACCGCCATCGAGGTAATCTGCGTCCTGCTGTTCATCGGCGCGATGGGTAAATCGGCGCAGCTGATCCTGCACACCTGGCTGCCGGATGCGATGGAAGGCCCGACGCCCGTTTCGGCGCTGATCCACGCCGCGACCATGGTGACCGCCGGTGTATTTCTGGTCTGTCGTATGTCGCCGCTGATGGAGTTCGCGCCGGGCGCGACCGGGTTCATCACCGTGCTGGGTGCGTCGACTGCGTTCTTTGCCGCGACAGTGGGTCTGGTTCAGACCGACATCAAGCGCGTCATCGCCTATTCGACCTGTTCGCAGCTGGGCTACATGTTCGTGGCCGCGGGTGTGGGCATGTACTCGGCGGCGATGTTCCACCTGTTCACGCACGCGTTCTTCAAGGCGCTGCTGTTCCTTGGTGCCGGTTCGGTGATCCACGCCATGCATCACGAGCAGGAGATGACCGAATACGGCGGCCTGCGGAAAAAGATTCCATATACCTTCTGGGCGATGATGATCGGTACGCTGGCCATCACCGGTGTCGGCATTCCGCTGACCACATTCGGGTTCGCCGGGTTCCTGTCCAAGGATGCCATCATCGAGAGCGCCTATGCAGGCGGCTCGGCCTATGGCTTCTGGCTGCTGGTGATCGCGGCTGCGTTCACTTCGTTCTACAGCTGGCGTCTGATCTTCCTGACCTTCTACGGCAAGCCGCGTGGTGATCAGCATACACATGATCACGCGCATGAAAGCCCGATGTCCATGCTGGTGCCTTTGGGCGTGTTGTCCCTGGGTGCGGTCTTTGCTGGCATGATCTGGTACGGCAACTTCTTTGGTCACGCGGACAAGGTCGGCAAATTCTATGGCATTCCGGTTGCCGAGGCGTCCGAGCACGCAGAGGCGGGCGATCACGGCCAGACGGATGCGCATGCTGATACGGCCCATGCGGAGGATGACCACGCGACGGATACTCATGCGGATGACGGTCATGGTGACGAGGCTGAACACGCTGACGCTGGTCACGGTGACGATGCGGCGCATGGCGACGAGGCCGCCCATGGTGGCGATCACCATTATGTCTTTGCGGGCAAGCCGGGCGAGGGTGCCCTGTATATCGCGCCGGACAACCATATTCTGGACGACGCACACGCGGCTCCGAAATGGGTCAAGGTTTCGCCATTCGTTGCGATGGTGCTGGGTTTTGTCATGGCCTACTGGTTCTATATCGTGAACCCGTCCCTGCCGGGACGTCTGGCGCAGAACCAGCGGCCTCTGTACCTGTTCCTGTTGAACAAATGGTACTTTGACGAAATCTACGATGCGATCTTCGTCAAACCCACCGTGGCGCTTGGCCGGTTCCTGTGGAAACGCGGCGATGGCAACACCATCGACGGCTTCCTGAACGGTGTCGCCATGGGCGTTGTTCCCTTCTTCACCCGCCTCGCAGGCAAGGCGCAGACGGGCTACATCTTTACTTACGCCTTCTGGATGGTTCTGGGCATCGCCGCCCTGGTCACCTGGATGTCGATCGGCGGAGGCGCACAATAATGGATAATATCCTCTCCATCGTCACCTTCATCCCCGCAGTGGCGGCAGGCATTCTGGCCCTGTTCCTGCATGGCGATGACGTGGCCGCGCAGCGCAACGCGAAATGGGTTGCACTTGTGGCGACCACGGTGACCTTCCTTGTCTCGATCGGCATCTACACGGGCTTTGACCCATCCAACACCGGCTTCCAAATGGTGGAAGAGGGTGAGTGGCTGCTGGGCCTGAAATATAAGATGGGCGTGGATGGCATCAGCGTTCTGTTCGTGCTGCTGACCACCTTCATAATGCCGCTTACCATTCTGGCCAGTTGGCAGGTCACCGACCGCGTCAAGGAATACATGATCGCCTTCCTGATGCTGGAAACGCTGATGTTGGGCGTGTTCATGGCGCTGGATTTGGTTCTGTTCTACCTGTTCTTCGAAGCAGGTCTGATCCCGATGTTCCTGATCATCGGTATCTGGGGTGGCAAGGATCGCATCTACGCCAGCTTCAAGTTCTTCCTCTACACCTTCCTTGGCTCAGTGCTGATGCTGGTGGCGATGGTTGCCATGTATGCGGATGCGGGCACCACGGACATCGAGGCTCTGATGAGCCACCATTTCTCGTCCGAAGGCTTCAGCGTGCTGGGCTTCTATATTGTCGGTGGGATGCAGACGCTGATGTTCCTGGCCTTCTTCGCCTCGTTTGCGGTGAAAATGCCAATGTGGCCTGTGCACACCTGGTTGCCGGACGCACACGTTCAGGCGCCGACGGCAGGTTCGGTCGTGCTGGCGGCAATCCTGCTGAAGATGGGCGGCTACGGGTTCCTGCGGTTCAGCCTGCCGATGTTCCCTGTGGGTTCGGCGGTGATGACCGATCTGGTGCTGTGGATGTCGGCCATCGCGGTTGTCTACACCTCGCTGGTAGCGTTGGTGCAGGAGGATATGAAAAAGCTGATCGCCTATTCCTCGGTTGCGCATATGGGCTTTGTGACCATGGGTATATTTGCGGCGAACCAGCAAGGGATCGACGGCGCGATCTTCCAGATGCTCAGCCACGGCTTCATCTCGGCGGCACTCTTCCTGTGTGTCGGCGTGATCTATGACCGGATGCATACCCGCGACATCGACGCGTACGGAGGTCTGGTGATCCGGATGCCCGCCTACGCTCTGGTCTTCATGCTGTTCACCATGGCCAATGTCGGCCTGCCGGGCACTTCTGGCTTTATCGGTGAATTCCTGACCCTGATGGGCACGTTCCAGGTCAACACCTGGGTGACCGCAGTGGCTGCAAGCGGCGTGATCTTCTCGGCGGCCTATGCGCTGTGGCTGTACCGCCGGGTCGTCTTTGGCGATCTGATCAAGGAAAGCCTCAAGGCGATGACCGACATGAATTCGCGTGAGCGGCTGATCTTCGCACCGCTGATCGTGATGACCATTTTGCTGGGCGTCTACCCGTCGCTGGTAACGGATGTGATCGGTAACTCGACCGCTGCACTGATTTCGAACTATGACACGGCTCTGGCCGCGGCTGAGGCCGCGCTCCAGACGGCCGCTTCGCATTAAGGAGGCTTTGGAGACATGATCCAGGCTGATCTGACAATAATCCTGCCAGAGATTGTTCTGGCCGTATATGCGATGGCCGCTCTGATTGGGGCTGTCTACACAGCGAAGGACGCACTGGCGCCGATCCTGGTGTGGTCGACGGCCGGCCTGATGGCGCTGCTGGCCATCTGGATTGCCACCAATGGCGATGGCGTCAACGTGGCCTTCAACGGCATGTTCATTGACGACGGGTTCTCGCGCTTTGCCAAGGTTGCGATCCTGCTGTCCGCCGCTGCTGTTCTGGTGATGAGCCAGGACTACATGTCGCGCCGCGGACTACTGCGCTTCGAATATCCTCTGTTGGTGGCTCTGGCTGCTGTCGGCATGATGATGATGGTCAGCGCGGGCGACCTGATGTCCCTGTATATGGGTCTTGAGCTGCAATCGCTGTCGCTCTACGTCGTGGCTGCCCTGCGCCGTGACAGCGCGAAATCGACCGAAGCTGGTCTGAAATACTTCGTATTGGGCGCGCTCAGCTCGGGTCTGCTGCTGTACGGAGCGTCGTTGGTCTATGGCTTTACCGGAACCACTCTGTTCTCGGGTATCATCCAAACCGTACACCACGGAGACATTTCGGTCGGCCTGCTGTTCGGCCTGATCTTCCTGATCTCGGGGCTGGCGTTCAAGGTCTCGGCCGTGCCGTTCCACATGTGGACGCCGGACGTGTACGAAGGCTCGCCCACGCCGATCACCGCCTTCTTTGCTACCGCGCCGAAAGTGGCGGCGATGGCGCTGTTTGCCCGCTTGATGCACGACGCCTTTGGCGGAGTAATCAAGGACTGGCAGCAAGTGATCGTGCTGCTGTCCGTCCTGTCGATGCTGCTGGGCGCAGTTGCCGCGATTGGGCAGCGTAACATCAAACGTCTGATGGCGTTCTCGTCGATTGCCCATATGGGCTATGCGCTGATCGGTCTGGCGGCCGGTACGGAACTGGGCATCAAGGCGATGCTGATGTATCTGGCGATCTATGTGACCATGAACATCGGCACTTTTGCCTTCATCCTGATGATGGAGCGTGATGGCAAACCCGTCACCGATATCGATTCGCTGCGTCAGTACTCCAAGCGCGATCCTGGCAAGGCGCTGGCCGTGCTGATCCTGATGTTCAGCCTTGCCGGTGTGCCGCCGATGCTGGGTTTCTTCGCCAAGTTCGGTGTTTGGCAAGCTGGTGTCGGTGCGGGTCTGACCGGGCTGGTCATTGTCTCGGCCATCGCGTCCGTGATCGGTGCATTCTATTACCTGCGTATCGTGTTCTACATGTATTTCGGGGAAGAGAACGAAGACCCGATCGAAACGCGCTCCACTCCGGTTC
Organism: Ruegeria arenilitoris; assembly: GCF_013031355.1. Classification (GTDB taxonomy): domain Bacteria; phylum Pseudomonadota; class Alphaproteobacteria; order Rhodobacterales; family Rhodobacteraceae; genus Ruegeria; species Ruegeria arenilitoris_C. The sequence continues at coordinate 123,855 of NZ_WPZO01000003.1, read as the reverse complement.
TGTGGGTTGCGTTGATGGGCTCAGCTGCGCTGATGCTGGTAGGTGTGTTCTATCAGTTCGGAATTGAAGGCGCGGCAGCGGCTGCGGCGGCAACGCTTGTCAACTGATTTGCCTAACATCCAATTGCAGGAGGCTCGGTCAACGGACCGGGCCTTTTTGCCATGACCGATTGGCCGCAAGGATACGGGCTGCACATTGTGCAGGAGGTCGACAGCACTCTGAACGAGGCCGCTCGGCTTGCTCCAACGGCGCCGGGTCCGGTCTGGATCATGGCGCATCATCAGACTGCCGCGCGGGGCCGGCGAGGCCGCGCCTGGGCCAACCCCAAGGGCAATCTGGCGGCGACACTGTTGATGCGCCCGCAGGGCAATCCCGAACAGGCCGCGTTGCGTAGCTTTGTGGCAGCACTGGCGCTGTTTGACGCCTGCGTTGCGGTCACCGGCCGGGCGGCGGGGCTGTCATTGAAATGGCCCAATGACGTTCTGCTGAACGGCGGCAAGCTGGCTGGCATCCTGCTGGAAAGCACTGGACAGGGGCGTGAGCTGTCTCATCTGGCTATTGGGATCGGTGTGAACCTTTCTGAGGCGCCCCCGGCCTATGCGGTCGAACAAAGCGCGGTACGTCCAGTGTCTTTGCTGTCGGAGACCGGTGCGGCAGTCATCCCCGAGGATTTTCTAACCGAACTGGCTGCAGCGTACGCGAGGTATGAAACTCAATTTGTCACCTACGGGTTCGAACCGATCCGAACGGCCTGGTTATCCCGGGCAGCCAAATTGGGCGAGGTTATCACTGCCCGGACCTCAACTTCCGAGACGGTGGGAACCTTTGAAACCGTGGACTCGAACGGCAACCTTGTCTTAAAGACCGCCAAGGGCCGCGTCAGCATTCCGGCGGCGGACGTGTTTTTCTGAAGGAGGCGCAGATGCTTCTGGCAATTGACTGCGGCAACACCAACACCGTTTTCTCGATCTGGGATGGCGAGAAGTTCCTGTGCACGCTGCGCACCTCAACCCACCATTCCCGCACGGCGGATGCCTATTTCACCTGGTATTCGACGCTGGTGAAACACTATGGGATTCACGCAGATATCACCGATGTGGTGATTGCCTCGACCGTGCCGCGTGTGGTGTTCAACTTGCGCATCTTTGCTGACCGTTTCTTTGGCTGCCGTCCTCTGGTTGTGGGCAAGCCGGAATGCCTGTTGCCCGTGGCGCCGCGCATTGACGAGGGCACCGTTCCCGGACCCGACCGGTTGGCCAACGCGGTCGGCGCGTTTGACCGTCACGGCGGTGACGTGGTGGTTGTCGATTTCGGGACGGCGACAAATTTTGACGTGGTCGCCTCGGACGGGGCCTATGTTGGGGGCATCATCGCGCCTGGTGTGAACCTCAGCCTCGAGGCGCTGCACCAGGGGGCGGCGGCATTGCCGCATATCGACATCACCCGCCCGGAAAAAGTGATTGGTACGAATACGGTTGGCTGCATTCAATCCGGCGTGTATTGGGGCTATTCCGGCTTGATCGAAGGGCTGATTGCCCGGATCAAAGAGGAATACGGGATGCCGATGAAAGTGGTCGGCACCGGTGGGCTTGCGCCTTTGTTCGATCAGGCGGATGTCGGGTTTGACGCAATCGAAGACGATTTGACGATGCACGGGCTGACCGTGATCCATCGCTATAACAAGGAAAATGGCTCATCATGAGCAGTGAACGACTGATCTATCTGCCGCTGGGCGGTGCCGGTGAAATCGGGATGAACGCCTATGTCTATGGCTACGGCAAGCCAGGGCAGGAGCGGCTGATCCTCGTGGATCTGGGGGTGACATTTCCGGACATGGACACGACGCCCGGTGTCGATCTGATCCACGCCGATATCTCATGGCTGCAGGAACGGGCTGACCGGCTGGATGCCGTGTTCGTCACCCACGCGCATGAGGATCATGTGGGTGCCGTTGCGCATTGTTATGAAGCACTGGGGGCTCCGGTCTATGCGCGTGCCTTCACTGCCAATATTGCGCGCCGCAAGATGGAAGAACATGGTCACCCGGAGGACGCGGTTCAGACGGTTTCCGCTTGGCCCGAACAGATTTCCGTTGGCCCGTTCAAGGTTGGGTTCCTGCCGGTTTCGCATTCGATCCCCGAAAGCGCGGCGCTGGTGATCGATACACCCGAAGGCCGGATCGTGCATTCCGGGGATTTCAAGCTGGATACAAACCCGGTGGTGGGTGAGCCGTTCGATCCTGATCTGTGGGCCGAAGTTGCCAAACCCGGCGTCAAAGCGCTGGTCTGTGACAGCACCAATGTGTTTTCGCCCCATGATGGCCGCTCGGAATCCGAGGTGGGCCCCGAGATCACCAAGCTGGTCGAAAGCGCCGAGGGCATGGTGGTAGCGACCACTTTTGCCTCGAACGTAGCGCGGGTGAAAACGCTGGCCGAAGCGGGCGCGCGGGCTGGGCGCTCGGTCGTGTTGCTGGGTCGTGCGATGCGGCGGATGATCGAAGCGGCGACCGAAACCGGCATTCTGTCGGATTTCCCCAAAGTCGTCAGCGCCGAAGAGGCCGTGGACCTGCCGCGCCAGAACCTGATGCTGATCGTGACCGGCAGCCAGGGTGAACGCCGCGCCGCCAGCGCGCAACTGGCGCGTGGCAAGTATCGCGGGATCGAGCTGAAAGAGGGCGACCTGTTCCTGTTCTCGTCCAAAACCATTCCCGGCAACGAGCGTGGCGTAATCTTCATCATCAACCAGCTCAGTGAAAAGGGCGTGGACGTGGTGGACGACAGCTCGGGCCTGTACCATGTGTCCGGCCATGCCAATCGTCCCGATCTTGAGAGAGTGCACGCGCTGATCGACCCGCAGATGGTGATCCCGATGCATGGCGAACACCGGCATCTGCGCGAACACGCCAAGCTGGCCGAGGCCGGTGGACGCACGGGCATCTTGGCCGTGAACGGCACGATGCTGGACCTGACCGGCAATGAACCCAAGGTGGCTGACTATATCGAAACCGGTCGCACCTATCTGGACGGTACCGTCAAGGTCGGTGCGCTGGACGGGATAGTTCGCGATCGTATCCGCATGGCTCTGAACGGGCACGTGACGGTGACAGTCATTCTGGACGAAGAGGACGAGCCTCTGGGCGAGCCGTGGTGCGATACGATGGGTCTGCCCGAGATCGGAACCTCCAAGGCCGCGCTGGTCGAAGTGCTGGAAGAGGATCTGAACCAGTTCCTGATGCGTGCGGACGCCAAGACTTTGCGCGACGATGATAAGCTGGAAGAAGCCATGCGCCGCATCGTCCGTCAGACCGCCAAGGCCGAGATTGGCAAAAAGCCCGAAGTGACCACAGTGATCAGCCGGATGAAGTGACGCCTAGTCGGCGTCCGGCATCGGATAGCCTTTGAGCTGCAGAAACAGGCTTTGTTCCTCGGTATGCAGGTAGAGGGGCACGGTTTCAGGCGGCTCGGGGTTTGAAACCCGGGCTGCGATTTCGGCCAGAACCACCTCGGTGATGAACGGCAGATCCAGATCGCGCGCGCGGTTGAGGGGTACCCACTGCAGGTGGGACAACTCATCCGAGGCGCGGCTGAAATCGTCCAGATCGCCCTGAATTGCGCTGGCATCGACCAGAAAGAACCGCGCGTCGAAGCGGCGGGGGCGGCCAGGCGGCGTTACTGCGCGGAACACGAACTGCAGGGCATCGGCAGCGGGGCGGAACCCCATGGAGGCAAAGCCCTGCCAATCCTCGGGCACCGTGTCGTCCCACGTGCCGGGTTCACCCAGAATCAAACCGGTTTCTTCCCACAACTCACGGATTGCCGCCGCCGCCAGCGCAGTCTGGAGCCCCGGTTCGGACCTCTCGTCCAGCCGTTCGCGGCAAAGCTCGGGCATGGGGGCGGCCAGAGGGATGTCTCTGTCCGCCGCATCGACCGCACCACCGGGAAACACGAACTTGTTGGGCATGAAGACGGCTTTCGCGCCGCGCTGTCCCATCAAAATCGTCGGTTCGGTCAAACGGTCCCGCAGAACGATGACTGTTGCCGCGTTCCGTATCGCTGATTTGTCTTCTGTCATATGCTGATCGACCTGTTCACGTGGGCCATTACGCTTTTTCAAACCCGTGCATCCGACGCGCCCACTGATAGGCGATCATCGCGCCTTTCAGCCGGGGCAGCAGGAACAGCGACAGCGCCGTGCATCCGATGGCAAAGATCAGGAACATTGTCAGGGGCTCGGGGCGAAACTCGACATATGTCACGTGCAGCGCCGGAGCCAGCAGGTGGCCAACCAGCAGAATGGTCAGATAGGCCGGGCCGTCATCTGCCCGGTGATGAAACAGCTCTTGCCCGCAATCGCTGCAGGTATCGTTGACCTTCAGGTAGCCGTGCAAAATCTTGCCCTCGCCGCATTTTGGGCAACGGCCGCGAAACCCTTTGATCAAAGCAGGCCGTGTCGGCCGGTCATTCTCGGTCATGGCGTCGATCGTCTGATCTGTCATTCTGAAACTCGCGCGTTCGATTGCGCAGGATAATGCGCTTGTTTTATTCCGCAGAAAAGGGGGGTGCGGCGCTTTGTGACTTAGGTTGGCTGCAACCGGCCGTCAAAATATTTGAGATTTTTGCGACGGAACCCGCTGGTCGAGCCGTTTGAACCTATGTGAGCAGCGGCGATGGGGCCGCAAAACAAAGGGAAAACGATATGAAAAGCGCGAAATTCATTCCGGCCATCCTGATCTCGGCCGTTGCAGTCACAGGCACTTCGGTTCTGGCGGCCGGTCCGAAAGATCGCGAACCTGTGAGCTTCCAAGAACTGGACGCCAATGGTGACGGTCAACTGACCAAGGAAGAGATGGAGGCCCACCGGACGCAGAAATTTACCGAGGCCGACACGAATGGCGACGGTAAGCTGAGCGTCGAGGAAATGCAGGCCGCGGCGCAGAAGAGAGCCAATGACCGCGTGACCAAGATGTTCGAAAGGCAAGACGCCAATAAGGACGGTTTTCTGAGCGAGGACGAGTTGCCCAAACCGCGCCGCGCTGGCAAGATGTTTGACCGTATCGACGCGGATAACAGCGGAACGATCTCGGAACAGGAATATGCCGATGCAAAAGAGCGGATGGGCCGAAAGCACAAAAAGCACGGCAAGGCGGGCTCTGACGACAGCTGATGAAGGATGGAGGATCTGACCTCCCCCCTGCACGAAATCCGTGGCGCGTCTTGCGCCGCGGATATGTCGGACGATGCGTTGTTGCGGCAGTTCGCCAAGGGCGATGCTGCCGCTGCACGCGAACTGACTGATCGGTTGGCGCCGCGGTGTTTGTCAGTTGCTATGCGTATGCTGGGAAACCGGGCCGAAGCCGAAGACGTGACACAGGACGCGATGATGCGGCTGTGGCAGTTGGCGCCGAATTGGGTGCCCGGTCAGGCCAAAGTGTCAACCTGGCTCTACCGCGTGACGCTGAACCTGTGTGTGGACATACAGCGCAAGAAACGGCCGGACCGGCTCGACGATGTGCCCGAGCCCGAGGACGGCGATCTCAGCGCAGCGGATCGATTGCAGGACGCGGCGCGAAAGGATGCACTGCAGGCGGCGTTATCGCAACTGCCGGACCGCCAACGGCAGGCGGTAATCTTGCGGCATATCGAGGAGTTGCCCAACCCGGAAATCGCAGGGATCATGGGTGTTTCGACGGAAGCGGTGGAAAGCCTGACTGCGCGTGGGAAACGCGCCTTGGCGGCGATATTGGCCGGGCGGCAGGATGAACTGGGGTACGAAGATGGCTGAGAACAACACGGAACTTGACCAGTTGTTTGCCCAAGCACGGCAAACCCGACCCGAACTGCCCGATGATCTGGCGGTGCGCATTCTGACGGATGCTGAAACGGTGCGTCTGGACCGGCTGAAGCCTACCGCACAGCCGCGCTCTGTCTGGTCGCGGATACTGGACGGGATCGGAGGCTGGCAGAGCATGAGCGGCCTTGTTGCGGCTAGCGCAGCAGGGGTTTGGATCGGACTGTCAGCGCCAGAGTTTCTGCCCGACCCGGCAACGATTATCTACCCGCAGGAGACCAGCTTTGTGGTCGCTGACCTTGGCCTGGACACAACATTTCTGGAGGACGCCGAATGAGCGATAATACCAAGCCCAAAAGACGGTGGGTAACGGTTCTTTTGGCCGTATCGCTGGCGCTGAACCTATTGGTGGTCGGGGTTGCTCTGGGCACGGTTTACCGGGTCAAGGGTGGGGATCGCGGCAAGCCGCCTCCCGGGTTCGGACCGGCGATTTATCGGGCGCTGCCGAAAGAGGATCGGAAAGCCCTGCGCGGGGAATTGTCCGAGCGGCATGTGAAGGGGGCAAAACTCCGGGCACAAGATTTTGCCGCGCTGGAGGCCGCATTGCGGGCTGAGCCGTTCGATCCAACAGTTGTTCAGGCCCTGCTGCAACAACAGGCTCAGTCTATGGCAGAGTTGCAAGGCGCGTTGCAGAAGGAATGGCTGGACCGGATCACTGCGATGACGGATGCCGAACGCCAGATTTACGCAGACCGCCTGCAAGAGGTGGTGCAGCGCAAACGTCACGGCCGTAAGCACAAGGATTAACAGTCTCAGGCCGCGCTTTGCCGGACCCGAACCTGATTGCGCCCGGCGGTCTTGGCGGCATAGAGCGCGGTGTCGGCCGATTTGATCAACCCTTCCAACCTAGCGGGCTGATGCGATGGTGAGGCCACATTGAGCTGGGGTGCGATCAACCCAATGCTGATCGTGACCGGGACAGGGGCAGGGGCGTCCGGCAGGTCGAAAGGCATCTCGCGGATGCAGTCACACAGGCTGCGGGCCAGCTTGAGGGCCTGAGCCTGCGTGGTCTCTGACAGGCCAATCATGAACTCTTCCCCTCCGATCCGGGCAATGAAACCGGCTGAGCCGACGGTCTGCTTCAACCGTCTGGCCGCCTCGGTCAGCACCAGATCCCCGCCGGTATGGCCGAACTTGTCGTTGATGGCCTTGAAGTGGTCCAGATCGGCCAGCATCACGGCAAAGCCTTTTCCGGTGCGGGTGGACTGATGGGCGATCTGATCCATCGCGCGCATCGCATAGCGGCGGTTGTGCAACCCAGTCAGAGGGTCCACCCAGGACTCGACCAATCCACGTCGCAGCGAGGCGCGCATCTGATCCAACCGGGTTTTGCGCTGGATCTGGCTGTCCAGACGCAACAGCGCCTCTTCCGCACAGAACCCGTCCATGCAGATCGCATCGGCGCCCCGGTCGAGTGCCTCAGACGCCAGTGCGGCATTGCCCTCGGCAAGAACTCCGATCAGAACCGTATGCCGGGTGGTGCTGCGGGATTTCAGATCGGCCAGAAGGTTAAGGCCCGATGGGTCCGCGCTGATTTCAAAGATGATGGCGTCCGGCACAGGCCCGGACAAAACGCCCTGCAGATTTGTCGTAGTATGCGCCGACAGGTTGTGCCGCGTGCGTTTCGACAGGGCGCTCTGCCACAACGCCCCGGTTCGGGCGGTTTGCGTCAGAATGGCCACGCTGGCCGTCTTGGGTGGTATGAGGGGCGAGGCGCTGGGTTCCGCAAATCCGATGGGATGCGAACCGGATTCCACATGTAGATCCTGCGTTTCAGCCCGTGCGCGCAACAGGCTGCGCACTCTGGCCAGCAGGAACGTGTCTTTGAACGGGTGCACCAGAACATCGTCCAATCCGTCCGCCAAGGCCGTCAACCGGGCGGCCTTGTCGTTTTGCGGCGCGATCGCAACCACCGGCACGCCGATCAGATCCGGATCAGCCAAGACCAGCCTTTTGACATCCGCCGCCGTGCCATCCGGCAAGGTCTGAGATGACAGCACCAGATCGGGTTTGGCGCGCCGCAACAGCCCGGCGAGACCCTGAAGCCTTTCGCCCTGTACGACGTGGTACCATGCTGCCGTCAATTGGACCTTCAGCATGATGCGATTGGTTGAGGTCCCATCGAGGACAAGGATGGTTCCCTGCACGGACATATCAGTCACCATTGATTGCATGCGTTGCCAAAGTGTTTATGAGTCTGGTTAACAAACCCTTTCCGTGACCTGATCCGGGGCAATTTTATGTCAATCTCCACCCAATCTGCAGAAACGCTGGCGCTCAATGTTCTAGGCTGGTTGGTCGGTAACGGTGAATTGTTGCCGATTTTTCTGGGGTCTACCGGCGCCGCGGCGCAGGACCTGCGCGACCGGGCGGGTGAACCGGAATTCCTGGGATCGGTGCTGGAGTTTCTAATGCTTGACGATTCGTGGGTGATCGCTTTCTGTGACGCTAACTCCGTGCCCTATGATCAGCCCGGTCAGGCCCGTGCGGTGTTGTCCGGTGGCGCCGACGTTCACTGGACCTGATCCAACAACCTTGCAGGAGCATTCAATGCCCATCGACGCGATCCTGTTCGACAAGGACGGAACCTTGTTTGATTTTGCCAATACTTGGGGCGCATTTGGGCGCAACATGGTACTGCGTCTGGCCGAAGGTGACCACGAGCGCGCCGCCGAACTGGGTCGGGTGATCGGGTTCGATCTTGAGCAGGTCACCTATTCCGAAGATAGCATCGTCATCGCTGGAACGGTCGAGGAAATCGCCGCGGACCTCGCTCCGCATTTGCCAGATATGACGCAGGACGAGCTGATCGATGTGCTGAACGCCGAATCGGCCTCGGCCCCGCAGGCGCAGGCGGTTCCGTTGGAACCATTTCTCGAAGGGTTGCGGCAGGCCGGGTTCAAACTTGGTGTTGCAACGAATGACGGAGAGATGCCCGCGTTGCAGCATCTGGCTTCGGTCGGGATTCGAGACCATTTCGATTTTGTCGCGGGTTATGACAGTGGCCACGGGTTCAAGCCGGGTCCCGGACAGTTGCTGGCGTTTGCGACCCATGTGGGCGTAGACCCGGAACGGGTCGCGATGGTCGGTGACAGCCTGCATGACCTGCAGGCCGGGCGCGCCGCCGGGATGACCACGATCGGAGTCCTCACGGGAATGGCTCCGGCTGAGGCGCTGGCGCCGATGGCGGATGTTGTGCTGCCGGATATCGGGCATATTCCCGACTGGTTGTCCAAAAACTGATCGCGCGGCGGTTAATTTCGGCGCTTCGGAATAAGAAACCGACATAGACTGTCGCAGACAGAGCGGCCAGACACCCCTCTTCGGGGCTTGCATAGGATTAAGCAAGTTCCGGAGGATCAAATGGCTGACACGAAAACGCGCAAACGTCGCAGTGGGGGACGGGCCGGTGCCGCTGAACGCAGGGGCAGCGCTGTCATCGACCAGATGCCGTTTAACCCTCCGATCAATATCGACAAGCCGACCGAACCGCTGGATCAGGATGGGATCGAGGCGATCCACGATGGCGCTATGCGTATCCTCGAAGAGATCGGGATCGAGTTCTACAACGAAGAAGCAATCGGCATCCTGCGCCAGGCCGGATGTACAATCGACGGCAGCAATATCCGCATGGGCCGGGATTTCGTTATGGAGATGGTATCCAAGGCGCCATCGCGTTTTACCATTACGCCACGAAACCCGGACCGGACGATTGAAATCGGTGGCCGGAACATGGTGTTCGGCAACGTGTCTTCTCCGCCAAACTACTGGGACATGGAGATTGGCACCAAGGTTCCCGGCAATCGCGAGATGTGCCGGAACCTGTTGAAACTGACGCAGTATTTCAACTGTATCCACTTTGCTGGGGGCTACCCGGTTGAGCCGGTCGATATCCATGCCAGCATCCGGCATCTGGACGTCCTGTACGATAAACTCACGCTGACCGACAAAGCGATGCACGCCTATTCGCTGGGTAAGGAGCGCGTCGAAGACGTGATGGAGATGGTCAGAATCGCGGGCGGCCTGAGCCATGAAGAGTTCGAAGCCACGCCGCGGATGTACACCAACATCAACTCGACTTCTCCGCTGAAACATGATCACCCGATGATTGACGGATGTCTGCGTCTGGCACGTCGGGGGCAGGCGATCGTGGTGACTCCGTTCACCTTGGCCGGGGCGATGGCGCCGGTGACGATGGCCGGGGCTGTGGCGCAATCTCTGGCCGAAGCGCTGTGTGCGATTGCTCTGTTCCAATATGTCCGTCCGGGAATTCCCTGCGTGATTGGGACGTTCACGTCCAATGTGGACATGAAGTCGGGGGCTCCGGCCTTTGGCACACCCGAATATATGCGGTCTACTCAGATGACCGGGCAGATGGCCCGGTTCTACGGTCTGCCGATGCGGTCGTCGGGGGTATGTGCGGCCAACGTGCCGGACGGGCAATCGGTGTGGGAGACATCGAACTCTCTGTGGGCCGCCGTACAGTCGGGCACCAACATGGTCTATCACGCGGCCGGATGGCTTGAGGGCGGGCTAATCGCCAGCCCCGAGAAATTCATCATGGACTGCGAAATCCTGCAGCAAATCCAACGCTATATGCAGCCCGAGGTAACTGCGACCGGACCGGATGAGATCGCTCTGGAGGCGATCCGCGCGGTCGGCAATGATGGCCACTTCTTTGGCGTTCAGCACACGCAGGACCGTTACTCCACGGCGTTTTACCAGCCGTTCCTCAGCGATTGGAGAAACTACGAAGGGTGGAATGTTGCGGGCGGTATCTGGACGGCGGAACGAGCGCATCACATGTTCAAGGAAATCATCACCAGCTTTGAGCCGCCGGCGATGGATGAGGGTATCCGCGAAGAATTGGCCGAATTTGTCACCCGACGGAAGGCCGAAGGTGGGGCGCCGACGGATTTCTAGTTTACGGTCAACGGGTTCCTCCGTGAGACTCAATCAGATTATCGGCATCTCACCGACCATCTTGGGGTTTTGTTAAGGATTGTCAGGCCAGATTGGTGCAGAAACCAATCTGGGGCATCCGATGCATGGTCTGATCAATCGGGCGGTACAGTCATTTGTATGCGCGACCTACGGGCAATCGTGCTGGCTGCGTGTGACCGAGGCCGCCGAGTTGGGCTTTGTCGAGTTTGAGGCCATGCTGGTCTACGACGATGACATGACCGTTCGGGTTCTGGACGCGCTGTGTGCTGACCTGAGCCGTCCGCGCGCCGAAATCCTTGAGGATCTGGGAACCTATCTGGTTTCTCACCCCAACATGGAGGATTTACGGCGGCTGCTGCGCTTTGGCGGTGTCACCTATGTCGAATTCCTGCATTCGCTTGACGATCTGTCAGACCGGGTGCGGCTGGCCGTTTCGGACCTCAGCCTGCCAGCACTGGAGCTGAGAGAGATAGCGCCAACGGAATACCAACTTTTCTGCCACCCGGGTCTGCCCGGCTATTCCAGTGTGATGGTCGGAGTTTTGCGCGCCATGGCCGATGATTACGGCGCTTTGGCGATGCTGTCCCATGACGGGCAGGAGGGTGAGGCCGAGGTCATTTCGATCGTTCTTGTGGAAAGCGCATTTGCCGAAGGGCGTCATTTCGATCTGGGGGCGCGGAAAACATGATGGGTACTGGTGATCTCGCGGCGCTTCTGGAAACGCTGTGTCCGATGTTTGTGCTGGTGGACGAAAACGGACGCATATTGCGCGTTGGGCCGACATTGCAAAAACTGCGCCCTGATCAGCCGATGGCCGGAAAAGACTTTCTGGAGGTCTTCGAACTGGTGCGACCGCGCACCGTGACGACGTTATCGGCGCTCATGGCACTGGCAGGGGCCAAGCTGCACCTCAAGCTTCACGATACGCCGCGCACTGCGCTCAAAGGGCTGATCGCCCCACTGCCGCAGGGAAAGGGTGCGGTCATCAACCTGTCCTTTGGTATCTCGATTCTGGATGCGGTGCGCGACTATGCTCTGACCAGTGCGGATTTCTCAGGCACCGATCTGGCCATCGAATTGCTGTATCTGGTCGAGGCCAAGTCCGCAGCGATGGAGGCCTCGCGGTCGCTGAACCTGCGGCTTCAGGGGGCGATGCTAGCCGCCGAAGAGAAAGCCTTCACCGATATGCTGACCGGGCTAAAGAACCGACGGGCGATGGATGTGTTGTTGGGTCATCTGGTTTCCGGGAATTCACCGTTTGCCCTGATGCATCTGGATTTGGATTTCTTCAAATCGGTCAACGATCAGTACGGTCACGCCGCAGGGGATTATGTGCTGCAACAGGCTGCCCGGATCATGGTGGAAGAGACCCGCAGCGATGACACGGTTGCACGCGTTGGTGGGGATGAGTTTGTTATTATTTTTAAAAGCCTGTCGGACGAAGCTGTTCTGTCGACAATAGCCGCTCGCCTCATCGATCGGCTGCGAAAGCCGATGGTGTTCGAAAACAATCCTTGCCGGATTTCTGCCAGCATCGGAACCGCATTGTCCACTCAGTTCAAGCCCCCTAAAGCGGCTGAAATCCTGAACGCGGCGGACTTGGCGCTGTATGAAGCCAAAAGAAAAGGCAGGTCCCGACACTGCCTTTATTCGGTGCTTGTGGGGCAGCGATAGGGCGTGCTTCCGCGGTTACCTTGGGCTAGCCTTGGATGCGTAAAACTTTGTGGCTTCTCGGTCGGTCAGGTCTCGTGGAATAGACGGGACAGGGTGGTTGCTATGTGGTGCTTGATCCGGGGCAATTCTCCGACCACCGGCATCACTTGGCCCTGGAACGCGGCCTCGTTCAACTCTTGCGGGACGTCCTCAAGCACATGGCCGCCGTGGCAGGCGAAATACGGCAGACACAACGCCTGAGCGGACAGGCCAGCTGCAGCTTCAGCAATGGAGGGGGGTTCTTCTACAAACCCTAGACGTATCGACTTGAATGACAGGAGTTGCGCCAAGTCAGTTGCAAAGGCGCGGGCCACCGCAGATGGGTTGCGGCTGCGGCCGGAACCGTGGGCAGCCAACACCAGATCGGTTTCTTCTGAAATCCATTGGTTTTTGTTCAGCGTATCACGCAATGCCGCCGCAACTAGACCCGGAAGGTCTGCATCAACCCCCAGCGGATCGAGTATACGTAGGTTTCGCCCAGCAAGACGTTTGGGCAGGGCACCAGTTACGAACCACCCTTTGGCCATAAACAGCGGATAGATCACGGCGTCGTCCGGCAGCTCTGACACGCGCTGCTCGAATACGCCAGGAGCTGCCAGAGTGGCTGATCGAACGGTCACGCCATCACACAGGGCGTCCACCTCGGCGGCATAGGCGGCCAGCGCCTGTTCCGCCGGGATCGGGTCAGAAGGTTGGCCATGGGCAACGATAAGGGCGTAGGGCATTTAATTGATCCTGTCTGCTTTCCCGATAGGTGTTCCCTGACGTGCCAAAGTCAATCCAATCCGTCTCGCCATCAGCCCAAAAGTGTCAGCCAGAACCAGACTGACAGGATGGAAGCTGCCGTCCCGACCAACACGGATGAAGCCGCGACCCGTTTGGCCCGGCCATACATGCTGGCAAAGATATAGGCGTTGAAGCCGGGGGCCATTGCCGCGTTCAGTACACCCGAGCGAAACAGATCCTGCGGCAGGCCAACTGTGGATCCGAACAGCCACACGAGGCTGGGGTGCAGCATCAGCGAAATGGCGCAGACATAGGCAATCGCACGCAGGTCGCCCTCGGGCTTGTATTTGACCAGCACACCGCCCAAAGCAAACAGGGCTCCGGGAAGGGCGGCGCGGGTAATGAGGCCAAGTGCCTCGTCCACCACCGAGGGCACTCCGATCCCGGACAGATTGACGACAAAACCCAGCGCGATACCGAGGATCAGGGCGTTGCGGAACATGGCCGTCAGGACCGACCGCACCATGAGTGTGCCGCCGTTGCCGCGATTTCGGACCACCTCCATCACGGTGATGCCGACGGCATAGCAAAACGGGGCGTGGAAGGCGATGATCGCGTAGTTGCCGGACAGGTTTCCGGGCCCATAGGCGCGCTCGGTGATCGGCAGGCCAAGTAGGACCGAGTTCGAGAACAGGCAGCAAAACCCGATGGCGACGCAATCCTCCCACTCGCGGCGAAAGATCAGGCGGGCACCGAACAGGCCGGCGGTGAAACACAGCGCCGCTGCTATGTAAAAGCTGGCCAACAGTCGAGGGTCGAAGCTGGCGCTCAGGTCCAGATGTGCGATGGCCAGAAATAGCAGGCAGGGAATGGCGAAACCTTGGGTAAACTTCATCAGCCCGTCTACATGGACCTCTTTGAAGTACCCCAACAGTGTCGCGGTGTATCCCGCTCCGATCACAAGAAAAACCGGCAGAATGACGTCGATCAGATTTTGCAGCATCTTGCCACCCCGGGGGATATCGCAGGCCGCATCCGCAGCGTTCTACAGAGCCTGACGGATCACCATGCCGTCATAGGCCGGGGTGATGTGATCGGCGGTCTCAGATTCGACCGTGGCATAATCCAGATCGATATGCATGTTGGTCAGCACCGCGCGTTTGGGTTTCAACTGGTCAATCCAACCCAGCGTCTTTTCAAGATGCGCGTGGGTGGGGTGCGGTGACCGGCGCAGGGCGTCAATAACCAGGCAGTCCAACCCTTCCAACAAGGGCCAGGAGTTGTCGTAGAATTCGGCCACGTCCGGCAGATAGACCAGCTTGCCCATTTTGAATCCCAGCGAGTCGATCGAGCCGTGGTTGACCTTGAACGGATGAAGCGGGATCGGGCCACCGGGGCCGTCGATTTCGAACGGGCCATCAATGGTCTTCAGATCCAAAATCGGAGGGTAGGGAGAGCTTTCGGGTTGAATGAAAGCGTATCCGAACCGCCCCAACAGGTCGTTTTGGGTGTCGCCATCCGCCCAAACGGGAACGCGCGTCTTCATGTTGAAGACGATCATGCGCAGATCGTCGATGCCGTGCACGTGGTCCGCGTGGCTGTGCGTGTAGACTACTCCGTCCAGCCGCCCGGTCCCGGTGCTCAGCAACTGGCTGCGCATATCTGGGGTGGTGTCGATCAAGACGGATGTGGTGCCCTCAGGCCCGTCGCGTTCCACCAGCATCGAGCAGCGGCGGCGGACGTTCCTTGGATTGTTCGGATCACACGCGCCCCAATGCCCGCCCAGACGGGGCACGCCACCGGAAGAACCGCAGCCGAGGATGGTGCAGCGCAGCTCGGTCATGCGGCCGCCTTGTAGGTCGCGGCTTTGGTGAACAGCCGGTCGAAATTGGTCTGCGTCTGGGCGGCGAAATCGGCATAGTCCATGCCGAACACTTCGGCCCCTTTGCGGGCGGTATGGGCGGTATAGGCCGGCTCGTTGCGTTTGCCGCGATAGGGGGGCGGGGCCAGGTAGGGCGCGTCGGTTTCCACTAGAACCCGGTCAACCGGAGCAGCAGCGAAGATGTCCCGCAGTTCCTGGCTTTTGGGGAAGGCGGCGATCCCGGACATGGACAAGTAAAACCCCAGGTCCAGCGCGGCTTTGGCCAGTTCTGCCGACGACGAAAAGCAGTGCATCACGCACGAATAGGGCGCGTTGCGGTGCTCCTCGGCCAGAATGCGCGCCATGTCATCGTCGGCGGCACGGGCATGGATGATCAGGGGCAGGCCAGTGCGTTGGGCGGCCTCGATATGGACACGCAACGATTGCTTCTGCACGTCGGCGCTGTCGGCGGTGTAGTGGTAATCCAGCCCGGTTTCACCAATGCCCACGAATTTTGGATGCTGGGACAGCACGACCAGTTCGTCGACTGTCGCCATCGGTTCATCTGCCGCACTCATGGGATGGGTGCCGGCGGCATAGAAGACGGGCGCGTGGGCCTCCGCAATGGCGCGGACGGTGGGTTCGTTGCGCAGGCGGGTGCAGATCGTGACCATGCGGGTCACGCCCGCCTCAGCGGCGTTGGCGATGATCTGGTCCAGTTGCCCCTCGAAATCGGGGAAGTCCAGATGACAATGGCTGTCGGTGATCTGGGGGGTGTCGCTCATCTGCTCTGACCGGCGGTTTCCTGTATCTTGAACACCGTATCTAGGACCAGAGCGGCAGGGTCAAGGTTCACCGCCTGACCATGACGCGCGCGGGCTGTGATTGTCGCTGAGACCTCGGCCCATTGGCGGCCCTGATGCGGAGAGGTGGACAGGCGCGCCAGTGTTTCGGCCTCATTCGGGGCGGCCTCGGGGCTGGGCGGTGTGCCGGTTGCACCGGTCAGGGCAAGGCGGGACAGGGCCACGTCGATAAGGGTCAGCAGCAGTTCGAACCGGTCTGCTGCACCGCGCTGGGCGGCGGCCTCGGCCAAGGCCAACGCGCGTTGACGGTCCATCCGGGGCAGGGTGCCGAGAATGGCGATCAGTTCAGCGTAAATCTCCAGCCCGCCCAGATTGATCAGCCGAACGGCATCCCCCACGGACCCGGCGGCCAGTGCGGCCAGATGATCGGTCTGTCCGGGAAGTTCCGCGCCCGTTTGTGTCAGGGCGGCCTGCATGTCCTCGGGGCTGAGCGGAGACAGCCGTAAGGTGCGGCAGCGAGACCGGATCGTTGGCAACAGGCGTGACGGCTGGTGCGAGATCAGCAGCAGTGTCGTGCGCGCGGGCGGTTCTTCGAGCATCTTCAGCAAGGCATTGGCCGCGCTGACATTCATTTCGTCCGCCGAGTCCACGATCACGACCCGGCGCCCGCCATCAGCGGACGACAGGCCAAAGAACTTCCCCAGCTTGCGGATGTCGTCGACCACGATTTCGTTGCGCAGCCGCCCCTGATCGTTCAGCGAACGGGTGATCGCGGCAAGGCCCGGCTCGGCACCAGCCAGAATGCGGTGCGCGACGGGATGGTCAGGATCAATCTCCAGCGACTCAGGCGGCGGCGGGGCCCCGAACAACCCGTCCTCCTCAGCCGGTGGTGTTGCCAGCAAGAACCGGGCAATGCGCCAGGCCAGCGTTGCTTTACCCACCCCGCGCGGTCCGGTCAGAAGCCAGCCGTGGTGCAACCGGTCCGAGGTATAGGCGCTCAGAAACGCCTGCTCGGCCTCAGCCTGTCCGAACAGGTGCCGGGTTTCGCGCGGGTGCGGCGCACCGGGGGCTTGATCCGGGGTTGGGGTGTCGTCGCTCATCTATCGCCATTCACAAAGATTGCAGGACGATATCTGTCACATTCTGTGCAACGCTGTCCATGTCCCGGTTGCCGTCTATCACCCGGAAACGGTCCGAGAATTCATCCGCAAGCGCCAGAAAGCCTGCGCGCATCTTTTCCTGCAAGTCGATACCGAAATCTTCGAACCGCTCTTCGGTGCCCTGACGCCCCTTGGCGCGGGTCAGGCCTGTTTGCGGGTCCATGTCGATCAGCAGGGTCAGGTCGGGTTCGCGCCCGATCATCAGGCTGTGCAATTGATCGACCAAAGCGCGCAGGTTCCCCCGCGATAGGCCCTGATACATGCGGGTGCTGTCGGCAAACCGATCGCAGATCACTACCTTGCCCGCGGCCAGTGCCGGTTCGATGGTGCGTTCCAGATGATCCCGGCGGGCAGCAGTGAAGAGCAGCAGCTCCGTTTCGGCCGACCAGCGGTCGGGGTCGCCCTCCAGCACCAGACGACGGATTTCCTCGGCCCCGGCCGAGCCACCGGGCTCGCGCGTCAACACAACTTCATGGCCCAGATCGCGCAGTCGATCCGCAAGCATTCGCGCTTGCGAGGATTTGCCTGATCCGTCAATGCCTTCGAAGGTCAGAAACAACCCGGATCCCGTCACAATGCGTCCAGTGGATTACCGATTACATCGGTTAGAACGATCCCGCCCACGGTCATCATGCGCACTACGAAACCTCCGGTCGCGACGCTTTCAGCAGCCACCAGAGGACGCCGGATTTCCGGCAGACCCTCGGGTTTGATCACCAGTTCGGCCAATTGTTGACCCTTTTCAACGGGGGCATTTACTGGGCCGTCATAGACCACCTCGGCCTCGATATTCTTGTCGCCCAGCACCGGGAACAGCAGGGACAGATCCTCTTCGGGAACCAAATCCACGGTCTTTTTCGCCCCCATCCAGATCTTGGCCTGGGCTATCGGTGTGTCCGCGTTGGCAACTGTCCTCTCGACAAAATTTCGAAACGACCAGTTAACCACGGCCTCAGCCTCCTCTGCCCGCTTGCCGGTGCTGTCGAGGCCGGTGAGAACGAAGATTACCCGGCGATCCCCCTGCTTGGCCGAGCCGACAAGGCCATACCCGGCCTCTTGCGTGTGGCCGGTTTTCAGGCCGTCGGCACCGATCCCCAGTTTCAGCAGCGGGTTGCGGTTGCGCTTGTTTGATGGTGCGCGGCCATCGAATTCAAACACCTCCTCGGCGAACAGCGGGTAGTATTCGGGGAAGTCGGAAATCAGCCTATCCGCCAGAATGGCAAGATCATGGACCGACATCATGTGACCCGCCGCAGGCCAGCCGTTGGAATTGGCAAAGTTCGAGTTGTCCATGCCCATTTGCTTGGCGCGCTGGGTCATATAACGGGCAAACCCAGCCTCGGTCCCATCGGGGCTAAGCGCTTCGGCGATCACAACGCAGGCGTCATTGCCCGACAGAACGATGATGCCGCGCAACAGGTCCTCGACCCGGACGCGGTCCTGCGTGTTCAGGAACATGGTCGAGCCGCCATAGCTCATCGCGTGTTCGGAAACGGGCAGGGTTTCATCCAGCGTCAGGCGGCCATCGCGCAGCGCTTCGAACGCGACGTAGAGCGTCATCAGCTTGGACATCGACGCTGGCGGAAGTGGTTGATCCGCCTCTTTGGACAGAAGCACGGTCCCGGTTGTCTGGTCCATCACATAGGCCGCGCGGGCCTGCGTGTCGAAAGCATGGGCGGGCAGGGCCAGCAGAGCCAGCCCGAGGGTCAAAACAGATGATCGCAGTGAGGACAGCACGGGGGCCTCCTTTGTTTCAGTTTTTGACGGTGAACGCGTCGGTAAAGCCAAGATCCTTGACGTCGCGCTGTATCGCGTTGCGTTCCGCGCGGGTATTTGCCGGGCCAACCAGAACACGCCAGACCGTTTTGTCGTCCGTTTTCAGTTCGCGAATATCAGCGGACATGCCATTCCGCTCGATCTTCGAAACCGCGCTTTGGGCGTTGGCTTCGACATTGAAAGTTCCGACCTGAACGTACGGTTTGGGCAGCGAGCGCGTAGCCTTTTGCTGAGAGGTTGCGGCAGCGGTTGCGGCGACCGGGGTCGGCTCTGCCGCGTCAATAGCAGCGGCCGCGCCCGCGATGGGGTCCAGAGGCGTTTCGGTAATCGTATCGGATTTTTTCTTCTGCCACCATTTTCGTTTGGCGGGTTTTTCTGTGGGCGCAGTGATTTCGGGGTCCGACAGGGTAGGGGTCGGAGTTGCCTCTGCGGCTGCTTCAACCACTTGTTCCGCCGCCTCGGTCGTTGCCTCAGCCGCAGTTTCGGTTGCCGCTGCGGCGGCTGCTCCGGTTGCGCCAGCTGCGGCAACCGTTTCCTTCTTTTGCCACCACTTGCGCTTGGCAGGCTTTTCAGTTTCAGCCGCTGCCGTATCGACTGCATCGTCCTGAGACTTGGAGTCTTCAGCAGCAGGTGTGTTTTCTGCGGCTTCGATTTCCGGCGTCTCTTCCGGTTCCGGTTCTTTTTCCTCGACCGGTTTGCGCCGCAGGGCGATGACCTCGACCTTGGTTGGCGCTCCGGCCAGGATGCCCAGCTTCTCTGCCGCTGCCGAGGACAATTGCAACGCTGGTCCGGGCTGGCTTCTTTCCCGCCGGAACAAGGCGCCCGTGATGGATTTGTTGTTGGACGTGTTCTTGATCACCACGCGTTCGGGTTGTGTGACATCGGGATGGGCAACCCAGATGCCGCCCAAGGATGGACGGCCATCCCAAAGACCGGCTTCAACCACGTTGAACACATCCGGTGCCTCGACGGATGCACCTGAGGCGTTCGAAAAATCCGGGAACAGCTCGACCTTGTCATCGGTCTGGGTGTCATCACTCGGGGCTTCTTCTGAGGCCCCCTCCGGAGACAAACCCTCCTCACAACCAGCCAGAACCGCCAATGTCACGACAAGTGCCGCCAGCGATCGCGGGTTTGCGCGTGTCTCACTCGCTCGTTTCATTTTGTCATCCCTTGCCTGAAGGGCCTCATTTCCTGAGCCCTGCCGCCAATCACCGGTTCTGTCATGCCGGCCTGCTACGGTCTTTCCTGCGAAGCATAACGTGGGCAATGTGTCATGGAAAGACCACTGCGCGCGCTTAGGCGAGATTTCCCTATTTGCTCTTGCCACCGTTTCAACTTGGCCTTAGACCCGGCCCCACGCGGGGAGGTGGCAGAGTGGTCGAATGCGGCGGTCTTGAAAACCGTTGGGCGTGAGAGCGTCCCCAGGGTTCGAATCCCTGTCTCCCCGCCACTCATACTTGTCTCACTTCAGTTATGTTTTCTGACCCGGAATTGTGCCGCAATTCCCGCGCGTTGGCGCATGCGCTTTCAATCAGAGACGGAGCGGACCGCGCATTCATAGCGCAATTCCGGCCCTAGTCTCAGTGGTGCATTTTGGCGGGGTCTTGTCACAAGAGCTTCAGTTGAGCGGGGTAGGGGGGGGCGTAGCTTTTGCCCATGACCAGACCTGTCTCTTTCAAATACTTTAAAACCAGTCCCGAAATCATCCGCTTGGCCGTGATGCTGTAAATCCGTTTCCCGCTCTCGCTTCGGAATGTCGAAGATTTGTTGCACGAGCGAGGCATCGACGTGAGGCACGAAACTGTCCGGTATTGGTGGAACAGGTTTGGCCCGATGTTTGCCGCTGAGATCCGAAGAAAGCGTGTTCAGCAATTGAGAGCATACTCCAAATGGAAGTGGCACATGGACGAGGTTTTCGTAAAGGTAAATGGCAAGCGGCATTATCTTTAGCGGGCCGTTGATCACGAAGGAGAGGTGCTGGAAGCCGTTGTCACAAAACGCCGAAGCAAGGCTGCAGCACTGAAATTCCTCAGGAAATTGATGAAGCGGCACGGTTGCGCCGAAGAGATCGTCACAGACTCCTTCAAGCTGACGCGCACCGAGCTCTTGCCGAGTGGTGTCAACTTTGTTCCGAATAGGATCACGGATTCCGCGGCAAACTGAGACTGGTTCGAATTCGTCTGACAGCACCAGCACCGCAATTGGCGGCTCGTCGGTTGGGAAAGAATCACGAATCTGGCCATTCGGATTCCGGTGAGGAATCAGGCAATTTTGCGACAAAGAATCGACCAAACTGCCAAATCTTACAATTTTAACGTGTATTTCTCCGTGGTTTGGAGGATGCGGCGCCCTGATGGCGGGACCTAACCTTGTGGAAGGCTCCGTCGGTATGGGGGGGTTAGAACGCCGCGGATTTGGGCGGCATCCATGAGTAACTAGTGAGTTAACTAGGAGAGTAAGATGTTGAAGCTTTATGTAATGATGAAGACCATGGCACGTGACGAAAGCGGCGCGACCATCGTGGAATACGGCGTCGCCCTGACCATCGTCACGGCGATTGCAGTGGCCACTCTGACTGCTTTGGGCAACGACGTTAACGGTCAGTTCACAGACGCCGAAGGACTGATGTAACTGCCTGACGGTAGACAAAGCACGCGGTGCGCTCAGCCCCGCGTGCTTATCGCCCCGGAAAATTCTCTTGATCCGCTGGCAAGTTGCAACCGCTCAGATCGGTTCATTCAATTAACGCCAGGAAATAGCTGAAGGAGCACCAGATGAGACTCTCTGCCATTTTCACTGCATTGACGGGCCTGGTCGTAGCCGGAGGGTCGGTTTACGTCGCTCGGGATTACATTCAATTCGATACTCAGTCCGCAAATGTCGAGGCCGAGAGCGAGATGGTGAGCGTGGTTGTTGCATCGCGCGATATTTCGTTCGGTGAAGAAATCGAGCCCGGCGCGCTGACCACCATTGACTGGCCCCGGGGGGCTGTACCCGTGGGCGTCTTCACAGATTACGACGACCTGATTGCTGCGGCCAGCATGCCGACCCGTCGCGCCCGTCGCGCAATTGCTCAGGGTGAGCTGATCCTGAACAACAAGGTTTCCGACTTTGGTGAAAAGGTCACCATCGTTCAGACGCTGGGCTCAGATCATCGCGCCATGGCCATCGAGGTTGACGCTGAAACCGCCGTAGGGGGCTTTGTCACCCCGGGGGATCGGGTCGACGTGGTGATGACCACCGGCGAAAAACGAGACATGCAAGCCGTCACCATTTTGCAAAACATCAGGGTCATCGGTGTTGATCAGGAATCTGATGAACAGACCGACCAACCCGTTGTTGCGCGCACGGTTACTGTTGCCGTTACCCCGGATCAGGTCCAGCGCCTTGCCCTGGCGCAACGTGCCGGTCGGCTGAGCCTGACCTTGCGATCCATTGATGACACCGAGGACAAGTCGCTGACAATGACGAGGCTGAACGATCTGCTGATTGATGAACCGGTCGTTGCGCAGGACGTCAAAGAACCGGTGCGCAAAACGATTATCCGGGTCCGCCGCGGCACTGAAGTGACAGAATCCGTCATCAACTGAATCGACCAAGGAAGGCTTTGACTATGTCCCTAGCTCAATTCATACGTCAATTCCGCAGCTCCGAAGATGGCGCGATCCTGGTCTTTGTTGCGGTGGCTCTGTCGGTCATGGTCGGTATGGCCGCCCTTGCATTCGACATTGGCCGCGTGACCACCACCCAGTCGGAATTGCAGAGCTTTGCGGACAATGTCGCCCTTGCGGCTGCGGGGGAACTGGATGGTCGCCCGGATTCAATCTCGCGCGCCACAAACGCAGCTGCAAACATGATCCGCGACCGCCAAAGCTTTGGCGTGCGCAACAAGGATCAGCTGTTGTCTGGCGAAACGGATTACCAGTTGCGGTTTTACGAAAACCCGCCAATCACTACGATCGATCCCGCTCAACCCGCGCAATTGCTGGATTCGAACGACCCGGCCAGCGGACCGATTGCAGCATTTGTTCGGGTTACCGTCGACACGCACGAGGTCGCCACTCCGCTGGCGGCGGCGGCGGCGGCTCTGTTGGGCAATGAGCAACCCTTCTCCAGTGTCAATGCCGAGGCCGTGGCAGGCTTCACCCTGATGGCCTGCGACATCACCCCGATGTTCATCTGCCTGCCGCAGCCCAGCCTCGATCTGACGGAAGGTCAGCTTATTAGGATGGTAAGTCAGGGCGGCAATGGTCAATGGGGTCCCGGAAATTTCGGTTTTCTGTCTTCCAACCAGACTCTGGCTATCGACGATTCTGGTGCCTGCGAACCTGCACCAAACGGTCAGGAAGATTCATGTGCTCTGGCCGCATCGCGCGTTGTTTCCATGTGCTTCAGCCAAAGAGGGGTAGAAACCAAACCGGGCCTGAGCGTGGGCAACATGATCGCGGGCTTCAATACACGTTTCGACCGGTTTGAATCCAGCGCAAAGCAGTTCAGCAACGAATCGCGCTACGACGTCGACAATTTCGCCTCTTCTCCGCATGTCTTGGACGGTTGGGTCACTGCAAGTAACGGAAACAACTGCACCAGCCAGCTGTCGCCCACTTATGATGAGAACGGGGCCCTTGATCCGACCGCGACCGTTGGGCTGCCGCTTGACGATTGTTTTGCCAGCGGCACTTGCCCGTCGCCGCGTATCGGCAATGGCGTGTTTACGGCTGGGCTTACCGATTATCTGACCATCAACTACGGCGCTGATTTCAGCGGCCCTCTCCCAACCGGTATTCCATCTTGGTTCCCGACCGGTGGCACCCGCTACGACATCTACAATGCAGAGGTCACCAACCAGCCCGCCCTGGAAGCTATCCTGACCGCCGGCGGTAAAGCTGAAAGCAGCATGCCTTCGTGCCAACCCCCGTCAGACGGTCGCGCCGATCCTACGCGCCGTGTCATCACCGTCGCCGGTATCGATTGCGCAACGTATGCGGACGAGCTTAACGGCGGGTCGGGCACCATTCCGGTCACCAGTTTCATCGAGATGTTTCTGATCCGCCCCTCGGAATCCGGCAGCACCGGTGCCAACGCCGTCATCTATGGTGAAGTCATTCAGACCGTATCGGATGGCATCGGCGGCGCCGGAGTCGGCGGCATCGTTCACGATCTGGTTCAGCTTTACGAGTAATGATCATGTTTGGTGCATCCCGTCATATCAGAAAAACCCTCAACCGGTTCCGCAATGACCAGTCCGGCGCGGCGTTGGTCGAATTCGCGATCCTTTTGCCGATCCTGTTGGTAACATTTGCCCTGATCGTCGAAGGGGGGCGGATTTTCTGGTCCTATCAAAATGCGATCTCGGGGGTTCGGGACACTGCCCGCTATGTTGGCCGGATCGCCCCGTCGGACCTGTGCACTGCCTCGCCAAGCGCTGCAATCGGCGATTTCCAAACCGCTGTCTCAAATACTCTGACGTCGCTTTCGACCACTGACATTGCTGTTGGTCTAGACACTCTGTCCCTAGAATGCGTTGGCAACGCAGATGAATACCGCGTTTCGCCCACACCGGTTGCCGTACTGACCGCGTCACTGACAATTTCAAATCTGCCATTCACGCCCGTGTTCCAACTGGTTGGAGGCTCGGCATCGGCGCAGATCCAAACCACGATCACAGATCGCAGCCGGGTGTTTGGACCATGACCCGCCGCATTCACAAGATAACCCGCGAAATGTGGCGACTTGCCCGTCAGGAAGATGGGTCTACGGTCATCGAGCTTGCTTTTGTCCTGCCATTGTTCCTTTTGATATTCCTGGGCCTGATAGATTTCGGCCGATTGGCCTTCCACTATGTTGCGGCTGAAAAGACAGCACAGGTTGCCGCTCGGATGGCAGCAGTGATGCCACCCGCATGTGGCGGTGTTCCGACAACCAACGGCCGAGGCACCTATACCGATATCACCGGCCCGCGGTTCGGAACCAATTGCAGTTTCGCCGCTGGCGTCTGTGTCGAACCGGCCGCCACCATATGCACCGGTGCGGACCCCGTGAATGCAGCTGCCCAGACCACCGTGACCGACATCTGGAACATGCTTCAGTTTGCCGTTCCCAACGATCCCACCGCAACTTTTGACGAAAGCAACATCACGTTCACTTACGACTTCGACCCGGAAATGAATTTCCTGGGTGGCCCCTATGTACCGATGGTCACAGTGTCAATCGAAGAACTTCCGTTCCGGTTTGTCTCTCCGTTGGGTTCGATCGCAGCGCTGGTTTTGGGCGGCTCTACGCCAGAAACCGATGCACTGACCGCCGCGACCACGGGCTTCAAGATATTTTCCGACTTTAGCGCAACCCTTCCTGGCGAAGACCTCGCCAGCGGAGTCAACGGTTGAATTTCTAATCATGGGAGCTGAAAAATGACTCAAAAATCATTAGCCCTAATCTCTGATAATGAGGCGATTAAGAATTCAGTCGCCCAGGCCGTTGACCGGTTCGATGATCTTTCGCTCGAGACGCATTCCGGAACATTGTCTTCGGTAAACGGCCGCGCCTGTGATCTGATGGGTGAAAATGATCTGCTGGTGTTCAGCTTTTCAGGTGAGTTGGATCTGGAAACTGTCAGCGATCTTCGTCGTAGCGCCGGTTCGCGCGGCACCTTGCTGGCACTTAGCGACCGTGACATCTCATTGACCGAAGTGCGTGCGCTGAACAAATCGGGCGTTGATGAGATTCTGCCCTATCCCATCGGGCAGGACGAACTGGCCGAGCAGATTCAGCGTCTGACGGTCGACAAATCTTTGTTGCCCACCATTTATACGCCGCAACCGCAGCGATTGGGACAGATCATCAGCGTGTGCCCGGCCCGCGGTGGCATCGGTGCGTCAACGCTGTCTATTAATCTGGCCGACCAATTGCAGGGGTATTCCGGCATCTTCCGAAAAAAGACGCAAAACAAGGTCGTTGTCGTCGATCTGGATTTGCAATTCGGTACGGTCGCAACGTCCTTGGACTTGCAGCCCTCCTCGGGGATTCTGAGAATGGCTCAGGATGGGGTTATGCCTGACCGGACGTTCCTTCAGCAATCTCTGGTGCAACATGCATCCGGTTTGGAAGTCCTGAGCGCTCCCGAAGAATTCATTCCTCTGGATGTTCTGACACGCGAACAGGTCAGCGCGCTGATCGAGACTCTGCGTCTGGAATTCGACTTTGTCGTCATTGATCTGCCTCGGGTGCTGGTCGATTGGCTGGGTGCGGTTGTAAACGCGTCGGACCGGATGCTGATGGTGGGCGACAGCTCGGTCTCTTCGGTGCGCCAGTCCTGCCGTTTGATCGAGTTCTTCACAAAAGAGCGGCTCGAACCTCCGGTTGAGATCGTCATTAGCCAGGAAACGAAACCGACATTCCGTTCAAGCCAATATGTCGAAGCCCAAAAGGCACTGGAACGCGAGTTGCGGTTCTGGCTGCCAAGCGACGCGCGCCACGCAAAGCAGGCGCTGGATCGGGGTCAGTTGCTGTCGCAAGCCTCAGGCAGCTGTGCCTTGTCCAAGGCTATACGCACGATGGGTCGGAAAATCATGAATGAAACGATGGTCGGCAAAACCGATCTGAGAAACAACGCAGCTTAATTGGAGTCTAAGGGATGTTTGAAAAGTTTACACGCACCGGGCGAGCCAATGAGGCTGAAATTATCCAGCTGAATCAACGTGCCGAACCACAGGCCCAGGACAATCAGCCAGACACCGCCGCCGAAGATACAGAACTGGCCGATTGGCTTGAGCTCAAAAGCACTTTGCACGAGGCTTTGCTGGATCGGTTGAATCTTGCGGTGATTGAAAAGGTTGAGAAAGACGTGCTGCGGCGCGAAGTCGCCGGGGTTGTCGGCAGCGCATTATCCCAGACGGGCAGGCCACTGAATACCGAAGACTTCAACCGCATCGTCGAAGAACTTCTGGACGAAATTCTGGGTTTTGGCCCATTGGAGCCATTGCTGGCCGATCCAACTATCAACGACATTCTGGTTAACGGTTATCAGACGGTCTATGTCGAACGCTCTGGCCTGCTGGAACGCGTGCCGGTGCGGTTCCGCGATGAAAAGCACCTGTTGCGTGTTATCGACAAGATTGTCAGCAAGATCGGCCGACGCGTGGATGAGCGCCAGCCTTGGGTGGATGCCCGGCTGGAAGATGGCAGCCGTGTCAACGCAATCATCCGCCCGTGTTCGATTGACGGCCCCAGTGTTTCAATTCGAAAATTCGCCCAGTCGAAATTGACAATGGAAAAGCTGGTCGCAAATGGCGCTCTGAACGATGCCGCCGCGCGGTTCTTGCAATCGCTGGTATTTGCGCGCCTGAACGTCCTGATTGCAGGCGGGACGGGGTCGGGTAAGACAACGATGTTGAACGCCCTGTCTTCGTATATCGACCATGGCGAGCGCGTCGTCACCATTGAAGACGCAGCAGAACTGCAACTCCAGCAGGAGCATGTTGTGCGACTGGAAACACGCCCGCCATCCCCGTCCGGCGACGGCCAGGTTATTCAGCGTGATCTGGTGCGCAACGCGCTGCGTATGCGCCCCGACAGGATCATTGTCGGTGAGGTTCGCGGAGCGGAGACCTTCGACATGCTTCAGGCCATGAATACGGGCCATGATGGCTCAATGACGACTGTACATGCGAACTCGGCGCGCGATTCATTAGGCCGCCTGGAGCAGATGGTCACGATGACGGGTATCGAATTTCCCGCCGCAGCCATTCGATCCCAGATCGCGTCGGGGCTGCACTTTATTGTGCATCTGTCGAGGTTGGCGGATGGGTCGCGTCGCGTCACCAGCATTTCGGAAATAACCGGGATGGAAGGTGAGGTCATCACCATGCAAGACATCTTCGTGTTCCAGAAGAAGGGCCGAGCGGAAAGCGGTGAGGTGCTGGGTCAGTTTGTTCCCACCGGGATTCGCCCCAAATGCTATGACATGCTCACAGCCGCTGGCGTCGATCTCGAACCCGAGACTTTCCGAGTATCAGGAGGCTGAGGCATGACCAGCATCAATACCGCCGAACTTCTCAACTATCTGACGCTGGCTTGCGTCTTCGTCGGAGTTTTCATGCTGATTACCGGGGTGTTCCACTTTGCCCGTCGCGGTGAAAACCACGCCGAGGCCCGCAACCGCCGAATGCGCATGGTCCGGCAAGGCGTTTCCGATGAAGAGCGGCTCGCCTTGCTGCTTCCGGAAACCCAAACAGGGTTTTTTGCAAAGATCCCGTTTTATGGGAGTTTGCCGGATACGCTGATTCAGGCGGGGCTGCATGTTTCAGCAAAGAATTTCGTACTGCTTTGCCTGTTTGCCACTTTGGCGATCGCAGCTGTCGGTTTGATGTTCCTGCCGCCCTGGCAGGCGGCACCGATCGCGCTCATCCTGGGGGTGGTCATGCCTGCTTTGGTTGTGAAGTCGCGGCAGGCTGAACGCCAAAAAGCTTTGACCAGTCAGCTACCCGATGCACTAGAGCTGATGGCGCGCGGCCTGAAAATTGGCCACCCGGTCAACACCTCGATCAAGGCCGTCGCGGATGAGATGCAAGACCCGATAGGGTCCGAGTTTGGCATCATCTTCGACCAGATCAGTTTTGGTGATGAGCTTCCCGACGCGGTTCAGGACTTTGCTGATCGGGTCGGTTCGGAAGATGCACAGTACCTGGCGGCAAGCATGGCGATCCAACACGGCACCGGTGGCGATCTGGAGCGGATCGTGTCCGTTCTGGCCACCGTGGTCAGGCGGCGCATCGCATTGCGTGCGCGGATCAAGGCAATTTCCGCCGAAGGACGCCTGTCCGGGTTTCTTCTGTCGATCATTCCGCTGGTGATCATGGGATTAATGACGATCAACGCGCCGGGATATTACACCGACATCAGTGACGATCCCGCATTCATCAAACTTGCAGTGCTGGTAGTCGTTTTGATGGTCTCGAACGTCATCATCCTGCACAAACTCGTCAATTTCCGTATCTGAGGGCAGTTTCATGGAACATATTCTGGAAATTATGTCGCTTCGTTTCGGTCTGCCAGCCGAGACAATTCTGCTGACCATCTTTGGCCTCGGCGTTTTGCTGATATTCGTTGCTGTAACCTCGGCGTTAAGCCGCCGCCATCCTGCGGCCGTCCGCATCGCCAATCTGCGCGCCCAAAGGTATGAGGCCCGCAATGACCGTGGACTGTTGCGGGAAACTATCGCTACCCCAAAGGGCCTTTTTAAAGCCGCGCTGCCCAGCAAAGAGTCTGAGCGGCGCAAGATTGAGGATCAGCTTATTCAGGCCGGGCTGACCGGTCAGAATGCCCTGCGGATCTATACGCTGACACGGGTTTGGCTTGGGATTTTCGTGCCAATGATTGTGGGTCTGCTCATTTTTGCCTCAAAAACACCCGGCATTCCCGTTCCCGGCGCGATTACGGGTATTTTTGAATCCATCAGCAAAGCCAATGCCATACAGCTTATCGGCTTGCTGACGGCCGTCGGGTATTTTCTTCCTACAGCCTGGTTGAAGCGTCGCCGCAAAGAGCGCCAGCAACGTATCCGCGACGCGTTTCCAAATGCCCTCGACCTGTTGCAGATTTCGCTTCACGCCGGTCTGGGCTTTGACGCAGCCATGACCCGGGTCGGAAACGAACTGGCGCTGGCCTCCCCTGATCTGGCGTTTGAGTTTCTGAATACCCAGCACGAGATTCAGGCCGGGCGTCCCCGTGCAACTGCGCTGTCCGACATGGCGCGGCGTACAGGGGTTGATGAAATCCAGTCATTTGCCACAGTCGTCCAGCAATCCATACGCTACGGAACCAGTATGTCCGAAGCCCTGACTACCTATGCGTCTGAAATGCGGGATTCGCGCGAAACCAGAGCGCAGGAACTGGCGAACCAGTTGCCGGTAAAGATGTCCGCCGTTCTGGCTGCGCTGATGCTGCCGACGCTGATCATCATCACCGCCGCACCTTCGATGATTCGATACTTCCGGGGCTTTGGGGCGTAGAATTCGTGCCCGGTTCCACTGCAATAACGTGTTCAAACAGGTCGTGTTTCCAAAATGAGAACAAACGGAAGTCTTTTCCCAACACTTTTTTGCCCGACTTAGGGAAAAATGGCTAAACTTATAAGCAGTTAAGTGGAGTCCGGCCACACAAAAAATCGAGACACAATCGACGGGTGGGGGCGTTTGTCGAAAGGGTTGATCGGGTTTCGGTCAATGTTAAACGGTATGAATGGTATGTTTTCGGCGCATCGTTTCGCGCCAGATGCAATGGCACTGACTTCAGAACTTCTTAAAGTCGTAGCTGTCCTTTGCCAGGCCTCTCAGGGGAAAGTTCCACTGCTAAACGCGCTGCGCGAAACAGCCCGCGCAATTGACGCGGAAGTCGTTTCAATCAGCCGGGTGGATCTGCAAGGCGATCAGAATGCGGCAAAAGTGCTGAGTTACGACGCCAATCACCAGGCACAGGACAGTGTCAGCGGTTTCGACTTCTGCATCGCGCCTGCTATCTGCGGCAATAACATGAGCCGGGCCAAACTGGGGTCGGCTTGGTTCGGCGAACACGATGACCTTTCCGAATACGAACATCTGTCAGAATTCTATGCTTTCCGCAGATTTTCCGAGTCTGTTTCCATTCTGCTGGAAAGGCAAAATGGTGTCGCCGACTTTCTAGAATTGCATTTCTGCCACCCCATCTCTTCGACCGTAGCAGAAATTCTGAGCGTTTTAGGCCCTGTTCTGTCGGATTGCTGGAAAAAAAGGTCTCTTGGCCGGTTTTCCGAGGCGAAGCTGAAAAACACACGCCGAAAGCTTATCAAAAAAGTACCAAAAAGCATTTTGTCCATGGAAAACCCTTGTCGGCTGAGCCGCTCGGAATATCGGGTTTGCTTGTTATTGGCGCGGGGATTGAACAACAACGCCTTGTTGTCCGAGCTGTCGATTTCAATTTCGACGCTCCGCACGCATCTTCGCAATATCTACGACAAGACAGGAACTTCATCTCAACCCGAATTGATCCATGATTTGCTGACCCCGATGGTCAAGCGCCAATCGCCGACTGCGGGTGGCGAAAATGTCGCCTGAAGTCGCGCATTTCGCCCCTTTGATCGTCATTACTCCGCTTTTGGCTGCAATGGCATGGAATGACCTGAAGAACCTTATGATATCCAATAAGCTGGTGCTGATAATGCTCGCCGCTTTTGTCTTCTCCGCGCCCGTGTTTCTATCGTTCCACGAGTCGGTATATCGCGCGATCTTCGGCGTCGGCGTATTTTTCGTTGGTTTTCTTGGCTTCACGCTTCGCTTGTGGGGTGGAGGCGATGTAAAGGCAATTGCCGCACTGTCATTGTTCGTGCCCAGCTACAGCCTTTTGCTGTTCTTTTACACATTCACCCTGTCCATGACCGTGGGCATGCTGTTTGTCATCACAAGCCGCTCGATCATAGGATTTCCGGAATGCCGCTGGCTCGCCTTGCGACCAAAAGCCAGCTATCCGATGGGTGTGTCGATAGCCATGTCGGGTGTACTACTGCCCTTGGTTGCGATGGGTTTTGGGTAGTACTTCCAGGGTAGTCTCAGGCCGGCATTGCCAACTTGTTTGCGCGTTCTGATCTGTTTATCGCTCCCGCATGAAGATATCACCCAAAATGTCGCGTCTGAAGGGCTTTCGTTTTCCGCGCAAAATCATCGCCTATGCCGTTTGGGTCTACCATCGTTTTGCGCTCAGCACCGCCGATGTCGAAAATCTGCTCGCTGAACGAGGTGTAACGGTGAGCCGGGAAACCATCCGGCAATGAGTTAACCGCTTTGGCCGTCATTTTGCCAGTTGCATCAAGCGAGACCGGCCGAGAGTGGCTGACAAATGGCATCTGGACGAAGTGGTCGTACCGATCAACGGACGGCAATGCTGGCTCTGGCGGGCGGTGGATGCGAACGGAGATACTCTTGATATCCTCGTCCAACCATGGCGGAGTGCTAAGGCCGCCCGGTGCTTTCTGAAGCGGTTGATTTCGCAATTCGGCGAACCCTGTGTTGTGATCACGGATAAGTTGCGAAGCTATTTCAAGCCGATCCGCGATCTTGCGCCGGGTGCAAATCACCGAGCACACAAAGGGTTGAACAATCGGATCGAAGGATCACACAGACCCACTCGAAAGCGTGAAAAGCTCATGGGACGCTTCAAGTCTCCAAGGCAAGCGCAAAGGTTCCTTGCCGCTCACGACCAGATCAACACTGTCTTTCGACCCTGCCGCCATCAACTCTCTACCGTCTCATATTGTCACGCCAGAACCGATGCTTTCGGCCTCTGGAACGGTTACGCTCTCGAAATGACCGCCTGAGGGAAGCAGGCCAGAGCGCCGTCAGCCGCGTGCAAACAAGTTGGCAATGCCTTTACGTTCGGTTCCCGCTATCGCTTCGAAATGTAGAAGACCTGCTGCATGAGCGTGGCATCGAACTCAGCCACGAGACAGTGCGGTTTCGGTGGAACCGTTTCGGCGCGATTTTCGCATCGGAAATCCGGAGAAAGCGGATCCAACAACTGCGGGCATACTCAAAGTCGAAATGGCAAGTGGATGAAGTCTTCGTAAAGGTGAACGGCAAGCGGCATTATCTGTGGCGCGCAGTAGATCATGAAGGCGAGCTGCTTGAAGTCGTGATCACCAAATGTCGAAACAAGCTGGCGGCATTGAAATTCCTCGGGAAATTGATGAAGCGGCACGGCACAGCGAACGAGTTGGTCACGGATCGTTTTGCGACATATCGGGCGGCACTCAGAGAACTCGGTGTGACGGAAAAGCAAAAGACGGGCAGGTGGCTTATAACCGGGTTGAGAACTCACACCTCCCGTTTCGACGACGAGAATGCGCAGGGCAGCGGTTCATGCGGATGCGAAGTTTGCAGAAGTTCGCCGCCGTCCATTCCTCTGTCTACAACCACTTCAACCAGGAAAGATCTCTCACCAGCCGAGACCCCTTCATGCTGATACGCGCCGCTGCTCTCGCCGACTGGTGCAAACTTGGTGCAGTATAAAGGGCAGCGATACTGGCCTAGCTGAGACTGGTTCGAATTTGTCTGACAGCACCGCCACTCATACCTGTCTCACTTCAGTTGTGTTTTCTGACCCGGACTTGTTCCGCAATTCCCAGTAGTTGGCACGTGGGCTCTCAATCAGAGACGGAGCAGACCGTACACTCGGAGCACGAAACTGGCCCCAGTCTCAGTGCCGCATTTTGGCGGGCCGCTTTGGGCTGGATTACCCTGATGGAATGCAATTTACACGGCATTTTCGCGAAACGGGTCTGAGTTCCGTCATTCCTCCTGTCAGAACTGTATGTTTTACAGGGGGTTATGTTGCAAATTCCCTTAAAGGTGGAACAGGGAATTGTTCCACCGGATCAG
This sequence comes from Ruegeria arenilitoris, assembly GCF_013031355.1. Taxonomy (GTDB): domain Bacteria; phylum Pseudomonadota; class Alphaproteobacteria; order Rhodobacterales; family Rhodobacteraceae; genus Ruegeria; species Ruegeria arenilitoris_C. The sequence continues at coordinate 90,617 of NZ_WPZO01000003.1, read as the reverse complement.
GGAGGGCGAGCAGTGTTTCAGGGAGGCCGGATTTAGTGGTGTCTGAAGCCGAACTGGCGTTCCTGTTCGGACCAGTCAAGTGGGTGGGTAACGCTGACCAGACGCTTGAGTGTGAGTTCGGTCGGCTTTGTCTGTATCGGCCCGAATATCCTTGCCATTATCGGCACCTCGATGGAGCGTGGACGGGAGGCCGGAGTAAAACTGGCCCTCGGCGTCGGGTCTGGCTCGGCGGTCTGGGCCACATGCACTGTTGCGGGTCTTACTGCTGTGATTGCAGCCTATGCGGGTGCAGTCACACTTCTCAAGATTTTTGGAGCGGCATACCTTTTATGGTTAGCATACAAAGCGTTTCGCTCGGCGGCGACCCCTTCCCACTTGCACAAACCAAAGGCTGCTCGCGGAAAGAACCTCTATCTTCAAGGTATCGCAATTCAGCTTACAAACCCTAAAGCCGCGCTCCAGTGGATCGCAATTGTTGGTATTGGCCTTGGCAATGAAGCACCGCAATGGGTCGGTATTGCGCTAATCTTGATTGCTACAACACTATCGTTGGCTGTTCACACTCTCTACGCGGTTACCTTCTCGACAGCGCCAGTGGTGGTTGCATATCAAAAGGCACGTCGATGGATCGAAGGATCGCTTGGCGTCTTTTTCAGTTTCGCAGCTTACAAGATTGCGAGCTATCGCCAGTGACTGCTTGCAGGCATTGATCGTACGCCAGCAGAGTTCGCGAATTGTCATTTGGTGACTAACCTGAGTTCGCCGGCGCGGCGAATGTCTCCACAGGCGGGCCGCACCTCTGCATCAAAGTGGGATGCTGAATGGTCGTATTGGGCCGAAACTGTCAATAGACGCCAGTCGAATGGCTCTAGCCACGGTTCCATTGAAACCGATGCGCTATGTTGTACGAATGTCTGACTTGGCACTTGCTCTGCAAGCAATGGGCGTACCAAGGGTAACATGGCAATCGGCTGCTGATCTCTACATCTTCAATATGTCTTGTGTCTTTTTCACCGACGCTATTTCACCTTCGAGTGTGGCCATCGAAACCGAATGTATTTGGTCTGCGCTATGATGCACGCCATCCGGTCCGGTTATGCCATAAGTCCAGACCGCGTCGGCGGCGTAGATTGGCTGAAACCCCAAATCAGCGGCGCTGCGGGTAGTTGATTCCACGCAGTGGTTCGCGGTCGCTCCGCACGTGATGACACGTTCTATGCCTGCTTTGCTTAGAATTTCATGCAGTGAAGTTCCCATAAATCCGCTGCTGCCGGTTTTGATGACAACGGGTTCACCTGGCTCCGGGGCCGCAACGGGCTGAACCGCTGATCCAGCGGCATCCGGATGAAATGGATCCTCCGGGTCGGTCCCGTGGTGATGGATATGCACCACGGTATCTCCTGCGCTGCGAAATTCTTTCAGAAGCCGCGCGATGTTGTTCTCTGCCTCGGGGCAAGATCGTTTCGTTCCAGAGGCATCCTCATGCGCCAACGCCATCTGTACATCAATTACCAACAATGCCGTTTTCATCTCAGATCATCCTCGTGCAGGCTTCGCGGCGCTGCGGCTATCCAGTATCTTTTTCACACGCTCACCGTAAATTCGGATGTTTATCTCGTCGTCTATCACGCGATTTGGCTGCTCGTCGTAAGTCATAATCGCTGAAATACGTGGCTGCGAGCCTTCGACCTTTGTCACACCATGCAAGGAATAGCCGCCCCGGAAAAGCGTGAACGCCCCTGCGCCGCGGGAAAATGTCTGCGCTTGAGACATATCGCCAGCCAACAGTCGATCTACAGCTTCGCGGTCTTCACTTTGATCGTCGCGTGAGTTTGGAAGAAACGTGAACTCTCCGCCTGTCTCAGCTGCTTGGAGCAACAGCGTCACGGTGCATTCCGTTGTGTCGTAGTGCCAGGCGTGCCAGCTTTCCGGGTGTAGTGCGACGACGTTGAGCGCCTGAAAATCGTCGGCGCATCTGTGGAGTTGATCCTTTTTCTGAACCCGACGCACAAATTCCGTCAATATGTCGGAATGGTAAAGCTGTTTAAGCCCGGTTTCCGCAGGTATCTGATCATCCGCAAGCTGGACCGCGACGTGCGTAAACTCTTTCCGCCGAGGGTCGTCTTCGGGCAGCGTCGGATCGATAGCACCCTGATAAATATTGCGTTTTACATGCAGGACTTCAGCTGTTGGCAATAGATCATTGGCCTCGCCGTTCAACTGTTCAAGCGCCTCTGGGCGAATGAAACCGGCCAGATTGCACCAACCGTGCTCGTCCATAAGATGCTGGCATTCGGTCAAAAATTCCGCCCCAGCTCCGTTGTCCAAATCTGCAATTGGATAGCGGTCAAGATCAATGAGATCCAGGGCTATGTCGTGTTGCGACTGGTGCGTGTCTGTCATTGTAAACTCCCTGCGAATAGACGCGGATGTCTGGAAAATGGGATCGTCGAAGACACTATCCGCCCATGTGTTGATCCACTAAAATGAAATAATAGCTGCCCATGAACATAGAAAACTTATGGATGTAAGATGCGTCACAATCTGAATCTCAACTGGTTGCGCAGCTTTGAAGCAGCAGCGCGGCTGCTGAGCTTCACGGCAGCCAGCCGAGAAATTGGTTTAACCCAAACCGCCGTCAGCCAGCATATCAAAGCGCTTGAGGTGCAACTGGATGCCAAACTGTTTCTACGTCGACCCAAAAGCCTGCAATTGACCGATGCGGGCAAGGCCTATCTGGTGACTGTGCGCGAGGCGCTGGACATGCTGGATATGTCGACCACCGGTCTCTTTGGGCCGCGCCAAGCGCGTACCATCACGGTACGCGCCTCCATGGCATTTACTATGTGGCTGTCTGCCCGGCTGGATGATTTCTTTCTCAAGCATCCTGATATCGGCGTCAAAACGGTGACATCGATCTGGAAAAACCCCTCGGATCAACAACCTGTCGACGTTGATGTCATCCTTGCGCCGCAGGAGGCCACGAGATCAGATTTGAAGTTGCTGTCGTCAGAGAGGATTGTGCCGATCTGCGGCATCGGGTCCAATCAAGCGATACGCGCGCCGGACGATCTGCTGCGGCAATCGCCGATACACATCATGGGGTTCGACGATCACTGGGCACGGTACCTGTCTGCCTATGGGCTGAAATTTGAAGGCTCAGCCGGACGTCTGATCACTGATACCTCAACCGCAGCAATGGAAATGGTTGCCGCCGGACTGGGGGTTGCGGTTGTCATAGAACGATTTGCTCGACAAGCGATCCAGTCCGGTCAGAAAATTCGTATCGTTGGAGAACCGAAAGAACTCGGACAGGCGCACTTTCTCGTTCGGACTGAAGGCCGTGCCGCCACTCAGGCGCATGCCAAAGAATTTGAAGAGTGGCTAAGAAACCAGCTTTAAGATCTACCCGTGTTGATACTTCTTCGAACCGGATATGCCGCCTTAGAAACCGGATGGCTGCTTCGTCCGCGACAGGTCAGTGCGACGAACTTTTGATTTTGTGCTTGCAACGAATGGCGGCTTTGGCTGGCTGCGCTGCAGCATTCGGACGACCCGTCTAACGTCTGGTATGGGCCGGGGGTCGCCATGTTGAGCCTAGCCGCCGAACCAAAGAGGCGCGTCGCCTTCTGCCCATGGCGCGTACTTGTGCATTACGTTTATGAAGGCTTCGCTTTCCAGGAAACGATCCAGCCATGCAATCAAATTTGGCCATTCCTGTGCGTCAAACCACTCTCTGTCTATATAGGCGAATTGGCGAACAAAGGGCAGAAGTGCCAGATCGGCGAGGGTGGGGCGATCTCCAAATAGCCAAGACCGCCCGGCCAATCTTTTGTCGAGGCCGACCAAATAGCTGGCCGCTTTCATGCGCTCTGTCGCCTGGTTGATGTCCGGATAGCGCGTGGCGTATTTTGTGTGATCCAATGCGGCCTTGAATGGACCATCATTTTTTGTAATCAGGTCCCACCCTTCCTGAGGCATGTCCAAAAGCCGGTGCGGATCATCCTGTTCGAGAGCCCAGATCATGATGTCCAAGCTTTCGTCAAAAACCTTATCCGCAAGGCGAAGCGTCGGCACCGTTCCGGAGGCTGATGTTTGCAAGAAGGCTTGCGGCTTGTCCCTTAGGCGAATTTCGCGCAACTCGACTTTGACACCCGAACACGTCAGCGCGAGGCGGGCCCTGATTGCATACGGGCAGCGGCGGAACGTCCATAATATAGGGTGATGAGCCATAGGAGGATTTATCTGCAACCCGCCGGTACGGTCAAACCCTTCTTCGATTGTCAAATTATAGCTTCTGCTGTCATGCCGCCAGGCCGGTCAAGCGGGCCACCGCTTCGCAAACATCGGACACGGTATCCGTTGGTTCAGGGGCAAACCGGGTTTCGTCGCCTTCACGGAACTTTCCGGTGCGCACCAGATACGCCTCTGCCAAGCCCGCAACCAAAGCGCCGGCAATATCGCTTTCAGCATCATCACCGATCATAGCTGTCTGCGCGGGGGCGGCGCCGGTGCTGGCAACTGCGGCTCTGAAAAAACCAGGATCCGGTTTGCCTAACAGTTGAGCCCGGATGCCGGTAGCGTATTCCAGAGCTTTGACAAAGCAGCCCGCATCAAGGCTTAACTGCCCATCCTCATCCTTGAAAATGCGGTTGTTTGCGAGCGCGATCAAGGGCGCCCCATTTTGCAACAATCTGTATGCCCGGTTCATATTTTCATAGGAAAACTCCTGGGCGGCATCGCCAACAATAACGGCGGGCGGTCCATTGCGGTCGCAGGCAGAAAACTCTTCCTCAAGCGCTGGGTGTACGAGCAAACGCGGGCTGTGCCCTGTGCGCGAAAGCCAATCCAAACAGGCAGCGACAGGTGTAAATACCTCTTCCGGCTGAATCTCGAATTTAAGGTCTCGCAGCTTGTCCATGATGCGGTGCTTTGGCTGCCGCGTACTATTGGTGAGGCATCTCACTTGCAGTCCGCTGGATCGCAACCGGGTAAGTGCCTCAGTGGCTCCGGGGATCGCTTCGGGCCCTTGGTAAAGAACTCCGGAGATATCAAGTAAAACTGTTTGGATCATTCTCAAATTTTGCTGGAGCCTACACGCGGCGTCAACTTTGGCACCTTCCGCTTCACCCGGAACCGGTGGCATCAGGAACAGTATTCCATCCGCAGAGATGCAGCAAATGACGACTTTACCTGGGAGCGGGTGATTAGTGAAACCCATTGTTTCGCCACGGAAACCCGCCACTGTTATCTCAGAGGATGAGTGACCGACGAGTTGCCACGGGTATCAGGGTGAGGAAGAGCTACACTGAGGCGAGTGGCACGGTGAGGATAACGGCAGGTTTATTACGCAGATTGTGGGTTAAGAGAAACGTCAATCCCGTGCTTGCCGGGAACGATAGCAATGCGGACTGCAAATGCCGTAGCGCAACCAACGGCGGGTATGGGCCGCCCACATCGGAAGTGACTAGCTTCAAAACACTAATGGAACTTGTCTGAAGCTGAACCACTCTTCCTTATGAGCCCTGACCGTCGCTCTTGGTGCGAGACGCTTTTCGAAAGTGCCAGACACTTAGACGACACCGCTTTGAGCAACCACGTGGCTTCTGTCCTTTGCATTCCATCCACAGGGAAGACGGTTTCTGAGCTTTGCTCAATCTGAAGTTCACCTGTCACCTGTATCTGTTCATAAAGGTGAACGACGAGTGCACTCTCCGGCAATCGCATGCGCAAGAGTTGGTTCGGTGATGGCGGTGGTAGGTGGCTACACATACCAAGTTGCGGCACCAGTTGGGCCATTTGAATGCCATCCGCGTTTGGCGGCGCTGGTATCGCAAAACCGTTTATCGTCTCATGTTGTCTTTTTAGATCTGAATTGCCTGATTTTGCGGCGCGCTCGCGTCTTTCGGCCACGGCAAAAACGCTGCGAACCGTACCAGTCGACATCCACACCCGCCGCATCGAGAGAAGCTTCGGTCTCCGCCAAGCGGGACTTAGCCAACTCCAGTTTTTCTGGGTCGGTTAAGCCATTCTTCAGTAGTTCTCGAACGCGCACCACAACCTGCAAGTTTGCGAGATCAAGGGCGTCGAGGTCCCTGAAAGGGTCCTCATAAGAATGGGCAAACGTGTCAACCAGAACGCTCCAACTAACTACGCACTGGTTGGCGGTCACGGAAGTCGCCAGAAGGTAACCGAACAGTGCTATGACAAGCCGTCGCCTGATGAAGCTAATCAGTTTTCAAGCGTGTTTTTGTAGATCACGCCGTCCTTCATGATAATCAGAAAGTTGGCTTCCGGGTCGACCAGAAGATTGACATCCTCAACCGGATTACCGTCGACGAGGATCAAGTCTGCATATGCCCCTGCCTTAATCACACCAAGCGGGCCTTGCTGATATGGGTTTCGCGGCCCTGACATCTCCACAAGTTTTGCGGTGTTAAATGTGGCCTGTTGCAAGACTTCTGCCCCAGACCACCAGCGACCACGGCGTTCGAACTCAAGGTTCTGCATAGCCATAAGCTCGGGGGCGCCAAACAGGTCTACGCCGAAAGCAATCGGAAGGTCGTACTTTTTGATCAAGGCGACATAGTTTTCGACGTTGTCACGCAGAGGTGCTCCTTTCTCGATGGTCGCGGGATCGCCTGCGGCCAACATATTTTCATCCGGTGTGAATATGAGGAACTGCGGATTGAGGATGGCTCCGGCATCGTGAATGGCGCGAATTGTCTCCTCCTCGAATATCATGTTGCCGTGATCGATGCTCTTTACCCCACCTGCAAGCGCCCGGATGACAGATTCATCCGTGTAGGCGTGAACGATGACGTAGGTGTTCCAATCCTCAGCGGCTTCCACCGCGGCGCGGATCTCTTCAAGGCTGTAGTGGGTTGTGTCCAGTGGATCATATGGAGTTGAGTTACCTCCACCCAGACTGATCTTAACCTGAGTGGCTCCGAGGCGCAGCACCTCGCGGGTCGCTGCCCGCACCTCAGATACTCCGTCGGCAATGAACGACCATTCTCGCTCAAAGGCGGATCGATCAGTGCGCTGCCGATGATGAGTGTCATTGTACAGACGAAAATCGAAATGGCCGGATGTCTGTCCGATCCAGTGCCCTGAACTAAATATACGAGGTCCGTGAACAATGCCTTCGTCGATAGCGCGCGCGATACCATAAGATGGGCCGCCCGCATCCCGCAACGTGGTGAAGCCCCGCATCAGCATGCGTTCCGCTTCCTGCGTGACGAGAGCGCCCGTGTATGACCAGTGAAGGTTATATGCTAATGCCATTGGTGAAGTCGGCAGCATGATGTGGTTGTGGCCGTCGATAAGACCTGGGATCAAAGTTCTTCCTTGGCCGTCCAATACAACAGCACCATTTGGCTCGATTGGATCGGTCGAAACTTTGGCAATCAAATTGTCTTCGACAAGAACATTGGCGTTCTCAATCACCACCGCATTCTCGCTGTCAAAAACGTCGACATTGACAAACAAAGTTCGCGACAGTGTTTCTTGTGCATTCGCTCCGAAGGCCAATAAGAACGTAATTGTAGTGGAGAGAATTGCCCGCACTGAGACCACAGTCATTGCTTGTACCTATTCGAATTTTTTCGACCACAAACCAGCATTGCTTGCGAGATTTTTTGAGTCAACTTGGCCCCTTGCTTCGATACTCCAGCTAGAGAGCGGGTTCCGAATTTGGAGGTGCGTTCCGCCTTCGACGGCGTTCATTGTCTGCAGGGTTTCAAGCCAGCAGCCCGTGCAAGTCGCTGAGAAGGTTGGCATTGAGTCCGAAGGGGATTCTTGATCACAAACAGATCGGCCTAGAAAATGGCACCCATTGTATGTGAGAGTTCAGTGAAGGCCGAAGCGGGTGATGCATCTGGATGAAATCTCGCACGCTGGCGAGCGAATACGGAACTGGAGGCTACAGTGAGTGGTGAAGAGCACAAACCAATCCCGGCACATGTGGAATTAGACCCCGATCACGAAGATGCCATCGTTCGATGGTGTAATCGCATGATCCGCCACGGTGTCAGAGCATTGTCGGTGCTCATGCTCGGTATCATTCTATTGGCTATTATTGACGCCGGTTTCACAACGTATCTGAAATTGATGGAACCACCCGTTTATATCTTGGAAGTCAGTGACCTTCTCGCGGTTTTCAGTGCTGTTTTGGTCGTTCTAATCGCGATAGAAATCTATACAAATATAACTCTCTACCTGACCGCCGATGTCATCCACATCAAGCTTGTTGTCGCAACAGCATTAATGGCGGTCGCTCGAAAAATCATCACGCTCGACGACAAAAATTTGGAGCCTCAGTACTTTCTTGGTTATGCAGCGATCGGACTTGCATTGGGCGTAACGTACTGGCTTATTGACAGAAAACCGTAAACCAATCTGCACGCTCCTTTCAAACGACCCTGAGGAGCCCTTTGCAGGACCTGATGCAGGTGTCTGTTCTGCCATGTCTGGTCTTGGAGAAGATCTGGTGGATCGGGAAATCGGCGCGGCTTTGGCTGAACACGAAAAGCACGACGAGCAGCGCGCTAAGGTTTGGAGATGCAGGGACGCAGGCCGCTAGGACATTTCTGTTAAAGCTCGAACTCCATAATAACCACCGTTGATCCGGACCAAGCAGATTTCGCCTTGAGCGTAATTTTGAAAACTCAATCTCAGTCTGGCCGACAGTCCAGTTCTTCGAGGAACGGCTGGATATTCCCGATATGCGTTTTGACCCATTCCGTGTCGTAATAGGTGTCCAAATATCGGTCGCCACTGTCACATAGCAAAGTGACGATTGAACCCGTCCGGTTGTCCCGCGTCATTTCTCTTGCAATTTGCAACGCCCCCCAAACGTTGGTTCCCGTCGACGCACCCGCCCGCCGTCCGATCCGTTTTTCAAGCCACAGCATCGTAGCCACGCTTGCTGCATCCGGGACCTTGATCATGCGATCGATGACATCCGGCTGAAACGAGTTTTCAACCTTGGGCCGACCGATGCCTTCGATCCGGCTGGAGGTATCCGAGGTCAGAGTACGGTCTCCGGTCAGGTAACTGTCGTAGAAAACAGAGTTCTCCGGATCAACAACCGTTAACGAGGTATCGTAACCCTTGTAGCGAATGAAGCGGCCGAGCGTGGCTGATGTCCCGCCGGTGCCCGCGCTCATCACCAGCATGGTGGGAACCGGATGCGGCTCATACTCCATTTGGCGAAAGATACTCTCGGCGATGTTGTTATTGCCACGCCAATCGGTGGCACGTTCAGCATAGGTGAACTGATCCATGAAGTGACCGCCAATGGATTGTGCAAGTTCGACCGACGTGCCGTGCATTTCCGGTGCAGCGTTCACGAAATGCGTTTTCCCTCCATAGAATTCGATCAGCCTGATTTTGCTATGAGCGGTACTTTTGGGGATTACAGCGATGAAGGGGACGCCGATCATGCGCGCGAAATAGGCCTCTGACACCGCCGTGCTGCCGGATGACGCCTCGATAATAGTTGTACCCTCTTTGATTTTCCCGTTGCACAAGGCGTAGAGGAACAGGGAACGGGCCAGCCGATGTTTCAAGCTGCCTGTAGGGTGCGTGCTTTCATCTTTGAGATAGATGTCCACCCCATTCAGGTGTGGAATCGGCAGCTTGAATAGGTGCGTATCCGCCGACCTATGCGCATCTGCATTGATCTTGGCGATAGCGCTTGCAACCCAATTGTCCATTTCACCCTCATTTTCGAAACTTGACCTGGTTCAACTATGCGCCCGCCCATTAGCTGATGGCAAATGGGCGGAACACGTTGCGTCATGTCAGCCGCAGCATCCACCGGATTTGGCTTGAGTGGGTTGTTCGCAAGGGACCTCGTTCAAATTGGCGCCACGCCCTAGCCATGTCCGCTCTGCCAGATAGAACTCTGAAAACTTTTGGAGAAAATCTTGGGGTACCGATTTCGCGGGGATACCACTGTCCATAAGCGCTTTTTGCCACGCTTTTACTTTCGGGTAACCGGCGAGCATGTCGTACCCGCTGTGATCTTCGACAATGGCCGCGCGGTGAAGGAGGGGTAACCAGGCGATATCCACATTCCCCATCGTCTCGCCTGTGAAATACGGCCCTTGTCCCAACTGCCGTTCAGCCTTTTCAAACGACTTGACCAGCTTTGCCATACGTTCATCCAGCACACCTTTGTCGGCGCTTTGCATTGTGCTGCATTGAACCAGATAGTGTTTGCTCGCCTGATAACTCCAGGCCCGGTTGGTCGCGCGTTGTTCGGGCGCCAGGCCCTCCTGCAGCGGGGTCGTGACTTCGTCGATGTACTCAACGATTGCATCGGATTCGAACAACGGCTTGCCGTTTTCTGTTACCAATACCGGAACCTGACCGGTGGGTGAGATATCCAGAAACCAGGCAGGCTTGTTCTTAAGATCGATGTATTCAATATCATAGGGAACCTGCTTGGCCTCGAGCATCGCGGTGACGCGTTGAACGAACGGGCAGATTTTGAAGCTGACGATTTTGATCATTGGTGTAGTCCTTCTTGCTAGATCCGACCTGTAAGACGAACGGCGGTGCAAAAAGACGAACCTTTTGGGGGAAAATCTCTCAATTTGTTCCTGAATGTTATTTTGATCGTGGAAAGGGGAGCAAGATGGCACAAACAACTCCGGGTCTTGAAAGCATTTGGTCGGAATACCGGGCCAGCCTGTTGGCCTTTCTTCGGTCAAAGGTTTCGAACCAGGATGACGCCGACGATTTGTTGCAGGAAATCTTGTTGAAAGCCCACGAGGGCATGAGTGGCCTGGGTAAGGTCGAAAGCCTGAAGGCTTGGCTATTTCAGATAGCGAGCAATACGATCACTGACTACTACCGGAGCAAAGGACGGCATAAGCCCATTCATCCAGACGACCTGTGGTACAATGAACTGGATCAAGATGATCAGCATGTTTTGGAGAACTGTATCGCACCATTCATAAACGCTCTGCCGGCCGAAATGGGCGAACTACTGCACAAGATTGATCTTCAGGGCGTGTCGCAAAAGAGCCATGCGGCCGAACTTGGGGTCAGCTATTCGACCCTCAAATCCCAGGTGCAGGCTGGCCGTCGCCAACTGAGAAAACTCTTTGAAGATTGTTGCAATTTCTCTCTGGACTCAAAGGGCAACATTGTCGGCTATGAGCGCAAAAAGGATAATTGTGGACCGTGTTGAGCCTGAAAGGCGAATTTATTTCTGGCACAAAGCTCGCTTGAGTTGGCTTTACCCTACCTGCCTGTCAGCTGCGGACGTTAACTCGAATACCAATACCAGTTTTTGGAAGCTGTCTGTGACCTAGAAAAAAATGGTCATCGCTCAGGCTTTGCGCTGCTTCGGCAAAAGAATGACTGTCTTCTTTGGGCCACCTTCGCCACGCTGCCATCGGGCTTCCATCCGCGCCAAAGCCCTCGGACCGTACCTTGTGCGGGTCTCTGCAACCTGTCTATAACGATGGTCCGCGACGACCGCGCGCGTGGCGAAGTGAGGGCAAACATGAGACGGCGTTCAGTGATCTTGGGCGGAGGGTCTTGGGGCATGACGGGCTTTTTCACACCAAAGATGGTGGATGCTTCATCTGGCTTTTTTGTTCCACCGGAAGAAGCATCGCACCAGCGGACGTTCATGCAATGGCCGGTGAACCGAAAAGTTCATCCAGATCGCGCGTTCCTCGACCTGACTCAGCAAACTATTGCGGATATCGCCAATACGATTTCGGAATTCGAGCCTGTGACCATGCTCGCAGCAGCTGAAGACCACGCGCAGGCGCGGTCCAAACTGTCGGCAAGTGTAGAGCTTTGGGATATCCCGACTGATGATCTTTGGTGCAGGGATTCCGGCCCGATCTTTGTCGTGGATGGCGCCGGGGGCCTTGCCGTCAGTCATATCCAGTTCAACGGTTGGGGTGAAAAGCAGGTGAACGCGCGAGACAGCCAGATAGCGCGGCGTGTTGCCGAACGACTGGGGCTAAGACTGTTGCCGAGCGGGCTTCGAGGCGAAGCTGGTGGTGTTGAACAGGACGGTCGCGGTCTACTCCTGGCGCACGAAAGTTCTTGGGTTAACGACAACCGCAATCCGGGACTTTCCCGCGACGAGATTGAGCGGCGCTTGCTGGCAGCCTATGGTGCGGACCGAATGATATGGTCCCGCGGGGTCTGGGATGAGGATATCACCGATTACCATATCGATAGTCTCGCACGTTTCACCGGCGCGGGGCGTGTACTGGTCAACTTGCCCGACGAACCGGATCCGGACGATCCCTTCCATTCTGCTGCCTTGGAGACCTACGATACGCTGGTGGAAAACGGCTTGCAGGTGGAGGTTGTTCCCGAGCCATATTTCCGTCGTGTCGAGAGTTTCGATTTCGTAGCGTCCTACGCGAATTACTACGTCTGCAACGGTGCAGTTATCGCGGCCGAGTTCGGGGACAGCGAAACGGATCAAATCGCGCGGAATGCCCTCGCGCAGCATTACCCGGGGCGTGAGATTATCATGTTGAATGTGGACCCTTTGGGTGAGTTGGGCGGCGGCATTCACTGTGCGACCCAACAGATGCCTGCGGTATGATGAGCGCCTATGCGTTCCGGAGTTGGTCACCCCTAAAGATGGCCTGTTCCAAGCGGGGTAGGGCCCGCGAATGGCGGGTAACTTTGATGTTTACGTAACTGATCCGCCAAGCCCACCCACATCGATAATCCGGCATTGATCAAAGACCCTGTTACAGCGGCTGCCTTGCTTCCGAGGTTAGCAGTGAACCACAACCGGACGTTCCAGTCTGTTTCGAGATTATTCTTAGCTTCGAATTCGTCAATTTCGGATACAGGCTCAATTCTCTCGATTTTGCAAATCCGGCTTTCGCAAATAGGATGTGCCCAGTTCATTTAACAACTTGCATTGGATTAGTGGCATGGCAATTGAGCGCTGGACCGTTGGGTCATATCTGGCAAAAAGACTGCAAGAAGCTGGGATTGCAGATTATTTTGTAGTTCCTGGTGACTACAATTTGGTGCTGCTGGATGAGTTGCTTGGCAATCGGGATCTGCGAATGATCAGTTGCTGTAACGAACTTAACGCGGGTTATGCGGCAGACGGATATGCCCGCGCGACCGGAGGGCCGTCAGCGGTGGTTGTAACCTACTCGGTCGGTGGGTTGAGTCTGTTGAACGCTGTTGCTGGCGCCTATGCCGAAGATCTTCCCATGATCGCAATTTCCGGTGGGCCGAACACAAACTCTGAGGCCGAGTGGGAATATCTGCACCACACACTTGGAGAGGTCGACTACGACTATCAACGCGAGATGTTTGCACGTGTCACTGCCGAAGCTGTCACGATCCACCATCCATCGCTTGCACCTGTGGCAATCGATAGAGCGATAGACACCGCAATGCTTCGTCGCAAACCCGTTTACATCGAAATTGCTTCGAACATTGCTGGTGCGCCCACATCAGCGCCCGTGCCACGCAGTTTCGCCAGGCAGCCCAACAGTGACCCAAACACGCTGGCAACCGCAGTAACGCAAGTAGCTGAGTTCCTGAATGCTGCAGAGCGGCCAGTACTTGTTGCCGGAAGCAAAGTGCGCGCTGGTCAGGCCGAATCCCAATTGCGTAGACTGGCGGCCACCTGTGGCTTCGCACAAGCATCGATGCCCAATGCCAAGAGTTTTCTGTCTGAAGCAAATGACAGTTTCATGGGGATTTATTGGGGGCCTGTCAGCACGCCAGGCTGTGGCGAAATTGTCGATGCCGCAGACGGGCTGCTGTTCGTCGGCCCTGTTTTTACCGACTACACTACGACCGGTCATCAACTTGGCTTCGATCCGAGCAAGGCGGTTATGGTTCATCCAACGTCGATTCAGTTGGGTGAAACACATTTTAGCAATGTCCGCATGGATGAATTTCTGGATGCGCTGACCGACAAGCTTACTCCAAATAAGGGTGCCGTCACAGCTTTCGAACGTGTCAGAACTGAGCAACGCGCACCAGAACCCAGTGCAGCTGATACACCGGTGACTGTTCGCCAGTTATTCGCTCGGGTTCAGAAGATGCTGGATGTGGACAGCACGCTACTCGTCGAGACAGGGGATTCATGGTTCAACGGTATGGAGACCGACTTACCGGAGGGCAGTCGTTTCGAGATACAGATGCAGTATGGGTCCATTGGGTGGTCCGTCGGTGCGTCGCTGGGATACGCATTGGGGAACAGAGAGCGCCGGTTGATCTCATGCATCGGGGACGGTTCGTTTCAACTAACTGCACAAGAAATTTCGACGATGATCCGTTACGACACAAAGCCAATAATTTTCCTGATCAACAATGGTGGCTACACGATCGAAGTTGAAATCCACGATGGCCCCTACAACACCATCAAGAATTGGAACTACGCTGGCCTGATTGACGTCTTCAGCGCCGGGGAGGGCAATGCCTGGGGTTGCAAGGTCACAACAGAGGGTGAGTTGGACGAGGCCATCAACACGGCCATTGATAACGACGGTCTTTGCCTGATCGAAGTTCTGATCGACCGTGACGATTGCAATGTTAACTTGCTGCGGTGGGGCAATCAGGTCGCTCGGAACAACGGTCGACCCAACCGGTGCAGATAGAAAACTGCCACCGAAAAACCTGGAAGACGATCAACTGGCTGAGCTTGATAGGCGCGATCCTTAAGCGGAATAGAGGGAACTGCTATGCTGAATGGTGCGATGCTCGTGTGGTTTCTGCTGACAGGTGCCAGTGTGGGTTTCGTCATCTGGGACTCGATCAGCAACGGCGTGACAAGTTGGGTGCAACGGACCGCCTGGATTCTCGTGACCCTCTACACTGGTCCGATTGGCTTGTTTTTCTACTTGCTTGCGTGTCGTCGCCCATTCCCAGGAGGTCATGACCAATATACGCGCGCCACTTGGAAACAAGGGATCAACAGCGAGATGCACTGCGTTGCCGGCGATGCCACTGGTATCATTATTGCTGCCATCCTCGTCCACTTTCTTGCTCTGTCAAATGGGTGGGATGTTGTGGTGGAATACTCCTTTGGTTTCGTTTCCGGCTTGTTCATCTTCCAGGCGCTGATGATGAGGCCGATGTTTGGAAGTTACGGTCAAGCCGTTCGAAAGACGTTGTTTGCCGAAACGGTTTCGATGAACATGGTTATGACTGGAATGATCCCGACGATGGTCCTGCTTGCGGCCGCGTGGCCTGGATCCGAAGACCCGCTTACCCTACAATTCTGGTTCCGCATGAGCCTTGCGACTGTAGTCGGAGCGGTGATCGCTTTTCCAATAAATCGATGGCTGGTGGCGGGCCACCTGAAACACGGCTGCATGACGCTTCCCGGTGCTGATGGCCCAGCACCAGCGCTTGGACATGTTTCACCAGAACGCAATGAAGCAGCAGATCAAGGCGGGCACCAAATGGCAGGGCATCATCACATGGACATGAAAAGTCTGCCTGCTGGAATTGCCGCCGTGTGGATTTTTTTGACTTACATAATCCTGATGGTAGCACTTTGGCTGACATCAAAACTTGTGCAGATTACATTCTGAAAAGCTCATTGGTAGTGCTTTGGTTTTTCTGTCTGTAGGCAGAAAACCAAAGTCTAAAGTATGGAGCGACCCTGCGAAAACCTCGTGGACCCTTGGCCTCGAAAGGTCGCGACAATAGCGCCAAGCAATTCACGTCAGGCATTGTGTCCGCCTCGGGACACTTGCAAGCCTAACCTATTTGAAGGGCATAATCCGCAATGTCCTTGATGTGAGAGTGTGGCAAGCTCTTCAACTCGCGAGAGCAGCGAATGGCAGGAATACGGGCTGCAACTGCAACATTCGTGCCATGTGCTGGATGACAGCTTTGGGCAGCTCACGGCGCACTGGTCACAAGGCGATACTTTCGGAACAGCGCCCCATCGAATATCATCTCACCCTCGAACTCTGCGCCCATGCGCGTCAGGGCCCCCAAATTCGTGCGGCTGGGAGGAAGCAGAAACGTCACCGATGGGATGCGCGCGTCACCGTGCGCGAACTCCAGCGCCTGATGGGTAATCCTCGTTCCCAATCCAAAGGCCGAGGGTTTCAGGACAAGGCCGAAGTCCCAGTCAGGGCCCTCTCGCTGAAAACCGCCCCATCCCACATAAACGCCATCCGCAAGGATTGCCCAGTGTCCCAAGCCATCTTGCGCCCACCGGGCTTCTTTCATGGCTACGAAATCAGCCACGCGCTGCGTGTCCCAGGTGCCTTGAAGCAAAGGCATGTGCTTGGCGAGTGCGGGGGAGGACATATGTGCCGCAATATCCTCGACTGGGATCGTGGAAAGGCGCGAAAAGGTGATCTTGCTCATGTGTTCGTTTGCGCCACGTTATATGCCGCACCTTTGGTCTCTGGATCATCGAGTGCGTCAATCAGGAATTGCGCAAGGGCCAGCCTTGGTAATGCTGTTCCGCCTTTAAGCAAAGCGTTTCTTTTGGCGCGATACGCTGCCACAGCGGCGTCGTTGAGGAACCCTGCGCGAGCTGAAGTCCAGTCGAGACCAGATTGTTTTAGGGTATCCTCCATGCGTCCGGCGCTGCGCACTACGTTCGGCACAACGACGCGAAGGAGTTTTCCAAGCAGCATTTGGTCTGGGAACAACAACGCCGTCGATGTTACCAAAACCCGTTTGAGGCCGGTCTCCGACGCCGCGTGCACGATGGCCTGAGCAGATCGGAAGTACACCGATGTAGCGGCTTTCGTTGGCTGCCGACCTCCCAACGTCGAAATCACGGCGTCCTGGCCGCAAAAAACTGATGCGAGGAACGCAGGATCACAGGGATCACCGACTGCGACTTTCAGCCGAGCATCTAAGAGGTCGGGTGCTCTGTCTGCAGACCGAACGACCGCGGTAACCTCCATATCCCTTGCGAGAGCAGCTTGGAGTACCAGCTTACCCGCTCGGCCGTTCGCACCCAAAACAACGAGTTTCAAATCGTCTCCTTTCAATCGAAATGTGCTTATCAGGGCTGCTCTGACCTGACTTCGGTGGAGAGGCAAATCTTGTTCCTGTCCAGATCCCTGAAATAAGCCGAAAACCGTGGTCCACGTTGCTTCGGTTCGCCGTCGCTTGTTCCGCCAAGCTCAAGAGCCAAGGAGTGAAGCCTTTCTACCTCTTCGTCAGACTCAACGCTAAAACCAACCATGGTTCCGTTACCATTCGTGGCGGGTTTTTCGTCGAATGGAATCGCGGCTGCGAAGGCAAAATCAGGTCCGAGCCAGTATGTCATTCTTTCAGTCGGCGAAACGCGTTCCACGCCTGATTGCCCAAAAAGCTGGTCATAGAAGTGCGTCGCAGCGGCCATGTCGTTGGTTCCGACAACAAAATAGTTCATCTGCATGGTGCTATGTCCTTTGATCGTGCGTTGAGTATTGCGCATCACTGAACGGTCAGTTTGAAGAACTCGATCAACTGGCCGTTGGGATCGGTGATCTTGAGCAGATGGATACCCGGTTCTTCGATGATTTCCGGCGCAGTCACACCGGCAGAGGTGGCGCGGGCTTGCAGCGCTTCCAGATCGGCGGATTGCAGGTAAGGGACCGCGCCCGAACCTGCCTCGGATCCCGGTGCATATTTATCCCGCGACACGATAGCGAACCAGCCGCCAGCCACATCGAAGGCCACGAAATCCGGTAGGCCAACCGCCGGCTTACTGTCGAACAGGGCGCGGTAGAAGGCTTTCGACCCCTCCATGTCGTCGGTCGGGATATATGCGCCCATGGCCACTATCGGCGCGTCGCCTGAGGATTTCGCGTCTTCGGCGACGACTGCAGCCGGTAGGGCTGCGGCAAATGTTAGGGCAATGAAACGTCTCACGGTTAGACCTCCTTTTTTGGTGTATTTCCTGCTTCTACCGCGTCAATGCTGACAGCGTGTTGTCAGCATAGAGTCAGTATGATCTGCTCTATCGAAAGGAGATCCCATGAGGCGCGGCGACAGGCTATTTGAAGTCATCGAGATACTGAGACGCGCCAAAGGGCCTATCTCTGCCCAGTCCATTGGTGAAGAATTGGGCGTAACAAAGCGCACGGTTTATCGCGATGTTGCGGCGCTGATCGGTCAGGGCGTGCCAATCAACGGTGAGGCCGGGGTCGGTTACGTGTTGGAGCCCGGCTTTCATATGCCTCCTCTGATGTTGACCCCGGACGAGATTGAAGCCGTGACGCTTGGCGTGCTGTGGGTTCAAACCCGGGGCGAGCCCGAGCTGGCGCTGGCCGCTGAGAAACTGATCACAAAACTAAAAGCCGTCGCGCCGGACAAATACCGCACGTCCTTTCTTCAGCCGACCGTCAGCGTCGCGCCTGTCGACCAGCCGGATGAAGTGCTTGGCTCGGCGGCCATTCGTCTGGCCATTCGGCGCCGAAAGAAGATTGCGCTGAGTTATTCGGATAACTCAGGCCAGAAGACTCGTCGGGTAATCTGGCCAATACTACTGGGTTATCGGGACACCAGCCGTATTATCGCTGCCTGGTGCGAAATGCGTGAGGGGTTTCGTTACTTCCGAACCGAAAGAATCCTTGAGGCGGAAGTGCTCGAGGACAGTATTCCGCAGCGCATGGACCTCCTTCGCGCCGAATGGCGCAGCGCGACAGATGCTGAGCGGAAGCGCTATGAAGACGGGACATGAGACGGAATTTGGAAGGCTGCGTACGGGCTGTTTTTGAGGCAGCTGCAGCGCAGTGACGCGCTATGTTAGCAACGACCGGTTTGGGCCGAGTCCACTTGCGGAGTGCAAATAGTTGTTTCGGCAGGTTCGTTTATTGCTTCGCGTTCTCAAATTATTCGGTACTTTTCGGCCTGAACATCCAAATGTCGGATTAGAACTCTTGGGATGGACGGCTAAAACCTACTGTGATCCTATGCTGTCGCAGTTCATGGGCACTCAATGCGATCAGCTTCGTATATTGTTGGTATTTTTGTAGCCGTTGCCGCCAGCATTGGCCTTTATTTTGTTTCTTACCAATACTTCGTTTCGGAGGAGCTTTCGAAAGCTCAAGGCCGGCTCTCTCTCTACCAAAGCTCGGTAAACAGCGAACTCGAACGTTTTTCCCACCTCACATATGTGCTGTCACAGGATTCCTTTGTAATTGGAACAGCTGAAGGAGAAGGCACCGGTACTTTAAACCGACGCTTCGAAGATTTTGCGGAGCGGGCGGGGCTGGATGCGATCTACCTGATGGACGAAGACGGGATCACGATTGCCGCATCGAACTACCGCGACAATGGGAGCTTTGTTGGCCAGAACTACGCTTTCCGCCCGTATTTCCAAACTGCCATTTCTGGTGCACAGGGCCGCTTTTATGCCATCGGGGCAACGACCGGTCTGCCGGGTTATTTCATTGCCAATGCGGTGCTTGACGACCAGGGAGCTCCAACTGGTGTCATAGCGATTAAGATCGATTTCTCTGATCTGCAGGATAGTTGGAAAAACTCGGGCGAACAGGTTCTTTTGGCCAATGAAGACGGTGTCGTTCTGCTGTCTTCGAACTCGGATTGGCAATATCGCGCGTTGACGCCATTGTCAGCACCACAGCAAGAACGGATTCGAGATGCCAGGCAGTTTCCGGGGCAAGACTTAGAGGCGCTGGATTGGGTTGAGTTGCCGGGGGACCAGGCCAGAATAGCGGGGACAAAACGCCTGCATCTTGCGGCTACGGAATTACCCCATGGGTGGTCGCTTCACTATTTTGCAAGTGACGATCAGGCCGTAGCGCGCAGTTGGCTTGTAACAGCAGTTTTTGTCCTTTTGGCAGGGCTCGCATTTATCTTCTTCCAGATACAACGCGCAAGACGCGTAAGCGCGGCCTTGGCGCGGTCCGAAGAAGAAGAAGCAAAGCTGCGCGAGGCAAATGAAAGGCTCGCCATCGAAATCGACGACCGTAAAACAGCCGAGCGGAGCCTCAAACGCACCCAAGGCGAGTTGGAGCGCGCAAGCCGACTGGCGGCTCTGGGGCAACTTTCCGCGTCGGTCACGCATGAACTGGGCCAGCCCATCGCTGCGATGCGCAATCATCTGGTGGCAGCAGAGATCTCGTCTTCCGGTCAGACCAAGCTACCACAAAAAATCGGAAGCCTTGTTGACAGGATGGAAGGGATCACGCGCCAATTGCGGTTTTTTGCACGGTCAGAGAGTGAGGCGTTCGACGACGTAGACTTATGCACTTCGGTCCACGCCGCTTTGGCTCTGGTTGCGCCAAACATCGAGCAGGGTAAGGTGAAAATCTCAATTGATGCGCCGACCGGTCCGATCTTTATCCGGGGCAGTGCTCTGCGGATCGAACAGGTCATCACTAATCTTTTGCGCAATGCGATTGATGCTATGGACGGAGCGGATGCGCCTGAAATCCATATCGCTGTCATGGCTTCTGATAATGAGGCCGTGTTGGAAATTCAGGACAACGGCCACGGGTTGGGCGAGGCAACGCTGGCTGAGTTGCAAGAGCCATTTGTAACCACAAGAGAGAGCGGGAGAGGCATGGGCTTGGGACTGGCCATTTCCACCAGCATTGTCAAAGATCACGATGGCACAATGACGGCCCGAAATCGCGATGGCGGCGGAACGATTTTCCGTGTCACCTTCCCAATGGCCTCAATTACTGAAGAAACGGACGAATGACCCAGCAGCAACCCTTCAAAGTTCTGGTCGTTGACGATGACAAATCGATGCGACAGTCTCTTATCGAGTTGCTCGAAGCCGCCGACTGGACTGTCAGCGCCTTACCACGCGCGACACAGGTGACTGAACACCTGGCCAACGCCTCGCCCGATGTCATTCTGTCCGACGTGCGTATGCCCGGCATGTCGGGACTTGAATTGCTGGCCAGCCTGGACAGGCATGTGGCGCCGCCGGTGGTATTGATTTCGGCACATGGTGACATCCCGATGGCTGTTCAGGCCATACAGGACGGGGCGTATGGGTTCATCGAAAAGCCATATGAACCACGGCGATTGCTGACGGTGCTGAGGCACGCGGCTGAACAAAACCGAATGCGGAAAAGCAATGCCCGTCTTAAAGACCGGCTGTTCAAACTGTCAGGGCTTGACCGCATTCTGCTGGGTCAAACAGACGCCATTACAGACTTGCGACAAGAAGTACTTGATCTTGCCGATACATCGGTTGCTGTTTTGTTGCAGGGAGATACGGGCACCGGAAAAGAGCTGGTTGCCCATGCTTTACATGATTTGGGCCGCTCGCCAGAGGCACCGTTTCTGGCGCTGAATTGCGCCGCATTGTCGGCCGATACGTTTGAAGCGGAAATGTTCGGCGTCGCAGGTGAGTCCGACGGAAGGCTTGTGGCGGCATCGGGCGGGACCTTGTTTTTGGATGAAATCTGCTCGTGCCCACCAGCGGCGCAGGCCAAGCTACTAAGGGTCATCGAAGATCAGCAGGTGCTGCCGGTGGGCGCTGTGTCACCGGTGCCGGTAAGCTTCAGGGTCGTGTCAGCAACCAACGAAGATGTCGTACTGGCAGCCGAGGAAGGCCGCCTGCGTCAGGACCTATTGTTTCGATTGAATACTGTCGTCCTGTCCTTACCTCCGCTACGCCAAAGACGGGATGATCTGGTTCTGTTGGCAACGCATTTCTTGAACGAATACGCGCAGGTTTATGAGATAGACGCGCCAGAACTCGATCAGGACGATTTGGCCGCTCTGCTTGCACATGACTGGCCCGGCAATGTGCGTGAATTGCGCCATGTTTGCGAACGGCGCATTTTGGCGGCCCGACGCGGAGGAGGGTCGGTGGCGCAGGCTATCCAAAGCGATCAGCACTTCGACGAAGTGCCGGATACGCTGCGCGAAGCCGTTGCTGCTTTTGAACGCGAGCTCATCGGCAAAGCCATCAAGGCGCACAAAGGCCGCATGGATGCCGCCGCCGAAGCGCTTGGGATTGGCCGCCGGACGCTAAACGAAAAGATCGTCAAACTCGGTCTCGATAAAGAGGCGCTCTTGTAGGAGGATACACTCTGCGGATATCCGCAGAGGACCCGAAATAATACGCGCATTTTCCTTCATAGGCAGGCTGCTGCGCATCCTGAATACTCCACCCAAGCGAATTGCGTGATCTGGGAGGAGCCATTATGCGCAAACATCTTAACCGGGCGGCCATCGCTGCCCTGTCGCTGACCGTTGCATCCGAAGCACTGGCTGTCGAATGGAACGTTTCCCTGTGGGGCAAGCGTCGTGCCTTTACCGAACACGTCGAGAAACTTGCCGAACTGGTGAACGAAAAGACCAACGGTGAGTTCACACTCAACATCAGCTATGGTGGCCTTTCGAAGAACAAAGAAAACCTTGATGGAATTTCAATCGGTGCGTTTGAAATGGCCCAGTTCTGCGCGGGCTATCACCGCGACAAGAACCCCTCGATCACTGTCTTGGAATTGCCTTTTCTGGGCGTGACATCCCTTGAACAGGAAGTCGACCTGTCGATGGCCGTCTATCAACATCCGGCCGTTGTCGAGGATCTGGCCCGATGGGACGCGACTCTGCTGATGCCTTCGCCGCTGCCGCAGTACAACCTTGTTGGTGTCGGTGAAGCGCCGAAATCTCTAACCGATTTTGAAGGTCTGAGCGTACGGGCGACAGGTGGTATCGGCAAGGCGATGGAGACGGTTGGGGCAGTTCCGACCTCGATGTCCGCATCCGAGGTGCGTCAGGCAATGGACAGCGGCATCGTCAAAGCGGTCAGCTTTGCGCCACACGCGCATATGTCCTTCGGCACCATTGAAAATGGCACGTGGTGGACGACGAACCTCAACCCCGGCACCGTCAACTGCCCTGTCGTGGTGAACACGCTGGCGCTGGAAGATCTATCTGACGAACACCGCGAAGCTCTGCTGGGATCGGTGGAAGAGGCACTGGATCACTACGTGAGCCACTACCAGACCAAAACGATGGAAGCGTGGGGCCCTGAGCTTGATCAACGCGGCATCGAACGGGTCACTTTCAGCGATGAAGAAATCGCAGCGTTCAAAGAAGCTGCTGCCGCCCCCGCGGCCGAGGCCTGGATTGCAGAAAACACCGAGCGTGGCCTGCCAGCACAAGAGCTCTATGACCTTGTGACTAGTAAGATCGCAAACGGCAGCTAATCCACTCACAACCCGGCGTCAGCCATGCTGGCGTCGGGTGCCTTTTCCCCTGACAGCGGAGTACAACGATGGCCGGGTCATCCCTGGTGCTGTCCGACGACAGCCGTCTCAGCATTCTCGATCAACGCCTCTACAAACTGGAAAGCTTTCTGGCTCTGATCAGCGGTCTTGCAGTTTTCTCGCTGATGGTCATGGCCGTAGTCTCCGTTGGTGGTCGGAATTTCGCCAATGCGCCACTTCCCGGTTATGTAGACTGGATCGAGCAGGCCATGCCGCTAATCGCCTTCATGGGGATTTCTTATGCGCAGCGTGATGGCGGTCATATCCGAATGGACATGGTTGTTGGAGCTCTTAGAGGCCGGACGCTCTATATCGTTGAGTTTGTCACAACCGCCGTCATTCTAGCGCTGATCGTCTTGCTGATCTGGGGGAGCTGGGCGCATTTCGCACGCAGCTTTGACTTTGGTGCTCCACTCTGGAGCCGCGACAGCTCGATCGACATAGGTATCCCGCTGTGGCCCGCAAAGCTGTTGGCCCCCGTCGCCTTTAGCGTGCTTTGCCTAAGGCTTGCTCTACAGCTCTGGGCCTACGGTCGCGCGATCAGGCACCCCGATCAGGCACCTATTGCCGTCCCGCTAATAGCCGATGCAGCCACTCAAGCTGCAATGGAAGCCGAGCACGTCTCGGGCCACGACAACTGAGGTTAAATCTGATGGAACCCATTGATATTGGTCTGATCGTCTCGGGCGGTATGCTTGTTCTTGTGGTGTTGGGGATGCGGGTGGCCTTTGCCGCCGCGACAGCTGGCATGGTTGGTTTGATCTGGATCTTTTGGGCCAAGTTTGGGTACGACCCTGCGCGGTTCGGCAAGGCTGTGACTGTGGCCGTCAAAACAGCGGGGCAGGTGCCGCACTCCAAGATTTCAAGCCAAGCGTTGAGCCTTATCCCCACCTTCATCCTGATTGGCTACCTCGCCTACTATGCGGGCCTGACCAAAGCACTGTTCGAAGCCGCGAAGCGTTGGCTGGCATGGGTCCCCGGCGGGCTGGCGGTTTCGACCGTTTTCGCAACCGCTGGGTTTGCGGCGGTATCCGGGGCCTCGGTCGCCACTTCCGCAGTGTTCGCCCGTATCGCTATCCCCGAGATGCTGAAGATCGGCTACGACAAGCGTTTTGCTGCAGGTGTCGTCGCTGCAGGCGGTACGCTCGCCTCGCTCATCCCGCCTTCGGCCATTCTGGTCATCTACGCGATTATTGTCGAGCAGGACGTGGGCAAACTGCTGTTGGCCGGGTTCATCCCGGGCATGTTCTCGGCGGTGATTTATGGCTTGCTGATCATTGGCATGGCCGTCGTGATCAAAGGATTTGGTCCCGCAGTCACCGGATTTACATGGAAAGAACGTTTCCTCTCGTTGCCGCCCGCATTGCCCATCGTGATTGTCGTCGTCACCATCATTTTCTTTGTCTACAACCCGTTCGGCGGCGATGCCTGGGGTACGCCAACCGAAGGCGGCGCAATTGGAGCATTCGTGGTGTTCCTGATGGCGCTGTATCAGGGCATGCGCTGGTCCGAACTCAAAGATGCGCTTTTGGAAACCGCCAAGCTGAGCGTAATGATCTTCACGATCATCTGGGGCGTGTTGGTTTACGTTCGTTTTCTTGGTTTCGCCGAACTGCCAAGTGCGTTCTCCGACTGGATCACCTCGCTTGAGATGTCTCCGATGCTAATCCTGATCTGTATTCTTTTGGCTTACGCTGTACTGGGCATGTTCATGGATGCGATAGGTATGCTGCTGCTGACGCTGCCGGTAGTTTATCCCGCCGTCATGGCGTTGAATGGTGGTGAAGCCGTAAGCGCAGCCGATAGCACCTTCGGTATGTCCGGGCCTATGTGTGCTATCTGGTTTGGCATTCTGGTTGTCAAAATGGCCGAGTTTTGCCTGATCACCCCACCCATTGGGTTGAATTGCTTTGTCGTTGCCGGCGTGCGTGATGACCTAAGCGTTCAGGATGTTTTTAAAGGTGTAACACCTTTCTTTCTGGCGGATGCCGCGACTATCGCGATGCTCGTTGCGTTCCCCGCAATCGTTCTGTGGCTTCCCGGACAGGTTTGAATCACATGGGATGATTTTGGAGTGCGGTATGC
This sequence comes from Ruegeria arenilitoris, assembly GCF_013031355.1. Lineage (GTDB taxonomy): Bacteria > Pseudomonadota > Alphaproteobacteria > Rhodobacterales > Rhodobacteraceae > Ruegeria > Ruegeria arenilitoris_C. The sequence goes on along the minus strand of NZ_WPZO01000003.1, from coordinate 65,340 downwards.
CGGTGCAGCCTAGGACTGGATCAGTCAGATGAGGCTGCTCACCGCCGATCGAACAGCTCTCTAAGATCAATGCAATCCCTCTGTAAAAAAAGAAACGCACACTTTAAGTTGGATCACTTTCCATCAGAGGGAATGAGACAATCATTTTCCGAAACTTCGAATGCCACAGAGTGCGTTACCGAAACCCGTGCGGAGGAACATATCCTCCGAGAACTTCTTCGATGAGTTCCGCAAATTCGAGTGTCGTGTTGTCGTTTAGAAAATCACCTATGATCTGCAAGCCGACCGGTAGACCTTCGTGCGATAACCCCGATGGAACGACGGTTGCCGGAAAACCCAGCAAACTGGCAAACCCGCACCAGAATAGTTGGGAGAGGTAAGGGACGTCTCGACCATTTACATTGAGCGTAGCGTCAACAAAGTTGCCGCCATTGTCCGTTTGATTGTGTGGAAAGGCCGGAATGCCCATGGGCGGCGTGAGCAGCACGTCATATTGCGAAAAGAAGTGTGACCATACGCTGCGCATCCGACAGCGGGTTTCGTTTGCGGTGAGCCATTGTGCATGCTCGGCCACAAGTCCACGCTGCCAATGCGCGTTAATGCTGTCGTCATTTGGATCGCCAGCTGCAACGGCTGCTTTGACTGAGGCGCGGACATCGGGCGGAAGAACAATCGATGCGGTAATCAGATCAATAAAAATGCTAAAGGCCGCGGACAGTTCATCTTCGGGTTTGGTATAGGTCACAACTGCGCCGGCCTCTTCCAACCTTCGAATAGCTTTTGTCAGGTGCTCGCACATCTGGATGTCTGTTTCCGAAGCGGAGTCGTCCAACAAAACCGCGACTCGAAACTCTTCTATTTTGCGACCCTGGCGAGGAGGAAGCGACAAGCTCCACCCCTTATCACAAATCTCATCTGGGCCGATCATATAGGGAAGCACCAATGAGAGATCCTGCGCGCTGCGGGCTATTGGGCCAACAACGGCCATGTCGGGTTCGGCAACTGTTCCTGGCGGGCCAGGAATATGACCGCGCATCTGTGTGATGCCATGTGTAGGCTTATGGTCGAAGATGCCGCAGAAATGAGGCGGGACACGAACAGAGCCACCAAGATCGCTGCCGATTTCAAAAGATGTCAGTCCAGCAGCTGTCGCGGCAGCGGGCCCACCGCTTGACCCGCCCGGAGTCCTGGAAACGTCCCAGGGATTGTTGGTCGTCCCAAAAAGCGCGTTGTAACTTTCAAAACCTGCGACGAAGCGCGGCACGTTTGTCTTGCCAAAAATGACGACACCTGCGTCCAGCAACCTTTGAACTTCCACCGCGTTTTGAGAAGGCATAAAGCCTTCCAATTCAACCGCGCCAGCTGTGGCAGGAAGGCCTACAACCTGAAAAGCGTCCTTGATCGTCATTGGCAGCCCGTCGATTGGGCTGAGTGTCTCACCGCGTGCGCGTCTGGCATCGCTCGATTTTGCTTGCTTGGTGGCTTGCTCGACGTTCATCGCGACAATGGCGTTCAACACTGGATTGTGCTTTTCAGCCCGCTCAACGTAGTGCTGTAGCAACTCCACGCTTGAAAAGCTGCCAGAGGCCAAACCTTCTGACAATTGGGTCGCAGTTCTGAGCCCTAGTGGATCGGAAAGAGACGAATTATCAACCGTGCCGTCAGAGTCCGGTATCTCTCTGTCTTTTGTCATTTTTCCGGCTCCTTCAAACAAGAGTCCCTCACCTGTTTGGTAGTTTAGACTAATTGTTCTTTCTCCAAAAATTCGGCTTTGTCGCAAACTCTGAACGAACCTGTTAGGTCGACTGAGATTTGGTAGGCGCGTGCTCAAAACAGACAGGGGCAGGCCGTGACAATCTCATTCAAAGGCGCTCATTTCCCAAGGGAGGTGACACTACACGCAGTGTTTTTCTATCTTCGTTATTCAGTGTCCTACCGGGATCTGGAAGAAATTCTGGCTGAGCGACGCGTTTCGGCTGATCACGCTACGCTGAACCGATGGATCATCAAATACGCACCTCTGGTCGCTGACCGGGCGCGTCGTAAGAAGCGTTGCTGCGATCGATCCTGGCGAATGGACGAAACCTACGTGCGCGTCAAAGATGTATGGGTCTACTTGTACCGTGCTGTCGATAAACACGGTAAGACCCTTGATTTCATGCTGTCCAAACGGCGGAACACAGCTGCGGCAACGAAGTTCTTCGCACGTGCGCTTGAGGTAAACGAGCTCCCCAAAAAGATGGTGAGGCGGAAATTCCTAAACAACATCATTGAACAAGACCACCGATTTATCAAACGCCGGATCCGACCAATGCTCGGCTTCAAATCGTTTGAAGCTGCTTCCGCTACGCTTGATGGGATAGAAGTTGCGTAGATGATACGAAAGGGTCAGTTGGGACTCGGAATTTGCCCGTTCAAGAAGTTTGCGGAACTAGCCATCTAATAAATAGCAAGTTACGAGCCGCATTCAGACTTCAGAAAAGAAGGCGACAAAGCCAGGTCGCTTGAGTGAGAAACCGGAACGGAATGAAACCGTGACAGGTCCATTCCGCTGACGTCTATCACGGTTGTTGCGCGAAAATCCTGAAGTTGAGAGAAAAGACAAAGGTCCGAAGGATGAGTTTCCGAAACCGCCGCTTGCAGCACCAAGCCGCTGCCGCATAAATTCAAACAGACGCCGAACCAGAGCTTCCGTTACGAAACTGCCAACGCATTCTGAACAATTCTGACGACGGACAGCTGAGACTGGTTCGATGCTGTCTGCGCGCGCTGTTGTCGAAGGACAGTCAGAGTAGATTGTGCCGGGAATTTCAGTTTGCTAACGTCAATTACGCGCTGGGGAGGGCGTATACACCTATATGTTGGACTATTCGCACAACATCTGGCTTGTGGCGGCCTCTTTGGCCGTGGCGCTGATGGCCGGATTTACCGGCCTCTATCTGACTCATGGCGCATCCCGGCTGGACAGCCAGCGCCGCAAGCTTGTGGTTGCTTTGGCAGCGATCATTCTGGGCGGCGGTATTTGGTCGATGCATTTCGTTGCCATGCTAGGCCTGCAGTTGCCGATACTGTTTTACTACGACGCTCTGATCACTCTGATCTCTGCGCTCGTCGCCATCTTGATGGTTGGGCTGGCGCTGCTGTTGTTGCATTTCCGCCCACGTACACCTCAGAACTTGATCGGCTCGGGGGTGATCGTGGGGCTGGGGATCGTGGTGATGCACTACGTCGGCATGGCCGGAATGCAGCTATGCCGCCCTGTGTACAATGTTCTGGATGTTGCTCTGGCGATGTTGGCCTCGGTGATCCTGTCGGTTGCGGCCATTTGGGTTGCTTATGGCAACCGCACGCAGCGCAATATCCTGCTGGGCACAGTTTGCTTTGGGTTGGCTGTCTTCACCATGCATTTTGTTGCGACCGGGTTGACCAATTTTGTTGCCACCGACAGTGCGGGGGGCGCGGGGCCCGCGCTGGACAATCAGGTTCTGGCGATGGGTGTAACCGTTTCGGTTTTTTTGATTTGTGGAGCTTTTCTGCTGACCGGGATCTCGTTCATTGAACCCGAAGAAAAGCTTGTGCCCGAACGCACCCCGGAACCCACGACCCTGCGCGCCGGTGTTCCGTTCGAGCGTGAAGGCCAGACATTTTTCACCGAGCCCGCCAGCATTGCCGCCATCCGGGCCGAGGGGCATTATACCGTCCTCTACATGGGGCCTGAGAAATTGTTCTGCCCGTGGTCGATTACCGAGGCTGAAACCCGCCTGCATCCCGATGGATTCCTGCGCGCCCATCGAAGCTATCTGGTGAACCCCAAACACATCTCGGGTTTCGAGCGGCACAAGGACAATGGTACCTGCTATTTCGATGGTGTCGACGCGCTGACCAAAGTGCCGGTCAGTCGGTCCCGCCTGACTGATATTCGCGACGCGCTGGGCCTCTGATCGCAACTCGTGCAGCCCATTCGCATTTCGTGAAACAAGCTGCGCGCCCCGTTTCCGCTGGCTGGAAGCGCTGAGCGCACCGTTCTTTCCTGACCTCAGGTTCCCAAGGCAAGTTGTCTGAACCCAGGGAGGAAAAGCATGATACCAGCCGGTTTTGAGTATCACCGGCCAGGCGATATCGCCTCGGCCATCGGCATTCTGCAAGAACATGGAGACGAGGCGCGCGTGATCGCGGGCGGGCACAGCCTGATCCCGATGATGAAGCTGCGCATGGCTGAAATGGGCCATCTAGTCGATCTGCAAGCCATCGATGAGTTGAAGTGCATCGAGGTGACCGCTGATACCGTATCGCTGGGCGCGATGGTCACGCAGCACGAACTGATTACCCATGACGGGCTGGCCGCTGCCGTTCCGCTGATCCGCGAGGCAGCATTGCAGATCGCAGACCCGCAAGTGCGCTACGTGGGCACTGTTGGCGGCAATGTCGCTAATGGTGATCCGGGCAACGACATGCCGGGGCTGATGCAGTGCCTGAACGCAACGTTCGAACTGTCCGGTCCCGATGGGTCCCGCAGTGTGGCTGCGCGCGATTTTTATGAAGCCGCCTATTTTACCGCGCGCGAGGACGAGGAAATCCTGACACGCATCTCAATCCCTGTACCCAGCGCTGGTGTCGGACAGGCTTATGAAAAGCAAAAGCGCAAGATTGGCGACTACGCTACCGCTGCGGCTGCGGTGATGGTCGGCAAAGGGCAGGCTTCGGTGGCGATGACCAATTTGGCCGATACCCCCGTCTGGTCCGAGGATGCCAGCAATGCACTTGCCAGCGGAAACACCGACGGCTGTGTCGCTGCAATGCTTGATGCGATCGACCCGGTGGCCGACAATCGCGGCCCCGTCGAATTCAAGAAACACGTGGCCGCCGTGATGCTGCGCCGGGCCATCGACCGCGCGCAAAGCCGCGCGGTTTGAGGGAGGGGAACTGATGTCGAAAATGCACGTCAAACTCACCGTGAACGGCAAGCAGGTCGAAGGCCTGGCCGAGCCGCGCACATTGCTGATCCATTTCCTGCGGGAAGATCTGAAAATCACCGGCCCGCATATCGGCTGCGAAACCAGCCATTGCGGCGCTTGCACCGTCGATATCGACGGCAAGTCGGTCAAGTCCTGTACGACCTTCGTGGCGCAGGTGAACGGTGCCGATATCACCACCGTCGAAGGGCTGACCAATGACGATGGCAGCCTTGGAGTTCTGCAGGAAATGTTCCGCGAACATCATGGGCTGCAATGCGGCTTCTGCACACCGGGCATGATCACCCGCGCCCATCGTCTGTTGCAGGAAAACCCGAACCCGACCGAGGAAGAAATCCGCTTTGGCATGTCCGGAAACCTGTGCCGCTGCACCGGGTATCAGAACATCGTCAAGGCGATCTCGGCCTCAGCTGATGTGTTGAATGCACAGAAGGAGGCCGCGGAATGACCGACCAGACTTTGACCCCCGAAGAACGTGCCGCCAACCTCAAAGGGATGGGCTGCGCCCGCAAGCGCGTTGAGGATGTGCGCTTTACCCAAGGCAAGGGCAACTATGTCGACGACATCAAGCTGGATGGGATGCTGTTCGGCGACTTTGTGCGCTCCCCCTACGCACATGCCCGCGTCGTCAGCGTGAATAAAGAGGCGGCGCTGGCGCTGCCCGGTGTGATCGCAGTTCTGACGGCCGAGGATTTGTCTCCGCTGGGGTTGCACTGGATGCCGACGCTGGCCGGTGACAAGCAGATGGTATTGGCCGATGGCAAGGTCCTGTTTCAGGGACAAGAGGTCGCCTATGTCGTCGCCGAAGACCGCTATGTCGCGGCGGATGCGGTGGAACTGGTTGAGGTTGAATACGAAGAACTGCCGGTTCTGACCGACCCGTTCGAGGCGCTGAATTCAGACGTTGTTCTGCGTGAAGACCTTGAAGGCCAGACCGAGGGCGCGCACGGGCCGCGCAAGCACCACAACCATATTTTCACCTGGGAACAGGGCGACAAGGACGCGACCGAGGCCGTTCTGGCCGAGGCAGACGTGGTGGCGGAAGAGATGATCTATTATCATCGCACCCACCCGTGCCCGCTGGAAACATGTGGCTGCGTGGCGTCGATGGACAAGGTGACCGGCAAGCTGACGCTTTATGGGACATTTCAGGCTCCGCATGCGATCCGGACGGTTGTTTCGCTGATCTCGGGCATCGCCGAACACAATATCCGCGTCATCAGCCCTGATATCGGCGGCGGGTTCGGCAACAAGGTCGGGGCCTATGCGGGTTATGTCTGCTCGGTTGTGGCCTCGATAGTGACTGGTCAGCCGGTGAAATGGGTCGAGGACCGGATGGAGAACCTGATGTCCACCGCCTTTGCGCGCGACTACTGGATGCAGGGCAAGATCGCGGCCACCAAGGATGGCAAGATCACCGGTTTGTGGTGCCACACGACGGCGGATCACGGTGGCTTTGACGCCTGTGCCGACCCGACCAAATTCCCGGCGGGGTTCATGAACATATGCACGGGGTCGTATGACATCCCCACCGCCTATCTGGCTGTGGATGGCGTCTATACCAACAAGGCACCGGGCGGTGTGGCCTATCGCTGCTCATTCCGCGTGACCGAGGCGGCTTATTTCATCGAACGGATGATCGAGGTTCTGGCCATCAAGCTGAACATGGACGCGGCTGAGCTGCGCCGGATCAACTTCATCAAGGCCGACCAGTTCCCGTATCAGTCGGCGCTGGGCTGGGAATATGACTCGGGCGATTATCACACCGCGTGGGACAAGGCGCTGAAGGCCGTGGATTATGACGGTTTGCGGGCCGAACAGGCGCAGCGGGTTGAGGAGTTCAAGGCCGGCAAGACCCGCAAGCTGCTGGGCATTGGTCTGACGCATTTCACCGAGATTGTGGGCGCTGGTCCGGTGAAGAACTGCGATATCCTTGGCTTGGGCATGTTCGATAGCTGCGAAATTCGCATCCACCCGACCGGGTCGGCCATCGCGCGGCTGGGAACGATTTCTCAGGGTCAGGGCCATGCAACGACCTTTGCCCAGATCATTGCAAGTGAAATCGGGTTGCCTGCCGATGACATTACACTGGAGGAAGGTGACACCGACACCGCGCCCTATGGGCTTGGGACCTACGGATCTCGGTCTACGCCTGTGGCGGGGGCAGCGACGGCGATGGCCGCGCGCAAAATCCGCGCCAAGGCGCAGATGATCGCGGCTTATCTGCTGGAGGTGCACGATAATGATGTCGAATGGGATGTGGACCGGTTCGCCGTCAAAGGCGCGCCTGAGCGGTTCAAGACGATGAAAGAGATTGCCTTTGCCGCTTACAACCAGGCCATACCGGGGTTGGAGCCGGGGCTTGAGGCGGTCAGCTATTACGACCCGCCGAATATGACTTACCCGTTCGGAGCCTATATCTGTGTCATGGAGGTCGACGTGGATACCGGCGAATGGGAGGTGCGGCAGTTTTATGCGCTGGACGATTGCGGCACCCGGATCAATCCGATGATCATCGACGGGCAGGTGCATGGCGGCGTGACTGAGGCGCTGGCCATCGCAATGGGGCAGGAGATTGCCTATGATGAGATGGGCAACGTCAAGACCGGCACGCTGATGGATTTCTTCCTGCCCACCGCATGGGAGACGCCGAACTACATCACCGACTATACGGTCACGCCGTCTCCGCACCATCCGATTGGCGCGAAAGGTGTGGGGGAAAGCCCGAATGTGGGTGGCGTGCCTGCGTTTTCAAACGCGGTGCATGATGCGTTCCGGCCTTTTGGCCTAGTTCAAAGCCACATGCCGCATGATCACTGGCGCATCTGGAAGATCGCCAACGGGCTGGGAATGCATGGGTGATTGGGTTCGGACCGGCTTGTGCCGGTCCGACCGGGTGGAGGGGGGCAGCCCCCTCCACACCTCCCGCAGAATATCTATAGCCAGATGAAGAACGGATCTTTGTTTTGACTGTGAATGATGTGCAGAGCGGATTAGCCGCGCAGGGCTATGTTGCTGATGATCGGTTGGCGATGGCCTTGCATCTGGCGCAGGCGCTGGGGCGGCCTTTGTTGCTGGAGGGGCCTGCCGGTGTCGGCAAGACCGAAGTTGCCAAGGCGATGGCGGCGTGGCGCGGGGCTCGGTTGATCCGGTTGCAATGCTATGAGGGGCTGGATGCGTCTCATGCAATTTATGAGTGGAATTACCAGCGGCAGTTGCTAGCCATTCGTGCAAGCGAGGTGCAGGGAGGCACCAGCGAGGCCCAACTGTTCACCGATGACTATTTGCTTAAGCGGCCACTGCTGGAAGCGATTAGCGAGGATAAAACGCCCGTCCTGCTGATCGATGAAATCGACCGGGCGGATGAGGAATTTGAGGCCTATCTGCTTGAGATTCTGTCTGATTTTCAGATCACCATCCCCGAACTCGGCACCATCAAGGCGCGTTCGCGTCCCATTGTGATCCTGACGGCGAATGGCACGCGGGACCTGTCCGACGCATTGCGGCGCCGGTGCCTGTATAGTTTCCTGGAGTATCCGTCGCGTGAGACGGAATTGGCAATCTTGAAAGCCCGTATGCCCGAAGTCGAAGGGCTGCTGGCGCGCCAGATTGTTGGCGTTGTGCAGGCGCTGCGGCAGGAAGAGTTGGAGAAAACACCGGGCATTGCCGAGATGCTGGATTGGGCGGCAGCCCTGTCCGGGTTGGGGGTGAATGATCTGTCCAAATCGCGGGATGAGGTGCAAGCGACTTTGGTTTGTTTGCTAAAAACCGCCCCAGATTATGGCGTCGCACCTCCCGAAGTGATAGACCGCCTGATCGGAAAGGTCGCGTGATGCAGGTCACCCGGTTTCCTTCTCGCGCATCTGGTCTGTCGGATCGCATGTCCGGCTTCATCGCACATTTGCGTATGAACGGAATGCGTGTGGGACCGGCTGAGACGGGGGATGCTCTGGCTGCTCTTGCGGCGGTTGAGGCGACGGATGTCAGACAGGCGCAGCAGGCGCTTTGTGTATTGCTGGCGGCCGACGCTGACGATTGGCGGCGGTTCGATGACTTGTTCGAAGCTTATTGGTTCAATACCGGGAAGCAACGGTCGGGAACCGCCCAAACGTCCCATGTGCGGGTCCAGTCCGCCAAGCCGATGATCTGGCAACAGGAAAGCCCAAACACTCAGGAATCCGAGTTCGGCACTGATCAGGCCGCTGCACCAGATACCGGCGATGGGGAGGCCGTGGGGAAAGACGGAAAGCTGATTGCGACCCGTACGGCCAATCTGTCGCGCCGGGATTTGCGCGAACTGATGGATGAAGACGCGCTGAGGCAGGCGGAACAAGCCGCGGCCTCCATCGCGCGTGCGATCAGAGATCGCCGCTCGCGCCGGCGAAAGCAAGCGCTGCGAGGTACTGCTTTAGATATGCGCCGGATTCAACGCGCCAGCCTTGCACGGGGCGGAGAGCCGATGGATCTGTATCGTCGCGTTCGACCACCGCGCCCGATGCGGATTGTGGTCTTGTGTGATGTCAGCGGTTCGATGACCGTTTATTCGCGGGTTTTTTTGGCCTTTCTAAAAGGCTTGATCGGCAGCGGAACCGAGGCAGATGCTTACCTTTTCCACACCCGTCTGATGCGTGTCACGGATGCGCTGCGCGATCATGACACGTTGCGTGCGGCCGGACGGTTATCGCTCATCGCCGAGGGGTTTGGCGGTGGAACTGATATTTCGGGAAGCCTTGAGAGATTTCTGAACGGTTACGGTGCCCGCGCATTGAACGGGCGGACGATCGTATTGATCCTCTCGGATGGGTATTGCAGCGCCTCGCCTGAGGCTTTGGGAAATGTTCTGGCTCGGGTGCGGCGCAAGGCGCGACGGATCGTCTGGCTGAATCCTCTCAAGGGATGGAAACACTATCAGCCCATTGCCGCCGCTATGGAGGCTGCGGAACCGTATCTCGATGCCCATCTGCCCGCCAACACGCTGGAAGCGCTGGCGGCATTGGAACCCGAATTCCGAAAACTGTGAAAGGACATGCCCATGGCAGGTTTCGACATTTTCGACACGATTGAGGAGTTGCGTCAGAAGGGCGACGCCTTTTGCGTGGCAACGGTCCTTCGCACTGCCGACGCAACCTCAGCCAAAGCGGGTGGCAAGGCCGTGATCACAAGGGACGGGCGTATTTTGGGGCATTTGGGCGGAGCGTGTGTGCAGCGCGTTGTACGCGCATCGGCGCAAGAGGCTCTGGTAGGTGGAACTCCGAAAATGATCCGGGTGAAACCTTCGGAAAAGGTAGTGGCGATGACAGACCCGGATGGTGTGGAGACCTTCAAAAGTGGTTGCCCTTCGGGAGGAACAGTCGATTTGTTGATCGAACCCTATCAGCATGCCCCGCGCCTGATCATTTTTGGAGACTCTCCGATTGCACACGCTCTTGCAGCGCACGCGGCGCTGGCAGGGTTGCGTGTTTGCTTGCCTGAAGGTTCTGAAAGCCCGGTGGATTTCATCGGCTTTGATCCGAATGACCTAAACGCTTTGGGGGTTGAGCCACGCGATTTTGCAGTGGTCGCCTCACAAGGCAAAGGCGATGGCGCGGCGTTGAGAACTGCACTTGAATCACCCGTCCGCCGCGTTTCGATGGTCGCAAGCCACCGCAAGGCCAGGGTGTTATGTGAGAAGTTGGAAGCGCAGGGTATAACCGCCGAGCAGACCAGTCGCCTCAAGTCCCCGGCCGGACTGGATATCCATGCCATCGACCCGCACGAAATCGCCCTGTCGATCCTTGCCGAGATCATCCTCTGGCGGAATTCAGACAAATCCGAGGAGACGTCGCATGATGAGAAAATGGCGTAAGTGGTTGCGGTCCTTTCGGACAGTGCAGCCGAAGCAGACCCCTGAAGAAGCGACCGAGGCCGCACTTCGCGTCTTCCCAAGATGTTGTTGAGAAAAGGACCCACAAATGGAACTAAATGACGAAATCCGTATCTCTGCCCCGCGCGACGTAGTGTACCGAGCGCTGAATGATCCGGATGTGTTGCGTGAGTGCATTCCCGGTTGTGAAGAACTGATCCAGCATTCTCCCGAGCATTTGGAAGCCAAAGTGTTGCTCAAAATCGGCCCGGTCAAGGCGCGGTTCAGCGGCGAGGTGACGTTGGACAATTCCCAAGCCCCGGACGCGTTTTCCTTGACTGGTGAAGGAAAAGGTGGTGCTGCGGGCTTTGCCAAAGGCGGCGCCGACGTCTCTATTCGAGCGGAGGGTGAGGAAACGGTTCTGTCTTATACCGCCAAGGTCACAATCGGCGGAAAAATTGCGCAATTGGGAAGCCGGTTGATTGCGGGTACTGCGAAAAAACTCTCGACCAAGTTTTTTGACAGGTTTGGGGAAATCGTCGCCGAGCAATACGTTGGTTAGGCCGCTGCAGGGGCGTGGGGAGCCTTTTTGAGGTCTTGTCAGAAGAACATTGCTTGAGCGAGCGGGGCAGGGCGGTTGCGTTGCTTTTGCCCATGTTCAGACCTGCTTCTTTCAAAAGTACTGTCAGACTAACAGTCCTGATATCGTTTCCGTGGCCATTTTTCTGTTTCGCGCTGCTCTGCAAAGTCTTTTTCTTTCCAGGTCAGTTCATTGCATGTTCTCGTCGGAAGGAAGTGTCAAAAAGGACGGTAGGATACGATTCCTCTGACAGCACTACTAGCCAGGCTGAGGTCGATTCGAATTGGCCTCACCGCATTGGTCCTTATGCTCATTGATCCTTATCAAGATTGGCTGGGGCAAGACGTGGTATAGTTAATGGCAAAGCAAAGGGGTTCTCATGGAAGAGTTAGTCGAAATCGGGAGATCATTCGTTCAAGCCATGAATGAGCGTCGGGGCCTTGCATGTGTTGATGAAATGTATGCCGAAAACGCACAGTCGATTGAAGCAGTTGTGCCTCCGGTTCGGCAATTCCGTGTTGCAAAGGGTCGAGAAGCAATTAGAGGAAAACGAGAGGATTGGCTGGCAACGCATGAAATCCAAGAACTTGACGTGGATGGACCGTATGTTCACCCACCCAACCGTTTTGGAGTGCGATTTAGGGCTGAGGTAATTCAGAAGACTACGGGTAAGCGCTTGACCCTGAGCGAGATCGCTGTGTATTCCGTGGCAGAAGGCAAGATAGTACTGGAAGAGTTCTTCATGATGCCGAAGTAAAAGAACGAACGGTAACTTTGTCTCTGTGTCGGTCGAAACAGCGCGTTCAACTTGTCTGCGCTGGAAGGTTTTGGACGGAGGCCAGGAATGCTACGCAGAACTTCGGTATATTTTTTAGGAACTGATACTGACGACGCGGCGATTTTGGAACGCGCCGAAGCTGCCCGTATCCAAAACTGCCATCTGACATGTGTTTTGATCGCGGCTTTACCCAACCTGCCTTACCTAAAGTATGGATCAAACAGGTTCGTTGAAGCAGGCCTCCCTTCAAACTGGTTGGATGTTCTGGAAGCAAAAAATGCCGCCTTAAAGTCCCGCGCTGCCGAAGTTGAAGCGCTTCTGATGCGGCAAGGTTTATCGGCAAATGTCGTCGCCTTTATCGGATCAGGGGCAGAGCTACAGCATCTTGTTGCACGCCAAGCCAATAGCTCTGATGTCGCCTTTGTAGACGCTGGGCTGCGAAAAAACCCCGATTTGTTTCACAAGATCGCCTACGGGGTATTGTTCCATTCACCGGTCGCGTTGATGATCAATGGAGATCCGTTCGCCCAGTCCGACTGCATTTTTCTGGCATGGGATGATAGCTTGTCGGCGTCCAGGGCTGCGCATTTGGCTTTACCCTTATTTCTGGCGGCCAAGGAAGTTGTGATTGGGTGTTTTGATCTGCCAATGGGTGATGACGAAGAAAGTCAAGAACCCGGAGCTGACATTGCTGGATGGCTCAGCTTTCATGAGTGCAACGTAGCCGTGTCGCAGTTCCAGCTTGGCGGGCTTTCGATCGATCACTGTATTCAAGAGCGCGCGAAAGAACTGGGGGCTGATCTTGTTGTAATGGGCGCTTATGGGCACTCCTATTTACGAGAGTCAGTTTTTGGTGGAACCACGCAAGCAATGTTGGAGCAGACCAGTTTTCCAGTACTTTTAGGGCACTAGTGAAATGAAACGGCGAGCGTGATTTGGCAAATAGTCGTAGCTTTAAATTTCATGAGTGAAAATGGGGGCAGCCATATGTTGTTAAGAGCTCATCTGAGATTGATGCTGGTTTGCTTGACCGTTACCACCCAGGAAATCCATCACAATTGACGTTAGCTCATCCCAGTCAGTAAATTCCCGCACTCCATTCCGTGGATCTATCTTCTGCCCTAGCAACACGACGTGCTTGACGATCTCCCTCTCAAAATACCCGTAGTTTTCGGGTCGGACGGCACCTGCGACTAACGCCGTTGCATTCGGTTCGAAACCTGTTCGCAATAGCATTTCGTTGAGATAATCACGCGCTTCTTCTCGACCTGACGCAAACGCTGCTTTTAGACCGACAGAAAGCACGAGAGACCTTCGTTTCGTTAAGGCATCTTTTTGGGACGTGACAAAAGCCTCGAATGACTCGGGGTGCCGACGTTCGTGGACAGGGGCTAGAAGAATAACCTTGACCACATCGTCCAGCGATACGTTGCCGGGCAATTCATCGGTATTGATCACCTTTGTGTTGTAGCCGGATTTCGTCGCGATATTGCTGATGAAACGCGCAATCTTTTCCGTCTGACCGTCGACTGTAGCGAAGGCGATGAGTACGGTCATTCCGATCCTCCCATAAATCGGTCTGAATAGATTACTGATTATGAATAAGTGGCGTGCGTTGCCCTTGATCTCAATCAAAGGCGATTTTTAGGGCATGTAGAAAGAGTTGTGGTACGGCTTTTCTACCCATACCGAGTTTTTCGAAAAACTCGCGATGACATAAATCTTCAAGCCAGCCTGCCTTCTTGGGCGTGCATTTTTGAAGCTACGCAATGCGTATTGGCCTGTCTTACGACCTTAAGGAAAAGGCCAAGACGGCGATGCAGGTAACAAAACTGATAGACCAAACTGCGAGCTTCACCCGTTGGCGTGCGGGCAGTTTTCTGAACAGATTAATCATAGTCAAACCTTTCAGAAATAATCCGGTGAGACGCAGTACCCCTTGAGATCAGGTGATCTTCGGCCGCATCCATCATGGCAGCGGGGCCGCAGAGAACAAACAGCCAGCTTTCAAATTGTTCAGAAGACAAATTGCGGTCCAACAGGGAACCGTCGATCATACCTGTCTCTCCGTGCCAAGCCCTCGGCGGTTCGGACAAAACGAAAACTGTATCTACTTCGGACAGCTCCTCGCGAAAAACAATCTGCTCTTCTACCCGATTTCCGTAGATAAGCTTGAGATCGCGCTGTGTCCCGCTCAATCTTACTTGACGCAAAATGCTCAACATTGGCGCGATCCCGACACCACCTGCGATCAGAACGATGCCTTGTTCCGGACGGTTGTTGATAGACAGGTTTCCGTATGGGGCGTCGAGATAGGCCGGGGTTTGCGGAGCGATCTGCCCGAGACGGCACGTGAAGTCCCCAAGCTCTTTTATCAAAAATGAAACTTCGGGGCCTTCGGCTGGTGCCGAGCTAATCGAGAATGGATTTTCGTGCAGCGAGAAGGCACTGTGACCGACATTGAGCCACGCAAACTGGCCTGCATGGAAGGTTAACCCCTCGTGACCATCCGGCTTCAGGCGTAATTCCCATTGCCTCGGTGTCAATCGAGACACTGAAGTGACGCGCCACGGCTTTTTCCCCTGACACGACGGGCGAACGAGATAGACATAAACTAGAGTTCCCGCTGCAATACTGGCCAGGCTAAACCAGAAAAATGTCAGTGACGGGTGTCCACTGTAGCGCCCGGCATAGACGGTGTGGTGCAGCAGTAGGCACGCAAGCATTAAGGCTCCCAGCCCGTGTAAGAGGCGCCATGTCTCGTACTTGTATTCAAGGGATTTACGGGCAATCGCTGAGGCGACCAGAATGAAGAACAAGAAATAAGCGCCGATGCCCGATACCAGCGCAGAAAAATCGGTCGTAATCGTAAGTTGATGTGTTGTGTCCCATGGGCGGCGTCCGCCAGAAGCTGAACCCTGATACAGAAGCGGGTGCACCAACGCAAAGCCGAGCGCGGTCCGGGCCATTAGCTGGTGCACTCGCATCGTCACATCCATACCCAAGCCGGAAGAGATTAACCTGAACCGTCCAGACAGTAGGAATTCCACCAGGATTATTGAAAAAGCAAGCATTCCAAGCCCGGATGCGAGCTCTTGATGGAAGGGTCGCGGTGGCCATCCCAGGGACCAAGAAACACCCAAGGGAGCCAAGATCAGCAAAACGTAAATCAGCGCCAGATACGGCCATTTCATACGGCTTTGCTCCACTGTGCTAGAGGCAGGCAACTCGAGCTCATTCAGAATAAACGCTAGGCTGACCTGAGATTCCGATCAAGACTGCTGAGATCGGTCAATTTTGGGGCATAACGAGGCAGATCTATTGGCCGACGATCCTTGTTCCGATTGGTGCAGCCGGTGCGTTCAATCTGGCCGAAGTTGAGATTGCATGCTTGCGCAGGATCAAGGTCCTTGACCGCGTTTTCTGCCATAATATTGCACGCGCGAAATCGGACCAAAGGAGGAGGTTCAGAAAATGTTAGAAGACAAAAAGTCCCCGCAACTTTTCACCGGAACGCATCCGCTCTCCGATAACTTTCGACGCGAAATGGAAACCCTGATGTCGCGGTTTTTTGGGGGAGGGTCACCTTTTCTTCCAATGGAAACAGCTGCGCAACGCACGGGTTTCCCGTCACTTGATATGACGGGCGCGATTTCACCGGCGATTGATGTCCAAGAAACGGAAAATGCAATTGTCTTGACGGCTGAATTGCCAGGGCTCGAAGAGGATGATGTCGAAATTGAAATCAAAGAGCGCCGCCTCATCCTGCGTGGCCAAAAAAAGATTGCACATGATGAAGCAGGCGATCTGCGTGTCAGCGAAAGAAGCTATGGCAGCTTTTCCAGAGCTATGATGCTGCCAGAGACCGTCGATATCGACAAGATTTCGGCGTCATTCGACAAAGGTGTGCTGCATATCGATATGCTGAAGACAGAGCCTCAGGATCCAAGCCGTAAGATCAAGGTCTCGTCCAAGTATACGGCCTAGTGGCTGGAAACTGTTCTTAAGTACGACAACATAGTGGGCCGCTCATAGATCGGCCTGCTTTGAGACGCGATCAAGTGGGGGGAATTGGTCGCCAATCATGAAATGGGGGCTCGCCACCACTCTTGCCGAGCCCCCACTGGTGGAACTTCCACGCATTCGGAATTCCGTTCACCTTCGTGTTTGCTTGGGGACAGGTCGGTGAACGTAGATCGCGTTAAAACATTCGTATTTCACTATATGAATCATGCTGGTGCTTTGATCTGTGTCAATCAACACGCGATGTCGGGTCTGCGAAGCTGAACGCAAACCAATTGTCGATAGCCGTCGGCCTTAAAAGCGAAGCTACCGCGTTCGGCAGTGTGGGGTTTAGGGTGGAAAGTTGTTCGTGATGTTCTGGAACCTGTTACCAGCTTTGGGCGGCATTGGCCTATTCCTTGTCGGAATGCTGTTAATGACGGACGGTCTGAAGGCTTTGGCCGGGGCGCGACTGCGCGATGTTTTGGGTCGGTTCACTTCGACACCGTTGACTGGGGCGGTTACAGGCGCGGTCACGACAGCTGCAATCCAGTCCTCCAGTGCGACCACTGTCGCAGCAGTCGGATTTGTCGCGTCTGGTCTGCTCACGTTTCCCCAAGCGCTTGGGATCATCTTTGGGGCCAATATCGGAACGACCATGACAGGTTGGCTCGTCGCGCTCTTGGGGTTCAAGCTGGACCTGGGTCAAGTGATGTTGCCCGTTGTTTTTGTTGGGGCTTTGCTGGCGCTTTCGGGAAGAAAAGCGGTTTCAGGCCTTGGGTTGGCGTTGGCCGGGTTCAGCTTGATTTTCATTGGGATCGAGCAGCTCAAGTCTGGGCTCGACGCATTTCGCGGCGTAGTTACCCCTGCCGATTTTCCACCAGATACACTACTTGGCAGGCTAAAGCTTGTCATGATCGGCGTCCTTATCACGATGGTGACTCAGTCTTCGAGTGCTGGCGTCGCAACGGCATTGGCTGCGTTGAGCGCTGGTGCAGTGAACTTCCCTCAAGCAGCGGCTCTCGTCATTGGAATGGACGTTGGGACAACTTTCACGGCAGTTCTGGCCACCTTTGGCGGGGGCACGATGGCTCGTCGAACTGGTTTTGCTCATGTGATCTACAACGTGATGACGGGTGTCATGGCATTTTTTCTGCTGGGGCCATTTGCTTCGATCTTTGTAAGCGGGGCAGGGACTGGAAATTCGCTGACTGCGCTTGTCGCATTCCATAGTTTCTTCAACGCAATAGGCGTAGCGCTAATCCTGCCGTTCGCTAAACCGTTTGCCAGATTTATCGAGGCGCTCGTACCCGACCGAGGCGCTGAGTTAACCAGATCTCTGGATCCGCTGGTGCTCGGAATGCCGGAAATAGCCGTGGATGCGGCAAAAACCGCGGTGGATCAAATTGTTATGGCCGAAGTGGCGCACCTTCGGTCACGTATGGGGGCATCGCAGCTAAACGGAACTGACTATGGGCGGGACAACATTGAGACGGCTGTGTCCGAAGCGCGCTCGTATCTAGACAAGATAGAACTGTCCAGCAGGTCCGATTTAGAGATATCCAGTATCAAGGGTATGTACCATGTCCTCGATCATCTTGATCGGTTGCTCTACCGGTCTAGTCAAGATGATAGGATAAGCGAGTTGCGGAAAGACCAGCGGTTGAAACGGCTTGCTTCAGTGGTGATTTCAGCAACTGACGGTTACTTGGAAATCGACAATCCAGAAAAATGTGAAGGCACGCTGAACCGTGTTCGCCGTTTTCTGCGACGGCAGCGGAAAATTCGCAGAGACTTGCTCATTTCCGACGCTGCGACTGACAGTCTGCCGGACGAAGTGGTTTGGGCTAGGTTGGACTCTCTCCGGTGGCTGCATCGAGTGTCCTATCACCTTTGGCGAATTCGCTGGCATTTGAACGTACTGGAAGGAGCTTCGTCTGGAGACAAGCGTGGTGGGGTCGATGCCGAAGTGGCGTAGAGGAAGGTTGGCCTAGATTAGATTTGGCGCGTACTCAAACGCCATTCGACTGAAACGCCAGCGTGGGTACTGGTGCAATTACCATGAGCAAGGTCAAAGAAGTTTCTTAGGGATGCCGTTAAATAGAAACTTCATCAGAGGCAGCGAATTGGAGGAGCATATGCAGGTTTTTCCCGGAATTTTATTGGCAATGTTCGCCACGGGATCTGCACTGGCGCAGGACATCAGTGTTGATAGCGGTAGCGATTTGTACCGGACATATTGCTGGCAATGCCACGGTTTCGAAGCGACCGGGGACGGACCAATGGCTGAAATGCTGGCTATTCGAACACCTGACCTCACCAAGTTGGCGGGCGAAAACGACGGTGTGTTTCCGATAGATCGCATAGCTGAACAGATTGATGGTCGTTCACAATTGCTCGCCCATGGGGGCGAAATGCCAATCTTTGGCGCGGTGTTTGAGACAGACCAACAAATCGCGGTGGCTTTGCCTAATGGACAACCAATGATGTTAGGCTTGCCGTTGGCGAATTTGCTCGCCTTTCTTGAATCTATCCAGGCTGATTAGCCACTGACCAATCTGCTAATCCGTATCAGCCGTGCGTCTGATTGACATGAGAGTCAGTGGCGGCCCCAACACTTCGAAGGCCACAGTACTGGCGAGGGTAAAGGCCATAATGGATGCGGCCCAATTTGGAAACTGCTCTCCGGCAACGAGTGCCATTCCCACCGCAACACCGGCCTGCGGTAGTAAAGCGGGACCGTACCAGTGGGCCTGGCGGCGGGGAAGGCCGCCAAGTCTAGCTCCGCAATAGCCGCCGACAACGCGCGCTACGGTGCGCAGGATCAAAAAAGCGACACCCGCCCAGCCCATCAAGCCGAAGGCTTCAACATCCAATGTGGCACCAGCCAGCAGGAAGAACAGGATCATGAATGGCCACTGAATGTGCTCGATCTCGTGAAAGGCGCGGTCATGGTGGCGGGCAAGATTCCCGATAACAGCGCCCGCAACCATGCCTGTTACGAGGAACGAAACCTCCAGCCAAAGTGCAAGGCCCGCAGTAAGAAAGACGATGCCTATCGCTTCGGCCTGCACTGGCTCGCCTGGCTTTAAGCGCCCCGTCAAGTAAGCGGCCGGAACGCCCAATGCGACGCCCAGAACAATTGCGCCGCCGAAATCCCACATCGCAGTGGCCGTGATTGTGGTCCAGCCATCGGTTTGGCCGGCCAGAACCAAGACGACACTGAAAGCAATCAGGCCCCAAGCATCGTCAATCGCTACCACGCCCTTTAAGGTCTGGGTGAAACTATTGGATACACCGGATTGTTTGATCACATCGGTCATGGCGGCCGGGGCCGTTGCTGTGGCAATTGCCGCCAACACCAACGCCAGTCCGAAGGGCAGACCAATTGCGGTCAGTCCAAATGAGACAACTACGAGGGTCGCAGCCACAATCGAAATCGAAATCGTAAGAATGGCTCGGCCATGCCGAACCAGGTTCTCGCGGGTCAAAGATCCTCCAAGAAGAAACGCGACCATCGTCAAGGCAACAATGGATACCTCATCGAACCACATGGCAACGTCCAGCGGGATCAACCCCATTCCGGCGTTCCCGGCGATCAGACCAAGGAAAAGTAAGGTTGTAACACGAGGAAGATGCGTGGCCCGGCCAAACTGGTCGGCCGCCAACCCGGCAAGGAAGAGGACACCAAGGGTAATCAGAAAGCCGGCAACGTGCATAGAAAACCAAGCGTTAAGTTCTTGTCTGGACTACTCTAACTCCAACCTCGCCTGCTAAGAACCGATGTCGGAGAGGCTGCGAGGTTCTTGCCAGAAGAACCTGCCTTGATGCGGGCAGGTGGCTCAACAACCGCGCCGAAAATTCGCCTCCGTCCATTCCTCCGTCTACAACCAATTCAACTAGGAAAGATCGCTAGCTAGCAGAGATATCTTGACGCTGACACGTCCCGCCGCTCTCGCCGAGTGGCGCGAACTTGGTGCGGCATAAAGGGCAGCTATACTGGCCCAGTTGAGACTGGTTCGATTTTGACTGACACCACCTGTCTTAGTGCTTTTAAGGTGGAAATTCTGGAAGTTGATTTTGGCGGCGGTCTGGCATGTGGGTCGGGCGCGTGGTGGGTAAATTGTTCGAGTATTTTCGAATTAATTCAAAAAATGCTATGTATGCGCACGTTGATTGCTATGGTAGGGTCATGAATTCGCTAACCAGAATAACTCGAGGGATAGGCGTCGCACTCAAGGATGGCAGGGTGAAGGGGCTTCTTGCCTTCACAACAGGTATGATCCTATGGGCGTCAGTGTTTTATCATTATGTAGAAGGATGGAGTTGGCTCGATTCCATCTATTTTTCTGTCGTAACGATTTCGACGGTGGGGTTTGGTGACTTTTCTCCTGAAACCGCAGCAGGGAAAGTCTTTACGATGGTTTATATCATCGTGGGCCTCGGTATCTTCGTAACCGCGGCGACCACGGTAGCGGACACAATCCTGTCCCAAGACGACGACAGATCGAACAACTAGACTGTTTCGAACGCAGCCAAAGCGCGTTCACGTGGACGCGGCACTTTAACGAGGCGATTAAAAACACCCACCGAATTCAGGCGAGTTTTCAAGCAGCTACCGGTCCCTCTGCGCTAAAAAATATACATATCTCATTTTTTGAGTGTATTATTGGGGAAACAAGCCGTGGAGGGATGGTATGGAAAAGACCCAGGACGCAAAGATTGTCGATCTCGCAATACGGTTGCTATTTCTCGGATTATTCCTCTACAGCGCCTTGGTTATGGTCGCCCCGTTGGCAAGCGTGGTGATCTGGGCCACGATCCTCTGCGTTGCGCTTTATCCGGTTTATGATTGGCTGCAATCCAAGTTGGGCGGGCGGAAGAAACTTGCATCGACGATCTTGGTTCTGTTGGGCCTTGTTCTGACCTTGGGGCCAGTCGCAACAGCGGTATCTGGTGCGGCAGAACTTGGGTCCAATTTTGCGGAACAGGCCGACAGGGGTGAGTTGAAAATCCCGCCAGCACCGGATGGCCTTAAGGAATTGCCACTGGTCGGAGCCAAAATTGCCGACGTCTGGGGTATGTTCGAACGGAATCTGGATGGCGCGCTTGCAAAATACGGCGCGCAGATCCTTGAGATTACAAAGTCCCTCTTTGGTAAGGTGCTGGGGATCGGGATCGGGCTTCTGGGCCTTGCCCTGTCCGTGTTGATCATGGGGGCCTTGTTCAGCCCCGGGCCAAATCTGGTTCAGGGTCTTCAGCGCTTTGCCAACCGTGTCTTCGCACCGCGCGGCGGCGAATTCGTCACAATGGCGGGTGCCACGATCCGCAATGTGACCAAAGGTGTCATCGGCGTCGCCGCAATACAGGCGGTTGTCGTTTGGGTATTGCTGGCTGTGTTTGGCATTTCTTCTGCTGCCACTTTGGCGTTTGTCTGCCTGATCCTCTCGATTATCCAAATCGGGCCCGGCTTGGTTCTTTTGCCGGTGGTCATCTACGCATGGAGTTCCATGTCCGGCGGTGCAGCGTTGATCTTCACCATATTGGCCATACCCGTCACCATAATGGACAGTTTCCTACGGCCCGTGTTTATTTCAAAAGGCCTTGAGACACCCATGCTGGTGATCCTCATCGGTGTTCTCGGTGGTATGATGGCATACGGTCTGATTGGCATCTTCATGGGGCCGGTTCTTTTCGCCGTCTTCTATGAGTTGTTCAAGGTTTGGATTGACGCCTCTCCTGACGCCGAAACCCCTGCCGAGGGGGCCGAAACATGAGAAAGACGATATGGACCACGCTGGCCGTCATTCTTGTCTTCCTTGTCTGGTATCTGGTCGCTGACCGAAAGACGCCGTTTACCGGGAACGCCCGAGTAAAAGCCGTGGCGACCCAGATCGTTCCGCAGGTCACAGGAACGGTAACCGAGGTTCTTGTCGAAAACGGTCAGGTCGTCTCGGCGGGTGATGTTCTGGTTCGGATTGATGCCAGACCCTACGAAATTGAGCGCGCAAAAGCCCAAGCCGACCTTGAAGCAGCCACGCAGGAGGTGGGCGCATCCTCGGCAGAGGTCAGCGCCGCACAGGCCAAGCTAGCGAGGGCTCAGAGTGACCTCGACACGATGCGCATTCAAACCGAACGCGTTTTTGCGCTTGAAAAGAAAGGGTTGATTGCTGTTTCAAAGGCCGACGACGCCCGAGGGCAACTGGCTGAGTCCGAGGCGAACTATGAAAACGCCAAAGCCGATCTGGAAAAAGCAAAGCAGAGGTTGGGGGATGACGGGATCGAAAACCCGAAAATCCAGCGCGCATTGGCCGCCTTGGCGGATGCAGAGCTTAACCTTGAATGGACGGAACTGAGGGCTCCAGCGACGGGTGTTATTTCCAATCTTTTGATTGCTCCCGGAACCTATGCGCGGTCCGGGCAGGACCTGTTGACGTTCCTAGACGCGACAGACGTCTGGATTGAGGCGTATTTCACCGAAAACAACCTCGGCCGGGCTTCGGTGGGTTCTCCTGTTGATGTGGTGCTGGACATGCACCCGGGCCAGATCGTTCCGGGGGTTATCGAGAGCTTTAGTGCGGCTGTATCCCTGAGCGGCGGAGACGAACCCGGCCAGTTGGCAAGCCCACCAAGCACCAAAGGGTTTTTACGTGAACCGGAACGGTTTCCGGTCCGTATCGTTCTGCCAGGCTATGAAGCCGGGAGCGCCGAAGACGACCTTCGCTTCCAACTCAATGGGCAGGCCGATGTGATCATGTACCTGAGTGATAATTCCCTGCTGAACATGGTCGGCCGGACCTATATCCGTCTGGTTTCGATCCTGTCCTATGCCTACTGAGGATCGAAAATCTGTTTTTCGGCTCGCGCTGGGCGTGACCGGCGTCTTTGCTCTGGGCCTGTTTCTGGGGTGGCCACTGGCGGTCGTAGGGGCGGTTTTTACGGCTTTGTTTTTACAGGCACCCGCCGCCTTGCCACTTGCAGCATTCGCCAAGCTTTTTGTCTTCTCGATAGGATTGATGTTCGTTTCATTCCTGCTGTCCTCGGTCTTTGCCCCATACCCCGTGGTATTCCTCATTCTGGTGGCCATTGGGATAATCCTGTCCTTCATGTGGTCGGTTTCCGGGGCCGGTGTATTGCCCGGAGTCATAGCCCTTATGGGGGCGCTGATGATTCCGAACCTTGCTCTTCAATCGCAGGACCTGGCCTTGGTTCTTGTATTCTGGATACCTATGAATTTGCTATTTGCGGGTTTCGTTTCGACGTTGACGTTTGTGCTGATACCGGCTGAACCTCAAACATCGGCCCAGAAGAAGGCCGAGGCTTCGCCAGACTTTGATCCACATCGGCGGATCATCAGGATGTCACTGGTCACAGTACCGTTCGCAATGGCGTTTTTTGTGTCCGGCGCGTCAGCCTTGTTGGTTTTGTTTTTTGTCGCCCTTCTCAGCCAACAACTTGCGGCCATGCCGTCGATGGGCAAGGCGGTCGCCAAAGCGATGCTGACGGCAAACCTGCTTGGGGCGGCGGTGTCGATCATCTGCTATGAGGTCAACGTGATCGCACCAGTTATTCTAACGCCAATTTTGTTGTGCCTATTCTTCTGTTTCGCGCTGGGAGCGCTCGGTAAATCCCAAGTCCCACTTGCTGCCGCGGCTGGTTCAGCCTTAACGACGGTTCTGATCGTTTACGGTGGGTCGGTTGCACCGTTTTCAGATGAGGCCGACGTCAAAAGCATCACGCGCGTTCTGCAAGTCGCCAGCGCAGCATTCTTCGTCATTATCGCCTATGTCATTGTGGACGAGTTCTGGCCTGAGAAAAAACGCCAAATCTCTCATTGAGCTACGACGCCAATTGGAGTTCCTAAAATCCGGGTTTGCTTAGGCGACATACCTCTCGTGGGTCTTGTCAAAAGAACTTTGTTTGATGCAGCGTTTCAGGCGTATGCGAAGTTTGCAGAAATTCGCCCCTGTCCACTCCTCCTTCTACAACCACTTCAACCAGGAAAGATCGCTAGCCAGCCGAGACACCTCCAAGCTGACACGCCCCACCGCTCTTGCCGAGTGGCGCGGATTATGCGCGGCATAAAGGACAGCCCTATTGGCCTAACTGAGACTGGTTCGTATTCGCCTGAAAGCACCGATGCAATTAGGCACCCTGAGGCAAGATTCTGCTCCAGACAATCAACGTGAGCGTAAAGCGCAGGTTCGTGTACCGGTAACTAAAGTGCTGTACCAGGCAGTTGCCGAACCGAGGGATCTTTCCCATCAGAGAGCAACCGCCCGGAGACGTAAAAGTGTAGCCAGTGAAATGACTGAGTGACATGCACTTTGTCGATGCACCAGGATCAATTTTTGCCGTGATCTGCACGTTTACCAGAGTAAGGTCGCGTACGGCATGTCACGTCAGTGTCAGGGTACTTGCGGTGCTCTTGTTCAATTCGCTACCTCGGAATTCGGCGCTTGGCGCGCCTGAAATGTAGACTTCCTCGATGGCGCGATCATCGCCCATCATCTGCAAAACAAATAATTCTTCTGCAAGACTGGCAATGCGATCCATACGCAGGGCCATGGCGGGAGTGCTGCGCGCATTCAGAACAACAACGTCGGCCTCAGTGCCGGGGTCCAGAGTCCCGATTTTGTCTTCCAGCCCCAGAACACATGCATTGCCAAGAGTTGCCCAATGGAATGCTTGCAGAGGATGCAGTGCCAAACCTTGTAACTGCAAAACCTTGTATCCTTCGTTGAGGGTTTGAAGCATCGAGTAACTGGTTCCTGCCCCAATATCGGTGGCTATACCATTCGAGATACCGCGCGCGCTCAGACCACCATGATCAAAGAGGCCGCTACCAAGGAACAGGTTCGAAGTTGGACAAAACACCGGATGGGCGCCAGTTTCTGCAAGCGCATCAATTTCACGCGTCTCCAAGTGGATGGAGTGCCCAAGCAGTGTCTTTTGTCCCAGCAACCCATAAGACTGGTAGACGTCCAGATAGTCCCGGGCCTGCGGATACAACTGGGTGGTATAGGCGATCTCATCTTTGTTCTCTGACAGATGAGTTTGGATGTGACAGTCCGGATGTTCCTGCGCAAGCGCCTGCGCCATCGCCATTTGTTCGGGTGTGGAAGTGATCGCAAATCGAGGTGTAATAACATAGCCGTTTCGGCCCTTGCCATGCCAGTCTCTGATCAGATCCTTGGTATCATCGTATCCGGTTTGTGGTGTGTCCAGCAGGTCTTCGGGCGCATTGCGGTCCATCAGGACTTTGCCGCCGAGCATGCGCATGTTGCGCCTTGTGGCTTCCGTAAAGAAGGCATCCGCTGAAGTCTTGTGGACCGAGCAATACGCAACTGCGGTCGTCGTACCGTGCGAGATGAGCTGATCGTAGAACGCGCGCGCCATAAGCGCGCTGTGTTCGTCCGAGGCGAACCGGGTTTCTTCCGGGAACGTGTAGTTGTTGAGCCAGTCCAACAACTGTGCCCCCCAGGAGGCGATCACCTGAACCTGCGGGAAATGAACGTGTGTGTCGATAAAGCCAGCCATCATCAGGTGCGGACGATGGTCTGTGATCGGCACATCCCCAGCTTTTGCACTGATCTCGGTGAAGGGGCCGGTATCCTGAATGATCCCGTCTCGGATCAGCAATGCGCCGTCTTCAAGATAAGTGTAAGCGTCGGAATCTTCGCCGTTCAGCGGTTCGCGATGAAAGGTCAGCAGGCGACCGCGAAGCAATCTCTGTGTCATGAAGCGTCTCGATTGTACGAAAGGGAAGGGTGGGGGCAGCCCAGCGGCTGCCCCTTTGTGGATCAGGCCTGTTGCGCAGGCGAGTCGTCGTCGATGAGATCAGGCTCATCCGGTACGATGACGCGGTGCTCGAGGTCCTCTTTCGGTGCGAGCACCGGATAGATGTAGAGGAACGCGCCTACGATCAGGTAGCCGATTGTGATCCCGTCGAATTGCGGCATCTGCAGCGTGTAAGAGTGAATGATCCCGACGGCAGACATCAGCCCGCCTGCGACAGCAAACGCCCCTGCCATCCGGAAGCGACCGTCGATCACATCGGCAACAATGGCACCCCAAATCAAACCGGTGATGATTGCACCTTGGCTTAGGGCAAGGTGTCCTTCGTAGTGGGCACCTTCCATGAGAAGGGCCGCAGTCAGACCCTCATCACCCAGAGCAGGTAAACCTTCGACACCGGTACTGCGCAGCGCATTCATTAACGAACCCCATTTGACCATCAGGAAGGCCGAAATGTGGGGAAGGATCGCAAAGGACACCGCTGCCATGTGCATCGGCTTTACAGCCCAGGCCGTATTGGTAATCAGGCTCACTGAGACAAAGACCAATACTGGTGCGGCGGCGGCAATCGGGATCAGGCCTGCAAGGAAAGACAGGAAGCCGAGGAAAGCAGCCGCAGCAATTACGACAGCCACACCAACGATGTATCCAGCGTGAGCATTAAGCCGTTTGTAGGCCGGGTGGCCGATGTAAACGGTCGTTGGGAAAGGCGAGCCAAAGAGCGCGCCCAGCATTGTGCCTGCGCCGTCCGTTACCTGGCAAAGTCCAACAGGGTAATGGTCACCTGCCGCTTCGGCCGATTCCACATTGTTCATCGTTTCGATGAAGTTGTAGATCTGCACAGGGATCAGCACCAGAAACAGTTCGGGGTTAGCGAACAAATACTGTACACCCGCGATCAGGTCACCGATGTAAGGGATCGGCGGATAGAATCCGATGCCGCTCACGTCGATTTTGGACTCACCTAAAAGAAGGGCGATCACGGTACCGGCAGCAATCGCGACAAGACCTGCAGGTACATTGCGCGGGAGGCGGAAACGACCGATCAGACCCCAAAGGATGAACAGCAGCGACGTAAAGCCGATGATTGGGTTTTCAAAAACTTCCGCCAGCGGTACGGAACCGATAAAGACCAGTGCAATACCGCAAAGCGTACCCAGCATCCCGGCGCGTGGCGTGATCCGCTTGAGGTATGGTCCGACCACGGAACCAAGCGCAGCCACGATACCACCCATGAACCCGGCACCAATGCCCACTTGCCATGCAAGCATCGGGTCGTTGGTCGCCCAGTAGATAGGCCCGATCACGCCAAACAGGTAGACAAACATAACTGGCGTCGAGATGCCGTAGGGCAATGCGGTTACGTCTTTACCTTGAGCGGTTGCCGCCCATTTGGCGAGGTAGGTGTAGACAGCTACGCCCGCTAAAATCGCAATGGCTGCACCGGGGACAATGCGGCCAAAGACGATTTCTGCGGGCATCTGAAACACGAACTGGCAGACCCCGGAAAGGATCAGCAAGTTTACGAGGTTATCGGTAAATAGCGCCCAGAAAGCGCTAAAATCGCTGCGGGTAAACAGCTTGTATTCATAGGTCCTCCCGTCCATGACGGTCTCCTCCTCTGATTTGACCGGAATTGCCCGACAGAAGTCAGGCCGTTCTCCCTTTCCGGTCGCGATGGTGGCCCTCGAGGGGCGCTTGGTTTGCCCCGGTCAGGGCGGTCGCGGCAGTTTCAGAGGTCAAATCAGCCATCACTTCCGCCACCACAAAGGCGGCGATGACGCTGGGCCGCTTATCGCGGCTACCGCTTGCCCCAATGGGGCAATTCAAGTGTTCGATAGACTGTCCGTCACAGTTCTTGTGCGCCCAGTTTCTGAGCTTTACCCGCTTGGTGGCGGATCCGATCATCCCCACATAAGCGGCGTCCTGACGTTCCAGTGCGGCAGACGCCAGCAGGAAGTCCAGGCCATGGTCATGGGTCAGTATGATAAAGGCGCTGCCTTTGGGGGCGCTCCAGATCTCAGCCTCTGGAATTGCGCTTACTCGGGTTTCGACATTTGCGGTGCAAAGGTCGACTTCGTCGGCCCGTGTGTCGACGAGGATGCAGCGTACCGGCAGGTGCTGAAACTGATTGGCCAGCGCACGTCCGACGTGACCTGCGCCCATGACGTATACATGCGGCAACGCTTCCTCGCGCCGGGTCGCACGTTCTGTTGCAGCCCATTTGTCTGACACCCGCATACGGGTCAGTTTCAACTCAACGCGCCCACCGCAGCATTGCCCGATTTCAGGGCCAAGCGGAACATCCAAATCCTGGTGCAGCGTGCCGTCACGCAGCATGTCCCGGGCGGCATTGATGGCGATGAACTCCAATTGGCCACCACCAATGGTTCCCCAAAGTGCCTTTGGAGCCACGAACATCTCTGTCCCCTCGTTGCGCGGAGATGATCCGCGCACCCGGGTAAGCGCAACGCGGATAACGCGACGCTGAGCGGACAGAAATTCGTTCAGGGAACCCGGGGCGGCCATGGCTCAGGAACCTCCTTGCAGCCGTGCGACAGCCATCAGCACACGCTCGGGAGTGGCCGGAGCGTCAAGGCGCGGGCATTCACGGTAGTCGGCGACGGAAGCCACGGCCATCGACAGGGCCTCGAACACCGAAATCCCCAGCATGAAAGGTGGCTCGCCAACGGCCTTGGACCGTTTGATGGTCAACTCGCGGTTTTCCGACCAATCGGCAAGGTTCACGTTGAAGATGCGCGGACGGTCGGACGCCAGAGGGATTTTGTATGTCGACGGAGCGTGAGTGCGCAGGCGGCCCGCATTATCCCACCAAAGCTCTTCAGTGGTGAGCCATCCCATGCCCTGAATAAAGGCGCCTTCGACCTGACCCTTGTCGAGAACGGGGTTCAGCGAGCGCCCGACGTCGTGCAAAACGTCCGTGCGCTCAACCCGGTACTCGCCGGTCAGGGTGTCAATCGTCACTTCCGAGCACGACGCACCATAGGCGTAATAGTAGAACGGGCGGCCTTGTCCCTTGGCCCGATCCCAGTGAATTTTCGGTGTTTTGTAGAACCCGGCTGCCGACAACTGCACACGCGCCAAGTAGGCCTGCTTGATGAACGCGTCGAAGGGCAGAACCTCTTGGCCGATATGCACGTGGTTGGCGAGGAAGGCTACTTCCTCAGGGGCGACTTTCCAGTTCTCAGCCGCGAATTTCACCAGGCGTTCTTTAATCTGTTCGACCGCGTTCAACGCGGCCATGCCGTTCAGATCAGTCCCGCTCGACGCTGCCGTGGCCGAGGTGTTAGGAACCTTCTCGGTGGTGGTCTTAGTGATCTTGATCCGGCTGAAGTCGACCTGAAACGCTTCGGCCACGACCTGCGCAACCTTGGTGTTGAGGCCTTGCCCCATTTCGGTACCGCCGTGGTTCAGATGGATCGAACCGTCATTGTAAACATGCACCAGCGCACCGGCCTGATTGTACCAGGTCGCCGTAAAGGAGATGCCGAACTTGACAGGTGTAAGCGCGATGCCTTTTTTCAGGATCGGCGATGTCTTGTTGAACTCAATGATGTCCCGACGGCGCTTGCGGTATTCGGACGTCTCTTCCAGCTCTCCGACCAACCGGTCGAGAATGCTGTCTTCGACCTCCTGATGATACGGAGTTATGTTGCGGTCCGTGGTGCCGTAGAAATTGGCCTTGCGCACATCCAGCGGGTCCTGACCCGTGGCATAGGCAATCTCTTCGATCATCCGCTCTGCGGCGATCACGCCTTGCGGCCCCCCGAACCCGCGGAACGCGGTATTCGACACTGTGTTGGTTTTCATCGGATGGCTGTTCAGGCGCACATTCGGATAGAAATAGGCGTTGTCCGCATGGAAAAGCGCGCGGTCGGTCACGGGGCCCGACAGGTCTGCCGAAAACCCGCAGCGCGCAGCAAAGCTGCCTTCAACGGCCTGGATGCGGCCATCGTCGTCAAAGGCAACATCATAATCGATCACAAAGTCATGGCGTTTGCCGGTTGCCATCATGTCCTGATCCCGGTCAGGGCGGATTTTCACGGCGCGGTTCCACTTTTTGGCAGCCATGGCGGCAACAGCGCAGAAGAGGTTCATCTGGCTTTCCTTGCCGCCAAATCCGCCGCCCATCCGGCGCACATTGACCACTACGGCGTTGGACGGCACTCCAAGAACATGGGCCACCATATGCTGCGCCTCGGATGGGTGTTGGGTGGAACAATGCACGATCACATCGTCGTCTTCGCCCGGAATGGCAAAGGCGATATGACCTTCGAGGTACATGTGATCCTGACCGCCGACACTCATCCGGCCTTTGATCCGGTTCGGTGCGGTCGCCTGTGCTGGGGCAACGTCACCGCGCTCAAGCTTGAGCGGTGCTGTGACATGCGGGTATCCGGCTTCCTGCGCGGCGATCGGGTCCAGCGCATGGGGCAGTGTTTCGTATTCAATCTTCGCCAATTCCGCAGCGCGACGCGCGATGTCGCGGGTTTCGGCAACCACAGCAAACAGAGGCTGTCCGTGAAACTGAATAGCGTCAGTCGGGAAAACCGGTTCGTCGTTCAGGTGTGTTGGGCTGATGTCATTGGCCCCCGGTACATCGTCAGCGGTCAGGACACCCACGACTCCGGGCGTGGCCAGGACTTCAGTGAAGTCGATGCCCATCAGTTTGGCATGCGCGACGTCGGACACACCAAGATATGCGTGCAAGGTGCCTTCGGGTTGAGCAATGTCGTCAGTGTAATCAGCCCGTCCTGTGACATGCTTGATTGCGCTGTCGTGGTTCACGTTGGTGTGGGCCGCCCCAATAATGGAAACGTTATCTTTCATCTTTTCGTCTCCCTATTAGGCGTAAGCCAGCTGAACGGGGGTGTCGGTCTGGGCGTCGTTTTCAAGGAAGAACCGGCGCAGCAGGTTTTGTGCGGTGAGCATTCGGTAGTCGGAAGACGCTCGCCAATCTGTCAGAGGTTTGTAGTCCTCGGTCAGTGCCAGCGCCGCCGCTTCAAAACTTTCACGCGTCCAAGGTTTGCCGTTTAGTGCCGCTTCGGCGGCAGTTGCGCGCTTGGGCGTGGCGGCCATGCCGCCGAATGCGATGCGGGCGTTGCTGATGGCTCCGTCGGCAACCGTCATGTGGATACCTGCAGCCACGGAAGAGATGTCTTCATCACGGCGCTTCGAAATCTTATAGGCTGCATCCAGATCGTTGGACCCGGGCAGTGGCACACGGATGCTTTCGACAAATTCGTCGGGTTGGCGATCTTGCTTGCCATAATCGATGAAGAATTCCTCGAGAGGCACAGTTCGCTTGTCTGAACCACGCCGCAGCGTAATTTCCGCCCCAAGCGCGATCAGAACCGGCGGCGTGTCCCCGATGGGTGAACCGTTGGCGATGTTTCCGCCGACAGTTCCCATATTACGCACCTGCCACCCTGCGATGCGATCCCAATAGGAGGACAGGTGTGGCAAGTGCTCGGACAGGAGGTCCTGGCAATCGGTGTAGCTGGCGCCAGCACCGATCAGGAGGAGGGAACCCTGTCTTTTGACGGTTTTCAGGTCTTCGAGGTGACCCGTGAAAATAGCGGGCCCGATGTTGCGCAGGAACTTGGTCACCCAAAGACCCACATCCGTGGCGCCGGCAACAATCGTGGCATTTGGATAGGTTTGCAGACACTCGGCGAGATCATCGACACTGGACGGTAGGATGCTCAGGCTATCCTTGGGTCCGGATACAACACGCCGTCCGTCTTTGAGGGCCGCCAAACGCGCGGTCATGGCATCTCGTTCAGTATTCAGGTGATCCGATGTCGGGGTACCATAGCGGCTGACAGCGACGGCGGCGCGGATGATTGGTTCATACCCGGTGCAGCGGCACAGGTTGCCCTGCAGCGCGGTTTCGACCTGTGTTTCGGTCGGCTCGGGGGTTTGCATCCAAAGCGCGTATAGCGCCATGACGAAACCCGGTGTGCAGAACCCGCACTGACTGCCATGATGATCGATCATCGCCTGCTGAACCGGGTGCAGACGACCGTCCGGGCCAGACAGGTGTTCCACCGTCACGACATGACAGCCATCGACGGAGGCAAGAAACCGGATACACGCGTTGACCGGAACATAAGTCAAACCCCCGTCGCCAAGCCGGCCGACAAGTACGGTACATGCACCGCAATCGCCCTCGGCGCAGCCTTCTTTCGTTCCTGTCAGTCGACGTTCCAAACGCAGGAAATCCAGAAGTGTCTGATCTGCTGCGACGCTTGGAACGGACACATCCCTGCCATTAAGGACAAACTGGATGTCGGTGCGATGCGTCATGGTCTTCTCCCTATACCCCTGCCTTCCGGTGGGTGATCGGGGGGACCATAGAAGCAACGATTGAGTCTGAAAATTGCCGGAAACAGCAAATACTTTCAACGAAACGTTGAAAAAGAGAAGGCTATGACGCAGTCTTTCCGTAGTGGGAGGAAAAAATGTCGTACATCGAAAGCCTGCGGGTCTTTGTCAGAGTAATGGAGCTGGGCAGCATAACGTCCGGAGGACGGGACCTGCGGTTGACACCTGCGGTGGCCAGTAAACGCTTGAAAGAGCTGGAGAACCATTTGGGTGTGCGGCTATTCAACAGAACGACTCGATCGATGACACCGACCGAGGTGGGAACGGTCTTTTACGATGAGGCCAAGGCGGTTCTGCTGGCGCTCGATCATGCCGAAGCGCGTGTGGCCAGTTTTTCAGATGCCCCCAGAGGGGCAATCCGCATTACCGCGCCGCTGGGGGTTGGGCGGAGAATTGTTGCACCACTGGTTCCGGAATTCTCGGATCGCTACCCGGAAACAGAGATTCGAATGCGCCTGTCTGACCGCAAGGTGGACATCATGGCGGACGGTTTGGATATCGCTTTCTTCATAGGGGAGCCTGGGGACTCCACTATGAAACTGCGGAAGTTTGCGGATTGCGATCGCGTTCTGTGCGCCTCGCCAGAGTACCTGTCGCAATTCGGTGTGCCCGCGACACCGGATGACCTGCTGCACACCTCTCACAACTGTCTGTTGCTGCGTTACCCCAGATCACCCGAATACTTCTGGACGCTCCTCACCGACATGGGTCCGCGAAAACTCGAAGTCCGGGGTAAGTACGACGCAGACGATGGTGATGTGCTGACTGATTGGGCATTGGCGGGCAGGGGGATTGTCAACAAGCCGCGCTTCGACGTTCGGGAGTATCTTGAGGATGGCCGGTTGGTCGAAGTTCTGCCCAAGACGCCACCATTACCAACGATTTTTGGATGTCTTTACCCGCACAAAAAGCTTCAGGACCCCAAGATTCGTCTATTCGTCGAACACATAGCGCAGCACAGCAAACGTTTTTTTACTGAGTCATAAGAAGCACAAAAAACTGGGCCATAAGCCCAGTTTCCCAGCTGTCACCATTTTGGCCCGCGTCTATTGATCCCGAACCTCACGCACCCACGCGATGATTGTCTGGCGCGCCTCTTCATCCATTTGAACTGCCGATGGAGGCGGCATTGCGTGGCTGATCCCGGCTTGCAGATAAATCTGGTCGGCCTGGCGGGCTACGTCACCGGGTGTTTCAAGGTAAACCTTTTTCGGGGCCCATTTCATAGTGCCATAAACAGGCTCACGCGCATGGCACATGGAGCAATTGCCAAGAACAGTGTCGTAAGCTTCCTCGAAGCCGGCAGCCGACGCGTATTTCTGTTCGTAGGGCGTCAGCGCCCGTGCTTCTGCGTCTTCCCATGTTTCGCCTGTTCTGACCGAAGAAAGCCAAGCGATCACAACCATGAGAATTACGGTGACTCCCCAGGTCCAGTGTGGGCCCTTTCCGGTTGCGTGCATCGTGTTGAAGTAGTGCCGGATGGTCACGCCTGTCAGGAAGATAAGGCTGGCAATGATCCACGAGTACTCTGTTCCGAAGGCCAGCGGGTAGTGGTTCGACAGCATCAGGAATACAACCGGAAGGGTCAGGTAGTTGTTGTGCGTAGAGCGTACCTTGGCGATCTTCCCATATTTGGCGTCGGGCGTCCGCCCCGCCTTGAGGTCTTCCACCACGATCCGTTGGTTCGGCATGATCTGGAAAAATACGTTGGCCGTCATGATCGTCGCGGTAAACGCACCAAGATGCAAAAGTGCAGCACGACCGGTGAATATCTGGTTATAGCCCCAGGACATGATCACAAGGATCACGAACAACAGCAGCATCAGAACGGTCGGGTGATCGCTCAGTTTCGATTTGCACATCTGATCGTAGAGCAACCAACCGATGGTCAGTGAACCGCCAGAGATCAGGATACCCTGCCACAGCGCGAGGTCCACTTTGGTTGGATCGAGCAGGAACAGTTCGCCGCCAACCCAGTAGATGATCATTAGCAACGCGGCGCCCGAGAGCCATGTCGTATAGCTCTGCCATTTGTGCCAGGTCAGGTGCTCAGGCATCCGGGTGGGTGCCACAAGATATTTGACGGTGTGATAGAACCCGCCGCCATGCACTTCCCATTCTTCGCCGTATGCCCCATCCGGCAGGGCGGGGTTCGGCTTCAACATGAGGTCAAGCGCGATAAAGTAGAATGATGCCCCAATCCAGGCCATCGCGGTGATCACATGTAGCCAGCGGACGGAAAAAGCGATCCACTCCCATATAACGGCCAAGTCGTACATGGCTTTGCTCCTTAGATTCTATAGTTCCAGGCACTCTATGCGAGGCTGTTTTATTCTGGTATTGCTGGCAAAGACCAAGCAGTATCAAAAAATGCAAAAAAATGTCTTACCTTGATAACATCAGAACCTTTGTCCGTGTCTATGAACTGGGCAGTATGTCTGCCGCAGGTCGTGATTTGCGGGTCTCTCCGGCAGTAACCTCGGCGCGAATTTCACAACTCGAAGAGCACCTTGGTGTGCGATTGTTTCAACGCACTACGCGCAGCCTCACTCCTACAGAGCAAGGAAAATCTTTCTATGGGGGGGCGGCTGAAATCCTTGAAGCGGTCGAAAGGGCCGAAGCTCAAATTGTCAACATTACAGAGAACCTGAAAGGCTCACTCTATGTTGCGGCGCCATTGGGTGTTGGTAGGCGATTGATTGCGCCCCAAGTGCCAAAGTTTCTTGCAGAATACCCTGAAGTTAACGTTCGACTGCGGCTGACTGATCGAAAGGTGGATCTGACGACCGAAGGTCTGGATCTGGCCTTTTTTCTGGGTCAGCCCGAGGACAGCAATTTACGCATCCGAAAAATAGCTGATGTCGAGAGGGTTCTATGTGCATCCCCGAAATACATCAAAAAACGAGGGATGCCCGCAAGCGGTGACGACATCATTGCAGATGCGCATGAATGTCTCAGTTTGCGCTTTCCTGGTGCGACCGAATTCCAGTGGCTGTTGAGAACAGACACAGGACCAAAACGATTTCGCATTTCGGGACGCTATGAGTCAGACGACGGTGACGTGCTGACTGATTGGGCCCTTGCTGGTCATGGCATCGCCCTAAAACCGATATTTGAGGTTGCTCAGCATCTCGGGGCCGGAACTTTGGTTCCGGTGGCAGTAAAAACGCCGCCGGAACCAATTCAGATGGCGTGCCTGTTTACGCACCGCCGAATGCAGGACCCCAAAACGCGACTTTTCATGGAGTTCATTATCGAACGCATCGGGTCAACGATTGCCGCGACAAATACGTCTCGCTCGGTTGTTTAGCTACCGCGATAGGTGGAGTAACCGAAGGGCGAGAGTAGCAGCGGGACGTGGTAGTGCGAATGCTCGGACATCCCAAAGCGGATTGGAATCACATCCAGAAAACGTGGGTCTTCCGGCGGGGTGCCAGAGGCATCGAGGTATTCTCCGGCGTAGAAGATCAGCTCGTATTCGCCCAGCGAAAACTCGGCTTCGGGTAGAATCTGTTCGTTGGTACGACCATCATCGTTTGTGAAAAGAGTTTTCAGCAACGTGCGATCTGTGCCTTCAATACGGAACAGTTCGATTTTCAATCCTTCGGCAGGTAACCCACGAGCCGTATCCAGCACATGTGTTGTAAGATAACCGGTCATTTGCGCCTCTCCTCAAGCTTTCAAGTTTTTATTCTGATTTTGTCACAGGAGGCAAAGGCAGTCTGCCCAAAGGCTCCTTCGCAAATTTTTTGAAAAACATCGCTGATTATCTGGGTTATCCATCATTTCGAGAAAGAGGAAAGTGACGTGACGCGTTATCCAAGAGACATGACCGGCTATGGTCGGGACATACCGACGGCGGACTGGCCGAACGGGGCGAAGATCGCAGTTCAGATCGTTTTGAACTACGAAGAAGGTGGCGAAAACAACGTGTTGCACGGTGACGCCGCCTCTGAGGCGTTTTTGTCTGAAATCACAGGTGCCGCCCCGTGGCCGGGGCAAAGGCATTGGAATATGGAGTCCATTTACGAGTATGGCAGCCGAGCCGGGTTCTGGCGGGTGCATCACCTTTTAAAAGACCTGCCTGTGACAGTTTACGGCGTTGCAACTGCCTTGGCGCGCGCACCGCAGCAAGTAGCGGCGATGACACAAGCCGGGTGGGAGATTGCCAGCCATGGTCTGAAATGGATCGAACACAAGGACATGGGCCCGGAAGAAGAGCGGGCCCAGATTCGTGAAGCGATCCGCTTACATACCGAGGTTACGGGGCGGCCGCCGCGCGGCTGGTACACCGGGCGCTGCTCGATGAGCACTATCAATCTGGCGGCTGAAGAAGGCGATTTCGCCTATATCGCCGACAGCTATGCCGACGATCTGCCTTATTGGACAAAGGCTGGCGGCAAGGATCAATTAATTGTGCCCTACACGATGGACTGCAATGACATGCGCTTTGCGATCCAGGCGGGTTACACCAATGGCGACCAGTTCGAGAGCTATCTGAAAGACAGCTTCGACTTGCTGTATGCCGAAGGCGAGGCCGGTACGCCGAAAATGCTGTCGATAGGCCTGCACTGCCGGTTGATTGGCCGTCCGGGTCGCGCGATGGCGCTGAAGCGGGCGCTGGAATATTTCAAAAAACACGACGGTGTCTGGTTCGCCACGCGCGAACAGATCGCTGATCACTGGGCTAAGGAGCACCCACCAATGCAACGTCTGACCCCGTCCGAAATGGATCAGTCAACATTTGTTTCCGAATTTGGCGGAATTTTTGAGCATAGCCCGTGGATTGCTGAAGGTGCGTTCGGTCTGGAACTGGGGCCGACTCATGACAATGCCGCTGGCGTTCACAGTGCGCTGGCGCGAGTGTTCCGGTCGGCTACTCCAGAGCAACGTTTAGGCGTTCTGACCGCGCACCCGGACCTGGCAGGAAAGCTGGCCGCGGCAGGTCGCTTGACCAAGGAAAGCACGGCTGAACAGGCCGGCGCCGGTTTGGACATGCTGACAGACGAAGAGCGAGCTACATTCACGGGGCTGAACCAGGCATATACAACCAAGTTTGGCTTTCCTTTCATCATTGCCGTCAAGGACAACACCAAGGCCAGCATTCTCGAAGCCTTTCACCGCCGCATTGACAGTGACCGGGACACAGAATTTGCCGAGGCGTGCCGCCAAGTCGAACGGATCGCTGAACTGCGTTTGATTGAAAAGTTCGCTGCATGACTTCGCATTTGAAGCTCCGCCCACTGACGTCCGAGGCCTTTGCGCCTTTTGGTGATGTCATCGAAGTGGCTGGCGACGTGGATAAG
The DNA here is from genome assembly GCF_013031355.1 of Ruegeria arenilitoris. Classification (GTDB taxonomy): domain Bacteria; phylum Pseudomonadota; class Alphaproteobacteria; order Rhodobacterales; family Rhodobacteraceae; genus Ruegeria; species Ruegeria arenilitoris_C. The sequence continues at coordinate 27,653 of NZ_WPZO01000003.1, read as the reverse complement.
TACATCAATCAGGGTAAGTGCGCGCGGTATCATGATCGCGCCATTCTGGATTTCCACGGCGGGCGCGCTGGTATCAGCGTGTTTCAGTCCGAAGCTTTCAGCCTTCCCATCAAACTGGAAATGGTCGAGCGCCACCCGGATGGCAGTCAGGCGTTCCTGCCTTTGTCGGACAAACCCTTTGTTGTGGTTGTGGCACCTGACGAAGACGGGGCGCCGGGGCAACCCATCGCCTTCAAAACTGCGCCCGGGCAGGGCGTGAATTATCACCGCAACACTTGGCATGGGGTGCTAACCCCACTTCATGCTCCCGGGCTTTTTGCGGTGGTGGACCGAATAGGAACCGGACCCAACCTCGAAGAACATTGGTTCGAGGAGGCCTTCGCTATCTCGGAATGAGAAACGTTGCTGGAAGAGGAGCCGGTCGACGTATCTCAAAGGAGGAAAGACACAACGACAGATGTATCCATCGGAACGCCGCAACAGCTTCGCGATCCGAATTATTGGCCACCACTCATTAAAGCGGTGACATTGGGAATTCAGAATGTGCTGGCGATGTTCGTTTCCAACGTCACGCCAGCCATTATCGTGTGCGGCGCCGCTGGGTTTGGGTTCGGTTCGAACAGTCCCGATTTTCCGCAGATGATCTAAATGATTCAGATGTCGATGTTCATTGCAGGCGTCGCAATATTGCTCCAATCCATTGGTGTGGGCCCCGTTGGTGCCCGGCAGCCCATCGTTCAAGGTGCTTCGTTTGCCTTCATCCCGATCATGCTCCCTTTTGTGGTCGGAACGGGCCTTGATGCCATTGCCGTCTTGATGGGCGGCGTGGGCGTCGGCGGTTCTGATCGACCTGTTGATCGGATCCGCGGATTGTGTGCGGCCTAATTCCCAAAATCGGTGCGATTATCTCGTCCATCCCGATCGAGGTTCTTCGCGGGGCGTGATCGTGATGTTCGGTATGGTGGTCGCGGCTGGTGCCTCGACGCTGTCGAACGTGAACTGGAACCGGCGCAACTTGGTTATTTTTGTACTTTCCCTGAGCCTTGGTCTGGGTTTGCAGTTGGAACCCGGCGTGCTTCAGTTCCTGCCCGGCCCACTAAAAGTACTGGTCATATCGGGTATTCCACCCGCTGCGGTCATAGCAATTATCCTAAACCTGGTTCTTCCTAAGAAACTCTTGGACGAAGCGACAGAAGATGTTTCTGGCGGAATGGCAGGTCAGGGCCTGGGGTCCATCGGACATGACGATCAGGTCTGATGGGGGTAGGTGATACGCTTAGTGTCACCACCGAATAGAATAGCGGCGAGCAACTGCGCGCCGCTTTTCAAAGCAAGCCGGGAAGCCCCTGCCGCATGGGAATTGGCATAGACCAAACCATTGCGCGCCCAATCAACATTTTTTCCAGTGCCAAGTCTGCGGCTGCCTGGGCGAGGATCAAACGATCTGGTGCAAGTTTTTCGCTTTTTTGGTAAAGAACACCAGAGTGGTTGGACTCAGCCGTGTTCTATAGAGAAAAACCCATTTTGTCGGCAATGTGTGAAGCGCTCTGGGGCGCGGCAACAGCAATCGCGCCACTGTGGTAATCGGCACGAAATTCTAGAATGCCCATTCGGCACACTCGGTATGCTGGCTTCTCCGGATTCGCTTCGCCGACCTCGATCGACATCGGTGAGATTGTTGAATCCAAGCTCTGCGTTCGCGCCAAGGTCTGTCATGGGATGCTAATTGAGAGGCACACGCCCATTGAAGAACCATTGCGAAACGCTCTAACGGCACCACTCCGTCAGCTTCGAAATTCGAAGGGGCAAGGGTAGGCTTGAGTTTCAAGTTTTCGTCGAAAAGGAATTCAAAAGAAGAATGTAACCTGACAAAGCCGACAGGCCGATATCCCCTCCGCCTGTCGCTATGAACATTGCATTGGGAAGGCGAACACCGACAAGTCGCAACGACAGGTTACCTTCATTGATCCTCAGATATCGACCTCGATCGCGATCCCTTTCTGAACGGCGAGATCAACTACCGATGCGGCAACTGCAAGGTCCTGAAGACCCACCCCGGTGCCATCAAACAGCGTGATCTGATCATCCGATGTCCGGCCCGGGTTTGTGCCATTGATGACAGCGCCAAGCTGAGACACGTCACTTTCTTCGATCAAGCCCTGCGCGACGGCGTGTTGTGCTTCGCCGATGGTGATGGATTGTGCGACTTCGTCCGTGAAGACTTTCGCTTTGACCAGCAAGGCAGCTGCGACCTCTTGCTTTCCTTTGGTGTCTGTCCCCATACAGGCGACATGGGTTCCGGGGCTGACATGATCCGCCATCAGTGACGGCGCAAATGCCGAGGTGATCGTGATGATCACATCCGCATCAGCCATGCCATCAAGCTCGACGGCTTCAAAAGGAACACCGGCTTCGTTGGCAACTTTCTCAATATTGGGCAGCATCTCAGGGTGATAATTCCAGCCGATGACTTTTTCAAAGACTCGCTGTTCCAACGCCGCACGCAGCTGAAAGGCTGCCTGGTGGCCAGCGCCGATCATGCCGATTACCTTGGCATCCGAGCGAGCGAGATGTTTGATCGATACGGAAGAGGCCGCAGCTGTGCGCAGGGCTGTCAGAAGGTTGCCGCCGACCATTGCCGAAGGCTTGCCAGTGTCCGGGTCGAAAAGAAACACGGTAGACTGGTGATTAATCAGCCCGCGTTTTTCCAAGTTGTTCGGCCAGTAGCCCCCCGCCTTCAGGCCAAGCGTCAGCCCCGCGCGGTCAAACCCGCCCTTGAAACCGTACAGCGCATCTTCATGTCCGATGGCTTCGCGCACGACGGGAAAATTGTAGGCGTCGTTGGACGCCATTGAAGCAAAGACCTTTTCCACGGCATCAAAGGCCGCTTCGCGGGTCATGAGGTCAGCGATTTCACGCTCGGGTACGATCAACATGTGTTTCTCCGTTCAGAATTCGTGCGCCCGCGTGCTTTCCCGAAGGGAGTGCACACGGGCGGCTACCCGGCTACGTCTGAGCCGGACTTTCCTGCATTGTATAGGCCAGCTCAATAAGCGCGGCCGCGGGCGGAAACGGGCCAAACGCATTCGACCTTGCCGTTGCGGACGCCGACATACCAATCGTGCACGTTTGCGGTCGGATCGCAGTGGCCAGGAACAAGCTTGAGCTTGTCGTTTACTTTCAGCACCCCGTTCTGGTCCATGACGACGCCGTGCTCGTCCGAGCATTTGATGTATTCGACATCGTCGCGCCCAAAGACGACTGGCAGACCACTGTCCACCGATTGCGCCTTGAGGCCTGCATCGACGATGGCCTTGTCGTCCTTGGCGTGGCTCATGACACTGGTCAGGATGAAGAAGGCATTTTCCCATTCACCCTGGTCGATCCGGTTGCCATCCTTGTCCAGGATGCGGCCGTAATCAGCGTCCATGAAAGCATAGGACCCGCACTGCAGTTCGTTGTACACGCCCGAGTTGGACTCGAAGTAGTAGGAGCCGGTGCCTCCGCCCGAGACCAACTCGCATTCAATGCCTTCAGCTTTAAGACCTTCAACGGCATCTTTTACCATCGCGATAGCTGTATCGAGTTTTTCCTTACGCGCTTCGTAGCTGTCGAGGTGCTGCATCGCGCCCTGATAAGCTTGGATGCCGGTGAATTTCAGGTTTTCGGCAGCTTCCACAGCTTTGGCGATTTCGATCACTTCCGGTGTCGTGGTTACGCCGCAACGTCCTGCACCGCAGTCGATTTCGACGAAGACCTCCAACTGAGTGCCGTGATCGACTGCCGCGCCCGAAAGATCCGCGACATTGTCCACATCATCGACACACACGATAATACGACTGCCCAGCTTCGGCAGGCTTGCAAGGCGGTCGATTTTGGCAAGGTCACGCACCTGGTTCGACACCAGAACGTCCTTGATGCCACCGCGAACGAAGACTTCCGCTTCGGAAACCTTCTGACAGCAGACGCCGACGGCACCACCGATTTGTTCCTGCAGCTTCGCTACGTCCACCGACTTGTGCATTTTCCCGTGCACGCGATGCCGCATACCATGCGCCTTTGCATAATCGCCCATCTTCTTGATGTTGCGCTCCAGCGCGTCGAGATCCAGCACCAGGCTGGGGGTCTGGATATCTGCTTCATCCATTCCGGGCTTGGCCGGAATGTCATAGCCTACTTCGAATTGGTCGAGATTGGTCATATCTTTCATTTCCGTCTTCCTATGTCGGGATTGATGTCTGTTGGGTAGCGGTCACGCATTCAGCCAAGGCAGCTTGTCCAGATCGACATTGCCCCCGGTTATGATGAGACCGACACGCTTACCTTTGTAAGCGTCCGGGTTCTTCAGGATTGTGGCCAGCGGTACGGCCGAGGACGGCTCCATCACGATCCGCAGGTGTTTCCACGTCAGTTTCATCGCGTCGATAATCTCTTGCTCTGAAGCCGTGTAGATTTCGGAGACGTGGTTAGACACGAAGTGCCAGGTGAGGTCCTTCAGCGGCACCAACAGCCCGTCGGCAATCGTTTTTGGGGCGTCATCCGCGATAATGTGACCGGCCTTGAAGCTGCGATAGGCATCGTCTGCCTGTTCGGGTTCTGCCGCGATGATCGCGGTTTCCGGGGCGAGTGTGGACAGGGTCAGACACGTGCCGGACACCATACCACCGCCGCCAATGGGCGCGACCACTGCATCCAAGCCGTCGGTCTGTTCAATGAACTCGCGTGAACAGGTGCCCTGTCCGGCGATCACTCGCGGATCATTGTAGGGGTGGACAAAATCTCCTCCTGTGGCCGCCTGAACCTCGGCAAAGGTTGCTTCGCGAGAGGACGTCGAAGGCTCGCACTCGGTGATCTTACCACCGTATCGACGAACCGTGTCTTTCTTCGCTTGGGGCGCGGTGCGCGGCATAACCACGTTGCAGGGGATGCCCCGCTTCATCGCCGCATAGGACAGGCACGAGGCGTGGTTACCTGAGGAATGGGTTGCTACGCCCTTCTTCGCCTGTTCATCATCAAGGCCGAAAACCGCATTGGTGGCGCCTCGTACCTTGAAGGCGCCCGGTTCCTGAAAGTTCTCACATTTGAAGAACAGCTGCGCACCGGTCAGTTCGTTGAGATAGTCAGATGTCCGCACCGGAGTGCGGCGGATATAGGGTTCGATCCGATCATGCGCAGCGAGCATGTCTTCATAGGTCGGGATGTACATGTGACAATCCTTCATTATGCAGCGTCCTTCTGAGCGGCAGCTGGATGACCACGGTAATAGTCCTGTGCAGCCGCTACGCCGGAGCCCAGTTCGATGTTCAGGCCCAGGTCAGCCATGCACATTTCAGCGGTGGCGATCCCAGAAAGTGTCATGACATCCGTCAGGCTTCCCAAGTGTCCGATGCGGAACACCTTGCCGGCGACTTCACCAAGGCCAACGCCAAAGGCGACGCCGTATTTGTCGGCGGCGTGGGTTACGATATCCGTCGCGTTGAAACCATCTGGCGTACGGATCGCACTTACGGTGTCAGAATACACCGACGGGTTGGCGGCACAAAGCTCTAGTCCCCACGCACCCACGGCGGCGCGGACTCCTTCGGCAATTCGGTGATGCCGTGCGAAAACGTTTTCCAGACCTTCATTCAGCAGCATGTCGCAGGCCTGATTGAGACCATTCATCAACCCAACCGCAGGCGTATAGGGGTAGGCATTGTTGGCGTAGCCCTTGGCCATGTCGTGCACATCAAAGAAGGTACGGGGCAAGGTACCGGTTTTGGTCGCATCCATAGCCTTTTGGCTAAAGCCGACGATGGCAAGACCCGCAGTCAGCATGAACCCTTTTTGCGAACCCGTAACAGCGACATCGACGCCCCATTCATCGAAACGAAAATCCATGGATGCGATTGATGAGACGCCATCGACGAACAGCATGGCCGGATGCTGGGCGGCATTCAGCGCCTTGCGTACGGCTGCAATATCCGACTTCACACCGGTTGCCGTTTCGTTGTGCGTGGCAAGGACGACCTTGATTTCGTGGTTTTTGTCAGCGGTCAGAATCTCTTCGTAGCGATCAGCAGGCAGACCTTCACCCCAGGGGGTTTCGACGATCTCGACGTTCAGCCCATGGCGCTGGCACATGTCGATCCAGCGGTGGCTGAACATACCGTTGCGGGCCGCCAGAACCTTGTCACCGGTTGACAGAGTATTGGTCAAAGCGGTTTCCCAGCCGCCGGTTCCGGTTGAGGGGAAGATAAAGACCTCGGCGCTGTCGCTTTTCAGAACTTTTCGCACACCTTCTCGCGCGGGGTGCAGGATCTGCCCGAACAGCGGTGAGCGATGGTCGATCGTGGGCATATCGCAGGCCTTGCGCAGGCTTTCGGGGATATTGGTCGGACCCGGGATGAAAACGGGGTTTTGAAAGCTCATGGATGGTCTCCTTCCGTCGTTGCCCACACAATAAGCCCAAGATGGTCAGCTCGAAATTTTTTTGAAAACGCATTTCAAAATCGAGGCGAGTGGATTTACTTGATAGTTGTCAGTGTGTTATGTTTTTCACATCGTGAATTCGTCTTTCACAATTAATCAGAGGGTTTTTATGGATTCGCAAGAAAATGGCGCTGGGACTCGCCGTAAAGCCCGAGGAAGGCCGCGGGGATGGGATGACAAAACCGCTCAGAATACGATCAAATCACTTGATCGGGCGATGGAGGTTTTCGAGTATCTGAGCGAGGCGCAAGGTAAGGCATTGACCACACTGTCTGATGAAATGCGCCAGTCACCCGCAACGGTTTATCGTATTCTGGTGACGCTGGAAGGCAGGGGGCTAGTCGAATTCGATCACGACGAGCAAGTCTGGCATATCGGTCCGCGTGCCTTCGTTATTGGTTCGCGCTTTCTACGGCGCACCAGCCTTGTGGACCGGGCCAGACCGATCATGCGCAAACTGATGGAAGCCACGGGAGAGACTGCTAACTTAGGGATTGAAAAGGAAGGCTCAGTGCTTTTCCTGAGCCAAGTGGAAACCCATGCCAGCATCCGCGCGTTCTTTCCGCCAGGTACGTTATCGCCGATGCATGCGTCGGGGATCGGGAAAGCTCTGCTGGCTCATATGGATGAAGATCGGTTGGACAGACTATTGGCCAACGCGCAGTTACAGGCATTCACGGACAAGTCGATCACCAATCCGGCAGCGTTGAAAGCTGACCTTGCAGCAATTAGGGCCCAGGGCTTCTCGGTGGACAATGAAGAAAAGAACGAGGGCATGCGGTGCATTGCGGCTGCAGTCTTCGACATCAATAGAGAGGCGGTTGCAGGGATTTCAGTGTCCGGACCGACAAGCCGGGTCGGTGAGGCTGAAATTGAAAGGCTAAGCCGCCCCGTCATAGAGGCGGCCCATCAGTTAACACTGGCTATCGGTGGAACAGTGACTTAGCCACGGCCCTGAGACGCATGTGCAATGGGTAGGCGACGGGTCCCGGTCAAAGCGCCATATGCCTGTTTACATCCTTATAGAGCAAGTAACGGAACTTGCCCGGCCCGCCTGCATAACAAGCCTGGGGACAAAACGCCCGTAGCCACATATAATCACCAGCTTCCACTTCCACCCAGTCATTGTTCAGCCGGTAAACTGCCTTTCCTTCCAGGACGTAAAGGCCATGCTCCATAACATGGGTTTCAAGGAAGGGGATGACTGCGCCGGGCTCAAACGTCACCACTGTAACATGCATGTCGTGGCGCAAATCGCTTGGGTCGACAAATCTCGTTGTAGCCCACTTGCCGTCCGTCCCGGGCATGGGTGTTGGTGCGATCTCATTTTCGTTGAGGACAAGTAAGTCAGGGCTATCAAGGCCTTCTACGGCTTCATAAGCTTTTCGAATCCAATGGAAACGTAGGATTTCATCCCCTTGGTTTCGCAGAGTCCATTTACATTCCGGGGGCAGATAGGCGTAGCCTCCGGGGGTGAGTTCATAGGTGGAGCCTTCGGCGACTAAGGTCGCGGTGCCTTCGACCACGAACAATACACCTTCGGCTTCAGGCGCGGTCTCAGGTCGGTCAGAACCACCACCGGGTTGAACCTCCATGATGTACTGCGAAAAGGTTTCGGCAAAGCCGCTCAAAGGACGAGAGATCACCCACAGTCGTGTGTCTTCCCAGAATGGCAGGAAGCTGGTCACAATATCTCGCATCGTTCCCTTTGGGATCACAGCATAAGCGTCAGTAAATACGGCGCGATCCGTCAAAAGTTGATCTTGTCCGGGATGCCCACCATGTGGCGCGAAATACTTGGTGTTCATGTATGCTCCTGAAGAAATGCCGTGTGCTCCAAAATATGCGCTGGGCGAATTGGGGGAACCACCCGCAAAAATGCGACAGCACTATTCGAAAAGTTTTGAAAAATCCGTATTATGCAGGCCGAGTATAGAAGATTAACTTTGCCTTTGCTGGACAGGGTGGTTGCCTAGCGTTTGGGAATGACCAAGCCAGCGCCATTCAAACGCTTTAAAATTGGTCCTGATGCCATCTGCCCTGCGGCAGTATCGTACATTCGGTTTCCACTTTCGTTCCAGCGACTAAAACGAGCGGTGCTGCGTTTCAGGCATATGCGGAATTTGCAGAACTCGTGGCCGTCTACTCATCCGTCTACAACAACTCCAATCAAAAGAGATCCGTCGCCAGCCGAGGAACGTTGAAGCTGACACGGTCCGCCGTTCTTGCCGACTGGCGCGATTTTGCGCGGTAAAAAACGAGACCTCTACTGGCCCAGATGAGAATGGATCGAGTTTGTCTGACGGCACCCTTGCTAGGTCCGAGAATGAACCTGCCGAAGCAGAATTTCACGATGCATTCGAAACTGCGCGATGACAGCAGGCTGGGATATTCGAACTTCGGACTGTGGTCGATTAATTGAGGCACTGCGAAGAAATGGGCGCCAACACATTGCCATCCCGGATTTACTTGTTGCCTTGGAGGCTGTCACAGAAGGGGAGCGTTTACCCGACGTGAGTGAAGCCCTTGAATTACATGGTTACACTATCTCTGGCTCGACTCAGGACCCATTGATTTCCGACCGAAGGCTTGATTCATCGCGTTCAAAATTGGAGATGATCATGGCTGATCATTTCTGATTTACGGATGCGCAAATATCGTGTCTTGAGCCCTACTTACCAAAGTCCCCCTGCAAGCCATGCGTTGATGATATGTACGTCTTAGTGGGAATATCTTCACCAATCGCAATGGTTTAAGTTGGAGTGATCCATCCAAGAAATACGGGTCACACGAGGCACTCTACAACCACCGGAAGCGGTGGACTGATATAGGCATCTTTGTTGAGATGTTGGTCAGTTTGGGTGTCAAAAAGGAAGGCGCGGACGCCTGATGGCAAAAATTGTTTCTCTCTAACGCAGTCAGATAAGTTTGGTTGGGATTGTCATTCTGATGGCAAGGCGCCTTCAAGGTTGAAGTGTCTGGGAAACATCGAGCTTAAAAAGCGAAACACAATTCTTATCGCCTCGGTACGGTCAAATGAATCCGGGTGGAGGAGGTAATCGGTCCACATACCTTCCAGCATCGCAAGTGTGCCGTGAGTAGCGTCGCGCGCAACCTGATTGGGGTGTTCGATTTCAGCTTCTTTCGCAATCCGAGCAAACGCGTTGAAGACTAGGTTCCGTAGCTTTGCGTCGCGAGTATCTGAAAAGGCCGCGATTGCCGCTCTGTTTCTGGCTTCGCCTCGAAATGCGTACCAAATTGAGACATTCTTCTCGTTGAGGATGGCCTCACTCAAATCACCCCGAACAATCATTTCGATATGTTCCTGGCCAGTTTGCCCGGTCGTTTCCAGCAAGGCATAGATACCATTGTAGTATTGCTCGGACGAAAAGCGGGCGGCTTCGTCCACGAGGTTGTCCTTGCCGCCGAAATGAAGGTGAATCATGCCGCGGGACAACTCGGCGCGTTGAATGATTTCACTCACCGACGTCTCAGAAATCCCTTTGTCGGCAACTGAGTCGAGTACGGCCTCGATCAAGGACAGGCGGTTTCGTTCTCGTATTTCTTGGCGTTTTCCAGTCATTTGATCAGGCGGTTCTGTTTGTTTTCAGTGTCTTGCCGTGCCTTTTAGCGGCCTATGTCAAATTGGCCAGACCCGGTTATGAAAATACCAGTTGACACAGCTAGCCCGAAAATTCCAGATTTAAATGGACGATTGTCCATTTTGTGATTGATGTCGTTACGCCACCGAAAGCAAAGTTCAAAAGGGAAGCATGGCTGGAGTCATTCGAAGTGAAACGGGCAAGGGCCTAGCACTGAGCGCGCCTGCGACGCTCTACGTCGGGCTGTTAGTTGCCGTGCCTCTTTGCATTCTCGTTGCCTACAGCTTTTGGACCCAGACCTATGTCGAGATTGATCGAACGCTGACATGGGCGAATTACCAAGAGGCGTTCACCGACCCGCTGGTTCGGCACCTGATGATCAGGTCGATTGCAATCGCAGGGGCGGTGACACTGGCAACGGTCTGTCTGGCATACCCGATCGCCTACTTCATCGCATTTCGAACGCATAAGAAGACCCTCTGGTTATTGCTGATCACTATCCCATTTTGGAGCAGCTACTTACTGCGGGTGTTTAGCTGGAAGCTGATCCTTGGTTTCAACGGGGTCATGAACTCGGCTTTGATTTCGTTGGGGCTGATACAGGAGCCGCTGACATTCCTGCTATACAACGAATTCGCCGTTGTTCTTACGCTTGCCCACGCCTGGGCGCCATTTGCAATCCTGCCGATTTATGTGTCGCTGCAAAAGATCGACCGAAGTCTGCTGGAGGCCGCGACCGACCTTGGCTGCAGCAAGCTTGAAAGATTTGTTCGCGTGACATTGCCCCTGACGGTGCCGGGGATCATCGCGGCCTGCCTTATCATCTTTATCCCTACTGTGGGCGACTACGTCACTCCGGCTCTGGTCGGTGGTTCGCAGGGTAAAATGGTGGCTAATTTGATCCAGGTGCAGTTCGGCGCGGCCAATAACTGGCCTTTGGGTGCAACCCTTTCTCTGCTTGCCATGCTTTCGGTCGGCTGCGTCGCAATCCTGTTCGTGGTGGTTGCCACCGTTCTGGGGCGGAGGATCAGATGACCAAAGCCATTCGTATCCCCTGGTTGCTTGTCTACGCGATCGCCTACCTTGTGTTTCTCTACCTGCCGGTTCTGCTTTTACCGTTGTTTTCGTTCAATGACGGGACCATCGTGGCCTTCCCGCTAAAGGGGTTCACGTTGAAATGGTACGCGCAGTTGGGTCAGCAGGACACGCTGTTGCAAGCGATGGTGAACTCATTGATCGTTGGAAGCGTGGCGGCTCTTATGGCAACTTCATTGGGTCTTTTCGCAGCACGCGCCTATGTTCGGTATCGATTTAAGGGGCGTGAGATGTCCGAGGGTCTGGTCATGCTTCCGCTGGTCATTCCCGGGATCATTGTCGCAAGTTCGATGCTGGTTCTGTTCATCAGCGTCGGGCTGAAGCCATCGCTGACAACTGTGATCCTTGGGCATGTGTTCGTTGCGCTGCCTTTTGCCGTGTCGATTATGAAATCCGCTTTTGACGATTTCGATCAATCGCTGGAAGAGGCTGCCTTTGACCTTGGCGAAAGTGTTGTCGGAACCTTTCGCCGTGTCACGTTACCCATTGTCGCTCCGGGCATCATCGCCAGCCTTCTGGTCACGTTCACCGTGTCCTTTGACGAGTTCGTATTGGCCTTCTTTCTGTCCGGCAACAGTCCGACACTGCCGGTCTATATCTGGAGCCAGATCCGGTTCCCGGCAAAGCTGCCCAATACCCTGGCACTTGGGTCGCTGCTATTGCTCTCGTCTGTCTTGCTGCTGCTGATAGCCGAGTATTTCCGCCGCCGTTCAACCAAGTCCTCGGATTGATGCCAAAGGAACCGAACAAGATGAGCGAACAGAACATCATCGAAATCAAAGGAGTTGAGAAGCGCTTTGGAGGTTTTGTGGCTGTGTCCGATCTGAACTTGACCTTGAAAGAGGGAGAGTTCTTTTCGCTGCTTGGCCCTTCGGGCTGCGGGAAAACAACGGCTTTGCGCATCATCGCAGGATTTCAGGATCATGAAGAAGGTGAGATCCGGATTGATGGTCGGGCGATGGGCGAGGTGCCCGCCAACAAACGACCTACCAACATGGTGTTCCAAAGCTATGCGATCTTTCCGCATCTGAATGTCGGCGACAATGTCGGGTTCGGTTTGCGCAAGTCAAAGCTCTCGCGGAAGGAAATCAAGGAGCGCGTTGCCGAGGCGCTTGAGATGGTTGAGCTCGGCGGTTTGCAGGAACGCAAGGCCAATGAGTTGTCTGGCGGTCAGCGACAACGCGTGGCGTTGGCCCGCGCGCTGGTCATGCGACCAAAGGTGTTGTTGCTGGACGAGCCTCTGTCCGCGCTGGATAAGAACCTGCGCGAAGCGATGCAGTTGGAAATGCGCCGGCTGCAGCAAAAGCTTGGCATTACCTTCGTCATGGTGACGCATGACCAGTACGAAGCGATGACCATGTCCGACCGGATCGGCGTCATGTTCGCAGGGCGGCTCAAGCAGGTCGATAGACCCGAAGTCTTGTATTCCCAACCCTGCAACCGTGAAGTGGCCTCTTTCATCGGGGGGATGAACTTTCTGGATGCGGAAGTCGTGGCCGATAACTCTGGAACGTTGGAAGTAAATGTTCAGGGGTTTGGCCAGATGACAATCGGCGTGAACCCCAATGTTCAGGCGCATGACAAGGAACTGTTGGTCGGCGTTCGGCCCGAGCAATTGGAGGTCAGCGCGGAAAAACCGGAGGGGTATGACGCCTATGTTCAGGGCGAGGTGTCAGACGTCGCCTTCTATGGCGAGAGCGTCCACTATTACGTCCGCATCGACGGGCTGGCCGACAGCATTGCCGTCGCGGTGCCAAACTACTTTCACACAGTCGATCATAGCCGCGGTGACACCGTTTGGTTGGGGGTTCAAAGCGCCTCGGTGATCGACTTGGGCAAACGTGAGTCTTTGGGAGGAGAAAAATGAACAAAACAGCATCACTTACAGCAGCGGTAGTTGCCACCTTCACAGCAAGCCAAGCTCTGGCCAATGCGGCTGACCTGACCGTGTTTGACTGGTCCGGGTACGAAGATCAGGGCTTTTACGGCGACTATGTCGAAAAGTACGGCGGCGCGCCCAGCTACACCTATTTCGGCAGCGTTGAAGAGGCGTTTACCAAGCTACAATCAGGGTTTGAGGCTGATCTGGCCCATCCTTGTACGGACGCCCTTAGAAAATGGGTGGCGGCGGACATGATCAAGCCGATCGACACCAGCAAGCTGGAAAACTGGGACAAACTGATGCCAAAGATCAAAGAGGTCGATGGTATCACGATTGACGGGCAGACTTATATGGTGCCGTTCGAATGGGGCAACACCGGCCTGATCTATCGCACCGATATGATCTCGGCGGACGATGTTTCGCTGCAACTGCTGGCGGATCCGGCCTATCAGGGCAAGGTAGCTGTCCCGGATGCTGCTTCCAGCGCTTTTGCGATGGCGGCGCTGGCAACCGGTGCTTCCAGTTATACCGACATGAGCGACGAGGAATTCCAGAAAGCCGCGGACTACTTGCGCGCTATTCATCCGAATGTGCGCTTTTACTGGTCTGATGCGGGCCAGTTGGATCAGGCAATTGCCAGTGGAGAGGTGACGCTTGGTTGGGGCTGGAACCAATCGGAGCTGAACCTGATCTGGAACGAAACTCCGGCCGTAATGATGCGTGATGTGGATAAGGGCATCGCTACATGGGTCTGCGGCTATGTGCATCTAAAATCCGCCAAACAGTCGGATGAGCAGGTTTATGACATGCTCAACGCGCTCAGCTCTGCCGCAAGCGGTAAATACATCATCGAAAGCTGGGGGTACGCGCACGCCAACGAAGACGCTTTTGCACAGGCAGATCCGGAACTGATCGAAACCTATGGGTTTTCGGATGTAGACAGCTTCTTTGACGGCAGCCTGTTTTTCGACGCGGTTAACCCCGAGCTTGAAGCGAAGATGTTGAAAGAGTTCGAGCGCATCAAGGCCGGCTTCTAAGCACAGCTGACAACACAACCGGGAACGGCGGGAGCTCGGCACCCCGCCAAATCCCACTAAACTGTTCCAATTTTTCTGGAGGAAGCGCGGCAATGTCAGGCGCTGACGGATATTCTGTTCTCTTCGAACCGGTTCAAATCGGGCCAGTGACGGCCCGAAACCGCTTCTATCAGGTGCCCCATTGCAACGGGCTGGGGCATTTGCGACCTCAGGCCGAAGCCGCCATGCGCGCAATGAAGGCTGAGGGCGGCTGGGCCGTTGTGTCCACTCAGGAGGCCGAGATTCATCCAACTTCGGATTTGTCACCTTATTCTGAGAACCGAATTTGGGACGATCGGGATATTCCGGCACTGCGTCTGATAACCAACTCAATTCATGAGAAGGGATCGCTTGCGGCAATCCAATTGGCGCACAACGGGCACCATGCCCAAAATCACTTGACCCGAGCTCCTCTGCTGGCGCCATCAGAGCTCGTCCTGCAGACGCCATACCCGAAACAGGCTAGGGCAATGGACAAGTCGGACATTCGCGAGTTCCGCAAGTGGCACCGGGACGCGGCACGGCGCTCGCGCGAGGCGGGCTTTGATATCGTTTATGTCTATGCCGGACATCACATGACGTTGCCGCATCATTTTCTGCTGCCGCAGTTCAACGACCGGCCCGATGAATATGGCGGTTCAATTGAGAACAGGGTGCGGCTGACCCGCGAACTTCTGGAAGATACCAAAGAAGAAGTTGGGGACGATTGCGCCATCGCCCTGCGGTTCGCAGTTGATGAAATGCTGGGATCTGACGGGATGCAGGCACAGGAAGAGGGCCGGGCCGTCGTCGAATTGCTGGCCGAGCTGCCGGACCTCTGGGATGTGAACGTCGCGGATTGGAGCAATGACTCTGCAACGACGCGCTTTGAGCCCCGCGATGGTTTTCAAACCTCATACATCGAGTTCGTCAAGCAGGTGACTTCCAAGCCCGTTGTTGGAGTGGGGCGTTTAACTTCTCCGGATTTGATGGTGTCGCTGGTTAAGAAGGGCATCCTCGATTTCATCGGTGCGGCACGCCCATCTATCGCTGATCCGTTTCTTCCGAACAAAATCAAGGAGGGTCGGGTTGAAGAAATCCGTGAGTGTATCGGCTGCAACATCTGTGTGTCATCCGATGCGCTTGGGGTTCCAATCCGGTGTACTCAAAATCCGACGATGGGCGAAGAATGGCGGCGGAAATGGCATCCTGAAATCATTGAACGCCGGGGAAATGAGGAAGCTGCGCTTGTAGTTGGCAGCGGTCCAGCTGGGCTTGAATGCGCCATGCAGCTGGCGCGCCGGGGCTATGAGGTCACTCTGGCCGAAGCAAAGCAAGAGCTTGGCGGCCGTGTGTTGCAGGAATCCGGCCTGACCGGACTATCCGCCTGGAAGCGCGTGACAGATCACAGGATTTACGACCTGCAACAACGTGGGAATGTCCACCTGTTCACCGACAGTCGTTTGTCAGCAAGCGAGGTTGTCGAGCTGGGCATTCCGAATGTCTTTCTGGCCACTGGTGCAACATGGCGGCGAGACGGTCGCGGGAAATCTGCGTTTCGCGGTGTATCAATTGAATCAGCCTCGCTGGTTCTCACTCCGGACGACATCATGTCAGGCGTTGTGCCGGAGGACGGCCCGATTATGGTCTACGATGATGATCAGGGTTATCTCGGCGGGGTGTTGGCGGACCATTTGGCTCAGGCCGGGCAAGAGGTTGTCTTTGTAACCCCGGCCTCGATGGTTTCGCCGTTCACCGAATTGACGTTGGAACAGACCAAAGTGCAACGCAGCCTTTTGGAGAAGGGCGTTCGGTTGACCCTGTCCCAAACCCTGAC
This sequence comes from Ruegeria arenilitoris, assembly GCF_013031355.1. Taxonomy (GTDB): domain Bacteria; phylum Pseudomonadota; class Alphaproteobacteria; order Rhodobacterales; family Rhodobacteraceae; genus Ruegeria; species Ruegeria arenilitoris_C. Next base: position 11,711 of record NZ_WPZO01000003.1, on the reverse strand, counting down.
CAGCGTCGCGCCCAGCCAGGCAATATTACGATGCGTCTACACGGAACGAGAACGACCCATTGAATGCAGTTCTGTCGTCTTGGTGACGCAGCGAGCGCGAGAGACCGCCCTTTACGATGAGCTTCGTGGTTTGGCCGATAGTCCGCTGTCAAAGCTGGAACTGATCGGTGATGCTGCAAATCCCGGTTTGATCGCTGACGCTGTGTACTCTGGTCACATGGCCGCCCGGAATTTCGAACGCGATGCGGGCGATATCGACCGCGAGTTTTTCCGTCGCGAAATCGTTTCCCTTGAAACTAAATGAGGTGCGCTATGCCAAAAGATGACTTGCAAGTAATGCGCGACTTGATGGAAGCGCAGCGGGAAGGGTTCGCCTTGCCGCGTCATTTCTATACGTCTCAGGCGGTATACGACAACGATATCAGCATGTTCTGGAGCCGAAACTGGATCTGGGTCGGTCATGTTAGCCAAGTCGCTGAACCGGGGGACTACTTCCTGTTCGACTACGGGACCGAGTCCGTGATTGTCGTTCGGGATCGCGAGGGTGAGGTGCGCGCGCATCTGAACGTTTGCCGCCACCGGGGATCGCGCGTGTGCATTGAACGAAAAGGTAAGGCCCGCAGTTTCATCTGCCCGTATCACGCGTGGACCTTTGACCTGAACGGCAAGCTTCGAAACGGGCGGTCAATGGGGCCGGATTTTGACCCAGGCCAGTACGGGTTGTTCCCGGTTCAGGTGAAGATCTTTCAGGGTCTGATATTTGTCTGCGCGGCTGAAACCGCCCCGCCGCTGGATGCTGCTTTGGAGCGATTGGCCCCGCTTTCAAAGCCGTTCGACTTTGAAAACCTGAAGATTGCCCATGAGGCCTCATACCCGGTTCCGGCTAATTGGAAGCTGGCCCTGGAAAACTATCTGGAATGCTATCATTGCGCGCCGTCCCATCAGGATTACTCGCGCAGTCACTCGCTGAAAGACCCCGCGCAAGTTCTGGAGTTCAGCGGGGCACTGCATGAGCGGATGAAAGACGCCGGCATCCCTCTTGAGGAGCTTGATCTGACTGGAGAAAACGCAGTCGCGCCGGGTGCCGATGTCTATTGGCGACGCTACCCGCTATTCCCTGGCTACATGACAGGTAGCAAGGATGGGGCTCCCTTGGCGCCGCCTTTGGGAGAACTGAAAACCCACGATGGCGGAGCTACTGATCTGGGGATCGGAACGCTGAATTACTTCCTTGTCTATGCAGATCACATGGTCGGGTATCGGTTTGTCCCACGTACCCTTCAAGAAACGGATATTCAGATCGTTTGGTACGTGCGTGGCGACGCGGTGGAGGGGCGGGACTATGACAAGGATGCTCTGACATGGCTCTGGCACGTGACGTCGCTGGATGACGAACGGATCATCCGTCACAATCAGGAAGGCGTGAATTCCCACGGTTTCGTGCCGGGGCCACTGTCCGAGATGGAATGGAGCATTCCTGGCTTTTATCGCAACTACTTCAGCATGATCTGAGACGCGCAAAATTCGGAGAAAGAACATGACAGAACTAACGCAGCGCAGATCAAGGCGGCGCGGGGGCGGACGTGAAGCACGAGCAGCGGTGCGGACTAGTAACGCCGCCTCGCAGGCAATCTGGCCCGGCATCTCGGGTGGCCGGTACAAGCCGTTGGCGGACTCAGATATGGTGCGCATTCACGAAGCCGCGCTCAGCATTCTGGAACGCACTGGGGTAGGGGACCCCACGCAGGAAGTCCTTGATCTCGTGTTGCCCAAAGGGGCGATGGTGAACGAGCATGGCAGGCTGTGCTTTCCTCGCGCATTGATGGAAGACCTGTTGGCCAAGGCCGCCAGCGAATTCTACGTACACGCACGCGGATCGCGAGCCGGCAAGGACGACATGCACTGCACCAAGGACAAGGTGTACTATGCGAACTCAGGCACGGCGGTGACCACGTTTGACGCAGAGACGCGTAGTTACCGGCCATCAACGCTCAAGGATATTTACGATTTCACGCGTCTGGTCGATCGCCTCGACAACATTCACATGACAGGCGACACGGTACTGGCAACGGATGTGCCACAGGATTACGAGCATGACATGAGTATGCTCTACGCTATTCTGGCAGGAAGCGAAAAGCCGTCCTGCCTGACGTTCCGCACTCGAGAACACATTCAGGACGCGATCCATATGTTCGATTTGGCATCGGGCGGCGAGGGCAAGTTCCTTGAGAAACCCTCGGTCATTTTCGGCGGCTGCCCGATCGTATCCCCACTTAGGTTCGGACGGGAAAATCTGGAAATCCTGATCGATACAGCCAAGATGGGCCTTGTGTGTGACCTTGCCGTTCCTCCACAGGCCGGGGCGACGTCGCCTGCGCCATTGGCCGGAACTTTGGCTCAAGCCGTGGCCGAGACTTTGTCATGCGTCGCCATTGCCAACCTGATCAATCCGGGGACCCCGGTAGTGTTTGCGGCATGGCCCTTCATCACTGATCTGCGTACTGGATCGTTTACAGGGGGCAGCGGTGAACAGGCACTGATTTCGGCCGCAGCTATCCAGATGGGCAATTTCTACAACCTGCCAACCAGCGTCGGATGTGGCATGACGGATTCCAAAATCCCCGACGCGCAATATGGGCTGGAAAAAGCGCTGACTTTTGCGTTGGCGGCCCATGCTGGGGCAAACCGGTTGTGCGAGTTTGGCGGGATGCTCGGCAGCCTGATGGGCTGCAGCTTTGAATCGATGGTCATCGACAACGAGGCAGCGGGCATGATCTCTCGAACGCTGCGCGGGATCGAGGTGAGTGACGACACGCTTTCGGTCGACGTCATCCATGAATGCGCAATAGATCCCGGTCATTTCCTTGGTAACGCGCAGACCTTGCAATACATGGAGACCGAGTATGTCTATCCCACCTTGATGGATCGGGAACTGACTGACACTTGGGAGAAGGCAGGCCGTCAGGACATGTTCGAGCGGAGTAGGTCGGTTGTGAACGACATCCTAAGCAATCACTACCCGAACTACTTTGGCAGCAAGACTGATGAAGAGGTTCGGTCCAAGTTTCCGATTAAATTGCCACCTGAAGCGATGCGGGCTGGGTGAGCGTAGGAGGGCGCTATAAGGGCGTCGCAACGTGCAAGGTTGCGACGCTGCCCCGAGGCATTTTCTAAGCTTTAAACGCACTCTGGCGCGTCAAGTCCTCGGTCGCCAGCCGGATGCCTTTTTCCAGAATGTCGAACATCTGGTTCAACTCGCCTTCCGTAATGATCAACGGTGGCGAAAACACGCACATATTGATGATTGGCCGCAGGATCAGCCCGTTCTCCTGACAATGATGATCAATCAATGCGCCAACGGATTTATCCAGATCCAAAAGATTGTCGGCTTTGGCGTCCGCAACACACTCAACGCAACCAACCAGCCCCATACCGCGGGCATCACCGACAAGCGGCAAGTCTGCCAGAGCTTGAAGGCGTTCTTCGAACAGCGGCGTGATCGCGCGGACATGCTCAAGAACGCCGTCACGCTCCATGATTTCGATAGTCTTCAAACCGGCCGCCGCGCTTACTGGGTGGCCCGAATAGGTGAAGCCATTTGAAAAGGTAGCGTCCTGGGCGTGCTCGCCGCTCACATCTGCAATCAGCCGATCAGAAATGATGCAGGCCCCCATTGGCACATACCCGGATGTCATTCCCTTGGCGCAGGTGATGATATCCGGCTGAATCCCAAAGACTTCTTTGGACGCAAACCAATGGCCAAGCCGTCCGAAACCAGTCACAACCTCGTCTGAAATATACAGGACATCGTACTTTCGGCAGATTTCCAGACAGCGCTGATGATATCCCGGCGGAGGTACGATGACCCCTCCAGAGCACAGGATTGGTTCGGCGATGAAAGCAGCGACCTTGTCTGCTCCGGTCTGCAGGATCATGTTCTCCAGATCAGCGATTTTCTCGTTCAGGAAGTCATTGATCGTCTGGCCGGGGCGACGCACATACGGGTTAACGTTCGGCAAGAAACGCGTCAGGTGAGAGGCTTGGTCCAACCATCCTTTGTCTCGCTCTTTTCCGGATACTGAGGCCGCCAGATACGTCGATCCGTGATAAGCCTTCTGCCGAGATATCACGATCTTCTTTTCAGGCTTGCCAAGCAGGTTATTGCGGAACTGCACGAAACGCAGTGCACTATCCACGGCAGTTGACCCACCGGTTGTGAAAAACACATGGTTCAGGTCGCCCGGCGTTCTCTTGGCGATCTCATGCGCCAACCGGGCTGGAGCTGAGTTGGCATTGTTGAAGGGCGAAAAATACGCCATCGCTTTCGCTTGCTGCGCCATAGCATCGGCAATTTCGCTGTTTCCATAGCCCAATTGAACGCACCACATGCCAGCAGGCCCGTCTATCAGGCGCTTTCCGTCGTCTGTCACGACGTGAACGCCCAGACCGCTTTCTGCAAAGGTGCGTTCGTTCCGGCCTAGGTATGACATTCCCTCCCACGGGTGCAGGAAGTGTTCGTTGTCCCAGTCACGTATGGATTGAAAGCTTGAGTTCAACAGGGTCATGTGGCACCTAAATGTAACATTTATCACAAAATGAACAAACATTCATTCAATGTCAATCCTTGAACTTCCGCGCCGCTAGATGCGAGAAGACTAAGAACGAACACCTCAGAAGAGGATGAAGAGATTACTGCCGAGCCTGATATCCCAACCAACGCCCGAGATCTGAGCAAGTTGCAGAACCGAAGGCAGTTGATTCAAGCGGCCGCGGACGCCATCCATAAGTTCGGAATCCGAGGAACGACTTCTGCAAGAATTCAGGAATTGTCGGGATTGTCGCGGGGTATGGTGAACTTGCATTTCGGCTCCAAGGAAAAGCTGCTTCTCGCCGTGGCAGAGGAGTTGTCGGCGCGCTATGCAGGGCAGTGGAAGGCAATCGCAGACAATCCCGAGTTGGACGCTGCTGAAAAACTAATCTCGATCATAAAGGCGGATTTCGATCCTTACGTCCTTAATGCGCAGGACGTCGCGATCTGGTTTTCGTTTCGGGCAGAAGCGCTCTCGAATCCACTCATATTTCCTTTCATCGACTCACGAGACAAAGGTTTCAGAGCGACGATCCTAGAGCTGTTGGAGCAAGTAAAAAGCGAAGGTGAATATGAGAACGTCGACGCCAAGATTGCGACAGACGGATTGATTGCTCTGCTGGAAGGGCTCTGGACCGACTACCATCTGCACTCAGATATCTTCGATCCCGCGGAAGCTTTGAGGATCTGCTTGTTTGTATTGCACTCTATGTTTCCAAAACATTTTGGCACCAAGGCAGCCTAGGTTCACGGGTTTGCTAGCAAACTGAGACTGGTTCGAATTCGTCTGACAACACTTTTTGGGAGTCACTCATCAGGCCTTCGGACAGCCGACAACCTGCTTTGGCAAGACGCAGGTGCTACAACGCGATCTATGTTATCGGTCCTGTCCCAAATCGCACACTGGGATCAGCGCCCCTCTCAACGTCTGACGTACCACAGGTAGAAAAACTTGAGCCGGGTTCTTATAACCTCTTTCAGAAATCTGGATAATTTGGCCCTATGGAAACCTTGGCCCTTTGCCCATTTTTGTATTTGCGCGGGCTTTGTACTGTTTTTGGCGCAAACCCTTCCGAAAACCTTGACTCCAAATTTCTCGTAGGTTTGCCAGGTTGGCTCGGACGTGAACAGATATTTAATACCAGCTTCACCCGCCGACTTTATGGTGTCTTCATCCATGTCGCCCCCTGGAACTGAGGCGCAATTGACTGGGCTGCCCAGAAGGTCTTCCAAGATGGTCCTGCTGCGACTCCATTCTTCCAGCTTTTCATCATATGGCAGGTCCCTGAATATCGATGGGTGGGTATGACTGTGCGTTCCAATGACATGCCCGATAAGATGAATTTCCCTGATTTGATCGGGGCGAAGGAAAGTCCTGTCACCGATCATGGACGTCGTGATAAAGAAGTGGCCGACTAGTCCTCTCTCATGCAGCATATGTGCTACTGGTAACGCCGACGCTCCGCCATCATCGAAGGTCAGGATCAGTTTGTTGTTCGTGTTGTCGTTCAGAATGTTGCTCGCCCTTTCCGATCTGGAAAAATTTTCCATGATCAAATCCAGGTCATGCAAAAATTGCCCTACCTTGTGCTGGTAGGGCAGCGTTCCGGGGATCTGAAATCCGCTTGTTTCGGGATCATCTGATACCTCGTGATAGAGAAATGAAATTGTTTTCCCAGTCATCCGAATATCCTTCAGCCGGCATCCGTACTGCGACCTTTCCCGCCGTGCATCGAACGTGGTTGGCCAAGCGTGTCCACGACGATTGCGAGCAACATCATAAGTAAGAGCGGCGAAAACCCTACCATTAATCCGACTACTTCCGGCGCCGGGTTGCTTGGACGGTTCGGTGGCGTCGCCTCCGAAACCACTTGCGCGTCGGCAGTGACAACCGCTTGCAACTGACGAATCTCCCGCAATCTCCGTAAAATCTCGCTGTGTACAGCACCCGCGGCTTCGGCATCACGCACCCAGGAGCGAAGACGCCCATGGCGGAAGCGATTGCATTCGCCATGGCGCATCCATTCGGGGTCGGGAATTCCTCATTCCGGATCGGAGCCGAGGGGCGAAAGCGTGTCGAGACCGTGCCCTTTGGCTGCTGGCGGCGCGAGGTGCTTCGGGATTTGGGCGGCTTCGCGACCGACATCCCCTATGCCGAGGACGACGAATTGAATGCGCGGATCGTCGCGAGGGGCGGCGATGTGGTTCTTGATCCGGCCATAGAGGTGGCCTATTTCGCGCGAGGCACGTTGCGTGCTCTGGCGCTTCAGATGTTCCGCTAAGGTCGTTACAAGCCGATTTCGGGCCGGCGCCTCGGTCGCGTAACGACCTGGCGGCAGATAGTTCCTCCGGCTTTCGTAACGGCAATTGGCATTTCCGCGCTGACCGCGGTTCTGTGGCCGCCCATGGGCGGTATCTGTATCGCATTGCTGGCGCTTCATCTTTTTGCCGGCAGTTTGGCCGCAGCTCGCGCAACGCGCAGCCTAGGGCTGGCCGCGGCGCTTCGGCTTCCAGTTGTTTTTCTTTCCATGCACGTAGCTTATGGTGCCGGCTACCTCCGCGGTCTGGCGTCCTTGCTCTTTGAACGAGGCAGCGGATGAGGTGCTGGCTGAGGCGCCCGATGTTGGATTGTCGAAAGCCAAGACCTATGCGTTTTCACCTATTTCAACCCACGCGCAGGGTCTTGTCAGACTAACTAGTCTTGAGCGGCGCAGTGTAGCCGCATAGCGTTCGCGCATAGCCAAATCTACCTGCTTCAAATACTTCAAACTAGCCTCGAGGTTAAACGCTTGGCGGTGATGATCTATTTCCGGGTTCCGCTATCGCTGGGAAGCGTCGAAGACCTGCTGCACGAACGCGGCATCGACGTCAGCCGTGAAGACATCCGGTTCTGGTGGAACCGGTTTGTGTTGATGTTTGCGTCTAAGATTCCGCTGGCGGCGTGTTCAGAAATTGTGCGTGTCTTCGTGATGGCAGTGGTATGTCGACGAGGCCTTCGTGAAGATCAAAAGTGAGCGCTACTGCCTTTGGCGGCTTGTCGATCACGAAGGCGAGGTGCTTGGGTGTGTCCTCACAAAACGAAGAAACAAACGCGCTGCATTGAAAATGCTCAGGAAATTGATGCAGAGAAATGGTCCGCCAGAAGTGCTGGTAACGGATCGGTTTGCTTCATGCAAAGCCGCGCTTCGCGACATGGGCTGTGAAGACCGGCAAGCCTGTGGGCGTTGGCTGAACGACAAAGTCGAAAACTCGCATCTGCCACTCCGACGACGAGAACGAGCCATGCTGCGCTTCCGTCCATTCCTCCGTCTTCAATCACTTCAACCAGAATCGCAATCTTTCCAAACGGGACCATTCCAAATGCAATCGAACCGCTGCTCTGGCGGAGTGGTGCGCTCTCTGCGCGGCATAAGGAACAGCGCCACCGTCCTGACAGAGACGAGTTCGAATTAGTCTGACAGCACCGCCACTTATACCCATCTCATTTCATTGGCGGTTCTTGACCCGGCAATGCGTTGCAATCCCCGCGATTTCCGAAACAGAGACTGTTCAGTCTGGAGTCCCTTAGCGCAACTCGAGACCGAGTCTCAGAGAGGGATCACGTTGGGCGGCTTGCCCTGCTGACCGGCTATTTCTGAGAAATCGACCGGAGCGCCGAGTTTCGTGCATGTGTAATCGATACATTTTAAGGGCACGGGAAATCCCTGCGACTCGGATCAGAGAGCTTTCGTACGCGAATAGTGGCTATGAGCCCTGTGCCTCGTCTGCTATTTCCTTTATCAAACGTGTCTCCAGCAGTTGACCATTCCGGTACAGGACCGGGTAGGCGACAGAAGCTATATGACTGTTGAACTCTCGGAATGCGCGCAAAGTCTCCAGGTGAATGTCGCTGGTTTCGAAGCTTTCCCTTGTGCCGCGTTGCAATCGGCGCAGGTGCCGCTTGCGGCTGTCACGTTCCACACGTTTGATTTCGGTTTTTTCCAGGCTGAGAAGTCGCGCACTTTCCAAATCGTCTGAAATGAGCACGTTCGAAGCCAGCTTCATGTTTGCCAGAATACCCTCATGCATCTGAACTAGTTCCGACCAGCCTTCCTGCGAGAAACTTGATCCCTTGGCCCGCATTTCGCTGGCCAATACGGTCAGGCGTTTGGCGACAACATCCCCCGCCGTTTCCAACCGGATCGCGATCTCCATAAGATCGCGCGCGGTTTTGGCATCCTGCTTTTCGTATAGATCAGGAGGGATCGCAGCGACAAAAGCGCGAATACCCGAGAGGCACTGGTTTACGTCCTCGTCAATAGCCTGAACCGACTGAATCTGTTCCTTGCTTCCGCTGCGGTATAGCTCAAGGGCGGGGCGAAACATGGTTTCGAGAAGATCGCTCATCCGCAGCAGCTCACGCTTGAGGCTCGGCAAGGCCTGGCTGGGGTTTGCCACGGTTTCCATGTCCAATGCACTGACCGGTCGCGCAGGTCGCGGTTTCTGATCTTTGCTCTGATCCGGCAGGAACCTTTCGCACAACGCTTCCAAATGCCCGCAAAACGGAAGGGCCAAAATCAACAGGGACAGGTTGAATGCAATATGCACATTGACCAGCATTTGCCCCCCTTGCGGGTCGCCCAAAAGCCCGGTTCGCAGGGCAAGGTTTGCTGCAAACAAGGTCGCCAGCGCCCAACTGCCACGCAGCGCCAGGTTTGCGTAGGGTATTCGCCGGGCGGTCACTGGCATACCTCGGGTCAGCCAGACCGGAAGAAAAGCCGAGCCGAAATTCGCGCCAAAGACCAATGACATACCAGCGGCAAACGGGATTGCACCGATCTGCACAAGCGTCACACACATTAGGATCGCCGCGACCGACGAGTGCATGACAAACGCAAGGGCGCCGCCGACAAGGAAGGCAGTGATGTAGTCGCGCGCTAGGTAATCGGCCACAGCGGGCAAAAAGGCACTGTCCCGGATGGGGTCCATCGCCTCGCGCAGGAACCTGAGCGAGATCAGGATAAAGGCGACGCCCATCAGGATGCGCCCAAGCTGCCGTGCTTTCTTGGCCTCGGTCTTGACGAACAGATAGCCCCCGATCGCCAGAAGCATCGGCACGAGCCAATCCAGCTGGAAGGACAGGACCTGGATAATCAACGCCGAACCCAGATCTCCACCCAGCACAATTGCCAGCCCTACTGGAAAACTCAGCATTCCACTGGCGGCAAATCCCGAGGTCAGCAACGCCACGGCTGCCGAACTTTGCAACACAACCGCCATCGTCAACCCAACCAACGAGGCCTGCAGGTAACTGCGCTGCCGCGTCATCACCCGCTGGAATGACGCACCGTAGCTGCGTTCAATTCCGGTGCGCACCATACGTACCGCGAAAAGCAGTAGCATGGTTGCCCCGGTCAGGCTTATTAGGAATGTGACAATTGCCATACTTCACTCCGGCTTCGCAGCTGGTTCAGTCGATTTTGCAGTTTCCTTTTGGTGTTGCTTCGTTTGCTTCCATAGCCAATCTGAATAGACGAAGGGTCCCCGCATCATTTCTCGTTGCACGACTGCTGTTACGAGGCAGGTCAATTTCCGTCCTTGATCGCAGCGATAACGATATCGATGGCCTGATCCAGCTCAGCTTGCGAAATTGTTAGCGGCGGCGACAAGGTCAGGACACATCCTTGGCTGATCTTAAAGCTCAACCCCGCCTCAAGACAGGCATAATAGATCCGTTCCGCACGCGCATTCCCCGGTGTCTTGCTGGTGCGGTCTTCGACGATCTCGACGCCGAACATCAGGCCTCGGCCCCGGATGTCGCCGACGACGGGAACATTCTGAAGCGCGTCCATCAAGCGCCCGATGGCGTACTCACCCAGTTTAGCCGAGCGTTCGACCAACCCTTCATCTTCGATGATCTGTAGTGTTGTCAGTGCGGCGCGGGCGGTCACGGGGTTCTTTTCGTGCGTATAGTGCCCGATGGCAAAATCCCCGCAAACATCCAGGTTTTCCCGGGCGATGCAGGCGGCGATGGGCAAGATACCCCCGCCCAGAGACTTGCCGATGGTGACAATGTCGGGAACAATCTCGTCATGCTGGAACGAAAACATCTGCCCGGTCTTGCCCAACCCGGTTGGGATCTCGTCCAGGATCAGCAATGCGCCGTGGCGGTCGCAGATCTCACGCACGCGCTTCCAAAAACCCGGCGGCGGCACGATGGGCACGGCACGCATCGCCTCGGCCACCACGGCGCAAATGTCGCCTTCGCGCTCCAGCACATAATTGATCATGTTGGCGCAGGCTTCGGCGCTGGCCTCAAGCGTTGTGTGGCCATAAGGGCAACGGCTGGGATGGAAGGGGGCCACATGCTCGGTTCCCGGCAACAGTGGCCCGGCGATATGGCTGCGGAACGTGGCCTCGCCGCCAATGCTCGCGGCACCAAATCCTGCGCCGTGGAAGGCGTCCCAAAAGCTGAGCGTCTTGAAGCGGCCCGTCGCTGCACGGGCGATTTTGAGCGCGACTTCATTGGCGTCCGAACCGCCAGTGGTGAATAGTACCTTGCCCAGATCACCGGGGGTGATGGCCACCAGCTTTTCGGCCAGTTCCACCGCCGGGTCATTAGTGAAGCGGCGCGGGGCAAAGGGCAGGTCGTCAAGCTGATCCTTGATCGCCTGAACCAGCCGGGGATGACCATAGCCGATGTGGTGCACTGAATTGCCATGGAAATCCATGTAGCGGCGACCATCGAGATCCTCGATCCAGATGCCTTCGGCTTTGGCTATCGTACTGACGCAGGGGCTGGACAGAGATTGATGCAGGAACACATCCGCATCGCGTTTCAGCAAAGGCGAGGATTTGGGCCCGATAGACTTTTTCAGCCAGGCTTTGCGGGCTTCCGAGGTGTTTGACTCCCCCTCGGTATGGACAATCTGTGGCATATCCGCTCCTCGTTGTCGTTTTGAAAAGATGCGGACCTCGTAAGGTCCGCCAGTTCCGGCGAGGAATTGTTTGTGCCCCTCCCGATTGCGAGAGGGGCAGGGTCCTCACCCTGGCCAGGGTAGAGAGTATGTTTTGACGTTAGTGAAGAACTTCATGGCTTCGATGACGCCTTCTTTGACGCCGTTTCCGCTGTCCTTGATGCCGC
>NZ_WPZO01000029.1 GCF_013031355.1 Ruegeria arenilitoris | reverse complement strand
TCAGCCCTTAGCGCCCTGTCCGCGGGCGTAGACGTCTTCGTAGCGGACGATGTCGTCCTCGCCGACATAGGCGCCGGTCTGCACTTCGATCAGGACCATGGGGACCTTGCCGGGGTTCTCCATCCGGTGCACGGCGCCCAGCGGGATGTAGACCGACTGGTTCTCGGTCACCAGTTGCTGATGGTCATCGATGGTCACGCGGGCGGTGCCTTCGACCACGATCCAGTGCTCGGACCGGTGGAAATGGCTCTGCAGGCTCAGCGAGGCGCCGGGGTGGACGTGGATCCGTTTCACCTGGAACCGGTCGCCGACCACAAGGCTTTCGAACCAGCCCCAGGGGCGGTGATCCATGGGGAATTGCGTCGCCTGCGCCGCGCCTTTCTCTTTCAGAGCGGCAACCGCTTTCTTGACGTCCTGCGCCCGCGACTTGTCGGCAACCAGCACGGCGTCGTTCATTGCCACCGCAATGACATTGTCCAGCCCGATGCCAACGACCTCAAGCTGTTCGCTGTCCGAGCGCAACAGCGAGTTCCGACAGTCGATCGCAGTTGCGCCACCGCTGGTGACCACGCCGTCTGCATCCGGGCCGCTTTCGCGCCAGACCGCGTCCCAGCCGCCCAGATCGGACCAGGCGGCCTCAAACGGAACAACCGACAGGTTGTCGGCCTTTTCCATCACCGCGTAATCGATCGAGATGTCTTCGGCCTGCCCCCACGGTTCGGGCGCGAGCCGCAGGAATCCAAGGTCGGTCTGCGCGTCGTTCAACGCGTCCTGTACCGGCTGCATCAGCGCGGGCGCATGGGCCTTGAAGGCGGCGATGATATCGGTGGCACGGAACAGGAAAATGCCCGCGTTCCACTTGAAATTGCCGGCGGCCAGCATCTCGGTCGCGCGGGCCAGGTCCGGCTTTTCGACAAATTGCTTCAGCGGGACAGGAGACCCGCCCTTGTCCGACGCCGCGGCAAGTTCCAGATAGCCATAGGCGGTTTCCGGATGCGCCGGGGTGATGCCGAAGGTCACCAACTGCCCCTGCGCCACGGCCTCCATCCCGCGGGCGACCGCCGCCTGGAATGCGGCGGCATCAGGCACAACGTGATCGGAGGGCGCCACCAGCAGCACCGCATCTTCGTCTTCCGCGTGGGCGCGCAGCGCGGCGGCCAGCACGGCTGGGGCGGTGTTGCGCCCCTCGGGCTCGATCAGAATGGCACCGGGGTCGATTCCGACGGCCTGCAATTGCTCAGCCACGATGAACCGGAAATCCGAATTGGTCAGGACCATCGGAGCCGCAAATTTCAGCCCGTCTGCGGCACCGGACAGACGCAGTGCAGAGGCCTGAAACAGCGTCTCATCGCTAATCAAAGAGACAAATTGCTTGGGGTAGCTTTTCCGCGACAAGGGCCACAAACGGGTTCCAGAACC
>NZ_WPZO01000028.1 GCF_013031355.1 Ruegeria arenilitoris | reverse complement strand
CTGGTCACCGCTTTCGTGCCCCAGCTTATCTACACGATATGCTCACCTGTTATTGGGGCTTCCCAAACTGCGGTCGTCGGAAGCATCGAGTTACCCACGATGTTTGCCGTGGGGTATCTTGCCTTTGGCGAAGCCGTTTCTTTATCTCAAGCTTTGGCATGTGCCTTAGTGCTGGGCGCAATCGCGATCACAAGAAGTAGAAAGACGCGCACCGTATCTACAGTGCTCGCAAAATCACCAAGGCGGTAGTACTGGGCTCAAACCGGACTTGCAGCGACACCTCGCGAAATCAGGCTTGGACATCCGCTATGCGAGAGCCATTCAAAATTGATGTTAGGTGGCAGAAAATACCCAAACCTTCAGGCCGGATGCTCGGCCCCAAATTTCTTGATAACCAGCAAGTGTCAGGCAGTCGAGGTTCGGCACATTCCCATTTTTTTGGATAGCACACACCAACTCGTCGCTGACAACGAGCTGCGCATCGAGGTCGCGGGTAAGATGTTCAATCCTGCTAGCAATATTCACGGTATCGCCGATTACTCCATATTCAAGTCTGCGCTCATTCCCCATATCTCCAGCCACGACTACGCCCCAATGAAGTCCGATGCCTACACGGATCGGCTCAATGCCGGACAACAGCCTGTCCTCATTCCAAACCTTTAGCGCTTCGATCATTTCGAAAGCACAATTCAATGCGTTTGCCGGATCATTAGGACTTGGATCAGGCGTTCCAAAAGTCGCCATAAGCCCATCGCCGATATACTTGTCCAAAGTTCCTTGATTATCGAAGACGGCCTTACCCAAGCGCTCATGATACCCTCGAAGCAGGTCAATCACTTCCTCGGCGCTGGCATTTTCGCAAAGCTTCGTGAATCCCATGATGTCCGCGAATAATACTGCGACTTCCTGTTGCCTTGCGGTGGCAATCTCTGCACCTGAGTCGCTCAACTGATTAACAACATTTGGCGAAAAGTATCGCGCCAAACTCGCACGCTTTCGCTCGGTAGAAAGTAAGTTCCAGACAAGCCGACGAGACCGCGCGACCACGATAGCGAGGCCTGAGGACACTATCAAAACGACCAATAGCTCAGTTGCTGCGTAACCAAGGAACAGAAAGTCGAGGTCAGATGCAGCTTCAAGCAAGGCGTCTGCATTTTGTTCGTCCATATCTAGATTGCTGTAAACGCTCGACTGGCTCAGAAACCATACCCACATTCCGAGGCGGGCAAGTATGATGCTAAAGCCACACCAAACGACCAGCAGAGGGCGAAAGCTGAAGGATGCCTGCATCAAGAACAAAAAGAAATAAAGAAAACGGGCCGTATCCATCGCAATGGCCGGTGGCAACGGATTGTCATCAAAGGGTGAGCCTAGAGTGAATACCAAGGCCAACAGAATGCAATCGATGAAAACGAAAAAGAACTGGAGACGCAATTCAGTTCGGTGCGTTTGGGCAGCGAGGTACTGAAGCCCGCCGAGTATGACGAAGATAAAGATTTCCAGAAGGTTGAAGTAATAAGCCCGCCCTGTCTCAGTGCTGTCGATGGCTTGCCACAATAGAACAAGAGCCAAAGCGACAGTCCGAACTTTTGCAGCTAGCGTAATGCCTTGGCGTTCTTCTTCGATGAAGGCGGCCTGATTGCGTATCTGGAATCTGTTTTGGACCCTGTCTGACATTCGGCTACTACCTTAAACGACCCCTGAAGAATCGCTAAACCAAACTCACCCAAAGATTCCAAAGATAATCTGATTGTCCGCTATGGGTTCACAGCGGTCATCTGACGGTTGCAGTGGGACATGAGCCA
>NZ_WPZO01000027.1 GCF_013031355.1 Ruegeria arenilitoris | reverse complement strand
CGGACAGCTATTTTGTCCGGAACTGGTCAGGCATGGATATCAAGGACATCTATGATTCCAGCGATGATTTCAATTCCGGGGGACCTACAAACCAGAATATCCTGATCAAAAATTCGGAATTCATCGATCAGGACACAACTTCAATCATCGTCACAACATTGGATAGAACGAGCAATCAGGTTCTGAACGAGAACAACGCCACGGATTGGGTTGCGCAAAATATTCGCCTGGAAAATTCCGTCGTTGAGAACACAGATTCCGGCAGCACGGACAGGGTTTTCCTTGTTAAATCCGGCTATGATGTCCACTGGAGTGGCGTGAAGCTTTTGGGGAAGGTCAGTCTTGCCAAGACGTCAAACACAGGTTTCTACGCCCCTGAAGATGTAAACGGCACTGGTGTCACAAAGGGCAGCGCTCGGCCAAGTAAAAGTGACTCCTATTACAAGAATTTGGCAGGACCAGATTGGTCGGACATTTCATACCCAACTGACGGTTCCGCGGCACCTGACGATCCCGTTGTTGATCCAGACCCTATCTCATATACGCCACCGTCAGAGCCGGCCCCTGTTGTCGAAGCTCCAGAGTTGGTGAACCCGCAGGAAACCAACGCGAGCATTCTACTCGACATATTCGTCGCGTACACCGATACCGACGAAACGATTTCTGAGATCGGGGCAGGTTCCAGCATTGACAGCAGTCTCACGGATGGCAGCTCTTTGGGCATGTATGCCATGTCTAAGGGAAGTGGGTTAGAGATAGGCCGTGTTGAGCATACTTTAGACGGAATATCTAAGGTAGGAAGTATTGAGCCCGATGCTCTGTTTGGCGACAATCGGAGCGAAGATTTCTTTGGTGGCAAGTTGTTCGCGGAGAGAAACGACGCTGCGGAGCTGGTTGTATGTAAAGGTGAAAACGACTCGGGCGGCGTGCTCGGAACTGTTTCCTTCAACTTTGCTTTGGAGAGCGTGGAGTCGGACAAGTTTCTCACTGACGTCAGTTTGAACACTCTGTCGAGTTTCTCCACGCGTCAGGGCACCAAAACCGCGACCGTTTCCAAGGACCAAAGCACCGTCAAGCTTGAGGACAGTGCCTGTAAGTCACGGGATCTGGGTGGCAAAATCACTGAAGGCACCATCTTGATATTTGATTTCAAAAGCGGTGCATGTGGTAATATCCAGGGTATTGGTCTCGTCAAAGAAACTGGTCAGAGAAGTGATTGGAAGAAGGTATTCTTCCACCTCGACGGACCTCAGCCATGGGGCATTCAGGATTACAGTAATACGTATGAAACGGGCTCTGGCTCCAAATTCTATGCTATCCCTGTGGGCGAATATTACATGGGTCCTACGGATCAAATCGTCTTGGTGAACGATGATAATTCTGGCCTCGGCTCGATGAGCACAGTCAGCAATATCTACCTGATTGATGCCATTTCGTAACGGGCATGGGGGCTGGGTTTTTCCAACCCTTACGCATTCTAATCTATGCACCTTGGGGGAAGCGCTGCACTGATCCCGAGACGTATCTGCGTGTTCCCGTGACATTGAAATGTCTCAGTTTCGCCCATCTTGAGCCAATAAAAAAAATCAACTTTGTCCGTAGAAGCGAAACAATGGTGCAGACGTGACAGAAATTGCAGAGCCAACAGCAACGCCTGAACTGCGTGTAAACGTTTGCGCGATCTTAGAGCGAGTTTTCTGTTTAGAAGCCGTGTCGGACGGCATCAAGAATCTTTGTCCGACTTCAAGAGGACGGAATTCTCTTGCTCTCACATACATGATCATCAATGGGCCCCACCACGGATCATGCGGGATGCCTTGGCGTCGCATGATCGCTGCCCCAAAGTAGATAGGGAACCAGAATGACAATCATCCACTCTTCCGATCTCGGCTGGAAAGCCGGCCAGGACATCTCTGACGAATTTGCCGCGCTGGCAA
>NZ_WPZO01000026.1 GCF_013031355.1 Ruegeria arenilitoris | reverse complement strand
TTCATGGCTTCGATGACGCCTTCTTTGACGCCGTTTCCGCTGTCCTTGATGCCGCCGAAGGGGGACATTTCGATGCGGTAGCCGGGTTGTTCCCAGATGTTGCAGGTGCCGACGTCCAGGCCGTTGATATAGGCAATCGCGCGGTTCAGGTCGTTGGTGCAGACGCCCGAGGACAGGCCGAACTCGGTGCTGTTCGAGATCGCCATCACCTCGGCGTCATTGTCCGGCACGCGGACGATGGGCACGATCGGGCCGAAGGTTTCCTCCATCACCAGCTCGCTGTCATGGGGCACCTTGTCGACCACGATGGGCGGCAGCAAGGCACCCTGACGGCCGGGGTGATAGAGGATTTCCGCCCCGTCTTCCTCGGCCATGTAGACGCGTTTTTCGAACAGCTCGGCGGCTTCGGCATGGATCACGCAGCCCAGCTCGGTCGCGGGGTCCTGCGGATCACCAAACTTGATCTTCCTGGCCTTCTCCAGCACCAGCGGCACGAACCTGTCGGCCACGCTTTCCTGTACCAGAATGCGCTTGATCGCGGTGCAGCGCTGGCCCGAGTTGCCGGTGGCCCCGGCCACGGCGATGGTCGCGGCTTTCTCGAGATCGGCATCGCTCAGGTCGTTGAGAACGATCAGGGGGTCATTGCCACCCAGTTCCAGCGCCTGACGTTTGTAACCCGCTTTCGAGGCGATCATCTTGCCCACCGGAACACCGCCGGTGAAGGTGATGATGTCGATGTGTTCATTGGTGATCATCTCTTCGCCGATGTCCTGCGGCCAGCCGGTGACGACCTGGAACATCTCGGGCGGTAGACCGGCCTCATAGAGGATATCCGCCAGCGTCAGCGCAGTCAGCGGCGTCAACTCGGTCGGTTTGCACACCATGCAGTTGTTGGTCGCAATCGCGGGGGCGATCTTGTGGCTGACCATGTTCAGCGGGTGGTTGAACGGGGTGATCGCACTGATGGCCTTGACCGGTTCACGCTTGGTGAAGATCTTCCGTTCCTTGCCGTTGTGCGTCAGGTCGCACGAGAAGATCTCGCCATCGTCCTTCAGCGCCTCGGCGGCGGCGAACTGATAGACGTCCTGCGCGCGCTTGGTCTCGTAGATCGCGTGCTGGTGGCAGATGCCCAGCTCCAACGTCAGCCACTTGGCCAGATACTCGCGCTTTTCGCCGATCAGTTCCCCTGCGCGTTGCAGGATCTGGCTGCGCTCGTACCGGGTCAGTTTGGGCGTGTAATTCGCCGCGATCTCGAACGCCTTGCGGGCGTGCTCGGCGGTGCCGGCCGGCACATGGCCGACCACTTCGTTGGTATAGGGGTAACGCACAGGGACGGTGGCCTCGGTGAAGACAACCTCTCCACCAATGCGCATCCCTTCGTTGCGGATGTCGGATGTGTTCATGATCCCGTCCATTTACTGGGCCGCCGCTGTGGTGGCGTAGAAGAAGGCGTCAAAGTTGCGCAGCTCGGGCGCGTTGCCCAGATCGATGACGCGGTTGACGATGAAGGGCACCTCCTGCTCGGTCAGGCCACCATGGCTGCGTAGCGGTTCCTTCAGCGCGGCCAGATCGTGACGGTCGGCCGAGGTGCCGATGGTCATGGTCTCGCCCGAGATCATGACGATGTCGCCGATCCGGTCGGCAGGCAGTTCAAAGCGGCGGATCGCCTCTTCCTTGTCGACCACCAGGATCATGTCCTCGATCGCGTCCAGCCGGGCCATGATGTCGGCCTTGTCCGCCCCTTCCGGCAGATAAGCCGTGGCGAACGATCCCAGCGCGCCGTGGTGCACCACATAGGGGTCGGTGATCGGCAGGATGACACGGGCGGCGTCCTTGCCCAGCCACTCGTCCATCAGGTCCTGCGCATAGATCACGTTGGGCTCGCCCGCTGCGTTGTGCTTGGGCTTCATGCCGTGGTCGGCGGTGACGACGATGGCGGCGCCCAGCTCGTCCAGTTCGCCCAGATACTTGTCGAACATGGCGTAGAAATCCAGCGCGCCCTGCTGATCAGGGGCGAACTTGTGCTGGATGTAGTCGGTGGTCGACAGGTACATGATGTCCGGCTTGAATTCCTTGAGCAGCTTGACGCCCGCGGCGAACACGAACTCAGACAGGTCGGCTGAATAGACCTCGGGGACCGGCATGCCCAGCCAGTCGCTGGCGTTGTCGATGCCGTGCTCGGCCTTGGTGGTCTCACCCGAGCGTTCCGAGGAAAACGCAACCGCGCGGTCTTCGTCGAACTTCAGGCCAGCGCCCAGCAGCGCGCGCAGCTTGTCCTTGGCGGTGACCATGGCGACGCGATAGCCCGCGTCGTAGAATTGCGAGAAGATGGTCGGTGCGCGCAGGAACCGCACGTCATTCATCATCACCTCTTCGCCGCTGTCGGGGTCGATCAGGTAGTTGCCGCAGATGCCGTGTACAATCGGCGGGCGCCCGGTGGCGATGCTGAGGTTGTTGGGGTTGGTGAAGCTGGGGATCACCGAATGCGCCAGGCGGTCGGTACCGGTTTCCCGAATACGCTTGAGCGTCGGCATCAGCCCCTTGGCAATCGCCACTTCCAGATATTCCGGCTCGCACCCGTCCAGACAGATCGCAATGGCTGGAACTTTCGGCTGCGGATAAACACGCTCATTCGCAGTAATGGGAGAGTGATGAGTCATTTCGTCGTCCTTG
>NZ_WPZO01000025.1 GCF_013031355.1 Ruegeria arenilitoris | reverse complement strand
TCTCTTGCTTTCCATTCTTTCCATCTGAGTATTGCGTTTGCGCCGATTTCTCGGAAGGGTTGTGGTGGCAGGCGTTTGGGTTGGTCTTCGGCCTCGAAGTGGCGGGTGATGTCTGATGTGTGGCCACAGGCGCGTTCGGCTGCGGCGATGCCGGTGAGGGTGCCGCGTGCGGTGCCCAGACCGTTCTGGACGCAGCCGGAATAGACGCCGGGTTCGATCTCGCGCGTGACCGAGACGCTGTTGAGGCTCAGGCACAGGTGGCCGGCCCAATGATATTCCATCTCCATCCCGGCCAGTTGCGGGAAGCGTTGTTCGAACTTGCGCTGCATCACCCGCGATGCCCGCGTCAGATCGCGCGCCGAGGCCGCCATGCCGGGGCGCAGCGCCGCGCAGGTGCGGGTGATGATGCGATTGCCGCCCTGTCCGGTATCAATGCGCCGCATCGTGGTGCCCATCGGATCGGAGGGGGTCACACCCCAGCGCGGCTGCCCGCCCAGTTTGGCCAGCGCGTCGGCGTCCAGCTCGGGCGTCATCGCGGCGAACAGGAACAGCTGCATCAGACGGTTGCGTTCGATCCCGAAGCTTTCGAGATGGCCATTGACCGTCAGGATCACCGCGCCCGTGCTGACCGCGCCGCGTTTGGTTTTCACCTGCCACGCGCCGCCCTGCTTTTCGAACCCGGTGACGGCCGAGTTTTCATACAGCGCCACGCCATTGCGGGCCAATCCGGCCGCCAGCCCGCGTATATAGCCTGCGGGCTGCAGCATGACCGTTCCGGATGTATAAAGCCCGGACCGATAGTGGCGCGAGCCGGTCAGGTCGTACATTTGCTCAGAATCCAGCATCTCGCTGGCTTCGCCCAACGTCTCCAGATGCTGGGCATAGCTGACGTTATGGGCATGACCCGCCGCACTGGCGGCGCCATTCACCTTGCCTGCGGGGTCAAAGAAGTTCGGGTCGATCTGATATTGCTCGACCGCGGATCGGGCAAAGGCAATCGCCTGCCGGTTCAGCGCGATCATCTTGCGGTCATCGCCGCCGCCGGAATAGTCATCCGAGGCCAGGTCATGCGGCAGATCTATCATGAAGCCCGAGTTGCGCCCCGCCGCGCCCTCGGCCACGCGTCCGGCCTCGAGCACGATGATTTTGGCGTCGGGCTGCAACTGCTTTACCCGCTGCGCCGCCGACAGGCCCGCAAAACCCGCACCGACGATCGTGACGTCCGCCGCCAGGTCACCGGCCAGCTCTTGCGCGGGGGCAGGAGCGCCAAGGATGGCGCTCCAGGCTGCCGGTCCGCGGTGAACCGGCAGGGATCTGGCAGAGTATTTGCTCAATCGACTGCCTCGTCTGCGTCATCGGCCAGATCGATCCAGATGGTTTTCAGCTGGGTGTACTGATCATGCGCATGGACCGAGTTGTCGCGGCCGCCAAAGCCCGATTGCTTGAACCCGCCAAACGGGGTCGAGATGTCACCCTCGCCAAAGCTGTTGACCGTCACGGTCCCGGCGCGCAGGGCACGGGCACCGCGAATGGCGCGCTTGGCATTGGCGGTGAAGATCGACGCGCACAGGCCGAATTCGGTGTCATTGCCGACCTCGATAGCCTCGTCAAAGCCCGAGACTTCGATCACCGACAGAACCGGGCCAAAGATCTCTTCCCGCGCCAGCAGGGCGTTGTTGTCTGCGACCTCGACCACCGTGGCCTCGACAAAGCCGTTCTCGGCCTTGCCACCGATCACCACATTCTCGGCCTGATCCAGATACGAGCAGACCTTGGTGTAGTGGCTTTCGCTGACCAGCGCGCCCATGCGGGTTTCCGGGTCCAGCGGGTCGCCGATATTCCACTGTTTGGCGTGATGCGCGATGCGCTCCAGCAGCTCGGCCTTGACGTCCTTGTGCACGATCAGGCGCGAGCTGGCCGAGCAGTTCTCGCCCATGTTCCAGAACGCCCCGTTGACCAGATGCTGGGCCACGCGGTCCAGGTTCTCGGCATCGTCCATCACGATGGCGGGGTTCTTGCCGCCCATCTCCAGCACGACTTCCTTGGCGTTGGATTCCGCCGAATAGGTCAGGAATTTCTTGCCGGTTACGGTCGAGCCGGTGAAGGACACCATGTCGATATCCATGTGACGACCGATCGGCTCACCCACGTCGCCGCCACCACCGGGCAGGATGTTCAGAACACCGGCAGGGACACCGGCCTCCATCGCCAGTTCGGCCACGCGCAGCGCGGTCAGGGTGGTTTCCTTGGCCGGTTTGATCACCAGCGAACAGCCAGCCGCCAGCGCCGGGCCGATCTTCCAGGCCAGCATCAGCAGAGGGAAGTTCCACGGCAGCACCAGACCAACCACGCCGATCGGCTCGCGCACCACCATGGCAATGTGATCGTCGCTGGCAGGGGCCACCTGATCATAGATCTTGTCGATCGCCTCGGCGTGCCATTTCAGGCAGTGGATGGTCTCGGGCACGTCCACGGTCTCGCAGTCGTAGATCGTCTTGCCGCTGTCGAGGCTTTCCATCACCGCCAATTCGCGCGCGTTGCGGGTCATCAGTTTGCACAGCCGGATCAGCACGTCCTTGCGCTCGGACGGGTGCAGTTTCGACCAGCGGCCATCGTCAAAGGATTCGCGCGCTTTCTCGACCGCGAAGTCCACATCCTCGGACCCACAGGCGGCAATCTCGGCCAGGGTCTCGCCGGTGGCCGGGTTGGTGCTGGTGAAGGTCTTGCCGGAAATCGCCGGGCGGAACGTGCCGTCGATGAACGCGCCGGTGGGCAGGTTCAGACCTGCGGCAATGGATTTGTATTCGTCCTGTGTCAGCAGATCCATGTGTCTTATCCTTCTGCCACGATGTCGGCGATTTTGCGTTTCAATACGCGCGTGACCTGTTCCAGCGCGCGCTTGTCATCCTTGTTCAGACCCTTCAGCGGCGCGCGCATGGCGCCTGCGTCGAACCCGTTCATGGTGACGCCATGCTTGATGGTCTGGATGAACTTGCCACCCTGTTCCAGCACATGCATCAGCGGCAGCAGCGCGCTCATGATGCGACGGCCCTTGTCGAAATTGCCTTCGACCACACAGGCATTATAGAGCGCCACGTGTTCCGCGGGCAGGAAGTTCGACCCGCCACAGACCCAGAACGGAGCCCCCCAGGCAAAGAATTCCAGCGCCTGATCGTCCATGCCGCAGCCCATCTGGATATGCGGATAGTCGCGCGCCAGCAGGTGCACCCGGTTGATATCGCCCGAGCTTTCCTTGATGCCGCAGAAGTTGCGGCTGCGGCCCACGCGGTCCAGGAATTCCGGACCCATCATGGTGCCGGTGCGGTGCGGATAGTTGTACAGCATCACCGGCAGATCCGCGGCCTTGTCGATGGCCAGCGCGTTCAACGCATTCTCGCGGTCGGTCGGAACCGAATAGGCCGGGCTGGCCAGCAGGATCGAATCCGCCCCGATCTCGCGCGCGCCGGTGGCCAGCGCAATCGAATCCGGCGTCATCATCGCCCCTGTGCCCACCACCAGCGGCAGGCGACCCTTCAGGCGCTCGTGAGTGAACCTGGCCAGCTCCAGACGTTCCGCCACGGTCTGGGCATAGTTCTCGCCGGTCGAACCGCCCGAGATCAGGCCATGCACGCCGTTTTCGATCAGGTATTCAATCACATCCGACAGCGCGTCCCAGTTGACGCTGCCATCGGCGTGATAAGGGGTCACGACCGGCGTGTAGATCCCTTCGAATTTGAACAGGGGTGTCATCTATATCCTCATGCAGGGGTTTTGCGCGCCGTCGATCCCAGCGGCAAGTCAAGCCCCGTGGGCGTGACAAACAACTCAATCTGGTCGCGCGACAGATTCCAATGATCAATCGCCAATGA
>NZ_WPZO01000024.1 GCF_013031355.1 Ruegeria arenilitoris | reverse complement strand
ACTCGGCTGCGTCTTGGTATGCGTCCATTGGTGGGCATGTGCAGACGAGGTTTCTGTCGCCGTATGCGTTGTCGACGCGGTTGACGGGGGACCAGTATTTGTCGACGCCCATGGAGCCCGGCGGGAAGCAGGCCTGTTCGCGGGTGTAGGGGCGGTCCCAGTCGCCGACCAGATCGCGCACCGTGTGGGGGGCGTTTTTCAGCGGGTTGTTTTCCGCGTCGATCTTGCCGTCGATGATGTCCTGCGCCTCGGCCCGGATCGAGAGCATGGCGTCGCAGAAGCGGTCCAGCTCGGCCTGCGGCTCGGACTCGGTCGGTTCCACCATCAGCGTGCCCGCCACCGGCCAGGACATGGTCGGGGCGTGGAAGCCGCTATCGACCAGACGCTTGGCGATGTCGTCGACGGTGACATGCGCCTCGGCGTCCAGCGGACGGGTGTCGAGGATACATTCATGCGCCACGCGGCCCGACTCGGAGGTGTAGAGGATCGGGTAGGCCTCGCTCAGACGTGCGGCGATGTAGTTGGCGTTCAGGATCGCCACTTTCGTCGCCTGCGTCAGGCCCGCGCCGCCCATCAGCAGCACATAAGCCCAGCTGACCGGCAGAATGGACGGAGATCCGAAGGGCGCCGCCGAGACCGGACCCACGGCGGTGCCGTATTCCGGGTGGCCGGGCAGGTGCTCTTCCAGATGCGCCTTGACGCCGATCGGACCCATGCCGGGGCCGCCACCGCCATGCGGGATGCAGAAGGTCTTGTGCAGGTTCAGGTGGCTGACGTCGCCGCCAATGTCACCGGGACGCGACAGACCCACCATGGCGTTCATGTTGGCGCCGTCGATATAGACCTGACCGCCGTGATCATGGGTGATCTGGCAGACCTCCTGCACGGTGGTCTCGAACACGCCATGGGTGGACGGGTAGGTGATCATGCAGGCGGCCAGATGATCGCTGTGCTTCTCGGCCTTGGCGCGGAAGTCGGCGACATCGAT
The DNA here is from genome assembly GCF_013031355.1 of Ruegeria arenilitoris. Classification (GTDB taxonomy): domain Bacteria; phylum Pseudomonadota; class Alphaproteobacteria; order Rhodobacterales; family Rhodobacteraceae; genus Ruegeria; species Ruegeria arenilitoris_C. The sequence continues at coordinate 3,447 of NZ_WPZO01000024.1, read as the reverse complement.
ATTGCCGTTCTCATCCGACTGCACCGGCACAACCTGCCAGCCCACCATCTGCGCCGAGGCCGGGTTGGTCCCGTGCGCCGAGGTCGGGATCAGGCAGACATTGCGGTGCCCTTCGCCGCGGGCGAAGTGATAGTTGCGGATGGTCAGCAGGCCTGCGTATTCGCCCTGTGCGCCCGAGTTGGGCTGCTGGCTGATCGCGTCATAGCCGGTGATCTGGCACAGCTTGTCGTTCAGGTCGGCGATCATCTCGTGATAGCCCTGCGCCTGATCTTCGGGAACGAAGGGATGCAGGTTGCCGAACTCGGGCCAGGTGACCGGGATCATCTCGATCGTGGCGTTCAGCTTCATGGTGCAGGACCCCAGCGGGATCATCGCCCGGTCCAGCGCCAGGTCACGGTCGGCCAGACGGCGCATATAGCGGGTGATCTCGGCCTCGGCCCGGTTCTGGTGGAAGATCGGGTGGGTCAGATAGGGCGTCTCGCGCAGCGCATAATCCGGCAGGCGGTACTGCTTGTTCGAGCTGTCATCCTTGCGGTCGATGCCGAAGGCACCCCAGACGGCCTCGATGGTCTCGGGGCGGGTCTGTTCGTCCAGGCTGATGCCCACTTTGCTGTCGCCCACCTTGCGCAGGTTGACGCCACGGGCCACGGCAGCCTCCATCACCACGGTCTGCAGGTGGCCGACCTCGACGGTGATGGTGTCGAAGAACACTTCGGGTTCGACGGCAAAGCCCGCCTCTTCCAGACCGGCGGCCAGGCGCGAGGTCTTGCGGTGCACCGATTGCGCGATGGCCTTGATGCCGTCGGGGCCGTGATAGACTGCATACATCGAGGCAATGACCGCCAGCAGCGCCTGTGCGGTGCAGACGTTCGAGTTCGCCTTCTCGCGGCGGATATGCTGTTCACGGGTCTGCAGCGACAGGCGGTACGCCTTGTTGCCGCGGCTGTCGATGGACACACCGATGATCCGGCCGGGCATCGACCGCTTCAGCTTGTCGGTGGTCGCCATATAGGCGGCGTGCGGGCCACCAAAGCCCATCGGCACGCCAAAGCGCTGGGTCGAGCCGATGGCGATATCCGCGCCCATCTCACCCGGCGACTTCAGCAGCGCCAGCGACAGGATGTCGGCGGCCACGATGGCAATGGCCTTGTGTTCGTGCAGCGCCGCGATCTCGGCGGTGTAGTCGCGCACATGGCCGTGGGTGCCGGGATACTGGAAGATCGCGCCAAACACCGCGCCTGCGTCGAGGCTGTCGGGATCGCCCACCTGCACGTCGATGCCCAGAGGCTCGGCGCGGGTTTTGATCACCGCGATGGTCTGCGGGTGGCAGTTCTTGTCGACGAAGAAGGCCGCGTTGTTGGCCTTCGACCGCCCGCCGCGCTTGGCCATCGCCATCGCTTCGGCGGCAGCTGTGGCTTCGTCCAGCAGCGAGGCGTTGGCCACGTCCAGCCCGGTCAGGTCGCTGACCATGGTCTGGAAGTTCAACAGCGCCTCAAGCCGGCCCTGGCTGATCTCGGGCTGATAGGGCGTGTAGGCGGTGTACCAGGCCGGGTTTTCCAGAATGTTGCGCAGGATCGGCGCCGGGGTGGTGGTGCCGTAATAGCCCTGACCGATCAGCGAGGTCAGAACCTTGTTCTTGCCCGCCACCTGCCGCATGTGAAAGAGCGCGTCGCGTTCGGTCATCGCCGGACCCCAGTCCAGCGGTTCCTTCTGGCGGATCGCGGGGGGAACGGTGGCGTCGATCAGTTCGTCCAGCGTCTTGAAGCCGATCACCTTGAGCATGTCGCGCATCTCGGTCGGGCTGGGCCCGATATGGCGGCGATTGGCAAAGTCATAGGCTTCGTAGTCGGTCAGTTTGAAGGCCATTGCAGCGCTCCTATGAATAAGTCAGGTCGGGCGGAGGCCGCGAGGGCCTCCGGTAGAATGCGGGCCGGGTTGGCCCGAACGGGTGGGGTCCCGGATCAGGACCCCGGCAGAGGCTCAGCCGATGAAGGCCTTGTAGCCCGCCTCGTCCATCAGATCTTCCAGCTGCGACGCGTCTGCGATCTTGATCTTGTAGATCCAGGCCTCGCCCTCGGGGTCTTCGTTCAGCGCGCCGGGGTTGTCGGCCAGCGCTTCGTTGACCTCGACGATCTCGCCATCGACCGGGGCATAGAGCTCGGATGCCGCCTTGACGGATTCGATCACGCCGATCTCACCGTCCTTGGCAAATTCCTCGCCCGCGTCCTGCTGCTCGACAAAGACCACCTCGCCCAGCTGCTCGGCGGCATGCGCAGTGATGCCCAGCGTGGCGGTGTCGCCTTCGACGGTCAGCCATTCATGCTCTTCGGAATAATAGGTTGCCATTGTGTCTCTCTCCTGACTTCAACGCTTGTAATTCTGTGTGACGAAGGGCAGCGCCACGATCTCGGCCGGTTGCGCCTTGCCCCGGATGATCAGGTTCACCTTCTCGCCCGGCTCGCCATGGCCTTTGCTCACGTAGCCCATCGCAACGGGACCGCCGACTGTGGGACCAAAGCTGCCCGAGGTGATCTGACCAATCGTATTGCCCTCGAGGCATTGCACCTCGACACCCTGACGGGCGGGCGCACGGCCTTCGGGCTTGATGCCCACCAGCTTGCGCGCGGGGCCTTCGGCCAGCTCCTTCTGGACACGCTCAGCGCCCGGAAAGCCGCCTTCTTCCTTGCGGCGCTTCTGGATCGCCCAGCCCAGAGAGGCCTCGATCGGCGAGGTCGTCTGGTCGATGTCATTGCCATAAAGGCACAGGCCGGCCTCCAGCCGCAGGCTGTCGCGCGCGCCCAGACCCGCCGGTTCGCAATCCTCATGCGCCAGGAAGGCGCGGGTGATCTCGATGGCCTTGTCCTCGGGGATCGAGATCTCGTAGCCGTCCTCGCCGGTATAGCCCAGACGCGAGATGCGGCATTCGACGCCGTTGATATCGGCCACGGTGGTTTCCATGAACTTCAGGTCACGGGCGGCGGGGCAGAGGTCGCCCACCACATCCTCGGCCTTGGGGCCTTGCACGGCGACCAGCGCGCGGTCGAAAATCTCGGTCACTTCGACGCCGTCCAGATTGGCCTGCATATGCGGAATGTCCTGATGCCGCAGCGCTGCGTTCACCACCACGAAGTAGTGATCGCCCGCGTTCGACACGATCAGGTCATCCATGATCCCGCCTTCGGCATTGGTGAAAAACCCGTACCGCGCCTTGCCTTCCTTCAGCGTCGCATAGGCCTGCGGGCAGATCGCCTCCAGCTTCTCACCCACATTCTCGCCCCGCAGGATAACCTGACCCATATGGCTCACATCAAACACCGCCGCCTTCTCACGACACTGCTTATGCTCTCCCATGATCCCCATCGGGTACTGAACAGGCATCTCCCAACCAGCAAAATCAACCATCTTACCGCCCAACTCAACATGCAATGAGTGCAATGGCGTGCGCTT
>NZ_WPZO01000023.1 GCF_013031355.1 Ruegeria arenilitoris | reverse complement strand
GCACAACAAGCACCGTCAGCACAAACTGAACCAATCAATAACAACATAAAAGGCGGAGCCTTATCGGATTCTTAGCCCAAATCCGGCGCATATTCGAGATTATGGTGGTGTTCATATGAACCGGAAACCGGGCGCCGCAGAAGAAGCGTTTATCCGGAGCTATTATGCAAGGAAATCGGGGGCCGTCGCCTGAGCGACGGAAACTGAAGGATGGCGCCCGTTTATTCTGACGCATAGGCGAAACGGCATTCTACGTTGGCAATGGTATGGGGTGGTGCTGCCACTCTGTACCGTTGTCCTTCATCAGGCAGGGCCAGGGTTCGCATTGGAATCCGCGTGCAGTTGTTCGTCAGGACGTTGTTAGCCTTTTAAGACGCCGCCGATGTTGGCCGGAAAGCCTGCTCGCCATCCCGCGGAATGTCGCCTAAACGGACACTTGCAGCAGAAAACGGGACAGGTCCAGTCTGACACTTGATGTTCTTTGAGTTGGGATTCACTGACCGCTCAGGTTTGACAGCAAGCACTTTTGGGTCTGGGACGTTAAAATGGCGGAAACTTTTTTGGATCGGCGAACATAAGAAGAATACGTACCTGGTTATTGGTGCCGTTATCCTGTTTGCCGTATTTCCATTCACGTTCCAGGCTATTTTCTTCACTTTTTAAAGGCGGCCAGACGAGATCAAGGCAGTCGGGTATTTTGTAAACCTTCCCTATTTCAGAATGATGTCCGTCTGGGTCATGTGTGGGTTGAAGAAACTTGGACCAGACTGGTTTTTTGCGTGCAATGTGGCCATAACCTCTTTTTAAACTCGTCGACAAAAAGGCCGTCATACTGGTTGCAATATGGCCGGTGTCAGTCCTGCTTTTTTCAAAAATCTATTGGGAATTCTTCTACTTTTTGCGTTGCCTGATACGGCCAAACCTTTCTGCTCGAGCCGAAACAGGACCAATATTCTTATTCGGAATATTGTATATGCTACCGGAAAGGCAAATCTCGGCGTCATTCTAACTTTTCAAGCTGTATTGCTCATTCAACATGCTGGATTTCAACGATCAACACCAATCGGAATTGTAGGATTCAGGATTGCTCTGGATACCCCATGAAAACAGGAACTGCATTCTCACTTCCTTGGATTGGCGGGTTGCGACAGCGATTTGATTGGACTCGAAACACTATCAACCCGGACTACTCCCCATCGAGAGTTTAGCGGTATTCATCGCGAGCTTTCACTGCTTCAGCCTGCATACTGGGTATATTGGATTGACGTCCTATTTTCACTGGCGGTGATCGCATTCTTGCTGAGCTCTGCCGATTTTCGCCGCAACCTAAGAGAGCACTTTTGGTTAGTTGCGTGTTTCTTATCAGTATTTTTCTTTTACACGCACGTCACGTATGCGTTTCAAAATGCGAGGTACTACTTCCTCTTCGCTCCCATTCCGGCAATGATTACTCCTGCCAGAATGTTTCCGGGGATTAGCGATCCTCATATTTCCACGTGGTTATTAGAAGCTTGGAGTTCTTATAACCTGTTTATTTACGCCCGGATGTTCTCCATCAGACCGCTTGTGTTTCTAAGCGATTTTTCAGCCCCTGATCCATAAGTTCAGCCAGGCGCGCTTGGTCCGGTGCAAAGAGGTCTGACAGCTCTTGCAAAATCTCTGCGCCCGGCTCAGGGGGGGTCTTTGCCGGATCCGACGTATACAGCGCTTTGGAAACCAACGGATTGGTTTTCACTTTTGAAACCAAGCTTGGCAGGCCGAGGCGACGCAACACCCAGCCGCCGTTTCGCAATACCGAGACAAGCGCCGGATTGCGTGCCGACTGAGCTTCCAGAATCCGGTCTTCATAGGGAAGTGTCTCGATGAAAGGGACATCAAGCGCAGAGCACAGGGAACGGCCAAAGCCCTTGGGGTCGGTCTTGAGCTGATCAAAATCCAGAACAAACACCCGGTTCGCGCCCAAGTAGGTCCTGGCGTTTTGCACGTTTTTCCCAAACAGGGAGTTCTCGACAATCTCGGGGTATTCTCGAACCGCGTCCTCAAATCGCAAATTCGTCCGGCCGATTTTCAGCATGTACTTCCAATGGGACACACTGCGGGCAACGGGTGAACGTACGGTTACCAGGAACCGGCTGTCCTGTGGCAGATCGCGGGCGATACGCTCCAGTGCTGTTTCGGAATACAGATAGTCATGACAGATTTCACCGACCCGCATGGCCTGAGACTGTTTCGGAAACTGACGGCGGTACCAATCTTCGCCTTTTTCATAAAAGCGGTCGAAATAGAAAATCTCTTTCGCGTTGGCCAATGCAACATCGGGATGTTGGTTCAATATGTGCCAAATCCAGGTGGACCCGCACTTGTCGCCACCCAGATACAGGAAATTGACGGGTAGGGTATTGTTGGTCACTGCCTACGCTCCTTGAACAGCAAGGCCAGATTTACAAGGCCCGAAGAAATCCCGATTTTTCTAAAAATATAGATATATGCTGCGACGTTCAGAGCGATGAGATTGCAACTGATGCATACTGCTGCGCCCATCGACCCCCACAGCGCGACGGCGACGGGCAAGGCCGCAAGCGAAAGACCGGTCGTGACAACAAGCATCACGAAGTGCACCCGCTCATGCCCGGACATTTCCATGATCTGCGCCGTCGGACCCGCAAAAGCGCTGACCAGATAGCCGAGGCTGATCACGATGAGCTCGGGATGCGCCGTGGCATATCCCGGGCCGAACAATTCCAGCACCTGATCGCCCCACAGGAAAAAAATCAAAAAGCTGGCCAATGTCGGCATCCCCAACATCAGGCTGATACGGCGGCAGGTGTTTTGGGCTGCGTAAAAGTCGTGTTTGCCCAACTGCGCCGCAAGCATTGGGGCCGCGACAATGTTGATCGCCATCAGGAACAATTCCAGCACCATGGCCGTACGCAAGGCGGCGAAAATGGCGCCAACAATGGCCGCCGGAAGAAGGCCGCCGACAATGACAATCGCCACATTGCGGCCAGATGCGTCGACAACAGAATTGCCCCACATCCCCCACGAGGTGGAAATCCATCGGCTCTTTTGGCTAAAGTCGGCCGCTCCGGTCATCAGCCGCACCGGATTGGTCAGCGGCACCAGAAAGGACTGAACCAGAAACAGCCCGCCAAGAAAAGCGGACATCAGCAACAATGTGGTGACCGGGTCGAGCGCCGGGATCATGCCTAATGCGGCCATCATGGCCAGCGCAATGACGGTCAGGCGAAACACGACGTCCCTGGGCAGCAGTGCGCACCAGACAGAGCCCGCCGCCCGTTGCGGGTTGGGTTGAAACTCGGCCAGAGCCAGAACCACGGTAAAGAGCGCGGTCGCCCAAAGCAGGGACTGCTGACCGTCAAAAGCAGGCAGGATTGCCGCGACAATCGCCAGCCCCAACGCGGCCACAGAAGACCCCAGGAGAACGATTCCATAGCTGAACCGCACGACGGCCCGGGCTTTGGCTTCGTCGTGGTCGTGCAGGTAGAAAGATGCAAAGCGCAAGACCACATTGCGCTGCCCCACGGTGCCGGCGATCGCCAGAATCGTAGCCAAAGAAAAGGCAAAGCTGAACCGCCCGAAACCGTCGTCGCCGAGGCCGCGCGACAATGCCACGAACATCACGAAAGAAAGCCCGGCAGCCGCGCATTTTATGGACAATGCCGCCAAGCTTTTCAGAGCAAATTTCTTGCCGGACTTTGCGATGGTGCCTGTGTTCATGACGCTCAAGGCCACTATGCGCTGCGCGCGTCAGATACGGCCAGACCCAGTTCCCGTGCCACCAGTTCCGCAATTTGCGCCTTGAAAACCTGCTGGTCGAAACGGGCAGCGTGCGCCTGAATTTTCTTTGGAGAATTCACAAGCGCCACATCCGCTTCAAGCGTGTCGATCGCCGTGTTCAGTGCCTCGACGGTCTGTTCGTGAAAATGCACACCCGACACGCCGGGCAACACCGTGTCCAGGGCTCCGCCACGGCCGTAGGCCACCACCGGCCGCCCCGACGCCATAACCTCGACCGGAATGATCCCGAAGTCTTCTTCACCGGGAAACACCAGCGCTTTGCAGGTTGCGAATTGTTGTTTCAGTTCGGCAAAGGGAACCCGCCCCAGGAAGGTGATGTTGCTTTGGGCTTTTTGTTCCAACTCGGCGCGCATTTCCCCGTCGCCGACAATAACCAGTTTGCGGCCCGAAGCGTTGAACGCATCCACCGCCAGATCAGCCCGTTTGTACGACACCATCTCACCCGCCAGCAGGTAATGGTCGCCAACGTCTTCGGAAATGCTGAACTCGGCAACTTCGACGGGGGGGAAAATGACATTCGCGTCCCGCCGGTAATATTTACTGATGCGCTGCGCGATGAAACCGGAATTCGCCACGAAACGATCGACTCTGGCGGCGCTGCTGACATCCCAGATCCGCATCTTGTGCGCCACGAAAGGCATCATGAGTTTTGCAAGACGTCCTGCGGAGGCACGGTAGATATGATAGTGGTCCCAGATGTAGCGCATCGGTGAATGGCAATAGCAAAGATGCACGGCATCGGGTCGGGGGATGATCCCCTTTGCGGGCCCGCTTTCGCTAGAAATGATCACGTCAAACTCGGTCATGTCGACCAGTTCGAGCGCAAGAGGCATCAGCGGCAGGTACTTCTGATAATGCTTCCGCGCGCCGGGCAACTTGGAGATAAAGGTCTCGCGCACGTCCTGCTTGCGGATTTTGTCGCTCACCTTGTCCGGGTCGTACACGTGGGTGACAATGACCGCGTTCGGGAACAGGTCGAGCAGGCTTTCGATGACCTTTTCCCCACCCCGCATTCCAACAAGCCAGTAATGCACGATAGCGACCCGCAGGCCGGAGAAATCCGCGTTGGCGTTTTCCATATTCTGCGAAACAAACTCGTTTACTTCAGTCATGGTAATCCTTGAGACCTACTGCGCACTCTTCCCAGACGCGGAAATCGTCAATCAGCCTTCGAAGTTCAGCCCTTAGCGCCCTGTCCGCGGGCGTAGACGTCTTCGTAGCGGACGATGTCG
>NZ_WPZO01000022.1 GCF_013031355.1 Ruegeria arenilitoris | reverse complement strand
GCTCGTCAGGCTCATAACCTGAAGGTCGCAGGTTCAAATCCTGCTCCCGCAACCAATCTTCCAGGTCGGAAATCAAACACTTAGCCTCGCATCACTACAATTGATCCCCCGGATCAATTACTTAACGATCTAACAGCAGCTGGATCACACTGTCCTGGTGAGTCTAAGCCCACTCCAAAGTAGATCAAAACCAACACGTCTTGTTTGTGATATAATTCAAGCGTAACGTCGCTCATTGACGTCGAGTTCTTGGGTTTACCCTCGACCCTTATTGTTTTTGGAGATTGACACGCTGCTGCAAACAGGTACTCGGTGCTCAAGCTTTTTTTGAATACAATCTAGGATGGTATGTTACGAGCCACATTGGTGCAAACCGGACGCCGTAACTTATCAAGATCTCGAACTGGGAAAGAAATGCAATCTTCCAAGGACATAGTTGCAAACCTTTGTGATTCACGTGCATCGAACGATGATTCCGGCACTGCTCGGGCCGGAGACTCATTTCGCAGTCTGATCAGAACGCAGCTTTCAGTCCGCAATGCCAAGTCCCAATCGGTTGTAGCATCGATCTACAACGACGTCCTGAAACGTCCGGAAGTTTGGCGGGACCTGCCAAGATTTGAAGAAGCAGGCGAGGAATTTAGGTCGGATACTGCGATTGAACCTGGTTTTTCGCTCGTTACATGTTGCATGAACAGGAATGATCACCTGCTTCGGACCTTACCAACTTGGCTGGTGCATCAGGAGATTGATGAGATTGTCATCGTCGACTGGAGCTCAGAGATTCCGGTCGCGATTTCCCTCGAAGAGGCCGGAATTCAAGATCCGCGTGTCCGCATCCTTCGTGTTGAAGACGAAGGGTCATGGATACTCTCCCACGCCTACAATGTGGGCTTCCGGGCGACGACAAAAGACAAGATCGTCAAAGTCGACAGTGACATTATCCTCAACGACGAATTTTTCAGCCGAAACACCATGGGTGTCGGGAAACTGACCGCTGGAAATTGGCGGCAGGCAGAATCGGGTCAAAGCCACGTAAACGGATTCTTCGTTGTCGGTCGCGAAGACCTGATGGCCGTGAACGGGTTCAACGAACGGATTGTGACTTATGGCTGGGACGACGACGATCTGTACGACCGCCTGACCGAAAAAGGCGTTGAAAGAGTGGATGTCGATCCAGACACTATTCGCCATATCGACCATTCCGACATAAGGCGTATCGGTCGCCCTAAGAGCAAACCAGTCACCGGCTGGGACGAAGTGCAGGCCTTCCCGCAGTTTTGGATCGTGCTGAACCGGCAGACTGCCTTGTCATCGGCGCCCTGGGACAGCAGTAGCCCAATGGCGGGTTTCCGGCTGCTGAGCGACACTGGCGGTGTTGTTCGGGTGCGGCGGACTTACCCGTTTGGCGTAGATACAAACCTGATCGGGACGCGGCTGGAGCGCGCCGAAGCCGCAGTGAGTGCAATACAGGATTTCTTCGATGGCGTTAAAATCACTGCGTCTCGCGAGGCTGTAGACTATGCGCTGATGACCCGTTCCCTGAAAGACGCGATCGCGGCTCTCGGCAGCGGGCCTCTGCAATCCGTTGAAAAAAATGACGAAATTTCCGTTCCGATCGGACACAGCCACCACAAGCCGAAACTTATCGTTGATGCTCAGCATGGTCTGGGTAATCGTTTGCGCGCGATTGCTTCGGGGGCTGCATTTGCACAAGTGCATGATCGAGACCTCGTTGTTCGTTGGGTACCTGACGAGCATTGTGATTGCAGTTTTGCGTCGCTTTTCGAGTTTGATGGCGCACTCGAGGAAACCAGCGACAACAACCCCGAAAACGCGTTGGAAGTCGATCTGATGAGCAAGGCGTTCCGGGAAGCCTTTGATTCAACCTCGCTGATTCATGCCCGGCGCGACATCGTTATCCAGTCCGCCTACAGGTTCACCTTTGGGGCGCCCTATGATGAGCTTGAAAAAGAATTCCTGCGTGGTCTGAAGCCAAGCGCGGATGTGCAGGAGATGATCGATTCAGTTAGAAGCCCGAACGACATCGCGGTTCATGTCCGTATGAATGGCGGTGCTGCTACGGATCCTCATGGGGACGTTCCAGGTGACTGGTCCAAATCCGAGGACGAGATTGCCAGACGGGCCAGAAGCAGATCCCACTATGGTTTTTTCTTCAAGCGCATAGACGAATTGCTGAAGTCTACGCCCGACGCGACGATTTTCCTGGCTTCGGACAATTCGGAATCCTATGGCGCATTTGAAACAAAGTACCAGGAACGCGTGAACAGCCTGCCCCGGGCAGTGTATGACCGCTCGGAAATGCAGCTCAAATATGCGCTTGCCGACGTGATACTGCTGTCCCGCGCGCCGCTCTTGCTTGGCAGTAACTGGAGCTCATTCACCGAAATTGCGCATACGATGTCTCAAAACCAGAAGTTAGAAATGTCGGGGCAGCACTTTTAATATTGTTCCAAACGTGCGGACATACGTCCAAGTCGAAATACATACGTCAGAGTGTAAATCTGTATGAATGACAGTGAAACAAGAAGCTTAGCCGTTGAGAGCGTCATTTCAGCCTGCAAGCAACCAGTAAGTGAAGTTATCGTTCTGGGTGGCCGGAATCATTCTGACTGGTGTGATGCCTACAGGCTGCACGGTGTTGCGCAGGTCTCGCATTCAACGTTTGGCAAACTTGTCCAGAGCCCCACGGCCTCTGACGGTCTGCGCATTGTCCACGTCACAAAGGGGCTGCCCGCAGCCAGTCTGAATGAAGCGGAACGCAGTGTCAGCCTGATTACCGAGATTGCGGATATCGTGGTCTTCACACCGGTTTCCGCGGCAGAACAGGACGTTCAGGATCTGTTGATTGCCTGGCCAAGCTTTTGGGCGATGCTGTTTCTTGCCGAAGGGTTCATGTTGCGCGACGTCGTTCGCCCGGCGATCTGGAACAGTTTCTACAGCGATTGGGAAACCCTGCAGAGCACCATTGTTTTCACCAATACCGAGTTGGGTGACGCCTGGGAGGACATCGGTGACGGCAGTGTCAGTTCGGTCATCGACTACGTGCACCCTTCGACCCATGAGGTGAGTTTGAAGCGGCTTCTGGCGCTGCAAACCAGCGCAACGCTGATGCCCGACTTTTTCGACAGCTCTGCCGACGCCCAGGGCCTTGCACCCAATATCCATATTGCATTGCCCAAGCGCTATTTGAAAAAAGACTATGAAAACAAGCTGTTTCAAGAACAGCGCAAATGGTGGAAGGTTGCCCTGAGCGCGCCCTGGCAGGCGTCCTATTGGCGGGATCTTTGGCGGTTGCAGCGACGCACCAAGCGTCGAATGAAGTCCAGCTAAACCGGAACAGCGTGCCCGGCGGGCTAAACGGACGGCCGTAAAGCCCCCTGGGGTTCACGCCCACTCCTTGGCCCGTTTCCGGGCCAATTTGGATCAGAGCGCGTTTTGCGCTAATATACGCGCATCAATTCAAGATCACGACGAGTTTGGATCTCTGCGCGCCTTTGCGCACGAGCAGATACGCGGGTCGCGGCCCAGGCCGCCCATAGACAACCCGACGATTACCCAATGACTGAATTGATCCTGTGAGACCCCTGCCGCAGGTCCGCCTGAGTACGCACAGGGTACGGAAAGTTTACGTAAAAAACCTACTAAAACATTGATTTAAGGCCAAGTTTCGCCACAGGCAGCCCACAGCTGAGGCATCGCAGCTCTCTAGTCCTGATCCAGACCAAATCTGGAGCTGGAGATACGCCCATGCTGAGCCTGTTCGACTGTATTGCCAAGGCACCGCTGCGTGCCGGAACATCCTCCACCCGTGGTGCCGCCAGGATTTTCACGGCATTTTTGGCAGTTGTCACGTTGGTACCTGCCATAAACGCACCAACGCCCGTTGAGGCACAGCAACTGTTGGTCGTGGGCAGCGACCGCGGTGGATATTTGCATGACCGTCTGGCCGAACTGGAAAACCTTGAGCGCAACGGCATCCAGGTCGAAATACGCGGACGCGTCTGCTATTCAACATGCACGATGTTTCTGGGGCTGCCCGGAACCTGTGTTGAACCCGATACAACCTTTGGATTTCATGGCCCGTCCCGCAGCGGTCGCAGGCTTGCGCCCGAGGATTTCGACTATTTCAGCAAGGTTATGGCCGACTACTACCCGGAACCGTTGAAATCTTGGTTCATGACCACGGCGCGCAATCGCATCAACGGTGTTCACAAGGTCAAAGGCAGTGAACTCATTCGCATGGGCGTGCCAGCCTGCCGAACCGCCTGAGGCCGGGCTTGCCCACAGTTCAGCGCAGAGGTATCACGTTTGGGTCAAAAACCGACGCCGGATAGCCCTTGCCGGCACTTGTCGCGGCCAACCAGTCAGGAGACCAGCGCATCGTGCTGACATCGCTTATCAAACGGTTCGGGCGGCGCGGAACATTCCTGCCGCCGAACCCGGACGGTCCGCTTTGCGTGATCGGCGATGTGCACGGCTGTATCGTTCAACTGGAAAAATTGTTGTCCCAAGTACCACAGGACCATCGGATCATACTGGTGGGTGATTATGTCGACCGCGGCGAGCACAGCGCCGAGGTTTTGCGCCTGATCAGTGCGCGTCCGGACCTGACTTGTCTGATGGGCAACCACGAAGAGATGCTGCTGCGGTTCCTGCAGGATCCCAAAGGACAAGGCCCGCGGTGGCTGCGCTATGGCGGCTTGCAGACCCTGGCCTCTTTTGGTGTGCGCGGGGCCCGATCCGAGATGAGCGGTGACGAACTGACGGATTGCCGTGACCGGATGCAAGAGGCGATGGGCGCCGCGCTGTGCCAGTGGGTTTCCAAGCTTCCGACCTGGGATATGTCGGGCAACGTGCTGGTTGTCCACGCCGGTGCCGATCCGGATACCCCGCCCGAGACGCAATCGGACAAGACCTTGGTCTGGGGCCATCCGTCGTTTCAATCCACGGTCAGGCGCGATGGTGTCTGGGTTGTGCATGGGCACACGATCGTCGGAACTGCCGTTGCGCGGCAGGGGCGCATTTCCATTGACACCGGTGCCTTTGCAACAGGCGTGCTGAGCGCGGTTTGCCTGGATGGAGGCGAGCCCAGATTTCTGACGGCGCGTCCCTGAAGCTCTGACAGAAACAGGCAGCAAGGGTCCTTTTTTTGACTGTGGCCGTGCAAAACCTTGTCACCTCAAATCCCATTTAATAAGACCTAGCTAAGCAAATCAGATTACGAGCCTACCATGTTGATTACGCCCGTCCTCCTTTGCGGTGGTTCTGGAACCCGTTTGTGGCCCTTGTCGCGGAAAAGCTACCCCAAGCAATTTG
>NZ_WPZO01000021.1:2500-5847 GCF_013031355.1 Ruegeria arenilitoris | reverse complement strand
TGGTTGCGGGAGCAGGATTTGAACCTGCGACCTTCAGGTTATGAGCCTGACGAGCTACCGGGCTGCTCCATCCCGCGTCAGGGTCGGAAAGTGTGATATCGTTTTAGAGAGAATTGGGGGATTTTTCTAGGTTTGGCGGTGACCTACTCTCCCGGGGCTTAAGCCCAAGTACCATTGGCGCGGCAGTGCTTAACTTCCGGGTTCGGGATGGGACCGGGTGTTTCACTTGCGCTATGACCACCAAACCGAGGAAAATCCCCACGTCGCTGTTTTTGCGGAGCAAAAAAGCGACGGGTAGCAGGCAGCGTATTTGTGAAGCAAATGCGCGCTGCCACTCGGTTGTTTCAATCAACGTTGTCCAACTCAAGGTCAGTGTATGCTTTTGGTGATTTGTCTTTCTGTTACTGGATCAAATCAAGCCTATCGGGCGATTAGTACCGGTCAACTGAACGCATTACTGCGCTTACATCTCCGGCCTATTGACGTGGTGGTCTTCCACGGCCCTCAGGGAGACCTTGTTTTGAGGGGGGCTTCCCGCTTAGATGCCTTCAGCGGTTATCCTGTCCGATCATAGCTACCCAGCACTGCCGTTGGCACGACAACTGGTCCACCAGTGGATCGTTCACCCCGGTCCTCTCGTACTAGGGGCAACTCCTCTCAAGTCTCCTACACCCACGGCAGATAGGGACCGAACTGTCTCACGACGTTCTAAACCCAGCTCACGTACCTCTTTAAACGGCGAACAGCCGTACCCTTGGGACCTGCTCCAGCCCCAGGATGAGATGAGCCGACATCGAGGTGCCAAACACTGCCGTCGATATGGACTCTTGGGCAGTATCAGCCTGTTATCCCCGGCGTACCTTTTATCCGTTGAGCGATGGCCCTTCCACTCGGGACCACCGGATCACTATGGCCGTCTTTCGACTCTGCTCGACTTGTCAGTCTCGCAGTCAGGCTGGCTTCTGCCATTGCACTCAACGAGCGATTTCCGACCGCTCTGAGCCAACCTTCGCGCGCCTCCGTTACGCTTTAGGAGGCGACCGCCCCAGTCAAACTACCCGCCACGCAGGGTCCCGGATCCGGATAACGGACCGCGGTTAGACATCAAGAGTGCGAAGGGTGGTATCTCAAGGGAGGCTCCACAGGTACTTGCGTTCCTGCTTCAAAGCCTACCACCTATCCTGCACATCACAATCCTGATGCCAGTGCGAAGCTGTAGTAAAGGTGCACGGGGTCTTTCCGTCTAACCGCGGGAAGCCTGCATCTTGACAGGCAATTCAATTTCGCTGAGTCGATGTTGGAGACAGCGGGGAAGTCGTTACGCCATTCGTGCAGGTCGGAACTTACCCGACAAGGAATTTCGCTACCTTAGGACCGTTATAGTTACGGCCGCCGTTTACCTGGGCTTCAATTCAAGGCTCTCACCTCTCCTTTTAACCTTCAGGCACCGGGCAGGCGTCAGACCCTATACGTCGTCTTGCGACTTCGCAGAGCCCTGTGTTTTTAATAAACAGTCGCCACCCCCTGGTTTGTGCCCCCAGCCCCTAGTTGCCTAGGAACCGGGCCTCCTTCTCGCGAACTTACGGAGGTATTTTGCCGAGTTCCTTCAACATCGTTCTCTCAAGCGCCTTGGTATGCTCTACCAGTCCACCTGTGTCGGTTTAGGGTACGGTCTGATGGAGGGCTATTTCCAGGAACCACTCAGCAGCCCAATCAATCCGATAAGATTGAACTACACCTGTGATCCGTCACATCCTCCTGGCCTAGGAATATTAACCTAGTTCCCATCGCCTACGCCTTTCGGCCTCGGCTTAGGGGCCGGCTTACCCTGCTCAGATTAGCTTTAAGCAGGAACCCTTGGACTTTCGGCGAGAGTGTCTCTCACACTCTTTGTCGCTACTCATGTCATCATTCTCACTAGTGATCTCTCCACCGGATCCCTCACAGGCCGGCTTCATCGAAAGAACTCGATCCGTCATTACACCCACTAGGGATGCAAATACGGATGAGTTCTATGTCACACTACGCTCTGCTACCATGCCTTACGGCATCCTAAGCTTCGGCTCATGGCTTGAGCCCCGTTACATCTTCGCCGCAGGACAACTTATTTAGACCAGTGAGCTGTTACGCTATCTTTAAAGGATGGCTGCTTCTAAGCCAACCTCCTGGTTGTTTTGGTCGTCCCACCTGCTTTCCCACTTAGCCATGAATTGGGGGCCTTAGCTGTAGGTCAGGGTTGTTTCCCTCTCCACTACGGACGTTAGCATCCGCAGTGTGTCTGCCATCTAGTACTCCCGGGTATTCGGAGTTTGGTTAGGATCAGTAAGCCTGTGGGGCCCCATTACCCATCCAGTGCTCT
The DNA here is from genome assembly GCF_013031355.1 of Ruegeria arenilitoris. Classification (GTDB taxonomy): domain Bacteria; phylum Pseudomonadota; class Alphaproteobacteria; order Rhodobacterales; family Rhodobacteraceae; genus Ruegeria; species Ruegeria arenilitoris_C. The sequence goes on along the minus strand of NZ_WPZO01000021.1, from coordinate 3,488 downwards.
ACCCCCCGGGGTATTCGGATGACGCTCTACCTAAATAGATTTCGCAGAGAACCAGCTATCTCCGAGTTTGATTGGCCTTTCACCCCTAGGCACAGCTCATCCCGATCCTTTTCAACGGATGTGGGTTCGGTCCTCCAGTAAGTGTTACCTTACCTTCAACCTGGCCATGCCTAGATCACTCGGTTTCGGGTCTGATCCCACGAACTCATACGCCCTATTAAGACTCGCTTTCGCTACGCCTACACCTAACGGCTTAAGCTTGCTCGTGAGACCAAGTCGATGACCCATTATACAAAAGGTACGCCGTCAGCTCGCAAGGAGCCTCCGACTGATTGTAGGCGTTCGGTTTCAGGTACTGTTTCACTCCCCTCGTCGGGGTGCTTTTCACCTTTCCCTCACGGTACTGGTTCGCTATCGGTCAGCAAGGAGTACTTAGCCTTCGAAGGTGGTCCTCCGATCTTCAGACAGAATTTCACGTGTTCCGCCCTACTTAATACGTCCATCAAAGCTTCCTATACGGGGCTGTCACCCGCTATGGCCACGCTTCCCAACGTGTTCTAGTCACTTATCTGGCTCGGCTGGTCCCCGTTCGCTCGCCGCTACTAGGGGAGTATCAATTGATTTCCTTTCCTCCGGGTACTTAGATGTTTCAGTTCCCCGGGTTTGCTCTTAAAACCCTATGTATTCAGGTCTTAAGTACCTGTTTAAACCCCATATTGAGTATCAGAGATAACAATATGAAGCTTTCAGGTGGGTTGCCCCATTCAGAAATCCATGGATCAAAGCTTATTCTCAGCTCCCCATGGCTTATCGCAGAGTATCACGTCTTTCATCGCCTCTTGCTGCCAAGGCATTCACCAAACGCCCTTCTCGCGCTTGATTTGATCCAGAAAGAGAAAGACACGAAGTCCTTCACGGCAGGCCCAGCTGGTAACTAAAGGCCGCCTCTGTTTCTGAACCAAAAGCATACTTTCCCGCCTTCCATCCT
>NZ_WPZO01000020.1 GCF_013031355.1 Ruegeria arenilitoris | reverse complement strand
GCAAAGTTCGGCGTCGATGCGGGCTGACGAACTGTCGCATTCGGAACACCTGAAGCTCAACGGTGCATTTGAGCCCTGAGAGTACTTCCCGGATTCATGTATGCGACTAGTAACCCTGTCACTTTTGCTTTCGTTTTAGTCCAATGTGATGGTCAGCGAAAATGTACTGTTGCTCGCTCGCCAGCGCCTCGTGACACGCTGAACACTGCTCGCGAGGCAGAACCTTTGACGCGGTCTCATACGGTTCAGAATGATGGCCAAAGTTGAAGTATCCAAGGTGGCCCGTTTCCGCAGGAAACCGTTGGGCGTCTTTTACCAACATGGCCAACCCATTGTAGTGGCTCTCCGTCAACACTTCGCCAGCGTCAGCTGGCTTTGTAGCCGTAAACTCTTTCACGATCTGTGTACCATTGGGCCAGGTTCCAGTGGCCATGTAAATGGCGAATGCCATGGGTTCGACATAGGTGTCGATGTATTCGCTGGTTGGTATTGGAAGGTCGTCGATAATGTTGATTTCACCCTTCGGTATCAGGGTCGTACCAACATTCACCCATTGTCTGTGATTCAAAGGCCGGTTTACGGTTCCATCAGCGTTGAATGACACTGGTAGATTCATCGCCTCTTCGGCCGTTGAAACAAAACCAATACAGGTCAAAACGGTTGCGGCAGCAACAAACTTCTTCATGACATTTCTCCGACTTTGTGGGCTAACCCGGCCACGACGTTCAGTGGCCGGGAGCACAGATGTGCGAGGTTGGAGTCAGTTTGTGGGCAGGATGTAGGGGAATTCGGCCGAGTAGCGGTGGCTGTCATCGGCGTTGTCATCGACCGGTACACCCATCATGAGCTGCAACACAGTGTTCATCGCATCATCTTGCAGCGCGCGGCCGTTCAGATCATCGACGACGTAACTGGCCTCTGACCCCGGGCGATACGTAATCACGTCCGGCATGACCATATCCGCGACTTTCTCCGCGTATTCCACACCGTTGCCAACGTCTGCTTTGGACGCCGAAACCGCCCAAAACACGTTGTTTACGATTGCTTGACGGCGTTCTACCACGTCAAGATCTGGTCGGTGTTGCTCGTGATCTTCCTGAACCGCTGGCGTGTCAGACAGGAATACATACGGGAACAGAACATTGGCATGCCGATCAACCTGGCTCCATTCGCCCTTGTGCGGAACTGTTGTTGTCGTGAAAACCTTGATCTCGTCGCTCAGCATTGAGTTCGGGATATCAATGACAATAAAGCTGGAGGTTGCACCCAGGAACAGATCTCCGTCTTCCTGAAAAATTTCCGGCGAAAACGTTCCGCCCTGTTTGGCGGCATTGAACTTGGCCAAACCGATCCCATTGCCAAAAAACGGTTCTTCACCGCGCCCGGACCAGACCCGAATGTCACCGGGCAGTGTTAGCAAATCGCCGACGTTCCCTCCGCCCAGAGTTTCACCCGTTTCGCCAACCTCTGCATTCGGAGAGCCGATCTTGTGAGCTTCGATACTGTCGCCGTCGAAAGTGAATGCAAAAGTCATGCCGGTTTCAAAGCTGTCATCCTGCGCAATATGGATATTGTAGATGCCCTCATTGCCGAACGTGATACCAGCAGGAGAGTCCGCTGAACCTGGCGTGCTCGGGTTTGCGGAGGAAATGATGGTTGTGTAACCATCATTACTGGACTGAAAGACATAGGTGTCATTGAGGTCATATTCCGGGTATTGCCCCTGCAAACCCGAGATAAAGTGCCCTGATGCCAGCGCCATTCCAGCTACGCTCACCACTGCAATTGATGCCGTTGTGAGGGTTAGATAAGCAGATCTGGATACTTGTTTCATTTTGGTTCTCCCATGTAATTTTGAAGCCTGGCATGCCCCCATGCCGCGTGTGAGTTTTTGAGGGGCAACGTTATGACTGGGGCAGCGCGTCAATTGGTACGAAGCGAATGGCCGAAGACTTAATGCAGTAGATCAGCCCGGTGGGTTCCGGCCCGTCCAAGAGCAGATACCCGATGTGCCGGTTTGTTGCCTTGGAACGCAGCAAGATGCGTATTGCACCATGTTCGCGTTCGTTGACTTCCACGATTTTTTCTTCCGCTATCGGTCGTAAGAAGCTTGGCCATCCGTTTCCGGCATCATATTTGTCGTATGACGCGAACAAAGGTTCCCCGCTGGTGGCTTCAACATAGATGCCGACCTCCCAGTGATCCCAAAATTCGTTTTCGAACGCGGCTTCTGTTTCCTCAACCGGCAACGGACTCCCTCCTGCACTTGAGGCTCTAGGCGTGCCTCAAACCCGCGAACACGTCGCCGTTTTGGCTCGCAAGATGGGAAATAGGCTAAAAGCAGAAACCTGACCGAAGCGTCTCGCTACAAGTCAATGATGGTTGCATTTTCTGCAGCTTCCGCGTCGGTTTCGGCCACCCATTAGCAGATGTGTTTTACGATCCTCCTTGAGCCTTACACAGACGCAAGCGCCTGTTGTTGGGCAGATCGTATTTCGAGGTTAGTTTGAACGGAAATATCGAGTTGATCGACGACGATAGGCAATGCTTATGGTCACGCATATACATGCGAGCTGAGTTGCTGGGCTAGTCTGCGCGAACGATTTGCTGCCGTGTGTCAATCGGCTGGCTGATACTCCGGCCATTCATGCGCCTCTGCAAGTTCCGCAAGCGCCTTCAGAGCAGGCGATGGCGTCGATTGACCGACTGTGGCGAAGGAGACCTTTCTTGAAAGGGTGGGCTCGACAATTGGTCGATGCTCCAGTTCGGGACGCAATAGAGAGTATCGGGGAATGCAGCAGACACCCACGCCGTCTCTGACCAGCCCCTGTATCCAATCTTCTCGTTGACTTCTGAACGCGACTTCGAGCTCGAGGTCCAGTTCTTTGTAAAATTCCAGGACTTCTTCTCGAAATTCACAGTGAAGCCGCTCGACATATTGCTGCTTGGCAATGTCACGCAGAGGCACTGTGTCAAGTTTGGAAAACGGATGTTCGGAAGGAAACGCAATGACCATGGGCTCCTCGAACAGCTCAACATAGTCCAGTTGCGGATGCGGAGGGCCATGGCGGGCGCAGAAGGCGCCATCCAGGGCACCTGACAACAACAATTCGGGAATGGAGGCGGGTGCAACGTCGTGCAGCAAAATGGAGACCATCGGATAGGTAACGCGAAACTCATCCAGCATCGGGGCCAACACACCGGGACCGACTGTGCACATCAGACCAATATTCAGTTCCGCGATTTCTCCCGCATTCACGGCCTTGGCAGTTGCCCGAACCATATGCCGAGTTCGGTCTATCTGTTCAAAATGAGCCCGCAATGACCTGCCAAGTTCGGTCAGTTCGTTGTCGCGACCATCTCGGTGGATCAATTCCCCGCCAAGCTCTGTTTCCAACCGCTTGATTGCTTGTGTCAGTGCTGGTTGAGAGACAAAGCACTGCTCGGCTGCCCGAGTGAAGTTCAGCGTGTCAGCCAGCGCCAGGAAGTATCGTATCTGATTGAAGTCCACGGTAGTCGAAATCCCCTCTTGGTCTCCAAATGTCACGCAGAAGCGGTTCTGTGGCAAGTCGTGGCCATTGTGGGCGGTCGCCCGGCAGCAGTCCAGCGAATGATCATGTAGTCAATCTTTGAAGCCGCCATTGGCTCCGATGTCATGAAAACAGCTTTGTTGCGCAACTTGGGAACTGCAAAGTCTAGTTGTGAAGGTCTGCTTTGGGCTCAAATGGCTTGTTCAAGCTCACTGCAGAAACAGGCGGCAAAGAGCCTGTAGTGCAGAGACCGCGGCTTGAATAAATGCCTGCTTTTCGCCCCAAGCGCAGCAGTCACAGATTGACCACATTCGATCGGTAACCACCAATTGTATGAGGAAAATTATCTTACTATTTATTGTTGCCTTAGCCGCATTTGCGGCGTGGCAGTTCAAACTGATGAGAACTGCAAAACAACAGCTTATTGTAGCCGAGCAGCGGGTCGCAGATGCAATTTCTGCCGGAACCAATAACCTAAATTTCAGCGACCTTGTCGATCTTCGGAAGCTGCCAGCCAACATCGGTGATGTTCCAAACTTAACGTACCTGAACGCACGGGGAACCAGCTTAAGCGATCTGGCCGGGCTGGAAGGTAATGCGACTCTCGAACATCTTGACGTGAACATGACACGAGTTTCCGATCTCAAACCGCTTCAGGGCTTGCCGAACCTGAAGTTGGTTTATCTTCATGACACCTGGGTGTCCGATGTGTCGCCCATCGCAGCAATACCGTCACTTGAGCGTCTTGACATTGGCACGACACAAATTGAAACGCTGCGGCCTGTTACACAGATCAAAAGTTTGGTCTGGTTGAATCTTCACAACAGCCACGCGCTTGATGGGTCTCGTGAGCACTTTGCGATCCTGGAGGAGCGTCCATTTCTTGAGTTGTCAGGTGGGAGCGCCTACCGCCAAGACTATCGACCGGGTTGGCAGTACAACGCAATGCAGCGCCTGTCGCGCCTGAGAGAAGAACTTGGACTCTGATGACTGTCCGTTCATGGGCAGCGCAATCTTCTCGAAAAACAGAAAGCGGTCCATTACATGCCTGCAGACAGTCCGCTCTGTCCCGTTTGCGACCTGCTGCATGAGCAAAAGACCGAAGGGCAACCAATGGCCGGTAGGGGCTCTTTCGATCTGTTGATGCCTACTGCAGAGAATGGGAGCAACGAGCCCAAACTACGCGATGCTGCAGGATGCACGAATGGCAGATTCAGGCTGTCGGCAGCGGTACGTCGGGCCATTCGGTCGTGAGCTCCACTTGAAAGCCACGCCGTCAGAGACCCCCCCGCTACGAGCATCTTGAAGTGTTGCAAAAGGTCTACGGGTAGGTTGAAAGGCAAGAAATCGAAACTGTCAGATTACTGCCAATCGCCGCCCCGGGACAGGCGGGTTCCAAGGCTGAGGCGAGGCCGGCCAGACCGGCCCCGACAATGATGATCATTCAACCGGTTCATTCACGGGCATGTACAGATCGCCTCCTTCGCGGAATTTCTCGGCCATCGCTTCCAATCCCTCCTTCTGGGCTTCGCTGCGAATGTCATGGCTGATCCGCATGGAGCAGAATTTCGGCCCGCACATGGAGCAAAAATGCGCCACCTTATGGGCTTGTTTGGGTAGGGTCTGGTCGTGGAAATTCCGGGCGGTGTCGGGATCAAGTGACAGGTTGAACTGGTCTTCCCAGCGGAATTCAAACCGCGCGCGAGACAATGCATCATCGCGCCGCTGCGCGCCGGGCAAGCCCTTGGCCAGATCCGCAGCATGCGCGGCGATCTTGTAGGTGATCACCCCGGTTTTCACGTCGTCTCGATCCGGCAGGCCAAGATGTTCCTTGGGAGTGACGTAACACAGCATGGCGCAACCGAACCAACCGATCATCGCAGCACCAATACCGCTGGTAATGTGGTCATACCCCGGAGCGATATCGGTGGTCAGCGGCCCAAGCGTATAAAACGGTGCTTCGTGGCAGCATTCCAACTGCTTGTCCATGTTCTCCTTGATCTTGTGCATGGCCACATGGCCGGGCCCTTCGATCATGACCTGGCAATCCTTGGCCCATGCAATCTTGGTCAATTCGCCCAGTGTTTCCAGCTCGGCAAACTGCGCCTCGTCATTGGCATCCGCGATCGAACCGGGGCGCAGACCGTCACCCAGACTGAAGGCCACGTCATACTGGCGGCAGATATCGCAAATCTCGTCGAAATGCTCGTAAAGGAACGACTCCTTGTGGTGATGCAGGCACCATTTGGCCATGATCGAGCCACCGCGCGAAACGATCCCGGTCACCCGGTTCACGGTCATCGGCACCATGTGCAAACGAACGCCCGCGTGGATGGTGAAGTAATCCACACCCTGTTCGGCCTGTTCGATCAGCGTGTCGCGGAAAACCTCCCAGGTCAGATCCTCGACAATGCCGTTCACCTTTTCCAGCGCCTGATACATCGGGACAGTGCCAATCGGCACCGGGGAATTGCGGATGATCCATTCTCGGGTGTTATGGATGTTGCGCCCGGTAGAGAGATCCATGACCGTATCGGCGCCCCAGCGGATGGCCCAGACCATCTTGTCCACCTCTTCCTCCATACTGGAGGTCACGGCGGATGTGCCCATATTGGCGTTGACCTTTACCAGAAAATTACGCCCGATGATCATCGGTTCGCTTTCAGGGTGGTTGATGTTGTTGGGGATGATCGCGCGCCCTGCGGCAATTTCCGATCGGACAAATTCCGGCGTCACATAATCGGGGATATTGGCCCCAAAGTCGTTCCCATCCCGATGGCAAGGCGACGTCTCGCGCAGCTGGTTTTCGCGGATCGCCACGAATTCCATTTCCGGCGTGATGATCCCGGCGCGCGCATAGGCCAATTGGGTCGGTGCGGCCTCTTCTTTGCCACGCAGCGGGCGTGGCCTGACCGGGAACGCAGGTGTCAGCTTGTCGCCTTGAACAAACCCGTTATCGGCGTCGGTTATCTCGCGCCCGTCATATTCCTCGACATCACCGCGCGCCTTGATCCAACCAGCCCGCAGCGCAGGCAATCCCTGCTTGATATCGGTCAGAGCATTCGGATCGGTATAAGGGCCTGAGCTGTCATAGACAGGTAGCGGTGTTTCACCCGCAGTGGGGTGGGTTGAAATTTCGCGCATGGGTACGCGAATTTCCGGATGCATCTCTCCCTCGACATAAATTTTGCGCGACGCGGGCAATTCACCAGTGGTGATTTTGGGGTTGGGGACATTCATATTGGTGCTCCTCAAGCTCAGGTCTCAAAAATACACCAGTAGAGTTTGGAGAGGAGGCGAAGGCACGATATGCCCTCTGTTCGGGTTGCACGGGCCAGATCCCGCGATGCTACCTAAGCTTCCTACGCCAGTGTCAACTGGGTCAGGTTCAAAGGGTCGCGTCACCTGGTTCTCACCAAATCAGCCTCTCAGTCCCATAGGCGGGACTCCCCTGCGTAAGTCCGCGATAGAACGGATCAGCTGGTTTGTAAAGTTTCAACTAGCGGTAATTGGCGCAAGTGCAGCGAAATGGTGCTTTGTCCGCAGATCGACCGTCCGAGCCCGATTTCGCGCAGCGTCGCCGCAAGTTCGGTTTGAGCCCTGAGCGGGCCCAATTGATCGCCTTATCTCTTCAACTCAAAACGTCTGTGGCTTACCTTCAGACCCAGCGCCGAACGTGCTTCTGATAATCAGTATAGGATTCGCCAAAGGCATCAGTTAGCTTGCGTTCTTCAAGGCGGATGACAAATACCGTCGTGACAGTCGCTGCGATCAAACCAGCGATAACGATCCAGACATTATCGAGCAGGACAGCGATTCCGCACTGGATGACCGCGAGGCCCAGATAACCCGGGTTTCTCGAATACTGATAAATACCAGAGGTGACGAGTTCAGTTGAAACGTCATACGGATCATATGTTGTATTGGCAGCTTCAATTTCCCTAATGGAACTGTGGACCGTAAGAACGCCTGCTAGAATTACCAAGGGACCAAGAACGAGCTGAACAACCCATGGCAGCACGGACCATGGCAAAAGAAAACCGACAAGTAGGCCCACAATCAGGGAAACGCTAAAGATTGTTGGAGGAGCCGCGAAAGGCTTCTGAAAGTCTTGAATCATATGGGCGTGGCCTCTGCTTCGATTTGATTGTGTACAAAGTTGCGGAAGCACTATTGACTTCGCACACATATTCGCACACATACAGGTTAGTTAGGGTGACTGACTAAATAAGGTAGTAGCATGAAGTTGGCAAGGCTGATCGAACTGGCGCACAGACAAGGCCACAGACAGTGGGCGAAAGTGAGTGGGAAACTGGGGATGACCCACAGCGAATACGAGTATCTTCGCGCGATAAAGGATCAGGAGTCTAAAAAAACGGACAAAGACAATCACGGGCAGCATCTTCAAGATGTCGTTGATGAAATGGGTGTGAGAAAAGCATCAGCCAGTGCGATGGTCTTGAAGCTTGAGGAGCGCGGGTTGGTTGAGCGTTTCCCTTGCCAGTACGACGCCCGCGCTCAACACATAGTACTGACCGAACAGGGTCAGATGTTACTGTCTTCTGGTGAGGAAATTTATGAAGCAGCCGCAAATGCGTTGATTGAGGAACTGTCCGAAGATGACGTCAGAGCGATTGACATCGCAGTAAGGCAGCATCGGAAGTCGGTCTGAAAAAAAATTTGCAACAGTAAGTTAGTCAGACTGACTAATAAAAAAGGGAAACTGAAATATGACATTCGAACTAGTCCTAATGGCGACGGCCATCCACATCTTGATCTGGGAGAAACTCCCTGAATGGGGAACGTGGTTCAACCGCTTCATTGCGGCGCTGCCTCGGCCGCTAAATTCACTCTATGAACAATGGCGTTGCCCGTACTGCGCCGGGTTTTGGATCGCGCTGGTTCTACATGGCTTGACCGGATTTTGGACGATACCGGCACTCGCAACACTGCCAGGGCACCTTGGTGCTACTGCGACACCTATCGGGTGGTTCTTGGACGCTCTTGCCTCAGCGACTTTGATCTATGCAGCAATCATCGGATTGAGAGCCATTGGCCTACCGGCCATGAAAGCTCACATGATGAAAGAGGATTTCATCAAATCTTCTTTCTCAAAAGACGGTGACTGAACTGTTGAAGAATTTAGGTTGGGTTTGCGGGCTGATTGGAGGTTCGCAAACAGCCCTATGCGGACATTCACGACTAGACTTTGCAGATTCCAATTTTCGGGACAAAATGTGACTTTGCCGCGGGCGCAAACGCTTTCCGCTCTTAAATCGAGCTTGGACTTCCTCGCTGTCAGGAAGAGTAGTGACCAGCTATCCTATGAATTTCAGCGATTACATTTTTCCGAAGACTCGTGGGGGAAATAACCTCGACCTCTTTGCCCAAGGAGAGAATACTGCGGATGGTAATTGCTCCGTATTCCATTTGCACGGTCACGATATGCAATCCATCAACTTTATGGGTAACTGCTTGGGTGTCCGGTGCGACGCCCATCTCGCTTAGCAAGCGCAACCCTTCGGACGTCACCTTAAGCGTAACAGTTTGAGATTTCAGCCGGAGCTCGAAATCGGTTCTCCAAACGTCCCAAAACTCGCGAATATTGAAATTTTCAGGTCGAGAGAAAACTTTGTCCAATGCCTCAATGCTCTGGATTTTAGCAATTTTGTAAACTCGGGGAGTATCGACCAAGGCGATAAGATACCAACTTCCTGCTTTGAGAACGATTGCCAGAGGTGACACTATACGTTCCACGACGCCCCTCCAACTCTCGTATCTTATGGAAAGCTGTTGTTGTGCCCATACAGCGGCAGCGACTTGCCGGACAAAAGGGGCATCTTCTTTTTTTCGATACCAACTCACCGGATCCAGAAAAAATCGCTCGGATACGATGGCGGCATGGTCGCGCGTTGCATTCGGAAGCGAGGCCAGAACCTTCAACTCGGTCTGGTTCGCAGCTTCCAGCAACCCCAGATCGTCAAGAACCGCACCAAGTCCGGAGAGAAGAAGGCTGCTGGCTTCGTCGGCGTCTAGGCCTGTTAAACGTGTTTGATAGCCGTCCAGCAACTTATACCCGCCATTGCGACCTCGTTCTGCAAACACAGGGACGCCGGCATAGCTCAACTGATCAATGTCCCTGTGAATCGTGCGCGGGCTAACCTCTAGTTCCTCTGCCAATTGATCAGCCGTCATTTGGCCGCGCGTTTGAAGACGTATCAGGATTGAAAGCAAACGCGACGATTTCATTCCACCCTCAAAAAACATGACACATGATGTCAGGTTATCCTCGGTAATAGTGTGCATGTCACGAACAATGGAGAGACCATGCACATAAAATTGAACCAGAAGGGGAGCGAGCAAGCTCAGAATGATTTCGACTTCATGTTTGGCTCCTGGACTGTACAGCACCGAAGATTGCGGGAACGTCTTGTAGGGTGCCAGGAATGGGATTCTTTCGATGGATCATCCCGAACCGCCCCGATCCTGGCGGGCAATGGAAACGTTGAAGACAATTTTGTAGATCTTCCAGAAGATCCCTATCGCGCAATTGCACTGCGTAGCTTTGACATCAGGTCGGGTCAGTGGGCGATTTGGTGGCTCGATGGCCGATCACCACATACTCTTGATACGCCTGTTAAGGGCCGGTTTGATGGTGAAGTCGGTGAATTTTTTGCCGAAGACTCTCTGGATGGTCAGGCCATTATGGTACGTTTTCTCTGGAAAAAAGGCATAGTCCCGCGATGGGAACAGGCCTTCTCAACGGATGGAGGCGTTAACTGGGAGACCAATTGGACGATGGACTTTACACATAATTCACGTTGACGTGTGATAATCTACCGAAAAGCCCTGCCCAAGGTGTTGGACACTGCATGAGCGTCATTGGGCAGGGCATTCATTTTAAACGACGCCAAGGTTTGGCTGGGGCAGGTTTTTCTGCCTAAACCTAGACCAACAGCACCAATTGAACGATGCTATTTTTTAGTCTCGCAAGAACCAAGCACCGAGTTAGAGGAATCGGTCTGGCAGCTACGCTAATCTGTGCTTGCCGTGAACGTCGCAAAAAAAAGGCCGCAGCACAGCATTACGCGGCTCAGTCAGCGGCGGCTTTGGGCCGGTTCGTCAAACTTTGT
>NZ_WPZO01000002.1 GCF_013031355.1 Ruegeria arenilitoris | reverse complement strand
TGACAAACAACTCAATCTGGTCGCGCGACAGATTCCAATGATCAATCGCCAATGAACCCGCAACAGACTCGTCCCCAGCCTCAATGGCCGCGATGATGGCGTCATGCTGGGCACTGGCCTCGGACAGGTTCTCGGTCATGACCGGGTCCTGTGGTCGGTAGAAGGTCATGCCGATCCGGGCATGATCGATCAGCAGCCGCTTGAAAGACGGCAGCAGATAAATGTTATCGGCCATATCGCCGGTAATCTCGTGAAAGCGGTTGTTGGCCATGGCCCGGTCTGCACCGGACCCGCCGCGCAACGCCGATTTGAAATCTTCCTGCGCCTGCTTCAGTTGTTCAATTTGGGCAGGCCGAGCATTCTTTGCCGCCAGTTGCAGAATTGCGCCATAGATCATCGGAGCTGCAAGAAAGAAGTCGCGCAACGTCGTATAGGACATCCCCGATACGCGCGCGCCACGGTTCTCGCGTAACTCAAGGTACCCTTCACCCGCCAATTGCCGAAAAACCTCGCGCAATGGCGTCCGCGAAAGTGCAAACTCTTCAGATAGCGTCGCCTCGTCCAGATCCGTTCCAGGCTGAAGCGCAAGCGTCAAAACTGACACTTTCAAATGATCATAAAGCTGCTGCTTTCGACGTCGCGACGCGTCTTTCATGTTCGACCTCCCAAAAGAATACACGCGCCTGTGCAGTAACGGAATCGCCGCTGTGCTTCCACTGGTTCAACACAATAGAAGAAAATTCAAATTGTGTACAAGAAAAAAATATGCAGTATGCAACGCGAGTTTTAGGTTGGGAGGAAGCGGTGAAAGATTCACATGATGACGCTGTCATCGATTGCCGAAATCTATGGAAAATTTTCGGCAAACGTTCCGCAGAGGCTATGAAAGCTGTTCAGGAACAAGGGCTTGGCAAGCTTGAAGTGCGGGATCGCTTTGACTGTGTTGTCGGCGTTCAGGACGCCACTTTCACGGTCGGGCGGGGTGAGATTTTCTGCATTATGGGCCTGTCAGGCTCGGGTAAATCGACCCTGATTCGCCATGTGAACCGACTGATCGAACCAACTTCGGGTCAGCTGTTCATCGAGGGCCAGGACGTCAACAAGCTGAACGCACGCGACCTGCGCGAGGTTCGGGCCGAGAAAATCGGCATGGTTTTCCAGAACATGGCGCTGATGCCACATCGTACCGTGTTGGATAATGTGTCCTTCAGCCAAGAGGTTCGGGGTCATGATGCAAAAGAGCGCCATGAAAACGCCATGCGCGCCATTGATGCGGTTGACCTGAACGGCTGGGATCAAAAATACCCCGATGAGCTGTCAGGCGGTATGCAACAACGCGTGGGGCTTGCCCGTGCCATTGCCGCCGACCCGTCGATCCTGTTGATGGACGAACCCTTTTCGGCTCTCGACCCGCTGATCCGGCGACAGTTGCAGGACAAGTTTATGTCGCTGTCGGCCGAGATGAAAAAGACCACGCTGTTTATCACTCACGATCTGGATGAAGCGATCCGCATCGGCGACCGCATCGCGATCATGAAAGACGGTGCTTTGGTGCAGGTTGGTACGCCCGAAGACATCGTGACCAACCCGGTAGACGACTATGTGGCCGATTTTGTCGCCGGCATTTCCAAGCTGGAACTGATCTCGGCTGGCAAGATCATGGAGCCGGTGGCCGCGTTTGAACAGCGCCGCGGTCCGGTCGATCACGACCAATGGCCCGAAGCGCATCCGGATCACTCGCTGGATGATCTGGTCAATCTCTCCATCGCAACACAGCACCCCGTTGTGGTGAAAGCCGATGGCAAACCGATCGGGATCGTTACCAAAAACGCACTGCTGCGCGGCATCCAGGGTGATGTCGACGACCCCGCAACAATGAAACACTGAGAGAGGGTATCATGGCAGACACAGAACTCAGCATCCTCGATCCCTTCTCGTCCATCGATTTGGGCATCGCCGAAAGTGCGGATGGCGTCAAAGGTTGGGCCATCGCCAACAGGGCGATTATCCAGCCCATCAAGAACTTCTTCAACGAAATGATCGTCGGCATCGACACGGCTTTGAACGCTGTGCCGCCTCTGATCATGCTGATCATCATCATCCTGATTGCTTGGCAGGCCGCAGGTCGTCGCACCGCCATTCTGGTTGGCATCCTCATGACCGCACTTGGCTTCCTTTCGCCGAATGCCTGGGGGCTGGCGATGACCACGCTTGCCATCGTGGTTTCTGCGGTGATCCTGTCGTTCTTTATTGGCCTGCCACTTGGCATTCTGGCTGGCAAGAATGACCGGTTCGAGGCCGCAATCCGCCCGATCCTGGATACCATGCAGACAATTCCGGCCTTCGTGTATCTTGTGCCGGTGGTCATGCTGATCGGTATCGGCAACGTGTCGGGCGTGGTCGTTACGATCATCTTCGCACTGCCGCCGTTGATCCGCCTGACGTCGCTGGGTATTCGGGGCGTCAACCCGTCGGTGGTCGAAGCTGCCCGGGCCTTTGGTGCCAATCCGCGACAGGTCCTGTTCAAAGTCGAGCTGCCCCTGGCCACCCCCACCATTCTGGCCGGTGTAAACCAGACAATCATGCTGTCGCTGTCGATGGTCGTGATTGCCTCGATGATTTCGGTCAAAGGGCTTGGCAACGAAGTGCTGCGTGCCATGGGTCGACTGGATGCCGGTAAGGCGCTGGTTGGCGGCCTTGGCATTGTGATCCTGGCGATCGTGCTGGACCGCATCACTCAGGGCATGGGCCAATCCGGGCGCGAGCGTGGACACCGTCATTGGTACGAAGGCGGCCCGGTTGGCCTTGTGCTGCGTCTGATCAAAAAGCCTCAGCCCGAACAAACACCCGAACCACAGAAAACGAACTGATCTATTGGGAGGACCTTTCACTATGTTCGTCAAATCAACTCTGGCCGCGTTTGCTGCCACAACTATCCTCGCCACGTCGGCCTTTGCGGCCGGCGACAAGCCCGGCGAGGGCGTCACCGTTCGCCCGGTGATCCAGCCGATTGCGGAAGAGATCTTCCAGCACCGTATCCTGTTCAGGGCGCTGAATGATCTGGGCTATGACGTTGCCGAGCCCGAAGAAGTACAGGCGCAAACCCTGCACCTGGCTTTGGGCACGGGCGACGCGGATTTCACCGCTGTGCACTGGAACGGCCTGCACGACACCTTCTTCCAGGAATCGGGTGGTGACGACGTTCTTGAGAAAGTCGGGACCCTGATCGACGGTGCACTGCAGGGGTATCTGGTCAACAAAGCCGCCTATGATGCAGGTGTTCAGAATCTGGGTGATCTGAAAGACCCGGAAAAGGCCGCTCTGTTCGATGCCGATGGTGATGGCAAAGCCGACCTGGCTGGCTGTGTTCCTGGCTGGGGCTGTGAGCGTGTCATCGAGCACCAACTGGATGAGTTCGGACTGCGTGACACCGTCAACCACAACCAAGGTGAATATAACGCGATCATCGCGGACACCATCGCGCGCAGCGAAGGTGGCGAGAACGTCCTGTACTACACCTGGACCCCTTACTGGGTATCGGGTGTTCTGGTTCCGGGTGAAAACGTTGAATTCCTGGCCGTGCCGTATTCGTCTCTGCCCGATGGCGCAACCGCCGAGACTACTTTCGATGGCAAGGATCTTGGCTTTGCGGTCGATAGTATCCGTATCGTCGCCACCGATGAGTTCCTAGCCGCAAACCCGGCCGCTGCGAAACTGTTCGAAGTTGCCAAGATCGACATCAACGACATCTCGGCCCAAAACAAAAAAATCGCGGATGGCGAAGACAGCTCGGACGATATCGACCGGCATGTTGATGAGTGGATTGCTGCCAACCAGGCCGCATATGACAGCTGGCTGGAAGCCGCACGCGCCGCAGCGCAATAATACTAAGGCAACAATTTTGCTTTTCAGACTGCGCGGGCCAACCCGCGCAGTCTTTTTTTGGGGGTAGGGCTAAGGCGCCCTAGCGCAGCTTTGCCTTCTTGGCCTAGAGGCCGCATCGGGAAAGCCGCGATGCAACGCAGATGAAACCCGTCCAGATACGCGAGCGCCTCGCTTATTTCGGGCGCCTTGGCACAGCATTGCCACCTTTAGCCGCGGCCGCACGAGCCCGGTTTTTCTTGCTGCTTGGCTTACCTTTGGGCGGCGGCGGACCCTTCGGGCGACCGCCCGGTTTTTTGCTTGAACCCTTGAGGTTGTCGCGTTTGGTCTTGGCTTCAGCTTTTACCTTGTCAGACGGCTTGGGCTCGGGCTTCTTTCGCGCCTTCGCAGGCTTCGGCTCGGTAAGGCGAGGCGGTTTTTGCCAGGTTTTCTCCGGACCTTTTTTGCCTTTTGCGCCCCGTTTGGGACCTGCCTTGGCAGAGCTCGAAAAATCGGGTGCAGTATCCAGCTGCACGATGTCTTTTGTGCCCTCGATTTTCATCTCGGGTCCGATCGCGTCCAAAAAGCCAGGAACGCTGCTTTCGCGAATTTCGATATAGGTCACATCGTCCGCGATACGGATCGCTCCAACATCGGTTTTGGTAATGTTCCCCGCCTTGCAAATCATGGGAAGAAGATAGCGAGGAGACGCATTGTCATTGCGACCTTCCGACAGCGAAAACCAGACGCTCGGCCCAAAGGGCACGTTCGGCTTCGGCCCGGCGTCCTTGACGTCGCCTAACTCTTCCGGTGCGGAATGCTGACGCTGGTATTGACGGACATAGGCCGCGGCCAGTTGTTCTGGTGAGAACCTTGCCACCAGTTCATCAACGGATGGGCGTTCGGTCTCGGTTACATCCGTCAGCCAATCGTCCGAACCGAACATCCGCTGCAAGTCCTGCGCGTTGACCTCGTCGGCCGAAGGGGCAGCCCCCCAGTCGGCCGTCAGTTTGGCGAACTTCAACAGACGTTGCGCCTTTTTGAACGACGCCGGAGGGACGATCAGGGCGCTGACCCCTTTGCGCCCTGCACGACCTGTTCGGCCCGAGCGGTGCAGAAGGGTTTCATGACTGTTCGGCAGTTCGGCATGAACCACCAGATTTAAGTTCGGTAGATCAATCCCGCGGGCGGCGACGTCGGTTGCCACGCAGACACGGGCGCGCCCATCACGCATGGCTTGCAGGGCGTTGGACCGCTCGCTTTGGGTCAGCTCACCGGACAGCGCCACAACCGAGAACCCACGGTTCGACAGCCGGGCCGTCAGACGGCTGACCATGGCACGCGTGTTGCAAAACACGATGGCGTTTGGCGCCTCATAAAACCGCAACACGTTGATGATCGCATTTTCACCATCACGAGGAGCTACGCTCATTGCGCGATATTCGATATCAGCGTGCTGCGTCCGCTCACTGACGGTGCTAACACGTTCGGCATCCCGTTGGTACTGGGCAGCAAGGCTGACAATGGCGCGGGGAACGGTGGCCGAAAACAACAGCGTCTGGCGGTCTGTTGGCGTTTGCTCGAGAATGAACTCCAGATCTTCGCGGAACCCGAGGTCGAGCATTTCATCGGCTTCGTCCAGAACCACGGCGCGCACGGCCGTCAGGTCTATTGAGCCGCGCATGATATGATCGCGCAACCGCCCCGGCGTTGCGACAACGATATGCGCACCCCGGGCCAACGCCCGGCGTTCATCGCGCATATCCATGCCGCCGACGCATGATGCAATGAAAGCCCCCGCTTCGGCGTAAAGCCATCCCAGCTCTCGCTTGACCTGCATCGCAAGCTCTCGCGTCGGCGCGATGACCAATGCCAAAGGCGCATCTGCTGTATCAAAAACCTGCGCCTCGTCCAGAATGGTCGGTGCAATGGCCAAACCAAACCCGATGGTTTTCCCCGATCCGGTTTGCGCAGAAACCAACAGGTCCCGCCCCTGCAAATCCGGCGCGGTCACTGCCTCTTGGACAGGGGTCAGTGTGTCATATCCTTTGCGCTTTAGCGCAGCTTCGAGTGTCTGTTTCATGGTTCGGCTCTCTTGGGTGATGCTGTCACCCTCAGAGCGTCCAACATACGGATCAAAATCGAAGCGCTGTCCATACCGAGTGAAGAAGCGGATGTATAGAGCGAAAAAGGAGGGCCAACTGAGCCTGCGGTCTCATCCACAAGGCAATGCGATGCGGTAAGTATACAGTAGATTCGGAGCGCTTTGGCTTCACAAAAGCCCACACGGCGCGGGATGCCTCGCTCATCATGCTAGAGGGGTTATGTAGCAAGCTATATTGGATAGCAGCATCAGCGGAACTGGTGGTTTTTGTGGCCCTGCTAGCTGGGCAAACTGCGAAAACGGAGAGAAGCAAAGCGTGAATTGACCTTTCTGTCTCACGTTGACCAGTTCGAAACCACATTCATTCATGATTTCTTCAAGATCCCGGTATCAAACACCGTAGTGCTAGTAGAAGAAGATCGCGTGCGATCAGAACCGCAGTTGGAATGACAGTTGGGACCAGGGTTTGCAACAGGGCCCAACAAAACGGAATTTCTACAGAGGCAAAGGCGCATAGGCGGTCTTGAGCCAGACCAATGTGGATGGAGACAGCAGTGGGCCAAGACGCTCAAGCAGTGTCGCATGATAAGTATTCAGCCAGTTGATCTCGGTTTCATTCAATAACTCAGTCTGCAGCATGGCGGTTTGAACAGGGCACCATGTCAGGTTCGAAAACGCCATGAACCCGTCCTCGGCTCTTACGATCTCGAACAGGTTTTCGATCCGGATACCGAACTGATTAGCCACATAATAGCCCGGCTCGATCGACAGGATCATGCCGGGGGCAAGGTCGACCGGACTATGGGGTTTTCCGATACGTTGGGGATGCTCGTGTACTGAAAGTCTGTGCCCAACACCGTGGCCCGTACCGTGGTCATAGTCCAGGCCGAGGTCCCACAAGGGGCGGCGGCAGATTGCGTCTATGTGATGGCCTTGTGTTCCGGCGGGAAAGCGTAGGGTCGCGATGGCGTGGAAGGCTTTGAAAACTGCAGTGTAGGCGCGGTCATAGCCCTCTGGCCGGATTGGACCAAAGGCGAAGCTGCGCGTGGCATCGGTGGTTCCGGTTTCGTACTGGCCGCCGGAATCGAGGAGATAGGTGCCATTTTCCAAAAGCGGAACCGTGTTGTCCTCTTGTGTCGCGTAATGGCACATCGCAGCGTTGCCGGACGCGGCAGAAATCGGATTGAAGCTTTCCTCAAGAAAACTGGGCTGCGCTTGTCGGAAGCTCAGAATGGCGCGCTCAGCTTCACGTTCGGTCACAGGCTCGCCCTGTCTGGCGCGTAGAGGCACCTCGGTCGCCAACCATGCACAGAACTCGGTCCAGGCGACGCCATCCGCTATGTGACAAGCGCGCATGCCTTCGAGCTCGGTTTGATTTTTTATCGCTTTGGCCGCAGTCAGGAGGCTGGGCAAAGGCATCTTCCTTGCCTTTTTCTGCTCTAGCACAAGCCGAACAGCAGCGGGTGAGAATGCTGGGTCGAACAGAACGCCTTGACCTGCAGCGACTCTGGCCTTGATGGTCGGAAGAAAGGCACCGGGCGCGCAGGTTTGTACATTGTCCGGCAGGTGGTCGGTGACATATGCATCCAGCTTTTCCGGCGCGACGAACCATTGGACCAGTCCTTCGTCATCCAATAGCAGAAACGATTGAGGGACGGTGTTGTATGCCACATCTGCGCCACGAACATTCAAAAACCACGCGATGTTATCTGGCTGCGTTTCTACCAGAAATCTGGCCCCGAGGTCGCGCATCTGCTGAACCAGATCGCTGATCTTGTCTTGCGCTGGTTTTCCTGAAAGTTGAACGGGGAAAGGATCTATCCGACCCAGCGGAGCAGGGGGTTGATCAGGCCATACGGCATCGACGGGATTGGTTTTGATCGGGACAAGCTCGGCATCCGGCAACGCCTCGGCGAACCGATCCAGGAATACAGGCGGAAGGTGCATGGCATCAAAGCCAATGCGCCAGCCGGTCTGGGTATGCTCGGCCAGCCAAAACTCGGGCGGATTGTCGAACAGGTGTTGGTGCGTGAACAGCGGCGTTGGGCATTGGTTCGCTGCCTGCACCACATAGCGTCCGTCTACAAAGACAGCGACCGTGTCCATCGTCACGATTGCCATTCCTGCCGAGCCGGTGAAACCCGTGACATAAGCCAGTCGCTCGTCATGCGGTGCTACATATTCCGCCTGATGCGCGTCATACCGGGGCAGGATGAAGGCATCCAATCCTTGCGTCTGCAATTCGGCCCGGAGGGCGGCGATAACGGGGCCACGAGAGGTCTCGGGGGCATCAAGCATGGGCATTGATCTCTTCAACGTGATGGCAGGCCACTTCGCCTCGCCCCTCAACGGGCAGCAAGGCCGGAACCTGTTGTTTGCAAATTTCGCTGGCGTGTCGGCAACGAACATGGAACGGGCAGCCCGAAGGCATGTTCAACGGCGAGGGCAACTCGCCTTCAAGTTTGGTTGTCTTGCCACGGTCGTCCGGGTCCAAAGATGGGGCTGCTGACAAAAGCGCCTGACTGTAGGGATGGGAGGGGTTTGAAAACAGCGTTTCGCTGTCTCCAATCTCGACGATCCGACCCAGATAGATCACAGCCACACGGTTAGACACGTGCCGCACCAGGCGCAAATCGTGTGCGACAAACAAGATGGTCAGGTCGAGTTCTTGCTGCAGTTCCAGCAACAAGTTCACCACCTGAGCCTGGACCGAAACATCCAGAGCCGAGACAAGTTCATCCGCGATCAGCACCTCTGGCTCAACCGCCAGAGCGCGTGCGATTGCGATCCGTTGGCGTTGGCCGCCTGAGAACTCATGGGGCAGTTTGTGCTGCGCGTCTTGCGGCAGGCGCACCAACTCCAGAAGTTCCGAAACGCGGGCGGGGATTTCAGGGTCCGGGCGCATGTCATGAACCCGCAGCGCCTCGGCCAGAATCTGACCTGTTGTCATACGTGGATTGAGCGATGAGTAAGGATCCTGAAACATCATCTGGACGCGCCGGTTATAGCTGCGATCCGCGCGTTGATCGGCGCCAAAGATGTCTTGCCCATCGAAACGAACTTCGCCCTCGCTGGGCTTGTAGAGGCGCACGATACAGCGTGCCAACGTGGATTTGCCACAGCCAGATTCACCGACGATCCCGAGTGTTTCACCGCGGTTAAGATCTAGACTGACACCGTTCAGCGCGTTGACGACACGGCCCGGGCGACCCATGGCGACATCGGCCATGCTGCGCCCCAGAGGGAAGCGCAGGTGGAGGTCTCGGATCTGAAGCACCGAGGTCGTCATGCGGCATTCCCCTGTGATTTGGTGATCGGGTTCAAACAGGCCACTTGCCGCCCCTCGGTGACAACGGTCAGAGGTGGCCGGTCCTGCGTGCAGGCCGCAACACAGGCAGCACAGCGCGGGGCAAAGGCGCAACCTTGCGGCAGCGCATCAAGGCTGGGTGGGACGCCCGGCACCGAATAGAGCGGCGTCCGAGGTGGCAGGTTTTCAGGAACAGACCGCATCAGTCCAACGGTGTATGGGTGGCGCGGGTCTTTCAGCACACCGCGCACCGACCCTTGCTCGACAATCCGTCCGGCATACATCACGGCAACGGTGTCACAGGTCTGAGCGACGACGCCGAGGTCATGAGTAACCAGGACAACGCCCATATCCATGTCTTGCGCCAAGCGCAGGATCAGGTCGAGGATCTGCGCCTGAATGGTCACATCCAAGGCTGTTGTCGGCTCATCCGCCAACAGCAGTTTGGGATTTGCAGCCAGCGCAATGGCGATCATCACGCGTTGCCGCATTCCGCCCGAGAACTGGTGCGGGTAGTCTTTCAATCGTTGAGCGGCCGAGGGAATGCCGACCAAGTCTAACATCTCGATGGCACGATCGCGGCGAGCAGACTGGGATAGGTCGGTATGCGCGCGCAGGGTTTCTTCTAGCTGCAGACCGACCGTGAGAAGCGGGTTGAGTGAAGTCATTGGCTCCTGAAAGATCATTGCGATCTCGCGGCCTTGAATCTGGCGCAGGGCGCGATCTGGCATCTGGACCAAGTCCTGCCCTTGCCATCGAACCTCGCCGGTGACATCGCCGTAACGTCGCGCAAGGCCGATGATAGAGCGTAAAGTCACGCTCTTGCCCGACCCGCTTTCGCCGACCAGACCCAGAACCTCGCCCCGCGCGACCGAGAAACTGACATCGCGCAAAGCTGGCAATGGTTGCCCGCCGCGGTGGAAGGTGGTGTTGAGCCCATCAACCTCGAGTATCGGTGTGTTGTGTTCCATCCGTTACCCTCGCGGTCTCAGCAAATCTGCCAGCCCGTCACCCAGCAAGGAAAAGCCCAGCCCGGTCAGAACGATGGCGATGCCAGGCATCAGGCTCAGCCACCACGCTGTTGAAATGAAGTTGCGCCCTTCGGCGATCAGAACGCCCCATTCTGCTTGTGGCGGTTGCGCGCCAAGCCCCAGATAACCCAGCGAGGATCCCAGCAGAATCACCAGCGCCATATCGGTCATCCAATAGACGATGACCGGAGTTATCGCGTTGGGCAGCAGGTGGCGGAAGATGATGCGCTTGTCGGAGTAGCCCATGACCACACCGGCTGCGGCATAGTCGTTGCCCATTTGCGCAATCACCTCGGCCCGCATCAAGCGCGCGTAGTACACCCAATAGACCACCGAAATCGCGATATACATATTGACCAACCCGGGCCCCAAAACCGCAACAACTGCGATGACCAGCACTAGGAAGGGGAAAGTGATCACCGCATCCACGATCCGCCCAAAGATCAGGTCGGCGATACCCCGGTAGTACCCGACCAGAGCGCCAACTATGACACCGATCACCAGTGCAAAGACTGTGCCGAAGACAGCCATTTGCATGTTCACCTGATACGCCCAAATCACGCGAGACAAGCTATCCCGACCCAGCAGATCCGTGCCGAACGGGTGCGCCCATGAAGGTGGTTGGCGGACTGCAAGATAATCGATTGCGTTGGGGTCATACGGGGCAAAGAACCCCGGAAAAATCGCCAGAAGGATTGAGAACCCGATGATGATCAGCCCAGCAACAAACCCGGGTTTGCGCAGAGCCCTTTGCAGAAAGGTCGGCTGTGTTGGTGTGAAGGTTGCATCACTCATTGCAGGCGCATCCTTGGATCAAGGCGGCTTTGGAACAGGTCCGTCATCAGGAAGACCAGTGACACCAGTAAGGCGAAGGTCAGGGTCAGTCCTTGGATCAGGGGGTAATCGCGGGCGAAGATGGCTTCGAGCATCAGCCGCCCCATACCCGGAACCGCAAACACTGTTTCGGTGACCAGGGTGCCGCTCATCAGGTTGCCGATGGACAGGCCCAGCAGCGTTACGGTCGAAATCAGGGCATTCCTCAGCACATGCCGTCCCAAGATAAGCCGCGCGGGCAATCCTTTGGCGCGGGCGAATTGGACGTACTCGGCGTCCAGAACCTCGATGATCGCACTGCGCAGGTTCCGCATGATGATGGCCGAGGTGTAAAGCGCCACCGTCACCGACGGCAGAAACAAGTGATAGAGCCGTTCTCCAAAGGTGTCGCCATAGCCCCCCACGGGGAACAGGCGCAGCTGGGCTGCGAGGAAAGTCAGCAAAACCAATCCGATATAGAAAACTGGCATCGACAGGCCGATTTGGAAAACAGTGCGGATGACGGCGTCCGGCCAGCGGCCCCGGTTCAGCGCGGCAACAAAAGCCAGAGGTCCTGCTATCAGCAAAGACAAAACAACCGAGTAGATTGTCAGAAACACGGTAATCGGCAAGCGGTCTGCAATCACTGTGGTGACATCGGTACGCATCAGTATCGACCGTCCCAGATCGCCTTGCAGTGTGTTGGTGAGAAACAGCCAGAACTGCACGAACATTGGCTGTGTCAGACCAAGGCGTTCGCGAATGGCTTGAATATCAGCGTCCGAGGCGCGGTCGCCCGCCATGGCAATCGCAGGATCACCGGGCAGCATACGCACCAACAGAAAGATGATCACCATGACCAGAAAAAAGGTCGGGATCATCAGAAGTAGACGTTTGAAGATATAGGACAGACTGGACAAACGCTGGCTCCGCAAAGAATACCCGCCGCCCGTGAGCGACGGGCTGAGGGGGTCAGAGGTTAGCGGCTTACAGTCGCTTCGTCGAAGATATTATTGCCCAGCGGGGTCTGGACATAGCCATCAACGGCCGTTCCCAGTGCCACGGCAAACGGAGTTTCATACATGAACAGCAATGGGGCGGCCTCTGCATAGATCTCCTGCATCCGGGCAAACTGCGCCTTGCGGGCTTCGGCGTCCATCTCGCTTGCAGCTTTCTCAAACAAGGTGTTGAACTCGGCATTTTCCCAACCGGTGCCAACGGCTTTGGCGGTTGGCGTGTAGCCCAGCCAGCCAACAACCTGGCTTGGATCATTCACGTCATTCACCCAGCCATAGGTGTGAATGTCGAATTCGCCCGAACGGTTCTTGGCGCCGCGAGTGGCGTTATCGACCTGCTCGACCACCAGGCTGAGGCCCAGTTCACCCCACATCTGTTGCAGGGCTGCAAAGATCGTCGCATCATCCGCCGATCCCGCCAAAGTGGTCAACGTCACCTCGGTTCCGGGCTGTACACCCGCCTCAGCAATCAGCGCCTTGGCCTTGTCGAGGTCATAGGCATAAAGCGGGTTCAGGTCCGCAGCATATTGTGTCGCCTTTGCCATCAGAGGAGAGCTCATGGGTTGACCTGCGCCGTGCAGAACCACCCCAATCAGCGCATCTTTGTTGGTGGCATAGTTCAACGCCTGCCGGACACGCGGATCAGCCATTGGGTTCGGGGACCCATCTGCACGGGTTTCGCGTGTGTTGATCGGCGAATAGATGATCCGGGTCGACGGATAGAGCTGCATGTCGATGCTCGGATCAGCCTCCAATTCGGCTACGCGGCTGAAGGGGATGAACTCGGCAGCGTCCACCTCACCGGCTTGCAGGCGTAGGATACGGGTGGCGTCGTCGGGTACGATCTCAAAATGCACGCCGTCCAGATAGGGCAGGGCTTTGCCGTCCGCGCCCATGCGCCAGTAATGCTCGTTGGCGCAGAAATCCATCGAAGCGCCCTGTTCGAACCCGCACAGATAGAAGGGACCCGAGCCGACCCCGGCCGTTGTTGCCGCAAAGATGGCGGCAGATTTGTCCTGATCAGTGTCACCAGCGGCCGCATCAAACGCGGCTTTGGACACGATAGCCGTGTTGAACGTGGCCAGCATCGACAGGATTGTCGGGTCTGGCGCGCTCAGCGAAAGGGTAACTGTGTTGCCATCTGCAGCAACCGTGTCAATCGAACCCAGCAAACCTGCCCAAGGGCTCAGGTCAGGGTTGCGCGCACGGTCCAGCGAGAAAATGACGTCTTCGCCAGTCATAGGTGAGCCATCTGCAAACATGACGCCTTCGAGCAGGGTAAGAGTGACAGTCTTACCATCGTCGGAAACAGAATAGCTTTCGGCCAGTCCCGGTTCGACCGAGTTCCCGTCGGCGCTGCCGCGTAGCAACGTGTCAAACAGGCTGCCGACCATCCAGATATCCGGGTTGCGGTCTGCATAGATCGGGTCAATCAGACGTGATCCGTCATAACGGGCAAAGTTCAGCGTTCCACCTCGTTCCTGCGCCATAGCTGGCATCGCTAGGGTAGCAGCAACGGTTATTCCCAATACCGTCTTAAACTTCATTCTCTTCATCCTCCCGCAATAGTTCTTTTCCAACCTTAGAAGGGACAATAAGTGATTCTTAAAATTACTAAAGAAAATTTTAGTGAAGAGTGAAAATTTTTTACCGCCAGAACCTCGTGATTGTTTTCTGATCAGTTTAGAGCGTCACGAGGACCCTGTGTCTTTGATAGGTGAAGTTGTGACCCACAGCTCAACAGCCTCGGTCTCTCCAAGAACAACTGAATAGTGCCGCGTAGAGGTGTCGTGATGTATGACATCTCCGGGGGACATAATGAAAATCTGGTCTCCCAGATGGTATTCCAACTGACCTGAAAGCAAGTAGCAGAACGCCTCTCCATCATGACACATTTTCTCCGAAACATGGCCCGCAGGGCGATGAACGATCTGGGGGTGAAACAAGGCGCCCGAAAATCCAGGCCCTAGTTTTTCGTAGAAACGCCCGCGTGTTCCAAGAGAATACGTTTGTCGTTTGTCTTTCGGTACATACTCCGAAAAGACTTTTGGCACACTCAGCAGCTGTTCGATGCTGGTGTGCAATGCTGCGGCAATCGCCATCAGCGATGTCAGGGACGGCGAACTGAGCCCTCTTTCCACCTGAGACAAGAAACCGGTAGTCAGGTCCGAGGACTTCGCCACTTGATCAAGCGTCAACCCCATGGCTTTGCGCCGTCGCCGGATGGCCTGTCCCAACTCGGTCGGTTTGCCCTTTGGCTTGGCTTTGGCACGCTCGGTCGGGGCTGACATGCTGTTTCTCCTGCGGTTGACGGTTTGGCTATAAAACAGAATAACCGAGAGAAGATCAAAATTTTTCTTAGTACTGCTAAAAAAATCCACGCCACCGCGCTACGTCATATAGAAACATCGTTCGTCGCGGGGCGGTTTCTTGCTTTAGTGTTCAGATGCCTAGGTAAACGCAACGTTTGTGGGTGCCGGAATAGTGAACCCGGCCATACTGGAAGAGGTTGTTGTCCAACAGAACCAGATCACCCGGGTCATCCTCGGCACCATCACCAGAGGCGCTGTTGCTCCGAATTTCA
The DNA here is from genome assembly GCF_013031355.1 of Ruegeria arenilitoris. Lineage (GTDB taxonomy): Bacteria > Pseudomonadota > Alphaproteobacteria > Rhodobacterales > Rhodobacteraceae > Ruegeria > Ruegeria arenilitoris_C. The sequence goes on along the minus strand of NZ_WPZO01000002.1, from coordinate 616,140 downwards.
TCTTCTTTCAGACCATAGTCCCAATAGACACCGTTCTGCGTCCAGAAAGAGAAGCGCATTTCAGACATCTGGTTTAGCCAGACCTCTTCGCCCTAATAGCGTTGAAACACCTTTGCCCCGTGCGAGATGGTCATCGACCCGTTCGGCCCCAAGTCGCTATTGATACCGTAGTGGGCCAGATAAGCCTCGGCCTCTTCCCTGTTGCGGACACCAAGAGATTGTTTCAAACCCACGACCTGGCTGGTTTTTCCTCGGGATGCCAGCGGTAGTAACGGATGGCGCGACGGCGAGTTTCCTCGACAATCGCCGAATCAAGTTCTCCGGCGTCAGGCGGTTGTCGTTGATCGGAACTTCTCCGCCAGTTTCAGTGGTCTTCTGGAAAAAAATTAAAAAAGCCGGCCCGCCGGGCATATGGGTCATCTCGATAAGGGCGACAGCGTGACCTCGGGCGGTTCGAATCTAGTGACGTTGACATTGTTTTCCTACTAGTCGCGCACCGCTTTGCCGCCAGTGTAGTCTTGCGGCTTCACTCCCATTCCCGCGCAGAAAGCGCCAAACTCATCCAGCCTGAAACCGCACAACCTAAGTAAAGCTACCTGACTGAATTTACAGGGAATGGAAAAGATCTGGTCCAGATTAATATCAGGGAAAAGCGGGCAAAACAGTATGACCTTGCATGGGTTAGCCCGTGATTGGCGGCGGACGGGGGCGTTTCCCCGAGATGGCATTCCCAACGATGGCCACCAATAGCACGCCGCCGCCGAGTAGTGTGTTAACAGTTGCCGTTTCACCCAGAAATAGCCAGACCCATACCGGGCCAAGGAGAACCTCTGCAAGGGACAAAAGGACTAGTTCAGCCGCAGGCAGACCGCGAGATCCAATAGTGTAGAGAATAAGACCCGTACCAACCTGAACAACGCCCATGGTCATCGCAATGCCACCGTCGCGGGGGGACAGGAGTAAAGGCAAGTGTAAATACAGGCAAATCGTGGATGTGATAATTACTGCGAAAACGCCAGAGAGAAAAACCGATGGCAGCATGTCGGTCGATTTTCCCCAGCGCAGAGCCACTGTGAACACAGCAAATCCAAGAGCAGATCCCAGAGCCGCGACGCTGCCTTGAATTGCACTGCTTCCGGTCTTGTCAGCGACCATAATCGAAATGCCACAAATGGCGACGAAAATGGATATCCAGGTTGCCCTACGGACACGTTCTTTCAAGATAATCCACCCCAGAATTGCCGCCATGAACGGAGCAGAGGCAAAAAGCAGCATCGCATTGGCGACGGAAGTGACCTGAATCGCATAGATCGCACTAGAATAAGCTGCAACCAGTGACAGCCCCGCGATAACAGCAGGAAAACCAAGGCGACGAAGGTGTACAAAAGGCATCTCTCCGGTGCGCAATCGAATAACAACCAAGAGAAACAGGCTGAGGCTTATCGAACGATAGAGTAGGATCTGCCAGACGACGGCGTCTTCAATTAGGCGAATACCGAGCCCGACTGTCGACCAAAGAACCCCGGCCGCAAAGACAAAGAGTACGCCTCGCCCGTCATTACTCTTTCTGATTGCGGTCTCACTCTGCGTGTTCGTCATCTCATACTCGGCTGCCCAACTTCCGGGTCAACTGTATTGAAAGGAAATTGAGAAAACCTACTGGTTGCGACATTGGGCATTTGCAGCAATGCCGGCTTTTTTGCGAGACTTGATCATCTCTCTCACAGACCTCGCCGCGGAACGTATGAAGGGGCGGAACTCCTGCCGCGCGGCGACATACTGGGTTATGCAAGTGCGCCGAGTATTGTTCTGCGAGCACACTCAGCGAGATACTGACACAGCTTCTAAGGGCTCGGCATGAACCAATGCCACATGAATGACGGAAAGCCGCTTTGAAATGGTGAAGGGTGCTGTCGATCTTCGATCGACCAGGCAGCAGTTGCACAGCGCGAAGATTACCGGTCTTTAGGTATATTTCCGCTGCCCTTGCCCGGCGGAGTGAATGCGTGCCATTTTCACTTGGCACCAAGCCAATCGCCGTCACCCAGTCAGGGACAAGCTGACCAAACTGGCGCGTCGAAATGTGTGGCCGGTCATGGAAATGGCCAGGGAAGATGAACCGGTATGCAAACATCTCGGATGATCTGACCCGGGCCGGCACGGTTTCTCTCGTATTTTCCGTCTGTTCGAGCTGAACGGGTCGGTTGGTCTTGCTCTGGATCACCGAAACACGCTCCCGGACACGATCATCCTTCACGAGATCAGTCACGGCCAGCTGGACCAGATCGCGGCCGTGCGGCTTGCTGTCGATGGCGGCGGGGGCACGCAGGTTTCCGGCAAGTTCAAGTCGTGCGCTGCTGCCCAAACCTGCTTGGGCAGCAGCGGTCGTTTCTGACCGATGATCCGCCCCTTGTTCCAGGTATTGCATTTCGGGGTGACTGCGGGGAGTTGGACTCTTGGCATGATTTGCCCACCGATCCTCCCTCCGCATCCACTTATCAGCACCGCGCTTACAGCGCGCTTCTAAGAGCAGGATTGATCGACGGGTTTCCAAGGCCAACTTACGCGCGATTTCTGCTCAAGCATCGGGCGGAAATGAACCCGTATTTGCTGTTTTCGCGAAGTGAGCAAACGGCCGCTTTGGTGATAGTCTCTATTGTTTAAAACTTGTCTCCAAGTTCTTAAGGACGACCGAAACGATCGCCCTTTTGCGGCTCAATCCCATTGCTTAGCTACGTGTCCGTGACTTTTCAGGGTCATAGACTGGGCCGGCGACGATCTTTGCTGTTGTACTCAAAGCATCGCCAGCTACCGACAAACATGTACCGACGGGCAATCCCGGTTGCACATGGGCCAAAGCCAGTGATTTTCCCATGCGGCGCGAATAGCAAGGGCTGTTGATCACGCCCACGTTTTCGCCGTCCATCATCAGGGTTTCACCACCTTCGACCAAGTCGGGGTGGTCGATATCAATGCTGATGTTGTTGACCTTCTCATTTCCTTTAGCAGCCATGAGCGCAGCTTTCCCCCGGAAATCGGCTTTGGTAGTACTTATTGTAAAATCCAGGCCGACCTCCCACGGGGTGTTGTCCTCGGTCATGTCATAGCCATAGAACAACAGGCCCGCTTCGATGCGCACTTTATCCAGCGCCGTGAACGAACAGGGCATAACGCCAGCGGCCGCCAACTTGTCCCAGATTTCAGTGATGACGCTGCCATCGGCAAAAATCTCATAACCGCGTTCGCCGGAATAGCCAGTGCGCGATATGCGGCAAGCATGGCCAAACAGCGTCGCTGGCGCATGTTCAAAGTAGGCCAGTGTCCCAAGGTTGATATCGGAATGAGCGTTGAGGATATCCAGCGCTGCAGGGCCCTGTACGGACAGGTCGTGTAGGTCATCAGTAAATTGCACCTCAACATCTCTGCCTTCAGCCGAGGCCTCAAGCAGCGCCATCGTGTCACCCGATCCATGCACTATCATCCACTCATCGCCGCCGTTGTTAGACACAATCGCATCGTCCGCAATTCCGCCCTGATCAGTCAGCACACACAGATATGCCGCTTTGCCCGGTGTGACTTTTTTCAGATCTCGTGTGGTCAGATGGTCCAGAACCGCCCGCGCATCCGGCCCCCTCACAAATACCTTTTTCAGGGGCGACATGTCGAACATACCCGCGCGATCGCGTACCGCATCATGTTCGTCATTCGGGTCCGTGTCATAGGTCCAGGCAGTGCCCATGCCGTTCCAATCTTCCAAACCGGATCCAAGGGCCGTGTGGCGCGATGCAAGCGCCGACCTGCGGCTGAGTTCTTCGGTCATGATTTTCCTTTCTAGTACCATTCATCCGGCATCGCGGCCTTGCGTTCAGATACAAAATCCTCAAGCGCGGCACGGATGCCCGGGTTCATTTCAGGAGGTTGGTAATCGTTGAGCATCCGCCGCCATTGCACCGAGGCGCGCTGATCCGATGTGAGAGCCCCATTTTCGATCCAACTCTCGTAGGGGCCTGGGTCGGAAATCTGGGGCTCAAAATTGGCAGATGTATAGTGTCGCAAGGTATGGCCGCTAGACAGGAAATTTTCGCCCGGCTCGGTCTCTAGATAGGCATCACGGCCGAAGGCCTCGTCATCTGTTTCGAACCCTCGCAGCATTTTCAGAATCGCACCGCAATGATCCAAATCCATGATGAATTTTTCATAGGACATAACCAACCCGCCTTCGAGCCAGCCTGCCGCGTGCCAAACCTGATGCGCGCCGGACAATATCGTAGACCACATCGCACCGGCACTATCCTGCATGGCCTGCCCGTCCGGCGCATTCGATGACGTGATCTGTCCGCCACCGGAGCGAACCGGCACACCCAATCTGCGGCCCAACTGGGTGATCGCCATCGTGGTCATATTCGCCTCGGGCGAGCCAAAGGTCAGTCCACCTGTGCGAAGGTTCATCGTCGAGTGGAAGGAGCCAAAGACAACTGGGCAGCCGGGCCTGACCAACTGTGCCAGCGCAATTCCGACCATTGCCTCGGCCAATGTCTGCGCGGCGACGGCCGCCGGCGACAGCGGTCCCATTGCCCCCGCGAAAATCGCCGGTGAGACGCATACACATTGATTTGCCTCGGCATAGATACGCAACGCGCTGGACATTGTGTGATCATAGATCAGCGGGGAATTGACGTTGATATTGGCCTGCATCACCGTATTGCGTTCCAGAACCTCCGACCCAAAAACCAGTCGCGCCATTGCGATACTGTCCTCTGCCCGCTCGGGGGCTGTCACTGCCCCCATGAACGGCTTGGTCGACAGCGTGAGATGCGCCAGCATCATGTCCAGATGACGCTTGTTCACCGGTACATCCGTTGGTTCGACCACGGTGCCCCCGGAATGATTCAAGGCCGGCGCACCAAAGGTGAGTTTCACGAAATTCCGGAAATCCTTGAGCGTGGCATAGCGTCTGCCCTTTTCCAAATCGGTCACAAAAGGCGATCCATAGCCCGGCATCAGCACCACATTGTCCCCACCAAGGGTCACAGTTCTGTTCGGGTCGCGCGCGTGCAGCAGAAACGTCTCGGGTGCGGTGGCGCAGAGTTCACGCGCATGGCCGGGTTTGAAACGGACCCGTTCACCGGAAACCTGCGCGCCCGCCTGCGCAAACAGATCCAATGCTTGCTGATCGCCGCGAAATTCCACTCCGATTTCGTTCAGTATCCAGTCGGCCTGATCCTCGATTCTCTTCAGTGCCGCGTCGTTCAACAACGCGTATGCCGGGATACTGCGCCCCGAAAACGGCGCTGCAACTTCTGGTGTGTTGTGGCGCACCAACCGCCTACGACGGGCCTTGACGCGGTGGGTTGTCGAAGGCGGCGAATGAGGATCTGCGTTTAAATTGACCAACACCCTTACTCCTCCATGCGGGGCCAGGAACTAATCTGCACGATATAACGAACAGGAAAATCGAAAATTTCTTTTCACGGCGTTCAAGAAATTTATACTCTGATCTATGTCATCCAGGTTCCGCCATCACGATCAACTCAGACTCTTTGTCGAGATCGCCAGTCACGCCAGCTTTTCGGAAGCGGCAGAAGCGCTCAACATGACCAAGGGTGCCATCAGCTATCAGGTCAAAACGCTGGAGGACGATCTTGGTATGTCTCTGTTTCGGCGTACGACGAGGGGCGTTGCCCTGACGGGTGAGGGTCTCAGGCTGTTGGCAATCTGTCAGCCTCAGTATGACGAGATCGAATCTGAACTTTCTGCGCTGAAGGGTATCGTTTCGCGCACCTTGACGATCGGAGTCTCAACCTATTTTGCAGCACGCTGGCTCTCGCCTCGGCTGATGTCCTTCATGCAGGATCATCAGAGCGTGCAATTGCGAATTCAACCAATGGTTCAGTTTTCCGAGCAGGAGTTGCAGGATGTTGATCTGGCCATTCGCTGGGGCGATGGACAGTGGCGTGATGGCATTGTCACCCCCTTCATGCCCCTGCGTTCTTACCCAGTCGGCAATGCGGAGGCCGCGCAGCAGGTTTCAGAAATAGGCATGGAGAGCGCGATTTCCCGATTTACTCTGCTGAGGGATCGCGATGACAGCAACGCCTGGTCCGAATGGCTGAGAGCGGCCGGGCTTCCACGGCAAGCGCGGCGCGATGTGCTGATTGTTCCCGACCCGAACGTCCGGGTGCAGGCTGTAATCGACGGTCAGGGGATTGCCCTTTTGGATGATCTCGTACAAGAGGAGCTGCGAAGCACTAAGTTGTATCGGCTATCGGATACTACGCTTTCCGACTATGGATACTTCCTCTATAGACCGCTCCGGGTTGCTGAAACTGAAACGGTTCAGGATTTTTCCAATTGGCTTCAATTACAGAAGTCAACAGATCCATGATTGACGGCGTAACCATTATTCAGCGGATCGCTGAGCGCGGGGCACACATAAAAATCCTTGATAAGCCATGGCTCAGCCTTGCCACCCCAATGAGAAAGGTCATCCTCGCATTTCGACGATCTCAGGATGGTGGCCAATGACCACTTTGTCTGCGACGACATTGCTCCGAACCAGGACTTTGGAAGGGGTAGGCTTTGCTCTGCAGAACAATCGTTACTCTACATGGAACACACAGGGTTGCGCCCCGCTTCGGAATCAACTTCGAAGAGTTGAGATGCCACGGTTGCTTCTGGCACAGACAGGCCAAGCGACGCTGTTTGGATCAAAGAACCCCGAGCAGTAACAATATGCGCTTGTTCTTCGTTTCCCGGCTGTAAAGGACGCTAAAATGAACCAAGGATTGGCTCCAAAGACGCGCCGATCCTGCTCAGTTCTGCTGAATGGATTGAGATTGCCATGGACTAAGCGGAGATTTGTTGAAGTGCCTTTGCTTTGGTCGGTAACTATCGGAAAGAGGTCATTCGCTGTAATCGCAAATAGTCACTAGAAAAGTGGAAAGTGCTCTTTGCTATTCCGGCCAAACAGAACTTATCGCGTCTTTGGAAGTTCAAGCGTTAGGCTTGCTCCTTTTACGGCCGGATTGATTAGGATCTGACCTCCGTGGCGACGTGCGACTGCTGAAACGATCGACAAGCCTAACCCGCTTCCGTCGGAGGGTTCTAGTTGAGAAAACCGGCTGAAGGCCGTGTCGCTTTGGTCGGGCGTCAACCCAATGCCGTCATCGGTCACAGTCAGCCGGATCGTATCCTGATCGCACTGCAGCACAACTGAAATGATGCTCAGTTTGGTGCCGCCATGTTTCATCGAATTGTCCAGTAAGTTCTTTATGGCCTCCGCCAGAAAAACTCGATCACCCGCGACCATGATCGACGTATCCGGCATCGTGACCTCGAATTCGACGCCCTTTGCAAGGATGTGAACGCCCATCTCCGCGCAGGCCTCTTCCACGACTGCGCGGAAATCAATTTTCTCCATCTGGTCCTGATGCGTCGGTTGCCTCAACCGCTCAAGAGACAACAACTGCTCGGCGACCGCGGCCGAGTTTTTTGCCGCTGCCACCAACTCCGCGATGCGTTTGTCTCTGTCCGCTTCCGTTTTTGCGTCCCGCAACGCTTCGGCCATCGACTGAACCGCGGCTGCTGGATTTCGTAACTGATGGGCGGCTTCGGAGATGAACACCTGATGGGCGTTTATGCTGGTTTCGACCTGCCCAAACAGCCGGTTCAGGGTTTTTACAATGCCATGGACCTCGACCGGAACCGGGCGTTTGATTTCGCTCAGGTCGTCAGGTGAGCGCAAGTCGATGGCGTTTTGCAAATCCAGCAAGGGCCGCAGACCTCGCGCGACGCCGAACCAGACAACAAAAGCCAGGGTCGCAAGCAAAACACCCATCAAGATCGCTGCTCGGATTGACAGCTCATTGGCAAAGGCATTGCGGTCTGCGATCCGTTGCCAGGCCGTGACCGTCGCATCGCCCACCAGGTTATCCAGTGTGATCCGTTCAGTCATTTTCAGCACACGCACCGGCTCATTACGATAAATTGCTTCAAAAAACTGCGGCTTGTATGCGTCTTGTTCCGACGGGCTCGCGGAGGCTGGAGGATATGCATAACCGGTCACGTAGATACCACCGGGCCCGGTCACGTGATAGAATATCTCTCCGCCCGACGCATCGCGGATCAAGCTGCGCGTGGTAGGCGACAAGGCATCGCCCTCTGAAATCGCCACATCGCGCGAGATCGCCAGACCAGCGGACAACAAGCTGTCGTCAAAAAGCTCTTGCGCCGTTTGCTGTGCAACCGTGTAGCGCCAATATCCAAGCAGTATTGCGATCAGAACCAGCGGCGTCAGGATCAAAATAAAGAGCCTGAGCCGGAGCGAACCATGTCTGATCACTTCTGCACCTCAAGCAGATACCCAAGGCCGCGGGCTGTCTTGATCCTTATGCCCAGGTTCTGAAGGCGTTTACGCAACCGCGATACATGAGGTTCAACGGCTGAGTCTTCGACATCGGCCCCCACGCCGTAGACGTAGTCGGTCAATTGGCTTTTGGGAACAATCCGACCGCGCCGCTCCAACAGGCATTCCAGCACCGCCATTTCTCGGCGCGGGACGTCAAGCACCTGTCCATTTGCGCTGACTTGCCGGGCGGTGCGGTCAAATTCCAGGCTGCCGATGGTTTCGCGTGATCCATAATCCAGTTGTTTGCGGCGCGACATGGCGCGGATGCGGGCCTCCAGTTCGTCCATCTCGAAGGGTTTGACCAGGTAATCGTCTGCACCCATGTCCAGGCCCGACACCCGGTCACTGGTCTCGGAGCGCGCCGTCAGCAAGATGACCGGTACGCTGTCGCCTCGATTGCGCAGGGACCGCAAAACCTCCAATCCCGACTGACCGGGCAGATTGATATCCAAAACAATCAGGTCTGCGCCTTCTTGCTGAAGGTACAGGTCCGCCTCATCGCCATCCGTTAGCACGTCTGCTGCGTGGCCCCGATCGCGCAGACGATAGGCAATAGCGTTGGCGAGGGTTTCGTTATCCTCGACGATGACGATCCGCATCGGGTCTCCTGCAAGTTTCACGCAAGGTTGGCGCTCCATGATTGCCAGATGGGAGGGGGAATCAACCCCACAGTTCTATTTGCGATCACGGTGGCGCGAGAGACGCTGGCGTGGTTGTCTGGTCAACAGGGAGGAACCAATGGCCATTTCCAACTTTACCCGTCGCGCCGTCGTGGGGCTGATCGCCGCCGCCGGTATCGCTGCACCTGCCGCCGCCGAGGTCGATTTCTCGGGTAAGACTATCGAATGGGTCATCCCGTTTTCGGAAACGGGCGGGTCTGCCAAATGGGCCAACTTCTTTGCGCCGCTTTTGTCCGAGGCGCTGCCGGGTCAGCCGACCGTGGTGGTGAAATTCATGCCGGGTGCCGGGTCGACCAAAGGGGCGAACTGGTTCCAGGAACAAAATCATGATGATGGAACGCTGCTGTTTGGCACTTCGGGTTCGACCCAGTTCCCCTATCTGCTGAGCGATCCACGCGTGCGCTATGAATACAATGATTGGATCCCGGTCATGGCATCGGGAACCGGTGGTGTTGCTTATCTGAACGCCGAGGACGGAGCCAAGTTTGATGGTTCCGCAAATGCGCTGAAAGACACCAGCTTCATCTACGGTTCGCAGGGTGCGACCCGTCTGGATCTTGTACCGCTGCTGGCATGGCAAATGCTGGGCATGAATGTCGAGCCAGTCTTTGGCATCAAGGGCCGTGGTGACGGCCGTCTAATGTTCGAACGTGGCGAAGCCAACATCGATTATCAGACCTCGTCCGGGTATTTGGGCGGCTCGGCCCCGTTGGTCGAGGCCGGTCAGGCCGTGCCGATGATGACCTGGGGTGCGCTGGATGCCGCCGGCAACATTGTCCGCGACCCGACTTTCCCGGATATTCCGACGTTCAAAGAGGTCTGCGAAGCCACCGATGGCTGTGAAACCAGCGGTCCGGCCTGGGACGCCTGGAAAGCCTTTTTCGTGGCGGGCTTCCCGGTGCAGAAACTGGCCTTCCTGCCAGGTGACACGCCGCCCGAGGTCGTTGATGCCTATACTGCTGCCTTCCAGGCGGTAACCGAACGGGCCGACTTTGCCGATATCTCCTCAAAGCGTGTGGGCAAGTATCCGGTATTCGTGGGCGATGGGTCGCAAGTCGCGCTGCAAACGGCCACGAATGTCGATGACAGTGCCAAGCAATACGTCCTGAACTGGCTGAAAGAGGCCTACGGAGTCGAGCTGAACTAAGCCGACCTCCTCAGCGCGTGCCCGCCATTGGGCGCGCGTTTTCTGCACACATGACAATTTATGAAAGGCGGCCGCTATGGAGGTTTTCGCCACCGCTGTTCCTGCGCTCAGTGACGCGTGGGGACTCATCCTGCAACCCATCGTTCTTGGCTACCTCGTGCTCGGCGTCGTTATGGGGCTGGCCGTAGGTGTTTTCCCGGGGCTTGGGGGTATCGCTGGTCTGTCCCTGTTGCTGCCTTTCATGTTCGGTATGGACCCGATCCTTGGCCTCGCGCTGATGATCGGGATGGTCGCCGTTGTTCCGACCTCTGACACCTTCGCGTCAGTTCTTATGGGGATCCCCGGCAGTTCCGCCTCGCAGGCCACGGTGCTGGACGGTTTCCCGATGGCGAAAAAGGGCGAGGCCGCGCGGGCGCTGTCGGCAGCCTTTGCTTCATCTCTGTTTGGCGGTTTGGTTGGGGCCACATTCCTGACCATGTTCATCCTGATCGCGCGGCCCATTGTGCTGGCGTTTGGCCTGCCCGAGATGTTGATGATCACCATCCTCGGCTTGTCGATGGTTGCCATCCTGGCAGGACGTATCCCATTGAAAGGCGTCGCTGCTGCCGGCCTGGGCCTGATGGTCGGAACGATTGGCGAAGCAGACGCGGGCGGGTCGCTGCGTATGGCGACCTATGACATTCCCTATTTGACGGACGGTCTGAAGCTGGTCATCGTTGGCCTGGGCATCTTTGCCGTTCCCGAGATCGTCTCGCTGCTGCGGCAAGACCGGTCGATTGCCAAAGGCGCCTCGCTGGGGGCAGGTTGGCTGGACGGTGTCAAAGACTGGGCTGCCAATATCTGGCTGTCGGTCCGCTGTTCTATCATTGGTGTGGTTGTCGGCGTCATTCCCGGTCTCGGAGGGTCGGTGGTCGACTGGATCGCCTACGGCCATTCGGTTCAAACCACCAAGGACAAAAGCAACTTCGGCAAAGGCGAAGTGCGCGGTGTCATCGGGCCGGAAAGCTCGAACAACGCCAAGGAAGGCGGCGGGCTGGTGCCAACGCTGCTGTTCGGCATCCCGGGTTCGGGATCAATGGCGATCTTCATCGGTGCGGTTGCTCTGCTTGGGTCTGGCGATATCGAGGTCGGTCCGAGCATGCTCAAGGACAACCTCGACATCACCTATTCGATTGTTTGGTTGCTGGCGCTGGCCAACGTCGTGGGCACCATCCTGTGCATCGCGGCCTCGGGCGGGATCGCCAAGCTGACCACGATCCGCTTCACCTATCTTGCGCCGTTTCTGTTCATGCTGATCAGCTTTGCGGCCTTCCAGTCCGGTCAGAATTTCGAAGACCTGCTGGCCCTGTTCGTCATTGGCCTGATCGGCATCTTCCTGCGCCGTTTCGATTGGTCGCGCCCGGCCTTCCTGATTGGCTTCGTCCTGTCAAACCCGGTCGAGAAATTCACCAATCAGGCGTTCCAGATCGCCTCATTCCGCTTCCGCAAAAGCTTTGGTGAGGGCATGGAATATGTTTTCAGCCCGATCGTGATTATCCTGATCTTGGTTACTGTGGCTTCGGTCATTCTGGGCATCCGGCAAGCCAAGATGATCATGGCCGAGGGCGAGGTCAAATCGGGCAGCAAACGTGCGCCATTGGTGTTCCTGCTGGTGATCATGGCCTATCTGATCGTCGCATTGGTCAACGCCAACATGATCCCCGACTACAACATGACCGACAAGATCATCCCCCTGGTGATCGGCAGTGTGTCTTTGTTCTGCTGCGTGATCCTGTTGATCCAGATGATGCGGAGACCCGAGGGTGATGCGATCTTTGCCGACAAGGAACTTGCCGGAGAGGATGCCAGTGCGCCGCATGGGCTTTGGTCGACTCTGGCGTGGTTTGCGGGTCTGATCGCGGCCACTTGGGTCGTGGGCTTCATCCTCGCCCTGATCGGGTTCCTGATTGCCTTCTTCCGCATTCGTGCTGGTTCAAGCTGGCAAATGACCCTGATCCTGACTGCCTGTGGCATCGGCTTCATGTGCTTCATGGCAGGCGCACTGAACCGGGATTTCCCGCCCGGTCTGCTTCAGGACATGGTCAGCCTGCCGTGGCCGCTGAAATGAGCGATCCACTAAAGCTGTTATGCCTCGAAGGGGACGGCATCGGGCCAGAGATCATGGCCGCAACACTGGCAGTTTTGCAAGCTGCCAGCCCGGCCCTGAACCGAGAGGTCAAAATCGAGCAGAAGACGATCGGCTTTGCGGCGTTGGAGACCGAAGGGTCCACAATCCCTCAGGCGGTCGTCGATGCCGCCAAGGCCGCTGACGGAGTTATCCTTGGACCGGTTTCGCATAACAGCTATCCGCCGGTCGATCAGGGCGGGCGCAATCCTTCGGGAGTTCTGCGAAAAGAACTGGAGCTTTTCGCCAACCATCGCCCGGCCAGAACGTGGCCCGGATTGGATGCACCGTCCCGCAAGGCGTTTGATCTGGTCGTGATGCGCGAAAACCTCGAAGGGTTCTACGCCGACCGCAACATGTTCGCCGGTGGCGGAGAGTTCATGCCGGAACCAGATGTGGCCCTCGCCTTCAGGAAGGTCACGCGTGCCGCCAGCATGGATATTGCACGAGCCGGGTTCGAGCTGGCCGCGTCGCGCCCCCCCAAACAGGTGACTGTCATTCACAAGGCGAACGTCATGCGCATGACGGATGGCTTGTTCCTCGATTGCACCAGAGCCATGGCCGATACGTTCCCCGGTGTCACGTATGACGAAATGCTCGTGGATGCCGCGGCGGCCCATTTGGTGCGGAATCCCGCGCAGTTCGACGTTTTGATCACCACAAATATGTTCGGGGACATTTTGAGCGACCTGGCCTCTGAACTGGCCGGGGGGTTGGGGTTGGCCGGGTCCTTGAATTTCGGCGCCCGCCACGCTGTCGCGCAGGCACAGCACGGATCGGCCCCGGATATTGCGGGCAAGGATCAGGCCAACCCGGTGTCCCTTGTTTTGTCGACCGAGATGCTGCTGCGGCATCTGGGCGAAACAGCCGCTGCGGACTTGATCCGCGCGTCCGTAGGTATCGTCCTTGCGCTGCCTGAAACTCGAACACGCGACCTGCAGGGGACCCTTGGCACCCATGAATTCACCGAAGTTCTGACAAACCTTGTTGAGGAGGGCCTGAAATGACCCAGACGGCAATTCCGTATGTTTTCATGCGAGGAGGCACTTCGCGCGGCCCGTATTTCCAGCGGTCTGACCTGCCAGAGGACCTAGATATCTTGGCTGAGGTCTTGATCGCGGCAGTGGGTGCCGGTCACCCGCTGAATATCGACGGAATAGGCGGCGGTGCGGCGGTCACGACCAAGGTCGCGATGCTTTCGGTCAGCGAAGATGAGTGGGCAGATATCGATTATTTCTTCGCCCAGGTTTCGGTCGAGGAAAAGTTGGTGGATTTCAAGCCGACCTGCGGGAATATCCTGTCTGGGGTCGGGCCTGCCGCAATCGAGATGGGGTTGATTTCGCCGCAAGGTGATCAGACCGAAATGCGGATTCGAGCCGTCAACACGGGGGCACAAGTGGTCGCCAAAGTGCAGACCCCGGGCGGTGAACTGACCTATGACGGTGAGGCTGAAATTGCTGGTGTTCCGGGACACTCAGCACCGGTGCAACTGAGTTTCATGGGGGTCGTTGGTTCCTCTACAGGTGCCTTTTTGCCCACGGGAAATCTGCGAGACACTGTTCAGGGGATCGAGCTGACCTGCATGGATGTTGCAATGCCCATGGCCATTGCGCGCGCCTCGGATTTTGGTCTGACGGGATATGAAAGCGCAGAAGAGTTGGACGCAAATCGCGCGTTCTTTGATCGGATGGAAGCTATTCGGATAGAAGCTGGCGAATTGATGGGAATGGGGGATGTCTCTCAGTCGGTAACGCCGAAGTTCGGGCTGTTTGCCCCGGCCAAGGACGGTGGAACGATTGCTGTCCGGTACTTCATGCCGTGGAAGACGCACCCAACCATGGCAGTTACGGGGGCGCAATGCATGGCTTCCTGCGCGCTGACGCCGGGAACCGTGGCAGACGGGCTGCTTGAGCGCGCGGTCGCCAGCCCGGCAGAAGTCGTACTCGAACACGCCTCGGGGAAAATCGATGTACTGGTCGATTTTTCAAACGAAGATGGCTTTTCACTGAGTGCCGCTGGCTTGGTGCGAACTGGGCGCAAGCTGGCCGATGGCCATATCTATGTGCCCCAAAGTGTGTGGGATGGGAGTTGATCAGGCCATCCTAATGGTATACAATAGTATACATAAAGGAGGTGATGCCATGGACGATTATTCAGAATGCCTCGACATTGCCCGACAGGAACTCAAGCTGGCACAGGCGGCGCTGCGGCGAGACATGGTGGAATATCCGACACCAATTGCTGTATGCGACGAGCAATTCAATCACTTGCTCGATCAAAGCGAACGTGTTCGCAAAGCACTGGCTGCACTCGAAGCCCCTTGTTTTGTTCCAACGCCAAGAAAGCTCACACCCGGGCGGAGTATTGAAAGCCGATGAAAGTTCACATCCTGGATGACTGGTTTGATACGTTGCGTGGTCTGCCTTGCTTTGCCAAGCTTGCCCAACACGACGTGACGGTCTGGACAGACCACGTTGAAGACATTGCCCAGCTGGCGAGCCGATTGCAGGACGCAGAGGCGGTTGTTCTCTTCCGGGAACGTATCAAAGTGACGCGTGAGTTGCTTGAGAAGTTACCCAATCTCAAACTGATCAGCCAACGCAGCGTGTATCCTCATGTGGATGTACAAGCCTGTTCGGATCATGGCGTTTTACTGTGTTCAAACATGCACGGCGGGACGCCATCTTATGCCGCCGCAGAACTGACCTGGGCTCTTATTATGGCCGGAATGCGAGATTTGCCCACGCAGATGGCTTCTGTCAAAGCGGGGAATTGGCAAGCAGGCGTGGGCAAGACTCTGCGTGGTCGTCAACTCGGGCTTTATGGCTATGGTCGTATCGCTCGCGCGGTTGCAGAATATGCCAAGGCTTTCGGGATGAATGTGGTCTGGTGGTCATCAGATGAAGGCCGCGCCCGAGCACAGGCGGACGGCGCCCCAATTGCCGCCAGCCGCGAGGCATTCTTCGCCGAAAGCGACGTCGTCTCGATTCATGTGCGCCTGAAACCGGGCACGCAAAGGATAGTCACTGCATCTGATTTCGCAACCATGCAGCCAGGTGCGCTGTTTGTGAATACGTCCCGGGCGGGGCTGATCGCACCGGGGGCGTTGCTGGACGCGCTCAATGCCGGTCGTCCCGGAAAGGCGGCAATCGACGTGTTCGACACCGAGCCGCTGACCGATCCTAACGATCCGCTGCTGTCACATCCGAATTTGATCGCGACACCGCATATTGGTTTTGTGACCGAGGACGAGTTCGACCTGCAATTCGCCGATATCTTTGATCAGGTGAACGCTTATGCAGAAGGCGCCCCGGTTCATATGATCAACCCCGAGGTCTGGAGCAAAACGCCGTAGGTGTTCGCGTCGAGGCCGATAGATGTGACCCGGCCTCGAACAATCCGCACCTATTGGCGCGCCGGGATGTGCGGTCGTTCGCGGAAGCGACCGGGCCAGAGGTAGTCTGAGCCGAGCATGAGTTCGTCTTCTATACGTTTCGCAACAGAAGCGTTCATGGATCTGACCTGATGACATGAGATTGCCGGAGCCGGGAGAAGTTGAGCCAATCAGATGCATATGAGAGTTTTCGTGAAACAACTTCCAGGCTCATGATTATCAGCACAGGAATTCGCAGGGCTAGGTGTGTGACCTGTTGCGAGCGTAATCTTCATATACGGAGTACATGCACCGAACACTGAGCGTGGCGAACGACGAGAGCGGCCGTTGAGCCCAAAAAGAACTCCTTCATCCCGGGTTTGTGCGAAGCAAGGACGATACAGTCGATACCATGCTTGTTTGCGTATTCGGTGATCGCCCGCCCGGCAGATTGGCTCTCGAGCAGGACGGAAGCGACCTCGGTCTCACCTTTCAGGCGTTCGGCCAGGCGCGCTTCTGCTTTTTGAAGAGATTTTTGCGCAATCCCTTCGTCCATATAGTACATAATCTGCCTGTTTGGTGGTTCGTGAATATGTGCTGCCGTGATTTTCCCACCTTCGGATACAAGGGCGTGTGCCGCTGAGAGTGCGTGATCACTGATGCCGTGTTCGAGAGACAGCGCGACTAGGATATTTGTATACATTTCAAACCTCTGTTTTTGGTACCCGGTTTTTTTGCTGCGAACTTGTCTCTCCCGGTTCATCTTTGAGAGAGTGCGCCGGCACCCCGAGTCAGAATGGGGTGCGCGCTTCTTTGTTTGCCTTGCGGTTTTGCACTTCCTCGCCGCTACCTGCTGAGCAGGAGGTCCGGCAGAAAGAGAGCCAGCTCTGGTACGAAGGTTGTCAGCATCAGCGTGGGAAGCCAGGCAAAGACAATGAAGATCAAAGTCGGCCACAGCATGCGCGAAACCGGCTCATCACAGACCTGAGCACCAAGATAGAGCAGGGGCGCTGTCGGAGGTGTAATGTTTGCCATCCCCAGGTTCACGCCAATCACAGCCGCAAAATGGATCGGATCCATGCCAGTGCTCTGAGCTATAGGCAGCAGGATTGGTGTAGCCAGAAGCAGACCCGAGATGTCGTCCATCAGCATTCCGATCAGGATCATCACGACGTTGATCATCAAAAGGATCACGATCGGGTTGTCTGACACGGAATAGACCAGATCCTTGGCCAGTTGGGGCGCGCCTTGTGAAATCAGGTTGTCCGACACGATCAGAACCATGAAGATCATGACCATGACCACGCCAATCGTAACGCCTGAGTTCTGGATGGTCTGAGCCAGCGTTTTCCACGTCAGGCCACGATAGAAGTAAATCGCGATCGGAATCGAGTAGACCACGGCGATCCCGGCGGCCTCGGTCGGTGTCATGATCCCGCCATAGATCCCACCCAGAATGATAAGCGGCATCATCAGCGCAGGCCCGGCCAACCGCGCCTGTACTCCGAATGTCGGCAGAAACGGCTTTGGGCGTTCCGTCAGATTGATGTCGTGGTACTTCCGCAGCATGAACTGATTGACCACAATCAGAAGCGTGATCAGGATGATGGCGGGAATGACCGTGGACAAGAAGCATTTCAGCACGTGCTGTTGGGCGACCCAACCATAAAGGATGTGCGACGAGCTGGGCGGGATCAACAGGCCCAGCGGGCTTGCCGCCACGATCAGCGCAGCCGATTGACCGCCCGGATAGTTGGCCTTTTTCAGATGGGGCATCATGATGCCGCCAATACAGGTCAGCGTTGCGTTCGCACTGCCGGAAATGGAGCCGAACACACCGCAGGCCAGTACCCCCGCCGCGCTCAGCCCCCCTTTGATATGGCCAATGAACATTTCAGCCAGCGAAACAAGAGGGGCGGCAATTTTGCCTTTTTCCATGATGCCACCGGCGATCATGAAGAGCGGGATTGCCAAAAGCACCAATGAACGGATGCCCGTAGAGCCGGTCGGCAGGTAGCCGGTGATGGATTGATCTCCAACAATTGCGATGAAAATCAAGACCGATCCGAATGCCACGTAAACGCTAACGCCCAACAGCAGCATAAAGCAGACGATAAGGAGACTTCCTCCGATGATCATTGGGTTTCTCCTTTTTGCATTTCTGATCTCAAGGGAAGGCCAAGCCCCTTGCGGATATGCACGTACAAATATGCCGCCGTGAACGTTGCCATGAGGCCAAAGGCAATCATGATTGCAATCCGCCAGGTCACAAATGGAATGCGCAGCACTGGCGTTGCGCGCAGTCGCGGGAATGAGAAGTCATCGAGCAGCGAAACGTAGCACGCATACATAAGAAACAGGATCACCAGGACCTCGACGGTCAGGACGACAAAGCCGCGCCACCAGATCAATCGAGGGTTTTGGATCACAATGCCCAGAATGTCCGCGTTGATATGCAGGTTGCGGGCAGAGGCCAGAACAGCGCCCGCAAAAAAACCGATGATGCTGATGCCCAGAAGCCATTCTTCGTAGGCGAAGAGATCGCCACCAAATCCGTACCGGATGACAACAACGGCCCCAAATGTGAAGGCCATCAGAAAGCCGGCAAACATGACGATCTGTCTCATGACAAAGGCCACTGCTTTCAGCGGATACCCAATTACAACCGGCAACTCATCGGTGATTTTTTGCGAGCTCTTCTTCTCCGCGCTTTCTACGATCAGTATATGCTCAGCTTCTGAAGCAGACATCTTTCTCCCTCCCTTTGTTGAGCTAAAAACCAAAAAAGGGCCAACTGATTTGCTGGCCCTTCTCTTGGAGTTTATTGTTGCGCTTTAGCTGCCAGCAGACGGTCAATGATGTCCTGACCGACATTTTGCGCCATCGCAGGCCAGACCGTTTCTTGAACATGAGTGGCCATTGCAGCCTGTTCTTCGTCGCTCAGGCGCAGGATGGTGTAGCCTTTGTCGAGCAATTTCTGACCGAAGACTTCGTCGTTCTCACGGTTGTAGGCAAAGAAGTCTTCCGATGCTTTGGTCATTGCGGCCTGCAACGCGGCACGCTGGTCGTCGTTCAATTTGTCGAGTGTCCGTTGCGATGCATAGAACGTTGTCAGTTCCGAGATCGAGTTGTACTCGACGAAGTGAGTGCCAACATCCGACTTTGCGAAGATCGAGTAGGTCGCGGTCTTGGTGCAGCAGATGGCCCCATCGACAATACCAGCCTGAAGTGCGGGGAAGATGTCGCCCCATGCCATGGTTGTCGCCTGGTAACCCAGTTCTTCAACCATCGATTTCACGACACTGGACGACCAGACACGAATATTCATGCCCTTGTCGTCAAAACTGTTCCAGTTCTCGGGCTCTTGCGAGGCAACAATGCCGATGAACCCTTCAGGGTTCTGCGCCATGACGCGCACACCGTATTCGTCGGTGATTTCCTGCAGGATGGTGTTGAACTCGGAATCCATGTTGAGCAGGGTGCTTTCCATGTCATCCCATCCCCCAAGCAGGAACGGCATGGACAGGAACTCAAGACGCGGATCGGTGTCGGCATAGATGAAGGCCGAGGCCAGATCGATATTGCCGCGGGCTACGTCTTCGAACAGCGCCTCACCAGAACCAAGCTGGTTTGCCGGAAAGACTTCAATCGTCAGGCCAACATCTGCAGCTGCCACGTCAGCTGCAACCTGCTCCATCATTTTTGTGCCCTGATGATCGATCGGGAACACGCCGGCAAAGCGCAGTGTCATGTCTTCTGCTGCGACTGATGTTGAGAGTGTGGTTGCAGCAAGCAACACGGCGCCACCCATCGCGCCGAGGGCGCGGCGGTTAATCTTCGTAGTCATTCGGGTTTCCTCCTCAGTGGTGGGTGTCCCGCAGCCTCGTGAACCGCGGGACGTTTCTTTGCTTCAGATCAGCAAAGTTCCGGGGCGATGAACTCGTATCCGAGGTCATCGGCCACAGCCTTGTATGTCACCTTGCCGTGGGCCACGTTCAGGCCGTTCATCAGGTGACGATTGTCCGCAAGCGCCTGCTTCCAGCCATTGTTGGCAATGGCCAGAGCGTGCGGCAGCGTGACGTTGTTGAGCGCGTAAGTCGACGTTCGGGCGACTGCGCCCGGCATGTTGGCGACACAGTAATGAACAACATCGTCGACAACGTAGGTGGGCTCTGCGTGAGTGGTGGCTTTGGACGTTTCAAAGCAGCCGCCCTGATCGATCGCCACGTCCACGACGACCGCACCGGGTTTCATTTTCGAGATCAACTCGCGCGAGACCAGCTTGGGCGCAGCAGCGCCCGGGATCAGAACCGCGCCAACAACCAGATCCGCATTGGTGACTTCTTCCTCCAGTGCAGCTTTGGTCGAATAGACAACCTTGGCCGAGGCCTCGAAGTGGTTTTCCAGCTTCTCCAGAACTGCCGGATTGCGGTCCAGAATGGTCACGTCCGCATGCAGGCCGACAGCCATCTGGGCCGCGTTGAAACCAACGACGCCACCGCCGATGACCACAACTTTGCCGGGCTTTACACCAGGCACGCCGCCCAGCAATACGCCCAGACCGCCCTTGGCCTTTTCCAACGCACTGGCCCCGGCCTGGATCGACATGCGACCGGCAACCTGACTCATCGGTTTCAGCAGGGGCAGACCGCCATTGTCGTCGGTGACGGTCTCATAAGCGATGCAGACCGCGCCCGAGTTGACCAGATCTTTGGTCTGCTCTGGATCGGGGGCCAGATGCAGGTAGGTGTAAAGGATCTGGCCTTCACGCAGCATGGCGCGCTCAACGGCCTGAGGTTCCTTCACCTTCACGATCATCTCGGCATTGGCGAATACATCGGCCGCAGTTGCAGCAATTTCGGCCCCGGCAGCCCGATAGGCGTCGTCATCTGCGCCAATGCCGGACCCGGCATTGGTCTCTACGATGACGTTGTGACCATGCGAGACCAGTTCCGCGACGCTTTCTGGGGTCAGGCCAACCCGATATTCATGGTTCTTGATTTCCTTGGGAACACCAATGAACATGTTCTTCACTCCTTGGACCGGATGATCATTTTACCGTTGGCATGACGAATTCGGCGCCTTCCGAGATGCTCTCGGGCCAGCGCTGCATGATGGATTTCTGCTTGGTGTAGAAACGCACACCCTCTTCGCCGTAGGCGTGCATGTCTCCGAACAGGCTCTTCTTCCAGCCGCCAAAGCCGTGCCAGGCCATCGGAACCGGGATCGGAACATTGACGCCGACCATGCCGACCTGAACCTGCTTGCCAAACTCACGCGCGACATTGCCGTCGCGGGTGAACAGCGACACGCCGTTGCCGAACTCGTGGTCGTTGATTAGTTGCAGACCTTCCGCGAAACTCGAGACGCGGACGCAGGACAGAACCGGGCCGAAGATCTCTTCCTTGTAGATCTTCATGTCGGGGGTGACGTTGTCGAACAGGGTGCCGCCAAGGAAGTAGCCTTCCTCGTGCCCTTCGACGGTATAGTCGCGGCCATCGACCAGCAGATCCGCACCTTCTTCGACGCCAGAGTCGATGTACCCTTTGATCCGGTCCCGCGCGGCTGCGGTGACGATCGGACCCATCTCGGCGTCCAGCTCAAGACCGTTTTTGACCTTCAAGGTTTCGGCGCGTTCTTTCAGGACCGGCATCAGCTTGTCGGCGGCATCGCCGACAAGCAGGGCAACCGAGATCGCCATGCAGCGCTCTCCGGCCGAGCCATAGGCCGCGCCGATCAGTGCGTCGGCAGCTTTGTTCATATCGGCATCGGGCATCACCAGCATGTGGTTCTTTGCGCCACCCAGCGCTTGAACGCGCTTGCCGTGCCGCGCACCGACCTCGTAGATGTAGTTGGCGATCGGCGTCGAACCGACGAAGGAAATGGCTTTGACGTCGTCATCTTCCAGCAACGCGTCCACAGCGACCTTGTCACCCTGAACGACGTTGAACACACCGTCGGGGAAACCGGCCCTCTGCATCAGATCCGCATACAGCAGCGAAGCTGACGGGTCGGTCGGCGACGGTTTCAGGATAAAGGTATTGCCTGCGGCGATGGCGATCGGGAACATCCACATCGGCACCATGACCGGGAAGTTGAAGGGAGTGATCCCGGCGACGACACCCAACGCCTGACGCGTGGTCCAGTTGTCCATACCGGTGGAGACTTGCTCCGTGTAATCGCCCTTGAGGAGTTGCGGAATACCGCAGGCAAACTCGATGATATCAATACCGCGCTCAACTTCGCCTTGGGCGTCGGTGAACACCTTGCCGTGCTCGACCGTGATGGCGCGGGCCAGCTCGTCCTTATGCTCGCGCACCAAGGCCAGGAAGTTGTTCATCAGACGTGCGCGGCGGATCGGTGGGGTATTTGACCACTTGGGGAACGCGGCTTTGGCAGTGGTCACCGCATCGTTCACTGTCTGTACAGTCGCCAGCGACACCTCACCGGTTTGCGTTCCGGTTGCCGGGTTGAAAACCGGTTGGGTCTTTTCGCCGGACGTAACTGTGATTTGGCCATTAATGTAGTGGCCGATCAAAGCGATCGGGGATGCATCTTTCATGATGTCAGTCCTTTTTGGGGTTAGTGGTCAGAGGTTATGGCAAGTCGGCCAATACCTCTCCAAGCGATTGACAGAGGGTCGCTATCTCAGGTTCAGAGATGATCAGTGGTGGCGACAGGGCGATGATGTCCCCGGTGACACGGATCATGATTCCAGCGTCCCAAGCGCGCTTCATGGCGTCATAGCCCCGAGCACCCGGAGCGCCGTCACGCGGCGCGAGTTCGATGGCACCGACAAGGCCCAGATTGCGAATATCAATGACATTCGGCAGGCCTTTGAGGCTGTGCATTTGATCTTCCCAAGGCTGAGACAGCAAGGCAGCGCGGCGGAACAAATCATTCTGTTTGTAGCTTTCCAGAGCCGCCAGCGCCGCGGCACAAGATACAGGGTTGGCGGAATAGGTATAACCGTGGAACAGTTCGATCGGCGCATCGGCGTTTTCCATAGCCGATGTATAGATTTTGTCAGAAACGATCACGGCACCCATCGGGATGACACCGTTGGTCAGGCCTTTTGCCGTCGTGATGATGTCGGGCTTCACATCGAAATACTCCGATGCAGTCGCGGCCCCCAAACGACCAAAGGCGGTGATGACCTCGTCGAAAATCAGCAGAATGCCATGGCGGTCGCAGATTTCCCGTAGCCGCTTTAGGTATCCTTTCGGCGGTAGGAGAACACCGGTAGACCCGGCCATCGGCTCAACGATCACGGCTGCAATCGTCGACGCATCGTGAAGCGCTACCAGTCGTTCCAGATCATCCGCCAGTTCCGCACCGTGTTCCGGGCAACCGCGGGAGAAGGCGTTTTTCTCCAGATCATGCGTGTGACGCAAGTGATCAACGCCGGTCAGAAGCGTGCCGAAATGCATGCGGTTTTTGACGATACCGCCGACTGAAATGCCGCCAAAACCAGTCCCATGATACCCGCGCTCGCGTCCGATCAAACGCGTACGTGCGCCATCGCCGCGCATCCGGTGGTAATGCAGCGCAATCTTGAGCGCCGTATCAACGGACTCGGATCCCGAGTTGGTAAAGAAGGCGTGGTTCATCCCTTCCGGCATCATTGCGGTCAGTTTCCCTGACAGTTCGAACGCCTGCGGGTGGGAGAACTGGAAGTTCGGTGCGTAATCCAGCTCGTGCACCTGTTTCTGTACCGCTTCAACGATAAGCGGATCACGATGACCGGCATTGACGCACCATAGCCCGGCGGTGCCGTCCATGACCTTTCGGCCGTCGGAACTGGTGTAATACATCCCCTCGGCCGACTGGATCATGCGGGGCTCGCGAAGGAAATCACGATTGGCCGAAAACGGCATCCAAAACGATGACATTGTGTTAGGTTGATCGAGCACGTTCATTCCTCGTGAAGCAGATTTTTATTTGGTGCCAAATCCTTGCAGAGTTCAGGCCTTCCGCACACCCGGCTTTGTGGGTTTCTGTAAGTCATTGAAAAACAGACCCGCCCCTCCTAAAGTGCTTTCGATCAAAAGCAGGAAATCACGATGGCTGACTCTTCGACATCTGATCTGGAAACTGCCCGGCGGTTACGGTTGATTCGAACCTCAAAGGGCCTCAGCCAGCGCGAGATGGCCAAACGTGCAGGAGTAGGTAGCGGGACGATTTCCCAGATCGAAAGCGGATCAACTCAGCCTTCCGTGGCACTGCTCAAGAAGATCCTCGCGGGCGTTGATGTCAATCTGGGGTTCTTTTTCAGCTTCGAGCTCAAGAACGAGGACAGCTTCTATTTTCCCCACAGCAGCATGCGCGACCTTGGATCAACAGGTGTTTCCTATCTTCTGGTCGCGGGTGAGCGCCGAAATCGGAAGTTGCAGATGCTGATAGAGGAGTACGATGTCGGTGCTGACTCGGGTCGGGCTGAACTGTCTCACGAAGGAGAGGAATGCGCGGTCGTGATAGAAGGCCGTCTTGAAGTGACGGTAGATGGGCAGTCCAGGGTGCTCGGTCCCGGAGACGCATACTATTTCTCGAGTATTTTGCCGCACAGGTTTCGGAATGCCGGGGAAACGCCGTGCAAAGTTATTAGCGCTTGTACTCCTTCGTCGTTCTGACTGAATCACACGAGCTCGGCATTAGGTTTGTTCTGTATTTCGTGAGCGGAGCACATCCGACGATCGTTTCAGAACGCGAAATGAAATCGACTTTCACAAACCTGAACTGGTTGTCGCCCTCGGCAATTCCGAACGTCGAGTCCATTGCCGGTTTCGTACTAGCAGCGAATGGCGGCAATTTGGGCCGCTTACTGCGCCTCTTCAGGTCAGGCTGTTCTTTAACGCTGCGATGCATCCGATGTCCGCGCATAGCCTAACGCTGAATTTTTGCTAGTCCGTACGAGACAGGCTTCAAGAGGTTGGAACGGGCTAGAATTTCCGCCGTCGGGCTTATCGCCTAGCTTAGGTTCACACCGGCTTCCTGGATGATCCAATCCCGGAATGCCTTTAGTTGCACTTGCTCCATCGCATCTGGAGGGTAGACCAGATGGTAGGAGCGCGTTGGTGTGAAATCTTCGCGGAAGGGTCGGATCAGTTGCTGGGACCGCAGTTCATCTTTGATGAGCGGCAATAGTCCGAGCGAGACACCCTGACCCGACAACACCGCCCTGAGTAGAACACTGGAATCGTCAATCACCACTCCGGACAGGTGGCCTCCGGTGTCGATGCCCATGGATGCGAACCACTCCAACCAGTCAAACTGGTCCTTCCAATGCAAAAGCGGCAGGTCAAGCAAATCCTTTGGCTCGCTCGGTAGCGCCGCCCCGCCCAGAAGATTGGGGCTGATCACCGGTGAAGTTTCGAACTGCAGCAGAGGTTCGGACGCCAGCCCCGGCCAGCGACCGTTGCCCCAGGCAAGCATCAAATCCGTCTGCCCGTCTGAAAACTCAACGCCGCCTGGGGAATACTGCAGGTGCAACCCGGTTTCGGGAAAACGCTGCCAGAAACTGTAAAGCCGCTTGGACAGCCATTGCGAGCCGATCAAGGCGCCCACGCCCACGGTGATCGAGGCTCGGTTGGCGGTATGGCGTGTGTCCCGAACGGCTTTGTCGAGCCGGGCAAAGATACTGTCGCAGGCCTCGGCGAACAGGCGTCCGGCCTCAGTCAGGGTGACCGACTGGGCGTTGCGGTCAAACAACAGGCAGCCCAGATACCCTTCCAGGGTTTTGACCTGCGAACTGACAGCCGTAGGGGTAACGCCCAGCTCGGCTGCCGCGCGTTTGAAATTCTGGAACCGCGCGGCCATCGCAAAGGTTCGCACCGCCCCCAGCGGTATCTGATCGGTGTGGTCCGACATGATTAGGACAAGCTCAAGTTACCCTAGGCATAGTGGTTTTTTATCTTTGCAAAGAGTGGAGAGCAAGGCAGTCTTTTGCTTCACAGGATGCAAGCAACATGTCGCGGCCCCGTCGCCCCGGCAGCAGCGGAGGTAGAATGTCGCGCAACACCCCCTTGGCCGCACGCTACTACACGCAACCAAAATTCTTCGAACTCGATAAGGAAAAGGTTTTTTTCCGCACATGGCAATGTGTCTGCCATGTGTCAGAGATTGCGGATCCCGGCGACTTCAAGACCTTCACTATCGTCGACGAGGACGTTTTCGTCATCCGCACACCCGAGGGGCAGGTCAGTGCGTATTACAACATTTGCCGCCACCGGGGGCATCCGCTGGTCGAAGGTTCGGGCAAGGGCAAGCGGGTTTTGGTCTGCCCGTATCACGCCTGGACCTATGAACTGAACGGCAGGCTGCGACGCGCGCCGGGCTCGGTTGAAAGAGATGGGCTGAGCTGCGACCAGATCAACCTGCGCACAATCCGGGTCGAGGAGTTTTGCGGCTTCATCTTTATCAATCTCGATCAGGACGCAGCGCCAATGGGACCGGAACTGGAGGATTACCGCCAGAACCTTATGAGCTTTCACCCAGACCCGACCCAGCTAAAATTCGTTTGCGAGACCGAGATCGTGCATTCCAGCAACTGGAAGCTCTCAGTCGAGAATTACAATGAATGCTACCATTGCCCGACCGTGCACGCGAGCTCGCTGACTCATGGGGTGCTTGAGATGGAAGGATACACAACCATCCCCAAAGGCAAAACGATCTGGCACGATGGTAAGGCGCAGACTCGGAATGAAAAGCAGTATGATTTTGACGTGACCGCCAGCCCGCGGGCGGGCGATTACGGGGCCTATTGGATCTTTCCCAATGTCTCGATGTGCTGTTACCCAGGCGGTTATTTCACCATTCGCCAATTCCTGCCCGTAGCCTGGAACAAAACAATCTATCGCTACCGCTGGTTTTCCAGCGGCGACATCGCCGATGAGGACGTGATTGCGCTGATGCAGAAGCACAAGGAAACCACCGGAGCTGAGGACGAAGTCGTCGTTTCGAAGATACAAAAGGGTATGCAAAGCCGCGCTTTCGAGCCCGGGCCATACGTGATCGGCGACGGCTGCGGTGCGATGAGCGAGGTGGGCTTGCGCCATTTCCACAACCTCTACCGCGACGCGCTGGGGGAAGAGGCATGAACCATACCGTCCGCCAGGAACTGGCCGCGCTCTACCGTCTGGCTCATCACTATGGTTGGACCGACCTGACCTCGACCCATATCTCGGCACGCCTGCCCGACGATCCGGGGCATTACCTTTTGAACTCGCATGACCTGATGTTTGACGAGATCACGGCCACGAACCTGACCCGCATGTCCTTTGACGGGAAGGCGGTGGATGATCAGCCGGGCAGCGGGCGGATCGTCAATCTGGCCGGGCACATCATCCATTCAGGCATTCTGGCCGCGCGGCCCGAGGTGAACTTTGTGATCCACAGTCATACACGCGCAGGCGTGGCGGTGTCGGCTATGCCCGAGGGGCTCATGCCTCTATCGCAACACGCGGGCTTTGTGCTGGGCACGCTGTCGAGCCATCCTTACCAGGATTCGACCGTTGTCGCGGACGAGGGCGTGCTGCTGGCCGGTGATCTGGGTGAAAACTACGCAATGCTGTTGCAGAACCATGGGCTTCTGGTGGTCGGACGCACGGCTGCCGAGGCATTCCTCTATCATTATTACCTTGAAATGGCCTGCAAGATTCAGGTGGATATCCTGGCGGGCACCGACCGGCCGATAGAAATCACCCCCGACGCCATGACGGCGCTGCATGATTGGGGGGCACCGGAAAACGGGCCGCATGGCGACGTGCAATGGCCGTCGCTCATGCGCATGTTGGACCGCACCGTTCCGGAGTATCGCGGATGAGGGGCGCCGATCTGATCCAGACCCTGCGCGAGGGTGCTTTGCTGACCGTGACCATCAACCGGCCGGACAAGGCCAATTCGCTGACGACCGAGATGTTGGTCGCCCTGCGCGACATCTTTCGCGCCAGCAGTCAAGACGACACCTTACGCGCTGTCCTGATCACCGGGGCAGGGGGGCGGGTGTTCTGCGCGGGTGCGGATCTGAACACGCTCTATGATGAGACCGATGGCCCCGACCCATGGGATGAAATGGCCCGCGCGCTGCACGCGGTGCCAGTGCCGACTATCGCGGCGATAAACGGTCCCTGCATAGGCGGCGGTCTGACACTGGCACTGGGTTGCGACATGCGTTTTGCAGGACCCAAGGCGCGGTTCTCCTACCCGGTGCTGAAGAACAATGTTCTGCCCGGGCAGTATGATGTAGATCGGTTGCGCGCGCTGATCGGCCAAGGACGCTGTGCTGCGATCCTGTTGGGCGGAGATGTGTTAGGCGCTGAAGAGGCCGCCGCCTGGGGGCTAGTGGACCGATTGGTAGAGCAGAGCGACCTGATCGGCGCTTGCCGCCACCTCTGCGCCACCGCGTTGGCTGCAGAGGGCGCCCATCTGAAAACACTCAAGTCCATGCTGAGAGGTGCCGCATGAAAGGTATCCGCATTGTCGACATGACCTCGGTTCTGTCCGGCCCATTCTGCACGTGGCTGCTTGCAAGCCTCGGCGCCGATGTGATCAAGGTGGAGAACCCGAACGGGGACCTGGCCCGTACCACGCCGCCTTTCGAGGACGAGATCAGCCTCTATTTCGCCTCGCTCAACCGCAACAAGCGCTCGGTGAAGCTGGACCTGAAGACGGACGAGGGTAAAGAGGCACTGCACAAGCTTCTGGCGACCGCAGACGTCTTTGTCGAAAACATGCGCCCCGGCGTGCGTGACCGTCTGGGGTGCGGTGACGCGGATCTGAAACGTATCAACCCGCGCTTGATCTCTGCCTCGATCAGCGGGTTCGGGCAAACCGGCAGCCTGTCGCACCGTCCAGCCTATGACATCGTGGTCCAGGCGATGAGCGGCATGATGAGTATCAATGGTGAGCTGGGAGGTGATCCGACGCGGGTGGGCTTTTCCGTCGGTGATATCGCGGCCGCGCTCTTCACTACCATCGGCATTCTGCAACGGTTGTACGAACGTGACGCCCAGGGTGTGGGAGAGACGAGCCATCTCGACGTTTCTATGCTGGCTTGCCAATGGGTCTGCCTGGAAAACGCCTTTGCACGTTATTTGAACGCAGGAATCGTGCCGGTGCCAATCGGCTCGCGCCACCCGTCAATGACGCCGTTCGAACCCTATCCAACTGCCGACCGGGATATTGTCATCGGGCTGGGCAGCGACAAGGACTGGCCGCGGTTTTGCGAAGCCATCGGGTATCTTGAACTGCTGGAGGATGCCCGGTTTCAGGGTGACGAGGCGCGGCTGGCCAATCGCGACGCGCTGGACGAGGTTCTGGGTGCCCACCTGAAACAGAAACCTTCGGCGCATTGGATCAAGGTTCTGATCGACAACGCGATCCCATGTTCGGTGGTTGAGACTATCCAGACCATCGCCGACAATCCGCTGTCCGAGGAATACGCGGCCTTTTCCACCGTAAACGCGAAAGGGCGCGACATGCGCTTTGCCCGCAATCCCATCGCTGACCTCGATCTTCAGGAAAATGCTGCACCGGAGTTGGGGCAGCACACAGTAGAGGTCCTATCCGAGCTGGGCTATGACGCCGATGCAATCGCGGCCCTGACCAGCTAACGCCTCCAACAGGAAAGACCCATGCCTGAATTCCAGTCCGCCGATGGCCTGACCCTCTTTTATGAAGACACCGGGGCCGGCGCGCCCATTCTGTTCGTACATGAATTCGGCGGTGACTATCGCAGTTGGCACCGGCAGGTGCCGGTCCTTTCGCAGTCTTTCCGCTGCATCGCCTACAGCGCGCGCGGTTTTCACCCGTCGGCGGTGCCCGAGGATCGTGCGCAATATGGCCAAGCACAATCAACCGGCGATGTGTTGGCGCTGATGGATCACCTGGAGCTGGAAGCGGCGCATCTGGTCGGTACCTCCATGGGCAGTTTTACCAGCCTGGATTTTGCGCTGACCCATTCCGACCGTGTGCTCAGCGTGACCTTGGTTGGCAACAGCTCTGGCCCACGGGACGATGCCGAGCGCACGCATTATCGAGAAAACTGGGTCGGTCACGAAATCGCCCTGCGCGAGGCACGCGGTGGCGCGGGCGCCGTTGCGGTACTGGAGGATGATCCGGCCTATCAGAGTTTCCAGAATAACGACCCTGAAAGTTGGGCTATTTATACCGACAACTTGCGGGGCCAATCCGCGACAGGCGCCGTACATGTGCTGTCGACCCTGCATTGGAACCGGCGTTCGCTATTTGACGATCAGGCTCGATTGCAAGCCTTCGATCGACCGGTCCTGCTGGTGACGGGCGATGATGATTACTATCTGGTCGGCGAAACCAACGCGTTCCTGCAAGACCTTCTGCCCGATGCCACCTGGCACCGGTTTCCCGAAACAGGTCATCTGGTCAACATTGAACGGGCAGCTGAGTTCAACCAATTGCTGGCAAAATTTGTCGGCATGGTGAAATGACCATATGTCAAACGCGAATACCGAAGCGGCGGAGCATCAATTGCCAGTTCCCGGAATCATGGACGAGATGGGTCAGTAGCCGTTCATCCACCGACAATTAAACCTATTCGGGTAAGATCTGTAACCGCCCCAAAGGTGCAAGAAACGCATTGAAAACCTATGGTTGTGCCAAGCTGCAAAACAAACTTGGCCAAGACCAAAATCTTCCGGTTTGACGATTCTGGCAGGGATTAACCAAATGGTGCCACTCATGGACACATCATCAAGAGGGCAGCGCATGTCTCAGCACCGTAATCAGATTGGTTTCCCGCAACATGGCAAGCCTGCCAAGGATATCCTCAACGCTATGGATGCCGCGCGGGTTGGAGATTGGGATTGGTTCTCTCTCAAAAACCTGACGGCCTCTTACTATGGCGGCAGTGATGTGGCGGACATTGCCAAGGACGCTTTTGTCAAACATATCGGTGACAACGTTGTTCACCAAACCGGCCTGCATCCATCGGTTCGGAAATACGAAACCGAAGTGATCGAGATGGTGAAAGAGCTGTTTCATGCCCCTGAGAATGCAGCTGCAACAATCACGACCGGTGGGTCGGAATCCATCATCCTGGCCCTGAAAACTGCGCGTGACCGGGCGCGTGAGCTCAAGGGGATCACCGAACCCAATATCATTGTGCCTCAGTCGGCCTACGCTGTGTTCAACAAACTGAGCCATTTCCTGGGGATCGAAGTCATCCAGATGGACAAAAGCCCAGACTACAGGGCTGACGTGGCTGGTATGAAAGCTGCCATCAACGAAAACACGATCATGTTGGTTGGCTCTTGCCCGCCGTTTCCCTTGGGCGTTGTGGACCCAATCGAAGAGATCGCCGCCATCGCCCAGGAACACGAGCTGTGGATGCATGTCGACGCATGTATCGGTGGCTTCATGCTGCCGTTCGCAAAAGAACTGGGCTACGACGTCCCGAATTTTGACTTCTCGGTACCCGGTGTGACCTCAATGTCAGCAGACTTCCACAAATACGGGTACAGCTATCGCGGGTGTTCGATCCTGGTTCTGCGTGATGCGGAATTGGTCAACTGGCAGGGTTTCGAGGTCGCGAACTGGAATGCAGGTGACTATTACTCGAAGAACACAGCTGGCTCGCGCAACTCCGGTCCGATTGCTTCGGCCTGGGCCGTGTTCAACTACCTTGGCCGCGAGGGATTTCTGCGCGTTACCAACGACGTTATCAAAGGTCGCGAGGCGTTCTGCAACGGGATCAACGCCATCGATGAACTGGAGATTCTGGGTACACCACAGGGCCCCCACTTTGCCTTCAAGGCGGACGGGCTGAACATTCTTGCCATTGCGGATGGTCTGATGGATCGTGGCTGGGCAATCAATATCGGTAGCAAACCGGACGCCATTCTGCTGATGGTATCTTGCCACCACCATGAAATTGCCGACGATTTCCTGAGCGACCTGCGAGACGTGGTCGAAGCAGTCAAATCCGGAGAGATCAAGGCAAAGGGCGAAGAAGAGATCTACGGAATCTACTGATGTGCTCAAGGGAGGGTATGTGATGGAAATTCGCAAACTGGCTGTTTACGTGGAAACCGTAATCGCTGAGGCTGGGAAGCCTAATGCACAGGAGGTCACGCGCGTGGCGGCAGCGGGCGTGATAGCAAACCCTTTCTCCGGCACATTCCAAGAGGACCTGAGCCAGCTTTTCGATTTTGGTAGCTTGCTTGGGGAAAGGCTGGTGCAGGCCGCCCTGCCGCATCTTCCGCGTGCCGCAGTGTCTTACGGGAAGGCTGCCATCGTTGGCGTGTACGGCGATATCGAGCACGGTCACGCCATGTTGCACCCAAAGCTGGGAAAGGCCATGCGCGATCCTATTGGCGGCGGCGCTGCGCTGATCCCGTCATCGGCAAAGGTCGCCGCGGCTGGTACAGTATTGGATGTACCGCTCGGCCATAAGGATGATGCCTGGTCATTCGACCATTTTGATACAATCAGCCTGTCTGTTCCCGACAGCCCTCGGCCTGACGAAATCATGATGGTCATAGCGCTTTCCGATGGCAGCCGTATCAATCCGCGTGTTGGCAAGACGCGCGCTGCAATCTGAGGACACAATGACTCCTGACAGAGATCGTCTCGCACAAACGCTTATTGAACTTGTCCGAATTCGGAGTGTGAATCCATTTGATGAAGCCGCCAAGGAAGGTTTCCGCGAACAGGAAATGTCGGATGATTTGCTGTCCCGGTTTTGGACCTTGGGCATGGAAACAGGCTGGCGTCAGGTTGCACCCGGGCGACCCAATGTTTGGGGTCGATTGAAGGGAAACGGCGACGGGCCGACCATCATGCTTGCGGCTCACATGGATACGGTTGGAACGGAAGGTTATGAGGCGGCATTTGACGCAGAGCTTAAGGATGGCCGGATCACTGGCCGCGGGTCCTGCGATATGAAAGCCGCATTTGCGTGCTACCTCGAAGTCGTTCGTATGCTGCGCGAGAATGACATCACTTTGCCGGGCGATTTGATCATCGCGGGAATTGTTGATGAAGAACATTTGCTGACCGGCTCTGCCGAGATGGGTGAAAACGGACCCAGTGCGGATTTTGGGATCATAGGCGAGCCGTCGAAGCTGGCGATTTGTCCCACGCATAAAGGCCAGCTATGCGCAAAGATATATACCAGAGGTGTGGCCACGCATTCGTCGCGGCCCGAGAAAGGCGTCAACGCTGTCGAGCATATGGGCGCTGTCATTCAACACCTGTCGGGGTTAAACGCGGAGCTTCAAGAAAAAGGGCCATCTCATCCTTTGTGCGGTAGCGGTCGATTTTCGATGAACGTTATCCGTGGTGGAACCTTCGCCTCTGGCATTCCGGATCAGTGTGAAATGGAAGTGGATCGCCGCTTCCTGCCCGGTGAGGATATCGATGATATTCTGAATGATTACCGCACGCGTTTGGCCGAGCTGAGCAAGAGAATTCCAGATTTCCAGGCCGAAGTTTTCGGGCCAACACTGCTGGCGAGAGCCCTGGATGTGCCCTTGGATTCACCTCTCGTCGAGGCAATTTCGGGCGCAGCCAAGGCAACACTAAATACTGAACCGGAGATCACCGCGTTCCCTGGTGGCACCGACGCGCCGAACCTAGGTTTCCCTTGTGTGATCTGCGGCCCCGGGGATCTGGCACAGGCGCACAGTACGGATGAGTATGTTGAGCTGGAAGAAATGGTGCAGGCGACCGAAATTTACCTAAGAACAGTTTTGTCTTTGAACGGGTTTGAGAGCGCAAAGTGAACGGCCTTTTAATCCAAGAATGCTTTTAATCCGCCTCTCGCAGGTCCCGCGACTTTAGAAAAAAAATCTGACGGTGGACAAAAGTGAGGTGACACCGCGGATAGCTATTGGGAGCCTTCGTAAGTCAGGCACTGTTGCCAGATCGCTGGTTAACAGGACACCCACTGGACCAGCGGTCTGAATATACGTTGCAATCGATCTACACACTGCGGGGTTGTAGAAACAGCAAAACCAGTTGCAATTTATTGGGACAGCGTATGCTTCTCGCACTCACCCTTCTCAAACTGAAGACCCGCTAAATGGCCGAACTTACAAAAGAATGCGGTCGGGTGGGCGTCTCTGTAGTAGAAGTAGTTGGCTGCTGTGATGCTAGCCGCAATAACAAATACTCCAAGTAACTGCAGTCTCTTTTCCATCTTCAATTGCTGCGTCCTGCTGCAAACCTGAGGCACGAAAAATTTAGTCCAATGTCACGCATATCGGCTTGCCTCGAGCCCTTCGAACGAAATGTCGGGCTCGCGTTCAACAACCTGATCCGCGACAGCTCGGCTTGAGCCACAGGCCATTGTCCACCCAAGAGTTCCGTGACCAGTGTTCAAATAGAGGTTCTTGAGATTTGTACGCCCTAAAACAGGTGTTCCATCCGGAGTCATTGGACGAAGCCCGGTCCAGTTTTCGATCTTCGTCTGATCGCCCCCATGAGGGAAAAGGTCATTCACGACATAGAGCACCGCATCGGTCGCGTGTTTGCCGAGTTTCTTGTTGAACCCGATGATTTCGGCCTGACCGGCAACACGAATGCGGTCACCAAGCCGTGTTAGTGCGACCTTATAGGTCTCATCCATGATGGTGGATTGAGGCGCTGCGGCTGGGTCAATCACTGGCAGAGTTATGGAGTAGCCTTTCACCGGATAGATCGGCAGATGAATGCCCAGTTGCTTCAGCAAGACGGCGGAATAGGGGCCGAGACAGCATACAAACCGATCGCCCTCAAACGAGTCATTCTCGGTCAGAACGGATGAAATCTGATCGTTTCTGGTTTCAAAGCCCTTGATCGTTTCGTTGTACCGAAATTTGCCCCCCATTTTTTGGGCTTCGGCCGCAAGGGCTGCGGTGAATTTCCGGCAATCTCCGGTGCGGTCGGACGTTAGTTGCAGTCCACCAACAAATTTTTCTGCGACATTGGCCAAGCCTGGTTCAGCGGCAATGCAGGCATCGCGATCCAGAACCTCAAATGGGGAGGCAAATTCGCGAAGAACGTCCTGATCAACTTTCGACGCATCAAGCTGTTTTTCGGTCCGAAACAGTTGAAGTGTCCCGAGATTTCTTTGGTCGAAGTCAATTGGAACGTCTTTCAACAGACCCGCCAGTGCGTCCCTGCTGTAGCTCGAGATCCGGACCATGCGGCTTTTGTTGATGCGATAGGCTTCTTCGTTGCAGTTGCGTAGCATCTGCAATCCCCAGGACCACATGGCCGGGCTAAGCAAGGGCCAGATTGTCAAAGGACGGTGCCGCATGAGTAACCATTTCACAGCTTTCTTGGGAATTCCCGGCGCAGCCCAGGGAGAGGACATCCCGTATGAAAGCTCACCGGCATTTGCAAAGCTTGTCTCAAGCCCGGCTTCACGCTGTCGGTCTATGACGGTGATATCGACGCCGTGCTTTGCAAGATAATATGCTGTGGTGATGCCGATGACACCCGCTCCGAGAACGATGACTTTCATTCGCTTTAGCTTTCACTGACCCGAATAGGCTGAATTATTCTGCTTCGACAGCAGTGACGATCACTTCGACGCGTAGCTGCGGACGCGCAAGTTTGGCCTCACCGCAAGCCCGAGCGGGGGCGTGACCTTCGGGAACCCACGCATCCCATACGTCATTCATTTCATTGAAGTCGGTCATGTTGGCCAGCCAGACGATGGCTTGCAAGATATGCTTGCGGGACGAGCCGTAGTTTTCAAGAAGTGCGTCGACGCGGGACAGACAGTCTTTTGTCTGCTCGGCCACAGTGTCGCCGCTTCCGACCTGACCGCAGAGATACAGCACGCCGTTGTGCTTAACGACTTTGCCCATGCGTTGGCCGGTTTCAAAACGTTCAATCATTTTCTGTTCCGTAGCTTAGTGAGTGGCTTCTGGTTGCTGAGAGCGAAGGTCCTAGGACGGCAAGATCGTCGTTATTGGTACCTGCTTGCCCTGCATCGGATTGGTGTCGTGTCGTACCGTCTCCGAAACCGCAGATTGAAGCTTGACCGCGACGTAAATCCCGTTGCGATCGATACTTCGTCGATGGGCAAGTCAGTGAACTTCAGGAGGTGGTAAGCGCGTTCCAGGCGTATATTCAGGTAAACGGAGGTTGGCGTTTCGCCGAAGAACAATTGAAACTTGCGCTGAACTTGACGGGGTGATGCCTCCAAGGCCTGTGAAAGGCTTTCAATGTAAAGCGGTTCTTCCACGTTCTGTTTCATCATCGCGATGGCGCGGCAAAGGGTCGAATTTCCTTTCGCAAGTCGAAGGTAGTGGTTTTCGGCTTCCGAACGGTTCGCAGAGGACGAAAAAGTCAGACCAATGTGGCTCAGAATTTGTTGAGCAAGAAACTCACCACAGTCATCCGCGACCATTGATCCTATCATGTGCAGCGCTGCGAGTTCGCCAGTCGCGGAATGTACCTTACCATCGCGGTAGGCCGGTACATCTTCCGCAATTACCTGAATCGCCTCTTCATCTGCAGCTTCGGAAAATTTGGTGTGTATACAGAACCCGTAATTGCGAAAGAACGGCACCTGCGCCGCAAACAAAACTGCACCACCAACAAGCCCGATGCGATCCGCGCAGGGTAAGTGAGTTCTCAACAAGCGAGTGTCGATTTCACTAAGCGGCCAGAGTTTTCTTAGGCCGCCAAACAAAATGACGGTTCGCTTGGACAGGTTGGAACGCAAAGAAAACGCACTCTCGACGCTGCGAACCACTTCAATTCGGTACTTCGTTTCTGATGAAAACCTATTCGCCAGCTTCAGAAGTTCAAAACATGCTTTGACCGCGTACATTGAGTTGCAGTCCTGCACGACAAAGACCACGTCTTTTGTGCTGTTGCAGTGCTCTGCCCAAAAACCATTTGGATCGGCAAGAATTTTTGTCTGGTGCAACATATCGTACCTCGGATTGGTGATTGGGTCAGATTTTGATCCTGGGACAGCTCGAAGTGATTTTGGTTCTTGCTGAGCAAAAGATGCGTAGTTTGCTTGGGCAGCAGCCCACGCCCTGATCACAAATTTCCACGCCTGTGCGATGATCCTATGATCTAAATCGTCGCGCGTTTTTCAAAGGCGCGCAAAAAGTCGCCCCGTCGTATATGTTTCCACGACGGGGCAGGGAGTGTGGTCCGAAAGGAGACCACGCGGGAGTTCGTTACTCTGCGTAGGTCGGAAACGAGGAGCACAGTTCCGCAACGGTCGCCTTGCAGCGCGAGACGGTCGCGGCGGTGTCACCAGCGGCTTCTGCTTCGATCAGGTCCGCGATCATGTTGCCAAGTTCTTCGAACTCGGTTTCCTTCATGCCGCGAGTGGTGGCCGCGCTAACACCCAGCCGCAGACCGACCCATTCGGGTGGGCGCGGGCTATCGTTCGGAATGGCGTTCTTGTTTGCGGTGATATTGGCGTTTTCCAGAACGGCCTCGGCACGTTTGCCGGTGATGCCTTTCGGGCTCAGATCAACCAGCACCAAATGCGTATCGGTACCACCCGACACAATGCGCAATCCGCGGGCCTGAAGCGTTTCGGCAAGTTTGGTCGCGTTGGCCTTCACCTGTGCGCTGTAATCCTTGAAATCATCAGTCAGCGCTTCGGCCAGGCAAACAGCTTTGGCCGCAAGAACCTGACTGTGGATCGAGCCCTGAACACCTGGGAAAACAGCCGATTGCAGCTTTTTAAACCACTCTTCGTTGTTGGTGAGGATCAGGCCGCCGCGCGGGCCACGCAGCGTTTTTGTGGTTGTGCAGGTCACGATGTCAGCGTGCGGGAACGGCGAGGGATGTACGCCTGCCGCAACCAAACCGGCGATATGCGCCATGTCGACATGGAAATGCGCACCAACATTCTTTGCAATCTGACCCATGCGCTCAAAGTCAATTTCACGCGGATAAGCAGAACCGCCGGTGATCAGCAGCTTGGGCTGGATTTCTTTTGCCAGCGCCTCGAGTGCGTCATAGTCGATAACCTCGGACTCGGCATCGACACCATAGTGGTGTGGCTCAAACCAGCGTCCGGACAAGTTGGCTTTCAACCCGTGGCTCAGATGACCACCGGCGGCCAGATCCAGAGACAGAACCTTATCGCCGGGCTTGAGCAGCAAGAAAAAGACCGCCAGATTGGCCTGGCTGCCCGAATGCGGCTGTACGTTTGCATAATCGCAGCCGAACAGTTCCTTCGCGCGATCAATTGCGGCTTGTTCAATGACATCGACAAACTGACCGCCGCCGTGGAAGCGGTTGCCGGGATAACCCTCCAGTGTCTTGTTGGTCATCTCGTGACCAAGAACATCCAGAACCGCCCGGCTAACAATGTTCTCTGAAGCGATCAGTTCGATTTGATCTTGCTGACGCTGTTTTTCGTTGACAAGTGCTTCGGCGACAATGGGATCGGTCGCATCGATAGGGGTCGAAAAATGCTGCGACATTAGATTTCCTCCGACGGTTTTCGTTTGATTAAAAATCCGTAGTTTGTCTGGCCAAAGCAAATCAGTATTGCTATTTTTTTGGCGCAGAAAAACTAAGGCTAGACGAATGTCACTTTCCCCACGTCGCCCAAAGGGACCGCACCTGAATGCCTTGCGCGCATTTGAAGCCGCAGCTCGTTTGAAGAGTTTTGCAGCCGCTGCAGACGAGTTATCCGTTACTCCAGGGGCGATCACGCAGCACGTGAAATCTCTTGAAGCCTGGGCTGGCGCTCAGCTGTTTGTGCGAAGCGCGCGAGGCATAACGCTGACGCCTTTGGCAGAGAATCTCTTGCCCGGATTTAGCCAAGCGTTCGATCAACTTGGGGACGTCGTGCAAGAGTTACGGGCAGCTGCGCAGCCCATGAAAGTCAAAGTTGCGGCGCTACCTTCGGTGGCGCAACTTTGGTTGGCTCCTCGGCTCGGGAAGTTGCGTCTTGTCGCTCCGGAAATTTCCGTTTCGGTGGTTGCTCTCGAGTCTCCACCAAACCTGGCTCGGGAGCCATTTGATTTGACGCTCTTTTACAGCGGTGCAGCGTTGGGCAAAAACGAAATTCCGGTCTCGGAAGATATCATCTTTCCGGTATGTGCTCCGTCCGTTGCGGCACGTTTGCATTCAATCACGGATCTGTCGAATGAGACTCTTTTGATTGATGGATCTTGGACAGATGATTGGCAAAATTGGCTGAACAGTCAGCAAGGTGGCAACTTAGTAGTTCAATCAGGAACGACACATTCTCTTTTTTCCGTAGCCCTGGAGGAAGCCCGCCATGGCGGGGGTGTTTTGATGGCTCACGAACTACTCGTACGCGAACTTTTGGAAAGTGGAGCCCTCGTTCGCCCGTTTGAAGGTTCACTAAAGCTTCCTCGGAAGCTTGTCGCCAAGTACACATCGTCGTTTCGCAAGTCTCCAGCCTTTGACAAAGTGCAATCTCTCCTTCTGGACGATTTGCACTCGGGTACACCATAGCCATTGCTTGTATCGGCAGGAGCAACCGCCCAGTTTATTGAACAGCTGCCTTGTCTTTTTCTGCTTTTACCCAATCCCAGAATGTCCGTACATTTGGTTTGTTGAGGTTTTCTTCCGACGTTAGGACAAAGTAGCTTTTCGGAGCTTCTATCTCTTGCGCGAAGGGTTTTACCAAACGCCCGGAAGAAATCTCATTGCCCAGCAAACCTGTGTGGCCTATCGCGACTCCACCTCCGTCGATAGCAGTCTGGATCAATGCGGAATACAACGAAAACCCAAGAGAGTTCTTAAGCTCGGGACCTCCGACTTCTGTCAACCAATAACTCCAGTCCTCGTCCCAATACAGATCATACAGAGCTGGCACGCAGAGAAGATCATCAAGTGTCATTCCATTGGGGTATTCAAGCAGCAATTCGGGTGAGCAGACGGGCGTCAGCTTTTCGGACAGGAAGCGCATTGAAACCAGATCTTCAGGAGGCGTTTCACCATGCCAAATCATGATATCAAGGTTATTGACCTGAAGATCAGGCTCAATCAAATCAGCAAAGAGTTCGGCTTTTACGTCAGGGAAGTCGTTTAGAAATCTACGCACAAGTGGCAGGACCAGCCGTTCAGAAACAACATGCAAGGCTCCGATACGCATCGGTTGTGCTTCGTACTGAGCTTTGAATATTTGCGTCTTTCGTTTGAAATCGCCGAGCAACGTCTGAGCAATTTCAAGATATTTTTTCCCAGCTTCGTTGAGCTCAACGCCGCGAGAATGTCGACGGAACATTTCAACGCCCAAACCTTGCTCCAGATTCTTGACCTGATGCGCTATCGCCGCTGACGTAAGGTTCAACTCGTCCGCCGCCTTCTTGAAGCTGTTTAGGCGCGCAGCAGCCTCAAAAGCACGCAAAGAATAGATCGGAGGCAAGCTGGGCATACACTCTTCTTCCAAATTGCAAGGAGCTAAGTTCCGTCAGAACTACTGCCATCTGAGTATTTGTCAGACTTCGGCAATGGAACTGCACTCTTAGTTGAAATGCCAGCTTGAGGATAAATTTTCTTTTGTCAATATTCAGTGAGGCTGCGTGCTTCATGGCGGAATTGGTGTTCTCGTCAGGTGCTATCCCGGTTAAAATAGACATGATTGTTGAGTTTACGTTCTTCTTTGAATTTTCCTGAAAATTAACGTTATCTCTGGATAGGCCAAGAAATATTTGGTCAAGACCAAATTCTTCCAGTTTGTCAGAGCGGGCTCGAGGTCGGACAAATTATGCACTGTCGGACCTCCTGCATGTGGTGGGTGGTTGAGACAACCGAACTTGGGAGGAGTTATGAACTTCAATCATTTTTCTAAGCTTGCTGTAGCAACCGTGTTTGCCACAGGAACGATGCTGTCGGCCGTCGGCTCAGCGCAAGCGGACGAGCGATTCACCTTGGCACATCCGATGCCGCCTGAGCACATCTTCCATCCGACTTCCGAGAAGTTCATGGAAGCACTGGGGGACGGGTACGAGGTCGAGTATCACCCAGGTGGGGACCTCGGCGACTGGACCTCTCTGTTCGAGCAGTCCATGCAGGGCGCAGTTCCGATGACCATGACCTTCGCGGCGACCGAATTTGATCCGCGCCTGAACATCTTTGCGGCTGGCTATATCGTCGACAGCTGGGAGCAAGCTCGTGAACTTTATGGTCCCGGTGGCGCACTTATTCCGGTTTACGACGAAATCCTGGCTGACCTGGATATGAAACTCGTCGGCGTGCTGCCGGTCGACTTTGGGGGCTACGCGATCCGCAAAGGTGTGGGTGAAGTGCCGCTGAACCTGCCGGAAGAAGGCAATGGTATCAAAGTTCGTGTGCCTGGTCTGGAAATCGCCATCAAACGCTATGAACTGCTGGGTTTCAGCCCGGTTCCGATGCCGTTCTCCGAACTGTATACCGCACTGCAGCTGGGCACCGTGGACGGCCGTACCTTTGGTCCACCGCCGGAAATCTGGCAAATGCGCGACGTGTTGGAAGCATACGTCTATAGCAAGGACTATTTCGAGCACGCCTATTGGCTGGTCAACAAAAGCTGGTGGGATGGTTTGTCTGACGACGACCGCGGTGAAATCCAAGGCGCGGTAGACACCGCCGTTGGATGGGCCTGGCACGAGGCCCAGAACATCAGTGACAAAACGCTGGAAGACATTCGTGGCGCAGGAATTGATGTCGTAGAGTTCTCACCTGAGCAACTCGAAGCCGTGAAAAAGATTGTCTACGAGCAGGAATGGCCTTTCCTCGAAGAAATCGTAGGCCCGGAGACAACCGCAGCCCTGAAGTCTGCGGCCGGCATCAACTAGCGATGCCTCCTCCCGACTGCCCGGCAAATTGCCGGGCAGTTTCTTTTCATAACAATCCATGTAACGGGGGGAACAAATGACACCCGAAACCACGGGAATAACCGCGTTTGAACGGGGGTTCTTGTTGATCCTCAAATCAGCAATGATCTTCTTTGCGCTTTCACTTGCCATACTGATGTTTGTCACCGTGATCATGCGCTACGGAATGTCCAACCCGTTCTTGGCGATCGAAGAAGCCTCTATTTTGCTGGGTATTTGGCTGTACTTTGTGAGCGCCAGTTACGTTACGGGCACGCGCGCGCATATCTGCGGCGGCGCATTGCATCTGGTCGTTAAGAACGAAAAAAAGAAAAACTATGTGCGCCTGATGACGTCGCTGATCTGCCTAGGCGTAACGTTGGTCGCGCTGTACTACGCCTCTCAATACGGCTGGTTCACATTCGAACGAGGACGAAAAAGCACTTACCTGCAGTGGCCACGATCAATCTGGGTCGCAAGCATGGTTTTTGGTTTTGCCGTAATGGCGCTGTTTTTCCTGCTTCAAACCATGCGCGATGCCATGAAAATCCGAGATTTTAACGAACAAAACGTGATGGGAGAATCCTGATGCTCGCGGTTTCTGTCGCACTCATACTGATTGTCGTTCTGCTGATGCTGGAGGTCCCGGTTGCGTTTGTTTTCGGGCTGGCATCGTTGGTAATTGTTCTGATCACCGGGCGAGACATCGCCTTCCTCATTCCCTACGCGTACCAACAGGAAAGCAGCTTTGCACTGCTGGCTTTGCCGCTCTTCGTGATTGCAGGCTCGTTGATGGGGGCCAGTGGCATTTCGGATCAATTGGTTCGGTTTGTGAACTCGTTTGTTGGCTCCATCAAAGGTGGGCTTGGTGCTGTCACCATCGTAACCTGTGCCTTGTTTGGCGCAATTGCCGGCAGCGGGTCTTCTGCGATTGCGGCCATCGGGTCGATGATGATCCCACGTATGGTCGAGGCGGGGTATCCGCGCTCATACGCCATTTCGCTTGTCGCCTGTTCCTCAGTTCTGGCCATTCTTATCCCTCCGAGCGTTGCGATGATCCTGTTCGCGATTACGAGCGGGCTATCGGTCGCCGCCTGTTTCCTGTCCACCATCATCCCCGGTGTGCTG
Source organism: Ruegeria arenilitoris (assembly GCF_013031355.1). Classification (GTDB taxonomy): domain Bacteria; phylum Pseudomonadota; class Alphaproteobacteria; order Rhodobacterales; family Rhodobacteraceae; genus Ruegeria; species Ruegeria arenilitoris_C. The sequence goes on along the minus strand of NZ_WPZO01000002.1, from coordinate 573,463 downwards.
ATCATGGCGATCTATGTGATCATGAATGGATTTCAGGCACGCGGGTTCAAAGATCTTGAGGTCGAGCCCAAGGTTTCACTTCCGCAGCGCGCCGGAAAGATCTTCCGCGCAACCAAAGGTGCATTTTGGGCCTTGCTGATGCCGGGGATCATGCTGGGGGGGATCTATGGTGGGATTTTCACACCAACCGAAGCAGCCGCTGTTGCCCTGATCTACACGCTCCCTGCCGGGTTCATAATCTACAAGGGCCTGAATATTCGCACGACTACGGATGCGCTTGTCGAAGGCTCGCGCAACACTGGGGCCATCATGATGATGCTGTTTTTCCTGTTCATCATGAGCCGCGCAATGGTGCAGGAGAACATCCCGAAAGATATCGCGGACTTCATGCTTTCGATCTCGGACAACAAGATGGTCATTCTGTTGATGATCAACCTGTTGCTGTTGATGTTGGGCATGTTGGTTGACGATACGGCTGGTGCTGTTTTGGCGGCGATTGTTCTACTGCCTGTGACCAATGAGATTGGTATTCATCCGATCCACTTTGCGGCCATTGTCGGCACCAACCTGGGTCTGGGTAACGTCACGCCACCTTGCGCTCCACTCCTCTTTATGTCCGGGGCGATAGGGGGGCAGACAATTGACCAATATATCAAACCCACGCTGAAATTTATGCTGATTGGCCACCTGCCTGTGGTGCTGCTTGTGACTTACATTCCCGACATCGCGCTGTACCTGCCGCGCACCTTGATGGGGATACTGTAATCAGCGAGGCCCCGCGCAGACAGGCGCGGGGCCTTCTTATACGAAATCGACTGCGTAAAGGGGCAAGTCATGCCGCTCAAAGATATTCTCGTTGCATACAGCAATGGCAGCACATCGAAGACCGTACTCAACTTTGGTTTGTCGCTGGCTGATCAGGCCGGCGCAAAGATCACGGCAATTCACGTGACGCCGCCGGTTATGGAAGAAAACCAGATCCTGTCCTGGATGCCCGAGCAGCTTATGAAACAGGTACAGCGTGCCAATGAAGAGGCACCGATCAAAGCCAAAGAGGCACTCGACCTGCAGATCGGGACATTCAGAACTGTCAATTGGCGTGTAGAATCGGGGGACATTTCAGACAAGCTTGCCTCTCATTCCCGCCTGCATGATCTTTTGATTGTTGGCAAATACTCTGAGACAACCGAGGAATCCGGCACCCATGTTCGTTCGGAGCATGTCGTAACACGGTCAGGGCGACCGCTTATTGTCGTTCCACAGACGTGGAATTCGGAAGGGCCACTCAAAAAAGTGGTTGTCGCCTGGGATGGTGGCCTGACCGCGACACGAGCTCTTTGTGATCTGCTGCATCTGCTGCCGTTCATCGAACATTTAGATGTGGTGAGCGTGACCCAGGCAAGCGAAAACGCATCTCCCTTGAAAGAGCTGAAAGAGCATCTTTCGCAACACTGCCAAAACTTCAGTATTACCGCTTTGAAACCCCAAGGGACGACCGCCAGCCAAATATTGAAGTACTGCCGCGAAACGCAGACCGACATCCTGGCGGTCGGTAGCCGTGGAACCGCACGTTTGCGCAGTGGGCTGGTGCACGGTGGAACTGGGCGTACAATCCTTGATCGGTCTGAAATTCCGGTATTGGTTTCTCACTAGGCGTTTCAACCGTTCCGCCACGGAAGGGCGCTTCACCATGTAGGTGGGCATGGTAGTGAACAGTTTCACTGTTGCGATCTACCAGTGCCCGCCTTTCAATTAGTGCCCGAAAGCACGACAAATGATTGTTCGTTTGCGCCGAATGCCGTGGGACTTTGGGAAACAGGGCTACAGACGCACCATCTGCGCATGGCTCAGCCAGAGAAGATCAGACAAGTCAATGCTCGTACTTCGAGCGATGAATCACGCCGAAAAGCGGATATTAATGGGTTCCGAACCTAGTTTTCAAACGCCGCATCAAAACCCCAGATTTGTCGCAGATAACCTAAAGTCGTTTCAGACGCCTTTTTGTTCAAAGGCACACCATTGCGCACGGAGTGATTTAGCCTGAGGTGACGATCGCCCATCAAGTCCACGTCAACAATCTGAATATCGGGATCGTGTTCCGAAACGTCGAAACTGTGCGCCAGGGTGTCGCGCACCTGATGATAGCCGCGCTCGTCATGAATTGCGTCGACTGTGTAGAAAGGTTTCCCCTCGTCATCGGTCAGCGAAAACATGCGGAAACGGCGCATGACATTGGGGCTGAGGAACTGCTGAACGAAACTCTCGTCGCGATAGTTGGCCCATGCATCCTTCAATATTTCCCGCCACGCGCCGCTGCCCGCTATGTCCGGAAACCATTCCCGGTCCTCCTCGGTCGGGTCGGTGCAGATGCGCTGAATATCCTGCATCATCGCGAAACCCAGCGCATAAGGGTTGATCCCCATCGCATTCGGAGCGTCAAAATCGGGCTGCGTCAGCACGTTGGTATGGCTGTGCAAGATTTCGAGCATTGCGCCGTCCGTCAGAAGACCGGCGCTGTGCAACTGATTGGTGATGTAATAGTGGACGAAGCAGGCGCACCCTTCGTTCATCACTTTGGTCTGGCGCTGCGGGTAGAAATACTGCGCGATGTTGCGGACGATACGCAGAACTTCACGCTGCCAGGATTCCAGAACCGGGCTGTGACGTTCAACGAAATAGAGCAGATTTTCTTCCGGCAGCCCCATTTCGCGCTTTCGTTTTTGTGCCTCTTCATCGGTTTTGGATGATTGCGTGGGATGATCGAATGCATCCCACAGGTAATGTACTGCCCGCTCTTCTTCGATGCGCCGCTCACGCTGCCGGGTCCTCTCATCCACGAGCGACGAGTGGGGTGGACGCCGGTGCCGGAAAACGCTCGAGGGCATGAGCGCGTGGGCCGCGTCGAGTAAATGTTCAACCTCACGTTCACCGTGCTGTTCTTCGCATTGGGCAATAAAACCGCGCGCGTAGTCGAGGTAATCGAGAATACCCTGCGCATCACTCCACTGGCGAAACAGGTGATTATTCTTGAAGAAATGATTGTGCCCGAAGGCCGCATGGGCAATCACAAGAACCTGAAGCGCCATCGTGTTGTCTTCGAGACAGTACGAGATACAGGGATCGGAATTGATCACGATCTCATAGGCAAGACCGTTTGCGCCTTTGCTATAGGCTTTTTCTTCGTGAACGAACCGCTTCCCAAAAGACCAGTGGCGATACATGAGCGGCATCCCGGTCGACGAATAGGCGTCCAGCATTTGTTGATACGAGATGATTTCGATTTGGTTCGGATAGACGTCAAGTTCGAGTTCGTCGATCGCCACACGCTCAATCGCGTCATAGCTGCGGTGGATGGTATCAAAATCCCACTCTGCACTTTCAAACAGCGGTCGCTTGTCATTGGCCCAATCAGCCATTGGAAACTCCGTTCGTCTTGCGCGCAAACAGTTCGTGAAGGACCGGGTAGATGTCACTGGCGCGCGCGATCCGTTTCATGGCGAAATTCGGCCAGGCCTCTGCGACCTGCCGATACGAACGCCACAATTCCATGCCGTTATCTTCGCTGTTCATCAAGTTGGCTTCGGTCTCGTCGACGATTTCCGTGTAGGCGAAGTATTGGCAATACTTCATCAGTTCACTGTCCAGCAGGTCGGCGCACAGTTGCGAATCTCCACTGAAATTCTCACCATCTGACGCTTGTGCGGCATAAATATTCCACGATGAGGGCGGATAGCGGGCATCGATAATCTTTTTCATCTCGTTGAGTGCACTGCTCACCACCGTACCGCCGGTTTGGCGAGAGTGAAAAAAGGTATCCTCATCGACTTCCGCCGCGACCTGGGTGTGGCGGATAAAGACAAGTTCGATCTTGTCGTAGCGTTGCTTGAGGAAAAGATGCAGCAGGACGAAGAACTGCTTGGCAAGGCTCTTCTCGCGCTCGCCCATCGAGGCCGAAACGTCCATCAGACAGAACATCACCGCATTCGAGGCCGGCTCGGGACGCATCTCGAAATACTTGTAACGCACATCCAAGGGGTCAATGTAGGGAACGATCTGACGACGCCGTAGCAACTTGTCGAGCTCTTCGCGCAGCAACTTCGTTTCCGCTTTTTGCGCCGCATCTGGCTTTTCAAGTGCCTCCAGTTCTTCAACCTGGTCGGTAAGAGCCTGTATCGCGGCGTTTGTTGGGCGCCGCATTGCAAGCCGCCGACCGAACGCATTGCGCATCGTTCGCGAAACACTGAGATTGGCAGGCGTTCCCGCGGCGGTGTAGCCCATCCGATGCGGCTTGGAGACGGTAACCTCTTTCAGGCTGAGCTTGACCATGTCTGGCAGCTCAAGATCCTCGAAGAACATGGAAAGAAACTCGTCCCGTGACAGAACGAACATGAACTCGTCCTCGCCCTCCCCATCGGGCGCACCCTCACGTCCACCTTGCCCGGCCTGACCGGACGGAGGTTTCTTGAGCCGGTCCCCCGCCTTGAACTTTTTATTTCCGGTCAGAACCTGGTGTCTGGTTCCACCTTTGATGTCATGCTGAAAATGCGGTTCCCCGATCCCGTCTGACGGTACCGAGATGTTTTCCTGCTGGCCGACATCGGCGATCTTCCGGTTCCGGACACTTTCGTCAACCGCCTCTTTGACGGCAGAGCGAACCCGGCGCAGAAATCGCCTGCGGTTCCCAAGATTTTTATCTTTGGGGTTTAGCCTTCGGTCGATGAAATGGGCCATTTGAGCATAGACTCCTCATCCTGCCTTGTTGACCCGCATGTACCATTCAACCAAGCGCCTGACCTGTCGGCGCGTGTAGCCGCGACCGATCATGCGATCGATGAACTCGTTATGCTTGGCTTCAGTTTCCTTATCCCGCTTGGCACCAAAACTGATGACCGGCAGCAGATCCTGAATTTGACCGAACATGCGCTTTTCGATGACCCTTCTCAGCTTTTCATATTTGCGCCAGTCAGGGTTACGACCGCGGTTGTTGGCCCGCGCGCGCAGCACGAATTTGACCACTTCGTTCCGGAAATCCTTGGGGTTTGAAATTCCGGCCGGTTTTTCAATCTTTTCAAGCTCCTGTTCCAGAACGCTGCGGTTGAGGATCTGGCCGGTATCCGGATCCTTGAAGTCCTGATCTTCGATCCAGGCATCAGCAAACGCGATGTATCTGTCGAAAAGGTTCTGACCAAAGTCGGAATAGGATTCCAGATAAGCTTTCTGGATCTCATTACCGATGAATTCCGCGTAGCGTGGCGAAAGATCGTCCTTCATAAAAGACAGGTACCGGCCTTCAACCTCGTCGGGGAATTGTTCGCGTTTCACTGCCTGCTCAAGAACATAGAGCAGATGAACCGGATCAGCGCCGACTTCTTCGGTGTCGTGGTTGAAGGTCTCGGACAGCACCTTGAACGCAAAGCGCGTAGATGTGCCCGTCATCCCTTCGTCCACCCCGGCCGCATCCCGGTATTCCTGTACTGACCGCGCCTTGGGATCGGTATCCTTCAGGGTTTCCCCGTCATAGACGCGGAGCTTGGAGAATGTCGGCGAGTTTTCATGTTCTTTCAACCGTGTCAGAACGCTGAACTGGCTCAGGATGGACAGCGTCTCCGGTGCACATGGGGATTCGCCCAGACTGCTTTCCTCAAGCAACTTCTCGTAAATCCGGGTTTCATCCGAGGCACGTAGGCAATAAGGAACCTTGACCAGACTGATCCGATCCAGGAAGGCCTCGTTGTTCTTGTTGTTTTTGAACTGCTGCCATTCCGCTTCGTTCGAATGCGCTACGATGACACCCTGGAAGGGGAAGGCACCGATGTTCTCTGTGCCCGCGTAAGACCCCTCCTGCGTGGCGGTCAGCAGGGGATGCAGCACCTTGATCGGTGCCTTGAACATCTCGACGAATTCCATCAACCCCTGCGTGGTGCGGTTCAGAGCACCGGAATAGGAGTAAGCGTCCGGGTCGTTCTGGCTGAATTCCTCCAGCTTGCGTATGTCGAGCTTACCGACAAGCGAAGAAATGTCCTGGTTGTTTTCATCGCCCGGTTCAGTCTTCGCAACGCAAATCTGGCGCAGTTTCGACGGGTAGAGTTTGACAACCGAGAACCTTGAAATATCGCCGTCGAACTCTTGTAAACGCTTGACGGCCCAAGGTGAAATTAACCCGTTCAACAGCCGTTTGGGGATGTTGTACTTGTTCTCCAGCAAATCTCCCATCCGCGCGCGGTCAAAGAGGCCAAGCGGCGATTCAAAGATTGGACTGATCTCGTCACCTGCCCGCAGCACATAGATCGGCTGCCGCTCCATCAGGTTTTTGAGGATCTCGGCTAGCGTTGACTTGCCTCCGCCGACCGGACCCAGCAGATAGAGGATTTGCTTGCGTTCCTCGAGACCCTGGCTGGCGTGGCGGAAAAAGCCAACGATACGCTCGATGGTTTCCTCGACACCATATATGTCCTGGAAGGGTTCGTATCGCTTGATTGTTCGATTAAGAAATATGCGACTGAGCCGAGCCTCCTGGCTGGTATCGATAAGCTCTGGCTCGCCAATCGCGGCGACCATCCGCTCGGCTGCGGTAGCCCGCATAGTCGGGTCTTCACGACATTCCAGCAAGTAGTCCTGCAATGTCATTTCGATGAGCTTTGTCCGCCCATACTCTTCTGCAAACTGCTCGAAAATCTCCATCTCAATAATTCCTCTAGGTTTCGTACTCCTTCGTCCCAGCGCGCTAAGTTCATCCTAGTGTACCACAAATTTGGTCCGTAATTGTTTAATTTCTAATCACAATTTGTTTCCCGTCCGTTGCTCTGTTGAAATTAGTATTCTTTAAAGCCTGCAAAACCCGCCACTACGCGGCCTTTTTTGCGGCTTTGAGTGTGTCGACGTTCTACTCTCGATTTGGGTTTGCCCCGACCGATAGGCAGACGCCATATCCAGGCCTCCTGACAGTCCGGAAAACATGGATTGCACGTGAGTTGGCTGTAGACTCAGTCGAGACACATAGCGGTCAAAAGACTGCGATCAAACCGCTCATGCACTCGCATTGGGGGTACACATCAAAGTACGGAAGACACCATATTTTATCTGTAACTCAAGCAATAACCAGACATTCGCTTTAGCAAGTTGAGTGTCTGGTTTGTGCGCGATGTGCGCGTTCAACAGCCGCAAAACGTTGCACATGCGGCGAATGTTCAAAATACGGGCTGCGACCGCAGTAATCAAACGATCTATTCAAGATCGGCTTTGGGTCGTGATACGACCTGCAGAGCTCAGCTGTTGAACCAGATCGGAGCGTCGCGTTCGGACCAAGTTCTGTACTTACTCGTCACCCGCGAACAGCCTTCACTGTCAAGGAATTGATCCAGCCACGCCACTAAATTCGGCCACTCCTGTGTATCAAATCACGCGCAATCTATGTTCGCGAACTGACGAACAAAAGGTAGAAGCGCCAGATCGGCAAGGGTAGGGCGGCATTCAACAATTTGGCGAGACTTGTTGCTGTCTTCAGTTGAGACTTCTGCTTCAGCTCCACCGACCGCTGCGCAAATGGTGGCTGCGCCGAGCGCTGGCGCGGTCGCCTGTTGGGGGGCGTCCGAACTTCTATCGGTAAGCCGCAGAGAACTTTGATGCGCTGGAATAACCGCAGGCGGCGAGAGAAGCTTGCGTGCTGGCAGAGCGTTTCTATACTCAGGGGTGTTTCGATGTTGTCCCGCATCAGTGCAACCGCCGTCTGCAAGGCCATCGGAAGCGATTGCTGTAATTGCTGTTCGCCCAGCGGATCCTGTTGTTTGTTGCTGTCCGGCAGCCCGCCGTGCAGCACGGTGGGGCTACCTCATCCGCGATGCATTGACCCGAAATTGAATCCAAAAGGTCGAGCGCTAGGTCAATAGTCGCCAACCCGCCCGAGCTGGTCAAAAAATTGCCATTGGCTGTATAGCCTGCGGCGGTGACCTGCACTTTGGCGAACCTCTCGGCAAAGGGTGTCAAATAGTCGTAATGAACGGTCGCCTGCTTACCGTCCAGGAGCCCAAGGCCGCCGAGGATTAAGCCGCCTGAACGGATGCTGGCCAATCGGGTGCCACGCGACAGCCACCGGGTCAGCAGCGGACGGGGCCGGTCAGCAGGGTAATGGTGTGGCACCCCTCCGTCCAAAGTGACAATGGGGTCATCGCCGGAAAAGCCCCAGAGCGGCAGAAATCAAAGGATTTGCCCATGGATCGATTCAAGAACTAAGGTCCGAGCTCCAGTCGGAACAGAACATTGAGCTTGATCGGCTATTGCTACGATTCCCGGCAAAGTGGTTTTGAAAACAGGGCGGAAAGTGTGAATTCGCTGCTTCGCAGCGGGGACTTACTGAAACCGCCAAAGCGGACCTTCGACACCGGGATATCTGGTCGGTCCTGTTCCGGGGCAGTTCTTCAGGAACGACCGACACTCAGCGAGAGTTTCAAGCGCCCGCTATTTTTCACTTCCCTAAGTCAGCGCCAAGCCAAGTTGACTGCGTTACATGTATTGCGAACAATCGACAATTTAACAGCATGTCTTTGGCTTCTGAGGAAAGGGTGTTTTCACATGAACTATCGTTCGGTTGTTCATGCCCGCACTTAGACTAAGGTAGCATTGATGAAATCACCATCAATCAGCTATATACGATATCGATTTCCTCCTCAGATCATCGCTTACGAGGTGTGCGATCTGGTTGCTTACAAGATAGTTCACGTCGATTTTGTCGTTGTCGGTGCACTTGACCTTTAGAATTTCGTCGGCGTCGGTTCCCAGCATAGGCGGGACCATCAACAGGCTCGGCACGATACCCAGCGGACGGCCCTTTTGACGGGCATATCTCGTGTCCTTCGTCGTCTGTGAAAAGGGCAAGCCAACGGTCAGGATCAGAATTCGATCCAGACCTTGCCGCGCTCGATGTCGCGAAGGACGCCAGCCTTTGACCGCGCCCCGTCACCATCGGTCTTGATGACCGTTTCACCATCGATCAGATAACTATCTGTACCAATGTCAGCGTCGGCGGAGTCGTTGAACTGGAAGGTTTCGCGACGGACATTAACCTTTGCGTCCCCCATCAACAACTCACTCACTTGACCCAATAATCATTTCACCGACCAATGGCGCATCATACACACTGCGCCCGCTGACATTTGCGAAAACTAAAGAGTTTCCAGTTCCCAGGGGGCATGCCGCTAACTTCATCGCCTCGCTTGCGAGTTGAACATTTTGATAAACGGCACCAACCTCTTTGAGGACCAATGAATACGCCAATGCACCGTAGGCGGTGCGGGTGGTCGCCATGTCAGCAGATAGAAGAAGCAAAATTTGCGTGTGCGAAACACAGTTGGCTGACGCGGCGGCGTCTTTCAAAAACCTCTTGAGAGCAGGATTGAATTTGCTAACCCTTGTGAGGCCGTGACGTTTGCAATCATAGGCATAAAGCCCTGGCACCAAACCGTCGCAATGATTAACAACAAGAAACGCAGTCAATGGGTGTATACCACCACCACTGGGATAGGAGCGGCGACCATTCTCTTGGTAGAAGCATCGGAAAAGCAATTCGTTAAGCTGCGCAAGACTGATCGGAGTGCGACCTTGATCACGGCGACTTCTTCGACGGCGGGAAACCAGCATATGCGGCGGGTCGTTTGCAATAATATCCGCGATATCGGGATGCGGCAGCGCAATGTCCGGAACATGTTTGTCTGGGTGTTCAGAAACATTCGATTTCCCCGTTTTTCCGAGGTTATTTCTTGCGAAACCGAGGCGTGTTTGGCTGTGAAAAAGCGCTTCATGCACAGGCGGTTTAGGTTCCGCAGTGCCTTCCAGCAAATCGCACCACGCAAAGAGCTGCATCAAAGCCTCGAAAGCATGGGGTTCAAGACCCGGCACGCAATTTTGGGCCTGCGCCGCCTCAGCGCCTTCGGACAGCTTGAAAAGCAATGGGCCAAGCTGGGGGTCCAACAGATCCACGGTCGCCCAACTTCCCGGAGCCAGCGCTCTGAGCCCTTTTTGTTGGGGCTGCAAAAGTGTCTGTTGAGAAAGCCGAATAGTCGCATTCGGTTCGAATTTCGGAAGAGCGCTAACGGGGGCGCGTTGTGGCGCACAAACAGCGATAGGCTTAGCGTTCTGCATGACGAAACGACAGAGAAAGCCGCGCTGATCCAGACGCAACAAGAACGACGCACAGTTAACCTCTGCATCTGGACTTGGGCCGAGGCAAGCCGTCAGTTCCTCCTCACTCAAACAGCCTTGGGCGAGTTTCTTGGCAAGCGATATATGGGCATCATCGGTAACAGATATCGATTCAGTAGCGCTGTGCAATTTCGCAACTTCGTATGTCTCGTCGAGCATGACGTCAGGAGCCAACCCATATGCCCAAATATTTGGCTGGTTCATCACGAAAACCCTTGCAGGACGTTGAATTGACTTTGCCGCCCGGACCGGTCGGCACCCAACATGCGCGGCTCAATGCGAAGTTTTTTCACCGCAGCCCGTTCGACTTTCTTAGTCAGCTGGCGGATACGTATGGAAGCGTTTCGAGCTTTGATCTGGGCACCGGACCGATCATATTTGTAAATGATGCTGACCTTGCCCGGAACCTTTTTCGCTTCCACGAAGCAGATCTGCGCAAGCCTGATTTTTTGCGGGCCTCGAACACCGGGTATTGGTGCGACGGGCTGACAACGCTGGACGATCCTGAAATCTGGCGCCAGCGCCGCCAAATCTTGCTGCCACTCTTTCGTGCTGTGTTGCGTGAACCTCGACTTTTTCTGACGGGAGAACTCACGGAGTCGATCACTGCCCATTGGGCAAACAGAGAACCGATTGATCTTGCACATGAGGTTCGGTTGTTGACTGCCCGCATCGCGTTGCGCACAGTTTTGGATGCCGATCTTGAGGGTTGGGGAACTGCTCAGGAGCGCAGTGCCCTTGTGCCTTACCTTGAGGGCTATGGAGAGGACTTCACTGCGACCGCGGGCGGTACCGAAGGAGCGGTGCAAATGACGCGCCCTCGGGCACCCAGAAACATGGATGGGGTCCTGGCCATCATCCACGCTCGTTTTGAGGAATTTGTTGATCGAGGTGACGTTCTCTCGGCCTTGGTGAGGGCGCATCACATGGCTCCAGACGTTCTTTCCAAACAAGACGTCGTGGGGGAAATTGTTCAGATGCTTTTTGCGGGCCATCTAACTATGCCATTCGCTTTGACGCAGTTCTGGACCGACATTGCCGACTATGATCTGGACTGGCAACTGGTCGATGAGGCAGCACCCCTTGATGATTCCGAACGTTTCAGTAATGCGGCGCTTGGCACAAGCCGAACAATGGCGATTTTGCGAGAGTCGATGCGCATGACGCCCCCGGCACCAATTCTTTATCGTGAAGTGGCGCGCGGCTTTCGGATGGGTGACTACCAACTGGCTGAAGGGCAGGGAGTTTGGGTCTGCCCGGGTCTGCTGCATCGAGATCCTCGCTACTTTTCGCAGCCTTCTGAGTTTCAACCTGACCGCTTTGCCGCGGGTCGAATTCCGCCGCTTTCGGCCAAAGCGTATATGCCTTTCGGGGCCGGTCCAAGAGTTTGTATTGCAGCTGCTCAATCCTTGTCACAAATGGTAGTCATCATCCAAACAATAGCGCGCAGCTTTAGGTTGGAACCCGTTTCAGGAACACCCAATAGGTTCGAAGTCCGACGTCGGCCTGCCGCCCGAAACCAAACAAGTCCGTAATGTATGTGCTTTATTTGGGTTAACTCTTAGCAGAAAGGTCTCGTCACAACTTGATCGTGTCTTTTGCTTGTGTGACAAGGTTAACAAAAAGCAGCAAATCGTTACAAATGTGCAGACGGCAATCAACCAACGGAGGAAAATTCGATGACAGCACCGACGAATGAAGACTGGGGCAAAATGCATGCAAAAGCCTGGAAAGATCCGGAATTTCGGACGCTGCTCGAGCAAGACCCAACAGCCGCAGTAAAGGCATATGGCGAAGAAATCGGCAAGACTTTTTCAAAGATCGTGAATGTCGGAGACAAACCCGACGACGTGCACGATGATGATCTCCACGAGCATGATACTGCTGTTGCACCACCAGCCTGCTGCTGAAGGCAAGCGCTCTTATGTATGACAGTGCCATTGCGGCACCACGGTTCAAATCCAGCATCAAGGCAATCGTAGTTCCCGAAGAAGGCTTGTACTTGTTCAACGAGCAAGGTCACGACTGCCTGAAGTCTACTATTTTTTCCGATCTGGCACCTTTTCTGGACGGAAAGCAGTTGGTCGAGGATATCTTCGACCAACTGTGTCAGAGCTATGCTAGCGCCGACATTCTCTCTGCTCTGGACCTGCTCAAAAAGCGTGGATTTCTAGCCGAAGACAGTTCGGTGATGCCGCGCGACCAGCAGGCCTTTTGGGAGTTGGCGGGGGTGAACCCTGTTGAAGCGGCAGAGCGTGTGAAAAACACGCCGGTAGATGTTGTCTGCATCGGCCGAAATGGCGACAGTCTGCGCGTGCTTCTCGAAAAAAACGGGGTGCGCGTTGTTGATCGCGGCGAGCTGAGCGTTGTTGTAACCAATAACTATCTTGCCGCTGAATTGGACGCGTTGAACAAGCGGTTTGTTGCAGAAGGTCGGCCGTGGATATTGGTCAACCCAGGCGGTATTCAAAGCTGGCTAGGCCCTGCATTTCTTCCCGGTGAAACAGCGTGCTGGGAATGCCTTGCACATCGTCTGAGATGGCACCGCCGCGTCGAAACCCATATCGGCACACTTTCAGGTTTGACCGGCACCCGGCTCGCCCCAGAAGCCAATAATGACACTTCGCAGACCGCAGCCCTGGCAGAACTCGCTACTGAGTTGACACGTTGGATCGGTGTCGGCGGCCCGTCGGTGTTGGCTAACCGAGTAATCAGCACGGAACATCTGTCGATGGAACGGCAGGAGCACATTCTAACACGCCGGCCGCAATGCCCGGTATGCGGTGACAATTCCACCATGCTCGAAACACCACCTAAACCAAATCTAGAGCCGCGACCCAAAGTTCGTGGCTCGGATGGTGGGCATCGGTCCTGCCACACCAATGATGTGCAGGCTATTCTGGACCGAAATGTAAGCCCGATCACCGGTATTGTTGGCTCACTCGACCCGGGTGCTCGGGGTGGTTTTTCCGGCCAAGGGTCTTGGATCACGCCAACCTATTCCGCCGATCACAACTTTTCTGACGTGCATGACACCCGGTTTTTCCTGCGCGAAGGACTTCGGCGGCGATCAGGCGGAAAAGGTCGCAGCCCAGAGCAGGCTCGTATCAGTGCGGTGGCTGAATCCCTGGAACGCTACTGTGGCGTTTTTGACGGCACCGAGCCTCGGCGCCTTGCCCCGCTCAAGGACCTAGAAGCACCGGTCATTTTACCGAACGAATGCCAGGGCTACAGCGCTCAACAATATGCGGATCGTGCTGCGCTTAATTGCAAAGACCACAAAGCATACTGGGTGCCGGAGCCATTTGACCGGGAAGCCGAAATCGAATGGACACCGCTTTGGTCGCTGAGTGATGACACCATGCGATACCTGCCGACATCAATGTGCTATTTCGGCTATCAAGGCACCGGCTCCACCTATGGACGTGCGGATTCCAACGGCTGCGCCGCTGGCGGCACACTGGAAGAAGCTATTCTGCAGGGTTTGCTGGAGCTGATTGAAAGAGATGCGGTCGCGATTTGGTGGTACAACCGGCTAATCCGCCCTGGTGTCGATATAGCAAGTTCCAGCGACACATATGGGCGCGATTTATCGTTGCATTACAAGAAACTAAACAGAAGCCTGCGGGTGATAGACGTAACAAGCGACATTGGCATACCTACCTTTGCGGCCATTTCGGGCAGAATAGACAAGTCTGAAGAAGACATTATTTACGGGTTTGGCTGTCATCTCGATCCCGAGGTGGCTCTGTCGCGGGCACTTACGGAAATTAATCAATCTCTGGAAGCCGTTCCAAAAACAGGCGGTACGGCCGTCGACACGACTCATCTTGGCAGTTCCGAAGCGATAAGTTGGTGGCGAACAACACGCCTTTCCAAAGCCGATTATCTTGTGCCCGACACCAGGCAACCGATGCTAAAGCTGGATGAAAGCGAAAGTCTGGCAAGTGGCGACATTCTCTCGGATATCGAAGCCTGCGTATCGCGCTTAAAAGACAATGGCATTGATGTCTTTGTTCTCGACCAGACTCGGCCAGATGTGAATTTTCCAGTGGTGCGCGTTGTGGCTCCGGGCTTGCGCCATTTCTGGGCCCGGTTTGGCCCAGGGCGCCTTTATGACGTACCCGTGCGTCAGGGATGGCTTTCTACGCCAACCCGTGAGCAAGACCTGAACCCCCACGTGATACAATTTTGACTCATTGAGTGAGGAACCCCCAGATGACTAGCAGCTATTTCGACTATGCCCGTCCATTCGACATCATGATTGGAATGTGGACTGGTCATTCAATCGTTTATGACAACAAGGGGAAGTACCTCTACACCGGACCCAGTATCCTAACGATCGATTGGAAAGAAACCGGGAAAGTAATGCACTACAGGCAGGAAGACCTTGGAAGCCTGGACGAACTGATACAAGAGCACGAACATGGTAAGGCGCTTAAAGATCTGTTTGTGCTGCGTGAGTTTGAACTGCAAGTCGACGGCAAGTCCTGCGAGTCGATCACCGGTGACATCAAAGTCCACGGTGTCGAGAGTTCCCCCGGAACCTACCTGTTTCATTTGAACTTCCCGACCGGGGACTACTACAACAATCAGTATTTCCTCAATCCCAATCAGCGCCGGATAATCGGTCCATTCGTTCCCCGCGATGCAGAAGGAAGGACAGACGGTTTCCAATTTGTCGTCTCGCAAACCTTTGAGCGAATTTCCTACGACGTCCCCGAAAACGCGTTCTGACCCCCGTGCAAATGCCAGCCGTTCCACAGCCAGCTAAGCCACGAATGAAAGGCGCCCAAGCGCTTGTCATTGGTGGGGGTATTGCGGGACTGCTTTGTGCAAACATGCTAAAGGACCGTTTTGTCAAAGTTACGGTTCTGGAACGGTCAAATTACGTGGAACCTTCGGATGGCGCACCCGCAATCCGCCCCGAAGTGCCGCAAAGCCACTGCCTGCACATGTTGATGGGAGCTGGCGCCCAAGCTTTTGACGAACTGGTTCCGGGTTGGCGCGACGAAATGATTGCACGAGGCGCGGTGGCTTATGACGCGGGTGCAGATGTTGCAATGCGGGTGGCCTCAGGGTGGTTGCCGAAGGTTGAAACTGGCATAACCCTTTATGGCGCTTCTCGCGGGCTCATCGAAAACGCGCTGCTAGCAGTGTTACGCGAAGCCCGCAATGTGACGATTCAAACGGTCCAGCGCGTCGTCGGGCTTGAGGTCTCGCGGGATGGCGAAAGCGTATGTGGTGTAAGGTTTCAGTCGACCAACGGCGCTTTACAAGTTTTGAACAATGCTGATGTGGTCGTGGATGCCAGCGGTGCCGCCTCGCGTCTGCCACGCTGGCTTGCCCAAGTTTATGGTGAGCGGCAGCAGATCGCCCGGACCGAAATCGCACCGGGTCGGCAATATGTTTCACGTTGGGTGCGGCTGGCACCAGATCAAACTCCGAAATGGCAAGGCCTTGCGTTGGCGCCGATCCATGGACGTGCAGGAATGATGATGCGGGCAGAGAACGATCTGTGGGGGGTTGTGCTGCAATCTCCCGAAGATGTCCCATTGCCGACCAATGACGAGACCTTTCTTGCGTCGGCGGCGATGCTACCAGCCGCAGAATTTTATGACGTACTTAAACGCGCAGTGCCGGTGACGCCCCCGCATCTGTTTGGTCGCACCGCAAATCGCCGTCGACACTACGAACAATACTCTTTCTGGCCAGACAATCTGTTTGCAATTGGTGACAGCGTCTGTGCGCTTGACCCCTATGCCGGGCTGGGTATGACGGCGGCAGCCCGAGGTGTTCAGTTGCTGCAAGGTTATCTGGATCAGCCAGACCGTATCACAACCAACACGGCAAGCCGCTTCCAGTCCCAACTTGCCCAGCATAACCAGTTGCCCTGGATGATCGCAACGAACGATTGGACAACGGCCGCGTCGCAACCCGGTTTGGCGGATCAAATCAACAGCCTTACACGGGCTGCCCCTTTTGATCCTTCTTTGGCCATAATGTTGTTGGAACTCCAGCATATGCTGCGCACACCGGAAACCTTAACAAATGAGGCTGTTTCATGAAAATTGCTGTATTGGGCGGCGGAACGGCCGGTTTCATTGCTGCAGCCCACATGACTCGCTATTTCCCGAAGGCTGAGCTGTGGCACATTTACGATTCCCGCATCCCGACAATCGGTGTCGGAGAAGGAACAACACCACGCTTTCCTTTGTGGCTGGACGAGGTCACAGGCATCGGACCAGACGAACTGCGCGCGCGTTGTGGCGCGACAGTAAAGCTTGGATCACACTATGAAGGATGGGGATCACATAGCACGGATTTCGTGAACAGGTTTCAGCCACCGCGTCTTTTCGGATACCACTTTGACGCCGGTCGTGTGACAGGGATTATCAGTGATCATGTGCGGGCAAAGCAGCTTGATGCCCGCGTTGTGTCCCTAGAGGCTCTGCCCGGTGGCGTAACCATCGGTTTTGAGGACGGCAGTCAACTGGACTGCGACTATGTGTTGGACGCGAGGGGATTTCCTGCGGGGGCTTGGACGCAAGCACCAGAAGATCCCGAGATCATTCGCATGGATTGGATACCTACGGGCCGCGCGATGGTGCGCCGTCTGCCCCCCAGTACCGAAACCAGCATGTCCCGTTTAGTCGCCCGACCACATGGGTGGATATTCCAAATCCCACTGCGGGACTGGACCTCCTGCGGGTATGTCTTCAATCCTTCACTCAGCAGCGACGAAGACGTTCTGGCGGATTTCGATGTTTTTCTCAAAGAAGAGCAGGTCGAACCAACGGAAATCCGTGTTCGCGTGAGTTTTCCGAACTTCATGCGCCGCAACTGGTTTGATGGTCGTATTTTCACCATTGGCAATGCCGCGTCATTCGTCGAACCACTTGAGGCCACGGCCATCGGTGCCACGATCATGCAAGTCCGCATCGCGCAGCGCTGGATGACGGATCACCACCCGCAAAGCGCGCCGGACGTGGGTGCCGTGGAACACGCAAACCGGACTATGCGCTCTTATGTCCTGCGTAACTCACTGTTTATTACCTGGCACTACGCGCGTGGATCGCGATGGGACAGTCCGTTCTGGAACTTGGCGTCCCGCAGTCTTGAGCGCGCGCGCGGGCATGACTACTTGGCGGGCCATATGAATGCGATGACCGATTTTCTGGATGTTGGGCGCGACTTGCCCGGCACAGAAATCGGGACCTGTACAGAACAGGAAAAGTGGGAACGGGAAATACTGCCGAAGCTGACGAAATTCATCCCGTTTGGCAACTTTTCGGAACTCAATTTTGCACAAGTCGGCCATGGTATAGGATACTATAGTGCAAACAAAATGTCGGTGGGTGACAGCGCAAATGGCTAACGTACAGACGTCTTTTGTTCCTGGCTTCCAATTGTCCGAGACTCTCTATGAAAGCACCAATTCGTTCGTGTTCCGCGCAACGCGCAACTCTGATGGTGAACGCGTTGTCATAAAAATCCTCAAAAGCGATTTTCCCAGTGCCAGCAGGCTTGCGCGCTTCCGCAGCGAGTTCGAGATTACCAGCGGCCTGAACCTACCGGGCGTGATCAAAGCTCTGGACTTACAGCGCCATGACAAGTCGCTCATGATAGTTCTGGAGGACTTCGAGGGAATCTCTGTTGCGGATCTGTTGTCGTCCCGAGCGCTCTCACACGAAGAATTCCTTGAGACTGCTATTCAGATTGCCCGCTCTGTTGACGGCATTCATCAGGCGCGCGTGATCCACAAGGATATTTCGCCTCAAAACGTTCTCATCAATCCGGGAACTGGCGAGGTGAAACTAATTGACTTCGGGATCGCAACGCAGTTTTCGACCGAGCACCCGATTCTGAAAAGTCCCGAGGTTCTGGAAGGCAGTTTGCCCTATATTTCGCCCGAACAAACCGGGCGCATGAATCGAACGCTTGACCATCGCACTGACTTCTATTCGATGGGCGCGACCTTCTACGAGATGCTCACAGGTGTGCCGCCTTTCGAGGTTGACGACAAACTGGAGCTTGTACACTGCCACGTCGCTCGCGAACCTGTTCCGGCCCATAGGCGAAACCCGGACGTATCGCCAGCGCTGTCCAGGATTGTCCAGCGAATGATGGCCAAAAAGGCTGAAGATCGCTATCAAAGCGCTCTTGGCATCATTGCAGACCTTGAAGCCGTACGGCTTGGCGTCGATCTCGACCGGTTTGTACCGGGTCTCAAGGATCGTGCTGAGCGTTTTACGGTCCCTGAACGGCTGTATGGTCGCGATCACGAAGTGCACATATTGCTCGAAGCATTTGAAAGGGTACGTCATGGACCAGCCGAGATGATGCTGGTGTCCGGCACTTCAGGTGTCGGAAAGACTGCTCTGGTGAACGAAGTTCATAAACCGATCACCCGGGCGCGTGGCTATTTCATCAAAGGTAAGTTCGAGCAGTTCAAGAAAAACGACCCATATTCGGGCCTTACGGTCGCCCTGCAGGACCTGGTACGGCAATTGCTTACTGAAAGCCAGACGCGTCACGCGACCTGGCGCAAGGAACTCAATGACGCTTTGACGCCGAACGCATCGGTCCTTCTGGATGTTGTGCCGGAACTTGAGTTGATCATCGGGCCGCAGCCTGCTGCACCAGAGCTGGACGCCACAGAGGCCATGAACAGGTTCAACCAAACCGTTCGCCGTTTTTTGCGCGCGCTTTGTGCGCACGACCGTGTTGTCGTCCTGTTTCTGGATGATCTACAATGGGCCGACGGCGCGACGTTGGGGCTTTTGAAGGTTGTTTTGACCGACGATCAGATTGGGCGGCTGCTTTTGATCGGATCGTATCGCAGCAACGAAGTGGACGCGATGCATCCCATGTCGCGGGCACTTGAAACGGTGCGGGAGGCTGGGGGGCGTCTGTCCAATTTATCGCTCGCCCCGCTGGGTGTGCCCGATATCGTAAATTTGATTGCGGACACGTTTCATTCGGACGCTTCACAGGTGGTCGAGCTGGCGCAACTCGTGGTGCAAAAGACCCAAGGCAACCCGCTTTTTACACGGCAGTTTCTGATGGACCTGCATCGCGAAAAGCTGATTGTACAAAAGACAATAGACTCCAACATATCCACGAAATGGACATGGGATATTCAGGCGATCCGCGCGGTACAGATCACCGACAATGTGGTCGACCTTTTGTTGGAAAAACTGCGCAGGTTGGAGCAGGGCACACAATCCGTCCTGCAAACTGCGTCCTGTATGGGCAACCGTTTTGACATCGACACACTCGCGCTGATCTTGAAAATCGAACCTGAGGAAGCGTTCGAATGCCTGCTGCCGGCCATTCAGCAAGAGATGATCCAGCCGCTCTCTGATCTGGTCGTGACAGAGACGGATAACGTCTTGTCCCCGCTTGTCGTGCGGGACTTTGAGTTCCAACATGACCGTATTCAGCAGGCGGCCTATGATCTAATCGACACTGATCGTCACAGCGTCCATCTTGCCATTGGGCGCCAGCTCAGAGCCCGGTTGACAAGGGAAGAGTTGAATGACCGAATTTTTGAAGTTGTCGACCAACTCAACATCGGGCGGGACAGAATGGAAGACCGTGCCGAGCAGCTCGATCTTGCGCATCTTGACCTGATTGCCGCACGCAGGGCTTTTGACTCGGCTGCCTATGAGGCCGCGCTGTCTTTCGTTAACGTCGCGTCAGAGCTTTTGGGTCCGGACGGCTGGGACGAAAACTATGAGCTGATGTTTGAAGCTCAGCGCCTGTCCGCAGCGCTCGAATACTTGACCGGCAATTTCGAGCGATGCACCGAAATTGTGGCCACAACGTTGGCACACGCACGAACTGACCTTGAAAGGGCGGAAATCTACTTCACGCGTATTGCGCAGCATACTTTGCTGATGGAATTCGACGAAGCCATTGATGCTGGTATCAAGGCCCTGGAGCTTGTCGGCGTCCAGATGAGCCTCGACAATCTGGAGGAAGCCGGCCAAAACGCGATCGGCCAGGCTGCGGCGATGCTTGGGGCCACAAACCCGGCGGCGCTTTTTGACAATGCAGACGTCGACAGCCCTGAAATCGCGCTGGCGCAACGCTGCTTGCGGCATCTGACCATCGCAGCGTTCCTGAACAACCAAGAGCTTTTCCCGCTGATTGTCGGCACCTCGGTACAATTGTCTTTGAAGCACGGTAACGCGCCGGAATCTGCACTGTTTTTCGCCAATTTCGGCCTGATCATCGGCGCGTTCATGGGCAAGTACCGCGAGGGTGCGGCTTTCGGTGAGCTGTCCTTGCGGCTGTGCGACAAGTTTGGTGCACGTGCCCCGACAGCAACTGTGTGCCTGGTAACCGGGGTGGAGCTTATCCCGTGGGTGCAACATGTACGTAATGCGATACCCGTGATCGAACGGGGTTACCGCGAGGGGATGGATTCAGGCGACATTCTATGGGCGGGTTATCTGGTAATGTATCGCGTCGTGATTGACAGCTTCGCGGGCAAACCGCTTGAAGACGTACTGGATGCGATGCCAGCCCAGTTGGACACTATCCAACGCGCTCAAAACCATGGTGCTGCTGCTGGTATTAACGCGTATCGGCTGGTGCTTTCAACGCTGGCGGGACGAACGCAATCCAGCACTGATTTTTCCACCGAAGATCTGGACGAAGCAACATTTCTGGCCGGGTGTGAAGAGAACCAGATGTCCATGGCCATCTGTTTCCATAGAATTCTAAAAGCCCAAGCCCTTTATGTGTTCGGACGACCGCAAGAAGCACTTGCTGAGACGCGTTTGGTGGAGCCGATCCTCAGCTTTGTCGTCAACCATCCCTGCCTTGCCGACCACCTTCTCTATCAATCGCTTTCGATCGCCGCGCTTCTTCGGGATGGCGAGCCCGATCCCGATATGCAAAGCCGTCTGGAAGCAAATCACGAAAGGCTGAACCAATGGGCGGAGTCCGGTCCGGACAACTTCCTGGCTAAAACCCTTATGGTAAGGGCGGAAATTGCGCGCCTGAACGGCAATGATGCGGATGTGCTGGACCTGTTGGACGCGGCCATTGATGCAGCACAGAAGGGTCGGTTTCTACAGGATGAGGCTCTGGCGTGTGAACTGGCCGCGCGACACGTGATTGAGCGGCGCCCCAGTGCTCGGATCGGTTCGATGTACCTACGCGATGCGCGGCATGCCTACCGTTTGTGGGGCGCGCATCGCAAAGTGGAGGAGTTGGAACTGGAGTTCCCGCAACTCCTCACCGAACATCGTGATCGTCGCGCAACCACGCAACAGATCACTGAAAGCCTGACCTCAACTACCGAAAAAACGACCAATCTATTTCTGGGACAGGACCTTGACCTGAATACGCTGCTGAAAGCGGCTCAGGCGATCTCAGCGGAAGTGGTACAGGGTCGGCTTCTGGATCGGTTGCTTGGAATTCTGATCGAAAACGCCGGTGCTCAACGCGGCGTGCTTTTGCTTGCACATGGCGACGAACTGATGATCGAGACAGAGGTCAGCGTTACATCCGAGGTTGGTACATTCCAGCATCCCGTTCCTCTCGATTCCGACCAAGGATCGAGAATTCTCCCGACCAGCGTAATCAATTTCACAGCGCGAACGCACGAGGTCGTTCTGGTGGACGACGCTCAGCTTGACGAGCGCTTCATGGTTGACCCCTACGTTCAGCAAAACGAAACGCGTGCCGTTCTGTGTCAGCCTATCCTCCACCTGAACGAATTGATTGGCCTGGTCTATCTGGAAAACAACCTGGTGAGTTCGGCCTTCAAACCGGAACGAGCGCAACTGCTGTCGCTGCTGTCAGGACAGATTGCCGTTTCAATGCGCAATGCTGAGATCGTTGAACATCTGGAAGAAAAAGTTCGCGAGCGAACCGAGCAGCTTGAGGTTCACGCAAAATTTCTTGAACAGACGTTCGGTCAGTTTCTTGCCACGGAAGTTGTGGACCAGTTGTTGAAATCGGCGGATGGAGTGGACTTCAGCGGGAAGAAAACCACGGTTACCATGTTGATGTCAGATCTGCGGGGGTTCTCGACCCTCTCTGACGAGTTGCCGCCGGAAAGCATCGTGGCAATGCTGAATACATATCTCAGCGAAATGACCAACGTCATCCAGAAATACAATGGCACAATTGATGCCTTCATTGGCGACGCGATCTTGGTGGTGTTTGGCGCACCCTTGCAACGGCCCGACGATGCTGACCGCGCTTTGGCCTGTGCGCTGGAAATGCAGCAACGGATGGGTTGGGTTAACGAATGGAATACCAGAAACGGCTTCCCGGAAATCGAGATGGGCATCGGTCTGAACACGGGTGAAGTCGTCGTTGGCAATATCGGTTCTGATAAACGCGCCAAGTATAGCGTTGTGGGTAGAACAACCAACCTGGCTGCAAGGATCGAAAGCTACACTGTCGGTGGCCAGATACTGATCGCAGATAGTACGCGCGAAGCCGTCAAAACGCCTATTGAACTAGGAGCGATGCGCACGGTTGAACCCAAAGGTTCTGGCGATCCTTTGAAGATTTATGAATTGCTTGGCATGGGGGGCACCTATGCGATCACCCTTTCATCGCAATCTGTGGAGATGGCAGACATAAATTTGCCCGTTGCGCTCTCGTACAGAGCGGTTGTCGGTAAACAGGTTGTGGGTATGGCGCAGCACGGCCAGCTTCTGAAGCTTTCCCCCGTCGCAGCGTGCATACAATCCGAGACAGCACCAAAGCCTTTCAGTGATCTTCAGCTCCAGATCAAGTGGCAAGGCGGGTCTGACAGCAATCTGACGCTTTATGCTAAAGTAATGGACCAGCATCACGACGATGGTTGTTTTATGGTGCGCTTCACTGCGGTGTTGCCGGATGCGCGCGCGGCACTTGACGAGATAATTGAGAAAAACAGAATGTTTCGCAAAAGTTCCTGAACTCTTGAGATAGGTTCGACGACTGGATCCGTGGCAAAGGTTTAACCGTTTGCGTTTGCACGGTTATGCGGACTGAAGATGCAGCATTGCAACATCCAATCGAGTTTCCGGTTTGGGTCGCCAATCTGTTCGAATTCGCATTGAAGCTGCGGGCTCTAAGAACGACATCGCGGTCTCACAGATTAATGCGCATTGTGCCGTTTAGAACGAGAATGAACTCATCAGAATCTTCATGGTTATGCCAGTTGAACTCGCCTTTTGCCACCCATCGAACTGCGATACGGTTTTCATACTTTAATATTCGGAAAAGTAGAGAGCTTCTCTTCTAAGCTTACTGCATCACCGGTCTTTTTTGTCTCCTTTTCGTCAATCACCGCCAAAAGCGGTGTTTCGATTGATGCGTTTCTGTTGAAGTAGAGCCATTCTAGCGAGAGTGCTGCTCACGCCGTCTTCTCGGCAATCTATTGCTCTGCGCCATACATTTGCATCAGCAATAGGGTCTTGTAAGAAGAAGTTGGGTTTAGGCGGGCGAGGGGCTGTCGTACCTCTACCCATGATCAAAAAAGTCGCTGTTCAAATACTTCAATGCCTGTCCCGAAATCTTCCATTTGCCGGTGACGCTGTGCATTCGGTTTCCTCTGTCTCTTCGAAATGTAGAAGGCCTGCTGCATGAATGTGGCATCGAAGTTACCCAAGTTGGTAAACAGGATGCACTTGAACCACGCTGCCGCCGAAAGCCGGATCTGACTGTTCTATCAACATTGAGGTAATGGACAGAGCGAGGGGCTGGACGAGGGGGTAAAGCCAGCCCCTCAACCTCGGGGGTCTCGGAGTTGTGTGTGGTAGCTCCGTTAACTCAAACCTAACAAACGAGGTGTGGCCACGATATTGGGGATTCCCCGTAGCGGTTCGATTTGATCTTTTGACACAACTCAAACAGGACAGGCGTATAGTATTCGCTTTTCCAGGTCCCTACCCCCCCACGTGCGCCATGCTTCCAGCTTACGGACTAGCAGCGAACTGCAGAGCGAGTTCAAGAGACTCCGGGCCTAGCTCGCGCAGCGAATGGCGGGTTCGGTGAGCCACACCGCAGCATCGTAGGCTACAGGTCAATGACAGTTTTGGGCCGTCTTTGTCGGCGCCGGATGGTTCCTAGGACATGGATGCTGCAACGCCTCCGAAGTCCGGAAAGAGCCCATACAAACCGTTCATTCTTGACCGCCGGCACCCTTTTTCGCCAGTCTCGAACGAATGATATTTGTTGGGAGCGTTGTCATGAAGCGGTTTTCGCGAACATTTCTACTGTTGCTATCTCTTCTAATAGGCACTGTCGCCTCAGCTCAGGACAAGCCCAATATTGTCTTCATATTTCTCGATAATTTTGGATGGGGTGAGCCAGGGTTCAATGGCGGTGGAATAATTCGTGGCGCGGCCACTCCGGAAATGGACGCACTGGCCGCTGAGGGCTTAAGGCTTACGAACTTCAACGTTGAAAGCCAGTGCACTCCCTCCCGTGCGGCGACTATGACCGGTCGTTACGGCATTCGGAGTGGCAACCATACAGTCCCACTTGGAGGTGGCGTCTACGGTCTGACCCAGTGGGAGATCACAATGGCCGAGATGCTCAAGGAAGTAGGGTATAACACGGCCATGTACGGCAAGTGGCACCTTGGTTGGACCGAGGGGCGCTATCCAACCAGCCAAGGCTTCGACGAGTTCTACGGTGTTGAGACCACTGATGTCACAGTCTGGCGCTCGCTTCCAGGCTTTGCCGAAGCCGACATGGAAGAACCGGTTGTGATGCAGGGTGTTGCGGGCGAACCGGCGACAGTAGCACGCGACTATGATCTGGATTATCGCGGTGAGATAGATGGCGACCTAACAAAGAAAGCCATCGATTTCATCGAAGCCAAGAGTGGGGAAGATGCACCATTCTTCATCTATCTTGCATACACGCAGACCCACTATCCAAACATCGTGTCCGAAGAATTTGATGGCGCTACTGGAAACGGCGTCTGGGCCGACATTCTACTTCAAACAGATAGCTATATCGGACGCATCGTTGATGCGATTGAGGCGGCAGGCGTTTCCGACGACACCGTGGTGATATTTACTGCTGACAACGGCCCCGAAGCTCTTCCGGTTGGAAACGCCAACGTCTCGCCGGTTCCTGCGGTACATGGTACAGCCGGGCCTTGGCGCGGCACTCTGTTCACCAGCCTCGAAGGAAGCATGCGCGTGCCCTTCGCCATCAAGTGGCCGGGGAAGATTCCCGCGGGTTTAGAAAGCAATGACGTTGTTCACTCGATGGACCTTTATCCAACACTGGCGGCATTCGCAGGCGGCAAAGTGCCGGAAGACCGGGCTTTTGATGGCATTGACCAGTCCGAGTTCTTTCTGGGCGTCCAACCGACATCGAACCGAGAAGGCGTGATCGTTTATATGGGCGAACAGATATTCGGTGTAAAATGGAAGGACTGGAAAGTTCTGTTCAAAGAGAACACAACGGCTTTTGGTGCGACGGAATCTTTCGACACACCAAGGGTCTACAACCTTCTGAACGATCCCCATGAGCGCGAAAGCGTGCTCTTCCCACATACTTGGGCGGCCGAAAAGGCGTTGCCGCAGTTACAGGAGCATCTCGCTACATTCGAGGAGTTTCCTCCGATCCCCCCGGGAACGCCTGATCCCTACGAACCACCCAATGACTGAGTGGCGGCTTTCGTCCGCAGGGCAGACATTCGACCAAACTCGACGAACAACCGCTTCGAACCCAAACCCACAGGATGCTGCATGCTGCTCGAATGACAGTGAGCGCAGAAAGCGGACTTTGCAAAGTTCAAGTCGTTTCACGAGAGCAGACCATCATTCACTGAACGGCATTGGCAAAACTCGTCCCGATCTACAGTTGCCTTGAGAGCTGGATGGAGCGAGTGCATTCGGAATTTCCGAGGTCATACTTCCGAATGCTGCGCCTTCACCAATTCAAAATGTCAGTCGCGCTCGTAACCCAAGAACTGTCACTGCACCGTCGCTTGAGTTGAATGCAGGATTATCCAAGTACTGTATACTTGGCGTAATTGCGAAGTTCTGAGCGACCTGCCAGCGATAGAATGCTTCGATAGCGACTTGGTCTTCATCTGATTTGGGCGGGCGACCCCAACTAGCTCCAAGTCCCACTTCACTCGCGCGGAAAACACCCTTCGTAATACCAGCGGCTGCGTATCTTTGGTACGGCGTGCTGGCATCTTCGTTTGCCCATGCGAGTCGGGCAAAAGTTCCAATGCGCGAATTTTCGAACGTATAGCTGCCGGTTAGGCCGGCACCGAAATTGTCATCGTCGGTGTGCCAAAGAGCTACGTGAACGTTGTTGAACAAAAACGAAGCATCGGACACGCGTTGATCGGTCCAACCGAACTCAAGAGCTTTGAAGTAGTCGCCATCACCAAGAGTATCAAAGCTCAAGCTATCGTATTGCCCATTGGCATCCATAACCATGCCCAAAACATAGAAGTTGGTGCGAGGAATGCCCATGTACCCTGAGATTCCAAACGAACCGGCTGACGGATACCCAATAGTAGGGTTTAAGATAATGCTGTTGTTCTGAAACGACGTAAGGTTGTCGGAGTATGGCGTAATGTCGAACTGCGAGAACGCACTCATGTAGCCGACATTGACCTCAATTGGGGCATCGCCAACGTCTAATCGCTGACGCCATTTCAAGACTGTGATCCCCCATTGTTGATTAGACCAATCCGGTGCGCTCGTTCCGACCCAACCAAAGTTGGCTGCCAGCGCTTCGGGATATTGTAGGCCAGTACTAAGCTTATTAGTCGTTCGGAACTGTGACGGTTTCCAGTTACCTTTCTTTCATTGACGCGAGGCCGTTGAACGGCAGCATTGAGCTCATTGTACGAGTTGTCGGGGGGATGAAAATGTCTGCCGGAATCCATGCTCGCGCTGCCCGCTTACTTGAACCGGATTGAAAACTTTGCCCGACCAGATTTAGTTGGCAGAAATCGCGCATTTCGCCGACTGAAACAGAGGACAAACACGTGAACGGGATAGAACCGATCAATCTGCAAGAAGGCATTCGCTCCCGTCTGGTGCAAGGCGTGAATGGCCTGACCATGCACATCCTCGAAGCCGGGTATTCCGACCCGTCTCGTCCATGTGTTTTGCTGCTGCACGGCTTCCCCGAACTCGCCTACAGTTGGCGAGGCGTCATGAAAGGGCTGGCCGAACAAGGCTACCATGTCGTCGCACCAGACCAACGGGGTTATGGGCGCACATCTAATTCAACCACGGAATATGGCTCGGACCTCCGTCCGTTCTACATGCTTAATTTGGTTCGCGATGCATTGGCGCTTGTTTATGCAATCGGAAGAAAATCCGTCTGTGCGGTGGTCGGCCACGACTTCGGTTCGCCAGTCGCCGCATATTGCGCCTTAGTAAGACCGGATGTTTTCCGATCCGTTGCTCTGATGAGCGCGCCTTTCGACGGCCCGCCGCCGATTTCCGAAACCGATGAAGTCGATATGGCTGCGGGCCTTGCGGGGCTTTCTCCACCCAAGAAGCACTACCAGCACTACAACTGCACGCCAGACGCAAACGCCGAAATGCTTGAACCAGAAACGGGATTATCGGGCTTTTTGCGCACCTATTTCCATGTCAAAAGCGCCGACTGGGCCAGCAACAAACCATTTGTGCTGAACGGTTGGACACCTGACGAATTGGCCCGGATGCCGTCGTACTACATCATGGGGATGGACGACAGCATGCCAGAGGCTATCCGTCACCATGCACCGACGAGGAGCGAGATCGATGCTTGCCGCTGGCTCACGCAAAACGACCTTGAGGTCTATGTTGAGGAGTTCGGAAGAACTGGGTTTCAGGGAGGACTCAACTGGTATCGATGCAGCTTTTTGCCGGATCATCAAAACGAGCTACGGCTTTTCGCCGGTCGAACAATTGATGTTCCCTCTTGTTTCATCGGCGGAGCAAATGACTGGGGTGTCTATCAATCGCCCGGTGCACTTGAGAGAATGCAAAGGAGCGCTTGTACCGACATGCGGCTTGTCGAACTCGTGGACGGTGCAGGGCATTGGGTTCAGCAGGAAAAGACATGCGAGGTTGTCCAACTGCTGATAACTTTCCTCAAAGGCTAGTGCGCCTTCGAGAAATGAAGCAGAGTAACCGCCAAAAATTACCGCTTGGTCCGCAAACTGGAGCTGCAAAGTCTATTTGGAAGGTCTGGTTCGGGCTGCCGTCAGTCAATCACGCATACCACAGAGAATGACTATTTCGAGCGTCGATGCAACAATCGCGTCAGGCCGTGCAAATGAAGCGGTATGTCAATAACCGACGTTCATCCAGAGCAAGAAGTTGGTTCTGAACCATATCGCGGGCGATGTCCCCAAATAGAATCTGTGTCGTAACCGGCATGGTGCTCTTAGACTTGGGCTTCGAAATTCTCGCCTTAAGCCATTCAAAACTTTCAGTCGTCGAGTCGTCTTCATCCAATACCTTAAAACCCGCATCTTGCAGAAAGCCGACCATTTCTTTCGGGGTTGCGAGATAACTGATCGAGGCGTCCATAGCCCACGGCATCGGATAAACGACGTCACCACCTTCGCCCTGTAGTATGTCGTAAATTCCAAATCGTGCTCCCGGCTTCAGAACACGATGCGCCTCTTTGTACACCGAAAGTTTGTCCGGGATGTTCATCGCGACATGAACCGTTACCGCGCCGTCAAAACTGCTGTCCGAAAATGGGAGCTTTGTGGCATCTCCCTGAGTAAACGTGGTTTGTTCATTGAGACCGACCCAATCTGAAATGGTTTTGGCTGCGTCGCAAAACTCTTGCGTCAGATCGATGCCGGTAACCTTAGCGCTTGCTTCTTCGGCAATTGTTCTGGCCACCCCGCCCAGGCCACTACCAATATCAAGCACATTCGAACCTGGCGCTAGCTCCAGTTTCTCCAATAGCTGTAAAGTCGCCTGTCTGCCTCGAAAATGGAACTCATCAACTGGTTCAAAGTCAGCAGCGCGCAATTTCTCCGGGTCAATGCCCTCGGCCTTCAGGCTATCAGCTATCTGGTCGATCAGTCTGCGGCTGCGACCATAGTGGTCGGAAACTTGCTCTCTCATTCTCAGCCCCTGTTGCCAATCATGTTGAATGCTACTGAATGCCCATCAGATCAAAATTCGCGGAGGGTCGGCGGGCACTCAAGTGCTCAAGGTAGAGCTTCGAACCAGTCGAGCACCGCGTCCCGCCAGCCCTCTGGCACACCGTGCCCGCCTTTGGTGACTTTCAACCGTATGGAGCCTGCGTCACAGTCCACCCAATCCTTCTGCATCGAGTCATCGTCGCCAAAGCTGTTTTCCGCGCTACCGAAGCAGGCGTTCTCGCGGCGCCAGACATCCACGCCCTTCATGACGTTACCTTGGTGAAAATCGACACCCTCCCATGTCAGCTGTCGGCCTTCGAACGGCACCATTCGGTCTTTGAAGCCATGTACGTGAAATAGGTGAACTGGCGCAACGCACTCAGTGGTCATGGGCTCCCAGAATGCTCCAGCCGCAGCGGCAAAACCTTTCGCCAGCTCAGGCGCTTGGCACGCAGTATCCCAGACCATCGAGCCGCCGCGGGAGAAGCCGGCGATCAGTATCTGCGACGGGTCAATACCGAAGCGCTCCACCGCATCGGCGCGCACGGCGCTGAGAAAGGCGACATCATCGCGCGCCAGGTCATATCCGTCAGCCACACCCCAATCGAGGTCTTTGTCATTAATACTGGGCTGCCCGCTCGGCATTATCACAGCGTAGCCGCGCCGGATGAAAGGGTCGACATAAGCGGCATTCTGGATCATCGCCTTGCCAGACCGTCCATAACCGTGCAACCAAATGACGGCAGGCGGTTCATCCGGAACCTCTGGCAGGGCCACGTAGTACTCACCGCCTTCCAGTGTGCAAGGTGCATCTGGCGCGCCACACTCTCCATCAGAAGCGAGGACAGCGTTCGGCTTCGCAGCAGTAAGAACAATGGCAATACCGAGCGTCAAAATGCGGCTGCGCGTTTCCGGTCGCATCATAAGTGTACCTCTGTCGCTAGATCACAGAAATCATAGCACAGCGTTGCGCATCTCCGAATGTACCGGCCCGGATGTCTGGGAACACCTCTACTGTTTACTTCAGTGGCAACGAGTGATCACTCTGAACCCTTAACACCCGAATTCGCGCCGTGATATGTTGAGCATATCATCGATGCCGGGAAAACTTCATGACGCTGTCTGATCTTATTAAGCGATTTTATCACGAAGTATGGAACGCGGCGGACATCGACTGCGCCCGAGAAATCCTACACCCAGAGTTCGATTTTCGTGGGAGCCTCGGACCGAAACGCTCAGGGCCGGATGAGTTCATTCGTTACATGGAAGAAGTTCGAGCGGCTCTTCCGGATTTTCAATGCAATATCGTTGAAATCGTGGATGTAGGCGAAAAAGCAGCGGCACGAATGTCCTTCGTCGGCACGCACCATGGTAAATTCTTCGGGGTAGACGGAACGCAGCAACGGATCGAATGGTCCGGGGCGGCATTCTTTACATTGCGGGAACAAAAAATCGGGAGTCTCTGGGTTTTGGGTGACATTGATTCAATCAAGAGACAATTGAATGCCCACCCAAAAGTTGCGTTTCTTGATCCATAGGCATAGCGGCGGCTTTGGTTGCGAAGGCAGACCTCGACGTGACGCGCGCTGTTTGGTGTGTAATTTTGATAAATAAAAGTGACTATCCTGCGCAGGAAAGGACACGCTATGAAACTGAATAGTAAGTCCCGCCGTAACCTACTAGGCGGCATCACAGGACTAATTGGCGTCAGTTCGCTGGGTGCAAGAGCCGCTGCGGCTGTACTCACACCAGACGCCGCAGAAGGGCCATATTATCCGACGCCAGCCATGCGTAGGCCCGATATAGACAATGATCTCGTGAAGATCAAAGGACGTGTTGAAGAAGCCGGCGGCGAAGTCTTTATACTGCGTGGGAGGCTCACGGGGGCCAATGGACAACCCCTTGCCAGACATCGCATCGAAATCTGGCAATGCGACATGAACGGCAACTATATGCACCCGCGCGACCGTCGCAGTGCTGACTTTGACCAAGCTTTCCAAGGCTTTGGCCATGACGTAACTGACAATGGCGGGAACTACGTTTTTCGTACGATTAAACCCACGATCTACCCAGGGCGTACACCCCATATTCATGTAAAGGTGTTTGACGGAAATCGCGAACTGTTGACGACGCAGTTTTACATTAAAGGCCATCCGAACAATTCTCGCGATGGGTTGTTCAACCGTATGTCCAAGGCAGAGGCCAATGCAGTGTCAATGGAATTTACGCAGGGCGCGACTGGGCTTGAAGCGACCATCAATGTTGTCGTCTAGAGAGGAAGTTTCAGTTCGCTAAGTTTTAGTTGCAAAGCCTGATCATCAATGTCCGCTTTGGGCTGCACGCAGCCAACCATGCTGCATCGGTAAATGGCAACTTTGTCCGCGAGACAACCATTCGCAATCATTCCACTGAATGGCCACTACTCAACCAGAGATCGCTTCACATAACACACATTACATGCAATGTGCATTGGAAAGATAAGTCGTGTCGGAGTACGTAAATAATGGGACTGAATTATTGAGACTCGCCTACCATTGAATTCAACACCTTAAAATTTTTGCGCTTTTTGAATGTTTCGACGGTTCAAGCACTTCAAGCCTTCCTCAGACGGAAAGCCAGTGAGCCTCTTCGCAACCTGGAAACCGGCGCAGTGTGTCTTACTTGAGTTTAGTTGATCAGCAGAATGCCCTACCCCTGCACTCGGCCCAAAGCGGCCGTTGCCACTGGAACAAGTACGACGACGCGTCATTCACCAGCCCGGACATTCGTTTCATTTGCCAAATCGGGCAGCGGGCCCACGCGCGCTATTCGCCTGCATCCCGGGTCGAAAGCAACGAAAGACAACCGTGAAGTACGACAAACACCGAAACGAACGGCGTAACCGGGATGAGATCATGTTCGACAGGCTCAAGGACTGGCGGCGTGCGGCCACACGCTACGACAGACGCCTAAAAGGTCTTTCTATCAGCTATCGCTCTCGCCGCGACCGCCATCTATTGGTTATGAATCCTGATCCTAAGAGCCCCGTTGAAATCCCAGGCGACAATGGTGTTTGGATCACGTGCGATAACCGATCTACTCATGTGTTCATCTTATCCCTTCTGCCCTGACTGATACCCTCGCAAGTACTGGGAAACGAACTCCGTCAACTCCGCCCGGACCAAATCCGGTTCCAAGGCGACAAACCGCCCCTCCAACGAGAGCTTGACGATGCCGTGCACAGCAGAAAACACGGTTCGCGCACGCGAAGCCAATGTGTCTTCATCTAAGTTGGGGCTCAATTGCGACAACGGGCCGATAATCTCGGCAATGAGCACCGCGTGTTCTTCAAGGTGCCATTGCGGGACAGGTACTCCCGGTTGCATACGGTGATCAAACAATGCGGCCCACAGGTTCGGGTTCGCAGTACCGAAATCCAGATAAGATAACGCCAGCGCAAGAAGCTTGTCCTGGGGCGCGTTTTGTAACGCAGAGGCGGTCTGCAATGACGCATGCAAGCGTGCGAGTGTGCGAGAGTTGACCGCCAGGATCAGAAGGTCCAGATCCTCGAAGGCGTTATAAAGACTGCCGAGAGCACATCCGGCATCTTTTGTGACATCACGGGCGCGCAAAGCAGCCAAACCTTGCGTTTCAATGCGCTTTTCCGCAGCGATCAGGATATTTTTCTTTAGAATTTCTCTTTTACTTTTAGCCACTTAATCCTCTTGACTCCAAATTTAATGAACGACGTTCATTTTGTAATTGAACAATGTTCAGATTCGTTTCATAGTCACTTCATGAACAATGTTCATAAATGAGGAGCCAACGATGTTCAAACAGTTTGCCACTTTAATAAGAGGCCGGGCCTTTGAGGCGGCATCCGTCGTAACCGACCGCAATGCTCTGCCTATTTTGCGCCAGCAGATCCGGGACTGCGCCCATGCTGTTCAGATGTCCCGCAAGGCTGTTGCTGTCGCGATGGCCCAGAACAAACAGGAGGTTAAGCAGCACGAACGACTGACCCAACAGATCGTAGACCTCGAAGCCCGCACTTTGGATGCGCTGCAGAAAGACCGTGAGGATTTGGCAAGGGATGCGGCCGAGACAATCGCCGATCTCGAAGCAGAGCGTGATGTATCAACCCAGGCGCAGGCCCGGTTCGATACTGAGATCGCCCGCTTACGCACCGTCCTGCGCGAGGCTGAAACCCGGTTGCGGCAGCTGCAGCGTGGTCAGCGCCTTGCCACGGCCACCGACAAAACGCAGCGCCTGCAACAAGTGGCACCCGACAGCGGATTATCCACTTTGCGCGAGGCTGAGAGCACCCTTCAGCGTTTGCAAGAACGTCAAAGCGAAATGGATGCCACAGCGCGCGCCATGACCGAGTTGGAAGCGACTGGCTCGGCCGAGAACATGCGCGACAGGTTGGCCGAAGCAGGGTGCGGTAAGCCTTTGCGATCAAGCACTGATGACGTGCTCGATCGCCTGAAGAAAAAGGTGAAGAAATCTGACAAATCGAAATCGAACTGACGACCAAACTGAATTTAACCGACAAAAAGCTGAAAGGAATTGATCCATGAATACCGAAGAAAACCTGAACCTGCCGCAGTCCAACGCCTGGAACATGTTCACTATTGGTTCGTTCATTGTCGCGGCAGCGATGATGGCCGGCGGCATCTACTTCCTCGAAGCCAGTTTTGCTGCAAAAGGGTTTTACTCCATGTCTGCGCTGATGTTGGTGCACACCACCGTTTCGATCACAAAAACCCTGCGCGACCGTGAAGAATCGCAACGTCTGCACAACCGGATCGAAGACGCAAAAACCGAAAAACTGCTGAAAGAAGTCGGCGAGAATATCGCTGCTTAAACAATGACCTCGCGCACAGACAGGCGCGTTCGGCTGGGGGTGGCACCATTTGCTGCCCCCAGTCTTAACGCGTTGAACAGGACCCTGTCAGTCGGCACGGAAAAACGATCCGAGACGGCTGCGCATGTACCCGGATCATCTGCCAGCGCTGCTGCAGGCCATCCCACCAAGCCACGTGCAGTAGCTTGCAACCAGGATCGATAAAACGCCCGGCCTGCCTCAATCATCGACCCGTTTTCAGGCCAGTGGAATAGTGCGATTGCCCCTGCTTCACGGCTGCGCGCAGCCTCTCCCGACAGGTGTGGACCAAGGCCCAGAACCGACAACAGGTCATAAAGCCTGCCACCCAGAACGAATGGCGCTAACCTTGCGGTTGTTGCATCCACGACAAGCACCTCTCGGTTCAAACCATCGGTGTGGTAGTTCGGATCGCCATCACGCAAACGCATCCAACTCAGCAACTCCGAACGAAAGGCTCTGGATCGCATAACGCGGGCTGATGCGATGTCGATTTGCTTGGCAAGCCAATCGATCTGGGCCGCATCTTCAACCAATGTCATGTGAGCGCTGCTCCAGTTCTCAAAAGCACCTTGAGGAGGAGGTGCAAAGCCCCCACGATGTGTCAGACGTTTCGACGTTTCCACGGCCAGCTCTGCATCCTCTGCGTCAGCGGTCGCCTTAGGAGTAATGCAGGCAATCTTGCGCAAACCTCCCTCCTCCGGCTCGTCTGATACGGTTACTTCTGCACCAACCCCGCGCGCAGCCAGGGCCAACACGGTGCCTTCCACCGCCGCACCACATGAGACTTCCAAATCGCGATCATTCGGATCACCAACAGGCAGGCGTCGAGACAGATCGGCGTAGACCTCTATGCACTCCGCAACCAGTCGCCATCGCGCTGGCTGTGAGTTATGCGCCGAAGGGGCAAGCATCGCCTGCGACACAATTTCTTCGAATTCCGTGCGGTCCACTACACCAACTCCTTGGAAAACAGATGCAGCCTGTGAAGCGGCGCAGCGCCGGCTTTTTCGGTTTGTCGCAGGCTGGCTGCATTTTCGTCAGCGATCCAAGTGCCACCAACGGTTTTGTATCCGGCGGCAATCATGTCTCGCGTCATCTCGCTCAGCATCAATGGGTTGACCGAACGACCTTGAAACTCTGGCATTACGCCCTGAAAAATGACCACTGCACGATCACGGCGAGCTTTGTAGCGGAGGTATTGAAACGGCAGGGACAAACATAATCGCGAACCGATCCGACGGAGCAATGGGTTGAGATCCGGAATAGCGATTACGGCACCCGCTGGAGCGCCGCGATAGTGCACAACCTTTGAAATTCGCGGGTCCATGATCCATTTCATGTCTTTGGCCTGAAAGTGGAATTCTTCGGCGGTTACCGGAACAAACATGGGATTGTTTTTGAAGCTGCGGTTCAGGATGGCACGCGCATCCTCAAGCCTTTCAGCAATGGTCGCGTGGGTGACGCGTACGAAAGAGAACCCTTGATCCAGTAACTGCGAGCGTTGCGCGTTGGGCAAGACTTCCGGGATCGGATTGGTATCCAGGCGACGCTCGAAGGTCGTCATGGGAAAGTGCGGCTGAAACCCATTTGCCTCAAGCAGCCCCGGCAAGTGCGGAGGCCCCCAAATCTGGTCGGTAAACGGTTGCTGATCGAAACCGCCCGTCATGATTCCAGCTTGTTGCATCGCAGTCAGGTTGAAGTTGCCAACCAGCCGGGTCATGCCTTTGGCACGAGACCAATTTTCTGCTGCTTGCAGTAAAACTGTGGCGACCTCGGGGTCATTTGCGCAATCAAAGTATCCAAAACACCCTCGCGCCTCATGGTGCAGGTCGTTCGACCCCCGATGAAGGTGAGCCGTGATCCGGCCCACGGGCTTGCCGTACCGTTTCACCGAGAAAAAAGTGAAATCCGATGCGTTGGAGAACAATGGGTTCTCGATTGACAAAAAGCGTTTCAAGTCCGCCATCATCGGCGAAACATATGGGGTGTCCGCGCCATAGGCGTGAAACGGAGCGGTGAAGAAACTTGAAAAATCCCGTTCCAGCAACTCAATCATGCTGGCCCCTCACTCACCAGAACCTGCGCCATCCTCTGGACCGCGCGCAAGGCGGTACCGGTGCTGTCCAAAGCCGCGATTTCGGGACTGTTGAGCATGACCAATTGCAGAGGGGTGCCAGACAAGAAAACCGCATGGGTTGCATCGAAACGCGAAAACAGCCAATTGACTTGTTCGTCATCCGTGGCCCCTAACTGTTGAACAGGTGTGGCCGTGAAGCTGGCGCGCAGTTCATTCAGGTTCATATCCGCCAAGTCCGCCTCGTCCACCAATATCGCGTCCGGAGACCCGGCAGCCCGTCGAAGCAACTCCAGGCTAACCTTTGGGCCGTGCCCCTCCGCATCGGCAATCTCACGAAGGGCGATCAACTGGCGATCCTCGATCCGCAAGGCAATCGCTGCTTGCCATATCGCCAACAGCATGAGCGAGGCCAAAACAATCGCCATAACCTGCAGACCGGACCGAATATCCATTGGCACAATTCCCGAGACGATCAGCGAAAGCAGAGCGGCCACTACAAATAGGATGCCAAAACCACGCAGAGTATCCCACGGTCGCAAACCGGATCGGTTCATCGCAATCGACAACCAGCACAGCCCCAGTACCGCCACTCCACCCAGCCTGACCGGCAGGTCAAGCGATGTCCCACGCATGAAATCCGTTGCCAGAAACGGCAGGATCAATAGAAATGACAGGCTTATCCAATTGATGGTTCTGTTTTCCGCATGTGACAGGCTGTCCCTATCGCGCCGCAAAACGAACAAAGCGACGCCACCTAATCCAAACAGTTGGAACAGCATCAGCCCCGCAAGTCTTCCAAATTCGATATTGCCAAACTGTAAAAGACCCAACAGCCCGAACGTCACAGCCCCCCACGCACAGAATTGTTTCAGCATCGGAGGCGCGTGGCGGCGCACAAGCCCCTCGGACAAAACAAGTGCCGTCAAGGGGATCAATGCCGCGCAGATGCTTGTGATCGCCGAAAAAAGCCACCCCCAGCCACCCCAGTGGCCAATCCGCGCCAGCATCAGGACGATCAGCACCCACAGGCAGAATTGAAACCGTCTGGCAATTTCCGGCCTCTGCACAAGGTTCTGAAGCCGCAACAACACGGTTGCTGCACCAAATGCCGCACATAGTGAAACCCAGGCATCCGCCAGAAAGGTCGCCGTATCTGTCATCGAGCCAGCAACCTTTCCATCTGTCGTCGAACCAACGGACGCATCAGCGCGGCAATAAAGCTTGGCAAGGGCCACTCGACCCTACCGGTGTGAGGGTTCAGGAACCAACCTCGGTAATCCGCGCCATGCGACCGCCCCAGAACAGCCTGAAGCGCCTCTCCTCCCATCAGTGTCCCTGCCATGATCACCATCGGCGCAAAGGACATACGGCTGCGGGTTCCGGCAATCACCTCACCTGCCAGAGCCTGATCAACGTGGTGCCGGGAGGACGAATGGGTCAGTACGTATTCCGCCTCGGCCATTGCTGCCGCATCTCGCATCACCGCGGTCAGCTCATTCCAGTTGGTGCCGCGTGTAGTGTAATCCATACGCTCCTCGGGCATCGGATCGCCCGGTGCTGTGACATAAACTGACGGCAACGGAGACGCATACGCGTCAATTACTGCGCGGCCCTTGGCCCGCGCAGTCCGATACAGCAGCAAGCTGGCGCCAAGATCGTCCGTGCCATTGACCACCACATCCGCGCTTTGAACCAGACGCTCCACATGGTCGGTCCAATCCGCCCCAAACACTTCTATATCAGCCTCAGGGTTGATTTGCAGACACTGATCACGGGTTGCCTGAGCTTTATCTTGATCGACGGTTTTCAGCGTCGCAAAAAGCTGACGGTTCAGATTGGACACTTCGAACGCGTCCAGATCAGCCAAGATCAACCGACCCACTCCGGCACGGATCAGGGTCATAATTGCACTACCCCCCATTCCTCCGGTTCCACAGACGAACACGCTGGCGTTGCGCAAATGGGTTTGTTCATCTTCGGAAACAAATCCGAGATTGCGGGTGGTGAACTCCTGATAGGTAAAGACCGTCATTTTTTTTGCTCAAGTGGTCTGAGGATGCCGAATTCGTGTCGCGTATCGGCCCATTGCCAGAGTGGCATCGCCAATCGCTGCAATACCGCCGCGAAGACAGCAAAGGTGAGGGCAGCTACTGATCCACGCGGAACCTCGCGACCGACATAGGACAGCGCTGTTGGCATATCCATTTGCCCCAACTGCAGGACGTCATCGCCCCGGTCATAGTCAAGCTGGTTCTCGCAGAATTCATTAACGACCTGATCGCGATGTTTCGGCGCATCTTCGTAGGTTTTCTTTAAATGATCCGACCCGCCCGTGTAGGCGTTGGTGATCACAAAGCGATCTTCGTCAAACCCCGCGTCAGGACCGACGCCAAATACATGACGGTGATGCCGCATGATGCTCCGCGCCAAATGCAGATGCAGAAGGCTACGCCGGTTCTGAGGTTCGGGCGGTGCCGCTGGAAAAACCCGTGCAAACCCCTGCCCGACCAGCCCCACCACCGCCGGGACTTGCGTCACATTCGAAACCCAGAGCGGACGCATACCGTTTCGAAGCAGGATCAACACACAGGTCAGACCATAGAGAACCCAACTGAAGCCCTGGCTGCGAAGGTCTGGATCAACCATCACCAATCCCAGGTGCAAGACCTCTTCGGATCGATGGCCCAAGTTTACATCCATCAACGCCAAGGCATTAAAGGCAACAGGGGTAATGTCATCCTTGCGCGAAATCAGAGTAATCACCGAATGTGCAAGCCGATCGCGATCTCCAGCAAACACGCCGTATTTCAGTTCCCCGGCCGGTAGCGTTTTTGACGCCACGCTCCGCAGATCCGCGACCAGAATGTCCAGCTCATCGCTTGGCATCCACAGGCCCGGACGTTCGAGAATGCGTACGCTATAGCCGCCCGGGATACCTAAACGAATATCCATGTAACGCTGCGAAGCCGCGTTGATAATTGCGCTAAACAATTCCTGTTCCCGTTAATTTCTGCTCATCGACGGATCCGAACGAAGTTTCTGCGAGGACACTACTTGAGATCATTTTTTCCTGAAGTCGCATAGCTTCGCCATCAACAGGTTTTTTTCTTTTCAGCGCAAGTCGTGAATTCCAGCAGCATTTAACTTTGCTGTCGCTCGCAATTTTTTTCCGCTGCCCCGAGGTCTTTCTGTCCGCAATCGCCCTCGCCACATCCGCCATGTTTTGGCTATGAAACAAGTACGAGTCCTGACTCTAGCTTCTGTATACTTCAAGATTTGCCAAAAATGTGTAGTCCACGACGGTCAGGAAAGTCCGCAGTTTGTGAGTTTAAAGCTTCAAAATCGTTGCACTATGCATGAATGGCCGGAAACCACGCTGCGCCGCGCCATGGACCTTCGTGCTTACCTAGGAAACTTGGTACTGCGAGCGCACGCAGCTAGATTTCGACACTTCCGCCCAGGGTTCTTCGCGATGATCAGCGAAAGTGCAGAATGCAAACCTGTGACGTGAGATTAAGCATCGAGGACGGCCCTAACCGGCCGTTAATCATAGAATGGCGATGCCGCGGTGCAACCAACCGAAGCTGCCGTTCTCTGCGCGTGTGAAACTTGTAGGCCGTATAAGATCAGAGATGTGTAGCTTTGCCGCCAAGGCGACGGCCGAACAACACAGCAAACCATAGATGCGCAGTTAGCGACAACTTCGCCAGTGGATTAACCTGACAAGTAGCAGCCGGAACCGTATTGTTATGACATTTGATGGCCCGGTTCGAATTGAGGACCAGAACAATGAAGAACAAGAAAAAGCAATCGGGAAAACCAACCGAAGGTATGTTGGATTACAACAAAAACTCCTCTGCACAACTGCAGTTGGTGCGTCTGCTGTCCCCACTTGTTCGAGAACTGGTGCACTCAATGGATCCGCAGGGAATTGAGTTTAAAATAGTGGACTATGGGTGCGGGCCGGGCATTAACTCTATCGAAATGGTCAAACCGGTAATCGAGGCTTGTCTGGAGAAATTCAGTGATACCCCCATTGTCGTTTGCCATTCCGATCAAGTTGGCAACGACTGGAACACATTGTTCGAATTGGTCTCAGGCCCTGATGGTTATGTACAAATTGCCAAGGGTATCCGCACTGAAGCCGCCATCGGTTCTTTTTATGATCAGGTCACATCACCCGAGTCGGTTTCCCTTGGGACCTGCATTTTCGCAAGCCATTGGTTGAGCCAAGCTATTCAACTGGACTCTGCCGGAACCGTCTGGTTCGCCGACCTGCAAAGTGATGCGCGACGCATTGTCGACCGGATTGCGCAAAGAGACTGGACACAATTTCTACTTCAGCGCGCCCTGGAAATTCGCGCTGGGGGATATCTTGTTGTTGGCACACTTGGCTCTGTCCCTGACACATCCGAGAAGAACGGAATTGCCGCTTCCGGGAGAGGCATATATCGCGCAATCTATGTAGTCGCCCAAACAATGGCAGATGAAGGACTCATCAGCTCCGAAAGTCTGGAGACCTTTTTGTTTTCGCTTTGGTTCATGACTGCAGACGAAGCGCGCCATGCCATCGTGAAAAACACAAAGTTGGCAGCAGCTTATGAGATTTGCCGCATTAGCGTCGAACCTGCCCCAATTAAAACCAACGACATTTTCGAAGACTATATCGAAGTGCCTGGCACTTATGCCCAAAAATACGTTGGGTATATCCGGGCCTTTGGTGACTCCACTTTAAGAACGCATCTGTTCGGCCCCAACTGCGGCAGTTCTGAGTTGCTCGATACGCTTATGGCAGAGTTCTACAACCGCCTCACACATCTCTATGAGGTTGAAACGAACAAATATGCCTGCGAGGTCTGGCACCTCGTTGTCGTTCTCCGCAGAAAGTAGGGAGAAGCTCAATTCCACAAAAGACCGGCTGAGCCACCGAAAATCCCGTTTGATCACGGGCCAATAATGCACCGACAATCAACTAGGATCAGTCAGATGGATTTAAATCGTCGACGGTCCCAATCCGATCAGTGTCATCAAAATTGGTGCCGTGACGCGGCCCTTCAAAGACGACATTCGCTGCAACCGCGTAATCAGAGGTCACGGCAGGTTCAGCACAGCAAGATTGCCTATTTCCCGCCCCAACAGGAGTAGGCGGCAGTAACCGTGCCACCGCCTACTCCAACTCAAGTGTTTCTGGCTCTTCCCGAATCCCCGCGCTATGCAGCCGCCCCAGCCAGACACCGCTGCGCGTCCGCCATGAGTTTCGCAAGAATATCGCCGGCAGGTGCCGCAGAGCTGATCAGACCGATGCCCTCGCCTGCAAAGGCGGTTGCAACATCAATTCCCCGGCTTCCTGAGCTGCCGCCCATTTTGCCGCTTCAACGCCCGCTTCCAGCTTCAAAGCGTCTTCTGAGCCGTGCCATTCCTGAATGAACGGGTTGCGCAGAACGCGGCCGTTGTACCGGCTGGGCCAGTCGTAACCACGAACCACGTCCACCACCCGCGTGCGGATCGTGTCATCACCTGTTGCGTCCAGCGCGCGATCAAGAATGCGCGGATGTACCAACGCCTCGTGCGAGGCCCAGAACCGCGTACCGATCACCGCCCCATCTGCCCCAAGCATCAGGGCCGCCGCCAGGCCACGCCCGTCCGCAATGCCACCAGCGGCACATAGCAGCGCCGAGTTATTCTGGCGCGCAATCTCATCAGCGATCTCGGGAACCAGGGCAAAGGCCCCGCGCGCCTCGCCATGGCCGCCGGCATCCGCGCCTTGGGCGACAATGATGTCCGCGCCGCAATCCAGCGCCTGCCGCGCATCGCGCAGGGTCTGTACCTGGCAGATCAGTGGCACACCGGCTTCCTTGATCGCTGGAGCGAACGGTGCCGGATTGCCAAAAGACAGGAACAGCGCAGCTGGATTACGCGCCAGCACCCGGTCGAGCAGGTGCGGCCGCTCCGCAAGCTTCCATGTGATCAGCCCGCAGCCTACGCGTGCACCCGCAGAGATATCGAACTGTTGGCCGATCCAGCGGGTATCACCGTAGGCGCCCCCGATCATGCCAAGCCCGCCAGCGCGGGAGACGGCGCTGGCC
Source organism: Ruegeria arenilitoris (assembly GCF_013031355.1). GTDB lineage: Bacteria > Pseudomonadota > Alphaproteobacteria > Rhodobacterales > Rhodobacteraceae > Ruegeria > Ruegeria arenilitoris_C. Next base: position 531,137 of record NZ_WPZO01000002.1, on the reverse strand, counting down.
AATGCGCCGCCCGCAGCAAATGCCATTGGTGCCTGGATCACCGGACAGGTGATCCCCAGCGCCTCAGTCAGCCGCGTCTTCATTGCGTCTGCTTTCGATACTCTTGCACTGGCAGGCCGCCAACGCCCCAGTCCTCCAACGGGACTTCGTCAATTACCACAAAGGTTGTGGCTGGGTTCTTGTCCAGTACGTCATGCAGAAGATCTGTGACCCCGATAATCAGCCGCGCTTTTTGATCTGCACTCGGGCCGGCGCCGTCAGGACCACCTTCGCGGGTGACTTTGATATTTACATATGGCATCGGTCAGTCCTTTCGCGGAAAATAGGAAAACACTTTTGTCACGATGCGCCATTCTGTGCCGTGGCGGACAAGGGTCAGCAGGTCCTGGAAATCTCGCCCCATCATGGTCATCCGGGCGCTGACACGGGCTAATCTGTCGCTGGCAAATGCGATCTCCAGAACCTCCTCCTCGCGCGGGTCACCGCGCCTGGCTGGTGGTTCACGCCCGTCCACGCGGCTCATGTAGGTCTCGAGATCCAGATACAGTTCATCACCTTCAGTGGCACAGACGTATGCCAGCTGTGGATGAAACACTCTGCGCAGCATCGTGCTGTCGGCTTGATGGAGGCCCTCGAAATAGACCTCCATCAGTTCGCCGACCTTTTTGTGGTCGGCGGGCGTCATTGGATCAACCCTTCAGCGCGCATCGCAGCCTGAGCAGACGGACGGGCGGCACTGCGGCTTACAAACGCCGCCAGCCGGGGCCAACGAGATAGATCGATGCCGGTGAAATTCGCCCAGTTCGCGACCACGAAAAGGTATGCGTCAGCTACCGAGAACTGGTTCGAAACCAGCCACTCTCGGCCATCCTCCAGCTGCGCTTCGATCAGATCGAACTTGCCGGCAACAGCAGTGCGCGCCGCGTCTTTGTCAGCCTCAGACGTGCCGTCGCGGAACAGCGGACCGAAGGCCTTGTGCAGTTCAGTTCCGATCCAGTTGAGCTGTTCCTGCATCCGGGCCCGAGCCAACGTGCCGACCGCCGGGGCAAGACCCGCTTCGGGATACCTGTCCGCAATATATTGCAGAACAGCCGCTCCTTCGGTGAGGACACTACCGTCGTCCAAACCCAGAGCCGGAACGTATCCCTTGGGGTTGATCGTGTGATAGTCAGCTCCGCTTTCGGTCCGGCCCACCGCAGTATCTACGGCTTCGATTTCAAATGGACGGCCGGTTTCATGCAGCGCGATGTGGCTGGCCAGCGGACAAGCGCCGGGTTTGTAGTAGAGTTTCATGGCATTCTCCTGTGTTGAGCGATGCCATCTGACTACCCGGCAATATGATTGATTGATAATATTGTCTTTTCACAATTATGATTAGAAAAACAGATCATGTTGAAAGCCCATGAAACACGACCAGCTCATTGCCATTGAGGCAATTGTCTCAACCGGTACCTTTCGCGGTGCGGCTGAGCGACTAAACAAATCACAATCTGCCATAAGCCACACCATCCGCCAATTGGAAGAGGAGTTGGAGCTGGAACTGTTCAGCCGCGAATCCTACCGGCCCACGCTCACACCGGCCGGCGAGATCTTCTATCGAGAAGCCTCTCGTGTGTTGCGGCAGATGCAAGGGCTCAGAACCACGGCCGCCCGGCTGCGCGCCCGGGAAGAGCCAGAACTGAATATTGCCGTCAGTGCCACTATGGATCTGGATACTTTTCTGCCTGCCCTTGCCGACACCGGTCGGTGTCACCCCGCAACTCATCTTCGGCTGCGTATGGAGATGATGGGTGGCCCAATCGCACGGCTAATGGAGGGTAAAGCGGATATCGCACTTGCGTCGCTTGACGGGGTGCCTCTGGACGACGTGGAGGCGGAACCGGTTGCTGAGGTGACAATCCGGCCTGTGGCCAGCCCCGATCTGAATCTGCCAACTGGTTCCCGCGCGATATCGACAACTGAGATGCAAAGCCATGTGCAGGTGATTACGGCGGGCACAGGCGGCACCGCGCATGAACAGAGCCGCGATCTACTCCCAGGGGGCCTGAAATGGACCGTCTCCGATCTCACTGCCAAGAAAAAAGTGATCCTCGCCGGTCTTGGCTGGGGCGGATTGCCCGATCATATGACGGATGTGGAGCGGCGTTCCGGAGCTTTGATACCCCTCAATCTGGAAGGGTTCCCACTGCGCCGGACTTTGATATTCAAGATGAGGCGCAGGGACCAGGCAATAGGCGTTGTTGCCGATGAGCTTTGGAACAAAATCGGGCTGCCAAGTCGACCTGAGGAGTGAGTTGCCGAGGACAGCTGATCCTCTTCAATTGAGGTGATCCGCGATCATATTGAGGCAAAAGACGCTTCCCAAGAAGACTCGGTCGGCCCAAAGCCGCCATTGAGCGCTGTTTTGAAATGCTGCGCTGGCAACCCGCGTTGCTGCCGTTCGCGACGGTTGCAGCACTTTTTACTTCGAACGGCAACAACGCGCAGGAAGCTGACTTTGCGTCGACAACCATGCGACGCGTTTCATCAGTATCTACTCAGAGTATCCAGTGTCGCTTGCCGCGTTTCGTCATCATTGTGGAAAACCCTGCCGGCAAGAAACTCAGATGGAAACTCCGGCCATGTCTTTCGCATTTCGGTGACTAGCCGTTGAGCTTCTTCGGTATGTCCCAACTGATCGTGCGCAACGGCTTGGAATAGGAGCGAAGGAGCACTAACAGGCGCACCGGCAGCGGGCGCTCCTTTAAAAGCTTCGACAACCTTTTCGTAATTCCCGAGCATAAGCTGCGATACCCCCCAAATATTTCGTGCGCCAAAGCGGCCCGATCCTGACCTTGATCTTTCTGGATCGCTCACCTCAGCCGCAAGATCTGGGGCGCCCGCCATAATGGCGGTGATGCCGACAAGATCCAGAATATGACCATCATTCGGCGCAAGCTCGACCGACAGTCTTGCGTATTTCATAGCCTCGACTGGTTTATTTTGAGTGGCCAATACCCAACCATTTGCACCGTTTGCCCAGGCATCGGTGGGAGATAGATCAAGCGCCCTTCCCGACATCTCTGAAGCTTGGCTAAAGAGGTCGTCTCTTTGTGCATTATCAGGGGACAGCATGGCCAAAGTCGCCAGGACCTGTGCCGATCCGGCATAACCATCGGAAAGCGTTGGGTCGAGCTCGGTGGCATGCTTGAACATACCCAGTGCTATTTGCTGGCGCTTGACATCAAATACAGGAAAAAACATGCCTCTGGCTTGATCCGCAAGGTTCGCCGCTTGAAGTCTCGTCAATGACTGCTTTCCAAGGGCTACCCTCTCAGCCTGTTCTTTGGATCTAGTTGTGGGCAAAACCACCTCGTTATCCTGAGCAAACCAAAAGCCAATGCCAGCAATCAATACAAGGCAACCCAATCCTCCTGTCAGCAGTTGCAGTAAACGCGGATGCCCTGCAAACGCATCTCTGCTTTGTATCTTAGAGTTGTCGTCTCCCGTCGTCCTTTCTTGCGAAAACCGCGGCCTGTATCCGCCCGGATCAACAAAAATCCGAACTTCCTCACCGTTTCCTTGATCTTGGTAGAACTCATGCAGCAGCCGACGCAGCCGTCTGGCTTCGACGCGAACGAGATTCCGACCACCGGTGCCATCAATGCTCCGACCGTAGACTTCAACCGCGATTGCTTTGCCACGGATCTGGGCGCCGCGACCCGCGATAGTTTCTTCGACCACGTAAGTAAGAAATTGCTGGAGTCGAGGCGAAGCCTGGAACGCGACGCTTGAAACAACACTCTGAAGTGCCTGTCGGACAAGCTCTGGAGATGGCGGCGTAACATCTTGATCTATAGGCAATTCATTAGCTTGGTTCAAAGCAAACTTACCCCCAACTCACGGTGACTCACTTGGCCTGTGCCGTCAACCGCACTCATCTTGATGTGGAATAGATAGTGGGAACCAGGGATTATCCAGTGACTTGGGAACTGAGTGATGAGCTTCCAGAGCTTTCCGATGCGCTTTCAGGTCATATCGAAACGGATGCGTTTCTCAGCGAGGCAATCGAAGACCTAAAGAAAGTTACTGCGCTGTTGGATGACACATCAATCACAGCCTCAGAGCGCGCGGAATGGGCCCACATCAGATCCGAACTCGTGAACGAGCTTCGCCGGATGGTGAAGCGCAATCCTCGTAGCATTTCCAACTAAGGGCATAGCCATGACAAAAGAAGACAACGGCAAAGAACTTAAGAACGAACAGATCCAGAAATCTGACGACATCGAAAACCCTTCCCGGCGACACGTTATGCAGGGACTAGCAGCAGGTGCGGTCGCAACCGGTGCTGTTAGCTACGGTGCGGGAACTGCACAGGCGCACCCCGGTGATGGACCACTAGGCGAAAGCTTAAAGAACCCGTACGGCGGCAGACCTGCCGGGGGCATCACATTGCCGGAGTACTTCCGTCCTACCAAATACATGACGGGCTCGAACGCGAACTATTTCCCGCTATCTGAGGAGCTCGGGCCGGACGAAATGCGGATTTCGTTCTGTGGCTCGACGCCATTTCCGCCCCGCGAAGATCAGGCTGGAACTTGCATCATGGTCGAATTGGGTAATGGAAAGAGGTTCTTCTTCGACTTCGGCTCGGGCTGCGTCCGTAACATTATCGGGATGCAGGTTCCGGGTCAGTTGATCAACGACATCTTCATCACGCACCTGCATGTCGATCACTATGCCGACATCCCTTACATCTACCCGTTCCGGGCTTGGTCTGGTGGATACACGCCGCTGCGCATTCACGGCCCTTCTGGTCGGACACCCGAGCTTGGCACAGCCGGAATGGTGAAAGGCATGCAGCAGATGCTTAAATGGCATCTGGAAGCTTTCGACGTGTTCCCAATCGGGGACGGGTACGAGATCGAAGTTAACGAATTCGATTTTCGTCAAGAAGGCGGCATTGTTTATGACCAAGATGGCGTGACTGTTCGGTCCTGGCCTCGTAGCCACGCCAAAGACGGAGCTGTGGGGTATCGGCTGGATTGGAATGGCCTGAGCTTTGTTTGGACCGGCGATGGCCGCCCTGATGAACTGAGTCTTGAATACGGAAAAGGCGTCGATGTGTTTGTGACCGAAATGTCTGGGCAGGATATCGGTCAGTTGATGACCTACAAATACGGTCTGCCGCAAGAGCTATTCAACTACACAATCGATACGCATCATACATCGCACTATGCGGTCGGTAAGATGATGGCTGAGGCGCGCCCACGGCTTGCAATGGTAACCCACTATACGCAAGACGAGGACATCGATGCCGAAATGCTGGCGGGAATCCGTGCCCACTATGATGGGCTGTTCGCTTGGGGTTTGGATGTCGCCGTCGTCAACGTCACCAAAGATGCAATCTGGTATCGGAAGGCGACACTTCCCGGGAAATCTGGTTCGGTCGCGCCATTCCGCGAATTGGGCAAGATGGAAGCAGAAGGCAAGATCACGTTGCCGGATGAAATCAAGCCGCCAGCACCGCGGTCATCACGTGCCGAACAGCAAGACCAGAAATACCGCGATATGGAGATCGATCCTAAAGAATATTATCCAGCTGATGTATTCCGTGCTCCCGATCCCGAGTGGCCCAGCGATTTCGTAATCAAGGTCGATGACGTCATTCCAAACCGCAAGAAGAAGGCGGAGTAACGACATGATTGAATTTGGGTCGTCATCCGCAATCCCTGTAACGATCCTTACCGGCTTTCTTGGAGCCGGTAAGACAACACTTTTGAACCGCATCCTGACAGGCAATCACGGGTTGCGGGTTGCGGTTCTGGTGAATGACTTTGGATCAATAAACGTTGACGCCGACTTGGTCGTCGGTCTCGAAGATGATGTGATGAGTTTGGCAAATGGCTGCGTCTGCTGCTCGATCCGAGATGACTTGATCGAAACGGTAGAAGCTGTTCTCGCCCGGCCTGAGAAACCGGAATACATCGTCCTTGAAGCGAGCGGAGTGTCGGACCCGTCATCAATTGCGATGACATTCACCGATCAGAAGTTTCGGGACATGATCCGCTTGGACAGCCTTATGTGTCTTGTTGATGCGGAACAGCTATTTGCTGCGCCGGAACAAATGGAACTGAAGCTCCGTCAAATTGCGTTCTCGGACATGGTTATTTTGAACAAGGTCGACCTCGTCGATGGGGCGGCTGTTCAAAGGGTGCACGATTGGCTCAGGTCTCGCTTCCGTCGATACCGCCTGGTCGAAGCTGTCAACGCAGACGTCCCACTGGATATACTTCTTTCAGTTGGTCGCTTTGCCGCCGAACAGCTCGAAACAGAAATACCCGATCATCACGAACATGGACCGGATTGTGGTTGCCATCACTCTGATCACTCGAAAAGCTTCTCAACAACTATGATGAAAGCTGAACGCCCGATAAGCTTGTCTTCTCTTCGGAGTGCAATTCGAAAGCTTCCTGGCGACGTTTATCGCCTCAAGGGCTTTGTTTTTAGCGAGGAGGATCCAGATCATCGCATTCTTGTGCAGGTTGTTGGAAAACGCATGGACATCGCAAGGGATGGAGTCTGGGGCCACCGAAAACCCGAAACAAGGCTTGTTGCAATAGGTGCACCGGGGGCACTTTCGGAATACGAGCTTTCCGATGCGTTGTTGGCAAACGCATAGCGGCAAGTTCGACAAAACTTGTTTGCCTGTTTTTCTTATTTTCCAGCCCGTTACAGCTCGAAAGCCCGCAGCGCCGAGGACCAAATGTGGATAAATACCCTATTGCTGAAGCAGTTTAGGAAATGGAGTCAAGCGATCAGATTGCTCGCACCTGCCACAGCGTTTGTATTGTTAGGCACAGCTTTATTCGCGCAGGACGTCTCAAGTCGAGAACTTGAAGATACAACCCCAGAACTCGGATTGCCGAGTTCAGCCGGAGGACAAGATGCCGAGTTGCTTTACGCTTTCCACGGGCTCGAGTCGTTACCTCGAGTAGCTAATCTCATTTGCAGAGGTTCCAGGGGCAGACACGGGATGCCTGTAATTTTTTCAACCGAGATAGATCTGGAAACTATGCAGGCAGGTGACTTCAGAGTTGTAACAAAGTCAGGCCAGATCGGAACAATGCACTGCGTGTCAGTGTTGCCCGCTACCGATCCCGGTGAAATGCGCACGGTGCTTCTCATCGGGGATTTTGGGAACGCTTCCGAGGATCCACCGGTTGAAGTCGACGTTATTGGACACCTTCATTCCATCGATGGAAGGCTTGATTTTCGAGGTGCCACTGTAGCCGTGACTCCGCTGGAAGACGGGCCGTCATTGATCTTTGCCGAGGTTGTTGAGGATTGGACTTTGGTTGGAAACTTGGGGCCACGTCGCACCAGAGGAAGCCTTTGTCCAAGTGACAACATCGTACAAGCCATTAGAGTAACTTGGGCGGGTGGCGTTACGCTGGCGAACGGCAAGGAATCTGGCGATGTGGAACGTGACCTGTACAGTATCATTGTAGAGGCCGAAAATGGATCTCAACGCACAGTTACACCCCGCAGCGCTTGCCGACCTGGGTGACGGGGACAATAACCACATGTTCTGCCTTGATACAAAGGATCGACCTATCTTGGTTTCCTTTCCAGCTGGCGTTTTGACGGATCCGAATGATGATCTGAACCCTGAAACCAGCGTATTTCTCACAAAACCCAATTAAGAAACTGCTTTAAATTTGTTCTAATGGACTCTTAGCCGAATATGCTCGGCCGGGCCGGTTACGGGCATTCCAGTGGTGAATGCGAATGAATGGGCATACCCGCAAAGTTGGCATTGCAAAGTTCAGTTTTGAAGGTCTGCTTCGGGCTGTCACCCGTCACAGATGGGAGCAGTAGCGAACGGTCACTTCGACCCCAAACTAACCAATGCTGCACTAAGAACGAAACTCCGCTTTCGCGAGAGCTAGGTTTGACTTTGGCTTAAAAGGAAATTTGCCGATTGGCATGACGCAAGGCGTACCTGCTTCGCAAGTCCTGAATCGGGTAGAGCTCTGGAAATCACCATCCCACCAATGCAAAGCGCGCTGATGGCTTGCGCCCATTGGCGGTTGGTCGTCTCGTCATGGTTCATGTTGGTTTCGAACAATGAAACCATTGCTTCCAGCAGGATTTGAAATGACTTCTGTGCTTCAACCCCGCCTCTGGAAATATCAGACGGCAAAGCGATCATTGGGCATTGGCCATCCAGATCTCCAAGATGTTCTGGAGACAGATAGGCGTTGATCATTTGATGGACCATCTCGGGTTTCAGGTTGGAAACGTCGACACCGGCCTCTTCTCGCCACTCAGCTCCCCGTCCCATCAGAAAGCTCTTAATCGCTTCGCTGAATAGCTCTTCCTTATTTTTGAAGTGGTTGTAAAAGCCGCCGCGTGTCAGCCCGGCTTCCTTCATCACCATATCAATTGATACACCGTTAAAACCGTGCCTATTGAACAGAATACGGGCGGCCTCAACAATCTTCTTGCGTGTTTTCTGTTTATGTTCAGCGCTGTATGGCATCACTCTCTCCGAGTTTAGCTTACCTTAGCATCGTACCAAAAAATGTTCTTTATCATATTTAGATTTATGTCATTCGTCATATCGTTGAAGAAAACAGGAGATTACAACATGCCCGAAAATCTACTCGCACATCACGGCAGCGCGGCATCATGTCAGTAATGCTCCTTCCCGTGACCTTCACCTTCGTCAGTGTGCTGGCAATAATACTCATTCCTATGACTGGTTGGGTCGGTTTGCGCCGGGACAAGATCGGTGGCGTTTTGCGAGGAGATGGAGATGACCTGGTGCTCTTTAAGCGCATTCGCATACACGGCAACTTAATGGAGAATGCGCCACTTTTTGCTCTAGTTCTTGGCGCCTCGGAATATGCGGGCCTCGACACGCGCTGGCTCTGGCTCGCGGTTGCGGTATTTCTAGCTGGACGAATACTGCATTACGCGCTCTACGACAGCGCCAAGCGTGGTTTGGCGATGCTTGTCACCTTGTTACCCGGCCTAATGATGGGCTTCTGGCTGTTGGGGCAAATATGGTTTTGAGCAGAGACATAGGAAGAATGGCAAAAGTGTCCGCACAGCCGGAATCACAAAGCTCTAACTTCAATGTCTGGATTGGGCTGCTAGCTGCCTAAGTCCCTGACAGCATCCTAGTTTGACGGCAACGGCGGCTCAGGGCCCAAACCGGACAATCGATGTTTACAAAAAGGGAGCCAAGGTCGGCTCTGTGGACTTTGCTGCCGTTGGTCGTTTGCATTTGAAAGCGACTCGATATCAAAACGGAATTTTGGGAAATCTACCGGCCCCAATAAAGCGACCTAATATGGCCAGTAGATGTTTCAGTTTGAGGCCTCTCTATGCCTCCCGCCACCGATCACGCCCGATACTTGGCAAGCTCATTCCAAAAACGTTCAACCGCGGTAGACGTGTTCTGCGACTTGCGCGCGCCGCAAATGTTCCACGTCAGGTTCTGTTTCATGGACACCGGTTTGACTTTCTTTGCGCGGATCAGCTCTGCGAATGTGTCCGGCATCCCTCCCACGATGAAGTCAGGCTCGGCCAGTAGTTCGGTCAGGAAATTGTAGTCGTCGCATTCGATTTGCGGCTGTGCATTGACTTTTTCGACGGCCTCAGCGCCGCCGCCAAGTGCTTTCGTCAATGCGGTTTTCCAATGTTTGTGGAGATGCGGTGATGCAAAGGGAAAATCAAAAATACCTACCATAGTTTGCGGGCCGCGCTGGTGAATCTCATGATCTCGATGAGCAACAAACTGGATGGGTTGTTTCTCCATCACCATGATCTCGACATCTTCGGCTTCAGGTGTGTAGGTCAGATCGCCAAGGAACACGTCGAATTCCCCCGCCTGCAATAAGTCGAGCGGACGTGCGTAGGCACTCACCAGAATTCGGAAGCGGAGGTCAGGCATTGCCTTTCGTACGGCGCGCAAGACGGGCAGGATCAAAGTTCTTGTGGTTAACGGCCCGCAACCAATCAGCAAAGTACCCGGCCCGGTTTCACGCAAACCGGCCACACGGGTCGTATAGCGGTTCAGGTCTTCGCGCAGTGCCTGAGCGATTGGCAAAAACTCCTGCCCCGCGCGTGTCAACGTGCTGCTGTTTCGGCTGCGATGGAACAAAACAAGTCCCGTGTGTTCTTCAGCCTGCCCGACATAGCGGGACAAGGACGCGTTGGATACACCCATCGCACGAGCGGCGTTTTGGAAGCTGCCGATTTCAGCCAGTGCGAGAAAGGCGGTCAAAGCGTTTTCGTTCATCATACGGCCAATTTAATTTCAGATTTCGCGTTTTAGTTTTCACACTATGAAATCATGGTAAAGCTCTGTTGCGACGAGAAAGTCTCAATCGCTATCCCTGATGGACCCTTCGATATCGTCTTCTACGTCCACAGAGGTTACAATGTTCATACTTCGACCTATTGCGATTTCCGCCACGCTTGCCACGGCGACAGTCTGTGCAATGCCGGTTTTGGCCGAAACCGACCAACCCAATATCCTTGTCATCATGGCCGACGATGTCGGCTGGGCCAGCCTTGGCAGCTATCATCAGGGCGTGAAAAGCATCAAAACCCCTAATCTTGATCAGCTGGCCGCCGATGGCATGCGTTTGACGGATTACTATGCTCAGCCAAGCTGTACGGCTGGGCGATCCGCCTTTATCACCGGACAATTGCCGGTTCGAACGGGGATGCACACTGTTGGTCTGCCTGGAGATCCTGAAAAAGGCCTTAGCGAGGATGATCCCACTTTGGCCAATATGTTGAAATCTCTGGGCTACACGACCGGGCAATTTGGCAAGAACCACTTGGGGGATATGAACAAATTCCTGCCGACGGTGAAGGGTTTTGATGAATATTGGGGCTGGCTATATCATCTGAACGCGATGGAATACACATCCGATCCGGACTGGCCGAAAGATCAGAAATTCAACGACACATTTGGCCCGCGGAATATCATTCACGCGTACGCCACGGATACAGTCGATGAAACTGTAGATCCGCGCTGGGGTCTCGTTGGCAAGCAACGCATCATCGACGATGGCCCGGCTCCGCCTGAACGGCAAAAGACACTGGACGACGAGGTGACTGCCCATACACTGGATTTCATCAATCGCGCGGTCGACAGCGACACGCCATTCTTTGTCTGGATGGCGCCGGCGCGGGCGCATGTCTGGACACATTTGAGCCCCGAATTCGAAGCCATGTTAGGGGATGGCCGCGGTTTGCAGGACGTCGTCATGAAAGAGCTCGACGACAACGTGGGCAAAGTCATGGCCCGGCTGGACGAACTGGGCGTCTCGGACAACACGATTGTTGTCTTTACGTCTGACAATGGTCCCGAAACCATGACCTGGCCCGACGGTGGAACAACACCATTCCATGGCGAAAAAGGCACAACCTGGGAAGGCGGCTTCCGCGTCCCTGCCATCATTCGCTGGCCCGGAAAAGTCCCGGCCGGAACCGTGAGCAACGGAATTTTTGCCGGGCTTGACTGGATGCCGACCCTTGTTGCTGCCGCCGGAGGGCCTGACGATCTGGCCGGATCATTGCTGGAGGGCTACGAGGGTTATCAGGTGCATCTGGATGGATACAATCAACTGTCATTCCTGACTGGTGAGGGCGAGAGTAACCGGGACGAGATCATCTACTACGAGGGTCCAGACTTGCAGGCTGTGCGCCACGGTGACTGGAAAGCACATTTCACGATCCAAACCGAAGGTTGGGCTGGCCCCAAGGAGGAACTGAACGCTCCCTTGCTGTTCAATCTGCGTCGCGATCCCTACGAAAAAGCGGCCGAAGAATCGGGGATGTATACGCGCTGGATGGGCAACAAGATGTGGGCGTTTGGTCCTGCTGCCAAAATCGTCCAAAACCACCTGTCTACGTTTAAGGACTATCCTCCACGGGGATCAGACGTCACCAATCAGTCTCACGTCGAAGAACAGATTTCGACCGAAGGCGGGATGTCACAGTAGAAATCAATTCTCGGGAGGCATCAATCCTTGCCTCCCGATCCTTACAAGAACTTGCGGGAAAACACCTGCTCACGAGGGCGCGCTTTCCACACCAAAACTGTCATTTGGACCCAGAGCAGCATCGGTCAAAGTGGGCTCGCAACCGACATTTGGTCATTTCACTCACACTATTGACCGACACCTAGGGGGCAAGGTCGGCAAAGTGTTGGTAAGCAGCCTTGCGCACTCGCAGCTAGCGGATCGCTCGGCTATATCCGGTAAGGGCTCGAAGTCGGCTCGCGGCGGCGTAGAGATGCTCCCCGTTCCGGGCCCATATGAATGTCAGCTTCCAATGTTGAAATGTGATCGGCTCGCACCTGCAGAGAAGGTCCGGAATCCGCCCTGGCGTCCCAAAGTTGTAAACGCCCCAGAGCCGCTGTTGAAGTTTATCCCAAATGCTGTGCCGCGGCTTCCCCGAAGCGGACATTCTTCAAAGAAAACTAAGAGCCTCATCGCTTAAAAAATGACAATGGGTCTCGTTACCGTACCCCAGAGACAGATCCACGGCTGAGACTGTATTTTTTCGGGCGGCGACCGATGATCGCGCTTAAGGTGTGAACGCAAAATCTTGTCAACTCAGACAAAGTAAGTTAGCACGACCCAGGGTGGTATAAACATAAGTTCTTGCAACCTCTGTGTATTCACAGAGTTGGGTTCAAAGGACGTCTGACAAGAATTGAATGAATGTTAGCGGAAACTGAGAGTTTTGAACCGGTCACCGTAAAACCGATACAAAGAAATGCGTCAGCCTTTTCAGTACTCAGAAAGGTAATGCAAAACCCCGTCGAGGGCTGGCCGGACTCCTTGTACGAAGACTTTATCTTCGAAAAACAAATCCTTGGTAACCGTGTTGTCCTGACCAGCGATCCGGAAATCGTAAAGGGCGTTTTGCTAAGTCAGCAGCCGGTTTTTCCAAAGCCGGAAATCGCACAATCGATAATGTCACGATCCATAGGAAGGGGCTTGCTGACGGCAGAGGGTGCAGAATGGAAGTTTCTACGCAAGGCCACGGCTCCGGTCTTTCAACACAAGAGCCTGTCAAACCTGCTTCCGCATATGATTGCGGTGGGCGAAGAGGTTGCGCAGCAGTTTAGATCCAATCCCGGCGAAATTGATGTCTTGCCCTCTATTTCAAAGGCGACCTTTGAAACGATTGCAAACACGTTGCTCTCGGGTGAAGAAGGTAATCTGGACTATGAACGCATCTCTGACGATGTTCACAAGCTTCTGGCTTTTGTTGCAAAAGTCGACCCATTGGATTTGTTCGAAGCGACAAGAAATCTTCCCAAACCGTGGGCGCGCGCGGGGGTGAAAGCGGCAGAGCGGCTTAGAGGCGATGCCATGAATGCACTGTCCAACCGTAGAAAATCCAGCAACGCAACCGATGATCTGCTTTCTCTTTTGTTGGCTGCGCAAGATCCGGAAACCGGAAAGAAACTGTCTGAAATTGAGTTGAGGGATAATATCGTGACGTTTATCGGCGCAGGCCGGGAGACTACGTCACACGCGATCGCATGGACGTTCTATCTGTTGGCGAACAGCCCCTATTGGCAAGAGCAATTGGTGGATGAACTTTCAGAAGTCTTGGGTGAAGCCCCATTGACTGCCGATAACTTAGGGCAATTAAATAAGCATGAGATGGTTCTGAAAGAGGCGATGCGGCTGTACCCTCCGTGCCAGGGCATGCACCGCGTTGCCGCAGCAAATGTCGAGATTAATGGGTTGAAACTCAGAAAAGGCGATATGGTCTTTCTGGCCACATATCCCATGCACAGACACAAGAAGCTCTGGGAACGGCCCAACCACTTTGAACCGTGCCGGTTTGATGTGAAAAGGATGTCGTCATACCATCGGTTTCAGTATATCCCGTTTTCGGCTGGGCCGCGTATTTGCAGTGGCTTGAAATACGCGATGTTCGAAGCCACAGCCATCCTCGCCAGCGTCGTCCGCACGGTAAGGCTGGCACCGGTCGAAGGCTTTGTCCCATATCCCAATTCACGCATAACCCTTCACGCAGAAGGTGGTATGAAACTGCGCGTTTCGCCACGTCGTTGACGCTTCGGGCTCGGAAGCGATCAGATCAGGACACGTAATGAACATCGATCACAAGCCTTTTGAACCAGTCACAGTGGACACCCTGCCTGAAGGCGCATCGAACTTTGCCCTTCTCAGGAGAATGTTCAGAAATCCAGTCGAGATATGGCCTCGCAAGCTGTACGAAGAGTTCACGCATGAAGTGAATTTCTTCGGCAAGCGCTATGTGCACGTAACCGATCCAGACATTGTTCAGGACGTGCTACTAAAGAACTACACCCTGTTTCCACGTTCAGAAATCTGGCAGTCAATTCTCAAACGTGCGGGTGGCGAGGGGTTGCTTACAATCGAAGGGGAACGCTGGAAGTTTCAGCGCAAGGCCACGTCTCCGATTTTCCGCTCGATTCATCTGAACAAGCTCTTGCCCGGCATTATCCGCATCGCGGACGAGACAGCCGACTTGCTTTCATTGGAACAAGGACCTGTCGATGTATTCGAAAAGATGGACAGGGCATCGCTCAAGATTATCGTGCAAACGCTGCTGTCGGGTGAAGGGTCTGATTTGAACGCCGAAGCGATATCCAAAGATATCGACCTGTATCTTGAGTATAACGGCCGGATTGATTTCTTTGATCTCTTCAAAATTACGCGCGACTTGCCGAAACCCTGGGCACGAAAAGGCAGGGACGCGGTTGAGCGTCTGCGGGAGGAGTGCACAAGGATTATCAGGCACCGCCGTCGTTCCGGTGTGGAAAGCGAAGACCTGTTGAGTATGCTGATTTCAGCTAGCGACCAAGACACAGGGACTGGCTTGTCCGACATCGAGGTCCGAGACAACCTTATTACTTTCATTAGCGCAGGCCATGAAACTGTAGCTTTGACCCTTTCGTGGGCAATGTATCTGTTGGCCAGAAGTCCAGAGTGGCAGGAGAAGCTGCTGGAGGAAGTGAACGATATCTGCGGCGATGCCCCACTACAGCCGGATCATATCGGCAAGCTGAAAAAACACGAAATGGTTGTGAAAGAGGCGATGCGACTATTCCCGCCGGTCTATGCGCAGGAAAGGGTTGCCTTAGAGGACGTGACGTTCCCGGATGGCACCTCTGTTCGCCGCGGCGACACCGTGGTTCTGGCTACATATCCGATGCACCGGCACGAAAAGCTTTGGGATAATCCCAACAGGTTCGAACCTGAGCGGTTCGCACCGGACCGAGCCAAAGGCCATCATCGTTTTCAGTTCATTCCGTTCTCGGGCGGACCCCGGATTTGTATTGGAATGGGACTTTCAATGCTGGAAGCTGTCTCTATCCTCGCCTCGATAGTCAGGTCGAATGAGATAAAACCTGTAGAAGGTCATACACCTTATCCGACATCTCGTATCGTGCTTCGTCCGGCCGGAGGGGTGAAGCTGTATGTAACGCCAAGAAAGTAGCCTTTGTTATAATGGGCGGTAGGCCGGACAAACCCCTCAAACAACCAATTGAACAATATACCACATGCTCAATTGAGTGCTTTGTTTATCAACGCCATCGTATCGATCCAGGCTTCGCGGGCGCCCCGTGATAACTCGGACATGCCGGTGAACCCGTGGATAAGGCTCGCGTAGACCCGTATTTCTACGTTGGCGCCGGCCTGTCGCAGTCGCTCAGCATAGGCCAGATTGTCGTCCAGATACGGGTCGAATCCCGCTGCCAAAATGATGGCTGGGCACACGCCAGTCAAATCATCGGATGCAGGTGTGGCAAGCGGATTCATTAGGTTCTTCGGATCCGGCGAGTATGCATCGTTGAATTCTTGAATCTCGTTCAAGTCCAAAAGGAACCCGGATCCGAGAGTTTCAAAAGATTGTCGCGCCGTTGATCGCTCGGTATTTGGATACCAAAGAATCTGCAGGCGTGGTCGGACGGGGGCTGATCGGCGGTGGTTGGCAACCACAGCCGCCAAATTACCACCAGCGCTGCCACCTGCTAAAGCGATCTTGGTTGGATCGATGCCTAACTCCTGATGGTTTTCGGCCACAAAATCGAAAACTGCGAGGCAGTCCTCGATCGCTGCGGGAAACGGGTTTTCCGGAGCAAGACGATAGTCAGGGACGACCACGATACTTTGCGTATCCTTGGCCATTCGATTGCTGGTTCTGCGATGGCTTTGAGGCGATCCCATTACGTGACCCCCACCGTGAAAATGAATAATTGCACGGCCCGAAGAAGGCAGTCCTGAAGGGCAATGCAACTCACACTTGATGTCGCCACCGGGTCCAGGAATGGTCAGGGTTTTGATGGATACATTCGGATCTATTTTGTGAGCCAGCCATGCTCCGCGGATATCCAGGTCCTTTCGTTTGGCTTCCAGAGGTGGAGGATTTTGTGGATCTGGCGCAAACTTCTGACAAATAATCTGCATCAACGGGTCAAGGCGTTTGCCTTCTACTTCTACCGGCTTCCCCGCAATAATCTTCAGTATCGGCATTGGCGCGCGTGCAATCGCACGTACCACATGCTCCAACAGTTTGTGCCGGAAAGTAATGGGAGTGGATGTAATCATCTCACTAGAAAGGACGAGATTTTCAATCAGGTTATCCCCTCGCTCAGGCTTGATTGTCAATTTGTCAAAACAAACTGCTAGCAAAACCTGATTTTGTCGGCAACACGCTGGAAATCTGAAATCATCTTGTCCACTTCCCGAATTCGCACCGATAGGGGATGCGACAGTTTTCATGCGCCGCAACTTCGAAGACTAAAGGATCAACTCCAAGCAAAAGCAACGCCGTATCGCTGCGCGCGGCTTGCGTGACATTACTTCCCAGCCAACTAGTGAATGAGCAAAACTCAGGGTTTCACCAAAGTGAACCTTGGTGCGTGGTGCAGCAATTGTCAAAGTGGGCTCATAGCCGGCCTCTGAGAAAGCACAGCAACCAAGATGGAATACGTCTCGAAAATAATCACTCTCGGAGAAAAGCGGGCATTTCGATTGTAAAGCCGGTCTTCCGTTGTTAGGCCCATTCCTGACGCTCGGCGTCGTAAACTACTGGCAGTAAGCAGATCGTCATGACTCCTTACGCCAACGTCTTCCATTCTAAGTCCAAGTTCTTTGCATTGACGCTCAGAAGGGATTTAGTGAATCCGGCCAGCGCCTTGGATGTTCAGTAATCACGAGCAGAACATCCGCATCAGTTAGTGCCTCGCGCGCGTCCTGAATC
Organism: Ruegeria arenilitoris; assembly: GCF_013031355.1. Taxonomy (GTDB): domain Bacteria; phylum Pseudomonadota; class Alphaproteobacteria; order Rhodobacterales; family Rhodobacteraceae; genus Ruegeria; species Ruegeria arenilitoris_C. Next base: position 513,857 of record NZ_WPZO01000002.1, on the reverse strand, counting down.
ATGCGCAGGTTTAGGTCGTCGACAACTGCTGCGGAAACTGCTCGACCGGGGTCGTAATAAACCGTGACGAAGAAAACGCGACCCAACTTTGTGACAGACAGGTCTTGCAGTGATCCACCATCCTCGGCAATCGCGGCACGTAGCGACCTTCGTGCAGCGGCAATATGACTGGGGCTTGCACTGACGCCGGCTAATTCGCCCAATCCACCACGAAAATCCCTTAGGTATGATCCTATTGCCAACAAACACAGCAGCAATACGATCAATGAATCTCCTACGGGAGCTACCGGTGCCAGCGGCCCCTCTCGAAAATAATAGATTGCAGCCAACCCCACACCAGCTGAGGCTGTGATCAGTCCGTCGAACGCTGCGGCCTTGGCTTCGAGCTTAAGGATCGAGCTGCTCTTTCCAGTTTTTTTCCAGGTGAAGTGATGGAAGCCCCACAGGATGGCACAAGTAAGCCCAATCCCAACAAAATAGACGATCATCGGCGCAAAATTCAGCGGAGCTGGAACCATTCCATTGAGATAATTGTAGATACTCTTGATCGCATTTGTGATTGCGAACAGGACTAAACCAAGAAGTGAGAGTGAACGGAAAGTCGTGAATATCGCTTCGTCAGCTGCATACCCGAAGGGGCGGACTTTGTCGGGGCCAGCGTTGATGCGATGGCTGATCCGCCTTGCAAGCAGGGCCGAGCCAAACCCAATCAACGAAAACAATCCATCCATCATAACCGCGTTGGAGTTCGACAACACACCAGCGAATAAACCAGCTGCAGCCATAAACAGGTTGCCCCACATGGCCACAACAAGCGACCGGCTTTCGAGGTGCTTTTTGCTGTTTGTATTCGGAGTTGTCATACTGACGGTCCTGCCTTCAAATCGTACGTGGCTACTAATATCCGCTCGTAGAGACCGGGCCAACAATCACATCGCGAGAGAGTTTGATCCTTCGAAAATTCGGAGATCTCGACGGCGGCCGTGCTGGATGTGTAGCCTTTTTTGCGGATATGGCAGAGGTTTGACGTTTCAAAACTCCGACGGCTGTCATTTTCTCACTAAACGGATATGGATTACAGGTATCTCTGCCAACTTACTCTAATGACGCGCTTCACCGCCCAGGTTGAAGAGTGGACAAGGGCTATGGTTCATTTCCCAAAAGCTACGAAGTCCGCAAGTTGCGTGTTGCAGACCTTAGCGCAGCCCGCAGCATCGATCGCTTCGGGCTCTTTGCCGACCTCAGGGGCAGCGCAGCAACCTTTCAGAAATTCCTTTTCGCTCCGACAAAGTCGGCCTATTGCGGACATTTGCCATACTGAATGTGCCGCGTCGCAGCGTTCCCAAAACAGACCTTGGTTGGCTGCAGAGAAAGTACTGAGGAACGTTCAGATGTCTCAAATTATGACTGTTCAGACGCAAATTATTCGCGTCTTTCAGACCACCCCCTTCTGAATGAAGTTGGCGCTTCGCCGTAGCGTTTCTTGAACCGTACTGTAAGTTGTGTAGCGCTGCTAAAGCCTGTGGCTGCCGCGATTTCCGCGACCGCCATCTCGGTTTCGCTGAGCAATGCGTAAGCCCTCGAAACGCGCAGCTCAATATAAAACTGTACAGGCGAAATTTCGACATACTTTTGAAATAGACGCTCTAACTGGCGACGTGATATCTGCACGGCTTCTGCTATTTCAGAGATATCTAACGGCTCTTCCAGGTTGTCTTGCATGATCTGCATCGCGTTGATGAGGTACTGGTTGCGACTACCCAAAGCTACCGAAAAGGCTGATTTTTGGAGCGTTTTACTATTGTTGGACCGAAAGTGGATGCACATGTCCGAAACAATGACCGCCAGGTCATTTCCGAAATCGGATTCGATCATGTCCAACATCATGTCGGTTGCGGCATTTCCGCCGCCACATGTCATAAGCTCATTGTCGATCTCATACAGGTTTGACGATGGCTCCAAGTCATCAAAATGTTCGATGAAAGCAGGGTGGTTTTCCCAGTGCAATGTGAATCTTTTACCTGACAGAACTCCAGCCTTGGCAAGGGCGAAAGCTCCCGTGCAAATACCACCCAGATTACATCCAAAGGTTCTTTGGCGGCTGATCCACGACAGGACCTTGGGGTTCGTACTTTCCGCCGGTTCAATACCCGAGCAAACAAACAGCCGCGACGATCGCGGTAGGTTGTGCAACGCAAAATCCGGCGTAATTTCAATCCCATTCGAACAAGAGACCGGATTTCCATCTTCGGTGATCAGAAACCATTTATACAGTTCTTTGTTTGTAACCTGATTAGCGATCCTCAGAGGTTCCACTGCGGCGCTAAAGGCCAGCATGGTCAGCTTTGGCAGCAGAAGGAAATAGATTTCCTTGGCCGATCCATCATAGTCTATGCGATAGCTGGCCGCGCCCTTTGGGACAAAGTTTCTCGGGTCCATATGCTCTCCTCCCAGTATCGACCAAGGCGGATGAAGGGCACCAACACCTCATTTGGTGTTGGTGCAGAAAGATTAGGCACTCATCTGCGCAACAGGTTCGCCACTTTCCTCCCAGGAGCGGATTTCTTCTTCGCTTGCTTTAGGCGAAAAGAGCCCTGTCATGGCATAGAAGATACCGATGACCGGTGACAGCCAGCAAGCGAATGCAAGCGGAATATACAGCAGGTTTTCGAAGTTGCCGTCTGCGATACCCAAGCCAAGCGCCGTGATGACAAACGCTCCACCCGCATTCCACGGGATCAGAGGGGAAACCAGAGTTCCGCCTTCCTCGACCGCCCGGGATAGGTTCAGTGGGGAATAGCTCATCGCGCGATAGACCGGTGCATACATCCGTCCTGGCAGTGCAATTGACAGATAGGGGTCACCTGCAACGGTGTTGGTCGCGACAGACGTCAGGATGGCCGAGGTTTGAATTCCGGCAAACGTTTTCACCTTCGAGATGACAACTTTGATAATGGCCTGAAGACAACCTACGCGTTCAAGCGCTCCGCCAAACCCCAAAGCCAGCAGCACCAGTGAAATCGTCCACATCATCGACTGAATACCTCCGCGGTTCAACAGAGGATCGATCTCCGGAACCCCGGTATCGATCGCGTAACCGCTATTGGCGAAGGTGAACGTCTCATGCAGCCCAGCCCCCTGACAGAAGATAGCCATGATGCCGCCCGCAACGGCGCCTGCAAACAGTGACGGGATCGGAGGTTGTTTCATGACTGCCAGAACGATGACCAGAACAGCCGGAAACAGCATGATCGGCGAAATCCAAAACGCGTCATCCAGTGCAGTTGTGATTGCATGAATGCGGTCAAACGAAACCTGAGACGTGTCGATCAGAGTGAAACCAACGACAAAGTAAATCACCAGCGCAATCAACATCGAAGGAACTGTCGTCGGAAGCATATTCCGAATGTGATCGAACAGATTAGTCCCTGTCACGGCAGGAGCCAAGTTGGTTGTATCGGACAAAGGCGAGATCTTGTCTCCAAAGAATGCACCAGAGACCACCGCCCCCGCCGTCCAGTACATGGGAATACCGAACCCGGCACCGATCCCCATCAACGCGAGGCCCACCGTGCCAGTCGTTCCCCACGAGGTACCCAATGAAACAGAGACAATGGAGCAGAGAACCATTCCTGCGGCGAGGAAAAGCTCAGGCGACAAAATCTTGAGGCCATAGTAAATCAGCGTCGGGACAGTGCCGCTTGCGATCCACACACCAATGATCATTCCCACTGTGATCAGTATCGACACTGACGGCAGGGAGATATTGATGACGTGGAACACGCCTTCTTCGATGCTCGGCCATTTGTGACCCAACATGAGGCCAACGATGCCAGTGATCGCGATCCCGAATGCCAGTGGTATGTGCGGGGTAAAGTCCCCGAAATAGAAAAGCTGCAGTCCAAGCACACACAGGGTAAGTACTATTGGCACAAGGGCCAGCACTAAGCCGGGCTGCCGTATGTTGTCTTCATTCGCAGGCATATGGGTCTCCTCCTTTGGATTAATCCAGATCCGTGATGATCTGCGGAAGAAACCAAGTTTGGCGGAGTGAGACTGTCGGTCAGAGCGCACATCTTGTTAGAATTTGCGACATTGGGGCGTCGGATTTCGGCGTCTTCGAATGAACTGAAGATCGACCATTGCGATCACGCCAAACAAATTACCTGCGTTCAGGTCATCTCACCTCCTTTATTGGAGCACCTTACAAACTTTGCTCGAATTGGAGAGGTTCTGTTGGTCACAGCCCAGAGCTGCCGTTGATCGATGGGTTTCGTTACTGCGGCACGGCCCGTCAAAGGAGACAATCGCTGCGCGAGCGAAGCTGGAAGACGGACGGAGGTCCGAAGAGCGGACAATGCGGTCTTGTAGTTAGAGAGATTTGACCAACCGATAAAGTTCTTGTTGATTAATCCGCATCGCTGCAAGGTCGCTTTGAGCCCAGCCAGGTTAAGGCTGCACCGCAGCGTGCGATCCAGCGTTCCGATCAAAAAAAAGGGCGAACCCGAGAAGGGTTCTCAGTTTTCTCGACGTTAAATGACGAGCACGTTTGGCCGCTAATATTCGGTCACCTGCCTTACAGATTTTTAACGCCCGTGAAAAGCGTGAGAAATTTAAGCTCTAGCACACTCAGGCTGATCAGGTGCGGTGTGTGAATCGCGAACTGGCGGAACGGTTCGCTGCCGCCGATATTGCCGAATGCTTGGGATCAATACTGGTGCAGCATCAATATTGAAAAAATCCATCATGCCGAAAGTCACTCCAATCATCCACATTACCTCGCTTCTCGCCAGCTGCATGGGGTGCCTGATGATCCTTTGCGGGCTCGTGGACCAGCACTTTGATTTCTCGCCGATCAGTACGCTGACCAAAAGCGGTCTCGCAATTGCGTCCACGGGATTGCTTCTCGCTATAGCCACGTCGCGACCTGAAATCACCACCATAAACCGCAACCAAGCCTACGCGTTGACTGCAGTGGTTTGGGTCGCGCTACCGATGTTTGGTGCAGTTCCCTTATTTCTTGGCATACAGCACGCTGGGATAACCGACGCCTATTTCGAAGCCGTTTCAGGTATGACCACAACTGGTTCAACGGTATTTCATAACCTTAGCTCTCTGCCACCAGGGATTCAGCTGTGGAGAGGTATTCTTCAATGGCTAGGCGGGCTTGGTATCGTCATTGTTGCAATGATTTTCTTACCGATGATGCGTGTCGGTGGCATGCAGTTTTTTTTGACTGAAGGATTTGATACGCAGGGCAAACTACTCCCTCGTACGCTGGACATCGCCAAGTCACTGCTGGCGATTTACATCTGTTTCACTGTGATTTGTGCGGCTGCTTACGCCGCAATGGGAATGTCGGCATTGGACGCTGTCGTTCATGCCATGACAACGATTTCGACAGGCGGGTTTTCAACAACAGATCAATCCTTCATACGGTTTGAAGGAGCGCTGGAATACGCCTGCATCATTTTCATGCTCGCCGCTAGTTTACCGCTTGTACGTTTCGTTCAGTTGGCGAGAGGGAACGCCCAACCTTTATTGAATGACCCGCAAGTTAGAGGATACTTCCTGGCGATACTTGCCCTGGTCACAGTCTTAGTAGCTTTTCGGACGGCGACGAGTGACGAGCCGTTTTTTGAAATCGTACGCGAGTCGTTGTTTAATGTAGTTTCGGTTATTTCAGGCACTGGGTACGCTAGCGAAGATATCTCTCAATGGGGAAGTTTCGCTCTAACGCTCGTATTGGTCGCTGGATTTCTGGGAGGTTGTACCGGCTCTACAGCCTGCTCGGTCAAGATATTTCGGTGGCAGGTGAGCTTGGCGGCGATAGCAACCCGGATCAAGCAGGTGCGCTATCCGAACGTTGTTAGCCAACCAATGTATAGCGGGAAGAAGCTCTCAAAAGATGTAGTCGACTCTGTTGGGACATTTATGACTCTCTTTGCGGCGACTGTGTGGTTCGTTGCTGCTGCGCTTTCGTTGACCGGCCTGACAATCGAGACCTCCTTCACTTCGGCCTGGACTGCTGTAGCTAATATTGGTCCTGCTTTTGGCCCAAAGGTGGAAAGCTCAGGCTCACTCGAACACTTTAGTCAAGCCGCCAAGTGGATCATGATATTTGGTATGATCGCAGGGCGTCTGGAATTGCTTTCATTGTATGTGATGTTCACTCGACGATTTTGGGATCAGTGGTAACGGGTTGAAGCATCAACCAGAGATACGTTGCGCAACAACCAATACAATGAATGGGTCGAGAGCCTTTGTGTCAGAGCTTCCAATAGGGCATCGGGCATTTTCTGGTAAAATAGCAGCGCCCCCCTTTTAGAGGATTTTGGTGTTATAAGGGTGGGCGCTGCATTTGGCCGAGGAAAGCTTGCTTACGAGTGAGTGGCCCGCGTCTTCACGGTGCCGGTGACACCTTTTCGGAGGGGGTACGAAAGCTTCCTTGACCAAGTATATTGAACTAACTCGAACGATGTGCCCAATGTGAGTGACAGAACTCTCACAGAATTTTCATCGAGTTTACATTTTAGAAATATTTCAACCTGTCTATCTCTCAAATCGTGAGCAAGCCGAGGTTGCAATTAACCTTTTTCACAGTGTCCGTGATCTTCGATGGCAGTCGCTCCATGGGTGGATAATTCGTAGGTCATGGTTGGAAAATGGAGGACCAGCGTCCAGACTTCGTCGGGTTTGATGTGGATGAAAGTCAACCCATCAAGGCCGTGTGCAACGGAGGCTGTGCCTTCTGTTCCCTGAACAATCATACGCGCTTCTGAGAGGTCTCCGTTCCGAAAAACCTGAAGCTCCTCTCCGGATACATCCGATGTGCATCTGAATTCAGTTTCCTCGGCAGTGGCCGTAGATGCAGATATGATTGCTATCAAGATTACGGCTTTATTCATCTTTTTGTTTCCTCGTTTTTTTGGGTTTGAGTGATCCAGCAAGCGGATGGACCCAAGGGGTGGTGTGAAGTGTTCTTCTTACGTGTACTCAAGCGGCCGCGGGGGTAGTTCCAAAGCTCACGCAAACCCTCAAACCTGGTTCATTGTCCTCCGCGACGACTATTGCCCCATGCCGTACTGCAACCGCCTTTACGAGGGATAAGCCAAGCCCGTTTCCCGCTTCGTTTTTGGTGCTGTCTGCCCTGAAGAATGCGTCAAAGACCTTGCTGATTTGTGATGGGGGAACTCCCGGTCCATTGTCTTCCACGACAAGCTCGACGCAATCGGATTTGGCCATCAGGGTAATCTTGATCCAAGAACCTGATGGGCAATACCGGAGTGAGTTATTTACAAGATTGACGAGCAGCTGCTTCAGCATGTTTTCATCGCCACGGATCAATACCGTATCGGCGTTACACTCTGCCGAGATGTGTTTATCCTCGTCTATCGCAACTGGATAGAAGGTTTCGACAATGTCCTCGACGATTGCGCTCAGGTTTACTGTCGCAAAGTGGTTCTTGTACCCGCCAGTCTCGATACGAGAAATTCTCAGGATCGTGTCGAAGACAGCGCTGAGACGTTTCAGTTCGCTTTCCAGTTCGTAAAGCTTTGGACGCGGGTCGCCGCCATAATCGACTTCGCTATAGACCTGCTGCAATGCCAAAAAACCATGGGATAACGGCGTCTTCAGGTCATGGGCAATTGTGACGGCGGTTGTCTGCGTGCTGATGAGCAGACTCGACAGCCGGTCGAGATGCCGGTTTATCAAACGGGAAACCCGATCAATCTGATCGTTTGCTTCTGAAACGGGCAAGCGAATGTCTGTGTCCCCTTGTGAGACAAGATCAAGGGTTCGCTCAATCCGCTGGAGTTTGCGATAGCTTTGCGAACTGACGTAGTATCCCAACCCCAAAACGGTGGCGGTCGTCGCCAGAGTCAATAGCAACAATCCTTCCCAAAGCGTCGTCAAAGCTTGATTGAGTGATGTCAGGCTGCGGGCGACCACCGTGCGATAACCAAGGTAGTCGGACGCATGAAGCAGATAGACAGGAGCAGCCCCACCCGTCGCCACGAAATCCGGATCCACCTCATGCCAGCCATTTGTGTCGGGTACTTTCGCGACAGATCCGGCAAGTGCCGAATTGTGTTTGTCAAACAGCGCGATCATGTGAAGCCCGGATCGATTGGGACTGTTTAGGTGTTCAATTGCCCGCTGAACTGCGTCTGCGCCACCGTCCAACAGTATCTCATGAAGCAGAAGCTCTTCTTCAAGGATTTGTTGCTCGAGGTTAAGGCGGAGCCGATCTTCTAGCGCCAGATAAGCCGCGTACCCGAAAATGGCAGTGATGATCCAGACCACCAGCGCAGCGTAGCAAGCTGTCCGGAACGGGGCGCCTGAAAAAATGCTAGCGCGGTCCATGAAGGCTGTATCCAACATTTCGGGATGTATGCAGAAGAGGCGTGTCAAAGGGCTTATCAATCTTTGACCTCAGCCGACTGATATAGGTCTCGATCACGGTCGAGTTCGGGTCGAAATTGTAGTCCCAGACTTGTTCCAGAAGCATGGTGCGGGTCACGATCCGTCCTGAGTTTCGCATTAGAACTTCAAGAAGCGCGAACTCACGCGGCAACAATTCTATTGTCTCACTTTGCCGCTTGACGACCCTGCTGAGCAGATTCATCGAAAGGTCGTGGACGTGAAGTTCGGTCGTTGTAACCCCGGCAGAGTGGCGTTTGATAATACTATGTAATCGCGCAAGTAGTTCAGAGAAATGAAACGGCTTCACCAGATAATCATCGGCTCCCTCAGTCAAACCCTCAACTCTGTCCTGAACATCTCCAATCGATGTGAGAAACAGAACAGGGGTCAGCCTCTTGGCCGCCCGCAGGGCTTTCAGAACGGAAAGACCGTCCATTCCCGGCAACATGCGATCAAGGATGATGGCGTCACAGTCATTATACAGGCAGTAGGAAAGTGCATCGCGACCATCTTCGTACCACTCCACACTGAAGCCGTTGGCTTGCAGGCCTGAGTTGACAAAATCAGCGGTCTTTTTGTCGTCTTCTGCAACGAGTACTTTCATTCTGTGCGCCTCCAAAACAGTCGGTGCCTGTTCCAAGAAACGTGACTGAACCAACTTTAGAATGGACCCAGCCACATCAAGATGGTCGAGTCCATTTGGCAAATCGCTGCAGATCAGAGGCTCAGCGTTTCCTCAACCGCTTTGACTCGCAACCGCGCTAGGCCCAGGTTGGCCGATTTCTTATCCAACGCGACATATACAAAAATGTTGGAATTTTTTTCCAGCGGACGGACAAGATGAAACTGCTTACCCAGCGTGATCAGAATGTCTTCGATGGAATCGTTGAGCTTCAGAGCTTCGATAGCCTGCAGTTTTGCGCGAACCACCTCAACATTAGCCGCGCCAGCTGTTTCGAGATCAATCTTGGAACCGCCCTCCGTGCCGAGTATGAGGCCGGTGTCACTGTCAACGAGACATGCTCCTAACAGACCTTTAATTTCACCGAGTTTCGAAATGTCTAATGACATGATTGGCTCCTTTTTTGTCTTGGAATCGTTTGCCTGACCCACACGCGGCTTCTGAGGAGGCGGACGGTTCAGATCGTTTGCGGGTGGAATGGTGATCGTGTATTTCTGAACCAGGCCAGCCTTTTCGCCGAACCTGGAAATCACAGAGGCTATGTTGCCCTTGGACTTTGGCATTCGTTATCCAATCTCTGTGATTGTGGGAGTGGTGTGCCCAAGCGCAGATTCACCATTTTGGAATACTTGAGCACGGAGGAACAACTGGTCGACCAGCGGGTCGTCTAAGCTTGGAAGGATATTCGGTTTCTGCGCGGCCCGGTGTTTCAAACATGGCGCAGTCTTCGAAGACGGCATGTCTGGGTTTCGTATGTTCCTGCGGGCGTTGTTCAGGAATTTCAGCGCAGTAACAGAGGTGAGGCTCAAGTATTGGGCGTGGCTGGCCGAGACAATAAGACCGTTTTCAGCATTCAAGTAGAACGTGGACCACAGATATTCGATTTCGAATGTGACACTAGCCAATCCAGATAGCACTAGACTCAGCATTGGACCCCCGTCTCGTTACTCAACAATCAAGCAGCAACCAGAACGTTGGGGCTTTTAACTGACCTTTCGGCAAACTTAAAAAATTGTAAGGTTTCGAGCACACAAAATCGACAAACTGATCTTCGACAATTACGATGCAAAAAGTTTGAAATTCGTTCCCGACTTTTAGCACCCTACATAAATGTCCGCTTTTAGAGCGGACCTGCCGAATGCTACCACCGCAGCCAGCACACCCAGCAATGTTGGCAATGGGCTCAAATGACGCATCTGCTCAGCCGCTAGTAACGAAAGAGGGAGTCTCTTTGTGACCATTTTCTACAACCTGCAAATCTTCACGGCAGAGTGGTCGCATTGATATCGATCAAGTTGGCAGTGGCTCTAAGGATTAGGTTAATTGCGTCACAACCCCTGATTTAATTCGGAGAAGGCCAAATATGCATCAGTCTCCAAGTTGGGTTCGTCCGGTAGCAATAGTCGCTGCGCTTTTTGGCATTTTGACTGTCTTTTCCGGGGGAACGGCATTGTTTGGCGGTTCCGCAGCCAAAGCTGCCTTCGGGGACGCGGTTCCGTTGGTGCTTTGGTTTAATTTCTTTGCTGGTTTCATCTATGTGCTTGGCGCGTTCACGCTCAATAAATCCGTATTCTGGGCCCAGCGAATTGCTTGGTTGATTGGTGTCTGCACACTCCTGGTGTTTGTTATACTGATAGCAATGGCTGTTACCGGCACCCCATTCGAATGGCGAACAATTGGGGCTATGACCTTACGTTCGGCCTTCTGGCTGGCGATAGCAATAGCGCTATCTAAGAATGCGTGAAGCAATCAAAACACATTGCACCCGCGCCAGTTTGAACACCAGCTTTGCCCGCCGATTGCTATTGGCTAACTGCGCAGGAGATGTCCGGTTGGCGCGATTCGCAACGTGCCGCACATGCGAATGACTGCAGTGTGATCAACGGCCGCTCAGGGCTCAAAGGTCCTGTTCTGTTCTACCGGAGAGAACGGCTGCAGTGAGCCCTTTCCAGCTATTTAACGTGGTCCAGCCTTTTGCTTGTGCAGCAGGTCACAAAACTGCGAAAACCGGACATTCGGAGTGCCGGCGAGTAAAGGCACGTGGCGGACAAACAGAGTTATCGCTGCAACCCCATCAAGGAGCCATTGTGGACGGGCGATCAACATTGATCGTTTTTGTCATACATGTATGCCAAGCGCTGGCCGGTTTGGCTGAAACGGCAGCCCGTCACCTGAGAAAATAATGCGCCAAGGCTTCGTGTCTGGCACCTTCTGGACGCAAGGTTGATTGGTATAGGGTAAAGCCGGTCACCGGCATCTTTGGCAAGGCGCTCATAGTGCGCGGACGTTGGACGAGCTGAACCGCTTCGCGTTGCCCTGGTTTGAAGCGAGCAATAGTCACATGCGGGCGAAAGCGCCGGCGGGGCAGCACGATCCCGGCTCGCCGCAAAGCAGTCTGGATTTTTTGGTGCAATGCTACGAGTGCCGGACAATCCTCCACCACGACAGCCAGGACCTGCCCAAAACTTTCGATCCCTGAAAAGGTGACGTCAAAGGGTGGAGCTGAAAGTATCGAAAGCTCTTCATGCAATTCCTCTAACGTCTCCTCGGTCTGATCATCCAGAAAGGCGAGCGTCAAATGCATATTGTCCGACGATACTGGTCGGCCGACCGGCAGCGCGCGTTGCAAGGGCGCAAAAGCTGCCTTTACGTCGTCGTTAAGCGATATCGCAATGAAAGACCGCATAGAGACCTTTGTGGACCTTTGACACGATGTCGAATTCGCTTGCGCAACATGTTGCGAACAGCCCAAACATGAAACGCACATCCTTGCGAAAGCGGCAGCCCATCTGAAAGACCAAAATAAGACGTGTCCGAGACCAATTGCGCATAACAAATGTCTGAACAGACTGCCCCGTCAATCTGATGCAAAAGGTTGCGATACAGCCGGAAGGAGAGCGAAAGTCGAATTCCTTGGACAGTACCAAGCCTCACTTTAAATGCAAATCGCCTTAGACGTTCCCTTTTATATTGTTTGCAAAGCGCGGCCGGGTGAAAACGAAGTTTTCCAGCTCGACGTTGTCCAAGCCTACCTTAAAGCGAGGGACAAACGTGTTGGACGTCTCGACCAGGATGAGCGTGTTCTGATCCGACATCGGCGGCAGCGCATCTTGATATTGACCGATATTAGCGTTCGTCAGCTTTTCGGTATATCCACCGCGAATTGCTGACCAGTTCACCGAGTGGCTTTTGTCGGCCGCGTCATAAAGAACTAACGAGATTCGGATTTTCAGATCGGCATGATTGACCACCATCAACCTGAACATTTCTTCCATCGAGTCGATGTAGGCGCTGTTGATTTCACGGGTTTCACGGGAAATCAGGTCACCAATCGTATGCGCCGCTTTGATGTTCGAGGCATTCTGCCTGTAGGCTTCGAAAAACGTATAGCCCGCCATGATCGTCCATACGAGGATTGGGAAAATGAGGACTGCTTCGACAGAAATCGAGCCGTTTTCCCGTGCTAGGAAACGTTTAGGACGGAGTGTCGGAAATCGCTTGATCCTCATATTAACTAGGCTCCTGTACGAAGACGGTTGTCGCAGTCAGAGCGTATTGGCCTTCGTCGTTGACTAATGCCTTGCCCATTGCAGACGTTGGGAAAACGGGGCTGATCTTGGCGCAGGCCCGAAGAACCATCAACTCGTTCTCAAGCCCATTTTGGAATGTCCGCACGGGTCGAGCCACTTCCGAAAGGTCAGTGCAGTCAGGGGTGGCGGGCACTGAGATAGAGGAAAAAGGATCCTGCCGGATCATTTCCAGACGCAAGTTGGCTTCGCAATTGCCGATAAATCCGGCACGGCTGCAGATGAGAGACTTAATGTCGTCATGTTGCGGGTCAATGCCGGTGTTCAGCCGAATGTCGCGCACAGTCAGGTCGACAGCACGCTCTAGCTGCGCGTGTTTCAGCGTTACCAGGCCAAGCTCTACCCCCGAAAGAATCAAAAATAGGATGGCCGGGAAGACGATAGCAAACTCGACGGTCACACTTCCATCTTCTTGCCTGTGGAGCTTGTTCAGAGCGGAAATCAATCTACGCATCATTGCGTCAACCTCAGCATGCGGACAGAAGACGCGATCGAGGTAAAGGCATCTTTGAGATCAGGGGCCGACGCTTTGTAATAATGACTGGCGGAGCTTGCGCAGTCTTGCAGTACCTTTTGGCCGTTGGTCGGCGCGTCGACGCTGACACTAAAGACGATCACCCCTTCATCCTTGGCGGCCTTGCACACGTGTTTGGTGCGCGCGTCCTTGGCAGTCGCATTTTTCTTGCTGAACGCGCTGCTTTCCCATTGACCATAAGCACTTGGCGACTGGGTGAAGATGTTGTTCTCGATATATTCCAACGATACAAGGTTCAGCAGCTCAACGTAGGACAGTTGTACCGCCTTGCCCGGTTCTTCTTCCTTCACACATGTTGTTTTGCTGCCCTTGGTCGCGCAACGCGAGTCTCCATTGCCGTAGGGGTGATCCTGCCAGCTATTGTCGTGCGGCCACCAGTACATGGGTTTGCCATTCGATTGGAATACCGAGAAACGATCGGCCTCCTCATTGTACCACAAATCCGACATGGTGGTGCGCTTCGACGGGTTAAGCATGTGCTGATCAGTATTGTCTCCATCGGATACAAGGATCAGTACCTTTTGGACATTGTCGCCGTAAGCCACAGGGCGGCCTTTAAACGTGTCCGGAACGATATTGTCGATGGTGGCGAGTTTGTTGATGACCGGACGTGTACCTGGGTCTAGCAGGATAAGGCCCCAATTCGCGCCATTGTCCAAGCCCGAGTCCTCGTCCGCCACTGGGTTGCTGAGCTTGGTCAGGCCGTCGACGTAGTCATGAAGCACCGTTTTATTGTTTTGGAATGGCAATATCGCTGATCCGGGCCGGACAGGGCAAACAGGATGTTCAATCGGCTCTTTTGTCTCGGTGTAAGGATCGAAATGAGCCGTTTGTTCCAGCAATCTGGTCAGCGAAAGATCAGGTTTGCTGAACTCGTTGTCGATAAAGTTGACACAGTGCGAGTGGTCATGGAAGCGGTCCAGATTGTAGTACTGCAACAAGCTCTCGCCAGCGTTAACCTGACTGGAATAGGGGATCAGTGAGAATGAAACCTCGCTGCTCCAAGTACCGTTTTTCGTTCCAATCTGTGTTATGATGCTTTTCGTAGCATCCTTCAGTTCTTGCAGCGCAATCGAGGTCGAGACATCCATAACAATTGAGATTTCGGCCAAACCGACGCTTTCCTCGGCAGTGCTCGCTGCGGGCGCGCTCAATGTCTCGTAGCCAGATAGGCGCATGAATTGGGTCGGGAATTCGGACATGGCTGTAGCCGACACCTCGCGATACCCAGCGCTGTTAACCACATCGATGCTGGTCACGTGCTCCAGAAGGCCCGCCCTTTCAAGGTACGCCCGAACGACGGATTTTGGCTCTTCCTTTTGATCGAGGTCCGCTGCGGCCAAAACAGATCGGTCCAGCGTATACTGCAATTCTGCCCGTTCACTCTCAAAGCGCATAAAATCTATGCCAATGCCCACAAAGGCAACAATAACCAAAAACATAAGGAGGGCGAAAATGGTAAGCGCACCACTCTCGTCACTGGCAAAATGTCGAGCACCTTTTTGCACACGAACTGAAGGGGTAACGCAAGTGCCTATTGTTCTCTCGAAATCCATGGGCATTTTTATCCTCACTCGGCCGAGGAAACCGGCCACAAGACTATTTCTAGGGAAGGCAAACTAGCAGACGCAGGCAGTGCGATTGCGGAAACTCGTAACTGTAACTAAGATTCAGCACCTTCTTAACCCAACAAAATAAGGTTAGCGGCGAGCTGTAACCGTCACCATAAAACCTGTGGTTAAAAAAAGGTTAAAATGTGGCGACGTCCCGGCATTTTGGGGTGATTATTTTTAATGGAATATAACTTCTGGTTAATATTCGATTAATATACGGGCTGAAACGAGAAAAAGCAGGAAATAAGCATTAATAGTTAGATCGTGTTGAATGAGAAAAAGGAAATAACCCTCATTTCCGCCTCTAAAAACGCCAAGATCGCAACATTTATCTCAAGCAGAAGTGGGTTTTTAAATCCAATAAAGCAATAAAAATTAGAACAACAAACCCAAGTGTGCCGAACTTTCTTTTTTTAAACCCTTTAATTAAATTCCTAACTTATTAATTTACAGCCTAAACTACCCCATTGGTGCTGACATCCGACAAGCCCTGCAAAAGCAGGGTGCGGACATAGTTCGTAAATCGGTTGCCAATCCTAGTTTAGCTGGAAACTTGGCAACAGACTTTGCAACGTCCCTTTACTGCGCTTCACTGTCCTTAGAGCAACATGCAGCATCCTGTGATATTTTGTTGCGTCAACGTCGGATTGTCGTTGTGGGCAGGCATGGCGGACCGGAGGACCAGCCATGGAAACCCCAAACTTACCTGCCATTCGCGCTCTTCGCCCAGCCTCGAACAAAGGGCGCATTGCTGTTCAAAAGCGCCCGCTGAAACCAAAACATGTCTGGGCGATCCGAGAGCGCCTCGAACTTGCCGACAACCATCGCGATCTTGCGCTCTTCAACTTGGCAATCGACAGTAAGCTGCGCGGCTGCGATCTGGTGAGGATGAAGATGGGCGATGTCGTGTCATCGGGTCAGATCAAGGAACGAGCTTCACTACTGTAAAGCAAGACGAAGAAACCTGTGCGCTTCGAAACACCCCACGGCGCCCGCGCCTCTATTAAGAAATGGGTGGAAGAAGAACTCATGGTCGGGTCAGAATACTTTTGGCCCAGTCCATTTCACGAACGATTGCACATCTCGACGCGTCAATACGCGCGGATTGTTCGAGACTGGGTCGCATCGGTCGGCGTCGAACTCGAGGATGCCTTGGTCATCGCTGAAGCCACTGAGATATAATGCTAACGGGTCGCTCTCGCGGGCGGCCCATAAGAGACCTTCATAGTGCTTTTGTGATGCTGCATCGCGGCCCATCAAACCTGCCGTGTGCGGCAAGCGCAAAGTCGAGAGTCCCATGAAATCACACATCGCGGGAACCAAGTAAGCTTCCGTCGCGCGGACATCAGCGGCTGCTTTTTGGCGCACTCTCCTCAGCGTCTTTGATACCTTTCGGCATTAACCCGTTTACTTTTTTCGTGACAAGATCACTTGAACTGTAAAAATTTGCTCAAACTCACAGACGGAGACTCAGCATGGAAGTCGGAAGTCGGCCGAACGTCATATTAATCTTAGCCGATGATATGGGCTTTGCAGATTTGGGGGTCACCGGATCAGAAATACTCACCCCAAACCTCGACGCACTCGCACGTGATGGCGTGCTGCTGACTTCAATGTACAACTGCGCCAGATGTTGTCCGACGCGCGCCTCTCTTTTGACCGGTCTTTATCCGCATGATGCGGGTGTCGGTCATATGGGTGCCAATCTTGGTACGCCCGCCTATCAGGGGTTTCTGCGCAATGACAGCGCCACTATTGCGGAACACCTGAGGGCAAACGGTTACCGAACCCTTATGTCAGGCAAGTGGCATGTTGCCGGGGATTTCATGGCCCGAGAGATTGACAGTTGGCGCGTCGGTGATGTGGAGCATCCAACACCGCGTCAGCGCGGCTTCGATCGGTTCTATGGGATCGTTGACGGGGTCACACATTTCTTCTCGCCCCACTACATGCTTGAGGATGACAGCCGTGTCGAAACCTTCCCGGATGACTTCTATTTCACAGATGCAATCACCAACAAAGCCATAGGAATGATCGAAGAAACACCAGACAATCAGCCCTTCTTTCTTTACCTCGCTCACACCGCACCGCATTGGCCCTTGCATGCCCACCCAGAAGATATCGCGCGCTATGACGGCGTGTATTCCAAGGGCTGGGATGCGACGCGCACAGCCCGACATGAAAGCATGAACGGGATGAATGTATTTCAAACGAACTGGGACATTTCACCTCGCGACGCCGACGTGCATCCATGGGCCAATGAGGAAAACACCGATTGGGAGGCACGCAAAATGGCGACCTATGCGGCCATGGTGGACCGCATGGATCAATCCATCGGCAGATTGATTGCTGAGTTAAAACGCATGGGTCAGTTCGAGAACACGCTGATCATGTTTTTGTCTGACAACGGTGGCTGCGCGGAGTTCATGGCAGAAGACGGTTGGGCCAAGTTCTTTCCCGACACGACGCAGGATGGGCGGCAAATTACAATGGGAAACCGCCCGGACGTGATGCCGGGTGATGCTCTGACGTATCAAAGCTATGACAAACCATGGGCGAATGTCTCAAATGCTCCGTTTCGTCTGTTTAAGCATTATGTCCATGAAGGCGGTATCTCGACCCCGCTGATTGCCCATTGGCCAAAAGGGATTGTACCGACTTCCAACGCGCATGCAGCCTGTCACGTTGTCGACATCCTGCCCACTATTCTGGAGGCCACGGGATGTGCCTACCAAACCGAAGTGGGTGGTCACGCAATTCAGCCCATGCAAGGGCAATCGTTGATGGACGTCTTTCGCGGCAAGGACTGGGTCCGAGAAGAACCTATCTTTTTTGAACATGAGGGCAATTCTGCCATCAGGCTAGGGCACTTCAAACTTGTCAGGCAGCACGGTCGGGATTGGGAGCTCTACGATATCGAAGCGGACCGAACAGAGCTGACGAATTTGCGAGGCAGCAATGCCAAATTAGAAGCGAAGCTGATCAAGCAATACGAAAGCTGGGCGCAGAAGACGGGTGTTTTGGATTGGAACGTCGCGCTTCCCAAACTTCTTGAAGCGTGGAAGATCGAAACCGCCGAAGGTTAGTTGGTGTCAGACAAAATCGAACCAGTCTCAACTAGGCCAGTATAGCTGCCCTTTTTGACGCACCAAGTACGCGCCAATCTGCGAGAGCGGCGGGGCGTGTCAGCTTGAAAATGTCTCTGCTAGCGATCTTTCCTGGTTGAAGTGGTCGTAGCCGTAGGAATGGACGAAGGCGAATTTTTGCAAACTTCATATACGCCTGAAACGCTGCATGGCGCGTTCTCTTCGTCGGAACGGCAGGTGCGAATTCTCAACGCGGTTGTTGAGCCACCTGCCCGTCTTTTGTTTTTCGAGTGCTCCCAATTGTCTGAGCGCAGCCTTACACGTAAACAATTGAACTGAAACTTGTGACACGCACCACGACAAGTAGCCTTACCAAAGCGCAAAACCTATGCGTCGCTATCAATCAAGTATTACTCGACTGGTGACCAATTAGTGTCGGGGTCGTAAGTAGAGATTTCTGCTGCAATATTAAGTGTTTCCGAGCCAAAATCTGCCTCGTAAACTATACCGTTTTCGCCAACCAGAAAGGAGTGGATACCAGTTTGTCCATAATCTGAAGGCACTGCGAGCAATGCATGTCCCGCGACGAAGCGATCACCGACAAAGTAGGAGTAGGCACCCCCAGGTGCATTCGCTCCCTGACCCTGCAAGATCCTGTAGTAATACCCTAAAAATGGCTCGGCTTCATAGTCGACCTCACCGTCGCTCCACCCGGAAGCTGCTGCTCGGGCAAGCGCCGCTCCAACGAAACTATCGTCTTCTGGCCAGAAAAGCCCATTTCGCTTTCCTGGGTCGGAAATGATCGTCTGAGCAAATTCCATAACGCCATCACCGTTATGATCCAAAAGCCGGAAAGCGGCTTGTAGGTCAACATAGGCCTCAAGCAGTTCGATCACTTCCAACTCATTCAACCCGATTTCTCTGGCAGAGAGTTCCTCGATCCCAGCTTCCAGGTCAAAGCGCCAGCCATCTTCCATTCTTAGAATTGGGATCGGGAAGGGCCAACTGTCTTCACCCAGAAGAAGTACAACCCCTTTATCCTCGGGCTGAAAGCGATACCCCTCAGCGTACATACCAAGCACTTCGTGCCTTCTTTCTTGGTCTTCCGCGGGGTCACCCGTTCCAACTAAATCCTCGGCTTCGGGCCCGAAAATTTCGAGCAGCTTGCTCTGATCATTAACCTTCAACGCATCTACAAAAGCGTCCAGTGCCATTTGCGGCGTATCAAATCGGGCTCCTTCAGAGAGCACCGGGCTTGTTGTCGCGGCAAGCAATAAAACTGAATATACTAACCTACGCATCTTACCGTCTCCGCTTGCCTTTGGCGGCGTGTCCGCGCTTGGACGCGCTTTGAGTTCTGCTGCCGGACGCATTTTTCTTCATCGCCTGCCCTTTGGACGCCGTGGGCTTGCGCTGCGTCGACGCCGCTTTCTTCGCCTGGGGCTTTTTGGCCGCCTGCGGTCTTTGTGCGACTGGTTTTTTCGTTGCATCCGGACGTTTGGTGCGATCGATCGCCTGTTGTTTTGCAACAGCCTTGTCCCGATCGGCGTTGCCACGGTTCACCTGTGGCAAGGACTTGTTCCCGCCACCCCGGTTCGCAAGAGCTCCTCCAGCGACGGCCCCTGCCCCGGCGCCAGCTGCAACCGCTGCCGCGGCACGGTCCCGGCTGATGTCTGCTGCACCAGACTCGCGGCTCAACTTAGCACGCAGTTCATCCGTGCGACCCTCGGGACGGTTGACCGGCATGTCGCCACGTCCACCTTCAGGTCTTTTGTGATCTGCGATCTTGTCCCGGGCTTCCTTTTGACGATCAGGATCGGGGTTCCAGCCGATATCGGTACGGTCGCCTAAATCTATGTCATTGCCGATGTTGACATTGCCATCGACGTCTATGT
Organism: Ruegeria arenilitoris; assembly: GCF_013031355.1. Classification (GTDB taxonomy): domain Bacteria; phylum Pseudomonadota; class Alphaproteobacteria; order Rhodobacterales; family Rhodobacteraceae; genus Ruegeria; species Ruegeria arenilitoris_C. The sequence continues at coordinate 494,032 of NZ_WPZO01000002.1, read as the reverse complement.
CGATGTCCGGGTTTCGGTAGATTGGGCCCCCGCCCCAGCCACCACAATTTCGGCAGCCCCAATAGTCATACCAATCGTCGTCATCGTCAAAAATCTCGTCGATCAGGGCCACAGTTCCAAAAGTCAGCAATGCCGCGCCCACAACATCTCCAGCAGACGGGCCAGTATAAACTGTCTCTGGATTGTATTGCGGGACGTATACTGTTTCGGGTTCAGTCGGTGTGATTACGACTGTTTCGTCCTCAGACACCTCGACAGTTTGCTCGGGCCCTGAAACAAGAGCGCCGCTGTCAATCGCCTGGTCCCGCATTACCTGCACTGCATCCATCACATCATCGGACTGGGCCAGCATGGCGGTGCCGACGGTCTCGGTCCAATCGATGTGGGTGGCCATCTGACCAACGACTTCGGGGAACGCTGTCGCCAAAACACTAACAGAAGGATCCCAGCCCATTGCTTCGATTTCCGGCTCAAGCTCAGCAGGGTCGCGGTCCGCGTTATCCAGCAAATACCGTTCGGCTTTTACAATCTCCAATGGTTGTGTAGCCGCGACAAATATCTGTATGAGCAGCGTGTCAGGGTAAAGAGCCACAGGGGCGACCAAGGTCTGCAACTCTGCGTCAGTCAGAAGGCTGGCCGAAATCGCCGAGGTATCTTCTTCTGCAGCGACACCCTCAGATTCCACTTGCGCGAATAGGGCAGTAGATACGCTCATACCGAAAGCAATTAATAGAAACCTAAACATATTGCGATCCTTCGATTTCTTGAAGGATCACCTAAGACTGCGATTCTGGCAACCGGCCGGGAAAAAAGGCGGTTTTGGGTTAGTTACGGCCTTCGAAGAATGAAGGGAACGCTACAACACCAAACAACCACACAGTGCACTGGGCTATCGCGCTCCGACACCGGAAACCATCATCCCGATGGAACACAGGCCGATCATGCACAAACAATCACGTTGGACCCGTCAGATAGGGCTGCTCAATCGCCTTAGTTGACGGACCTCAGATTCTGTTCAATCTCGTGTTTGGTCTGCGTGCCAGAGGGATCGACTTTGCGTGTTTTGATAAAGGATCCTCTTCTAGAAAGGAACTTTGGTCGGTCAGTCTATCTAGGACGATTTCTGTCGGTTGAGCTTTGCAGCTTCGAAACGGCAAACGCGGCGTACCTTCCACCAGTAATGAGCCCACACCAAGCTCATCGACCCTGAACGGCCGTTGAACGAAGAGTATCGGCGCTGCGGTGCGACTCGTCAGAGGAGACATTCGCTGCAGTAGCGAAGATGCTGTCAGACAAAATCGAACCCGTCTCAGCTAGGCCAGTATCGCTGCCCTTTATGCCGCACCAAGTTCGCGCCACTCGGCGATAGCAGCGGTGCGTGTCAGCTTGAAGGTGTCTCGGCTGGTGAGAGATCTTTCCTGGTCGAAGTGGTTGTAGACAGAGGAATGGACGGCAGCGAACTTCTGCAAACTTCGCATCCGCCTAATACGCTGCATTGCGCGTTCGCTGTGTCGTGCCGCTTCATCAATTTCCTGAGGAATTTCAATGCTGCCAGCTTGTTTCGACGTTTGGTGACCACAACTTCAAGCAGCTCGCCTTCATGATCTACTGCGCGCCACAGATAATGCCGCTTGCCGTTCACCTTTACGAAGACTTCATCCACTTGCCATTTCGACTTTGAGTATGCCCGCAGCTGGTGGACCCGTTTTCTCCGGATTTCCGATGCGAACATCGGGCCGAAACGGTTCCACCGAAACCGCACTGTCTCGTGGCTGAGTTCGATGCCACGCTCATGCAGCAGGTCTTCTACATTGCGAAACGATAGTGGGAACCGAACATATAGCAATGCGGCTAGCCGAATGATCTCGGGGTTAGTTGAAAAGTACTTAAATGGCGATTGTCTTTTCATGAATAGAAGCTGCGAAAACCCCCTGCCCGCCTCAAGACAAGTTCTTCTGACAAGACCCAAGGCTACTGAATGTGGTCGTCACTTTCCTGCAAACGACTACCTGAACGAACCTATTAATCGTTCGCCGTGTAGCAGAAAGCCGTGACAGAACTCGCATTTTTTTGGCGCGCGGTCTGTCCGCAAATAGTAAAAACGGCTCCCAATGTCTATCGGGAGCCGTGTTTATTGAATAGGTGGATTTTTGGGAAATCAGGCGTGTCCACCACCGATCAAGCCGATACCTGAAGTCAGACCGAACCAAGCTTTGACCCGCAGACCAACCGCCTTGATGATACCCATTGCCTGGATCCCATGAGCGACAAGTGTTCCTTCCATGTCACCTTCAAAACTGGTGGTGTAGGATTGGACGATGCAACCACTTCCTGGCACCAGAAGATCGCGGTGCTCTGGGTGTACGAGGTCAAGATGAACGACGATCTGACCCCGTTTCGCCTTTTCACTAGGCTCGATCAGTCGACCGCTGGGCGCAAGCTGACCGGACGAAATCGACTCCTGAATGCGTACGATCCTTGCAGGAAGAACGGTATTGCGCATTGAGATATTGAAGTTGCTTTCACACGCCACTTCCGCGGCCATACCTTCGTACAGTTCGGTGCGGGAAACCTGGGAGAATCCGGCAACGATACGTCCTCGTTCAACATCTTTCCGATCTGGTACGATCAGCATGGCGGGGCTCATTGCGGCTTGTGCTGCGCGCGATCCGACATTCAGGGTGACTTGTTCCACCACACCGTCGACAGAACTGAGCGTCAGTGTCTTTGACAGTTCTACCTGAGCCTGCTTCAACGACGCTCGCGCCGATGCAAGTTGGGCTGGCAGAACGGCTGTCGCTTGGACTTGAGCCACGCCGAGCTGCGTTTCTGCAGCCTCAACCTCTGCTTCCCGGGTGCTCAAGGTTGCCTGGGCACGCTCCAGCTGGCTCACTTGAAATGCTGCAGAGGATTTCGCTCGCAGTGCCTCGTGATCCATTAGCACCAGTTCGGCCTGTTCTCTGGCAGTAGTCGCGGCATCCAGCACGGCCTGCGCAGTCTGGACCTGCAACTCAGCTGCCAGTTTCGCGCTTTCAATTTCCTCGACTTTGCGGGTCGCGAAATCTACTGCGGCTTGTTCTGACGCATTCTCGACGGCAAACAGCGGATCGCCTGGTTCCACATGATCACCGCCCTTAACGTAGATTTCGGTCACTGTTCCACCATTCTCGGCGACGACAGGAACGGTTCTGAAGGGCACAAGGCCAGTGTAGGATTTGGGATAGTAATAGAATACCGCAAAGAACACGATCAGGGCCAAGACGAACCACATGAACAGCGCCCGGTGAACGTTGTACAGGGTGACAGGCAGCCCGCGCCATTTCAGATAGATCACGCGCAGGACAAACGGAAAAGATGTGACGAGTAGCTCAATCATTTTACCAACTCCTCTTGCGAAGGGCGCCACCACAACATGAAGTCGCGGGCGATTGCGGTTAGGATCAGGGCGCCTGGCAGCAGAATACTGAAGTGGCTGAGTGCCGGCATCAGTTCATAAGCCAACGCTACGGTTAGCATCATCGGAATGGTTGTACGCAGCGGAGTGCCTTTTGATTTGTGCTCGGTATAGCGCTCAAAGCGCGCATAGAGGTGTACGACCAGTAAGATCGCAAGGAAGAGAACAACCAGGCCGACCCAGGCATAGGTATCGGTTTGATTGGGTGCGACCCACCATCTGGGGTCGCCCCCAGCGGCGAAGACAGGAGTTGAGATGACGCCAAGCAAGGGCGCCATCAGGAACGCGGGTGGTTTCATATGTCTGGTCCTTTCGTACACAGCCACGCTGCGTAAGAAGATTGATGATTTTGAGAACGTCAGTTCTCGGTTGGTTGTTGAGCGGGTTCTGAAGGCTGTTCCGTTGGGCTGTAGGGAGGGTCCCAGCGACGCCCGTTCGGAGATTTCTCGCCAAGCGTCGATGCGTGCAGGCCTTGAACGTTGCCACCAGACCATTCCTGTCTGGCGGAGTCGTGGATTGCTTTAAAAACGCGGTAGTACCTTGCGAAGTAGATCATTGCGTTGTCCTTTCTGATGACCCGGACTTAACCGTCATCGGGTCAGCGATCCTGAGGGTTCTGGACATTTGTTATTGCCTTCTGGACAATTGCGGTGACTGCAGGGGGTTGCGTGCCAGTCAGAGGAGGACGCAAAAGTGCCACGCATCAGCGCTTACAGGCTGCAAAATGTCGGATTGCGTTATGCGCAAGAACCCGGCGCGCGCATTCCGTTTCCTGAGGTCCTGGAAATGGCGGGGGCACCCTCTGATATCATCGACAGCCCCGACGCCACTGTCGAGCTGCTGCATGAAGCTGGCGCAGTTGAAACCGCCTGTCGGGTTCTGGACGACAAAACCTTCGCTGCTCGGGTAGGGCTTTCGGCGCAAGGTCCCGGAACGCTTCTGGCCTACATCGTGCGAGCGGCCGAAACGGTCGAAGACGCGTTGGCATTGACACAACGCTTTTATGCCATGCAAGACCCTGACCTGCGCCTGAACGTTGTAGGGGCTCCTGACGAACCTGGGATCACGCTCGAAAGTTATGTGATCCCGGCGCACCAATACCCTCGCCATCGTGAGATGCTGATTTTCGGGCTCTATAAGCGTGTTCAACAAATCACCTCTGGCGGGCTTGCTCCGATCTCCATCGAGTTAGAAACGGACGATGCCGACCACTGTAGGCTGCTGGCGGATTTGGCGGGATGCGAAGTCGTAGGCTTCAAGTCCGGATACGCCTTAGCTCTGCCCCCCAACGGCATGAGTTTTCGGATTCCAACGGCTGACCCTACTTTGTTGGGGCATTTACGTAGGCACGGGGAAGAGCAACTGAAGGCTCAGCCTGATGCAGTCCGAAGCCTGTCCGACCGCATTGTGGACATGCTCGGGGAGCGTCTTCCCGGACCGATACCAAACGGCGACGATATAGCCGGAGAGCTTGGACTGACGCGGCGTACTATGACCCGACATCTGTCGGCTGAGGGAACAAGTTTTAAGGCACTACTGGAAGGGGTGTTGTGCGACCTGTCCAAGCGGATGCTTCGTAGCGGCGAGGGCGTCGCCCGCGTGGCCTTCATGCTCGGTTTCGCCGACCAGGCTGCTTTCTCAGTGGCGTTCAAACGGTGGACAGGTGAAACGCCGGCAAGGTTCCGTAAAACGGGCCGGTAGTTTTTTTCTGGTCCATGCAATCCAGAAAGCGCCCAGATGTCCAAGATCCACAAAACCTTGTCCCGCTTCCAAAAGAAAGCGGGTCATCGGGTCACCTAGTTCAATGGCACACAGCAGCCGCAGTGGTTGCTAACCAAGAACAAGGATGAACCCTATGAAGACCTCGAAGAAATTCTTTATCGCCCCGATTTCAGGTGCACTTCTGATTACCATGGCTGCTACAGCCCATGCTGACTACGTCACCGACAAAGCAATCAAAGGCGCAGTTGTCGGTGCAACGGTCGCGGGCATCGCTGGCGAAAGCATCGTAGGTGGCGCGACCGCTGGTGCCGCAGTCGGAGCCGTAGGCGGTGCGATCCAGAAGGACAATTTCGAAGACGCGCGGGACGAAGCCCAAGAGCGTCGCGACGACTTCAAAGAAGAACACAAAGACTGGAACGACTAAAGCTCGACCGCCAGCGAAATAGAAAAAGGAGAAACAAAGCCGAACAAACCTTACCGGTCAGCATGCGCTGTTAGCATCCAGACACAGTTTGACTGACCATCCCGCACAGAACTCGCACAGTTTCTGAGAGGTTGCCATCCAGCTCGTAAAACGAGCCGGGTGGCAACTTTGCTTTGGACCCTCAAACGTAACTCGTTTGCGGAAGCCGCGGATCCGGACTTCAGTCGCCCATCTAGACGCGGGTTTTGTCCAAAACCCAAAAACAACCGTCCAGAACCCAAACGAACTGAAACAGGCAACAACCCAAATCCGGCTCATCTGAAGGACATCGACGAGTTGGCATCCTAGGCACTTCTGTTCACTGCCGCTCTTTGCAACCCAATGCCAAAGGATACGGCAATGAACCTATTCGCAAACTTCGACGCAGAGACCCTGGCACGCATCCAGTTTGCCTTTACTGTGTCGTTTCACATTATCTTCCCGGCCTTTTCCATCGGCTTGGCGAGCTTCTTGGCCGTCCTCAATGGCCTCTGGTTGTGGCGCAAGGACAGGACTTACCTCAACCTCTTCAATTACTGGAAAAAAATCTTCACAGTTGGTTTTGCGATGGGTGTCGTGTCCGGCATCGTGATGTCGTACCAATTCGGCACGAACTGGAGCACATTCTCGGATACCGCAGGCCCTGTAATCGGGCCCTTGATGGCTTACGAGGTCATGACAGCCTTCTTCCTCGAGGCAGGCTTCCTCGGCGTTATGCTTTTCGGTCGCGAACGCGTCGGTCCCAGTTTGCACATGATGGCCACGGCGATGGTCGCCCTTGGCACTCTGATTTCAGCTACGTGGATCTTGTCGGTCAATTCCTGGATGCAAACCCCGGTTGGGTTCGACATCAACGAACTGGGGCAGTTCATTCCCGTTGACTGGTGGTCGATTGTCTTCAATCCGTCCTTCCCCTACCGCCTGATACACATGGTTCTTGCCGCCTATCTCACCACTGCTTTTGTGGTGGCCGGGGTTGCGGCATGGCATTTGCTGCGCCGCAATCGCACGGCTGAGGTCACCCGAATGTTTTCGATGGCAATGTGGATGGCTGTTCTGGTCACCCCTCTGCAGATCGTTGCCGGCGACCTTCATGGTTTGAACACGCTGGAGCATCAGCCGCAGAAAGTAATGGCGATGGAGGGTCACTTTGACAGTCATCCCGAAGGTGCACCGCTGATCCTGTTCGGCATTCCAAACGAAGATGAAAAGCGCGTGGACTATGCCATCGAAATCCCGAGACTATCATCACTGATCCTGAAACATGATCCCAACGCGCCACTTGACGGGCTGGACACTATCCCCGACGACGAAGAACCCCCGGTCGCGATCGTGTTCTACAGCTTCCGCATCATGCTCGCTATCGGTTTTGCCATGCTGAGCGTCGGCTTGTGGTCGCTTGTGCAGCGAGTTCGGGGCCGCCTCAACGAAGATCGCTGGTTGCACCGGACCTCCGTTCTGTTGGCGCCCAGCGGGTTTGTGGCGGTACTGGCCGGTTGGATCACCACCGAAGTGGGGCGCCAGCCGTACACAGTGTACGGGCTGATGCGGACATCGGACTCACTCTCGCAAGTTGATGCACCTACAGTTGCCGCGTCTCTGATAGCCTTCATCGTCGTGTATTTCGCCGTGTTTGGAGCGGGCACGTTCTACATGCTGCGCCTCATGGGGAAACCACCTGTTGAAGGCTTCCAGAAAAGTCACAAACCCATTGAAATCTCTACTTTGGCGGAGGCAGCGTAATGCTTGAACTTTCGACAATCTGGGCAGGTATCATTGCCTTTGCCGTTCTGACTTATGTGATCCTGGACGGTTTTGATCTTGGAATTGGAATCCTCTTTCCATTCGCGAAAACCGACAAAGATCGCGATGTCATGATGAACTCGGTCACGCCTGTATGGGACGGGAACGAGACCTGGCTGGTCATGGGGGGCGGAGGTTTGTTCGCCGTTTTCCCGCTGGCCTATTCTGTGGTGATGCCTGCGATCTATATTCCCGTCATTATCATGCTTCTTGCGCTTGTCTTCCGGGGTGTCGCCTTCGAATACCGGTGGAGAACGGTGCGCGGGCGCTGGCTGTGGGATGTTGCGTTTCACGGTGGGTCAACTGTGGCCACCCTCTGCCAGGGCATCGCGCTTGGTGCGCTGGTCCAGGGTGTCCCGGTTGAAGATCGGCTGTACGCAGGTGGACAATGGGATTGGCTGACGCCGTTCTCTGTCCTGACGGGTGTGGCCTTGGTGATCGGGTATGCCTTGCTGGGAGCGACCTGGCTCAATATGAAAACCACCGGCAAGATTCAGCGCCAGATGCGTTCCTGTGCACGTCCACTGATGCTCATGACGCTTGCGTTGATTGGCCTCGTCAGCCTTTTGACCCCACTCCAAGACCCGATCTATCTGATCAGATGGTTTTCGTGGCCCGGTGTCGTTTTCTCTGTTCTAGTGCCGGCTATCGTTACTGTCATTGCATGGATGCTTGATCGCGGCCTGAAAGAACAGCGAGACTATCAACCCTTCTTCTGCGCCATTGCCTTGTTCGTCGTCTGCTTCATCGGCATTGGGATCAGTTTCTATCCCTATATGCTACCCTCAAGCCTCACGATTGCTGAAGCCGCAGCGCCAGATAGCAGTTTGTCCTTTGCTCTCGTCGGAGCAGTCGTTCTGCTGCCTGTGATCCTAGCCTACACCGCCTACACGTACTGGGTTTTCCGCGGGAAGATCGATCCAGAGGAGAGCTACCATTGAAACCGTTAAAGCAAGTTTTTTGGTTCGGTGCGATCTGGTTCAGCAGCGTTTTGTGCCTAGCGACCGTCGCTTACGTGATCAAGTTGTGCATCAGCTGAAATGGCAAGGATACCAATGCCCGCGCTTCAGCGTGTCCAACTCGCGCAAACATTAGTCCAAGCGCCGAAAGAGACCCCGCTCCAGCTTACCGGGTCCCCAATAACACGCGGCTGGCTGGGTCGCCTCATATTTAACAATTCTAGGGGGCTGTGATGCTTTCTCGTCCAAAACCAATGTCCGTGCAGCGGGATCAGATCGATCCAGCTCTGCCCATTCCACCTAAGCAAAAGAACCGTGGCGGTAGCCGCCCGTCTGGGATGTTACCAAAATTGTTCACAGGGCTCCTTGCTGCAGGGCTTACGACCTTCGTTCTTTTGCCTTTCACCTCGGCCCTTACAGGAACTGTCACGAAAGACTTCTCCCCTATTGTGGACATGTGGCTCGCCCTGCTCTCTGCACTTGTCGTTTTTTCTTCCACAGCCGCAGTAGTTCTGAAAGGGTCAACACTGCGGGCCGTCCTTGGGCGAGGATTGGCCTCCCTCGGCGTAGCGCTAATCATTTCGCCCGTGGGGATTTCGGTCCTGTTCGCACTTTACCTACAAGACTGGGTATCAGTCATAGCAGACACGTTTATCGAGCAGGCGGGAAGAACAGCGGCATCTCTGTTTGGCGGTCTATTCGCTGTAAATGCCCTCGCAATGGGATTGGCATTGGGATGTTTGTCTCTGCTGCTTGGGTTTAGGCTAATGCAAATTCGTCCAGAACCACTTGTTTCGCCTTAGGCGAGTGGACTTCCGCTTTGGGCTCAAACCAGACTTGCGGCGACGCTGCGCGAAATCAGGCTTGGACGGTTGATCTGCGGGACGAAGCGAAACCATGCGGAATTCTGTCAAGATCAGCGCAAAAAACCGCATGATAGACCCTGCGGTGCTAGACTTGGATCAGCGTGCAGGACCTTCTGAACAAAGATCCACGTCTTGAAAGGCAGCCAATTGGAAAGGAGCCGCGACAAAAATGGTTTCATCTCGCGGAGGCTGTTCGGGTAAGGTTTGGTTGAGTGTCTGGTCCGCAAGAAAAGCTTGGTCACTTGAAGCAGCCTTGACTACCCTCAACGTCTCGGACAATCGCCCCAGTTTTCGACTTTTCATTTCAGGAGCGTCAGTCCCGAAGTGCAGGAGTATGAAACGGCCGGGTACGAAATTTGCTCTTTACCGGCCCAAAGCCGCCATCGAGCGTCGTGGTTAAATACTGCGATGGCAGCCCGCATTGCCGCCATTCGTGCACAGCGCACCAACTCAATAACAGGCAATGTTGAACAGAACATCTTTCGAATGTAATGCTCCAAATTCAAGGCCGGTTTAGGACAAAGTTTGGTATTATCTCTGCATTCTTGATAGCTGCTTCAACGTCATGCCCTGCGAAGAACCCAAATCCTGATATGAGAGCGGAATCTATGCCTACATTTTGTGCGCCGAGAACGTCGGTGTGCAGACTGTCGCCAACCATCAGAACTCGGGACTTGTCGATGTGCCCGAGACGTTGGAAAGCAAGATCATAGATGTTGCTAAAAGGCTTTCCAAAGAACTGGGGGGCGACGCCTGTCCGGTCTGCCAGCCGGTGCGCGAAAAGACCGGGCTCCTTGGAAAATCCGTACTCGCGGGGAGCGGCAATATCAGGGTTGCCGACCATTACCGGGCGGGGACGCTCTAGCAAGGCGGACTCTAACATGGTTTGCCGGGATTCAGACCATGCCGCTGAACCGATCATCAGGAATCCATCAACGGTTTCGTAGGGATTCGGGTCATCTTCCAGATAGGTGAGCTTCAACCCCTCCAGGTCGCGAAGACCGGCGCTGGGTGTCGCCATCAACCCCCAATGCAAATCACTTTGGCCGTTTAGCTCTGACAATAATGTGGCCCGACTGGTAATCACGTCCTGTGGCGCAAAGTCATAACCTAGTCGAGCATATTTCTCCAAAAGAGAAGCGTGAGGAAACCCTGCGGCATTTGACACGACCAGAACACGTTTGCCATCGGCTTTCAGTGACCTGACCCGATCTGGTGTTTCTGGGATCGCCGTATCACCGATATTAAGAACCCCGAAGGCGTCGAGGAGGAACACGTCGAACTCATGAGCGATGTCCTCTAGCGTCTCAGCCTGACGATAGTTCACTTCGGTAGTTTTGTTTTCCGGAAGGCGATGTCGTACAGCCTCGTAGGCATCAAAAGCCTCTTGCGCAGAGAACCCGGTCAAATGATGGCCCCTCTTACTTTCGCAGAAACCCATTCACTGATCATGACCGCGACAAGAATTACAATCAGGATCAGGCTGACTTGCGGCCAGGCCAGAACATTGAGCGAAGCCGACAATTGCAACCCGATGCCCCCGGCGCCGACCAACCCCAGAACCGTGGACTCGCGGATATTGATATCCCAACGAAAGACAGCAATGCCTGCGAAAGCGGGCAGGATTTGTGGAACGATTCCGTAAGCCATGACCTGCCACCGTGAAGCACCGGTTGCCGTGATTGCTTCGACCTGAGTGTGATCAATTTCCTCAATCGCTTCATAAAGAAGCTTTGCGCAAAACCCAATTGAACGGATGGCGATTGCTATGACACCGGCAAAGACGCCAGGACCAATAATCGCGATCAAAAGAAGCGCCCAGATCAGCGAGTTGATAGAGCGGGTCGAGACAATGACCAACAGGGCAATTGGCCGGATGAACAAAGCCGAAGGCGTGGTATTGCGGGCCGCTAAAAAGGCAACCGGCACCGCCATACACAGGGCGATGATTGTACCCAATGTGGCGATGTTCAGAGTATCCCAAATCGGACGACCCAGCTGGGTAATGTAGTCCCATTTGGGAGGCGTTGCACGGGTCCAGATATCGTTGGCGATGCGGGGCGCGTCCCAGACGAAAAACCAGGTCGTCGATTCCGAGATCAGCTGCCAGCAGTAAACAAAGATCGCCACGCCCAACAGCCAGCCGAACCAACGGACCAAGCTCTGACCCGTTGTCCGGCGGCGCCAGATTTGCGCATCGTCGCGTTCAAGTATCGGCATTACTGAACCCTCGCTCGTATAATTCCCGAAAGGTATTCAAGAGCCATCACGATGCCGATGATAAGAATGAGAATGGCTGCCGCAGTGTCGTATTCATAGCGGTCGAATGCGGTGTTCAAAGTCGCACCAATTCCACCAGCCCCCACGAGCCCGAGGATCGCGCTTTCTCGGAAGTTGATGTCGATCCGATACATGGAAAGCCCCACAAGCCGCGGCATAACCTGAGGCTGAACTCCATAGTTGATCCATTGTGGCCAACGCGCTCCAGAGGCCTTAATCGCCTCGGCCTGAACCTTGTCCATAGCTTCGATATCTTCAGCCAGAAGTTTAGAGAGAAACCCGATGGTGGCGAAGGAAAGCGTTAGAAATCCGGCCAGCGGGCCAAAGCCGAAGATGGCCACAAGCAAAATGGCAACGATAATCTCTTGCAATGCCCGACTTATCGCAACAATGCCTCGGCAAATCATGTAGATTGGTAATGGCGCGATATTGCGTGCAGCCCCCAGGCCAATCGGAATCGAAATCAGGATGCCCACGACCGACGCAGCCACGGTCATCACGATACTTTCCAGAAGGCCACTCCAAATATCTGACCACCGTGAAATGAAGTCTGGGCTGGTAAACGCAAGTACAAATGCCCATCCCCGATCCAGCCCTTCATAGACCCGGCCCCAATCAACTTCGATGGTCATGAAGGCCGCGATCAGGTAGGCGAAAAAACCCAGGAACAATGCCCAGCGAAGTACCGGGTTTTTGACAAATGCAGGCTTGCGCCAGCCTTTCCCCAGCATGTCGTCAAGTTCTCGATGGCTCATTCCGCGGCCTCAATGCCTTCATCTTCGTCCACTTTTTCGATGGTCGCTTCCCAATCTTCCTCCCCATAGATCTCAGTCAGCTTCTCGGGAGTAAGGCCGGTCGGAAGACCATCATATACAATTTCGCCAAAACGGAGGCCCACTACGCGAGGAACGAACATCTGGGCGAGTGCCACGTCATGAATATTGATGATCGCCGCCAATCCGCGTTCCTGACACAGTTCGGTGATTAGTCGCATGATCTGACGGCTGGTTTTCGGGTCGAGCGACGCAGTCGGTTCATCGACCAGCAACAGTTTCGGGTTTTGAATCAAGGCGCGGCAAATGCCGACCCTTTGGCGCTGCCCACCCGACAGTTCGTCCGCCCGTTTGTCGGCCATGTGTAACAGCCCAACTCGATCAAGCAGACGGAAGGCCTCGTCGACATCCGACTGCGGATACCGTCGCAAGAAGCTGCGCCAGAATCCAACGTATCCTAATCGTCCCGAAAGAACGTTTTCCATCACCGTGAGGCGTTCGACCAAGGCATATTCCTGAAAGATCATACCCATTTCACGGCGCGCTTTCCGTAAGGCTCCAGATCCGAGTTTGGTCAGGTCCACGTCATCCAAAAGGACACTACCGCTTGTGGGTTCAACCAACCGGTTGATGCAGCGGATCATGGTCGATTTGCCTGCCCCCGAGGGCCCGATCAACGCAAGAACCTGTCCTTTTGGAACCTCAAGATCAATGGCCTTCAGCGCCTGATCTCCGGTCTTATATGTTTTCGTCAGCTTTTGAAGACGCAGCATAAAATGCCCCAGATTAGGGTGAGTAGCGGGCCCTTTCAGGCCCGCAAGATCGGCCAAGGGTTACTGGCAGGCGTAGGAGACGCCATTTGCCGCGTCAATTTTTCGAATGACGTCCCAGAATTCCTGATAGGTCATCTCAAGGAATTGACCTTCATTCGATTTCGAGAACTCGGCTTCAAGTGTCGTGCCCTCCCAGTCGAAGTTAAAGAAAGCATTGCGGATCTTCTCCTGCAACTCGGGCGTCAGGTTGTAAACCGTGCCAAACCCGGTCGTTGGGAAGGTCTGCGACTTGTAAATCGTCACGACATCATCTTCCTTGATCACATCGCGCAAGATCATTCGGGATTTAACCGAGTTCGCGATCGAGGCCGCCAGGTAATCCTTGTTGGCAACACCCAGGATCGAGTTGTCGTGCTTGCCCGAATAAACAGGTTCGAAATCGCGTTCGGGCAGAAGATCAAAGTCGCTTTTCAGGATCGCAGAGGGCGCTTTGAACCCCGAGTTGGATGTGGGCGACGTAAATGCCAATTGCTTGCCCTTGATATCCTCGACCTTTTCGATGCCCGAGCCCGGATAGGTAATGATTTCCATCTCATATCCGAAATTACCGTCTTTCGAAGCCATGATCGTGAAGGGGCGGAACCCGGCGCAGTTTACCGCCAGCGGGTTGGAGCCAGTGTTAAAGCCCGCAATATGCAGACGCCCCGAACGCATCGCTTCAATCTGGGCCGCGTTGTTCTGAACTGGAAAGAAGACAACGTCCTTGCCTGTTTCCGCTTTCAAATGGTCAAGAAAATCCGACCACGCAGTTTTGTAAACAGCAGGGTCTTCAACCGGTGTATAGGCAAAGATCAAGGTGTCAGGATCTATTTGCTCGGAGGGATCTGTTGGGATATCCGCGATCAAATCCCCGTCGGCGTCACAAAACCGCTCATCTAGGTCACCGCGCGGACAATCTTGCGCCGACGCTGTTCCGCTCAGTGACATGAGCGCAATTGCGGATGCCCCAATCAATAGTTTTATATCGATCTTCATGTTTTCCTCCCAGTCATGCGCGGTCTTTTTTGATCCGCCGTTAATCAATCATGTCATGCCTACCCGGCGACGAGAACATCGACCTCGGCGCCCTCAATAGCGTTACGCAATTCTCCTGTTGGTTTTTTGTCGGTTACTATGGAATCCAGACCGCTAAGGTCTCCCACGTGAGACAGGCCTTTGCGACCGAACTTCCCGGAATCAATTAGAAGATGCCGCTTCTCGGCACGCGTCAGCATCATTCTCTTTACCGCAGCAAAGCCCCGCACCGTTTCTGAAGGACCTTCGGCTGAAAGGCCCGAGGAACCGATCATACATCTGTCGACGTTGAAGCGTGACAGGAATTCCAGTGTCTCGGTTCCGATCGTTGCAGATTCAGTTGCCAGATATTCCCCAGGGCATAGCAGGACTTGGGCCGTTCCATGGCCAAGGGTCATAGCGATGGGAATTGAGTTGGTGATCACTGTGCAATGGGTGCCGAGATAAGCCAAAGCACGTGCCATCTCTATGGTGGTCGAGCCGGAATCGATCATGACCGTTTCACCGCCCTGGATCAGTTCTGCTGCGCTAACACCTATTCGCTCGCGTTCCTCAACCTGGGCGTTTGTCCGTTCATCCAAACCCGGAAACTGTCCTTGCGCGGGGGCTGATGCCCCGCCGTGCGCACGCGCTATCAAGCCGTCATTCGACAGAGCGTCGAAATCCCTGCGTACTGTCTCGTTGGAGACGTTGAATCGCTGTGCCAGTTCGCTGATGCGGACGTGCGGGCGTAGCTTCAACTCCAACAGTATCTGTTGGCGCCGGTCGGACTTCTTTACCCGGCTCTGGTTCTTTTCAGACATTTTGCCGCGCGTTTTAGTTTTTGACATCCGACGATCCGACTAGGTTTCGAATTCTACCTTTGTGGGCTTTCGGGCATATTGCAATAATTTTTGTTGCATAACCCTCGGAAGGTTGTGAGAATTCGAGAGATTGCAAGTATTTCAAAGCGCAGAGCAAAAAATGCACAGGCTGATCAAATTCAGAATGGAAATCGACGGAGCGCCTTTACCGACCAGCTTCCTATCAAGTCAGTTTCCTTTTGGTTTTTGATCGTGTGGCATTGAGGGACAGCATGAGCGACAGCGAAACGGCAGATCAGATTGCGGCGCTTCCGATGCGCTGGGACAAGGTTGGCAAGTTGCGTGTGCTGATGGTCACTTCGCGAGATACTGGCCGGTGGGTTATCCCAAAGGGATGGCTAATGGACGGCAAAAAACCATGGCATGCCGCTGAAATAGAAGCTCAGGAAGAAGCGGGTGCGGTTGGTGCCATCGCGAAACGGCCGATCGGCCATTTTTTCTACGACAAGCGATATGAAGGCAGAAGCAGCGTTCGCTGCCGCGTCACCCTTTATCCACTGGTCGTTGAAAAGCTGAAGCGACGCTGGAAGGAAGAAGGTGAGCGGACGCGTCACTGGTTTTCACCAGCAAAAGCCGCAAAGCTGGTTGAAGAAAAAGACCTGTCACAATTGCTGAAAAATCTAACAGACAACCAAGAAGTCAAATCGGTCGCGAAGAAGCTTCGAAAGGCTGCTTGAGGAAGGGCATAAAAGAACCGGGAAGCCCGGACGAAATAAGCACAAAGGGAGGAAAAAATGAGAAAATTGACAACAACAGCGGTTGGGTCTGTTATTGCCCTGGCCGCGTCACTGTCGGCGGCACAGGCCGACAAGCTTACGCTCTATTGTTCGGCACAAGAAGATTGGTGCCAACTCATGGCACGCAGCTTTGAAGATGCGACTGGCATCGACGTCAACATGACTCGAAAATCGTCAGGTGAGACCTTTGCGCAAATTCGCGCTGAGAGTTCGAACCCGAAAGGAGACGTTTGGTGGGGTGGTACAGGCGATCCGCATTTGCAGGCCGCCGAAGAGGGCCTGACTATGGAATACATGTCACCGATGCGTGACCAGCTTCATGATTGGGCGATTTCTCAGGCCGAAAGTGCTGGTAACAGGACGATCGGCATTTATTCAGGTGCGCTTGGCTATGGCTACAACGCAGACCTCGTTGCTGCGAACAATCTGCCCGAACCTGCCTGTTGGAAAGACCTTCTGAAGCCCGAATACAAGGGTCACGTTCAGATGGCGAACCCGAACTCGTCTGGTACAGCCTATACGACGCTGGCCTCGATGGTGCAGATCTTTGGCGAAGATGAAGGCTTTGAATTCATGAAAGGCCTACACGCGAACATCAACCAATATACTAAATCTGGTTCTGCGCCGATCAAAGCCGCCGGTCGCGGTGAGAACACCATCGGTATCGTCTTCATGCACGATGCCGTTAAACAGGCGGTTTCCGGGTTCCCGATCAAGGTCGTCGCACCATGCGAGGGTACAGGATACGAGATCGGCTCGATGTCGATTATTGAAGGAGCCCGCAACGAGGAAGAGGCGAAGAAGTTCTATGACTGGGCCCTGTCGCCGGAAGCGCAAAATCTTGCCCTTCAGGTCAATGCGTTTCAGGTGCCATCGAACAAAGGTTCCGAAACGTCTGACAGCGCTCCTGACATGAGCCAGATCAAGCTGATTGACTATGACTTCAAAAAGTATGGGTCCTCAGACGAGCGGAAGCGCCTATTACAAAAATGGGACGAAGAGGTTTCGACGCTGCCGCAGTAAATGACAGACCAGACTTCAAAAACGACCCATCCGGTCCTGATCTTCTGGATCACCGCCGGATGGGTCGGGTTCTGCCTGCTGCCATGGTACATGGTTGACGGTGGATTGTGGTCGTTCGAGTGGCTTGTGGATGGCTACCCGTTCGATGAAGATTTTGCCCCTGCCGCCTTTCTGATTGGACAGGGAGAGAAACTTTGGCTTGCTCCATTCCTGATCGCGCTCGCGTTGCCGCTTCTGGCGTTGAAACGCGCTAAATCTGACCCGCTTTACGCCCGCATTCTTATCCTGTCCGGTGCACTCGGCTTCGGCTGGCTGATCGTCCAGGGATTCAGCATTGGTATCAGAGGCTTCAACTTCGACTGGTTGGAAGCATTGTTCGGCGAGCTTGGCGACCGTCAATTTGGAATGGGCTATGGCGCAATGATTTGCGCATCTAGCTTTCTGTTCCTGCTTACCCAGGGGATCGCTGCAAGGGGTGCCATTAACGGTGACGTTTTCGTCGTAAGTGCTATTGGCGGTGTGATAACAATCGTCACCGCATTTGTCTTTTTCCCCATCGCCAAGATGCTTTTCGCGGCCTTCGTCACTGAAGACGGCGCGTATTCCATCGCGGTATTCTTCTCGAAGTTTTTTGATGATCGACTGTGGGGTTTGGGCTGTTTTCGGGGTGCGCGCTGCGGCGCCGCCTGGAATTCACTGTTCCTCGCCATACTCGTGGGCGTCATCACCACGGTCCTGGGTCTGTGTTTCGCGTTAGTCGTGACGCGCTCGGGCTTTCGCTACAAGCGCGCGCTTCGGGCCTTGACCGTACTGCCAATAATCACCCCGCCATTCGTGATCGGCCTTGCGCTCATCCTGCTTTTTGGCTTGTCCGGTTCTGTCACCCGGTTCTTTGCCGAGCTTTTCGGCACGCAGCCGACACGTTGGCTTTACGGGATGCCGGGCATCCTGATCGCGCAAACACTCGCGTTTACGCCAATTGCGTTTCTCGTACTGATAGGCGTGGTGGAAGGCGTCTCTCCGTCGATGGAGGAAGCGGCCCAGACCCTTCGGGCCAGCAGATGGCAGACGTTCAAGACGGTTTCCTTGCCCTTGATGCGGCCTGGTCTGGCGAATGCATTTCTTCTGGGCTTCATCGAAAGCATGGCGGATTTCGGCAACCCGCTTGTATTGGGCGGGAATTTCGACGTGCTGTCGACCGAGATATTCTTCGCCATCGTCGGTGCTCAATATGATCAAGGTCGGGCTGCGGTTCTGGCTATGGTGCTGCTGTTCTTTACCCTTTCTGCCTTTTACGCGCAGCGCGTCTGGCTGGGAAAGAAGAGCTACACGACCGTCACCGGCAAAGGCGATGCGGGTGTTCATCCACTGATGCCAACCGGCCTTTCGGTTCCCGTTTTGCTCATTGCACTGGGCTGGGGGATGTTCACAATCATTGTCTATGCGATGATCATCTACGGCAGTGTGGTCGAGTTGTGGGGGGTCGATAACTCGCTGACCATCAAACACTACATCACCGCATTCTCGGTCCGCTTCGAAGAAGAGGGCATTCGTTGGACCGGTGCCGCTTGGGACAGTTTCTGGACCACCATCACAATCGCAGCCATTGCAGCACCATTGACGGCCGCCGTTGGACTCGTGACCGCTTATCTGCTGACCCGGCAGAGCTTTGCGGGCAAGAACGCCTTTGAATTCGGCACCATGTTGTCGTTCGCGATCCCAGGTACCGTAATCGGCGTCAGCTACATCCTTGCCTTCAATGTTCCGCCAATCGAAATAACGGGCACAGGTGTCATCCTCGTGGTCAGCTTCATCTTCCGAAATATGCCGGTTGGTGTTCGCGCGGGCATCGCGAGCATGTCGCAACTGGACCGCAGTCTTGATGAATCTTCGCTGACCCTTGGCGCAAACTCATGGCAGACGTTCCGAAACGTCATCCTACCGCTGTTGCGCCCCGCGATCCTTGCTGCTCTTGTCTACAGCTTTGTCCGCGCCATGACGGCGATCTCAGCTGTCATCTTTCTGGTCAGCGCGGAGTATGACATGGCAACCAGCTATATCATCGGTCGGGTCGAGAATAACGACTATGGCCTTGCTATCGCCTATTCGACAACGCTGATCTTTGTGATGCTCGCGGCGGTCGGCTTATTGCAACTTCTCGTCGGTCGGGTCCAGATTGGCCGGCGCACGCAGCACGGAACGGAGACATCGCCATGACCGACACCAAAATCGGTTCAAAGGCCGCCCCGGTACGCTTTGAAAACGTGTCGAAAGTGTTCGGCAAGGATGTCGTCGCCGTCGATAACATCAATCTTCACGTAGACGCTGGAAAACTCGTCACGCTGCTTGGTCCGTCGGGCTGTGGAAAAACGACGACGCTGCGCATGATTGCGGGGTTGGAGATGGCGAGCTCCGGCAAGATCCTGATTGGCGATCGGGACGTGACCAAACTGCCTGCCACCGACCGCGATGTATCTATGGTGTTTCAGTCATACGCGCTGTTCCCTCATATGAGTGTGTTGGAGAACGTGAAGTATGGCCTCACATTCTCGGGCTTTGCGAAGGATGAGGCCCGCAGTCGCGCGTTGCATGGTTTGGAGTTGGTTGGTCTTCAGGGGTTCGACAACCGTCTTCCCTCTGAACTGTCGGGGGGTCAACAACAGCGTGTTGCCGTCGCCCGCGCGCTGGTTCTTGAGCCGCAAGTGCTGCTGTTCGACGAGCCGCTGTCCAACCTGGACGCCAAATTGCGCCGTCAGGTGCGCGAGGACATCCGGGCAATCCAGCAAGACCTTGGCTTAACAGTTGTCTACGTCACCCACGATCAGGAAGAGGCGCTGGCGGTCTCCGATGAGATTGTTGTTATGCGCAACGCAGCGATCGCTCAGAAGGGCACACCTCGCCAACTTTATGATGCCCCTAATGACCGCTTTGTTGCCGACTTCATCGGCGAGGCAAACCTTCTGAGCTGCCAAATCGTTGATTCCGATGGCGGCGAGGCAACCATCGAAATCGAAGGCTACCGCCACACACTGCCAAGCCGCGGTTTGTCCGAAGGGACCGCAACCATCGCCGTGCGGCCCTCACGTTTGGTGATTGGTTCAGACCAGGGCATACCGGCCACGGTAGCCAAGGCGACCTATGTCGGCGTCCGGATGGAATACACGCTAACAGGTGCATTTGGTCAGGTTTTTGCCGTCCACGATGATGTCGATGCACCGCTTGAACCCGGTGCTCAAATCAGGATGGGTTTTGCCGACAAAGGGCCTGTGCTTTTGCCGGACTAATTACCGAGTTTTATGCTTATCACACATCCCTAGGTCTCTATCGGTCCGGCCGTCCCTATGGCAGATTGGGGACTGAGTGCGACGGGCGGCAAACGCGCTACTGAATTCGCATCCAGTGATGTCTTTTCGAATGTCATGCAGATTTGGATCGGTGGCGAGCGAAAGGCCCGCGAAACAGGCGAGGTTCTCGCGGCTCCACGAACGCTACCCTTAAATATCAACCTGGGTCTTGGTGAGAACAACCGTAGCGCAAACGGTTATTTGCTTCGGGACATTTCGAGGCAACGGCTGATGCCTACTTCGCCAAGCCGGAAATCAGCTATCGTGATTTGGCAGGCGGATTAATCGACGCTCAAACCTCATACATGTTGGGTCTTATTGGCGAGGACGTGAAGCGCTCCAAGCGTTCTCTGCGATTTCAAGCAACGTCTCGAACACATCCGGAGTACCCACGATTACACGCCCACCTTCTCGGATCATCGTATCGGCGTTCTGATCCTCAACAACGCCACCCGCTTCCGAGACAAGCAGTTGCCCAGCCAGACAATCCCAGGCGTTCATGTGTTCCTCCATGTAGCCCAGGAGTCGCCCGGCAGCGACGTAGGCCAATGAAAGCGCCCCACTGGCGTTTCTGTGAAACATGGCCCCTTGCTCGATTAGGTTCTCGACAACAAGTAAAGCGTGGCGGGAGTCGATCCGGTTCGAATACCCCACGGAAACTGTTCCGTCCTTCAGAGCTACTCCGGCGGAGACTCGCATAGGAAAACTGTTCAATGTCGCTCCCTCTCCGCGTATCGCCACAAAGGTCTCATCCATGTTTGGATCGCGGATCACGCCAACTTCGGTGTGCCCTTCGGTGACTCCGGCAAGAACAATGGTCCATACGGGAATACCGTTCACGAAATTTGTTGTCCCATCAATTGGGTCTATCACCCAATCAAAGCCGCTCTCTCCCGCAGCCGCGCCGTGCTCTTCACCAAAAACCCCATCGTCTGGCCACGCCTCCGCGATCCTTTGACGAATGAAAGTTTCGACATTCCTGTCCGCCTCGCTGACCCAGTCCTGAGTGCCTTTTTGATCAACAACAAGATTAACCCGATCTGCGAAGTACTTTTTGGCAATTTCCCCAGCCTCCTCGCAGACTCCGATGGCAAAGTCTCTGCGTTCTGAAAGTCTAGACATAGATGCTCCCTTATTTGGTTGGAGAATTGCCTTACAACATTGCAGGCTAAGCGAATGTCAGGAAATTACAGAGTCATTTCTCTTGTTTCCGGAAGCAACTTCGCCGCCTCAAACCTAGAGTTTCCAGTGTTGGTGATCTCTTCCGCGATCACCCCCCAAGTCGAAGGTTCGCTAATTACTGTCTTCATTTGGGCTCATTGTCGGCATCTTCTGCATATTGGATCAATGTCCGCTATGAGGCTGAAGTGGTGGTTTGTTTGGTCCGCAGATAAGGCATGCACTCAACCAGAGATCGCTTCACATAACACCGGTATTCAGCTATGTTCGCGGTTCATTACGATGCGGTAAATCATCCAGTGGTTGCGGTAGCATGCCATTCGGGACTCTGTCCGGCGAAAACCGCAGTGCGGACGAAGCTGACACTCTGGCTCACCCTGTGTATCCTGACGGCATCGATTAGGGAGGCTTCAATATGACCATTCCCAACGAAGTCGCGCACCATTACCATTCCGGTCACTTGCTCAAACGGATTTCCGATGGTTGCGCAGCACTGGACCTGACCCCGCCAATTTCCCACGACGCTTTGGCGCCGGTTGACGAGTTTCACATTGGCGGGCGTCTCGCGACCGAACCATTTGTGAAGGCTCTCAGCCTTTCACCTGAAAGCCGGGTTGTCGATTTGGGATGTGGGCTTGGGGGTCCGGCACGCTATGTGGCGGCGGCCACCGGGGCGTATGTAACCGGTGTCGATTTAACCGCCGAGTTTGTGGAAACCGGTCGCGCTCTTACAGAATGGACGGGCTTGTCAGACCGAGTTCAACTCATCGAAGGCAGCGTGTTGGAATTGCCGCTGGACATTGACTCCATGGACGCCGCTTACATGATCCATGTCGGCATGAACATCGCGGACAAAGTCGGCATCGCCCGTGAGGCGAAGCGAGTGCTCAGGCCAGGCGGAATTTTTGCGATTTACGATGTGATGCAAGTCGGAGAGGGGCAAATGGACTATCCCGCACCCTGGGCGTCATCTGCAGATCAAAGCGCACTGACTCCTCCGGAAACATATGAAGCTGCTTTGAAATCCGTCGGTTTCGACGTTAGTGACCGGATCGACCGCACTGCATTCGCCAAACAGTTCTTTGCAGATCTGGCAGCTGCGCAAAGCCGTTCAGATGGCCCTCCACCTTTGGGTCTTCATCTTATAATGGGCGATGACACCGCGCTTAAGGTTCAACATATGGTCAGGAATATCGAACGTGGTTTGATTGCCCCAATTGCAATCCACGCGCGCCTTCCAGTTTAGCTGCTTTGACTAACAGGTCAGGTTTGGCCTTATTTAAGTGGGGTGGCGGTTTGTGGTAATCTTCCATAAGCAAACCGGGGATTGCACATGGCTGAAACAGCTCTGATTACGGGTGCCTCAAGTTGAATAGGCCGGGCAACGGCCATCGACCTGGCTTCGAAAGGCTGGAACATACTCGCGCATGGACGCTGCGAGGACGCGCTGCAAGAAACAATTGCCATGGTTGAGGCCGCAGGTGGCACGGGCGAATTTTTTGCCGCAGAAATGGGTGACATGACTTCTGTGGCCGCTCTCGCAGACTGGGCGCTGCAAAGCGAGCGGTTGGACGCGATGGTTCACTGCGCCGCCAGTTTCACCCACGGCGCTGTTTCGATTGACCGCTTTTTCAGATTGGGACACATCCATCGACCAAGTGCTGCGGGCAACCATCCGACTGACCGCGCATTTCTTGCCTGCGATCCGTGAAACAGGGGGGCATTTGTCTATATCTGCGGGCCTACATCCTGGCTGGGCTGGAAAATCACGCCATTCATTGTGCCCTGCGGCATGCGCAGGCTGGTTTCGCCAAGGCTCTGTTCCAAGATGTCCGCGAAGACGGTGTTCGGGTCACCCTTGTGCACCCGGGGTTTGTCAGCACTCCAGACGTGTCCGACGCAGGCAAAGACCGCTCCAAAATGATTAAGCTTGAAGAAATTTCAACGCTAATCTCGACTGCTGTATTGCTGCCCAACAACGCCTGCGTCACGGAACTCACAGTGCGCCCCCAAAGGACGCCATATCTATGACAGGCTCTATCTGGTTGGTCGTTCAGAAAGTGTTGACCCACGCGCAAAGCTACATCCGCATGATCATGCGTGCATCCTCCAACAACGGCGATGCCTGGATACTTGCCTGCCTAAATCGGGCGCATCGTAGCACCATCTATTTTGCGCGTTCGTAAGGGCACGGAGCGGTAACCAAGCCCTTTCAATTGACGGGCTGGTAAGACGAGATAGCACCATAAAAGTCGTTGAGTGGTGGCCCCAGCATTGATCAAAGCTGCCATGCCCCATCGACGAAGCGAACATGTTGGAACTCCATTGACGTCAGGACGTTTGCTGCGGCAGCGCCACGATAGCTTGGAGCCCTGCCGCACGTTGTGAAGATCGTCCTGGTTCGGTCCTGCAATTCCGAACTCCGATACTCGCTCTCCAGATCTGCCATCCAAGCAACTGCGCGGCCGGGCGCAGCTACGGCGTTTGGGTACACACCGGTGGTGTCCATTTCCGCGGTGTCACTTACATCGACCAAGAGTACTTTTTTGGTCATTCTCCAATGTTACGAGTGCTTCGGCAGCGGAGATGCCTTCAGCAGCCGAAATTTCCTCTTCTTCCATTTGAGCAAATGTGCGCGCCATGTCGACCCCCAGTCGTCTGTGCTAGGGCACGTTTCAGACGTTCACGGGTTTAATCAAGGTCGCCAGATATGCCCGTGTTTCACCATCCCAATCAGCAGGGTTTTCGCCATGAGCAACTTGCGCATGAAGTTCCATAAGTTTCCAAACTTCATCCTTGGTCTCGGCGACCACGCTTGCGGGACAGGCCGCCATCCCTTCACAATCCCGACAAGCATATGAAAACGCGTTCGCCATCTAGTTTCTCCCCCTTGTTTGAATCGAGGATAGCAGATTGGGCATTATTCACCGAATCCGGCAGGTAGATTGACTGTTTGTGAGACGTTGTCATCGCTGTGAAAGTCGCCTTTGGGGCTCTCCTGGCACCTTCGCCGCGATCTGCGCCAAGGGCCAGTTTGGTATGGATCGACTTTCGCTGCTCGCCGGATGAACTCGTCAGACGCGGACAGGGCCGCCGTCCACTCAGCACAAGGCAATGACCGTTCTCCAGCCCGAACCGGACAGGATTGAATGATGTTGCAGGCGCTCAACCAGATTTTCACAACGTGCGCGCAACTTGGGATATATTCGGCTAGTGTTCACGTCCTATGCCCGAAGAAACGACGGCGAGCAGCATGCGACCGCACTGGCGCAGGTTTTTCGGCCCCGTTCTTTTACCGTTTTCTTAAAATCCGACGGCGACATTCCAGACCATTTTCGGAAGGCCCTCGAAAACGCAGTGGGGTCTGCGTAGCCAAGCCGTAGTGCAGTCTCACCAACGGACTTCCCTACCGGACCCAGCAGCTTCTTTGCTTCTTCCAGTTTGACACCAGATATGACCTGAGAGGCTGATTGCCCGTAAGGTGCCAGCCGATTGTTCAATGTCTCCCGGTGGAAACCGCATAGGCGCGCCAGTTCGTCTACACCAAATCCCGGCTCGCCAAGATGAATTCGGATCAGGCCCTGAAGCCCGGCTAAGAAATCTTGAGGCGCATGCTGGCCGAGGGTAGCGCCTGTTAGGTCTGACGGGTTTTCCAATGTTTCCGAGAGCATCTGATGGCTCAGCCAAGTTGAGGGAAACCGAATCGAAAAGCCCTGTGGGCTGCACTTGATGGCTTGAACACCATGAAAGTGCCTAGGTAGCACGTCAGGTTCGCTGACCCGTAAGATGATCTGGCTCGGGTCCCACCTAAAATCCAGAACCCGGTGCAGCAATGATATCCAGATGCTCGCTAGAAATGCGTCGGTCTGTCCCGGCGAAACTGAAAACTTGAAATTCCGCTTGGCACTGAAATAAGCGTGCTCGCGTTCCACAAGCAGCGATTGCGTGACCGCGTTGGATTCTTTCGAGACGGCTTGAGTGTAGCGCGTAAAGAAGTCGCCCAGCGTCAACGCCTCGGCCAACATGTCACCAAGAGGCAGAAACCTAACAAGGTCAATTGATTGACCAACTTGCGCGCAGAAGTCCGGTGATGTTGCGTCAGCAGCGGCTTGATGGATTTTATAGATCGTCTCGTGTGGCAGGAAATTCTGGCGATCCATCACTTGGGATTCGCTTACACCAAGAGGGTCTAGAACGAAAGCCGGTTCAACACCGAAATCACGCAATGCAGCTACCACGGGTGCAGCAACCGATGCCCGAACCAACGGCAAAGCCTTCTTTGTGTTTTGGTCAAATGCGTCCATGTCGCCCTCAAATATCATGAAGTTAACGACAGAAAGACAGCAAACACATAAAAAGGCGCCAAAAGCTTGCAGAATGCCAAATTAATTTGGCAAAGCCTGTCATACTGTCAGGCAATATCCGGCAATCGTTCTAAAATCACATTCAGAAATATACATTTGTGATTCGTATTTGGAGGGCCTCAATGACACCGAAACTCATACATATGGTGGCCACAACGGCCTTTTCTGCAAGCCTGGCAATCGCGGGCCAAGGTTTTGCGCAGGAAGAGAGCTTTCCGATCCTATTTACCAATGTGCACGTGTTTAACGGTGTCGATGAAAAACGAATTGAGAACGCAAACGTTCTGGTAGTGGACAACCTGATCGCAGAAGTATCGGTGGAACCGCTGGCCGTCGCCAATGCCCAGATTGTTGACGGTGGAGGTCGAACACTGATGCCGGGATTGATCGATGCTCACGTGCATATGGCAATCACCGAGCCCGTCGCGGACCTGAGGGACAATTTTGACTGGATGTATTGGGGCGCGGTTTCCACAATTGAAGCTGAGAAAATGCTGCTGCGTGGTTTCACAACCGTTCGGGATGCGGGTGGCCCGGCAATTGGTCTGCAAAAAGCTATAGACCGCGGCAAGGCCGTGGGGCCAAGGATTTACGCATCAGGGCCGGTAATTTCGCAAACTTCCGGACATGGTGAGCATCGGGTCTATACCGAACCCCACCCGAACTTCATGGGGGCGCAGCCGTCTTTCTTCAACCAGCATGTCGAGTTCCTGGCCGATGGCGTGCCCGAAGTCTTGCGTGCAACGCGCGAAGCCCTGCGCATGGGCGCGGTGCAGATCAAGGTAATGGCAGGCGGTGGTGTGTCATCTTCGGTTGATCCGCTGCACACCGTTCAAGGATTGCCGGAAGAGTTGGAGGCATCGGTTCGCGCGGCGGCTGATTGGGGGACCTATGTCATGGTCCACGCCTATAACGACGACTCGATCCTGCGGTCACTGGAAGCGGGCGTCATCAGCATAGAACATGGGCAACTGATGACTGAAGTATCAGCGCAGGCCATCAAGGATTCTGGCGCCTGGATTGTCCCGTTCTATTCTCTGCTTGGGCTTGATGAGGAAGTTGTCAAGAAGGCGCTTGGCACTGCGGCAGCTCCCAAATTCCTTGATGTTCAGGCAGGTGCGCGCAACCAAATGAAGCTGCTGAAAGAGTACGAGATCGAGAACATCGCATTCTCGACAGATATCATCGGCGACCCAGTGGCTCTGACGAAGCAGAATGACGAGTTCAAATACCGGCTGGAGGCGTGGACTTCGTATGAAATCCTGCAACAGGCCACGTCAAAATCGGCCGCACTTCTGGCACTGTCAGGAAAACTCAACCCCTACCAAGCGGGCCCGCTGGGCGTGATCGAACAGGGCGCATACGCTGATTTGCTGCTGGTCGAAGGAAACCCGGTCGAAGATGCCGAGATCCTGGTCGACTACACCAATAACATCGATCTGATCATGAAAGATGGCGTGATCTACAAAAATACACTCAATTGAGTGTCGCGCGGGGTGAATTTACCTCGGCATCCCGCGCATCCCTGGCTTTACAAATGGGAGCTTCTCACAATGAGAATTCGAGCCAAACTGACACTTGTTCCAACAGTTCTTGCATTTTTCTTGGCTTTGCCGGTTCATTCGGAAATTGCACGTATCGAATGGACAGACTTGATTGATGAAGCTGCTCAGAACTACGAAGATCCATTCGTCGAATTGACGGGCAAACAGCTTAACACGCTTCGAAAATTGGTCCGGTTGCGCGGGCAGCAAGAAAAAGGCGGGTCGACGCCAGAGCTGTTGGACCAGCTTCAAGTGGATATCGAGGCGACCGAAGCAACCCTTGCTGAGGAAGGCGTTGATGCGAACTGGCTGATTTCCCAACGCGGGGTTGTGATGGAAAGACGTGAGAAGGCGGGCACGGCCGCCAACCTTGATTATGATGGCGTGACCGTTTCATTGGGCGGATTTGTGATCCCAGCACCCCGCGACGAAGATGGCTCCCAAATGGCATATATCGTGCCGGAACGTGGAATGTGCAGCCACGTACCGCCTCCACCACCAAACCAGGTGGTGCGTTTGCGCCTAAGCGATTCATGGACGCCATCGACTGTCTACGAACCCATCGTTGTAACCGGTCAAATCAGGATCGACCCGACGCAGAAGGAAATGTTGGTTGTTGATGGTCCTGTCCTCATGAAGGCTGCGTTTACTTTAGAGGTCGATGACGTGCAAACTTTTGGACCAATCCAGACTTCCGAA
This sequence comes from Ruegeria arenilitoris, assembly GCF_013031355.1. GTDB lineage: Bacteria > Pseudomonadota > Alphaproteobacteria > Rhodobacterales > Rhodobacteraceae > Ruegeria > Ruegeria arenilitoris_C. The sequence continues at coordinate 466,112 of NZ_WPZO01000002.1, read as the reverse complement.
GATGCTTCGACCAATAGGAAACGTGTGTTGATGGGAAGGATCAAGGCGACTGGCGGGGCTACCAGAGACGATTAGTGACACAGCCCAATTTACCTGAATATGGTTCAGAACGAGCGTTCAAGCTGGTGAGCTAAATTTCTGCTCGTGAAAGATTGAACGGCGAAAGCGGCGATAGGGGAGCGCATGAGGGTTTGGCTAATTAGAATAATTGGGCTTGTCGCAATTCTCGCTTTCACAACTGTCGCATTTGTTTGGTTGTTGCTTGCTGCTCCGATGTTCTCGGACATGCGACGTGACCTTGTAGAAAGAGTTCTTTCGGAACAAATTGGTCGGCCACTATTGGTCAACGATGATGTAAGCGTCGCGCTTGGCCGCATCAGTCACATTTACGTCGGTGGATTGATCATCCCGAGCCAGACAATGCCGGGGTCACCTCTTGTAGAATTGAACCTGCTGGAACTGGAGTTGGACATTGCCGCTTTGACCAACGGGCGTCTGCATTTTGACAATCTGGTAGTGGAAGGCCTCCAAGCGAATATTCTTACAGCCGCAGACGGCACCACAAGTTGGCGAAAAGACAAACCAACGTCCAAGCCCGTGCCCGAGGAAACTGTATCAGCGGATGATCCAAAAGACGTCGCGAGCGCTGATAGTACCAATGAGAACGACTCAGAAGGCAGCGGAATCCTGAACTTCCTGAGCGACAAGAACGTCAGTTTCACTTCAATCGGGTTAAACATCGACGACAAGGTCTCGGGCTTCTCATTTGTGTTTGACCTTCAGTCACTCGCGCTCGAACAAGTGGATAATGGACAAAGAACGAAGGTCTTTGGTTCCGGCTCCGTTAACGGTCAAGGCTTCGAAATCGAAGGCGACTATCCACACGCCGCACCGTTTACGACGCGGGCCAGTTTTGGCGAAATGACCGTAAGTTACGATGGCGAGCCCTTCACGGAAGACGAAGGCGGTGGCTATCGAGCTGTATTGGAGATGGACACCGGTGAATTCGGGGATTTTCTGGATGTCATTGGGCTGGAACGCGTTTTAGAAGGCAATGGGCAGTTACAGGCTGAACTCGTGTCTCAGGACGCTCTGAAGATCGAGGCGTTTACATCCACCGTAAGCCTGGAAGATGGGCAGAAACTCGAAGCTGAGGGCGCAATAGATGACCTCTACACCGCTCAGGGCGTTGATCTGCTTTTCAACGCGCGACTTCATCCGGAAGGACAGCCGCCGCCAGCAGCTAAAAGTATCCAGGAATTGAAGTTCACGGGCTTTGAAATGCATATGGTTGGATCCCTGGCTTCCTTCGAATTCGAGAAGTTGCTGTTCCAGACCAATGCGTTTAACCAGGGGTTAGACGTAATCGGTCCAGCCTCTATTGAAAGCATTCGCCGCATGCCAGACGGCCGGCTCGCCATGCTGGGCATCGCGCTGCAAGCCGGGCCAATTGAAGAGCCTGTCCTGAAAGCCGAAGGTGAAATCCTCGATCTGCTTCAGCTTCAGGACGTAACTTTCGATGGTGTGCTGAACGGGCCCGCCAAATTGATTTTGCCCAACCTCGATAAAGACTATGTTGACCAGTTCGGCGGCATCAAAGCCGATTTCAACATATCCAATGCGGGCGGGCCGGTTTCACTCAACAGGTTTAACGCGACCACTTACGACACCGATCTCTGGGCGCTCGATCTCGCACTATCCGTCAACGAGCTAAAAGGGCTGGCCGGTCTCGATTTTGATGTGGAACTGGATGTCGACGACGGTGCCCAGTTTTTGACCGCGCTCAAATTGCAACCTGTCGGAATTGGCGCACTGGCTATCGATGCTGAAACCTCTAGGCAGGGCGAAGACTTTGATGCCGCAATCAAGTTCGAAGCCGGATCTTCGCATCTTCTTGCAGCTTTGGATGCGCGGTTTCCCGAAGGTGCATCCGTCGTCCGTGGCAATATTACGAGCGAGAGGCTCGATCTCAACGACCTGAAGAACCTCACCTCCGTACTGGACCAATTGAAAAGCCTGGTAGGCGAGACCTCGCAAGAACCTGAAGCAGAAGTTCAGCCTTTGGTTCTGCCGAAGGAGACAGAGGTCCAGCCCCTAGTGTTGCCAAAGGAGAAAGGGAAACCTGCCGATCTTCTGGATGTGCAGCGAGCACTGAAAGAAGCTGACGTTGAGGTGCAGATCGACTTCAAAGAGATTGTAGGGCAAAAAGGCGTAACATCTGTTTCAAGCCAATTGTCTGCTAAAGAAGGAACTGTGGATTTCGGCCCACTCCAAATGGCTTATGGTGGCGGAAACTTCAGCGTCAGGGCGGTCATGGATCTGATAGACTCTCCTGATTGGCTTTCATTATCGGGATCGACCTCAGGATGGGAATTCGGCGAAATCCTTGATGAATTGGGAATTGGAATTGATGCCTATGGACGTTTGAGCGGTAAGTTCAACGTCTCTGGCAGTACTGCCTCTGGCAAGGCCTTCATCAACTCGATGCGCGGCAACGCGTCTTTGTCGATGTCGGAGGGCTACATCAGCACCAGCCTATTGGAACTAGCGGGGCTGGGCATATTCCCCTGGCTGTTTTCAGAAGAGTTTAGACAAGGTTACACTGGCATCACTTGCGTTGTAGCCCCAGTTAAAATCCAGGCCGGGCAAGTCACTTCAAACTCCATCGTCATTGAAACAGGATCGGTTCAATTGGTTGCAAGGGGGCAAGTGGATTGGCTGAACGATACGATAGCAATAAGAGCGGAGCCGCGGCGCGTTGGCAAACCCCTATCCCGGAGCGCCTGGCCCTTTGATGTGACGGGCCGGCTATCATCGCCAAAGTTCAAGCTGGATGTGGGCGGGTCCAGAAACAAGGCCCCAGAGGGCGCTGATGCTATGCCTGTCGACAGGCAACCCTGTGTGCCAGACATCAATCAACTTCAATAATTGGACGCTACCTAGTTCTTCAGTGGTTCCGGCTGTTCAGCCTGACACGTCAGAACCGCCTCAATGGCTTTTGCAGACCCGCTGAGGTCGAGTTCAACCTCCGTCCCGCTTTCGCCTATAATCGTAACGCTTTGGCGTTTTCCAAACTCGGTTACAAACGCCGGGTTGTCGAAAAATGCGTAGCCACCGGGCACGCCATTCTTGAAGACACCAACCGCTTCACCTTCGAATTTCGCATCACCAAAGTCGAACTGTACTACCCCGGTCGTGCCGTCCTCGATTTGAACCCAGGCCGGATTAAAAGCGGCAAAAAAGCCGCCGGCCTGATTGGGCGCTGCGCCAATTTCAACGGTCATGTCATTTTCAAACGGTTTCCACGCGAGACACCCGTTGCCCTTTTCAGGATCAATCAGGATTGTCCAGTCCCCGGATTCGCCCCACCGTTCCATACCGGCGGCCCACACCGCGCCAGTGGAGATCAATGCCATTGCTGTCAGCGCCAACTTGTTCATTCGATGCCCCACACTTGTTCCGAAGATATAAAGCTGCATTCAGAGTATCGCGCGGGGTTAATCAAATACAACCATTCAGTTTCTGGAATGTTGAGCCGGCGTCAACACGCCCTAGCCCTGAAAAAGCAATCATCTTAAACCCCTACCAGAGAAAATATGACTGCCTCCTCCCCTAGAATTTGCCAGAGTTGTTCCAGGTCTCCTTTGGACCAATCCGTTCCTGAACATCCCAATGTTCGACGATCTTTCCACCCTTGAGCCGGAACAAGTCAAAGACGGCCCAGTCGTTCTCATCTTGTTTTACATGGCTAAAGGCAACCACGAAATTTCCTTGGCCGAGTAGTCGGTGAACTTTGACGTAATGGGCGGTTTTTCCACTTTTCGACACCGCTCCAAGGTGCTTGGAGAATGCTCCCAATCCGTCGGCTATTTCTGGGTTGTGCTGATCGTATTTCTCGGTCGATATGTAGTCATTCACAAGATCGGTGCGCCCTGCCATAAGGACATTGTCGATGAACCCTTGCACCACGGTCTTGTTGGCCTCGGTGAATTCGAGATCCTCGATTTCGGTTGGGCCGTCCACCATGCTGCGGCCCGAGACGGTGGGCCATTTATACGCGGCAATCACATCCCAATGCTCGACGATTTTACCGTCCTCGTCGGTATCAAAGATATCGGCCGTCACCCACTGCGCTTCACCATCGTTGAGGCTTTGATAAACATGTACGAATACGAAGTTTCCATCCTCGATGGTGCACAGAACCTGGATATCGCGCACCGGATTCCGCTCAAGAAAAGGCGTGAAGAACTCGATGAAACCTTCTTTACCGTCGCGTACACCCGTTGAGTGTTGCGTGTAGCGATCCCCGGTATATTTATCGAGCGCTTCGACCATTTTGCCGTCTCGAATGCCTTTCAGATAAAGGCCCTTGGCATTTGCCACGCGAATACTGTCAGTCACAACATGACTCCTGTGTCATAGACTGGTTTTAGCTAATACCAACAACGCTCAACACCGTTTCACGGCCAGACCAAGCTACGATAGCGGACAAGGTGCCTGTGACCATGGCAGGAACAGCTTCTTTCCAGGTGTCCCAGATCAGATGGCAGCCAATTGCGCCGATGGACGCGCCAAGAATAGCCAGCGCGCCTAAAGTTCCGACCCAGGATCCCTGAAACCAGATCGCGATTGCACCAAACAATTCAACCACGCCAACCAAGGCCATGATCTGCCGATTTAACCCATACTTGATGAACATCGCCAGTTGGGTCTCGAATATGAACTTCTGCCAGCCGAAGATCTTGATCGAGCTTGCGAAGAGGAAGAAGACGGACAGCAATCCGACGAAAACAGTGATCACATTCATTCCGCAGCCTCCTGAACGGGGAAGGAGAATTCGGCGCCGAGAGCGTCCTGAAACCTCTCCTGCTTGGTGGCTGCGGCAGCATTCATTGCGTTGGCTAGAGCGCCTATGTCCGACGGGTCGACAATAGTTCTCAATGGTCTTTTGCCGTAGGGCAGGTTCAACAGATCGGCGACGGCATCGGCAACCATTGCAGGGGACGCCTCAACAAAGCTTTTTTGCGCCAACCCTATGAAGCGTCTAGCCATCGCCTGTGCTTGTTCCAAAGTTGGGCCGTATCCAGCCATGCGTTTCGGTTCATCCGTTGGCGGAGATTTCTGCATGATGCCAGTGTCAAATGCACCGGGCTGAACGATAAGAGATTCCAGTCCTAAAGGGGCGAGTTCAAGCGCATAGGTCTCGGCGACTAGTTCCAGCGCCGCTTTAGTGGCTGAGTAAAAACCGCTCATCGGCAAAGCTAACCGGGATATGTCACTGGTGATGCAGATCACCGTGCCAAAGCCCTGGTCCCTCATATTAGGAAGCACGGAGCGCAGCACGCGAACTGGTCCCAGCACGTTCACATTCAGCATGTTCTGAAATCGTGCCGAAGAAATGGTCTCGTTGAGTCCGCCAACATATATCCCGGCATTGTTGATCACGACATCAAGTGGGCCATCCAGCTTTAACATCAGATTGGCAATCGCGCTGTCTACGCCGGCGTCACTGCTGACATCCAGTTCAATAGGGAAAATTTGCCCGGATACTGCCTCCAGACTGGCCGCCACGTCGGCGTTTCGCCCCTTCAAAGCACGCATTCCGGCAAATACAGAATGACCTTCGTCTGCGAGTCTGATGGCCATTTCTTTTCCGAAGCCGCTGCTGGCCCCAGTGATCAGAATATTCATCTTTCCGTTCCTCTTGTGGTCGAGAGGAAAATGGCAATCAATAGACATAATTAGAAATAATCATTATTTCTTCCTAGTATGAATGGAATTGATGGACTTGATCTTAATCTACTGAAATCTCTGCAAGCCCTCATCTCGGAACGGCATGTCGGACGTGCTGCGCAGCGAATGAACGTAACGCAGCCTGCCATGAGTCACACTCTGGCAAGGCTGCGCCGCGTGTTTGACGACCCTCTGTTCGTCAAGCAAGGGCGCGAAATGGTGCCTACGACGCGCACTCTGGACCTTGCGGCGCGGTTAAACACGATCCTTTCTGAGATCAGCGTGCTGACTGCGCCAGTGACGTTCTCACCTGAAAACGCCACTGAGACTATTCGCATCCATGCCCATGATTTTATCGCCACTAGTTTCCTTGCAAACGCTGTTCGGCGTATTCGACAGCAGGCACCAGGGGTCGTGTTCGAAATTAACAGCTATTCCGATCACAGCTACCAAATGCTGGATACCGGTGATGCCGATTTGATTATTGGCGCAGGACTTCAGGCAAATCCGAAGTTTCTTCAAAAGCTGCTGCTGCGCGAGCGCCTTGTGTGCCTATTAGACCGAACCCACCCAGCGTTGAACAGTTGGAATGCTGAGACGGTCTTCCTATATCCACATGTCCGGCTGAACCTGATGGCCAAACAAGATGATCCAGTTCACCTTTATGGCAGGGATCAGGGTTTGCCCCCACGCCAAATTGGGCTGGTGACAGATAATCTGCATCTTCAACCGGCCTTCCTGGAAAGAACAAATCTAATCGCTTTTGTGCCGGAGACGCTCGCCCAAGCTGCTACCAACAACATGAACCTAGTCACGCGCGATTGCCCTTTTCCTCTGCCGGAATTGGGAATCCGTGCAATTTGGCATGAGCGAGACGCACGATCTCCCCTTCTCGGCTGGATCCGTAGCCAGCTGGAAACATAGCGTTTATTGGATCTAGTACTGTTCTTCGGCGCCAACTGTGCAATGAGGCCAGTAATGTTGTACGCCAACCTCGTAGGAAGGAGAACTTCAAGGGCAGCGTTGGTTCTTGTTAATCAAATTCGATCCTACTGAGTTTACCGCAGATTTCTGATTTCCCAGAGACTAGACTACAGCCTCCCGTAGATCAGCTTCGTCGTGCTCGAATGTCGGCTCCGCGAACTACGTCAACAGCATCCGGATAACCTGCCCGACGACAGCTCTGGGCTGCACGCCGAATATTTGCAAAGTCCGCTTTCTGCGCATTGCTGCCATTTGAAGTGACCGGCGCTGCAATCGCGGCGAATGCCTGCTTGGTGGCCGCTTGCCAAACAGGCGCTAAAGCCGCGAAGGTCAATGGTCGAAACCTTGCGACAACTTCATGTGTATTTTCCTGTTTCGGTGTGGGCAATTAACTAAAGCCGAATACTTGCTCCGGTAATCGCTTCACAGGCAAATCTTTTTGTTGAATTTAACAGTTGCGTGAGTTTTCAGCATTAAAGCGAAGTAAGCTTTGCTCTTCGAACTGTCTCAACTCAATACTAAAGCACATGTCGCTACTTGCGGAGTATTAGTGCGAATTAGCGTAGGCATCGCTGTATCAATACTTGTGGCTATATCCATCGGCGTGTCGACGGTTATAGTTCACTCCCTGTGGTGGAAAATAGCGCATGACAACAGCCGCATGCTCGCAGCCGAGATCAACAGTCAAATTGCAAACACCGTTCGTATAGAGGTGGGCGTAACGCTCAGGTCGGCCGAAGCAGCCTGGGCAGCCGTACGCACGATATTTGTCCAGAACGTTATCGCGACGCGACAAGCCGACAAAAGAGAGTTCGTGTTTTTATCACAATTGCAGGCACAACCGAATATTTCATGGATTTTCTTCGGTTGGCCCGATGGGAATTTTTTCGCGTCACATCGTTTAGGTGACGGCGGGCTTGAGATGATTGAAATCGACAAGGATATCCGTGAAAGGATGTTGCGGAAGGATCGCTATATCTTCATTCCAGGAGACATCCAGTTCGAGGAGCGAACCTTTACCGAAACATCCTACGATCCACGCGAACATGCGTGGTTTAAAAACTCTATGGGCCTTGAGTCCACGGGATGGATTGAAGCGCGCGACCTCCCGGAGAGTAACAAAACTGTCTACACATTTGCTGGTCCGATAGACGTCAACCGAAAGCGGCAAGGCGTTCTGGCCGTGGCGATCGAAACGGATCGGCTTTCGCGCTTTCTGGCGACTCTTACGCCCGGTGAATTCGGCGCAGCGTTTGTTCTGGATGCCGATGGTAAAGTGATCGCGGTACCCGATGCAGAAGCAGATGAGGTCATACCCGCACGCATGGGTGAGGGTGAGCTTTATGAGGTCGCCAAGATCGCCGGTGAAAAGCTGTTGGGTGACCCCACAACGAACGCCTCCGGTTCGTTGTCTAAGCGCGTTGTCATCGAAGGTGTGCCTTACGCGGTTGCTCTGACGCCATTGGGGTTCTACGGCTGGCGCGTTGCCACCGTCATCCCTGAAGCTGCCTTTCTTTCGGAAATAGACAAAACGCTGATAAACCTGATCTATATTCTGATCGGTGTGGTTGCTGTTGCCACAGGATTGGCTATCTGGTTGGTTCGCACTGTCGTCGCAAATCCATTGGCATATATCGCCGAAGACCTGAGCAAAATAGAACGCTTTGACGTCGAACGTGTTTCGCGCAGGCCCTCCAAACTCTCTGAGCTTGAAAACCTCTCTGCTGCAACCGCAAGTATGGCTGCAGGTCTATCAGCATTCCGCAAGTATGTACCTACCGACTTGGTGCGCATGCTGGTTGCCGAGGGCATCAAGACTCAGCCAGGCGGAGACATAAAGCAGATTTCCGTGCTTTTTTGCGATGTCACGGGTTTCACAGGCCTGTCTGAAAAACTTGGCCCCAGAATCGTCCAAATGATGGAACCTTTCTTTAACGCGTCTTCTGCGGCCATCGCTCGTAATGGGGGAACTATCGACAAATTCATGGGCGATGCTGTGATGGCCTTCTGGGGCGCGCCGCGCAAGGATACCAACCACGCCGAAAACGCCTGTCGCGCGGCACTGGACCTTGTCGCCGCTGTAGAGGAGGCCGGAATTGAAGACGACTCTGGCAACCCCCTGCGCGTCAGGATCGGGCTAAATAGTGGCGACGCTCTGGTCGGCAACATAGGGTCAGAGCAGCGTTTGAATTACACTGCAATTGGCGATGTGGTAAACGTTGCCAGCCGGTTAGAGGCGGCCAACAAGGATTACGACACGCTTATCCTGATTGGTCCAGAAACCCGACGCCAAGCGGCTGATACGATCGTGGTGCGTGAGCTGGACACGCTAACAGTATTTGGGCGCACAAAGGAGTTGGTGGTCTACGAACTGATTGCGATGGCGGATGGGATTGCCGGATCGCTTGCGTGGATTGAGCCCTACAAAGAAGGCCTTACACACTATCGAGCAGGGCAGTTTGAAAAAGCTGTTGCTGCCTTTAAGGCCGCTGATCAAGAACGAAACGGAGATCCCGCCTCGGTGGTCATGATGTCCCGCGCCCAAGTTTTGTTGGAGAATCCGCCACCGGAAGATTGGAACGCAGTTACGAACACCAATAAGAAGCGGTAGTTTGTGGGGCTCGCAAACTCTTATTGTCTTTTGAAGATTGGAACAGAGAGAGTTTTTGCAGCGACAAACAAATGCAAGGTATGCTTTGCTGCTCAATTCTGCCGTTCGATGTGCTGGATGCTGCAACCGCAGTGAACGGCGGCTGTGTGGCCTCCACCCAGTTTATGCTAGTACAGCTATCCACGACATCGGACGGGGTGATCTCGCACAGGTTGCCGGTGTTGCTATCCAACCCGGGTTGATGATCTTTGAAAGGGTCTGCCATTGGAACTCCTCCTTTTCGCATTGTGTTGAGATTCAGTCGAATAGCCCGAGTTGTTCGTGCTCCTTAAAATCGATCGGCTCCCAGATCCAAGGGCCGCAGGCCGTGGGTAGCGCCGAAAGAGCACCACGCATGTCCCGCCGCCAATGGGCAAACGCCGGTGCCAAGCAGCTTGAGAGCGCGTGATCGGGGCGGCCAGCCCATCGACCCATCGACGAACAGCGGGCTGAGACGCCGCGGCGCACGGCCCTTCCAGAGCCGCCGCGAGACCGCTTGCCCATGCGAGCGCATTATCCAAGCCTAAAGCAGGTGCGAGATCGGGGTGTGCGGCGAGGTCGCGCGGCGTGACATTCGCGACGTGCAGCGGATCTGGTGCAAATCTGGTGCAACAGGGGCGCGCGTTTTGCTTAATGGCTTGATTTAAAGGGGTTTTTTGGAGTTGGCGCGGCCCTTAGCAAGGGAGCGCCTTCGACCACTCGGCCACGTCTCCGCCGACGCGGTATATCCTTGCAAACGCTGGAAATACAAGGCCAATTCTGAGTGACTTAAAATTTTTCTTTGAAACCTCGGAACCCCTTGGAATCGCGTCAATTCGCACCGAAAAGCATCAGTTTTGGGTAAGATATGTCAAAGCTTTCCAAACCCTGCTCAGTCGGAAAAACGATCTGAGCAAACTGATTCACCTACGGCAGTCCAGTTGAAGAAAACACCTTTCAATATTGTTTCAGTTTTGAACTGATCGAACCCCATTCCTCTGGAATCAAAGGCAGTGGCATAAAGGGCCTAGAACAAATCCAAGACCTCCCGCCCCCTCAAATTCCATTTGACTACTGACCTTGAGACAGATGTGCACAAGCACAATACGGCACTATCCACCCAAGTCTGCTTTGTGCGGAAAGCGGGTTTCGAAAAGCCGCCTGAATGGCCCTTTACCGCCGTTTACGTTGCTGCCGCCATGTTTCGTTGCAACCCTTCAAGCCGACCTTGATCGCACCCTCAGATGACAGCCGAGGTTCCCATGATCGTCCCACCAGCCTTGGAATAGGCCATCCAAACAATCGGAAGTATTGCGCCCGAATATCAACTTCCCCGGTTGCGGATTGCGTGGGTGATCAGTCCTTTGAGGTCAGCGGGCAATGCGTTCGCCAGACCATGGCCTTTCGCCGCAACAAAGCGGATTGAGTTGAAATGATTGGGGTCAGAGAAGCTGACGACCTTGCTACGCGCATCGGTGATCGTCATCGAAGCGATGATCGTGTCGAATTTGTCTGCGATCAGGGTTGGAGCATTTCCGTCTCAATCGAATGTGATCCATTCGCATTTGACGTCCATCCACTTGCAAAGCGCAGTGGCGAGTTCGTGAAGACCAAAGCGGCCAGTTTCGCAAACACAATTCTCTCCCTTCGCATTTGCGCTTGGCGGGGGTCCTTATGGGTGTCTGATCACCGACAGCCTGATCGCTTATGAATTGCTCAGAGGTTGTCATGATCCAAGGCGCCTCTCACAAACGCGCCGTTTTCATGCTGCTCGGTTCAGGGTGCATCACGAGCAATCTATCCTGGCTGAAAACCAATGAACCTGGAACCTTTGGAAACCGCACCAGACACAGCTGTTTGCACCGATTTCCACGTTTCAGATCCGGAGCTGGCTACAGGTTCGCGAAACGCCCCGTTGTGCCACCGACCTCGGGTCAGCATCTGATGCCGGACCCCTCGTGACCCCCTGCCTTGCGCCATCAGTTTCTCAAAAGGTCTATGACCAACCGCCCCTGAGCCGTTTCCCAAAAACCTTCCCGGCCAAGAACCCAATATCCGAAATCCGATCGCGCATGGTGGGTCGACATGGGAACCAGGCTCTTGCCGTCGATCAGGTCCTGTATGATCCCCGTCCACCCAAGCGCGACTCCGGCCCCGGTCAGGGCAAGATGCAGCGCCATGCCGTGGTCGTTGACCACAACCCGGTTGTCGGAAAGACGCCAATCGTCTTCAGAGCGATCCAGCCATGCCTCCCAACTCAGCCAGCGCCTTTCCGGGTCTTCCTGTTCGATCAACGGAATGTTGGACACATCAATGCTGCCATCCGGTTGCCGGTATCGTTCGATCAGGCTGGGGGACGCGACGGGGCAAACGGTTTCGTCAATCAGCTTTCGGGCCTCAAATCCCGGCCAGTGGCCCTGACCGAAGAGTATCCAACAATCTGCCGGTTCCGGAAACAGGTCCGCGTCTTTGACCAGAGTGATCACCTTTACCTGAACACCCAACCGTTCCGACAGTTCGGGCAGGCGCGAAGACAACCAGTAGGTTCCGATTCCTGGATAGGTCGCGATTGTGAATATCCCATCGCCGTCTTTCGCCCGAATCCGGGCCGCCGTCGTTCGTATACTTCGAAAAGCTCGTGAGACAGTGTCGTACAGCTCACTCGCGTCCGGAGTCGGGACCAGACGACCGTGCGATTTCTCAAAGAGAGCGATGCCCAGATCCTGCTCAAGCTGTTTGATCTGATAGCTTATTGCCGGCTGCTGCACGTTCAGCGCCTTTGCTGCCAGCGTGAAACTGCCATGCCAGTAGGCCTCTTCGAATGCCCTTAGACCTTTGAGTGTCGGCAGACTGTCAGTCATTGAAAAATTCAATCTCGTGTTCAGAATTTTCCACATATTGTAAAGGAAAAATCTGGTTTAAACAGTCGTAAATATTCAGACACCGGAAATTGGGAGGTCCTGCTTGTCTACTGAAATCGAAAAAATTTTGAATGTAGCGCGTGAACACGCGGCCACTGAAGTTGCCCCGAATGTTGACGCCTGGAACCAATCAGGGGTTTGGCCCCGCGCTGCGTCGGACAAGGCAGGGGCAGCAGGTCTAACGGGTCTCTATGCGCCCAAGGAATATGGTGGTCAGGGGCTTTCCCTTGGCGACGGCATCCGGGTTTACGAGGAACTGGGAACAGCCGACGGTGCCTATGCCTTTGCGCTGTCGATGCACAATATCTGCACCTTCGCCGGATGCGGCTATGGAACCGAAGCCTTCAAGGAACAGTGGGCCCGTGACCTGACGTCTGGCCGGAAGCTTGCGAATTTCGCTTTGACGGAACCGCAATCGGGCTCTGACGCGACCAACATGTACAGCCGCGCCGTGATCAACTCGGACGGAACCTGGACCATCAATGGCGCAAAGGCCTGGGTCAGCCTTGCGGGTGAGGCGGATATCTATTTCACCGTGGTGAAGACAACCGACCAACCCGGGCATCAGGATATGGCGATGATCGCCATCCCTGCCGACGCTCCAGGCCTGAGCTTCGGGCCCCGCTATGAGACACCCAGCTACAACTTCCTGCCCCTGTCCGAGATGTACATGAAGGACGTTGTGGTTTCGGAAGACAATATCATCCTGCCGATCGGTCAGGGCTTGCAGGGATCGCTGATGGCGATCGACATCGCCCGCGTGTCCATCGCCTCTGGTTGCTGCGGATTGATGCAGGCCGCGTTGGATACGGCGCTGAGCTATTCCAAAAACCGCAAGATGTTTGGCGGCAAGAATCTGGACCTGGACGGCATTCAATGGATGCTCGGCGATGTGGCCACCGAGTTGGAGGCCTCGCGCCTGTTGTACCGGGCGGCGGCAAATGCGCTTGGAACGCCCGAAGGCCCCGTGATGGCTGCGCACGCCAAGCGGTTTGTCCCGGATGCGGCGGTCAAGGCGGCCAACACCTGCACGCAGGTGCTTGGGGGGATGGGGTTGCTCAAACCCTATGGTTTGGACCGCCTGTCGCGGCTCAGCCAGATGCTGCGAATCGTTGATGGCACCACGGAAATCAGCCGGGTCGTGATCGGGCGCAGTTTGGCGAAGCGGGCGAAAACCTTGCCGGACCTGCCTGTTCCGAAGGGTTTTGGAGAAACCTGAGCCAAGTCACGCTGGTCTGTTTGGGAGGGTTGACCATGCAAAAACACTTTGAAGCGATGGAAAAGACAGCGGCGAACCATGTGCCGCTGTCCCCGCTGTCATTCCTGAACCGCGCGGACGCCCTGCACGGGCACCGCACGGCCGTGATCTACGGGGACGTTCGGCGCGATTGGACCGAGGTTGTCCGGCGCGCGCGCGCGGTTGCGCGTGGGTTGGCTGAAATGGGTATTGCCAAGGGCGACACGGTTTCCGTTCTCTGCCCCAACATTCCCGAACTGTTCGAACTCCATTTCGCGGTGCCCCTGTCCGGTGCCGTTTTAAACACGCTGAACACGCGGCTGGAGCCTGAGACGATTGCCTATATTCTGGACCACGCCGACACCAGACTGGTGATTGTCGACCGTGAGCTGGTGCCGCTTTTGGCCAAGGCTTTTGCCCTGCTGGGTCGTGAGATTCCAGTTGTGGAAATCGCCGACCCCAATGCGGCGGGTGGAGAAAGCCTCGGCGGTCAGGACTATTCCGAACTTCTGAACAAAGGCGGACACGATGGTTCGGCTCTGCCCAATGACGAATGGGATGCAATCGCGTTGAACTATACATCGGGCACGTCCGGGCGCCCGAAAGGGGTGGTGTATCACCACCGCGGCGCTTACCTCATGGCTCTTGGCACCGTTGCCGCATGGCAGATGCCCAGCTATCCGGTCTACCTGTCTGTCGTGCCGATGTTCCACTGCAACGGCTGGGGGCACCCGTGGGTGTTGGCCCTGCAGGGCGGCACAATGGTGTTCACCCGAATACCCGCCGCGGACAAGATCATGACCGCAATCCACGAACATGGCGTGACTCATCTGGGCGCGGCACCGATTGTGCTGCAGATGCTGGCCGAACTGGACTATACCGGAGCCGAGCCCTTCGACCCGGCCATCAAAGTGATGACCGCTGGTGCACCGCCGCCCCCTTCGGTACTTGAGAAGACCAAGGCGATGGGTCTGGATGTCATGCAGGTCTATGGCCTGACCGAAACCTACGGCCATATCTCTCAATGCCTTTGGCAAGAAGAGTGGGCTGCAGAAGACCCGGGCGAACAGGCTCGTCTGCAAGCGCAACAGGGCATTGCCTTTCCAATGGTCGATTCCGTTGCAGTCATTGACCGCGCCCGCGGGGAAACCGTCCCCCGGGATGGCGAAACGCAGGGCGAGATCGCCATTCGCGGCAATACGGTCATGAAGGGCTATTACAAGGACCCCGACGCCACGGCCGAGGCTTTTGACAACGGGCGCTTCTGGTCCGGCGACGCCGCCGTGGTCAATCCGGACGGCTACATGCAGATTCGGGACCGGTTGAAGGACGTCATCATCTCGGGCGGCGAAAACATCTCATCGGTTGAGGTCGAGGCCGTTCTCTACCGCCATCCAGCCGTACAGGCCGCTGCGGTCGTGGCCAAACCCGATCCCAAATGGGGCGAAGTGCCCTGTGCCTTTGTCGAATTGCGCCCCGGGCAAGAGGCAAACGCTGACGAAATCATAGCGTACTGCAGGGAGCATCTGGCCGGGTTCAAGGCCCCCAAGGCCGTGGTGTTCATGGACCTGCCCAAGACATCAACCGGGAAAATTCAGAAGTTCCAACTCAGGGCCAAGATGAAATCGACAGAGACCTGAAAAGTCCGATCACCACGCAGAAAAACAACGACGCACGCAGCAAGAACGTTGCCAAAGATCCCTGGCTCGGTATCCTGCAGCGCCGGTCGGAGGGCGCATCGATAGCGCCCTCCTTTCTGCCCCTAACCCACTGACTCCGGAGCCTGAACATGCCTGTCGAAACGTTTGACTACATCGTCATTGGTGCGGGCACCGCGGGCTGCCTACTGGCCAATCGCCTCAGCAAAGATCCGTCCAAACGAGTTCTGTTGCTGGAAGCGGGGAAAAAGGACACCTACCCGTGGATTCATATCCCGGTCGGATATCTGTACTGCATCGGTAATCCGCGCACCGATTGGCTTTATCACACCGAACCCGACAAAGGTTTGAACGGTCGCGCGCTGCTCTATCCACGCGGCAAGACGCTAGGCGGGTGTTCCTCGATCAATGGCATGATCTACATGCGGGGTCAGGCACGGGACTATGACAACTGGGCCAAACTGAGCGGTGAAGAAGACTGGAGCTGGGAAAACTCGGTCCCGGACTTCAAGGCCCACGAAAACCACTACAAGCTGGACAACGGGGCCGATCCGGTAACCGGCGACAACAGCCGGTTCTCGGACCTGCACGGGCATGGCGGCGAATGGCGCGTGGAGAAGCAGCGCCTGCGCTGGGATGTGCTGGACTCGTTCGCCGAAGCCGCGAACGAGGCCGGGATCGAATCCACCGACGATTTCAACGCGGGTGACAACGCCGGAGTTGGTTATTTCGATGTGAACCAGAAGTCGGGCTGGCGCTGGAGCACCTCAAAAGGCTTCCTGCGCCCGGCGAAAGAGCGTCAGAACCTGACCATCTGGACCGAAGCACAGGTCGAACGCCTGACCTTCGACACCGCGCCCGATGGCGCAACCCGCTGTTCCGGTGCCGTTGTGCGCCGCGCGGGGCAGCCGGTGACCGTGAACGCCTCGGCCGAGGTCATTCTGTCCGCCGGAGCCGTCAATTCCCCACAGATTCTACAGCTGTCGGGAATCGGCAACGGCGCGTTCTTGAAATCCCACGGCATAGACGTGGTGCTGGACGCACCCGCCGTCGGAGAAAACCTGCAAGACCACCTGCAAATTCGCGCCGTGTTCAAGGTGGACGGGGCCAAGACCCTGAACACGTTGGCCAACAGCCTTGTCGGCAAGGCCAAGATCGGCCTTCAATATGCGCTGCAACGGTCGGGTCCCATGAGCATGTCGCCGAGCCAGTTGGGCGCCTTTACCCGGTCCGACCCAAGCCGGGCCCATGCCAACCTAGAATACCACGTGCAACCGCTGAGCCTTGAGGCATTCGGTGAAGACCTGCACGATTTTCCGGCCATCACCGTCAGCGTCTGCAACCTGAACCCGAGCAGCCGCGGCCATGTGCGCATCCGGTCGAACAAATACACCGACGCGCCGATGATCACACCGAACTATTTGGACACGGATGACGACCGCCAGGTCGCCGCCGACAGCCTGCGTCAGGTGCGAGAGATCATGTCCAAACCCGCAATGCAGAAATACAAGCCGCAGGAATGGAAACCGGGCATTCAGTTCCAGACGGATGAGGAATTGGCGAAGCTGGCCGGTGACATCGCTAACACCATCTTCCACCCCGTAGGCACGGCAAAGATGGGGCGCGAGGACGATCCGACCGCCGTGGTCGATCCTTATCTGAAGGTCAAAGGTATCAAGGGTCTGCGCGTGGTCGATGCCAGCATCATGCCCGAGATCACCAGCGGCAACACCAACGCTCCGACTCTGATGATCGCGGAAAAGGCCGCGCGCTGGATTCAGGAAGGCCGGTAGCGCGGCAGGCAGTTCTTCTGGCATGATCAGGTCGACATCTTTTTTCGAGAACATCGACACATTTTGCACAGAAAACTTGCCAAAAGCGCAGGTCATAAGGCATATTTGTATGTGTTTAATAAATACTAATTCATGTAATCGAATTTCTTGAGGCCAAACCGAGCGGCGGGCGCTATGCGCCCGGGACCACCTGTGGGGGAAGGAAGTTGGTTTTGGCTTGGTTGAGATCGTTACTCGTTATTTGCAGTGTTTTGCTACTGCCAACGCAGATTTTAGCGGAAATCGGGAAAGTCATCGGCGTCAAACAAGGCGCACAAATCACGCGCGCGGGAAAGACCCAGCCGTTGCGGGCTGGAATGGGGGTTGCTTCGGGGGATTCAATTTCGACCGACCGCAGCGGTGTGGTTCAGCTTGTTTTCGTTGATGAAACCAAGATTGCCATTGGGCCGAACGCGCGCATGATGCTGGATGTGACAATGCTGCGCGGCAACCGAAAGGCCAAGAATTTCGCGGTCCAGGCCTTGGGTGGCAGTTTTCGGTTCATTTCCGGCAAGAGCAAAAAGCGCGCCTATTCCATCAACACACCGACCGCAACCATGGCCGTGCGCGGCACAACTTTCGACCTTTGGGTCGTCCCCGGCACTCAAAGCGCCATGTTGGTTCTGCAAGGTCGGGTAGAAATGTGCGGGCAAAGCGGTAATTGCCGTGAAGCCGGGCGCCAGTGCAGCCTGCTGGCAACAACGCAGGCTGGCAATGTCGGGCGTCCTGTCGATCGGGAAAGTTATGACAAGGCGCTGGAAAACGGGTTCCCGTTCGTTCAGTCGCAGGAACAGTTGCTGGCCCCCCTGCAGATAGACGTCAGAGGATGCGGAACGGATACCCTGCCGCCGCCACCGCAACGGTCCGAGGCACGCGAACCCACTCGTGAACGCAGCGAGCAAGGCGATGTCCAAAGCGCCGCGGCTTCGGAATCGCGCAGTGAACCCCCATCGGGGCAAAGCGTCGGCAAGGGAAACGGCGGCAACATCGGCGGCAATACCGGCAGCGGCAATGGTAATGGCGGCAATATCGGTGCCAGCAGCGGCAGTGGGGATGGGCGCGGCGGTTCGATCGGGGGCGGCTCGGGCAGCGGCGGTCCGGGAAGCGGCGGCACAATCGGCGGTGGTGACACCGGTGGATTCGGGGGCGCACCCGGCGGCGGAGGCGCTGGCGGGAATGGCGGTAACAGCGGCGGCTGAAGACACATGGGCGCCGCTAGATGAGACCAGTTCAAGCGATGTCTTGGCGACACCCGCACGTTCGGGGCTGACCACGGCATCCGGAGGCTAACGTGACCGGAAAGCCCAAGGAAAGAACGGGGCGACGACGAGCCTTTCAGCTTGTGGGGCTTGGCCTGATCCTGTTCGGGTGTTTCATCAGGGTCCTTGACCCTTACCCGGTGCGGATGACGCGGATGATCTATTTCGATCTTCTGCAACGCATTTCGCCACGGGACTACAACCCCGACCTTCCCGTGCGCGTGGTGGATATCGACGAACAGTCGCTGGCAAACTGGGGGCAATGGCCATGGCCACGAACCCTGCTGGCGCAAATGGTCAAAAACCTGGGCGAATACGGCGCCGCCTCCATCGCCTTTGACATGCTCTTTGTCGAACCCGACAGATTCTCACCCGCGCGGCTGCTGAAAGACCCCTCTTTGGCCGGTGTAGTTTCGGTGGACCATCAAGCCTCGAAACTGGACAACGACGTGCTGTTCGCATTGGAAGTCGCCAACTGGCCGGTGGTTCTGGGCGCCGCGGCCCGGCAATCCGGCGATGGCAGGGCCATCACACCCCACGCCGGCATCATAGAAATCGGGGAAGCGCCAACTGCGGGTCTGGTTTCGGTCCCGCATTGGACGCCCCCTGCCCCACCGCTGGATCGCAGCGCGGCGGGCATCGGCGGGGTCAATGTTTCACCTCTGGGCGGCATGGGCATCATACGCCGCGTTCCCGTCCTGTGGGGCGGCCCGGACGGGGCACTGCCCGGGTTGGGGATCGAGGCGCTCAGGGTCGCACTGGGCGAGCCCGTCATCATCGCCGAAGGTACGCCG
Organism: Ruegeria arenilitoris; assembly: GCF_013031355.1. Lineage (GTDB taxonomy): Bacteria > Pseudomonadota > Alphaproteobacteria > Rhodobacterales > Rhodobacteraceae > Ruegeria > Ruegeria arenilitoris_C. Next base: position 447,065 of record NZ_WPZO01000002.1, on the reverse strand, counting down.
GACGAAGCGGGTATCATGCTGGCGGTCGAGATTGGAGAGTTTCGCCTTCCAACCACGGAAAACGGCGAAATCTGGGTCCGGTACAGGCGCGACAATCCGGATTTGTACCTGTCGGCGGACGAAATCATGCAGGAACCGGACAACCCCGCCCTGCGCGCCGAAATCGAGGGTCGGATCATCCTGGTCGGCACCTCAGCTGCGGGGCTGTTCGACATGCACCAGACGGCGCTGGGTGAATCCGTTCCGGGTGTGTCGATCCACGCTCAAATTCTGGAGCAGATCCTGACCGGCGAAATGATGAGCCGCTCGGATGTGACTGCCGCCCTCGAATTGCTGTCCTTCGTCACTCTGGGCATCGTGGTCACGGCTGTCATGGCCCGGTTCGGTGCTGTGGCCTCATTCGTGGCGGGCGGTGCATCGGCAGCGGTTGTTCTTGCCATCAGTTGGCTGGCCTTCCAGAACCAGCTGATCCTGTTCGATGTCACCTTTCCGTTGATGGGTGGCATGGCCAATTTCGGCCTTCTTGCGGGCTATCTGTTCATTTCGACCGAGCGTGAAAAGCGCGTGATCCGGCAGATCTTTTCGCACTATGTCGCGCCCGAAATCCTGGATGAGATGGAGGGGGCGGGTCATCAGCTGCAACTGGGTGGTGAAACGCAGGAAATCACCGTTATGTTCTCTGATATCCGGGGCTTTACCCCACTGTCCGAGTCGGTGTCGGCCACGGATCTTGTAACGCTGCTGAACCAGTTGTTTTCACAGATCGGAGATCAGATCCTGCTGGAACGGGGCACCATCGACAAGTTCATCGGCGATGCGGTGATGGCCTTCTGGAACGCGCCGCTCCCGGTCGAGGACCACCCCCGCCGTGCGGCACAAGCAGCGCTGCTGATGCGGCAGGCGCTGGTCGGCTTCAATGCCTCGGACGTCATGAAGGGCCAGCCTCCGATCGCTCTGGCCACGGGTTGTGCCACCGGCCGGGCCTGCGTCGGCAATATCGGGTCCAAACGCCGGTTCAATTACACCGTGATTGGGGATGTGGTGAACGTCGCCGCGCGGATCGAACAAAGCTGCCGTCATGTCGACTATGACATTCTGGTGTCCTGTTCGGTTTACGAGAAAACACGGCAAGACATGGCCATGCTAGAGGCCGGGTTTGTCGATCTTAAAGGACGAACCGATCTTGAGCCTGTATTTGTTCTGGTCGGCGACAGAACCATGCTGAATACGCCCGCGTTTCAGAGGCTGGAAGCAACCCACAAGGTTCTGATCGAGGCCATTCGGGATCGTAAGCCATCGGATCAGATCGAAATGATCTGTGAGGATTGCATAGCACAGGCACGTCAAATCGAACCCGGTCTGCTGAATTTCTACGGCGCGCTGTCCGGCCGAGCGGCAGACTTTAGGTCGGACTTCCAATCCAGCCAACTGATTTTCAGCCATCACGATCGCGAACCTACACCAACTGCCTGAGGCGTACGAACAGGCCACCAAGCTGGCGCATCTGGCACGGCGCGCCCGGGCCGCGAAGGCCGGGGCGCGTTCTTCCTGTCAGTTTTGCCCTGTTCACCAGTTCCGTTTCCCGGCGACCGTCATCATTCGGACGGCGCGCAGGATTCCAGATAGCGCCGAACGGTTTCGGCCATCCCGAATGTCAGCGCATCGCAGAACAGGGCATGGCCGATCGAGACCTCAGAGATCGACGGAATGCGGGTGATCAACTTGCGTGTGCCGCTGACCGTAAGATCGTGCCCCGCGTTGACCATCAAGCCCTGCGCCTCGGCTGCGGCCGTGGCGTCGGCCAGACGGTTAAGTTCCCTTTCTTCGGCGACCGGATCGCTATACGCACCGCCGAATGGGCCAGTATAGAATTCGACCCGATCCGCCCCTGTCTGGGCTGCATGAGCCATATGCGCCGCCTCCGGGTCGCTGAACAGCGACACGCGATGGCCGTGTTTCCTAAGCCCGGCAACCACCTCTGCAAGCATCTCGCCCTGCACCTCGAAATCCCAGCCATGGTCGCTTGTCGCCTGCGCCGGATCATCCGGCACAAGTGTCACCTGATCCGCCCGAACCTCGTGAACAAGCGCCAGAAACCGCGGGTCGGGATAACCTTCGACATTCAATTCCCGGTCCGGAAACTCGGCATCAAGCAAAGCGCGCAGCGCCCGCACATCACCGGGCCGGGTGTGGCGTTCATCCGGCCGAGGGTGCACCGTCACACCTGCAGCACCCGCCACAAGGGCGATCCGGCCCAAGTCCACCACATCCGGCCACGGGTGCTCTCGCCGGTTTCGAAGCAAGGCGGCGACGTTCAGGTTTACCGAAAGGTCTGTCATAGCCCCACCTTACAACTGAAAGGATTGAACGTGCTCGGGCAGTGGCACGCCATCGATGTTCCTCGGATCGGGAATCGGGTCGCCGACCGTGGTGTGGACGGGAATGACCCCGGCCCAGATCGGCAAGTCGTAATCTTCTTCCTCGTCCTTGGGTCCGCCGGTGCGGATCTTGGCGCTGCCTTCGGAAATCTCCATGCCCAACACCATGGTCGCCTTCAGATCTTGCGCGTGATCCGACCGCAGGGTTTCATAACGGCCCGGAAACAGGCCGTCCACAAACCGGCCGAGCTTTTCCAGTTTCTCCGCAGGGTCTTCGATCTTGAAAGCTGACCCGAACAGCGTGACTGAGCGTGAATTGACCGAATGGTGCATCCCCGATCGGGCCAGCACAAAGCCATCAAGGATCGCCACTGACAAGCACACCTGCGCGTCGCGCGCGTTGCGCAGGGCGCGACTGGCCGAGGAGCCGTGCCAATAGACATGGTTGCCCTCGCGCCATTGCAGGGTTGGCGTGACAAAAGGCCTGCCATCAATAACGTAACCCACGCTGCACATAGGCTGCGCGTCCAAAATCTGGTTGATTGTAGCGCGATCGAAATGCCCCCGCTCGTGCGATCGGCGCAGGCGCGTTCTGTCGGTGATATCCAGTGTCTCGTTCATAGTCATAGCTCGGGTTTGTTCTTGCTATGAGCGTAATGCCCGGATATTGGGTTTTATCAAATGTCCAGTTTTGAAACTTTTTCTAAGGCCAATTTGCACCGCGACCTGTTCGCGATCTCGCTGGATACGTCGCTTAAGGCGTCATTGCAGGCCCAGTTGCTGGATGCGTTGCGGTCCATTGTCTCAAAATCTCCGGATCTGGTCGGCGCGCGACTGCCTGCCAGCCGGACCTTGGCGTCCGAGCTTTCGATCTCGCGCACGACGGTTCAGGCAGTCTATGACCAGATGATTAGCGAGGGGTATCTGATCACCCAGCAGGGCAGTGGCACTTTCGTCGCCAGCGAAATCACCCATCTGTCGCAGCCGCAGCCGATCCAGCGTCCGGCCGGTCCAGTGACCGAGGAGTGGCGCCCCTTTCAAACCGGGTTGCCCGATCAAACCCTGCTGCCCCACCGGCAGTGGGCGCGCCATCTTGAACGTGCATGGCGCGACCCTACGCCCGAATTGTTAACCCGCCCGGACCCGCTGGGCTGGTATCCGCTGCGCGAGGCGATCTCGGACCACCTGACCGCGTGGCGCCACCTGTCCTGTGATCCCGGTCAGGTGGTGATCACCTCGGGCGCGCGCGAAGCTTTCGAGGTAATTTTCCACGGCCTGCTTGGCGCAGGCAAACAGATCGCAGTTGAGGATCCCTGTTGGCCCAAACTGCACGCGATCCTTGCTGACACGGGCAACAGCGCCCACCCCGTCCGCATCGATCAGGACGGGCTGGATGTAGTCCGCCTTCCGCAAGGTGCACATGCTACGATCGTCACCCCTTCGCGGCATTATCCCACGGGGGTGAGCCTGCCCCTGTCCCGCCGGGTTGCCCTGCTGGATTGGGCGCGGAATACCGATGCGCTGGTGATCGAAGACGATTATGACAGCGAGTTCCGATACCGCGGACAACCCTTGCCCTCGCTCTCGGGGCTGGACGGTCTGAACAACACGATTTACCTCGGCAGCTTTTCGAAACTGGTCAGCCCGGCGCTGAGGATTGGGTACATGGTTGTTCCCAAGAGATTTTTGCCCAACACACTGGCTTATCTTGGCCGTGTCGGTCCCCGCGCCTCGCTGATCCCACAGCCCGCATTGGCGGCGTTCATGAACAGCGGTGAGTTTGCCATGCACCTGCGACGGATGCGGCGGGTCTATGCCCGGCGGCAGAGCCACCTGCTGGATACTCTGTCCCCGGTCGCGGACCTTTTGGACCTTGAACCCGATTCATCCGGAATGCACTTGTGTCTGTCGCCGAAAGCGCCACTGATAGACCGCATGTCCGATCTTGAGATCAGCAAGCGGGCCGATCAAAACGGCCTGCGCATCAGCGCCTTGTCAGCGCACTGCGTATTGCCTGAGAAACTGCAGGGGCTGTTGCTTGGATACGCGGCCTTTGACGAGGACACGCTCTCAGACGCAGCAGAGCGGTTGATCACCATCCTGCGCGCTCAAGCCTGAGCTGTCGTTCAAAGCTGTCCCCGAGACCGGCCAAGTTTTTGCCACCTTCACCGAACATCGTGATATCATGAAAACAAGATATATATTTTCGTAAATTGGATTCGCGGTGTCTGTGAGGGGGAGGATCACATGCTTCGACTGTCTTTCTGTTTGTTTTCTTTGGCAACCCTGCCGGTAAGCGCGCTTGCGGACGCAGTTCCCAGCAAGGAAGCCGCCGAGGGGACCTTTGCCGAGCGGCCGTTCTCGCCCTATGCCAACCGGTCCTTCCCCGAACGTCCACTGTGGGGAGACACGCATCTGCATACCGGGCTGTCGCTGGACGCGGGCGCGTTTGGCAACACTTTGCTGCCGGACGACGCCTGGCGGTTCGCCAAGGGCGAGCAGGTCATTTCCTCGACCGGCCAACCGGTCAGGCTGGCCCGACCGCTGGACTGGATGGTGCTGACCGATCACACCGACCTGATGGGCTTTGCCCCCGATCTTCAGGCGGGCAATCCCGGCATTCTGGCTCAACCGAAAGGTTTGGAATGGTATGAAGGCTACAAAGCCGGTGGCGAAGACGCGGCCAAGGCGGCGTTTGATATCATCACCAACTTCTCGCAAATGACACTGCCCGAGCTTCTGCTGGAATCCTACAGCCCCGGCGCGGATGCCTTTGCCTTCACGTGGGAACAGATTGTCATGGCTGCTGAACGCCACAACGATCCGGGCAATTTCACCGCCTTCATCGGGTTCGAATGGACCTCGGTCCCCAAGGGGTTCAACCTGCACCGCAACGTGATGCTGCGGGATGGCCCGATCCGGGCACTGCAGATGGTGCCACCGGTGACGCAACCGCCCTATGGGGATACTGACCCAAAGGCGCTTTATGCCTGGCTTGAGGAATACCAGTCCAAAACCGGCGGCCGGGCCGTTGCTTTTGCTCATAACGGCAACCTGTCGAACGGTTGGATGTTCCCGACCGAAGACACCTATCACGGCGGCAAGGTTGACGAGGAATACGTGCAGAACCGCGCCAAGTGGGAGCCCCACTACGAGGTCACGCAAATCAAGGGCGATGGCGAGGCGCACCCGTTCCTCAGCCCAGAAGATCCCTTTGCCGATTATGAGAACTGGGATGTCGGCAACCTCGATATCACCGAACTGAAGACGGAGGACATGCTGGCCGGCGAATACGCGCGCGAGGCCCTGAAGCGCGGTCTGGCGTTGGAAGAAAAGTTCGGCGTGAACCCCTATAAATTCGGGATGGGCGGCGCGACCGACAGCCATACGTCGCTGGCCACTGCGGAGGAGGAGAACTATTTCGGTAAATCCGTCAGCGCGGAGCCTTCGGCCACGCGGGTGTTGCATCCCTTTGTGCAAAGCGATCTGGGCGCGTTTGAAGGCCACACGCTGGTTGCGTCGGGATACACCGCCGTTTGGGCGGCCGAGAACACGCGTGCGGCCATCTTCGATGCGTTCAAGCGCCGGGAAACCTATGCGACCACCGGCCCCCGGATTGGCCTGCGGTTCTTTGGCGGCTGGGATTTCACCGAAGAAGACCTGCTGACCCGTCTGGTTGCCGATGTCGGCTATACCAAAGGCGTCCCGATGGGCAGCGATCTACGCCCGCGCGAAGGAGATGGCGCCCCAAGTTTTCTGATCGGTGCCCTGCGTGACCCGATTGGCGCAAATCTGGACCGGGTTCAGGTGGTCAAGGGCTGGCTGGATGCAGACGGCGCGCTGCAGGAGAAGGTCTATAACGTCGTCTGGTCCGATGACCGGGCACTGGGCGAGGATGGCAGCCTGCCCGAGGTCGGCAATACCGTGGATCTGGACACCGCAAGCTGGAGCAACACGATCGGCGCGTCCGAACTGGTCACCGTCTGGACCGACCCGGATTTCGACCCCAATGAGCGCGCCTTCTACTACGTGCGCGTTCTTGAAATCCCCACACCGCGCTGGGTGCTGTATGATAAACTACGATTTGGTGTCGACCTGCCGGAAGAGGCGCAACTGATCCATCAGGAACGCGCCTATTCCTCGCCGATCTGGTACACCCCCGGCTAAGCCGTAAGCAAGCCTGGAAACCGGGCTAGATTTCAGAAGACCGTTTGACCTGCCCCCCAAGGGCAGGCGACCACGGATTGGTCCAAAACACCAACGCGTGTTTTGTCCGGCGGTCCGATCAAACTCAGATGACCGCCGAAATCACCAGCCCCCAAAAAGAGGCCCCGAGAACCAAGCCGGGAAGGATCCACCAGCCCGCGACACGTGTCGCATCGCTGACCGATATCACGTCAGGATCGGTGAAACTTCGACCGCCCAAGCTTTTCAACGCGCCGATGGTCGAGCCCTCGAACTCGGAGCTCACAAGAAAACTGTTGTCATAAGCAGGTCTGAGGCCAAGCAGTGCCGTGTTATTTTTCGATTTTCTCATGTCTCTCACATCAATTGAAAGGGCTGCACAAAAATCTTGGACAAAGCAGCTGAAGGCGCTGCCTTGAGGTTTTCAGAGGCGCACCGGCCTCGGTTCTGCCGGTGCGCCGTAAAGTGATTGCATGTGCCTGCGAGAGGTCAGAACCGCCACTCGTAGGACGCCCACGCGGCCTGCGTGGAAACATCAGCCCCAAGGGTCGATCTTGCCTCGAGGCGCAGGGTTCCGCCGTGGTCAAAGGCTTTCTCAAAGCTCAGACCGATCTCGCCAAACGTATCCGTGCCACTGCCACCGGACGCAAGCGCAAGCGTGTTGCCAAAGATTGCAACGTCGACCACCGAGGGCGCGTCGGCATCTCTGTGAACCGCTGCCAGCGACGCAGACAGGCTGCCGCCGCCCATCGCAGTCGAGTAGGCCCCGCCAATCCGGGTTTCGCTGAAAGTGACGGTTCTGTCGCCAACGGTCGCATTGGCCGAGCTGCCGGTATCGGTATAGCCGTCCAGATCTTGCTCACCGTACAGAAAGCTGACGCGTGGGGTCAGGATAGCGCCGTTTTCCAGGGCAAAGTCCCGTTCCGCCGCCACCAGCGCGGTGATCATGTCGCTGGAATAGTCGGCATCCGTTGTGACATTGCCGGACCGGGTTTCGTCGTGGTCCAGATCGCCATAGCCCAGACCAAAGCTTAGATCGGCAAACCCGAAATTCTGAGCAACGATACCACTGATAAACACACCGGATGTGTCGAAGGAGGACGTACCAAAGGTGCCGTTGTTCTTGAGATAGCTGGCCCCGAACCCGTATCGCAGCCCGGTTCCAAGATCACGGGTTACACCGGCACTGACGCTCCACATGTTGGACGACAGGGATGCGGAACTGCCGCTGGCGGTTCCATCGCTTTGGCTGCCGCTGACCAGGAAATAAGGCCGGAACCCTTCGATGGGGCCGGTACCTTTGGTGCTCAGCACGACACGATCACCGTTGGAGTTGCCACCGTCTGCGCTGTCCAGCTGGCGCGCCAGATCGTAGGTCAACCCGGCAATCTCGAACGTCTGATTGGTGTTCGGTTGCACTTCGGTCGCGTCGAACGAGGCATAGACGGGTGCAACCCCGCCTTCACCATCAACAAACCACCCCTGCGAGGCCGAGGTGACCGCGGTGGTGAATGTACCATTGGTCACGTCCTCATCCTGGAAGTGATAGACGACCCGTCCGCCCACATGCGTCAGGTTTACGTCGTGATCGCTGACCCGAATGGTACCGTCGATATCCGCCGTGGTTTCGACATTCAGCGTGCCGCCACCGTCACCCAGAAACACAGCATAGCTTTCGCCGGAAGACGCGACAGAGATATCGCCGGTGATCTTGGCCGTTCCCCGTGCCGTTTCAATGAACAGCCCGTAAGCCACGGTCTCTGGGCTGGTCGGACCACCCTCTACCGGACCTTCCTCAACCGGACCACCTTCTGTCACCTCTGCGCCGGTCGCCGTGACATTAATCGTGCCGCTATGTGTCACTTCTGCGCCGGTCGACAATTCGTCCATGCTCAGGCCATAAGCCCGAGCCGAGGCATCCCCTTTGGCCGAGACCCTGATACTGCCGCTGTTCTCCAGAAAACCGCCATTGTCGGATGCGACAACACCGAAGGCCAGCGCGTTGGAAACACCGATCGTGTTGGCTGTGACCATCACGGCACCGCTGTTGACGTAAGAGCCTCCGGCAAAGATGTCATCGGTTTTGATGCCCTGGGCAAGGACCTCGTACCCACCATCCGCATCCAACGTCACCGCAATGTCGCCCGAATTCTGGAGGTCACCCATAACATGAGAAGTGCGGATGCCCTCTGCGTTGGCGAACAAGTTGTCTTGCGTCGCCAGCGAGACCTGGATTGCGCCGGAATTCGAGACTGAACCCGTATCGGACACAGTGTTCAGCACTATGCCGTAGGCCTCGGCAAAAAAGCCCGAGCCGTTCTGCGTGGAAACCACAATATCACCTGTGTTCGTGAACGCCCCGTTCATCTCGTCGCCACTGATTCCAGACGCCGACACCCCGAAAGACCCGACAGACTCGGTCGAGACAGCAATGGTACCCGAGTTCGAAAACGTGGCGTTGGCGTCCACTATGTCGAATTGAATACCGGCAGCGCGAGCCGAAGACGATCCGTCATTGCTGGCACTGACAACAATGCTGCCCGAGTTTTCAAAGCGTCCGCTGATATCGTTGAAGACTTCAATGCCCGCAGCATAGGCTGACGTCGTTCCGGCAGCCTGAACCGAGATTGCACCCGCGTTGTCGAAAGAACCGGAGACATCGTAAACTTGGATGCCGTCCGCTTGCGCGTATTCGCCCTGGGCATTTACCGAAATCGACCCCGTATTTGTAACCTGCCCCGTGATATCGGTAACGTTGACACCGTGAGCCACCGCGGAAGTGAAGCCAGTCGCCTGCACCACGATGCTGCCGCTGTTTTCGAATGTCCCGGAAATGCCGTGCGTTTTGATACCTTCGGCGAAGGCAGACGAGGTTGCATTTACGGCAACGGTCAAATTGCCGGAGTTGCCGAACTGGCCCGCAACACTGCCGACGTCGATTGCCCGCGCCACAGCCTGGGTCGCGTTTGTGATGTTGATGTCAATGCTGCCCGAGTTTTGAAGCTGACCCGCGACACTTGCCGCAGAAATACCCTCGACCCGCGCATCGGACCCATTGCTCTGGATGGAAATCGACCCGCTGTTGCTGACGGACCCCGAGATATCGGACAGGCGCATACCACTCACCTCGATACTGGATCCTTGCGCGTTGATGCTGATCGTCCCCGAATTGACGAGGCTCCCCGCAACACTGCGCGTATCGATACCGTAGATAGTTGCGTGGTCATCGGCGGTCACCGTCAAGGTCAGAGCGCCGGAATTGCTTAGCTGTCCGTCTATGTTTTGGGTGAGAATGCCGTAAGCCTCTCCGCTCGAGGCGTTCTGCGCGCTGGCGACAATCGCACCGGAGTTGTTCAGGGTTCCTGTGGCCGCGATTTCCTGCACGACAATGCCCTGCGCGTCCGGGCTGCGCCCCGTGGCCGTAACCGTCATATTACCGGAGTTGCTGAGAGTTCCGCTCAGATCACCGGCTGCGATGCCAGTTGCAGGTCCACCCGCAGTCGAAACCGCTGAGACCGAGAGCGCCCCCGAGTTGACGACGCTTCCACTGACGTCATCAACCTGAATGCCGGTCGCGGTCGCCTGACCGGTCGCAGCCTGAGCTAGCACCGTGATGTCGCCACTGTTGGACAGTGAACCCGACACATTTACGGCTTCGATACCTCTGGCCAGGGCATCTACCGCGCCTTCTGCCACGGCAAGCAATGTGCCGGAATTCGTCACTTTCCCGCCGATATCCGAGAAATCCAAAGCATCCATTGCCGCGTTGCCGGTGGTTGCGGTGGCCTTCACATCGACCGCTCCGCTGTTGTTGACGGTTCCGGCAGACAGCACATTTCCGATATCAAACCCGTCTGCGAAGGCCTCATGGCCGGTCGCGCGACCAAAGATTGCCCCGGAGTTGTTCGCGCTGCCGGTAATCCCCGCCCCGCTGAAAATCTCGATCACGTCAAAAAACGCGCTGCCATCCGCAGCGTTCACGTCTATCGACAGCGCGCCGCTATTCTCGAAGCTGCCCGACAGGTCCAGCAACTCGATGGCATCGCCGCCGGCATTGGTGTTGCCACGGACCTGAACATGGACCGCACCGGTGTTGGTCAGGTTTCCCGAAAGGTCGTTGATTTCGATACCATCTGCGGCGGCCGACCCGGCCAGGCTGGTTGCAGTGACGGTGATCGGGCCAGAGTTGCTGACCTGACCGCTGGCCTGATTAATCTGGATGCCGTCGCTGTTGGCTGAAAAACCACTGGTGGACGCCGCGACATTGATCGAGCCGGTATTCTCCAACGTTCCGTCCACACGCGTCGACCTGATGCCATCGGCAATCGCCCGGTCGCTTGTGTCCACGTCTACGTCGAGTGTGCCCGAGTTGGAGACGGAGCCAACAATGTTGCCCGTCAAAATGCCGTAGGCCGTTCCAAATGTCAGCGCCGAATTCGCGATGTTGATCGTGCCTGAGTTCTGGATCGACCCCAACACCTGACCCTGCACCTGAATGCCCCGAAGGTCGGCGCTGTCACCTGCTGACGCGCCCATCGTGATCGTGCCCGAATTGAGGATTGTTCCCGACAGGTCGGTACTGATGTTGATCGCCGCACGTGTCCGGTTGATCCCCTCTGCCGAGGACAACTGACCGGCGTTGGTTAGGGTGCTTGTGTAATCCGGAAGAGCGAACACAACCAGACCCGGCCCGGGAAGAGGGTTCACATCGATCGATCCGGTGCCCGTGATGCTCAGGTCTTCGTCCACAACACTGACGAACGGAGTGGTCCGCGCGCTATCGATCACCTCGGCATGTCCCGAGGCGGCCGAAACGGCCACTAACGACACCGAGCCCAGCAAGAGCGAGGGCGCAATACTCGCTACTCTACCTTTCCACTTAGTCAAACGCCCCCCGCGCGCGAACGCACGAACTCTTTGCTCGGTCTGCATGTAATTCTGCCCCATCTGGCTGGTCTCCGTTCCCCGGATCCGCAAGGTTGTTTCCCTTGCGTCACCCACTCGATGCGCCATGTGTTGGCACACCCATGAACGGGGTTAAAAGAGCGATAGAAGGCGGAAATGTGGCTAAACCGACGGTTTAGAACTTTGGTTTATGCAATTCGGTCAGGGGTTTATTCAACTATGAGACTTCCCGGCCCCGGTTAGGGAAAAGGCGCGGTGTTTGACCACCGCGCCCTGTGCGTGCAGTCGGCTTCAGGCGACCGATCCGCCGTCCGTCAGGTCCTCAAGAAGCGCGCTGAGCAGCTGCGTTTTGCCACCATAGCCCGACTTTTTGTAGATCGCGTTGGTCTGCGCCTTGATGGTGCCTTCCTTGGCGTTACGAATCTCGGCCATTTCGGCGGTCGAACAGCCCTTGATCAAAAGACGGGTCACGTCACGCTCTGCATCCGAGAAGGACCATTTCTCGAAATAGGCGTTCAACAGATCCTCGAACGCACTCGAAGCGCGCGCAACCTTGTCCTCCAGCGTCTCCTGATACCGGCGCATTTTCAGAACTTCGATGCCCAGCACCATGATTGCACCAAACAGGGACAACATGATCAGAACCTCCCAGACGTGAATATCGTCCCATTCATCAATCCAGGCCACTCCCATGGCTTCGCCAATGTCTTCGAACAACATGACGCAGGCACAGAAGAGTGAGGCAAAGAAAGAAAAGGTCAGGCGTTTCTTGGAAGGCATAGATAGTCTCGCTGCTTTTTTTAGGTGGCTCGTGTTTGTCCGATGCATATCAAACCAGCAGCTTCGTCAAGGCATTCAAGCGGGTTCACGTATTTGCGCGGCAGAGAGGCAACGATTGAAGGGGAGCACCCTCCGCGGCTCGAAGGTCTGCGGTTCCTTCGGTGCGCCGGTTCAGGTGGCGTTCCGTGTTCAGAATTATGGTGTCGGGCAGGGTTTTGACCGCTGCTTGCGCCTTCCGGCCTGCAGGTTTGACTGTAAAACGACCGTCGCCACGATCACCAGCATCACGCCGGGCCATGTCGCCAAGGGTGGCGGCGTGCCCCCGAATGCCAGTCCGATGACAAGGACCAGCGCCGGGTTCAGGAACGTATAAGCTGCAACCCGGGTCGGACCGATCCTAGTCGTACTCCATTGGAAGGCGAAGAATGTCACGATCGTGGTGAAAATCGACAGGTAGGCGATCCCGGCGAATACGCCGAAAGGGATCGCAGACCATTGGACATTACCGAGCTTTGGCAGAGACAGCAAAAGCAGCCATACTGATCCGGTCGCGAGAATCCAGAACGTCATTTGGGCCATTGGCTCGCCCCGGTGCAGGACCTTTACCAGCGTGCCATAGGCCGCAAGCGCGAATGTACCCGCAAGGAACACGATGTCGCCTGTGCCAAACTCAAGTGCCATAAAGGCTGTGGGATCACCCCGAAAAATGACCCAGATCGCTCCAATTGCCCCGATGGGCAATGCGACACGTGCTGACAACGACATCCTCTCACGCAAAAGCACTGCGGCCAGGGTCGCCGTGATAATGGGGTTCAACGCAAATATCGCCGCTGTATTGAGGGGGGAGGTCATGCGCAGGGCCGTAAACATGCACCAGAAGAACGTGACCAGCAGGATGCTGAGCACGCCGTACCGCAAGAAATCGGATGCCTTGGGGATAACCAGCCCGTATCGCCACAACACGATTGGTGCAAATAAGAGGGTCGCCAGAGCAAAGCGTATCAAAGTAAGCACAACGCTATCCAGGCCGCCCGTTATCGCGGCCGCGACCGGAAACGATGTGGCCACCAGAAAAGTCGCCGTCAGCATTAACCCATGAACCGGCAGGTCCGAGGCAGAATTGGTCGGTCGAAGCGGCATTATGAACTCCTACTCGGCTGCAATTGTGTTGAAACGGCTTGGAAAGGGCCCCGGAAAGGAAATCTGGTCCAGTGGCATCCGTCCGCTTGGCACTTCGCGCGCTTTCAGGTCTTCCGGCAAACGTGCTGCATCGGCCTGACGCCCGAGCGCGATCCCTATTTCGATCTGGAACCGATCCGGCAACTCCAGCACGTGTGGCACCCGTTCAAAGGAAAGTCCTGCCATCGCATGCGCGGCGTAGCCGAGTGCCGCGGCCTGAAGTGCAATCTGCACCCACGCCGCCCCTGCATCGAAACTGTTGTAACGAGAGGGTTTGTCGGGTCGGTTTTCGTCACCCGGCATTACCGTGTCCGATACCAGGAAAACCAATGCCGAGGCGTCGGTGGCCCAATTCTGGTTGAACGGGTCGAGCAGGGAAACAAAGGCCGACCAATGCGTGCTGTCGCGCATGGCGTAGAGGAACCGCCACGGCTGAACGTTGAATGCGGACGGCGCCCAACGACCGGCTTCGAGAATGGTGAGCAGATGTGGCTCGGGCATCGCAGAGGCGTCAAAGGACCGTGGCGACCAGCGCGACAGGAAAAGCGGGTCAATCGGATAGTCCGGGTTTCTTTCAGGGCGCATTTCAGGCTCTCGTGTTTGTTTGCATTGGGTCTTCGTTCGGGATGACGGGCGCGGTTGAGACGATCCGCCGATCTCATGCAAAAGTAGGCCCATGTATCTGAGTTGATAATTCAGCGATTGGTAACAACACTATTCACTGATAGTGAATAAACATGGATCACATGACAGCACTCAATATATTTCGCACCGTCGTAGAGCGCGGCAGCTTTGCAGCGGCTTCCCGTCATCTTGGCCTTTCGCCTGCAGCGGTCAGCAAGAACGTCAGTGAGTTGGAGACGCATCTTTCGGCGCGCCTGATCAACCGGACCACCCGTAAAATGAGCCTGACCGAAGCGGGATCGTTGTATTTCGAACGCGTCGTTCAAATCCTGGACGATCTCGAGGAGGCGGACGGAACCCTTCAAGCCGGTCAGAGCACGCCGAGCGGCTTACTGCGTGTCAGCGCTCCGGTGACGGCCACACTTGTTGGTTTGTCGGGCGCAATTCCAAAGTTTCTGGACCGCTATCCAGAGGTGTCTTTGGATCTGAATCTCGATGACAGACGGGTTAACCTGGTCGAAGAAGGGTTTGATATTGCCTTGCGCGGCAGTGACAGCCTTGAGGATTCAGGTCTCATCGCGCGCAAACTGATGATCATGGAACATGTGCTGTGCGCAGCCCCGTCTTACTTCGACGCGCATGGACGGCCCGAACGACCCGAAGATCTTTCGCAGCACAATTGCATCCAGTTCAGCTTATCGGACCATGCCGCGAAATGGTCTTTTCGGAACGCCAACCGTTCAGTCAGCGTTCCGGTTAACGGCCGCTACAAGGTCTCCTCCAGCCTTGCGGTTCGCGATGCCCTGCGCGCTGGATTTGGCCTGAGCCTTATTCCACGCATGTATGTCGCGGACGATCTTGCGTCGGGCCGGCTTTGTGCTGCGTTAGAGCATTGGACACCAAATGAAACCTCACTTTATGCGGTGTATCCGTCCCGGCGCTATGTCGTCTCAAAGGTACGCGTGTTTCTCGATTTTCTGGTCGAGGAATTTTGCGCTTAGCCAGTGATCTCCTGCACCTTCATGACAAGTTCATTCCAATTGCGCTGATTTTCGATGTCGTGTTCCAAGCCCTGCTCGTCGGCAATCCTGAAGCGGTTGACCGCAGGTGTTTTGCTTGTCGCCTGATAAAGCCAATAGGCTTCTGCCTTCAGAGCTTCGGCAATGGGCTTATCGATGGATTCGTAGACCATTTGCTTGCAGGCATTTATCGATTCAGCCGGGAATTGCGCGATGCGGTTCGCCAGCGCATCGACGTAAGGGCCGATCTCATCTGGCTCCAACGCCTTGTTGATCGTTCCCATGCGTTCAGCATCATCTGCATCATAGTCCTGAGCACTCAGAATGATTTCAAGCGCGCGCCCAAGACCGGTCTGACGCGCCATCCGTGACGCGCCGCCGCCACAGGGCAGGATACCCATGCCGACCTCCATCTGCATGAACTTGAACTTCCCACGGGCCGCAAAGCGCATATCCAGCGCAAGCGCCAGCTCATGCCCGCCGCCGCGTGCAAAGCCTTCAAGTTTGGCGATGGTGGCCTGAGGGACTTTGCTGAGGCGTTCACAGACTGATTGCAGGTCCAGCAACTGGACATCTTCGCGCGAAACGGCCTCGGTCGACATGTCCTTGAGCAGCTCTGTATCGTAATGACAAACCCAAATCTCCGGGTTTGCGGATTGGAAAACCACTACCTTGGTGTCCCTGTCCCGCTCCAGCCGCATGGCAAGGCTGTTGAGGTCCGCCAACATCTCCTGGCCCTGAACATTTACCGTCCCGAAATCGAACGTTACCGTGGCGACCGCATTTTCGACCTTCACATCGAATGTTTGGAAGTTTTCATATTTCATTGAACAGTCCTTTCTTGGCCCTCGGCATCGCTGATGCGAGGGGTGGGGTTAGACGATTGGGGGAGCGCGGCTTAACTTTGCTGGCGCGTAATGGCGCGAATTGTCCTCATCACATCTGTTGCGTGCTCGGTGTTCAGCGCCGCGGGATGCGGGTCGGCGAACGCGCCACTGTCATTGTCGAAATAACGCCCTGACGCATTTGAGAAGTGATCGCCCAGCGCGGCTTCGATCAGGATATCTGCCCCGATGTTGAGATCGTTGCCCGCAACGCCAAAGCCATCCTTGACCATCTTTGAAGCAAGCAGCGAGCCCGGGTTCACGGCAATCAAAGCCGGCCCGCCGGCTAGTTCCCTGGCCCACTCACGGGTCCAGATTGTAATTGCCAGTTTGCTTTGGGCATACGCTCCCATATCGGACAGACGTGTTTCACCCTGCATCGCACCGATATCCACCGGTGCCTGAGCCGCCGACGACAGGTTCACGACACGTCCGGTTGCGGGCATGATTGGCAACAGCAACTCGGTCAGCAGATACGGCGAAAACGTGTTGACGACAAAGCGGATATCAAGCCCGTTTTCGAGCACAGGTTGCGGTGCCTTCAAGACACCCGCGTTGTTTATCAATACATCCAGTGAACCGTTTTTGGCCCGGATAGCTGCAGCAAGCCCGACCACCGCTGACATATCCGAGAGATCCGCACTGTATGTCTCGGCCTGGCCTCCAACGGCTTCTTGGGCGGCTTTCAGCTTTGACGGGTTGCGGCCATGCAATAGGACTCGATGGCCATCACCCGCAAGCTTTTTGGCCGTAAGCAGTCCGATACCGTCGGTTGCACCCGTGACAAGAATGGTCTTGGTCATGTCATTGTCCTTCTATGAAAAGTCGGACAGAAGATCGTCTGCCAGACGTTTGAGCGTTGTTTCGATGGAGGTCTGGTTAAACCTCAGATTCAGGGCGACGTGGTTCACCCCCATGGCCTCGATGTCGCGCAGGTATCGGCGCAGGAAGGTCGTGCCTGATTGGAAACCCAAGTGGATCGGACGCGCCGGGGCGTCGGGCTCCTCAAGCAAATCGACGTAGAGCGATTGCATCACCGGTTTGTCCGGTTGTCCCATCTTTGCCAGTCGATCCCGATAATCTGACACGACACGCGCCTGCGACGCCACATCCCGGGGATAGGTCATCCACCCGTCTCCGTTTTGGGCGATCCAGTCGGGCGATTGTTGGCTGCCTCCTGTGATCAACAGGGGCAAGCGCGCGCCCGTGGGTTTCGGCAACAGGTCGATATTGCCGGAAAGATGGCCCTGCCTGCTTTCGTGTGTGGGATAGGACGCCCCAACGGCGCTGATATAGCCGACACTGTCACGGAACCGTTCCCCGCGATCCGGATAGGTTTGGTTCAAAGCCGGGTATTCTTCGGGCCGGTCGCCGGACGCGACCCCCAATAGCAACCGTCCACCGGACAGCACATCCGCCGACGCCGCGGCCTTGGCGACATGCGCCGGATGGCGCAGGGGCAAAACGATGCTCGCTGTCCCAAGCGCTATGCGATCCGTCACGGTTGCCAGAGCACCAAGATAGACGAAGGGATCAAAGATCTGACCCGCATCACCAAAGCTGGGCACGTTGAAGGGCACATCCCGCAGCCAAAGCGCCGAGAACCCCAGCCGCTCGGCCAGTTGAGCCGCTTCAAGGTGACCTTTCATAGTCGGTTCGGCGCCGACCGCGTAAGCTTCTAACGGGATTACGAGTCCAATGCTCAGCCGATTGGGGCGAAACACCTGGTTGAAGGCCTTGTTGATTGGGACAAATGCCGGGTTTTGGCTCTTATCCAACATGATGACTCCTCGCTCAGTAGCGCACCAAAGTGCGGCTCTCGATGCTTTTGCGCGGGGTTGTGACCGTCGGGTCCTCGACCATATCGAGCGCGCTATGCGCGACCGAAGGCAGTCCCTGATTGTCATAGATATTGAACACCGCGACCTCATCGGGCGTCATCTTGGACAGGTAAAGCCAATCGTGGTTCTCATTGCCCACAAGCCCCATGATCTGGCCTTTGCGGTCCGGGTAGATCAGGTCGAGCAAAACCCAGTCGTCCGGGTCAATGCTTGCTGTGCGAACAAAGCCCAGAGGCGCGCTATTGATTGCATGTTGAACCGGGCGCCACAGATTGACAAACGCATAATGGCCTTGCTCCCATTCCGCGGCCGCCTCTGGACCAAGCAAGTCGATCAGACGTTGTCTGGCGCCATTCTCGCTATAGTCGCTGTGAACATTGCGCGCTGGCTTGCGTGTCGCTTTCGGGTCATCCACCCGAACCGTATGATCAAAGACCACGACCTCGCGGGCAGCCAACTTGCCCGTCAGCAGGCGCGTGATCTCCTTATCATAGGTCTGCGCCCAGCTATCACCGGAAAACGCGGTCAAAGAACTCGGGGCGAAAGCAAACTCGACCCCGTCTTCCGCAAAGCGTAAAGGCTGCGCCGACCCGCGCATGTCGGTAAGAGGCACTTTGGTGGGTGCCAGTTCAGGCGAAATCAGATTGCCTACAATTCCACCGGCGTCCAACTCGAACGCCTGCCGCTCCGGCTTGTGGACGTGGTAGTTTACGATACCAGTTCTTTGCATCCGATTTCTCCTTCCCTACCCTGATCGGGCAGCCTTTGCGCTTTTCGAGGCGGCCTTAGAACCAGCTCACAGTCTCGGCCATCGAGCGGCGGGTCTTCGGGAATTGAGGATCGCTGGCCCGATGTCCGAACGCGAACATGACCGCCGGTCTCCACTTGGTCGTATCCACATCGAAATGCATGGAAAGCGCCTCGGTGGTCAGTTCCATGTCAAACCCCTCGATCGGGCAAGAGTCGATCCCCATCAGGGCCGCCGCTGTCATCATGTTGGCCAGGACGATATAGGCCTGCTTGCCGGACCAATCCGCAATCTCACGGTCGGAGGTGACGCGGTGGTCCGTTGATTGAAATTTGCCGTAGGCACCGTTGAACAGCTCGATGACATCATCAGGCAGTTGTTTCACCGTGCGGTAGTGGTCCTGCAGATATTCGGACCCTGCGGTCATGGTTTCCGCGGTGCTGGCAAGAATGATCCCGAAATGACTCGCCGTGCCCAATTGGCCCGTGCTGCCGTTCATCATTCCGTTTGCGCCCCAGGAAAATTCCCGAAAGTGCTCGCGCATCTCGGGCGACTGGATGATCAGGACTTTGAACGGCTCGTGCCCAAAGGAAGTTGGAGACAGGCGCCCGGCCTCAAGAATGGTTTCGAATTCGGAATCGCTGATCTTCTTCTCGGGATCAAAGATCTTGGTCGCGTGCCGAAAATTGAAGGCTTCGAGGATCTGTGACTGGACGTTAGGACGAACGGACATTTGTGACTCCATCTGATGTGTCTTTCGTTGACCCCGAAATAACACTTGCAGAAACCGATAAAACTGGGGAAAACGGGTTTCAGTTTTCGGTTTTTGCTTATAATTGAGCTATGGATACCCAAGCCCTTCGCCTTTTCGTTCTTGCCGCGGACAAGCTAAACATCTCGGCCGCGGGACGGGAACTGGGGTTGGTTCCGTCTGTATCCAGTGCACGGCTTGCCAAACTGGAACTCCAACTGGGGGTTGAACTTCTTCATCGCTCGACGCGCAAAGTTTCCCTGTCGGTGGAAGGGGCCGAGTTCCTGCCCTACGCGCGTGAGATTCTGGCACAGGAAGAGACCGCTTTAGCCGCTTTGGGACAAGGTGCGGCACAAGCCACCGGTACCCTTCGCTTTACCGCACCCAGCACGTTTGCCCAGCTATACATCGCGCCAATCCTTGCGAAGTTTCAGGATCAACAGCCGGGAGTTACGCTGGACCTGCGTCTATCGGACACCCAGTTCGACCTGATCGAGGGCAGCTATGATCTTGCACTGCGGAACGCGCCGCTGGTCGACACCAGCCTCAAGGGGAGAAAGCTGGCGGATGACAGACGCATCTTATGCGCCGCACCTCACTATCTGGACGAGCATGGCGTACCGGAAACCCCGGACGATCTGACAAACCACAAACTCATCGCATTCCGCCATATCCGCGCGCGCACACTGAAATCCGCGGGTGGCGCTACCGCGACGTTCGATCCGGGGGCAACCAAGTGTCCGCTGATCATGGATGATGGCCTCAGCCAAAAGATCGCAACCGTCGCTGGTGCCGGTATCTCGATGAATTCGCTTTGGAGCGTCCACGAAGAGCTTGCATCAGGCAAGCTAAGGCATGTCTTGCCCGACTATGAAGCCGCAGAAGAGAACGTTCTGTGGCTTATCTATCCAAAATCAAACGTTCTGTCGCCCAAGGTTCGCGTGTTTATGGATTTCCTGATCGCCGAAATTGCCACACATCCACCGTGGGAAAAACCGGTGGCGTAGATTCCCTTTGCAGCGCGCAGGCGCCCAGCGCGATGGGTTGAGCCCGCGAAATCGCATCAATCGTTCGGTCAGTGATGCCATATCAGCGAACTCGGGCCCAGATCAGCAGGGTTTGCATCAAGCCTATGCCATAGCTGTCCGCGCGCGTTACTCGCACCAAAACGCCAGTTATTCGCACCAAAGCGCGATTTCTCGTACTTTGGCCGGTTTTTGATGAGGCGCATTCAGCTATAGGTTCCGCATCGGGTGGACCTCGAGGAAATGGTTCCACCGGACGGAATTCCAGGTTTGGGATTTCTTGCTGAGGAAAATCGGCGTGTCGGGCAAATTCGACGTTTGTTGGATCGTAACCCTGTAGCGGAAAGACGTTATGGGAATAGAGGTGGTCTTCATGACTTTCGCGCTCAAGCGCCATGCTAATCGGGTCAGGCCTGCGTTTGAACAGCGACTCTATGCCCAGAACCCATTCGATCGCTATCTGGCCGCACCAGATTGCGGTACTATTACCTCCGGCGAAAGCCTGTTTGCGTCGGATCTGGAACTGGCGCCGCACCGACGGTCAGCTTTCCGGTAGTGGTAGCAAGCAGAAATGTCCGAAGTGTTGGTTTCCTGGGGAGCATATTTCGTTGCTGACAAAGGCTGAACTTGCTGTCTGGCTGCGTGGCTTGATGAAAGACAAAGTCTTCATTTCAGCCTACGCCGTGGTCTTTCTGGCTCTTGTGATTGTAGAGCGGGGACATGCAGTTCCGAACATCAGCCAGGTTCAACACGCTTTGTACGTGTTGGCTTGGGTGATTGCATTCTACGCGTTTTATTTTTTCGCGGGGCCCACCCTGTTCTACTGGTCCATTCGCAACTCCATTTGTGTGTTTTGGACCACGTTGGGAAGCTATCTGATAATTCTATTCCTTAAGACCTTCATTGTGACCCACCTGCTGGCGGGCGGATCGTCTCTTGGACACGCAGTCCTTTATTACCTTACCTCTGCATTTGTCTCGACTGTGGTTACCTACGCCATATTTTTGCACTTCAGGGCTCAGGCGGTGAAGGGTTTCGGATACGACCCGCTGAAATACCTGTTTCGGCGTCCTCCAAGACAAATGGAATGTCCGATCCAGATGAAGCTCGACGAGGCAAATCGCGGCCCGTTGCTGATGATCGAAGCGCAGAACCAGTATGTGTCGGTCACAACTGAAAACGGCACGCAGCTGATACGAATGACACTGAAAAGCGCTACTCAGAGCTTGGACCCTGATGCCGGTTTGCTAATCCACCGATCGAGGTGGTTGTCGAAAAAGCAAATAGACGAATTGGTCTACAAAAATGGAAATCCCTACGTCGTGACCCCAAGCGGCAATGCGTATTCGATAAGCCGAAAGATGGTGTCCAAGGTTAAAGAGACCATTGAACAGCGCAAGGCGCAGTCTTTCAGCATCGATCAGACGGGACCCGCAACAAGAAACGAAAAAGCACAATGCTGAATTGCGGGCAGGCAGAAACAAAAAATCGCCCCACCGCTTAGACCCGTCAGTTTGGATTTTTCGAAATCGCATCCTTCGACATGGCAAAGCTGGTCAGCCCCGACACCGCAAACAGAAGTAACGACCGGCGTAACAGTCACCGGCAACTCGAAAGAACTTACCAAAATGCCCTCCAAAGAACGTCTGACGCTATCATTCTTTGCATCACTTGCCGCGGCGCTCCTGATGCTTCTGGAAGAGTTTAGCGAAGCGATGGGATTGGCATGGGTGCACAACTGGGACGATTACCACATCTGGGCAATTATCGTCATGCTGTGTTTGTTGGGTTCGATCATAGCCCTTGGAGTCGAGTTGCTCCGTATGGGTCACCACGTGATAAAACTTGAGGGAAATGCGAGCCGTGCCTCAGAAGCGTTTGAGGAGCTATTGGTGGGCTACTTTGACAAATGGTCATTCACCAGAGCCGAGAGGGATGTAGCGCGACTTCTTCTGAAAGGATGCTCCACCGCAGAGATTGCCGAAGCCAGAGATGCGAAAGAAGGCACTGTGAAGGCACAAACAAACTCTATCTACAGGAAGTCAGGATTCTCCAACAAATCGCAGCTTTTCAGCGCTCTCTTGGAAGATCTTACCGGCGACGGATCAAAGCAAAACTGACCCCCAAGAAAGTATGAGCGGCTTCGTTTCAGCCTGGCGCTTAGCCCCCGGCCCTGTTTCCAAGGCGCCCCGGTGAAAGGATTTTTCACAGTGCCTTTCTGCTACTTTTACCCTGTTCCTCAATGCGGGTAACCTCACGACCATCTGAATAAGTTAAGGCCGAGGCACTGTGTTTGACCTCGTCCGGTAGGTTAATGAGAGCCCGGTTGGTTACCCTTGTTTCCTGAACATACGACAAAACACCATTGAACCGGTTACACCGGGTTTTCGAATGAGATTTCAGGCCATTCATTCTCCCGCCAGCACCTTAAATCGGGTGACTAAGGGGCTCTGTTTCGTCGATGCAAACTCCAAGGCACACGCCTTGGTACATCGGCATTTCATGGTTTCAAATCTGTGAAATTTCGTTGGCGATAAACTAAGGTGTAAGCCGCATAAACCAAGGTTCAATATTGCCTAAACAGCCTCATTATCGCCCTTTTTGACCCTTCAAGCCCAATGCTGAGTGTGCAAGCAAATGCGCATTGAAGGGGTGACGCAGGGTAACCAGCTCTGCTCGCGCACAACAAAATCTTTAGCCAGATGGGGCAGGAAACATGCAGGTCGAGCAGAGGGTACACGCGTTCGCGCGCGGGGGACGTCTAACCAAGTGGAAGGGAAAAGTGGCGAGCATTGCGCCCTCGCTGTTCTTGTGCTCCGCCTCGGTTTTGGCCGTCTCGGCAGGGTCCTCGCTGGCAGAGGTTGTCAATGGGGCACGAACCACGCCGCTGATCAGTAGTGTGGATGAAGACCACACCATCTCGAACACCGGGTCGATCAGCATCAACCGTTTGCCGGGGCCTGCCTTGGTTCAGGTCAACGTGGCGGATTATTCCAGCACAGTGACGAACGCCGGGCAACTGACAGCCCCAGAGGCGAACGTCAGGACTCGTGCAGCGGTCGACATCAATGGTGACTTGTCAGGCGCTGTTCTGAACTCGGGCTCCATCACGATGGGTGCCTCATCCGGCGACTCAGCAGTGATCTTTGGAGTAGATGTCTCTGGGAACACGACAGGTTCGGTACAAAACACTGGCGTTATCAGTATCGCAAATTCAGCGCTGACCTCCGGCACCTCTGTGGGTATTCTAGTCAATCAACTCGATGGCACACTGTTCAACAGTGGGACAATCGATCTTCGGGGCAACAACAGCAGCAGAGCTATTGCAATTGGACTAACGGCCGACGTTGTGAACGGAGCTGCGAGTAACAGCGGCAGCATTGGTATTGATGTCTCAAGCTCTGGCGGGTCGGCTTTCGGATTTGGCATGTCCTTTGTGACAATCAACGGAACGGTCGATAACTCCGGCCCCATTAGTGCATCTGCATCCGGAACAAATATTGGCCGCGCGGCCGGTGTTGAAATTGATCGTCTGTCAGGGGAATTTAACAGTACCGGGGCCATCAATGTGTTGGCAGCTGGTGGAAACCAGGCAACCGGGGGCGCAATTGAGATAAACAGCCTCTCCGGGCGTCTGCAAAACAGCGGCGCACTTACTGTCGAGATGACAGCGGGTAACACCGGAAGAGCAGACTATGACGTCGTCAAAGTCTCCGGCCTGAGCGGAACACTGACCAACTCGGGGATGGTTTCCGGGCGGGGTTTCGGCGGAAACGCTGTTGCAGATGGGTTCGATATCGGGGGCGTGGGCGACGGCGCGAATTTCGACAATTCGGGCACAGTGAATATTCAGGCACTTGCTACATCTACAACCGCAAATGCCGACGGATTCGACTTCGGCAATGTTGCTGGCAATGTATCGAACTCTGCGCCCGTCAATGTTATCGCAGGCGGTATCAGCCAAGCGCAGGCCAGAGGGATAGCGGCCAGCAACGTCTCGGGTACTCTGCTCAACAGCGGGGCGATTTTCGCCGATGCCCGGGCGAGCAATGGCGCGGGTTTCGCACGTGGCATCCAGGTTAACGATGTCAGCGGCCAACTCACCAATACCGGAGCCATCGTGGCGAGCGGCGTCGGACTAAGCGCTGGCGGGCCTGTCGGAGTTTCCAACAATGGCGGCGCGACAGGAATCTCCACAGGTACCATTTTGGGGGGATTGACCAACAACGGCGATATCACTGCGACGGGACGGGGAAGACGTGCCAGCGTATACGGCATCGACGCGGGGAACGTCGACAACGCTTTGGTCAATACCGGCGCGATCACACTGACAGCAAACGCCACCGGATCGGGTAGTGCGACAGGCATCCATACCGGAAGATTGAACGGGACTCTGCAAAACTCTGGAAGCATCGCCATTCAACTAAGCGCCGCCGACCATGCGTCCGCATACGGAATTGACGTTGGCGAAATATACGGTGCTCTGAGCAATTCGGGCTCAATCACCATCCAGGTGGATAACGGTTCTAGCATCGAAGCCATTGGCATTCGGTCTTCGACGGTACAAGGGACGTTTTCCAATAGCGGAAACATCACGGTCGCCAGTCATGGGTCCACCGGCTCAGCCGAAGGACTCCGTGCAGGTTCCATTGCGGCAACTGGGACTATGACCAATACCGGCACGATCACTGCCATCGCTGAGGGGCAAGGATCAGGAGCGGGCGCCGAAGGGATCAGGATTTTGGGCCGTGTAGCGGGCACGCTGGAAAACAGTGGTCAGATCATAGCCCAGGCGGTCGACACCAGTTCCGCCACCGCAACCGGCATTCTGACAGGTGCCGTTGATGGATCAATAACCAACAGCGGGACAGTAACGGCCGCGGCAGGAGGAGGATCCTTTGCGTATGTCGAGGGAATTGAAGTAAGGGGAAACGTCGATGGGTCCTTCAATAACAGTGGTGCAATTACAGCCCAGGCCGTCGGCACAAGCTCTGCCTACGTGGATGGGATCAATGTTATCGATGTTAGCGGCACGTTCAGCAACTCGGGCGTAGTCTCTGTATCCGCTCAGGCGGCATTTGCAGGTGCAGAAGGGCTGAGTTTGGATGATATTCAAGGTTCAGTCGATAATTCCGGGGATATTTCGGCAATAGCCTCAGGAACCGGCACCGCGAGAGCGAGCGGGATTAATCTCGGCGCCATCGACGGCCGTTTTTCAAATTCCGGAAGTATTGTCGCAAGTGCGGCAACAGCCAGCTCGGGCGCGCCTTTTCCCTTCCAACGCGCTGTAGCCACCGGGATTTACGTGGATAACATCAACGAAGATCCGATGGGCGGTTCCGGTGTGTTCGAGAATTCGGGCGCGATAGCGGCCTCGGCCTCAGGTTTGAACGCCTCCGCCTTGGGTCTGCGGTTCTCTCACGTCGGCGGCAAGCTGTCCAACAGCGGCAACATCTCTGTCAGCGTGGTGGCGGATCAGGGTTCTACAGCCTTTGCGGCCGGGATTACCGGTGCAAACGTTCGTGATAGTGGGGACGTCTTAAACTCTGGCACCCTGCAGGTTTCCGCAGCAGGCCAAAATGTTTCAACCGTTGCTGCCGTGGGGATGTCCTTTGACCAGATCGGCAAGACTGTATCGAACGCCGGAGCGATATCGGTTTCGGCCCAAGGTGACACTCTTGTCCGCGCGCACGGCATTACAACGGCCGCATTGTCCACAGGTGGCGTTCTGAGCCATAGCGGCTCGATCTCGGTCTCTGCCAGCGGGGGCACGGATACGGAAGCTTATGGCATTTTTGTGGGTAGCGCCCAGGGAACAGTCAATGTGACGGGTGACGTCTCGGCCGCTTCATCCGGCAAGAGTTATGCGGTGTTTCTGGGCGACGGCGGTGGCACGCTGAATGTCGAATCCACCGCAGATATTGACGGCACCATCCGGGTCAGCGATCACGACGTCAATCTGAGCAATGTTGGTGGACGAGTTGTCTATCGTTTCCAGGACGATGACACGGCCAACGGTGTGTTCACGACGTCTGTGTCCTCAGCCTCTCAAGGTTGGTTTGTTGATAATGAAGGGGGCGCGGCGCCCGTTTATGCATCGTTCGACGCCACCGAGCTGCAACCCAACACAAACCAAACGTTCGAGATTGCGGGTCTGTCGTACAATCTCGCACGCCAGTTGGACCGCGCCGATGTTGGCACTGCCAGCCGCGACCGGGTGGTACTCAGCACGCGCGGAAGCGGCCCAATCGAAGGGTTCCGGCCATACTTTTTGGTTAGTGGCAGCAAAAGCGACGGAACAGCAGGCGGCAGCTCTTCGGCACTTTCGTCAAACTTGTGGAGTGTCAGTGCAGGTGTAACCCGCGATCTTGGAACCGGGCTGCGATACGGGTTTGGAGCCAGCTATTTCAAGAATGACGGAACCTTTGGCACTTCGTCCTTTGATACTTCGGGTGTGTTTATCAGCGGCATCGTCGCACAAAACTTCGGATTTGCCGATCTGAGCTTTGGCTTGGGATACGGTGACCTGGACAATGATGAGACCCACTCCAGCGGCAATGTTACGTCGGAGGCTGACTATTCCAGCGACATGATAACAGCCTTGGTCGCGGCAGAGCGGGATCTTGCCTTGAAAAACGGCGCGATCCTGACCCCTAGGGCAAGCTTTCTGTACGGAGAGCAAAACCTGGACGGCTACACCGAAACGGGTGGGACCGCCAATGCAACAGTGGGGGATCGAACCGTCACCTTCAATGAAACCCGGATCGGTGGTGCATACGCAACTTCCATGCTTGGCGGGCGCCTGTCGGCATCTCTGGATGCTGTTCGCAGGGACGCGGATGCGCCGTCGGTCGTGGATGTAACCATATTTGGCAACACACTTGCTCTCGCCTCAGGCGGAGGGGGGACCGACACCTTTGGCGAGGTGGGGCTAAACTTCGAGAAACCCTTCCATCATGGGGGAATCCTTCACCTTGAAGCGAGATCAACCCTTGGGGCTGACGTATCAACCCAGGCCCTCTGGGCGTCCTACGAATGGAAGTTCTGAATAGGAGATACGCACATGTTTGAGTCACCCAAAACAAACAGTTCTATTTGGCCACCCCGACCCCTTTGAGTGTGGCCTTGAGATAGCGGTCCACCAAAACTGCTATCTCTGTGGACCACCCAAGCCATTCACACGGGTGGTCCACAATCTCTCTTCGAGAGCTTCAATATCAGGCAAAGTGACGCGACTGACATGGGCTCGGCCAGTTTAGGTCAATTTTCGCAACGTGATGTGCCTAAACCTTTGGCCTATGACGCTTGAAGTCTGCTGATCGGCCAATTTTGTCGGGTGTTGCAGCTTCCCGGCAACGATGAACCCATTCTCAGAAAAGAACCAGTCATGAACCCAATCGGCCTCATTCTGATCGCAGCAACGGTGCTTGTCCCGGCATATCAGCTCTTTTCCCTGCCAGGTATCACTGACCAAGCCGCGTTGTTTTCCCAGTATCTGGGGCTTGCCGCGCTTATTCTAATGGCATGGAGCCAGATGCTGTCCACACGCCTGCCGGGTATCGAGCATCTGTTCGGTGGCTTGGACCGTGTCTACATCCTCCATAAATGGACAGGCATCGTGGCAATGGGGGCGGTCCTGATGCACGATACGATAGGCGCTGAAATGCGCGGGCTGGGTCGTGAAACCGCATTGAATGACTTTGCTGAATCCCTCGGCGAAATCAGTTTGTATGGCCTACTGCTACTGGTTCTCATATCAGTGGCGACTTTTATTCCTTATCATCTGTGGAAGTGGTCACATAAAGCAATGGGTGCCCTGTTTGCGGTTGGCGCTTTGCATTTTTTCCTGATCACCAAACCCTTTGCGATGACCGATCCTGCAGGGCTGTATACGGGGTCGTTCTGTGTGGCCGGAATAGTCGCCTATCTGTGGATGTTGCTGCCGCACAGACTGCGCCCATCTTATCGCTATAAAATCGCAAAGCTTGAAACCACCGGCGGAGCATTGGCCATTACACTTGCACCAAAAGGTAAAGGGATACGCCCATTACCTGGGCAATTTGGAGTCCTGCGCTTCACCGGCGCCGGAATAAATGAACCTCATCCGTTCAGTTTCTCGAAAATTGATTATGACGGCACAGTGTGCGTGACAGTGAAGGCGCTTGGGGATTTCACGTCAACTCTGGATAAGGTTTTGAGAATAGGCCAGCGGGTACGTGTCGCAGGTCCCTTTGGAAAGTTTCGCTATGCCGGTAAAGGTCCTGAGGTTTGGATTGCGGGAGGGATTGGGATCACGCCATTCCTTGTCTGGGCCGAGAACCTGAAAGCAGAAAGCGAACCGGTCGACCTGTTTTATTGTATCAAGTCGAGAACGGTAGCGCCGCACTTAAGTGAGATCGAAAAGCTGGCTGCCTGCAGGCCAAATCTTACACTGCATATTGTCGCTTCGGGTGAAGGCCAACGCATCAGCGCAGAAATGATTTCTAATGCAGTTGGGCCTGGTCTTTCGCGAGCCAAAGTTTCTTTCTGCGGGCCGCGTTCCCTTCAGGAGGCACTCAAGAAGGGATTGAAACACTATGGTGTTGAAAACCGGCAATTCCAGAACGAAGAGTTTGAATTCCGGTCCGGGATCGGGATCAAAAGGTTGATAAAATGGCTGGGTGGTCGGTATCTCAGGTTTCGCAATCGCAACAGGCGAGCACGCCCCTCGCCTTCCCCCGAAAACATGACATGACGCACGTCAAACAAAAACCAATTGACGACGCCTTTCTTATTGGCATGTCGCCCTTTCAGAATGGGAAATTGCAACCTGCCTAGACGCTATTTTCTGAGATCGTCCGGGCGGCACCTGGCCACGCACATTTTCATCAGATGCCGGGTTGATTGCGTTTCCGACCCGGCAGCCTGAACTTACGGTGAAAGCGATGTGCGAAGCTGTACGGCTCCGGCCGAATGACGCTTCGTTTCTGACAGTTTTGCGGAAATTCTGCGCGCAAGTGCCAAATTGGTTCCGCACATATCTGTTATTCACACTTTGAAAGAAAGCATCGCCGTACGCGAATGACTGGTCTGGGAAAGCTGCAATACAGAAGGCTCGAAGGCTTTGGACGGCAACTTTGGGCCGTTCTTATCTGAGCGAGACGGATTTGCCGACAAGATGTTGCGCTTGCTCCGATACCAGCAATGAACCCAAGTCACCGAATACTGCGACGTATTTTTAATGGCAGTAAAACACCTCGAAACTGACGCCAATCGATGGCACTTAAAGATCACCTCCTGATATCAGCTATTTCATAGTCCAGTGCGCGCCCCGCAGGACTCAAGCACATCCTCAACAAACAGCTCGACAGCCCGCCTGTGCAGGTTTGTTGTGCGGGTCGCAAGGTAAAAAGTGGAGGTCCAGTGCAGCCTGTCCGGAGCCAGTTCCCGAAGTCTCCCACTCTGCGATCTGCTTTCCACGAAGTGGACCGGCAGTGGCCCAAGGTAGTGCCCGGTTTCAATAAGCGTCGCCATAGCTTCCATGTTTGCCACGACGGCCTTCGGATCAGTGGATTGAAGCTCTGGTGATACCAGCATGCTGTAGGAACGTTGACATATCTGATACCCCGAGATGACGTCGAGATCGATCTTGTCATTGGGCAAAGCGAATAACGGGTGGTCGCGGCCGCAATAGAGCCTGTGCTCTTCCTGGCACAATTTGGTGTAGGTCAGATCGGCAACCTGATTTCGGAACGGCGCAATCGCGACATGCAATTCGCCGGTGATCAACCGTTGTGTCAGTTCTGTCGGCGAGGCGACAACGATTTCCAAACGAACGTCGTTTGGCCGGTTCAGGAACTGTTTTAGCGACTTCCCAAAATTCAGATCGGAAAGTGTGTTGACGGCATCCACGACACCAATCCGCAGATCACCAGTCGTGACGTCCCGAAGTTCCAGAAGTTCTGCGTCGAAATCGCGTGCGTTGCGCAGGATATCTCTTGCCTTGGCATAGGCTATCTCTCCGCGCTCCGTAAGGCGAAAGCCACCGCGTCCCCGCTCACACACGCGGTAGCCAAGCGCCGCTTCCAGGTCGCGGATTCGGATGCTGATGGCGGATTGCGTGATACCCAACGCAAATTGTGCATCCGTGAAGCCGCCGCAATCAACGACGGCCACAAATGTTTCAAGAAGCGTATTTCTCAGCAGTTTCAAAGATCAATCCTCCCCAATCACATTACACGAATATTTTTTATGTGAACATTGCTAAAATAGTATTTTTTCATGAAACAACTCATGATGTGATCCTTCCCAGAAGTGACGACTTAGCGAAATGGGAGGACATTCGCGTGACATTCTCTTTCAACACAATGAAGACAACCGCAGCCGTTGCGCTGTTGGGGCTGGCACCACTCGCCGCTCTGGCCGAGGATTGGAAATTCGCCATCGAAGAAATTCCGGGCTCGATCATGGACGCCTACGCGCAAGAGTTCAAATCGCGCATCGAGGCGGCCACGGACGGCGAAGTGACCGTCACCGTTTATCCGATGGGCACGCTAGGGACACCCACCGAAACGGTCGAACAGGCCGCCGATGGCGTTATCCAGCTCACCAACGTCTCGATCGGCAACTTGGGCACCGTTGTACCGGAAAGCCAGGTCTTCCTGCTGCCCTACCTGCTGCCTTCCGACCCGGCGGCGATCTCGAACATCCTGAGCAGCTCGGAAACCATCTATGGACCGCTGAACGAGGATTTCCGCAAGCGTGGTCTGGAAGTTCTGACCATGTATTCCGAAGGCCCCCAGGTCTGGACCACCAACCGTGAAATCCGCACCCCCGAAGATTTCGACAACTTCAAAATGCGCGTCATGGTCTCGCCAATTTTGGTGGAAACCTACAACAACATGGGTGCCAGCCCGACCCCGCTGCCGTTTGGCGAAGTGTTCGGCGCATTGCAGCTGGGTGCCATCGACGGTCAGGTCAACCCGATCCCGACCATCGAAGAGATGAAGTTCTACGAAGTCACCAGCCACCTGATCTGGGCCGGCGAGCAGGAGCTTGTCACCACAGTTGTTGCCGGTTCCGACTGGTTCGAGACCCTCAGCCCCGACCGTCAGCAGCTGGTGCATGATACCATGGCCGACATGACCGGCTTCATCGACGGCGTTGTCACCGACTTCAACCAACAGCGGTTGGACATCATCAAGGAAGCCAAGCCTGACATCGGTCTGGTCGTCCTGAACGAAGAAGAGCGCGACGCGTTCCGCGAGCGCAGCACCGGCACTTCGGCGACCTATGTCGAAACCGTTGGCCCTCGTGGGCAAGAGCTGCTGGACGCGCTGCAGGCGGAACTGTCGGGTAACTGATCCCTCCCAACCACTCACGTAAAACTTCCTCACGCGTCTTGCGCGTGAGGCTTTCAAAAAGGGGGGACACCATGGAAAACGGTACTGCCACTCCTTTCGGCTTCTTGGGAAAGATCGATGCTGTCATCGGACGGATCGAAGTCTGGATCCTGGGCTGGGGGATCATCCTGATGGCCGTAAAC
Source organism: Ruegeria arenilitoris (assembly GCF_013031355.1). Classification (GTDB taxonomy): domain Bacteria; phylum Pseudomonadota; class Alphaproteobacteria; order Rhodobacterales; family Rhodobacteraceae; genus Ruegeria; species Ruegeria arenilitoris_C. Next base: position 415,222 of record NZ_WPZO01000002.1, on the reverse strand, counting down.
ACGATCGCCAATGTCTTTGGGCGGTACGTGTTAAGCCAGTCCATCTATTTTTCCGAGGAACTGAACGAGTTCCTGATCGTCATCGTCACCTTCATGGGGCTGGGCTATGCCACTCGCAAGGGCATCCATATCCGAATGTCAGCGATCTATGACGCGCTGCCGATCAAGATGCGCAAGGCCCTGATGGTCGTTATTGCCGCTACAACAGCCGTCGTCATGGCGGTATTGGCCTGGTACGCGCTGGAATACGTTCAAAAAGTCGCCGCCCGAGGGCGCATCACCCCGGCGCTGCAGCTGCCGCTGTACCTGACCTATGTCTGGGTCGTGGTCGGCCTGGCGCTGGCTTCATTTCAATATCTGTTGACCGCGATCCGTAACTTGAACTTCGCCGAGGAAGAGGTCTATGTCTCGTATCTCGAAGTCGACAGTTACGAAGATCCCGAAACAGCAGCAGCCATCAAGAAATTCGAAGACTCCGCGGAGGCAGAATAATGACCGAGTTGATGCTAGCCGTCATGATCATCCTGCTGCTGGCAGGGTTTCCGATGAAAATGCCGCTGATTTCGGCAGCGGTATTGGGGTTCCTTGTCTATTTCCCCACGATGAACATGCAGATCCTGATCCAACAGATGATCGGGGGTGTTAAACCAGCCGCGCTGATTGCAGTGCCGATGTTCATTCTGGCCGCTGACATCATCACACGCGGACATTCGGCAAACCGGTTGATCGACCTTGTGATGAGTTTCATGGGTCACATCAAAGGTGGTCTGGCCATCTCGGTTACTTCAGCCTGTGCGCTGTTTGGTGCGGTGTGTGGCTCGACCCAGGCGACCGTGGTGGCCATTGGTGGGGCCATGCGACCCCGGATGCTGAAATCGGGCTATAGCGACAGTTTCTCGATCGGTCTGATCGTGAACGCTGCGGACCTGGCCTATCTGATCCCGCCCTCCATCGGCATGATCATCTATGGCGTTGTTTCGGGCACTTCGATCTCACAACTGTTCATCGCGGGCATCCTGCCGGGGCTGCTGATTGTCGTCCTGTTCTCGGCCTATTGCATGGTCTACGCCTATCGCCACGACATCCCCGTGCTGCCGCGTGAAGGATGGGGGCAGCGCTTTACCGCCCTGCGCAAGGCGCTGTGGCCAATGGGTTTCCCGGCCATCATCGTGGGCGGCATTTATGGGGGCGTCTTTTCCCCGACCGAAGCAGCCGCGATCTGTGTGCTTTATGCGGTCATCCTTGAGGTCGCGATCTTCCGCTCGATCAAGGTGAAAGACCTGTTCGACATCGCCCTGTCCACCGGAGCCATCACCTCGGTCGTGTTTATCCTGATCGCGGCAGGAGCGGCTTTCAGCTGGACGCTCAGTTTTGCGCAGGTGCCGCAAACCATCATTGCAGCGCTGGGTCTGGAAAGCGCCAGTCCGCTGATGGTGTTGCTGGCGATCAACGTAGCCTTCTTTGTGGGCTGCATGTTCGTGGACTCGATTGTGGTCATCCTGATCCTAGTTCCGATCTTTGCGCCCATGATCAAGGCCAGCGGGCTAGACCCGGTTCTGGTCGGCGTTCTGATCACGCTGCAAGTCGCCATCGGCGCCGCAACCCCACCCTTCGGCTGCAATCTGTTCACCGCCATCGCGGTTTTCCGGCGGCCCTTTGTCGAAGTCGTGCGCGGGGTACCGCCCTTCCTGATCATCCTGCTGATCGTGACCGGGCTGCTGATGGCATTCCCACAAATCGCCCTGTTCCTGCCGGAACTGGCTTACCGATAAACCCTAAGAAACGGAGAAAATCATGTCGGGACATGGTTATGAAGCTGGTCGTCTGAACCTGCCCTTTGTCGGCATCTCGACCTTTGGCAAGAAACCCTATGTCGAGAACTGGGACGAGATCGACGCAGACGTGGCGATCCTCGGCGCACCGTTCGATTTCGGCTGCCAGTACCGCCCGGGCGCGCGGTTTGGCCCGCGTTCGGTGCGCGAGGCCTCGACCCTGTTCAGCTTTGGTCATGCGGGTGCCTACGATCACGAGGACGACGCAACCTATCTGGGCAGCGACGTACGCATCGTCGACATCGGGGACGCGGATATCATCCATACCAAAACCGAAGAAAGCCACGCCAACATCGAATACGGGGTCAAAAAGATCCTCGATGCCGGTGCCATCCCCGTCACCATCGGTGGCGATCATTCGGTCAACATCCCCTGCATCAACGCCTATGCCGAGGATTGCGCCAAGAACGGCCCGATCCATGTGATCCAGATCGACGCGCATTTGGATTTCGTAGATGAGCGCAAAGGCGTCACCGTGGGCCACGGCAACCCTATGCGGCGCGCCATCGAGAAAGACTATGTCTCGGGCATGACCCAGCTGGGAATCCGCAACGTGTCCTCGACTGCGAAAGAAGGATATGACGATGCACGCGCACGCGGATCGGACATTCTGTCTGTGCGACAGGTGCGCAAGCTGGGAGCAGATGGCGTTCTAAACCGCATCCCCGAAGGCGCGCGTTACTATGTGACTATCGACATCGACGCCTTCTGCCCTTCGATCGCGCCCGGCACCGGCACGCCCAGTCACGGCGGATTCCAGTATTACGATGTGCTGGAAATCGTTCAGGGCCTGACCAAGCGCGGCGACGTGGTGGGCATCGATCTGGTCGAGGTCGCCCCGGCCTATGACCCGACCGAGAGCACACAGATTCTGGCCGCCCAGCTGCTGCTGAACTTCATCGGATTTATCTTTCACAACAGAAAGTGACTTCCCTCCCCAGGCATTCATCATCTCGGATGTCCTGATACCCCGGCACGCAGCCAATCAGAATTGCGTGCCGGGATTTGCCACCTTTTTGACCCGATAATCATAGCAACAGGGCGCTCTCTAGCTTGTCATTCAACCCTATAGCTCGACAATGCTCTCTTCGCGCTTTGCAACTTCAATTGCTGACAGATGCGTCGTTTCACGCTTCCTAGGATGGCTTTTGATCCATTCTGACATCAATTCACAAATAGCTAACGGTAACTTTGTGTCTCGGCTCACCTGATGAATTTTCTTGCGCGGTGAATGTCCGGACTGCGACTGCAATGATCAAAGACTATGCCCATGGTCGGCTCTGGGCTGTCCTTATCTGAAAGAGGTTGGTTTTTCGGCCTGCTGCTGCAGCGCATCCGAGGTCTGCAATGAGCCCTTGTTACCCATTGCTACGCGCCGAATGAATGGTTGGGTTGCTCAGGTATTACCTTGCCCTCAATACAGTAGCTCCACACCCTTTTTGATGATCGTATCCGTAATCGAAACCCCCATTCCATCAGAGGCAGGCAGCAACCTGCCGCTTTTCGACTCCAGGCCAGAGACGTCCCGATCCGTGCAAAGGATACCCTTGAACGCCGTAACAATCATTCTTCACCGCCTCGTTTCTATCGTACCGCGCGGTTCATTCCGCCGTCGGACAGAATACTCTGCCCGTTGATATATCGGGCTCCATCGCTGGCGAGAAACACGCAAGCTTGTCCAATTTCCTCGAAAGTTGCTGGCCGCTGAGCAGGAATTTCCCGACGGGCCTGTTCGGACAGGTTCACATTCTCGCAGAACCCAGGGAGCAGGTTGTTCATGCGAATGTTGTGCCGCGCATAGCGATCCCCAAAAAGCTTGGAGAAACTGTGCAGAGCGCCGCGCAGCATGCTCATGGGATATGGTGCACGTGGCTCGATTGCATTCATGGACGAGATGTTGACGAAAGCCCCCCCGCCTTGTTCGATCAGAATTGGCGTGACGATACGGGCAATCTTCACAACGTTCAGCACATACATGTCCAGACTTTCGTGCCACAATTCGTCACTGAGCTCCAATAACGGCCCGTCAAAGTCAGGATCGAACCCAACTGTCTTGATGGCCTCCGGCACTGTTCCGCCGTGCCCCATATTGCTGACGATGGCATCAATCCGCCCGTATTTGCTTATGGTGTCGTCAATCATCGCTTGCAAATCATCGACGTCCAGCACAGAGCCGCGGCGGCCGATGCCTCCAAGCTCCTCTGCGAGTTCGACCGAGCGATTGGACGGGGACATTAGCGAGACCTTGTAGCCAGCCTTAGCCATTTCAATGGCGCAACCCCGGCCGATGCCCTGTCCTGTTCCTGTCATGAGTGCGACCTTGACCTCGGGCATGGTGTTTCCTTTCTTCAGGCAGATAGCTTGTGAGGTTTTCTGATTTCGAGTCAGTGTAAGCCCGAAGAATTGAGGGCACCTATCGAGTTTTTGGAGCATAGCTGTTAGGTTTTCTCACATGGCAGAAAACCTCAGACACCTTCGCGCCCTTCAGGCCTTTGACGAAACTGCAAACCACTCCAGCCTGACTAAGGCCGCGGATGTGCTGAACGTCACCCACGGAGCAGTCAGTCGGCAAATCAAGTTGCTGGAAGTGCATCTTGGGGCGACACTCTTTCATCGCCGCCCCAATGGCGTCGAATTGACCAAAGCCGGGGAGCGCCTGCATCAATCAACGCGCGGGGCATTTTCGGCACTACAGTTGGGTGTAGCGGAGGTGAAGCGCTTACATCACCGCCAATCGATTACAGTGTCATTGTCCACATCGCTGGCGCTCAAATGGCTTGTGCCGCTACTCAGTTCTTTCCAGAAAGAACATCCGGGTATCGCTTTGTTGCTCGACACAAATGATGCCTTTGCAGATTTTGATGCGTCCGAGGTCGACGTGGCCCTGCGTTTTGGGAAACCGGGTTGGGACGGGCTTTATCATGAGCAAATAAGACAAGAGGAGTTGGTCGTCGTGGCCGCGCCTTCCCTTGTTGAGAGAACACAGCTGCCAATGCGCGCCACAGACATTGCGGATCTCCCCTTATTGCACGATGCCTTCAACGTCGGATGGGAAAGCTGGGCCGCGCAAGTTGGGTTGAGTGCTGATCGGATCAATTCGCAGAGCATCAAATATGTGGACAGTGCCGTGCTCTTGGAGGCCGCAATTGACGGACAAGGCGTAGCGCTGGCGCGACATCTGCTGGCGGCAAGAGATTTGGAACTTGGTCGGCTGATCCGCCTTGATGAAAGCAGTGTTCCATTGGATCGTGGGCTCTACTTCGTCTGTCGACCCGGCGACCAAGAGCGGGTCACCGTGAGAATTTTCAAAAAGTGGCTGATGTCGATTTGATGTCAGTGCGCCAATCGAAGCCCCGAAAAATAGGCCATTTGTTCAAGTATTACCGAAACCGGCTCCGTCCGCAGGACTGACCTCGAGAAACACATAGGTCTAGCGGGCGCGGCGAGTGGCCGGATCGTTGAAGCCGCATTGCAGCACTTTATGCCATGATGAATGGCTGGGCGCTGGGGCCGCCTAACCATCGCGCTTGCCACCAACAACATCGTCTGCGCGAACATCGTTCGGCACACCTGAAACTGCCAAAGCTTGGCCTTTTCCACCACCGATGCCGCGAAATTGCCTGTGAAGCTGAGAAACGCCGAGGCCGCGAGTGCAAGACCCGCCACCGCGCTGTTGTGTTGTTTAAGCATGACGTTGCGCATGAGCTTCCATTGCGCTGAGAACCGCATCTATGGAGCGGATCGCGCCGTGTTGGAGATACTCCATGGCCTTCAACGAAGCCTGATGCGCCTCAAGGCTCGATCCCGCAACGCAGTCTTCGATTACCCGGCAGAAATAGTCACCCTGATGCCCGTCGACAAACGTGTAGTGCACGCAAACATCAGTGAGACCGCCAGTCAGAATAAGGGTATTTACCTTTAGCCCTCGCAGCAATATTTCCAGGTCCGTGCCATAAAACGCTGAGTAACGGCGCTTCTGGATTCTGTAGTCGTCCGGCCGGATGCCCAACTCATCTACTGCCAGATCTGTCAGCGGATTGTTCTCCAGACAGTGAATCTGTTCGTCTCCGTCTGTTTCCCGCCCCATATCCACCAGATCGGAGCGGTGGATTTCCTGTACGAAGATAACGGGAAGACCCACCTCGCGGGCTTTGTCGATCACCACCTTGGTGCGCGCCATACGGTCGGCGTAGCCCGGCATATGAGCAATTGCCCTTTCATCATTCGACAGGGGAGCAAAGGTGGATTTCTGAATATCTATGACGAGCAGGGCAGCACGCCCCTCGATCAAATCGTGCTTTTTCGCTCTGGTTTCAGCCATGAAATACTCTTTCGTCGGGTTGGAGGGTTTTGTATTGGTTGCGGGACAAAAATCACGTCGGAACCGGGTTCTGTTGAGCATTTTCGGTTTGCCAAACCACCGGGGCACCCATTCAGGACTTCGACGGTTCCATAAAATTTGTGGAGGTCACTCACCATTAGCGAGTGATCGGGTTTGGGGGCCTGCAAATATGGCATACGGCCTCCTGTCGGCTCTCGTAAGTTATTCAATGGGTAGCGAATTAGCCGTTTTCTGATAATCAGGAATAACTGGCCCTCAGCGTCGGTTTTGGATACGCTCGCGGCATGAACTCATCCCTCCGCCATCTGAACGCGCTTCGTGCATTTGAGGCGGCAGCGCGACATCAAAGTATTTCCAAGGCCGCGGAAGAACTGAACGTCAGCCACTCCGTCATCAGTCAACACGTGAAAACACTGGAAGACTGGTTTGGCACAAAATTGTTCATTCGTACGGGTAATCGTATCACGCTAAGCGATGACGGGCGGGCCTTGCTGCCCCGCATTTCGAGCGGGATGCAGACCCTGACGGATGCTTGTAGTGATCTTTTGCGCTCCACTCAAAAAGACACCGTGATCGTTAGTGCAGAGCCTGCATTGGCCTCACAATGGCTCAGGAAACGGATCACCGAATTCTGTTTGGAACATCCAAAGATCAATGTGGACTTGCGCCCCGCGTGGCAACCGCCTCAACTGGGCGAGGGTCACGCCGATTTAGTCATTCACTTCGAGACGCGATTGCCAACGACCGGGGCACAAGTGCACCGCCTGTTTCCAATCGATGGATACCCGGCCTGCGCTCCAGGTGTTCGTGACCAATTGTTTGGTGAAGACGGTTACGTGAATTGGAATGAAGTGCCACTCATCCATGACAACGGCCATGAAGTTTGGCATCAATGGTATCTTACACATGAACCCGGTAGTAGCCGTTGGCAGCAGGGACGCCTCTATTCCGACTTATCTCTAGCTATTGACGCCGCCTTGGATGGCGAGGGTATCATTTTGGCCGATGACGTCCTTTGTGAAAAAGAGATGCTCAATGGCACCCTTGTTCAAATGGACACCCGTAAGATCAGATGTGTCTGGTACGCAGTCGCACTGCCAAAAAAAGCGATCAGGAAACCTGCCGCAAAAACCTTTTCAGACTGGCTGCAGAATTGTTGTACAAATCACGTCGAGGATTCACTGTTTGAATCCAGAGAGATATCCGAGCGAAATAAGTAGTTGGGGCTCTTCTGAATACAATACCAGGAACTGGCCTGCGTATAACACAGCGTTGAAGCAGCGCGGATCGCTGTCGATTTGGTTTGACTCTGAGATGGCTAGGGAGCCGCCATTCGGCGAGCGCGGCCGTCAACAATAACTGCGTATGCAAAATACGGCGAAGTTGCCTATTTCTGACCTTGAGCAACTGGTTATTCCGGATCCGCTTTTGGGCAGCGTGCAAAACAACCATTGAGTGGACACGCAAGTCACAACGAGGCGCGAACATCGCTGAACGGGTGAAATGTGTACCGACCGCAGGTTGAGTGGGCCCCACATCTGCGGAGCAAACGAACCATCACTTCAATCCACCAGAAGGCAGCCGTTGACACCGTACGCAGAGAACGTCTGTTTCGAGCTCAAAGCTACCATTTCGACATTGGGCGTCGGCTCCCATCGTGGCAACGCAGTTTCTGGGGACAATCAAAGACTGTCTAACTGGTCAGCAGAGAGTCGGAACGCGCTCAATTCCAGTTTGCGGCCGTGGTTCTGCGGCGCCAGAAGTGGCGCCGCAGGGTTTTTTAGGATCAGAATGACCACTGAAGACCGATACGTGCGAACGGACCTTGGGCGTTGCCTCCGATCTCCTGTTCTACGCTGACTTCCAAAAGCATATTCTGGACGACGTCCTTCTCGTAACCAACTGCCAGACTTCCACCAGTGAAGTCATTCGACGCAAAGATCAGAGACTCGGTCGTCGAGAAGACGGTCACATCGGCGTCGGAATCACCGACATCACGACGTACAACACCGCTTACCTCTCCGGTCAAAAACCCACCGTCGGCAAGCTCTGCCACGGCTTCGACGCCCAAGCGACCTTCGAATACCTCGGTGGTGACATCTCCAACGGTCGCATTCGCGCTTGAGCCGGTCTCGGTGTAGCCGTCATCCTTTTGGTTGGTGTATCTGGCATCCGCAAACCCGAACAGTCCGACAGTGCCGCTGACATCGAATGCGCGTTTGACCGCGACATTGGCCGTAATAAGTCGGCTGTCATATTCGGCTTGGGCATCCGAGCTGCCTGTGATCTGACGTGTTCGGTCTGTCGAAAGCCAACCGTAACCAATTCCGCCTTCAACCGTGTACGCACCGAACTGCCGTCCAAAGGCGGCGTCGAGGTAGAAACCGGTGGTGTCGAAGTCGGTTGTGCCAGTGTCACCATCGGACGAGAACACACCCATGCTCAGAGCCATCGCAAGACCGTTGTCCAATTGCCCTGCAAAACCGGCGCTGCCGCCGTACAGTGTCACGTCAGTTTTGACGCCAGCATCGGATTCGAAATCGCGGCGCTGAAGATCGACCGCCGCAAAAGGCCGCAAACCAGCGACAACCGCGCCCTGTGCCACCTGCGGCGACTGATTGTAGTTCAGCGCGTTGCCACTGCTGCCCACAACACTGCCATAAAAGGCCACCACATCGGCTGAAACCGCAATGTCGTCCCGGTTAACTGCAGCATAGACCGGCGCCGCACCACCTTCGTCCTGAACGAACCAGGTAGAATCTTCATCGGAAACCGTAGTGGTAAAGACACCTACGCCCGGCGCGGCATCCTCGAAATGGAACACTGCACTGTCACCCTTGGCGTCAAGCGACACGTTGTGTTCGTTGACCCGGATCAGACCTTCGACATCGTCTTCAGTACTGGCGTTCAATGTCCCGGTACCGCTGCCCAGAAATACGGCATAGACCTCGTCATTCCCCGAAACCTTGATGGTGCCCAGCCCGTTGATCGTGCCGTCGAAATTGTCGAACTGGATACCAGCTGCGCGAGTGCCCGAGCTGCCTGTTGCATGAGCGGAAATCAGGCCCGTGTTCGAGAAGGTTCCTTGCATGTCATAGGCATATACACCGATTGCCGTTGACTGGTCTGGAGACGAGCTATCCGTATCCATCCCACCTTGGGCGGAAACGGTAATGCTGCCGGAGTTTGTGATATCTCCTGTGGCAATCTCATCCACATACACACCATAGGCTTCGGCCTCGGTGTCCCGCGAAATTGCAGTTGCCGTCACGCTACCCGAGTTCGTGATGCTGCCACTCAGATTATCAGTCAGGTAAAACCCGGATGCGGTTGCAGAATCCTCGGCTGCTTCCGCCAGGAGCGTCATCGTGCCCGAGTTGGTGACCGTGCCCGAAACGTCATCACCAATATAGATGCCGGTGGCCGTTGCGTCGTCAGCAGTGTTCAGCGAAAGGGCGGTACCGGTGATTGTACCCGAGTTCAAAACTGTCCCTTCGACCAAATCCTCCAGATAAAAACCACCCGCATTGGCTTCGTCATCAGTATCGGCGCTGGCATACGCGGTTATCGTACCGCTGTTGGACACTGTCGCGCCTTCCAGCATGTCATCATCAATGTACACGCCGTAAGCAGAGGCGTCGGACTCAACCGCTATCGCGGTCACATTGATCGTACCGCTGTTTTTGACCTGCCCTGACAGATCGCGGTCAACCAAGACGCCATAGGCGATCGCTTCATAAGTCGATGGCGCGGAAGCAAATGCATCGATTGTGCCTGAATTGCTGATCACACCGGCTGCATCGCCGTCAACTTCGATCCCGATAGCCGACGCAGTACTGTCACTGGTGGAAATAGCCACTGTATTGATCGAGCCCGAGTTCACAATCTGGCCGGTTTCCTCCAGATCGTCTTCGACATAAATGCCCCATGCATAGGCATAGTCGTCGGCGAATGATCGGGACTGGACGTCAATAGTGCCAGAGTTACTGATCAATCCCGCTACATCCCCATCGACTGCAATGCCATAGAGCGATGCGGTGCTGCCGTAGGTGATCAGCCCGTCGACCTTGATAGTGCCCGTGTTGATGATTGCGCCTGTTTCGGAAACATTTCCGTCGACGAAGATACCCCAAGCCTCGATGTCGCCATCGGTCGACAACACGTCAACTTCAATAGTCCCGTTGTTTTGGATCAACCCGTCGACGTCACCATTAACCTGGAGAGCGTAAATGTCCTGCGGATCGGAACCCGTGATATCCAGGGAAATGGTGCCGTTGTTTACCAACTGACCTGTTTCCGACAACGTTCCATCCAACAGAAGGCCCGTTGCTGTATCGGTGTCTGTAGCCGTGACCGAGATGGTCCCGTTATTGGTAGCCGTGCTTGAGTAGTCCGTAGCAATTGTCAGAGCGGCTTGCGTTGAGGATGTGATCTCAACCGCGCCGGTTGACGTAATTTCATGATCCTCATCGGTTGACGTCACTTGCGGCGTGGTCAAAACCGTTGAGATTGTGTCCGCCTGAGCAACCCCGGTCGCCAGCGCAATCATTGAAACCTGCGCAAGCAATGCAGCTGGCGCGGCGCTGACGATTTTCCCTTTCCACTTGAAAAGTCGCCCACCACGAATCATGGGGGTCACAACCCCCGCCTTACTATTTGACATGTACCGTCCCATCGTAACTTACATTTTTCCGAAGCTCGCTGCTTTGCCACGTGCGGCTTCGTTAACGTTTGGTTAATCAACCGGGATTCGATACGCAATTGGTCAATTGTACATTGCGTCGAAGGATTAATAGCTGTTGGAAAATCGTAGAAAATCTGCAACACAATGTGGCAATTTGACGGCGCTCCAGACCGGAAATCCTCATCTGCAAAACCGGAGATATTCGAATGTCAACGAACCAAACGCTTTCCGTCAGCGAAGCCTACAGCCACGGTGCCAAGGCTTTCGAGGCGGGAGAGTTGAAGCGCGCAGTTAACATTCTGAATCAAATACTTAAGGCCGCCCCAACATACGCGCCCGCCCACCAGCTTCTTGGCGTCATTGCGTTCCAAACCGGCCAAACCGGCCCTGCCGAAAGCGCGATGCGCGAGGCCACCCGGTTGCATCCTGACAATGCCGGATTCCTTGCAAACTTCACAGAGGTTTTGCGCGCAAACGGCAAGGTAGACGAAGCCCTGAAGGCAGGCAAACGGGCAGTACAACTGGCGCCAGGGAATGCCAGCGCGCATTCCAATCTCGGGCTGGCCTATTACGACTCCGGAGACCTGACAGAAGCTGAGGCTTCTCAAAAAAGGGCGTTGGCACTTGCCCCCGAATTGACCGCCGCGTTAAACAACCTTGGGTCGATTGCGCGGGACAATGAAGATCTGGCAGGAGCGATTTCCTTCTACCGCCAAGCCATAAGTGTGCGGCCCGATAGCATGGAACCCGTCAACAACCTTATATCCGTGCTGATCGAAACCGAGGCCTTTGACGAGGCCCGGACCCTTGCGGACGATTACCTTGGAAAACCCTATGTTTCAGCCGAGCTGCATCGCAACCGGGGCCGCCTGCATGCCCTGTACTGCGAATGGGATGAGGCCGAACGACAATTCCGCAATTCCATCGCCACCGATGAGAAAAAACCCGAAGCCTATGTCGGGCTAGCGCAGGTTCTGACAGAGAAGAACCTGCACGAACTGGCGCTGCTGGAAGCCGAAAAAGCGCAGCGGCTGGACCCCGAACATGCCCCCGCCTATCATTACATAGCCCTGTGTAAATCGCATCTTGGGGATATTGAGGCTGGCTTTGCCAATTACCAGAAAGCACTTGAGCTCAAACCCGACTTCACGGCGGTTATTATGGCGTTGGGTTATCTGGAAATGGAAAAGGGTAATTTCGACGCGGCCCGAAACTGGTTCAAAGAAGCAGCCGAGAAAGACTCAGCGCGCTTGAACGCCCAAATTGCTCTGGTCAAGCTGGATAAGGTGACAGAAGACAGCGCCGAATTCCGGGGCTTGGTCGCAGCTTTGCCCGACGCTGAGACTATGCTTCCGGAACAATCGGTTTCGTACCACTATGCGTTGGGCAAGTGCTATGAAGACCTCAAGCACTATGACGACGCATTCGAGCATTTCGCAAAAGGTGCTGCGATCAAGCGCAGTATCATTGATTTCGACGCGGACGAGATCGAAGAAACAGCAAACGACCTTATCGCTCGCTTTACACCAAGCCTGATCGACAGGCTGCGTAAAAGCGCCGTGGACAGCCGCCAACCCATCTTTGTGGTCGGGATGCCCCGCTCAGGAACAACCTTGACCGAAGCGATCCTTGCCAGCCACCCGGACGTTTTTGGCGCCGGTGAATTAAGCTATTTGCACAAGCTCTTTGCGGACCAGTTGCGCGGCGGGAACAAGAAAACGGGCAGTTTGATCGAGGGCTTGTCGGACCAAGAGCTCACCAAACGCGTCCAGCGATATGTTCAGCGGTTAGATGCACATGCACCCGGCTCGCCGCATATCGTAGACAAGATGCCCGCCAACTTCCTGATGGTTGGCCTCATTCATGCCGTCATGCCCAACGCCCGGATCGTCCATATCGCGCGCAATCCATTGGACACCTGCCTGTCCTGTTTTACGCGTGTGTTCCAGCGCAGCCAACTTCACAGCTATGACCAGGTTGAATTGGGGCGCTATTTCAACGCCTATGTGCGAGTGATGCAGCATTGGAAGAACGTGCTGCCCGAAGGCAGTTTTCACACCGTTCACTATGAAAATCTGGTCGATGACATTGAGTTCGAAGCCCGGGAATTGATAGCGTATTGCGGTCTTGAATGGGATGAAAACTGCCTTGCCTTTTACAAAGGAAAGCGCCGAGTTAGGACCGCAAGTGTTCAGCAAGTACGCCAACCATTGTATGCCTCATCAAAGGAGAAATGGCGCAAATACGAGCGACATTTGGCACCGCTCATCGAGACTATTGGTGCGTCCGCGATTGATTGGTAAGTGAATAGACAGGGGTCCGCAGAGTTTTCGTTGCGCGGACTTGTTACCGACAAGAGAGCTCATCCGCGATCCAGGCCAATGGCAGCTCTGCAGGCACCGTGTTGGGTTATTTATGAACGCAGCGAACTTCAGCTTCCCGCCCTTTAATTTCATCTTATGAAGTTGACTTGTCGACATATGGTGACGGTATAGCCTGCTTCACCGCTTTTGTTTCGTGAGCTAGCGGTATTTGGACGAGCCAAACGCCCCTGGCCGCAAGTGGTAAGACGCTGCCTTCCCCCTCGCGCAACCCTGTTAGATAAAACCGTGTCCCCAGCTGCGCCTGCGGACCGCGCGAATATTGTCGAATAGCATTGCCTCGCCCCCTCCCCGTTCGTCGCGTGGCAGATCAGCAGGAACGGGCGCCTTCGGCGTCTGATCTGCAAATCAGCCCTGGTTTTTCCAAAAGGAAGTCAGGACCAATGAAATTGGTTTGGATGCTGGATGAGGGAAGTAGTGCGAAAACGGCCAGGCTCGGTCGCTGGTGGCAGAACTATGTGCAGCCTTACAAGGATATGTGGAACGCCAATATTACTTGAATCAATCGACAGCCAAAACCTCGACAAGTTGATCGATCACGTCAATCAAATCTGACGCAAACATCCAGCATTTCTGACCCAATGCTCCAACGCCGGAGTAATGTTGCTGTGCTTTTGACGCCTGGCCAAGTAAGCGCACGAACCGGGGTTGAAAGGCGGGTAGAAAGCACGTTTTCAACATCACGCCCGACCTTCTGGATCAAAAACGGCACGGTTGCTACCGGTATGCTTGTAGGGTACTGCCCCAGTGGCATCCCAAACCGCGAAGAGGATCCTCGTGGAATTGTTGAACTCCCTCAAAAATAGAATTCTAAGAACATTCGGACGTCGACAAGGTGCCAACGAAACTCGCACTTTTCCGCCCGAAGATGCGCCAACATTATCCGTGGGAAAATCCGATATAGATAGGCAGGGTTCGTTCGCGACGTCTGACATCCCAGAAGGCCAGCTCATTAGGCGCATGAGCGGCGAGGTGCTAAGCTTTGAAGAGGTCCTTAGCCGGATTTTGAGCGGTCAACTGTCTCCGGACGACCCACTGCAAATTGATGCAGATCTGTACATTGATCTGGATGCCCAGTCTTTGGCTATTAATCACAGCTGCTCCCCAAACGCCGGGATAAGAGGGCAGAATGAGCTGGTTGCCATTCGCGATATTCGTGCAGGGGAAGAGGTGACCTTCGACTATTCCACAACTGTCAGTTCCGACGTGGCCGCCGAGGACTGGAGCATGGACTGTCAGTGTCATTCCGCGAATTGCAGGCAGACAATTGGCAATGTGCTGACGGTCCCGGAAGAGATGCTGGAAAGATACACCCGCCTGAATGTGTTGCCACAGTATATTCAGGCCGAGCTTTCCAAATCACCCGATAGATAGAAATGTCTCTAAGGATCGTGCTAAGTAGCCAGAAGATCGCCTCCGAGCTCTGCCAAAACCTGATCTGGAATAGGAATGACGACTTTAACATTGGAGGTCGAAGACGCGCCGTCCTTGGACCGACAAACCATCATCCTTCATGATGACAATGGCGGCAACATTCGCGTGCAAACCGAATTAAGCGCTCCCAGGTCAGATCCTCTTACGTTGGATGGCCCGCTGTGCCTGGTTGTTTTCCACGCTATGCAGCACTGTAAACGGCTGAAAATAAACGGCGTCATAAGCGAAAAGCTCTATCGCAATATCGTTGCTTTTCAGGAAGCTTGGCATTGTCACTACCCAACGTGGTATCAGATGGTAGAGATCGAGCCAGAAGGCATCGCCAGATCCGATGATACCGCACGAGAGACAGAAAACCGTGGTGTGATCCAGACGTTTTCAGGCGGGGTGGATTCGATTTTCACCCTGCAAAGACCTCAGAGCCCTATCAATTCTGCAAATGATGGAACGCCTAGGTCGGCCGTTCTGGTTCACGGTTTCGACATACCTCAGTCCAATCAAAAAGACTTCGACATACTTCGCAAACGTGTCGAGAAAATAACCGATGCAGCCGGCGTCGAGTTGCTTGTCGTCAAAACATCGCTCCGTGACAGTTTGCCGTCTAATTGGGAACATAGCCATGGTGCCGCGCTTGCCGGGATCTTGCATCTTTTTGCACACGACAATTACGCGGGGGTAATCGCCAGTTCGGACCCCTATAACTACGTCAGTTTCGTACCGCATGCATGGGGGTCCAGCCCGGCAACTGACTATCTGTTATCGGGCGACGAATTGGAGATTATTCACGACGGTGCAGGATATTCACGCCCCCAGAAAATTGCCTATTTGGCAGAAGAATGGCGTCAAATGCTGGGTCTGGCGCAGTTTTGCTGGGAAGGAAAAGTTCGCTCGGAGAACTGCGGAGAATGCGATAAGTGCATTCAAACGCGTTTGGCTCTCAGGGCCGCTGGTCAGGATGAACTTATTTGCTTTAAGACCAAGTTCGAGCGCCGCATGATCAACCGTCTTAAAATCAACGATGGGACTATGGGTGATCTGCTGCCTTTGATTGATTTTGCAGACGAGCAAAATTGCTCTGAACCGTGGGTTCAGGATATCAAGGAACAGGTCAGTCCCTTTATGCCGACAATGTACAAATCAGATGGTTCTCTCGCACGATCGTTAAGGTATTTTCGGTCTGCCGTCCGAGAACTTATATCCTGACAACGACACAAACCCAATGTCTTGTTCGGCTGTCCGAGCACGCCACAAACTAACGTAAGAGAGCAGCCACGTGATACATCCCGATACAAAGCTGGTCGCAATCAACGACGCCACTGGCTCGGGAATTGTAGCAACTGCCGATATCTCAAAAGGTACAATAACTTGGTGCCGAGACGCGCTGGACATCGTGCTGACACCCCAAAGCACCGAGAGCCTCCCAGAAGTCCTCTACAACGACTTTTTGAAGTACGCCTACCGAAATGATCAGGACCTCTACATATTGAATTGGGACAACGGCCGATATCAAAACCACAGCTGTGACCCAACCTCATGTCTGGTCCGTGACTACGACTGCGAAATCGCCATTAGGGATATCCATGCGGGCGAGCAGATCACGTCGGATTATGCCACATACAATGTCGGGGCGGAGTTTGAGTGTGGCTGCGGATCACCAAAATGCCGGAATATTATCGACCCTCGGGATAAAGAACAAAGATGGCTCGACCTTCAACCGAAAGTATTCGATGCTCTGGAACTTATGAACAACGTCCCACAGCCCTTGTCGTCTGTTGCGCTGAACTTCCCTACGCCTGAACAGGCGCTAATGGGCGCCACGCAAGAGCAATGTCCCAACCACAATCGCCCGTCTTCTTTTGCAAGGCGATTACGCGCGCGGTGGGATGCTCTCGCTGAAAGTAAGTGGCCATTACGCTGAGGGATTGAGGTTTTCGGATCCTACCGCTTTCACAGCGTAACCATTCGTGCAGATGGTTTTTGTGATCTGGTGGAGGACTGGAGTTTGGGTTGCAGAAAGCGTGCGTCTTGCCATGAACGTGATAAAGAACAAGAAAAAGTTCGGGGTAGAAAGTACGGCGTTTCACCTCAGCTCGCCCTTGCAACGCATCGAAACTGCATTGGATGATGTCCTTGGCAGCGAACCGTCGCCCAATTGGGCGCTACTCGATTTCCCTGCGCATGCCAATGTAGGGGACAACGCAATTTGGCTTGGTACGAACAAACTGCTCAGGAACCACTTCGGTCGAAGGCCACGTTTTGTTTCAAGGACATTGATTTACCCGACAAGGTTGCGGGAATTCATGCCTGTTGGGACAATTTTTCTGTTGGGCGGAGGCAATTTTGGAGATATGTGGGAGTGGTATAGTAGCCACCGTGCAAATACACTCAGGTTATTTCGCGACTACAAAGTCGTGCAATTGCCTCAGTCTATACACTTCTCAGATGAAAACGGAGAGGCGGTTAAAGAGACACAGGCGGCTATTGCAGAACATCCTGATTTCACCTTGTTGGTCCGCGACACAGCCAGCCTGGAATTTGCCCGGAGGAACTTTGATTGTACTTCCGTCCTTTGTCCTGATCTGGCTTACGCACTGGGCCCTCTCGCGGCAAAACGAAAACCTTCTGTCCCGATCCTGGCTTTGACCCGTGATGATCGGGAAAGAAAAGCGGACTTGTTTGGCCAGCAAGAACAGGGAAGCATTCTGCAGGTTGCGGACTGGGCGCATGAAGAACGATCGCAATTACTAATTGAAACGGCACCCAAAATCGCAGAGTCAGCACCTTACTCATCTGCTTTTCTTATGCGTCTCGTTGACAACGCTTTTTGGAATTGGAGCCGATCCAATTTACAACGCGGAATTGAACTGCTTGGGTCGGGTCAGGTAGTCGTAACAGATCGCCTGCATGGCCATATTTTATGTAGTTTGATGGGCAAGCGTCACGTAGTGATGGACAACTCCTATGGTAAGATATTTGGGTACCTGGACACGTGGCACGGGAATAAACTTGCTTCACGTGCCTCTACATCGTGCGAAGCGTTGTCGATAGCAGAGGGCCTACTGCAAGAATAATGGCTTCGTCAAATGTCGAACCCTGTCAGGAGCAAGAGAACAAATGATCATTGTCGACTGCGTCGCCAAACGGGCCGAATATCCCGACGCCTCAGCATGATCAAAGGCGCACAGCCCATTCAACTACCTTTTAGACATGGGAGTCCTCCGAAACTCGCTTGGCCTCAAAGTGATTATGACCACGCCCGAATAACACGACAAGAAAACTGCGATTGCTCAGGGCATCACGCACCTTGTCTCGAAAGTGCTTTTTAGATCGGGACCTTTGTCTTCGCATACGAAAACTGAGTGCTTTGACCTCCCGCCCGAGGCGATTTCGACAGTGCAGCGGGACGATCCTGACGTATTTGAAGAGGTTGAGACCACCGATCCTTACGCGGAGGACGTGAGGCGGCGGCGCTTTGGCCTAGCAGTCACTCTGGGCACTGGGTTAGAAGCTAAGCTCTCCTTCGACCAGTCGAGCTAGTGGACAACGAATTTTAGTTTTAAAACAGTAACTTTGTTGCGTGCCCCAGACATCTGGCGGCTCCAAACAAGTATCTGCTCTTTGCTGTATACGCCGCAACCCTATCGAATGCACCTCTATGGGCTCTTCGTGGCTCAGAACCTGACTAAATCTCTATATGGGCGAGCGTCAACCGAGCTGAAACGAATTTTCCCATCGGAATTCCCAGGCGTCGTCAAAACGACTGCGCTAACAACTATTGAATCAGATTTTTCGCAAGTATGCCCAGGAGACATAGCCCTTTAGCCCTCGCGCGCGCTGCAGGGACACGCGACACCAACGGGTGCCACCGGTCTGCTCACAGCTATGAACTCGCAAAGCGGTTCCATTTGGAAGACCTACGATCACGTTGAAACCTGTTCCAGGTCCTGCACGCAGTTTCAGCATGTCTCCATTTTCAACGCCAAAAACCTCGTATCGACCTAGAGAAGCCGCCGCTGCGGATTCAGCTTCGATAATGGCACCTAGGAAAAATGCTGCTAAGGGTAAGAAGATCGCACTGCGCATCACATTGACCTGCCTGTTGCCTCTACTCCAATCCTAGCGAAACAGATCATCTAGCGGAACTACCTAACAGCAGAATGCGCACTTCTTGACTGCGTACGAAGCAAATTCTCCACTTTGCGGGAGGTTTGGTTTACTCCAATAAAGTGACACTGAATTCAAGTGCGGGCAGCTGTCCAGTAGCCCGTCGCCGAATTAGGTTACGTAGAAATACTTTGAACTGGAGCGCCTTCCAATGTCGAACGTCAACCGCTTTTCTGGTCCAACTGTGACGGCTGGATCAGGTTCGTGTGACATTCATCAGGATACTGTGGAATGTCACTGATCTTTGACTCAATTGACGACCAAAACCTCAATAAATCGGTCAATCACGTCAAGCATTTCTGACCCAAACGTCAAGCATTTCTGACCCAATATAAATGGCGCTCATTCATCGACGCTGCAGCCAAAATCCCAAGAAAGCCCAGTACTTCCGATTCTGCGCTTCACCAAGACTGCCGGAAAACGCAGAATGCTGACATTTGAACTGCAAGGGCGGCCCGTTTGCTGCAAGGAGTATTTTCACCTTCTTTTAGAGATGTCCATACAGAGAGCGAACTCGTTCAATCCAATAGGCTTCACATGCACAAAGTTCGGGGATTTCCCGTTAAATTATAGCTGTTCTATGTTTCCCAATAGGATTGAAGTTGCTTCAATTGAAAAATCCCCATTCAACGCAACTACTGAAATTTTAGGATCATAGTGCGTTGCGTCGGCTGTTACCCCTGAAATATCGGTATTGGAATCTAAGAATATCCATTCCGCATCATTTTCTATTGGCAACCCCACTGAGGCACGCAGAATGTCTAGTGCATCCCAAGCGTTAACTAACCCGTCCCTGTTGATATCTGCAGCGATAAAGTTTTCTGGTTGAGCAATCCCCCAAGTTGGCTCTAAACCGACAGACATGCGTAGCACTTGTAGGGCGTCGAGTGCGTTGATTTCTTGGCTATTAGTCGAGTAGGTTTTTATGATTTCAATTTGACCCACCTGCGAGCCAGCAGGCAGGTCTAGATCAAACCTACCTTGGGCATCAGCTTGCACAACAATGGGATCATTTCCTTCTTGAATGAAGTGAACTTCCGCATCCCTAATTCCAGGATTGTCCCCAACAGTGCTAACTGTCACCAATCCATTTACTCCGGAAGAACTTTTTGAATTGGAGAAGTTCTCGTTTGGACCATTCGGCAAGCGAGTGGGTGCGTCAAAGAAGTCTCCGACCACGTCAGTTTGCGAAAGAGATCCGCCGTCTGCGCTTTGTAACACTATTGCTTGACCACGAAAGTTAATTTTTGCCCCGTCATCAGTACGTATGAAATCCAACTGGTTTGGAAAACGCAACTGCCCGAAATCAGACATGTCCAACCTGTCGACTCCCACCTCAAAATCAGTGATGATGGTAGTCCTACTCCCATTTTGCACAACGAAAGTGTCAGCCCCCTGGCCACCCGTCATGACCGTTGTTCCACTCCCGGCGACAAGTATGTCGTTTCCACTTTCTGCGCGAAGCGTTGAACCACCCACGCCAACAAGAATGTCATCGCCGTTTGTGCCCGATTGTATACTGTCGCCTTCTATTACACTTCCCAACTTGTCCAGCGACAGGGAGAATTGTGAAATTCCGTCCATTTGCTGATTGGCCGCGAACACTTGCAGCTCATTGCCGACCTGGACAGCGGAGAGAGTTTCGACGCTTCCCAATCCGTTTTGCTCAGTACCTTCTGTCGTTTCCAAGTGCACCAACTGGCCACCGGGTACCAAGGCAAATAGACTTATTCCGGTGTCATCCCCACCAGCGAAAACAAAAACTTGGTCACCAAAGGTGGTGACTGCGATATCTTGAATTGAATTAAATTTCGTGCCGTCGCTATCCAGCACATGATCTGTTGGTATTAGACTTCCATCTGAACCCAGTTCCATCACAGAAATCGAATTGCTGCCCGATCCCGCAACAAGCACCCAAGAACTACCGTGCGCCTGGATAACTTCCATTGCGCTTGGAGTATTCAACGCCAAGTGCGAAATCGCATCAGAATTGTCTACTTTGATCAGCTCCCCTGGCTCAGTGTCGACCTGATAGGTAACCACTGAGTGCGTTGATAAATCTGCGGACAGGACCAACGTATTGGAGGCCACTTCAACGGTCTCCAAAAAAGCCGGTCGTCCTATTTCAGTATCCAGCTCTACAAAGGTACCAGTTTCTTCGATACGAAACGTAGAAATTTGGCTTCCACCTTCTGTCGCAGCGACGAAATACTCCGTGTTGCCAACGGAGTAACTAGTCAACAAAGTGAATCCTCCACCTTCTGTCGGCAGTTGAAACTGGTGTGGATCACCGATCTCCCCAGTCGGCTTTAAGCTATATCCAAACATTGATCCCGACGAACTAATATCCAGAACAAGTAGATTTTCATTGACTAAGTCTGCAACTTCTATCGTCAAACCGCCATCCAATGAAATATTTGAATCAAATACTTGAGAATCCATGAAAGTGGGAACACCTTCGCTGTTTAATTGCCAAGCCACCAACCCGCCGCCAGAACCAGAAGTACTGTATAGATAAGTTTCCACTCCAAACTCAATTGAAACCAGATCGCGAATTCCGCGATCAAAAAAATCGAATCCGGTCGTCAACGTCCTTTCAAATTCAATCATGAAATCACCTTCCTAACCGCATCACTTCTGCAAATACGGTCGCGCAAAATAATTAACGGCGAGATAAACTTGCTGCATGGGCTGGGATCTTAGAGCGTCATTTACTTAGAAATTTACGGGTTTTCCTTGAACTGCTAGCAACGCACAATACACTCAAACGAAAAGCAAATTCCCGCCAGGAAGTACCTACTGACTTTTGCGCTAATTTTGACCTCAATTAGACGAACTGAAAATCATCAGCAACAAGGGCCTCTGGCGACACTCCTAAAATTGCAATAGGAACATCATCCAGTTCGACAAGAGTGTCGTTGCCGTGTTCAGTTAGCGTTAAGTCCTCGAAATTCGCGCTCGTCACATTGATCTGAACAACATCCACACCGTGTTCGAAGTCGTAGGCGCTATCAAGGCCCTGGCCCGGTCGAAAAACAAAAACGTCTGCCCCTTCGCCACCGATTAGCAAATCATCACCCCATCCTCCATCGAGGACATCGTCACCAGCACCGCCTTCCAAAATGTCAGCGCCATCCCCGCCCGAAAGGGCGTCGTCACCCATCCCCCCGGACAACACATCATCACCCGCGCCCCCTTTGATGTGATCGTTGCCTTGACCGCCCACTAGTACATCTTGGCCAGCACCACCATCTATTCGGTCGTCATCAGTACCACCATCCACGTAGTCGTCACCGTTTTCCCCAAGAATTTCGTCTTCGCCGTCGCCACCAAGCAACCGGTCATCACCTTCACCACCGAATATTTCATCTGCCCCCAGGCCGCCGTTTACAATATCGTTGCCAGTCCCACCCAAAAGAACGTCACCAATTGTATCGCTTACTCCTGCAATCAGAATATCACTTCCGTTACCTCCCGAAATATAGTCAGCTCCGCCGCC
This sequence comes from Ruegeria arenilitoris, assembly GCF_013031355.1. Taxonomy (GTDB): domain Bacteria; phylum Pseudomonadota; class Alphaproteobacteria; order Rhodobacterales; family Rhodobacteraceae; genus Ruegeria; species Ruegeria arenilitoris_C. Next base: position 392,886 of record NZ_WPZO01000002.1, on the reverse strand, counting down.
ACCTTCGATATAGTCATTTCCATCATCACCCAGAATTTCCTCATGGGAATCCGATCCCATCAGAGTGTCACCTATCTTAGATCCAGCAACTTGGTCATAGGGGGTTAAAGTGATCTCCACGACCTCATAAGGATCCAGCTCAATAGCCACGGCACCAGCGTCACCAAATAAAAGTTCTTCGACATCTACGGTAACGTCGGTCTCACCAGCAAAATAATAGTGGTCAAGACTTGTCGCCGTTTCAGGGGTGTATCCGGGCTTTAAGAGAATGGTGGACGGCGGCGGAAGGTATGTTCGGTAAGTGCCTTCTTCGTAGGAAGATATTTTCCTGGAGCTAATCACCCCCAAAGCGAACAAGTTTTGGAACTTCGCTTCCAAAGATAGCCTTTCAGCTTCATCGATGACTCGGAGCTTATTACGAGAGTTGGGAACCAAATTGCCATTCTCGTCGTATTCAGCCCGATCACTCAAACCGTCTGAACTCCCGTCGAGGATTCCGAGTTGGCGAACAGATATGAAGTGTCTTCCTTCCACCAATTGGTCCAAGTCTAGATCAACTGACACACCGAACTCTTCCGTTCTGTTGGAAGCGTAAAGAACAGTTTTCCCTTCCCCGGTAAAAGCGTTTATTTCAATAGGGCGGTGATTGTCAGGCAGCCCACCCAAATCCATCAGAGAGAGTCCAACCCCATCCTCGTTAACCAAGCTTTCCCTCATCCAGGAAAAAACCTGACCAGCAGGTGAACGATGAACCCGGCTGGCCTCAGTAATGCCACCAGCAAATGAATTGTAGTTTCTATTCAGAACCGACCATATTTCCGCTGCGTCTACACCAGATTCCAACATGGTCTCGAACATCTCAAGAATTACCGACGCCGCCTTCAGACCTTGCTGAGTAATATTGGCATTCTGAACATTCCATTCGGTAACGTGATAGTCTAATTCTTGTTCAAAATACTTGTACCACATATCAGGTCGTGACCCGATTTCCCGGTTTTCATAGTAACCGTCAGAGAAAGTATTATCCTCTCCGTAGCTTTCATAGAAATAATAGTGGGAAACTACTCCATCCACCGCTTCACTCGCGACGGTTGGCTGAAATCCATCCGACAAATCTTTGTTGGCATCAAAATGCTCAATGATCTCCTTGTTTTTTTGGTCCATCGTGCTATCTGGACCAACATGCCACGGCGGCGCTGTTTGCACCAAGATTTTTGGGTCATAATCAGCGATAGGGTTTTCAGCATTGTATGCGCCGTATGCATTTGCGAGATACTCTGTCGCCAGTGCTGCATCTCTTCCGTACTCGGACGCTTCTTGAAAACTCCAATACTCGTTGCTAATTTCTATTGTGGTCAAAAGATCGCCGTTTGGCCCCAGTTGTTCATACACCGCCTTGACAAATTCCGTCATTTCTGACTGGTTCACTAATTTTTCTCCAACGGGAATACTCAAAGTGAACGTAGTACCTCTTTCAGAAACCCAATTCAGAAACTCAGTCAGATTTTCGTTTAACTGGCCATCAATCAGATTTGTAATATCTTCCTTTTGGGCACTACCCGAGGGGTAACGCAAATGAGTGACACCCAGCATATCAAAGGCTTCTCCGATATTTGGAAACATGCCTCGAAAATTCGCGCCAAAATGGTTCTCGCTGACGGTTTCTGAAACTGCGCCAGGCGTTAACTCGTAGCTATAGCTGACCATTTCACCCCCACAATTATACCAACCCGAAAAAAACACTCCAAAGTTACATTGTGAGATAAAGTCTGATTTTTCAAAGAAACAACACAAAGAACTTGTCTGATAATAATCTATAATTCTTTGCACTTTTTAGTATTTTTCGACACAGGCGGGATCGACTCGGCTAAAGTGGGAACAGTACCTTGGCGCGGGATTCTCTGCTAATAGATGACCATCGCATTGAGTACAGCGGCTAGGAGAAAGACCTTTGAGCATCTAGCGCATCGGGTTGTGAGACGTTTCGGGGACTTGAGTCTGCCGAAACCGATTGCGCCATTTGTCCCGGCGTTTGTCTTACTTCGTAGCTGTCTTCTGCAGTTTCCTAGTTGCCCTTCGTCCTTCAGCGGGCCGCTGTACAGTCCTTTGCGAACAGATCGAGCCACCCGCCTCACCGGCAGAGAGCTTCGGTCAAGCGGACCCAGTTGTCGTGGAGGCACGCAGCATCGCACTTAATCCGCAGTAGTCAGCCCAATCTGGCGTTAGCACCGCCTTTATTTGACGCCCATGCTGATCGCAGTTCGGGGTACCTAAACGTGGGGCGCATCAAGCTTAACGGTTTTCTTCTCGCGTATTCCGCCGACAGGCCAGTCACGACCCGAGCTAAGACACCTTTCTCGCTCCATCACTTCCAGGGATCGTGAAGCGTTTTGTGCGTACCATTCTTAACAGTAACATCACGCCAACGTAAACCATGGCAGTTTATGGACTATTGTCTCGCTCAGGACGCACTGATCGTTGACCCACGGTTTGCCATGAGGCTTAGCGCAATTGGGGCCAAAGCGCAGCGATAGGGCATCAGCAAGTCGATAGAGATCACAGATGGCACCACTCGTTTCACAGATCATGTTCCGCAAAATAACGGGGAAATCAACAGGCGCTGAGCCTAAACTTGAAACTAACCGATTCCCCGAGATGTCAGTCAAGAAGGTCGCCTACCGGCGAAGCAAGATATAGAAAAACTCGATAGCATGTTAATTCAACGTTATTTTTTTACCTCCATTTTATGATTGTCTTTAACGAAAGGTCGGTTATTTGTTCTGCCCCACAACAACTCCTTTTGATATCCAAGACATCACTCCAGTGCTGTCGAAGCCACTTAGAGAGGTTGAGACTGCTTGGGAAATTTTGCGGCCGCACTTCGGAGTTCAGTTGCACTTTGGTTGCGGTAGAACTGTAGCAGTCCCAAACTTCTTCGATGTCATTGCAATGAGGGTGTTGACGGAAATCCTTGTCGCCCCTCAAAGCACTGATAAGCTGACCCAAATTTCGGTGAGAATAGCTGAGGAAGTTGCAATCATTCTGGACCAGCGTGAATTCGAAAATCCGTTCGAAGAAAAGCAAAGAGCCGTAGTCCTTTTCCGCCTAATCTCCTCATTTAACAGAGGAGACTTCCAAGCCGGAGTCAGACTTGACTTCAATGAATTTTGGGTTATTGCAATAGGTATAATTGACGTATTTAAGAAGGTGCAATTAGCCATTGAGAGCAGTATTGGCACTGACACACGGTGCGCATAAAGACGCTTCATACGTTATTCCGAACGACCCGATGTTATTCATAAATAAGTATATTTACTTGATATGATAGAATCTCCTCTCGCTACGAAACCTTCTGACATAGCTTTCGAAAAATTGATTTTAACCGCATTCCAAAGTTTTGAGCCTCTCGAAAAGAATTAAAGCCTCTTGCCTCGATTCGGTTGGATTCAATAATCTCCTAGTTCCTATTTTGAGACAGTCAGCTCTCTGGTTTTTTTTGTACTTTCTCGAATTAGGTCGTTGACAAGGCTTTTTTCTTCTTCTGTTAAGCCAGCTTCATCGCAAAAAACTGAAAGTGCAGTGCGCAAACCATGCAGTACATTATGGTGATTGTTCAGCTTTGCGTCATTAACCATTTCTGATACTGCTGCGACGAACCAATGGTTGTTTTTCATGAAACACCTCAAGTTGTTTTTACCAACTTCAGCGTGACCTGGTTAATGCTCGGTTAAATTAGTCCACACTTCTGGCGCTTTTCTATGCCTCACCTTCTCTATGCCTCGAGATTGGTCCACAACATACGTATTGACAACCTGCCTTATCGCTTGAGCAGTGAGAAACATCCCCTCCGCCTCGAGCCTTAGCTCGATGTCGGTGACCCGTTGCAAGAAATTCTCATCCATCACCAAACTCCTCATCTCCACATTTGCGCCTAAATTGAACCGATTCCGTTAACGAGTGGTAAATTGTCCAGTAAATTACAGTCATCCCTATGTATTACGTGTGAAGCTGCCACAATATGTATGATTTCTTGCATTCAATCGGATATGCACACAAGATTTGTTTCCAAACCTTGCTCAATACGCTTAATTTTTTTGAAGCTCATATCTTGAAACAGATAAGGGTGTCGAATTTTCTTGCGTGTCACGTTGGCGCGATGGTTAGTGAATTAGTATCGCCTGTGATGCTCTTTTCATTCATTAAAGGTAAACGAGACCTTATCAGACTCTCGGGATAAAGACGAACAATTAACCACATTCCATCACCACTTGTTTCCATCGCAGAATCAGGAGGTGAGTTTGATGCTCAGGTATGTTTACGGGGACGAATTACCAAAATTTTCATTGCTGTCTGAAGGGATGTTCAAGGACAGAGCGGATCAATTCAAAACTAGGCTGGGGTGGGATGTCCAAGTAAATTCTTTGGGGGAGGAGAGAGATCAATACGACGAACTGAACCCTCTATATGTAATCTGGCAAGAGCCAGATGGCAGCCACGGCGGATCGATGAGAGTTCTGCCAACGACAGGTCCAGTGATGATAAATGATGTATTTGGGCACCTTACCGGCGGTTCTCCAGTGCGAGATCCTCGTATTTGGGAAGTAACCCGTTTCTGCCTGTCGCGTACAGCAAGTCCGCGCACAGCAGGAGCCATAATGCTAGCCGGTGGAGAGTTGATGGAAAAATTCGGCCTCACTCATATTGCCGGTGTATTCGACGCGAGAATGATCCGAATATATCGTATGATTGGCTCTTCACCGATGCTCTTAGGGTCGGAAGGGCAAGGTCGCGAACAAGTATCAGTGGGACTTTGGCCTTATTCTGCGGAAGATTGCAATCGCGTCGCCAGTAGAGCCGGGGTTTCCAGAGAACTGTCCAAGCTTTGGATAAATTTGGCCCTTGGTCAATTGAGGCCCGTCAGGGAACAGTTTCAACGCTCGGCTTAAAAAGCAGAGGTTAGAGATGGGTTCCTGAGCTAAGAGACGAGTTTACAATGGCGCCTTTAAGTTGTTGCTATTGTTGATTCCCCACGGATAAGCAGCACATTTTTACGCAAGGCAGTCAACAACTGTGGTTCTGTTGCAGCTTCTTCGACTAAAGCTTCGCAACATGGCTTTACCCAGTCAGATGAGGCTGCTCACCGGCGGCCTTTGCGCGTCTTTCGGCGGATGTCTTTGACAACCCGATCGACCGTCCGCTTGTTGGTTCCAGCTTTCCTTCTCAACTTCACTCCTTGACGATTCAGATGAGCCAGATACCATCCTTTATGCAAATCCGCTAATCAGGCCCACAGTTGCTGATGCCAGACAGACCAACCGTCCAGCAGTGTGACGGGCATCATCCACGGCCTGTGCAGTCAGGAACTCGTAATCCTCTTTGCTGCAGTCTTTCATCTGGGTGAAGCTAACTTTTTTCATCCGTGCCTCCCTGTTAAGTGAATTGCAGACCAACCGCGCCGTTGAATGCGCCCAGAACTGGAGGTCTAGGCCTCTCCATCTTGTTGAATTGCATCTTCTTCCTGAACCCAGCTTTCGGCTTGCAGAACACCCGGTTGCCCGGTGCCGATGAACCCCACAACTTGCACCTCTCCGGTCTCCGCGGGCGCCTCGACCTGATAGCGTCGGATGAGGGCAACCACTGCAACGGAAATACCAACACCGGCCAAAAGAAACTGCAGCCCCCTGCCCCCATGCAGAGTGATTGAGTTTGGACCTAGTATCGTCCCCATCAGCAAGCCAATATTCAGCAGCAACACCATTGTGCCGCTGGCGGGTACGATCTGAGACAGTTTCAGCTGGTCGTTCGCATGGGCTGTCAGGATGGAATAGGCAGGGTAAAGTCCGATCGCGACCAGAACAAATCCGTAAACAATATTCGATGTCGAAGTGTCGATGGCCATCCAGAGGCTGGCCACAGCAGCCACTCCCCCCAGGCCGATGATCACGTAGCGTCTGTCGGTATGATCGGAAATCCAACCAACCGGGTATTGAACGGCGGCACCGGCAATCAACGCCGCAACAAGCGCGCCCGATGCCTGCGCTGCCGTAAATCCTTGCTGCAAAGCATAAAGCGGCAGCGTGATGTAGGATGCAGAAACACCGATACTAACGATGACGATGCCAATCACTGCAACGGGCGAGACCTTATACAACCGGGTAACAGGCATTCGTTCTGGGGCGGTGTAGTCCGGTGCTTTGTTGCCGGACAACAAGAGCGGCACAATTGAAAGTGAGATCAGTATTGAGACGACACCAAACAACAGGTTGCCTGTTGGGTCAGGAAACCCGACAAGCGCTGTTCCCAAGGCGGGGCCAGCAAGCTGAATAATGAAATAGAGCGACAAGACCTGTGCACGAATGCTGTTGTCGGACTTTGCGTTCAGCCAACTTTCGGTAATCACGTATAGGCCCGGATAGCAAAACCCTCCGAGAAACCTCATTACGCTCCAGCTGACAGAATCGCTGGTCAAAAGGTGAACAATCGCAGCGATTGAAACTAGGGACGCGAGTGCAGAAAACGCCCGAATATGACCGACGTTTTCTACCAACCTTGGGGCCAGTGCCGTGCCCGCAAGCGCGCCGAGCGGATAGCTGGCCTGCATGATCGATATGGTGAAGTCGCTGAACCCGAGGCTCGCCCCACGAATTGTCAACAAAGTCGCCAAGAGGCCGTTGGCGACCATCAGCATGAGCATGCCAAGAAACAAAGCCCAGTTTTCGTTCAAAGCGCGTAGCATACCCAGCGGCTATCGCGGGGAGTTGCGCAAGTATAACCTTCCCGCGACATCGCGATGTCGCTTGAAAGAAAGTGAATTGGCGGAGAACCAGCTTTCGATTAATCAGCCGGCAGATATGTTCAGGGACCTTCAAATGATGCGCGCGATGCCGTGTGAGAGCGAGAAAAGGACAAATCAGCGGAGTGGCAGTACGAACACTGTTATTGACCCAGAACAAGAAGGCGCGGGCTCGGCGATTACTCCGCGCACGTCACATTCTGGATCACTACTATACCGGCCCTGCCAGAGATGACCGGGTGCTGGAGATCTGGGGCTATACTGATCGATATACCTACCGCCCCGGGGACACGGTTGAGTTGCACTTCTCGACCACGGTCAGGACCTGGTCGCTGGAGGTTGGCCGGGATGGAACAGACTATGTGCCGGTCCTGCGCGATTTCGCAACCTATGGATGTTCGGCGCCGCCGTAACAAACTGCGGACATCGCAGTATGTGTGTTATGTAAAACCTTCAACTCAAATTCACCTACAGGTTAGGTTTCTTGCAAGATCTGTGCTGTTCTCAAACTCAAAATCTCAAAACGAACAGCTTGCTTAGCCACAGTCTCCAAGCATCTTGATCGCAACCAGAAGGCGGGTGATTTCCTGTTCAGTATTGTAGCGACAGAATGAAATGCGGATACAGTCCGGTAGGCCCCGCGGCGTTAGCGCGTTGCCCGAATAGTGATCGACCTTGCGCGTGTGAGTGCGGATACCTTTCATGCGGCACAGAGGCGAACCGGTCGCGGATGGCGTCGATCAGGGCGGGATTATTCTGGATCATGGGTCGACCCTGTCAGTTGGCACGGCGCAAGGCGCGGTTCTTTGGCAACCATTGTCATTGGCGGACGGGATGCAATCTTTCGCATTTCCGGCATCAGACGGTCTGCCGCCGTCGCTGCGGGGTCAGGGTCGGGCGCGGGTGGAACAGCGGTGACGGCCGCGCTGTTCCGCAAGGCTACCAAAGCAGCGCAGTGTCAGCCTGCAAGTTAGCTTCCGGACAACTGCGACGAATAAAAATAGGCAATGGCCTGGGCCCGGTTTTTCACCGCCAGTTTCTCGTAGATATTGGAAAGGTGAAATTTGACGGTGTTGGTCGAAATCTGCAGTTCCTTCGACAAGTCCCGGTTCGACATGCCCTGTGCCAGCGCTTCAAGGATGGCGCGTTCTTTACGGGACAGATTTTGGATCGGGTCCTGCTGCATTTTGCGGACGTCGATGAACGGGAACACCATCTTCCCCGCTGCCACATCGGCGCAGGTTTCCAGCAGGCCTTCCACCTCGCCGGACCGGGCGGCAAAGCCAGCGGCCCCGGCCTGCATCGCCAAGCGCGGGATTTCACCGGTCGTTTCCCCGTAGACAACAAAGCGCGGGGCGTTGGCCTGTTCGCGCAGCACTTCGATCAGTTTCGCCGCCCCCAGCACCGGAAGGTTCCAGTCCACCACGCCCACCTGAACAGGCACCCGCATCACTGTTCCCAGAAACCCTTCGGCCGTGGCCGAGGTCGCCACCAATGAGAATCGCGGGTCGCGCTCGAAGATTTCGGACATGGCAGACAAGACCAGCGGGTTGCTGTCCGCAAGCATGACATCGATCGGACCGTTAGCGGTAGCAGACATCTCATTCACCCTGTTTTTGCCAATTACTACCCATTTGGGTAGGTGGAAAATCGGTATACTTTGGTATTTTTACCTAAATGGGTAGGTAAACCCCCATCCATTTAGACATCCTAAAACAGTAGTAAGTTACGTTGCGTTACAGGGCAAGTCCGCGTTTTCTGTTCGGCAACGTAACACAACAGGCCGCAGGGCCCGAATAACCGCCAAGGATGTCTGACGATGACCTTTCAAATTTTCCCACCGCTCGAAATTCCCGAAACGCTTGCCGCGGGTCCGGGGCCGGGCAACACTGACGCCCGTGTTCTGAACGCCTTTGCCAAAGCAGGCGTCGCAGACCACATGCAGGGCGACGTCCTGCGCGGCATGGTCGAGTGCAAGCATATGCTGCGCAAGATCTGGGGCACCGAAAACGCCTATACCTTCGCCGTGGCCGGCACCGGTTGGAGCGCGCTGGACACCATGTTCTCGGCCGTGATGCCCGGCGACAAGGTGGTTGCCTTCACCAATGGCACCTTCTCGGGCATTGATGCGCTGACTCTGCGGATCAAGGCTGCGACACCTGAAGAGCACGCCGCCAACCCGCTGGACCCACAGGCCGCCAGCGTCACCGTGATCGAAGTTCCGCATGGCCAGCCAGTGACGGGTGAGCTGGTCGACGCCTCTCTGTCAGAGCATCAGCCGAAATGGGCCTTCATGGCGCATTGGGAAACCGGTTCGGGCCGTATCAACGACCTGCGCGGGTTCTCGGACGCCTGTGAGCGTCATGGCGCGATGGGTCTGATTGATGCGGTCTCGTCGCTGGGCGTCGATGACTTCTCGATTGATGACTTCCCCGGCATTGCCGGTTGGGCCTCGTGCCCGCAAAAAGGCCTATGCTGCCTGCCGCTGACCTATGCGCCCGTCAGTTTCACGGACGCCTATATCGAAACCCTGAAGTCAACCGGTGCCTACACCTATGTTCACAACCCGATTTTCGAGGCCCGCCACTGGGGTATCGTCGATGGTCAGGACGTGGAAAAAGGCACCTATCACCGCACCCATTCCGGATACGCGGTCGCTGCTTTCCACGAATCCCTGCGTCTGACCCTGCAAGAGGGTCTGGCAAAGCGCTCGATGTCCTACCGGACCCACGAAAAGGTCTTGCGCGACGCGGTGATCGAGATGGGGTGCGAAGTGACTTCGGATATGCCCAGTCTCATCGTACTGAATCTGCCGCCGGAACTGGCGGGCCGTGAGATGGAACTGGTGCAGAACTGCCGCGCCCGCGGGTTTGGCATCTGGCCCACGCTCAGCGCGCCGGTGCAGGTCCGCATCGGAATCCTGAACCAGCTGAACCGACAGGCCGTCAGCCGGATCGTTCGCCTGTTCGCCGAGGCCCTGCGTGAACTGGGAGGAGAGGTTGACCAAGACTCGATCGAAGCCTTGCTGGAAAGCCGCTACGGCACGTCGATCGCCGCTTAATCACACTGCATGAACGGGAGGAATGCAGATGGATATCCATGAATATCAAGCGAAAGAGCTTCTTTCGAATTTCGGTGTCGATGTGCCCTCGGGCGCGTTGGCCTACAGCCCGGAACAGGCGGCCTATCGGGCGCGTGAGCTGGGCGGCGACAAATGGATCGTCAAGGCGCAGGTCCACGCAGGCGGGCGCGGCAAGGCCGGAGGAGTCAAGCTGTGCAACACCGAGCACGAGATCTACGAAGCCTGTGACGATCTGTTCGGTCGCAAGCTGGTCACACATCAGACTGGCCCGGAAGGCAAAGGCATCTACCGTGTCTATGTCGAATCCGCCGTGCCAATTGACCGCGAGATCTATCTTGGGTTTGTGCTCGACCGGTCCAGCCAGCGGGTGATGATCGTGGCCTCGTCCGAGGGCGGGATGGAGATCGAGGAAATCTCGGCTGAGCGTCCAGACAGCATCGTACGGTCCATTGTTGAACCCGCTGTTGGCTTGCAGGAATTCCAGGCGCGCGAAATCGCATTCAAACTGGGGCTGGAACCGAAGCTGGTGCAACACATGGTGCGCACGCTGCAGGGCTGCTACGCCGCCTTCAGCGATCTGGACGCCACCATGGTCGAGATCAACCCGCTGGTCATCACCGGGGACGACCGCGTTCTGGCGCTGGACGCCAAGATGAGCTTTGACGACAATGCCCTGTTCCGTCACCCGCAGATCGCCGAGTTGCGCGACAAGAGCCAGGAAGACCCGCGCGAAAGCCGCGCGGCGGATCGTGGCCTGTCTTATGTAGGTCTGGACGGCAATATCGGCTGTATCGTCAACGGTGCCGGTCTGGCGATGGCAACGATGGACACGATCAAGCTGGCTGGGGGCGAGCCCGCCAACTTCCTCGATATCGGTGGCGGCGCTTCACCGGAACGTGTGGCCAAAGCTTTCCGGTTGGTTTTGTCCGACGACAACGTGCAGGCGATCCTTGTCAACATCTTCGCCGGTATCAACCGCTGTGACTGGGTGGCTGAAGGGGTCGTGCAGGCGCTGAAGGAACTGGAGCTCGATATCCCTGTGGTCGTGCGCCTGGCCGGGACCAATGTGGAAGAAGGTCAGAAGATCCTTGCCAAATCCGGCCTGCCGATCATTCGCGCCACCACACTTATGGAAGCCGCAGAACGCGCCGTGGGCGCATGGAAAAACGACCTTACTCAAGGCACCAAGATGAGGGCTGTGTAATGAGCATTCTTCTCGATCGTGACTCGCGTGTCATCGTACAAGGTATCACCGGCCGTATGGCGCGGTTCCACACCAAGGACATGCTGAACTACGGCACCAACGTTGTGGGCGGCGTAGTGCCCGGCAAGGGCGGAGAAACCGTCGAAGGTGTTCCGGTCTTTGACACCGTCAAGCAAGCCGTCGAAGCAACCGGTGCGGATGCCAGCCTTGTCTTTGTGCCACCACCATTTGCTGCGGACTCGATCATGGAAGCCGCAGATGCGGGTATCCGCTATTGCGTCTGCATCACCGACGGTATCCCGGCACAGGACATGATCCGGGTGAAGCGATACATGTACCGCTATCCCAAGGAAAAGCGCATGGTGCTGACCGGGCCGAACTGCGCGGGCACGATCTCGCCCGGCAAAGCTCTGCTGGGGATCATGCCGGGTCACATATACCTGCCCGGCCACGTAGGCATCATCGGCCGGTCCGGCACGCTGGGCTATGAAGCCGCAGCACAGTTGAAAGAGCGTGGGATTGGTGTATCGACCAGTGTCGGCATCGGCGGCGACCCGATCAACGGCTCGTCCTTCAAGGACATCCTGCAGCGGTTCGAAGAGGACGAGGATACTCACGTCATCGCCATGATCGGTGAAATAGGCGGCCCGCAGGAGGCCGAAGCAGCCGAATACATCCGCGACCACATCACCAAACCGGTTGTGGCCTATGTAGCTGGTCTGACCGCACCCAAGGGCCGCACCATGGGCCATGCGGGCGCGATCATCTCGGCCTTTGGCGAAAGCGCCAGCGAAAAGGTCGAGATCCTGTCCGCCGCCGGTGTAACCGTGGCCGAAAACCCTGCCGTGATCGGTGAAACGATCGCCCGTGTGATGGAGGCCGCGTGATGGTCAAACCCTCGGTTCTTGTTACCCGTCGTTGGCCTGCCGCCGTCGAGGCGCAGCTGGCCGAGAACTATAACACCGTGCTGAACACCGGGGACAAACCAATGTCCCCGGCCGAAATCCGGCAAGCACTAAAATCTTATGATGCGGTGCTGCCCACCGTCACCGATACGCTGAACGCCGAAGCAATGGATGTGCCCGGCGCGCAGACAAAGATTCTCGCCAACTACGGCGTCGGCTACAGCCACATCTGCGAGCCCTCGGCACGTGGGCTGGGCATGACCGTGACGAACACGCCCGACGTACTGTCCGAATGCACCGCCGATATCGCCATGACGCTACTGCTGATGGTGGCCCGCCGCGCCGGTGAAGGTGAGCGTGAATTGCGCGCTGGCAACTGGACCGGCTGGCGTCCAACGCATCTGATCGGCACCAAGGTCAGCGGCAAGACGCTGGGCATCATCGGCTATGGCCGCATCGGGCAGGAAATGGCCCGCCGCGCCCATCACGGGTTCGGTATGGAGATCCTTGTCTATAACCGCAGCCCGATTGCGCCGGACATCCTGGCCAAGTGCAACGCGACGCAAGTGGACACGGTTGATGAGCTGTTGCCGCAATGCGATTTTGTCTCGCTGCACTGCCCCGGGGGTGCCGCAAACCGTCATATGATCAACGCTCGCAGGCTGGACCTGATGAAACCCGATGCGTTCCTGATCAACACGGCACGCGGCGAGGTCATCGACGAACGGGCTCTCATTCAGTCCCTGTCCTTCGACATGATCGGAGGGGCCGCGCTGGACGTGTTCGACGGTGAACCGCGTATCAATCCGGGCCTTCTGCAATGCGACAACCTCGTGATGCTGCCGCATCTGGGCAGTGCAACGCGCGAGGCCCGCGAAGCGATGGGGTTCCGCGTTCTGGATAACCTCAGCGACTTTTTCCAAGGCCTCGAACCGCGCGACCGGGTGATCTGAAAACCCACCCAAGCGCCAGTCAAAGACCACCGATGCGGCCTAAACGGCGGCATCGGCCCCTCTTCTACAGGAGATTTGCCCCGTGAACGCCCCGCACCGTACCGACGGTTTTTTCACCCAGTCCCTTTCGGACCGTGATCCTGAGCTTTTTGGCTCGATCACATCCGAGCTGGGCCGCCAGCGCGACGAGATCGAGCTGATCGCGTCCGAGAACATCGTCTCTGCCGCCGTGATGGAGGCGCAGGGCTCGGTGATGACCAACAAATACGCCGAGGGCTATCCCGGCCGTCGCTACTATGGCGGCTGCCAGTTCGTCGACATCGCCGAGAACCTCGCCATCGACCGCGCCAAGCAGCTGTTTGGCTGCGAGTTCGCCAATGTCCAACCGAACTCAGGCTCTCAGGCCAACCAGGGCGTGTTCCAGGCGCTGATCCAGCCCGGCGACACCATTCTGGGCATGAGCCTGGACGCAGGCGGTCACCTGACCCACGGCGCCGCGCCCAACCAGTCGGGCAAGTGGTTCAAGGCCGTCCAGTATGGTGTGCGCAAAGAAGACAACATGCTGGACTACGATCAGGTCGAGGCGCTGGCGAAAGAGCATAACCCCAAGCTGATCATCGCAGGCGGTTCGGCCATTCCGCGTCAGATCGACTTTGCCCGCATGCGCGAGATTGCGGACATGGTTGGCGCCTATCTGCACGTGGACATGGCGCATTTCGCCGGTCTGGTTGCGGCGGGTGAGCACCCCTCGCCTTTCCCGCACGCCCATGTTGCGACCACCACCACCCACAAGACCCTGCGCGGCCCGCGCGGCGGCATGATCCTGACCAATGACGAGGTGATCGCCAAGAAAGTGAACTCGGCCATCTTCCCCGGCATTCAGGGCGGCCCGCTGATGCACGTGATCGCAGCCAAGGCCGTGGCCTTTGGCGAGGCACTGCAGCCGGCCTTCAAGGACTACATCAAGCAGGTCGTGGTGAACTCGCAGGCGCTGTCGGATCAGCTGATCAAGGGCGGTCTGGATACCGTGACCCACGGCACAGATACCCACGTGGTGCTGGTCGACCTGCGCCCCAAAGGCGTCAAGGGCAACGCCACCGAAAAGGCTCTGGGCCGCGCGCATATCACCTGCAACAAGAACGGCGTTCCGTTTGACCCGGAAAAACCGACCATCACGTCGGGCATCCGCCTGGGCTCGCCCGCCGGCACCACCCGTGGGTTCGGCGAGACCGAATTCCGCCAGATCGCCGACTGGATCATCGAAGTGGTCGACGGCCTGGCCGCCAATGGCGAGGACGGCAACGGCGAAGTCGAAGCCAAGGTCAAAGCCGAGGTCGCAGACCTCTGCGCTAAATTCCCGATCTATCCCAACCTGTAATCAGGTTTAAAATCAAAGACCTGAGCGGCGCCTGATGGGCGCCGTTCTTTTTTGGGGACGTATCAGATAAACCCCTGCCACCGCAGGAAAATGATCAGCAGAGCCAACAAAGCCAGCAGGTTGAACGCCAACCCGCCCAGCATCCCCAGAAACCACCCCAGACGCTGGTCGGCTCGGTTGATACCGCTTAGATGCGCCTGAACCTCTTCGGACGCGCGCGCGAGTTTCGGAGTATCCAGCACCAGCCGCAGCTTGGGATGTGCCGCCATTTGCTCGGCATTCGCCAGCATCAGCGCCTGCTTGTAAATCCGGCGGGGCAGCAGCCGTTTCGCCTTGCGGATCGAGTCCGCCAGCGTCTTGTCCTTCACCCCCAGTTTCTTGCGCAACAGCTGAACCGTTTGCGCAATCTGGCTTTGGATATCCGTATTTTCCGACATGACGGGGCCTCCGAAGCTGCCAACTTAACCCCCATAGACGAAGGCGACAATGGGGCTGGTTGTTTCTGATCGCGACGGGTATCACAGCCTCATGCTGAACACGATCATACATGGCGAACCGACCGCGAACCCTCCTTTGCTGATTGCGCACGGGCTTTATGGCTCGGCCCGGAACTGGGGGGTGATCGCCCGACGTCTGGCGGATGAGCGGCAGGTTGTGGCCGTCGATATGCGCAACCACGCCTACAGCATGTGGACCGATCAGCACAGCTATCCGGAATTGGCCAATGATCTGGCCGAGGTGATCGAACATTTCGGCGGCGAAGCCGACGTGGTGGGCCATTCGATGGGCGGCAAGGCGGCGATGACGCTGGCCCTGCAACATGGGCATCTGGTGCGGAAATTGGTGGTCGCCGATATCGCGCCGGTGACCTACACGCACAGCCAGATCCAATTCATCGAAGCGATGCGCGCCGTCGATTTCTCGGCGATCGAGCGGCGCTCGGACGCGGCACAGCAACTGGCCGATCAGGGCGTTGAACCCGCGCTTCAAAGCTTTTTCACGCAATCTCTTGATATCAAGGGAAAACGCTGGCTGCTGAACCTTGATGTTCTGGCGGCTGAGATGCTCAAGATCATGGGCTTTCCGGAACAAGACGGGTCGTGGGACGGCCCGGCCCTGTTCCTGTCAGGCGGAGATTCCGAGTATGTGCTGCCCGAATATCGCAATCTGATCCGCGCGCTGTTTCCGGCTGCCAAGTTCGCCAAGATTCCCGGCGCGGGCCATTGGCTGCACGCCGAAAAACCGCGCGAGTTCGAGGCCGCCGTCCGGGCGTTTCTGAACGCCTGATCTTTCAGGCTGTGACCTCACCCCCGCCATTGACCCAATCGGGCAAACCGCCGAGGTTGTAGACCCGCTGGTACCCCATGTCCTTCAGCAGCTTGCCTGCCAACGCGGCGCGACCACCGGCCGCGCAATACAGGACAATCGGGCGGTCTTTCCGAAGTTCCGGGTCATGGGATTGCAAACTCTCATCAGCGCGAAATTCCAACATGCCGCGCGGGATATGATGGGCACCGCTGGCCCGCCCTGCCTGCTGCAACTCGACGGCATCCCGCACGTCCAGCAGCAAACCGCCCTGCCCCAGCAGTTTTTTCGCTGTACCGGTGTCGATACGATCGACCACAGCATTTGCGGCCTCCATCATGTCTTGAACTGTCAGGGCCATAGGCAATCCTCCGGTGATTTCACCGGAGGGTAACACGCAATGCGTGGAAGGGGCAGACCGGCCCTGCGGCCAGCCCGTTACTGTTCGCGGAAGGCACGCGACATGCTGTCTGTCACAGGTTTCGCGATATAGGCCGCGAAAGTGCGCTCTTCGGTCTGGATCATGATCTCGGCGGGCATACCCGGTGTCGGGATAAAGCCCCGTACGCGCTCAATTTCTTCCGGTTCCAGCGAGATGCGAGCCAGATAGACCTCTTGCGGCGCGCCAGTGGAATCCTCGATCACTGAGTCCGCCGACAGATAGAACACTTGGCCTTGCAACACCGGCGTCGTCCGCTGGTTTAGAGCGACCAACCGCACCGTGGCGTCCTGTCCGGTAACCACGCTGTCGATCTCGGTGCGCGGGATCTGCGCCTCGATGATCAGGGGGGCGTCGGCTGGCAGGATCTCGGCAATGGGTTCACCGGTTTCGATCACCCCGCCCGGCGTGTGATAGTGCAGCCGCACTACGGTACCAGTCACCGGAGCCCGCACAACTGCGCGGTCCAGAACGCTGCGCGCCTGGCGGGCTTTTTCGCGGACACTTTCCAGATCGGCTTCGATCACACCCAGTTCATCCAACGCAGCCTCACGATAGGCTGCCCGGGTACGGGAAATCTGTTCTTCGTATTTCAGCAGCATCTGGCTGATTTCAGCCGCCTCAGCCTGTAGCCGCGCGTGCTGGCCTTCGGCTTCGGCTTGAACCCGGCGAATGGTGTTCAGTTCACCCTTGCGCACAAGCCCTTTTTCGAACAGCGCCTGTTTGGTGTCGAACTCTTCCTGAAGGATTTCCGACCGTCGCGTCATGCTGTCAAGCTGCGCCTCAAACCCACTTGAGCGAATGCGCAGAGCTTCCATGTTGCGTTCGAGCAAAGCAATATCGTTCAGCAAGGTCTTGCGGGACAGGTCGAATGTAATTTTCTGCCCGTCAAGGATGCTCATCACCTCGGTATCGTCCGAGGCGGCGATCAGATCCGGGGAAAACTCCAGCCGTTGTTCTTCACCATATTCCGCATTCAGACGCTCGGACATGGCCTGCAGTCGGATTTTGCGGATGAACAATTCACGTTCGTTCGCTTCTGCCGAGGTTTGGTCCAGCGTCATCATCACTTGCCCGGCTTTGACGGACTGGCCTTCGACCACCTGAATTTCCTGAATGATGCCGCCTTCCAAGTGTTGCACAATCTTGTTGCGGCCAGTGGCGACAAAGCTGCCCTGTGCGATCACCGCCGCCGCCAGAGGTGCACGGAAAGACCAGACACCAAAGCCCCCAAAGCAGGCGACCAGCAGAACAAATCCGATAACGATCAGACGATTGATCGAGCGCGGAACTTCGGCATACCAGACCGTCGGATCATTGGGATCGTTGTTCACGGGTACCAGTTCATTCATATCGCACCCCCTTACTGCTTCTGAATGCCGGGCGCATTGTTACGCGGCCCGTTCAGTTGTTGCAGAACCTGTTCGCGGTGGCCAAACAGCGCCACCCGGCCATCCGTCAGCAGCATGATCTTGTCGACCACGTTCAGCAGAGTTGGCTTCTGGGTGATCACCACCACAGTGATTTTGCTTTCCTTGGCCTGTTCGATGGCCCGCGCCAGCGCCTTGTCGCCGGCCACGTCCAGGTTCGAGTTCGGCTCGTCCAGCACCACCATGCGTGGATTGCCGAAGAAGGCCCGTGCCAGCGCGATGCGCTGTTTCTGACCGCCAGACAGCGGTGAGCCGTCTGCGGCCACCACGGTTTCATAGCCCTGCGGCAGCGTCGCGATCATGTTATGCACATCGGCCAGAACGGCAGCGTCGTGTATCTGCTCATCCGTCGCGTCCGAACGCATCCGGCCGATATTGTCCTTGATGGTGCCGGGGAACAGTTGCACATCCTGCGGCAGGTACCCGATGCTTTCGCCAAACTGACGCGGGTCCCAGTTGCGGATATCCATAAGGTCAAGACGCACACTGCCAGATGTCGGAAGGATCGACCCGACCAGCGTTTTACCGAGCGTGGTTTTACCCGCACCGGAATTGCCGATGATGGCCAGCGTCTCACCCGGATTCAGCGAGAAACTGATCCCGTTCAGGACGACGCGCTTGGTGCCGCCGGGCACGTAAAGCAGGCGCTCCACGTCCAGTCGGCCTTCGGGGCGCGGCAGGCGCAGCTTTTCGAATTGCAGCGCTGAATTAGACAGCAATTGATTGATCCGGCCATAGGCAGCGCGGGTCAGCAGGAAGCTGTTCCACCCTTCGATCGAGCCTTCGATCGGCGCAAAGGCCCGACCGGCAATGATCGACGCGGCAATAACCATGCCGCCGGTGATCTCACCCTGCAGCGCCAGAAACGCGCCCCAGCCCAGAATGGTGATCTGCGTCAGCAGACGCACCGCGCGGGAAATGGCGGCAAAGATCACGTTCCGGTCCTGCGCGCGGACCTGCCATGTTAGCGATTGCGCGGTGTCGCGGCCCCATATGCGCACGGCCTCGGGGATCATAGCCAGAGCGTTGATGATCTGACTGTTTCGCGACATCGAATCCAGATGCAGGTTGGCCATGGATTGCGCCTTGTTCGCCTCGGCGAAGGGCTTGGCGGTCATGCGCTGGTTGATGAATGCGATCGTCATCAACAGCAGGGCCGTGACGATCACGATCATCCCAAGCTGCGGATGCACCAGAGAGATCATCAAGATGAACAAGGGGGCGAAGGGCACATCAAGGAAGGATATCAACGTGCCCGACGTCAGAAATCCGCGCACTTGTTGAAGGTCGCCCAGTGTTTGATATTCACGTCCGCTGCCATGCAGCGAGGCATGGGCCGCCGCACTGAGGATCGGAGCGCCAAGACGGGCGGCCACTTCGACCGCGGTTCGCATCAGCATGAACCGTCGTACCGCGTCGAAGGCCGATTGGAAAATCACCGCCCCGGCGACAATAGCCGTCAGCATGATCAGCGTATCCAGCGACCGGCTGGTCAGAACACGGTCACTGATCTGGAACAGATAGATCGGGATCGCCAGGATCAGGATGTTCGTCGCACAAGTCAGGACCAGCACAAAGGCCAGATTGCGATAGATTGCCCGCAACGAGGTACGCAGTGTCTTGCGAAAGTCCTCTGGCGGGGTGCGTTTGTGGAATGTTTGGGGTGGCCCATTCCCATCGCCGCCACCTGAATTGCTGCGCAGCAATGGTTCGTTCGCCTTGGCCTCGATAGTGGTGCCCATGCGATCACCGCCATTCGAGCGCGACGCGGGGGGTATACGGTCGCTCGTCTTATTGACGGGTTCTGGATCGGGGCTCTCTGCGTCGGCCACCCCAGCACCGCTGCCCTGTTGGTCACTGTCTTCGGCAGGCTGCGGCTGCTTGCGCCGGGGGGGAGGTCCGGCGCGCAGGTGCGGTTCCACTTTCGCTTGGTGATGAGCAGGTTTTGCTTTCACGGTATTTTCGGCGCTCGCATCGCTTTCGGCGACTGCCTCCCGTTTACCGTCTTGCGGATCACCGATGCGTAAATCTTCGCTAAGTCGTAATCCGGGTGTTTTCTTTGGTTTCTTATCAGACTGGCCCGCGCTTGGCGGCTTAGAAACGCCGCCGCCGTTACGATCCAATGGGCTGGCGTATCGACTCGGGCGCGACGGAAAAACAATCGACATGTTAAAACTTTCAGGTCACTCGTAACAAACAGGGTTACTACGCTAGCATAGTTTGTAGGCCGTCGTCGATGGCAGCCATCTCAGAGGAGGTCAGAGTAGACGCGCCGGACTGGTTTTCAGCATCGCCTGCCGCATCGACCTCTTCCATCAGGATCGCAATCGCTTCGTTGGCCAGTTCGCTGTTTTCTTCTTCCGGGCTGTCGATCAAGCTTGCCTGATGCAACATCACTTCAGAATACTCTTCTTCCTGAGCCATAACGACAGAGTCGACACCCATCTTGGTCACATTGGCCGAGTTCAAAAGAGCGTTGCCGGCACCCAAGGCTGAAACCTCTTGCCCGCCCGGGTTGTCGATATAAACGTCGTCGTCATCCTGCAGCAAGGTCACCTGTTCGATCACGTTGACCTGCAACAGGTCGCCTTCGATCTTGAGCACCCGGACCAGTTCGGTTCCGGCATACATGGGATCGTTCAGCAGAGCATCCTCGAGCGCATCGGAATCGACTTCCTGCATTTCGATTGTACTGGCCATGTTCTGGCTCAACGCTTCGTGGGTATCTTCACCCTCGGCCTTCAGTGAGACCTTGTTCATCACCAGGTTGTCTTCTGCATCGGTCGGGCTTGCACCGTGAACCACATCACTGTCCATCAACACGATGGTCTGGTTCACGACATCGATCGAGATCATGTCACCGCCGATGATGATCAAGTCATAGAAAGAGCCGAGCTGAAGGATGTCGGTCACGTTGGTCAGGATGTTGTCACCCAACGTATACGCAGTGGACGATGCCGTGATTTCGGCAGAAATCTGGTCGATATCCGTGGCGTCGATAACTTGCTTGATGAAGTTCGTTACCAGCAGATCGCCACTGATCCAGTCGATCACGACGAGGGGGTCTTCGGCCTCCTCGCCTTCCTCGCCTTCTTCTGCGACATTGTCTTCCAACCAGGGCGCAACATGCGATTCAGAATTGATCTCGGACGCCTGCACCACATGCGTTTCGCTCTGGACGCCTTCTTCACCTTCATCGACATCCACAACAACGGCGACCTGGCTAACCACGGTCAGGTTCACCGAGTTTCCGCCGACCACGATATTGGGCGCGTCAACCCAACCGACAGAGACCGAAACCTCGTTGACGGCCCAATTGCCGCCCGCGACGACGGAATGGCCGTCCTCGAATTCGAGGTCTTCGGACTGGTCCCACTCGGCTGGCAACGCCTCGGAAAGCTCGTCCTCTTCTTCTTCCTCAATGTCCGCTTTGTGGTGCTCTGGGATCAATTCCAGAAAATCAGGCATTTCATCGACATGCTCGCCGTTCACGATCATGCCAGTGGCGCCTTCGCCCAGGAACTGATGCACCGTGATACCGTCAATTTCGACGTTCACGGGCGTATAAATCTGATCCAGCAATAGCTCGACCGCTTCGCCGGACTGGTAGTCCATTATATGGATCGACGGGGGTGTCACCGCGTGCAGGGACAACGCCACCTGCAGCGTAGCTTGACCCTGCGCCATCAGCGCCTCGACATCGCGGAAGTCCCCTTCGCCCACGGTGTCGTTGTCATTCAGTTGAATTTTCTGGAACGTGTACGTAACAGCCGAGCCGATGAGTTCGGTTTCGAAAACCGGCTTCATCACGACGTTCAGCTGCGTCATGGCCGAAAACTGCGCATCGGGAAAATATGCATCCGGGACGAAATCGGGGCCAAAGGACACACTGGTGTCTTCAATCGGGCCAGGTATCGCAGGTGGTGGGGGGACATCGGCTTTTACGCCGGAAAACTTGTAAGGCAGCGGGTCGTAATTTCCCGGGTCCAACTTCAGATCGGCTTTGACTTTAATGCGTGTGGGATCTTCCAGTTCTTCAAGCTCAGCTTTTCGACGCAGCGTGGTAAATTCTTCGTACTGGTCACGCAGCCGGGCCTGTTCAGTCGTTAACTCAAATGTTCCAACGAAATGCGCAATTTGTTCCGTAATACTGTCTAGCGACATATCGGTTTCCTCTCCCCGCACCGGCCTGAAATTTCCGGATTAGGTTCAGCTGGGCCGAGGCCGCCTAGCGCGGCCTCGGCGTTTTCTTTAAAGAGGTCAGAGCCCGCCTGAGCGGGCTCTGTCTCCAATTAAACGTCGGTATCGTCGCTGGAATAGCTCGACGACATGTTACCGCCAACCATCGTCGTATCGACCGAGTTACCAAGGACGTTGGCACCCATCACGATTGACTGGTTGAAGGCGGATGTATCGACGACCGCTGCAGCGGACGCATAGGATTCACCGCTCACAATTCCGTCACCGGCATTGTTCGAACCCCACGTTCCTGCGTTGCCGCCGGCACCGCCATCACCCGAGTTTGCACCCGAGGCGTTGCCACCGGTGTTCATGCCGCCTTTGGCGTCGCCAGCTTCAGCAAATCCATGCGCGTTTCCGCTGGTTCCGCCGAATGCTTGTGCGGCACCGCCGCCGCCACCGATGCCGGATTCCGACATACCTGTGGCCTCACCGGTTCCGGTCGAGGTTGCGTCGTTGTCGGAGTTTGCCGCACCGCCGTAACCCGAAATCGCTTCGGAAAGGCTGTCAGCACTACCATCGACATCGGCAGTTGCGAAGACTTCGGACATGCCGCCGTCACCGGCTGTGTTGGTTGCATCAACAGATCCGGTACCAGTACCGTCCGAGGTTGCATCCTGGTCGACCGCGCCACCGCCGCCGCCAACACCGTCAGCGTTTGCGTCTGCGGATCCGCCAGCATCTGCGGTACCATCGGCATCGTTGAACCCGCCGGCTCCGGCATCGGAATCTGCGTCCTGATCGCCAACACCGCTGGCATCGACTTTTGCGTCACCCGTGCTGCCACTGCCGTCGGCACCATTGCCGTCGCCACCGTCACCACCAGCGCCATCACCGCCGGAACCGCGTGCGCCGTCGCCGCCGTCGCCGTCACCGCCAACGCCCTTGGCGCCGTCGCCGCCGTCACCGTCACCGCCGTCACCGCCAGCGCCGCCGTCACCGCCGTCGCCACCGTCGCCGCCGTCACCGCCATCATCGCCGTCACGGCCGTCGCGACCGTCTCTAGTCTCGGCAACTCTCAGGAATGGGAAGCCGCCATCTGCGCCACCGTCACCGCCGTCACCGCCGTCACCGCCGTCACCGCCGTCACCGCCGTCACCGCCGGTTCCGTCACCGCCGTCACCACCTGTGCCAGAAGCACCGTAGCCGTCACCGCCGTCACCGCCGTCACCGTCACCGCCGTCGCCGCCTGCGCCGTCGCCGCCGTCACCGTCGCCGCCAGTACCGTTTGCATAGTTGGCTGCAAGACCGCCAGCAAGACCCAATCCGATGTTACCCGCACCACTGTCGCCGCCGTCTGCGTTGCCAGTTGACGTGTCGTTGTCAGCATCGCTCTTTTGGTCGGCATCTGCGTCGGAGTTATTGTCTCCGCCGGAGGAATCAGCAGCATTGCCGGCACCCGACAGTCCAAGACCCAAACCAAGGCCAAGCGAAGCTGCGTGTCCACCATCACCGCCGGTACCATCAGCGTCTACATCCGAATCGCTCTTTTGGTCAGCTTCAGAGTAGCTGTCTGCGTCGCCGCTGTCGCCACCGTCGCTATCGCCGTCCGCAGAGGCTTCGGACTTACCAACGCCCAAGCTCACATTATGTGCTTCACCCGAGTCACCGCCGTCGCCTGCTGTTGCATCGGCGCTGGCATCACCAGTGTAGCCGCCACCCGCAATTGCTGTGGCACCTTTAACATATGAACCCGCGTCACCCGCGTCTGTCGAGCCGCCATCGCCGGAATCGCCACCAGTTGTGCTGGATGAGATACCTTCGCTGGCTTCGGCAGTTCCACCGTACGCATCACCGTCTTGCGAGAAATCACCATAATTTCCGACCGTGGCGTTACCCAGCTCATCGTTGTCCTGAAGATGTGCCATCTGGCTATTGAAGGATGCCATATCGTTGCCGGCACCGTCCAACGAGACATCGATGTTGATGTCGTCACCTGGATCATAGTCGAAATCACCACCAACGGTGATAACGTCTTCTACAGAACCACCTTTGGAAACGTCGATATCTACGTGATCATCGTCGCGAGGAATCCACTCGCCTTCGCCAAAATCAATGTTGACGGAGTTCGAGTTGTCATTGCTGTCATCGCCGCCATTATTGTTTTGCTGTTGCTGCTTTTGATCCTGATCCTGATCTTGCTTCTGATCCTGTTCGTTTTCGTTGTCGACTTTTGTGTCTTGATCTTGTTGCTGTTGCTGTTTCTGATCGTTATCGACGCTGTTGTCGTTCGTCTGCTCCTGTTCATTCAGGTTCGCATCGATTTCAGCATTTTCAACATTAATATCGGCGTCAATCGGAACGTTTGCTTCTTTAACGTTCACTTCACCGATTGCTGTCACTTCATTATAAGGTTGACGGTTTTTCATATCAATTTTCCACTTATTAAGCGTCTGACCGTCATTCATCTACAAAACGGCTACCGACGCGGTTGAAACAAACTTTGGACACGCGGGCGCAAAACACACCTGGTGCTGTTTCTTCTGTGAAGTTTTTCCACCTCCCTTTCCCGGCTAAGCCGATGCGCTGTCTGCGGTATTGAAGCGCGCTAAAAATTGCGAATCGCAGACCCGTCAGGAACGAAGCTTCCCAAATTGAAGCAGGAACATGGTTGCAGCAGGAAGGCGGTCTGAATAGCTGCCCGAAAGCACTAATCCGGGTAAAATACTGTTTTCATTAGCTACTAATAATATTAACTCTGAGAAACCGCGCATAGGCACGAAAACAGGGCGGAATTTCGGCCGATCGGTTAAGGCTATATTTTTGCAGTACTTTTTTGAGAGGGCCGAGGAGGAACCTATACTAAAGTTCTAATCCCTATCGGCAGGACAACACGGAAAGTTGATGAAAAATAGACTTTCAGGTATAGTTACTTGGGAATAGATGTTAATTTACCGTTAATTTAAGCACCGCGTGTTGTTTTACGATTTCGCCGCAGATTTGGTGGCGTGTGTTTATAGGGGGAAGTTATGAGCAATCCGTTGCAGGATAGTGCTGCCCAACTAAGCGTTTGTTCCGAGGACTTTTCGATCAATTTCATCGGCAAGGAACTCTTCTATTCAAATCAAACTCTACGAAGTGTTCAGTCGGAGTTCGGCGTGTCCGCGCACCGCTATGAGGACATTGCCGATCTGAAACGGATAGGAGAACCGGGCTCGGTTGCCGGCAAGGTGGTGGTGGTTGATCAGATCATGCTGGATGATCTGCTTACCCGCCCGAGCGCCTATACCGAAGCCGCCGGGACAGGCTGTCTGGCTTTCGCCTACCGCAAGGAAGACGCCGCGCGGTCATTGTTCAAAACCTGGGACCGGGCTCAGTTCGGAGATATCGGGTACCTTCCTATGAATGTCGCGCCGGACGTTTGGCGCTCGATCTTGCGGCTGCTGATGCACGAAGAGCTTTACCTGCCCAGCTTCCTTGCCGATTGTGTCTCTGCGCCCCGCCGTCAGAGCAAACACCGCCTGCTGAGCGAAAGCCCCGTAGAGCCGAAGCCGAGACCGAATGAACCTCATCCAATCTACTCGCGACTGACGCGGCGGGAAAAACAGGTTCTGCAACTGGTCTCGAAAGGTCAAAGTAATAAGATCATCGCAGCCAACCTCGGCATCACCGAGCACACGGTAAAGCTGCACATGCACAATGTTGCGGGCAAGATAGGCGTCAGCAACAGGACTGCAGCCGCGCAGTTCTATTTCGAAGTGACTGCAGACCAAACGCATAGTCAGACCATTGACTGAAACGCTCGAAACCCGTTTTGACCGCCTGATCCTGCTGGTCGGCAAGTTGAACTACATGTGGACCAACACGGAAAGCCTGTTGATCCACCTGATCGCCGGCCTGAGCGGCACCAACAAGGATGTCGCGGTCATCATCTTCCTGACCCTCAACACCACGCGCGCCCGGATCGATCTGGTCGAGCGGCTTGCCAAGATGGACGGCCGACCGGCCGAAATCCGCGATCCGATTCTGGAGCATACCCAGCGGCTGACCAAACTGTCCTTCATCCGCAACAGATACAATCACTGCATCTACTCGTTCGATGCCGACAGCGGAAACCCCAAGACAATCCTGATGCGTATCGCGGATCGAAAGACCGACATAAAACTGGGGCGCGAGGATACAGTTGACGAAAAGGCCATTCAGGAGATCGAAGACATCGTGGCACAGCTCTCTGCCGCGAACCGCGATATCTGGCGGCTGATCACTCAGCTGGGTTTCCCGGTCTGACAGGTTGAGTGGTGCGGATGGCGGGGATCGAACCCGCAAGTCCTAGGACGAGGGATTTTAAGTTAAATCGACTTTGTTTGATTTCAGCCGCTTAGCGTTTTTTACTCACACAAACATATCAAGAACGTATGGTGAAAGTGTGAGTGACCTTTTTCGACCTAAGTACCGCTCCTCTTTCTTTCCTTTTTGCAATTCAAGGCCGTTACCTATTCACGCATCCACTTGTAGTGCGGTCATTGCCAATTAGCCGCGCTCAAACACAATCTTTGCTACACTCTAAGTTGTTGCTAAGCTCAAAGGTACGAAATCAGGGTGCCATATCGGCAACCTCGCATTTCTAGTTTTAGAAACATATTTTTGGTTAGGAGGGCATTATGCGCCCACAAGATGCACACACGTTTCTGGAAAATTTTTGCAACGAAGATGCTGGGATCGGGATATCAATAGATATCATTGAACGTATCCTGCGAGAGCAAGTCAGTAGCTCCAGCACTGCGTTTCAGAACATGCCATCAAATGAAACTTTCAAAGGCTACGACGTGGCTTTTGACGCAAACGTAGACCTTTCCACAGTACAGCTGAATTTTACCCAGGTTAATGGGAGAGCTGCGCTAAAGATAAGCAATTTTGAGATCACGTTTGCGATGAAAATCGATACACACGCTGTCGCGAACGTCCGGATATCTTATTCGGAGGTCATCGGATTATTCGATTTTGTAGATCGAAAAATCACCATAACGCCTCTTTCTGACAAGCACACCCCAAGCGCTCTAGACTATATTTGGGAAACCGACGCCAACCTGAAGGATATGTTTGAAGCTTCGCCTTATTCCTTCGACGAAGATGACTGGGACGACCTAAAAATATTTATTCGGGCAGCAATCTTGAATGCTGCATCTCCCATGGCTCGCTCTGTTATTGAAGCCCTGGAATTGCCGGACTTCCTTGAAATTTTTGTTGGAGTAGTCTTTGGCAATGACTCTCGATTTGAAGTCGAGTCTGGCCTTCTGATGTTCTCCGCTTCCTCGGCTTTGAATTTTGACAATTGCCCATCTTACAAGCCATCGGGCGGTGGTGGAGCGCGAGCACGTTCCACATTTGATGGCGATGAAGTCACAAGCTTGTCCTCGGATCAGTCTCAAAAGTTGGGTGAGGATCCAAGCGCGTTAAGTGTTGGTGGATCGTTGGACGATAATTATCCAGACTACCAATGGCCAGTTCCTCTCCCAGATAATCCCTTGGACATTGGACATGTTTTTTTGTTCACGCCAGTGAACTTACTGCAAGTAAATTTTGATGGTGCGCTAAAGCCTGCAGTCAATACCAATGATAGACGACGGCATGGTCCATTCTTCACCCATTACTCTCTTACGGCTGCTCTGGATGGGCCTTTGAAGCTCGACCTTGTGAGCTTGTGGCCAATTGTGTTT
The DNA here is from genome assembly GCF_013031355.1 of Ruegeria arenilitoris. Lineage (GTDB taxonomy): Bacteria > Pseudomonadota > Alphaproteobacteria > Rhodobacterales > Rhodobacteraceae > Ruegeria > Ruegeria arenilitoris_C. Next base: position 365,501 of record NZ_WPZO01000002.1, on the reverse strand, counting down.
CAGCTTCGGACTTCTTTGTTCACAGCGGGGCAAGCAGGAGCAGGAATAAAGATTGGTAGTATTTGGTATGAGGCGATTGGTGCTCGGTTCACAGGTGGAGTAGACCTCGGTGTCGAATTCTCAATTTCCTATGATCCACGAAGAAGAGACATAGTGTTTGTTTCCCGCGTCTACGAAGCGAATGCCTATAATTTTTCCTTCGCCAGCACCCTGCCATGGCCTCTGTCCTCTGTGGCAAATTGGATCCTCGAGAAAGTAGTCGAGAAGCTATTACCTACCTTGGCCCGCAGAGCGGTATCCGTTTCCAGAATTCCGATTGCTGAACTTGGGTTGCTGGCCGAGGTGGCGGATCTTCTTCCAGGACTTACTGGTCACTCTGACGCGGGCACAGGGAACGCAACGTTTGGAGTCGCTCTTGATCTTTAGAAATCATCTCAGCTTTAGCTCGCAATAGCAAAGCGGTCACATTTGGGGGGGCGAGTTGAAATTCGCCCTCCTGATCTTTCACATGAGGTTGAGAGCTTTCATCAGGTTCTCTCCATTTGTTTGAGACACCCTGCTCCAAAGCCTCCCTTGGGTTATGTCGCTTTCTCTACGAGCACAGCGGAAAGATCGGCTGCGCGCGCTCTTATCAACCCAGATCCGTTGGCATAAAGAGCGTGATTGATGTTCGAGCCAGTTACATCAGGGTTTGTCCCAGTCTCATTGTAAAAATCGCTTGCGATGTCTTCCGCACGAGTGTGGTCGCAAATGAGCGAATGAACCGCGCCGCTCTTAAACACTAGAACCAGCTTCACATCTGCCATTTCCTATCTCCTTTAAGTGAATATTCTCAACAGTATCGGCAAAGCGAATACACAGACAACAAGCCCGATGGTCAGTTCCCTATCACCGTTCCGCCACATCTGTATGATCGTTGGAGCTAGTATGAGGGCCAGTGCGACGAATATCAGAAGTGGCAATACAATTCCCATGCGTTCGCTTCTCTTCCTATTTGTTAATAGTATGTCCCAAGCGTCTCTTCCCATTGCTTCAGGAAGGGGAGATCAAGTTCGGACTCAAGAATTTCCCTGCTGCCCAACATAAATCGTGGTGCATCTGGCCTTTTAGTCTTTCTCCCGAACGTACCGACTTTCCGCCAATAAAACTTCACTAATTGCTCTTTAGGATACAACCTGCAGACCTCACCCTCATACCTAACGACGGTTTGATCACCATTGCAGCCAATCACTCTATCAATTCGCTGAAGATAGTAGTGACGATCTACGCGATCCAACACATAGATTGGCCTTCGAAACAAATGCCAGCGGACCTGAAAACGCATCCTGTGCCGCTCCGTATTGCTAACTAGATCTCGTATTTGGAAAAATGCTCGTTGAACCAACCAGGCAGCGACGACCACGAATATCTTCCACGTTCATCCCAAGATTTCGTTCCAGACATTTTTCCAAGCGCCAAAACCTCAGCAAGAAACTCATCGTGGGGATAAATAAATGCTCTACCGCGAGTATACAGACCGATGCGTAAATCCTTGAACTGATACTTCTTGTGGAAGCACAACCTGCTTTTGGCTTGGATCTTTGCGAAAGATTGACCGTCCACATGAACTGCCAGAAAGTCGGCACCATTCCAGTCATCGCTAAGACGGATGCAGTTGTACCCATAATCCGCCAGCTTCGCAGCAAGCTTCTGAAATAGATAATTTTCTTTCTGTCGGCTGTTTAAATTGCTGTATTTACATATTTCCAGCTTCAAAAAAGTTGCTCCCTATTGTGAATTTACTCCAATCGAACTGTAGCGGTGTAGTATGGGCTTGCGCCTACGGACAGCGTAAGCCGACCGTTTGATACGTCACGGGACACTTGTAAGAGTCCGCAATCTTCACCCTTACGACGAGTCCGAGTGCATTCCGCAATCTCATCTGGGTTCAAGTGACGGCAAGCAAGACGCCGCAAGAACTCCCCCATCTGCTTTTCAGTGAACGAGCCGAACCTGAATTCGGATTCATAAATATTGTTGGTGCCGTCCCAGCCGTGAACCTTCCAAACCAGCATCTTGGCCCCCCTATTTCTCGACTTCTATTGAGATGTCGCGTTCTATTTTGTTCCGCAGCAGCATGAAAACGAACACCATAGCCATTGACGCGAAGCGGACGTAATCCTCATGGGATGCAAATGGCTTTGGCAAGAAATCGACTTCCGGGATTTCGATGTTGAAAAACCTTAGAGGCAAAGAGTATCTGACCACTACCAAGAACGCTATTGCCGCCAAAAAATGAAAAATCCTAATAGAAAACTTTTGATTTTTCATGACCACCCCACTCGTCATCTACAGTACTTCGCTCGCTTGAGCCGTGACCGCGCTGCGCGAGTCTCGAGGTTCTTATACCGGCCACCGGAGTACCTAGCGCAATCCAACGCGTGTCCTGCAGCAATAACGGCCGCTCCTACGTCTTCCCCATCGGCGTAACAAACCCCCACCCAGCGGTCATAGGTGCGCTCACCGTTCAGTTTGCAGGAGATCGACTTGCCCCGGAGGTAGTTCACCATCCAGCGCTTTGCATCCTGACCGGATCGAGTATCCAACTCAGGCGCATCGACGCCATTCAGGCGAACCGGCGTACCATCGTCAACAATGGTGTCGGCGTCTCGAACATGAAGGGTGCCAGCAGCGGCAGAGGTGGCAAGAAAAAAGGTAGCGGCGGCAACAAGGTACTTCATCAAACAGGGAAACTCTCAAATAGCAGGGCCTGCTATTGAGGTAGCTGGCAATGCCAGTATTTCCGCCTTGCTCCACCCGGTATATCTGGCCAGCTTTAACGCCCCGGCCCTGACCTGATTGGGCGTTAGGACAAAAAATCCTGGTAGGCCGCCTGCAGCCGCCGGTATTGGCGCCACTTGAACGAACTGATCGTATCGGGTGCCTGTTCGGTCAGGTTGGCGACTGTCACAGTCACGGTTAGAACGGTTCGCGCTATGCCCTCATATTCCGGAGGCAGGCCCAAAACCACAAAGTGATCCAGCAAGACCAGCATTTCGGACGCGAACGCCACCAGCGCCATAAAGACGTTGAACCAAATGGTTTTCGACAACCACCACGGCTTAGCCTTTGGTCATTTCCTCCAATTTTTCACGATAGGCAGCGGCACGGCGGGCGTGTTGGGCTGCATTCAAGGCAAGGATAAGCGTGCAAACGGTCAGAACGCCGATAACAGACCAAAGGGCCCATTCCGGCAGATCGACCAGCAGCGCGCCACCACCACCCACAGGTGTGGCGCGTGCGCCTTTGGCATGTGTTGCGCTTGCGCTTTGGGCCTTGTCCGCTTCGGCTTTGACGCGATCGGGCGATTGCGTGGCCATGGCCACCGCTTCGGCCTCGGTGTCAGCCACTCTGCGGGCCCAACCGCGCCCGAATGTCGACCACGTGCGCAGTATGCGCAGGAACGACATGCGGGCTGCGCTGGCCTTCTGGATCACGCCAACGGTGTCGTTGGCCATCAGTGCCGCCCCAAGGGTTTCGCGCCCGATCTTGCCGTCAGCAGCGACACCAAGGCCCTTTTGCAACCACTTGGCACCACGCGACGGGCCCGAGTTCACAGCACCGTCATAGGCAACCAGATCGAGCCCTTGCGGCAGCTCATCGCCCTTGATCGGGTTCCAATACCCTTTGCGATAGATCCGCCCCGCCTCGGCAATAGTCAGGTTTTTGACGTCCTGTTCGGTGGTTGTCCGACGTCGAAAATCGGCCAGAGAGCCGATTGTGATGCCGTATTTAGTCGCGCCGCCGGGATCTTTGGGGTGGTTGACATAGCCGCCTTCCCATTTCAGCACATGCGCGAGACACGCGTCGTAGTTCTTTCTGCACATTTGAGAAATCTGCCGATTCTCGATTTCTCTCAGTCTCGCGCGGCTGTGCCACTCGATCCTCTGGCGGTTTCCGGCATCGTCGACAATCTGCCCCAGATTGGGTCGACTAGCTTTAACCGCAATGCGATTGGCTACTCGCTATCACCATGAACAATCAGCATAAATTGCCAAACACATTTGCTTTTATGATGTAGTTTGTGATGTTACCTGTATTTCCCAAAATGATTCCCACAGGTTACGAGCGCCGCGAACATGGAAATTGAAGCAACAGGTAGCGCAATAATTCGTCATGCAGGTACTGGTGAGGATTATGAGATCGGTGCGGATGAACTCGAATGGGAGTTAGTGTCGTCGCAAGAAAGAGGCATGGGAACAGAAACGCTATACGGCGCTACAATATACCATCCTGAACTCGGTCTTTTGCAATGGTCGATTTCCGAGTACCCCCCTGGGGCCGAGAACTACACTATGTCGGATTTTGGGGATCACGAAACGCTAACAAACTTTTCAATTGAACTAGTCCATGAACCAGAGGATCAGGACAAGTTTGAGAGCGCGATTTCAGAAGTTAAGGAGTGGTTTCGATCTCAATACGACGACCCAGCTAACTGGCTCCCCTACGAGTCTGCATCAGATGGATATCAGTGGCTTCACGGTGGCCCCTACTCTGCATCTGAAGCTTTAGAGCAAGGGTTTTCTGGGGCATATCCGGAGTGGCTATTGCAGAGGGCCGCTCGAGAGATTGAGAATGAAGCTGGAGGAATCCTTGAATGGACACCAATACCCGAAGAGGAAATCGCTGCGAGTGATTCCAGTTCCTCAGATTTCAATTCCAGCGATTTTTTCACTGATAAGAGTGTCCAAAGTCCTAACCAACCCGAAATTCTGTCGGTTAATCTCAATGACCGGCGCAATGTAGCCGGGAAGCTAGAAGCCGATGTCGCAAAGGTATTGGATTTACTGAAACCATTTGTCGACCTTGAGAACGACCGCCCAAGTCAGAACAATTCAAACGATACAGCCGGAATTGGGCATAATCGACCTCCATCCCCTTTAGAAGATCTGGGCCTGCCCCCTGATTTCTTCTCTACTCTCGAGAATACCGCGCGCCAACTTGGTGACAACACCAAGGCACTGGAGAAAATACAAGCATCAATTGAGGAGCGTCGCCAATCAGAGAAAGCCTCAGTCGATGCGCTCGAGCAACATAAACGTGCCGTTGAGGACAACACCAAGGCAATCACCGAGCGCACGGAGCAACTGCAAAGTCTGAAAAAGACGGGCCTATGGGCTGGCGGAATATGGGTCGGCGACAAAATCGTAGGTAATGCAATTGGAACCATGGGAAGCAAGTTGGGTGAAATTGCTATCACAGTAATCTCGGAGCCACGCTTGGTTCTAGATCCGCTGCTAGCAGCATTGGCAGAATTGATTGCTACGGCAACCAAGTATATCGGCGCCATTCCCACCTTGTTTTGATAACGTGTTCCAGTAGCGGGACTGCCTCGGAGGATCGATCGTATCAGCCGATGCTAAGCTTTCCAGGCCAAAAAATTGGCATTTGATGAGTACATGCGGACGACAAATCAGTTGAACCAAACATTGGACGATGCACTTAACCATTGGTAAGAATCTCGCGCACCCGATCAATTGATAGATCAACACCGTGCGCAATTTCTTTGACGGAACACCCCTCCTCAGCCATCTCTCTGATCCTGCGATTGCGCGCGGCCCTAACGATGAAACGACAGTTCGACGGCTGCAGGATCATCCCCGCGAACGCACTGACCAGTTTGTTCGCGTCTTCCCATCCAAGAATTCGCACAAGCTGGTGATCCACCGCCGGCAAGCGCTTCGGCACATAGAAGCAAACGCGCCAGGCGCGTGATCCGGATTGGGGCAGCGATCCGATCAGGTGCAATGCCTGATCCCGGCCGATTACTTCGGCAATCTCGGCCACGCTTTCAGGCAGCGGCGGGACAAGGCCGGTCGACGCACTAACGTGACCAATACCTCAACGCCCTGCGCGGCTAGGATCGACTTCACCAAATTGAACTTGTCGGTTGCATGTCCCTTACGGTCTTCGATGACCTGCGCGACCAGCGCACAATCGAAATAAACAAAGTCTGCGGTCCATGTACGTTGCCGCTTCCCGCCATCTGTCATGATCGGCCCGTCACGCCCTTCAAGGCCAATTTTGACCTGGCGTTTCAAATCTCTAATTTCCCCCGCGCGCTGCAGCAGCTTTAGTTCACACCACCGGTCAGCCTCGGCCTTGCTATCGAATGTGATTCCGTCAACCGTTGTGCGCTTGGCGTTGCGTACCCGGCGTTTGTCCTCTTTCGAAGTCTCGGCGTTCTGCTGCGCGCGAAGCTGTTGGGCGGCCATGCGTTCCATCACTTCTTGCCCTGATGAGCTTTGAGTTGTTGGCCGGCGAATTTCAGGGCGTCCGCAATATCGCGCGCGATGGGATTGGTTGCGGCCAAACCAATCTGGACCTGATAGGCCCCCTGGATTTCTTCAAGACCGTGCAGGCGCATCTTGCGCGGCACCAAACTAACCGGCCCCCTGCCCGGCGCGATGACAACGCAGTCACCGGCGACCAGATCAATCGTCACGACGGCTTGGCCAAAGCGCTGGCCGTGTGTAGCTGGATCAGAGTGCGGCGACGTCATAGCAGTTTCCCCACAGCGCGGCATTCCGGCACGGTGACAAGCTCAGCCTGCACGCATTCCCACTAGGATTGCTAATCAGGTTGAATTTTTGCAGTTTTTTCTTTGTGGAAAGAGACTTTCGCGTCTTTCGACCACTTCGAGCGTATTTGCTTCCCTGTCCAGTTTCTCAAAGAATTCCCTATCCTTCGAGTAACTCACCTTCGTACTCTGGCGATCTTTAACGGACCAGTGAACTCTGATGTCCTTTTTTACATCTTCTTCAAGTTGCTGCGCTGGAAAGTGCTTTTTTAGATATAGTGCGACATGATCGACATTCACTGGCCGCGAAAGCGAACGCAAGTACACTTTCCTTTCGTTTAGAAAGCCAGAGCGGCCGTGCCCCCACCGTCTGGAGTGAGCTATCGGTTCACGTGAATTTCTCGTGGAAATTTCTTTTCGTAGGAAATTCAGATCCAGCCTCAGGCCGGCTGCATAAGCCTTATAGGCCATCCAATCCAGTGAGTGACTAGATAGCCCAGTTTTAGTGTACCCGCCCCCAATGTTTGCGTGAGCGCCGGCGAACCAAACTTGCTCGAGAACCTGATTTGGTTTTGCTTTTCGTGTCCACAGAACCGGCTTGTAAGGTTGGCGCATTTCATGAATCGCAAGCGCTTGATAAGCATGGCTTACATTTTCGGTTAGGTTGGTTTCAAAGAAGTCGTCATAGTTAACCGTCAACCATGAGAGTCCCCTTACTGGAATTCCTAATGCACTAACGGTGTCCCAAACGCCTAGGAACTCAACATCAATCGATCGGTACTCCTGATGGACAAAATCTTCCCAAATCAGTTCGGTATGCCGATCCAAGTCCTCACCCGTTGCCAACATTTTCTCATACTTGTCGAAGAAGAACGGCAGAAGGTGAAGGCCTTCTTTCTTTATGAGTCCAAAGCGATTAAGAAATCCACTCAATGCTCTGGCTGCATAAGCACCTCTGCTAAACCCAAAGAGAAAAATCTCGCTGTTGTTTGGCCGAGGCTCATTCGCTTCTTTCCACTCCAAATTGTGCGATATGAAACGATATGCATCGACCACGAGCCTAGTCAGGCCATTTCCAGTGGCTCCGTCGATTAACCTTGAAGCAGCAAGTCCTGAGGTTCCGACGCCCCGAAAATACCCAACCACCTGCGGAACATCAGTTTCCGAGTTGTCAGTTACAACGCCTCTGAGTAGGCGCACAACGTTAGTGATTGGAGGCAAGTTTTCAGGATCATATTTCTTAACATGGTGAGGTTCTTCAGGTGTATTCCATGTTCCGTCAATGAACACGACAATCCTGCGCCCATGGTCGAGCTCCTTTGGTTCCGGTAACAGGTCCCTTACTTCGTCTTCGGCCTCGCAACGCTTGGTTCGTGTTTCGTCAAAGCGCTCCAGTAGCTCTTCAACCCAAACTTCAATTTCGGATGAGTTATTGGCGCAAAACTCATCGAAATTCTGTCTTTCCAAAAATTGGCGTCTTGTAAAGAGTGTGTGATGAATACCAGCCCTCTCAGCTGGTATCAAACTTTCAATACAGGGCTTATTCTTGAACCTTTCTAAACACTTGACTGGATCGCCTATCGCTGGGTCAGCAAGGCTATTTTCGACAAAGCGCAGTAGTGTCTGGCTTGATTTATTACCCATAGCTAACCTTTCACAAAAAAATGAGTAAACCAAATTCCCTGACCGAGTATATCACAGAGTTCAGCAAGGCTACTTCTGCACGCGCAAGCAAACGCCCCTCAACCGCTTGGACGCCTGCACCTAGAATCAACTTTCGTAAGAATTGCAGGTAAATCCAGGTGGGAACAGAACAAGCCCAGAACGTACCGTGAAAGTGTGAGTTAGCACTGTGAGTAAAGAAAATCACCGATTTGGAATTCGCCGAAAACTTCCCGCTAACCCATTGATCGTAAAAGTGGTGCGGATGGCGGGGATCGAACCCGCAAGTCCTAGGACGAGGGATTTTAAGTCCCTTGCGTTTACCAGTTTCGCCACATCCGCGCGTCACTGAGGCGCTAAAGCCAGCGACGTCTGAGAACTCTTACTGCCAACCAAACTGATTGAAAAGCCGCTAAGTGGGCCTTTGCAAAGGGAACCTGTCGAACGCTCTGTGTACAACAGGGTGACTGCACCGACCCGAGCCAGTCCGAGACTCAGCTGAAGGGTTACCGCCAAGTCTTGTCGCGGTGCATGCTGTTGAGATGTTTCCGCTTGTGGTGCTCCATGATCGCCCCCCAAAGCTTTGAAGGTTCCCATATTTTTGCGCCCTAAATCTCGGAGTGACAGCCCGATGAAACAGAGAATAATGGCTATGAGTTAAGAGTAGTGGTGCCCCACACGGAATACAAAAACAGAGTAAGGGTGTACTTTTAAACCACAAATTTCATGCAAAACCTAATGGCACCCCGATTGGTACCCCCAGTAGTGAATTTGCTTCGCCTGCATCTGCAGTGAACTTGACGCGATGATTCAACATGTAGAGGTCAATTTTGACTTCGAATACAACTACGCCCTCAAAAACTGGTCGTTCGTAGGATCCGAACTTTGCGATCAATCCGACAACGAGCCGGCTTCATAGATTTGAACATTGATGGCAATAATCTGGCCCTTCGCTGATGCGTGTTTAAGTGACCGCTTTGCAGACAAACCGGACTTGTGCGATTGCGGCAATTGCTGACGCAGCATTGATTTGCTGTAGCAGCACATTCATCGCTGCGTTGCAGCTGTTGTCGCCAGACCGGTCATTCAAAGCTATGATGATGCGATACTATCAAACTGTAGTTTCGCTGCACATAGGATCAGCAACTTAGACGCCGAACAAAGCCAACGTTTGCGTTGTCGCAGGCAGTGCAGCAGGACAGGCCATGCGGGCCTTCAGCCAGTAAGCAAATTCTCGTTGTGGCTCATGCAGGTCGGCGGGGAAGAGGGAGTAAGTCGCGGTCGTGGAATTTTTCATTAAGTCGAGATATTGTAGAGATTGGAACTTCGGTTCTTGCTTCGTGTTTGAATTGATCGGGAACGAGGCACCAATAGTACTTCTATTTGTTGTTATGCTTTTTTGACGAGTGTAATCTTGTTTTTCTGACACAGAAATTAACGTTACTGCCGAACGCGATAGCCGGAAGCAATGATCTGGTTTATCAGAACAGCGGCGGCCTGGTTCATATCCTTTTCTTCCTTGTTGCCAACCGCTGCTTCGTGGGCAGCGGCTGCGTCACGCAGAACTCCCACAATCTCATGTTCGGGGAGGAGCTCACGATCTTTAATTGCAAGCAAAAGCGCTTCACAGATTGAGAGTGCGGCTATTCCTGAGTAGTCTTGCCGGTCGGCCATGGTAGACGTCCTTTTTTGACAGGCGTCCAAGCAAGGAAGCGCCACGATGAATTGCACCATTCTGGCATGGATTGCAGTATACTTAACTGATCGAAAGCAGTCTTTGCGTGGTATAGTTTTGCGGACGGCTCATTGATGAAGGAAGAATATTTGCCCACTATCAATAACAGCCCCCTCACCCGAAAGCTCTCAAACTTCGTCTCTCTGACTGAGGTTGAACTTGCGGTATTAGCGCGCCTGCACAAGCGTCGCAGGACCTTTGAAGCGGGACGTGACCTTGTGCATCAAGGGCAATCAGAGCAGGCTGCCTACGTTCTGTCCTCGGGCTGGGTTTGTTCCTACAAAACCCAGACAGACGGTTCGCGTCAGATCGTCGACTTCCAAGTACCGGGTGACTTTCTGGGCTTGCGGAGCGTTCTGCTGCACACCTCGGATCACAGCATAGAACCAATCATGGAAATCCAAGCCATTGAGGTAGTAGTGGATGATCTCCTGGAAGCATTTGCGCAAACGCCCCGGCTGGCGACAGCAATCCTTTGGGCGGTCTCTAGAGATGAAGCGATGGTGGTTGAGCACCTGGTCAACATAGGACGGCGAGATGCGAGTGAGCGCATGGCGCATTTTCTTTTGGAACTTGGTGTGAGGCTGACTCAGGTCGGGATGGCAACCAAGATGGGATATACCTGCCCACTGACACAATACCATCTTGCCGATGCGCTGGGACTGAGTGCTGTACATGTTAATCGTGTCCTACGGCAACTGCGGGAGAAGGGGCTGGTTACTTTTCAATCCGGGCAAGTGGCATTTGATGATTATGACGGACTGGTGACGTTGGCCGGTTTTGACCCCACTTATCTGGATCAGGTCGGGCCACTGTTGAAACAATAGGTTCACCCCTTCGGCGATGCCGGGATTTTGACGATAGTTGCCTGGTTAGAGACGCCATTCGCTTCGGCAGATTTGGGATTTCACTGAAAAAGAAGCGCAAGATAAATACAGTCCGATTGCGGTACTGGATTTCCTGCGCTTCTCAAATACTCGTTAAGAACACGCCAGCAAATATCCCGCCAACACACATCACGTTGCCGGAATCCAAACATCGTTGCACTGACGCAGGTTAGTCAATTTTTGGCAGTACCTGATCCTCGGGCACCAAATGCATTTGAGATTCCAATAAAATCTCAGGTCATTGGCCGCAGACTAACATCGATCAGCGCGCGTCTGCCATTTGCACATTATTCTAAATTACAACGCCAGTACTACCGCGGTGCTTACGAGCGTGTACCGCGGCAGACTGCGCGGGGAAGATCCAACAAACTATACGGAGGACCAAGGTGAGCACGAGATCGTCCAGTTCTTTGGTGACGTTTTCAAATCCGTTCTCTTTGTCCGGCTACCCGGATGAACTTCCTGCAGGCGAGTATGAAGTAGTTGTTGAAGAAGAACTACTCCAGGGCCTGAGTTTCGAAGCATATCGAAGAACCGGAACCTACCTGACCGTTCAGGGCAAGGGCAGCAAGCCAGGCCGCACAGAAATGCGCCCAATTGACCCAGAAGATTTTGAACTGGCGCTCAAGCACGACCAGACCTTGGCTACATCTAACAATGACAGCGATGCGGCGCTTTCCCCGCAGGAGGAATAGATTATGAACACGCCCGAATGGCTTAAACCCGGAATCTACGGTGCCCTGATCGGAGGGGTTTTCGTAGGCGTCGTTGGATTTTCTTGGGGTGGATGGATGACCGGCGGTAGCGCGGACAAGATGGCCAACGCCATGTCCCGCGACAATGTAATCGCTGCGTTGGTTCCGGTCTGCGTCGACATGGCGAGAACTGACGCCCAACGCGCCGAAAAACTGACGACAATCAAAGAAGCTTCGTCTTTCAAGCAGAAGGATGCCGTCATGGCCGCTGGCTGGGCAACGGTACCAGGATCCCAAACTCCAAACAAAGATCTGGCGCAGGCCTGTATTGAGGGGCTGAACCTGGATGAATCGTAACTCAACAACTCAACTTTCGGACGACGCCGTTTGCACCAGGACAAATAGAAAAAATCAGCACTGGTTTTGCTCTCACTTCATGACTGCGTTGTTTGTTGCCGTTTTCAGCTGCTTGGTGGGCTCCTTTATCTCATCAAGTCCCGCATCGGCCGAAACAAATTCGATCCCGGATAACGCGCATCCCAAAAAGTATGGCGACGGTTGGGAATGCGATTTGTCCTATCGGTTGGAAGGCGAAGAATGCGTGGCCATTGTCGTGCCGGGAAATGCCTACCCCACAAACAGAACCTACGGCTCAGGGTGGGCATGTATGCACGGCTTTGTTGCAGTTGGCGGCACCACATGCACTGAAGTGATTGTGCCTGAGGGTGGATATCTCGATCCATCAGGTGAGAGGTGGCGGTGCCTGCGTGGATACACAAGAGTAGACGATAGCTGCCAGAAAATCGTGGTGCCGGATAATGCTTACCTGACGAATAGCACTTATGGATCTGCATGGCGTTGCAACCGTGGCTACGAAATAGACGGAGAAGCATGCGTGGCAGTAGCGGTGCCGGAAAACGCTTTTCTGAACGCATCAACCAGCGGGCGTCCCTGGACGTGCGAGCGTGGGTATTTTGAGCGCGACGGAAGGTGCGATGCCGTCTTTGTGCCTGAAAATGCTTTCTACGATGACGCGATCCATGGAGTTGGATGGAAATGCGAACGTGGCTACGAGGCGTCCGGTGATCGCTGCAATGCAATCGAGCTACCGGCAAATGCCCATATCGACCGATCCGGCAATGGGTGGCAATGCCACAAAAACTATCATCGATCAGAAGGGCTGTGTGTTCTGAACCAGTGAGAATTCAGACAGAAAGCCCACTTTCCCAAACTTCACAATTTTTGCCCGTCCTTACCAAGGACGCGCGTTTCACACTCCAAAAAGGAACAAATATGAAACCCGTACCCATTGCGTCGGATGCCAAGCAGTTCATTGCCAGCGATGCGCAAAAGCTGCCGCCTGAACAAGCAGTTTTTCCAGAGCTTCACCGCAAGACACTTGTGACAGATACACCGACTGCAATTGTGTATTGCGAAGGAAACTTCGCAAAGATCGATGGCAAGACGGCTAATGGTCTCGTTCGACATTCACAGGCCTATCGCGTTCTTTCGGTGATCGACAGCACGTATGGCGGTCGTGACAGTGGCAAAGTGCTTGATAATGTCGCAAATCAGGTTCCCATCTTCGATGATCTTGATGCCGCCGTCGCTAATGAAGCTACGATCCCCGACACGTTTATTTACGGAATGGCGCCGGCCAGCGGCAGAATGTCCCTTGAGGATCGCGAAGTTGTCGTGGATGCGATAACGCTCGGAATGAACATCGTGAGTGGACTGCATGAATTTCTTAGTGATGACAAGGAGCTCGCCGGATTTGCCAAAATTCACGATGTCACGATACGCGACATTCGCAAGCCGCGGCCAAATCCCGACCTGCGCCTGTTAGATGGCAGTATTGGAGACGTCCAGGCGATCCGCATCGCGGTGTTCGGCACCGATTGTGCAATTGGAAAGCGTACGACCGCGACAATCCTGACAAACGCACTTAACACGCATGGGATCAAAACAGTTTTAGTTGGCACCGGCCAGACAGGTTTGATGCAGGGCGCCAAGTATGGCGTTGCGATGGATTCGGTGCCGCCGCAATTTTGTTGTGGCGAACTTGAGCGTGCTGTTGTTGCAGCATCTGAAGGTGAGCGCCCCGATGTCATAGTGATCGAGGGCCAGGGCGCGCTAAGCCATCCGGCCTTTTGCACATCAGCCTTCATTCTGCGAGGCAGTCAACCACATGCAGTTATTCTTCAACACGCGCCTAAACGAAAACGTCGATGTGATTTCCCCAACATGACTATGCCCGACCCTTGCGATGAAATCACCCTGATCGAGGCTTTTGCGAACACAGAGGTAATTGGCATGACAATCAACCATGAAGGAATGAATGATATTGAGATTTCAAAGGCCATCACAGACTATAACCGCAAATTGTATCTCCCGGTCACTGACGCATTGAACCGTCCTCCAAAAAACTTGGTGAATATGGTTCTATCTGCCTTTCCGCGCTTGCAACCCGTACGTGCTACGACGATTGAATGAGCAAGCTGCGTATTGACGTTGATCTGGACAAAATTCGGTACAACACACGGTTCCTGGTCGACCACCTTAGACCCCGCGGAATTACGGTGACAGGTGTGACAAAAGCCGTTTGCGGTCATCCTGAGATTGCGAATGCTATGCTTGAAGGTGGCGCGACAGGGCTGGCGGACGCGCGGATCAGCAATATCATGCGTATGCGCGATGCTGGGATCTCGTGCTCCATATCCTTGATCCGAACGCCCATGCTGAGCCAGGTCGCGCAAGTTGTTGATAACTGCAATGTCAGCTTCAACACAGAGATGGACATTATCGCAAGCCTGGCCGTGAGTGCGCTGGGAAAGAACATTACTCACAATATTATCCTGATGGTGGAAATGGGGGATATGCGGGAAGGCATCTTGCCTGAACACATTGAAAGCACTGTTTCTCAAATTCTTAGAATGGAAGGGATTTCTCTGAAGGGGATTGGTGCAAATTTTGCCTGTCTGGGTCATGTGGCACCCTCTGCAGGAGCAATGGAATTGCTTTCGTCGCTTGCCGTCGGCACCGAACTTGCAAATGGACCCGCTCTGGAAACAGTGTCAGGCGGCGGCTCAGCCAGTTTGCCATGGGCGCTTGGCAAGGGGGCGACCGGAAAGATCAACAACCTGCGTCTGGGTGAGGCCATCCTGCTGGGTACTGACCCCATTTCGGGGTACACGATCGACGGGCTATACACAGATGTTTTCACGCTTTGGGCGGAAGTGATCGAAACGAAGACCAAAGCAAATTCAAATCCCGTGCAAATGACTTATCCTATGCCTTCAATGCGGTGTGTGACTTTAGACAGTCCTTCGAACACTCGGTCGATCCTTGCCATTGGACTCCAGGACACCGATGCGGCGGGTCTAATTTTCCCTACTGGCGTCACGTTCGTCGGAGCCACCAGTGATCATATCGTTGTTGAAACCACCAATTGCCTGCTTCGCGCTGGTGGCGAGATGAAACTGAAATTGAACTATAGCGCGCTCTCGCGCGGCATGGCTGCACCCGATGTAGCAAAAGTCTTCCATGGTGATGGCGCATTGGTTGACTGCACCGCAGCGAACACTGATCGCCCATATTCGAAGCGAAAGTAGCGCGCCAGGGTTGCCGCCGCCTCGGCTCTGCTTCAGCCACCCGTCTTATTCTACGGCTTTACGTAGTAAATGAGGCACCCAATCCCTATATTGGATGTAGCCGCATTCACTTTTCACACCCCATCTGGGCTCGTGGGTGGTGCGGACAATCAAAGGATCAAAATGATGTCTTTCAAAGACCTGACGACCAGAGCGGCTGCCGCACTGAAGGAAAACGATGCGGACGCGTCAAAAAAAGAAGTGACGTCGAAAGGGCAGGACACCGTCCCCGAAAAACCAAAGCCTAAACCCCAAAACTGATAATACCCTGCCGGGAGTGGGTGGCTTGTTCTTGTCTGCATCTCCGAGCGAGCAGTATCAGCAAAGGAGAACTACCCAAATGAACCAGATAATCAGCAAGACAATCGCAGTCTTTTCCAGGCCGTTTACTTTCCCTGGCTTCGACGAATTACTCCCGGCAGGCGAATACGACATAGAAACTGAGCTTTCCGCACCACCAGATTATTCGGACCCAGAAGCCTGGAAAGCATCGGTGTTAATCTGTCTGCATCCACGGAAATCTCACCCCGGTCTGGCGCGTACCTTGACCGTTTCTCTTACTGATTTGGAGAGAGCCCGCGCGAAGGATAAACTGTCTTCAAAGCAGTTGTCGCAGTTCTTGCTCGACCAACTTTTGGCCGATCCCATGGTGCAATTGATTATGGAAGCGGATGGTGTGTCTGAGACTCAACTTCGGCACCTCTACTCGGAGTCGCTCATTTCTGAGGCAGACGACGGATCATCAGATCAACGAGCCATACCGCGAGGATGCGCAAGCGGTTCTCGGTATGCTTTCGCTGTCCAAGCTGCTGAGAACGAAGGAATGCCAGTTCGTCCTATTAAAACCCCTCGGATTACAGGCCGTCCCATCGGACAGTCTGAACCAGGCAGCTCCTTCAATCTCAAGGCTTAGGGCTCGGAACTTTCTTTTCCAGTCGCTGTATAAACCAAAACAGAAATCGAGGCTAAGAACTGATGGAAGACTTCGACAACGACGCAGATACGATCATGGCTCGCGCCCACAATGACGTGCCGCAAGAACGCCCGTGTCTTCGTTGCAGAACGCCATTCTGGAGCGAAGGGTTCGGAGAGCGGATTTGTCGACGCTGCAAGGGGTTGAGCGCGTGGCGAAATGGCGTATCAGTAAGCCCCGGGTTAGCTCGGCGTCGCTGATAACTTGACGCCGGTCTTACCAGCTTTTCTGATCATATCTCATTTTATCTTATTGGTGCTGACCCGGGCCTTTTAACGTGGAACCCGATCGGTAATCGGTGCTGAAGACGAAGCGTACGCGCGGTTTGGACTCGAACCGTTCTTATGCGTAGTGATATGGGCTCAAGCCGCCTAATGCACACACTTAAACCATGCCAGTATTCATAATCGGACAGCAGGCATTCACGCCGCTTGTACTATTCGGTGGTCAGCGCGGTGCTGTTGCTTGGGTGCGGAGGGTGGATCGGAGTGCAAAATATGCCAAGAGTCCAACTACCTGCAGTCACCCCAAAACCCAGAGCTTGGAACAAGGGGCGGATCATCGGTCAGAAACGACCGCTACTCCCAAAACAGGTCTGGGCGATCCGTGCCCGGCTCGAACTTTCTGGAAATCTGCGTGATCTCACAATGTTCAACGTCGCGATTGATAGCAAGCTACGCGGCTGCGATCTGGTCAAACTCGCTGTGACCGATCTTGTCAAAGACGATCGCGTCCGTGAGCGTGTTTCGGTGATCCAGAGCAAAACCAAGCGATCTGTTCAATTCGAACTGACGGAAAACACGCGAGAAACTGTATTGGTATGGGTAAAATCACCGGAAATGTTTGCTAGCCGGTTCATGTTTCCAAGCCGATTCCATGATCGACCACACATCTCGACGCGCCAGTATGGCAGGCTGGTTCGAGACTGGGTGACCGCAATCGGATTGGAACCGAGCGGATATGGCACGCATTCGCTTCGCCGAACCAAAGTAGCTGAGATCTACCGCAAGACAGGAAATCTCCGCGCGGTCCAACTTCTGCTTGGGCACACAAAGGTCGATAGCACCGTGCGATACCTGGGCGTTGAATTGGAAGACGCGCTAAGCATTGCAGAGCGCATAGACATCTGAGACAGTTTGGCGAGCGGCGCTGTCGGTCGCCAATCCATAGTGGTTCTAGTTCTTTTACGCAGGAGTGGGACGCAGCGTGCCCTGAGCGGAAGTGTCAAAATCTTGTTGCGTACGCTCGCAGCACAGTTTTCTCGGCTCAGGCGCAATTTGCAGGGTGCGGGACCGAGCGGCCATTTGATCACGCCGCGAGTACTTGTGCAGAAGCGGCGCGAAAATCGCTGCGTTGCAGCCAATGTCATCAGGCCAGTCATTCATAGTCACGGGGAAGCCTTGATCACATACTCCTCTTTCGCCGCACTCAGGCCAGACAATTTCTTTCGGTAGTTCACCAAGGATCTTGGTCACCGGCAGTTTCAAAAACTACCTGCCCTGGCGGTACTTGCATTGCGACGAGGGAAACTTCCTTGACTCTATTCTGGCTAAGGACCACAAACGTGCATTGGTAAAAATTACTCGACGCCGCGATGCTGCCGGCTTCGATGATCCAATGGCCTTCAGACTAACTGTAGCATGTGCCCCAGCATAGGAACGGGTTTCGCTGGGGTCTTCGCGATGAGCTCGTTCCTCGCAAGCATTCGCAATTGTCACCTGACATGCACCAGTCATTGCGTGACCCATGAAAGAAGGCGCCGTATGAACAGCACATGGCTCATAAATTGCGTGCTTGATGCCCGATAGATCAGGTCTCAGGCTCAGTTTCAATCAGTCGTTCATCGTGTTTACGCGCTGCATTCTTTGTCTGATCCCGACACTCTTGGTGTTGCTCTCAGGAACGCAGCTTCCTGCCCAAGTCGCAGGCAATGCCGATGGATCGGTTTGTGATGAAGGTTTCGAAAACAAGAACGGATCGTGCCAAAGAACAGACGTACCAGAAAACGCATATTTGACGGGTAGCTCCTATGGTAGCGGCTGGGAATGCAATCACGGTTTCCAGAATGTCGGAGAACTCTGTGAGGAAATAAGAGTTCCTGAAAATGCCTATCTTGCATCAACCGGAGATCAGTGGGAGTGCAATCGGCTGTTCCAGCGTGTCGGAGAACTCTGTGAAGAAGTGATGGCACCTCAAAATGGATACGTCGAAACCCGGTTTGGCGTGCAGGAAATACACTGCAACTGGGGATTTCGTAAGGAGAACCAGGATTGTGTTGCGATAAATGTCCCGAGCAACGGCCGCCTGACTGACAAAAACAGCGCGGATGGTTGGGTGTGCATCAGAGGTTACAGGGCAGCGGATAGCGGCTGTGAGCCCGTGGCAGTTCCACAGCATGCATACCTTGCGCCTGAAACGTATTCCGGATGGAAATGCGAACGTGGTTTTCGCGCAAACCGGGACAGGTGCGTTGCGATCCTTGTCCCTTCAAATGCTCACTTAAATCGAAGAGGTGATGGTTGGGAATGCAATCGGCCGTTTACACGACAGAACGATACGTGCACCGAAAATGTGCCGCGACAATAGGTTGGTGGAAATCAATCTCGCCCGACATATCCGGAAGGACCAAGCCGTGAACCATGACTCGATTGACGAAAATCTGGGCAAAAGGCTCAAAGCCGAAAAGGCTCATCGCAGGTCCTACAGGGTTAAGATGTTTATCGCGTTAGCGGTTTTTGTTGCGGCGATAGTTGTAGTGGTGTTTCTCTGATGCGTAAAAATGCCCCTCAAGTGACCCTTCCGGACTCAAAGATGTCAGCTCGTGGTTTGGAACAAAGAGCATTTCAGGACCGCAGTGTTCGTAAGACGCGGAACGCTGACGTATCCGGGGTGATTGAAGAAGAGTTTGGAAAGTACTTGATCAAGGCTGGCATTCTGAGCGGTAACAGCGTTGCGCGCGCATTCCCCAAGCCACCAGCTAAAACGCAGGCAATGATTGCCGATGCAGTCGGCGAAACACCAGCATTGGCCATTGAAACCTTAAAAGAAATTCTCGAAGAACGAGACAGGAAACGTAGCGGTCAACGCCGTTTGGAGGGAAACTCTGGCACCTTCGTTCCCAGCGAAAGAGAATATGCCGAGGCATTGCGCCAGATCAGGCTCACCCCTGCGCAGGTCACAATGCTCAAAGCACTTACAATCGCAGGCAAGGAAGGTCTGACCATTGGTCACTTGTCTCAGGCGACCGGTTACAAATCCCGCGAGGCCTCCATCAAGGTCTTCAAGAAAATCGGACTATTGATCGCAGAATATCTAGAACTCGTACTTCCCGAAGCCGGATCGGCACAGAATGACGGTGCTGCTCAGGTAATCGCATATTCTCACGTCGAAAGTGACGATGAACCAGCTACTTGGATCATGCATCAGGAACTGCGCGATGCTGTTCGCTCGGTTCTATGACGTGCGTTTCAGCCCCCGCTTTTGTAGCGAACTCTGAACCGGATCAAATGCACGAAAGGTTGCTCACGTAGCTTATGTTGGAGAAAAGACCATATCCGCTCGACCTGATCTATGTACCTGTGAAACGGGCGAAAACGCTTGATCAACAAAAAGTTCTGACGCTGGCCGAAGATATTCTGAAGAACGGCCAGAAGACCCCGATCCAGATACGCTCGGACAACAAGAGGTTCGTGCTGATTGAAGGCCTTCACCGATTAGAGGCCATTCGCGCCCTAGGAGGTGATACCGTCGAAGCCTATTTGGTCCGCGCCAGACTACACTAAATACCTATTGGAATTGGCGTTCGACAAAGCCTCGGAAAATGTCAGCAGACGTTGACTTTTTTCATCCCAAAGATGCAACCGTGCGCAATGAAGGCTCTCAAATAAAGTAATACGCTGGCAATCTTCCAACTCAGAATGGTCACGCAAAACCTCGTTTAGCCGATAAAACGGTATGCGGCTGGCGAGATGGTGAACATGGTGCACACCAATGTTGCCAGAGAACCACCGCAGGATGCCTGGCAGGGCATAGTGAGAACTGCCATAGAACGCGGCGTTCTGAAGGTTCCAGCCCTCTTCCCGATCCCAAGTCGTGTGTTCGAACTGGTGTTGAATGTAGAAAAGCCAAATACCAATGGATGATGCGACAATCACGGTTGGCAGGAAAACACACGCCAACACCTCAAAGCCTCCGGCCCATAAAATCAGAGCCAATAACCCTGCAATTGCGGCGTTTGTTCCCATCGCACTTGCCCAGTACAGCCAGCCCGACCGCATGAAACCAACAGGTAAGCGGTATTGAATAAAGAACGTATAGATCGGCGCAACACCGAACAGGACGACTGGGTTCCGGGTCAGACGATACGCGGCACGCCCGAACCAATTCCGTTTCAGGTATTCCTCAATGGTCAATGTAGGGATATCACCCATACCACGCCGATCAAGGTTACCGGTTGAGGCATGGTGAATCGCATGGCTTTGCCGCCAAACGTCATAGGGTGTCACGGTAAGAACACCTAGAACCCGGCCGGTCCAATTGCATGCGTTGCGGTTTCTGAAGAAAGATCCATGACCACAATCATGCATAATGATGAAGATACGGACCAGAAATGCGGCATTTAGGACGGCCAGCAATATTGCGATCCAGACGCTAAATGATAACGCAAACCACGCTAGAGCCCATAGCGCGAATAAGGGGACAACGGTGATCGCAATTTCATAAATACTGCGCTTCGCATCGGGCACACGGTATTGCGCGAGCGCCCGCGTCCAGTCTTTTGGTTGCAACTTACTTGTTCTCCAACGGCTTATAGTTGCCCATTGTGCAAACGGGCACCCAGAAAGGATGCCCGTAAAAGGTCAGGCCAGTGCCAGATTGGCGGCGCTTTCGCGCCCGTCACGGCCAGCTTCGACGTCAAAAGTAACCTTTTGACCGTCTTTCAATTCGCTAAGGCCGGAACGTTCGACTGCTGAGATATGTACGAACACGTCGCGTTTGCCGTCTTCAGGCTCGATAAAGCCAAAACCTTTGGTCGAGTTGAACCATTTTACTGTGCCATTTGCCATGGTGGAAGTCTCCTAATACTTGCCGCCCGCATCATTGCGGCGACTCGGCGTGGTCGGTCTGAATCGAAAGACTGAACGCCGAGTTTGGGAGACAGCAGGTCGAAAAAGAAAAACGTAAGCCCTGTACATATGGACTTCGAGTACACACGATACAAGCCTTGATGCAGGGGAGGACCACAGAATATCTGAGTCCGCCTAGCCCAAGTTAGGACAAGGATAAGCAGAACCATTGCTCTGTGGTTCGGAATTCAGAGGTCGGCTTCTGATAAAGCCTGCCGAGTGCGTATGCAGCAAATTGATTGCTCAGGAACGGCAGGTAGGGCTGTCTGTCCGAATTCACCGCGCGCTACAAGAACACCGTGGCGATGCACAAATGTTCATTGATTGATGGAAACATTGCTAAATCAACGAGTTGACCTCTTTAACGAACGGTAGATTCTGTGCGGCCCGAATCTTGGGTCATGCTGCGTTGGCATAGGGCGACTGCGAGCCTCAAAGTGCCATTAGTAGGTCCGTATCTGCGCAAGCATCGGGCAAGAAACGTTTCCGATGTTACAGTTGGCCGTAAGTTCATTCAGAGCGGCCTCCAATCGCTTTAGTTCATTTATCTTCATACGCACATTGGAGATATGAAGCTCGGCCAGTTCCTTAACGGATTGGCAATCCTCGCTATCACCTTCGGACAGGTTGAGAAGCACCTTTGCATCGGCAAGCGAAAAACCCAAGTCTCGGCACTTCCTTATAAAACAAAGCCGTCCCACATCGTGCGCAGAGTACATGCGTCGATTATTCGATGCCCTTTCTGGTTTCGGCACGATCCCTTCGCGTTCGTAGTAGCGGATAGTTTCAATTCCGACACCGCTTTGCCGGGATGCCTCCCCAATCGCAAACATGTGAGATTTCCTGTCTTGATCCTGTAGTGGCTACAGAAGTTATACGAGAGGTTGTTGTCTCTACAACTCCGCGTGACGTAGTCCATCAGGGAAACAGAATGCAGAAGTACCTTAGCCTCAGCTATTTGGGATCGCTATCAGCGCTTGGCGTCGCGACTTGCTGCGTTTTGCCCATGATGATGATGTTACTGGGGCTGGGCGGCAGTTGGTTGGCAATCTTTGGGAAGGTTGCGGCAGCGAGTTACTATGTGCTGACGATTTCAACGGCGCTCGTCGCGATATCGTGGCTGGTATCTTATCGGCGCGGTTCCTTACCGACGTTGAAATGGCGGCTTGCAGGAACAACTCTAATCACCGGCGTGGCTTGGGTCGTTGTGTTTAACGAGGCACGGATTAACGATTACCTGATAATGCAGATGTGAGACTATGACAAAACAAACTGTAGTCCTAGAAAGCACCCTGATTTGCCCGAAGTGCGGCCACAGTGAAACCGAGCAAATGCCAACGGATGCTTGCCAGTGGTTCTATGAATGCAAGTCGTGCAAAACAGTTTTGAAGCCGTTGGAAGGCGACTGTTGTGTTTACTGTTCATATGCCACGGTCCCGTGTCCACCAATTCAGCTAGGCGATAGCTGTTGCGGATGAAGTGAAGGACGGTTTTGTTGAGCGAACTGTGAGCCGCCGCCGCGAGCATCGCTGCTATTTGCATGAATGACAGTTTTTCCGCTGCTTGGCCGCACAAGGTATTCGGCAGTTGCAGTGTCGTTACTGCTGCAAGCGCATGCAGCAATAAAATCCAGGGTACAGGTTGGGCTCTTTCCGGACATTTGACGACCTCTATCAAGCACACGGCGGTTCAGTCGTGCGGAGCGACCAGTATGCGGACTTTGCTGCCGTTCGCCGCCGATGCAGCTTGAGCGGTCTCGCGCGTTCGCTTTGCGTAGATAGTGATTTTTGCAAGGTCAGGTGGTTTCGCCGAAGTAGACCCTCGGCTCGACAACCGCAAGCGACGCTTCGAGTTCCAAAGTTGACGCTTACGAACGTCGCATTTCTTAGGCGAACTTACGGTAAATACATCAAGGCTGAAGCATGATGTCCAGTGTGGATGAAGTTTAGAGGTTGAACTTGGCTTGGTAGTTGGCCAACGAGAAAAGCAGCGTGTTGTTAAGACAGAACACTCAGCGTAAATCTAGATCTGATTTTTGCAGTTCCGAATTGCCTCATGCAGGTAAAATATTGTGGTTCACCCTGAACAGGTTAGCGGGGTCATAGCTGCCCTTGATCTTAGAAAGCTTCTCACCGTTTTCGCCATATGCTCCGGTCATGTGATCCGCCTCGTCTTCGGGCATGAAGTTGACATACGCACTGCCGCTCGCATGTGGTTGCATCTGATCGTAAAGCTTGCGCGCCCAATCAATACACTCAACATCCTTGCCCGCGTCCTCCCAACGCGTGTGAACATTCATGATGAAGTGAGCAGATCTTTGGGGATAGGCCGTCGAACCGGCTTCGACGCGCGCCATTGCGCCGCCGACATGGGCAATAAATACCTCACAAGCAGGGTCCGGGAGCGTGGATATTGCCTCAAGAAGACCCGCGATAGCTTCTGCGGAAAGCGCATCGAAATCATGGCTTTTCCAGTAGTTCCGAGCGCCGGGTGTTAGCAAAGGATCGAAGGCCGCTTGCCAATCCACAAACTTGTGAGGAGAGATGACGTCAGCGATTGGCTCTCCAAGCGCACGTAAAGCCGCCATGGCTTTTTCACCTTCGTCCATCGGACCACTATAGCAGGCTGCAAAGATCAGCACCTCTCGCCCATGCCACTCTTCCGGTAAAAACGGTAGCGGAGGAGCTTTTCGCATCACGCTCCAGACCGTCAGTTCGTCGGGCGACGTATCAGCAATGACCGAGAACTCTCTCATTAGGTCCGGTGCCTTTTCGATAGGATGCACGATCAGGCCGGACAGCACATCGGGTCCATGATCATGCAACTGGAACTCGAATGAAGTCACAACTCCGAAATTGCCGCCTCCGCCGCGGATGGCCCAGAACAGTTCCGGATGACTGGTTGAGGAAGCGGTGACTATGGCGCCGTCCGCTGTAACGACTTCTGCCGACAGCAGATTGTCAATCGTCATACCGAATTTACGAGTGGTCCATCCAAAGCCGCCGCCAAGGGTCAGCCCGGCGATACCCGTGGTCGAGTTGACGCCTGTGGGAACAACAAGCCCATGTGCCTGAGTTTCGCGATCCACATCTCCCAGCAGTGCTCCTGGTGCGACGCGAGCGGTCTTATTGACAGGGTCAACGTGAACCGACCGCATCTGGGACAGATCAAGCATTACAGTTTCATCTGCAACTGCATGCCCTGCGATCTGATGCCCGCCGGACCGAACTGACATTATAAGGCCACTGTCACGTACGAAGTTCACGGCCTTCTGCACATCGCTTGCCCCCAACGCGCGGATCACGAAACCGGGGTAACGTTCGAACATGCTGTTCCACGTCGTCCTGGCATCTTCATATTCCGGGGTACCCTTATGGTAGACCCCGCCGCGAAGCGATGAATCAAGCGCATCTAACGCGTCTTGAGTCACAGTTGCCGTGCCGCCATCAAGTGATTTTAGGTCAAACATGCGTAAGCCTCCCTATTCATGGGTCAGGCTTCTTGCAGGGCTGCCTCAGGTAATTGTTGTTTCCGTCACGTTGGTCCGCGAAGGCGTTGCAGTCAGTTGGATAAAGGACTGATGGTCAGGCGAAAATGCCCGGATCAATCCGATCTACGGGCGTTATGACGTCGGCAGGAATATTCAGGCGCTCGGCTGCCCTTCTCAGGCTTTCCTCATCCGGGGCTTCGTACAAGCAGTACGTTTTGCGTTTATCTGCACTGAGAAACGAAAAAATCCACTCGACGCCGACTTCGTCATTGATCTCTTTGATGTGAATTTTATCGTCATCACTGACGTTCAGCTGCTCGGCGAAATTTCTTTCTATTATGTACCTTGGCATAATGTCCCCCAAAACAGTTTTATTGCCTTAACTCACTACTCCTTCGAGCTTTGACCTGAGGGAAACCATACTCAATTTCTGTGAAATTGCCAACGCTTCCCCTTCCAGTTGAAACGCCTGCTCTACGTCATTCGGGCGGCCCCGGCGCCTTAGTGCAGTTGCATATGCCGCCTTGCTGTGCGCGATCCAAGGCGGGCACTTCATGCGAGTGTCAATCTCGATCGCCTTCTGGAACATCATCTCAGCGGCATCCCAGTCTTTCAACACCGTGCTCAGGCTGCCAAGGCGCCGTGCAGCTGCGCCTGTGCAAACTGTGGTTGCCCCTGCAGTGATCGTCAATTCCTCGTAGGGGACTAGCATGTCATAGAGTGTCTTGGCATGTACCTGATGCTCAATGGCGACACATATGTCGGCTAAATAGGACAATGTCGTTGAATACATGGCGTCGGGCGGAAGATCGAAACCATTGTCAGCCATTTCATTCAATATACGATCAGCGGGTTCTTTGTATCCAAGCTCGGCAGCGATAAGGCCAAAACCCGGCTTCCACGAAATGTCTTCAGGGCTGTCCGTCATCAGTTGCTTGATCACAGGTGCAACCTCGTGCAGTCGGTTTTGCTCGCGGCGGATGGTGAACATCTGAACCCCGAAGACGCCCTCAACATGTTCCCCATGGGTCTTGCGACCGATCTTCACCGCCTCAGTGGCGTGTTTCTCAGCCTGGTCAAAATCGCCGTCCATAATTGCAACCATGGCGCGTGCGTGTTTCTGAACCCAATAGAGCTGTAGATGATTGTCCTTTTCCGAAATCTCGGTAAGCAGATCTAGAGAATGGTCCATCAACTCACGGTCGGCCATCTCGGCCCCTACAAACAAGCTGAGCGTTCGGTCCCGCCCTTGATCGATACTGCCAAGATGCTCGGCCACACCATGCATGGCCTCCAGATTTTCGCGCCAATGGTGGGCCTCTCTTCCCTTCCGTGCAACGAATGGGGCCCCAAAATGCATCATCATGACAGAGAATTGGGACTTATAGTCGCCCAGTTTTGCGGCCAGCTCCATGGCTTGCTGGCCGAAAAGTGCCCCCTCGGAAAACTGACCTACGAACATGTGAGCTCGTGCAAGTTGGCTCATTAATCTGCACCGACGGACTTCGTCATCGTCGGGCAAGCCGTTCAGAGCACTATCGCAGAGTTCAATGGCCTCACTGTGCCTCTCGCTCGACATCATGCAGGAGTCGGCAAAATGGTTGGCCGCGTCAGCGGTTAGCTCGACGTTGTGCACCGCCCGCGCCGCGTTGGAAGCGTCTTTGAGAACTGCTATCCCTTCAGGCAATTGGCCCAGGCTGTCGTGGCTGCGGCCAACCAGAATCTTGCCTTTGATCAGTTCTGTATTGGTTCCTGAGCCAAGTTTTTCGGCAGCACGCAGAGTTTCCCTGGCGTTTGTCATCGCCTCTTGGCTGGCGGATCGAGCCAACGCCATTTCTGTCGCAATCTGCCATTTTTCAAACGCAGCCCCCCAGTCCTCAGCTTCTGAAAGGTGGTGGGCGACGAGTTCGGGGCGACGCTCAATCTCAGCGGACCTCTTCCGCATCAACGCACGCGCCACGTCTGAGTGTTGCTGTCTGCGGGATGAGCGCAGCATGGACTGATAGGCGGTATCGCGGATAAGGGCATGACGGAATACAAAGTGCCCACGATTATGCCCGCTTTCAAAGATCAAGCCTGTGCGCGAAAGTTCTTCGAGGCGCTTGTTGATCTCAGGTCCTTCGAGGCCCATTGCGGCGCTCAATATGCTGGGCTCAAACTCCCGGCCAATAACCGACCCTGTTAGTGCGACTTGTTTTGCCTCAGGCGAAACCGCATCGAGGCGCGCCATCAACGCCCCTTTCAAAGAGGACGGAATGTGGATTTGCTCTTGCGCACCAGCCTCCATAATTGCTCGAGTCATTTCTTCCACGAACAATGGAACACCATCGGTTTTTTCAATTATTGTCGAGATCAGAGTATCGTCCGGCCTCTTTCCTGTAATGTTTTGAACAAGGTTAGAGACATGTGCGGAATCGAACCGACGCAATACTAACGACTGAAGGTGCGTGTCCCCATCGTCTCGAGCCAGTTCCCAGCCAGGTCTGTGAGTTACCAACATCATCAGAGGAAGATCGGTGCAAATCGATTTGAACCGCTCCAACAAGGCTTGTGTGGACGGATCGATCCAATGAGCGTCTTCAACACACAGAATAACCGGGCGCACGCTTGACCGCACCTGCACTGTATGGACCAAAGTTTGTATTGTTATGTCGCGCTGATCCTGCGGTGACATCTCGAGCACTTTCCGCGCGGGTGTGCTACGAGGTGCAACCAGAGCAGCAAAGACAGGCAGAACCGATTTCCAGTCAAGGCCTGAACGTCCTTCCAGCATCTTCCTGACATGTTGAAGGATCAGATTATCATCAAAATCGGGTTCAACACCTGCATCCTGGGAAATTCGCTGGGTTACCGGATGAAAGGGGCTGCTGCTAAGATAAGGGGAACAGTTCAGCCTTATGACATCGGCCTGGTCGCCTGCGGCAATTTCTGCAAGAAATTCCTCTGTAAGGCGCGATTTTCCAATCCCGGCTTCCCCGGCCAGAAGGATAACCTCTCCGTGACCGTTCTGAGCACGTTGCCATGATTGCAGCAGGATACCCTTTTCGTAGTCCCGGCCAATCATGGCGCTGTCGACATCATCGCGATGTGAGGCACGAAATCGGCTTTCCGCACTGCGTTCCGACACCACTTTCAACAGAGTGCGTGGTTCAGAAAACCCCTTTAGCTCTGTCTTTCCCAGAGATTTGAACTCGAATATCCGATGCAAAGCTGTCTCGGTTTCTTCAACCGGCAAAACGACTGAGTTTGGCTCTGCATGTTCTTGAATCCGCGCCGCAAGATTGACAACGGGGCCAGTCATTGCCCCTTCCTCATATGCGTTTTCGCCGATAGTGTCACCGACCACGACATCGCCGCTCGCAACACCCAGCCTCACCGACACACTTTCTCCGTCCGGCGTTTTGAGTTCCCTGACCCGGCGAACGGCCTCAAGACCAGCCTTAATCGCCCGAATAGCGTGATCTTCGTAGGCCCTCGGCCAACCAAAAAACACAAGAAGACCATCGCCCAAGTATTTTGCGACGTAACCACCATATCGGCTAACGGCTCCTGCAACGGCATCTTGGTAGTTCTGTAGCAAGCCCCGCATGTCTTCGGGATCAAATCGATTGGTGAGTTCGGTCGAACCGACCAGATCGGCGAAAAAGACAGTTACGTGGCGCCTTTCCGCAGTAGCCGGTGCGCTATGCCTCCGTTTAAGCAGATCATCACTTTGTTCATTGTCTGAAGCGGATGCATCTACGTTTTCCGGCGGCTGTTCACGAGATGCTTGTGGCGATGGGGGCACGTGTTGTCGGTCGACTAGCTCTTGCACTGCAGCGAGGATGATCTTGCGGTGACCAAGGCTTACCCCGAGCTCTTTTAAGTCGTCGTCTGACAGTAGTGGCAAAACACGCGCATCGATATCATTTGCCGCAAAAACATCTGCGTACTGACTCAGTTCGAGATCGTTTAACCACTTGTTAATTTCAACCGGCATCTTTGGATCATGCTGAGATACGCGACACTAATCAAGAAAACGCTATCATCACGGTGTCTGTATCAAAGTATAGCGCCAGTATTCATTTGTTTGCGGCGCACCCGATAAAATCAGCTCTTGCTTTAGCATTTCATGTTTTCACCAATGGCTAATTGGCTGCACGAATATGATGTAGCGCCTTTGAATACGTTTTGTCCGAAACTGGATACTGCAAAGCGAAAATATGAAGGGCTGCTACCCGCCGGATGCATTGCAGCATCCTAGTTCGACAGCAACGGCGGCTCAGGGCTCAAAAGGCTTGTTGAATCATGTCGCAGAGAATGTCCCGTTTGAGCCCATTTTGACCGATGCTGCGCGATGCCCCAATTACAGCAATGGACAGCTAACAGACTTTGCAAACTCACGTTGGCCAAGGCGACACAATATGTGCAATCGGTCTATAAGACATGACTTGAAGTGGAATAAAAGCGTCTCATAATGACTAGCAAAATTGAACTCGGGTTACCTCACAGTCGGCGGTTTGCAGTCTGGCATCTTGCGTAGCAAGCACAGGCGGTAACGCATACCTTGCGCGTATATTTCCATCGCCTTATTAACGTCCGACCAAGCGTCGAATTGATCTTGCGTTAGCACTTTGCCGCCAACGCGGGAATCTATACCTGCTCCCAAAAGTTCGCGGCTTAAGGAATCGCGCATCTCGAATTCGATCTTAAGCTGGCCGTTGAACACCGGCTTGTCTGTAACATAGCCGGCTGCTCTAGTGGCGACATGTGCTACAGGTACAACCGTGGAGATTGTGTCCATTGTCACGTTCTTTTTGGTAGCCTTGATAATTGCAAGCTTGAACCGCAACGTGTTTGGCCCCGGCGAGGTAACCAGTTTAAGGTCCTGGCTGAGTTCATTAGCGATCAATGAATAGAAATAGTTGCTAAGCGCTTGGGAATCCTGTGCGTTCAAGTTACCGCGACCCGCCTGGTCGGTGAACGAGACGATGGGGTCAAACAAGAGCTTGTCGTAGCCAGAGGCGTCGAAGTCTGGGTTGATATAGCTTAAGCCCGCTCTCAACGGATCGCCGGGTTCCTCAAGCTTGGCGTAGATATCCGGTGTTAGGAAGCCACTAGGGTCAAGGTCGCCGGTTTGCCTGATAGCATCGCATCCTGTCAAAGCCAGAAACACTGCTGTCGCGGCAACGTATCCATACTTTTCTAAATGCACTTTCACCTCCCTCGAAAATTACCTTCTCTACCCTGCGCTGGTCCGCATCTCCAAAAATTGGTGACTACTAGAAGATGCAGATTTTGCTGCGAGGTCCCTGCACTGGCCCCCAAAAAGGCTGTGGAAAACGGACTTAACAATGGTGATGTCTTGATATGCTATCAATTTACCCGAAAACAGTACAATAGGCACTGGTAGTTTCATTGAATGCTTACGGTATTCAGACTCATAAACTGCGCCCATATCAAAATTGTTTTCAATGAGATTTTGTCAGTCATTTAGGAACTGGATTGTTACTACTTGATCTTCAGGAAGTGACATTTTCAGGCCGGCGGCCACACATTTCGCGACAATAGTCACGCATTGAGAGTTAACCAGGGTTAAGTTGCCGATCCCAACGAGTGGAAGCGCGTCTCCACTTCCGCCTTTATAATGTCCATTGAAATTGACCAGTTCTTCCAGTCCAATTACTTCCCCTTGAATATGGCCAGATAATACGCCTGTCTCTCCCACTTTGATCCCTCGCGCCGAAAAGGGAAACTCCTGAACGTTTTCCAACGTCAGGACACCAGTTCCCCTGCGATAACCCACAAGGAAAGACACCGATTGGCCGTCAAAAGTGATTGTGCCGGAGCGAGCAGGGTTCTCGATGCATTTCGAGCCTACTGTTTGTGCATTTCCGACTTTCACCACCGCCCGAATGGTTATCCGCACTGGGGCATACACCTGGCAGCGCGAAGTCCACTTTCTGCGCATTGCCTCCACTTGCGCATTACGCGGCGTAGGTCAAAGTGGGGCTCGATGCTGTCATCGGGGCAGACTTGGTGAACGTCAGCTTTGTCCGCTCACCTACCATTTGCCGCCTAGTTCTGAACGTCCGGAAAGGGCGGGATGCAGCCGTTGAGCGAGCCGCCATCCATATTCTGTAACGACCTGGATCTGATGACGGAGAACGATAGGCACCGCGGCGCGGCGAATACCTGGATGCGGTGGCGCGGAGCTGTTCAGGCAAGCGCAGAAAGTGGCAATTGCAGGTGTGATCATCCAGTCGTAGGAGCAAAGCCATGATCGATGAAGTTCGGGAACCTTACTTGGCAGGGGTGTACCAAATCGGCGAAGTGTAGGCGCGTTCCTGAAGTTGCATAACTGTACCTTCAGGCATTTCGACATCAAAGAACTTTGCATCGTATGCTGTCCATCGGGGCGTCGGTATTTCAATCACACGCGCGTAGTAGAATGCCATTTGCGTCGGATCGAACTCGGGGTCGATCCAGTGTGCTGACAGGACAGCCCGCCCGATCGAGTTAGTGAATGATGCATCCGCTATGTCTACTGTATTTCCCACATCGGAAACGCACGCACCGTCCGTAACATCTCGGTCGGAACACGCGATATCCCAAATTTTCTCTTGGGTCTGACCTTCCGCGTCGATCCATCCCTTGACGATCTGTATGCGGTCGAGGTTCGCACCGTCAGGGTCTCGCAGCGCACGCACCAAAAAGCTTGGCGCGGCTCCATCTGGGGCATTTGTAAGGTCGCCTCCCATTGGCACCCCCCGAGCGTATCCCTCGCGTGCGAAATCGGGTCTGACTACTTCGTCGGCCTCAAAATCCCAACCGCCGAACACCCGCACCCGGATCCGCGTTCCTGTTGTCGCAAAGGTCTCCTTGCGCGCCATTGCGTCCCAAATCGCCTCGCGCGTGTTTTCTCGGGCCCAGACCGCGGCCAGCCCGGCTGCACCTAGATCTGTCATCATGATCGACAGGGCGGGGTCAGGTGCCTCGACCAGAGCATGTTTAAACCGATCGGCTGACGGCTCAGCGATATGGGCTTTGCTGAAGTTGTTTTCCTCGCGGCTTGTAGGTAGGGCTCCATGCGCGTCGGTGCTGCCAATCATACCGAACTTGAACGGGTTCGTGCCAAGCTCAGCTTCCACTGCCAGGCCATTCTTGAGCGCTTCTCGCGCGTACTCGAATGGCAGCATCTCTGGGGTCTTGGCCTCCTTGCCGCTCAAATTGCCCGCATCGATTGTCTCGAAGTCAGCGAAGACATCATCAGGGGAAAGGAAGGGATGCGCTTCACCATCGCCTTTCATCTGCGTCACTTCGACCAGAGGTTCATACTGCTGCCGCATCTGCACATATTCTGGGGTCAGCGGACCACCCGAATAGGTTTCCAGCTTGAACATGTAGCCGTTGGACAGGTTGCCGTTATGCGGAATGGCCAATACACGCCCGCCGGTTTTTTCCTCGTAACCCGCCATATAAGCCCAGAGATCCTCGGCATCGACCGAGTCATACTGTGAGAACGGCAGCACTTGGTTTGTCCGGTCTTCACCATCCCGGAAAATGACGACACGGTGCATGTTGTTGCCGCCGGGATGTGATGTCCACTCAAACCCGTGCAAGGTAGTGAACGTGCCCGGCTGATAATACTCGTCAGCAAGTTCCGTCGCCATAGCCCATGCCGACTGCGCCATTCTTGGCTCGTCGATTAAGTCGGTGCTCTCGTCGCGCAGCCACTCCAGAAAGGCATTGTACCCATCGCCAGATTTCACCATATCGTGCCACCTTTTGCCGGTCTCGTTGGCGAGCACGAGGGGATCAGACCGCTGAATGAAGTCGGACAAGTCAAGGTTCTCGGCATGATCAGCGACCACGACGAAGTCGAGTGGACGGATGAGCTTCACCTTCCAGCCAGAATGACTCGTCACCCGTTCCCCGCGCGAAGCCCGATACGCAATATCCGGGCCAAGGGTTGCCCCACCCAAGCCGGAGTCGGCTGACCAGGACGAGTGCAAGTGCGTATCACCAAAGAAGACCTGATTAGGAAAGAAATCATCCACATAGGGAGAGTATTCTTTTCGCGGGCTGGTGTATGTGCTTCTTTCAATTAGAAGGTCCTGCGCCAAGGCTGGGACAGCTAGGAACGCAGCAATGGCCGTGGCAGTGGCAAGGCGGGTCATGTCAGTGTCTCCAAAGGCTATTCAAAATTGCTCTGTTTAGTTTCGGCGGCGGCTTAGCGCCCTACCCTCCTTGGGAGCCGAAATAATCAAGCTCTTCTTTCGTCTCGTAGAGTTCGGCCCCACAGGACGCACAGCAGTGTAGGTATTCAGAAATGTCCGATCCTTTCATTTTCCAGGGTCGCGCATGGGAAACTGCCGAAGCTTTTCAATAGAAATGAAATCTGCCAACTCCGGGACTGTCAACTGGATAGACCTGTTTTAAGAAACAGCGAAAGGATGCTCACCAGTTAGTGCAGAGGCACAGGTATCCGATTGAACCGTTTGGGCTCCCCGTCGCCACTCTCTGCAGTGGGCATCGATGGGAGGTAAGAGCCTTGAACAGACCTTCATCGGTGGCTTGAGTGTTGCGCGCGCGGCGAGTTGCAAACAGCGCATTGCTGCCATCCGTGGTGCTTGATGCCGCAACCGCAGAGAAGGTTAGCATGAGTGGCGGTGAGTTCAGCGAAAGCTCAATCTCACGTATGGTGCGAACGGCAGCAATGCGGGCTGCACCCGCAGTATTTCAAAACAACATTCGATGACGGCACTGGACCGGCCGGCTCATTGAAAGGCGGTCAGGCATTCGGCCGATGGTGAATTTAGCCGGAACGGCTATCAAGTTTCTTTGTACACTGAGCAGAATTGTGTCGCGATCAACTGCCTTGGTCGTTCCTGGAGCAGACTGTTCCATCTTTTTTGGAGAACTATGCAGTATTAAAACCGTGAATTGCAGGAAAGCTCATGCCAGCCACGCGTCGACGTCATACCCGCCGAAGTTCGGCGCAAATTAAGGCGCCGCTGATCACGGGTGCTCGCCGCGAGATTCCCACCTATGACCTGATGCACGATGAAGGTCTGGAGTTGATTGAGGCTCGATCCGAGCAACTCCTGCAGGAGGTTGGGGTAAAATTTCTCGATGATCCCGAGGCGTTAAAGCTGTGGCGCGCATCCGGTGCGGATGTATCGGGTGATCGGGTTCGTTTCCCACCCGGGCTGTTGCAAAACCTACTCAAAACGGCACCGAGGGTCTTTCGGCAGCACGCCCGAAACCCAGCACGGACCGTCGAGCTGGGCGGTAATAACGTGATATTTGCCCCGGCCTACGGCATGCCATTTGTTAGCGATCTTGACGGTGGTCGTCGCTATGGAACAATCCGGGACTTCGAGAACCTGACAAAACTTGTGTATATGTCGCCCTGGTTGCACCATTCC
Source organism: Ruegeria arenilitoris (assembly GCF_013031355.1). Lineage (GTDB taxonomy): Bacteria > Pseudomonadota > Alphaproteobacteria > Rhodobacterales > Rhodobacteraceae > Ruegeria > Ruegeria arenilitoris_C. Next base: position 331,314 of record NZ_WPZO01000002.1, on the reverse strand, counting down.
GGCGGAACCACCTGTGAACCGACCGATTTGCCGGTGAACAAGCGCCATCTGGATATGGTCTATGCCCATTTGAAATGGACTGACAAACCCTTCATGGGATCGGTAACCGCTCCGGAACGAGCTGCGGACAGCATTGAGATGGCACGCATTGCCTTCGGCGCAGATTTTGTGGATCGGAACTGCGTAATCATGGCAAATATCAACATGAATTCGCCGCTGGTTTTCGACCATGCGATGTCTGGGGCGATCCGCACCTATGCGGCTGCGGGGCAATGCCCGGTCATCGTTCCCTTCGTTCTGGGAGGCGCCACTGCACCGGTGTCGATGATCGCTGCAGTGACTCAGGCCTATTCCGAAGTCCTGGTGGGATGCGCGCTGGCTCAGCTTGTCCGCCCGGGTGCGCCGGTGGTCTTTGGCAATTTTGTTACTTCGGTTGATCTGAAGACCGGCTCACCTTCATTCGGCACTCCGGAATCTGCACTGGCATCTTACGTGGCCGGCCAATTGGCGCGGCGGGTAGGCCTTCCGGTGCGGTGTTCGGGCGCGTTCACCAGCTCCAAACTGCCCGACGCACAAGCTATGATGGAAAGCGTGACCGCCTTGCACGCAGCGGTTCTTAGCGGCGCGAATTTCGTGCTGCAATCTGCGGGCTGGCTAGAAGGCGCATTGACGCTATCCTACGAAAAGCTGGTCATGGATGCGGACTATCTGGGCGCAATGCATAGGTTTATGGCCGGCCTGACCCTCGAGGATGATGCATTTGCCATGGACGCATTCGCCGAGGTCGGCCCGGGCGGGCATTTCTTTGGTTGCGCCCATACCCTCAGGCACTACGAGACCGCATTTTATGACGCCGAACTGTCGGACACACAGGCGTTTGAAAACTGGTCCGAACAAGGCGCGGTCGACATGGCGCAACGGGCCAACGCCAAATGGAAGTCCAGCCTCAAGGATTATGACGCACCGCCTCTCGACGAGGGAATTGACGAAGAGCTCCTATCCTTCATGACCCGCAGAAAGGAACAGTTGCCGGATATCTGGCACTAAACTTGAATGATTGTATGGCGGAGTTCGCGCAGAGCCCAGTCTCGCACGCGCAGCGAATGTCTCCTGTCACGAGCCGTAATGCAGCGTGGATTGTACTCGACAGATGGCGGCTTTGGGCTGCTGGAACGTTCGCCTGAAAGAAATGTTCAGACAGTTACTGCCGGGTCGCGGTTGGATATGGTCTTCGAAACTAAAGTTTAGGACCTGTGGTTATGCTCGAGCCAATTTCCTGAGCGTCAATCGTCTGCAAAAAACGTTCTGGCAGTTACTATCGAACCATGCAGTCCGTTAGAGGAACTGGTTTGCCATAAGTCTCTCCCGATCCGATCGAAATACCAGCGTCGCCGGGTACAGAACAATTTGACATGCAGCGGGGCGCGAACACGTCTGGGCGGGCATCGCAAATGAAACCATCCACGTTAGGCATTGTCACTTGCATCAGACTGTCTCGGTCCAGGTTTGCTGCTGCAGGTAGGATATCGTTCAACACCAGGATATGCGCGGTGACGGCATAGACTTCGTCATTGCTTAGTGAATGGGCTGTTGCAAAGGGCATGGCGCGGCGGACGTAATCAAAGAAAGTTGTAATATATGGCCAATAGCTGCCGACGGTTTGCGCAGGCTGTTGCTCTGTGTCGGTCAATGGCGGCGTCGAACCGACAAGGGTTGGAAATGCACCGCGATCCAGCAGAACCTTCACCCCAACGCCTTCTTCGCCGTGGCAGGCCGAGCATTTGTCCCTGTAAATTTGTCGACCCTCTTCAGCATTGCCCATTCCATCGGGAAGCCCGGTTCCATCGGGGAATACGTTAAGGGACCAGACCGCCAGATCTGCCTCGGAGATTGTCTGGCCAAGACATAGGGGGCGATCACTGCAGTCGCCGGTCTGCGCAACTGCCGGTCCAGAAGCCAACAGTGGTAGAATGGCGCAGAAAACCAGGTTAACCCGTCGCATTATACACCTCGCCATTGCTTTCGATCCGCCACGTCTGAATGCCGTTGTTGTGGTAGGATGAGAACTTACCGCGTGCTTCGACGAGTTGCTGAACGAAAGGCTGCGTATAGCCGGTTTCGTCAGTGGCACGGCTCATTAACAGCGTCTCACTGCCGTCCCATCTCCAGGGCAAGGTGAACTCGGTCAGGCACTTCGACATCACCGGCTCCGTCAGTTGCGCCGGGGTCCAGTTGCGCCCGCCATCCAGTGACACATCCACATGCGAAATCTTCCCGCGCCCAGACCAAGCGATGCCTCGGATCTGGTAGAACCCTTTTTCCGGCAGGGACTGACCACCCGACGGGAAGGTGATGATCGATTTGGCCTCCATCACCAGCGAGGATATCCACGCCTTGCCGGATTTTTGCAGATCGGTGTACTGAGCGGTTTCAAACGTGGCAAACAGGGGTTGGTCAGTCACCTCTATCCGCTGCACCCATTTGATGTTTAGATTTCCTTCACACCCTGGCACGAGTAACCGAACCGGATATCCCTGTTCCGGCCGTAGCATTTCGCCGTTTTGTGCAAAGGCCAGGATGCAATCGTCCAGTGCCCGAGCCATCGGCAAGCTGCGCGCCAACGCTCCGGAATCCGCGCCTTCGACGATCAGCCACTTGGCCCTTGCTGTATCGGCTCCTGCCTCACGCAAAAGGTCGGATAGCCGAACGCCGGTCCACTCTGCGCAACTAAGAAGGCCGTGAATGTCTTGCGCGGTCAAATATGGTGAAGTTTCCTGCCCGCCATAGGTTGCTTTGCCCCAGATCAGATCGCTGTTGCCGGAACATTCAAGAAATCTGAACGTGGTGACAGTGGGAAAGCGGCGCAGGTCCTCCATGCTGAGTTCGAGGTTGCGGTCGACAAGCCCGTGAATGACCAATTTGTGCTTTGCCGGATCCATGTCTGCATAGCCGCCATGGGATCGTTCATAGAACAGCCCGTTGGGTGTAATGATCCCACGCAGGTCCTGTAGCGGCGTGCCGGTCCAGGAGGACTCGTTCATTGGTGGAACATAACCCTTTGGTGCATACTCGGAAGGAGTCGGGCGACGGATCACTGTCTTTTCGAAGGAAGACGGGTGGCCATAGGGATTTGTACCGACCGGATCGCCCAGTTCGGTCGCCCATGGGCGTTGCAACGGACCAGCCGCCGCGCCTTCGGCTCCAAGCCCGGCAACCAATGTGGCCGCCGTACCGGTAGCCACGCCGACCCCGCCTGCCAGCACGCTGCGCCGTGTCACGCCGGTTTCGCTATTAGCCTGCTTTTCTTGATCATCACTCATGTCATATTCCACTTTTCCCATCCTCGGCAGGCGCTACCTACTTCAGTATCGCCTCAACGTCGGCCTCGGTAAACTTGGGCAGGTCTGGTGTTTCGGCCGCGAAGGTGTGCCGAAGATAATTGGCCAATTGCGCGATCTGCGTCGGGGTCATGCGGTCCTTGAAGGCGGGCATCGGGCTGGAATTGGGGACGGATCTGGAATCTGGAAATCCGTTAGCAATTGCGTAGAGCATATTGCGGCCCCCGACCTGTGCAATCGTGGAATTGCTTGCCAGCGGAGGCGCCCCACCTTTGACCCCCTTGCCGCGCGGGCCGTGGCACATCGAGCAATTGTTCAAAAACAGTGCCCGCCCCTCTGGATACGGGTCTGCAGTCTCTCCATCTGTGGCAGCAAGTTCAACGTTGCTATCGACACGTGGGGTGGATGGCAGATCCAGAAGATAGGTTGCCATGGCGATCCGATCTTCATCGGTCAACTGCGACAGTGAATTCTTCACCACCAGATACATTTCTTTGAAGGCTGTACCTTTGGGCCCTTGTCCTGTTTTGAAGAATTCGGTCAGATATTCAGCAGTCCATCCGCGTTGTTTCAGAGCCTCCGGCCGGATATCGGGCGCTTCATAATCTCCAAGCGGTGCCCCCGCCAATGCCCGGCTACGCTCAGCGGCGCCAAAGGAGTTATGTGGCGTGTGGCAGGCGCCGCAGTGGCCCAGACCTTCGACCAGATAGGCGCCGCGGTTCCAAACAGCATCTCGGGACGTATCCGGTTCGTAAGTCCCCCGCTTCGCAAAGAGCACATTCCAAAAAAGCACAAGCTGTCGAATATTGAAGGGAAAGCTAAGTTCGTTTTTTGGAACGCTTGTGTCGACCGGCGTCTGGGTCATTAGATACGCAAGCATCGCATCGGAATCCTGGCGTGTCACCAAGTGGTATGATGGATAGGGCATTGCTGGATAGAGAGGCTGAAAGGTTTTGTAAGAGCCAAAAGCGAGGACTTGGTAGAACTCGGCCGAGCTCATGCCTTTGATGCCTTCATCCGACGGGGTAATATTGGCGGAATAAATTCCACCGAACGGGGTATCAAGTTTAAGCCCGCCTGCGAACGCAGCTCCGCCCTCGGTGGTGTGGCAAGACGTGCAATCGCCGGCAGCGGTCAAATACTCCCCCCGCGCAATGGTTTCAGCATCGGTCGCGATCGGGTGGTTCTCGACACTGGGCACAGCCCACAGCCAGAAGAAAAGAACGATCAATGCCACTGCACAGATGACAATTCCAAGAATAACTTTGAACAAACGCACCATAGTTGCTTCCCGACCAATCAGTTCGATCTCAAACGTATCAGGACGATGCTAAAGCATTACCACATCTACACATATCTGTCTCGGTACGTGGTTCAAGTGACCTTCAATCGGATGTTCAAACTTGGATTTGGACGTGTCTGAGACCTGTATTTCAGGTCATACGTGACTAAATCTTCGGGCGACGGTGCGTGTGTTTTGAAGGCCCGGAATGGGTGGGTTTGGTTACATTGTCTCAGATGAACGGCCTCAAAAGATACAACAGCATTCAAAGGACTATCGAAACCGCTGCGAAGGACGGGTGTCGGGTAGCAAAGTAGCGCGCTACCCTTTCGTACAGGGCGCAGCGAATGGTAGACATGCGGGTTGCAACTGCAGAATGACGGCACAGCGCCCAGTGACCGCTTTGGGCCGAAGTGGCGGCCTGCTAAAAACCTAACAGATGGAACCAACTTCGAGCTCCAGCAAATGATCTGCGGCTCTGGATCTCAATTCGTTTCTAAAAGGAAATCTGACTTGGGGTGCTTTCTAATGTCGAACGTACGCTTACTCTCTGGTCCACCTATGACGGTTGGATCAGGTTCGTGTGACGTTCAACAGGATATGTGGAACGTCACTGACAATTGGCGCAATCGTCGACCAAAACCTCAACAAATCAGAGTTTCTCGTCATTCAATTCTGACCCAAACGTCAAGCATTCCCGACCCAGAACGAAGAGCGGCCATTCTTCGATGCTGCGGTAATGGCCTCAAAGAGCACCTACCCGTCAATTGACACGCTTCCGCCTTTCGTGTGTGCAGCACGATGCCAACTGCGGAAAGCGGACGTTGGCTGGTGAAAAGCGATCAAATGGATAGTAGGGTTCGTTTGGCCGATCAATGCACGTCACGAAAATGACCACTGCTAGCCCAATTTAGGCATTCGACACTTTGCAAGGGAAGGCCACTGGAGATTCCTTCTTAGACTGTCAAAAGAAAGAATTATTTCTTTAGTGTTTCGTTTTGAATAGTTGAGTTTCTTTCGATCAATTTTGCCTCTAGCTTTTCAGCCTCCGGTCTCTCCTGAGTAGAAATCCACCGCGCCAACGCGACGGCTGCCCTTTCGCCCATGCGGGAAACCGGAAGGTGAACTGTTGTTAATGATGGTACAGCAACGGCAGAGCTTGGTAGATCGTCCAAGCCCATTAATGAGATTTCTTCTGGGACGCTTATCCCTTTCGACTGCAGGCCGAACAGGACCCCTAAGGCCACGACGTCGGAAAGACACAGTATGGCGTCAGTCTTGGCCGAATTGCCTACGATGCGCACAGCCGCTTCCGCCCCACCGCGAAGACTGATGTCAGTCTCTACTGTCGTAAGCTGGCCCTCCCAGTGCACCGAGCGCAGCCCGGAAAGCCTAGCCAGCGTCCGGTCATTATTGTGAACAGGTCCGTGTACGACGGTGATCTGCCGATGCCCAAGTTCAATGAGGTGCTGCAAAGCCAATTTCGCGGCGGCTTTGTTGTCGTACCCAATTGTCGGCAGAGGATTGGTACCATCAAAGTAGGATGTGATGATGGTGGGGATCATCGTACGTTCTATAAGTTCATGGAACTCATCGGAATGTGTCGCGCCGGTAACGATCAAGCCCTCTGCCCCGATATCGACAAGCCCCTTCGCTTTGATGGCTTCAACCACCGGTTCGGACTCAGTTGTGGACACGATCAATGAAAGCCCATCTTCGGAGAGCTTTCGTTCCAACGCAGCAAGAAACCGAGCGAAAATGGCGTTGTCCAATGTCGGAACCAGCGCGCCTACGAAACGCGTTCGGCCCGAGTTAATAGCCCTGGCAGCCGCACTGGGGACGAATCGAAGATCCGCTATTGCTTTCTGAACTTTCTCCAGAGTGTCCCTTTTCACTATGCCAGGTTCGTTCAGGACGCGGGACACCGTAGCGACTGACACGCCCGCAGCTTTTGCGACATCTCTGAGATTTGCGCGTTTTTTCAACGCCGGGTCTTTTTGTGTCACCTGATTTTGCATCCATTTTGCCGGCTTTCAACGAAAGTGTTGACATATGTAACTAGTTTCATCAACCTCTGTAACTAGTTTCATAACTGAGAATCTAACAACGTCATGCAAGGTTCGACCGTCTTACACGAGTTCTCAAATTCCGGGTTCGTTAGCCCGGGGCGCAGATTTCCGGGGTTTCCGGAGACATCGGGCGTTCGAAAATATGTCTTGGGATCGCGCGAAGCGATCCGCGTGGAGATGGACGCAGGTGACCTGCTATCTTTGGAAGCAACATCGCAGTCGCATCCGCTGGACGTTGTTGCATTTCGCAACGGAAAGCCGACGCTCGCTCATCTGGGCTTAGAAGCAAACGGAACAGTTGATCGCAACGAGTTCAACAGCGAACCAATCACGGGTTGGATTGGTGCAAATGGCGGAAATCCGGCACAAGAAATTCCGCGCTCCAGGGTGATCACCTCTACTGAGCCGCTGGTTTTGCGCACTAACGAGCGGATTACAGTTTGGCTGATCCGGCCAACTCCTGTTTTTGGATTGATTGAAGGAACCGGAGCTGGCTGTGTCGCAGTTTCTCATACAATCGCAGCTTCAAGCGGACCTTTGCTGCCGCCGCTTTTGGGCGACACGCGGGACGAGTTCACTGTGCCGCGCGGGACCGGAATCGCATACGAGCTGAAAGCCGGTGAATTCGTTCAAATCATCGACGTGGAAGGTCAGCAGTGCTCTGACTTCATGGCGCTTCGTTCCGACGGGTTGGACCGCGGTGCCGAGTGGTCGATCGACTCGACCGCGACGCGGTCGATGGTGCGACGCGCCTATCCTGGGCCTGGGTTGCTGGACAAGTTTTACGATCGTGAAATGCGGCCACTTCTAAATGTGGTGCAGGATACTTGTGGTCGGCATGACACGTTCGGTCTGGCCTGCACCGCCCGAGGTTATGAAGAGCGCGGCTTTCCCGGTCACGTGAACTGTTCCGACAACATGTCGAAAGCGCTGGCGCCTTACGGTGTCGCGCGTCGGGCGGCTTGGCCAGCGATCAATTTCTTCTGGAACACGTGGATCGATCCGGCGACGCATCACATCCTGACCGAAGAATCCTATTCCCGCCCCGGTGACTATGTCGCCATGCGCGCGATGGAGGATCTGGTTTGCGTTTCGACCGCCTGCCCAGACGATATTGACCCAATCAATGGCTGGAACCCGACGGATGTGCATGTCCGCATCTACCGCCCGGAAACACCTATCCGGCGAGCGGTTGCCTATCGTGAAAAGGAAGATGCCCCGATGTCGATCAGTCAGGAATCCGCATTTCATGACCGGCTTGCCCCTTTGACCCAACAATTCGCGCCTGCACGTGATCTATGGACGCCGGTCAGCTTTCCAGCGCACGGCACGTTGGGTGAATACTGGGCATGTCGCGAAGCAGTGACGGTGCAGGACATGAGCGGGCTGCGCAAATTCGATATTGTCGGCCCGGATGCCGAGAAACTGCTGCAGCAGGCAACAACACGAAACGTCGCCAAATTGCCGGTCTGGCGCGGATCTTACACGTTGATGTGCGACGAAAGCGGGTCGGTCATTGATGACGGCACGCTTTTTCGGCTTGCGCCCGAGATTTTCCGCTGGTGCTGCGGCTCCGAGGAAAGCGGTCGCACGCTGCAGGCATTGGCTACGGATCTGGACCTGCAGGTTCGGGTGCACGCAATACAGAACACTATGCCGAACCTTGCCATTCAGGGGCCAAAATCGCGAGACCTTCTTCGCAAGATCGTCTTCACTCAACCGCATGTGCCGTCGCTGGAGGACCTGAAGTGGTTCGGAGTTACGATTGCGCGGTTGAATGATCGGGAAGGCGCGCCGTTCATGCTCGCGCGCTCGGGTTATACCGGAGAACTGGGTTACGAAATCTTCTGCTCGAAATCCGATGCGATTGCGATCTGGGACGCAGTTATGGAGGCGGGTGAAGAGTTTAAGCTCACTCCTATGGGCTCGGCGGCGCTGGACATCATCCGGATCGAAGCCGGGTTGGCCGCGGCAAATGCCGAGTTTGCACCGGGTGTTGACGCGTTAGAGGCTGGGCTAGGCTTTGCGGTGGATCTCAACAAAACCAGTTTTACGGGCAAAGCCGCGCTTGAGAGAAACGCGCGAGAGCCACGCCGCGCGCTCAAAGGGTTGTTGATCGGCTGTGATGATGTGCCTGCCCATGGCGCCCCTGTTTTTGCAGGCGAACGGCAGGTGGGCGTGGTCACTTCGGCCACCCGCTCACCGACGTTGGAACACGCGATCGCCATGGCGCGGTTGTCGGTCGAACACGCAGAGAACGGGACCCGACTGGAGGTTGGCCAACTTGACGGGCGAATGAAGCGCCTGGGGGCAACAGTATCGGACATTCCATTCATAGACCCGCAACGCACGCGGGCGCGCGCCTGAAGGCGCAACCATCACAATGTAACGGGAGAATTTGGCATGAAGAAACTGACAACACTGACGGCAACATTGGCCCTCGCCTTAGGTTCTACTTCGGCGTTGGCGCAAGACAAAGTCATGGTGGGCGAACCCAGCTGGCCCGGCGCCAAAATCATGAGCCGGGTCATCGGTCAGGTCATCGAAACACGCCTGGGCGGTGAAGTCGGGTATGCCCCGGGTGCCAATGCCGTGATTTTTGCCGCTATGGACGGCGGGCGCGGCGACATAGACGTGCACCCTGATGTCTGGTTGCCGAACCAATCCTCGTTCACCGACGAATATGTCGATCAGAAAGGCACCGTGGCGCTGTCTTCCGGCAACTACGAGGGCCGCGCGGGGATTTGTGTTCCGAACTACATGGTCGAAGATCACAACATCAAATCGATCTACGATTTGGCCACGCCAGTGGCTCAGGAATTGTTCGACTCGGACGGCGACGGTATGGGCGAAGTTTGGGTCGGCGCGTCGGGTTGGGCCTCAACCAACACCTTCAAGGTTCGCGTGCGCGACTATGGCATCGAAACTTTTCTGACGCCCACTACCGAGGATGAAACCGTCTTCTATTCGCGTCTCAAAGATCAGATCGACCAGAAAAAGGGTGCTGCTTTCTACTGCTACGCGCCGCACTACGTGCACGCGCTCTATGACGTGACGATCCTGGAAGAGCCTGAGCATGATGCGGCTACATACAAAATGGTACAGCCAGATCAGGACGCGGATTGGTATAACAATTCGCATGTCAGCACAGGCGAGCCTGTAAAAACTGTAACTGTTGCCCATTCCAAGTCTTTGGAGCAGCGCAACCCGGCCGCGGCTTCTTTCCTAAGCAACATCAACATGGATGCTGATCAACTCAGCGGCCTGACCTACGAAGTCGTGGTCAAGGGACGCGACACGGATGAGGTTGTCGCCGAGTGGATTGCCGCGAACGGCGATATGGTCGACGGCTGGCTTGGCCTGAAGACCAATTGACACCAATTGGCCCCCGGCCGGTTTCCGGGGGCACAATCTGCAAGCTAGACCAAAGTGGGGCCAGTATGACGGCAGATATTGCAATCGATGCACGTGGCGTTTGGAAGGTGTTCGGAGCACGAGCGCAGGACGCGTTGAAAGCCATTCACAGCGAAGGACTGAGCAAGGCCGAAGTGCTGGAACAGTTCAACTGCGTTGTCGGTGTCGCCGATGCCAGCTTTGAGATTGAGCGCGGTGAGCTGTTTTGTGTCATGGGCCTGTCCGGGTCGGGTAAGTCGACCCTGGTGCGCCACGTAAACCGCCTTTTGGAACCTACCGACGGCCATATCTACCTGGACGGCGATGATGTGATGGGCCTGAACGACGAGGGCCTTCGCGACTTGCGGAACCGCCGCGTTGCGATGGTGTTCCAGAACTTTGGTCTGATGCCCCACCGGACAGTGCGCGATAACGTTGCAATGCCCTTGGAAATTCGCGGCACCGGGAAGGCGCGTCGTTGGGAAGAAGCGGACCGCGTTCTTGAGTTGGTGGAGCTCAACGGCTGGGAAGACAAATACGCTCATGAGTTGTCCGGTGGCATGCAGCAGCGCGTCGGCCTAGCGCGGGCCATCGCTGCAGACCCGGAGATCCTGCTGATGGACGAGCCCTTCTCGGCCCTCGATCCGCTGATCCGTAAGCAATTGCAGGATCAGTTCATGGACCTCAGCCACAAGCTCAACAAGACTACGATGTTTATCACGCACGATCTCGATGAGGCGATCCGTATCGGCCACCGCATCGCGATCATGAAGGATGGACGCATTGTTCAGATTGGTACACCCGAGGAAATCATACTGAATCCGGCCGATGATTACGTTGCAGATTTCGTCGCCGGGATCTCCAAACTCAACATGATCTTCGCCCATTCGGTGATGAAGCCGGTCGACGAATTCGAGGCACATCATGGCGAGGTTCCAGACGACGCCAAAGAAGCGCATCCGGACATGGACTTGTCCGACCTGATGAATCTCTGCGTCGAAGGGCACGGCGTGGTTGCGGTTACGCAAGATGGCAACACCGTAGGTGTGATCAACCGCGCGGGGCTCATCCGCGCCATCCAGGACAGTCAGGCATAAGGGGACGACGATGAAACACGTTGATGCACAGCAGGTCAAACCCGAAACCGCCGACCGTTTGGAAGGTTTGATCGGCGATTTTGTCGGGCAGAGCCAAGCCTATTATCAGAAAACTTTTGCCTACATGATGCAGGCGCCGGGTTATCGGTTCACCCTAAACAAAGCTGCGGCCATTCTCGGCCCGGTCTGGTTCGGGGCACGTGGACTCTGGTCGTGGTTCTTGGGCTTTCTGGTGCTTGAGACGCTCGCCTACATTCAAATCGGTTTGGGTTTGTTCGGCGATCTCGGGCGGGAGTTTCGTGAGCGGGCTGATCAGATCGAGCAAACATTGGCGCTGCGTAGACAGCAGATCGAGGCGGCGGAACAATCCGGGGCTGCTTCTTTGGACTCCCTTAAACGCGCAGCAGAGTCACTGGAGGGTGCCCTGGCTGGAGCGCAGGAAGCCGCCCAGAGCGCAGACTCTACCGGAATCGCGTATCTGGCGGTCGGGATCGTATTGCTACTGGCGGTCAAGTTCCTTGCGGCATCGTTGGCCAACTGGACGCTCGAAGGTCAGTTCGCGCGTTGGCGTTCGGATTCCAGTGTGGCGCATGGATGGTCCGGGACCCGAATGGTCGTTGCCTCCGCTCTGACGCTAGTAGTTGTCGTATTGTCGGCCATCAAGTTTGCCCAGCCAGACGCATTGGCTGTTCTGAAGACTTTCCCGACTAACCGCGATTGGCGACTGAATGTTGGGGACGGCGTGCAGGCTGTCTTTGAGTGGACTAAAACAGCCGGGCGCGGCTTTTTCGATGGGCTAACCTATGGAATGCGTACGCTGCTGGACTGGATCGAAGTCGTTCTGGTCGACACCCCCTGGCCGGTAGTGGCGCTGGTGATCATCATGCTGGCGTACCTTTCCGCAGGACCACGCGTTGCGATCTTTACCGGTGCAGCACTGGCTTATCTGGGACTGCTGGATTTCTGGGAAAAGGCAATGACGACCATAGCGCTGCTCGGAGCAGCCGCGTTGATCTCGATCACGCTGGGAATACCACTTGGTATCTATTGTGCGCGCCGTCCGCGCGCGTTTGCGATCGTGCGACCAATTCTGGACTTCATGCAATCGATGCCCTCCTTTGTCTACCTTATCCCGGTTGTTGCCTTCATTGGGTCTGGCAAACCGGCTGGTGTTGTGGCGACCATGATTTTTGGCAGCCCACCGGTGATCCGCTTTACCGTCCTCGGACTGCAACAAGTGCCTGAAACAGTGCGAGAGGCTGCACTCGCCTTTGGTGCCACGCCGCGTTACCTGCTGTGGCGGGTTGATCTTCCTTTGGCGCACAAAACGATCATGGCCGGAGTTAACCAGACCATTCTTATGTCGCTGGCAATGGTTGTTGTAGCGTCTCTGATCGGCGCGAAAGGTCTGGGCGAAGATGTGTTGGAAGCACTGCAATATGCTGCGGCAGGCCAAGGCATACTGGCAGGTCTGGCAATCCTGTTCTGCGCACTCATCCTTGACCGTATAGTGGCGGGAAAGAAATGAGTTCTGACCCGTGGATTGAACCAGACAAACCGAGAAAAGCAACATGCCATCAACACACTAAAATCCTTGAAACAATAAGGAGAGTGGCCTGTGGGCGTTATCCTCTCAGGCATGCCCTTCCTCAAGGAAATGTTGAATCACGACGACCAACCTGCGCGCCGATTCTGCCCACCGAGAACCAAATCGTAATTGGTTCTGCCGAGAGTGTCAGATCGTGCATGCCGCTCTTTGCGCTTTTTCGCGGTAACCCGAACCTGATAGTCAGCCATCACCGGAAGCGGGATGATCTGCTGGACGTCCACGAAAACTCGCCCGTCGTGATCGTAAGGTTGGAGACGCACACACCGGATCTCAATTTCGCGTTCAATCAGCCAGAGGACCGCTGTCGTTACCTCGCGAGCGAACTCAGCAGAGGCCAAAACGATCCGGACGTCTTGCGCGAACGCATCTTCATCAGGCTCGACCCATCCGAGGAAACCAAGCAGTTCGGTCTGCGCGTCCCTATCGACAATTCCGTGCTGTGCCAGGTAAAGACCCAACACTTCAGTGGCCTCATCGAAGGTCTTGCTTGATACCATTGCGGAGCGGGTGGCCTGAAAATCCATGTGACCGCAATCCTCTGTTCATTTGAATTCAACGACGACGAGGTTCGTATCGAGGTAGATGTAGGTGCGTATTTCGGATTGACGCCAAGGCGCTACCAATCGGGCGAGACCGATTGGTCCGGCCGCATTTCCAAACGCGGCGCTCCCTACATGCGTAAATTGCTCTTTGACGCTGCGAAAATACTAATCCAGCGGGTCGCAAAGTTCAGCCCATTGAAAGGTTGTGCAACGCAAAGGGCCTAAAAAGGCGGCGGTCGTAACTGCACGCAAAATATCGGTCATCCTGACGCGGCATTGGCGAGATGGAACCAAATTTGATCGGACAAAGGAGGCCTCGCCTACATGGTTTGAAACTCAGAGTTCTGCAAACTGCGGAAACTGGTCCTGTCGGGACGGAGACAGGATGACCTTGTGATGCAAAGTCGTGGCACCTTACCGGGTGACTTCGCATCGGCCTTTGGAAGGCATCCCATCACCGACGCAATCATGGGGTGGCTCGTTCGGCCCCGGAGAGAACCATGAGCCCGACGCGACCTGAAGCCGTCCTTGAATTCGAAGTCGCAGATAGAAAACTTTGCAAAATGTCCCGCGAATTGTTCGGAGCGGACGCTCCGCAGAAAACGTTTTTAGGGGGTTTCGCGCATATAACTGCCGCACACAAAGCGACTGCCGATAACCATTTTGGCAGCGTTGACCAACAGGTTTATTTAAACAAACATCGAAATGGACAGGAAACCCGCCAGGCAAGGATGGTCAACTGACACGCTCCTTCTATATCGCGTTAGCGGTGACAATTCTGAACACGATGCCGATTTGGTTGGCTGAATTGGCCGCCAAAAGCGGGAGTTCCGAAGTTGTGGTCGGGCTGTTGGCCAGCGTTGTCCTGCTGACCGCCGCGATCGGATGTGTGATTGGTGCTGTCGCCGGGCATGTTTTGCCGCGGGTCGCCGGGGCTGTTGCGTGCATCGGAATTGCCACTGCTGCGATGGAGCAGACCATTGCGACGGCGATACTGTTTGTCGGCGCAGCTATCGTCGGTTCGTCGCTGGGCATGGTTTTGGCTGTGCCTCTGTCGCGCAGTTCCGGCGTAGCCAGTGTTTTGCGAATGATCAGCAATGGAATGGCGATCGGCTGCGCCGCTTCATTCGTTCTGTTGGCCGGTGTCCATGCAACCGGGATATCATTGCTGTTTCCCTTGGCCCTTCTAGCGGCGATACAGGCCATCCTGCTTCTGCTGTATCTGCCCGCTCCAGGCAAACGCTATGTCGGGCACTACAACTGGAAACAGGATCTTAGTCTGTTGCCGTTCTTTATCTGCATGGGCGCCTATTGGGCTTTTCTGGAAGTGTTTTCGATAGAACAAGAGCTTGGCAGCCTCAGCGTCTGGCTGGCGGCGAGCCTGTGGCTTTCTGCACTGGGGTCGTTTCTTGCCGGCATCATCCTAGACCGGCTGAGGCTTCACGCCCAGATAGTTGGTCTGTTACTGGCCACCTTTGCAGGTGGGCTGACCTATCTTTCAAGTTCCGAACTGCTGATGGGCGCGACGATCCTTGTCAACGCATTCGGCCTGTTTCTTTTCTTCCCGCTTTATCTGGACCGAACTGACGCCCCGGCGTCAGGCATGGCACGCTACCTTTTGGGGTTTGCAATGGGTGGCGGAATGGGGAGTCTGGCGATTGCCATGGGCGGCTATCCGGCCTTGGCCAGCGCGATTGTCATTTCGGGCTTGATCGCTTTACCCGCCCTGATGCGCGTGCGACCTAAGTCGGATATTCCGGGATTCTAAGCCCCGCCTTGCGCCATCCTCGAACAGCCATCTCTCCGTGTTCCGGGGTGATGCCGGTCATCGCAAGCTCTTCATAGACGACGTCTTCGAAGATCGGAAACATTTCCCGCATGACTGCGGCTGCCGCTTGGGCTTTTTCTGTGTTGCCCAATTCGCCATGAAGCCATGCCAGATGTGCCTGATACCAGAAGAAATCCGGCATCGGCACTTTCTCGATCTCAATCAGTGCGGCCTCGGTAAACCCCTGCGATGCATAGAGCCAGCACCGCGCATAGTGATACCAGCCTGGATGGACCGGGCTCAGATCAATCGCCCGGTCCAGTAGTTCGACCGCTCGATCATATTCGCCCAGAAACAGGTGACAGGAGCCGATCTCGGCCAGAACATCGCAATGGCCGGAATTCAGCTGGAGTGCCCGATCCGCAGCAGCCCTGAACCTTGCTATGTCCATCTGGTAGAAAATGGTCAGCGCCAGGGTCATTTGCGCAAAGGCGTTCAAACCGTCACACTCGACCGCCCTTCCGGCTGCCTCGGTTGCGAGCGCCAAGGCGTCGACATCTGGTCGCTGGTTGATGTGATAGCGGTACTCTTCCAGCAACAGCATGGCATAAGCAGCCCACCCATCTGAGGAATGGGTGTCTTTTTCCAGCGCGACCTTTAGCCTGTCCCGGATTTCGGCATGTATCGAATGATCATAGGACCTGTAATACTCGTAAAACTGCGCGACGAGAAAATAGGTCTCCCAGAAATGCGTGCGCCCGGCAGGTAGTGATCTAGCCACCTGTTTTGCCATCAATCCGTGGCGGCTGCCAAGACGGCCGGCAATGAGCGCGGCGATGTCTTCCTGAATCTCAAACAAATCTTCGGGCCCGCCGCCGCGATCGAATTGTTCGGTCGCTACCAGTCTGCCGCCGCTGGCTTCGGTTACTTGCACAGTCACGCGCAACTGGTTTTGCGACCTTCTAATACTGCCTTCGACCACGTGGGTGATGGCATATCGTGCCGACATTTCGGCGTTCGAAACCTTTTCTGCAGCCAGCTGTGCGGTTGTGCGATGGGACAGCAGCGTAAGTTCGCGAAACCGGGACAGGTTCGTGATCGCGTCTTCTGTCAGACCTTCGGCCAAAAAGGTGTCGTCGGTGTTTATGCCCAGACTTTTGAATGGAAGTACCGCGAGGACAATACCATCAGACGTCGGAGCGTTTCGCGTGTCGGCAACGGGCATTACGATTTCCGCGACAAAGCGAAACCCTGCGCCATGTACAGTGCGGATCGTGTGCTGATCCCGCCCTGTGTCGCCAACCGCCTGCCGAGCTTCTTTCATCGCGGTCGACAAGGTCGCATCCGTGATGAACCGGCCCTGCCACACCTGCTCGACCAGTTCATCTTTCAAAACCACCCGATCCCGGTTTGAAATGAGATATTCAAGAATTTGCAGGGTTTGCGGCGTCAGGCTTCCAGCGACACCGCCACGCGATATCTGAAAAAGATCGGTATCAATCGTGCAATCATTGAACTCGTACTTCATTTCCCAAAAAACCGGCCCTGTTGCGAACAATTCCCGTTTGCCTCAAGCCTACCCCTCATACTTTCTCAGGAAAAGCTCAGATGCGGCTCGAGGTTCAAAACCGAGGCGCTGCTATTCCCGTTTCATCCTAAACGGCCCGAAAAGGGGCCCAGAAACAGGAGAATGGCAATGAAATACCGAAACGCACTGCCCCAGTTGAACGGCACCCAGATGCTGGCCGATGGCGGGCTGGAAACGACCCTGGTCTTTCACGACGGGATCGATCTGCCGCTCTTTGCAGCGTTCAAGGCGCTGGACAACCAGGTCGGCATTGACGCCATCGACCGGTACATGCGCGGATTTGCCCAACTGGCGGTAAACAACCGTCGCGGCTTTGTCATGGACACACCGACATGGCGCGCCAGCCCCCGGTGGGCTGCCGAACTGGGCGTAAACCACGATCAACTCAAGGAGGTTCATCGCGAGGTCATCGCCACGCTTGTAAAGATGCGTGAAGAACATGAGCAACCGGACTCCCCCTTTGTGATCAATGGGGTGATCGGACCGCATAGCGACGGCTACGCCCCGAGCGAAATCCTGAGCGATTCCGAAGCTGAAACCTACCACCGGACACAGGTGGAATGGTTCGCTGAGATGGGCGCAGACATGGTTTCGGCCATAACGATGACCTATGCTGACGAAGCCATTGGCATCGTAAATGCCGCACAGGAGGCCGGCATTCCCGTGGTGATCTCATTCACCGTCGAGACCGATGGGCGCCTGCCTTCGGGTCAGGGGCTGCGCGCTGCCATTGAACAGGTCGATGCCGCCACTCAGAGCGCCGCAGCCTATTTCATGATCAATTGCGCGCATCCTGACCACTTCCGCTCGGTTCTTGAGCAGGGCGGCGACTGGACAAAGCGTATCATGGGTTTGCGGGCCAATGCGTCGCGCCTTTCCCATGCCGAGCTTGATGCTGCGGAAGAACTGGATGACGGAAACCCGCAGGAATTCGGTGAGCTTCATCAGGAACTTGCAAAGATTCTGCCCAACCTGACCGTTATCGGCGGGTGCTGCGGCACCGACCACCGTCATGTCGAGCATGTTTGCAAAGCGGCTCGGCAACCTACGACCGAAACCGTCTGACCGGCGTTTCGGATCACACAAGTCCGGGCCGCTTTCGCCCGTTTTCCCTCGCAGAATTGCAGAGGTTTGGAAGCACAGTGGTCCGGGCGAAATCGGCGCAAACATACCAAAATCAGGAGGCCAAAATGACAACTGATCGTAGTTCTATTTCCCAACCGCAGAGCGTGTTGTTTCGACCAGAGGGAGGAGCAAGCTCGCCAGTTAAGAAACTGTACAACCTGTTTTCACACCTGGGCATGGCCGCAATCCGCGAATACCGAATTCGTCGCGACATCCGGCATGTTTCGCAGTTTGACAAACGCCTGTTGAAAGACATCGGCCTTGAGCCGGATCAGTACGTCGACGCCTTGCGTTACGGGCGTGACGCATATTGGAGGGTATAAGGTTTGGCGCGCAAAGGAAGGCGCAAACAACCTCTGGCCAAGGATCTTCGGGGCGTGCTCAACAAGTTCAGAGCACGCTCCCAATTTCAAAATGATGACAAACTCGGTGACACGGTTGAACCAGTCTAAATAGGGGCGTGGCTAAACATCCAGAATAGTCTGAGAAAAGAAACTCGCTTAGTGCCCGGACTTCAATTGAGTTGGATTCTCGTCACTTCCAGCGGTATTCTGGTGGTGATAGGAGGTCGTCTTGGAACGCCGGCTTGCCGCCATTTTAGTTGCCGATGTGGTTGGCTACACGCGCCTTATGGGGCAGGATGAAGCCGGCACTCTCGAGTGTTTGAATGCTGTTCGCAGCGATGTAATCGAACCACTTATTTCCCAATATCATGGTCGAATTTTCAAGCTTGTCGGTGACGGGATGTTGGTGGAGTTCGCCAGCATCGTCGACGCCGTCGACTGTGCGATCGAATGGCAAAAGGTCCTAATTCAGGAAAGGAGAGCGGGCGAAGGACACAGACGTCTTAGTTTTCGCATCGGGCTTAATCTTGGCGACGTCATTGTCGACGGCGAAGACCTTTTGGGAGACGGCGTCAACATAGCGGCTCGACTTGAAGCCCGGGCTGAACCAGACGGTATCTGCCTGTCCGAAGATGCCTATCGTCAAGCTAACGGAAAAATCAATGCTGAGTTCAAAGACTTGGGCAAACTTGAACTCAAAAATGTAGATCAACCCATTCGCGCTTATAGCGTAACGTTGAGCGGTGCCGATCCACAAGGGGATGTTTCGTCAACACCGCTTGCGGCTACGAAGAAACCCTCCATTGCAGTTCTTCCGTTCCACAACTTGAGCGGTGAAACTGATCAGGAGTATTTCGCCGATGGTGTGTCGGAAGACATCATTTCCGCACTGTCCCGTAACCGATGGCTGATGGTCATCGCCCGCAACTCAAGTTTCGCTTACAAAGGTGAAGCGACAGACCTGAAGAAAATCGGCGGACAACTCGGGGTACGCTATGTGCTCGACGGAAGTGTTCGCAAAGGAGGAAACCGGGTCCGGATTGCCGCTCAATTGATCGACGCGGCATCTGGAAAGCAAATCTGGGCCGAGCGGTATGATCGCGTCCTCGAGGATATTTTTGCAGTCCAGGATGAAGTAACCGCAGCCATTGTAGGGGCCATTGCGCCGGAATTGGACAAGGCAGAGCAGCAACGGGCGACATCCAAGAAGTCCGGTAACCTGACCGCATGGGATGTCTATCAACGAGGCATGTGGCATCTTTACAAGCGCACCAAAGAAGACCTGATGGAGGCGCGTGCGCGGTTTGAGGCCGCTCTTTCACAAGATCCCAACCTGTCGCTGGCATTTTCCGGTTTGGTGGATGCTTACTACTATGAAGTGGTGCTTGGTCTGGCGGATTCTCCTGCAGAGAATTGCGAACGTGCACTGCAGGCGGCCCGGATGGCGGTAGAACTGGATCCAGATGACGCCGCCGCGCACTGCGCTATGGGAAAAGCCCGGATCGTTGCTCGCGAACACGAAAACGCTATTCCGGACCTCAGGCTGGCCATTGAACTCAATCCCAGTCTTGCTTGGGCTCATTATGGTCTCGGCGCTGCCGCAGTGTTTTTGGGAAATGCCGATCAGGCTATTCCACATTTGGAAGATGCCATTCGCCTCAGCCCCCGTGATCAGCATATGGGATCATATATGGTGAGGTTGGCAGAGGCGCACTTGTTGAAACGCGACTACAGGCTGGCGATTGAATGGGGAAGGAAAGCGCTTCAACAACAAGGATTCCAGTGGTCCCGCTACTCTGTCGTTCTCGCTGGCCTGGGTTACTCAGGCAAAACTGAGGAAGCTGCGCGCTTAATCTCCGAGTGTTCAGCCCATCGACCTGACTTTTCCGTTTCAATGGTCCGGCGGTGCCATCTCTACACACACGCCCCAGCGCTCGAACACTATCTGCAAGGTTTACGAAAGGCCGGGTTGCCGGAATGATCTGGTTTGCTCAACAACCGACTTTGAAAGCCCATTATTGAGCAATGGCTTTTTTGCGCTATCCGTGAGTGCGCGACCGCAAACAATTTACAGCCGCAGCGAATGTCTGAATTGCGGGCTTCAAGCGCGGCATACGAGGACTGTGTTGGATGTTGGCTATGGGCCGTCTGTACTTGATTACAAATCCCGCTCCACTCAAGGAATGGTTCAGAATTCCGGTCAATCGCTCTGCAATCGGGTCGTGATTTCGGATAGTCGTGACCAGGACTGCAAGGTCACCGGCAAGGTAAGCGCTGCTTCAGCAAACTCCCACGAATAGCTGACAATCGAAAAGATCATTCCAGGTGTCGCATCCAGGTTTTGCGTCGCGAACCACAGGTTGAACAGGATCAAACCTATCAGCAAAGCAAAGATCACGCCGTACAGTATGGCTTCGGTATCCGAGAGCTTTACTTCGGACCGACGCAGTTTTTCCAAGTGGACAAGAACCGGGCGGTCGCGGCGTTGCTCCAGAACGTTGACCTGATGCTCCATTTGCTCATTCAGCGCACGGTTCCATTGCCAAAATGTCGAATGAAACAGAGCGTAGACGGATATCATTCCGACAAGAACCCCGCAGGCTGACAGAGCCAGAGCCGGCGAGAAGTAAAACAACAAGATTGCCGACACGACGAATTGCACGATCCCTGAGATTGCCGAAGGCAGGATCTCCTCCAGGAAGTCGGCCAGTTCACGCCCCATTCCGATCCGGGCGTTAAGCGATGAAATTGGCAGATTCGAAAACCGCGCAGCAATCGCCTTGCCCAGTTCGACACGGATCATTCCGTACACACGTGTATCGTAAATCCGCCTGATCACGCCGATCAATGTAAGGGCGACCATGAGAGTGCCTAAATGCACAAAGGGCTGAAATTTTCCGCTCAGCAATCCATCGATAGCAAAGCCGATGAAAAGCGGGATCAACACAGTTAGCGCCGTTTCCGCCAGGATCTGAAACCACGTAAGCCCTACGCGCCAACGAAACACACTCAGAAGCGTGCCGATTGTCAGTTTTCGATCGGTCAGCATTGTGCACTACTGATCATAGTGAATGCGAACACGGACATCGCCGGGCCAGACCGAGGCGGCCTTGAAATCGGGCTCATCCTGAGGATTTGGGGCACCTGTTGAACCCAGCCCCTCCAGCAGTTTCGTGGCAGTCATGTTCAGATTTTCGTCCTTGTTTTCATCATGAAACAACAGCACGGCATAAGGGCCTGCGTTCAGGTCAGCGAACGCATGACTGACACTGCCTTTGCGGGACGGAATCTGGGCGTAGTCAATCGCGCTCCAGACATCCAAACTGTCAAAGGCGCGCGCATCATCAAACACAAGGATCACGATGTTTCCTTTGGCGTTGCGGATGCCGTCCACAGTCACATTCAGACCATCAGAAGCGGCAGGCGTCGCCATCAGCGCCATCAGTGCGAATGCGGGGGGCAGAAGATTCTTTGCCATGGCTTTGTCCTTTCTTCAGAAGGCTGCGGAAGGGGTGGCTTGAGAACTGCAATGACATCTTCGGTGATGGCGATCAGCACCGGCACCAGCAGCAGCATCAGGGCGGTGCCGAATAGTTCCCCAAAAGCCAGCGAGATTGCCGCAGGGATCAGATACTGCGCTTGCTCAGAGGTTTCAGTCAGCAAGGGCAGCAGTCCAATCACCGTCGTTGCGGTGGTCAGAAAGATCGCTTTGAAACGCCCTATGCCTGCGCTCTTCAGCGCCAGATTCACGGACTGACCTTCCTCGCGCGCCTGATTGTATCGGGTGATCATGACCAGACTGTCGTTCACGATCACGCCGGTCAGCGCCAGCATGCCAAAAAACGAAAACAGCGACAGCGAAACACCCATGATCAGGTGCCCGACGGCGGCCGCGATAAAGCCAAAAGGCACAATGGCCAGAATGACAAAAGGTTGCCAATAGCTTTTCAGCGGCACAGCCATCAGCACATAGATCAGAACAGCCGCCAGCAGCAGCGCACGTTTAAGGCCATCGCTGATATCGGCCATCTCTTCCAGTTCACCGGCAGGCAGGACTGTTACGCTGGGATATTTGGCGCGGAGTTTCGGGACCAGTTGTTCGAACACCGCCTGCCCCACCTCTTCGGGGGCGACACGATCACGGTCGATGGATGCGGCCACAATGTTCATACGCTTTCCGTCACGGCGGTCGATGGTGCCAGAGGTGTAGGCGCCTTCGATGTCGGCAACTGTCTCAAGCGGCACCCAGGCGCCGGATGCGCTGCGCAACCGGGTCCGCATCAGATCGGCGAGCGTATCGCGGTTTTCCCGCGCGTTCTGCACAACCACGCGGATTTCGGCCCCATCGCGCCTGACCTTGGTCACCTCGGCCCCGCCAAACCCATAGCCTATCTGTCTGGCCAAGGCCTCGGCGTTGAAACCAAGGTGCCGCGCGTCCGGGCGCAGGCGGAGTTTCAGTTCAGGTTGACCGCCCGCCAGCCCATCGCGAACATTCGCCACGCCCTCGATATTCGACAGGAAGTCTTTCATCTCGGCGCTGGCTTGTTGCAGCAGGTCTTCGTCTTTTGACGCCAATCGGATGCGGAACCCTCCGGCGAGCGCTTCTGATCCGGTGAACTCCAGTTCGGTTGCACCTTCGACCGCACCAACCCGGTCACGCCATTCACTGACGACGGAGAGGATCGGAACATCAGGGCGCTCGGTCACCGGGATCATTTCAGCGTATAATTGCACGCTTCCAGCGCTGTTGATGATGGTGAACACCGTCTGAACGGGCAGCGTGGCCATACCGGCGTCTTCGGCAAGTTCGGCGTTCAGGTCATTCAGGACCGCTTCAATCCGATTCACGTTCGCGCGGGTCAGCGCAAAGGGCGCGCGGGCGTCCATTTCCAGATTCATCGTGATGATCTGACCGGGCACTTCGGGGAAGAATACCGTTCTGACCTTGCCCTTGTACATCAGGCCAAGCCCCAGCGTTGCGGCGGCAATGAACAGGATCAGCACGGCGTAGCGCTGTCGCACCGCCGCAACGAGCAAAGGCTGGTAGAGGCGATCCCGAACCCAGTTCAACCCGCCCTGTGCGGCATCCTGTATCCGGCCCCACAGGCGGGTCAGCAGATAACGGCGCTCTTGCCCCATCGAGACCTGTGCCAAGTGGGCGGGCAGGATGAACTTGCTTTCGATCAGTGAGAAGACCAGCGTCAGGATCACGATGCCCGCAAACCCGGCCAGTACCTTGCCTAGCGGATTATCGATCAAAAGCATCGGGAAAAAGGCCGCGATTGTGGTCAGCACGCCAAAGACGGTCGCAACCGCGACCCGATGCACGCCGCGTTCCGTGTCTTTGATCGGGTCGTTGCCCTTGCGCCGTTCCTCAAAAACGCTTTCACCAACCACAACGGCGTCATCGACCAGAATACCCAAGGCGATGATCAGTCCAAAAGTCGTGACATCGTTCAGCGAGTAATCCACCCATTTCGAGCCCGAGACCGCGATCGCCCCCATGACCGAAACGGGAATGCCCATGGCGACCCAGAAGGCCAACCGCACGTTCAGGAACACCGACAGCATCAAGGTCACAAGGATCAACCCCTGCACCCCGTTAGACCGCAACAGCGCCAGACGGTCCGAGATGTAGCCAGCGCTATCGCCCCAAACCTCGACCTGAACCTGCGACGGCAGCTGGCGGTTGAACTCATCCACCGTGCGGCGCACAACGCCACTGATTTCCAGCAGGTTCTCTTTCTGCCCGACCAGAACCTCCATACCCACGGTTGGTTTGCCGTTCAGCCGAAACAGGTACTCGCCGTCCTGAAACCCGTCTTCGATTTTGGCAATGTCGCCCAAAGGCACAAAGGACCCGTCATCACGCTCAATGATTGGCAGGGCCGCGTATTCCGGAGCATATTTTGCCCTGTTATCCGCTCGCAGATAGATCGTACCGCCCTCGGTCCGCAGACGACCTGCCTGAAAGGCCAGCGAATTCCCTTCGATGGCGCGAGTTACATCAGAAACCGTCAAGCCATAATGACGTAACAGCGCCGGGTCGATCTCGATGCGCAGTTCCCGCGGGATCAAGCCCCAGATTTGCAGCCGGGACAGTTCCGGTTGCGCCAGCAGTTCTTCTTTCAGCCGTTGCGCCAAGCTCTGCAATGTGGCCGGGTCTGTTTCGCCGAACAAGTTCAGATACAGCGCCGGAAAACCGAAACCTGACGCTTCGATCACAGGGCGGCGCGCGGTATCGGGCAGATCGGTCAACCCGTCGATCCGAATTCGAACCCGGTCCAGAACAGTTTGAAGTTTCTGGCCACCTGCGCGGCGGACGGTCACGACACTCAGACCATTTTGAGATTGCGAGGTCACACTGCGCACTCCCTCCAACCCTTCGAGCGCCTGCTCAACTTTCTGGGTCACCAATTCATCGACCTGTTCGGCCGTGGCGTCCGGAAACTCGGTCGCGATTGTGACGCTTTCCGGCGGAACGCGTGGGAAACCTTCGATCCGAATGTTCAGCAGCGTCTGCACGCCGAGAAAGAGGATCAGCGCCATCATCAGATTGGCAGCAACCGGATTGCGGATAAACCAGGAGGTCAGCGCGTGCATGGCTCAGCCCTCATCCGATTGCGGCGTTACCCGCTGTCCCGGCAGAAACGAAGCCAGAGGTGTTCTGGCCACGCGCCATGGGCCAATCCCATCGGGGGCCAAAATTGTGACCGCACCTTCGCTGCGAAACAGGATGTTCGGGCTGAACCTCTGCAGGTGGTCCTCATCATCCACAAGCCAAATGTAACCCGCACGTGTCACTGCGCTTTCCGGTAGGGCCACGGTGTCTGCAATCCGGCGTCCGGGAATGTGAACCTGCAGGAAATCTCCAGCGAGTATGCGTTCATCGGGATTTGTGACGTCCAAAAAGACGCGCACTTGTCGCGTGTCTTGATCCAGAAACCCGCCTCCACGCCGGACTTGAGCCTGCCCCAGGGCTTCGCCCGAGCGCTGTGTCAGATCAGCAGTAACACCAGAGATCGGATGGTCAATAAGCGCCCAATCCGCTCGACTGAATTCGGCAACCAGCTCGAATTTCCGGTCGTCCGAAAGGTGTATCAGGGCATCGCCCGGGTTGACCGTCTGGCCAAGGCTGGCAAAGCGATGGGTGACAAAGCCCGAAAACGGGGCAACAACTTCCGCATCGTTCAGATCCCTTCGCGCCGCATTCAGGCGTGCCTGCGCCGCCGCAACGGTTTTTTTGGCAATGCGCAGTTGCGGCAGGTTCACAGCCAGTTCGTTTGGCGGCTCTGTTTCATCCCGCTCGAACTGCCGTTGCGCAACAGTTACGTTATTCTGCGCGCGCAATAACGCTAATTCCGCTTGCTCAAGCTCCATCTCGGCCGCAGCAACGGCACTTTGATAAGGTGCATTTTCGATTGAAAACAATCGGTCGCCCTGCTCCACCCGTGCACCGGCCAAAGCGGCAGAATGCACTGCGGTGATGCGCCCGGACACCGCAGATCGCAGCTCAGCATCCCAACGAGGCCGAACTTCGGCAAAGGCCGAAATCCGCGCCTGCACGGTTTCCGGGGCAACGGTGACGACAGAGACGGTCGGTGGCGGAGGTGCGCTGTTTGTTGCCTGAACATCAATTGTATCCTCTGTATCAAACAACAGGATGACGATCGCAACAAACAGCGCCAGCGAAAGACCAATCCAGAGCCATCGTCGTGTTGGTCTTTGCTGAGTTTTCAAGGTTTGGTCTGTCATAGCCCTGTTTTTCCTGTGCCGCCGAATCCATTGCACCTTGTGGCATGAGGTAAATTGTCATATACTATGAACGATCGTTCGTTCAATATCTAAACGTAAAAATGACCGAAAACACGAAAAAGCCGGGTTCAACCCGGGAAAAGACAACAGCCAAGCGTCGCAACCAGATTTTGGAGGCCGCAGTTATGTGTTTCCTTGAACGCGGCTACCATCAGACCGGTGTCCGCGATATTGCAGCGCGGGCGGGCGTCAGCCTTGGAAACCTCTACAACCATTTTCGCGGTAAACATGATGTGCTTGTGGAAATCGCAATGCTCGAACGCCGCGAGATGGAGCCGTTTCTGAAAATCCTGACCTCAAAAGCGCCCGCGCCAAAAATCCTAAAAAGGTTCATCGCAGCCTACGCCAAGTATCTGGCAGTGCCGGAAAACGTTATTCTTACGCTGGAGATTTCAAGTGAAGCCATCCGCCAACCGGACATCGCACAGCTGTTTGTCGAGAACCGAGCCAGGCTGACCGAGGCGCTTGAAGCGGTTGTGAGGCGTGGAGTAGATGCAGGTGATCTGCGCGCTGTTCCGGACCCCTTTCAGTCGTCACAACTGGTGATAGAGGTTCTGGAGGGCAGCGCGTATCGCAGCGTGTTGTCAGAATTACCCATGAACAAGATCATTGGAAGCGTGGAAGATTTTGTTCTGAGCTCGCTGCTGGCACGTCGATAATACGTGTGATGCGTTTCAACTTAGAACTCATGAAAGTCTGCTAAGGAGAAGCCACGCTGCGGCATTGGTGCAGGCAGCCAAGTTCGGCTTCGGGCCGTTAGCTTGACTTTGCAAAGCGCATCTCTGCCGTTTGTGGCCGGCGCGGCAAACGACACCTACTCCAGCACCTCATCTCCATCGCGAGCTGGTGGCCGGGATTGCTTTTCTTTGATCATGCTTGCTCTGGTGTTTCGAGTTCTCGCTACAAAACAAGAAGCCGACTGGACCGATGCGATTGTATGCTCCGGAAGCTTGCTGTTCCCGCACTTCAGCTTCGCCCGAAATGAAGGATAACTTGCGAGAGAAGCACTGATTGGCGAGGACTACCCTTCATTGCCTCTCTCACTTTTCGGCTTGGCATAAGGAATGCTTGGATCGGTGTTCGTGCTTCTGGTCGGCCTCGCATCTCGAAATCGATTCCGGCTTTGAATCCAGCGTCCGACTCGGATGGATTCGGACGGAAAGCCTCACCGAAGAAGGGAAAGATGTTAAATTTTAGTGATTTAGTGGTGCCCCCACACGGCATCCAATCCTTGTTTCAGGGTGTTTCACCGCACCCCAAGTAATCACGAAACAATTGATTTTCTGTGATTTTACTATGTCACCGTGTTCCACTGTGCCCCACCATATACTATATGTAGAGGGTGGATAGAGAGGTGGATGAATGTCGCGCCCTTTAAACAAGCTCAGCGCAGCAACACTAAAGTCGACGTCGCCGGGGAAGTACTCTGACGGCGGTGGGCTGTGGTTCCATCGACGTGAGGACGGCGGGGCGCAGTGGTTTCTCCGCGTCACTGTACATGGTCGTCGGCGTGAAATGGGGCTTGGCTCATTCCCTGAGGTATCGCTGAAGGAAGTCCGTCAGGAAGCGGAGAACTGGCGGACCGTCGCTCGCAAGGGCATAGACCCAATCAAGGAGCGGGAACGCCTCAAGCGCGAGGAAGCCAGCAAGCTTCATCTCTTGAAAGACGTTGCTGAGGATGCGTTCGAAAGCCGTAAGGCCGAGTTGAAGGGCGACGGCAAAGCCGGACGGTGGTATTCACCGCTAGAACTTCATGTGCTGCCAAAGCTGGGTAAAGTTCCCGTGGTTGAGCTAGACCAGAAAGACATTCGAGACACGCTCGCCCCTATCTGGCATGAGAAAGCCGACACGGCGCGAAAGGCTTTGAACCGACTGTCCATCGTGGTGCGCCACGCTGCCGCCCTCGGCTTGGATGTGGATCTGCAAGCGACAGACAAGGCAAAAGCCCTTTTAGGCAAGCAGCGCCACAAAGCTCAGAACATCCCTGCAATGCCGTGGAGCGAGGTTCCTGCTTTCTACCAAAGCCTGGATAGTGGAACGACAACGGAGCTTGCACTGCGCCTGCTGATACTCACGGCAGTTCGGTCCTATCCATTGCGAAACCTGCATCTGGATCAGGTTGACGGCGACGTTTGGACAATACCGGCCGAGGCAATGAAGGGCCGTAAGGATGCCACCGAGGAATTTCGGGTGCCTCTGTCTAGTGAAGCCTTAGCCGTGATTGAGAAGGCCAAACCGCTGGCTCGTGATGGTTTCCTGTTCCCAAGCGTTCGACGTGGCGTGATTTCTGATATGACCATGGGTGCGTATATGAAGCGCCATGGCTTGATTGAGCGTCCACACGGCTTCCGGTCATCATTCCGTGATTGGGTGGCGGAGACGCAGAACGTGCCATTTGAGGTAGCAGAAACTTGTCTGGGTCACGTTGTCGGCGGGGCTGTCGAGCGGTCCTATAAGCGCACAGATTTCTTGGAGCAGAGGCGCGCATTGATGGAGAAATGGGCGGATAATTTGTCATTGAATCCGAACAAATCGGTGGCTGGTTGATGAAGCGTTCATTTCGAATCAATTCACCCGACGGCAGCATCAGGCCAACAACCGTTCAAAGTTTGGATATGTTGGCGTTCTTTGCAGATGATGAGAAGAGCGCATTGCAAGCAATCCAAATGATGACGATGGAGTTTCATGATTACAACGTCGAACAAGATGCATGGGAGCTCGGCGGCGTCGCCAAAATGTTGATGGATTCGTTGAACAAGCGGTCTGCGCAAGTCTTCGTCTGCGGATTGGTTACCCTTATAATGGCCCACTTGAATGAAGATGGTAGCCCCGCCAGCCTGAACGAAGCTAGCCAAATTACTTCTCAGTTAGCTTATGATGTAAACGCCCTACAGTTTAAGCTGCTGAAATCGAGAGGCTGGGAAATCAAAGACAAACCGATTGTTGGTGATGCCGCGACAATCCAGAGGTACTTTCGGAAGTACCGGCCAGCAGCCCACATCTGCGCCGCTAAAGCCCTAATTGGAGCAGAAGGAGACAATTCGCACCCTATGGTCCAACCTCTTCCGAAGACGCTCAAAACTGTTTCAACAGTCCTGTTTTATCAGAACCTCATTAAGAAATGGCCAGGCGCGGAAAATTGGAACTTATGGGAAGTGTGGCATGAGGGGGGGCATTTCGAAGAAGCTTATCCACCCGAACAGCCTCACGAAGACTTTTTGCATCAAATTCGTCAATTAAAACAAAGCTAAAGCTACTTGTTTCAACCTCCCAACATCCTGGGGAACATCATGTTCCCGAATTCCTTTTTCGAGCCATGAGGGCGATTCTTAGTGCACCACGAAGCAACACGGTGCACAGCAATGAAACTACTTTCCTTCCATGACCTGCAAGCCAAGCTGGGTGGACGCAGTCGTTCCAGCGTTTACCGCGATGTAGAACTAGGCCGCCTGCCAGAACCCATCAAATTCGGTTCTCGTCTCTATTGGAACGAAGCCGATATCGACGCTGCAATCGAGAAACAGGTTGCTGCCTAAAAGACACCCCCACCCGAGGCACGGGCGGAGGCAAAATCTTTTAGGTCACGCTGAAAGTATAGCCGTAAGCCCAGAGCCTTTTCAACAATAAAAGGTAATGGAATATGATTATACGGAAAAACCAAAAACAGGAATTCGAACACCCACCTACTAACGCACTGCGCGTGTATCGCTGGGCAGACCTTCCCAACCTGACTGCCCCGGCGTTGTACCGGGTCACTGATCCGGGTCAGGAACCGCGCGAAATTTACGCTTCCAAGCACAAGCGCCAAGTCCTTGAAGGGTTGATGCGGTCGCCTCTCTACGCGGCCAGTTACTGCCGCCTCTCGGATCAAGTGCTGCCCCTGCGGCGCGATGACGGCGTGAATATCGAATGCAAGATGTATCGAGGAGATGCAGACACCGGACGTCAGAAGTACGGCATCTATGTTCTGGTGTCACAGGTGGAGCTGATCGAAACCAAAGAGGTGGCGGCATGAGAACCGTTGACCTGCAAGTAACTACTCTTCGCCGCAAGCACGGTCTTTCTGAGGCCGCAGCACGGCTTGTCGCAACTCTGCACTTTGGGGAGGGCCGCTAATGGCCCTCATCACACAGATCCCGAAGAACAGCCGCGAGGAATACCGCGTCAGCCGGGATGAGTTCCGGGGGCACGACCTCATCAATATCCGCGTCTATTTCGTCTCTGAGGATGGCGACATGCGCCCTGGCAAACAGGGTGTGTCGTTCCGGGCCTCCTTGCTACCGGAATTCATGAGCGCGCTCAGCAAGGCGGAGGCTGCCTAAATGGGGCGGGACAAGCGAAATGAGAAACGCGGCGAACACTGGACCAAGATGGCGCGAAACATGATGGAGGAGCCCGCTTGGCGGGCCCTCTCATCAACCGCTCAGGCACTGTACCCGTGGCTCAAGCTGGAATGGAAAGGACCGGACAGCAACAACAACGGTAGGATCAGCATGAGTGTCCGGCAGGCCGCAGAGTGCCTTGGTGTGACACGCAACACAACTTCGAAGGCCTTTCGCGAACTACAAGCCAAGGGTTTTATCGCAGTCACCCAGCCACCCAAATTGGGCGATAGTGGAGTAGCGTCTTCGCCGCAGTTCGAACTTACAGAGATTTCTTTGCCAACGGCGAATGGGAACAGTGGTCGCAGACTTTACAAGCAGTGGTCTGACGGCGCGGATTTCCCGGTCGTCAAAGCCCCGACTCACAATCCCAAAGGGGCCAACGGAAAAGAAAAACCCCGTCATCAAAACCGTGACGGAACCGTCGTAAAATTTGCGACGGGGAAGACAAAGGCGGCACAAAAATGATGACGGCCCGTCCCAAAAATTGCGACGAAAACACCCCATTTTGGCGGGTCTCCCGTCCCAATAATGATGACATCCTTAATCTACCAGGGGGTCTGGGGGAAACGGACACCTTCTGCACCAACAATCCAACAACCGAGGCATGAGCGATGACAGGCGAAGCAGACCGCAAAAACGGAACGAATACGGACGAGAGAAACCCAGACGGCACATTTGCCACCGGCAACTCCGGCAAGCCCAGAGGAACCCGCCACCGGGTCACACGGGCGGTGGAAGTACTGCTCGAAGGCCAATCTGAGCAAATCACCCAAAAGGCGCTTGAGATGGCGCTTGAAGGCGACAGCACGGCCCTGCGTCTTTGCCTGGAACGGATCGCGCCCACGAGAAAGGACGCGCCGGTCAACTTTGACCTACCACCCATCAAATGCGCTGAGGACGCCTCGGAGGCTGCACAGGCGGTGCTACAAGCCGTTTCTCAGGGTGAGGTGACCCCGCTTGAGGGCGCAACTGTCATGGGTCTGGTGGAGCAGTACAGGCGTGTCCTTGAAACCACCGAACTGGAACGCCGGATCACGGCTTTGGAGGCAGAAAAATGAATATCAGGAATAGACTGGCAGCACTGGAAAGCAGGAAAGCTGTAAGCGCCATATCGAACTCGGGCGCGTCGGATCAATTGACCAAGCAACTGCGAAGCACCGCAGAGCGAATGCGAGACGTTCCTCTGGACCAATTGACCACCAAGGCATCCCCAATAGAGGTTGCAGCCCTCATTCTGGATGGCCGGGTGGATGATGAAGTGGCCCGCCAATGCGTCGAGCTTTCTAAGCAATCAGCCCCGAGCGCACTACTGCTCCAATGCTTGTTGGACGCTGCCGGATGCAGCCAAGCAAACACAACAGAGGAGGGTTGATATGAGCATCAAAAACCGATTGACCAAACTGGAAGCGAGGTCGCCAAACGTGCTCGAACTTCCCATAGTTTTCTATCAACTCTGCCGGATCAAGAAAGGCACTGAGCATACCACTCGCATCATCGAAAGAGAGCCTGGCCCGGCGACAATTCCTGGCCTCAGTTTTGGCCGCATACACCCACACGAAGGCGAAAGCCAAAGCGAGTTCAAACGCCGCGTTTTCGCCATCAAAGCCGGTGGAAAGCTCATTGAGGACATGACCGAAGAAGAACGGGTAGCAGCATTCGCAGCGGCGGATATCGAACTGGAAGGAAGCAGCAGTGACGATAAGTAAACGCATCAGCAAATCGACCGACCCGAAAACTGAGGCGGGGCGTAGGCGTATTGCTGAGGCTCAGAAACGACGATGGGCCGAAGCGAAATGCAGCGTTCCTACCCGCTAATAGTTTTGGGTTTTAGGGCGTCTGATCCCGTGACCTCTGTAATCGTCACTTTGAAAGTACGGCCAGCATTTTCTAGCAAGAAGTCAAAGGAGGCCGTATCGCCTGCCCCCTCAACGTTGGCTGTGTTGGGCCGGTTCTTTGGCGCGAACTCATCGTCAAAGAGATAGCATTGGATGCCGATTTCAAGCTGTTCAGCGATCCATAGTGCCGTGACTTCCATTTGGTCCTTATCTTTTTTCTCGAACACGCTAGCACCCTATTTGTCGGCTTCAATGAAGATGTCGCTTTGAATTATGTTCCGCAGCAGCATTAAAACGCACACCAGAGCTATTAACGCATAACGGACGTAATCCTCATGGGATGCAAATGGCTTAGGTAAGTAATCGACGTCCGGGAGTTCGATGTTGAAAAAGCTTAGTGGTAAAGAATACCTGACCAATATCAAGAACGCTATTGCGGCCAAGAAATGGCAAATCCTCATAGCTAATTTTTGATTTTTCATGCCCGCCCCACTCGTCATCTACAGTACTTCGCTCGCTTGAGCCGCGACCGCGCTGAGCGAGTCTCAAGGTTCTTGTACCGGCCACCGGAGTACCTAGAGCAGTCCAAAGCGTGTCCAGCAGCGATAACAGCCGCGCCTACGTCTTCACCATCGGCGAAACAAACTCCCACCCAGCGGTCATAGGTGCGCTCACCGTTCAATTCACAGGAGATAGATTTTCCCCGGAGGTAGTTCACCATCCAGCGCTTAGCGTCCTGACCGGATCGTGTGTCTAGTTCAGGCGCATCGACGCCGTTCAGGCGGACAGGTGTGCCATCAACAACGATAGTGTCAGCATCACGAACGTGGAGGGTGCCAGCGGCAGCGGAGGTGGTCAGGAAAAGGGTGGCGGCGGCAACAACGTGCTTCATCAAAACAGGGAAACTCTCAAGTAGAAACGCTCGCTATTGAGGTATGCGGCTAAACTCTCGTTAGCAACCCATGAGTGCTGAAAGAGTATTCCTCCTTCTTCCCAATGATAACGTGGTCATGGATCAGAATGCCCATGGTGTTGCAGGCATCCTGTATGCGTTCGGTCATGAGAATGTCTGAGGTACTGGGGGTCGGATCACCCGACGGATGGTTGTGTACCAGGATCAGCGAGCTTGCGTTCAGCTCCAGTGCCCGTTTGACAACCTCGCGCGGATACACCGGCACGTGGTCGACCGTACCCTTGGATTGTTCCTCATCGGCAATCAGAACGTTCTTGCGGTCGAGATACAAAACCCGAAACTGCTCGGTTTCACGATGGGCCATTGCGGTACGGCAGTATGTCACGAGGGCTTCCCATGACGACACAACATCCCGCTTCATCACTTGGGCTTGCGCCATCCGGTGCCCGAAGGCTTCGACAACCCGCAGATGGTAGTAGACCCAGTCGTTTGCCCCCTCCACCTTCAGCACCCGATGCTTGGAGGCCGCAATGACTCCATTCAGGTCACCGAACTCCGCCAGAAGGCGCTTGGCCAGCGGCTTGACGTCTATCCTCTGAATTGCGTTGAACAGCAGGAGTTCCAGCAGTTCATATTCAGGCATCGGGTCATGGCCACCTTTCAGGAACCGTTGCCGCAATCGCTCTCGGTGCCCCCAATAGTGCGGGCGTTTTGCCCCATCGCCGTCTTTGACTAAGCCGCCCCCCGCCGCGTTCTTTGGCGATAACCGGTCACGATACACATAGGACGGTTGGTGCGCTGGTTCAGTTACCGCATCAGGTGGCGGCATCCGCGCGTTCAAATCCTCCAAACCTTTCAGCGCATCCTCTGAAAAACCGCTCTGACCGTCGTACTTGACCAGCTTGCCGAACTTCTTTGGGTCTCCGGCTATGACGCCCTTCATTCGCTCCAAAAGTTGGCTTTTCATCACCGCTTCCAATCCACGCATCTCTTTCTCGACCATGCCAAGGAGTTGGTTAACGATTGGTAAAGAGTTCAGGGTGCAAAAAGGGTCAAGGTCGGGAGGAAGGGAGGGAGGGACTAGTCGGGGATGCGGCACGACGCGCCGAACTCGTACCCCCTCGTTGAAATCGCTAACCCCCTCAGGCGCGCCGCGTCCTCTTGGTATCTGCCAGCTTTGCCTGAAATGTGTCTGGAAGATTAATTCTACTGAATACGGGTAAACCCCAATTTCGCGGACCCGCATAGTTCAGTACGTTTTGGTTAACGGAGCAACCACACACAACTCCGCAAACCCCCAGGATTGTGGGGCTGGCTTTTACCCCCTCGTCCAGCCCCTCGCTCCAACCATCACGTTGGCGTTGATATGACAGGCAGTCATAGGCAGCGCAGCCCTATAGGGCTCGATGAACCGACATATAGATGCAGACAGTCTTTGGCTAAGCGCAGATAATTAGCCGGTCAAATAGCACTGTTAGCGCCTTTTCAATTTCCGGCACAATTCTCTTATGTTGTTGAGCTCGCTCTCTGAGATTTTGCAAAGTGTGTGAGCTGAAAACTCTTGCTCAATACCTCGCGAGTAATATGCACCTTCCAATGAGCAAATAAGGTCAGCTGAAACACCCCCAGATATAAAGTCGCGACCGTCCAAAACACCAACCACTTGAAGGAGCTTGTTTGACCATTTGTCATTGGCATCAAAGTAAGCTTTCTGGTCTTCTATCGCCATCGTCGAAACCCTCAGCATGTTCTTCTGCTTTTTCACAGTGTGCGGACCATGAGATTCCGACAGGCCAAATACGGCGGGACAGATTAAACGTCCGTCAGTTTGTTTCGCGAAATTCATTTTGGAGAGAGTAAGTTCAGTTCCGGAACTTGGGATATCCAACCCCCGCTCAGCTGGAAGCAATTCAATCAGCAGCATAGCATCCAGCTTTCTGGATGCCCCAGATATTCTGAACTTGTCCAGAGCGACTGTTTTAGCTTCAACGCTTGGATCGGAGGTAACGAGCTCCACTTCAACCGAATTTGCATCATTGGCAACTTTAACAGCCCGCACGAAGAACTCCGGCGGGCGTTCCGCTAGTAAAAACCCTTTTGCTTCAGACAGAAAGAGGGTTCCAACTGATAGAGCGGCAATAATCAAACCAAGACTTGCGGTGGAAATACTTAGGTGCTTACGCCAGCCCAACTCTGATTGGCAAACCGGGCACTTGTCCGCATTTACTGAGATGCGGGCATCACATCGGGTACATTTCTTAGGCTTTAGTGCTCGCTTTCTGGCCTGAACTTGCTTCAAATGAAGGTTTTTCATAAAGCGTTGTAAATCCTTTGGTTTTCCGCTCTCCGCGCTGACGCAGCCCCAAGCTGGCTCTTACGCCTGTATCGACCACCAGAGTGCCGCGCGCAATCTAAGGCATGTCCTGCAACGATAACAGCCGCGCCTACGTCCTGATCTAATCTTTGGGCTAAGTTCAGGCGCTTCAACGCCGTTTAACTTACCAGAGGTTCCGCCTGCTACAATGGTATCAGCGACGTCAGTTTATCAATGTTTACGGGCTCTTAGTTGCGTAAAGGATGCAGTTGGTGTCTGGATTCAGTTCCTTGCAGTGGTCGAGTGCGGCATTTTTAGCATCTTCGAGCGATACTTGGCCCCCAATTCTTCCCCCTCCCCCTCCCGTTTCAGTAACGTAGAGAGCGCCATACGGATCAACTTGGTTGACGAAATCACGGTATGCGCGCGGCATCGGCCCATTGAGTTCAATTTCGCTATATCTCTGGACCGTAGCGCTATCGGTAAATTGTGCCTCCTCACAGCCAGATAAAGTAACCGCCGCCAAGCAACAAATTCCAATTGCAACAATCTTCATAGGATAAGCTCCCCTGCATCAACAAACACCTACTTGATATCACGGAATTTAATCAACGAAATCAAAAGATGTTTCCGAATTGACGGCAGGGCATTTGCGCCTCAATCTACCACGTTTGTTCCTGACTTGTTCTTGCCTTAAATGGGGTAATATGATACCTGTAGGGGTGAGGATTAGCAGGGAAGTAAGGCATGAGTGCAGAAGACACAGAACAAGACACCGCGACCCGACCAGCAGGTGAATTAATCCGCCCTGCAACAGTCGATGACCTCCCAAGGATTGTTGAGAACGGCGCGAAGTTTCACGCAAAATCAAAGCAGCCTTTTCCCTACGATCCCATAGCGGCAGGCAAGTTTGCCCGGATCATGATTGGGAACGACGACTCTCAGATTTTCATCAGTGACACAGGTATGATTGGCGGCGTTCTCACACCATCGTTCTATGCCCCGCAGTGGGTAATGGCCGTGGAGCTTTTCTGGTGGGCAGAAAGGGACGGCCTGAAGCTACTGAAGAAGTTTGAAGAATGGGCCGAGGAATCCAACGCAACCGAAGTGCGCATGACGTCCTTGGGCGCTTTGCCCCGCGCTGACCGGTTGCTGCGAGAGGATTCCTATGAGGTCGCAGAAATCAGCTACAGGAAGGTTTTGTAATGGCTGTTGGAACAGGTGCAGCAATTCTTGGCGGAAGTGTGCTTGGCGGTGTCGCCAGCGCCAGCGCCGCAGACAAAGCGTCAGACGCACAAATGGAAGCCGCAGAGCTTCAGGTTGGCCTGCAGCGGGATATCTACAACGAAACCGTTGATCGATTTGAGCCGTTTCTGGACCTCGGAACGGATTATTCCAACGTCCTGAAATATGAGCTTTTGGGCGGCGATGCGCCTATGATTGGTGGAAGTCCGGCCCAGATTAACGAGGTTGTGCCCCAGGCATCCGGCGGTGGCACTGCAAACCATGCGCTTAACCAAGCCATGAATGCCATCTTTAACCCCAATGGGCTTTTCCCCGGCCTCGCAACAGGCACCAATGCTGACGGGTTTAACAAGCCAAAGCTTACAGTCTCGAACGGGGGCGGAAATCCGCAATACGAAGTCAACGGGCAAATCTTCAACAGTTATGCTGAGGCTGAAAAATACGCCAACAACAACAGGGTCGGCGGCCATCAGTACCAGGGGTTTCAAGCAACGCCGGGCTATCAGTTCGCCTTGGATCAGGGGCAAACCGCAATTGACAACAGTGCGGCGGCGCGGGGCAACGTGTTCTCCGGCGCAACTCTCAAAGCGCAGCAGGAGTTTGGCACCGGGCTAGCCAATCAGGAATACGGAAACTATCTGAATCGCCTCACCGGACAGGCCGCACAGGGTCAGGCCGCAGCGGGCAACATGGCAACCGCAGGGGCCAATTACGGCGCGGGTGCTGGTGCGGCTTATGGCGCTATGGGTAACGCACAGGCGGCGGGACACATCGGGCAGGCCAACGCAATCAATGGCGGCATCAATAACGCCATCGGCGCATTTGGGTACATGAACAACGGCAGTTCAGGCGTTAACGCACTGACAGCTTCGAACGGGGTTCAGGTCCCGTCTAGCTTGATGAATGGCGTAGGAGCCATGTTCTGATGGGTTGGCGAGAGGCTTGGATTCAACAGCGTGACGCCGGAGGTGGTGCAGTGAGCGTGGAAATCAGAGAAATAATAGAGGCGGCAAGGCAGCGAGAAGAGGCAGAACTGGCCGAATTGAAGCAATGGATTGATGGCAACCGCCGTGAGCCCCTCACGCCCGAGCTGAAAGCCCGATGGTTGGGAATTGTGGCCGAACAGGGCGGTACGCTCGCCGCAGCCCAAACGATGGATCAGCTTGCAACCCAACCCATGCCGGAGGTGGTACAATGAGCAACCTGAACCCAAACATCATTCTAGCTGGAAATCAGCCGAACCCTGTTAACGCCTTTGCCCGAGGTCAGGCCCTGCGAGCACAGACGGATCAGTCGCAGCATCAAAACGCGCTACGGAATCTGTTCCAACAGCAGGGGGCTAACATTCTGGCCGGTGATAGTACCGCACTGAACGCACTTGCACAGTTCGACCCCGGCGCGGCGCTGGAAATCCGGGGACAGCATCAAGTTCAGAACAATCGCGCAGCCACAGCAAGGCGTCAGGCAGAGATGCATGAACGTGCAATAAATGCTGCTGAGGTGGAACAAGACCTTGCCAAGATCCGACAGGGCATTGCACAGGCAGCGGCACTTCATGCACAAGGCGACCTTCAGGGCATCAATCAGCTTTTGGCGCAGGTAAATCACCCGCCAATTCAAAGCCTGGACGAATTTCACGGCGTTGCTATGAAGTTTGCGGATGCTGAGAAAGCAATCGCTGATTTCTTGGCACCGAAAGACCGGGATTTCAGCAACTTCAAGGTGGTTGGCAATCAGCTCTATGACCTTAGCGCAGAGGGTGGCCCTGCCGTTGTCGGCAGCAGTCGGCAGACTCCAGGTTTCAGCGTAACGACGCCTGACGGGACCGTTGTGCAACACGGCTGGCAAGGCGACACGCCTCCGGGGCAAAACCCGGATGCCACCGGCACCCCGCGCAACCCGACCCAGTTGGGCAAAGAGCTATCCAAGATAGACGCCGCAGCCCTTGAGGAAATCAATGCCGCAGGGCGGACGGCAACCGACCTTGAAAGCCTTGCAACCCAGCTAGATACCGTTGCGCCGCAGGTTGGTTATACCGGCCCCGGCGGGCAGGCTTACGGCTTCGTGGATGATGTTGTTGGCTTCCTGCCCGGAGATAGTGGCGCGCGCGGTGCCTTCAAGTCGCTGGCGATGGAAGCACAACTGACGTTTACCGAAAAGACCAAAGGCGCAATCACGGATCGGGAAATGGGCATGTTCCGCGCTGCTGTTCCTAACCTTGGCCAGACACCAGAGGGAAATGCCGCAATTGCTCAAATCATGAAAGCCGG
This sequence comes from Ruegeria arenilitoris, assembly GCF_013031355.1. Classification (GTDB taxonomy): domain Bacteria; phylum Pseudomonadota; class Alphaproteobacteria; order Rhodobacterales; family Rhodobacteraceae; genus Ruegeria; species Ruegeria arenilitoris_C. Next base: position 292,382 of record NZ_WPZO01000002.1, on the reverse strand, counting down.
GGCTGCTCGGGCGCAATCCCGCGCAGCGTTCTTTGAGAATTGGGCGCGCAAACATGGCAGCCTCGAAGGCGCGCAAGAGGTGTGGTCCGAGTACATGCGGGATAACCCGCTAATCTCTCAGGGTCAAAGCGGAGAGATTCAGGCAAACCCCGAGGGTGATTGGCAAAGCTATCTGAACCGCCAGCCCGCCATGAGTTACACCCCGGAAAACATCATGCAGATGGACGCCGCAGGATTGGCACAGATTCCGATTGAGAAACTGACCGGGCCGCAACTTGACGCCTTGGAGCGCCGTTTTCAGGATCTGAGCCAATGAACGGGGACATTCAGCAGCGCATCGCAGATAGGCGCGCAGAACTCGCCCGGCAAGGAAATCTGACGGGAATGCAGGAGCGCATAGCGAAGCGCAGACAGCAGCTTTCCAGCGAGTTGGTGGCTACAACAGATGACGGTGGGCAGGTATTCAAATTGCAGGACGGTTCACTGTCCTTCAAATCGCCCGGATATGCCACAAACGACCAAGCCCGCATTCAGGAAATCATGCAGGGTGCAAAGCCGGTGGATTTGGTTCAGCGCGACTTGGATCAAGAGCGGATTGCCGAGAACCCGGTTGCGGCCCGAGCTCAAGAGTTTGTGCAGGGCACCCCGTTCGTGGGGGAATGGGCAGACGAAGCTGTTGGGATGGTAAGCCCACAGGCGGCTGAAAATATGCGCCTGACCTCTGATGCAATGGAGCGCCAGCACCCCGGCCAATCTGCGGCGCTGAATGTCACGGGTGGGATAGCCACGGCCATACCGTTGGCGGCAGGTGCGGGTGCAACCAAGGCGGCAGACTTCATCGCTAAGGGGTCGAATATGCTGACCCGTGGTATCCGCGCTGGGGCTGTTGCAGCACCTGTAGGAGCGGCTGAGGGGGCATCAAGTTTTGCTGGTCGGGCTGACGAAGGCGAACGGCTGATTGAAGGCGCAAAGGGTGCTGGTATCGGCGGAACACTTGCGGCGTTTCTTGGCCCCGTCGCCTCCCTGACTGGTGAGGGGATCGTGAACATTGCCCGACGTGTCAAAAAACTGGATATCCGCTCAATTGCAGATGAGTTGGACATTTCCCCCCAAGCGGCGCGGATCGTGAAACAGGGGTTAGTGAGTGACAACCTTGATGAAGCGCAGGCCCGGCTTGCCCAATTGGGTGAAGATGCGTTGTTAGCCGACGCAGGGCCGTCTACCGGCGCCCTATTGGATGCTGCGGCCACTACAGGCGGTAAAGCCCTAAACGCCGCCAGAGACGCCGCAGATGGGCGCGCAGCGGTAGCCGGTAAGCGCCTACCCCAAGTTCTCGATAACGTATTTGGGAAGCCTAAAGGCACCAAAACTGCCGCGAGGGAAATTTCGCAGAACACCGCCCCCGCAAGAAAGAGGGCCTATGACGCGGCTTATGCCCAGCCCATCGACTACGCCAACACCAGTGGGCGCAATATCGAAGGGATATTGTCCCGCGTTCCGCCCCGCACGCTCAGAACCGCGATTGACGAGGCTAACGAAGCTATGACGGCCAGCGGTCAACGAAATCAGCAAATCATGGCGCAGATTGCGGATGACGGCAGCGTTACTTTCCAGGAAATGCCAAACGTGCGGCAACTGGACGAAATCAAGAAAGCGCTGGATGGCATTGCCCGTGAATCGGTGGATCAGTTTGGGAGAATGAATGCGAAGGGCCTCAGGGCGCGCAAACTGGCTTCAGAGTTACGGGACGCCACAAAACAGGCTGTGCCCTTCTACGGGCGTGCTCTGCGCCTCGGTGGCGATAAGGTTCAGCGGGACGAAGGCTTAGCACTTGGTAAGAACCTGCTGTTCAAGGGTACTGCCGTTGAGGACGTGAAAGCCTTCTTGAACCAGGGCGTTTCCAACGAGGCCCGTCAAGCCGTCAGGCAGGGTGTGCGGGAAAGCATCGAACAGAACTTGTCTAACGTGCGCCGCACCATCACAGACCCCAACACAGACGCCCGAGAGGCCATGCAACTGGTTAAGGAAATGTCCAGCCGGGCAAATGTCGAGAAGCTGCGCCTTGTTCTCGGTGGGCCTCGTGCAGACCGACTGTTGAACGAACTGGACCGTTCAGCAACGGCGCTGGAACTTCGGGCAGCGATTGCTCAGAACTCCAAGACTGCTATCCGGCAATCCATTCAGGGACAAGTGGCGGAAGAAACTACACCCGGCCTTGTTCGTCGAACAGCGGGCAATCTGGGCAATCCATTGGACGCCGCAAAGGAGGTCACGCAGTCAATCACTGCAATTGACCCGCGCAGCATGTCAGCGCGCGAGCGAGAAATTTTCGCGGAAATCGCTAAAGCCCTCACTGGGATCAAGGGAAAAGACGCTCAGGACGCGCTCAGGGCCGTTAGAGGGGCATTGAAGGGTCAGCCTATTAAAGACGCCCAGGCTCAGCTTATTGGCCGTGTGGTGGCCGGTGCGAGCGCTCTTGGGATCTATCAATCAGGGATGCAATCCCTAGAACAGTCACTGTCCCGCTAAGGCAGGCGATAAAAAACGGGATAAAGCCGAACTGATTGTAAATCTGCATGTATCCCCAGCCTATCGAATAAACTGTTATCGGGCCGCAAAGCAGAATGAGAAGAATGGTAAGGGCAATAAAATATCTACGCATGATACCAACGTAGGAACTCACCCTGCCCCAGTCCAGACAGGAGGCATGACATGACCAGCAAAACCGGGATTTGCGGAGCCAAAACCAAGGATGGCGTTTGCATGAACGCCCCTGTGCAGGGAAAGGCCCGGTGCCGTCTGCATGGTGGTCTATCGACCGGCGCAAAGACTCCTGAAGGACGCAGACGTATCTCAGAGGCCAATGTAGCCGCTTGGGCAGAACGAAACCGATTGATTGAATTGGCGCGGTCTCTTGAGCAAGCAGCAAGTTAAATCGAATTTCCACTTAACATCAAAGCAAGATCAGCAGAAGTACACCCAGGGAAATACGCGACAAAAGTAATTGCTTTCGTTGCCTTCATCGATGGAAACCGCTGCAATTCTCTCTGCACTTGTTAAACTGTCTACGGCTTCCTTCACAGTTTGAATTTCCGTATCAATGCCTATTTCACCTAGCCCATTGGTTACGTTTGCAATGAGTGTTTCATTCTGTGTTCCTCGTTGACTGCCGGATAGCGGGTCACTTTCCTTGAGCGCTTCTTGTATAGCTAAACGTTCGGCGCTTCCGTCATCTGTTGATAAACGCTGGAGCAAATTCCAAATCTCAAAATCACCACTTGCCAATGGAGGTAACTCCAGGGAGTCAAGCTTTTCTGGATCTGAGACGCTAGCTTGGTTCTGTTGCAGATATATCCCCAACGTCAGAGAGTACATAATACTCAAATTACTATAGAGCAGCGCAACAGTTTGCGGGGTTTGCAAATACTCAACAGTATTCTCTATATCTGGAATATTTTGGGCGTATGCAATATTAGCCTTCCCGGCGGCAACAAGTGCGATAGAACCAACCAATATGGATCTACGGTTTTGATCAATAAAATTAGTCACTTAATGCGCTCCCGATAACTTTTGAATTGAGGAAAAAAACAGCTAGGAAAAGTAGCAACGCTACAGCAAACGCTCCACATTGTACGACACCAGAGAACGCGGCATCTCTATAATACTGTAGAGCCTCGCCACCAGAGTCCGAGACTCTAACCATCTCCACAACTGATCCGTACGTCAGATAGCCAAAAACCATGGAAAGAAAATGACCAATTATCGAACCACCGAGGGCCAACTTTGCGATCAGCCCGAGTGTTTCCTTTCTCCCTGTCAAAAAGCGCGCAATTAGGTAGCTTTCCGACACGAGCATTGCTAGCGCCACCGACCATAACAGGTCTACCTGAGACGTAATAACGCTCCCCACGTCATCCATGAAATTTTTTCTCCAAATAAGGACTTAGATCAACAATGTCGCATTAATTGTAGATTCAGTTTACACGGCGCCGAAAATTTATCAAATTCGCGATTTCCTGTACAACAAACAGTCACGAGGCAAAAAAATAGCGAATGAGTTGAAATCCAAAGTGTGTCTCAACCATCTGAAAAAATGCTGTGACGGTAGCTAGTTTAGCAACCTCAACGCACCAACCGGTATAATGGCCTGATCTTCAGCCTCGCATTCTGAGCACTGTAGGGATTGACTAACGAAGCACCTTGACGTTCACACCCTTCCATAGTGATTCAGCGTTTCGCTTGTGCATTTCTTTCGCACTGTCCCAGTCAAACCCTGTTCCGTTTAGGCTTAAGTAAAGATTATTTACGATTGTTACTGTTTTTCTAAGCAGTCTACGTTCGTCTCCGTAGCGAGGTCGGGGCACTGCGGCTTTCTTTTCTTCGCGAGTTTGCTCTAATTGGTGAGCAAGTTTGTCTCTGAAATTTCGTGCATTTCGGAGAGTGCCTGACGCTTCGAGTTCATGCGCGGCACGGACGCCCGTTCGTAATCTGCGCCGCGCTTTGGTCCCCCACTCCTTAGACCAACCTAAGTCGAAATTCTGATAGTGAGTAAAGTGATCGTCATAGACACATTGAGTCACACCAGAGCAGTCGGCCAATGCCGCGATTGTTGGAATGCTCCTGCTGTCGAGGTCAACAGCGTCCCAGAATGTGCATAGCCTGACGATTTCATAGTGCAGGACGCTTCGTTGAAGCTCCGAAAACGCGTGCGCGGCATATGAATCTGGGATCTGGTTCGCGATTTGAGGGGAGTACACTAACCAATAGGTATTCTCGTGAGCGCGCATGTGCTGAAGCAGAGTTGGAACAACCCCTTCGTTCTTATCATCGCTCATTTTTTCGCGAGCCAAATGCCACCTTTCTCGGGGTGGCATCTTTTGAATTTCTTTTAGAGATTTGTCTTTGTGCATTCTCTATGATCGGCGTCTTTGCAATTCGGAGTAAGGCCAAGTGGCTTCATTACTTATCTGAATCCACGGTTAAAACGACCCCAACACCATTAGCCGTGTCCCCCACATCCAGGAACTGGATTCCCCGAGCTTCCAAGGTGTTTCGTATTGCTTTTACTGTCTCTTCTCGCCCCCCAATTTCTCCGGATGAAGCTTCCAGCCTCTTGATTGTGGGAACCGAGATTTTGGACGCATTAGCCAGGTCAATTTGTGACCACTGTAACAAGGCTCTCGCGGCTTTGACCTGCTCTATTGATACTTTTAGTATTGACACCTATATACCCCTGTGATGATACTTTTAGTATAAATACTAAATCGGAGGAAACAGCAATGACTGAACAACGCGCCAGCGCGAACAGGGAAGTTTTTTCTTATCCCAACAAAAGGTGCACTCGGGCTGAATTGCAGCAAGAGGCGCTAATCATAGAAAGCCTTCTAGAAGCGGCAACCGCTCTAGTCGGCGGCAATGACAGCGGCGATAACATGATTGTTGTTATGGAGATGGCTCAGGACCGGGCCAAGAAACTCAACGCCGCCTTGGATTCAGTAAACCATCCGGAGTTGGCGTCATGAATGATACGTTTGATCTGTATGACAGCAAGGTTACGAAGTCGGCTGAAGGCAACTGTTACGCCATCTTCAACCTTTGTCGTGTGGGGATCGCAGCCAGTGACTCCACTATGAACATCGACCTGGCGAACAGGGGTGGCTATGACGCCCTGCTTGAGGCAATCGCCGAACTGGCAGCGGACGCCATTGAACGTTTGGAAACCGCACATCCGCCAAAGGACGAAACACAAGTTGAAGCTGCTTAAACCAGATTCACCATCAGGGCGCGGAAAAGACTGCGCCTTAATTATGTTCGAGGTTCCGTATGAGTTTCTACAGCGTCAATCGACACTGGTCAGACCAATTCTTGCCAGAGATAAAGAGCATCATCGGCAACCACATTATACAGGCCGCGCCAGATCCGCTGGACCACTTTCAAGCCACGGACTTGTTGATGCTGGACGCCAAGGACATGCGGATAGCAGCTAGAGTCAGACGCCACGGCTACGCATCCAGATACCCGCATCAGTTCACTATCCGCGCAAAGCTGCCAACAGGCGCTGAAACCGAGTTATCCAAGATAGTGAACGGACACGGAGATTGGATGTTCTATGGCCACGCGGGGCCTGACGGACAATCGATTGTAAGCTGGTGGCTGATTGACCTGCGAGCGTTTAGAGCGGCACTGATACGGCACCGAACAACTGGTTCGCAGCTATACATGGGAGACGCGCGAAACGCGGACGGGACGTGCTTCAAGTGGTTTGACATTCGGTCGTTTCCAAAAGAGCCGCCACTGGTGGTGGCAAAAAGTGGCCCGATCCCAACGCCAAGGCAGTGCCTTTTGTGATGAGTTCAATCGCCTGATCCATTGGGAAGCAGAAAGACTGCTTTGAGCCCAACTTGAGCATTGATCAAGCCCAGTCGACGCGAAATAAGTGCCAATTGCCAGTGGGGATTATTACATTCCAAGACTCGATCAGATAGCCTCAGACGCTGTAGTGAACGAAGCCGATGTGTGACTCTACCAGCTGCGTCGTGACTAACCTGCAAATGCTGACATTTGGTCTTTTCTCAGCATTTGGGATGCGGAAAAGAAAGATTCCAATTCTGAGGAAAATAACGTCACCCAATGATCATAATTGTGGTAGTTTAGTAACCGTGAGAAAACTAAAGCGAGTAATTTGACCGCTAGGTGAAAAATGGATTTCAAGGGAATAGCTCTCTGCCTTTCTGGGGGAGGATTTCGCGCTACTCTATTTCATTTGGGAGTCTTACGCCGTCTCTACGAAACAGGCTTGCTGGGTCACATCCGCGTTGTTTCAGCCGTGTCAGGAGGCGCCATTACTGCGGCTTTATTTCAACAAAATTTTGATCGCGATGGGGATTTTGATTGGGATGCCTTTGAAGCGAAGTTGCTTCGTTCCACATCGCGTGGAGTTCTTCATCACTTTTACTTTTCCATCATTCTATGGATTTCCCTCATAGCATTTGCGGGTTTGAACATTCACCATAGTTTGAGTTGGGCTTGGCTGGTCACCGGTTCCATCTGCCTGTGCAGTTATATTTATTTGCTTCGAGCGGTGCAAAAAGCAAACTGCAAGTGTCGTGAAGAAACGAATCATTGGATGAATTTTTTTGGCACATCCGAGCAAGTCTCTTGGACGCGCTATAGCACCCTTTTGCTTCCAATGATCCCTAGCGAGATGCGAATTGCGACATTGATAAATGAGATATATGAAGGCAATTCGACGGGGCTGCTTAATTCAAACCCAATAATGTGCCTGTCAGCTATCGATCTAATTTCTGGCAAACAAAAGGTCTTCTCAACTGGCGTTTTTGCCGAATTGAGCGAGCAGGGTGCTAAAGCTCTCTGGAATAACAAGGCTGATGATTCAGTGAAGGAACATGGTCACCTGAGTCTTGATACTGACGAAATCAGCTTTGCAGCTTCATACGATTCAAAGCTGGTTCCAATTGCTCGTGCCGTAGCCGCATCAACTGCAATTCCTCCGGTCTTTTCACAGGTTCCGCTGTTTATCGGCAACAAGTATGTAGGAAGTTTTGTGGACGGTGGTGTTTTCGACAACTTGGGCGTCAATCCTGTCGTCCAATTGTCCTACACTTTTTCATCGGATCAATCAGATAATGTAGCTAAAGCACCTAATTCATTTGACAGTTTCGTCTCGCACATCCTAATTGCTGACGCGGGCGGGAGAAAAAAAAGAAAAGTCAAAAGCTATTTTCTTCGAACAAATTTGCTCCATAGAGTCGTTGGAATCATGCTTTCTCATCAAGAAGCCGAAAGTGAGCGAAAAAAATGGTTAATGGAGAAACTCAATGGAGTTTCTGTTTGCATGTTTGGATTACACGTTGGGTATCCTTCTGGTGCCGAGTTATCTGATGAAAAGTGGTCAAGAATCCTGCCACAAATTCGAACTCATCTTGATCCATTTAGTGACGAAGAATCAGCTTGCCTGATTTACTCCGGGTACACTTGGGCCGAATATTGGTATCAAAACGAAATCAGAGGCGTTCTTGACGAATTTCCAAATGAAGCGAATGAAGAAAGCTGCTCAGGTTTATCAAGTATGTTACCCAGTTTCTCAGCGAATCCTGAAGATGAGACAGCTCTCTTGGAAATAGTCGGGCGCCGCGGAGCCACCGATACGTTAAAGCGCTTTGCGAAGTCTATTCTCCCATAATTGCGCCAGCCAAAGCGAGAAACTCCATCGCCGGTCTGCGCGTGAATGTGTTTTCAACAACACCTTAGTCGTTTCAATGGCAGCTTTGTCCGCTTCGCGGCCATTTGCGTCGGGCAAGGTCGTGTTTTCGCCTGTCGTACTGCCGCATGTCCGGTTTGAGCCCAAAGCCGCCTTTGATCACGCTTCGGTCTATCACGAGTGCAGCAAGTCGCGAGCAACGTAAACCGGACATTCAGTTCCGCAGAGTGAAAGGTGACAGTGGGGACTAACCTACAATTCTCCAATCTGGGAACTACGACCATTCAAGGCCCACTCCAGCCTTTGACTTTCTGTGGGCGTTTGTAAGGATAAAAGGATGGATGGCATTAGGTGAACGCTATGGAAGAATTTCAAGAAATTTTCAAGAAATACCAATCGATTAAAGTCCCGGAAGTTGGTTGTGACATTGGTCGACTACTCGATTTCTCCCCTGTTTTTTTTACCGACGTTGCAGAGATTTATGACATCAATACAAGGCTCAAAAATGAAGAACGGAACCCATCCGGATTTGATCTCAATGACGCCCCAATCCTTGGGCTGTTAGTGAAAATCAGCAAGCTCCTACGTGAGATTGTAGTTTACTATAAGGCAGGCGATGCCAACATAATTAGCTACTTGGAGCGACAAGCGATTGAAGCGGGTATTGTCGCACAATACCTCCTTCAAGCGACACCTGAAACCATCGAAAACTACCGAAAATGTTCGTACAAGGATCGTCTGAGGATTTTGGAGGCGCCTGAAAACGAGGGTTTTTATGCGACAAAAGCGGGCAAGCGCTTGAAGGCTGACGTGCTCACACAGCTCAATGCGGAAGGGTTCTCAACTGCCAGCTTTGAAGTTCAGAAAAAGCACAATTGGAAAGTCGACGGAAAGAGCATCCGAGATATGTTTAAGGCTCTAGGATTGGATGCTCTGTATGGCAACGTTTACGGACTCAGTTCAGAATCTATCCATGCAAGTTGGGGGCATTCAATGAATTTCGACCTCCACTACAACGAGGACCAGACTTATTCTGCCTACCCAATCGAGATGCCCGCCGACATTCGATACGTAGCACCGGTTGTCGAGCTTTGTAATCCCGCATTCATCGGATGGTCGAAGCGTGTAAATTTGAATGAGCACGATAGGTCATTGAAGTGGATTGCCAGTGTAAACCGGCGGCTGTTCTACGCATTTGATGCTGTATACGCGGCGAAAGATGGATAACCGCCGATGGCGTCAACGGTTCAATCTTGCTAATCTTCGCACCCGATTGAGGTGATAATCGAGCCCATAGCTGTCATTGCTGGGAGAGACGAATACTGCTTGTGCGTATGTCAGGTTAGCCACCTAACTAGACGTTCGGTCTAACTCGACGAAATGCAGATTGACGGACGATGCAGCAGTTGACCAGTCAACGCTCCACACGTTTTGCGTGCATTGCCTGCTGGTAATTCTCATGTGTCTGCGGCAGTCTGCCTGGGAACTTGTAGCGGGTTAAGAGGCGGCGGATTGCAGACTTTCTTACGTTTGGTGTGTTGGGTGGGTGCAGCCTACTTTTTTGCTTTGGCAAACCTTGGTTACGGATACCCGCCCGATTGGACTGGTAATCCCGGCCTCTGTTTATTGGCAGCGCTGGTGCTGTTCCTGCTCCCTTTCGCGCAGGAATTCAGCCTTACAGGCGTTTTTTCTTTCAAATCTAAGGTCGACGAGGTGAAGAGGGACATGTCCGACTTCAAGTTGGAAGTCGGCGAGCAAATCAAAATCCAAACGCAGCTTATTAGCAGTGTTTCTGCAAATCAGAGCCAGAATGTCCACGTAACCATCCCATCGCTTACCGATGCAGCAAAAGCGGAGAGTGAAATCAGGAGAGGGCGTCCCAATGCCCAGCCGATTCCGCTGAAAGATGTTGAGCAGCTTCGCGAAGAGTATCGCGACATGGAGCCTCTAGAACTGGCAGGTGAAATGGCGTATCTGCGGATAACACTTGAAGCCAAGCTTCGTGACTACTTCGGGCACAGCAAGAAGCTGGTTCCTAAAGAAGGTCGAAAATTCTTAAGCCTTGCAGGAATGTGGAAGACTTACTTGAAGATGAATCCAGAGGCAGAGCACTTGGATTCCGCAATGCGGTTTGTCATGGATGTCGGCAACGCTGGCGCACATGGGCAAACTGTCCCAGTCGAGACGGCGGTTGAGGCGCGTACCCTCGCAAATGCGATTGCGAGAGAGTTAGATGGCAACGGAGTTCGCCAGTCCGACTGACCATTTCAACACTTGGATTTTCGCCCACACCGAACTTTTGGAACAACACTGGACGTTGCAGACACAGCAGTCGCTAACGACCCCAATGCGGATATTGAGCAATCAATAGAAATTCAATTTTCAAGGAAGTACAGGACTTGGATCACTTATACGCCAACGCCATACAGAATATGTCGGCTTTTTTTGACAGTTTGGCTGCTCGCATCGAGCAACCTAAGCAGATTCAAATAGGGGATGGATATACATATCGCTATGATAACTTATCGATTCACGCAGCAATATTACAGAAACTCGCGAGAGTTATAACTGGCATTCAAGCCATGCATACGCTGAATGCCTATGGCCTTACTCAGGAGCAAGCTGCCATCCAAAGAATACTTGATGAGCTGATGGAAGACATCTTATTTTTAACTTACTCAGTCGTATTTGATAACCGCTCCAAACTGCATGATGCGTTTTTGAAAGCGTTTTATGAGGAAGAATGTGACAATCCATCGAGTGTGTTAGATTCCTCTCAAAAACGACCTACGGTATCGAGAAGAAAAATAAGAGCGTACGTTAACAACATTAGTGGTCTGGATGATCCAAGTACGGGAATAGAAGTAAGTCGCACAATACATAAAGGATATTCAGGGTATGTTCATGGAGCATCACCTCACATAATGGAGTTGTACTATGGTACACCCCCAAGATTTCATTTGCACGGTGCCAAGAGCTCACCTCTGTATCGTGATCATGTAGACGACCTGCTAAACTACTATTATCGCGGAATATTAGCCTTTGCGTTTTCCGCAAAAGCCTTTGCCGACGATGATCTTTTTTATGAAATACGTCTTTACTCAAAAGAGTTTGCCGATGAGTCCGGAAGTGCGGAACACCTAACACCGTATAGTTAGTTGAAGGTGTGAGCGTCCGGCTCCTCCAGGTATGGGCCTTGCCGCAACAAGCTATCGTAGCGAAAACCTCTCCGATACCATTCAACACTAATGCAAAAGGTAGACCCCTATGGCTTAGCAATATTATTTATGGCAGTAGCGTGTGGTCTCGCATAGATCCTTTCGAAGGAAACGCAAAGTTGACCGCAAGTACATACGATCAGAAAGACACTTTCTTTTCGAACTTGAGCGACCCAATCATAGCGGCTGTCGAAAGACTGGTTTCCGAAGAAGGTGCCAGCTCGGAGAAGGTCGAGAAGTTTCTAGAACATATTGTCTCTGAAGGGGCTCCGAGTTTGGCGGAGAATCTGAAGAGCGGTGCACCTGAAATGCTTAGTGAAGAGCATCAGCAAACTTCCAGTTTCAAAACTCGGCACCTTGAACGATGGGAAACTCCATTGCGCCTATTGAAGGTGATGCGGCGGTCGGCTCAAGAGGCCGGGGAGGCCCACGCTCGTTCTGGTGTGCCCGATGGAGTTGAACCACTCGTTTTTGATACCTTGTGCATTCTTCACCCTAAAGCCCTGCTGATTACAAACGAAATAATCTGTCTTTTGGAAGGTGGTTTTGCTGATGGTGCGCTGGCGCGCTGGCGCGCACTACACGAAGTTGCAGTTACAGCGATGTTTATCGCTTCTCACGACGGTGCAACAGCACAGGATTACAGGTTGAGCGCCGTTTTCTCTGACTTCAAGGCGGCAAGGAAAGTCAATGAATATGCGGACAGAAACCAGATGGAACCATTTTCTGAAGCCCAAATAGAAAGAATGCGACGGGCATGCGATGCAGCCGAAGAGAATGCTGGCAGACGTCTTAAAACTGATATGGATTGGGCAAAACCAGCGTTAGGTCTCATGGCCAATCAAAAGGCCACGTTTTTTGATTTGGAGAAAGCCGTTGGAATGGACCATTGGAGGCCAAGGTTTAGATGGGCTTGCAAGCATAACCACGCGGGGTTCACTCATCCAAATGCACTGTTGGGCATGTCAGAATCAACACGCCTAATGCATCAAATAGGGCCTAGCGACAGCGGCCTTGCAGACCCTCTGCACATGACGGCGATCTCTCTTCTACACATGACAAACACGTTCTTACTTGCCGGTCAGCACTGTGTTGGAAGATTGGTAATGATCGCGACTTTGCGATGCTTGTCCGACGAACTAGGAGAGGCTGCACTAGATGCCCAAAAGACGCGTCCAAGGTGACCTGCGAGTATTGCCTGCGGTCTAGTCGCGACCTTGCAAAGTCCGCTATTGTGCACTTGCCGCCGTTTGTTGCAACTAGCATCGCAATGCAGCGAACGGCAGCTCCGTGGCCGGTACTTCCACCTGTTCGGGCGGCATAAGGCGAACGTCGGGAATGTCCGCATAGCAGAAATTGCACTGGCTTGGACCGCATCAGCAATCAACATTATGCGGCGGATTTTTTGTATGAGACTAGCGCTGTCATTTTTCATCCCGGATACTCAGCGCGTTCATCCATCAACCCTCCCAGAACACCCGAAACGCAGCTTGAAGCTCAGGTACAACGTCGGTTCGGTTGACAAATTCTTTGATTGGCATCATTCGCCAACACTGCCCCTCTTCACCAAACCTAATAGCTGAAATGACGTCTTCCGATACAATTATGGCAAATAGGGCGACTTCTCGTTTGGGTAGAGGTCCCGCAGCTTCAGCGAAGTAAGTTGCTTCGTAATCAATTGGGCTCTTTGGCAAGCAAATGCCGAACTCCTCCTGTGTTTCACGTAGTGCACATTCTAGGGCGGTTTCGTCTGCTTCTCGCACTCCCCCTGGTAGGTCCCATTGATTTGGGTTGGGAATGTGGTCGAAATCATCTCTCAAATAAGCCACAACCGCATCGTCACAAATGACGGCTATCTTGGCTCCCTGCAAATCAGTCGCTTCAGCTACTCTCATTGGTGCTCCCCCTTGCCGCACTTCTCTTTGTTAATTCAGAGCCGAAGCACAACAACGGTTCTTTCACTGAAAGCAGTGATACGGGAACCGTTAGATAGCGGGAAATACCGAACTGCTATCCATTGCAGGCGCAGCCTGGCCCCTTGTGGCAATTGTAGTTCCGACTGATGCAGCTATCCCCACATGCCTTCCCTTTTCGGCACACCTTGCAGCAAGCAGCGTCATAAACCTTTGCCTTCCCGGTTTTGTCTATCAGTTCCCAGAACAAGCCCGTTTCAACTGGGGTGGCAGTGGTTGTCGCTGGCATTTGGGAATTCTGCGCCCAAGCGGCTCCGAGAGAAAGGAAAAGTGCAATCGCACCGGCTGAAATAAGCGTTTTCACAATCATACTCCGTTAACAATGTATTAACCTTTGCACAGCAACGCGGAACTTGGAAAAGGCATTTCCGAGGTTTCTTTTTGACACTTCGATTGATGAGATTTGGAGCCAATTAATGAGCAGCCTGAAAGATGTGCGAGAAGATTCTGATTGGTCTATGAGTCGCAGCCGTATGAGCACCACAGGAAACCACACAAGGTGGATTAAAGGGTGGATCATCAACTACGTGAAACTCCTACCACACTGTTATTTAATGTCTTTTTTTGATTTGATGGTGCCCCCACACGGACTCGAACCGCGGACCTACTGATTACAATCGTGGAACAGTAAGTCGACCACCAGAACCCCTTGGCAATCCTCAGGATTTCTCCGAGAACCAACATGGTTCGAGTACGACTGTTACTGTAACAGAATCCGGGTGGTCAACCCGTACATGTAAGGGTGAGTCAGATTGACTCAGTTTGGGGCGTTGAGTTGAATGCGAGGAAACCTCGGAGTAACGACAAGACTGACGCACATTGGCTTTGAGTTTCCTTTCACCACTTTGGGGTCGCGGGAGGGTTTGTGGAAGGACCCTCCCAATCCACCTAAACGACTATCTAGTTCCCCGCCTATTAATTAACCAAAACTGAGGCGACAATCTGCCCGACCCCAACCAGAACGAGTGCAAATGTAAGGCGTCCCAACATGCGTTGTTGGGTAATGTTATCGGAGTGACGCCTGTCTGACTCCTCATAACGATCAAGTGTATATGGCGCCCTTGGGGACAACGAATAAGTAAAAGCGCCCTTCGCTTTCTCAAATTCTCCCGACGCAACCAGAGAGTCAAACACGATACTATAGTATCGAGCCAAGCGGGCTTTCTCAGGATGAAAAACGATGAAATCACCATGGCTTTGCCTCAAGTAGCTCAAAGGAGTGAAGACTGGTTTGTGGTCTTCCCGCTCAAGAGTCCAAGTGTAAGCCCACGACAGTATTTCCATCCTGTCTTGTCTTGCGAGTTTCTTGTTTGAGAACCGCCAGACACGAAACCGATGCTTGCACAACTCCCGCGCAGCCTTGAAACTTAGGATTGACCAGAAGAATCCCAGAGCGGATCGGTGTTTTAACTCTAGTTCTTGCGCATAGTGGATTATCTCCAGACTAAGCGGAGCGATAAACCGGTTTGGAACGGAAGCTTTCATTCCATTGCCCATGCCAGAAAACCAATACCCCTCCAGTCCTTTGCGATGAACGGAATCAACAACAAACCTGTCCCGATTGCCTTCATCGGTTAAGTGGACTGAATAGTAGTTTCGTTTCCGCAACCGCTCCATGCCGGACAAAGGAATCGTGTTTGGGGCCTTACGTTTTAGTGCTTTTTCGATAGCTGCTTTCACAAACAAACTTCTCAAATATGTGACCATAGAGTGTTCCAAGAGTTTTGTGTTCTGATCTCTTTTAACTCACTGATCCAGGAAGGAAAAATCAAAACCGAAACCTCATGCCTGGATGACGTCTATCTCATTCGAGTGCCTTAAACGTTTCCGTAAAACCCCTAGTCCTCCCTAGGCACACTCGCCAAAAACTCTAAGTCCCCACTCTCCCAACCGTCCTCAAACGCTTGACCCAAACGCCGCTTTTCCGCGTCCGACTTCGAGCAAGGGTAAACCAGCCCGACAATGTTCTGGTACATGTGCCGCGCCCTACTCTTCTCGTCGCGGTAGAAGAACCGCGTGTACCCATCGATGGCGTTGAAGAGTACACCCGATTGGTTGTTGGCCTCTCGGCTCTGTGGGCGTCTGTTCAGTTCCTTATTTGCCTGATCGAAGAGATCAGGGTCAAGGATCGACAAGGCGTCGTCTGGCAGTGCGCTCAGAGAAGCCCTGAGAGACTCGCTGAGAGGGGTTAGGGGGTTGGTGATAGGTGGGGAATCTGAGGTGGTTTGGGGTGACTCTGAGTCCAACCCAGGTAGGTTTTGTCCTAAACTTGTTTTAGGGTTCAATTCCAATTTAGCATTTCCCGATATAGTATACTGACGGGTCGTCAGTTTGTGTGTTACGATCAGCAACCAATGGCTAAACACCTTTAGAGGTTGCCAATGTCAGAAGAAAAATTTGATGAGTCGATATTAGTAAAGTGCTTGGGGTGTAACAGTAATTTTGACCCGAAATCTAACTATTGTCCTTTCTGTGGAACCCAAAATCATCTGCGCATAGAAGAAAAAGATGGCAAGCAGGTGTTGCATTCCACTTCGCAAAACACTGATTACCTACCAGTTCCCTACAAGTCCAACGTTCCCGTAACTACATCTAAATTGGAACTGGATGTTTCAGCCGAAGGCGATCCCACACAGGCAATACTGCTCCTACTACCTTTTGTTCGCGAAGAAGCAAAACCGGCAATCTCAGAGGCCCTCAGGTCAAGAGAAGATGACTTGACTGATAGAGCAAGCAATGCTGACAGAACGTCCGCTATTGCGGGAACAATTGGCGCATCAATCGGTGCTTCGGTTTTTTCAGGCGTAGTCGTAGCAGCTGCCACTTCTGCCTTTTCGCTACCCTTGATAGTGTTGGGAGCTTCCAGTTTGATCGCATTCACACTCGGTCTAACTATCCACATTGAAGCGAAAAACGAGCGGGACGGATATATCCAAGAGGCCAAACGTATTGGTTATGCCAGACGGAGACACATTGATGGAAACTAGCAGTGCAATGCCTGCATCCTGGTCAGGAATTGAATTACTCGCCCTGCTTGCAGTCGGTCTAGTAATTTGTTTTTTAGTTCTGCTTGTTTTGAAAACATCTCAAAGGAAGAGAGGCAATCTAAGAGCTTACAAGCAACTTACTGCTATAATTTCACGAGAAACGAGACCAAAAGGGTCTGAGAAATAAGCACTATTTCCGATGGCTTTCACTCAAACATCTACTGGGTAGTCAAAACTCCCGTACGGCATCTGACTATGATAGGACGTAGCAGGAACCCTTGGGTCAATCGGTTGAACCTTGTGTTCCTTCATCAGCTTTGCCGCCGTTGAAAGGTCGGTACCAGTTGCGGTACCTTCCTTGATCTTTGCGATCAGTTCCCGAACGAGTAACCCGTTGAGTTCTTCAAGTTCACCTTGGGTAGCGTTCTTGATGCTTTCGGTTTCCATAGGATCAGGCATATGGCTCTACTAGTCGATTAAAAGCTTCGATGGCCGCCTCTCGTGTGATTTGCCCCGTTGCGGCCTTGAACCAAACATTCCTCACTGTTTCCTTTTGATCGCGCGTTCCCGTTTCTGCCAAGTTAGCAAGAAAGGCTACCCGGTCGATTTCATACCCGTCGCCGTTGTTGAGAAAATCTTGCAAGACGCGGTTTCCTACCCCTTCCAATTCGTCAACGGTCTCTTTCGCTTGTTGGGGAGACATGTTCATGTGTCGCTGGAAAAAATCCAAACCGTGCTCGCTAATTTCACCGTTCTGAGCGATATCATTTCCGACTACTTGCAGAACGTCGGCGGCTTGATCCCCAAAGGCTATCGTTAGTTGATCACCTAGCAATATCGCCTCGGCTGGTCGATCATCTACAGGTTCATTCCCTGAGACAACCTCAGCGTCTTGCGTGAAAATCTCTTGAGGCGAAGTGAAATCAGACCCTTTGATCAACCCAAGTGATTGAGCCATCTCATAGGTAACTTCCATTCCATCGATCACCAGCAGATCGGTCGGTTGGTAATCCCCTCCTGCATAGATACGCATTCCGTCACGAGCAACAATGTCGGGATTGTTGTTTGCCTCGGCAGTAGGGATGTGTGCGGATGCAGTGTTGAAGTGACCCTTGGCACGAGCCTCGGCGGTCACGTCTCGGGCAGTTGCTCGCAATTCGCCAGAGTTACCAAGGTTACTGTTAGGTACTGCCGCATTGTCGTCGGCGATGAGGTGTTCAATTGTCATTGTGTAATGTCTTCTTTCTTTTAAGTCTTGAATGGGAGGCCAAGAGCCTCATGAGCCTTCTCAAGAAGGCGATGGTCGGAAAACCACGCTTTGCCCATCGCATGTTCGACAGCTTCATGGAGTTCCTTTCCAATGGCACGGACGATAGGTCCGGCCTTGAAACGGTTGACGGTGACCTTCTTTGTCACCTTCTCAGTGATAGGTCGGGGCCGGTTCTGGACCGGATCATCCGACACGTACCAAGGCTTCTCCCAACGGATGATCTTATCTTCCGTCTTGGTTTTAGAGAATCCTGAATTGGCTAGTACGAACTTCCCGGCCCATGTATCTACAAAGAAGTTCCGGGTCTTAACTGCCCCTCGTTTCCCATCCGGCATCTTCCAGAGGAACTCTGACCAGAGACGACAAGCCATGTAGCGGACCATCGCATCAGAGAGCAAGTTTCTTTCCCGGTGTACGTAGTTGGAGAGGATCACCCAGGCTTTAGCCTTTTGGGTGTACCCCATGTTTCCCTCAAGCCGAAAGAACGGCAGAGCAAAGGCAGGGTTGTGGGTAATGGTGCGCTGGGCTGAACCCCAAGAGGACTTGAAGGAACGCTTGGCAAAGTCTGTGGTGAGGTAGTCTTCTTCGAGCCATGCTTTGATAGAGGCTTCGAGGGATCGGAGTTCACCTTGGGTCGGCAAGCGACCCGTGGGGTGTCCGTATCTACGGTTTCGTTGGAAGTGTTCCCGACAATAGCAGGATACTCCGCGCCTTGGTTTGTCACAGCCGGACACTGCACAAGGTCGGCTTTTGTTCGCAAGTTCCTGCGCGTTCCGCCTCTGACGCAATGCATCCCGAGATGCCCTACTTCGCCTTCCAGCTGGGATGCCGGACAAGGGGAGCTTAGCCACCCCCTGCCCCATCTTTCAGAAACAGCGAATTGATCCTGACCTTACCACTGTTGAGGCGTTGGAGGGCTTCTGGCACCACATTCACACCAACAGATTTCAGAGCTTTTCGACCTTCGCTTCCATCGGGGTAAACAAAGGACTTCATAGCGACACGCCAGAAGTTCTTTGAAAGGTTCAGATCGTTGCGAACTTGGAGAGGATGATAGGGGCCAGCTTTAGCTAGCGAGAAGTATTCGACCAACAAAGGGATAATGGTCGAGTATTTTGAGACATACTCCATAGATAATTTTCCAATAATTTAAATGTCATAGGTGATTGCGAGAGATTGAGGTCAACAATTGCCTCAACGATTAACTGAGTCGAGAATTTGGGTCGGAATCTTGTCCTCCCAAAGCCAACTCAAGAAAAGGTTCCGCATCCTGCGACTTGGCAGATAAAGCGTGATAGGTTTTTTGTCCCTTATCTGGGACCGCCACACCCACTGGATCAGTTCAGTAAGTGCGTAGTCGTCTTGACTGACCGATCCTGCCCCGAGGAACCTTAGGATGTTTGAGTTTATGTACTGGTTGTACAGATAAATCAGGTGCGTCGCGTTCTTGTAATCGTTTGTTCCTCGCGTCGTATTTGGCAACCAATGAACACGACCTCCTCGACCTTGAAGTCTTGAACCTTTGGCATAAGGGCCAGGTAAGTACCTACCAATTTCGACGCCATCAGGACCAACCTTGGGACTCTTCCCCGCCGCAAACCACTTGTTCTTCGGACAGGTCAGCAGAATGTTTTCCAAGGGCACATCTTTAAGTGGTCGCCTAGCCAACGAGCAAAGTGCCTTGGGCACCAACCGGTCATAGACGCTAGGCTTCCCTTCTTTACTATCCGTTTGCTCTGTATAGCTAAATTTCAGATGACCAAGCGACGGGATACTCTTCACTGTAATGAGATCACGAGCCTCACGGACAAATGATTGCTCGATGCAGGGATTTCCCCGGTCGTGCAGTGGGTGCAGCCCAAGGCGATTTAAGTATGCCGCCATGATCGAGCCCTCAGCCTTGAAAGTATAGAGCGTCAAAGATTGTCCTGCTTTGAGAAGCTTTTCCGGCATCACAGCAACGTTGTACCCAGCTTCAATATTGAAAAGCCGACCGGCTTTAGCAGCTTTGTAATACCTCAGCTTTATTTGCTCGGTCAGGTCCGCGCACTCTTCGTCCCAAGCCGCTGTTGGGATTACTTGAGAGGTTTTCTCATCGACGGTGCACAGTCCAGGTTTCAGAAAAAGGCGATCCCAAGCTTTGGCTTTCACGACATAGCTTGCGTCGATTACAGAAAGAACCTCATCAATGTGAACATGACATGGGTCAATCAAGCCTTCATCTGCAACCTCTGCCAAGGTATCGAACATGGCATGAGTGGTGACCACATTCTGTCCTTCCGAGAGAAGTCGCCTCAGTGAATGAATTTTCTTAGTGGTGACAACTTCATCACCATTTTCATCAAACTCGATAGCAGCCTCAGCCTCGGGCTGCTCAAAGGTTATGCCTCGCTGCTGTGTCGCTGCTATCACTCGGTCGCATTCGCTCAAAAGAGGAACAACGACCAAGTACTGTTTATGATGCTCGAATGAGTTGAGCATCTCGGTTGTCTTACCAAATCCGCAGGGTCGGTCTTTGATAACTATCTGTCGAACTCGGGTTGCGGCCCCCAAGTCGAAATTAGGGTCAATTTTCAAATGAATGATCCTTGTCGTGAATGTTAAAATTATAGAGGTGTATTAACTACGGGGCCGGAAACCCCTTATTTTTATGACTCAAATTGAGGTGTGTACCACTTCCAAGTGGCACGGTTGTCTTTTCGTCTCTCGTGATAGGAGCGGAAGTTATCCTCGGAATACCTGAGGATGGCTGAGGTTCACTCTCGTTTGCTGTTGGTGAACCTGAGGAAACCGGAGTACCGTTCATGAAAAAAGGAAGAACGCAAAGGCAAGACACAATATAGTAGGTCGGATTGCACACTTGCGTCGAATGCGAAGCGGAAGGGTGTCTATATGCTATATGGGGTGTTTATTCGGATACCCCTCTGAGCCCACAGAAGGCCCCCCAGAGTCCAAGGGGGCCTTACCCAACCCAACCTACATGAAATCGATAGGGTGACTCAGCGACTCCCTGAGCGACTCTGTGAGCGTCCAGCCAATCCAGAACGATACACCCTAAACCACTAGATATAGTGGCTTTGGTGCTAGACTGGTTTGGGTTGCCATCATCCAAGTGAGCGGTGCAATCCGTACATGTAGCACGTACAGAGTACGGTAAGCGCTTGAAAGGTATGGGATTGCTACGAGTAACAATGCCCGAAGCACCAAGGATCGGGCGTGTATGTTGTGCTATATGGCCACTTAATTCCCCTGCCCTGCCTCACAGTGGATCGAAGGTTGGCTGTCGGTTGAACGGTGTGGACGGTCGGCTGGGCTGTGAGTCTGCTGTAGGGGTACGGGGGGTAGACCCGAGCGGACCTACCGATAATACCCACACAGATTTTTTTGGAAAATTTTGGTACCCTGAACGCTTTTTCCAAGGCTGACCGGGGCAACAATGGTGACGTTGAGGTCACGCAAGCAATCTTGGGGACTCGCAAAGATTGCAATGTCCATCTAAGTTCCACTCAAACACAAACATTGAGCAGAGAAAACCAATTGGCCAATATTGAGAACATTGAGTTTTTCGACGAAGATGCACTGTATGATCGCCTTACCGACGGGTTGCAATACGACAACAAGGAAGTTGTATTTGTAGTAGGCTCTCCACTGACCGCTCCAGAAGAAATGGGGCGGCCAGGAGTATCCACAGTTTCGCAGATGGTCTCGCATATCAGAGAGCAATTCCCTGAGGATTCAATAGGAAGAAACAAATTTGAAACAAGCATTGCCGCTTCCGCGAACCAGTATCAAGCGGCATTTCATTTTTTGCAAGGAAGGAGAGGCCAAGACGTTTGTAACCAGTTGATACGTCAGGCCGTTTTGAAAGCCCGCAATCAGACTGAAAGCTTCGATCCCTCAAAGTTTGACTCAAGGACATTAACCAACGATCAACTTCGAGAACTGGATGAGGATGAGGATGGATGGCACTTGTCCCGTGGGGTCGAGAGCTTGGGGCAGATCATTTCTTTAAAACCAGAGATTTTTGGAAAAACCCTAATAACTTCGAACTTTGATCCACTGGTTGAAGTTTCAGTGCGAAAAGCACACGGGCAAGTTTGGAAAACTTCCCTAATCGCCGACGCCGATTTGTCTACGACCGAAGCACCCGGCTGCCGCGTAATACATATCCACGGCTATTGGCACGGTACCGACACACTCCACACGGGTACGCAACTACTACAATCGCGTCCAGCCCTTAAGTCTTCATTGCTAGAGTACTTGAAGGATAAGGTCGTCGTAGTTGTTGCCTACGGAGGATGGGACGACATACTAACCTCTGCATTGAAAGAATTGACCGGTAACATGTCAGCGTTTCCGGAAGTCCTGTGGACATTTTTTGATACTACCCCCGTTATCGGAGAGCATCTGAGATCAGTACTTCAACCGGGTTTAGATCGCGGCAGAACTACGCTATATGCAGGTATCAACTGTCACGAGTTGTTTCCAAAATTGCGGAGATACTGGGAAGGAACTCCCCCGAAGAGTGCGTCCGCGATCCAAACGCCTCCGCGCTACTCTGCCACTCCTCAAACTTTGAAGCGATTGGAATGTGATCGCCCTCCAACAATTGATGTGTGGGTGGGCAGAGAGGCCGAACTCAGATCGCTAGAGACGACAACGGCACCAGTTGTCATTTTGTCTGGAATTGGTGGTCAAGGTAAATCGCTAACGGCTGCAAAACACATCAAAGATACTTTTGATAACTCTACAAAGTTCAACTTCTGGGATTGGCGAGACTGTAAGGAAGCCGGAGATAGCATACGTACGCAGGTTGCGTCTGCTATCGAAAGGATCAGCTCGGAAGAAACAACCAGCGAAATGCTAGCAGATGCTACAGACTCTGATTTGGCTCATATTCTAGCAGAGTACAGTCGAAACACAAAAACACTGTTCGTTTTTGACAACGTGGATCATTACGTTGATCTGGAGCACTTTAAGTTTGTTGGCCTCATGGAAAAGTTGGTGCAACAGTTTTCAGCTTCCGACACATCCAGTCAGTTGTTGATAACTTGCAGACCAAACGTTTCTTATGCCGATTCAAAGATCGTAACAATCCCCATGCCGGGATTGAGCCTAGACGAAACCGAAACTCTGTTTAGGAAGCGGGGTGTTATCGAAAACAACTCCGACATTTCTGACATACACAGCGCCCACGAAATGACAAAGGGGCACCCAATTTGGCTAGACCTAATTGCAGTCCAAGTAGCGGAAGTCCCCGGCGTAACTCTTAAAGGCTTTCTTGAAGACCTTCGGCGAGGGCGTGAAGAGATTCCTAATATTCTCTCGTCAATTTGGTCCCGACTCGCGGAACGAGAACAAATTCTGCTGCGTACGATGGCTGAGGCTGTAAGGCCAGAAACAAAAGATACTTTGGAAGCATACGTTTCCACGAAACTCCGGTATGCAAAATTCGACAAAGCGCTTAAATCGTTAATCCGCCTCAACCTTGTGGTAGTCAAGCCTGAGCTAGATTCGCCAGATTTGTACGATTTACATCCACTGGTTCGTAAATTTGTTAAACAGAACTTTAGCAGAGCAGAGCGTCTTGACTTTATTGAGATTGTAATCGGGCAGTACCGAGTTTTGGTGCAGCGCCTAGAGAAAGTACTGGGTGCAGAACTACCGCTCCCTATGCTTGGCCGTTGGACGCAAAAGGCAGAGCTAGAAATTGCTGCCGGAAACTACATTGATGCCGCTGAAACTCTCGAGATGGCCAGAGATGCTTTGGTAGGTGGGGGGCATTCCGAAGAGTTTATTCGAGTTACTCGCTTGTTCTTGGAAGCCGTTGACTGGAACACTGCGCCCTCAGAAATCGATGTGTTTGATAAAATCGTTGCACAATTTGTAGAGTGCCTCGACGATATCGGAGACTCTCAAGGCGCTGACCTTATTTTAGATAGATTTGCCAAAACTATTCCTGAAAAAACCGCTCGCTATATTCACTATGCTGATATGCGCTGCCACGCCTATTGGAAGAGAGGGCAATTCGATTCAGCTATTGAGTGGGGAGAAAATGGGAAAGAGCTAAAGTCGGAAACAAATGTCGACACCAGATATGATTGCGAGCACAATCTTGCGCTCGCAAGGCGCGACTCTGGAGACTATGAAAATGCACTAAAGTACTTCATTAATGGGGAAAATCTCGATAGCTTTTTGGACCCAAAATCGAATGTATCCATTGAAAATGGACCTCAACAAGGCAACGTAGGCAGGTGCCTTCAATTGATGGGTGATATTGAAGGCGCACTCGTGTGTTATAAGAAATCGATCAAAGCGCTAGATAACGCGAATGATCACAATCGGCTTTCTAACTTTGCTTATGCACGTTTCTGGATCGCAGAAGTTCTTTATGAAAAGGGAGAGTACCAAACAGCCCTAGCATTCGCCATAAGTGCGGAAGCAATATTGGTCAAATTATCTCCAAGTCGAGCTCGGAAAGCCGAAGAACTAAAGCACAAGATTTCTAGCGCAATAGAGACACCGAGTAGAACCTTCGATGTAGCATGGGCTGATCGTCAAGTTCGCAGATGGACGCATTCGTAGCATAACAGTTAAAATTAAGAGCTTCGAGTAGTACGGTATAGTACTACTCGAATCCGTTGCTTGACTAGTTTTGTTCCTGA
Organism: Ruegeria arenilitoris; assembly: GCF_013031355.1. Classification (GTDB taxonomy): domain Bacteria; phylum Pseudomonadota; class Alphaproteobacteria; order Rhodobacterales; family Rhodobacteraceae; genus Ruegeria; species Ruegeria arenilitoris_C. Next base: position 268,048 of record NZ_WPZO01000002.1, on the reverse strand, counting down.
AACACAATCCACCTGACATTTTCGCGGTCCCTCTGCCTTCTCTCAAAGAACGCCTGACGCCCCTTTAGTACCGCAAAGCCTTTCGAGTGCTTGTCCATCCATGCCTCTGTGGCTTGCTCATAGTCCCGCTTGGTGCTTGCGATAGCCTCCGCCTTTGTACCTGCGGTTCTCGTCCTATTTAGCAAGGTATTTCTCAGAGTTAACTTTGCCGTTTCCTGAACGCTCAGCTTCGCAAATGGCCACCAAACTGCCATTCGCTGCCCGTGCATCAATGCTTGCCAACCAAGTCTGCAATACGCACATAGCGGCCGTTACAAAGTCGGATGCTTATAGAGTTTCCTAAGTTGCTTTTTTTTACATCTTCTTTGTGGCAAGGCATCGTTAATGATCGCTGCTAGTGCGTATAGATCGGACAGAATGATGAACGGTTGGTTTCCAGAAAAGTTGTTTAGGTATCGCGGAACAACTTCCAAGCACTTTGATGAAGAGCTTGAGCAACTTCGGGATAACAGGGTTTGGTTGAATTTCCTGGACACTCAAAATGATCCATTTGAGGGATGCGTTAGTCACCGGGTAGGTACTTACGATGAGTTCACGTCTAAGCACCGTGAACTGCGCGATCTGTTGGCAAAAGAGTTTCCGGGTTTTGAGCTTTTGCCGGAAACTATCTCAGAGCAGGACTTCAATATCTGTAATATCCAAAGCCCCCTGTTTCACGAGACAGTTCGACAACAAGCTGTAGTCGCATCCTTTAGCAAAGGGTGGCAGAGTACATTGATGTGGGGGCATTATGCAGACGCCTTCAAAGGAATTTGCTTGCAGTTCACTGCAAGTCCAACGGCTGGTGTTGAAGGGCCGCCCTTCTTTCCTGTGCAGTATTGGAAAGAAGAGCCCCCCGAGTTTTCGTCGTTTGACTTTTTCGTCCAAACGCGTGTGGCGGTTAGCTTGAGCGGACTTACAGAAAGTGAACAACGTACCACCATAGCAAACCTTGCCTACGAAAAAATAAAAGTTGCAGCCACATCAAAAAGCTATGACTGGGTCTATGAGGAAGAAGTCCGAATGGCATCATTTTTGGGGGTGCCGGGATATTACCAAGTGCCAGGGATGAAGCTGACAGGCGTGATTTTCGGGCCACGGGTAGAGGCACCAACATATTCAAGAGTTATGAACGCGCTTGGCGAAGGCATTGATTACTTTAGGATGGACTTGCGAGCTAATGCTTATGGCTATGTACTTTTCCCAATAACTACACCGGCGAAGCAGGCATTCCTTTAGGTGTGGGCTATGTGCGGTTTGTAACTTGCTGCACCGGCGAGACATCAAAAGGTGACCATTGGTGCGCCGGACTTGAATGGCGACGATGCGCAGATAGCTGACCTTGCAAAGTCGCAAGAAAGAACAGCTTGGCAACCGTTGGATGGTCAAAATGAGGCATTGAGGCGCTGCCGCGAGAGTTTTCCTATGTCCCCAGAGTCTCTATAGACACTAGAAGAATGGCTCGGACAACAGTTGTGATTTCTCGATCTTAGTAGAAACGTCAAATTTCTTTGCTGTTTCTCGAACGACGTCGACAAACCAATCCTGTGCAAATGGAGATACTATAATTGCATCAAGCGCATTGTTGATATCCATTGGAACAGACACACCAAATACTTCAGGTTCCGAAAGCTGCGTTTGCTGATGAACAATTCGAACTTCCGCTTCATGACTTAGGGATGATCGCTTCCAGAATAATTTGTCATATGTGCCTGCGAAAGCATTCGAGTAGTCAACATACTGTACGAAACCTCCACGTACATCGAAGCGTTGATCAAGTGAGTCATCTAGTTTTCCGAACTTAGTACGAACAGCAACGCCTGTCGGTAGAGATGGTGCATAAAGCCTCCATTGCGCTTCCGACTCAACATGGTTGGAATGCCAGCAGCTAACAAAATTTAGCAATCTATCCCTTTGACTTGTAATGACAAAGTCATCGTACATCTGTTTTGAACGCGAAGCGAGTTCCTCTTCGGGAACCGGCCCATTGTTACCGGGCGCTGTCACAATCGCATTTCGAAAAAAACTTAGGCAATAGTCCTTCCACTCTCTCTCACGAGAGGCCAAGCCCCTCGCGCCCTCGTAAGGGTCACCAAGTTTGTCGCCTCTGGCAAAGTACAATGATCGATCTTTGAACATCGCGACGAGCTTTGCGAAATCCATATAACGCCAAATCATAGTTTCACGATCAGGCCTTGGGTAATCAATCCACCACCAATAGATATGAGACGCCAGTTCAGCGACGAAATGCCTGCAACATTCACCTGTATAGACTGGACGCTCCAGCGCATTGTAGCCAGCGTATGCTGGCTGACCACGAACCAAACCTTGTCCACAAATTGAGCAAGTATTGTGCCGATAATGGACGAGCTTACGCAACTCTATGGTAAATCTACCTGTACTGATCATGAATGACTGCTCCAATTCGCTATCGCCAGATAACGTTGCGTTCTGTATAGCCCTCCCCTTCTGTATCTGCACCAAGGTTTCGGAAGGCATTGTGGTCACTTAACTGGCAGTCCGCTTTGGGCTGCGACCTGCCCTATGCACCCGCAGCTACCAGATCACTCGGCTATGTCCGGTCAGGGCTCACTACCATCCGTATCGAATGCACCAACGACCGTCTAGCATATGACGTTGGATGTCGGTTCCATCCTCTAGGGTACAAACACCAATAAACCTGTCGTAGCTTCGTCTTCCGTTGAGCTTGCACGACACCTTCTTTCCAAGGACGAGTCTGTCCATTTCAAGCGTGGCTTGATTACCTTTTAGGGTGCCAGATTCATCGCAGTCTAAAGTGGCAAGTCGCACAGCTACGCCCTTCACCTCAATTGTGTCGCCGTCGCGAACATGGGTCACGTCTCCCGACAAGATGTGACCATCTGCCTTGGGAAAATACGCTCCACTTTTCATGCTTAAGCCGTCATTCGTGACTACTCCTACTAAAATTAGAAGTGCAATGAATGCAGTCACTACCCATTTGTTAAGACTGAAAGAGCGTTTGAAGACCTTTTTCGTATTTTGGAAGCGAATAATCGCTCTTCGCACCTTTGGTGCTACGAGTTTTCGCCCAATCCTTAGCCCGATAGTTCGAACTGCTGTAACCAATAGGCAAAGGCATAAAGCAGCAAGCAGTATTACAGGATGGCTCAACTCCGACATACGATGGAACTGCCTTTTTTGGGGCCACACAGCAAGCCGGAAGTTACAATACTTCAGCCGCAGCAGGTCAGCCTTTCTCTACTTCGCTGCTGTTGCGTATTTCGATAACAAAATTTCCGCTTTAGACTAAAACCGGGCCTTGGACCTGAGCAACAATAATCGACTAATTCTCTGAAGTCGTCATTTGCGCAAGCTAAAGGAGCAACCGCGTTGAAGCGAACGCCACCAATTATTGTTCTACTTTCCAAGTTCGTTTAGAGCGTCCCCTGAACCGGCGAAGAGAGGTTTCGGTTCACCCCCTTCGCCAGCACAAGGAAATAGCGCCGCTTCCCCCATAACTGGGGCGGCACCAAGGAATTCTAGTGTGTTGAGTACGGTCTCTGGAAGTGACCACAGGCTTTTGTGTGTCCCGTCGCAAGGCGCAATGGACAGCCCCATCCGGTTTCTAGTTCCAACCCTGCGATCAAATCAGCGTTCTTCTGGTCGACCAGCATCAAGTAGTGCAACATCACCCGCTCATGGAGTGCTTGAGCGACCGACAGTGTACCTAGGCTTTTCATAGTCATTTTCTTCTCTCTACTCGTTAGGTTTCTTGGGGATTATTTTCAGTGTGCTTCAAGTCGAACTGAGGGTGACACAAGGCTTGCCCCAAGTTCATCATACAGCGCCTTGAAGGTTGATAGGATCACATCATCCAACCCTGCCCTCTTGGCGTAGACGCTAATACCAATGTCGTCTTTGTTGGAGTGACCAACCGCTAGGTTCCTGGCTTCTCTGGCGACACCAGCGTTTACCAGAGCGGACACGGCAGTTCGCCTGAATGAATGCATGTCCCATTTGGAATGGTCACCCTCAAGGTTCTTTCTCGCCTTCTCCAAGGCTTTCCCAAGGTAGTGGCTTGGTCGCTTGTCGTATCCCCCCAAGTTAATCCGAGGAAACAACCGACCTTCATTCTCAGGACAAGACGGTTCGGCAATGGCAGCTTGTTTCACAGCTTCTCGAAGCAACGCACAATCATCATTGCCAACCACCATGACGGTTCGCTTCCCTGCCTCCGTCTTAGCCTCAGAAATATTGATGCAGATGTGGTCACCACGGTCATCAATGTCGGAGAGGTAGCGCCCACAGATTTCATTGAGTCTGCATCCAGTGACCCAGAGTAGCCGCACAGTGACGAACATTTCGAACTGGTATTTGAGTGCGAAGTTACCTGCGATGTAGGTCAGAAGGCTTTCGGCTTCCTCTCGGGTCACCGGCCTCAGTTTCTTCTCTCTTGGGTCAGCTTTCTTTTTCTGCCCGGCCACACGCCTCAAGAGCGACGAGAAAGGATTACGAACATCAGGATCAACCAAACCCCAGTGATCCAAGACACGCCAGTAAGATGCGAGACAGCACTGATAGGACTGTAGCGAACGGTCTGACAGTAGTTCCCCGGTACGTTCAGAGGGTGTTCGCTTGAGATGCTCCATGAAAGCCAAAGCTAGCTTTCTGTTGATCTGAGAGACCTCAATGTTCCCAGCGAAAGCCTCAAATCCCTCAAGGTGCTGTCGATAACGAGCCTTGGTTGCGTTCTTGATACCATCGGACTCAGCCAACCATCTGTGCGCAGTGTCCCTAACCGTCGTCCCATCAATAGGAGACTTCTTCTTGGTCTTTGTTTCGACCGGTTTCGGGACAGCTCCTTCGCCAATAGACCTAAGAACTTGCTCAACAACTTCCTTCCGCCGAACCAACGCCTCAGCTAAGTCTTGTGTCCCAAGACCTCTAACAATCTCTTTCTTTCCGAGAATCGGTTGGTATTCGGTCGGCACCGCGACTCTTACGGCGTAACCTTTGCCCCGCTTAAAGAGGCCCTTGGGTAACCGTATATCCATAACAAAAGGCTCCACTTCCAGTTACACGAACCGGAAAAACCCTTTGAAAACATTGAGTTCTGGTGCCCCCACACGGACTCGAACCGCGGACCTACTGATTACAAATCAGTTGCTCTACCAGCTGAGCTATAGGGGCACTTGGTGTCGATTACTTTCTCCTGTTGTGGACTGCAAGCCCATTTTTTTATCTTAACTTAGGGATTGGCAGTTTTCCTGGCAGTACAAAGATTCTTCCGTGCATGATGGCGTGGGTTTGACTGTTTTGGTCGCAGACTGTAACCCGGCAAGCGGGCAGAAGCAGGGGCAAGAACCGAAAATGCAGGTTGTTTTCCACGCAGGTGTAGCTTTTACCGACGAAGGTCGGGTGTTGGCCTCGTTGACAAAAAACGCATCCGCCTTGGCGACGCATGGGGCCGCCTTTTTTGGCCCGCGACGGTACAAACGCGTATTCAAGCCAGCATTTGACAGGTTCGAAACCGCGACGGCCGAGCTTCTCGCCCAACAGACTATCGAGGGCATTCTACCGAGCGGCGGGGGCACCCGGCGTGCAATCTACTCAAGCGGTAGTTTTGCAGGCGACCCGGAAATGGCGCTACAGGATGGCCAGTTGTACCCTTTCGCCGGACGTAGAATGGCCTTGCTGGAGCATAGCTTCCGCGACCACGAGGTTGAACTTTTCATGGGGCTGAGAAACCCGGGCAGTTTCGTCCCAAAACTGCTGATGTCGCTGCCCGAGGAAGCACGTACCGACGCAATTCGGGACACCGATCTGAGCTGCCTAAGCTGGATTGGCATGATTGAGGACATCCGGGATCTTGCGCCAAATGTTCAGATCACGTTGTGGGGCAACGAAGACACCCCCTTCATCTGGGGAGATATCATTCGCGCTCTGGCTGGCCTGGACGAAGACACGCCCCTGGAAGACGAGCATGATCTGTTGCTGTCATTGCTGGATGAGACAGGCCGGAACGAAGTGCTGACGCTTACCAGCCAGGATGCAGCCCAAAGCAAGGCGATCCTGCACGAAAACATGGCTCGAATTTTCGACAATCATGCCCAGCCGGAAGAAATCGAAGAAGAACTGCACCTGCCCGGTTGGAGCACCGAGATCGTCGACGCGTTCTCCGAGTTGTATGAGCAGGATCTTGAACGGCTTGGCTCTATCCCCGGTGTTCGGGTTCTGAAACCCTGATCGCATTTCGGAATTCAGCTTTTTGAAACCGCAAAAGCGCGACCATCCGGCTAGGAGCTTGGCGTACTCGATGTCCGGTCGGAAATACCCCAGTCTTCGTTTAACCTAATGGCATCCGGGGCCGGAAAAACCCGACCTGTGATGCGTGCCCCGGATCGCACAATCCCTGCGGGGCACACATGTTTCACGCTTCTGAAGGAGCCCGTCAGCTCATGCCCAGCGCTTCTTTGTACATTTCCAGCACGGCTTCTTCCTCGGCGATATCGTCTTTGTCGCGTTTACGCAGAGCGATCACCTTGCGCATAACCTTGGTATCGTAACCGCGGGCTTTGGCCTCGGCCATCACCTCTTTTTGCTGTTCCGCCAGGTCCTTCTTTTCCGCATCCAGTCGTTCGAACCGTTCGATAAACTGGCGCAGCTCGCCTGCAGTTACGCGATAGTTGGCAGAGGCCTGATCTTCGGTGATGTCGTCCATTTACGTCTCTCCCAGAGGGTAATTTCTGTTGCTGTGGCAGCGGGCAATATGCCGGATACATTGCCGCCGCCCGCGCCGCAAGCGCGCAATCGCTGGCGGGCTTGTGTGCGCTGGGGTTCTCGGCTAAGCGCAGAGGAACGTGACAAGCACATGTGGGGAACCATGTTCGAATTCATCACCTGGGGCGGTGCCGCCCTGTCGCTTGCCGGGCTTGTAGGCCTGATCTGGTGTATTGCGCACGTGATGAAGGCGCGCAAATCCGGCCTGTCGGACGAAGAATTGCGCGCCGTTGTTCAAGGTGTTCTGCCGTGGAATCTGGCGTCGTTGTTTCTGTCAGTGATTGGCCTGATGGTGGTAATCCTGGGGATTTCCTTCGGCTAACCCGCCAGCCTAAACCGGCAGATTATCAAAGCGTGCCTCCATGGCATCTTCGCACAGGGCTGCATCCAACTGGCGCAAACGCGATGGTACGTGCATACCCTCCTGACGCATTCGATCGATCACTTTGGACAGGCTTGGCTGAAGGGCAAGCCGCGTATCAAGGCACGCGCCGTTAAGCTTTTTTTCTAGTTGTTCAGCTTCTGAGTACAAATTGATTGATGACATTTCCATCCTCCCAAATGTCTTCATTCACTCTGATTTATGTGACCATTTTAAGACTTGCTCAGATTACCTGAAAATTGCGCAGATATCCGCCTGTCGGCCCTGCCGTTCCGGTTATCCAAGATCGAATTGACTAAATATTACTCATAGTGAGACTACTTTGCCTTGACCAGTATCAAATTAAGCATGTTGATTATGACATATTCCGTAATTAATATACGAAATGACGACACCGGTGGAGGGCCACATGACACCCAATGTGAAAGCGTTTTTCGACTCCGATACTTTTACGGTCTCCTATCTGGCGCAGGAACCCGAAGGCCTTGCCTGCGCGATAATCGACAGTGTTCTGGACTTCGATCACGCCTCAGGTCGCACGAGCACGCGCTCGGCGGATCAGATCATTGATCATGTGCGGGAGAATGATTTGCGCGTCGACTGGATTCTGGAAAGCCACGTCCACGCCGATCACCTGTCAGCGGCCCCCTACTTGCAGCAGGAATTGGGCGGAAAAATCGGTATCGGTGATCAGATCGTCACCATTCAGGAGACCTTTGGCAAAATCTTCAACGAAGGGACGGAGTTCCAGCGCGACGGCAGCCAATTCGATGCCCTCTTCCGTGAAGGCGACAGTTTCCACGTCGGTCAGATGCGTGGTGACGTTCTGCATACCCCCGGGCATACGCCAGCCTGCCTGACCTACGTAATTGGCGACGCGGCTTTTGTCGGCGACACCCTCTTCATGCCGGACTTCGGCACGGCGCGCTGCGACTTTCCGGGTGGGTCTTCCGCAATGCTGTATGACTCGATCCAGAAAATCCTGTCGCTGCCGGATGAGACGCGGGTTTTTGTCGGCCACGATTACAAAGCCCCAGGACGGGATGAATATGCCTGGGAAACAACTGTTGGCGAGCAGAAAGTACTGAACGTCCACATCGGTCAGGGCCGTTCGATCGAAGAATTCGTCGAGATGCGTGACGCTCGGGATGCAACACTGGCCATGCCGCGCCTGATCCTGCCGTCCCTGCAAGTCAACATGCGCGCAGGGCAGATGCCTCCGGCCGATGAACACGGCGACGTATTTCTGAAGCTTCCCCTGAACAAACTCTGAATTTCTGGCCGCGAACGGCAAAGGACACAAAATGCAAATGGACTGGATATGGGGCTTTGGCGGAGGCCTTCTGATTGGGCTCGGCGCCGCTGTTTACCTGTTGGGCAACGGGCGCATCATGGGCGCCAGCGGCATTCTGGGCGGGTTGGTCGACAACAGTGACCGGTCGCTGGAAAGGCTTAGCTTTCTGGCAGGCGTGATCGGGATTCCCCTGTTGTTGCGGCCCCTACTCTCTCCGGCGCCCGAAACACATCTGACCAGCAATATAGCCGTGGTAATCATCGCAGGTCTGCTTGTTGGCGCCGGGACGCGCATCGCCAACGGGTGCACATCCGGTCACGGTGTCTGCGGGATTTCGCGGTTTTCACTGCGCGGCATCATCGCCACCCTGATCTATATCGGGGCCGGCGCCGTGACGATCACCTTGTTCCGCCATGTCTGGGGGGTGATCTGATGCGTGCGCTTGTTTCCCTTCTTGCGGGGGCTCTGTTCGGTACCGGCCTGCTGCTGTCAGGCATGACCGATACCACAAAGGTGCAGGGTTGGTTGGACTTATTCGGTCGATGGGACCCAACACTTGCCTTCGTGATGGGCGGAGCGATCCTGCCCATGCTAATCGCCTGGAGATTGACAGTCCATCGACGCCCCCTGACGGGTGGCCAGTTTCCGCAACCGGCCGCACCCGAACTGGACCGCCGCCTGATCCTGGGTTCGGTGCTGTTCGGGATGGGATGGGCGCTGGCCGGATTGTGCCCGGGACCTGCGCTTGCCTCGCTCAGCTATGGTGGGATTGGCGGGGTTGTCTTTCTGCTGTCCATGATCGCGGGAATGTTCGCGGCGCCGACATTGGGCGCGCAACTGGACAGAGTCGCAAAGGCGGCCTAATCAATTGCCATGGAGATTCGCCCGATTACCCCCCGCTACGCCGTCTCACCGCAAATCACGGTCGAGGACGTTCCAGCCATTGCCGAGGCCGGTTTTGTCAAAGTGATCTGCAACCGGCCCAATGTCGAGGTTCCGGCCAACATGCAGTCGGATGCAATCGGTGAAGCGGTGCGCGCGGCAGGACTGGAATACGAGGTTCTGGAGCTGACGCACCAGACCATGACGCCCGAGAATGTGGCCTTGCAACGCGAGCTGGCCGAAAGCTGCAGCGGGCCGGTTCTGGCCTATTGCGCATCGGGCACACGCTGTTCCGTGGTTTGGGCGTTGGGTCAATGCGACCGTATGAGCACGGATGACATTCTAGATGCCACGACCAAAGCGGGTTACGCGCTGGAAAACCTGCGTCCGGCCCTTGATCAGATCCGCGGCGGTGCCGACTGATTTAACTCAGGGCACCTGGATCTGTGTCTGATAGCTTCAGTCCGGCCAATTGCGAAATCTCGGCCACCATCTGATCTGAATCGGCGAAATTCAGGTTGGACTCGATGTCGTTTGTTGCGTGCGGATCGAAGGCGACCGGCATCTGCGATGTCTCCGCCCGCGTTGGCTTGTCCATCTCAGGTTGCGACGTTGCGATTTTGCGGGCCTCAAGAAACTCCGCAGCTTCGGATTGGGTCAGCGCCGTCAGAGGCGCGTATTCATTCAGACGCACGGCGCGCATTCCTCCACATTGCCCCAACCGGCCAACCGCAGCGCGAGTGCGGTCAATCGTAAGGATCTCTGCCCGGTCCAGGCGCGACCCCGTCAGAGGCAAAACATCCCCCACCTTGAGCTGAGACAGGGATGTCAGAGGCAGCGACATGCGGCAGATCACTGTATTCAGCTCGGCCCGCAACACCCCAGATGCCTGTTCAAGATTTGGGCCGGTGTCCTCTTGCGTGTCCTCGTCGGAATCCCCGGCAAACAGGTCCGGCAGGAAAATGGATATCTGCCCTTGCCGCAGACCGCCGCCCAGCTCCACTGTCAAATCAAACACCCGATAGACATCTTCGACCATGGCCAGCGACAACGTGCGCAAATCAGCGAGACGCGTGGCAAATTCAAACCCCGACAGGCTGGATTGATCCCCCGGCGCCTCTACCAGATCGACCGCACGCGCGAGCGCATCTTCGACCAAGGGCGCCACCATCGCCCCATCGGTATGGGTAAACCCGCGGGGCGTGGGCTCCTCCGCCATAACTTCGCCAATGGTTTGCACCTGAACGATGGCTGAAACCGCCCCCAGATCCATGCAGATGGCTGCCGACGCCCCGTCGCCGGTCACAAACTGCAACAGCAGCCAGTCTTCCCCGACCTGATCTGCCAATACGTCCGGTGTCCGATGGGATTGCTTCGCGCCGATAACGACCATGGGCAGTTGCAACCGATCCCCGGCGGCCCGGGCAAACGCCAGCCGCAGCGCCCGCAGGATCGAACGCGGCTTGTCGCCCTGCTCTTCCTGCCCGACTGAAAGCTTGCGCGCCAAAGCTGCACTGACCGTCTGCGTCATGCCCCAAACCGCTGTTGATTGCTGTATCTGACATCCGGTCTAACCCGGTTCAGGTTACGAATGTCTTTACATCCGTGTCACTGCGCGGCCTGCTGATACGCCATTGGCAGCCTGACACGAAACGCCGCCCCACCCTGCCCCGGCAAATAGGTGATCTCTCCGCCCAGTCGCTGCATGATCTCGCGGCAAATCGCCAGACCCAGCCCGGCGCCGCCGGCCTTATCGACGCCCACGCGGGCGAATTTCTCGAACACCATCGAGCGGGCTTCGGGCGGGATGCCACTGCCATTGTCGGCAAAATCAATCACCACCTGCCCACCGACATCATGGGCTGAAATCGTCAGCACCGGCTCATCGGCATCACAGTATTTTTGCGCGTTGGAAATCAAGTTAATAAAGACCTGCCCCAGCCGGTCCAGATCCGTTTGCAGCGGGATACGTTCAGCCGTTTTCGAGCGCCGCACCGTCAGCTTCCGGCTAGACCCGGCCAATGCGCTGGACACGGCCCGGTCCAGCACCGAGCGTAGCGTGTCGTCACCGACATTCAGATTGACCCGCCCGCTCTCTAGAACACTCAGGTCCAGAAGATCGTCCAGCAACCGGGTCAGGCGCAGGGCTTCGTCGTGGATGATCGCGGCATAGCGCGTCTGTTCTTCCGCGCTCAACCCCTCGGTGTCGCGCATAATCTCGGAAAACGCGCGGATCGAGGTCATGGGCGTGCGCAGCTCGTGACTGACCTGGCTAAGGAAGCTGTCCTTCTGCTCCGAGATTTGCGTGAGTTTGGCGTTCGCCTCCCGCAATTGCCGCGCGGTACGGGTCAGCTCGGCGGATTTTACCTCCAGCTGGCTGGAGTACTCCAGCAGTTGCGCGGATTCATCTGCCACGGCCAGCAGGTCCTCGACCGACACGGACGAGCCGCCGACGATCTGACCGATCATCGCGTGGGCCGTGGCGGCCCCGACAGAGCCGCTCAGCTCGCGCTCAAGCCGCTCCAGAAACGCGGGGGTCGGCTCCGGCAGACTGGAGCGCCCGCCCTGCTGCTCTGCCTCAGCCTGAAAGAATTCCTGCGCAGGTCCTGCACCCAGTATTCGCTGAGTCATGATCATCAGGTCTTCACTCTGCGCAACCGACCCGGACCAGCCACGGGGCGCGACAGAGTGATCGAAGACGTTGACGAATTGGGCACCCTGCAAGCGCTCCAACGGGCTGGGGAAACTCAGCAGTGACGCGACGCAAAACGCGATGGTGTTCAGGGACAGCGACCACATCACGGTATGCACCATCGGGTCCATACCCTCGATCCCGAACAGGGCCTGCGGGCGCAGCCAACCAAAACCAAACGGGCCATTTTGCAGCACCGTTTCGGGCATCAACACCCCGTCCATCCCCGGAAGCAACAGCGTGTAGACCCACAAGAGGAACCCTACAGTCAGCCCCACCAAGGCACCGGTCCGCGTCGCCCCGCGCCAAAACAGGCCACCGACCAGTGCGGGCAAAATCTGGGAAACACCGGCAAAGGCAATCAATCCGATCGAGGCCAGAGCGGCCCCACCCCCGGACAAGCGGTAGTAATAGTAGCCCATCGCCATGATCACCGCGATCGACACACGCCGCGCCAACAGCACCACGTTCCTGACGTCGCCGGATACGGAACCGGACCCCTCCTGCGTGCTCAGCCAGATCGGCATGACCACGTGGTTCGACACCATCGTCGACAGCGCCATCGCTGTAACGATGACCATGGACGTGGCCGATGAAAAGCCCCCGATAAAAGACAGCATCGCCAGCCAGTCATTGCCCTGAGACAGCGGCACAGTCAGCACGAACAGGTCAGGGTTCGAGCCTTCGGGCATCAGGTCCAGACCGACAACGGCAATGGGCACCACAAAAAGGCTCATCAACAGCAGGTACAGCGGGAAGGCCCATGCGGCGGTTCTCAGATGCCCCTCATCCGCGTTCTCGACCACCATAACCTGAAACATGCGCGGCAGGCAGACAAAGGCTGCGGCAGACAGGAAGATGAAAGTGGTCCAGCGTCCGGCGTCCACGTTCCATTGGCCGATCTCGGATGCGTCGATGCGGTCCATCATCGGCCCGACACCCCCCGCGATACCCCAGACCACAAACGCGCCCACGGCAAGCAGGGCGAACAATTTGACCACCGATTCCAGCGCAATGGCGGTGACAACCCCGTGGTGGCGTTCGTTGACGTCCAGATTGCGCGTTCCGAACAGGATCGCGAACACGGCCAACCCTGTAGCCACCCAGAACACGCTTGACCCTTCGCGATAAAGGCCGGTGGGATCAGCCTCGGCAAAGATCGAAAACGACAGGGTGATGGATTGCAGCTGCAGCGCGATATAGGGGGTGCCACCCAGCACCGCCAGAATGGTCACACAGATCGCCAGCGTGTTGGATTTCCCGTACCGGGATGAGATCAGGTCGGCGATCGAGGTCACCCGTTGGCTGCGCCCGACCCGCACCAGTTTGCGCAGGCCCCACCACCAGCTGATCATGACCAGCGTTGGGCCCAGATAGATCGTGACGAACTCCAGCCCTGACCGCGCGGCATTGCCAACGGCGCCGTAAAACGTCCAGGCGGTGCAGTAGATCGACAGTGACAGCGTGTAAACCAGCGGCGACCGCAGCCATGCCCCCCGCCCGGCGGCCGCCATCCTGTCGGCGGCAAAAGCGACGCCAAACAGCAGCACCACATAACCCAGGCAAACCAGAATCAGAATGTTCAGCGTTGCCATCGGTCCGTCTCGGGTTCGGATTCGTCATGGACCCGCATGCGTCTGGCGGCAAACCCAAACACCAGGCTGGCCACGATCATCGCCGCCCAGCACGTGAAGATATAAAAGATCGCTGAAGACAGGGACACGCCCTCCTGCGTGCCTTGACCGTCAGGCCACAGCAACGGGATGGCCAGCAGGGCCGCCCCCAGAAAGGGCAGCAGTCGTGCGGCATCAGACAATCTGCGGCGGCGATAACTCTGCCGTTCCAGAAACAGCGAAGGCCGGACACCCGAAGGCTTACGGTCTTCGTCCGGTTTCATGACTGCGTTGCCTGCGCGTGCAGGTCCCGCACAGCAGTCAGCATCTCGGTATTGGAAAACGGCTTGGTCATGAAACGACTGACTCCGGCGTTTTCGGCCATCTCTCGATCCCGGGACTGCCCCCGCGCAGTCAGCATCAAAACCGGCAGGCTCTGCATACCTTCCACGTCGCGCAGGTCTCGTAAAATCTCCATCCCGCTCTTACCCGGCAGCATTACGTCCAGAATCACAAGATCCGGGCTTGCGCCCTGAATGACCTGTAATGCATCGCTGCCTTCGGCATGTGTTTCCACCAGCCAACCTTCGCGTGTCAGCAGGAACCGAATGGCCTCGGCGATGTTCGGCTCATCCTCAATTAGCAGAACCTTGCGGCTCATGATTATCTGTCCTCCCCGTGACCGGTCATAAACTGAATGACCCGTCGCCGCCAGCTTACGCGCAGTGTCAGGAAACTGTCAAAAACCTTCGCTCAGAATTGACGGTTCGCGGCGGGACGTACAATCGCTGCTGGGACAAACCCTGCAGCTGGGACCGACCCGGGCAACCGCCTGCTCATCCTGTGCAACATCCTCGACCGACCGCACCAGCATCACCGACCGATAGACCGGCCCGTCATCAAAACCGGATATGTGCTGTGGCCATGCGTAAGCATAGCAATCAAACACGGCGGCTGTCCGCCCAAGCTGCACGATGCGTTTGCGTATGGGCACCAGCGGCCGGTTCAGCGCCTGAAACAGCGGCCACAGTGGACAAGCCTCACCAAAGCGCGGCATGGCAAAACCGGGCACGGATTTGCTGAACAGGATACTGCCGGAAGCATCGCACACCACCAGCCCCGTCGGGCGCCCCAGATACCCGCCCGGCAACGCCGCCAGCCGCCTCAGCACCGTTGCAACATTCACCGAAAACCGCGCCGCCAGTTGCAGCGGGTCCAACGGGGCCTCGGCCAGCGCGGCCTGCAATTGGTCCAGCGGCATGGCACGGGCGTCTGTTGCATAAACCTTGAGGAATTCCTGAGCCACCGTTTTCGCAGCCGACGATTCCAGATCGCTCAGGTCTATGTTGGCATCGGCTCCGCCCTCTTCAACCTCGGGGAAGTGGTGCCCGCGGGCCTCGAAAAACGCTTCGACGTCTTCCATCGGCACGCCGCGATGATCCCCGTCAGAATCGCTTTCATCCAGATAGGCCACCAGCGACTTGGAGCTTTCAGCCAAACGCTCAGCATCCTGGTGCAGGTTGCTGTGAAAGCGATCCTGCCATTCGGGTTCGATATCCTGCGTATCCGCCAGAATCGCAGCGGTTGAGCGAATCGCGGCGGCGGTCGACAGAACCTCGTGCATCGAGGCCGCCAGATGCGGGTCGTGGGTCAGACGGTCCGACAGCGTTTCCACTGTGCGCTCCAGCGAAACAACCCGGCGGTGCATTTGCGCCAACACCCCCGCCCATCCGGGGAAACGCCCGGCGAACTCTTCGAGCCCATCCAGTTCCGCTTGTTGGCCAACGGCATCAGCCGCTGCCTCGCGCAGCGCCGAGATCAGCGTCGCCTCGATCCCCTGCGTCAGAACTGACGGCTCCACCGCCAGTGCCGTCGCGATATCGACCAGCAACTTACCGCCAATCCGGCGGCGGTTATGTTCGATCAGATTCAGATAAGACGCTGAAATCCCAACCTGACGCGCAAGTTCCGCCTGCCGCAGACCCGCGATCTGACGCCTTTCCCGAATGCGGCTACCTGTCAGCGTATCGCGCATGTTCTCACCTCTGCCAAAGCGGAACCATCCGAATTCGACCCCGATTGATTTTCAGAACTCTTGAAGTATTTCTATAGGTTAAGACTAGGTTTTCATAGGTCGTTTACAAAGTTGACAAAACGCATGCGCCCAACGCCGGCAACGCCCACACAGAATCTGTTCAGTCCCCCTTCTATTTCCCCTGAAATCCCGGCACGATAGCCACATGAGCGACCCCGCCTTTGAATATGCGCCAATCGGACTTGTCGAGTTGGAAAACCGGATCATCCGACGCTGCAATCTGCAGTTCGCCCGCACCTTTGGCGGTGAAGCCGCGGATTACCGCAACATGCCCCTGTTGCACCTTTATCCGTCTGTGGCCGATTGGGAACGGATTGGCGCACGTAGCCTGCAGGTGATGCGCGATACCGGCTATTACACCGATGAACGCGTTATGCGGCGGCGCAATAGCGATCTGTTCTGGTGTCGTGCGCGTGGGCGTTCACTGACCCCGGACGACCCGTTCCGCCACGGCATCTGGAGCTTTTCCGACATCTCGGAAGAACGCCCTCTGGTCGAGCTGACCGCACGTGAACGCGAGGTCGCGATCCTGTCCTGCCGCGGCTTGTCCGCCAAAGAGATCGGTGCCGAGCTGGACCTCAGCTATCGCACGATCGAGGCCTACCGCGCCCGCCTTTTGGAGAAATTCGGGGCCCGCAAACTGCCCGAACTGGTGGCGAAACTTTCGGGAATGCCGCTTTAGGCCCCTTCGCACCCTGAAATCTTCTTTAAAACCCTTACATCACAGGCTCAGACTGCGCTTTTCATGACCGGGCGCATGGCTTATAACGCTGCGTAATCAGACCAAAGCCCGCGGAAAACAGACGGGCCAAAGGGGAACCGTCGAGGACACTCATGACAGACACCAAACACGAAGCGGATGTGGCATTCATCAAAGCATTGGCTGAACTGCTGCGCGAAAATGACCTGACCGAACTGCAGGTCAAACGCGAATATGGCGAGGAAGACAGCCTGAACGTGCGCGTCAGCCGTATGACCCAGGCTGTGGCTGCTCCGGTTCAGGTCGCCGTTCCGGCCGCAGCGCCCGCTGCACCGGCTGCCGCTCCGGCCCCTGCCGCAGCAGAGGCACCCGCCGCACAGGAAGATCCGGCCAGCCACCCCGGCGCCGTGACCTCGCCCATGGTCGGCACTGTCTACATGCAGCCCGAACCGGGCGCGCCCGCGTTCATCTCGGTCGGCGCATCGGTGTCCGAAGGCGACACACTGCTGATCGTCGAAGCGATGAAAACCATGAACCACATCCACGCGCCCAAGGCGGGCACCATCAAGCGTATTCTGGTCGGCGACGGCGACGCTGTGGAATTCGGCACCCCTCTGGTCATTGTTGAGTAAGGCAAGCCCATGTTCGACAAGATCCTGATTGCCAACCGAGGCGAGATCGCCCTGCGCGTCATCCGCGCCGCACGCGAGATGGGGATTAAGACGGTCGCCGTCCACTCCACCGCCGACAGCGATGCGATGCATGTGCGCATGGCGGACGAATCGGTGTGCATCGGCCCTCCGCCCAGCCCGCAAAGCTATCTGTCCGTGCCCGCGATCATCTCGGCCTGTGAGATCACCGGCGCGCAGGCGATCCACCCCGGCTATGGCTTCCTGTCCGAGAATGCCGAGTTCGTGCAGATCGTCGAAGATCACGGCATCACCTTCATCGGCCCCACCGCGGAACATATCCGCATCATGGGCGACAAGATCACCGCCAAGGAAACCATGAAGGCGCTGGGTGTGCCCTGCGTTCCCGGCTCGGACGGCGGTGTGCCCGATCTGGCCACTGCCAAGAAGATCGGTGAGGAATTCGGTTATCCCGTCATCATCAAGGCCACCGCCGGTGGCGGCGGTCGCGGCATGAAAGTCGCGCAAAACGCGGCTGAGATGGAAAGTGCCTTCATGACCGCGCGCGCCGAGGGCAAGGCCGCTTTTGGCAATGACGAGGTCTATATCGAGAAATACCTGACCACACCGCGCCATATCGAAATTCAGGTCTTTGGCGACGGTAAGGGCAAGGCGGTGCATCTGGGTGAGCGCGACTGCTCGCTGCAGCGCCGTCACCAGAAGGTCTTTGAAGAGGCTCCTGGCCCTGCGATCAGCCCTGAAGAACGCGCCAAGATCGGTAAGACCTGCGCCGACGCTGTGGCCAAGATCAACTATATCGGCGCGGGCACCATCGAGTTCCTATACGAAAACGGCGAGTTCTATTTCATCGAGATGAACACCCGCCTTCAGGTGGAACACCCGGTGACCGAGGGTATCTTTGGCGTCGATCTGGTGCGCGAGCAAATCCTTGTCGCCGCCGGTGAGGACATGTCGTTTGGTCAGGACGATCTGGAAATCAACGGCCACGCCATTGAGGTTCGGATCAACGCCGAGAAACTGCCCAACTTCTCGCCCTGCCCGGGCAAAATCTCGGCCTATCACGCGCCGGGTGGTCTGGGTGTGCGTATGGATTCAGCGCTGTATGACGGGTATTCGATCCCGCCCTATTACGACTCGCTGATCGCCAAGCTGATCGTACAGGGCCGTGACCGGGCCGAAGCACTGGCACGTCTGGAACGGGCCTTGGGTGAACTGATCGTGGACGGCATCGACACTACTGTGCCGCTGTTCCACGCGCTTCTGCAGGAGCCCGACATCCACAGCGGAAACTACAACATCCACTGGCTGGAGCGCTGGCTTGCGGAGCATATGGCCGATTAATACAACAGGGCCGAAGGGTGCCTGCCCTTCGGCCTTCGGGCATTCTGCATGAGCCTTTCCCCGGAACTCTTGTTACACGGCTATTCCATCGGCATTTTCCCGATGGCCGAACACCGTGACGCCGCAGAGCTGTTCTGGGTTGATCCCAAGTTTCGCGGCGTCTTTCCCCTCGACGGCTTCCATGTCTCGCGCAGTCTTTCGCGCAGTATCCGCAAATGCGGGTACTCGATAACGATCAACCGGGACTTTACTGGCGTTGTCGATGGTTGCGCAGATCGCGCGGACACCTGGATCAATGCCGAATTGCGAAACCTCTATCTACAAATTCACCGCACTGGCCACGCGCACTCGCTTGAGGTGTGGGAGGCCGACCATCTGGTTGGCGGCGTCTATGGTGTTGCACTAGGGGCCGCATTTTTTGGTGAGAGCATGTTTTCGCGCCGAACGGATGCGTCAAAGATCGCTCTGGCCTACCTGGTGGATCGCCTGCGGCAAACCGGGTTTCGGCTGTTCGACACGCAATTTCTAACCGCACATCTGGCGTCACTGGGGGCGATTGAAATTCCCCGCACGCAGTACCGACGGGAGTTGGAAGAGGCGATCAACGCGAGCGCAGATTTCACCGCGCCTTTGGTTCAATCAGCCGAAGGCGTCATACAGCGGATCACCCAGACGTCGTAACGCGCATGATCCAGCGCGTTCAGCGCCGGGGATGTGGCAATCATCCAGCCATCAAACAATTCGTCCGACTTACCTTTTTCCCAGATCGTAAGATAGGCAAAGGCATCACCGGTGGGGTTTTCGGCTGGATAACGGCAATCCCCAAGCGCAACGTCCAGACCAAAAATCGCCGTGGTCTCACCGTTCCGCATTTCCACATCGACGGTCTGGCCGTTGACTTTGTCGAGACCCCGCAGGATCGCCCCGGGACCTGACTGCGCCTTTTGCTGCGCCATTACACCCGTGGCGGCCAGCAGCGCTGCGATCAGGGCAAAACGCTTCATTCGCTGCCGTCCCCGGCCACGAATTTAACCAGCAGCGAGATCAGGCTAACCGCGCCTTGTGTGTCTTCAACCTGATCGCCGGGCTCAAAATAGAACGGCGAGCCACCCGGCATCACCTCGACGAAGTTACCGCCCAGAAGACCTTCGGACGAAATCACGATGGCACTGTCATCCGGCACCAGAATGCCGTCCGCAATCGAGAAGGTGGTGTCTGCGCGATAGGTGTCCGGGTTCAGGGTAACGCCCGTCACAGTCCCGATCTTGACCCCGGCCAGACGCACGTCCGTGCCCACACCAACACCTTCGAGCGAGCGAAACGACGCCTCCAGCTGATATCCCGCGCCGCCCTGCGACAGGCCGGTGGACTGGCTCGCATAAACGCCAAAAGCGACGGCACAGGCCAGTACAGCCCCACCGACAAGAACTTCGGTAACGTTATAGGTCGACATCGCTCGCCTCGTTTATTCCGGGCTCCAGGCCTCGTAATCCGTGCGCTCAACCGGGTTTTGCCGACGCAGCGACCCCGCAGGGGTATAGGCCAGAGCCGTCCCCGTTAGGTTTTCCTGATGCGGTTTTTCCCAGGATTTATGCTCCAGCGGCTTGTCGGTCGGCGGCTCGTCCCAGGTGCGGTGCAGCCAGCCGTGCCAATCGGGGTCGATCCGGCTGGCCTCGGCCTCACCGTTGAAAATCACCCAACGCTTGCTGTCGTCGGCATTGCGATAGAAGACATTGCCTTCGTTGTCTTCGCCGACTTTCTCACCTTTCCGCGCAGTATAGATCTGCGTGTTCAAGGTGGCTCCGTTCCACCAGGTTACGGCCCGCAATAGACTGTTCAGGATACCCATCGGCTGCCTCCGGCATTTCTGTTCCCGCAGATATGGACCAAAGGCTCGCCAAGGTCCAGTGCCACTAGGGCCGCACCTGCTATTCCGGCAAATATGCCGTGACTTCGATTTCGATCCGGTACTTCGGGTCGATCAAACCGCACTCGATCATGGACGTAGCCGGAGGGTTTTCGCCGAAGTATTCCCGCAGGATCGGCCAGCAGGGCTCGAACTCGGATCGGTCCGGCAGCATGTAGGTCACACGCACAACATCAGCAAAGCTCGCTCCGGCCTGGGTCAGCGCCTTGCTGATCGTTTCAAGGGCCGACCGACATTGCGCGGTCACATCATCGCCTTGACCGACCGTTCCGGCGACATGGACCCAGCCACCGGCAACCACCGCGCGGCAATACCCAATTTTGTCCTCGAATTCTCCACCTGACGAGATGCGTTTGATTGTCATAATGCCCCCACAAGAAAACGGCGCAGTCAGTGCCGCGCCGTGATTGGTAACTCGTTTTGAGCTTAACCGGCCGAGGCCGATTCCGCTGAATCCGCGTAGATGATCAAGGGCTGCTTGTCGGACGACACCGCCTCTTCGTTGACCACTACCTCGGTGACGTTCTTCATGCCGGGCAGTTCGAACATCGTGTCCAGCAGGATATCTTCGAGGATCGAGCGCAGGCCACGTGCGCCGGTCTTGCGTTCGATGGCCTTCTTGGCAATCGACTTCAGCGCATCATCGGTAAAGGCCAGTTCGGCATCTTCCAACTCGAACAGACGCTGGTATTGCTTAACCAGGGCGTTCTTGGGCTTGGTCAGGATCGTTACCAGAGCATCCTCGTCCAGATCTTCCAGCGTCGCCAGAACAGGCAGACGGCCGACGAATTCCGGGATCAGGCCGAACTTCAGCAGGTCTTCGGGCTCCAGATCCTTAAATATCTCGCCCACGCCGCGCTCGTCATTGTCGCGCACATCGGCGCCAAAGCCCATGGCCGAGCCTTTACCGCGCTGCGCGATGATCTTGTCCAGACCGGCAAACGCACCGCCACAGATGAACAGAATGTTCGTGGTGTCGACCTGCAGGAACTCCTGCTGCGGATGCTTGCGGCCACCTTGCGGCGGAACCGACGCCACGGTGCCTTCCATCAGCTTCAGCAATGCCTGCTGCACGCCCTCACCCGATACGTCACGGGTGATCGAGGGGTTCTCGGACTTACGGGTGATCTTGTCGACCTCGTCGATATAGACGATGCCGCGCTGCGCGCGTTCGACGTTGTATTCGCTGGCCTGCAGCAGTTTGAGAATGATGTTCTCGACATCTTCACCCACATAACCGGCCTCGGTCAGCGTGGTAGCATCAGCCATGGTGAACGGCACGTCCAGAATCCGCGCCAGCGTTTGCGCCAGCAGCGTTTTACCGCAGCCAGTCGGGCCGATCAGCAGGATGTTGGATTTCGCCAGCTCAATATCGCTGCCCGCTTTCTGGGCATGGTTCAGGCGCTTGTAATGGTTGTGCACGGCTACCGACAGAACCCGTTTAGCCGTAGCCTGGCCGATGACGTAATCGTCCAGAACCTCGCAAATGTCCTTGGGCGTCGGCACTCCGTCCGAGGATTTCAGGCCACTGGCCTTGGTTTCCTCGCGGATGATGTCCATGCACAGTTCGACACATTCATCGCAGATGAACACGGTCGGGCCTGCGATCAGCTTGCGTACCTCATGCTGGCTTTTGCCGCAGAAGCTGCAGTAGAGCGTGTTCTTGCCGTCACCGCCTGAATTCGTCGCCATGTTCTACCTTTCGGGCTTCGTCCCTGCGGTCCCCCTCGGACCGCTTGCCGCCTGTTGGTGCAGCTTAGGCCAGCACCGAGACGGCTACAATCTCAAAATGTGCCCCGCGCAAGCCGCGCGGGGACTTGATCTTAGGCCTCGTCGCCGTCCAATTTGGCGCGGTTTTCGACGATTTCGTCGATGTGACCCCAATCTTTCGCCTCTTCCGGGCTCATGAAATTGTCACGATCCAACGCCTTTTCAACCGCCTTTTTGGTCTGGCCGGTATGACGTACGTAGATGTCATACAAGCGATCTTTCAGTTTCTGCGTCTCGGCCGCGTGAATCATGATGTCACTGGCCTGACCCTGATAGCCACCGCTGGGCTGGTGCACCATGATGCGGCTGTTGGGCAGCGAAAACCGCATTCCCTTCTCGCCACCGGCCAGCAGAACCGACCCCATCGAGGCCGCCTGACCGATCACCAATGTCGAACATTTCGGCTTGATATACTGCATTGTGTCGTAAATCGATAAACCGCTGGTCACAACACCGCCAGGCGAATTGATGTAGATCGAGATCTCTTTGCTGGGGTTCTCCGCCTCAAGATGCAGCAGCTGGGCGACGACCAGATGGCTCATCCCATCATGGATCGGGCCGTTGATGAAAATGATCCGCTCTTTCAGAAGGCGTGAGAAAATATCGTAGGCGCGCTCGCCCCGGCTGGTCTGTTCGACCACCATCGGGACGAGCGTATTCATATAGGTATCAACTGGATCGAACATTCTGAACCTGCCTGCTTTGCTATGGATCGGGACATTACCCGAAGAAACGTTACCTGAGTCTTAGTGTCGCCACCGGGGGGCTGCAAGGGGGGCCGGAGACTTCGGGCCGCGCGGTCGGAATTTGAGTGTTGAACCTGCTCTTTCGCAACCGGCTCCGAGAGCGTTCTTCGTATATTGCAGCCCTTACATCACATCATTTTGATTCATGCATATGGAAATACATGTTCAAAATAAGTACCCAAGACATTCGAGTCCGCGAACCCCACTCACCACCTCCACCTGGTTCGCGCGTAAACAAGGAAAACACGATGGCCCTACCCCAGCTTTCGCAAGACATGCACCCCGAAACATTCGACAAAATGGTTGAAAACGCGACGCGCGCGTCGAATTTCCTGAAAGCCATCAGCCACGAAGGCCGCCTTATGATCCTGTGCCATCTTGTGTCCGGCGAAAAATCCGTGACCGAGTTGGAGGAGCTGCTGTCCGCCCGTCAGGCGGCCGTGTCCCAGCAGTTGTCGCGTTTGCGCCTTGAGGGGCTGGTAACGCCCCGCCGCGAGGGCAAGGCGATCTACTATCGTCTTGCCGATGACCGCCCGCGCCGCATGATCGAACTGGTCTACGACATGTTTTGCGGCGAAGAAAAAGGCTGATCACACCACGTTGTGGCGTTCCGATCACCATGGTTACCCCATCTGCCTTCAAGGGTTGAACAGGCCTCAAAGCACTGGTTCCATTCAGGGAAAGCTGTTACGCAACACAAGACAGACACGAATGGAGACACTGATGATCCGTGCAATTCTGATTGGGCTTGCCCTCTTCACCCTCACCGCCTGCGAAACCGCCAAAGGCGCGGGCAAAGACATCGAGAAAGCGGGTGACGCGATTCAGAGCGCGGCCACGGACGTTCAGGAGAACCTCTGACCTCCAAATCTTAGCAGCCCGCGCAACGCACACCCTGCGTTTAGTTGCTGATTCAGCCGATCCAGCATAGGATTCGGGGGACAGGTGCATAGACGCGGTATTGCATTTCTGACAGGGCAGCGGGGTTCTTGTGAACGCACAAGACCCCGCTGTTTTGTCGAACAAGGGTAAAGTGGCAGCCTGTTTCAAGCCGAAAGACGGCAAAAGGAAAAGGCGTCAGGTGCGCAGACGCGGTCTATGCACGTATCCTTGCGGACACTCCTGACGCCTTGCCGGGTCGACACGTCCGGGGGACGTCCCGAGCCAGTTGCCCTAGCCCCAGAAAGGGCCACGGCCGCCGTGCCGAGCCAAAAAGCACTTCACAGCACGCGTAGGCCTTCTGAGAGGCTGGTCCTCTGATCCGGGTACGAAACCCCGATCACACGACCATCCACCGGTAAGTCTCTGCACAACAAGTCAGATCCTAAAACCTGCCCTTGCCACGCTGACCCCCTGGCCTTTGCGCCCCACCCAGGTTCCTGAGAACCGTTGTGGTAGGATGATCGTTGCACCGGCGCCCTTGTCCTACAAGAAAATAGCACTGCAGCATGAAAATTAGACGGGGATAACGTGTTGATATCCTCTGGGAAAGTTTTGGGGATAACTCCGGAAGTCGCGCAGCTCTGCCGGTTTGAGGCAGGAAAACTCCGAACCGCGTTAAAACACCCATTCAGGCCGAATTTCTGCAACTGCGAAAGGATTGAGCAAGCATTTGTGCGTGAAATCAGGGCACCCTGCCCCCGAATTCCGATTCTGCGATTCGTCTCACGCCTCGAACGGTCGAGAGACATGGAAACGGAACCAAGGCCGGACGCGCCCTCCCCCGCCTGAGACGCCGCGCTGAAGGTTCACGAGGTCCAAACCACCCCGCGCCAGGCTACGCCGCAACCCGGCACGTTCCGATTCGAACCCTGTCGCAGGTGGCGCAATGGCCGTCCGACCCGCCTCCTCCCGTCGGAGACATTGGTTCCGTTTCCTGAGAAGCACTCTGGCCCGACCGGGATTACCAATTACGCGCTGCGACGAACAGCAGCCAGTACCCCCTACAGACCGATCGGGCCAGAGACGCTTCAGTTCACCTGACGTTCCAGAACGGTGCTGTAGGTCGTTCCGTTACGCAGGCTACGGAAATCCGCAAAGATCTTTCCGTCTTCGTACCGGGCATCGATCAACGCGTTCGCGCCGATGACCAACGGTGAGGTTTCTACAATCCCGATGCTGCCAGATCCATCGAGGCTGATGGTGCCGGTGGCCTCGTTCTCATTCCAATCAGTGTCGCCATCGCGCCGCCACTTGCTGGGACCCCAGAAGACGTTTTCTTCCTGAATCTGGATGTCCAGCATCCACTCGGCCTGGTTGAACCGGGGTTCATCCACGCGATGGGTATGGGATGGCGAAACGGTCGTATACGACCCCAGCCATGTGCCGCGCAGGTCCGGCGCGTCGGCCAGAGCGGCCGTTCCAAGGGTGAGGGTCGCGGCCAGAGCGGCTGCTCCGGCAGTCATGTATCTGGTCATTGGCTCTCTCCTCCAAAGCTGTGGCCGTCCTTGGCCTGCTGAACAGATTGGAAGCGAGAGAGTTGGTTGCAACTTACCTAAGGGAAACTTCATCTGTGGTTCATTGAACCCTCAGACGTTTTCGGCGGACGGGGGTATATCCCCCGCCCTAAACCATTGCGAAGTATAAATTTATTCCACCGTGATACTGCCGGTGATCGTGTTTACGAATTTCTTGGTATCGGGGTCGGTCAGAGACGAAAAGCTCCCGCCCCCCGTTGCGCTGGCCCAATTGCCTGAGCCGCCCGAAACCGTCCAGTCACCGGTCAAAGCGCCATCCGCACCGATCCCGGTGGCCGTCCAGGTCATCACCGCTTTTTCGCCCGAGGCGGTGTCGAACACGCAATTCCCAGTACCCGAGACCCCGGCCCCATTGACCAGCACCGCGCCGAAACAGGTACCCGACGCCCCTTCCAGAGGGTGCCCGGCGGCAACCTCGAAACTATCATAATCGGTTTGCGATTTGATCACCGCGTGACCGTCCGAGATACCATAGACCTGGTTCACATTCGTCCCCGTGCCCTTGCCGGTGGCGTCAAAAGTCTCGGCTATGGCCGGGCCTGCGAACAGGCCCAGGGTCAAGGCTGTAGTTGCGGTCGCTTTCAAGAACTTGTGCATAATAACCTCTCATTTCTGAGGGTCTGGCGTTGCAAGCATGTAAAGAAAAAACCGCCTGAACGCGGTCCCCCGCGCGGAGGATAACACATTCCGTTCTTTGCGTCTAAACCGGGTCTCAGCCTTCCAGCTTGCGGGCCACCAGAAACGAGGCCGGGAATGCCGCGACAAAGCCGACAACCGCCGCGATCAGCAGGGTCGTCCACGCGGCGTGCCCCATGACCAGAACCGCAATCACAGCGCACCCGGCAAGGGTGGAGCCAAGGAAGATATGAATGATCAGCGTCAGGGGCGACATAGGGGCCTCGTTTTTCCAGTCTGTTTTGGCGGAGATTAGAATCGAGGCCGAAACTGGTCCTTGATCTGGGTCAGACTGCGCGACATCGCGACCTTCGCCATTTGCTCACTTCTTCCGTTTCCACTTAAAGTAGTAGAGGTAAGACGTTCCCACGATCACGACCGCGCAGATTGTATCGGAGACGAACCATGGTTCGAATTTAGTCCACCGGTAGACCAGCATGCCCGCCACCAGCAGGCACAAAACTGAGAACTCGATCTTGGGGTTGGACTTGCGCATGGTCGTACAATCTCAATCGCTTTCACTTTAAATGCAACCATCTAACGTTTGATAAGTAGAACTGAAGGTCACGACCGGCCCGAGGGCTGGCGCAAACGCACAGCCCGTTCACCAATCCGGATCCGGCAATATAGTGTCAGTTCAAGCCAAGCAGTTCTTTAGCCTGGGCGAGAGTTGCAACCGACGCGTCATGATCACCTGCATCGTGCAGCGCCGCACCTTCGTCGCGCCATGTTTCTACCTGTGTGATCTGTTCTTCAGACAGGTCAGGACCCGCAGCCAGAGCGGCATCGATGGCGGCAATGTCGGTGGGGCATTGCCCGGCAAAGGCGGGCGCGGCGAACAGGCAGAAGGCAGCGGTCAGAGACAGATGTTTCATTGATTCATCCTCCCGTGTTTTGGGGTGTGATGAGAATATCATGAAACGGGTCAGGCCCGGAGGTCGTCAGCATCCGATACGGCGGACCGGCGAAGGATGGCTGATAGCGGGGCAGTTTCGCTTTCGAAGGCGTGGAGCCCTGGGAGCAATTGCGCCTCCTCATGGGGGCGGGTCGGCGCGGCCCGGCGGTACTGCCGGACAGTTTAACTAGGTATGCATAAACTTCACTTCACTCGCAAACGTGTTTTCTGACCACGCTTAGCGAAAACTCTTGATCATGGTTGCGCAAGCTGCCAGCAAATGAATACCGTTAAGACTATGGCTTCGTTGAGGAGTACTCTTTGCGCTATCTTTTTTTGCCTCATAAGGCTATCGCTTTGGCCTTGGTTGTTTTCTCGTCCACCTTATCACCTGCGATCTCTGAAGGCTCAGACGGTGCAACGGTTTTTGACGTTAATCTAAAACTGGCTCTTCTGCCTGAAGATCAAAAGATTGAAGTGATTATTCGGGATCAAGCAACTGACGGCTGCTGGACAAATTCGAGCGGAGCAAAAACAGCCATAGAAAAGAACTTGATAGTCTCAGGTTACAAGAACATTGCCACAGCTGGCGATACAAGCTGGTTTCAAATTGAAATTAGCGCTCTAGGCTTCGAAACTGGTGGGGGCAATTGCGCCATCTATACGGGCTTCCGTGTAATTAGCGGAGAAGCTGACCGCTTTTCTATGAACGACCATGAACTACTAGCTCTAAATTGGAGGGAGCAGTTTTCTAGCGGGACTCTTCTAACTGGATCGAAGAGCGAAATGACAAGAAGAATAAACGAAACTCTGTACCAAATGTCTGATGAGTTTATTGTCGCAGTGAACGCTGCAAGAAATGAACTGCGAAAACAAATCTCCGAATCCAGTGTGATGGAGAGTCAAAAAAGCAGCCTACTTTCAGCTTTTTCCCTAAACTAGACCTCTACGCAAACCCAAGTCCGCGCTTACTCCGTTTCCGTTTCCAAGACCCCAACCGATCACCTTGTTTGCATCGTAACAAGGGCGACTAATCAGGGCGTTTTAACTGTCCATCTTCAACGCTGAAATAAACGCCTCCTGCGGGATATCGACCTTCCCGAACTGGCGCATCTTCTTCTTACCGGCCTTCTGCTTCTCCAGCAGTTTGCGTTTCCGCGTGGCGTCGCCGCCGTAACATTTCGCGGTCACGTCCTTGCGCAGGGCCGAGAGGGTCTCGCGCGCGATGACCTTGCCGCCGATGGCGGCCTGGATCGGGATTTTGAACATGTGGCGCGGGATCAGGTCCTTGAGCTTTTCGCACATCGCCCGGCCCCGCATCTCGGCCCGGTCGCGGTGAACCATGGTCGACAGCGCATCCACCGGCTCGTCATTCACAAGGATCGACATCTTGACCAACGCGTCCTCGCGGTAGCCGGTCATCTGATAGTCGAACGAGGCATAGCCCTTGGTCACCGATTTCAGGCGGTCGTAGAAGTCAAAGACGACCTCGTTCAGCGGCAAGTCATAGACGACCATGGCGCGGCTGCCCGCATAGGTCAGGTCCATCTGGATGCCGCGGCGGTCCTGACAGAGTTTCAGCACGTCGCCAAGGTATTCGTCGGGCACCAGAATGGTCGCCTTGATGCGCGGTTCCTCAAGGTGGTCGACCTTGGACAGGTCCGGCATGTCGGCGGGGTTGTGCAACTCGATCATCTCGCCGTCTTTCATGTAGACGTTGTAGATCACCGAGGGTGCGGTGGTGATGAGCTCGATATCATATTCGCGTTCGATACGGTCGCGGATGACCTCAAGGTGCAGCAGGCCCAGGAAGCCGCAGCGGAAGCCAAAGCCCAGCGCGGCCGAGGTTTCCATTTCGTACGAGAACGAGGCATCGTTCAGGGCCAGTTTTTCAATCGCGTCGCGCAGGTCCTCGAATTCGGCGGAGTCCACGGGGAAGAGGCCACAGAACACCACCGGCTGCGCGGGTTTGAAGCCCGGCAGGGCGACCTCGGTGCCGTTGCGGTCATTGGTGATGGTGTCACCAACGCGGGTGTCGCGGACCTGTTTTATGGACGCCGTCAAGAAGCCGATCTCACCGGGACCAAGCGAGTCGACCATCTCCATCTCAGGGCGGAAGACGCCGACGCGGTCGACATGGTGCAGGGTGCCGTTCGACATGAACTTGACCCGCATGCCCTTTTTCAGCGTGCCGTCCATGATGCGGACCAGAACGATGACTCCGAGATAAGCGTCGTACCAAGAGTCCACCAACATCGCCTTGAGCGGCGCGTCCAGATTGCCCTGCGGTGCGGGCAGTTGTTTCACGATAGCCTCGAGCGTCTCGTGGATGCCCTGCCCCGTCTTGGCCGAGACCTGAATGGCGTCGGTCGCGTCGATGCCGATCACATCCTCGATCTGTTCAGCCACGCGGTCACAATCGGACGCAGGCAGGTCGATCTTGTTCAGCACCGGCACGATCTCATGATCGGCGTCGATGGCCTGATATACGTTCGCCAGCGTCTGCGCCTCGACCCCTTGGGTCGAGTCCACAACCAACAGCGACCCCTCGACAGCACGCATGGACCGCGAGACTTCATAGGCAAAGTCCACGTGGCCGGGGGTGTCGATCAGGTTCAGCACGTATTTCTCGCCGTCATCGGCGGTATAGTCGATGCGGACCGTGTTGGCCTTGATGGTGATGCCGCGTTCCCGCTCGATATCCATGCTGTCGAGCAGCTGTTCCTTCATGTCGCGATCCTTGACCGTTCCGGTCTCCTGGATGAGCCGGTCAGCAAGGGTGGATTTGCCATGGTCGATATGGGCGACGATGGAGAAATTGCGGATATGAGCGAGGTCTGTCATGGATCGGGATATGTCCGTAGATTGGCCCCTCGTCAAGCCGGGAAGCGCCCTGACAGGACACTCAGAGCGCGTTATTGACCAGCCTCGTTTACTGTAAATTGAGGTCTGCCGGTGAATTTGCTAGCAACCGATCAAAACACCGGTGAGAGAGCAGTGTACTAGATGGCTGATTATTCAATATTTGTTATGGGTGAAAGCCAGCTGTCAATCTCGTTGGCGCAGGGGCTGGACGGCCTCAATCAGGGCGACGGCAGCCATCTGATCGGCCAGACCATAACGATCGACACCCGCTCGGCCACCGAAGTGTTCATTCGCGATGGTGGAAACGATGCCAATTTCGCCGACAATGACACCAATCAGCGCCTGGATGGCGATCAAACGATTGACGGTACGCTGTTCACCGACGGCACACGGGTCGAGGCCGAATACGGCATAACGCTGACGGACGGGGTAAACACCTATCAGGCCGTCGCCTTCAACGTGAACAACTCATCCCCGTCCTATGCCACGGTCGAAGGAATTGCCTTCATTGGCGGCCCGGGAGAGTTCCCCCCGGCCGGGGTGGAACTGCAGGTTGTTAGCACGCAGGAAGGACCTAACTTTGCAGTCGTCGATTACGTCACGCCTATCTGTTATCGCCGAGGGACATTTATACGCACCGATCGCGGGGACACCCCTATCGAGGCGATGAAACCAGGCGACGTGGTTTGGACGCAGGACGATGGGTTTGCCCCTGTCCGCTGGACAGGTTCACGGGATGTGATCGCAATCGGGCGGTTCCGGATGGTCGAAATTCCGACAGGTGTGCTGACGAACTTTGCACCCCTAAGTGTATCGCAACAGCACAGGCTTCTGGTCACCCATCCCCTTGCCGAACTGCATTTTGGCGTGCCCGAGGTTTTTGTACCGGCCATCAGCCTCGTGGACACCGGGCTCGCCGCGCTATCGGATGAGAAAACGGCCTGCTATCATCACCTTCTGCTGGATCGGCACGCGGTGATCAAAGCCAATGGCGCGGCTTCTGAAAGCCTTCTTGCGGTACCATCGAACGCGTCTGATGACCCCGACGCCCTGTTCTTTCCTGACCTCGCAGCGCAAGTTCGCAACGTTATGCAAACCGCAAGATTGGCCCTGAAGCGGCGGGATGCCACGTTTTTGATACAGAAAATCTTGTCCATTGATCCAGTGAGGCGTTTGATTCATACTCCTGCCCAGACCGAGAGGGGCGACAGATCTCTCCGGGTAGGCAAAAACGAGGCTCGAGCATGAAACAGCTCCTCTTAATCGCACTCTGTGCCATGTCGATCTCGGCGATGGCACCTCAGGCCGCCGAGGCGGCGCAGATCAAGCGGGCATGTCTGGCGTCTGACCGCACAGCCGCGACGCGAGACCGGTGCAGTTGCATCCAGCGAGTGGCCAATCAGGCGCTGACCCGCAGCGATCAGAAGACGGTCGCCAAGTGGTTCAAAGACCCCCATCAGGCGCAAGAGTTGAAGATGTCCAAAACCGCACGCGATGATGCGCTGTGGGATCGGTATCGGAACTTCGGCCAAATGGCGCAGGCGATCTGCAGCTAAACTTATCTCAATCCTTGACCTGATCCGCACTGCGCCCCAGAAAAGGCGCAGCGAAAGGTATATCTGATGGTTATGAAAGGGCTGACCCTGCGCGGGCTCGAAGTATTCGAGGCCTTGGCGCGGACGGGATCGGTGGCGCAGGCCGCCGAGATCACGGGGCTCAGCCAGCCCTCGGTATCGCAGCAATTGCGCAACCTGGAAAACGCCTTAGGGACCGAGTTGGTCGATCACGGGCGCCGCCCCATGCGGCTGACGCAGGCGGGGCGCAGCTTTCTGGCTCGGACCGAGGCTGTGCTGGCCGAACTCCAGATGGCACAAAGCGAGCTGACCGTGATGGATCTGGGCCATCTGACCACCTTGTCCATTGGACTGATCGACGATTTCGACAACGACCTGACCCCGCGTCTGGCGACTCTGCTGGCCGACAGCCTGACCCGCTCGAACTTCAAGCTGCTCACCCTGCCCAGCCTGGATTTGTTCGAAGAGCTAGAGGCCCAGCGCCTGCATCTGATGGTTTCGGCCCATTCCGGCGAAGTGCTGGAGGGCGTGGTTGAATACCCCCTGGTGCAGGATCCATTCATTCTGGTGACGCCCAAAGGGGTTGAGAACGCCGTTCAGGAACTGCCCTTTCTGCGCTATGCCCGCGATCAATTGATCAGCCGCCAGATCGAGGCACATCTGGCCCGACAGCGGCTGGAATACGAAGAGCGGTTCGAGATCGGTTCCCATCTGGCGCTGATGGCGATGGTCGCGCGTGGCCTTGGCTGGGCGATTACCACGCCGCTGGGCTATATGCGGGCGACCCGTTTTCACGACGCGCTTGAGGCGCACCCCGCCCCGTTCGGAGATTTTGCGCGCACGATATCCCTGTTTACCCGCACCGACTGGTCCGATCAGGTTCCGCAAGAAGTTGCCGGCATGATGCGCCGCCTGATGCGCAACCAGATTGTCGACCCGGCGCTGGCGCAACTGCCATGGCTAACCGACCGCCTGAAGGTGATGGGCTAGGCCCGCAGATGCGCCTCGAGCCCTGCCACGGCGGCCTCGATCAGGTCCAGCGCCCCGTCAAAATCCCGCGTATAGTAGGGATCGGGCACGTGATCGGCTCCCGTCCGGGGGGCGAAATCGGTCAGCAGGCACACCGGGGTCTCATTCCCAGCAGGCCGCAGGCTTTCGATGTTCCTGATGTTCTCGGCGTCCATACCGATGATCAGGTCGAACCGATCAAAATCCTCAGCCACGAATTGCCGCGCCCGCAGGTCGCTCAGGTCGATACCCCGCGCCCGCGCCGCCGCCTGCATCGGCCCATAGGGCGGCTCACCGATATGCCAGCCCGAGGTCCCGGCGCTGTCGGTCATGTGGTGGGGTGCACGAGCGCGAAACTCGCCCTCGGCAGCAGGGGAACGGCAGATATTGCCCAGACAGACAAAGAGGATACGGTGGATCATGGGCCAAGGTGTAGCGCGCGAGGCAAAGATGGAAAAGATCGTCATTTTGACAGGGGCCGGAATTTCCGCCGAAAGCGGCTTGGGAACCTTCCGCGACGAAGACGGCTTGTGGGCACAACATCGGATCGAGGATGTCGCCACACCCGAGGGCTTTGCTCGCGATCCGGCTCTGGTCCATGCGTTCTATAACGCCCGCCGGGTTCAGGCCGCTGAGGCTCAGCCCAACGCGGCGCACAAGGCGCTGGCCCGCCTGCAACAGGATTTCCAAGGGGATGTGGTAATCGTCACCCAGAACGTCGATGGCCTGCACGAGGCCGGTGGCGCCCAAAACGTAATTCACATGCACGGCACGCTGGCCGGGGCGTTGTGTGCGGCTTGTGATCACCGGTGGCACTCTCCACCCGAGATGGTGGTGGGCGAGCCCTGCCCAGCCTGCAATGCCCCCACTGCGCGGCCGGATGTGGTCTGGTTTGGCGAGATGCCCTACCACATGGACGCAATCTATGACCATCTGGCCGATGCAACCCTGTTCGCGGCAATCGGCACCTCGGGGCAGGTCTACCCCGCTGCTGCCTTTGTGCACGAGGCCCGCACGTCCGGTGCGCATACGGTCGAGTTGAACCTCGCCCCGTCGAATGGCGCGTCCAGTTTTGACGACGTCATCCTCGGCCCCGCCTCAGAGACAGTCCCGCTCTGGGTAGAGGGAATTTTAGAGAGTATCTGACTGAAATCCTCGCAGACAGCAGCAGATTTTCCTGTTTATAGTAAAGCCCTAACACGCCGGGAGAGCATTATGACAGACCCCCAGTTTCCACGCGAAGAAATCCTTGATGACGGCACCCTGGACGGCCGCGACGCGCTGGGGGATCAGTTGGCAGGCCTGTGGTGGACCTTCCTGCTGCGTGGGATTCTGGCCGGGGCGCTGGGCATCGCAGCCCTGTTCTGGCCGACGGGCAGCATCTCTCTGCTGTTGCGACTTCTCGGCCTTTTGCTGGTGTTCGACGGCGCACTGACCTTGCTGGGCTTTGGTCGGCGGGGACTGATTGGAGGCGTGGGTATCGGCGCGCTGCTGATCGGACTGGTGCTGTTGATCTGGCCCGAAGGCGTGGCCCGGCTGACCTTCTTCCTTCTGGGCGCATGGGCGCTGATCATGGGGGTCGGCTCTCTGATGGCTTGGCGGCAGATGTCGGATCAACATCCAGATGCCGCTTCGGTCCGCAACTCGGGGATCGTGGCATTGGTGATCGGGCTGGTGCTGATCTTCTGGCCCGGCAGCGGCATGGTGGCCCTGGGATGGGCCATCGCGTTCGGAGCTCTGACCTTTTCGGCAGTGATGTTCTGGCTGACTGCGCGCTTCAAACGCGCCCATGACCGTGTCGCGATGCGGGTGGTCAATCGCTGATCCGTTCGGCACAACGCAAACAGGCCGGGCAAGGCCCGACCTGACGCATGGATGAGGGCCGCAGAGCGGCCCGAAGACAGGCGTTCGCTTAGTTCGAATGCGAACCGTGACCGCCTTTGTCCTGACGTTCCAGATCGACGGGAATCTCGATTTCAACCTCGCCCGCCTTTTCAAAGATCAGGGTCACGGGAACCGTCGCGCCATGCTCGAACGGAGCGGTCAGGCCCATGAACATCACATGGTCACCGCCGCGTTTCAGCATGTGCATCTCGCCTGCCGGAATGACAAAGCCTTCCTCGACATGCACCATCTTGGCCACGCCATTGTCATCAACCTTATGGGTATGCAACTCGACCCGTGCAGCCGCATCCGATTTCACGCCGATCAGCCGGTCATCGGTTTCGCCAGCGTTTTGGATCATCATGAAAGCCGCACCGGCCTTGGCCGACTTGCCCGACGACCGGGCATAAGCATCATTGACGGAAATTGCATCCTGCGCCCAGGCAGAAGTGGCCAGAAGTGCGGTGGCCAAAGTGGCCAGGAGTTTGGATTTGAGGGACATCGTGCCTCTCCTTGTTCAAGTGTCTGATAAGAGTAAATCTTCAGATCAGAACTGGAGGCGCACGGGCCGGTCTGTAGGGAACCGGAAGGGCAATCAGACTGTCCGCCTTGCGCAAGGGTGCCGGCCGACCGGTTTTCGGGACCACAGGCAGTTCGGGTCCCGAAACCGCAATCGCGCCCAACAGGGTCAGAGCGTAATCCGGGCAGAAATGCGGGGGCTTCGCCGGTTGGCCTTCGGCGTCCATATAGACCACCACAGGACCCGAGCCGGTGCACAGCACCATCTGCCCCACCGCTGTGTCCAGCCCGCGCGACGCAGCCACCCCCTGCCCAGTCAATATGACGAGCAGCGAAAGTGCCAAAGGCAGGAATCTGTTCAGAACGGTCTTCATCCTGCGCCGGATATAAGCCCGTCGCAAAGCGGGCTTCAAGCGCAATCGGAGACGCCCGAAGCCCGCAAGGTTGGGTTTGGTGTCAGCCGTCCACGCCGGGACGTTTGACAGACCCTTTGGTCAGGCTCGTATGCAACCTGTTCACCTGTCGTTGCATCCGAAAGCATGTCCCAAACGATTTGCCAACAAAGGCAGCCAACAGGGAGAGGTATTCAGATAGTTTGAAAGACATGAGATAGAACTCCGCCAGATGAATATGACTAAACATAAAACAGGCAGAGCTAAGTGTATGTGAACAATGTCACCAACAGGGGAATTTTAGCTCCAATTTGAGAACGCCCCACGAAAGAAAAGACCCTGCACCTTGCGGTACAGGGTCGAATTTCTTCGCAGTGAAAAAAGGGCTTAGGCCGAGGCTTGTGCCTTGGCGATTTCCTTTTTCACTTTCAGCGCGTTTGCCGACAGCTCTTCGTCCTTGGCTTTGGCCAGGAACGCATCCAGGCCACCGCGATGGTCAACCGAACGCAGAGCAGCAGCCGAGATGC
This sequence comes from Ruegeria arenilitoris, assembly GCF_013031355.1. GTDB lineage: Bacteria > Pseudomonadota > Alphaproteobacteria > Rhodobacterales > Rhodobacteraceae > Ruegeria > Ruegeria arenilitoris_C. The sequence goes on along the minus strand of NZ_WPZO01000002.1, from coordinate 232,339 downwards.
GCAGCTTGACGCCACGGCCCAGAGCTTCGGACTGCAGGGTAACGTCGTTCAGGTTCGGCAGAAAACGACGACGAGTTCTGTTTTTGGCGTGGCTGACATTGTTGCCAGTCATCGGGCCTTTTCCGGTCAGTTCGCAACGGCGCGACATGGTTTCTTCCTTTGTTTCTGGAGGCCGGGCATAACGCCCTCGGCCAAATCACAAGGGGCGCAACCCGAAGTCGCGCCCGAAAACTGGTTGGATGCGTGTAGTGGGAATCGCAGGAAGGGTCAAGACGGATCAAGCGAATTCTTTAAACCGACATCGCTGACTGGATAGGTTTCTGCCCGCAAAAGCGGTTTGTTGTTTTTTCGGTGCCGTTCCAGCAGGCGCGCCTGCTGCCGTCCGCGCGGGATAAAGCGCGCAGGCTTTGGCGTCAGTCGCATTTCGATCAACTCAGGGAAAATTTCAAAAATCTCGCGCCTTGCATCCGCGCCAAGCGATTTCAGGGCCTCAGAACCGGTGAACAGGCTTTCGGTCGGGGCATCTTCGGCAAAGATCACCTGATGGCGATCAAACAACAGGTGAAAATACTCTACCCCCGCCACGGTTTCATCGACAAAAATCCCCGGCAGGACGGTCAGCTTGATAGCAGGGATCAACACCTCGGATGTGCCGAACATGCGTTCCGCGATTTTCGACTGTACCAGCATCCTGTGTTGGCGCGAGACCAGCAGGTCCCGCCGGGGCAGGCCATTGCCCAGTGCTCCGGCCAGAATGCGAACCGGCCAAAGGCGCGGATTGTTCAGCAATGCGGCCCGGTCAAACCCGCGGCGACCAATCCAGTGGATGCTTTGCAGCCCGTGCTCCATGGTGGGGATCATATCCCCGGTCTGCAGCTCTTGAATCGGGCGCTTTCCTGTCTGAGTCAGAATAGATGTGTCACGGGTAAAGCATGGAACCCCCGAGCCGTTTTCGAACGCCGAATACGTAACCACGATGCCGGACGGCAGGGTAAACGTACCGCTGGATAATGAATAGCCGACGCCATCCTCGACCGTGATAGTGCCAAAAACACTGTCATTGATCACGGTCCCGACGGGCAGGTTCAGCGTGTCGGTTCCGTTGCCGCCGCGAATATCGTCGGTAACGGACGTACTGCTGAAATTCAGGGTGTCGTCGCCGCCGCCCAACCGAATGGACCCGACGGTCGAGCCCGTAATATCAACGGTGTCAGCATCCGACCCCGATGCAACGCGGCCGCCGACGGTGCTGTTGGTAACGGTTATGGTGTCACTTCCGGCATTGCCGATCACGTTGTCGGCGATGACACTGTTGGTGACATTTATGTCGTCATCACCGCCTCGGCCCCGGATATTTTCAATAGGAGACCCTTCCGGATTCCCGTTCAGGGTCCCGTTGTTGTTTGTGACGTCGATATCGTCGTCGCTATTTGTCCCAACAATTCTGGGCATTCGGGCCGGTCCAATATTTCAGGAGGCCAGATTAACACGTTTCCGCGCCACCGTCAGTCCGTTAGCCCGGTTTCAGTCCGAGTGTCCGCCGCGTAACAAACAGCCAGAGCGTCTAACGGGGAATCAGTGACGACAACATGGATTCCGCAGCCGCCGAGGGACTCAGCCCACCTGCCCGCACCTGTGCGCCCAACTGCTCCATATCCGCCCGCGCCTGAGCGGTGGACAATTGCGCCAAAAGGGCCGCGCGCACCTCTTGCTCGAACCAGTATTGCGCCTGCGCCGCCCGGTTCGCGTCCCAGTGGCCGCTGTCCCGGCGCGACTGGGTGAGGGACTGCATCTCGGTCCACGCACCCTCCAGCCCATGTTCTTCGACCGCCGAGACCGTCATGGCCTTGGGGAACCCTTCCGGATCCTGAGGGCGTTTGCGCAACAGGCGCAGGGCACCGGCGTAATCGGCACAGGTACGGGTGGCGGTGGCCTTCAGGTCTCCGTCCGCCTTGTTGACCAGAATCATGTCGGCCATTTCCATGATGCCGCGTTTGACACCCTGCAACTCGTCACCGCCCGCAGGGGCCAGCAGCAACAGGAACAGGTCGGACATCTCAGACACTACGGTTTCCGACTGACCCACGCCCACAGTTTCGATTAGGACCACATCGAAAGCCGCCGCTTCGCACAAAGCAATCGCCTCGCGCGTGCGACGCGCGACACCGCCCAGATGCGATTGGCTGGGCGATGGGCGGATAAAGGCGTTTCTCTCGCGGCTCAGGCGCTCCATCCGGGTTTTGTCACCCAGAATCGAGCCACCCGACCGGGCCGAGCTGGGATCGACCGCCAGCACTGCCACGCGCAGCCCCTGCCCGATCAGCATCATACCGAAGCTCTCGATAAAGGTGGACTTGCCCACCCCGGGCGTTCCCGACAGACCGATGCGCAGGGATTGCCGCTCGGACTTGGCGACATGGGCCAGCAGTTCGGTCGCCTGCGCCCGGTGATCGTCGCGGCCGCTTTCGACCAGCGTGATCGCCCGGGCCAGCGCGCGGCGCTCGCCATTCAATATCCTGTCGCCCAGCTCAGCGGTGTTCATGCGCGTCCCCTACCCGATTTTCGCCTTGATGGCGTAGCAGAACGGGGTTTGTCCAGTGCCAAGCGCCATGAGAATTGCCGCAGCCTGCCGGAACTGGACCTTGCGGAAAGGTTGGCGGATAAAGCCCGTATGACACGCTTGCCCATCGACGACGCCATCCCCGACCTGCTTGCCGCCCTTAAGGCTTCGGGCCGTGCCGTGTTGCAGGCGCCTCCGGGTGCGGGCAAGACGACACGGGTGCCGCTGGCGATGCTCGAAGCGGGCGTGTGTGATGGCAAGATCGTGATGCTGGAACCGCGCAGGCTGGCCGCACGCGCCGCGGCTGAACGGATGGCGGAAACTTTGGGGCAGCGCGCGGGTGAGACGGTCGGCTACCGGGTTCGTGGTGACGCCAAGGTTTCGAAATCCACGCGGATCGAGGTAGTTACCGAGGGCATCCTGACCCGGATGCTGCAATCTGACCCTGACCTGCCCGGCGTAGGTGCGGTAATCTTCGACGAATTCCACGAACGCTCTCTGAACGCCGATCTGGGCCTGGCGTTGTGCCTTGAGGTCACCGGCGCGCTGCGGGACGATCTTATCCTGCTGGCGATGTCCGCAACGCTGGATGCTGAACCCGTGGGCCGGCTGATGGAGGCTCCCCTCGTCACCTCCGAGGGGCGCAGCTATCCGGTCGAAACCCGCTGGCTGGACCGGCCCTTGGGGGTGCAGGCTCGGCGACTGGATGCTCTGGTCGATCTGGTGGCCCAGGCCGAGCGGGACACGCGTAAAACCGGCGGCGGCGTGTTGGTGTTCCTGCCCGGCGAGGGTGAAATCCGGCGGGCCGAGGGTGCCCTGTCCGGGCGATTGCCCGGCGATTGCGTGATACGTCCCCTGTTCGGGGCGATGCCCTTTGCTGCCCAGCGCGAGGCGATTACACCGGTTAAAGAGGGGCGCAAAGTTGTGCTGGCCACATCGATCGCCGAGACCTCGCTGACCATCCCCGACATCCGCGTGGTGGTCGATATGGGGCAAGCACGGCGGTCGCGGTTCGATCCGGGATCGGGCATGTCGCGGCTGGTGACCGAGCGCGTGACCCGGGCCGAGGCCACCCAGCGCGCAGGCCGCGCCGGGCGTGTGGCCGATGGGGTCTGCTATCGATTGTGGTCCAAGGGCGAAGAAGGTGCTCTGGCCGCTTATCCCCCGGCCGAGATCGAAGCTGCCGACCTGACCGGACTGGCCCTGGAGCTGGCGCTGTGGGGCGCAGAACCGAACGATCTGGCCTTCCTGACACCACCGCCCGAAGGCACCATGGCCGAGGCGAAGGCCCTGCTGACAATGCTGGGCGCGCTGGATGCCAAAGGGCGGATCACCGAACACGGGCGCGCGCTGGCCGCGCTGCCTCTGCACCCGCGTTTGGGGCACATGCTGGTGCGTGCCGGGCCAAACGCCGCGCCCTTGGCCGCACTGATGGCGGAGCGCGATCCGCTCAGAGGGGCTCCGGCGGACATGCTGCTGCGGCTGGAAGCGTTGCGCGACATGCGCGCGTTTCAGCGCAATCGGGTCTGGCAGGTGAATGCGAGTGCCGTAGATCGGATCAAGGCTGAGGCTAAGCGGCTGCGCAAACAGGGCAACTCCGCCGATCTAAGCCCTGCTTCGATGGCCGCGCTGACCTATCCCGACCGGATCGGGCAACGCCGCAAGGGCGATGTGCCGCGCTATGTTTTGTCCGGTGGTAAAGGGGTTGTGCTGGACCCCGACGACACACTTGCCGCCGCGCCCTATCTGGTGGTCACGGATACCGACGGCAATCCGCGCGAGGCGCGCGTGCGCATGGCAGCCCAGATATCGGAACGCGAGATTCGCGACCTGTTTGCGGATCAGATAGACTGGGTCGACAGTTGCGAATGGTCAAAACGCGATCGCCGGGTGGTGGCGCGCCAGCAAGAGAGGTTCGGCGCAATCACACTGAGCGACCGCATCTGGAAGAATGTCCCGGACGACGCGGTGGCGCAGGCCATGCTGGACGGCGTACGCGATTTGGGCCTGCGGCTGGAGGGCGCCGCAGCACGGCTTGCCGCCCGCGTGGAACTGGTGCGGGCCGAAGGCGTGGATTTGCCCGATTTCACCATCGAGGGGCTGACCCAAACCCTTGAAGACTGGCTGCTGCCGATGCTCTCAGGCGTGCGCAATGCCGAGGAGTGGAAGCGGTTCGACCTGTTGCCCGCCCTACGTGCCCGGCTGGACTGGAACCAGACACAAGAGCTTGACCGTCGCGCGCCCGGGTCGTTTGAGACACCGTTGGGCCGCAAGGTACCGATTGATTACGGCGGCGCGATTCCTGAAATTTCGGTGCGCCTGCAGGAGCTGTTCGGGGTCACGCGGCACCCTGTCGTTGGGGGCGAGGCGCTGAAAATCACCCTGCTGTCCCCGGCACAACGCCCAATCCAGATCACGCGCGATCTGCCGGGCTTCTGGGCGGGGTCTTACGCGGACGTTCGCAAGGATATGCGCGCACAATACCCCAAACACCCCTGGCCCGAAGACCCAACCCAGGCGGACCCCACCCTGCGCGCCAAACGGCGGGGACAGAACCGCGATTGACCTTATGTTTAGATTATAGAGGTTTAGTCTGGTTCGCTTACTGGCACGAGAAGCTCTTGAATTTCCAGTGCACAAAGGCTCATTGAAGATGCAGCTTATTGTTGTTATATCACTGCGGCTCGACGTTAACGCGCGAACAAAAGACTAGCTTATGACAAAATGGTTGCGAAACATCTGGGAGGAGGTCGCTCGACCCATTTTTCTGCGCCCCCGGCGGGTGCAGTTCGCAGCACTGTGCACACGACAAACCAATACGGGGCCCGAGGTTCTGCTGATCACCAGCCGCGATACCGGGCGCTGGATCATCCCCAAGGGCTGGCCGATTGATGGCAAGGACGGCGCCGAAACCGCCCTGCAGGAGGCTTGGGAAGAGGCAGGCGTGCATGCGCCCGACCCCGGCAAAGAGCCGATTGGCCACTTTACTTATGATAAAATCCTGAAAGACGGCACGGCCCTGCCAGTACTGACCAGTGTTTACCGGGTCGAGGTTCAAGATCTCGTGGACGACTTTCCCGAAGCGGGCACGCGCAAACGGGTCTGGGTATCACCTGCGACGGCGGCCGAACGCGTCAACGAGCCGGAATTGCGCGACATACTGCTCCAACTGTAACAGTTTCGCGAAGATTTGATGACAAAGCGGTTGCCCATGCGGGTGAATCCGTCTAGCCGCGTGTGTCAAATTAAGTAAGCCGCAAAATCCCATGTCGAACATGACTACAAAAACCCGTTGGCAGGCGCTGGACAGCGACCTGCACCGCATCTCGCGTGTCGAAAACGCAAATGTCCACGTGGCGCGCCCGATGCTGGCGCCCGGCATTGCGCTGGCCTTTATTGCGCTGGCCGGTCTGTCGGCTGCAGTGTTTTTCGGACAGGCCGATGGCGGGTTGATCGTTGTCGCGGCAGCGGTTTTTGGGGCCTATATGGCAGTGAATATCGGCGCCAACGATGTGGCCAACAACATGGGTCCGGCGGTTGGTGCCAATGCTCTGACCATGGGCGGCGCGATCCTCATTGCGGCCATCGCCGAAAGCGCGGGCGCGTTGTTGGCGGGTGGGGATGTAGTCTCGACCATTTCCAAGGGAATCATCGACCCGGCCTCGGTTCAGAACAGCAATGTGTTTATCTGGGCGATGATGGCCGCTCTGATTTCATCAGCCATGTGGGTCAACCTCGCCACCTGGGTCGGCGCACCGGTTTCGACGACGCACTCGGTCGTGGGTGGTGTTATGGGCGCAGGCATCGCAGCAGCGGGTCTGAGCGCGGTCAGCTGGGGCACGATGAGCGCCATCGCCGCAAGCTGGGTAATCTCACCGGTTCTGGGCGGAGTGATCGCGGCGGGCTTTTTGGCGCTGATCAAAGCCAAGATCCAGTATCAGGACGACAAGATTGCTGCCGCGCGCCGTTGGGTTCCGATCCTTGTGGCCGTTATGGCAGCCGCGTTTGCGACCTATCTGTCCGTCAAAGGCCTGAAACGGATCGTGAAAATCGAGCTTGAAATGGCCCTGCTGATCGGCCTGGCCTCGGGCCTGCTGGTCTGGTCGGTGACGGTGCCCTGGGTGCGGCGCAAATCCGAAGGGTTGGAAAACCGCACGAAATCTCTGAAAACGCTGTTTGGCTTGCCTCTGGTGATCTCGGCGACGTTCCTCAGCTTCGCGCACGGCGCCAATGATGTGGCCAACGCGGTTGGCCCCTTGGCGGCGATCGTACACACGGCGGAATTCGGCGATTTCGCCTCGAAAGTGGCGATCCCGAGTTGGGTGATGGTAATTGGCGCATTCGGGATTTCGTTCGGTCTGTTCCTGTTCGGCCCCAAACTGATCCGGATGGTGGGCAGCCAGATCACCAAGCTGAACCCTATGCGCGCCTTCTGTGTGGCGCTGTCGGCGGCGATTACCGTGATCGTGGCCAGCTGGCTGGGTCTGCCGGTCAGCTCGACCCATATCGCCGTGGGTGCGGTGTTCGGAGTTGGTTTCTATCGCGAATGGCACTCGGATCGCCGCTGGAAGCAGACGAACCGTCAGCGCCCCGCCGAACAGCGACTGGCCCGCGAAGAACACCAGCGCCGCAAGCTGGTGCGTCGTTCGCATTTCATGACCATCGTGGCGGCTTGGGTTATCACCGTTCCTGCGGCTGCGGCCATGTCAGCGGCGATTTTCGTGTTCCTGACTGCCTTTATCTGACCGCAACTAAGACTTGATCTGATCCGGTGACAGAGCGGTTTCGGGCGCTTGTTCAATCAGCGCCCGCACTTTGGTACAGATCGGGGTTGCCACTCCAGACTGCGTGCCCAGGCGGATGATCTCGCCTTGCAGACTGTCAATTTCGGTAGGACGCCCCGCCATCAGATCATAGGCCATCGAAGTCCGCGCGCTGGGGTCGATAGTCAGCATTCGTGCCGCGATGCGGGTAAAGACCGGCGTCGGCAGGCGCAGGATATGCGGCGTCATCCACGCAGGCAGGGGCGTGGTCGAGGCCACCGGGTGACCCGCTGCCTTAAGAACCGCCAGAGCTTCGGTCATCTGATCCGCCATCAACCGCCGCCAATTGCGATCCAGAAGTTGCTCTTTCAGCGTCAGACCGGACAGCGCGTTCAGCGCGTTGTTGAGGTTGATCACCAGCTTACCCCATTGCACGGCGTCGATGTCGTCGCTTTCGATCACCGGCAGATCGGGGCTGCTAAGCCTTTGACCCAGAGCACCGGGGCCGCTTTGGATGACAATTTCGCCCGAGGTCGCCCGATGAAAACACGCCGGTTCGGTCGGCACCACGTTAAACGGTACCATACCGGCGCGCACGTCGTGATCCGGCAGGGTCTCACGCAGGGTGCGGGCGTTGTCCATACCGTTCTGCCAGGACAGGACCAAGGCGGATGTTGGCGAGTATTTCGCAATCCGGTCGGCGATCTCCTCCGTTGCGCCGGTTTTAACCGTCACGATCACGGCTTCCGCGGTGGTCAGACAACTTGCATCCTGGGTCAGGGTCAAATCCCGCGCGGCCACATGACGATTCAGGCCCGAGAAATCCGTGACCGTCAGCCCCTTGTCGCGGATCGGGTCCAGAATGCGCGGTCGGCCCAGCAGGGTCACGTCGAGGCCTGCATGGACCAGCAGCCCCCCGCAATAGCACCCGATACTGCCTGCGCCTGCGATCACGATCTTCATGGTACGCCTCCCCGGCGCAAAGGATCGCCGGGATCAGAGCCACGGGCAAGGCCCCCTGACGTGTGGTCAGCGCGCCAATCGTGGCCGGGTGCGCTCAAGCTCTTCCGAGATCGGAATGAACTCCTCATCGTCCCCCGGTGGCAGGTGGAACGCGCCATTCGCCCAGTCGGCGGTTTTCCATTCACGGGTGGCACTCTCGATCTTGTCCTTCGAAGACGACACGAAGTTCCACCAGATATAACGATCCTCGTTCAGCGTCGCGCCACCCAGCAGCATCAGCCGCGCGCCCATCGGCCCAGCTTTGACCGACAGGCGGTCGCCCGGGCGGAACACCATCATGCGGCCTTCCTCGAACCTGTCACCTGCAATCTCGACCGAGCCCTGCGTGACGTAAACGCCCCGGTCCTCGTGATCGTCTGGCAGGGGAAACGCGGCGCCCGGATCAAGCTGTACGTCCAGATAGAAAGTTTCGGACAGCATCGTGACCGGGCTGGTTTCCCCATAGGCCGAACCGAGGATCAGACGCGCGCTGACCCCATTGTCCTGAATATGCGGCAGCGCGGCTTGTTTGTGATGCTCGAAATCGGGGGCCATATCCTCATGCGCCTCGGGCAGGGCGATCCAGGTCTGGATGCCGAACAGGCTGTGTCTCTTGCCCCGTGTTTCTTCACTGGTGCGCTCGGAATGCGTGACACCGCGCCCCGCGACCATCCAGTTGACCTCGCCCGGGTAAATCATCTGATGCGTGCCAAGACTGTCGCGATGTTCGAACTCGCCCTGATACAGGTAGGTAACGGTGCCCAGGCCGATATGCGGATGCGGGCGGACGTCGATGCCGCCATCGGTGATAAACTCGGCCGGCCCCATCTGATCAAAAAAGATGAACGGCCCCACAAGTTGACGTTTGATAGAAGGCAGCGCGCGGCGCACTTCGAACCCGCCCAGATCGCGGGCGCGTGGGATGATCAAAGTTTCAAGTGCCGCGTTTTCCGACAGGCATTCGGGGTTGTGGGTCGGGTTCCAACTCATTCCAGCTCTCCTGCGATCAGAGGATTAGGGTTCACAAATGAAGGATATAGAGCGCTTTTCGACAAGAAAACTTGCAATATTGCACAGTCAGGGTGCAGGTGTTTTTGCGACAGCTACGGCCACAGCCGGGGGAAAAACGGCCCGTCGATGCGATCCCCTTCGCTGTAGCCCGCCGCCTCGAACTGTGCGCGCTCGTCTTTTGCCCAATCGCCGCGATACCGGATGATCCCGTCTGGTGCCGTCATCCGCAGGGTAAAGCGCCGGACTGTTTCTGTTGGCGTGACCGAGGACAACCCTCCATGCAGCGTGCGCATGTCGAAAAAGATGCAATCGCCCAACTGCATGTCCCATTGCAGCAGATCATAGGCATCCGGGTTGGCGTTGATATCGGGCGGCGGATGATAGGTCAGGCCTGCAACCTCGGTCGGTTCGTAACTGGGATGACCGTCTGCAAACCGGACCCGCATGAACAGCTTGTCCCACAGGTGCGAGCCTTTGACGAAAGCGATACCGTTCTCCTTAGTCACCGGCTCCAGCGGCAGCCAAAGGACGCACATCGTGCCTTCGAAATCGAAATAGGACAGGTCCTGATGGAACGGAGGGCGTGAGGTCGATCCGGCCTCGCGCAAAAACCAATTGTCCATGACAAGGTTGATCGACGGTGCGCCCAACAGTTGCCCTGCCAGCGCGGCGCAGGGGGAATTGCGCACAAAATCGGTGAATTGAGGGATTTTGTTCCAGGCCCAGTAATCCTCGAAATAGGCCGGGGCGCTGGGGTCTTTCGTATGGCGGGTGAAGTTGTCGGTTGGGGCGGCAAGGTCTGCATCGATCCCCGCGCGCAGCAGCGACAGCCACTTGTCCGAGAACTGCGAGCGCAGGACGACGGCTCCGTCGCACCTGAAGGCGGCGATTTCGTCAGGTGACACCGTTTGCATCTTGTCCATCGGGCAGCCTTTCGGATCGGTGCCGCAAGGATGGCACCCAAATTCACGCAGGGTCAAAGAAATTCGCACGCGGCGATCACAGGGCCGTGAAACCCGCCTCGGAAAAGGCGCGAACCGTGCTATCTTTGCGTCGTGGCGCGTCCCGGTCCCATTGGATGACACCTTGCAGGAGGTCCCGACATGACGAATACACGCTTTTCCCGTCGTTCCCTGATCGCCCTCGGCGGTGCCGTTCTGGCGACCGGTGCCACCGGCCTGCTGCTGCCTGCGCGTGCGGCGGGGCTGGCCCCGACACCGTCCATGCGCGGTGGGTCCAACAACTATCGCCCCGGTGCACCCATCGTTGATCGGATCGGTGGTGGCGGGTTCTGGATGACGGGCACGGTGCGCCGCGCAGGTGACGGAGCCCCCCTGCCCGGCCAGCGCATCCAGATCTGGGCTCACACGACCGAAGGCCACGAACGCGACCCGCAGAGCCACGGCGCAACGCTGACCAATGCGAATGGGGAGTTTCGGCTTGAGATGCCGCAGATCGTACCCGCCTTCGGCCAACCACATGGCCATCTGGCCTATGACAGCGGAGACTTCGAGACAGTGTTCCTGCGACCGATCATGGCGAATTCAAAGGACAAGACCCTCTCCGCGCATTTCGTTCTGCAGCCCCTCTGACCCTTCGTGACACGTGCCCTGCTGATCTGGACGGTTCTGACCCTCGTTCTGGCAGTGCCGCTGATCGCAGCGGCGAACAGCCCGCTTCTGGCGTGGCGTGATCCGATCTACATTATCGCGGGGTTTGCGGGCGTGGTCGGTATGGGATTGCTGTTGCTGCAGCCCCTTCTGGCCGGTCGGTACCTGCCCGGACTTTCACCGCTGATCAGCCGCCGATGGCATCAATGGGTTGGCATCGCATTGGTTGCCAGTATTCTAATTCATGTCGGCGGCCTGTGGATAACCAGCCCGCCGGATGTGGTGGACGCTTTGCTGTTCGTCTCACCCACCCCGTTTTCCGCCTGGGGCGTCATCGCGATGTGGGCGGCATTTGCAGCAGCCTTTCTGCGCATCTACCGGCAACGCATGCGTCTTCGGTTCCGGGTTTGGAGGCTGGGTCACACGGCCCTGGCCGCTTTAACCATCATCGGCAGCGTCGTTCACGCGATGCTGATTGAAGGCACGATGGAGATCATGACCAAAACCGCCCTTTGTGCGCTGGTCTTGTTGGCGAGCGCCCGGACGCTCGCCAAACTGCGTGTTTGGGATGTGCGCAGGCGTTAAACGCCCAGACACCAGCGCATCACGGCCTTCTGCGCGTGCAGGCGGTTCTCGGCCTCGTCAAAGATTACCGAGTTTGGGCCGTCCATGACCTCGGACGTTGCCTCTTCCTCGCGGTGCGCGGGCAGGCAGTGCATGAACAGCGCGTCAGGCTTGGCGTGCGACATCAGCTCGGTGTTCACCTGATATGGACGCAGCAGATTGTGGCGGCGTTCCTTGGCCGACTGGGAATCGTGCATCGAAACCCAAGTGTCCGCAACCACCAGATCGGCGCCTTCTACGGCTTTGAACGGGTCCCGCTCGACCACGATTTTCGAGCCCTTCTGACGGGCAAAACCCATGAACTCTTCCTCGGGGTCAAACTGCGCAGGGCCGGTGAAGGTCAGATCAAACCCGAACTGACCCGCCGCGTGCAGGAACGAGGCACAGACATTGTTGCCGTCGCCGGTCCAGACAACCTTTTTGCCTGCGATGGGGCCGCGATGTTCCTCGAACGTCAGCACATCGGCCATGATCTGGCAGGGATGAGTGCGGTCGGTCAGGCCGTTGATCACCGGCACGTCGGAATATTCGGCCATCTCGGTCAGGATCGTTTCATCAAACGTCCGGATCATGATCATGTCGACATAGCGCGACAGAACACGCGCGGTGTCGGCGATTGTCTCGCCATGGCCCAACTGCATGTCCTTGCCCGACAGCACCATGGTCTGCCCGCCCATCTGGCGAACGCCCACATCAAAGGACACACGGGTCCGGGTCGAGGGTTTTTCGAAGATCAGCGCGACCATGCGATCCTTGAGCGGCTGGTCATCATCCGGCGCAGCTTTCGGACGGCCCAGCCGGGCCTGCTTCATTTCACCGGCCTGATTGATCATCGCCCGCAGATCGTCTGCGTCAGTTTTGTGGATGTCGAGAAAATGGTTCATTTCGTTTCGCTTTTGGCTGTCGGTTGGTGGGTCTAGCCCCCATACAACCGGAGTATTTGGGAAAAGATGAAGTTCAGGCGGTCGCAAGTTTGCCTTCGACCTGCGCGGCGGCCTTGTCGAGGCGGATCATGGCCTGCGCGATGTCATCCTCGGTCAGGGTCAGCGGTGGCAGCAGGCGGATCACGTTGTCGGCAGCGGGAACGGCGATGACCTCGTTGTCATAGCCCGCAGTCACCACGTCCGTGTTGGTTGCCTTGCATTTGATGCCCAGCATCAGGCCAGAGCCCCGGACCTCTTCGAACACCTCCGGGTGATCAGCGACCAGACCTTCCAGCTTTTGCCGCAGCAGACCGGCCTTGCGGTTCACACCTTCCAGAAAGGCGGGTGTGGCGACCTGATCGATCACCGCGCAACCGACGGCACAGCCCAGCGGGTTGCCGCCATAGGTCGAGCCATGGGTGCCTGCCGTCATGCCGCTGGCGGCGTCTTCGGTGGCCAGCACTGCGCCCAGAGGGAAGCCCCCACCGATGCCTTTGGCGACCATCATGATGTCCGGGGTAATCCCCGCCCATTCATGTGCGAACAGCTTGCCGGTCCGGCCGACACCGCATTGCACCTCGTCCAGGATCAGCAGCAGGCCGTTTTCGTCGCAGATCTGGCGCAGGGCCTTCATCTCAGCATCTGGTACCGGGCGGATACCACCTTCGCCTTGCACCGGCTCGATCAGGATCGCGGCCGTCTTGTCGGTGATGGCATTGGTGACGCCGTCGAGGTCTCCGAACGTGACATGCACAAATCCCGGCAGCAACGGACCGAAACCCTTGGTCATCTTCTCGGACCCGGCCGCCGCGATACCGGCTGAGGACCGACCGTGGAACGAGCCGCTGAAAGTAATGATTTCAACCTTTTCGGGCAGGTCTTTGTCATAGAAATACTTGCGGGCCATCTTCACGGCCAGTTCGCAGGACTCGGTGCCTGAATTGGTGAAGAACACCGTGTCGGCAAAGGTATGCTCGACCAGCTTGTCGGCCAACGCCTGCTGTTGCGGGATGTTGTACAGGTTCGACACATGCCACAGCGCGTGCGCCTGTTCCGTCAGCGCATTAACCAGTGCAGGATGCGCGTGGCCCAGTGCGTTCACCGCGATCCCGGCGCCGAGGTCCAGAAAACGTCGGCCGTCCGCCTCGGTCAGCCAAGCGCCTTCGCCCTTCACAAAGGTCAGGGGCGCACGATTATAGGTCGGCAGAACGGACGGGATCATCGGATCATCCTTTTCGATATGTTGAGCCCCGTGAGTGATACACGAAGGCAGGGTTCGTCAACAGATTTGGTGGAGTTTGCGCGGATTTACAGCGCGCAATGGATCAAACGGGCCGATTACGCGGCAATGCGTCGGCGTCGGAGTCGCAGGATATGTGCGTGTTTGATCATGTCGCGCCGTATAGCGGGACGCAGGCAGTCTGAAAACCCAGAAAATCGCGGCACCCTAAATTTCACCCTGAGACGTGAGTTTCCTGCTTGCTATTTCCCAGATGCTGGCCCACCGCTAGGGGCATGACACCCGTGCGCCAGAACCCTGCCCTTGCGGCCTTGCTGATCGTGGCCGCCAGCGCATTTATCGCGAGCACAACGCTGCTGGCCAAAGCGTTGGGCACGGATACGCTGGGCCCGGCGCTGCATCCTATGCAGATCAGCCACGGACGGTTTCTGTTCGCCTTTCTGGTGATCGTAAGCGTGGTTGGCGTTCTGCGCCCAAAACTGCGCCGCCCGCATTGGGGGCTGCATATCGGGCGGACCAGTTTCGGGTGGGTCGGGATCACGCTGATGTTCGCCTCAGTCGCGTTCATCCCGATTGCGGATGCCACGGCAATCTCCTTCCTGAACCCGGTCTTCGCAATGGTGCTGGCCGTCCCGTTGCTGAAAGAGGGTGTAGGTCCATGGCGCTGGCTGGCCGCCGCCGTCGCCCTAACCGGAGCACTTATCCTACTGCGACCGACGCCTGCCAGTTTTCAGCCCGCGGCCTTGCTTGCGCTGTCAGCAGCGGTGGTGATTGGGATGGAACTGATCTTCATCAAGAAACTCTCGGGCCGGGAAATCCCGATCCAGATTCTACTGATCAACAATGCGATGGGGCTGACGATTGCCTCGGTCGCGGTCAGCTTTGTCTTTCAGATGCCAACCGCCGCGCAATGGGCCGCATTGGCGGGTATTGGCGTGCTGATGGCCTGTGCGCAGGCCTGCTTCGTCAACGGCATGGCCCGCGCAGACGCATCATTTGTGGCTCCGATCAGCTATGCCACGCTGATTTTCGCCGCCTTCTATGACTTTGCGGTTTTTGGCGTAATCCCGGATGCGATCAGCCAGATCGGCTCGGCCATCATCCTGACAGGCGGGCTAATCCTTGTCTGGCGCGAAACGCGGCAACGTCAGGCCTTGAGCCGATAACCCGTCCGCAGCATCTGCCAGGTGATCGCACCAACCACCAGCGTCGCACCGGAGCAGACGACCATCCCCAACCACGGAGAGCTGTCCGACACGCCGATCATCCCATAGCGCAACCCGTCAATCAGGTAGAACACCGGGTTAAGGTGGCTCAGGCGGTTCAGAACAGGCGGCAGTGCCTCGACCGAGTAGAACGTGCCCGACAGGAAGGCCAGCGGCGTGACGATGAAGTTCGTGATCGCAGCCATCTGGTCGAATTTATTGGCGAAGATACCGGCGAACAGGCCCAGCGCGCCCATGAACGCACCTCCGAGGATCACGAAGATCAGGGTAATCAACAGGTTTTGCGGCGCGATGGACAGGAACACCAGAAACGCGGCCGCAACGACAAAGGCGATCAGAACGCCGCGAATGACGCCCCCTGCCAGATAACCCAGCAGGATTTCCAGCGGCGACAGCGGCGGCATCAGAGTGTCCACGATGTTGCCCTGAACCTTGGCGATGATGATTGAGGACGAGGTATTGGCAAACGCATTCTGGATCACCGTCATCATCATGATGCCCGGCGCCAGAAAGATCAAAAACGGAACCCCCATCACGTCGGACCGCCCTGGACCAATGGCGATGGTGAAGATCAGTAGGAACAATCCCGCCGTCACCAATGGCGCCAGCAGGGTCTGCGTCCAGACCGCCAGAAACCGAAGGGTTTCGCGTTTGGCCAGCGTGTAGAGGCCCATCCAGTTGACCGCCCCAAACCGGCGCGCGTCCTGATCCATAAGATTCTGCATGTCTGCCCCATAGCTGATTCGAAGACCGCTTGTAACTCGGCCCGCAGTGATTAAAATAGGGGGCTGAGACGAATTCCCAAGGCGGCCCGAATCCGGGGCCGCTTTCCGCTTTTGAAAGGCAACCGATGTCCTGGACTGACGAGCGCGTAGAACTTCTGAAGAAAATGTGGGGCGAGGGCCAGTCTGCCAGCCAGATCGCCAAGGAACTGGGCGGCGTGACCCGCAACGCCGTGATCGGCAAAGTGCACCGTCTGGGCCTGTCGAACCGCGCAACCGGTGCTGCCCCGGCCAAGGCCGAGCCCAAGGAAAAACCGGCCCCCGCGCCCAAGGCCGAGGCCAAGCCGAAACCCGCACCCAAAACCGAACCGGCGCGCCCGGCCCCTGCCCCGGCAGCCGAAGCGAAACCTGCGGTGCCCGCCCGCCGCCAGATCATCCCGGCAGGCCAGCCGCTGCCGCCGCAGCCTTCGGCCAACGAGATCAGCCCCGAGGCGCTGGCCAAGGTCAACGAGATTGAGAAGAAGGCGAAGAAGCTGACGCTGATGGAATTGACCGAAAAGACCTGCAAGTGGCCCGTGGGCGACCCCGCGACCGAGGATTTCTGGTTCTGCGGCCTGCCCGTAGAAGCCGGTAAGCCCTATTGCGAGGCGCATGTCGGCGTAGCCTTCCAGCCCATGAGCTCGCGCCGCGACCGCCGCCGGTAAGCTTGATCTAACAAATAGGCTGGCCGCTCGCCCAATGGCGGGCGGTCAATCCTAACACTCCGCTTTCTTTACAAGAGTTTTTCAGATTCAGTTCAGATTGAATCCCAAATACCTTTTCTGCGGGTACGCTGCCCTGATCTTTTTGGCCTATTTCCAGCCTTTGGATCGAACTGTCGTAGAGCCGAACTATTCCTTCGGAACTTTCGAATTTTGGATGCAGGCCATGTATCTTGTGGTCTGGATTGCGCCTGCGGTGCCTTTGATCCTCTCAGCCATGACCCTCACGGGTTTGCGCGGGATTCCCACATTTCTCGCCCATACCCTTTTCGCCGTCACACTTCTTTTTGGAGTTTTCTTCACAATAGCCTCTGGCGTACTTTCTCTGTTTTCCACCACTCAACTGCTCCATGGTTTTAGCCTAACAATGGCGTTGGGGTTCGGGTTCCTCATCTGGTCGGAGCAAGATGGAAAAGTACGCCCATCACGTTTTGCAAAGCTTGGAATGGCGGTGTCGGTTATCCCAGCGCTGTGGTCTTTGCTGACCGTTCCGATGATCCTTATTCAAACACGTGTGATCGCGGGTGGTTCACCCTATTGCATCGCCGAACATGCAGAAAACTCTCCGATCGAAACCCTGCACCAGCTGCGTGGGTTTTCATTCTACACAGCAGAGACCGGCTACAAATCGACTTCCGAATGGTACTTTCACGGTCTGCTGATTGTCGATGATACCGCCGAAGAACGTATCTACAATTGGTCCCCGAGACGATGGCGCTTCGATCTGGTCGAGCGTCCGGATGCACTGATCAAACAAGTCACAAACCTCTGCGTCCCAAGCTGACCTTCTACTGCGCCGGATGCGAGGGCAAATCCGGCATCGGCACCCAGCCCGGCAATTCATCCGGTGCGACCGAGACATGCAGGCGTTCTGACGGATCGCGACCAATCTTGCGGTGTTTGCGCAGCAGGAAGATCTTGCCCCAGCCGCGCCAGGTTCCGACCGAAGGCGCAGTGGTCGCAGTTGGGAAGCGGTCGCGCCAGCCATCCGGCAGCGGCAGCCCGTGCAACTCGGCCTTGTCCAGCATCCAGATCAGGGAAATGTTGCTAAGCGGCCGTGCGTCTTCGAATCCATTCAACTGACCACCGACATCACCGTGGGTGCCCCGGAACCAGACCTGTTCTACGTGACCGTTGAAATCAGAGGTACACTCCCACAGAACCGGTTCATAAACTTCGCGCGTCTCGTCCAGCGCCATGGCGTGATAACCGTGCCGGGTGGCAGGCCCAAGCTGATGGTTATGGAACGCGTGCTTTTCTTCGGCCCGGCGCCACAGCAACGGCAGGCGCAGGCCCAGCGCCTTGACGGTGTCCCAGACGCCGATCATTTCGATGGCAATTTCTTCGTGGCAGAACTGACGGCGGAAATCCCGGGCTGCGGTGCCGTTGGGGTTGCATTCGTAGTGGCGATAGGCCTGTTTGATGTTGCGCACGGTGGCGTGCTCGGCCTTGAGCAGGCCAATCATGTCGATCACCCCGGCAAGGCTGCGCACGCCGTAGGCCCCGCGCGAATACCCGATAAAATAGATCCGGTCACCGGGTTTGTAGCGCGATGCCAGATAGCCATAGGCGCGACGGATCTGGCGATTGATCCCCCGCCCCATCATCACGTCCAGCGAGGTTTTCCAGCTTTCCCACTGGACCCCAGCTTCGTAAAACACCGAGACCTTGCCACCCATCTCCTGACACAGACGAAACGCCTGACCTGCATGGGTTTCAAATCCCGGCTCCAGCGTCGACATTGTGCCGTCGAGGATGATGACATGGCTGACAGGCTCGCGATGAGGTGTCTCGGCCGAGTGCTCGGACCGCAGAGGCCGCCCGAGCCATCCCAGTACCTTTCTACTCAGCCGCGACAGATCCATGCGTCAACAATTCCCATACTCTGTTGGGTGTGAAAGGCATATCCGCCTGCCGCACCCCGTGATCCCAAAGCGCGTCCTGAACCGCGTTTGCCACAGCGGCCAGCGCGCCCACGGTGCCGGCCTCTCCGCAGCCCTTCATACCCATCGGGTTGGAAGTTGACGGAACCGGCGCCGAGGTAAACTTTATCATGGGTATCTCGGCCGCGCGGGGCAAGGCGTAGTCCATCAACGAAGCCGTGAGCAGTTGCCCTTGCGCATCATGCACAACATGCTCGGTCAAGGCCTGTCCAATGCCCTGGACCACACCGCCATGCACCTGCCCTTCGGCCAGCATCGGGTTGATTAGGTTACCAAAATCATCAACGACTGTATAGTGGTCCACCCATGTTTCACCGGTGTAGGAATCGATAACAATTTCGGCAACATGCGCGCCGTTGGGATAGCTGCGCGCATCAAGATTGGCGCGCGCTTCGTGTTGCAGCAGATCGGTGCGACCATCGGCGCGGGCCATCTCGGCCGCCTCGGTCAGGGTGGGCGTCAGGTTTGACCCGGGCGCGCGGAATGTTTCGTGATCAAAGCTCACGTCAGCCTCCTCGACCCCCATCTTATCGGCCAGATACGGCGTGAATGCGGCGATCATGACGTCGATTGTGGCCAATGTCGCCGTGCTTTGCACCGTGACCGAGCGCGACCCACCGGTGCCGCCCCCGTGGGGCAGCTGGTCACTATCGCCCTGAATGATGGTGATCCGGTCCATGGGAATGCCGGTCTGATCCGACAGGAAATGGGTATAGGCCGTCTCATGCCCCTGCCCATTTGACTGGGTGCCAACATAGAGGTTCACGGTGCCGTCCTCACAGAATGCGATCTTCGCGTTCTCGGACGGGTCTCCCAGAATACTTTCGATATAATAACAGAGCCCCTGCCCCCGGATCAGGCCACGTTCGGCGTCGGCGGCCTTGCGTTCGGCAAAGCCCGGCGTTTGTTCGCCCGCACGGGTCAGGACCATGTTGAAATCGCCGACATCATAAGTTTCGCCAGTGGCGGAGGTGTAAGGAAATTTCTCGGGCCGGATGAAGTTCTTGCGCCGCAGTTCCCACGGATTGATCCCCAATTCACGCGCCGCGCGATCCATCAACCGTTCAAGCACGTAGATCGCCTCGGGCCGCCCCGCCCCGCGATAGGCATCGACCTGCGTGGTATTGGTATAAAACCCTTCGACACGCATGTAGGTGGTCTGAACGTCATAGACCCCCATCAGTACCTTGCTGGCCAGATTGGTCTGGATCGCCTGAGCGAAATGGCTGTTGTAAGCGCCCAAGTTGACCTTGCTGTGGACCCGATAGGCGGTGATCTTGTGATCGGCGTCAAAGGCCAGCTCGGCCAGCGAGGTCAGGTCGCGGCCATGATGATCAGACAGCATCGCCTCGGACCGGTCGGACATCCAGTGAACGGGCTGACCCAGCTTCATCGCGGCAACTGCGACACAGAAATATTCGGGATACGGCATCACCTTCATGCCGAACCCACCACCCACATCGGGGGTGGTGACGCGGATCGCCTCAGGCTCCAGCTTCAGCTTTTGCGCCAGTTGCGCCCGCATGGCCCAGACGCCTTGACCGCCATAGGCAAACTGCAGCCGCCCATCAGCCCAATGCGCCTGACAGCCACGAGGTTCCAGCGAGGTGATGATCACCCGATTGTCCGCCACGTTCAGCGAGACGGTATGGGTGGCCTGCTGAAACGCGGCCTCGGTCGCGGCCTCATCCCCCAGCCCCCAGTCAAAGGCGCGGTTATCCGGGGCCTCGGAGTGCAGCATCTCCCCTCCGGCGTCGACATCCAGCTTGGCGGGCAGGTCGTCGGTCTCCATCCATATCATCTCAACCGCATCGCGGGCCTGCATTGGGGTCTCGGCGATGACCACGGCCACAGGTTCGCCGACAAACCGCACCCTGTCCTTTGCCAGCATATGCCGGTCCGGTGCCGCCGCCTTGGACCCATCCCGGTTGGTCACCGTCGCCGCGTTCATCACGGTATCGATCCCCGCCCCGGCCAGATCATCCAGCGCCATGACCAGCCGCACGCCATCCGCATCACGCGCCGCGTCCAGATCCAAAGCAGTGATCCGGCCATGCGCAACCGGGCTGCGGAAGAAGGCCGCGAACAGAGCATCGCCCGGCACATCATCATCCATGTACCGCCCTTGCCCGGTCAAAAAGCGCTGATCCTCGGTCCGCTTGACCGAGTGGCTTATTCCGAACTTCTCCATTGCGTGCTCCTGTCGCTGCCTCACAGGCGACATTAGGTTGCGCCCGTTCGTTGTCCAGAGCGTCCGCAGACCCTTCCCCTTCCCACGCGCATTCGTTATTGCAGGCGCTGACCCAAGATTGATGACGCAGGACGCACCCCATGGCGATGGAAAAGACATTCAACGCGGCCGAGGCCGAGGCCCGCATCTACGAGGCCTGGGAACAGGCCGGAGCCTTCAAGGCAGGCGCAAACAAATCGCGCGACGAAAGCTTTACCATCATGATCCCGCCGCCCAACGTGACGGGAGCGCTGCACGTGGGCCACGCCTTCAACAACACGCTGCAGGACATCCTGATCCGCTGGCACCGGATGCGCGGTTTCGACACGCTGTGGCAGCCCGGTCAGGATCACGCGGGCATCGCCACTCAGATGCAGGTCGAAAAGATGCTCGCCGCCACCCAGCAGCCCGGTCGGCGTGAACTGGGCCGTGAAAAATTCCTTGAGAAAGTCTGGGAATGGAAAGGCGAATATGGCGGCACGATCATCGAGCAGTTGAAGCGCCTCGGCTCCTCCTGCGACTGGTCGCGCAACGCCTTCACCATGGCCGGTGCGGCGGGCGATCCGCGCACGGGACACGAGAACTCGGCCAACTTCCACGATGCGGTGATCAAGGTCTTCGTCGACATGTACGAAAAGGGCCTGATCTATCGCGGCAAGCGTCTGGTCAACTGGGACCCGCATTTCGAAACCGCGATCTCGGACCTAGAGGTCGAGAATATCGAAGTCGCGGGCCACATGTGGCACTTCAAATACCCGCTGGCGGGTGGCGAGACCTATACCTATGTCGAGAAAGACGAGGATGGGAACGTCATCCTTGAGGAAGAGCGCGATTATATCTCGATCGCCACAACGCGCCCTGAAACCATGCTGGGCGACGGCGCGGTTGCGGTTCACCCGTCGGATGAGCGCTACGCACCCATCGTCGGCAAGCTTTGCGAAATCCCGGTTGGTCCGAAAGAGCATCGCCGTCAGATCCCGATCATCACCGACGATTACCCGGATCCCGATTTCGGCTCCGGCGCGGTGAAGATCACCGGCGCGCATGACTTCAACGACAACATGGTCGCCAAGCGCGGCGGCATTCCGATGTACCGCCTGATGGACACCAAGGGCGCGATGCGGGCCGATGGTGCGCCTTACGCCGACGAGGCAGGCAAGGCGCAGGAATACGCACGCGGTCGTGAGTTCACCGAAAACGAGATCGACGCGATCAACCTCGTCCCCGATCACCTGCGTGGGCTCGACCGGTTCGAGGCGCGGGCAAAAGTGGTTGAAGAAATCACTAATGACGGTCTGGCCGTCATGTGCCGTGCCGACGACGCGCGTCTGGGCTCGACCGCTCTGAAGCCCGAGCATGAAGGTGCCGACAAGCTGGTCCCGCTGGTTGAGAGCAAACCGATCATGCAGCCCTTCGGCGACCGCTCGAAAGTGGTCATCGAGCCGATGTTCACCGACCAATGGTTCGTAGACGCTGAAAAAGTTGTCGGCCCCGCGCTGGATGCGGTCAAGGACGGCACGGTCAAGATCATCCCCGAGTCGGGCGAAAAGACCTATTACCACTGGCTGGAAAACATCGAGCCCTGGTGCATCTCGCGCCAGCTGTGGTGGGGGCATCAGATTCCGGTTTGGTATGGCCTCGACCTGTCCGCCGATGACTTCATCGACGATGAAAATGATGGTGACCTTGATCTGGTCGAACTGGGCCGCTTGTTGAATGAAGGCGGTATGCTGCATCGTGGCAATGTCATGGAATGCGCAGCGAACCTTGAGGCCGTTTCCGAAAAGTTCCTCGACGACAACGCCAACATCCCCAGCCCGCTGAGCCACGCAACTGTTATAGAAGTTGCCGGCAAACAGGAAGCGATCCACCAGTTCGCTGAAAGCCTTGCTCAATACGCTGTCGACCAAGACCCGACCAAGCTGGTTTACCCGGTGTGGCGCGACCCCGACGTCCTCGACACCTGGTTCTCCTCCGGCCTCTGGCCCATCGGTACGCTGGGCTGGCCCGAGCAAACCGAGGAACTGGAGCGCTATTTCCCCACGGACGTTCTGATCACCGGCTTCGACATCCTTTTCTTCTGGGTCGCCCGGATGATGATGATGCAACTGGCCGTGGTCGATCAGATCCCGTTCCACACCGTCTACCTGCATCAGCTCGTCCGTGACGAGAAGGGCAAGAAGATGTCCAAGACCACCGGCAACGTCATCGACCCGCTGGAAATCGTGGACGAATTCGGCGCCGACGCGCTGCGCTTTACCAACGCCTCGATGGCGGCCATTGGCGGTGTGCTGAAACTGTCGCGCGAGCGCATCACCGGCTATCGCAATTTCGGCACCAAGCTTTGGAACGCCGTCCGCTTTGCCGAGATGAACGAGGTCTTCACCGACGCCGTTCCGCAACTGGACGTGGGCGACCTGAATCCCAAAGCTGCCGTGAACCGCTGGATCATCGGCGAGACCGCCCGCGTGCGCGAAGAGGTCGACGCGGCGCTGGAAAGCTATCGCTTCAACGACGCGGCCAACGGACTCTATGCCTTTGTCTGGGGCAAGGTCTGCGACTGGTACGTGGAGCTGTCGAAACCGCTGCTGCAGGGCGACGACGCCGAAGCACAGGCCGAGACTCGCGCCACCATGCGCTGGGTTCTGGATCAGTGCATGGTCCTGCTGCACCCGATCATGCCCTTTGTCACCGAAGAGCTGTGGGGCCTGACCGGTAACCGTACCAAGATGATCGTTCACGCCGACTGGCCGACCTACGCCGCTGCTGATCTGGTGGATGCGGATGCGGATCGTGAGATGAACTGGGTGATTTCGGTGATCGAAAACACCCGTTCGGCCCGTGCGCAGATGCGAGTTCCGGCTGGCCTCTATGTGCCGATGCTGGTGACCGAGATCGATGAAAACGGCCAATCCGCGTGGGACCGTAACGAGGCGCTTATCAAACGTCTGGCGCGGATCGACAGCCTGACCAAGGCGGATGAGCTGCCCAAAGGCACAATCTCGATCGCCGCCCCCGGTGCTTCTTTCGGCCTGCCGCTGGCGGATATCATCGACATCGGCGCAGAAAAAGAACGGCTGGAAAAAGCCAAGGGCAAGCTGGCCAAGGAACTGGGCGGCCTGCGCGGGCGCCTGAACAACCCGAAATTCGTGGCTTCGGCCCCTGAAGAAGTGGTTGCGGAAGCCAAGGCCAACCTCGCCGCCCGGGAAGAGGAAGAAGAGAAACTGAACGAGGCGCTCGCCCGTCTGGCCGAGATCGCCTGATCTGCACCTTGTCCTAAATACTCAAATTGAAACCCCACCGGCTAATCCGACGGTGGGGTTTTCTTTTGGCTCAAGGGACTTGCCCCCAAAGCGTAACCCTTGTTAGCAATTGCCGGTCACAAGCCCCGAGGTCAAAATGGCGCGCGCCTTCCCCCCGATGCAAACAATCTCGACCGGGCTGGTTGTGGCCATTGTCGGGTTCTTCAGTTCATTCCCCATCGTGCTACAGGGGTTGGCGGCCATGGGGGCATCCCCGGCCGAGTCCGCTTCGGGCCTGATGACGGCCGCGATCACCATGGGACTGACGGCTATCGGGCTTAGTCTGTGGTACCGGCAACCCATCAGCGTCGCGTGGTCGACGCCCGGCGTCGCGCTGTTGGCGGTGTCCGCGCTACCAGCGGCAGGATTCTCAGAGGCCGTCGGGGCGTTTCTGTGTGCAGGCGCGCTGACCGTGCTGGCCGGGCTTTGGCGTCCATTGGGGCGGTTGGCCGCGGCGATCCCAACGACGCTGGCGCAAGCGATGCTGGGCGGCGTTCTGCTGCCCCTGTGCATCACCCCCTTCAAGGCCGCCGTTGACCTGCCTTGGCAAGCCTTGCCGGTGATCCTGACATGGTTCATCGCCGGGCGGATCAACCGATTGTTCGCTGTCCCGGCTGCGGTGATCGCTGCAGCGATTGTTGTGGTCCTGAACGCAGGCGATACATCGGTGGCTCCATCGCATCTGATGGCCGTACCGGTCTGGACCATGCCGACGCTTTCGCTGGCCTCGATCATTGGCATCGCAATCCCGCTTTTCATCGTGACAATGGCCACCCAAAACATTCCCGGAATCGCCGTGATGCGCAGCTTTGGGTATGCGCCCACGCCGGGCAAGCTGTTCTCATCCGTCGGAGCAGCCAGCATTCTGTCGGCACCCTTCGGTGCCCCCGCCACTTGCCTTGCTGCGATCACGGCCGCGATGTGTTCCAACGAGGACAGCCACCCCGACCCGAACCAACGCTATTGGTCAGGGGTAATGGCGGGTGTGTTTTACTGCCTGTTCGGCATTTTCGCGGTGGCGATTACCGGGTTCGCCGTACATGCCGATCCACTGCTTATGGGTACGCTGACCGGAATCGCACTGATCGGAGTGCTGGCCAACGCAACCCACGCGGCACTTGAAGTCCCTGCCGAGCGGGAGGCCGCGGTTTTGACCTTTGCAATCACGGCCTCTGGCATATCCGTCTTTGGCCTGGGGGCTGCCGTCTGGGGGCTGCTGGCCGGTGGCATTGCCTATTTGGTGACGAACCGAACGCGCTAGCCTCTTTCACCTGTCGCAAGTCCGGAGTATCGTCTTGTCATGTTTGGATCGCTTGGAAAACTGATCGAACGCCAGATCAAAAAGGCGCAGGCCGAGGGCCAGCTGGAGGGCCTGGAAGGCGAAGGACGTCCGCTGCCTGACCGGTCAGGTGAGGCCCAAAGCGACCCGGCGATCGCAGCCGGGCACCGGATTATGGCGCAAGCCGGAATACTTCCCGAAGAATTCGAGATCCTCAAAAAACTGGATGCAGCGCGAAAAGACTATGCTGCACTGACCGACCCGGATGACCGCAAAGCGGCCATGGCCCGGATCGCGGATCTTGAGATGCGGTACAACATGGCACGCGACGCGCGGCGGGCCTTTATGCGCTGATTACTTGAACTCGGGCTTGCGGCCCTGCATCTGCGCCATCACCACCTCCATCTGATCGGGTTTGCCAATCAGTTCCACCTGCTCGGCGGATTCCTCCAACAAAACCTCGGCACGGGACTTGCTCTCAGCCACTTCGATCAGGCGTTTTGCCGCGCGGATGGCCGAGGGGCTTTTGCCTGCAATGTCTTCGGCCAGCGCCTGCGCCTCGGTCAGCGGATCGTCCGAGAGTTTCGTGACCAGCCCCCAGTCTGCCGCTTGCTGTGCGCCGATGGGACGCGCGGTGTAGGTCAGCAATCGCAACACGTCCGAGCGCACAAGCTGCGGTAGCAGGACCATGCCGCCCATGTCGGGGATGATGCCCCATTTCATCTCCATCACAGCCAGCTTGGCCTCGGGGTGGG
Source organism: Ruegeria arenilitoris (assembly GCF_013031355.1). GTDB lineage: Bacteria > Pseudomonadota > Alphaproteobacteria > Rhodobacterales > Rhodobacteraceae > Ruegeria > Ruegeria arenilitoris_C. Next base: position 206,388 of record NZ_WPZO01000002.1, on the reverse strand, counting down.
CGATGCGGATATCCGCGCCCAGCGCGATCTGGAGACCGCCGCCATAAGCCACGCCCTGAATGGCACAGATCACGGGCACCGGCACTCGCCGCCAGACCAAGGCCAGTTCCTGCATCTCGTTGGCATCCTCATGGCTGCGGGTCATCAGCCATTCAGTCGGGTCCATATGGGCCATCTTGGCGAAGCTAGCCATGTCGAGCCCGGCACAGAAACTTTTGCCCTCGCCCGACAGCACCACGGCGCGCACGTTCGAGACCGCAACCTCTTGCCCGGCGGACAGCAGCGCCTTGACCATCGCATCATCCAGCGCGTTCATCTTGTCGCCCCGTGTCAGGGTGACATGGGCGATGTGATCTTTGTATTCGACGGATACGCGTGACATGTGGGCCTCCCAATCTCTGATACCCCAAACCATGCCCGGAAGGGTCGGTAAGTTCCACTACAACGTCGGGGCACGTCTGACGGTGCTGTAGCAGGTGGTTGCCTGGCAGGGGGCCATGGGGTTATCTCGCTGCATGACTGACCCACGCTATACCCCGCTCGCCCTGTCATTGCCCGCAACCGTGCCCTTTGTCGGGCCCGAGACACAAGAGCGTCAACGCGGCGCGCCCTTTGTAGCCAGGCTGGGCGCGAATGAGAGTATTTTCGGCCCCTCGCCCCGCGCGATCGAGGCGATGGCGGCAACAGAAATCTGGATGTATGGCGACCCCGAGAACCATGATCTGCGGCACGCGCTGGCGGATCATCACGGAGTGACGCCGGAAAACATCGTGGTTGGCGAAGGCATCGACGGGTTGTTGGGTTACCTCGTGCGGTTGCTGGTCGGCCCGGGCGATGCGGTCGTCACTTCGGACGGAGCTTATCCGACCTTCAACTATCACGTCGCAGGCTTTGGCGGCGTGTTGCACAAGGTGCCGTATAAGGGCGACCACGAGGACCCTGCGGCGCTGTTCACCAAGGCCGCGGAAGTGGATGCAAAGCTGGTCTATCTGGCCAACCCCGACAATCCGATGGGCAGCTGGCACAGCGGTGCAGACATCGTAAGGGCCATGGACGCACTGCCCGAAGGATGCCTGCTGGTGCTGGACGAGGCCTATGTTGAATGCGCGCCCGAGGGCACCGCGGCCCCTATAGGGGCGGATGATCCGCGTGTGATCCGGATGCGCACGTTTTCCAAGGTCTACGGCATGGCCGGGGCGCGGGTTGGATATGCCATTGGCGCACCGGGATTGATCGAGGCCTTCAACAAGGTGCGCAATCATTTCGGCATGAACAGGGCCGCGCAGGCAGGCGCACTGGCTGCCTTACAGGATGCTGAATGGCTGGCCCATGTGCAGGCGCAGATTAGCACATCCCGCGACCGCATCAGCCAGATATCACGGGATAACGGGCTAGCGCCCCTGCCCTCGGCCACGAATTTTGTCGCCATCGATTGTGGTCAGGACGGAGTATTTGCCAAGGCAGTGCTGGAGGCATTGGTGGCGCAGGGCATCTTTGTGCGAATGCCGTTTGCCGCCCCTCAGAACCGGTGTATCCGGGTCAGCTGTGGTGAGGCGGCGGATTTGGACGCTTTTGCAGCGGCGCTGCCACAAGCCTTGGCGGCAGCGCGGGCTGAATAGGCCTCGGTTATTGGGATAGAACGGCCGCGGCGGCCTCAAGCGCACCTTTGCCGCGCGGGATGTTCTGGGCGGCCATAGCAGTCTCCATGCCCCCCAATATCGCCATCACCATCTGACCGTTCACGTGGCCCATATGGCCGAGACGAAAAAAGCCGTTCCAGTCCTCCATGCCAAGACCGATGCCGAGTGTCAGGCCCATCTGTGTCTCAGTGAATTGGCGCAATGGCGTACCACGCGCATCCGTCAGGCGCAGAGTGGTGACCGCGTGGCTGCGATGGGCACGGTCGGCGACGTTCAACTGCAGCGCACCGCCTTCTGCCCAGGTTTCACATGCTGTCCAGATTGCAGTGGCTAGGCGTTCGTGGCGGGTCCAGACACGTTCGATGCCTTCTGCGTGGATCAGGTCCAAGGCGGCGCGCAGGCCGTACAGGTGATGCGTCGGGGCGGTGCCGTTGAAATACTGGTAGAACAGTTCCGGCTTTGCCCGCGGCTGCCAGTCCCAGTACTGAGACACACGCGGCATCTCGGCCCGTTTGGCCTGCGCTTTGTCGTTGAAGAACACGAACCCGACGCCTGCCGGAGTCATCAGACCTTTTTGGCAGGCGGTGACCATGACATCGACGCCCCAGGCATCCATCTCAAACCGGTCGCACCCCAGCGAAGCGATGCAGTCCGCCATCAACAGCGCCGGGTGGTTCAGGTCATCCAACAGCGCCCTGAGCGCCGGGATGTCGTTGCGGATTGAGCTGGAGGTATCCACATGCACCGCCAGAACCGCTTTGATCCGGTATCCGGTATCCGCGCGCAAGGCGTCTGCAATGCGCTCCATATCCCACGGTGAGGACGTACCGAAATCAATCAGTTCGACCTTGGCGCCAATTCCCTCGGCCATCTCGGCCCAGCCATGGGTGAACCGGCCCGAGGCTGGTGCCAGCACGGTTTCCCCTGGAGCGATCACGTTGGATAGCGCGGCTTCCCACGTTCCGTGACCGTTGGAGATGTAGATGGCGACGTGATGCTCTGTCCGGGCCACGCGCCGCAGATCGCGGGTCAGGGCAGGCATCATCTCGATCAGTTCGCCGTCATAGATATTGGGCGACGGGCGGTGCATGGCCTGCAAAACCGCATCGGGCATGACCGACGGGCCGGGAATAGCCAGATACTCGCGCCCCTGCGCGAGAGAAATTGGGTTTGTCATGGGGTCAACCTGTTTGAATTGCCCCCACCCTAACGCCGCAATAGGTGGCGTCAATCCGCCAGCTTGGCCGCCTCACGGGCAAGTGCTTCGATCCCGGCCCAATCGCCGTCCAGAACCATCTGCTTGGGTGCAACCCAGCTGCCTCCGGCGCAGACCACGTTTGACAGCGACAGGTAATCTTTCGCATTCGCAGGAGAGACGCCACCGGTCGGGCAGAACGTGATCTGCGGCAATGGCGCTCCGATGGCTTTCAACGCAGGCGCGCCGCCCGATGCCTCGGCCGGGAAGAATTTCAGCATGTCATAGCCCTGTTCCAGCAGGCGCATCGCCTCGCTGGCCGTGGCCGCTCCGGGCAGCAAAGGCAGACCTTCCGCCTCACAGGCCGCGATTAGTGCGTCGGTCGCACCGGGGGAGACACCGAACTGCGCGCCCGCCTCTTTGGCGGCACGCACGTCCTCAGGGGTAACCAGCGTGCCTGCGCCAACAACTCCGCCGGTCACCTGCGCCATCTCGCGGATCACGTCCAGCGCAGCAGGTGTACGCAGCGTGACCTCCAACGCGGGCAGGCCACCGGCGACCAGCGCCTCGGCCAGAGGGCGGGCGTGTTCTGCATCATCGACGACCAGAACAGGCACAATCGGCGCAAGGGCGCAGATTTCACGGGTACGTTGGGTTTTCGTCATGGGGATTATGCTCCGAAAATGCTGGCGCCAGCGTCGGCGGAACCGACGTTATTGCGGAAAGCGGCAAACAAGTCGCGACCAGTGCCGTGTTGGTTGGCAGACAGATCGGCGGTGACAGGAGCGCGATCCAGCACACCCGGGGTAAGGATTTCCAGATCGCCTTTCACCGCATCAACGCGCAATAGATCGCCGTCTTGCAAGTAGGCGATCGGGCCACCCTCCAGCGCTTCGGGGCAGACATGGATCGCGGCGGGAACCTTGCCCGACGCACCGGACATGCGGCCATCGGTGACCAGCGCAACTTTCTGCCCCCGCCCCTGCAGGATCGACAGCATCGGCGTCAGCGAGTGCAATTCGGGCATACCGTTGGCCTTGGGGCCCTGAAAGCGGACAACGACAATGACGTCGCCAGTGAATTCTCCGGCCTTGAAGGCGGCTTTGACCTCATCCTGATCGTGGAAGACACGCACGGGCGCTTCGACCACCTGATGTTCGGGGGCAACGGCCGAGACCTTCATGACCGCGGTGCCCAAATTGCCGGTCAGACGCGACAAGCCGCCGGTGGGCTGGAACGGGTCCTTTGCAGGGCGGACAATCTTGTCGTTCAGGCTATGGCCCGCGCCTTCTTCCCACGTCAACTCGTCGCCTTTCAGCTTGGGTTCCTTGGTATAGTTGTGCAGACCCTGCCCCGCCACCGTCAGCGTATCAGGGTGCAGCAGCCCGTCCTCAAGCAGCGTCCCGATGCAGTAACCCAGACCGCCAGCCGCGTGGAAATGGTTCACATCTGCCAGACCGTTGGGATAGACCCGCGCGATCAGAGGGACCACGGCAGAGATGTCGGAGAAATCTTCCCAATCCAGCACGATACCCCCTGCGCGCGCCATCGCGATCAGGTGGATCAGCAGGTTGGTTGAACCACCGGTGGCCATCAGACCAACGATGCCATTCACAAAGGCCCGTTCATCCAGCACCTGATAGACCGGCGTATAATCATTGCCCAACGCGCTGAGAGACAGGGCACGGCGGGCGCCCTCTTGCGTCAGCGCATCCCGCAGCGGGGTGTTGGGGTTAACAAAACTGGAGCCCGGCAGATGCAGGCCCATGAACTCCATTAGCATCTGGTTGGTGTTGGCGGTGCCGTAGAAGGTACAGGTGCCGGGCCCGTGATAGGCAGCCATTTCCGCCTTCATCAGCTCGTCGCGACCAACCTCCCCGGCGGCGAATTTCTGGCGGACCTTGGCCTTTTCATCGTTCGGCAACCCGCTGGTCATCGGGCCGGCGGGCAGGAAGACGGCAGGCAGATGCCCGAACGCCTGCGCACCGATGATAAGGCCGGGCACGATCTTGTCGCACACGCCAAGGAACACGGCCGCATCATAGGTGTTGTGGCTCAGCGCCACTCCGGTCGCCAAAGCGATCACGTCGCGCGAGAACAGCGATAGCTCCATCCCCGCCTCACCCTGCGTGACGCCGTCGCACATGGCGGGCACGCCACCTGCGACCTGTGCGGTGCCACCCGCCGCGCGGATCGCATCGCGGATCAGACCGGGGTAGCGCTCGAACGGTTGGTGGGCCGAAAGCATGTCGTTATACGAGGTGACAATGCCCAAGTTCCCGGCCGTTCCCGTCGCCATCGACTGCTGATCCTGACCCGCACCGGCATAGGCATGGGCCTGGCCGCTGCACGACAGATGCGCGCGCGCCGGGCCCTTTGACCGGGCTTGCTCCATCCGCTCTACGTGAGGCCCGCGCAGGTCGGCGCTGCGGTCGATGATCCGTTGGGTGACGTCGGTGATAACAGAGTGAACCATTTTAGCCTCCGATCTGACGCCAGCGGCGCCCGTCGCGATGCATCAGCATCAGTGCTTCTTCCGGACCTGAACTGCCCTGATCGTACCGCGCTGGGCGATCGCCCCGCTCTTCCCAGCCCTGAATGATGGGATCGACCCAAGCCCAGGCCGCTTCGGCCTCGTCCCCGCGCATGAACAGGGTCTGATCGCCGCGGATCACATCCATCACCAGCCGCTCATAGGCATCCGGCGCACTGGATTCAGCGCCCAGCGCGTCGGCAAAGCTCATGTCCAGCGCCACATCGGACAGGCGGAAACCGCCCGGGCCGGGGTCTTTGATCGTGGTGCGCAGAGTGATCCCTTCATCCGGTTGCAGGCGGATAACCAGCACGTTGCCGTGCAACGGGCCGACATTCGGGAAAATCGTATGTGGGGGATCGCGGAAGAACACCGCAATCTCGGATTCCCGCGCTCGCAGGCGTTTACCGGTGCGCAGATAGAATGGCACCCCGGCCCAGCGCCAGTTGCCCAGATGGACCTTAAGGGCAATGAAGCTTTCGGTCCGACTGGCGGGATTGCCGACGTGATCGACATAACCGCCTTGACCATGTTCGGCGCGATACTGACCGCGCGCGATGTCTTTGGGCTCTACCGGTTCCAGCGCCTCGATCACCTTGACCTTTTCGTCCCGCACAGCGTTCGGCGCGAATTTCGAGGGCGGTTCCATCGCCGTCAGGCACAGAAGCTGCACCAGATGGTTCTGGATCATGTCCCGCATGGCGCCGGATTGATCGTAATAACCCCCGCGCCCTTCGACGCTGACGGTTTCAGCCACGGTGATCTGCACGTGATCAATATGGGTCGAGTTCCACAGCGGTTCGAACAGCGAGTTGGCAAAGCGCAGGGCCATCAGGTTCTGCACTGTTTCTTTACCCAGATAGTGATCGATCCGGTAAATCTGATGCTCTTCGAAACAGGCGCGCAGACCCTCGTTCAACGCCTTGGCCGAGGCCAGATCATGCCCGAAAGGTTTTTCCACCACGATGCGGCTGTCCGGCGTGGCAAGCCCGTGATCATGCAGACGCTGCGCAATGCCTGAGAACAGGCTGGGACCGACGGACAGATAGAAAGCGCGTACCACATCAGGGCGCAGAGACTTGGCAAGATCGGACCAGCCCGCCTCACCCATTGCATCAACCGGAACGTATTCGACCCGGCCCAGGAACTGATCCAGCACGTCCTTTTTGAACTTGGGCGCGAATTCTTTCATCGAGGCGCGGATCTGTTCACGAAACGCGTCGCTGTCCATGTCCGACCGGGCAGTGCCGATGATCCGGGCGTCTTCGGGCATCTGGCCCACTTCGAAACGATGATAGAGGCCCGGCAAAATCTTGCGCTGTGCCAGATCGCCAGTGGCGCCGAACAACACCAGATCGAACGGGTTGACCGGAATTACGCGTGAAACCATCGACGGGCTCCTTCAGTTTTCACCTGAGCCACCATAGCATCCCCAGTTCGTGGTGCCTGTGACATGGGTTATGTTATCGCTAACATTCGCGCTTTGAATAGGCAATGCAGATGCAGAAAGCAAGCCCGGAATTGGAAATTCAGCTCTGATTGCGCAGCCAGTCCATGACGGCGGGGCGTACAGACTGCTCTCCTCGGTGGCGCGCGTCGGCGATAATCTTGCGCAGCGATTGCAGGTCAGCCCGTAGCAGAAGGCTTTTGACCGGACCAATCGAAGCCGGACGCATCGACAGCGACCGAATGCCCATTGCGGCCAGGCACAGCGCCTCGACCGGGCGACCTGCATCCTCACCGCAGAAGGACAGCGGCGTGTCCGAGATGTTGCAGCGCTCAACGATCCGCTCGATGAAGCTGAGGAAGCTTACATTCAGCGTATCGTAGCGGCGGCGCACCAGTTCATTCTCGCGGTCGGCGGCAAAGAAGAACTGCTTCAGGTCGTTGCCGCCGATCGAGACAAAATCAACCTCGTCAAAGAACTTCTGCGGCGCAAAGGCAAGTGACGGCGTTTCCAGCATCGCGCCGACTTCGATCGTCTCGGGCAGGACGTGGCCAAGGCGCTTTTCACGCTCGATGGTCTTGTTGACCTCCCACTTCGCCTCGCGGAATTCGTCGGCCTGCGCCACGAAGGGGAACATGATCGTCAACGGCCGACCATTGGCAGCGCGCAGCAGGGCCTGCAACTGCATCCGCATCACGCCGCGCTTGTCCAGCCCGACGCGAATCGCGCGCCAACCCAGCGCCGGGTTCGGTTCGGCCACGTGTTTCATATAGGGCAGAACCTTGTCCGAGCCGATATCCAGCGTCCGGAACACCACACGCTTGTCGCCAGCCGCATCCAGAACCCGTTGATATTGCGCCACCAATTCCGACCGTTTCGGCATTTGGTTACGGATCAGGAACTGCAATTCGGTCCGGAACAGGCCAACGCCTTCGGCCCCGGAATTGCCCAGCGAGGGCAGATCGGCCATCAGACCCGCATTCATCACCAGATTGATCCGTTCACCATCCCGCGTAACGGTTGGGGTTTCGCGGATCGAGGCATAACGCTCCTGCGCCTTGGCCTGCATGGCGATCTTGTCGCGGAAGGCGCTGACCACGGTATCTTCGGGGCGCAGATGCACGACACCATGATCACCATCGACCAGGATGTGGTCGCCGTTCAACGCCTCGGTGGTGATGCGGCCCACATGAACAACCAGCGGAATCGCCAGTGCACGGGCGACAATGGTGGCGTGGCTACCGACTGAGCCTTCCTCAAGAACGATACCTCTCAGCGACCGACCGTATTCCAACAGATCACCGGGGCCGATATTGCGGGCGATCAGGATCGGATCGGGCGGCAGGTCGGCGCCATCGGTTTTGCCCTGCCCGGTCAGGATACGCAGTAACCGGTTGGACAGGTCGTCCAGATCGGCCAGTCGTTCACGCAAATAGGGATCGGTCACCTGCCCCATACGGGCGCGGGCCTGTGATTGCTCTTTCTCGACCGCGGCTTCAGCGCTTAGGCCGCGGGCGATGTCTTCTTCCATCCGCCGCATCCAGCCTTTGGAGTTGGCAAACATGCGGTAGGCTTCCAGAACCTGAAGCTGCTCCTTGTCAGCCCCCTGCGAAATCTCCAGCATCTTGTCGACGCCGACGCGCAATTCCTCAACGGCATCTGTCAGGCGCTCGCGCTCACGATGCGGGTCGTCGGCAATGGGATTGGTCACCACTACGCGTGGTTCATGCAGCCAGACATGGCCCTCGGCTGAACCTTCCTGTGCCGGTCCGCCGTTCAGCTGCACTGATTGCTGGTGCAGCGGCGACAGGGCCGCGCCTTCACCGACAAAGGCACCCAGTTCGGCCATTTCGGCCAGAACCATGGCGACTACTTCCAGCGCATAGACCTCGTCCGCGGAAAACTCGCGCGCTTCGCGGGATTGCACCACCAGAACGCCCAGCTTTTCGCCCAGACGCTGAACCGGAACACCAAGGAAGGACGAGAACCGCTCTTCCCCGGTTTCCGGCATATAACGGAAACCTTTGGCCGACGGCGCATCTGCCGTGTTCACGACTTTGCCGGATTGGGCGACGCGCCCCACCAGCCCCTCGCCCATGCGCATCCGGGTCTTATGCACCGCTTCTGGTGCCAGACCTTCGGTGGCGCACAGCTCCAGCGTATCTTCATCGCGGAACAGATAGATCGAGCAGACCTCGGCCCGGATGCTGTCCGCAATCAGGCTGGTGATCCGGTCAAGACGCTCCTGACCGGCGGCTTCGCTTGCCATCTCTTCGCGCAGCCGCCCCAGCAGCTTGCGGGATTCTGTTTCGGTGCCGTCCGCCATGGCCCAACCAATTTAGTGTGTCAGGCGAAACCCTTGGCTGAGATGCTCAGGCCGCCTTGTCCAGTTCAAAGGCATCATGCAGTGCCTGAACCGCAAGTTCCATGTATTTCCTGTCGACAAGGACGGAAATTTTAATCTCAGAGGTTGTGATGACCTTGATGTTGATCCCCTCATCCGAGAGCACCTTGAACATTTTGGCCGCAACGCCGGACTGAGAGCGCATCCCGATGCCCACAACCGAGACCTTGCAGACGTCCTGATCCGCAACCAGTTCGGCATAGTTCAGCTCGCCCGCGTCCTTGATCGCCAGCAGGGCTTTTTCCGCCCGCGCCACCTGATCGGTCGGGCAAGAGAACGTCATGTCCGTGCGTCCCTCATCCGAGATGTTCTGCACGATCATGTCGACATTTACGCCCTCATCGCTGAGCGCGGTAAAGATGGTCGAGGCGATACCGGGGCGGTCCGCCACCGATACGACGGTCATCTTGGCTTCGTCACGGGAATAGGCCACACCGGCCACGACATTGGATTCCATGATATCCTCCTCGTCAACGACCAGCGTACCGGCCTCGTCGGATTGTTCTTCGAAACTTGAGAGAACGCGCAGTTTCACCTTATAGCGCATCGCCAGCTCGACCGAGCGGGTCTGCAGCACCTTGGCCCCCAGCGAGGCCAGTTCGAGCATTTCCTCGAACGAAATGCGGTCCAGCTTCCGCGCCTTTTCACAGATGCGCGGGTCAGTGGTGTAGACGCCGTCCACATCCGTGTAGATGTCGCAGCGCTCGGCACCAAATGCGGCAGCGAATGCGACGGCCGTCGTGTCCGAACCACCGCGTCCCAGCGTAGTGATGCGGCCTTCGGGGCTGATGCCCTGGAAGCCTGCAACAACAGCCACCTTCATGCCTTCCCCGAATTTCTGATTCAGGTTCTCGGTTGGGATTTCCTCGATCCGGGCCTGGCTATGGGCGCTGGTGGTTTTCAACGGCACCTGCCAGCCCTGCCAGCTGCGCGCCGGGATATCCATTTCCTGCAGCGTCAGCGCCATCAGGCCAGCGGTCACGTTTTCACCCGAGGACACCACGGCATCATATTCGCGCGCGTCATACAGCGGAGAGGTCTCGTCAACCCAGCCGACCAGTTCGTTGGTCTTGCCGGACATGGCCGAAACGATGACGATCACGTCATAGCCCTTGGCCACCTCGACACCGATGCGTTTGGCTGCGCGACGGATGCGGTCAAGGTTGGCAACCGATGTGCCACCGAATTTCATAACGAGTAAGGGCATGGGGGTGGTCTCTCCGCGCCTTGGAATTCAGATCCCGTGCGTCTTATGCGAGGGGGGCCCTAAGGGCAAGGGTTCAAAACCGCCCCGAATGCCGCATCGGACCGCTTTACATCCGGCAGTGGGGGTGTCAGCCTTAGATATCGAATTTTCCAAGAGGTTTTCCATGCTCCGCCTTGCCATCGCAGCCATGCTGCTGTCTTCGCCCGCTTTTGCGCAAGTTGCCACACTGGCCGCAACCGACGGCAAGAATGCCTTGGGCACGGTGCCTTGCGCCGCGGGCGGTGAGCCACTGAGCAGCTGCCATGCCGAGCTTCGCCACCATGATGATGGCACCACCACGCTAGCCGTTTCGTTGGGCGCAGGCGAGGTACGCAGCATCTATTTCACCGATGGCGTACCAACGTCCAGCAGCTCTCCCGCCAATATCAGCCACGAAACGCGCGGTGACCTGACGGTGGTTTTCATCGACCCGGATGAGGTTTACGAAATCCCCTCAGCCGCACTGATCCGTCAGTAAACGTGGGGGCGACCGTCCCAGGTTTCGAAACAGCCTGAGGTCTCCAGTGACAACGCATCAAACCGCTCGATCAGGCCCTCTGCAGCCTGATCCGAGGTGATCTCGGCGGCCGACCCGCCCATTTCCGTCTTCACCCAACCGGGGTGATAGATGCCGACGGCGATCCCGTCCGCGTGCAGATCGGTGGCCAGATTCCGCCCAAGGTTAAGCGCGGCGGCCTTTGATGCGCGGTAGATATAACTACCGCCCGGCGCCCGCGTATGTGACGCCATTTGCGAAGATAAAATCACGATCTTTCCGCGCGCTGCGCGCAGGTTGGGCAGCAAGGCCTGAACGGTCAGGAACACGCCGGTGACATTGGTGGCAAAACTCTGCGCCCACATGTCGGCCGGATAGCCGTCGATGCCCTGTCCCTTGTCCAGATAGACCCCGGCATTGCAGATCAGCAGGTCAACCGGCTGGTCTACCAAATGCGCTGCCAAATCAGCATGTTGCGACGGGTCAGCGACATCCAGAACCACTTGCGCCGACCCGTCCCGTGCAGTGCCGGTCAGCGCGTCGCCCCGCGCCCGATAGTGATCCGCCAGCGTTCTGCCGATCCCACGACCGGCGCCAGTGATCACAACATGCATGTGTCAGTTGGTCTTTCTGCTGGGAACAAAAGGCAGCGGAGCCACCGGCACCCCATCATCAATCAAGGCCTGAGCCTCTTCCGGCTTGGCCTCACCGTAGATCGCCCGTTCGGGGGCATCTCCCAGATGAATCTTACGCGCCTCGCTGGCGAAATCCTTGCCGACATAGTCCGAGTTTTCTTCGACCTTACGGCGCAGCTCGGTCAGCACCTTTTCGATATCGGGGGCCGGTGCCGCCACATCTATCGTGTCCGCCTCTGGCATCGGCGCCAAGGGCCGTGCCTCGGCGTTGCGGGCCGGACGGACGCGTGGTGTCATGATGGCTTTTTCGACTTCCAAACACCCGCACACGGCGCATGTCACCATGCCCGCGGATGCCAGTTTGTCGTAAGCAGCGGCCGATTGGAACCAACTGTCAAACGTGTGGCCGTTGCTGCACTTCAATGCGTACTGAATCATGGTCCGTCCAAATGTCGGTTGTCGAATAGATACCGAGGGACATGGCAAGATCAAGCCCCTCCAGCGACAACTCAGTGCCTAACAGGCTCAAGCTTTCGTAACAATATTGCCAATTCGCGGGACTTGACCTTTTGGGCCGCCTTTTTCGGTGAATACCACTTTCTGTCCCGTTGCCTGCATTCGGGAAAGCGCGATGAGACCGATTGCACCAATAGCGGAAATACATCCACGGCGCATAGTACAGGTCCCTTTTTTTGGCGGAGTTTCTGGTAATGGAACCGCCCCATCGCCTGCGCGTCGCACAGACCGCGAATACCGGCCTCTTCCCATGCTTCCTGAAGGGCTGTCTCGGACGGGGTCAGACCGTCGATCAGCCATCCTTTGGGAATGATCCAGCGATGAGATTTACGTGTGGTGATCAGCAGAACTTCGGGGTGGCCCTTTTCGATGCGATAGCACAGCGCGGCCGATTGCTGCCGCACCGGCAGATGCCGGGTCTTTCGCGAAACATATGGCGCAAGTCTGGCGTCAATCACGCTAGCCGCCTTTCAATTGGAATCCTTGCCTGTTTTCCCGCAGTTTTTTGCTTATTTAGCGGGCCCTCGGATAACGGATACCATATAAAGCGTTTTTCTCCAAGCCCTTGGCTTTGGATCACATACGCGCCGCCAGTTTGCGCACCAGATCATCATGCGGAATATCCGCATCTATCGCCAACCTCCGCAGGCCAAAATGCACCCGGGCGATCTGCTGGTAATAGCGCGTATAGACATAGTTGGTGCTACCGCCGGCAATCGCCCCCAGCACCGGCACGGACTGCGCCGCCAGTTTCTGCCCCAGCACGACAGACAGGCGGGGGGCAACCGCCGCGACCAGCTTTTGCATGGCCGGACCGGTCAGCGTCAGCCTGACGGAAAAGAACCCAAGATCAGCGCCATCGTCATTGGACAAAGGCCCGGCCGCCGACAGAACGCGCACGCAGTCGAATTTCACACCTTCCTCGGACGGATCAAACCCTTCGCGCGCCGCGGCACCCTGTATGGAACGCAACAGCATCGCAGTAGTCGCCGGTAGCTCCATCAGAGCGGTAGAAACACCGCCCAAGCCGCCCGCCGCGCCCATGGCGGTGGTCACAGCGGTGTTGACCCAGGGGCGCTGATCGGGAACAGCACGGCGCGATCCTTCGGCGGCGTGCATCGCCAGCCACAAGGCCTGCTCTGTAGCGCCCGTAAGACCTTGCTTGATCGGTTCAGGCAACTGATCCAACAAAGACTCAGCCGATCCGCCCAAACTATTTAACAGTTTGACACCGGGTCCACCGGCCGTCCTGTAATACCCGGCCAAACGGTCCAATTCAGCCTCGGCATCCAGTTTTTCGACAAGAACCACGTCCTGCATAAACACCCTCCTGCCCTTTAGACATCGGGGTTTATGCCCGCGGTTTCAATAGCTCAGCGGCTCCAGCGGGTCACCATACCATGAACGCCCTCCCAAACGCCGGGCGACAATTCCAGCCCCAGAACGCGATCCGGGTTGGTGGGCGGCGGCATCTCAACCTCGCTGAGACGGGAAAACCCGAACCGAGCGTAATAGGGCGCATCACCGACCAACATGACGCGTTCCCACCCCAATGTGCGGCCAGCTTCGATGCCTTCGTGGATCAGAAATCCGCCCAAACCTTCGCCCTGATGAGTTGGGTGCACGGCCACTGGCCCCAACAGCAGCGCATCGTGTTCCCCCACATGCACCGGCCAGAATCGGATGGCACCGGCGAGAATGCCCTGCCCGTCCCGCGCCACCAGAGACATCCCCGTCACAGGCGGCACATCATCGCGCAGACGATAAGAAGACAGTGCCTCGCGCCCCGGCGCAAAGCACAGGTCATAAAGGGCTTCGACTTCCCACCAATCCTCCGGCTCTTCCGGCCTGATCCCGAACTGCTGCACCCCAGCCCTCTTTTCCTTGCTGGCATTCGCACTAGCACTTCGGTACGCCTTGGGCAAACGCTTGGAGATCATATGTTCTACCGCCCCGAAGACGGCCACGGCCTGCCGCACAACCCCTTCAACGCCGTCATCACGCCGCGGCCAATCGGTTGGATATCCACACGCAGCCCCGAGGGGATCAACAATCTGGCCCCCTATTCCTTTTTCAACGGGGTCGCCTACACGCCGCCGCAAGTGATGTTTGCATCAACCGGCACCAAGCATGATCAGGATAGTGGCAAAGACAGTGTGTCGAATATCGAGGCGACCGGCGTGTTCTGCGTGAATGTGGTTGCTCATGCGCATCGGGACGCGATGAATGCCAGTTCCGCAGGCCTGCCCAAACATCACGACGAATTCGATCACGCCGGTCTGACACCGGTCGAATGCGAGACTATTCCGTGCGCCCGAGTTGAAGGCGCTCCAGCTGCACTGGAATGCAAGCTGACGCAGATTGTTACTCTGCCAGGAGACTCAAATCGTGTCGTGTTTGGCGAAGTCACCGGTGTTCACCTGCGGGATGATTGCCTGAAGGACGGAATTTTCGACGTCACGTCCTTCCAGCCGCTGGCCCGGCTTGGATATCGCGACTATTCAGTTGTGACCGAGCTATTCAGCCTGTCCAGGCCTGACGACTGATGCCACTCCCTGATCCTCATCGCAGATACCCGGTTACCCTGCCCGATGGGACCGACCACAAGGGCACGGTGTTCTTGTCCGAAGCATTCGATCATCCACGGTTTGAGGTCGGGGCGTTCAGCTACGCATCAGACTTTGACCCGCCCGAGGATTGGGGGGCACGGCTGGCTCCTTATCTGTTTCCGTTTTCGAAGGAAAAACTGATCCTCGGCAAATTTTGCCAGATTGCTCATGGCGTTCGGTTCATTACATCTTCGGCCAATCACGCGATGGCGGGTCTGACCTGTTTTCCTTTTCCTGTCTTCGATCCGGACAGGATGTCAGGATACCAACCCGACACGCGGGATACGATCATCGGGCATGACGTATGGATCGGATATGGCGCATTGATTCTGCCCGGAGCCCGGATTGGCAACGGATCAATCATTGGCGCCGGATCGGTTGTACGAGGTGATATCCCACCTTACGCAATCGTCACAGGAAACCCCGCAGAAGTACGGCGATACCGTTTTGAACCGGATGTGATTGCCAGACTGGAGGCGCTTGGCTGGTGGGACTGGCCACCACAAGAAGTTGGAGCCGCCGAAAGCGCCCTTCTATCCGGGGATATCGATAGGCTGGAACGATTGGCACCAAATTGAAAGGCGACCCTAAGGCCGCCTTTCCAATATGTCAGTGACCGCCCAATATGCCGGTACGGACCGAGTAATCCACCGCCAGTTCGTAATCCGGGTCATCATCGCTATCGACCATCAGGTGGCCGGCCTTGTTCAGCAGCTTGTGGCAATCACGGCTAAGGTGGCGCAGCATGACGCGTTTACCTGCGGCTTCGTATTTGGCGGCGATGTTTTCAATCGCCTGCAGCGCCGACTGATCGACAACGCGGCTTTCGGCAAAATCCACGATCACCGTTTCTGGATCATTTGGTATGTCGAACAGCTCGACGAAGCCATCGGAAGAGCCAAAGAACAGTGGGCCTTGGATCTCATAGACCTTGGCACCCTTTTCAGTCGATGACTCGCGAGTAACGGCGTGAATACGCTTGGCATTGTTCCACGCATAAGCCAGCGCCGAGACGATAACACCAACGACCACGGCAACCGCCAGGTCCTCCATCACCGTCACGACGGTCACCAGAACGATCACGAACGCATCGGTCAGCGGCACCTTGCGCAGGATTTTGAACGAGTTCCAAGCAAAGGTTCCGATGACCACCATGAACATCACCCCGACCAGCGCGGCCAGCGGGATCTGTTCGATCAGCGGCGAGGCGAACAGGATGAAGATCAGCAGGAACAGCGCCGCCGCGATGCCGGCAATGCGCGTACGGCCGCCGGATTTCACGTTGATCATCGATTGCCCGATCATCGCACAACCGCCCATACCGCCAAAGAAACCGGTAGCCACGTTTGCGACGCCCTGTGCGATACACTCTTGCGAGGCTCCGCCGCGCTTGCCGGTAATTTCCCCAACAAGGTTCAGGGTCAGCAGCGATTCAATCAGGCCGATAGCGGCCAGAATAACGGCGTAGGGCAGGATGATCTCAAAGGTTTCCCAGTTCAGCGGCACCATCGGGATGTGGAAGGCGGGCAGCCCGCCTTCGATCGAGGCCAGGTCGCCGACGCGCGGCACGTCCAGCCCAAAGCCAATCACCAGCGCAGCCACAACCAGAATACCCGCCAGCGGTGCAGGAACGATGCGCGTGATACGCGGCATGACCCAGATCACCGCCATGGTCAGCGCCACCAGCCCCAGCATGGTATAGAGCTGCATGCCCGAGAGCCATTCACCGCCACCTACGCCGTGGCCGGTATTTTCCATGGTGCCCGGCACCTTGAACTGACCGAGCTGCGCCAGAAAAATCACAATCGCCAGACCGTTCACAAAACCCAGCATCACCGGATGCGGCACCAGACGGATGAAGCGCCCCCAATGCATGGCCCCCGCAATCACCTGCAGGATGCCCATCAGCACTACGGTTGCGAACAGGTATTCGACCCCATGTTCAGCGACCAGCGCCACCATGACGACGGCGAGCGCCCCGGTTGCGCCCGAAATCATGCCCGGACGGCCGCCAATCAGCGCGGTGATCAGACCGACCATGAAGGCCGCGTAGAGACCGACCAGCGGATGCACCCCGGCAACAAAGGCAAATGCCACCGCCTCGGGCACCAGTGCCAGCGCCACGGTCAGACCGGACAGCAGCTCGATCCGCAGACGCGAGGCGGTCAACCCCTCGTCCGGCACCCATCGCAAATCGGGTTTGGCTATACGATTGGCAAAGCTTGCCAGCATGGCTCGGGGCATGGGACGGTCCTGTCGGTCTGTTTTTGTTCGCGCGAAAGGGGCCTTTTAACGGTCAAACCCCGCCTGAGATACCGCGTCAGGCGGGACCCTGATATGCGCCAGACGCATACCGGACCAGCACCCAACACAAACCGTTGAAGCCACTTGCCAAATCCTCTGCCGCCCCGCAGAAATTCCTCAACGGATTTTTTCACGCGGAGAGCAGCCATGACCCAGACCAAAATCGCCATCATTGGTGGATCAGGTATTTACGAGATCGACGGGCTGGAGAACGCGGAGTGGGTCACGGTGGAAACCCCGTGGGGCGATCCTTCGGACCAAATCCTGACCGGATCGCTGAACGGTGTCGAAATGGCCTTCCTGCCCCGCCACGGGCGCGGGCATGTGCATTCACCGACCGAGGTGCCCTATCGCGCCAATATCGACGCGCTGAAACGGCTGGGGGTAACGGATGTGATCTCGGTATCTGCCTGTGGGTCATTCCGCGAGCATATGGCACCGGGGGATTTCGTGATCGTCGATCAGTTCATCGATAGGACGTTTGCCCGCGAAAAGAGCTTTTTCGGCACCGGTTGCGTTGCCCATGTCAGCGTCGCCCATCCAACCTGCCCACGTCTGTCGGACGCCTGTGAAACCGCAGGCAAGGCGGCGGGTATCACCATTCACCGCGGCGGAACCTATCTGGCTATGGAAGGACCGCAGTTCTCGTCCTTGGCCGAGTCCAAGATGTACCGCGAACAATGGGGCTGCGACGTGATCGGCATGACCAACATGCCCGAGGCGAAACTCGCCCGCGAAGCTGAGCTTTGTTATGCCTCGATCGCCATGGTCACCGATTACGACAGCTGGCATCCTGACCACGGAGAGGTCGACGTGGCCGCCATCATTGCCACCCTGACCGGCAATGCCGAGAAAGGCCGGGCTCTGGTTAAAGGCCTGCCCGATCTGTTGGGAGCCGAGCGCGCACCCTGCCCGCATGGCTGCGACCGCGCGCTGGAATACGCCATCCTGACTGCACCAGAAAAACGCGACCCAGCGTTGCTAGCCAAGTTGGATGCGGTTGCCGGTCGGATTCTCTGATCTGGCTATTGCCCCAGCGCGCCTTGCACCTCGGCCCACAGCCCATGCGACCAGAGGTCGTTATGGGTTCCGCCGGGGATAACGTGCAACTGGGCGGTGTCCCCTGACATCGCCGCCAGCGCCTCACCATGATGCAACGGGATGGTCTCGTCCTCGGTCCCGTGGAAAATCAGGGTTGGCACTGTGATGCTGTCGATCAGGTCGCGGGTGGCGAACTGATCCCTCATCAGGGCCGAGACCGGCAGGAACGGATAGCGCTCGGCTGCCACATCCACGGTGGCGGTAAACGGCGCCTCAAGCACCAGCAACTGCGCGTTGGGCCGCTCTTCGGCAACGGCCGCCGCCACGCCGGTTCCAAGGCTCTGGCCGTGCAGGACAATTTCCGCGCCTTCAGCCTCCAGCCGGTCAAACAATTGCACCCCATCCGAGATCAGCGCCAGTTCCGAGGGCTCGCCCTCGCTGCCCGGGAAACCGCGATAGCTGGGCGCAAGCAGGCCAAAACCACTGTTGAGGATTTCACGCATACGATCGGCCC
This sequence comes from Ruegeria arenilitoris, assembly GCF_013031355.1. GTDB lineage: Bacteria > Pseudomonadota > Alphaproteobacteria > Rhodobacterales > Rhodobacteraceae > Ruegeria > Ruegeria arenilitoris_C. The sequence goes on along the minus strand of NZ_WPZO01000002.1, from coordinate 187,808 downwards.
GGTCGCCCAGATTGCCGCTTTGGCCATGAAAGAACAGAACCGTCGGCGCGTCCTCGATGGCCGGCGGAGCGGACCATGCGGTCAACACTACGCCGTCGGACATGGGAACCGAGATCACATCTACATCGGCCAACCCAACAGCCTTGGGATCGGGCAACTCCCCGGACGGTTTGTACAGCAGCGTATTCTGGTTTGCGTACATATACCCAAGTATCCCGGCGTATAGCGCACCCCCGATCAGGACCAAGAGGATCAACACACGCCGTACCGGCCAGGCTCTCGACCGGGCGGGTTTCGAAAATGTTCCGATGTGATCTGGATGTAGCTGCGTCATTTTTCGCCTCCGATCCCCTGGTGCTTCTTAGTTTGGGAAACCGGGTGCGAGTTTCAAGGAAGATGCACAAGCCTTAATTCAATCTTTAACCTGCACGGCTCGGACTTTTTTATTAGACGGTTCATCGGGGCACGCGCCCTGATACTTTCTGTGAGTTCACCTGAAACAGAAACCTAAGCAATCCACGAATGGCTTGACGTTGCCGCCGCATCGGGGCTTGGTGAGAAAATAGACACAGGAACCCCCATGTCCATCGACCTTTGGCTGGCCTTTGTGGCCGCATCAACCGCCTTGCTGCTGATCCCCGGACCCACCGTACTGCTGGTGCTCAGCTATGCCCTGTCGAAAGGGCGCAGCGTTGCCGTGGCCTCGGCCTCCGGGGTCGCGGTGGGGGATCTCGTGGCCATGACCGCATCGCTGCTGGGCTTGGGCGCGCTGGTACTGGCCTCGGCGACGCTGTTTTCCGTGTTGAAATGGGTGGGTGCGGCCTATCTGGTGTGGCTGGGCCTCAAATTGTTGCGCAGTGCGCCTTCGGGCGGATTGCAGACAGTGGAAACCGGACCCGACGTCACCGCCCACAGTGTCTTTGGCCATGCCGCCGCCGTCACTGCGCTGAACCCGAAATCCATTGCGTTCTTCATTGCCTTTGTGCCGCAGTTTCTGCGCCCGGCGGACCCATTGGGCCCACAATTCGCCATCCTGATCGCTACCTTCGTCGGCCTCGCCTGGCTGAACGCGCTGGCCTATGCGCTGCTGGCGGACAGGCTGCGCCGGATGATCGGACGTGCCGGCGTCATCACCGCGATGACCCGGTTCGGAGGGCTGACGTTGATCGGAATGGGGGTTGCGACCGCCGTCCTGCGCCGCCCGGCCTGAGGATCAATCCTCAGCGTGTTCCTTCATGAAACCACGGATGAACCGTCGGATTTCCCGTGCGGCTGAGGTATCCAGTACCTTGCAAAGTTCGACAAAAGCGTCGCGCTCATCCTTGTCCAGACGCAAGACCAACTGACTGTTTTTCTTGGTAGAACCTTTTCCGTCTTTCTTTGCCACGTTCTTTTCCCCGTCGAACACTTGATTCTTATAGCGATGCAATGTATATACATCGCATAGAAATTGTAGTTATCGAGCACCTAACAATAAAAAAGGAATATGGCAATGAACCTTCATGCTGCTCAGGCATTTCTTTTGCGAGACCAGCGCAACTGGCGCAAACCGCATCTGTCGTGGCTGCCTGCCGCGCTCTATCGGTACAAAAGCCTGCCGAACTCTGTTTCGCAACGTCGCAAGTAAGGCGGCGGTAATCTTTCCTTGCAAGGCTGACCCCAATGGGCCAAACACGCCCGCGTGTTTTGACGCCAAAGGGGTTGGCCATGTCCAGAAACAAGTCGGTCAAGGATTACATCCGAACCATCGTTGATTTCCCGCATGAAGGGATCATGTTCCGGGACGTCACCACCCTGTTCGCCGATCCGCGCGGGTTCCGTATGGCGATCGACCAGATGCTGCACCCCTATGCGGGAGAACAGATCGACAAGGTCGTCGGCCTTGAGGCCCGCGGTTTCATCCTTGGCGGCGCAATTGCCCACCAACTGAGCGTCGGCTTTGTCCCGATCCGCAAAAAGGGCAAGCTGCCCGGCACCACCATCAGCCAAGATTATAAGCTGGAATATGGCGAGGCCATCGTCGAGATTCACGATGACGCCATCCAACCGGGCGAGAAAATCCTGGTCGTCGATGACCTGTTGGCCACCGGGGGCACCGCCGCCGCCGGGATCAAGCTGATCGAGCGGCTGGGCGGTGAGATCGTCTCGTGCTCCTTCATCATCGACCTGCCGGAACTGGGCGGTCGCAAGGTGCTGGAAGAGATGGGCATGGACGTACATATTCTGTGCGAGTTCGAAGGGCTGTAAGCGCCCTGCGTTCACAAGATTGTGAGTGGAAAACCGGGCAGGCTCAGGCTTAGCGCGATGAAGCCCAATATCAACCCGATCCCATAGACACATTCAGTGATCTTTTTGCGAGGGTCATCCGTACCCCTGTTGATGCCAGATGAGGCATTCGAACAAGGGAATTGTATCATGTTTCGCAAACTCGCTATTGCTGGCGTGACCAGCGCTCTGCTTGCCCCTACCGCCTTTGCTGGCGACAACAAAGACATCGTTGACACCGCTGTCGGTGCTGGCAGCTTTGAAACTCTCGTTGCCGCCGTTCAGGCCGCTGATCTGGTGGACACTCTGAAAGGCGAGGGCCCGTTCACCGTGTTCGCCCCCACGGATGAGGCGTTTGCCGCCCTGCCAGAAGGCACCGTGGAAACACTCCTGATGCCCGAGAACAAAGATCAGTTGGTCGCGGTCCTGACCTATCATGTGGTGCCAGGCAAAGTGATGTCGGGTGATTTGTCAGACGACATGACGGCCGCCACGGTTCAGGGTGGAGACATCACTATCGATCTGGACAACGGTGTAATGGTGAATGATGCCAACGTCGTTCAGGCGGATATCGAGACTTCGAACGGCGTGATCCACGTCATCGACAAGGTCATCCTGCCGGGCTCGTAATCGCCCCGTCGCGGCCCGACACATCCAAGGGCCGCGTCTTTACCTCAAAACCGCGCCAGGATTCATGATCCCCAAAGGGTCTAGCGCGGTTTTGATGGCGCGCATGGCCGCCAGCTTTGTCGCATCCCCATATCTCTCCAGATCGCCGGTCTTGAGCCGCCCGACCCCGTGCTCGGCACTGACAGAACCGTCAAACGCGTGAACCAGGTCATGCACGGCGTGTTTCACAGACTGCCTTTGCCCATCGAACTCCGACCGGTCATGTCCAAGCGGCGGGAACACGTTGTAATGCAGATTGCCGTCCCCCAGATGCCCAAAGCAGTTGATACGGAACGGGCCAAGCGCCGCCACCACCTCGGCGCCGCGAACAATAAACTCGGGAATTCGCGAGATCGGGACCGAGATGTCGTGGCTCGACACCGACCCGATCAAGCGGTTCGCCTCGGGGATGCGCTCGCGAACGGCCCAGAGGTCCATGCGCTGCGCCTCGCTCTGCGCGATGACCGCATCACCAACGAGGCCAGCCTCGTTCGCTGCGGCGTAGAGCGTCTCCAGTGCCTCTGACGGTGATTGCCCGGAAAACAGCCCCAATTCGATGAGCACGCACCATTCGGGCCGGGTCGTAAAGGGTTGTCGCACATCCGGCAGCACCTCAGTCAGGAATTGCAGACCCTGCCGGTGGATCAGTTCAAATGTGCTGACCCCGTCCCCCAATTGATCCCGTGCCAGCGCCAGCAACTCGATCGCCGCTTGCGGCGAGGCGACCTGCACCATCGCAGTCCCCACCGCATCGGGTCGCGGAAACAGATGCAGCGAGGCCGCCGTGATGATCCCCAGCGTGCCCTCGGAGCCGACCAGCAGGTCACGCAAATCATACCCGGTGTTGTCCTTGCGCAGCCGGCTGAGCCCATGCCAAATCTCTCCGTTCGGCAAAACTGCCTCCAGCCCCAGACACAGATCACGCGCATTGCCATAGCGCAGCACGTTCACTCCGCCCGCATTGGTGGCGAGGTTGCCACCGATCCGGCACGACCCCTGCGCTGCTAATGCCAGCGGGAACAGCCGGTTGGCTCCCTCAGCGGCGGCCTGCACGTCGGCCAGAATCGCGCCCGCCTCGGCGATCAGAATATTCTCGGTCGGATACACCGCACGGATCGCCGTCATCCGCTCGAGCGAGATCAATAGCGGCGCAGGCCCGTCGGGCATGACCTGCCCACCGACCAGCCCGGTGCCCCCACCGTAAGGAACCACAGGCACCCGCGCGTCCGAGGCCAGCCGCACCAGCGCCGACACCTCCTCAACCGTTCGCGGCAGGGCCAGCAGCCCCGCATGTCCGGCAAATCGACGGCGCGGTTCTTCCAGGTAGCGATCGGTGACAGGGCGCAGGATATCGTCGCCCAGGTCGGCCCTGATCAGGTTGGCAAGGGTCTCATCGGCAGGATTCAGTGTCATACCCATTCCTTGCCCAAGCGGCCCTGTCCCCACAAGCCCTATTCCAATTCAATCAGATAGCGCGGCTCCAGCACCACGACCGTGGGCCGATCCGGTAGTGTCTGCAGCGAAACAACCAGTTCCGAGACACCGTGTCGTTCGACCGGAAAATCATTGCGAATATCGACTAGAAACCGATCCAGCGAAAAGCCGGAAAACCAGTGCATCGGGATGATGACCGAGCTTTTCAGCCGTTTCAGAACCGAGATCATTTCGGGCAGAGGCATGGTCGTGCCCCCATCCACCGCAGCCATCACCACGTCCAGCCGCCCCAAGGCCGCGAACTGTTCGTCTGACGGCACGTGGTGCAGGTGGCCGAGATGACCGATGCACAGGCCTTCAATTTCAAACACAAAGATCGAATTACCGCGTTCTTCGACCCCGCCATAGGGGGATCGGATATCGGTCGAGACATTGCGCACCAACATCTCGCCCAGATCGAGGTGATGCTCAATTCCCTGCCCGAACTCTCCCCAACCGGGCAAAACATGCGGAATGGCCGGGTCGGGATGGGCCGTCCAATGAGTGCTGTGCGCGTGATTCATGGTGACCACGTCAGGGATCAGATCCGCGCTGCCAATGAAGCCGGTGAAATCGGTCACCGCATTCAACCCGCCCTGTGTCTGGATCAGAAACGAGGCATGCGCGATATAGCTGATCCGCACCGAGTAGTCCGGGATCGGGTCTTGCCAGGCGGCCTTGTGAACATACTCGATTCCAGGCGCAGCATCCGCGATGGCGATACAATGGCTCGGCCGCCGCTCCTGCGCCGCAGCCCCGCCCGAGATTACCATCAATGCCGCAAAAACCCAGCGCATGTCGGAAGTGTAGCGCAGAACAGCCCCAAGTCATGCCCCTTGTTCATCTGGCAATAAATATCCCGGGGGAGTCGCGGCCTGCCGCGGCGGCTGCAGAGCCCCCTACCCCGCGTCGGTTTTCCCGCGCCGGTCCGATCGCAGGCTGGCATACAAGACATGCGTCCGCCAGCGCCCGTTGATCTGCAGATACGACTGCGCCACGCCCTCATATTTGAAGCCTGAGCTTTCCAGCAAGCCGCGTGAAGGCTTGTTTTCAGGCAGGCACGCCGCCTCGATCCGGCTCAGGTCCAGACGGGTAAAGGCGTGATGCACCACGGCGCCAATTGCCTCGCGCATATAGCCATTGCGGGCGAAGGCCTCACCCGTCCAATACCCCAACGTCCCCGCCTGCGCCGGGCCGCGACGGACGTTGTCGAGGGTGATTGCCCCCACCAGCACATCATCTGTTCGGCGGAACAGGAACAAAGGGATTGCCGTGCCGCTGGAAACCGATCTCTGTGCCCAATAGACCCGGTTGGTGAAGGACTTGCGGCTAAGATGATCCTTAGCCCAGACCGGCTCCCACGGGGTCAGGTATTCCTTGGACGCACGCCGCAGCGCCGCCCAATCGTTGAAGTCGGAATGCACAGGCGGGCGCAAGCTCAGGCGCTCGGTTTCGAGTTTCAGCTTGCGTCTGCCCAACAGCATCACGCCGCACGCCTCTCCTGCAATTCCGCCAAGGTGGGTGCGCCTGACACCGGACCGTATAGCGCCAGGGCCGCCGGGGCCTTGACGGCCATGTCTTCGGCAAAGGCACGCACGTCCTCGGTGCTGACCGCATCGATCTTGGCGACGGTATCCTCAAGCGAGGGCACCCGGCCCCAGATCTGCACCAACCGCGCCAGACGTTCCGCACGGTTCGACGGGCTTTCCAGCCCCATTAGCATCCCGGCCTTCATCTGGGCACGGGCGCGGGCGACCTCTTCGGGGCTCATGTCCTCCGCAGCCCGCTTCATCTCATCGATGGTGATGGTGGCCAGTTCCGCGACTTGCTCGGCCGAGGTTCCGGCATAAATCGTGGTCGTGCCGGTATCGGCATAGGCGCCGGTCTGCGCGAAAATCGTGTAACACAGCCCGCGCGTTTCCCGCACCTCCTGAAACAGGCGGGAGGACATGCCGCCGCCCAAAGCGGTGGAATAAATCTGCGCGGTATAGATCGCATCATCGCGATAGCCGGGGCTTTCCAGCGCCAGCGCGAAATGTGCCTGCTCCAGCTCTTTCTCCTGCCGCGCTTCGCCACCGGTGAATTGCGCCGCTTCGGGGATCAGACCTTTGCGCGGCTGTAGATGGCCAAACATCTCTTCGGCCATTTTCATCAGCGCGTCGTGATCCACAGCGCCTGCGGCCGACAAGATCATCTGTTCCGGCCCGTAATGCTCAGCCACGAAGCCCGACAGGTCCTCGCGCGAAAAAGCACTCACCCGCTCGGTCGGGCCAAGAATGGTGCGGCCCAGCGGCTGGTCGTGATAGCTTTGCTCCTGCAACCAGTCAAAGATCACGTCGTCGGGCGTGTCATAGGCCTGACCGATCTCTTGCAGGATCACGCCACGCTCGACCTCGATCTCACGCGGGTCGAAAACCGGGTTCAGAACGATGTCGCCGATCACATCCATCGCCAGCGCCACATCGTCTTTCAGAACCCGCGCGTAATAGGCCGTCACTTCGCGCGAGGTATAGGCGTTGATATAGCCGCCCACATCCTCAATCGCCTCGGCGATTTGCAGCGCAGAACGCCGCTCGGTTCCCTTGAACGCCATATGCTCAAGGAAATGCGCGATACCGTTCTGCTCGATCCGTTCATGCCGCCCACCGGCGGTTACCCAGATGCCGATGGCAGCAGATTGCAGCCCCGGCATGTGTTCACTGACGATACGAAAGCCGTTCTTCAGTTGGTCTTGTCTGACTGTCACTCAGCAATATGCCTTCTGATATGTTCCTCGAGGGCGCCCAGATCGTTGGCAATGCGGGTCACCCGTTCCGGACGTTCATACAGATCAGACATGCGAGAGGGAAGAGGCGGATGCACGTCGCTCGCCTTCTCAACCGCTGCCGGGAATTTCGCCGGGTGCGCGGTGGCCAGAGTGATCATCGGCACGTCTGCCGCCCGATGCTCTTCGGCGATCTTGATGCCAACTGCTGTGTGCGGGCAAACCAACTCGGCGCTGTGGGCCAGCGTGTGCTTGATCGTCGCCAGCGTTTCATCCTCGGACGCGCGACCCGAGTCGAAGCTCTCGCGCAGCGCTTCCATCGCGCCCTGGCTGACGTTGAAGCCGCCATTCTTGAGTTCATCCATCAATTGCGCGACGGCGCCGCTATCCTCGCCATAGGCATAGTATAGAGCACGCTCAAAGTTCGAGCTGACCTGAATATCCATAGACGGGCTGATCGAGGGGATAGTGTCGCCCTTGAAATACCCCTCACCCGACAGGCAGCGGTGCAGGATGTCGTTCTGGTTGGTCGCCACCACCAGACGGTCGATGGGAAGCCCCATGCGCTTGGCCAGAAAACCAGCAAAGATGTCGCCGAAATTGCCGGTCGGCACGGTGAAGCTGACCTTGCGATGCGGCGCGCCGAGGCTAACCGCCGCCGAGAAGTAATAGACGATCTGCGCCAGAACCCGCGCAAAGTTGATCGAGTTTACACCCGCCAGCTTCACACCATCGCGGAAGTCGAAATCGTTGAACATGTCCTTCAGCGCGGCTTGGCAGTCGTCGAAATCTCCGTCCACGGCCAGAGCATGAACGTTGCTGTCCGAAGGTGTGGTCATCTGGCGGCGCTGCACCTCGGACACGCGGCCATGCGGGAACAGGATGAACACGTCCACCGCGTCCAGCCCCCGGAACGCCTCGATAGCGGCCGAGCCCGTGTCACCGCTGGTCGCGCCGACGATGGTCACCCGGTCGCCGCGCCGTTTCAGAGCCACTTGAAACAGCTGACCAATCAGCTGCATGGCAAAGTCCTTGAAGGCCAGCGTCGGCCCGTGGAACAGTTCCAGCAGGAAGTGGTTCTCGTTCAGCTGCTTCAGCGGCGCGCGGGCGTCGTGGCCGAACCCTTCGTAGGCGCGAGCGATGATCGCCTTGAACTCATCCTCAGCGAACGAGCCGCTGACATAGGGCCACATCACCCGAAAAGCGATTTCCTCATAGGGCAGACCCGCGAGCGCTGCGATTTCATCCTGCGTCATCACCGGGATCTCAGCGGGCAGGTACAGGCCGCCGTCACGGGCCAGCCCGGTCAGCATCGCCTCTTCAAAGGTCAGTTCAGGCGCTTGGCCACGGGTCGAGATGTATTTCATTGCTCTTCACTTTCAGAAGGGGCGCGGTTGCGCCACAGGAAATAACCGGTCATCGCGGCCCAGACCAGAGCCAGACCAAACCATGTGATTGCATATTGCAGGTGATCGTTGGGAATGCCCGCCGTATCCACCGGCAGAGGCGTCACCCCCGGGTCAGTTTCCGAACGGGCGATCAACAACACAGGCTCTGCCCCCAGCGCAGCCGCCAGATTGGGCACATCCCGGGCAAACCAGATGTTGTCGTCGATATCGGGTTCGGGGGTATAGCTGTCGATCTCATCCGGCCAGTGCAGATTGCCGGTGACCTCCATTGGCCCCGTCAGGCGATCAGCCTGCTTGGCCGTCGTTGGCACAAAGCCCCGGTCGACAAGAATGGTCCGGTCTTCCGTGCTGAAGGACTGGATGATCCGATATCCTGCCCCGACCTGCTTGACCGAAACCAGTACGTGAATTTCCCCCGGCTCCATGTCTCCGACCACGGTCACGGGAAGAAACTTGTCGTTTTCCTCCAAAACCGTCTCGGGCAGGCCAATCGGCTCAGCTGCGATACGCGCCTCGATCTCGGCCAGCACATCCTGTTTCCATGTCAGCCTCTGCACCTGCCAGACGCCCAGCCAGACCAGCACGCCCAGACCGGCAAGACCGAAGATCAGCAAAAAGAGAATGCGGCGCATTTATAGACCATGTTGCAAAGCCGGAACCGGCGTCTTGTTAAGGGGCACGCGGACCGAATTGCAACCACGCAATTGTATCGGGCGCAATCTTGAGCCCTGATCGAGAAAAAGCCGCCCCAAAGGGCGGCTTTTGCAATTGAACAGCCTGACAGGCGTTACATCAGCGGGGCCTGACCCCAGATGTAGACAGCGAAGAACAGGAACAGCCAGACAACGTCCACGAAGTGCCAGTACCAGGCCGCGGCCTCGAAACCGACATGCTTTTCAGGGGTAAAGTCACCGCGCAGCGCCCGGATCAGACAGACTGACAGGAAGATCGTCCCGATGATCACGTGAGCACCGTGGAAGCCGGTTGCCATGAAGAAGTTCGAATAGAACTGGTCACCACCGAATTTCCAGCCGTCATGGGCCAGTAGTTCAAAATACTCGAAGGCCTGAAGGAAGGTAAACGCGATGCCCAGCGCAATACCGATGGCCAGACCCTGCACCAGCGCCCTGCGGTCATTGTTGTGGACCAGAGCATGGTGCGCCCACGTGATGGCACATCCCGACAGCAGCAGAACGAGCGTGTTGATCAGCGGCAGATGGAACGGGTCAACCGCATGGATATCCGGCTGGATGTACTCGGTGCCGGCATAATCGTACATCGGGTACATGCGATGTTTGAAGAACGACCAGAACCAGGCGAAGAAGAACATCACCTCGGACATCACGAACAGGATGAAACCATAACGCAGGCCGATACGGACAACCGGCGTGTGATCCCCCGCGCGGCTTTCGGCCACCACTTCGGACCACCAGGCAAACATGGTGTAAAGAACGGCCACCAGACCAGCCCAGAACATGAACGAGGTGATGCCGTGCATCCAGAGGACAGCTCCGAACAGCATCACAAAGCCGCCGACTGCGCCGAAAAGCGGCCAGATCGACGGGGCCAGAATGTGATAATCGTGGTTTTTAGCGTGTGCCATCAGCGTCCCTCACCTACAGGCGTTAGTTCGTGTTTGTATCTGCCTGCGTTTCAAGGGCGGCGTAGCCCTCGGGCAGGTCTATTTCGTAGAATGTATACGACAGAGTGATCGTATGCACATATTTGGCTTCCAAATCCTCGACCATTTCAGGATCGACGAAGAAGCTCACCGGCATCTGAACCCGTTCCCCGGGTTGCAGCACCTGTTCTTCAAAGCAGAAACAGGCGATTTTCTGGAAATACCCGCCAGCCGAATAAGGCGCGACGTTATAAGACGCCTGCCCGGCAATCGGGCGGTCGGTCGGGTTATAGGCCTCATAGAAGGCCAGCCCAGTCTCGCCGATGCGCACTTCCATCTCACGCTCGACCGGCTTGAACTCCCAAGCCATGCCCTTGGCTTTCGAGGCGTCAAAGCGGACAGTCACTGTGCGGTCCAGAATTTCTTCGGGCGCTTGCGCAGCCACGCCGGTGGTGCCACCAAACCCGGTGACACGGCAGAACCAGTCGTAGAATGGCACCGCAGCCCAGGCCAGGCTACCCATCAGGACAACCACACCCACCGTCTGCGCAACCGTTTTCTGCGGACCGGTCAATGCCATCAGTTCTGCACCTCCTGCGCGGGTACACCCATGCTCGTGCCCGAAACCTTAACGATGGTCAGGCCGAAGATGATCACGATGAAGGCTGCCAATGTCAGGCCGACCCCCAGATTGCGGCTAAACCGACGTTCGTGCAGCTCGTGGCTTTTACGCAGGCTCATGACCACCCTCCCAAGCCATAGGGTTTCAACAGCGCTTCGGCCAGAATTGCACCGAAGTGCAGGAAAAGATAGAGCAGCGACAGCTTGAAGAAAGAGCGTTCGACCTTGAAGTTGTCCGCCTCTGCATCATCCTCGGACCGGCGTGAGATCTGCCATGCGCCGCGCAGGAACAGGGCGTTCATCACCACCGCAACGGTCAGGTAGATCGGGCCACCAATACCCGAAAACGCAGTGCCAACCGCCAGCGTTGCCAGCAGCGCGGTGTAAACCAGAATATGCCAACGCGTTGCGCGGCGACCATGGGTTACGGTCAGCATCGGCACGCCCGCATCGTCGTAATCCGAGCGCATGAACAGCGCCAGCGCCCAGAAATGCGGCGGTGTCCACATGAAGGTCAGCGCGAACATCAGCCAAGGCTCAAGCGTCATCGACCCTGTGGCGGCAACCCAACCGATCACCGGCGGGAAAGCCCCTGCCGCGCCGCCGATAACGATGTTCTGAGGCGTCGAACGCTTTAGCCACATCGTGTAGACGACAACATAGAAAAAGATGGTAAAGGCCAGAAACGCACCGGCAAACCAGTTCGTCGCCAGCCCCAGCATGATCACGGACAGGCCGGACAGCGCCAGCCCGATCGCCAGAGCTTCGCCCTCTTCAACCTTGCCGGACGGAATCGGGCGGCGTTTGGTGCGTTTCATCACCTTGTCGATATCCGCATCCCACCACATGTTCAGCGCACCCGAGGCACCACCGCCGATAGCGATGAACAGGATGGCACAGAAGCCGACGAAGGGATGGACCGGCACCGGAGCGGCCAGCAGACCGACCAGAGCCGTAAACACCACCAGCGACATCACACGCGGCTTCAGCAGGGCGAAATAGTCGCCAAAGCTGGCCTCGTCCGCGCGGGTTTGCGCGGTCACGGTGCTGGCATTGATGCTTGCGTCGCTCATATCCGGTCCTTCTGAGGCGAAAGCTGCGCAATCACCGCGCAGCCTGCTTGTGTTGATCTAGGCCCTTGCAGGCTTAGTTCGATGCAACCTGGTAAGCTGCGGGCTGACCTGCATACTCTTCCAGGGCGCCCTGCAGCCATTGCTCATACGCCTCTTCGCTGACCACTTTGACGGTGATCGGCATATAGGCGTGGTCCTTGCCGCACAGTTCCGAGCACTGGCCGAAATAGACGCCTTCCTTGTCGGCCCGGAACCACAGTTCCGCCAAGCGGCCCGGTACGCCGTCCTGCTTCACGCCGAAGGACGGGATCGTCCAAGAGTGAATCACGTCGGATGCGGTGACCTGCATAACGACGATCTTGCCAACCGGCACGACAACGGCGGTGTCCGTGGCCAGAAGCCATTCGTCATCGCTGTAACCTGCGTCGGCCAGCTTGGCGCGCATCGCATCATCGAGGACAAACGGTGTTACGTCAGCATCCGCAGGGCGGGCACCTTCATCCAGCGTCGCCGGATGGCCCAGCAAATAGCTGTCGAATGCAAAATCGTGGTCAACATACTCATAGGTCCAGTACCACTGGTTGCCCACAACCTTGATGACCACGTCGCCTTCGGGAATCTCCTGCTGCTTGAACAGAACCGGCAACGAGAAGGCACCGATAAAGACCAGAATCAGGATCGGACCGAGGGTCCAGGCGATCTCAACCGGGGTATAGTGCGAGAAGCGCGCCGGTGTCGGATTCACACGCTGGTTGTACCGCACGATGCAATAAATCAGCAGCGCAGCAACGAACAGGCAGATCACGGTAATGATCACCAGAATCATGCCGTCCAGCCGTTGAATCCCGTCGGCAAGGCTGGTGGCCGCGGGCTGGAAACCCATGCCGCCGTCAACCGGTTTGCCAATAATCTCAAGCTCCTGAGCCATGGCGGGAAGGCTGGAGAGGGCTGTCATGAACCCCGAAAGCATCAAAGCATTCTTCATTTTCTGTCCTGATCGTTTGATCTTTGCGTCCCTGTCGAAAAGGTGTGAATCGGTCGCACCTCTCCCGTTGTCTTTGGCAAAGTTAAAAACCATATTCCGAATGTTAGATAAAGCAAAATGCTTGCGTCAAACAGACGCTATTTTTGATCTGGATCAAACCCGAAAGGTCCCAAGTGATGCCCAACGACCCGTTTCGCCCCTTTGATAGCGCTCTTCCGCAGGACGAAGCGCTTGCGGTATTGCAGTCTGCCACTGCCGGGGCCGAGGACGGAGAACTGTTCGTCGAGCGGCGGAAATCCGAGTCTCTGGTCTTTGATGACGGACGCCTGAAGACTGCGTCCTATGACGCGTCCGAAGGATTCGGCCTACGCGCCGTTCAAGGTGAAGTTGCAGGATATGCCCATTCCACCGACGTCTCGATTCCGGCGCTGAAACGGGCGGCCGAAACCGCGCGGCTGGCTGTAGGCGACGGTGGCGGCACACTGGCCGAGGCACCACGCGCCACCAATACGCGGCTTTATACGGACAAAGACCCGATCGAATCCGCCAGCTTTCCGGTTAAGATCGAGACCCTGCGTGAGATCGACGCCTTCTCCCGCGACCTTGACCCGCGCGTCGTACAGGTTAGCGCATCGCTCATGGCCGCCGTGCAAGAGGTCGAAATCCTGCGCCCTGACGGCGTTCTAGTGCGCGATGTGCGCCCCATGACCCGCCTGAACGTGTCGGTCATCGTTGAGCAGAACGGTCGCCGGGAAAGCGGCTCGGCGGGTGGTGGAGGTCGCGTCGGTCTCGATGGCCTGATCGACCCCGCCGATTGGCAGGACAAAGCGCGTGAGGCGCTGAGGATCGCACTTGTCAATCTGGACGCCGTCCCTGCCCCGGCCGGTGTGATGGAGGTCGCCCTCGGCCCCGGCTGGCCAGGCATTCTGCTGCACGAGGCCATCGGGCACGGGTTGGAAGGCGATTTCAACCGCAAGGGCAGCTCGGCTTTTGCCGGGCTTATGGGCCAGCAGATTGCGTCCAAAGGCGTGACGGTTGTGGATGACGGCACCATTGCGGACCGGCGCGGATCGATCACGGTGGATGACGAAGGCACGCCCAGTTCACGAACCGTGCTGATCGAAGATGGCGTTCTGACCGGCTACATGCAGGACCGTCAGAACGCCCGTTTGATGGGCGTCGCGCCGACCGGAAACGGGCGGCGGCAGAGCTATGCGCACAAACCAATGCCACGCATGACAAATACCGTGATGCTGGGCGGGGATGCTGATCCGGCTTCTTTGGTTGCAGATATAAAAGACGGCATCTGGGCCGTGGGTTTCGGCGGTGGTCAGGTGGATATCACCAACGGCAAGTTCGTGTTTTCCTGCACCGAGGCCTATCGCGTTGAAAACGGCAAGATCGGCGCTCCGGTCAAAGGCGCGACGCTGATTGGCGACGGGCCGTCTGCACTGAACCGAATTCGCGGATTGGGCAATGACATGGCGCTTGATCCGGGGATGGGGACTTGTGGCAAAGACGGTCAATGGGTGCCGGTCGGCGTCGGCCAGCCCACAGTTCTGATGGATGGCCTGACGGTCGGCGGATCAGCAGCCTAAGAGAGAATCGGCCCCGTCACGGTTAACGCTGCGCTTTCTAAAATGTTGTTCTTCGGCGTCCGCTTGATAATCACCTCAGGCGGGCGCTTTAATTTTATGGATTAAAATCAATTCATTACTACCACTCACAAATCAAACCCCGAAAATTATCCGAATAATTTGAGAGGATTCACAAGCTGTTAACCCCTGCAACCGTAAACCAGTTCTGCAATCAGGCGGAGCAACGGATGACCGAAGAGCAGCTTTCTTCCTATCACCCCACACTCCCACCCACCACGGAAGAGGATCGGTTTTCCTGGCTTCGTCTGTTGCGCTCGCGCAAGGTTGGTCCGGCGACATTTCGGCGGCTGCTGCGGGAACATGGCTCGGCGCAGAACGCGCTGGCCGCGCTGCCTGAAATGGCACGCGCTGCCGGAATTGAAGGGTATGAAATTTGCCCACCCGGCGTGATTGAGGCGGAACTCAAGGCCGCAAAAGCCACAAATGCGCAGCTTTTGTGCCTTGGGTCCGCTGATTTTCCTGATGCTTTGAACGATCTGTCCGACGCCCCGCCGATGCTGTGGGCGATTGGCGATATTTCATTGCTGCGCAAACCCTGCATTGCGATGGTCGGAGCGCGGAACTGTTCGTCACTGGGTGCGCGGATGGCCCGCGGGCTTGCGACCGACCTTGGGAAGCAGGGGTATGTCGTGGTGTCTGGACTGGCGCGTGGAATTGACACGTCGGCACATATGGCCGCGCTGGAGACGGGCACCGTGGCGGTCATGGCTGGCGGCGTGGACGTAATCTACCCCGCCGAAAATACCGATCTGGCCGGAGACATCGCCCAATCGGGGCTGCGCGTGTCCGAGCAGCCGATGGGCGTGACCCCACAGGCCCGGCACTTTCCGCGCCGCAACCGGATCATCTCGGGGCTGGCGCAGGCAGTAGTGGTGGTCGAAGCCGCTGCCAAATCCGGCAGCCTGATTACCGCACGCGATGCCCTGGATCAGGGGCGAGAGGTTCTTGCCGTGCCCGGCCACCCCTTCGATGCTCGCGCGGCAGGCTGCAATCTGCTGATCCGCGACGGGGCTTCCTTGGTTCGATCCGCGGAGGACGTCATCGAAGCATTGCCGCAGCAACAGGCAGACTTGTTCGAAGCGCACCTGCCCGAAGTGCCAGTGGAACCGGCCCCTTCGGGTGCGGCCTTGCACGATGAGATACTGTCCCGTTTGGGGCCGTCTCCGATTGCCGAAGACCAGCTGATCCGCGACATCGCGGCCACGGCGGGCGAGATTGCTCCGGCTCTGGTCGACCTGGAACTGGACGGGCGCATTCAGCGCCAGCCTGGCGGATTGTTGTCCCTGACCGCTTGACGAAGCGGTTCGCTGAATACGCTAGAAATTCCACCTCTATCACGCTGAAATCACCATCAAATTCCAGTTTTTAAAGGAACGCATTGACAATTCGCTCTTGCCCTACACATTTTGCACGATCATAGAAGGCGCCCAATTCGTCGAGCGAGGTTTCCCCTTAAATGCCTGTAGTTGTTGTAGAATCCCCGGCCAAAGCCAAGACAATCAATAAGTATCTCGGCTCCAACTACACGGTTTTGGCGTCTTATGGCCATGTGCGGGACCTGCCCCCCAAGGACGGATCCGTCGACCCCGAGCATGAATTTGCGATGAAATGGGAAGTGGGCAATGACAGCCGCAAACATGTCAAAGCCATCGCCGACGCCCTGAAGGAAGACAACGCCCTGATCCTCGCCACCGACCCCGATCGCGAGGGCGAGGCGATCAGCTGGCATTTGCAAGAGGCACTGACCAAACGCCGCTCGATCAAGAAGGACACGCCGGTCAGCCGCGTGACCTTCAACGCAATTACCAAGGACGCGGTGACCGAGGCGATGCAGAACCCGCGTGAGGTCGATATGCCTCTGGTTGAGGCATATCTGGCGCGACGCGCGCTGGACTATCTGGTGGGGTTCAACCTGTCGCCGGTTTTGTGGCGCAAGCTGCCGGGGGCGAAATCCGCTGGTCGCGTGCAGTCGGTCTGTCTGCGCCTGATCGTCGAGCGCGAGATGGAGATCGAGGCGTTTAAGCCGGTCGAGTATTGGTCGGTTCGCGCAGTATTCGAAACACCCCGCGGCCAAACTTATGAGGCCCGTCTGGTTACTCTGGCCGGCAAGAAACTGGACAAGCACGATCTAGCGAACGCCACTCAGGCCGAACTGGCCGTGCAGGCGATCACCAGCCGCGCGCTGAGCGTGACGTCGGTCGAGGCGAAACCAGCAGCCCGCAACCCCAGCGCCCCGTTCATGACCTCGACTTTGCAGCAAGAGGCCAGCCGCAAGTTCGGCATGGGTGCGCGCCACGCGATGCAGGTGGCGCAGCGGCTCTATGAGGCCGGGTATATTACCTATATGCGGACTGACGGTATCGATATGGCCCCCGAAGCCGTGGCGGCCACTCGTGATGCGATCAAAGACCGTTATGGTGACGAATACGTGCCCGACAGCCCGCGCATGTATAAGAACAAGGCTAAGAACGCGCAGGAAGCGCACGAATGTATCCGCCCCACGGATATGTCGCGCGACGCCAAGGCGCTGAAGGTGACGGATGAGGATCAGCGCAAGGTCTATGATCTGATCTGGAAGCGCACCATTGCCTGCCAGATGGCCGCTGCCCGGTTGGAGCGCACGACGGTCGAGATCGGCAGCGCAGATGGTCAGGTCGGCCTGCGCGCCACCGGCCAGGTGGTTCTGTTCGATGGGTTCATGCGCGTTTACGAAGAGGGCCGCGATGATGTGGCTGACGACGACGAAAAGCGCCTGCCGCAGATCACGCAGGGCGATCCGGCGCCGTTTGCCAAAACCACGCTGAAGGATCAGTTAGCCAAAGCCGAGGACAAGGCCGCCATTCTGTCGGACAACGAAGCCGTTCTGGCGCTGCAACACCACACCCAACCGCCGCCGCGCTATACCGAGGCCACCTTGGTCAAACGGATGGAGGAACTGGGGATCGGGCGCCCCTCGACTTACGCCTCCATTGTGACCACGATTCAGGACCGGGAATATGTACGCAAGGACAAGAACCGGCTGATCCCCGAGGAAAAGGGGCGTATCGTCACCATCTTCCTGCTGAATTTCTTCCGCCAATATGTTGGCTACGAGTTCACCGCCAATCTGGAAGAACAGCTGGACGATGTCAGCGCCGGTGACCGCGACTACAAGGACCTGCTGGGCAAGTTCTGGCGCGATTTCTCGGCCGCAATTGGTGAGACGTCCGAACTGCGTATCTCGGAAGTGCTGGACAAGCTGGACGAGGCGCTGGCGCCCCAACTGTATCCTCCGCGTGAGGACGGATCTGATCCGCGTATCTGCCCGAAATGCGGCACTGGACAGCTGCACCTGAAAACCTCGCGCACCGGCGGGTTTGTTGGATGCGGCAACTATCCCGAATGCACATATACCCGCCCCATCGCCGGTGAAGGCGCTGAGGGGGATGAACGTCTGCTGGGCGAGGATGCAGGTGATGAGATCTGGCTGAAATCCGGCCGGTTCGGCCCATATGTTCAGCGCGGCGAACCCACGCCTGAGAACAAAAAACCGCCTCGCGCCTCCCTGCCCCGAGGTTGGAGCAAGGACGATATGGATCTGGACAAGGCGCTGACGCTGTTGTCCTTGCCCCGCCAGATCGGTGAACACCCCGAGGGCGGTATGATCAGCTCGAATTTCGGGCGGTTCGGACCTTATATCATGCACCAGCTGCCAGAAGAGGCGAAACCTGTCTACGTCAACGTCAAAGACCCCAATGACGTGTTCGAAATCGGCATGAACCGGGCCGTTGAGATGCTGGCCGAAAAGCGCGCCAATCCCGGGCGCGGGCGGAGCGCCGCTGCGAAACCGCTGAAAGAGCTGGGTGAACACCCCGATGGCGGCGCGATGCAGGTTCTGGACGGGCGGTATGGTCCATACGTGAAATGGGAAAAGGTCAACGCAACCATCCCCAAAGACATCAAGCCCGAGGACGTGACCCAGGAAATGGCCATCGAACTGGTCAATGAACGGGCGGCCAAGAAAGGCACCAAGAAAAAGGCCGCACCGAAGAAGAAGGCTGCAGCAAAGAAAACCACCAAGAAGGCGGCGACCTAGGTAGAAATACCACCACCCCTTTGGATTCGTTGACTTCCCTGTGACGTGGCGGCACAACCTGCCCATCACCATGTCATTGGGGGAGTTTTCCATGAAGAAAATCTATGCCAATGCCACCGAAGCACTCGACGGGGTGTTGACGGATGGCATGATGATCGCAGCGGGCGGTTTCGGCCTGTGCGGCATCCCGGAATTGCTGCTGGAGGCGATTAAAGAATCCGGCACTCAGGACCTGACCTTTGCCTCGAACAACGCGGGCGTTGATGATTTTGGCATCGGTATCCTATTGCAGACCAAGCAGGTCAAAAAAATGATCAGCTCTTATGTCGGCGAAAACGCCGAGTTCATGCGTCAGTACCTGGCCGGAGAGCTGGAGCTGGAATTCAACCCGCAAGGTACCCTGGCCGAGCGTATGCGCGCTGGTGGCGCCGGTATCCCCGGTTTCTACACCAAGACCGGTGTGGGCACCGTGATCGCCGAAGGCAAGGAGCACAAGGACTTCAACGGCGAAACCTACATCATGGAAGAAGGCATCTTTGCCGATCTCGCGATCGTCAAGGCGTGGAAAGCTGATGACACCGGCAACCTGATCTTCCGCAAGACCGCCCGGAACTTCAACGTGCCCGCAGCGACCTGCGGCAAGATTTGCGTGGCCGAGGTTGAGGAAATCGTCCCGCGCGGCTCGCTGGACCCCGACCAGATCCACCTGCCCGGCATCTATGTGCATCGCATCATTCAGGGCGATCATGAAAAGCGCATCGAACAGCGCACCACCCGCAAGAAGGAGGACGCATAATGCCTTGGGATCGCAATCAGATGGCCGCCCGCGCGGCGCAAGAGCTGGAAGACGGCATGTATGTGAACCTCGGCATCGGTATCCCGACGCTGGTGGCGAACTATGTGGGTGACAAGGACATCACCCTGCAATCCGAGAACGGAATGCTGGGCATGGGCCCCTTCCCGTTCGAGGGTGAGGAAGACCCCGACCTGATCAACGCCGGCAAGCAGACGATCACCGAACTGTCGCGCACCTCGTATTTCGACAGCGCCACATCCTTTGCCATGATCCGGGGCGGCAAGATCGCCGCTGCCGTTCTGGGCGCGATGGAAGTGGACGAGGAAGGCGACCTGGCCAACTGGATGATTCCCGGCGTGCTGGTGAAAGGCATGGGCGGCGCGATGGATCTTGTGGCCGGTGTGGGCCGCGTGATCGTCGTGATGGATCACACCAACAAGCACGGCAAATCCAAGCTGCTGCAAAAATGCACCCTGCCGCTGACCGGTAAAAAGGTGGTGGATCGAATCATCACTAATCTCGGCGTTCTGGACGTGGTCGAAGGCGGCCTGAAGATCGTTGAAATCGCCGAAGGCGTGACCGAAGACGAAATCCGCGCCGCTACCGAAGCCAAGATCGTCAACTGATCCCTATCACCGAAAAGGCCCGCCGAGATTTTGGCGGGCCTTTTTCAGTTCAGGGTTTGAAACACACATCCATCCGAAATCAATTCGGGTGGAGTGGAGCATAGAGCCTTGGCAATCTGAAAGGCCGCAAGCACCTTGGGCACATAGTCCCGCGTCTCTGCAAAAGGTGGTACGCCGCCATGTTTACGCACGGCCCCTTCGCCCGCGTTGTATCCAGCCAGCACCAGAATCGGATCATTGCCGAACTCTTCCATCAGCCAGTTCAGATATTTCACTCCGCCCGAGATATTCTGAGAAGGCTGGAAACTGTCCTGCACCCCAAAGCGCTTGGCGGTGGCTGGCATCAATTGCATAAGCCCCTGCGCTCCGGCCGAACTGACCGCATCCGCACGGCCCGCCGATTCCACCGAAATCACCGCCAGCACCAGCGCAGGCGAAACCTCTGTCCCAACCGTCGACCGCAGAATCTCGATCCCCTGCTGTTGCGCGATGTTCTGGAGCGTCTGCAGGCGCGGTGATGCGACATTGGTTGCGGCCAGCGCTTTAATGGCCTCGTTCAGCCTTCCCGCACCCGAAGCTGAGAGTGCGGGCGAAATTTTGTCCCAAAAGGCCTTGTAGGACCCGACCGGCTTGTTCTGTGGCCCTGCGCCCGGAGCGCTCGGGGGAACAACTGCTGTGCGCGTCACAGCTTCGGGTATGGAAATCTCAGCCCCGGTGCTGGGCGCATAGGGGGCCGCCGCATGTTCCTCGGGCGATATCTGAACAGTCACCTTGGGCCGTGTACCGGGCTTTGGTGCCTTCACTCTTTTATATACGCCCCTGGGTTCAACCTCGGTTGCGACGGCTGGCATTGGCGCTGACATCATCAACACCAAGATGCCGGCGCAGGTCATTGCGTCCCGGAGTTTCATTTTGCCTGCCTCGTGCTTTTTGTTTTCAACAGTTTGAACCGCGAATCCCTTTGAAAAGCCAGAAAAACACGTCGAATTGGGGCAATTTCGCCTCATTTGCCGCAATTTTGCATCGGCGACAACACCGAGCACCTTCCATTGTAAATTTTTTCTCGTTTATTTTCAATAACTTACCAAAAAACCTACCAAAAAGTTAAGTCCGGAAGGAAAAAATCGGGGTTTGGCCCAATTCCTGCCACGCCTAACAGGCAAACATAGTGCCATACCGAGACGGTCGGGAGCGGACTGAGAGAGAAAGCTCTGTTAGACACCGAGGTTTAATTGACTTTTTTGATCCTTTAGGAGGGACGTAACATGATCAAGTTCATCAAGAACTTCCGCAAAGACGAAGACGGCGCCGTAACTGTTGACTGGGTTGTTCTGACCGCTGCTGTTGTTGGTCTGGCCGCCGTGGCTTACACCCAAGTTGGTAACGGCACCAAGGCGATTGCCGACGCCGTTGGCTCGACCCTCACCACCGCAGCATCCAATGTTGCTGACGATATTCCGGTCAACCCGGACGCAGAATAAGAGCGTCAATCTACCGAAGACATTCTTTAGTGGGGCCTTGCCTGTGTAGGCGTGGCCCCTCTTTTTTTTCCAAAACCTAAATCCGGCGCTTTCATGATGAACAGAATCCGAACCTTCATTAAGCACGAAGACGGGGCAGTCACTGTTGACTGGGTCGTGCTGACAGCCGCCATCGTGGGTATCTGCGCCAGCGTATACGCATACTTTGGAGAGCCCATCAAAGAACTGGATGCCAGATCTGGTGCAGCCCTGAGCAACGTCGATGTCGCCGAAGAAATCAGCGTGAATTTCGACGCGGCCGATCCCTGATCGATACAGCCCTGATTGTCCCGAAAGCCACGGAGGCAAAATAATTCAAATATTGTCCCCTTTTTCGACACAATCTACCTTTATCCAAAACTGATCTTTGTCGTAGTTACTGCGGCAACAAAAACGGAAAAGAAAAAACGAGGGGACGCGAATGCGTTTGGTATTTGGACTTGTCCTGATTGCCGGTGTGGCTTTGGCCGGGGGTGCGGTCTATATGGCCCGCGACTACATCGCTCAGTATCAGGACCAGCTCGCCCGTGAGCGTCAAGCCACGAAGGACGCGCTGGCAAACGTCAAAGCGGTGCCAACAGTCGAAGTCATCGTTTCCAAACGGGCCATGAAGTACGGCGAGCCGCTGGCCAAGGACGATGTTCGAATCGTGAACTGGCCCGAGGATGCAATTCCCGAAGGCAGCTTTTTGGACATGGCAGTTTTGTTCCCGGAGGACGCCAAAGGGGATCGGTTTGTCCTGAGAGCGATGGAAAAGGACGAGGCGCTTATGAAGGTCAAGGTCACCAAACCTGGCCAGCCGGCAGGCCTCATCTCCCGCATTGAAAAAGGTAAGCGTGCGTTTGCCATCAGCGTCGATGTTGCATCGGGCGTTTCCGGCTTTCTTCGCCCAGGCGACAGCGTGGATGTGTATTGGACAGGCTCTGTCAGCCGAGAATTCGAAGGCGGCGGCGGCGAAATTACCCGCTTGATTCAACCCAGCATCGAATTGATCGCAGTGGACCAGATCGCCGGTTCCGATCTGGCGGGTGCAACAATTGCTCGTACCGTTACCGTGGCAGCGACTCCAGAACAGGTCGCAGCATTGGCGCAGGCGCAAACGACCGGCCGGTTGTCTCTGGCTCTGGTTGGTGTGCAGGATGAAAACGCGGTCGCAACCGCAGTTGAAGTGGACCAGCGAAAATTGCTGGACCTCAAGGTAACGGCCCCTGCTCCGGTCGAAGCCGAGGAGCGCAAGTGCTACACCAACATCCGGCGCGGCGCAGAAACTGTCCAGAGCGAGATTCCCTGTACAAACTGATGTTAAATCAGAGATTTACGACCTCAAGCCGCGCCATGTGCGCGGCTTGTTTCGTTTGAGATGTTGCGCATTGTCCACATAAGGAAAATTCCAGAAACCATTGATTATTGCAATAAATTCTCAATTCGCGCAGTGTTGACTCGCATAGGGCATTAGACCCAAAAAACGAGGCGTGATCGGAGAGGCAGGTCACATGAAAATACGTTCTTGGATCAGCGCGACCCTACTTGGGTTGGCGCTAATAGTTGGTCCGGCCGGCCAAACGGCCTGGGCTGAAACTTTGCGCGTGGTTAAGAATGGCACAGCGGAAACGCTGAACGTTCCGATGAACCGCGCTATTGTCGTGGAAAGCGAAGAACCGTTCGCCGAGCTCAGCATCGCCAATGCCGGCATCGCTGACATCTCGTCGCTTTCGGATCGCACTATTTATGTGTTGGGCAAGACACCGGGCTTGACAACGCTGACCCTGTTTGACGGCGCGGGCAACCTGTTGGCGAATGTTCGGGTCCGCGTATCTCCGGATGTGTCCGAGTTTAAAGAGCGGCTGCGGCAGATTCTGCCGGCTGAGCCGATCGAAGTGCGGACTGCCAATGACGGCATCGTGCTTTCGGGCGTGGTTTCAAGCAGCGCGAAACTGGAGCGCGCATTGGAACTGGCCGAACGGTACGCACCTGACCGCGTTTCGAATCTGATGTCGGTCGGCGGCGTACAACAGGTAATGCTGAAAGTGCGCTTTGCCGAAATGAACCGCTCGGTGGCCAAAAGTCTGACCGCTTCGCTTGGTTTCGGCGGCGGCGACGTGACTGGCGGTATCAACACCTTGAACACGGCACCAGCGCTGGCCAACGCCCTGAACAACAACATCCCTCCCCTGCAGACCAATACAGGTGCCATCCTGTTCGGGTTTGGGGCCGGGTCGACGCAAGTGCGTCTGTTGCTTGAGGCTCTGGAAAACAAGGGCCTTGCCCGCAGCCTTGCAGAACCCAATCTGTCCGCCTTGTCGGGTCAGGAAGCGACCTTCCTCGCCGGTGGTGAAGTTCCCATTCCGGTACCACAGGAATTTGGCGTGATTGCTATTGAATACAAGGCGTTCGGTGTCGAAATCGACTTTATCCCACGTGTGGTCGACGGTGACTTGATCAATCTTGAATTGGCCACCTCGGTCTCGAGCATCGATACCAACTCGAACTTCACAATCCAGGGCGACACGATTCCCAGCTTCATCACCCGTCAGACCAGCACAACGATTGAGCTGCGCGACGGTGAGAGCTTTGCGATTGCTGGCCTGATTCAGGATGACTTCACCGACGTGAGCAGCCAGCTTCCGTGGATTGGCGACGTTCCGGTTCTGGGCGCTTTGTTCCGCAGCGCGGAATACCAGCGGCAGCAAAGTGAACTGGTCGTCATCATCACCGCTCATCTGGTATCCCCGACTCGTGGCGAAGCACTGGCTCTGCCGACAGATCGGGTCAAACCACCCAGCGAATTTGATCTGTTCGTGAACGGTAAAGTCGGTCGTACAACGCGTCCGGGTGCTGGCGCAGCCTCGGAAGTGGCCAAGCAAGACTTTGGCAGCTCCTACGGCTACGTTCTGGATTGATAGGAGGATAGGACCAATGCAGAAGTGGATCATCACACTGGGTCTTTCGGTTGCTGTCACCGGATGTACGCGTGAGGCCGGGTACGAAGTCGACCAAGGCGCGTTCGGGAATGCGACCCTGAACAACGTCCAGGTCATGAACGGCGAACTGACCTACGCTCAGATTCTGGGTCAGCGATTCGCGGCTGAGGTTCCGACGCAGATCAACTTTGCCTTCGATAGTGCGCAGTTGGATGCAACGGCTCAGCGGATTCTGCTGCGCCAGGCTTCGTGGATCAAACAGTTCCCCGAAGCACGGTTCCGCGTGTACGGCCATACCGATGCGGTTGGCTCGACGGCGTACAACAAAGCGTTGGGCCAGCGCCGTGCCGATGCAGCTGTTGCGTTCCTGACGCGGCAAGGCATCTCGCGCTCGCGCCTTGAGGCTGTCGTGTCTTTTGGCAAATCGCGGCCTCTCATCGACACGCCGGACAGGGATCGCCGCAACCGACGCACCGTGACCGAAGTGTCCGGCTTTGTGGATCGCAACCCGCTCATCCTGGACGGGAAGTACGCGGAAGTCATCTATCGCGAGTACATTGGCAGCGCGGCCTACAGAAGCCGACTGAGCAAAGATACCGCTTTGGGTGAGACCAGCGAGTAACAATAAACCGGATTTGGGCGGCATCGTCGCCCATTTCCCTACAATTGGTTCTTTTGCGCCCAAATCTTGCCTAAGTTCCAAGCCAAATTTTCAACAATTAGGTGACTTGCGGCCGATCTCGGCCGCACTGGGGCAAGAGCGAACCAGACGGGTCTTCAAGCCCACTGTGTTTGCCTGCTCCCACGACGAGGATTGTGTTAATGACGAGCGCATCGCCACAAGACGATAAAAATGGCATTCTGGCCTGTACAATCAGCCGTGACGTCCAGAACTTTGATCTTTTGATCGAGGACATGGAGGCAGCCCTTGGGGAACGCTGGGGTGACCTGGGCTTTGCAGAAGCTCTGGCCTTTTTCAGCCAACCCGATGCTGATTCTCTGGAATTTGTCGCTTTGGCAATTGATGGCGAAGATGAAGACAACCTGTCGCTGATGGGCGAAATCATTACCCGCGCCAAAGAGAAGAAGATTAAGGTTGTTCTGATCGCCGAAGATGTCACGCCGGCATCCCTGCATCAGCTACTGCGCAAGGGCGCAGATGAATTCGTCCCCTACCCCTTGCCCGAGGGCGAGCTTCAGGAAGCGATCACCCGGATGAACCAACCCGACCCGGTTGTCGTTCACGAGACCGCCTCGCCGTTGAACCAGGGCGAATCAAAGGAAGGCGCCCTGTTCGTCGTGCATGGTCTGGCAGGTGGCGTCGGGTCCACCACAATGGCGGTAAATCTGGCCTGGGAACTGGCCACCGTTTCCGACAAAGAGGAACCGTCGGTCTGCCTGCTTGATCTGGATCTGCAGTTTGGCACGGTATCCACCTATCTGGACCTGCCGCGCCGCGAAACCGTCTTTGAAATGCTGTCCGACACCGACTCGATGGATGAGGAAGTGTTCGCACAAGCGCTGCAAACCTACGAGGAAAAGCTTCAGGTCCTCACCGCACCGTCAGACATGGTGCCGCTGGACCTGATCACCCCGGAAGATATCCAGCGGGTGATAGACACGGCCCGCCGCCACTTTGACTACGTGATCGTGGACATGCCATCGACGCTTGTTCACTGGTCGGAAACCGTTCTGCAGGCCGCACACGTGTATTTTGCGCTGATCGAGCTGGACATGCGCTCGGCTCAGAATGCTCTGCGCCTGAAACGCGCCCTGCAGGCCGAGGAGCTGCCGTTCGAGAAACTGCGTTTTGCCCTCAACCGGGCACCGAAATTCACCGATCTGAACGGCAAGAGCCGTGTAAAGCGGATGGGCGAAAGCCTGGGTATCTCTATCGATCTGCAACTGCCTGACGGTGGTAAGCCAGTCATGCAAAGCGGTGATCACGGACAACCTCTGGCCAATGCCGCTGCCAAGAACCCACTGCGCCGCGAAATCGCAAAACTTGCGAAATCGCTTCACAGCCTGGGCAGCAACAACGCTGAAGCTGCATAACTCAGTCTGAAAAGGGAACGAGCCGCCGTGTTTTCAAGATACAAGAAACAGCCCGAAGCGCAGCCGGTTCAAACCCCGGCCACAACACCGGAACCTAAGGTACAAAAAACGCCCTCGGCCAATGCGGTGGCCCGGCGCCCCTTGCAGAAGAAAGCCGCCGAGCCTGTCGTGGCCGATCGTGATCGCAAACGCAAAGAGCGTCTTGGCGAAATCAAGATCGAACTGCACCGCGAACTGCTCGAGAACCTGAACCTCGCCGCGCTTGAAAACGCCGGTGAAGCGGATCTGCGGGCAGAAATCAGCTCAATTGCCAGCGAAGTTCTGGAATCGCGCAATATCGTCCTGAACCGTGAGGATCGTATGCAGCTGAACAAAGAGCTGTATGACGAGGTAACGGGCCTGGGTCCGCTTGAGACCCTGCTGCAGGACGACACGGTCAACGATATTCTGGTCAACGGTCCGCAACAGATATTTGTGGAACGTGACGGTCGGCTGGAAATCAGCGACATTACCTTCAAGGATGAAAAGCACCTGATGCGGATCATCGACAAGATCGTGTCCGCTGTGGGTCGACGTGTCGATGAATCCAACCCCTATGTTGACGCCCGTCTGGCCGATGGTTCGCGTTTCAATGCCATGGTCCCGCCGATTGCAGTAGATGGGTCGCTGGTTTCGATTCGTAAATTCAAGAAAGACAAGCTGGGCATCGATGATCTGGTCAACTTCGGCGCCTTTACCGAAGAGATGGCCGCCTATCTTCAGGCCGCCGTGTCGACCCGCCTGAACATTATCGTCTCAGGTGGTACGGGTTCCGGTAAAACGACAACACTGAACGCCCTGTCCAGTTTCATCGACGATGCCGAGCGCATCCTGACCATCGAGGATACGGCGGAACTTCAGCTGCAGCAGACCCATGTGGGCCGGATGGAAAGCCGCCCGCCCAACGTGGAGGGCAAGGGTGAGGTCAGCCCGCGTGATTGTCTGAAAAACGCCCTGCGTATGCGTCCTGACCGCATCATCGTGGGTGAGACGCGTGGCGCCGAGGTGATCGATATGCTGCAGGCCATGAACACCGGCCACGACGGCTCGATGACCACGATCCACGCCAACTCGGCGCGCGATGGTATCTCGCGTCTGGAAAACATGATCGCAATGGCCGGGATCGAAATGCCGATCAAGGCCGTCCGCAGCCAGATCTCATCAGCTGTGAACCTGATCGTACAGGCCAGCCGTCTACAGGACGGTTCGCGCCGGATGACCTCGATCACCGAGATCACCGGCATGGAAGGTGACGTGATCTCGATGCAGGAAATATTTAAGTTTCAGCGGGTTGGCCTGACACCGGACAACAAGATCATCGGTCACTTCACGGCGACAGGCGTGCGCAGCCACTATTCCGAGCGCTTCCGCCTGTGGGGCTTTGATCTGCCAACTTCGATCTATGAACCGACGACTGTGTAGGAGATCTGGATATGCAACTGCCTGTTGAGGCGCTCATATATGTCGTGATCTTCATCGCGGTGTTCTTTCTGGTCGAAGGCATCTATCTGGTGGCCTTCGGGAAATCCATCAGCCTGAACAGCAAGGTCAACCGCCGTCTCGACATGCTCGACAAAGGTGCCGGGCGGGAAGAGGTTCTGGAACAGCTGCGCAAGGAAATGCAGCAGCATTTGAAGACGCAGAGCATCCCGCTCTATTCGCTGCTGGCCGACAAGGCGCAAAAGGCCGCGATCGCCTTCACACCCCGACAACTGATCATGGTTATGGTGCTGTTGTCTGGCTTTGCTTTCGTGGGCCTCAGCATTGGCACAGCGACGGATATGGCTCTTCGTGTCGCTCTGTCGGTCTTTATCGGTGTTGGCGGCGTTTACACGTGGGTTAACCGCAAAGCCAAAAAACGTATGGCCCTGATGGAAGAGCAACTGCCGGATGCGGTTGAACTGATGGTCCGTTCGCTGCGTGTGGGAAACCCGTTCGTGTCATCTGTCCAGATCGTTGCAAACGAAGTACAGGATCCGCTGGGCACCGAATTTGGCATCATTGCTGATGAATGTGCCTATGGCCGTGACGTGGGTGAGGCCTTGAAAGACATGGCAGAGCGTCTGGGAATGCAGGATCTCCGCTTTTTGTCGGTGGCCGTTGGGATTCAGCAACAGTCGGGGGGTAACCTGGCCGAAATCCTGGCCGGTCTGGCCAAGGTGATCCGTGCCCGTTTCCGCCTGTTCCGGCGCGTCAAGGCAATCACCGCCGAGGCTCAATGGTCCGGCAAATTCCTGTCCGGTTTCCCGGTCTTTTGCCTGTTGTTCATTCTTGTGACCGACCCCAACTACTATGACGACGTGATCGACCACCCCCTGTTCATCCCGCTGTGTTTCTTTGTCGGCATCATGCTGACACTGAACCTGATTGTGATGCGGGTTCTTACCAACATTAAGGTCTGAGGGCATAGCAATGGAATTCCTGACCCCAATCAATGACCTGATCAAACAATACCTGGGCGAGTTCGGACCGCTGATCATTATCGGCGTTCTGGGGCTTGTCATGATCGTGATCGCCGTTTCTCTGATGCTGAAACAGCCAGAGGACCCGCTGAAAAAGCTGCAGAGATCAACTGCTGCCCCCAAGGCGGAAAAAAAGCCCAAAAAGGACAGGCTCCGCAACTCCAGCCGCAACGAGCAGCTGCAGAAATTCGCCACCTTCCTTGAACCGCAGAACGAAGAAGAACTGTCTGCGATGCAACTCAAATTGCGTCAGGCCGGGTATCACTCGAAAGATGCGGTGCGGTTTTTCCATTTTGCGCAGTTTGCCTTGGGTATTGTCGGCATCCTGGTCGGAGTGATGTTGGTGACGGTGCTGTCGGGCGGGGAGGAATTCACCGGAAGCCAAATGGCAATTCGCGTACTGATTCCGTCGGCTGCAGGGTATTTCCTGCCGCGCTACTGGGTCACCCGGCGCGTCGAAGAGCGGAAAGAGGCGATCACCGCGGGCTTCCCCGACACGCTTGACCTTATGCTGGTCTGCGTCGAAGCCGGTCAGTCACTTGACCAGGCCATCGTACGCGTCGCCCGCGAGATGAGCACCTCGTACCCGGATATCGCGCAGGAGTTCGAAGTTGTCGCTCATGAAATGAAAGCCGGTAAGGACAAGGACACGGTGTTGCGCGATTTCGGAACCCGTTGTGGTGTTCAGGATGTCAGCTCGTTTGTGACCGTCATGATCCAATCGGCAACTTTCGGTACATCAATTGCCGACGCTTTGCGGGTTTATGCCAGCGAGATGCGTGACAAACGCGTGATGCGGGCCGAAGAGGCCGCGAACAAGTTGCCAACCAAGATGACACTTGCCACAATGATGCTGACGGTGCCGCCTTTGCTGGTCATTCTGGTCGGACCTTCGGCAAAAGGGATCGCAGATTTTGGAAACAGTGCTGGCGGATAAGCCCGCGACGTTCAGCTTCAGGCGTATCCGCTCTGGAATACGCCACACACTAAGGGCCGCCATGGTGATCGCCATGGTGGCCTCTTGTACTGATACGGGTACAACGGATGATTTGGATGCCCCCGGGATTGACCCGAAGGGCAAGGGCGCAGACGAAATCTTGGTTGGAAATCGGTTGATGGCCGCCGGAGAATACGAGTTGGCGTTGGATTCCTTCACCCGCGCCGCACTGGATCAGGGGATGACGGCGGAGATATTGACCTCGATGGGCACGGCAAACCTGGGGCTCAAGCGCTTGGGGCAGGCCGAGACCCTCTTACGTCGAGCTGTGAAAAATGACCCTGAATGGTCCGTCGCATGGAACAATCTCGGCGTTCTGCTAATCGAAACAGGGGAATACCCCGAGGCCGCGCAGGTCTTTAAACGCGCCTACGCGCTGGACAATGGCGAAAGTGACGCAATCCGAGACAATCTACGCTTAGCACTCGCAAAAATGGAAAATCCTGTTAATAATACGGCCGAAGAACAAGAATATACGTTGGAGCGGCAAGGCGACGGGCAATACACGCTGCGCAAGCTCCCATAAAACAGGCAAGAGCAGTAAGGGACGCAAAAATGCGCCAACAATTCTTGATTGCGCCAATGGTCATGTGCGGGTTGATTTTGTCTGCCTGCGAAAGGGAAACCGAGGAAGAAAAAGTCGAGCGCACCTATCAGGAGGTCAACGTCATTGACGAGACTAACCTGAGCGAAGTGCTACTGACTGCTGCGGACCCGAATGAGGCAGTCACCTATTTCCAGGGCGCAGCAGCCAAAAACCCCGACAGGATCGACCTGCAGCGCGGATTGGCAATTTCTCTTTCCCGCGCGAAACGCACGACCGAGGCCGCCGCCGCTTGGAAAAAAGTGACGACCATGAAGGGCGCCGCAAATGTCGACAAAGTCGAATATGCCGACGCCCTTGTTCGTGCCGGTAACTGGAGCCAAGCCAGAACCGTTCTGGATTCCGTGCCGCCCACCTATGAAACCTTCAAGCGTTATCGCCTCGAAGCGGTAGTGGCGGACTCCAAGCAGGATTGGAAACGCGCCGATCATTTCTATGAAACCGCGGTCGGCCTGACCACACGCCCCGGCGGGGTGATGAACAACTGGGGTTACTCCAAGCTGACACGCGGCCAGTATGCCGAAGCCGAACGCCTGTTCACCGAAGCGATCCAGCAGGACAAGAGCCTGTTCACCGCCAAGAACAATCTGGTTTTGGCCCGGGCCGCACAGGGCAACTACAGTTTGCCGGTTGTTCCGATGACTCAGGTTGAGCGCGCCATGCTGTTGAACACGATGGGGATTTCCGCGGTCAAACAAGGGGATGTGGCCACAGCCAAGAACCTTTTCCGCGAAGCCATCGCCACGCATCCTCAGCATTATGACGAGGCCGTCCGCTCGCTGCGTGCGCTTGAGGAAGCCTGATAGATGAACATTCCCGCGAATGCGGCACTGTTATTTCTGCCCTTCGTTCTGCCGATCTGCCTGTACGTGACGTTCACGGACTTGCGCGCCATGAAGATCAAGAACCAGGCAGTCTACGCGCTGTTTGCGGTGTTCGTTATCGGCGGTCTGTT
The DNA here is from genome assembly GCF_013031355.1 of Ruegeria arenilitoris. Taxonomy (GTDB): domain Bacteria; phylum Pseudomonadota; class Alphaproteobacteria; order Rhodobacterales; family Rhodobacteraceae; genus Ruegeria; species Ruegeria arenilitoris_C. The sequence continues at coordinate 156,220 of NZ_WPZO01000002.1, read as the reverse complement.
CGTTCTCCCACCTTGGTCGACCACGTGGTCAAGCGCCACCGTCGGCCCCTGGTCGATCTCGCTGCCCCCTTACATCTGGCATTTGCTGCATGTCGTACCAGCTCTGGCCATTGGTATCCTGTTCTACCTGATGCGCCAAATGGGGGCCGGGGACGCCAAGTTTCTGGCCGCGGCCTCGCCTTTTATCTGGCCCGGCGACTATTTTCTGGTGGTTCTTATTCTGGCGACGATGAATGTGGCAGCTTTGGTAACCCACCGGCTGGCAAGCTTCACGGGGCTGCGGAGTTTTGCACCGGATTGGAAAAGCTGGACCAGAGCCAGACACATTCCGATGGGTCTTTCTCTGGGCGGCAGCCTTGCCCTCTACCTGATTCTCGGCACTGTTTACGGCTCGTAAACTATCATTAAGCCGCCTTGTCCGTGCCTTGGTGCTGACACAAAGCCGGGCCAGATTTTCCGCTAGCGGCCCTTTACAGGGCCTTTGGCGCGAAAACTGGATAGACGGGCAACGCTCATGAATATGCAGACGACTTCGGTAATGGCCCCCCCTGCCCCAAAGGGTTTGGGCGAAATGAAACTGCCCATCGTCATGATGCGCGACATCCTGTTGAAAACGATCTTCCGCAAGAATGTGGACACCGTTTCCGAGATTGCCGCTGCGGTCTGTCTGCCAGGTTCCGTCACGCAGGAACTGATCGACATGTCCCGCGAGCAAAAGCTGATCGAGGCCACCGGTACGCTGAACGCCAACAGCGGTAACGAGATGGGCTATCAGCTGACTGATGCCGGCAAGGCCCGTGCGCTGGACGCGCTGAGCCAGTCGGAATATTTCGGCGCCATGCCCGTGCCGCTGGATGTCTATCGCGAACAGGTCAAACGCCAGTCGATCCGCAACATTCAGGTGACCCGAGACCAGCTGACAGGCGCGATGGGCCATCTGGTTCTGCCCGACAGCCTGCTGGACCATCTGGGCCCCGCCGTCAGCGCCGGTCGGTCGATCCTTATGTACGGCCCGCCGGGCAACGGTAAATCCTCGATCTCGAACGGTATTAAGGATGCGCTGGGGGACAATGTCTATGTGCCTTATGCCATTGAGTATGCCGGTCAGGTGATCACCGTTTATGACCCGATCGTGCACACAGCGGTCGAGCAGGAACCCGATGATCCCAACAGCCTGCGCCGCCGCAAACGGTTCGACACCCGCTATGTTCAGTGCGAACGCCCGACCGTTGTTACGGGTGGTGAACTGTCGTTGAGCATGCTGGATCTGGTCTACAACCCCACCGCACGAACCTATCAGGCCCCGTTGCAGCTGAAATCGACCGGCGGCATCTTCATCGTGGATGACCTTGGCCGTCAACAGGAGCCGCCGCAGGCTCTGATCAACCGCTGGATTGTTCCTCTGGAAGAGAAAAAGGATATCCTCGGCCTGCAATCGGGTGAAAAGTTCGAGGTCCCCTTCGACACGCTGGTCATCTTCTCGACCAACTTCCACCCCAACGAAATCTTCGACCAAGCGGCCCTGCGCCGGATCTTCTTCAAGATCAAGATCGACGGCCCAAACCAAGAGAACTTCCTGAAAATCTTTGCAATGGTGGCCCGCAAACGCGGTATGCCGCTGGATGAGGCGGCGCTGGTGCATCTGCTAAAGGTCAAGTACCCGACCATCAACAATATCTACGCGAACTATCAGCCGATCTTCCTGATCGACCAGATGATCTCAATCTGCGAGTTCGAGGGCATCCCTTATCAGATGAGCCCCGATCTTATCGACCGCGCCTGGGCCAATATGTTTGTCCGAGAAGAAAAGATCATTCACTGACCCCCTGCAATTCTGATCCCGGGCAGGTAATCATGCGACCATGACGCAGATTCCCGCCCGGATCACCGATTGGTTTGCCGCCAAAGGCTGGTCGATCCACCCCCATCAGCAGGACATGTTCGACCGGGCTTCAGACCCGGCCACGTTGCTGATTGCGCCGACTGGTGGCGGTAAAACCATGGCGGGGTTTTTGCCAACTTTGGCTGAATTGGCCGAGTCAGACCATGCGGGCCTGCACACCATCTATGTCTCCCCTCTAAAGGCATTGGCCGCTGATATCCGACGCAACCTGCGCGGCCCCGCGGATGAGATCGGCCTGCCCATCCGAATCGAAGACCGCACCGGAGATACCTCGGCCACGCAGAAGAAACGCCAGCGCGTGGACCCGCCGCATATCCTGCTGACCACGCCGGAAAGCCTCGCCCTGCTGACCTCGTATGAGGACGCGCCCCGGATGTTTGCGGGCGTCCAGAGGGTGATTGTCGATGAAATCCACGCCTTGGCCGAGAGCAAACGCGGCGATCAGCTGATGCTGGCTTTATCCAGGTTGCAATTTCTCTGCCCTGACCTGCGCCGTGTCGGGCTGTCGGCCACGGTCGAAGACCCCAATTCCATCGCGCGGTTTCTGGCTCGGCACCCCGGTCCCTGCCAGATCGTGCAGGCCGACCCCGGCCCCGACCCCGACATCCGGATGCTGGAAACTCAGGAAATACCCCCTTGGTCTGGCGGCGGAGCAGCTTATTCGATCCCGGCAGTGCTGGAACAGATCAAACAGCACAAGACCACGTTGATCTTTCACAACACCCGCGCGCAGGCCGAGATATTCTTTCACAACCTCTGGCTCGCCAACGAAGACGGCCTGCCCATTGGCATCCATCACGGCAGTCTGGATCGGCAACAGCGTGAACGGGTCGAAGCCGCCATGGTCCGCGGCGACTTGCGCGCCATCGTCTGCACCGGCTCTCTGGATCTGGGCATCGACTGGGGAGATGTCGATCTGGTGATCCAGATCGGGGCGCCGAAGAACGTCAAACGTTTGGTACAGCGGATCGGGCGGGCGAACCACCGCTACAACGCGCCCTCCAAGGCCTTGTTGGTGCCTGCAAACCGGTTCGAGGTGGTGGAATGCGTCGCCGCGCTCGAGGCCGCCAAGGCGCATGATCTGGACGGAGAGCCGCGCGGCCCGGGCCCCCGCGACGTGTTGTGTCAGCATATCCTGATCGCAGCGGCGGCAGGCCCGTTCGACGCGGATACGCTGTTCACCGAAATAACCGCAGCTGGGCCTTACGCGGACCTCACCCGCGCCGAGTTCGATGCCTGTCTGGAGTTCTGCGCCACCGGAGGCTACGCCCTGCGGGCATATGACCGCTGGCAACGGCTGCAACAGCGCGCCGATGGCCGCTGGCAATTGCGCGATCCCCGCGCGGCGCAGCGCATTCGCATGAATCTTGGCACCATTCAGGACACGGACACGCTAAAGGTACGCCTAAAGCGCAATCGCGGGGGCAAGCCTTTGGGCGAGGTGGAAGAAGCCTTTGCGGCCTCGCTCACCCAAGGTGACACGTTTCTGATCGGGGGGCAGATCGTTCGCTATGAAGGTCTGCGCGAAATGGTGGTCGAGGTCAGCCGCCGCGCGGACCGAAAGCCAAAGGTGGCTGTCTTCTCGGGCACGAAATTCGCCACCTCCACGCAGCTGAGCGACCGCATCCTGCGCATGTTCGCGCAACCCGACTGGCCGCAACTGCCCGCACACACAGCTGACTGGCTATCCCTACAAAGGGAAATCTCCCGCCTGCCCCAACGCGATCGTCTGTTGATCGAGAGCTTTCCCAATGACGGTCGCGAAAACCTGTGCGTCTATGGCTTTGCCGGGCGCAACGCGCAACAGACGCTGGGCCTGTTGCTAACCAAACGCATGGAGGAAACCGGGCTAGCCCCGCTGGGCTTTGTAGCCACCGACTATGCCACCCTGATCTGGGGGCTGGATGCGGTGACCGATCCGCGCCCGCTGTTTCAACTGGATGCTCTGCGCGATGGGCTTGAGACCTGGCTGGCCGGCAACGCGGTTATGAAACGGACCTTTCGAGCCTCGGCCACGATTGCCGGGCTGATCGAACGCAATACCGTCGGACAACGCAAAAGCGGGCGTCAGGCGACGTTTTCCTCAGACATCCTTTACGACACGCTGCTGAAATACGACCCCGACCACCTGCTGATGCAGATTACCCGAGAAGAGGCCATGCGCGGGCTGGTGGATTTCGGGCGGATCGAGGCGATGGTAGACCGCATCGGAGACCGGATCGATCTATTGCGGCTGGACTGCGTCTCACCGCTTGCAGCGCCGCTGTTTCTTGAAGTCGGCAAGGTTCCGGTCAAAGGCGCCGCCGAGGAACGCCTTTTGGCCGAAGAGAGCGCGCGGCTGTTGCAGGCCGCAGGGTTGGAGCCCGGCTGATACCACTTGCGCCTTGGATCGAAACACGCAAAGAACGTATCATGAACAGCATTACGTTTTCTTTTGCGGGGCAGGCCCTCAGCGCGCTGGGGTCCGGGGCGCTTTGGTGGCCCGAGAAGAAGCTGCTCTGTGTCTCTGACCTACATCTGGGCAAGTCCGAGCGTATCGCCCGGCGCGGAGGCCCCACCCTGCCGCCATATGATAGTCAGGACACGCTGACCCGTCTGACAGCCGACGTCACGCAAACAAACCCGGGCACCGTGATCTGCCTAGGCGACAGCTTCGACGATCTGGATGCCTCGATGGCGATGGGGGCGGATGAGAAACGGGATATAACTGCCCTACAAGCAGGCCGTCGCTGGATCTGGATCGAAGGTAACCACGACCCCGGCCCGATTGATCTGGGCGGGACACACTTGTCTGAATGCAATATTGGCCCACTGATCTTTCGACATATCGCCCAGGCAGAGGCCCAAGCCGAAGTGTCCGGGCACTATCACCCGAAGGCCCGATTGCGGGCACGCGGACGTGCGATCACACGCCCTGCCTTTCTGGTCGATCAGACGCGGCTGATCCTACCCGCCTACGGCACCTATACCGGTGGGCTGCACAGTTCGGATCACGCGTTAAACGCATTAATGGACGATCAGGCTATAGCCATCCTGACCGGCCCGCAGCCGCAAATCATTCCCATGCCGAGGTGAACTGGCTCAGATGACGCCGTCCTGCTCAAGCATTGGTTTGTATTTTCGGCTAACCGGAACCAAGTCACCGTTCTTCAGCCGCAAATAGGTCTTACCACTCTGCCGCTCAACCCCAGTGATGGCCTCATCCACCACCCAGTGCGAGCGGTGCGTACAATGGCCTGGCACAGACTCCATCTCGGCGATCGCATCGCTAAAGCGGGACCGAATGGTGAAGGTTCCCTCGGATGTCACAACGTCAACAGCGTGATCCCGGACAGTTAGGCGGTAAATATGACCTTGGAACGTTTCCGGCAGACGCTTTGCCAGCCGCGGTGGTACAGGTTCAACGTCAGCAGGCAATAAATCTGTCTGCCTGTGCCCCTTAACCAGCACCAGCCCTGTGACAAACAGCGCCCCGTACGGTGCCACTGACAAGAAGCCGGGGGCCTGTTGTCCATTGAAGGTGATCAACAAGTAAGACAGCACCCACAGGGCCGGAACGAAAAGCGCTAGATTGACCAGAACCAGCGTGGTTTCGCGCCAGGAAAAATGGAAATCTGAAAAACAGGTCCGCGTCACTTGTCTGGCGACCCATGTCACACACAAAGCCAGCACCACGACCCCGACCCAAAACACCAGGCGTTGAGAAAAGGTCAGATCAATGGCTGAGAACGGTTGAAAAGCAGAGGCCAACAAAGGTGGAAAGACAAGGACGGCGATCACTTTGCGCAACGTGGCCCCGGCCAGAATTGGGCTCAGTATTTTGTTCATACCTACTCAACAATAAGCCTACGGGCCCAGCGCAAACCCCGGAGACTCGCAATAACACACGTAACCGGCTGGATTCACTTGTCTATCATTGAACCCAATACATTCAAACCCCGAGATTTAAAAGTTAACGCGAGGATATTGAAACAATTGGGCCGAGGGATGTTTCCACCCCTCGGCCCCAAATTGCTGGCAATGCGCTGCGGATCAGGCCGTCAGGCCCTCGGGCTCTGGCAGGCTGTTTGCGCGGCAGCAGGCAGTTAGGGTGTTGGCCAGCAGGCAGGCAATGGTCATCGGACCAACGCCACCCGGAACCGGGGTGATCGCGCCAGCACGCTCGGCCGCGCTGGCGTAGTCGACGTCACCGACCAGTTTGTTTTTGCCGTCACGCTCGATACGGTTGATGCCCACGTCGATCACGGTGGCGCCTTCCTTGATCCAGTCGCCCGGAACCATCTCGGGGCGGCCAACAGCGGCGACAACGATGTCAGCGCGGCGCACAACGTCCGGCAGGTCCTTGGTGCGCGAATGCGCGATGGTGACGGTGCAGCTGTCACCCAGCAGCAGTTGCGCCATCGGCTTGCCCACAATGTTCGAACGACCGATGACAACCGCGTCCATGCCCGACAGCGAACCATGGTGATCGCGCAGCATCATCAGGCAGCCCAGCGGGGTGCAGGGAACCATCGACTTCTGGCCGGTGCCCAGCAGGCCCACGTTCGAGATGTGGAAACCGTCAACGTCCTTGGCAGGATCGATCGAGTTGATCACCAGATCTTCGTTCAGGTGCTTGGGCAGCGGCAGCTGCACCAGGATACCATGCACAGACGGATCGTTGTTCAGCTTGTCGATCAGGGCCAGCAGGTCCTCTTCCGAGGTCTCAGCATCCAGCTTGTGCTCGTACGAGTTCATGCCGACCTCGACGGTCATTTTACCCTTCGAACGAACATAGACCTGGCTGGCCGGGTCTTCACCCACCAGAACCACGGCCAGACCGGGCGTGATGCCGTTTTCCTCTTTCAGCTTTGCAACCTGATCGGCCACTTGCGCGCGCACCTTCGCCGCAAAGGCCTTACCGTCGATAACCTGGGCTACCATCCTGTGATCCCTTCCTTCCAAAAACAAATCGGGCGCTGGGCGCCCGGGTGTTCAATCAGGGCCGAGCACGCGTTCTTCACGTGCAATCGACCAGTCAATCAGAATGCGCCAAAGCTGCTCGGCAAGATCGGGGTCCATCCCCAGTTCACCGGAACTTGTGCGCACGCGCTGCACCACGTCTTCGACGCGCTCCGGGATGCGGGCCGGCAGGCCCTCGCCGGGTTTCAGCTGTGAGGCGCGGTCAATATAACCTGCGCGCGTCACCAACATCTCGATCAGTTGGCGATCCAGCTTGTCGATCTGAGCCCGCAATTCCTGCATCGATTTACAGTCTTGCGGTGGTGTCAGAGTGGGCATTGCGATCTCCTCATGGCCCGGGGATATCCCCGGACCACGAGATGTCCTATTCGGCGGCTTAGAACAAGCCCTCGATCTGGCCTTCTTCGTTGAGACGGATTGTCTCAGCCGCGGGTTTGCGGGGCAGACCGGGCATGGTCATGATCTCACCGCAGACAACCACGATGAAACCAGCACCCGCGGATAGGCGGACTTCACGCACCGGAACCGAGTGGCCGGTGGGCGCGCCGCGCAGCGACGGGTCGGTCGAGAACGAGTACTGGGTTTTCGCCATGCAGACCGGCAGGTTGCCGTAGCCCGCTTCTTCCCACTCGCGCAGCTGGTTGCGGATTTTGTTGTCGGCCAGAACCTCGTCCGCGCGGTAGATGCGCTTGGCGATGGTTTCGATTTTCTCGAACAGCGGCATGTCGTCGGGGTAGATCGGCGAGAAGTTCGCAGCACCGTTTTCAACGATTTCCACAACTTTCTCAGCCAGAGGCGCAGAGCCATCCGAACCCAATTCCCAGTGACGGGACAGGATCGCTTCGACACCGTGCTCGGCGCAGTAGCTCTTGACCGCTTCAACTTCGTCATCGGTGTCGGTGACAAAGTGGTTGATGGCGACAACAACAGGAACACCGAAGGACTTTACGTTCTCAATGTGACGGCCCAAGTTGGCGCAACCGCTGACCACAGCATCGACGTTCTCGGCCCCCAGATCGGCCTTGGCAACGCCGCCGTTCATTTTCATCGCGCGCACGGTGGCAACCAGAACAACTGCCGACGGTGCGATGCCTGCTTTGCGGCACTTGATGTTCATGAACTTCTCGGCACCCAGGTCGGCACCGAAACCGGCTTCGGTCACGACATAGTCAGCGACTTTCAGAGCGGTCTTGGTCGCGATGACCGAGTTACAGCCGTGTGCGATGTTCGCGAAGGGGCCGCCGTGGACGAAGGCCGGGTTGTTTTCCAGCGTCTGCACCAGGTTCGGCTGCATTGCGTCCTTCAGCAGAACGGTCATTGCGCCTTCGGCTTTGATGTCGCGGCAGTAAACCGGGGTTTTGTCGCGGCGGTAAGCAACGATGATGTCGCCCAGACGCTTTTCCAGGTCTTTCAGGTCGTTCGCCAGGCAGAGGATCGCCATAACTTCGGACGCAACAGTGATGTCAAAGCCTGCTTCACGCGGGAAGCCGTTCGACACGCCGCCCAGCGAGGCGGTGATGGAGCGCAGTGCGCGGTCGTTCATGTCGACCACACGACGCCATGCAACGCGGCGCACGTCGATTTCGCACTCGTTGCCCCAGTAGATGTGGTTGTCGATCATGGCCGACAGCAGCGAGTGGGCCGAGGTGATGGCGTGGAAGTCACCTGTGAAGTGCAGGTTCATCTCTTCCATCGGAACAACCTGCGCGTAACCGCCACCTGCAGCGCCGCCCTTCATGCCGAAGTTCGGGCCAAGCGAGGCTTCGCGGATACAGATCATCGCGTTCTTGCCGATGCGGTTCAGGCCGTCGCCCAGACCAACGGTGGTGGTGGTTTTACCTTCACCCGCCGGGGTCGGGTTGATCGCGGTGACCAGGATCAGCTTGCCGTCTTCACGGTCCTGAACCGAGTTGATGAAGTTCTGGCTGACTTTCGCTTTGTCGTGGCCATAGGGCAGCAGATCGGCGGAATCGATGCCGATCTTGGCACCGATTTCCTGAATCGGCTTTTTGTTCGCTTCGCGGGCGATTTCGATGTCGGATTTGTAGCTCATTGGGCAGGGTCCCTGATTGAATGCCGTGCAAAACCGACGCGATGCGTCGGCGCTGCGCAATCCATACCGTTGTGTACCAATCGGATGGTTGTGGATTCCGACATAATTGTGCTGCGAAACGGCGTAGCGTCATTTCATCAGTTTCAGATCGGAAACAATCACCGTTTATGGTGCCCACGCCCTCTGATCCGGCACAAAAAGGGTCATCCGGTCGCCCAGTTTCAACTCACCCGGCCGTTCGACCCATGCAGTGACACCGCGCCGCCCCTGTGCCGCCGGTTTGAATGCGGCACCATGCCCGGGCAGATCCGCTTCGATTTCACGACCTGGGATCACGCAGGGGCGGTTTTCCATATCAACGGTGATGGTGACGCCGTTCGCGACCTGCAGCCGCGAAGAGGGTGGGATGTGGGTAAAGTCGGGAATACCCCGCAACACGATGCTGGCACCCAGAAAGGACGGGTCCAGTTGGCCCAGCCCCATCTCTTTCGCCGTCGCCTCGATCTCTTCCGCGGACAGCACCGACAGTTGCCGGACGTTGCGGATTTCCGTGCCCTGCGGGTACAGGTTCTTCATCCGTACGCATGAGGCCCGGTTCACCCCTTCATGCCGCGCGCCCCGATCCCCGGCAAAGCCGAGGTCCAGCGCATTGACCGCGTTGGCCCTGATCGAGCCGCCCGCAGGCACATGGCCCAGCCAGACCACTTCGCCCTGATATTCAGTCTCGCGCATCACCGGCATTATTGCCCCTTTCCCTGACGTTCCTTCGCCCGGCAATAGAGGGCAGTCGATCCGGATTGGAAAGAAAAAAGACCCGGGACAATGCCCGGGTCTGATGTCGTTATGCCGAAGGTTCCGGCTCCATCCCGCCATCGGGCGGAGATTTCTTGACTTTGGTCTTCGGAATCGCGGTCACGCTGGGCGCGTTGCCTTCATCCGGCTTGTCGCCCTCGTCATCACCCTCGCTGGGCGATTCCCCGTTCATGACGCGCTTGATCTCGTCTCCGGTCAGGGTCTCATATTCCAGCAAACCTTGGGCCAGACGCTCCCATTCCTCGTTCTTTTCGGTCAGAATTTCGTGGGCACGTTCGTAGCCTTGCTGGATCAGGCGTTTCACCTCTTCCTCGATCAGCTCTTTGGTATGAGCCGAGACCGAGAACCCGGCGGTGTTGCCCTGATATCCTTCGTGTGCTTCGGCATAGTCGATGTTGCCGACCTTGTCCGACATACCCCAGCGCATCACCATGGCCCGCGCCAACTGGCTGGCCTGCATGATGTCGCCAGCGGGGCCGTTCGAGACATGATCTTCGCCATACTTGATCACCTCAGCGGCCTTGCCCGCCATGGTCATGGCCAGCTTCTGCTCACACTCATCACGGTGATAGTTCAGGCGGTCCATTTCCGGCAACGACACAACCATACCCAGCGCACCACCGCGCGGAATAATAGTCGCCTTGTAGACCGGATCGCACAGCGGCAGTTCCAGACCAACCACAGCGTGACCGGCCTCGTGATACGCAGTCTTTTCCTTCTGGTCCTGGGTCAGAACCATCGAGCGGCGCTCGGCCCCCATCATCACCTTGTCTTTGGCGTTCTCGAAGTCTTCCATGGTGACAAAGCGACGGCCCACACGCGCAGCCATCAGCGCGGCCTCGTTCACGAGGTTGGCCAAGTCCGCGCCCGAGAAGCCCGGCGTACCGCGCGCAATGATGCGCAGATCGACATCGGGGCCCAGAGGCGTCTTACGCGCATGCACACCCAGAATCTTCTCACGGCCTTTGATATCGGGGTTGCCGACAGTGACTTGACGGTCAAACCGGCCCGGACGCAGCAGAGCGGGGTCGAGAACGTCCTTACGGTTGGTTGCGGCCAGAATGATCACACCTTCGTTTGCCTCAAACCCGTCCATCTCGACCAGCAGCTGGTTGAGCGTCTGTTCGCGCTCGTCGTTACCACCGCCGTAACCGGCACCACGATGGCGACCCACGGCGTCGATCTCGTCGATGAACACAATACAAGGCGCGTTCTTCTTGGCCTGTTCGAACATGTCGCGCACACGGGATGCACCCACGCCCACGAACATCTCAACGAAGTCCGAACCCGAGATGGTGAAGAACGGCACACCCGCCTCACCCGCGATAGCACGGGCCAGCAGCGTTTTACCGGTACCCGGAGGGCCAACCAGCAGCGCACCTTTGGGGATTTTGCCACCCAAGCGCGAGAATTTCTGCGGGTTGCGCAGGAATTCGACAATCTCTTCCAGCTCTTCCTTGGCCTCGTCGATGCCTGCTACGTCGTCAAAGGTCACACGGCCATGCTTTTCGGTCAACATCTTGGCCTTGGACTTGCCAAAGCCCATCGCGCCGCCTTTTCCGCCGCCCTGCATCCGGTTCATGAAATAAATCCACACACCGATCAGCAGCAGGAAGGGCAGCAACGTGATCAGGAAGGACTGGAACCCGGATTGCTGCTGTTTCACCGCCTGAACGGGGATATTTTCCCGGATCAGCAGCTGGGTGACCTCGGCATCGCCGGGCTTGATGGTGACATAGTTTGCGCCGCTTTGAGTAGTATAGCGAATCTGCTCACCATCCAGCGTCACATTCTTGACTTCGCCGCCTTCAACTGCGGTGACAAAGTCGGAATAGGTTTTTTCATTGCTCTGAAGTGTTCCGCCCTGACCGCTGAAGAAATTGAACAGTGCAAGGATCAGCAGAAACAGAACGACCCAGAAGGCGATGTTACGAGCGTTGCCCAAGGAAAATCTCCCAAAAGATTTCGGCAGATGGGGACCTGCCGGGTTGCTCTATAAAATAGAGATGATTCAAGCATGTTCAATGCGATAAAAGAGAAGAGTAAAACTCGGGTCTGTGCGAGGCGAATTCAGCCTTCCAACCGTTTGAATAGTCGACCAGAGGTGCTGCCAGCAGGTTTTCCCCGCTCCAAACCGCGGGCGAGGACAACAGCGCCCGGCGGGGTTTGCCCATCGCGCGCCACTCGGGCACCTGCGGCAAACCGGCCTCTCCCAGTGCGCGAACCTCGGCGTCTGCAGTCAGCGGCCCGGTCAAAACCCAGCGGTCATCCCAGACCTCCTGCGGGGCGGCGGTTTCCGTTGCCACCGCGTTTAGCTCTCTGCAAAACCACGTTTTATCCTGATGCGGGATCAGAAGGCAGCCCGCCAGGGTCAGCGTCTGCCCTGCGCCAACAGCAGTAACGGCCTGATCAACGGCCGCCCCGCGCGGCGGATAGCCCTGCCCCGCAATCCAGCCAATGATGCCGACGACCAGCCGCCTTTGGATTTCCACAGGAAGCAGTCCAAAACCGTTTCGGTCGATACAGACATCCCCGCCTTCAATTGTGGCAAACTTACGCGCGGATTCCTGCGTATAGCGCGCCAGCGCCTCACGCGCTTGTGCAAGATTTTCAGCAACTCGCGCCAAAGATTGTGCAGAAATTCCAAGACCTCCAAGCCCCGTCAGCGCTTCGCGCGCCTTGATCCGGTCGAATTTCTGATCGTGATTCGAAGGGTCTTCGATCCATCTCTCACCAAGCCTCGACAAGTAGTCTCGCAAGTCTTGCCGGGTGATCCTCAGCATCGGACGCAGTAGCGTGACGCCGTTTTGATCACGCGCGTAGGGCATACCGGAAAGGCCACTGACTCCTGCCGCCCGGCCCAGCCGCATCAGCACCGTCTCGGCCTGATCATCCGCGGTATGGCCAAGTGCAATCGCCGGAATGTCATTGCGTCGCGCCCAGTCGGTCAATAACCGGTATCGTGCCTGCCGGGCCTGATCCTGCAAGTTGCCCGCGCCATCCCAGCCCTGCCACAGCAGCGTTTCATGGGGCACGCCCAGACGCGCGGCCAGGTCGGCCACGTGATCGGCTTCGGCGGCCGCTTCGGGGCGTAAACCGTGATTTACCGTAGCGGCAAACAATTGGGTTTGTTCGATCTGCGTGATTTCATGCAGCAGGTGCAGCAGAGCGACCGAATCTCCACCGCCCGAGACGGCGACACCCAAACGTGGTGGCAGCTGGTCGGGCAGCCGCGCGCGGAGTTCGGATCGAAGCGTATCGGCCCTATCGGTCAAGAACAGCCCAGCGACGCCATTTCCTGCGTGGCGGCGGAAACTGTAGCCGAGGACGGAAAACGCACGCCAACCTCGGACAGGGTAATACAGGCTTGATCGGTTTGACCCAAGCGCCCCAATGCAGCACCCAGTTCGAACAGCGCCTCGGGCGCGAATACGCCTTCGGAATCACCGGTGAAGCTGGCCAGGAACGCCCGCGCGGCTTCGCGCGTGTCACCCAGACCTTCCAGTGCTTGGCCGCGCTTCAGATTGGCTTCGGGCGCCAGCGGGCTGCCGGGATACGATGTGTCGAACTGCGCGAACTGATCGGCTGCAGCCTGAAAGTTGCCCTCGGCCAAGGCCTGCGCAGCGGCATCGAAGTCCGCCTGTTCACCAACAGCCAACTCTCCCTGTTCTATCACTGGAGGGGTCGTTGGCGTAGCGGGTGCCGCTGCGGTGATTTGGGTATCTCCACCAAGGGTCGAGGTCTCACCCAGCGTGCTCAGATCGCCGCCTTCCAATTCGACCAGACGGAATTCCAGATCACCAATCCGATTGGTTCCATCTGTCACAATGTTCTGCACCCGCTGGTTCAACTGTTCGGTCTGGCGCGTCAGACGTTGCAGCTCGGCTTCGATGGCGTCTACCCGTTCCAAAACGGAACTGCCGGACAGGTTCGGGGCCGGAGAGCCGGTGGTCGAAAACTCACGCTTCAGGCGCTGAACTTCCACATGCAGCACCGTCAGCTCCTGCCGGATATCCGCCAGCGTCTGCTGATCCTGTGCTTGTGCCATACCGGCGGTCGCAACAACCGCGGCCAGAACCCATCCTGCAACTTTCATCGTCTTACCCCAAGGTTGAACCGGTCAGCACCGTCACCGCGCGGCGGTTTTTGGAATAGCAATCCTCGGTGCTGCAAATCTCGATCGGGCGTTCCTTGCCATAGCTGACGGTGGTCAGACGGTTGCCCGCCACCCCGCGCGAGATTAGAAACTCGCGCGCCGCATTAGCCCGGCGTGCGCCCAGAGCGAGGTTGTATTCGCGTGTGCCCTGCTCATCCGCATGGCCTTCGATGGTGGCCACATAGTCCGGGTTCGCCATCAACCAATCGGCCTGCCCTTGCAGGATCTGTTGCGCCTGCGGTGTCAGAGTCGACTGGTCCACCGAGAACAACACTCGGTCGCCGATGGTTTGCTGGAAATAGGCCGGCGAGCGCGGATCGCTGGGTGAACCCGGTGCGATTGCGCCGTTCGCGCCATTTCCGAAACCACCGCCCAGTGCGGACGGATCGTTGTTTGTACATGCGGCCATCACGCTCAGCGTGCCCAAGGCCAGAATTTTGCCCAATACGTTCATTTCAGGTGCCTCGTTGTTTTATCGGTTTATTGCCGCCTCTGTAGCATAGTGCAGGATTTTTGTGAACTTTTCCAAGCCCCTGCCCCGATCAATTCTGCAATGGCCCCCATGACGGATCGCTGCCGCCATCCGGGGTGCGCACAGGGCGCAGGTTCCGGCCCGAGATATCCACCGAATACAAGCTGGCCCGCCCGCTGGCTCCCTGCGTTTCGCGCGTGAACATGATGACCCGGCCGTTTGGTGACCATGTGGGACCTTCGTCCAGGAAAGACGAGGTCAGCAAACGTTCCTCACTGCCATCGATGCGCATGACGCCGATATGAAACCGGCCCTTGTTCTGCTTGGTGAACGCGATCAGGTCGCCACGCGGCGACCAGACCGGCGTGCCATAACGGCCCGCGCCAAAGCTGATCCGGGTCGCCTCACCACCGTTCGCGGGCATAATATACAGCTGCGGCGTACCGGAGCGGTCGCTTTCGAACACGATCCGAGACCCATCAGGCGAATAGCTGGGCGCGGTTTCAATCGCGGGCGTGTTGGTCAGACGCACGCTTTGCCCCGAAGCGATATCCATCTTCCACAGATCGGTATTGCCGCCTTGAATCAGCGAATAGACGATCGAGCGCCCATCCGGAGAGAACCGGGGCGAGAAGCTCATCGTGCCGTCCTGCGTTTTCAATTCGGTCCGGCGGACACGGTCCACGTCCAAAACATAGATACGTGGTTGGCCGGTTTCGTAGCTGGTATAGAGCAACCGGTCGCCCGTCGGCGAAAAGCGCGGGGCCAGAACGATGGCGGCGCTGTCGGTCAGGTACTGCACATTCGCGCCGTCGTAATCCATGATCGCCAGCCGTTTCAGGCGCTGATCCTTGGGTCCGCTTTCCGACACAAACGCGACGCGGCTGTCGAAATAGCCGCCCTCTCCGGTGATGCGGCTATAGACCTGATCGGCCACCTTATGCGCCATGCGCCGCCAGCCATCGGTTGTGCCCGCAAATTGCAGGCCATTGCCCAATTCCTGACCCGAGAACACATCCCACACCCGGAACCGCACTGTCAGGCGGTTGCCCGAGACATTCACGGCGCCTGTCACCAACGCCTCGGCATTGATGGCCTTCCAGTCGGCGAATTGAACCGGCGCCTCGAAACTGCTGACCCGGCTGATGAAAGCCTCGGGCGAGATTTCGCGGAACAGCCCGGTGCCGGTCAGGTCGGCCGCAACTACCCGAGAGATGTCGTTGGCATATTGCGTCGCCGCTGGCCCATCGGGCACGAAATTCGGTACAGCAAAGGGCAAGGGTTCGATGATGCCCTGATCCAGTTCCAGACGCAGCGGTCCGCTCTGGGCATGTACCGGTGCTGCCAAAATCGTCAGGCCAAGCAACAGGCTGGTCAGAAATCTCATCATTTGATCCGCATCCTCTCGGGATTGAATGTAATCTCAATATCCCGCCATTGGTCATATTTGTCAGCAGGCAGGGTGTATCCTTTGGTGCCACAGCGCAAAATTGCTCGTCTGGCGGCTTCATAGGCTTGTTTCGCCGCTCCGGCGGACCCGCCAGAGCTGTCGATCATGCGCAGGCTGCCCCCAACGATCTTTCCGTCCGGGGTCAGCGAAAAGCCAACAACCACAACGGTTTGCAACGCGTCCGTGGACAAGGACCCCACGTTCCAGCACTTGGACACGGCCAGGCGCATGGCGTCTTTCTCTCCGCTGGTCAGCGGCGGGCCGACAGGTTCGCTGCCCTGTCCCAATGCCTCGGCCAGCGCGTCGTTGATAGCGGTGTCGCTCTGCGCAGGTTCGGGCGGGGTCGGGTCCTGTTCTTCAGCCACTTCGGGCTGCGCCGTAGGTGCAGGCCGGTTCGGCCGCACCCGAGGCCGCGGAGAGGTGCGCGGGGCATTGTCTTTGGTCTCTTCTGCCTCGGTCACGATCTCATCGGTCGCCTCTTCCGGGGCGGTCTGATCCTGTTGTTCCTGCTGGGTTTCGGCACCTTCATCCAACGACACGGCGGGCGTTTCCACCTCATCCGGCTGCGCCTCGGGCGGCGGTGGAGCGATGGGTTCCGGCGCCACCTTGTCGGCGGGGCGCGGCTGCGCCTCGGGGCCCGGCGGCACGGGAAGCACTTCGGTCACGGGCTCGGGCTGTTCCAGCGTCGGGGGTTCCTCGACGATTTCGGGTTCGGGCGGTGCTTCCACCGGATCGGGTATTGGGTCGGGCTCTGGTTCCGGGGGCGCCACGACCTCGGGAGGGGTCAGTTCCTCTTCCACCGGCGCGGGCGGGATCACCTCTTCCTCGGGTGCTTCGGGTGGTTGCAAGGCGGTGGGGGTCGACACCTCGGGGGCATCGCGCTGTGCGGTCATCGCGGCGAATTGTTCACCCGTGACCACCGACACCTCCTGCACAGCCATTGGCAGGGGTTCGGACCGGAACGTACCGCCGAAGAAGGCCCATCCAATCAAAACGACGTGGGCAATTGCCGAGATCTTGGTGCCGGTGTCCACCGTGCGGCCTCACTCTCCACCTTCTTCCAGCGTCGGGCCACCGGTGTCTGTCACCAGGCCCACATTGGAAAACCCACCTGCGTTCAACGCGCCCATGATCTGCATCACCTGTGCGTAGGGGATCGCCCCATCAGCCCGCAGGAACACGCGGTCACTGCTGCGTTCTGACGCAATCGCGCGCAATTTGCCAATCAACTCTGCACGCACAACATCCGTGGTCTGAATCTGTACCCTTCCATCCGCGGTCAGCGTTACGGTCAGGGGTTCTTCGTTGTCGCCGGGCAAGGCGCTGGCCGCCGTTTTCGGCAGATCGACCGGCACACCCACGGTCAGCAATGGGGCCGCCACCATGAAGATGATCAGCAGCACTAGCATCACGTCCACAAAGGGCGTCACGTTGATCTCGGCCATCGGCTGCGCGCGGCCACGACGTCGTCCGCGTCTGCGCCCGTTGCCGCCGCCGTTTTGCTGAACCGCCGCGCCCATGTCAGCTGTCCAGCTGGCGCGACAGGATGGTGGCAAACTCGTCCGCAAACGCCTCGTAGCCGTTTACGATCCGATCACTATCCGCGCTGAGCTTGTTATAGAAGATCACCGCCGGGATTGCCGCCAGCAGGCCCAGACCGGTGGCCAGTAGCGCCTCGGCAATACCGGGGGCCACAACGGCGAGGTTGGTGTTCTGCTGTTCGGCAATCTCGATGAAGGCATTCATGATTCCCCAAACGGTGCCAAACAGGCCGATAAACGGCGCGGTCGAACCAACCGTCGCCAGAATGGGTAGACCCTTTTGTAGTGTCTCTGCCTCTTTCGCGATGGCCACATCCATCGAGCGGTCAATCCGCGCCGTAGCCCCGGCGATCAGCCCGCCATCGGTGCGATGCGACCGTCGCCATTCGATCATCCCGGCGGCAAAGATCTTTTCCGAACTGCCATCGGGCTGGGTGCCAATCTGTTCGAACAACTCATCCAGAGGGTTTCCGGACCAGAAGCTTTCATCAAACCCCTGCGCCTCACGCCGAGCCGCGCGGTAGTTGATCAGTTTCTGAATGATGATCGCCCAGGACCAGATTGATGCGCCAACCAGCATCAGCATCACCAGTTTGACGATAAATGTCGCGCGGGCATACAGCCCCCACATGGAGAAATCGATCTCCTGCGCCAGCGCCAGCGTTTCAGCTTCCATGAACCTGCTCTTTTTTGCCTGATGGCCGTTGGTTTGGCCTTGTTTTGTCAAACGCTAACCCAGATGGTCCTGAAAAGCCAACAGAACCACCCCCGCGCCGCAATTTGTTACAACAATGCGCGAATCTCTGCCGGAAGCCGCACCGGATTGCCCTGCGCGTTCATGCAAACTGCAGTGACGGTGGCGCGAAAAATCTCAGTCTCGCCCCGCTTTATCAACTGCCCCATGGTCAGCCGCACGCCCGAGCGGGACAGGAATTGAGTTTCGATGGTCAGTTCATCGTCGAACTTGGCAGTGGCCAGATAGTCCGCCTCGATCCGCCGAATGACCCAGACGACCCCGTCGTCGCGCATGGCGTTCTGGTCATTGCCCAGACGACGCACAAAGTCCGACCGGGCACGTTCGATGTATTTCAGATAATTCGCGTGATAGACCACACCGCCCATGTCGGTGTCTTCATAATAAACCCGGACCCGGTAGATATGCGTGTCTTGCGCTGCAGTGCTTTCGGCCATGGCTACAAATCCGGTCATTCAATCAAAACTTATCATTGGGCTCGGGGGCGAGCCCCCTCCAACAGATGCACCCGCGTCAGCAGTCGTGCAATCCCCGCGAGACTACAAATTTCGAGTTACACGGTCCTCGGTATCGAAATCCCGTCCTTTGCCGACTAACCTGCCAAAATTGAATTATGAAAGTAACAGGTGATTGAATGGCAGGATCGCACGGAAAAGAGGGCAGATTTCCGCTTCCCATCCTGCAGGGTATCCTGCCGGTCAATCGCGCGACGCTGCCGGCCGAGGTTTTAGCCGGGCTGACCTTCGCCTGCCTCGCGATCCCCGAGGTCATGGGCTACACCAAGATCGCCGGCACTCCGGTGGTGACGGGGCTGTACACGATCCTGATCCCGATGGCGCTGTTTGCCCTGTTCGGATCATCGCGGCACCTTGTGGTCGGAGCGGATTCCGCCACAGCGGCAATCACGGCATCGGCGCTGGCGGGCATGGCGGTGTCCGGATCGTCCGAGTATCTGGCGCTGGCCTCGCTGTTGGCACTGATGGCGGCGGTTCTGTTGATCGCTGCGCGCCTAATTGGCCTGGGGTTTCTGGCAGATTTCCTGTCGCGCACGGTATTGGTCGGCTTTCTGACCGGCGTGGGTATACAGGTGGCCACCGGCGAGCTTCCCGGAATGCTGGGGATCGAAGGCGCAGGCCACGGCACAATTACCAAGATCATGGACGTCGCGCAGCATTTCGGCCAGACTCACTGGCCGACAGTGGTGATGTCTGCGGCAGTATTGGCGGTTGTCATCGGGTGCAAACGGCTGTCGCCCAAACTACCCGGCCCCCTCTTCGCCATACTGGGCGTCATTCTGTGCAGTTGGGCCTTTCAATTCAGCGCATCCGGCATTGGCGTATTGGGGACAGTTCCTGGCGGCCTGCCTGCCCTGTCGATGCCCGATGTGAACTGGAACTGGTCGCTGTTCAAACAGCTTCTGCCGACAGCGCTGTCAATCTTTGTCGTGATCCTGGCGCAAAGCGCGGCGACCTCGCGCGCCTACGCTGCGCGCTACGATGACAAGTTCAGCGAAAACACCGATCTTGTCGGCCTCGGGCTGGCCAATCTGGGCGCAGCCTTTACCGGGACATTCGTGGTCAACGGCAGCCCCACCAAGACCGAGATGGTGGCCAGCGCCGGAGGCCGTAGCCAGATCGCGCAATTGACGACGGTTGCGATTGTCCTTGTGGTGATCCTGTTTCTGACCGGCCCGCTTGCGTTCCTGCCGAACGCCGCGCTGTCAGCAGTGGTATTCCTGATCGGCGTCAAGCTGATCGACCTCAAGGGCCTCGCCGCCATATACCGACAGGCCCGGTCCGAGTTCTGGATCGCGCTTGCGACTGCTGCTGTTGTGGTTTTCGTTGGCGTCGAGCAAGGGATTATCTTTGCGATGGTCCTGTCACTGATCGACCACACGCGCCACGGCTACCGCCCCAAGAATGCAGTGATCGTCAAAAGCGACGATGGCGGCTGGCGGTCCAAACCCATCACCGCGCCCAACCAGTTTGAACCCGGTCTTGTGATCTATCGTTTTTCCCACAGCCTGTACTACGCCAACACACAGCGCCTGTCGGACGAGGTGGCGGCGATCGTGAGTCAATCCGACCCGCCACTGCGCTGGTTCTGCGTCGAAGCCTCTGCCGTGGATGATATCGACTTTACCGCAGGCTATACGCTGCGCGGCGTCCACGAACAGCTAAAGTCCAGAGACATCAAACTGGTCTTTCTGCTGGTCGAGCCCAATGTTCGAAAAGAACTCGACCGCTACGGGATCACCGATCTGGTCGGGGCGGATGCTTATTTCGAGACAGGCAACGCCCTGGTCGAGGCGTTTCATCCGACAAACAAACCGCCCGCCTGAGGCCTATTGCGGCGGTTTCATCCGTGCGAACAACCGCAACGCATGGGATGCGTCCTGCGCCGCCCCTGGCAGAACGGGGTCATAGGCGGCCCGGATCAGCTCGGCGATGTCGGGCCGCAGGACTGTTGTGCCCGCGGCCACCGCTAGAGGGGACTGAGACCGGAACGCGGTATCCGACCACAGCAAAATCGTCTGAACCACCTGGCTCAGCGCCAAAGTCTCGGCCGGAACCTTTGACAATTCCTTGTCCATTCGCAGGAAAACAAAGGCTGCGCGGATTGCGCCGTCTTCCTCGAACCGGAAGATGCGGTACTGGTTGGCATCCGCCGCGACCAAACGATCCACCAAAGGCGCCAGATCAGGGATCAGCCGGTCCAGATCGGGGACTTCCAGCAACTCCTGCCAGTCGCGGAAGAAAAAGACCATACAATTGGCGCCAAGTTCCGGGTCGGTCTCGGCCATCTTGTGCCCGGCCAGTGTCACCACAGCCTCGAACGCACCTTTGACGGTGGCCAGAGTTTCATCCTCAACGCCAAAAACGATCGGCACAATGGGGCGCCCCCAGCGAGCGAACAGAAACTCACCACTTTCGCGGGTGAAATACGTCTGGATGTCTTCCGGGGTCACGCCCAATCCTTCATCTTTTCGAAATTACTCTCGCCGAAGGCATAAAATCTCTAACGTCCGGCTTCAACCAAACAGATCGCTCTGCCCCCTCGGGGCCGCCATACCCAGATGTGTCCACGCCTTTTGCGCCAGCATCCGGCCGCGCGGCGTGCGCTGGATCAGACCTTGCTGCAACAGATAGGGCTCGATCACCTCTTCCAGCGAATCCCGGCTTTCCGACAAGGCCGCCGACAGAGTTTCAATCCCCACCGGTCCACCCGCATAATTCTCGGCTATCAGTTTCAGATACCGCCGATCCGCACCATCCAGGCCCAGATTGTCTACCCCCAGCCGGGTCAGCGCCCCGTCTGCCAGTTCCCGAGTGATCCGCCCGTCGCCTTCGACGATGGCGAAATCCACCACACGCCGCAACAGCCGCCCGGCAATACGCGGCGTTCCACGAGACCGGCGCGCAATCTCGCGTGCGCCCTCATCATCGGCAGGCGCACCCAGCTTCCGGGCATTGCGGGTGACGATCTCGTGCAACTCATCGACCGTGTAGAATTGTAGCCGCGTCGGAATACCGAACCGGTCACGCAGCGGCGTAGTCAGCAGGCCCATCCGCGTGGTTGCCCCGACCAGCGTAAAGGGCTGCAACTCGATCCGAACCGTGCGCGCGGCGGGGCCTTCGCCGATCACCAGATCCAGTTCGAAATCCTCCATCGCCGGGTACAGCACCTCTTCGACCGCCGGGTTCAGGCGGTGAATCTCGTCGATGAACAGAACATCCCGCGATTCCAGATTGGTCAGAATCGCCGCCAGATCACCCGCCTTGGCCAGAACCGGTCCCGAAGTCATGCGGAAATTCACACCCAGCTCGCGCGCCATGATCTGTGCCAGCGTGGTCTTCCCCAATCCCGGAGGGCCATGGAACAGCGTGTGGTCCATCGCCTCGCCCCGTTGCCGGGCGGATTGGATGAAAACGCGCAGGTTTGCGCGGGCCTCGGCCTGACCGATGAACTCATCCAGCCCCTGAGGGCGCAGCGCTCGGTCGTTGTCCTCGGGCAGCGGGTCCGGGCGCAGGGTGGGATCGGCATCTACCATTCAATCACCCTTTCGGTGCAAGCAACTTGAGCGCGGCTCGGATCAGGTCGGCCTCACCGGCATCCGGCAAGCTTGCCGCCGCTTCGGCCACGGCGGACGCGGCGTCGGAAGGTCCATAGCCCAGATTGGACAGGGCCGACAATGCACCCGCCGAGGCTGCAGCCGCCCCCGAGGCCGGTTTCGCCGCCCGTTTCGGGGCCGGTGCGGGCTCGGCCGACTCGACGACTTCCAAGGCGGGGCCATCCATCGCCTCGGTCACAGTTCCGCCCATAGCCATGACACCCGGTGCCTTGTCCTTGAGGTCCAGCACGATCCGCTGCGCCGTCTTAGGCCCGACCCCTTTGGCCGCCTTGACCGCCCCCCAATCGCCCAAGGCAATCGCCCGGCTGACCCCGTCCGGTCCCAGCGCCGACAGGATGGCCAGCGAGACCTTGGCCCCGACCCCCTGAACCGAGCACAGCAGGCGATGCCATTCCTTCTCGATCAACGAAAGGAACCCATACAATTGCATCAAGTCCTCGCGCACCACCATGTCGGTGTAGATCGAGACCGCCTCACCCACCCCTGGCAAAGCCGCCATGGTCCGGTCCGAGCAATAGACGATGTAGCCAACCCCGCGCACGTCGATCAGCACGTGATCCGCCGCACGGTAATCCAGCCGCCCTGTCAGTTTTCCAATCATGCCCGCACCTCTTTCATTCGCGCCTGTGGCGCTGCGCCGTAATAGGAATGACAGATTGCAATCGCCAGCGCATCTGCCGCATCGGCCCCTTTGGGCTGGCAGCCCGGCAACTGCAGTTTGACCATGTGCAGAACCTGCTCTTTCTCGGCGTGACCGACACCCACGACGGTTTTCTTGACCCGGTTGGGCGCGTATTCACCCACCGGCAGCCCGGCCTGCGCCAGCGTCAGCAGCGCCACGCCGCGGGCCTGGCCCAGCTTCAGCGTACCAGCGCCATCCTTGTTGACGAAGGTTTGTTCGATGGCCGCCTGATCGGGCTGATGTTCGGCAATGACCTCGACGATCTGGTTATGCAGCGACAGCAACCGTTCGCCCAGATCATCCCCGTCAGATTTACACAAGCCATTCGCAACGTGGCTCAGGCGGCTGCCATGCGATTCGATGACGCCCCATCCCAGGGTCCTGAGCCCCGGATCAATGCCCAGAATTCGCATATTTCGCCTCAGCCTGCTCGGGTTTTTGTGATCTTTCTTTCGGATTAGCACGAAGCGTGAACATTTTCCAAGCGAATTGACCCTGCGCCTGAAAACGACACGCCTGTCCCGGGGGCGACAAAACGGCCTGTTTGCGACTGCGGAAAGTCTGAAATCGACACATTTTCTGAACGCTTAATGGCCTATAAATTAAGGGTTTTTAATGATCTCCCACCCTTGCAAAAAACGCATAGGACACATGCAATTTCCGCACTTGTGCGGCCAGATCGACAGGACTAGATGCCGCTCAGATCGGATGATCAAAAATTAAACTCTAACCAGAAGGAAACAGGATATGGCTGCACTGGATACCACCCGCACCACCACTGGCTCGTTCGGCCTCGTTGGCCGTATCGGCGAAACTTTCGCATCGGTCGTGAACGCCGTTGTTGAATGGAATGACGCCCGCGTGACACGCAACGTGCTGAGCGGTCTGACGGATCGCGAACTGGAAGATATCGGTATGTGCCGCGGTGATATTGACCTCGTGGCAGAAGGTCGTCGCTAAGAGACAACCATCACTCACTCGCCCCATTCTCCCCTGGGGCACATAAAGAACGCCGCGCATTTCACGATGCGCGGCGTTTCTTTTTTCATCAAAGCTGATCTGGTCAGTGAAGGAAACCGCTGATCTGAGCCGCAAGATACTCGGACACCGGGTCGATCTGCATCACCCAGGCACCCGCTTTCTCAACAGATGTCCCCTCCGCCAGACTGTCGACGCGATATTGGTAAGCCGAAGCCCCCAAGCTTGTCAGCAAAAATATCTTGAACGCGAACAAGCCCAGGAGGCACCCAAAAAGCGCCTTTACCGGAACCGCAGATTTGACCCTCTGCGGTTTCATGACCACAAGGCCATCCTTGCGCATAGTAGCGCGATAGCCCCGACTAAGCTTAGCGTGCTTCTTGTTCAGGCGTTGAACGCGCTGATCGAATTCCAGATGTTTCACCGTCATGGCAGCCTCCACAAAACCGCCCCCGTAACCACGTTATGACGGTAGTTACAGATTGCGACAAAAAAGAGGCAAGAATCCACGAAACTCCTGCAAATAGCCTAATTTAGGCCTTTTTTGCTCAAAACTAGCGTCGTCCATTCACCAATCTCATCTCTTTTGACCAGATTGAACCCGTTATGCGAATAAACCGAGATTACATCATCGGCCTGTTCGTTGAGGATTCCTGACAGGATCGCAAATCCTCCGTCCTGGAGATTCGCGGCGATTTCAGGGGACAATGCCACCAGTGGACCTTTGAGAATATTGGCAAAAATCAGGTCGTAGGGGGCATGTGACTGCAGATCGGGATGGTCGAAACCAGCGGCTTCGACGCAATGCACCTGCCCGGACATGCCGTTGGCTTTCAGGTTGGCCTCGGCCACATCCACGGCGACCTGATCGATGTCACTGGCGATGATGTCACCATCCCAGACCCGCGCGGCGGCCATCGCCAGTACCGCAGTGCCGCAGCCGATATCGGCCACTTTGGTCGCTGCAAACCCGTCGTTCAGAAGATGATCCAGCGCTTTGAGGCAACCCAATGTGGTGCCGTGGTGACCGGTGCCAAAGGCCATCGCGGCCTCGATCAGCAGCGGGATACGCCCTTCGGGCAGTTTGTCAGCATCGTGGCTGCCGTAGACAAAGAACCGGCCAGCCTCGACCGGGGCTAGCTCACGGCGCACATGGGCAACCCAGTCGGTTTCGGGCAGTTCCGAGACCACAAACGGCTTGGCCTCGAAGGCAACGGCCAGAACGGCCAGCGCCGTTTCATCCGGTGCCTCGGTGAAATAGCCACCAACCTCCCACAGGCCCGAGCCGTCCTCGACCTCGAACACACCGACGCCGGTGGGTTCCGGGTCCAGGCGCTCCATCGCTTCGCCCAGACCTTCGGCGGCTTTCTTGCCGGTCAGAGTGGTTAGCGCGGTGAATGTGGGCATGGGGGCCTCCTGTCTCAGTTGAGACAGCGCCTAGGGCTACAAGTGAGCAAGGTCAAGCTTTGACACTTATTCCGCAGGCGCCGGGGCGTATTTCGACAGGATGGTCTCATTGCCCGGCTCGGGATGGCGCGGGATCAGCAGCGACAAGGCCAGCGAGATCAGCGCCATAGCGGCCGCGAGTCCAAAGACCGCCCCGGGCGACACCACCCAGAGCAAACCCAGCAGCGCAGGCAGGAAGACAGCCGCTATGTGGTTGATGGTGAAAGCCACCGCGGCCGTCGGTGCGATATCCGCAGGGTCGGCGATTTTCTGGAAATATGTTTTCAGCGCCAGCGCCAGAGCAAACAACACGTGGTCGATCACATAAAGGATCGCCGCCAGCAATACGCCCCAACCGAACCAGTAGATACCGCCATACGCTGCGAAGACGATGGCCAGACCTGTGTATTCGAAAATCAGCGTGCGGCGTTCCCCAAACATTGACACCGCTTTGCCTAGCATCGGCGCCGCTGCCATGTTGATCACCAGGTTGATCAGGTAGAGGCTGGTCAGCTCGTGGACTTCGAACCCGAACTTTTCGACCATCATGAAGCCTGCGAAAACAACGAAAATTTGCCGCCGTGCGCCGGCCATGAATTGCAGCGCGTAATACAGCCAATACCGCTTGCGCAGGATCAGCTTTTTGGTCTGCGGCGTGGGTGCGTCGAATTGCGGATAGGCCAGAAGACAGAACAGCGCCAGCAACGCCGTCACACCGCCTGCCGCCATGAACACAAAGTTGTAGGACAGATCGAACCGATCCCAGGTCAGCACGATCAGGCCATAGACAACCGCCGTGGCCGCCGAGCCCATGGCCACCAGCCAGCCCAGCACCTGTGGCGCGCGGTCCTTGGGTAGCCACTGCAGCTGCAGCGACTGGTTCACCGTTTCGTAATAGTGAAAGCCGATCGAGCTGAACAACGTCACGAACAGCAACCCGCCCAGACTGGGGAACCATGCGGTCACCGCCGTCGCCACGCCCAACATCATCAGCGAGATCATCGCCAGCACCTGCTCGCGAACGAAGATGATCACCGCGATCACTCCAACGGCCAGAAAACCCGGAATCTCGCGCACTGTGTGCAGCAAACCGATATCGGCACCGTCAAAGCTCGCCACCTCGATGACGAAGTTGTTCAACAGCGCGCTCCACGCGTTGAAGGCGATGGGCATCGTGAGCGCCATCACGAACAAGAGCGTGATGGGACGGCGCCAGAACGGCAGGCTCTGCGCCTCGGAAAGCGGCATGGGTTTCAGCATGGGACTCCCTCTACGCCTATTTTCGCGGTTTGGCGAGGGCTAAGGACGCCGTGCACATTAACCCTGCGCTGACGCAGGGTTAGTAAAAGTTTTGCGGGTCGATATCGACGGTCAGGCGGATATCCCCTTTCAGGCGCAGGGGGGCAATCCAGCGGGCGATGGCGTCCTGAATGGGTGCGCCCTTGGGCGCCTTGACCAGCAGGCGCACGCGGTGCCGCCCCCGGATACGTGCAATCGGCGCCGGGGCTGGGCCGAAAACCTGTGCGCCGATCTCGCGCAGAGGCGCATCGTTTCGGGCCATCGCATTGCCGATATCGAAAACCGGCCCGACCTCCGGCCCCGACAACACGATCCCGGCCATGCGCCCATAGGGCGGAACCCCAGCGGCCTGCCGTCCGGCAGCCTCGGCCTTCCAGAACCCCTCTTCATCGCCCGACAGGATCGCCCGGATCACCGGGTGCTCCGGCTGAAAGGTCTGCAACAGCGCCTGCCCCGGCTTGTCCGCGCGTCCCGCGCGGCCCGCAACCTGCCGCATCAACTGAAACGTCCGTTCGGCAGCCCGCAGGTCGGCCCCGTGCAGGCTGAGATCGGCGTCAATCACCCCGACCAATGTCAGCTTGGGAAAGTTGTGCCCCTTGGCGACCAGCTGCGTACCGATGACGATATCCGCGTCACCTTCGGCAATCTCTTCGATCTTGGCCTTCAATGCCCGGGCAGAACCAAACAGATCGGAACTGAGCATGGCGATCTTCGCCTCGGGGAAAGTCGCCTCAGCCTCTTCCGCCAGCCGTTCAATACCCGGCCCGACCGGAGCCAGCTTGCCCTCAACCCCGCAGGACGGGCAGGTGTCAGGCATCGGCTTTGTCTCACCGCATTGGTGGCACATCAGGCGCTTCAGGAACCGGTGTTCAACCATCCGCGCGTCGCAATGGTCACACGCGATCTGTTCACCGCAGGCCCGGCACAGCGTCACCGGCGCGTAGCCGCGGCGGTTGATGAAGAGCAGCGATTGTTCACCCCGTTCAATCCGCTGCCGCACAGCCTGCCGCAGAGACGGAGAAATCCAAGTTCCCGGCTGCATCTGCTCGGCCCGCATGTCGATGGGCTTCATCTCGGGCAGCACCGCCGCGCCAAAGCGTGAGGTCAAGTCGAGCCGCTCATACTTGCCGGCTTCGGCATTGGCCCAGCTTTCAAGAGAGGGCGTAGCGCTGGCCAGAACCACCCGCGCGCCGCAAATCGCCGACCGCAGAACCGCCATGTCGCGGGCGCTGTAATGCACGCCGTCTTCCTGTTTGTACGAGGTGTCGTGTTCCTCATCGACTACCACCAGCCCCAGATCACGGAACGGCAGAAACAGAGCCGACCGCGCGCCCACGACCAATTGCGCGTCACCCTGCCCGACCATCCGCCAGACCCGGCGGCGTTCGGTCATGGTTGCACCGGAATGCCACTCGGCCGGGCGCGCACCGAACCGCGCCTCGACACGCGTCAGGAATTCCGCGGTCAGAGCGATCTCGGGCAGTAACACCAAAGCCTGCCGTCCCATCCGCAATGCTTCGGCAACAGCTTCCAAATAGACCTCAGTCTTACCGGAGCCCGTCACACCTTTCAGCAGCGTGGTTCCATAGTCACCAGTGCGTTGTCCGGCCTGCAACTTGGCAACCGCAGCCGCCTGATCCTCGGTCAGTTCTTTGCCCGGCAGGTCCGGGTCCAGATGCGGATAAGGTAGATCGCGCGGGCTGTCCTCTTCTCGCACCGCACCCTGCTTCACCAGCCCTTTCACAACGGACGACGTCACGCCCGCCTGCTCGGCAAGTTCCTTCAAGGTAAAGGCCAGTCCGCCATAATCCCGCAACACCTCAAGCACGCGGGTGCGCGCGTCGGTCATCCGATCCGGCTCACCGCTCCCAAGACGGTAGACCTTGCGCATCGACGGCGGATCACCCAGCCCCGGCGCGCGCGTTGCCAGCCGTAGCATCGCAGGCATCGGCGTCAGCGTGTAATCGGCGACGCGGCCCAAGAACACCCGCATCTCCTCGCGCATCGGCGCAACCTCAAGCACCCGGATCACCGACCGCGCCTTGCTGATATCAAAGCCGCCCTGCCCCGGCCCCCAGACCACACCCAGCACCTTGCGCGGCCCCAAAGGCACCTCGACAAACGCGCCCAAAAAACACCCACCTTCGGGCGACTTGTAATCCAGCGTCCGGTCCAGCGGCTGCGTGGTCAGCACCGCCACCAGCTCACCGTGGTCGAAATACTCCTGAGTGCTCACCGCATATCCTTGTCAGGGGTTTCAGCATGGGTCTCTTTGAGGTAAAGGCATCCGCGACCAAGGCCAACCCATCAAAGGACTGCCCTCATGAAATTCTTCGTAGACACCGCCGAGATCGACGCCATCGCCGAACTGAACGATCTGGGCATGGTGGACGGCGTGACCACCAACCCCTCGCTGATCCTGAAATCGGGCCGCGACATTCTGGAAGTGACCAAAGAGATCTGTGATCTGGTCGACGGCCCTGTGTCCGCCGAAGTGGTCGCCACCGAGGCCGACGACATGATCGCCGAAGGCCGCAAACTGGCCAAGATCGCGCCTAACATCGCGGTGAAAGTTCCGCTGACCTGGGCCGGCCTGAAAACCTGTAAAGCCCTTTCAGACGAAGGCCAGATGGTCAACGTAACCCTCTGCTTCTCGGCCAACCAGGCGCTTTTGGCTGCCAAAGCGGGAGCAACCTTCATCTCGCCCTTCATTGGCCGTCTGGACGATATCAACCTCGACGGTATGGACCTGATCGCTGACATCCGTCAGATCTACGACAACTACGGGTTCGAAACCGAAATCCTCGCCGCCTCGATCCGCACGGTGAACCACGTGACCGACAGCGCCCGCATTGGTGCCGACGTGATCACCGCCCCTCCGGGCGTGATCAAGAAACTGGCCGATCACCCGCTGACCGACAAAGGCCTGGAAACCTTCCTGACCGACTGGGCCAAGACCGGTCAGAAAATCCTCTGATACTCAGAGCACCCGCGCGGAGCCGTCAGGCGCCGCGCCCGGCCCAACTGCAAAACCTGATCTTCTGATCAGGGGTTTGCAGGCGGGAGCCTTTCCGACACATGCCCACATGAAATCCACTTTTGCCTGCATTTTTCCCAAGGCAAATGTCGCATTCCGTGTTATAAGCCCGCCAACAAAAAAAGACCGGACGGGACATGAGCAGCAACACCAAACTCAAGGACAATCTCCGCGCCGCGATTCTGGCTGAACCGGACGCCGTGCTGGACGACAAGGATCTGATGCAGGCGCTGGTGGCCGCCAATGAACAGGCGCGCGGCGACAATGTCATCGACCTGCGCGGCATCGCCATGCAGCGGCTTGAAGCGCGACTGGACAGGCTTGAGGACACGCACCGCTCGGTCATTGCCGCGGCGTACGAAAACCTCGCCGGCACCAATCAGGTGCACCGTGCCATCCTCCGCCTGCTGGAACCCGTCGATTTCGAGGATTTCCTGCGCACACTCGGCAGTGAAATTGCCGATATCCTGCGCGTGGACCACATCACGCTGGTTCTGGAAACCACAGTCCGGCAGGAAGACCCCGCGATCGAAAAGCTGGGCGGTGTGCTGACCGTCGTCGAACCGGGTGCCGTCGATGCCTATCTCAGCCAGGACCGTGGCGGTCCCGCACGGCAAGTTGTCCTGCGCCCAATTGCCCATGCCAACCCCCGGGTGTTCGGCACCATGGCCAGTCAGCTTCGGTCCGAGGCCTGCCTGAGGCTGAATCTGGGCGAAGGCCGCCTGCCCGGCATGATCGTTATGGGGGCCAAGGACGCCAACCACTTCACCCCGCAACTGGGCACCGATCTGCTGTCCTTCTTTGCTGGCGTGTTCGAACGCTCGATGCGCCACTGGCTGTCGTGAGCCTGATCTCCCCAGCCTGCCGCGATGCGCTACAGCATTGGCTGGACAGTCTGGGGGCGCTGGCCGGGCGGTCCGAGAACACACAGACCGCCTACCGCGGGGATGTCACCGATTTCCTGTCCTTCATGACTCTGCATCACAGCGAACGTCAGGGACTAGCGGCGTTGGCCCGGATCACCGTATCCGATATGCGTGCGTGGATGGCGGATCAGCGCGCCTCGGGCGTGGGGGCGCGGTCGTTGGCGCGCAAACTCTCGGCCGTCAAAAGCTTCTACCGCTGGCTGTCCGAGCGGGAGGGGTTCGAACCCACGGCTGTCCTGTCGACCCGCGCGCCCAAGTTCACCAAGAAACTGCCCCGCCCGCTGACCGAAGACGCCGCCCGCGCCATGATCGAAACGGTCGAGCTGCAATCGACCAACGACTGGGTTTCGGCCCGCGATGTGGCCGTAGTCACGCTGCTTTACGGCTGCGGGTTGCGTATCTCCGAGGCACTGTCTCTGACCGGTGCAAACGCCCCCCTACCCGAGACCCTGCGAATCGTCGGCAAAGGCGACAAAGAGCGGATCGTGCCCGTCCTGCCAGCTGCCCGCGCGGCGGTGGATCACTATCTTAAGCTGTGCCCACACCCGCAAGACAAGGACAAGGCCCTGTTCCGCGGTGTGCGTGGCGGCCCGCTGAACCCAAGGGCCATTCAGGGCGCAATGGCCAAGGCACGAATGCAACTCGGCCTGCCAGCAACCGCCACACCGCACGCCCTGCGGCACAGCTTTGCCACCCATCTTCTGTCCGCCGGGGGCGACTTACGCGCCATTCAGGAACTGCTGGGGCACGCGTCGCTCTCGACCACGCAAACCTACACGGCCGTCGATACCGCACGGCTGATGGAAGTCTACAACCGCACGCACCCCAAAGCGTGACGTCTTCGCATCGCGACGTCAGGCATTCCCTCCAACCCGGCTTTTGGTTTGCATCTGGCGAACGCATCGTTCATGACACCTGCATGACCCTCAGATTCAAAGCGCTTTTCGTCCATCTCTTCACTGCCACCGGCGCCGTTTTCGCGATGCTGGCCATGCTGGCCGCTGTCGAAGAAAAATGGAGCTTGATGTATCTATGGTTGGTGGTCTCGTTCATCGTGGACGGCATCGACGGCCCTCTGGCCCGTCACTACCACGTCAAGAAGAACGCGCCCGAGTTTGATGGCGTGCTATTGGATCTGATCATCGACTACCTGACCTACGTGTTCATTCCGGCCTATGCACTGTTCAAATCCGGTCTGATGGACGGCTGGACCGGCTGGTTTGCGATCATCGTGATCACCTTTGCCAGCGCGATGTATTTTGCCGATACGCGCATGAAAACAAAGGACAACTCCTTTTCCGGCTTCCCCGGTTGCTGGAACATGTTCGTAATCGTGATCTTCGCGTTGGAGCCCAACTTCTGGATCATCCTGCTGCTGGTATCGCTGTTGTCTCTGGCGATGTTCCTGCCGCTGAAATTCATCCACCCGGTCCGTACCGAACGCTGGCGCGCCGTGTCGCTGCCCATGGCCTTTGCCTGGACTTTCTTTGCCGGATGGGCTGCATGGGTCGATTTCCACCCCGAAAGCTGGGCGCATTGGGGTCTGGTGATCACCAGCCTCTATCTGGTGTCCGCAGGGATTGCGCAGCAGATCATACCGCAGCGCAAAAGCGCAGATTACAGGACTTCCTGAACCTCGAACTCGGTGCCGTTATGGGTGAAAACATCGCCCTCTTGCAGGCCCACCATCGACAGGTAGATCGGGCTTTGGGT
The DNA here is from genome assembly GCF_013031355.1 of Ruegeria arenilitoris. Classification (GTDB taxonomy): domain Bacteria; phylum Pseudomonadota; class Alphaproteobacteria; order Rhodobacterales; family Rhodobacteraceae; genus Ruegeria; species Ruegeria arenilitoris_C. Next base: position 123,903 of record NZ_WPZO01000002.1, on the reverse strand, counting down.
TGAGATCCCCATATAGGTCTTGCCGTCCACATCAAACCGTGTGGTCGAAACGCAGACCACAAAGCGGCGGTTGTTGAACTTGACCACCGCACCGGGCTGCACCGTGTTGGTCAGGCTGAAATCGGTGTTTTCAATCACGTCGATCTTGGCGTGATGTGCGTGCACCGGGGCATCAAAGGCCGCCGCCAGATCCGCATTCTCGCGCGAGGCTGCGATATCGTCCTTGTCATGCCCTTCCCGGTCATCCAGCTGAGAGTCCTTCAAAAACGCGTCGTAATGGGCTTGCGCGGTGGCTAGCTCCTGCTCTTCCAGCGACATCAGGCGGTCAATAATGACCTTTTTACGGGCGGCCAGGTCTGATTGGGCGGTCATTCAATGCGGTCCTTTGAATTCTCTATCTGATACAAATTGGGCCTCAAGCAACCGGATTGCAATAGAATTCCGCTTGTCAGATCAGTAGGCCTGCCGCCCGTTCATGGCGCAACAGGGCAACCTTGGTCTCGACCCCGCCATCGCCGGAAAATCCGCCCAGACTGTTGGCCGCCAACACCCGGTGACAGGGAATGATGACAGGGATCGGGTTGGCGCCGCAGGCCTGCCCCACGGGCTGAGCGGGCTGCCCCAGCTCTTTGGCGATATCGCCATAGGTGCGGGTTTCGCCCAAAGGAATGGCATACATCAGATCACAGACCTGTTGCTGAAATTTTGACCCGGCTACGTGATAGGGCAGATCAAACCGCTCAAGCCTGCCCTGTTCATAGGCCGTCAGCTGCGCAGCAGCTTCCTGCAACAAAGGCGTCTCAGGCCCTTCGTTCCGACCATCCCACACAAGGCGCGTGATGGCGCCATCAGTCTCTTCGACCCCAAGGCAACCAAACTGAGTTTCAACGGCAATCATCGGCATGGGCGCAGGGTTTCAGATCGCCGCGCCCTACGCAACGAAAAACCCCCGGCGTTTAAGCCGGGGGTTGGATCTTAGCTCAGCGCCTCGTCGCAGCGTCCGCAGACGCCTTCGTGGGCGTGGCGGCCCACATCGGGAAGGATTTTCCAGCAACGCTGGCACTTTTCACCCTCGGCCTTTTCGAACACCACTGCGACGCCTTCGATCTCCGGCACGCGGAACGCCTCGGCCGGGGCCGGGTCGCCGGTGACGGTCAGACCGGATGTGATGCACATGTCATCCACGTCGAAAGTGGCCAGCAGGTCGCGGGTTTCCTGATCCTCGACATGCACGATCGGCGCTGCCTCGAGGCTGGAACCGATTACCTTGTCCTGACGCTGGATTTCCAGCGCTGCGGTCACGGCGCGGCGCACGCGGCGCACTTTGGCCATGTAGGTTTCCATCACCTCGTTACGCCAGTCGGCGGGCGTGTCCGGGAAGTCCACCAGATGGACCGAGCTGTCATCGCCCGGGAACCGCTCCAGCCAGACCTCTTCCATGGTGAACACCAGAACCGGTGCCAGCCATGTGGTCAGGCGGTGGAACAGGATATCCAGCACGGTGCGGGCCGCGCGGCGCCGTAGGCTGTCACCGTCGCAATACAGAGCATCCTTGCGGACGTCGAAGTAGAAGGACGACAGATCGACCGTGGCAAAGGTGAACACGGCGCTGAACACGCCCTGGAAATCGAACGCGGCATAGCCCTTGCGCACCTGCTCATCCAGATCGGCCAGACGGCTGAGGACCCAGCGCTCCAGACGCGGCATCTCCTCGGGCGCCACGCGGTCGGACTCGGTGAAATCAGCCAGCGAGCCCAGCATGAACCGCATCGTATTGCGCAGGCGGCGATAGCTGTCAGCGGTGCCTTTCAGAATCTCCGGCCCGATCCGCTGGTCGGCGGTATAGTCGGTCTGAGCCACCCACAGGCGCAGGATATCGGCGCCGTATTGCTTGACGACCTCTTCCGGCACGATGGTGTTGCCCAGCGACTTGGACATTTTGTTGCCCTTGGCGTCCAGTGTGAAGCCATGGGTGACAACGTTGCGGTACGGTGCGCGGCCCTTGGTGCCGCAGGCCTGCAGCATGGACGAGTGGAACCAACCGCGGTGCTGGTCGGTGCCTTCCATGTAGACATCCGCGATACCATCCTCGGTGCCATCCTCACGATCACGCAGAACAAAGGCGTGGGTCGAACCCGAGTCGAACCACACATCCAGCACGTCGAACACCTGATCGTAGTCGTCCGGGTTGGCGATACCGTCGAGAATCTTCTCTTTGAAGACGTTGGTGTACCAGATATCGGCGCCGTCTTTCTCGAACGCCGCCTTGATGCGAGCGTTCAGGTCTTCGTTGCGCAGTAGGTAATCCGCGTCGGTGGGCAAAGCCCCTTTCTTGGTGAAGCAGGTCAGCGGCACGCCCCAGGCGCGCTGGCGCGACAGAACCCAGTCCGGACGCGCTTCGATCATCGAATACAGGCGGTTGCGACCAGTCTGCGGGGTCCACTTTACAAGCTCGTCGATAGACCGCAGAGCGCGTTCGCGGATCGTATCCCCCATCTCACCCATGCCGTCGTTCAGCTTTCGGTCGACAGAGGCAAACCACTGCGGCGTGTTGCGATAGATGATCGGCGCCTTTGAGCGCCACGAATGCGGATAGCTGTGCTTGATCTTGCCACGCGCCAGCAGCCCGCCAACTTCGACCAGCTTGTCGATGACGGCTTTGTTGGCGTCACCCTCACCGCCCTTGCGGGACAGGATGAACTTGCCGCCAAAGAACGGCAGATCGGCGCGGAACGAGCCGTCGTCCATCACGTTGTAGGTGATAACCTGCTCCAACATGCCCAGATCGCGGTACAACTCGAATTCTTCCATACCGTGCGAGGGCGCACAGTGGACGAACCCCGTGCCTTCGGTATCGGTCACGAATTCGGCAGCGCGGAAGTCGCGGATGTCATCCCATTCGCCATTGCCGCCCTCGGCCCCGGCCAGTGGGTGGGTCAGTTGGACGCCTGCCAGCTCATCGGTGGTCACGTCACGAACGCGGGTCCACTGGTCGTCGTTCAAACGGGCGCGGCCCAGCACGTCGGCGGCCAGATTGTCGGCCAGCAGGAACTTGTCGCCAACATTGGCCCAGCATTCCTCGGGCGCGCCAGTGACTTCGTACAAGCCGTAGGAGATGTCCTTGCCAAAAACGACCGCCTTGTTGGACGGCATGGTCCACGGGGTGGTCGTCCAGATCACAACAAACGCGTCATCCAAATCGCCCGCGTTCACAACCTTGAATTTCACCCAGATGGTGAAGCTTTCCTTGTCATGATACTCGACCTCGGCCTCGGCCAGAGCGGTTTTTTCGATGGGCGACCACATCACGGGCTTCGAGCCCTGATAGAGCGTGCCGTTCATCAGGAACTTCATGAATTCGTCGGCGATCACGGCCTCGGCGTGATAGTCCATGGTGATGTAGGGATCGGCCCAGTTACCGGTGATGCCAAGGCGCTTGAACTCTTCGCGCTGGATGTCGATCCAGCCCTCGGCGAACTTGCGGCATTCCTGACGGAAGTCGACAACGTTCACCTCGTCCTTGTTTTTGCCCTTCTTGCGGTACTGCTCCTCGATCTTCCATTCGATGGGCAGGCCGTGACAGTCCCAGCCGGGCACATAGCGCGCGTCGAAACCCATCATCTGATGGGAGCGTACGATCATGTCCTTGATGGTCTTGTTCAGCGCGTGGCCGATATGCAGGTGGCCGTTGGCGTAGGGGGGACCATCGTGCAGGGTAAAGGGCGCGCGGCCTTCTTTTTCGCGCAGGCGGTCATAGACGCCGATGGTTTCCCACCGTTCCAGCCATGCGGGCTCGCGCTTGGGCAGGCCGGCGCGCATAGGGAACTCGGTTTTGGGCAGGTTCAGCGTGTCTTTGTAATCAGGTGTCTGGATCGTGTCGGCGCACATTGGGGGCGTCCTTTGGATGATCTGGTCGTACTAGGATCGAAGCGGTCGGTGCGAAGTCTCAAACACCTTTGCCCGGCGTCTCAGAGGGTCAGAGCGCCGGGGATATAATTCGAATAATGATGGCCGTCCGGTCATACATGGCCGCGCTTATAGGACGCCCGCGCCTAATGGTCCAGAGGTTCCGCCCCTTGCGGCGAATGGCGCAGCTTGGCCCAGCGGTTGAGCCACGCCAGACCCGCCAGTGCAAGACCCAATGCCAGTAGCGAGAACACCCGGATCAGGCCGCCCAGCCCGGCAATGTCGATCAGAAACACTTTGGCCACGGCCAGCCCGATCACCCCCAGACCTGCCTTGCGCATAAGGTCGGACCGACGCGCCAGCGATTGGTAGAAAAGTGCCGCCCCGATCACCAGCAGGGCCATGGTATAGGTGTAAAGCTCGGGCTGTGTGACACCGTTGCCCTCATACATGCCGGCTGCGCCCTGCCAGACATGACGGATTGTCAGGCCTAGCCAGACAACGGCCAACAGACCGCTCAGCCCCCAACTGCCGCGCTTCAGCCAAAGCGGTGTCGCGCGGATACGCCAGACCGAGAACCCAATGGCCAGTGCAGGCAGTAAATAGGCCACAGCCAGTGTGTTCAAAACCGGCGGCCCCAGAACTGGCGGGGCCACTGTGCTGAGCAGCGGGTTCGCCTCAGCCAGCGCCTGCGCCAGCCGGAAAAGGCCATGCCCGGCAAAGAACGCGGCCAAAAGATAGCGGGCATAGTTCAGCTTTCCGCCCAGTTCAAACCGCTGCACCTGGGCAAAGGCCAGCAGAAGCCAGATGATCGCCAGCAGGCCCAAACCCCAGTGGCTGTTGGTGGCGCCGCCTTCGCCAAAGCTCTGCAACCAGCGTTCCAGTAGCAGCGACAGCAAGATGCCCCCGGTCGCCCAAGCCGCACTCTCCAACAGCAGCGTCGCCACAGGGCGGTCCAATGGCCGGATCAACAGCCAGCCAATAAGGAAACCAACGGTGGCCGTGCTGTAAACCAATGCCATCTCAATTACCGGAGCCGTACTGGCCCAGTCGAGGCCCGGGTTCAGCACCAGCCGCACCGTGACCGTGAAAACTCCGGCCCAGATGAACCAGCTCAGCGGAGGCAGGGTGAATTTGCGGTCCAGCGCGGCGGCCACGACAACCATCGCGACCAGAGCAATGGTCAGCGCCGCTGAACTAAGGACGATGACACAGGCGAAGGTCAAACAGGACAGCGCCGAAAGCGTTGCAAGAGACGCGCGCATCCGTTTGTCGCCATCTACGCGCGCAAAGCGCTCGGCAAAGATGACCATCAGCACGCCCAAGGCGATGCCATGCAGCGCCCACGGGTAGGCTCCGATGACCGTCGCAGGGTGCCAGCCGACCTCAAGCGCGATGGCCAGAGCAGGTGCAAAAACAGCAGCCGCACCGGCCCAGACCGCAGGGAATGTGTGCGCCTGCATCGAGCGCCACGCTGCGGTGACGGACATCGCCGCGCCCAGCATGATCAGGATCGTGACCACCCACGGGTAGTCTGCTTCGGCGGTTTCGGCATAGGTTTCGGCGAACTGGCGCAGCACGATGCCGTTATCCCAGCCATGCACCAGAACGAACCAGACTAGGCCAAGCGCAGGCAGCGCAGTTGCATCCTTCAGGGCCTCTGCCCGCCTGCCCCACAGCATCAGTCCAAGTGTCAGCCCTGCCAGCAAGGTCACGCCCAGCCAGAACTCCGCCGAGCTGTCGGCCCAGTGCACCGACAGAATGGCAGAACTCACAGCAATTGCGCCAAAACCCAGCCGTGTCGGGAATTCAGGCCATGCATCTCCCTTTTTGCGGCGGATGATCTGGCTGATCATCGCACCGCCATGATCCGGCCAGACCCGCCGGACCGGAATGGCAATAGCTATCACCGCCAGCGCCGTGACGCAGATCAGGTAATCCGGTTCAGTCAAGGGCGAGGACAGCACCAGCAACAGGCAAGCGGTGTATGTGCCAAACAGGGTCAGAACCGAGATCCACGCCCAGCGCCGCACCGTGTCGATCCCAAGCCCCAAAACAGCGATCACGAAGAAATAGGCGTACAGCCAGCTTGGGTCCTCGGAGGTTCCGCCAACAACGAAGGGGGCTGAAAAGGCTCCGATCAAACCAACGGCGGCCAGCAAAGGGCCGTGAAACCACCCCAAGACCAACCCCAACAGCGCGACCACAACCATCGCGGCCAGCGCGGCCTCGGGGCCGATCAGGTTATAGAGCTGCCTTGCGGCCAGAATGCCCCCGAACAGGGTGACCAGCCCGGCGCCGGAAAAAACCGAGGGCAAATAGGCGGTGGCAGAGGATTCGTCATCGCCGAACCTGCGGCGGATCACTTCGCCAGCCACGATCAACGCTGCACCGAAAAGCAACGCGGCAATCACGCGGGCGGACGGGGGCAGCAGGCCGTTTTCAACGCCGTATTGAACCAGAAATATCCCCGCCAGCGCCAGCGACAGGGCCGACACCGCGTAAAACCAGTTCTCCTTGAACCAGGTCGAGAGGGCAGCAAACCGATCCTCGCGAAATACAACGGCGGCAGGCGGGGATTGCTCAGTTGCGGGCTGAGGTGCTTGAGCCTTGGACCACGGCGCGGTCTTCGGTGACTTTTCCGGTTTCTCGGTCGGCTTGCGCGGCTCGGATCGGGGTGGCGCTGCGCGGGCCTCGGGAACGTCGCCACCCAGCACGCGGAGTTGCTGTTCAAGCTGTTCGACCCGGCGGCGCAGGCGGGTGTGGCCGACAAGCAGAACAATGATGGCCACCGGTATGGCCAGCACGATCAATCCGACAAGAACAAGCAGGGATTCCAATGGGCTCTCCGGTTGGTTTCGACGTCAGGCTACCCGAGGCACGCAGCGGGCAACAGTCAGAAAAGCCGGCAATTTACTCGCAAGCCTACGGGCTAAATCCACCCGATCGTCGGGCGCGCGATCATCAGCCAAAGGATGGCCAACACCGCCGCAAAAGCCGGAAATCCGCAAACAAACCAGATGCGGAACAGACGGTGATAGGCCTGCGGCAAGGGCACGGCGCTGTCAGCCGCTGCCTGTGCCAGCCCACGCATACGCACCTGTATCCACACGACCGGAAGCCAGAACACCCCGGCTACCGCGTAAAGCGCCAGCGAGGCCAGTACCCACCCTTCGGTCAGGGGCCAGCCCAGCCGCCATGCCAGCAGCCCGCCGGTCATGGGCTGGGCAATAACGGCCGTTGTTGTGAACACAAGATCGGCCAGAACCACGACCCCAGCAGTTTGCGCGACAAACCGGGCGTCGCCCGAGCGATGCGCGATCAGCATGAAAAACGCGATCCCGGCACCGGTGCCCAGCAGAACGCAGGCTCCGATGATGTGTAGCCAACGCAGGATCAGGTCCGGGTCCATCAGCGGCTCTGCAACAGGGGCCAGGCGACAAGCGAGAGCATCATCGCCGGCAGGATCTTGATCAACGGTCCGAGTGGGTCGAGCCACAAGCCCGGCACGGTGAAACTGGCGGCCAGCAAGTAGATCAGGGCAACGGCCACCTGCGCAAAGCAGGCGCGCGCTGCCCAGGGCCGCCGGAGGATCGCAAGGCCCAATGCGATATCGACGAAGGACCAGAACAGGACGCTGGCCACGGCCATGGCCATACCCCACCCGGCATCGGTCAGAACAGACGCGGCATCGGAGATGCTGATCAATCCGATAAAACCGGACAGCAGCCAGAACAGACTCAGCACGCCAACGACCAGTGGCATCAGCAGCGACATCCGCGCGGTCAGCCGATGTTCACGCGAACAGGTCAGACCCGCGTAGATCTGCGGCAAGCTGGCCAGCGACTGTCCTGTTGCCGCACGGTAGGGCTCTGGGTCACCCACCACACCATCCGCCATTACAGTCATGGCGTTGCTTCGTAGGGGCGAGCGCCATCCTAAATGCCCTAACCCATCCGCACAGGCCGAGATCAGGGTGGTCACCACGCCCGGGACCGCAATTGTGGTACGCGCAGCCGGGAACCCCATCCATTTTCGGGTCTCCGCCAAAACGTCAAACAACGAGGCCGGAGTGTCTTCGACCAGATCATAGGTTCCTTGCGGTAGGTCCTGCGCCACGGCCTGCCCAACGGCGCGGCATAGGTCCTGCATCCCGACGCATTGAACGGGGGTGTCGGGATATGCGATAGGCTGCACCAAGGGCACTGCCGCCAGCATCCGCAAAAGTGCGGTGCCGCCATAATCCGATTGCCCGATCACCAGCCCTGGTTTGAGTATCCACAACGCAGCGCCGCTTGCCCGCAACGCCGCATCCCCGGCGGCCTTGGTGCGCATGAAATCGGTGTCTGCATCGGGTTCGGCCCCGATCGCCGAAATCTGGACCACGGCGATGCCTTGGTTGGCACATGCCCGGCCCAAAGCTGCAATGGCGGTGTGATGTACAGCCGCAAGATCATCGGCCGGGCCATCCTGCAATGCGCCCGCGCAGTTCACGACGCAATCAATGCCCTGCAGGTGATCATCCCAATCCTCGGGCAGCAGACAAGCCCGCAAATCGCCCTGTATCTGCGGAATGTCGCCAAGAACCTGTGCGCCCGATTTCGCGCTGCGCACAAAGGCCGAAACACGTGCGCCCTCAGCCCGCAGCGACCTCGTGACAGCCGCGCCGATAAAGCCATAAGCCCCTAAAACCAGAATGTTTTTACCTGCAATCTGCAACGGTCACTCAATCACCTGAACCTGTTTGCAGCAGCCTAACTGCTCGCCCGGGATTGACCAGCCATATGCGCCACCCTGCGACAATCTTGGCCGTCATGGGTGGAACAGCGACCCAACAAGGTACGCGATCAACGCCGCAGCCCCGCCGATCAAGAAGGTCTCGAACCCGGATCGCCACCATGGGGCCAGAGACCAGCGGCTCTTGAACGCGCCGATGGCAAAGAAAACGCCCATGGTCATGCAGGCCGAGACGGCAAAGGCCCTTTCGAGCGATAGAAGAAACGGCAGGAGCGGCACCATCCCGGCAACGAGGAAAGCGACGAAGGTGGCCATCGCGGCCTTGAACGGATGCGGATCAACGCTGCCCAGCCCGTACTCGCCCTCGACCATCAGGTTGATCCAGTTTTCGTGGTTGGCGGTGATCGCATCGGTCGCCTCATCCAACACGCGGCCCGACAAGCCCTTCTGCGCCAGAATCTCGCGTACCTCGCGGCGCTCGCCATCGGGGTACATCCTGATGTGACGCTCTTCAATGGCGCGGATGCGGCGGATGTTATCCAATTCGGCCTTGGTGCCCGAGTAATTCCCCGCAGCCATGGAGAACCCATCCGCCAGCACATTGGCCAGTCCCAACGCGACGATAATGAATGGAGACAACCCGGCGCCAGCGACCCCGGCTACGATGGCAAAGGTGGTCACAGACCCGTCAATGCCGCCATAGACCACGTCGCGCAGCACACCCCGACCGGGCGGCGCATTGATCCGCGCGGTGATTTCCTGCTGGCTGTGTCCGTGGTCGGTCATGGCTGGCTCCGGCTCTGTTATGCACGCCAGCGGGACGAGGGACTTTGCGTCAGGTCAAGTTTTCGAAAACAACCCGCTGAGCGCCCTTTTGATCATCCCGCGGGTCGAAGGTTGATGCCGGTCGGAAAACGGCAATGGCCGACAGACTTCCATCGCGGCCACGCCGACCCGCGCGCTGAGCGCGCCGTTCACCAGCCCCTCACCAAACCTGCGTGACAGTTTGCTGAGAACCGAGCCACCCAGAACCGGCTCTAGCAGGTCGTCGCCTACGGCCACAGCCCCGGTCGCAACAAGATGCACAAACACCGCGCGGGTTAATCGCCAACTGCCAAGAAACCCTGCGCGGCCGCCATAGATTTCGGCCACCCGACGGATCATCCGCAACGAGGCCGCCAACGCCGTCACCACATCCGCCAGCGCCAACGGCACCAGCGCGGTCACCGTGGCAACCTGCCGGGCGGCGGCCTCGACCTCTCGACTGGCAGCGGCGTCCAGAGGGGCCAGTAGTTCATCCTCGGCCAGGATCAGCAGGGTCGAGGCGTCGAACTGCTCGCCCATCCGCTCGGCCAGACGATCGCGGCCCCATTTAGTTTCATCGCGCCCTTTGTAGAACGCGATCAGGCGGTTGGTGACCGCGCGAGCCCGCGCCAGATCGCCCTCGGCCAATGCGACATCCGCAGCGTGGCGCATCCCGTCCACACGGGACAGCCGCCCGATGGCCGCCAGCTCCCGCACCGCGATGATCAGCCCAACCAGTACAAGCGCGCCAATCAGACCGGTCACGACCCAACCCAAAATCGGCGCGCGCAGCAGTAGTGAATTGACGAAATCCCAAGCGGCAACCGAAACTACAGCACCGATCACCGCCAGCGCCAGCCCCCAGAACCACCGAGACAGGGCCGAAGGCTTTCGCGCCGCCAGCCGCGCCGCCGTCTGCATCGCCTGCCCCTGCGGCGGGGCAATGTCGGGCACCGGCGGGGCCTGTGCCACGTCGGCTGCAGGTTCTTCCGCGTCCAGATCGATCAGTACCGGTCCTTTAGCCATCAGCCGCCCCTTCCCTGTGCCAGACATACTTGATGTCCGGCAGGTTTTCATCATTGCCCGACCCGTCGCTGCGGGCGACCTCGGCGAAACCGTTGCGTTCGTAGAACCGACAAGCTCCCCGATTGGCCTGAAACGCAAACAACGAGAGCTCGGCCCGATCGGACTTTGCCTGTTCCAGCAGGCGTTGACCAATCCCCCGACCGCATACTGCGGGTGTCAGATACAGAGAGTGAATTTCCGTCCCATTGAGCGCCAGAAACCCCACAACGCCCGCATCGGTTTCGGCCACAGTGACCCAGTTCTGGTCGATCATCCAACCACAAAAGGCGATGGTTTCAGCGCGGGAATGCAATTCAGGCATCCAGTCGTTTTCGCGCGCAAAGCCGTGCAGAATCTCTCCGATACTACCGGCATCCGTGCTGCGGGCGGGGCGGAGGGTGACGGTCACAGGCGGTCTCCAATCAGGAACTGCGCGGCGCGGTCCAGCCGGATATGCGGCGGACCATCACCGGGGCGCAGGGTCAGATGCGCGGGTGCAAAGGCCATGAAGCCATATTCTTCACCCAGCCAGCTCTCTGCCCCATTGCGGGCCGGTCCCAGAAGGTGCGCCGGGTCGTCAGGCAGTTCGCCGGGGTAAAATGCTGCCTGTTTGCCATCCAACAATGTGCCGCGAACGCAGGGCAAGTCAGCCCCGTTATAAGCGCGGATTTCCTCGGTCGTCGCCCGCAACGCCGCCAGCGACAGTGCCGCCGTTTCCGCCCCGGCAAAGCTGGCGCGGTCGCGGGCGTCGCGGGTCAGGGCCTCCATAATATGGGTCAGGCGGGGGTGCTGCGTGTGGTGCAGGTGATCGGCTTTGGTGGCAGCGAACAGGATACGCTCGACCCGTTTGCCCAACAGCAACTGGCTGAGCCACGCGTTGCGACCGGGGCGGAAGGCCGCAAGGATGTCGGCCATCGCCCGGCGCATATCCTCGACCGCTTGCGGGCCTTTGTGGATCGCGCCCAGCGCGTCGACCAGAACCACCTGCCGGTCGATGCGCGAGAAGTGATCGCGAAAGAACGGTTTCACCACCTGCGCCTTGTACGCCTCGTACCGACGCGCCATTTCCCGGTGCAGGCTGCGGCGCGGCGCATGACCGTCCACGGGCAGCGGCGCAAAGGTCAGCACGGGTGACCCCGCCAGATCGCCCGGCAACAGAAACCGACCTGGTGTGCAGTCGTAGAATCCGGCCTCCCGCGCGGCGCTCAGATACGCGGCGAAGGTTTTCGCCAGAGCCTGTGCCGTGGGTTCGTCATGTTTTTCCGCTGGTTCAGCCGCCTTGGCCTGTTCGACGTACGGCGCGGCCTCGGTCCGGCCAGCGATGCGGTCCAGCGTCTCGGCCGACCAGACCTCATAGGACTTGTCCAACAGCGCCAAATCCAGCAGCCATTCGCCTGGATAGTCCACGATATCCAGATGGATGGTCCGCGGCCCCTGCAGGCCGGACAGCAAACCCGCAGGGCGCGCCTTGAAGGACAGGCGCAGCTCGGACACGGCGCGGGTACTGTCGGGCCAGTGCGGCTGCGGGCCGGTCAGCGCGGCCAGATGGTTTTCATAATCGAACCGGGGCACGGTATCGTCGGGCTGCGGCTGCAGATAGGCGGTGTTAATCCGACCCTCCTGCTGGGCCACCAGTCCGGGCATCCGCCCCCGATCCAGCAGGTTCGCAACCAGAGAGGTGATGAATACCGTCTTGCCCGACCGCGCCAGACCGGTGACGCCCAGACGTATGACCGGCTCGAACAATGTCTCGGACACGCGATCACCCACGCTTTCGACGCCGCGCACAAGACTGTCTGCCAAGGATGAGATGACCAAACTGTCGCCCCGCTTTTATCGTTTCGCTCAAGATAGGTAGAGGTCACTGCACTTGCCAGAGCTTTCCCGCCCTTGCCCCTTTTCGCGCAGCACGTTACCAGCGGCCCATGCCCAGATACGCGCTGAAAGTCGAATACCAGGGGGAACCGTTTGCCGGGTGGCAGCGGCAAAAGGAATTGCCGTCCGTACAGGGGGCAATCGAAAAGGCGCTGTCGCGCATTCAACCCGGCGAGCACACCATCGCCGCCGCTGGCCGCACCGATGCAGGCGTGCACGCGCTGGGTCAGGTGGCCCATTGCGATCTGGTCAAGGAGTGGAACCCGTTCCGCCTGTCCGAGGCGTTGAACTATCACCTCAAGCCGCAGCCCGTAGCCATCGTGAAGGCCGCGCGCGTGGATGACGACTGGCACGCCCGGTTCTCGGCGTTGGAACGCCAATATCTGTTCCGCATTCTGATGCGCCGCGCCCCTGCAACCCATGACGCCGGGCAGGTCTGGCGGATCAACCACCGGCTGGATGTCGAAGCAATGCAGGCCGGGGCGGATATGCTGATCGGGCGGCATGACTTCACCACCTTCCGCTCGTCCATCTGTCAGGCGGCCAGCCCGGTCAAAACGCTGGACGAGCTGCGGGTCGAACAGGTTGAAGGCTTCTCAGGCCCCGAGGTGCATTTCCACGTCCGTGCCCGGTCCTTCCTGCACAATCAGGTGCGCAGTTTCGTCGGAACGCTTGAACGTGTTGGCGCAGGCGCATGGACGCCTGAAGATGTGCGGGATGCGTTGGAAGCTGTGGATCGGGCCGCCTGCGGGCCGGTGTGCCCACCGCAGGGTTTGTATCTGGCGCGGGTCGAATACCCGGAGCCTGTATTCGACTAGATCGCGCGCATCAACAACCCGCTGGCGATCACCACGATGATCAGCCCCGCCACCAGTTCGATGGTCGGTGCCAGCACCGAGGCAAACCGCGTGGCCGAGGCAGAGGCCAGCAACCCTCCGCGCAGACCGAACGAGGTCCAACCGACCAGAGTCGTTACCGTCGCCGTGCCCAAAGCCATCGCAAAGGCGCCCGCGATGCCGACCAATGCGATGCCCATCTGCCATGTCAGGATCAGCACGAACAGGGCGCCCGTACAGGGCCGCGCCGCAATGCCCGCGATCAGTAGCATGGCCTCGCGCAGGCTGCCGACCTGAGCGACTTCCTCAGCCGTCGGACCGTGACGGTGCCCGCAATCGGAACAGACGCCGTCATCGTGATCGTGATGATGGTGGGCGTGGTCATGATGGTGGTGATCATGGTCGTGATGATCATAATGGTGATGCGCGGTTTCGGTCCGATGACGCCGTGCAAAACTGCGAACAGACCGGACCACCAGCCAAAGACCAATCGCCGCGATGGCCGCATAGCTGATCGGGGCCATGACCTGCTCGGTCGTACCCACTAGGCTTTCGCGCGACATCTGAAAGATCAGAACCCCGGCATAAACCAGCACAACGGCCGTCACCGCCTGACCCAGACTGGACAGCACACTGATCGCAGACAGGCGCCAGAACGCGACGCGGCGACCCAGCCCGTAGCCTCCGATCAGCACTTTACCGTGGCCCGGGCCAATCGCATGGAAGAAGCCATAGGCGAAACAGACCGTTAGCAGGGTAGCAACCGCCTCGGGCTGTTCGGCGCGGGCGGCACGCAGGGCGCGGGCGATCTGGTTCTGAAACTCGCGCTGCTCACCTGCGGCCCAGGCGGCAAGACTGTCAAAGCCGCCGCTGCCCCAGAACCACAGCAGCAAGGCAATGGCGATGGCAACCGGAACAATCAGGTACTTGGACATGAAACGAAAATCTCGGTCGCAAAGCTTTCCCCGACCAGCGGGATATCGTTTTCCTCAAGATCGTAGTTGGCATCCAGCGTCAACAGGAATGCCTGCATTTGCGCCAGCTGGCCGTCGATGTCGGGATCAACCCGGCTGACCTGACAAGACGCGGGGCCTGTCACCGTCACCGGGCGGTTCACCTCGTAGGCGGTGTAATAGGTCTCGTCATAAGCCTTTGCCGTCAGCGCAGCGGCAGACACTGCACCGCCTTCAACTGCTCGCAGATGGGACGAGACAATGCGCCCGTCCTCGGTGGTGGCCAGCGGCTCCAGCGGGCCGGATAAGGTGACCGGAACACCGTCCGCGAACACGACCAGATCGCCGTTGTAGCCTTCCACCCATTGCGCATCGAAACCGGCTAGGAAACCCTGTTCGCTGTCTGTCAGAACACCGTCCGCATCCTGATCCAGCTTCATGTCTTCCAGGACCAGCAACGAATAGAACTCATCATAAGCCCAGGTCACGCGCACATGCGTTAACTGGCCAGAGTCGTCCACGATGAACTCCAACCCGGTGTCGATGAAGACATGCGGGTGCGTCATCGCCGGGATCGGCAGGCAGCAGGTCAAAAGGGTCACAATCCAGCGCATGGGCGAAAGATAGGGGCTCGGCCCCTGCCCGGCAATGCGATTCACCGGTGACGTGCAGAAACCGGCCAAAAGATCAGGCGGGTGGGAACAGAATAATCGTTTGCAGGGCCGTTCCCACAGGCCCTTCGGTGTCATACAGCACCGATTGAGACATCCCGATCCCTGAGGGCTGCCAATGGCTGACCGACTCCGAGGCCAGCCAATCCGACACCGGCTCACGATGGATTTGGACAGTCAGGTCGGTGTTCATGAACCCCATCTCGCGCGTCGGTGCGTTCCACGAGATGCCGTTGCCGCAATCGGCCAACGGGCACAGCGCCTGTATCGGCGAGGGGACCTCGCCCTCGAGCAACGCAGGGACACGCATCCAGACCGTCTTGGGACCCGCCCCCTGATTGCCGCCTTTCGGATACAACACATCCGAGTGATTGGCGAAGCCGGGCAGATCATGGCGTACCTCGCCGATCGGGAACGGGCCAGTCACCGCATCTTCCACTCGGGGCGGAGCCATCGTCACATTCGGTACCGGCCCCAAATCGCGTCGCGCCAGATGCATGGTCGTGGCCGTGGCGCAGAGCCTGTCGTCCAGATCGTGCACCGTAACCCGCGTGGTTGCCAGCGTCTTGGTGTGGCGCGTAGTTTCCGCTGCCACCCGCAGCCCCGCCAACGGTTGCGGCCGCAGCAGGTCGACCGTCAGACGGGTTAGCATCTTCTCGGGGCCAACCTCGGTTTCTGCCGCCCGCACAATCAGGCCGCTGACCGGACCCGCGTGGCAATGATCGGCAGACCACGGCCCTCGCGCCGGATCGTTTCCGACAAAGGCCCCGTCGTCGCGCAGATGGAAATAGGGCTGCCGGCTTTGTTCTGATGTCCCGCTCATGGACTGCCTCAAATGTTTTCTGCTGACCCGATCTAAAACCGGGCTTTACCTTCGGCCCGAGAATGACTTAGCTGCGGGGAAAATGTCCAGTTCGGTAACGGGGCATAGCGCAAATTGAAGCAGTGGGAGGTGCGACATGGCGTTGTTGATCGAAACCGGGTTGTCTGACTGGATCAGCGACAGCGACATCGCCCGCGATATCCAGCGGCGTTACCCTAACGCGGATGTACGGACGCCGGATACAATCGGCGATCCCGCCGATATCACCATGGTCGCCGTAGTCGGGTTGAAAAACGACCACCCCAAACGCCTGCCCAACCTGCAACTGGTGCAAAAGCTGGGCGCTGGGGTCGAGACCATCGTCAGCAATCCCAACCTGCCTGGACATGTTCGCGTGGCGCGGCTGAAACCCGATGCTCCCGCACAGGAAATCGCCGAATGGTTCGTGGCCTATGTCCTGCGCCATCAGCGCCACATGGCTTTTCACGAGGCTGCCCAGCGCCGCGCGGAATGGCTGCCCAAAGCACCTCTTTACGCACCCGAAACCGTAGTTGGAGTTCTTGGACTGGGCCATATCGGCACCCGCAGTGCCAAAATGCTGCGGGCAATCGGGTTTCAGGTGATGGGCTGGAGCCGGTCCCCCAAGCAGATCGACGGTGTGACCTGCCTGCACGGAGAAGCTGCCCTGCCCGAATTGCTGGGCCAATGCGACCATGTCTGCGCGATCCTGCCCTCGACCCCTCAGACCGTTGGGTTATTCGATGCCCGGATGCTGGCCGCGATGAAGCCCGGCAGCCAATTGTTGAACGCCGGTCGGGGTGATCTGATCGACGAAACCGCATTGATCGCCGCGCTGGACAACGGCTCACCCGGTCATGCGGTGCTGGACGTGACCTCGACAGAGCCGCTGCCGTCCGAAAACCCGCTCTGGGCGCATCCCGGCGTCACCATCACGCCGCATGTCTCTGGCTGGCATCTGGGCGACGCCCTGTCAGATGTCGGAGAGAACTTTCAGCGACTGAGTGCCGGTGACCCCTTGCTGCATGAAGTCGACAGAACCCGCGGCTACTGACCCAGGATCAGGGCGTCAGGATCCAGTTGCCGCCCGCATCACGGCAGCGACGGGTCCTGACCTCTCGGGTCTGATCCGAGCCTTCGGGCTGAATAAAGTGCTGCAGGTGAACGCAATTATCGCGCACATCACGCACGCGGATCGTGCCTTTCGATCCGGTGGCGTCATTCACCCACGTGCTTTCTTCGCCTACCCGAGGTGTTCCTCCCGCAAGCATGGCGTCCGCAGCTACGTTCACAACTTCGAAATCCGCAGGCGTCAGCCCCATTTCGGCAATGATTCGGGAAATCGGCTTGGCTTGGACAACTGTTGCCGCTCCAAGAATAACAACCGCTGTCAGAGTAGAAGAAATCCAGGCTTTCATGATCGCCTCGCCTTGCTGAAAAAGATTTACATTCAAGACTATACCGCCAGCGAACCGGGGCCAAGCCCCGTTGGGCGACCTTAAAATTATCCCGAACAAACCTATAGCAACTCTAACGCCAGAACCGCTGGGGCAATCCCCGCATAGTGCCCCTATCACCAAGCAGAGGCACCCGATGGCACAACCCACCTACTACGCGCCCACAGGCGGCCACCCCGGTCAGGACCAGCTTTTGACCGACCGCGCCATGTTCACCGAGGCCTATGCGGTGAACCCCAGAGGCACGATGCGCGACATCGTCACCAGCGCACTGCCATTCTGGGAAAAGACCCGGCTTTGGGTGCTGTCCCGCCCCCTCTGCGGATTTGCCGAGACCTTCTCGCAATATGTCATGGAGGTGCAGCCCGGCGGCAGCGACCGACCCGCGGGCGCAGGGCGTACTGTTCGTAGTCGAAGGCGCTGTGATGCTGACATTGGGCGATGAGGTTCACCAGCTGGACACAGGCGGATACGCGTATATTCCAGCGGGTTCCGAATGGACCCTGCATAACACTTCCGAAGAAACCACTCGCTTCAACTGGGTCCGCAAGGCCTATGAGGCCGTCCCCGGCCTATCTGCCCCCGATCCGATCATCACCAATGAACGCGACGTTACGCCTGTCGAAATGCCCGGCACTAAGGGTCGCTGGTCCACCACCCGCTTTGCAGACCCGCAGGACCTGCGCCACGACATGCACGTGAACATCGTCAATTTCGAACCCGGCGGCGTGATCCTCTTTGCTGAAACCCACGTGATGGAGCATGGCCTCTATGTGCTTGAAGGCAAGGCGGTCTACCGGCTCAACCAAGATTGGGTCGAGGCCGGTGATTATATGTGGCTGCGCGCCTTCTGCCCGCAGGCCTGTTACGCGGGCGGTCCAGGGCGATTCCGCAATCTGCTCTACAAGGATGTGAACCGGTACATGCCGCTGTCGTTGCCCAAACACTGACGCCAGATTGGCTTTTTCCGGCGCGGGGGTTCACAGAAGCGCTTTAATCTGGTGAAATAACACCGGTTTTTAGCACTGGAGATTGTTCATGGTACTGCGCGGATCGATGCTGGCACTGGCAGCTGTAGTTGGCTTGACGGCCCTAGAGGCAACCCCTGTTTCAGCCAGAGAGGAAACCAAATCGGTGTTCGTCATGAGCCGCACATGGGCTGTTACACAAGTCTCGGACGCTCCGGTCGTGTATCGCGCCACCCGCGACAACAACAACCTGAACCCGTTTGGCCCACCGCCGCGCCTGCGCACCATTCAGGCCATGGCGGCGATTCAGGCGGCGACCGGATGCAAGCCGCTCCGGGCCAGCATGTATCAGAACATCTCGGGCCAGTTCTTCTCACAGGTCAGCTGCAACTGACCTTGGGTTGAAACGGGCATTGAGGTCGGCGCAACCCACTGCCATAGCTTGCGCATGAAACTTGCAATCAACGGATTCGGCCGCATCGGCCGCACGATCCTGCGGCAGCTGCTGGCTCTGCCGCAGGACAGTGATGTTGAACTGGTGCTGATCAACGACATCGCGCCGCTGGAAACCTGTACCTATCTGTTCAAATACGACAGTACCTTCGGCCCATACCCCGGCGCGGTAGAGGCCGGTGACGAAGCGCTGGTGGTCGACGGCCGCACCATTCCGGTCACCCACAGCCCGGACCTGTCCCGCGTCGATCTGACCGGGGTCGATGTCCTGATGGACTGCACGGGTGTCGCGCGCACCTCGGACGTGGCCGGACAGGGGCTGACCGCTGGGGCAGGCAAAGTGCTGATCTCCGGCCCCTCACCCGCCACTGAGGTGACCATCGTTCTGGGCGCAAACGAGGATCAGCTGGGCAACGCCCGGATCGTGTCGAACGCCTCGTGCACAACCAACGGGCTGGCCCCGCTAGTTAAGGTGTTGGACGGAATCGCAGGCATCGCCTCGGCTCACATGACAACGATCCATTGCTATACCAACAGTCAGCCGATGGTGGACGCACCGCGCGGCGATCTGGCCCGGTCTCGCGCAGGAGCTTTGTCCATGGTCCCCACGACGACCAGTGCGACGCATCTGATCGATGAAGTCATGCCGCACCTTGCAGGCCGTATCTCAGGCGCAGCTGTCCGCGTTCCTACCGCCAGTGTGTCAGCCGTCGATCTGGTCGCGACGCTTGACCGCGGCATGTCGGCGTCTGCTTTTGAGGTCGAATTGCGTACTGCCGTTGCGCAATCCGCTGTTCTGGGCTGGACCGATCACCCGCTGGTGTCTTCAGACCTGCGGACCCGACCGGAATCACTGGTCATCGCGAGACCCGAAATCCGCATGGTCGGTGAAAATCAGGTTCGCATCTTCGGCTGGTATGACAACGAATGGGGCTTTTCGGCGCGAATGCTCGACGTTGCCCGCCTGATGGCACAACCTTGACAAGGGCAATACCGCAGCGGGCGGGCTTGCCCGCGCGCTGCCCGGCCCAACGGGTCCCAAGCATCTTTGATGCGCCAGGGTCCGGGCGGGAGAACCGGTTTTAGCCAGCTACCACTTCATAAGGTTCGTCGAACCATGCCTCTTCCAGATTGGCCCCCTCTCCGATCCGGTCGATAACGGCAAACAGGCCCGGAGCATGTAGCGGCGCCAGAACACCATGCCACGTGCCCCGATGATAGTTCACCGCCTGTCCGGGCGCAGTGACAAAAGCCAAGGGCTCACCCGGCCGCCCGTTCTCATCCGGAGCGACAACAACCAGAAACGGGTGCTGCGTCATCGGAAGGAAGGCCTGACTGCCCTCGGGGTGTCGCTCGACCATATCCAACCGATAGGGCAAGCTGCGCGGATTGGCGTTGAACAGGCTGATCCCTGCGCGCCCGTCGGAAAAATCCAGCTCTGCGCGATCATGATACCGACCGCACTGCCCTTGATTGATCAGTTTGTCCGGTTCGCCCGCAACCTCCAGCACATCACCGAAGGGCGCAAAGGCCTCAGGCGTCAGAGGCATGGCGACAATCCGGCGACTCATGAGGGCAACACATCCCGCAAACGGAACTCCGCGATACGTTCGACCTGACGGCAAGCCTCGGCAAATTCCGTATCTCGGTCCTGTCCGATCCGCCGCTGAAACGCCTGCAGGATCGACGCCTTGTCGTGGTCACGCACGGCAATGATGAACGGAAACCCGAACGTTTCAGTATAGCGCTGGTTCAGATCGGTGAAGGCGACGCGCTCCTCATCCGTCAAAGCATCCAACCCGGCCGAGGCCTGCTCGGACGTGCTTTCCTGCGTCAAACGTTTG
Source organism: Ruegeria arenilitoris (assembly GCF_013031355.1). Lineage (GTDB taxonomy): Bacteria > Pseudomonadota > Alphaproteobacteria > Rhodobacterales > Rhodobacteraceae > Ruegeria > Ruegeria arenilitoris_C. Next base: position 103,493 of record NZ_WPZO01000002.1, on the reverse strand, counting down.
GCTTGTGCCAGCTTGCCCGCCAGATCAGGGTGCGCGGTCAACACGCCCAGCCGCTCCTCATCCGAGGCCGAACGGAACATCCGCGCCAACGCATTATGCAAGCCGCCCGCCGTGTCATGGGCCGGTCCAAGCTCCAGATCAAAGGCACGTTCCGCAATCCAGGCGGAATGCTCGAAGATGCCACCATATGCCGCGACAAACTCATCCCGTTGCATTAGCGACGGTTTCGGGTGCTGTACGGCGGGATGCTGTGCCGCCCAATGTTCCGCAATCTGCAACCGTGTCGCGAACCACACATCCGAGAACCCGCGCGCATAGTCCAGAAACCGCTTAAACGCCAACACTCGCCCCGGCCGCCCGATCAGGCGGCAGTGCAGCCCGATCGACAGCATCTTCGGCGAGCCCGCCACACCCTCCGCATAAAGCGCGTCGAAACTGTCCTTAAGATAGGTGTAGAACTGATCGCCCGAGTTGAACCCCTGCGGCGTGGCAAAGCGCATATCGTTGCAGTCCAGCGTGTAGGGCATGATCAACTGATCCCGCCCTCCAGTCTGCATCCAATAGGGCAGATCATCGGCATAGGTGTCGGCCACATAGGCAAACCCGCCCTCTTCAGCCACCAGCCGGACGGTGTTTTCGGAACAACGCCCGGTGTACCATCCGCGCGGACGCTCCCCCACGACCTCGGTATGCAGGCGGATGGCCTCGGCGATCTGCGCGCGCTCCTCCTCCTCGGCCATGTCCTTGTGCTCGATCCATTTCAGACCGTGGCTGGCAATCTCCCAACCTGCCGACTTCATTGCCGCCACCTGATCCGGCGAGCGAGCCAGCGCCGTTGCCACGCCGTAGACTGTAATCCGCACGTCCTGCATCAACCGGTGCAGACGCCAGAACCCGGCGCGCGACCCGTATTCATAGATCGTTTCCATATTCCAGTGGCGCTGCCCGGGCCATGCCGCAGCACCCACAATCTCAGACAGAAAGGCCTCGGACGCGGCATCACCGTGCAGAATATTGTTCTCACCGCCCTCCTCATAATTCAGCACAATCTGTACAGCCAGCTTCGCCCCCCCGGGCCATTTGGCGTCGGGTGGGTTGGCTCCGTATCCGATCATGTTACGAGGGTATCGAGGCGGCTGCATGGTATCTTCCGTTCTTGTGCGTTTCGTCAGCCTTAGCCCAGAAACACGCGGTTGATTATCAAACTGATCCGAACGCTGCTTCCGGTTCTATCGGCATTTCCACTGTATCGAACTTTGCGCCAGACTGCGACAAAGCGAAAGGCAAATCAAAGGAGGCCCTCGTGGCAGGTTATCTGACAACCCACGTTCTGGATACGGCACGCGGCTGCCCGGCCGAGGGGCTGCGGATCGCCCTGTACGAAATCACCGGGGACACCCGCCGCATACTGGCCGAAACCGAGACGAATGCGGACGGCCGCACCAACAGCCCGATTCTACCGCAGGAGGATTTCCAAACCGGCAGCTACGAATTGATTTTCTATGCCGGAGATTACCTGCGCGCCACAGGTCAGGCGGCCGAAGACCCACTGTTTCTGGATCAGGTGCCGATCCGGTTTGGCATGTCAGACGCAGACGCACATTACCATGTGCCTTTGTTGCTGTCGCCTTACGGCTACTCGACCTATCGCGGCAGTTGAAAACGACCGGCAAGGTTCCCGCCTTCAGGTAATCCGCTACCTCGAACATCGGCGTCATTGCAATCCCATGCCCCGCACAATGCTCTGCAGGTCAGCAAGTCCCCATCATCACATTCGAACCGGCCCGACACCGCAAACCGTTTAGGTCCTTCGTGTGTCTCCAACTGCCATTGAAACTCTGTCGCGTAAGGAAAGCGCAGGTTCAGGCATTCGCGCTTTCCCGAAGTAAGATCTGCCCCCGTCTGCGGCATCCCCCGTCGTTGGACATAGTCCGGAGCGGCGTAAAGCACTCTTTGGCAATCGGCACTCTTGCGGATACGCAGGGTGCTCTCCTAGGGCTGGCCAATGAAAAACGCCGGGTCCAAGCCCTCGGTCGTCAGGTGCACCACCTGCGCTTCGGCATCGTCCACCGCGCCCAGAACTGCGACCGCTCCGGGTTAGAACGCCCGGCCCTGCTCGGTCGGGCCGAGGTTGCGCGTGGTGAGTTGGAACAGGCGCTCACCCAGGTGATCTTCAAGCTGAGAAATCCGCGCCGAGGTCACCGCTGGCGAAATCCGCAAATCGCGGCCGGCAGCGGACATGCTGCCCAGATAATAGACACTAACAAATGTGCAGGTGTTTTCGAGACAGGACATCTTATCGTTTTTTTTGATACAGCCTGACAATACACGGCAATGCCGAAGAAAAGCCCGCTTGCCTGGTGTGACGGTAACTTCCCGGAGAAACTTCTCATGTTCGAATTTGCCGTGTTCTGGGATTGGATAAGTTTTGCTGTGCGCTGGCTGCACGTCATCACCGCGAATGCCTGGATCGGATCATCCTTCTAATTCAACGCGCTGGAACTTGGCCTGAACCGCAACATCCCCGACCCGGCGGATGGCGAGGACTGGCAGGTACATGACGGCGCCTATTTCTCATCCAGAAATACTTGGTCGCGCCCAGCGGATGCCCGATTACCTGACCTGGTTCAAATGGGAAAGCTATGCAACCAGGCTCATTGGTGCTGCGCTGTTGATGATCGTCTATTGGGTCGGTGGAGAGCTGTTTCTGATCGACGCGGAAAAAGCCGATCTGGCGTTGTGGCAGGGCATCCTGATCTCGGCCGCGTCGCTGACCGTGGGATGGCTGATCTTTGACTTCCTGTGTAAGGCCGGGATGGGGGAACGCCCTACCCTGCTTATGGTGCTGTTGTTCGTGCTGCTTGTTCGATGGGCTGGGGCTTTAACCAGAACTTCACCGGCCGTACGATGATGCTGCATCTGGGTGCATTCACCGCCACGATCATGACCGCAAACGTATTCTTCATCATCATGTCGAACCAGCGTATCATTGTGGATGACCTGATGAACGGACGCATACCGCGCCGGAAATCTAACCCGGACCTGGGCGGTTACGGCACTGCTGTTCAACGCCATCATGTGGCTATCCACCGCGCCGATGTACAAACCGCTGGAAGAGGCCAAGATGCAGACGCTGAAGGCCTATGAACAGAAATTCGCCGCCGCGGACGGCTTTGAAGACGCGCATGACGTTGTGCTGGGCCGCTGTTCCATTTGTCATGCCCGCGAACCGGTGTGGGAGGGTATTAAGTGGGCCCCCAAGGGTGTCTTGCTGGGAACCGAAGGCGATATCGTGCGCAATGCCAAACCAATCTACCTCCAGGCGGGCGTCAACCACGCAATGCCGCCTGCCAACGTGACCTATATGGAACCCGAAGACCGCGAAGCGATCGTCCGCTGGTTCCGCAATGCCGGGTCCTGATCACAACAGGGCCCGTTAATTCGGCATTGTTTTCGATAACCTCTTTCCCTGCACAGAAACTGATGCTCTAACATGAATGTAACCAGCCGTCGCTTTGCATAAGACGGCGAAATTGATTTCGACTTGGGGCAGTTGGAGCCATTCGATGCCGGGAAGCAGGCCGCGGGCCTTTGTGAAATATTGCCTTCTTGGCATGACTGCCGCCGCTCTACCCTCGTCACTGGCTGCGCTGGAAACGACGCTCGCTGCACCCGGCGCACCGAAGGCGCTGATCGAACGCATCGAGGAGACGTCCTCGGTTGCGACGGCCGAAGACAGGGGGTTGGATACGCCGCTGGAAATCCTGTCCGCCGCTTTGTCGGATTACCGCACCATCGTTCAAATTTTGTATGATGAGGGTTATTTCAGCCCGGTCGTCAGCATCAAACTGGACGGGCAGGAAGCTGCGGACATGAGCTCGCTCACCGTGCCCAACGCGATCAACCGCGCCGTCATCACGGTGAATACCGGCCCGACTTTCACGTTCGGCACCGCCATCGTTGAACCGGTCGCGCCGGGCACTACCCTGCCCGAAGAGTTTGCCCCCGGCAAGCTGGCCACGACCGGCGCCATCCAACAGGCCGCATCGGCCGGAGTTCAGGGCTGGCGCGAGGCCGGCCACGCAAAGGCGGCAGTCGAAGATCAAAAGGTCATCGCCCGTCATGCGCAAGATCGGCTGGACGCTGAAATCGACCTTGCACCGGGGCCGCAGCTGACCTTTGGCAAGATGATCATCAGGGGCGATACAGATGTCCGTTACCGGTCGATTGAAAAGATCGCCGGTTTCCCCTCGGGCGAGGTGTATTCACCGGATAAAATCCAGAAGGTCGGCACACGGTTGCGCCGCACAGGCACGTTCAGCGTCGTGTCGATCAAGGAACATGAAACCCCCAACCCCGACGGGTCACTGGATTTCGACGCCACGTTCGAAGATATGCCCAAACGCCGCCTGACCTTCGGGGTCGAGCTTGCTTCGAACGCCGGGCTGGATGTGACCGCAACCTGGACCCACCGCAATGTGTTCCGCCGCGCCGAACGGCTGCGGTTCGAAGCCGCGCTGCGCAACATCGGCGGCTCCGAGGACCTTGATGGCCGTATCGGCCTGCGTCTGGATCAGCCCGACCGGCTGGGCCCGGATGACAACACCTTCTGGAGCGCGCTGCTGGAGCGGCGCAATACCGAAAATTACAACGTCTCGGTTGCGTCGCTGGCCTATGGTGCGCGGCGCACCTTTTCCGACCGGCTCTATGCCGAAGCCTCGGCCGGTTTCCAGTGGTCGGATGCAGATGATGCCTATGGCAGTGGCCGCAAGTTTCGATATTTCATCATCCCGCTCCGGTCGGAATGGGATGAACGTGACAGCAAGGTCAGTGCCACACGCGGGTTCTATCTGGACTCACAAGCCATGCCCTTCGCCGGCCTGTCCGGTACTCACAACGGCATCCGACTGTTCTTTGACGGGCGCACTTACACCAGTTTGAATACCGGAGGCCGGCTTGTTCTGGCGGGCCGCGTTCAGTTGGGGTCGGTTATTGGCCCCTCTCCCAGCGGTGTGACGCCGGATTTCCTGTTCTTCTCGGGCGGTGCGGGAACCGTGCGTGGGCAACCCTTTGAAAGCCTCGGTATTCCGGTCAACGGTGGCGTGGCCGGGGGCAAGTCCTTCCTCGGCCTGTCCGGCGAGGTTCGCGGAAAGATCACAGACACAATATCCCTTGTCGGGTTTTACGATTTCGGTACCGTGGACACGTCATCCTTTATCGGCAGCGATGCTGAGTATCACTCAGGCGCCGGCCTTGGGGTGCGGTATGATCTGGGCGGGTTCGGCCCGCTGCGTCTGGACCTGGCCTTGCCCGTGCAGGGCGAGACCGGAAGTGGGCTGCAGTTCTATATCGGGATCGGACAGGCATTTTGATACGGCACTACGCATATCCCGTTGTGACCACGATACTGATCGTGACCGCGCCCCCTGCGATCGCGCAGGAGGATGACGGTGGCGGCAGTATGCTGGAGCGGTTCCTGCAGGACACGCTGTCGGGCGACGATCAGAACGTCACCGTCAAAGGCCTGCAAGGGGCGCTGAGCGCGCGCGCCACAATCCAGGAGATCACCGTCTCGGACGATGAAGGTGTCTGGCTGACCATCAAGGATGCCGAACTGGATTGGAATCGACTGGCTCTGATCCGCGGGCGGTTTTCCGTCAACGCCCTGACCGCGCAAGAGATCGACATCGCCCGCACCCCCGGCACGACCACCAAAGAGGCGCCGCCACCTTCGGTAGAAACACAACCCTTTCAACTGCCCGAACTGCCCGTTTCCATTGAGATTGGCGAGATTCGGGTGGATGAGCTGTTGCTGGGTGAGCCCCTGATCGGGGTTTCTGCGGCGTTGTCTGTGACCGGCAACCTGTCGCTGGCTGATGGCGCGCTGGACACCAATCTGGATATTACCCGGCTGGACCGCGCCGGTGACAGGATCAAGCTGACCGCCGGATTCCAGAACGCCTCGCGCGAAATCAATCTGGATCTGGACGTGAATGAGGCCGAGGGCGGCCTGATTTCAACGGCGCTGAAGATCCCCGACAGCCCGCCTATCGGCTTTACGGCCAAAGGCGCAGGGCCCTTGACCGATTTCACCGCCGATATTGCCCTGAGCAGTGACAAGCAGCCGCGGGTGACCGGACAGGTCGAACTGCGCGCCGCGGAAACCGGCGCGGCAGACGGGATCGCCTTTACCGCCGATCTGGGTGGCGACCTGACCCCCTTTATGGCCGAAGATCTGGACCCGTTCTTCGGCCCCAAGACACGGCTTTTCGTGGACGGTCAGACCAAACCGCAAGGCGCGTTGGATATCTCTGACCTGGAGCTGACAACGCAGGCGTTGGACCTGAAGGGTGAGCTGCAGCTGGCCGAAGGAGGCGCCCTGCAGCTTGCGGCCTTGCAGGGTCGGATCACCCCGCCGGAAGGCAAAACCGTGGTGCTGCCGGTTGCGGGTGGGGATACCTCGATCGAAGCGGCGCAGCTTTCAGCCCTGTTCGATCAGAAAAACGGAAACCTGTGGGACCTGAGCCTGACCGCAGACGCGTTTCAGTCGCCGCAGGCAAAACTCGACAATGCCCGGATCACCGCGCAGGGCACCTTGGAACAGGGCGAGGCATTCACCGTTACAGGTGATCTGCAGGCCATCGTCGACGGAATCGACCTGAACGATCAGGCGCTGAACACCGCTTTGGGCCAGCGCATCACGCTGGACGGCCAGTTCGACTATGGCAGCGATCAGTCCCTGAACCTGTCCGGATTCGAGCTGGTGGGGGCCGACTACACGCTGGCATTGGACGCACTGATCGACGGGTTGACCAGCGGGTTGACGGTTGATGGTTCGGCCACGTTGCAGGCATCGGACCTGGCGCGCTTTTCGGACTTGGCACAGATGGATTTGGGAGGCGAGGCTTCCGTCCGGGTCAAGGGTAAGGGCTCTCCGCTGGAACGCAGCTTTGACGGCAAGGTGGTGGTCGAGGGTCGCGATCTGGTCACCGGGCGCGACGATATCGACCCGGTCATCAAGGGCGAGACCACGATCACGCTGGATGCCAGCCGCGGCAGCGACGGGATCACGATCCGCGAATTCGACCTGAACAGCGAAGCCGCGCAGGCGCAGGCCAGCGGCGAGGTCACGACACCTGACGGCAACCTGACTATAGATGGGCAGGCCAGCGTGAATGCACCTGACCTGTCGGTCTTCTCCGGGCTGGCCAACCGCGAACTGGGCGGAAGCTTGCAGGCTGAACTGGACGGCAAAGGCACGGTGCAAACGCTGGAATTCGACGGTACGGCCAGCGTGACCGGACAGGACATCAAGACCGGCATGGCCGATATTGACCCTCTGCTGACCGGCAAAACCGTGATCACTTGGGACGGTGCGCGCACGGCCGACAAGATCGACATTCGAAAGGCGACGGTCAACGGCAAAGCCCTGACCGCGCAGGTCGCCGCAACGGTCGACGACCCCACCGGCGATTTGGCGGTGGATGGAAGCGCTAGGGTGAATGCCCCCGATCTGTCGCTGTTCTCGGGGCTCGCCAAACGCGATCTGGCCGGGTCGATCACAGCCAACCTTCAAGGCAGCGCAGCCCTTGCCAGCAAGGCTTTCGACATTCAGGGCGGCGTGAATGCGGATGACATTCAAACCGGTATCGAGTTGGTCGACAAGCTGATCCAGGGCCGCACAACACTGAATGTCGACGCCGAGAAAAATCAGGAAGGCGTCGACATCCGCACCTTCCGCCTGCAGGGCACCGCCCTGACCGCCTCCGCATCGGGCAAGTTGGACCGTGACGCCGGCGGGCTGAACTTCACGGCAAAGCTTGACGATGTGTCCCGCGTCCTGACCACGATGTCCGGGCCATTGACACTGGACGGCAACGTCGCCCCAACCGGATCGGGGATTGAGGGCACCATGCGGCTGAACGGACCGGACAGCTCTTACGCGGAGCTGACCGGAACCGTGGACACGGAAGGCACCGCCGATGTGGATTTCGACGCCAAGCTGAACAAGATCGAGCGTTTCGCACCCGAATTCCCCGGCACCATCGCAGCAACCGGAAACGCCAAACGCAAAGGCGGCGTCTGGACCATCGATGGTTCGGCCAATGGCCCCGCCGAAATCAGCAGCACGATCGCTGGCACCTTTGACGAAAACAGCGGCGAAGCCGATCTGCGGGCCCAGGGCGGTGTCAACCTTGGGGTCGCCAACCTGTTTATCTCGCCCAACAAAATCGATGGAACGGCCCGGCACAATCTGCGGCTAAGGGGCAAGCCTGCGCTCGAATCTCTCAGCGGGTCCATCACGACCTCGGGGACATCGCTGGCGATCCCCGAAGCAGGGCAAACGATCACAGGCATCAGCGGCTCGGTCGAGCTGGCGCAAAGCCGGGCCACGATCTCGCTGAATGGCGGGATGCGCGCGGGCGGCAACTTTACCGTATCCGGTCCCATAGATCTGACGCCGCCGCTCAATGCGAACATCGTTACACGCCTCAACCAGCTCGTGGTTACTGACAAGCTGCTCTATGAAACCACACTGAACGGCGAGATCGCCCTGACCGGGGCCCTGGCGGGCAACAGCGCCCTTTCCGGCCAGATCACCTTTGAGGAAACCAACATCAACCTCGCCGCCGCAGCCGGGGCCGTTGGGGCCGCTCCGATCCCCGAGATCGAACATATCAATGAAAGCCGGGCCAGCTACATCACCCGTGAACGGGCGAGACTGATCGCCGAGGAAGGGGCCTCCAAAAGCGACTCCCGCATGGCGCTGGACATCAGCCTGCTGGCGCCCAAGGCGGTTTTCGTGCGCGGCCGCGGCGTGAATGCCGAACTGGGTGGGAACCTGTTTATCGGCGGCACAACCGCATCGGTCATACCCTCGGGCCAGATCGAACTGATCCGAGGTAATTTTGACATTCTGGGCCGCAGGCTGGCGCTAACCAAAGGGATCGTGACCCTGCAGGGGGACCTGACGCCTTATATCGAGTTCGCGTCGTCAACCAGCACATCCGAAGGCACCGCCACGATTGAAATCTCTGGCCCGCTGGATGCGCCCGAGGTTGACGTCTATTCCGATCCCGAGCGCCCGGCAGAAGAGGCTTTGGCCATGCTGTTGTTCGGCAACAGCTTCTCGGAATTGTCGCCCTTTGTTATCGCCCAGATGGCTGCGTCGCTGGCGCAGCTCAGCGGCGCGGGGGGCGACGCAACCAAGGGGTTGCGCGATTCAACCGGCGTTGACACGGTGGACATCGGCGCGACTTCGGGCGGCGCGGGCCGTCTGGGGGCCGGAGCCTACCTGAGCGACAACCTCTATACCGATTTCACCGTCAATACCGAGGGCGATACCGAGGTGAACCTGAACCTGGACGTCACCGACAGTTTCACGGTGCGCGGAACGGTAGACGGGCGTGGCGAAACCGGTCTGGGGCTGTTTTTCGAACGGGATTATTGAGGGCGTTATTTCCGCCGGATGCCAATTGCCTGCCCGACCTGCGGCGCGGCCTCCAGCCCGGCGTGATCGCGAACCATGCGGGCCAGCCGGGCGGCTGCCCAATCCGGGTAGGGCTCTGATCGTCCGGTGGCGTGGCTGACATTCATGAACAGTGCCTCCTGCGTGGCGCAGACTGCGTCGTCTTTTTCTGACAGCATTTGCGCAAAGTAATGACCGCGTTTCTGATCTGAATCCAGCATCCGAATGCGAAAAAAGAATGTCTCATCCGGCTGAACCTCGCGCAGGAAATTCATGTGGGATTGCAGGACATACGGCCCCTGCCCCAGCGCCTTGACCTGCACCTCACCCACCCCAAGGTGATCGGCCATCAGCTTTTCCAGCGCCATGTCGAAGGCCACGCCGTAATAGCCCACGTTCATGTGGCCGTTGTAATCGACCCATTCCGGCAGGACCGAGAACCCCCGCACTTCAACCGGCGCGTCATAAGGGCCGTCATGTCCGCTGAGGGGGTTATTCATCACCGTCCTCCTCAAAGATCGCGACAGCCCGCACAAAGCCCGCCGATGCCCCTTTGATCTTGAACGGAAAGCACGAGATTTCGAACCCGGTGGGTGGCAGGCCTTCGAGGTTGGTCAACTTTTCGATATGGCAATAGCCGATCTCCATCGAGGCACGATGGCCTTCCCAGATGATCGACGCATCCTTGGTTTCGGCGTATTCCTGAGCGGTCAGGGGAAAAGGCGCATCCCAGCTCCAGGCGTCTGTGCCGGTTACCCGCACACCGCGCTTGGTCAGGTATAAGGTCGCCTCGCGTCCCATACCGCAACCTTTCATCAGATAATCCGGCTGGCCGTATTGCGTGCCCGCCGAAGTATTGACGATCACGATGTCCAGCGGCTGAAGATCGTGGCCGATGCGTTTCAGCTCTGCCTCGACATCGGCCGCAGTCGCGACATAGCCATCGTCGAAATGCCGGAAATCCAGTTTCACGCCGGGGTTCATGCACCATTCCAACGGAACCTCGTCGATCGTGATCGCCCGTTCGCCGTTATTCATGGTCGAATGATGGTGATAGGGCGCGTCCAGATGGGTACCGTTATGGGTGGCGATCTGCAGCCGTTCGATGGCCCAGCCCTCGCCGCCCGGAAGGTCATCTTTCTGAAGACCGGGAAAAAACGCCATCACCTGCTCGGCGGTCTGATCGTGGGTCAGATAATCGATCTCGGGCAGCATGATAGGCGGGTCGGACACGATCCCGGTTTCCAACGGAACGGACAGATCAACGAAACGGCGGGCCATGTGCTCCTCCATCACCAAGGTGACGACAGGTTTGGTCGCAAGCAACACTCTGTCAAGGAAAGAAAAAAGGCGACCCAAAGGGCCGCCTTTTCTAGATTTGTGAGTGGTGGTGTTATTCCGCCGCGACAGCGTCTTCGATCTTTTCGACCCGGATCGCCGAGAACTTGAACTCGGGGATTTTGCCGTAGGGATCGATGGCCGAGTTGGTCAGGACGTTTGCCGCCGCCTCGACATAGGCAAACGGGATGAACACCATATCCTCGGCAATCGCCCGGTCGGCCCGCGCCATGATCTCGATCGAGCCGCGACGGGTGGTCAGACGGATCATCTCACCCGGTTCGATCCCCATCAGCTTGAGCGTGCGCGGGTTCAGCGAACAGTTCGCTTCCGGCTCAACCGCGTCCAGAACGTTGGACCGGCGGGTCATCGACCCGGTGTGCCAGTGTTCCAGCTGACGGCCGGTGGTGGCGATCATCGGGTATTCATCATCCGGCGCCTCGTCCGGCGGGATGACGCTGGCCGGGGTGAACCGGGCACGACCATCCGCACGCGGGAAGCCATCGCCGAATACAATCGCCTGACCCGGGTCTGTCTCGGACAGCGACGGGTAGGTGATGGTCTCGGTCTCCAGACGCTCCCACGTGATGTTGTTGAGCGAGTTCATCGTCAACTTCATCTCGGCAAAGACCTGAGACACATCGGTGTAATCCCAGTTCAGACCGATGCGCTGCGCCAGTTCGACGGTGATCTTCCAATCCTCGCGCGCCTCACCCGGAGGGGTCACGGCCGGACGCACACGCTGTACCTGACGGTTGGTGTTCGACACGGTACCGTTCTTCTCATAGAGCGCCGAGGCTGGCAGGATGATATCGGCATAGTTCGCCGTCTCGGTCAGGAAGATGTCCTGCACGATCATCAGGTCCAGCTTGGCCAGCGCGTCTCGGGCGTGGTTCACATCGGGGTCGGACATGGCCGGGTTTTCACCCATGATGTACATGCCCTTGATGTTGCCCGCATAGGCCTGGTCGATGATCTCGGTGACAGTCAGCCCCTTCTCGTTCGAGAAGTCGTCTGAGTTCCAGACGTTGTTGAACTTGGCCCGAATGCCGTCGTCGGTCACGGTCTGGTAGTCGGGCAGGAACATCGGGATCAGGCCCGCGTCGGATGCGCCTTGCACGTTGTTCTGACCGCGGAGCGGGTGCAGACCCGCGCCGGGTTTACCAACGTTCCCTGTCATCAGAGCCAGCGAGATCAGGCAGCGCGAGTTGTCGGTGCCGTGGATGTGTTGGCTGACGCCCATACCCCAGAAAATCAGACCGGCCTTGGCCTGCGCAAAGGTGCGCGCGACACGGCGCAGCTGATCCGGTTCGATGCCACAGATCGGCGACATCGCCTCGGGCGTGAACTGGCGCAGATGCTCTTTCTCGGCCTCCCAGTTCTCGGTCCAGCGGTGGATGTACTGGCTGTCATACAGCTCTTCTTCGACGATCACGTTCATGATCGCGTTGAGCATCGAGACATCCGCACCCGGACGGAACTGCAGCATTTCGTCTGCAAACTTGCGCATACCGACGCCGCGCGGGTCCATCACGATCAGCTTGCCGCCGCGCTTGGCGAACTGCTTGAAGTAGGTCGCCGCGACGGGGTGGTTCTCGATCGGGTTCGAGCCGATGATGATCGCCACATCCGCGTTTTCGATCTCGTTGAAGGTCGCGGTCACAGCGCCCGAGCCCACGTTCTCGATCAGAGCAGCAACGGACGACGCGTGGCACAGACGGGTGCAGTGATCGACGTTGTTGTGCTTGAAACCCTGACGGATGAACTTCTGGAACAGGTAGGCTTCTTCGTTGGTGCACTTGGCCGAACCAAAGCCTGCAACGCTACGCGGATCTTCGTCGCGCAGGGTTTTCAGCTTGGTGGCGGCTAGATCCATCGCCTCTTCCCATGTCGCTTCGCGGAAATGGGTGTCCAGATTGCCTGGATCAACGTTCAAACCCTTGGCCGGAGCGTCCTCGCGACGGATCAGCGGCTTGGTCAGACGGTGCGGGTGGTGGATGTAGTCGAAACCAAAGCGGCCTTTGACGCACAGACGGCCTTCGTTTGCCGGGCCGTTGATGCCCTCAACATACTTAACCTTGCCGTCCTTGACCTTCAGCGAGACTTTACAGCCCACACCGCAGAACGGGCAGACGCTTTCGGTTTCGCTGTCGTAGTCCTTGCTGTCGCCCTGCTGCTTGTCGTCCAGCACGGTGGCGGGCATCAGGGCGCCGGTCGGGCAGGCCTGAACGCATTCACCGCAGGCCACACAGGTTGAATCACCCATCGGGTCGTTCTGATCGAACACCACCTGCGCCGTATGGCCACGACCGGCCATGCCGATCACGTCGTTCACCTGCACTTCACGGCAGGCGCGAACGCAGAGGTTGCAGTTGATGCAGGCGTCCAGATTGACGCGCATCGCTACGTGGCTGTCATCCAGCAGTGGGATCTTCTCGGCCTCTTTCGCCGGGAAGCGGCTGTCGCTGACATCGTTCAGCTTGGCCATGTCCCAGAAATGGCTGGAGGTGTCGTGGGCTTCCTCAGGCTGGTCCGCGACCAACAGTTCCATGACCATGGCGCGTGATTTCTCGGCACGGTCGCTGTCGGTCTTGACGACCATACCGTCCGCTGCGGGGCGGATGCACGAGGCGACCAGCGTACGCTCGCCTTCTACCTCAACCATACAGGCGCGGCAGTTGCCATCTGGGCGATAGCCCGGCTGCGGCTTGTGGCACAGGTGAGGGATGGTGAACCCCTGCCCCTTGGCGGCTTCCCAGATGGTCCAGCCCTCGGGCACGGTGACATCTTCGCCGTTCAGGTTGAAGGTGACGGTCTTGTTTGGGCTTGCATCAAGCATGGCTCTGTCTCCCTCAGATTTCGTCAGCGAAATGTTTCATGACAAGGCGGATCGGGTTTGGGGCTGCCTGCCCCAGACCGCAAATCGATGCGTCGCCCATGACCTGGCACAGATCTTCCAGCAGATCAGTGTCCCATTTGTCGGCTTGCATCAGCTTCACCGCCTTTTCACAGCCAGCCCGGCAGGGCGTGCACTGGCCGCAGCTTTCGTCTTCGAAGAAGCGCAGCATGTTCAGCGCCGCATCGCGGGCGGTGTCCTGGTCGGACAGAACCACTACAGCAGCAGAGCCGATGAAGGTGCCATGCGGTTGCAGCGTGTCGAAATCCAGCGGGATGTCATCCATCGACGCAGGCAGCAGACCCGAAGACGGACCACCCGGCTGATACGCCTTGAAAGTCTGACCTTCGGCCATGCCACCAGCCGCTTCGATCACGTCTAGAATGGTCGAGCCAGCGGGCAGCAGATAGACGCCCGGCTTCGCCACACGGCCCGAGACCGAATAGCTGCGCAGACCCTTACGGCCATTCTTTTCGGTGCTGTTGAGGCACTCGGGCCCCTCGCGGCAGACTTTGGTGACCCAATAGAGCGTCTCGACATTGTGCACCAAAGTCGGGCGGTTAAAGACCCCAACCTGCGCCACGAACGGAGGACGGTGACGCGGCAAGCCCTTCTTGCCCTCTATCGACTCGATCATCGCGGATTCTTCACCACAGATGTAAGCGCCGGCGCCCCGGCGCAAGTCGATGTAACCTGGCTCAACAATCCCGGCGTCTTCCAGCGCAGCGATCTCGCGTCGGAGGATTTCCAGAACCGCCGGGTATTCGTCGCGCATGTAGATGAAGCAGGTTTCCGCCTCGACGGCCCAGGCGGCGATCAGCATCCCTTCGAGGAAGACATGCGGCGTGCGCTCCAGGTAATAGCGATCCTTGAACGTGCCGGGTTCGCCCTCGTCCCCGTTCACGGCCAGATAGCGAGGGCCTTCGTTCATGCGAACAAAGCCCCATTTCTTGCCGGACGGGAAGCCAGCGCCGCCCAGACCACGCAGGCCCGAAGACAGGACGTCTTCCTGCACCTTTTCCCAATCGCCGCCGTCGCGCAGCTCTTTCAGCTTGGCGTAACCGCCATTTTCTTCATAGGCTGCAAAGGCTTCGTAGTCGGGTAGATGAGCATGGGTTTCATCGGCAGCAATCGCAGCCTGCACCTTTTCGGGGGTTGCATGGTCGATATGGTTGTGACCTATCTCAAGCACCGGGGCGGTATCGCAGCGGCCCATGCAGGGCGCGCGAACCACGCGAACCTCAGCCGGGTCCAGACCGTCTTCCAGCGCCTTCTGCAGCTGCTCGGCACCAGCCATTTCGCAGGACAGGGAATCACAGACCCGGATGGTCAACGCCGGAGGAGGCGTCTCACCTTCTTTCACCACATCGAAATGGGCGTAGAAGGTTGCGGTCTCATAAATCTCGGCCTGTCCGATCCGCATCTCGACCGCAAGCGCGGCAATGTGGTCGGCGCTGATATGGCCGTGTTCGTCCTGAATCAAATGCAGGAATTCGATCAGCAAGTCGCGGCGGCGCGGGCGGTCGCCCAGCAGGCGATGAATCTCAGCCTGCGCCTCGTCCGTGAACTGACGGCCTTTGGGCGTGTGTCGCCCCTTGCCTTTACCTGACTTCCAGACGCCCTTGGGTGCGCCTGATGGCTTGGTGTCTAATGGTGCCATGATGCCCTCCGATTGAGGCTCCGTGTCTCATCAGAATAACATATCGTCAAATCGCTTATCGCAATCGCACGATAACGACACCTTATCACCGCAAAGACGTCACCACAGCCCGCAACGCCTCGACCGTGGGCAGCTCCGGGTCACGAGACAGGGTCGCCAGACAAATCGGTTTGCTGACAACGGGATCGACCAAAGGCAGCACCTTCGTGCCCTTCAGATCACCAAGCGCGCGGATCAGCACGCGCGGGACCACTGTGGCCGCCAACCCTTCACGCGCCATGACCATTGAGGCGGTGAAACCGCTGGTTTCCGCGACAACCTGCGGGTGCAGCCCCTGTTCGGCAAAAATCCGGTCCAGAATGCGCCGGTTCTGCATCTGTGGCTCCAAAAGGCTGATCGGGAATTCAGCCACCCGCGCCCAGGGGATCGGCCCAGTTTCAGCCGTCATGTGCGACGGCACCAACAGCACATAGGTTTCCTCATACAAAGGCTGCACCTGCCGCAAGTCGGTTCCGATACTGTCACCATAGGTAATGCCCGCATCCAGACTGCCCTCATCCAGCCGATGTTGAATTGCGGTGGCCGACATGGTTTCGATCCGGGTGACAATGCGAGGGTGTGCCTGCCGCAAGCGTTTCGTCAGGCGACCCGTGAACGCGATCGCGGTCGGGATCACGCCCAGAATCAGCGTGCCGGTGATCTCGCCCTTGGCGGCAAGAACCTGCTGCTCCAGCGCTTTGGTATCGTCGAGAATACGCCGCGCCCGTTGGACGATCATTTCGCCTTCTTCGGTCAGGCCCTGAAACCGGTTGGCACGGCGGACGATCGAGACACCCAGCCGGTCCTCAAGATTGCGGATGCGCATCGAGAAGGCAGGCTGCGAGATCCCGCATTCTTCGGCCGCCTTGGCAAAATGCTGATGCCGCGCCAAAGCGCTGAGCAATTGCAGGTCGCGGATTTCGATCATGCCATGATTTCTTCTTGAAGCCAGAAACGCAGGATAGCGCGTTTCCAGTTCGGTGAAAGTTATTGTTACGCTTCGACCTGCCGAAAGGTGAAATTTCCCCAATCAAGCCGAGCACGTTATCCTGCCCGAATTCGGCATGGCGGACGGAGGAGGTCAATGGCCAGAATGTATATCAGATTGGTCACGCGCATTTGGGCACTAACGATTGTGATGCTCTTAGCCACAGGAGGAAGTGTGATGGCAAAACAAACTGACAATTCCGCAGCAAAAGACCTTTCTCGACAAGCCGTTGAGATGTGGGCGGCAGAGTCCACGATTGACGAGTCAATATTCGCGGCAGGGTATCAAAACCATCAGGCACCTTTGGCCACTGGCGGCACCGGGAGCATCGATTTGTCGACTTGGGCCAGCATTGTCGCGGAAAACCACAAGGCCTTTCCCGATCTGAAAGTCGAGATTTTTGGACAGGTTTCCGAAGGCGACCGCGTATCAACCCATTGGCGTTTCTATGGGACACAGAAGGGGGCCTACCTCGGCCAACCCGCCTCCGGCAAACAAGTAGACTGGACCGGAGTTCAGATCGACCGGATCGCCAACGGAAAGATTGCGGAAAGCTGGGTCGTTTGGGACTACTTCACGTTACGGCACGAGCTTGGCGTGGGTAACTAGCGCCACAGGCCCAGTTGCGCCCGGCTTAATTTAACCAGGCGCTCCAGCATTGCTCAGGTGTTGAACAGGAAGTGCATCACATCGCCGTCTTTGACGACGTAACCCTTGCCCTCGGCCCGCATCTTGCCAGCCTCTTTGGCGCCCTGTTCGCCATTGGCAGCGATGTAGTCGTCATAGGCGATGGTCTCGGCCCGGATGAAGCCTTTTTCGAAATCACCGTGGATGACGCCAGCGGCCTGCGGCGCGGCGGTACCTGTGCGGATGGTCCAGGCGCGGGCCTCTTTCGGACCGACGGTGAAGTAGGTTTCCAGCTTGAGCAGGTCGTAACCAGCGCGGATCAGGCGATCGAGGCCAGGCTCTTCCAGACCCATCTCCTCCAGGAACATCTGCGCTTCTTCGTCTTCCAGCAGGCTGATCTCTTCTTCGATCTTGGCGCTGATGATGACATGCGCGTTGCCTTGCGCCGCTGCCATCTCGGCAACTTTGGCTGAATACTCGTTGCCCTCGGCGGCCTCTTCCTCGGACACGTTGCAGACATAGAGCACCGGCTTGGTGGTCAGCAGCTGCAGCATTTTCCAAGCCTTGGCGTCCTCGTCCGAGACCTCGACCAGACGCGCGGGTTTGCCGTTTTCCAGCATCGCTTGCGCTTCGGCCAGCAGGCGATCCTGCTGCTGGGCTTCCTTGTCGTTTCCCTTCAGCTTGCGCACCAAATTGGCGCGGCGCTTTTCGATGCTTTCCAGATCGGCCAGCATCAACTCGGTCTCGATGGTGTCGGCATCGGCCACCGGATCAACGCGACCGTCGACATGGGTTACGTCGCCATCTTCGAAACAGCGCAGCACATGGGCAATGGCGTCAGTCTCACGGATGTTGGCCAGAAACTGGTTGCCCAGCCCCTCACCCTTCGAGGCCCCTTTCACCAGACCGGCGATATCCACGAAGGTCATGCGCGTGGGAATGATCTGCTTCGACGACGCAATCGCCGCGAGTTTATCCAGACGGTCATCAGGCACAGCAACATCGCCCACGTTGGGTTCGATCGTGCAGAACGGGAAATTCGCTGCCTGCGCGGCTGCGGTTTTGGTCAGCGCATTGAAGAGGGTCGACTTGCCCACATTCGGCAAACCCACGATTCCCATTTTAAAGCCCATGACGGTCTCCTGATGCCATTCGAGGGGTGCTTCTATGCAGGTCCGGGTCAATGCGCAAGCCAGACTACGCGCAGCCTGGCCAAGTCCAAACTGCAACATCACAAAAATGTTCATCGCTTGGCGGCTTGCCCGGATTTGAAACCGCACTCTAAGATCGACACATAGAACGTTGCGAACAAACAAATAGTGAATGGTAGGCATGAAGAAAATTATTGTGACCCTTGCGCTGCTGCTGGCCGCCCAGACAGCGCAGGCTCAATCCCTTGTCTTTGGCGCCGGATACTCGGATTTTTCCGACAGCGAAGCAGATGACGAAGCCGTATTCGCGCTTGAATACCATCACCGCCCGTTTCACGAAGCCACCCGTTTTTCCGCCACCTGGGGCGGTGCGCTGACCTTGGATACCGCAAGCAATATCCATATCGGTATCGGGCTGATCGGCTATTACACTTTTGCTGATCGTTGGTTCGTCGAAGGCAGTATTATGCCGGGATACTTTTCCCATAGCGACGACCTGAACGATCTCGGCGGAGAGTTCCAGATCCGCAGCCTGCTGGGTCTCGGGTACACTCTGGATAACGGCAACAGGATATCCTTTGCAATCACCCACAAATCCAACGCCAGCACGAATAACGAAAACCCCGGTGTCAACTCGGCCCTACTGCGATACCACTACCAGTTCTGAGGCAATCTGACCCGGCGGGATTGATTTCTGGGCAAAGTTTCTGCACATCAGGTTCAAACCTGAATGCAAGGACTGCAGATGACCCGTATCGATGCCAAGTTCGCCGCCCTGAAAGCCGAAGGAAAAAAGGCCTTTGTTGCCTATATCATGGCCGGCGACCCCGATTTCGACACCTCGCTTGAGATTGTGAAAGGCCTGCCCGGTGCTGGTGTGGATGTGATCGAACTGGGTCTGCCCTTTACCGATCCGATGGCGGATGGCCCGACCATTCAAGCCGCCGGTCAACGCGCACTGGACGGGGGCATGACCCTGCAGCGCACTTTGGATCTGGCGCGCGCGTTTCGCGAAACCGACGACACAACCCCGATCGTTCTGATGGGCTACTACAACCCAATCTACAGTCGCGGCGTAGACAAGTTTCTTGCCGACGCTCAAGCCGCAGGCATCGACGGGCTGATCGTGGTGGACCTGCCGCCGGAAGAAGACGAAGAGCTGTGCCTGCCCGCTCAGGCGGCGGGGCTGAACTTCATCCGTCTGGCGACCCCAACCACCGACGACAAACGCCTGCCTCGTGTGCTTCAGAACACCTCGGGCTTTGTGTATTACGTCTCGATCACCGGCATCACCGGTGCGGCCGAAGCGCAGGCCACGAATGTCGGCCCCGAAGTCGCCCGGATCAAATCCGCAACCGACCTGCCCGTGATCGTGGGCTTTGGCATCAACACGCCCGAGAAGTCCAAGGCCATCGCCAGCGTTGCCGATGGCGCCGTGGTCGGTTCGGCCATTGTCAGCCAAATCGCGGCAGGCAAACCCGTGACCGAAGTTCTGGACTTTGTGAAATCATTGGCAGACGGCGCGCATTCCGCCTGATCGTTCAGCAGTGAACCCATTCGAAAAACCGCAGCAAGCAACTGGCCTGCTGCGGTTTTTTCTTGCCTGCAGCCGATTGCGCCGTGCCGAATGCCCCATTAGAAATACTTGACCACTCAACCAAAGGCGCGGCCCCATGCCCGTAATCACCACCATCGAAGACCTGCGACGCATCTATGAACGTCGTGTCCCGCGGATGTTCTACGACTACGCCGAAAGCGGCAGCTGGACCGAGCAGACCTTCCGCGACAACAGCTGGGACTTCTCAGATATTCGCCTGCGCCAACGGGTGGCGGTGGACATGGCCGGACGCTCGACCGCTTCTCAGATGATCGGAGAGGATGTCACGATGCCTGTTGCGCTGGCCCCGGTCGGGTTGACGGGTATGCAGCACGCGGATGGCGAGATGAAGGCCGCCAAAGCCGCCGAAGAGTTTGGTGTGCCCTTTACCCTGTCCACCATGTCGATCAACTCGATCGAGGATGTGGCCGAGCACACGACGAAACCATTCTGGTTTCAGCTTTATACGATGAAGGATCAGGACTACGTCAGCCGCCTGATCCAGCGCGCCAAGGATGCCAAATGTTCGGCCTTGGTGATCACGCTGGACCTGCAGATCCTGGGTCAGCGCCACAAGGACCTGAAAAACGGCCTGTCCGCCCCGCCAAAACTGACGGCGAAAACCATCGCGAACCTTGCGACCAAGTGGTCGTGGGGCATCGAGATGCTGGGCGCAAAGCGGCGCGAGTTCGGCAATATCGTCGGTCACGTCGAGGGTATCTCGGACGCCTCCTCACTTGGCGCATGGACGGCCGAACAATTCGACCCCAGCCTTGATTGGAGCAAGGTCGAAAAGCTGATGGAACAATGGGGCGGGAAGGTAATCCTTAAGGGCATTCTGGATGCAGACGACGCCAAGATGGCCGCAAAGCTGGGTGCCGATGCCATCGTCGTGTCGAACCACGGCGGGCGGCAGTTGGACGGCGCGCTCAGCTCCATCCGTATGCTGCCGCAGATCATGGACGCGGTCGGCGGTGATATCGAGGTTCATCTGGACAGCGGCATCCGATCTGGTCAGGACGTTCTGAAAGCCGTCGCATTGGGCGCCAAAGGCACCTATATCGGCCGTGCTTTTGTCTATGGGCTGGGCGCAATGGGGCAGAAAGGTGTGACGACGGCACTGGACGTCATCCACAAGGAACTGGACACCACGATGGCGTTGTGCGGCGAACGTAACGTTGGCGATCTGGGGCGGCATAACTTGCTGATCCCCGAAGACTTCGGCGGCCGCTGGCAGGACTGACTTGGCCTTAAAAACAAAAGGTCAAAAAGCCCTTTCCAAATCCAATGAATCAAGCTAAGGACGCGGCTTCACGCGGGCATACAGCCTTGGAGGATGCCCGCCCTAACATTTGGAGATATATCATGGCTGGTGAGATTCCTGATCTCGTAGCTCTGGAACGGACGGGGACAGGCAAGGGCGCCGCTCGTCAAGCACGCCGCGACGGCATGGTTCCGGGCATTGTTTTTGGTGGTGACAAAGAGCCGCTGCCGATCCAGATCCCGTTCAACGTCCTGTTCAAGAGCCTGAAAGCAGGCCGGTTCAAGTCGACCCTGTGGAACCTGAAGGTTGAAGGCCACGAAGACGTCCGCGTCATCTGCCGCGACGTTCAGCGTGACGTTGTCAAAGACCTGCCGACCCACCTGGACCTGATGCGCCTGCGTCGGACCACCAAGATCGCGCTGTTCATCCCCGTTGAGTTCGTCAACGAAGAAGAAGCACCCGGCATCAAGAAGGGTGGCGTTCTGACCGTTGTCCGTCCGGAAGTCGAACTGATGTGCACCGCCGGTGACATTCCTGAGAAGATCACCGTTGATCTGACCGGTCTGAACATCAACGACGTTGTGACCATCTCGTCCGTTGATCTGCCCGCAGGTACCAAACCGACCATCGACCGCGATTTCGTGATCGCGAACATCTCGGCCCCGACCGGCCTGTCGTCCAGCGACGATGAGGAAGGTGAAGAAGTGGCTGCAGACGAGGTTGAAGTCGTCGGTCAGGAAGCCGCAGAAGAATAAGTCCGGATCTTCTTTTCGGATTTGGAAACGGGGCTCGGGTTCGAGCCCCGTTTTCTTTTGCTGGCCGGGCTAGAAAAGCGGTGGCATTCCGTGTCATCAACCCCATGCATCGCACAAGGACGAGACTATGAAACTATTTGTCGGATTGGGGAACCCGGGATCGAAATACGCCCGCAACCGGCACAATATCGGATTTATGGCCGTGGACCGAATTGCCGAGGATCACGGCTTTGGCCCGTGGAAATCCAAGTTTCAGGCCGAAATCGCCGAGGGGCGTCTGGGCGGCGAAAAAGTGTTGTTGATCAAGCCGCAGACATTCATGAACCGCTCTGGCCAATCGGTGGGCGAAGCGACGCGCTTCTACAAGCTGGATTCAACCGACGTGACCGTCTTTCATGACGAATTGGACCTCGCCCCCGGCAAGGTGCGCGTCAAGGCAGGCGGCGGACATGCCGGGCATAACGGGCTGCGTTCGATCCACGAGCATATCAGCCCCGCCTATGACCGGGTGCGTCTGGGGATCGGACATCCGGGGCGGAAGGAGATGGTCTCTCCCTATGTCCTGAGCGATTTTGCCAAGGCTGATGCCGATTGGCTGGACGATGTGCTGCGGGGTGTGTCGGACGGCGCTGGGCATCTGGCCGATGGGGAAAGCGGCAAGTTCATGAACGCGGTCGCCCTGCGTACCGCACCGCCGCGGTCTTCGAAATCCCCGGCTAAAACGTTGAAGCCGGACGCCACCCCCGCGCCGGAACCCGAGGTCGACGAACGCTCGGCCATGCAAAAGCTGCTGGACAAGTTTAAATAAGGCTGCTGACCTTGCCGTAACGTCCCAATTGCGAAACCACATCGGGCGGGTTCCAATGTGGCAGGGATACGGGAGGCGATAGATGAAAGCTCTGTTCAAGTGGGTGCTGCGCATCCTGCTGATGCTGGTGCTGGCCGCAGTTGTTGTCGGATTCTGGAAACGCGAAGAGCTTCAGCGGTTGATGGCCGTGAACTCATTGTTTTCCGAAGAAAAGATCGTCCACAATTTCTCTCATATGAATGAGGCTTTTCTGACGGTCGATCTGCCGCGCGGCGATGGCCCGACCTGGGAACTGCCCTATGGCCCCGGTTTTGACCTGCCCGACGGCACCGACCAATGGATTGACGACCGGGCGGTGACCTCTCTGCTGGTGATGCAGGACGGGCAGATCCGGTTCGAAGAATACTATCTGGGCACGACCCCCGAGGATCGGCGAATTTCATGGTCGGTTGCCAAGAGCTACCTTTCGGCTCTGTTCGGCGTCCTGCTGGCTGAAGGGGCTATCGAGTCGCTGGACGATCCGGTGGTGAAATATGCGCCGAAACTGGCAGGTACGGCCTATGATGGCGCGACGATCCGCAACGTGCTGAACATGGCCAGCGGCGTTACCTTCAACGAAGATTATTTCGATCCCAATTCTGACATCAACCGGATGGGCCGCGTCGTGGCCTTGGGCGGAGAGTTGGACGACTTCGCAGCCTCGCTACAGGACACCTTCGTCGCCCCGGGCGAGACATGGCAATACGTTTCCATCGACACCCATGTCATCGGCATGGTGATACGTGGCGCCACCGGGCGCAGCGTGACCGAGTTGCTGACCGAAAAAATCATTCAGCCGCTGGGGCTGGAATATGACGGCTACTATGTGACCGATGGTGCCGGGGTCGCCTTTGTTCTGGGTGGCCTCAATTTCACTACTCGCGATTTCGCCCGCTTCGGCCAAATGATCCTGCAAAACGGAGAGCTTGATGGCCAGCAATTGGTGCCCGCAGACTGGATTGCCGAATCCGTGCTGCCCAGCGCTCCGACCGAGGCGGGCGAGATCGGGTACGGCTATCAATGGTGGATCCCCGTCGGCGCGCACGAAGGTGAGTTCCTCGCGCGCGGCGTTTATGGTCAGTACATCTATTTCGACCAGCCACGCGGGGTGCTGATCGTGACGACCGGTGCCGATCGGAAATTCCGCGATGACGGCGTGAACGAAGGGAATATAGAAATATTCCGCAAAATCGCGCAAAGCCTGTAAAGTGGGGATATGGAAAAACAGGACAGCATCAATGTGTTGGGCGGTGTGCTCGCCCCATGTTCCCGTGATCCGCTGACCGGGTTCTTTCGCGACGGGGCCTGCAACACCTGCCCTGAGGATCAGGGAAGCCATACGGTTTGCGCGGTGATGACGGCCGAGTTTCTGGCCTTTTCCAAATATGTCGGAAACGACCTGAGCACCCCTCGCCCCGAGTTCAACTTTCCCGGCTTGAACCCCGGTGACAGCTGGTGCCTGTGCGCCGGGCGCTTTCTGCAGGCCCATGACGAAGGCTGTGCCCCAAAGGTGCATCTTGAGGCCACCCATCAGCGCGCGCTGGACGTGGTGCCGCTGCGGCTGCTGACCGAACACGCGGTTGTGGAATAGACAGACCGGCCCGGGGTAGCCCGGACCGGCCCTTATTCGGGATCACTCCCGCAGTTTGACAAGGTCGGACATCAGACCTTCGGTCCCGTTGTGGACCGTCAACCGCTCGACCTTTCCGGCGATGGTTTCCAGCGCTTCCAGTTCTTTCAGCCGCAGCATCACCGGGTTTTCCGCCATCACCTTCGCGGTGTTCAGCAGGGACCGCGTGGCGTTGGTTTCTTCCCGCCGCCGGATAACATTGGCTTCGGCCTGCTTCTCGGCGGCGACCACGGCGGTCAGGATCTCCCGCATCTCACCGGGCAGGATGACGTCTTTCAACGCGATCTCACCCACTTCGATACCGATCCCGGCCATCTGTGTCCGCACCCGATCCGCAGCCTCGGTGTCGACGGTCACCTTTTCGGCCAGAAGCCTGTCCAGTGTCATCGCCCCCAAGGTCTTCCGGAACGCCAGTTGCAGCGCCCGATGCAGGGCCTGGTCGAAGTCCTTGACCGCCCCCACCGCCGTGACCGGATCAACGACCCGGTAATCAGCGCTGAGGTTGACCCGGATAGTCACCCGGTCTTTGGTCAGGATCTCCTGCCCTGTCACCTCATGGGTGCGTTGCCGCAGGTCGATCTGCTTGACCTCGACGTTCCGCCCGACTTTCCAGAAGGCGTGCGCACCCGGGGCCAGCTGATCCACCAGTACCCCGTCAACCGTCAACAGCCCGGTATGCCCTTCGGCAACCTCGACCTGCGTCAGGTTCAGCCGCAGCCCGGCCCGCACCAGCCGCTGCGCGACTGCTTTGGGAACGGCCATGGTTTCAGTCAGCGCGTGATGCTCGACCTCCCAGGGCCCCGCAGCTTTCCAGACCAGCGCTCGGACTTCGGGGTTCAGCACCCGAACAGGCGCCCCGTCCCGAAGCAGAACCAGAACTTCGTCAGGCCCGGCCCTGTACTCGGTCAGATGCCTGGCGGCCAGCTCGGGCCGGTTCTGCATCAGCGCCCGCTCATAGGGCGACACGAAAAAGAGCTTCTCCAGATTGTGCAGCTCGGTCAGCACATCCTTGCGCGGCAGCCGGTGTTTCCCGGGGCCGAGGATTGCATCAAACACCCCGTTGCGCAGGACCAGCATCCGCTGGGTCTCGGTCAGGGTCAGCCGTTGATGACCGGTCAGCCGGTCAATCAGATCTTGGAACAGTGTCATGTCATTTCTCCTTTTCGTCTCGCTCTATCGTCGTCGCAAACGCGAACTCCTTTTCATGTTTTCAGTGGGTTGCACCCCGAACAGGTGACAGGTGTGAAGCCTTCGAACGAAGGCGGGAAAGATCCGGGCATCCCCCGCGCCATGCCCTTGCGCGGGAGGGTCAGAGAGAGGGGCGCGGGACCGATGCGCCGCCTTGCCCAAAGGCCAAGCGGGACACCGACCAGGCGGCACCGTCATCTGCCCTCCGGCCCAAGGCCAGAGCAGCGAAGGCCCCTGCCCCGCCGGGCCAAAGCCTGACGTTGCGCGGTGCCGCCCCTGCTGGGAAACACCCGGACCCTAATGTTTTGGACCGTTTTCACGGGCCGGCGTGGAAGGCCGGTGCTGATCTAACAGCTTTGTCAAATGACGGGAATCGAACCCGCTACACATCGATTTGCAGTCGATTGCTCTAACCAGAATGAGCTACATTTGGTGCCTTGGAAGGAATCGAACCTTCGCCTACAGAGTTGAATCTGCCGCTCTATCCACCTGAGCTACAAAGCGAACCAATCCCCGGTTTCGGCCCTGGCATACGGTTTCGGCAGCGCCGTCCGCACCGGGAGAGTGATTACCTCTGCCCGCTAGGGTCCGGCCCGTTGTGACCGGTAACGGCGGGTTTAGGCGAAGGCACTGGATTCGCTCAATAAATTTTTGCACCCCTAAAACGCGCCTGTTGCGAGTGCGCAACAAAATTACCCAGTTGCGCAACATTCGAAAAGGTGTCGCGCCAAAAACAAAGCGGCGCACCCGTCAAAGGCGCGCCGCTCTTATCGAAAATTTCAAATTTTACCGCTTGGTTAATCCGCGGTACGGCCTTCGGTATCCGACATGTCGAAGTTCAGATACTTGGCGACTGTCTGCACGTCCTTGTCGCCGCGTCCGCACATGTTCATGCAGATCAGGTGATCCTTGGGCAGTTCAGGCGCGATCTTCATCACATGGGCCAGCGCATGGGAGGGCTCCAGAGCCGGGATGATGCCTTCGGTCGCGCAGCACAGCTGGAACGCCTCAAGCGCCTCTTTGTCTGTGATCGAGACATAATTGGCACGGCCAATTTCGTGCAGCCAGGAATGCTCGGGACCGATGCCCGGATAGTCCAGACCGGCCGAGATCGAATACCCTTCGAGAATCTGGCCGTCATCATCCTGCAGCAGGTACGTGCGGTTGCCGTGCAGCACGCCCGGACGACCACCGGTCAGCGAGGCGCAGTGCTCCATCTTTTCGTTCACGCCCTTACCACCAGCCTCAACACCGATGATGTTGACGTCCTTGTCGTCGAGGAACGGGTAGAACAGGCCCATCGCGTTCGAGCCTCCGCCAATGGCGGCGATGATGGTGTCGGGCAGACGGCCCTCGGCCTTCATCATCTGTTCCTTGGCTTCCTTGCCGATGATCGACTGGAAATCGCGGACCATCGCCGGGTACGGATGCGGACCGGCCACAGTGCCGATGCAGTAGAACGTGTCGCGCACATTGGTCACCCAGTCACGCAGCGCATCGTTCATCGCGTCTTTCAGCGTCCCACGACCCGAGGTTACAGGGATCACTTCGGCCCCCAGCAGGCGCATACGGAACACGTTGGGGGCCTGACGCTGCACGTCATGCGCGCCCATGTAGACCACACATTTCAGACCGAATTTGGCGCAGACGGTGGCGGTGGCCACGCCGTGCTGACCGGCTCCGGTTTCGGCAATGATGCGGGTCTTACCCATACGCCGCGCCAGAATGATCTGGCCCAGCACGTTGTTGATCTTGTGCGCGCCGGTGTGGTTCAGCTCATCGCGTTTCAGGTAGATCTTGGCACCGCCCAGATGCTCGGTCAGGCGCTCCGCGTAATACAGCGGCGAGGGGCGGCCCACGTAGTTCGCCCACAGGTCGTCCATCTCGGCCCAGAAGATGGGATCGTCCTTGGCCTTTTCGTATTCCTCTTCCAGCGACAGGATCAGGGGCATCAGCGTTTCGCTGACAAACCGCCCGCCGAAGATGCCAAAGCGGCCCTGTTCGTCGGGGCCGGACATGAAGGAATTGAAAAGATCGTTGGCCATGGGTGTCTCCATCGTCGTACGCGACTGTCATAGGTGGTAGCGGCGGGATTTGCCATGGCAAAACGTATCATTCCGCCGCCTGAACGCGCTGTGCCCATACCTGCAACGCCTGATCCCTGCTGGGCACTGCAATGCAGGGGAAATGGTGAAACTCATTCACCTCGGCCAGACGCGTGGCTGCCTGGACGACGCGACGATGAGGACCAGAATGGGCGAAGGTCAGCATCGCCTCGGCGTCGTGCCAGACACTTAGCGAGAAATAGAGCCCCTGATGCGGAAAGACCTCCACTTTCAGGCACAGCGGATCACCCCGTGCCTGCAGCATTGCCTGATGGGCGCGCCAGAAAAACTCCGGCCCGTAATACCACCGTTTTAATGAAACTCCGCCAATCGCTGCCAGCATTGTCGCGCCCTCCCCTAACGGGGATACGCGGGCACCCGGCGATCAGATCACCGGGTGGCGTCGATAAAGGCGCGGATCAGGGCCGCGTCCTTCACACCGGGCGCGCTTTCCACACCCGAAGAGACGTCGACCTGCCGCGCGCCGGTCATGCGCGTAGCCTCGGCGACGTTATCAGGTGTCAGCCCACCGGCCAGCATCCATGGACGCCGCCAGTATTTGCGCCCGGCCAGCAGACGCCAGTCAAAAGCCAGCCCGTTGCCGCCCGGCAACTCCGCATTCCGCGGTGGCTTGGCGTCGATCAGCAGTTGGTCCGCCACTTCCGAGTACAGGTCGATTGCCGCAAGGTCTTCTGCTTCGGCCACACCAATAGCTTTCATCACGGGCAGGCCAAACCGCTGGCGGACCTCGGCCACGCGATCCGGACTTTCCTTGCCGTGCAGTTGCAACATGTCCAGCGGCACGCTGGCTACAATCCGGTCCAGTTCCTCATCCGACGCGTTCACGGTCAGCGCGACCTTGGCGATCCCGGCGGGCACCAGATGCGCCAATTCGGCAGCGGCCTCGATTTCCAGGTGCCGCGGCGATTTAGGGAAGAACACAAAACCGATATAGCGCGCGCCAGCCTCAGCGGCCACGCGCACGTGATCAGGGGCGGTCAGACCGCAGATTTTGACGCTTGCATCTTGGGGCATTGGCTTGCCTCAGCTGGCTTCGTCCAGCAGGGCCAAAACTTCGTCCTGACCTTCGTTCTGCTTTTTCTTAAGCTTTTTGACTTCACGCTCAAGCTTGCGCACTTCGTTCTTCTTCACCGACGCATCCCGGCGGTGCTTGTGCTCGCGCAGCCATTCCCAGAGGAAACCAATGATCAGGCCTGCAACAACACCACCCAGCACCACCACGAACAGCGGCAGCGACGTGCTGAAGTTAAAGCCTACAAGCTCGGCAAAAGGTTCCGGCATCAGCGAAAGTTGAACCGATTCCCGATTGGCCAGCGAAACGGAAATTAGCACGATCCCGAGGATCGCCAGAAAAGCATATCGAAGGTAACGCATCATGCCTTAGGCTTTACCGTTCAATCGATCCCTAAGCAACTTACCTGTTTTGAAAAACGGCACACATTTTTCTTCGACCTGAACAGTCTCACCTGTCCGGGGATTGCGGCCAACACGTGCGTCGCGCTGTTTGACCGAAAAAGCGCCGAAGCCACGCAGTTCCACGCGGTCGCCACGCGCCATGGCATCCGTCACCTCTTCGAACACGGTATTCACAATCCGCTCGACGTCGCGTTGATACAGATGCGGGTTCTCGTCGGCTATTTTCTGAATCAGTTCTGAACGGATCATGAGCGCTACCCTCCCAGGCGACCGGTTAACAATCTCTATTGTTCTGAACAGTATAGGAAAAAAGTCGGTTCGGGGGAACGTAAACTCTTTGTGCAAAGCCTTCATTTTGCAGCGAAACCACGCGATTTTTCGCTTGTTCTCAGGGTTTCGTCTCAAAAAGAGCGTACGTTAGGTCAATTTAGCCCGGAAATCGGAACATATTGATTCGCAACAAAAACGGCCCCGCGTGTAAACGCGGGGCCGCAAATTCGGCTTTGGCTGTGGCCCGGGCTTAGTCGCCCGACTTCAGCGCTGCACCCAGGATGTCGCCCAGCGATGCGCCCGAGTCGGAAGAACCGTACTGTTCCACGGCCTCTTTCTCTTCGGCGATCTCACGTGCCTTGATCGACAGGCCCAGACGGCGGGTCTTGCTGTCAACGTTGGTGACGCGAACGTCGACCTTGTCACCGACCGAGAAACGCTCGGGGCGCTGTTCGGCACGATCACGCGACAGGTCGGAGCGGCGGATGAAGGACTTCATGCCTTCGTATTCCACTTCGATGCCGCCATCTTCGATCGCGGTCACTTCGACGGTGATGACCGAGCCACGCTTCACGCCGCCCACGGCTTCAGCGAACTTGTCACCGCCCAGGGCTTTGATCGACAGCGAGATACGCTCTTTCTCAACGTCAACTTCCGAGACAACGGCCGAAACCATGTCGCCTTTGCGGTAGTTCTGGATGGCATCCTCGCCACGCTCGTCCCACGACAGGTCCGACAGGTGAACCATGCCGTCGATGTCGCCTTCGAGGCCAATGAACAGACCGAATTCGGTGATGTTCTTGACTTCGCCTTCGACCTGCGTGCCCTCGGGGTGTGTTTCTGCAAACACTTCCCACGGGTTGCGCTGAGTCTGCTTCAGGCCCAGAGACACGCGACGCTTGGCGCCGTCGATTTCCAGAACCATGACGTCGACTTCCTGGCTGGTCGAAACGATCTTGCCGGGGTGGACGTTTTTCTTGGTCCAGGACATCTCGGACACGTGCACCAGACCTTCGACACCGGCTTCCAGCTCGACGAACGCGCCGTAGTCGGTGATGTTGGTGACGCGACCCTGATGGACCGAGCCCAGCGGGTACTTGGCAGCAACCAGATCCCACGGATCTTCCTGCAGCTGCTTCATGCCCAGGCTGATGCGGTGGGTCTCTTTGTTGATCTTGATGACCTGAACCTTGATGGTTTCGCCGATCGTCAGGATCTCGGACGGGTGGTTCACACGACGCCATGCCATGTCGGTGACGTGCAGCAGGCCGTCAACGCCGCCCAGGTCAACGAATGCACCGTATTCGGTGATGTTCTTGACAACACCCTCGACGGTCTGACCTTCGGACAGGTTGCCGATAACTTCGGCACGCTGTTCGGCACGCGATTCTTCCAGGATTGCGCGACGCGAAACAACGATGTTGCCACGGCGGCGGTCCATTTTCAGAATCTGGAACGGCTGCTTCAGACCCATCAGCGGGCCAGCGTCGCGCACGGGGCGAACGTCAACCTGCGAGCCGGGCAGGAACGCAACTGCGCCACCCAGATCGACGGTGAAGCCACCTTTGACGCGACCGAAGATAGCACCTTCGACGCGCTGGTCGTCGGCATATGCTTTTTCCAGACGGTCCCATGCCTCTTCGCGGCGGGCCATCTCGCGCGAGATGACGGCTTCGCCACGGGCGTTTTCTGCGGCGCGCAGGTAAACTTCTACCTCGTCACCAACAGCGATTTCAGGGGCTTCGCCGGGATTTGCGAATTCTTTCAGATCAACGCGGCCTTCCATTTTGTAGCCTACGTCGATGATGGCTTGGCCGGCTTCGATCGCCAGAACCTTACCTTTGACAACAGAACCCTCTTCGGGTGTGTCCATTTCGAAGCTTTCATTAAGGAGGGCTTCGAATTCCTCCATGGATGCGTTAGCCATGTGGCGTTGTTTTCCTTTACATACGTTTTTACTGGCCGAGCGGTTGTCTCCGCCGGTCTTAATGGATTGGTCAGACGACCTGACATATGCCACAAAACAAAGAGGGCCGGTTGGTTCCGACCCTGCTCGTCTCATTGTTTTATGGCTCAAATCGCCTTGTCGACGGGCGCTCTATAACGGGTTCGCCAAGCGGCTGCAAGTTATTAGGGGCTGTGCACGACATAACCTACCAGGCTTGACTGCAAACGGCCTGCGACCCGTGCTCGTAAAGCTGGGGGAAAATCGTGGCGAAATCCCCCCGCCCGCACGAAACGACCACCTTAGAAGAGCTGCAAATCCTTCGCGCCGCTTTGGATTTCAGCAAAATTTGGCATATTCTGGACCGCCACGGGTGCCGGTTTTGTACCCGGTATCGCCACTGTCGGCCTTATCGCCGACGCCGCTGCAAATGTTGGCTGTTTCAATTCCCCACGGATATCACGCAGCAGCGTTTTGTGATCCGGCATTGCTTGGGTTATGCGCGCAAGGTCCTTCTTCGCGTGCTTCATACCTTGGTCCCAAATCGGTTTCTTCAGTGGCCGCAGGCGATCGCGTATGCCAGTACCATAACCTGTATCGTAGACTTGCTTGCCCAATAGAACGGTTTGATACACACGGGAATTGAATAGCGTGGCGAACTCGATATCTTGTTCTATTGGCAGGCGGTGCTGCCACAGTTCGAGATTTTCAGCGAGGCGATCCGGGATCTTCATCTCGGTGCGCGCATCAATCCAATATTGGTCATCCGTGCGGTTGCCCAAGCGATAGTGCAGGCAGATGAAGTCCAGTACCTCATCATAGAGCTTGTTCATCTGCCGGTTATATCTTGCCCGCAAGGGCGGCTCGATATCGCGCGTGGGCAAGTGTTCGGCAAACCATCGCACCGCGTGATCAATCATGTGGATTGCGGTACTTTCCAGCGGTTCGATGAACCCACCGGATAGACCAATTGCCAGGCAATTCTTGACCCAGGCATTGCGGACACGCCCGATGCGCATCGGGATCACGCGCGGCGTTGCCCCTTTGCCGCTGTCGCCCAACCACTTGAGGTATTCATCTGCTGCCTGATCGTCTGTGCGATGCGCTGACGAAAACACATAGCCCGTGCCCACCCGGTTAAATAGCGGCACCCGCCATGTCCAACCCGCGCCCAACGCGGTTGCCCGGGTTAGGCTTTCGATCTTCCTTGGGTTTGGATGCTCAATCTGCAACGCCATGGCCCGGTCGTTGGGTAGGTAGTCCGAATAGTCCATGAACGGCTCACCCAGGGCCTGATTAATGATCAACCCGCGGAATCCGGTACAATCAATAACCATTTCTATGTCATGCCGACCATTCCGCTCCAACGTCAGGTGGCTGACATTGCCTTGTTCATCCAGTTCGACCGCCTGCACCTCATCCTGGATATGTTCCACGCCGCGCTGTGTGCAGACCCGTGTCAACATGCCCGCAAACTTTACTGCATCCAAATGATAGGCATAGCCAAACCGTTGCTCGAACTCCGGCTGTCCCAATTGCCGCGCGCCTTTGCACAAACGGCCCAGATCATCATGCGGTGAGACGGATTGCGTGAAGTCCCGCCCTCCGTTGCCAAATCGCAAGAAATACTCGGCCGCTTCCAACCCTTCGACCATCTGACCATGGGCAAAAGGGTTTACATAGTCGATGCGTTTACCCTTGGCATCCTTGTTCCAATTGCAGAACTTTACCCCCAGTTTGAACGAAGCGTTCGTCTCGCGGAAAAAGTCCCGCTCGGAAATGCCCGCCTGGCGCAGTGTGACCGGCATGCGCGGCACAGTGGCTTCTCCGACCCCTACGGTCGAGATATTGGGGCTTTCAATGAGGCAAAGTTGTGGGCGATCCTTGGGCGCTGAGGTGCGAGAAAACACCATGTCCAAGATCAGCGCGGTCATCCATCCAGCCGTTCCTCCACCGACGATGGTGATCTTGCGCAGTCGATTGTTCATTTTTTCCATCCCTGTTGGCTTCAGGGGTGTTTTCGCTGCTTCCTTTTTTGAGTGTTTTTGGATTTTGCACAGCTACCCCCCATTTGCTTGAAAAATTACCATACCCGGTTTCAGGAACGTCGCTAGGGCCAAGGCCGGTTAGCCTTGTGCATATGTGTGAGAACCGCAACAAAACTGTTACATTTGCCGTGTCAAAAGGAGAGCGTTGCTTTCTGGTTCGGGTCAGATTTCTTCGCCCTTTTTCAGAAGCTCTTCGATCAAGGCGCGCTGAAGGTCGCCGCTATCACCCCCGCCGAATTCTGCCGCGCCGCTGGAATAGAGAGTGCCATAACTATTGGCGATGTTCACAGTCTGCGCCAAGCCCGAGATCAATTGATCCTTTTTCAGCAAGGACAATGGGTGGATAAACGCGGCCCACAAGGTGCCGTTGGCAATCGCATAGCGGGCGTCCAGTGTCGTATCGAAATTCGCCTGCATCATACGCCGCATATCCTCGGCGGTCAGGCCCTCGGCGCCGCGGATCGGAACCATGGCGCGCATTCGGTCGGCATTGATGTCCGTGATGACCAAGACCGGAACATCCGACACAGTCAGTTGAAAGCCTGGCCCCTGGGGTTGCGCCTCGGGGTCGAGCGCGAAGATGATCTTGCCCAGACGTTCATAGTCCATCGGCGGCTCGGCCTCCTGAGCAGCCAGGCTCCCGGCCAGAAAAATCAGCGTTAGGGCTAGTCGGATCATCGCATCTCTCCTTCAGGCTATGCCCCAACCATACGGGTCGGCTGACAGGCTGACCAAACAAAGCTTGGTGAAGTGGATATCCCACCCGGCCGCAGGTTTGAACGATCTGCAGGGTTTGGCGGGCTTCCTGCGATAGTCCGTTCAGAACCGCACCTCTAGCTATGTTTCAGCGGTTGGCCACCCGGCTGATCCAAACCTGAACAGGAAAGGAAATTCCAATGAAGTCTCTGGTTCTGACCACCCTCATCGCTGCCCTGCCCTTGATCGCTGCCCCGGCCTTTGCTGCGGATGAGATTAACGTCTCAAATGGCATTTCGGCCGCCGGTGCGCCGCTGGCCGCACACGGCGTCGATCTGGTCGCGCTGGTGAATGACGGCAACCCGGTCGAGGGCTTTGCCACCCATTCCGCTACCTATGACGGCGCGTCCTACTACTTTACCAGCGCCGCAAACCGCGAAGCGTTCGAGGCCAACCCCGCCGCCTATCTGCCGCAGCATGGCGGGTTCTGTTCGTTCGGCGTGTCGGTAGGCAAGAAGTTCGACGGCGACCCGGATCAGTATCTGGTCGCGGATGGCAAGCTGTACCTGTTCCTGAACGCCGAAACCCGCGCGGCCTTCCTGAAGGACGTGGCAGCGACGGCAAAAACCGCTGACGATCAGTGGGCGAATATCAAAAGCATCGCCGTTGGCGAGTTGTAATCGCGAAAGCCCGCAGCACTACAGTGTCGCGGGCTTTTTCTGTTCGATGAAGGCCAGGGCCTGAGCCAACGCCGCCTCGATACTCAGATCGGACGTGTCCAACAAAACGGCATCGTCGGCGGGTTTCATCGGCGCGGTGCTGCGTTCGGCATCCCGCGCGTCGCGTTCGCGCACATCGGCCAGCACCTGTTCACGGGTGACGTCCGAGCCCTTGGCGCTCAGCTCCAGAAAACGCCGCTCGGCCCGAACCTCGACGCTGGCGGTGACAAACAGTTTCACCTCAGCCTCGGGGCAGATCACCGTCCCGATATCGCGCCCGTCCAGAACGGCACCCCCGGCACGCCGGGCAAAAGCGCGTTGGAAGTCGACCAAAGCCGCGCGAACCTCGGGGATCACGGCCACTTTCGACGCCGCCTGTGCGATCTCGGCCGTACGCAGATCACCCTGTTCCAATTCCTCAGCCGTTAGTGCCTGCGCGGCCTCAACCGGGTCGGTGCCATCCAGTGTCCGACGCCCAACCGCGCGATAGAGCAACCCAGTATCCAGATGCGCCAACTCGAAATGCGTGGCTACACCTTTCGAGATTGTGCCCTTGCCCGCCGCCGCTGGGCCGTCAATGGCAACCGTAAAGCTCACGTGCGTTCGACCTTGGCACCCAAAGACGACATCAGCGGTTCGAAAATCGGGAACGAGGTCGCGATTGGGCCGCCGTCATCCACCGAAACCGGAGTTTTTGCGCCCATGCCCATAACCATGAAGGACATCGCGATACGGTGGTCCAGAAAGCTCTCGCACGTACCGCCGCCGGGGACGTTTCCGATGCCCAGTCCGTCGACCGACCACCATTCCTCGCCCTCGTCCACGGTCACGCCGTTGGCGCGCAGACCCCGCGCCATGGCGTCGATCCGGTCGCTCTCCTTGACGCGCAGCTCTTTAACACCGCCCATCATCGTGGTGCCTGTAGCATTGGCCGCGACCACGGACAGAACCGGGTATTCATCGATCATCGAGGCCGCGCGTTCCGGCGGCACGTTGATACCTTTCATGTTGGGCGAATACTTGGCGCGCAGATCGGCGACGGGCTCACCGCCCTCTTCGCGTTCATTTTCATAGGTCAGATCGGCGCCCATCTCGCGCAGAGTGGTGAACAGCCCCGCGCGGGTCGGGTTCAGGCCGATACCCGGCACCAGAACGTCTGAACCGGGCGTGATCAGCGCCGCACATACCGGGAAGGCCGCGCTGGACGGGTCACGCGGCACTGCGATGACCTGCGGCTTCAGTTCGGGGCGACCGGCTAGGGTAATCACCCGGCCTTCATCAGTATCCTCAACGGTAATTTCGGCACCGAACCCGGCCAGCATCCGCTCGGAATGATCACGGGTGGCCTCTTTCTCGATCACCACGGTTTTGCCGGGCGCATTTAGACCGGCCAGCAGCACGGCAGATTTCACCTGCGCCGACGGCACCGGCACTTCGTAGCGCACGGGAACGGGTTCCGCCGCGCCCACGATGGT
The DNA here is from genome assembly GCF_013031355.1 of Ruegeria arenilitoris. Classification (GTDB taxonomy): domain Bacteria; phylum Pseudomonadota; class Alphaproteobacteria; order Rhodobacterales; family Rhodobacteraceae; genus Ruegeria; species Ruegeria arenilitoris_C. The sequence goes on along the minus strand of NZ_WPZO01000002.1, from coordinate 67,349 downwards.
CATTGGCAGACGCCCGCCCGAACGACCAATTGATTGCGTACCAAACAGCGCCAGCGGATCGGTCACACGCGCCATCGGACGCTTGTTCAGGCTCGCATCACCGGTAAAGGTCGCGGTGATCGGAGAGGTTGCCATCGCGCCCATGATCAACCGCACGCCAGTACCCGAGTTACCGCAGTCGATCACTTGATCGGGTTCGGCAAAGCCACCGACGCCGACACCGTGCACGGTCCATTCACCGCCGCCATGATCGGTGACTTCGGCCCCAAAGGCGCGCATCGCCTTGGCGGTGTCCAGAACGTCCTCGCCCTCAAGCAGGCCCGAAATCTTTGTCTCTCCCACCGCCATCGCGCCCAAGATCAGCGACCGGTGCGAGATCGACTTGTCGCCGGGCACCTCTGCCGTGCCGGTCAGCGGGCCGCAGGGATGCGAGGTCATCGGGATGGGCGTGCCGTGTCCGGACATGAGGGCTCCTGTTTTCGCTATCAGTGCCCAAGCCGATTAGCGAATTGGGGCCACTTGGTCCAGCGGCAATACGACTGCCAGAGCACCCAAGAATTGGGCGATCAGCGGTTTTCGGGCTATAATGGCCGAATTCAGAGCGAAATCATTTTGTTTTCATAAATCACAGCCCGAGGTTTTTTCGTGTCACAGCTTCAATCCATGCTTTCAAACGGAACAGAAAAGTTCTTTCAGCCCAAAGACCCACTAAAGACTGACAGCGTTCTGCAGATGCGGCTGGCCTTCCTGGTCGGTCTTGTTGCCTTTGGCCTGCCAATCATTCTTGCCATCGGAGCCGTGATTGGCGGCAGCTGTTTTCGCGACAGCATCAGCCATTTCTACTATGCCCAATTTCTTGGGGCCATCTTCGTCGGACTTTTGGTTTTTATTGGAGGCTTTCTGATCGCCTATACCGGAGACCATTGGCTTGAAGACCTTGGGTCTTTCATTGCCGGAATTGGCGCATGTTTTGTTGCGGTCTTCCCGACAAGCGGGTCTGGCTGCGAAGAGCCCGTCAGCTTTAAGTCACGGATTTTTGCCGATGTGAACCAAACACCGCCGCCGGTTCTGTCAGATCCCCAACCAGACGCGTTCTTCACCCTGTTCTCAGGCGCGCCGCATTTACATGCCTGGGCCGCGGGAATCCTGTTTGCCTATCTGGGCCTTTACTGCCTGTTTGTCCTACGTCGCGTGGTTCCCGAGCGCCACATAAAAGACGGGCACATGATCCAGTCAAAAAAGCAGCGCAACATTTTGTATTCGCTGTGCGGCATCACGATCCTGTCGTGTGTTCTGGTGCTGGGCATCGTCGCCTTTTCCGGTGAAGGCGCTCAGGCGGGGTGGAAGTCCCACAACCTGACGTTTTTTGTAGAAACCATCGCGCTTTGGGCATTCGGGCTGGCCTGGTTTGCCAAAGGCCGCGCTTTCCCCAGCCTGCGCGACCCCACGCCGTAACGGTCAGGTTTTGCGGAATGTCAGGTAATGCGGTGTTCGGCCTTCACGCAGGGCCTTCTGCTCATAACGGGTGGAAATCCAGTCATCCCAAGGCTCACGCCAGTCGGCGGGACGCTCAGCCAGCCATTCGAACCCTGCGCGTGGAACTTCCTCAAGCGTCTGACGGACATAGTCGGGAATGTCGGTAGCCACGCGAAAGATTGACCCCGGTTTCAGCACGCGCGCCAGCGGTTCCAGATGTTCGGGCGTCACGAAGCGACGGCGATGGTGCCGCGTCTTGGGCCACGGGTCGGGGTACAGCAGGAAGGCGCGCGAGATGCTGGCCTCGGGCAGAACGTCGAACAGATCGCGCGCGTCACCGGGGTGCACAGCAAGGTTTTCGACCCCGGCTTGACGGATCTTGCCCAGCAGCATGGCGACGCCGTTGATATAGGGCTCGGCCCCGATGATGCCGATATCGGGGTTGCTGGCGGCCTGATGCACCAAATGCTCACCGCCGCCAAAGCCGACTTCAAGCCAGACATCCTTGCCGCCGAACAGCGCTTTAAGGTCCAGCGGATCGCGGTTGGGGTTGCTCTCCCAATCGACTGCGCCAGGTGACAGGGCGTCGAGGTCTTCGTTCAGATACGTCTTTTGGCTGGGCTTCAGGGTCTTGCCCTTAAAGCGGCCATAGAAGTTTCTGCGGGGGCGTTGTGGTGTCTGGGTGCTCATGGCGGTGCCCATACTGCGGGGGCCGCACCGTTGCAACCCCGGTGCCGAATCGAAAAGCGCGCCGGGGTCGGCGCGCTTTGTTTGGTTGTAGATCAGACCGCCGCTTTAAGCGCGTCGACCAGATCGGTGCGTTCCCAGCTGAAACCGCCATCCGCGTCGGGCTCGCGCCCAAAATGGCCATAAGCAGCCGTGCGCTGGTAGATGGGCTTGTTCATCTGCAGGTGCTCACGAATGCCGCGCGGGGTCAGGTCCATTACCTGACCGACGGCGGTTTCGATTAGAGCGTCGGCAATCTGGCCGGTGCCGTGCGTGTCGGCATAGATCGACAGAGGCTTGGACACACCAATCGCATAGCTCAGCTGGATGGTGCAGCGTTCCGCCATACCCGCAGCAACGACGTTCTTGGCCAGATAGCGCGCGGCATAGGCTGCCGAGCGATCCACCTTGGTCGGGTCTTTACCCGAGAACGCACCGCCACCATGCGGCGCGGCACCGCCGTAGGTGTCCACGATGATCTTACGCCCGGTCAGACCGGCGTCACCGTCCGGGCCGCCGATCACGAATTTGCCGGTTGGGTTCACGTGCCACTCGGTTTCCGCGGACAGCCAGCCTTCGGGCAGGGTCTCGGTGATATAGGGCTCGACGATAGCACGGATGTCATCCGAGCTCAGCGACTCGTCCAGGTGCTGGGTCGACAGCACGATCGAGCTGACGCCAACCGGCTTGCCGTCGCGGTAAACCACAGACAGCTGCGATTTCGCGTCCGGGCCCAGCGCAGGCTCGGTGCCGTTCTTGCGCACTTCGGCCAGACGACGCAGAATCGCGTGCGAATACTGGATCGGCGCCGGCATCAGCGCGGGGGTTTCGGTGGTGGCGTAGCCGAACATGATGCCCTGGTCGCCAGCGCCTTCATCCTTGTCGTCCGAGGCGTCCACGCCCTGCGCGATATGGGCGGACTGTTCGTGCAGCAGGTTTGTCACCTCGACGGTTTCGTGGTGGAACTTATCCTGCTCGTAGCCGATATCCTTGATACAGGCGCGCGCGATCTCGTCGATGCGGCCCATATAGTCGTGCAGCTTTTCCTGATCAGACAGACCTACTTCGCCACCAATCACCACACGGTCGGTCGTGGCAAAGGTTTCGCACGCCACGCGTGCTTCGGGTTCTTCGTTCAGAAATGCGTCAAGGACGGCATCAGAAATCCGGTCGCAAACCTTATCCGGATGCCCTTCGGATACGGACTCCGAAGTAAAAGTGTAGTTCTGTCGGGACATGAAAGTGCTCCATTAAGATTTTCCCATCACGCCAGGAAGCCGTTGTGACGGGCAAGCGAGGGCATACGCCCACAGCATCACAGGGTCAATCGCTATTTAAGCGTGTTCCCGCCGGACGTTGCGCCAAAGCAGCGCAAACATAACCGCCAGCAGGGCAAAGACCGGAAAATCGCCGATCCGGGCATATACGGTCCGGTTCAGCGGGGCTGGCAGTTTCGCATCCACAAAACCCGCCTGCCCCAGAGCCAACGAGTTCACAATGCGCCCCATCGGGTCGATCATCGCCGACACCCCTGTATTGGCCGAACGCATCATTGGCAGGCCTTGCTCAATCGCGCGCATCTGGGCCTGAGCCAGATGCTGATAGGGACCAGAGCGCGTGCCGAACCAGGCATCATTGGTGATCTGCAGCAGAAAATCGGCCCGGCCCGGTGCGGACAGGACATCCTGTGTGAACACGGCCTCGTAACAGATCAGCGGCAGCGCCTTGCCCAGCTTACCGGCGTCCATCAAGGCAGCCCCTGGCCCCGAGCTGAAACCATGACCGGCGGTCGTTGCCATCCCGTGAATCCCGAACTTCGCCATCAGGTTTCCGAACGGAACGTATTCCCCGAACGGCGCAAGGTGGTGCTTGTCATACAAGCCCTGCTGCTGGCCCTGTTCGTCCAGGTAGATCATCGAGTTGTAGATTTGCGGCCCATCACCCCGTTGAATGCCCAAAAACACCGGCACGCCCTGCGCTGCATCTGTGACCGCGGCCAAATATGGCTGCGCGCTTCCCAACCATGCAGGTATCGAGGTTTCAGGCCAGACGATCATATCCGGCCGGGGTTGTGCTGCGGTGAACTCGATCTGGCGCGCAAAGAACAGGGGCGCATAATCCGGGTCCCATTTCTGATGCTGGGGCGCGTTAGGCTGGATCAGGCGGACGGTGTGATCGGATTCAGCCACAGTCGGGCGGGTGGCCGCATAGGTCAGAGCCAGGCAGGCGGCACCAATTGTCAGGCCCAAGGGCACCGCAAACTCGCCGCGTTGAACGAGCGCCGCACCTAAGGGAAGTGTTGCCAGCAAGGTCAAAGCCCCCAGACCATAGGGTCCGAACAAGGACAGAAGCTGCGCTACGGGCGTATCGACCCAAACCTGCGCCAGCCCGGCCCAGGGGAAGCCCGTCAATACGTAACCCCGGGCGAATTCCGCCAGAGACACGGCCACGGCAAGGAAAACCGCCTGTTTGACAGCGCCTCCACCCGGTCGCCTTGCAACCCAAAAGGCCAGCGCCCAGAACAGGGCCAGCCCGCCTGCCATGAAGATCAGGGCAAAGGGCGCCATCCAGGCGTGGCGCTCGGCATCTACGAAAAACGGCTCGATGATCCAGCTGAGACCGTGGGCGAAGTATCCGGTGGCAAAGGCCCAGCCCAACCACGCGGCCCGACCCCGCGCTTCCGTCGACAGATACAGAGGGGCAAGCAACAGCAGCCCAACCAGAGTGGCCGCCCAAATACCAAACGGCGCAAGACCAAAGGCCGCCAGCGCCCCCAGCAGGGCCGACAGCACGAACCTCAACCAAAACGGCCAGCCCCGCGATGGGTTCATGCAGCAAGATCCGGCAACATGACACGCAATCGTTTGATCCGGCGCGGATCGGCGTCAATCACCTCGAATTCCGGGCCTTCGGGATGCAGAACAACCTCACCCCGCGCGGGTACCCGCCCCGACAGCATGAAGACCAGACCGCCCAGAGTGTCGATCTCTTCCTCGTCCACGTCCTCGTGACTGGTCAGCGAGCGTCCGATCTCGGCTTCGAATTCCTCCAGCGGCACGCGGGCCTGAACGATGTAGCAACCAGGCTTTTCCTGCACCCACAGCTGATCTTCGTCGGCATCGTGTTCGTCGGCAATCTCACCAACCACCTGTTCGATCAGGTCTTCGATGGTCAGCAAACCGTCAACACCGCCATATTCATCGATCACCAGCGCCATGTGACGGCGTTCCGTCTGCATCTTGGTCAGCAGCACGCCAATCGGCATCGAGGGCGGCACGAACAGCAAGGTCCGCAGCATCGAGACCAGATCGAACTCGTTGCCGCCACCGTTGAACCCGTGGGTCAGCGCGAAATCCTTGAGGTGGACGAACCCCAACGGCGTATCCAGCGTGCCCTCATACACCGGTATCCGGGACAGACCGCTGTCACGGAACACCTGTGCCAGCTCTTCTTTGGTGATGGTGGACGGGACCGAGATGATCTCGGCCGTCGGAATGGCCACGTCCTCGACCCGCATCCGCCGCAGGTTGATCATACCGCGCGGCTGCGCTTTGTCGGCTTCGTGTCCGTTCGCAACGTGGATTTCATCCTCGTCTGGTGGAGAAAACGCGTCCACTAATCGAGAAAACAATCCGGGTTTCTCTTTGACATTGTCACCGCTGTTCTTTGGTTGCGCGCTCTGCGCCGCCATAGAACTGCCGTCTGTATCGCCCATGATCCTGTTCCAAATAATCGGCCCTGATGGCCCGTCTAAGCATTATATGGGTCATCGAGACCCAATTTGCCAAGTATATCGATCTCGACCGCTTCCATCAAATCGGCGTCTGCGTCGTGGATGTGATCGTATCCCAGCAAGTGTAACGTTCCGTGAATGATCAGGTGCGTGACATGATCATCCATTGGTTTGCCCGCCTCGGCCGCCTCACGCGCGCAGGTGTCGTAAGAGATCGCGATATCCCCCAGCGCGATTTCGCCAGTGAAGTCCGGCTCGGGCGGCAGCGGCGACTGCCCCGGTTGGTCGGGCGCCAGTTCCTCGGCGGGCCAACTAAGCACATTGGTCGGTGTAGGTTTTTCCCGGAACTCCGCATTCAGTTCGGCGATCCGGGGGTCGTCACAGGCCAGCAGGCTGATCTCACACAGATCAGCGTCCAAATCGCAATAATCCAAAACCGCCCGTATGGCCCGCGCGGCCAAAGGCTCCAGCCCCTGCCAGCGCGTGTCTTCAATCGTCAGTTCAAGGTTCATGCCATCCCGTCCAAAGCCCGCAGCCCCGGACGATTACCCCGTCTCGCGGCCTGAGTCGGCCTCATACGCTTCGATAATGGCGGCTACAAGCGGGTGGCGAACTACATCCTTCGAGGTGAAGTAGTTGAAGCTGATATTCGGGATCGTCTTCAACAAGCGTTCCGCGTCTTGCAGCCCCGACTGAACGCCGCGCGGCAGGTCAACCTGCGACCGGTCACCCGTGATGACCATGCGGCTGCCCTCGCCCAGACGGGTCAGGAACATCTTCATCTGCATGGTCGTGGCGTTCTGTGCCTCATCCAGCACCACGAACGCGTTTGCCAGCGTCCGCCCGCGCATGAAGGCCAGCGGGGCGATTTCGATTCGCTTTTCCTCAATCAGCTTGGCCAGTTGCTTGCCGGGCAGGAAATCGTTCAGCGCGTCATAAAGCGGCTGCATGTAAGGATCGACCTTGTCCTTCATGTCTCCCGGCAGATAGCCCAGCTTTTCCCCGGCCTCGACGGCTGGACGGCTGAGGATGATCCGGTCCACATGCCCGCCGATGAACATCGATACGCCAACGGCCACCGCCAGATAGGTTTTGCCGGTGCCCGCAGGCCCGATTCCAAAGGCCAGTTCGTTGTTGAACAGCGACTGGACGTACGCCTTTTGCGCATCCGTACGCGGCTCGACCAGCTTTTTGCGGGTCTTGATCTCGACCGTGCCGCCCTTGAACATCTCAAGCTGGTCACCGTCGCGGCTGCCGGTTCCTGTTTCGGAACCGCCCATCCGAAGCTCGCGGTCTACATCGGCGGCTTCTACGTCACGACCGCCTTCGAGACGGGTATAAAGCGCTTGCAACACCTCAATGGCCTGTTTCTGCGAATCCTCGTCGCCCATGACAACCAACTGGTTGCCGCGCCGGACAATCTGGACGGACAGCTTTTGTTCGATTTCGGTCAGATTGCGGTCGTACTCGCCGCACAAATCAATCAACAACCGATTGTCAGGGAATTCAACAAACGCCTCGCGCTGGGGCATGTCATCTTGCGGTGGGGTCAGGGCACCGATGGCCAATCCGTTCTCCTGTCTTGGCGTTTCACCCTGAGCGTAGACAACAAGTCTCGGTGGGCGCAAGCCACAGTTTCAAATTTTCCGAAACGGATGGCAAAACCGCCGAAGGATGCCCCGGACATCACCGCCAAAGATGGGATGGGTTGTCAAAACGTGTAGTTCAATCCAAACCGCAGACCGCGGTAGCGCGGTGTGGATTTGGTCGAGAACCCATTGCTGAATTCGACTCGGTCCGAGTCGAATTGGACATATTCATACTCACCCGTGATCGACCAGTTCTCGCTCAGGCTATGCTCAGCGCCGATGCTTGCCGAAAACCCGTCCCGAGTTCCACTGTCTTCAAACAATTGCGTCGTGGCCCCGGAAGTCAGGCTGCTTGTGGTTTTGATGTCACCTTGCACGTATCCGACCGTCACAAAATACAAAACCGTGCCGCTTTTGTTGGTCAGACCGTTGCGAAACCGAACCGACAGAACGTCCGAGATCTCGGACGAACCGGTGATAGTGACGCTGCCAATGTCGGTCATGACGTCGTCATCGAGCCCGCTGAAATCATACCCAAGCTCGAACCCATAGACATAGTCGCGTCCGCCCATGGCGGGCAGAACACCGCGCCAGCCCCCGCGGACACCACCATAGTTGCCGTTCAGGTCCAGCTCTCCGATTTCGAAGGTACCGCCCGGGGTCGTTAGGCCGAATCGGTCGGTGCCGCTTGTTGCGTAACCACCACTTAGGCCCAGATAAAAGGCACTGACATCACTGCCGAAACGTTTCGGGCTGGCGATCGGAGGATCCGTCACCCCCTGTTCCAGATTGCCCGCAACAGTCGCGCTGGAAAAAAGGGAAAGCACCAGTGCCGACGAAAAACCACTCCGGCGGCTTGATCCTAAGAAACGTGTTCGAATTTCCACTCGTAACCTCCATCGTCCCAACCCGATAGCCGGACCGGCACAGAACTGGATTCTCAGGGGCGCCGCGCGCTAGACCCTGAAAAAGTCTGGCCTTTTTCGGAACATAGTTCGCGGCAGTGAATCAAGGGTTAAAATTTGAAACAACTGCCGACTATGGTTTTCTGACAGCACCCGCCGATCAGATCAGATCAATTCCCCCGCAAGCGAATTTGCGCCCGATCCGGTGATCTGGACGTCTCTCAGCTCACCGATACCGACGTCAGCGCCGGACACGTGAACCGAGTGCAAATATTCGGATTTTCCGACCATTTGCCCCGGCATACGACCCGCTTTCTCGAACAGAACGCTGACTTTTCGGCCAACCATCGCGTCCTGAATCTCGCGCTGATGCTGCGTGATCAGGGCTTGAAGGCGCTGCAAACGGTCATCTGCCGCCGTGGCGTCAACTTGCGACCGCTCAGCCGCAGGCGTTCCGGGGCGGGTCGAGTATTTGAAGGAATAGGCATAGCCGTATTTGACCTCTTCCACCAAATCCAGCGTCGCCTGGAAATCCTCTTCGGTTTCCTCTGGGAAGCCGACGATGAAGTCGCCCGACATCATGATATCGGGCCGCGCCGCGCGGATACGCTCGACCAGACGCAGATAGCTTTCCGCCGTGTGGCTGCGGTTCATCCGCTTGAGGATATTGTCCGACCCCGACTGAACCGGCAAATGCAGGTAGGGCATCAGTTTTTCGCAGGTCCCGTGCGCCTCGATCAAGTCATCGGCCATGTCGTTGGGGTGCGAGGTGGTAAAGCGGATGCGCTCCAGCCCGTCGACCTTGTTCAACTCCCAGATCAGACCGGCCAGCGTCATGTCGCCGTTCGCGCCCGCGCCATGATAGGCGTTCACGTTCTGGCCCAGCAGGGTGATCTCGCGCACGCCACGTTCAACCAGATCATGGGCCTCACGAATGATGCGATCCGCCGGACGGCTGACCTCGGCGCCGCGGGTATAGGGAACCACGCAGAAGGCACAGAACTTGTCGCAGCCTTCCTGAACGGTCAGAAACGCGGTCGGACCACGCTTGGCTTTGGGGCGGTTCTTGAGCTTTTCGAACTTGTCTTCCTCGGGGAAATCCGTGTCCAGCGCCTTGGCGCCGGCGCGAGTCTTGGCCTCCATCTCGGGCAGGCGGTGATAGCTTTGCGGGCCCACCACCAGATCGACCAGAGGCTGACGGCGCATGATCTCTTCGCCTTCGGCCTGTGCCACACAACCCGCCACGCCAATCTTCAGATCGGGTTTTTCCGCTTTCAGACCCTTGAACCGGCCCAACTCGGAATAGACCTTTTCGGCGGCCTTTTCCCGAATGTGGCAGGTGTTCAACAGAATCATATCCGCGTCATCGGGACTTTGGGTTTCGACATAGCCTTGCCCGCCCAGCGTCTCGGACATGCGTTCGCTGTCATAGACGTTCATCTGGCAACCATAGGTTTTGATGTACAGCTTTTTGGGTTCTGACATGGATATGGCCTTTGCATTCGCGGGATCGGCGTCATCTATACCTTACGAACGCCGCTTGCAATGCCGGGGCGATTACCCGATTTTGGCCGAAGATTCCAGCAAAGTGGAACCGGACAGGCAATGCAATACGACTCTCTCGACGTTTTCCTGAACTCAGGCAAGTCGGCGCTGGCCAAAGGCCCGGTCGCCCTGATCTTTGCCGAGGACATGGTCGAGATCGACAGCACCATACGGCATCATCTGCATCTGGGGTTCAAATCCGTGGTGGCCTTCATGCCTCAAGACTTTGCTCTGGACCCCGAGCTTGCCGAACGCATCCACCGCGTCACCCTGACCTGCGTGCCCAGCGCGGTTGTGTTCGACACTATCAACAGAATCATTCAGGCCGCGTCCGGCATCTGGATGTATTACTGCTATAACGCCGAATATCTGTTCTTTCCGTTTTGCGAAACACGCACGATCGGCGAATTGCTGGCCTTCCACGCCGAGGAACGCCGCGATGCGATGCTGAGCCACGTGGTTGACCTCTATGCCGATGATCTGAACTCCTTTCCAAACGGAGTCGCTCCGGACCGCGCGATGCTGGACAGCACCGGCTATTACGCCCACACCCGCCACGACGCCGAAGGCCACCCGGTCGAGCGTCAGTTGGACATGTCGGGCGGTCTGCGCTGGCGGTTCGAGGATCACATTCCATACGAACGCCGCCGTATCGACCGGATCGCTTTGTTCAAATCCCGCAAGGGTCTGGAATTGCGCCCCGACCACACCTTCAACGAGCCGGAATACAACACCTATTCCTGCCCGTGGCATCACAATATGACGGCCGCCGTGTGTTCATTCCGCGCCGCCAAGGCGTTGAAAAGCAATGCCGGGTCCACTTTCGACATCCCGAGCTTTTGCTGGCGCAACTCGGTTCCGTTCCAGTGGACGTCCGGTCAATTGCTTGATCTGGGGCTGATCGAATCGGGTCAGTGGTTCTGAGCCTAACGCCGTAGCAGCACCGGGAACCAATCTTCGCGCAGGCGCTGGCCCGGGGTCATATCGTGACCCGGAAACGGCGGTGAGGTCCGGCCCGGACGCTCCACATATCGGGCGTCATCGCCCACCAGACGCAACGAAAACGCCCGGCGACGGCTGTCGGATTGATTACCACGCGCACCGTGCAGCGTGCGGTAGTTGAAGGCCACCGCATCGCCCGGCTCCATCGCGAATTCCACAACCTTCATGCCTTCGGCATCCGGGTCCGGGACGGGGATGTACTGGCCTTCGTCGGGGAAGAAGTCCTCTTCCGAAACCCAGCGGGTTGGCAACACTTCTTTCTCCCACCGGTGCGAGCCCGCCACGCAGCGCAGCGTTGCCTGTTTCACCGGGTCCAGCGGCGACCAGAAGCTGATCGTCTGTTGTCCTTCGACAAAGTAATACGGCCCGTCCTGATGCCACGGGGTCGCCATCGAGGTACCGGGCTCTTTGACCAGAACATGGTCGTGGAACACCTGAACGGTCTGCGATTGCATCAGATCAGCCGCGACTTCAGCCGCCGGAGAGTTTTCGATCACCTCGCGGAATTGATCAATTCGCGACCAGTTGCAGTAATCGTCAAAGAACAGGCCGGTTTCACCCTGTTTCTTGTTTTCGGACGCATAAGGCCCCGGCTCGGCCATGTTCGCCGCAACGCCTTCACGCAGGGCTTCGACGTGATCGGCAAACAGCCCTTTGATCAGGACAACACCGTCCTGCTGATAGGTATCGATCATCTCTTGCGTGACTAGAGGGTGCGTCATGTCTGTCTCCGTGCCGTGGGGTTGGGTGATCTGCACATGGGAAAGCCCTCTGTTCAAGTCATATCTTTCAAAGATACACTTAACTTCATGTTATATATCTCGCTGCGCCAATATGAATATGTCTGCGCCATCGGACGGCATGGCAGCCTGTCCGCCGCCGCGCAGCACCTGAATGTCTCGCAACCGGCGCTGTCCAACGCCCTGACCCGGGTCGAGGAACAACTGGGCTATCCCCTATTCGCCCGTCGGCGCGGTGCTGCAATGGTATTGACCCCGCAGGGCCGCAGCTTCATCGAAGAGGCCGAAGCACTGTTGGCCAGCGCCGCCCGTTTGGAAAACGCCGCCGAAAGCGGCAAGGGCAAGGCGCGCTTGAGGCTGGGCTGTTTCGTCGATTTGGCCCCGTTTCTGCTGGCCCGCGCCCTGCGGCAGTTGCGCGCCGTGATGCCGGATGTGGCGGTGTCCTATAGGGTGGACAGTTTCGAGGGCCTGATTTCCGGCCTCATCGACGGGCGGATCGACCTGGCGCTGACCTACGGGTTGAGCATGGACGCGACGTTTACACGGCACACGTTGTTCACCAGCTCTCCGCGTGCGCTTTTGTCGCCGGGTCACCCCTTGGCCATAAACAGTCAGGTTTCCCTACAGGATCTCGCTGCACATCCGCTGATCCTGTCCGAGGAAGGTCTGTCCGCACAGCATGTACTGGGGCTGTTTCGTCAGATCGGAGAAAGCCCGACAGTGGCCCACCGCGCGGCCTCATTGGAAATTCAGCGCAGCCTTGCGGCAAATAACGAGGGCGTCGCGATCAGCTATGCCAATCCGCCTGCCAAAGTCAGCTATGACGGGATGTCGCTGTTGAGCCTGCCAGTCTCGGATCCGTTTGCGGCCGAACCCGTTGTACTGGCTCGACACGGCACAGGGCCCACTGACGCGCAGATTGCAGTCGCTGAGCGGGCGCTGATAAATTTGGTAACGTGAGGTTATTTCTTCCGCAGACGGATCACGACATCGACTGACGCGATCTCAACCCCTTCGGGGGCATCGGGCAGGCGCTGAATCACCAACTGGTCTGAGGGTGCATCGCTCAGACGGCTTTCATCTTCCCAGTAGAAATGGGGGTGATCATGGGTGTTGGTGTCGAAATAGCTTTTCGACCCGTCCACCGTGATTTCCTGCAAAACACCAGCCTCACAAAACGCGCGCAGCGTGTTGTAGACGGTTGCAAGAGACACAGCATCGCCGTTCTTTTTCGCCGATTCAAACAGGCTTTCCGCCGTCACGTGGCGGTGGCGGCCGTCGCCGACCAGCAACTCGGCCAAAGCCATACGCTGACGCGTCGGACGCAATCCTGCGTCGACCAACCAATTCGTGGCTCTGCTCTGGCTTTGAGGTGTCATGAATCCGAAACCCGATTGTTGCTGATTTATATATAAGTGCTCAGGTCAGGTAATTTCAAATGAAATTCATTCGCAAAGAATGTCCAGAACACAACATGATGTGGGCGACCGCTCTTGCAGGACCTTGCATACGGGTGCTAGGTGAGGCCAGATTAGAGAAACGGACCCCTGGCAGGAGAGGCGGCAGAATGGCCCAATTCCCGAGCAGCTTTGACAAGGACGATCTGCTGAAATGCGCCCGAGGCGAATTATTCGGCCCCGGTAATGCGCAGTTGCCCGCCCCGCCGATGCTGATGATGGATCGGATCACCGATATCTCGGCCGATGGCGGAGCGCATGGCAAAGGTCACGTTCTGGCCGAGTTCGATATCACCCCGGACCTGTGGTTCTTTGACTGCCATTTCCCCGGCAACCCGATCATGCCCGGTTGTCTTGGACTGGACGGTCTGTGGCAGCTGACGGGCTTCAACCTGGGCTGGCGCGGCTGGCAGGGTCGCGGCATGGCCGTGGGCGTGGGTGAGGTCAAACTGACCGGCATGGTGCGCCCGGACCGCAAGATGCTGACCTATAAAATCGATTTCAAAAAGGCGATTCAGACCCGCCGCCTGACCATGGGTGTGGCGGATGGTATCGTCGAAGCGGACGGCGAAATGATTTACGACGTCAAAGACATGAAAGTCGTTCTGTCCGAAGCCTAAGCCGGACCGGCCTGAAATAAGGAGCACGCACATGCGTCGAGTAGTTGTCACCGGTCTGGGGGTTGTCTCCTCCATCGGGAACAATGCCGAAGAGGTTCTGGCCTCGCTGAAGGCCGGCAAGTCCGGCATCGAGGCCAATGAACAGATGGTCGAACACGGCTTTCGCAGCCAGATCGCCGGATCGCTGAAGATCGACGTGTCCGAGCATGTGGACAAGCGCACCCTGCGCTTCATGGGGCCCGGTGCCGCCTATGCCCATATCGCGATGAGCCAGGCGATTGCCGATTCCGGCCTGACCGAAGAGCAGGTCGTAAACCCGCGCACCGGTCTGGTTGCCGGGTCCGGTGGTCCGTCGACCAGTGCGATGCTGACGGCGCATCAGACCGTTCTGAAAACCGGTGCGACCAAGCGGATTGGCCCGTTTGCGGTGCCGAAATGCATGTGCTCGACGATTTCCGCGAACCTTGCGACCGCGTTCAAGATCAAGGGCATCAACTACTCGATCACTTCGGCCTGCTCGACCTCGCTGCACTGCATCGGCAACGCGGCGGAACAGATCATGTTGGGCAAGCAGGACGTTATGTTTGCCGGTGGCGGCGAGGAGCTGGACTGGACTCTGTCCTGCCTGTTCGACGCGATGGGCGCGATGTCCTCGAAATACAACGATACGCCGGCAAAAGCCTCGCGCGCGTTCGATCAGGATCGCGACGGGTTCGTGATCTCGGGCGGCGGTGGCATCGTCGTGCTTGAGGATCTGGAGCATGCGCTGGCGCGCGGCGCCAAGATTTACGCCGAAGTCACCGGCTATGCCGCCACTTCGGACGGTCACGACATGGTTGCCCCCTCGGGAGAAGGCGGCGAGCGCGCGATGCGTTTGGCGCTGGCGACCATGCCCGAAGGCCGCAAGGTCGATTATATCAACGCCCACGGCACCTCGACCCCGGTCGGCGATGTCGGTGAGGTCGAAGCCGTCCGCCGCATCTTTGGTGAGGGCAACGTGCCGCCGATTTCCTCGACCAAGTCGATGACCGGCCACGCACAGGGTGCCGCTGGTGCGCTGGAAGCCATCTTCTGTCTGCTGATGCTGGACAATGACTTTATTACTCCGTCGATCAACGTCGACACACTTGCCGAAGGCATCCTGCCCGGTGAAATTGCAACTCAAGTAGTTGAAAACGCAGGTCTGGACAGTGTCATGACCAACAGCTTCGGCTTTGGCGGCACAAACGGGTCCATGGTTCTGTCAAAATATAACGGGTGAACATGATGTCGGATCTTCTCAAGGGCAAACGCGGCCTGATTATGGGCGTGGCCAACGACCGCTCGATTGCGTGGGGCATTGCCAAGGCGATGCACGAGGCCGGCGCGGAACTGGCTTTCACCTACCAAGGTGAGGCATTCGGCAAACGGCTGGAGCCGCTCGCCCAAAGCCTCGGCAGCGACTTCATGGTGGATGCCGATGTCACTGATGACGAGTCGCTGGACCGCGCGTTCAACGAGTTGGGCGCACGCTGGCCGACGATTGATTTCGTGGTTCACGCGATTGCTTACTCGGACAAGTCAGAACTGACCGGCCGTTTCCTGAACACCACCCGGGCGAATTTCAAGCACTCGATGGATGTTTCAGCCTATTCCTTTATCGAGGTTGCGCGTCGCGCCTATCCGCTGATGAAGGACAATGGCGGCACGCTGCTCACGCTGACCTATCAGGGGTCGAACCGGGTTGTGCCGAACTATAACGTAATGGGTGTGGCCAAGGCCGCGCTGGAATCGGCAACGCGCTATCTGGCAAACGACCTTGGCCCCGAAGGCATCCGTGTCAACGCCATCTCGCCCGGCCCGATGAAGACGCTGGCGGGCGCGGCCATTGGTGGCGCACGCAAGACCTATAAGTTCTGCGATCAGAACGCGCCAATGCGTTCGAACGCAACGCTTGAGGCCGTTGGCGGCACCGCCGTTTATCTTGCATCCGAAGCCGGTGCCTGCACCTCGGGTGAGATCATCAAAGTCGACGGCGGCTTCCACGTTCTGGGTATGCCGCAGCCCGATCACATGTGACCCGATCTTTCCCTGCCCGCGCCAAGATTTGACCATCTTTCGCGGGCACGGATAACGGCATGAGCAAAGCAGAACAAATCCTCTCGAACACCTCTCGGGCTTCCCGGCGCAAACAGGGTTTTCTGGGGCAACGCGGTCGTATCGCGTTGCTGAGCCTGACCGTGCTGCTGCTGCTGTTTGTGTTCTTAACGCAACCAGATGTGCGTGCGGCCCTTACATCGTGGACCAGCCTGATTTCAGGCTGATCCTTTACACTGACCTTCTGCGGTCAGTTGACTGAAACAACTTCGATATCAAAAATCAGGTCCTGACCAGCCAGCGGATGATTTGCATCCAGCGTGACGGTCGCTTCGTCAGAGTCCACCACGGTCACTGGCACCGCCTGCCCGTCCGGCGTCTGCATCTGCAGCTGGGTGCCGGGCTCCAGCGGGATGTCGTCCGGGATGCCTTCACGCGGGATCTGCTGGCGCGCGGCAGGATTGATCGGGCCGTATGCGTCTACGCAGGCGATCTCGACCCGTTTTTTCTCACCCACCGTCAGGCCGGGCATGGCCGTATCCAGCCCGGGGATGATCTGGCCTGACCCGACCACGAACTCCAGCGGATCGCGCCCTTCGGAACTGTCGAACACGTTGCCGTCCAACAGCGTACCTGTGTAATGGATGCGAACGGTATCGCCTTGTTTGATCTCGGTCATAGGTGGCCTCCGGCCGTTAGGGGTTTAAGCGGCCAAGCCTAGGGAGTGACACGGCTTTGTAAACCCTCCCCCCTTTTGCGCTTGCAACTCTTGTGCCAACCTGCGCGCGATCAAGGGAGGGGTACTGATGCCAATCACCACATGCGTTTTTGACGCCTATGGCACGCTGTTCGATGTCGCCGCCGCCGCACGGCAGGCGGCGGGCGAACCAGGGTTCGAGAAATTGCAGCAGAAATGGCCCGAATTGGCCAATCACTGGCGGTTGAAACAGCTGCAATACACCTGGCTGCGCGCAATCACCGATGCCCATGCCGATTTCTGGGATGTGACGCAAGACGGGTTGGACTGGGCGCTGGAGGCCACCGGGCTGGAGGGCGACCCGGTCCTGCGCCAGCGGTTGCTGGACCTGTATTGGGAGTTGCAGGCTTACCTCGAGGTCCCCAAAATGCTGGCCGATCTGAAAGCCGGCGGGCTGAACACCGCGATCCTGTCCAACGGGTCACTGCCCATGCTGGATGGCGCTGTGCAATCAGCAGAGATCGGCGACGTATTGGACGATGTGTTGTCGGTCGAAAGCGTCGGCGTCTTCAAACCCCATTCCAGTGTCTATGATCTGGTGCAGCAAAGGTTTGGCGGAGATCGCGATGAGGTGCTGTTTGTCAGCTCGAACGGCTGGGACGCTGCAGGTGCCAGTGGCTATGGGTTCGTGACCGCATGGGTCAATCGGGCAAAAGAACCGATGGACCGCTTGCCATGGACACCAGCGCATGTACTGTCCGACCTGACGACGATCCCTCAACTGGCTGGACTTTAATGGCTTTCTTCACAACTTCCGATGACAGGCGCCTCTACTATACCGACACCGGGTCCGGGACCCCGGTGTTGTGTCTGGCCGGATTGACCCGCAACAGCCGGGATTTCTCGTTCCTTGCCCCGCATATCACTGATCTGCGGATGATCACGATGGATTACCGGGGGCGCGGGCAGTCGGAGTTTGACCCGGATTTCATGAACTACAATGTTCTGCGCGAATCCCATGACGCGATTGAATTGCTAGATCATCTGGGGCTGGATCGCGTGGCTGTACTGGGCACCTCGCGCGGCGGTCTGATTGCGATGGCTTTGGCGGCCAGCCACCCCGAACGCCTGTCCGCCGTGGTGCTGACGGATGTTGGACCGGTGATCGAGACCTCGGGCATGGCCAAGATCATGGATTATGTCGGCCGGCAACCGGTGGCGAAGACATACGACGAAGCCGCTCAATCCCTGCAGCAAGTGATGGAGCCGCATTTCCCTGGCGTCCCCCTCTGCCGGTGGCGTCAGCAGGCCGAGATTCAGTATGAGCAGACCGAGGACGGGTTGGCCCTGCGCTATGATCCCGCCTTGCGCAAGGCCTTGCTGGATCAGGCCGCTGCCGGGGCCATCCCGGATATGTGGATGTTCTTCGAGGCGCTGCACGACATCCCCACCGGAGTCATTCGGGGCGCGAACTCGGACGTGCTGGGCAAGGACACGCTGACCGAGATGCACAAGCGCCATCCCGGTCTTATCTCTGTAGAAGTTCCGGATCGCGGGCATGTTCCGTTTCTGGATGAATCGCAGTCACTGGAGCTTATCCGCAAGGTATTGGACGCCGCATGAGCACACTGGAAATGATCGAAGCCGCCGCCGCGCGGCTGAAGGGCCACGTTCGGGAAACGCCCCTGCTGAGTTCGCCCTTTCTGGACGAACTGGCCGGACGCAGGGTGCTGGTGAAGCCCGAATGCCTGCAACATACCGGCAGCTTCAAGTTTCGAGGCGCGTGGTCGGCGATCTCGGCACTGGATGAGGCGGATCGGAAACGCGGCGTGATCGCCTTTTCCTCGGGCAATCATGCGCAGGGTGTGGCCTATGCCGCAGCACGGCACGGGACTTCTTCGGTGATCATTATGCCTTCGGACGCGCCGCAGCTGAAGATCGACAACACCCGTGCGCTGGGGGGCGAAGTGGTTCTGTACGACCGCGCCAACGAAAGCCGCGAAGAGATTGGCGAGGCGCTGGCCACTGAGCGCGGCCTGACTCTGATCCGCCCCTATGACGAACCGCAGGTGATTGCCGGTCAGGGCACTACCGGGTTGGAGCTTGCCCGGCAAACCGCCGAAATGGGCGTTGAACGGGCCGATGTGCTGGTCTGCTGCGGCGGGGGTGGACTGACCTCGGGAATTGCGCTGGCACTGGAGGCTCATGCGCCCGGCCTGCGCGCCCGCACGTGTGAACCCGAGGGGTTCGACGATGTCAAACGCTCGCTGGCGACGGGTCAGATCCAGAACAACAACGCGACTTCGGGCAATATCTGCGACGCGATCCTGACGCCGCAGCCAGGGCAGATTACCTTTCCGATTCTGAAACGACTGTGCGGGCCGGGCTTGTCGGTCTCTGAAGAAGAAGCGATGCGGGCCATGGCGCAGGCCTTCCTGAGGCTGAAACTGGTGCTGGAACCGGGCGGTGCGGTGTCGCTGGCTTCGGCCCTGTTTCGCAGCGACGAAATCGAAGGCGATGCGGTGATCGTTGTGGCCTCGGGGGGCAATACGGACCCCGAAGTCTTTGGAAAAGCACTGGAATACCTGACCTGACATGGATCAATGATTGGGTCACTGTGACGACTTAACGTATGGCGACGGGGATTGAGTCATGCAGATCTTGGATCTTGGTGAAGTGCAGTTGCACTATCGGGTCGATGGTGATCCGGATGGTGCGCCGATAGTTTTTGCCAACTCACTGGGCACCGATCTGCGCCTTTGGGACGCGATGTTGCCCCATCTGCCCGCAGGGCTGCGGATCATCCGCTATGACAAGCGCGGGCACGGGCTGTCCTCGCAACCCCCGGCCCCCTATTCCATGGGCGCGCTGGTACGCGATGCCGAGGCGCTGCTGGATCACCTGAACGTGCGGGATAGTGTTTTTGTCGGCCTGTCCATCGGCGGGCTGATCGCGCAGGGTCTGGCGGTGAAGCGGATGGATCAGGTCCGCGCGCTGGTGCTGTCGAATACGGCTGCCAAAATCGGCATCCCCTCGATCTGGCAGGACCGGATGGACGCGGTGCGTCAGGGCGGTATCGAAGCCTTGGCCGATGCGACGATGGAACGGTGGTTTTCCAAGAAATTCCGCGCCGCGCCTGATCATCTGCTTTGGCGCAACATGATGGTGCGGCAGCCGGTCGACGGGTATCTGGGTTGTTGCGCCGCAATCTCGGGCACGGATTTCTACACCCCCACCAGCGGCCTGCGCCTGCCCACGCTGGGAATAGCAGGCAGTGAGGATGGCTCGACCCCGCCGGATCTGGTGCGTGAGACCATCGATCTGATCCCCGGCTCGAAATTCGAACTGATGCGCCGGGCGGGTCATCTGCCCTGCGTCGAACAACCGGCGGAATACGCGGCCCTGCTGCGCGGCTTCCTGACCGACATCGGACATATTTGAAGGAGCGTGACAATGGCAGATTTTCTGTTGGTCCATGGGTCCTGTCACGGCGCCTGGTGCTGGCGCGATCTGATCCCCGCGCTTGAGGCTCTGGGTCATTCGGCGCGGGCCATCGATATGCCCAGCCACGGCTCGGACCCGACGCCGATTGCCGACGTCACGCTGGAGAGCTGCCGGGATGTGGTGCTGGCGGCCTCGACCCCGCAAACGGTTGTGGTCGGCCATTCCTGGGGCGGCTATCCCATCAGTGCAGCCGCGGAGGCAAACCCCAAAGCCATGCGCGCGCTGATCTATCTGTGCGCCTATGTTCCAAGGGACGGTCTGTCCATGGTTGAAATGCGCAGACAGGCCCCACGCCAACTGATTGTCGATGCGGTCGAGAAATCCATCGACGGCCTGTCCTATACGGTCAGACCAGAAAAAGTGCGCGACCTTTTCTACCACGATTGCCCGCCAGAGGTCGTGCCCTTTGCCTTTGCGCGCCTGTGCCCGCAAGCGATTGCCCCGCAGGAAACCCCTCTGCCGTTGACAGAGAATTTCACGCGTGTCCCCAAGGCCTATATCCGCGCAACGGATGACCACACGATCCCGACGGAATACGAAGAAGAAATGAGCCACGCCGCGCCCGAAGAATTGCGCGCGACGATCAACAGCTCTCATTCTCCGTTCTTTTCGCACCCTCGCCATCTGGCGGAAATTCTGGACGATCTGGAACGAAAGCTGCCGGCGGCATAACCCCGCGTAACAGACACTTCACATGTGAACCAAGCATGATAGGGTCCGGGCGAAACTCGCGAATGGGTGCCATGCGTCTGCCTTTTATCTTCGTTCTCGGTACGGTCATGATCGACGCCATGGGCATCGGTCTGGTGTTGCCGATCATGCCCGACCTGATTGTCGAGGTTCAGGGCGGTACTCTGGCCGATGCGGCGATCTGGGGTGGTGTCCTCAGTACCGCATTCGCAGCGATGCAGTTTGTGTTCGGTCCGATTCTGGGGAACCTGTCTGACGCCTATGGGCGGCGCACGGTTTTGTTGGTGTCGCTGTTCGTGATGTCGCTGGACTACGTGGTGATGGCCATTGCAGGCAGCATCTGGCTGCTGCTAGCCGGGCGTATCATTGGCGGCATCACGGCGGCCACCCATGCCACCGCCGCTGCGTTCATGGCGGATGTGTCGAAACCACATGAGAAGGCTGCGAATTTCGGTCTGCTGGGCGCAGCCTTCGGCGTAGGCTTCGTGCTGGGCCCGGTGATCGGCGGGTTGCTAAGCGAATACGGCACCCGCGCCCCTTTCTGGGCCGCCGCCGGTCTGTCAGCCCTGACGTTTCTGGTCGGTCTGCTGGTGATGCCCGAAACAGTCACCGACAAAACCCGCCGGGCTTTCAGCCTGCGCCGCGCCAACCCGGTGAACTCGCTGCGCGCCATTGCCACACTGCCCGGCATCCGCCCGATGCTGTGGGTCTATTTCCTGTATTCGGTGTCGATTTATGTCTACCCCGCGATTTGGGCCTATTTCACCACGGAACGTTTCGGCTGGTCACCACAAATGATCGGTCTGTCGCTGGGTGTCTACGGCATCGGCATGGCCGCTGTTCAGGGGGGCCTGATCCGACCCGCAACGCGGTATCTGGGTGAGCGGGTGACGATCATCTACGGCATGGGGTTCGAGATCGCCAGCTTTCTGCTGTTGGCTTTCCTGACCAACGGCTTCATTGCCCTGATGCTGATCCCGGTCACAGCGCTTGGGGCGGTTGTCACACCTGCCCTGCAGGCCCTGACATCCCGTGCCACGCCGGATTCTCAGCAGGGCGAGTTGCAGGGGGTGCTTACCTCTCTGCACGCGCTGTCGATGGTGATTTCCCCGCTGGTGATGACCAGCGTGTTCGCGCAGTTCGCTCAGGCTGATGCGTCGCTTTACCTACCCGGGGCACCGTTCCTGTTGGCGATGCTCTTGATGATCTTCGGATTCGCATTGTTTTTGCGGTCGCGCCCTGTCGTGGCGTAACAACGACACCCGGATGACGGTTTCCATCTTGCGACACTGACTTTCCCGCGCCACCGTGGACCAAAGGGAATGAGGGACAAGAATGCAAACCATCAAAGCCGCCGTCTGCAGAGCGTTCAACGAACCTTTGGTCATCGAAGACATCCAGATTGCACCACCCGGCGCCGGAGAGGTCGAGGTGACACTGGATGCGGTGGCGATCTGCCATTCGGACATCACTTATGCCAGCGGCGCTTGGGGCGGGTATTTGCCCGCCGTCTACGGGCACGAGGCCGCTGGCGTGATTACCGCGACCGGAGACTCGGTCGGCGGGTTTGAGGTGGGCGACGCGGTCGTGGTCACTCTGATCCGCGCTTGCGGGTCCTGCCCGTCCTGCGCAGGCGGTCAGCCGACGATCTGCGAGACGCCTTACGACTCGGTCAACGGTCCGCTGCGCACGGCGGATGGCGGCCCCTTGGATCAGGCAATGGCCTGCGGGGCCTTTGCCGAAAAGGTTGTGGTCAGCCACCGGCAGATCGTGAAAATCCCCGAAACCATGCCTAAGGATGTAGCCAGCCTGCTGTCTTGCGGCGTCATCACCGGGGTTGGTGCAGCGGTGAATGCGGCCAAGCTCCGCCCCGGTCAGGATGTGGTTGTGATCGGCGCGGGTGGTGTTGGTCTGAACGCGATTCAGGGCGCACGTCTTGCCGGTGCGCGGCGTATCGTGGCGGTCGACATGACCGAAGAGAAACTGGAGATCGCCAAAGAGTTCGGCGCAACGCATGGCGTGTTGGCCAGCCTCGAGCAACCGTGGAAGGCTGCCTTCAAGGCGTTGGGCGGGCGCGGTGCAGATGCGGTTCTGATCACCGTTGGTGCCATACCAGCCTACGATCAGGCCCCGCGCTATTTGGGCCGGGGTGGCAAAGCCATCATGATCGGCATGCCGCATTCGGGCGATATGTCCAGCTACGAACCCGTTGTGCTGGCCGCACTGGGACAAGGCGTGGTCGGTTCGAAAATGGGCGATGTGGTCATTCAGCGTGATATTCCATGGATGATCGACCTCTACGAACAGGGGCGGCTGAAGCTGGACGAGTTGATCTCGGGCCGATGGTCTCTGGATCAGATCAACGAGGCGATCGAGGACACCAAGACCGGATCGGCCAAGCGCAACGTGGTCCTGTTCGATAGGGGGTAACGGCGGATGAAACTGCAAGACCTCGACATCATCGTCACTGCACCACCCGCACCGGGCTGGGGTGGGCGCTATTGGATTTTGGTGAAAGTCACCACCGACACCGGGATCACCGGGTGGGGCGAATGCTATGCGTCCTCTGTCGGCCCCGAGGCGATGCGGCACGTGATCCGCGACGTGTTTGAAAGGCATATGCTGGGCGAAAACCCCGAGAATATCGAGCTGATGTTCCGTCGTGCCTATTCCAGCGGCTTCACCCAGCGCCCCGACTTGACCGTCATGGGCGCGTTTTCAGGGCTTGAGATCGCCTGCTGGGACATTTTGGGCAAGGATCGAGACCGTCCGGTCTATGCCCTGCTGGGCGGACTGATGAACGAACGCATCCGCGCGTATACCTACCTCTACCCCTTGCCGCAGCATAACCTGACCGATTTCTGGACCTCGCCTGAACAGGCCGGAGAATGCGCTGCCGAGATGGTGCGGCGCGGGTTCACGGCGGTGAAATTCGACCCCGCAGGCCCCTACACCATTCGTGGCGGGCATATGCCGGCGATGTCCGATATCTCGATGTCGGTCGCGTTCTGCAAAGCGATCCGCGAAGCGGTGGGCGACAAGGCCGACCTGCTGTTTGGTACCCATGGCCAGTTCAACACGGCGGGCGCGATCCGGCTAGGTCAGGCGTTGGAGCCGTATTCCCCGTTGTGGTTCGAAGAACCCACCCCGCCGGACATGATCGAGGACATGGCCCGGGTCGCCCGCAATGTCCGCATCCCTGTCGCTACCGGCGAACGTATGACCACCAAGGCCGAATTCGGAGCCGTCCTGCGCGCAGGGGCCGCCGAGATTCTGCAACCCGCATTGGGCCGCGCCGGCGGCATCTGGGAGATGAAGAAAGTCGCCGCCATGGCCGAGGTGTTCAACGCGCAGATGGCCCCGCATCTTTACGCAGGGCCGGTCGAGTGGGCCGCCAACATCCATCTGGCCGCGTCGATCCCGAACCTTCTGCTGCTGGAGACCATCGAAACCCCCTTCCACGACGCCCTGATCAAAGGCGCGCTGCGCGTGGACGACGGCTTTGTGACCGCCCCAACTGCGCCCGGTCTTGGGATCGAGGTGGATGAAGATCTGGCCCGCGCCCATCCCTACACCGGCGATGGCCTCCACCTGCAAATGCAGGAAGAGCCCTGCGACTATGTCAACGGCAACGCCTTTCAGGGCGGCGCACCTGCAACCGAGGGGTGACAAGCAAACCCGATTTGGGGCATATTGTGCCAACCCCATCACAAAACAGGCCGCGCGTGACCACCAAAGCCAAAGACACCACAAGCGCACATCCTGAAACTCCGGCAGACATGCAGGAAAACGCCGCACGGGCTGCGGCCTTTCTAAAGACGCTGGCGCACGAAGGGCGGCTGATGATCCTGTGCCATCTGGGCGAAGGCGAAAAATCGGTCAGTGAGCTTGAGGACCTGCTGCAAATCCGGCAGGCCGCCGTCAGCCAGATGCTGGCCCGGCTGCGTCAGGAGCGGATGGTCTCGACCCGAAGGGATGGCAAGACGATCTATTACTCGCTGCAGGACGGCAACACGGCGCAGGTCATCGGGCTACTGTTTGACCTGTTCTGCAAGCCGGACAATTAGTTCGAGACGTAACCCGCAATGACCTGCAACAGCTTGAAGGCGGTTGCGGCGTCGTTTTCGACCACGGCCAGGAATTCTTCCTCACCGATCCGCAGACAGGACAGTTCGGTCTCGGCGATCATGCTGAGCGCACGAGGTTCCTTGCGGATCAGACCCAGTTCCCCAACCAGAGCACCCGGCCCGACCTTTGTGATCAACTGATCCGGGCCTTCCATCTGCGGCAGGTACAGCCCGGCCTCGCCCTCCAGCACTACATATGCGCCGTCGGTGGGCTGATCGTCTTTCAGGAACACGACCTCGCCTGGCTGGGCATCGTACCAGCGCGCACCAAAGGCCAGCAGGCGCAGCTGTCTGCGGTCGAGACCGGAAAACAGCGGTGTCTGCTCCAACGCGCGCAGCTTGCGCGCCAGATCTGCCGAGGCGGCGCTGTCCTCTTCCACCGTGACATCTCCTTCGTCCGACACCACCCGACCCTGCCTGATTTCGACAAAATTGTCGAATTTGTCCGGGTTTTCAAAATGGTCGTTCAGATAGATAACGGTCGTATCCGGCAGCAGCTCGCGCAGGTTTTTGTAGACAGCGACCTGTGTCGCCATGTCATAGCTGGCGAGCGCGTTCTCCAGAATCAGGATGTCCGGCTTCTTGATCGTCGCGCGGGTAAAGGCCAGCGGTTCGGCAAAAACGGCAGGCAGGTTCTGACCACCGATCGCGACGGGGACGTCATAAATCAACTCGACCACCAGAGGACGCGCACCATTTTCATCCAAAACATCGACAATCAGCTTGCGTGCTTCGTCCGAGCGACCGCCACCAATTTGGCTGACCTTGCCGAACAGCGCATTTTCCATGACCGTCAAGCCGGGTGCGAAAGCGTCCTTGTGCAGCGGTAGAAAGACATCCCGCAGTCGTTCTAACAGCTTTTCCGAGTGGCTATGGCGCAGTTCCAGAATGCGATTCTTCAGCTCATCCGTGAAGGCAGGTCCGATCTGCTCGGCCGAGATCACGAACGGCACCGCAAGAAGGTTCGCCAGCTTTTCGTCATCCAGCCCTGCCACACCCTCGTTCCGGGTTTTCTCGACCAGCTCAAGCGCGGCCTCGTAGGTCGTGGCTTCCAGACCAAGCTTGCGGAACAACGGGTGATCTGTTCCGTCCAGACCAAAGATCTGGCGCAGCATCTCGATCACGTCCTGGGTCAGGCTGACCAGTGTCTTGTCCAGCCCCAACTCGCGCAACTGGCCAAGGAATACGGTCTGGCGGGCCAGCAGCTCTTGCGTGACCGGAACTCGCGGGGTGGCAAACAGCAGATTTTCCGCGACCGGCAATGCCGAATTATACGTGCACCAATCAAAAACCAGCGCCTGCTGCCCGAGCCCGGCCTTTTGCACCGCTTGCTGCACCAGTGGGCGCAGCTCGACTAGCTTCTGCGCCAGTTCCGGGTGTTCGGCGGCGTCGAAAACCTGGTCCGACCCGCGCTGGAACAAGGCAGCCCCCGATCCCATTCCGTCGATCAGATGCAGCCACCAATCGCGCAACGCCTCGGGGCTGTCCAAACCGGCCAGGGATGGGTCCAGCCAGTCTGCCCTATACGGGTCGGCGCTGTTGCCTGCGCGCTGCGTTTCGGCAAAATCGGGGTCGTCGATCTGGGTTGTCAGCGGCCTCTGACGCATGGGCATCATGACGTTGTCGCCCAACGTGCCCTGAAACAGGACCGGGCGCGACGATGCATAGCCGATGCGCGCGGCCACAATACCTTGGTGCAGGGTCGCCAGATTTTCGCCCCCCACTTCCACCCGGCCCGAACTGGGCAGGATCTCACGCGTCAGCAGCTCAGCCACAGCGCGCCTGTCTTCTTCGCTGGGGGCGGCGATACCAATGGTTTGCCCGCCTGCAAAGGTGAGGTTCAGATCATCCAGCACCTGATTGCCGTCCATATCCCGGACCGAAACCCGATCCAGCACGATATCGCCGTTCAGACGCGGGCGGGTTTCGGGCTCACCCTCGAACAGCTTTTCGTCCGGCATTCCCGGCGGGGCAAAGCGTTCGATCACAACATCCCAGCGCAGCGACATGTCCTGCGTCTGGTTGTAATAGGTCAGCAGTTCTTTCCACGGCGAGCTCAGGTCCTTGTACGCCGCCAGCGCAGCCACCAGCGCCCCCAGCGAAACCGAACCCTGCAGCACCAGAAGGCCGCCGACCAGATAGAACATGAAAGGTGTCAGCTGCGAGATGAAGTTGTTAATAAACTTCATGAAGAATTTCTTCTGGTAGATATCGAACCGGATCGCGAACAGCCGCCCCAGCTGTTCCGAGATCATCGCCCGGCGATAGCGCCAGCCGCCATTGCCCCGCAGGGTCGAAGCCCCGGCGGCGTTCTCACCGATCTGTGCGGCAAGTACGCGGACTTCCTGAATGCGTTTCTTGTTCAGCAGGTTGATCTGCCGTTGCAGCTTGGGAATCAACCAGGCCTGTAGAGGGATCAGTGCCACGGCGGCCAGGCCAAACCAGACGCTTTGCAGAAACAGGAAGGACAGGATCGTGATCATCTGCCCGGCCTGCAACACCGGCTGACTGATCGCGTCGCCCATCAACCCACCCATCGGCTCGCTTTCGGCGGTAATCATCGACACCATTTCACCTTGGCTGACCCGCTCGAAATAAGGCTGGGGAAACCGCAGGGCGCGGTTGATCAGCTGATACCGGAACCGTCGCAGCATCCGTTCGCTCAGCACCCCTTTCATGGTGTTGATGCGCATCTTCATCAGGCCATGCGCCAGCACCGCCACCAGAAATGCACCGCAAAGGACAATCAGAAACGTTGTCTGCGGCAGTTCATATCCCAGAACATCGACCACCGGGCTGGCCGCACCGATCGCATCGTTGATGATGCGCTTGGGCAGCTCCAGCGTCAGGTACAACAACGGAAACAGCGTAGAGGTCACGGCCAGCAGGATCAGCTGGTCGCGTCTGGAGTACTTCCAAATAAACCGGAAAATCGAACGTTCTATGGAGCCTGCCCCTGTTTTGGATCACCGATCCCGAAGAAAGTGCCGCAAATCAAACACTCCGAATTTACAGCAATCGTGGCCGGTGACGCAAATAGTTTCCAGTTTGATCATATATCCGCCGTGTGTGAACAAGTTCATTTGCGCCGCAACGGTTTAGCCCCTAAGATTCGCTTCAGGACGATATCGGGAGGAACAATTTGACTGCCAGCATAGGCGCAGTACTGTTGATGCTCTGCTTATTGCAGATCAAACATATGTTTGCGGACTATTACCTCCAGACACCGAAAATGTTGTCCGGGCGCAGTGAGTATTTTCACTGGGGGCGTGCGCAGCATGCCGGCGTGCATGTTGTTGGATCAGTCATTGTCTTTCTGCTGTTCGGGGCGCCGTGGTCATTTATCCTGATCATTGCTGCTCTGGAATGGATCGTGCATTTCAATATCGACTTTGCCAAAGCCGCCTATTCGGACAAGAGACAGCTGTCACCGACGCAGGCCGCGTTCTGGCGGGCAGCCGGGCTGGACCAGTTCATGCACAACCTGACCTATATCGCGATGGTTTGGGCCTGGGTGAGTTTCGCCGCCTGATCGACCCAGACCTGGCGGCGATTTCCCCGACCGGCTAACCCAGAACCGAGAAACTGCTTTCCTCGTTGATCGGGCGTTTGCGGGAATAGAAGCCAACGTCGATCATCCGCTTGATATAAGGCAGTTCGAATTGCAGCGGTTGGGCATCGTGATCCGCCCCACCCTCACAATAGTCGATCAGAGCCGTCATCATCTTGCCTGCGATCGGCGCGTTTTTGTATTGGTTCCCGCTGGTGCCGCAGGCCATGTAGAACCCCGGTAGGCTGGATTTGTCATAGATCGGAATCCAGTCCGTCGACGCATCATACAGATCGACCACCCCACGCGTCTTGGACGGGATGCCCAGGCTGGGCACTCGCTGCGCATAACGCATTGCCTGCGTCGTCCACTGGTCGGTGAAGTCGTGGTTGTAGTGCACGTCGTCCTCGCACCACTGATGCGGATCGCATTCCGGATCTTCCGAACCGACCAGAATGTGATTGCCATGCTCGGGGCGGCAATAGCAGGCGATATCGCTGTCCGATACGATGGTGCCGTTGTTTTCGAAATCGAACCCTTCGGGCGCGGGGACGTGTACCACCTCCTGCCGCAAGGGACGGGTCTCGATTGTCATATCGTCCAATACACCCGCCATCTTGTTGATGATCGCCGAGCCCGGCCCGGCGACATTCACAACTACCTTGGCACGGAGTTCCTCACCCGAGGCCAGCTTGACCCCGGCCACGCGACCGCTTTCGGTCAGAATTTCAACCACCTCAGCGCCAGTGCGCACCTCGGCCCCATGCTGTTTGGCCGCGTCCATCAGATTCTGTGCCGACAAGGCCGGATCGGTGACATACCCCGCCTGCGGCCAATACACTGCACCCTGCATCTTGCGCCCGTTCGGCTGGCCGAATTCCGGGTCATCCATGCGACGCGCGGGCGCGAAGCTGTCCAGCGAATAGATCGGCAGGCGCTCAGTGATTTGCTCGGGCGACCATTCCTCGAACGGGCAATCCAGATCGGCACTGTTCTTCATGTGCTTTTCGAGCATCCCGTTGGCATCTGTTTTCATCACCAAAGTGCCGGTCTCTCGGAACTGCGCCAAATTGGCGCCTGCAGGCAGGCCCAGATACTCGGCCCAGTCACGCCAATAGTGATACCCTTCCCACGCAAAAGCGGTGCCGTCGAAGGTCGAGTAGTGCATCCGAATGATGGCGCAGGATCCGGCGGTCGAGCCATGGCCCACCTGTGAATTGCGATCCAGCGACAGGGTTTTCCATCCGGCCTTTGCCATCTCGAACGCGATGGCGGCTCCGATGACACCAGTGCCGATGATGATTGCGTCTGGTTGGCTCATGAAAGATCTCCTTTCCAGCAGCGCAGGGAATATGCGCTGAATTCCTCAACTTCTTCAGGTTTTGGTTCGACGCCGGTGAACGCATATAGGTAATGCGGCACCATCGAAATCCGCGTTTCAATCGGCTCGTTCAATTGCGCCAGATCGTATCCGATCTGCATGTAGTACAGAACGCGCGCGCGGGTTTCCGCTTCGATCTCGGAATAGCCATAGCGCGCGAACATGGCGTGCAGAGCTTCAAGCCGTCGGGCGTCCGACTGATCCAGCGCACGTCGCACCTTGCCCGACTTGCGCGCCCAGTCCCGCACGGCAAAGTCCAACGCCGTATCGAA
Source organism: Ruegeria arenilitoris (assembly GCF_013031355.1). GTDB lineage: Bacteria > Pseudomonadota > Alphaproteobacteria > Rhodobacterales > Rhodobacteraceae > Ruegeria > Ruegeria arenilitoris_C. Next base: position 37,259 of record NZ_WPZO01000002.1, on the reverse strand, counting down.
CAGATCGGTATTCACCACGCAGCGATGCACATTGCAGACCGCAGCCGTGATGGTGTCTGCCGGAGCCTCGGCCTGCGCAACCAATCCGGCTGTATTCGTGGCCTGCCAGCGGGACAGCAAAGCGTCCAGCAACTCTTGCCGAGACTTGAAGTACCAGTAGAAGGAGGATCGCGAGACCGCCATCCTTTCGGCCAGACTCAGCACCTTGATCTGGTCCACCCCGTCCGAGATCAGCACGTCCATCGCCACGTTTAGCCAATCGTCACGCGTGACCTTGACGTTGCCGACCAGAGGTTCAGCCTTGGGGTCGTCCCTGTGCAGGATCGGTTTGGTATTCATTCAACTCTCCGGCGGCGCGCCGCCTTCGGCAGTGCGTCGCGCGATGAAGTCTTGTAGGGCACCCAGTCGGTCACTGTCACCGGTAGGCGGTTTGAAGTCGTTCAGGATGCCCTTCCAAACGCCGGTTGCGCGATGGTTGGCATCGACCGAGCCGCGCTCGGTCCAGGTACCGAAATTGGCATAATCGTGGACGTGAGGCTGATAGAATTCGGTATTGTACCGCTCCATCGTCTGGCTGGTCGCAAAGAAATGTCCGCTGGGTTCAACCTCGCGCAAGGCGGTGTCGAACCCAATCTCGGCGGTCCCGGCCTGCGCCCCGGCGCAAAGCTCGGCGACCATGTTCAGCACCTCGGCGTCACAGATCATTTTTTCGAACGACACCGTCAGCCCGCCCTCGAGCCAGCCAGCCGAGTGGATGATCACCGTCGCCCCGGCCATCAGGCAGCCCCAGAGACCGAACTGGTTTTCGTTGGCCGCCTGGACGTCGTTGATGTTCGATGCCGACCCGGCAGCGGATCGCCACGGCAGCCCCAGATGCCGCGCCAATTGGCCCGCCGCCAGAGACGCCTGAAAATGCGAGGGCGTCCCGAAGGCAGGCGCGCCCGATTTCATGTCGACATTGCTGGTAAAGGTTCCGTAGCAAACTGGTGCACCGGGGTTAGTCAATTGGGTCAGTGTCAACGCGGCCAATGCCTCGGCATGGGACAGCGTGATCGCGCCGGCCACGGTGATCGGTGCCATAGCCCCCATCAGGGTAAAGGGCGTGATGATCGACATCTGACCGTGGCGGGCAAAGTCGATCAGGCCCTGCGCCATGGGGATGTCCAGCGTTCGCGGGCTGTTGGTGTTGATGATCGTATAGCAATGCGCGTTGCCGCGGAACTCGTCATCCGACAGGCCGCGCGCGGTGGACAGCATCTCAAAGCAATCCATCACCTGCGGCGTCCCGCGCGAAAAGAAGAACGGGAACTTGTCCGTCAGCTCCATCTGAGCCTTCGTGGTGAAATAGTGGCGCAGATGGGTCGGCACGTCCTGTGGCTCGACCTGAGGCGAAATCATCTGGAACACGTCGAAATGATGCGTGAGTTTCAGGAAGTCCAGATAATCCTGCCCGTTTGCAGGGCGTCGACCCCGTTCCAGATCGGTCGCGTTTGGCGCCCCTGCCCCCGGCTGGAACACCAGACTGCCCAGTTCCAGCGTGAAGTCGCGATGGCGCGCTCCTGCTTGGCAGGCGATCGACTTCGGTGCCGATGCAACGGCCGCTTCGACCATGTCGCGCCCGATGAAAACCATCTCGGTGCTTTCATCCACACGCGCGCCAGCCGCGGCAAAAATCCGGCGGGCTTCGGGCAACAGGACCTTTACCCCCAACTCCTCAAGCGTGCGCAGGGAGGTTTCGTGCATGTCCGCGATCTGATCGGCCGGAAACACTTCCATCTGTGGGAAGGGATTCCTGAGCTGTCGATAGTTCACGTCGCGCGTGGGTGGAGGCGCGGCCTCGGCCCCGCGCCCACGCCGTCGTCTGCTGCGTTCTGAGGTTTGTGAGATCATCTTCAGCCCCTCATCGCCTTGCCTTGCGGATCGTATGGCGAGGGCGCAATCACCCGCGCGGGCCGTTCAACGCCAACCACATGCACGGTCAATTCAGTACCCGGCTCGGCCTTGTCCCGGTTGACCAGAGCCATCGCCAGCGACTTGCCGGTGTAATGCCCATAGCCGCCCGAGGTCACAAAGCCCACACGGTCTTCGCTCGACCAGATCGGCTCATACCCGCTGGCATCCGCGTCCAGCGCGTCCACCTCAAGCGTCACCTGAACCTGCGCGGGGCCGTTGCCGTCTCGTTCAGACACGGCTGCGTCCTTGCCGACAAAGTCCTTGTCCCAGTCGATCCAGCGATCCATTCCGGTCATCCCCGGTGTGTAGAGCTGGGTGAACTCCGCCGACCAGATGCCAAAGCTCTTTTCCAAGCGGGTCGAGAGCATCGCATTGAAGCCACATTCGCGGATGCCCTCGTCAGCCCCCGCTTCCAACAGCATCCGGCGCAGTTTGATGTGGTCGCCATAGCGACAATTGATCTCATAACCCTTCTCACCGGTCACCGACATGCGCGCGACGCGAGCACGCACCAGACCGATATCGAAATCACCACACCCCATGAATTTGAGGCCCGAGATATCCTGTTCCGCCAGTTTCTCGACCACCGCCTGCGATTTCGGACCGACCACGGCAAAGCCGCAATATTCTTCACCCAAGTCACGGATATCGACATCGTCGATCATGTGGTCATCGAACCAACGCATATGCCAGGCGCGCAGATAGTAGCTGCCCATAATCCACCACGTGCCGTCGCCCCAGTTGAGCACGGTCAGATCACCCTTGAGCCGCCCATTCTCACCCAGCATCGGGGCCAGCTTGGCACGCCCCGGTGCAGGCAGTTTCGAGGCCATGACCTTATCCAGCCAGACCTCGGCGTTCGGGCCGCTGACCTCGAACCGCGAAAAGCCCGAGATATCCAGCAAGCCCACACCTTCGCGGATCACCTTGCATTCCTCGGCCACGATGTCATGCGCGTTCGAACGCTTGAGCGTCGGCGTTTCCTCGAACCCTTTCGGCGCGAAATACAGCGGCACTTCCAGATCCCAGCTGACACCCCATTTGCACCCGGCCTCGGTCATTGCGTCATGCGCCGGAGCCATTTTCAGCGGACGGCCCGCAGGCAGTTGCTCATTCGGATAGGTCATCACGAAACGGCGCGAATAGAACTGGCCCGTCGTTTCACGGATATAGCGTTTGTTCTGCGCGAAGTCGCCATAGCGCGCCACATCCATTGGCCACGCGTCTGCCTCGGGCTCGCCATGGATCATCCACTCGGCCAGCGTCTTGCCAACGCCGCCACCCTGCAGGAAGCCCGCCATCACAGCGCAGGCCGACCAATAGCCGGGCTTGCCGGGTACCGGACCCACCAGAGGGTTGCCGTCGGGCGAGAACGTGAACGCGCCGTTCACCCAAGTCTTGATGCCCACATTCTGGATCGAGGGGTAACGTTCAAAGCCCAGCGTCAGTTCGTTCTCGATCCGGTCGAGTTGTTCCTGAAACAGTTCCTCGCCATAGTTCCACGGCGCGCCATCCATGGCCCAATGTTCATGGTCGACCTCATAGATGCCGACCAGAACGCCCTTCTGGTCCTGCCGCATATAGGTGAAGCCTTCGAGGTCCACGGTCATCGGCATCTCGAAATCAGCCTCGGCCACCTCGGGCACGGTGTCAGTGATCAGATAGTGGTGTTTCAGCGGAGACACCGGCAGTTCGATCCCTGCCATGCGACCCACCTGCTTGGCCCAGAGACCTGCTGCGTTGACCACATGCTCACAAGTGATCGTGCCGCGATCGGTGACCACCTGCCAGCCATCTGCGGTCTGAATCAGTTCCTCGACCTTGGTTTCCTCATAGTATTCGGCACCACGTTTCTTGGCCGCCGTGGCGTAGGCCTGCACCGTGCCAGTCGTGTCGATGTAACCTTCACGATCGGCCCACATCGCCCCCAACACGCCCTCTGTGGACATGATCGGGCACCGGCGCTGCGCTTCTTCCGGGGATAGCAGCTCACAATCGTCAATGCCGATGGATTGGAAGATACGGTAGTTGGCCTGCAGCCATTCCCAACGCTCGGGCGTACCGGCCAACGTCAGCCCCCCGGTCATGTGCAGGCCGATGTTCTGGCCGGACTCTTTTTCAATCTCACTCAGCAAGTCGATGGTATAGGACTGCAGGGACGCCATGTTCGGGTCGGCGTTCAGCGCGTGGACACCCCCGGCCGCATGCCAGGACGATCCCGATGCCAACCGGCGCCGTTCGAGCATCACCACATCTGACCAGCCGAACTTGGCCAAATGATACAGAACCGAGGCGCCCACAACGCCGCCCCCGATGACCACAACGCGATACTGAGATTTCATCCCGCCCTCCCCTGCATGGCTTGGAGTGGACGCTAGACGCACTGTTCACATCTGTCTAGACATTTCTGTACAGTTCCGGCGGCACGCGGTCGGCAAGCGGAAATCACCGGTTTAAAGTTGAGCGCTAGGGCGCACGCCGATCTTTTCGTGCCACGTCAACGTGGCCGAATTCCCCTCTGGAATCCGTCGCTTGATCACGCGGGCAAAGTCGACAAAGACAAAGGCTGTGATATCGGCCAGAGTGAATTCCGGCCCGGCGAGATAGGGGCTTTCCGCCAGCCGCGTTTCCAGCAGATCGAAGAAATGTCCAACCCGCGTTGCGCCCCTTTGGGCCAATTCGGGAATCTGTGCGTGATTCTCGGGGCCCGGAAGCGCTCTGTCAGCAAAGGCGGGATGGGTGTTGCGCAGAACCTCGGCAATCGGCACGCCGCCCTGTTGTTCGACAATGCTGTTCCACATCAGAACCAACCCCTTTTCATCCGGGGTGCGCCCCATTAGCGGCGGCTCGGGAAATCGCGCTTCGAGATACGCAGCGATACCGAGGTTTTCGCCCAAAACTGTGCCTTCATCGGTGACCAGAACCGGAAGGGTCGCGTTTGGATTGACCGCCTTGAAGGCTTCGCTGAACTGTTCCCCTTTGGCGATCGAGATGTCGCGGGTTTCGATCTGCAGCCCTTTTTCCGCGATGAACATGCGGGCCCGGCGCGGGTTCGGAGCAGTGGAGCAATCGTAAAACAGCATGGGAAACCCTCTGGGTCAGCGGCGATAGATGAAGCAGCGCCCCTCAACGGCATCAGACGGCAAGGGCAGTTCGGTCAGCGTATCGAAATACATCCGGTCGCTGGAGACCATCAGCCCGCCCTCGGCCAGCAGTGGTTCGATCAGCGGTGAAACGAGCCGGGCAAAGGCATCATTCTTTTCCCGGTTATGACCGCCAAGGTCGGCATGAATCAGGCTGGCGGTCGCCCCAAAACGTTCCAACGCAGCGGGCAGCGTCTCGCGCACGTCACCCAGAATCACGCGATCTTCCGGCGGCGTCGAATCCGGGTGCGAGGCCACTGCACGTTCGAACACATAGACAGGGCGGTTCTTCACGTATTGCACCATGTGATGATAGGTGCGCCCGTTGCCCAGCCCCAACTCGAACACTGGCCCTGCGATGCCACGGGTCTCGGCAATGGCGAAATCCAGACAGGCGCGCTGCGACACCATGCGGTCAATGAACAGATCCAGTCGGCTTTGATCGTCGGACACGGGGAAATCTCTCCTTGATATCAGTCGACTTGTCAGAAGGTGCCGACAAGGCATGTGATGACAAATCCTCAAGACTTTGTGTAGGTAAATTGGTGCCGGTTTCACAATTTCGCGACATTTCACCCCAAGAACGGGTTTGACTAGCCAGCACCAACCGCGCGAAACTGCGACAAAAAACACGGGGAGTTGATCAAGCGAATGCCGACCTACGGCCCAACGGGTGGAACACCCGCATGACCGCGTTGTTGTCCGTCCGCGATCTGAGCATCGGATTTGGCGCGGGTGAGCCTGTTGTCAAAGGCGTCAATTTCGATGTCGAAGCCGGTCAGACGCTGGCTTTGGTGGGGGAGTCCGGATCGGGCAAGACGATCTCCTGCCGGGCGGCATTGCGGATTTTGCCGCGCACGGCCCAGATTCGCAGCGGCACGATTATCCTGAACGATTCCAAAGGCACCGAGGATCTGACCCGGATCAACGAAAAGCAGATGCGCGGGATTCGCGGCAACCGGATATCGATGATCTTTCAGGAACCGATGCGATCCCTGTCGCCTTTGCACAAGATCGGCAATCAGGTCAGCGAAGTTCTATGGCTGCATCGCGGCGCGTCCGAGGCGCAGGCCCGCAAAGAAGTTATTACCCAATTCGAGCGTGTGGGTTTTCCTGATCCCCAGCGTGCCTATGATTCCTACCCGTTTGAATTGTCCGGCGGTATGCGCCAGCGCGCCATGATTGCGATGGCCATGGTGGCCAAGCCGGAACTGTTGATTGCGGATGAGCCGACCACCGCGCTTGACGTGACGACACAGGCGCAGGTGCTGGGCCTGATCAAAGAGTTGCAGCGCGAGACCGGGATGGCGCTGATCCTTGTCACGCACGATCTGGGTGTGGTGGCGAATATGGCCGAACAGGTCGTTGTCATGCACAAGGGCCGCGTAATGGAGGCCGGTGCCGCAGCCCCGATTCTGACCGCACCTGCGCATCCCTATACGCAGCAGCTGTTCAACGCCGCGCCCGAGATTCCGGACGAGGATTCCGTTGGCATCCCCATGCCCGACGAAGATCTGATCCTGCAGATGAAGGGCGTGTCAAAGACCTACACCATGCGCTCCAGCAGGGGCTGGCAGGGCGATAAACTGATCCATGCCTGCCGTGGCGTCGACCTTAACCTGGCACGCGGCAAGACGCTGGCCATCGTCGGCGAAAGCGGTTCGGGCAAGACCACCGCGGCCCGGATCGCGCTAGGGGCCGAACCACCTGATCGCGGCGGAGAGGTGTTGTTCCGGACGTCACCGGACGCCGACCCGATCACCGTCCACCACATGACCCGCGCCCAGCGCACCGCCTTTCAACGCAAGGCGCAGATGGTGTTTCAAGACCCCTACAGCTCGCTTAGCCCACGGATGCGCATCCAGGACGCCATGACCGAGCCGCTGGAGATACACAACATTGGCACAACGTCGGAACAGCGCGACAAGGCGGCCGAGATGTTGCAGCGGGTCGGTTTGAACTCCGATATGCTGAAACGCTACCCTCATGCCTTTTCCGGCGGTCAGCGCCAGCGCCTGTCCATCGCACGCGCCATGATGCTGGACCCGCAACTCATCGTCTGTGACGAGCCGACCTCGGCGCTGGACGTCTCGGTTCAGGAACAGATCCTGACACTGCTGGAAAACCTGCAGGACAGCCTGAACCTGTCCTATTTCTTCATCTCGCACGACCTTGCCGTCGTGGCGCGTATCGCCGACGAAGTTGCCGTGATGCGCCGGGGCCTGGTGGTCGAACAAGCCCCGCCCGAAACCCTTTTCTACAATCCCCGCCACCCCTACACCAAGGCGCTGATTGCCGCTCAGCCAGAACCTGACATCAACCGACCCATCGACCTGAAATTGGTTGCTTTGGGCGCGGGTTCGCCAGACAGTTGGGATGACGCCTTCCGATTTACCGACTCCGTGATACCTTCACTGGTAGAGATGGAGCCCGGCCATAAGGTAAGATGCCATGTTTAAGACCACTCGCCCCCTGTTTCTCGCCGCCACGCTGGCCGCCACATGGATGCTGCCCGCCACGGCAGACACTCCAACCCCACTGGAAGGAGAATTCTGGGCCACCGAAGTAAAAGCCGGGCACCTCCCCCCCATTCAGGATCGCTTGCCTGACGAACCGCTGGTAGTTGATCTGGCCGCCAAAGGGCGCGAGTTCGGAACACCTGGCGGCACGCTGCGCACCATGGTCACCCGGTCCAAGGACATCCGCCAGATGGTTGTCTACGGCTATGCCCGGCTGGTCGGGTTCAATGAGAATTACGAACTGGTGCCGGACCTGCTGGAATCCTACGAAAGCGAAGACAATCGCAAATTCACCCTGCATCTGCGCGAAGGGCACAAATGGTCGGATGGGTCGCCCTTTACCTCCGAGGATTTCCGCTATTGGTGGGAGGACGTGGCGAATAACGAGCTTCTCAGCCCCTCGGGCCCGCCGGATTTTCTGATCGTCGAGGGCAAGCTGCCCACCGTGTCCTTCCCCGACGAAACCACTGTTGTTTATGAATGGGAAGACCCGAACCCAGACTTCCTCCAATCGCTGGCGCAGGCGCGCCCGCCCTTCATCTACCGGCCCGCCGCGTTTCTGAAGAAATACCACGAGCAATACGCCGACACTGAAGAGCTTGCTTTTCTGGTCAGCGATGCGCGCGTCAAGAGCTGGGCGGCACTGCATAACAAGCTGGACAACCTGTACAAATACGACAACCACGAACTGCCGACACTGCAACCCTGGTTGAACGCCAGTTCCGGCAAGAAAATCCGGCACAATTTCGTCCGCAACCCCTATTACCACCGCATCGACAGCAACGGCGTGCAGCTGCCCTATATCGACGTGGTCGAGATGGAGATCGTTGCCCCCGGTCTGGTCGCGGCCAAAGCCAATGCCGGTGAAACCGACCTGCAGGGGCGCGGGTTGGCGTTCCGCGATGCCTCGATCCTGAAAAAGGGCGAAGAGGTCGGAAACTACAAGACACGGCTGTGGAAGACAGGCGTTGCCTCGCAGATCGCGATCTATCCGAACCTGAATTTTGCCGATGACGGTTGGCGCGAGATTCTGCGCGATGTGCGCGTGCGCCGTGCCCTGTCGTTGGCCATTGACCGCAATACGATCAACCAGGCGCTCTATTTCAAACTGGCGAAACCCGGCGCGATGTCGGTTCTGCCCGCGTCCCCTTTCTATAGCGAGGAAAACGCCCAGGCCTGGGCCCAATTTGACATCGAACAGGCCAACGCCCTGTTGGATGAGGCCGGTCTGACCGAGCGTAACAGGAACGGCATCCGCCTGCTGCCCGATGGCCGGCCGATGGAATTGATCGTCGAAACCGCCGGTGAGCGGCAAGAAGTTGAAAACGCGCTGCAGATCGTCACCGACACCTGGCGCGAGATCGGCGTTGATCTGGTGATGCGCCCGCTAGACCGGGACATCCTGCGCAACCGTGTATTTGCCGGCAACACCATGGCCTCGGTCTGGTTCGGCTGGGATGACGGCATTCCGCAGCTACATACGTCTCCTGCTTATCTGGCGCCGACGGATCAGGTGTTTCTGGCATGGCCCAAATGGGGCCAGTTTTACCAGACCGGCGGCGACGTGGGCGAAGCGCCCGACATGCCTGAGGCCGAACGCCTGATGCAACTGGCCCATGACTGGGAGGTCGCCTCTACCGATGACGAACGCAAGGCCGTCTGGACCGAGATGCTGAACATCCATGCCGACCAACTGTATGCCATCGGCATCCTGAATGGTGCGCCTCAGCCCGTCGTGGTCTCGAACCGTCTGCGTAATGTGCCGGAACAAGCCATGTGGGCGTGGGAGCCCGGCGCGCATTTCGGCATTCACCGGCCGGACGAATTCTTCTTCGCCGACTGATCAGGAGCAGCTAAATGGTTATGCTGCGCTATGCAGTCTATCGCTTTTTCACGATGCTGCTGACGCTGCTGGTGGTGTCGGTTCTGATCTTCGTGATCATCAATTTGCCGCCCGGCGACTACCTCAGCAACCAGATCGCGGAACTGCAGGCCTCGGGCCAGTCCGCTGGTGTGGCCAAGGCCGAGTTTTTGCGCGCGGAATACGCTTTGGACCGTCCCATCTGGGAGCAATACCTGATCTGGATGGGCTTCTGGCCCGGCCCGCACGGGTTCGAAGGTCTGTTGCAAGGCAACTATGGCTGGTCCTTCGAATTCGACCGCCCTGTGGCCGAGATTGTGGGTGACACACTGTGGCTGACCGTGGTGGTCAATCTGGCCGCCATCCTGTTTGTCTACGCCGTTGCGCTGCCGCTGGGCGTTATCGCGGCGGCACGGTCGCGGACATGGATCGACTATACCTCGGCCTTTGTGGGGTATCTTGGGCTGGCCACGCCAAACTTTCTGTTGGCGCTGATCCTGTTCTATTACGGCCACCGCTATTTCAACCTGCCCATCGGCGGCCTGATGGACCCGGTTTATGAAGGCCTGCCGATGAGTTGGGACAAGTTCAAATCCATCCTTGTCCACCTGATCGTTCCGACCTTTGTGATCGGCACGTCCGGCGCCTCGGCGATGATGCAACGTCTGCGCGCCAATATGCTGGATGAGCTGGGAAAACCTTATGTGGAAACCGCTATCGCCAAGGGCATGGCCCCGTCACGAATGCTGACGAAATACCCGTTACGCGTGGCCTTCAACCCGTTCGTGGCCGATATCGGCAACCTGCTGCCCTCGATGGTGTCGGGTTCGGTTCTGGTCTCGGTGGTTCTAGGCTTGCAGACCATCGGCCCCACCCTGCTGACGGCGCTGAAAACGCAGGATCAGTTCCTGTCCGCCTTCATCCTGATGTTCGTCGCCCTTCTGACCCTGATCGGCACCATGATCTCTGACATTCTGCTGGTCATGCTTGACCCGCGCATCCGGTACGAGGGGCGTGAAGCATGACCCAACGCCCTGACGGTCGCTATGTCGACGACGCCCCCTTTGATCCCGAAGCGTCCCTGCAACAGCTTGAGCGCGCTGACCTGGACGCGCCCAACTGGGTGCTGGTCTGGCGCAAATTCAAGACTCACAAGCTGGGCCTGATCTCGGGCATCTTCCTGCTGCTGTGCTACCTGATGCTGCCCTTTGCGGGGTTCATCGCGCCTTATGGGCCGAATGAACGGAACGGGGAGCACCTTTATGCTCCGCCGCAAAGCATCAGCTGGTTCCACGAGGGCGATTTCATCGGCCCCCACGTTTATCCGATCGTAGCCGAAGCCGATTTAGAAACCTTCCAGTGGAAATTCGTGCCCGACCTGGAGGACCCCCGCCCGATCAGGTTCTTCTGTGAAGGGGCTGAATACAAACTCGCCGGTCTGATCAGATCGGACACCCACCTGTTCTGCGCGCCCGAAGGGGCGACGCTGTTCCTGTGGGGCTCGGATCGTCTGGGCCGGGACGTATTCAGCCGCATCCTCTACGGCGCACAACTGTCGCTGACCGTGGGCCTGATCGGCATCACCGTGTCCTTTGTTCTGGGCATCTTCTTCGGCTCGATGGCCGGGTACTTCGGCGGCAAGATCGACTGGGTCATAAACCGCGTGATCGAAGTTCTGCGTTCACTGCCGGAACTGCCCCTGTGGCTGGCCCTTTCCGCTGCGGTTCCGTCGAACTGGAGCCCAGTCGCGGTGTTCTTCATCATCTCGATCATCCTTGGCATCCTCGACTGGCCCGGCCTCGCCCGCTCCGTGCGCGCCAAATTCCTGTCGCTGCGCGAAGAGGAATACGTCCGAGCGGCCGAGATGATGGGCGCAAGCTCGGGCCGGGTGATCCGCAAGCACCTGCTGCCGAACTTCATGTCTCACCTGATCGCGTCGGCCACCTTGTCGATCCCTGCGATGATCCTCGGGGAAACCGCGCTCAGCTTCCTGGGTCTGGGCCTGCGGGCCCCGGCGGTCAGCTGGGGTGTGATGCTGAACGACGCGCAGAACCTAGCTTCGATCGAGATCTACCCGTGGACGGCGATCCCGATGCTGCCAATCATCGTTGTTGTACTGGCCTTCAACTTCCTCGGTGATGGTCTGCGCGACAGTCTGGACCCCTATCAGCAATGAGCCTATTCTCCGCCCTCCCCGCCGCTGACAGCTATCAGACGACAGGCAAAGGTGCGCGGCCCAGCGCGTTTGCGGTATCGGAACTGGCCACGGCCAGCTTTGCCGCCGTTGGTCAGGAACTGGCACGCCTCGTGGCTGCTCTGAACCTTGCACCCACCTCGCCCGAGATTTCGGTCGACCACCGGCTAGCCTCGCTCTGGTACGGGTTTTCATTCAAGCCGGACGGGTGGGAAATGCCCAGCCTCTGGGATGCCGTGGCGGGGGATTATCAAGCCTTGGACGGCTGGATCAGGCTGCACACCAATCTACCGCGCCACAAGGCGGCAGCGTTGAAGGTTCTTGGGGTTCCGGGCAATCGGGACGCCGTAGCGCAAGCCCTGAAAGAGTGGTCAATCGCCGATCTGGAAACCGCGATTGTGGCCGAGGGCGGCGTTGCCGCTGCCATGCGCAGCCGCGCCGAATGGCTGGAACATCCGCAGGGGCGTTCTGTGTCCCGCGACCCTTTGATCAGCTGGCAGAACCCAAGACACATCACGCTGCGCGACCGCCCACAGGCCACCGCAAGCCGTCCATTGGCGGGCCTGCGCGTTCTGGACCTGACGCGTGTACTGGCTGGCCCGGTCTCGACCCGAACGTTGGCGGGTTTCGGGGCTGAGGTTCTGCGCATCGACCCGCCTGGATGGGACGAACCCGGTGTCATCCCGGATATCTCTTTGGGCAAGTACTGCGCCTATCTGGACCTGAAATCGCCCGACGGCCTGAAAAAACTGCAGGACCTGTTGGCGCAGGCGGATGTCTTCGTCCACGGCTATCGGCCCGGCGCGCTGGATGCGCTTGGCCTGACCAAGATCAAACGCGATGAATTGGCCCCGAACCGGGTCGAGGTCACACTGAACGCCTATGGCTGGCAGGGTCCGTGGTCCACGCGGCGCGGCTTTGACAGCCTCGTACAGATGAGCGCCGGGATCGCGGACGCGGGCCGCTCATGGGCCAAGGCCGACAAGCCAACACCGCTGCCGGTTCAGGCGTTGGATCATGCGACGGGCTACCTGATGGCCGCAGCCGTCTTGTCGGCACTGGCCGAGGCGGCCTCCGGAAACTCCATCATGCTGGCCCAACTGTCGCTGGCCCGCACGGCAGAGCTACTGGCGGCACTGGCAAAATCAGAAACCAAAGGTGACATTACCAGCGCTTCAGCTGATGACTACACGCAAAAACTCGAAGATTCCGGCTGGGGAACAGGCCATCGCCTGAAACCCGCGTTGTCCGTAGGGGCCGCGCAGATGTCCTGGCCCCTGCCCGCCGCGAAGCTGGGCACATCCCAACCGATCTGGCCTTCGCTATCTGCCTGACACAACCGCCGCGCGGAACGCGCGGCTTGGCCCAACGCTTTGGACGGCGTCTCGTCAGAGACGCACTCCAAAGGGGCGGGAGCCGCCCCTAGCGGTCATCCCCTCCGGGTCCGATATCGTCCAGATAGTCCTCGTCAATCGCGGCCTGTACCGCACCGGTTACCGCTTCACGCTGTTTCGGAGACAAGTCTTCGGGGTCCTTCCCTTCTGCCAGACGCACGGTGACCTCACGGTGCGCAAACTTGATGCCTTCGCGCGCGAACAGTTCGCGAATTTCCTGATAGACCTTCTTGCGCACCAGCCACTGATCGCCTGGCTTGGTCATGAACTTGACCCGGATGATCATCGCCGAATCTTGCATCTCGATCACACCCTGCGATTTCAGCGGCTGGATAAAGTTCTCACCGATCACCGGATCGCTCAGCAATTCCTGCCCCAGTTTCTTGATCAGTTTGCGCACCTTCTCGACATCCGTGTCGTAGGTCACGCGCAGCGGCAGCTTCATGATCACCCAGTCGCGGGAATAGTTGGTCAGCACCTTGATCTCGCCAAACGGGATCGTGTTCAGCGCGCCAAGATGGTGGCGCAGCTGAAACGACCGGACCGAGATCTTCTCGACCGTCCCCTTAACATCACCAATGTCGATGTACTCCCCTTTTCGGAACGCATCATCCAACAGGAAGAACGCCCCTGAAAAGATATCGCGGACCAGCGTTTGCGAGCCGAACCCGACGGCCAGACCCACCACGCCCGCACCCGCGAACAGTGGGCTGACATTGATGCCCAGCTCCATCAGCACGATCAGAACGATGGTGACAACAACCACGGCCAGGATCGCCCCCCGGAACAGCGGCAGCAGCGTGGCCAGACGGCTTTGTCCGCCTTCCCCGCCTTCATCACCCAATTCCGCCTCTTCGCTACCATCGTCGACCTCCTCGGCAATTTTCGTGTCGATCCAGATGCGGAAAAAGTGGAACAGGATGTACCCTATGAACAGGATGACCATCACGTCCAAAGCCCGGTCAATCGGCAGGTCCTCACTCCAGCTGGCTTCGGGATTCCAGATCACGACCAAGGCATAGAGGCCAACGACAAAGGCCAGAATGCCCGCCACACGACGGGCCAAGTCCTCATAAGTCAGCATGCTGTGCTTACGTACCTCGGCCTCGACGGTTTCCACCGGCTCGTCGGCCTCTTCCGAGGTGCCGTCCTCGGCGTTCATTTCCTCCATCTGACGGTTGCGGTCGAAGTAACGCTCAAGCAGGTAATTCATCGCCCCATAGGCCACGACCACCGACATGAAGATCGCATAGCTGCTGGCCACGATCGGCAGTGAGTTCTCGTTTTCCAGCACCAGATCGACCGCCAGCTTGAACCAGCTGAACACGATGTAAACGATCAGAACGGGCGCCCACGCAAAGGAGATGAACCGCACAATCCACGACACCGCGTCCGCAGCGCGCCCGCCGCGGATGGCGTTGGAAATGGCCCGTGCGTTGAACAGGATCATCAGCACGTTGCCCAGCGCACCAAACATGGTCAGCCCGCCATAAACCATGGCATAGACGTTGTAGTTCAGTCCGAAGTCCGCGACCCAGGTCGAGAACAGCACCACCGAAATGTCATAGGTCGCAAGCGCGGAAGCCCAGAAATACAGCCGTTTTGCGTCCCGGTCGGAAAAGGGCGGCAGGCGGTACTGGCTCAGGTAGGGCGACAGGACCATCCGCCACAGATCGGACACCGTGCGCGACAGGAAAAAGGCTGTGAATATTGCTGTGACCGTAAACTGGATCGAGAGGTCTTCGGCTTCGCCAAAGAACAGGTACCCCACGATCAGGGCCATGAGCATCGCAAAGACCGTGCCTCCGATCCCCATGAAAAACCGGAACACCAGAAACGGCATCTTTTCCCGATAACCCTGCGGGTTTTCCTTGGACCGCGCGACGACCAGCCTTTTAGCCATGCGCTTGCCGTAAATCTCGATCGACAGCCAGCGCCCCAGCAGCAGGAACAGCACGTTCCAGAACAAAACCTCGACATAGGTCTGGATGCGGCCATCGGGGCTGGTCTGACGCAGGATGTACTGCACTTCGAAGATCGAATAGGGCAAAGCCTCTAGTCGCGAATTCATCGACTCGCGGAATTTCGAGAACCTCTCCTGCGCTTTCATCAGCTGCGAGCCGTCCCCCATCGGGTCATGGGGCTCATTGGCTGCGGCATCGATCTGACTGCCGGAGGATACGATCTGACCGGCGCTGTCGATGACGATCACGCTGGCGCCGGCCTCGGTCGCGGCCCGTATGGCGTCGGCCAGATCACCTTCGGCGTTTGTGTCAGCCTCGGAACCGGAATCCGTATTGTATCCCGGGATCAAAGACGTCTGCGCCGCCGCTCCGGTGACAAAGGCCGCTGCAAATGCCCAGATCAACAGGGCCATCCCAGCAAATAGTTTAAGTTTCATCGAGTTATTCGTCCAATCCGCGTGATGCACCACAGGTTACCGAAGCGCCTGAGCGTATTCAAATATTCAGCCTTTCACCTCCCAAGATCGTGTCAATTCGTGTTCCCGGTGCAATGATGGCGACTTGGGTGTTTGCAACCTCGAAAAAACTGAATATGACCAATCCGGCATATTGGGTGGAATGGTCGCATCAAGGGGGTGGGAACATCTGCAAATCCGGAAGCGCCGGATGTTGCCATTTCGCAATGCTTGTCGAATTTGCACAATAGCGTCACACCCTTTGGCAAGCGACAGCAAAGAATATACGGTAACGGGTGTAAACGCGCGGATTTGCACCGAGAAACACGACAGGCGAAGGCATGAGCCTAGGAATACAAAACGACACCACCGGCCGGGCGCCGCGCATCCTTTTCTACAGCCACGATACGTTCGGATTGGGGCATCTGCGCAGATCGCGCGCCTTGGCCGCAGCTATCACGCAGGCCAACCCCCAGGCATCCGCCCTGATCCTGACCGGGTCCCCGGTGGCCGGGCGTTTCACCTTTCCGCGCCGGGTCGACCATGTGCGCCTGCCGGGTGTGACCAAACGCGCCGACGGGTCTTATGCGGCCCGGACAATCGGCATGGGCATCGAAGAGGTGACCGAGCTGCGCGCGGGCCTTATCCAGACCGCCGTGCAGCAATTCGACCCCGATATGCTGATCGTCGACAAGGAACCCACCGGCTTTCGCGGCGAGCTGCTGCCGACGCTGGAAACCCTCCTGCATTCGCAACGCACCAAGCTGGTGCTGGGTCTGCGCGACGTACTGGACGAGCCCGAGGTTCTGGCCGCCGAGTGGGAGCGAAAGGAGGCCTTGGCCGCGACCGAGCGTTTCTATGACGAAATCTGGGTCTATGGGCTGCGCTCGATCTATGACCCGACTCAGGGCCTACCGCTCAGCCACGCGGCGCAGTCGCGTATTCACTGGACGGGCTATCTGCGCCGCGATCTCGGCCCGGTCGGAGAGCCGCCCGAACAGCCCTATATCCTGATCACGCCGGGTGGCGGTGGTGACGGCAAGGCGATGGTGAACCTTGTTCTTTCGGCCTATGAAAAGGACCCCACCCTGTCACCGCGCGCGGTGCTGGTCTATGGCCCCTTCCTGTCCGGCGAACTGCGCGAGGAGTTCGAAGCCCGCGTTGCCGCGTTGAACGGGCGGGTGACAGCCGTTGGCTTTGAATCCCAGATCGAAACGCTGTTCGCCGGGGCCGCCGGGGTGGTCTGCATGGGTGGCTATAACACGTTCTGCGAGGTTCTCTCGTTCGACAAACGCGCCGTCATCGTGCCTCGCACGACGCCGCGGCTGGAACAGTGGATCCGTGCCTCGCGCGCCGAAGGTCTGGGCCTCGTCCGGATGCTGGACGAAAACCGCGATGGTCTGACCCCAGACTCGATGATACAGGCGATCCGCAGCCTTCCACACCTGCCCCTGCCATCGCAGGCCATCCAAGGTGGTCTGCTGGACGGGCTGGACTACGTCACCGACCGGGTTGACGCCCTGCTGAGCCAGGAACAGGAACGGGCCACCGGATGACAACGCCTCAGCCGAAACTGGCGGTGCTGGTCAAGGGATGGCCGCGCCTGTCCGAGACGTTCATCGCGCAGGAACTCGTCGCCCTGCAAGAGGCCGGGCACAGCTTTGACATCTGGTCCCTGCGCCACCCAACCGACGTAAAGCGGCACCCGCTGCACGACCGGTTCCGGGGACAGGTGCGTTACCTGCCCGAATATCTTTACGAAGAGCCCCAGCGCGTCTGGGCTGCGCGCAAGGTGGCACAGGCGCTGCCCGGATATGCCGAGGCCTACCGGGTCTGGCGCGCCGATCTGCGCCGGGATCCGACCCATAATCGCATCCGCCGCTTTGGTCAGGCCTGCGTTCTGGCCGCCGAACTGCCCGAGGCGACACGGGTGATGTACGCGCATTTCATGCACACGCCCTCTTCGGTTGCGCGTTACGCCGCCATCATGCGCGGCCTGCCGTGGAGCTTTTCGGCCCACGCCAAGGATATCTGGACTTCGCCCGATTGGGAAAAGACCGAGAAGCTACAGGCGCAGACATATGGCGCGGCCTTTGGGGCGACCTGTACCGCCATCGGGGCTGAACATCTGCGCAGTCTGGCCGATGATCCAGCGCGGGTTGACCTGATCTATCACGGGCTGGACCTGGCCCGTTTCCCCGCCCCGCCTGACCGCGCCCAGCGCACACCGGATGCGCCGTTTCACATGCTGTCGGTCGGCCGTCTGGTCGAGAAAAAGGGCTTTGACCGTCTGATCGACGCTTTCGCCATGCTGCCGGGCACGCTGGACTGGCACTGGACCCATATCGGCGGCGGCACACTCGGCGACGCTCTGCGCGCCATGGCCGAAGCTGCCGGCGTATCGCATCGGATCACGTGGAAAGGGGCTTGCGACCAGCCCGAGGTAATTGCGGCGATGCGCACGTCCGACCTGTTCGTGCTTCCCAGCCGGATCGCCGCTGACGGAGACCGCGACGGGCTACCCAACGTGCTGATGGAGGCGGCGTCGCAACTGCTGCCAATCCTGTCGACGCCAGTGTCGGCCATTCCCGAGTTTATCGAAACTGGCGTCCAAGGCGTCTTGTCCGACGACGACCCAGCCGCGCTTGCCTTGGCCATCACCAACATGGCCGCAGCGCCCGGGCAAACCGAGTCGATGGCCACCGCCGCCTATGACCGCCTGATTGCCGAGTTCCGCATGGACCCCGGCATCGCCCGCCTGTCAGAACGACTGCGCGCGCTGGGGGCGGACACGGTCTGATGGCAAGGGTCGCCTTTTACACGCCAATGAAAGCCCCTGACAGCCCGGTGCCGTCGGGCGACCGCGAGATGGCGCGTAATCTGATGCAGGCGATTGGAGCGCAAGGGGATGCGGTCGAGCTGGCCTCGCATCTGCGCATCTACGACAAAACTGGGAACGCGCAGATGCAGGCGACATTGCGTGCCGAAGCAGAAACCGAGGTTCAGCGTTTGATCAACGACCTGCCATCGGACACGGCGCTGTGGGTGACCTATCACAATTACTACAAGGCACCGGATCTGCTGGGTCCCTACGTCTGCAAGGCGCGGAATATCCCTTATGTCCAGTTGGAAAGCACCCGCGCAACCAGCCGCCTGAACGGCCCGTGGGCCGGGTTTGCAGAGGCAGCGCATGACGCCTGCGACGCGGCACAGGTGATCTTCTACCACACCGCCAATGATCTGATCACGCTGGAACGGGAACGGTACGAAGAACAGCGTCTCGTGGAATTGCCTCCCTTTCTGCCCATGTCTGACCTGCCGCCCGCTTCGACCTGCGATGGGCCGATGCTGGCGGTGGGCATGATGCGGCACGGCGACAAGCTGGCGTCCTACACTCTTCTTGCGCAAACGCTTGCGCTTTTACCCGGCAACTGGACCCTGAACATCGCGGGCGACGGCCCTGCCCGCTCTGAGGTCGAGGCGCTGATGGCCCCGTTCGGCCCGAAGGTCCGGTTTCTGGGACAGTGCGACCGCGACACCCTGCAAGCGCTCTATACGGAGGCTTCCGTCCTGGTCTGGCCCGGCGTCAACGAGGCCTATGGCATGATCTATCTTGAGGCACAGGCCAGTGGCGTACCCGTCGTCGCGCAGGATCGACCTGGCGTGAGGGATGTGTTGGCCTCGTCCTACTACCCTATTGAGGAGGATGGACCCGAAGGGCTGGCCACGCGGTTGCGCGACTTGCTGGATGACCGGAAACTCCGCCTCTCATTGGGGTCCGAGGCCCGCGTACAGATGGCCAAACGCCACCTGATGCCCGCAGCCACCGACCGGTTCTGGCAAGCCGCGCGCCCTCTGGTGGAGGCTGCCCAATGACCCGGCTGGCGTTGTTACGACACGGACACACGCACTGGAACCGCGCGGGCCGCATTCAGGGGCGCAGTGACATTCCACTGGATGATGAGGCCCGTGCGGAACTGGCCGCCAAGCAGCTGCCCGCTCCGTGGGATGGCGCGACCCTCTGGTCCAGCCCTCTGCTGCGGGCCAGTGAAACTGCCCGTCTGGTCGCCGGTCGCGATCCATTGACTTCGGAAGCGTTAACCGAGATGAACTGGGGCGATTGGGAAGGTCTGCGCGGGGTCGACCTGCTTGCCGACCCCGACACTGATTACCGTCACATCGAGGACTGGGGCTGGGAATATCGCCCGCCAAACGGTGAAAGCCCGGCCGAGGTTTGGGCACGGCTGGGGCCCTGGCTGGACGGGCTAACGGGTGACACGATTGCGGTCTGCCATATCGGGATCATGCGGGTCATTCTGGCCCGCGCCTGGGGTTGGGATTTCGACGGGTCCGCCCCCTTCAAAATCAAGCGCAACCGCCTGTATATCGTTGATATGTCGAATATGACACCCCTGCCCGAACCCATCCGCCTGATCGGCCCCGAGGCCTCCTCATGAAGGTCATGATCGTTGTCACGCACCTGTTGGGCACCGGGCATCTGAGCCGTGCGCTGACACTGGGCCGGGCCTTTCTGCGCGCCGGGCACGAGACCTTTGTCGTCACGGGCGGGATGCCTGCGCCGCAGCTGGACAGTTCCGGCATGACCCTGCTGGGGCTGCCGCCGCTTCGTTCGGATGGCACCGATTTCACCCGTTTGCTGACCCAAAGTGGTGACGTTGCAGACCCGGCCTATCTGGAAGCCCGCGAGGCCGCGCTGGTTGAAGCCGTTCAGAGTTTTGCGCCCGACGTTCTGATCAACGAGTTGTTCCCCTTTGGCCGCCGATCATTGGCTTCCGAATTCACCGCCGCGCTGGAGGCAGCCCATGCCCTGCCGCGCCGTCCGGTTGTGCTGGGATCGATCAGGGACATTTTGGCACCGCCTTCGAAGCCGTCAAAAGCGGAACGCGCGGAAGAAATCGTATGCAGGTTTTATGACGGCATCCTTGTCCACTCCGACCCCGGCATAGTTTCGCTGGAGGTAAGCTGGCCAGTGTCCGATCGTCTGCGCGAGCGGTTGTTCTATACCGGCTTTGTCGCCCCCGAGGCCCCTGCGCCACACCCAGACGCAGTGGGCAAAGACGAAATATTGGTCAGCGCGGGCGGTGGATCGGTGGGTCGGCCGATCTTTCACGCGGCCATCGAGGCCGCCCGAAAGATGCCCAACAGGCGCTGGCGCCTGTTGGTGGGGGGCCAAGACGCACCTGCGCGCATTGAACAATTGCAAAAGCTGGTTGGCGATGCTCCGGTTTCTCTGGAACCCGTACGCCCCGATTTCCGGCAGATGCTGCCCCTTGCTGCGGCCTCGGTCAGTATGTGCGGCTACAACACCGCGCTGGACATCCTGCAATCCGGGACGCCCGCCGTGTTTGTGCCATTCGACGATGGCAAAGAGGTTGAGCAGGGTTTGCGGGGGCAGAGCCTCTCGGACCTGCCCGCTATCGAAGTGTTGCCCAGCAAGAAACTTGATGGAACGGCTTTGGCGCAAGCCGTCGCCGCCGTCATGTCCGAAGGTCCCCGCCCGGTATCCACCAAGGGCTTTGACGGGGCCGACAGATCGGTTGAGATCGCATGTTCCTTGAGGGGGCGGGCATGACAGTCGACTGGCGCCCCTTGGAAACCGAGTTGCAAATCTGGCGGACGCAGGGTCTGACCCTGCCCCTGTGGTGGCGGGACGATGACGCGGTCTCAGTAACGCCACAGCTTGAGAAACTGTCAGAGCTGTCTCGGACCCTCGGCCTGCCCGTCCATCTTGCGATCATTCCCCATTACGCCGACACCGGGTTGGTGGAGTACGTCGGGCAGCGCGACACGCTGATTCCGGTTGTACACGGCTGGGCGCATCAGAACCACGCCCCACCGGATGAAAAGAAGTCCGAATTCCGCCTGCACAGACCGATGCCGGATATCCTTGCCGACACGCATGCGGGGTTCGAACGGTTGCACGCCTTGTTCGAAGACAGGCTGTGCCCGATCTTCGTACCCCCCTGGAACCGGATCGCGCCCGAAGTGGTTCGGGAATTACCGGGGCTGGGGTATCGCGTTGTCTCGACCGCAACCCCGCGAAAGACGCGAATGCCCGTGCCTGGACTGGAGCAGATTAACACCCATCTGGACCCGATCGACTGGCGGGGGTCACGAGGGCTGGTCGCTCCGGACAAGCTGATTACCCAAGCGACTGAGTTGCTGCGTGACCGACGCGAAAAACGAACCGACAATGCCGAGCCTTTCGGCGTTTTGACCCATCACCTAGTTCATGATCCCGACATCTGGACCTTTACCGAAGAATTGCTGCGCAGGCTCCTGGACGGCCCCGGTGTCGCCTGGACCTTGCCCGCCGACACACCAAACGGAGACCCCGAATGAGCCGACTGGATTCCATGCTGCGCCGCCTGACTGCGCAACGCGACGGGCTGAACTGGGCCGTCGCTCAGATCAGCGAGATGGAGGGCGACGTTCTGGACATGGGGCTGGGCAACGGTCGCACCTATGATCACCTGCGGGAGATCCTGCCACAGCGGCGCATCTGGGTGATGGATCGAGTGCTGCAATGCCACCCCTCCAGCACTCCCCCGGCCGAGGATTTTTTGCAGGGCGAAGCAGAACCCATGCTGGAAAAACTGGCCGCAGGCGGGGCCAAAATCGCGCTGGCGCATTATGACTTCGGACGCGGCATCAAGGAAGAAGACGTAGCCGAAGCGGCACGCCTCAGCCCTCTGATCGCGCAGGTGATGCAGCCCGGCGGATTGCTGATTTCAGGGCAGCCTCTGGTGGGCTTTGAACAAATCAGCGGCCCGGACACAATCGCGCCGGACCGGTATCTGTTCTATCGCGCCTGATCAGGCCACACGCCGCCCACGTGACCAGACACCGTTCAAAGCGGGCGCGCCCTCGCGCATACGGAACCGGATGATGTCCGCGCGGGCGCCATGGCGCAATTCTCCACGATCCCCCAAACCGACAACGCGCGCCGGGGTTTGGGTTACGGTGCGCAGCCCGCGCGCCATATCCCCCCAACTCTCGCCCAGACGTGTCGCTGACAACAGCAGCGCGGCCGGAACGTAGTCCGAGGACAGAATGTCGAGATGGCCCAGATCGGCCAACTCCTGCGCGGCCACGTTGCCGGAATGCGATCCCCCGCGGATCACATTGGGCGCACCCATCATCACCTTGATACCGTGATCGTGGCAGGCCCGGGCGGCCTCGACCGTAGTAGGAAACTCGGCGAGCCGAATACCGTGCCCGGCGGACACCGCTACCTGTTCCTGCGTGGTATCATCGTGACTGGCCAGCATCGCACCGAAACGCCGTGCGGCCTTGACAGTTTCTACCTCGTGCTGGTCACCGAACCGGTCCCGCAAGGCCTTAAGCTGCGCGACATGCTGCAGAAAGTCATCATCGGTCATGCCGTGTTTGCCCTTCATGTAGGCTTCGAGCTGCGACATGTCCCGGAACTGCCGCTGGCCGGGCGTGTGGTCCATCAAAGATACCAGCCCGACGCGATCTTCGGGCCCGAACTCATCCAATTCTGCGACCAGAGTTTCCGAACAGACCTCGGCCCGCAGGTGCAGGAAATGGCTGATCTTCAGCGCGTCCTGTTCGCGCAACTGCCACAGCTCGCGCGACAGTTCGCGGGCGTATTTCTTGTACCGATTGCCACTGGGGATCGAACCGATGCGCATCGCGTCGAAAACCGTCGTGATCCCGGTGCTGGCCAGTTCGGCATCATGGGCCAGGATCGCCGCCGCATGAGGCCAGTCGACCTTGGGGCGCGGCTGGATATGACGCTCAAGGTTATCCGTATGCAGTTCGACCAAACCGGGGCTGACATAGTCACCGCCGCAATCGACCGCCCCCGCAGGAACCGCGGTGCCTGTGGTGATCTCGGCAATGGTTTCGCCAACAATCCGCACGCTGCCCGTCACGGTCTCATCCGGCAGAACAAGCATGGCATTGGCAAGGATCATTTCTTCTGTCATCTGAACTTCACACAGTCTGAGCTATTGGGAAGGCCACGCATAGGAGGCCAATGTGACATTCACGCGATACGCGATCTATTTTGCACCACCGGCCGAGGCTGAATGGACGAAATTCGCCACCAGCTGGCTGGGCTGGGACATGGAAACTGGTGAGGGTGTCGCGCATCCGACGGTCGACGGCGTGGACGTCGAAGCCGTCACGCAAGTGCCGCGCAAATATGGGCTGCACGCGACGATGAAGCCGCCCTTCCGCCTGCGCGACGGGCAGTCGATAGAGGCGTTGACCGAGGCCTGCGCGCGGCTTGCGCAGGTGCAGCCTCCGGTCACTCTGGACGGGTTGGAAATCGCCCGCCTCGGCCGGTTTCTGGCCCTGCGCCCGCTGGGGGATGAGGCCGCGCTGAACACGCTGGCCGCCGCCTGCGTGCGCGATCTGGACAGTTTCCGTTCGCCCGCGCCCGAAGCCGAATTGGAGCGTCGCCGCGCCGCTGGTCTGTCGCCCGAACAGGACGCCAATCTGGTGCAATGGGGTTATCCTTACGTGATGGAGGCCTTCCGCTTTCACATCACGCTTAGTGGCAAGCTGGACAAACCGACGCTGGCAACGGTTCAAGCCGCCCTGCAATCGAAGCTTGTCCCCCTGCTGCCCAAACCGTTCCCGATCACCGATCTGGCCCTTATAGGCGAGGCTGAAGACGGGCGCTTTCACCTGATCCATCGCTACGCCCTTTCCGGCTGAATCTGGGACAGGATGGCCGCCACCGTTGCTTCCAATGGCCCGGAGTTGTCGACCTGGATGACCCGTTTCAATTCCACTGGCAGCGGTTTCGCGGCGCGCGCCAGCCGCCGCTCCTGTTCAAGGACGCATTCGCGGGCGCGCGTTGACAGACGTTGCGCCAGCACCTCGGGATCAGCGGTCAGAGAGATCACAATCAGATCGCCAAACACCTCTTGCGCCTGCAGCAGAATCGCCCGGGACAGGTTGACCAGAACCGCATCCGATTTGTGCCTCAGGTCATCAATTCCCTTGGGCACGCCGTAGGACAACCCATGCGCGGGCCAGTGTAGGGCAAAGGCGCCTTCGGCTGCCATCTGCTGAAACACTTCAACGGATACACGGTCGAAGTCTTCGCCCTCTTCGCCTTCGGGACGGGTGATCACCCGGCGGGCTCTGACGATACCCGGCGCGCGGGCCTCCAGCGCCTCCATCACGCTGTCCTTGCCAACGCCCGAAGGACCAACGACCGCTATGACCGGCGCAGGGCTCATGCGGCCACTCCGGGGGTGAAGTCCGAGACGTTGATCTCGCGGTCGCAGACCTGGTTGCGCGCGCCGATATCGTGAAAAATGCCAACGATGGCAGCACCGCGCGCCTTGGCCTCTTCGATCAGCGACAGCACCGTTTCCCTGTTCTGCGCATCCAACGAAGCCGTGGGTTCGTCCAGCAACATCGCCGGATAGTCATGCGCAAAGCCGCGGGCGATGTTCACCCGTTGTTGCTCACCCCCTGAAAAGGTTGTCGGGCTCAGCGACCACAGACGTTCCGGTATGTTCAACCGCGCCAGCAAAGCCGCCGCCTTGTCCAGCGCAACCTGGCGGTCACACCCAATGGCCAACAAGGGTTCTGCCACCACCTCCAGCGTCGGCACCCGAGGCACCACGCGCAGAAACTGGCTGACATAGCCCAGCGTCTCGCGGCGCAGCGCCAGAATCTCGCGCGGCTCGGCCTGTGCCACATCCAGACCACCGACCAGAACCTGCCCGGACGCCGCCAGATAGTTTCCGTAAATCACCCGCATCAGGGTGGACTTGCCCGCCCCCGACGCACCCGTAAGCGCCACACACTCACCGGGCGCAACCTTTAGCGAGGCGCCTTCCATCACCGGGATCACCGCGCTACCCTGATTGTGCAGGGTAAAGCTCTTACTTACATCCTTAAGCTCAATCATCGCCTTCACCTTCAAACCTGCAGTACGCTTGATACAAGCAGCTGCGTATAAGCGTGTTGCGGATCATCCAGAACCTGATCGGTCAAACCGGCCTCGACCACGTAACCGTCCTTCATCACCATCAGCCGATCTGCCAGCAGGCGCACCACAGCCAGATCATGCGTGACGATAATGGCGCTCAGCCCCATTTCACGCACCAGCCCGCGCAGCAGGTCCAGCAGCCGCGCCTGAACCGAAACATCCAGACCGCCCGTCGGCTCGTCCATGAACACCAGCCGAGGCCCCGTCACCAGATTGCGCGCGATCTGCAGGCGTTGCTGCATCCCGCCTGAAAACGCGGTCGGACGGTCATCCACGCGGGCGCCGTCGATCTCGACCCGGCCCAGCCAGTCAATCGCGCGGTCGCGGATCTGACCATAGTGACGGTCGCCAACGGCCATCAGCCGCTCGCCAATATTACCGCCTGCACTTACCGACATGCGCAGCCCGTCGCGGGCATGCTGGTGGACAAAGGCCCAATCGGTACGGCCCAGCATACGTCGTTCGGGTTCCGACATGGTCACCGTATCCACGGGGCCATCGGTGCGCGTATCAAAGACCACCTGCCCCGCGTCAGGCTCAAGATGCCCCGCAAGGCAGTTCAGCAAGGTCGATTTGCCGGAACCGCTTTCGCCGACAATGCCCATCACCTCACCGGGGTAGAGATCAAAACTGACGCCAGTACAGCCGATGCGCGCGCCATAGTGTTTCTGAATACCTTTGACCTGCAACAACGGAGTCATACCGCGCCCTCCTTGCTCAAGCGTCCTTCGTGGCCCTGCGCGCGGCGGGACCGGCAGAAATCGGTGTCCGAACAGACAAACATCCGGTTGCCTGCATCATCCATGATCACCTCGTCCAGATAGCTGTCCTCGGCACCGCACAGGTCACAGGGATGGTCGGCCTTGGTGGCTTCGAACGGGTAATCCTCGAAATCGAGACTGACGACTTTGGTGTGCGGCGGCACCGCATAGATGCGCTGTTCCCGCCCGGCCCCGAACAGTTGAATCGCATCCATCTCAAGCTTGGGGTTGTCGAATTTCGGGATCGGAGACGGGTCCATCACGTACCGCCCCGACACTTTCACCGGGTAGGCGTACGAGGTCGAAATCGCGCCGTGCTGGCTGATGTCCTCGTACAATTTCACATGCATCAGGCCATATTCCTCAAGGCTGTGCATCTTGCGCGTCTCGGTCTCGCGCGGTTCCAGGAACCGCAGAGGTTCCGGGATCGGCACCTGATAGACAAGGATCTGATCCTCGGTCAGCTTCGCTTCGGGGATGCGGTGACGGGTCTGGATGACCGTGGCCTTCTCGGTTTCCTCGGTGGTCTCGACGCCTGCGGTGTTCTCAAAGAACTTGCGGATCGAAACGGCGTTGGTGGTGTCGTCCGCGCCTTGATCGATCACCTTGAAGGTATCATCCGGCGTCAGCGTCGCAGCCGAGACCTGCACCCCACCGGTGCCCCAGCCATAGGGCATCGGCATCTCACGGCTGGCAAAAGGAACCTGATATCCGGGCACCGCCAGCCCTTTCAGGATGGCACGGCGGATCATCCGCTTGGTTTGTTCGTCCAAATATGCGAAATTATACTCATTCATTTTTTGTACTTCGCTTTTTTATTGGTGTTTTTATGGACGTAATTGTTGTTACCGCGTTCGTTTTGGTCATTTTGGCCTATCTCTTCAGACATAACCGTCACGCGAAACATCGCCGCCGCGCGCAACGGAGAGACCCAAAGGGGGTCTGGTGTTCGATTGGCGCGCCGCATCCGTGTTCGAAGCGCAACAGTGCCCAATCCGGGAAAGCAGAACCGCGGACAAGTGCTGAAGCCACCGGCGTTGAACAGTCTGGTCCCTAAGGTCATTCCGCAGCTTCCCTCGGTGTGATCCGTTCTTCGGCCTCGCGGCGCAGCTTGCGGACCAGTTCCAATTCGGACTGGAAATCCACGTAGTGCGGCAGCTTGATGTGTTCGAGGAACCCGGTGGCCTGAATGTTGTCGGCGTGGCTCAGGACAAACTCCTCGTCCTGCGCTGGAGCGCCCAGATTATCCTCACCCAGTTCTTCCCAGCGCAGCGCGCGATCAACCAGAGCCATGGCGATGGATTTGCGTTCCGATTGACCAAAGACCAGCCCATAGCCGCGGGTGAACTGCAGCGGTTCGGTCTTTGACCCCTTGAACTGGTTGACGGTCTCGCATTCGGTCAGCTCGACCTCGCCGATCTCGATGGCGAAGCCCAGCTCGGGGATGTCCATCTCGACCGCGACCTTACCGATACGCAACTCGCCGACAAAGGCATGGTTTCGGGCGTAACCGCGTTGTGTCGAATAGGCCATTCCCAGCACGAACCCTTCATCCCCTCGCGTCAGCGATTGCAGGCGCAGGGGGCGACCGGCCGGGAACTCCATCGGCTCGCGGGTCAGGTCGCCGGGGGTGGCGTCGCTGGCGGGTTCGTCCTGAATGATGTCCTCGCCCTTGAGGAACTCAGAGATATGCGGCGTTGGCTCCACACGCGGCTGGGCTTCGGGGGCTGCGGGAACTTCACCCTCGGCGGCCAGTTTGAAATCCAACAGGCGGTGAGTGTAATCGAAGGTCGGCCCCAAAACCTGACCGCCCGGCGCATCCTTGAACGTCGCCGAAATCCGGCGGTCACAAGCCATCTCACCGGTTTCCACCGGGTTGGAATAGCCGAACCGGGGTAGTGTCGTGCGGTATGCGCGGATCAGAAAGATCGCCTCGATCAGATCCCCACGCGCCTGTTTGATCGCCAGGGCCGCCAAGTCCGGGTCGTACAACGACCCTTCGGCCATCACCCGGTTCACCGCAAGGGACAGTTGTTCGCGGATTTGCGCGATGCTCAACTCGGCAATATCCGTCGATCCACGGCGTTCTTCGGCCAACCAGGCATGGGCGTTATCGATGGCCTTCTCACCACCTTTGACAGCGACATACATGGCCTAACCCTCCGCCTTGATCTGCGTGCTGCGCGGCAGGGCTGCCAGCCTGTCACCGCTTGTGAAGAAGAAGTCGCAGCCCAAAGGATAGAGCGCCGCGTTGGCCTGAAGCGTCGGCACGTTCGGCAAAGAAAGATGCGCAGTGCCTTTGATCCCCGGGCCGGTCAGTTCCGCACCCGCTTGTTGCAAGTCGTCGCATTCGACAATCAGGGTCGCCGACCGGTCAGGATATTCCGGTGTTCCGATGCGATACTGGGACAGCGGCCCAAGCGCCTGCCACGATCCAACGGCAAAATCCGCCTCGGGCGCCTCGGAAATCGGAGCGCCTGTGTGGAAGGTTAGCCATTGGCGTACAGCATCCGTGTCCAAGTCGCCTGCCAGATGCACTCGGGTTTCTGGATCACATAGGGTCAGCAGCAACGTCCCCGCTGCCGCAGACAAAGGCGCCGGTGGTTGCGCACCCGAAATCAACCGAATCTCACCTGGCCGTGCCATGACTGTCATAGCAGCACGGAAGGCATGGGCTGCATCGATCGGTGCATTGTCAAAGCCGCCCGAGAACTGGGTTTGCGCGTTCATTAATCCTCTCCCCGTACCAGCGTGAAGAACTCAACTTTCGTGGCAGCGGCTTTCGCGGCCCGCGCCGTTCTAGCGTCCTGCATCTGCTGGCTGAGCGGTGTGATCACCGAGGCACGAATTTCCTCGGCTGCATCAGTCTGCATCAGCGCATCGATCAGTGCTGCAGCTTCAGCCTTGCGCTTCGACCGACCCTGCACATAGCCATGCCCGACCGTGCCGTCCTTCAGCACCAGCGAACACCGCGTGACGGTCATTTCACCAAGGTTGAACGGCGCGCCTGTACCTCCTGTCCGACCGCGCACCATGACACCGCCCACTTCAGGGCTGCGAAGCCAGTCAAAGCTCGGGGGCGTTCCAACCTTGCCCCACAACTCGATCAGCGCGTCATCCGGGGCACGCGCCAAAAGGCCCATCCAGTCCCGGCGAGCGGTATTTGCAATATTCTGGTAATCCGCCATCGAAACCTCTTGGCCGGGTTGTCTACGTGAACTATACAACTAGACAAATATTACACCCCTAAAGTGAGTCCCGCAATCCGTGGAACTGTGAAAGTTTGGTGACATGAGCAAAACGCCGGTCTGGAAGAGCATCGCACTAAGCCTGACCTCGGACATCGCCGAGGGGCGGTACAATACCGGAGACCGCCTGCCCACCGAGGCGCAACTGGCCGCACAACACGGGGTAAACCGGCACACGGTGCGGCGCGCACTGGCGGATATGGCAGGACAAGGGCTGGTGCATCCAAGGCGCGGCGCAGGTGTATTTGTGGCGGCGCGCCCGACCGATTACCCAATTGGTAAACGGGTCAGATACCACAAGAGCATTTCGGCCAGCGGCAAGATTCCCGGCAAGACGATCCTCTCGCTGACCACGCGCACCGCTGATGAGACCGAGGCCGAAGCGTTGCAACTGACCCCAGGCGACAAGGTGCATGTGTATGACGGACTTTCACTGGCCGATGGTCAGCCGATAGCCCTGTTCCAGAGCACCTTTCCTGCAGACCGCCTGCCCGACATCCTGACCGCTCTGCAAGAGACGCAATCCGTGACCAAGGCCCTGCAACGCTGTGGCGTTGCGGATTATACGCGCGTTTCCACCCGCCTGACGGCGCGGGCTGCGACAGCAACACAGGCTCTGCACCTGCAATTGCCGGAAGGTGCGCCGGTGCTGTTTTCAATCGGGGTGAACGCCGACTTGTCAGGCGTGCCGGTTGAATACGGACGCACCGTATTTGCCGGGGAACGGGTGACGCTGACAATGCACGACGACTAGGCAACAGAGACCTCCCGCCCGTCTTCGGCCTCCTTGCGGAGACCTCATCCCGTTGGGCATAGCGCCGCGCTTTGCGCGGCGCTATGCCCAAAGCCGCCAAGGGGGATCGGCGCTGCCGATGCTCCTGCGGGTGCGAGAGCATTTCCGCGCTCTTGCACGACAGGCTTATTCGTATTTTTCAAGAAAAGCTTCTGCCCCAAGGGACCGGAAGTCCGGCAATGCGGTTCTCAGGCGCGGGTTGTCCCAGTCCCACCAAGACAAAGCCAGCATTCGTTCGACAACGTCTTTCGAGAAGCGAAGGCGGATCGGTTGGGCAGTTACACCACCGACAATAGTGTACGGATCAATATCCTTGGTCACTACGGCACCCGAAGCCACCACCGCACCATGACCAATCGTAACTTCGGGCTTGATGATCGCCGCATGGCCGATCCACGTGTCGTGGCCGATCACGGCTTTGCGGCTGGCGCGATAGGCGAACCAATCCTGATCGTCTTCGACATCGTCCCAGTAAGCAGCCGACCGGTACAGGAAATGGTGCTGAGACGCCTTTTCCATCGGGTGATCTGTTGCTCCGATCCGCGTAAAACTGGCGATATTGGCGAACTTTCCGATCTTGGCATTGGCGATATCGCAGGTCCGGTCGCAATAGGAGTAATCCCCCCAGGCCGAGTTCGCTACACGACTGCCTGCACCGATCTCGACATATGCACCAAAGGTGCTGTTCGTGATCTGGCAATCGGGATGAATAAAAGGCTGGTCGGGGCGCAGGCGTGCCATAGTCATTGATCCTTGATCAGCCCACCGGCTGCCGTTTTTCTTTCGACGCGCGCTTTTTACGCTTATTATCCGTTTCGCCTTGGATCAGACGCCGACGAAGCCAACCCGAGAACCAGTCCATCAGCATCACCATCAGAATGATCAGGACGATGTAATAGGCCACTTCTTCCCAATCCTTCTGGGTGATTATCGCCTGCGTCAGCAGCAGACCGATCCCGCCGCCCGTAATCGCGCCGATCACCGTGGCGCTGCGGGTGTTGGATTCAAGGAAGTACAGCAACTGACTCAGCAACACCGGCGTCACCTGCGGGATCACGCCAAACCGATAGCGCTGCGGTGCGTTGGCTCCGGTGGATTGCACGCCTTCGATCTGCTTGTTGTCCACATTTTCCAGCGCCTCCGAGAAGATTTTACCGAAGGTGCCAGTATCGGTCACCAGAATGGCCAGCGCACCGGTCAGCGGGCCGGGGCCAAAGGCACGGGCCAGAACCACGGTCCAGATCAGGGCGTCCACACCACGGACAAAGTCGAATACCCGCCGAGTCGCAAAGCGCACGGATTTCATCGGGTTGAAGTTGCGTGTCGCCAGAAAGGCCAGCGGCAGGGCGACCATGGCCGCACCCAACGTGCCCAGAAACGCCATCAGGATGGTCTCAAAGATCGCCCAGGCCACATCCTGATGCCGCCACATCTTGTTGGTCCAGAAATCGTTCAGGATCGCACCGGCCTCACCGTTCATGGCCAGCCCGGCCAGTTCCGGGAAAGACTTGCCGTAGTACGGGCTGTCGAGGGTGAACCAGAACAGCTCCCACCCAGTGAAATAGCGGAACACCTCGGACCGGTTGCGGGTTACGGTCAGACGCCCCGCATCTGTGGTTACGGTCAATCGGTTTTTTGACTCGCTGATCCAGTCTGGCACGTCACCTATGGGCAACTCCGCCTGCACCCCGGCCGCACGGGTTGGTGTTGCCCGAACGGTGCCATAGCCGGGGATGTCATATTCGACCGTCTCGGGACCAAAACGCACGACATGACCGTCTTCCAGATCAATCACCGTGGTCTCGCCCAACGTCACCCAGTCCGGGGCCTGACCCGCGGGATATGCGCCCTTGCGCTCACCCTCGATGGCGGCAGTCACCTCGCCCGAGCGGTTGTCCCGCTCGATATGCGTTTTATAGCTGTAGCTGTCCGACACCAGTGTCTTGCCGTTGTCCCAATTCGCCCGCGCTGCCAGACCCGGCACATCGAAAGCAAAGAACACGTAGACCAGATAGGCCAGAACCAGCGTAGGCAAGCCGAAATTCACCAGCCGTTTGCGATTGAACAGTCGATCCGCCTCGGCCTTGAGCTCATCAACGGTTAGGTTGGTTGCGAAGGTGCTCATGCCGAGGCTCCTTTTTCCGACCCGTGGGCCAGACGGTCGCGCAGATAGCCCGAGATCTGATCCACGACGACGATTGTGACGAACAGAAGGATGAAGATGGCGGCCGCCTCGTCATAGCGCCCCTGCCCCCAGGACATCGCGTTGCGCAGCTCATAGCCCAGACCACCTGCGCCGACGAAACCAAGGATGGCCGAAGCACGGATGTTGATCTCGAACCGCAGCAAGGCATAGCTGACATAGTTGGGCCCAACCTGCGGGATCACACCCAGATACATGCGTTGCGACCAGTTGGCGCCAACCGATTGCAGCCCCTCGACCGGTTTGAGCGAGGCGTTTTCGTTCACTTCGGAAAACAGCTTGCCCAGCGCGCCCGCCGTGTGAATGGCGATGGCGATCATCGCGGGCACCGGGCCGCCACCCAGAATAAAGATCAGAACCAGCGCTATGACGATCTCGGGGATTGCACGAAATATGTCCGAGATGCGCCGGAACAGCGGGATCAGCGCGGGCCAAAGCGCCATGCCGCGGGTCGACATCAGCGCCAGAAACGTGCCCACAATGGTGCCGATCAGGGTCGAAGCGGCCGCGATGTTCAGGGTTTCGACCAACGCCGGGAAAAACTTGACCAGATTTTCCGGCATGGCCCCGATCTTTTCCCATGCCTCTGACAGAACCTCGGCCGGATAGTCCAGAATGCGGTGCCAGCCGTCGATGAAACTGCCCGCGTTGCGGTCGTCAGCCGTGCGGAAACCCGCAGCCATCAAGGCCACGAACACGATCAGGAGGATACCACCATAGACCCGCTTGCGCCGGGTCATCTCGGCATAGTCGGCCCGAATCTGGTCAACGCTGGGGGGCCCAGCAGTCAGGTCTGTCATGGAATGCTCCTGAGTGGAAAACGGGGCCCGGTTTCGACACCGGACCCCGATCATTGGGTTTGCAGGCTTAGTTGGACTTCAGCTTGCGTGCTTCGATGATGACTTCGTAGGCGTCATGCGTGATCGGGTCGAAGCTCTTGGCCTCGCCTGCAGCTACGCCGTAGAAGCAATCCTGGTCTTTCTCGCTCAGTGTGTCCCACAGCTCGGTCACCTTGGCTTTGACGTCTTCCGGCAGAGCCTTGCGGACCACAACCGGACCTTCCGGGATCGGCTTGGATTTCCAGATCTCGACCATGTCGTTCATGTCGACCAGACCGGCATCCACGGCGCGGCGCAGGGCGCCCGACTGGTAACCATCTTCCCATTCGCCCAGACCATCGGCCCAGGTCACGCCGCCATCAACGTCGCCATTGTTGACCGAAACGATGGTCTGTTCGTGACCGCCGGTGAATTTCACTTCGCCGAAGTAGTCGCCCGAGTCCATGGTCGCGCCGGTGGCTGCGGGGATTTCGATCGACGGGATCAGATAGCCCGAAGTCGAGTTCGGATCACCAAAACCAAAGGTCTTGCCCTTCATGTCTTCCAGCGAGGTGATGCCGCTATCTTTGCGGGCAAAGCCAACCGAGTAGTAGCCATAGCCGCCATCGGTGTTGACCTTGACCAGTACCGGCTCAACGGCTTCGGGGTCAGACAGGTAGGTTTTTGCGTAACCCGACGCACCCAGCCAGGCCACGTCGATGGTGCCGCCCAGCAGGCCTTGGATCACGCCGTTATAGTCGGCAGGCGCGAACAGTTTCGCAGGAACACCCAGCGCTTCTTCAGTGTAAACGCGCAGACATTCGTTGTTGTTCAGACGATCCTGAGCGTTCTCACCGCCCAGAATGCCGATGCGGAATTCGCTGATTTCTTCGGCCATGGCAGGTGCGGCCAGTGCAGTGGTCGCCGCCAGTGCAGCAATCAGTTTTTTCATCTGTCTCTCTCCAGTTTGATTACCCCGGCCTTTCACCGGACCGGGCGATGAAAGGGGGTGGTTGGCTCAGATGGTCGCTTCAGCTTCCATCAGGGCCTTCTGGGTGGCGTCCAGCGTCTCGATCTCGGTCGAGGTTGCCTCTTCCGAGAAGCTGGCATCGGCGCCATAAATCTCGCGGGCCACGCCGGTGGTAAGCTGTTCGGGCAGCCCGTCGAAAACGATGCGCCCGTCGCGCATACCGACCACGCGGTCACAATAGCGACGCGCAGTGTCCAGCGTGTGCAGGTTGGCGATGATGGTACGGCCGTCCTCTTCATGGATGCGGCGCAGCGCCTGCATAACCACCTGAGCGTTCATCGGGTCCAGCGAGGCAATGGGTTCGTCCGCCAGAATGATTTTGGGGTCCTGCATCAGGGCGCGCGCAATGGCAACGCGCTGCTGCTGACCGCCCGACAGCGCCTCGGCCCGCTTGGGCGCGTGCTCGGCGATGCCCAGACGGTCCAGAATGTCGATGGCGCGGTGAATCTCGTCCATCGGAAACAGGTTGAACATGGTCGCCAGTGTCGAGTGGCGGTTCAGCGTGCCGTGCAGCACGTTCGAGACCACATCCATGCGCGGCACCAGATTGAACTGCTGAAAAATCATCGCGCATTCGGCCTGCCAGGCACGCTTTTCGCGACCCTTCAACTGAGTCACATCACGGCCTTCAAACAGGATCTGACCGTCGCTGGAGTCCGTCAGGCGGTTGATCATCCGCAGCAGGGTGGACTTGCCTGCACCCGATCGACCGATGATGCCGATCATGCACGGCTTGTCCACATCCAGCGTTGCCGCGTCCACGGCCACATTGTTGCCGAAGCGTTTGGTCAGTTTCTCGATACGCAGCACGTGCCACCCCCCTTTCGTGTTGGCGGTCAGCTACAGAGGCCATTCAACGGCTGTGTGTCAGTGTGGTGAAAGTTTTGTAACGACGTGCGAGTTGCGGGGGCTACCCTTTACAGCGCGGCACAGGTATATGCGACCGCGACTCTTCAGCTGACATGAGGCCGCCATGAGCTTTGACCGCACCATCAAGATCGCCCCGTCGATCCTGTCTGCCGATTTCGCCAATTTCGGACAAGAGATTCAGGCCATCGAGGCCCAGGGCGCCGATTGGGTCCATGTCGACGTGATGGACGGCCATTTCGTCCCGAACCTGACGTTTGGCCCGCCCGCCGTCAAAGCGTTCCGCCCGCATGTCAAAACGGTGATGGACGTGCACCTGATGATCACGCCTGTCGATCCCTATATTCAGGCCTATGCCGATGCCGGGGCCGATATCCTGACCGCCCATGTCGAGGCCGGACCGCACACCCATCGCACCCTGCAGGCCATCCGCGCCGCTGGCATGAAAGCAGGCGTCGCCCTGAACCCCGGCACCCCGGCTGAGGCGGTCGAGCATCTGCTGGACCTGACCGATCTGGTTTGCGTCATGACCGTGAACCCCGGATTTGGCGGCCAGAAGTTCATCGACATGACCAACAAAGTGCGCAAGTTGCGCCAGATGATCGGCGACCGCCCTGTGCATATCGAGATCGACGGCGGCGTTGATCCGCAGACCGCGCCTCTGGTGGCGGCAGCAGGTGCCGACGTTCTGGTCGCCGGGTCCGCCGTTTTCAAAGGCGGGTCGGTGTCCAATCCCGAGGTCTACGGCGAAAACATCCGCGCGGTTCGGGCCGCGGCTGAAAGCGCGCTCTAAGGTATCTGCACGCGCGCCGATTGCAGAAAACGCGAGATTTCAAGCCCGAGGCTGGCTTCTATCGAAATCGCCAGATCTGGTTGTTTCCGAAGTTCGGCGTTCAGGGCGGGCATCTCCCAGTCTATAACACGTGACGGCCCAAGCGCCGTCACGGTCACCGGCGCCGAAAAATCCTGATCCCTGCTCAGAAATGCCGTGCCGCCGAGGAAGCGCCCCTCGCCCAGCGTGTCGACACGATTGCCGTTCATTTCAACGCTGAATTCACCCCCCACGATCAGCGACAGGCGTGGAACGGGGTCGCCCTGCGTCAACATCCTTGTCCCTGCGGGAACGGTTTTCCAGACGCCCGACTTAAGCAGGTTATACGCGTCACGTTCGCTGAAAGTGCGCAGCGCAGTTTCGTACAGATGCCGTTCCGTATCGGTAAATGGCACCGGGCGGCGTTCCAGCAACAGGCGTATGATCCAAAAGATATTGATGCCTGTGAAAAACAGGTTCCACCCGATCGGCGCCCAAAGCGGTGTACTTTGCAGATAATAATAGGGCAACAGGATCAGCGCCCCGATCACCGTCAGCACCCGTAGCCAGAAAATATCTCGGACCGAGTACGAAATCAGGTAAAAGACGTTTGCCGCATTCACCAATAGGTCCAAACCCACCATGCCTTGCCTCGTCGACTATGCGCGCCGCATCGTGCCGCGCGCTATTAAAGGAGCATGATGAGTTTAGCCGTGCCGTCACCCGGCACGGAAGATTTCTGTGCCGTTTCCGGACCAGGCACCGAAGACCGGTAAAAGCGAAGGTTTATTTGGAAGAAAAATGGCGCTGGGGTGCGTGCTTGCTCGGGTGCCCCGAATAGCAGGCTGTCAACTTAACCATATTCTGGGGTTGCGATCCGCCCGTACCGCCTTCGAAACTCTCTTCATCAAGGATTGCCGACTGCATGTCATCCAGGTCTTTGCTGTGCAGGATGCGTGTGCCGTATTGTACGAACTGAAGTCCAAACATGGTGTTCCCCATCTTCTGACCCCTTGGCGTATCGACCCGCACGGGGCGAGCTTTTGATGCGTTCAAGCGGATATGATTGCAACATGAGAACAAATGGCGTGGTTTGGGACCGACGCTCTTTGTCTCAAGGCGTACATGGGGTCGCTTCTTTACCGAATGATGAAGACAGGATTAATCCGACGAAGTGCGCGCATAGAAAAAGGGCGCCCCGAGGGACGCCCTTTCCGTTCGATCATTCGCTAGAGCGAATTA
>NZ_WPZO01000019.1 GCF_013031355.1 Ruegeria arenilitoris | reverse complement strand
AGACGTTCGGGAAGCCGATAACCTTCTTATCGAAGATACCAAATTTGATGGCGGCCTAGGTAATACGCTGACTCTGGAAGACACGACGCTGTCAGACTTGACACAGAACCATTTCATCGTCTGACTTTCCCAGCGCCTAAACTGGACGCTGTTCGGTGTGCCTTCAGTAGGCTGCATCAATCATCACTGTCTTTTCCTCGCTGTGATCTGCGACCATGCCGGCCATCATCTGGACTAAGATGCGCTTGTCACTCCATCACTTCCAACGGTTGCACAAGGTCTTGTGAGGGCCATATTCCCTTCGTGCATCTCGCCATCGCAACCCATTGCGGTTGATAAAGATAATACCGTTCAAGACGCGCCTTCTTGGCGTTGGATAACCAGGAAACTTCAGACATGCTCACTACTCGCGTTCGAGCCGTGAATAACGTAACCGCTCGGAAATCAATGAGTCCTGAGCCTAGGCCGTTGAACTTTTATTTGATCCCCACCCCCCCAAAAATAGGTTACATAACTCCATGGATATTCAATTTGTTAGCAAGTACCCTATTAAGCCCCACGGGACGACACAACTGCGGTGTATACAACCGGCAGAAGCACTGCGTACAGCAGGATATCGTGTCTCAGTGGATACAATTTACCATACCCGGCCGCTTGCAGATAAAGCGATCATTCTGCATCGGGTCCCATATGATGATTATTCGCGGGCCTTCATTAAAGCTGCGCGCGCGCGCGCGAAATCGCTAATTTATGATACAGATGATTTAATATTTAACGAGGAAGGCAGCGCCTATTTGGCGCAAGGGCATAAAGCCAAACAATATCGTACGGGTTCTCAGCCATTTTCAATGGCGATGAGCGCCTGCGACCATGTTAGCGTGTCCACGCAATTTCTGGCTGATCATGCTGCTTTGATTCACCCACAAACAACAGTTGTCAAAAATACGTTGAGCAAGATGTATTTGCAACTTAGCTCTAAGGTCGTGACGAAAAGGCAAAAAAGAAAGAACGAAAGTGTAACCCTAGCGTACTTGCCGGGTTCCAAAAGCCACGACGCAAATTTTGCTGTTATCCAAAACGCACTTTTACAGGTTTTGAGAAAACTACCACAAACAAAGTTGCTCATTGTAGGCCCGCTTGAAATATCCGCAGAATTTGAAGCGTTTGGTGAAAGAGTAATCCGTGAGGATCTCAAACCATATGCGCAATACCCGCATATCTTTGAAGGTATAGATATTAACTTAATCCCACTTGAGATAGAGCAAGCGTTTTGCCAAGCCAAAAGTGAGTTGAAATTTATTGAAGCAGGAGCGTGTGAGGTGGTTAGTATTGCTACTCCAACATCGCCGCACAAATCTGTTATACGCCATTCCGAAAACGGACTGTTGGCTGAAGCGGACAAATGGGAAGCGTCACTTATTCAACTGATACAGAACAAATCTATGCGTGAGGTCTTAGGAAAAGCCGCGCGTAAGACGGTCTTATCGCATTATACGCCGCAACAATCCTTATCATCTTGGGTTGATTTGATTGAGTCCGTGACACCAAAAGGTTTTTCCGCCCCGGTCACTCGGGTAGATCGCATTTCCAATTCATTATCTTTGAATGCTCAGTATTGGAAGTTAAAACTGAGACGGGCGTTATCCGAAATTGCGAACAGATGAGCTTGGCCATTCGCATGCCTCAAGCTTTAAAGTTTGAGTAATTGGCGTAAGCGGTCCACCGATAAATTGGTCTGTTGGCTGCGTGACTAACTGCTCTGAAGTTCACGCCGGCGAGGCTGGGATATGATGCTGGCTGGTATCGTAAAAAAACCTTAAAGATAGGAGGGCATAACCTGCATACCGTCTCGCTAAACTTTCTGAATCAAAACAACTTCAACCATCTCAGAGACCAGCAGCGCCGTGAGCATTTGCGGCGGGTGCCCGAAGGTCATCCTGCCACCATGTCCTTGACCGCTAACATCATGTTCTGGTTATAAATCCTAACCTCAGATGGGCACCCAGTGCTTGAATAATCCGGCGTAGTATCATTTGCCACTTGCCTCTTGCGTAAATAGGCCATGCATGAGGACAAAAATTTGTATATAGTGTAAAGTTGAGATGTCTAAAACGATCCGAAGCGTATTAGTAATATTAGCCATTTTGTCTTTGGCCATAGTGGTGTCGGCCTCAGCTGTCTATCTGTATGAAAAAAGAAAAAAGATTAAGAGTGCTTTTGGTCCACAAACTAGTGATGTCAACTCCGCAGATGTAAATTACGACGCCTCAGAGATGGACATCTACTGGGCCAAAGAAATTTTGAATGGAGGTTACATCTTGCATTTTCGTCACGCTGAGCGTGATAAATGGTTAGACGTTCAGATGTACGACGCTCTGGAAAGTGATGTACATCAAAATGGTTTAGATGAGAGCCGGTATGCTGAAAATGATTATTTTGGCGACGCTGTTTGTTTGAACGAGCGCGGCAAGGTACAAGCAAAAGCCATTGGCGAACACATTAAATATGTCGGCTTACCAATAGGCAATGTTATTTCATCAGTCTCGTGTCGAGCAAGGCAAACAGCGGAGTTGGCATTCGGAGGATTTGACTCACAGCACAGAAGACTCCTCCATAAGGGACCTTATACTGAAAAACCTCATATTAGAACACAGCAACTTACCGAGTTTTACCAAAACTTGGATGTTGAAGATGGAGTGAATACGATTGTATCAGGTCATAATAACGTTATTGAATGTGAAATGTTTATTAACAATAAGTGCCCCAACAAACCCCGACTAGAAGAGGGGGGTTTTTACATATTTAGTAAATCCGATGATGGCCTGATATTTGAGTATGAGTTTCATAGCTATCACCACTTTAGTCGAGCTTTTTTTGAACGCTAATCGCCAGGCGTAGCGGTAGGTATTTTGGGTTGACGGTAGTTGATAAGGGAAGTTGCCCGTTCCTGATCTATCAGGTGCAAAGCTAGTGCTTATTGTGATCGAGCAGACTACCCCTTGTTTAGCCCCCTGGGGCCGGGCCATTTCCTTGAAAATTTCGGACGCAGATGACGCATCGCCCTGATCAAGTTAACTCATAACTTTTTAGATGACTTCTAATTTCGTCGATCGATTGGTTCATTATCAAATCTATCACTGACAGGGCAGGAACAAACTCTTTTGAACCAACCTGCTTATAGCGAACAAAATTAGGATTAATGAATTTTAGTTCTATTCCATGTTCTTTGAAATGCCCTTTATCATACAAAGAACTTCCGCCTGCGGCGTTCACATATGAGTTACATTTCAGTCTTTTAGCAATACAAATTAACCTTTCGCTACGCTCCATTCCTTTAGTATCAGAAAAATCTTTTGATGACTCATGTATCTTGCAATCAATCCCCAACATATCAGCTGCGCAAGTTATCGATAATTTTGCCATCCCACTTATTGTGCCTTTTTTACTGCCAAGAACTCTGTCGACATACTCCATGCCAACATCATAATACTTTGCCTTAGCGTAGGAGTGTTCCAATGTTCTTCCAAATTTTCTTTTGAAGTTGTCTAAATTTGCGACGTTTACTTCGTTAATGATCGAATTTTGACTACTTTTTGATAGTGGAATAGAAAAGGTAACAGGGTTTCCATTACTCAGTATTCTATTCCGATTTACCCAACCTCGCATAATGAAGTTAACGTCATCGTACAGCACAAAATGTGAAGCACACTTCATTAAGTTAAAATAGCCAATGTAAGGGAAAACATATGGCTGCATAACGGCAAGAACATCATTGTTCAACTTAAGTGTCCTTATTTCAACTAACAAATCTTTAAACGCGCCAGCTGTCCGCCATCAAATGATGACGACCATAGTGTGTGATAAGTATTTGACGATCTGAATCGCTGTTGTTTCAATCTATGCTGCGTTCTGCCGGTGCAGCAAGCGGCGTCTCAGAATTGTCTGTTTCCTTTTTTCCGTTCCGTGTCTGAGATTGGGTCGCCCGATCGAACTAGACGTCAATGGGTTCAGGTTGGTCGGGCTCTCGTGGTACCAGTTGCTGTATTGGCTGACGAAGTCACTAGTCGTGGCTCAAGAACGACCGGAAGATACTACTTTCCAATCGAGGTTGGTTCTTCAAGGTCTGGTGCCAGCGCTCTACTTTGCAGTGCGATTGCGGTTGGTTTCGCGCATCATGAACACGATCCTCCCCCCTGGCTTTCAAGGCGCCTTGCTAGATTGCTGGAGATTTAGTTGCCATTGTCTAAGAGCAATTTCGTTGATGCGCAGCGGTAGCACCCAGACTAGGTTCGTTGAAGCTCGGATACAGACCCAATTCATCTTGGCTTTGCGCTGCCTGTAAGCGTCCGTCAGTCCAGGAAGCGCGTCGCCGCGAAAGTTGACCAACCAAGAACAATGCTGCGGTGTATCCACAATTGACTACTGAGGCTGCAGGAATGCCGGGGCGCTTCGTTTCATTCTGCGCCAAAACTTGACGGTCCCAGTTTGCTTGGGTGCCGGACTTTTCAATTTTTTTTCTGGCAAGTGTTGGTTCAATGGATACTAATTGATCTACGGTATTTGTCGGCGACGCGAGTGCCTAGAAGGTTTCAATTTACAAGTATTTCGGAGTGAGCCAATGACATCCGCAGGCCGACGAGAAAGCATCAGACCTGATGGGCGATTGAAGAAAGACACAAAACGGGTTCATTCCACACCAGTGGCCGGGATTCACACTGCCTCAGTCCAGGAACCGAAGCCAAGAGTATCGTTCATCGAAAGCAAGACGCCGAATCTCGAGCGCATTTCCGTGTTGCTGGCGGGTTGCCAAAAAAGAAACCAATGGGCCAACGAGGGTCCGTTATTCCACCAGTTGATTGAAGCATACCGAGAACACATGGATCTGCCGCCGGATCGCGCGCTCTTCCCATGCAGCAACGGCGGAATTGCTTTGGAAGCGATGGCACGCCTTCATGAATTGAAGAATGGGCGTCGACTTCGTTGGTTGGCGTCGTCGTTCAGTTTCAGTAATTTGGCTCGTGGGTATTTTTCTGATGTCTCCTTTCTCGACTGTGATGAAACTGGGCTACTCGACCTGACGGCTTTAGAGAACGTCGATGTCAACTCTTATGACGGCGTGATCGTTACAAACCCACATGGCGTCTGCCGCAACTTTCAGCCGCACATTGATTTTGCAAAGCAATCGGGAAAGGCACTTTTGATCGATAATGCGGCTGGATTGAATACGCAGGTTCCTGACTGGCCGTGGCAGTGTTTCAGTCTGCATCACACCAAACCCTACGGGGTCGGAGAAGGCGGTCTGGCTCTTGTCCCGCTGCACGAATACGAGGAGTTACGCTCACTTCTCGTCTATGGCTCAGTGCCATCTCAACCCGCCTGCTGGCTCAATAATGGCAAGCTTTCGGACATTTCCTGTGCTTTCCACCTTGACCGTCTCGAACGTTTTCACGATTGGGCGCCGCTTTACCATGAACAGGCCCAACGGGTAATCGAGATTGCCGAAAACGTGGGACTCAGCCCCCTCCTTCCGTTCGATGGCTGGGCGATCGCAACGAGTTGGCCTCTTCTGGCAAATCAAGAGATTGCACCGGAAAGAACCGACAATTCACAGTCAATCGTATTAGCGAAATACTACAAACCGCTCGCAGCGACGCCGCGCTCCCAAGATATCTACAATCGATTGGTCAACTTTCCTACTCACGCAGACGTCGCACAATTAACTGACGAGCAAATCCGAAACGAAATGCAAAAATTGCTCTTGCATGGAGGAAGCTAAGCGAAGATTCACGTCGCCCTCTTTAAAACAGACAACCTTGAGTGACATAGTAAATCATTAGGTCTTTAAAATTCACGCGCGGCAATCGATGCTT
The DNA here is from genome assembly GCF_013031355.1 of Ruegeria arenilitoris. Taxonomy (GTDB): domain Bacteria; phylum Pseudomonadota; class Alphaproteobacteria; order Rhodobacterales; family Rhodobacteraceae; genus Ruegeria; species Ruegeria arenilitoris_C. Next base: position 27,596 of record NZ_WPZO01000019.1, on the reverse strand, counting down.
CGCACGCGAGCTTGGTTGCCGGCCCCCCACTAGAAGGAGAGAATTGGAGCTGAAATTCACATGATTTGCGACCGCCTGATCATCGGTATATGGACAGTTTGCGCTCGTGAGAAGAATGTTTGGCTTTGATTACATGATACAGTTCCCAGCAGCCGAAATCAGAAACTATCTGGATGGTCTTTCAATTGATGCTGCCGTCATTTCAGATCGACCTGCCGACCGGAAGAGGCGCACAATATGAGCAGAATTGAACGCCCAATCGTCGTGTATGCAAACCCCTTCAGCGAAACAAGAGGGGGGCCCATTGTGCTTCATAGGCTCGTGGATCGCCTTAACCACATGGGCGAAGACGCGTACGTCTATCCCAAAGCAATGCAGTATCAGTATCCCTCATTCCCAAAATTTGAGCTCCGCACTAGGTTGAAAACATGGCGCCGCAACAAGACAGCACCTTTCGCTGCTCAGAAAAACTTTCGCGTTAATCCCGACTTTGTGACCCCAATAGCCGACAAGAAAATACTTAAAGAGGCAATCGTCGTTTATTCCGAAACTGTTGATGGTAACCCACTGAGAAGCAAGCGTGTCGTGCGCTGGCTCCTCCACAAACCAGGGTTCTTTCGTCCAGAGATTCGCTTCGGTCCCAATGAACTTATGTATTTCTATAATCCTGGGTTCGCAGAAGGTGTAGCTGGACTTGACCAGGAGAACCATCTCAGGGTCACTTGGCTCCGGAGCGACGTGTATTTTGATCGTAAGCTTTCTAACCGCTCCGGCACCTGCCGGCTGATCCGGAAGGGTCGTCACACTGGTCTCTCGGAAGTCCCCGAAGACGACGATGCTATCCTCGTTGATGACTTGACTCATGAAGAAAAGGCCGAAGTTTTCAACAAAACAAAGGTTCTCTACAGCCATGATCCGTTTACGCAATACCTGACATACGCGGCGATGTGTGGTTGCATTCCGGTTGTGGTTCCGCAGCCGGACAAAGCATTACACAACGAATTTACCAACAGACCAGCTAGCGATCGTTGGGGAATAGCGTATGGCGAGGAGGAAATCGGTTGGGCGCTCGAAACACGGGGCATGCTATTCGAGCAGCTCTCCAAGGAGCAGGAAAGTGAGGATGAAATGCTTGTAGCGTTTGTCGAACGACTTCGGGAACGTTTCTCGGACTGAAAGGTCTTATTAGAATAACTTGGCTAGAGTGGCGCGGGCGCATTTGAGAGGATCTGTCCTTAGCGCCCTTTTAGAGGAAACCTAATTCAGCGATCTAGAGAAATAGAGCTAGACAGCCTTAGAAAAGTCCTAATACTGTCGGGTCGGTGCCACAAGAGAAGTCTAATTTTCCGAGTGTGACTGTAGCGAGTGAGCCGTACATTTCGGCATAGTAAATTGAGGCTGCATTGAATTCACAACCGGCAGGCAATTGCTCTGATTTCCGGCGTTTTTATAGGGAGTTACAATGCGCTATTTGGTTGCGGGTAATGGAATTCTAGGCCTGTCTACGGCCTTCAGGCTCACCCAACAGATGGGTTCCAATGACAGCATTGTCATCGTCGCTCCGGAAGCCCGGCAATATTCGGCTACTCTGCCCGCAGCAGCGATGCAGAATTCGTTCGCCGAGATAGAAGTCGGCGCGCTGGATTCCGAGAAAGATCTGTATCGATTTGAACTCAGCCATTGGGCGACGCGCATGTGGCCCGAGTTCGAGAAAGAACTGATCGAGGCCGCGGGCAACGATATCCCGTATGGCTGCTCGAAGTGTGAAGTCTTCAGAGGCGGCTGTTTCGGCCAAGGCACTTATGTCGTCAACAACACCGCAATGAGCGAAGTTGATGACCTGAATTTCGCCGCCATGATCTCGGCGCTCGACGACTTCAACGAGCAGTATGAATACGTCGATCCGAAGTCGATCCCGAATTATTACCCTGAGGAACGCTATCGTGCGACCCAGGCGATCTTGATTCATAATGAGGGCTGGTTCAATCCACGCCTGATGCTGGAGAAACTGGAAGCTATCCTGAACAGACATCCCCGCGTCCAGTTCATCAACTCAACGGTAGAGCAACTTGTCGGCGACAAGTCATCTGTAATCGACGCAAAGCTCGGTAACGGCGATATGTTATCCGCAGACTACTTTGTCCTCGCGGTAGGTGCTACCATTTCGGATATCCTGGGAGCCAGCCCCGACGTCCCACTAAACGTTCAGCCGGTATTCCACAATGTTGGCTCGTCCATGGAGATCAAGAGCAGCGATTACCCGCACTCCAAGTGCATTCGAACGGTGAATAGAGGTTTCGCATGCGGCATTTATACGGTCCCCTACTTTCTCGGGCCAAATGAGCCCAAGGACCACATCATTATCGGCGCGACCAGTATTATGATGCCGAAACCGCATAACACGGTCCGATTGTACGCATTGGAAGGCTTGATGCGCAGTGCGATGGAACAGATCAATCGTCACTTCTACCGGGCCGAGGTGGTCCGGACGAACGTGGGCTCTCGTCCCATCGCGCAGGACACATATCCGCTTCTTGGAAAGACACAGGTCCCCAACCTGTCGATCATCAGCGGCACCAACCGTGATGGCTTTCACATGGCTCCCGTCATCTCGAAACTCGTTGTCGACCAGATACTTGAAAATGAAGTCGACGAGCGGTTTGAGTGGTTCGCACCTGATCGCGAAGTAATTAGGGAAATGGACCGTGAGGCCGCCATTTCAAGGAACGTCATGAACCAACTGGGCGCCATGTACCAACACGATTTCATTCCTCCTAAAGGCAGATTCCCTGAAAGAATCGAAGGCATTCTCCGGGCTGATGTGGAAGAGGTTCACGATAAGGTTGGCGCACACGATTGGGGGATCCCACCGATCATGATCGATATGTACAAGTATGGTCACGCGATCTGACATCTGGCAGGTGCCAGTAAATAAGATGAGGTATCGCGCTGTACCCTCTACAAGTTTATCATGAAACTATTTTCAGTTAGTCAGCTGAATGCACTTGAACTGGAGCAGAGCATTTATGAATGCCTGAGGAAGCCGCTAATAAGTTCCCGGAAGTATCGATCGCGTGCTCCTATTTTTTGGAAAAGTAGATGGAGCTTTTAACAAAACGATCCGATTGTGAGGCTGCACTATCTGGTTTGAGTAACTCGATCCTTGATAGCTATCGCTATAAAGCAATTTTAAACAAGCATTATGAACCAGATGAATACCTTTTCTTCCGTGAAAACAATGACCTCATCCCATTGGTATTGAAGGATAACTTGGTGACCTTCTACGGGGGCACTCGACACAATTGGAGTAACACCTTACCCGACAATCCAGCATTGATAAATAAAGTTCTGAGTTATCTCAATAAACGGGACTACGCATTTCGGATATTACCAATAAATAGGGACTACTTCACAGATTTGAATGTTGAACATAGAGTTTTCGATGTTCCTTTTGAGCCGGAATGGCACTTAGGTAATGTGCAAGACTACGATCAGGAAACGTTTCTAGCTTCTCTCTCCGCAAAGAAGCGTTGGTCTTACAGGCGAGTTCTCAGACACATGGAGAACTACGAGTTCGAAACCGTTTCACACGAAGACTTCAAGCCAAAGTTTTCTGATGTAATGGATGCACATTGCCGCTACTTCTCACAGCGCGGCAAGGTTTCAGCGTGGTACAACGCCGAGCACTTGTTGGGTGAGATTTTCGAGTACTTCGCTGAACATGAGAACTTGCTTATTCGCCAGGTAACGCATGACGGAGCCATCGTGGCTGTCTATACGATCGTCTACAATTCCCAGGAGATGATCCACTACTTTGGTGGCTCAGTGAAAAAGGATGACAACTACATATCGAAGGCCGTTTATTTCGATATGCTCAGCATTGGAAAACAACTGTCGTTGCAGCTGGATCTCTCAGTTCTGAATGGGCTTAGGGGTGCTTTTACAAACAAGAAATCCTTTGGATACAAACCAGTTCCCCTATATGCGCTGGTAAAAGACGATACCTGGATTGTGCGAAGGGACGCGGATATTAGCGAACAACAATATGATGAAATCTACGGAAGACAATTTGGAATAGAGAGCCATAACAGAGACGCTTCCGAATGAGCAGGCCAACCAGATGGGCTAGATCCTCTCTTAGCTCAGGCCGCCCTCTGTCCCCAAACCCCTGACGACGGACATGTATCGACCCAGCGGAATCCGCTCAGGTTAAGCTGCTAATTTGAATGCCTCGTTGGCGTGCGCATAGCAAGAGCCTGATGCGGTCGTTTGTGATTATAGAACTGGATCCAGTCGGCAATCACGCGGCTCGCATGCGCCAGTCTTTCGAAGCGATGGCGATGCACGCATTGCTCTTTCAATGATCGGATCAAGCGTTCCATCATGCCGTTTTGCTGCGGACAGTGGGGTGTGATGAACTCCTGTTTCAAACCGTAGCTGCGAACGAGCTTGGTGTAGGCGCGAGACGTGAAGACCGGGCAATTCTCGCCAGCTTGTTTGCTAACGCTACGGTGGCAACATTCTTATGTACTCTTTGTTCGAGATCATCGAGCCGACCACCGATCCGATGCGACGAACGGTTCCCGTTCAATTTGAAGCTCCGCGCGTCATGGATGAACATTCGGCGCAAGTAACTGTTCCCACGCTTGGTGATACTGCCCAATCTGATCTTGTCGCCGGTTGACATCTGCCGGGGCACTAACCCGATCCAAGCTGAAAAGTCCCCCCCCTCTTCTAAAAGCTGACCCGTTTGCGACAGCTGCGATCATGGCTGTGGCGACCAACGGCCCGACACCCGGAACCGTCATCAGGCGTTGGCACGCCCGATCTTTCATAGCGAGACCCTCTAATTCTTGAGTGAGATTACGAACGGCTACATCTGTCGACGGCCATTTTGCCCAAAGACCTGAGATCAGAGTGCGCATGGCTGGCGATATCGCCATGTTCTCTTCAGCCAAAAGCTCCTGAACCACGCCCTTCAATCCGCCTCGCCCCTGGCGCATCGTGATCCCATGCTCAACCAACGGGCCCCGGATTTGGTTACTAACCTCAGTGCAACGACCGACGAAACGATCCCGAACACGATGAACAGCCTGCAATTCCAATTGCTCTCGTGTTTTGATCGGAACGAACCGCATTGTTGGTCGTTGGACAGCCTCGCAGATTGCTTCGGCATCGAGGAAGTCGTTCTTCTGAGTTCTGAGATATGGTTTCACATATTGCGCCGGCATCAGACGCGCGTCATGGCCCATTTCTGTCAGCGTACGACCGATGTAGTGGGCACTGGCACAGTGCTTCCATGCCGACCAAACAAGGTGGCAGAAATCGAAACAAGGCGAATAGCTGTGGCCTTGTGTACTTTCGTTGCTTCACGAGGTGGCCTTAGACGTCCATCGCCACAACGTGAAACACGTTCTTACCGAGATCGATCCCGACGGCTGCAAACTCTGACATGATCCTTTCCTCCAGAATTGTTCCAATGAAAAGATGGCCGGTTCGGCCGTTCTCTGGAAAGGGGCGGACCATCCCACTACTTCTAAGCCCCGCGCGTCGCCGCGCCTGCATCGATCATGTGCGCTGTCAGTTTAGGACAGCCATCACCTTGCAGGTGTGCCAGTCCAAGATGGCGACCAGATAGAAAACGCCCTAGCGCATCGGCAGGTATCCTGTTCTCTCAAATTGTAGGTGAGAAGAAAGACTTCTACCTCGAACTGTAGGTCTACATAGAAGACGTATTCACAGCGGTTCAACAAACCTGGGTTGTCGCCATCGTTATGTTGTGGCTACAAGTCTTGACCATAAGATGAGCGCCCGGCAGTGTCATGAGATGTAATAGTCTCGATATTTACCTTTGTAGTAATTGTATCCCTCATAGGAATATTTCGTGGCGCGCGCCTCGTTGATCAACGTCATTACAAGACCTGAAATGGGGGCACCTACGGACCGCAGTTCCTTCAGGCCTTCCAGTACAGCGTCGCGTGGGGTTTTGTCCCAACGTACCGCGTAAACGACCGCATCCGCCAATTGTGAAAGAATTCGCGCGTCGGTTACCACTAGCGCTGGTGGCGTGTCGAGGATCACCAGATCATAGGCTTCACTCAGAGCCTTGATCAGGTAAACAAAGCGTTGCGAAGATAGCACGTCGGCGGCATTGATCGAAGTCTTCCGCTCTCTGGCGCGGGTCATGAGCACATGTACGCCCGAGGCAGGTTCCTCGTAGATCGCGTCATTAACCGAGGCTGTTCCGTCGATGACTGACAGCAATCCGGGTTGTTTGCCAATGTCTTTAAGCATATCCGCGAGGGACGGCATACGCAGGTCGCAATCGACGATAATCGCGGATTTACCCATCTGACGGCTGGTCATTGCCATCAGCATCGCGCTTGTGGTTTTACCCTCCCGCGGAACGCTGGAGGTGAACATGACCACTTTGGGCGGATTGTCCACATTCGAGAGGAGGATACTGGTCCTGAGGTTTCGGACGGATTCTGCTAGTGCGGAATTTGGCTTGGTCCGCAGATTTTCCAGAATAGTTTGACGTTTCATTCGCGAGCCGATCGAGGGCAGAGTGCCTAAAACTGTCATGCCAGACATTTCCTCTAACTGTGCGGGCGAGCGGAACGTATTGTTCAGGAAGTCTAACAAGAAGATGATTCCCACACCGACAACTCCACCCAAAATCATTGTCAGTAGCATTGTACGCCGCTGCTGTTGCAATTCTGCGCGGAGAGGGATTTCTGCAGGTGACAAGATGCGGGCATCTGCTGATTGCAGGTCTTCCTGCACGTCGGCCTCCTGCAAGCGGCTAAGGAAATTCTGGTAGAGACCACGACTGGCCTGGGCTTCGCGCTCAAGTTGGCGCAACGCGACCTCGCCTGCCGCTTGAGCGAAAGCTCTCTGCTCGAGTTCGCGCACTTGTGCAATCAATGCCGCTTCCCGCTCCTGTGCGGCGATCCGGTCGTTTTGGACGGCGGCAACAATCTTTCTGGCCTCTTCGAGAACCTGTCCGCGGACCTGTTCGCGGACCTCTTCGAGCTGCCGCTTGGCAATCACTAAAGACGGATTGTCTTGTGACACGGAGGCGCTCAGCGTTGCCACACGGGCAGCGATTTCGGTTTCCTGCTGCCTGATTTGTGAGATTGCGGGCGATGCCCGGAATTCCGAAACCGTATCCAAACTATCCGGGTTGTTCAAAGCGCTGCTCAACCTGCTATAATCTGCCAGCAGGCGTGCGCTGTCGCTTCGCGCCTGGTGCAGAGACGCGTTAAGGTTCGCCAGTTGTTGTTGGGTAATTTCGAGGCTCTGACCCTGTTCTTCGGCGAGTTCAGCACGAGCGGCTTCGACCCTGTCTTCCGCTGTTTTCACATCATCTCGCAATTCATCTACCCGAACGCTAAGCCAGTTTGTCGCGGCTTGTGTCGCCTCCAATTTGGCTTCAAGCTGGTCGACGATGTACTGGTTTGCAATGGCATTGGCGACATTGGCGGCAGTGTTCCGGTTGGTCGAGATGAATGAAATACCGAGTACATTGGAATTACCCACGGGGTTCAGTTCTAGGCCATACAACACGTTGCGAACAATCACTTGGCGCAGCCGTTCTTCCCACGCGAGTCGCCGGGCTTCGGTATCGGTAACTGGAGGTGGAGGCGGTGCAATGACACCGAGGCTCTCCATGATGTCGACGATTTCGGGTGGCAGCGTGAAATAGCTTCCAGCGCGCTCCATAAGGCTTGGTGCTTCTTCACGCAAAGCTGGGTTGAATTCCGGATCCTGGTCCAGATTGAGTTGATCAACCACCCTTGTGATCAGGTTGGTCGAAGACAGGATGAGCATCTGATCTTCTAGTCCAGCCCTATCAAACCCTTCTTCGTTCAGGATACTTTCGATGACATTACTTCTTTCAATGTCGAACATCACCAAGGCTTCCGCCCTGTATGTCGGGACGATTTGGGAATTTGATAGATAAGCGATCACATAGGCGATCAGCAGGCAGATCGCGATGATCCACTTGCCACGCCAGAGCTTCGAGACAAGCCCGCGGACATCCATCGTGTCGTTGATCTCGTCTATAGGGCCATGCTGGGATTCGGCCATATTTACCGGGTTTGGCAGGACAAAAGGCTCAACTGAATTGTTCACTTTATACCCATCCGATTAATACCAACTTTTGACCAACAAAAAAGAGCTTGTGCCTGTGTTAACTGGTGTTGCAATGCGTTGGCAAACATTTGCTTTTGAGAAGCCGTATTTTCATACACCATATATTTACTCGTGCGCCTACTTCGGGCCAGCACATTTTTGCTTACCAGGGTCAGCACTCATCTGCATATTGCAATCATACATGGACGGTGTGTTAAAAATATGTCCAGGCTTTATTGTTCGAGTCTGGTACATAAGAGGGTGCCGGTCGTGAGGATTGAAATTATTGAGCGGGTTGTCCGTGTCATAGCTATTGTGATGTTTCTGGTGCTGGCATGGATATGTCTGGGGGGAGAAACACTGCTCGTGGCTCCTACGCCAGCGTCAAGTTCCCTTGCGCACCTAGTAATATTCTTCTTTCTGGGTTCTGTCAGTTATGTGGGCTGGGCGGAATCGGCTTCCCGCGTGGCTATTGTGATGGTCGTACTGGCGACAGTATTCGAGGTTGCGCAAATGGCTCTGCCGGGGCGGACGTTTTCCGCTCTGGATCTTGCCGGAAACTTGATCGGTGTGGGATTGGCCTGGGTCTTCTTTAGAGTTTTGCTAAATTTTAAGCGAACTATTCGGACATAGGTGCAGTGGGATGCCCGAGCACCTTTAAAGCAGATTGGCGTCCCTTTCGGAGCAGACGAAATTTGCCTGGCTGCCAAATTGTTGTCTTAATTTGAGTGCAACATAGGGCCAATGAAGGTTTTTTGTGTTTTCCTGAAATGACCCATTCGGGAAACATATGAGCGGTTTCGGTGAACTCAACTAGAGGCAAGCGAGAACCCGCCACTCACGACCATTGATATAGTTTGAGAGTCGAAAACTTGGCAAGGAACAACCATACTAACCCGACACAGGCAATGTTCGTCAAAAAGGGCAACCTATAAAATGGCAGTGTTTCTATTCGGTGTCGTAGTAGGCTGGGCGTTTACCCTTTTCTTTTGGTTTGCTTGGTCATTCGGCCTAGTGTCAGGTCTTCTGTTGGGGGCCTTGATAGGTACGGCCACGATATTTGTGTTCTTCACGGTGCAATGGATGCTCTCGGTTCTGTTTAGTGCTCATAGCCGTAGGCACGCCACCGCCAACAAGCATATGCGCCCCTTTTTCTAGAAGGCGATTCCACACCTCAAGGTTTAGGGTTCGGTGTTTCTTCGAATTTTCATTTACACAACACTCCAAGCTCTAAGCAGAATCGCTTGAAGGAATGAGTTTAGGTGCTTGACAAAGCCACCGCTTAAGATTGTTTTTTATTTCCAGGCTCTACTTATGATAGTGGCGCGATTCAACAATGGGCGAATTTTGGCCAGATCGGTGTGTTTGCAGTTGGCAAAGTGGCCTTTTGGAGAAATCGTGTCAAAATTATGTTGATTGTGATTTTAACGTTACGTTAATTTTATATGGTTGGTGAGCAGTGCGATTAGAAGGTTCTCGAGTGAAGGTTTCTTTCAAACCTCAGGGTGGCAGAAATGTTGAGTAAATACGTTTAGCCATGGGGCTGTGACCGGCAAGGCTGAGTTTTAGCTGAGCCTGTACGAAGACCGATGTATTCAAATAATTTGGTTAGAAGGTGTGTGTGTATGAGTGATATGTTTGACCATTCAGTTGTTAGCAAAAGCTGGGCTTTTGAATCAAAGATATCTGGAAAAACGGCGAGCAAGAACAAACCTGTTTACATGGTGTCCAAACGTATTTTTGACATTGTTGTGAGTTGTGGGGCATTGCCCGTTTTCTTGGTGCTTTGTGTGGCTATCTACCTCGTGAACATCTTCTGGAATCCGGGGCCTTTGTTCTTTCGTCAAGAGCGCATGGGAAAAGATCAGCGCAAGTTCTCGATGATCAAATTTCGCACGATGCTGCCGGAAGAAAAAAGTACCAAGCGTGGTCCCTTCGATAAGCTTGAGGAGTGGCGGATAACGCCATTTGGTCAATGGATGCGCAGGACGCGTCTGGACGAGGTGCCGCAGATTTTGAACGTTATCATGGGTCAGATGAGTCTGATTGGTCCACGTCCCGAAGTGTTCGAATTTGCCCAAGTCTATCACAAGGAAATGCCAAGCTATCACCTGCGAGAAACCGTGCGGCCAGGCATCACGGGGTATGCGCAAGTTAAGCAGGGGTATACAGACTCGGAAGAGGCTGTACGCATTAAAACAAAACTGGACACGTTCTATGTGCAGAACATGAACTGGTGGCTCGATCTCAAAGTGCTTTTTGATACGGTTCGTGTAACCCTCACCTTTTATGGGGCACGGTGACGAGGTTGTTAATGTTAGGTGCTGCATGAGCGGCATCTGTTTAGCTAATCATAGTGGCTTCCTTTCAGGAGCCCGCCGCATCTATCGCAAGTTCGGGACTTGGGCGCATCAATCCCGCAAGATCAGAGAGCCCGGATCATTTCGAGATACTTCTCGATCACGATAGTCTCATCAAATTCTCGTTCCATCTTTGCGCGGCCGGCACGACCCATATCGCTTCGTTCCTTTGGGGACAGCGCTGTAATCTTTTCAATTTGCTCCAAAAGATCAGACGAATCCCGCAGTGCGCAAAGATACCCGTTGATCCCATCATCGACGGTACTGCGGCACCCTGGGGCATCTGTTGTTATGATCGGGCGCCCTATGGCTGAAGCCTCAAGAAGCGTGCGCGGTGTACCTTCCGGATAGGCAGATGGCAGAACAACGCAATCAGCTTTTAGGATTTCGGCTGGGACATCATCGGAATACCCAAGGTAGCTCACATGACCGTCAGCGACCCAAGCGTCAATTTGCTCTTGCGAGATGGCGCTTGGGTTGTCGTTGTCTATACCCCCGAGCAAGCAGAACTGGACATCCGGTCGTGATTTGCAAATTTGTCTCGCGGCTTCCACAAATTCGCCAACTCCCTTGTCCCAGAGCATCCGCCCAATTAACAAAAACCGCAGCGTGTCCCGCTCGGGTGGAACGGGCAGCGGCGAAAACGAGAATTTCGTCAGATCAACCCCAGAGCCAGGCAGAAGATCGTGGCGTTCATGTTTGACGATGCCACTTGTGGTGAACAATCTGCGATCATCGGGATTCTGGAAAAACACCATGGCGGCGCGGCCGAGAGCAATCCGATAGAGCGTCTTGGCAATCTGTGCCACGATATTCTCGGAGACAAAAACAGTACCGAGGCCTGCAATATTGTTTACCGTAGGCACATCCATTTTATGGGCTGCCATTGACCCGTAGACATTTGGCTTGATCGTATAACCCAGATAAACATCCGGCCGCACAGAACGAAAAGCCTTCAGGAACCGACGATACAGAAAATAATCCGAAACCGGGTTCTTGTTCATTTTCATTGGAACATCAAAATGCGTGACACCCATTTCCACGAGTTGTTCAGTATAGGCGTCTTTCGGAGCCATAATGACCACATCGTGACCGTCTTGCATCAAAGCCTGAAGAAGATTTCTACGAAAAAGCCATACGTAGTGGCAGGTGTTGTAACCCATTGCGATTGTCTTGGACATCTCTCGACTTCTTCCTGGAAGGCTATTCTGTAAAGAAAACTTCGCGGTTGGGATCAGGTGATATGAATTCTGCTTCCAAGGTGCGTTCAAGCCCTTCTTCAATACTAAAGCGGGCACTGAAATCATGGAACTTGGACTTTGCCGACTTAAAGCTTGTGTTGGCACAAAATTTACGAACACGAACCGAACTGATCGGAAGACTGCGACCACTCATTTTTGCCACGCCATCCGCCATATACCCGGCGAGCAGGCCCACTCCATAGGGCATTCGGAACCCGACACCGGACTTGCCGGAGAGCTTCTTTCTGATCTGGGAAACTAACGTATTCATGTCCAAATCCGGGTCATCAACGTAGTTTACGACTGTATACGGCGATGGGTTCCTCGCCGCATGGAGGAGAAAGTCAGCAACATTCTCAACATACGCCATTGATTTACGATTTTTGCCGCTGCCGATCATTATGAACCGGCCTGAAGCGACTTGGTTCAAGAGATTGAACACGTTTCCGCGGTTGCCCTCGCCAAACACAACGGTTGGCCTGACAATCGTCAGATTTCGACTGTCAGATGCTTCGTTACGCCACTGGCGCAACATGTCTTCGCCTTCTGCTTTGGACTTTCCATAGTCATTGAATGGATCAATTTTTCCATCCTCGCCAGTACCAACCGGAGCAAAGCCATAAACGGCGACGCTGCTGGTGAAAATGATATGATCTATACCTTTATCGGCGGCTACATCACATACGGTCTTAGTGCCATGCACATTCGTCTCGTAGTATGCAGCCCGATCACTCACGTCGTCTCGATGGACTGCTGCAAGATTAATAATTATGTCGCCCGTTATTACGCTTTTAAGTGCATCTATGTCCCGAACATCGCCGATTTTGCTTTGGTCAGGGAATGTTTGGCTGGGTTTCAGGTCAATAATCTCAAATGGGATTTTTTGTTGCTCTAGCTGCCTACAAAGAGCGGTCCCAATAAATCCGGCGCCGCCAAGAACTGAAACCATATGCATTAAATGCTCCGTATGTTTGTGATCGCTGAGTTGTTAATTAGAAAACGAATATAAAGAATTAGCTGCGTGGTAACAGACCCGAAACGCATCGCAATAACTCGGTCGGTTTAGCCAATTCCCACCATCTGATCGCGCAACCCTTCTCTTGGTAACATGTGCCTGAAGTACGAGTCGTCAGAGGTTTTGGGATAGAAGGGGGTTTGATCTAGGTGGCGATCTGGCTCATTTGCTTTGTGCGATTATGCGGTAGATTTACGGTTAAGCAAGCGTCGCGTTTCGATAGGCTTTCGTTTGATCCTTTCTCGTTGTTCCGGAATGGCTTTGTCACGCCCGAAGTAGACGTCGGACGGTGTGACGTTGTTCAAGCTTTCGTGGTAGCGCTGGAGATTGTAGTGATCGACGAAGGCTTCGAGATCGCTTGGAAGGAAGTAGTTTTCCAGCAGGATGCGGTTCTTCCGGGTTTGGCGCCACCGTTCAATCTTACCCTGTGTCTGAGGATGATATGGCGCTCCGCGTGAGTGCTTCATGCCTTTGTCCTGCAACCACTCTGCCAGATCACCGGAAACATAACTTGAGCCATTGTCGCTGAGCAGTCTTGGCTTGTGAAGGACGTGAACCTGGTCGCAGCCGGATGCCTGTAAGGCCAGAGCCAGCGTATCGGTCACGTCTTGCGCCCGCATGTTGGTGCAGAGTTTCCATGAGATGATGTAGCGGCTGTAATCGCCCAGGATCGTGCTGAGATAGAACCAGGCCCTGCCCAGAACCTTGAGATAGGTGAAGTCGGTCTGCCACAACTGGTTGATTGCCGTTGCCTTGTGTTTGAACACATTCGGGACCTTCAGCGCGATGAAGGCTGGGCTGGTGATCAGATCAAGGGCTTTGAGGGTGCTATACACTGTGGGTTCCGACACAAAGTAGCGCTGTTGGTCCGTGAAGGTCACTGCCAACTCGCGTGGTGACAGCTCTGTTTCGTTCGAAGCCAGGCGGGCGATCTTGCGCTTAACCTCGTCAGGAACGCAGTTCCAGACATACTTGGCTTGGGAGGTTGATCCTCAAGGCCAGCTTCGCCGCGTTGTAGGTATCGGTCATACCAGCGATAGAACATGGTGTGGGGGATACCCAGCTTGGCCAGCGTTTGACGCGCCGACAGATGGCTGTCTTCGATCAAACGGATGATTTCCAGATTCTCGGATGCGGCATACCTCATTCTTGGTCGCCCCCACCGCCCAACATGCTTTTTTGAGAAGACGCAGCTCAAGCGTCTGCTCCGCAACAACCTCCTTGAGATCCATTGCTTCACGGCGATACAGTTCTGCAATGCTGTCTTCGCCACGCAGACTGTCCAATACGATCCGTATCTTCTCTTCTGAAAATACTGTTTACGGGTCGCTCGTATGATGTCCCTGAGGACCTTCTCGCCAAGGCTCTTGGTTGTCCTTCTCATCGTCCACTCCTCGGTGGTTACGATGAGCCAAAAACTCTATCATATCAAATCGACCTAATTGGCCCCATAGGCGCTGAGGTCAAACATCTCTACACTATCGGCGTGAGCTCGAACTGTCCGCTGGGACAAGGTGTTATCAGCTTGCAGCACCATGTCGTGGCTGTTTAAATTCAATCTGAATCCAAACCATAGCCTCCGTTAGAAAACAGCCCGCCAAGTCCGAAAAACCTGATGATATACACATCACCCTAAAGGAATTTTTAATTATGCGTGTGGCCTCATGAATGTAGCTCGAAAATCTCTCAAATTGATGAGCCGCAGAGAGAAACAAACAGGAATTTTATTATTAGGATTAACCGTCCTAAAAGGAGTTGCAGAAACTGTTGGAGTAGCTTCGATACTTCCATTTTTGTCCATATTAGGTCAACCTGAATTAGTTGAGTCTAATAAATATGCATCAAAAATATATCAAGCGTTTAGCTTTACATCGGTGAACCAATTCCTTTTCGCACTTGGAATAGTTGTAATATTTGTTCTTGTAACAAGTTCGCTTTTAAAAGTGACTACTGTTTACGCTACAAATAGATGGGTCCAAATGCGAGGTTTTAGCTTGGCTCGTAGGATAATGGAATCATATCTCAGACAATCTTACTCTTATTTTCTTACTCGCAACACTTCCAGAATGGCTAATTTAATCCTCACAGAAGCGCATACCATAGCCACCGGTATATATCGACCAATTTTGGAACTTTTCAATTCTGCTATTACCTTTATATTAATTGCTTCACTTCTGCTTTGGGCCAACCCGCTGATTACAATCACGTCCGTCCTCGCCATCGGTGCAAGCTATTTTATACTTTATGTTTCTCTAAGAGGATTTATCAAGCACAAAGGCGAAACTATCCTTGCAGCAAATCAAAATAGATATCGACGGGTGAACGAAACTTTCACCGGAATAAAACAGGTTAAGTTGTCCAGTTTAGAGAATTTCTCATTGGCGTTATTTTCGAAGTCTGCCAAAGACCTTGCACAAGCAAGGGCTATTAGTAACACGTTAAGCCAAGTTCCCAAATTTGGTTTAGAGGTCATCGCATTTGGTGGTATTGTAGTGTTGACTTTGGTATTGTTCAGACAAAGTGATGGTTCAATTGAAGAGAGTCTCCCATTGCTTGTGCTCTATGCACTTGCAGGGTATCGACTTCTTCCCATCTTTCAGACTACGTATCGATCAGTTTTAACGCTTAGGGTCAGCATTCCATCAATCGATAGAGTAATCGAAGATCTAAATGATACGGTAGGTTTGGCAAATCTGCCAAGGACGAAGATTGAACCAATACCTTTGGAAAACTCAATTATGTTGGATTCGGTCTGTTATGCATACCCGGAAACAGCAGCGACTGGTCTCCAAAAGATCGACTTAGAAATACGCAAAGGAGAAAGCTTAGGTGTTGCTGGAACAACTGGGGCAGGCAAAACAACTTTAGTGGACGTCTTGCTTGGGTTACTAGAAGTCAAAAATGGTAGCATTTTCATCGACGAGATCAGACTAGATGCTAGCAATGTTCGTAATTGGCAGGCCAGTATTGGATATGTACCACAAGATATATTTTTATCAGATGCCAGTGTCGCCGAAAACATAGCAATGGGCGTTCAGAAAACTCAGATATCACCCGAGAAACTGGAGCGCGCTGCTAGAGCCGCAAGGCTTTACGATTTTGTCACCAATGAGCTTCCGGACGGTTTCCAAACCAATATTGGTGAACGGGGCGTTCGACTGTCAGGTGGGCAACGGCAGCGCCTAGGAATAGCGAGAGCACTCTACAATGATCCTCAGGTCATTGTCTTCGACGAAGCAACAAGTGCCTTGGACAATACTACTGAACGTGAACTCATTTCTGAAATTTCTCAAATGAGCCGTGAACGCACAATAATTATGATCGCACACAGACTTAGCACAATAAAAAATTGTGATCACATTATTATATTAGATAATGGAACAATTATAGGAAAAGGAACATACGAAGAGTTAGTTGAGAGCAACTCTAAATTTAGAGAAATGGTCTCACATCAGAATTGAAAAAGTTGAGTTGTTTTCCCTCCACTTTTCAAGGTTTTGCCCTCTTCTGATGATCATAATAATCCCGCGGCGTTTGTCCGCCGAGAGTCAAGTGCGGATTTGTGGACGGTACAACCAAAGTAATCTTGGTCGGGCTGCGCTGGAAAATGAACATTGTAGTTGAAAAAGCCCACTGACCTTAACAGAAGGCGTTACGTTGCCGAGTAATGACCGGAATGCTTGCGTAGGCACAGTTTTGCTGTTCACACCACGCGGCAAATTCAAGAAAACGGCCTGTCTGTTGCTTTCAGTTAAACAGCAATCTCATCTCGCTACCGGGTATTACATTCGAATGCAGATATGCGAAATCACCGCTGGTTTCTTATTTTTGCCCAGTGATTCTTGCACATGTCACGCCACCATGATCGGTTGAACAGGTGAGACAATACATACCAGCGATACTCAGGTGATCTCGAAAGAGCTTTCACCTTAGCAACAAGAAGGCGTTGAACATACTGTACTTTGCGACTGCGCGTATCGCCGAATCTGCTGAGTGCAGAAATGGTAGATGGCTTTTCTAGGCTTGATAGTGCTCCAATATCCGGAGATTTTAAATATTCAGACATATCCTCAAACACGTTTAGCATTTCGGACAAACCATACTTTTGTAAGCGTGTTGGAATTGTTGTTAGATCACATCTGCTGCGCATTTCTGTCCAATCCACCCATGACCGCAAATCAAGTTCGCCAGAATGGTGATTGGCATGTGCGATCAAGTGGCAGGCGCGATCTTGTGGTGACATAATCATAAGGCGGCCGCATGTTGTCGCATTGGCTCGGGATAACACTTTTTCTGCGGGTAGAATTTGGTCCATCGGGTTTCGGCCAACTGCAAAATGGAGTTCCACCGGCAGATCCCAGTCGGAATGGAGAATCTTAGGTAAGTGATGCTGGAGGCGAGCAAAACCACGCTGGTTAATGCTATCACTTGATCGAGACGGCACGAAAGGCACCATAGTCGCACCGATTTCGGACAGGGCCGCTTTTGCAGCATCCGTAAGTTCACGGGGAACAAGTAGATCCAGGTCTCCTATGAAGCGAATGGCAGAATCTCGATGTAAAGGGTCCAACAAATCTCCACCGCCCTTCATTACGACGCACGGAATATTCGCCCGTTCAAACGCGGTGTCGATCTGTTCAAGCTGCCATCGTGCCTGCGCCAATCTTAGCTGGTTAGCCTCGTACATCGTTTTAAAATATAAATATAAATCTCTTGGTACAGCCTCACGCAATTCAGCCGCTTCGATAAGCACTTTTCCGACCAATGCATGTACATGATTGCTCTGAGCAATTCTCGCAAGCTTCTCGGGTTGTACTGAGCGCAGTAGCGCTGGCAACCCGGCAGGCACTGAGTCCGAAACATAGGCTTTTGCGAGAAGCAGAATTGCTTTGTGCCCGTTCGACAGGTGTATTTCAGCGCTGGTCATTTCATCATGAGATCCATGCAAGCCGGAATGGACTGCTCGGACGAAGAATAGCGCAATTTATAGAACGGAACCAAGTTGCAAAGCGATGCAAGTGGCCGGATCTGAGGGTCGCGGCGACAGGGGCGAGCACCTGATACTATGCAAGCTGAAAAGGCTTCTTCCGGTGACATTGATTGAAGTTCAAATGTCCCGTTCTCGGAGTATTCCGGCACTATGACCGCGCCGATGTCTGCTTTGGCCCCCAAAGATGCTCCAGCGGGCAGCGACAAATAAGTAACGTTTTCTCGTGCACTCCCAGGTTCCCCATGTAGCGCTACTAATTGGTCAATTTCTGGTAAACAAATTGCTCCAGATTTGGCTGCAGCTGCAGTTGGAAAAGAAAATACTGATTGTCCGTCAACTGAAAGAGGAATGTGATCATCAGCCAGAAACCCAAACCCTTGGGCGACGAGCCCTTGGCTGAGTGTTGATTTTCCCGATCCGCTTTCCGCAATGAAAAGCATAGCACGCTCATTCGGGCCTAAGACGGCCGCACCATGCAATACCGCACCCACTTCGGCGGGATTGCAGAGAACCTGTGCCGCCTCTTTCAGTAGCAGGAACCGTGCTTCATCTCGGTCGGTTCTGCTCCAGATTGGAGTACCATTGAGACTCAAGGCGAAACCGTCCTGTGCGTCAGCGACGCATCGAAACACTTCTGATGCGGGGGCGTTGGACTGCTTTGGATGGCAACAGGCTAAAATCTGCTTCAACTCATCCGATAAGATTTCGCTGTCCAGCTCGACAACGAAGCGTCCTCCAGGAGCGCTGAAGCTGATGCCTCTCGTGACAACATCCGGTTTTTCTTTCGCAGGGCTGGGAAATGGCGCGGGTTTGGTTTCAAAGAGTCCGGCAATTCGCCAAGTGTCGATAATATCCAAAACGACTTTGCTATACGTCCGTTTGTTAGTAGAGCTAATGTCGTCCAAGTCCGTCAATTGATCCACAATATCGGATGCACTGACCCCTGACTTGATCTGCTCCAACACTCCAATACCTAGTGCGTTGGTTATAACAATGCAGCCGCTCGCTGCAGAGTGGAGCACAAATGATTGCCCGACCGGCACAGCTTGCAGTTTTCTTGACGCAAGCTGAATAGCGTCGATTTCATCCAACGACCTACCCCACTCGAGTTCTCCTGCTTAAGCCTTAAAAAATTACCTTTAGCAGGATCGCAAAAAATCTTACGTTATCCGGATTATTATTGGTGTGAGATTAAGCTCGGTGACTCCAATAGGTTCGGTTCTTCCTCAACTTTCTTATTTTCCTGCGGAGCCTTATTCTATCCTTATTCTTTATGCGTGGCTGATGCGCAGTTCCGCTCGCCGCCGATTTAGCAACGGCTTCGGACGCAGAGAGCACGACCGTTGAGGCGCCTCCGACAGCCGCAGAATACTTCACGAGCGCTGCAAGGACTTCTCTGCGCTCTGTGTTTTCAATTTCATTTTCTTCAAATTCTTCAAAACTTTTCATACTCTTACCCCACTCTGACACGTACCTAATAATTTTTACCAACAGAATTAGTCTACGTCACGGCTTTCACGCAAATTTTAACTGCCAAAAGTCCACAAAACCAACCACGAACGCAAAAAGCTAGGTAAGATGCACCCATTGTTGAATTGCGCTACCAATTATAGATGAGTTGGGGATAGAAAGACAGCTTTAAATTGTTTTCCTGCCAAGCGATCAAACCCATTCCTTCAAACGAATCTATTTAGAATCTAGGCCCATTGATTTCCAGGTTTCTGTGTGAATGATCACTCACAAAGTGAAGGGCGACATATCTAATCTTTTCTGGCTGACGGGGCACAGATAGCATCCCTTGCGCCCAATGCCTACAACCGTCGTGTGATGCGCGAAGACGTCATAGCCTTTGCTGACTTTGTTGAGGTGCATGTGGCAACATCGATTGAGAAATGCGAGCACCACAACCACAAGATGCTATATGCAAGCGCGGGGAGGCAGGCTCAAGGGACTCACAGGCATCTCAAACCTCTGTGACCTGCCAGAAAACCCTAACTCAGAGGTGAGACCGAAAACGTTGAACCCGACAACTGTGCCCCTCAAGTCCTTTTGAAGCTCGAAAGCATGGAGCTGGCATTCCTGCAATATTCTCTGAGGGACTTGCATCACCACGCACCCAGTGTATTGAAATATTAGGTGGATTTGGAGGTGAACGGTGCGGGTAGAACAGACGAAGCTGGACGGCGTTCTGCTGATCACCCCAAAGCGGTTCGAAGATACACGCGGTTTTTTCAGCGAGAGCTGGAACAAACAAGTGATGGCGGATGCGGGCCTCGATATTGACTGGGTGCAGGACAACCATTCCATGTCAGCACAGGCAGGGACAGTTCGTGGGCTGCATTTTCAGGCACCGCCCCATGCGCAGGGCAAGCTGGTACGCTGCGGGCGCGGTGCACTCTTTGATGTCGCCGTGGATGTGCGCCGCGGCTCACCCACCTATGGGGAATGGGTGGGCTATGAGTTGAGCTTCGAGAACGGTCGGCAGTTACTAATACCGGCTGGATTCCTGCATGGCTTCGCTACCTTACTGCCCAACACAGAGATCATCTACAAATGCTCTGATTACTATGCCCCTGAATGTGAGGGCGCAATCCGCTTTGATAGCATGGATATAAACTGGAAACTGGGCGGATTAGACCCTCTTTTGTCCGAGAAGGATTCAGGCGCACAGGCGTTTTCAGAGTTTGATAGCCCCTTTGTATGGGAGGGCTCATCATGAAGCTTCTGGTGACGGGCGGTGCGGGCTTCATTGGCTCGGCGGTGGTGCGGCTCGCGATAGCGCGAAACTATGAGGTCATTAACCTCGACGCGCTCACATATGCGGCCTGCCTTGAGAATGTGGCGAGTGTTGCCGACAGCCCGCATTATGTCTTTGAGCAGGCCGATATCCGCGACCGCGCGACTCTCGACAGGATATTTGCCACCCACCAGCCTGATGCGGTGATGCATCTGGCAGCCGAGAGCCATGTGGACCGCTCCATCGACGGACCCGGCACCTTCATTGAAACCAATATCACCGGCACCTATCAGCTTCTGGAAGCGGCGCGCAGCTACTGGACAGCGAAAGACAAGCCGGAGGCGTTCCGCTTTCACCATATCTCCACTGATGAGGTATTCGGCTCTTTAGGCGAGACGGGCCAGTTCACCGAGACAACCCCTTACGATCCACGTTCACCCTACTCCGCTTCCAAAGCTGCCTCGGATCACTTGGTGCGCGCCTGGGGCGAAACCTACGGACTGCCGGTTGTCCTGTCGAATTGTTCCAACAACTACGGCCCCTATCATTTCCCGGAAAAGCTTATTCCCGTCGTGATCCTGAATGCGCTGGCCGACAAACCGATCCCGGTCTATGGCGCGGGTGAGAACGTGCGCGACTGGCTTTATGTCGAAGACCACGCCGACGCTCTGCTGACGGTCCTGACCCGGGGAGAGGTCGGGCGCAGCTATAACATCGGCGGTGAAAATGAAGTGAAGAATATCGATCTTGTACGGATGATCTGCACTATCCTCGACAGGAGCCGCCCCAAAAACAGGCCCTATGCAAGCCAAATCGCCTTTGTCACTGATCGTCCCGGCCATGATCTACGCTACGCGATCGACCCCACGCGTATACGCGATGAGCTAGGCTGGCGCCCCTCCGTCACACTCGAGGAGGGGCTTGATTTGACCGTGCAATGGTATCTCGAAAATGAGGGTTGGTGGCGCGCGCTGCAAAATCGCGACGGCGTCGGCGCTCGGCTTGGCGTGAAGGCATGAGGGTTCTGGTTTTCGGCAAAACAGGACAGGTTGCCACCGAACTTGGCCGTTTTGATGGTGTAACACGCCTTGATCGTGGGCGGGCCGACCTGACCGATCCGGAGGCTTGCGGGGCGGTGATCACCGCAAGTAATGCGGACGTGGTAATCAATGCTGCGGCCTATACAGCCGTCGATCGCGCCGAACAGGAACGCGACACTGCCATGATCGTCAATGCCATGGCCCCAACGGCGATGGCTGCCGCAGCCGCAGCCAAAGACATCCCCTTTATCCATATCTCGACTGACTACGTCTTTGACGGCTTTGGCGACACGCCATGGCGGCCTGATGACATCACCGGGCCATTGGGGGTCTACGGCGCCAGCAAGCTGGCAGGCGAGCGCGGAGTGACCACAGCTGGAGGCATATATACCGTCCTGCGCACCTCCTGGGTGTTTTCAGCCCATGGAAACAACTTCCTGAAAACAATGCTTCGGCTTTCGGAGACGCATGATCGCCTGACCATCGTGGCGGATCAGATTGGCGGACCGACTCCGGCCGCCGCCATTGCAGCGGCCTGCATGACAATCGCCAAAACGCTCATATCAGAGCCTGAAAAAGGCGGGATTTACCATTTTTCAGGCACAGCCGATACGTCATGGGCCGGTTTTGCCCGCGAAATTTTCACCACGGCGGGACGGACTGTTACTGTCGAAGACATACCCACCAGCGCCTATCCGACCCCCGCCCCACGTCCGCTGAACTCACGGTTGGACTGCTCCTCACTCTCGTCGCAATTCGGCATTACACGTCCTGACTGGCGGGTTGCGACCCGCGAGATTGTAAAGGCACTCATATGATAGACACGAGCATGACACGCAAAGGCATTATTCTAGCAGGCGGTTCTGGTACGCGGCTTTACCCAATCACGCTAGGCGTCTCCAAACAGTTGATGCCGGTCTATGACAAACCGATGATCTACTACCCGTTGTCGGTGCTCATGCTCGCGCAGATCCGCGAGATCGCGATCATCACTACGCCGGAAGATCAGGTACAGTTCCAACGCATGCTAGGCGATGGCGCACAGTTCGGCCTCTCGATCACCTGGATCACGCAACCCAGCCCTGATGGTCTCGCACAGGCATTCATTTTGGCCGAAGCCTTTCTAGCGGGGCACCCTTCGGCCCTGATCCTGGGCGACAACATTTTCTTCGGCCACGGCCTGCCCGAGCTCATGGCCGCCGCCGATGCGGAGACCGAAGGCGCGACCGTTTTCGGGTACCAAGTGACAGATCCAGAACGCTACGGGGTCGTCGATTTCGACGAAAGCGGCACAGTCCGTGGCATCATCGAAAAGCCACCAGTCCCGCCGTCCAATTTTGCCGTTACAGGGCTCTACTTTGTCGATGGCACAGCACCCTCCAAGGCCCGCAATGTCCGGCCGTCGGCGCGGGGGGAACTGGAGATCACCTCTTTGCTCGAGATGTATCTCGCTGAGGACTGCCTAAACGTACAGCGTATGGGCCGCGGCTATGCCTGGTTGGACACCGGAACGCATGGCAGCCTGCTAGATGCCGGGAATTTTGTCCGCACCATTGAGGTGCGCCAGGGGCAACAGATTGGATGCCCCGAAGAAATCGCTTTCGATCAAGGCTGGATCAGCCGGGACGATCTCGTGGCGCAGGCCGAACGCTACGAGAAGAACGACTACGGTCAGTATCTGCTGAAACTGATATAGTTGCCTGCGGCCCTTCATAGCTCGGGGCCGACGCCCCGCGGTCTCAGGTCGATCAGACACATTTTTTTGTCGGGAAGCTGCAAGGCAGAAGACATCATATGCCATCATGATCCCCCACAGCCTCATAACGCAAGAATTACGAGATCAACGCAATAAGCTGAAGGATCTTTGAAGCCCGACAAAAATCGTAGTGCGGTCGCGGTCATCACCGTCCTCTTCGTCCAGCGCGGTATAAGAAATCCCGCTGACCACCCCCCAGTCCTCGGTCAGGTCATGACGATAGTTCAGCCCGATCTCGATCCGCTGCGCGTCGTCTTCATCGTCGTCCAGCGCGTTGCGGTCGAAAAAGCTGAGACTGACGCCAAAACTGGAAACAGGGTTGATTTCCTGATCATAGGCCGCGCGCAGAGAAGTATTGATATCTTCATTATCCTGATCATCGACGACCACCCGCTGACTAAGTCCAAAGGTCAGCTGAGCAGCGGGCAGATCATACCGGTAATTAGCCTCAATCAGCGGGTCCGAACCCACCGCGTCGGCACCCGTTACACCAACCGATACATCCAGCGCCCCGAGAGGCAGATCCATATTCCGGCTGACAGCCAGAAAGGACCGCCGACCGTCAGTATTGGCAAAAACCTCCGACGCATAGCGCAATCCGAGGGTCCCGTTGGGCATTTCACGCGTAACACCAATCTCGCCGCTGATGCCGTCATCGTCCTGGTTGGTTCCGCCTCTGCGCTCGATGTCCGTGTAACTCAACCTTGCATCCAAGGTTAAAATCGGCGTCACCGCAAACTCGCTAGCAAGGCCTATGTCTTTTTCTTTACGGTCCGTGCCATCCGGATCCTCAGTATCAAAATCAAGGTACCGTCCTGTCAGGCTCAGCGTGACACGGGGATCGATGCGAAAATCTACTTGCCCGGAAAACTGATCCAGCGTGTTGTCAAAATCATCGGTATCTTCGAAATTGATCTCGTTGTAGTCCCAATCGAAACTGGCCCCCAGCGGGGCTTCCTCTCCAACAGCACCGCGCAGGGCATATCCAAAGACTTTCCGCGTACCTTCCGTTTGGGTGATGATATTGCTATCCTGATCAAAATCCTGGTCGGTAAAAGTAAAGTCCCCATCAACATCCGATTGGCGATAGCGCAGATTTCCACCCACAGAGGCATTGCGGGTCGCTCGGCTGTAGTCGAGCCTCGCGAAAGAGTTGTCGAAATCAAAATTCTTGTCATTAGTGTCACGGAACTCTTCGATGTCGGTTCCGAGGTTCAGCGCAAAATTCTGGATGCTGGTTACGCTTTCCAACCCAAACCCCAGAATCGTACGCCCGTAGAAATCCGAATCTCCATCGACATCCAGATCCGGATTGTCACTCCACTCCAGCCGCTGCGTGACATCTAAGGTCGCTAGTATGCCCGGAGTGGCATCCTGAGCGTGCACACCCGGAGTGACGCAAACCAAGACTGCACAGGCCAAAGGCCCCCGCCGCACTAAAATGGATTTTTGCCTGTACGCTGCTTCGCTATTCGAACAAGCGCCTTGTTGGGACCAGAATAACATCTCCGTCCTTTAGCTCGATATCTGTTGTCACGGCTCCATTCGCGAGAGCCTTATAGTTCAGAAATGTTACACGTTGTACGCCGTCAGCACCAGTGCGTCGTAGCTGAATACGTTTTATGGCGGCAAAGCGGGAAACACCGCCGCCGACCGCAACTGCCTGCAACAGCGTTGTACCTGGGCTGACCTGGACCAATCCAGGGCTGTTCACCTCCCCAACAAAGTAGACGTCAATAGTCGGCCCAAGCTGCGGTTGTCCCAGAGCGGTTAGATCCTGAAACGGCTGGACACCTACAAAAATCGTAGGCGGGGCCGCGAAATTTGAACTCAGCGCATTGCGTAGGGACGCTTGCAACTGGCCAATAGTCCGACCGCCTGCGAGAAGCGTACCCGCAAAAGGAAAGCTGATCTGCCCATTCGGCAGGACCGACACTGCGCGGTTGAGGCTCGGGTCTTCCAAAACTTCGATTTGAAGCACATCGCCTGGCCTGATGCGATAATCGCTTTGCGCATGCGCGGCACCCGCGCTGACCAGCAGAACCATTAGAAAAGAAAATAAGTGCACGAACTTCATATTAGATGCCCCTACTGCAACGTTACCAATCCTCACTAAACTGCCAATCAAAACAATAGGTAGAGGAATAGTACTTTAAAATCGGTTCCCTATTGTAGTGATTACGTCACATTTTTGAACTTAAAAATTTTGCGCCAAATTCATCTTACGATCAGGTGCCCGATGCCGACATCCGTCTCTTATAGCGGCTCCAGATAGGCCAAGCCTTTTCGCGCAACAACCTTTGTGCAAATACGGAAGTGGCCACCGTACGCTGAAGCCAGGAGTACTCCGGCCCGACACCCAAAAGACTATCCATGCGCCTAATCAGAAGTGTTTCAAGAGCCGCCTGTTCACGAGCCGTAAGTGTCTTACGGTAGGCATGAAGCCGCGTTGGATCGGGCTTTCGCAGCGTCAGAGCATGAAGATGCATATCCCCATCAGGTACAAGACTTGTCTCGCGAGCATTAGCGTCATAGTCAAAGATTTTCGCATCGAAAGGCACTTCGAGGAAATCGAGGGTTTTTCGTACCGTTTCCTCAAAATTTTGGATCAGGTCGCTGTAGCTAAGTGCCAAATAACGCGGGTCGTCAACGTGTGCAGTGTGCGCCTCATGCATTTTCTTGAAACGTGTCCGAACTGTCCAGATTGCGGAGGCTGACATTTCCTCTCCTGGTTCGGTTTTGCGATTTTTTTCCGATGATAGAATGCCCCTTGGGTCTCGAATAATATTGATCACACGGGCCTCAGGGAAGAGTCTCCAGATGTAGTCTACGTGGTATATTCCATGCGGATTCTTGAACCCAAAGTGACACGCCTGCGGCTTGTGCACTTCTAGGTTCTCTTCTGCGAGACGACCGATAACCCACAAGAACGGAATTGGGTCCTCATCACAGTCAGCCAAAATTTTTCGTACGTTCTCGCGAGGAATACGCCAGTAATCAAACCGTTTGACTGCGAAAATATCGTTTACGAACTCATCCTGTCTGCCTCGCGGGATTCCATCTAGATATTTCTCTCCAAGAACCCGATAGAAGGCGCACTCGTAGCTTATCCAGATTTCCGGGTGAGCGCAGATTACGGTTCGGAGCAATGTTGTTCCTGATCGCTGTACACCAGTTATGAAGATTGGTCTGCCAAGCTCAATCTTTTTTGCCATCCACCAAACCTGTCGCCTTGAACTCTTAAAATTGTATGCCGTCTACAATGCTAGTATCGTGAAAGCCGACCGTCCAGAAAGTCTTTGCAGGCCCTATTCAAGCTGACGCATCGCTCAGCATCCAACAAAACTACGTTCTTCAAAAAATCACGCATTTGAAAGAAGCCATGAGCTGATTGTCGACGGTTGTACCGCAAACTGTTGGCTCGGATTGATGAGATAGCTTGCTCAAATAATTGCCGCCCCTGGCGGAATGGATGGACCAAGGTGGGTTTGATCCAGCCCCTATTGTTGAACTTGGTCGTTTTATCTTCAGGATTGTGGCTTCAAGTGTTGGCAAGCAGCAACCCGAAATAGTCCTAATTGTTTGCGGCTCTTAGCCCCAAGCTCATGTACTGCGGCCTCTAATCAATCTAGCTCATCCACTGGCAAACGCACGGAGAAAACAATGGTTTCCTTGGACCTGCCCTCGCTCAAGACTCACTCAACGAAAAATCTACTCTTGGTTATCTCATTTGTAACACAACCAACTTATCCTGCCATACTCTCCAAAATGAAGCTGCTGGTGATTTTGGAATTCCGCATTTTCTCAAATCGTCCTCGATATTGTTTTATTCTTGGCGGCAATTTTCACGCCGGGAAAGGATTCCACCCCCTTTCTAACCAGCAAGTGCCAGTGGATCGGCGCAGAGCAATCATGAACCGCACGGGCTGCTCGAACGGCGCCCGTCACATACCGGTACACTAAGATTCATTATAAAATTTTCCGCTGCTTCCGCTGCGAGCAGGTAAAGTTCTGCCGCAAAAAATGGACGGGGGCGTCATCTGTCCGTTCAAGCAGTTTAAGGAGTTTGCTAGCCGAGGTCGGAAAATCTCGAACTGCAATCAAATTCCAGAGGATTTTGCGATAGAGCCCAGTTCTTCGCACACAGAACTTTGCAACAAGATTTTATATTTTCGTGACATAGATGGCTCTTATTCACGTTAGGCGCTAAAATATAGCATTTTGCATACTACGCTTTCGACAGCTTTAAGCTCCTATTATACCCGATAAGTACTGCTTATCATGTTTGATTGAAATTTGCCGCAAGGCGGTGCAAAAT
>NZ_WPZO01000018.1 GCF_013031355.1 Ruegeria arenilitoris | reverse complement strand
GGCGTTCGATTTCGCGCAGATGTCGTGGCCATAATCTGGAGCTATCACGCATTTGGATCTTCGTCTTTAGAGATTCTACGAACGGCAGCTAAGTCCGCATAGCGGGCGCTCCTCATTGTGAACGCCGAATGTCTCGTTTGAGCCCATTGCTGCCTTTGATCCCACTTCAGTGTTTCGCTCACGCAGCAGGTCGCGAACCGCACATTCCGGACGTTCAAAACCAGATTGCCAATAGCGCGAAAGCGGACAGAGCCGGCACACAGGCCGACGATTCCAATGTCCGGTCTCAATTCAGATCTGCTGTCAGGCCCGTGTCATGAAACGGCTCGCAGAGGGGCCCTTCCCAGTTTTTCTACCAGAAAGTCGGCCGCGAGGGACACGTGCGCTTCGCAGGTGTTCGATTGGTGAACGGATATCACCACCTCGTGCAGTGAGGGCAAACCGGCCTGTCCGTCAATGATCCTGAGACCAGGTGGTATAACAGAGGCCTCCATCACGGAAACCGACGATCCGTCAAGAAGGGCTTTCTCGATCAACCCTATGCTGCGCGTGGAATATGCAACGCGCCATCGGCGGTCGATGCTCTTCAATACGTCCAAGGCGATTTCCCTGCACACACAACCAGATGGGAACAAAACGAGCGAAAGAGGTTGATCGAGGTCGTCGATGAAATCGGGGGAGGCAACCCAATGAAGCGCTTCATGCCTCGCGACCTGTCCAGCGACAGAATCTGGACGGTGCGTTGCAACGACCACATCCAGTTGGCCCCGCGTCAACATGGGCAGCAGATCGCTGGCGTTGTCGCATGTCACTTCGAACTGCAATCTGGGATGCGCTTTCGCCAGGGCGGACAGAATCGGAGGCAGCAGGAAAGTCGCGTAGTCATCAGGCGCTCCGATCCGGATCAATCCTTCCGCCTCTGGGCGTTGCAGATGTGACAGCGCAGCATCGTTTGCGGCCAGAATGCGGTTTGCATAGACCAACAACGCTTCGCCGGTCTGTGTGATCGACACGGACTGACGGCTCCGCTCAAAGAGGCGTTTCTCCACGATGGTTTCAAGCCGTTTGATCTGAAGGCTGACAGCTGATTGCGTGCGCCCAATGGCCTGTGCAGCATGCGTGAAGTTTCGATGCGCCGCGACGGCGACGAAGGATCGCAGTAGGTCGATTTCGAGATCACGCTTCATAAAGTAAGATTTCCATATCTCATCACGCTTAGCAATATTATTCGTTTCTGAAATAACCAGCTCAAGCCTACTGTCGCCGAAGGAGGCCCGCTCAATGCTTGGTTTGATCGCACAAACGATCTTCGTGGCGACACGCATATCACCGCCGCGTAAGTCGGCTTCAGGTTGCAACTGGCGCTCACCATCAGGCCCGAGGGGCCATGGCACAAAGAAGGGAACGGACAAGGAAAATGGAAAGCATCGACATCAGCAAACTCAAGACACGAACAGGCACGGTGGAACGCGTCTGGCAAATCGAGATTCAGGCGACGCCTGAAGACGCGGACAAGATCATAGACAATGTGATGGAGGTCAATCCACTGATCTATGGCCGGTACAGGCGCAACGCATTTGTCAGTGCTGTAGGCAGCGAGACTTACTTGCCGGAAGACAACTCAACCAGTGCTGTGCATCTGGGGGCCGCCAACAAGGTTCAGACCTTCCCAAGCGTCCTTATCGTCATTTCGGTCGTGCAGGACTCCGAAACGCTGGGGCGCGTTCTGGATGCGATACGCGATGTACATCATTACGAAGAGCCTTTGATCTTCATCAAGGATTGTTGGGCCAGCCGCGCCAGCTACGACCCGCACAATTCCAATCCCAATCGTTGGTGGAACCGCGACAAGGCAAACGCGGAAAACTGATCTCGGAACGATTGCCGTGGGTTGTCACTACCGATGACTATCCGTCCTTGGCAGCCGGTGAACAGCCATTCGTTGCCCATGCAGCATTCGGTGGAGTGAGCTCGGAGCAGCCATTCTCTGCAGTGGATTCAAATAGTGGTTTGAGCCCTTTGCGGACCTCCGCAAGCAAGATTGATTTTGCCAGCGCAGCACGTCGAGAACCGCAGAAACCGGACGCTGGATTTTCTAGGCAGGCTAAGACCAAAGCCCTCAGAGGAGTTCAGCGGCAGTTTCTCGTAGGGTGGCGTGCGCGGCTTCGCAAAGTCTGTTGCATGTGGAAGCAGCTACCTCGATAGCCAAGGCTCCAGCAGCCTGCTCAGCATCGGCATTCTTGGATTGATCAGAAGAGCTGACAGAAGGGTCACGATCAAGAACATTCCGAGCAATGCTGGCAAGCCGATCTCCAATTTCGAACGCTGGGTCAGCCCACTGGTTGCGCTCGAATTGATTTTCGATGCTGCTCGGTTGGCGCTGCAACCGGAGATAAAGGTGGAAGGCACTGAAAATGATTGATATTTTCGCTTCGAGCCGTCATCGGCGCTCTTCTCGTTAATTCTCATTCTTACGCGTTAAAGAATAATACTACGCATGATATTGTATTTTCATGCGCGGATAGTTATTTAAGTGCTCAGGCGCAAGAATAGGATCGTGACTATGGCATTTAGAGCGGATGAGGCGGCGGCGAACGCATACGAAAGAACAAAGAAATACTTGGTTCCGGTGACGTTTTCACCAGAAGTAAGAGCCGAGAGTGAGGAGGCATTGCTGGATATTGTCGATGAAATAGGTCCAGCCGTCGAGGGTTACCCCACCTGGCACCCTCTTGTATCTAAACACAATAGTCGCAATCCAGAAACCGAACCAAATGAAAGGACTGGATATAGGGGGCTCGATCATACCCGGTACTTTGCACACGGGTTTGTCACGTGCCCATACGGCGGGGCGGAACAGGTAATCGACTCTGCGTTCGAGATTAACCACCACTGCGCAAGCATTACTGCAGAGGAATTGGACGTGGCGTTCTACGCGAACGGGGCAAAGCCCGTCCTCGTCAAATGTGAATGGCCCGAACCGCTGAATCCCGGCAAGCAAATACCAAAGAAGCTCGCCGTTCCATTGATGCTTGAGCAGGAGCTACCGTGTTGGCGTTGGGCTGAGCGTGCAGAACGGTGGGAGGTTATGCGCCCATACTTACTGGGAGAACCACATGGAAGTCGGTCCTCGCTCTTTGTCGATCAAGAAACGGCGTTGGCCATGAAAAAAGCCTACATGGCGATGGTCGAAAGCGGAATGTTTGGCCCTTTGAAAATGGATTGAATTGATGACTTTTGAATTAGACGAACTCGAATGTAGCATCTTCGGGGATTTCAAAGCTGGCGACAATGCTGGTTACAACTCTCAGCTTCTGTGTGACTTGGTAGAAGCGAACGAAGACAGTAAGTTCAACAAGCCTATTCTTCTTCAAGCTGCCTCATTGATTGAGGTCGCGGCCATTCAAATCTTCTACCGGGCTCAAAACTATAATCTCGAAGGCGTCCCGAATGTGTCGGAAGAAGATCGGCAAGAGATTGAAGAAAAGCAAATCGACAAATTTGCCGTGGTCATCGACAACCTGCGAAAATATCACATCTTAGATGGGATGGGGGCGGACATTTATGACGACCTGCACACGCTCCGAAAATACCGGAACAAAATCCATATCCAGTTGCACGTGAACATTCCGAACGTTCACCGCGACGAGGATCGTGTGTTCACAAATGCCAAGACAAGATGGGCAGTCGATTTAAACTGGCGTGTGCTGTCGTACCTTGCAGAGCACTATTCCCGCCCAAAGCATATTCAAGGGTTTGTTCAGCCACTCCGGTTGCCCAAGTTTGCTTGATCTTGGCGTATGGCAAAAGGCAAGAGATCTAAGCAGATTGAGCCCTAAGCCGACATTGCCGTGCAAACTGGCTGCTGCGGTCGCACTCGGCTGGTTCAGCCCGAAGCAGACATTGCTTTCAGGCCCACAGGTGCTGATCCCGGACAGATTCCTCAACGAATCCTCCAACGAAAATGGCTAAGGGGATTGATTTTGGGAGCACTGATATCAAGCCCGCCTTCTCTGACTTCAATGTGAACGTGATCAGACCTGCCGCCGTAGTCGTTTCGAGAACCCATATCGCCGCAGGGGTAGTTTCCCCCCGCATTACCAGAGCACCCACTACGACCCACTTCCTGGCCACTTGAAATGGGGCGTCCGCTTCTGCCCGAAACGGCCGAAAGGTGGGCATAGATCAGAAAATATGTTTTTCTATTTCTCGTATACTCAATTACAGCCGACTTTCCGAATGTTGGATTGTTGGGCCCGCCCTTGAATGGGTTAAGGTACAGCTTCCCCGCCGTTGGCGCGAGTAGTTTGGTTCCTCTTTGTAGAAACACATCAATCCCTTTGTGACGACCGCTTGGACGCTGACCGTCGAAATGACTCCAATCGGGTTTCCAGCCGTTATTCAAATACCATCCACGATACTGGTATGGATATTTGTCCTCGTCGAGATCGGCGAATGGAATGTATGCGGAACCCTCAAACCCGTGCTCAAAGCCAAGTTTCTCCGTCAGTATGTCCACAACGTCTTCGTAGGGTTCAGTTTCATCAAGACTGCCGGTGTCTTTTTCGCCATCCGCAGCTCGCAAGTGTGGCGGCCTGGAGTTAATATGAGAAATCGCTACACCATAGTCACCGTTGGGATCAGTGTTGTCTGAATAGTAACTGTCCTGTGCGCACAATTGAATGCGTTCACCACCCCAGCGGAACAGGTAGGGCCGTTCGTTGAGTTCTCTGCGCCCCAGCGCGGAAGACTGCAGCCAAAGGCTTTTGATAGTATCGCCTACTCCGGGCCCGTATTTAAGTGCACCGGTCCGCGCTAGAGCAACGTAGTCTCCCCCTCGGAAACCATACCGACCTAAACGTAGTACAGTGGCCCGTTGGGCGTCGGTATCTTCAGGCGAAGTGGGGAAGAAAGTGCCCCGCGGATTAACTTTATGAAATGTCTCATGTCTCTTCATGGTCTGAACCTTTTCCGAGAATCAAATTTGGTGGTACTATCTTACATTATTTTTAGAATTGCTTAGAGAACGGAGCGCGCAATGTCGGTCGAAGATTTTTCGGTAGAGTTCGAAGACCTTTTGACTTCAAACAAGGACCTGAACTTAGTAAACGACGCTGGGGACCTTTCAGTAGTTGACTTCCTAACAAGCAAAACTGACGGCACGTTTACTATGCGTGCAGGCCCTCAACAATTCTCGGGAACATGGTCTAGAGTTGACGCAAAGTCACTGAATTTTAACGCTACGGTTGATGCTATTGATTACTCCGGTTGGATGAATTTTGGCTCTGCGAGGATCAACGGGGATTCTTATATTGCTGCCTTTATTCACTTTCAGCTACCAGTCGAGGTTTACGGGACCATTCCCTTTGTCGAGGCCAATTGAGCCTGCGCCGCCTAGAACAAGATAAATATGTGTACGAGATGGCAGCGCTAAGACAGACGTCAGCATACCAATGATTTTGCATATACGAACATTACAAAGTCCAGTTTCTGTGTATCGCGACCATCAATCTTGCAAAACTTTGCGCGGTGGCTAACGGCAGCAAAGTCCGCACTCCGGACGTTGCTTTCGTTAGAGCTGGCTCAATGTTCCACTGAAGCCGTCAGATGACCGCTGTGAGCCCTTCTGCGACATAGGTTTACCAGAGCAACGCGAAACGCTACGCTTGAATCTTCAGTATGTATTTTCTACTTTGAGTAGATGCGGAATGTAATCCTCCGGACCATCTCGATATTCGTCGGCATACTCGGTGTGGTAGCCGCCACGTCCCGAGCAACCGCTGAAATCTACGATGTGTCTACTTTCGAGCCATCGCCGTTCATTTGCCCTTCGGATCACTCGACCAATCTAACTGTTATTCTTGAGTTGCAGCCTGGCGCAGAGAAAGTTCGCCTTAGTATTCCGAGCGGTTATTTTGATCCTCGGGTTAAGCTGCGGGACAATACGACGCGGCGAGGTCAGGTCCTGCGGATTCACGGTGAGGGCTTCACGCCTTGGCCACCTGAGCTTTTGCCAAAACGTCAGGAGGGGCCCTATGTCGGCATTCTGTTGACCGACTATATCCCGATGGATGATCTCGCCGTTCATCATGCCTCCCTCATTCGTGGGTATACAGCCACTAATGTGCCTGAGTTTTACGCCGTCGATTCGATACTTGGACTGGAAACACTGGTGTCAGATGCTCCACCCTTCAGAGATCCAGAAACCAACGTCTACAGCGATACAGACCTGCATATTTCCCGCAATTCCAGCGGTCAAATCACCGATGTGATAACGTGCAAAAAGCCCGGTTCAGTCCCGTATCCGGGCTGTCGTCACTACATGGAATCTCCACTGGTCGACTTTGATATCGGCTATTCCCTGAAGCTGCTTCCTCATTGGCAGGACATGTCGAACAACGCGCGAGCGTTTGTGTCATGCATAACCTCAAATTCCTTATAGACGGCTTCCTTTAAAGGTCCGTTTTGTCCGCTTACCGGATGCATGTACCCGCAGAGATCAAGTAGCTTGGAAAACGCAGGTTAGGGCTCTAACTACCAATCGATGCGGGCCGCAGAGAATGTCGGGTGAGAACCCAATTTGTGAGTTCGATTTTTTGCTGCATGCGGCCGCGGCACAGAAATCGCTGCCAGTGTGAAGTGTCCAGTGCCAATTCTCGGCTGTATATGGTGTCATTCGAATTGTGCGCAGCGAGAAGCACTTGGCAAGTGACAGACCGCGTGACAAAGCTGCGCGCAACACCGCTTAACTTTGCGATGTACGTGACGCCGGCCCGCGATTTGAGAACGACGCGCGCATGCCTTCGGGCTGGGGTGTTCGTGGTCGCCACCGCTGCGACACGCCGGACTCCACCGTCATAAAGGCGTCCCCGGTGTCCTCGGGATCGCAAATTGATGACGTTCTGACCCAGGCCGGGGAGCCGCCAAGCCCGGCTTTAGAACTGCGTCAGCGCGTAATCCAGCGCCGCCGAGGCATTGACTAGGCCAAAGCCGGTTGCCTCGTCGCGGCCAGGGCCTGCTGGGTTGCCAAAGCGAGGATGGCAGCTGCCCTCGACCACGTCCGTAGCGGTCTGGCTCAGCGCCTCAATCACCTGCGCCGGAGTCAGATCGGGTCGCGCACCGAGTATCAATGCGCCAGCGCCTGCAATCTGTGGCGCGGCCGCCGAGGTGCCGGAGAACCGCGCCCAGCCGTCATTTGCCGCGGTGCCGTCGCCGGGGGCGTCGGAAGAGGGGTTGCTCATCGCCACGTCTAGCTCGCTACCCGCCGGCACGGGCAGCATTATGTACTGCGCCCGCGGCAGCATGCCAACAAGACCGGACGCGTCAGGCACGATCCGGCCGGGGAACCAATCGTCCGGCGAGGTATAGCCACTGGCGTAGTTCGAAGCGCGCAAATCGAGGTCGCGTTCCATGAAAACGCCCCCGGCTGAGAACACGCCGGGGATTTGCGCATAGGTACTGAACGACCCGTTGCCTGCCGAGAAAACCACAAATATCCCCTGTTCGACAGCATCCACGATTTCGGCGATGAACGAGAACTGGCTTTGCGGCGGCGGACCGAAGGGCGGAAAGGAGAAGGTGTCGTTGCCCCAGGAATTAGTCAGGATCTGTGGGTTGGCTTCTTTGGCGGCGATAAAGCCTGATGCAGCGGCGACAAGACGGCTTTCCTCGGTCGCGCTGGGGTCGTTGGTGGCCCGGTAGGCGTGCAATTCGATCCCGGGGGCAAGCGCAAAGATGTTCGCCGATTCGCCGGTGCCGTGGCCGTTGGGGTCGACAGCTGGGTTAGTCCCCGGAACCATCGCTGTTACCGAGGCCACGTTGTAGGAGTGAAAGTCGAAATAGGGGTGCGCGTATTGCCCACTATCGACCATCGCGACCCTCACGTCTTCGCCTACATGGCCGGCGCGATTGGCTCCAGCCGCGCCCATCGCGGACGAAACGTCGTGTGGGACCTGCAGATAGGTGCCCTCGACATTCGGCGGGATCGGTGGGGGGAAGATGCCGTGCAGCAACTTCGGTTCCTCCAGCATGACGCCTTCGATCTTACTGGTTTTGGTCTTCGCCCGCCCCAGGCTGCGGCATTCCGGCTGCTTGGAGCCGACAATGTCGAGATGCGTTGAATACCGACGCGCGCCGCCCTCGGCCAGCACTAGGCGTTCGTAGGCCGAAACCTTGCCGCCGGTTAGCTCCTCATAGGCCTCAGGCGGGCCGGCGACTGAAAACCCCAGCCGACTGCCGGCGAGGATTTCGAAGCCCATCTTGTTAAGCGCTTTTTCAGAGGCCGTGCGGTCGGCCTTGGTGCTATGAAAGCCCTTGTTTTTAGTCACCAAGTCGATGGGTCCGGCATCATAGACGCTGGTCTTGCCCTTTGAGTTGACCGACACATAGCCGATGATCTTCGACGGCGGTCGCGCCGCACTTTCGCGTTCGGTGGGTATAACATAGGTGTCTATTTTCTTCGGCATGAAAAGTATCCTTTCTCAAATGGGTCGAAAAACGCATCAATTGTAATTAACCTCCGGCATGATAAAAATTGATTTGACTATGTGGCTAAGCTTTTCGGGCACAACGATGGCGTCCTGGTCCTCGATCCGGTCGATCTTTTCGCCAACTGCTGCCTCGAACGCATCTGCCTCGCCGCTGAGGAGGGCGCCGGCCTTTGCCTCGCGGAACGCCAACTCGCTCCCGGCGAAGAAGGCTTCGATCGCCGCCGGATCGACCCCATCCCGCAATGTTAAGAACATCTCGAGATACATAGCGGCTCCTCCTTTGGTTTGGTTCGCCAAAAGTGGCTAAATTTCTTTTTTACAATCATCAAAATTTGTCAGCATCCTAGCACCATTTTCGCGCTCCATCCAGAACTCCCAACTTGGCGCCGGGGGGCGGGCCAGATTGGTGACGGTGAACGACTGCTTCGACGACTTGCACGGCGTCGCAACAGAAGATGCGCTGCGACTGCCAGGTCAAGCTGCGCCAGCGAAGGTCAAAAAAAATATAAAGGCGGCTTTGTCCGCTTCATCGACATCTACAAGCCAAGCAGACAATGTCCGGTTTACACCGCTCGTGACGCGCTGCACTAGCGAGTAGCTGCCAGGCCATCAAAGGCGGTATTGGGCTCGAAGCGGTCGTTCTCTGCGGTAGGCATCAACAGATCGAAAGAGCCCTGAGCTGCCGTAGCCTCGTAACCTGTGTGCCGCGATTGTATTGGGCCTCTCGCAACCCAAAGCGGGCACGCCACTCCAGCATCTTGAGCGAGGTTCGGTCTATCGCTGCGCTAACAGCCATGGCACGTAGTGTGAAAATGAAAGCCATTGTTTATTTGCCAATAGGCCATTTTTCGACCGGAGTTATCGATTATCCATAGGTGCCATAGAAGGCTCCCAGATTTCCCACCCTGCCTCATTAATTCCAAGTAAGAATTCGTGATTTCCGCTTGCTATCTTGTCTCTTAGCAGGCCTGCAACATTGTCAGCTAGCTCGTTACCAGCATCGCCATTTGAGTTGACTAGCGTCGATATTCTCAGGTTACCTTTGATAAGCCCTGGAGTGGTGAGAGACATTATCGCGTTGAACAGCAATGCCATACGCCCGTCGATGCCCCCTGGAAATTTGTTGGGCATTAATTGCATGTCCAACCAGTCAAGCTGTGGACGATCCACTCCAAGAGTTTGGAGCAAGCGCTGGTGCACACGGAGAACAAAGTGACAGATGAAGATGAGTGGAACGGCTTGAACTCTGGAGATCTCGAAAGAGACTTTTTCAAGTTCTTCCGCGCTTCTTCCAGACTGCCTCCGAAGAAAAGGGCCAAAGCTCATATAGGTTTTTTCGTTTCTAGTTGAGGTCTGGACACACCGCGAAAGACCTAGTTCATCAACCATGTGTCTAAAAGAATCCTCTATGACTCGTTCTTGAGCGCTTATCGCTTCGAGGAAGACAGGGAAGTCTGCAATTGTGGCCGCCAATTCCTTTTCAAATTTTTTCTTGTAGCCATCTCTACTGCCTGCCCATTTGCTAAGATTGGATTTGCCGTTGATGCGATGTGCGATTTTTTGGGAGAGCTCCCAGTGCTCGCCCCCTTCAGACAAAATCAGAACTGAATTATGCCAGCAATCCGGATCACCTGTTAGCTGCTCACTCGGGGAGTGATCCATCGATGCGAGAAACATCGTTACCCATTGTGTCATGCGCTTGATCTGACGTTCAACGTTAGAGCCCTAAGCAAAAATTCTACACTCAGAATGTTGATTGAATCGTGCAACTGCGCAATGCAAACACTCTTGATTGCATGCGAGCAGACGCAAACGCTGGTTTGCGCAACACCCAACCGGATTCTCTTTAACTCGTCCCTCAATCTTTGCAAAGTCCGCATCCTACGCATAGCCGCCATCCGGGGTGTTCAGTGTCGCATGCGCGGCGAAGGTCCGCTGTGTGGCCATACCTGCTCGGCCGGACAAAACCCGGAAGTCCGCTTTCATAGAGACGTGGTACTTGCAGAATGACCGCTAAGGGCTGACCTAAGACTGAGAACGTCGAATGGCGGCTTTTTTGCGCAAGGCGGTCGCTTGCGCTGGCCTATGCGGACACCTGTTTTCTACTCCTAGTGTATAGGCCCACAGAAATTCCTATTCAAAGGTGAGGGGTACTATGGTGCTCGACTGGTTCGAAAGCATGGAAAATTGACAAGCCAACGAAATCGCAACGGTCGTATTCGTTCAGTCTAAAATGGCCCATTGGTTCTGAAGTCACACCGTGCTGGGTATATCTCACTAATCCTTAAAGAAAATTACCCAGATGGCGGCAATGATGACACCGGTACCGGCGGCGAGCACCAAGGCGACAGCGCAGAAGAATAGACGAGGTTGGCTGGAGCGACGGATAATCGAAAAATGAATTCTTATCTGGCCTCTAAGTAAACCATCCGTTGCCATCGAAATTGCAAAAAGTCCAAGTGACAGTGCGCTGGTTCCCCCCCATAGTCGTTGCCATTGCTCATTCTCGGTCAATGCCAACGGCAAACCGGTTACGACAAAAAGCGCTGCGAAGAGCCACATCAAATACGTAATATTCATCGACCCGGTGCCCACACGCCTTGTTCTATCCAGTAATTAACCAAAGCGGCTTCCGCAAATTCACCAAGCTCAGGATGGTCGCTGAAATAGTACAGAAACCTCAATACGGCCTCCGTCTGTGTAGGCGTCAATTGGCTGAACTTGGACTTCCTGAACTCGTGCAGCATTTCTTTCGATGTGCCAGGGTCGAGTGCCAGAAGAATGCTTTCACTGGCATATTCCGGGCTGTCTGAATTTCGCAGCGTCCAAATCAGATACGCGGGCAAGTAGTACTGAAATGCTTTGGGGCTGAAAGCCGTGGGGGCAGCGTAACTGTATACGATCATTTGATCGGTCATCTCATGCCATTTGACCCCGCCGTAGAATTCAAGAATATCCACGTCATCTATACATTCGGGGTGAAGAAGTTCATCATCAGCAGGTGGATCAAGACCGTCAAAAGCAGCAATGATCTGGTTTGCAAGAGCTTTGGTTGTTGTCGTCACCTTTGGCATGGTGACATATTAAACTGGCTGAAACCCCGAAATCGAGCGTATCAACAACAATTCGGATTCGAGTGATTGCGATGGATAACGGACAGAGGCTCTTTCAGGACGTCAGTCATGAATTTCACGACAATTCCATTTATGCCTTAAAATTGATTTCGCCTGACCCAGACAACAATGACTGGGTGAGCGAACTAATACTCGATATCGACCACATTGAGGAGTGGATCAGGCAGGACAACGGGCAATTCAGTTTTTCCGTTTCCCAGGTCAATCTGTGTTTCGAGGGCGTTTCCGATCTGTCCGTTTCCTTTTCGTTTCCGAAATCGACCGTTACACCGCTGCCAATCGACCGGATTACCCGGTCCAGAGAACCAGTTCGGATCCACGGAATGGATTATTCCGAATTTGCCTGGACCATCGAACTGAATGACCGCCGCGGCGGTGGTATTTGCTTCCACGCTACTGGGTATCGCTTTGAAAGGGTCGGAAAACCCGTCACCTGCGAGAACCAATGTATACCCAAACATTGGCGCCTACCGCAGTTGATGCAGAAGACTGTGGACCACCTCGGCAACGAATACCATTGGAGCCCACCTGCCATCTCACTTCAATCGTAATTGGGTACGCATTTGGTAGGAGGTACTGCACCTGTCACAGTTGGCTGCGAGTGTATTCAGCATAGTTAGACCGAATACGGAAACGAGTATTCGTCTGCTGAGGATCAGCTTTGCTGCCTTCTCAGATGCTACGATACCCGCTTTGCATAGCGATATCACTATGTGAAAGTGCTACCGCCCTGTCTGGCATGGTCGTCGCGGTCGAACCAAACCAACGACAATTGTATCAAGCCGTTGTCGTCAAGGGTCCACTCCTCCCAACCCAAAAGGCGAATAGGATCATTTTCACGCCTTCCGGGACCGACGAGCATACCGGTAAAGAGAGCGTGGTTCCCAGATAAACGAAAATCGTGCAGCAACACAGAAGAACCGGGAAAATCACGGAAGAACGGTGCCGCGTAATCCGAAGCAATCGCGCCCCGACCTTGAATCGCCTTGCCAGAATTGAGCCGTGCCGCCCCATCTTCAGCGAAATGTGCTGCTATCTGTGCCGGATCGTTGGAACTCCACGCAGCAGCATACGAAGAAGCTTTCTCCAGCGCATCAGCAAACAACATTTCGGTTGCCCCTTTCTCGAACATGGCCACTCTTTGGCTTTGAGGGTGAGACCATGGATGTATCTTAGACGCGTACGTTCAATAAGTCATAGTTACTCATAGAATGCAGATCACTTTGCCGCATCTTCGCTGCAAAAGAGATCGTACAAAAGTTCCACAACTGCCAAAACTCGTGCATCCGTAACTCGGTAGTAGATGCACTTTCCTTCACGTCGTGTGTCAACCAACCCGGAGAGGCGCAGACGGGTCAGTTGCTGCGAAGCTGCTGCCTGTCGGATGGAGAGCGTGTCTTGAATTTCGCCAACAGATTTCTCACCACCAAGTAGCAGGCACAAAATCTGCAATCGACCGTCATGCGCCATGGTCTTTAGAAAGTCGGTTGCTTCAAGAGCGTTTTTACTGAGATCGGATTTCAAGTGGTGCTCAAAAAAACTATAAATCTTGATATCTCGATCTCTGACCACTGTCTCGAAACTGCAAAGAATACGCCGAACACGGCCCAACCAGAGAATGGACTGCGATGAACCTGTGCATTCAGAATTTTCTTGCTGAGCGCAGTACGCTGACCGTTGAGTTTTGAAACAAACTGATAAGCGTCTGGGTGTGTCTATAGGCTATGTCCATCATCTTCGCGACTTTGCACCACGTGCTCCCGCGCATGAACAATCTCCTGCGCAACTTCGGCAATCTTTCTCGACGCAACCTGATGTAGCTCACCAACAACGGCTTCGGCCTGTTGATAGCTATCCGGCACTCCTCGGTTGCGGAGATGCGCCGCGGCGGATGAGATATCCGCGCTCCGCCATGCCATCGTGGTGCCCAGCGTCACGGTCTCATTATCGTTGTAGCGGGCCAGGAACGCGTTGCCATTGAGACCAATACTGTTTGCAGAACCGACGATCTCTTCCCTCACAGCCAGCCATTTATCGGCCTCGGTCGGATCCAGTGCATCCAGCGCCGCCGCGCTCAGCGATGTCGTGTATCTGCTGTCCTCGATAGTGAAGGCCTGCAGGTCTGCGTCGTAGGGGC
Organism: Ruegeria arenilitoris; assembly: GCF_013031355.1. Classification (GTDB taxonomy): domain Bacteria; phylum Pseudomonadota; class Alphaproteobacteria; order Rhodobacterales; family Rhodobacteraceae; genus Ruegeria; species Ruegeria arenilitoris_C. The sequence continues at coordinate 27,470 of NZ_WPZO01000018.1, read as the reverse complement.
GCAGATCTGCAACCTCCCCTTTCAGCTCGCCGATCTGAACATCCATCGCAGCGCGCAGCCCAGGGTCTTCTACCTCCCGCGCAAGACCTTCCATGTTGTCGATGGATTTGAGGATTTCTGTCGTCTGCTCCTGCAACGTGACAAAGGCATCTTCGCCCAGATGGTCCTGCATGTAGCGGACATAGCGACTGGACGCCGTGACATAGTCATCGGATGTCTGGAAATCGCTGTCTCCCGCGATATCCGCGAGCGCAGAAAAATGCGGATGGCTTTGCTCATCGTTCCTTACGTCGTTGATATGGGCGATGACCTGTGCCTTAAGGTCGGGGTCGAGCGTCTCTACGTCTTCGCCCAACCGAAGGTGCTGCTCCAAAGCATCCATTATCGGCCGGGATACGTAACTCGGCCCCCCCGGCTCGCCATAGTCGTCAAAATGATTGGCCTGATTCAGTAAATATTCCAGTCTTGAGACCACAGGGGCGTCTCCTTCTATGAGTTGGATGGCAAACTCTTCGATCTTCTCTTTGACGGCGTTGGCGCGCGCGTCAAAGAGATCGGACATACGAGCGATGGACAGGGCCATCACATCACCCGCCGCTTCGCGGGCCTTAGTCTCGATGTCCGGTGTGGTCTCGATCACCGACATCCCGGCCTGAACTTTCCAGGTGTCGGTCTCCACTTCCTGACGCAAGCCACGTTCCAGGCGGGTGGTGGCGGCCAGCTCAATTCCAAACTGCTCTGCCACCTCGACCTGGATCGACCGCAGCCGGTCGATATTCATCTCGCTGGTCATGCCGGTCTTGAGCCAGTGCCCATGATCCACACCTCGGCAGTTCACCACGAGATGGACATGAGGGTTCTCTGTGTCGTTGTGGAACACCGTCAGGTAGTCCCAGGTATCGCCAAAATCGCCGCTGCCAAATACACGCTCTGCAAACTCAAGACCCGCCTCGTGGGCCGCATGCGCATAAGTACCTTCCGGGAAGGACACGATCATATGACGGGTATACCCGTAGTTGGTTTTGCCCGAGAACCCATCCGCCCAGCTCTCGATAAGATCACCCACCTGACCCCCATCGAGCGGCGTCACGCCATTGTCCCGGATGTCCAGAACACCCTCTGCCCGGACGGTCAGGTAATTGATCTGGCGGCGCAGTTCCTGAGCGTTTTTCACCCCACCTTTGCGCACGATTTTGACAACTGCCTCCGGCTTGCCAAATACCGCGCCAAGCCGGGCTTTGATCGACGACGCCCGCGAGATCAGGAACTTCATGCGCCTGGCAGTTTGCAGCTGAACATCGGCCCGGCGAGATTGATCGATCCCCTTCTGGGCTTCCCGGAAGGCAAGCTCGAACAGATCAGCAGCAGTGAGATCAAGGGCTGCCATTGTCATGTAACGACACCCTCCCCATCCTCGCGCAGGATCCGCCGAATGGCGGCCTCCGGCTCCCGATTCCGGCGCGCCGCGGTGATCAGTGCCTTCAGATCCTGGCGCTGCTGAATGATGGCACGGTGAAGGTTGTCGACATCGCGCCGATCATCATCCGTCCAAATGACGCTGCCGCGCTTGGCCGATTTTGCGAGCTGATTGAGGTTGGTGTAGCCCCCCTGGACCTGACGCAGATGCTGCTGCCAGAGATCCACCAAGGCCGGATCGGGATCGAGATACCCGATCAGCCGATAGATCAATCTCTGGATGATCTGGTTGCGGCTCTTGGCGCCAAGCGCGGTCACAGCCGCCTCCAGACGCTCCAGCGCGTCCACTGGCAAACGCACAGAGAAAACGGCGGTTTCTTTGGTCCTGCTCGCGCTCAAAACCTGCTCACTCGATTGTCAACTCATGGTTGAGTCATTTTGTAACACAACTACCTTATCCTGTCATACACTCCAAGAGGAAACCGGGGGTGATTTTAGAAATCCGTATTTTCTAAAATTGCCCCCGGAACAGTTTTGCTCTTGGAGGCAATTTCCACGCCGGGAAAAAGGTCCCGCCCTTGTTCCAGCCAGAAGGCGTGGGTGCCGGTGGACCGGCGCAGGGCAATCATGCACCGCATGGGTTGCCCGGACAGCGCCCGTCACATACCGGCACGTTTAAGTTCAGTATGGCATTTTTGCGCGCCTCAGCGCGCTCAGTTTCCCGCCGCTTGCGCGGCGGGTGTGGCAGGGCAGAGGGCTGCCGCATCGCGGAAGGTCACCTCCCCTGCCCGGCCGTTGGGCCTTGCGCCACACGTGGCGCATATGTGGTCCGGCCTCTGGCCGGAGCAGAAGAAAGGGCGGCTTGTGCCGCCCTGCTCTCTCGTCATTCGGTGACTGGCTCGTCATCGGTGCGCTTCGGGAAGGCCACCATCTCGACCCCGGGGAACATGCTGTGCTTGACCTGGACCGAGGTGATGTTGCCGGTCTCATCGGTACTGACAAAGAGAACGCCGCACCGATCCCAGAAAGTCTTGCCTTCTTTTTCACCTGTCTTGACGTTCAGTTTCAGAGTTTGAGTTGCCATTGTTTGATCCTCGCTATGACGTGTTTCGATGAACATGGGAAAAGCGGGCATCAAGGGGACGTCAGCAGGGAATTTGGTCCGCGCGGAATGCGCCGCAGGCGCAGGGGAAATTCCCTGTTGAAGCGCGGCACCCGTTCCGGGCACCGCGCGTCTTCCCCGACTGCCCGCTTATGTTCATCCCTTCAGAAACACGGCAGCCGAGGATCATCGCCAGCAACGAGGTTGAAACTGGCAGACCACGTGACAGGAAGGATGTTCTGGGATCGCTGCGCGCGGGTCATCTGAACAAAGCGATACAATTTGTGGCAGCAACATCACCTCGGCCCGACACAGGCGCAGTGTTCAGTTCCGGGTGCGGGTGGCCTTTCTGGGTCAGAATGGCCCTCGCGGCAAAGGAAGGAGGATCATCGGCGGTAAAAGTCGCCCTTTTCAATTGGCGAAGGCCAAAGACCGGACGGTCCGGCCCTGGTCCGCGCTTGCGCGGATCAGGTAATCAGCCGGACTCAATTTAAAATGGCGGAGTCTGACTAATGACCGCAGCTAAATCTCTAAGTTGAACTTTGCTGCCCGAGCCATACCAAAGTTCGGTTAATTGGACGCAATGGTTGTTCACGCATCCAAACACAATATCATTCTGTATTTCTAACCCCCGCTCCAATCAGAACAGGCATGCCCTGCTCATCAGATTTGAACTCGAATATACGCTCGACCCGAATTGAACCAAGCCTTGCCGCCTCCAGCGCGGCTTTCATTTGATTCAGCGTCAACCCAAAGCCGTCATCATCTGACGCTTGCCAATCCCACTGCACGAAATGCCCACCCTTGTTGAGCAAACCCGCCAGTACTGCCACGGCGCCACTGTAATCTGGAAGAAAGGCACAAACGGAAGACGCGCAGATCAAATCGAAACCTGAGAACGCATTCTCCAACTCCGGAACATCTCCAGCCAGAATATCTCCGTGAGCTGCTCTAACATTTTGCAGCTGTTTTTGCTGCAGGACGGCAATCATATTCTCCGAGGTATCGACGGCAACAACTTCCTCCACATGCGGTGCAATATTTTCCGTCAGCAATCCGGTCCCGCACCCAAAGTCGAGCACACGTTTTGATTGCCAATCCTTCCCACAAAGATTCAAGTGGTCGTCCAGCGTGGTGAAAGCGCGACTCGCATAGCGTCTGACGTCGCTATTGTCGTCCCAACCTTCGGCATAGTCGTTCCAGTCATCAGTCATGTTGCTTGCGTTTCCTTGTGGGTTTGCATCGGCTCCAAAACATCTGTGCGGAAGCAGACGCATCAATACGAACGCGCGACATTGGCGAGGTTGGCGACTACAGTCAACATGGGTTTGGATTGACTTATGGAGGGAATAGAGGCGACCTCGGCAAGCTTCTGCCAAACAGTCTCGCACATAAGAAAGAGGCCCACCGAAGCGGGCCAAGAGTTTAACCGAAGGAAAGTCTGGAGGTATCGAAACCAAGCTAACGCTTGCGCGCGCGATCGACAACACCGTCGGCTGTAATCGTGGCAATGCGATCCTCGGTGCGCCGGGTCATTTCCACGCCGTCTCCCGTCATATGCGCCTCGGCAAATTCGGTGAACTTGAAGATGCTGCCATCGGCTTCAACATGGGTTTCATCCTCCGCCGAGCGACGCTTCACCGACCCGTCATGGCGGATTTCAATGATTGTGTTGTCGGCCATGCGGACCGTCACGGAATGCGCGTCCACGGCCACACCCTGCCACCACATGTCTGCGTCGCGGCGCACAACAATGCGACTGGGATGCAGCTTGATCTGTACATCTTGGGCAGCTTCCGGATCAGCGGCTTTCACCACAACAATCGCCTCCTGCGCGTTGGGATCGCTGTGGATTGACGCGCTCCCGTTCTTTGGTGGCCAGAGCTTTGGCTGTTCGCGCGGTTTGCCCTTCTGATCCGTGTGAAACCCGACAAACATCTGCGCGGATTTCCAGACGCGGCGGGCGGCTTTCTCGAGCTTGTTCGATGAGGTGTCCATAGGTCTATCCAAATCCATTTTGGCGAAAGTACCACCTTTAAAAGTAGGCCGGGTGGCCTACCTCTGATAGCTATGCGCGACGGGGTGTTTGCGCAATGCCACTTTGAGTTTTCATCATTGAGGCTAACACAGCCAGAGATTGAGAGGCAGGGCGCAAAGCGCCCTGCCCCGTTAGGTTCAAATGCAATCCGGCACCCAAACATCGATCCGGGCTTTCTGTGCCTCGGTCACGCCTAGTGCATCCTGATGTTCCACATCGTTGAACAGCTTGTGCATCGCCTCGTTCTTCGCGCCTTTCTTGGATTTTGCGAAAGCCTTGAACATGCCGGTGTCGCCATGCAGGTCCAGCAGGTCCTTGTAGAGATCATCCAGCTGCCAGCCTTTCAGCCGTTTGAAGCAGTTCTCAGCAGACGGGGTCCAGATCGCGCGCATGTCGGCACCAATCTCAGCCGCGATCTCCGCCATGAACTCCGGGCGTTGGGTCAGGAACCGCCGAGCCAGAAAAGCCGTGATCTCTCCATTCCGGACCTTCTTTCCCAGATCGCGAAACGCTTTGAACGCCTCCACGCTGCCTTGTGCGGCCATCTCCTGAAATTGGTCATAGGCTGCCTCTGCCGCTTCGTCCCGCTCCCCGCCAAGGCGCGGATCGAGGATGAACTGGTCATCGATCTCGGGCGTGTTCCGCTCGGCGCCGCCATAGCCAAACCCGAACAGGTTGCTGGTCAGACCGGAGGCCGGGGTGGCGTAGAAGGCAAACAGGCTTAGCACATAATCGGGCTTGTCCAGCAGAGCCGTTTGAACTGCTGCCAGCCGGATCGCCACCATGTCGTCGATGAACTTCTGTGAATAGGCCGGTTTTGGTGTCTCCTTAATCTCGGGCTCTTTGACCGGAGCCAGAACACCGGCCTCAATGGCGGCCTGTACATGTTCCGCCGCAACATAGGCCGATGACGTTTTGATCTCGCCACTATTGTCGACATAGACAAACACACCGGACAGCTTGCGCTGATCGTCGGAATAGAAGGGTGCGGCATAGTCCTCAAGCGCGGCCAGCTCCTTTTCGCCATCTTCATCCAGAGCCTCAGCCTCATAAAGTTCGGCCAGTTCGTCATACCGCTCGGCCTGCTCTTCGGTGAAGTCCCGGCTCACCATCTCCAGACGGTGCATGCCTACGATGCCCGAAAACCCATAGGGAATGTAGCTGTCTTCATGGGTGTCCACCCAGTCCCAGCCTTCCGCTTCCCGCAGCTTCTCTGCTTCTTCCGCAAGCTTCTCTGCAAACAGATGATCTAGTAGCGTTCCGTCATTGAACAGGGTCTCATCGGCAAAGAGATCAGCAGTGACGGTGCCGCCTGCTTCAACATAGGCCTCCTGCCCCACAAACATAGCCTTGCGGTTGGTGCTGCTGACAGCCTCCGACGTCAGGGCCTGTTTCACATCATGCTCACTGAACCATCGGCACTCCTTGGCCTGTTCCAGAACCTCCAGAATTTTCTCTTCCTCGGTGCTGACGGTCATGGCCTTGGCCAGCCCCATGCTGATCTCACCCGCCTTGAGTGCATCCAGAACGGCGGCGGGCAAACCTGCCAGTGCAAGTCGGCGGCGCACATGGGCTTCGGTCACGCCGAACGCATTGCTGATCTTGGCAACAGACAGGGATTTCTCGGCCATCTTGCCGTAGGCTCGGACCTCGTCCACCGGTTCCAGTTCCTCACGGGCGGTGTTTTCCGCATTGGCCCACTGCTCGGCTACAAACGGATTGTCGGTGATCTTCACGGGAACCAGTGCCAGATCGGCGCGTTCGGTCACGGCGATGTTCAAAGCTCGCAGCCGGCGGCCACCAGCAACAACGGCCACCTTTCCATCCGCATCGCGCAGACCGCTGAGGTTCTGGATCAGGCCGCACATGACCAGACTGTCGGCCAGCAGGGCAATGCTGTCCTCGCCAACCTCCTGCCGTGGGTTCAGGTCGGACAGGTAGAGATCGGACAGGGCGAGGGTTTCGATGGTTTCCGGTGCGGTGAATGTTTCGACTTTGCTCATTGGGCAAATCCTTGTTTGAGTGTTTCGCTTCGTGTTAAGGGTGCTCTACCCCTTCTGGGGTAGCGCGAGGCCGCTTAGGCGGCTGCGTGTTGTTTCAAGAAGCGGAGCGCGATGTTTGCAGACAGGCCTCCCTTCTTGAGCAATTCCACAGCTTCACGTGTTCGCTGTTCGATGATCTTTGCAGGCATAAACTCACCTCCTTTCCTGCGCAGGTTGCGCTTGCAGACCCTGCCCCTGTGGGACAGGGCTGGTCTCAGTATTCGCTAGGGCGCATGATGGTCAGGACGCGGCGGGTCACTGCGGGATCAAACGGATGGTCGGAGCCGTATTTGTAGTCCGCGTCGTAAAGATCGATCTTCCAGAACAGCTTCTGACCGCTGACCGTCACCGATCCGAATGTGTGATCGCCATAAGGGTCATTGCCCTCGTCGAACTGGTCATCCGTTGCGACCGCCTTCAAAACTGCGGTCTGGAACTCCATCCCTTCGCCGGACACGCCGGGCGTGACAAACACCTGGCCCTGAATGCCTTTGGAGTGTATCTCAATCGCCGCATTTGCGTCGATCAGGGCTTTCCGAAATAGGTCATTCTGGGCCGCAATCTCGACTGCCTGAAGGCTCGTGTCATTCTCAATGTCTTTTTCCGCTTCGATATTCAAAACCGTCTCTCCTTTGTGATGCGACCTTCGGGGCTGATCCCTTTTGGTGCTGGTTTTGAGCCAAGCCCTGAAAGGGCGTCGTCTCTAAAACCTGCCTCGTGGCGAACGCGGAGAGGGGCGAGACAAGACAAATCGACAAGAGTGGTGCGGCCCGCAGCGCAACGCGCGAGGACACGGTCTTGTCTATTTGTCTTGTCCGAGGGGGGAGGCTGCGCCTTCCCCCTGGCGTCGGGTGGCGTTTGGCTTGCCCAAATCCCGCCTGACCAACAAAAGAAGCCAAAGGATCTTCGATCCTGCGGGAGCGCAAAAGGGATCGTCACCCGGATGGGCAGATCACCACGGCATGGGCTGACCATGACCCAAAGCCCCTGCCCCGGCTCGCAAGAGACGGTTCAGGGGCTATTGGAGCAGGGAGATCAGGCCGGGGTGTTCTGGGTAGAAGCTGGCATGCCGGCTGAAACTTAGAGCCCGGTCACGAGACGACAGGCTCGGGATTTGCCAGGGCGTAAGACCGCATCCCGCTTTCTCGCTACGAACAGGACGTCGGGCGCCGATCTTGGCAGGTTCCCCTCAAGTTAAGTTCCGCGATTGACCCCGGAAATCCGATCGTGCCTACTGCGCGGATTGAGGAGAACTGATACATGCAAGAACCAATAATTCGTGAACTGCTGGGCCGGATGCTTGCCCATCGTTTGCTCATTGAACGTTTGATTTACCGCCTTCGGGCAGTAGATGATTTCCAATCTATGGGACTGGAATCTGACTTGAGAAAGATCGAAGCGGATATTGAAGCATACAATTTGCCAGAAGGTATTTCCGAAGCCTGCCAGGACGAGCTGGAAAACCTCGGCGATCATGTCCATTCTGGCCGAGTAGCCAAAGAATAGATCGCTCAACCGGGCTGAGAAATGAAAGAACTACTATCGCTGTCGGTAGGTATCAACCACCGACCGGAACATACCCTCTACGGAGCTTTTGCTTCTCGAGTTTCTGGAGCGCTTCAGCAGCTTGGGTCTCGTCGTCGTAGGTGACCATCATGGCCTGCCCATTTGTACCGATACGTCCCCAGGTGCGAAGAACGCACACTTCCCCAAACAGCGTCGGCTGCAGTTCAATCCCATAGAACCGCGCCATGTTGACGTCTGGATCCACATGGATCAGATGGACAGGTGTGGTTGCTGACAGCTCCATGACGCGATTGTCGGCAAACTCAGCCCATCTGTCCAATGGCATTGCGAAATCAATTCCCGGGAAAAGATTCTAATCCTGAATGGAATATGACATCGAGTGCATCCGCTACTACTATAGCTGACCAAAATGTAGGTAATAGGATCGGCCATGTTTCGTTTTCTACTGTTTGCCTTCGTGATGGGTCTTGCCGCCAGCGCAGGCAGGGCACAGACACCGCCTTCAGCTGATGAGGTCGCGCAATACGACGGTCTCTTCGCAGCCGCTCACACCGGCAGCGAAGAAATGATCCGGCAGCTTGTTGAGACGGGGGCAAACGTCAACGCGCGGGACTCACGAGGCCGCACACCAGCCCATGTGGCCGCGTTTGCTTCAGAGGACGGGGCGTTGCGTGCTCTCGCTGAGACCGGTGCCGACATGAACGCGCTTGAAGGCCAGTCTTACGACGTAGTCACAATTGCGGCCGTTGCAAACGATCCAGAACTGATGACGCTCGCCATCGAGCTAGGCAACGATCCCGGCCTGACGACCAGCCCTTATGAGGGAACGGCACTGATCGCGGCCGCGCATCTCGGGCATGTCGAGATTGTTCGACGGCTGATCGCTGCTGGCGCACCCTTGGACCATGTGAACAATCTGCACTGGACAGCAGCTATCGAAGCCGTTGTGCTTGGTGACGGCGGCCCGGATCATCTTGCGGTTCTGGATGCGTTGTTGGCAGCGGGTGCTGACCGATCGCTTGCCGATCGAAACGGAACTACACCACTCGAACACGCCGAACTGCGCGGGTTTTCTGAAATGGCAGAACGGCTAAAAAGAGAGGATTGAAGCCAATCCAGCAGGCTAAGGCGATGAATTTACGTGAATGGTGCCTATGGCAGCTTGGATCCGACAGACCTCTGATCAAGGTGTTGTCGTGGCACAGTGGTAAAAAAGATGAGTATGTTATTCATTATAACCTCCCATGCATCACCCACATCGTCACAAAAGAGTTCATACAACACAGCAACGACCGCTGATACTCTTTGATCGGCGATCCTGTAGTAAATGTTCTTCCCATCGCGTCGTGCACCGACCAACCCAGAAAGGCGCAGACGGGACAGTTGCTGCGAGGCTGCGGCTTGGCGCATGGAGAACGTGTCCTGAATTTCGCCAACAGATTTCTCACCGGTGAGAAGCAGGCACAATATCTGCAGACGACCGTCATGTGCCATGGCCTTCAGAAACTCGGTTGCTTCAAGGGCGTTTTCGCTGAGGTCTGCCTTCAATTGGCGCTCCAAAACAATGTTAAATTTTGATATCACAATTTCTGTTAACAGTCCCCTCGCCGTGCGGATAGCGTAGCAATCTATCCTCTTGCCTGCGTAGTGGTTGGCCATTGCTGGCCATTGGACCTTTCAGAATTTCCGCTCATACTTAGAGCATCTGAGCATCAAAATGAGATATTCCCGATGATTAAACTGATCATGTGTTTGCACCGCCGTTCGAACATTAGCCGAGAAGAGTTCCAGGATTATTGGCTGAACAAGCACGGGCCATTTTTTTAAAAAGAACGCGACGGTAATGCGCTCGAAGCGGTATGTACAAAGCCATACAATTGACAGCCCACTGAATGACGCGATTCGGGTGTCCAGAAGCATGCAACCGGAATTTGACGGTGTGGCTGAGGTCTGGTTCTCTTCTGAACAAGATCTGATGGAGGCGATGGGTACCTCTGAAATGCAAGAGCTAAGCGCAGAGTTGCTGCAAGACGAGGCCAGTTTTGTCGACCACACAAAGTCATGCGCATTTATTGTTCAAGAGCGGGAACTCTAGACCGGTCGAGTAAAGTCGTTCAGCCCACACGCGGCATTCACCACTTTCCCCAGCGAAGCAATGCGCACTTCGCCCCGCAGACCGGCCAGGGCAATCCGAATCTGTTCTTCAGAAGAGTAGTGTCTGCGTGTCTGGCGCTTAATGCCCCTGACTAACTTGCCAGCGGCATATTTCGATGTTCCGGATTTCCTGTTAATCCAAGTCCAAAACCTGTCCGGCGAGCGCAGACGTCAGACACCCAGAGCAACTATACGACGAGAGCGAAATGGGCAATCTTGGTTTTACCTTCCGGCGTGCGAAGAATGGCGATGTGGTGGTCGATCATCACGGTCGGCGCGCGACGACTCTTCGGGGCGACAAGGCGGAATGGTTTCTGCAAGATATGGGCGGTCTGGATTTCGAGGGCCAACAGCAGGAAATGGCCCGTGTTACCGGCAACTATAAACGCGGGAATGAACGCAAAGCGCGCAACCATCCACGAAACCGGTAGGCTTGAAAAAAGATACGGAACCGGCGCGGCGACGCTATGTTTGGCGCCACTCAGGTCGTCGAATTGAGAGATGGTCATGTGCAGCTCTCGATGCGCCTCAGCCTCCCAGCCCCGCCTCGACATCCCAAAACGGCCTGTCCCTCCCGATCCGTTCGGCAAGGAAATCCACAAAGGCGCGCACTTTCATTGGCATATGACGGCGTTCGGGAAACACCGCATAAAGCGCCTGTTCCGACATTGCGTATTCCGGCAAGACCCGGATCAGACGGCCAGCGGCCACATGGGAACCTGCTACGAATGTTGGCAGTCGTCCGATCCCAAGTCCGTCGAGTAACGCGGTACAAAGCGTCTCGCTGTTGTTGACGCGCAGTGTGCCTTTGGTGCGGGTCCGCACTTCTCCATGCGGACCTTGGAACACCCATTCCATAGGATCCCGTGAATAGGCGTAATGCAGGCAATTGTGCGCCAGCAGATCTTCGGGATGCTGTGGGGCACCCATTCGCGATATGTATTTCGGTGAAGCGACAAGGACGCTATGGATCGGCGCCAGCCTCCGCGCGATCAGGGCTGAGTCAGGCAGGGTGCCGGCCCGGATGGCCATATCCAGCCCGGCATCGACCAGATCAATGACCCGATCATCCATAGTTAGGTCCATCGTGATATCAGGATAGGCGGCCAGAAAATCAGTGAGCAGCGGTGCAATATGCAGCCGCCCGAAGGACATCGGCGCGCTTATCTTCAGATGCCCGACCGGTTGCCCCTGCACGGCCGCAACTGCGTCTTCTGCCTCCTGCGCCGATCCCAACGCCTGAATTGCGTGCGTCAGGTAGATTTCCCCGGCTTCAGTCAACGAAATGCTACGTGTCGAGCGATGAAACAGCTGGGTGCCAAGATGCGCTTCCAGTGTGCCTATCCGTTTGCTGACGGCTGATTTCGTGATCCCCAATCGCCGCGCAGCTGCAGCAAAGCCACCGCTTTCGGCCACAGCGACAAATATGGGAATGGCGCCGATTTCGATCATGTTACCCTCGCATGGTCAACTTTTCGTCACCCTTAAGTATACCAGTCAGCCAATTATCGCACCCTGGGAAACACGTTAAGTCGTCCTCATCACGTATTGGATGGAGGCAGCCATGCCCAAAATGCTCATCAATGGAATTCTGCGCGACAAGCCAGCGCAATCTGATGGTCGTTTTCAACGGTTGCCCAGCTCCTTTCATGGTTGGATCAGTTCGGAGGCCCGGGCGGATTTTCCGGCGGTTCCTGGGCGTTACCACCTCTATATGTCCAAGGCTTGCCCATGGTGTCATGGCGTCGACCTGGTGTTGTCGCTCAAAGGGCTGCGCGATGCCATCGGCATTACCTGGATGGACCCGGTAATGTCCGAGGACGGATGGGTCATCGACCAATCCAGCTTTGACGAGACGGCCGGTGTACCGCGTGACCGACACCTCTATCAGGTCTATCAACGCGCCGCGCCGGCCCATACCGGTGCGATTACTGTCCCGTTATTGTTAGATAAGCTCAGCGGTCAGATCGTCAGCACTGACTCCGCAGATATCATGCGGATGCTCAACACCGCTTTCACGGACACGAGTGGTCCGGACCTCTACCCGACAGAATTCGCCACCGAGATCGACCGGCTGGCAGAGATAATCCAAGCTCCCATTCGCAATGGCGTCTATCGTGTCGGCTTTGCGACCACACAGGACGCCTATGACGAGGCAGCCCATCAGCTCTATGTAGCGCTGGACGTTGTCGAAGCAGCGCTGAAAACACAGCGTTTTCTGGCTGGCGCAATACCGACCGAGGTTGACCTGAAGCTCTTTCCGACACTCCTGCGGTTCGATCCCGTCTATGTGACGCATTTCAGGATCGACCGGAACCGGATCGCGGACTACCCAGCCCTTTCGCGCTACCTGGCGAATTTCTCTCAACTGCCTGGCGTTGTTGAAACGATCGATATGCAGCATATCCGCGCGCATTACTTTCTCAGCCACCGCCACATCAACCCAAGCGGCATCATCCCGATCGGGCCAGAACTAAACTACGTAATAACGAAACTGACAAAGGGAGCCGCGTGATGCCCCGTTTTGTCGCACATCTTCCACCGACAGCCCTGATCATCACCATTGGTGCGTTGGTTGGGGTCAGTTTTACTTTGACCAAGTTTGTGGCAATTGCGGGCGTCGCGCCACAACTGGCCTTGTTCTGGCAGCTCCTGATCGCAAGCCTGGTTCTGTTCGTCATTGGGGTGATTTCCGGCAAGCGTCCCCCGCTGCATCGCAGGTATCTGGCTTACTATCTGGGGGCGGGCATCCTCGGCATCAGCGGCCCGGCCCTGATTGGGTATAAAGTGTTGGGTCACGTTTCGACCGGCTTCTACTCGGCGCTGGTCACGCTCTCACCGCTCTTCACATTTGCGATCACGGCTTTGGTCGAAAAGCGAATGTTGCCCGCATACCGGCTGATCGGGATTTTGATCGGGCTGGCTGGCATCAGCTTTGCGACTCATAGCGGTTTTGACCTGTCAGACGTCGCGCCGCACTGGATTGCTGTTGCGATGGCCGGCCCGCTTCTGCTGGCAATGGGCAATGTCTTTCGCAGCCGTGCCTACCCGCCGGACGGTGATCCCATGGCGCTGGCGGCCGGAACTTTGGGTCTGCAACTGCTGGTGATCGGTCTGCCAGTCCTTGTAAGTGGACAAATCGGGCCCGGCTCATCAGATCCCGGCCCGATTGCCGCGATCATCGGAATCGGACTGATCACCGCATTCAGCTACGTGCTGACATTCGAGGTGCAGCGGCGCACAGATGGCGTCGGATTTGCCCAGGTCGGGTACTTTGCCACTCTTTTCGGCATTGGCTTCGGAGCCCTGGCTTTTGGCGAACCAATCCGCCTCACTTTGGTTGTGGCGCTTGCGATGCTCTTTCTTGGTTTGGCCCTCACCAACGGGCACATCCGCCTCGCCCATCTCCGGCGTCTCTCGCCCAAAAGGCGGGCCAGATTACCAATAAACGCCACAACTCGCCAATCATCTACCATGGAGAATAAAGATGCAGATCACCAATGAACACAGTTCGCCGCATGCACCACTGGTTGCCGAACTCTATGCAGCCGTCGATGCTATGAACGCAGGCGACGTTGCCGGATTTGTAACCGAAGACGTCACATTCCGCCTCGGGAACTTCGATCCGGTCACCGGGCGCGAACCTGTCCATCGAGCCAACGAAGCGTTCTTTCAGACCATCTCTGCCATGCGCCACACAATCACCGGCATCTGGTCAATCGGCGACACGGTGTTTTGTGACGGCACGGTCCATTACACACGCAACGACAACAGCGAGCATGAAGTTCCGTTTGCCACACGCCTCGGCCTGCAAGGAGATAAGGTGGCTGACTACGCTGTCTACGTAGATATCTCGGCGCTATAGAAATTCAGACGAAATCGTTTAAGCGGTTTCGGGGAAAAGCCGCATCCAACTGGCCTAACCGGGAACAGAATATTGTCCATTGGGCCGCCCGAAGGGGAAGACAGCGCCTTCCCGCGGATAGTCAGGAGCGTTTGGCATGTTCATATCCCAACGCTCCAATCATCCCTTCATTCGTAAAACCACGACGTCCAGAAACAGACGCGCCAGTTTTGAAAGCGATGTGTTTCCTGCATGGACGGCGTAGAGCCGGATCTCGGGCAGGCGCCAGTCCGGCAAGGCCTCGATGAGCTCTCCGGTCCGCAAGATCTCTTCGCAAAGAGGTTCGGGCAACTCGCCAATGCCTTGTCCAGCCAGAACCGCTGCTTTGACCGCCGCATAGTCATTGACGGACAAGTCAGGTTCAAAGCGGAAATTTTCTGTCTGCCCCTGTTTTGACAGCGACCAGTTCACCGAGCCGGACGTGAGGAACCCAAAGCCGATGGTCCTGTGATCTTCCAGATCCGATATCTCTTGAGGTGTCGTATTGACCGCCATGTAGCCGGGGGCAGCGACCAACTTGTGTCGGTACTTCAGCAATGTCCTGACCACGAGATCAGGGTGTTCTGGCGGAGCAACCCGAAATGAAACATCAACGCCATCATCAACAAAATCCAACGTGCGTTCCGACACCAGAACCCGCAGGCGTGCATTGGGGTACCGCAACTGAAATGTCTCGATGGCGTCCAGAAACAGCACCTCCAGCAGATTTGGGGGAACCGTGATGGTGACCGTGCCCGAGGTGTCACTGTGCCGATCACTAATCAGTCGGTTGGCGTAAGCCAGCGTGTCTATCCCTCGGCGGCAAAGTTCGAAATAGGCCAGGCCCGCCTTCGTCAATCTGATCTGGCGCTTGCTTCGATCGATAAGCCGGGTGTTCAGATCAGCTTCCAGCTCGGACACCTTTCGGCTGACAGAAGAGAGCGGCATGCCCAACACCTTTGCCGCATCCGTGAAACTCCCGGATTGAGCAACCTGGGCGTAGATTGCAATGGCGTCGAAACTCGGCATATCCCTCCCAAATATGGAACTTAGGTTTCAGAATCCGATATTTATCCAAAATAGGGAAATGTTAGAATTCTGCAAACAGTTCTGAAGAGGTTTGACCCATGGCGCCTATTGCCAACACGATCAACTACATCGAATTTCCGCTGACAGACCCGACCGCGACCAAGCAGTTTTACGGTTCAGTCTTTGGCTGGGAGTTTCAGGAATGGGGTCCCAAATATCTGAGCTTCACCGGTGCGGGTATCGACGGCGGCTTCAACGGCGAGGACAAAACGCCCGTTCAGAAACCAGGTGTTCTGGTCATCCTCTTCTCTGATGATCTGGAAGCCGCGCTGGCTGCGGTCAAAGATGCCGGTGCACCGATTCTTCGCGAAATCTACTCTTTTCCGGGTGGGCAAAGGTTTCACTTCGCTGATCCAAATGGCAATGAGCTGGCAATCTGGGCCGAGGCGACGAAATGAGTATACTCGTCACGGGAGCCACAGGCACAATCGGCACTGACGTCCTGCGCCTCTTCGACCAGGAACGCCGGATGGAGGTAAAGGCCCTCATTCGCAACGCCGAAAAGGCAGCATTGGTTTCCGACCACGGCGCAGAACCTGTGATAGGAGCATTTGAAGACCGGCAGTCCCTCGACTCTGCGCTTCAAGGGGTTGCAACGGTGGTGCTGCTGACCCCGGCCGGCCCGCAGGCGGAAGAACAGGCATCCAACGTGATTGAAGCGGCCATAGCGGCGGGTGCACAAAAGATTGTCCGCATATCGGCAATCAAAGCTGACCCAGATGGTCCGACCAATAACACCCGCGCCCATGGCAGCACAGAGGCGGAGATTGCGCAAAGCGGGCTGCGCCACGTTTTCCTGCGGCCTAATCTGTTCATGCAAAACATGTTCATAGCCGCGGATCAGATCAGACAGAAGGCGCAGTTTTCCTTCGCCACCGGCTACGGTAAAATGGGCATGATTGACGCCCGCGACATTGCGGCCTGCGCGGTCGAATGCGCTCTGTCGGATTTCGACGGCCAGACCCTGGAACTTACCGGGCCGGAGGTGATCAGCTATTTCGATGTTGCCGGTGTCATGAGTACGCTGCTTGGAAAACCGATATCCTATGCCCCTGTGCCACCCGAAGATATGTACGCCGCAATCGAAGGAGCGGGATGGGGCCAATGGATGGCTGCGCTGGCGCAGGACTATGGACAGGCTTACGCCTCGGGTTGGGGCGCCTTTACAAGCAGTAATGTCCAGAAAATCACCGGCAAGGCACCGCGGTCGTTTCGGGATTTTGCGAGTGAGGTGTTTTTGCCAACCCTAAAGACATGCTGATGACGCTCTCACAGCAGGCACGGAGGTTCTGACGCGGTTTCTCCGCGGCGAGCATTTAACTATCCAGCGAAGACTGGCAAATGGGTTTGAAGCGGGCCTCAGAATAGAGGCAGCACCTGCCTAAGCAAGAAGCCAGCGCCTGACGCGCGCACTTTATCCGGACATTCAATCTGCAGTGGCGCTGCCCTTCCAAGACGACGTTCACCGCGAATTCGGATGGTGCGCGCAATCACGTTGTGTGATCGGAAACGGCCGTTGGTTGCGAAGCAACCAACGGCAGATATTCAAAGCAGGCGGGTCGCCATGCCACCGTCAACGGCGACCGGAGAACCTGTTACGAAACTTGCCCTGTCTGACAACAAGAACAAAGCAGATTGGGCAATTTCCTTTGGCTCTGCCATGCGTTTCAGGGGATGCAAACTGGCAATAAAGTCGTGCGCCGCAGGATCATCGCCAGCCATGTCGGTTTTAGTGCCGCCCGGCAAAATGGTGTTGATACGGACGCCTTTGGCTGCATGATCAGATGCCAGAGACTGCACGAGACCAATCAGACCTGCCTTTGATGCAGCATAGGCTCCCATGCCAGGCATACCCCCATTGCTGAAACCGACAAAAGTTCCGGTGAATACTATAGACCCGCCGCCGCGTTCCTCTATTGCCGGTATCTGCGCTTTTGCCGCGAAGAATGCACTTGAAAGGTTTGTGGCAAGAACTGACTGCCAGTTGCCTGGCTCCATTTCGGGAATTGGCCCCATCTCGCCCATAATGCCCGCATTGTTGAATGCACCATCAAGGCCGCCAAACTGGCGTTTCGCCAGATCAACAAGATCCCCGGAGTACGTTTCGTCCGTCACGTCGCCCGCAAGGCAAACAGCGCGACCGCCGCTCTGGGTAATCTGCCCGACGAGTGTGTTCAGCTGAGCTTCCCGGCGAGCGCCCAACACAACATTCGCTCCTTCCGAGGCAAACAGAAGCGCGGCCGCAGCGCCGATCCCACTGCTCGCTCCGGAAATGATGATGGTTTTGTCCTTAAGTTCCATGGGCATGCCTTTCTGAATTTGCATGCCAATCAACTAGGAAATGATACAAGTACAGCGCGACCCGGTTCTTGCGGGTGTTGAAATACCTGAACCGAATGCGCAAGAAACGGATCGGCTAAAAGGCTTCAAACGGAAATCGCCGTTCGTTCGCGGTAGGGAAACCACTTTAGTGGGTTCAGTACCAATGCTTGTGCAAGCGCACTATCTAACGATTGAGCCTACGTGAATTACCCTTTCATACCGCATCAAAGCCTCCTTTGGAGAAGTTAACGTTGTGCAACGCCATGATTGCACTTCAATATTCTTGAAGTTTATTTCATTTATTTGAATTTGACTGATATTAAGTAAAAATTGCATTCTGCCCTGGACAATTAGCGGGACTCAGGATCGCAAACCGGGCGAGTTGATCACTTCGTTTCATGCACAAGGTAGCGCGCGTGCCGGACGAAAACCGCCGGAAGTTCCCCGAGCGCACCCCAACCGTATGCGTAATGAAATGCGCCGTCTTGCTTGAGAAGGTCCTTGAACTGATCCGAACCAAAGGCGCGCCGGACGCATTGTGACAAAGCCAGCTCACCTGCGCGGTATCGCATTGAAAGAGTGACAACAGGGAGGAGCCTTATGTCAATTAGAGAGCCGTTTACGGACTTGGAGATAGAAACGGCAGATGCCGGTTTCTATGAGAACTACAGCGTCCCGATCGCGCTGATCAGTAAGGGCATCATGGTTGCCCTTGTGTTGTGGGCGCTTGTTTTCCCGGCCAATGCAAACAGCACTTTGGGCAGTTGGAACGGTAGGCTCCTGGAGGTTTTCAACAGCTTCTACGTGGTCATCGTCGGACTGTTTGTCGTCTTCCTTGTAGTTGTGGCAATCCTTCCCTCGACCGGGAAGAGGGTCATGGGAACAGCAGGTGAAAAGCCTGAGTTTTCGAATTTTTCCTGGTTTTCCATGATGTTTGGCGCGGGGTTGGGTGTTGGACTGATGGTCTTTGCCACGGCCGAGCCGCTGGGCCTGTGGGGATCTAACCCCGAGGTTGTGGCCGGTGCGGTTGCGGGTAACGATCCTGAGTCAATTCAGTCCGCGTATCGGTATACCTTTCTGCATTACGGCTTCCATGCGTGGGCGATTTACGTGGTGACCGGCCTGTCGCTGGCCTACTACGCCTACACTCGTGACATGCCTCTGACCATTCGCGCGGCTCTTACTCCGTTGTTCGGTCGTCTGATGAACGGGTTCCTTGGCCATGTGGTTGACGTTCTGGGCGTGGTTGCAACGATCCTCGGTGTGTCCGTAACCATCGGTTTTGGTGTCAGCCAGTTCATCGACGGTGTGTATGCCATCACCGGCATGGAATGGATCATGGATTTGGGCGGTGAGGTTCCGACCCCCAGCAAAGTTGGCCTGATCGCAGGCCTGGTTGTCATCATGGGTCTGTCGATCATCTCGGCTGTCTCGGGTGTGGGGCGTGGTGTTAAATACCTGTCGAACCTGAACCTTGTTCTGTCGATCATCCTGCTGGGCACGTTCGTTGTGTTCGGCTCGTTCGTCTTTGCCATGACCACCTATGGTACAGCCCTGGTTGACTACCTCCTGCACTTCCTCTCGCTGAGCTTTGGTGCATATGGTCCGTTGTCGACCGAAGCCTTTGCCGCGGCTCTGCCTGCGGAGGCACAGGCGCATGCGGCTGACCTGATGGGCGGCGCAACCAACGCATGGGGCAGCTTTGACGGCTTCAAGAGCGGTCTTGAAGGCGCAGCGGCCGAGTTGGACGAAACAACTCTGGCCGCGGTTTACGCTGCGGGTGAACAAGGCCGTCAGTTTGGCTGGCAGTCGGGCTGGACCACCTTCTACTGGGCCTGGTGGATCGCGTTCTCGCCGTTTGTGGGCCTGTTTCTGGCGCGTATCTCGAAGGGTCGTTCGGTGCGTGAATTCATTCTGGGTTGCGTTCTGGCACCGGCACTTGTTTGCTTCGCGTGGATGACCGTTCTGGGTGGCACCGCAATTGATCTGGAACTGGCGGGCGCTGCCGAAGGTGCAATCATTGGCGCATCGAACACCAACAAATTGTTCGTGACCTTGTCCTACATGATCGACGGTGGGTTGCTGTCCATGCTGAACGTCATGTGCGTGATCCTGATTATGACCTTCCTGGTGACCTCTGCGGACTCGGGCATTCTGGTGATGAACACCATCATGTCCGGCGGCAGCCAGGAAACCGGCATCAAGCACCGCATCATCTGGGGTGTGATCCTGACGGCTGTGATCGGCGCGCTGATCCTGGCGGCGGGCGAGAACAACCCGATGGATGCGCTCCGCAATGCGATGATCATCGGCGCGCTACCGTTTACCATGGTGATGGGTCTGATGATGGTTTCACTAACCAAAGCTCTCTACCGTGATGGTCAGCGCGACAAACACGCTGACTCAAGCACGCAGGCTGCTGAATAAGCACTAAACCTAGTGTCGAAACAGACGCCGCCCCGACAGGGGCGGTGTTTTTCGTTTAAAGACGGAACGGGCGCTGGCATCAGACCCTCAAGAACCGCATCTTGTAGGAAAACTACTATCTGCCTGGCGATCTCACGCAGCAGATTGACGCCTTCGTCGAGCGTTGCAATCACCGTCGCTACCACGAGAGCCTGCAAAACCTCACGCCCGCTGACGTCTACTTCGGACGAGGCCAGACCATTCTGAAACAACGAGAAAGGATCAAACGAAAGACCATCGAATCCCGGCGCTTGCCTCACCGCAGATCCGCCGCATAATCACGCGAACCGGATGAGCCAGATCCTCTCTTAGGTCAGACTGCCAACTGGCTCAAAACTCCTGACGACGGAAAGAGCCCAACATTACCGTGCAGCGTCTTGCCAGACGCCTGAGTGTTCCCGCCCGCGACGTGTCCGCTGCGGTCAACAGAGCACAGGGAACGAACATGTCGCAGTTTGTGAACCGGTTTCGCCTGGCTCATGCAGCGCGCTTGCTGGCCGACACGGATCAAAGCGTTGTAACGATCGCGACGCAATCCGGGTTCATGTCGCGTTCCAATTTTTATCGCGAATTTAAAAGGGTGTATGGACAAGCGCCCAACGAATATCACGCATCCGGAAAACAGCGATCTGACGCGGCTGTTCAACCGTTGAACTCCGGTGTGCCCTAGGCACAAAGCTCTTAGCTTGGGTACGTAGAACCTGAGCGAGCGTTCTGCCCTTAGCTAACCGCGGTGGGTCGAGCGACACTTGTCGGGTTTCCGTCTCTGCTCAACGAATTTTCCGCCTATGAGACTCTTGCTCGGGTCGCCTTTTCATACGGCTATGTCGGAAGCAGTGAATTCTCACGCGTTGCTTCGCGAATAACATATGTCAGATAACGAAGCTCATCCGGCGTTGAAGCTGACCAGTTTGGCCAACCTTGGACGGTTTTCGAACAGCCGATTTGGCCGAAGGGATACGAAAGTGGCAAACCTACTTGATCCGTTTCAATTGAAACACCTGACTTTGCGCAATCGTATCGTTAGCACATCCCATGCACCGAATTTTGTCGAAGAAGGCCATCCCCGGGACCGTTACAGGTTGTATCACGAGGAAAAGGCCAAGGGCGGAGTCGCCCTGACCATGGTCGGCGGGTCGAGCAATATCGCCCCTGATAGCCCATCGGTGTTCGGCCAGCTCTATGCCGGCGATGACAGTATCATTCCATGGTTCCGGAAACTCACGGATGGCGTTCACGAACATGGTGCGGCCATCATGTGTCAGATCACCCACATGGGGCGCCGCACAGCCTGGGATGATGGGCATTGGCTGCCGGTTTTGGCTCCGTCCGGTATCCGCGAACGCGCGCACCGCGCCTTTCCCAAAGTGATCGAACACGAGGACATCGACCGCGTTATTGGCGATTTCGCAGCTGCGGCGCGTCGCTGTCAGAAAGGTGGGTTCGACGGGATCGAGCTTCTGTCCCACTCGCACATTCTAGGTCAATTCCTCTCCCCGCTGACCAACAAGCGCGACGATGACTATGGTGGAACGTTGGAGAACCGTATGCGCCTGACCTTGCAAGTGCTTGACGCGGTGCGTACTGAAGTCGGCTCTGAGTTCATCCTGTCGATGCGCATCACCGGCGATGAGCTGACCGAAGGAGGGCTGAGCGCCGAAGATTGCGTTGCCGCCGCCCGGATGCTGGAAAAATCCGGCCATGTCGACCTGCTCAACGTCCTCGCCGGCGCGCCTTATGATGATCTGGGTTTGGCTGAATGGGTGCGCCCCATGGGCCTGCCGGCGGCACCACATATCACCGTGGCCGGGCGCATCCGTGATGCCGTCGATTTGCCGATCCTGCACGCAGGAGGGATTGCGGATATTGCCACGGCCCGCCACGCGGTCTCCGGCGGCCATGTCGATCTTGTGGGCATGACCCGCGCACAGATGGCAGATCCCCATCTGGTGGAAAAACTCGCGCGCGGGGAAGAAGAGCGTATCCGCCCCTGTGTCGGCCTGGGCTACTGCGTGGACCGGGTCAATCAGGGCAAACCTGCCGTTTGCGGACACAACGCTGCGACGGGGCGGGAGCAGACATTACCTCATGTCATCACGCTAAGCGACACCCGAAAGAAAGTGGTTGTCGTCGGTGGCGGGCCCGGTGGATTGGAGGCCGCGCGGGTCAGCGCCTTACGTGGTCACGAAGTCGTGCTGTTCGAGGCGTCGGACCGGCTGGGTGGACAGTTGGTTTTGGCCGCCAAGGGGATGGCGCGCAGACAGGTATGGGGCGTTGCTGACTGGTTGATTTCCGAGGTGACGGTGCTTGGCATCGATATCCGCTTGAACACCTACGCCGAGGCCAATGACGTGCTGTCCGAAGCCCCCGATGTCGTGATTATTGCGACAGGCGGCTGGCCCGAACCTTTGGCCATTCCCGGTGGTGATCTGACGATCTCCAGCTGGGAGATGTTGTCCGGTGAGGCACGTATCTCGGGCGAGGTGCTGTTGTTCGACGAGGTCGGCGACCACCCTGCGGCCGTCACGGCCGACGCGCTGGCAGGCAATGGCTGCAGTGTCAATCTCGTGACCCCGGACCGGGCAATTCTGCATGACCTTGGCCCAACGACCTCTGCCGTTGCCTTACGCGATATGGCCGCCAATGGAGTTACCTTCACCTGCCTGCAGGAGCTCACTTCCCTGGTGCGCGAAGGTGATCGAATACGCGCAAGCCTTCGTCACGTTTTGACAGGGAATGTCACTGAACGTCTTGTTGATCACGTAGTCGTCGAACATGGCCTTTCCCCGATGGACGGGCTTTATCACGACCTCAAATTAAGCTCGCGCAACCTTGGTCAGGTTGAACACAAAGCGCTCATTGGCGGAACGTTTCCATTCCTTGACACCAATCGGAGCGGTCAATTCCATTTGGCCCGCATTGGCGACGCAGTTACAAGCCGAAACATGCACGCCGCGATTCTCGATGCCTTGCGGGTATGTGCTGCGGTCTGAAAGAAACTATGCTCATCTGCCGATCAAAGATGGGAGCAGATCATCAGTCTTGGCGCAGCGAATGTCAGTAATGCACCCACTCTCACAGGTATCGAGCGGACCAAACCAGACATTGACTAACCACTGGTTTTACTGCGGAGTTACCCCTCAGACCGGCCGTTCGTTGGGTTTGCTAAGTAAAACGACTAAAGGTTTGGTCCGCCTTCTGAATTACTCTAGCAAACACATGAAGTTAAGATATGATACTCATCACTGTCGCCCACAAAATGCGTCTGCTTGAAGTGCACAACCCATTTCATGCGTTTGTTGAGATAAGTATACAAGAGGCGCGTTGACCAACACACTTGAGAGGTGAACCATGTCCTTCCCCGCTCGTCCCCTAATGTCGCGCCGCCAGTTTCTTGCAACAACAGCCACCAGCGCAGCGGCGATCACCCTGCACCCGTTTTCTGCCTCAGCTGCCAACAACCAGGCACATTTGCGGATCATGGAAACCACTGACATCCATGTTCACGTATTCCCCTATGACTACTATGCAGACAAGCCGCGAGACACGGTGGGTCTGTCCCGCACGGCGTCAATTATCAATGAAATCCGCGCCGAGGCGACCAACTCGCTTCTGGTCGATAATGGCGACTTTCTACAGGGTAATCCGATGGGCGACTACATCGCCTATGAACGCGGTATGAAAGAGGGCGACAGCCACCCGGTAATTACGGCTTTCAACACGGTTGGCTTTGATGCCGCCACGCTGGGCAACCATGAGTTCAATTACGGCCTGGATTTCCTCGAAAAATCTCTTGCCGGCGCCGACTTCCCGGTGGTTCTGGCCAATGTCGCCAAGGAAAAAGGCGCCGCTCCGCGAGACGACAAAACGCTGGTTAGCCCCTACGCCATTCTCGATCGCGAAATCGAATTGGGCGATGGAACCAAGCATCCCATTAAAATCGGGGTGATTGGGTTCACCCCACCGCAGATCATGAATTGGGACCGCAAACATCTGGAAGGCAGTGTTGAGGCTCGCGACATCATCGAAACGGCACAGGCCTATGTCCCCGAGATGAAAGAGCAAGGCTGCAACCTGATCATCGCCCTGTCGCATTCAGGAATTGGCGAGGCTGATCACTCCGATGGCATGGAAAACGCCTCTGTCGTACTGGCGGGCGTTGACAATATCGACGCTCTGGTCACCGGCCACAATCATCTGGTCTTCCCCTCACCCACTTTTGCCGACCGCCCTGGGATCGATGTGGATAAAGGCACGCTGATGGGCAAACCCGCCGTCATGGGCGGTTTCTGGGGGTCGCATCTTGGCCTGCTGGACCTGCTGCTGGAGCGGGACGGGAACGAATGGCGCGTGGTCACGACCACTTCCGAGGCGCGACCGATATCGCAGCGCAACGAGGACCGCTCTATCACCGCACTGGTGGGCGATGACCAAAAGGTTCTGGGTTCGGTGGCAAATGAACATGACGAAACACTGGCCTATGTCCGTCGCGCAGTCGGTAAGACTTCAGCCCCGTTGCATAGCTATTTCGCGCTGGTCGCGGATGACCCCTCTGTGCAGATCGTGTCGATCGCACAGAAATGGTATGTCGAGGAAATGCTGAAAGGCACCGAGCACGAAGGTTTGCCTATCCTGTCAGCGGCTGCTCCGTTCAAGGCCGGCGGGCGTGGGGGCCCTGAGTATTATACTGATGTTCCAGTGGGCGATGTCGCAATCAAGAACGTCTCCGATCTGTACCTCTATCCGAATACGGTCCGTGCGGTCCGTGTGAATGGCGCGCAGGTAAGAGGTTGGCTTGAACGGTCGGCAGGCATGTTCAATCAGATTGAAGCAGGTTCAAAAGACGCGATCCTGCTGAACCCGTCTTTCCCATCCTATAATTTTGATGTGATGGATGGCGTGACCTATCAAATCGACCTGTCACAACCGTCGCGCTATGGACCAAAGGGCGAAGAGGAAAACCCCGATGCGGCCCGGATTGTTAATCTTGCATTCAACGGCGCACCGGTTACGGACGACATGGAATTCATCATTGCCACCAACAACTACCGTGCGTCCGGCGGCGGCTCGTTCCCCGGTGCGATGGGCGAAACCGTTATTTTCGAAGCGCCAGACACAAACCGTGATGTCATCGTACGTTACATTGTCGAACAGGGCACGATCGACCCCAAAGCGGACGCCAACTGGTCATTTGCCCCATTGGACGACACGACCGTACTATTCGAAACTGGTCCCAAAGCTCGTGACTATATGAATGACGTCAAGGGCGTCTCAATAGAGGACGCTGGAAAAGGCAAGGATGGTTTCGCAGCTTTCCGTATTAAGCTTTGATCCAACGGCGCTGTTGCTTCGACTAACATTCCCGTTACACAATGAACTCGGTGGCGGGAGAGCTCTAAGTGCAGTCGGCCCTTAGCCGCCGTCCCTGCGAAAGTTGAATGCTGCATTGCGGCTTCCCAGAAGCGGACATTGAAAGACGCCTGTTGAAATCTGAACAGCTCGAGGCGCAGCAAAGAGTAGATTATACTCAGGCCCAGCCGCAGCCTCATGCGAACAACGTACGCATCTCACCGTTTTCGAGGACAGCGGTACAACGACGATCGTGTATCGCAGTATAAAGCATGGCATGAGCTAATTCATCGGAAGTTACACCGATGGACGGCATCAGCCTTTGGAGCGGTTTAAAGAGGTGGTCGGCCATCTTCCACGTGCTCCTCGGCCCCGACGGCGCAATATAACCTGGACGAAAGGCGAATTTCCGTTCGAGGTCAGATGCAAACAGTTTGCTCTCCGCTTCGCCCTTAATCTTCAATGCAAAGGACATGCCGCCGCCATCTGACCGAGCGCCTTGAGCGGAAAACAAGCAGAACGTCACACCGGGCGCAGACCTCTCGCAAGCCGCCAGCAAAGCGCGCATCCAATCGACTGTGATTTCCTCGTATTCTGCTCGACTCACTCGCGCGGAATAGGTGGCAAGGCAATGGAAGACTGTGTTGATACCATTGAGATAAGGCTCGATGGATTGGGTTTCGCCGAATGCTTCGAACCTCACATCGGTCAGCTTAGGATGATCTATACCGGACAGCCTGCGCCCAAGTGACACGACTTCGCGCACAGTTTTTTCGTTTAGCAATACCCTGAGTACCGATGAACCCACCATCCCCGTCGCACCGGTCAGCAGAACGCGTCCAAGTGGTCGTGTTGTCTTGTCAGGCGGATTGGGCACGGCGCTCTGCCTCGGCTTTCAAGCCGCGATTGAAAGCTTGGTAACCTTCCACATACATCTTTACCAAACGCCCGCCCATCAGGAAGGTAATGCCCCCCAGGATTTCATCGGATTGTACGAAGCGGGTTTTACCACCCTCCAGTGGCTCGACACAAAAGTGATGATTGTCGCGAATGCCGCCCGGTCCTTTCTCGGCCCAGAAGAACTCTGCCCCGTCCACGACCGTGATAGTGTGTTCCAGGGTGGTTAGCTTCTCCTTTGATGAATCCAGCTGAAAGTCGACCGTGATCGTCGATCCATCCTTAATCTCTCCTTGGATACCCACAAGGAACTCTGCCCAGTCCTTGTAGTTTGCCGTGTCGGTCAGAACCGACCAGACCAAGTCCGCCGGCGCATCGATCAAAATGTCTGTGTGGATTTTGTGATGTGAGAGGTTCACTTTTTCCGATGATGAGGTTTCCATGACTGTCCTTCCGTTGCGGTCTCAGGCGCTCAGCGGCGACACGCGATCACTGCCCTGAATTGTGATCCGTCCGAAACGATCCCGCATGCGCTTGGATCGGAAAAGGTAGATCGAGATGATGATGTAGTTGACGCATTCTTGGACAAAGTTCCGGTAGCGATCCGGATTTTCCAACATGTCGAAGGTTTGCACAGCACACATCGTAGCAAGCGCGGTGAACATCACCAGCATGGCAATCGGAGTGAAGCTCCAGCGCAGGACGTATCCGGCCAGAAACGCGGCACCCGATGCTGTGATCAGTGTCCAATGGAGAGTTTGCATGCCCAACGGGAAGGCCGCGTTTTGCAATCGCATGAGTGGGGCCAACCCAGTGAAGTATTCAAGAAACCCAAGTAGCCCCCAGCCCAGCATAATAACCGACGCGAGTACAATCAGATACTCGAACCCTTGCGAGAAGCGATCGATAAAGGCGTACATCCCTGTCCCTCAGATCGCGAATGTCTGACCGGTCATCTCTTCCGAGAGACGCCACAGACGCTTGGCCAAATCGTGGTCGTCGCAAATCGGATTGCGGATCGCGACGCCGGTCTTGCCGCTCATCTCTTCGGGGCCTGTAGGGCCGTAGTATTCGCCGCTTTTGACCTGATCAGACAAAGCGGCGAACAGAGATGGCTTCGCAGCGTCTTTATTGGAGTGCAGCAGTTGTTCGACTTGTGCCTTCATATTAGCGTGCGTTGCTTCG
>NZ_WPZO01000017.1 GCF_013031355.1 Ruegeria arenilitoris | reverse complement strand
TAATTCGCTCTAGCGAATGATCGAACGGAAAGGGCGTCCCTCGGGGCGCCCTTTTCCTATGCGCTGCAATCGTGCTTGCGCTTCGTCTTTAAATTGCTGATTGTGTTCGAAACAATTTTAAGCAGAGTTCTGTAGGTGTTTTTGAGAATTCTCTTTGCCCTCAGTTTGGTGCTAACACGTGCCTCCACGTTGCATGCAGAAGAAGATTTTCTAGTGCAGTTGAATACCCGCACTTTCTATGCCGGTGAAGACTATTGGGGGAGGGACACTGACACCAATTTTCTTCCGATCAACAGGCTCGATTGGTTGAACGAAAGGCTGATGGAAATACCAATTCTGGACAGCACTGTGATCCACATAAAGGAATTAAATAGGGGATCTGAATCCCTGTGGTCACCGACGGGCCCCGGTGGATGGTATACTAATTCGGAGTCAGTGCCCGCGCACTTGAGGCTACCTGGGTACAGAGTTAATACGGGCAAGGGCGGCGGCGGTTTCAGGCTTTTGAACCTGACGCCGGATTCTGCACAAAGACAGTACTCGTTAGGCTGCAATGCGGAGAGGGATTCGGAGACCTACGAGTTTTGTGTTCTACGTGCTCGCTATCCACTCGACCCGCTAGTAATGGTTATGACTCGAATCTATAATCCACCACCTATGGATCAAATTACCGAGTTCTTCGACGAGATCGCGGAACTGACTGTCAGTATAGCCTTGTGCTTGGATATAACGGACCAGATGGAAAAAGACGCAAAGCAGTCGGTGCATGAGTACTTGGTGGAACGTGACACAGCGCGCTGCGTTGAAGGGTTATCCTCTTAGGACGCTTCCGTTTTATTGACACAGGTGTAATTTGCGTGGATCAGCCAAGCGGCAACTCTGGCCCGGCACTCCATTTCCCCCTTGCCAAACCCCACCAACACCACTAATACGCGCGAGTTCTCAATAAGAACGTCAAGGCGGGGTGATTCCCGCCTTTTGGGTTCGAAGAGGGTTGGCGATGCGCGTCTGTCCTCCTCTCAACCTCAACGCCTGATAAAAGGCTGTTAATATGCAAAGCCAAAACATCCGTATTCGGCTGAAGGCATTTGACTATCGCGTTCTGGATGCCAGCACGCAAGAGATCGTCAACACTGCCAAGCGGACCGGCGCGAACGTGCGCGGCCCGATCCCGCTGCCGAACAAGATTGAGAAGTTCACGGTTCTCCGTGGCCCTCACGTTGACAAGAAATCCCGCGACCAGTTCGAGATCCGTACGCACAAGCGTCTGCTCGACATCGTTGATCCGACCCCCCAGACCGTTGACGCGCTGATGAAGCTCGACCTCGCTGCTGGTGTGGACGTCGAGATCAAGCTGCAGTCGTAAGATCGGAGGGTATAGATTATGCGCTCTGGTATTATCGCAAAAAAAGTCGGCATGACCCGCCTGTTCATGGAAGACGGCAAGCAGATCCCTGTGACCGTTCTTCACCTGGACAACCTGCAGGTTGTTGCACAGCGTACCGCTGATAAAGACGGCTACACCGCCGTTCAGCTGGGCGCCGGTGCTGCCAAGGCAAAACGCACCTCGAAAGCCATGCGCGGTCACTACGCCGCTGCCAAGGTCGAGCCCAAGCGTAAGCTGGCCGAGTTCCGCGTCTCCGAAGATGGCCTGATTGATGTGGGCGCCGAGATTTCGGCAGAACACTTCCTGGAAGGTCAGAAAGTTGACGTTTCGGGTACCTCGATCGGTAAAGGCTTTGCCGGTGCAATGAAGCGCCACAACTTTGGTGGTCTGCGCGCTTCGCACGGTGTTTCGATCAGCCACCGTTCGCACGGTTCGACCGGTCAGTGTCAGGATCCGGGCAAGGTTTTCAAAGGCAAGAAGATGGCCGGTCACATGGGTGCTGCCCGTGTCACCACCCAGAACCTGGAAGTCGTCAAAACCGACGCCGACCGGAATCTGGTCTTCATCAAAGGCGCCGTTCCCGGACCGAAATCGGGCTGGGTCACCGTCAAGGACGCCGTGAAGAAGAAAGCACCGGAAGGCCTGCCTTTCCCGGCTGCTGTGAAATCGGCTGCAACCGAAGCACCTGCGGAAGAAGCTCCCGCGGAAGGTGGTGAAGCATGAAACTTGATGTAATCAAACTGGACGGCGGCAAAGCCGGCGACATCGAGCTGAACGCCGATCTGTTCGGTCTCGAGCCGCGTGCGGACATCCTGCACCGTGTGGTCCGTTGGCAGCGCAACAACGCGCAGGCCGGCACCCACAAGGTGAAGACCCGCTCGGAAACCAGCTACTCGACCAAGAAGATCTATCGCCAGAAGGGCACCGGTGGCGCACGCCATGGTGACCGTAACGCGCCGATCTTCCGCAAGGGTGGTATCTACAAGGGCCCGACCCCTCGTTCGCACGGCCACGACCTGCCGAAGAAGTTCCGCAAGCTTGGCCTGCGCCACGCTCTGTCGGCCAAAGCCAAGGCAGGTGAACTGGTTGTGATCGAGAACGCCGAAGCCGAAGGCAAGACCGCCGCTCTGGCCAAACAGGTTGCAAACCTGGGCTGGAAACGCGCTCTGGTCATCGACGGCGCGACCGTGAACGAAGGTTTCCTGAAGGCGTCGCGCAACATCGAAGGTCTGGATATCCTGCCGTCGATGGGTGCAAACGTTTATGACATCCTCAAGCGTGACACCCTGGTGCTCACCAAAGCGGCTGTCGAAGCACTGGAGGCTCGTCTGAAATGAGCGCGAAGGCAGAACACTACGACGTGATCCGCAAGCCGATCATCACTGAAAAGTCGACCATGGCGTCCGAAAACGGCGCGGTTGTCTTTGAAGTGGCGATCGACAGCAACAAGCCGCAGATCAAAGAGGCCGTTGAGGCGCTGTTTGGTGTGAAGGTCAAAGCGGTGAACACCACCGTGACCAAAGGCAAGGTCAAGCGGTTCCGCGGCCAGCTGGGCCGTCGGAAAGACGTCAAAAAAGCATATGTGACCCTGGAAGAGGGTAACACCATCGACGTGTCCACCGGTCTCTGATCGAACCCGTCTTTGGAGAGAGATAAAGGCCCCCGCGAAAGCGGGGGTTTTTTTTACGTGGTGCCTGCTGCAGTGAAATCTCTATTTATTACTTCGGAAGGTTAATGACTTCCGCCCAACCAAATTATTAGGTGCTGAAAATGAGCAAAGTTGAAGACCCAATTTTGTATAGAGTCATGGACTTCTTTGAGGTCGTTGACCTTGGAGCGAAGAAAAACCTGCGGATTTCTAACGCTTCGAGATTTTCGGACACGAACGAGCTAATAGGAGTGTTCCTAGGCGTGCTAGAAGAGCCGTCATTCCATCACTTAAATCGCAAGGCGTTTGAAGACCTCCGATCTTACCACAGTCGCTTGAAGGAGCAGTACTTTATTTCTTCATGGACGAAGAGCCGGGATAATATAGCGATTTGGGAGCTCTACTCACGCAATTCTGACGCAATCCAAATTGGAGTGAGAAAGAGCGCCCTTGAAGCAATTTTAGGGGACTATTGTCACGAGCGTTCCTTTGCGTTGGCACATGGCGCAGAAGCTAGCGACGGTCGAGCGCTGTTTTACCCTCTGAAGTCGTCAAGCTGTGACTATGTGCAGTTTTCCGACGAGCTAGGACGTATTCGGCTTCGTTACCAGAAGTTCAGTAGGGATTTCGATGCGAACCTTGGCGATCAAGATGCTGCGACAGAGGTCTATCAAGAGTTTTCCAAAGAGCGCGCCTTGGATCTTCTCAGGCTCCCGTTCTTAAAGGACCGGGCTTATCAACACGAAGAAGAACATCGATTTGTGTTGTGTGGGGTGACACGAAATGACAGGTCTTACGAAGAGTGCAAAGAGGATAAGTTCTTTGAGTTGTTTGACACGCACATCCGCCCTTTACGGAGGGAAGATGTCGGTGAAAACATCTTTGTGCCAGTTGATCCTAAGATCATTGAGGAGGTCTGGATTGACGGTCGTTGCCCGCCGTGGAAGCGTGACATACAAATGGCTCTACTCAAAGAGCTTGGCCTTGATGCGAGCGTGTCGCCCGCCTACGGGTCATTCTTTGACTTCCATGAAATCAACCCGTTGTTTTAGCTCCGCCAAGGGAATGTTGATCGTGTTTAACTTCAACTGTAGTTTGCACCGGTCGAAAATCTTGAGCCATAAGCTATAGACACCCACCCCCAACCCTGTTACATGCTCCCAATCTTGCGGCCTCGGATTCGTTCCGGGGCCTCTGATATTTGTAACCGGGGACCTTCGGGGCCCTATACCCTTGGCACCTACGGGGGCCTATCACATAGCAGGGAAACCCCCTGCACTTGCTAAACGGAAGACAGAAAGCATGGCACTTAAGTCGTACAAGCCGACGACGCCGGGCCAGCGCGGGCTGGTGCTGATCGACCGTTCGGAGCTTTGGAAAGGACGTCCGGTCAAGTCTCTCACTGAGGGTTTGACCAAATCGGGCGGCCGGAACAACACCGGACGGATCACTTCACGCCGCCGCGGCGGTGGCGCAAAGCGTCTCTACCGGATCGTTGACTTCAAACGGAACAAATTTGATGTCGCGGCAACCGTCGAGCGGATCGAATACGACCCGAACCGGACCGCATTCATCGCACTGGTAAAATACGAAGACGGCGAGCAGGCATATATCCTGGCTCCGCAGCGTCTGGCTGTTGGTGACAAAGTCGTGGCATCCGCCAAGGCCGACATCAAGCCGGGCAACGCAATGCCGTTCTCGGGCATGCCCATTGGTACCATCGTCCACAACATCGAGATGAAGCCTGGCAAAGGTGGTCAGATCGCACGTGCGGCCGGTACTTACGCTCAGTTCGTTGGTCGCGATGGCGGCTACGCTCAGATCCGTCTGAGCTCGGGCGAGCTGCGCATGGTCCGTCAGGAATGCATGGCCACCGTTGGTGCCGTGTCCAACCCCGACAACTCGAACCAGAACCTCGGTAAAGCCGGTCGTATGCGCCACAAAGGCGTGCGTCCGTCGGTTCGTGGTGTTGCAATGAACCCGATCGATCACCCGCACGGTGGTGGTGAAGGTCGTACCTCGGGTGGCCGTACGCCGGTTACACCGTGGGGTAAGGACACCAAGGGTAAGCGTACCCGCAACAAGAACAAAGCGTCCCAGAAGCTGATCATCCGCTCGCGGCACGCCAAGAAGAAGGGACGTTAATCCATGTCTCGCTCTGTTTGGAAGGGTCCTTTCGTCGATGCTTACGTGCTGAAAAAAGCCGAAGCAGCGCGCGAGTCGGGCCGCAACGAAGTCATCAAAATCTGGTCGCGTCGTTCCACCATTCTGCCCCAGTTCGTGGGTCTGACCTTTGGTGTGTACAACGGCCAGAAGCACATTCCCGTAAACGTCTCGGAAGACATGATCGGTCAGAAGTTCGGTGAATACTCGCCGACCCGTACCTATTATGGCCACGCCGCAGACAAAAAAGCGAAGCGGAAGTAAGTCATGGGCAAGGAAAAGAACCCCCGCCGCGTGGCTGAAAACGAAGCAATGGCGAAAACCCGCATGCTTCGCACCAGCCCGCAGAAACTGAACCTGGTTGCGCAAATGATCCGCGGCAAGAAAGTTGAGAAGGCTCTGACCGACCTGACTTTCTCGAACAAGCGTGTCGCGCAGGACGTCAAGAAGTGCCTGCAGTCCGCAATCGCGAATGCCGAAAACAACCACAACCTGGACGTTGACGAGCTGATCGTCGCCGAAGCATGGGTTGGCAAGAACCTGGTCATGAAGCGCGGTCGTCCGCGTGCCCGTGGCCGTTTCGGCAAGATCATGAAGCCGTTCTCGGAGATCACCATCAAGGTGCGTCAAGTTGAGGAGCAAGCCTAATGGGTCATAAAGTAAATCCGATCGGCATGCGCCTGCAGGTCAACCGCACCTGGGATAGCCGCTGGTACGCCGACACCAAGGACTACGGTGATCTTCTGCTGGAAGACCTCAAGATCCGTGAGTTCATCAACAAAGAGTGCAAGCAGGCCGGTGTTGCCCGTGTGATCATCGAACGTCCGCACAAGAAGTGCCGCGTCACGATCCACACTGCACGTCCCGGTGTCATCATCGGCAAGAAAGGTGCAGACATCGAAGTTCTGCGCAAAAAGCTTGCTCGTATGACCGACAGCGAACTGCACCTGAACATCGTCGAAGTGCGCAAGCCCGAGCTTGACGCGCAGCTGGTTGCCGAGTCCATCGCTCAGCAGCTGGAGCGCCGCGTCTCGTTCCGCCGCGCGATGAAGCGGTCGGTTCAGAACGCCATGCGCATGGGCGCCCTGGGTATCCGGGTGAACGTCGCTGGTCGTCTGGGCGGCGCCGAAATCGCACGGACCGAGTGGTACCGCGAAGGCCGCGTGCCTCTGCACACCCTGCGTGCCGACATCGATTACGCACATGCCGAAGCGATGACCCCCTACGGGATCATCGGGATCAAGGTCTGGATCTTCAAAGGTGAGATCATGGAGCACGATCCGCAGGCACGTGACCGTAAAGCACAGGAACTCCAGGACGGCCCTGCACCTCGTGGTGCTGGTGGCGGTCGTCGCTAAGGAGGGAAAGATATGCTTCAACCAAAGCGTACTAAATTCCGCAAGATGCACAAAGGCCGGATCAAGGGGCTCGCCAAAGGCGGCTCTGATCTGAACTTTGGCACCTACGGCCTGAAAGCTCTTGAGCCTGAGCGTGTAACTGCACGCCAGATCGAAGCTGCACGTCGTGCCATGACGCGTCACATGAAGCGTCAGGGTCGTGTCTGGATCCGCATCTTCCCCGACACTCCGGTCACTGCAAAGCCGATCGAAGTTCGTATGGGTAAAGGTAAAGGTTCGGTCGACCGCTGGGCATGCAAAGTCAAGCCTGGTCGCGTGATGTTCGAGATCGACGGCGTCAATGACGACATCGCCCGCGAGGCCCTGCGCCTGGCTGCGATGAAGCTGCCGATCAAGACCCGCGTCGTGGTCCGCGAAGACTGGTAAGCCCGTCTTTGACAAAGTTAGGAAACCCCGCCCATCCGGCGGGGTTTTTTGTTTTCCGACGAGATGCGTTACTCTTCACCCTGTCGCACATTTCAGCGAGCGATTTCAAAACAGGGAGTTTCCAAATGGTTTCCAAATCAGAGATTGAATCGATTGACGAAGGCTTCTTCTCCGCACTGAATGCGATGTTCGAAGGTGATATAGGGCCGATGGAGGCGCTTTGGTCTCACGCGGATGACGTCATATACATGGGGCCGTCCTCGAGTTTGTTTCACGTTGGATGGAAAGTCACGGATCAGGATTGGGTTGCGCAGGGGCAGGCGCATCTGGGCGGTTCGATCAAGGTTCTCAAAAGGCATGTCTTCGTGGCGGATAGCCTCGCCACCGTGCACCATTTCTCCGAGGTAACGGGGCAGGGTGATGGTTCAAGTATTCGGATGCGTGGCACTAACATTTATCGTAACGAGGATGGCGTCTGGAAACTGATTGCGCATCACTCAGATCCGCTTCCCTATATAGATCTGTGAATACTGGTATCGCGTCGACAAAGGCGCGAACCGTTTCGGCTATCGCACCTTGCTGCCAATTGGGGTAAGGGACGCCTATGGCACAGATTGAATCACTCTTCGTTACCCGTCTTTATCGCGCAGCTTTGTCCGAGTTCGATCCGAAGATCGACGCGGAAGAGCTGGAAAGTTCCTGCCTTGTCATCGCCGAGGATGATGAGGCCGGGCAGGAATGGTGTGAAGAGAACGGCTATCCCGGCTACACCAGTTATGCCTCGCTGACCGATCTGCCGTGGCGGTTCCCGATCTTTGCCGATCTGGTCAAGGCGCTGGATCAGCATGTTGCGGCCTTTGCCAAGGATCTTGAGTTCGATCTGGGTGAGGGCGAGCTGAAGCTCGAGGACCTGTGGATCAACATCCTGCCCGAAGGCGGCATGCACTCCAGCCACCTGCATCCGCACAGCGTGATCTCGGGCACGACCTATGTGGCGATGCCTGAAGGGGCGAGTGCGTTGAAGCTGGAAGATCCGCGTTCAGGCCGCATGATGGCCGCACCAACGCGGCTGAAAGGCGGGCGGCGGGATTTGCAGCCGTTCATCTATATGAAGCCGCAGGTGGGCGACGTCCTGCTGTGGGAAAGCTGGCTGCGCCACGAGGTGCCGATGAACATGGCCGAGGAAGAACGGATTTCGGTAAGCTTCAACTACAAGTGGGAGTGAAGCATTGCCTCGGGCGAGCTAACTGAAAGCTTCGCGCCAATGATAGAAAGGTAAGAGAGCCCGCGAGTGTTTCACACCTCGTGGACTTCCTTTTACTTTAGGTGGCTTATCACTTTGCTCCGCATTGCTTCTTGGATAGCCGAGCCGTCTTTTTCATTTGGTTAAGGGTTTTTCGTTGAGATTGCTTCAGAGAATTCATCTCTTGCTCTCGCGATTCACCTAGGTACATCGCCTGGGTCCACAAGGCATATAGTTCAGGAGACATGTTCTGCTTCGCAATCTCGGCCACGCAAATGCACTGGTCGATGGACATCCCGTTCATGCGATCCTCTGCAACGGCTCTCGAGCACACGTCCTTCCCTGCATACGTCTGCGCTTGAGTGGACGTGGCGAATAGTGCCAGGGCAGTGGTCCAATACAAACTCTTCATAACTTACCTTTGATTAGAAGCATCAAGAGTGTGGGTACAGTGGCGTTGGATTGTTCGCAAGCTTAGGGGAAATCGGGTGTGCATTTTCGCCTTTACGCCTATTTGGCGAATAGCACATACCAGTGTTCCAAACTTCCTCTTGCCACCCACCCCCTAAACCCTTATACGGCGGCATCCTGCAAGTCCCCCGGCCGAGTCGGGGGATTCGCATGTCTATCATTCATCCACCAGGTCCAAGGTGACCCTGTCAGGGGGCCTTCTGGTGTTTTGAGCAAAGGAAAAAGGCGATGAACGCCCAAGAACTGCGTGACAAGACCCCGGACCAGCTCCGCGAGGAACTGGCCAACCTGAAGAAAGAAAGCTTTAACCTGCGCTTTCAACAGGCAACCGGTCAGCTGGAAAACACTGCCGGCATCAAAGCGGCCCGCCGCAACGCTGCCCGCGTTAAAACCATTCTGAACGAAAAGGCCGCTGCTGCGGCATCCGAGGAGTAATCAGATGCCCAAGCGTATCCTGTCCGGCACCGTAACAAGCGACGCAAACGAACAGACCGTAACCGTTCTGGTCGAGCGCCGTTTCAAGCACCCGCTGCTGCACAAAACCGTTCGTAAGTCCAAGAAATACCGGGCTCACGACGAAAAGAACGCCTTCAAGGTCGGCGACTCTGTACGCATCATCGAATGCGCGCCGAAATCGAAGACGAAACGTTGGGAAGTTCTGGAAGCGTAAGTTTCCGGGATTTTCCCATTTGTCGAAACCCTGGGGGATCTAACCAGACCAGCCCCCACAGGTCGGGAGAAACCACATGATCCAGATGCAGACCAATCTGGATGTCGCTGACAACTCCGGCGCACGCCGAGTTCAGTGCATCAAGGTCCTGGGTGGTTCCAAGCGTAAATACGCCTCCGTCGGCGACATCATTGTCGTCTCGGTGAAGGAAGCCATCCCGCGCGGCCGCGTAAAGAAAGGTGACGTCCGCAAGGCCGTCGTCGTACGCACCGCCAAGGAAGTCCGTCGCGAAGACGGCACCGCGATCCGCTTCGATCGCAACGCCGCCGTCATCCTGAACAACAACAACGAGCCCGTAGGTACCCGGATCTTTGGCCCCGTTGTTCGTGAACTGCGCGGCAAGAACTTCATGAAAATCATCTCGCTGGCTCCGGAGGTGCTGTAATCATGGCTGCTAAACTCCGCAAAGGCGACAAGGTCGTCGTGCTGGCCGGCAAGGACAAGGGCAAAGAGGGAACTATCACCTCGGTTGACCCGAAAGCCGGTAAAGCTGTTGTCGATGGCATCAACATCGCCATCCGCCACACCCGTCAGTCGCAAAACTCGCAAGGTGGTCGCCTGCCTCAGGCAAACCCCATTGAGCTGTCGAACCTGGCACTGCTGGACAAAAACGGCAAAGCAACCCGCGTTGGCTTCCGCATGGAAGGTGACAAGAAGGTTCGTTTCGCCAAGACCACAGGGGACGTGATCGATGCTTGATTCCGCAACCTACACCCCGCGTCTGAAAGCTCAGTACGTTGAAACCATCCGTGCCGCTCTGAAAGAAGAGTTCGGCTACAAGAACGACATGCAGCTGCCCAAGCTGGAAAAAATCGTTCTGAACATCGGTTGTGGTGCTGAGGCGGTCAAAGACTCGAAGAAAGCGAAAGCTGCTGTCGAAGATCTGACTGCAATTGCTGGTCAACAGGCCGTTGCAACCAAGGCGAAGAAGTCGATCGCGGGTTTCCGCGTCCGTGAAGACATGCCGCTGGGCGCGAAAGTGACCCTGCGCGGTGACCGGATGTACGAATTCCTGGATCGTCTGATCACCATCGCGATGCCGCGCGTTCGTGACTTCCGCGGTGTTAAGCCGTCTTTCGATGGTCAGGGCAACTTTGCCATGGGCATGAAAGAGCACATCGTGTTCCCGGAAATCGACTTCGACAAAGTCGATGAAGTCTGGGGCATGGACATCGTAATTGCCACCACAGCGAAAACCGACGCTGAAGCAAAGGCACTGTTGAAAGCGTTCAACATGCCGTTCAACGCGTAAGCGCCGGAAGGATTGAGACATGGCTAAAAAAGCAATGATCGAACGCGAGAAGAAGCGCGAACGCCTGGTGGCCAAATATGCCGCAAAGCGTGCCGAGCTGAAAGAAATCGCGAATGACGAGAGCCGCCCGATGGAAGAGCGTTTCAAAGCGCGTCTGAAACTGGCGAAACTGCCGCGCAACAGCTCGGCTACCCGTCTGCACAACCGTTGTCAGCTGACCGGTCGTCCCCACGCTTACTACCGTAAGCTGAAGGTCAGCCGTATCGCGCTGCGCGAGCTGGGTTCTGCTGGTCAGATCCCCGGCATGGTGAAATCGAGCTGGTAAGGGAGACATTGATATGAACGATCCTATCGGCGATATGCTCACCCGTATCCGCAACGCGCAAATGCGCGGCAAGTCCACCGTTTCCACCCCGGCTTCCAAGCTGCGCGGTTGGGTTCTGGACGTGCTGGCGGACGAAGGCTACATCCGTGGCTATGAAAAGACGACCGGTGAAAACGGTCATCCGGCCATCGAAATCAGCCTGAAATACTACGAAGGCACCCCTGTCATTCGCGAACTGAAGCGGGTTTCCAAGCCCGGTCGTCGCGTCTACATGGGCGTCAATGACATCCCGCAGGTCCGTCAGGGTCTGGGCGTGTCGATTGTCAGCACTCCGAAAGGTGTGATGTCGGACGCAAACGCTCGCTCCAACAATGTTGGCGGCGAAGTGCTCTGCACCGTCTTCTAAGGAGGTCTGCAATGTCTCGTATTGGTAAAAAACCGGTCGAGCTGCCCAGCGGCGTTTCCGCCTCTGTGTCGGGTCAGACCATCGAAGTCAAAGGTCCGAAAGGCACCCGCAGCTTCACCGCAACTGACGATGTTACCCTGTCGGTCGAAGACAACGTGGTCAAAATTGATCCGCGTGGTACGTCCAAGCGTGCGCGTCAGCAGTGGGGCATGAGCCGCACCATGGTTGCCAATCTGGTGACCGGTGTGACCGAAGGCTTCAAGAAAGAGCTGGAAATCCAGGGTGTGGGTTACCGCGCTCAGATGCAGGGCAATACCCTGAAGCTGAACCTGGGCTACAGCCATGACGTTGATTTCACTGCTCCGGAAGGTGTCACCATCACCGCGCCGAAGCAGACCGAGATCGTTGTGGAAGGTATCGACCAGCAGCAGGTGGGCGAAGTCGCGGCCAAAATCCGCGAATGGCGCCGTCCCGAGCCTTACAAAGGCAAGGGTATCCGCTATAAGGGCGAGTTCATCTTCCGCAAGGAAGGCAAGAAGAAGTAAGGACGCAAACAATGGCAAACAGCAAAAGAACCCTGTTTCTGAAGCGCCGCCTGCGCGTTCGGAACAAACTTCGCAAAGTCAACGCGGGCCGTGTACGCCTGTCGGTTCACCGTTCGAACAAGAACATCAGCGTTCAGCTGATCGACGACGTTCGTGGCGTGACCCTGGCCGCAGCCTCGACCCTGGAAAAAGACCTGGGCGTAGTTGGCAAGAACAACATCGAAGCGGCCACCAAAGTGGGCGCGGCCATCGCCGAGCGTGCCAAGAAGGCAGGCGTCGAAGAGGCCTATTTCGATCGTGGTGGCTTCCTGTTCCACGGCAAAGTGAAGGCAGTTGCCGACGCTGCGCGTGAAGGTGGTCTGAAGATCTAAGACCTGCGGGCAGCTTTCGGGCTGCCCCGATGATCCGGGGGCCTCGGCTACAGTCGGGGCTCACTTGGATTGAAGAAACGGCGCGACAAGCGCCACATGAGAAAAGGGATGCCAAATGGCAGAACGTGAAAACCGTCGGGGCCGTGGCCGCGACCGTGAAGAAGCACCGGAATTTGCAGATCGTCTGGTCGCAATCAACCGCGTGTCGAAAACCGTAAAAGGTGGTAAGCGCTTTGGCTTCGCCGCTCTGGTGGTTGTCGGCGATCAGAAAGGCCGCGTCGGCTTTGGCAAAGGTAAAGCGAAAGAAGTACCTGAAGCCATCCGTAAGGCAACCGAACAAGCCAAGCGTCAGATGATCCGCGTGCAACTGCGCGAAGGTCGTACCCTGCACCACGACATCGAAGGCCGTCATGGCGCCGGTAAAGTGGTTATGCGCACCGCACCTGAAGGTACTGGTATCATCGCCGGTGGCCCGATGCGTGCCGTGTTCGAAATGCTGGGCGTGAAGGACGTTGTGTCCAAGTCGCTGGGCTCGCAGAACCCGTACAACATGATCCGCGCCACCATCAACGGCCTGCAGAAAGAGCAGAGCCCGCGTTCGGTTGCCGCACGTCGTGGTAAAAAAGTTGCCGACATCCTGCCCAAGCGGGACGAAGCACCGGCTGCTGAAGCCGAAGCGTAAGGAGAGCGACCCATGGCAAAAACCATCGTCGTCAAGCAGATCGGTTCCCCGATCCGCCGCCCCGCCGAACAGCGCGCAACCCTGATCGGCCTGGGCCTGAACAAGATGCACCGTACCCGTGAGCTGGAAGACACCCCTTCGGTTCGCGGCATGATCAACAAGATCCCGCATCTGGTAGAGATCGTCGAAGAGCGCGGCTAAGCGCGATTTCAATGAAGAAATTGGAACGCCCTCGACTACGTCGGGGGCGTTTCTTTGTGTTAGCGAAGCTTTTTGGTCGTCAATTTTGATAATGAAGCATTTGTTCATTAAAACGCGGCTAACCAAAGTATTGATCCTAATGCCAGCGCTGTCAGTGTGCGGGTTGATAGTTAACGCGGGTTACAGACTGTTCATAGGATTGCCCAGATTATCTGGAATGCGTGGTTAGGCACGGGTAGCCCGCAAGATTGGCATGAGCACTAGTTCGCGAAACTATTGTCCAAATTGGCAACCAGCTATTTGAGCAACACGGCCTTGTCTTCAGAGACGGGCCTGTAAGCTTGAAGGCGCAATCAAATATAACGCACGCGAGACAAATAAAATTGACGCGCGTAAAAAAGCTTGAATTGCTGCAAGAAAAATTCAAGTATGCGAATGCGTGGCAAGTTTGTATTACCTCTGTTGCTCTCGCATTTGCCAGACCTGTCTGGTTGCCTCCTGGGGACGAAAGTGAGTGGCGTCGCCAGGAGGCCATTTATTTGCTAAGTGGGCCTTTCAGAGGAACTCGCATTAGGGCGGGCGAAGTTGGCTTGGAACCGTGCGAGCGAAAGTTGGTTAGGTCCGCAGAGCTGACGTTTGGACCACGGTCGAGAGCCGCGGCG
This sequence comes from Ruegeria arenilitoris, assembly GCF_013031355.1. Taxonomy (GTDB): domain Bacteria; phylum Pseudomonadota; class Alphaproteobacteria; order Rhodobacterales; family Rhodobacteraceae; genus Ruegeria; species Ruegeria arenilitoris_C. The sequence goes on along the minus strand of NZ_WPZO01000017.1, from coordinate 41,957 downwards.
CGGCGAATGTCGGTTTTGCCTGCAATGTGGACCTTCGTGACATTCGGTGCAGTTCAACAGCTTCTGATCCGACATTCCCCAAACGCATAACGGCTAGACCGAAACTTCGGTTGTTAGCGGTATCTTCCACGCCTATCTGAGCCTTGTCCCAAACAGGAACAAACAAAGCAACATCGGGGAATTCGCCCCGATCAGGAAAGGAATTCAGATATGGCTTACACAGCAACAACCACTCATGGCGGCACCAACCTGTTCGCACGCATCGCAGAATTCGCCGCAAAGGTGAAAGAGGCATACACCCTGCGCGCCGAGTACAATCGCACTTATTCGGAACTGCAGGGGCTGACCGATCGCGAACTGAACGACATCGGCGTGCGCCGCTGCGATATCAAGGATATTGCTCAGGAACACGTCTACTGCTCGTAATTGCAGAAATACCACCACTCACACAGAGGCGCCATTTGGCGCCTCTTTTGGTTTCAGGGGCCAACGCGCCACAGCCAAGAGATTTTTGGAGCCAAGCATTGCGACAGCGCCGTTAATGCGTCAAATGCGGATTAGGCGGCTGTTTGAGGCCGGTTGAATTGTGTGGAAAGACATATTTATGGCGCGCGAATATCAGATCGGAATGCTGTGGGTCGACGGACCGCTGAGCTTTCTTGAGCAGCTGTGTATCAAGTCCTATCTGGATGCCGGGCAACATGTACGTCTTTACACTTATGGGACCGTGACCGGTATCCCCGAGGGCGTGGAACAACGCGATGCACGCGAGGTTCTGCCGGATTCCGAATTCATCACACATGGCAGAACCGGAAGCCCCGCGCCGCATTCGGACAAGTTCCGGTATCGGATGCTGGCGCAGGAGCCTGACTTGATCTGGGCAGATACGGATGCCTATTGCCTCAAGCCGTTCACAACCGAAAACGGTCACTATTACGGATATCTTGAGGGCGATGTGGCCATCGGCGTTCTCGCCCTGCCGCAGGACAGCGAAACGCTGGCGAAATTGATCGAATTCACCAACGATCCGTACCTCATCCCGCCCTGGCTGCCCCCTCGTCATCGCAGACCGCTGGAAGAGGCGCAGCAGAACGGAGAGCCGGTGAACGTGCCTGAAACCCTTTGGGGTGTCTGGGGGCCGAGTGCATTCACCTGGGCTTTGAGGCAAACGGGTGAGATAAAATACGCACTGCCCGAGCATGTGTTCTACCCGCTCAACTACACCCGTCGGCGGGCGCTGGCCCGGCCGGGGGCCAAAATCGACCATTTCTTCAAGGACGATACGGTTTCCATACACCTGTATGGTCGGCGGATGCGGGCGATCATGCGGAACAAGTATGACGGCAAGCCCGATCCTGACAGTTTGGTCGGCAGGCTCGTTGAGAAACACGGCATCGATCCGCTTGCAGCGCCCATTATCAAACATGATGAGGATGAGGCCGAGGCTCCGCAGGTCGACGGCTGATCTTGCACCGATCCACGGGCTTGCCAAGCGTGGGCAACGGGCCTATACGCCTCCGGTGGGTTTCTGCCCATGAGAATCAAAACCAAGAAATGCCGTGTTTGGCCCATCACGCTTCGGGGGTCACATCCGGCTTAGGAGAAGCGAAATGAAACTGAACGAATTGCGCGACAATCCCGGCGCCAGCCCGAAACGCACCCGCGTTGGCCGTGGTCCCGGTTCCGGCAAAGGTAAAATGGGTGGCCGTGGTATCAAAGGCCAGAAATCCCGTTCGGGTGTGGCCATCAATGGCTACGAAGGTGGCCAGATGCCGCTGTACCAGCGCCTGCCCAAGCGTGGCTTCAACAAGCCGAACCGCAAGGAATTCGCCGTCATCAACCTGGGCCTGATCCAGAAATTCGTCGACGCCGGCAAGCTGGACGCCAAAGCTGCGATCACCGAGGACGCACTGGTTGCATCCGGTCTGGTCCGTCGCAAGCTGGACGGTATCCGCGTTCTGGCCAAAGGCGAAATCAGCGCCAAAGTGAACCTGGAAGTAACCGGTGCTTCGAAAGCTGCTGTTGAGGCAGTTGAAAAAGCGGGCGGTTCACTGACGGTCACAAAAGCCGCTGCGGCAGAGTAAGCGCTTGTGAGCGGGCGCAGACCCGCTTACATAGACCTCAGAGTTTTCCAAGACGCCGTCCGAGCCGGAAAACGGTTCCGGGCGGCGTTTTCATAAGAGAGACCGATTTATGGTATCAGCAGCAGAACAAATGGCGGCCAACACAAGCTGGGCTGCCCTTGGCAAAGCCACCGATCTGCGCAACCGCATCCTGTTCACGCTGGGTTTGTTGATCGTTTATCGTCTGGGCACCTTTATTCCGGTGCCGGGGATCGACGGTCAGGCTCTGCGCGAGTTCATGGAGCAGGCGGGGCAGGGCATCGGCGGCATGGTTTCGATGTTCACCGGCGGGGCGCTTGGGCGGATGGGTATCTTTGCCCTCGGCATCATGCCCTATATCTCGGCCTCGATCATCGTACAGCTGCTGACATCGATGGTTCCCGCGCTCGAACAGCTCAAGAAAGAGGGCGAGCAGGGCCGCAAGAAGATCAACCAATACACCCGTTTCGGCACCGTGGCGCTGGCCACTGTTCAGGCCTATGGTCTGGCCGTTTCGCTGGAGTCGGGCGATCTGGCGACCGATCCGGGCATGTTCTTCCGCTTCTCGACCATGATCACTCTGGTTGGCGGCACCATGTTCCTGATGTGGCTGGGTGAACAGATCACCGCACGCGGCATCGGTAACGGTATCTCTCTGATCATCTTCGTCGGCATCATCGCCGAGGTTCCGGCCGCTCTGGCGCAGTTTTTTGCCTCGGGCCGTTCGGGTGCGATCAGCCCCGCCGTGATCGTTGGTGTGATCGTGATGGTTATTGCCGTGATTACCTTTGTGGTGTTCATGGAACGGGCGCTGCGCAAGATCCACATCCAGTATCCCCGCCGTCAGGCCGGTATGAAGATCTATGAGGGCGGCTCCAGCCACCTGCCGGTCAAAGTGAACCCGGCGGGCGTTATCCCGGCGATCTTTGCCAGCTCGCTGTTGCTGCTGCCGGTGACGATCTCGACTTTCTCGTCGGGCGCGACCAGCGGACCGATCATGTCGTGGCTGCTGGCCAACTTTGGTCCCGGACAGCCGCTGTATCTGCTGTTCTTCGCGGCCATGATCGTGTTCTTTGCCTATTTCTACACGTTCAACGTGTCGTTCAAGCCGGACGATGTTGCGGACAACCTGAAAAAGCAAAACGGTTTTGTGCCGGGTATCCGTCCGGGCAAGAAAACCGCTGAATATCTGGAATACGTGGTCAACCGCGTGCTGGTTCTGGGTTCGGCCTATCTGGCGGCGGTTTGTCTGTTGCCTGAAATTCTGCGGAACCAGTTCGCCATCCCGTTCTATTTCGGCGGCACCTCGGTTCTGATTATCGTCTCTGTGACCATGGACACGATCCAACAGGTTCAGAGCCACCTGCTGGCGCATCAATACGAAGGGCTGATCGAAAAGTCCCAACTGCGCGGCAAAGGTAAGAAACGCAGCAGGAAGGGACCCGCTCGTCGATGAACATCATTCTTCTTGGGCCCCCGGGGGCCGGTAAAGGGACGCAGGCGCGTCACCTGGTCGAAACTCGGGGCATGGTTCAGTTGAGCACTGGCGACATGCTTCGCGAGGCCAAGACCTCGGGCACCGAGATGGGCCAGAAGGTTGCTGCGATCATGGACGCGGGCAAGCTGGTCACCGATGAGATCGTGATCGGCCTGATCGAAGAGAAGCTGACCACGGAAACCGGTGCTGGCTTCATCTTTGACGGCTTCCCGCGGACGCTGGCACAAGCTGATGCGCTGGCCGCGTTGTTGGCCAAGCTGGGCCAGTCGCTGCACACCGTGATCGAAATGCGTGTGGATGACGAAGCGCTGGTTCAGCGGATCACGGCACGTTCGACCTGCGGCGGCTGCGGTGAGGTCTATAACGACATTACCAAGCCGATCCCGGCCGATGGCAAATGCACCAACTGCGGCAAGGAAAATGACTTCCAGCGTCGCGCGGATGACAACGAAGACAGCCTGCGCACACGCCTGATGGAATACTACAAAAAGACCTCGCCGCTGATTGGGTATTACTATGCCAAAGGCGATCTGCGCCCGGTCAATGGCCTGGCCGAGATCAAGGAAGTCACCGCCTCGATCGAGGCGATTCTGGGCTGACTTTAGGTTGGGGCTTGACGGCCCCACCAAAACCCCATATCGACCCCCATCCCCTTGGGGAATCAAGACCGCAGGCGGGATTCGTTCCAACTGCCCCGACCACCTCGAATAATGCTGAACCCTCTGGCGACACTGCCACGGTTAGGCGTTGTGAAAAAAGGTTCTGGAGTTACGGAACCGCAACGAAAAGGAAAGTGACACGTGGCACGTATTGCCGGCGTAAACATCCCGACTGCAAAGCGGGTACCTATCGCCCTCACATATATCACCGGTATCGGCAACACCTCGGCCAAAGCGATCTGCGAAGCCGTGGGCATTGAAGCGACCCGTCGCGTCAACGAACTGTCCGACGCCGAAGTTCTGGCCATCCGTGAACATATCGACGCCAACTACACCGTTGAAGGTGACCTGCGTCGTGAAGTTCAGATGAACGTCAAGCGCCTGATGGACCTGGGCTGCTATCGCGGTCTGCGTCATCGCCGCAACCTGCCGGTTCGCGGTCAGCGCACCCATACCAACGCTCGTACCCGCAAAGGCCCCGCAAAGGCCATCGCTGGTAAGAAGAAATAAGGGAGGGTCTGACTGATGGCACGTGATAAGACTCGCGTTAAGCGCAAAGAGCGTAAGAACATCGCATCGGGCGTCGCCCATGTGAACTCGACCTTCAACAACACCAAGATCCTGATCTCGGACGTACAGGGCAACGCCATCTCGTGGTCGTCTGCCGGTACCATGGGCTTCAAAGGGTCGCGGAAATCGACACCCTACGCCGCTCAGATGGCTGCAGAAGACGCAGGCAAGAAGGCGCAGGAACATGGCGTCAAGACGCTGGAAGTCGAAGTTCAGGGCCCCGGTTCGGGTCGTGAATCGGCTCTGCGCGCGCTGGCTGCAGTGGGCTTCAACATCACGTCGATCCGCGACGTGACTCCGATCGCTCACAACGGCTGCCGCCCGCCGAAGCGTCGCCGCGTCTAAGCGATTTTGAATTGAGCTGGGGCTGTGTTTTCGCACGGCCCCAGCACGTCATTTTGAACCTCGGGCGTCTGCACCTTGTTGGTCATGGGGCGCGGACAGGAATGGAGGGATTACATGATCCATAAGAATTGGGCAGAATTGATCAAGCCGACCCAGCTGGAAGGAAAGCCGGGCAACGATCCTGCGCGTCAGGCGACCCTGGTTGCCGAACCGCTGGAGCGTGGCTTTGGTCTGACTCTGGGCAACGCCCTGCGCCGCGTTCTGATGAGCTCGCTGCAAGGCGCGGCCATCACCAGCGTCCAGATCGACAACGTCCTGCACGAGTTCTCCTCGGTCGCGGGCGTGCGTGAAGACGTCACCGACATCATCCTGAACCTCAAGCAGGTTGCCCTGCGCATGGAAGTCGAAGGCCCCAAGCGCCTGTCGATCAATGCCAAAGGCCCCGCAGTTGTCACTGCTGGTGACATCAGCGAAAGCGCTGGCATCGAGGTTCTGAACCGCGATCACGTCATCTGCCACCTGGACGATGGCGCTGACTTGTTCATGGAACTGACCGTCAACACCGGTAAGGGTTACGTCTCGGCTGAGAAGAACAAGCCGGAAGACGCACCCATCGGTCTGATCCCGATCGACGCGATCTATTCGCCGGTCAAAAAGGTTGCCTATGACGTTCAGCCGACCCGCGAAGGTCAGGTTCTGGACTATGACAAGCTGACCCTAAAGATCGAAACAGACGGTTCGATCACTCCGGAAGACGCGCTGGCCTTTGCCGCACGTATCCTGCAGGACCAGCTGTCGATCTTCGTCAACTTCGACGAGCCGGAATCGGCTGGCCGCCAGGACGAAGACGATGGTCTGGAGTTCAACCCGCTGCTGCTGAAGAAAGTGGACGAGCTGGAACTGTCGGTCCGTTCGGCAAACTGCCTGAAGAACGACAATATCGTTTACATCGGCGACCTCATCCAGAAGACCGAAGCCGAGATGCTGCGCACTCCGAACTTCGGCCGCAAGTCGCTGAACGAGATCAAAGAAGTGCTGTCCGGCATGGGTCTGCACCTCGGCATGGATGTCGAGGATTGGCCGCCCGACAACATCGAAGATCTGGCGAAGAAATTCGAAGACGCGTTCTAAGCGCGTCTTCACCAATGCCCGGGCTTCCGGGGACTGTATGGGCACTTCCGCCCCAAGGAGAGCCGGTGACACGCATCGCCGGCCAGACAAAGCAAAACGCGAAAGAAGGAACTAGAAAATGCGTCACGCACGTGGTTACCGCCGCCTGAACCGTACTCATGAGCACCGCAAGGCGCTGTTTGCGAACATGGCTGGCTCGCTCATCGAGCATGAGCAAATCAAAACGACTCTGCCCAAGGCAAAAGAACTGCGCCCGATCATCGAAAAGCTGGTCACTCTGGGCAAGCGCGGCGACCTGCATGCCCGTCGTCAGGCCGCAGCACAGCTGAAAGAAGACAAAGACGTCGCAAAGCTGTTCGAAGTTCTGGGCCCCCGCTACGCCGAGCGTCAGGGCGGTTATGTCCGCATTCTGAAAGCTGGCTTCCGCTATGGCGACATGGCACCGATGGCGATCATCGAATTCGTTGATCGTGACGTCGACGCCAAAGGCGCGGCCGACAAGGCTCGCGTTGCCGCCGAAGAGGCAGCAGACGAAGAATAAGAAAGCCGGGCTTTCTGATTTCGCCCCCCGCGTCCCAGACGCGGGGGGTTTTTTGTTGCCTGGCGGTGTCGTATTTGGATCATTTGCGTTGCATTCTAGTCATGAACGCGCTGGCTTGCCGAGCCATTCTGGACGGCAAGCCGGGGAGGGAAGACAATGACGCAGTCTGAGAGACCGCCTGAACTCAAAGGCCCGTCTGCCTGGACGGGGCAGGACATGCGTAAGCGGCAGGACGAATGGATTGTCGAGCTGACGCCAGAGGATATTGCTGATCTGGAGCAGGCCGCGCGCCATTACCTAAATTTGGGTCGCGACATCGGTGAAATCACAATGGCCAATTTCCCGTTGCAACGGATGGATGTGCATCTGGCCGGGCTGCGCGACAAACTAATCCGAGGAATCGGGTTTGAGGTGATCCGGGGCCTTCCGGTACAGAACTATACTCAGGAATTGGCGGCAGCGATCTTCTGCGGAGTGGGGGCGCATCTGGGATCGGCACGCTCACAAAATGCGCAGGGGCATATTCTGGGCCATGTCCGGGATATTGGGGCTGATGCAAATGACCCGAACACGCGGATCTACCAGACCCACGAGCGCCAGACGTTCCACACGGACAGCGCCGATATCGTTGGGTTGCTGTGTCTGCGCGACGCCAAGGAGGGCGGGGAGTCACTGTTGGTGAGTGCCGAAGCGATCTACAACCGGATGCACGCGGATTGCCCGGATTTGCTGGAGCGGCTTTTCGACCCCATTGCGACCGACCGTCGGGGCGAAGTACCGGAAGGCATGGAGCCTTTCATGACCATTCCGCCGTTCAGTTGGCATGATGGCAAGCTGACGGTGTTTTATCAGCGGCAGTACATCGACAGCGCACAAAGGTTCCCCGAGGCCATGCGCCTCACGCCGGATCATATCGCGGCGCTGGACCGGTTCGACGCGCTGGCCAATGATCCAGAACTGCACCTGAGTATGCGTTTGCGGCCCGGGGATATGCAGTTTGTCTACAACCATTCTCAGCTGCATGACCGGACTGGGTTTACCGACTGGCCCGATCCGGCGGAACGGCGTCACTTGTTCCGCCTGTGGTTGTCGCCGCAGGGGGACCGAGAGTTGCCGGATGTGTTTAGGCAGCGCTACGGCAGTGTTGAGGTCGGCAATCGCGGTGGGATCATCACAAGGGGCACGCAGTTGCACGCTCCGCTGGATTGAACCGCCACCACATGCTTGCATTACGTTTCGGGTGGACGCATATCCATCTCAACTCTGTAATTTGAGGTCTTCATGTTCCGCGCGACATTTATCGCTCTTTCTGTTGCCTGCGCTTCTGTTGCCACGGCTGAAACCCGCGTCCCGCAAACCCAGACCGAGATTTCGCTGGGCTTTGCGCCTGTGGTCAAACAGGCGTCTCCGGCGGTGGTCAACATCTATGCCAAGATCGTGCGGCAGGGGCGGGCGAACCCGTTTTTCTCGGACCCTTTCTTTCAGGACTTCTTTGGCCGCGGGTTCGGAGAGACCCGCCCGCGGGTGCAGAACTCGCTGGGGTCGGGTGTGATCCTGTCGGACGATGGGTATGTGGTGTCGAACTACCATGTGGTCGGAACGGCCACCGAAATCCGGGTGGTGACCACGGACCGGCGCGAGTTTTCGGCACAGGTGGTTCTGGGTGACAAGGAAAGCGACATCGCCATCCTGCGGCTGGAAGAGGCCGAGAACCTGCCTTACCTGCAGATGCGCGACTCGGACCATGTCGAGGTCGGTGAGTTGGCGCTGGCCATCGGCAACCCGTTCGGGGTGGGACAGACGGTGTCGTCGGGCATCATCTCGGGGCTGGCTCGCACCGGCGCGGCCACGGGCAACGCGCGGGGCTATTTCATTCAGACCGATGCGGCGATTAATCCGGGCAATTCCGGCGGGGCGCTGATCGACGTGAATGGCGATCTGATCGGGATCAATACCGCTATCCTGACCCGCTCGGGTGGGTCGAACGGCATCGGCTTTGCAATTCCGGCCAATCTGGTGGCGGAATTCCTGCGGCAGGCGCAGGGTGGCAATGATAGTTTCGTAAGCCCCTGGGCCGGAATGGCGGGCCAGCATATGAGTGCCGATATCGCCGAGTCTCTTGGTCTGGTCATCCCGCTGGGCGTGGTGATTTCAGACCTGCATCCCCTCAGCCCCTTGGCCGAGGCCGGTCTGCGCGTGGGCGATGTGGTGACCCATGTGGACGGAGATGAGGTGAACTCGCCCGCCGAGATGAAATTTCGTATGGCGGTGGCCGGTGTGGGCGGCACGTCCATGGTGACGCGACTTCGGGGGGAAGAGCGCGCCGAGGTGGAAATCGCGCTGATCAAGGCCCCCGAAACCCCAGCGGCCGAGGAAACCACGCTGGACGACCAGACCGTGATGCCGGGCCTGACCGTCTCGCGCGTCAACCCGGCGGTGATTGCCAAGATGGGGCTCGTCCTTTCTCAGACCGGAGTGGTCGTGGTGGATGCCGGCCCTTATGGTGGTCGGTCCGGGTTGCGTGCGGGTGATGTGGTCAACAGCATCAATGGCACACGGATTGAAGCCCCCGGCGACGTGGTGGAGGCGCTGACCGATCCGGGTCGCCGGATTAATCTGGATGTTCTCAGGGGGGGGCGTTCGGTCTCTCTCCGGTTCCGGTTGTAACGTGAGCGACCTGTTCGATACCGGGGCCGCTGCGCCCGTACCGCCTGCGCACCGTCCGCTGGCCGATCGGCTGCGGCCGCAGACATTGGCCGAGGTGATCGGGCAGGAACAGGTGCTTGGTCCCGATGCGCCACTGGGGGTCATGCTGGCCTCTGGCAGTCTGTCCAGCTTGGTGTTCTGGGGGCCTCCGGGCGTTGGCAAGACCACTATCGCGCGGCTTCTGGCGCAAGAGACTGATCTGCATTTCGTTCAGATCAGTGCGATTTTCACCGGCGTGCCGGACCTGAAAAAGGTCTTCGAGGCCGCCAAGATCCGCCGCCAGAACGGGCAGGGCACGCTGCTGTTTGTGGACGAGATTCACCGGTTTAACAAAGCCCAGCAGGACGGGTTCCTGCCCCATATGGAGGACGGAACCATCCTGTTGGTCGGGGCCACGACCGAGAATCCGTCCTTCGAGTTGAACGCCGCTGTGCTCAGCCGGGCGCAGGTGCTGGTGCTGGAACGCCTCAGCCTTGCCGATCTGGAACGCCTGACCCAACGGGCCGAGAAAGAGCTGGGACGCGCGTTGCCCCTGACCGGTCCAGCACGCGAGGCGCTGCAAGAGATGGCCGATGGCGACGGCCGGGCGCTGCTGAACCTGATCGAACAGATCGCGGCGTGGAAGGTCGACGCGCCGCTGAACCCGGATGCGCTGGCGACGCGGCTGATGCGCCGGGCCGCGAAATACGACAAGTCGGGCGATGAGCATTACAACCTGATCTCGGCCCTGCACAAATCGGTGCGCGGCTCCGACCCGGACGCGACGCTTTACTGGTTCGCGCGGATGCTGACCGGAGGCGAGGACCCTCGGTACCTGGCGCGTCGCATTACGCGAATGGCGGTCGAAGATATCGGTCTGGCCGATCCGCAGGCGCAGGCGATTTGCCTGCAATCCTGGCAGACCTATGAACGGTTGGGTTCACCCGAGGGTGAATTGGCGCTGGCGCAAGCGCTCGTCTATCTGGCCTTGGCGCCGAAATCGAATGGGGCTTATGTGGGTTATAAGGCAGCGATGCGACTGGCCAAGCAATCAGGCAGCGAGCCGCCGCCCAAGCATATCCTGAACGCGCCCACTTCGTTGATGAAGGATCAGGGCTACGGCGCGGGTTATGCCTATGACCATGACGCCGAGGACGGGTTTTCCGGTCAAAACTACTTTCCAGACGGGATGGAGCGGCCAGAGCTGTATCAACCGGTTGAACGCGGCTTTGAGCGTGAGTTGAAAAAGCGGCTGGACTACTTCGCCAAGCTGAGAGCGCAGCGTAACGGCTAAGTTCCGCCGCGTCAGAGGCGACAGGAGACACAAATCAGGTTTCCCTTGGGTCATGAGAGTAGAGGGAGGATACTCATGACCGTCTCAATCGAGAAAACCGAGGACGTCTGGACCATCGTTCATGACCGCCCGGATGCGCGCAATGCCGTGGACACAGACCATGCCGAGGCGCTGGTGGCCGCGTTTCTGGAGTTTGAGGACAGCCCGGCCAAAGCGGCTGTGTTCTGGGGCAAAGGCGGGAATTTCTGCGCGGGATGGGATCTGAAACTCGCAGCCACGCTCGCGGACCCGGAATTGAGAGAAGCCTATTTCGAGAAACATAGCTTCCCCATCGGATCGGCGCCCTCGACGCTTGGCCCAATGGGGCCGTCTCGTCTGGAACTCTCCAAGCCAGTGATCGGAGCCGTGGAAGGGGCCGCAGTGGCAGGTGGGATGGAGCTTGCCTTGTGGTTCGGTCCGGTTGCCGCGTCTGGTCGGGCAGGGGAAGGCGTTGGAAATCGCGCTGACAGGGCGCAAGGTCGAAGCCGAGGAATGCTATCGTATCGGTCTGGCCGAGAAGGTCGTGCCACATGGCGAAACCCGAGCAGCTGCCGAAGCGATGGCGCATGAAATAGCCCGTTTCCCGCAAGTGGCCGTGCGGGCCGACCGCCGCTCGATCATCGAGACGCGCGGTCTGCCAGTGCGCGACGCGCTCAAGGTCGAGTGGGCCAATGGGCTAGAGGCGATCCGGCATGAAGGCACTGCCGGGGCAGGTCGTTTCCGCGACGGGGCCGGGCGGCACGGGGATTTCTCGAACATCTGACCGGGTTGACTTTTGGCCCTTTGCACGCCACAGACGCGCATGTTTTCTAGGGCACTTACAGACAGGTTTACCGCTCGGGCAATCCGCGCGACGCAGGGGATATCGGCATGAGCGGCGTACAGAATATTACCGTGGCAGAAGGTGACGGCGACCAGCGACTGGACCGGTGGCTGCGCCGTCTGTTCCCGCATGTCAGCCAAGGGCGTATCGAAAAAATGTGCCGCAAGGGCGAGCTGCGGGTTGAGGGGGGCCGGGTGAAGGCTTCGACCCGGCTTGAGGTTGGACAGGTGGTACGGGTGCCGCCTCTGCCCGATGTCGACCATAAACCGGCTGAGGTCAAACAGCGTATCTCGGATGCCGATGCCAAGATGATCCAGTCCTGCGTGATCTATCGTGACGATCACGTGCTGGCGCTGAACAAGCCGCATGGATTGCCCGTGCAGGGCGGCAGTGGCCAGACCCGTCATGTGGACAGCCTGTCCGAGGCACTGCGCTTTGGCTATGACGAAAACCCCCGCCTTGTTCACCGGTTGGACAAGGATACCTCGGGCGTTCTGTTGCTGGCCCGCACACGTGAGGCCGCCAAAGGGCTGACGGCTGCCTTCCGTCATCGCGATACCCGCAAGATTTACTGGGCATTGGTCGCCGGGGTGCCGACCCCCTATCTGGGCGAGATCAAGACCGGGCTGGTTAAGGCCCCGGGTCATGGCAAGCATGGTGAGGGCGAAAAGATGATCCCCGTCCACCTGAACGAAATCAGCGACACGCCCGGCGCGAAACGAGCGCATACGCTCTATGCGACGCTCTACCGTGTGGCCGGGCGCGCCGCGTGGGTGGCGATGGAGCCGATCACCGGCCGCACCCACCAATTACGGGCGCATATGGCGGCGATTGGGCATCCGATCATCGGGGATGGCAAATACGGCGGCTCGGGGCAGGAAAACCTCGGCGATGGCTGGGGCGCGCAATTGGGCGGGATCATCAGTAAAAAGCTGCATCTGCATGCCCGTCAGGCGACGTTTCAGCATCCGGTGACGCGCAAGACCATTACCGTCACCGCGCCGCTGCCGGATCACATGAAACACAGTTGGGACACCTTCGGCTGGACCGAGGACCTGGCTGCGGACGACCCGTTCGAGGAACTGCAATGAGCGCACCGCTGCGTCTGGTGCTGTTCGACGTGGACGGCACGCTGGTCGACAGTCAGGGCAGTATCGTTTCGGCCATGACCGCCTGTTTCGACGCCCAATCCTTGCCGGTGCCGGAGCGTGAGGCGATCCTGTCCATCGTTGGGCTGTCCCTGCCCAATGCGATGGCGCAGTTGGCCTCCGAGCATTCCGACAGCGTGCAGCATCGCTTGGTCGAAGGGTACAAGGAAGCCTATCACGCGCAACGGCTGGAGCAAGGGGCGGCAGGCTCTCCGCTGTATCCCGGGGCACGCGATGCCATCGAAGCCCTGCACGCCGTGCCCGAGGTTCTGCTGGGCGTTGCCACAGGTAAATCTCAGCGCGGCTTGGATGCTTTGATCGAGGCGCACGGGCTGGAACGCTTTTTCGTCACCCGGCAGGTGGCGGATCACCACCCGTCCAAGCCGCATCCGTCGATGATCGACACGGCGCGCAGCGAAACCGGGGTAGACGCGGCCAATACGGTCATGATCGGCGATACAAAGTTTGACATGGATATGGCCCATGCCGCTGGGGTGGCCGGTATTGGCGTGACCTGGGGTTATCACGACCGATCCGTTCTGGACCGCGCGACCTGCATCATTGAAACCTTTGACCAGCTGCCCCGCGCGCTGGACGATATCTGGACCTGACAATATGAGCGACTGGAAGCCGAAACGATTTTGGACCGAGAGCGCGGTTGTGGAAACCGAGGGCGGCTTTACCGTTGAACTGGACGGTCGCCGTGTCAAAACCCCGGCCAAGGCAGCTTTGGTCCTGCCGACCCGTGGCATGGCAGATGAGGTCGCTGCGGAATGGGACGCGCAGGAAAAAGTGATCGATCCGACGGTGATGCCGTTCACCCGGTCGGCAAACGCCGCCATTGATAAGGTCTACCATCAACACGCCGAGGTTGCAGATATGCTGGCCGATTATGGCGATTCGGACTTGCTGTGCTACCGCGCAGTTCACCCGCAGGAGTTGCAGCAACGCCAGGCTGAACACTGGGACCCGGTGCTGGATTGGGCGGCTGAAACGCTGTCGGCGCGGCTATTGCCTGTGGCCGGTGTGCTACACCAACCTCAGTCGGCTGAGGCCCTGGAAACCCTCAGGCAGCGTGTCCACGGGCTGAATGACTTTCAACTGGCAGCGTTTCACGATCTTGTCAGCTTGTCGGGCTCTCTCATCCTTGGATTTGCGGCGGCGCAAAACCGGGCCGATGCGGAAGAAATCTGGCAGATTTCAAGGCTGGATGAGCAGTGGCAGATCGACCAATGGGGCCATGATGACGAGGCCCACGCCGTGGCCGAGATCAAGAAGGCGGCTTTTTTGCACGCCAAACGGTTCTTTGACCTCTCGATTTGATCCCTTATGGCCATTTTTTAGAACGTTGGGCGAGTCATCTCTGGATTGACTGATCGTTTTCCCTGATCCGACCCTTGACGTTTGTTTATGAATGCGCCCAAACTCATGCCCACTAAAGGGGAGACACCTTTGGGAAACCTTTCTGGTGCCAGAGGTGCCGGACAGAACCGTCCTTTGAACAGGACGGAAAATCAGGAAGAGGTAAAAATGAAAAAATCCGTACTCTTGGGCGTGGCAACCATCGCCGGCCTGGCTGCTGGTGTAGCGGCAGCAGGGACTGCTGACGATGTAAAAGCACGTGGCAAGCTGAACTGCGGCGTGGCGACCGGTGTTCCCGGTTTTGCCAGCCCGGATGCCAACGGTGAGTGGCAGGGCTTTGACGTGGCTGTATGTCGTGCAGTCGCAGCCGCCGTTCTGGACGATCCGTCCGCAGTTGAATTCATCCCGACCACCGGTAAAACGCGTTTCACCGCTCTGGCTTCGGGCGAGATCGACATGCTGGCCCGAAACACCACATGGACCTTCAGCCGCGACGTCGACCTGAAGTTCGAATTCGTCGGCATCAACTACTATGATGGTCAGGGTTTCATGGTTCCCAAGGCTCTGGGCGTCAGCTCGGCCAAGGAACTGGACGGCGCAACCGTCTGCATCCAGACCGGCACCACGACCGAGCTCAACCTGGCGGATTTCTTCCGCATCAACAACATGAGCTACGAGCCGGTTCCGATCGAAACCAACGCCGAAGCGCAGCAGCAGTATCTGGCTGGTGCCTGCGACGTCTACACCACCGACGCATCGGGCCTGGCGGCTACTCGCGCCACCTTTGAAAACGCCGGTGACCACGTGATCCTGCCCGAAATCATCTCGAAAGAGCCGCTGGGCCCGCTGGTCCGTCACGGCGATCACGAGTGGGGCGATGTGGTCCGCTGGACCTTGAACGCGCTGATCGCAGCCGAAGAACTGGGCGTTACCTCGGCCAACATCGACGAGATGGCTGCTGGCACCGACAATCCCGAAGTGAACCGTCTGCTGGGCAGCGAAGGCACTCTGGGTGAGATGCTGGGCCTGGACGCGACCTGGGCACAGCGCGCGATCAAAGTTGGTGGTAACTATGGCGAAGTCTTCGCCAAGAACATCGGTGAGGAAACTCCGATCGGTCTGGCGCGCGGCTTGAACGCACAGTGGACCGATGGCGGTCTGATGTACGCACCGCCGTTCCGCTAAAATCCACGGAAAAGGGCGCGGGACATCCCGCGCCCTTTTTCCATCCATAAGAAACACGCCCGGGTCGTTCTGAGCAGAGGTCAACTCTGCCACCGAAAAACCGGGATGCACGGGGAAAAACATAGGTCATGACGACACTCACTGACCCGCCGAAGGAGCACTTCCGGCTGTCCATGCTCCTTTACGATACGCGGTATCGATCTGCGACCATCCAGGTCATTGCATTGATTGGTTTCATGCTTCTGGCAGCCTGGATTATTAGCAACACCATTCAGAACCTCGAAACGCTGGGCCGAACAGTTGGGTTCGGCTTTTTCAGCGAACCTTCGAGTTATGACATCAACCAACGCCTGCTGGAATACGACTCGCGCGATACCCATCTGCGTGCGGCCTTTATAGGTCTGCTGAACACGCTGGTTGTCGCAGTTCTGGGCTGTATCACGGCAACGATCATCGGCGTCATGGTTGGTGTTCTGCGCCTGTCGAACAACTGGCTGATCGCGCGGATCATGACGGTTTATGTCGAAATGTTCCGCAACGTTCCGGTTCTGCTTTGGATCGTGTTCGCTATGGCGATCCTGATTGAAAGCCTGCCTGCGCCGCGCGCCTTCCGGGGTGAAAATCCAGAAGCCACGATGGATCTGTTCGGCACGGTTGCTGTGACCAACCGCGGGGTCTATATCCCCGAGTTTCTGTTCTCGCGCGGCTTGGGTGACATCCACCTGTTCGGCACGTCGAGCCTGCGTTTTGATGTCTCGCTGGACCTGATCGCCTTCCTGATCGTTTTAGGCGGCAGCATCTTTGCCATGCGCAAAGTGTCGGCCTGGGCCAGTGCTACGCAGGAAAAGACCGGTGACCGTCCGACCATCTGGTACATCCAATTGGGCCTGCTGTTCGTGCCATCGGCCATCCTGCTGGGCGCGCTGGGATTCCATCTGGGCTACCCCGAGCTGAAGGGCTTTAACTTCACCGGCGGTACCCACCTGCGGAACTCGCTGATCGCCCTGTGGCTGGCCTTGTCGCTGTACACCGCAGCCTTCATCGCCGAGATCGTCCGTGCCGGTATTCTGGCCATTTCGAAAGGCCAGACCGAGGCCGCATCCGCACTGGGCCTGCGCCCGGGCCGCACGATGCGTCTGGTGATCCTGCCGCAGGCATTGCGGGTGATCATCCCACCGATGATCTCGAACTATCTGAACCTGACCAAGAACTCGTCACTGGCGATTGCGGTCGGATATATGGACATCACGGGGACCCTGGGCGGTATCACCATGAACCAGACCGGGCGTGAGCTGGAATGCGTTCTGCTGCTGATGCTGGTCTATCTGACCATCTCGCTGAGCATTTCGGCGGTGATGAACTGGTACAACAACCGTGTCAAACTGGTGGAGCGGTAATATGAGTGATGTTTCATTTGTCCGCACAGAAATGTTGCCGGAAAAGGCTCCGCCCGCATCCGAAGTGGGTGTGCTGGGCTGGATCAGGCATAACCTGTTCTCAAGCTGGCTGAACGCCATCCTGACCATTATCTCGCTGTTCTTCATCTACTATGTGCTGTCCAACATCCTGGCATGGACGTTCGAATCCGTTTGGAACGCCAATTCCCTGTCGGAATGTCGCGAGATCATGATGGCGACATGGGGCGATACTCATGGCCATGCCTGCTGGGGTGTGATCAAGGACCGGTGGCTGCAATTGCTGTACGGTTTTTATCCGCCTTACCCGGCGCATCCGGACGCAACGTGGTCTAATCCGCCAGAAACTGGCGCATGGCCCGCCTATTTCCGGCCGAACTTGACCTTCATCCTGTTGCTTGTCGCGATTGCGCCGGTGCTTTTCACCAACGTACCGCGCAAACTTCTTTTCGTGACGGCGGCTTATCCGTTCCTGCTGCCTTGGCTCATGTGGGGCGGGTCGATCTGGGGGCCACTGATGGTCGCTGCCGGGTTTGCCATCGGATACTTCGCCTACAAGGTTGTGCTGCCAATGGCAGGGAACCTGACGGCGTTAATCCTTGCAATTGCGCTGCCCATTCTGTGGTGGTTGTTTGCTTCCGGTTCGGTTGCCGACGCGATCAACTCCGTCATCCCGATTGGCATCGCTCCGGTGGAAAGCCGTGACTTTGGCGGCTTCATGCTGGCGATCTTGTTGGGCGTTGTGGCCATCGGTGTCTCGCTGCCGATCGGTATCGTGCTGGCGCTGGGTCGTCAGTCCGATCTGATGATCGTCAAATACCTCTGCGTGGGCTTTATCGAGTTCATCCGGGGTGTGCCGCTGATCACGCTGCTGTTCGTGGCCTCACTGCTGCTGAACCTGTTCCTGCCGCCGGGCACCAATTTTGACATCATCCTGCGGGTGATGATCATGATGACCCTGTTCTCGGCCGCCTATATGGCCGAGGTGATCCGGGGTGGTCTGGCTGCCCTGCCACGCGGTCAGTACGAAGGGGCTGACAGTCTGGGCCTGAACTACTGGCAGGCGCAGCGGCTGATCATCATGCCGCAGGCGCTGAAAATCTCGATCCCGGGCATCGTGAGCACGTTCATCGGTATCTTCAAGGATACGACTCTGGTCTCGATCATCGGTCTGTTCGACGTGATCGGCCTGACCAATGGCATCCGCGCTGATACCGCCTGGAACGGCGTCTACTGGGAACTGTTTGCCTTTATTGGCGTTCTGTTCTTCGTCGTCTGCTTCTCCATGTCCCGTTATTCCATGTATCTGGAGCGCAAGCTTCAGACTGGCCACCGTTAAGGAGTTCAACACATGTCTGAACTTGCAATTGAACGCGAAATCGACCGCTCGAAGATGCAGGTGAGCGACGAGGTCGCCATCGAAATCACCAACATGAACAAGTGGTACGGGTCCTTCCACGTGCTGCGCGACATCAATCTGACCGTCAACCAGGGCGAGCGGATCGTGATCGCGGGGCCGTCGGGATCGGGTAAATCCACTTTGATCCGTTGCCTGAACGCGCTGGAGGAACACCAGCAGGGTACGATCATCGTGGACGGGACAGAGCTGTCGAATGACCTGAAGAACATCGATAAGATCCGGTCCGAGGTTGGCATGGTGTTCCAGCACTTCAACCTTTTCCCGCACCTGACCATTCTGGAAAACTGCACGTTGGCCCCAATCTGGGTACGCAAGACGCCGAAGAAAGAGGCCGAAGAGCGCGCGATGCATTTCCTGGAAAAGGTGAAGATCCCCGAGCAGGCCGATAAATATCCCGGTCAACTTTCGGGTGGTCAGCAGCAGCGTGTGGCGATTGCCCGCTCGCTCTGCATGATGCCGCGGATCATGTTGTTCGACGAACCGACCTCGGCGCTGGACCCCGAAATGATCAAAGAGGTGCTCGACACCATGATCGAGCTGGCCGAGGAAGGTATGACCATGCTGTGCGTGACCCACGAGATGGGTTTTGCCCGTCAGGTCGCCAACCGCGTGATCTTTATGGATGCCGGTCAGATCGTGGAACAGAACGAACCGGAAGAGTTCTTCAACAACCCACAGAGCGAACGGACCAAGCTGTTCCTGAGCCAGATTCTGGGTCACTAATCCCAGCGAAACGGAAGAAAAGGCGGGGTTTTGCCCCGCCTTTTTTCATTCCAGCAATTCGCGCGGAATGACAAATCCCTGTACGCTGCCGCTGTGCCACTGAACATGGGCCCAGCCATCGATGTCGAACCGGATCACGGTCGTGGCGCAGGTCGGGTAATCGTGGAACCGCGCATGGTCAGGGGCTTGCCGGACGATACGGCTGGCAAAGGCGGCAATGCCAGGGTTGTGGCCCAGCATCAGCACCGTGGGTTCGGTGGCGCCTGACAGCTCGATCAGCATATCCTCGGGGGCCGCATGATAGAGCGTGCGGTAGAAGCAGACCTTGTCCGCTTGCAGGTTCATCCGATCCCAGGTCTCGCGCGTGCGGGTCGAGGTCGAGCTCAGCACCTCATCCGGCAGCCACCCGTTTTCGCGCAGCCAGCCAGCAATTGCCGGAGCCGAATTGCGCCCGCGCTTGTTCAGGGGACGGTCGTGATCAGTAAGAGCCGGGCTGTCCCAACTGGATTTCGCGTGGCGGGTCAGGATCAGGGTGCGGGTCATGACGGGTGAAACGCTCTCATATGGTGGGCGGATTGCTCCGGGTCGCGCCCTGCGCCCGCGCTGAGCGGGCAGGACAGCCGCGCAAGGCAGCCATCGGTCATGCAGGTCTGGCCCTCGGGGGTGGATAGATGTGCGTGACAGGCGGGCACGTCAAAAAAGTCCCGGGTGTTCAGTGCATCGACCGGGCAGGAGGTTGCACATGGGGCGGGGCAATCCGTGCAGGGCGACGTGCCGCTGCCTTCGGGGATGTCGAATTCCCGCGCGAAATGCAGCGCCCCGCGGTAGGAGATCATCATACCTACTGTGTCATGTACCAAAGCGCCAACCGGGCTGCTGAAGGTGCGCCCGGATTTCAGCGCCCAGTCGATGAAGGGCGCATAGGGTGGTCCGCCAAACGGGAAATGTGCCTGCGCGCCCAGATCCTGTGCCATCTGACCAATGACGCGGCTGGACCAGCGGTCCACCGGGTCGGGCCCCGACCATTCCGGGGACGCCTTCAAGACAGGCCAGAAGGCCGAGCCCGCGCCTAAAAGAACCAGGGTTCCCCCATCCAGCCCTTTGGCACCGCTTCGTCTTGGATGTGTCGCCCCCATGACGATCAAGCCCGCTTGATGCGCCGCGCGCATTACCCAACCATAGCTGATTGCTGCCGCGTAAGAGGAGGGTGGGGGGCGTCCGTTCATCTCTCCTCCACAGTTCACGTCAATCGGGTCGGATCAGTGACCCGGCGCCGTGCTCGGTAAACAGTTCCAGCAGAACCGCATTGGGCGCGCGACCGTCCAGAATGACAACCGCCCGCACACCGCTGTGCAGCGCGTCCAGTGCCGTTTCTGTCTTGGGGATCATACCGCCCGCGATTGTGCCTTCCATCGTCATTTCGCGGATTTGACCAGCTTTAAGCTCGGTCACGACCTCTCCGGCGGCGTTCTTGACGCCCGAGACATCGGTCAACAGCAGCAGCCGGTCTGCCTTGAGCGCGGATGCGATGGCGCCCGCCGCCGTATCGCCATTGATGTTGAACGTCTCACCGTTCTTGCCCGCGCCCAGAGGGGCAATCACAGGGATCACATCGTGCGCGAACAGGTCGTGCAGAATTTTCGGGTCCATTTTGGACGGAGAGCCGACAAATCCCAGCGCCGGGTCGGCCTGATCACAGACCATCAGGTTCGCGTCCTTACCCGACAGGCCCACGGCCGTACCGCCCTGACCATTGATCGCCTGTACGATGCGCTTGTTCACAAGGCCGGACAGGACCATCTCAACCACCTCAACGGTGGCTTTGTCGGTCACCCGCTTGCCGTTCACGAATTCGGACTGGATATTCAGCTGATCCAGCATTGCGTTGATCATCGGACCGCCGCCATGCACGATCACCGGGTTCACGCCGACCTGACGCATCAGCACGACGTCGCGGGCAAAGCTCTCCATCGCCTCGTCGCTGCCCATAGCGTGACCGCCCAGTTTGATAACGACAATCGCGCCGTCATAGCGCTGCAGATAGGGCAAGGCGCTGTTCAAAGTGGCGGCGGTGGCGATCCAATCCCGGTTCATATCTCTTGTCTTCATGGCTTAGGTCCCTTTGACGTTCCGTGTTAGGGCCTTTGCGCGGTGCTGCCAAGAGGCAAGCTATTCCAGATGTGCGATGATCGAACGCAGAGTGGGGATACCGTCACCCTTTTCGGACGAGGTCAGCACGATTTCCGGAAAGGCCGCAGGGTGTTTCGACAGCGCTCCACGTACCTGTTCCAGTACCTTTTCCCGATCCTTGGCTTTGACCTTGTCGGCCTTGGTCATCACGCACTGAAAGGTCACGGCGCTGGTGTCCAGCAGTTTCATGATCTCGGCATCCACCGGTTTCACCCCATGGCGCGAGTCGATCAGCACAAAGGCCCGGCGCAGGGTCTGGCGCCCGCTCAGGTACTGTTTCAGCAGCCGCTGCCACTTTTCCACCACCTTCACCGGAGCGTTGGCATAGCCATAGCCGGGCAGGTCGACCAGATAGAGCTCTGGACCTTGGGTAAAAAAGTTGATCTCTTGCGTGCGGCCCGGCGTGTTTGACGCGCGCGCCAGCCCCTTGGTGCCGGTCAGTGCGTTGATCAGGCTGGACTTGCCCACGTTCGAGCGACCGGCAAAGCAGACCTCCAGCCGGTCGGGCGCGGGCAGGCCGTTCATGGCGACCACGCCTTTGACGAACTCGGACTCGCCAGCGAACAGCTTGCGGCCACGCTCCTGTGCGAACTCATCGGGGTCTTCAGCCAGAGGGAAGGGGAGGGTGCTCATAGCAATTCTACCTTATCGCCAACCGAGATTGCGCCGCCTTTAAGAACCTCGGCATAGACACCGAAATCCTTGTGGCCCCAGGTTTCCAGCGCGCCCAAAGTGTCTGCATCGCGGATGCCCGTGTCCGGGTTGGCCGTTGTTGCCAGACAGCGTGTGATGCGTTCACGAACACGGAACACGGCCTCGCCGATTTGAACCTCGCGGCCCAGCCACTCGAATTCTTCCCACAGGGGCATTCCATCGAACCAGATATTGCCGCGCCAGCGGTGGATCGACAGCTCCTGGCTCAGCTTTTGCCCAACCGCGCGATGAGACGCCATGTTGCACAGGCTGATCGAGGGGAAATCGCTGTCGGTCATGCCGCGCCCCGGCACCCGGATTATCCGCGCCGAGGCGGCCCGGTCTGCGGGCATCAGGGGTTTGACCCAGTCCAGAAACACTTGCTGTTCCCTGTCGGGGATAAAGGTCAGATCCGGACGGTCCGGGTGGGACAATGTCAGGGTTTCACCGGTGTACAGCGCCGAGATTGCCATCAGTTGCGGCGCTTTCGCGCCCCTGCTGAAATTGGCGCACGGTACCCATTCCGAGCCATCCGCCTTGGACGCCTCATGCGCAACCGCCCAAACGCGATCCCCGGGCATGGTTCGCCCGGGGATCACATTTACGGTTGCGACAGTTTCCCGACCATGGCTTTTGATCGGGTGCCGGCAAAGCTGGGTTACTTCAGCTGTCATTTATCATCCGTTTTCGGCGTGCGCTTGAACCCGGATTTGATGTTGCCGAACACGTCCGGCTTATAGCCTTGGCTGCGCATGATCAGATACTGCTGGGTAAACGTGATCGTGTTGTTCGCGATCCAGTAAACCACCAGCCCGCTGGCAAAGCTGCCCAGCATGAACATGAATACCCACGGCATCCAGGCAAAGATCATCGCCTGCGTCGGGTCGGTTGGCGCCGGGTTCAGCTTTTGCTGCAGCCACATCGAGATACCCAGCAGCAGAGGCAGGATACCGATGAAGACCAGCGCCATTATCGTGTCCGGCTGCGGACCGGCAAAGGGCAGCAGCCCAAACAGGTTCATGATCGAGGTCGGATCCGGCGCGCTCAGGTCCTGGAACGGGCCAAACCACGGGGCCTGTCGCAGTTCGATGGTGACGAAGATCACCTTATACAGCGAGAAGAAGATCGGAATCTGCATCAGGATCGGCAAACAACCCGCGGCGGGGTTCACCTTTTCCTTCTTGTACAGCTCCATCATGCCCTGCTGCATCTTCTGACGGTCGTCGCCAGCGGCCTCTTTCAGGGCCTCCATCTGCGGCTGCAACTCCTTCATCTTTGCCATTGAGACGTAGGATTTGAACGCCAGCGGGAACAGGATCGCCTTGATGATCAGGGTCAGGCCAATGATGGACCAGCCCATGTTGCCGATGAGGGCGTTGATGTTGTGCAGCAGCCAGAAGATTGGCTTGGTCAGGAAGAAGAACCAGCCCCAGTCGATGCTGTCGATAAACTTCTGCACGCCTTCCGCCTGATATTCGCGAATGGTCTCCCATTCCTTAGCGCCCGCGAACAGCTGCGTGGTAACCTCTTCCGTCGCACCGGGGGCAACGGTCAGGGTCGGCAGTACCGTTTCGGTCTGGTAAATCTTGCGGCGCGCGTCATATTTCGCGGCGGCCTTGAACGCAGTTCCCGGCTCAGGGATCAGCGTGGTCATCCAGTAGTGGTCGGTAAAGCCGATCCAGCCGTCTTCCTTGACCTGATAGACCTCGGCCTGGGCCCGTTCGTTCGGGTCGATATCGAAATCGCGGACATCGCCATAGTCGATCTCGGCCAGCGTGCCGTCGGCCATGCCGATCACGCCTTCGTGCAGAATGAAGAAGTTCTTCAGGTCGGGAAGATCGCCATCTTCGCCAATGCCGTGGCGGGCCAGAATGCCATACGGGGCCATTCCAACCGGGGCTTGGGTGTTGTTTTCGACGGATTGGTTGACCGTGAACATATAGTCCTGATCCACCGAGATCGTGCGGCGGAAGGTCAGACCATTGCCGTTGTCCCATTTCAGGGTGATCGGCGTGTCGACACCCAGCGTCTCACCCTGTTCTACCGCCCACTGCGTGTTGGGGCCGGGCACGTCAGCGCCTGCCACTCCGGCCCCGGGTGCCCAGCCATAGAGAGCATAATAGGCCGAATCCGATCCAACCGGAGACAGAAGCTCGACGATCGGTGCGCCCTCTTCGATCGAGACCTTGTAGTCCTTCAGGAACAACTCATCGATGCGGCCACCCGACAGCGACAGGCTACCCTTCAGACGGGGCGTGTCGATCTCGACCCGCGGGGCCTGCTCTTCTGGCAGGGTTTCCTCGGCGGCGGTTGTCGCTTCACCAACGGTGCTGGTGCCTGCGGCGTTGGGCGTTTGAACCTCATTGCCCTCGACGGAGGTAATCTCGGCCTGATCCGGTGTGGGTGCTTGTTCCGGTGGAGGGAACAGCACGAACCAAACAAGGATCACGACAAAGCTGAGCGCGGTTGCAAGGATGAGATTCTTGTTCTGATCGTCCATCGGGGACAGCCACCTTAAGCAGTGAAACACACCCGGTGGGTTCAACAGAGTGCAGGCCCAAAGGTCAAGCGGAATCGCCTGTCAATTCCACACGGATTGCGTTTCTGTGGCGTAAATTTGCGATTACAGGCCGGTCTTGCGCCCGATCTTCGGCATTCCGTCGACCTTGTTCTGATGCGCCGCAACCCAGTCCAGCGTCTTTTCAAACGGCATCGGCTTGCCAATCCCGAAGCCCTGAACATGATCGCATCCCAATTGCGCCATCAGGGCGTGTTCGCCCGGGGTCTCGACCCCTTCGGCCAGCGTTTCGACGTTCAGGCGTTCGGCCATGGTCAGGATGGCGCTGACCAGCTGTTGCTGACCAGCGTCACGATCCGCCTTTGCAACAAAGGACCGGTCGATTTTGATCCGCGAGACATTGAAGCGCTTGATCGACGCAATCGAGGCATGTCCGGTGCCGAAATCATCCAGATCAATGCAGCATCCCAGTTTGGACATGCTGGTCACGTTGCGGGTGATCACATCATCGGGCCGGCGCGAAAAAACGGTTTCCAGAATTTCGACCGCCAGCCGGTCGGGCGTCAGGTCATTCTGGTCCAGCTCCCATTTCAGCCGGTCGATCAGGGCCGGGTCGCGCAGCTCATCGGAGGAGAAGTTCACGCCGATCCGGGGCACCACGATTCCGGCGCGATCCCAATCGCGCATGGCGGCAAAGGCGTGGTGCCGCATCGCCTGGCCAAGCCTCTCCATCAGTTCGGCCTGTTCGGCGAAGGGCAGGAAGACCTGCGGGCTCAACACTCCCTTCTGTGGATGCTCCCAGCGGGCCAGCGCCTCGAACCCGGTGACACGCCCGGTATCGGTCGAAATCTGAGGTTGGTACCAAGGACGGATTTCACCATTGTCCAGCGCTGCCTCGAACTCTTTGCGTAGATTGGCCCGGATGCGTGATCGGCGCTGTGTATCGCTGGAAAAGGCACGAATGGTCGATGGCCCGTTTCTTTGCGCTTCGTTCAATGCGGCCGAGGCGGCGTCGATCCAGTCTTCGTACCGGCCATCTACCGCGCTGGACAGTTGACTGAACCCGATCGAGCAGGACACATACACGCTCGTACCGTTGAGCGTAAAAGGCTCCTCCACGACGGACTGAATACGTCCAGCCATCTGAATGCAGGCCTCAAGATCCAGCTGGTGCGAAGGTTGCAGGCCGATCGCGATCTTATTCTGGTCCAGCCGGGTCACGATGTCCTGCGTGCGGACGACCGAAAGGATACGGCGGCCGAATTGTTCGGCCAGATGATCGGCAGCGGCGTTGCCGTGAAGGTCCAGAAAACCCGGGTAGTCATCCAGTGCAACGAGGATGCCGGCAGAATCCGCCCCGCCGGGCGTGAATGCCTTGAAGATCCCCTCCAGTTCCGTGGCAAAGGCGTCGATGGCCATCATGCCACCCGGCGGGTTGCGTCGCTGGCGCCGCTGATCGGACCGCGCGTCAATCGCGGCGGCACCCAGGAAAATCAGCGGCAGGCAAAAAGCGGCGACCACCAGCGCCCGTTCCCCGCCAATCCAGAATGCGGCAAGGCTGATCGCCGGGACAAAGGCCAAAGCGGCAGGGCCGCTCAGAACCGAAGTAAGAGCATCGAGAACGCGTTCTACTGAGATATGTTTCCACATCGGTTTTCTGGGCCTCTACGTTTAGGCATAGCACGTATTGGGCAACCGTAGAAAACCAATCTGAGTCAGACGTTAACGCAGCTGTGGAATTTCGTCCGAATTTTCGTCTTTTTTGCTGGGGTTTAGCGCGAGGCCCTGGAAATCGAACAATTTCGGGTCCAGCAGATGCGAAGGCCGTGCGTTGGTCAGGGCCCGAAACATCACCTGACGCCGACCGGGGCTGTTCTTTTCCCACTGGTCAAGAATCTGTTTCACCTGCTGGCGCTGCAGCCCGTCCTGACTGCCGCACAGGTCGCAGGGGATGATGGGATAGTTCATAGAGGTCGCGAATTTCTCGCAGTCGGCCTCGGCCACATGGGCTAGCGGGCGAAAAACGAACAGATCGCCTTCTTCGTTCACCAATTTTGGAGGCATTGTCGCCAGGCGACCGCCGTGGAACAGGTTCATGAAGAACGTCTCGAGGATATCGTCCCGGTGATGGCCCAGCACCACGGCGGAACATCCCTCTTCGCGCGCGATGCGGTACAGGTTGCCCCGGCGCAGGCGCGAACACAGGGCGCAATAGGTGCGGCCCTGCGGAACCTTGTCCATCACCACCGAATAGGTGTCCTGATATTCAATGCGATGGGGCACGCCCATGCGTTCAAGGAATTCGGGCAGGACGGTGGCAGGGAAGCCCGGTTGCCCCTGATCCAGGTTGCAGGCCAGCAGGTCGACCGGCAGAAGCCCGCGCCATTTCAGCTCGTAAAGCACCGCCAGCAGGGTATAGCTGTCCTTGCCGCCGGACAGGCAGACCAGCCAGCGGGGCGGTTTGCCATCCTTGTCATGCGCCGACGGGTCCACCATCCCGTACTGCTCAATGGCTTCGCGGGTCTGGCGCACGATGCGTTTGCGCAGCTTCTTGAACTCGGTGGTCGAGGGCGCGCCGGCAAAGAGCGGGTGGATATCGTCAGCTTCGTCAAACATGCGCAGCCCCTACAGCAGTTGACGCAACCGGGCAAGAGGACGGGTCAGCCGAGGCGGGCCAGAAGCGCGCCCGTGTCCAGCCCGGCCACCGATCCGGGGATGCACCCGCTGTCGCCTGAAAGGCGCGTGGCGATGAACCCATCGGCAACCGCGCCGGGGGCATGGCGCAGAAGTTGTGAGGCCGTGAGCAGCAGCGCCGTGCGTTCGGCAAACCAGCGCGCCTCGGCCTCGGGTGGCAGGTTGGGCCAGCGGTTGCGATGTGCCTTCAGGGCCGCGTCATAGGCGCGATCTACGCCCATTGCGGCGCCCAGTTCTGTCTGCAGCACGTCCGCGGCCAGCGTCTCACGGGCAAGGGTGCGCAGGATATCCAGGCAGATGACGTTGCCTGACCCCTCCCAGATGCCGTTCAGCGGGGCTTCGCGGTAGAGCAGGGGCAGCGGGGTGTCCTCGACATAGCCCATGCCGCCCAACACCTCCATCGCCTCGGCCACAACCACGGGGCAGCGTTTGTTGTTCAAGAATTTGGCAAGGGCGACGCTGATCCGGGCAAAGGCCTTGTCCTCGGCGGTTTGCCCGTCGAACGCCTGCGCCACGCGCATCCCCAGCGTCAGCGCGCCTTCCCAGTCCAATACCAGGTCGGCCAGCACTGCACGCATCAGCGGCTGGTCGATCAACCGGCGCTGAAAGGCGCTACGATGGGTGACCCAGTGATTGGCCTCGGACAAAGCGGCGCGCATCAGGCCCGCCGGGGCCATAGCTGTATCGAGTCGTGTGTGGTGCACCATTTCAATGATCGTGTGCACACCAGCGCCTTCGTCGCCCAACTGATAGGCCAGCGCGTCGTGGTACTCGATCTCGGCCGAGGCATTGGACCTGTTGCCCAACTTGTCCTTCAACCGCATCAGGTGGATGGCGTTTCGCTCGCCTTCCAGCCAGCGAGGGACAAGGAAGCAGGTCAGTCCGCCCGGTGCCTGCGCCAGCGTCAGAAACCCATCCGACATCGGAGCCGAGCAAAACCACTTGTGCCCGCGCAACCGCCAGTGATCGCCGTCTCGGGTGGCCGTTGTGGTATTGGCGCGCAGGTCCGAGCCGCCCTGTTTCTCGGTCATCGCCATGCCTAAGGTGGCGCTGGTTTTCTCGGCGACCGGTCTTGTCGAAGGGTCGAATATGCGTGCCGTCAGCTTAGGCTGCCAGATGGCGGCGATATCCGCATTGACGGCCAGTACCGGACAGGCCGCGTAGGTCATGGTCAATGGGCAGCAATGGCCGGGTTCGACTTGACTGGCCATATAGTTCATCGCGGCATGGGTTACATGGCCACCAGACTGACCGTCCCATGGCAGGGCAGCGTATCCTGCGGATTGGCTGATCTGCATTATCTGATGGTAGGCGGGGTGAAAGCGAACCTCGTCCAAGCGTCGACCGCCCGAGTCGAACAGCTTCAGTTCCGGCGGGCGCCGGTTTGCGTCGCACCCCAACTCGCGGGTTTCAGCGCGTCCCAGGTGTTCGCCATATTCCTCCAGAGGCGCGGAGCGCCCTGCGGCGAAGCCAACCGCGTTGCGCAGCACCGGGTCCGCGCTCCAAAGGTTGCAATCCCCGCGCGCGGACGGTTGGTTCAAGACCTCATGCGTGGGCAGCGTTTGGTGCGCGTCGGATGTCATCTGGACCTCGGGCTTTGTGGGCCCAAGTGTTCAGCGCAGAATTTGATGGGTCAAGTCTGACCGGGGGTCACGCGGAATCGTCGCGCTTGTGCTCGGGCACAGGGTCGTAGCCGTCACCGCCCCATGGATGACAGCGCCCAATGCGGCGCGCGGCCAGCCACGCCCCTTTGACGGCACCGTGTTTTTCCAACGCCTCCAGCGCATAGGCCGAGCATGTGGGTTGATAGCGGCAGTTGAAGCCGACCCAGGGGCTGAACACGAGCCGATAGGCCCGGACGGGCAGGGCAAGGATATGTGCCAACAGGGTCACTTCCGCGGACCGTGCACTTTGCGCAGGGCATAGCGCAGGTCATCCAGCAGAGCCTCGAACGGGCGTGCGGCGGTTACTTCGGCACGGCCGATCAGAACGTAGTCCCACCCGTCCTGGCCCTGAACAGGCAGCACTGTGCGGGCGGCCTCGCGCAAGCGTCGCTTGGCGCGGTTGCGGGCCACAGCGTTGCCGACTTTCTTGGAGCAGGTGAAACCAACGCGAATCCCCGGCGCTTCGTCCGGGGCGCGTTTGCGGGCCTGGACCATCATCGATGACGTGCCCTGCCGGCGCGCGCGCGCGGCTTTCAGGAAATCCGACCGTTTCTTTAGCACGGTCAAAGTTTCAGGCGCGCAAACGGACGCCGCCGGGGGCATATCCCCGGGGTGGTTCTTACCATCCTCA
Organism: Ruegeria arenilitoris; assembly: GCF_013031355.1. Lineage (GTDB taxonomy): Bacteria > Pseudomonadota > Alphaproteobacteria > Rhodobacterales > Rhodobacteraceae > Ruegeria > Ruegeria arenilitoris_C. The sequence continues at coordinate 12,627 of NZ_WPZO01000017.1, read as the reverse complement.
GGGGCCTCCGGCGGCGTCATGTTCATAACCTGATCGGTGAGCGGTTTACGCGCTCAGCGATTTGCGGCCACGTGCGCGGCGTGCGTTCAGGATCTTGCGGCCGGCCTTGGTGGCCATGCGCGCGCGGAAACCGTGGCGGCGTTTGCGAACCAGGTTCGAAGGCTGATAGGTGCGTTTCATCGCTCCGTCTCCAATCAATAGCGGTGGGGTGCGGCGCGGATTCGCCTGGCCCTAGTGTTCGAAGCCCGTCCTCTACTGGGAAGCGGGGGGTAAGTCAAACCCCTAGGTGGGGGTTTTATCCCCTTTTGCAACAATTCTGTAACCGCAGCAGGCAAAAGGTTTCAAAATCGCGGTTTTGACGCCCCAAACCCTCACATTCCCTGCGGAAAACATCAAGGCCGCGTGAAGTCCCTGTTGTGCAGCCCTTTGGCGGCGCATGTTGGGAGCAGAATGAAACGTACGAAACCGGATAGCCTCATGAGCGATACAACTCAGGCGCCGCGCAACGGGCTTGCGCGCCATATCCCCTTGCTGGTGATTCTCGCCGTGGCTGCGGTGGGGTTCTTTACGCTGGGTGATTACCTGACCTTCGAGACGCTGCGCGACAACCGCGAGGCCCTTCTGGCGTGGCGGGATGCCAATTACTGGTCCATGGCGGCGGCTTTTGTTGCGATATACATCGTCATCGTCGCCTTTTCGTTGCCGGGTGCTGCCGTGGCCTCGATGACCGGAGGGTTCCTGTTCGGTTTGTTTGCAGGCACGGTCTTAAACGTCTTTGCCGCCACCATCGGCGCTTCGGCCATCTTTCTGGCGGCGCGTTGGGGGTTGGGCGAATCCCTGACCGCGCGATTGGATTCCTCGGAAGGCACCGTCAAAAAGCTCAAGGACGGGTTGCGCGAAAATGAAATCTCGGTGCTGTTCCTGTTGCGCCTTGTGCCTGTCGTGCCGTTCTTCGTCGCCAATCTGGTGCCTGCTCTGGTCGGCGTAAAATTCCGCAACTTTCTGATCACCACAGCGCTGGGCATCATTCCGGGCGGCATTGTCTATACGTGGATCGGCGTCGGGCTGGGCGGCGTGTTCGATCGGGGTGAAACGCCGGATGTCTCGCTGCTGTGGGAGCCCTTCGTCATTGGCCCGATCATCGGCTTGTGCGTGCTGGCGGCCTTGCCGATAGTCATCAAAGCCCTGCGTGGCCGAAAGGACAGCTGATCTCATGCAAGAGTTGAAAACCGATATCCTGGTGATCGGGGCCGGGTCGGGCGGCCTGTCCGTGGCCGCCGGGGCCAGCCAGATGGGGGCGGATGTCATCCTGCTGGAAGGCCACAAGATGGGCGGCGATTGCCTGAATTTCGGCTGTGTGCCCTCCAAGGCACTGATCGCAAGCGGTAAGGCGGCCTATGGACAGGCCCATTCCGCCGCGTTGGGCGTGGCCGATGTAGTGCCGCAAGTGGATTATGCCGCCGCGAAGGATCATGTGCATGACGTGATCGCTCAGATTGAGCCTATGGACAGTCAAGACCGGTTCGAGAGCTTCGGGGTCAAGGTGATCCGCGAATACGGCAGTTTTGTCTCTCCGACACAGGTGCAGGCAGGTGATCATTTGATCACCGCGCGGCGGGTGGTGATTGCGACCGGGTCGTCGCCTTTGGTGCCGCCGATCCCCGGGCTGGATCAAGTGCCGTACTATACCAACGAAACCATCTTTGACCTGCGCGACAAGCCCGAACATCTGCTGATCATCGGCGGTGGCCCCATCGGCATGGAGATGGCGCAGGCCCATATCCGTCTGGGCTGCGAGGTGACGGTGATCGAGGGCCTGCAGGTGCTGGGCAAGGATGACCCCGAAGCGGCAGAAAGCGTGCTGGACACGCTGCGTGCCGAAGGCGTGGCGATCCACGAACAGGCCATGGTTGCCCAGATTCGCAACAACAAGGGCCTGGTCGAGGTCGTGACCGAGAATGGTGACATTTACACCGGCTCGCACCTGTTGCTGGCTGCTGGACGCAAGGCCAATACCGAACGCCTGAACCTAAAGGCCGCGGGGATCGAGCTGACCCGCACCGGGATCAAGGTGGATGACTCACTACGCACCACAAATCGAAAGGTCTATGCCATCGGTGACGTGGCCGGCGGGATGCAGTTTACCCATGTGGCGGGCTATCACGCAGGGGTCATCATCCGTTCCGCTCTGCTCGGCCTGCCATCCAAGGTGAAAACGGCGCATATCCCCTGGGCCACCTATACCGACCCTGAATTGGCGCAGGTCGGCTTGACCGAGGCGGAGGCGCGCGATCAGCACGGCGACAGGGTCGAAATCGCGCGCTTTGACTACCATCACAACGACCGCGCGATTTCCGAGCGCAAGACGAAAGGCTTCATTAAGGTCATGGTCGTAAAAAGCCGACCTGTGGGTGCCACAATCGTGGGTCATCAGGCGGGCGAACTGATCAACTTGTGGTCGCTGGCCTTGGCCAATAACCTGAAGATGGGGCAGATCGCTGCGATGGTTTCGCCCTATCCGACGATCGGAGAGCTTAACAAAAGGGTGGCGGGCGCCTATTTCTCGCCAAGGCTGTTTGAGAATCAAATGGTTAAACGCGTGGTCCGGTTCGTCCAGCGCTGGATGCCCTGACCGGGAAGGGAGAGCAGATTGAACTCGCTGTCGGGCCGATTTTTGATCCTGACGACGGTCTTCGTGATGTTGGCCGAGGTTCTGATCTTTGTCCCGTCGATTGCGCGTTTCCGCGAAGATTTCCTGCTGAACCGGCTTGAGCGCGCCCAGATCGCCTCGCTGGCGTTGCTGGCTGATGACATGCTCGCTGAAGACCTTGAGGCGGAATTGCTGGCCAATGCCGGGGTCTATAACGTGGTGCTGCGGCGGGACGAGGTGCGGCAGTTGATGCTGTCTTCCCCGATTCCCGAGCCGATCACCAAAACCTACGATCTGCGCGATGCGGGGCCTTGGATATTGATCCGGGATGCCGTGACGCGCCTGTTCACGCCGGAAAATGAGGTCATTCGCGTTATCGGTGAACCGGTCAAGGGGGCTGGGCTTCTGATCGAAGTTACTACGGACAGCGAACCCTTGCGTATGGCGATGACCGACTATGGTCTGCGCATTCTGGGACTGTCTTTTGTGATCTCGATCATCACCGCCTTCTTCCTGTTTCTTGCCGTACGGGTTGTTCTGGTGAAGCCCATCAAGGGCGTCGTGGGCTATATGCAGCGCTATGCAGGCGCCCCCGAGGACGCGCGTGGAATCATCTCTCCCAATTCCAAGGTGACCGAACTGCGCGAGGCGGAAGAGGCCTTGCAACAGCTGCAGATCGAACTGACGCAGGCCCTGAAACAGCGCGAACGTCTGGCGCAACTGGGCGGTGCGGTGGCCAAGGTCAGTCACGATCTGCGTAACATCCTGACCTCGGCGCAGCTGTTCACCGACCGGATCGAGGCCAGCGATGACCCTCTGGTACGGCGTATGGCGCCAAAGCTGGTGAACTCAATCACTCGGGCCGTGTCTCTGTGCGAAAGCACATTGGCCTTTGGTCGCGCGGAAGAGCCCGCCCCAACCCTGACTATGGTGCCTCTGCGCGACGTGGCCGAAGATGTGGTGGCCAGCGAAAGGCTGGCCGTCGCCGATGCCTGCGTCGAGATCATCAACGACGTGCCCGAGGATCTGATCGCCCGCGCTGACCCTGAACAGATGTTCCGCGTCATGATGAACCTTGTGCGCAACGCGCGACAGGCGCTGGTGGCGTCTGGCAAGCCGGGCAGGATCACGATTGCGGGCTGTGAATATGAAGACGACTGGTGCGTTGAAATCAGGGATAACGGCCCCGGTCTGCCGCCCAAGGCCCGCGAGAACCTGTTCACACCGTTCCAGGGCGGGGTGCGCAAAGGCGGCTCGGGGCTTGGGCTTGCGATCTCGCAAGAACTGGTGCGCGGACATGGCGGAGACCTTGTTCTGGCCGAGACCGGGCCGCAGGGGACAACCTTTGAAATCCGCCTGCCGCGGGGCGGCGTGACTTTTTAAAATATTTTTGAAGAATCGGCTTGCACGTCCCCGGAGGTAGGTCTACATAGCGCCTCACCAACGCGGACCGATAGCTCAGCTGGATAGAGTACTTGACTACGAATCAAGGGGTCGGGGGTTCGAATCCTCCTCGGTCCGCCATTGGTATCCTGTTGAACGTCACACGGACCTGACCCAACCGTCATAGTTGGACCAGAAATAAGGTGAGCGCTCAACATTGGAAGGCCCCCAAGTCAAAAGTGTAATTTAAGACGAAGACAGACGCAGCACTGCAGATCGGTTTCTGGTCTTCGAATTAGACGCCGCTTTTTAGGCTGTCAGCTAGTACAGTGCCTGAGTGCTGGGGCGCGTTTCGTCAGTGAAAAATTTGCAGCGTCTGCGTAATCACGCGACATACCAATACACTCACGCCACACAGCTGCCCTTCGCTGCGCTCGCAGCATCAGCCCTCGCTAATGGCTGCGATGCGCGAGAAGCGGACGTTGCTAAGTTTTACGGAGTGGCCCATATGGGACCAAGACCTTGGACATTCAAATGTTGTGGGTCGGACTATGAAGAACTGGATGACATTATTACATGACCAACAAAGTGTTCATAAACATTCTAAACAGAAGAATAGGCGATTTTATCAATGCATTCGACTATGATGCGAAATCAATCTTTTCCAACGAAACGAACAAACTTTTTCACGCTGGAGAGTACGGGCTCCTCAAGGAGAAGGCGGTTATAAGCCTACTCCGACTTATTGTTCCAGAAAATTTAAGCATTTCAAGCGGCTTCCTATTAACTTCAAATGGTGAAATCAGCACGCAGTGCGACATCATCATATATGACAAGAGCCGTAATCCGGTAATTCGAGATGGCGCCGCCAATTTCTTTCTACTGGAGTCTGTGTACGCCGTCGGGGAAGTGAAATCCAAACTCAACGCCACACGGTACAGAGACGCGCTTGAGAAGTTAGCTAGACAAAAAGCACTTGGTAAGAGTGCCTTGAGCACTGACGGTTTTGACCCGGCAAACAACGCAAAAGACAATATTATCACTTTTCTCGTATGCCAGAAGCTCGATTGTGACTACCTTAGGCCAGAGTTGTATCAGGAGGCCTATTCTAACAGAGGAGTAGACGACACCGATTGGCACAATCTTGTAATCAGTATCGAAGATGGCGAGCTTTTATACAAAATGAAACCTTCTGAACATCTAACGGCTGATCAAAAAAGAAACATTGGGGACATATTTACCGATCACACAGAGTGGGCATGGGCGTATCCGGTTCTCAATGGGCACAAAATTCAGTATGCACGTAGGAAAATACCAGAGCATGATAATTTCTGGCACATCAAAGACTTTTTGTTCTTGTTAGGGAGACTTCTTGCGGAGAAAAATATGCCCAATTCTTCAACTCTCGAGTATTTTAGCGATCAAATTATTGATGGTAAAAATCAGTAGTTTCTATCGATGAGGCAATAAGTGTTCACTACTTAGATGATTGGGAGTTCTCGGGGCTGCCTGTCTAAGCCAGCTACGATCTGAATAATGTTTACACAGTTCGAGGTGGCAACAGGTTTGAGCCAAAAACTACCTTTGTTCGCATTGGGCTGGCAGTAGCCCTATGCAATCGCCGCAGTCGGGTTATGAAGCAATGGCCGGTAAGGGCTATTTCGACCCGTTGTTGTGGGCCGCGGAGAGTGACTTTTTCGAGCCCATAGCCCTAATTCTATTTCGGAGCAGATTTCTCTGCATTCTGCTTGGCGTTGCGGAAATAACGGATAAGTTCGCCATCTATTTTCGGTTTGTTGACATCTTTGAAATACCGATTGATTTCAGCGACGCCGGAATCCTCGGCTGCCATCCGCAATGCCTCCTTCCGCATTTGGTAGTAGCGATCAAGTAACCCTTGCTTGTCGCTTTCGCTTGCGTCGTGAATGTCTTCCACACCCATAAAAAGCGCCATGCAGTGGACAGAGAGTTCTTCGTCTATGTAAAGGTGGTATTTCTCTACGAATTCTATCATTCCGAAGACAACAGTGCTAATTAGCTCGTGACGTTCGGCCCGACTTAAGTCATCGCTATCGATGACCTTGGTTGCGATTTTGCTACCTTGTAGGATGTGCTCAATGAGCCCTTCATAAGCCGACAAACGTCTTTCGAAGATCTTGGGTGCATAGAGTTCTCGCCGGTTTCTGCGACGCATGATCTCGTTGAGCAGTACGCCGATGATAACACCCAATATACCGATTATCGGTGCGATAAAGTCCATGTGTGCACTCATTCGGCGTTTGGGCCGGTTGGGAGCGCGTTACGAGAGATGAGAGACCACATCTCCTTGTCCGTCCTCATAGACCCTCGCGCCTCTATCTCTATTAACAGTGTGCGCGTCGTATCCAAGTCGGAACCGATGATATGTGCCAGAGTTTCAACTGACATCCATCCGGTATTGCCTGCGCGGGTCAGTGCTTTTCTCAGCAAGCGTTTTCTTGCTTTATCTATTCGAGCTTGCTTTTGATTGGTGAGGAAGTGCGCCAAAATTGTGCTTCCAAGTGTTCCTGTAATTCCCAAGGCTGTTCCAGCCACCACCGCCCAATCTCCGCAAGTCATGGATATCCCCTTTGAAATTGCCAAAAAATTGCTTTTTCAAATCTTGATGTTATTGGGTGGTAGTTCTACTGGTGGTGCGGTGCAACATGCAACTATCATACTTTGACATTGTCAATCGATCGGAAGCTTAGTTGTGCCCACTCGACTTTGGTTTGCAGTACGTCCAACGTCCGGTTTACGTTGCTCGTGGCTTGCTGCACGAGCGAAGATTAAAACTCCGGTCAAGGTCTGGTTGGGGCTCTACGCGACGCATGCCGTGAGCGGCCACATACCGGACCTTCGCTGCAGCTACAACTTAGTGCAAATGCACAATCAAACACAGTGCTAAAGACAAGTTCCCTCAACACCCCCCGACGATGGCCACTGTTCGTTGGGCATATGCGCGGACTTCGTCGTCGTCAAATGGCGTGTTCGGATCATGATGAAACGGGGCCGTAAAACTGTTAATGTCGTCTAGTTCGTTATACCGAGGTGTTAGTGGGTGCGCAGTGTCAGCTCTAACAGCCGCTATCATATCGCCTAGCCATTTCCCCTCTAAGACTTGATTTGGAAAGCGGTAGCGGATGTAGCGCTCAAGCAGCGGTCGCATAATCAACCGCATATCTCTAGCGTTACCGCCCCGACCGTCGGCGAATTCTTGAAGCCTCATATGGTCTTGCAGATAACCCTCCTTAACCTCCAGTTCGAGGTTCCATGGCTCTATTGATGAGCCACTTGCGCTGGCCGAAATTTGAAATGGCGTACAAGATTGTCCGTGGATTAGCGAACGAACTGTATCAAGGAAAAACTTGTCATGACTAAGCACGATGACCTGCGCCGCCTTATCTGTCGCGCCAGCGCGCACGATTTCTTTGGCCGTCATCGTTCTGCGAAAGTCGTCCAGGCTGGTGAACGGATCATCAAACACTATAGTCTTTTGCTTGATATCTGGATCACGCGCGATCTGTGACAAGAAGAAGGCGAGTGCTAAAGTACTCTTGTCGCCTGCGCTCATGGTTGTGTCGAAGCCAGGATCATCGCCACTCGTCTTCGTGACGTCAACATCGCTCGAATCAAAGCGCAGACAGTAGGTCGATTGTGGAACTTTACCGACGTAGTTCTTACTGAATTGCGCGAGGCGAAAGCTTGCACCGAACGATGAAAGAAAACGATTAATGTCAGCTTCATAAGCGTCAAGGATTGAATTATCGTACGTATCCAGTGCTTCTTTTTTTGTACTTTTTTTTGCGACGAGCGCGGTCTTTTCACGTTTTAGATTCTCATAGTTGGTCGCAAGGCTCAGCACCGGCTCGCTATGGCGTTTTTTCACAGCCTCTAAGGTGGCTAGAACGGTTTCCGCGTTTAACTTGTCCGTAGTCGCGTTCACATCCTTGACAGCTTGGATGAGACGGTTAGCCTCCCCGAACGCTGCAACCTCAGCTTCCAACTCTTTAGTCGTCGCCAACCAGTTTGCTTGAGCATCAAGAAATTCGGTCGAAGCTTCAACAGGCTCCAAAGGAGAAGATTTTTTAGCCTCCAGCATTGCCTTCGCCGCATCCAAAAGAGCTTCAACTTCGACACTAATTCGATCAGCTGCGCCGGACGGCTCATAGTCAAGGTTGCAATATCGCTTCCAAAACTCGGCGTCACTTGCAGCGTCAACGAAAGCCCGCTCTAACTTGAGTGCCTCGGTCGACGAAAGTGACTGATTGAGAGTAGTTTCCATTTCAGCGATAGCTGTTTTATGGGAAGCATAGGCTTCACTAAAATACCCCCGATAGGTATCAACCAAGCTATTGCCCAAAAGCGAGGCTGCACAAAAAGGGCAGTGTTCCCCAACTGCATGCGATAAACCTTCCGACAACCAAGCCTCGCCGCCTTCACGGAATTGGTGGCGCGCTAACTGTTGCTGGACGCGATCTGTGGCATCTGCACCAACACCATCAACTCCTTTTTTGACGAGTTCGAGAAAACCGCTTGGCAGCGCTAAGAGTTTGGGTGCGCCAAGTAACTTTCGAGACTCAATTGCCGCACTGTTGTTGATCGCGTTGAGTATCTTTGCCGCCTTTTCGATTTCTTTGTCGATGTCTGCACTAGCTTTCAATTTCAGGAACGCTTCAAGCTTCATGCCAACTGGTAAATGTTGCTCTAAGACCTTCTTTTCCGTCGCAATCTCCGTTTGCTTGGACGCTACGTCGGCATCAAGCTTATCCACTTCCTCAGCAAGCGCGACACCGGTAGCGCCCACCACAATGCGATAGAAATTTCGACGCTGCTCGACGCCCACTTGCTCGCCACCGTGAACATTCTCGTTCACAAAGTGTTGGTCGAAAATGTGAATGCCTGGCTTCGTGGAGTTCCAAGAACCTCCCGAAAATCGAACAAGCCCACTATCGAGAAGAACAGCGACCTCGGGCTCTGAATCGGCTCCAAAGGTTTTTCGTCTTTGAATAAAAGTCGGGTCATCTTGTTGAAGTGAGCGAAGAATAGAGCAAAATGTGGTCTTACCGCGACCGTTACCACCATAAATCAGCGTGAAATCACCGTATTCACCGCCGCCGATCCGTGCCGACTTGAACCTGCCCACATTCTTGATTGCCGTAAACTTTTTTAGAAACATGCACTGTCCTCAAAAATTATTCTTCTAAGCCCTCTAAAGGTCAGCTTCACTAGTCCAGCCTCTGATATTGAATTTAATGAGCTGTTAGTGAGGCAACCGTCGTCAAGACAAGTACTTCAACCACGAAATTCCCCCTAGAAGCGATTCTATGAAATCCGACTCTCCCTGATGAAGGCAATGATTTGAATGACCTACATCAACTATTTTCTTCTGAAGCCAATGCTATGCAGAACTCAAGCTCTTAGCATTTGCCTCAAATTGTAGTGTAGACATTGGCATACAAGTGAAAGGCAATTTCGGGCGATGAGCGGTCCAGTCTGTCCGCTGTTTCCAGTACCGGCGGTAAAGGCGGCAAAGGGCTCTTACTTACTACCGATGCGAGCTAAAACGCATCCTAAGAGACCTACTCAAAGGGGTGGCGATAAACTAGATCCGTCGGATCTTGACGAGGTGCTGCTGCGTCCAACTTAGCGCCGAGCCTTTCGGCAAGCGAACGGGATCGAATATTAAGTGGATCGACATAACTGACCAGTGTTTCAAGTTTCCTTTCATGATACGCCCAGCGTTTCAACGCCAGCGCAGCTTCGTAGGCAAATCCTTTACCCTCTGCGTGTGAATAGATAAGCCAGCCCAATTCATACTCTGGAAATAGAGGACCGGAATTAACTCCCACTTGCCCTAAACGCTGCCCCGACCGACGTTCTTCGATCATCAGCGCGCCAAATCCCATCAGTGCCCATTGCGCAACGTCGTGACAAAACAATCCCCAGGCAGCAGCAAGAGAGAAAGGACCACCCATGAAAACCGAGCGCTCTGACATCATCAACTCAGAGTATTCTGGCCAGTCCTCTATCTTGGGCGCACGCAATATGACGCGCTCAGTTTCCAAAGTAGGTATCGAGTACATAGCTACTGGCTTTCAGTTGAATTCTGATGGACGTTGCCGATTTCTTCACAAATAGCTGAAATCAGCAACAACAACTCTCTGCCCCCCTGCCTTTTACTAAATTGCGCTAAATGACCGGTTTACGCTTTTCGCGACGCGCCGCCGTGCTTAAACCCGAAGCGCGACGAACATCAGCTTCGGGATCTTTCGATATGTTGATGCCCACCGCGGCGAAGGACCGTAACGAGCCCATTTTGCCCGATGCTGTGCTTTGCACATTTTGAAGCGATGTGCCGAAAGCCGTCTTTGCTTCACATCTGGATAGAAACCTTGGAATGTTAGCCCCGTGAATACCGCATGTTTCGGGTCGAAGTGCCAATTCAGTGTGGGTAGTTTCACACTGAACAATCACAGGATTTCCCGATGCACGGACGCGACGCACTCTTCCCGGATTTTGATCAGTTAACGGATGCGGAAAACGCGTTGACTGAACGTTTGAGCCAGGCACGCCGCAACTATGCCAGTCGCAAGGCCACCTCGGCTGAGTTGACGCCTGACTGGTTGGAAGAGCTGCAGTCCAAACGGTTTGACCAAGCAGAAGACCTTGAACCGCTGATGGACTGGGTGATTGATGCGCTCGACACTGGCAGCGTGCAGATGACGCATCCGGGGTATCTCGGCCTGTTCAATCCTGCACCTACGTTTGCCGCAGAATGTGCGGATCGGATTGCATCAGCCTTCAATCCGCAAATCTGTGTGTATTCTCATGCGCCTGCTGCTGTCGAAATCGAACAACATGTCATCAATGAACTGGCCCGGCGCGCCGGGCTTCCTAAGGGGGCCGGGGGGCATTTCACCAGTGGTGGGGCCGAGGCCAATTCGACGGCTGTTTTGTGTGCCTTGCAGGCCAAATGCCCGGAGTACAGCGACAAGGGCATCTATGCGTTCGGTGGTCAGCCGACGATTTACGTCTCGAAGGAAAGCCACCTTGCATGGTTGAAGATGGCGCATTCAGCGGGCATTGGACGCAACGCCGTTCGATTGATCGCGACCGACGGTCAAGGTCAGATGGACGCGGGTTGTCTGGCGGCCGCCATTGATGAGGATCTGAAAAGCGGATGCGTCCCGGTCCTGATCGTGGCCACGGCTGGCACTACGAATGCCGGGATGATCGACCCACTCAAGGATTGCAGCACTCTGGCGCAAGAGCATGACATGTGGTTTCACGTCGATGCGGCCTGGGGTGGCGCGATGATTGCCAGCACGGCAGGACGGTCGGTGTTGAATGGCATTGAACAGGCGGATTCAATCACGATTGACGCCCATAAATGGTTCGCCACCACGATGGGGGCTGGCATGTTCCTGACCTCACGCCCCGACATACCGGCCCAAGTTTTCCGGATTTCGGCCAGCTACATGCCGGAAAGCGAGGCGGCCAAGGATTTCTATGTGAATTCCAACCAGTGGTCGCGCCGCTTCGTGGGGTTGCGCCTGTTCCTCGCCCTTGGTGCTGCCGGATGGGACGGCTACGGAGACCATGTTGAACGCTCAATTCGCCTGACCAACCGGTTCACGGAAAACCTTAGAAAGGCAGGTTGGACGGAGGCAAACCGGTCTCTCATGGGGGTGAGTTGCATGGTTCCGCCGGAAGGGAACGACGCTGTACAACGTTATGTCGATGCAGTTCATGAAGATGGCCGGTTCTGGATTTCCAAGGCGGTGTTCGAGGGAAAACCGGTTTTGCGGGCCTGCGTTACCAATGGACGCACGGATGAAGCGACCATTGATCAGTTGACGGCTTTCCTGACGACACTTTGAGGCAAGGAAATGCGCGCCCGCCGCAAGTACCGCGGGCGCCTATCCAATTGGTCAACCGGCGCGCAGATGCGTAGTTGTCATGTCGATCAACAGCCGCCCCGTGTCGCCGCGAACATCGGTGCGAATGACAATGAGCTTGCCGCCGCGTTTGACCGTTGTGGAGGTTGCAATCAGATCGCCCGCCTTTTCGTTACCCGACAAGACCGTATGAAGATCAACGGCGAGCGGGAAACCCGACCCGTCTTCACCAATGCTGTCCAGGTCGCCGATGGCACACAAGGTTGCTGCGATATCGGCAAACCAGATCAGGGCGCCAGCGTGCATCGTCCCAAACGGATTCTTTGCGGCTTCGGTTACCGGCATTCTGGCAACCACGCGTTCCGGCTCGCGGCTTTCGATGGTAAAGTCGATTTCGCCCTTCCACTTGTTCTCAGCCAGTTTTTGTCTGATGTTCGTTTCCATACTCTCAACTTTCAGTGGCAAGAGCATTCTCGCATCTGAAAAACCTGAATTCGACCCAGAACTTGCGCATTTGGCCTTACCGGGGCGTGGTGATAAAAAGCGCTGCAACCGGACATTCGAGCCACTGCCGTGAAGGTCCGGAAGGTCCGCACTCCGGACGTTGCTGTCGTCTGAGTTGGCTCATGTCCCACTGCAACCGTCAGATGACCGCTGTGAACCCATAGCGGACAA
>NZ_WPZO01000016.1 GCF_013031355.1 Ruegeria arenilitoris | reverse complement strand
TACCGTGAAGCTGCAGAACCTTAACAAAGGCCTCTTCCGTGGTCATTTTCATCTGAGTGTTCTCCGCGCATAGGTGGGTGGAACCGGGCTCAGCCCAGCCTTTGAATACGGTTTAGGCGCAAGGGACCGGGCGGCGTTAGGGCCAGAATATGCGGCGGAATAGGTCCAGAGTCGCGTCAGACGGCGCGAATGGCATCAGCGATCAGTTTCACACCCGGCGCGATGCGGTCCTGCCGAATCGAGGAATAGCCGAGGCGATAAAAATTCTGCGGCCGATCCGGCCCCGAAAAGAACGGCGCGCCGGGCTCGATGTGGACGCTCTGGTCCTGCAACGCGCGGGCCAGTCGGGTTGTGTCGACATGTTCCGGCGCGGACATCCACAAAGAAGACCCGCCCAGAATGCCGCGCCCGGCCACGGTCAGCCCGTGTTCCTCCACCGCGTTGTCCAGCGCTTCGCGCCGCTGTGCCAGAACCTTGGACATGCGCCTGATCTGCGCGTCGTAATGGCCCAGCGACAGGAAATAGGCCGCCGTGCGCTGAATATGACCCGGCGGATGACGCAGCACCAGCGACCGCAGTGCGCGGGCTTCGCGGATGAACGGCTCGGACCCGACCATGTAGCCAAGCCGCAATCCAGGAAACAGCGATTTCGAGAAGCTGCCCACATAGATCACCCGCCCATCCCGGTCCATCGACTTCAGCGCCGGGGAGGGTGCACCCAGAAAGGCCATTTCAAATTCATAGTCGTCCTCGACCACCATCGCGTCCAGTTCCCGCGCGCGCTCCAGCAGTTTGGTTCGGCGATCCACCGGCATGGTCGAGGTCGTGGGGCTTTGGTGGCTGGGTGTGGTGAAGATGACGTCGGTGTCGTCGGGCAGCGCGTCCGGCGGCAAACCATCGCGATCCACCGGCAGCGGGGTGACGTTGCAATCCCATACCTCCAACAGGCTGCGCAGGGCGTAATAGCTCGGGTCCTCGATCACCGCCGTCCGGTTGTGGGTCAGCAGGATGCGCGAAGCGAGCCACAGCGCGTTCTGCGCGCCCATGGTGATCAGAATCTCTTCGGGCCGGGCGGCGATACCGCGGCGGGGCAGGGTGTGGCGGGCGATGAACTCGACCAGCAACGGATCGTCCTGATCGACGTAGTCGGCGGTCAGGGAATCGAAATCCTTGTGGCCCAACGCCCGCACGGCGCACAGGCGCCAATTGGCGTGGTCGAACAGGGTTCGGTCGGCCTGCCCATAGATGAACGGATAGCGATAGTCGCGCCAGTCGGCCGGTTTCGACAACACATCACGCCCCGAAAATCGCCGAGCCAGTGCCGCGTCCCAATCCACGATCTCGGTGCCGCGCTGGACGGGCGTGTATTTCGGCGGCACCGGCGCGTTTTGCGAGACATAATACCCCGACCGACCTTTGGCGGTCAGGTAGTCATTGGCTAGCAGTTCGGTATAGGCCAGCGTCACCGTGATCCGGCTGACGCCCAGATGCGCCGCCAGTTTGCGGGACGAGGGCAGCTTTTCCCCAACATGAAACCTGCCAGACAGGATACCTTCGGCAATCATCTGCTGGATCTGTGCCTGCAGCGTGCCTTGCCCGTTCAGCTCAAGAAAGAATGTGTCGACCGATATTGCCATAGGGTCTTATAGGTTGGACTTATGGGGTGAGCAATCTGGACTTAAGCATTTCTCGAAAATTCGTGATGCGGGTGGTTGACTGGAAATCGTCATTAAACTAAATAACCAGAAATCTAGTTTAATGGAGTAAGCGAGATGTGGGAAACCGCTGCAGCAGGATTTTCGGCCATGGGCTCCGAGGCCCGGCTGAAGGTTCTGAAGACTTTGGTCCGGGCCGGGCAGGCCGGTCTGACGGTTGGCGAAATACAGGAGCGGACCGGGATCGCGCCATCGACCCTGGCGCATCACCTGCGGTTTTTGGCCGCCGGCGGCGTGGTCGAGCAAGAAAAAGTCGGGCGCAGCACGATCAACCGCGCCTGCTATGACGAATTGAGAAATCTGGCGCAGTTCATCCTTGCTGAATGCTGCGCCGACGAAGTGGGAAAGGCTGCGAACGATGGCTGATCTGACACAAAACCCCAAGGCCCCAGCCAAGGCCGCCCTTGATCTGATCAAGACCCCATGGGCGTTGGTCGTGGCGATCCTGGCGGCCGTCGCCGTTCTGGACCCCGGCAACTGGGGTGAAGTTGTAACTTTTGCCGGCAAGGCGCTGGCCCATACCGGCCAGTACATCCTGTTCGCTGTTCTGCTGCTGTCTTATCTCAAGGCGACCGGAGCCGAGGTGATGGTCGCGCGGGCCTTCGAAGGCCGCGAGACGCGTATGATCTTCCTTGCCGCGGTGTTCGGTGGGTTGGCTCCGTTCTGTTCCTGTGAAGTCATTCCGTTCATCGCCGGTTTGCTGGCACTGGGCGCGCCTCTGTCGGCAGTAATGGCCTTCTGGTTGAGTTCGCCGCTGATCGATCCGCCGACTTTGCTGATTACGGCAGGTGCATTGGGGTGGCCGTTTGCTATCGGCAAAGCCGTCGCAGCCGTCGCGTTGGGGCTGTTCGGAGGGTTCGTCGTGCGTGGCCTGATGCGTTCGGGGGCATTCGCGCAGCCTCTGCGTGAATACAAACCGGCCGGGTGCTGCGGGTGTGGTCCGAAACAGGATGACAAACCGGTCTGGCGGTTCTGGCAGGAACCCGAGCGCCGTCAGCGGTTCCGGTCCGAGTTTGTTCACAACGGGCTGTTCCTGCTGAAATGGCTGGCACTGGCCTATGTGCTCGAGGCGCTGCTGGTCAGCTATGTACCTGCAGAGCTGATCGCCCGAGTGGTTGGCGGTGAAGGTGTCGTGCCCATCGTGATTGCCGCGCTGGTCGGGATGCCAGCCTATCTGAACTCGTACGTCGCGCCGCCACTGCTGGCCGGGCTGACGGAACAGGGGATGAGCGCGGGGGCGGCCATGTCGTTCATGGTCGCGGGTGCGGTGAGTTCGATCCCGGCGATGGCGGCGGTCTGGTCGCTGGTCAAGCCACGTGTATTTGCCACCTATCTGGGGCTGGGGATCACAGGTGCAATCATTGCAGGGATCATCTTTCAGATGATCTGAAGGAAAAACCGCCCGGTGTTGCCACCGGGCGGTTTTGCTTATTGGTTGACCTCGCACAGGCTCGGCAGTTTGAACCTGTATCTGGGTTCGCCACTTTCCACGTAGACACGTTTTTCCACGCAGGCTGTTGTGCCGACGGTACGGGCAATATGCTCTTTGGGTTCGTTGATGGAGGTGGCCGAGCCATCGGGTAGCCGGACCGAGGCAACGACGCCGTATTTCAGATCCCCATTCACGGGAGTCGCCGACAGAACCGAAACGGTCAGATACGAGTCATGTTCGTGCGTGCCATCGTCATTGAACACCAGCAGCGCAGTGGCGACCGTGATGATGCCGACGATACCCACCACAAGCAGGCCCCAGGTTTTCAGGAAAGCATAGATCGACACCGCGCGGTGCGGGCCGAAGAGATTGGACAGAATGGTCAGCATGGTTTGCCTGCAAAAAAGCCCCGGTCTGATCGAACCGGGGCTGTCTGTGCGTTACGGGCGCAGATCGTCTTCGTCTTCATCCTCGGCCCCGCCTTTGGGCAGGTTGAAGAAGCTGTCGGCGTCGATGATCGGCTCGTCGTCTTTCTCGGCTTCCGGTTCGTCGGACAGCGAGAAGGTCTCAAGCCCTTCGATGGCGGTCGGGATCTTCGGCGCGGCGTCCATTTCCAGCGATTGCTCGGTGGAAACCAGCTTGCGGCGTTCGTCATCGCTCATGACGCCACCTTCGGCGGCTTTCTTGGCTGCAGCCTTCTGAACGATGGCGTCCAGTTCGGACTGTTTGCACAGGCCCAGCGCAACCGGGTCGATCGGCTGCATGTTGGCGATGTTCCAGTGGGTGCGCTCGCGGATCGACTGGATGGTCGGCTTGGTGGTGCCCACCAGTTTTGCGATCTGACCGTCGCTGAGTTCAGGGTGGAACTTGACCAGCCACAGGATCGAGTTCGGACGGTCCTGACGCTTGGACAGCGGCGTGTAACGCGGGCCACGGCGCTTTTCCTCGCCAGCGGCGGCGGCGTTGAACTTGAGCTTCAGCTTGTGCAGCGGGTTGTTTTGCGCCGAGTCGATCTCTTCCTGAGTCAGCTGGTTGTTGGCGATGGGATCGAACCCTTTGACGCCAGCTGCCACGTCGCCATCGGCGATGCCTTGCACCTCAAGCTCGTGCATACCTACGAAATCCGCGATCTGCTTGAAGCTGATCGTGGTGTTGTCCACCAGCCATACGGCTGTTGCCTTGGCCATAAGCGGTTTTGCCATCAGCCCGTCTCCTATAAATACATCTGTCCCGTCGCCGGAATTCGGCGGCCCCTTGGTCTTGGGGCAGGTTTCCGTTGTCGGGGAACTTGGGGCCTATATAGTCGCGGCAAGGCAAGAAGGGAAGAGGCGAATGCTGCGGCGGGTTTTAGGGCTGGTTTTGTGGGTGTTCAGCGCGATGGCGGCACTGGCCGATGGCGAAAAGGCGGGGGAGTTCGACTATTACGTCCTGTCGCTCAGCTGGTCACCGAACTGGTGCGCCCGTGAAGGCGATGCGCGCGGGTCGGACCAATGCGATGCGCGGCATGACCACGGTTGGGTTCTGCACGGGCTCTGGCCGCAATACCATCAGGGCTGGCCTGCCTATTGCCGCACGCCCGAGGCACCACCGTCGCGCGCCATGACCCGTGACATGGCTGATATTCAGGGATCGCCGGGCCTTGCATGGCACCAGTGGAAGAAACACGGCACCTGTTCCGGCCTCAGCGCGCCCGACTATTTTGCGCTGTCTCGGCAGGCCTATGAGGGCGTTCAGCGGCCGCCTGTATTCCGCAAGCTGGACGCGTCGGTCAAACTGCCCGCCTCGGTGGTGGAAGAGGCCTTTCTGAAAGCCAATCCGGCGCTGGAGCGGGACATGATCACCATCACCTGCAAACAAGGCTATATCGAAGAGGTCCGCCTGTGCCTGTCCCGCGATCTTGAACCGGTGCCCTGTGGCCGCGACGTGATCCGCGACTGTACGGCCAAGGATGCGCTGTTCGATCCGATTCGTTAAAGCTCTCGGTTCTGGCATTCGCGGGCGTATTCCAACGCTTTGGCGGTGCCATTGAGATCGATTGCCATCACCACTTCGCCCGCCGTGTTGTAAACGGTCATCGTCTTGTTCTGAGCGATGGCGTTGACAAAGTTCCGGTCAGTGAAGAAGACCGTCGCCCCCGGAACGCGGCCTTGATTGAAGCCGATGGCGGTGGCATCAAAGCTTTTGCCATCCAACTCGAACCGGATCGGATAGCTCTCGCCCTGTTTGATGTCGCCCCATGCCTTGTTGAAGACGGCGAAATACCCGCGATTGTCCAACGCGTCATAGCCGATACGCACCACCGAGAGGTCTTGATAAATCGTTTGGATCAGACACCCGTTGCCAAGCGCGGGGTCCATCATGATGTTCCAGCCCTCAATAAAGCCCTTATCGATCAGTTCCTGCGACCAAGCGGCGGTTGCGGTAAAGGCGGCGAAGGTGAGGGCGAGAAAGTGGCGCATGTGGCGTTTCCTAGTATAGCAGCTTGTTAGTCTGGATAGCTATTACCTAGCTTCCAGAGACGGTTTCAAAATGGTTTTCGTAGACTGTAGCTTCGGTTCAACCTGATAGCTGCAGTTTTCTACCTTCTTCGACCCACGTGTACGCCATTGAAAAGATGGAGGCGGTAAGGGCGGTGTTGAAGATTCCTAGAAACCCAGCCACCGTATGGTACGTGGCATTTGAAACTGTGATACCTGCGAATGTTTCTGGAATAGCTGGGTCAAGGCCCTGTTGTGCCAGCGTAAGAGTAACGCCCACAAAAACCAAAGTAAAAACCGTGGGGCCAGTTATAAGCCTCCAAAGAATAAACCAGAAGCTTCTCCGTGCTCGCTTCAATGCAGCGCGAACACCCGTTGAAGCCTGAATCGCTGCAGCTGGTATCATTGTTCCGATCGCGGCGAGTAGCAGGCCAAACAACGGTAGTGAAACGAGCATGGCAAACCCCAGTGCCGCGTCTCCAGGAAGCATCTCAGCTGGCAGTTTGGCTTTGACGATGAAAAAGGCGATTCCCATCGCCAATAGCAAGATAAAAATCGGAAGAATAAATGCGACCCAGAAGCTCCAATTCGGAGAAGGAGTTTGGCCAGATGTTTTAAACACCGAAGTAGTGGCTCCGGTGAGCAGTGTGTAATGAAATGCGAACGCTAAGTAGCCATAAACCATTAGTGTTGGCACAAGAGATCGACCGATACTTCCTTGCCCCCAAATATCCAACAAAAACAAGATCACTGACGCAAACAATACTGGCAGCCAGTACATACGAAAGACGTGGAATGCTAGTTTGTACAAGGGTAGTGCCTTAGTTCTCGGTAGTCTTAAATCGGGACGGTGCTAGTTGAATAAAATAAATGAGTAAAGGCTTACAACTCCTTCCGCGCCCTCAGCGCTGCCGTAATCGTCCCGTCATCCAGATAATCAAGCTCACCACCAATCGGCACGCCCTGCGCCAGTGAGGTCAGGCGGACTTGCCCCTCCAGTTGATCGGCGATGTAATGGGCGGTGGTCTGGCCATCGACGGTGGCGTTCAGGGCAAGGATGACTTCGGTGATCCCCTCGGCCATCACTCGGTCTTTCAGACGGGGAATGCGCAGTTCGTCCGGGCCGACACCGTCCAGCGCTGACAGTGTGCCGCCCAGAACGTGATAGCGGCCTTTGAAGACCCCGGCGCGCTCCATCGCCCAGAGGTCGGCGACGTCTTCGACCACGCACAACTCTCCGGTCGCGCGGGCTTCGGAATCGCAGATGTCGCAGATATCGGTGGTGCCGACATTGCCGCAGTTCAGGCATTCGCGGGCGGTGACGGCAACCTGCTGCATGGCGTCCGAAAGCGGCGTCAGCAGCAAGGCGCGTTTGCGGATCAGGTGCAGTACCGCGCGGCGGGCCGAGCGGGGGCCAAGGCCCGGCAGCTTGGCCATCAGGTCAATCAGGTTGTCGATATCGCTGTTCGAACTCACTGCGGATGCTCCTGCAAAAGGGCCGGGCAGGGGTGCCCGGCCGGTATTCCGTCAGGAGTGTGTATCAGAACGGCAGTTTGATGTCTGCGGGCAGACCCATGCTTTCGGTCAGTTTTGCCATCTCGGCCTGTGAGCGTTCGGCCGCTTTGGTCTGTGCGTCCTTGATGGCGGCGAGGATCAGGTCCTCGACCACTTCCTTGTCGTCGCCGTTGAAGATTGACGGGTCGATGTCCAGACCTTTGAGCTCACCTTTGGCAGTGGCGGTCGCCTTGACCAGACCAGCACCGGATTCGCCCACAACCATCAGGTTGTTCAGCTCTTCCTGCATTTCTGTCATCTTGGTTTGCAAATCCTGCGCGGATTTCATCATCTTGGCCATATCGCCCAGACCGCCGAGTCCTTTGAGCATTGTTTTTCTCCTGTGTGTCGGTTTGCCGCCTAAATACGGATGCCTTCGGCGCGGCACAAGGGGCGAGGGTGCTCCCGCCCGTCGTCAAGGTCTTTGGCAAGACCTTTCCTACCGTTGGGCCCGGGAGAATTCCGGAGAGGGATTACGCTAGTCTTCCTCGAAGGGGTCCCATTCGTCTTCGACCTCGGGCAGGGCCTCGGTTTCGACCTTGGCGGCGCGTTCTTCCGGTGTTTCGATCCGTTTGATACGCGCTTTGGGAAACTGCATCAGGACGGCCTGAACCAGAGGGTGTTGCTCGGCCTGTGCTTTCAATGCCAGATCGGCTGCGTCGCGAACCTCGGCGATGGTTGCAGCATCCCCGTCGGCTACGATTGACACCGCCCAGCGGTTTCCGGTCCAACGCTGTAATGCCGAGCCGATCCGGGCGGCCAGATCGGTCGGGGCGTTGTCTGTAGGTGTGAACTCGATCCGGCCGGGTTGGTAGGACACGAGGCGGACGCCGTTTTCGACCTCGACCAGTAATTTCACGTCGCGGTTCGTCCGGATCAGTTCGACGACATGGTCAAAGCTGGGATAGCGCGCTAGGGCTGACTGAGTGTCCTGCGCCAGCGCGGCGGTGGGTGCGCCAGCTGGCCCGCGCGCGGTTGAGGCATACGTAGTAGGAGCAGGCTGAGCAGGCGCATGGGACGGTATGGCCATGCCGCCGCCGGGGCCACCATTCGGTGGGGGCGGCGGTGTATCTTGCAGCCGTTTGATCAGTTCCTCCGGGCTGGGCAGGTCGGCCACATGTGTCAGACGGATTACCGCCATTTCGGCGGCCATCATGGCGTTTGGTGCGGCCGAGACCTCTTCCAGCGCTTTCAGAAGCATCTGCCACATCCGGGTCAGCACCCGCATTGGCAGGGCTTCGGCCATTTGCACACCACGGGCACGTTCATCCGGCGACACGGTCGGGTCCTCGGCCGCGTCCGGGGTGATTTTAACAACCGACACCCAGTGAGTGATTTCAGCCAGATCGCGCAGAACGGCCAGCGGGTCGGCGCCCTCGGCATACTGTGCGCTCAGTTCGGTCAGGGCGCCCGCCGCGTCGCCGCGCAGGATCATGTCCATCAGGTCCAGCACCCGCCCGCGATCGGCCAGGCCCAGCATTGCGCGCACTTGGTCGGCGCTGGTTTCCCCGGCCCCGTGCGAGATTGCCTGATCCAAAAGCGAAGTCGCATCCCGCGCTGAACCTTCGGCCGCGCGGGTGATCAGCGCCAGCGCGTCATCCGCGATCTGGGCATTTTCGGCTGCTGCGATCTTGCTGAGCAGGCTGATCATGTCCTCGGGTTCAATCCGGCGCAGGTCGAACCGCTGACAGCGGGACAACACCGTTACCGGGACTTTGCGAATCTCGGTTGTGGCGAAGATGAACTTCACATGTTCGGGCGGTTCCTCAAGCGTCTTGAGCAGCGCGTTGAACGCACTGGTCGACAGCATGTGGACCTCGTCGATGATGTAGATCTTGTAGCGGGCAGAGGCAGCGCGATATCGGACGCTGTCGATGATCTCGCGAATATCGTTTACGCCGGTGCGGCTGGCCGCGTCCATCTCCATCACGTCGACATGGCGGCCCTCCATGATGGCCACGCAATGCTCGCACTGGCCGCAGGGTTCCGTGGTCGGCTTGCCCTCGCCATCTGGACCGATGCAGTTCATGCCTTTGGCGATGATCCGCGCCGTAGTGGTTTTGCCGGTGCCGCGAATGCCGGTCATGATGAAGGCCTGCGCGATCCGGTCGGCCTCGAACGCGTTTTTCAGCGTGCGCACCATGGCGCCCTGGCCAACGAGGTCAGCAAAGGTTTCCGGGCGGTATTTGCGGGCAAGAACCTGATAGGCGGGGCTGGGCGTGTCGTTCATGTCTGCTCTGTCGGATTCGGGTTCCGATGCAGCGTAGAGACCCCCGCCGCCCGCGTCCACATCCCGCTTGGCGAATTTCCGTTTGCGTCGCAGTTTATGTACCATAGACGCGTAGGTAGGAGGGCTGTCGCTTGAGACTGTTTGCAATTCATCCCGTGCAGGTGGGGAACGGTACGGTTGCCCTCTCGCCGCTGCCGGGGCGTGCGGGCAATTACCTGCAGGATCTTGGCGTCGTTCGAGACTGGCAGCCCGATCTGGTGATTTCCATGACTACTGAAGGTGAGATGCTGCAGGTGGGTGCCGCCGGATTCGGCGACGATCTGCGCGCCGCGGCAATCGGCTGGGCGCATCTGCCGGTCATGGATTTTGGTGCGCCGCCGCGAGAGGTTCAGGCCGCATGGCCCGAGGTCAGCGCGGCGGCGGCACAGGTTCTGGCCCGCGGAGGGCGGGTGTTGGTACATTGCCGGGGCGGTTGCGGGCGGTCCGGGATGATTGCCCTGCGCCTTATGGTCGAACACGGCGAACGACCCGAGGCAGCGCTGAAACGTCTGCGCGCCGTGCGGCCCTGCGCCGTCGAAACCGACGGCCAATTAGACTGGGCCGCACAGACGCCCGGCACCGGGCCTTACCACTAGTTCAGAGCGCTGCGTGCCGTTCCGGCTGCACGATCGGGCTTTGCGCGATGACAGAGGCCTCAAGCATCGCGCAGGGCGGTGTCGGCAATAGCTTGGCCGGGCGTGTCGTGAATTCTAGGCCGAACATCATATCCGCATAGTCGTCCAGAGTTTCGATCGCGGTGTCGGCGTCGGTCCCGCAAAACACGCGAATCTGATCTGCCTGTGCGCGAAACCGTGCAAGGCAGCCCTGTGCGCAATGGGTCAGTTCGCTGCTGCCTTCAAATTCGAAATCCGGCGTGGTCGCAGGTACGGCGGCCTCCATCGCCTGCACGACGGCGCGGGCCATCTGTGCCAGAGCGGGACAAGTCTTGCCGGTTTTCTGGCATACGGTTGCGGTGAATTGATGTGTCTTCGTCTTCCAGATCATGGTGCGCCCTCCGCGCGCAGGACGGGGGCGTAGGTCAGGTGTGACAGCGTGCTGACGACCTGCCCGGACACCCCGCCCGAGTTTCGGTTTTGGTTCGATGGCAGGTCTCCTGACTTGCGGGTCGTCGCTTTGCCGACCTTCCCAGCCTTTCGGCCAGTGGTGTTTCGGCATTGCTCACCGCTTACAGTTGCGGGGGCAGTCGCGGCCTTGGTTCGTTCCGGCATCACCGGGCAGAACCGCACCGTGTTCCCTTTTCATCCCGCCCCGGGACCGGGGACGAGAACCATCACCGCATCGCTAGCGGGTGCGGGTGGCCCGAGTCAAGCGGGCAATTTGCGCGGCCAAGTGGACGTGTGGTCATGTTCGGGCGCTGTTGACTTGTGGCGGGAATCACGGCGGACTGGTGGAAGTGAACCGATCGGTTCAAAAGCCCGGAGGCCGCCCCATGCTGGACGCTGCACAGACTGTATCGACCGAGGATTTCCGGTTTCCGTCAGGCGCTGGAACCCTGTCCGCACGCCTGTATCTGCCGACGGTGGCTCCCAGAGTGGCCGTGGTCATTCATGGCGCAACCGGCGTGCCGCGGGATTACTATCAGCATTTTGCCCGGTGGCTGGCTGAGGTACAGGGGATGGCCTGTCTGACCTATGACTACAGCGATTTCGGCCACTCACTGAACGGGTCGTTGAAGGCATCGCGGGTCAAGATGGCCGATTGGGCCCTGATCGACATGCCTGCGGCCCGGGCCGAGATGCGGCGTAGGTTCCCGGATGCGCAGCAGTGGAGCATCGGTCATTCCGTCGGCGGGATGCTGGGGCCGATACAACCTGACATCGATCAGATCGACCGCATGATCTGCGTCTGTTCCGGGCCCGTAACGGTATCGGATCACCCCTGGCCCTATCGGGCACTGGCTTTGCTGTTCTGGTACGGTCATGCGCCCTTGGCGGTGAAAGCCTTGGGGTATCTTCCGGGCAAGGCGCTGGGGTTCGGGGCAGATCTGCCTGCGTCGGTCTATTGGCAGTGGCGACGGTGGTGTACCGCGCCGCGCAACTACCTGCCCGAGATCGGGGTCACCCTGCCCGAAGCGCTCTGGGCGCAATCGGAGACGCCTGTGGATCTGTTCACCTTCGAGGATGACGATCTTGTGCCACCAGCGGCAGTCTGGCGGCTGGCTGATTTGTATGGGCCGCACGCGCGGCGACATCTGTTGTCACCCGGTGAATTCGGCCTGCCCGGCGTTGGCCATATCGGTGCCTTCGCGCGCCGCAATGCTGCCGTTTGGCCGCGACTAATCGCTTGAATTTTCTTTTTGGTTTTCGGCGGGAGCTAAAGTGAGAGGTTGGACATCGACCCAAGCGGGGCTCGTTGTGGCTGCTTCCTTCCGGACCTGACCAGGTTGGCGAGGCGCTCGCCCGCGCCAACCTCTCATCGGTCGATATAGGCAACAGGCGCGGAAAAGACAACCCGTTAGAGCGTCAAACGGATCAGCAAAAAACCCTCATCGTCTTCTCCAACCAGCTCGGGGGCGTATTCCTCAAGCTCGGCAATGTGATCGCGGGCCTTCGGACCGGTCCTGAGTAAGGTCGTCGCACGGGGTATTGGCACAAACCGAAAGGCTCGGGGCGCGTGTTCCAGCGGATCACGCGGCAGGGCACCCGAGAAGTAATCCTGCAGGATGTGTTGGACCGGTCGCGCGGGCATCGGGATCGGCTCGGCTTGTTCTACAAAGGGGAAATGGCCGCCTCCGTTGGCGCGGTAATTGTTCAGCGCGACGACAAAGCGCTGGTCAGGGGCTACAGGGCGCCCCTCGAATCGGATGTCGTGAATACGGCGATGCGCCGGGTCGATCAGATGACCGGAGGCAGCAAAGCGCGGCGGGTGCGAGAGGTCGATTTTATAGCTCAACCCCAGCAGAACGTCGAAATTGTGCCCGGCCCGGCTGGGATCGACCAGATCGGATTTACAGCCGGGTTCGATCTGATTGAACACACATGCCGACATTTCCAGCCAGTCGCCAATCTGCGCGCCATTGACGACAACGGCCTGCAATTCGTTGGGAAAGACATACAGGTCGTTAATGTGGCGCAGGAAAACCTGCCCCGGCGGTACATCGGTATAAAACCGAGGTCCGGCGCGCCCGCCGAATTTAGAAGGGGCCACTGCGGACAGAACAGGCAGCTTCGCAAAGGGTGTCCCCTGCAGATGCGGACGCAGGGCTGCCGCCTGCGCCGCTGCGGCTAATGCAAGCCCCCTGTCCGGGGCGCAAAAGCTGAAATAGCTGTGCAAATACCGGTCGGTCCGGCCCACCGGCTGCGCCGTGTGACGGCGTGTTTCCTTATGTCCCTCGTCGAAAAGGCGCAGCAAATCCGGGTCTTCTGCAACCGGATGACCCACGCCGTCAGCGCCGACCGGGCAAACTGAGCGCAATTCGGTGCTGTGGTCCTGAATTGCCCACGTCCCGCCATCCGCCCTGCGCAGTGTCAGGTCAATCAGCCCCAGATTCGATCCTGCGGGGCCTGGCATGACCACTGGCTTCCCGTGCACCCGGCCCCGGGCAGCATCGACATGGTCCAGCCCCTCATGCGCTGGGCCGGGGAGTGTCAGGTGGGAATGCCCGGCGACAACGGCATCAATGCCGTCAATGGCAGCCAGCGGGATAACAGCGTTCTCCATATCGGATTGCGCAATGGGTGATCCCAATCCCGTATGCGCCAGCGCAATGATCAGATCACAGCCCTTCGCCTGCAAGTCCCGCACCTTGTCGCGGGCGCAGGTCAGAATATCGTCCATGACGACCCGACCCTGTAGCCGGTGCGCCTCCCACTTTGCGGTCTGCGGGGGGAGAACCGAAAACACACCGATCTTCAGCGCAACCTGCTGGCCCTGGCACAGGACCACGCGCGTCAGGATCGCATCACTTTGCCACAAGGGATCTGAGTCCTGCCGGTGCGCGTTGCTGCACACCACCGGACAGGGGGCATCTTTCAGAATACGGTCCAGAACTCCGAGGCCAAAACCGAAATCATGGTTGCCTAGCCCAATGGCGTCATAGCCCAGATTACCGAATGCCTGCATAAGGACATGCGGTGTATTGGCCGGTTCCGCAGCCCAGTCCCCGATTGGAGTTCCCTGCAGCGAATCTCCGTTGTCGAATAGCAGAACCAGCGCGCCAGCCGTCACCGCCTCGGCCCGCGCGGCCCGGATCAGGCTGGCGGTCCGCGTAAGTCCGATTGAGGTCTCGGGGGCGTCCGAGTAATAGTCGAAGCCGCTCAGATTCATATGCAGATCGGAGGTTGCCAAAATCCGTATTTTTGTTTCGGAACAGGGCGGATGAGCGGAACGTGTCAAGTTTCTACTTCTGGCAGTTGGTCGTCAGCCATATTCCCTAAAAAGTATAGTACATGCAATTTACAAGGCGCGCCTGCGATCATTTGACGGTCTCAGGTTTCCGGGTGTTTGGAATTGCCATTGCAACGCTGCTGCTGCCGTGGCAGCCCTGTGGCGAAGATCCAAAGGAACACTCATGAAACATGCGGAACTTGTGACGTTTGGGGGCTCGGGCCTGGATCGCGCGGCGCATATCCGGGGGAATGCGGACCAGCTTGCGCAAATGCGAGCCCATCCGCAGGCGTCCTGCCTGCTGCTGTGGCGGGGCAAGCCACTGGTTCGGGGCGAGGCGCTGGATCGGCTGGATTTGATCCCCATGACGCACGAATTGGTGCAGAACGGACCGGGCGGCAGGGTGGAGGAACCCGTGTTTCTGGGTCTCTCGGACGGGTCGCCTGTTTTTGCCCTCGATATCTCAAACTGGTCCCCCGAGGGGCTGGACATGTCCCAGTTGGGGGCGTTTGTCGACCGGACCGAACAGCAGCATCCGGACCTGCCCTGCGGCCATGTCTTTGCCGAGCTGCGCCGGATCATGACCCGCCTGTCGGCCCGCGATGCGGAGCTGGCCGCAGCGGCCAAGGCGGTGATCGGATGGCATGAAACTCATAGGTTCTGCGCCCGCTGCGGTGCTGCCAGCGAAATATCACAAGCCGGATGGCAGCGCAGTTGTGCGTCCTGCGGCGGGCAACATTTTCCGCGCACCGACCCGGTGGTCATCATGTTGATCACGCACGGGGATTCGGTGCTGATGGGGCGGTCTCCGGGCTGGCCCGAGGGGATGTATTCGTTGCTGGCCGGTTTTGTGGAACCCGGCGAAACGCTCGAGGCCGCGGTCCGGCGCGAGGTGATGGAAGAGGCGGGCGTGCCTGTCGGTGCCGTCAGCTATCTGTCCAGCCAGCCCTGGCCGTTTCCGGCCTCATTGATGTTTGGCTGCGCGGGTGAGGCGCTGTCGCGCGAGATCACTATCGATCCGGTGGAAATCGAGGAGGCGATGTGGGTCAGCAAGCCCGAGATGATGCAGGCCTTTGCCGGCGAGCATCCGCAGCTGCTGCCGGCCCGCAAGGGGGCCATTGCGCATTTCCTGCTGCAAAACTGGCTTGCGGATACGCTGGACTGACGGATACAGAGTCTACAGCCAAGAGAACCACGAAACCGTCATGCAATTTACAGCGCGCGAAGATATCGAAGCCCCGATCAATGCGGTGTTCGAAATGGTTGCTGATTTTGAGCGCTTCGAACGTATGGCAATGCGCCGCGGGATCGAAGTGCGGCGTCTGTCGGGCCATATGGGCGTGGTGCCTGGTACTCAATGGGAAACCGAGTTCAAGCTGCGCGGCAAGCCCCGGCAAGTCGCGATTGAAATGGCCGAATGCGACCCGCCATCCCTTTTGCGGTTCGATGCGGTCAGCAAGGGCATGAACGGGGTGACGATCATTGAATTCCTGGCCCTGTCGCAGCGCCGCACCCGGCTAAGCGTCGACATGTCGCTTGCCGCCAGATCCTTACCCGCGCGGCTGTTGCTGCAATCGCTGCGGCTGGGTCAGGCGCGGTTCCGGCGGCAGTTTCAGTTTCGACTCAGCGAATTCGCTCGAGAGATGGAAGAGCGCCACTTGCACGGCGGCTGAAAAGGGCAAGGAACAAAGGGCGGTGGTTCGGGATGGATAATCTGGTTTTTCGAAAGGCCGTTTTGGACGATGCCGAGGGCCTGTCGGAGGTGCTGCAAGAGCTGACAGCCGCCGGAAAACGATCTCGGCCAAGCAATGCTGACTTTGTCAGGACGAACTACATTGCCGATCCATGTGGAATTCAGTGCACCGTGGCCGTGCTGGATGGACGCCTGCTTGGGCTTCAGTCGCTGAAAAGGGCGATTAAGGGAAATGCCTACGACGTGCCCGAAGGTTGGGGCATCATAGGAACGCATATTCGCCCCACAGCAGCGCGTTTGGGGATCGGGCGCGCCATGTTTCAGGAATCGCTGTCGGCGGCACGGGCGGCTGGAATCAAGTATATTGATGCGACCATCGGGGCCGAGAACGCTGAGGGCCTAGGCTATTATCAGGCGATGGGATTTGTCGACTACCGGCAGTCTGCGGGCAGTGTTTCCAAGAAATACACCTTGTAACGACCCGGGCGATCAGCCGCGCGGGTGGGCTGCGGGATAAACACCCAGCACTTCGACATTGGTGGTGAAGTGCTCCAGCTCGTCCATGGCCAGTTGCACATTGTGGTCGTCAGGGTGACCGACGATATCGGCATAGAACTGCGTTGCAGTGAACGAACCATCGACCATGTAGCTTTCCAGCTTAGTCATGTTGATCCCGTTTGTGGCAAAGCCCCCCAGCGCCTTGTACAGCGCCGCCGGAATGTTGCGCACCTGAAAGACGAAGCTGGTGATCATACCATAGGGTCCACGCCGGGACAGGTCCGCCTGCCGGGACATGACAAGAAAGCGGGTGGTGTTGTTGTCCTGATCCTCGATGTGGCGCGCCAGTACGTTCAACCCATAGATTTCGCCGGCCAGTTCGCTGGCCAGCGCCGCCGAGTGCAGATCGCCCTGCTCTGACACCTCACGCGCGGCGCGCGCGTTGTCGGGGCTGACCCGACCACGGATGTTGTGTTCGTTCAGGAACCCGGCGCATTGCGGCAGCAGGACCAGATGCGAATGCGCCTCGGTGATATCGGCCAGAGTTGCACCGGGCACAGCCAGCAGGTTGATATGCACGCGCACGAAGGCCTCGTCGATGATATGCAGCCCGCTGTGCGGCAGCAGCCGGTGAATATCGGCCACCCGGCCATAGGTTGTGTTCTCGACCGGCAGCATCGCCAGATCCGCTTCGCCCGAGCGAACCGATTCGATCACGTCTTCGAATGTGCGGCAGGGCAGGGCCTCCATATCGGGGCGCGCATTGCGGCAGGCCTCGTGGCTATAGGCACCGGGTTCCCCCTGAAATGCGATACGATTGGTCATTTGATCGATTCCGTGCAACAAGTTCTAGAATTGGGCGTTTAGTCGCGGTGTCTATACCTTGCCTCTTGCGAGGGGAAGCCTTAGACACCCCGCAGACAGCTGAAATGGACTCGCGATCAATGTTCGACACGATGACAGTTACCAAGGCCGCCGCAGGCCTGTTTGGCACCTTCTTGGTGCTGCTTCTGGCCAAATGGGGCGCCGAGGCACTGTACCATGCCGATGGGCATGGTGAGACGGCCTCTTACATTATCGAAACCGAAAGCTCTGGTGAAAGCGCGGACGGTGAAGAAGTAGTCTTTGAAGACATGCTGGCCGCCGCCGATCCGGACAAGGGCGCGCGCGTCTTCCGTAAATGCACCGCCTGTCACAAGCTGGAAGATGGCGCGAATGGTACCGGCCCGTATCTGTACGGCATTGTGGACCGTCCGGTCGCTTCGGCCAAAGGCTTCACAGGCTACTCGGCATCAATGCAGGCCCATGGCGGCAACTGGACACCCGAAGCGCTGGATGCCTTCCTGACCCGCCCCAGCGCCTATATCTCGGGCACTTCCATGAGCTTTGCCGGTTTGAAAAAGCCGCAGGAGCGCGCCGACCTGATTGCTTACCTGCAGACCATCGGCAACTGATCCTGTGATCAACCGCACTGAATTTCAAAGCCGCTGCCCCGTGCAGCGGCTTTATTTTTTTGCCTAACAACATCTTCACAAAGCGTTCACGCATTCTAAACTTGAACCTGACAGTGCTGGTCATTTAGCTGGCACGCAAAAGATTAAAGGCAGAGGCCAAGCAGGGGATGAGCAATATGAGATCCGGCAAAACTACCGTACAGGCGCGCGCATTGGATTTCAGGGGCTGGGCATATACGTCAATGCTGGGGCTGTTTCTGGTCCTGCTGGCAGCGACGCAGCTGTTTGCCGAAGAAAAGATCATCAAAAGCCACGGTTTCTCGGAATTTGGTGATCTGAAATACCCCGAAGGCTTTGCCCATTTCGACTATGTGAACCCGAACGCGCCGCGGGGTGGAGAGCTGTCCTATGCCGCGCAGGGTACGTTCGACAGTTTCAACCCGTTCACGCGGCAGGGTCGCGCCGGAGCACGGTCGGCGGATCAGTACGAATCCCTGTTGTATCCGTCTTATGATGAGCCCGCGTCCTACTACGGCCTTCTTGCGGAAAGTCTGGAGTACCCGGAAAGTCAGGATTGGGTGATCTTCAACATGCGCCCCGAGGCGCGGTTTTCCGATGGCACGCCCGTGACCGCCGAAGATGTCGTGTTCTCTCATAACCTGCTGCTGGACCAGGGGTTGAAGTCCTACGCGGATGCGGTGCGCAAGCGCATTCCACGTGCCGAGGCATTGGATGAACACCGGGTCAAATTCTATTTCGCGCCGGATATCCCACGTCGGGCGTTGATTTCGCAGGTGGGCGGTACGCCGGTATTTTCCAAAGCTTGGTTCGAAGCGGACCCGGAAAACCGCCGCCTGGACAAATCCCGTCTGGTACCGGGCATTGGTTCGGCTCCGTATCTTCTGGACAGTTACGACATCAACCGGCGCATCGTTTACAAGCGCAACCCCGACTATTGGGGCGATGATGTGAACGTAAACGTAGGCCGCAACAATTACGACAGCATCCGTATCGAGTATTTCAGCGACTCGATTGCCGCGATGGAGGGGTTCAAGGCCGGCACGTTCACACTGCGGCAGGAGAACAACTCGAAAAGCTGGGCGACCGCATACGATTTTCCCGCGATCGCAAATGGCTCTGTGGTTCGGGCCGAACTTGAGGATGGTAACGTGCCGACGGCCTCGGGCTTTGTCATGAACCTCGACCGCCCGCAGTTTCAAGACCCCCGTGTGCGCGAGGCTGTTCAGCTTGCCTATAACTTCGAATGGACCAATGAAAGCCTGCAATACGGGCTGTTTCAGCAGCGCAGCTCGTTCTGGGAAGGCACGCATCTGGAAGCCACCGGTCTGCCCGAAGGGCGCGAGCTTGAGGTGTTGCAGGCCCTTGGTGACGCAGTGGACCCGGCGGTTCTGACCGAGGAACCGGTCACGGCGCATGAATCCCGCCCGGCCCGCCAGAATGACCGCCGCAACCTACGCGCGGCGATGAAACTGTTGGACGAAGCCGGTTGGCTGGTCGGCGACGACGGCATCCGCCGCAACGCAAATGGCGAGGTGCTGTCGATTGAATTCCTGTCGGATCAGCCGACCCTGGACCGGATCATCCAGCCTTTCGTCGACAACCTGCGCGCCATGGGTGTTGATGCGAAATACAATCGCGTCGACAACGCCCAGTTCACTCTGCGCCGCAGGGACCGGGATTTTGACATGATCGTTGGCGGATATCCCACGTCGCTGCAGCCTTCGACTGGCCTTTATCAGCAATTCGGGACCGAGGCGGCCTCGTACTCCGTGTTCAACCCGTCGGGCGCGCATGGCCCCGATATTGAACCTCTGATCGACAACATCGTCGCCGCAACTGAAAGCGAGGAGCTTTTCGCCAATGTCCGCGCGCTGGACCGCGTGCTGCGTGCAAAGCGGATCATGGTTCCGACATGGTATCTGGGCAAATACTGGGTCGCCTATTGGGATATGTACGAATACCCGGAAAACCTGCCGCCCTATGACTTGGGCATCCAGGACCTGTGGTGGATCAACGCCGAGAAAGAAGCCGAGTTGAAGTCCTCGGGCGCGTTGAGGTAATCCGCCCCCATGGGAGCATATATTCTAAGACGCCTGTTGCTGGTCATCCCAACCCTGCTTGGGATCATGATCGTCAACTTCACACTGGTTCAGTTCGTCCCCGGCGGCCCGATTGAACAGATCATCGCCCAGATGGAGGGCGGTGGTGACGTGTTCGAAGGTATCGCCGGCGGTGGCAGCGATATCGAACAACAGACCGGTGGCGCGAATGACCGCTATGTCGGTGCGCGAGGCCTGCCACCCGAGTTCATCGAAGAGCTTGAGAAAGAGTTCGGGTTCGACAAACCGCCGCTTGAGCGGTTCCTCGACATGATGGGCAATTACCTGACGCTGGATTTCGGTGAGAGCTATTTCCGCTCGATCAGCGTGATTGATCTGGTGCTGGAAAAGATGCCGGTCTCAATCTCGCTGGGCCTGTGGTCAACACTGATCGCCTACCTGGTGTCGATCCCGCTGGGCATTCGCAAGGCGGTCAAGGATGGATCGCGGTTCGACACCTGGACCAGCGGTATGATCATCGTTGCCTATGCCATCCCCGGCTTCCTGTTCGCGATCCTGTTGCTGGTGTTGTTCGCAGGTGGCTCCTATTGGCAGATTTTCCCGCTGCGGGGGCTGACCTCGGACAATTGGGACAGTCTCAGCCTGTTTGGTAAGATCGCCGACTATTTCTGGCACATTACCCTGCCGGTGATTGCCCTGACAATTTCCGCCTTTGCAACGCTGACCCTGCTGACCAAGAACTCGTTTCTGGATGAGATCAAGAAACAGTACGTCATGACCGCGCGTGCCAAGGGGCTGAGTGAGGGCAAGGTGCTGTATGGCCACGTCTTCCGCAACGCCATGCTGATCGTGATTGCGGGCTTTCCGGCTGTGTTCATCGGCGTGTTCTTCAGCGGCTCGATCATCATCGAAACCATCTTCTCGCTGGACGGTCTGGGCCGTCTGGGATTCGAGGCCGCCGTGGCGCGGGATTACCCGGTGATCTTCGGAACGCTGTTCATTTTTGGTCTGATGAGCCTTGTCGTCGGCATCATCAGCGACCTGATGTATGTGCTGGTCGACCCGCGCATCGATTTCGAAAAGCGGGAGGGGTAAATGGCACTGTCCCCACTCAACCAGCGCCGCTGGCGCAACTTCCGCCGCAATGGCCGGGCGTTCTGGTCGCTGATCATCTTCTCGGTGCTGTTCGGCCTATCGCTGTTCGCCGAGTTCATCGCCAATGACAAACCGATCCTGGTGAAATACCGGGGCGAGTTCTACACGCCAATCTTCAATTTCTACCCGGAGACCGAGTTCGGCGGCGATTTCCAGACCGAAGCGATTTATCGCGACCCTGAGGTGCAATGCCTGATCGGCAGCGGCGGAATCGAAGACTGTTTCGACGACCCCGAAGGCATCATTGATGAGATCAACGCCGGGACTTATCAGGCTGACGGGTTTGAACGTGGCTGGGCCATCTGGCCGCTGATCCCGTATTCCTTCAACACCAGCGTGGATCGACCGGGGGCAGCGCCTTTGCCCCCCAATGGGCAGAACCTGCTGGGTACGGATGACACCAAACGGGACGTTCTGGCACGGGTCATCTATGGCTTCCGCCTGTCGATCCTGTTCACGCTGATGGTCACCGGTGCCGCCAGTATCATCGGCATCTTTGCGGGCGCCATTCAGGGTTTTTTCGGCGGTTGGCTGGATCTCGTGTTCCAGCGCATCATCGAAATCTGGTCCGCCACGCCTTCGCTCTACGTGATCATCATCATGTTCGCCATTCTGGGACGAAGTTTCTGGCTGCTTGTGGCGTTGATGATCCTGTTCAGCTGGACCGGATTGGTCGGCGTTGTACGGGCCGAGTTCCTGCGGGCGCGGAACCTTGAATATGTGCGGGCCGCGCGCGCGCTGGGCGTGGGCAACATGACCATCATGTTCCGCCACATGCTGCCCAACGCGATGGTGGCCACGCTGACTTTCATGCCGTTCATCGTTACGGGCACAATCGCGGGTCTGGCCTCATTGGATTTTCTGGGCTTCGGCCTGCCATCCTCTGCCCCGTCGCTGGGCGAACTGACCTTGCAGGCGAAACAAAACCTGCAGGCGCCGTGGCTTGCCTTCACCGCGTTTTTCACCTTTGCCATCATGCTGTCACTGCTTGTCTTCATCTTTGAAGGTGTGCGCGACGCGTTTGATCCCAGAAAGACCTTCTCATGAGCCTGTTGGATGTGAACAACCTCAAGGTCTCGTTCCGGCAGGACGGGCAGGTGAGCGCCGCGGTCAAGGGGGTGTCCTTCACCGTGGATCGGGGGGAAACCGTGGCTTTGGTGGGCGAGTCCGGTTCGGGCAAGTCCGTCACTGCCCTGTCCACCGTGTCGTTGCTGGGCGACAGCGCCATTGTCGAGGGCTCGGTCAAATACGATGGCGATGAGATGATCGGCGCCTCGCAGGATAAGCTGATGGATGTGCGCGGCAACGATATCAGCTTTATCTTTCAGGAGCCGATGACCTCGCTGAACCCGCTGCACACGATCCAGAAGCAGATGGCCGAGTCGTTGGCTCTGCACCAGGGACTGAAGGGTGATGCGGCGCGGGAACGAATTGTCGAGTTGCTGACCAAGGTGGGCATCCGCGATCCGCGCGAAAGGCTGGACAGCTATCCGCACCAGCTGTCAGGTGGGCAGCGGCAGCGTGTGATGATCGCCATGGCGCTGGCCAACAAGCCGGACATTCTGATCGCAGACGAACCGACGACTGCACTGGACGTGACCATTCAGGCGCAGATTCTCGAACTGCTGGCCGAGCTGCAGAAATCCGAAAACATGGGGATGCTGTTCATCACCCACGATCTTGGGATCGTGCGGCGCATTGCTGACCGGGTTTGCGTGATGAAGGATGGTGAGATCGTCGAAACCGGCGTGACCACCGAGATTTTCGACAACCCGCAACATCCCTATACGCGCAAGCTGCTGGGGGCCGAGCCCTCGGGCCATCCGGACCCGGTCGCGCCCGACGCCGAAGAGGTCGCCCGGACGAACAACCTGAAGGTCTGGTTCCCGATCCAGCGCGGATTTCTGAAGCGTACCGTGGGCTATGTGAAGGCAGTTAACGACGCCACACTGAACGTCCGCGCAGGTGAAACGCTGGGTATTGTCGGTGAAAGCGGCTCCGGCAAGACCACGCTGGCTTTGGCGATTATGCGGCTGATCGCGTCCGAGGGTGGGATCACCTTCCGTGATCAGGACGTGCGCCGCTGGTCCACGCGACAGCTGCGGCGGTTGCGCAAGGATATGCAGATCGTGTTTCAGGACCCGTTCGGCAGCCTCAGCCCGCGGATGACCTGCCAGCAGATCATTGCCGAAGGCTTGGCGATCCACAACGTCGACCCTCACCGCGCCCCGCGAGAGCTGGTGGCCGAGGTGATGACCGAGGTGGGCCTTGATCCGGCCGCGATGGATCGTTACCCGCATGAGTTTTCAGGCGGGCAACGCCAGCGGATCGCGATTGCACGCGCCATGGTGCTGCGGCCCAAACTGCTGGTGCTGGACGAACCGACCAGCGCGCTGGACATGA
This sequence comes from Ruegeria arenilitoris, assembly GCF_013031355.1. Lineage (GTDB taxonomy): Bacteria > Pseudomonadota > Alphaproteobacteria > Rhodobacterales > Rhodobacteraceae > Ruegeria > Ruegeria arenilitoris_C. Next base: position 37,042 of record NZ_WPZO01000016.1, on the reverse strand, counting down.
CGGTACAGGTACAGATCGTTGATCTGCTGCGCGACCTGCAGCGGAAATACGGGCTGGCCTATCTGTTCATCAGCCACGACCTCAAGGTCGTTCGCGCCATGTCTCACAAGGTAATCGTGATGCGCAACGGCGATGTGGTTGAAATGGGCACGGCCGAGGACTTGTTCGAAAACGCCCAGACAGACTATACCCGCGAATTAATTGCGGCGGCGGGGTAGGGCGGGTTGTTACCCGCCCGGCCAGAGATCAAAGCCCCAGATCTTTTTTGATCTTGTTGAATTTTCTTTTTTGGGTGTCGCCTTTGACCTGTTTTTCGTACTTATGCTTGTACCAGTCTGATTTCTCAGGAAGGTAACGTTCCCAAATGGTTCCGTCTGGCGCTGTTACGAACTCCCAGCACTCATTGTACAATTCTGACTTTGTTTGACCGTTCTCAGGCCAATACCAAGTCGTCTCGTTGCACAGTTTTCCCTTGTTGGTGACGTACCACTTACCGATACCGATGGAGTCGCCATTTTTGCCAACGCCATGCATGACACCGTTGGGAGCCCAATAAAATTTGCTGCCCCGGCTCCAGTTTGACGTTTTCCCTGAAAACAACTGTGCAATTTGCTGGGGATCAGTTGCCGATGCGCCCTTGGGTTTTCCTTTCGCAAGGCCTTCACTGGCGAACAGTGCTAAGGATACTGCGGCAGCTGTGCTCAGGATGGCTTTTGAATATCCCATAGCAAAGACTCCTCTCTAACTTTTTTAAAAAAATGGGACGTGGTCCCGGATGCCCTCTGACCGGCGGGGGCCGATCAGAGGAATTCTGGAAATGTCAGTGTGCGTTGGCCGCTTCGCGTGATGCCGATTTTGGCACCGGCCCGCGCAACTCTTCATAGTGATCGAAGCTCAGCTTGACCCAGCCGGTGCCGCGCGTGGCGCTGGCGAGGGTGCGGTGCAGCTCATCCTCGGCCACGGCGGGAAGCTGGGCGTTAAAGATTTCCCAGCCCGAGGCGTTGGGGTTGCCTTCAAAGCCCAGCACCTGGCCCTGCAGTGAACTGATGGTCGGAACCAGATCGCCGACGAAATCCGAAGGCAGGTGGATCTCGGCATTCAGGATTGGTTGTAGGACCACGGGTTTGGCCTGCGGCAGGGCCTCGCGCACGGCGTTCTTGCCAGCGGTGCGGAAGGCATAGTCCGAGCTGTCCACGTTGTGGTGCTTGCCATCGCTAAGCGTGACCTTCACATCGACCACCGGGAAACCCTCCGGCCCTTGCGCCAACGCGTCCTTGGCGCCGTGTTCGACCGAAGGGATATAGTTCTTGGGCACTGCACCGCCCTTGACGATCTCTTCGAACTGGAACCCGGCCCCGCGCGGCATTGGCGCGACTGAGATTACCACATCGGCAAACTGCCCGGCGCCACCGGATTGCTTGCGGTGACGGTGGCGATGTTCGACGGGTGCGCGGATGGTCTCGCGATAGGCGGTTTCAACCTGCTCGGTAGCGATCTCGATGCCGAAATCCTCGGCCAGCTTGGCGGTGACGCGCCGCATGTGCTGCGGCCCTTGCGAGCCCAGAACCGCGTGACCGCTCAATTCATCCTGCTCCAGATGCAGGCCGGGGTCGATCTCGACTAGGCGGGACAGCGCGTTGGACAGGCGCACATCGTCGCGTTCATGCGCTGGAGAGACGATTTGGCGGAAGGCCACGGGATGGGACGAGGCCCATTCCGGCAGTGGTGTCGTCTCGGTACTGTCATAGAGGTTGCCGGGGTTCAGGTGGTCGGACTTGACCGCCAGCCCGATCTGTCCGGCAGGCAGATCCGCGATCTGCGTCTTTGCGTCCAGCGTGGTCAGGTTGCCGACGGTCTCGCCGCCCAGATTCTCATGCGCTTTCACGCCTTCGCCCAAGCCGCGCAGAACGACGATCTTGCCGATATGCTTTTTCACATCTGCAAACCCGGCAATGGCGCGGGCATTCTCGGCGGCCTCGTCGCGGTCGGCCGCAATGTCGAATTCTGGAGCCTCATGCCGCAGTGCCTTCATCAGGCGGGTTAGGCCGTTGCCATGGCTGGCCGCGCCCAGACAGGCCGGGATCAGTTGGTGGTTCTGCAGCACCTGCGCGGCCAGATCATAAACCTCGGCGCTGGGGGGCTGCTTGTCCTCAATCAGTTGTTCCAGCAGGTGGTCATCGAAATCCGAAAGGGTTTCCAGAAGCTCGGTGCGGGCCTCCTGTTCGCGGTCTTCGACCGATTGCGGCAGTTCGATCAGGGCCGAGGGCTGCCCCTCCTGATATTTCCATGCCCGCTCCGAGATCAGATCGACTGCGCCGATGATCGCGTCTCCCTCGCGGATCGGCACCTGACGCAGGGCGATGTGGTTGGTGCAATAGGTCTGCAGCGCCGCGATGATGTCGCGGATGCGGCCGTTCGGATTGTCCATACGATTGATGAACAGGAAACAAGGAATGCCCGCCTCTTCGACCAGCCGCAGGTAGGGGGCGCACAGGACCGCCGCGTTTGGGTCGGGCGGAACGACGACCACGGCGGCGTCCGAGATGGCCATGGCCGGGCCGACATAGGCCAGATTGTCGCCGCCGCCATCCACATCGATCGCGCACCAAGGCTCGTCCAAGTAAGAAAAACCGTGCAAATGCACGGTTCCGGATACGTCGAAGGTTGTGGGCCGGTCGTCGAGGCGGCTGATGGCCTCGACCAGAGTGGTTTTGCCCGATTGGCTGGGGCCGAGGACGGTGAAAACGCGCATAGGTGCTGTCCCTCTTTCAAATTGCAGAACGACTGCACGAAAAAGGTAGCCTCACGCGGATGCGTCAGCGCAATTGTCTGTTACTCGGCCTGCCTCAGGTGCGGGCGAGACGTTCGCCCGCCCTGCAAGTGTGTGAAAAACCGACCCTTCGCGTCAAGTCCTGACCTCTTGTCGGGTCAGATTGCTGAGCTGTGGCCGGCTTTACTTAGATCATAGGCGTCAAAGCTGCGGGCGATCATGCGGGTCAGCGGGCGCGCCTCGGGCGGGATGAACAATCCGTCCTCGTTAATGCGCAGCAACCCGTCAAAGGCGCTGTTGGCGTCGTGATACATGCGCTGCAGTTCGTCGGCGGTGATGTCGTGGTCACGCAGAATCTCGGCGCTGTCGATCTGGAAATCGCACATCAGCGCCTCGATCAGCCGCGAACGCAAGATGTCCTGCCCTTTGAATAGGTGCCCGCGCGAAGTCGAGAATCGTCCTTCGCGGATCGCCTTGGTATGGGCGGACGTCGCGGGCGCGTTCTGAGCATAGCCCTGCGGGAAGCGCGAGATCGAGCTGGCGCCGACACCGATCAGAACCTCGGCCTGATCGTCGGTATAGCCCTGGAAGTTCCGCTTGAGCCGCCCGGCATTCAACGCATGGGTCAGGCCATCGTCCTGCGTTGCAAAGTGGTCGATGCCGATTTCTGCGTAATTGTCCCACATGAACAGACGGCGGGCGGTGTCGAACAGGTCCAGCCGCTCTTCGGGGGTGGGCAGAGCGTCCGAGGGAATCAGCTGTTGCCGCTTGGCCATCCACGGTACGTGCGCATAGCCATAGAGTGCCACCCGGTCCGGGCTGAGCGACAGCAGTTTCTGCACGCTTTCCGTCATCCGGGTCTTGGTCTGATGCGGCAGGCCATACAGGATGTCTGCGTTCAGGCTGTTGATCCCGCGCGCGCGGATCATGTCCACGGCTTCTCGGGTGGTGTCATAGCTTTGGATACGCCCGATGGTCTTTTGAATCTCGTCGTCGAAATCCTGCACCCCGATCGAGGCGCGGTTCATACCGGCCTCGGCCAGCGCGTCCAGACGGCCTTCGTCGATCTCATTCGGGTCGATCTCAACGGAAAACTCGGCATTCGGTCCCAGCGGTACCACGTCCAGAATCCGGGCCGCCAGATCGCGCATCAAATCCGGGTTCAGCAGGGTCGGCGTGCCGCCACCCCAATGCAGGCGCGACAGGGTGATCCCCTCGGGCAGACGCTCGGCCAGCAGGTCCAGCTCGGCCTTCAGCACGTCGACATAGGCGATGACCGGGTTGTCTGTCTGCGTGCCTTGCGTCCGACAGGCACAGAACCAGCACAGCCTGCGGCAGAAGGGGACATGGATATACAGCGATACGGAACTTCCAGGCTTGAGGCCGGAAATCCAGTCGCTATAAAGACTTGACCCCACATCATTGCTGAAGTGGGGAGCGGTGGGGTAGCTTGTGTAACGCGGTACTTTCGCGTCAAAAAGTCCAAGCTTTGCCAATTGTGGTTTCACTATCATGGCGATACGTTTAAGGGACGGCCCGGCCATATGCTTTGACCGAGATCAAGTGGAAACGCGCATGACACCGATATTCAAGATCGACCATACGAACTGTGGAGACTGCCCAATCCGGCATCGCGCAGTGTGCGCGCATTGCGATGCGAATGAGCTGGAAGAGCTTGAAGGCATTAAATATTACCGCAGTTTCGAAGCAGGTCAGACCATCATCTGGTCCGGGGATCAGATGAACTTTGTCGGCTCTGTCGTGTCCGGTATCGCATCACTGACACAGACGATGGAGGACGGGCGCACACAAATGGTCGGCCTTTTGCTGCCCAGCGACTTTGTCGGTCGGCCGGGGCGTGATTCTGCGCCCTATGACGTGCAGGCGACAACCGATCTGGTCATGTGCTGCTTTCGCAAGAAGCCGTTCGAAGACCTGATGAGCGCAACGCCGCATATCGCGCATCGTCTGCTGCAGATGACGCTGGACGAGCTGGACGCAGCGCGCGAGTGGATGTTGGTGCTGGGGCGCAAGACCGCACGTGAGAAGATCGCCAGCCTGCTGTCGATCATCGCCCGCCGCGATGCCTCGATCCACCAGAAGGGCAATTCCGGCCCGATCGTGTTCGACCTGCCCCTGACCCGCGAGGCGATGGCGGACTACCTTGGCCTGACACTGGAAACGGTCAGCCGTCAGATCTCGGCCCTGAAAAAGGAACAGGTCATTCTGTTGGAAGGCAAGCGCCATGTCACGATCCCGGATATGGGGCGCCTGATGGAAGAGGCGGGCGACGACTCGGACGGCGGGTTTCTGGTCTGACGCGCTTGCGGCGTGACTGAGGTTGCGCGCCGTGTTTAACTTGGCCCGAAGGAAGCAATCCTCGGGAGAAAATCATGGAATTCAGTAGCATTCTGGCGATGCTGTTCATCGGCGCTGTCGCCGGGTGGCTGTCGGGCAAGATCATGGAAGGCCGCGGCTTTGGCCTGATCGGCAACATTATTGTCGGCATCGTTGGTGCATTCCTGGCCGGATTGATCTTTCCCGCGCTGGGTTTCGCTGTCGGAGGCGGCATCTTCTCCTCCATCTTCTTCGCCACGATCGGCGCAGTGATCCTGCTGTTCCTGATCGGATTGGTTAAAAGATAGAAAAGCCGCCCCTTGGGGCGGCTTTTGCGATCATCTTTGCTTTAGTGGGCCAGAAACACCGGAACAGAAGCTTGTTCCAGCATGTTTCGGGTCGCACCACCCAGAATGGCTTCGCGGAACCGCGAATGGCCATAGGCCCCCATCACGATCATGTCCGCTTCGGTATCTGCGGCGTGCCGGTTCAGGATGTCCGACACGCGGGTCATGGTCTTGCTCAGCACGTCAATCTCGCATTTAACCCCGTGACGGGCCAGCATTTGCGACAGCAGTCCGCCGGGGTCCGACCGGTCAGGCCCGTGGCGCGGCGGGTCGATGACGACGATGCGTACCAGATCGGCCGCGATCAGGAAGGGCAGGGCGCGGCGAATGGCGCGCATGGCCTCGACGCTTTCGTTCCAGCCGATCAGGATCGTGCCGGGCCGCGCAAACGGTGCGGAGTTCTGCGGCGTGATCAGAACCGGCGCGTGACCCTCGAACATCGCGGCTTCGACTATGGGTTCGGCCTCGGCGCCGCGATCTTCTCCATAGGGTTGCGGCAGGATGACCAGATCGGAAAACCGCGCGCGATGGGCGACATGGCGGCCGATGTCCGAGATCTGCGCCACACCGCTTTCGGCAGACCAGCGGGTGTCGGTCTTGCCTAGGTAGGTTTTGGCGTAGGTCAGGATTTCCTCGGCTTCGGCATTGGCGCGGTTCAGCGTTTCCTGAAGAATCAGGGCGTTGGCACCGGCGTAATAATACCCTGTCTGGCTGCGGTCGACGCCCAGACAAAGCGCCTCGATATGCGCGTCCTGCGCTGATGCCAGCGCAGCCATTTGGGCCAGAGCCGGATCGCTCTGGCTTGTGTCCGTCATGACGGTGAGAAGAGATTTGTAAGCCATTTTGACCTCGTGCCTGCAGAGCGACTTGCTGCGGCCTGATGACCCAGCTGCAATATTACGATTGTCACAGAAAACAGGCTATTGTCTTGACACAGATCAAAGCAGTTCTGGCCTCTGTCCGACAAAACAGCAGCCAGTCAAATAAGCCCTGTGACACATAAAGAATCGCGCGGGGCATGGCAAAGGGACGCAATATGTCAAATTACATCAAGCTGATCGTGCTTGGTCTGATCGCGATATTCGCGGCGATCGGAACCAATTATGCACGCGATTTGGCGTATCAGGTGCACGCAATTCTGGTGATGGTGATCGCCGTTGGTTTGTTCATCTGGACGCTTAGAAATACCGATGAGCCAGATATTCTCGTAGATCGCTCGGGCGAATATATGGACGGCGTCATCCGTTACGGCGTGATCGCAACCGCCCTTTGGGGCGTGGTCGGGTTCCTGGCGGGAACCTTTATTGCGTTCCAGCTGGCCTTTCCGGCGCTGAACTTCGAATGGGCGCAGGGTTATCTGAATTTTGGCCGCTTGCGCCCGCTGCACACCTCGGCGGTGATTTTTGCATTTGGTGGCAACGCGCTGATCGCGACCTCGTTCTATGTCGTGCAGCGTACCAGCGCCGCACGTCTGTGGGGCGGCAACCTGGCGTGGTTCGTGTTCTGGGGCTACCAGCTGTTCATCGTGTTGGCCGCGACCGGCTACGTGCTGGGCGGAACCCAATCCAAAGAATACGCCGAGCCCGAATGGTATGTTGACCTGTGGCTGACCATTGTCTGGGTCGCTTATCTGGCCGTTTACCTGGGAACCGTCATCAAACGGAAAGAACCCCATATCTATGTAGCCAACTGGTTCTATCTGGCCTTCATCGTCACCGTTGCGATGCTGCACCTGGTCAACAACATGACCATCCCTGTCAGCGTCTGGGGTTCGAAATCGGTCATCGTCTGGTCGGGCGTACAGGACGCCATGATCCAGTGGTGGTACGGCCACAACGCTGTGGGCTTCTTCCTGACCGCGGGCTTCCTGGGCATGATGTACTATTTCATCCCGAAACAGGCCGACCGTCCGGTGTTCTCGTACAAGCTGTCGATCATCCACTTCTGGGCGCTGATCTTCCTGTACATCTGGGCCGGTCCGCACCACCTGCACTATACCGCGCTGCCTGACTGGGCCTCGACGCTGGGCATGGTGTTCTCGGTGATCCTGTGGATGCCGTCCTGGGGTGGCATGATCAACGGTCTGATGACCCTGTCGGGCGCTTGGGACAAGCTGCGCACCGACCCCGTGATCCGGATGATGGTGATCTCGGTCGGCTTCTACGGCATGTCCACCTTTGAAGGTCCGATGATGTCGATCCGCGCTGTGAACTCGCTCAGCCACTACACCGACTGGACCATTGGTCACGTGCACTCGGGCGCGCTGGGTTGGAACGGCATGATCACCTTTGGTGCTCTGTACTTCCTGGTACCTGTCCTGTGGAAGCGTGAGCGTCTGTACTCGCTGCAGATGGTCAGCTGGCACTTCTGGCTCGCCACCATCGGCATCGTGCTCTACGCTGCGTCGATGTGGGTGACCGGTATCATGGAAGGCCTGATGTGGCGTGAAGTGGATGCCAATGGCTTCCTGGTGAACTCGTTCGCTGACACCGTGGCGGCCAAGTTCCCGATGTATGTGGTGCGTGCTCTGGGTGGCGTTCTGTTCGTCGCTGGCGCTGTGATCATGTGCTACAACCTGTGGATGACTGTGCGGAAGGCACCGGCCAAAGAGGCCAGCCTGACCGTCGCGGTCCCGGCTGAATAAGGAGGGCCGGAGCAATGGCAATTCTCGACAAACATAAGATCCTCGAGACCAACGCGACCCTCCTGCTGATCTTCAGCTTTCTGGTCGTGACCATCGGTGGCCTGGTTCAGATCACCCCGCTGTTCTACCTTGAGAACACCATCGAGAAGGTGGAGGGCATGCGCCCTTACACCCCTCTTGAAATGGCGGGACGTGAGATTTACATCCGCGAAGGCTGCTATGTCTGCCACAGCCAGATGATCCGCCCCATGCGGGATGAGGTCGAACGCTATGGCCACTACTCACTGGCGGCTGAGTCGATGTATGACCACCCGTTCCAGTGGGGTTCCAAACGTACCGGTCCTGACCTGGCGCGTGTGGGCGGCCGTTACTCGGACCAGTGGCATGTGGACCACCTGCGTGATCCGCAGTCGGTTGTGCCGGAATCGGTGATGCCGAAATACGGCTTCCTCGAGCACCGCAAAATCGATGGCAAGTATATCGGCGACATCATGGCGGCGAACGCTCTGGTGGGCACGCCCTATACCGAAGAGATGCTGGCCAACGCGCAGGCGGACTTCCGTGCGCAGGCCGATCCGGACAGCGACTATGACGGGCTGCTGGAACGCTATGGCGACAAGGTCAGCGTGCGCAACTTCGACGGTCAGCCCGAACTGACCGAAGCGGACGCGCTGGTTGCTTACTTGCAGATGCTGGGAACGCTGGTCGATTTCTCGACCTTCACCCCGGACGCGAGCCGCTAAGGAGGGTGTGATGGAAGAATATACACTCCTGAGGCAATTCGCGGATAGCTGGATGCTGCTGCTGTTGTTTGCCTTCTTTGTCGGCATCGTGATCTGGGTTTTCCGTCCCGGTGCCAGCAAGGAATACAAGGACACCGCCAACATCCCGTTCCGGCATCAAGACAAACCCGCCACATCCGAGGAGGCGCGGCAATGAGCAAACCATCTGAAAAACTGCCGGGCGATCCAAACACAACCGGACATACCTGGGACGGCATCGAAGAGTTTGACAACCCGATGCCCCGCTGGTGGCTGTGGACATTCTACGCCACTATTTTCTGGGGTGTGATCTACACGATCATGTATCCTGCGTGGCCATTGGTTCATTCTGCGACAGCCGGTGTTCTGGGCTGGTCCACGCGTGAGGACGTGCAACAGGAAATGGTGAGTTTCGAAGAGGCCAACGCGCCTTGGAACGCCAAGCTGGTTGAAACGCCGCTGGAACAAATCTCGGCCGATGCAGAATTGCAGCAATATGCAGTGAACGCGGGCGGCGCTGTGTTCCGCACCTGGTGTGCGCAGTGTCACGGCTCGGGTGCGCAGGGTGCCACTGGCTTCCCGAACCTGTTGGATGACGCCTGGCTGTGGGGCGGTACGCTCGAAGATATCGAGTACACCATTGCCCACGGTATCCGGAACGAGGAAAGCGACGATGCGCGCTATTCCGAGATGCCGGCCTTTGGCGAAATTCTCGAAGGGGAAGAGATCACTCAGGTGGTTCAGTATGTCATGTCGCTGACCAATGCGCAGACCGACGATGCGGCGGCGCAGGCGGGCAAGGTTGTTTTTGAAGACAACTGTGCGGCCTGTCACGGCGAAGACGGTAAAGGCGATGTCTTCCAGGGCGCGCCGAACCTGACCGATGCCATCTGGCTCTATGGCGGTAGCGAAGAGGCTCTGACCGAAACGGTGACCTACAGCCGCTTTGGTGTGATGCCTGCTTGGGAAAATCGTCTGACCGACGCGCAAATCCGCGCCGTCACCGCCTATGTCCACCAGCTTGGTGGTGGTCAGTAAGGTTTAAAGAATACCTTCGGACGGTTCGCCGCCCGAAGGTTGAGGCACCGGCTGTTCCATCTGTTCGCGCGTTTCCTGAACAGCCGGTGCTACATTTCCAGACTAGTAGTCCAAAATGTACCGGTCCAGTGCACCTATTACTTGGAGCACGAACCTGTGACGCGCAAGCTTTTCTTCCACCAGTGATCATCAGAAAGCCACTTTGGCTTTGGCAGTTCGTCACGCGGGTCGGTTTGGGTGGCGACCATGAAAGTTCTGGCAAGAATAGACAGCATCTGATCTCTCCTGAATGTGGGTCCAACTGTATTCAAGATTGATCTGCGGGCGCGGAAATGCGACTCAATTGATATGTGAAAGTGTAAGGTAGGCTTACATATGGATTGGTTGAAAATGCCGCCGCTTGCGTCGCTGAAGGCCTTCAATGCCTTTGCGGAAGCCGGAAATGTGGTGCAGGCGGGTACAATGCTGAACGTCAGTCACGCTGCCATCAGCCAGCAATTGCGCGCGTTGGAGAAGCATCTGGGCGCCGCGTTGCTGGACCGAAGCGGAAAATCCATGACCCTGACCCCCGAGGGTGAGAAACTGGCCCGTGCCCTGCATCTGGGATTTGGTGCCATCGGTGATGCGGTGGCCGACCTGATGCACCTGGCCGAGGACCGTCCAGTTCACATTTCGCTGACCGCGTCTTTTGCGGCCTCGTGGCTGATGCCGCGCCTGCCTGCATTTCAGCTTGAACACCCCGATATCCCTCTGGTGCTAGATCCCTCGCCGGATCTGGTCAGCCTGCGCCCGGGCGGGGTGGATGTAGCGATCCGGTACGGCGACGGGAACTGGCCTGGCCTAGAATCGGAACTATTGCTGCAAAGCCCGATCGTGATCGTCGCTGCGCCCTCCCTGCTGCAGGGCAGGACGTCGATGACCCCTGACGAACTGAGCCAGCTGCCCTGGCTTGAAGAGCTTGGAACCACCGAGGCGACCTCGTGGCTCGCCCAACATGGCGTTGAACATGGCCCTCGTGCCGGGCGCATTATGTTGCCGGGCAATCTGGTGCTTGAAGGGCTGCGGGCCGGGCAGGGGGTGACTGTCACGGCGCGGCATTTCGTTGAACAGGACTTAAAGGCGGGCCGCCTTGTCGAACTGTTTTGCGAACCGGGCGAACGGGGCTATCATATTGTAACCGGCGATGCACCGCTGCGGCCTGCCGTCAAGGTTTTTGTGGCTTGGCTCAGGCGGCAATCTGGTCGCATGTGACAAAAGGTGTCTGTGCGATGCGCTTTTGACCCATGTCAAAGTGGGACCCGTTGTGATTTGGGACAAGACGCCTAAAAAACAGCCACATCTGGAGCCAGCTCGTGAGCGATTCCGACCCCGCCCCCAGCCTTTATGCTGCTAGGGAGCCCATTTTTCCCCGGCGCGTGTCCGGTCCTTTTCGAAACCTGAAATGGATCATACTCGCGGTCACATTGGGGATTTACTATCTAACGCCTTGGATCAGGTGGGACCGCGGCCCCAGCTTGCCGGATCAGGCGGTGCTGCTGGATCTGGCGAACCGGCGGTTCTATTTCTTCTGGATCGAGATCTGGCCGCATGAATTCTACTTTGTCGCGGGCCTGCTGATCATGGCGGGCCTCGGGCTGTTCCTGTTTACCTCGGCGCTGGGGCGTGTGTGGTGCGGCTATGCCTGCCCGCAGACCGTGTGGACCGATCTTTACATTCTGGTCGAACGCTGGATCGAGGGGGACAGAAACGCCCGTCTGCGTTTGCATCGGCAGGAAAAGCTGGACTTCCGCAAGGCACGGCTGCGTCTGACAAAGTGGACCGTCTGGCTGTTGATCGGCGTGGCTACTGGCGGCGCCTGGGTGTTTTATTTTGCCGATGCGCCGACGCTGTTGCGCGATCTGGTCACCGGCAACGCCCATCCGATTGCTTACACCACCATTTTGATTCTGACCGGCACGACCTTTTTGTTCGGTGGCTTCGCCCGCGAGCAGATTTGTATTTATGCCTGCCCATGGCCGCGCATCCAGGCTGCGATGATGGACGAGGATACTCTGGTCGTTGGCTACCGAGAATGGCGCGGTGAGCCGCGCGGCAAGGGCAAGCGGACAGCGGATTCCGAATTGGGCGATTGCATCGACTGCATGGCCTGCGTGAATGTCTGCCCCGTAGGGATCGACATCCGCGACGGTCAGCAGCTGGAATGCATCACCTGCGCCCTGTGCATCGACGCTTGCGATGACATGATGGCAAAAATCGGCAAGCCACGCGGCCTGATCGACTACATGGCGCTCAGCGATGAGACCCGCGAACGCGCAGGCGATCCGCCCAAGAATGTCTGGAAACACATCCTGCGGCCGCGGACGATCATGTATACGTCCCTGTGGTCTCTGGTTGGCTTTGGCCTGCTGTTTGCGCTGTTCATCCGCTCGGATATCGATCTGACCGTGGCACCGGTGCGCAACCCGACTTTCGTAACCCTGTCTGACGGCACCATCCGCAACACCTATGACGTGCGCCTGCGCAACAAACATGGTGAGGACCGGCCGTTCGAGCTGACGCTGGCCGGTGATCCGGCGCTGCAGCTGCAAATCGAAGGGATCGAGGGCAGCACTGTTAATGTCACCGCAGATACGGCACAATTGACCCGCGTTTACATCGTTTCGGCGAAAGGCACCGGACCTGCGGCTACGGCGTCCACTCCGGTTCGTATCTGGGTCGAAGATGTGGAAAGTGGTGAACGGGCTTACAAGGACACCACGTTCAACGGACAAGGAAACTAAGATGGCCGAGCGTCAGTTTACCGGAAAGCACGCCCTGGCGGTGTTCGTGGCCGCCTTTGGTGTGATCATCGCAGTCAACCTCGTGTTGGCCTATAGCGCGGTGAAAACCTTTCCGGGGCTCGAGGTCAAAAACTCGTATGTCGCCAGTCAGGAGTTCAACGAGCGTCTGCAGGAACAGCAGGCGCTGGGTTGGAACATCCGCGCCGAGGTGTCGGGCGGCCTGCTGATCCTGCACATTACCGACAAGACCGGCGCCCCGGTCGAAGTGACGGAATTGCAGGCGGTGGTTGGCCGTGCCACCCATGTGAAAGAGGACTTTTCGCCCGATTTCACCTTTGACGGGCAGGCCTATGCAACCCCGGCGGCTTTGGGCAAGGGCAACTGGAACATCCGTCTGGTCGCCAAGGACAGCTCGGGTGCCGAGTTCGCGCAGCGTGTGCCGCTGTATGTGAAGGGGTGATCGGATGACGGCGCAACTTACATCCGGCACGGCGGCCTGTCCGGGATGCATTGCCAGCCCGGCGGAACCGGCGCGGCCCATACCGCAGGATGTGCAGATCGCGCTGTCGCTGCCGGGCATTCACTGCTCGGCCTGTATTGCCACTGTCGAACGTGAGCTGAACGCTCATCCCGGCGTGGAAGACGCGCGGGTAAACCTGACCCTGAAACGCGCGATGGTCAAAGCGGCACCCGATCTACGCGCCGCCGACCTGATCCCGGTGCTGGAGAACGCGGGTTTCGAAGCGCATGAGCTGGACCCCGGTGCCCTGTCGGCCACGCAGGCGGACAAGGCGGGCCGCGATCTGTTGATGCGTCTGGCGGTTGCCGGGTTTGCCTCGATGAACGTGATGCTGTTGTCGGTCTCGGTCTGGTCAGGGGCCTCGGATGCCACGCGCGACATGTTCCACTGGATTTCGGCGGCAATTGCGCTGCCTGCGATTGCCTTTTCCGCGCAGCCCTTCTTTACCAACGCCTGGAGCGCGCTGCGTGTCAAACGCCTGAACATGGACGTGCCGATTGTGCTGGCCATCGTGCTGGCGCTGGTGACGTCGCTGTGGGAAACCGCGCTCAGCGGTGAGCACGCCTATTTCGACGCGGCGCTGACGCTGACCTTCTTCCTGCTTGCGGGCCGGTATCTGGATTACCGTACCCGCGCCGCCGCCCGGTCTGCGGCCGAGGAACTGACGGCGCTTGAAGTGCCCCGTGCCATCAAGCTGGTCGATGGGGCCGAAGAAGAGGTCGCCGTGGCCACGCTGGCCGTCGGTGACCTGATCCTTGTCCGACCCGGTGGCCGTATGCCGGTGGATGGCGCAATCGTCTCGGGCCAGTCGGAACTGGATCGCTCGCTGCTGACTGGGGAAACCCTGCCTGTCTTTGCTGAGGCTGGCCTGACCGTCAGCGCCGGTGAGGTCAACCTGACCGGCCCCTTGACCATCCGCGCGACGGCGGTGGGCGAGGATACTTCGCTGCATCGCATGGCCGATCTGGTGGCCATCGCTGAGTCGGGGCGGTCGCGCTATACCTCGCTGGCGGACAAGGCGGCCAAGCTTTATGCGCCCGGCGTGCACATCCTGTCGGCGCTCAGCTTTCTGGGCTGGTATATCTATTCCGGCGATATCCGCACCGCGTTGAACATCGCTGCCGCCGTTCTGATCATCACCTGCCCCTGTGCGTTGGGTCTGGCCGTGCCTGCGGTGACCACGGCGGCCTCGGGGCGGCTGTTCCGCAAGGGGATGCTGATCAAGCACGCCACTGCGTTGGAGCGTCTGGCCGAGGTCGATACAGTCGTCTTCGACAAGACCGGTACACTGACCTCGGGTACGCCCGAACTGACCAATCTGGGCGATCATTCCCGCACGGACCTCGAGATCGCGCTGGCATTGGCCGAGGCGTCCTCGCATCCGTTGTCGGTGGCTCTGACCAAGGCGGCGCGGGACGCCGGGATCAAGCCGGCCTCCCTCAAAGACGTCACCGAGGTGCCGGGTTATGGCACCGAAGGCAGCTGGCGTGGCCAGCGCGTGCGCCTGGGTCGCGCCGCATGGACTGGTGCGGAAGAGGGTAACCAGACGGCGGCCTGGCTGTCTGTTGGTGGGCAAGCCCCCGCAACCTTCCTGTTCACGGACAGCCTACGCCCCGGCGCGGCTGAGGCGGTTCAGGCCCTTCGCGACGCAGGCAAGGACGTCATCCTGATTTCCGGCGACACGCAGGGCGCGGTTCAGGCGCTGGCTGCAAAACTGGGGATCGACAATTGGGTTGCACAGGCCCTGCCGCAGGACAAGGCGGCGCGCGTGCAGGAGTTGAGCGATCAGGGCCGTCACGTTTTGATGGTCGGCGATGGCCTGAATGACACGGCAGCGCTGGCTGCGGCGCATGTGTCGATTTCTCCGGCCTCGGCGCTGGATGCGGCGCGGGTGGCGTCGGATATCGTGCTGCTGGGCAATGATCTTGCCCCGATCGCGGATGCTTGCGATACGGCGGTGAAGGCGACCAAACGGATTCGTGAAAACTTCCGCATCGCAACCGTGTATAATATCATCGCGGTTCCGCTGGCCGTGGTTGGCCTGGCCACACCGCTGATCGCGGCGCTGGCGATGTCGACGTCGTCCATCACCGTGTCGCTGAACGCCCTGCGTCTGAGGTAGTTGATTTGGAAGTTCTGGCTTATCTGATACCGATTTCCCTGCTTCTGGGCGGGGTTGGCCTTGTGGCGTTCATCTACACCGTGCGCTCGAACCAGTATGACGATCCCGAAGGCGATGCACGCCGCATCCTCAGCGATGAATGGGACGACAAGCCCAGACCCTGACGGCCCTTGAAATTGCCGCAATGCCCGGTTATGTCCGGCCCATCCGCTAGCAGAGAGAACCAAGCCAAATGGCAACTATGAATCCGATCCAGTTCATTCAGCAAGTCCGCGCCGAAGTCTCAAAGGTCGTCTGGCCGACCCGGCGTGAAGTTCTGCTGACCACGGTTATGGTGTTCATCATGGCGGCGCTGACGGCCGTGTTCTTTGCGTTGGTTGATCTTGCCATTCGCGGCGGGCTTCAGGCAATTCTGGGCGCGTTCAGCTAAACCGGCCCGGGCAGGTGGAAACGCCAGTGCCCCCTTGCACAGCGCGCGATGTCAGAGTAGGTGACGCGGTACTATTCGGAATGGGCGTGCGGCGATTCGGGCTGCGCGCCGCTTTTTGTTCCGGGTGATGCGATAGAATTTCAATGACGGTGCTTGCGGCCATCCGAACGCACCGAAAGTAAACAAGGACGACAGGTTCATGGCGAAACGGTGGTACTCGGTCAGCGTTCTTTCGAATTTCGAAAAGAAGATCGCAGAGCAGATCCGCACGTCGGTGGCCGAGCAGGGCCTTGAGGACGATATCGACGAGGTTCTGGTGCCCACCGAAGAGGTGATCGAAGTGCGCCGGGGCAAGAAAGTCACGACCGAACGCCGCTTCATGCCCGGCTACGTGCTGGTGCACATGGAGATGTCGGATCAGGGCTATCACCTTGTGAACTCGATCAACCGCGTCACTGGTTTTCTGGGCCCGCAGGGTCGCCCGATGCCGATGCGCGATGCCGAGGTGAACCAGATCCTCAACCGCGTTCAGGAAGGTGAAGAAGCGCCCAAGCTGATGATCACCTTCGAAGTGGGCGAAAAGGTCAAGGTCAACGACGGCCCGTTCGAGGATTTCGACGGCATGGTCGAAGGCGTGGACGACGAAAACCAGAAGCTGAAGGTCTCGGTTTCGATCTTTGGTCGCGAGACCCCGGTCGAGCTGGATTTTACGCAGGTCACCAAGCAGAGCTAAAAAGCTTCTCAACGTATATTGCAGCGCCGCGATGCCACGAGCACCGCGGCGTTTTTGTTTTGTTCGAACCGAATCTACGGCCCGAAGACAAAGGGTGGGCTACTTCAGTGGCACTGAAAGGCCTTTGCAATTACGGCGGACCAGGGATCAGTTCTTTTTGTTGAAGGACTGTCAGAATGTCGAGGATTGTCGAAGGGCTGAAATCCACCGACCCTTCTAGGAAGACACCTAGGCCACCTTCTCCGATCTCTTTTGGACCGCCATTGTCATAGACCGGGTCAAGTGATGCCAATTCCGCCGGCAGTTCCGGGCACAAAGGCGTATCGTTCAATACAAGATCTACAGCGGCCAGCATAAGCTCTTTTACAGAGTCGAGGGTGTCGTCCTCGAGAAGTTGCTCTCGCTGTGCTTCGGGTGCTGTAAGCGTAAGATCGATGAGTTTGAAATAAGCACAATTGTCACGCAGCTCGACCGTCGCTTCGGTGGACATGTTCGCCGAGATAGCTCTTTTTTGTTCACCTCGCTGAAAATCGCGTTCGCTGGTTCGGCTGCATTCGAAAACCGTGATGGTTACATCCCCATCCAGATCTATTGCATCCCCCCTAGCCTTGAAGCTCAATTCATCCAGCCGGACTTGCAGACCACAATTGTCGACCACTGCGTTGTCAGCCAACCGCTCTGGCACAATTTTCTGTATTTCCCGCAGGTCGAGAAGAGCATCCACCCCGATCCGTGTGGGCGCCGCAGCAGTGAGGTTCAGATCAAGCGTATAGGGAAGTTCCGTATCACGTACCGGCAGTGATGCGTCGATAACAAAGTCCACTTGTTGCGCTTCTGGAGCGCGGGCATCCAGAGCGGCTGCCAATAAGACCGGGAAAACCAACCAAAGTCTCATTCCGCAAACTCCAATACACCAAGCTCTTTCAGCCCTCCAAGGACTTTGACTATTGTCTCGGCGCTGACATCAGCAGATCCGACAACAGCTGCCCCCATCCCGCCAGGAGCGATTTCGCGTGTGCCTCCGGATTCGTAGATCGGGTCGAGAACGGAGAATTCTTCAGGCAGCGGCGGACAAACCGGGTTGGCGGCCAAAAACTCGCCACCTTTTTCCAGAACGGCTTCGTTGATGCGGTTGGTCAGACCGAAGAGGTTGGAGATAGCGCCGATGAGCCCGCGCGGATTCAGATTAACGTCTTCAATACTGAAGGTTAGGCACTGGCCCTGTACCGTTGCCTTGGCAACCGCAACTGCATCTACCGTAGCCCCAAAGTAACGAAGGCCCGGTTCTTCGCGCCGGTTACACCTCGTAAACTGCGCACGGGCTGAACCCTCGATCTTTACGGTGTCCCCTATGGCGGTGACGTTTCGGACCTCGGTATAGATTTGGCGTTTGCAGCTTTCTTCCAAGGGGCCGGTCAGTATCTGAGGCGCCTTTTCCTGTAATCCGCGCAAGTCCATGAAAGCCCTTATTCGCAAACGGGTAGGGCTGGCCTCTTCGAGGCCGCTGTAGACAGTGAAGGGAACGGGAATATCGCGCAGCGGAACTTCCTTGGTCAATTTTATCTGAAAACGACCGGCATAGGTGGCGGGGTCAACTCCTGTTGCCGCAAACGCGGCAGTGTTGTTGGTGCCGTCGGTTTGCGCGGCCGTCTCGGACGCGGCGCCCTGGTCCTGTGCCTTGCTGCCACAGCCGGGCAGCATGGCAAAAAGAACGCAGATCAATAGTCCCTTGTTCAGCCGAGATGATGCCATCCCTGACCACCTCTTTTGTGTCCAAGTTCCACCAAGATACCCGGCTGCGTCTCTTAAGCAACTAATGCATTCAAATAAATTGTTTTGTACTGCGGTTCCCTACTGTCACCGAGGCCTGATCCGGGCACAAATGCATCCTTTGGGAATAAGGCGTCAGCCACTTGCCAACCCCCGGATTCCTCTGTAAACGCCGCCTCTATCGTCTTCGGGCGAGATTCTCTCGTGGGAGGTTGCCGGGATCGCGATCCCGGATCGGACCACGCAACATAAACCGGGTGGGACGCGTCCCATTCACGTTGAAAGGAAAACCAAATGGCCAAGAAGCTTGCTGGTACAATGAAACTGCAGGTTCCTGCAGGTCAGGCGAACCCGTCGCCGCCAGTTGGTCCGGCGCTGGGTCAGCGCGGCATCAACATCATGGAATTCTGCAAGGCGTTCAACGCCAAGACCGCAGACATGGAGCCCGGCGCTCCGTGCCCGACCGTGATCACCTACTATCAGGACAAGTCCTTCACCATGGACATCAAGACGCCGCCCGCGTCTTACTACCTGAAAAAAGCAGCTGGTCTGAAGCCGGTCGGCAAGCGTAACCGCCCCCGTGGTGCGGAAAACCCCGGTCGTGAGACCGTGGCCACCGTGACCTCGAAGCAGGTTCGCGAAATCGCCGAAGCCAAAATGAAAGATCTGAACGCCAACGACGTCGAAGGCGCAATGCAGATCATCCTGGGCTCGGCCCGCTCCATGGGCATCGAGGTGAAGTAAGATGGCAAAACTCGGTAAACGTACCCGCGCTGCGCGCGAAGCTGTCGCCGGCAAGGAAAACCTGTCGATCGAAGAAGCTGTTGCCCTGGTCAAAGCCAACGCAACCTCGAAATTCGACGAGACCATCGAAATCGCAATGAACCTGGGCGTTGACACCCGTCACGCAGACCAGATGGTTCGCGGCGTTGTCGGTCTGCCGAACGGCACCGGTAAAGCGATGCGCGTTGCTGTTTTCGCTCGTGGCCCCAAGGCTGACGAAGCGAAAGAAGCAGGCGCAGATATCGTTGGCGCAGAGGACCTGATGGAAACCATTCAGGGCGGCACCATCGAATTCGATCGCTGCATTGCCACCCCGGATATGATGCCGATCGTCGGCCGTCTGGGTAAGGTTCTGGGCCCCCGTAACCTGATGCCGAACCCCAAAGTCGGCACCGTGACCATGGACGTGAAAGCGGCCGTGGAAGCAGCCAAGGGCGGTGAAGTTCAGTTCAAGGCGGAAAAAGGCGGCGTTGTGCACGCCGGCGTTGGCAAAGCGTCGTTCGACGAAGCCAAGCTGGCCGAAAACGTCCGTGCGTTCGTCTCGGCTGTTGCCAAGGCCAAACCGTCGGGCGCCAAAGGCACCTACATGAAGAAAATCGCGCTGAGCTCGACCATGGGCCCGGGCGTGACTCTGGACGTGGCTGCTGCGGCGGGCGAATAAGCCTTAAAGCAAAGTTGCGAAGATTTGGTCCCGGGTGGTGCAAACTGCCCGGGATTTTCATTTGGGCCTTGCTGGAATTTAAGCGTTTTCAGCGATGTTGAAACGCGATCTGCAGCCGATCGCCCAAACGCCTCCGCCTGTCTTCCTCATAAGGACTGCAACTGTGATCGACGTGCCACGAGGCAAGCCAGTCTTTCAGCAGGCGCCCGCGGATGCAGAAATCCAGTATCCCTATATGGATCGGATGCCGATAGCGGCGAAAGAACATGTCCTTGTTCAGTTTCAGAATCCCACTACGGTCTACATTGGATGGGTGGGTATTGCGGAAGATATCCGACTTGAGAAAATCGACGATGTCATAGACGGCGAGCTTCTCGCGCATTTCGGTAAAGTCCAGCCCGATCATCTCGCCCTTGCCGACTATCAGGTTCTGGCCGTGAAAGTCGCCATGCGAAAACACCCGCGTATCGGGGATGCCCTTCAGATGTAGCGCTGCGTTTTCCAGGTTTTCTGCCATCTGGCCGCCTGTTGACTGGATGTGCGGAGGCACGAATGGCAGCAATTCATTGATGGCATCGGTCATCCAGCGCGGGCGGAATTCATACTCGGTGGCAGGTTGAAAACTATGCAGGTCGTGCAGCCACGCCCCGGCGCGGCGGTAGATCCGGGCGACCTGATCGTCGTCCTTGCTGTTATGGATCACGTCAACGGCTGTGGGCCGGTCGATAAACTCGGACACGAAGAACAAGCCCCCTGGCGACAGATAAAAAGGGCGCACCACGCGCGATGTCTCGTTCCCATCAAAATACCGGGCCAGCCGGGTCAGAATATCGAATTCTGCCTGCAACCGGCCGGACTCGGGCGACGCGGTGTCGATCTTCATCGCATAGTCCTGTGGCGGGCCCTGCAGCCTCAAGACCAGGCGGGTGTCGGGAAAGTCGTGCGATCGGTATACGCAACCGAATTGCAACGTCTCGCCCAGCCCGACATGGCGCGAGAATTCCGCAACAAACTCAGTTGCGCGCCTGTGTTCATCTGCTGTGAGGGTTGGCATAGGGGGCAAAAGCTGGACGCGAAACAAGAGGTTTTGTTGACAGGACCCTAGGGTGCAGGCCATGTCAATCGCTGACATGGAACGATGCGCGGCGGCACGGCCCCGCCAAACCGCCTGAACGGGCAATTTACCCCTTGGAAACTTCGGCCATCTGCCCTAAAGAGAGCTGCGGAGTAAAGCGTGCGATTCGTCGTGCGCTTTATTTCGTTTCGTCCAAGACGGTGGGTGGGTCCATTCGGCCCCTTAATTCCCTGCCTGAGACGGGTAAGACCAAAGAATTCTGAGGGTCACGATCCTCGGGCGAGTTTTGGCCAATCCCGTAACAACGGACCTGAACGCCGGGGCGCAAGCCGCGGCAAATATGAGCCGGGGTGAGATATCGCCCCTAACTTGGAGAGAACTGTGGATAGAGCCCAGAAAGAGAAAGTGGTCGAGGAACTCGGCCAAATCTTCGAAAGCTCTGGCGTCGTAGTGGTTGCTCACTACGCCGGTCTGACAGTTGCCGAGATGCAGGACCTTCGCGCACGTGCTCGTGACGCGGGTGGTGCCGTGCGTGTTGCCAAAAACAGGCTCGCCAAAATCGCCCTTGAGGGTAAGCCGTGTGAAAGCATGGCCGACCTGCTGACAGGGATGACTGTTCTGACCTATTCCGAGGACCCCGTGGCAGCAGCCAAGGTGGCCGAGGACTTCGCCAAGGAGAACCAAAAGTTCGAAATCCTTGGCGGTGCAATGGGCGAGAACGCTCTGGACCGCAAAGGCGTCGAAACAGTTTCGAAAATGCCGTCTCGCGAGGAGCTTATTGCTTCGATCGCGGGCTGCATTGGCGCACCTGCTTCGAACATCGCCGGCGCGATTGGCGCACCTGCAAGCAATATCGCAAGCATCCTTTCCACCATCGAAGAGAAGGCGGAAGCTGCGTAAGCGGTTGGCACTGAATGATCTGCGTGGGGCATTTGCCCTGACGTTGGAACACACACTGTAAACGGAAAGAGCTGATAAAATGGCTGATCTGAAAGCACTCGCAGAAAGCATCGTGGGTCTGACCCTGCTGGAAGCACAAGAACTGAAAACCATCCTCAAAGACGAATACGGCATCGAGCCCGCAGCAGGCGGCGCAGTTGTCATGGCTGCTGGTGGCGACGCCGGCGGTGCAGCTGAGGAAGAAAAAACCGAATTCGACGTCGTTCTGAAGAACGCCGGCGCATCGAAAATCAACGTCATCAAAGAAGTTCGCGGCATCACCGGCCTGGGCCTGAAAGAAGCCAAGGAACTGGTCGAAGCCGGCGGCAAGATCAAAGAAGGCGTGGACAAAGCAGAAGCAGAAGACATCAAAGGCAAGCTGGAAGCAGCTGGCGCCGAAGTCGAGCTGGCCTAAGCTTAGTCTCTGGTGCATCGCTGATGCGCCGAAAAATTTGGCTGGGTCCGGAGAAATCCGGGTCCAGCCGAACCTGTCTTAGAAAGGGCCTCATGGGTTGGGGCGTTTTCTAAGACGCGGTTCGCGGATCGGGAGGCTGCCTTCGGGACGGTGGCCATGAATTGATCCGGACGTGTCGTCTCGAATGTGCAAGGCGCCGGGGCCCGACGGTGTCTTTGCCCGCTGAGAACATCGAAAGGTGACATCTGACATGGCTCAAACGTTCCTTGGCCAGAAACGTCTTCGTAAATATTACGGCAAAATCCGCGAAGTTTTGGAGATGCCGAACCTCATTGAGGTCCAGAAATCTTCTTATGATCTTTTCCTGCGCTCCGGCGATGCAGAGCAGCCCACTGACGGCGAAGGCATCAAAGGTGTGTTCCAGTCGGTTTTCCCGATCAAGGATTTCAACGAAACCTCCGTGCTGGAGTTCGTGAAATACGATCTGGAAAAACCCAAATATGACGTCGAAGAGTGCATGCAGCGCGACATGACCTACAGCGCGCCGCTGAAGGTCACTCTGCGTCTGATCGTGTTTGATGTCGATGAGGACACCGGCGCCAAATCGGTCAAAGACATCAAAGAACAGGACGTGTTCATGGGCGACATGCCCCTGATGACGCCGAACGGTACGTTCATCGTGAACGGTACCGAGCGTGTGATCGTGTCCCAGATGCACCGCTCGCCCGGTGTGTTCTTCGACCACGACAAGGGCAAGACCCATTCCTCGGGCAAACTGCTGTTTGCCTGCCGCATCATCCCGTATCGCGGCAGCTGGCTGGACTTTGAGTTCGACGCCAAGGACATCGTGTTCGCCCGTATCGACCGTCGCCGCAAACTGCCTGTGACCACCCTGCTGTATGCGCTCGGTCTGGACCAGGAAGCGATCATGGACGCGTATTACAACACCGTGTCCTACAAGCTGGACAAGAAGAAGGGCTGGGTCACGCCGTTCTTCCCCGAGCGTGTACGCGGTACTCGCCCGACCTATGATCTGATCGATGCGAAATCCGGTGAAGTGATTGCCGAAGCGGGCAAGAAAGTCACCCCGCGCGCGGTCAAGAAGCTGATCGAAGAAGGCGTCGTTACCGACCTGCTGGTTCCGTTCGATCACATCGTTGGCAAGTACGTCGCCAAGGACATCATCAACGAAGAAAACGGCGCGATCTATGTCGAAGCCGGTGATGAACTGACCCTGGAATACGACAAGGATGGCGACCTGATCGGTGGTACCGTCAAGGAACTGATCGATGCCGGTATCACCGACATCCCGGTTCTGGACATCGACAACGTCAACGTTGGCCCCTACATGCGCAACACCATGGCTCAGGACAAGAACCTGAACCGTGAAAGCGCGCTGATGGACATCTACCGCGTCATGCGTCCGGGTGAGCCGCCCACCGTCGAAGCTGCGTCGGCTCTGTTCGACACCCTGTTCTTCGACAGCGAGCGTTATGACCTGTCCGCCGTTGGCCGCGTGAAGATGAACATGCGCCTGGCTCTGGACGCGCCGGATACCCTGCGTACCCTGCGCCGCGAAGACATCGTGGCCTGCATCAAGGCGCTGGTGGAATTGCGTGACGGTAAAGGCGACGTGGACGATATCGACCACCTCGGCAACCGTCGTGTCCGTTCGGTCGGCGAACTGATGGAAAACCAGTACCGCGTCGGTCTGCTGCGCATGGAGCGCGCGATCAAAGAGCGTATGTCGTCGGTCGAAATCGACACCGTCATGCCGCAAGACCTGATCAACGCGAAACCGGCTGCGGCTGCGGTTCGTGAATTCTTTGGCTCGTCGCAGCTGTCGCAGTTTATGGACCAGACCAACCCGCTGTCGGAAGTCACCCACAAACGCCGCCTCTCGGCGCTTGGCCCGGGTGGTCTGACCCGTGAGCGTGCGGGCTTTGAGGTTCGCGACGTACACCCGACCCACTATGGCCGGATGTGCCCGATTGAAACGCCGGAAGGTCCGAACATCGGTCTGATCAACTCGCTGGCCACCTTCGCCCGTGTGAACAAGTATGGCTTCATCGAAACACCGTACCGCGTCGTCAAAGACGCCGAGGTGACCGATGAGGTTCACTACATGTCCGCGACCGAGGAAATGCGCCATACTGTGGCGCAGGCGAACGCGACGCTGGATGCTGATGGCAAGTTCATCAACGATCTGGTTTCGACCCGTCAGGCCGGTGACTACACCCTCGCCCCGCGCGAGAATGTGGACCTGATCGACGTGTCGCCGAAACAGCTGGTTTCGGTTGCTGCATCGCTGATCCCGTTCCTTGAAAATGACGACGCCAACCGCGCTCTGATGGGCTCGAACATGCAACGTCAGGCGGTTCCGCTGCTGCGGGCCGAGGCACCGCTGGTCGGTACCGGGATCGAGGAAAAGGTTGCAATCGACTCGGGTGCTGCGATTCAGGCGAAACGCGCCGGTATCATCGACCAGGTCGATGCCCAGCGTATCGTTATCCGCGCCACCGAAGATCTGGAACTGGGCGACGCTGGCGTTGACATTTATCGTCTGCGCAAGTTCCAGCGTTCGAACCAGAACACCTGCATCAACCAGCGTCCGCTGATCAAGGTGGGTGACACCGTCCAGAAGGGCGAGGTCATTGCCGATGGTCCGTCGACCGATATGGGTGAACTGGCCTTGGGTAAGAACGTGGTCGTCGCGTTCATGCCGTGGAACGGTTACAACTACGAAGACTCGATCCTGATCTCGGAACGTATCGCGCGTGATGACGTCTTCACCTCGGTTCATATCGAGGAGTTTGAAGTCGCCGCCCGTGACACCAAGCTGGGTCCGGAAGAGATCACCCGCGACATCCCGAACGTCGGTGAAGAAGCGCTGCGCAACCTCGACGAGGCCGGCATCGTTTACATCGGTGCGGATGTTGAGCCGGGCGATATTCTGGTCGGTAAGATCACTCCGAAGGGCGAAAGCCCGATGACCCCGGAAGAAAAGCTGCTGCGCGCCATCTTTGGTGAAAAAGCATCTGACGTGCGCGATACCTCGCTGCGCGTGAAGCCGGGCGATTACGGTACGGTCGTCGAGGTCCGCGTCTTCAACCGTCACGGCGTCGAGAAAGACGAGCGTGCGCTGCAGATCGAGCGTGAAGAAGTCGAACGTCTGGCCCGTGACCGGGACGACGAGCTGGCGATCCTTGACCGCAACATCTATGCGCGTCTGCAAGGCCTGATCCTGGGTAAAACTGCTGTCAAAGGCCCGAAAGGCGTCAAGGCAGGTTCGGTGATCACCGAGGAACTGCTGGAAACCCTGACCCGTGGTCAGTGGTGGCAGCTGGCGCTGGAAGGTGAGCAGGACGCACAGATCGTTGAAGCTCTGAACGAGCAGTACGAAGTGCAAAAGCGTGCTCTGGACGCCCGTTTTGAGGACAAGGTCGAGAAAGTCCGTCGTGGCGACGACCTGCCGCCGGGTGTGATGAAGATGGTCAAAGTCTTCATCGCCGTGAAGCGCAAGCTGCAGCCGGGCGACAAGATGGCCGGTCGTCACGGGAACAAAGGTGTGATCTCCAAGGTTGTTCCGATGGAAGACATGCCGTTCCTGGCCGATGGTACGCCGGTTGACTTCTGTCTGAACCCGCTGGGTGTGCCTTCGCGTATGAACGTTGGTCAGATTCTGGAAACCCACATGGGTTGGGCCGCACGCGGTCTGGGTCTGAACATCGACGACGCACTGGGTGAATACCGCCGTTCCGGCGATTTGACCCCGGTACGCGAAGCGATGAAGCTGGCCTATGGCGAGAATGTCTACGAAGAAGGCATCACCGGTCTGGACGAGGATGGCCTGATCGAAGCTGCGGGCAACGTGACCCGCGGTGTTCCGATCGCAACCCCGGTCTTCGACGGTGCCAAGGAAGCAGACGTCAACGACGCGCTGGTGCGTGCGGGCTTCTCGGAAAGTGGTCAGTCGGTTCTGTTCGACGGTCGTACCGGTGAGCAATTCGCACGTCCGGTGACCGTGGGCATCAAGTACCTGCTGAAACTGCATCACCTGGTGGACGACAAGATCCACGCGCGTTCGACCGGGCCGTACAGCCTGGTTACTCAGCAGCCGCTGGGTGGTAAGGCGCAGTTCGGTGGTCAGCGCTTTGGTGAGATGGAAGTCTGGGCTCTGGAAGCTTACGGCGCCGCCTACACCCTGCAGGAGATGCTCACCGTGAAATCGGATGACGTCGCCGGCCGGACCAAGGTCTATGAGTCGATCGTCAAGGGCGAGGATAACTTTGAAGCGGGCGTACCGGAATCGTTCAACGTTCTGGTGAAAGAAGTCCGTGGCCTCGGCCTGAATATGGAACTCCTGGATGCGGAGGTTGAGGAGTAAGGGCGCTGCCCTGTCTCCCGTCCCCCCTTCCGCAAGATTTGAGGTAACAAATGAACCAGGAAATCACCAACAACCCGTTCAACCCGCTGACGCCCCCGAAGGTTTTCGACGAGATCAAGGTCTCGCTGGCGTCGCCCGAGCGGATCCTGTCTTGGTCCTATGGCGAGATCAAGAAACCCGAAACCATCAACTACCGGACGTTCAAGCCTGAACGTGACGGCCTGTTCTGCGCGCGTATCTTTGGCCCGATCAAAGACTACGAATGTCTGTGCGGCAAATATAAGCGGATGAAGTATCGCGGCGTTGTCTGCGAGAAATGCGGTGTGGAAGTCACCCTGCAGAAAGTCCGCCGCGAGCGTATGGGCCACATCGAACTGGCCGCGCCTGTCGCACATATCTGGTTCCTGAAATCGCTGCCGTCCCGCATCGGTCTGATGCTGGACATGACGCTGCGCGATCTGGAACGCGTTCTGTACTTTGAAAACTATGTCGTCATCGAGCCCGGTCTGACTGACCTGACCTACGGCCAGATGCTGACCGAAGAAGAGTACATGGATGCGCAGGACGCTTACGGCATGGACGCGTTCACCGCGAACATCGGCGCTGAAGCCATCCGTGAGATGCTGGCCCAGATCGATCTGGAAGCCGAAGCCGAGCAGCTGCGCGCTGATCTGGCCGAAGCAACCGGCGAACTGAAGCCCAAGAAGATCATCAAGCGTCTGAAGGTCGTTGAATCCTTCCTCGAGTCGGGCAACCGTCCCGAGTGGATGGTGATGACCGTGATCCCGGTCATCCCGCCGGAACTGCGTCCGCTGGTTCCGCTGGATGGCGGCCGTTTCGCGACTTCGGATCTGAACGATCTGTATCGCCGCGTCATCAACCGGAACAACCGTCTGAAGCGTCTGATCGAGCTGCGCGCGCCTGACATCATCGTCCGCAACGAAAAGCGGATGCTGCAGGAATCCGTGGATGCTCTGTTCGACAACGGCCGTCGTGGCCGAGTGATCACCGGCGCCAACAAGCGCCCGCTGAAATCGCTGTCGGACATGCTGAAAGGTAAGCAGGGCCGCTTCCGTCAGAACCTTCTGGGTAAGCGCGTCGACTTCTCGGGTCGTTCGGTCATCGTGACGGGTCCGGAACTCAAACTGCACCAGTGTGGTCTGCCCAAGAAGATGGCGCTGGAGCTGTTCAAGCCGTTCATCTACTCGCGCCTTGAAGCCAAGGGTCTGTCTTCGACTGTTAAGCAGGCGAAGAAGCTGGTCGAGAAAGAGCGTCCCGAAGTGTGGGATATCCTCGACGAGGTGATCCGCGAACACCCAGTTATGCTGAACCGTGCGCCGACGCTGCACCGTCTTGGCATTCAGGCGTTCGAGCCGGTTCTGATCGAAGGCAAAGCCATCCAGCTGCACCCGCTGGTCTGTTCGGCCTTTAACGCCGACTTCGACGGTGACCAGATGGCCGTTCACGTCCCGCTGAGCCTTGAGGCGCAGCTGGAAGCGCGTGTTCTGATGATGTCGACGAACAACGTTCTGTCGCCTGCAAACGGCGCGCCGATCATTGTTCCGTCGCAGGATATGATCCTGGGTCTCTACTACGTGACCCTGGAGCGTGAAGGCATGCCGGGTGAAGGCAAAGTGTTCGGTTCGATCGACGAAGTTCAGCACGCGCTGGATTCCGGCGAAGTGCACCTGCACACCAAGATCACCGCGCGGATCACGCAGATCGACGACGAAGGCAACGAAGTTCAGAAGCGTTATGAAACCACTCCGGGCCGTCTGCGTCTGGGTGCTCTGCTGCCGATGAACAACAAGGCGCCGTTCGAACTGGTCAACCGCCTGCTGCGGAAGAAAGAAGTGCAGCAGGTGATCGACACCGTCTACCGCTACTGCGGTCAGAAAGAGTCGGTCATTTTCTGTGACCAGATCATGTCGATGGGCTTCAAAGAAGCGTTCAAGGCGGGCATTTCGTTCGGTAAGGACGACATGGTTATCCCGAACGACAAGTGGGGCATCGTCGATGACACCCGCGGTCAGGTGAAGGACTTTGAACAGCAGTACATGGACGGCCTGATCACTCAGGGCGAAAAGTACAACAAAGTTGTCGATGCCTGGTCGAAGTGTAACGACCGCGTCACCGAAGCCATGATGAACACCATCTCGGCGTCGTCGCGTGATGAGGCGGGTGCCGAACAGGAACCGAACTCGGTCTACATGATGGCTCACTCGGGTGCGCGTGGGTCGGTCACTCAGATGAAACAGCTGGGCGGTATGCGTGGCCTGATGGCCAAGCCGAACGGTGACATCATCGAGACGCCGATCATCTCGAACTTTAAAGAAGGCCTGACCGTTCTCGAGTACTTCAACTCGACCCACGGTGCCCGTAAGGGTCTGTCGGATACCGCTCTGAAGACGGCGAACTCGGGTTACCTGACCCGTCGTCTGGTTGACGTGGCACAGGACTGCATCGTTCGTGAGATCGACTGTGGCACCGAGCGTGCGATCACTGCCGAAGCCGCAGTCAACGACGGTGAGGTTGTTGCCTCGCTGGCCGAGCGTATCCTGGGCCGTGTGGCTGCTGACGACATCCTGCGTCCGGGTACGGACGAGGTGATCGTGGCTGCAGGTCAGCTGATCGACGAGCGTATGGCAGATGCCATCGATGAGGCCGGCGTTCAGTCGACCCGCATCCGTTCGCCGCTGACCTGTGAGTCCGAGGAAGGCGTCTGTGCCACCTGCTACGGTCGTGACCTTGCACGCGGTACCATGGTGAACACGGGTGAGGCTGTCGGCATCATCGCCGCCCAGTCGATCGGTGAACCCGGTACACAGCTGACCATGCGTACATTCCACATCGGTGGTGTTGCGCAAGGTGGTCAGCAGTCGTTCCAGGAAGCCAGCCAGGAAGGTGTTGTTTCCTTCGAGAACCCGCAGATTCTGATCAATGCCGCAGGCGAAAGCCTGGTCATGGGCCGGAACATGAAGCTGGTGATCAAGGACGAGCACGGCGAAGAGCGTGCCAGCCACAAGCTGGGCTACGGCTCCAAACTGTTCGTCAAGGACGGCACCAAAGTGGCCCGTGGCGACAAGCTGTTCGAGTGGGATCCCTACACCCTGCCGATCATCGCCGAGAAAGCCGGTACTGCGAAATACGTTGACCTTGTTTCGGGCCTTGCTGTCCGCGACGAGACCGACGAAGCAACCGGCATGACCCAGAAGATCGTGATCGACTGGCGCGCCGCCCCCAAAGGCAGCGACCTGAAGCCCGAGATCATTCTGGTCGGTGAAGATGGCGAGCCGGTCCGCAACGATGCGGGCAACCCGGTTCACTATCCGATGTCGGTGGATGCGATTCTGTCGGTCGAAGACGGTCAGAAGGTCGAAGCAGGTGACGTTGTTGCGCGTATCCCGCGTGAAGGCGCTAAGACCAAGGACATCACCGGTGGTCTGCCGCGTGTGGCCGAACTGTTCGAAGCCCGTCGTCCGAAAGATCACGCGATCATCGCAGAAGCAGATGGTTACGTGCGCTTTGGCCGCGACTACAAGAACAAGCGCCGCATCAGCATCGAACCGGCTGACGAGTCCATGGAGACCATCGAGTACATGGTACCCAAGGGCAAGCACATCCCGGTCGCCGAAGGGGACTTCATCCAGAAGGGTGAATACCTGATGGACGGTAACCCGGCTCCGCACGACATCCTGTCCATCATGGGTGTCGAAGCGCTGGCGGATTACATGATCGACGAAGTGCAGGACGTCTATCGTCTGCAGGGCGTGAAGATCAACGACAAGCACATCGAAGTCATCGTGCGTCAGATGCTGCAGAAGTGGGAGATCCTGGATTCAGGCGACACCACCCTGCTGAAAGGCGAGCATGTCGACAAGCAGGAGTTCGACGCGGCCAACGAGAAGACCATCGCCCGCGGTGGTCGTCCGGCACAGGGCGAGCCGATCCTGCTGGGGATCACCAAAGCCTCGCTGCAGACGCGTTCGTTCATCTCGGCGGCGTCGTTCCAGGAAACCACTCGTGTGCTGACCGAAGCTTCGGTTCAGGGCAAGAAAGACAAACTGGTTGGCTTGAAAGAGAACGTCATCGTCGGTCGCCTGATCCCCGCCGGTACTGGTGGTGCGACCCAGGCCGTGCGTCAGGTTGCGCAATCGCGCGACAACGTCGTGATCGAAGCCCGCCGGGAAGAGGCCGAAGCGGCCGCTGCTCTGGCTGCACCGATGATGGACGATGACATGGTCGGCGACGAGCTGGACGTTCTGGTGGAAACACCGGAAAGCCGCGAGTAAGCGCCTTAGCATAAATTCAGGAAAGGCCCTGCGGAAACGCGGGGCCTTTTCTTTTGGCGTCGTGGACGAAGCCTGCGCGCTTGCGTTTGTAGCGCATTCTGGTGTTCGTTTGCCGTATGAGTGAAAACGAATTTGAATCAGTCATTTACTTCTATGCGCAAACGGACCCGTATGCCGAGTTCTCGAACTTTGCACCCTTTGGCGTTGCCATGGATGGCATGTGGTGGCGTACGGTCGAGCACTATTTCCAAGCTCAGAAATTCCATGATGCTGGATATCGTGAGCGTATTCGGCTTTGCAGCAAACCGAAGAATGCCAAGGCGCTGGGTATGACTCGGAACGTTGATCTGCGGTCGGATTGGGATGAGATTAAAAATCAGATCATACTGGATGCCGTTCGGGTCAAATTTGCAACGCATGAGCACCCTCGTGAATTGTTGCTGGGGACTGGAACGGCGAAGATCGTCGAGAACGCGCCGATGGATTCCTATTGGGGGTGCGGGCCGGACGGACAGGGATTGAACAAGCTTGGTAAGATATTGATGCAGGTTCGCAGGGAATTGCAGGTTCTATAAATGCAAATCGAAAACTGGAGAATTCGATCGCAAGAGGATTTAATCTGTGCTGTCTACGCTGCTGTCACAGGACGCTACTGGACAACCGAAGACCTCTCTGACTGGGCAGCGGAACTATTGCTGCAGGTCGAGGCGCCGCCAGAATGGCTGATGGATTTCGTGATCATAAAGGGTCTGGATGACTTGGAGAACTCTTTTGCCAAAGCCTATGGTGCGCTTCGTGATATGCGCCTGGATGGTCTCGAAGAGTTTCAGGTGAGATTTGCCCTAATGGCGTATCAAGAGGGTGCGCTGAGCGAAGCGAACACCAAAGCTGTGCTTGCAGATATTAGTGATCCGGGGCCAGTTTTGGAGATTACAGTGGAAGATGTTGGCGGGCTTTGTTTGGATGAGTGGACGACCGAAGATGTCATCGGCGGGGTGCGCCATCTGACCGGACAGATCAATTCGAAGCAGATAGTATCAGTGTTTGAACACTGCTGATCAGGACACGTTCATGACCCCAAACATAAAAGGCGCGCTGTTGATGAACGGCAGCATGGCGGCCTTTACCATCAATGATGCGTTGATCAAGGCCGCGGGGGCAGAGGTGCCGCTGTTCCAGATGGTGGCGATGCGCGGGGTTCTGGCGACGGTTCTGGTGTATATGCTGGCGCGCAACCTTGGGGCGCTGCATCTGAACTTTCCGCGTCATGACAAGTGGCTGGTGGCGGCTCGGTGTGTGGCGGAACTCTCGGCTACGTTCTTCTTTCTGACCGCGCTGCTGCATATGCCGCTGGCCAATGTGACGGCTGTATTGCAGGCCTTGCCGCTAACAGTGACCCTCGGCGCGGTGGTGTTCTTCGGTGAACAGATCGGCTGGCGGCGGGTTCTGGCCATTGCGCTTGGGTTTCTCGGCATGCTGCTGATTGTGCGCCCGGGCCCCGAGGGGTTCAGCATCTATGCCATCTACGCGCTGATCGCGGTTGTATCAGTTACGATCCGCGATCTGATCACACGGCGGATGTCGATCCATGTGCCGTCATTGGCCGTTACATTGGCGACCTCGTTCACCATCACCGTTGCGGCCGGGTGCGCCTCTCTCGCCTCAGGTTGGCAGCCGGTCCCGACGGGGGCCGGGCTGATGGTTGCCTGTGCTGCGGTGTTTGTGCTGACCGGTTACTTGTGCAGCGTCATGGTGATGCGTGTCGGAGACGTCGGATTTGTTGCGCCGTTCCGCTATTCCAGCCTGATCTGGGCGCTGGCCCTGGGCTGGCTAGTCTTCGGCGACTGGCCGGATTCGGTCACTCTGCTCGGGGCGGCGTTGGTGGTTGGGGCCGGCTTGTTCACGCTGTTCCGCGAACGGCATTCTCACACCGAAGAGTGAGCCTGCCGAACCAAGTCCTGTTCGATGGCAAAGCGGGCGATGAATTCGCCCTCCTGCTCAGGCGTCAGCGGAGACAACTCTGTGGTGCTGTTGCGGGCATGGGGTGAATCGTTGAACTGGTTCAGCGTACGTACCCACATCGGTGCGTCCGGATAGCTGATCACCGGCATGAAATTTCCGATCCGGTGATGGGCGAAATTCATGATCGTCTGCTCGCATCCGCCGCGCACGTGCATGGCGAACCCAACGCCTAACAGAGGCCGAAACACCTGCGCGGCGCGAATGCCGTCCGGCCCGAAACGGGCCAGAAAACCCTGATTATAGTCGATGGCGACGGTTTTGTTGTTCGCCATCAGCCCTTCGCCCTCGACCGTCGCGTCGCGCAGACGTTCAACGAAATCCACCGAGACGGCATCGTCATCGTCATGGCGGAATTGAACGCAGGGCGCGCTGGGGTTGTCGCGCGCGGCGTTCAGGATCTCTTTCATCACTTTGCGGTGTCGGGCGGGCGCACGGGCGATGATCCGGACCTGTTTCATGCCGGAGGTCAGATCGTGCAACCGGTCAAAGGCGGGTTTCGGCAGGCACTCCCCGATCACGATCAAGAACTGAAAATCCTCATCGGTTTGTTCTTTGAAACAGGGCAAGGTGGTGGTTTCGAACAGCCGGAACCGCTCTTCCAGACGGGCCGGGTTATAAAGGTACCGCCGGCGTTCCTCGATCGTGTCATGTTCGACTTGAAAGCCGCCATGGGCGGGGTAGGAAAAGCGGCAAAGGCCTATGACTTGCATGAATCATCCGTGGTGCAGACCGTTGAACAGACTATGCCTGCGCACCGAGGGACCCGCAACGGGCGGTCGTGCTGGAAATCCCCGCCGAGCACTGATAAATCCCGGCGGACCGGCCAGTTGATCCCCTAATTAGCCGTACTGTTGACACTCGGGCCGACTCCCCCTATTACGCGCGTCATCTCGGTGCCGGGGGCCGCCCCACAACCGATTCCAGTAATGAACTGGTCAAGGCCCGGACAATTTTGCAGTTCGCGCCCTCTGATAACCAACCGCGACGTTCACCTCGGAATGGGAACGCTCGCGGATTTTGCGCTTGTGGACGCATAAGTGCAGCAAGTTTAACCGCACGCAACGCGCGTGCATGTCATGTGTGTTGCAAAACGGGGAAGAAACCGGAATGCCAACTATTCAACAGCTGATCCGCAAGCCGCGGCAGCCCAAAGTAAAACGCTCGAAGTCCATGCACCTGGAGCAGTGCCCGCAGAAACGCGGCGTCTGCACACGTGTTTACACCACCACGCCTAAGAAGCCGAACTCGGCTATGCGTAAGGTTGCCAAGGTGCGCCTGACCAACGGGTTCGAGGTCATCTCGTACATCCCCGGTGAAAGCCACAACCTGCAGGAACACTCGGTTGTTCTGATCCGTGGCGGCCGTGTAAAAGACCTTCCCGGTGTGCGTTACCACATCCTGCGTGGTGTTCTGGATACTCAGGGCGTCAAAGATCGTAAGCAACGTCGTTCGAAATACGGCGCGAAGCGTCCCAAGTAAGAAGGAGAGGCTGATATGTCACGTCGTCACGCCGCCGAAAAACGCGAAGTCCTGCCTGACGCCAAATTTGGCGACAAGGTACTGACAAAATTCATGAACAACCTGATGATCGACGGCAAGAAGTCGGTCGCAGAGCGCATCGTTTACAACGCATTTGACCGCGTTGAGAACAAGATCAAGCGCGCTCCTGTCGAAGTGTTCCACGAAGCGCTCGACAACATCAAACCGTCGGTCGAGGTTCGCTCGCGCCGCGTTGGTGGTGCAACCTATCAGGTTCCGGTCGAAGTGCGCCCCGAGCGCCGCGAAGCACTGGCCATCCGCTGGCTGATCACTGCTGCGCGTGGCCGCAACGAAAACACCATGGAAGAACGCCTCGCCGGTGAGCTGCTGGACGCTGTACAGTCCCGCGGTACCGCCGTGAAGAAGCGTGAAGACACCCACAAGATGGCCGAGGCGAACAAAGCCTTCAGCCATTATCGTTGGTAATCCGAGAGGCTTAGACCAATGGCACGCGAATATCCGCTCGAACTGTACCGCAACTTCGGTATCATGGCGCACATCGACGCAGGTAAGACCACCTGCTCGGAGCGTATCCTGTATTACACTGGTAAATCCCACAACATCGGTGAGGTGCACGATGGTGCAGCCACCATGGACTGGATGGAGCAGGAGCAGGAACGCGGCATCACCATCACTTCGGCTGCGACCACCACTTTCTGGGAGCGCACCGAAGACGGTCAGACCGCAGAAACTCCTAAGCACCGCCTGAACATCATCGACACCCCCGGCCACGTTGACTTCACCATCGAAGTTGAGCGCTCGCTGGCGGTTCTCGACGGTGCCGTCTGCGTTCTGGACGCAAACGCCGGTGTTGAGCCCCAGACCGAAACCGTGTGGCGTCAGGCTGACCGCTACAAGGTTCCGCGTATGGTTTTCGTCAACAAGATGGACAAGATCGGCGCTGACTTCTTCAACTGCGTCAACATGATCGAAGACCGCACCGGCGCACGTGCTGTTCCGGTTGGTATTCCGATCGGCGCCGAGTCCGAGCTGGAAGGTCTGATCGACCTGGTCACCATGGAAGAGTGGCTGTGGCAGGGCGAAGATCTGGGCGCAAGCTGGATCAAAGCTCCGATCCGCGACAGCCTGAAAGACATGGCTGACGAATGGCGCGGCAAGATGATCGAAGCGGCCGTCGAAATGGACGACGACGCGATGATGGAATACCTGGAAGGCAATGAGCCCGACGTTCCGACCCTGCGCGCCCTGTTGCGCAAAGGTACGCTGGAAATCGCGTTCGTTCCGGTTCTGGGTGGTTCGGCGTTCAAGAACAAAGGCGTTCAGCCGCTGCTCAACGCTGTGATCGACTATCTGCCCAGCCCGCTGGACGTTGTTGATTACATGGGCTTCAAGCCCGGCGACGAGGAAGAAGTTCGTGACATCGCACGTCGTGCAGACGACGACATGGCCTTCTCGGGCCTGGCGTTCAAAATCATGAACGACCCCTTCGTTGGCTCGCTGACCTTCACCCGGATCTACTCGGGCACCATGAACAAGGGTGACTCGATCCTGAACTCGACCAAAGGTAAGAAAGAGCGCATCGGTCGTATGATGATGATGCACTCGAACAACCGGGAAGAGATCGAAGAAGCGTTTGCAGGCGACATCATCGCGCTGGCGGGTCTGAAAGACACCACCACCGGTGACACCCTGTGTGACGCGAAGGATCCGGTGGTTCTGGAAACCATGACCTTCCCTGATCCGGTGATCGAGATCGCGGTTGAGCCCAAAACCAAGGGCGACCAAGAGAAGATGTCCCAGGGTCTGGCCCGTCTGGCCGCCGAAGACCCGTCCTTCCGCGTGGAAACTGACCTGGAATCGGGTCAGACCATCATGAAGGGCATGGGCGAACTTCACCTGGACATCCTGGTTGACCGTCTGAAGCGCGAGTTCAAGGTTGAAGCGAACATCGGTGCACCGCAGGTGGCCTATCGTGAAACCATCTCGATGCCGGTCGAGCACACCTACACCCACAAGAAACAGTCGGGTGGTTCGGGTCAGTTCGCGGAAGTCAAGCTGGAGATCCAGCCGACCGAAGCGGGCGAAGGCTATTCGTTCGAAAGCCGCATCGTTGGTGGTGCCGTTCCGAAGGAATACATCCCGGGTGTTGAAAAAGGCATCAACTCGGTCATGGACAGCGGCCCGCTGGCTGGCTTCCCCGTGATCGACTTCAAGGTTGCCCTGCTGGACGGTAAGTTCCACGACGTTGACTCGAGCGTTCTGGCGTTCGAAATCGCATCGCGGATGTGTATGCGTGAAGGCATGCGCAAAGCCGGCGCGAAGCTGCTGGAACCGATCATGAAGGTCGAAGTGATCACCCCGGAAGAATACACCGGCGGTATTATCGGCGACCTGACCTCGCGTCGTGGCCAGGTATCTGGACAAGAGCCGCGCGGCAACGCAATCGCGATCGACGCGTTCGTTCCGCTGGCCAACATGTTCGGCTACATCAACACTCTGCGTTCGATGTCGTCGGGCCGTGCCCAGTTCACCATGCAGTTCGACCACTACGATCCGGTTCCGCAGAATATCTCGGACGAGATCCAGGCGAAATACGCATAAGCGAAGATTTGAGGGAGCTCCGACCTGGGGCTCCCTTCATTACCGACAAAGGAGGCCATCATGGCAAAGGAAAAGTTTGAGCGTACAAAACCGCACGTCAACATCGGCACGATTG
>NZ_WPZO01000015.1 GCF_013031355.1 Ruegeria arenilitoris | reverse complement strand
AATCAACCATCTTACCGCCCAACTCAACATGCAATGAGTGCAATGGCGTGCGCTTCGGTGTGGTCATCGTTCTAACCTTTCAATCAGCGGGACTGGTCGCGAACGACCATGACGGTGCAATGCGCGTTGCGCACGACACGGGCCAGGTTCGGGCCAATCTCATAATTCGGGAAATCGCCTTTGGTCGATGCCATGACGATCAGATCGAAGCCGTCCTTGTAGGCAAGCTTCAGGATTTCGCGGTAGACGCTGCCTTCTTCGATGTGGATTGCCACGTCGGAGGCATTGCCATGATCCAGAATGGCCTGAACAGCATTGCGCACGTGCTCTTTGGCACCGGCGCCATAGTTGGCGGGCAGGTTCGGCAGCTGGATGATCTCGGGGATGACGGCAACCGCGTGCAGTTCGGCGCCATAGAACTTTGCCTGTTCCAGCGCGACTGGCAGGGCATTTTTCCACGAGCGGTCGTCGGTGTGATCAATGGGCAGCAGGATTTTCGTGGCCATCACGTCTCTCCTCGAGATATGGAATTCTGTTTCAAAGGCGGGGGGCCGGGATGGCCCCCCGTTGTTCGTTCCGAGGTTATTCGGCAGGCGAGCCGCCAGGCTCTTCGGATTTGCCGCCCGAGGCGAAGAACTCTTTCGTCAGTTTGAAGACGATCGGGCTCAGCAGTGCCAGGGCGATCAGGTTCGGGATGGCCATCATGGCGTTCAGCGTGTCCGCCAGCAGCCAGATAAAGCCCAGATCCGCAGTTGCGCCGAAGTAGATCGCGATGATCCACAGGATGCGGTATGGCATCAGCGATTTGACGCCCAGCAGGAACTCGACGCATTTCTCTCCATAAAACGACCAGCCTAGGATGGTGGTGAAGGCAAAGATCGACAGTGCGATTGCGATCAGGTGACCGCCGCCCGGAAGCGAGGTTGCGAAGGCCAGCGAGGTCAGCGCCGCACCGGATTCACCCGAGGTCCACGCACCCGAAGCGATGATCGCCAGACCGGTGATTGAGCAGACGATGATGGTGTCGATGAACGTACCCAGCATCGCGATCAGGCCCTGGTTGACCGGACCTTTGGTTTCGGCTGCCGCGTGCGCGATCGGGGCCGAGCCCAGACCGGCTTCGTTCGAGAACACGCCGCGTGCCACACCGAAACGGATGGCGGCCCAGACGGCTGCACCCGCGAAACCACCTTCGGCGGCAGACGGGGTGAACGCATGGGTAAAGACCAGCGACAGTGCATGGCCGATGTTGCCGATGTTGATGATCAGGACCAGCAGACCCGC
Source organism: Ruegeria arenilitoris (assembly GCF_013031355.1). Taxonomy (GTDB): domain Bacteria; phylum Pseudomonadota; class Alphaproteobacteria; order Rhodobacterales; family Rhodobacteraceae; genus Ruegeria; species Ruegeria arenilitoris_C. The sequence goes on along the minus strand of NZ_WPZO01000015.1, from coordinate 89,063 downwards.
GATGATGTAGGCGATGGCCATGAACGGAACCAGTTTACCGGCAACCGCACCGATACGGGTGATGCCACCCAGGATCACGGCTGCGGTCAACACCATCAGTACAACACCGGTGACCGAAGTGTTCACGCCGAAATTCGATTCCAGAACCTGCGCCACACCGTTGGCTTGAACACCGTTGCCGATGCCGAAGGCTGCGATGCCGCCGAACAGGGCAAATGCGACGCCCAGCCAGGCCCACTTCGCGCCGAGGCCGTTCTTGATGTAGTACATCGGGCCGCCGACGAAGTTGCCCAGCTCGTCCTTTTCACGGTACTTCACCGCGCAGACAGCTTCGGCATATTTGGTGGCCATGCCCACCAGGGCGGTCATCCACATCCAGAACAAAGCGCCCGGACCGCCCAGGAAGACAGCAGTGGCCACACCGGCGATGTTACCCGTACCGATGGTCGCCGACAGCGAGGTCATCAGCGCGTTGAACGGGCTGATTTGCCCTTCGCCCTGACCTTCACGGCCTTTGAACAGCAGGCTGAAGCCTGTGCCAATGCGCAGGATCGGCATGAATTTCAGCCCGACCTGCAGGAAGAAGCCGACGCCCAGAATGAGAACCAGCATCAGCGGCCCCCACACGACGCCATTAATGGCCCCTACGATTGAATTTAACGCTTCCATGGTATCCCTCCCATTTGCGTTTGGTTATGCCCCGGCAATGGCCCGTTGGCGGGCCTGCTTGAGGGCGGCAAAGTCTTCGTCCGCGTGGAACGAGGAACGGGTCAGCGGTGTGGCCGACACGTGCAGAAAGCCTTTGGAGCGTGCGATCTGCTCCAGTTGGGCGAACTCTTCCGGTGACCAGAACCGGTCAATCGGGTGGTGTTTGGGGGTTGGCTGCAGGTACTGACCGACGGTCAGGAAATCGACATTGGCGGCGCGCAAATCGTCCATCACCTGCCGCACATCGTTCATGCTTTCGCCAAGCCCGACCATCAGGCCGGATTTGGTGAAAATCTCGGGGTTGGCGCGTTTGGCATCGTCCAGAAGCCGCAGCGAGGTGTAATAGCGCGCGCCGGGGCGGACTGTCGGGTACAGATGCGGGACGGTTTCAAGGTTGTGGTTGAACACGTCCGGGGCGGCCTCGAAGACCACGTCTGCCGCATCGCCCTTGCCCAGAAAGTCGGGGGTCAGAACTTCGACCGTGGTGCCGGGGTTCTGATGGCGTACGGCGCGGATGGTCTGGGCGATATGCTCGGCCCCGCCATCGGTCAGATCATCGCGGTCAACCGAGGTGATCACCACATGGCGCAGACCCAGCTTTTTGACCGCCGCCGCAACGCGGCCGGGTTCGAACGCATCCAGCGCGTCTGGTCGCCCGGTCGCCACGTTGCAGAAGGAACAGCCGCGCGTGCAGACCTCGCCCATGATCATCATGGTGGCGTGACGCTTGGACCAGCATTCGCCGATATTGGGGCAGGCGGCCTCTTCGCACACCGTCGCCAGATCGTGGTCACGCATCAGGCGGCGGGTTTCGTAATACTCCGCGCTTTCGATCTTTTTGCGGCGAATCCACTTGGGTTTGCGCGGGATGACACTGTCGGCTTTCTTGGCCTTTTCAGGGTGGCGGGGGCGAAGCTGGATGGTCATCTGGCGGTTCCCTTTTAAGCGTGGATCGCGCGGCCCATGGCGTCGAGGCAGGCTTCCTTGACCGCCTCCCCCATGGCCGGGTGTGCATGACATGTGGCGGCGACCTCGGCGACAGTGGCGCCTTTGGTCATAGCCAGAACCAGCTCGGCGATCAGATCGCCACCATGGGCGCCGCAGATATGCGCGCCGAGGATTTTGCCGCTTGGATCAGCCAGAACCTTGACCGCGCCATCGGTTTCGCCGGTCGAGCGGGCGCGCGAGTTGGCCATGAAAGCAAACTTTCCGACCGAGTATTCAGCGCCTGCTTCCTTCAGCGCCTCTTCGGTCAACCCGACCGAGGCGACTTCGGGGTCGGTGTATACCACGCCCGGAACGGTGTTGTAGTCCACGTGACCGGCTTGGCCTGCCAGCATCTCGACACAGGCCACGCCGTCCTCTTCGGCCTTGTGCGCCAGCATCGGACCGGGAACGCAGTCACCGATTGCATACACGCCCGGAACAGAGGTCTGGAAGGTGCCATCGACTTCGATGAACCCGCGCTGACTTACAGTAACGCCCAATTCTTCCAGTCCCAGCCCACGTGTCACAGGGCGGCGGCCGACGGCGATCAGAACCTTGTCGGCCTCGATCACTTCTTCCTTTTCTTTGCCGACCCGATCCACAGTCAGCGTCAGCCCTGAGTCAGACTTTTCGACGGACTTCAGCGCACGACCCAGCTGGAACTTCAGCCCGCGTTTCGACAGCGCACGCTGTGCCAGTTTCGCGATCTCGCCATCGATGCCGGGCAGCACGCGGTCGAGATATTCGACAACAGTGACCTTGGCGCCCAGACGCGCCCAGACCTGACCCAGCTCCAGCCCGATCACACCGGCGCCGACGACGACCAGATGGTCGGGAACGGTTTCCAGGGCAAGCGCACCGGTCGAGCTGAGGATGTCCTGCTCGTCAATCTCGATCCCGTTCAAAGGGGTCGGTTCCGAGCCGGTGGCGATCAGGATGTTCCTGGCCTCATAGGCCTCATCACCCACCTTGACCTGACCGGCGGCAGGAATGCTGGCCCAGCCTTCGATCAGGTCCACGCCGTTTTTCTTGAACAGGAACGCGATGCCCTTGGTCAGGTCACCGACGATCTTGTCCTTACGGCCCATCATCGCGGGCACGTCGATGCTGGCCCCCTCGACCGCAATGCCATGGGAGGAGAGATGTGCAAGTTCGGCATATTTGGCCGAGGAGGTCAGCAACGCTTTGGAGGGAATGCACCCCACATTCAGGCAGGTTCCACCCAGTGCCCCGCGTCCTTCGACGCAGGCTACTTTAAGCCCCAGTTGTGCCGCGCGGATGGCAGCAACATAGCCGCCCGGGCCGCCGCCAATGACAATAAGGTCGTAGGTCATTTCTTGGTCTTTCAGTAGATCGGGTGGCTTGCGCACAGGGCGCGGACTTTTTCGCGGGTCGCTTTTTCGACGGCCTCATCGCCGTTGGGCGACTGCGCCAGCGCATCCAGAACGTCACCGATCAGGTGGCCGATCTGCTTGAACTCCTCGGGGCCAAAGCCACGGCTGCACCCGGCGGCGGTGCCCAGGCGGATGCCGCTGGTGATAGTGGGTTTTTCCGGGTCGCCGGGTACGCTGTTCTTGTTGCAGGTGAATCCAGCCCGCTCCAGCGCGGCTTCGGCGTCCTTGCCAGTCACGCCGATGGGGCGAAGGTCGACCAGCATCAGGTGGTTCTCGGTTCCGCCGGATACGATGTCACAACCGCGCGCCATCATGACATTGGCCAGAGCCGCCGCACTGTCGACCACGCGCTGCATGTAGTCTTTGAACTCGGGCTTCAACGCTTCGCCAAAGGCCACAGCCTTGCCTGCGATCACGTGCATCAGCGGGCCACCTTGCAGGCCGGGGAACACGGCCGAGTTGATCTTTTTGGCCAGCGCCTCGTCATTGGTCAGGATGATGCCGCCGCGCGGTCCGCGCAGGGTCTTGTGGGTGGTCGAAGTGACCACATGTGCGTGACCGATGGGCGAGGGGTGCAGGCCGGTGGCAACCAGCCCGGCGATATGGGCCATGTCGGCCAGCAACCAGGCGCCAACTTCATCAGCAATGGCACGGAAGCGGGCAAAGTCGATCTCTTGCGAATAGGCCGATGCGCCGGCAATGATCATCTTGGGCTTTTCGGCTTTGGCCAGCGCCTCAACTTGATCGTAGTCGATCAGACCGGCCTCGGTCAGACCGTATTGAACCGGGCGGAACCACTTGCCGGATTGCGCGGGCTTTGCGCCGTGGGTCAGGTGACCGCCAGCATCCAGTGACATGCCAAGGATCGTGTCGCCGGGGCTGAGCAGCGCCAGCTTTACCGCGCCGTTTGCCTGCGCGCCCGAATGCGGCTGCACGTTGGCGTATTCACAGCCGAACAGCTGCTTCAGCCGCTCGATCGCTTCGACTTCGACCTCATCCACATATTCGCACCCGCCATAGTAGCGGCGGCCGGGATAACCTTCGGCATACTTGTTGGTCAGCACCGAACCCTGCGCCTCGATCACGGCCTGAGAGACGATGTTTTCGGATGCGATCAACTCGATCTGTTCGGCCTGACGTGTGCCTTCGCGCGCAATCGATGCAGCGATCTTCGGGTCGGCCTCGGCCAGCGACGTCTTGAACATAGTCTCCTCCTCCTCTTCGAATCCCCGGTTCGAGAATTTGTTTCCTATAGTGGAATTAGTTCCCCTAAATCAACAAAAATCTCGTATTCGTAAAGTTGCGTGCGAATAGGGGAACGTGTAACTTGCGGTAGAATAGGGAGATTTTCATGGGCGAAGACCAAAGGAACGAAGCCTCAGCACCTGAGGAACTGGATGAAGGCGCCGCTTTGGGGCGCTCGATCCGGGATGCGCGGCGGGAAAAAGGCTGGACGCTGGAAGAGGCCGGACGCGCGGCGGGAATCGGGCGTTCCACCTTGTCCAAGATCGAAAACAACCAGACAAAACCCAGTTTCGAGATCGTACGACGCCTGACACAGGCGCTGGATCTGAACCCGCCGCAGCTGTTTCTGCAATCTGGTCAGACGGGTATCACCGGTCGACGGGATTATACGCCAAAGGGGCAGGGTGAATTTCGCGAAACCGCAACCTATCTGCACGAGCTGCTGTGTTCGGACCTGACCAGCAAGCGGATGCTGCCCTATGTGGCGACGATCCGGGCGCGCGACATTTCCGAGTTCGACCCGTGGATTCGCCACTCGGGCGAAGAGTTCATGTATGTGCTGAGCGGTGAGCTGATCTTTATTTCGGAACACTACCGCCCGCTGCCGATGAAGGCGGGGGACTCACTCTATTACGACAGCAGCATGGGGCATGGATGTGTGTCGACCAGCAAGGAGGACGCGCAAGTTCTTTGGGTGTCGTTGGAGTAATCCGAGGATAGGGACAATCCGGGGCATACACTGCCCCGGACCCCGTTATGCTTCCCAGGTCGCGATCGGGTCGCCCAAAAGGTCGCGATTGACGGTGACGCCGAGGCCGGGCGCATCGGGCGGCACAACGCCGCCGTCCTTGATCGGCGCGTCGAAGCTGCCGGTTTGAACCGTCACCATGTCCCGCGGGTCGAGGACACAACGCAGCAGCCGCTCGGGCACGGTGGCCCCCATGTGAAAGATTGAAGCGGCGGACAGGGTGGAGCCGACGGTATCCTGTACGCTGATCGTCAGACCGGCGGCCCGGCAGATATCACGATGGCGGCGTGCGTGGGTCAGGCCGCCCGCCTTCGATATCTTCAACCCAATCCCGTCCGCCACGTCCAGTGCCACCAGTTTCGAGATGTCACCATCTTCCTGCGCCAGCTCATCAAGGATGATCGGTACATTGCATCGCTGGCGCAACGAAAGGGTCTCGCGCCAGGTGGCGCAGGGGGCCTCGAGCACGAAATCCAACCCGTCCGGCAGCGCGCGGAGCATCCGCAAGGCGGTCTCGGGGATCAGCCCGCCATTGGCATCGACGATGAAGTATTCGCCCGGCTGACGATCCGCCAGCGAGGCTGCGATACGCTCGGCGTCCAGTTGCGGGCCGCCTTCGCTGTCCAGTGCCCCGACTTTCACGGAATGGCCCATATAGCCCATCTTGCGGTGCTCGGCGACACGCGCGCGCATGTCTTCCGGGGTGCCCGCATAGATCGAACTGATCGTCGGAAGCCGGTTTCCCGTGCTGCCACCCAACAGTTTGTAGACCGGCAGACCTACGGATTTTCCGAACATGTCCCAACAGGCCAGATCGATGGCGTTTTTGGCGTGGTTGTGCCCCAAAAGCGCCTCGTCCATCGCGTCGTTGATCCGATCCACATCGCGCGGATCGCGACCGATCAGATGCGGGGCAATCTCTTCGATCCCGGCCCGCGCGCCACGGGCGTGGGCGGCGATGTAATTGGGGCCGAACGGGGTGCTTTCGCCCCAGCCTTCGGTGCCATCGTTGGCGGTCAGGCAGACCATGACACTGTCAAACCCGGTATAGACGCGACCGCCAGACAGCTCGTAACTGCCGCCGGAATAGGGCAGGTGCAGCTCGAAAAGGTCTATTTTTCTGATCTTCATCGATCACTCCTGCGGCGGGATCAGCACAAGCTGGCCGGTGTGTTTCTTGGCCAGAAAGTCCTCTTGCGCGGTGGCGATGTCGGACAGCGGGTAGGTCTTGGCCACAACAGGGCGGATTTCGCCGGCCTCGATGTATTTCACGAGGTTTTCGAACACGATGTCTTCCTGGAACGTGCAGCCGTACAGTGTCAGGTCTTTCAGGTAGAGCGTGCGCACGTCGATCTCGCAGATCGGCCCGGCGATGGCCCCCGCAGTGGCATAGCGGCCACCTCGGCGCAGCACGTCCAGCAGGCTGGGCCATTGTGGGCCGGCCACCAGATCAACCACCACGTCAATCGACCCTGCGCCCAGTTCGGCAACCAGATCGGCATCGCGGTCCAGAATACGGTCAGCCCCTAGCGCCCGGACAGCCTCGAACTTAGCGGGGGAGCAAAGCGCGATGACGGTGGCACCGCGTCGCTTGGCCAGTTGCACAGCAGCGGAGCCCACGCCGCCCGAGGCGCCGGTGATCAGAACCGTTTCGGCCCCGACATTTGCGCGGTGCAACATGCCTTCGGCAGTGGAATAGGCGCAGGGGATCGCGGCCAGTTCGGCATCGGACCAGTCACAGGCAACGGCGTGGGTCTCTTGCGCGGGGGCCTTGCAGTATTGAGCGAACCCGCCGTCGCATTCGCTGCCGATGGTCCAGCATTCATAGGGGCGGTAATCCACATAGGTCCGCAGCATGTTGCGCACGATCACCCGCTCGCCGATGCGGGCGAGGTCCACGCCCTCGCCAACAGCGACGACATGGCCGCAAACATCGGCGCCCTGGATGCGCGGGAAGGTCAGCGGTACGCCCGACCAGCTTGCGTCATCGTCGTCAACCGTGTCGAACCCTTCGGCCCCGCCTGTTTCGGTATCAGCCGTTACGGCCTTGGAATACCACCCAATGCGCGTGTTGATATCGGTGTTGTTCACACCCGCTGCGGCGACGCGGATCAGCACCTCGCCCGGCCCCGGCTGCGGCGTAGGCACGTCGGCGCGATAGTCCAGTTTGTCGATGCCGCCATGGCCTGTCAGCAGGACGGCTTTCATTGTTTCGGGGATCATCTCAGCCTCCGAAAGACGCAACGGGTGCGCCAAAGAGGGTCTCGTTAGGGGTCACACCCAGACCCGGCCCAGTTGGGCGTTCGATGTGGCCGCCCACAATCTGGATGCCGTTTTCGGCGTCGTAGTTGCCTTCGATATAGGGCGCGGCCAGCCAGACGCCTTCGCACAGTTCAGGTTTGACGGTTGCGCCGATCTGGGTGCAGGCGGCGGCGATGATGTCGCCGCCCCAGCTATCGTCGCAGGTATGCGGCAGGTTGCGCGCCTCGCAGATATCGCGGAAGGCGCGCATATGGGTCAGGCCGCCAATGCGCGTGACCTTCATGCCAAATCCATCCACCAGACCGGTGCCGGCGGCTGAAATAACCGTGTTCAGATCGACGCTGTTTTCATCCATGTAGATGCCGTGGCTGACCTGCGGGCGGATCTTTTCCAGATCCTGCACGGTGTTGCAGGGCTGCTCCATGATGAAGGGCACATACGGCAATTCCCGGCTGACGCGCAGGGCGTCGCGGGTTGTCCAGCCGCGGTTGCCATCCACCGCCAGACGCATACCAGAGCCTTTGACGACCTCCCAGACCTTGGTGATCACCTCGATGTCGATCTCGACCGGGCGACCGCCGACCTTGACTTGCAGGCGCGGATAGCCTTCGTCCAGTTTCTTTTTGGCCAGTTTTGCAATGTCATCCGGCGTGCCGACGCCGGTGGCGTAGTACGACGGCACTCGGTTGGTCACTGCGCCCCCCAACAGGTCAGCGGCATTGACGCCCAGCGACTTGCCGAAAAGGTCATAGGCAGCGATATCCAGCGCGGCCTTGGCATAATTGTGGCCGGTCAGCAAAGTGTCCATCTTGCGGCGCAATGTGCCCGGTGTTGCCTCGGCGCCGATCAGCCCTTCGGCCATCACCTTCAGTGCAGCACGCGCGCCGTCCGCATGAGCCTCGGCATAAGTTGGGCCGACCGGGCAGGTCTCGCCCCAACCAACATGACCTGTGTCCGACACCAGTTTGACAAGGGTGGTGTCCAGTGCCCAGACCGCGCCGCTGGCCATCGTATAGGGGCCATTCTTGACCGGCAGGTCATGGGAGTAGATGTGGATTTCCTTCAGTTTCATGTCGGGGCTTTCTGTTGGTTTGAAGGGGTTATTCAATGCCCGCCGCAGCCAGGATCAGGGCTGCGGTCTGGAGTGTCTGGCGGCTGGCCCGTTCCGGACCTATCAGGCGGGCGGCTTCGGTCAGGCCTTCGTGCAGAACAAACATCTGGTCGACCAACGTGTCCGCATCACAATCCGGAGCGACATCAAGAAGCCGACGGCGAAACTGTGCCCGCACTTCGGACTTATGTGCTTCGACCGCTGCGCGTATCGGGGCACTATCGGGGTAAGCGGACAAGGCATTGCGAAACAGGCAACCGCAGTTCGATATCCCGAACAGCCAGTCGGACAGCCGTTGAAGAACATGGACAACACGCGCCGCGCCGTGCTCGGGGCCTTCGCCGATCCAGTCTGAATAGGCCCGATCTCGATGCTGCAGCGCGCCGACCACCATCGCCTCGCGGCTGGGAAAATACTTGTAGAGGGTTCTTAGCGAAACATCCGCGCCCGCGCGCAGAGCTTCGACGCCGGGTCCGGCAAACCCCATTTCCTCGAACTGACCATGCAGACGGGCGGCAATCTGGTTTTTCATGTCGATCATGAAAAAGTGGTAGAGTGATCGCTCTACCGCGGGCTTCACCAAAACCGACGTGTTTCACGGCGGTGGCGACATGACGCCGGGCCGGCAATCAAAGTAATCGTTCGGAATCAATTGAGCACAGAAATTCCGCAGAAGTCGAAAAAGGGTCCGTTAAAAATGCTCTAAGCCACCAATAAGGCAAGGAAATTCAGGTGGTTTCAGCCAGCCATTGAAACACAAGATTGGCACGATCAGATGCAGTGTTGTGGAGCGCGACGTAGAAGTCCAGCGGTGAGGAGATCGCCTGCGGCAGCAGACTGACCAGCTTCCCGGATGCGACAAGCTCGGACGTCAGTCCTTCCCATCCCAGCACGGCCCCCATGTCGTCCTGAGCGGCCTGCAGGGCAATGGTGTAATTGTTGACGCGATGTGCCGAGTTCAAAGGCCCGTCGTAGCCCAATTGATTGGTCCACTCGCGCCAATCCGTCCACCCCGTTCCCGGCGCATCAAGATGAATCAAGGGGACGCGCGCAAGGTCCTGGATGCCAGTAATGCGGTTCTGTTCCAGAAACCGAGGGCTGCCGAGGGCCATGATGCGGTCGCGGAACAGAACATGGTGGTTCGCCTTCTCTTGGGAGGCGTCGCCATAGAAAATGCTGAGATCGCATTTCGATGTATCGAACCCCAAGTCCGTGACCACTTGCGTCACCGATATATGGCCGTAACTTTTCCAGAATTGCGCCAGTCGCGGCGTCAGCCAAAGCGAACTTACAGCCGTGCTTGACCGAATCGTCACGCCGGATCTGTCATATTGCGACCGCAGCTGCTGCAAGGCCTCACTGATACCTTCTAACCCGCGCTGCAGGGCGACCAGCAGGTAGGCCCCGCTTTCTGTCAACTCAACCCCGCGATGGTGACGACGAAACAACGAGCAGTTCAGCTCTTGCTCTAGTGATTTAACCTGGTGGCTGATTGCCGCAGGGGTCACGTTCAGCTCTGCTGCGGCCGTTTTGAAACTGACATGGCGCGCCGCAGCCTCGAAGCTGATCAATGAACCAAATGGGGGAAGTTCATATGGGCCTTTGGGCAAGGTTCTCTGACCTGTAGTGGTTGATTTTCCGTGTTTTACCTAAGAACATGTCGTTCTTGGTTTAGCTCAGGTAACTCAAAGTGAATTTTTTTGCAATTGCCTATTGGTCAACTGACCGCAATGCTAGCCCTCAGCATTCGGGGAGGTGCCTGTCTCAGGCAGCAGGGTCGTACATGGTGACGTGCTTGCCTGCATTCCCGGACGAACCCGGCTTCAACGACGTGTCAGAAGGTCCGGGTTTCTGCCGGTTTTCGGCGCAAGTTAAGGAGTCGATTGAATGAAGTCGCATGCAAAAGTTGTGGTTGTCGGTGGCGGGTGCGTTGGGGCATCGATCCTTTATGGCCTGACCGAACATGGGTGTTCGGACGCGGTCATGCTGGAGCGTACGACGCTGACCTCGGGATCGACCTGGCACGCAGCAGGTCTGCTGGTGACCTTTGTGCGGTCGCACAATGTGTCGAAGATGACGATGGAAACCATCCGTATCTATTCCGAGGTTGAGGAAAAGATGGGTGCCTCGGTCGGGCTGCGTAAAGTGGGCCAGCTGCGCGTCGCCAATACCGAGAAGCGCTGGGATGAGTTTCAGTCCTACATTTCGATCGCCGAAGCTGCAGGTGTGCCTTGCAAACTGGTGACGCCGGAGGAGATCGCTGAAATCCACCCTCTGCTGAATCAAAGCCCCGACATTCGTGGCGGCATCCTGCACACCGAAGACGGCTATGTGAACCCGGCTGATATCACCATGGCGCTGGCCAAGCTGGCGCGGGATGCGGGTGCGAAGGTTTATCAGAATACCGAAGCGCAAACTTACGAAAAACTGGACAATGGCCACTGGAAGGTGACCACCAACCAGGGCGAGATCACCTGTGAACACCTGATCTTTGCCACCGGCAACTATGCCCGCGAGAACGCGCGCCGGGTGGGGCTGGACCTGCCCTGTATTCCAATCGTTCACCAATACTGGACCACCGAAACCGTGCCGCTGCTGAAAGAGCGTCGCGCGCAAGGCCTGAAAGAATTCCCAATCCTGCGCGACGAGGATTACGGGGCTTATCTGCGCGAAGACGTCGGTGGCATCCAGTTCGGTCCCTATGAGTTCACCAAAGACCTCAAACTGTTTGCCGAAGACCGCGTGCCACCGGAATTTGGCGCCGACCTGCTGCCCGAAGATTTTGACGCGGTGGAAACCCAGTGGGAGCGCGCCATCGAACGCGTCCCGACGCTGGGCGAGGTCGGCATCAAGGCCAACACCCGCGGCCCGTTCCAGATGACCCCGGACGAGCTGCCTCTGGCCGGCCCCGCGCCGGGGCATGAGAACCTGTGGTTGGCCGAAGGTATGCCGGGTGGCATCCTGTGGGGCGGCACTGTGGGCAACCGTCTGGCCAAGTGGATCGTCAATGGCGATCCGGGCATGGACTTGTCGGAACTCGATCCACGCCGCTTCTCGGACTATGCCTCCAAGCGCTGGACCATGGACAAGGTGCGCGAAACCTGGGGTACCCATATGGACGCGCATGTTCCGGGGGAAGACTTCCCCGACGCGCGCCCGATGAAAACCATGGGTTCTTACGATCTGCTGACAGCGCAAGGCGCGGTCTGGACCAGCTTCAACGGCTACGAATTCCCCCGCTGGTTCGCCAAGTCTCCGGAAGAGGCCATTCCCGAGCACAGCTTCCGCCGCACCGACCACATGGAGCTGGTGCAGGAAGAAGTGCGCCGCACCCGGGAAGAGGCTGGCTTCATTGAAATGTCGCCGATGACCAAGTTCACGGTGCGCGGACCGGGCGCTGCCAAATGGCTGGACGGTCTGATGGCGAACAAATTGCCCAAGGTGGGCCGTATGACCCTGTCGCTGATGTTGAACGACAAGGGCGGCATGGATGCGGAATACACCATCGTTCGCTATGCCGAGGATGACTTCTATCTGATCTCGACCCCGAACTGGCGCGCCTATAACTGGGATCAGATGCAGCGCCTGCTGCCCAAGGACGGCTCGGTCATCATGGAGGATATCTCGGAACAGCTGGGCGTGATCGCCCTGGCCGGTCCGAACTCGCGCGAGATCCTGTCGAAGCTGACGGACAACGATCTGTCGAACAAAGCCTTCCCGTGGCTTTCCGCGCAGATGGGCGAAGTGGGCTATGCCAAAGGTGTGCACCTGCTGCGCGTGTCTTATACCGGTGAACTGGGCTGGGAACTGCACCACCCGGTTGGCTACAACCGTCACATTGTGGATCAGTTGCTGAAAGCAGGCGTGAAACCGTTTGGGCTTGAGGCGCTTGAATCCATGCGGCTTGAGAAATCCTATCGCGCCATCAACCGCGAGATTTGCAAGGACATGACCCCGTACGAGGCCGATCTGGGCCGCTTTGTGGCCATGACCGAAAAAGTCGGTGGTCAGGTTTGCGAACGTGACTTCATCGGCAAGGCGGCGCTTCTGGCTCAGAAAGAGGCGGGCGGGTATAATGTTCTGGTCACGCTGAAACTGCCGTTCTGCGATACCTCGGTCATGTTCGATGAGGGCGTTTATGCCGATGGCAAACTGATCGGTCGCGTCACTTCGGGCGGGTTCTCGTATTACTGCAACCACGACATCGCGATGGCGTTGGTGCCGCAGGACATGACCGCACCTGGCACAAAAATGCAGGTTCTGGTGCACAATGAAATGCGTGACGCCGAGGTGATCGATGTCTGCGCCGTTGACCCAACCAGCGCCCGCGCCCGCGCCTGATTCGGAGGGGATGCAATGACACAAGCAAGAGCACGTTCTGGCCGGGGTGGCCGCGCAGCACGGGTGCAGGCCCGCACCAATCCGCCACCGGTTTACCTGCCGACCCTGAACCGCAAAATCGGACCGATTGATCTGCTTGGCCCCGACGGGGTCGAGAAGATCCACAACGCAGCCATGACGATCCTGGAGACCACCGGTATCGAATTCCGTGACCCTGTGGCCCTGGCTGACTGGAAGAAATACGGTGCCGATGTTCAGGGAGAGAGGGTCCGTATTGGCCGGGACATGCTGATGGACCTGATCTCGGCGGTTCCGTCGGAATGGAGTTATGCGGCACGCAATCCGGATCGTTCGTTGCAGGTCGGCAACCGGAACTCCGTTTTCGCGAACGCCTATGGCGCCCCGTTTGTCTATGGGCTTGATGGCGTGCGCCGTCCGTCGATGCTGGAAGACGCGCACAACTTCTTCAAGCTCAGCCAGATGAGCCAGTCGATGATGGTTCCGGGGGTTCTGCCGGTCGAACCGCAAGACGTGCCCGTACCACAGCGCCATCTTGAGCTTGTCCACGCGGCGCTGACACTGACGGACAAGCCGATCAAGGGATCGGTGCTGTCGGAACAGGCTGCGCGCGACTCGGTTGAAATGACCCGCATCGTGTTCGGCGAAGAGTTCGTAGACAACAACGTGGTGATGGCCGCGCTGCTGAACTGCAACACGCCGTTGGTCTGGGACGAAACCATGCTGGAAAGCCTGCGGGTTTACGCCAGCGCCAACCAGCCCTGCCTGCTGTCGCCCTTCGTTCTGGCAGGCGCGTCAACGCCGGCCAGCCCGCAGGGTGGCGTGGCGCTGCTGATCGCGGAATCGCTGGCGGGCATGGCCTATAGCCAGATCATCCGGCGCGGCGCACCAATGGTTCTGGGCGTGGCGATCATGGGGGTTTCGATGAAGACCGGAGCACCGATGATGGGGTCACCAGAACCGGGGCTGATGAACCTGTTGGTTGGCCAGATGGCGCGCTTCTATGGCGTGCCGTGGCGGACCTGCACGATGTGGACCGGGGCGAAATCCCCGGACATGCAGGCGGCGTTTGATACGGCCAATACCATGTGGCCGGTGCTGTTGGGCGGTGCCAACTACATCGTGCATTCGGCAGGTTTTCTGGAAGGCGCGCTTGGGGTCAGCTACTCGAAATGGGTACAGGACACACGGCAGCTTGAGAACTTCCACCGGTTCTTCAGCGGGCTTGAGGATGAAAATCTGGACGCAATTCTGGATGACATTGCCGAGATCGGCCCCGGCGGACACTTCCTTGGAACAGACCATACCCGGGAAAACCCACTGCACATGAACCCGCTGCAGAACAATGACAGTTTCGAACAGTGGGAAGCAGAGGGGTCGAAGACCGCCGAAACCGTCGGCAACGAAGAGGCGCAACGCATGTTGGACAATTACGTCAAGCCGCCGATGCCGGATGATCAGCGCGGGGCACTTGACGAATTTGTTGCCAAGAAGAAGCTGGAATATCAGAACTCGTAACTGAAAACACGGGCGTGCAAGCGCCCGCCAGCCAGACACAAGGACAGGATGAGGAAAATGACTGACGCCCCGACGAAAACGCTCTCACTCGAAGAGGTGAAGGCATTGGCCAAATCCGTCCTTGTGTCCGCGGGCCTTGATGCACACAGCAGTGAAGTCATAGCGGATCTTGTGCGGATGTCCGAACGTGATGGCCCCCGCAGCCATGGGCTGCGCTTGCTGCCGGTATATGCGCAATATTTGTCATCGGGTTACGCCAACCCGATGGCTGCGCCGTCAATCCGCCGAATAGCGCCCGGTGTGTTACGTGGCGATGGCGACAACGGGTTCTATCAGGTAGCCGCATTGGCGGCACGGGCAGAGCTGATTGAGATGGCACGCGAGAACGGGATTGCGGCCTTTACATGCGCCAATTGCCACCATCTGGGCGCGCTGCGCTTTGACACCGGGCCGCTGGCTGAGGCGGGGCTTGTGGCGTTGGGCGTCGTGAACTCTTTGTCCATGGTCGTGCCGCAGGGTGGGGTGCGCCCGGTCTTTGGTACAAACCCGATGTCCTTTGCGTGCCCGCGTCCGGGGGGCGAGCCGATTGTCTGGGATCAGGCATCCTCGATGGTGGCTCTGATGGATATCAAGATGGCCGCGGCCGAGGGCCATGACCTGCCGCGCGCCGGGGGGCTGGATACCGATGGCCAGCCCAGCACCGATCCGAACGCCATTCTGGAAACCCGCAGCCTGCTGCCCTTTGGCGAACACAAGGGCGCTGCCATTGCCTTCCTGATCGAGGTGCTGGGTGCGGCGCTGGCAGGCGGCACCTTGTCGGTCGACAATCAGGAACGCGAGTCCTTTGAGGCCCTCAACATCAAAGGCGGGGCAACCCTTATCGCGATTGACCCGAGCCGGTTCGGCAACCCTGCATTCAACGATTACATCGCCCGCATCTGTGCCGAGATCGAGGGCAACGGAGCCGCGCGCGTGCCCGGTGATGGGCGGCTGAAAAACCGCGCGGCGACCGAAGCGAACGGAGTTTCGGTTGCGCCGGACCTGCTGGCACAGTTGCAGACGCTGTAGGAAAGGTCGCAGGACATGCCTGAATTGGTGGTGATCGGCGGTGGCGTCGTAGGTATTTCCTGCGCGTTGGCTTTGCAGGCCGAGAGGTTCGATGTCACCGTCATTGAGCCGGGTCCGGTGGGTGAGGGGGCCAGCTGGGCCTCATGTGGATGCATCGCCGTGGGCGAGATTGTGCCGCTGTCGCAACCAGGGATGCTGGCGAAAGTTCCGGGGTTGTTGATGCATCCCAAAGCGCCTTTGACATTGCGCCCGAGCTCGGCCCTGCGATTGACGCCGTGGTTCGCCCGATTTGTCGCCAATGCGCGCCCTTTGAAAATGCGGGCCATTGCGGCCGATTTGGCGCGGCTGACCTTTCTGGCAACTGCGGATTTCAAGGCGCAATTGGCTGATATCGGGCGCTCGGAACTGTTGGTGGAACGCCCTGTCATCAAGCTGTTTGACGGGGATGACGATCGCGCCAACATGGCCGCTGCCTTTGATCTGGCGCGCGAGTTGGGGTGCTCGATCGAAGAGGTCAGCGGCGGCGACGCACATGACATCGACCCGGCCATCGCGCCGGATTTCAAGTACGCTGCCCTGCTGCGCGACTGGAGTTTCGTGACCGAACCGAAGCGGCTGGTTGAGGCGCTGCATGAAGCCTTCTTGAATCGTGGGGGAACGGTCATCTCTGGCAGTGCAGTCGGCTTTGACCGGAACGGCCGCCAGATCACGGCCGTGAAGCTGCAAGATGGCCGTACCATTGCCGCCGACGAGTTTGTCTTGGCTGCGGGCACGCGGTCTCGTGATCTGGCTGCGGAGCTGGGCGTTCCGCTGCAGATAGAAGGCGTCATCGGTTATTCCACGGCCTTGAAGAACAGCGGAGTCGACCTGTCTCATACCGTGTTCTACGCAAAAGGCGGGTTCGGCATCACGCCTTACGACGGCGCGCTTGCTGTCGCGGGGACAATTGAGTTCGCCGGGGCCGAGGCGCTCCCAAACTGGAACCGTGCGGATATTCTGGTTGAAAAGGCACGGCGGGTTCTGCCTGGGCTACAGACAGGCAGCGCCGAACGCCGGTTCGGACGGCGGCCGCTGACACCTGACACTCGTCCGATCATTGGTCGCAGTGGAAGGTTGGCGAATGTCACCTTCGCAACGGGCCATGGGCAATTGGGTTTGACGCTGGGCTCAACAACGGCCCGGCTGGTGGCAGACGAGATTGCAAACCGGCAGTCGCCAATCGACATACAGGCCTTCAGCCCGGATCGCTTCTCGGGGTAGCCCGCCGTCGGCAATTTTGTGCGGCGTGACCCTTTCGACAACGAAAGTCACTAATCCCAAGCCCTGTATTGATTTTTTCCAAGGCGGCGGGTAGCAACGCGTTCTGTTTCACCCCGAACCCCACGGAAGTCCAATGTAACGCTTGCGCACATATCCAATCATTCAACCTGACCATTCTGGCCGGGTGATTTTGTGCGACTTCATTACATTGTGAGACAGTTATGGAAATCTACAAATACCCGCGCACGCGGCACATTGAAGGTTCGCGCCTTCAGGTCGGCGATCTTGCGGATGACAAACCAATCAGAGAATTGGCGGGCCAGAATCTGATCGTCGAGGAAAAGCTCGACGGGGCCAACGCGGCCGTTTCGTTTGACAAAGACGGAAACCTGCTACTGCAAAGCAGGGGGCACTTTCTGTCGGGCGGCGGCCGAGAGCGCCACTTTGCGCTGTTCAAAACCTGGGCGGCGGCACATGCACATACGTTCCTGCCTGTGCTTTGTCAGCGCTATGTCATGTATGGCGAATGGATGTATGCCAAGCACACGGTCTTTTACGATCGCCTGCCACATTATTTCATGGAATTCGACGTACTTGACCGTGAAACTGGCGTGTTTCTGAGTACCGCAGCGCGCCGTTCCCTGCTGGCAGGATTGCCGATCATGCCCGTGCCCGTCGTGCATGAAGGAGAGCTTGCGTCTGTCGATCAACTCAACGCCATGGTCCGACCAACGCCATACAAATCGAACGATTGGCGGGATGCTTTGGCGAGGGCGGCGGTCCAGTCAAACAGCCGCCCTGACATGGTCCAGCAGCAAACCGAAGACAGCGATCTGGCCGAAGGGCTGTACATCAAGCTTGAGGGCGCGGGTCAAGTGCAGGACCGGTTCAAGTTTGTACGTGGTGACTTCCATCAGGCGATCCAGGCGTCGGAGGGCCATTGGCATGATCGACCGATCCTGCCCAATGCGCTGGCCGACGGGATCGATATCTTCGCGCCGATACTTGGCGTGGAAGGAGCGTATGATGCGTAAACATGCAAAGCCCACTGTGACGCATCAACAGTTGTTGTCCTTGGTTCCGACCGGCCCGCTCTGGCGAGTCGATTGGGGTGCGATCTGGGATTTGTGGCCCGAATTGGCCGCGCTGGATGACTGCCCGCAAGATCCTGTTCACCATGCTGAGGGGGATGTGGGCACCCACACGCGGATGGTGGTTGAGGCGCTTGTCGCCGATGAAACCTGGCGGTTGCTGTCGCCAGACGCGCAGAGCTGTCTGTTCTGGGCGGCTTTTTTGCATGACATCGGTAAGCCCTATGTCACCAGGCATGAGGAAGACGGGCGCATTTCCTCTCGCGGTCATTCGCGAGTTGGGGCGTCCGTCGCTCGGCAGCTACTATGGCACGCAGGAACCCCATTTGCGTGGCGCGAGGGGCTGTGCGGCATCATCAGCCAGCACCAATTGCCGTTCTGGCTGATCGAACGGGATGATCCGCAGCGGCTGGCCATCGAAACATCCTGGCGTTGCCGTCCTGATCTTCTTTGTCTGCATGCCAGAGCGGATGCTTTGGGGCGCACCTGTGAGGATCAGCAATCGATATTGGACAGCGTTGAACTTGCTGTCGCAACGTTCGAGGAGGCAGGGTGTCTGAACCGCCCGTTTCCTTTCGCAAATGACGAAAGCCGAGTGTCCTATTTCGATTTGCCGGATCGTGATCCGCACTTTGCGGCGCATGAAGAGTTCCGCTGTAAGGTGACGGTCATGTCAGGCCTGCCGGGCGTGGGTAAGGATACCTGGATCGGCAACAATCGACCCGACCAACCCGTTGTCAGCCTTGATTTGATCCGCCAGGAGTTGGGCGTTTCGGCAACGGACAATCAAGGGCAGGTCATCCAGGCTGCCCATGAACGCGCGCGGACGTATTTGCGGGCGGGCAGGGGTTTTGTCTGGAACGCTACGAACGTCACGCGGCAGAACCGATCACGGATTTTGCGGCTCCTGCGGGATTACAACGCACGGATCGAGATCGTCTATCTCGAGGTGGACCCGGAGCAGCTTTCCCAGCAGAACCGAAACAGACCGGACGCAGTTCCGGATGCTGTCATCGACCATTTGGCGAAGAAGCTGGAGCCGCCCGAGGCCTGGGAAGCACACCGCGTCACAATAGTGGCTTGAGTGGCCTTTCTGCCACGGCGCTGTTGCGCTTTGGTAACAGGGGGGTTGTGCCTGTATCCAAAACACTTTGCAGGAATCGGGGCGGTTCAGTAAACGACACTCTCCATCCGGTCCATTGGACCCAAATCGTAACCCCAAACAGGAAAGGGACATACATGCTTAATCGTCAATTTGCCCTTTCGGGGCCGATCAACACCTAAGCTGAAATCAGGTCAGGTTTGATCCAGTTCGTCGGCGCCTGGCCGACGTATCTTTTTACGTATTTTGGGTACTATCTCATGGGCAATTCTGTCTTGGATGGTCGCGCACCTGCTGTGTCCAGCGGTGGCATCATCACGAAATTCTATACATCTGCGGCCTGGATCGACGGACGGGCCG
Source organism: Ruegeria arenilitoris (assembly GCF_013031355.1). Lineage (GTDB taxonomy): Bacteria > Pseudomonadota > Alphaproteobacteria > Rhodobacterales > Rhodobacteraceae > Ruegeria > Ruegeria arenilitoris_C. The sequence goes on along the minus strand of NZ_WPZO01000015.1, from coordinate 69,850 downwards.
AACAACAACTTGAAGAGATCGCCGGCTGGGCCGGAGTGCGAAAAATAGCGGCGTTTCCCGACCTGCATCCCGGTAAGCACGGGCCGGTCGGGTGTGCCGTCCTGGCGGATCGGATTTTCCCGCAACTGATCGGCAACGACATCGGCTGCGGCATGTCGCTGTTCCAGCTGGACTTGCCTCTGCGCAAGCTGAAGCTGGAAAAGGCGCTGCGGCGGATGCGGGTTCTGGGAGAGCCTTCATCACGGGACCATCGAGGGCGTCTTGAGGAAATCGACCTGCCCCCGGATCAGTTTGCCGCTTCTCTGGGCACGTTGGGTGGCGGTAATCATTTTTGCGAAGTGCAGACCTTGGCTGACGCCGACGGATGCGCCGTCCTCGATAAGTCGCGGCTTTTTTTGCTGGTGCATTCCGGGTCGCGCGGGTTCGGCTCTGCCGTTCTCAATGCTTTGCCGCAGGATGCCTTCTCAGGCATGGCCCCTGATAGCGCAGAGGCGCGGGCGTATGTGCAGGATCACGACAGGGCGGTCCGCTGGGCCAGCCTCAATCGCCGGATCATTGCTGAACGCGCGTCCGAAGCGCTGCGTGCCGATCTGACCCTGCTGGTGGATGCGCCGCATAACCTGCTGGAGCAGCACGTCGACGGCTGGCTGCACCGCAAGGGTGCCGCTGTCGCGGGGTCGGGGCTTGTGCCCCTGGCCGGGTCGCGGGCAAGCGCCAGCTATCTGATGTCTTCTGCGGATCATGGCGATGCGCTGAACAGCCTCGCCCACGGTGCGGGGCGGCGATATGACCGGTCCTCAATGCATGGCCGTGTGCGTGCAAAACAGTCCGATATCGAAGCCATGCAACGCACGCCCTACGGGGGTCGCATCCTGTGCGAGGACCGCGATCTTCTGATCGAAGAGGCGCCCTTGGCCTATAAATCGGCCACGGCTGTTGTCGAGGATCTGGTGCGCAAGGGGGCTGGGCATTGTGTGGCAGAGTTCCATCCGCTTTTGACGTTCAAGAAAACACGCGAGCGGAGGTGGTCATGACTGCGGCTGGACACCTTACCCTCTTGATCACCAGTGGCAGCGGTCCTGCAGAATGCCAACAGGCCGTTGCGGGTGTGCTGAACGCGATGCGCCACGAGGCCAAGCTTTTCGCCGTGGATTTCGATGCAAGCGGATCGTCCACAAAACACGGGTTCAAATCGGCCGTTGTATTGCTTGGTGGTGCGGATGCCGAGGCCTTCGCCAGCCGGTGGCGCGGTACAATTCGGTGGAGGGCAAAAAGCAATCTGCGCCCGCAGCACAAACGCGCCAACTGGTTTGTCGGAGTGTTTGACCTTACCGCGCCCGCGCTGGCACCGGATCGGTTTCATGAGCGAGACGTTACGTTTGAGACCTTCCGGGCAGGTGGGCCCGGCGGGCAGCACCAGAACACGACGGACAGCGCAGTACGTGCGGTGCACGGACTGACCGGGCTTGCGGCGGTTGCGCGCGAAGAACGCTCGCAGCATCGTAACAAGTCACTGGCCTTGGCGCGCCTGCGACAGTTGCTGGCCGCCCGGATTGCAGCGGACGAAGTTGCGCAGAAGGCCGCCCGAAACCAACTGCACCACGCATTGGAGCGCGGCAATCCGGTGCGCTGCTTCAAGGGCCAAGGTTTTCGCGAAGAACAGGTGGGCTAGATGGAAACGTTCGATCAACTCCTGTCCAACGCTGTGGCAAGCGATTTCTTCGCGGGTGGTCTGGCGCTTGGAGCCTTCGGCGTGGTGGCGGCTTTTCTGTGTGTTGCTCTGATCGGGCTTTATAAAGCGGTGACCAGGCGCCTCTGGGTCAGCCTGACCTTGGACAACCGGAGCGCGGCCTATCGCCATTTCTGCCTTTGGATGGACCACAACAACATGCTAGCCCGTTCCCGGCACGTGCGTATGACGGACAGCAGATGGGCCAGTGGCACCAAGGGCTATGCGCCAGCTCCAGGACGGCATTGGTTTTTCTGGCGCGGGCATCTCTGCCGGTTGGAACGTGGCATCAACGAAAAGGCAAAAGTGGGCGCGTCGCACAACCAACGGCCAATGGAGGTGCTGCACGTTACCGTCCTGTTCGGGACAGTACAGACCATGCTCGATTGGATTTCAGAGGGGCGGCGGATCGCTCGGAGCAAGGACCGGATCGGCCCCGGCCTGTACACTTTGAAAGGGGATTACTGGGACCATGTCGGCGATGTGCCGCGCCGGTCCATTAATACCGTGCTAGAGGACGACAACCACATCCAGACAGTGCTGGACGACATGCGCTGGTTCTATGGTGCGAGCGACTGGTACGCAGCGCGCGGTGTTCCGTGGCGGCGGGGGTATCTGTTCCACGGCCCACCGGGCACGGGCAAATCCAGCCTTATCCGGGCGCTGGCGTCAGAGTTGCGGCCCAAGAGGGGCGGGCGTTGGTCATGACGACAAACCACAAGGAAAAGCTGGACCCTGCCGGAACAGTCCCGTTCTGCCGTTGAGGCAGTAGAAGAGGCGCTTGCAGAATACCTGTTCTCTGTAACAGTGCAGATCCGGTAAGCGACGGTGGATCGAGGTAAGGGGTGCTGATCTCGGTACCCTTTTTCCTGATCACAAACATACCCACAGCACCGCCTTCGATTGGCGAAGAAACCCCGGTTTCATATCAGCTTAGGGCGGTGAGTATTCAGCATCGTTGCAGATGAAACGATTTTGAATTACGCTAAACGGAACATGCAGCTCGATTCTTTTTTTCCCTATCGATTGGCCGTGGCGTCCGAAGCTTTCTCACGAAACCTGACAGACGTCTACGAGCGTGAACTGGGCCTGTCGCGAGAGGAATGGCGTTTGTTGTTTCTGCTGGCAAACGCAGAAAGTGTCACCTCCCTCGACCTTGCGCGCCGCACAACCCTGGACAAAGTGCAGGTCAGCCGGGCCGCAAAGCGGCTTGATGAAAAGGGGCTGATAATTCGCGAGATTTCAGACACGGATCGTCGAATCCGTGTCTATCGCTGCACGCCCGAAGGGCTGCGTGAGTTTCAGCTTTTAGAGCCGAAGGTGCGGGAACGGGCCAATCGTATGCTGGACGCCCTGACCCCCGAGGATCGCGAGGCGCTGGAGCGGGGCATAACGGCGCTGATGAAGGTCGCCAAAACCGACTGACAAAAAGGGCAGAGACCGAAGTGACCTCTGCCCGTTCCAGTTACTAACGAGCGTTGGCCGCAAGCAACGTGCCCGTGCAGGGGCCAAACCCGATACGGTACCCGTTGCCATGGGCCGCGCCACGCAGGGTCAGCGTATCACCGTCTTCAAGAAAGCTGCGCGCCTCGCCGCTATCCAGCGTCAGAGGTTCTTTGCCGCCCCAGCTAAGCTCCAGCAGGCTGCCGCGGTTTTCCTTTTCCGGGCCGGAGATCGTACCTGATCCAAGCAGATCACCCACGCGCATCGGGCAGCCGCTGGTCGTGTGATGGGCCAGTTGCTGGGCCGCGGAATAGTACATCTCGTTGTAGTTGGTGCGCGCGATAACGGATTCCGTTGTACCTTCCGGAGCCAGCCCGACCTCAAGTGCAATGTCATAAAGCATCGGGCCGGGTTCTTGCAGATAGGGAAGCAGTTCCTTTTCGCGCTCGGGTGTTGAGGTGCGGAAGGGCTCCAGCGCTGCCTTGGTCACGATCCACGGGCTGATCGTGGTTGCGGTGGCCTTGGCCTGAAACGGGCCGAGTGGTTGGTACTCCCACGCCTGAATGTCGCGCGCGGACCAGTCGTTCAGCAGGACATAGCCAAAGATCATGTCGTCGGCCTGTTGTACCGATACGGGACCGTTCGAAGGTTGCCCGACGATCGCGCCCATTTCCAGTTCCAGATCAAATCGCCGCGACGGCGCAAAGATAGGCGCCTCCATATCGGGGCCTTTCAGCTGCCCCCACGGGCGATGCACATCGGTGCCGCTGACCACAACCGAGGACGCACGGCCGTTGTAGCCGATGGGGATATGCAACCAGTTCGGGGGCAGGGCATTTTCAGGGCCACGGAACATGGTGCCGACATTGAACGCATGATTGCGGCCCGCGTAGAAATCTGTGTACTCGGAGACGTCGAACGGCATTGCCATCGTGACCGAGGCCATCGGCACCAAATAGACGGTCAGTTCCTCCTGACGGGTCGAGCCTGCGGCCAGTGCCTCAGTCAGCATGGCGCGGAACGCATTCCAGACCCCGGCGCCAAGCGCCATGAAGTCATTCCAAGATCCCTTCGAAAACACGGACGCCTCAGGCAGATCAAGTTTGCTGTCCGCTTCCATCTGCGTGAGGTCGAGGATCATGTCCCCGATTGCGACGCCGCAATGCAGCGTGCCCGTTTCGGTTCTGAACACGCCGTAGGGCAGGTTGTTGAGCGGAAAGTCGGTCGCTGCAGAGTTTGCGCTTTCGACCCACGAGGGAAGCAGTTTCGTCATGATTTCACCTTTAAGCCGCGTCGGGCTGGTTTTGGGGGCGCGCGTCATTGAACGCCGCTACGGAAAGGGCGCATTCTTCGATCTCGAGAAGGCGGGGGAAGGGGGACATATCAACGCCCCAGCGATGCGCGTTGTATAGTTGGGCAACTAGGCAGATATCGGCGAGGTCGGGGGTTTCCCCGAAGCTGAACGCCGTGCCCTTTGGCAGCATGGCCTGATAGGCGGCAAACCCTTCGGTCATCCAATGGCGGAACCAGTCAAGCTGGCCGTCGGCTGTAAGCCCCATATGGGCCTTTAGGTAGGTCATGACCTTGAGGTTGTTCACCGGGTGGATGTCCATCGCAATGGTCTGTACGGCGGCCTGAACGCGGGCACGCATCAGTGGGTCTGTCGGCAGCAGCGGCGGCTCCGGCACGGTGGCGTCCAGATATTCGATGATCGCAAGCGACTGGGTCAGAACGGTGCCGTCCCCAAGGACAAGGGTCGGAACCCCCTTGCCGGGATTTAGGGCGGCGTAATCGGGGGCACGCTGCTCTCCGGCAACCAGATTGACCGGAGAGGTTTCATAGCTGAGACCTTTGAGATTCAGGGCAATTCGGACCCGGTAAGAGGTCGTAGAACGCCAATAGGAATAGAGTTTCATGACCTCTTCCAGCATTTCTTAGCGTGTTGCCAAAACCCGTCAGCAATCAGGTCCCGCGCCGGATCGGACACCCGGCGCGGGGCAGTGCATCAGGTGGTTTTGTTAAGCTCCTTGGCGTGCAGCCAATCCGCGTGTTTCGGCGCTTTCTTGGTTTTCGACCAATCCTCGAGCATCAACCATTTCACCTCGTCCATCCGGGCCAGCATCGCTTCTTCCTCTGGATCGGGGCAGGCCAGTTCAATCCGGTGGCCCGAGGGATCGAAGAAATAGATAGAGTGGAAGATCGAATGGTCGGTGACCCCAAGGACCTCGACGCCGTTGGCTTCCAGATGCTCCTTGAACTCGATCAGGGTTGCACGGTCCTTGACCTTGAAGGCGATGTGCTGAACCCAGATCGGCGTATTCGGGTCGCGGCCCATCTCGGGCTTGGTGGGCAGTTCGAAGAACGCCAGAACGTTGCCGTCACCCGCATCCAGAAACAGATGCATGTAGGGATCAGGCTCGTGGGTTGACGGCACGTGGTCCTCGGCAATGGCCAGAATGAAATCCATGTTCAGCATCTTGCCATACCACTCGACGGTTTCCTTGGCGTCTTTGCAGCGATAGGCGACGTGGTGAATTTTCTCGATTTTCATCGTGTCTTCCTTTCCGAAAGGGTTAGGTCTGGGTGGTTCACATCAGCCCCACAAGCCAAAGTGACAGTGAGGGAATGAGGATGAGCAGGGCCAATCGCAGGATGTCTGCGATCCAGAAGGGCAGGACGCCCTTGAAGATGGTCGCCAGCGACACGTCCTGAAGAACGCCTTTCAGTACGAAGACATTCATGCCGACCGGGGGGGTGATCAGGCTGATCTCGGTGGCGACAACAACGACGATGGCGAACCAGATCAGCGCGTTTTCGGGATCAAGCAGCAGTTCGTTGGCAAACTCCAGTTCGAACATCAGCGGATAGAAAACCGGCACCGTCAGCAGGATCATCGACAGGCTTTCCAGCACGCAGCCAAGCACCATGTAGACCAGAATGATGAACACGATCACGGCCCAGACCGGCATTTCGTTGTCGATCACAAAGCTGGACAGCGCATCGGGCAGACCGGCGAAGTTGATGAAATTGGTGAACAGCTCGGCCCCGATGATGACGGCGAAGATCATCGCCGTGGCGCGGATGGAGTCCATAGTCGCGGCGAAGAACCCGCTCCAGGTCATGGACCGCAAGGCTACAGCGATCAGTACCGATGCACCTGCGCCCATGCCTGCGGCTTCGGTCGGCGTGAAGAACCCGCCGTAGATACCGGTCATGATGAACAGGAACAGGCCCAGCACACAGAAAACGCCAACCAGATCGGTGCGGCTCATCGGTTCGGTGTTTTCTTCCTCGGGCGCCAGCGCGGGGTTCACACGCACCGCGACCATGACCGCGCCCAGATAAAGCACCACACCGATGATGCCCGGGATGATCCCGGCAATGAACAGCTTGGCAATGTTGGTCTCAGTAAGAAGCCCATAGATGATCAGAATCACCGAAGGCGGGATCAAGATACCCAATGTGCCGCCCGCCGCGATCGACCCGGTGGCCAGCCTGTCGTCATAGCCAAACTTTCGCATCGAGGGCATCGCGACCTTGGACATAGTTGCCGCCGTCGCCAGCGAGGACCCGCATACGGCAGAGAAGCCCCCACAAGAAAAGACCGACGCCATGGCGAGGCCGCCGCGCAGTTTGCCGAACAGCCGGTCAGCGCCTGCAAACAGGCCATGCGCCACACCGGACCCGGCAAGCACGTTGCCCATGAAAATAAAGAGAGGAATAACCGACAGGCTGTAGGACAGCGCGGTGTCGAAAGCCACCTGGCCGGTCATCGCCCAGGCCGGCTCCCAGCCACGCATATAGGCAAAGCCGAACCCGCCAACTGCCGCCATGGCAAAGGCGATCGGCACCCGCAACAGGATCAGCCCCAGAAGGACGGCAAAGCCGATCAGCGATTCAATCATGGCAGAGCCTCCGGAGGGGTTTGATTGGTGTCACACTCTTTCGGCGGTTGCAGGCCGCGCAGAAAGGCGATGAAGGCCGAGACCATGCAGGACACGCCCGCCAGATAGCCAAAAGGGGCCAACGGAATTTCCAGTGCGTTACTGACCGCACCGTCATGGGCCGCCTTGGCCGCATGGGTAAACAGCCGCCAGGCGAAAGTGGCCAGAAGGGCCGCCGAAAACAGCCCGGCAAAGGCCGTAAGAAAGCGCTGGGCATATTTGCCGAGGGCCATGTTGAGCAAGTCGACTTCGATATGCTCGCGCCGCTCTGTCGTCAGGGGCAGGGCCAGGAAAACCAGTGCTGCAAGCAGAATTTCAGTAAGCTCGAACGCGCCAGCCAGCGGCGCATTCAAAAAGTAACGCCCGATCACATCCACACAGGTAATGAGGATAAGGCAGAACAGGATCAGAGCGGCGCCGACACCAAGCGACCTGTCAAGCAGCAGCCCGATATCCAGCCCCTCTTCAGGGGGCTGGTCGGGGAAACGATGGCGAAGCCGCTCCATGGATCAGAAGTCCACGCCAGACTGCTTGCGCAGTTCTTGCAGGGCTGCTGCCCCGTCATAGCCATCCGCCGAGATCGCTTCGGACCACGATGTTTCGGCGTTAGCGGCCTGAGACTTGATCGCATCAACCACAGCGGCTGGCGCGTCATAGACTTCGATCCCGGCCTTTTCAGCCGCTGCGCTGCCTTTTTCGTCGGCACCGACCCAGGCTTCACCCACCAGCGCGGCAAAAGCCTCGCCCGAGATCGCTTCGATCGCGGCTTGGTCCTCGGGGGAAATCTCGTTCCACTTGTCCTCGTTCATGACCATGAACCAGGTCGTGTTATAGAGACCGCCAGGCACTTTCATCGTGTATTTGACGTCTTCGGTCAGCTTGAAGGCTGCAAGGGCGTCATAGGGGAAGGTTACCCCGTCGATCACTCCGCGCGACAGTTTCTCATAGACCTCACCCGAGGACATAAAGAGCGTCGTAGAGCCCATGCCCGACATCAGGTCAGAGATGTAGCCGCCGGGAACGCGGATTTTCAGACCGGCAAAATCATCGGTCGTTTCGATCTTGCGGACGTTGTTGTGCAACATGCCCGGGCCATGCACGAACAGACCCAGTAGCTTGGTGCCTTCGTGCTCTTTCTGCGCTTCTAGCGGACCGGCGTAAACGTTCCAGAACGCCTTGGAGCCAGCAACGGCGTCATCGCCGATGAAAGAGAACTGGCCGATGCGCGACCGTGTGAAACGGTCATCCGTGGTAAAGGAATGCAGGCCATAGGTGATGTCTGCAATACCGTCTGCGGCCATGTCATAATGCGCAGGCGGCGGTCCCAGCGGTTTGGCCAGAACACGAACGGTTACACGACCATCGGTGACCTCTTCGACCTGTTTGGCCCAGGGTTTGATCGCGCCGGACACGATGGGGTGGCGCGGGGGCAGCCAGCTGGACAGGGCCAGGGTGGTTTCGGCCATTGCGCTTGTTGCAAGCGACAAGGCGATGGTTGTTGCGCCAACGCAGGCGAGGGCACGGGTTTTCAGGTTCATTTTCATAGTCTCCTCCCTATGAAGTGTTAGATTTCGGCGGCTTTGATCGCCTCGGTCAGAACCGAGCGATCGCCGATGTGATTGGCCAGGATCAGGATCAGGCGGGCGCTGAGCGCGTCGCTTTGGTCTTTTTCCAGCCCGTCATGGGCGGCCAGAAGTTCGGCGTAGAAATCATCGACGCCTTCGATATTGGGGGTCAAGATCAAGTCGGTCATGGGGCTTACTCCTTGCCGACCGCGCGTCGGATCGAAGCACGGATTGCGTTTTCTTCAAAGCTTGGGCGGCGGGCGGCTACGTGCTGATCCGGTCGGATCAGGTAAACCGCGCTGTCGGCGTCACCGAGATACCGTTTTTTCAGGGCACCGGATTTGTCATCCTTGACCGAAAGGGCCAGGCGCGTGACCTGAACGCCGTCTTCCTCGATCATGTCGGGGGCATCGGCGTCGATGGTCAGCAGGATGAATTTGTCACCCAGTTTGGACAGCAGGAAATCGTCGCCCAGCGGTACGTCTGGGCAAACCGATCCCGGGCGTGACCGCGCGGGGCCGTTCAGAGCATCTGCCGAGTTGAGCGGCGAGCCGTCATAGGTGCAGGGCACCGACAGGCGACCGGAGTTCACCATCGGGCGCGCAAATTCGTACTTTTCAGACAGAGACAGTACGGCATCGCGCAGAAGGCGGCTGGTTTCTGATTTCGGGGTGATAAAGTCGGTCGAGCGGGTTGAGTTCAGAATGTTCTCATCCGCGCCGTGGATACGTTCGACGTTATACGTGTCCAGAAGGCTTTCAGGAGCTTCACCGCGCATGACCATGCCCAGCTTCCAGCCGAGGTTATCGACATCCTGCATGCCCGAGTTTGCGCCGCGTGCGCCAAAGGGTGACACCTGATGCGCTGCATCCCCGGCAAAGAACACACGACCATGACGGAAGCTGTCCATGCGCTTGCACTGGAAGGTATAAATCGAGGACCAGACCAGATCATATTCGACACCGGCGCCCAGGAACGCGTCGAGACGGCGGCGGATGTTCTCCTCCTTCATCTCTTCTTTGCGGTCGACATCCCAGCCGATCTGGAAATCCACGCGCCAGACATCGTCGGGCTGTTTGTGCAGCAGGGTGGACGCGCCCGATCCGTGGGTCGGTTCGAACCAGAACCAGCGTTCGGTCGGAAAGCTGTCGTTCTTCATCTTAATGTCGGCGATCAGGAAGCTGTCCTGAAATACTTTGCCGGTGAAATCCAGATCCAGCATCGTGCGCAGCGGTGACGAGGCCCCGTCGCAGCCGATCAGCCAATCCGCCTCAAGCGTATAGGGGCCATCCGGCGTCATGATCGATAGGGTGACGTGATCGTCGTGGACTTCCACCGCATCCACGCGGTTCTTGCCGCGGATTTCAATCGGTGCGCCCTGCGCCTGCAGTTCCTCAAAACGGTCGAGCTGGTAGCTTTCGTAGTAGGGCTGCTGCATGTTGATGAAGGCGGGGTATTCGTGGCCTTCTTCGGGCAGCAGGTTGAACTCGAAAACCTGGTCGTCCTTGTGAAAGACCTTTCCGAGGTTCCAAACCACCCCTTTGTCGACCATCGGTTTGCCGCAGCCATAGCGGCCGGCAACCTCAAGACAGCGTTTGGCGAAACAGATCGCGCGGGACCCCATGCCGACGCCTTCGTGGTCATCCAGCACAAGTGTTGGAATGCCCTGACGCCCAAGATCAAGTGCGGTTGCCACGCCGATCGGGCCACCGCCTATCACCACCACGGGGTGGCGAACTGGTGTAGCGGCGTCTTGATCGGTCGATTTCTTGTAGGGATAGCGCTTGTAGGCAAGCGTGTATCGGTCATCGAACATCGGTTTTGTCCTCTGGCTGCGCGCGTTTCGTTTTTTGGAAAGCCCGGCCGGACGGCCGGGCCGTTTGCCTTAGCCCTGCAGGGCCTCCCACATCTCAAGGTCGCGCTGAGCGGTCCAGATGCGGGGGGTGTCGATACCGCGAGCCTCGTCATAGGCGCGCGCAACGTTGAAGGGCAGGCAATGCTCGTAAATCGCGTAGTCGGCGAACTTCGGATCGCATTCGGCACGCACGGCGTCCCAGGCCTCTTTCAGCGATCCACCACGGGCCGCAACTTTTGCTGCCGGACGGTAGGTGCTTTCGACGAAATCGCGGGTGTTTTCGATGGCGGCGTTGACCATATCCTTGCCGACCAAGGCATCTCCGCGACCCGGTGCGATGGCATCGACGTCGAACCATTTGATTTCATCCAGCGTGTCGCCCCAATCGTTGAAGTGCCCGTCACCGCAATAGCAGGCCGAGTGGTATTCGACGATGTCGCCTGTAAACATGACGTTCTGATCCGGCACGTGGATGACGATGTCGCCCGCTGTGTGTGCGCGGCCCAGATGCATCAGATCGACCTGGCGATTGCCAAGGTAAACGGTCATCGTGTCGCTGAACGTGGTGGTGGGCCATGTCAGGCCCGGAATGCTCTCATGCCCTTCGAACAGGCGGGGGAAGCGTTGAAATTCGCTGTCCCAATCTTCCTTGCCGCGTTCCACGACCATCGAACGCGCCACGTCGGACATGAGGATCTGCTGTGCGCCGAAAGCACTGGCCCCCAGCACGCGGACGGCGTGATAGTGGGTCAGCGCCACATGGGTGATGGGTTTGTCCGTCACCGAACGCACGCATTCGATCACCTTGTTAGCCAAGCGCGGTGTGGCCTGTGCCTCGACAATCATCACGCTGTCATCGCCGATGATCACGCCTGAATTCGGATCGCCTTCGGCGGTGAAGGCATACAGGCCCTCGCCGACCTCAGTAAACGAGATCTTCTTTTCCGACATGTCCCCCTGGGACGCGAATGCCTTGGCCATGTGTATCCTCCAAAGGTGCGATGTCGCCGGATTTTGGCTCAATTTTAACGGAATCGGCTACATCGTTACATTTGCAACAATCTTGTTTCATTTGAAACGAAAGTCAACGAAAAACCAGATTGTACCGAAAAGAGACTTGTCGACCGTTTCTTATCAATGGCTTGGGAAGGTTACTCAGGCGCCAAACTCGGCGATGCCCTTGCGGTCAAAAAACTGCGTGTGTCAGCCGAGGGAAAAGGCTTTGAGATCCAATTCTCCAAAACGATCGCCATGGGGGACATTGTTCTGGTCGTTTCGAAAGTGACCGATCCGCCGGTCGAAGGGGATCTGGGCGTCGGGTACGTGGATATCTTCCGCTTAAACGGCGAAGGCCTGTTCGTTGAGCATTGGGATATCGAAGAACCTCAAACGGGTGAATCTGCCAACTAAAATGATGTGTTTGGCTATCCGGCTGGGTGAGAGTGACAGGGCGGGGCACCTCTCGGTGCTCCGCAGCCTCTATCGGGTCAGTTGAAGGAACGCTGGACCCCAACCAACACTTGTATGAACGTCCGCTATGTTTTGCTGACAACTCCGGCCTCGACCCATTCGTCAAATTGAGCCAAAACCGCGTCGCAAAATGCGGCGTCATTGATGTGAGTATCCAGTTCGGTCATTGGCACTCTGCCCGGTAGGACCTTGCGGGCTTCGTCGACCATGTCCGCAAGAGCCGCAGGATCATGCGCTTCCTCGCCTTCTTTGTCCCATGCCTCGACGCCTTGCACCGGCAGGAAGAAGTGAACCGGCCCGGTTGCTGCTTCCAGCCGGTTTGCCAGTTCTCGCATCCAAGCGCGGCGTTCCTCGCCGTTGAAGACCGAGCTTTTGATCAGGCGGTTGTGCTCGTGAAAAGGGCGATCCGCATATTGGTCGGGTATCTCTTGCCAGCCCGCAAAGTCCAGCAGGTCGAGCGCCCCGGGGGCGACCATCTGTGGCGTGCCAGCGCGACCGGCATTGGTCAGGCGATCCTCTCCGCTTGAAACAACAGAGCCTGCCAGCAAGTTGCCGAATTCCTGCATGCAGAAATCCATCACGCAGGCAAAGGCGCCCTCGGCGGCCAGTTTCTCGAAGGCCATGCCCCCCATTCCTGTCGAGTGAAACACCGCGACCTCAAAGCCGCGCTCTTCCAGGGCTGGCTTCAGGGTTTTCATGTAACGCAGGCAGGACGACCCAAGGCTGGTCATGCCGATCAGAGGTTTGCTGCGATCCGGCGCGATGGCGGCTTTGGTCGCACCGACCACGGCCCCTGCCGCCTGTGCCAGCGAGGACCGGCAGATCGAGTTCATACCGTACAGCCCCCCGGCCCACAGGATCATCTGAATGTCCGGAGCCAAGCGATGCGGCGGAATCAATGGCGAGAAGCTGACGGTCGAAACAATGTATTTTGGCACCCCCATTGGCAGCGCCTGTGCGCAATCCAGCGCAAGGTCGGTGCCCATTGTGCCGCCGGTGGCCAACATCCCATCAAACCGGCCGTCGGCATAGGCTTGCGCCACCACTTTGGCGGCCCCGGCGGACATGACGCGGAACGCCTTGTTCTCATCCCCCAGCGCGATCACCTCGTCGATGGTCATGCCTTCGGCGGCGGCAACGTCGTGTTTCGAGATATCGGTCGGTGTCGCCGGATCGCCCAGAACGGAGACGTCCATCGTCAGCACATCCGCCCCCTGCGCCCGTACGGTATCCTCGATGAACCGCATCTCGGGGTCTTTGGTGTCGTATGTCCCAATCAGCAGGATCGTTTTGTTGGTCATGTTTTCCTCCCGTCCATGCGTGTTATCCGAGGTAGTGCTTCAGCAGTTCCCGGGCGGTTTCAATGAACCGCGTATTGCGTACCTGTGATCCATCTTCGTCCATCCGGGACGAAATCCAGCCCACATACGTCACCGCGCGCAGGGCCATGAACAGATCGAGATGCTCGGTGTCGAGCACCCGTTCTATCCGGTAGCCCTCAAGCAGGGCCACTTGCAGGGCGCCGTAGTCCGGTTCGCGCAGGTTTTTCAGCAGGGTTGTGGCAATGTCGAACAGGCGGAACCCAAACCCGGCATCGTCGAAATCAATCAGCCAGAGCTTGTCGCCCTGGACCATCACGTTTTCGCGCACCAGATCAGCGTGGATCAGGCCGTAATCCAGCTGATTTTCGATCTCTTGCAAATGGCTGTTCGCTGCCTTGCGAAACGCGGTGAGCAAGGCGCGATCCTCGTCCGAAAGCGTGGGGTTCTCCCAAAACCGACCCCAGAGAGGGGCATCGCCCAGCAGCCCGGCGCGGTCCCAGGACCAGCGCGCAAACTCATCGGGTCGGGTCCAGGCATCGCTGACCTCGTGCAGCTTTGCCATTTCGCGTCCGAGAGTCCGGAATATCCCGGTGCGGTCGTCATGGTCGATCCCTGTTCCTGTCGAGCCCAGAGGGCGACCGGGCAGCCAATCCAGCATATCGACCTGAACGCCGTCCAGCAGATGTAGATAGCTGCCATCCGTAGCCGGTACGGGGGTAGGGACGCCGACGCCGTTGGTACCAAGCTCGGCGATCCACAGTAGCTCGGACCTCAAGGCGGCATCCGAGTGCATCCCCTGACGGTGCAGGCGCAGGGCAAAGTTCCTTGTGTCCGTTTGAACCCGGTAGACATGGTTTTCCCGGGCCGCGACCAGCGACCATTCAGCGTCGTTCATGCCCCAAAGGGTCAGGGCTTTCTCGACAATCAGAGTCATAGGGTCAGCGGGGTTTCGGCCAAAACCTCGTCCAGTGTGTCAAACAGCAGATCGGCATTCTCTTTCGAGAACGGCATCGGTGGCCGGATTTTTAGCGTGTTTTTGTGGCGGCCCAGTTTCGAATGGATGATCCCCCGGCGCCGCATCGCATTGATTACCCGATCGGTGAACTCGCTGGCCGGTTCTTTGCTTTGACGATCCAACACCATCTCGGCCCCGAAGATCAGGCCCGAACCGCGCACGTCACCGATGAACTCGTATTTCTGCTGCAACGCTGTCATGCGTGCGCGGGCGTGATCGCCGACTGCTTTGGCATTGGCGACAAGGTTCTTGTCCTCGATTTCTTCCAGCACCGCCATGGCTGCGGCGCAAGAGACTGGGTTGCCGCCGAACGTGTTGAAGTACCGATAACCCTTGCGAAACGTTGTCAGGATTTCGCTGCGCGTCACCACACCGCCCACAGGGTGGCCATTGGCCATCGGTTTGCCCATAGTCATGATGTCCGGCACCACGCCCATTTTCTGATGCGCCCACATATGGGTGCCGGTGCGGCCAAAGCCCGATTGGACCTCATCACAGATCAGCAGGCCGCCGGCCTTGCGCACCACCTCGGCCACAGGTTTCAGCCAGCCGTCAGGATGGTCGGGAAAGCCTTCGTTCAGGAAATAAGGGCATACGACCAAGGCGGCAAAGCCGACGCCGGACTTTTCATGCTCGGCAATCTGTTCGGCCACGGCATCGGCGAACTTGCGGCCGTCCGGGTCCGGATTGCGATAGCTGTCGGGCGCCTCGACAAACCGAAAATACTGACCCAGACCAAAGCCAACGGTCGGCACGTTCGACTTGCTCAGCTGGCTGACCAGAGAGGTGTTGCCGTGATAGGTCGCATCCGTGGCGATGATACCGCGCTTGCCGGTCATGCCCTCGGCCATGCGCAGGGCGATGTCGTTTGCCTCGGACCCGGTGCAGGTCAGGATGGCGGTGGCCAGCGAGGCATCCATCGTGCCGGTCAGCTTCTCGACATAGTCCAGAATGCCGTCATGCAGATAGCGGGTATGGGTGTTCAGCGTCGACGCCTGACGGCAGATCGCCTCGACCACGCGCGGGTTGCAGTGCCCCACATGCGGAACATTGTTATAGCAATCCAGATACTTGCGCCCGTCCGCATCCCAAAGCCAGACGCCTTCGCCTTTCACGATATGAAGCGGTTCATCGAAGAAGGTTGAAACATTCGGACCCAGCAGTTTGGCCCGGCGTTCAACAAGCTCGGCGGATTTCGGGGGAAGCGTCATGCGGTCGGCCCTTGGTCAGAGTTTTATCCAGGCGGTTTTCAGGTCGAGATATTTCTCGAGTGCGTGCAGAGACTTGTCATGCCCGTTGCCCGACTGGCGCACCCCGCCCAGCGGCACGGTCAAGTCAGACCCGCCATAGGTATTCACGTGCACGACACCTGCGCGGATACCCGCGATCATGCGGTGCGCGCGGCTCAGGTTCGACGTCCATACGCCCGAGGAAAGACCATAGACCGAGTCATTTGCCAGCAGGATCGCCTCCTCCTCGTCCTTGAAGGGCGTCACGGCGAGGACCGGGCCAAACACCTCGTTCTGGAACAGGTTGTCGGTGGCTTTCACTCCGGTCATCACCGTCGGCGCCATATAATAGCCGCCGGTTTCCTCAAGGATGCGCCCGCCACCGGTACGGCGCTCGGCGCCTTCTGCCTCGGCCTTGGCGACGAATTCTAGATTGGAGTCCAGTTCGGGCAGCGAATGAACAGCGCCGATTTGCGTGTCCAGATCCAGCGGGTTGCCGACCCGCATCGCCTCGGCATGTTTGACCAGTTCGGCGACGAAATCGTCGTGGATGTCCTCTTGCACAAGCAGGCGCGACCCCGCGATGCAAATCTGGCCCGCGTTGCGGAAGATGCCGCCTGCAGACACTTTGGCGGCCTCGCTCAGGTCCGGGGCGTCGTTGAAGACGATGTTAGGGGATTTGCCGCCCAGTTCCAGATAGCAGCGTTTCATGTTCGAGCGTGCCGAATACTCCAGCAGCCGCCGACCTGTCGCGCCCGAGCCGGTGAACACCATGATGTCCACATCCATCGACAGCGCCAGCGTTTCGCCTACCACCCGGCCCGAGCCGGTGACGACGTTCAGCACCCCGTCTGGCAGTCCGGCCTCAGCGGCCAATTCGGCCAGTTTCAACAGCGACAAGGATGCGCTTTCGGCCGGTTTCAGTACCACCGAGTTCCCGGTGGCCAACGCCGGTGCCAGCTTCCAGCTTCCGATCATCAGCGGCATGTTCCAAGGCACGATTGCTCCGACAACGCCAACCGGTGCGTGGTGGATCAGGCCAAGCACGCTTTCTGCCGTCGGGGCGATCTGGCCATAGACCTTGTCGATCGCCTCGGCGTAATAGCGGAACGTGCCAGCAGCCGACATCGGCTCGGCCTTCATGGCCATGTTGATCTCGGTGCCATTGTCGCGCACACCCAGAACCGCCAGTTCCAGGGCGTGCTTTTCGATCAGGTCGGCCAGTTTCAGCAGCACTTTCTTACGCTCGGCCGGGGAGCGGCGCGACCAGCGGCCATCTTCGAACGCTGCCCTTGCGGCGGCAATCGCGGCCTCCATATCTGCCGGAGTACCTTCGGCAATCTGGGTCAGAACCGCGCCATCAACCGGCGAAAGCACATCCCTGTGACCGCCTTCCGAGGCAGCGACCCAGCGTCCCCCGATGAAGTGCGAACGAGGGGGCAGAACCTGAGATCGCAGGGCGTCAATATCGGATTGGTTCATGGCAGGGTTACCCTTGCTGATTGGGGTGATCGGAATCGACCGGTAGCGCGGTCGGCTCGGGTTTCAGCTTGTTGCGGAACTCGTAGTACAGCGTGCGCAAATGCAGCAGCAGGATCAGCACGATCAGCGCCGTCAGGATCGCCGCGATCGGGCGGTCGACAAAATCCAGCGGGGATTTGACCCGTGCCATGGCGCTGCGCAGTTTGACTTCCATAATGCCGCCCAGAACCATGCCCAGGATGATCGGAACAATCGGCAGGTCCAGCCGTTTGAGGATCAGGCCGAATACACCAAACCCGGCGGCAATGGCGCAGTCGGTGATCGAGTTGCGCAAGCTATAGACGCCAACAAAAGCCAGAATCAGGATCATGATGCCCAAAAACCGGGTCGGGATCTGGATGATCTTGAGCAGCAGGTTGGTCGAGAACAGCAGGAACACCAGAACGATGACGTTCAGCAAGATCAGCGCCATGTACAGCGCCATGACAAAGTCCATCTGGTTTTCGAACAGCTGCGGACCTGGGATGACGTTGTGCACGTAGAACACCGACAGCATCATCGCGGTGAGCGCCTCGCCCGGGATACCCAATGCCAGCAGCGGGATCATCGCGGCACCGGGAACGGCGTTATTAGCGGCCTCAGACGCCACCAGCCCCTCGGGCGATCCATCGCCGAACTTGTCGGGCTCTTTCGAGGTTTTCTGCGCATAGGTGTAGGACAGGAATTGCGAGGTGAACTCACCCGTGCCCGGCACCATGCCCATGAAGACGCCGATGCTTGAGGACACCGTGGCCACGCGTTTGATGCCCAGCAGTTCCTTGAGGCCGGCAAAGATGTTGCCGCTGACATGGGCCTCGCCCGGTGCGTGGTTCTTTTCCAGCAACAATAGCAGCGCCTGACTGATCGCAAACAGACCCAGCACGACCACGATCAGGTCGACGCCCGAGGCCAGCCAGCTTTGGTCAAAGGTAAAGCGGCGGGTGTATTTGACCGGCTCAAGCCCGACGGTGTTCAGGAAAATCCCGAAGGCGGCCAGCATACCGGCGGCAAAAATCTGTCCGCGGTGGGCGAGGATCACCAGAATGATCCCCAGAAGGGCGGCCAAGAAAATCTCTCGGCTGCCGAAATGTGGGGCGATCAACGCCAGAACCGGCGACAGGATCATCAGGCAGATGATGGCAAAGACACCACCAAAGAACGACGCGGAATAAGCCAGTGACAACGCACGATGCCCCTGTCCGCGTTTGGTCATGGGATAGCCGTCATAGGTGGTCAGCGCATTCACCGCCGTGCCCGGGGTGTTGATCAGAATGGCGGGGATCGCGCCGCCGTACATGGACGAGCCATAGATGCCCAGCAGCAGCGTCAGGCCGACAATGGGCTCAAATGCGAATGTAGCGGGCAAAAGGATGGCAATCGCCACCGCCGCGCCGACGCCGGGCAGTGCGCCGATGATGACCCCACCGATCGAGCCGATCAGAAGGGCGACGATCACCTGCCATTGCGTCAGAATAGAAAGTCCGGACAGAAACGTTTCCATAGCGACCCTCAGAGATAAGTCAGCGCAAAGGCGCGTACGGTTTCCGGCAGGTATTCATAGATGGCACCTGCGGGGATTTTGACCTGCAGAAAGGCGCGGAAGATGACCGTCACCGCAAC
This sequence comes from Ruegeria arenilitoris, assembly GCF_013031355.1. Classification (GTDB taxonomy): domain Bacteria; phylum Pseudomonadota; class Alphaproteobacteria; order Rhodobacterales; family Rhodobacteraceae; genus Ruegeria; species Ruegeria arenilitoris_C. The sequence goes on along the minus strand of NZ_WPZO01000015.1, from coordinate 51,137 downwards.
ACCGAACGCTGCCGCAAGGCCAATGGCCCCGGCACTTCGGAACCCGGTGCGGATTGCAAGAAAGACCGCGAACAGAACGGTGGATGGCAGGTATCCCAAAAGGGGGACAATCGCGACATAGACCAGAAAATAGGCGACGTATTCAAAGGACCGCAGCCAAAACGCCACCTCGGGCCAGCGCCCCGGAATACGGTCTGAAATGGCCGAGCTGAGCCAGTGCAGAAAGGCAAAGATGGCCATGGCCCAAAGCGAGACCATTGGCCAGAAGCCGGGTTGTGCAAACCATTTGGTCCGTTTGACGACCTGGGTCTGCTCACCCAGCTGGGTCAGAAGGAAAACAGCAAAAACCAGAAAGGCCAACGCAAAAACAACATCGCCGGGCCGGCGGTATCGTTTGAACATGTCCTGCAGTGTTTTGGCTATCATAGTCCCCTCCCTGACCGCTGAAAAAGTCGCGCGGAATGCATCCGCGCGACCTTGTGGTTGGTTTATTCGCCCACGAGGGCCTGGATGGCGCCAATCGTTTCGCTGTCGCTTGCGATCTGGGCGTTTGATGCGTCGGCATCCAGCCAGTAGATCAGAACGCCTGTCTCACCGATCAGGTTCTGTGCCTTTTCGGTCTGCAGCGCCTTTTGTGCTGCTGCGGCGATTTTTTCGCGGACTTCTGCCGGGGTGTCCTTGTGGACGAACAGACCGTTCCAAAGCGCCACATTCAGATCGGGATGCAGTTCGCTGACCGTTGGAGTGTCTGGCGTCAGGCTAATGCGCTCGTTGCCAATGCTTGCCAGAACGTTGACGTCGTCCAGGCAGGGCAGGATCAGTTGCAACGTGGTGTTGATCACGTCGACATCGCCGGAGGCCAACGTGTTGCAGTCCAGCGCATCAAATGCAGCCTCACTGGCAAAATCAAAGCCCGAGCTGATGGCGGCGGCAAATGTCACCTGAGTGGGCGGCAGGAACGAGCCGAAGTGACCCAGCGCCACGTCGTTTTCCTTGCCATAGGCGACCAGTTCTTCCCAGTTGGTGAATGCCGCGTCTTTGCCTGATGCAATCACGAACGGATAGGTCATGAAAATGCCGATCGGCTCGAACGGGTTGGGGGACAGTTCGGGAATGCCGATCTGGGGGCCGCCGATGGGAACGTCCGTCACGAAGGACCCGATGGTATAACCATCCGCTGGGGCGGTCGCCACTTCGACAGCGCCGGGGAAGGGGCCGCCGCCACCGCCGGGTTTGTTCACGACCGCGGCAGGAACGCCGTACATCTCTTGAAACTCGTCCGCGATGATCCGTGTCAGAACGTCTTCCAGATCGCCCGGAGGCCACGGAACGACAAAGGAAACCGGCTTCTCTGGATACTCGGCCAGTGCGGCGGTTGCAGAAGCAACAAACGCTGCGGCTGTTAGAACTTTCTTCATTGACACCTCCCGTTAGTGGTTCAATATTTGATCCGCGTTAGCAAGAATAATGTTGCTTTGTTAAGCTTGTTCTGTCAAGTATTACCTTAACGGGAGGATGTGAATCATATGGGTACCGCCCTGAACGCCTTGAAAATGCTAAACTACTTTTCGAACGCTCGGCCGGAGATTGGGCTGAGCCAGTTTGCGCGGTTGTCCGGATTGAACAAAGCCACCGCGCTGCGCCACCTTCGGGCGCTTGAAGAATACGGGCTGATCGAACAGAACCCCATGACCAAGTCCTACGCGGTTGGGCCCGCCGCGCTGCGTCTGGCGGCGTTGCGCCAGATCGCCCGTCCCGGGATCGAGAGTGCCCGCCAGAGAATGCAGGTCGCTATGCAGGATGTTGGCGAAAGCCTGCATCTTTCGCTGCTTGAAAAGGACTCGCTTCAAACCGCGCTGGTGGTCGAAACGAACCGCCACAGCGTGCGGGTCAGCCTCGATCCCAGCGAGATTCTTCCGATCAATGCGACCGCATCAGGTCTTTGTATGCTTAGCTTTGGACCATCCTTCTTGCTGGAGCGTCTCGGGCAGGAAGAACAAGTGCGATACACGGACGCCACGCTGACCGATCCGGCCAAAATCAAAGAGCGGGTCGCGACGATCAGCCGAGCCGGTTGGGCGAACAGCAGTGGAAGCTATGAAAATGGCGTTTTTGGCTATGCTGCCCCCATATTCGGCATTGATCAGGTGGCGCTGGGAACCATTGCGATTGCCGTTCCCGAAGGCCGTGCCGACGACGAACGGCTGCCCGAAATCCTAACCGCCCTGCACGCTCTTTCGACTGACCTGACCGCAAGTTTTGGCGGTCAGCTACCCGATACATTTCCAACCGAATTCCACCCTTGAACGGGTGGACACAAACCCCGGAGACCCGAGAAATGAAAGACTCGAACTTTCTGAAAGAAAACAACGCTCGTTACTTCTGGCACCCGATGGCTCACCCCGCCGATAGTCAGAAGAACCCGCCGACCATTCTGAACGGCGGTGAGGGTGTCAGTATTATCGATGTCGATGGGCACAAGGCGCTGGATGCGGTCGGGGGGCTTTGGAACGTCAATCTGGGTTATTCCTGCGAACCGGTAAAGCAGGCCATTGCCGATCAGCTGAACGCGCTGCCCTATTATTCGACCTTCCGTGGCACCAGCAACGACAAGGTGATCGAACTGTCGTATGAGCTGGCTCAGTTCTTTGAGCCTGACGGCCTGACCCGTGCGTTCTTTACCTCGGGTGGCTCGGATTCAGTCGAGATCGCGCTGAAACTGGCGCGGCAATACCACAAGGTCCGTGGTGAGGCCGGGCGCACCAAGTTCATCAGCCTGAAGCAGGGCTATCACGGCACCCATTTTGCTGCGGCCTCGGTCAACGGCAATCAGAAGTTCCGCGCGGCCTACGAGCCGATGATGCCGGGCTGTTTCCATGTGCCCGCCCCGTGGACCTATCGCAACCCGTTTGACGAAACCGATCCGGAACGTCTGGCACAGCTCTGCGTCAAGGCGCTTGAGGCCGAGATTGCGTTTCAGGGCGCGAACACAGTTGCTGCCTTTATCATGGAGCCGGTTCTTGGGGCAGGTGGCGTGATCCCACCGCACAAAAGTTTCATGCCGATGGTGCGCGACGTGTGCTCGAAACACGGTATTCTTCTGATCTCGGATGAGATCATCACCGCCTTTGGTCGTACCGGCAGCGAAAGCGGCGCGCGGCATTGGGGCGTGCAGCCCGACATCATGACCACGGCCAAGGCCATCACCAACGGCTATTTCCCGTTTGGCGCGGCGATGATCTCGGGCGGCGTTGCAGAGGTGTTCGAAAGTGACACAACAGGTAAGGCGTCGGTCGATCAAGGCTATACCTATTCCGGCCACCCGGTTGGTGCCGCAGCAGCCCTGGCCGCGCTGTCCGAGATCAAGCGCCTGCGTGTTTGGGAAAACGCCGCCGCGCGCGGGGAGGAACTGTTTGCCGGATTGCAAAAGCTGGCCGAGAAATACGATGTCATCGGGGATGTGCGCGGTGGCGAGGGGCTGATGTGCGCGCTGGAACTGGTCTCGGATCGAGCGACCAAGGCGCCTGTCGCCAAACACCTGCCGCTGCAGGTTCAGAAAGCGGCTTACGAAGACGGCGTGATGGTGCGTGTGTCCGGCAACAACATCATCCTGTCACCACCGCTGATCATCACCTCCGAGGATGTGGCCAAGATCCTGTCGGCGCTGGATACCGGTCTGGCGACTCTTTAATCACCACTCACCTGACCTCGCCCGCCACGGGCGGGGTCAGACTTTTACGGCCTGCAGTTCTTCAAGCAAGTCCAGCAGTTGGTCCAGCTTCTCGCGGCCCATCTGTGCCTCGATATTGCTGGAAATCGCCAACGACGTGGCAAGGTTGTCTTCCAGAACTGCGCGGCCCGCATCGGTAATGCGAACCATAGTGCGGCGCTTGTCTTCGTTGTCCTGGCGACGGGTGATCTGGCCCTCGGCCTCCATCGTGCGCAGAATGCGGGTGAGGCTGGGCAGCAGCAAGCAGGCCTCGTGGGCGATGGCGCTTTGTTCAATCTCGCCCAACTCGTCCAGAACCCTCAGGATGCGCCACTTTTGTTCAGTTAGCTGAATGTCATGCAGCATATCCCGGATCGGTGCCATGACGGTTTCCCGTGCGCGCAACAGTGCAATCGGAAGAGATCGGGAAGTTCTTTTTGTGTGGCTTTGGGTGGTCATGCGGCCTTCTAAAGCGCCATTTCCGAAATTGCAAAGATTAACAAGGCAAGTTCTTGACAGTGTGATTGCAAAATAGTAAACATGTTAAGCAATAAGGGAGGGCACATGCCACATTTTCACGTCGAATATTCCAGGAACCTGGAGGACAAGGTCGACATGGGTGGTCTGTGCGAGTGCATCCGGGCCACGGCTGCCGAGATCGATACCTTCCCGATGCCGGGCATTCGCGTCCGTGCCGTTCGGGTCGATCACTATGCCATTGCAGACGGCAATCCGGCGCATGGCTTCATCGATATATCGATCCGTCTGCGCGCCGGTCGGTCCGACGACGTCAAGCAAGACGCCACGCAGCGCATTTTCGAAGCGGTCAGAACGTATCTGGCCCCCGCCTTCCTACACCATTCCATCGCACTCTCGCTTGAGATGCGCGACATCGACCCAAAGCTTTCGCCCAAGACCGGTACAATCCGCGATCACCTTGGCGCGACCACGCAGGAGACCTGAACCATGAGCGCACTGGATACAAACATCGAAAAACTCGCGGGCTTTTTGGCGCGGTTCAAAGAAACAGGCATCAAGAACCGCATTGCAGGTGAGGACGTTGCCGGTGCCGCAGGGGTGTTTCAATCCACCTCGCCGGTCGACAAGTCGGTGATCTGCGATGTTGCCCGCGGCACGGCGGATGACATCGATACCGCCGCGAAAGCGGCCCATGCGGCCTTCGCCGAATGGCGCGACATGCCCGCCACCGAGCGCCGCCGCATTCTGCTGAACGTGGCTGACGCCATCGAGGCGCGCGCCGAGGAAATCGCGCTGTGCGAATGCTGGGACACCGGCCAGACGCTGCGGTTCATGTCCAAGGCGGCCCTGCGTGGCGCCGAGAATTTTCGTTACTTTGCAGATCAAGTGGTGCAGGCGCGGGACGGTCAGCATCTGAAATCGCCGACCCTGATGAATGTCACCACTCGCGTGCCGATTGGTCCCGTGGGCGTGATCACCCCATGGAACACGCCCTTCATGCTGTCGACCTGGAAAATTGCGCCCGCTTTGGCCGCAGGTTGCACAGTGGTTCACAAACCGGCCGAGGATTCGCCACTGTCGGCTCGCCTGCTGGTCGAAATCGCCGAAGAGGCCGGTCTGCCAAAGGGTGTGCTGAACACCGTGAACGGCTTTGGCCCCGACGCGGGTAAGGCGCTGACCGAGCACCCTCTGATCAAGGCCATCGCCTTTGTCGGTGAAAGCCGCACCGGCAGCATCATCACCAAGCAGGGTGCGGATACGCTGAAGCGGATGCATTTGGAACTGGGTGGCAAGAACCCGGTCATCGTCTTCGATGACGCCGATCTGGATCGGGCGCTGGATGCGGTGATCTTCATGATCTACTCGATCAACGGCGAGCGTTGCACCTCGTCTTCGCGCCTGCTGGTGCAGGACAGCATCAAGGAAGAGTTCGAAGCCAAGCTGATCGAACGCGTGAACAACATCAAGGTCGGCCACCCGCTGGATCCGGCGACCGAAATCGGCCCGCTGGTGACGGAAGAGCACTACAACAAGGTCACCAGCTATTTCGACATCGCCAAAGAGGACGGCGCGACCGTCGCGGCCGGTGGAGTGAAGCTGGGTGACGAAGGGTACTTCATCCGTCCGACCCTGTTCACCAACGCCACCAACCAGATGCGCATCGCGCGCGAGGAAATCTTTGGCCCAGTCCTGACCTCGATCCCATTCTCGACCGAGGAGGAGGCGCTGCAGATGGCCAATGATACGCCCTATGGTCTGACCGGTTATGTCTGGACCAACGACCTGACGCGTGCACTGCGTTTTACCGACAAGCTTGAGGCCGGGATGATCTGGGTGAACTCGGAAAACGTCCGTCACCTGCCCACACCCTTTGGTGGCGTCAAGGCCTCGGGTATCGGGCGCGACGGCGGCGACTGGTCGTTCGAGTTCTACATGGAGCAAAAGCACATCGGCTTTGCCACCGGTCAGCACAAGATCATGCAACTGGGCAAGCTATAACGGCCTGCCCAGACAGAACCTGGAAACGCGCGCACTTCAACATTCAGGAGGAGAAAATGGGAGAAATCGTTCTCGCAGCCAAAATGACCCATGTGCCGACCATGCTGATGTCCGAGCAGGAAGGTCCGGTCAAAGGCGCGCGTCAAGCCGCGATTGATGGCCACCGGGAGATTGCGCGGCGCGCAAAGGAGCTGGGTGCTGATACCGTGGTGATCTGCGATACGCATTGGGTTGTGAACGCGGGTTTCCACATCAACGCGAACAGGCATTTCGAGGGCCTGTTTACCTCCAACGAATTCCCGCAATTCATCAAGGACCTGCCTTACGCATATGACGGTGACCCGGCGCTTGGGGATGCCATTGCCGATATCGCCACGAAAAAGGGCGTGCACACGCTCAGCCATCAGGTGGACAGCCTGGAGCTGGAATACGGCACCCTTGTTCCGATGCGTTTCATGAGCCGCGAGGCGGATTTCAAGGTGGTCTCGATTGCCGCCTGGTGCACCGTTCACAGCCACGATGAAAGCCGCCTTGTCGGCGAAGCCATCCGCGAGGCGGTCGAGGCCAGCGACAGTAAGGTTTTGCTGGTCGCGTCCGGATCGCTGAGCCACAAGATCTGGCCGAACAAGGATTATGCCGCAAACAATGGTACATTCACCATCAGTTCGGAATTCAACCGCCAGGTGGATCTGCATGTTCTGGATATGTGGCAGGCCGGAGATCACGCCACATTCCTGAAAATGCTGGGTGAATATGCCAATTTCTGCTGCGGCGAAGGGTCGATGCACGACACGGCCATGCTTTACGGTGCGCTGGGATGGGACACGTATGATGCGAAATGCGAGGTTGTCACCGAGTATTTCCCGTCCTCCGGCACGGGACAGACAAACGTGATCTTCCCGGTGACCTGAACGGGCTGACAGGCGCGCATCGCAGTTATGGAGAGGAGACGATCATGGGAAAGATTGTACAGGCAGCGAAGATTACGCATGTGCCAAGTATCTGGATGTCCCACACGATGCCGAAATACAAAGGCATCCGCCAACCTGCCATCGATGGGTATGCGCGCCTGCGTCAGGATGCGATCGACCGCAAGGTCGATACCTTCGTCATCTTCGACACGCATTGGATCACCAATCAGGGTTTTCACCTGAACACGAAGGAGCACCACAAGGGCCGTTTCATCAGCCACGAACTGCCGCACATGCTGGCGGATATGGAGTTCGACTATCGCGGCGATCATGAGTTGGGGGAAACCATCCTTGATGTTCTGCGCGAGCGTGGTGAGCGGGCCTTGGGTCATTCGCACCCCGATATGGGCATGGAATACGGCACCTTGCTGCCGATGCACTTTATCAATGATGGCGTGAATGCGCGGGTTCTGCCCGTGGCAGTCAATCAGTTCTCGTCGATTGCTGAAAACCGGGTCTGGGGTGAGGCGATTGCCGAGGCCGTCAAGCGGTCTGATCGGAATGTATCGATTCTGGCCTCGGGGTCGCTGAGCCATGATTTCACGCCCAATGAACGCTCGGTCGATGGTCTGAATTCGGTAAACGGCGAGTTCAACCGCCAGATGGACATGCGCGTGCTGGATCTGTGGGAGCAGGGCCGTTTTGAAGAGTTCCTCAAACTCCTGCCCGACTACGCCAAGAAATGCGCCGGCGAATGCGCCATGAATGATACCGCCTTGCTGTTCGGAGCTCTTGGCTGGGGCAGCTACAAGGGCAAGATCGACATCTACACCCCGTATTTCGGAAGCTCCGGAACGGGTCAGGCCAATATCAGCTTCTCGGTCTAAGGCCGGAAACACAGGAAAATTCGAATGACTGAACTGCGTCTCAACGATCCCAGCCTGCTTGCCGAAATGGCTCTGGTCGGGTCCAGATGGGTGGATGCCACCGAGGCTGAAAGCGCGATTGATGTAACCAACCCGGCCACGGGTGAATTGATCGGCCAGGTGCCTAATCTGGGTGCTGCGGAAACGGCGGAGGCGATTGCAGATGCGCAGCGTGCCCGGAAAGATTGGGTCAAACGCACCGCGAAAGAACGCAGTCAGATTCTGCGTCGTTGGTATGATCTGATGATGGAAAATCAGGATGATCTGGGTGCAATCTTGACCACCGAACAGGGAAAGCCACTGGCCGAGGCCAAAGGTGAGATCGCTTATGGCGCCAGTTTCATCGAGTGGTTCGCCGAAGAGGCGCGCCGTGCTTACGGTGATGTCACGCCCGGTCATGCGCCGGACAAGCGGATCATCACGGTCAAACAGCCCATCGGTGTTGTGGCCGCGATTACGCCTTGGAATTTTCCCAATGCCATGATCACCCGCAAGGCCGGTCCGGCCTTTGCTGCGGGCTGTTCAATGGTGCTGAAACCGGCAAGCCAAACTCCATTCTCGGCCATTGCGCTGGCTGTTCTGGCCGAGCGCGCGGGGCTGCCTGCAGGTCTGTTCTCGGTCCTCACCGGTTCGGCGCGCGCCATTGGCGGCGAGATGACGTCGAGCCCGATCGTGCAGAAACTGACTTTCACCGGATCGACCGAGATCGGCGCGATGCTTTATGCGCAATGTGCTCCGACGATCAAGAAGCTGGGGTTGGAGCTGGGCGGCAACGCGCCGTTCATCGTGTTCGACGATGCCGACCTGGATGCCGCCGTCGAAGGGGCCGTGATCGCCAAGTTCCGTAACAATGGCCAGACCTGCGTTTGCGCAAACCGCATCTATGTACAGGCGGGTGTCTATGATGCCTTCGCGGAGAAACTGTCGGCCAAGGTCGCGACCCTGCCGACCGGCAACGGGTTTGACGAAGGCATTATCTTTGGCCCGCTGATTGATCAGGCCGCCGTGGACAAGGTGGCCGAACATGTCGAGGACGCGACTTCGAAAGGTGCCAAGGTTACGCTTGGTGGCAAACCCCACGCGCTGGGCGGCACCTTCTTTGAACCCACCATCCTGACCGGCGTGACCTCGGACATGGCGGTGGCAACCGAGGAAACCTTTGGCCCCGTCGCGCCCTTGTTCAAGTTCGATGCCGAACGCGAAGTCGTAGCTGCTGCCAATGATACCGAGTTCGGGCTTGCCTCGTATTTCTATTCCCGGGATCTGGCCCGCGTCTGGCGTGTGTCCGAGGGGCTGGAATATGGCATGGTTGGCGTCAACACCGGCCTGATCTCAACCGCCGAAGCTCCATTTGGTGGCGTCAAGATGTCGGGTCTGGGGCGCGAAGGCTCACGCTATGGGCTCGATGACTTCATGGAACTCAAATACATCTGCATGGGTGGCATCGACGCCGCCGAGGAGGCCTGATGCGCTTTGCGACTTACTCTGCCAATGGAGAAACCTTTTTTGGCGCAATCACGGATGCCGGCGCCATCGCGCTGAATAGCGAATTTCCCTACTACGGAACCCTTTACGAGGTGATTGCCGCCGGGGCGTTTGACGATCTGGTCAAAGCCGCAGAGGGCAAAGCGGTGACCCATACCGACTTTACCTACGAAATGGTGATGCCGGATGCGCGTCGCATCCTGTGTGTCGGGGTGAACTTTCCGGATCGCAATGCGGAATACAAGGATGGCAGCGCGCAGCCGAAATACATGTCGCTGTTCCCGCGTTTTGCCAGCGGTTTCACCGGTCATGACCGCCCGCTGATCCGCCCACCGGAAAACCATACGCTGGATTACGAAGGTGAAGTGGCCATTGTCATCGGCAAGGCTGGGCGCCGGATTTCGCAAGAGAACGCCTATGACCACATTGCAGCCCTGACCCTGTGTAACGAAGGCACGATCCGCGACTGGGTGCGCCACGCCAAGTTCAACGTCACCCAGGGCAAGAACTGGGACATCTCGGGTGCCATCGGTCCGTGGCTTGTGCCCTTCACCGATGCGGCGCAACTGGATGACGCCCGCATTAAGACCCGTGTGAATGGCGAGCTGCGTCAGGACGATACTCTTAACCGCATGATGTTCCCGATCCGGCGCGAGATCGAGTATATCTCGACCTTCATGACCCTGCAGCCGGGCGATATCATCGTCACCGGAACGCCGACCGGGGCAGGGGCACGGTTTGATCCTCCGAAATATCTGGCGCCGGGCGACGTGGTTGAGGTCTCGGTCGAAGGCATCGGCACGTTGCGCAACACGGTTGAGGACGAACAGCCATGACCCCCGAGGATCATACACGTGCCGCCGCTGATCTGCTGCAGGCTGAACGTACGCGTGAGCAGATCGGTCTGCTGACCCTGCGCCATCCCGAGATGGGGATGGACGACGCCTATGAGGTGCAAAACGCCATCTATCGCCAGAAACTGGCCAAAGGGCGCAAGGTGATTGGCTGGAAGATCGGACTGACCTCGAAAGCCATGCAATACGCGCTGAACATCGACATCCCTGACAGCGGCATCCTGTTTGATGACATGGCCTTTGAAAATGGTGGAACGGTTCCGGCGGGCCGGTTCATCCAGCCGCGGATCGAAGCCGAGATTGCCTTTGTGATAAAATCTGCGGTTGGCGGCGAAAACGTCACCCGCGACGATATCATTGCCGCCACGGATTACGTCACGCCCTCGATCGAAATCCTCGACACCCGTATTCAGCGGGTCGACCCCGAGTCTGGCAAAGCGCGCACGGTGTTCGACACGATCAGCGACAATGCGGCTAATGCGGGCATCGTGCTTGGGGCGGAGCGTCATGCGGTGGAAGCCGTTGACCTGCGCTGGGTCGGTGCGTTGACCTTCCGTAATGGCGAGATCGAGGAAACCGGTCTGGGTGCGGGTGTGCTGAACGATCCGGTCGAAAGCGTTGTCTGGCTGGCCCGTCGAATGGCGCAATACGGCCAAAGCATTGAACCCGGTCAGATCATCCTGTCCGGCAGCTTTATCCGCCCGGTCGAGTGCCCATCGGGAACAGAGATCCATGCCGATTTCGGGCCGTTCGGCTCGGTTGATATCAATTTCGCCTGAAAGGAGCGCCGCAAATGCCTGCACCGAAGAATACGTTCAAAGCCGCTCTCAAGGCCGAACAGCCGCAGATCGGGTGCTGGATAGGGATGGCCAACGCCTATACGGCTGAGATTGCAGCAACCGCGCAGTTCGACTGGCTGCTGGTCGACGGTGAGCACGCGCCGAACGATCTGCGCTCGATCCTTGAACAGGTGCAGGTGATCGAGGGATCGGGCAGCATTCCGGTTGCGCGCCTGCCGATTGGCGAGACCTGGATGATCAAGCAGTATCTGGACGCAGGGGTGCAGAACCTTCTGGTGCCCATGGTCGAAAGCGGCGATCAGGCGCGTGAGCTGGTGCGGGCGGTGCAATACCCGCCTAATGGCGTGCGGGGCGTGGGCTCGGCACTGGCGCGAGCCTCGCGGTTTGCGGCGATTCCGGATTATCTGAAAACGGCGGATGAACAGATTTGTCTGCTGGTGCAGGTTGAAAACCAAAAGGGTCTGGCGGCGCTGGACGACATTCTGGCAACTGATGTGGACGGGGTGTTTATCGGCCCATCCGATCTGGCCGCCGATATGGGTCATATCGGCAATGCGGGTCATCCCGATGTGGTCGCGGCAGTGTTGGATGCGCTGACCCGTATCGTGGCTGCGGGCAAGGCCGCAGGTATCCTGACGCTTGATCCGGCGATGCAGCGCAAGTGCCTGGATCTGGGGGCCACATTCGTGGCAACCAATATCGACGTCACACTGTTTGCAACAGCGATGCGTAATGCCGCCAAAGCCGGGCTGAGCCTGTTGCCGGACCAGACAGCCTCGGGCGTCGCGGAAACCGCTGCGGCCAGTAAGTACCTGCAGCAACTCTGCAAGCACTGGTCGCACAAGGCTGAGGTTTTCTTTGACGAAACGAAAGGCAGCGTGGCCTTCCCGGATGGCGACAGCGTGACCCTCGAAGCAAATGACAGCAGCCTGACTGTAACTGCGGCGACCGGTCCGCGGGGGGATTTGGCGCGCTGGAAAGACGTGATCGAAGCCCATCTGGTGCGTTTTGCTTTTCGGGAAGAGTTCCGCATCGATTGGTCTGAGTAAGAGCGCCTGAAAAATGCCAGAACCTATCTATGCCATCGGCGATATCCACGGTCAGTTGCACATGTTGGAAGACGCGCTGGCACGCATCGAAAACGATGGCGGGTCCGATGCCCAAATTGTCTTTATCGGTGACTACACCGATCGCGGCGCCCATAGTCGCGAGGTTCTGGACCTTCTGGTGAAAGGACAGTCCGAAGGCAAAAACTGGACCTTTCTACGCGGCAACCACGACCAGATGTGCGCTATGTTCCTTGAGGACTATCCACGCAACGATGCCCGCCTGTTGGTCGGGTATCACTGGCTTCATCCCCGGATAGGAGGCGTTGAAACGCTGAAGTCCTATGGCGTTGAGGTGAAAGAAGGGGATCGAACCTATCAGATCCACGCCAAGGCCAAAGCCGCTGTTCCGCAGGCCCATGTCGATTTTCTGGTGGGTCTGGTGCCTTACCATCTACACGAAGACCTGTTGTTTGTGCATGCAGGTATCCAGCCCTGGGTTCCCTTGCATCGTCAGGACCCCGACGATCTGATCTGGATACGGGAAGAATTCCTGAATTGCCCCGATCCTCACCCCTGGCTGGTTGTTCACGGCCATACTCACGTCACTACCCCTGAACATCACGGAAACCGTGTGAACATAGATACCGGGGCAGGATATGGTAAACCGCTCACGGCCGCAGTTTTTGAAGGCTCAGAGTGTTGGATATTAGAGGGCAAGGGGCGAACGCCCCTGACCTGCGACAGGTTATGAATGGGAAACGGGGGCACTTTCTCGCAGAGCGACGCGCAAGGCCCGTTCCGCAACCAACTCTGACTGTCTTGAGCGACACCCTTACCCCGCACTCAAGGGATAACCGCCCCTGCAGACCCGCCGCCGTTACTTCCTTTTGGGAAGCGACCTGGTTTCTAAAGCTCGTAGGCGTGAAGGCTGAAGCCCATCAAAGAAATTAGTCCTCAAACCTCAAAGCAATGTTCTTTTGCGTGGCAACACTTTGGCAGCACAGAATGAGCCCCTTAAAGATATCATCGTCTTCAAGCGCGATCCGGTTCCGCATATGGACGGTGCCTTCGGTCAGGTGGGCCATGCAGGCCCCGCAAACTCCGGACTGGCAACTGAATGGTGGGTTTAATCCTGCTGATCGGGCAGCTTCGAGTAGGGTCTGGCCCTCAGCAACCGGAACGTCATGCCATGCGCCATTCAGCTCAATTTGGGCCGTTGCCGCGATCCCGGATACACTCAGGTCGCCTTCGGTATCCCCGCCAAAGCTCTCCATGTGAATGCGGTCATCGGGAACGTCCAAATTTTGCAGCGCTGCCCGAATATCCGTGTTCATGCTGCCGGGGCCGCAGATCCAGTATTGGGCGTCCTGTGCAACCGGAGGCGTTTCGCCAATTGCGGCCCCGATGGCAGCGGCGTCCAACCGCCCCGTGCGCCAGGGGCTGAACCAGCTGAGCAAGGCGGGGTGGGAAAGAACATGGCGTAGAGTGAAACGCTGCGGGTATTGCGCCAGTATCTGCTCCAACTCCTGTTGGAAAAGGATGTGGTCAGCGTTTGTGTTGCCAAAGACCAGATGCGCTACGGAATGAGGCTCGTCTGCCAGAACGGCGTTGATCATTGCGTATAACGGCGTGATGCCACTGCCGGCACCAAAGAAATAGTGGGTGCGGCGTTTCAGGGCTCCGGGGTTCAAAGTGAACTGTCCGAAAGGGGGCATGACTTCGACCGTATCCCCCGCCGACAGGGTGTCGCCGATATAGTTCGAGACGATCCCGCCTTTCACGCGTTTGACAGTGATACGCAGCGCGGATCCGGGCGGGTTCGAGATCGTGTAGCTGCGCCGGTGCTCCTCTCCGTTGATCAGAAACCTGACCGTTAGATGCTGCCCGGCTGTCCATTGAAACAGATCGGTCAGGGCCAGAGGGACGTCAAAGGTGACGCTGGTGGCCGCGCCTCCGATCTCCGTGCGGATTTCAGATACGGTTAGTGGATGAAAGTCACGTTGCATCGGGATACCCATCATCGGTAGTCGTAAGTCGTGGACAAAGACCGGATCACCGATCCACCCAGGTAGGGTTCAAAGACAAACTCATCGGTCTGACGCATTTTGCCAGCATATCCCTGCCAATCGTAATCGACGTGGGTCACTGCGGTGACGTGTTGGACGCCATCTTCGGATCGTGCAGTAACCTGAGGCACGGACCGTGTGGTTTCTATGTACCCCTCCAACGCCTTGGCGAGTTCCGGATCTTCCGCATCGGTGACATCGGCGATCCGGTATGAGAAGACGTCATCCGCTTGCCCCATGCCATATTTGAGGATGACCCGATGCGTGGCGTCGGGGTGCCAATTGTCCCATGTGGCCAGCAGGCTTTGTTCGTCTTTGGCTTGCACGATGCGTGCGGCGATGTCCTCAGGCGCGTCTGCCTGCGCCGTCAGCACCAGACCCGAAGCAAGCGCAATACCGATCAGGGTGGCATGTACTGGTTTCATGATCAGCCTCAGCATAGCTCAGTCGTCCTGCATGAACGCCAGAACAGCTTTCTGGTGCTGTGTGATCGGGCTTTCGCCAACCCCAGCCGGACCGATTTCAAGGTACGGGCTTTTCAAAGACTTCTGCTGTTGTTCGCAGGCATAGATATCCTCGGCCGTGAAATCTCCGGATGCCATCGGGTCGTCTTCGCCTGAGGCATCATCCCCGTGGTATTTTGCGCCGCCGAAATCCTTCCAGAAGCCCCAGCTTTTCCACTGTTGTTTCTGAAACGTCCAGTCCGATACGTTCGCCAGTTTTGTGCGGTTCTCGACCCGCGTCAGGTCCGGGGCAAGCGGAGTGATGATGAACAGGTTCCAGCTTTCCTCGCTGGCCCCGATGCCAATGCCGGGAAACAGCATCGGAACCCATGCCCCGACATGCGGTTCGGGGATCGTGCGCGGCATCGGGATGTTGGCTTCGTGGTTCTTTGCATAATCCGCCGCCGGGGGTTCCCAAAAGTGATAGTGCGGCCCTTGCCATCCGTATTCGGCCTTGGCGTGGTCATACATATGCAGGGTATTCGAATGCAGATGGCTCAGGTGGTAGACATCGATGTAGTTCTCAACGACGATCTTCCAGTTGGCCTTGATCTCGTAGCTGTTACGTCCTTCTGTGTATTCGACAAGTTCTTCAGGCTTGTGAGGGCCGAGGTGCGGGTCCACTGCCCCAAACCACTCCGCCAAGGTTGGCGCGTCCGGGTCGGGATGTACGAACAACATGCCGCGCCAGACATCCACGCTGGCCGGCTTTAGGCCAAGGCAGGACTTATCGACACCGTTTGGAAACTCGGATGCCTCATCGGGCACCGAGATCAGATTGCCTTCCAAATCGTATGTCCAGTCATGATAGGGGCAGGTGAGCGCCTTTTGTGTCTTGCCAACGGCCCGGATCAGTTGGGTGCCCCGGTGGCGGCAGATATTATGAAAGGCGCGCAGGCGGTGATCGCGTCCCATCACGATGAACAGATTGTTCAGGCCCGCCTGAACGGAAAGATAGTGCCCCGGACCTTCGATATCCTCGATCAACCCCGCGAACCTCCAGGTGCGCGAAAAGATCATCTGTTGTTCTCGATCGAACCAGTCCTGTGCGGTGTAAGCCTCGACCGGCAGATGGTGATACATTTTGGTCATCTCAAAACCTCAGGCAAGCAGATGGGCGTATTGGGGAAAAAGGCTGGCGGCGATCATCATCAGACCAAGCACCGCCCATAGACCGACGATGGCCCAAAACAAGATCGGGTCCTCTGTGCGGTTGATCTCGAAGACCAGAAAGGCCTGCCCGTTCAGAATTGTCGGGACGACCCACCATACAAAGAGCAATCCCCACACCCAGTAGAGACCCAGCGCAGTGGCTGCCAACAGGATGGGTAGAGCGATATAGTTCGCTGTTCTGGCGTGGCTCATTGTTTGGTCTCCAAGGTCGAGGCCAGCAAGGAGGCCGCCAGTTTCAATTCGGCGCGCCAAATTGCTGGCGGCTCCAATGGAGACAGGGCATCCATGCTGACAAAAATTGCCGAGATTCCCTGTGTCACCGCACGAATGCGTGCATCCGACGCATCCGGGGTGGCGCGTTTCAGGATATCCTCGACCACGTCAAAGAATTCCGTGAGGCTGTCCATCAGGTCTTGCCTCAGATCCGGTCGAGCCGGAACAGCTGTCACCAGCGCCTGATATGCCAGCATCAACCGCGGATCGGTTCCGCTGTCGTCGGCAAACAGCATGTCTACAAGATCAGACGGCGTTGCCCTGTTCGGTAAGGCCTGACGAAGCCCGTCCAGCGATTCTGCAAACCCGGCAATGACATAGTCGGCCAGTGATGTGATCATCTCATCCTTGTTGCCCAGGTAATGACGTAGAAGTGGGCGTTTGACGCCAGCTTCCTCGGCAATCCGTTCCTGTGTCGCACCTTCGAGCCCGAACCGCGCCACGCATGTGAGGTACGCATCCAGAATCTCTTGGGACCTTTGATCTTTCAGCGAAGGTCTTGGCATTTGGGCTCCTTAAATTGTCACAATTGACAAATAAAGATCGACCTTAGTTTGTCAATGGTGACAATAAACTTTTTTGAAACACTTATTCAAACGAAGCCGCGCGCGATCAGCAGAGATCTAAAAGGCGAAGGAGACACCTCCGCCAATCGATTTTTAACGGAATGGGCGGAACGAGAGCCTTCGCTGTGCCAGCGATCAGCGCGGCACCGAAGCCCAAAATCAGGCTTCCGGATCGTGCTTGTATTTGTGAAAGAAAATTACTTCGAAACCCCTGAACTCGATAGGTCTTTTCAACAAGCTCAGGGGTCTACTTCCAAGGACACTATTCTGAACCGTTGCTTTCGCCGCCACGTCTGTGGCCTCAGATCTCTGCCAACGCACCCTCTGGTGCCGGTACCATTATGTGCCAGAGGCAATGAAGATCCCCATCGGCTACAGCCACTGCAAGGTGTTCACTGAATTTTGCTCAAGTGGTTCAACCGCGATATGTCGCCCATCAAGTGAAAAGGGCTTGATCCAAGGGAAACTGACGCGACTTATGTAGCGTTTCTTTCATTCAGAAATTTCATCGTGTTTTCCAATCCTTGCCGCATGTGGTCTTCAAGGTGAACCAGCATGTCATCCAAGCTGTCACCATTGGCGAGCTCGATGTATTTGTCGTGAGATTCCCGCAACGGACCGCCCCGCCCATGCGCCTTCTGATGCATGGCAAAATAGAATTGGAGGTTGGGTTTCAGGCGTTCCCAGCTTTGCAGCAAAAGCGTATGCCCCGAAAGTTCATAGCACCATGAGTGGAGGTGCATTTCGGCCATGATCGCGCCGTAGGGATCGTTGTCAGATATGCAATCGCATAGCCTGTTGTTCCTCATCTGAAGGTCGGCGAGGCTGATGAGGTCACGCTTGTCCCAGCAGAACTGAAAAGCCATCTTTTCGAGCCCGGTCCGGAAAGAATAGATTTCGTCCAGATCAACTGGATCCAGTGTGCGAAGGAAGGTTCCGCGGAACGGGATGTAAACAAGAAGCCCGATCTCACCCAATTGAACCATCGCTTCGCGCAATGTGGCGCGGCTGACATCCAGCTGAGCAGCAACCTGGGTTTCAAGCAGTTTTGCCCCGGGCTCCATATCTCCGGTCAAGATCAGCTTCTGGAGTCGCTCCAGTGTCCTGTCTTTCAATGTATCGCCGGATTTCTCGGCCGAAGATGCTTGTCGTGTCATGTCGATCCCGTTGCTGGAACACCCAATAGATGGAACGCGAGATTACTTTGTGCGGCCAGGATAGCCAGAAAAATGACTGCGGCAGCTCAATCTCAAGATAACGGGTCACTCGGATATTGTCGACAATGTTTAAAATTGTCGACAATTTAAGAATCTTGCTGTACCGTCTTGGCAGGTGGGGATTCGAAAAGCTCCGAACCTTGGCTGCGATTGCCCACTCCATCGGCAAGAGATGATCACCCGGTCTGGAACCGGGATGACACAATAGGTGAAAAGGGAGTTATTCATGTTGTCGACCGGCATCCTCAAAAAGAGAATACATACCGGGCTTGCAGCGTTTGGCGCGGCCGCGTTGCTGGCTGGTGCCCCGGTAAAAGCAGAAGAGTTTCTGACAATCGGCACCGGCGGTGTCACTGGCATTTACTATGCTGTTGGCGGCGGTATCTGTCGGCTGGTTAATCAGGGCCGGAAAGAGCACGGCATTCGCTGTTCGGTCGAAAGCACCGGTGGATCGGTTTACAACCTGCGCACCATGCGCGAGGGCGAGTTGGAGATGGGAATTGTGCAGTCAGACTGGCAGTTCCACGCCTTGAACGGGACCAGTCTTTTTGAAGAGGATGGTCCTGACTCCGAACTCCGAAGCCTGTTTTCGCTGCATCCGGATACCGTTATTATCGCCGCGCGCAAAGACACCGGGATTGAGTCTCTGGACGACCTCGGCGGCCGGACCATCAATCTGGGCAACCCAGGTTCCGGAACGCGCGGAACAGCCGAAGTGCTCGTAGACGCGTTAGGCTGGGACATGGATCATTTCGGGCTGGTGACCGAGTTGAAATCTGCAGAACAATCTGCTGCCCTGTGCGACAATACTATTGAGGCCTTTCTGATGGTTGCCGGCAACCCGGTGGCCAACGTTCTGGAAGCTGCCACGACCTGCGACATCAGCATAATTCCTGTTGAAGGTGAGGCCGTACAGGCACTGGTCGAGAGCAAGCCCTACTACGGCAATGTCACAATTCCGGGTGGCCTTTATCGCGGTGTAGACGGAGATGTTCCGTCCTTCGGTCTTCCGTCCACGTTTGTGACGTCTTCAGATGTGCCTGAGGAAACAGTCTACGTGATGGTCAAGTCCGTATTCGACAACTTTGATGCCTTCAAGTCCTTCCATCCGGCCTTTGCCAACCTCAAGAAAGAGGAGATGGTGGTAAATGGGTTGTCGGCACCGATGCACCCCGGTGCTGAGCGCTATTTCCGCGAAGTCGGACTGTTAAACTGAACACGCTAAACGGGGGCGGCGGTCAGCGTCGCCTCTGCACCTTTTCAACGCAACGGCCAGCTGTGAGCGACGACATGAGCGAGCAAAACCCAAGCCATTCCACACATGACGCGCAGGAAGACACGCGCAATCAGGACATCAAAATCTTTCTCAACGGAAAGATCGTGCCACGTAGCGAAGCGTTGGTCTCAGTCTATGATTCCGGGTTCATGTTGGGAGATGGAATGTGGGAAGGGCTGCGACTCTATAACGGTACGTGGGCGTTCTTTGACGAACACATGGATCGGTTTTTCAACAGCTGCAAAGCTGTCTCAATTGACGTTGGCATGACCAAGGATGAGGTCCTGCAGGCGCTGAATGACACTGCCGAGG
Organism: Ruegeria arenilitoris; assembly: GCF_013031355.1. GTDB lineage: Bacteria > Pseudomonadota > Alphaproteobacteria > Rhodobacterales > Rhodobacteraceae > Ruegeria > Ruegeria arenilitoris_C. The sequence goes on along the minus strand of NZ_WPZO01000015.1, from coordinate 31,539 downwards.
CCAACGGAATGACAACTGACGCGCATTGCCGTTTCATGGTAACCCGCGGGCCAAAGGATAAGCCGTTTCAGCATCCGGGGCTGTCACGCTCCGGGCCGACGGTGGTTGCGATCGTGGAACACTCAAAACCAGCGGACAGCCTTATGAGCCAGGGCATTCGATTGGCCACCGTTCCTCAGGTGCGCGGCCTGCCGATGAGCCAGGACGCCAAATACAACAGTCACTCGAAGCTGAATTGCATTATCGCATGTCTGCAGGCCGAACAAGCGGGTGCCGACGAGGCCCTCATGCTGGACCCGCATGGGTTTGTGAACACTACGAATGCGTGCAACTTCTTCATTGTTCGCCGTGGTGAGGTTTGGACCTCCACTGGTGATTACTGCATGAACGGGGTGACACGCCAAAAGGTCATTGACCTGTGCCGGGCCAACGACATTCCGGTGTTCGAAAAGAATTACTCGCTCTACGAAACCTATGGAGCTGACGAGGCCTTTCTGACCGGAACATTTGGCGCGCAAACTCCCGTTGCGTCCATAGATGGGAAAAAAATTGGAGAACATGAAGGTGCTGGTCCGATGACCCGCCGCCTGCGCGAGCTTTACAAAGAGCTTGTGCAACGCAGCACCTTGAAGGTTGCGAGCTGATTGCATGGCACAGGTTGTGGACCCAGAAAGTCGGAGCCGTTTGGATGTCGGCGATCGTGACCTGTTGCTTTTGGGGTGCGGCAAGATGGGCTCCGCCTTGTTGAACGGCTGGCTCAATGCCGGGCTGGATGCCGAAAAGATTATCGTTCTGGATCCGCGTCCATCTGACTGGCTGCAGAGCCTCACGCATCGCGGCCTTCGCCTGAACCAACAGCCAGAAGAGCCGCCTACTGTCGCGGTGATCGCGACGAAACCTCAGGTCATGACTTCTGCTTTGTCGGACCTGAATTCTCTCGGGTCTGGGCAAACTCTTTTCGTATCGGTTGCCGCCGGCACTCTGATTTCGACCTATGAGGAGTTGCTGGGCTCGCATACGCCAATCGTTCGCACAATGCCAAACACACCCGCAGCCGTTGGTTCTGGCATTACCGCGCTTGTCGGCAATGCCTGCACAACAACCAATCATATGGATCTTGCAATACAACTGATGCGGGCAGTTGGAGAGACCGTGGTTCTTGATGATGAGGACATGCTTCACGCCGTAACCGCGATTTCTGGAAGCGGCCCGGCCTACGTTTTCGCGCTGACAGAGGCATTGACGGAAGCTGGACGAGAACTGGGTTTGGCGCAGGAAGTTGCGGCAAAACTGGCAAGCGCAATGATCTCGGGGAGCGGCGATCTTCTGCGATCCAGCCCCTTGTCACCTGCCGACCTTCGAAATGAAGTAACTTCTCCGAATGGGACAACAGAGGCGGGGCTGCAAGAGTTGATGTCCCTTGAGAAAGGGGTGTTCCCGCTCATTCAAAGGACGGCGCAGGCTGCTCATAGTCGCAGCATCGAGTTGTCTCAACGCACTGAGTGAATTTGAAGCCCAAATGCACTCAGGCTGCCCGGTGCTTTCCATCCGCGAAGCCAAGCTCACGGTATCGCCCCAAAGGTCATAGGCGAACTTTTTTTTGCCGATTACTCCGGTGACGATTTTTCGTGAATGTGTGCCGATACCAACCTCGCATTTCGCCTGTGCCAGGGCGGCGCAATTGTTCCGCACTTTTCATGATCTCTAAAGCAAGAGCTGCAGCTCTTCCCAAGGCAAATGGTCGAAACATCATCTCGGCACATGAGACCGATGTGTTCTCGTTGTCTCAAGAACTGAAAGAGAAGTTCGGTGACTATGCACTTCCGCTCCGAGCGTTGCCCAAGTTCATGGCTTGGCTCGTTGGACCACCCGCAGGAGGCGGCATCACTAGCAAGTTTGGATCCCGGAACGTCAATGACCCCTTCAGGGCAGGCAATTCAAAAGGGATACGCGAATTCAACCTGAGCTACCGCCCGTTACAGAGTTCGATTGAAGATATGTTCCAGCAGAAGATTGACGCTGGGCAATTCCAGAACCTTGAGTGGGATCAGGGCCGTCTTTGAACGTGAATGTCACTGTATTGCTCAGAGCTACCCAGTTGCTTCAAGGTCCTCGTCGATTCAGCCGAGGCCACGAGCGTAGGAAAGGTCAGTCTTTTTCGCTCGCAGCGTGAGCCGCGCCGGCCGAAAACAACGCCGCGAGCACGGCCTCCCTTCCAGCCAGTGCGCCCTCGCGCACGGTTGCAAGAACAAGTTTTCTGGCTGAAGTTTGGGGAAGACGGATGGTTTTGACGTCGTCAGACCGATACCGCATAACATCGGGTGCAGGCAGAAGCGTAAAACCTAGACCCGCCGAGACACACTCCATGATCGCTTCAAGGTTATCGAGGACAATCGTCTCGGAACCCTTTGGTCTTTCGTGTTTAAGCATCTCTCCAGCAATGAGTTTGCCGATCCCTGTGTCGGGCATGAAGTGAAAGAATGGCTGCGCATTCAATAAACCGCCGAGGCCGTCTTTCAGCAAGCTTTCATGGGCCGCGAAGGCAAAGGGTTCCTCTCGAAGCACCAGTTCCGCAAGCGCGTCAGGAACACCTTCGGCATCCGTGACAAGCGCGGCATCAAGCTGTCCGCTGACGACCTTCTCCTGTAGAGCCTTGGACAGGCCGGTTTCAAACGAGAAGGTCGCTTGCGGTGCGTGATGCTTTGCGTTGTTCAAGAAGCCCGGCAGCAGGCGAACGGCAGCTGTTGTGACAAATCCAATTCGGAAATGCCCGACCAGCGTGTCTGTCGGGCGGCAGATTTCGAGAAGGCTATCTTCATGCTGCAGGAGGGGGATTGATGCCTCGACGATGGCCCGACCGATTGGCGTAAGTCGCGGTGGTCGCACGGTGCGGTCAAAGAGGTCAACGCCAAGCTCCGTCTCTAGTGCCTTCATCTGCATGGAGAGTGCGGACAATGACATGTTTTGTTGCTCGGCCGCCTTTGCAAAGGAGCCGACCTTGGAGATCCGCATGAGGGTTCTGAGAGAGCGTGTCTGCATAACTTAAGAAACTATGTACTTGATGTTAAAACTTATTATATTGAGTTGTATTTCCGCAAGCGTATTCTGGTGAAAGCAGAAACGAGGGACACGCCATGACGCATCCGCTTGTGAACGTTGCAAGAGAACTGGCCCCAGGATTTGAGAAACGCGCCGCAGAGTGGGACAAGTCGCGCGCCTATTGCTGGCAGAACGTTGGTGAGCTGGCCGATGCTGGCATCATGGGCATGTCTATTCCAAAGCAGTATGGCGGGCATGGCGCGAGTTTTCTGGATGTGACCATGGTGGTCGAAGAGATCGCGAAAGCCTGTACCCTGACGGCCCGCATCGTTGTCGAAGGCAACATGGGTGGCATCAGCGCGGTCATGGGTTATGGCAATGACGAGCAGAAGGTTTTTTGCGCTGAACATGTGTTGGCAGGAGACAAGCCCGCGATCTGCATCACGGAACCTGACGCGGGAAGTGCCGCGACTGAAATGCAGACTACCGCCCGGAAACAGGGTAACACATACATCCTCAACGGGACCAAACACTGGATCACAGGTGGAGGGGTTTCGAAGCTCCACTTGGTATTTGCCCGCGTGCTCGATGAGGCAGGCGTGGATCAGGGGATTGGCGGCTTCATTCTGTTTGCTGATCCGATCTCGGATAACATGCCAATGGGGTTCACCGTAGTGGGCTGCGAATACACGATGGGCCTATGCGGTATGCCCGAAGCAGAATTGCGGTTCGAGAATGTCGTGATCGACGAGAAATGGCTGGTCAAACCACCTTCGGGTCTCAAGCGCGGTTTCGCCGACCTGATGAACGCCTACAATTCGCAACGCGTTGGTGCCGGCACCATTGCCATGGGTGTCGCGGCAGGGGCGCTTGAACATGCCAAAAGCTATCTCTTACAACGCGAACAGTTCGGACGCCCGCTCGCTGAATTCCAGGGGCTTCAATGGATGCTCGCCGATATGGACACGCAAGTTCATGCGGCCCGGCTGCTCCTCCATGAAGCGGCGCGTTCGCGCGGTCCAAAAGGCAGCCAGTATCCTGACATGACGATGGCCGCCCGCGCCAAGCTCTTTGCGTCCGAGATGGCAATAAAGGTGGTCAGCGACGCGCTGCAAATGTTTGGCGCACGCGGCTACAGCGATCGTGAACCTCTGGAGCGGATGTATCGCGATGTGCGCATGTTCACCATCGGTGGCGGTACCGCGCAGATACTTCGAACTCAAGTGGCTGGTAACATTCTTGGCATCAAGACACCGCAGACGCGTGACGGATATATGCGCCTCACAGACATAACGCGTTACGCGGCTGAATAGGAGAACCTACGAAAACAGACGATGACTTTCTGGCTGCCGACCTGCTCGCGCGGCGGCTCTAGGAGGCTGGTTGCCGGTACGCCTTTGGGATGCCCGGCGGGGAGGAGTTGACTATTGTTGACGCCCTCGTAATGGCCGGTATCAAATTCGTTTTCGGCAAATTTGAGAGCAGCGCTGGCTTTATGGCCGAGAGGGCGCATCACATGAATGCCGCACCAAGTTCGCGCCACTCGGTGAGAGGGTGGACTATCTCAATGTGAAGGTGCCTCTGCTGGCTAGCGATCTTCTTGTTGAAGTGGTTGTGGACGGTGGAATGGACGAAGGCGAATTTCTCTAAACTTAGCATGCGCCTGAACCTTTGCACGGCGCGTTCGAGTCGTCGAAACAGGAGGTGCGAATTCTCGACACGATTGTTGAGCCGCCTGCCCACCTCAACCAAAGATCTTCTGACAAGACCCTCAATTGGATTGGAATGTGTTATAGTAGCGCTGGATGGATGATTTTTAATTGTACTTTTTAATTTTGCAAAGAAAGGAGCTTCAAAATGTTCGCTCTTTGTCGCCATCAGGTTTCTCTCGTATTCATTCTGCTAGTATTGACGTTTCCTTACCCAGTTACGGCGGACAAACTAGCTGAGTTTCTCTTTTGGGACTCGATGGGATCGCAGGCCGGTAAAGCAGCTGTATCTACGTGAAGGGGCTGAGGATCGTACGTAAGTGCAAAGTCAACAATCGCGCCTTCGGTGAGAGTAAGCCCAGCTGTTTCGAAGGTATCTCCAACTGACAGATCGTGGAAATACTTGCTGCTGGTCATTCCAAAATCATATTCGGCAGGAGAGTTGTCAGTCAACGAGGGCCCTGATCCACCATCTGCCAACCATATTGGGCGATCGCAGCTACCTACGAGCAACGAGACTCCGAAGCTGACGTCAATCGAGGTGAATTCCTCCGTCAATCACTACCGTCTGCCCTGTGACCGATGGACTCTTGCAAAAAGTAAAAACCTGTTGGGCGACGTCGTCGATTGATGTCGTCGCGCCCAAAATCGATCTGTCGCGCCAGAGTGCAACAAACTCATCCGGAGCGCCGGTAGACATCTGTGTGCCCTCCATTAAGCCTGGGGAAATGCAGTTTACAGTGACCTCCGGAGCCAACGCCGCCGCCAAAAACCGGGTAAGTGGCACCACGGCTGCTTTGCTGGGGGCGTATGCCGCTGCTGCGCCCCAAACCCCGTGCCCAATAGTGGATGAAAGGTTGATCACCCGGCCCCATTTGGATGCGCGAAGAAAGGGTGCGGCTGCTCTGGTCAAATAATACGGCCCGCTTAGGTTCACGTTAAGCATTTCGGTCCAGATTTCTGGTGTGAAAGTTTCGAGATCTCCCTTGGGGAGGCTATACCCCCCTGACGCCATGCCGGCATTGTTGACCAGAATATCCAAAGAACCAAATGTGCCAACAACGTCGTCAATACACTCGGAAACAGACACAGGGTCGCAATGATCAATCTTGACCGCTTTCGCCGCATGGTCCTGGTCGATGATGCTCTGGCAGACGGAATGCGCCCGGTCAGCGCCACTCTGGTATCCGACGATCACCTTGACGCCATTGCCGGCAAGTAAGTGGCAAATCCGAGATCCAAGTCCACCACTGCCACCGCTCACCAAGGCCACGCTGCCTGCAATATCCATTTCTCACCTACGTTAGACCCAAATTCACTCGGGTAGTGTACCAGATTAGAAACGGTTCTACGGACAGTCATTTGCGCAAGTTTTACCCAATCCGATATCCTCGACATATTACGTTTGCGAGGAACGTCCGCAACGCGGGCTGCGGTTGCAGCATTGTAAGCGGGTGCCGAATGTCTCTTTCGGGCCGTTCACAAACGTCAAGATTTAGATGTAGAATTTTGAGATATTCCCTGCCAAATCGACCTGAAGACGTCGAAGCACGCAATCAGCGTGCCGCCTTACATTGCCTCCAACGTGTGGGTGAGGCCGTTACGGATGTGATCTTCCAACAGTTTCTTGGCCGTGTCGGCGTCTCTGGCCAGCGCGGCATCGAACATGCCCTTGTGTTCCTTGACGGCCTCTTCGCCGCGATATGTCAGCACGAGCATCTGATACCGCAGATACTTGTCGTAGATGATCGAGTGCAGAGACAGAAGATTCTTGGAGTTGCAGGCCGCGATCATCGCTTGGTGAAACTCCCAATCATATCGTTTCCAGGTTTCTTTCTCGGACTCGTCGCCCTTGAGAAGCTGCTGTTCCATCAGGTGCAGTTTGTGGTGTGCGGCAACGAGGTTGCCTTCCCAGTCCGTGTCGCCATTCGCAATGGACAACTCCAACGCGTGGCATTCCAACAGTACGCGCAGCTCTGAAATCTCGGTCAGGTCTTCTCGTGAAACTGGCGTGACCAGGAAACCCCGTTGCTCGGGAGCTTCGACAAATCCGTCGCTGGCGAGCCTGTTCAGCGTTTCACGAAGTGTCGAAAGGCTTGCCGAGTAGCGTTCCTTCAAGGCGTCCAGCTTCAGTTTGGAGCCGGGCTGCAACTCCCCGAAGATGATGTCCCGCTTGATGCGCTGATAGGTACTTGCACCTATCGTAGACGGCTGTTTCGCCATGCGTTTCACCCGATATTATCAGTTTCCTCGTTCAATTAGCATTTTTCAGAGACATCAGCAATCCAAACTGATGTATGGTAAAAATAAAAATATCATACATTATTGCGGAATCGCGAAAACCCCAATACGGTCGTGGCCAAGTTGGGCAAAGCAGCCCGATCGCAATCATCGGTTTCGGGATTTTCCGGACCCTCCGGAAGGAAGCAAAGTGTCTAAGAACTTTCGCATTGCCATTGTCGGCATTGGCCTTGTTGGACGCCGCCACGCAGACGCTATACGAGCGTTGCGCCATGTTGATCTCGTCGCGGTGGTCGACCCCAGCGATGAAGGCCGTGCTTACGCAGTTGAACACGGGGTCACATGTTACGAGACCCTCGAGGATATGTTTGAAAATCAGACGCCGGACGGAGCTGTGCTTGCTACCCCGACCACGCTTCATGTCGAACAAGGCCTTAAGTGTGTTCGACATGGCTGTCCCGTTCTCGTTGAAAAACCGATCGCTGTGGAGGCCGTCGCAGCGCTGGAACTTGTCCAAGAAGCGGAGAAGGCCAATGTACCGCTGATGGTCGGACATCATCGTCGCCACAATCCTCTGATCAGGTCAGCTAAGGCAGCCATTGTCGATGGAAAGATTGGAGATGTGCGCGCTGTCCACGCGAATTGCTGGTTCTATAAGCCAGACGAGTATTTTGATGCTGCGCCCTGGAGAAAGAAACCCGGTGCAGGGCCCATCTCGGTCAATCTTGTCCACGATGTGGATCTGCTGCGGTACCTGGCCGGAGAAGTCATGACCGTACAGGCGCAGTCGGCTGCATCGCAGCGGGGTTACGACAACGAAGATGTTGCCGGTGCTCTGTTGACGTTCGAAAGCGGAGCGATAGGAACCATAAGTGTGTCCGACAGCATCGTTGCTCCATGGAGCTGGGAGATGACGTCTCAGGAATATCCAATCTATCCTTCAACCACTGAGAGTAGCTACATGATAGGTGGCTCTCACGGGTCGTTGTCCGTTCCCGATCTTCGGCTGTGGAGTTACCAGAGCGAGCAAAGGGATTGGTGGACGCCAATCTCATCAACCGCGCTGAAGAAGGGTGCATCCGACCCTCTGGTCAATCAACTCAGGCACTTTGTTGAAGTCGCTCGGCGCGAAGCAGATCCTATTGTGTCCGGCTGGGAAGGCTTTAGGACGCTCCAAGTCATTGAAGCTATTCAGAATTCCTGCAGGTCGGGCGGGACTGTCAGGATCAGAAGCCTTCAGGATATGCAGCAACAGAGACCGCAGATAATGAAAAATATCTGATATTTTGTAAAAAATCTTGCAAAAACTCCAAAATAGGTCAAAACTTAGAATCGGAAAAATGCATCATGATGTCTCAGGGAGGAGCAAAGTGATTACCAAACTTACCCGCCGGGCTGCTGTATCAGCCCTTGTTGCAACCGGTGTTCTGTTTAGCGCGACAAGCGGTGCGCTGGCGGAAGACAAAGTGCAACTTCGCCTCGCAACGTCAGGATCGGAGACCGACCAGCGCTCGGTCGCTATGGCCGAGGTTTTCGCGCCCATGGTCGCTGATTTCGCAAGCTACGAGCCCAGCTATAATGGAACCATCTTCGCCCAAGGCACCGAGCTGGATGCCATCAGCCGGGGTAACCTGGAAATGTCGATCACCTCGGCGCAGGAACTGGCACAGTTCTTCCCCGAGTTTTCGATCTTTACCGCAGGCTATGTCCATCAGGACGCCGCGCATCAGGTGGCTGTCTTCAACGATCCCTTGATGGATGCCTTCAAGCAAAAGGCCGAAGAAGAACTGGGCGTCAAACTGCTGTCGGTCATGTATCTGGGCCGTCGTCAGGTGAACCTGCGCCAGCCCAAGGAGGAACTGACCGTCAGCACTCCGGCTGATCTGGAGGGGGTGAACCTGCGGATGCCGGGCACAGATGCGTGGCAGTTCCTTGGCAAAGCGCTGGGTGCTGCCCCGACACCAATGGCGTTCTCAGAGGTATACACAGCTCTGTCGACCGGTGCCGTTGACGGTCAGGACAACCCATTGCCGACTGTGGTTGATGCCAAATTCTACGAAGTGACCAATCAGATCATCCTGACATCGCACTTGGTCGACTTGAACTATATCGCCATCGGTAAAGAGGTTTGGGACGGGCTGACACCGGAACAGCAGGCCAAGGTTCAGGAAGCTGCGGATGCAGCGGCTGAATCCGGTCGCCAGAAGCAGCTTCAGAAAGAAGAGGACCTTGTCAGCTTCCTCAAGGAACAGGGCATGGAGGTCTACGAACCCGACCTCGCGGCGTTCCGCGATCAGGTACAGTCGATGTATCTGGAAAGTGAATTCGCCGGATCATGGCCCGACGGTGTGCTTGAGCAGATCAATGCTCTGGGCAACTAAGGTCGTCTGAAGAAGGGAGGGAGAACCACGATGAAAGGCTTCATAAAGGGGTTCTCCCGACTAACCGAAGCGATTGCCGGCGGGATGCTGGCGGCAATCTTCCTAATCTTCCTTCTGCAAATTCTTCTTCGATACTTCTTTACCCCCGCCGGTTGGACGCTTGAACTGATCGGCATCCTCTGGGTCTGGGTGATCTTTTTTAGCTGCGCGTTCATCGTGCGCGAACGGGATCATGTGAAGTTCGACATCATCTACCTTTCGGTGCCGATGCGCGTGCGTCAGGTCTTTGCGATGCTGGCCGCCGCGGCGATTGTGGTCGGGATGCTCTACAGTTTCCTGCCGACGTGGGACTACATCGATTGGATGAAAATTCGCAAAACCTCGACCGTGCGCAACCCGTTCTCGGGCGAGAAGATACCGCTTCGCACCGTGTTTTCGATCTATGCGGTGTTCATGCTGGTCGTGGCTGCGCGGTATGGGTGGCTGTTCTTTGACATCCTGCGAAATGGCCCACCTAAAACCGAGCTGGAACTGGTCGTTGGGTACAACGTGGTTGACGATCATCCCCGCGTCGACGGTGAAGACGACGAGGAAGCAGACAAATGAGTTTTGAACTTCTTTCCTGCCTGCTCGCTCTCTTTCTTCTGGCAGGCATCGGGACGCCTATCGGCTATTCCATCCTCTTGGCCTCATTGGTGTACCTTGGCACGGCCGGATTGGACGTCGCCCTCGCGGGCGAGAAGATCTTGCAAGGCTTCTACAAAAGCACGATCCTGCTTGCCGTGCCTTTGTTCATCGTTGCCGCGAATATCATGAACGCGGGGTCGATCACAGACCGCTTGCTGAACTTCTGCGTCGCTGCGGTCGGGCGGTTCAAGGGCGGCCTCGGGCACGTCAACGTGGTTGCGTCGTTGATTTTCTCCGGCATGTCCGGCTCTGCCGTCGCGGATGCTGCCGGGATCGGCAAGATCATCATTGAGATGATGACCAAGGATGGCCGCTACAGCCGAGGTTATGCTGCTGCTATTACCGCGGCGTCGGCGACGATCGGCCCGATCATTCCGCCCTCGATTCCAATGGTCCTTTACGCGCTGGTGTCGAAAGCCTCTATCGGGTCCTTGTTCCTGGCTGGCATTCTGCCTGGCCTGATCATGGGCGTCGTTCTTATGGCGATGAACTATTATCTGGCCGGAAAGCGGAACTTTGCTTTGGAAGAACCTGTTCCACTGCGCGAATTGCCTGCAAAAACCGCCAACGCATTCCCGGCACTGCTGATGCCCGCAATCCTGCTGTACGGCATATATGGCGGCGTTACCACTCCGACCGAAGCCGCCGCAGTTGCTGCATTCTACGCTTTGCTACTGGCAGCGTTGTTCTACCGCGCGCTGACCTTCCGTGGCCTTTATCAAGTGTTCGTCGACAGCGCGCGCTCCTCCGCCGCCGTCGGGGTTGTCATTGGCGGCGCGTTCATTCTGAACTTCATCGTCATTCAGGAGCAAATTCCTCAGTCGATCTCGGCACTGCTGGAGGGTTCAGATGTTAGTCCGATTGTTTTCCTGATCCTGGTTAACCTGCTGATCCTCGCGCTGGGTTGCGTGTTGGACGCGACAACGATCATTCTTGTGATCGTGCCCCTGTTCATTCCAACCTGCGAAGCGCTTGGGATTGATCTGGTGCATTTCGGAGTGCTGGTCGTCGTGAACTCGATGATCGGTCTGATCACGCCGCCCTATGGCATTCTACTCTTTGTGATCAACGCCGTGACGGACATTCCGCTGCGCGAAATCATCTCGGAAATTTGGGCCTTCCTCGCGGTTCTCATCTTCGCTCTGGTGATAATGATGCTGATGCCGGATCTGGTCCTGTGGTTGCCGCGTATGTTTGGATATCAGGGATAATGTGCCTCTCGGTTTCGACAACGTCGATCCCCGGTGATCTGGCCGAAAAACTAAGTGCTATCGCTGAAGCGGGATTCGGGGGCTTCGAATTACACGAACCGGATTTGACCGCTTTTGACGGGCCGCCATCGCAAATTCGGAACATTGCATCAGATCTCGGCCTGAAGATTTGCCTGTTACAACCCTTCCATAACCTTGAAGGCCAGGCCGACGCCGGACGGGAGCGCGCCTTTGATCGGCTGAAGCGCAAACTCGACCTGATGAGCGAGTTGGGTACGGATCTGCTGCTAATTGGGTCCGCATTCGAGGTCGATGCCGCTGCGACCGGAGAACAGGTAATCACAGATCTTGGCGAGGCGGCTGAGATCGCGAAAGAGATGGGGTTGCGTCTGGCCTATATGGGCTTGCCATGGTCGGATCTTATTCACTCGGATGAACAGGCGTTAGGCGTCGTTGAAGCCATCGACAGCCCTCATCTGGGGTTGGCTTTGAACTCATTCTTCTCGCTCGCTGACGGGTCCAAACCCGCCCGCCTTCGGGACATTCCCGGAGAGCGGTTGTTCCATGTGCAACTGTCCGATGCACCCCGGCTTGAGATGGATATCCGCAGGCTCAAGCGGCACTTCGGGCTTTTGCCCGGTCTTGGATCGCTGAACCTTGCGGGCTTCGTGCGGGTGTTGTCCCGCGCCGGATACAAGGGGCCTTGGTCTATTGCGCGCGTCAACGAAGCAGCTCCTCAACCCGGTGGCCGAACACTGGCCCGGGACAGCTACAGGTCGCTGGTGAACCTCCTGGATGAGGTATCAAGGACCGAGCCGGGGACCGATTTCGGCATCCCGGATCTGCCGGAACGCGTCTATGCGTCAGGCTTTGAGTTTGTCGAGTTCACAGCCGACGAAACAAGCGGCGCGCAGCTGGCAGACATGCTGTCTGCAATGTGCTTTCGAATGGAGCGAAAGCACGTCACCAAGTCCGTCGAGCTGTGGCGGCAGGGTGCCATAAACATCGTTGTGAATACTGAAAAGGAAGGTTTTGCCCATTCGGCGTTCCTGGGCCACGGTCCCTCGGTGTGTGACATGGGGTTGCGTGTTAGAGATGCGGATCAGACGGTTCAGCGCGCGACCGCGCTGGGCGCACCGAATTTCTCACAACCGGTGGGGACTGGGGAGCTGGACATCCCGGCCATCCGAGGTGTCGGCGGCAATGTCGTCCATTTCATAGATGAAAAATCCGATCTGCATCGAGTTTGGGACATCGAGTTCGAGCCAGTTGCCAAAACTAAAGCGACCCAGCCTGCCGGTCTGCGCCGTATCGACCATCTGGCACAGACCATGCGTCACGATGAGATGCAAAGTTGGCTGCTTTACTACATTTCAACTTTTGAGATGGCAAAGTCTCCTATCGTGAACGTCGCCGACCCGTCCGGTGTCGTGCAAAGCCAGGCTATCGAAAGTCCCGAAGGCGAGGTGCGCCTGAACCTGAACGGGGCCGTTGGGCGTAGAACACTGGCAGCGTCATTCCTTGAAGATGGGTTTGGGGCCGGTGTTCAGCACATCGCCTTCCAGTCGGACGATATTTTTGAAACGTCGGATCAGTTGCGCAAATCAGGCTTTCCCAGTTTGACGATCCCAGAGAACTACTACGCCGATCTGCAGGCGACCTTCGGATTGGATGATGATCTGATCGCCCAACTGCGCGAGGGCAACATTCTCTACGACCGGGCAGCGGGTGCCGAGTACTTTCAGATCTACAGCCGCCCTATCTTTAATGGCTTTTTCTTTGAAATTGTTGAGCGCCGAACTGGCTACGCCGGCTATGGCGCGCGTAATGCTGCGTTTCGATTAGCGGCGCAAACGCGACACCACGTGGCGGAAGGAACAACCTAATATGAGGGCCGCACTAATCGGACAAGGGATTTCTGGCTCCATGACGCCTGAGATGCACGAAGCGGAGGGCCGGGCGCAGGGTGTCGATCTGAGCTACGGTAGGATCGACACTGCAAAAGAGCCATTTCGTGGAATGTCAGTCGCTGATTTACTGCATTATTCCGTTGAATTAGGCTGTGCAGCGGTCAACGTGACACACCCCTACAAAGCATCAGTCATTGATCATCTTGATGAGCTTTCCAAGACTGCTGAGGAGCTTCAAGCTGTCAACGCGGTGGTTTTTTGTGACGACCGAATGGTTGGCCACAACACCGATTACATAGGTTTCCACAGTGCCTTCGGAGATTTTTTGGGGTCATCGAAGACTGAAACGGTTCTCTTGTTTGGTGCTGGTGGCGCGGGCAGTGCAGTCTCTTTGGCTTTGCTTGATTCAGGCGTTCGAGATCTGGAGATCATCGATCCCGACTTCCGCCGAGCGCAGGCGCTGGTCAGTCGACTAAAGGTCTTGCGCCCTTATGCAAAGCTTCAGGGTTCCCCCTCGATTTCGTTGGATCGGGTCAAATTTGTGGACGGAGTGGTAAACGCAACACCGCTCGGGATGGATAAGTACCCCGGGTCGGTAATTGATCCATCATTGTTGCGGCCGGACGCTTGGGTGGCAGATATAGTATATTTCCCGCTCGAGACACACCTTCTGAGCAGCGCCCGCACAACTGGGTTGAAAGTGATGAATGGTGCTGGAATGGCAGTTTATCAGGCTGCAGCGTCTTTTGAAATCTTCACCGGCTGCACCGCCGCAATCAGTCGTCTTCAAAACGTTTTCGATTCACTTCGTCAGCAGCGCATGCGCGAGTTTAGAGGTGCAACGGTATGACAAACGACGAGCAAGCTATCCGCCAATGGTGGCGTACCTCCATCATCGACATGAAGCCCGGTCAGATCGCTTTTCGTGGCAACGCCATAGAGGATCTGATCGGGAACGTATCTTTCCCGAAGATGATCTGGCTGATGGTGCGGGGTGATCTGCCTAGCGACGCACAGGCGCGCCTGTTCGATGCTGCTTTGGTCGCAGGCGTGGATCACGGTCCGCAGGCCCCCTCGATTGCGGCTGCGCGTATGGCAGCCACCTGCGGGGTAGGTCTCAATAATGCGATGGCGACTGCGGTGAACATGCTGGGCGACGTGCACGGCGGGGCAGGAGAGCAGTGTGCAGAGCTGTACTATGATATCGCAGTCCACATGGATGCGGGAGCTTCGCTGAATGACGCTGTTCGGGATGGCTTGGACAGCTGGCGCGAGACCTACGGCAAAATCGTATCGGGCTTTGGTCACAGGTTTCACAAGCCCGTCGACCCACGCGCACCACGATTGATGCAACTTGTTCGAGATGCGGCGGCAGAAGGCACAGTTTCTGGCCGGTTTGCCGATATCGGAGAAGAAGTTCAGGCCGAACTCGGTCGTCAACGCGGCGGTCGGCCAATTGCCATGAATATCGACGGCGCGACAGCCGTGATTTTCTGCGAGCTTGGCTTTCCTGCGCCCTTGTCGCGGGGGCTGTTCTGCCTGTCCCGCTCGGTCGGAATACTCGCCCACGCCTGGGAGCAGATGGGGCAGGGCGGTCGGAACAAAGGGCCGATGCCCCCGAATTACTTACCCCTCTACGAAGACAGGAATGATGACACGTGAGACATCGAAATCCTTCCGGGTCGGCCTTATCGGCTGTGGTCGTATCAGCGATATCTATCTAAAAACACTATCAAAATTTTCGAACGTCAAGGTTGCGGCTTGTGCAAGCCTTGATCCTTCGGAAAGCCGCGCCAAAGCGGAACAATACGGTGTCGCCAAGGC
This sequence comes from Ruegeria arenilitoris, assembly GCF_013031355.1. Taxonomy (GTDB): domain Bacteria; phylum Pseudomonadota; class Alphaproteobacteria; order Rhodobacterales; family Rhodobacteraceae; genus Ruegeria; species Ruegeria arenilitoris_C. The sequence goes on along the minus strand of NZ_WPZO01000015.1, from coordinate 16,537 downwards.
CTGCACGCCAGATGACGTGTTTGACGATCCGACGATTGACTGCGTTCTGAACCTGACAATTCCGGCGGCGCATGCCGAAATCAGCCTGCGTGCGTTAGAGGCGGGCAAGCACGTATATTCCGAAAAGCCACTGGTCATGAACCGATCGGATGGAAAAGCGATCCTGCATACGGCCACTGAAAAGGGGCTACTGGTCGGTTGCGCACCCGACACGTTTCTGGGCGGTCGTTGGCAGACCGTTCGGCGCTTGATCGATGAAGGCGCTATCGGGAACCCAACAGGGGTTTTTGCCCATGTCGGGACCCACGGGACGGAGCGCCACCATCCCAACCCGGATTTCTACTACCAGACCGGTGGCGGGCCCTTGCTGGACCTTGGCCCCTATTACCTGACCGCCATGATTTTTTGCCTTGGGCAAATTGACCGGGTCGCCGGAATGGCTCGGCGCACGTTCGACAAAAGGATGATCGAAAATGGCCCTCGCAACGGCGAATGGATGGATGTCGAAGTCGACACGCACTCCCTAAGCCTGCTTCAGTTCTCATCCGGAGCTATAGGGTCGATGACCATGAGCTTCGACGTCTGGGATAGCGAAACCCCACGGTTCGAGATCTATGGTGAAAACGGAACCATCAGCATCCCTGACCCTGACCCGGTTCACGGAGCCAACATCTTTCAGGGGGATGTCTGGCTGAAAACGCGAGACACCTCGCGCTGGTCTCATCAGCCTCGTCCAACCGGTCGCGAAGACTGGCAGGTGGTCGAAAACAAACACGGGTTCAATGAAGACAGCCGCGGTCTCGGCCTTTTGGATCTGGCCCTGGCGGCGCAAGAAGGACGCCAACTCCGTGCAAGTGGAGCGCTTGCCTACCACGTTTTCGAGGTCATGGACGCGATCGAACGGGCGCCGAAATTCGGCGCCTATCAAACGATAGAAAGCCGTTGCGCGGCTCCGGAGCCTTTGCCGGTCGATTTCCTTGACGATGAGAGGAAGGAATTGGTCCATGCCGATTGAGACACTCGACTTTGCTCAGCCCTTCTTTCGCGTCCAGCACATAACTGACGAGCGCAGAATTTCTATCGAGGGTCGCGCCATCGTCCTTAACCTTGGGGGGCGAAATCTCTCTGTCGAGGATCAGACCGTTGCACCGCTTTCTTCCGTGATCGTGCAAAACAGCACGCTTGGCGGCGTGGAATGTGCAGTCATTGTCCACGGTTTCGATGCCCATGCCGATGAAAACGAGTTGTTCGCATGGGTGAAAGATACGTGGCCATCTGCTTTTGATGTTCGCCAAGAGGAGCGTCTGCGCGGTGTCAGCCACTACATGTCGCCAAAGGTCTTCGTAGGTGATCTTGGACTGACCATGTACCATTCCGGTTCGGTCCCATTGAATGTCGGATTGCACAAGGATCATCCGTTCTGCCCGGTACCGGGGTTTCGCGAAGTGCATACGCAAATCGTAGGCTTTGGCAAAATGCAGCAATGCCGTGAGCGGGATGTTGAGACCCTTTACCTCGAAGAATTCATGGCCCCGGGGGCGACACACAAGCCGATGTATGACGCCGAAGGCAACTATCCCTGGCATCAATACGAGACGATTACCCCCAGCATTTTCATGGCGGTGGAAATGCTGCCAGAAGGCGTACGGGTCCCGGAAATGGAGATTCAGAATGGCTGAGAGACTTTTACCCGAAGACCTGAACTTTGACGGACCTTTCCCCCGGTTGTCTCGCCGTTTGCGGCTGGGCGTTGTTGGCGGCGGACGTATCTCTGTCACGCAGGCAACGGCCGCGCGGATGACCGACCGGTGGGAGATCACCGCGGGAGCGCTCAGTTCTGACGCCGCGCGAAGCAAGGCGCGCGGGGCCGAGTGGTTCCTGCCGGCCGACCGGTGCTACGCGTCGTTCGAGGAGATGGCACAGGCCGAGGCGGCACGCCCGGATGGCGTTGATGCCGTCATGATCACTACCCCGAACCACGTTCATTTTGAAGCTTCCAAAGCGTTTCTGGAGGCAGGCATTGATGTACTGTGCGACAAGCCCCTGACCAACGAAGTTGCCGAGGCCGAGGGGCTTGAGGAGATCGCCGCGCGCACGGGACAGACCTTTGCCGTCGGATATGCGATGTCGTGCTTTCCAGTGATCCGGCAAGCCAAGCAAATCGTGGCCGACGGAGCTATCGGAAAAATCAACCAAATACATGTTGAGTTTATGCAAGACTGGATGACGCCCGAAGATGTGGCCGATGCGCCTCATGTAAAGTGGCGGCTGGACCCAAAGATTTCTGGCCCGACCAGCTGTGTCGGCGATATCGGCACCCATGCCGCGCATCTGGCCAGTTTTGTCTCGGGCCTGCCCTTGACCGACCTACGGGCCGAGTTTCATGTCTGCGGCGCGCCAAAGCCTTTGGAAGACACGGTGTTCATGTTCACCTGTTACCAAAATGAAGTCCCCGGAACCTTGATGGCAACACGCCTTGCCCCCGGAAACCGGGGTGGGTTGCGCCTGCGCATATTCGGGAACGAAGGAGGCCTCGAGTGGGACTTGGAGAACTCGGAGCAGCTGAAGTTCAATCGGTTCGGTGAGCCGGATCGTATCATCAGCCGAGGTCACGGGCATGGTATCGGACCCGGTGCGGAACGACTGATCCGTACCGCGCGCGGCTTCCCCGAAGGGATTATCGAAGCCTGGGCCAACCTCTATACGGAGTTTGCCATGGCCGTAGCAGCGCGCCGGGATGGTGTCGCGGTTCCGGCCGATTGGCTGACCTATCCCAGTGTCAATCAAGGCGCAGACGGTGTCCGATTCATTGATGCCTCCGTGCGCTCTCACCAGTCCGGAGGTGACTGGGTCACTCTCTAAGGCTCTGTCAACACGAATGTAAAACACGCCCGGGCCGTTGCCCGGGCGCTTTCATTTACGGTTCACTATTAAAAGTTGATATTTTTTAAAATATCAGATATTTTTTACTACGTGTGATGAAATTGAGATTCGCAGACACGTGGAGCTGTCGTTCATGGTGAAACCCGAAGAGGCTGGCGCAAGCCCCTCTCTCTATTCCTTGGCGCATCTGACGCTGATTGGCTGTACGCCGCCCGAGTTGGTCTATATCGCCGCGCGGGCCGGTTACGATGCCGTCAGCCCCCGCTTCATTCCGATGCATGTGCCCGGTGAATTCACTCAATCTCCAATCGACAAGGCACAGGTGCATGCCACCAAAACTGCTCTCTCTACCACTGGCTTGAAAGTCCTCGATGTCGAACTTGCGCGCATCACCGAAGATGTCGATCCACGCAGTTTTGAACCTTCTCTGGAGATTGGTGGGGAGCTCGGCGCTAAGCGCATAATCATGAGCGCATGGACCAACACCCGCGATGATCGTGACTTTCTGATCGACGTCTATTCCGAGACCTGCGAACTGGCGGCGCCCTACGGGTTAACGGTGGACCTGGAGTTCCCGAGCTTTTCCCGCCTGCGCACTCTGGATGAGGCGCTTGATATCGTGCGTGCCTCCGATCAGCCCAACGGCGGTATTCTGGTCGATACGCTTTACCTGCACCTCAGCCGCGTTGATTTGGGAGAGTTGCTACACGTCCCCTCGGATCTGTTTCATTTCCTGCATATCTCTGATTGCCTGCCTGGCATCGCCGATACACGCGAGGGCATGATCCAGCTGGCCCGTGATGCAAGGTTGTATCCCGGCGAAGGCTGGATTGATTTCACCGGCATCATCGAACGGATGCCGCCCGTCGACTACTCCATTGAATTGCCCAACCAAAGCCGCGTTGCCGAGTTGGGATATGAAGAACACGCGCGTCGCTGTCTCAGCCACGCCAAGCGAACATTCGGCGAGGCGCGGTCACAGCGTCGTGTGCCCGATGCTGCAATTCTAAAACACCAAGAGGATCATCATGGGCAAAGAGCTCACTGAAAACGACCGCAACATGGCGGCCGATATGCTGACGCGCGCGCGCGCTGCCATGGCCGAAATCGAGGATTGGGATCAGGACAGGCTGGATCGCCTGTCTCAGGCCATTGCATGGTACGCAGGGAACGAGAAAACCTTCACCCGTCTGGCCCAGCAAGGCGTGGACGAAAGCGGCATCGGAGATCGCGAAGGGCGTCCAGCGAAACGATTCAAGATTCACATGGTACTGCGTGATGTCCTGCGCACTCCATCGACCGGTATCGTCGAAGTGGATGAGGAAAAAGGTCTGGTGAAATATGCCAAACCTGCCGGTGTGATCGCCTCCCTGATCCCGATGACCAACCCGGCAATGACTCCACCGGTGACCGGCGTGTCCGCCGCGAACGCCCGGAATGCGGTCATTTTCAGCCCGCATCCGCGAACCGCCCATACTACCCTTGAAATGGTCGAGGTCATGCGTGCAGCTTGTCGTGCTGCCGGTGCCCCCGAGGACTTGTTTCAATCTATTCGCAAACCGTCGATCCCATTAACGCAACATCTGATGGAGATCTGCGACCTGACTTTGGCGACGGGTGGCAAGCCCATGGTCAAAGCAGCCTACAGCTCGGGACGTCCGGCCTATGGCGTCGGCGCGGGCAATTCATCCATTGTCATCGATGAGACAGCCGACTTGGACATTGCCGCTCAGAATACACGCATATCCAAAACCTCTGACTTCGGGTCCGGTTGCTCGGCCGACGGCAACATCATCATCCAGCGCTCGGTTTACGACGATATGGTCAAAGCGCTTGAGGCCGAAGGTGGATACCTCTGTTCGGATGAAGAGAAAGCCATGCTCGAAGCGGCCATGTGGGACGAGAAGGGAAACCGTACGTTCCCGACCATCGCCTGTCCGCCGCAGCAAACGGCCAAAGTCGCCGGTTTTAGCATCCCAGAAGATCGCAAGTTTCTGATGGTTGAAAATCAGGGGCAAATCGGCCCGCAGCACAAGTTCTCCAAGGAAAAACTGACCACTCTGATGGCGCTTTATCACTTCGACACGTTCGATGACGCGCTGGAAACGGTCAGTCAGATCTACAACACCGGGGGCAAGGGCCATTCCTGCGGCATCTACAGCCACAATGACGATCACATCGACCGGTTGGCGCGTCTTGCTCCGGTCAGCCGTATGATGGTTCGACAGCCTCAGTCCAAGGCCAATGCGGGTGCCTGGACCAATGGCATGCCTATGACCAGCAGCCTGGGTTGCGGCATCTGGGGCGGCAACATCACCAATGAAAACGTCACTATGAAACATATGATGAACTACACTTGGGTCAGCCGCCCGATCCCCGAGGATCGCCCCTCGGAGCAGGACCTGTTCGGTGAGTTCTACGGACAGGAGGTCGCGTGATGGACGGAGCGAAACTGGACGGCAAAACCGTTGCCGAACATATCGTTGACTTTCTCGAACGCCGTGAGATCAAGCATGTATTTGGCCTTTGCGGGCACACGAACATCGCGGTTCTGGCTGCGTTGGCGGAAAGTCCCATCGATTTCGTCACCGTGCGGCACGAACAAATCGCCAGCCACGCGGCGGATGCATATGCTCGCGTGACGGGCAAGGCCTCGGTGGTGTTGTCCCATCTCTCCCCGGGGCTGACCAATTGTGCAACCGGGGTCGCCAATGCCGCATTAGATTGTATCCCGATGGTGGTGATCGCAGGCGACATTCCCACGCATTACTACGGTAAACACCCTCATCAGGAAGTGAATCTACATGCAGATGCCGCCCAGTGGGAGATCTATCGACCCTTCGTCAAACGTGCCTGGCGGGTGGACCGGGCAGACCTGATGGCCGAGATCCTGGAAAAGGCGTTTCATCTCGCTGAAAGTGGCCAGCCGGGGCCGGTACTGGTCAATGTCCCCATGGACATCTTTTCCGAGGTGATCCCCTCGGACAGCTTCGACCGTATCCGCGACAACACGCGCGCGCTCAAGAAACCGTCGATTGACGACGAGACAGCGCGAGAGATTGTCGAAGCGTTGGCTAAAGCCGAAAACCCAGTTGCTTATGTCGGAGGTGGTATTCTTCTGGCACAGGCCAGCGAGGAGTTGCGAGAATTTGTTGACCATATGGGCCTGCCAGTCGCGCATTCCCTGATGGGTAAAGGCGCGTTGCGAGACGACCATCCGCTTGTGTTGGGAATGACCGGGTTTTGGGGCACTGAATTGGTCAACCAGTCCTGCTTGAATGCGGACTACATCTTTGCCGTGGGCACTCGGTTCAAAGAGGCTGATTGTTCAAGTTGGTACCCTGGCTACACTTTCAACATTCCCGGATCGAAGGTCATTCATATCGACATTGAACCGCAGGAGATCGGTCGGAACTATCCCACCGAGATCGGAGTCGTTGCTGACGCCAAGGCCGCATTGCGCGTCCTCAACCGGGTCGCCCGCGAGATGTATCCGGACGGCTTCAAGCGCCCCACGCTGGAGCAGAATATCGCTGGCTTCCGGACGGACTTCAAAGCGCGCAACGTGGAAATGGCGACCTCATCGGCCTTTCCAATGATGCCCGAGCGTATTCTGGCAGATACCCGCAAGGCACTGCCCGAGGATGCCATCATCACCACGGACGTCGGGTGGAACAAGAACGGTGTCGGGCAACAGTTCGACATTTTGACGCCGGGTTCAATCCTGACCCCGGGCGGGTTCGCGACGATGGGTTTCGGTCCTCCGGGCGCGATCGGCGCGAAACTGGCGGCACCTGATTGCGTTGTCCTCAGTCTGGTCGGTGATGGTGGCTTCGGTCAAAACCCGTCGATGCTCGCAACGGCCGTCGAACTCGATCTGGGCATTATCTGGCTGGTTATGAACAACAACGCCTTCGGAACCATAGCAGGTCTGCAAAAGGCGCATTACGGTCTGACCTATGGAACAACGTTCCCCGGATCGGCCGCAGCTCCCGCAAACGGGCCGGGTTATGCCGACATAGCGCGAGCCTATGGCGCGGAAGGACACAGACTCAGCGCTGCCGACGAACTGTTGCCTGCACTGGAAGCGGCAATCGCCAGCGGCAAGCCAACCGTGCTCGATGTGCCAATGATCAACAACCCAACACCAACGACCGGACATTGGAACATCTTGGACATATACTCGCCGGACAAAGAGGTATCTCACGTCGCGACTTGACGAAACTGGGCGCGTTCAGACGCGCCCAGTTTCTTGTGTCAATGCTCATCCGTGTTCGAGCAAATATCAACAGCTTCGAGGCGGCGCAGTCTTCGTTGTTGTGTGTCTGAACTTTTTTGTTGGTTAGCTACTTTCACCGAAGCACGTGAGACAATGTCAAATTGCAATAACACTGAAGTATGTGCGTTCTTAGCGTTCAAGTTTTCGCTCCCGTAGCGAATGGCAGGTTCGACGGGATGCGTCGCGGCATCACCAACAGGTAGCCAACGGCAGCTTAGGGCCGTTCCAATCTGAGCGAGGTGGGGCGGTCGAGAAGATGTCGCGATTGCTTCGATGCCAGCGTCGAGCCCAACACGGCAGTGCAAAAGACACACTTCGCCGGCCAGCGGCAGACGACAAATTTGCCCATCCGGGAGGGGTTGAGTTTTCTCCAATCGAGCGGTTACGCTCTAAGCCCCTTACAATTCAATTGCATGACCCTTTTCCGTGAAACCCTTTCTCAACATTTACGCGAGGTTCCGAATTGCAAAAGTTTAGCAAACTCAACGTAGGTGCTCTGGCCGTTGTCTTCCTTGCACATGCATTGATTGCAGCCCCTCTGGAAGCGCAGGAGGGCGCCCCGGAGACCTATGCACTGGAAGCAGACGTGGTTTACGGACAGGGGGTCGTGACGAAAGAGGGTAAGGAAGTTTCGCGCGACTTGTGGATGGACATCTATCATCCGACGGAAGCCACAGCCCCGCCGCGACCGGCTGTAATCCTCACCTTCGGTGGCGCATTCCATCGCGGCAGTCCACGGCTTACGTTTCAGTCCGGTGGTGCTCAGGATACCTCGATGGGCAATTATTGCCGTCGGTTTGCCGCGCGGGGCTATACGTGCTTTGCAATCGATTATCGGCTGACGCCCGAAGGGCCTGTGCCATCGGGTGAAGGTTATCAAGCAGATTGGATCGCGCCCGACAGTCTGTTGTCTCTATTGCCCCAAGCCAACCTTATTCGGGGGACTATGGACCTGCCGCCGTTTGATTTCAGCATCCCCGAACAAGAGAAGATAATGGTTGATGGTGTGATCTCGGCGGCCGAAGATTTGCGCACAGCGGTGCTACATATCCGGGAAACCGCTGCCACTTACAATGTTGATCCGAACCGTATTGTGCTTGGCGGGTTTTCCGCAGGCGCAGTGACGTCTTGGAATGTTGCACATGGTATGGGGGTTCCTGTTTCTGGTGTCTTTCTCCTGTCGGGAACAGATGCCGGGTTTGACGTGAACAAGGCGGTTACAGCTTCGTCAGACAGACCGCCGATCCTCATGTTTATGGGTCAGTATGATCTGGCTGGCGCGCTGTCTTCCATTCCCCTCCTTATCGCTCACTACGAAAAAGTTGGCGTGGATCATGAGTTTGCGTGGGTGCCGGGCTTTGGTCACTTCTATCCTGCCGGTGCAGCCAGCTTGGGTGGCGATGCAGTGAGCACGTCCGTGGAAGGTCGGATTGCCGAGTTCTTGGAACGTGTTATCGGCAACGGGCAGTGACCCAGAGCTTAGTAGCTGCAAGCGGCGGTTGGCTGCTGTCTGAGCATTGATCGCCTTGAGAAATGCCCGCTTGTTGCACCAACTGTGATTTCGGTAACCACCAAATTTCGCTACTGCAGCGAATGTCTCCTCTGACGGGCCGCATCGCAGCGACGGAACTCGTTGGCCAACGGCAGTTCAGGGCCGTTCGAAGCACCTGAGATTGGACGGATTCCTGCCTTTCGCTGCAGATTGGTTCAACGACAGATCTCGGGGAAAACCGCCCTTCCAAGGCTGGAACACCTTACGGAACAGAAAACCTTCTCTTCCACTGAACAACACGCAATTCATCGCGTTTCTCATATTCTGTAATAGCTTCTCCGATGTCCCGGTGAACTTGATCCTCTCGATCTTCTCCGAGATCGGTCATGCGCATGGTGAACCAAGCGGTCATTCCTCCGGGCGGCAAGGTGGCAAAGCGAGGGAAAGAGGGGTCACTTTTGCCTGTCTGCCATGTTACGGGCAAGGAGGGATCAAGGACAATGCCCCGTGCCACTCCCACGAAATCGACATCCCCTGATCGAACTGCAGATTCAGCCTCCTCTTTGCGTTTGAAGCCGCCGGTGACCATAAGTGGAACCGAAATCAGTCGACGCGCAGCGCGTGCAAACTCGACGAAGTATGGCCCCGTCGTCGCGCGTTCCGAACTGGAGGGTGCCCCGGGGAAATAGGTCCCGCCGCTGACATCCAGAAGGTCGACATCCTTGCCTTCAAGCCCGGCAACGACTTCGAGTGCTTCGCCTTCCGTCAGGCCTCCGTCGAGTTGATCAGTTGCATTTAGCTTTACTGCTACCGCAAAGTCGGATGGGACCGACGATCGAACGGCTTCGACCGTTTCAAGGAGTAGCCGCATCCGCGCCTGTATCGAACCGCCATAGGCATCAGTTCGGCGATTAAAAAGTGGCGACAGAAACTGGCTCAGGAGGAAGCCGTGTGCGGCATGGATTTGCACGCCGCCAAATCCCAATTCCGCCGCACGCAGTGCGGTGCGGGCAAAACAATCTGGGACGGCCCTTATCTCGGCGATTGACATGGCTTCGCTGCGGAAATCAGGAAAGTCGATGGCGCTTGGCCCACGGGGTTTGCTGATCGGAAGATGAGCCATTGCCCCCGCATGCCCAAGCTGCAACCACAATTGGGCTCCGTTAGCCGACCCGCGCCGCGCAAGGTCGCGAAACGCTTTCAGGTCGGCGGCATCATCCAGAACCAGATTGCCCGGTTTCTCGGGATACCGCGGATCACCTTGCACCTCGCCGATGATCGACGCGGCAAGCCCCCCTTCAGCCCAGCGTTCATAAAGCCGCATCTGAGCGGGAGTTGGGTTTCCCTGGCCATCCGCCAGCGAATCCGACATCGCTGATTTGATGATCCGGTTCTTCAATACACGACCATTTGGCAATGTGAGTGGTGAGAAAAGAGAGACATTCGAAGCGGTGTGCAAAGCGGTTTTCCTTGGAGTTTTCATCTCCACCTGAGATACTTTGGATCACTTTGCATGATAAGTTGGCTCCTTGGATCATATCTTGATAGATTCTGGAACAGATGACACAAAAGACAGAAATCGAGATCCTTCTGGCCGTTGTTGATCACGGCAGTTTCTCAGCCGCCGCCAGAGTGTTGGGATACACCCCGTCCGCTGTGGGCAAACGGGTGCATCAACTGGAGCAGCGGTTGAAAGTGCCGCTTCTTGTCCGCTCAACCCGGCGCATGGCCTTGACCGATGCAGGGCAGCGATATGTGGAGGAAGCGCGGGGTCTTCTTGCTCGCCTCACAGCGCTGGAAGAGGATATTGCCGATGATGGCGACAGGCTGCGCGGCACAATCCGCGTGACAAGCGCCGCGGCTCTTGGCCGCCTGCATGTAGTTCCATTGACGATCGAATTCATGGAACGACACCCTGAGGTTGAGATCGAATTACTACTGACCGACAAGTTGGTCGATTTGGTCGGAGAAGGCTTTGACCTTGCGATCCGCAGTGGTGTCTTACGCGACTCGTCCCTGGTCTCGCGAAAACTTATGACCAACCGGCGGGTGCCATGTGCCGCACCTGCCTATCTCAAACAGCATGGCGCCCCTCAGCAACCGGAAGAGCTTATCACACACAAATGTCTACGCCTGGGCAATGAGAGGCACCTTTCGGATTGGGGGTTTGCCCGAGCACCACACGGGCATGCACGGCTTGGCCCCGGGTTCATTTGCAACAGCCTGGAAGCACTCCATTCAGCATGCTGCGCGGGGCGGGGCATTGCTTGGCTGCCAGAGTTTCTCATCTCCCAAGACCTGTCAAATGGCCACCTGATTTCGGTGTTGACTGATTGCACTGAACAAGACGCCGGTGGTGGGGTCTTCATTCTACGCCCGGAAACAACTTTCTTGCCGCGACGGGTACGGGTTTTGATCGATTTCCTGGTGGACCACTTCCCTGGCATTCGAGCCGATTGAGCCGGGGGAATCTCGCACTTGCCGCGAACTGCAATGCTGACTGCAACTGCAGAAATGACTTAGAGCGACTTATGGCAGGAACGGGCCGTCCTTGAATGTCCATTCCATCAGAACCATTCGAGGGAAACGGTTTCTTGAGCTTCCCAACTGAAACCCCGGGGCCTTGGTTCAGAAATCGAATTTTTGACGCAGAATAGACGCTGATTTGCTGGCGGGTGGACGATCCGCTGACAGCAGGCGTCGATGCTGTCTCCCATCAACTGAATAAATTTGCAGGAGATTGGAGCAATGAAACACGTAAACACAGTAATTATCGGTGGTGGAACAGCGGGCCTGTCCATGGGACGATGCCTAGTCGAACACAGCGTTGATCATGTCATTCTGGAGCGGGGACAAATTGCTGAACGATGGAGGAGTGAACGTTGGCACTCCTTGCGTATGTTGACGCCGAACTGGCAAAGCCGCCTGCCGCATTGGCAATACACTGGGACTGACCCGGATGGATTCATGACAATGTCCGAGTTCATTGACCACCTCGAAGCATATGCCGAGTCCTATGATGCACCGGTCGAAACCGGCACCACAGTGACAGACGTCCAAAAGCGATCGGATGGTCGGTTTGTAGTGACTACGAACAGAGGTATCTGGATGGCGACTAACCTTGTGGTAGCCACTGAATTTTCGATTTGCCACGTGTTCCGGAATTTGCTTCGAATGTGCCGCAGGATATCACTCAAATTGTCCCGGCCGAATATCGCAATCCAGCGCAAATCTCCGAAGGAGGCGTCCTGATTGTTGGGGCGTCAGCAACGGGCTTGCAAATTGGTGAAGAGCTTTTGAATGCAGGGCATGAAGTCACTCTGGCCGTTGGCACACATATCCGCGTGCCCCGTCGTTACCGCGGTCGGGACATCCTTTACTGGATGGACACAATCGGTGCCTTTGCCGCCGAAGCCAGCCCGGCTGACGAGCGTGGCATGCCCCCACCTCAGTTGGTCGGTTCGTTGGACAATCACGATCTGGACATTGGTGTTCTGCAAGGCCAGGGGGGCCGCCTGGTTGGTCACGCGACAGGTATCAGTGGCCGGACTATGCAATTTGCACCGGACCTGGGCGAAACAATTGGAAAAGCAGATAATCAGATGTTCCAGTTACTTGAAAAAATTGACGGCTTCATTGCCGCCAATGAAATCCAGCCACCAATGGATAAACCAGGTGCTGTTCGTCCAATCGACATTCCCGCAGCACCTCAAGCCTTGCATCTCGATGCCGAGAATATCTGCACCATCGTATGGGCGACAGGTTATGTGCGCCGATATCCGTGGCTTCGAATGCCTGTGCTGGATTCGCATGGCGAGATCTTGCACGAGAACGGTATCACTCCGATAGACGGGCTTTATGTCTTGGGGATGCGGTTCCAAAGGACCAAAGGGTCGAACATCGTGGATGGTGTCGGTCGGGACGCTGAGTACCTGAGCGAGCATATGCTGCGGCGCGAAACCGTTCAGGCGGCATAGGTCGAGATAACTAAGGCAAAGCCAGCCGAAGCGTGTTGAGAATCAAGGCCCGATCCTCGACACGTTCGTAGGGAAGGGTGTCCGTAAAGGCCAGGACATCGAAATCAAGTGAAGTTTGGTGAAGGGCATCCAAAGCTCTTTGTCGAGCATCATGATCCGCAACCTTCGTGCTGGCGACAATGGTGTAAACCAGATCGTCGATACGCGGACGAGCGATCTGTTGAAGAACGTCGAGAGCGTCGGCATAGAGACCCTGGTGGACCAATGCGCGGGCAAGGTGGCTCCAATACCGCTGGGGATGGTAAGGGTTCAGTTTCAAGGACTGCCGAACCCATCTCTCACCTTCTTCAGCCTCACCGGCAAAGGTCAGCAACTCGCCCATCGCACAGATTGACCGATCGTCATTGGGATTCAGAAACAGTGCCCGCCGCTGATGCCAAAGCGCGCGTTGTAAGTTGCCACGAGACAGGCTCACTTGAGCCAGTACCCGGTGGCATTCGCTTTCATCCTCGTCGAGCTCAAGCCCTCGTTCGGCAGCAGCTTCTGCAAGATCAACGAGTTCGGGCACATCACCCAGGTTGTGAACCATTGCCTGACCGTATCCGCAGGCCAGCCAAGCATGGGCAATCGCGTAATTCGGATCACGCTTTATTGCCAGATCAAAACATTCAATGCAGGCCTGACAATCTTTGGCGGTGAAGAAATGGTGGTGATATTTTCCGCGCAAAAGGATGTCATAAGCATCAAGTCTTTCGACGGGCACCGATCGCACCTGTTTCAGGCGCGCAGTTTCAACACGGCCAACCAGCGTGACCACCAAAGTTGAAACAATTTCATTCTGCAATTCGAACACATCTTTCAGCGGTCGGTCATATGTTTCAGCCCAGACGGTAAGACCCCGCTCGCAATCCAAAAGCTGGACAGTAATCCGCGCGATAGTATCGGATCGGCGAACGCTGCCGCGCACAAGATAATGCGCGCCCAACGCGGCAGCCATCTCGGCTTCGGGGACATCTTTGCCACGATAGGCAAAGGACGAGCCGCGTGAAATCACCTGTAGATCGTGGAACCGGGAAAGTGCGGTTGTCAGGTCCTCGGTGATGCCGTCGGCAAAATACAGGTCTTCTTCCCCGGACAGGTTATCGAAAGGCAGTACAGCAACTACAGGGGTGGACGAATTGTCCTGGCCAAGGTGCAATTCAACGACCTCGTCTTGCCCTGCGTTCAACAGCCCATCCCTGATCTGCTGAAGCAGGGCTTTTGTTTCTGCTTCGGGCTCGACACCGAGTTCACGGTGGAGGGCTTCTTCGCACAACTGGTATTGTCTCAAAGCGTCCGTCCGGCGATTGGTTCGTGCCAACAGCGACATAAGCCCTCGGTGAGCGGACTCACACAGGGCATCCATCTGGAGACGCTTCCGATAGGCATCTTCAGCTGCTTCCAAACTCCCTTGCCGCACAAGTAGATCAGCCAATTGACCAATGGCAGAGCAGGCGCGGGCACGGATTTGCATACGAATATCGCGCAGCCAGTCTTCAAAAGCAGGTGACCGCACCTGGATATTTTCCAAAAGGTCTCCCTCGTAAAGTTTCAAGCAGGCTGCCAGCTTAAATTGGTCATTGCTGATCGCCCCCGATAGAAATTCCGCGATGTCAGAAGCGCAGTCTTGCCAGTCGAGCGCAACCAGATCCCCGTCAGTAACTATTACAGGCCCGCAAGACTGCCGAATGCTTGACAGAGCCTGTCGCAAATTGTGGCGCGCGCGCTCATCGCCCAGATTGCCCCAAAGGAGATCCGCCAAGTGGTCACGGTTGTGAGGAGTGTTCCGCTCTATTGCCAGATAGCCCAATAGCGCCTGGGCCTTTTTCGAGGTCGGCGTCAGGATACGATTTTTAGAAGATACCTCAAAATTACCCAGAACTTTCAGATGTATCCGATCGATCATGATCGGAGTATATGTGAAATTCTCTTGTAAGGAATGAGCTTTCTATGCGTGTCGCGCCTCGTTCTTCATAAGACGAGATCCGCAAAAGGTCAGAGGCAGCTTGGTGCCGAGGCGCCTATTTCGAACGCGTTAAAACCGCTACACTGGTTTGGGTACACTGGCTGGCGCCATCTCCCGACCACTGGAGGAATGAATGATTGAGCTGAAACCACCGCTGCGACTGGCCAGGGAGTCGGATGCTTCTCAGCTCGCTGAACTCGTGAATTATGCGGGAGAGGGCCTGCCTTATTACATCTGGACGGGTCTTGCGGAAAACGGCCAAGACCCTTGGAAGATCGGACGCGCACGACAGGCCGAAAAAGCGCGAGACGGTCAGATTGTCGTGGTGGATCTCGGAAGTGGAGCGGTTGCGAGCTTGACCGGCTACAAGATCGGGGCGGCACCGATGGAGATAGGCGAGGATTTCCCGGCTCTGTTTCGGCCATTGCAGGAATTGGAGAACCAAGCGCTCGAAAGCTGGTATGTGAATGTTTTGGCGTGCTATCCCGAACACCGCGGTCAGGGCTATGGGTCACGCTTGCTGGATTTGGCGGACGAAATCGCTCGGGCCGAGGGCTTAACCAGGATGAGCGTCATCGTGGCCGAAGACAACATCGGCGCGCGGCGTCTGTATGAACGAAAGGGATACAAAGAGGTCACTCAAGCCCCGTGTCTGAAAGAAGATTGGGAAACAGATACCGAGCGTTGGGTGCTTCTGACGAAATCGCTCTTGTGATCACGTTCCTTTTGAGACCGCGCAGACGGCCTTCCCAGACACCGTTTATGTGCAACCGCAGTGAAAGGCAGCTTTGAAGGGCTGCACCGCGGCGTTAAGGTTCCAGGTCGAGCGTCCGGTGTGGGCCGAGCCCGTCTAAACGCTGCTGGTGACTTTCAACGCCGACATTCGCAAAGCGGACAGCAATTCGATCAAGTGTTTCTTGTTCTTTGCGCTGTACTTGGTCGCTGTTGAAGAACGCTGGATGAAGTCCGCGTACTGATCAACAGTCAGGTCACAGCTTTCAATCGCACCCGAATACGGCTCCAGGACACGTGCGATGATCTCGGTGTTTCGCTTTGCGCCGGCCTCCAGCTCTTTCTGACTTGTCGAGGTCACGCCAGCAATGATGTCCTCGGCGTTGGGCGAAGATTGCAAGAAGTCATAGTGCTCTATGACAGCGTGTTTGAAGACGACATCGAGTTGAGCACCAAGACCGTCAGCTTTTTTGAGACCGTCTTCGATATCCAGAACTACTCTGTCTGCCAGCGACCGGATCGTGGCCCGCAACACCTCGTCTTTGTTCGCGAATGCCTTGTAAAGAGTTTGACGCGAGATACCCGCCTCTTGGGCGATGTCGCTCATACCCGTTCGCTTCACGCCGTAGCGAAGAAAAAGCCGTTTTGCGGCTTCGAGGATATAGTCATGGCGATCTTCCATGATTTACATATTGACAAATGGGCGCTTCGTGTCAATATTGACAGTTGCCCATGATGTGTCAATTTGTCAGGATGTGAGATGCCTAAACAATCTGGAAAAGTCGCGATCGTCACTGGTGCAAACAATGGTATCGGATTTGAAACAACGGTCGGTATGGCCGAAACAGGTTTCCACGTCGTCATGGCGTGCCGCAGCCTTGAAAAGGCCGAAGCGGCCAAAGCAAACGTTCTCGCGCGGATTCCTTCCGCATCAATCGACATCCTCGTGTTGGACTTGAGCGATTTAACTTCGGTTCGCGCGTTCGCTGAGGCTTTCCGCGACCGGTACTCCACGCTGGATGTGCTGATAAACAACGCGGGTATTCTGCTTTACTCCGCTCAAACGAACGCTGATGGTGTCGAGTTGCAATTCGCAACCAACCACCTGGGACATTTTCTGCTGACCGCACTTCTGATCGACATGTTCCCGGACGACCCCGCATCGCGGA
>NZ_WPZO01000014.1 GCF_013031355.1 Ruegeria arenilitoris | reverse complement strand
CAATCGTGCCGATGTTGACGTGCGGTTTTGTACGCTCAAACTTTTCCTTTGCCATTCCTCAGGCGCCCTTTTGCGATTTGGGGGACCCTTGGTCCCGTGGTTACATCTGCGCGCGCGAGATATTTGGTTCAAAGGGGAAAATCAAGCACATCCTGCGTTAAAACCCGTTTATGATGCCGGATTTTGCGTCACCACGTCGGAATCCAGCGGTTGGACCAGGTCGGGGCGCCTGTCGAACCAACCGTTCTCTTCATGTTCCTCGGCCAACCACTCTTCGACCCGGTCAGCAACTTTCAGAGCCAGGCCGCTCATTTGTTCCTCTTTGGTGCGTTCATGACCCGATCCTTTCAGGGCGCTGCCGCCAGTTGTGTCTTCCAGCACCTGGAACTGCTTACCTTTGGCCAGGAACTCTTTCTTGTTCACGTCATAGACGTTGACCAGAACAATTGCCGTGCTTTTGGGGTTATAGATCACCGGGATGCCCGGAGGGGCCAGCATATAGCCTTCGAGGCTGATGCCGATGTCATATTCCTGCGCGCCCTCATAGCGACCCAACCGGATATCAACCGCATTCTGGATTGCAGACGTCCATTCGTCCGGAGTGGCGTCCCGCGACACCGGCCCCTGAACCGCCTTGTCAGCGAAGGCATAGTTCACCCGCATTTTGAACTCGCCCAACGACTCAGGTTCTTCGTAAACCTGTGTCTGTGTACAAGCGCCCATCAGGGCCAATCCGGTGATCAAGGTCAGAATGCGCAGCATGGTCTCTTCTCGATAGGCCTGTTTTGCTTTGATCTAGCGCACCGATACGGCCTGTGCCAAGCCGTATCGGCGGATTTCCCCAGAAACCGAGGCTGGATCACGAGAATTTATAGTTCCGCGGGAAGCCGTAGGGCGGCTTTTTCCCGACGCTGGCCCGTTTGGCCAGCCATTGGGACATATCGGCCTCGTGCCGCGTTTTGTCGCCGCCCATGGACCATTTCAGGCCCTCTTCCCAGTTGAACGTGGTGATGTCGGACAGGCCGCCATCCAGCTCCAGCGTCCCCTGACGCCCGCGTGCCATGTTGTATTTCTGCAGACGAACGCCCTTGCCTCGGGTCATTTCGGGCAGTTCCTCGGCCGGGAAGACAAGGAACTTGCCGTTTTGAGACACCACCGCGACGTGATCCCCATCGACCGGCTTACAGATCATCGCGGTCTCGTCGCCCTTGACGTTCAGCACCTGCTTGCCGTTGCGGGTCTGCGCCAGCACGTCATCCTCGGGCACCATGAAGCCGTTGCCCGCATCCGAGGCCACTAGCAGTTTACGCCCTGGCTTGTGAATCAGGATGTCGATGATCTGCGCCTCGTTCGGCAGGTCGACCATCAGGCGCAGCGGTTCGCCCATACCCCGCCCGCCGGGCAGGTTGGCGGCGCTGACCGTATAGAATCGACCATTCGAAGCAAACACCAGCAGCCGGTCGGTGGTTTCAGCGTGGAAGATGAAGCGCGGGCCGTCGCCGTCCTTGAACTTCAACTCGCGCTTCAGGTCGATATGACCGGTCATGGCCCGAATCCAGCCCATCTGAGAGCAGACAACCGTGATCGGCTCTTTGTCGATCATCGCCTCAAGCGGCACCTCTTCGACCTGTCCGGCCTCGGCAAACTGAGTCCGCCGCGCGCCGCCTTCGTAGTCTTTTCCGAAGGTCTTCTTGGTCTCTTTCAACTGCTCGGCGATCTTGGCCCATTGCAGGCTTTCATCGGCCAGCAGGTCCTCAAGGTTGGCACGCTCTTCCATCAACGCGTCGCGTTCGCGGACCAACTCCATCTCTTCCAGACGACGCAGGCTGCGCAGGCGCATGTTGAGGATCGCGTCGACCTGAACCTCGGACAGTTCGCCCTCACCCGGCTTGGGTGAGACATAGTCGGCCTCGTTGGTGGCGCGAACGTGGTCGATGCCCCAATCTTCGCGCATCAGCGCGGCTTTGGGATCGTCGTCGTAACGGATGATGTCAATCACACGGTCGAGGTTCAGGAAGGCGACGATAAAGCCCTCCAACACCTCCAAACGGTGGTCAATCTTACCCAGACGGTGACGCGAGCGGCGGATCAACACCTCTTGCCGGTGGTCCAGGAAGGCCCGCAGCACTTCCTTCATCGAGCAGACTTTGGGCGTCACCCCGTCGATCAGCACGTTCATGTTCAGGCTGAACCGCACCTCAAGGTCCGAGTTGCGATAGAGCATCCCCATCAACACCTCGGGGTCCACGTTTTTACTGCGCGGCTCAAGGATCAGGCGGATGTCATCGGCAGATTCATCGCGGACATCAGCGAGGATCGGGATTTTCTTGGTCTGGATCAGTTCCGCGATCTTTTCGATCAGCTTGGATTTCTGAACTTGATAGGGGATCTCGGTGACCACGATCTGCCACTGACCGCGGCCGAGATCTTCGACCTCGAACTTACAGCGCAGACGGAAGGACCCACGCCCGGTGCGATAGGCCTGAACGATGTTCTCAGGCGGCTCGACAATCACACCGCCGGTCGGGAAATCCGGTCCGGGGACGTAGTTCAGTAGCGTGTCGTCGCGCGCATCCGGCGTCTTGATCAGATGTAGACAGGCGTCACACAGTTCCGAGATGTTATGCGGCGGGATATTTGTCGCCATGCCGACCGCAATACCGCTGGCGCCGTTGGCCAGCAGGTTCGGGAACTGCGCCGGCAGTACAACGGGCTCAGTCAGAGTGCCGTCGTAGTTGTCGCGGAAATCGACAGCGTCCTCGTTCAGCCCCTCCAGCAGCGCCTCGGCCACGATGGTCATCCGCGCCTCGGTGTATCGCGAGGCCGCCGGGTTGTCTCCGTCGATATTGCCGAAGTTTCCCTGCCCGTCGACCAGTGGGTAGCGGACGTTGAAGTCCTGCGCCAGACGCGCCATCGCATCGTAAATCGCGGCGTCGCCGTGCGGGTGGTAGTTACCCATCACGTCGCCCGAAATCTTTGCAGACTTACGGAAACCGCCCGTCGCGCTGAGTCGCAGCTCGCGCATGGCGTAGAGGATTCGCCGGTGAACCGGCTTCAAACCATCCCGGGCATCCGGCAAAGCCCGGTGCATGATGGTGGACAGCGCATAGGTCAGATAGCGTTCGCCAATCGCGCGGCGCAGCGGTTCAGCTACCTCGCCCCCGTTTTCGGGGGCCTCCATGTTGGGGTCGTCGATCGTATCGTTCATATATGATGTGATACGCCGCAAGCGCGCCTTGGTAAAGCAAGCAGCGCATATTTTGCTGGGGACAAGTGGCGCTTTTTGCAACAGGGGGAGGCAACCCCCGGATTTCCCCCGTTTTTCGACTCAGACCCCGAAATATGATACCCTGAACGCATTGGACTACTGCCTATTTGTTGTTTCTTACGATTACCGGGGGATGCGCCATGACGCGCCTTATTGTTATCACTTTCGCTGCACTTGGCTGGTGCTTTTATGTAATGAGCGGCGGCCCGGATTTCGAACCGCGCGGCCTGCGTGCCGAACAGCCCGTTCGCATTGCCTCTGCTCCAAATCCATCCGTTGCCCCTGCCCGCGCCGAGGAACTTGTGACCAATGTCGCGGCCCGTACTCCGACAGTGCGCGTTCAGCCGGAATCAGTGGTGGAAGAGGTGGTCGAGTTCGTGGCGGACGACGCCACTCTCGAATCTTTCTCGACCCTGTCGGTGTTCGAAGATCAAAGCGCCAACATAACGCTGGCCTCGCTTGAAGACGGTGTGGCTGGTCTGACCCAGATCACCGACGAGGTGCAGGAAGACATGGCGGAAGCGCCCGCCCTGCCCGAACCGGAAAAGGACATTCGCGAAATCTCGGGCACCCGCGTAAACATGCGCGATGGGCCGGGCACGATCTATCCGATCATCGGCAAGGCCACCATCGGTCAGCAGGTCGAGGTACTGAGCGAATCCGGCACCGGCTGGCTGCGCCTGCGCGTGTTGCCACAGCAACAGGTTGGATGGGTTTCTGCCTCGTTGGTGCGAAAAACCTCGAACTGACGGCGCCGTGTCATTGTCCTGACCCTAACCTCGCCATAGCTTAAGCGCAGGTTCAAAGTCAGGAAGATCATGAAAAAGACCATTCTCATTACCGGCTGTTCCTCGGGCATTGGTCTGGATGCGGCCCATGGAATGCGTGCGCGTGGATGGCGGGTGTTTGCCTCGTGCCGCCAACAGCGGGATTGCGACAGGCTGCGAGCGCAGGGGTTTGAAAGCCCACGCATTGACTACACTGACCCGGACAGCATCGCCTCGGGCCTGGCCGAGGTTCTGGAGGCCACCGGCGGCACGCTGGACGCATTGTTCAATAACGGCGCGCACGGCCTGCCCGGCGCGGTCGAGGATCTGCCGACAGAGGGCTTGCGCGCGATATTCGAATCCAATTTCTTTGGCTGGCACGAGCTGACCCGGCAAGTCATTCCGGTCATGCGGGCGCAGGGGCATGGGCGAATCGTTCAGAACTCATCGGTGCTCGGTTTTGTAGCCTTTCCCTGGCGCGGAGCCTATGTGGCGACGAAATACGCTGTCGAAGGTTTGACGGACACGCTGCGCCTGGAACTGGCCGACACCGATATCAAGGTCATCCTGATCGAACCCGGCCCAATCACCTCGAATATCCGCGAAAACTCGATCCCGTTTTTCGAGCGGTTCATCAACTGGCAGAACTCGGCCCTGCGGGAGCGGTACGAGGCGTCCCTGTTGAAAAGACTGTACGAATCCAGAGGGCCCGACCGCTTCGAGCTGCCTGCATCAGCCGTAACCGACAAGTTGGCCCATGCGGTTGGATCAAAACGCCCCCGAGCACGGTACTATGTCACGACACCGACATATATCGCCGGATACCTGCGCCGCATCCTGCCGACCCGCACCATCGACCGTATCCTTTCGGACGTCTGACGCGAAATTAACCGTTCGCTTTTTAGCCCCTTGGGTCTAGATGATAGACCAACGAAACAAGAAACGCGGACGGTGCATCCATGGACCTTTTGATGGTCATTTTGCTGTTGGCCATGGCGGCAGTGGTCGTCGTGCTGGCGATTGGTATTTCGAACTTTGGCAAAAGCGGCAAAAGCGCCGCGATGAAAAGCAACCGGATGATGCAATTGCGCATCCTGTTCCAGTTCATTGCCGTGGTGCTGATCCTGCTCTACGTCTGGCTGCGTGGACAAGGAGCACAGTAGATGGTCGTTCTGAACAAGATTTACACACGCACAGGCGATGACGGGAAAACGGCGCTTGGCAATGGTGAACGGGTCGCCAAATATTCCGGCCGCGTGGCCGCCTATGGCACTGTTGACGAGCTAAACGCCTTTGTCGGCGTGGCCCGGACGGAAGCTGAGGGTGAGGTCGACGCCGCCCTGTCGCGCATTCAGAACGACCTGTTCGATCTGGGGGCAGACTTCTGCCGCCCCGAGATGGAAAAGGACGCAGAGGCCGATTATCCCCCACTGCGAGTCGTCGCCTCTCAGATCGACCGGCTCGAGGCTGAAATCGACGCCATGAACGAATCGCTGGAACCGCTGCGCAGCTTCATCCTTCCCGGTGGGTCGCGGCTGGCGGCGCATCTGCATGTATGCCGGACCGTTTCGCGCCGGGCCGAGCGGCTGGCGGTGGAACTGACCAACATGGAGCCCGTGAACGAGGTCGCGGTGAAATACCTCAACCGCCTCAGCGACTGGTTCTTCGTAGCCGCCCGTTGCGCCAACGAAAACGGCACGCAGGACGTGCTGTGGGTTCCGGGCGCGAACCGCTAAAAGCGGCGCAGTGTCCAGTGGACACTGCGGTGATCGGAAGGGCGGAGCCCCGTCCCGAAGGGCGGGCGCGAACCGCTAAGTTTTGGGCCGCAGCGTCAAAAAACACGAAACGCGACGTCCCAAGCCCATGACGTGACGATTTTGCTCTGTTGCGCGACGAATTCAGACGTTATTCAGGCGTCCGAGAGCATTGGTGGAGTCGCTTCGCGGCTTACCGTTTTTTGTGAGGAGCAAGCGCAAAATGAAGGTACTCGTGCCTGTGAAGCGCGTGATTGACTATAATGTGAAGGTTCGCGTTAAGGCGGACGGTAGCGGTGTCGATCTCGCCAATGTCAAAATGTCGATGAACCCGTTCGACGAGATTGCGGTGGAAGAGGCGATCCGCCTAAAAGAAGCGGGCAAGGCTGACGAAGTTGTTGCCGTTTCGATCGGCG
Source organism: Ruegeria arenilitoris (assembly GCF_013031355.1). Lineage (GTDB taxonomy): Bacteria > Pseudomonadota > Alphaproteobacteria > Rhodobacterales > Rhodobacteraceae > Ruegeria > Ruegeria arenilitoris_C. The sequence continues at coordinate 116,765 of NZ_WPZO01000014.1, read as the reverse complement.
TGAAGCAGGCGCAGGAAACCCTGCGGACCGCGCTGGCCATGGGCGCCGACCGTGCGATCCTGGTTGTGGCCGCCGATGACGTGCACACCGATATCGAGCCTCTGGCCGTTGCGAAAATCCTGGCCAAAGTGGTCGAGGAAGAGCAGCCGGGCATCGTTCTGGCGGGCAAGCAGGCGATCGACAACGACATGAACGCCACCGGTCAGATGCTGTCGGCGCTGCTGGGCTGGAGCCAGGGCACCTTCGCGTCCGAGCTGGACATCGAAGGCGACAGCGCCAAGATCACCCGTGAGGTTGACGGCGGCCTGCAGACCATCAGCGTCAAGATGCCGACCATCGTGACTGTTGACCTGCGCCTGAACGAGCCGCGCTATGCGTCGCTGCCCAACATCATGAAGGCGAAGAAAAAGCCGCTGGATGAGAAAACCGCCGCCGATTACGGCGTCGACGTCACTCCGCGTCTGGAGATTGTCAAAACCGAAGAGCCGCCGGCACGTGCCGCCGGTATCGTCGTGGGCTCGGTCGACGAGCTGGTCGAGAAACTCAAAGAAGCGGGGGCTGTGTAATGGCTGTTCTTCTTCTCGCGGAAGTCAACAATGGTGAGCTGTCGCTGGACGCCACCGCCAAAGCCGTCAACGCCGCAAAGGCACTGGGCGACGTGACCGTTCTGGCCGCAGGTGGTTCTGCCGCTGCTGCGGGTGAGGCCGCTGCCAAGATCGACGGTGTGTCCAAGGTTCTGGTTGCCGAGGATGCCTCGCTGGGTCACCGCCTGGCGGAATCGACCGCAGCCCTGATCGTGTCGCTGGCCGATGGCTATGAGCACATCGTTGCGCCCGCCACCACCGACGCCAAGAACGTGATGCCGCGCGTGGCCGCGCTGCTGGACGTGATGGTGATCTCGGATGCGTCCGGCGTGGTTGACGGCTCGACCTTCGAGCGCCCGATCTATGCGGGCAACGCGATCCAGACCGTGAAATCCTCCGACGCCAAGAAGGTCGTCACCCTGCGGACCGCCAGCTTTGACGCGGCGGGCGAAGGCGGTTCGGCCCCGGTTGAGACCGTCTCGGTGCCCGGCTCCGAAGGTCTGTCTTCGTGGGTCGAGGACAAGGTTGCCGAAAGCGACCGTCCAGAACTGACCTCGGCTGGCGTTGTTGTCTCGGGCGGCCGCGGTGTCGGCTCGGAAGAGGACTTCAAACTGATCGAAACCCTGGCCGACAAGCTGGGCGCTGCTGTTGGCGCGTCGCGTGCCGCGGTCGACTCGGGCTATGCCCCGAACGACTGGCAGGTGGGTCAGACCGGTAAAGTTGTTGCCCCTGACCTGTATGTCGCTGTCGGCATCTCGGGCGCGATCCAGCACCTGGCGGGTATGAAAGACTCGAAGGTCATCGTTGCGATCAACAAGGACGAAGAAGCCCCGATCTTCCAGGTCGCCGACTTCGGTCTGGTCGCAGACCTGTTCCAGGCCGTGCCGGAACTCACCGAGAAACTCGGCTGATCACTGGATCAGATTTTTCGTTGAAAGATATGGAAAGGCCCGCCAATTGGCGGGCCTTTTTCAGTTCAGGTTCCGAATGGGACCAACCAGCGCGTCGGCAATGGTTTTATGCGCGGCTGGACCAATCATATGCTCCGCCATCGGCTGTTGCAGCGTGCCGAACAACATATCCTCAAGCTCATCCGATTGACCGGACACATGGGCCGCGACCTCGACACAGTCGGCAATGTAGGGTCGGACGGCATCCAACATCTCAGCCGTTACCGTGACCGGCACCCTTTGGCTGTCGTTGTCCTGCAAGACGCGAAGGCCCAGCAGAATAACCGGCACCTCAAGCCTGCCCAGTAGATCGTTGACCTTTCGAACCCAGTTTCGGCGCAACTCCTCGGCCACAACTTCGAAACGGGCGTCCTGATAGCCCTGCAGCAGGCGCATCAGGTGGCACACGAAATGGACATCGGCAAAGTCCACCTCGGGGTACAGATCGATCAGATCTGGTGTTGGGGCCAGAACCCGATCGTTGCGCCGGGGATGGACGCGATAGAAGTGATTCGACTGGCTCAAGACACCCGGGGCCTGAAGAATGCACAGCTCTGCCCCGTTCAGCAGCGAGAACAGCCCCGCATCGCCGCAGAGCGCGTCCAGCCTGCAGAACAAACTTCCCAGATTCAGACACCGCCGGTCCAGCCTGTCTTCGAGAATCGCCGCAAAGGGGCGTTCGACAAACCGTCCATAGGTCTCATCACCGCCAGCGCAGACCATGTAGGCCGTGTCCAACGACCGTTCAGGCCCGCGAAACCAAAGGCGCGATTCTCCGTACTGGCATACGTCATGCCCGGCCCCCGCCGAGCCTGTTTGATGATAGCTCATAACACTCACCCATTTTTCACCCAATTGCCATCTTGCAGCCCCATGTCTTTAGAAAGTGCTAATGTGCGCATTTGAAGCAAATTGGATGGGTTCGATCCCCTTGCCGCCCCTACCGATCTGCCGGTACTGTCCACACAATCCCGAGACACAGAGGCATCAGAAAATGGATGTAAAATCAGTCGGAGTGATCGGCGCAGGCCAGATGGGCAACGGTATCGCCCATGTTCTGGCGCTGGCGGACTATGATGTTCTGCTCACCGATGTGAACCAGGACGCGCTGAACGCAGCCGTGGCGACGATCGAAGGCAATATGGCGCGTCAGGCCTCGCGTGGGAAAATCACGGATGACGCGATGCAGGCCGCGATGGGGCGGATCAAGACAACGTTGCAACTGCCGGAACTGGGGCAGACGGATCTGGTGATCGAAGCCGCCACCGAGCGTGAGACGATCAAACAGGCGATTTTCGAGGACCTGCAGCCGCATCTGCAGCCGCACACGATTCTGACCTCGAACACCTCGTCCATCTCGATCACGCGCCTGGCCAGTCGAACGGACCGGCCGGAAAAGTTCATGGGGTTCCACTTCATGAACCCGGTACCGGTTATGCAACTGGTCGAATTGATCCGCGGCATTGCCACGGACGAAGAGACCTTTGGCACCTGCAAGGCCGTTGTGGACCGCCTGGGCAAAACTGCCGCCAGCGCCGAAGACTTCCCTGCCTTTATCGTGAACCGCATCCTGATGCCGATGATCAACGAGGCGGTCTATACCCTGTATGAAGGTGTCGGCAACGTTCAGTCCATCGACCAGTCGATGAAGCTGGGTGCAAACCATCCGATGGGACCGCTGGAACTGGCAGATTTCATCGGGTTGGACACGTGTCTGGCAATCATGAACGTGTTGCATGATGGGTTGGCCGATACCAAGTACCGCCCCTGCCCGCTGTTGACCAAATATGTCGAAGCCGGGTGGCTGGGCCGTAAGACCGAACGTGGATTCTATGATTACCGGGGCGAGGTTCCGGTTCCGACACGTTAAGGCAGAGGGGGCCAGCCCCCTCGCCCGAATGCTTTCCGGGCTCACCCCCCGGGATTTTTTTGGCCAAGTTAAGAGGCGGATCAGCCTTTGAGCATTTGGCCCAGCGACAATGTGTGCTTTCTGAGCCAGGCCATGAAGCCGCGCGGGTCGCGTTCCAGCAGCTGCATATCCTCGTCCGAAATCGGCTCGCCGATGACCGGGGATTGCGGTTTGTTGCAGGAGCGCACGATTTCATGCAGCAATAGCCCCTGCCGCAGTATCGGAGACAGCTTGTTGGCGATCTGATAAGCGCGCGAGTTGCTGCCGGGGAAGAAGATCGGCACCACCCGGGCACCAGACCGCCGGATCATCTTGGCGGTGAATACGTTCCATTCCTGCTCTTGCGCGGGTCCGAACCAGTCATCCGATGACATCACCACACCCGATGGGAACAGGGCCACAACGCCGCCTTCTTTCAGGTGGTCCATCGCCTTGCCGCGCATTTCCAGCATTTTGGCCTGCGCATCGGGATCATGCGGGAAGGGCACCGGGATCATGAAAGAGGTGGCCGCTTCGTCCAGTCCCGTCAGAACCGAGCGGGTCAGGATGCGGTAATCGCTGCGCACCTGACCGATCAGCTCGGCCAGAATCATGCCATCGACCATGCCATGGGGATGGTTGGCGACCACAACCACGGGGCCTTCTTTGGGGATGTGCGCCAACTGTTCCTGCGGCGTGGTCAGGTCGATGCCCATGACCTCGAGCGCACCACCCCAGAACCGCTGACCGCGGTAGTATTCGTTCTTTTTCTCGAACTTGTTGACCATGCGCAGAATGGTCAGCTTGCCTGTGCACCATTCGATGGCGCGAATGGCCGTGGACGTCCAGGCATCGTCGAAAGAATTCGCGTAGGTCAGGGTTCTACGGTCGTAGATTTCGCCCTGATCCGCTGTCCCATCCACCATCGGGCCTGTCTTGGTCTCGTGCGTCGTTTCCGCCAATTCCTGGTCTTCCCGTTCTTCATATGCGGCTGGTTAGGTCAGAACCCTTCCCCGAACTTGTCGTTCACCAGGGTTTCCAATGCATCAGCCAACGCCTCAGCATCCGGTCCGGACGTCTCGACGTCAATAGTCGTTCCGCGCGAGGCTGCCAACATCAAAAGGCCCATAATGCTGTCGCCCGAGGCAGAAAAGCCGTCCTTGGACACTTCGGCCTGTGCGTCAAAGCCCTCAACCACCTCAACCAGCTTGGCCGAGGCGCGGGCGTGCAGGCCTTTTTCATTAATGATTTTCAAGCTTCGATTGGTCATTCTTAATCAATCCGGTCTTCTTCCAACGTCACATTTTGCGCATTGATATATTTGCGTCCAGCCTCCATCGCCTGCCGCACGGCATCCGCGATGGGCAGGTGGCGGGTTTTAGCCAGTTTAATCAACATAGGCAGATTTGCACCGTAAAGAATACGGCGATCCTGCGGCGCACAAGCCCGCAGACTCAGATTCGACGGGCTACCTCCGAACAGATCAGTCACGACAACCACGCCATCTCCGGCATCGACACTGTCAGCGGCCGCACAAATTTCGGCCTGTTTGGCCTCGCGATCATGATCGGCTTCGATCGAAATCGCGACCAGGCCGGGTTGCTTTCCGACCACATGCTGCATGGCGGCCAGGTATTCCTGTGCCAGCCCACCATGTGCTACGAGTACAATCCCGATCAATCCGGCCTCACATTCAACGATCGACGTTCCATTTCGCGGTGCCTAATTGCCACTTGCTGCCCCTCCTCTGCAAGGGCCTTTGCAACTGCTTCGGCCATGGCCACCGATCTGTGTTGCCCTCCGGTACAGCCGAAGGCCACAGACAGATGCGCTTTGCCCTCAGCCCGAAAGGTCGGCAGCAAGAGTTTGAGCAGGTCAACAACCCGGTCAAAAAACGGCGCATAGTTTGTATCCGACTGAACATAGTGCGCCACGTCAGGGTTTCGACCATCTTCTGCCCGCAGCTCCGGGCGCCAATAGGGATTGGCCAGAAACCGGCAGTCGAACACCATATCCAAACCCCGCGGCAGACCGCGCTTGTACGAAAACGACTCGATGGCGACCGCCAGATGCCTGCCGCCTTGGGGTGCAAACCAGTGCTCGACCTCTTCGCGCAATTGATGGACGTTCAAAGGGCTGGTATCGATCAGGATATCGGCGATTTCGCGGATCGGGGCCAGCAGCTCTTTTTCCTGCCGAACGCCGGTTTCCGGGCTGGCATCCGCTGCAACCGGGTGCCGGCGGCGGGTTTCCGAGAACCGCCGCAAAAGAACATCGTCACTGCAATCCAGATACAGCGTCGTCAGATCGACCTGTTCCATCCGCCGCAATCTGATGGCCAGTTCGATAAAGCCGGTGGTCGAGAAATCACGGTTGCGCGCGTCTATACCCAGTGCCATCGGGCGGTCGCTTTGCGGGCCTTCCAGCAAGCGCATCAACAGACCCATCGGCAGGTTGTCGATGGCCTCGAAACCCAAATCCTCGAGAACACGGATCGCCGTCGAGCGACCAGCGCCCGAGGGACCGGTCACCAGGACGATGCGCCGTTGCGGTGTCATATGCTGGGCCATTCCGGGTCCACGCGCCCCATCTTCAACAATTGCATAAGTGCCGCAGCCAAATTGGGCACACCCGCCGCCCGAAGCAAGGGAACAGTTTGCCTCAGCACCACGGTTTCTGTCGGCTCTGGCAGGCGCGCCGGTTCGGTCTGGTCAAGATCCACAACATAGCTGACCGGCGTTGCCCCCGCATCCTGAGCGCGTAGCAAACCGACGCCGCGCGCCTCGATCAATCCGCGCAGGTTTGGAGCGGCATCAGCCATGGCCTTTTCGCCGACCATACGCAGCTCTACCCTGTCATCACTGACCAGCTCGGCCCCAAGCGCCATCATTTGCAAGGCCAGCGCCGATTTGCCCGCCCCTGAACGCCCGAGGATCAGCGCGCCACGTCCACCAACGGCAACACATGTGGCGTGGAGTATGGATTTGTCCTGATTCCGGATGTCAAAAAGGGTCTGGCCGCTCATACGTTTACACGGGCAGGCCGACGACGAAACGCGCGCCTTGCGGATCCGACGTGATGTCCGCCTCGGTCGGGCGGATATTCTCAGCCCAGATCACGCCGCCATGCGCCTCGACAATCTGTTTCGAGATCGCCAGCCCGAGACCCGAGTTGTTGCCGAAATGTTCAGCCGGGCGTTGCGAGTAGAACCGCTTGAAGATTTTGGTCAGCGCCTGCTCCGGAATGCCGGGGCCAGTGTCTTCGACCACGATCAGGACGCGGTTTTCGCGCCGCCGCACCCAGAGCCGGATGGCATCGCTTTCCTCGCAGAAGGAAATCGCGTTGGTGATCAGGTTGACGAAAACCTGCGCCAGACGCGCCTCGAGCCCGTTGATTGTTATCGGCTTGGAGGGCAGGTCGGTGATATAGTCGATGCCCTTGGCGCGGGCGTCTTCACCTAGAAACTGGCTGATATTGCCTAACAGCTTGAGCAGGTCGAAAGGCTGTTCCTCTTCCTTGACCAGTTCGGCATCCAGTCGGGACGCGTTCGAGATGTCGCTGACCAGACGATCAAGCCGCCGCACGTCATGTTCGATCACACCCAGCAGTTTATCGCGCTGATCCTCGCGCTTGACCATGCGCAGGGTGCCCACCGCCGACTGCAGACTGGCCAACGGGTTCTTGATCTCATGCGCCACGTCCGCAGCAAACTGTTCATTGGCGTCGATGCGGCTGTACAGCGCCGTCACCATCCCCCGCAGTGCACGGCTGAGGCGTCCGATTTCATCCGGGCGCGCGCTGAGGTCGGGGATGCGGATACGGCCCGGGTTGACCCCGGCGCCCCGATCCTTACCCATTTCAGCGGCTGCTGCCAGATCGGCCAGCGGGTTGGCGATGGTCGAGGCCAGCACAAGGCTCAGCCCGACAGACACCAGTAACGCCACGACAAACATCTGCAGAATGCGTTCCTGTTCGCGCCGGGCCAGCGCGTCGATCTCACCGGCAGGACCTGCCATGGCGACCGCGCCAACCGACGCTCCGTCCAGCAGAATCGGCGCCGCGCTGACAATGACGGTTTGGCCCATGTCATCCTGCACCGCCTGCACCTGCATCTGGCCCTGCAAAGCCTGTGGAATGATCTCCTGCACTCTTTGCGCAAGGGTCGGTGCATCAGTACCGCCCCCGCCGGCAAAGACCCGGGACAAACCGGTCCAGACCGCATTCAGCGCGTCGCTGATCAATGTACTGCCGGTTTGAACCTCGGCTTCAGACCCGAGAAGAACCGGCATCTGCGACGAGGTCGATGCCCCGCGTGTCCAGCCAATCAGGGTTCCACCGCCGTCATAGACAAAGACCTCGCCTCCGTCAGGAAGGCTAAGGCCTGCAAGCGTGTCCTTCACGTCCAGCGCCGCCGTTTCCGAAGAGCCGGCGGCCTGGCTCTGACGCAGCTGGGCCTCGAACACGTTGCTGACCAGCTGTGCGTCCCCGATCAGGTTACGCGCGGTCTGCTGGACCTGCTCTTCGCGGGAAGAGTCAAGGTACAGCAAACCGGTGACAAGGATGAACAGCGCGATCAGGTTGAAGGTGATAATCTTCCGCGCCAGCGGTGAGCCGCGCAACGAAAACAGGTTGCGCCGACGACGCCTAGCGCGCAGCTCGGCCGACTCCGGATCCTGCGGGATGACCCAATCATCCCCGAGAACGACATCTCCGTCCCGTACTTCGATGGCTTGTTCCGTATCGCGCACCAGATCCGGTTACCCTTTTTCAGCGGCCAAGCTTATTCTTCGTTGTACCGGTACCCGATGCCGTACAGCGTTTCGATGGCCGAAAACTCGGGGTCTGCTGCCCGCATCTTCTTCCGCAAACGCTTGATATGGCTATCGATGGTCCGGTCGTCCACATAGACCTGATCGTCATAGGCGACGTCCATCAGTTGATCGCGGCTTTTGACGAAACCTGGACGCTGCGCCAGCGCTTGAAGCAGCAGGAACTCGGTCACGGTCAGAGAGACGTCCGTTCCTTTCCAGCTTACCGCATGGCGCAACGGGTCCATCCGCAATTCGCCACGTTCCATCACCTTGGTGTCGCCGGTATTGGCATTGGTCACATCGCCTGCGGTCGCTTCCTGCCGGCGCAAAAGCGCGCGGATACGTTCGACCAGCAAACGCTGCGAGAAAGGCTTTTTCACATAGTCGTCCGCGCCCATGCGCAGGCCCAGCACTTCATCGATCTCATCATCTTTCGAGGTCAGAAAGATCACCGGCATCTGGGTTTTTTGCCGAAGCCGCTGCAGAAGGTCCATGCCGTCCATGCGCGGCATCTTTATATCCAGCACGGCCATGTCTGGCAGTTTCTTGTTGAATGCATCCAGGGCCGCTTGCCCGTCATTATAGGTTTCGACCTCGAATCCCTCGGCTTCGAGCGTCATGGACACAGACGTCAGAATGTTTCTGTCGTCGTCCACCAGTGCAATCTTTGACATCGGGATTACCCCTATTCCTGCTCACTCATGCAATATTTCGCTTATTAGTAAGGCATCTTTGTCGGTTTTACGGCTGCGAATCAATCCGTATCTGCGAATCGCACGATTGTTGTCACACAGCTGCGGCAAAAAAGCCGTTAATCGGCGCAGAAAAGCGCCTTGTTTTTCGACAGGAAATTCCTGATGGCGCTAAACCTGAGCTTGGTTGCGCTAACTGCGTCAAACCCTCCTGTTCATGCCCCAAACGACCGTGATAAGACGCGCCCAGCCGCCGGACCTTCCCGGCACACTGCCCCAAGAGCGCACGTGGCCCCAACTGCCGCAGCGCCGCCACAGGAGAAGACACACATGACATCTGGACGGGTTAACCCGCAATTCCGCCTCGAAGATCAGGGCATCGAGGGTCTGGGCAATGTCTATTACAACTTCATGGAACCTGCACTCATCGAAGAGGCGCTGAAGCGTGGCGAAGGCACCCTTGGCAATGGCGGAGCCTTTCTGGTCACCACCGGCAAGTTCACTGGCCGGTCGCCAAAGGACAAGCACGTCGTCAAAACCGACAGTGTTGCCGACAGCATCTGGTGGGAAAACAATGCCGCCATGAGCCCCGAGGGCTTCGACGCACTCTACGATGATATGCTGGCCCATATGAAAGGCCGCGATTATTTCGTGCAAGACCTCGTCGGCGGTGCCGATCCGGCCTACTCCATCAACGTGCGCATGGTCACCGAGCTGGCTTGGCACAACCTCTTCATCCGCCACCTGCTGCGCCGTCCGGATCGCGAGGATCTGAACGAGTTCATCGCCGACTTTACCATCATCAACTGCCCCAGCTTCCAGGCCGACCCAGCCAAGCACAACTGCCGCAGTGAGACCGTGATCGCGCTGAACTTTGATCGCAAGATGATCCTGATCGGCGGCACCGAATATGCCGGCGAGAACAAGAAATCCGTGTTCACCCTGCTGAACTACATGCTGCCGGAAAAAGGCGTGATGCCGATGCACTGCTCGGCCAACCACGCCGTTGGCAACCCGGTGGACACCGCTGTGTTCTTCGGCCTGTCGGGCACCGGCAAAACCACCCTGTCCGCCGATCCGTCGCGCACCCTGATTGGCGATGACGAGCACGGCTGGTCGGATCGCGGCACCTTCAACTTCGAAGGCGGCTGCTATGCCAAGACAATCAACCTGAACGCCGAAGCAGAGCCCGAAATCTACGCGACCACCAGCAAGTTCGCCACCGTGATCGAGAACATGGTCTTTGACCCCGAGACCAAGGAACTGGATTTCGACGACGACTCGCTGACCGCGAACATGCGCTGCGCCTACCCGCTCGAGTATATCTCGAACGCCTCCAGCAGCGCTCTGGGCGGTCACCCCAAGAACATCATCATGCTGACCTGTGACGCGTTTGGTGTTCTGCCTCCGATCGCACGGCTGACACCGGCGCAGGCGATGTACCACTTTCTGTCCGGCTTCACCTCGAAGGTCGCCGGGACCGAGCGTGGCGTCACCGAGCCGCAGCCGACCTTCTCGACCTGCTTTGGCGCGCCGTTCATGCCGCGTCGGCCCGAGGCGTATGGCAACCTGCTGCGGGACAAGATTGCCCAGCACGGCGCGACCTGCTGGCTGGTGAACACCGGCTGGACCGGCGGCGCCTATGGCGTTGGCTCGCGTATGCCGATCAAGGCCACGCGCGCCCTGCTGACCGCGGCGCTAGACGGGTCGCTGCGCGATGCCGAATTCCGCAAGGACGCCAATTTCGGCTTTGACGTCCCGGTTTCGGTGCCTGGCGTGGCCGAGGTTCTGCTGGACCCGCGCCGCACCTGGGACGATCAGGCCGCGTTCGACAAACAGGCGGAAAAACTGGTGCAGATGTTCGCCGAGAACTTCGAGCAGTACCTGCCCTTCATCGACGAAGACATCAAAGCTGTCGCAATCGGCTAACGGAAAAGGGGGCGGTTTCGCCCCCTTTTTCTTTTGGATGTATCGTCGCGAAGATATCTCCCGCAGGTTGTATTGCGCACAAAACGGTTACAAATCCGTTGCCCGGGACCGCTTCATGGGTTATTTGATGACGTCATTATGACAAAAAGGTCCGGCGCATTTCCGCACCGGACCGAACTTGAAAAGACCTTGGGGCGGCTCGAGCAGACGATCACATCAGCAAATTGAGCAACCTAATCAGATATGTACTGTATTACAAAGGGAAAAAGTGTCAAGATGAGACGTGCTGAAATCACTCAGATCAGTGTGTCGCATTCGTCGCGGACACGCGGCTGATGGCACCGGAATCGATGGGTAGAATATGACTGAAATCTCGAAACTGACCGAACTGCGCAAGCTGATGCAAAGCATGGAGCGGACGCTGGGGCTGGAGCAGCTGTCTCCGGTTGAGCGTGATATCTATTATGCTGCCGAAGAGCTGTCCAAATCCGACGAAGAGGTGCGCACCTTCGGACTGATCGAGCACACACTTGTTCAAAGCGTCTCGCGCCCGACCTTCTTCCGCGCGCTGAAATCGCTGGTGCAGAAAGGCTATCTGTCGCAAAGCGGCAGCGCCAACCGGGGCCGGTATATCGTTCATGCCCCCAAATGACGCCTTGAACCTGCGCACAGGTAGCTGATGATCGACTTGCGCAGTTGGGTGACTGACACTTTCTGGGCCTCACTGGCCTATGTTGTGGCATCGTACCTTACATTTCAGGTACTGATGCCACTTCAGAATGTGTTCTTTCCGGAATATCCAAGTAGGGCCAGTCTTCTTTTCCTGCCGCACGGCGTGCGGGTTCTGTCGGCGTGGCTGCTGGGATGGCGGGCGATCTTCGCACTTCTGCCGGGGGTTTTTCTGGTCTTTGCCTTTCTCGGCGGCAGTGATGTATTCCTTCCAAGCCGGTTAATGGCGATCGTCATTGCCGTCACCACGGTGCCAGCCGTGTTTTATCTGTGCAAATGGGCAGGCTGGGACCTGTTTCCCCGCCCCGATCGCAAGCCCTGCTGGTCTTGTGTCATGGGGGTTGGGATCATCACATCTTTTCTTGTTGCCGGCCTGACTAATCTGGCCTTCGGCAGTGCGCGCGTGGAATACGTTGCCTTTTTGATCGGCGACATCTCGGGCCTGTTTTTCCTGATGCTGGGTCTGTATTTCACGTTCCGGTTCGCCGACCGTCACAGCTAACCCAGCAACCCGCGCCGCAACAGGTTCACACCTGCAATCAGCAGAACCAACAGGGTAACCTTGCGAAACACTGCCTGATCAATGCGTGACTGCAGCCCCAGCCCGATCCACATTCCGGCCAGCGCCGGGAGGATCAGGACTGCGGAAAACGGCACCGTCTCGGCCCGCAGAATGCCAGAGCCCAGGTGCGCCAGCATCAGCGCCACCGCCCCCAGACCGTAGATCACCCCCTGCACCCGCATCTGCACCGCTTTGGGCGTGTTCAACGCAGTCAGGTAGGCAACGGTCGGCGGCCCCCAGATGCCGGACATCCCGCCGATAAACCCGGCAACCGCGCCAATCCCAACCTCAATCCGTGCAGATTGTTTACCAAGGGACAGCTGCACCCCCAGCACCTGTATCAGCGCAAAAAACGTGACCGGTATGCCGATCATCAGCAAAAAGGTCCGGGCAGGTACGGCGCTGACCAGCTGAGCGCCGAGCAGCAGGAACACAAACCCGACGATCAGAAAGACTCGGAACTGCTTGATTGCCGAAACGGCGGCGGGCAGTCCTTCACGCAGGGCCTGAACGCTGTTGGTCACCAGTGTTGGCAGGATCAGCCCGGCAATCGCCAGATCGGGCGGCAGGAACATACTGAGCCCGGAAATCAGAACCATCGGCATGGCAAACCCAACCATGCCTTTGACCCACCCCGCCACGAAGGCGACGATCAGGGCCAGCATCAGATCTTGCGGAGTGAGCAGGGAAAACAGCGTCATACGCCCGTGATATCACTCTTGGCGGGCGCTGCACTGCAAAATCGTCAAAGCAATTTTCGAACTTTTTAGCCGCAGTTCACGTATTTTTGTTGCGCTGCACGTGCAGCATGATATGACCGGACGACACCAGAGAAGGACCTGATTCATGGCCCATGACGGACAGGATATGACCCAGATGACAACATCCGCGATTTTGCCCGAGCTTCTGACGTTGACCCGTGCCGCCCTGCCCGCGGTCGAAACCGTTTTCGAACGCGCCCGCGATGCAGTTCGTGAGATGGTCACCGAAGACGGCCGGGTCTCTGGCGCGCTGATCGAGGCGAACCAGACCGCCGCGCATGGTCTGGCTTGGCTGGCGACGTACAACCAGTCTCTGCAACAGATGCAACGCTGGGCCGATGCGCTGGCGGCGGACGGCAAGTTCGGTGAGATGGAGCAGTTGCTGCACCAGATCGCCTTTGGTGAGTACCTGCATCAGGTCGCAGGCGGCATCCCGATGAATCAGGGTGAGGTCGTACGCCTGCAGGATATGGGCCTCGGCTGGGACGCGCTGTCGGGCTTCCAAAGCACTGAAGTGCAGACGCTGATGGCGCAGGCCAACTCGCAGGCCGCTCGTACCCGTCTGGTGGCGCTGATGGAAGATCAGGCGGGGGCCACCATGTTCGGCGCCTCGGGTCTGGATGAAGAGCTGGAAATGATCCGCGACCAATTCCGCCGCTATGCGCAGGAAAAGGTCGAACCCAATGCACATGACTGGCACCTCAAGGACGAGCTGATTCCGATCGAGATCATTGAGGAACTGGCCGAGATGGGTGTCTTTGGCCTGACCATCCCCGAAGAATTTGGAGGCTTTGGCCTGTCCAAAGCTTCGATGTGTGTGGTGTCCGAGGAACTCTCGCGCGGCTATATCGGCGTCGGCTCGCTGGGCACCCGCTCCGAGATCGCGGCCGAGTTGATCATCGCGGGCGGCACCGACGAACAGAAGGCCAACTGGCTGCCGAAACTGGCCAGCGCGGAAATCCTGCCGACTGCCGTGTTCACCGAGCCTAACACAGGATCGGACCTTGGCAGCCTGCGCACCCGCGCGGTCAAGAACGCGGATGGCGATTATGAAATCACCGGCAACAAGACATGGATCACCCACGCGGCGCGCACCCATGTGATGACCCTGCTGGCCCGCACCAATCCCGACACCACCGACCACCGTGGTCTGTCCATGTTCCTGGCCGAGAAAACGCCGGGCACCGACGAGAACCCCTTCCCCACCCCCGGCATGACAGGTGGCGAGATTGAGGTTCTGGGCTATCGCGGCATGAAGGAATACGAGCTCGGCTTTGACGGTTTCAAGGTCAAGGGTGAGAACCTGCTGGGCGGCGAAGAGGGCAAAGGCTTCAAACAGCTGATGGAGACCTTCGAATCCGCCCGTATCCAGACCGCAGCCCGTGCCATCGGTGTGGCCCAGTGCGCGCTGGATATCGCCATGCAATACGCGCAGGATCGTAAGCAATTTGGCAAGTCGTTGATCAACTTCCCCCGCGTGTCCGGCAAGCTGGCGATGATGGCGGTTGAGATCATGATTGCCCGTCAGCTGACCTATTTCTCGGCTTGGGAAAAGGATCACGGCCAGCGCTGTGACCTTGAGGCCGGGATGGCCAAGCTGTTGGGCGCGCGCGTGGCCTGGGCGGCTGCGGATAACGGTCTGCAGATTCATGGCGGCAACGGCTTTGCACTGGAATACAAGATCAGCCGTGTCCTGTGCGATGCGCGCATTCTGAATATTTTCGAAGGGGCTGCCGAAATTCAGGCACAGGTCATCGCGCGGCGTCTGCTGGGCTGACCTTTCTCGGCATTCCTGTTTCCCCGACTGGCCCGGCCTTTGTGCCGGGTCTTTTTCTGTTGGGTGCCGGTTGTGATCCGCTGACGCGCAAACTTCCCCTTTGATCTTAGACGGCAACCCGGTTACAGCACCCTGCGCTTCAAAAGGAATGGCTGCAGGAATGACCAGACGACTTTTCGCACTTTGGGCGGTCCTTGCGGCCCTCGTCCTGAGCGGCTGCGCCAAGACACAGCCAACCGCCACACAGAACGATATCGACGATCTGGCGCAGGCCATTCAATCCCTCGACCCAAAGGTCGATCCGGCCGAGGCGCAAAAGGCCGCGACAATCGCCTACACCTATTCACAACGGTTGAAGCAGGAATGGAACGTCACCGACTCGGCCATCATTCACAATGCCAAGGTCATCAATGGCTTCCGTGAAAAGGGCCTGTGCAACGACTGGGCACAAGCAATGACGACGCGCTTGCGGCAGGAAAACTTCCGTACGCTGGACCTGCACTGGGCCACGTCTCCTCCGACGCAATTCCGGATCATCCACCACTCGGCCCTGATCAGCGCCAAGGGGGATTCCATGTATGATGGGATCATCCTTGACCCGTGGCGTGCAAGTGGCGCGCTGACATGGGCCTCTGTGCGAGAGGATACCAAGTACAACTGGCGTCCGCGTCTGGAAGTGCGGGAAGAGTTGATCAGCGGCGAACTGCCTTACTAGCGGTTCCGTCGACCGCCCTGCTGCGCTAAGACCGACCCATGACACGCCTGATCCTGATCCTGCCCCTGCTTGCCCTGTTTCAATGCGACAAGGATGAGACGGTCGCCGCCTATGGCGCGGCAGACCAGACATGGGCGCTGCAAGAGATTGACGGGCAGCCTTACGAGGCCAGTGCCCTGCTGCGCTTTCCCGAGACCGGTAAGATCGAAGGCAACGCCCCCTGCAACAGCTACAGCGGCACCCTGAACGCGCCCTACCCGTGGTTTGAGGTCACGGATCTGACCGCCACCCGCGCCGCCTGTGCCGGGCTCGAGGCCGAGGGCTTCTATTTCGCCGCCCTCATGGCCATGACCCTATCCGAAGTGTCAGGCGATGTGCTGATCCTGCGCAACGATGACGGGCACGAGATGGTGTTCACAGCCGTCGAGTGAACCGATCCACAAACCGCGCTCGCGCCTCGGGCAGCGGATGATGGCCCAGCGACGGCGCGACCCGGTGCTCCAGAAAATACCCGGTGGTCTTTAGGGCATCAGCAATTTCGGCGTCCGGCGCGGCCCCTTCGCCACGCAAACAAGGCGGCAGGGGCAACAACTTGTCCGCCCACTCCCCCGCCCCTTGGGCGCTGACGGCCCGACCGGTCTTGGGTGAGACATAGACCAACCCTTCGGTGGTCCCCGTCGCCGCACAGGCGGACAGGTCCAGACCAAAACCCAACTCCTCAAGCAGCGCCAGTTCCCAGCGCAAATAGGCCAGCGGCCAGATCTCATCCTGGCCCAACAGGTCCATCAACTGTTCGGTCTGCTTGTAGATCGCCGGATGCGGCTCGCGCTCGGGCAGGCAGAACGACAGCAACGACACCACCGCGTTCAACCCGGCCAGTGCCAGCCGCCCCGAAAACGCCGCCGCCGCCCGCGACCGCAGGGGTTCCACCTGAAACGTCCCGATATGCTCCTCAAGCCGCGCGCGCCAGAGCACATCCAGCTGCGCGCCAGGCTGCAGGATCGGAGCAATCTTACGGCTGGTCCCACCGCGCACGACACCAGCATGACGACCGTGGCCCTCGGTAAAGACCTCAATGATCGCCGCTGTCTCACCATGGCGGCGAGAGGTCAGAAGTATGCCGTGGTCGCGCCAGTCCATTGCCGAAAGCTGTTTTCCCAAAGCATTGTGGATGCCGAAATGTACCTACTGCCTTCCAAGACAGAAGATCAGGCTACCCAGTTCAGAGTGACTATGAAGCAAACGCGCCACATTCATATACAACAATTTCATTTATGACTTACTCGCGTTCAACACTCAAATCATCCATGACAAGAGAGTATTCCGAAGAACTTCTCATTTAACGAACCCATTACGAGACTAAGAATGCTCCTAAGATCGCTCCTAATCTGCTTCGCAGCATTTTCACTTACGGCGTGCTCTACGGAAGATGGGCTTACTGACAAACAATTCTGGGAAATCACTGAAAGCTGCAACGGCCAACAGCTTTGCACCTACGCAAACGTCTTTGTCTTGGCGTTTGGAACGCTTGTTGGAGAACCCGACAAAGATGGTTTCGAAGTAACTGAGGTCACCACTGATGGAAAGACGGTTTTTATTGAAGCGTCTATCCCTGATGCACAATTTGATGAATACAACTCGTTACCGTCAATGAGCCCGGATAACATCAGACTTGCAGACCACTTCGACGGTTGTCGAGATGAAGCCATCCGAGAGTTCCTAGAACTGGGCGGCGTGCTAAAAATCAATGTCTACAACAGTTCAGGCGACAGCGTTATGGAGGAAGCTTCAGGGCCCTGCTAAAACTCTGTGCAAATGAGAAGTCTACTCCAACCCGTCTTCGCCCAAAAGATGCCGCCCCTGCCGGTCCTCGACCTCAATCACCCAGAGGTCGGGGTCAAAGCTGCGCTGGCGTCCGATTGCGGTGTCCACATCCGCCTCGGGGCCGGAGGACAGTTCGACCCATTTCCGCTCACCACTCATCAGGTCAAAGCTGCGCTGGAAGGCCGCTGCCTGACCATCCAGCGTGTTCAGTTTGATTAGAACCGCCCCCGCCGTGTCGTCGCCATGGGCCACGACAAAGGCCGGGATTTCCTGAAAACGAAGCCGCGCCAGATAGGCGTGGACCCAGAATTCAGCCGTCAGGCGGCTCATGTGTTGCCGTCTTTGAAATCCAGACCCATTTCCGAATAGCGTTCGGATTCCTCCAGCCAGTTGGGCCGGACCTTGACCTGCAGGAACAGGTGGATCTTGCGGTCAAGGAACTCTTCCAACTCGGCCCGCGCGGCCTGGCTAACAGCCTTGATCGTCTCACCACGTTTGCCCAGAACGATGCCTTTGTGGCCGTCGCGCATGACATAGATGACCTGATCGATCTTGGCGGAACCGTCCTTGCGCTCCTCCCAATTCTCGGTCTCGACGGTCAGTTGGTAGGGCAGTTCCTGATGCAGGCGCAGGGTCAGCTTTTCTCGCGTCATCTCGGCCGCGATCATGCGCAAGGGCAGATCAGCGATCTGGTCTTCGGGGTACAGCCACGGCCCTTCGGGCAGTTCCGAAGCGAGCCATTTGCGCAGATCATCCACACCAAAGCCTTTTTCGGCTGAAATCATAAAGGTTTCGGCAAAGGGATAGCGCCCGTTCAGGTCGCTGGTCAGTGCCAGCAGCTTCTCGGAGGGCACCTTGTCGATCTTGTTGATCGCCAGCGCGACGGTGCGGCCCTGCCCGATTTCCTCCAAGCCTTCGAGGATGCGTTCGACCCCTTCAGTAATGCCACGATGCGCCTCAACCATCAGCACAACGACATCGGCATCCGCAGCCCCGCCCCACGCGGCTGCAACCATGGCGCGATCCAGTCGGCGGCGCGGTTTGAACAGGCCGGGCGTATCGACGAATACCAATTGCGCATCACCTTCCATCGCAACGCCACGGATGCGGGCGCGCGTGGTCTGCACCTTATGCGTCACGATCGAGACCTTGGCCCCGACCATGCGGTTCAGAAGGGTGGATTTGCCTGCGTTGGGCTCTCCGATCAGGGCGATAAATCCGGCGCGTGTGGTCATGTTCAATGCGATCCTGTTTGCAAGTGCGCATCCCTATAGCAGAAAGGCCCGGCGGGCCAGAGGGATTTGTCGCATTGCCGCCATGCGGTTACGGTGGCAAAACCCGATCAAGCCGCGCCAGTCCCAGCCAGGCAATTCTTCTTATGTGAGGCAACAATGAAACGTCGCGAGTTTCTTTTCGGCAGCGGAGCCGCCGCCGGCGCGTTGGGCTTGGGTGGATTCGGACTGGCAGCGGGGGAACAGGAACTGGTTGTTCAATCCGCCAGCTTTGCGCTGCGTGATCAGGTGACCACCGGTATGGTCAGCCTATCGCCGGACGCACCACCACCGGTTCTGTATGGCAAACAGGGTGAAGTGATACGGCTGCCGGTGCGCAACACCCTGCCCGACTACACGGCGATGCACTGGCATGGGCTGCGAATTCCCAACGGTATGGACGGAGTGCCCTATCTGACCCAGATGCCGATCGGACCGGGTGAGGTGTTTGACTATGAATTCACGCCACCGGACGCGGGCACCTATTGGTATCACCCCCATTGCATGACGATGGAACAGATGGCCCATGGCCTGACCGGCGTGATGGTGATAGCCGAAGCTGAAGACCCCGGGTTTGACAGCGAACAGGTGGTCAATCTGCGCGATTTCCGACTGGATGATGATGGATCCTTCCTGCCTGCCTACACGACGCGCGGAGCCGCGCGGGCGGGTACATTCGGCAATGTGCAGACGGCGAACTGGCTGAACGGATCGATCTATGATCACTCTGCTGGTGGTTTGGTGCGGTTGCGGGTGGTCAACACGGACACGGCCCGCATCTACAAGATCCATTTGCAGGGCGCCGAGGCCCGGATCATCGCTTGGGACGGCCACCCGGTCGAGATTGAGGTGCCAATGCCCAACGCCGAGGCCCCACTGTTGGTTGGCCCCGGGCAAAGGGTGGATTTCGCGGTACAGATGCCTGCAGGCGAAGGGCAGACCGTTGACCTGATGGCAAAGTTCCCGGGCCAACCACATCGCGCAATGATGCGGTTGCGAGCAACCGGGGCGTCTGTGTCGCGCGACCTGCGCGAGTTGCTGCCCTTGCCGGTAAACCCGGTGACCAAACCCGATCTGAGCAAGGCCAAGATGCATGAGTTTGTCTTTGGCTGGACGCCCGAAGGGGGAGAACCGACCAATGGGTTCTGTGGCTCTCTCGGGGCCAATTTCTGGTCAATCAACCGGAAACCATGGCCCGGTGACGCGGTACAGAGGGTTGGCCCTCTGGCGACGCTGGCGAAGGGCAAAAGCTATGTCCTGCGGCTGCGCAACGAGTCGCCGAACCTGCATCCAATACATTTGCACGGTCTGGCCTTCTTACCGTTGAAATCGAACCAGCGCAGCCTGCCACCCCTCATGACAGACACGATGCTGCTGTTGAAGGATGAAGTCGTGGACATTGCCTTGGTTGCGGACAATCGCGGCGACTGGGCGTTCCACTGCCATGTGATCGAGCATCAGAAAACCGGGCTGACGGGCTTTATCCGGGTCATCTGAGTTTCGAATTGGCTACGCCAATCCGACCGGCAGGGGGCCAGCCCCCTTGCCCTGACTTCATCCGGCCACCCCCGAGATATTTTTGGTCAGATGAAGAGAATCCCTTTGTCGCTCGGGGCGGTTACTTCGGTAGGCTTTCCAGCAAGGCCTTGGCCGCGGCCTGTTCGGCCTGACGTTTTGATCCCGCGGTGGCCTGCGCCTCGGTCCCGTCCTGCAGGCGGGCGGCGATGGTAAACACGGGCGCGTGGTCCGGGCCGCTGCGTTTGACCTCGACATAGCTGGGCGGCTTCTGCCCCCGCGCCTGCGCCCATTCCTGAAGCGAGGTCTTGGCATCACGGGCATCGGCCTCGACCGTGTGGATGCGGTCGCCCCAAAGCGCCAAGATCACGTCACGCGCGGCCTCGAACCCCGCATCGCGGTAGATGGCGGCGATGACGGCCTCCATCGCGTCGCCCAGCAGAGCCTGTTTGCGACGACCTCCGGACAGCATCTCGGACCGGCCCAGTTTCAGCACGGCACCCAGGTCAATCTGTCGGGCAACGTCGGCGCAGGCCTCTTTGCGAACCAGCGCATTGAAACGGGGGGCAAGCTGGCCTTCTGAGGCTTTCTTGTCGGCCTCAAGCAGCGCGGTGGCCATCACAAGGCCCAGAACACGGTCGCCCAAAAACTCCAGCCGCTGGTTATCCGGCCGGGTGGCCGACGAGACGGACCCATGCGTCAGCGCGCGGACCAGAAGTCCGGGGTTGGAAAATTCATACCCCAAACGCTGCTGAAACGCTTTTATGTCTGCCGAGAGCTTCAATTGACCGCCTTGAAGAAACGATCACCGCGCCATGTCCAGAAGAACAGCATCGACCGGCCCGCGGACGAGAACATGATCCGATCGGCGCGACCGATCAGGTTTTCGTAAGGCACATAGCCCACCCCGCCGGCGGAGAGCGGAAGGCGGCTGTCACTGGAATTGTCGCGGTTGTCACCCATGAAGAAATAGTGGCCTTCGGGCACGGTATAGATGCCGGTGTTGTCGGACGCCTGATTGCCGATATTCAGCACATCGTAGCTAACGCCATTTGGCAGGGTTTCAATCGATCGGGATTTTTCACACTCGGCGCCAACACCCACCGGTCCGTTTTCACAGCGCGGGCGCAGGCGTTGCGGGCCTTGCGGAGCGGCCGTTTCGGTGAAGACGCCATCAGGTTTTTGCGGGACCGGCGTGCCATTGAGGATGATCTGACCCTCGCGGATTTGAATGCGATCACCCGGCAGGCCGATCAGGCGTTTGATATAGTCACGCCCGGTGGCAGGGTGACGGAAGACGATGACGTCGCCACGCTCGGGCTCCCCGCCCAGAAAGCGGGTGTTTTCGTCGCCCTGCATCCAGCCACAGATGTCCTCGGCGTCGATGTCCAGGCCGATGCGGGGAATGATCAGGCTGGGGCAGGACGCGTAGGAATAGCCGTAGGCCATCTTGTTGACGAACAGGAAATCCCCGATCAGCAAGGTTTGCTTCATTGACCCCGAGGGAATCCAGAACGGCTGAAAGAACAGGGTGCGGAAAACGCCCGCGATCAGCAGGGCATAGACGATGGTTTTGATCGTCTCCCATACGGGATTTCCGGTTTTGACGTCCTCGGCCATACTGCTCTCCGGTCCTTGCGTTGTTGGGTGCTACATGCGGGGCCGAGGGGGGCAAGTCAAGGCTGCCCGCCTTGTTCTTGCAGCGGTCGCGCCTCGATCACGACAAAGGCCTGCGCCCAAGGGTGATCATCGGTCAGGGTGACGTGGATGATTGCCTCGTGCCCTTCGGGCGTCATCTCTTTCAGACGTTCGGCGGCCCAGCCGGTAACGTGCATGACCGGCTGGCCGGTGCGGAGGTTGGTGACCGCCATATCCTTCCACGCGATGCCCATGCGCAGACCGGTGCCCAGCGCCTTGGAACAGGCCTCTTTCGCGGCCCAGCGTTTGGCATAGGTTCCCGCTGTATCGGCACGGCGTTCGGCCTTACGTTGTTCTATGTCAGTGAATACGCGATTGCGAAACCGATCCCCGAAGCGGTCGAGCGTGCCCTGAATGCGGTCAATATTCGCAAGATCTGTGCCTATGCCCAGGATCATACGCTTCGGTTCTTTTTCTTCAGGAACATCGCAAAGCCCCTTTTGACGCCAAGCATAAAGGCAAATCGGCACAGAACGAATGAGATGAAACCGACAACGCCGATCTGGACGGCGTATCGCATCAGCGCGGTTTCGTCGGCCATCAGCGTCCAAAGCCCCAACGCGAAAACCTGAAACAGGAATAGCGCCAGAACGATACAAAGCCCGGTCAACACCATCTTTCTGGCAACGACCCAGCTTTTGAATGACGGGTCGCAGTGCTTGCCGGTCCGACCGGCCCACAACCCGTATAGGAATGCCGCAACCACAAGTGCGACACTCATTGGCAATAGCGGGAAAGGCAGATCAAATTCAAATACGCGCCTGATGATGGAAAAGACCACCAGAACCGCAAAGACGAGACCGACATAAGTGACGTGGTCAAGCCTTACAGTGGCTTCTTTCGTGGGAGAGGGAATCTCTCGAGCCATTATGCCCGCGCCTCATCCATCAGCCGGCGCATCTCGGCAATGGCGGGCGTGAGGCCGCGAAAGATAGCCTCTCCGATCAGAAAGTGGCCAATATTCAGTTCACGCACCTCGGGGAAGGCAGCAATGGGTTTCACCGTGTCATAGGTCAGACCATGACCCGCGTGCACCTCAAGACCCAGTGAATGGGCAAAGGCGGACATGTCACGCAAGCTTTCAAGCTCGCGAGCGGCCTCGTCCATACGGCCCTCGGCATGGGCGTCGCAATAGGCGCCGGTATGCAATTCGATCACCTCGGCCCCAATACGGTGAGCGGCCTCAATCTGGCTCTGATCGGCGGCGATGAAGATGGATACGCGGCAGCCCGCTTCGCGCAGCGGCGCGATGTAATGGGCCAGCTTGTTTTCCTCGCGCGCGACCTCAAGCCCGCCTTCGGTGGTCCGTTCCTCGCGCTTTTCGGGCACGATGCAGACCGCGTGCGGTTTGTGTCGCAGCGCGATCTGCTGCATCTCGGGCGTTGCGGCCATTTCAAAGTTCAGCGGCACCGACAGAATCTCCATCAACCCGTCGATATCAGCGTCCGAGATATGACGGCGGTCTTCCCGCAGATGGGCGGTGATGCCGTCAGCCCCGGCTTCTTCGGCCAGTTTGGCGGCACGCAGCGGGTCGGGATAAGCGCCGCCACGTGCGTTGCGCACAGTGGCCACGTGGTCGATATTCACACCCAAACGCAGGTGGTTGTCAGACATCGCTTGGTTCCTTTTCCGAGTTACGCTCCGAGCCTACAGGAGGAGCAACCGGCACGGCCACCTTGGTTTCCGCCAGCCGTTTGATTTCATCGAATTTTGCCTTGATCCGGGCGCGGCGGCGCTGCTGATAGGTCCGAACCACCGGCAGGCTGAGATAGTAGCAGATGAACCCCGCCAGAAGCCCGGGCAGGATGCCTCCGATCAGATAGGGAAAGAACACCTCATCGTAAAACACGGCAAGGCCGCGCCAATCGGCAACGCGGTCTGTGAACATCGCAAGGAAATTGTTCTTCAGGTCGCTCAACGCCTTGAAAAAACTGTCCATCAGGCCGTGGGTTTCGCCTTCGTCAAACTCGTCACCCAGCAGGTAGTTTCCGGTTTGCAGACAGACGACGCCGATAGGCACATAGGTCAGCGGATTGCCGAAAAATGTACCGCTGAGCGACGCCAGCAGGTTGCCGTTGATCAGGCGGCTGATAACGGCCGCGATAACGAAGTGAAACCCGTAAAACGGCGTGAACGCGGTGAACACGCCCGCCCCGACGCCGCGCGCGATGCGTTCAGGTGAATCCGGCAGGCGCCGGATGCGGTGTTTGACGTAGTGAAAGGCGCGAGTCCAGCCACCGCGCGGATAGACAAACTCCGAAGCGATCCGAATGGGCGAGCGTCGGTCTCGGCGCTTGAAAACCACTCCTGATCACCCCTTCTCAGCCAACCGCAACCGCGGTTTTTTCCCTGTACCGATGCCGTTCGACCGCGGCAACGTCGCTTTCGGCCTCAAGCATCAGCATCAGCGAGTGCAGCTGTTCAAGGTCACGCAGTTCGACACTGATCAGCAGACGGTAAAAATCCGGTTTGCGATCAACGAATTCCAGGTTCGAGATATTGGCCTTTTTCTCGCCGATCAATGTGCAAATACGCCCCAGTACCCCGGCGTCATTGCCGATGGTCAGATCCAGCGTCACACCATAAACGGCCGGATGCGTGCCTGAATGCCAGTGCAAATCGACCCAGCGATCGGGCTCGCTTTCGTAATCGGACAGGCGGTCGCAATCGATGGCGTGCACGACCACGCCCTTGCCACGATAGGTGATGCCGACGATACGTTCACCCGGCAGCGGTTGGCAGCAGGGCGCACGGTCAAACTTCTGCCCTGGCTCTAGGCCGATCACCGCGCGGCGCGGCGAGATAGCGTCGCCCTCGTCCTGCGTCAGTTCCGGATAGACCGCGCTGACCACATCATGCGCTGTCAGCTCGGCGCTGCCGAGACGGGCCAGCAGTTCGTGCCGATCCTTCAGGCGCAGGTGTTTGGCGGCGGTGTCCAGAGCCTTGTCGGTGGCCTTGCGGCCCACGTGATCGAAACCGGAACGCGCCAGTTCCTTGCCCAGCTTGATGAACCGCTCGCGATCCACTTCGCGCAGGGCGCGGCGGATAGCCGTACGTGCCTTGCCGGTCACCGCGATCTCAAGCCATGTGACCTGAGGGGTCTGGCCGTCAGCGGTGATGATGTCCACTGATTGCCCGTTCTTGATCCGGGTCCACAGCGGCACGCGGATACCATCGACTTTGGCGCCTACACAGGCGTGGCCGATCCGGGTGTGGATTGCATAGGCAAAA
Organism: Ruegeria arenilitoris; assembly: GCF_013031355.1. Taxonomy (GTDB): domain Bacteria; phylum Pseudomonadota; class Alphaproteobacteria; order Rhodobacterales; family Rhodobacteraceae; genus Ruegeria; species Ruegeria arenilitoris_C. Next base: position 91,828 of record NZ_WPZO01000014.1, on the reverse strand, counting down.
TCAATCGGTGTGGCGCCACGCGGCAGCTTGACCACGTCCCCCTTGGGGGTGAAGCAGAACACCTGGTCCGAGTACATTTCCAGCTTCACAGCTTCGAGGAAATCTTCGTGATCATCCTCGCTGTCGAACTGTTCGGTAAGATTGGCGATCCACTTTGCCGGATCAACTGCGAACGGGTTTTCCGAGCGCACGCCATCGCGGTACGACCAATGCGCTGCAACGCCGGTTTCGGCCACGTCGTGCATCTGGCGGGTGCGAATCTGAACCTCGACCCTTTTGCCGTCACGCCCCGACACCGTGGTGTGGATCGAGCGATACCCGTTCGATTTCGGCTGACTGATATAATCCTTGAACCGCCCCGGCACCGCACGCCAACGCTGGTGGATCGCACCCAACGTCCGGTAACAGTCTTCCTCGGTCTGGGTGATGATGCGAAAACCATAGATATCGGACAGGCGGGAAAAGCCTTGGTCCTTTTCCTGCATCTTGCGCCAGATCGAATAGGGTTTCTTGGCGCGTCCGAACACCTCGGCGTCGATCCCCGCCTTTTCCAGCTCGTGCCGCATGTCACCGGTGATGCGATGGATCACGTCGCCGGTTTCACGTTGCAGAGTGATAAACCGGCGGATGATCGACTGACGGCCTTCGGGGTTTAGAACGCGGAAGGCGAGGTCTTCCAGTTCCTCGCGCATCCACTGCATCCCCATCCGGCCTGCAAGCGGTGCGTAGATGTCCATCGTCTCGCGCGCTTTGACGATCTGCTTTTCCGGGCGCATCGCCTTGATCGTGCGCATGTTGTGCAGACGGTCAGCGAGTTTGACCAGAATGACCCGCAGGTCCTTGGACATGGCCATGAACAGCTTACGGAAGTTCTCGGCCTGCTTGGTCTCGCGGCTGGAAAGCTGAAGGTTGGTCAGCTTGGTGACGCCATCGACCAGCTTGGCGACCTCATCGCCGAACAGCTCGGACACCTTGCCGTAATTGGCCTTGGTGTCCTCGATCGTGTCGTGCAACAGCGCCGTGATGATGGTCGCATCATCCAGACGCTGTTCGGTCAGGATGGCGGCAACGGCAACGGGGTGGGTAAAATAGGGCTCTCCGGAATGACGGAATTGCCCTTCATGCATCTCTTGCCCGAAGTCATAGGCCCGGGCGATGCGATCAGCATTGGTTTTTGGGTTGTAGTTGCGGACCAGCGCAATCAGGTCGTCAGCAGAAATCATCCGGTCCGCACCTTCGTTTTTGGGATTTACCCCTGGCCTTGAGCCTCCATCAGAGCGCGCAGCAGCTTCTCTTCCGACATGTCGTCCTCGGCCGGTTTATCCGATTCCGCACCCATCAGCAGAGCCATCTGATCTTCTTCGGGCTCATCGACCTCGATCTGGGTCTGGTTGGCCTCGATCAGGCGCTCGCGCAGTTCGTCGGCGCTCTGGGTCTCGTCCGCGATCTCACGCAGCGACACGACGGGGTTCTTGTCGTTGTCACGGTCGACGGTGATCGACGCACCGGCGGAAATCTCGCGCGCACGATGGGCGGCAAGCATCACCAGTTCGAACCGGTTCGGAACCTTGTCTACGCAATCTTCAACCGTCACGCGGGCCATGGGGCGCTCTCCGTTATTGAATCCATGTCAGGAAGACGTTTATCTAAGCGCGAATCCCCGCCTTGACAAGCAAGAAATACCGCAAATGCATCATTCACAGAGGGGTCACTGCCGCAATATCCTCGGCGGGCAGGTCTGCCAGCATCTCGGCAACAGTCCGCCCTAGCACCGGATGGCGCCAGTCGGGGGCCACATCCGCCATTGGAACCAGCACAAATGCGCGATCCTGAAGGCGCGGATGCGGCAGGATCAACTGATCCGGAGCCTGCTGCGTCTGCGCCTCGGGCGGCAGGGCAAGCCATTGATCATATACGGTGCGATCCGGCAGCACCCGATCATCATAACAGACCAGATCCAGATCCAGAGTGCGCATCCCCCAGCGCTGCACCCGTTCGCGGCCAAATTCATGCTCGACCTCATGCAGGACCTGCAACAGCTCTTCCGGGGTTTTGTCCGTCTCGATCAGCGCGGCTGCATTCACATAGTCGGGCCCTGCGCCGGGCGGGAAGCACGGGGTCTCGAAAAAGCGACTGACGGCGCGAATCACCACCCCATGACGCAAAATCGCGTCAATTCCCCTTTTAAGTGTCACCTTGGGTCCAGATTCTCTCAAACTGAGATTTCCACCCAGTGCAATGACCGCTTTAGACGAAGAAATGCTCATAATACTCCCTATATCCGGCGAATTGCATGCTTGCGATACACATCAAATGCCCTAATTATAGACGTATCAGCGCGCCGCATTTTATCTAGCTCACTCACCTAACACCCGGTGTCGCTGGTTTGTACCGGAAGGAACTATTTATGTTTTATAAAGACGAACGGCTAGCGCTGTTCATCGACGGCTCGAATCTTTATGCGGCCGCAAAAGCACTGGGATTTGACATCGACTACAAATTGCTGCGCCAGGAGTTCATGCGCCGCGGCAAGATGCTTCGTGCTTTCTACTACACAGCGCTGCTCGAAAATGACGAGTATTCGCCGATCCGTCCATTGGTTGACTGGCTGCATTACAACGGCTTCACCATGGTGACGAAACCGGCAAAAGAATACACCGACAGCATGGGGCGTCGGAAAGTCAAAGGAAACATGGACATCGAACTGACTGTCGATGCCATGGAACTGGCGCCGCGCGTCGATCATATCGTGCTGTTCTCGGGCGATGGGGATTTCCGCCCGCTGATTGCAAGCCTGCAACGTCAGGGCGTGCGCGTGTCGGTCGTCTCGACCATTCGCAGCCAGCCGCCGATGATCTCGGACGAACTGCGCCGTCAGGCCGACAACTTCATCGAACTGGAAGACCTGCGCGACGTGATCGGGCGGCCTCCGCGTGAAATGCCGATGGAGCCGCGCAGCGTTGCGGCTGCCGGCGGTCAGTAAAACCCCGGCCACACACCAAACCGGGGGAAGAAACAGGCGCGGTCAGGGTATGAAAACCTGACCGCGCTTTTTTAACTAAGAACAGGTGCTGAAAACGCCTTCTGGCTAGCACTGATTCATGTCAGGCAAATGACAATGTGGCGTCTGGACCAAGGCCGGGAAAAGACTTACCTGTGGCCTATGGAGACTGCGACATGACCAAGCCCCCTCTGACCCTTTACCTTGCCGCTCCGCGTGGCTTTTGCGCCGGTGTGGACCGGGCGATCAAGATCGTCGAAATGGCGCTGCAGAAATGGGGGGCCCCCGTCTATGTGCGCCATGAGATCGTGCACAACAAATTCGTCGTTGACGGGTTGCGCGCGCAGGGTGCGGTGTTTGTCGAGGAACTGGACGAATGTCCCGATGACCGCCCCGTGATTTTTTCGGCCCATGGCGTTCCGAAGTCTGTGCCCGCGACGGCTGCACAACGCGAGATGATCTATGTCGACGCCACCTGCCCGCTGGTCTCGAAGGTGCATGTCGAGGCCCAGCGCCACGCCGATGCCGGATTGCAGATGATCATGATCGGTCACAAGGGCCACCCCGAGACGGTCGGCACCATGGGTCAGTTGCCCGATGGCGAGGTTCTGCTGGTCGAAACCGTCGAAGATGTGGCCACCGTGCAGGTGCGCGATCCGGACAAGCTGGCCTATGTCACCCAGACCACCCTGTCGGTGGATGACACCAAAGACATCGTAGCCGCGCTCGAGGCCCGGTTCCCGGCCATTGTCGGCCCGCACAAGGAAGACATCTGCTACGCCACTACCAACCGGCAAGAGGCCGTGAAAGCCGTCGCGCCGAAGTCGGATGCTCTGCTGGTGGTCGGCGCGCCGAATTCATCGAACTCACGCCGTTTGGTCGAGGTCGCCTCGCGCGCCGGGTGCAATTATGCGCAACTGGTGCAACGCGCGACCGATATCGATTGGCGCGCGCTTCAGGGTATCTCGTCCGTCGCCATTACAGCGGGCGCTTCGGCCCCCGAAGTGCTGGTCAACGAAGTGATCGATGCATTCCGGGATCATTTCGACGTCACCGTCGAACTGGTCGAAACGGCTGTTGAAAACGTCGAGTTCAAAGTCCCCCGCGTCCTGAGGCAACCCGCATGAGGGGCATTCCAAGGGCCCCGCTTTTTCTGGGGCTGGCTGGGCTGATCCCGTTCATCTGGGGCGCACTGACCTATCTGAGTGATGATCTACACGCCTGGGGAACGCAGACGCTTGGATCGCGCTTTGTAGGGCCGTATGTGCAGCTGTTCTACGGCTCGGTGATCCTAAGCTTCATGTCGGGGGTCCTGTGGGGGTTCGCCACCAAGACCTCGGGCAGCAAGGCGGCGACCTGCTATATGCTGTCGGTTCTGCCTGCGCTATGGGCGTTCTTTAAAACCGGTGGCGGTCCGGTTAGCACCGGCACCAACCTGATGTACGGGTTTGCCGGGGTGCTGGTTCTGGACGCCCTCTTTGCCTATTGGCGCCTGACCCCAACCTGGTGGTTGCGGCTGCGCGTAACGCTGACCGTCATCGTACTGGCCTGCCTGGCCGTAGGAGTTTACCTGTGACCGACAAACGAACCATCAACGCCTATGCGACCCGCGTGGCGGACTACCTTCAGATTCCCCTGCCGCCGGAACAGATCGAAGCCCGCATGGCCTTTGCAGAGGCCGTGGGCGAGGGTTACATTCTGGATCTGGGCTCAGGTCCCGGGTCCGACAGCAGTTTTTTCATGCGCGAGGGCCTGACCGTTCGGGCGCTGGATGCAACCCCCGCCTTTGTCGAGCACGCACGGGAAAACGGCGTCGATGCGCATCTGGGGACGTTTGACGATGTCACCGAAGAGGCCGAGTATGACGGCATCTATGCCAGCTTTTCCCTGCTGCACGCCCCCCGCGCGGATTTCCCCCGCCATCTGGCAGCAATCCACCGCGCGCTGAAACCCGAGGGTGTGTTTTTTCTCGGCCTGAAGCTGGGCACGGGTGAACATCGCGACGACCTGGATCGCCACTACACCTATTTCTCACAGACCGAGATCGAAGAGGCGCTGGAGCAGGCTGGCTTCACCATCGACCGCATCACCACGGGCATGGGCACAGGGTTGGCCGGGTCCTATGACGGGTTCATTCTGGTGCTGGCCCATGCCTGAGTTGTTTGCCTATACCGACGGCGCCTGTTCCGGCAATCCCGGTCCCGGCGGCTGGGGCGTGCTGCTGCGCGCGGTCGACGGCGACAAAATCCTGAAAGAGCGCGAGCTGAAGGGTGGCGAGGCCGAGACCACAAACAACCGCATGGAACTTTTGGCCGCGATCAGCGCTCTGGAAACGCTGGAGCGTTCCTCGAAGATCACCGTGGTCACTGACAGCGCCTATGTGAAAAACGGCGTAACCGGCTGGATTTTCGGGTGGAAGCGGAACGGCTGGAAGACCTCGAACAAGAAACCGGTCAAGAATGTCGATCTGTGGCAGCGGCTGGATGAGGCGCAGACCCGCCATGATGTGACCTGGGAATGGGTCAAGGGCCACGCGGGCCACCCCGAAAACGAAAAAGCAGATGAGCTGGCCCGCGCGGGTATGGCCCCTTTCAAGCCGAAAAAGGCGCAGACGTGAGCGGGCTGGCCCTGCTGGACTATGCCTCGGTTCTGGTTTTTGCATTGACCGGAGCTTTGGTGGCCAGCCGGGCGCAGCTGGACTTGGTGGGATTTGCCTTCATTGCCTGCCTGACGGCGGTGGGCGGCGGCACAGTGCGGGACCTGTTGCTGAACCGAGATCCGATTTTCTGGGTCGGGCAGCCCGACTATATCCTCATCGCTGTCGGCGCAGCGGTGCTGGTGTTCTTTACCGCCCATCTGGTTGAAAGCCGCTATAACTGGTTGGTCTGGCTGGACAGTTTCGCCCTGTCCGTCGCGGTGGCCGCCGGTACGGGTGCCGCGCTGTCGCTGGGCCAATCGGGCGTAATTGTCGTGCTGATGGGCATCTCAACAGGCTGTCTGGGCGGGTTGATGCGCGACGTGGTCTGCAACGAGGTGCCACTAGTCCTGAAACAAGGTGAGCTTTATGTCTCCTGCGCATTTGCAGGGGCACTGACCGCCGTGGTTGCAAACCGGCTGGGATTTGAAGAGCTTATCGCCCTTGGCGCCTGTGCGCTGATCTGTTGGGCCTTGCGGGCCGGTTCGCTGCTGTTTGGCTGGCAACTGCCCGTATATAAAAGCCGCCCGCCGCGCCAGTAGCTGAACAAAATAACGCGCGTTTGTGGTTCAGCGCCCTGCGTGGCACGATACAGCTTTCCGTTCTCATCATGAGCCGTCACGGAGAGTGCCCATGGATATGAAGAAAACGCTCGAAGATTTTGACGCCGCCTATAACGAGGCGTTCAATCGCGGTGATGCAGAAGGCTGCGCTGCATTCTTTACCGAGGACATTATGCTATTGCCACCTGGCGAGCCTATGACGCGCGGCAAGGCAGCTTTTCTTGCAACCTACCGTTCCCGGATCAAAGAAAACACCGGAGGCACGCATAAAAACGAATTGATCGATTTCGGGGTCAGCGGGGATACGGCGTATCAGGTCGGGACTTATGCCATCGAAGACTCGGACCCTCCGGAACAGGGTAAGTTCGTCAACATCCTGCAGCGCCAGCCCGACGGGACGTGGAAGGTCAAGATTTCCATCTTCAACAGCGATTTGCCCTAAATTCGCGTCCGCGTGCGGTCACCGGGTTCGACGGCGAGCCGCGAAACCCGATTGCGTTAGCGCGACAGCAGCCGACCGCCGATTTCCTTGACGAATTTCGCCGCCACCATCGCTGTCATCCCGTACGGGTCACGGTGCGGGTTCAACTCGACAATATCGGCACCAACAAACTGGCCTTTGAACCGATGGATCAGGTTAATCACCTCACGCGTGCTGAGCCCGCCGGGTTCATGATGCGACACGCCCGGCGCAAAGGCCGGGTCCAGCGCATCCAGATCCAGAGACAGATAGACCGGGCCGTCAAAGCTGATCTCAAGATCGGGGCGCCAGTTCTGCATGTCGATCACCTCGACCCCGAACTTGTCGGCCTGCTCTTGCTGGTGCTTGTTCATCGTGCGGATGCCGACCTGAACCAGACGATTGATCTGGCAGGTCTCCATTACGCGCGCGAAAGGGCAACCATGGCCCAGCGGGCCAATCTGTTGACTGTCATAGAGGTCGGGGTGCGAGTCGATATGCAGGATATTCAGCCCCTCATACCGCTCGGCATGGGCCTTGATCAGCGGATAGGCCACCGAGTGATCGCCGCCCAGCGACAACAGCCGCGCACCGGTTGCGATGCGGGCGGCGGCCCCGGCTTCGATCCGGTTGATGGGCTCCTGCCCCATCATCTCAAAGACGTCGAGATCGCCGGTATCCTTGAACCGATCAGTCGCTCCCAGGTCGGTGCCATCCTCGGCGGTCAGGTTGGCCGCCCCGGAATGCAACGCCTCACGAATACGGCCCGGCGCAAACGCAGGCCCCTGCAGGAAGGAAGAGTGCAGATCCAGCGGCACCCCCATCAGGGCAACGTCACCGGGGTTTAGTTCGTAGGGCATGGCGTACCTTTCGGGTTGAGCGTTCCGGCGATCAGGCCGATATCCCACCCGAAGGTCAAGAGGTTAGCGACGCAAGTAGGTTTGCCAAATCCAGATGACCAACAACGCGCCCAACACGGCGCCGACAAAACCCGACAGCCAGCCCGCCACAGTGATCAATGCGCGCAGAAGGAAACCTCCCACCAGCGCCCCTACGATGCCGATCAGCATGGTCGTGGGGATGTCGGCCTCGATCCGCATCAGGCGTGTGGCCAGAAACCCGGCGGCGGCTCCAATAACGATCAGGGCGATGACGGGCACGTTATTTCCTCCAATGCGTCGGCACGATGATCAGCGCGCCGATGGATGAGATCACAGCGTTCAGGCCGGGCGGGCCAAAGCTGATGCCGAACATGATGCGGACGAAATAGAACAGGAAGGCTCCGCCCACGCAAATGATGATCGAGGGCAGGTATCCATTGTGGGTGAACCCGGTTTTTTCGGACAGATATCCCACGATACCGGCAATCACGACGGTGCCCATCAGGATCATGAACATCTGGCTTACTCCGAATTCAGGCGGGTTCTGGCCGCGACTGGCCAGCCCCGCAGGAAGGTTTCCGCATCCTGTGCGCCCTTTCCTGCCCGCTGCAGGCGCAACAGGTCAATCGCCCCCTCGCCACAGGCCACGCGGAGTGTGTTGTTCAGAACCTCTCCGGGCGCACCCTGCCCGTCGGCCAGAGTCGAGGCCAGCAGTTTGACACGGTCGCCCGCAATTTCGGTCCAGGCCCCGGGAAAGGGCGAAAGGCCACGGATCTGACGATCAACCTCAACCGCCGAGCGGGACCAGTCCACCCGCGCCTCGGCCTTGTCGATTTTCGAGGCATAGGTGACACCGTCCTCTGGCTGAGGCTCGGGTGTCAGATCCGACAGACGGGCCAACACCTCGACGATCAGATCGGCCCCCATGGGCGCAAGACGGTCATGCAGTTGCGCCGTGGTTTCCTGCGGCCTGATATCGGTGGCCTGCCGCAACAGGACGGGGCCGGTGTCCAGCCCGGCCTCCATCTGCATGATGCAGATACCGGTTTGCGCATCCCCTGCCATAATCGCGCGATGGATCGGCGCGGCACCGCGCCAGCGCGGCAGCAGGCTGGCGTGGATGTTCAGGCAGCCACGCGTGGGCGCATCCAGAATGGGTTGCGGCAGCAGCAGCCCATACGCCACGACCACCGCAACGTCGGCATTCAGACTGGCAAAGGCGGCCTGCTCTTCAGAGGATTTCAGCGAAGCCGGATGGCGAACCGCAAGACCCAGCGCCTCAGCCCGTGCGTGAACGGGCGTTGGGCGGTCCTTCTTGCCCCGGCCCGCCGGGCGCGGAGGCTGGCAGTAGACGGCGGCAATCTCATGCCCGGCCTCGACCAGCGCATCCAGCACCGGAACCGAAAACTCAGGCGTTCCCATGAAGACAACGCGCATGGTCACCCCTGTTTCTTGGCTTTGCGCAGCAGCATGTCGCGTTTGACCTTGCTGAGCCGGTCGAAATACATCCGGCCGTTCAGATGGTCGATCTGATGCTGTACGCTGGTGGCCTCGATCCCCACGAAATCGCGGCGGTCGATCATGCCCTGTTCGTTCAGGAATTTCACTGTCACCGCACGCGGGCGTTTCACCTTGGCGGACACGCCGGGAAGGTTCGGGCTGGCCTCATCATGCTCGCGCAATTCGATCGAGCTGTGCAGGATTTCGGGATTCGCCAACCGCACCGCCTTGCCACGCTCGGTTGAGCCATCCACGACCGCCAGCCGCAGCATCACCCCGATCTGTGGACCGGCAAGGCCAACACCGGGCATCGCCTCCATCGTGTCGATCATATCGTCCCAGATGGCGCGGATATCATCGGTGATCTCGGCCACGTCCTCGGCCTTGGTGCGCAGACGCTTATCGGGCCAAGGCAGGCAGGTGCGGACGGTCATGCGCGGGCCTGTTCGCGTTTCAGTTTCTGCATCTTGCGGGTGATCATCTGGCGTTTCAGCGGTTTGAGATAGTCGATGAACAGCTTGCCGTTCAGGTGGTCGATCTCATGCTGCACGCAGGTCGCCCAAAGCCCGTCGAAAGTCTCCTGCTGCAAATTACCATCGCGATCCATCCAAGTGACGTCGACCACTTTGGGCCGGGTCACTTCGGCGAATTGCTCGGGGATCGACAGGCAACCTTCCTCATAGACGTTGGTTTCCTCCGAGGACGCGATGACCTCGGGGTTGAACATGACCAGCGGGCGCGGCGCTTCGCCTTCTTCCTTAACGCAGTCCATCACGATCAGGCGATCCAGCACGCCAATCTGCGGTGCCGCCAGCCCGATACCGGGGGCGTCATACATCGTTTCCAGCATGTCGTCGGCCAGTTTGCGCAGCTCGTCTGACAGGTCGGCCACCGGGGCGCAGACCTTTTTCAGACGGGGGTCGGGATGGATCAGGATATTGCGTTTCATGGGCTTGATGTAGGCCATCCCGCCCCCCGCCGCAACGCCCCCCTTGCGCCTGCCGGAATTGTGGCTAGCTTTCCACCCAACAGACGGAGCAGACATGACTTTCAACGACCTGACCGACCGCCGCGGAACCAACAGTTCCAAATGGGACAAGATGGAAGACCTGTACGGCGTGTCGCCGCAGGATGGGCTGGCCATGTGGACGGCCGATTCCGACTATGCCACCGCGCCTTGTGTGATCGAAGCGGTGCGCGAAGCGGCCGATCACGGCGTTTTTGGCTATTCCTGGACGCACCCAGATTATCTGGCCTCGGTCCAGTGGTGGATGAAGAACCGCCATAACTGGGAAATCGACACCGATTGGGCGCTGACCTCTCAGGGGTTGGGCAATGCGATCGCCCTGTGCCTGGATGTCTGGACCGAGCCCGGCGACGGGGTGGTGATTTTCACGCCCGTCTACCATGAGTTCGCTTACAAGGTGAATAAAACCGGCCGCCGCGTGGTCGAATGCCCGCTGGTTCGTGACGGCGACAGCTATGGCGTCGATCTGGAGGACGCGCAGTCGCGGTTGGACGGGTCGGAGAAAATGCTGCTGTGGTGCTCGCCGCAGAACCCCTCGGGCCGTGTCTGGACCCCGGACGAGTTGCGCGCCGTGGCCGCGTTTGCCGAACGGAACGGCTTGATCCTGGTTTCGGATGAGATTCACCACGATCTGGTTTACCCCGGCCACAAGTTTGTGCCGATGGATGTGGCTGCCCCCGATGCGCGGCCGTGGACAGTGACCCTGACGGCGGCGTCCAAGACGTTCAACATTGCAGGTCAGCGTACCGGCAACATGATCATCCCCGACCCCGAGCTGCGCGCAGCCATGCGCTATCGGCTGCACACGCTGGATTATGCGCCAAGCGCGCTGGGTGTCGCCATGATCACCGCCGCCTATTCTCCGGCAGGCGCGGCCTGGGTCGATGAGCAGATCGCCCATCTGGACAGCAACCGCAAACTGTTCGACGCGACCATCTCCGAAATCCCCGGCCTTTGGTCGATGCCCCTGCAGGCCACCTATCTGGCCTGGGTCGATTATTCGGGCACCGGCATGGATCACGACGAGTTCGTCCGCCGCCTGCGCGAAGACGCCAAGATCGCCACCTCCTCCGGCCCTGGCTTCGGCCCGGGCGGCGAGAATTTCGAGCGGTTCAACCTCGCCACCCAACGCGCACGGGTGGAAGAGGCCTGCGCCCGCCTGAAACACGCGTTTGCCGATTTGCAATGAGACCATGCGGCGGATCGCACGCATAGTCCTGCTGATCTGCCTGATTGGCGCGGCGTGGTTTGGCTGGCATCGGTTCGGACCACGCCCTCCTGCGCCGCCCATGGCTCCTGAGGCCACACAAATCGACCATATCCTGATTGAGAAATCTGCCCGCCGACTGACCGCATCGTTGAACGGTGCCATTGTCATGCAGGCGGATGTTGCGCTGGGGTTCGAGCCCGAAGGCGACAAACAGCAGGAAGGTGATGGCAAGACCCCTGTTGGGATCTTCCATATCGACCGGCGAAATCCGCAGAGCGCTTTTCACCTCTCACTCGGGATCAACTACCCTTTGCCCGAAGATATCGACCGTGCCCAAAATCAGGGTGTTGATCCAGGCGGAGATATCTTCATCCACGGGCAGCCGAACGGCGTCGCAGGTCTGACATTGCCCGGAGACTGGACGGCAGGCTGTATCGCCCTGTCAAATGCCGAGATGGCGCGGCTTTGGAGCCTGACACGCAACGGCACAGTAGTGGAAATCCGCCCCTAGTCTTCATACCCCAACAGCGCGATCGGAGCATCCGGCGCGCGGTAGAAATCCAGCGGAGCCTTGTCGGCGGCGGCGGTGCTGCGCTTGAATTCGTAACGCATCTCGCCCGCTTCCTCGTCATCCGCGATAATCAGACATTGGTACAGGTGGCGCGCGCCATCGTAGATATCGACCAGCCCGCGCAGCTGCGGCGTGGTTTCTGCCTCAACCGTAAAACCATCCTTCCACAATCTGAGAACTTTAAAGGTATTGTCGCCAAATTCGACGCGAAGACGGCTGGTTTTCTTTAATCCTGCGATTCGCGCTGCATCCAATTCGGCGCTCATCTCTTTAGAAACATAGGTTGTCATAATAAATTCCCCCCGGAAAACGGACTCCATTGTGCGGCATTGACTGTAAAAATCCAGTGAAGACGGTCACATAGCGCGGCACCAATTCGATCTGTTGCACGGAAATCTCAATCCGGCCTGTGCGTCCACGCAGACCTGATGCGCGGCGCCTGATGTGGGAAGGCCCCGTTCAAAGACCTATGTTTGCGGAAACGCACAAGCGGAGGATGCACAATGGGCCTGTTGGTCGACGGCAAATGGCAAGACACCTGGTATGACACTAAATCCACCGGCGGCGCCTTCAAACGCAGCGCCTCGCAGTTCCGCAACTGGCTGACATCCGATGGCAGCGCAGGCCCATCCGGTACGGGCGGTTTCAAAGCAGAACCTGACCGCTATCACCTCTATGTCAGCCATGCCTGCCCATGGGCACACCGCACGCTGATCTTCCGCGAACTGAAAGGGCTGAGTGACCTGATCTCGGTCTCTGTTGTGCATCCGGATATGCTGGACAAGGGGTGGACCTTCGAAACGGATGACCACGGTGCAACCGGCGATACGCTCTATGGATTCGATTTCGCGCACCAGATTTATACCAAGGCCGACCCCTCCTACACGGGTCGTGTCACCGTGCCGATCCTGTGGGACAAGCAGCAAGAGACCATCGTTTCCAACGAAAGTTCGGAAATCATCCGCATGTTCAACGCGGCCTTTGACGGGATCACTGGCAATACCGACGATTACTGGCCCGACGCGATGCGAGATGAAATCGAAGAGGTCAACGCGCGCATCTATTCCGACGTCAACAACGGCGTCTACAAGGCAGGCTTTGCCACCACCCAACAGGCATATGACGCCGCCGTAGCCCCCCTGTTCGACACGCTGGACTGGCTCGACGACCGCCTGTCCCGAAATCGCTACCTGATGGGCGACCGCGTGACCGAGGCCGACTGGCGCCTGTTTACCACCCTGATCCGGTTTGACCCGGTCTACCACCTTCACTTCAAATGCAACCGTCGGCGGCTGGTCGATTACCCAAACCTATGGGCCTATACCCGCGAGTTGTACCAGTGGCCGGGTGTCGCCGGGACTGTGAACATGAACCACATCGTGCGCCACTATCACTTCAGTCACGACACGATTAATCCGAACCGGATCATCCCGGTGAACCCCGTCTTGGATTATCTGGAGCCCCACAGGCGCGATCAGCGGCCCGCCGCATAATGTTCGACCATCGCCGCTAGGTCCTCTGGCGGCGTTGCGCTTTGGACATACGCGCAAGCGTTGGGGCTGTGGGCAAAAATCGACCCGTCCGAGAAAAAGGTGGTGTTGGTGACAAAGATCACCCGCGCCTCGGGGCGGCGGTAGCTGGCGAAATCCGCTACTGCCAACGCACTTCCGGTTTCCAACACCAGATCCAATACTATGATATCAAAATCCTGGCCATAGAGCGCAAGAATAGCAGCCTCTTGTCCCGGCACCAATGTCACTTCGGCACCGTGCCGTTCAAGATGCCTTTTCCAGACCCGACCAAGGTCGGGGTTACTCTCAACAATCAAAACATTCATTCGCAACAACCTCGGCACATGATAAAGCGTCTGGTGCCGTCCCCCGTAAATCGTGATCCCGCTTATTCCTTAACAAAGTGTTAACAGCACCCGTTAGGGGCTCCGAACGGGCGGATTTGCTTGTGTAAACGGCAAAAATCCGCTTGAAGCAGGCCGAAACAAGCGATTCCGGCGAGAAAACCCATGGCAGGCGAAAACGACAACTTGAACCCGCGCGCCGCGCGTGACCATGGCGGAGGGCTGGACGGGGCCGTCGCCTGCTATGGCGGACCTCGCGCGGATTGGATGGACTTGTCCACCGGTATCAACCCGCACCCGTATGAGGTTTCCGGCCTGATCTCCTCGGACTGGGCGGAATTGCCCGACCACGGCACGTTTGAGAACCTGACACAAGCCGCACGCCAGTTCTGGTCAGTCCCGGAAGGGGCTGCGATCCTGCCCGCACCCGGCGCCTCGGCAGTGATTGCCCGCATCCCTGCGCTGGCGCCACAAGGCCGGGTGCAGATCACGACGCCCACCTATAACGAACACGCCGCCGCCTTTGTCGCGCAGGGTTGGTCCATACAGCCCGACACCCCGGCCGAGGCCCGCGTCATCGTACACCCCAACAACCCCGACGGGCGGATCTGGACCGAGGCAGACGCAAATGCTCCCCTGACCGTGATCGACGAGAGCTTTTGCGATGTCACCCCCGAGGCCTCACTGATCCATCTAGCCGCGCGGCCCGGTGTTGTCGTGTTGAAGAGTTTCGGCAAATTCTGGGGCTTGGCCGGGCTACGGCTGGGTTTTGCCATAGGCCAGCCCGAGCTGATCGCCCGACTGAACGATCTGACCGGCCCCTGGGCTGTGTCCGGCCCCGCCCTGCGGATCGGAACCCGTGCGCTGCAAGACGTCGAATGGGCCGAGGCAACCCGCCAACGGCTGACCGTCGAAACCGCCCGTCTGGACGATCTGCTGACCACCAAAGGCGCAACCCTTGTGGGCGGCACCACCCTGTTCCGCCTGTACGAAGTCGACATTGCCAAGGCTTGGCAAGACCGTCTTGCCCAAGCCCATATCTGGAGCCGCGTCTTCCCCTATTCCCAAACCTACCTGCGGCTAGGCCTGCCCCCTGCAGATGGCTGGAGCAGGCTGGAGGCCGCGTTGTGAGCACGGCCTTCTTGCTGGTCTGCGCCATGTGCCTGGACGCTGCCTTGGGCGAGCCGGACTGGCTGTGGTCGCGGGTGAAGCACCCGGCCGTTATGATGGGCAACGTCATCGGCTGGCTGGACCAGCGCCTGAACCACGGCGCGCAGCGGCAGTTGAAAGGTATTGTCGTCGTGATCCTGCTGGTTTGCGGCGCGCTGATCGTCGGGCGGCTGCTGGCCCTGCTTGGGCCGGTGATTGAGATCATCATCTGCGCCATCCTGCTGGCCCAGAAATCTCTGGTAACCCATGTGCGGGAAGTTGGTGAAGGGCTGCGCGCTTCGCTAACCGAAGGGCGCGCTAAGGTCGCCATGATCGTCTCACGCGACACGCGCGACATGACCGAGGCGCAGGTGGCCCGGTCAGCAATCGAGAGCGCTGCGGAAAACCTCAGCGATGGGGTCATTGCGCCCGCCTTCTGGTTTCTGGTCGCCGGTCTGCCGGGCCTGCTGATCTACAAAGCGATCAACACCGCCGACAGCATGATCGGCTACCGTACTGAGAAATACCGCGATTTCGGCTGGGCCGCCGCCCGTCTGGACGATGTGCTGAACCTGATCCCGGCCCGCCTGACCTGCGTGATGATCGTGGCCCTGTCGGGTCAATGGGCACGTTGGCCCGAGATGATGTCGGATGCGCGCCGCCATATCTCTCCCAATGCCGGGTGGCCCGAAGCCGCAATGGCCCGCGCCCTGAACGTCGCCCTTGCCGGCCCGCGCAGCTATGACGGGCAGGTCCGCGATCTGGCCTGGGTCAACGGCAATGCTCCGCGCGAAATCGGCGCGCCGGAGGTTTTCCGCGCATGTGACATGCTATGGAAGGTCTGGGGGCTTGCGCTCGGCCTCGTGTCGGTGTGGGTTGGGCTCAACTTTCTTTTCTGACGGAGCCACCATGCGCTTTCTCTCTGGCCTTATTGCCGCCGCCCTCTTTGCCTCGCCCGCATTGGCCCAATGCGGCGGAGGGTTCAATTCCTTCGTTAAGGGGTTAAAGGCCGAGGCCGTCCAGCAGGGGTTCGACAAATCCACCGTCAACGCGTTTTTCAAAGGCGTGCAGCAGGACAACGCCGTTCTGAAAGCCGACCGCGCGCAGGGCGTGTTCCAGAAACCGTTCATCGACTTTTCCCGCCACCTGATCTCGCAAAACCGGATCGAGCGCGGCCAGGTCATGTCGCGCAAATACGACGCTGTGTTCAACCGGATCGAGGCCGAATACGGCGTCTCGCGCGGGGTTCTTCTGGCCTTCTGGGCGTTCGAGACCGACTACGGCGCGTTTCAGGGCGATTTCAACACCCGCAACGCGCTGGTGACGCTGGCTCATGACTGCCGCCGCCCCGAGTTGTTCCGCCCGCAGGTGTTCGCTGCGATTGAGCTGTATCAACAGGGCAATTTCGACCCCGCCCGTACCACCGGCGCCTGGGCCGGAGAGATCGGCATGGTGCAGATGTTGCCCCGTGACATTCTGGAAAACGGCGTGGATGCGGATGGCGATGGTAAGGTTTCGCTGAAAACTTCGGCCCCGGATGCGCTGATGTCGGGCGCCAAGATGCTGTCGCATCTGGGCTGGCAGCCCGGTCAGCCCTGGCTGCAAGAGGTCACGGTGCCTGCGCAGATGGATTGGTCTCTCTCCGGCCCCGGCAAACCGCGCCCGGTGTCGGAATGGCAGGCGATGGGCATTCAGGCGCGCAACGGGTCGCTGGCCAACCTGCCCGCTTCACTGATCCTGCCGCAGGGGCACAACGGACCGGCCTTTTTGGCCTATCCGAATTTTGACGTCTATTTCGAATGGAACCAGAGCTTTGTCTACGTCCTGACCGCCGCCTATTTCGGTACAAGGTTGGAAGGTGCGCAGGTCTACAACGCGGGCAACCCGGCACAGGGCCTGTCCGGCGCGCAGATGAAACAGTTGCAGAGCAAACTACAGTCGCGTGGGCATGACGTGGGTAAGGTTGATGGCATTCTGGGCGCCGGCACGCGGGCAGCGGTTCAGGCGGAACAGGTGCGACTTGGGCTGCCAGCAGATTCGTGGCCCACGGCGGAGTTGTTGGGGCGGTTGTAACGCCATGTCAGCTTGGAACCCATTGTCGTGCTTACGCATGGTCGCTACCTTCGAAATATGAACGTTCTCAGTTGCATTCCTAAAGACAAGCATGATTTGCTCGCAACTGATCGGGCGAGAGAAATGGGATTCCCTTCACTCAATGAGGCTATCCCCGAACTGCTTTTCTGGGTTCAAGACGCGAATTGGCCGGTGGCCGAACCGATTGCGTCCGTGTTGCAGCAAGCTGGACCAGAAATAGTACCACATATCACGAGTGTACTGGTCGGGAGCGACGCAGTTTGGAAGTACTGGACTATCGTTCTTGTCATCGCTCGCTCCACTCCGGAGGTGGTCACAGAGCTACGAGACGAGCTTTTGCGTTTGGCCAACAATCCCAACATCAATGATAGAGTCGAAAGTGTGGACACTGTAGCTCGAGAAGTTCTGAGCGAGAAACTTGTATAATTTGGCGAGGTCAGCTTTGTCTCGCGCAGCGACCACTGGTGGAAACGACTGACGGAGCATGTCCGCTTCACTCGGGCCGCACCGGATACCGGTCCCCTTTCTCATCGATCAGGATCAGCCTCTCACCACTGCGCACATACAAATCACACCGGCTGAACCCGTTGCGATAGGCGATGCAGACGCTGCCATCCTCAGCGATGCGATAGGAACCATAGGCCGTGCCCCCGCCATTGGCTGCGGAATAGGTATAGGAATAAGCCCCTCCGGCCGAAAAAGCGGCCTGGCCGTCATCGTAGAAGGTGAACGTCTGGCCTGCCAGGGCGTCCAGTTCGTCGGGGGACAGGGGGACGTCTCCGGGTTTTGTTGGCCAATCAGCGGCGATGGCCGGGCTGGCGGTGAACAGGGCAAGGATCAGAAATCGGGTCATGCGACCAACTTACCCTGTGGCGCCGCAAGGTCATCATAACGTTGCGGTGAACGATCAGGCCACCATCTGCTCGGCTTTTTTCAGATCGACCGAGACCAGTTGGCTGACGCCCTGCTCCTGCATGGTCACGCCAAAAAGACGATCCATCCGCGCCATTGTCACCGCGTGGTGGGTGATGATCAGGAACCGCGTGTCGGTCTGGCGGCACATCTCGTCCAGCAGATCGCAGAACCGGGTGACGTTGGCATCGTCGAGCGGCGCGTCGACCTCGTCCAGCACACAGATCGGGGCCGGGTTGGCGAGGAAGACGCCAAAGATCAGCGCCGTCGCGGTCAGGGTCTGTTCCCCGCCCGACAACAGGCTGAGGGTCGAGAGTTTCTTGCCCGGCGGCTGGCACATGATTTCGAGGCCCGCATCCAGCGGGTCATCGCTTTCGACCATGACCAGATTGGCCTCACCGCCACCAAAAAGGTGCTTGAACAGCATCGCAAAGTTCGAGTTCACCTGTTCGAACGCAGTCAGCAGACGCTCGCGCCCTTCGCGGTTGAGGCTGGCGATGCCGCTGCGCAGGGCCTTGATCGCCTCTTCCAGATCCGCCTTTTCCGAGTTCAGCGTGTCGAATTCTTCCTGAACTTCCTTGGCATCCTCTTCCGCCCGCAGGTTCACCGCGCCCATCGCATCCCGTTGCCGCTTGTGGCGGTTCACTTCGGCCTCCAGGGCATCGGCCGCTGGCATCTGGTCGGGGTTCACATCCAACTGGTTCAGCAACTGGTTCGGCGTCAGCTGCTGGTCCTCGGCAATTCGTTCCGCCGCAGCGGTGACGCTTTCTTTGGCAGCATCACAGCGTGCCTCAGCCGCCGCCCGGGTTTCACGCGCCTCCGAGGCCAGACGTTCTGCATCCCGCTCGGCTATCACGACCTCGCGCTGTTGCGTCTCGGCATCGGCCAGCTTGTCTGCGGCCTCGGCGCGTCGGGCTTCGGCGGCTTCGATCAACTCGTTAAGCTCTTCCCGTGCCTCAGCGATTTCGGCAGGGGCGGCCGTGGCTTCGGACAGTTCTTCTTCCGAGCTTTCCTTGCGTTCCGCCAGTTCGGAAATCCGTTTCTCAGCCGTTTCCAAACGGTGTTTCCAGCCGCTGAGGTCCTTGGTCACCTCTTGCGAGCGGCGGGTGCGGGCTTCGCCTTCGCGGCGCAGTTCATCATGAGTCGAGCGGTGGGTCAGCATGGTGATCCGCGCAGCCTCGACCGTCTGTTTGATGTCCTCAACCTGCGCGCGGGCGCTGTCGAGGTCACCCAACCCGTTCAACGCGCCCTCGGCCTCGCGCAATTGCGCGCGGGCCGACATGGCGTCTTCCTTGTGGCGATCAACGGCAAGGGTCAGTGTCTCCAGCTTGCCCTGCGCCAAATTGCGATCCGCCTCGGCCCGGCTCAGCTGACGGGCGGTTTCGGCCATGCGCTGATCAGCGGCACGGCGGGCCTCACGCGCGCGGCGGTCGGCTTCGGTCACATCCGCCAGTTGCTGCGAAAGCGCCTCATGCGCAGCGCGCGCACCATCGGCTTGCGCCTCGGTCCGGGTCAGTTCCTGTTTCAGCGCTTCCAGCTTGTTGAGCTGTTCCAGACGCAAGGCCGCCGCACTGGGCGCATCCTCGGCCCAGGCGCGGAACCCGTCCCAGCGCCACAGATCACCCGAACGCGACACCAGCCGCTGGCCGGGTTTCAAAGACGCCTGTAACCTTGCGCCCTGATCCGCATCGACCAGACCAATCTGTGCAATCCGCCGGCTCAGGCGATCCGGCCCGGAAACATGCAATGCCAGCGGTTCAACCCCGTCCGGTAACGGCTGGTCGGCATCGTACCCCGTAACGTGCACCCAGCCCGAGGGGCCATCCCCATCGACCAGTGGTGCACGCAGATCATCGGCCAGAGCCGCGCCCAAAGCCTTTTCATAGCCCGGCTCCACGCGCAGCAGGTCCAGCACCTGCCCGCCCTCAGCCGTGTCACGCTCGACCAGCTTGGCCAGAGCCGTGGTTTCCGCGCGGATCGCACCCAATTCACCTTCAGCCTCGGACCTCTGCGCGCGGGCTTCGGCCTCACGCGCCTGCGTATCGTTGCGCAGCTCATCGGCGGCAGCCAGCGCCTCTTCGGCGGCTTCGGCGGCTTCGCGGGCCTCTTCTTCTCCCTCTTGCGCAGCCTCGAATGCCTCACTGGCGCGGGTCAGTGCACCGCGCGCCTCATCCACGGCAGCACGCGCCTTTTCTTCTTCAGCCTCGGACCGGGCCAACGTCTTGCGGCTGTCTTCGACCAAACGCTGCGCCGACTGGTGGCGGGCCACCAACCGCGCCATATCCTCGGTTTGCTGCGAGAGATGATCTTCGCGGTCCTGCAACACCGCGGCGGCCTCACGGGCAATCTCTGCGGCCTCAGCGACCTTGTCTTCATGTCCCTCGGCAGCCTTGGCCAGCTCGCGCGCTTCCCACTCCAGACGTTCGATCATCTGGCCCGCGTCGCGGTTCAGACCCGCCTCGCGTTCGATATCGTTGCCCAGTTGCTGGATGCGGTTGGTCAGCGTTTCAATGGTCTGACGGGCGCGTGTTTCCTGATCCGACAGTTGGTCGCGCTGTACCTGCTGGCGTTGCAGGACAGCTGCGGCGATTGCCTCTTCCTCGCGCAGCGGCGGCAGGGTTTCTTCGATCTCGGCGCGTTTTGTGGCGGCTGCGCGCGCCTCAGCCTCGGCGCGGGACGCCTCGGTGATGCGCTCGCGCAGCTTTTCCTCAGCCTGCTGGCGGGCCATGTCGGCCTCTTTCCAACGGCGATAAAGCAACATGCCTTCCGCCTGACGCAGCTGTTCCCCGATCTCACGATACCGCGCGGCCTGACGGGCCTGACGCGCAAGCTGCGCTAATTGTCCGCCCAACTGCTCCAGCACGTCATCTACACGGGTCAGGTTGGACTCGGTGCCCTTCAACTTCAGCTCGGCCTCATGGCGGCGCTGATACAGGCCCGAGATTCCGGCGGCCTCTTCCAGAATACGGCGGCGGGCGCGGGGTTTGGCGTTGATCAGCTCGGCAATGCGGTTCTGCCCCACCAGCGCGGGCGAATGCGCCCCGGTTGAAGCATCGGCGAACAGCATCTGCACATCGCGTGCACGCACATCCTTGCCATTGGTTTTGTAGGCACTGCCAACGTCGCGCGTGATACGGCGCACGATCTCAAGCTGATCGCTGTCGTTGAAGCCCGAAGGCGCCAGACGCTCCGAGTTGTCCATGGTCAGGACAACTTCGGCAAAGTTGCGGGCCGGGCGTGTCGCCGCCCCGGCAAAGATCACATCTTCCATCGCACCGCCCCGCATGGACTTGGGGCGGTTTTCCCCCATCACCCAGCGCAACGCTTCCAGAAGGTTAGACTTGCCGCAGCCGTTCGGACCCACCACACCGGTCAACCCATCCGCGATGATCAGATCGGTCGGATCGACAAAGCTTTTGAAGCCGGTGAGTTTGAGTTTGCTAAAGCGCAAAGGCAGCGGGTCCCATGATTCCTACGTCTTTGAAGTCTGCGCAAGGGATTGGGGGTGAGTCAACGGACTTGCGCAGGATATGGGATATCGACCAGACTTATCCACAATATCTTGCCGAAATGCGCAGGAAAACGCGTATATCAATACGGCGTGCACTCAAATACCGGATAGCCGTTTCCGTTGCCAATGTTCTCATAGATGCCATAATCGACGCATTCGTAATTCGGGGTCGACACGGCCGTCAGCAGCAAGCGCCCCCCGGCCTCGCGGTCGCAGCCCAATACGCCCACGGTCACCGCCGCATCGCCCAGCACATCCAGAATCGGACAACCCGAGACCTTCGCCATGGCCAGCCCTGCACGGTCTCGGATCGGCCCCAGACGGGGGGCGTATTGGGTGTTGACCCGTACAGCCTCGGCCAACTCCCCGCGCACGCGCACGTCGAAGACACTGCCGTTCACCGCGATCCGGCTGGCCGGCACATCGCGAAAGTAAGGCGTGCCGGCCGAACAGGCGGCCAGCACGAGGAGGGAAAGATACCGGATCATGCGCACAGCTTTGCCGCAATATGGTTAACAGAACCTTTCCCGGTTCAGGCGCGCAACACTTCCCCCAACCGGCGGATGCCCTCGCGGATCGTACCCTCATCCGAGTTCGAGAAACTCAGCCGGAGTGTGTTGGCCCCGGACCCGTCCGGAAAGAACGCCTGACCCGGAACAAAGGCGACCTTAACCGTTTCGAGCGCCCGCGCCAGCAGATCAGCCCCGACGATGCCCTTGGGCAGCGTCACCCAGACGAACATGCCGCCCTCGGGCTTAGTCCACTCGACCCCATCCGGCATGTGCTGTTGCAACGCAGCCAACATCGCGTCACGACGCGCACCGTAGACACGACGCAGCATCGGGATATGCGTGTCAAAGCAGGCCCGCGCCACGTCATTGATAGCCATCTGATTGATCGTCGCCGAATGAAGATCAGCGGCCTGTTTCATCAGCACCAGTTGCGAGATCACCTGTTTGGCCGCCACGACCCACCCGACACGCAATCCCGGAGACAAAGTCTTCGAGAAACTGCCGCAATAGATCGTCCGGCAGCTCTCAATCGACCCCTTCCGCGCCAGTTCCAGAGCCAGAACCGGGGGGATCGCCTCACCGTCATAGCGCAGGGTCTGATAAGCGCCGTCTTCGATGACAGCGCAGTTCAATTCTTCGGCCAGATCCAACAGGCGTTCGCGCCCACGCAAGTCCACGGTCTCTCCGGTTGGGTTTGCGAAGTCCGGTGAGAGATAGGCGAACTTCACCGCCCCCTCTCCCGCGGCCGCCCTGTATTCCGCAGCGCCGCGATTACCGTTGATGCTGAGCCGGTCAAAACGTGGCTCGTACGCGTTGAAAGCCGCCAGCGCGCCCAGATAGGTGGGCCAGCCGACCAGTGCGGTGTCACCCGGCGACAGGTAGAGCTTGCCCAGATAGTCCAGCGCCTGTTGCGAGCCCGAGGTGATCAGGATGTTGTCCAGCCCGCAGTCGATACCGATCTGACGCATGTGATCGACCAGCCATTCGCGCAGCGGCACATAGCCTTCGCTGACGGAGTATTGCAGTGCCTGAGCCTGGCTTTCAGGACCCAACGCATTCTGGAATGCCATCGCAAAGCCATCCGCCGGAAACAGCGCCGGATCGGGAATACCACCGGCAAAGGAAATGATCCCCGGCTGATCCAGCAGCTTGAGCAATTCTCGAATCTCGGACGCCTTCATCCGCGACGCCCGCGTAGCAAACAGGTCTTTCGTCGACATCGGTCTCCTCCTTTATGCCCGGCAGCGTAGGTGTCACACCATTAAAGTCAATAGTTCTGACCTATTGTAACAAAACAGGTGATCAGCTTTCCTTGAACCGCCCCCAAATACGTGGTCATATGATTTGACCAATTTCGGAACACCCCATGCCCTTTCAGAAAATCCAACCCGAAAAGCTGTCCATCGCAGTGGTAAAACAGATCGAGATGCTGATCCTGCGCGGCATCCTGCGGCCGGGTGAACGGCTTCCGGCAGAACGTGAACTGGCGGACCGGTTGGGCGTGTCCCGGCCTTCGCTGCGCGAGGCGATCTCGAGCCTGCAGGATCAGGGGCTGCTGACCGCCAAGGCCGGATCAGGCATCTATGTAGCCGAGGTTCTGGGCTCGGCCTTTTCCCCGGCGCTGGTCCGGTTGTTTGGCAGTCACGAAGAGGCGGTGTTCGACTACCTATCGTTCCGAAAGGACCTTGAGGGGTTGGCTGCCGAACGCGCCGCGCGGCTGGGATCGGACAGCGATCTGAAGGTCGTACAGGCAATTTTCAACAAGATGCAGGCCGCCCACGAACGCAATGCCAGCGAGGATGAGGCACAGCTGGACGCCCAGTTCCACATGGCCATCATCGAAGCCAGCCATAACGTGGTGATGCTGCACATGATGCGGTCGATGTACGAGCTGCTGCAACAGGGCGTGTTCTACAACCGCCAGATCATGTTCCAGCAGCAGACCACGCGTGGGGCTATTCTGGATCAGCACCGCGCCATCAACACCGCCCTACAGGCCCGCGACCCCGAGGGCGCACGAGACGCAATTCACAGGCATCTCAGCTTTGTCCAGCGCTGCATGGAAGACCATCTGAAAGCCCAGCGCAACGAAGCCATCGCGCAGCAACGGCTGCAGCACGAGACAGGTCAGACCTGATGTTCATCGGGCATTTGCCGGGAGCCTATCTGGTCTTTCGAACCGCCACACCGAACGTCGGGAAAGCCGTCTTTGCCGCAGCAATGCTCGGCGCGATCGCACCGGATCTGGACATGCTTTGGTTCTATTTAGTCGACGACCGCGCCCATCATCACCACGCTTACCTGACACATCGCCCGGTTTTGTGGGCAGGGATTATGTTGGCGGGATTGATCGCCGGACTGCGCTGGCCACAGGCGGGGCGCGTCGTAGCCTTTTTCGGCGCCGGTGGGCTGGTCCATATGGCGTTGGATTCCATCGTTGGGGAAATCACCTGGCTTTGGCCGCTTTCGAACTTTTCCCACCCGCTCGTGACCGTTGAAGCCACGCATTCGCACTGGATACTCTCATTCCTCAACCATTGGACGTTTGTGGTTGAGATCGGGATCACCGTTCTGGCTGCAATCCTGTTTTTCTCAGGCGGAAACAGGTCAGCCCGCACCGGCTAAGGTCAGGTTTGGGTGTAGC
The DNA here is from genome assembly GCF_013031355.1 of Ruegeria arenilitoris. GTDB lineage: Bacteria > Pseudomonadota > Alphaproteobacteria > Rhodobacterales > Rhodobacteraceae > Ruegeria > Ruegeria arenilitoris_C. The sequence goes on along the minus strand of NZ_WPZO01000014.1, from coordinate 67,243 downwards.
GAAGCTACCTGACTGTCGCGCCGTGCCAAAATTCCTGTCCCTCAAAATGGCAAACCCGGCAGAAACTGCCGGGTCGCACAAAGTTCATTCTGGGCAAAGCTTAGTGCAGCTTTTCACCTACATCGGCAATCGCCGCGTCGATCAGCTTGTTCGCCTGTGTCGCCGTCATCTGCTTGGCCAGAACCGCGTTGGCTGCAGAAACAGCAACGGTGATGGCCTGATCACGGACTTCCTTCACAGCCGACGCTTCCGCCGATGCGATCTGATCCTGTGCAGCCGCCAGACGGCGTGCGATGGATTTTTCCAGATCGGCCTTGGCCTGTTCAGCAGCCAGAGCGGCGTCGTCTTTCGCAGCAGCCACGATGGCATCCGCCTGCGTCTGCACTTCACGCTGCTTGCGCTCATACGAGGCCAGCAGGCTGCGCGCCTCTTCGTGCAGGGCGCGGGCTTCGTCCAGTTCGGACTTGATGCCAGCGGCACGGTTGTCCAGCGCACCACCGATCAAGCCCGGGACCTTGAAGTAGAACAGGACCGCGATGAAAACGATGAAGCCCAGAAGGACCACAAAGTCGGTGTTGCCAAGCGAGAAGAACGGGCCGCTTGCGGCAAATGCCGGGCTGGCTGCGCCGACGGTCAGGATAAGAGCAAGAGTGTTCCGCATGTCACTTATCCTTTCATCTGCGTGTCAACTGCACTGTCGATGGCAGAGGCATCCGCCTCGCCGCCCAGTGCGGTAACCAGTTCAGCCGCCGTGTCCTTGGCAACCACTTGAATGCTTTCCAGCGCACCGGCACGGATTTCGGCAATTGCCTTTTCCGATTCAGCCGCCTTTGCAGCGATTTCCGCGTCCGCCTTGGCAATCGCGTCATCCAGACCAGCCTGGATTTCAGCACGGGCTTCGGCAGCGATACGCTGCGCTTCGGCACGGGCATCGGCCAGCGCCTTGTTGTAGGCCTCTTCGGCCTCGACCGCCTTGGCCTTCAGATCTTCGGCCGCAGCCAGGTCATTTGTAATGGTCCCCTGACGTTCAGCCAGGATTGCCGCGATGCGCGGCAGAGCCACGCGAGACAGGACCAGAAAGATGACGACCAGCGTGATGACCAGCCAGAAAATCTGGTTGGGGAACCAATCGAAGCAGAGCTGCGGCATCCCGATGGCAGAGCCATGCGAGTCGACGCACGAGCCAACTACTTCTTCGCTAATGGGTTCAGTCGCCATGATGTCCTCCGTCGGAACGTTGTCTTTACAACAGGTGGGCCGCTATGGCTTGGGCCCACCTGCGCGTAAGGATCAGGTTCCGCAGATTAGACGGCGAACATCAGCAGCAGCGAGACCAGGAATGCGAAGATGCCCAGCGCTTCTGCGAATGCGATACCGATGAAGAGGGTTGCGGTCTGCGAAGCAGCCGCCGAAGGGTTGCGCAGAGCGCCGGCCAGGAAGTTGCCTGCAACGTTGCCCACCCCGATTGCGGCTGCGCCGGAACCGATTGCTGCCAGGCCTGCGCCGATGTGTGCGAGATCGCCTTCCATGATGTATCTCCTTACGAATTGGAAGTTTCGATGTTGGGGTATCGGACCTTAGTGCGAAGGATGCAGCGCATCTTTCAGATAAACACAGGTCAGAATGGTGAATACGTAGGCCTGGATAAAGGCCACCAGGACCTCGAGGCCGTACATTGCGGTGATCGCCAGAACGGACACGGGCGAGATCACGGCGACCGCGGCGAAGCCTGCGAAAACCTTGATAACCGCGTGGCCAGCCATGACGTTACCGGCAAGACGAATGGAGTGGCTGACGGGGCGCACGAAGTACGAGATCAGCTCGATGATCGCGAGGATCGGACGCAGCGCCAGAGGCGCGCTGGAGACCCAGAACAGACCAAGGAATGCGGCGCCATTCTTGACGAAACCCAGAATGGTCACGGTCAGGAACACGGCCAGCGCCAGCGGGATGGTAACCGCGAAGTGCGACGTGGTGGTGAACGAGGTCGGGATCAGGCCCAGGAAGTTCGCGCTGACGATGAACATGAACAGGGTCATGACATAGGGGAAGAACTTGACGCCTTCCTTGCCGCAGATGTCTTCCAACATCTTGTAGATGAAGCCGTAGGTCAGTTCCGCGATCGACTGCATCCGGCTAGGCACGATTGCGCGCTTGGACGTGGGCAGAACCAGCAGAGCAGCCACAGCCAGTACCGCGAAGAACAGCCACAGGGTCACGTTGGTGACCGTGAACATGCCGACCGCTCCGTCGCCAAACAGCGGCTTAACGATGAACTGGTCCATCGGGTGGAATACCAGGCTGCTGCCTTCTGCTGCGGTGGTCTCAGTTGCCACGTTCAGTCCCTCTCGTCCTTCTCGGCCGCATCTGCCGCCGTTTGTTTCTCTTGGACCTCTTTCGCGCTGCGGAGCATAACCTTCACGCCCGCGACAAGGCCCAGCAATGTGAACAGCACCAGAAAGATCGGGATCGTCCCGAGCAGGCTGTCCAGCCCGTATCCGATGCCAAATCCGATCCCCAGACCGGATACCATTTCGATGACCATTCTCCAGGCAAGCTCGCCGCCCGAGACGTCAGCGTCCGCGCGAGGTTTGGGCTCTTTCGCCTTTTTCGCCGCCTCGATCTTAGCCTCCAGCTGCGCCATACGCTGCTTTTGGTCGTCATCGGTCACGGGCGTTTTCCTCGCTCAGTCTTGGGCACGGTGCTAAGGGGCGAAGGGCGCAGAGTCAACGACGTTGAGCGCTCGAATTGCCGCAGCTTAATTCATTGTTTTAAATCGATTTTTCACCCGACGCCACGCAAGCCAAAACCGCCTGCCCATTCCCGTTCCGCTCAAATGCATTGAATCCGCATATTCAACCAAATGGTTGACCAAACCCGGGCGCTGTGGTTCAGCGGAGGCATGTCAAACGATCTCGACACCGTATTCGCGGCCCTTGCCGACCCCACGCGCCGCGCCATCCTAGCAATGCTGCTTGAGGATGACATGGCCGTGACCGATGTCGCCGAACCGTTCGAGATGTCGCTTGCCGCGATCTCGAAACATCTGGTCATCCTGACCAAGGCAGGGCTGATCAGTCAGGAAAAGCGCGGTCGGGTGAAATGGTGCAAGCTGGAACCCGACGCCTTGCGTACGGCGTCGGTGTGGATGCAGGGGTTCGGGCAGTTCGAACCGGTCAATCTGGATGCGTTTGAACGGTTTCTGGAAGCTGAACTGCCCGCAGCCGACGATCCCTAAGTCTAGCGCACGACGAATACCGAAACTTTCGCGTGATTGGCCAGATACCCGGCGTGACTCGAAAAGATATAGTCGGTGATCCGCGGCGCATGGGTGCCCACAACAATCAGGTCGGCTCCGATTTCCTCGGCAGCGCGGGCCAGGTCGCCATCGACCTCGGCCGCGACATCGACCGAGTGGATGTTTAGGTATGCGACTTCCGTCCCGCTGTTCGTGGCAAGCTGTTCAGCGAAGGCGCGCAGATCGTCGTTGATTGTGGCATCCGTCTGAACCGGATCACCGGGTTGGGTGCCGGTCACGCTGACAACAGTGATCTTGGCGCCCTGCCACTTGGCAACCTCGGCTGCAACATCAGCCGCTTTGCGAACTTCTGGCGGAAGATGCAGGTCAACGGGGAACATTATGTGAGTATACATGGCGAATTCCTCCTTGCCCTCAAGCATAGGGATATTCGCATGTATCGACCTTGATCTGCCTCAACGGACGGCCTGCGCCGAATGCTGGCTATCCTTCCTGACTGTATTCAACGCCGGTGATGACGCCGAACGGGTCCGACAGACACAACCACGGTGCCTGCGCGCCAACAACAGACAGCGTGGTTACTGACCCCGTAGGCTCGGTCTTTGTGGAAACCGCAGAAACGTCCTCGGGTCTCACCCCGGTTTCGGCTGAGACAAGCGCCTCGCAACTGCCTTGCAGATCTGCTTCTGAAACTGCGGTGCTCGGTCCGGGTTGAGTACAGGCAGCCAATCCTGCCGCTGTGATCAGAAAGAATGCCGGTCTCGTCATCTCGTGCCCGTGTGTTGCCTGGATCCGACGCTGGCACAATTTGAGGGGAAAGCAAGCTTCATTCAGGCATCGGGGTCGTTGTGCGGCGCTGTTCTTCGGTTTTCAGCAGCAGAACAAGCGCAACGACGGTCAGAATTGCACCTACAACAACCAACAGCGGAGGCGGCTGCTGACCCAGCCCGATTTCCCACAGGATCACCCAGCTGGGGGTCAGGTAGGTATAGGCCATCACCTTGGCCGAAGGCAGCCGCAACGTCGCAAACTGCACCAGAACAAAGCTAACTGCGGTGGCAAAGATCGACAGGTACAGCAGCCCCACCCAGACGATCAGAGGCAGGTTGATCCAATCGGTTGCGCGGATGTCGGACCAGCCGTAGAGCGTGAGCAAAACACAGCCCGCGACCATAGTGCCAAAACTGAACACCACCGCCGGTTCGCCCCTGTTCAGCTTGCGCACCATCGGCGTATAGATCGCATGCGCGATACAGCCCCAGAAATAGATAATCTCGCCGCCGCCGATCTGAAACGCGGTGAATGCCTGCCAGTCCGCGCGGAAAATAACCCAGAGCGCCCCCACGGCACCCACGGTCAGGGCCAAGGCCATCCGGGGCGTCGTGATCTGCCGCAACAACACCCACCCGGCCACCGCCGACATCACCGGGGTCAGCGTGAACACGGCGGCTGCACTGACCGGGGGTGCGGTTTTCAGGCCATGGAACATCAGGACGAAATAAGTGGCAAACAACCCGCCCAGCACCAGATAGCGCCACGGCGCCTGCGCTGCGCTGCATGGCAGGCCGGTGGTTATCAGCGCCGTAGTGCCAATCACGACCGAGGCGATCAGGAAGCGCGCCGCCGTAAGGGCCTCGGGTGCGATCTCGTTGGCTACGAGCGAGCCCAGCGAAAAGCTGCCCGCCACCAGGGCCGAAAAAACAAGCATGGCCAGATGGCCCTGTGCCTGAGGGCTCACGCCAGCCAGCCTTTGGATTGATCCTTCAGGTATGTCAGAAAGCTCTGCACTTTGGTTGTGCGGTGCAGATCCACATGGGTCACCAGCCATAGGTTCCCGAACCATTCCCGCAGCGGATCGATCACCTCGATCAGATCGGGATCCCGGCTTGCCTCCCAACGGGCCATGAACCCGATCCCGGCACCGGACAGCACTGCCTCGCGGATGCAGAAGTTGTTAGTGCAGCGAAAGGTGATGTTTTCGGCGGGAACTGTCGCACGCAACCACCGGGAAAACGGAGCGCGGCTGTTTTCGTCGTCGGTGCTGACGAAATAGTGGTTGGCGAAATCCTCTACGCCTGCGGGCTTACCGTGGCGCTTCACATAGCCCTTGCTGGCAAACAGGCCGATTTCCTGGGTGACAAAGGGCTGTACCACATTGTCCGGCTGGTCCGGGGCCGACCCTGCGCGAATGGCCACGTGTGCCTCGCCATATTCCAGGCGGAACAGGCGGTCTCCGGTCAGGTAGCGTACGATCAGACCCGGATGCAGGCGCTGAAACTCGCTGAGCACTGGCACCACCAGCGGCGCCAATGAGGACAGAGACGTCACGACCAACTCACCCGAGACATCATCGCCACGCCCCTTCATCCGCCCGACCAATTGGTTGAACTGATCCTCGGTCGCCTGTGCCACGCGCAGCAGGTCATTTCCGGCCTCGGTGGGCGTATAGCCCCGCGCGTGGCGCTGGAACAGCTTGGTTCCCAACCGCGCCTCAATCGCGTCGATGTGGCGGATCACCGTTGCATGGTGAACACCTAAAACTTCGGCCGCGCCGCTGACGGTGCCCATGCGGGCCACCTGATAGGCGGTTCTCACTTCGTCCCAATTGTCCACGGCATCACCACTACTGTGCAATTTCCAACATCAACTGTTGATGTATCCGAGTTTTGTTCACGCACGCAACATCCATATTGGGCGCAGAAGAGAATTCCCTATCCAAAAAGGATCAAGTGAAATGACCAAGACCATCCTGCATATCGACGCCTCGGCCCGCCGCGATGGGTCTGCGACCCGTGACCTGTCCGACCGCATCGTCAAGCATCTGGGCGCCGCGCGCATCATCCGCCGCGATTTGGCCAGCCCCCTGCCCCTGCTGACCGAAGACTGGATCAATGCCAATTTCACCCCCGCCGATCAGCGAGACGAGACCCAGCGCGATCAGCTGGCGCTGTCGGATACGCTGGTGAACGAACTGCAAGAGGCCGACACCATCGTCGTCGGTCTGCCGATCTATAACTTCTCGGTGCCCGCCGCGTTTAAGGCATGGATCGATCTGGTGGCCCGCGTCGGTTTGACCTTTAGCTACACCGAGAACGGACCCAAGGGCCTGCTGGAAGGCAAACGCGCGGTTCTCGCCATCGCTTCGGGCGGTACCGCTGTCGGGTCCGAGGTCGATTTCGCCACCAACTACGCCAAACACGTGCTGGGCTTTATCGGCATTCACGAAGTGGATGTTGTTGCCGCCGACCAGATGGCTCTGGACGCAGAAACCACGTTGGCAAAGGCACAAAAAGCCGTTTTGGAACTGGCGGCCTGATCGTCTGTACCTATAACAACCTGCGTGCCCAGCCTGTTCCTACAACGGCTGGGCGCACTTATTCTATGGCTTGGGTTCAGGGCAGCCAGGTCACCTCACAACCGATCCGGTCGAAGAACGCCATCAGTTCGGTCCGCGCCATCGCAACAGTACGATCATTGACCAGCGGGTGCATGTAGATGACGTCGGCCTGCTGCGCCGCCCCATCCATGAAGAACCGCACGTCGTTCTGAACTCCGTTGATCATCGCCAGCGGGCTGACCGCACCGGGCCGGATACCCAGGTTCTGCAGCAGCCGATCCGCCGAGCCGAATGACAGATTGCCCACGCCTAGCTCCGCCCCCAGCGCCTTGAGGTCAATCTCGCGGCTTTGCTCCAGCGTAACCAGATAGTTCCGCTTTTTCTTGTCGCGCAAGTACAGGTTCTTCAGGCGCAGGGCGTTTTCGCCCGGCACCATGAACTGATCCTCGACCGATTTCGAATCTTCGACCGTGCGCAGTGGCACATGGGTATGAAGCCGATAGGCCAGTCCCCAGTCGTCCAATTGCGCCAGCAGCGCATCCGAGCTGAGCGGCAGTGTGTCCTGAAAGGCGGATGATGCGTCCATGGCGGGCTCCTGATAATATCGCCCGCTGATGCCGCTAAAGCCAACCGGGATCAAGGCCTGTCCGGCCCGTCCGGCTTGACTATGGACGAAAACGGACATAATGAACCGCCCAACATCCGGAAGAGACGATCCTTCCGGTCCCTTGAGTCGTTCAGGGATCGCCCCCCACCAGCGAGTTTCGCCCGTGGGGGCAATTGTGTATTTAACCGGTGTTTCCTACCTAGGAAGTGCCACCAGATAACCGGCTAAGGAGGCCGAAGGCATGTTTGAAAATCTATCCGAACGCCTTTCCGGCGTCTTTGACCGGCTGACCAAACAGGGTGCTCTGTCCGAAGAAGACGTCAAGACCGCTCTGCGTGAGGTCCGGGTTGCGCTGCTTGAGGCTGACGTCTCGCTGCCGGTGGCCCGTGAGTTCGTCAAGAAGGTACAGGAACAGGCGACTGGTCAGGCCGTTACCAAGTCGATCACGCCCGGCCAGCAGGTCGTCAAGATCGTGCACGATGCGCTGGTCGATACCCTGCGTGGCGAGGAAGACCCCGGCAAGCTGAAGATCGACAACCCGCCTGCTCCAATCCTCATGGTTGGTCTGCAGGGTTCGGGTAAGACGACCACCACCGGTAAGCTCGCCAAACGCCTGAAAGAGAAAGAGGGCAAGAAGGTCCTGATGGCCTCGCTCGACGTCTATCGCCCCGCGGCGATGGATCAGTTGGCCGTTCTGGGTACGCAGGTCGGCGTGGACACCCTGCCAATTGTTCCCGGTCAGAAACCGGTCGATATCGCCAAACGCGCCAAGCAACAGGCGACACTGGGTGGCTACGACGTCTACATGCTGGATACTGCGGGCCGTCTGCATATCGACGAAGTCCTGATGGACGAGGTCGAGCAGGTCCGAAACGCGGTTGACCCGCGCGAGACCCTGCTGGTCGTCGACGGCCTGACCGGTCAGGTCGCCGTGGAAGTGGCCGAGGAGTTCGACGACAAGGTCGGCATCTCGGGCGTGGTTCTGACCCGGATGGACGGTGACGGGCGCGGTGGTGCGGCGCTGTCGATGCGCGCAGTCACCGGAAAGCCCATTCGTTTTGTCGGTCTGGGCGAGAAGATGGACGCGCTCGAAACCTTCGAGCCGGACCGGATCGCCGGTCGTATTCTGGGCATGGGCGACATCGTTGCTCTGGTCGAAAAGGCCCAGGAAACGATGGAGATGGAACAGACCGAGCGCATGATGAAGCGCATGGTCAAAGGTCAGTTCAACATGAACGACCTGAAGATGCAGCTGGAACAGATGATCCAGATGGGCGGCATGCAGGGCATGATGGGCATGATGCCGGGCATGGGCAAGATGGCCAAGCAGATGGATCAGGCCGGTCTGGACGACAAAATCCTGCGCCAGCAGATCGCCATGATCCAGTCGATGACCAAACGCGAACGCGCGAACCCGCAACTGCTGCAAGCCAGCCGCAAGAAGCGGATTGCAGCGGGTTCCGGGATGGAGGTCAGCGACCTCAACAAGCTGCTCAAGATGCACCGGCAAATGTCGGACATGATGAAAAAGATGGGCAAGATGGGCAAAGGCAAGATGCTGAAACAAGCCATGAAAGGCATGTTCGGCAAGGGCGGCCCAAGCCCCGAGGAAATGGCTGCGGGCATGGACCCCAAAGCGCTGGAACAGGCGGCCAAGGCGATGGGCGGCAAGATGCCCGGAATGCCTGGCATGGGCGGCGGCATGGCCCTGCCTCCGGGTCTCAGCGGGTTTGGCAAGAAGAAGTAAATGACCGCCATCGCCCAACATATCCCCCGGCTTGAGACCGAGCGCCTGATCCTGCGCGCGCCGTCTGTCGCCGATCTTGACGCCGAGGCCGAGTTTTTCGCCTCGGACGCCGCCAAATATGTTGGCGGCCCGCTGCGTCGGGATGAGACATGGCGGTCGATCGCTATGCTGCTGGGACATTGGGCCATTCGCGGCTTTGGTTTTTGGGGCGTCGAGGAAAAAGAGACCGGCATCTATGTCGGTCGTGTCGGCCTGTGGTTCCCCGAAGGCTGGCCCGAGCCCGAGGTCGGTTGGACGCTGATGACCTATGCCACCGGCAAAGGCTACGCGACCGAAGCCGCCTTGGCCGCGCGCACCCACGCTTATGACATTCTGGGCTGGGAAACCGCGATCTCGCTGATCGACCCGGATAACGACGCCAGCAAAGCCGTTGCCAAACGGTTGGGCGCCCAGCTCGACTATCATTATGAGCACCCGAAATTCGGCACCACCGAAATCTGGCGCCACCCCGCCCCAGAGGATCTGGTGAATGGCGGGATGGAGGCCTACGCATGACCTACACCGCTTTGACCTCCGAAAGGACCGGCCAATGACCAACCCCGTGACGCGGGCAGCCACGCTGTTGAAAGAACACCGCGAAAGTATCGACCGGCTGGACGCGATCCTCGTCTATACGCTGGGCGAGCGGTTCAAGCACACGCAGGCCGTTGGCAAGCTCAAGGCCGAACACGACCTTCCCCCGTCCGATCCCTCGCGCGAGGCCGCGCAGATCGCACGGTTAGAAGACCTGGCAATACAGGCCAATCTGGACCCTGATTTCGCCAAGGCTTTCCTGAATTTCATCATTCAGGAAGTCATCCGACACCACCGGAAACATCAGGAATAATCATCCGTTTCCACGAATACCAAGAATAACCGGGCACTTCCCGGTCACGCCATCCAAAGGAGATACCACCATGGCAATGAAAATTCGTCTCGCCCGCGGCGGCTCGAAAAAACGTCCCTTCTACCGCATCGTGGCTGCTGACAGCCGGATGCCCCGCGACGGCCGTTTCATCGAGAAACTGGGCACCTACAACCCGCTGCTGCCGAAAGACAGCGAAGAGCGCGTGAAAATGGACATGGAGCGCGTTCAGTACTGGCTGGACCAGGGTGCACAGCCCACCGACCGTATCGCACGTATGCTGGAAGCAGCCGGCACCCGTGAAAAGGCCGAGCGTAACAACCCCAACAAGGGTACCCCGGGCAAGAAAGCTCAGGAGCGTGCGGAAGAGAAAGCTGCAAAGGCCGCTGAAGCTGCCGAAGCTGCTGCTGCACCTGCAGAAGAAGCAACCGCAGAAGAGTAAGAAGGCGAGCGCGTGCAGGATCAAACTTTCAACGACGATTTTCGCACGCAGTTCGATCTGTTGATGCGGCTCCGGCGCGATGTGCGCCGGTTCCGCACAGATCCCGTGGACGAGGCAGTGCTGACGCGTTGCCTCGACGCATTTCGCCTGGCCCCATCGGTGGGGTTGAGCGAACCCTGGCGCGTGATCCGCGTCGAAAGCGAAGCCGCACGAGCGGCGGCGCTGAAGAATTTCCAGGCTGCCAATGCCGAGTCTCTGGCTGGCTATTCCGGTGAGAAAGCGCAGATCTACAGCGGTCTGAAACTGTCCGGGATGCAGGAAGCCCCAGTGCAATTAGCCGTGTTCTGCGACGATGCCACCGACAAGGGGCAAGGTCTGGGCGCGGGTACGATGCCCGAGGCGCGGCGCTATTCCGTCGTTTCGGCAATCACGCTGTTCTGGCTGGCCCTGCGAACACACGGGCTGGGCTTGGGCTGGGTGTCCATTTTGGACCCCGACAAGATGACCCGTGACCTGAACGTTCCGGATGGCTGGCGCCTGATCGGATACTTCTGCGTCGGCTGGCCGGAAGAGCTGTTGGACTCGCCCGAGCTGGAACGCGTCGGCTGGGAATCCCGCTACGACACACTGCCGGTCGAGGTACGATAGGCAGATGTTCGGGCTGATACGGCTTCCCATCCTGTTGCTGATCGCATTTATTGTCGGCGTGTTTTTTGAACGTAGTAACCAACGCGAGGCCTGTGCGTCGCGGGGCGACTGGCAAGATGGTCTATGTGTGACGGTGGACAAGCCAAATGAGTGATCTGATCTGCGTAGGCAGCGTTGCGGGGTCGTATGGTGTGCGCGGCGAAGTGCGCCTGAAAAGCTATTGCGCGATCCCGGAAGATATCGAAGCGTATTCTCCTCTGACGGATGAGACCGGCGCCCAGCGGTATCCATTGGTTCTGACCCGCTCGATCAAGAACGGGTTCGCCGCACGACTGGGCGGGGTCGAGACCAAGGAAGAGGCCGACGCGCTGAAAGGCCTGCGCCTGTTTGCGCGGCGTGATCAGCTGCCGTCCCTGCCGGATGACGAATTCTACCACACCGACCTGATCGGGCTCGAGGTTTATGATACAGGCGGCACCCTGCTGGGCCGGGTCAAGTCGGTGCAGAACCACGGCGCGGCGGATCTTCTGGAACTGCACGGGCCGGGTCTGAAAGCAACCGTTCTGCTACCCTTCACGCTCGAGGCCGTGCCGACAGTCGATCTGGACAAGGGTCGCATCATCGCCGATCCGCCCGAAGGGCTGATCTGATGCGCCGCATCCTGCTGCACCTGGGCCTGCACAAGACAGGAACCACTGCGGCACAGTCTTTCCTCTATGACAATCGCGAACTGATCTGGCCGCATTTCGCACTGGTGCTACCCTTTCGCACCCGCAAGTCCGGCCTGTCGCGGGCGGCCACCAACCACTCAGTCTATGGCACCGTCGGCACGCTGTCCGAATTTGGCACACAGGTTCGCGGTTTTTTGGACTCGATCGATTTTGGCGACAAACGTGGCCTGATCGTCAGCGAAGAAAACTTCGCCGGGTTGCGCCCCAGCCGTAATTTCGAAAACGGCTATGCAGCAGCGCCCGAGCTTGCGGCATGTCTGGTGGATGCCATCCGCCATCGCTTCTCCGGGCAAGAGGTCGACATCACGATCTACCTGTCGCTGCGCCAACGCGGCGGCTGGCTGCGCAGCCTTTGGGCGCATGATCTGGAGCGCATTCGCCAGGTCCATGATTTTGAAGACTTTCGATCAAATCTGGATCACCTGCCACCGTTGCAGGACACGGTGGGTCAGATCCGGGACCGGCTGCCTTCGGTCACCGTTACGGCCGATTGGCTTGAAGAACTGCAATTGCGCCGCTATGGCCCCGGCACTCCATTTGCCGAGTATTTGGACTTGCCGCGCGACAAGGCCAAGCTGCTGGTGCAGCCCTCCAAGGCCAACAGTCGCCTGCCCGAGGATGTTCTCGCAGAGTTGCTGGACCTGAACCGCTCGCGTCTGGATGAGGCAGCTTTGATCGAGCAAAAAAATGCAATAATTGAACGCGCGAAAAGCGCGCTGATCGGCACGACATGACAGAGAAGCCCAGTAAATCCCACGGTCGCAAGGCGATCCGCCCGACACTGAAACCGCGTGAGTTGATGACCCCCACGCCGGACCTGCATGGCGTGTGGAAGGCCAAGATCATCACCCTGTTCCCCTCGGCCTTTCCCGGTGTGCTGGGCGAAAGCCTGACCGGCAAAGCGTTGCAAGAGGGGCTGTGGCAGCTGGAAACTGTTGATCTGCGCCAGTTCGGTATCGGCAAGCACCGCAACGTGGATGACACGCCCGCTGGCGGCGGCGCGGGCATGGTGCTGCGCGCCGACGTGCTGGGGGAAGCGATCGAACACACAATGGCGGGTGTGCAGGGCAACTGGCCGCTAATCTATCTCAGCCCCCGTGGTCGCCGGATGGACCAGCGCATGATGCAGAACCTCGCACGCTGTGACGGCATGACCCTGCTGTGCGGCCGTTTCGAAGGCGTCGACGAACGTGTGCTGGAGCATTACGGCGTGCAAGAAGTCTCCTTGGGTGATTTCGTCATGACCGGCGGCGAGATCGCCGCGCAGGCTCTGATCGATGCGACGGTGCGGCTGATCCCCGGCGTGCTGGGCAATCAGGCCTCAGCCGAGGAAGAGAGCTTTTCTTCGGGCCTGCTGGAGCATCCGCAATATACCCGCCCCGCCGAATGGAAGGGCCGCCCGATCCCGGATATCCTGATGTCCGGCCACCATGGGCGCATTGCCAAGTGGCGGCACGAGATGTCGGAACAGATCACCCAAGAACGGCGCCCCGATCTGTGGGAACGCTATGCTGACTCTGGGGATGAAGGCCAGGATTGAGCCCCGGTGTGTGGCCTGTATGCCGCAAGTACAAGCTTTTGACACGCACCACTTGCAGCTGATTTTTCTTCAAAATATTCGCCTTAAAGATGTTGTGAAACGCATTTCCAACCAACACCTTACAGGCTGTTAAATGAAGAAAACCATGTGCTTATCTGTGCTCGCCCTTTCGGCCTGCGCAACGAAACCCCTTGAAATGTCGGTCCCGACGCAAGCTGGTCACAATCTGCATTCAGCACGGTTTGCGGTGGAAGCCTGCTCGACCGAAGCCGACATTGGCGGCAACGCTGCTGTGATTGGCAGCTACCCGACGTTCATCCTTATGACGTCACCCTTGATCGGCACGGCAGCTGCATACAGCGGAAGGCACGACCTGCGCATCCGGGGCGAAATAGACCAAGTTGACCGCTGCTTGACCGAGCGAGGGTTTGAGCGACGCGATCTTACAAGCGCCGAGCGGTCATGGTTACGTAACGCGAGCGGAGACGAACGGGTGCGCCGTCTGGATCACCTTGTGGCCGGAGGCACCATGGAAACTTACGAGGCGCCCAACAGCTAACCGCCCGCCTTCCAACGCGCCCATGTCTCGGGGTGGCCGTTGAACGTGTTGATATCCACTTTGCCCTGCACGCCCGGCACCAGCCCGGTGCCGGTATATTGCCAGAACCGCCACGAAGCCCGGGGGTAGACTTTGTGCGGATGCCCGGCAACGGACCGCAGCCAGAACTCGGTTCCGGGCAAACGGCCAATACCGGTGTCGTCGTAAAAATCCACTGTTGTGTAGACGATCGGCCGTCGCCCGTAGTGGCGTTCGAGGATATCGAGGAATCGCTTGGCTTCTGAACGAACCTTGGCCCCATCGGGGCGCAGCCGGCAGGTTCTGGAATGCGCCGTCCATTCCATGTCCAACACATGCGGCAGGTCCGAGCCTTTGGGCACGTTTTGGATGAACCATCGCGCCTGCTCGTGCGCCGGGCGACAGAAATAGTAGTAGTGGTACGCCCCCCACGGCACTCCCGCCGCCTGCGCCCCGCGCCGGTGATCACCGAACATGGGATCGGCCACGTCACCGCCCTCGGTCGCTTTGATGAAGACAAAACTGACACCTGATGCTTTGGCCCGGTGCCAGTCAATTGTTCCCTGCCAGCGCGACACATCCAGCCCGTGCACCGGATAATGGCCGGGATGCCGCCCATCCCAGTCATGAGGGTCGGCATCGCCAAAGGCCGGGTAGATGACCGAAGGCGACGTGGTATCCAGAAAAGCCTTGGCCTCGACCTGTTGAGGCGGAGGGGTACTGCGACCGCAGGACAGGGTCGCCGTGGCCAGAACGGCCAGCATCAACGCTATGCGCATCGTCTGTTCCTGTTTCAAATTTCTGCTCGTATAATTCCCTCCAGAATGCCTGATCGGCCTCACAAGGCAACGGGGTATTTTGCGGACGGCGAAATCCCACCGTCTACCTTTGAAAATATGGCGATTTTGGCTTGATCCCTGCCCGCAAACCTCGTAAAGCAGCGCAATCCGGTGCCGCAACTGCGCGACTCCGGTGTTTTGGTTTGCACCATGGCGCAACGCCGGGCTTTCTTCAGCCGCAGCGTGTCAGGGCGGACCGAACCAAAGGAACATTCGATCTGACCTCTGGCGGGCTGTGCGCAGGACCCGGTGAAGACCAAGAGCTCTCAGGCCGTGCTCAACTTCGTGGACCAACCACGAGCAGATAGGAGAAACTGCGATGGACCTGATCGCACAGCTTGAGGCGGAACAGATTGCCGCCCTGGGGAAAGACATCCCCGATTTCAAAGCCGGTGACACCATTCGTGTCGGCTTTAAAGTGACCGAAGGCTCGCGCACCCGTGTGCAGAACTACGAAGGCGTCTGCATCGCGCGTAAAGGTGGCAGCGGCATCGCCGGTTCGTTCACCGTCCGCAAAATCTCGTTTGGCGAAGGCGTGGAACGTGTTTTCCCGCTGCACTCGACCAACATCGACAGCATCACCGTAGTCCGCCGTGGCCGCGTTCGTCGCGCCAAACTGTACTACCTGCGCTCGCGCCGTGGTAAATCCGCACGTATCGCAGAAGTCACCAACTACAAGCCCAAGGCTGGCGCCGAGGCGTAAGGAGCGGAAAGATGAAAAAAGACATCCATCCCGATTACCACTTCATCGACGTCAAAATGACCGACGGCTCGATCGTGAAAATGAAATCCACCTGGGGCTCCGAAGGCGACCAGCTGGCTCTGGAAATCGACCCCTCCTCGCACCCCGCGTGGACCGGTGGCTCGTCGCGCCTGATGGACGCCGGCGGCCGCGTGTCGAAGTTCAAAAAGAAGTACGAAGGTCTGGGTTTCTAAGCCTGACTTGTTCGAGATGCGAAAGGCCGTCCCTTGGGGCGGCCTTTTTCTATTGTGCGCCTCAAAAGCGGCGCGTCGTCTCCACGAACCTCGAGAGAGAGATTGCGCACCTATGGCACCGATCACCTCAAGGGCTGGTGGATTCTGTATTTGGCGGTAACATAAACGAAGCCACGATGGAGACCCTGACAATGCCCCAGTACAATGACATGATCGAGCTTTCGGTAGAGGATATGGACCTGATCGAAACGGCGTTGCGTGGCTCGGTTGCCTCGTTGTCGCAGGCTGCGATGGATGAAGACGAAGGCGGCAAAGCGGGGCGCGAAGACACTCTACGCCGCATTCACGATCTTCTGGGTAAGTTGCATGATCAGAAGGTGTTCTACCGCCCGAAAGATGGGGTGTATCTTGGCGGGTAAGCTCGGTTAGGCCGCGGCACTTAACGCCCCCCGCGCGTCAACTCGGCCGCACTGTGCAGCGGTGGCACCGGTCCACGCAATAGCATCAACGCCAGCCCCATCCCGACCAGCGCCGCAACCGCCGCAACCAGCATGGCACTGTCAAAGGCGTTGTCCTGCAAATCCCGCAGCGCCTTGGCCAGAGCGGCGCTGGCGGTAGGGTCCATCCCGGCTATCTGCTGCTGTATCTGGCTGGGCGTGCCATGGGTAAGCGCATGGGCCAGATCCTCGCGCTGGGTCGATCCGGCGGGCAGCGCATCGATCACTTCGGACAGGCCACGACGTTTGGTGATGGATTCGGCAAGGCCTCCGACCACGGCCCCCAAGGTGGCACCGAAATAGAGGCAGGCGTTGATCACGCCTGACCCCTGCCCCACATGTTCCTCGGGCAAAAGGCGCAAACCAAGACGCGGCAGCAGCGAGAAACAGATGCCCATTCCGATGCCGACAATCAACAGTTTCCACCAGATCTCGGCATATTGCGTGGTGTTCGCGGTGGTCATCAGCAACAGGAACCCGCAGGCCATCGCCCCAAGCCCAATCGCAACTGGCCATTGAAAGCTGTAGGGCGCCAGAAACCGCGGCGCAGTGACCGAGATGACAAACATGCTGAGACTGAGCGGCATGATCGCCAGCCCTGCGCCGATGGAGCTATACCCAAAGGCATCCGGCGACTGCACGAAAGTGTTGAAATAGACAAAGAAGCAGAACAGCGTGAAGCCGGTAAAAAACATCCCCGCCGCAGCCATGAAGTAACGCGGGTGGCGGAAGTATCGCAGTTCGATCAGCGGGTCTTCGGCGCGGCGTGAGACGATGACCAATACAACCGTTGCCATCGCAGCAATGGCCAGTGGTATCAGCGTAAGGGGCGTGGCCCAGCCGCCGCTTTCCCCATTGCTGAGCGCAAAGGAAAGAGGCCCGAGGAACAAGAGGATGGCAACCGCCCCCGGATAGTCGAATTTTGCCCCCGCAAGGCGCGTGTCGGGGACGTAATTGCGCCGACTGACATGCAGCCCAATGGCAAAGGCCACCGCCAACAGCACCAGATCAGCCGCAAAAACCGCCCTCCAACTGACATAGTGGCCGAAGGCCCCTCCGACGATTGGCCCGACACCGATAGCCAGGCCAACAATCGCGCCCCAAGCCCCGGTGACGCTGGCGCGTTGCTCCTCGGGCGTGGCGGCGGTCAGCAGCGACAGAGAGGTTCCGAACAGCGCCGCCGCCCCCGCCCCCTGTGCGCCACGCCCAAACAGCAGCATCACCCCATCCTGCGCAAACAGGACCGAGGCCGACCCGATGGCAAAAACGATCATGCCAAAGAAAAACACACCCATCTTGCCGGTGATATCACCCAGCCGGCTGACGATGGTGACAAGCGTGGCGCTGGCCACCGTATAAGTTGCCATCACCCATTGCAGCCCGGACGGGGTCAGATCGAACTCGGCCTTTAGGTTGGGCAGGACGGTGGCGACGGCGGTTGTGTTGAACCCTACGACCATCATACAAATCGCCGTCATCGCCAGAACGACACGAGCGCGGGCCTGCGGGCTCACGTCTTCCGAGGTCTTGTCACGCATCAAATTGCCCTCAAACTATGGTTGATTAACGCAATTATTCAGAAGTTTAGCGATTTTTACCTCTGCGCATAGTACCCGCGTCAGATCCAATAAGACAGCGCAACGGGCAGCACGACAATCGTGCTGAGCGTCGATATCAGGATAAAGCCTGCTACATCCGACCCGTATTCCGGCACGTGCTGGTCAATGAACAGGTAGGTCGCCACCGAAGACGGCATTAGGC
This sequence comes from Ruegeria arenilitoris, assembly GCF_013031355.1. Classification (GTDB taxonomy): domain Bacteria; phylum Pseudomonadota; class Alphaproteobacteria; order Rhodobacterales; family Rhodobacteraceae; genus Ruegeria; species Ruegeria arenilitoris_C. Next base: position 49,418 of record NZ_WPZO01000014.1, on the reverse strand, counting down.
AACACAGGATCACCGCACCGCGTTCCGCCCCGGTAAAGCCGAACGCCCAGACCAGACCGCTGGCGATCACAACTGCCATCGCCAGATGCAGAACGGTCAGCATCACCGCCCGGCCCAGGCTCTGGATCTGCAATGTTGCCAGCGTGTGGCCCAGCGTCAGCAGCATCAGCGGGATGGACAAGCCACCGAGTATGTCAAAGGACTTGGCCACCGGCTGCGGCAAGCTGTATCCGGTCGCCATCAGGATCAGCGAGATCACCACCGCATAGATGATCGGCGATGTGGCGAGTTTTTTCGGGGAAAACTCTCCGGCCGGTATCCACATGCCCACAGTGAAGATACTGATCAGCACGACCACCACGAAGCCCATCGTATAAGCCATACCGGCATCGCCAAGCGCCAGCAGTGTGATCGGCAGGCCGATATTGCCAACATTGCCATGCATCAGCGGTGTCAGAAACGCCCGCACCGGCAGGCGCATCGCCTTCAAGGCAACGAACCCCAGCACGCCGAACCCGGCAATCGCCAACGCGGCAGCGGCCATCACATCCAGAAACGTACCGACGGCGATATTGGTGGTGGACAGGTGCGAGATGATCAGCGTCGGGTACCCGACACGCGAGACAATCCCGCCGATCACCTTGTTGTCGAAGGGCGCCTTGATCAGGGCCAGACTATAGCCGATCCCGGCGCAGATCAGCACCGGCAGGACCACGTTCAGAACGTTCAGAAACAGGTGATCCAACGGCTGCCCCTATCGCATTTCCCTGCCCCCGACAGTGAAACAGGGCACGGTGTTTGACAAGAGTACAGCCTAACCCGCCCGCACACCTTGGTTTTCCAAATTAGAGCCTGATATCACCTATTGGGGTCCTTCCCTTCCAGCTTTCCACAACATATAGTGGCTCACAACAACGTGTGGGCAAGCACGGCGGGACATGGGAATACAAGCATGGCACATATCATCGTAGTGGGGAACGAGAAGGGCGGCGCAGGCAAATCGACCGTGTCGATGCATGTCGCAACCGCGCTGGCGCGACTGGGGCACAAGGTCAGCACGCTGGACCTTGACCTGCGGCAGCGCAGCCTTGGGCGTTATTTCGAAAACCGCGGCAACTTCATGAACGGCTCCGAGGCACGTCTGCCCAGCCCGCGCCACCATGATCTGCCCGAGATCGATGCAAGCAAGCTGAAACCCGGTGAGAATATCTATGACCACCGCCTGTCCGCCGCGGTGGCCGAACTGGAAAGCGACAGCGACTTTATCCTGATCGATTGCCCCGGCTCACACACCCGCCTCAGCCAGGTGGCGCATTCGCTGGCCGATACGCTGATCACACCACTGAACGACAGTTTCATCGATTTCGACCTGCTGGCGCGGATCGATTCAAAGGGTGAGAAAATCCTAGGGCCGTCGGTGTACTCCGAAATGGTCTGGAACGCGCGGCAGCTGCGCGCGCAAGCCGGGCTGAAACCCATCGACTGGGTCGTCGTGCGCAACCGTGTTGGTACACAGCGCATGGTCAACAAGGAAAAGATGCAACGCGCGATCGAGATGCTGTCGCAGCGCATCGGCTTCCGCGTCGCCTCGGGCTTTTCCGAGCGGGTGATTTTCCGCGAACTCTTCCCGCGCGGCCTGACCCTGCTGGACCTCAAGGATATTGGGGTCAAACAGCTGAACATCTCGAACATCGCCGCGCGGCAAGAGTTGCGTGACATGATGAAAGAGCTGAACCTGCCGGGCGTCGAGATCGATTTTTAAGGGGTTCTGCCCGCACAACACGCGCAGCTAAGCTGCCAACCTCCTCCACCTTGCCCTTGTGCCTTACCTGATGCAGACTTGTTTGCAGAGGAAAGGCGCCTGTTCACAGCTGGGTCCGTTGGCAAACGGACCAGCAAAGCACTGTGCTTTGGGAGGAGCGTGCCATGACATCCGACACCGAAGGGTCCACACCACCGGACAATCTGAAGCCGCAGCAACAATCCGTGCCCGAAGTAAACACGGTGACATCCAGTGACATCACCGCCTCGCTGAAAGCCGGTTTTTCAGATTTTCTGGCGCGCCCGTTGATGAGCGGCTTTTTCGGCCTTTTCTATGCAGTCTTCGGCATCCTGTTTGTTTGGGGTCTGGTCTGGCTTGGCAAGATCTGGATGATCATTCCCGCCATTGTAGGTTTCCCACTGGTCGCGCCCTTCGCCGCCGCCGGGCTGTACGAGATGTCTCGCCGATTGCAGAAGGGGGAAAGTTTCGGTTGGTCTGAAATCCTCGGCGTCATGGCCAATCAGCGCAAACGCGAAATGGGCTGGATGGCCTTTGTCACCCTGTTCATTTTCTGGGTGTGGATTTACCAAATTCGGCTTTGGCTTGCGATCATCCTGCAGAACGCATCCTTCTCGGATTTTGACGGATTCCTAAATACCGTCTTCTTCACACCGCAGGGCTGGACCTTCCTGGCCGTTGGCACCTGCGTCGGTGCCTTTTTGTCGGCAGTTCTGTTCTCGGTGACTGTCATTGCAATGCCCATGCTGCTTGACCGGGAAACCAATTTCGTGTCCGCCATGCTGACGTCCATCCGCGTCGTTGCGGAAAATCCTGTGGTCATGCTGACCTGGGCGGCGATCATCTCGGTCACCATGCTATTGTCGATGGTTCCGGCATTTCTGGGCCTGATCTTCACCCTGCCAATTCTTGGCCATGCCACGTGGCACCTCTACCAACGGGTCGTGCCCCCAGCGGAGGGGTAACCTACAGCGCCAAATACCCAATCAGCGGCACCGCAAACAGGCTGAGCACGAAGGTCGCGATCAACAAGGCTGAGGCAATTGCCGCGTCGCACCCGTAGCGCGCGGCGATCACTGCGGCCAAAGCCCCGGACGGCATCGCGGCCTCGATCACCAGTATGTCGCGTTGAAAGTCCGGCAACCCCAGCACAAAGGCAAACCCGCCTGCGACCAACGGCTCGAGCAGCAATTTCAGCGCGCAGACCAGAACGAACAAACCAGCGAACTGCTGAAATCCGACTGGTCGCAGCATCAGCCCGATCGTGAAGGCCACGAGGAAGGTCAGCGACGCGCTGGCAATCCCAAGGAAGTCATTCAGCAGTTCCACAACCCTGCTGCCTTGCGGAAGGCCAATGGCAGACGCCAAAACACCCAATACAAAGGCCAGGAAAATCGGTGACCGCACGAATGTCTTCAGGGCATCCGCTATCGTTGGCCCTTCGTCGTTATTTTCACCGTAATAGCTGGCGATGGCGACGCCGACGGTAAACAGGGGCAGCACTACGCCAATTTCGCCCATCACGACGAGCTGGCTCATGATTTCGGTGTTGTCGCCATAAATGTTCTGAAGCAGCGAATACCCCAGCGTCGACGTGCTGCCGACCCCTGACACAAGGATCACCGACCCCAGCACCGGCCTGTCCAATCGCATCCATCGCCCGGCCAACCACGCGACCGTCATGACCACGGCGATGGCCATGAAAAGCACAAGGGCAAGCTCGAAGTTCCGAACGCGAAACGGTTCGCTGCTGAGATTGGCGAATATCAAAGCCGGCAAAGCAAAATCGGTGACCAAGCGGGCGAACACGCCCTGTTCGCGCTCTTGAATGACATTGCTGTGCCGGAACCACACCGCCGACCCGACCAGGGCCAGCATCACGATAAATGAATCGAAGAGACTATCGAACTGCAAGGTCTGATCAGCTCCTTGTCGACGCAACTTGTTACTCACCCCTGTCGGCAACGACAGGGGGTGATCATACGACAGAAGCTTTTTTCGTCAAAATCGTTAAAGAACAGGTCTTTGCTGTCAGGGCACAGCCGGGTTTTCAGTGTCGAGGTTCGTAGATCGTAAACAGCTCTTTCGGTTCCGGCACGCCGCGCAGCATGTAGCGCCCGACAGACACAAGGTTATGACCGCAAGGCTGCGCCGCGCGTGCAACATCATCCGAGATCAGAATCCGCTGTCCCAGTGACTTGTGCATCCCGGCAATTCGCGCAGTCTGGTTCACGGCGGGGCCGATCACCGTAAAGTCCAATCTCGTCTCGGATCCGATATTGCCGTACAGGATTTCACCAGCGTGCAGGGCGAGGGTGAAGCTGGCCACCGGCAGGCCCTCGGCCTTGCGGCGGGCATTCAGCGCCTCCATCCGTTCCTGCAACACCGGCACGGCTTTAAGGGCCGCCCGCGCGTCCTCGTCGATCTCGCCGACGTCGAACATCGCCATCAGCCCGTCGCCCATGAATTTCAGGATATTACCGCGATTGTCGTGCACGACACCCACGGCGACGGCCAGATAATCATTCAGCATGTCGATGATTTCATTGCCCGGCAGTTCCTCAGACAGGCTGGTAAAACCCTCAAGGTCAAAGTTCCACATCACTGCATCGATCTGCTGCAATGATCCTCGCCGGATTTCGCCCGACAACACGCGGCGCCCCGCGTCGCGGCCCAGATACACCCGCATAAGGTCTTTAGATATCCGGGCACTCGACGCGGATTTCAGCGCCAACCCCAGATGCGGCAGCGCCGTGTTGATCAGGTCCAGATCACTGTCACGGAATCCTTCCGGCGCGTTTGAGGCCCAGGACATCAGAACCCCGTCCACGGCCTCTTTGGCAATTCCTGTCACGCTTTGGGTCGGCACGTTAAAGCTGACCCCGGTGGCATAGTAATCCGTCGCCCCGATCTGGCGCAGGTCATTCAGCAAGGGATAGCGATTGGCCTCGTTCTGATCGACCAGACGCTCGCGGATTTCGTCCACCTCATTGTTCAGAATTGCGAAAAGGGGGCTTTGCCTCCACTGTTCGCTGGGCTCTTCGGTATACTCAAAGGTCTCGGACTCACCCCCTCGCCCCTGATACCAACTGAACCCGGTGCCGCCGTAGACCGGGTGCAATGCCGATTGCGCCGCATGAAAGCGCATCAAAGGCACGCCCAGTTCCAACAGCTTGTTGCAGTAGCCGTCCAACAGGTCTTCTTTCGCGGCTCCCTCGAGGCCGCGTGTCACAATCCATTCGATCAAATCAGTTGATTTCGCCGCATCGGCGTTCAGGGTCGTCATTTTGTTATTATTCCAGTGTCCACTCTGGTTGTCATCTGGGGGCCAGAGACCGGGATTACCAGTGATCACTCCATATGCGCCAGCTGGCGCAGCATTTTGCGCAACAGGGCCACCTCGTCCGAACTGAATTGTGCTGCCAGCTTTGCATCATATTGCCCGGCGATACCGTATAGCTCGTGATAGACGGATTGCCCCAAGGTCGTCAGCATCAGATTTTCCACCCTGCGATCCGTGTCACTGCGGCTGCGCAGCAGATACCGGCGTTCCTCCAGCCTGTGCACCGCACGGCTGACCTTGGTTTTGTGGAGCCTGGCGCGTTCGCCGATCTCTTTCGCGGTCATTTCGCCGTAATTGCCCAAGTGGAACAGGACCCGCCATTCGTTACGCAGCATACCGTAGTGGTCCTTGTAGACCTTCTGAAATTCCAACGAGCTTTCCTCGGCCGCCCGGTTCAGCAGGTAGGGCAAGAAATTTTGCAAATTAAAGTCATCTTTTTTCATGGAATCGTCCCGAGTCATGCTTGTTAGTTACAAAACCGACTATTATCCCACAAGCAGCAAACGGAGGAACGCAGGATGAACCATCCGACTGATCCGCATGAAATGACCCAGGCCAGCAGCCCGGTCGGCACCCATGCGGGCTATATGCCCGGCTTTGGAAATGACTTCGAAACCGAGGCCCTGCCCGGCGCGCTGCCGCAGGGAATGAACAGCCCGCAGCGCTGCAACTATGGTCTCTATGGTGAGCAACTCAGCGGTACGGCTTTCACCGCCAACCCGCCGGAACGGACGTGGTGCTATCGCATCCGGCCGTCGGTCAAGCATTCGCACCGCTATGAAAAGATCGACCTGCCTTATTGGAAATCCGCGCCTTTTGTCGATCCGGACGTGATCAGCCTGGGCCAGTACCGCTGGGATGCGGTGCCGCATTCCGATCAGGGGCTGACCTGGCTGACAGGTATGCACACGATGACCACGGCAGGCGACGTGAACACGCAGGTGGGCATGGCCAGCCACATCTATCTGGTCACCGAGTCGATGGTGGACGCCTATTTCTACTCGGCCGATTCCGAGTTGCTGGTGGTGCCGCAGGAAGGCCGCCTGCGCTTTGCGACCGAGCTGGGGATCATCGACCTTGAGCCCAAGGAAATCGCGATTATTCCACGTGGGCTGGTGTACAGGGTTGAGGTACTGGAGGGTCCCGCGCGCGGCTTTGTCTGCGAGAACTACGGTCAGAAATTCGAGCTGCCGGGCCGCGGCCCGATCGGCGCCAACTGCATGGCCAACCCACGCGATTTCAAGGCGCCTGTCGCGGCGTTTGAGGATCGTGAGGTGCCCTCGACCGTGACTGTCAAATGGTGCGGGCAGTTCCATACTACCAAGATCGGCCAAAGCCCGCTGGACGTGGTCGCATGGCACGGCAACTATGCACCCTACAAATACGACCTGCGCACCTATTGCCCGGTCGGAGCGATCCTGTTCGATCACCCTGACCCGTCGATCTTTACCGTGCTGACCGCACCTTCGGGGCAGCCGGGCACGGCCAATATCGACTTTGTCCTGTTCCGTGAACGCTGGATGGTGGCCGAGGATACGTTCCGCCCGCCTTGGTATCACAAGAACATCATGTCCGAGCTTATGGGCAACATCTACGGTCAGTACGATGCCAAGCCGCAGGGCTTTGTTCCCGGCGGCATGAGCCTGCACAATATGATGCTGCCGCACGGGCCGGACCGCGAGGCGTTCGAAAAAGCGTCGAATGCGAACCTTGGCCCAGACAAGCTGGACAACACCATGTCCTTCATGTTCGAAACCCGGTTCCCGCAGCATCTGACGCCTTTTGCGGCCGACGAGGCCCCCTTGCAGGACGATTACATTGACTGCTGGACCTCACTTGAGAAAAAGTTCGACGGAACACCGGGCAAGAAGTGAAGTAGGCATGAGCTTTGATATCTGGATCACCTATGTTGCCACCGTCCTGCTGCTGATGAGCACACCCGGCCCGAGCCAGTTGCTGATGCTGTCCAACTCGGCAACCAACGGGCTGAAGCGCGGGATGTTTACGGCGGCCGGAGACCTAACGGCGAACCTGCTGCAAATGTTGGCGGCCGGGCTTGGTCTGGCCGCGATCATCGCCGCCTCGGGCGCGGCGCTGGCGGTGATCAAGTGGCTGGGCGTGGCTTACCTGGTGTTTCTTGGGGTGAAGATGATCGTCAAAGCGGAACGCAAAACGACCCAGACAGCACCGCACGCCAGCCGCAAGTCGCTTTGGACGCAGGGTTTCATCACCTCCGCCGCCAATCCCAAAGCAGTGGTGTTCTTTGCTGCCCTGTTCCCGCTGTTCATCGACAGCGCGTTGCCGTTCTGGCCGCAATTCGCCATCCTCTCGGTCACCTATCTGACCATCGACGGACTGTTTCTGACCGTCTATGGCGGCAGCGCCAGTTGGCTGGCAACGCGTCTCAAGGGCTCGGCGCGGCTGTGGCTGGACCGAGCTGGCGGCGGGTTCATGATATTGGCCGCGCTTCTGCTGGGGCTGAAATCCCTGCGGGACGCGCAATAAACTGACAAGGATCACAGATGCCATTGATGAAATCCTGGGTGGCCTCGGCCAATGACGCCGACCATCCTTTTCCGCTGAACAACCTGCCTTATGGTGTCTTTTCGGTCGACGGATCCGAACCGCATTGCGGCGTGGCGATTGGAAGCATGATTCTGGACGTAACCGCAGCTGAGGCTGAAGGGGTGATCGTTCTGGACGACGAGCCACTGTTCGACCTCCCCTTCTGGAACCCGCTGATGGAGCAAGGCCCGGCCGTCTGGGCTGCATTGCGTGCGCGTCTGACATCTCTGCTGGCCGAAGGGTCTGACGAACAGGAAAAGGTCGAACCCCTTCTGGTTCCGCAGGACGCAGCAGAACTGCAAATGCCTTTTGCGGTCAGCGAATACACCGATTTCTATGCCGGCCGCCACCACGCACAAAACGTGGGCACAATGTTCCGCGGGCCGGAAAACGCGCTGCCTCCGAACTGGTTGCACATTCCCATCGGGTACAATGGCCGGGCATCCTCGGTTGTCGTATCGGGCTCCGATATCCGTCGTCCCTGGGGTCAGTTGAAATCACTAGACCAAGAGAAGCCCGCATTCCTGCCCAGCCGCCGCTTTGACATCGAGCTTGAGATGGGCGCCATTGTCGGCACGCCCTCGGATGGCCCGATCACCGTGCAGGAAGCGGATGACCACATCTTCGGATACGTCCTGCTGAACGACTGGTCCGCGCGGGACATTCAGGCGTGGGAATACCAGCCTCTTGGCCCGTTTCAGGCCAAGGCCACCGCTACCTCGATCAGCCCGTGGATTGTCACCAAAACCGCTTTGGAACCCTTCCGCTGCGACACCCCCGCGCGCGAGCACGAGTTGCTGGACCACCTGAAAGACTGCGGCCCTATGCTGTATGACATCGACCTGTCCGTGACGATGGCGCCCGCGGGCAAACCGGCCACCACAATTGCCCGGACGAATTACAAGGAAATGTACTATTCCGCCGCGCAGCAACTGGCGCATCACACCACCTCGGGCTGCCCAATGAATACCGGCGATCTGCTGGGGTCGGGCACCATCTCGGGCCCGACGAAACCGGAACGGGGTTCGCTGCTGGAACTCAGCTGGGGCGGAAAAGAACCGCTGACACTGGACAGCGGTGAAACCCGTAGCTTCATTGAAGACGGCGACACCCTGACCCTGACAGGTGCAGCCAAAGGCAAGGGTTACACAATCGGGTTCGGCGACTGCACCGGCACGGTATTGCCTGCTCTCGCATCTCCCTACGCGCGGTAAGGGCCTTACAAAGGACAAGGAATTTCCGCCGCATTTGATCCAGATCGTTTTGCGGCGGAATTTTCGGTGAAACCATTGGTTCAAGCCTTCGGCCTCGCAGGGTCGGAGAACGAAATCTTGCGCGTAGCCAGCGCCAGACCATCGGGGGAGAGCCCATGAACAAGATTTTCGAAGTCCCGCTTTACGCCTATGAACGCAGCCCGGATCAGGATGCTTCCACGCCTGTCCGGCACAAAGTGATCGTGATCGGTGCGGGGCCGATTGGACTGGCCACCGCGATTGATCTGGCCCAGCAAGGGGTCGAGGTCGTGGTGCTGGACGACAATGACAAGGTCAGTTTCGGCAGCCGTGCGATCTGCTTTTCGCAGCGTACGCTTGATATCGCCGACCGTCTGGGCGCGGGGCGTCCAATGATGGAAAAAGGGGTGCTGTGGAACGCGGGCAAAGTCTATTTCGATGAGCGTCAGGTGTATGAGTTCAACTTGCAGCCCGATACCGGATACGCGAACCCGGCCTTCATCAACCTGCAGCAATACTATTTCGAAAAGGCCCTTGTAGACAGGGTGCGCGAATTGCAGGCTGAAGGCGCGTCCCTTGAAATCCGTGGCCGCAACAAGGTCGAAGCCATCGGAACCCATAACAGCCATGTCACGCTCGAGGTAGAAACCCCCGAAGGCCCCTATAATATTGAGGCCGACTGGCTGATCGCCTGTGACGGGGCGAACTCACCGACACGGCGGATGCTGGGGCTGGATTTCGAAGGCCGCGTATTCGAAGACAACTTTCTGATCGCCGACGTGGTGATGGAGGCCGATTTCCCGACCGAGCGCTGGTTCTGGTTCGATCCGCCCTTCAATCGCGGGCAATCGGCACTGCTGCACAAGCAGCCCGACAATGTCTGGCGCATCGATCTGCAACTGGGGTGGGATATCGACAAGGAGCGTGAACAAAAGCCCGAGAACGTCATCCCGCGACTCAAGGCAATGTTGGGTGAGGATGTGAAGTTCGATCTGGAATGGGTATCGATCTACACGTTCCAATGTCGGCGGATGGAACGGTTCCGCTATGGCCGCGTTTTGTTCGCCGGGGACAGTGCGCATCAAGTCAGCCCTTTTGGGGCGCGCGGTGCAAATTCCGGAATGCAGGATGCGGATAACCTGTGCTGGAAGCTCAAACTGGTCATCGACGGCAAAGCACCCGAAATTCTGTTGGACAGCTACAACCGCGAGCGGGTTCAGGCCGCTGACGAAAATATCCGCATGTCCACGCGCTCGACCGATTTCATCACGCCGAAATCCGACATGTCGCGACAGTTCCGGGATGCGGTTCTGGACCTAAGCGAACATTTTGACTTTGCCCGGCCGCTGGTGAATTCCGGGCGGCTGAGCACGCCATGCACTTACGAGGGGTCCTCGCTCAGCTCGGCGGATGCCCTGAACGGGCCGGATATCACCCGCCCGGGTGCGGCCTGCCCCGATGCGCCTTTGGGCGATGACTTCCTGTTGCCGAAACTGGCGGGTAAATTCACCCTGCTGACCATCGACGCCGACGCCCCGGCCCGGATCGAGGAAGACGGCATCGAAACCACCCGGTTGGCGCTGTCGGTCAAGGATGACCTGACGCTTGAGCTGAAGCGACGCTATCTGGGCGATGCCACCAGCGCGGTCTACCTGATCCGCCCGGATCAACACGTGGCTGCACGGCGCGACACGTTCGAAGAAAACGCATTCCGGCAGGCGATCCGCCGGGCCACCGGTAAGGAGTAAGCAAGATGGCCGATCTGATCCTCACCCCAAACCTCGACAATGGCGACGATTTCTATGCCGAGTTGCTGACCGCCCATGACGGGTTGGAAAAGTCGGAAAGCGAAGCCCTGAACGCACGGCTTATTCTGGTGCTGGCAAACCATATCGGAAACGCGGATGTACTGGCGCAAGCCTTGAAAGCTGCCGCGTTGAAAAACGGCTGACAGCATGACCGAGGTGATCCTGTTCGACTACGGGCAGTCATCGGCCAGCTACCGGGTGCGCATTGCGCTGAATCTGGCCGGGATCGCCTATCGTGCTGTCTCGGTCGATCTCAGGGACGGGGCACAAAAATCGCAGACCCACCTGGCGCGCAATCCGCAGGGACTGGTTCCGGTGCTTGAGATTGACGGACTGCGGCTGACGCAATCTCTGGCGATCATCGACTATCTGGATCAGACCCGGGGTCTGGGTTTGCTGTCGGCTGAACCCGCGCATCGGGCCAAAGTAGCGGCCTTGGCGCAGTCCATTGCCGTGGATATCCACCCGGTCTGCAACCTCTCGGTCGCTCAGTACGCCACCACGCTCGGCGGCGGGACTGACGGGACGTTGGGCGATTGGATGCGCCACTTTATCCGCCCCGGCCTGCTGTCGTTCGAGGCGCTGTTGGCTGAGTTCGAACAGGCCCCCTATTGCGCAGGGTCACAGCCCGGTCTGGCCGATCTGTGTCTGATCCCGCAATTGTACAACGCGCGACGCTGGCAAGTGGACCTGTCCGAGCTGCCGCGCATTCTGGCGGTCGAGGCCGCCTGCGCCGCTCATCCCGCCTTCAGGGCTGCCCACCCCGACACCGTGACCTGAACTGGCGCACAGGTCCTGTGTGCGGGCTCTGGTGGCGAGGACGGCCTGCCCCGTGTAGCCTGTCTACGCACGCAGGAGGCCCCAATGCCCGAGATCACCGGCTATCACGCCCATGTCTACTTCGACGCCAATACGCAGCACGTTGCGCAACAGGTCTGCCAAGAGGCCGCGCGCCTGTTTCCGGTTAGAATAGGCCGGATGCATGCCAAGAATGTCGGCCCGCATCCGCGTTGGAGCTGCCAACTGGGTTTTGCACCGGACGCTTTCGATCAAGTCATCCCTTGGCTGATGCTTAACCGGCAGGGTCTAACCATCTTCACCCACCCGGAAACCGGCGACCATCTGGAAGATCACCGGGACCGTGCGGTGTGGATGGGTGAGATGCTGGAGCTTGATCTTTCCCTCTTTGACAAGATGGGCACCTAGGTCAGCGACCTTGCCTGATCCCGCAGTTTGAACTTCTGGATCTTACCGGTCGAGGTCTTGGGCAATGCCCCGAACACCACCGTCTTGGGTGCTTTGAAATGGGCCATGTTGTCCCGACAGAAGGCAATGATATCCGCCTCACTCGCCTGCGCATCCGGCTTGAGTTCGATGAAAGCACAGGGCGTTTCACCCCATTTCTCATCCGGGCGCGCGACCACGGCGGCCTCCATCACGGCGGGGTGTTTGTAGAGAATATCCTCGACCTCGACCGATGAGATATTTTCGCCACCCGAGATGATGATGTCCTTGGACCGATCCTTGAGCGCGATATAGCCATCCGGGTGCATCACCCCCAAATCGCCCGAGGCAAACCAGCCGCCACGAAACGCCTTGTCTGAGGCCTCGGCGTTTTTCAGATAGCCTTTCATGACGACATTGCCCTGCATGAAAATCTCACCCATCGTCTCGCCGTCTGCAGGCACGGGTTCAAGGGTATCCGGATCGGCCACCATCAGCCCCGACAGGGCCGTATAGGGAACACCCTGACGGACCTTGAGCGCCGCACGCTCCTCGGCGCCTTTGCTGTTCCACTCGTCTTTCCACGCACACACAACCGAGGGGCCATAGGTCTCGGTCAACCCATACACATGGGTCACTTCCACGCCCATGCCTTCCATCTTTTCGATCACTGCGGCAGGCGGCGGGGCACCTGCGGTCATCACTTTGATCTCATGATCGAAATCTTTCAGGTGATCCGGCGCGTTGGCCAGCATGTTCAGAACAATTGGCGCGCCGCAGAAATGGGTGACCTTTTCATCGCGGAAGGCGGCATAGATCGGCTCATCCCGCACCGCCCGCAGGCAGACCGAGACCCCGGCATTGGCCGCCATTGCCCAAGGGAAACACCAGCCGTTGCAGTGGAACATCGGCAGGGTCCACAGATAGACCGAGTGTTTCGGCATGTCCCAGTCCAGCAGGTCCGACTGTGCATTCAGCGTCGCGCCCCGGTGGTGATACACGACCCCTTTCGGATTGCCCGTGGTCCCGGAGGTATAGTTCAGCGTGATCGCGTCCCATTCGTCATCGGGCAGAGACCATGCGAATTCCGGGTCGCCCTCGGCCAGCAGCGCGTCATAGGTCAGGCTGCCCAGCTTTTCACCGCCATCAAAACTGGGGTCTTCGATGTCGATCACCAGCAGATCATGATCCACCTGTTTCAGGGCCTCTTTCACCACGCCCGAAAACTCTGGGTCGACCAGCAGCACCTTGGCTTCGGCGTGGTTCAGGATGAAGGCGATGATCGGCGCGTCCAGTCGCGTGTTGATCGTGTTCAGCACTCCACCGGCCATGGGCACGCCGAAATGGGCCTCGTACATCTCGGGGATGTTGGCGGCGATGATCGAGACCGTGTCACCCTTGCCGATCCCCCGCGCCGATAGCGCCCCCGCCAGACGACGGCACCGGGTATAGGTTTCCGCCCAGCTATACCGGCGCTCACCATAGACCACCGACGGGTAGTCCGGGTAAATCTTTGCGGTACGTTCAATGAAACTCAGCGGGGACAAGGGCGTGTAATTCGCGCGGTTCTTGTCCAAATGACGTTCGTAGATATTGGCCGTTGCCATCTGCTGACCCTCCCAGTTCAGATTCTGCGCGACTTGATCACAAAGTACCGCATCTGACAAACCCGTAAAAATACGCCGAGTGCATGGACTGGCAATACGGGATGATGCAATCTGGCCCTATCTACAGATGGCCATTCGCGGTGATCTGGGCCATCGAAAATTCCAAGCCGGGGCGGCAACGTACCCGCATCTTGCGCACCCAATACTTCTGAAAGGACATGTCATGGACGGCACGTTCAACGAAAACGATCTTTCCCGCGTGGTCGAGGCCGACCGCGCCCATATCTGGCACCACCTGATCCAGCATAAGCCCTTTGAAACCAATGATCCCCGCATCATTGTCGAAGGCAAGGGAATGCGTGTTTGGGATCAGAACGGCAAAGAGCATCTGGATGCCGTTTCGGGCGGCGTCTGGACCGTCAACGTGGGCTATGGCCGCGAATCGATCTGCAAGGCCGTGTATGACCAGCTGATGAAGCTGTGCTACTTCGCCAACTCCGCCGGTTCGATCCCCGGTGCAATCTTCGCCGAGAAGCTGATCGACAAGATGCCGGGCATGAGCCGCGTCTACTACACCAACTCGGGCTCTGAGGCGAATGAGAAGGCGTTCAAGATGATCCGCCAGATCGCCCACAAGAAGTACGGCGGTAAAAAGACCAAGATTCTGTACCGCGACCGCGACTACCACGGCTCGACTCTGGCCACGATGTCAGCAGGTGGCCAGGATGAGCGCAACGCGCAATACGGCCCCTTCGCGCCCGGTTTCGTGCGCGTGCCGCATTGCATGGAATACCGCAAGCACGAGCTGGACGGTGCACCGGTCGAGAACTTCGGCGAATGGGCCGCGGATCAGATCGAAGAGGTTATCCTGCGCGAAGGTCCCGACACTGTTGGCGCGCTGTGCCTTGAACCGGTGACTGCTGGTGGCGGCGTGATCGAAGCGCCCGAGGGTTACTGGCAGCGCGTGCAGGAGATCTGCAAGAAATACGACATCCTGCTGCATATCGACGAGGTCGTCTGTGGCGTTGGCCGCACCGGTACATGGTTCGGCTATCAGCAATACGGTATCAAGCCGGACTTCGTGACCATGGCCAAGGGCGTTGCCTCGGGCTATGCGGCGATTGCCTGCATGGTGACCACCGAGGAAGTCTTTGAAATGTTCAAGGACGACGCAGCCGATCCGCTGAACTATTTCCGCGACATCTCGACCTTTGGTGGTTGCACCGCCGGTCCGGCGGCCGCGATCGAGAATATGCGCATCATCGAGGACGAGAACCTGTTGGGGAACTGCTCGGCCATGGGCGATCGCATGATGGGCAACCTGCAGGCGCTGATGGAAAAGCATAAAGTCATCGGCGACGTGCGCGGCAAGGGTCTGTTCCTGGGCGCCGAACTGGTTGCGGATCGCAGCAGCAAAGAGCCGGTGGACGAGAAGCTGGCGCAGGCGGTTGTGGCCGATTGTATGGCGCAGGGCGTGATCATCGGCGTCACCAACCGCTCGGTCCCCGGCCGCAACAACACGCTGTGCTTCTCGCCCGCGCTGATCGCCACGCCGGACGACATCGACCAAATCACCGACGCGGTCGATGGCGCGCTGGGTCGCGTGTTCGGCTAAGGCCCCGCACTGTTCATAAGAAAACCGGCGCCCACCGCGCCGGTTTTTTCGTTTTTGGACCGTGTTTTGCCAAACTCCTGAACTCGGGTAGCCTGTGGCCATTCAATTCAGGAGATACCCCATGGCATTCAGTTTCCTTCGAAGCATGATCACGATTCTTGCACTTTCCATCGCCGCCCCTGCCAGCGCCGAAGACGGTAGCGGTTTCCCTCAGATCGTCGGCACATGGCACGGCACCTATCTGGTGGCTTTTGCCAAATCAAACCCGAACCACGAAAAGGGTCTATTGAAGACCGAGATGGAGTTGGAGATCACCAAGCTCGATGGCAACCTGATCACCGCCACCAACCGTTGGCGCCGGATCGGAGACACCGATTGGATCGTCGAAGAAGCGATGGGCACATTCAGCCTGGACGATCCCACCCGCTTTGTACTGGCCGAGGCCGGGATATCGGGAGAGGACGTTTCGGCCGGTATTTTCAACGGGGTCTATCTGGATGACGTGATCATGGTCACTTATGCCGGACCGGGCACGGGCGTGGCCTTTGCGGCGCAGTTGGTGAAGAAGGACAGCAAGTAACCCAACACCCACGGTAAAAGCGAGAGACGTCCACCGCATCCGCAATTCAGCTGCTGGCACGTGCGGGAAATTGGGTGGCATCCTTCCGTTTCCGCGAAGCCGAAACCCACTGCTCCATTGAGCGACGCCCCCTTGGGTGCACTCTGGCAACGCTTATTGCGTGACTGGCAGGGCTTCGTTGCTTTTCTCGTTCCGGATAGCACTCAACGCATCCTGATAGGCAGGCTGTTCCCGTATCACATCCATGTAGGCATCACCCAGCACCTGTCCGGATTTGACGTCCATTGGATAGTGAACGCCTCCGATCACACGACCGTAGCCGATTTCACGCCCAAGAGCTTCAAGCTGTTCGGAATGCTCGGGAAAGATATCCGAAAGGACCGACGTATAGACTATTGCGCGGATCGTGTGCCCGCTTGGATATGACGTCACGGGGAATGCCGTCGCGACGGGTTCAACAGCGTCGTTGATCACGAAAGGCCGCGGAATATCGTAATTCGCTTTGACCAGATTATAGTCGTCGCGAACTTCATCGATAATCTGCTCTAGCGTTTCACCCAATACTTGTGTGTCCACATCCAGCAACCCGGTTGCAACGATAGGTGCGAAGCGGTCCAGGTCGACGGACTTTTGAACAAACGCCATCTGTTCAGGGGTTCGGCTCTCCTGCAGCCACAGGACGGTGAACATTTCCATGTCGAACTCAACTGATCCTGGCTCTGCCGGAGGTCCGATCAGTGCCACACTGTCAAGACTGTTCGCCGGATAGAACTGGCTCGATATGGCAGGGCCAGCAAAAGCCACGAAGGCAACAACAGCAATTGTACTCTTAAGCACGGCCGTTTCCTTTCAGATTATTCAACAGGCTCTGACAAAAAGCTTCACGCTTCAGCGATCATCGTTCCCCAGCTGGAAAAGCCCCCATCCGTTTCGCAGATGATTGTCTCGGCGCCGGTCACCGCATCAGTTCCGAAGTAACAATCGGCAAGGGCTGGCCCACTCAGAACAGCCAGGTTTAGGGCAACGAGACCCAAAGCAGCAGTATATTTCATGGTGCTCACTCCTATTAGGTAAGCTTCATGTGTTGATGGTTCATAGCTGCGCATAGCGGGTTTGGATTAAGTTTTCTTAATTCGTCGACAATCAGGATTCAGCCCGAGCGTTTGGTGTCGGAAGTAATCGTCTGAATGAACACAAAACAAAAAAGGCCGCCCACATGGGACGGCCCTTCATTCACTGTCTCTCTGAAAAGAGGATCAGGCAGCCAGAGCGGCCTGAGCTTTGGCGACGATCGCGCCGAACGCTTCCGGTTCGTGCACGGCCAGGTCGGCCAGAACTTTGCGGTCCACTTCGATACCGGCCAGGTTCAGGCCGTTGATGAAGCGGGAATATGTCAGTGCTTCGTCATGCGAACGGACAGCAGCGTTGATACGCTGGATCCACAGCGCGCGGAAGTTGCGCTTGCGGTTCTTGCGGTCGCGGGTTGCATACTGGTTGGCCTTGTCGACGGCCTGACGGGCAACCTTGAAGGTGCTCTTGCGGCGGCCATAGTAACCTTTGGCGGCCTTGATGACCTTCTTGTGACGGGCGTGAGTTACGGTTCCACCTTTAACGCGGGACATCTCTTAATCTCCTCTTAGCGGTCGTAGGGCATGTAGCCCTTGACGATCTTGGCGTCGGGGGCGGACAGGGTGGTGTTGCCACGGGCGTCGCGGATGAACTTCTTGGTCCGCTTGATCATGCCGTGCCGTTTGCCGGCCTGGCCAGCAAGGACCTTACCGGTCGCAGTCACCTTAAAGCGCTTCTTGGCGCTCGACTTGGTCTTCATCTTAGGCATTTCCGTCTCCTTTCAGGGTTCGGTACTAAACGCGACTCGGCATGCCATCTCGGCCGGTCACGCGATCAGAAGCGCCGTTTACGCAAGTTCGGTCATACTGGCAAGGGGGTTTGGACCAGAATCTGCGCTTTTCGCAGGGTGGTCAGGCACCGGGGCAGCACTGGCCGCCCCGGTGGAAGGGTTTAGTGCTCGAATTTGCGGATCTCGCCGCTTTTCAGGCGAGCCGAATAGCTGGCCAGCTCTTCCCGCACCACTTTCATCAGGAAGTAGAGCGCAAAGACGTTCACAACCGCCATCGCAAAGATCGCCGCGTCCGAGAAGTCGATGACCGGGCCAAGGTTGGCCGCCGCACCGATCACGACGAAGACGCAGAAGATGATCTTGAACACCAGTTCCTTGGTGTGGCCCTCGCCGAACAGATAGGTCCAAGCTTTCAGGCCGTAGTAGGACCAGCTGATCATGGTCGAGAAGGCAAACAGAACCACAGCAACGGCCAGCACATACGGGAACCAGCCAAAGGCGCTGGCAAAGGCCGCCGAGGTCAGGCTGACGCCCGAGTTTCCGTCAACGGTTGCAATACCGCCGCCATCTTCGTTCAGCATGTAAAGACCGGTTTGCGGATCAATGATCAGCTGCTGGGTGATGATGATCACCAGCGCGGTCATGGTACAGATCACAACCGTATCGATGAACGGCTCCAGCAGCGACACGAAGCCTTCGGTGATCGGCTCGCTCGTCCGCACGGCCGAGTGCGCAATCGCAGCAGAACCAACGCCCGCTTCGTTCGAGAACGCCGCACGACGGAAGCCCTGGATCAGCGCGCCAACCATACCACCAGCCACGCCGAGACCCGTGAAGGCACCTGCGAAGATCTGGCCGAATGCCCAGCCGATCTGATCTGCATGCATGATGATGATGACCAGCGCGGCCACCACATACATAACGCCCATGAAGGGCACGACCTTTTCGGTCACGCGTGCGATGGATTTCAGGCCGCCCACGATCACCGCAAACACGATGCCGGCGAAGACCAGGCCAGTTATCCAGCCGGGATAGTCACCGGTAATACCTGCGATCTGCTGGTGCGCCTGGTTGGCCTGGAACATATTGCCCCCGCCCAGCGCGCCAAGAATACAGAAGATCGAGAACAGAACGGCCAGAATCTTACCGCCCGGCAGGCCCAGTTCGCTGAATCCCTTGGACATGTAATACATCGGACCACCCGAAACGGTGCCGTCCTCGTATTCGTTGCGGTACTTCACGCCCAGCGTACATTCGGTGAACTTCGAGGCCATGCCCAGCAGGCCCGCCATGATCATCCAGAACGTAGCACCCGGCCCGCCGATTCCGACGGCCACCGCCACACCGGCGATGTTACCCAGACCGACCGTGCCCGAAAGCGCAGTAGCCAACGCCTGAAAGTGGCTGACCTCACCCGCGTCGTTGGGATCGGAATAATCACCTTTCACAAGGCTGACAGCGTGTCCAAAAAAGCGGAACTGCACAAAGGCGAAATACAGCGAAAACACCGTCGCCGCGATCACCAGCCATCCCACGATCCATGGGAACCCCGTTCCCGGGAACGGCGCGAAGATAAAGCTGACAAACGGTCCGGTGAAGTCGGCGAATGCCTGATTGATCTTATCATCCAGACCCGGTGCTTCCTGCGCAAATGCGGGGCTGGCGAACAGAACTGCGGATGCAGCAAAGCTCAGTCTTTGAAGCGTATTCATACTCGTCACTCCCCTCAGTTCACGACAGTGACCGGCACATCAGCGTGCATGACCAGATTCTGGGTCGAGCTGCCGAACAGGCGTTTCTTGAACCCGTCCGCCGAGGCGCGCCCGACGATAATCTGGGTACCGCCGTTTTCGACCGTTATCGCATTCAGCGTTTCGGCCACGTCACCATGGCGCACAATGCCATGCGCTGCGAAACCTTCTGCCTTCAGCGCATCTACCGCAGGAGTGACAATGCGGTTGGTGGCCAGTTCGACCTCTTCCTCGCGCCGCTTGTGACGCAGCGCGTTTTCTTCAGGTGTCTGGAAAGTGAAAGGGGACCATTCGATCACGTAAACCACTAGCAATTCACATGATCCGATCCGCCCGGCCAAATCCTTGGCAAAGGTGATCGCACGTTCCCCGGTTTCTGTCCCGTCCAGTCCAATGACAATTTTCGTTGTCATGACGTTCCTCCGTTATTTTATGATTGTGCCGGGGCCGTGTCCCCGGCAGGGCAGCCGGAACCTGGAACTTTCTGAGTAGACTGCCCACGCGAACCAGTATCCGGGAAAAACACCGAAAAACAGAGGGGAAATTGCCGAACTCAACCCAGAGTCCGGCTTTCTGTTGATATTATTACACTTTTTTCGCCCAAAAAATAGGCAAACACCGCAAGCCAGCGGTGGGAAAGAGGCTTTACCGTATGGGTCAGCCCGGGTCCGTGTTGTAGATCAGACGCTCATCACACGGTGCGATACGCAGAATATTGGTGGTTCCCGGCACGTTGAAGGGGACACCGGCAGTCACAACGATCTGATCCGCTTCGGCCGCAAATCCGCCTGCCCGCGCCGCGCGGGCCGCGTTGACGACGGCACCCTTGAACCGCTCCAGCTCGGGCGTCATCACGCAGTGGCAACCCCAGCTCAGGCACAGACGCCGTGCGGTTCCGGTGGCCGGTGTCATGGCGATGATCGGCACACTGGGACGTTCCCGTGCAGTCAGCAGCGCCGTGGTGCCACTTTGGGTGAAACAGCAGATCGCCTTGATATCGGTCTTTTCCGCAATCTCACGCGCGGCGGCCACAATCCCATCAGCAATCGTTGTGCCCTTCGCGCTGCGCGAAGCGGAAATGATCTGCATATAAGTCGGGTCGGCCTCAACCTCGATGGCGACCTTGTTCATGGTCTGCACAGCCTCGACCGGGTACGAGCCCGCCGCGGACTCAGCACTCAGCATAATGGCGTCGGTACCCTCATAGATGGCGGTTGCCACGTCCGATACCTCGGCCCGGGTGGGCATCGGGCTTTCGATCATGCTCTCCAGCATCTGGGTGGCCACGATCACCGGCTTGGCAGCGCCGCGGCATTTCCGAACCAGACGTTTCTGGATGGGCGGCACGGCAGACACCGGCAGTTCGACCCCCAGATCGCCGCGCGCGACCATGATCCCATCCGAGGCGTCGAGGATGTCGTCAAAGGCTTCAACCGCCGCAGGCTTTTCGATCTTGGACAGGATCGAGGCACGGCCGTCAGCCAGCGCGCGGGCCTCGAACACGTCCTTGGCGCGCTGAACAAAGCTCAGCGCTAGCCAGTCGACGCCCAACTGGCAGACAAATTCCAGATCGTCGCGATCCTTGGCCGAAAGTGCCGCCAGAGGCAGCACCACATCGGGCACGTTGACGCCTTTGCGGTTCGAGATGGTACCGCCGACCTCGACCGTACAATTTGCGAAATCCTGGCCGCAGTCTTGTACGATCAGACGGATCTTGCCGTCATTGACCAACAGACGTGCGCCCGGCTCAAGGGCTGCGAAAATCTCGGGGTGCGGCAGGCACACGCGGCCTACGTCGCCGGGTGCCGGATCAAGGTCCAGCCGGAAAGTGGCGCCCTCCTCCAGTTCCTCGGCTCCATTGGCGAACTCGCCCACGCGCAGTTTCGGACCCTGAAGATCGGCCAGGATGGCGATCGGGCTGTCCAGATCCTTTTCCACCTGCCGGATAATCCGGTGCCGCTCGCGGATCTCGTCGTGACTGCCGTGGCTCATGTTCAGGCGGAACACATCAGCACCGGCCTCGTGCAGGGCGCGGATCATGTCATAGTCATTGGACGCCGGTCCCAGCGTCGCCACGATTTTTACATTTCTCAGGCGTCGCATTGATGGTGTTCTCCTGACGTCATCTCTTGGTTTCGCATAAATGTTACCGCAAACATTGCTTCACGCTGCTTATTGCGCAATTCCCTTTTCAAAGCAACTGCCCTACACCTGCGACAAACTAGATGACAGGCTTATGACGTATTCTCCGTTTTTTATCCACGGCGCTGATCGCCCGTCGCGCTGGCTGATCACATGCGACCATGCAACCAATACAGTGCCACCCGAAATCAATGGTGGCGACCTCGGCCTGCCGCGCGAGGATATGGAGCGTCACATCGCTTATGACGTCGGCGCCTATGAAGTGTCCAAGCATTTAGGCGAGATCCTGAACGCGCCGGTGATTGCAGCAAATTTCTCGCGCCTCGTGATTGACCCGAACAGGGGCGAGGACGATCCGACCCTGCTGATGAAGCTCTATGACGGCTCGATTATCCCCGGCAACCGCCACGCCGACGCGGCTGAACGCGAACGGCGCTTGAACATGTGCTATCGCCCTTACCATGAAGCGCTTGGGCGCATGGCGGGCCTGCCCCACGCGGTGATCGTGTCGATGCATTCCTTTACCCGCCAGCTGCGCGGTCGTGCGCCACGCCCGTGGCACATCGGTGTACTGCACACGCCGGACGAACGGTTCTCGCGCCCGCTGGTCAACCGGCTCGGGGCCGAGGGCGATCTGTGCGTAGGCGTCAACGAACCCTATACCGGTGTCCTGCCCGGTGACGCGATTGACCGCCACTGTTCCGCCCATGGCCGCCCGAACGCCCTGATCGAGCTGCGCAACGACCTGATCGCCGACCACACCGGTCAACGCGCCTGGGCCGAGCGCATGGCCGTGATCCTTCAGGATGCTCTGGCTGACAGCGGCCTTTGATCACACCTCATTGTGGGGTCGGCCGCTGATCCCCATATATTAAGGGGAAAGGAGGCGATCATGACTCAGGAGTTTCTGACCTCCGTCTTTGGCTGGATGGCGGTGCTCAATATCGCGGTTTTGCTTTTCACGACCCTGATGATCGTGCTGTTGCAGGATTGGATCGCAGGTGTTCATGGCCGGATGTTCCAGATGGAGCGTCCGGATGTGAAACGAGCGTATTTCCGGTATTTGGCGAATTATAAAATCCTGACCTTGATCTTCTGCATCGTCCCCTGGCTGGCTTTGAAACTGGCCTGAGCCACCGTGTTGAAACATCACCACAGGACCGCTAGGTCAGAGACAACAAAACTGTCATCCGGAGCCAGACCATGGACAAGCAAACCGAAATCGAACTTCAGGCCGCCGCGTTCCGTCGGCTTCAAGAGCACCTGATGGAAGATCGCACCGACGTTCAGAACATCGACATGATGAATCTGGCCGGATTCTGCCGCAACTGCCTGGCCCGCTGGTATCAGGAAGCCGCCAACGAAAAAGGCATCGAAATGGGCAAGGACGAAGCCCGCGAGATTTTCTACGGCATGACCATGGATGAGTGGAAGGCCAACTACCAGACTGATGCCAGCCCCGAGAAACAGGCCGCCTTCAAAGTCGCCTTCGAAGAAAACGTTTTGAAAAAGGGCTGACGCCCGGAACGAAAAAGGCCCGCCGCTTTGGCGGGCCTTTGCTTTAGATCGCGGCCTTGCGGCTTTCGTCCAGATAGATCTCACGCAGGCGTTTCGAAATCGGACCCGGCGTGCCGTCGCCCAATGTCACCCCGTCGATCTCAACCACCGGCATGACAAATGCGCTGGCCGAGGTGGTAAAGGCCTCATCTGCCTCTTTCGCCTCGTCGATGGTGAACAGACGCTCTTCAATTTCCATCTGTGCCTCAGCTGCCATGCGCAGCACGGCCTTACGGGTGATGCCGTGCAGAATGTCGTTGGACAGCGGGCGGGTGACGATCTTGCCGCTTTTCACGAAATAGGCGTTGTTGCTGGTGCCCTCGGTGACATAGCCGTCCTCGACCAGCCACGCATCATCGCAGCCCGCCTTCTTGGCCATCATCTTGCCCATCGACGGGTAGAGCAGCTGCACGGTCTTGATGTCACGACGGCCCCAGCGGATATCTTCAATCGAGATGATCTTGGCGCCTTTCTTGGCCGCAGGGCTGTCGGCCAGGCCGGGCTTGTTCTGGGTGAACAGCACGAGGCTGGGTTTGGTATCGGCGGACGGGAACACGAAATCCCGGTCGCCGTCTGAGCCACGGCTGACCTGCAGATAGATCAGGCCCTCCTCAATGCCGTTCAGCTCAACCAGCTTGCGGTGAATCTCCAGCAGCTCTTCCTTGGTGCAGGGCTCTGCCATCTCCAGCTCGTCCAACGACCGCTTGAGGCGTACCGCGTGGCCTTCGAAATCGATCAGCTTGCCGTCCAGTACGCTGGTGACTTCGTAAACGGCGTCTGCGAACAGGAAACCACGGTCAAAGATGGACACCTTGGCCTCGGTCTCGGGCAGGTATTCGCCATTTACGTAAACGGTGCGGGTCATGTATCTCTCCTCAGCCCCAGAGCGTCGCCACAGGCGGGTGCACTCCGGCGTCATCAAAAATCAGCGGGTTTTCGCGGTCTTCGGCCAACAGAAGCGGGCCGTCAAGGTCCGTTACCATCGCACCCTGTGCCAACAGGGTCGCAGGGGCCATGGCTAGCGAGCTGCCGACCATGCAGCCGACCATGACTTTGTAGCCTTCGGCAAGCGCCGCTTCACGCAGGGCCAGCGCCTCGGTCAGGCCACCGGTTTTATCCAGCTTGATGTTCACCACATCATATTTGCCCTTCAAGGCAGGCAGGCTGGTGCGGTCATGGCAGGATTCGTCAGCACAGACAGGCACCGGGCGCTCCATCCCGATCAGCGCATGGTCTTCCCCCGCGGGCAGAGGCTGCTCGACCAGCTCAACGCCTAATCGCACCAGATGCGGCGCAAGATCGGCATACACCTCGGCCGACCAGCCCTCGTTTGCATCCACGATGATCTTGGACTTGGGCGCCCCTGCGCGCACGGCTTCCAACCGGGGCATGTCGTCCGGCGTGCCCAGCTTTATCTTCAGCAAGGGACGGTGCGCATTCTGCGCCGCCTGCGCCTGCATCGCTTCTGGCGTGTCCAGCGACAGGGTGTAGGCGGTGATCTCAGGCCCCGGAATTGGCATCCCGGCCAGATCCCACGCCCGTTTGCCCGCGCGCTTGCTTTCCAGGTCCCAAAGGGCGCAATCCACGGCGTTCCGGGCGGCGCCAGCAGGCAACAGGTCCATCAGCGACTGGCGGGTAAACTCGGCAGGCAGACCCGCAATCTCGGCCTCAACCGACTCGAGCGTCTCATCATAACGCGCATAGGGAACGCATTCGCCCCAGCCCTGATGAGTTCCATCGGAAATCCGAACCGTCAGCACCTTTGCCTCGGTCCGCGACCCGCGCGAGATGGTGAACACCTGCGCCAGCCGAAACACATCACGAGAGACCTCTACCTGCACGCAAACGCTCCTTCATCTTTTCCAAAAGGCGCCGGGGCGAAGAACCCCGCCTCCGGCGCGTTGTTCAGATCACATCGCGGCCAGCGCGTCCACCAACTTACCCGAACCGAAACGGAACGGGTCGGTCGCGGGCAGGCCCATGTCGGCTTCGATCTTGGCCAGATAGGCCGATGCGTCTTCCTCGGACATGTGCTGCGTGTTGACCGAAACGCCCACGACCTGGCAATCCGGGTTGCCGACTTTGGACAGCGCCAGCGCAGTGTCACGCAAGGTTTCAAGCGTCGGCAGCTGATAGGTCGGCAGGCCACGCATATGCTCGCGCGTCGGTTCGTGGCACAGGATCAGCGCGTCGGGCTGACCACCGTGGACCAGAGCCATGGTCACGCCCGAATAAGACACGTGGAACAGCGACCCCTGCCCTTCGATCAGATCCCAGTGGTCGTCGTCATTGTCGGGTGTCAGCCATTCGACAGAGCCGGCCATGAAGTCGGCGATCACTGCGTCCAGCGGCACACCGTCACCGGTGATCAGAATGCCGGTCTGACCGGTGGCGCGGAAGGTCGATTTCATACCACGCTCGCGCATCTCGGCATCCATTGCCAGAGCGGTGTACATCTTGCCGACCGAGCAATCGGTGCCCACGGCCAGACACCGCTTGCCCTTACGCTTGATGCCATTGGCAATCGGATAGTCGACTTCGGGTACGCGCACGTCGTGCAGTTTCTGGCCGGTCGCCTCGGCAACGGCAACCAGATCGGGTTCGTCGCGCAACAGGTTGTGCAAACCCGAGGCGAGGTCGAACCCTTCTTCCAGCGCCATGACCAGAACCTTTTTCCATTCCTGGCTGATCACGCCACCGCGGTTGGCCACACCGATGACAAGGGTCTTTGCCCCGGCCGCTTTCGCCTCGGTCAGGGTCATGTCCGTCAGGCCCAGATCGGCCTTGCAGCCGTCCATCCGGTACTGGCCCACGGCGTTTTCGGGGCGCCAGTCCTTAATTCCAACTGCTACTTTGGCCGCCAATTGGTCGGGCGCATCGCCCAAAAACAGCAGGTACGGTGTCTCGATCATTGCGGTCACTCCTTTGATTCCGACGCAGGCTAAGGGACGTGCTTAGCGAGTGTTTCGCGTTTTCCTTCGGGTTCAGTTGCCCGAGAGGGAAATTTTTGCACAGATAGAAGTCAGCGCGCAAAAATCTCCCAAGTTTTCACACTGATTAATCTTTAATCACCACGCAGACCCCAACCCACGGCAGATGCTGCGATTGCATTGCCGCAGCTGCACAAAGACGCTTGCGAAGCTTCGCGCAATTTAATACCTCATATGGCAAGAAAATCGTAATTTCCTTTCTTGCACGAGGTCCAGATGAGCTTTCGCATTCAACCCGCCGCCCCCGCGCGCCCCAACCGTTGTCAGCTGTTCGGGCCGGGATCGAACACCAAGCTGTTCCCGAAAATGGCTGCATCGGCAGCGGATGTGATCAACCTCGACCTTGAAGACTCGGTCGCGCCGTCGGACAAAAACGTCGCGCGCGCCAACGTGATCGAGGCGCTAAACACTGCCGATTGGGGCAACAAGTATATGTCCGTCCGGATCAACGGGCTGGACACGCCTTATTGGTATCGCGATGTGGTCGATCTGCTGGAACAGGCAGGCGACCGTCTGGACCAGATCATGATCCCCAAGGTCGGCTGCGCGGCGGATGTCTACGCAGTAGATGCCTTGGTTACCGCCATTGAGCGCGCCAAGGGCCGCACCAAACCGGTCAGCTTTGAAGTCATTATCGAATCCGCCGCGGGTATCGCCCATGTCGAAGAGATCGCAGCCTCATCCCCCCGGATGCAAGCGATGAGCCTGGGTGCGGCGGATTTTGCAGCCTCGATGGGAATGCAGACCACCGGCATCGGCGGCACGCAGGAGAACTATTACATGCTGCGCGAGGGTGAAAAGCACTGGTCCGATCCGTGGCACTGGGCGCAGGCCGCCATCGTCGCGGCGTGCCGCACCCATGGCGTGCTGCCGGTGGACGGGCCGTTCGGCGATTTCTCGGATGACGAGGGCTATATCGCGCAGGCCAAACGCTCGGCCACGCTGGGCATGGTGGGCAAATGGGCGATCCACCCGAAACAGATCGCTTTGGCCAACCAGGTCTTTACCCCGTCGGACGAGGCTGTTTCCGAAGCGCGCGAAATTCTGGCCGCGATGGAGCAAGCAAAGGCCAATGGTGAAGGTGCCACCGTTTACAAAGGGCGTCTGGTCGATATCGCTTCGATCAAACAGGCCGAAGTCATTGTGGCGCAGGCCGAACTGATCGCCGCCAACGCCTAATGAAAAAAGGCGCCCTGCGGGGCGCCTTTCTACTTACCGACCGAAGACGTTGTTGGGCGTCCAGGTGAAACGCTCACCCTGTTTGCCCGACTTCATCATCAGACAAGACGTTCCGAGTTTCTGGTAATAATAGATTTTCAGCGGATACCACCCGGCTTGCGGTACTTCCACCTCGGTTCGCTGATTGGCTTCGCACCCCTGAATGCCATTCACGTGGCCAATCTGTTGACCACCAACCCATGCTTCTATCCCGTCGTTGGACCATGTTTCGAGTTCGTAGATTCCGGGTGAATCAAATCGCATATACCCCGTGACCTCGGCGGCAACATTGTAAGCACCGTCGAACGTCATGACATCCTCACCCTTGCTGGTGTCAGCATAGTCTAACCCCCGCAAAGGTTTTCCGGGCTGCGCCTGAGACAGCAAGCTTTTGGCCTGGCTCAGATCTCGGATCTTTTTGTGTTGATTGCCTGTACCATAGTATTTCACGTTCAACCCGGCCTTCGGGCTGGGCTGCGGGTTGGCGGGTTGCAGTTTCAATGGCGCGGACATTGCTGCCCCGGCGATTAACGCCAAAGCTGCGGCAAGCGCACTGGTCCGGACGAATGTCATGGTCATCTCCCTGAATTTGGTCCAGCTAAGGTTGATCCCCAATTGTTGAACCTTTGAGATAACATTATGACCTCAGTTTTTGCCCGGCAAGACGGTTACAGTTAACTTTTCCACCCGTCAGGCGCGCATGTCCTTGGGGGATCCCATCACAACGTAGGACGTGATCGACGTCACATGCGGCAAGGTTCCCAAAACGTCGGTGTGAAAGGTCTTGTATGCGGCAAGGTCGGTGCATTCCACGCGCAGCAAGTATTCGATCGTGCCAGTGATATTGTGACATTCCACCACCTCCGGCGCGCGTTGCAAGGCGCGTTCGAACCCTTCCTGCGCAGCCTTGGTATGCTCGCCCAGACCAACGCCGATATAGGCCACGAACCCCACCCCCATCGCCGCCGGGTTCAGTACCGCGCGATAGCCCGAGATCACGCCCACGCGCTCAAGTTCCTGCACCCGGCGCAGACAGGCCGAAGGCGACAGGCCAACGCGGTCCGCCAGTTCCAGATTGCTGATGCGGCCATCGCGGGACAGCTCACGCAATATCTGTTGATTTATTTGGTCGACTTTCGTCATTAATTGTAAGATTACTGCAATCACGCACGAAAACGCAATTTCATTTGGTCGTTTTGCGGCAATTATAGCCACCATGACCTATGACATCCTTCTGGCCCTGATCGCCTTTGCCTTTGTTTCGTCCATCACACCGGGGCCGAACAACCTGATGCTGATGGCGTCGGGCGCCAATTTCGGTTTTCGCCGCACCATCCCGCATATGCTGGGGATCGGTCTGGGATTTACCATCATGGTCCTGCTGGTCGGAACCGGGCTGGTGCAGCTGTTCGACAAGTATCCGGTCAGCTACACGGCGCTGAAACTCGCCTCGGTCGGGTATCTGCTGTTTCTGGCCTGGAAAATCGCACATGCAGCCCCAACCAAGGGCAAGGCGTCTGAGGGCGATCCCATGACCTTCCTGCAAGCCGCCGCGTTTCAATGGGTCAATCCCAAGGCCTGGGCCATGGCCCTGACGGCCACCACTGCCTACACGCCGGACCATACGTTGCAGGCCATCGTGATCGTGGCACTGATCTTTGGCGCGGTGAACCTGCCGTCAGTCAGCACATGGACCGTTTTGGGGCAGCAAATGGCACGAGTCCTCACGAACCCGCGCCGGTTGGTGGTGTTCAACTGGACAATGGCGGCGCTGCTGGTCGCATCGCTTTACCCGGTCCTGTGGCCGAACTGAGTAACTTCAGCGGCAGGCAGATTTCCGTCAGCAACTCCTCGGGCGCGGTATCGCGGGGGTCGTTCAGGTAGATTTCGTAACAGGGCTGATCCGCCGGCTCCTCACCCGATTCCGGCAACCAGTTGCCGAACAGGCTGTGATAGGCTGCCCCAAGCCCCGAATACGGGCCCTTGAAGGTCAGAACGGCCGTCTTGCCGCCGGGGATTTGCACGGCCTCCATGCCTTCGGGTGTTTCGTCACCGCAGAATTCAGCCCCCGCATAGCTGCGCAGTTCCTCGACGGGCACCGCGTCTGGGCTGTCGAGGTAGATGCCAATCACCGGCCCGACCTGCGGCCACAGCTGACGGGATTCGCACAAGGCCCCGAAGGCCTCAAAGCTCTTGCCGATCTCAGCATAGGCACCTTTGTGCGGCAGGCCGATAACGCGGCGGGCGGGTTCGGTTCGGGTGGTTACTGGATACATTGGATACTCTCCGGTTCTGAATCGTGGATGGGCGGGCAGAAACTGCCCGGCCTTGCGAAATGCGGCAGGGCTGCTGCCGTAGGCCTCGGAAAAGGCCCGTGCAAAGGAGTTCAGGTTGGGATAGCCAACGTCCGACGCAATCCGCGCCAACGTTTTGTCGGATTGAACCAACGCGACGGCCGCACGATGCAGACGGATACGACGCACCGCCTGCGCGCAGGTTTCACCGGTCAGGGCGCGAAACACCCGATGCCAATGAAACCGGGACATCGCGGCCACGTCGGCCAGCGCATCCAGCGACAGATCCCCGGCGGGGTGGTCGTGGATATAGTCCAGCACGCGCAGAATGCGGTTTTCATAGCTGGTCGGCATTGGTGTCCTTCCTTCTCTTTGCCCATCCGTGGTTGCATATTCCGCATCCACAAATCTTGCTGAGTTGCATCCGGGGCAACCACAGGTCATATAGCAATGAACTTCCGCGTTGAGAGGCGTCATGACCCAGTATCTGGATTTCGAAAAACCCCTGGCCGAAATCGAAGGCAAGGCCGAGGAACTGCGCGCGCTGGCCCGCGCCAACGAAGAGATGGACGTGGCCGAAGAAGCCGCAGCGCTGGACGCCAAAGCCGCCAAGCTGCTGGAGGAGCTCTATGGCGAACTGACCCCCTGGCGGAAATGCCAGGTGGCCCGCCACCCGGAACGCCCGCATTGCAACGATTACGTTGACGCCCTGTTCACCGAATTCACCCCGCTGGCCGGGGACCGGAACTTTGCCGACGATCTGGCCGTCATTGGCGGTTTGGCCCGGTTCAACGATCAGCCGGTGATGGTGATCGGCCACGAAAAGGGCTCGGACACCAAGTCGCGGATCGAACGCAACTTTGGCATGGCCCGCCCCGAAGGCTATCGCAAGGCTGTGCGCCTGATGGAAATGGCCGGCCGTTTTGGCCTGCCGGTGATCACTCTGATCGACACGGCAGGTGCCTATCCTGGTAAAGGGGCCGAGGAACGCGGTCAATCTGAGGCCATCGCGCGCTCGACCGAGATGTGCCTGAAGATCGGTGTTCCGCTGGTGTCGGTGATCATCGGCGAAGGTGGTTCAGGCGGGGCTGTGGCCTTTGCCACGGCCAACCGCGTCGCAATGCTGGAGCATTCGGTTTATTCGGTGATCTCGCCCGAGGGCTGCGCCTCGATCCTGTGGAAGGATGCCGAGAAGATGCGCGAAGCTGCCGAGGCGCTGCGTCTGACTGCACAGGACCTGCACAAGCTGGGCGTTTGCGACCGGATCATTACTGAACCCAAAGGCGGTGCCCACCGGGATCGCGAAGCGACGGTTGAATCGGTGCGCTCGGCAATTGCCGCCATGCTGCAAGAGCTGGACGGCAAGGATGCGGCAGCCCTGATTCAGGACCGCCGTCAGAAATTCCTCGATATTGGCTCGAAAGGGTTGGCGGCCTAACCGCCCAACTGCCGCAACAACTCGACCGAGGGTTTGCCGGTAACGGCCAACCCATTGGCACGTTGATATCCGCTGATCGCAGATTCGGTATTCTTGCCAATCACCCCGTCCGCGCCCTGCGTGTCGTAGCCCGCCGAGGTCAGGCGGCGCTGAAGCTCTTTACGGTCCTCCAGCGTCAGCCCCGTAGCATCCGGCCCGAACGAGGCCTGAAACGGCGCACCGCCCGCGATCCGGTCAGACAGATGCCCGACCCCAATCGCATAGCTGTCCGAGTTATTGTAACGTTTGATCACCTGAAAGTTGCGGAACACCGCAATACGCGGCCCCGGTTGTTGCGGCTGTAGCACTGCAACCGGCGTGCCCGAGACAGTACCGGCCTCACCCCCCCAAGGCCGTCCCCGCACCCAACCCGCGCGCGCCAGATAAGCGGCGGTTGAGGCCAGCGAATCCGTCGGATCATCCGACCAGATATCCCGCCGCCCGTCGCCGGTGAAATCCACCGCATAAGCTAGATAAGACGTCGGGATGAACTGTGTATGCCCCATCGCTCCGGCCCAGCTGCCGGTCATGTTGGCAGGGCTAGTGTCACCCTCCTGAATAATCTGCAGTGCCGCCACCAGTTGCTTTTCAAAGAACGCGCCGCGCCGTCCGTCATAGGCCAGCGTGGACACCGCCGAGATCACCGGCACATCTCCGCGCCGCGCGCCATAGCGGCTTTCCAGCCCCCAAACCGCCACGACCACCTCTTTGTCGACACCATATTTCGCCTCGATCTGCGACAGGGTGCCTGCGTGGCGCACCAGCATCTGCTTGCCGGTGTCGATCCGCTCGTCCGAAGCCGCAATCGCCAGATAATCCTCAAGCGAGCGTTTGAATTCGACCTGATTGCGGTCGCGCTCGATCACCTCGGGCAAATAGCCTGACCCCTGAAAGGCAAGGTTGAGGGTGTTCTGTGAAATCCCTTGCGCCGACGCCCGGCCCTTGAAACTTGCAACCCAGGCGTCCCACCCGGCATTGGGCACCGGGCGCATCCGCGAGGCGGGCGTATTGGTGGGCGCACCGGTTGAACAGGCTGTCAGCAAGGCCGACCCGAGGCCCAGTGAAAATATCCGTCGATCGATCATGATTGAAATCTGCTCTTGTTGTGATTTGGACCAGAGTAACCCAGACCCAATCTTCAAGCCACAACGACAAAGCCGATCAGGGGCAATTTCAGACCTTCGGCAACAAGCCGCTTAGCTGACCAGCAACCGCAAACCCTGTGTCACATCCGATCGGACCGCCAGCCGCAATCCCGGCTCGTCCCCAGCCTGCAACGCCGCGATGATCAGCTTGTGGTTATGCGGAGGATCGGTCCGCCGTAACCTGCCATAAAGCGCGCGCATGGTTGGGCCCAACTGCAGCCAGACTGTTTCCGCAATCGCCAGCATCGCCGGGGCCTGCGCCCGCAGGTAAAGCGTGCGGTGGAACTCGAGATTTGTGCGGATATAGCCGACGGCATCGCGCTTGGTGACCATCTCGGCCACGTTCATGTTGATGCTCTGCAGCCGATCGATCAGCGCCATATGCGCCCGTGGCAGGGCGCGGCTGGCCAGCTCGACCTCAAGCAATGCCCGCAGGGCTGCCAGTTCCTCGATCCGGTCATTGGTAAGTTCGGGCGTCGAAACGCGGCCAGACGTGGACAGAAATAACGCCCCTTCGGCCGCCAGCCTCCGCACGGCCTCGCGCGCGGGGGTCATCGAGACACCGAACTCCTTGCCGATCCCGCGCAGGGTCAACGCCTGCCCCGGCGCCATCTCGCCATGCATGATTCGAGAGCGCAGCGTGCGATACACCCGGTCATGTGTCGCGCCGTGAGAGTCGGAGGGGCGTGTGGTCAACATTCCCAATTTGTGATCACAAACAGGCCCGAGGTCAACTCACCGCGGCATCAAATCTATACTGGTGAAGCTGCGCCCCGTTGTCGCGCAACCAGAGCCTCTGGTCACTGTAATCACCGAAAATGCGTTCGACCTGCGCCCAGAAGGCGGGCGAGTGGTTCATCTCGGCCAGATGTGCCACCTCATGCGCGGCGACGTAGTGCAGAATCTCGGACGGGGCGAGGATCAGCCGCCAGGAAAACATCAGCCCCCCGGCCGAGCTGCACGACCCCCAGCGGGAGCGGGTGTCGCGAATGGTCAGGCTGGAATAAGACCGGCCCAGCATCGCCGCGTAATCGTCACAAGCCCCGGTCAGACGGTCCCGCGCCAATTCCTTGAGAAACCGCGCCAGACGCCGCGCCTCGGCCCCAGTGGGCACGGCAATCTCATCGCCCTGCAACAGAACCCGACGGCCTTTCGCAGGAACGATTCGCCGTTCTACGCCTTCGATGGGGATGGTCTGACCGAACTGCACAACGGCCGGATCGGGGCGATCCTGCAAGTGCTGACGTATCCACTCTTCCTTGGTGCGGGCAAAACTCAGCGCCTCAGTCTCGGGCACACCCTGCGGGTAGGTCAGCGTAACCCGCCCATCCAGTTGGGAAATCCGCAGGCTGATCCGCCGCGCCCGCGCCGATTTGCGCAACGTCAGCGGCACCGGCGGCGTCCCGGGCAGTGCGTGATCTCCCATATGCCTGTTTCTCCTGCTCAAAGGCTTTGACAGTGCCCGCTGCATGTGGCACGTGACCTGAATCATTATTACGACTCACCTGATATCAAGGGGATTTGACATGCCCAAGGAAGAATGGGGCGTAAAGCGCGTTTGCCCGACAACCGGCAAGCGGTTTTACGACCTGAACAAGGACCCGATCATCAGCCCCTACACTGGCGAGATCGTGGAGCTTGAGACCGGCAAAAGCCGGATGATCGCCGCAGATGCGGAAGATGCCGCCTCGGCCAAAGCGCGTAAAGACGCTTCGGATGAGGATCTGGTTCTGGACGATGACGACAATGTCGATGTCGAACTGGACGATGATCTGCTGGACGATGATGATGACGACAATGATAACGTCTCGCTGGACGATATCACCGACATGTCGTCGGAGGACGAAAACTAAGACCGGTCAGGGGCGGCCTCTCGCCGCCTCATGCCCACCCCCGGACGCGGAACGGAAACTTTTTGGCATTTTCCATTTTTTTGGACTTGCACTCACAGCCACCGTCTCATAAACGTCCGTCCACTGCTTCGGCAGTACCTGGAAGGGGCCTTAGCTCAGTTGGGAGAGCGCTTGCATGGCATGCAAGAGGTCAGGGGTTCGACTCCCCTAGGCTCCACCAAATCCTCCCTCGATTAGATCGCCATCTGTTCCCTGACGCAGGCAGTGTGACCCCGAAAAAGTGTTCCTAAAGTTCCACCATCGACCATGGCGCGCCGCGTGATGTCTAGGCTTTGCTTTCTCCGGTCAAGCCAGAACCAACTCAAAAACGCGAGCTCCGACGGGCACGAGCCAACGTCAGAGGGCGCAACGGTTGGGGATATAGCGAATACAGGTGGGGAATAACTCCATTTCTTAAACCGCGCGGCCGAGCTATATGATCAAGGCTCAACCGTAGGAACCAGTATGAAAGTTTCCGTTCTCGGAACCGGTCGGTCCCTGCCGACACAGTCACTGCAAAGCAGCGCAATAGATTTCGATTTGGGATTGGTAGATCGCGTTTCTTCTACCGGCGTGAAGCGGCGGTTTGTCTGTCGCGATGAGGATCAGATCGATCTGGCAAAGGCCGCTGGTCTTGCGGCGCTTGAAAATGCCGGACTGTCCGTTGGTGATATCGATCTGGTGATTTCGGGGTCGTCCGTGCCATTTCAGCCTATCCCCTCAACCGCACCGCTGATCATGCGGGAATTGGGGATAACTGATGGAACCGCCGCAGCTTTTGACATCAACAGCACTTGCCTCAGCTTTGTCAGCGCGCTGGAGGCGGCGGCACGGATGATCGAAGGCGGCGCCGCAAAGCGGGCGCTGGTTATTTCGTCGGAAATCGCCTCGCGCGCGCTGCCATGGGATGATCAACCAGAGGTCGCAGCCCTTTTCGGAGACGGCGCGGCGGCGGTGGTTTTGGGGCCGTCCGGTGACGGCGCGCCAAGTGAGATAAAGGCAATTCGGCTCCGCAGTTTTCCCTCGGCCTACGAGGCCTGCCACATCGGTGCCGGTGGCACCCGGTTCGATTTTGAAACCGATCACCAAGCGTTTGTCGCCAATGCCAAGTTCGGTATGAACGGAAAAGAGTTGTTCCGGCTGACATCGCAGCATTTCAACACCTTTATGGGTGACCTGCTCAAGCAGGCAGGCTGGGCCCGGTCCGATGTCGATCTGGTGATCCCCCATCAGGCCAGTCCGGCGGGGCTGGATCACATGATCCGACAAACCGGTTTCGACCGGGATCGGGTTGTGCGCATTGTCGAAGACTATGGAAACCAAATTGCGGCCTCCATTCCCTTTGCGCTCGATATCGCCCGAGAGAAGGGCCTGTTGGCAGAGGGCAGCAGGGTGCTGATGCTTGGAACCTCCGCCGGCGTCAGCTTTGGCGGCGCCGCGCTGGTGATCTGACATGGAGGGGCGCGCTCTTGTCACCGGGGCCACCGGCTTTTTGGGCGGTGCCGTTCTGCGCCGGTTGGACGCGCGGGGCATTGGTCAGGGGCGTGACACCGGGCGTCTTGCGGCACTCGAGGACCAAGGGTTGCGCACGGTATGCTGGTCCTTGCCCGACCCGGCACCCGACGCCCGGATACCTGATGATGTTTCAGCGATTGTTCACTGCGCCGGATTGTCCGCGCCGTTCGGCCCACCCCGGGCGTTTCACAGAGCAAATGTGGCAGGCACGCAGGCCGTCCTGGAGTTCGCACGCACACGCGGCGTCAGGCGGGTCGTCTTTATTTCCAGCCCCTCGGTGTATTTCGCTCTGAACGATCAGTTGGACATGAGCGAAGACGCGGTTCTGCCCCGGCCGTTTACAGCGTACGCCGCAAGCAAGATTGCGGCCGAGAACCTTGTGTCGGCCGCCAAAGAGGTCGGCCCGATCATTTTGCGACCGCGTGGCATCTATGGGCCCGGTGACATCTCGCTTTTGCCCCGGTTGCTGAGCTCTGCCAAAGCGCGCGCGCTGCCCCGGTTTCGCGGCGGGCGGGCTCGGATTGACCTGACCTTCGTGGATGACGTGGTCGAGGCCGTGTTAGCCGCCCTTCATGCCGGGCCTTCGGTTGAGCAACGGGTTTTCAATATTTCCGGGGGCGAAGTGATCCCGATCCATGACATTGTCGAACAGGTGTGCAAGCGGGCCGGGATCGCACCGCGGTGGCGTGACATGCCGCTGGCACCGGCATTGATCGCAGCCCGTGCAGCCGAAGCTGTCGCCCTGTTGCGACCCGGCCAACCCGAACCTGCGGTCACCCGATACGCTCTGGGCCTTTTTGCGTTTGAACAAAGCCTCAATATCGCGCGCGCTCAAAACGAACTGGGCTGGACACCAAGGGTATCCTTTTCCGAGGGGCTTGAGCGAACCTTCGCAGAAGGAGAAGCGACATGACACCGGTTTTTGCCAACAGCGCCTGGATCAGTACACGCGAAAGGTTCATCTTGCGGAACGGCGTGTGGCGGAAGCGCTGGTTAAAGGTGCGCTATGGGGTCTTCGTGCATCCTGATGCAGGGCCGGTTCTGATCGATACCGGCTACACCGTCCACAGCGTCCAAGGACCGGGGCGGAGCCGATGGCTGCGCGCTTATGGGCGCGCGTTCGCGCCCAAGCTGAACGACGATGCGCAGCCGCAGCCGTTCCTGAGCCGCTTTGGTCTTGCCCCCCGGGATATCACCACGGTCATTGTCACCCATTTTCACGCCGATCATGTCTCTGGCCTGTCGGAATTTCCGAACGCGCAATTCATGTGCAGCAGGGCGGCTTGGGCAAGTCTTCAACGCAACGGGAATTTTCAGAACATCCGGCACGGGGTTTTTGCGGAACTGCTTCCGGATGATTTTGCCACTCGCCTGACGCCAGTGGAAGACAGGCCCCGCCAGGGCGTTCAGCACCTGCCGGACGGTTATGACCTCTTTGGGGATGGCAGTGTTTTGTCGGTACCCCTGCCCGGCCACGCAGCGGGTCATTTCGGGCTGTTGTTCCCGCAATTGAAGGAACCGCTGCTTTACGCGACGGATACGCAATGGGTGATCGATGCCTTGCCCCGGGCCGCGCGGCCCTGCCTGATGCCTCGCCTCCTTTCCGACGATTACGATGCCATGCGGCGCAGCACCGATCATGTCCAAGCGTTTCGCAATTCCGGGGGCCGCGTCATGCTGTGCCACGATGATGCACCCTCTCTCTTTGACGTCGAAGAAGGGGCCTATCTTTGAGCGCCCGGTTTCAGGCACCCATAAGCTTTGTCACGACATGCCGCCTTTCAAAGGCGGGGCTTTCGCGCGCACGGTTCGAACAGCTGCAGACCCGCGCGCTTGCGCGATGGCTCAGGCAGTCGGTGCCACACGTGCGCGCCTACTCCAATGCGCCGGACCGGTTGCAGGATCTGCCTGTGATGGACAAGGCCCGGCTTTTGGCCGATTTCGCAAGCTACAACGTGCCCGGCGTGACGGCCGAGCAAGTCCGCAACGCGATGGAGCATGATTTTCGCGTCGGTTCGCTCACCGTGGGTGCCAGCACCGGAACCAGTGGAAACCGCGGTTTCTTTGTCATCTCGGACGCGGAGCGGTTCCGTTGGCTGGGGACCATCCTGGCAAAAACCATTGCCGATCTTCTTTGGCACCGGCAGCGGGTGGCGATCATCCTGCCGCAAGGAACCGGGCTGTATGACAGCGCCAACCAGTTCCGGCAAATCCAGTTGCGGTTCTTCGATCTTTCGGTCGGCCCGGACACATGGCGGGGCGCGCTGGAAGCCTTCGACCCCTCGGTGATCGTCGCCCCGCCGAAAGTGCTTCGCCACATGGCAGAACAGGGTTTTCGGGTGCAGCCGGCCCGTGTTTTCTCGGCGGCGGAAACGCTTGATCCGGTGGACCGACCGGTGATCGAAACAGCCTATGGGGCACCGTTGGAGCAAATCTACATGGCCACCGAGGGGCTGCTGGGCGTGACCTGCCGCCATGGGTGTCTGCATCTGGCCGAAGACTCGATTCATTTTGAGTTCGAACCGGCGGAGGACGGGCTTGTCACACCATTGATTTCATCCTTCCGAAGGGACACGCAGATCCTTGCCCGCTACCGGATGAACGACCTTCTCAGGCTTGCGCCTGAACCCTGCCCCTGCGGGTCACCCTTGCAAGCGGTGGAGGAGGTGGTCGGGCGCATGGACGATTGTTTTCACCTGCTGGGCCAATCTGGGCGGCAACTCATCACTCCGGACGTACTGCGTAATGCTTTGCTGACAGCAGACCCGCGGATTACAGATTTCAGGATCGTTCAGACGGGCGCACAGGACATCGTCCTGACGCTGCTGCCGGACTTGCCCTCAGAAGCGGCAGATCGCGCCAAACACCAGCTTGAAACCCTGCTGACGCGTCGCGGTCTTCGGGCAGAGGTCACATTGGCACGCAAACCGCTGACGCTGAACGTGACGCGGAAACTCAGGCGGGTCGAACGCTGCTTTGCACCGGATGGCGGCGCATGATGGACAGCCCCGCCCCTGTTGCGCAGTTTGTCGACCTCTTTGCCCGACACCGTTCCGAAGCACTGATTGCAAACCTGTCCACACGGGTTGAGCAGTTGGATATCGGCGGGCTGAGCGTCCCGATGACGGTGAACGATGGCGGGCTGCGAGGCAATTGCTACATCTGTGATCCGGTGACGGGCTACATCAACTATGCCATCGAAGAGACCCGCAACTTTGTCAGTCGCCCGCTGTTGCGGCAGGCGTTGATCGGGCTGATCCACTCCGCATCACCTTTCGTTCGGGCCACGGGGCTGGATCGCGCGGTGCAGGTGAACAATTGGCTTTTTTCCACCAACCCGGCACCGCAGATCGATCGCCCCACAGCCGCCGCATTGCGCGACAACTTGACGGCACGATTTCCGGACCACGCGATCATCCTGCGCTCGCTCAATACCTATGCGGACGCGTCTACGCTGAGTGCCTTCCGGGCCGACGGTTTCCATCTGTTACCGTCACGGCAGGTCTACCTGTTTGATGGCCGCATAGCTCCAAAGCCGCAAAAAGACATGAAAAACGATCGGCGACTGCTGCGAAGAACGCCGTATGAATTGATTGCCAACGAGGCCTTTGAGCCGCGCGACTATGCCCGCTGCTCCGCGCTTTATCGTTTGCTTTATCTGGAAAAATACACCCCGCTGAACCCGCAATACACTCCGACTTTCATCGCTGAAATGCACCAACGCGGGTTGATTGAGCTGGAGGGGTTGCGCGGTGAAGACGGAGAGCTTGCGGCGTTTGGTGGGCGGTTTCAGATCGGGCACACCCTGACACAACCGCTTTTGGGCTACGACACAAGCCGCCCGCAAAAGGATGGGCTATATCGGTTGATAACAGCGCTCGCACAGCAAGCGGCATTGGAAAACGGTCTGCTGTTCAACATGAGCGCTGGCGCGGCGGGGTTCAAACGTCATCGGGGGGCCGTGCCGGCCATAGAATACAGCGCCGTCTACGCCCGGCATCTGCCCCTACGACAAAGAATGGCCTTACGCGCGATTTCAACCGTGTTGTCAGGCATCGGCGTCCCCCTTCTGCAAAGGTTCGAACTATGACTGCTGACCTATGGCACGCTGTCGCCCGGTCCCGTGACCTGCGCCGCAAACCGATCCGTGTGCGATTTGGCGGTAAACCCGTTGCGCTTTTCCGAAACGGAACAGGCGTCTCTGCGCTGCACGACCAATGCCCCCATCGATTGGTGCCGCTGTCGGACGGCCGCGTGGTGGGTGATACTATCGAATGCCCCTATCACGGCTGGCGCTTTTCGGGCGATGGCACATGTGTCGACATGCCTGGAACAGTCGAGGCCCTGCCCCGCTGCCGCGTCCCGCGCTACCGGGTTCTGGAAGCAGAAGGTGGGATTTTCCTGTCCAGCGGGCAACCCCCTGCCCCGCCCGTTATTCATCCACTGCAAGGGCAGGACATCGTTTCGCAGGTCGTCAAAAGCACAACGCGCTCGACCCTAGTCGACGTAGCCGAGAACATCCTTGATGCAACCCATACCCATTACACGCACAAGGGCCTGTTGCGCGGCCTCTCTGCCAAACGTTACCGGGTTCAGGTCGAGGTGACACGCGGCCCGGATTGGGTCGAGGCCGTCTATACCGGGGAAGAGCGCCAGCATGGCCTGGTCAGCGCCTTGCTGGACGGTTCCCGTACCAAAGGCGTGGGCCGCTACCGCCGTCCGGGAATTGCCGAGCTGGAATATTGGGGACCTCGGGGAATGGTTCTGGCCACCACGTTCCATCTTCGGCAGACAGATGCGGAAACGGTCGAAGGCATTGGCTGGCTCAGCGCCCCGCGCCAACATGGTTTGGGTCATCTCAAAGCGCTGTTTTTCAAGCCGATGTTTCGCGTCGCGCTGGAACAGGATCGCCGGGTATTGGCGTCGGCCTTAGAAAACGGGCGCGGCAGCACCCGCATGATCGGACCGCTGGACATTCTGCGGCGTGAGATTGAGCTGATCGAAGCGGGTCAAACACTGACTCCCGGCGTGCAACACTATGAGATGGAGATCTAGCCCTCTCCATTCCATTCGATCCCCCAGGTTGAGGCACTTTCCAGACGGATCCGATGCCGCAAGGCGATCCCGGCAAACTCAGAGACCGATCGAAGCTGCGCCCTTAACCCAACCGGATCGCCGGGCCACCCCAGCACATCGCCCGAGTGGCGCAGGGCATCCCGAAAGACACGCTGTTCCTGTCGCCGCAGCGTCATCGGCAGACCGTAGAGCCATAACGCCAGCCGTACCGCCCGCGGGTCGGTGACATCTGCCTTAACCTCTGCGTCATCCATGAAGAGGGCACGTGCAAAGGCCGCCCCTTCGGTGAAAAAATGCAGACCGCTTGTCGCGCGGGGATTGCATTCAAGCGGGACGATCCGCCCGCCCTCCGTATGCATCAGATCGAACGAGACCTGACCGGTCCATCCGGTCGCGCGGACAAAGCGTTCTACGAATGGGCGGGCAATCTGCGCATCGGCAGGTTCAAAACAAACGGCCGCCCCCGGTCCGGCACGCACCAAACCGCGATAGGCTGAAAGCGCAACAATTCGACCCCGACGCGCCACGGCGTAGACGCATAGCTCCGCGCCCGAGATGTAGTCCTGCGCAACCCAAGGCATCTCCACCGTAGGATTCACCCGACGCAGGCGCGCTGCATCAGGCCTGATCAGCACCTTTGACCCAAACCGCGACCACACCGGCTTGAACACCATATCCCGCGCAGATGCGGCGTAGGCGGCGCATTCGGCTTGGCTGGTCAGAAGGTGAGTTTCAGGGGTGTCGAGGCCAATTTTCCGGCACAATTCAATAAAGGCAAATTTGTTGTGGACCCGTTTCAGCATGGCGAATTCTGGCGCGAACAGCTCGGCCCTCATGCGGTTCTGCGCCCACATCGCGCCCAGATGCAGTGCTTCCTCGCAGGTGGGAATGACGATTTTGATGCCTTTGGACGAAATGATCTTTGACAGCGCCGCCCGCGCTGCTTGGGGTTCGGCAGCGAAGGTGGGGATGCGGTGATACCCGATGTCCAACCGGCTGGCGGCGGCAACAGGATATTTCAAGTGATCAACCAAAGTCACCGGGTGACCCGCCTGGGCAAGCAATCGCGCCAGATGCAGCGCAACTGGCGCACGTGCCCCCGAAATCAAAATCGGCACAGCTGATATCGTCATGCCTTCACCGAATTGATCGCCACAGACAAAGCCTCATTTGTCGGATCAACTGACCCAATCGCATATCCGCAGAGTTTACAAGCAGACATTGATAAAGGGGCGCGGATGAACCGCGTGCATCCCGGCCACATTTGCGCACATCGGTTCTCAGGTGCAATTTGACAGAACACAAAGTCGATGTTTACCTGAGCGCAGCGCGATGCAGGTAATCTGAATTTCCAAGATTTATCAGCGTTCTGAGACGTCTTTCGAGGCGGTGATAAGGCCAGAATTGAAACCTGGAGAATTTGAGATGGAATTGATCACTGAACAGCTTCGCGCCTTTCCGATCATGGCGCTGTTTCTGTGTCTGGGCCTGGGCTACGGCGTCGGCAAGTTCCGGGTCGGCAAGTTCGAGCTGGGCGGTATCGCCGGGACCCTGCTGGTGGCGGTCTTCGTGGGTCAGATCGGCGGCATCAACCTGAGCACGGATGTTCAGAACGTCTTTTTCTCTCTGTTCATCTTCATGGTCGGCTACAATGGCGGGCCGCAGTTCTTTGCGGCCCTGAACCGAACCGCCCTGACCAAGCTGCTGGCCGCGTTCATGATGACCCTTTGGGGGCTGTTCTTTGTTATCGTCGTGGCCCGATTGGCCGGACTGGACAAAGGGCTGGCGGCCGGTCTGGCCGCCGGAGGGCTGACGCAATCTGCCATTATCGGCACCGCAGGCAATGCCATCGACCTGCTGGGACTAGCCGCGGATGAGGCTGAAAAGCTCAAGACCAACATCGCGGTCGGGTATTCGGTCACCTATATTTTTGGCTCGATCGGCCCGATCCTGGCCGTCAGCGTCATCCCGATCATCATGCGCGTCGACCTGCGGCAGGAGGCGATCAAACTGGCCCAAAAGCTCAGCGGTGGCGGCCGCAAACTGGAGGAAGGTGAGTTCCTTCCAATGAATCGCTTTGATGCCCGCGCCTATCAGGTGAACGCCGAAGCCTCGATTGCAGGCCAAACGGTGAAAGCCATCGAAGGCGGATATGACGGTGACCTGATTGTCGAAAAACTACTGCAAAACGGTGCCCCGGTAGACCCGACGCCCGAAACTGTTGTCAGCGCGGGTGACATCATCGTCGTGTCAGCGCTCGTTGCGACCCTGACGCAGTTCGAGGGCACCGCAAGTGGCGAGATCGGAGAATACCCGCCTGAGCTGACCGTTGTGGAAGAACGCCGCAATATCGTCATCACCAACCGCAAGCTGGCGGGCAAGACCCTGTCGCAACTGCGCGAGGCACTGACAGCGGATCAGCGGCGCGGGGTTCATATCTCGAAGATCACCCGCATGGGCCATGACGTGCCCGTCCTGCACAACACTGAAATCCACGCAGGCGACGAGGTTTCAATCGTCGGCCACAAAGACGATCTGAACCGGGTGTCGAAAGTGGCAGGCTATGTGCCGCCCGCAGCCTCGGTCACGAATTTCATCGCGCTGGGGATCGGTGTGGCCGTCGGCTATCTGATCGGCGAGATCAGCTTTGTCATCGCGGGTACGAAAGTGGCGCTGGGGTCGGGCCTTGGTTGTCTCGTGACCGGACTGATCATCGGATACCTGCGTATCCGGAGGCCTAAGATCGGTGGGATCAACCGGGGTGCCGCGAATTTCCTGCAGAGCTTTGGCCTTGCGGTGTTCGTCGGGGTCGTCGGTCTGAATGCAGGCAAGCCCGCGCTCGAGGCGATTCAGGAATACGGCATTACCCTGTTGCTGCTGGGCGTGGTCGTCACTCTGATGCCGATGATCGTTCAGTTCCCGATCAACTATTTCGTGCTGCGCATCAAAAACCCGGTCGAGGCCTGCGCGGTGGTGACCGGGTCACGCTCGGGCAATCCGGGTTTTGCGACGCTGCTGGAAAAGACCGGAAACGCGACCCCGACGCCTGCCTTCACAATGACCTATGCGGTGGCGAACATCTTCCTGACTTTGTGGGGGCCGCTGGTCGTAGCGTTTGTGCCCTAGGCTACATCAGCAGGATCACGATGACCGAACCCCACAAGGCCAACAGCACGTTGCCGACAGCGTAACCCAGGCCGTAGCTCAGCGTCGGAACCTGGCTTTGCGCGGCCTCTTGCACTGCGGCCAGACCCGGGGCCGACGTCCCTGCCCCGCAGCACGTGCCGGCCAGAACGCCCTCGTTTATGCCAAAAACCTTGCGGCCAACGAAAACCGCAGTCCCGTGGGCCAAAAGCACAATGGCGATTGAACCAAAGATCAACGTCGGTCCGTTTTCCATGACCCCGGTGACAAAACTGGGTCCCGAGGTGATGCCCACACAAGCCACAAACACGCACAGCCCCAGCG
The DNA here is from genome assembly GCF_013031355.1 of Ruegeria arenilitoris. GTDB lineage: Bacteria > Pseudomonadota > Alphaproteobacteria > Rhodobacterales > Rhodobacteraceae > Ruegeria > Ruegeria arenilitoris_C. Next base: position 5,281 of record NZ_WPZO01000014.1, on the reverse strand, counting down.
AGTCGAAGATCCACAGCGTAGCCTCGGGCACAAAACCAAATGTCCGGTGGGTCGAGCGCAGCCACCCCGCCACCAGACCACCCAAGAGCACCCCTACCGAGGTGCCCAAACCCAGTTCAATCGCGCCGTACTTCAGCGTGGGGATGCCGATCAGCCCACCCAGCAGGATGAAGAAGGCCACAAAGACCATGTCGGTCTTGTTGGTTTCGCGATCCAGATAGCCCAACCGATTGGCGGCATCTTCGATATGGCTGCGGGTGCCCGATACGGTCAGCACATCGCCCTTGTGCAGGGTCACGCCGCGAAAGATCGGCAGCCGCTCACCGCTGCGCATGATGCCGCGCAGATAGATAGTGCGCGCCTCGGGGCGGGCCGACAATTCGGCCAAGGTTTGGTTGACCACCTCTTTATTGGTCACGACGATATCGTTGGTTTGAACCGGAAGATCGAGAAGTTCGGGGTCTTCGACCTCTTCTCCCAGCATGGCCGTGTGGTCGATCAGATAAGAGCGCACGCCTGCAATTGCGGCGATGTCGCCCTCTTGCAGCACCATATCGCGCGAGGTCGGCAGGATCTTTTCCCCGCGCCGCACCCGGTCGAAATAGGCGCGAACATGGTCCGGCACGCGGGCCTCAAGCTCGGAAATTCTGTGGCCGGCAAATTCAGGATTGATGCGATAGGCCCGCGCCTCAAAATCTCGATGTTCCGACACCATAGGGGCGCCGTTGTTATCCAGCTCGGCCTCATGTTCCGCGCAGGCCGCTTTCAATGACCGGCCATAGAACCGGGGGGCCAGTTGAGTATGGAAAAAGATCGTGGCGATCACGCCAACGAAATAGGCCACGGCAAAACCGGTGGCGATCTCTCCATCGAAAATCTGCTGCGCCGCCTCGTCCGCCCCGGTTTTGGCAAAGGCGTCAATGGCCACGCCCAGCGTAGCACTTTCGGTCACACCGCCCGCCAAAAGACCCGCTGCAATCCCCACTGACAGCCCCATCAGCGGGGCCAAAAGCAGGGCGACTACCAGCGCCACGACGCAAAGCAGCGCGGTGACTACAATCTGTGGCAAAGCGTGCAGATTCAGGGATCGAAAGAACTGTGGTCCAGTTCGGTAGCCGATGGAAAACAGGAACAGCAGAAAGAAAGCCTGTTTCAGATCATCCGACACCACCACCCCGGTCTGGCCGACCAGCACACCAGCCAACAGGCAACCCGCCACCGAACCAACGGTGAACGAACCGACGGTGATTTTGCCTAGCGCATAGCCAAGGGCGAGGCTGCAGAACAGAGCGAGGGCAGGATGATAACCAAAGATCGACCCGATCAGTTCCAAAGCAGCAGCCTCTCTGCAGTTCCGCCTCAGCCGTGCAGCGGCAAGCCTTTCGAGGCGCGATAGGCCTGCACATAGCCAATGGCCACAGCCCGCACCGCGCGTCCGATCTGACGATAGGCGCTGTCATCAAGATTGGCGAAAGACACCCGCGCAGACCAGTTCGGGGCATCAAAACCCGATCCGTTCAGCAGCACGATCCCGTGGTCCTGCGCCAGCTTGAAGGAAATATCCAACGGGTGGACGTTTTCCTTGATCCACTCGACCACCTCTTCGCCGACATATTTGCGTAGCCAGTACTCGAAATCGATGATGCCGTAATACCGGTCGAACAGCGGGTTGTCGGGGACCTCGATACCCATCCCATCAACCAACTCATCAAAGCGGTGTTTCAGGATGCCCCAGCAGAACTTCTGATAGGCTTTGTCCTCGTCCATCAGTTCCACCAGCGAAAACAGCGTCATCATCACCTGCTGCGGCAGCGACAGGCCCGCCGTGTGGTTCAGCGCCACATCGCGGCTGTCGGCCACGATCCGGTCGATGAATTTGAACGAGTCCGGGTCCGGGGTCAGAGTTTCGTACCGCGCATTCACGACGGCCTTGGTCTCGGCCGGGGCCTCGGCGATCATCTTGTCGAAGATGTTGTTCTCGGCCACCAGAATGGCCCCCAGACGCCAGCCGGTGCAGCCGAAATACTTGGAATAGGAATAAACCCCGATCGTATTCTCGGGCAGATGCCCCATCACCGACTGAAAGTTCGGAATGAACGTACCATAGACATCATCGGTCAGGATGATCAGGTCGGGACGCCGGGTTTTGACGAACTCGACCAGTCGGGCCATCACCTCGGGGCTGATCGCAACCGAGGACGGGTTGCCCGGATTGACCAGGAACAGCGCTTTGACCTTCGGGTCGGCCAGTTGTTCCAGATCGTCATCGGTCAGCTGGAAATGGTCCTCCTCTTCCGAGGATACATCCACCACGTTCAGCCCATAATCTTCCAGCACCGGCATTTCCAGGTAAGGCGTAAAGATCGGCGTACCCAGCGCGATGGTGTCACCCGCATTCAGCAGTCTCTGGTTCTTGAGCGCCTTGAAGATATAGCACATCGCGGCGGTGCCACCTTCGACCGCGTAGATGTCGAACTTTGCGTCGGGCCGATGCCCCGCACACATCGCCCACATCACGTATTCATGAACGATCGCTTCGTTGTGCTTCATACAGCGATCTGGCATCGGGTAATGATCGCCCACGACGCCGTCGGTCAGTTCCAGCACGAAATCGTCCGGCGTGAAGCCAAATTTCTCAACCGCAAAATCCACAACGGCGGTTAGAGTATCCGCGCCCGGAGGACCGTTCTTGGCAACCGAGTCCGCACAATGCGCCTTGAGCCGATCATAGCAGCCCGGCCCCTGCGGCATCCCGGCCAACCCAACCTGCGGTTCGTTGCGATGACGCTGCGCTTCGGTCATTGCGAACTGGCCCAGTAGAAAAAACGCCTCGCGGGCCTTGGTGGCGATCCAGTTAGGATTGCCCCGCCCTGCATTCAGATAGGGCAAGGCCATCTGGCGCGACTCTTTCTCGGCCAGCTTTATGAGTTCGTCTTTTATCTGGAAAGGACTTAGATTTTCAAACTTATGCAGGTCCAGTGTTTCTGACATCGCATCAAACCCTTGCGTTAAATCAATCGGAAGAATTCAACCGGATCGTACGCAAGGATTTATGCTTGTGTAAACTGTGCAGTCAGACCCTGACGTAGAGGCAACCAATACCGAGGCGTCAGTTGATCCGGGCCGACGCTGCCAGCGCACCGGCCAGCGCGTGCTGAATCTCATCCGGGAAATCCCGACCTTTTTCATGCAACCCGGCGGCGACCCAGCCCACGGTATGCCCGCGGCTACCGATGTCATTGGCCCGTACCACCGTGGGCGACGTGCGCTCGACACTGACCAGCGCCATCGAGCGTTCAATCTCGCGTTCGGTCAGAACCATCTTGACCGCGCTGAAGATGTCCACCGACACCTGCAGGGTTTGATGCTCCAGCCGATGCTCGGCATCCGTCAGCAGACGCGTGCAAAAGGCCGAAAGAAAATACCAGCGGAAGATGGAAAACACCCGATCCTGCAATTCGCTATGCACCGCAACACCACCAGTAGCCGCATCTGCGATACGTTCGAACGCGGCTTCAGCAGCTTTGGACGCCTGACAGATCTGCCGCTCGCGCTTCGCAATAGAAATAATACGCGGCGCAAATTCAACTGCGGCTTCGTGGGATTCCAAATTCATATGCGTCCTCCAACGTTAACTCCTGATGAGGACTTGGAAACTCTCAAAGAAATTCGGTTGCGATTTAACGCCATTATTTTCAGAAATGGTCCCTTTGTTGGCTAAATAAAAATGACACAAAGCAAGTAATAACGCAAACATAAGTCGCCTCTGGCAACCAGTACCTGCTTGTTTGTGCGGGCTTTCTGCTCAACCTGAATTAGGGCACCAACGCTAAGTTAGGCCAAAACCTACATATATCTGACACGATCTCGTAATAGTTATGCCCATTTTGGCATCTATGAATACTTAATCCTGCTGATCAGTTTACGAGTTTGAATTTAACGAGGGGGTACGAGCGGGACCAGGGGGTGAGCGCCTGACCAGCCGGGCTCGCCGACGGCCAGAGCAGCTCCCCCCGCCGCTAACACTCAGTCGATTTTGCTTTTCTGTGCATGTGGCGTGACGCCAAAGCTGGACCGATACACCCGCGAAAAATGCCCGGGGCTTTCGAACCCGCAAGCCATGGCAACCTCGGTCACCGACGCCTCGGTCTGCAGCAACAGCTTTTGAGCACGCTCCAGGCGCAATTCCATAAAGTACTTCTTGGGCGAAGAGTTCAGGTATTTGCCGAACAATCGTTCCAGCTGTCGGGTCGATATGCCCAGATCCTCCGCGATTTGCGACGGCGACACCGGTGCTTCGATACAATCCCGCATGATGTGGATCGCTTTGGCCAGATGGGCGTTCCGCATCCCGTTGCGCGACTGAAGCGAGACCCGCTGTTTCGCAGTGGCATTACGCACCGCGTTATAGACCATCTGATCTGCGACTGCGATGGCCAGTTCTTCACCGTGATCGCGTTCGATCAGATGCAGCATCAGATCGGCGGTCGCAGTTCCGCCCGAGGCCGTGATGTGCTTTTCGTCCGCTACAAAGACGCTGCGCACCAAATTCACTTCAGGGAACGCTTCCATGAATGCGTCATGGTATTCCCAGTGGATTGCCGCCTGCATCCCGTCCAGAAACCCGGCCTCGGCCAGCAGCCAGGCACCAGAGCATAACGCGCCAAGGGCGGTTCCCTTCGCGCGTTCACGCCGCAACGTTGCCAGCAACGACCGCGTTGCGTGGTTACGCATATTAATGCCGGAAAGCACGAACAGCTGATCGGTCTTCGGCAACACATCCAAACCGCCATGCACCAGCGTGACCGACCCGTTGGAACAGACCGCCTGTTCGCCATGTTCGGAAAGGAAGCTCCACTCGTAAAGCTTCTCACCACTGACAAGATTCGCGATCCGCAGTGGCTCGACCGCACAGGAAAAGGCGAGGTGCGAAAATTCCTCGACCAGAATGAAGGTGATGTGGCGCGGCTGGCGCATCGGGTGTTCCGTTCAGTTTTACGTAGTCAATAGTCTATGCTGCACGATTCTTTACTATATACAATATGTATTTTCTTGGAATACTAATGGCACACCGAAGCAACGCCGCGATTCGCGCCATACGTCCGGGGAGGGCGAATGAAAGCCGACACCAAACCCTGCAAGGCCAAGCTGGTCCAGCATTTGCGGGCCACGATCCTGCTTCCGCGCCTGCATGCTGGCACGGATTTGGACGAGTCTGTTGCGGGATCATTGGCGATTGATCATTGGAATCTGTCGCGCGACCAGATTGAGTTGTTTGTCA
>NZ_WPZO01000013.1 GCF_013031355.1 Ruegeria arenilitoris | reverse complement strand
GCTCGTCAGGCTCATAACCTGAAGGTCGCAGGTTCAAATCCTGCTCCCGCAACCACTTGGGTCGAACAAAGTGTCGAACAAGCCGCCTCAGGGCGGCTTTGTTCATTCTGGGATGCCCCCAACGCAAGCAGGCCCGCCAGTTCCCCAACAAGTTCAATCGTATATTCCCCGTCTTCCGGGACCAATCGAATCTCAGTCAGCAGGCCGCGAATGATGGATGTTGCCTCAGCTTGCGACGAGGGATCGCGCAGCGCCGTGGTCAAGTTGGTGACTTGTTCTCGGTACACATCGGACAAACCGGGGTGCAGCATAACTGGGGGGGCATCCGATGTCGAATTGATGGTGTCTTGGAGTTCGGATTTGCGTGCCTCTAACGCTGTCAGCTTTTCCTTCATGCTGGAGTGGAACATCCCGTCAGTGATGGCGTCGATGAGATTGGCGATCTTACTCTCTACCTGCGCCAGATCGCGTTCGGCTTTACCCCGCTCCTGTTGAATGGACCCGGCAAGGCGGTTGTATTCCTCTTGATAGGCTTTGGCGAATTCTGCAATCAGATCGGGGTGCAGCAACTGTTCCTTGAGGCCGGAGAGAACACGGTCCTCCAATTCCGACCGTTTGATCGTCAACCGGTTGTCGCAGGTGCCTTTGTTCCGTTGGGTGGAACACCCGTAGTAGTGTTTGCCGACTTGGATGACACCGCCGCCACAACACCCACAGGTCAGCATGCCGGAAAACAGATGCCGTGCCCGCTTGGTGCGGCCCAGCTTCCTGATGCCATCGCTGATTGCGGTATTGCGTGTTTGTTCCTGCCGTTTCTTTACGGAGTGCCACAGGTCATCAGTTACGATCCGAAGATCGGGCACGTCTTCTATAACCCATTCTTCGGGCGGGTTTGGGCGTGCTTGCCGTCTACCGGAGTTTGGGTCTTTCAAAAAGCGTTGTCGATTCCAGACCAACCGCCCGAGGTAGAGTTCGTTGTTCAAGATGCCGGTGCCCCGTTGGTGGTTGCCATAGATGGTTGATGCACCCCAAGTGCCGCGCGGTCCGGGAATGCCCTCTTCGTTCAGGTTGGCAGCGATGGCACGTGGGCTAAGACCATGGCTGTAGTCACGGAAGATGCGTCGGACGACCTCAGACTGATCCTCATTGATCCGGCGGTCCCCTGTGGTGATAGACCCGTTTGCGCCGATGTCTCGCACAACGTCATAGCCGTAGGTGATACCACCGGCTGACTTACCTTTGCGCACACGCCCCTCAAGTCCTCGATGGGTCTTTTGAGCCAGGTCTTTCAGGAACAGGCTGCTCATGGTCCCCTTGAGGCCGATATGCAGTTCTGAAATCTCCCCCTCTGCCACGGTCACAATCGGGATGCCTTGAAACCGCATCTGTTTGAAGAAGGCGGCGATGTGTTCCTGATCGCGGCTGATCCGGTCAAGACCTTCGGCCACAACGGCATCGAACTGGTTGAGACGTGCGTCTTCCAACAGTTGCTGGTAGCCGGGGCGGAGATGCGACGCGCCGCTGAGCCCCCGGTCGGAATAGGTTTGCGTCGCCTGCCAGCCGTTACCGTCGATGAGGCGTCGACAGAGCCGATGCTGGTCTTCTATGGAGGCATCACTTTGAAGATCGGTGGAATAGCGAGCGTAGATAGCGGCGCGCATGTGTCGGGCCTTTCGAACTAAGATACAAGTTGGCCCAACCCATTATAGGCATGGATTGGGCCGTGTCTGCCACTTTCGATTGCAACCCGTTGCAATGGAAAATGCATAGATCACAATTAGATAACCAATTGCACTAGCGGCGTTTGGGCGCGATTGCCGACCGTTTGCCACCCAGGGCCTTCATCTTTGCCTGCAGGAGAGACTGGTAATCATCACAAGCCGACAACCCGGTGGCACGGTTGTAGTGTTTCTGGGACATGTCCAACGTCGCGTGCCCAAGGATATCCCGGATGATGTTGACATGTTCCGGGTCTGTCTCGGCGACGGTGGTTGCCGCAATGTGCCGAAACTTGTGGGTACGCAATTCCACCCCCAGCAGACGTTGCGCTACCTTCGGCAGCTCACGCGACAGGCCATCTGGTGTGATCGGGTCTCCATACTGGCTGATCCAGAGCGCATTGGATGTCTTAGAGCCAAGGAGGACCGGACGATAGATGTCCAAATAAGACACCATCGGCTGTACCAGAACCTTGGGTAGAGTAAACCAGCGCTCTTTTTTGTCTTTGGTGTCCTCAGCCGAAAGATGAACTTCGAACCCTTCGGAAGTTTTGCGTAGATGCCGATCCGTTGTCAGCGCCAGCAACGTGCGACGACGCACAGGCCGGGAGATCAGAAACGCGATCATCAGGCCTGCGCGAAAGTGGATCGCGCGCTTGATGTCACTGAAGGATTGATCACCCTCTACGTCTTGGAGCCAGTGCATGCTTTTGACGAAAACTTCATCAGCAGTCACCGGGATCGACTTGGGCAGGCTTTTGCGGTCGGCCAGATGTACCAACCGGTTGGACAGTTTGTTTAGCCAGTCCCAATCTCCTGACGGCTCCATGGCCTTTGCAAGCACATACAGATCACAAATCATGTTCTTGAGCGTCATAGCGTTCACGCGGACTTCTGCCTCTTCCAAATATCCCCGCACTGCTTTCTTGGTAATTCGATCTGTTGGAGATTGATCCAAAAGGGCAGGCTGATGACGCTTTATCCATGACAGCCAGTATCCGTAGCTCTGGCGAAGTTTGGTGCGGCTTCCTTCGGACCAGCTCGCACAGGGGCCGGTACCGTCAAAGATGTCACCTTCCGCGAACAGGGCCTCCCAGGCGGATTTATCCGCCTGGGGCCAATCTTGATAGAGAAGAACAAGAGGAATGGGATTAGTCATTGGACGTCCCCCGGAACTTTGAGAGGACCACTTTGTCATAGTGGTCGTGTGCCCACTGGTTGCTGAGTGATGCGTAGAAATCCATCGTGGTCTGATGCCGCTTGTGCTTGAGCAGGCGGCGCACGGTCTCGAAATCACCGGGACGCTCTTCGAGATACAGCTTCGCGGCGATGTGCCGGAACAGATGCGGGTGAACCTTCAAACCCGTCTCCCGATAGACCCGCCGGGTGAGTTCACCACCAAAATTGCTGGGCGCTCGAGGCTTCCCGTCGGTGCTGCGCGGGAACAGGGCACGGCCATTCGCTTGCGACACCTGTGATCGAAATTGCATGATATAGCGATGCAGCAGTTTGGAATTGTGAGCATTCAGTTTAATCTCAATCGGCTCGCCATTCTTGACCTCGATCCCTTCGATACGAATGGAATAATAGGTGTGCGTGCCCGATCGGACAGGGATCAAATGTTTGTCCAGGTCAAGGCCCGCGAGGTTTTTGACGCGGATGGGACAGCTCCAGAGGATGGCCAGCGCTGCTGCGTGCATCGCCGCCAGAGCGCTGTCACGACGGGTCGGATTGTCATCCGCCCGTGCCAACAATGTATCCGGAAGGCCTAGCAACAGAGCGACATTCTCCCAGTTGTTGAACTGAGCGAGGCGCTCGGCGTTTTTGGGGCTCATACCGCGAGGGTTGGTTGCAACGCGTTTGTGAATGTCTTTGAGCGCTTTGATGGTATCCTCCGGCGCGTTCAGGTGGTGACGTGCTATGGCGAGACAAGTTGCCGCGACATTGCTCAGTCCGGACGGCAGGCCATCGGTCCCACGTCGGTCTATGATCGTCCGAAAGGCTGTTTTGAGATTGTGCGCCGTAACCAGCACAGCAAGGCTGGTGAGCTTTTCCGGGCGTTGCCCTGAGGTCACCAGCGCGTCCAGCAATTGGCGCAGATGCGCTTCGGTGTTGCGCAAGCTGGTCTCGCGCAGCGGTTTGTCAGGACCGTCATCGCTAAACAGGTCCCGCTGAGCCAGGCGGTCGATATAGGCCACGATCTCCGTTTGAAGGCTCTCCGGGTATTCTGTCAGCGGGCGCGCCAAGTACCGATCAGACGGCAGGCGGTCCAACCGGGGAAGATCGAGACCGTGTTTGCCAATCACATGGTTCCATGTGTCGATCATGGATTGAATATATTTAGCCGGTTCATTCTTCAGCAGCACTGCGTCGAGGGTCGTCTGAAACGCCTGAACCACATTGTGGCCGACGTCCGCGGGCTGGACCGACCGGGCACTGCAAAAGCGTGCAAACCGCATCAACCCCCAAACCTGGTGGGTGGACTGCACAGTCGTCAAAAACGTGTCCCACTTGGGCGTCAGTTCAGATTTGCTTTCAATATCCTGCAATACCCCGACCGCGCGCAACGCGCTGGCCAGATCGCTTTTGGTGGTGCTGAGGGTGTTGGGCGTCACCCCACAGGCGGCGGGATGCAACGATGCCAGCAATTTGCGCAACTGGGGGATGCTCGTCGGAATATCCGACGGAGGGCGGTTCATGTATGTACTGATGCGCGAGATCGCCGACAGTTTGGTTTGTTGGCGTTTCTTGTCCGGGTCTGGATTGGACGTCAAAACGTCCAGAACTTCGGCCAACGTTGTTGGCGGTTGGATATCTTGGTGATGGGTCATGATAAACCTCTTCGGTTTTGAGATTGGGTACAAAAAAGTACATTTGAGGACATGCGGGCCCGTGGCGGCCCTCTTGCGGACATTCGGGAAACAAAGGGTGTGAATTTGTATCCGAAATCCATGACCCCGTTTTCCCGATCACCGGAAAAGCCGATGAATTTTAGGACTTTAGAGAACATGAGCCGCAGCCTGGTTGCCGCGTTGTTTGGCAAGGGCGTACAGGTCGCTGCGCGCAATACGCCAATCGCGGCCCAACCGAGTTGCGGGCAGTTCGCCGGATTTGATCCAGCGGCGAACGGTCTTGATGCTGATGCGGAACAGCGCAGCGACATCGCGCACGCTGAGATAGGCGGCATCCTCTGTGATCGGCAGATCAACCATGATCCACCTCCGGGTCTTCACCGTTGCAACGCGTTGCAAAGTCAGTCTGTGCCGCCTCGCGTGCCAACAGGCGCACAAGGCTGATCAATGGTTCGGGGATATCAAGATTGGGCAGGGTGCCCGTGGGAGCAGAAGACGAACACGTCATCGATACGTTCCTTTTAAAGGAACCGCTCGAAGCAATGATCGCGATGTTTTGGCTTAGGAGTGCACTCCAGACGACAAAACACTGATCTCAAACGAGATCAGGATCATTGCCATCGAGTGCGTCGAGAACGAAGAGCCGTTCTGTTCAATCCCAATATTGGCGGCCCAGCCATCGCGGCTGGTGATTACAAGTTTGGTGAGATTATTTGATGGGTTAGGACTGTCAAGCCCGAAAGGCACTGCCACAGATCATGAAAACAGTTTCCACACGTGTAACAGTATGAAATATAATAAAAAGGTTAGAGGAGGCTTGGAGCGGCAGGGCGAGTCTGGTAGTCTTAAGCGCAAGGGTGCTGGGTGAGTGCCTGGGTACCTCCTATCTCTGACAAGCGACGAGGCCACTCCAGTCGGTAAACGCCGATATGTGTCAACCTAGCACCCGATCTCTTCAGCGCAAATGGCAATGGGGTCAGTCCCAGCCTCGCTTGACCGCACCGGATAGAGTGACGGTAATCTTTTCGGCCATCATTTGGTTCGGATAGTTCTTGAACATGAAAATCTTGCTGAATCCGCACCGTGTTCCAAGACCTCGACTGCGCTGGATACGGTAGCCTTGGCTCACGCGTTCACGCACTTCTTGAACCATGTCATGGTCATTAATCTTCAAGTCCCGGATCGCGTCTTCTTTCAACCGACGATCCCCTAACCGGCCATCCAAGCTTGTGGGGCGGTGGAAATACTCCGAAATCTGGATCAGGATTTGGTTGGCACGCGGGCGCAGATGAGACGGCAGGTGACCAACACTGTGTAGGTACGCAGCCCGGTCGCGGATGTCATCGCGTAGCTTTTGGCAGTCTGCCAAGTCGCCAAAAAATCGTCCGTAGAGTTGAGGCTTGTCCACCGGTGGGCTCCGTTTGCGAGGCACAAAGTCGAAGGGAGGTTTAGGGGCGCGCGGGTCAAAGGTCATATTGGTCTCCGTTCGTGTGACATCGCAAAAAACTGCGAATAATCATGGGTGTAGTATACATATCACCCTTTGAATGTTTCGACATTACACGGGGTGGAGTCGCTGTCCACAGAAAAATGAGACTTATAAGTCGTGGTCGTATGGGACTCATTGGTCGATCCATCGAAATTGATGGATGTACGCAAACGCATAGGTTGGAACTTGAGAAGAATGCGGAAAGAAAAACGCATTACTCAAGAGGACTTTGCGACAGACAGCGGATTTGATCGTGGGTACATCAGTGGTGTTGAGAGAGGTGTACGCAATCCTTCGGCGCTAGTTTTGGAGCGGCTTGCGGAAGCCTTAAATGTGGACGTGTCAGAATTCTTCGATCGCCAAAAGGCGGAAGACTTCAAGCAATCGGTTTAGGTTTGATTGAACCGATGCTATCCGAATACGCCTTGCGCAGTGTCAGTAGCGGGTGCTGGCAAATGCAAGCTCGGAGTACGTTGCCCTTGTTGGTCATATTAGCGACGCAAACCCACTGTCGAGACGATCTTCGGTTGTCTTTAATATCCACTAAGAAATCGTTCGCGTTATCAGGCACGAGCTCATCTTTGAGACTGACGGCGGGACGGGGGCCGCTCAATAAGGGCTACTCAAATAGGGAAACAGTTGTTCGAATTATATCCAATCCTCCAATGAACATACTGATCAGCCCAACGTGGAAAGCGTTTTTTGACCATAGTTCAGTCGCGGCTTGAGTGTTCACCACGGGCTCACCCTGATTGAACTTCTCTGTGAGTCTAAAGCGCCAGCGCGCCCGCACCGTTCACTAGGCCCTTGAAGAGATGTACCAGGCTGCGAATGACACCTGCTTTTTGGTGAAGGTCCGGCTTCAATAGCATGGTTATAGCTTCGTCCAATAACTCTGGATGATGTGTTCAGTTCAAGCCAAGAAAAGTGCTTTGATGGCACAACTTGGGCGGTAATGTATTCCATCCTTGATCAGCAAAAAGAAAAGTGCTTTGACTTCACCGAAGTACAGGGCAAATGCTCCAAGCTAACGGATTGCCATAGTGTTCTGACCGGCGCGTTGCCAAAAAGGATACGGCAAAGTGTGTAGGACGGGAATGGAAAAACTTTTTGAGTGGGCTGTGTCAGCAGTCCAATAGAATTCCTTTGCCTGTGCAACGCGAAAAGATTGAGGAATGCTCGTTTTTTTTCGTCTCACGGTAGGGCGGATATGCAAAAGAGGTAATAGTGAAAGTGCTTAATTGATTTTGCAGCCGTCGGCATAGTGACAGAATAACAAGTCAACCAACACGAATTAAGCACTCATACAGGATACTCAGAGATGACAAAAAACCCAATGGTTTGGATCAGCTATGCAATGATGAGCGTTTCAAACATCAAAGGATTTGAAGCTGACGTAGTCCTGAGTGACAGAAAGCGCACTATCGAGGCGATGACCCGGAATAGGCTTGGAGAAGTTCAGCCAGACGAATTTTTCCCAAAAGAAGTGTATGCAAAATACAAAGACAAAAAAGAAGGGAAGCAACCCGACTTATTCATGGCTGGAGGTTTCTGGACGGTTTCTTCTGACTGCGCCTCTGTTTTGCGTCAGTTCGATCTGGGTGAGGGAAAGCTCTATCCAGTGAAACTACTTCAACATGACCGTACCACGCCAGTTGAAGGCGAGTACTTCTGTTTGAACTTTGGTTCGCAGAAGACGGCCGTTCTGACGGATCAATCACCACGCATTCACAAACCATATGAAAACTACGACATCTGGGAACCACCGGCAGCAATGAAAGACAAAGACATAGCTATCAGCGCTTCTGCGCTCGATGGGCCGGACATCTGGATGGATACGCAAATGCGTGATGCGTTTTTTGTCAGCGACGCATTATGCCAAGCCCTGCGTGCGGCCAAGGTCTCTCGGCCCTTTGCGCTGCGTAAATGCATCGTGATCTGAGAATCTGACCAAATTTCCAAGAAGCTAGTTATTAAGGGCACTTCTCATGGCGTCTCCGTTTCTATTCCAAATGCATCACATCTTCCCTGTTGGAATTTTTGATGATCCCATCATACAAGAAGGTCTGGGCAACCTCCTTCCAGATCAGGCAGTTACTTTTTTTCAAGATGCTAAGGGAAACACCATTGCGTTGTTCACGGATCCCCAAACCGCAGCATTGGTGCAAACAGCGATCCTCAACGGAGGCGAGAATAACCCATTTTCACAAGCAGGGTTCGGCGGGGCAAGTCACCTCGGCAGCCACCCTGCCTACAGTACCTTTGCCCGGTTGACGCTCAGAGATATTTTGACAAATCCTACCCTTTCAGACACCCAAAAAACAGATGCAATATTTGGCCTGCATCGCTTTTTGAAGGATGTTTCAAACGGAACTGTCGCACACGACGGAACGCCCGTCACGGTAAAGGGCGCAGATACTGAGGCAAATAGCCAGCTTTACAAAGACGCGTGGGTTGCCCGACAAGCCGAACCTGATTTTCACGCTCAGAATAATGCGTATAAGTCTGGCTTCAACGGAACACAGGTTGACACCAACACCAGTTTCAACACTCAGGCAACGTTGGATGTGGTTGATAAGTTTTTGGCCGTTGCGGCACAAGAAGGATTGCTTCCGGCTGAACGAATTGAGCATTTCCAAGACATTGTAGACAATGTCAGAGGTTCTATAGACAACGGCTCGAACGCGCATGGCGGAACAATTAAACAAGTTTTCATAGCCGCCAGCTACGAGATCGCAAACAACCCCAACAACTCTGTAGACATTGGAAATACAAACACTTTTGGTGCGCAATTGTCTTATGCTTGGGCTCAAGCAACGCTGTTTGCAGTGGATGAGTCAGGAGCATTGTACGTTGGCGACTTTGACAAAGCCATGGCCACTATTTCCAACATCTCGAATATGTTGGGCCAGTCTGTTGGGTCGCTCCCCAACAACTTAGGTGCTTTGGGGCCAGACGCGCTTGCTTCCCTTGTTAGTACTTTCGACTCGATCATTGTCGGGGTCGGTGGGGGTGTCATCGGCGATACCGCTGAATTCCTCAATCTATCCTACGCTTCCATCAAAAAAGGTTTGGACACAGGCGATTGGAGCGATTTTCACGGAAACATTGCGCAATTTGGTGTCGCTCTAGCGGTAAGCGCCGCGCTTATTATTGGAACAACTGCGATTGCTGGCGCGATTTCTCCAGTATTGGGGGCTGTTGTAGCCGCGACTTGGGCTGCGGTGGGTGTGATTGATGGGTTGAACCACATGATCATACTGGCAGGTAAAGTCCAAAAAGATATTGCGAACGGATACTGGTACGAAAAACTCGGTGCGCCGGACTGGATGGACCCTTTGGAAGCCATTTGGGACTGGATACCACAAGACCCCTTGGTGCTGGATTTGGATGGTGATGGAATCGAACTCACCAGTCTTGCGACTTCCGAGGCTCATTTCGACCTCGACGGAGATGGGTTCGCCGAACACACCGGATGGGTTGCGCCGGACGATGGGCTGCTGGTTCTCGATCAGAACGGCAATGGAACAATCGATGGGATTGACGAGCTGTTCGGTTCTCCGGCGGAGAGCGCTTTCGACGAACTTGCTGAATTGGACAGCAACGGGGACGGATTGATAAACAGCCAGGATGCACAGTTCGCCGACCTGCAAGTGTGGCGCGACCTAAACCAGGACGGTGAATCCGATCCCGGCGAATTGCAGAGCCTCAGCGAGGCCGGTGTTGAATCGATCTCACTTGAAACGGAGAATGAAAACACTTGGGAAAATGGTAATCAGATCGTTTCGACATCGACCATAACTCATTCTGATGGAACTACTTCCACAGCGGGGGAAGTGTTGTTCGATCTCGACCAGGCGGAATCCGTCTTCGAGCTGCCCGAAGGTTTTGTTTTTGATGCTGAAGCGTTCCAACTTCCCTGGCTTTCAGGGTTCGGAGAAGTAGCGTCGACCCCGGCTGCCTTTACACAAGACCCTGAACTGAAAGCGGAAGCGAAGAGCCTGATTGAGCTTGCTCGCAGTCAAGGACTGGAGGCTTTCCAGCCGGGTTTTGAAGACTTCCTTGTGAACTGGGCTGGTGTCGAAGATACCAAATGGCTTTCAGAGGCCGGCTATGTTCGCATCACTTACTTGTATGATGAGGACAAAAAGCTTGAACCAGGGTTTGATCCCTTGTCCGCAACGCCGGATCCGGACTTTTATATCTTCGATGTGATCGATGATTTGCAGTTTGACTACGATGATATCGACGACATTGCTGAACAACACGGGATGGTGCGCCCCGATTCAGACTATTTCCCTTCATTCACCATCATCAATGTACTTCTTCTGGACGGCAAACCGTTAGAAGAGGGAGGAGTCTCCTACCTTCCACGTCCACCTGAGATCATAAACGATGGTGGAGACGGCAACGTCGATCCTAGCAATGGACTAACCGATACAGGCGATGGTTTTTCTGGTGACGTTAGCAAATCAATTAACCTGGACTTCAATAAACCGATCCAGAGCTTTGAGGACCCGTACGTCCCTGAGTTGAGCGCAGAGAAATTTGCATTCTTGCAAAAAATAATGGGGCGGGATTACGCCAGAGCGGAGAACTCGGTTTCCCATGACAAGATTATCGCAGGAGTGCCAGAACCGGATATAATATCGGAAATGACCGAGCAATATGAAGCGGTCGAAGACTACTATCAAACTAGGTTCCTCGCTCAATCTATTCAAAGCATTATTCTGAGCGAAGGTGAGGATGCGGATCTTGGTTTCCTGGCACCGTTTAAACACATCGGATACAATGTGTTTACAGATGCTTTGTTCGGCGATGGAGCAACATTTGCTGTAGAGTATGTAACACAATACACAGACCAAGGACCTGCCGCAGTTCAAAAGGCCCTGGAGCATCTGAAGGGGTTCCAGGCGGAGTTTAGTTATCTCCCGGCCGCTCTCGCAGATTCATCTTTGCCAGTTACCAAAGAACAACTTGAAGCTGTCTTCGACGTGGCTTTGGAGGTTGGTACTGAAGCGGCCGATTCAATAACGGTCGCTGGAAATGGTATGCTTGTTGGAAAAGGGGGCGATGATACCCTCGAAAGCTCAGGCGGTTCCAAAATTTTCCTGGGAGGTGCAGGCGACGATACTCTGAAGGGGAATTCGCAGGCGGATACCTATGTGTACAGGTTTGGAGATGGCAATGACGTTATCTCCGACAAAAGCAGTTACAAGTATGACGACCGCCTCGTGTTCACCGATGTAAATGTTGATGAAGCGCAATTCTCACAGAATGCGGGCCAGGACTTGGTCATCACCTTGAGCAATGGCGAAACGGTGACCGTCACGGATCATTTCTACAGTTTCTCCTATGATATGGAGCTAATTGAATTCTCCGACGGTACAGTGCTGGGTGTCCAGGAGATCCGAGATAAATCTGTGGCGGATCAGAAAGTCACCGGCTTTGTGAGAGGGTCGGGGTATGAAGAAACCTACTATCACACCTTGGGCGACGGTTCATACACGATCAGCGACAAAGGATCCTACAGTAGTTACATCGACACCTTGGTATTTATGGATGTGAACGCTGACGATGTGACTTTCTCGCAGAATGCGGGAAAGGACTTGGTGATCACGTTAAGCAATGGCGAAGCCGTCACCATTAAAGATCATTTTTACAGCTTCACCTACGATATGGAGCTGATTCAATTCGCTGATGGCACAGTGTTGGATGCGCAAGCGATCCGGGACAAGTCGGTTGCAGACCAGAAAGCGACGGGCTCGATCAAAGGATCAGAATACGCTGAGAACTACTATCACTCGGCGGGTGACGGATCGTACACAATCAGTGATAAAGGATCGTACAGTTCTCATGTAGATAAGTTGGTCTTCACGGATGTGAATGCCGAAGACGTGAGTTTCTCTCAGAATGGCAGCCACGACCTGTTGATTACTCTGAACAGCGGTGAGACGGTCACCATCAAGGACCATTTCTACAGCGATTCCTACGATATGGAGCTGATCGAATTTGCTGACGGTACAGTGTTGAACCAGCAGGAGATTGTCACGAAGTCGATCAATGATCAGAACGGCGCTGGTGACGATGTTGTGCTGGGCAGCGGTGGAGCGGACACGTTCCATGGAGGTGCCGGGAATGACACTCTGAACGGCGGACACGGGGCGGACACCTATATATACACCCTCGGGGACGGAAACGATGTTATCGCGGATAAAAGCTCATATAACACGAACGATCGCCTTGTCTTCACGAACGTCAATGTCGGCGACGTGAGTTTCTCTCAGAATGGCAGCCACGATCTGATAATATCACTGGGTAATGGTGACACGGTAACGGTCAAAGACCATTTCTATAGCGGCTCCTATGATATGGAGTTGATTGAGTTTGCCGACGGTACAGTGTTGAGTCAGCAGGAGATTATCGCGAAATCGATCAACGACCAAAATGGCGATGGCGACGATCTCGTATTAGGCAGCTATAGCGCGGACACGTTCTACGGTGGCGTTGGAAATGACACTCTAAGCGGAGGCGGCGGCGCGGATACCTATATATACAGCATTGGCAACGGCAATGATGTCATTGTCGACAACGATGCCTACAACAGGAACGACCGCCTCATCTTTTCGGATGTGAATGCTGACGATGTGCTCTTCTCGCAAAATGCGGGTCAGGATCTAGTGATCACTCTGAGTAACGGTGAGACAGTGACTGTCACAGACCACTTCCGCAGCGGCAGATATGATATGGAACTGATTGAATTTGCCGATGGTACGGTTCTGGGTCTGGCAGAAATCAAGGAAAAAGCACTTCTGGGTGGTTCTGGAGATGACGTGATCCTAGGCTTTGCTTCAGATGATGTAATTTCTGGCGGTGCTGGAGATGACGTCCTGACAGGTGGTGCTGGGGCAGACGAGTTCGTTTTTGACGCTAGTACGTCAAGTGGTGCTGATCGGATCACAGACTTCGAGTTGAACACGGATACGCTGACGCTCGGTGGAAGTTCTTATTCGGACCTGACCTTTGTTGACACTGGTTCAGGCACACGGATTGAATGGAACACTGGGTCTGTTGAACTCGACGGCATTTCGGTCACTTCACTGACCGAGGATCAGTTCAACTTTTTATAAATAGATTTGCCCCTAAACGGTTAGGAATCGAACCGTTTGGGGGCGCACTCCAAATAACGGCAATTTGCGCATTCCTGCGCCGAAGGGTTTTTAAGGCCAAACTTGGGAACTTGAAACTTTCAGAGTTCTTGACGGTGGGACGTCGATGCCAAAATCGGTCACATGTGAGCGGCGCAGCGTTGTACTTTTTGGGCCCTGAACAGTCGCTTTCTGCAGCAAGTATAGATAGGTAGGATGAGCCCTAAGTGGACTTCCACTGCCATACTAGGTTTCATTATTGCAGCAATGTAGAACCTGCGGAAAGCGGACATTCTTCGCGGCTTATTGAAAAGCAAGGAAGCTCAACAGTGCTGCCCCTTATGGCTTCAGCGGTGACGTGCGCATTTCTTGCTAAGGGCTTCGCAAATAGGCAAGAGCGAATTCTGAAAAGCGTGACACCTGCATTGATCGGTCAAGACTAAGCTCCAAGATAATTGTGGTTATTACCCTTCGAAAACCTCGCCACTAGGGTGGCAGACATCGTAGAGGATATTAAAGCGCTGCGACTTGTAGAGCCCAAGCCAGCCAAAACCTGAGACAAGCCCTTTTACGACGCGAATATTGACCGTTGTTGCCTCATCCAGCATCTCTCGCACTTTATCGGTAGAATCCTTAAACAGCACATCGCAGGCGAGTTTTAGATCAACTTGGTCATAGGGAACCTTGGTTTCGCCCCGTCGACCGAAGGTAAACGTTATCTCCTCGTCAGCGTTTTTTTTGTACTGTACTGGCGACCAACCAGCCAACGGTCCTGGATAACTCCAGTCGAAAATCAATTGCTCGTCGAAGGCACGGCAGGCTCCATCTTGGACTTGCACTGGAAATATGTCTGTTGACGCACCACCGTCCGCTTCAAAGAACCGAAAACCCAGTCGGTAAATATCGTCCCGAGTGACCCCACCGGGCGGGTCCGGCAACTTTGTCAGTACAGAGCCACATAGAGAACGAAGCAACGCGCCGGTAACAGTGAATGTATCTTTGTCCGACCCACTAATCCGCAAGGGGTTCACTTTAACGTCGAGCGCATACTCGCCTAACAAGGTGGACCAAGTGGGATCGTAGCTCTGCCAAGTGAAAGTACCGCTGGTGTATTTGGGTCCTGCCTTACTTACTACTGGATCGCTCATTAAGTAGGGTTTGCCCAACACGACCAGAAGGCCTAACGCACCCCAGATCAGAAGAACGCCAACGGGAAACTTCCTTTTGGGTGGCGGTCGCGATGGAATATGTGTGAATTGCACTTCGGCCCGGGTGTGGTCAGGGCCAGATGAGCTATCATCTGATGACATTCGTTCGACTGCTCCGTTGCACCCCTCAAACAGTAGCGGGACGTCTTTTTTGTTGTTCTTTTTGCTGGTTGAAACAAGGAAGAACTTACTTACAAATAAGATATCGCGTTGGCTCTGCTAGGTGTTTAGTCTCAATTGTATGGTGGTTTGGGTCGACCTTGAAGCGGTCCGGTTAGTTTGTCTAGATGTTGTAATTGTATTCGAACGGTCTCAGCACCTGCAGTAGCTGCCGCCTTTCTGTGCCAGACGTGCCGATTGATAATAAGAGCCCTTACCGGACCTTCGACAACACCCAACGTCTCGCTTGTGCAGCAAGTCGCGAACCGCACATTCCAGACGTTTAAAACCAAGAATGAGCTGGCTGGTTAGCGGACAAAGCGATCGTTCGCTACTTCGCTGCTGTAAACCCACTGATGCCTAGGGCTTATCACTTCCAGCAATCTCGACACGAAGTTGCTTCGCAAATTTCTTTGACTTTTGCCAAACCCGTTACGGTAACCATTAGGGAACTGACGCCTAAAGCCAGTTCCCCATTGGTTTGCATGTGTACTTCATGAAGCTAGTTACTCTCAACCAGGTCAATGAGTCTCAGATACCGTCTATCTGCTTTAAGCTCTGGTGAGGCTTCTGTTATCAATGCCAGTATCTTTGGCAGTTCATAGGGTGGCTGGCTCAAGACGCGCGGCGTTACTGTGTCCAGTAGGTCAAGTGTTTCCTCTGGAAACTGTACTGTTATGGGGTCATCGTCACCGACCTCACGAGTAAATCGGTAGAATGGATGACGGTCAGTTTCAACTGGTACCAGGAACCGCTTTAACGCCCTGTACACCACAGGAAAACTTGCACCAGTATCGTCAAGCATACCAATCCAAGATTCGACTGATGAGGCGGTACGAAAGATACGTTCTCTTGGCCAAACATCATTCAAGAATGGTACTACTAGCTCCTCCCAACCGTTGTCGTTACCTTGGCCGACTTTTCCCAACCACCAGATTAGCTGGTTACGAGTATCACCAGACATATCGCGCAGTACACGACGCATTTGTTTCTTGGACAGCCCGTCTTCCTTGTCACGCCTAAAAATGCACAACCAGCCCAACCATCTTATCGCAACTTTGGCCAAGTCGCGGTCCCAGGCTTGCCGTGCGATCCAAGGTGGCAACTCTAACAACAGCGGTTTGATTAGAACCACAAGTTTTGACGAAGGATTACGACCTCTGCTCAGGAAGCCATTCCACGCTGATTCAGCGGCAGAGTGATCAAATGCAAGCATTGGAACCAGTCGTTGCTCAACCCATTCTGGATCAACGTGCATCAACCAATTCAACTTGCTGAAAGTGATTGAAACAGCGTGGTCAGAACCTTCGCCTGGTGCGGCGAACAAGCGTTCAATACGGTTCTTGATATAGGCTGGGATTAGCGAGTTTTGTTCTTGTTCTTCACCAGGCACTGCGCGGAACGCAGCTTCTGCGCACATTCCTACAGGCCCATTGATGGCATGATGATATGTGCGACGTGATTTAGGAATGACTTCATCTCCACGCCTTATTTCGCCGATACCACTCTTATTGGCAGCTTCCCCACCACTAAAAACTCCGTCCACAACATTATCAAACACAGACCATGCGAGTCTTTCATCGAACTCAACTAGCTTTGAGATGTTCTGCTCTAACCATCGACATAAGGTATGCCTCAACTCTACAATAACGGGATGAGGAAGGCGCATTAGACGATGCAGAAACACCTTTCTAAGCCTCGGTGTAATGTCACCAGGTAACTCGTTGATCATTGCCGACCAAAATGCCTGTGGGTAATCGTCATGTCTGGCTGCAACCGATAGTGCTGACAAAGCTTTACGCGGATTGGCCTTTACCAGACCCGTGAATGGGCGTTTGTTTGTGAAACTTCCAAAGTCACGTTGAAGGTCCTCTTTTGCGCGTGGAATGATCTGATCAACGGCGAGGTCCACCACAGCATCAGGTGCTTCATCTGTTCCAACCCACCCAACATGAGTACCATTTTCGGTGACTGTTGAGGTCGCCCATCCATCGCTCCAGTCCTGAATGCGATGAATGATAGCAGCAAGGCGTTCACTTTGATCACCTACAAGTTCACACCCCTGCATTTCCAGGTAACGCGCATATCTTGCAATGAACTCATCGCGCGTACTTGGATACTCATCATCGGACCAGTAGCTTTCTTGATCTGGGCCGCTGAGAAGTCGTTCACCTAGTTGATAACGAAGTGGTTCTGGAAATGCTGACCACCTGTCAACCAGCAGAAATATCACTTCCCGTGCTACATCAATGTTCCAGAAGGTACTTTGGCTCAGTACAAGAACGCGCTGACCGACCTCTTCAGGCTCAAACAGGTCTTCCTTGGACAGAGCGTAGAGGGACAGTTTCTTGAAGAAGAATTGGTCCTCAATTGGCCAGGTCAGGAAGTGCCCCAGTGCAATATCAGGAGACACCTGTACCAGTCGTTCGAATAGCTCAACGAAGAACTTCATCGCGTCGGCAGCTTCATTGTGCCGATCTTCGCCATCCACCTCACGATCAGGGTAACACGTCGGCGTGTCAAAATAGGTCGTACCAATATCTGACAGCATACCTGAGGTTGCCTTCATCGCACCTTCAAACATTCCAAACACTTGCGGAAGAACGTCGTCAGGTATGGACAGATCATCATTGTGACGTTCAAGGAACTTCACTTCGAACCGCCCCAGGTGACCAAGTTCTATGTCTTGCCAATCCTCTGTTGGAGGACGCGCACCTGCCAAACTGTAGGGTGGTTTGATATCCAGCTTAGGCGCAGCAACGCGACCAAACTCACGCAGAACACTTGGGGACCAACCCTCGTTCGCAACCCGTCTCTTCAGATCAAACCAGTCGCCATCCCATTCACGGTTCCTGGGGTCTTTGTGGTGATCAATAATCAAAGCCCAAGTATGTCGCGCTTTGTCAGGAAGCTCTTTCTTCTGATCTAAGCACCATTCAATGTGATTCAAAAGGCGCGGGTGCAACCCGTTCTGCCTAATAGCCCACCAAGCGATGACAGGGCTGGACACATTATCCCCTATCCACCTCAACAGATGCCACAGTCGCGGGGGAACACTGGTATGACTATCGGGAGTTCGACCACCTAAACGATGTGCGCCAGATGGGTTTTCATCACCGTGCCGCCAAGACAACAAATCATCATTGAAGATACCACGACGGTAGTCTTCATCTGAAAGGCTCGGACGATCATCATCCAGCCCATAAGCTTCAATCGGCTCAAAGACTTCAGCATCATCACCATACCCGCTGACACGTTTAGCGGAGCGAATGGACCCGCTGAAAACACATACCCACTCTGGATGCGTTGTATGCTCTGCATCAGCTAGTAATTTGGCACCAGCCACGGATCGTAGAACATGTGCTACTTGACCTCGCTGATATGGTGCCAGTGATTTGGGATCATGTTCTGTCGTAGCAATTACCGACTTACGCCAATTTCTGGGATCATCAGCCCGATCTGCCCATGCCTCCATAGTCTCCCAGAGGTCTGGATGATCAGGATAGGCTATTGCCGTAACACCACGGTCGCGCCACTTAGCTTCGATGTCCTCAGGTGTTCCCTTATCAAAAGCATATATTCGGGTGCGGTCAAACTGCCCATCGTGGTTCAACCCTTGCAGCAGATACTTAATTGGAGGGTCTTCAGCCTGATATCCCACCAGTACCACAGTGTAGTGTTCCAGTAAGTTCCGTATGAAATTTGTGGCCCACGCCTCTGAAAGGTATGCACGACCAAAATCAGCACTACTAAGGACATATGGGTGTTGATCCGCAGCTTGGTTCGCAAGTCGTCCGTGCAGGTATGTGATGCCCTCAACCGAGTTTCCAAATGTAAGATCAGGGAAAGCTGGAGGTGCAAACGTGGGGAGATCAACATCCAGTTCGAACAACAGGTCAAAGTTGGTCGTGACGATCTGTGGGACGCCGTTTGGGCTGGTTGAGATACGTTTTACCAAGTTGTGGTGATGGCCGACTTGACCGCTACCAGTAGAAGCCTGAAGGCGCTCTGTTACGAGAGCATTCACCTCATCGCGACCATATTCCAGGTGAAGAAGATTAAAGATTTGATCCAGTGGCATGTTTGTACCAGTTGGATCATCAATCCAAGGCTGGAACGCCCGCATAATTTCGGAGTCTTCTGGTGGATCAAAGAAGTCAATCACATGTTGGGTAAGACCGATGAAGCTCGGCATACCAGATGGCAATGACACACCAGCGCCGCAGAGGAATACGACACGGCCAGTATCACTACGTTCAAGTAGGACATCTGGGATGATTGGACCGTTTACGTGAAATCTCATTTGTTACCGACCCGCTTTCTTGTCATCCAGCTAAGGTCAGTTGAATTGCCACTTGAGAACTCTGAGAACTGCCGCAGTTCCCATTTCTCAATAATTGATGAATTGATGTGGTTAATAAGATTTTTTATCTGAACATTCCTTGGCTTGCTCTTTGAGATTGCAATCCGATGTGACAGTTCAACTTGAATATCGCGCCACCAAGAACCCTCTGCATCCAAGAGTTCAGTCCGATACTCATAGCGGTTCTTAATGCTTCCAACGACAAGCCGTTCGTCATGACGCGATAGGCTGAACCACGCATCAACAAAGGTTTTAACATCAATGGTCGCCAATATTGGCACATCCAAGTAACGCTGTTCTGGCGCGTGGTTGATTATGGTTAGGTTTCCAAAGAAACGTACCCAATCTTCGGCAAGGAATTTCAGGAGTTCTTTGCCAGCATCCTCACTCATCCAAGTGTGGTGCCAGGCATCCATTTTCCCGACTAGGTACTTCATCACATCCTTAAATTCCGCATCCTCTCGCCCGATAAATCCTAGGCCGTCATACGAGTCAAAATGACGACCGAAACTTTCCGTGACACCACGACAACGCTCATCCGTTAGCTGGGTGACGAACATTTCATCAATGTATGTCTTCAACTGTGCAATCGTCGTAGGAACGGTTTGGTCAATCAGCTTGTGATCTGCCAACATAATGGAAACGCCAACAACATGAAGAAACTCACCAACTTCGACGTAACGGCCATCCTTCAGGTTCGATTGCATGTCTTCAACATCAGACCAAAATTCTGTTTCAGAACCATCTGAAAAATCCCAGTCATAGAGGTGCCAAAGCCGCCGCCAAGATGGCCATGCTGCAACGCCAGCAACTTCATCCGATTGGGCCAGTTCAGCGTTCAATCTGTCGGCATCAACAACTCCAGAGGTCAAGATCGATATCCAATTTTGGACAGTAATGACGGTCCTGATCCCGTTATGTTGTTCGTATTTTTCGAAGACCCGCCTTTTAGGTGTGGGTTCCTTATCTTTGTCGAATGAAAACTCATAAACATGACGAACTTCATCCCTATCTTCATCATACTTTCCCAACAAATCTTGAGGTTTCAGAGATGATGTTTCATCCGCCAGGTCGAGCTTGAACTCGATGAAGAAGATGAAGAATTGAGTGATAAGGTTTTGAACTAGTTTGTCGTTCTGACGGTACTCCCGTTTCATTTTCTCCAGAATGGAGGCCAACTGCCAGATAAACTGACGCAACGCCCTTAGGTTGTGAAACCCCGACTTACCGTAAAGATAGAGAATATCACCTTGGTGCTTCAACAAGAGTTCACGAGCTTCAGTCTGTCCAATCTCAGTTATGAATGATGCCAATGCACTGTCAGGATCGCTTGCCAGTAAGAAAGATTGCCCAACAACCTTTTCCTTAAAGGCACTGAAGTGTTTGTCATCCAGGTTGTCGGTGTTCGCGCATAGGATCACGCGAGTATCCCCATGCTCCACAAAGCGGTTCACGACACCTAGTAGCTCTGACATCGGGATTTGGCAGCGTTCCAAGTCATCAAGAACCAAAAGGGCTCCATCCATGTTCTTGGCCGATTGTTCGAGTTGTGAAGTGGCGGCATCAACAACCTTGTTAAGGTTTGCAGTGCCTCCCAGTATTCCACCTGTTCCCAGCGTGAGCGCACCGCTGAATATTGATCCAGCAAGCCCTACGCTTTTGTGCAATGTCTTGGTAGCCGTGCTGGCACTGGCATAGAAGAGACTTGTCTCAAGAGATTGGATGTCAGCGATACCAAAAACAGAAAGGTATATCGGTTTGCGATCTGTGAATGTCTCATCTTCCAGAAGCCTGGTGACGAAGTGTGTCTTCCCACAGCCCCAGCGGCCTTCAATCAATACTGCAAAGTGAGGTTTGGAATTGGTGTTTGCCCAATCCTTCAAAAAATCTCGTACTTCGGTTCGATCAATGCCCATCACAAACTACTCGCCATTAAATTGAATGCCTCTGTATGGCAGGCGCAGACAATCACGTCGATCATTGTTTGGATTCAAACATTGAAAACGTTAGATTTTATCAGTTCCGTTGCTACTGGACAGGGTAACCTTACAAGTGCATATCCATCACTTATGCCAAGGGCCGACTAACGGACCAAGTGAGGTCCTGCGATACTACCTTTATGTGGCAGTCAAAATTATTTTGGAGATACCATGGAATTTTCAACATCTGACTGGATCGCCATGGCTGCGATTGCAGCGACTGTCATTGTAGGCGTAGTCAGTTGGTTTGTTTCCGCTGCATTGACGCGAAAATCAATTGAAAAACGTGTGCTGGGATACAGGATGGACTCTACCCCATTGATGACAACATCCCTTCAAACCGCTGGGCTTAAAATTGAGTTTGATGGTGAAGAGCTTCCAGAACCGATGCTGCTAACTGTTGAAATATTCAATTTAGGAAATGTAGCTTTGGAGAATCCTCCAATCTCAATAGCAACGTCAAAGGACGCCACCTACATCATACCCGTTCAAATCGAGGATATCGAACCAGGCTACGAAGACCTATGGGAGATCGAGAGAACTGATGCCGATGAGTGCGAGATCAGGCTGGCCCATATCAATCCAGGTCAAGTCGTTAAAGCGACTATCCTCATGGATGAGGTGCCAGCTGAGATGCCGCATTTTAGATGCCCGCTTCCCAATGTTGTCGTCAAGGAGGTTAACCCAGTTGACATGACTAAGGTTTCTGTCGGACTGGCGAATGTGTCAGTATCTATCATGTTGAATGCTCTGGGTGTTCGGCGATAGCTGTATGCATCACCTTTCAGACTTTGCCTTAGTCTGAACCTATCAAAAACGGTAGTTTGTGAGGAGGAAATTTCAGCCCCCCGGAAAGTAGTCTCAAATCGCCGCAGCCATTCTCAAAACTCGTACTCGAATCCAAATCTCCTGGAACTTTGATGCGGTTGGGCTCGTTGCAGACTTTCTCTGCGGTGGGCATCAACAGATCGAAAGAGCCCTAATCCGTCATTGCTGATCCAACAGGGCGCCGCGTACGCATTCGGCAGGTCGCAGCCCAAAGCAGACATTCAAAACCGAGCTTCGAAAATCCCGGAAAGCGAAACCGAGCGGTCCTTCGATTTTCTTTCTTGCAGATCCGCTTCCGCGTTTTCTTCGTGTCCTCAGAGCCCTACAAGAACTTTGTGGGTCTTCGGTCGTGAGTATTTCCGTATCAATTCAGTTTTCGGCCAAGTACTTCGGTAGGTCACAGCAAAAAAGAGAGAGAAATAAGGGAAAATGACAGCTGCTATACCAGAGAAAGCGGATATGTTGCTGGCACTACCTATAAGCGGCGAGTCTTTCCTTCTCCGTCGTGCAGGCAAAAATGTGCTTGTTGATGGCGGCTACAAGAAGGACGAGATTGCACATGTGCTGGAGCATCAAATTCGGGATGTGCAGTATTTGGATGTCGTTGTTTGCACCCACGGCGACGGTGATCATGTTGGGGGCCTATCCGCCCTGCTCGAAGATTGGGTTGGACGTGTAGGCCAGTTGTGGCTACCAGGGCGCTGGGTCAATGTGGTCCCGCAACTCGCTCGCGACCCAGCCGAATTCCTCAATCAGTTAGTGCTTGAACTAGATGCAGAACTGAAGAAACCTTCTGAAGAAGTTGTTTCCATGGTGCGGCATGCAGAAAACGAGGGGATCAAACACAACGATTGGCGGGATACCGCATCTCTTCCCGAGACCAACGATGAGCCGGCAATCAGCGAATGGCTTGACGGTTATGACCAATCACTTGATCCCAAAGATATATTGCCTGAACCCGAGTGGTTTCACGCGCTTCGTCAAGCGGAGGAACAACTAGCAAGTGACGAGTTTGCAAATCGCGCCTTCAAATCGGCACGCCGAAGGGTGAAGTATCGTCAGAAGCGGAAAAGTTCAGGCTTGGAAATCCAGATTGCCCTCCACTGGTTAGGTCTAATCGAAACCGCCCAAGCCATACGCAATCTCGCGGTTGCCGCTATTCGACACAAGATTCCAACTCGTTGGTTCGACTATGAAGGGTTTGCGAAAACGCGAAAAGCAGCTGGAGGAGCTCGCGGTTTCCTCGTACCTATCAACGCCGTTGAGCAAGCAACACCACCGACTTTGCTCGCACGATACATGCACTTGACCCAGATAAACCGTGAGAGTCTTGTCTTTCTTGCGCCACCGACTCGAAGCCGGTTCGGTATTCTGTTTTGTGCAGACTCGCCACTAGGGGACGGCTCAGATTTTAGCCAGTCTTTCTTGCCGCATTTGCCTCGGCGGTTAAGATGGTCGCCAATAGTTGCTACCGCACCGCATC
This sequence comes from Ruegeria arenilitoris, assembly GCF_013031355.1. GTDB lineage: Bacteria > Pseudomonadota > Alphaproteobacteria > Rhodobacterales > Rhodobacteraceae > Ruegeria > Ruegeria arenilitoris_C. The sequence continues at coordinate 106,204 of NZ_WPZO01000013.1, read as the reverse complement.
ATGGTTCGGAGTCTAACAGTATCGCCTATGATCATTTGCAGAAGTGGGCGAACGTTGAAGTTCTCCTACGCGCAGGGGGCAGCACTAAACAACCGGGCCCTACGTTTCTTGAACAGCATCGTCAACTTCGGCTTTGCACCAAATGCCCAAAGGCGGGGCATGTTCCAATGCTAACAGGCGTTTTTGCCGCAGCGCCGTACCGGTGGTCGAACTTAATTGCCCTTGGACGGCGCTGCGACTGTTCTATTTCCCGCAAGGCTTGATCGGTGAAGCTGCCACCCCAAGAACTATCCCGCAATACGGATGCCAAGGGACGTTCAAGCAAGCCCTTAAGGTCAAAGCGTTTATTCGACTCCCGCTTTAAAAGTCGGTCATTCTAACTTCAAATAATGCACTCAGTGGTGCTGCTCTTGCGACACAAAGCGGACCTTCCCAGTGTTATGCTAGTCAGCGGCAACTTGGATTTCTTGCGGAAACTGTACACCTAACCGATTTAGCTTTTCCCGGTTGAGTGAGTGTTTGTTGGCTATGTTCTCAAAAGCGGTTTGCGCTTCATCTTTCAGCTTTTGAGCTTCAGGGTAGTTTCCTCGACAGAGCATCAGGATCGTATCAATGGCTACATGCAAGTTGGGACCACACAACCCTTCAAGGGTGTCCTCAATTTGTTTGGAGGTCATCTTTGAAATGAAGATCTTATCTTCATCTGTCCAATTGCGTTCGGGTGCAGCGTTTAAAAGTACCAAAAGAGGATCTCTAGTGTCCTGATAATCTTCTCGATACATATTGAACGCATCTTCTAGTTTTTTGTCTATCTGCTCATCTTGCAGAAAATGTTGTGATTTAAGGTCGAAGAAAGCGAGGCCTTCTCCTGAACGGGCCTCGACATACCAATCAACAAGGTCGTCGGCTTTCTGATTCTCACCAATTTGCCTTAGCACCCGTATTGCAGAGTTCAGGTTCAGTGGCGTTATGTATTCGGCTTCATTAGTTGCCGCGTCGAATAACGCTTGTCCAAACTCTTGATCGCTTGTTGCTAGCGATCCGTGATATAAGTCCCTCCATACTGCCGAAAAACTGGCGCCGCCTTGAGCATGCAATATCTGTTGTTCAACTTTCTTCGCGCAAACTGTTATTTCTTCTTTGGACAAGTACCCGGCCTCAACAGCGTCGAAAATGGCTAGGTCTAGTTCATCTGAGTAGTCATACTGGTACTTTCTAAGAATGCTGCGCCACTCCTGCTCTTCGCCCCCAACTTGCGGATCGATGTCATCCTCAAACAATCGAGAATAGCTGTTGTGTTTTCGGACGAAATCTAAAGGCGGAGCAAACTGGGGTTGAAGAGTGCTCCAGCATCCCAAAACAGCAGAGCGTACTGCCTGTTCCAATACAGCGTCATCGTACCCAACGAGCGTTTGGAGAAGCTGCGAGACCAATCGCTCAATCTTCTTCAACACACGAATGTTCGTGATATTGAGTAGTTCTGCCTTTGGCCTAATCAATGAGGCCTCTTTTGAAGGCTCTCGAAACGCAATGTCCAGCGCTTCTTCAATCGAAGGCTCGAATTGCAGCGCGACGTCCGCAACTTTTTCTATCGCCGCCGCAAAGTCACCTTTTTCGCCATCTTTGATTTCCTCATCATTGAGTAATAGCACAACTTTACATTTGCGCTCTTCCTTCAGGAACAAAGCCAACCCGAGCACGTCTTGCACCCGCAAACCATCACCTGCTCTTTCAATATCGTCTATGCAAATGAGTTGGTTGCGAACAAAAAAGAACGTTGAACTTGCAACTACGTTATCATTCAGCCGCGTGTTTTTCTCCAAAAGGCCTCTAGTCGTATTTGTCAGCTTCCTCCAGTTCGTCGGAAGGTTCTTAAAGAGATCAATGAGTGTTTCGCTACTAGGTGACGCCACTGAGTCATCAATCCCAACAGTCTGCTCAAAAATGGCATTTCGAAAACTACTTAGTGAATTCAAGCCGAATAGAGAGACATAGCTATATCGTTGTTTGCGAAGCTTGCCAGTCTCTGCAAAGTCATCCAGAGTTTGGCTCCACTTCGTTGTTTTCCCGACCCCCCATTTCCCTTTGATGCAGAGGATCTCTGCATCATCGCCATCAAGGAAGCGGTGGATTTCCTCGTCGATAATTGAAGTGCGTGACATAACGCCTCTTGGATGAAAATTTTGGAAGACACCCTTAGCTCAAGATGGTGAATCATGGCGTGCTTTCAAGCTCAACTATTGGTCTTTGAGTTCAGAAATATTGTGCCTGTTTTGAGTCCGCTTTCCGCGTTCAGCCGCCGACAATGGACGCCAGTGCTGTAAGCACAGCGAACGGCAGCTCTGTGGCCGCCTTTCCTTGCCGTGCCCAACAGATCGCAGGCGCGGCGAATGTCGGCCAGCGCCCGCATAGCAGAAGTTTAGTGATGAGTGGTGTATGTCGGGTCGCGCCTAAACCTGACATCTCAATTGCGTTCGACAACGGTGGTTGCGCCCTCCCGCAACTAGGTCGGTCGAACCCGCGCAAGCATTGCATCAGGCAACCAAATGGTCCGCTCAGGTCAAAGACTGGGGCGATGCTGGAACTCACCCCAAAGAAGGCGACCCCGTATAGTTTCCCGACATTGGGCGTTGGTCCGGTGTTCTGGAGGGGTAAGGCCGCAATCCGGTGGGAATCTGACAAGATGTGAACAGGTTTCCTTTGATCCCCCTATCCCAACAAATTCCGATTTTTGACTTTGTTTTATAAGCGCGTACAATTCGAATAGATTTTGGTGCCAAATTTGCAAGTTAGGCCACCTTCATAGAGACGACGAGAGGAAAGCGGTCAGTACGGGAGGGGGAAATGAAGAGATTATCTGTTTGGCTTATTGCCTTGTTGTCGCTCACCGGGTGCTGGGAGAAGGAAGAGGAAGCGGCCGAAACGGTCGTCCGTCCTGTTAGGGCAACCGAGATTTCCGACCTGTCCAGTTTGCATGACCGGTACTTTGTCGGAACAGCCAAAGCCGCGCGCGAGGTGTCCCTGGCTTTTCGTGTTCCGGGTAATGTTGTTGGTGTAGACGTTCAGGTTGGCGATCTGGTGGCGAAGGGTGATGTTGTCGCTGCCTTGGATCCCGCCCCGTACCAGGCTGAGGTTGATCGACTTACTGCAGAACTTGAAAGTGCTCAGGCGACGTTCGACAATGCCAAACTTCAAACGGATCGCCAACGTTCATTGGTTGAGAAAGATGTCGCCGCGCAGGCAACACTTGATCGCTTTGTTGCAGGGGAAACATCAGCTCTGGCCGCAATCAATTCTGTTCAAGGCGCATTGGACCGTGCCACTCTGGATTTAACCTATACAAGTCTGGCTGCACCGTTCGATGGCAGGGTGGTTGCCAAATACATCGAGGACTTTGAAGAAGTCGCAGCGCAGACTCCGGTACTGCGCATTCTGGATGCCGAGCACATCGAAGTAGTGATCGATATCCCCGAGCGCTACATCGCCCTGATCCCACATGTCGAGGACATAACCGTCACTTTTGATGCATTAGGGGACGTTGTTCTGCCAGCGGAAATCAGTGAGATTGGATCAGAGGCTTCGGCGACGACCCGAACCTTCCCCGTCACGTTGTTTATGGAGCAACCGGAAGATGCTCTTGTTCTTCCAGGTATGGCAGGGCGCGTCCGTGGCCAACCAAAGGAAGGGCATGAGCCATTTGATGCGATCATGGTTCCTGCCAGCGCGGTTTTCGTGCCCGAAGGGGAAACCGATCCTCATGTCTGGGTCTTTGACACCGGCTCGGAAACCGTGACCGCGCGGAAAGTTGCGCTTGGCACACCCCGGTCGCAAGGGGTGGCCGTCAGCGAAGGTCTGGAATTTGGCGACGTGGTTGTCACTGCCGGAGCGAACTCTTTGCGAGAAGGTCAGAAAGTTTCGCTACTTTCTGAGGATAAGGAGTAATGGGTCTCGCGGCGTTCGCCATCCGCAATGCCAAATTCGTTTGGTTCACGGTGGTCATGCTCACTTTGGGCGGTGTTTCAGCGTTCTTTAGCCTTGGACAGCTGGAAGATCCCGAATTCACCATAAAAACCGCGGTCGTGACCACTCCCTATCCGGGGGCCAGTCCTGAAGAAGTTGAGCAGGAGGTCACGGAACGGATCGAGCTGAAGCTGCAAGAGATCAAAGAAATCGACTACATCTCGAGCGAAAGCAGGGCCGGGGTGTCGACCATCAAAGTCGAGATTCGTCCGAACTATTGGTCCGACGAACTGCCGCAAATCTGGGATACGCTGCGCCGCAAAGTCAGAGACGTTGAAACAGACCTGCCACCGGGCGCAGGTCGTCCCGCAATCAACGATGATTTCGGCGATGTCTTCGGTCTTCTGTTGGCGATGACCTCAGATGGGTTTTCTGCTCAGGAACTTGACGGGTTCGCCGAAGACTTTAAGCGCGAGCTTTCCTTGATCGACGGTGTAGGACGCGTCGATCTGTGGGGAGAGCGCGACAGGGTCATCTATCTGGAAACGCGCGAAGAAGCGCTGGCCGCATTGGGCGTTTCAGCTCAGACTATTCTCAACACGTTGCAGACCCAGAACGCGATTGTGGATGCCGGGCGCGTGAATATCGGTGACTACCGAATGCGCATTGCGCCCAGCGGTACCTTCACCAGTCCAACGGACATCGCGGATCTGGTTGTACGTCCAAGTGGTCTGGATCAGGCCCAAAGTGGTCAGGCACGTGGACCCGAACTGCTGCGGCTTGGTGAAGTCGTTGAGGTCAAGGAAGGTTACGCCGATCCACCGACGACGATGATGCGCTATAACGGTCTTCCGTCTATTGGCTTGGCGATATCCTTTCAGTCCGGCGTCAATGTCGTCAGCGTTGGCGAGGCCGTAGACGCGAAAGTATCTGAACTGATCGCAGGCCTGCCGGTGGGAATTGAGGTCGAACGGGTTCATTGGCAGTCCGATGACGTAAACCTCGCCGTCAGCAGTTTTCTGGTCAGCCTTGGGCAAGCCGTCGCGATCGTTCTGGTCGTTTTGACTCTGGCGATGGGTGTTCGCATGGGGATCATCATCGGCAGCGGGCTGATCCTGACAATCCTTACCACTTTCATACCATTGGCAGCACTGGGCATAGACCTGCAGCGCATGTCCTTGGGGGCATTGATCATCGCGCTTGGCATGATGGTCGACAACTCAATCGTCGTTGCCGATGGCGCTATGGTTCGGATGTCGCAAGGTATGGATCGCGCGAAAGCCGCAATCGATGCCGCCACGCGCCCGGCCATGTCACTGCTTGGGGCCACGTTCGTTGCGGTCATGGCGTTCTACCCGATCTTTGCTTCCGTCGAGAGTGCCGGAGAGTATTGCCGGACGCTCTTCTCAGTTGTTGGGATTGCGCTGTTGGTCAGTTGGCTGTTGTCTATGACGGTCACGCCGCTGCAGTGCGTTGCCATGCTGCCAGAGCCAAAGGGCGGGGCCAGCGAGACCTTCGACACCGGTTTCTACGCCGTCTACCGCCGCTTCTTGGCTGCCGCGATCCGTGCTCGTTTCCTGACGATCGGAGTGGCCGTGGGCGCTCTGGTCATTGCAGGGGTTGGCTTTGGCTCCGTCACACAGCTGTTCTTCCCGACGTCGTCGATGACCAAATACATGATCGACTACTACGCACCCGAGGGGACCCGGATCGAAGCCGTATCCCAGGCGATCACGCGGATCGAAGAGCAAGTGGAGATGGACGACCGGGTAACGGGTATCGCCAGCTTCATCGGGGCTGGCCCGCCGCGTTTCTACTTGCCCGTCGACCCGGAAGGAACAAACCCGTCCTACGCGCAAGTCATAGTGAACGTCGAGGATTACCGCGACATTCCCGAGATGACCAAGGCGATCTCGCTGTGGATCTCGGCCAATATGCCCGAGGCGACCTCTTTCACGCGCCAATTCGGTGTGGGCCCCAGCAATACCTGGGCGTTCGAAAACCGCATCATCGGCCCAGCGGATGCCGATCCTGAGACCTTGCGCGAAATTGGCGACAGAGCCGTTGCGATCCTGGATCAGCACCAATGGACCAAGGTGGCGCGTACCGATTGGCGCAATCGCGTTTTGAAAACCGTCCCCGATTATGATCAGGATCGAGCACGGTGGACCGGCATCACCTATGAAGATCTGGGTAACACGACGAAACGTGCCTTTGACGGACGTTCGGTCGGCCTCTACCGCGAAGGCGATGAGTTGCTGCCAATCATCGTCCGGCCCGGTGCGGAAGACGTCGCCGCGGTTGACAATTTTGAACTGCTGCAACTGCAGTCCCCGTTTTCAACCGAGCCTGTCCCCTTGGCGCAGGTTGTTCGCAGCGTGAATGTCCAGCCGGAAGACCCCACGATCAACCGCCGCGACCGGCGCCGGGTTCTGACCGTCCAGGCCAATCCGACCGACAGTGTAACGCTGCCAAGCTATCGCACCGCAGTTCTTGCTGATTTTGACGCTTTGGAGGCTGACCTCCCGCCGGGCTACAGCATGGAGTGGGGCGGAGAGTACGAGGACACCGTGTCTGCGCAAGCGTCCTTGATACCGGGCATGATACCTGCGTTTTCGATCATGGCACTTATCGTCGTTGGTCTATTCAACTCATACCGCAGACCGCTGGTCATTTTCCTGACCGTCCCGTTCGTGCTGATCGGTATTGTGCCGAGCTTGCTTCTTACGAATACACCGTTTGGATTCGTTGCCTTGCTCGGGGGTATGAGCCTGGCGGGTATGATGATCAAAAATGCAATCGTTCTGATTGATCAGATCAACGATAACCTGGCCGAGGGTCAACCGGGCTACGATGCGGTTTTGAATGCCGGTGCATCAAGGCTTCGCCCAGTTGTTCTGGCCGCAGCTACAACGGTTCTGGGTGTTATCCCGCTGTTGCCAGACGTATTTTGGGTGGGATTGGCCGTCACGATCATGGGCGGATTGACCGTGGGCACGATGCTCACAATGATACTCGTCCCGGTCTTGTTCGCCACGCTGAATGGCATCCGACAATCACCAAAGGTCGCATGACCGCGCCTTTTAAAGCGGTCTTTCGCAGGAGCGAAGCAGGCAGTTCTATAAACTAAGCAGCTTATTCGGGGGACAAGTTGGACAATACAATACTGTACTTTTTGATTGGCATCTTTGTGGTTGGCCTCATTTCGATGGGGTATTTTGCCAAAGGAAGCGGAGCACTGTTTGTGATTGCGATACTGGCAGGCGTGTTATTGGCAATGATCGCATTTTTTGGGGGTTACCTTGGCGAAGCTCCAAAATGAGGTTGAAAAGATGTTGTTGAAGCCACGTTTCAGTTAATGAAAACGCCAGGTGAAGTCGAGGTAAGGCTTCATTAATTTTCAACTGGATCGGTGTGAAAAAATCTAATTTCCTATTATGATGGATTATTTTACGCCTAATAAGAACTCGAATTGGAGCTGAGGTAGGGGGCTCGGTGAATTGGCTTCCCGACGACGATACGGGTGGAGGGCGACGGCTTTTTTCTCTCTCAGGATAGGTGTATGTGCACTCGCTATGGTGGCGTCCCGCTCGAATTATGACGTCTTGACTAATTTACTGAAGGTATTGAATTAAATAAATAAATCATCAAATGGCTATTTGATTAATTGGGAATAGTGTTGTTTTTAGAATTGGGGAAAGGGCCTTATTTCTGAAAGTGGCGATGGGAAGGGGGTGCTCCGTAGCTTGTCCTCTGCAACGACACCTTTAATGCACTCGCCTTTGACGAGGTATTCGCCATCATTGCCGGGGCCGTTGTTGGCACATTTGGTTGCAGCCAATGCATATGGATCCTGACCAATGGCCAAACCGCCGTCTGCGAAAGCCGCTGGGGCGCCGAAACACAATGCCAATGCAGAAACGTATGCAATCTTTTTTCATGTCTTCCTCCAATGCCTAATGCGCGCCCCAAGTGAACCAGAATTTGAGGTTCTGAATATCGCTTGAACGGGCGATGCAAAAACGGCTTTTCTAACGCTTATGAGTTGGTTCAAATGAGGTATGCGAACGCGCAACGCTAAGTCGGGACCTATCTGCGTAGGCCGTTACGCTTGCGCAAATGCCTTTATAGGGTTTTTGGTCAAATCGGGATGGCTATGCGGCAATTCAAGCCGCCAAGGGACGGTGATGTACTCAGATCCAGACGCGCCCCATAAGCGTTCAGCAAGTCGACGGCGATTGCCAGCCCCAACCCGCTACCGGTGACGGACGTGTCAAGCCGCCCACCCGAGCGCAGGGCTTCGCGCATGGCCTCCTGCGGGATTCCCGGCCCGTCATCTTCGATACAGATGTCGATACAGTTGTCTTTGCGTGCCGCCGTCAGACGTACCGACTGTCGGCACCACTTGATTGCGTTGTCCAGAAGGTTGCCCAGAATCTCTTCGATATCCTGCGTGTCCATCCGCACCCAGAGGTTGGTTTCCCTTGTCACATCGAGCGTCTTGTCCTCGCGCTCGGCCATGAGGGAAAACAAACGCGTAAGCCGGTCAACCGAGTTGGATAGATCGGTGCGGGAATGGGTCAGCTCGGCCGTGTTCATCGCTCGCATCCGGGCCAGCGAGCGGCCGAGCTGCGCGTCGATCCGGTCCAGCGCTTCCCGGGCTGTCTCGGTTTCCGCGCCCGTTTCCGACAGGTTCTGCAACTCATTCCTCAGGATAGCGGCCGGGGTTTTCAAAGCGTGCGCAAGGTCGGCGGCCTGTCGGCGCGAGCCGCTGACGATATCCCGGTTGCGCCGCAGCAACTGGTTCAGATCTTCAACCAGCGGAGACACTTCTTCGGGGTAATCGGCGGGCCTGAGGTCCTCATCCCGGTCCCAACGGTGCGCCACATCCGACCGCAGCTTGCGCAGCGGCCCCAGGATGACAGACGTCAGCAGCAAAGAGCCCGCAACCCCAATCAGCCCGACCAGCGCAAAGACGGGCAACAGGCTTTTCTGCGCGGCCCGCCTTTCATTGCGAAGCTGGGCCCGGGATTCGGCAACGCTGACGCCCCAGACCGTGCCATCTTCGTAAGAGATTTCCTGGTAGACGCTGCGCAAGGCCTCGTCTTCCGGGCCGAGCGTGTTCCAGAGGACAGCCTCCTCGGGCGCGCCCTGCGGTTCCGCGAGTGTCTCGTCAAAAAGGGATGCCGATGTGAAAATCTCTCCGTCGCTACTGGTGACCTGCCAATAACGTCCGGAATAGGGCGTGCCATAAGCCGGGTCGAACATGAGATCGCGCAACGCATCGGGGTCCTGGGTCGTAACACTTAGCCCGACGACAACCTGCGTGTGGCGGTCACGCAGCGTGGTGTCGAATTGCTCGGACACCCGGGAATCGATGTAGGAAAACACCGCCAATGTCCCCAAGCCAACAGACACGGCGCCCGATGCGATGCCACCCAGCAATGCCCGTTGACGTAGAGATAACATCAGGCTGAATCGATCATGTATCCACGCCCGCGGACCGTGGTGATCAGGTCGGGGCCCAGCTTTTTGCGCAGCCGGGTGATGAAGACGGCGATAGTGTTTGAATCCCGGTCGCCGTCATATTCATAGATATGCTCGGACAGTTCGGTTCGCGAGATCATGCGCCCGGCGTTATGCGCCAGATAGGTCAGCACGGCGATTTCCTGCGCGGTCAGAACGACCGGGATACCATCCACGGTAACCCGTCCGTTCCGGGTATCGAGGATGACGTTCCCCATCTCGATCACCGGGTTCAGCTGTCCGCTTTGGCGCCGCAGGATGGCCCGCACACGTGCCGCAAGCTCGGGCATGTGGAACGGCTTGGTCATGTAGTCATCGGCGCCTGCATCCAGACCGTCGACACGTTCGCTCCAGCCATCGCGGGCGGTCAGGATCAGCACCGGAGTTTGCACACCTGCGTTGCGCCAGCCGCGCAGGACGGACAGGCCGTCACGTTCGGGCAGGCCGATATCCAGAATGATCATGTCGTAAGGTTCGGTCGAACCCAGATGCAATGCGTCGAGCCCGTTGTGGACCACATCCACAACGCGGCCTTCCGCGTTCAAAAGTTTCTTGATCTGTTCGCACAGGTGCGGCTCATCTTCTGCCAGAAGGACTCTCATATTCAGGACCTATCGGCGCGTATGGGCGGCAGTTCAACCATTACTTCTTACCGCCTCCGTTGCCGCCGCCATTGCCACCGCCGTTTCCACCCCCATTTCCGCCGCCATTGCCACCTGAGTTTCCGCCGCCGTTGCCGCCGGAGTTTCCGCCGCCGTTGCCGCCAGAGTTTCCGCCGCCATTGCCGCCAGAGTTTCCGCCGCCATTGCCGCCAGAGTTTCCGCCCCCATTGTTGCCGGAGTTCCCGCCGCGGTTGCTGCTATTCCCCTTGTTGCTGTTGCTGCTGGAGTTCTCTTTGGATTTCGCATTGGCTGAATTGCCGGGGCTGGATCGGGCGGCTTCAGAAATCTGGCGACCGATGCTGGATCGGTTGGGCACGACGGTACCGGTTTTCGCGTTGACGATAACGCTGATGATCTTGCCATTGGGCTTCTTGACCAGAATTCGGTAGTAAACTTGGTCCGCCCGGAAGGCGCGCGCATCGACCGGGGTCCCGCCAAAGGCTTTTTCGACCCCCTTTATGACCTTCTTCAATCGAATAGCGCCGCCCGAGGTGGTCGCCATGCGCAGCTCGGCCTGTTTCAGTTCACGCGCTGCCGCGTGCCCTTCAGTCGTCTGAAGAAGGGCGGCTAAACAAACTATGACCAACAGCTTTTTCATACCTAGTACTCTTTACCGGGCAAATGCACTTCAATCTATCTCTTTCAACATGAACTGGCGGTGAACAGTCAGTTACGCGTGGGTTAAACGCCCATCGGTTCAAATGGTTGTGGGGGCTGATTCCGACCTGCTTGGCCTGTCTGCATATTCGGCAGACTGAGTTGCCCGGAGAAATGAAACCTGTTTTCGGTAGATGAGGGCCGTTATGAAAACCAAGACAACCAGCCTGATGAAGGCCACAGCCATTGCTATTGCCATGCTTGGGTCAACGGCGATCGTTGGCGCCGTAGCTTTTCCTGATGTTGCCTTTGCGAAGGAAGGCAAAGGTGGCGGGAACGGCGGCGGAAATGGTGGTGGCAACGGCGGTGGAAAAGGTGGTGGCAACGGCGGCGGAAATGGCGGCGGAAATGGCGGCGGCAATGGGGGTGGAAACGGCGGCGGCAATGACGGCGGCGGCAAAGGTAAGGGGGGCGGATTTGGTGCCTCCAAGGGTGAAGGCCAGAAATCTGCGGGTAAATCGGGCCGCAAGAACACGGGTTTTGGTGGTGGGCGAACGAAATCCTCCAGTGAGAAAGGATTTTCCCTGAAGGGTTTGTTCGGCGGCAAGAAAGCTCTGGCCAGGGAAAAATCGCCTAAAAGCGTTAGAGTGGCGCGCAAGACTGAGGAACCCGTCCCTGTCACGGAATCCCTTCGCCCCGAGCCACGGCCGAAGCGCAGCAAGATAGCTGACCTTCTGGGCGTGTCCCCATCCGATCTGGGCGCGTTGAATGCGGCCAATGCCAGTGCAACCGCTCTGAAAAACGCCGCGCCCAATTCCCGTGTGGGCCGCATTGCACATTACCGCGATACGGTTCTGGCCGGCGAGGACCTGCGTGCAGATCTTGAAGAAAAACAGGGCCTGCTGGACGAGATGACCCCGCCAGACCGGACGATCCCCGAGATCGAAGAGGATCTTGAGGCCGCACTGTCGGATGTACAGGAAAAACAGGATCGTGTGGACGACCTTGAAAAAGCCCTTGCTGAGGCCGGCGGGACCGACCCGGATATCGAGGCGCAATTGGACGAAGCCAAGGCGGATTTGCAGGGTTCGATCGATACGGCCGAAAGCCTGAGCGCCGAACAGCAGGCCGCGCAAGATTATGACGATGCCGTCGCTGCGGTTGATGAACTGAACGAGGCGGTCGAAAACCAACCTCAGAAAGAGCGTGAAGCTCTTGAGGCCGCCGCCAACAAAACCGTCACTGACGAGGTCGAGGCTGCGGTGAAATCGCTCCTCGGGCTTTGATCTCGGGGGGGGGGGCGCCAGACACTCACGGAGACAAGGCGACTGGGGCCAGCCATGCATGAGGAGGCATGTGGCTGGCCCTTTTGCTTTCAACAGGGTCAGGCGATCAGATTACACGCTGCCCGAACCCTTGCAGGCAGAAGAAAAGCCCGCTCCGGGATGGAGCGGGCTTTGACCTTAAGGTGTTTCCCGGGCAGGACGACGCCCGGGAAAACCAGGGCATCTGGGTAACCAATCAGACGTCCCTCTTAGCCTCTTCAAGTCGTGTATTCTTGATGATGTCCAACAACGCACTCTCAATTGGTGGGAAGCGTCCGCTGCTTGCACGAGCAGATTTAGACGTCTCACGTTGCAGAGCGGTGCGACAGGAGTGCATGGCTGCTGAAGCACGATTGGAAGTAACTTCAATGGCAGTTTTGATCATGCTGTTTCCCCTTTCGTGGAATCAGGCCCTTCGTATTCGGCCAAAGGCTACGTGACCAAGTATGCGCCAAAGTGGTTGAACACTTCTCGAATACACTGTTCATGTTCGGTTCATGATGTCGTGAGGGTGCGGGCGGGGCTGCGCGGATTGCCGTTTGGTTTCGGAAAGAATGGTTCCGGACATTCTCTGAACCTAGGATGCGGCCGATTCCTCTTTCACCGGTATGTTCAACCCGCCGATTTGCGCAAGAAGGGTCACAATGGCATCGACACCCTGCCTCTGCCGTAAGGATGAGAATACAAAGGGCCGTCCGTTGCGCATCCGGGTGGCATCGCGGTCCATAACCTCGAGCGAGGCGCCGACATGGGGGGCTAGGTCGGTCTTGTTGATGATCAGCACGTCGGATTTGGTGATCGCCGGGCCGCCCTTGCGGGGGATTTCCTCACCAGCTGCCACGTCGATCACATAGAGCGTGACATCCGCCAGTTCGGGGCTGAACGTGGCGGACAGGTTGTCGCCGCCGCTTTCGATCAGCACCACTTCGACATCCGGATGGCGTTTTTGCATTTCAGCTACGGCGGACAGATTGATCGAGGCGTCCTCGCGGATCGCCGTATGCGGGCAGCCACCGGTCTCCACACCGATGATCCGGTCCTGTGGCAGGATCTGCATCCGCATCAGCGCTTCGGCATCCTCGCGAGTGTAGATGTCATTGGTTATCACCCCGACCGAGACATTGTCGCGCAGCGCCTCGGATAGTGCCGCAGTCAGAGTGGTTTTGCCTGCGCCCACCGGGCCACCGATGCCAACGCGCAGAGGGCCGTTCATACTGCTCATGTTCGGAACATCCTTGAATACTGAGTTTCGTGTTTCATCGACGCGATGTCGGACAGGAAAGCGGTTGATCCCAGATCGTCCAGCCCTGTCTCAATCGCTTCGCTTGCGATCCGCTGGCAGAGAGGCGTCAGATCGCGGATCAGCCGTTGTCCATCGGTCTGGCCCAGCGGCACCAGCCGGGTCGCGCAGGCCACCAGATTGGCCATGAAAGCCTGAAGGAACATTTGCGCTGTAAGGCCAAGAGGCAGGTTGCGCGCGGCTGCGGCATGGCCGATGGCGATGGGGTAGGTCAGGCTGTCCATCTCCACCGCCCAGACGTCTGAGGTCACGCTGCAAAACGCCTCGCCCAACAGTCGGGTCTCCATCAACCGTTCGGATGAGGCGGAAAGCGCCTGTGCGGTCCGGTCGATTTCGGCCAACTTATCGGGTGTGTCTGCCCGATAAGCCGCAGCAAGAAACACACAGTCGTTTCGTCCTGATCCATGCTCGACCACGTCTGCGATCCAATCGCCCGCCTCTGAAACACTGGTGACTGCGCTGCATTCAATCGCCCATTCCAACCCGTGCGAATAGGCAAAGCCGCCCACCGGATAGGCTGGCGACAGCCATTGCGTCAGGGTCAGGATATCCGCGTCAGTGGGCGTGGCCATGAGTCCTGCCGTGACCATAGGCGCCCCCTTCGGGCGTGAAGGGTTCGACGGTTTCCCGGATCCCTGCGCCGAGTTTCATCAGCATGTCGCGGATAACGTGGTCATGTTGGATCAGCAGTCGGTCCGCCTCGATCTGGCAGGGGGTGTGGCGGTTTCCGATATGCCAGGCCAGCCGCAGCAGGTTGTCTCCGGTCACTTCCAGCAGGTCTTCGGGGGCGGCGACAATCTCGACTGCGCGTCCGTCTTCCAGCACCAGCACGCCACCGTGGTCCAGCGACTTGGTTTGAGCCAGATCGACCAGAAAGGCCTCTCCGTCATCGGTCGCCAGCATCTTGCGGCGCAGGAACCGCCCGTCATAGTCCAGCGACACCTGCGCATGGGCCTGTGAGTGGTGGTGGTCGTGATAGATACGGGCGGTTTTGATCGCGGTGGTCATCGGGGCCTCCTGTAATCTCAGAACATGAAATAGCGTTGCGCCATCGGCAGAACCTCGGCGGGTTGGCAGGTCAGTAATTCGCCATCGGCACGGACTTCGTAAGTTTCGGGGTCGACTTCGACATGGGGTGTCGCGTCGTTCAGCAGCAGATCGCGCTTGCCGATGTTGCGGGTGTTTTGAACGGCGAGGGTCTGTTTCGCCAAGCCCAGTGTATCACCAATCCCCTCGGCCTGCGCCGCCTCGGAAACAAAAGTGATCGCGGAATGCTCGACCGAGCGGCCATAGGCCCCGAACATCGGCCGGCTGTAGACCGGCTGCGGTGTTGGGATCGAGGCATTGGGATCGCCCATCTGCGCGCAGGCTATGGTGCCGCCCAGCAAAACCATCTCGGGCTTCACGCCGAAGAAAGCTGGGTTCCACAGCACCAGATCGGCGCGTTTGCCTTCTTCGATACTGCCGATTTCGTGGCTCAGGCCGTGCGCAATCGCCGGGTTGATGGTGTATTTCGCGATGTAGCGGCGAACGCGCATGTTGTCGTTCTCACCGGTTTCCTCGGGCAGACGCCCACGCTGTTTCTTCATCTTGTCGGCGGTTTGCCAGGTGCGGATCAGCACCTCTCCGACCCGGCCCATGGCCTGACTGTCGGACGCGATGATGCTGAACGCGCCCATGTCGTGCAGAATATCCTCGGCCGCGATGGTCTCACGCCGAATGCGGCTTTCGGCAAAGGCCACGTCCTCGGGGATCGATTTGTCGAGGTGATGGCAGACCATGAGCATATCCAGATGCTCCTCGACCGTGTTCACGGTGAAGGGCCGCGTCGGGTTGGTCGACGAGGGCAGAACATGGTTCTCACCGCAGATCTTGATGATGTCCGGGGCATGGCCACCGCCTGCGCCCTCGGTGTGAAAGGCGTGGATGGTGCGGCCTTTCATGGCGGCGACGGTGTTTTCGACAAAGCCGGATTCGTTCAATGTGTCGGTGTGGATCATCACCTGAACGTCCATCGCATCAGCCACCGAGAGGCAGCAGTCGATGGCGGCGGGGGTGGTGCCCCAGTCCTCATGCAGTTTCAGGGCGCAGGCCCCGGCCTTGACCTGTTCCTCCAGCGCGGCAGGCAGTGAGGCGTTGCCTTTGCCCGCAAAGGCCAGATTCATAGGGAAGGCGTCGGCGGCTTGTAGCATTCGCCCGATATGCCAGGGGCCGGGGGTGCAGGTGGTCGCCAGAGTGCCATGCGCTGGCCCCGTGCCGCCACCCAGCATTGTGGTCAGGCCGGAATGCAGAGCGTCTTCGATCTGTTGTGGGCAGATGAAATGGATATGGCTGTCAAACCCGCCTGCGGTCAGGATGCGCCCCTCGCCCGCAATGGCCTCAGTGCCGGGGCCGATGATGATATCGACACCGGGTTGCGTGTCGGGGTTCCCGGCTTTGCCGATCTTGGCGATGCGCCCGTCCTTCAGACCCACATCCGCCTTGTAGATGCCCGAGTGATCCACGACCAACGCATTGGTGATCACCGTATCCACTGCACCCTCGGCCCGTGTGACCTGAGATTGCCCCATCCCGTCGCGGATCACCTTGCCGCCGCCAAATTTGACCTCTTCGCCATAGGTGGTCAGGTCACGTTCAACCTCGATGATCAAGTCGGTGTCCGCCAACCGCAGCTTGTCGCCCGTGGTGGGGCCGAACATGGCGGCGTAATCAGTGCGTATGATTGTTGCTGGCATCAGAGCGCCCCCATGACCTTTTGATTGAAGCCGTAGACCTTCCGTGCCCCACCGATCGCGATCAGCGAGACCTCTCGCTCTTGCCCTGGCTCGAACCGCACAGCGGTGCCCGGTGCAATGTCCAGGCGCAAACCGTGGGCGGCGGCGCGGTCGAATTTCAACGCTGGGTTGGTTTCGGCGAAGTGATAGTGCGAACCGACCTGAACCGGGCGGTCGCCGGTATTGGCGACCATCAGCGTCACGGCTTCTGTGTCGGCGTTCAGGGTGATCTCGCCTTTGGCCGGGAACAGCTCTCCGGGGATCATTTCGGCAGCTTTGAAATCAGGATGATTGCGGCCAGTGCGATCACAGCCAGGCCAACGCCCAACGCGGCATAGTCTGTGCCATGGGCGTGGACGTGTGTCCCGGTGTGCGCGGCGGCGGGGCCAGCAAGGATCAGGGCTGGGAAGAGCATACGGGTCATGTCAGTGTTCCTTTTTCAGCGAATAGGGTTGTGAACGGTCACCAATTTGGTGCCGTCGGGAAAGGTGGCCTCGACCTGAACCTCGTGGATCATCTCGGGCACGCCGGTCATGCATTGGTCACGGGTGATCACCTCGGCCCCGGCCTGCATCATGTCGGCCACAGACCTCCCGTCGCGCGCACCTTCGACCACGGCGTCGGTGATCAGGGCGATCGCCTCCGGGTGGTTCAGTTTGACGCCGCGCGCCAGCCGCTTTCGAGCGACCTCGGCGGCCATGGCGACCAGCAGCTTGTCTTTTTCGCGGGGGGTCAGGTTCATGTCAGATCATCCAGCATCGGGGAAGAGTGTCGTTGTTCAGTCGCTGCAGCACCGGCATAAGCGCGCGGCGCAGGGCAAAGCTGTTTTCGGCCAGCATCCGGATCACCAGAAGATCGTTCTGGATCAGAGTTGCGCCGGCGCTGTTGGGCAGCATCCGGCGGACCGGCTCCAGCTGCCCCTCTGCCGTAGCGGAGGCAAAGACGACCAGCGCCATAGCTCCAGCGCCATTGGCGATATGCGGCTTGGCCAGATGGGCGTTTAGATCGCCCGCAAACCGGGTGGTATCGAGAAAGACCGGGATGCCGTCGCGCCGGATCTCGATCCGGTCACGCAGGCGGATATTGGTCAGCGTCTCGCCCATCGCGGCACGACCAAAGACCAGTGGTTCGACCATCAGCGCAGTGGCCTCTGAGGCCAGTTCGATCAGCAGGCGCCGGTCCAAGGCGCTGCCATTGAACAGGATGGTTTCCTGCGGCAGCCAGTTCAGCCGGGCCCTGGCATCGACCTGCAGGTGGTTGGTGATCTGACCGTGGGGGCCGGGCTGGGCCTTGTAGGCGCGCTCGCAGGCTTGGGTCGTCAGGGTCAGGGTTGTGCCCGCGGCGGCGTGCCCGGTGAACCGGAACGAGTCGCCTCCGGTGATCCCGCCCGCAGTGTTCAGCAAAACCGCATCCAGACCGGAGTCGTCAGACCGAGGGAACAGGCACTTGAAAGACCCCGACTGGCGAAACCCGTCCAGAACCGATCTGTCGCCCAATTGCTTGGCACTCAGGCGAATCGCGCCCTTGGCCCGCGGCGGCATCGTGTCCTGCTTGGGCAATATGGAGGCATGTTGAGTAATGGCGCACCTGCGGATTTCAAGCTTCTGCCACTTGTTTCACCGCTGGGGCGTCGGAACTCTATTCCGCGATGCCGCATTTAGGAGATTTTCCGATGTGCGAGATTAATTTTTAGGCGCAGGTCGCGACGGCAGGTCAAAAATTAAGCAGCTGGGGTCAAATTAACGAATTGGCAGCGACCGAAATTTGCCAAGTTTGCCGCAATGCAGAAACCGTATGGGTGCCCACCACGGGGACGAACCCCGAGGGTGTGTGACGGCTGCGCGAATTGGACCTCGGACACAACCGCCACACGGAACGCAACAACAGTTGCGGGGATCAGGTAGAAGAAGATTGCGTCCATGCGCAAGCCTTCTGCCGCGGAACCCGCCAGGAGGATTACATGAAATCTCTCAAAGCCACACTCGCCGGTTCGGCGGTTTTCGCGGCCATGGCCACAGCTGTCCTGTCGGACGAAGACACGATCAAGGTTGGCGTGCTGCATTCACTGTCGGGCACCATGGCGATCTCAGAGACCACGCTGAAAGACACTATGCTGATGCTGATCGACCAGCAGAACGCCAAGGGTGGCCTGCTGGGCAAGCAGCTTGAGGCCGTCGTGGTCGATCCGGCCTCGGATTGGCCCCTGTTCGCCGAAAAAGCGCGCGAGCTGCTGACCGTGCACGAGGTGGACGTGATCTTTGGTAACTGGACCTCGGTCAGCCGGAAATCGGTTCTGCCGGTGATCGAAGAGCTGAATGGCCTGCTGTTCTATCCGGTTCAGTATGAGGGCGAGGAATCTTCGAAGAACGTCTTCTACACAGGTGCCGCGCCGAACCAGCAGGCGATCCCGGCTACTGACTATTTCCTGGATGAGCTGGGAGTCGAGAAATTCGCGCTGCTGGGCACCGACTATGTTTATCCCCGCACCACCAACAACATTCTGGAAAGCTATCTGAAGGGTAAGGGTATCTCGGACGAGGATATCTTCGTCAACTACACGCCCTTTGGTCATTCCGACTGGTCCAAGATCGTGGCGGACGTGGTCGCGCTGGGCGCGGATGGCAAGAAGGTCGGCGTAATCTCGACCATCAACGGTGACGCCAACATTGGCTTCTACAAGGAGCTGGCGGCAGCAGGCGTATCGGCGGATGACATTCCGGTCGTGGCCTTCTCGGTCGGTGAGGAAGAACTGTCCGGTCTGGATACCGCTAACCTCGTTGGTCACCTGGCGGCGTGGAACTACTTCCAGTCGGCGGATACCGAGGCCAACGCGGAATTCGTCGAAACATGGAAAGCCGCCATGGGCGAAGAGCGCGTGACCAACGACCCGATGGAAGCGCACTATATCGGCTTCAACATGTGGGTGAACGCCGCGACCGAGGCTGGCTCGACCGAAGTCGATGCCGTGCGCGCTGCGATGTACGGGCAGGAATTCCCGAACCTGACGGGTGGTACCGCAGTAATGTTGCCGAACCACCATTTGGCCAAGCCGGTTCTGATCGGTGAGATTCAGGAAGATGGTCAGTTCGACATCATCAGCGAAACCGACGTTGTGCCGGGTGATGCCTGGACCGACTTCCTGCCGGAATCGGCAGTGCTGAAATCGGATTGGAAAGATCTGGGCTGCGGTATGTACAACACCGAGACCGAGACCTGCGTTCAGACCCTGTCGAACTACTAATCCTCTCGCAAGGCGGGTGTGACCACTCGCCTTGCCCCAAAGACATTCGGGTTTCACCACATGTTACGACTATTCCTTGCGGGCCTCGCAATCCTGTGCGCCTGCCTGACCGCCAACGCGCAAGAGGGTGGTTTGCAACCGATCCTGCAAGAGCATCAGGAGATCATCGCCAAAAGCTCGCGCAAGACGATCAAGCCGGCGATTGATGCGATTGCCGCCAGTGGCTTGCCGCAGGCGCAAGTGATGCTTGAGACATGGGCCGCCAAGAACATGTGGATGCGCAAGTCGGATGGTCAGTTCTTCGCCGGTCAAAAGGCCGAGGGGCGGTCTTATGAGCTGACCGACTTCGATACCGGCGAGGTTGTAGGTACTTTCGAGAAATCCGACTTGAAACAGATGAAACCCAACAGCGGTATCCGCGCGATGATCGGCACCGCGCTGGTGCAATTCCAGCTGATGGACCCGAACCGCGCGAAGCGCTCAGCAGCGCTACGCTCCATTCAGCGTGACCCCGATGGCGCCTTGCTAGCGCCGTTGCGGGCCTCGATAGAAGGGGAACCCGACGCCGATCTGAAAGCGCAAAAACAACGGCTCGAGCGGCTGCTGACCATCGGTTATGACGAAGATACAGCGGCGCGTGTGGCTGCGATTGAGGAAATGTCTGACGATCTGGGCGTTGATGTTCGCGCGGCGTTGAACCCGCTGGTTGTGACGAAGCGGCAGGTCGCTGCCGAGATTCCAACGGATGCCAATATCGCTGCCATCCTTACCCCTGGTTCGGAATCGCTGGGTGAGGCCGAGGCGTATGACCTCTTGGTTGCCAGCGATCTGGCCGCCCCGCAGGTTTCTTCTGATGCAATTCGCGCTGCGTTGTCGGCCAATATCGATGGCGGACGGGTCGGAGGCATCCCGGTTGCGCAGTTGAACTCCGACACGTCCCGTGCGCAGGCCTATGCGGCACTTGCCGAGGCCGGAGTGGTTCCCGCTCCGGTCACGCAGGCCGATATTGACGCGGCGCTGGGCGCGCATGTGTTCTTTGAAACCTATGTGGAGACCTCTCCCGAAGTAACTGCCGCTGCCGAAAAGGCGCTGGAACAGATCGAGTTGAAGGTGGGGCTAAACCAGACGCTCGACCTGACACTGGATGCGATATCGCTGGCCTCGATCTATTTTCTTGCCGCCATCGGCCTTGCCATCACGTTCGGCGTGATGGGCGTGATCAACATGGCCCATGGTGAGTTCATCATGATGGGTGCCTACACCGGCTACGTGGTGCAGCAGTTCATCCCCGACCATACGCTGTCGATCATCGTCGCCATCCCGATGGCCTTTGCGGTCACCTTCGCCATGGGCGTTGCGATGGAGCGGCTGGTGATCCGCTGGCTTTATGCCCGTCCGCTAGAAACGCTGTTGGCGACCTTTGGTATTTCGATTGCCCTGCAACAATTGGCCAAGAACATCTTTGGCACGCAGGCCCGCCCACTGACCGCGCCCGGTTGGCTGGACGGAGCGTGGGTGCTGAACGACGTGGTCTCGATCAGCTATATCCGCATCGCAATTTTCGTGCTGGCAATGATCTTTCTGGGGCTGTTCCTTTACATCATGAAACGTACCCGGCTGGGGCTTGAGATGCGCGCCGTGACGCAGAACCCGCGCATGGCTGGCTCGATGGGCATCAATCCGGGGCGGGTGAATATGCTGACCTTCGGCCTTGGTTCCGGCATCGCCGGGATTGCCGGCGTCGCGATTGGCTTGTTCGCCAAGGTCACCTCCGATCTGGGCAGCGACTACATCGTGCAAAGCTTCATGACTGTGGTTGTCGGTGGTGTCGGCAACATCTGGGGTGCGTTGGCCGGGGCCGGGATGATCGGCTTCCTGCAAAAGGGGATCGAATGGATGAACCCGTCGAACACCCTCGCAGCCCAGACCTACATGATCATCTTCATCATCATTTTCATCCAGTTCCGGCCACGGGGCATCATCGCCCTCAAAGGCCGCGCGGCGGGGGATTGAGCCATGGAACGCAGCTTTGTCGCCAAGAACCCTTCGGTGCTGGTCTTTCTGGCCATCTTGTCCCTGTTTACCATCGCCGTGACCGTCCTGTCCGAAGGGTTCGGGATCGGTGTGATTTCGACCAGCTTCGTCAAGACGCTGGGCAAGACCCTGTGCCTGTGCCTGATCGCTGTGGCAATGGATTTGGTCTGGGGCTTCACCGGCATCCTGTCACTGGGGCATTTCGCTTTCTTCGGGCTGGGTGGTTACATGATCGGCATGTGGTTGATGTATGAACGCACCCGCCTGATCGTGGTTGAGTCGCTGTCGCAAGCCGACATCCCGCCAACATCTGCTGAGGTCGTGGACGCCATCGGCACACAAATCTTCGGCGTTGTCGGTTCGTCGGAGTTCCCTCTGATCTGGGCCTTCTCGGACAGTCTGTTCCTGCAATTGGCGCTGGTCGTGTTGGTGCCGGGACTGCTGGCGCTGATCTTCGGTTGGCTTGCCTTCCGCAGCCGGGTGACGGGCGTTTACCTCTCGATCCTGACGCAGGCGATGACTTTGGCGCTGGCGCTGTATCTGTTCCAAAATGACAGTGGTCTGCGTGGCAACAACGGTTTGTCCGGCCTGCAAAACCTGCCGGGCGTTACCGCCTCGCAGGACGTGGTGTCGATCTGGTTCCTCTGGGCCTCAGCGCTGGCCTTGGGGCTGGGCTACATGCTGGCGGCGTGGATCGTGTCGGGCAAATTCGGCTCGGTCATTCGCGGCATCCGCGATAACGAGGCGAGGGTGCGGTTCCTTGGTTACTCGGTCGAGGTCTACAAGCTGGCCGTATTCACCCTGACTGCGTGTATCGCGGCCATTGCAGGAGCGCTTTATTACCCGCAGGCGGGCATCATCAACCCCGAGGAAATGGCCCCCATCGCTTCGATCTATCTGGCCGTTTGGGTTGCCATCGGCGGACGGGGCCGTCTGTACGGTGCGGTCATCGGCGCGGCCGTCGTCAGCTTGCTCAGCACGTGGTTTACCGGCGGACAGGCCCCCGACATTCCGCTGGGGTTCTACACGGTCAAATGGGTCGACTGGTGGCAGGTGCTGTTGGGCGTGTCCTTCGTGTTGGTCACGCTGTTCGCCCCGCAAGGGATCGGAGGGCTGTTCGACCTCTGGACCAACCGCCGCGCGCCGCAGCGCCACGGCGCAGCCCTTGGGCCTGATGAAAGCGCATTGCGCGAAAAGGAGGCCACGGAATGAGCACCCTGCTAGAAGTCAGCGGCGTTTCGGTCACCTTCGACGGGTTCCGCGCCATCAACAACCTGTCTTTCCAGATCGGCGACGCCGAGCTGCGCGCCGTGATTGGCCCGAACGGGGCAGGCAAGACCACGTTTATGGATATTGTCACCGGCAAGACCCGACCCGACGAGGGCAGGGTGATCTGGGGTGAGAAATCCGTTTCGCTGCTGCGGATGAGCGAGGCCAAGATCGCGCAGGCGGGTATCGGGCGGAAGTTCCAGAAACCCACCGTGTTCGAAGATCAGACCGTTCAGGAAAACCTGCTGATGGCGCTCAAGAACAAACGTGGCTGGCTGGGGGTTCTGTTCTATCGCCCCTCCGAAGGCGATCTGGAGAAGGTCGAGGAACTGGCCGCTGAAATAGGGCTGAAGGACGAACTGATCCGCAAGTCCGGCGAACTCAGCCACGGGCAGAAGCAATGGCTTGAGATCGGGATGCTGCTGGCACAGGAACCGCGCTTGTTGCTGGTCGACGAACCTGCTGCAGGCATGACCCCGCAGGAGCGTGAACACACCACCGACCTGCTGGTCCAGGCCGCCAAAACCCGCGCCGTTGTGGTCGTCGAACATGACATGGAGTTCGTCCGTCGCCTGAACTGCAAGGTCACTGTGCTGCACGAAGGCGCGGTTCTGGCCGAGGGCTCGCTGGACCATGTGACATCAAATCAGGACGTCATCGACGTCTATCTGGGGCGCTGAGCGATGCTGACACTGAACGATCTGACCCTGCACTACGGGCATTCGCAAATCCTCTACGGTATCTCGATGGAGGCCGCGCAGGGCGAGGTGACCTGCGTGATGGGCACCAATGGCGTCGGCAAAACCAGCCTGATCAAGGCGATTTCCGGAACCCATCCGCGCTCGGGCGGTGAGGTGGTGTTGAACGGTGAGGAACTGGGCATCCTGCCCGCGCATAAGATGGCGTGGAAAGGGGTGGCCTATGTTCCGCAGGGGCGTGAGATTTTCCCGCTGCTGACTGTTCGCGAGAACCTCGAAACCGGGTTTGCCTGTCTGCCTGACAACGAGCACTTCATCCCGGATGAGGTTTTCGAACTGTTCCCGGTGCTCAAGAAAATGCAGAATCGGCGTGGTGGTGACCTGTCCGGAGGGCAACAACAACAGCTGGCCATCGCGCGCGCGCTGATCACCAAACCACGCCTGCTGCTGCTGGATGAGCCGACCGAAGGCATTCAGCCCAACATCATCCAGCAGATCGGAGAGGTGATCCGCCATCTGCGAACGCAGGGCGACATGGCCATTGTTCTGGTCGAGCAGTATTTTGATTTCGCCTATGATCTGGCCGACCGGTTCGTCGTCTTGCGCCGTGGAGAGATCCTGATGTCAGGTCGCAAGGCAGACCTTTCACGTGATCAGGTTCTGCAGGGCGTCACGGTCTAAAGCTCTGCGCACAGGGTAAAGAAAGCCCAATCGAAACCACTGTGATGAGCGGCCTTTTGGGCTGTTCTCAGGGTTGGGCGCGCGCCGCAGGTAAGGCGGTGTAACGCTTTCGGACAGGGTACATCTGCCCTTGTTGCGGCAACGGCGGAGTGGTGCCTAAACGGCCGTTTTCTTGCGGGGCAGGTTGTTGCCGGGAAATATTCTGTTCAATACCCGATCCGAGGCGCAAAAAAGTAAAAAATAATCGCGTAATTTCAACGGTTTTTAGCCGCCTACGGGAAACCCCCAATATCAGTCTATAGGGCAATTCGTTAACTGTAACTTATTGGACGGAGCATTTCGGACAATACCACTTTTCCCCTGTGAGGGGCTGGCTACTTACCCCCTCGGCCGGCCCCTCAGCAAACCGCTGCGATCTGTCCCAATCCCCCTTAATTTGTCGTCAGACGTCTTCTTCCAACGATTGCAGCACTTGTGTGACCAACGTCGGAAGCTCTGACGAATCCCCATAGCTGGCGGTGTGCGGAATCTCGGCTACGGGTGATTTGCGATATCCTTCGGTGAACAGAAGAAACGGCACTTGGGCACGATGGGCCGTTTCGGCGTCGACTTCGCTGTCGCCCACAAACAGGTGCGGACCGGCGGGGGTGACGGCGGCAAAACTGGCCTCAAGATGGGCCGGGTCCGGTTTGCGGGTGTGCAGGCTGTCGCCCCCCAGAACGGCATCGAAATGATGTGCCAGGTTCATGGCTTCCAACACATGACGAGCCGGGGCCTCGGGCTTGTTAGTGCAGACACCCAGCACGCAGCCCATATCGCGCAACTGCTCCAGCGCCTTTACCACGCCGGGATAGACGACGGTTTTGTCGCTGGCGCCAGCGTTGTAATGCGCCAGAGTCTGTCGGGTCAGGTCGGTATGACGATCCATCGGCAGGTCACAATGCAGGATCACGCGTTCGACCAGCTTGGGCAGGCCGTTGCCCACGAACTGTTGGATTTGCTCCTGTGGAAGGGGCGCGACAGCGTTGTCCTGCAACATCCTATTGGTGGCTGCGGCAAGGTCCGCAAGGCTGTCCACCAGCGTCCCGTCCAGATCGAACATGATTGTCGCGCTCATCGGTTACCTCGTCTGCCCAAAATCCCTCACACGACTTATCCCGCCTGATTTTTTGGCGCAATCGCATTGGTTTGAAGATTTTGTAAGAACCGGGTTGACATACCTGACTAAATTAATCAGCTTAACGACAAGTGAGCAGCCAACCCCATTTCGGGTCAGCCAGATCAAGAAAAACGCGAACAGATCAAGGCATTTCGCCTGAGACCACTTGGAGTTGTCCTGATGAATATGCAGACCCCGAATCCCAGCCAATCTTACGCTGTTTCCATGCTGCCTGCCCACAAGGCCGAAGACCTGACCAAGGGTGGAAATCTAGCCCATATCGAGTTGGGCGACCAGCTGTACACCCTGCGCATCACCCGCGCCGGCAAGCTGATCCTGACCAAATGAGCGCGCCTTCCCCGCGGGGCGGGGCGGCCGTTGGTCGCCTTGCTGACCTGAGCCCTGTCGAGGCCGGTGCCGTGATGTATCTGCGGCTCTGGGGCGATGGCGCGCAGGGGCGCTCGGACGCTGCCAGTGATTTTCAAATCGCGTTGGGCGCAGAAAGCGGGCGTGCCGCGATGATGACACTGGACCAGTTGTGTTCGCTATGCGCGCATCACGGGCGCCGTCCGCTGATCCGCCACGGCTTGGGGTGTTCCTGTTTGGGCGCAGATGAGAACTGCTTTGCGCAGATGATCGCTGCGGCCTCGGAAGGGGACCGCGAAGACGCGATGATGATGGCATCCCTGATTGTGCGGGCGGACTTCGCCCCTGCGTTGGCTTCATTGTCCGAGGAACTTGGACTGGCACTGCGCCGTATGACAGCGCTTGTTCCAATGCCTACGACCGGGCACCAACCCCCCGCAGCCATGCTGCATTAAGCAGCGGGCAAGCGTGAAACCCCGGCCGCCCTCGCGCCGGGGTTTTTTTGTGTCAGCAGCACCCGCACCCGGCGTGGTGATGGTCATGATCGCAGGCCGGGGCAGGGGCATAGTCGCCCACCTCAGACAGCACTTCCCGCAGCGCCCAGAGGATCATGTCCACGTCCTCGGCCTCGATGGTCAGGGGCGGGCGGATTTTCAGGATGTTGTCCTTTGGACCTTCGCTGCCGATCAGGATGCGGTGGTCGCGCATCCGGTTCTTGACGTACTTGCAGATCTCGGTGCCCTCGGACCCGTCGGGGTTGATCAATTCGACGCCCAGAAACAGGCCCATGCCCCGCACGTCCCCGACGCAGCCGCAATCAGCCTCGATCCGGCGCAGGCCGTCCATCAGGCGCGCGCCCATATTGCGGGCGTTGTCCTGCAGGCCCTCGTCGTCGACGATATCCAGCACCTCTTTGCCGATCCGGCAGGACAGGGTCGAACCGCCGAAGGTCGAGAAGAACTCGATCCCGTTGTCAAAGCTGCGAGCGATTTCCTTGGTCGTGACCAGTACGCCCAGCGGGTGACCATTGCCGATGGGTTTGCCCATGACCACGATATCCGGCAGCGCGCCCTGATGTTCGAAGCCGAAATAGTATTCACCCAGCCGTCCCAGCCCGGTCTGCACCTCGTCGGCGATGCAGACGCCACCGGCGGCGCGGATTTTCTCATATACCGCGGGTAGGTAGCCCTTGGGCGGGATGATCTGACCGCCGACCGAGGGGAAGGTTTCGGCGATGAAACCGGCCACGCCCTGTCCCTTGTCCTGCAGGGCGGCAATCGCCGGGTCCACGAGGTCAGCGTATTTCTGGGCGCGGTCGGGATCGTCGCGTTTGAACGATCCGCGATAGTCGTCCGCTACCTCGACCAGTTCGACCCAATCGGCCTGACCGATCCCGCCCGGCTTGTTGAACTTATAGGCCGAGATCGCAACGGCCGCGTTGGTGTTGCCGTGATAGCCGTGGTTCGGCGTCACGATCCCCTTGGCCCCGGTATGCGCGCGCGCCAGCCGCAGGGCCAGTTCGTTCGCCTCGGTACCCGAATTGACGAAGAAACAGACCTCGAAATGATCCGGCAGCTTGGACAGAACCTTGTCGGCAAAGGCGGTCTGGGCCGGGTGCAGATAGCGGGTGTTCGAGTTCATCCGCTTCAACTGATCCGCTGCGACGGCCTGAATACGCGGATGTGCGTGGCCCACATGGGGGACGTTGTTATAAGCGTCCAGATAGGGGCGACCCCATTCGTCGAACAGGTGGTGCTTCCATCCGCGCACCAACATCACCGGATCGTCGTAGGTCAGGCTGAGATTGCCACCGAAATGATCGTGCCGCCCCTGCAGGATCGCCTGCTTGTCGGTGGGGTGGTAGAACACCTTGTCGTCGGGCAGGTTCAGCAACGCCGCCGGGTTGGGGCAGACGGCGTGCCACAGCTCCATCTCGTCCGGGTCGCCCACGCCGGGCCAGTCGTTTTGCATCCCGTCCGTGGTCAGGGCCAGTTGGAAATGCACGTGCGGGGCCCAGCCACCGTTCTGGCTGGCGTCTCCCAGCCGCGCAAAGGCAGCGCCCTGCGCCACCGGATCTCCCGGTTTCAACCGGTCACAAACCTCGGGGTCCAGATGGCCGTAGAGCGTATAGAACGGATCACCCTCGGGCGTTTCGTGGTGCAGGATCACCACACCGCCATAGTCCAGATGCGAGTCTCGGTTCTCGACCGCTTCAACCCGGCCACTCATCGGCGCATGCAGTACGGTGCCCGCAGGCGCAAAAACGTCCACCGCCAGGTGCACGGTCCGCCGGTCCGAGGCCTTCCACGGTCCCTTGCGGAACCCGGGTTCGGCATAAATCAGGCGGGGTTCGTTGTAATAGCCCAGCCACAGGCCCTCGCCGAATTCCTCACCCACGCGGACGGCCTCTTCCAGCGGCATGTGAAACGGGTTCTGCGGCCAGGTAGAGTTTTCAACCGACAGCGAGCCCATAGGCACGTCGCTCAGGTCTTGCTCGAACATCTGGGCAAACTGACCGCGATGCTCGGAGAGGTAAGCGTGGATACGCTCGGCCCCATTCGTGACTGGCAGGCTGCAGGCGGTGCGCAGCCGGGCCGACATCAGGCCGCCATTCACGTCTGTATTCTCAAGGAACCGCCAGGCCGGGGCCTGACTGATGGTCACGTAAGGATCATCCGGATTTTCAGCCGCCATCAGGGTCGAGTTCACGACGGACACAGCCAACCGCATCCGCAGCAGCGGCCAGATCAGATCGACCTCATCCGCGCGCAACCGGTTGGCCGCGTGGTATCCGCGTACCAACGCCGCCAAGGCGCGCTCGGGTTTGGGGTGGTCCAGAACGATATACGCCCCCGCAATCGCCAGATCGCAAATACGCGGGGCCGCGCACATGTCGCCCAGATCGATCAGGCCCGAGATGCTCTGGCGTTGCCCCAACTCACCTTCGACCAGAATGTTGTAATCGTTGGCATCGTTGTGGATGGCCTGCTTCGGCAAGCCCGCCAGTTGCCCGGAAATCGCGTCGAATGCGCCGCAAATCCCTGACAGCAACGCGCGGCGTTCGGAATTAGCAATCGCATCCAATTGATCGGCGATCCAGCCCGCCTGCGTCAGATCCCATTTGAAATCCGTCCGGTGCAAACCGTCATGCGAAAACCGTTCCAGCGCCTTGTCGGTTGCCCCCAGAACGCGGCCCAGCTTCAGGATCAGCTCTTCGGACTTGGGTGCCGTTTTGGCATAGCATTGCCCTGGCAAGCATTCGAGTAACCAAGCCAGCCGCATCTCTCCTTGCTTATCAGCAATCTCGGGCAGCAGCGTTCCATTCAGGTCCGGAAACACCTGAGGGAAGGGCAGACCCGGTGCCTCGCTTGCGATATGGGCCAGCGCCTTGACTTGCAGGTCCACGAATTTGGCCTCGCAACCTGCGCGCATGACCTTCAGTACGTAGTCCTGACCGTTGGTGGCCCGGACCATAAAATTCAGGTCATATTCACCGTCCAAACGCTCCAACTTGGCGTCCAGTCCCCAATGCGTGCGCAGGGCGTCCGCCCAGAATTCCGTCATGTCGCTCATCCGATTCCCTGTCCTTCGATCACCGGGGTCCCCTTCATCTGGCTAGAAAAATCCTCGGGGTGGTGAATTGGCCCTGGAGGCCAAGAGGGGGGCAGACAGCCCCCTTGTTCCGTTAGTCCAGCGCGCGCAACCGCTTGATCAGCGCTGATGTGTCCCACCGACCGCCGCCCAGTTTTTGCACATCCTTGTAGAACTGATCGACCAACGCCGTCAGCGGCAGCGAGGTGCCATTGTCATTGGCCTCATCCAAACAGATCGCCAGATCCTTGCGCATCCAGTCCACCGCAAAGCCATAGTCGAAATGATCGTCCAGCATCGTTTCATGCCGGTTCACCATCTGCCAGCTTCCTGCCGCACCCTGGCTTATCACCTCAACAACCGATCGGCCGTCCAGCCCGGCTTTTTCCGCGAAATGCAGCGCCTCACTCAGACCTTGCACCACCCCGGCAATGGCGATCTGGTTGCTCATCTTGGTCAATTGCCCGGCGCCGCTGTCGCCAATCCGGCGGCAGATTTTGGAATAGACCTGCATGATCGGCTCGGCCGCATCATAGGCTGCCTGATCACCGCCACACATGATTGACAGAACTCCGTTTTCTGCCCCGGCCTGACCGCCCGAGATGGGCGCGTCGACAAACGCGATCCCTTTGGCCTTGGCGAGGTCATACAGCTCATGGGTCACCTTCGCCGAAACCGTGGTGTGATCGACAAAAATTGCACCCTCGGACATGCCGTAAAAGACACCAGCCTCCCCGGTGCAGATGTTGCGCAGGTCGTCGTCATTGCCAACGCAGGCAAAGACAATCTCGGCGCCCTTGGCGGCGTCTTCTGGCGTCTTGCCCATCGCGCCGCCATGTTCGGCAACCCAGGCCTCGGCCTTGGTGGTGGTGCGGTTGAAAACGGTTACCTCATGACCCGCCGCCTGCAGGTGGCCTGCCATTGGATAGCCCATGACGCCCAGGCCCAGAAACGCAACTTTTGCCATTTGGTGATCCTCTCTGCTGTCCGGTCCCATTTCGTTCAGCAGGCCGGAGTGTTGGGCAGAGACAAAGCAAAGCCGCGCGCAAAGAGCAACCCCGCGTCAGGGCTTGCCGCCCAAATCCTGTAGGATCGGACAATCTGGGCGGTCATCCCCGGCGCAGGCATCGATCAGATGGCCCAGCGTGTCGCGCATCGCGTTGAGGTCGGCGATCTTGGCCTCGATTTGCACCAGGTGCGCCCGCGCGACCTTTTTGACATCGGCGCTTGCGCGGGTTTCATCCTCGTACAGAGCCATCAGGGTGCGGCAATCCTCGATCGTGAACCCCAGGGCGCGGGCGCGGCCCAGAAAGTTCAGCTTGTGCACGTCCTGTGCCCGAAACCGGCGATAGCCGTTGTCGTCGCGCATTGGTTTGATCAGGCCGATATCCTCGTAATACCGAATCGTCTTGGCGGGCAGGCCGGTCTGGGTTGCAACGTCTCCGATATTCATGGTGTGACCTCATGGGTTTCGTGGCCATGCTGTGTTTCTGGCAAGCTGGCCCGCACGCGGCGCAGGCGCAGCGCGTTCGACACCACAAAGACGCTGGACAAGGCCATCGCACCGGCGGCGAGGGCCGGGGACAGAAGGTGCCCGCTGAACGGATACAGCGCTCCGGCAGCCACCGGGATCAGCAGGATGTTATAGCCAAAGGCCCAGCCGAGGTTCTGGCGGATGTTGCGCATGGTGCGGCGGCTGATCTCAACCGCATTCGCCACACCGCGCAGGTCACCGGACATCAGCACCACATCCGCAGTTTCGATGGCCACGTCGGTTCCGGTTCCAATTGCCACACCGATATCGGCCGCCGCCAGCGCCGGGGCGTCGTTGATGCCGTCGCCGACAAAGGCCAGCGCGCCGAATTTTTCGCGCAACGCGGTGATTGCGGCCAGCTTGCCATCCGGCAAAACTTCGGCCGTGACATGGTCGATACCCAGCCGGTCGGTCAGAGCCTGCGCGGTGCGGGCGTTGTCTCCGGTAACCATCGCCAGCGTCAGGCCCATTGCGTGCAACCGCTCCAGCGCCTGCCGTGTGCCAGGTTTGATCGGGTCCGAGACCGCAAGAAGTGCGGCAGCCTGACCGTCAATGGCGGCGAACAGCGGCGTGGCCCCTTCGTTGGCGCGCTGGTCGGCCTCGGCGGTCAGGTCGGACAGGTCGACCCCGTGTTGAGCCATCAGGCGGGGTGAGCCGATCAGGATGTCACGCCCTTCGACCGTTGCCTGAACGCCCAGCCCGGTCAAAGATTGAAACTCTGACGGCGATGGCAGATTCGCCGGTCCTGCGCGGGTGATCGCTGTGGCGATCGGGTGTTCGGATTGCGCTTCAACCGCTGCGGCCAGCCGCAGAACAGTGTCACGGTCAAAGCCGTTTGTGACGGTGATGCCTTCCAATTCGGGCCGGCCCAATGTCAGCGTTCCGGTCTTGTCCAGCGCGATCACCTTGGCCTGTTGCAATTGCTGCAATGCGTCGCCTTTGCGGAACAACACGCCCAACTCGGCCGCGCGCCCGGTGCCCACCATGATCGAGGTCGGCGTTGCCAGGCCCATGGCGCAGGGGCAGGCGATGATCAGGACGGAAACTCCGGTGACCAGCGCCATCGGCAGGGCGGGCGCGGGTCCAAAGATCAGCCAGACCGCGATGGTCAGCAAGGCCACGGCAATGACCACCGGCACGAACCAGGCGGTGATCCGGTCGACCAGCCCCTGAATCGGCAGTTTGGCCCCTTGTGCCTGCTCGACCATGTGGATGACCTGCGCCAGAACGGTGTCAGCTCCGACCCGCGTGGCGCGTACCCTCAATGCTCCGGTGCCGTTAACCGTTCCGCCCACGACTTGATCTGACGGCGCTTTGCCGACAGGCACGGGCTCGCCGGTGATCATGCTTTCATCGACGTATGAGGTGCCTTCAAGCACGTCTCCATCCACCGGGACTCGCTCGCCGGGGCGGATTTGAAGGATATTTCCGACTGTGATGTCGGCAATCGGGCGGTCTATGTAGGTTCCGTCCATCTCGACCCGTGCGGTTTTGGGCTGCAGCCCCACCAGCTTACGGATCGCGGCGCCGGTGCGGCCCTTGGCGCGTGCCTCCATCACCCGACCCAACAGGATCAGAACTACGATGACCGAGGCGGCCTCGAAATAAACATTGGCGCTGCCTTTCGGCAGAATCTGCGGCGCAAAGGTTGCGGTGACAGAAAACAGATAGGCCGCGCCCGTGCCCAAAGCGACCAGAGCGTTCATGTCCGGTGATCCGCGCAGCAGCGAGGGGATGCCCTTGGCATAGAAAACTCGCCCCGGCCCCAGCAACAGCACCGTAGTCAGCGCGAATTGGATCAGGTGACTGGTTTGCGTGCCGATGGTCGCCTGTACCCAATGGTGAAAGGCCGGGATCATATGACCGCCCATTTCGAGCACGAATACAGGCAAAGCCAGAACAGCGGCAAAAACTGTCGCTTTGGTCAACGCGTGGGCTTTTTCGGTTTTAGCCTGGTCGGTCGGTGAGGCGGCATTGTCCGCCACACGTGCCGGGTAACCAGCATCCTCGGACCGTTTCGCCAGCGCCTGCGGATCGGTAGCACCGTCAATATAGGAGACCGTGGCGCTTTCCGTGGCCAGATTGACCTGCGCCTCGACCACAGCGGGATCGGCGGTCAGGGCGCGCTCGATCCGGGACACACAGGAGGCGCAGTTCATGCCGCCGATCTTCAGCGTCGTTTCCCGTGTCGCTGCCGGGTAACCGGCGCGGTTCAGCGCTTCGGTCAGCGCGCCGATCTGGCCGTCATAGGTAACCTGCGCGGTTTCGGTTGCAAAATTGACCGAGGCCTCCGACACCCCCGGCACGTCGTGCAGCGCGGTTTCCACCCGCCCCACGCAAGACGCGCATCCCATGCCCGAGATTTTCAGCTGAATTGTCTGCGGCGTAGCCATTCGACTCATCCTGTAGAGAACTTCTCCCTCCAGATGGGGGTTCCAGTCACGGGAAGGTCAAGGGGTCACGACAGATTTCTGCTCAATTTCTCAGTGCGTTTGTCAGCGGTCCAATAGCTGATCCAACAACAGGGAATCGTACATCACGGGCGGAGAGCTGCGGACAGATTGCGGCGAGGCGAAAAAGGCCAGCGTCAGCCCCGTCACCATCAGCAGAGCGCCAACCAGACAAAGGCTGGCAATGTTCAGCGCGGATCGCAGCATGGGGTGCTCCTTGCGTCTGTTGTGACCTGTCCGGTCAGGGGATCAGGACCGTTGGGTCAGTAGCTGTTTCAGTTTTTCGTTCTCGGCCTGGAGCTGCGCCAATTGCTGCCCTAGCGCGTTCAGATGCGGGCGCAGTTCGGCCTCGGTAAAGCGCGGGGTGATGTGGCGCGGGCAGTTCCAGTCCAGCGCCTCTACCCGGATGAGGGCGGCGCGTTCGGCGGGGGCTTCGGCGCCTTCAGGGTACAGGCTGGCAGCTGCGGTCTCGCCCTCGGTGAAGGTGACCCGACCCAGTATCTTGAGGCGCCGCTGGTTGGCATAATCCATCAGGATCAGTGCGATGCGGTCGTTCCCGTCCAGATTCCCGCGCGAGATATACTGTTTGTTGCCGGAAAAATCGGCGTATCCGATGGTTTGCGGGTCCAATACCTTCAGGAACCCGACCTGCCCGCCACGGTATTGGACATAGGGCCAGCCGGTTTCGGAGACGGTGGATTGGTAAAACCCGTCGCGTGCCTGGATGAATGCCTTTTCGGCCGGACCGATCTGATGCCCCTGCTGCGGACCGTCTTCGATGAACTTGGAGTAGGTCCTGGCCGAACCCATTCTTTCCTGATGTACCCGAACGGCGGGGGTAAAGGTCAGTTCGGAAAAGGCGCGTGGCATGGCTTGTCCTTTCGAGGCCCTTGGGCCGGTCTTTCACGTCAATGCGGCGGCTATCAGCGCGAGGGTCAAAAGAACGGGGACGTACTGAGGGGAGAAAAGGCTGGCATGGCGTCTCATCTGATCGCTCCAAGGTTAACAGATCGGTACATCTTGCGATCAATGTGTACTGATCGGTAAACTTTTGCAAGTCTTATTTTGAAATCTCGTCCGGGCTCTCTCGGATATTGAGATTTCGGCGATCGTCTATTATGTACTGATCTGTACACTCAGGAGCCCGTGAATGCGCCCAAACAAACGTGACGAACTGGTCCGCAAAGCCTTGCAGGTCTTTTACCGTGATGGCTTTCACGCCACCGGGATGGACAAGCTGGTGGTTGAAACGGGTGTTTCCAAAACCTCGATGTACAAGCATTTCCGCACCAAAGAGGATCTGATCCTGGCCGCGCTGCAGTTGCGGGACGAGAGTTTCCGCAAGGATTTCCTGCACCGTATCAGCGAGTTGTCGGACACCCCGGCGGGTCAATTGGTCGCCAGTTTCGACGCGCTGGGCGAGTGGTTCAGTGAAGAAGACTATCGCGGCTGCATGTTTATCAAGGCCGGGGCGGAATATCAGGAAGAGGACCACCCGATCCATAAGCAGTCGGCGGAACACAAACAGATCATGCTGGATCATTTTACGGATCTGGCCCGTCAGGCCGGTGTGCGTGATCCGGAACATCTGGCCTGTCAGATCGTGCTGTTGCAGGAAGGCGCGATTGTCTCGGCGGTGTTTCTGAAATCCTGCGATCCGGCGCAGGATGCCAAATCGGCGGCGCAGATTCTGCTGGAAAACGCTCTGACGTAAACGAGGCCTGATCATCAAAACGACGTTGCGTTGCGATGCCTCTCGATGGATTGGAATGCGAAACCTCCAAAGCTAGGCTGTTCAGGCACAGGCAAGGGGAGGATGTCGTATGCCGCTGTTTACCACTTCTGCGGGTTGGGTGACCGAAGAGCATCAGATGTTTGCTGAAATGGCGGACCGGTTCATGAAAGATGAACTGGTGCCGAACCTCGACCGCTGGAACGAAAACGGTGTTGTCGATCGTGATATGTGGCACAAGGCGGGCGACATGGGGTTGATGGCCGGTGCGATCCCCGAAGCCTATGGCGGCGTTGGCGGTGGCATCGGGTTTGATGCGGTGACGCTCTATACGCAGGCTTCGCATGGGGATTCCGGGTGGGGCTATGCGATCCAGACCATCGTCGTTCACTACATCAACACCTATGGCAGCGAGGATCAAAAGCAGAAATGGCTGCCGCGTCTGGCCTCGGGCGAGATGGTCGGCGCGCTGGCCATGACCGAACCCGGAACCGGTTCGGATGTGCAATCCATTCGGACGACCGCAGACAGGGATCGTAATTCCTATCGGCTGAACGGATCCAAGATTTTTATCACCAACGGCCAGTCGGCGGACCTGATCCTTGTGGCCTGCAAGACCGACAAGTCGCAGGGTTCAAAGGGTGTCTCGCTGATCGCGGTGGAGACCGAGGGCGCAGAGGGATTCCGCAAGGGGCGGAACCTGAAAAAACTGGGAATGAAGGCCAATGACACGGCCGAGTTGTTCTTTGAAGACGTCAAGGTGCCGATGACCAATCTTCTGGGCGCGGAAGAGGGGCAGGGCTTTTATCAGATGATGAAACAGTTGCCGTGGGAA
This sequence comes from Ruegeria arenilitoris, assembly GCF_013031355.1. Taxonomy (GTDB): domain Bacteria; phylum Pseudomonadota; class Alphaproteobacteria; order Rhodobacterales; family Rhodobacteraceae; genus Ruegeria; species Ruegeria arenilitoris_C. Next base: position 70,470 of record NZ_WPZO01000013.1, on the reverse strand, counting down.
CGTCTGACCATCGGCATCGGGGCGCTGGGCGCGATAGATTTCGCCATCGCGGAAACGGTGAAATACACGCAAGAGCGCAAGGCATTCGGCCAACGGGTGATGGATTTTCAGAACACCCGCTTCAAACTGGCCGAGTGCAAGACCAAGGCCGAGGTCCTGCGCAGCTTCGTCAACGACTGTATCGCGCGGCTTGAGGCGGGGACACTGGATGCTGCCACGGCCTCGATGGTGAAGTATTGGGGATCGGAAGTTCAGAACGAGGTCATGCACGAATGCCTGCAACTGTTTGGCGGTTACGGGTTCATGATGGAATACCCGATCGCCCGCCTTTACGCGGATGCGCGGGTTCAGATGATCTATGGCGGCACCAACGAGATCATGAAGGAACTCATTGCTCGGTCATTGGATACCTAGCCAAACCAGCGCTCCTCCCGCCCGTCGTTGACGTTTCTGGCGAAACATCTCCTCCCGTTGGGCCAGGCAGGCGCGGGCGTAGCCCGCGCCTGCCTGGCCCCCCTGCCGTCCGCAGGACGCAAGGCCGTAGGCCGCGCAGGATATTCGGACCCTGTTCTTATGCGTTGCTCGTTTGGTCAATCTGCCCTTGCAGCCACGCACGAAACGACTTGAGTGGTTCGGATTCCGCGCGAGATTGCGGCCAGACAAGGTAAAAGTCCCCGAGGCTCACCCCCGGTCCGCGCCAAGCCGGCACCAGCCGGCCCGCCGCCAGGTCCGCCTCGATCAGGTAGCTGGGCAACAACGCCACACCCAGCCCGTGGATCGTGGCCTGCCCCATAGTCGAGAATTGGTCGAACAGCATTCCGTGGATCCCGGTCACCTCTTGGCCTTGCGCGGCAAACCACCGTTCCCAAGCGTCGGGGCGTGTCTCAAGGTGCAGCAAAGGGGCTTCCGTCAGCCAACCGATGTCCTCAGCGTCATCGGGCAGCAGATCGGGTGAGCACACAGGCAGCACATCTTCGCGCATGATGCGCAGGTAGTTCACACCGGCCCAGTCGCGCTGGCCGAAATGTATGGCCGCGTCGAAACGTTCGGTGTCAAAGTCAAACGGGCGCAGGCGGGTGTTCAGGTTCACCGTGACCTCCGGGTGGCGGCGGGCGAAATCCTGCAGGCGCGGGGCCAGCCAGTGCATTCCGAAAGCGGGCAGGATCGACAGGTTCAGTGATCCTCCGGTCGGGTTAGCTTTTAGTTTCAGGGACGCTTGCGCCAGTTGGTTCAGCGCCGTGCGCGCGACCTGTACGTATTCCTTGGCCGCTGGCGTCAGGTGCAGCCGCATCTGGCTGCGCTGGATCAGGTCCACGCCCAGTTGCTCCTCCATCGATTTGAGCTGCCGACTGATGGCGCTTTGCGTCAGCGACAACTCCTCGGCGGCAGCAGAGGCGCTGCCGAGGCGATCAACGGCCTCAAGCGCCAGCAATGATGGGATCGAGGGCAGGAACCGACGCGGGGCAATCATATGATGAATCCTCATACCTTTTGGATGGAATATCACTGGCATTTGCCGTCCGCCAGCCTGATACACATACAGGCTTTTCTTTTGGATGACCGGTTAAGAACCTGCGTGCTATCCAAGATGAAATCGCTCAGCTTAAGAATTGGAAGACCGGGGAACAGGCCATGGATCGCGCTCAGATCGTTCACGAAAATTTCCTGACCCGGGTGGCGAAAGGCGACTTTCCCGATGGTGCAGCTCCGCGGCCGGGTCTAAGCAACGCCGACGCGATATCACTGTTCCGCTCTCAGGTTCTGAGCCGGGCGCTGGATCGCACCAGCCGTGCGATGCAGAAGGCGGGGCAGGGATTCTATACTATCGGCTCATCAGGGCATGAGGGGATGGCGGCTGTTGCCCACGCACTGCGCCCGACCGACATCGCGTTCCTTCACTATCGTGATGCGGCGTTTCAGATTGCCCGGGCCGAGCAGGTGCCCGGCCAGCAGATCGCCTGGGACATGTTGCTCAGTTTTGCGTGCTCGAAAGAAGACCCGACCTCGGGCGGGCGACATAAGGTGCTGGGCTCCAAGGCGCTGATGATTCCACCGCAGACCTCGACCATCGCCAGCCATCTGCCCAAGGCGGTCGGCGCGGCCTACAGTCTGGGTGCAGCCCGGCGGCATGACCCTGAACATAGGGAATTGCCCGTGGATGGGATTGCCATGTGTTCCTTCGGGGATGCTTCGGCCAACCATTCGACAGCGCAAGGTGCGATTAACACCGCGGGTTGGACGAGTGTTCAGTCAACACCGCTGCCTTTGTTGTTTGTATGCGAGGATAACGGGATCGGTATTTCGGTGAAAACGCCGAAAGGCTGGATACAGGCGTCGATGGAACATCGCCCGGGGATCAAGTATTTTCAAGCCAACGGGTTAGACATCTATGAAACATATGCCGTGGCGCAGGAGGCCGCTGACTATGTACGAACTCGCCGAAAGCCCGCCTTCCTGCACCTGAAAACCGTGCGCCTTTACGGTCATGCCGGGGCGGATGTGCCGACCACCTATCTGTCGAAGTCCGAGGTCGAGGCAGACGAGGCCAATGATCCCCTGCTGCACAGCGTGCGCCTGCTGGATCAGGCGGGTGCGCTGCCACCTGCGGAGTCCCTGAAAATCTACGAAGATACCTGCGCCCGTACCGATCGCATCGCGGTCGAGGCGGCCACGCGTCCGCATCTGTCCAATGCCGCTGAGGTCATGGCCAGCCTGATTCCTCCGAAACGTCCCTGCAAACCTACCAACGGCCCCAGCGCCGACGCACGGGCCAAGGCCTTTGGCGGCGATATGCGCGCGATGGATGATCCTCAGCCCATGAGCCGCCTCATCAACTGGGCACTGACCGATCTGATGCTGGAACATGGCGAGGTCGTCTGCATGGGCGAAGACGTTGGCCGCAAGGGCGGCGTCTATGGGGTGACCCAGAAACTGCAACAGCGGTTCGGCCCGGACCGGGTGATCGACACGCTGCTGGACGAACAGTCCATATTGGGGTTGGCGATTGGCATGGGCCATAACGGTTTCATTCCAATCCCTGAAATCCAGTTCCTCGCCTATCTGCACAATGCCGAGGATCAGATCCGGGGAGAAGCCGCGACGCTGCCGTTTTTCTCGAACGGCCAGTTCACCAACCCGATGGTGCTGCGGATTGCGGGGCTGGGCTATCAGAAAGGGTTCGGCGGGCATTTCCACAACGACAATTCTCTGGCCGTGTTGCGAGATGTTCCGGGCGTGATCATTGCGTGCCCCTCGACCGGCACGGACGCGGCGCAGATGCTGCGCGAATGCGTGCGTTTGGCGCGGGAAGAGCAGCGGGTAGTGGTGTTTCTGGAACCCATCGCCCTCTACCCGATGCGAGATCTGCATGAGGCGCAGGATAGTGGGTGGATGACCACCTATCCCTCACCCGATCAACGCATCGCGCTGGGCGAGGTTGGCGTGCATGGCGACGGGACCGATCTGGCTATCGTGACCTATGGCAACGGGCATTACCTGTCGAAACAGGCCATGCCTGAACTGGAGGCGGCCGGCGTGAAGGCCCGGATCATCGACATGCGCTGGCTCGCACCTTTGCCGGTCGACGCTTTGCGTGAGGCCACCAAAGCCTGCGCGCATGTTCTGGTCGTGGATGAATGCCGCCGCACCGGCAGCCAGTCCGAGGCATTGATGACGTTCTTCGCCGAGGAACGCCCCGATACCCCAACCGCCCGCGTTGTGGCCGAGGACTGTTTCATCGCCACCGGCCCGGCCTATGCCGCTCCGCTGCCGTCGAGGGGCGGCATTGTTGCCGCAGCATTGAATTTGACCGGAGGCCGCGCATGACCCGCACTGCCGTTGTGATCTGTCCCGGGCGGGGCACCTATAACAAACCCGAACTGGGTTATCTGCACCGCCATCACGCGCAGCGGATGGACCTGTTTCACAGCTTCGATACCATCCGCGCCGAGGCCGGGCAGGAGGCCGTGACCGCGCTGGACGGCGCCAATCGGTACACGGTCAGCAAATATTCCCGCGGAGACATCGCCTCGCCCCTGATCTATGCGGCCTCGCTGGCAGATGCGCAGACCATTACTGACGAGGTCGAAGTGGTTGCCGTCACAGGCAATTCGATGGGGTGGTACATCGCTTTGGCCGCAGGTGGCGCCCTGTCTCCACAGGACGGGTTTCGCGTGGTGAACACCATGGGCACGTTGATGCAGGACCAATTGATCGGTGGCCAGTTGGTCTATCCGTTTGTGGAGGAGAACTGGGAAAACGACGCCGCCCGCAAGGCTGAGTTGCTGGCCGATGTGGCACGGATCAACGCGTCTGATGGGTGCGATCTGGCGCTGTCCATTGATCTGGGCGGGATGCTGGTTCTTGCGGGAAATGAGGCGGGTCTCAAGGCGTTTGAGGCTGCGTACCCCACAATTCAGGACCGTTTCCCGATGCGGCTTCCCAACCACGCGGCCTTCCACACCGCGTTGCAGGCCCCCGTTGCGGCCGAAGGGCGTGCCCGGCTAGGCGCCGAGTTGTTTGGCCAGCCGAAACGCCCCCTGATCGATGGGCGCGGTAAAATCTGGTGGCCGGGAGCGACAGATACGCAGGCGCTTTGGGATTATACGCTGGGCCATCAGGTGACCGAGGCGTATGACTTTACCCGCGCGATCCAGACTGCCGCGCGCGAGTTTGCACCCGATTTGTTCATCGTGACGGGCCCCGGCGCAACTCTGGGTGGAGCCGTGGCGCAATCACTGGTTCTGGCTGACTGGCGCGGCATGTCCGACAAGGCGGCGTTTCAGGCACAGCAGGACGCACAGCCTTTCCTGATCGCCATGGGCCGCGACGATCAAAGGGCGCTTGCAACCGGCTGATCCAGCCCCGATGATCCGCGCAAATTCAAGGAGCGTTGCATGAGCGGCTACGATCAGTCCCTCTGGCTGAAGACTTGTCAGGAGCATGTTGAAAGCCGTCCCTTGACCGGGGACCTGACTGTCGATCTGGCGGTGATCGGTGGCGGTTATACGGGCTGCTCCGCCGCGCTGACGGCGGCGCAGGCCGGGGCGTCGGTCTGCCTTCTCGAGGCGCAGGAAATCGGTCATGGCGGCTCGGGCCGCAATGTCGGGCTTGCGAATGCTGGGCTGTGGCTGCCGCCCGAAGATATTCGCCAACACCTTGGGCGTGAGGCCGGGGATCGTCTGATCGACCTGCTGGCCGCTGCGCCCGGCGATGTGTTTGATTTGATCGAAAATCATGACATCAATTGTGAACCGGTGCGGAATGGGACACTCCACTGCGCGCACTCCGCCAAAGGACTGCGAGACCTGCAGGCCCGGCACACACAGCTGTCCGCAACGGGTGCGCCGGTTGAATTGCTGTCAGCTAGCCAGACGGAACAACGCACGGGCAGCGCTACATTCCAGGGTGCTCTGTTCGATCCCCGCGCGGGGACAATCCAGCCGCTGAGCTATGTCCGGGGCCTTGCCCGCGCCGCCGCCGAGGCCGGAGCGTGTATCGCGACCCAAAACCCAGTTCAGTCCATACAGCATAACGACGGCGTTTGGACGCTGAAAACCGATCATGGCACGGTGCGTGCGAAATCGGTGATCCAGGCCACCAACGCCTATCACCAGTGGCTGCAGGCCTCGGTCCCCGAATATGTGCCGGTCTACTACTTCCAGTTCTCCACCGCTCCGCTGTCGGACAATCTGCGCGCCAGCATCCTGTCGGGCGGTGAGGGGTGCTGGGATACCGGCCTGATCATGACCTCGTTCCGCATGGACGCCGAGGGGCGCTTGATCCTCGGCGCCATGGGCGATCTGGGGCAGGCGGGCCGCGCCGCTCATACCGCCTGGATCAGGCGCAAACTGTCCGAGCTGTTCCCGCAACTGGCTGACCAACGGTTGATCGAAGGGTGGCACGGGCGGATTGCCATGACCTCGGACCATATTCCCAAGATCACACAGATCGGTCCCGGTGCTTTGTCGGTGCATGGGTACTCCGGTCGTGGTATCGGCCCGGGCACCGTTTTTGGTCGTCTTGCGGCGGAAAGCCTGCTGCGAGATGATCCGTCGCTGCTGCCCGTCCCTGCAGTTCCCGAATACCACGAAAGCTGGACCGGGCTACGACGTGCCTATTTCGAAACCGGCGCGGCATTGACCCATTTCGTCAAGGCGCGGTTCTAATCACGGAGACTCGTCCTGCAACGCTGCTGCAACGGCCTCGATCCGGTCACGCAGCCAACGATGGGCCGGATCGTTGGTCGAGCGCTGGTGCCAAACCGTGTAGATCGACACGGGCTCGCAATCGAAGGGCAACGGCGCGCAATCCAGCGCTGCCAAAGGCCCCTGTTTCATCAGCAGCGTGTCGGTCGAGATCAGATCGCTGCCCTTCACGAAGGACGGGATGGCATTGAAATGCGGCAGTGTAACGGTGGGCGGCATGATCTGGCTCTGATCCACGCCTCGCATCACTGCGCGCGAGCTGCGGCCGTCGGCAAAGCGCACCTCGACATGTTCGGTTTCGCAATAACTCTGCCAACTGTCCGGCGGATTGCGCCGCGCCGCGTCGAAAAAGATCATCAAGGGGCTGATCAGCACGCGCTTCTGGAAAATATCCGGCCCATCAGGCGGCAGCGGGGTCAGCATCAGTTGGCACCGATCACTGCGCAGCAGGTCCGGATCGGGAACACCCGAGGGTATGAACCCCAACCGCAGCCGGACGCCTTCGGCCCGCAATGCGCGCAGCAGCGGCGGAAAGATCAACTCGCGCGGCATGTCGTTGGTAGCGATCTGGATGCTGATCTCTTCGGACAAAGGATCGAACGGGCGATCGTCGGTCAACGCACGCATCCCGTCCAGAACTTGTTGAACCGGCTCCTTCAGGGACAGGGCGCGCTCGGTCGGTGTCAGGCCCTGACCCGAGCGCACGAACAGCGGATCACTCAAAACCTGCCGCAGTTTGGCCAACGTATGGCTGATCGCCGATTGGGTAACACCCAGACGGTCAGCGGCTTTCGAGACCGAGTTTTCCTCGAGGATAATCAGAAAGGTGCGCAGGACCTTGCCGTCCAGGTCCGTGAAATCAGTTTTGCTCATACCATCTATGACTAGTCATGAATGGATTTGCAGTCCACCGCGCATTAGGTGACAGTGATCATCAGGAGGCACGCGATGGGAATCCGTTTTTTCTCGGACAAGAACCGACCGGTTCATATGGGTAAATACCCGCTGGAGCGGTTGTCGCGGCAAACATCCCTGCCTGACTTGTCTGCGGTAAAGCCGATGCAGCCGCTCAGCTTTCATCGCCCGGATCATCCCGAAAGTATCGTCAATGCGATGGGCGAATTTCAGGCGATGATGGACACCATCCGCGACGGCTTCGTAAACCCTGTGGCTTCGGACATTCCGACCGATCCGGTAGAGCGCGCCAACCACCTGAAGGCGTTTGGCTATTTCAACGATGCCTCGATGATGGGCTGTGGCCCCCTGCCACCCGAGGCTTTGCTGCCCGAGCCCCGCCGCAATCCCGATATCGACCGTCTGGCCCACGCGCTGAAGACGCGGCAGACCAAGACGCTGGCCTCGGGCATCGACCTGATCATGGCCGATCTGAAGGAGAGCATGGAGGCCGCGCCTAGGCCGATGGGCACGCACCGCCATTCCATCGTCTTTCTGTATGAATACAACCGTGATCCTGATCCGGAGGAACCGGGCGCAGACTGGATCATCGACGCGCAGGATCACCGCGCTTGTTTATTGGCGACCGAGAACGCGGTGGTGATCGCCAACTATATCCGCCTGCTGGGCTTTGACGCGCGGGCGCATTCGGTGATGTCGACCGAGGTCGATCTGGGCAAGCTGGCGGTTGCTGCGGGTTTGGCCTCGGTAGAGGATGAGGACCTCGTGGCGCCGTGGCTGGGCAAGCGGTTCGGTCTGGCCGCAGTGACCACCGAGATGGAGATCGCCCACGATCAGCCCCTGCAATCGATAGCGCAGCAGCCGTGGTTCCGGACACAAGGGCCGGCGTGGTGGCTGGGCACGGGGTTCGCCAAAAATGCACTGAACCGCGACCCTTATGCCAAGCGGCGTTATGTGGATGGCGCGCATCCGTTCGAGAGCCTCAAGCGGGTCGATACGCCAACCACCTATATCGACGAGGAAAACGTCGCCCGCGTTCCCAAGCGCGCCGACATGTTCGCGCGGGCGCAGTTCGGGGACATGGGCAAGCATCTGCAGGATGCGGCGAAGGGCGGGTACTATGTGCGCAAGGCCGCACCGAGCTTCGCCCAACGCCGCGCGCTGGGCGCGTTTGTTTTGTTGCAGGATGGCGAGAGCGCCGATGCGACGCCTCCGACTGATGCCGTCCGCAATGCCGCCAATATCAAGGCGGCGACTTACTTCCTTGGTGTCGACGCAGTGGGCCTCAGCCGGTGCCCGGACTGGGCGTGGTATTCCCATGATGCAACGGGCGAGGAGATTACCCCACCCCACGATCAGGCCATCAGCATGATCATCGATCAGGGCTATGAAACGATGGAAGGGGCAAGCGGCGACGACTGGATCAGCGTCGCCCAGTCGATGCGCGCCTATCTGCGCTTTTCCCTTTTGGGCGGGGTGATCGCGCAGCAAATCCGCAATCTCGGCTACAAGGCCAAGGCGCATACGGTGATGGATGGCGAAGTGCTGCAACCTCCGCTGTTGCTGCTCTCGGGCCTGGGTGAGGTCAGCCGGATCGGCGAGGTGATCCTGAACCCCTATCTCGGCCCGCGCCTGAAGTCCGGCGCGGTGACGACGGATATGCCGATGGCGCACGACAAGCCGATTGATTTCGGTCTGCAGACCTTCTGTGAAAGCTGCAATAAATGTGCGCGTGAATGCCCCTCGGGCGCGATCACCGCCGGGCCGAAACTGATGTTCAACGGCTATGAAATCTGGAAGTCCGACAGCCAGAAATGCGCCACTTATCGCGTGACCACGCCGGGTGGGGCCATGTGCGGGCGGTGTATGAAGACCTGCCCGTGGAACCTCGAAGGGATTTTCAAGGAACGCCCTTTCCGTTGGGCGGCGATGAACATTCCCCAAGCTGCGCCTGCGTTGGCACGCCTCGATGATGCGGTCGGCAATGGCGGGCTGAACGACGTCAAGAAATGGTGGTGGGATATCGAATTGCGGTCGGATGGCGCCTATCGCCCGACCGAACACCCGTTGAACCGGCGCGACCTGCAAACCGATCTGGACCTGAAATATGAGGACCAGACGCTGGCCGTCTATCCTGCCTACTTGGCGCCGCACCCCTGGCCATATCCCTTTGCCATGGACCGTGAGGCTGGAATCGCTGCCTATGAGGCGATGGTTACGGCAGAAGAATACAAGGCCCGCAAGGCTGCAGGCGATATGTCGGTGGTTCACCGTTACAAGATCGCTGGCGACGCGCCTGTCATGAGGGTCGAGTTGAAGAAGGTCGACAAAATGACGTCGGACGTGACCAAATACGAGTTTTCGGCGCTTAATGGTGCGCCGCTGCCGGAGTGGACGGCTGGGGCACATCTGGATGTATTGGTCGCGCCCGAATTCCTGCGGCAGTATTCCATGTCCGGTGACCCCTCGGATCGGGCGACCTATCAAATCGGTGTGCTGCGCGAGGATGAAGGGCGTGGCGGTTCGGCCCTGTTGCATCGGATTTTTAATGAGGGCCGCAAGGTCTTCGTCTCGAAACCGATCAACCATTTCGAACTGAATGAAGCGGCGACAAAGACATTTCTGATGGGCGGCGGTATCGGCATCACGCCGATGATCGCTTTTGCCCACCGCCTGCACAGCTTAGGCAAACCGTTCGAGCTGCACTATTCCGCCAGCACCCGCGCCGGGGCGGGGTATTTGGGCGATCTAGCCGCAATGCCCTGGGCAGATCACGTGCATTACCATTTTTCGGACGAAGGGACGCGCGCTGATCTGGACTCGATCCTGTCCGGTTATCAGGACGGTTGGCATGTCTACACCTGCGGCCCGGACCGCTATATGGACGGCGTCATACAGGCGGCGGAACGGCAGGGTTTCCCCGAGGACGCCCGGCACCTTGAATACTTCTCGGTTCCCGAACCGCCGGACTATGAAAATCATCCGTTCACCCTGAAGCTGGTGCAGTCCGGGCGTGAGCTGACGGTCCCATCCGAAAAAGACGCCGCTCAGGTGCTGAACGAGGCGGGCATTCACGTGGATGTGAAATGCGCAGATGGCATCTGCGGGGTCTGCAAATGCGGTGTGGTTTCCGGCGAAATCGAACATCGCGATTTTGTTCTGTCCAACAAACAACGCGAGAGCGCTATCATCCTGTGCCAAAGCCGGGCGGCGCAACCCGATGGCGTGATTGAGCTCGACCTCTGACACAAGGTCTAGAAACGACATCCAGTAAGGAAAAAATTGGTCGCTCCTGCCATGGACGCCGGGGGGTTGCTGCACTAACGTCCCCTGCGAACCCAGTGAATCCTGATCAACAGGTGCGAGGTATTTTCATGGATTATCACAGCCCCGCCAGCTTTGCCGAGGCGTCGGCTCTGGCCGCAAATGCGACGGGCATTACACGGTTTCTGGCAGGCGGCACCGATGTTCTGGTGCAGTTGCGCTCGGAACTTGTGACGCCCGATACGCTGATCGACATCAAGAAAATTGACGGTGTGCGCGACATCACCTGCAACGCCGATGGCAGCTGGACGCTGGGCGTCGTCGCCACCGGTGCCGAGATGAGCGAGCACCCCGAGCTCGGTCGCGACTGGCCCGGCGTGGTCGAGGCGATGGACCTGATCGGCTCGACTCAGGTGCAGGGCCGCGCGACGTTGACAGGCAACCTGTGCAACGGATCTCCTGCGGCGGATTCGGTGCCTGCGATGGTCGCGGCGGGTGTGACCGTCACCGTGACTGGCCCGGACGGAGACCGCGAGGTGGCCGTAGAGAATATCCCAACCGGACCCGGCAAGACGTCGCTGGCAAAGGGAGAGGTGATCTCGGCTGTCAACATTCCCGCGCGCGGCGAGAATGGCGGCGACGCTTACCTGCGCTTCATTCCGCGCACGGAAATGGACATCGCCGTGGTCGGCGTTGGCGTGAACCTGCGTCTTGAGGGCGACACCATCACCGAGGCCCGCGTCTCGCTGGGTGCTGTTGCCCCGACCGTTCTGCTGGTCGAAGACTGCGCCAAGGCGATCATCGGCAGCACGCTGGATGATGCTGCGCTGGACGCTTTGGCCGCCGCGGCGTCCGCTGCCTGCAACCCGATCGACGACAAACGCGGCACGATCGCATTCCGCACCGAGGTCGCTGGCGTTCTGGCCAAGCGCGCCGCGAAAATCGCCTATGCCCGTGCCAAGGGAGAGCAAGCATGAGCAAGTTCCACGTATCCACCACCGTAAACGGGGACACGGTCGAGTACCTCTGCGACCCGCGCGAAACCCTGCTGGACTGTCTGCGCGACAAGCTGAACCTGACCGGCGCGAAAGAGGGCTGCGGCACCGGCGATTGCGGCGCGTGCTCGGTCACGGTTGATGGCCGCTTGGTCTGTTCCTGCCTGATGCTGGGCGTTGAGGCAGACGGTAAGTCCATCGAAACCGTCGAGGGTATCGCGGATGGCGACGTTCTGCATCCGCTGCAGAAGAAGTTCATCGAACATGCCGCCCTGCAATGCGGTATCTGCACTCCGGGCATTCTGGTTGCAGCTAAGTCGCTGTTGGAAAAGAACCCCAACCCGACCGAAGAGGAAACCCGGTACTGGCTGGCAGGCAACCTCTGCCGCTGTACCGGTTATGACAAGATCATTCGCGCCGTGATGGAAACGGCCGAAGAATTGCGGGAGGCTTCGTAATGGCACTCGACGATCGCAAATCTGAATTCACTTTCGTTGGCACCCGCCCGGATCGTCCGGATGGGTTGGACAAGGTCACAGGCCGCGCCAAGTTTGGGGCCGACGCCTATGCGCCCGGGATGCTGCACGGAGCCATTCTGCGCTCGCCCCACGCCCATGCGCGGATCGTGAAGATCGACACCTCGAAGGCTGAGGCGCATAAAGACGTCAAAGCCGTTGTGACACGTGCGGACTTCGCCGAAGTGCCGTTCAAGCCGGGTCTGGAAGGCGAGTTCTGGAACGTGCTGGAAAACGTCATGGCGGGGGAAAAGGCCTTGTATGACGGGCACGCGGTAGCAGCCGTTGCGGCCACGTCGGCCTTGGCGGCGCGCGATGCGCTCAAGCTGATTGAGGTTGAATACGAGGCTCTGCCCCACGTCACCGACGTGGACAAGGCTATGGCACCCGACGCACCCGTGATCCGCGAAGGTGCTGCGGACTATTCCGTGCCCGAAGGGATGCACCCGAACGTCGTGCGCTATCACGAAAGCGGTCACGGCGATGTCGAAGCCGGATTTGCCGAGGCTGATCTGGTGATGGAAGACAGCTTTGTCACCGAGGCGACCCATCAGGGTTACATTGAACCGCACGCCTGTCTGGGGATGCTGGGCAATGACGGCAAGGGAGAGCTGTGGTGCACCACCCAAGGCCACTGGATCGCGCAGAAGACCTGTGCGGCCTTGTTGGGGATCGAGACCTCGCAACTGCGGGTGACGGCGTCTGAGATTGGTGGCGGCTTCGGCGGCAAGACCACTGTCTTCATCGAACCCGTCGCGCTGGCGCTCAGCCGCAAGGCGAACCGTCCGGTCAAGCTGGTCATGAGCCGGTCCGAAGTGTTCCGGGCGACCGGCCCGACAGCCTCGGCCTCGATGGACATCAAGATCGGCATGAAGAAGGACGGCACGATCACCGCGGCGCGCGGCGAATTCCGCCTGCAGGGTGGGGCATTCCCCGGCGCTCCGGGCGACATGACGGCCATGTGTGCTTTCGCGGCGTACAACCTGACCAACGTCAAACAGATCGGCTATGACGTCATGGCCAACCGCCCGAAGCAAGCCGCCTATCGCGCGCCCGGCGCACCGATGGGGGCCTTTGCCGTTGAGTCGGTCATCGACGAGATGTGTAAGAAGCTGGGCCTGGACCCCATCGACGTCCGTCTGAAAAATGCCGCGCACGAAGGCACCAAAGCCAGCTATGGCCCGCGTTACGAGCGCATCGGTCTGGTCGAAACGCTTGAGGCTGCCAAGGCACATCCGCATTACACGGCCCCGTTGAAACCGGGGCAGGGGCGCGGGATCTCCTGCGGGTTCTGGTTCAACCACGGCGGTGAGACCAGCGTTTCGCTGGCCCTGTCCGAGGACGGCTCGGCCCAGCTGATGGTCGGCACGCCCGATATCGGCGGTTCCCGCGCGTCGATGGCGCTGATGGCGGCCGAGGTTCTGGGCATTCCCTATGAGAACATCCGTGTCACCATCGCTGACACCGCGACGCTGGGCTACAACGACGTCAGCCACGGCTCGCGCGTGACCTATGCAAGCGGTCTGGCGACGATCAAGGCGGCGAAACACGCGGTTGAAAAACTGTGCGAACGCGCGGCGGCCAGCTGGGGTATTCCAACCGACGCGGTGAAATGGGAAAACGGCTGTGCTGTTCCTTCTGGCCCAAATGCAGGGGACTTCGACCCACGCCCGCTGGCGGACATCACCGCTCATATGGGTTCGACCGGTGGTCCGATCTCGGGCCACTTCGAAGCCACGCCGGAAGGCGCGGGTGTGTCCTTTGGCACCCATATCGTCGATGCCGAAGTTGACCCGGAAACCGGCAAGACCAGCGTCACCCGCTATACGGTCATTCAGGATGCAGGCAAGGCGATCCACCCGACCTATGTGGAAGGTCAGTATCAGGGTGGTGCCGCGCAAGGCATCGGCTGGGCGCTGAACGAGGAATATATCTATGGCGAGGACGGTCGCCTGCAGAACTCGATCTTCCTCGACTACCGCATCCCGGTTGCCAGTGACCTGCCGATGATCGACACGGTGATCGTCGAAGTGCCCAACCCCGGCCATCCGTTCGGTGTGCGCGGCGTTGGGGAAACCGGCATCGTGCCGCCGCTGGCTGCCATCGCCAATGCGGTCTCGCATGCGGCTGGTGTACGGATGAAGCAACTGCCGATGTCGCCGCCCCGCATTCTGGCGGCGCTCAAGGACAATGGTTGAGGTCCACCTCTGGTCCGGCCTCCGGTCTTTGACCGGGGGCCTGCAGGTGGTTGAGGTTGAGGCCAAAACCACCGGTGAGCTGTTGCGGGAACTGGTAAGGCTGCACCCGCAGCTTCAGGGGCCCGTGGATGCGGGTGTGTCCATCGCCATCGACGGACGCGTCATTGCCAGCGGATTGACCGAACCGATTCCCGAAGGCAGCGAGGTTTACCTGATGCAGCGTCTGAGGGGCGGTTAAGCCTTTGGCGACCACGGTTCGCGGCCAACCATGCGGTCGGCTTCGGCGGTGATGTCGTTCATGTGCTGCTCAAGGCTTTGGCGCAGGGCTTCGATCTGCTCTTCCGAGGCCTTGCGCGGAACGGATTCGGTCCATTCGCGGCATAGGAAAACGCCTTCGTTCCGCCAGGGGCGCGGCATCAGCAGCCGATCCCATGTGCCCGCCTCGCGGCCGTGCTTGGCGGAAAATGTGATCCCGAATACCCGCTTGCCCGAGGTGCGCGCCCAGACCAGTGGAACGGTGGACAGCACCCGTTCCGGTCCGCGCGGACCGTCAGCGGCTATGCCGATGGAAATCCCCTGTTTCATCTTGCCCAGCACCTCGCGGGACAGCGCGACATGGCGTTTCTGGCTGGCCATTGCAATCGTGTCCATACCGAACAGTTTCTGCACCCGGCCCACCATGCTGCCCGCCCGGGCAGAGGAGGTGATCGAGCAAATCTGTGCCTTTTCCAGCGGGAAGAAATACGGCGACTGCGCCAGCCGTTGATGCCACAGGACAACGATGACCGGTTCGCCCTGTTCGGCCAACTGGTCCAGCTCTTCATACCCGATGCGCCGCCATGTCGTGTTGCGATTGACCATCCGGATATAGCTCGCAATCCGTCGAGCGGCCCAATTCAGGACGGCTTCGCTGTCGGCGATCTTTTTGCGGATGTTCACGATTGGGGTCCCTCGTACTGACCAAACCGTGTCTTATAGAACTCAACGCCGCGCGCAACTTGTTTGTCAGATGCATTAGTCGCGCGGAATCTGAAAAAGCCTCTTGAGTCCGCCGCGCGGCTGGCATATCTGAGGCGCACCTTAGGGGTATAGCTCAGTTGGTAGAGCGACGGTCTCCAAAACCGTAGGTCGCGGGTTCGAACCCTGCTGCCCCTGCCATTTCCCACAGTTCGCATCAGATTTCGGATTTTGCGGATAGTACGCTATCCTGCTCTTTGTATTTCAGAAGTTGTATTTGCAGGGAGCGGCCAGTGCGGGTGTTTTTCAAGCAGAGTCTGGTGATTTTTTGGTTTCTCTGGTGGGCCATTGCGTTCCTGACCGATTTCGTCGGCGGGCTGGAACTATTGGGCATGACCTCCACCCCTTGGTTTGATGGCCACAACTACCCGTTCCTTGTCAAAACGCTGGAACAGTTCGGGTCGACGACCGCAATCAATGTAACCCTGTTTATCGGCATCATCCTGTGGGCTTTACTTTCAGCAGTAATGTTCCTGCTTGCGGCGATGACGCCTTATGCACGTAAAGATGTTTGGCTGAAACGGGTTGATATGGCTTTTGTCGTGTCGATGGGTTTGTGGTTGGCGTTCTTTCTCGCAGATCAGACCGTCATGAAGTTCGATCTGGAAGAAAACCATATGGTTCAAGGTGGGTTTCAGCTGTTGTGTTATTTGACCATCCATCTCCTGCCGGACGAAACGGCAGCCATCTAGCGCGATATGACGAGTTTGGCGCTTGGGCAAAACGCACCGAGCGCTTCAGGGCAAAGCACAGACCTCAGCCGCGGAAATGGTGTCGGTAGACCATCTCGTGCAAGTCACCTCTGCAGTAGCCCAGATCCATCAATTCGCGATCCGACATCATGTCGATTTCACGCTTTTTTCTTTTGCATTCGGCCTTCTTTTTCCGTTTTGCCTTGCGATCTTCCGCAGACGCAAAGAGGTTGGAAAAGAAACTGTTCCCGGTGATGAAGTCCGCATATGCCATCATAACACCCTCCTTTGCATGATTGCCTGTACCTGAGGGTTAGATTGGTGGCGTGACTGAACTGTGCATGTCCAAGTTGTTAACATTCCTTTATTCCGATTCCGTCAGATCGCTCCGCGGGTGGGTCAAACCCGGTTTCCTCTGTTACCGGAATGGCATAAGGTCCCGTCCATTACGAACACGCGGATGAGGGTACATGTCGCGCTTTGATGGATACTTCCTGCGGCAATTGCTGATTCTGTTCGGCTTTTTCACCCTGGTTCTGGTCGGCGTATTCTGGATCACACGGTCCGTCAGCCTGTTCGACCGCGTGATCAGTGGCGGGCAATCGGCCATGGTGTTTCTGGAATTCACCGCCCTGACCCTGCCCACGCTGATCCGGACGGTGATGCCGATGGCGGTGTTCGCGGCCGCCGTTTATGCCACTAACCGCCTCAGTCGCGAAAGCGAGATGACAGTGATGTTGGCCACCGGCTCAAGCCCGTGGCGTCTGGCGCGGGCCGTCTTTGTGTTTGGTCTGGTGGCCGGGCTGATGATGGCCGTCATCAGCGTCTTTCTGCGCCCGGCTTCGGTCGAGCAGCTTGAACAGCGTCAGGCGGAGGTTGCCGGCGACGTCACCGCGCAACTGCTGAACGAGGGCGAGTTTCTGCACCCCGCCTATGGTGTCACGGTCTATATCGGTGAGATTGACCTGGATGGCACCCTGTCCGAGGTCTTCGTTTCGGACAGGCGCGACCCGCTGAACCCGGTCAGCTATTCGTCCAAGACGGCTTATCTGGTCAACAACGATACCGGCATCCACCTTGTGATGCTGGACGGGATTGCGCTGCGTCTGAACCAGCAGGGTCTGACCTTGTCCTCGACCCTGTTCGAGGATGCCTCGTATGACATTTCCGAGTTGACCAATACCAACAATATGGCCAAGCGCAGCCTTGAGGCCATTTCGACACTCGAGCTTTTGCAGGACCGTGAAACCATCAGCGCCGCGGAAGAGTTTACCGAAGGCGAGCTGGTTGACGAGCTGCACCAGCGGTTTTCCTGGATCGCCATTTGCATCGCCGTTGCCATGGCCGGATACGCGACCCTGATGCTGGGCAGTTTTTCGCGCTTTGGGCTTTGGCCCCAGATCCTGGGTGCCTTTACCATTCTGGTCCTGCTGGAAGGCGTGCGCGGCTTTGTATCCCCTGTTGTGATCGATGATCCGAAGCTGTGGGGCTTGCTTTACCTGCCGGCGGTCATTGGAATTGCCATCTCGGGCGTGTTCCTACTTGTTGCAGGGCGGCCATTGATACGAAGACGGCATAGGGACGCGCCGGGCGCGCTGTCTCGGGCTTAGTCTGTCGCGCGCAGATCGGTCAGGCATGACAGGATGTCCTCGGTTGTGGTGCTGTCACGACGGGTTACCAGAAACAGGGGCAGCATCAGATCGATGGCACCGGCCACCGGGATCAACTCACCCGCTGACAGGTGATCCCTGATGACATATTCCGGGAAATACCCCGTTCCGCCCCGCCGCAGGACATAGCGCAGGGCCATCAGGCAATTGCCCAGAAACACGGTTTGCCCCGCCGCCTGCCGCGCAGCCGAACGCACGTGATCCTGATAGACCTCGCCCAGTTCGAGATTGATGAAAACCGGGTCGTCCGTAGTCGGAGTTTCGACCAGCATCAGGCGTTCGGGGTTCAATTCGTAGGCCTGAATGCGCGGGTCGGATGGCTGTTCATGTGTTAGTGCTGCGTCCAGAACATGGGTGGCGACTGCCTCGACCATATGCAGGTCGTGGTCATAGTTCAGTGTCAGCAGCAGATGCCCCAGGCGCTTTTCGAACCGCACGGCAAGATCGACCAGCAACGGGTCCCAGATGCTCAACTGCGCGCCGAGGCGCAGGGCGACGCGGTTCTGCGTTTGTGCAGGCAAATCGTGCGAGGCGAAGGACCACAGCGACAACATCTGTTCCGCATATGGCCGGAACTGTCGCCCGAAATCGGTCAGGCTGGTGCCGCCGGCGCCGCGCGTAAACAGCGGCTTCCCGGTTTCCTCTTCGATCAGACGGATACGGGCGCTGACGGCTGTCTGGGTCACATTCAGCTTGCGGGCAGCGGCATGAAAGCCGCCGGTCTCGGCCACGCACAGAAAGGTCTCGATTGCCTTGAGTTGCATGTCGAAAGTATTTTTTCATCGTAGTGATAAAATCAATTCATTTTTTTGAGCATACGATCCGGGCTAATCTGACACCGACAGATAAGCCAAAGGAACGCGCCATGCTGGACAAGAGCCACAAACCCACCTGGACCAGTTTTGAAGAGGCCACAAAAGCCGACTGGGACGCCGTTATGGAGTATGAAGAGAGCTTCAATGCCGCCTTGCCGGATCGGATTCTGGACGCAATCCGCTCGTTGGACGAAGAGTGGACGCCTTACCCGGTCAACCGCTATCAGCACAGTCTGCAGGCCGCGACGCGTGCCTATGAGGATGGTGCGGATGAGGAACTGGTTGTTGCCGCGCTGATCCACGACACCGGCGATATCCTGTCGCCCTACAATCATGGTGAGCTGTCAGCGGCGATGATGAAGCCCTACGTCAGCGAGAAGACCTATTGGATTCTCAAGCATCACTGCGTGTTCCAAGGGTACTATTACAACCACCACCTGGGCGGGGACCGCAACGCGCGCGACAAATATCGCGACAGCCCCTATTGGGAGGACTGCCGCTATTTCTGCCATGAATACGATCAGAAAGCGTTCGACCCGGACTACCCGACCAAACCGCTGGAGTTCTTCGAACCCATGCTGCGCCGCATCCTGAACAAGGGCGAGGGGCACATGGAGCTCAATGAGACCGCCGAGGATTAACAGGCGGCCATCAGCCGATAGACGATCTGAGCTGCAGTAAAGTCCCAGGCGGCATTGCCGTCCGGGGCCAGCTCGACCACGTCGAAGCCCACGCATTTGCGGCCCTTCAGGGCGTGTTCGACCAGCCGCAGCGCCTGGTAGTACCCCAGACCTCCCGGAACCGGTGTGCCGGTCGCGGGCATTTGGGACGGGTCCAGCCCGTCGACATCAAAGCTGACATAGACCAGCTCGGGGAAATCTTCGGGCAGGTCAACGGCGTGGATGTTGCCGGTCACCAGGTCCTCAGCATCCACGTGGAACACGCGGTTCTTCAGACGGCTTTTGGCCTCTTCGGTGGAAAAGGCGCGGACGCCGAATTGCGCCAGACGGACACCTTCCTCGGCCAGCAGGTGCATGACCGACGCGTGAGAGTGTTTTTCACCCTGGTAGGCATTGCGCAGGTCAGCGTGGGCGTCGATCTGGACAATGCCGATCGGCTGGTTCAGCGCGCGTGCAACCCCCATCACTGCACCGTAGCTGAGCGAATGTTCCCCGCCCAAAGTGACCGGCACTTTGCCCTCACGCACGGCGGCCTCGGTGCGCTGGGCGAGGCGCTCCATGATCTCGGAGAGCGACGCATCACAATCCACGGGCTCTTCGGTAAAAATACCTTCGACGCAGGGTTCGGCGTGACCGGTGATGCGTTCCAGTTCGTTGCTGGCCTCGATGATAGCCTCGGGGCCTTTGGCGGTGCCCGATCCATAGGACACGGTGCGTTCCAGAGGAACGGGGATCACGCGGAACCGGGCGTCTTCGGTGCGCTCTGATGTGGTGAGTTCACTGTCGAGGAAAATGCTCATGAGAGTCTGTCCTTAAAGTCGTCATAGCCGAACTGTTTGATGATCTTCAGTTCGTCCGTTTCGCTGTTCCACAAGGCGATGGTCGGCAAGGGTACACCGTTGAATGTGTTGGTCTTGACCATCGAGTAATGCGCCTGATCGAGGAAGGCGAACCGCTGTCCGATCTCAAGCGGTTGATCCCACGTGTAGTCACCGATCACGTCACCGGCCAGGCAGGAAGGACCGCCCAGTCGGTAGGTATGGCCCGCCTCGGCCTCGTTCATCAGGGCGGGGCGATAGGGCGCCTCGATCACATCGGGCATATGGCAGGTGGCCGAGATATCGGTGATGGCAAGGCTCATGCCATTGGTTGGCAGGTCGAGGATCTCTCCGACCAGAATACCCGCGTCCAGCGCCACAGCTTCGCCGGGTTCGAGATAAACGTCGATGTCGTATGTCTCGCGGATGGTTTTGATGAAGGCCACCAGTCCCTCGCGGTCGTAGTCGTCACGGGTGATGTGGTGACCGCCACCGAAGTTCAGCCATTTGAGCTGGCTCAGGTAAGGTTTGAGTTTCGGTTCAACGGCGTCCCATGTGCGCTGCAGCGGTTCGAACCCCTGTTCGCAGAGCGTATGCATGTGCAGGCCGTCCACGCCGGTCATTGTCTCGGCGGTCAGTTGGCTGACTGGCGTGCCAAGGCGTGAGCAGGGCGCGCAGGGATCGTATTTCGGTATCTCACCCTCGGAATGTTCCGGGTTGACGCGCAGACCCACCTGAACATTGGCGGCTTGGGCTTTGGCAAGGAACCGGTCCTTTTGCGCCGGAGAGTTGAAGATGATGTGGTCGGACAGCGACAGGATTTCGTCCATGTCGGCGTCTTTGTACCCAGCGCAGAAGGTAGCGACCTCACCGCCGTATTCCTCACGGCCCAGACGCGCCTCATAGATGCCGCTGGCGCAGGTGCCGCCGAGGTGCTGGCGGACCAGCGGGGCCAGCGAGAACATGGAAAACGCCTTGAGCGCACTTAGCACATGCGCGCCAGATCGGGTGCCGATGTCAGCAAGGACCGTCAGGTTGCGTTCGACGGCCTTTTCATCGACCACGAAACACGGGGTGGGCACGCGGCTGAGGTCGAAGTTGCGGAAGGCTCCGGCGTCCCCGGCTTGTGTGGTCATCATGTCGGACATGTCCGGCGTCTCCGTTAAGTGGAGAGGCCGGGGGCTCTGCCCCCGGACCCCCGAGATATCTACAGCCAGATGAAGCTAGCGGATCAGAATTCGACCGGCCCGTCGAGTTCGTGGACCTGCCACGGCAGGCCGTGTTCGTTCAGCATGTCCATGAAGTTATCCGGGTCGAGCTGTTCCATGTTCCACACGCCCGGCTCAGTCCAGTTGCCCTTCAGCACCTGCGCCGCGCCGATCATGGCGGGGACGCCGGTGGTGTAGCTGACCGCCTGGCTGCCGACCTCGGCATAGCATTCTTCGTGGTCGCAGATGTTGTAGATGTAATAGGTCTTCTCGCCCGAGCCATCCTTGGCCTGACCCGTGGCGATGTCGCCGATGCAGGCCTTGCCCTTGGTTTCCGCGCCCAGATCACCGGGATCGGGCAGCAGGGTTTTCAGGAATTGGATCGGAATGATCTCCTTGCCGTCATGCATCACCGGGTCGATGCGGGTCATGCCGACGTTTTCCAACACCTTGGCGTGGGTGATGTAGGCATCGCCGAATGTCATCCAGAAGCGGGCGCGCTCGATCTCGGGGAAGTGAGTCGACAGCGACTCCAGTTCCTCGTGATACATCAGGTACATGTTCTTGGGGCCGATGGCCGGAAAGTCGAACTCGACCTTATGGGTCATGGCGGGGGAGTGCTTCCACTCGCCACCTTCCCAGTGACGTACTTCGGCTAGCACTTCGCGCAGGTTGATTTCCGGGTTGAAGTTGGTCGCGAACTCCTGATCGTTCGAGCCGCCATTGGCGTCCAGAACGTCGATCTGACGGATCGTGTCCAGCTTGTGTTTCTTCAGCCATTTGGCGAACACGCTGGTCACGCCCGGATCGAAGCCCGAGCCAAGGATGGCGGTCAGGCCGGCCTCTTTGAACCGCTCCTGATAGGCCCACTGCCAGTGATATTCGAACTTGGCCTCATCCTCGGGTTCATAGTTGGCGGTGTCGAGATAGTGGATACCGGCCTCTAGACAAGCATCCATCAGCACCAGATCCTGATAGGGCAGGGCGAGATTCACGAGGATTTCCGCACCGGTTTCCTTGATCAGCTTGACCGTGTCTTCGACCTTGTAAGCGTCCAGTTCAGCGGTTGCGATATCAACGCCCACACGCTCTTTCACCGCTTTGGCGATGGCGTCGCATTTTGATTTGGTTCGGCTGGCCAGAGTGATCTCGGTAAAGATGTCCGAATTCATTGCCATCTTGTGCACGGCGGCGTGCGATACGCCGCCTGCGCCGACAACCAGTGTTTTGCCACTCAAAGTACCCATGGGGGTAATCTCCTCTCACAGGGGGTTATTCGTAATAGGTGTAGCCGTTGATCGAGTCGCGATAGGCGCTCATCAGGGTTTTGCGGTCTTTGGCTTTCAGAGTACCGGTCGAGATCGCCTCGTCCACCATTTTGCGGAAGGCGGCGACGCAGTCCTGCGGGTCGAATTCGACATAGGACAGAACTTCGGAAATCGTGTCGCCCTCTTGCTCGTGCAGCAGATCGAACCCGCCATCGGCCCGGAGGTCGATGGTGACCACGTTGGTGTCGCCGAACAGGTTGTGCAGATCGCCCAGCGTTTCCTGGTAAGCGCCGACAAAGAAGACGCCCATGTAGTATTCGTCGTCCTCGGGCAGGGAATGCACCGGAAGGCTGGGCGAGACGCCATCAGCCAGAATGAAGCGGTCGATCTTGCCGTCGCTATCGCAGGTGATGTCGGACAGAACCGCCCGGCGGTCCGGCGTCTGGTTCAGACTTTGCAGCGGCACTATCGGGTGAAGCTGGTCGATGGCCCAGACGTCGGGCAGGGATTGGAACAGCGAGAAGTTGCAGTGGTAGATGTCAGCCACTTTCTCAAGCTGGTCATCCACATCGGTTTCCATCTCGTCGCTGGCCGCCAAAGCCTTGATCCGGGCCATCAGAGACAGATAGATCCGCTCGCCCCGGGCCATCTGGCGCAGGTCGACATAGCCGCGGCGGAATAGGGCGCGCAGTTCGTTGCGATAGAAGTTGGCGTCGTTCCAACATTCCTGCAGCCGGTCGCAGGACAGATATCCCTGCACCGCCGCGAGGTCAGAGAGGATATGGTGATCGTCTGCCTCGACCGCCGGTGCGGTTGCCGCGTCGTAAAGCGTGCTTTCCAACACGTTGAACACCAGCATTGAGGACGTCGCCACCACCGCACGGCCGCTTTCAGTGACCAGCGTCGGGTGTGCAACTTCTGCCTCATCCATTGCATAAGCCACGGTTTCCACGACGTTGGCGCAGTATTCCTCGACCGTGTAGTTGATCGAGTTTTCGGCGGCCTTCTTCTCACCCGTATAGTCGACACCCATACCGCCGCCGAGGTCCAGATGAGTCAGCGGCACGCCTTCACGCGTCAGTTCGGTGTAGTAGCGGCAGGCCTCGCCCACGGCGCGGCGGACGTCGTTGACGTCCTGCACCTGCGAACCAAGATGCGAGTGTTGCAGTTTGAGGCAATGCAGCAGGCCAGCGTCTTTCAGCTTATCCACGGTCGCGACCAATTGGTCGGTATTCATACCAAAGGCCGAGCGGTCGCCCGAGCTTTCTTCCCACTTACCGCTGATCTGGTTGGTCAGCTTGACCCGCACGCCTAGCAAGGGTTCGATACCCAGTTCGTTATAGACCCCGATCACCGTGTCAGCCTCTTTTGGGCTTTCCAGAACGATGACCGTGTTAAATCCGATCTTGCGGCTGAGGATCGCAAGTTGGATGAATTCGGCATCCTTGACGCCGTTGCAGACGATCAGGGCCTCGCGTGACAGGCGGTGGGCGAGGGCGATCACCAGTTCCGGTTTGGACCCGGCTTCCAGCCCGTATTGGTATTTCTTGCCAAACTCGACGATCCGGTCGACCACCTGCGCCTGCTGGTTCACCTTGATCGGAAACACGCCGCGATAGGTGCCCTTGTACCCAGTCCGGGCGATGGCGTCGCGAAAGCTTTCGTTGATATGGGCGATCTCGTTTTCAAGATAAGAGCTGATGCGCAACAGCATCGGCGCCTTGATGCCGCGTTCGTCCAGATCGTGCAGGATGCCGGGCAGGCTGATCGCCGCTGCCTCGGGTGCCATGGGATTGCGCAGACCGATCTCGCCATCCTCCGTCACCTCGATGAGGCCTTTGCCCCATTTTTCAACCCCGTAGATGGAATGCGGTGCGTCGGGCGTCTGTTTCAATCAAGTCGGTCCTTAACGTAGGGGTGCCAGTTTAGCGCCCGCCAATACGGCAGCAGTTTGATTCGTCCAAGTGTAATCTATGTGACGGGTTTTGCCGAATTTATGCGGCTGGCCGAATTGGGATCAGATGATTGTCCCATTGGCAGTCCGGGCGGGCGGAAATTTGGACCTTGGAGGTCAGTTCGCCGACGATACCGGTGCCTGTGGTGAAAACGAAACCTCTGGGTCCGGGACCCAAGCCGCAGACGTCCTCCAGCGAGAAGGCACCGGTTAGCAGGCCGCTTGCGACGTTGAACTGGTGCAGGGCGTTGCCACGGGGGCAGGTGATGGCAATGGCCTCTCCGTCACCGGAGAAGGCGATGCTGCCGGCATAACCTTGCAACGTGCTTTGCTCGGCGTCAGGAGACGACAGCAGGCGCGGTGCCTCGCCGCGACGGTGCAGACCCAGTAGCGG
This sequence comes from Ruegeria arenilitoris, assembly GCF_013031355.1. Taxonomy (GTDB): domain Bacteria; phylum Pseudomonadota; class Alphaproteobacteria; order Rhodobacterales; family Rhodobacteraceae; genus Ruegeria; species Ruegeria arenilitoris_C. Next base: position 45,861 of record NZ_WPZO01000013.1, on the reverse strand, counting down.
CGGATGTTGCGCCTTGTCCCCCTGCCATTGCATCGCAAACGCCACCAGCCCGTCTTGGCGCACGGCCAGGTGCCGGATCGAGTTCTTGTGCAGGGCCTGCGGCAGTTCCACCTGTTCCAGAACCGTCCCGTTCAGGTCCAGATAGGACAGGCGCGGTTGCATGGTCGGCAGGTTCAGTTTGGTGCGGCCCATGTCAGGGTGGGTTTCGATGCCGCCATTGGCGATGACCAAAGTCTGTCCGTCTGGCATCAGCCGCATGTCATGGGGGCCAATGCCGCCTGATGGAAACTCGCCCAAGCGTCTGTAGTCAGCAGCGTTCCAGATGCCGATCACGCCTTCTCCGGCCTCATAATCGTTCTCGGTGGTGAAAAGCCGGGTGCCATCGGGTGAGAATACGCCGTGGCCAAAGAAATGACGGCCTTCGGGGGCGGTCAACCGGGTCAGCTCGGTGCCTGTCGCGCAATCAATGACCAAAGCGAAAGTGCCGGGGCGGCGGGCGAAGGCCACCGCTTGCGCGTTGACGGGATGAGCTGCAGCCGCATGACCGCGCGCGGGCAGGGGGAGCGCGAACAGGATATCGCCACCCGTATCCAGGCCCGCCAATCGGTAGCTGCCGTCCGGAAACAAGGCTGCCGCCAGATAGTCCGGTGCGCCGACCGAGGCCCAGCCGCGAAGTGGAACCAGGCTGCTTGCGGCCAGTCCGGCCAGAAAATGTCGGCGGTTTGGCATGGGTCAGTCCCCGTCCAATGAGTTGAACCCGGCACTGATGCCCAATGTCGGGCCAAGCTCGGTTGACGCGATGGCACGGATATCGTTGATCGACTGCTGCAGCGCCTCGATCCGGAACCGACGCTGAGGTTCGGCCACGCCTGCAAGGGCCGGATCATTCAACGCCTGCGCGCGGGTTATGGCCTTGTCGAACGCGCCATCCAGATCGGCCGCGATTTCAGGGTGATCTGCCGACAGATGCGCCGCCAGATCGCGCAGCGCGATCAGGGACAGTTCCACATGGCGCAGGGATCGTTCAGAGCGGCGTGCCTCGGCGCGATTGGGGCGCGGGCGGTCGAAAGTGCCCATCGGGCGGCCAAGGCGGGTGTCGCCGGTGAATTCCAGACCCGTGACGAGCGCCTTGTACAGCTCTTGCATCGCTTCATCGCCGGACCGATACGGGCTGTTCTCGCCTGGTTGCGTCAGGGCTGTTGCAAAGCTTGCCCAATCGTCGTCCATCGCGTGGGCATTCCGATCGATGTCTGTGGCGATCGCCCGTATCAGGTCGCAGCGATAGGTGTCGCTGCCCTGATCCGCAAAGCGTGTGTCGTAGAGCATCTGCTCCAGTGCAAAGAACCCGCGTCCTGCGATGGAAGTTTCCGCAAAGGCGTCTGGGGATTTGACGGCATCGTCTTCGGCGGCAATCAGGCCGGACAGGGCCTTGGGCGTGAAGCCTTTGGTGTCTGGCCAGAAGGCCAGCGCAAAGGCCCGGTCGCCAACTTCCGAAGGACCGAACCTCAGATGGCTGACCGAAATCCAGCTGTCAAAGGCCACGTGATAGGCCGCGCGCAGATCGGGCGATGTTGCGGTGCAATCGGACTGGGCCGCTTGCGCCAGCGCGCCGCTCGCGTCGGAAAGCGCGGCGAAGCTAGGCAGGATATGCTCATTGACCGTCGCGGTCAGGATCGGACCGCGATCTTGTGCCAGCGCAGACAAGGGCAGCGTCAAGGCCAGGGCAAAAGCTAGGAAACGCATGGGTCAGAGGCTTTCGAGGAAACGGACCAGGGCATCACGGTCTGGCTTGGGCATTGCCACAACCGTATCGCGGGCGGCCTGAGCCTCGCCCCCGTGCCACAGGATGGCCTCAAGCAAGGTTTGCGCGCGGCCGTCATGCAGGAACTGAGTATGGCCCGAAACCTGCCGGGTCAGTCCGATCCCCCAAAGCGGCGGCGTGCGCCATTCGCGGCCCGTCGCGCGGGCCTCGGGGCGGTTGTCGGCCAGGTTTTCACCCATGTCATGCAGCAGCAGGTCGGAATACGGCCAGATCAGCTGAAAACTGTGCTCGGGGCGGTCTTCCATGCGATGGGTGACGAAAGCGGGCGTGTGGCAAGAGGCGCAGCCAGTGTCGTGAAACACTTGCTTGCCGCGCAATACTTGCGGATTGTCCACGTCCCGACGCGCCGGAACGCCCAGATTGCGGCTGTAGAAGGCCACCAGATCCATGCCAAGCTGGTCGATTTCAAACACGCGGTCATCGCCATCACCATGCGGGGCGCTTACGCAGTCTACCTGCGCGTCGGTGCAGTCACCATGACCCGCAGGGTAGAGCGGGCTGGAAATGCCGATATCGCCAGCAAAGGCCGCGGAGGATTGCTCCATGATCGTCGGCATCCCGGCTTTGAGGCCAAAACGGCCCATCATCGGCGCACCGAATTCCTTCGACCAGACAATGTTCGGGCGCCCGGAAATACCATCGCCGTCTGCGTCATCGGGATCGGCATTGGCCAGCAAATCCTCGACCGGGATCGCCTCGAGCAGACCCAGACCAATCATCTGCGGCGCCACACGGGGGCTGAGCATGGCCTCAGAGTGCAGCGGGCCGTATCCCAGATCCGCCGCCTGATAGGTCGGCTTGCGCAGTGTGACGATTTCACCATCGGACAGGGTTACGGGAACATCTTCATAGGTAATGTCCAGCCGGTATTCGGCCGGATGGCCGGGCAGGGCCAGATCCTGCATCTGTCCGCCATAGTTCGGGTCGGGCTGTGTGGCGATATAGTCCTCGATCTCGTCGTAGCTGTCGCCGCCGGGGATCGAAACACGCAGGAACATCGAGGTCGCATTGTCGTCGGGCCCGGCGGGCGCATGGCCGCGCCCGTCCTTGATGTGACAGCGCTGGCACGAGCGCGCGTTGTAAAGCGGCCCCAGCCCGTCCGAGGCCAATGTGGACGCGGGCGAAGACACCCAGATTTTCTTGAACAACCCATTGCCGACCCTGAAGTCCAGCTCCTGCTCAAAGCTCAGGTTGCCAGAGGGTTGCGAAAACGCATCGGCGTCGGTGCGGGCGCGGACGGTGGCGGCCCCGGCGGACAGATCCTCGAACCGTTGCGGGGCGCTGAAATCCTCGGGCGCAACGATGACGTTGGCGATCCGGGTGCGCTCATCTTCGGTTCTGGGTTCGAAATTAAGGTGGAGATCCTCCAGCTCGGCTGCGAGGGGTTGGGTGGCCGCAAGGGCGGCCACCGTCACGATGGCAAGGTTACTCGCCTTCGTCCATTTTCGATGCGTTGAGTTGCGCATAATTGGCTTCGCCAATCCTTTCGTACAGATCAAGCTGCGTTTCGAGGAAATCGATATGTCCTTCTTCGTCGCGGATCAATTCCTCGAACAGGGACATCGACGCATAGTCACCAGCCTCACGGCAGTATTCGCGCGCTTCGACATACAAGGTCCGCGCGTCATTTTCGGCAGCCAGATCACATTCCAAGGTTTCCTTGGGGTTCTGGCCAATTCTCAGGGGGTCGAGCTTTTGCAGATTGGGGTGGCCTTCCAGAAAGATGATCCGCTCGATCAGCTTGTCCGCGTGGCCCATCTCTTCGATGCTCTCTTCGCGGCTTTTCTTGGCCATGTGGCCAAGGCCCCAGTCTTCCTGCAGGCGGTAGTGCAGCCAATACTGGCTGACCGCCGTAAGTTCATGCCGCAGAGATTTGTTGAGGTATTCTATGACTTTGGGATCGCCCTTCATCTTCACTCTCCTGTGATGCTCCGGTGCGTAACGCACGAAGCTGCATGGGTACTTCCAGATTATCGTTGGAACGCATCATGTCTAGGAAAAGAGGCATACAGCCGCCGCAATCCGCAGCCTTCCCAAGGGCGTGATAGATCTTTCCGGGGGTGATAACCGCCTGCGCGTCCGATGTACGCATCCAGTCGATTGCAGCGCGAATATCGTGGTCAGTTATGTTGGTGCAATGACAGACGATCATGGCGATTCTAAGTCCGGTAGATTTCCTACTTAATTAGTAAGGTATTGTCCTGCTGTCCAGTCAAAACTTTTGTGGCCGGAAGCATGAAGCCCTCATGCTTCCGGCCCCATAGTTTACTGGAAGACCGCGTCGGGGTTATCCAGGCTGTCCGAGCCTTCGAAGCTGATCTGGTCCAGCCCCAGAGTGGTCACGATCCGCTCGATGGTTTTGGTCTGGTCGACCAGGCCATCGACGCCGCCCATGATCAGCAGTTCTCCACCTTCATTGCCGCGTTCCAGCATCTGGTCATAGGCAAAACCGGCTTCGGCGGTCGATTTCAAACGGCCCAGCGCCTGCATGGTGTTGGCCAGTTTGACCTTCATTTCGGCATCCAGCGAAGGATCGGAGGCGATCACCAGATCCGACAGCGACGCGCCGCTGACCGGGGTGCCGTCGATACGGGTATAGCTGCCCAGATAGACGTTCTGAATGCCCAGCCCATCATAGTAGTGACTGTTGTGGGTGTTGTCCGAGAAGCAATCATGCTCTTCCTCGGGATCGTTCAGCATCAGGCCCAGACGCATCCGCTCACCTGCCTGTTCACCATAGGACAGGGAGCCCATGCCGGTCAGGATGGCGCTTACGCCTGCGGTTTCATCCGCCGACAGCGCAGCACGCGCCTCGCCGCCTTCGGCCCATTGAGCCGCCATCCATTCCAGATCGCTGACCAGCAACTGGGTTGCGGCGCTCAGATACTGAGCACGGCGGTCACAATTGCCGCCAGTACAGTCGTCACCTCGGATATAGTCGGTATACGGGCGGTTGCCTGCACCCGCGCCGTGGCCGTTCATGTCCTGGCCCCACAGCAGGAATTCGATGGCGTGGTAGCCGGTGGCGACGTTCGCCTCGATGCCGTCGGCTTCGTGCAGGGTTTCGGCCAGCAGCTCGGGTGTGATATCGCTGGCGTCGATGGTTGCTCCCGACAGTTCGAAGCTGGGATTGGCGATTACGTTCAGCGCGGCGAATTCGTTTTCATCGCTCGGACCGCCATATGCCGCGTCGACATAGTCGATCAGGCCTTCATCCAGCGGCCATGCGTTCACCTTGCCTTCCCAATCGTCAACAATGGCGTTGCCGAAACGATAGACCTCGGTCTGCTGATAAGGCACACGCGCAGCAACCCAAGCGGCTCGCGCTGCGTTCAGAGTGGCGTCGGACGGCTCGGCGATCAGTGCGTTCACGGCCTCTTGCAGGGCTTTGGCCGCGATCAGGCTGTCATCGTATTTGGCTTCGGCGATGTTCGCATAGGTGGTCAGAACATCAGCCTTCGACGGGGCGTCGGTCGCAACGGCTGCGGATGCGATGCCGAGGGTCAGGGCGCTGGTGGCGGCGAAAAATCGGGTCATATGGGTGACGCTTTCCTGTCAGATAAAATTTCACAGACGCCGCCTGTGCGGCGCATATGGGGCGCATACCTGAGTTATTTAGTCAGCTATGTCAACCTGAGTTTTATTATCGGGTTAGCTGATATTCGCCCTCCCCAAATTTGGTGGGGTGGCTTGGCCCGGGCCGAGATTGCGCCGCTTTTGAAACATATTAAGATAAAACCCGTGATTCCTTGGTAGGTGGTGCCTGTTTATGAGAAGCGCAGCTCTCGCCCTGACTCTGATCCCCGCGGTCGCCCTGTCGCAGACACAAGCCGGGATTGAGCATGAACATGGCACCGGTCATCTGGAAATAGCGATCTCAGGGGCCGAGTTGTCCTTGTCGCTTGCGGTGCCTGCTGCGGATATCATTGGGTTTGAGCGCCCGGCCCAAACCGATGAGGATCGGACCCTGGTCGCCGGTGCGATTTCCGTTCTGTCCAAGCCGCTGGAATTGTTTGTCCTGCCAGAAGACGCAGAGTGTTTCACGGCAGCCGCCAATGTTACACTTCTGGCAGAAGGGCTTGGTCCCGAGGCCGATGTCGCCTCGGCATCAGATCAGGACCAGCACACCGAATTTCAGGCCGACTACCAGATTCAATGCCAAACGATCGACATGGTCGAGGCCATCGGGTTCGCCTATTTCGAGCGGTTTCCGAATGCTCAAAAACTGACCGTAAAGGTTGATCGGTCCGGCGAGATACAAATGCACGAGCTCACACGATCCATGCCAAACTTGCCCTTGTAGGCGCATGGTGCAACAGTTTTGGTAGCGACGGCGGTCACCGAAACGGTGGCCTGAATCACTGGGCGGTCAAAAGGCGCTAAGGCGCAAGGGGGGGCCTTGACCAAAGTTCTGTTGGTTGAAGACAACGAAATGAACCGCGATATGCTGTCGCGAAGATTGGCGCGCAAAGGCTACCTTGTCGTTGTCGCGAAAGATGGGTTGGAGGGGGTTTTGATGGCCGACAGCGAAACCCCGGACATCATATTGATGGATATGAGCTTGCCGGAAATTGATGGGTGGGAGGCGACGCGGCGCATCAAGGGGGCGCCTGAGACAGCTTCGATCCCGGTGGTCGCGCTGACGGCACATGCGATGGCCAGTGATCGCGAGAAAGCGCTGGAGGCAGGTTGCGACGACTTCGATACCAAACCGGTTGAGTTTAGCCGTCTGCTGGAAAAGATGGAAAAATTGCTTCCTGAATCCTGACGAAAAATCGCTCAATCCGCAGAAATTTTGCGTTGGATGACATAGTAGGTTCTGACCCGACCCTTGCCTTTAATTCTTGTTTCGATGGGTTCAGACACATCAAAAAGATGTTCGACCTGTTTGGCGGTGGCCTCTGAAATCTGTAAACGGCCCGGCGCGCCGGTTGTTTCAAGCCGGCTGGCAAAATTAACCGTGTCTCCCCAGACATCGTAGAGGAAACGGTGCGACCCGATTATACCGGCAACCACGGGGCCACTGTGTACGCCAATCCTGATGTGCATCGGGTAATCCGTTTCCATGTTCAGTGCTTCGACCTGCGAGAGCATCCGTAGGGCCATTTCGACAATCACTTCGGCATGGTCTGTGCGGTCATCCGGCACACCGGCGGCGACCATATACGCGTCTCCGATCGTCTTTATCTTTTCAACGCCTAGTTCTGTCGCGATCTCATCGAAGCCTGAAAAAATCCGGTTGAGGTAATACACCACCTGCGCAGGCGGCAGTTTGGCCGACATCTCGGTAAAGCCAACGATATCCGAGAACAGGACGGTGACTTCGTTGTGGCGGTCGGCGATTGTTGCTTCGCCGTCATTCAGCCGCGTCACGATTTGCTGTGGCAGAATGCTCAGCAATAGGTCTTTGTACTTTTGCTTTTCCGCTTCCATCTGCTCAAGGTAGTGACGTTCACGCTCGCGAAAGCGGTTCTTCTCCAACGAGGCATTTATCCGGGCTTGTAGCAGGATCGGGTTAAAGGGTTTCGGCAGGTAATCTTCGGCGCCGGCCTCAATACAGCGCGCGACGCTTTCGATCTCGTCCAGGGCCGATATCATGATGACCGGGATGTCCCGAAGGACGTCATCCTGTTTCAATCGGGTCAAAACGTCAAAGCCATTGATATCCGGCATCATCAGATCAAGCAGAACCAGATCGAACGGATATTGAGACATCAGTTCAAGGGCGGAGTACCCTCCAGCAGCGGTCCAGACCTGATGCCCATCCCGCTTTAACCGGCGCGCCAGCAATTCCCGGTTGGCCTCGACATCATCGACGACAAGGATGTTGCCGGTCAGTGCACCGGTGTCGTCGATTGGGGCGAGGGGAGCCATGCTCTGAACCAGATTTGCGAACATCGCAGCGGAGTCTGGCGGTGCTAAGGGAACCACGGCGTCTCCGTCTGGCGGAACGTCAGACAGTGTCGCAAGGTCGTCGATTTGTTTCAGAAGGGCGTCGGTATGTTCGAGAAGCCCAAGCAAGTCCGCTTCCAGATGCTTGGCGTTCAGATCATCCAGATCCTCCAGCAGCATCTCGCCGTAGCCTTTGATCGCATTCATCGGGGTTCGCAGATCATGGCGCAGCCGTTTTATGCCCTCGTCACCGCCGACCGTCAGTTTCAAGGCCATCTCAGGGTGCAAAAGCCGGTCGACCAGCGTGTTCAGTTCAGTCGTCGCTTGGGAAATTCGGTTCAGGTCCGAAACAGCTTCGACCCTCGCCAGACGGCCGGCTTCGCTTTGAATCATTTCGCTGAAGCCCACGATTGCGCTGACCGGTGAAATCAGGTTTTGGCGCAAATTCGCAAGCCACACCGCCTTTGCGTGCTGAGCTTGGTTTTCGCGTCCGCCATTCACGACTTAGGTTTCCCGTGAAGCTGCAGGCCGGGAAGTCGCCAGGAGTTTCTTCAACTGGCTAACGAGGGTTTCGACCTCATCCCCGTCCTTGCGGATCAGCGCTTCGACCGATCCGCTCAGCCGCGCACGATCCTCGTTTGACAGCGTTTTTGCCGTGACAACGATGACCGGTATCGCCGCCCAGTCCGGGTTTTTCCTCATCCCCGCGAGAAACTCAAACCCGTCCATCTCAGGCATCATGAGATCCAGCAGAATGACGTCCGGCACGGATTTGGCAAGTTGTTGAAGGGCGTCCAGCCCGTTGACAGCCTGTTCGACCTGCCAGCCTTCCTTGCCGAGGACGCGGCCGATCATTTCACGCGTTGCGGCCTCATCTTCCACGATCAGAGCCCGGCGGGATGGCCGGGTCGGGCAATGCTCTTTCAGAGCGTTCAGAAGCTCGAGCGTGTCGATGGGTTTGCCCAGGTATTCACTGGCGCCCAGCGACAAGCCCTTGGTGCGGTCTTCTGCGAATGTCAGCATGATGACCGGTATGTCGGCCAGCTCCGGATCGTCTTTCAGTTGGGACAACACGGCCCAGCCGTCAATCTTGGGCATGAACACATCCAGCGTAATGGCGTCTGGCTTGGCCTCTCGGGCCAGCTTCAGTGCGTCTTCACCCTTGGTCGAGGAAAGAACCCTGTATCCTTCCTTGCGCAGCCGCCGCTCCAACAGGTCATGCACTGTGGGGTCATCATCGACCATAAGAATCAGAGGAGCATTAGGATCATCTTGCGGATTGCCGCTGGAAAGCGTCACGTCACGAAGGGGAGCAATGGCCGGGTCGCGGCAGATACTCGGAAGACGGATGGTGAAGGTCGATCCTTCTCCGAGAGAGCTGGCGCAGTGTATGTCGCCGCCCAGTTGCTCGCAGAAGACCTTGGTGATCGACAGCCCCAAACCGGTTCCACCATAGTTTCGGGTGGTGGAGGAATCCGCCTGGGTGAAGGCTTCAAAGACCTTGTCGACTTGTTCAGGCGACATGCCGATGCCCTGATCGGCGACTGCAAACTCCAGTTGGTCTGCCTCAGCCGACCGGCGAACCGACAGCGTGATCCTTCCGTTTTCGGTAAATTTGCAGGCATTTGACAACAGGTTGAGCAGTGCCTGACGTACCTTGGTCAGGTCGCAGACCATTTCGCCGACATCCTCGGGGCAGGCAACCTCAAGCCTGTTCCTATTTTTCTCGGCCAGCGGTTGCACCGTGGTGCTGACGTCCTTGATCATCTGGAAAACATCGAAAGGCTCCAGATCGAACTCCATCTTGCCGGCCTCGATCTTGGACAGGTCCAGAATGTCGTTGATCAGAGCAAGCAGGTGTTTACCGGCAGATTGGATTTTTGTCAGGTCACCCAGGTTTGCTTCGTCATTCTGATCGATGGCTTCTTCCAGCATCAGCTCACTGTATCCGATGATCGCATTCAACGGCGTTCGAAGTTCGTGGCTCATATTGGCAAGGAATGTGCTTTTGGTCTTGTTGGCCGTTTCGGCGATGTCCTTTGCCACCCGCAGTTCGCTTTCCACCTGTTTTTGGGCGGTGATATCCCGGCCGTAGATATTTGCATAACCGCCTTCCGGAACCGGCCACAGCAACAGGGCATAGATCAGACCGCCGGCCTCATATTCGAAATCTTGCCTTTGATCCTCGTGCAAACCTTTGGCGACACGCTTGCGCCACCCGGTTCCCACCCGGTCGCCGACCTTCAACTGCAACGCTGCGACCAAAGGAGCGCTGGCCTTGTTGGCGTAGATCAGTTTGCCCTGATCGGTGATGCGCAAGACCGGGTTGGGGTTTTCTTCAGGAATGCGCGCCAATTCACGCATCCGCCTTTCGGCCTGCCTAAGTTGCGTGACGTCCCGCCCGTATAGATTGACGTGCTTGGCGTCCGGGACCGGCCAGAGCAATAACGCGTAAACCATGCCATCGGCATGGCATTCAAAGTCTTGCCGTTTGTTTTCCTGCAATCCTGTCTTGACGCGCGCCAGCCAGTCCTCTGTGACTCCCGCCCCGACTTTGAGACCCAATGCATCCAACATCGGTTCGCTGGCTTTGTTGGCAAACAGCAGCTTTCCGTCTGCGCTGATGCACATCACCGGATTGGGGTTTTCCTCGGGTATCTGGGCAAGCTCGGCATTGCGCGCTTCGACTTTTTTCAGCTCGGTGACATCGCTGTAGATTGCGACTGTTCCGTTATCAGGGGTCTTGCGTTCGCTGATCTTGATCCATCCCCCGGATGTCCGGCTTTGCATCTGGGTGCCTTGGGGATGGTCGTGACGTTTCAGCCGTTGCGCCAGCCACTCTTCCTCACGTCCGACCGCATCCGCGATCACATTGAGCGACAGAGCTTTTCGAACAACCTGTTCAAAGGTCATACCCGGTTTGACCAGATCTTCGTGGCCCGGGTACAGCATCTTTCGATAAGTCTCGTTGGCCAAAACCAGGCGATCATTGGAATCGTACAGGGCAAAACCTTCGGGGATTGTGTTTATGGCATCGACGATCCGGTCCAATGCCCGTTCTGGCTCCTCAAAGCGCGTCTGACTGTCCAGCAGAGCCACTGCGCAGTGGGCCGCAGCGCGTTGTGCAAAATCAATATCGTCCTCGATAAAACCCTCAGAGTGACTAGTGCGAAAAGTGATGGCACCTAGGACCCGGCCAAGGGCTTTTATTGGCAGCACCATCGATGCGACGGCAGAGGCGGCATTGTTATCGATCGGCGTGTTATGAAGCAGTTGCAGTTTGCCGCTCTGCAAGACCTCGCCAACGGGGCCGGGTGACACCTGGATCGGAGTGTCATTCCAAACAATCCGGTCGTGGGGGGACCCTGAAACGGTGGCTTCGCGGAAAGAACTTCCACTTGTGTCGAGCAACGCCAAAGTACATTCATCTGCATTCAACGCAGCTTTCATGCGACGCGCTATTTCGAAAAGCAACTGATCCGATCCCGGCGTCTCAGCCGTGAGAGAGGCGATCTCGTCCAGCAGCGCCCATTTCGCGCTATCCGCTTTTGACACAGCGTGACCGTCGGATCGGTTCATATATGCGCTCTCCCGTTGGTGAGACCAGCACGTCAGTGAAAAACCAGTACATGGTTGCCTGACCTTTTAGCAGTTGAAAGGAAATGCAGAGGCAAAACAAGGTTATTGCATCCCGCCCATGCGCGCCGGAGGCCGCGGAATACCCTAACGGGCGCGTTCTGCGGTGATCTCTTCGCCCACGAGCGCCACGTCGCGCAAGAAGCCGTCGATATCCTCATGTCGCGTTCGGTGGTTGTTGAAGGCACAGCGAAGCCCATGCTTGCCTTGCACAGTCGTGTCCGATGGAACAGCAAGGCCGCGTTCCTGAAGCCGCAGCATGATCTCTGTGTTCAGCGCCTTGGCCGCATCCTCATCCGCCGCCACATGGCGGAAGCAAACGATGTTGAGGTCTACCGGCGCTACCAGTTCCAGCATCGGGTGCGCTTCGATCTGACGGGCCATGTAGCGCGCAAACGCGATGTCTTGGGAAATCAGGCGCCCGAACTTGGCGGCACCCTGTTCTTTAAGAGACATCCAGATTTTCAGCGCCCGGAAACCACGGCTGAGTTCCAAACCATAGTCGGCAAGAAACTCGCCTGCGAGCATCCCGCGTTCCTGGAGTTGCAGATAGTCGCCGTGCATTTCGAAGGTCGAGAAATGGGCACTGCGGTCCTTGATCAGAACAGCTCCGGCCTCAAATGGCGCATGTAGCCATTTGTGGGGATCGATCGCGACAGAGCCTGCCCGCTCGATCCCGGACACAAGATGCGCGTGGTCGGGGGCAAGGCGCAGCACGCCGCCGATACACCCATCCACATGAAACCAAAGCTGCTCGCGCTCGCAAAGATCGGAAAGGGCGGTCAGATCGTCTATGGCTCCGGTGTTTGTGGTTCCTGCCGTGCCGATGACGCAGGCTGGCTGAAATCCCTTTGCGCGGTCTTCGGATATCGCAAACTCCAGCGCATCGAGTCTGATCCGCTGGCGGTCGTCGCTTGGGACCTCGACCAGTGTTTTTGCACCAAGGCCAAGGGTCTCGAACGCTTTTTGGTGGCAGCTATGAACCTGATCAGAGGCGTAAAACCTCAGCGGCTTTTCCAAGGCTGCGATACCTTCTTTGCGCACATCAAACCCGGCGGCGAGGTTCCGGATGACTGTATGTGCGACGAGGTTTGCCATCGACCCGCCGCTGGTCAGGGTTCCACTGGCACTTTCCGGAAAGCCCGCGATTTCCTTCAACCAATCGACAACCTGCTGTTCGACCTGCGCCGCACCTGTGTTCCCTCCGCCAAGATTGCTGCCCTCAACGGCTGCAAGGAAATCACCCAACGCCCCGGTGAAGTTGCTTGCCCCCATGTACCACCCCCAGAACCGGGGATGAATATTGCCCATCGGGTAGGCGCGCACGAGGTCCCGATAGTCGCCATAGACCTGTTCCAAAGAGCTGGGGGCTTCTGGCAAACCTGTCCTGAGCTGTGCGCGAACGTCATCGGGCATGGGGCGCCAAGCGGGACGTTCACGCACCTGTTTCAAATGATCGACAGCTTCATCCACCACGACATGCGCAAGAGCGCGGGCTTCCTCCCAATCTTCCGGGTCGAGCGTTTCTTCCTTAATATTCCTCATGCGCTGCAACCTCTCTTTCTTAGTAAAGCGTGCGGGAGAATTGCGTTCAGAGCAATCTATTCGTGCCTTTGATCTTCCGCGCAGACGGCTCTGGGCTGGTGCACCGGTTTCGGGAACCTGTGCCCAGTCATCACAGGAAGAACTCTGCCCGCTGAACGACCCAAACCATCGCGATCAGGCTGGCACAGACGGCCACAGCGGCGCGGGAATTTACCCAGACACGGCCCGGTTGGCGACGCAGAAACAGCACCACTGGCCAGACCAGCAACACGATCATCACTTGCCCAACCTCGACACCTACATTGAAGGCCAGCAGGCTGTGCCAGACGTTTGGCGCATCCACGCGCAGGATCTGGTGCAACATGAAGGAAAAACCAAACCCGTGCAGCAATCCGATTCCTGAGGTGATTGCGAATGCCTTCAGGTCTCCGTGCCCTTTCTCTGGCGGCCAAACAGCCATTGCAGCGGCGTAAATGATGGACAGCGCAATCGCCAACTCGACGGTCGGGATGAACCACGCACCGCTTGGGGCGATGCCAAAGAAACCAAGGATCAGCGTGACCGTGTGGCCCAGGGTAAATCCCGTGACACGAGCGAGAAGGCTGTGCAGGTTCAGGGCGCCTATGATCATGCAGAGCACGAACAAGACATGATCCGGGCCTTCCAGAATGTGCCGAACCCCTTCAACCAAAAAGGTCGAGGCGGCGGCGGTTGCTGATCCCGTTACATTGACGGGAGTGTGCATCAACCCGGTGGCACGGTACGTCCGAACATCCTGCCCGTTGTAGTCCAGGATCAGGTTCGCCGTATCTTCCTGTCCCTCAAGCCCAGGGTTCGAGGAATGAGAAATGCTGTAGCCCTGCACTTGCCCGGTGGCAAAATGAAGGTGCAGATCCACCATGATGCCGCCGACATAGGTCTCGTCGGTTACCGGAAAGACATCCCCAGTGGCAAGCGCAGCGCGTGCCTCGTCCAGGGTCGCAAAGCCGGGTTCCTGCCCCAGAGTGTGCAGACGCAGCGAAACAATGTCTGCAGCCTGCTTCTGACCCTCAACAGCCAGCGAAATAGAACCAGCCGCGATGCGCGCCAGTCCAAGTGGATCACTTCGCAACGCGGACTGATCCAGATAGTGCATCAGCACGCCGTCTTCGAGTTGGTTATACGTATAAGGCGCGGGCTCGGGCAGCCCGTCCGGGCCTTCGGGGCCGACAAGCTCGGCCACTACGTATGGCATCGGTAGGCGCAAATAGACATCAAGACCGTCCTCAGAATGCACCACGTGATGAATGCGGACATTCTGGTTCAGATTGAAATGCGCCTTTGCGCTATCCGCGTAAAAGAAAACGCCCACTGCCATCAGTGCAATCAAGAAGAGCTTCACATGTTTCATTGAGCTACCCTTCCGTTTTCGCACTTAGGATCGTTAGCCCGTCCAGTTTCCACCGTTCGCCGTGGCGCGAGACGTTGAACATACCACGATAGAAAACAGCTCGTCTGTGCAGGTGGCCCCAATGGCCACCGCTGACGCGGGCTGTCCAATTTGCCAGGACCTGATGCTGGTTCTTTCCCCCCTCCGGCAGAAAACTCTCGACATTCAAATCCGAGATGTCTTCCACGCGTGCCAATGCACCCGATGGCAATGTCACCGACAAACCCCGGCGCATTTCGGCGCGCACGTCGTCGCGATTGCCCTCTTCGACGAATGGTTCCAGGGCGGCGGTGACCTTGTCGTTCTGCGTCTCAAGCATCGCCGTACTGATATTGGTCAACAGACCCTCTATCACCTGATGCGAGGCGACCTCGTCCGGTTGCGGCTCGGTCATCATTGGTAAGGAATGTTTGATTGGATAGGCGAACGCTGCAGCGACACCGAGGGCACCTGCAATGCCGAGGGCAACGTATCGCTGACGCGCTGTTCTGTTCCCTGCAAGACCAGCACAAACCAAAGCCAACAATCCCAGCCCTATCGTAATCAGGGGCGCTTGAGCCAAGCCCGCGGTTTTCACGATGACAGGAGCTGTTCTTGGGTCCTGCCAAGTGGTCAGGTGATTGTTCCAGCTGACGGACGGATCGGATTGATAGATTTGGGACGGGACTGCCCCGGCCGGATCGCTGAGCGTTACCGGAATGATTTCAAGGCCGTCCGGAAAAAGCTCCCATGTCATATCCACACGGGCTGGCAAAATCGTTGTTGGGTAAGACAAGACGACACCCATCAGCATCGTGTTCCGATTTGCCTCAGCCTGATCCGGTATCAGACGCAAACCCTCTGCGCCAACCTCGATGCGGGAGACCTGCACCGTATCAGGCTTCACCTGTGCGCCATCAATGGTGATCGGGTTCCGTTCAGAAAAAAACTTCGATGCGGTCGCCTTGATGTCTGCGACCTGATCTGCTGTCAGTCGCTCGGCCTCTCCAAGACCCAGATTGGTCCATTTTTCTAAGTCCTTCAGGCGAAAAATGATTTCGTGCCGGACCACGCGCGGCTCCATCGCCAGAAACGACATCATCGGGGATTTGTGGTGGCGGGTCAGATTGGGGTTTTCGAATTTGGTGAACCACGGGTCGCCCCAATCGGGCAGCATTGTCTCGGCCTGCGACAGGTACCGATAATCCGTGACCGGAACGTCCATGTGCTCGGCAACCACGCCAATAGAAGCCAAGGGCAAACCGTCGGGGTTCAGCGGAGGGGTGAACGTAATCCGTTCGGGTTTGCCCTGAAACGGAAAAACCATATCCACGAAAACAACCTTCTCGCTGCGCGGACGCGGCGCAACGAGAGTGCTGGCCGCTGTCTGCCTGAGAACTCTGGGTCGTACATCAATCGTCTGCGTTGTGCTTTGCAGTTCCTCTCCGTCCGCCAAGATATGGAAATTCTGCCCAGTGCGTTCCGCCAGTGACGTGTTTGAGCCATCCTCGGGAACAACAAAAATAGGATAGTCGCTCAGGTCTATCTCGAGGGTCGCCCGGACGTGGTCATCTTCAACCGACAATTCTACAAAGTTGGGCGCGGTTTCACCGCCGTAGGGTGACACAAGATCTGCAGCG
Organism: Ruegeria arenilitoris; assembly: GCF_013031355.1. GTDB lineage: Bacteria > Pseudomonadota > Alphaproteobacteria > Rhodobacterales > Rhodobacteraceae > Ruegeria > Ruegeria arenilitoris_C. Next base: position 29,918 of record NZ_WPZO01000013.1, on the reverse strand, counting down.
ACAGGGCTCGCACCAAAAACAAGACCCGCGAGCACTGGCACACGAAAGAGACCGACGATTCCGCGCGCGCACTGCTTAGAAATGAAACGCAACGGCCGCATAGATACCATTCTGATCCACGTCATACGCGAACTCCCCACCCGAACGATCATTGGAATAGTCAATTCCATAGAACTGGTAACCAAACCGCAAGGACGTGTTCTCCCAGCCTTTCCAGTCGAAACCGGCCAGAACCAGATATTGAAGGTCATCGCCATTGACCCCAAAGCCGCTCAATTCAGTGCGGGCGGCGAAACTCCAGGTGTCGTTGATCTCGGTGATGTAACGCAGCGCGATCATCGGCTCGAACCACTCTTCCGTTCCGCCCAGCGTCATGCCCGGCCCCGGACCCGATATGTCGATTTCCTGCTTGAGCCGGTTCCATTGGACGCCAATCGCCGCATCCGCCGCGTAACGGCGGCCCGAGGCGTTGACACCGTTGGCGAACCGGTAGGCGCCCTGAACGTTGAAGAAGGTTTGCCGGATATCGGCATCGACGCTCGCCCCGCCGACCGGCAACGCCGCATCCGCAGCGAGCTTTACGTAATAGACCTCGGATATGATCCCGAAATCGCCGTTCCACCCTTCGTAACGCACGGACGCCGCGCCCTGCAGCAGGTCCAGAACGTCACTCAGGCTTAGGTCCAGATCGACGCTGCTGCCATCAACCGTCGACGTACCCGTCGTGCTGAACGGCAAGAAAAGGTACGGCGTGATTGAGTGCCGCCACGTGCCTTCGTCCTCTTCGGAACGGGCCAAGGATTGCGCGCTTACGGATTGCCCAAAGGTCAGGGCCAATCCACCAGCCAAGATCAGTTTGAATCCAGCACTCCGCATTGTGTTGCCCCTACCAGTTTACAAAGAACCGGCGCGGGCAGTTCTGCGCGCGCCGGTCAATCAGTTGGTCAGTTGTCGCCGGGATACGGGAATTCCTGTCCCAGAACTTCTGACGCCTCCTCGTAAATCGGGCGCAGCACGTCATCTACATCGTCTACGCCACCAAGTGTGAATTCAGAAAACGTCATCACATCCTGCGGAACACCAGCTTTTTCTGAGAAATTGAGCCGATCCTGCATGTCAGGCGCCTGGGCCGGCGCGGCCAGTGGCGGCGCCCATGTGCGCTCTTCCGTGACGGCCATACGAATGGTTATGTCGTCTTTGGTCACATTCCAGACCATGAAATCATCTGCCAAGCTTAGCGGGCCGTCATAAGTAGACCGAATTCGTTCATAGACGCCGTTGGCCGTGTCGAAGTCATTGAAAAAATGGTAGGCGACCGCGATACGCGGCTGGATGTCGCTCATGACTTTTCCGAACGCTTCGGGGGCTGTGTGTACCTGTGTTCCGACCAGAAGGGCGGACTCGGGCGTGAATTTCATTTTTGTGACCAGTTCCGGCACCGCAATGAAGCATTCATGTATCGCGATATCGGCGTTCTGTGCATATTCCTTGAACCACTTGTTCGGGTAGGTATCTGAGCTGAAGACAAATTTCAGACCGTTCCATTCCAGGGCATAGCTGACTGATCCGTCTATGGCATGGATTGCCGGGAACGAGCGGATCGTCACGCCGTTGTCCTCATAGACCACTTGGTTCTCACCCTTGTAGTCGAACTCGTTGATTTCCAGGCTGTAACCTCGAAAATCCGTGTTTCCGGCGCGCGCAGCCAAGTCCCATGTCAGCATTCGGCGCATGTTTTCCAGCGCGTAGGCTGTGCCCAGTTCCTCGACTGGACCACTTGGCCCCCAGACGCGCAGCGGAACATTCCGACCCATCAGTGCGCCGCCGATGAATAGATCGTGCAGTGCCCCGAAATGGTCGGTGTGCAGGTGTCCGATGAAGACTTTGTTGAGGTAGTTATACGGAATCTGCAACGACGAAATCCGCTCGGCTGATCCCGAGCCGATGTCGAACAGGAACTTGTCACCATTCCCAAGCTCGACAAGGAAACACGCTGCGGCCTGAGCTGCGCGCGTCGTTGGCATGCCTGTCCCGCAGGCAATCACGCGCATCTCATCTTCGGCAAGGTCCTCGGTGTTGGGATAGTAGACATCCCGCGGGCGGTCGCGGACCATGATCGGGGACACTTCCTCTGTTTCCTGTGCGTAGGCCGCGGAAGGTGCCAGAATCCCGATTACTGTTTCGGTCACGGTCTGCGGCGCAACAGCCCAAGCCCCCAAAGCCAATCCGATCGCGAAATGTTTGCTGAATATCCGAAAGTCTGAACGTCGTGCCATAGGATTTCCCCCTTTTGGACGCGTGAAAAGGCGGCAGGAAAAAGTCAGGAAATATCATTCCGCCGATGAAATCTCATGGAATTGTGCGACTTTAATTGAAAGCAGGTAAGTGACTCACGGTGAGAATTAAGGTGACTCACGCCGATTTAATTGCATAAATCGGAATGTGAGAGTTTCTATGGGCCAGATTTCAGATCTACAGAAACGTGACGCACTCGCCCGCCTTTTGGATGATTCACATTTGGAAGGCACTGACAGGCTGCGGGCATTTTTGACGTATATCGTCGAAGAAGAGCTTTCGGGCAGAGGCGCGGATATTCGCGGAAAGACCATCGCTCAGGATGTTTATGGCCGCGACACGGCAGATGGGGTCGATCCCGAGAATATCGTGCGCGTGGACGCGCGGCGTCTTCGTCAGCTGTTGGAGTTGCATTACGAAGGCAGTGGCAAGCACGACCCCATTCGCCTTTGTATTGATACCGGTGGGTATCGCCCTCGCTTTGAGGCTGCCCTGACCAGTCCGGACATGGTGGACCCGGTAAAAGCCCGAGGGGCCTGGTTTCCAGTCGCCGCCTTCACGTCAGGAGGCATCATCGGCGCAGTTCTGGCGGCTTTCCTAATTCAGGATGAGAAGCCTGTGGTGCAGGAGCCGTCGCCTGGCAACCTGACTTCAGTTGAACCGTATTTGCTGCAACGCGCGGCAATCTATGAAAAGTCGCCGACGGCACTGCAGGCCTTCAACCTCGCCAATCAGGCAAGGGCGATGATTTTCCCGATCTTTGACCGGCCCCGCCAACTTCTTGTTTTGTCAGTTTTCGAGCGTGTGATCGAATTGGACCCCGACTATTTCGGTGGCTATGCAGGTGCCGCGCAGGCATTGGCAACGCTTGCGGTTTTGACACCGCCGTCAGAAGACAAGGACAACTATGCGAAGGCCGCGATGGAGTTGGCAAATGAGGCCGTGAGGCTTGCGCCGGATCAGGCCTGGAGCCAATCGGCCAAGAGCTGGGCCTATTTCGCCGACCGCGACTACGAGGCGGCCCTGACACTTGGTCGGCGCGCGTCGCATCTGGACCCTGACGACGGGGCTGTCCTGGATTTTCTGGGGGCGGTGGCGCTTTTCAGTGGCGAATTTGAAGAGGCTGTCGAAATTGCGGACCGGCAGTCCTTGCTTGATTCAAGCAATCAGAGATTTGCCAACCGAAACATCTCTGGTGCAGCCAATTTTCATCTTGGTGACTACCGCAAAACAATCGAAAGATTTGAAGAAGCCAAACAGCTTGGCGACCCTCTGAGTGCACCGTCGCTTGCCTATACCGTTGCCGCGATGTCCGCACTTGGCCGGGATAGAGACGCCCGCGCACGGCTCGCTGAGCTTGAACGTGCATGGCCGAACGCACCGATCGACGAGATGCTCAGGAACACTCACAGCAATGCGGAACATGCAGATGCGGTCGTCCAAGAGTTGATCAGATTGGGTTGGATTAGCCCGTCAGGGCGACACAGTACCAGCCAATAGTATGGCGCGACCGCGGCTTTGGACATGCTGCTCTGCACCATGACAACACACCGCCGATCTCCGCTTTGGGTCGTTTTGTCCGGATAAAACCGGGTCTCTGATGAGATGCTGCGATCGCTTCGATTTCAACAGCCCGCCCGAGGGCGAGCATCACCCGCAACACCTCTTGCCCTGTTGGATCGGCGGGCAGGCGACGGTTCCATAAGAACAGTAAACGCAGCAATCCCCCGGCAACGGCTTTAAAACGGTGTTGCAAGCGGTGCACTCATAAAACCACTGGCACGCATCTGTCGGCATAGTTTCGACCGTCGAATGGCCGCACTCAGGGCAAGTGATTTTGCTTTCTAATGTCACATTCAGGTCATTCATATTTTCACACCTGGGTTGTGAGGTGATCGTCTGCAGGGGCTTCGTTAAGCACACAGACCCTGGGCAAGATAGCAAGTTTGATGGCTCCGACGCCATCCTTTCAGACGCGCCAATGTCCCCCTATACAGTCCCATTGCAGGCCCGGCAATGAAATCGCAAGGGAGGGTTGACCGCTTGATGCAACTACCGGAATCGTCTGGGGAATTGGTAGCGGAGGTTCGTTTTAGTGGCCCTCCAAGTCTTCTGTGTTGTCCAAAACCTAAATCAACTCCCAGTTTCGAAAGAATGCAAACAATACCGATGACCGACGGCGGCTGCCCATCGGCGCGTTTTAGCCGAACAATGAGCGATGTATGGGTTGCGTGTATTTGAGGTGGTATCATATGTGCCGGGATATAACCCGAAGGGGTATGGGAATACCGCAAAGGTACCTGACGGCGTGAGGGCAGTTCAGAGATATACGCAAAATGCGATGGCGGCTTTGCTCTGCCTGTCTTTGATCGTGTGGTCATTTCAGCCAAATTCGGGCCACGCGCCGACTGTGATTGAAACCGTGCAAGAGCATATGCAGATAATCGCAGAGCACGGGCACACCCACGGCTTTGAAGAAGATCTGTTGTGGGCGATGCACGGGCACAGTCATGATGGTGCAGATCATGACCACAGCCAAATGGTCATACCAGACTCGGGCAATTCGCTTTCACCGGCCTCGCTTCCAGATGACTGGGCGTTCGACGGGGTGCCAGGCGGGCCTTTCAGAAACAACGGTATAGAGCGACCTCCGCGCGTTTGACGTCGCCCCAATCGGGGTTTTCGACATCACATAACAACGGAGATCATCCATGAATCCATTCTCTCGGGGTCTGGACAGGCGCGCTATGCTCCTTCTGGCCCTCATCATAACCAATCTGGCGCTGAGCACGTCTCAGGTGCTGGCTCATAACGTCACCGAAGGCGACGCAGGTTACATCCAGGAAATCTGGGGCGTGAACATCATCCCCTTCATGTATCTTGGGGCCAAACACATGGTCACAGGCTACGATCACATCCTGTTCCTGCTTGGCGTCGTGTTCTTTCTCTATCGAGCCAAGGATGTCGGCATCTATGTCAGCCTCTTTGCGGTCGGACACTCAACGACAATGCTTCTAGGGGTGTGGTTCGGCTGGGGCGTAAACGCCTATATTGTCGACGCCATTATCGGCCTTTCGGTCGTCTACAAGGCGCTCGACAATCTCGGCGCGTTCCAGCGATGGCTGGGGTTCCAGCCAAATACCAAAGCCGCGACGCTGATTTTCGGCCTGTTCCACGGCATGGGTCTCGCGACTAAAATTCTCGACTATGATATCGCTCCAGAAGGGCTCCTTGCCAATCTGTTTGCGTTCAATGTGGGTGTGGAACTTGGCCAGCTTTCAGCCCTTGCGATCATCCTTATCGTCATGGGGTTCTGGCGTAAAAGCCCGTACTTCTTCCAACAAGCTTACAACGTAAACGTCATCATGATGACCCTCGGGTTCATCCTGATGGGCTATCAGATCACCGGCTATTTTGTCGCCGCGTAAAGGAGTTCAGTTATGTTCAATACAGAAAGACCAAGTCTTGAGGAACTGCCAAGCTCGGCACAGCTTATCCGCTCGACCGTCATTGCAGGTGCCTCCGCCGCAGTGATCCTTGTTACGGTGGTTCTGCCGGCCGAATACGGCATCGACCTGACCGGCATGGGCCGAGTGCTCGGGCTGCAAGAGATGGGTGAGATCAAAACGCAGCTTGCAGACGAGGCCGAAGCCGATCGGCAACTTGAAACCCAGGATCAGTCGAGCTTGCTGAACGACGTTCTTGGCCTGTTTGTCGGGTCGGCTCATGCGCAAGAAGCCGAGGTCTGGCAGGATGAAACCAGCTTTATTCTCACACCCGGAGAGTCGGCTGAGTGGAAGCTGGTCATGGAGGAAGGTGCAGCGGCCGAGTATCGTATGGTCGTGACGGGCGGTCGGGTCAACTTCGACCTGCATGGTCACGGCGGCGGGAACTCGATCACCTATGAAAAGGGGCGCGGATCGACCGGTGCCGAAGGCACCATCCAAGCCGCCTTTACCGGTGAGCATGGTTGGTTCTGGCGCAACCGCGACTCCGGCGATGTATCAGTGATTGTACAGGTCCGCGGCAACTACAGCGAGATCATCGAATAAGCAAAACCGGCCGCCGCGCAGATATTCTGTGTGGCGGCTCTTTTGCGCCATTCAACGCGTTTGCCATTGTTGAAAATGCCGTTGCTAGCAGTGCTACTCCGACGTGTTCTTTAAAGAGGCCATCAGGTTGTGAAACTTTTCCCCCTGCACCGCGACGTGATCGCGAAGGGCATTTGCCGTTTCCTCAGGGTTGCCATTGTCCAGAGCACGCACGATCTCTTCATGCTCGGACATAGATTGAGTCATGCGACCCCGAAACCGAAGCTGTTGCCGCCGGAAAGGTTTGAGCCGTCTGTGTAGCTTGGACGCCTCTTGTTCCAGAAATGAATTGCCAGACTGGTTGTATATGATTCGATGGAAACGCTCGTTTTCGAGGTAGTACGTGTCGGGATCACCGGCATCGACGGCCTCCTGACATCTCGCGTTGGCGTCAGTCAGGTCTTTCAAAGCTTGATCGGAAATACGCAAAGCGGCAAGCCGGCCGCAAACGGCTTCGAGCTCGGCCATGACCTCGAACATCTCCATCAGTTCCACAGGCCCGGGCTGTCGGACAAAAGCCCCCCGGCGCGGAATGAGGTCGACCAGCCCCGACAGGGCAAGCCGCTGAAATGCTTCGCGTAGTGGTGTTCTGGAAACGCCAAATTGCTCGGCCAGTTTGACTTCATCCAGACGGTCCCCGTCCGAAAATGTCCCGTCAAAGATCAGCTCTTCCAGATCCTGAGCAATGGTGTCGGCAAGTCTTTGGTCCATAGGTTTCTGTTTTAATCACGATCGGGTGGGAACTCAAGAAATCAAATCTTGTATACAAAAATGTTGACTTAAAAAACATAACCACCCTATGCTTCTATTCATCCCCGGCAAGACCGGGTTTGAAAAAGGGAGGAGAAAATGAAAGCCATGTTCAAAACAGCCGTCGCTGCTCTGGCGCTTGCGTCTGCGGGCACACTGGGTTCGGCAGAAGAGTTGCGCCTATCTCATCAGTGGTCGAATAAGGACATCCGTCATCAGGTTGCACAGATCGTGGCCGATGAGGTTGCCGCGGCCGATGTCGATCTGGAAATCAAGATTTTCGGCTCAAAATCGTTGTTCAAACCGCGCGAGCAGTACAAGCCGCTCAGCCGGGGGCAGCTGGATATGACGGTTCTGCCGCTGTCTTATGCCGGTGGTCAGCAACCTGCCTATAACCTGACCCTGATGCCCGGTCTGGTGAAAAACCACGATCACGCAGCGCGTCTGGCCGACTCGCCTTTCATGGAAGCGCTTGAGGCTAAGATGGCCGAAGATGACGTGATGGTATTGGTGCACGGCTATCTGGCTGGCGGCTTCGCAGGCAAGGACAAATGCATCACCAAGCCCGAAGACGTAGCCGGTCTACAGACCCGCGCGGCAGGCAAGTCGTTCGAACAGATGCTGGCCGGAGCCGATGCCTCGATCGCGTCGATGGCGTCGTCGGAAATCTACAACGCCATGCAGACCGGCGTTCTGCAGGCGGCCAATACTTCGTCCTCATCCTTTGTCAGCTACCGCATCTACGAACAGGTCAGTTGCTATACGCCCGCAGGCGATGTGGCACTGTGGTTCATGTATCAGCCGCTGCTAATGAACAAATCCACCTTTGACGGGCTAAACGAAGATCAGCAGGCCGCACTGCTGGCCGCATCTGAAAAGGCACAGGCCTTCTATCTGGAAGAGGCCAAGAAACAGGACGCCAACTCGGCCAAGGTGTTTGAAGAGGCCGGCGTCGAAATCGCCGAAATGACACCGGAGGATTTCGAAGCCTGGCGCGCGCTGGCAATCGAGACATCCTACAAAGCCTTTGTGGAAGAGGTTCCTGACGGGCAGGACCTGCTGGACAAGGCTCTGGCGGTCGAGTGACCCTCCCTTGCCCGGGCGGCCGTGTTGCCGCCCGGCACCCGATCTCAGCTCTGATCTTCAGACTCAATTGCATCTCAATCACAGGAGGCGCAAATGGCTGGCCATAGCTCTGCCGTTGCTTCCCATACCGGGAACAATCCCTTCCTTCGCTTTGTCGCTGCGCTTTCAACTCTGGCCGGATGGTGTTCCGCAGGCATGATCGTCGCCGCCGTCGCCATCACCTGCCAGATGATTGTGGTGCGCTTTGTCCTGAACGGTTCAACCATCTGGCAGACCGAAGCGGTCATCTACTTGGTCATTGCCGCTACGCTGGTTGGGTTGCCTTATGTGCAGCGCCTGCGCGGGCATGTGAATGTAGATCTGATCCCGATCTCGCTGGCGCCGCGCGCGCGGTATTTCATGGCGATCCTGACCTCGGCCCTGTCCATCGCCATCGTCTCGGTCATGCTGTTCTACGGCTACGAGTACTGGCACTTCGCATGGGAGCGCGGCTGGAAATCCGACACCGTTTGGGGAGTACGCCTGTGGATTCCCTACCTGTCCATCCCGGTCGGTTTTGGACTGCTGTTGTTGCAACTGACTGCCGATCTCGTTGCCGTCCTGCTTGGCATCGATAAACCCTTTGGTCTGGAGTAAAGCCGATGGATCCCCTTCTGCTCGGCGCAATTGTCGCCATCGCCACTATTCTTGTTCTGTTTTCGGGCGTGTCGGTCGCCATCGGTCTGCTGATCGTCTCGGCCGGCTTCCTGATCGTCTTCGACGGCCCCCGGTCGCTGGAACTGATGCCGGAAATTCTGTTCGGTAAGCTCGATAACTTTGCCCTGCTTTCGATCCCGATGTTCATCATTATGGGGGCTTCAATAGCCTCAACGAGGGCAGGGGCAGACCTTTACGAAGCTCTTGAACGCTGGCTGACCCGTGTCCCCGGTGGGCTGGTCGTGTCAAACCTTGGCGCCTGCGCCCTGTTTGCGGCCATGTCGGGCTCGTCGCCTGCAACCTGTGCCGCCATCGGCAAGATGGGTATCCCCGAGATGCGCAAACGCGGTTACCCCGACGGTGTTGCTGCAGGCTCGATTGCTGCGGGCGGTACGCTTGGTATCCTGATCCCACCCTCGGTCACCATGATCGTTTATGGTATCGCCACCGAAACCTCGATTGGCCGTCTGTTCCTGGCCGGTGTGATCCCGGGCCTGATGCTGGTCGGATTGTTCATGGCCTGGTCGCTTTATTCGACCTGGAAATCCGGCGACGCCACCCGCCTGGGATCAGGCAGCTATACTTGGAGTGAACGGTTCGAGATCCTACCGCGCGTGCTGCCCTTCCTCGGTATCATTCTCGGCGTGCTTTACGCCATGTATGGCGGCATCGCCACGCCTTCGGAAACAGCCGCCGTTGGTGCGCTGCTGTGCCTGATGATTGCGATGATCATCTACAAACTTTGGAACCCCAAGGATATCTGGGTCGTACTGCGTGATAGCACCAAGGAAAGCGTGATGATCCTGTTCATCATTGCCGCCGCCGGTGTGTTCTCGTACATGCTCAGTTCGCTGTTCATCACCCAGGCGATCGCCGAGTGGATCGGTACGCTGGACGTAAACCGCTGGGTGCTGATGGGCGCGGTCAACGTGTTCCTGCTGATCGCCGGGTTCTTCCTACCGCCCGTTGCGGTGATCCTGATGGCGGCGCCGATCCTGCTGCCGATCATTACCACTGCTGGCTTTGACCCGATCTGGTTCGCGGTTGTGCTGACGATCAACATGGAAATCGGTCTGATCTCGCCACCCGTCGGGCTGAACCTCTATGTGATCAACGGTATCGCGCCGGACATCTCGCTGAAAACCATCCTGACCGGATCGCTGCCTTTCGTGGCCTGCATGGTGATCGCGATTGTCCTGCTGTGCCTGTTCCCGGGCCTCGCGACATGGCTGCCTGATCTGGTGATGGGGGCGGCGGTATGACCCTGCTTGCCGACCTTCTCTCAACCGTGTTCGAGAGGCGCTATCGTCGCGCTGGTGCAGCGGCCCTCGATGGCCGCCCGCTAACCGAACTGGCAGATGCGTTGGTTGGGACAGCGGGCGAGACCTCAGGGCTGGCTTTGGCGGAAGAGATCTTGACCCGCTTCGACAAAATGGAAGATGACGAAAAGCTGGAGTTCTTCCGGTATCTCGCCACCGCCATGAATATCGATCCCGAAGCGGTGCGCTCATCACTGGACGCGTATGAGAGCGCGCCTTCGAAAGCGACCTATCGCACTTTCGCGGCTGCAGCTGAACCCGCGCGGCAGGAGATGATCCGCCGCCTGAACCGGGTGCCGGGTGCCACGGGTGCGCTTGTTCAGATGCGCGCCGATCTGCTGCGGTTGGGCAGTAAGGAGCCTGAGTTGCAAGCGCTGGATCTGGACTTCCGCCACCTGTTCGCCAGTTGGTTCAACCGCGGCTTTCTGGTGCTGCGCCCAATCAATTGGGAAAGCCCGGCCCATATTCTGGAAAAGATCATCGCCTATGAAGCCGTGCACGCCATCGACAGCTGGGACGACCTGCGCCGCAGGCTGGAACCCACCGATAGGCGCTGCTTTGCTTTTTTCCACCCCTCGATGCCTGATGAGCCGCTTATCTTTGTCGAAGTCGCTCTGAACAGCGGAATTCCCGGATCGGTTCAGGCCCTGCTTGCCGAGGACCGCGATCCGATGCCCGCAGAGCAGGCTGATACAGCCGTGTTCTACTCGATCTCGAACTGTCAGGCGGGGCTGGCCAGCATCTCGTTCGGCAACTCGCTCATCAAGCAGGTGGCGTCAGATCTGGCTGCGGAACTGACGGGGCTGAAAACCTTTGTCACCCTCTCGCCGATTCCGGGATTGACCAAGTGGCTGTCTCAGGAAGGCATCGAATGGGACATTGAAGAACCCGATCAGATGAAGGCGCTGGCGGCGCATTACCTGCTGAACGCCAAGGGCCGGGGCAACATGCCATTCGATCCGGTAGCCCGGTTCCATCTTGGCAATGGCGCGCTGGTTCATGCGGTTCATGCTGATGCCGATACGTCGGACAAGGGGCGCTCCCAGTCCGGCGGCACCATGGTCAACTACCTCTACGATCTCGGCCGCGTTGCCCAGAACCACGAGCAGTTCGCCAATACCCGCGAGGTCATCGCCTCGCCCGAGGCCAAATCGCTTGCTGCGTCGGCCTCTCTAACCACGACACAGGAAAGGTAAACCTTATGGCCAATCCTCTCTATGACGGTTTGTTCGGCGCCCATGCCGGTAAAGACACACCTTTTTTGCAACTGCTCAACGGTTCGGTGATCACGCATCAGGATTTCCTGAGCACCGCTGCACAGATCGCTCATGTGGCGACACAGTTGGGTTTGAAACCCGGTGATCGGGTCGCGGCGCAGATCGAAAAATCACCCGAAGCGCTGGCGCTCTATGCCGCCTGCGCGCAGGCAGGCCTCGTGTTTCTCCCGCTCAATACCGCCTACACGGTCGATGAATTGACCTATTTCATTGAAAACAGCGGGGCCTCACTGATCGTCTGCGACGCTAGAAGTGAGGAGAAACTTACACCTGTCGGTGCGCAACTAGGGGCGCAAGTGGAGACCCTGAACGCTGATGGCAGCGGAAGTCTGATGGATCAGGCCGCGGCCATGCCTGCCAGTTATGAAACCGTAGACCGCGATGGCGATGATCTGGCGGCGTTTCTCTATACCTCGGGAACGACGGGCCGGTCGAAAGGCGCGATGCTGACCCAGAACAACCTGTTGTCGAATGCACAATCGCTGGTCATGGAATGGCGTTTCACATCCGACGACGTGTTGCTGCACGCGCTGCCGATCTTTCACACTCACGGACTGTTTGTGGCAACCAATGTCGCACTGGCTGCGGGCAGCAGCATCATATTCATGCCCAAGTTCGATCTGGATGAGATCATCGCGCGGATGCCACAGGCCACGACCATGATGGGCGTGCCGACTTTCTATACCCGCCTGCTGGATGATGATCGGTTCACAAACGAACTGGCCGAACATATGCGCCTGTTTGTTTCCGGTTCCGCGCCTCTGCTGGCGGAAACCCATGTGCAGTTCGAAGAGCGTACTGGTCATCGCATCCTCGAACGCTATGGAATGACCGAGACCAACATGAACACCTCGAACCCCTATGACGGCGACCGCCGCGCGGGCACGGTGGGCTTTCCTTTGCCCGGAGTCGAATTGCAAATCTGCGATTCAGACGGCAACCCCCTGCCGCAGGGCGAGATCGGTGAAATCGAGGTACGCGGACCCAACGTGTTCAAGGGCTACTGGCAGATGCCGGAAAAAACCGCCGCCGAACTGCGTGGGAACGGGTTCTTCATCACCGGCGATCTGGGGCGGATTGACGAGGATGGCTATGTCCAGATCGTTGGCCGGAACAAGGATCTGATCATCTCAGGTGGCTACAACATCTATCCCAAGGAAATTGAGCTTGTGCTGGATGATCAGCCCGGTGTGTTGGAGAGTGCGGTAGTCGGAGTACCCCACCCGGATTTCGGGGAAACGGTCGTTGGTGTGATTGTCGCCGAACCGGGCAAGACCCCGGACCTTGAAGAGATGCAAGTTGCAGTGTGCAACAGCCTCGCGCGGTTCAAACATCCCCGGCAGTTGATCGTGATGGATGAACTGCCCCGCAACACCATGGGCAAGGTTCAAAAGAACATCCTGCGTGACCGATACAAGGACCTGTTCGTCGCCGCGTAAGATGACACTCCCCGGTCCGTCAGCCCTTTTCTCGACAATGCTGCGGACTAAACTTCAACGGCCTGAAGGTACGATAGCTTTACCTTTAAGCCGTTGATTTTTAATTCTTCAGGAGCTTGAACTTAAATGTATCAAAATATCCTCGTTCCGATTTCGCTGGATGGAGACCGCGACACGGCGCGCTCTGTTGAAGTTGCGCGTGCGCTCAATTCCGGCGATGGTCAGATCACCTTCTTGCATGTCGTCGAACATCTGCCGCAATACACGAATAACTTGCTTCCTGATGACCATTTGGAACGTGTCAAAGCCGTCGCTTCGGAAAAGCTGACGCCGTTGTTGAATGGTTTGACGAATGCCCGGATCGAGATCGCCGAAGGTCACGCAGGCCGCGGTATCGTCGACTATGCGGCATCACACGGTGTCGAATGCGTTGTGATCGCAAGCCATCAACCTGGTTTGCAGGATTACCTGCTTGGATCTACTGCGGCACGTGTTGTTCGACACGCGCACTGCGCTGTTCACGTGATCAGGTAAAGTCGCAGATCTTGTCGTTGTCGTTTGAACTCGCATTCAAATGTGGTCTCTGTCCGAACGCCCCGGCTATGGCACGATCATACACGAAGGGCGGCTTTCGGCATGCTGCGCTGCATCATGCCAATACATTGCTTATATTCGCATTGGACCAAGGATTGCGACCAGTCATCTGATCAAACGGTCGCTTTGCATGTTTAAGTGACGGCTGTTGAAATCAACCAACGTAATCGTGCCCGAATGGTCGGTATCCAGGTCGGCGAACCATCCGTCCGCAACCGCCTGCATCTGTGCACGCTGATCGGCTTCATAGTTGTTTACATCGTTCTGGCCTGCCTCGTCGAACATCACGTACTCCTCGGCATCGAGGTATCCATCTTCGTTTGCATCAAATGTGAAGAACACGTTTCCGCGCATCCCTTGCAGTTCTTCGAGGGCGGCGGTGCCGTCACCGTTCAAGTCCCAGTTTTGCATGAACTGGTCACCGGGGATGTCTGAGCGATTGCAGCCGATGCAAAGAGCACAGCAGTGGCAAGAGCGCCAAAATGGGTCATGTCTTGTCCTTTCAGGAGTGTTGAGTTTGCGCGAGATCTGTCACGGGTGGACCCTGGGGTCAGTTCGGGCGGACCATGCGCTGCATGACGTTGTTCTTCAGCACCACACGGTGGAAGGGGACGGCCAGCATATGCAGGGCAACAAGCGCCAGAAGCGCGACCTTCAGAACATTGTGGGCCTGAGCGGCACCGGTGGCGTCACCAAACCACGCGACAAGGCCCGTTACGGACATCGCGGCCAGCAGGGCATAGAAAGCCCAATGAGCCACATGACTCAGCGTCTTTAGCGGTGCAGGTTCATTTTCCGGAGGAGGCGGAGCACCGCGCTTAAGCCGAAGGGCAAGGCGCCAAACGACAAGCAGGAGGATCAGTGCGCCAGCAACCACATGGGCCAGGATCAAAGGATCGAAATCGTAATTGCGGCCTTCACGGATCGCTGCCCATGCCCCGGTAATCGCATCTTTGAAGAAGTATTGTCCAGCGACGAGCGCGGCGATACCCCAATGCAGGGCGATCTGTGTGGTTGAGTAGCCTTTGGGCGCGGTTTGGTGAGCGGTCATTGATCAAGTCCCTTTGTTGATCTGGCCGGCCCAAATCAGACCAGCCAGGTTGTTTCATTGTTGCTCTGTGGCCGTCGTTGCAGGTGCATGCATCTTCTGCATCCTCGCCATCATCTGCGCCGGAAAGGTCATTTCATCCGCGTCAATCGCGCCATCATTGTTGGCATCCAGCATCACAAAGGGGCGCTCGGCCATGCCGCGCGTAGCTTCGGCAAAGAGTGCCGCGAACTCTTCGGCGGACAGAGCACCGTTGCCGTCAACATCATGTTTGGCGTGAAGTGCGGTGATGCCTGCTTCCAGCTCGGTAGCTGAAACAGTGCCGTCGGCATCAGCGTCAAATGACTTGTAGACAGGGTTTGCAGCCATTGCCTGCATCGGTCCGAAGCCGGCACCCGGTCCGGCAAATCTGCCGCGCATCATCATGCCCGGACCGCGATGAACGCCCATGAAACCGCTTTGCTGGTTTTTCATCGTCTCCATCATGCAACCAGGCCCCCAACCAGGACCGCCGGCGACGGCGGGAATAGTGACGGCACCAAACGCGGCGGCGGCTGCAACTGCACCAAGGGTCAGGATCGTTTTGCGTTTCATCTCTCTACCTCATCGGGTTGGTGTTTCGATGAAACCAAGATGAGGCAGGTCTGTCGCAGGGATGTGCCAGGATGGAGGGAGAATTGTATCAGTCTGTCGCAAAACCCGGTTTTGACATGGAACGCGACACGTATTCTTTCGCTCGAATGCGAAACCGGGGTATGAGAACGACATGACGGACCACACGCCCCACATCCTTGTTGTCGATGATCACAGCGAAATCCGGGATGCGGTCACGCGCTATCTCGAAAAGAATGGCCTGCGTGCGCAACCGGCCAAGAACGCATCAGAAATGGACGCGGCGCTGCAGGGAGGACGGTTCGACCTTGTCATCCTGGATGTCATGATGCCGGGCGAGGATGGGCTGTCGGCCGCGCGCAGACTGGCGAGCGCGGGCGGCCCGCCTGTCCTGATGTTGAGTGCTCTCGGGGAAGAAACGGACCGCATTGTCGGATTGGAAGTCGGTGCCGATGACTATCTGCCCAAACCTTTCAACCCCCGAGAATTGCTTGCGCGGGTCAAGGCGATCCTGCGCCGGGTTGAACGTAAGGAGCCAATGGCCGGAACGCTTGGCGGGCGCAGGCTGAGCTTTGCCGGTTGGGTGTTGAACACGGACACGCGCGATCTGGTTCACGAGGATGGACGACAGGCCGCTCTGACAACTGCAGAATTCAAACTGTTGACTGCCTTTCTGGAACGGCCGCGCTTTGTGCTTTCTCGCGACCAGTTGCTGGATATCACCTCCGGCCGTACGGCGGATGTCTTCGACCGGACGATCGACAATCAAGTGGGCAGGTTGCGCCGCAAGATCGAAGAGGACCCCGCCCACCCGAAGATCATCGCCACCATCCGCGCGGGTGGCTATAGCTTCGCAACAGATGTCCGTGAGGTTCCGTGATGCGCTTTCGCAGCATCCGGGCGCAATTGGGCCTGTTGATCTTCGTGGCATTTGTCGCGGCGCAAGTTCTCGCCGCATGGCTATTTACGGACGAACGGGGTGCAGCAATCCGGGCGGCGCAACAACGTGAAACGGTCGAGCGCGCCGTAGGTCTTGCCGAGGCGCTCTCGGAAACCCCTGCCAAGACTCGAGATGCGATCCTTGCCGCGTCGAATTCGCCCAGCGTGCGTTTTGCCTATGGGCCCGAGCCGCTGGTGGAAGACGACAGGTCTGACTTCAACACGCTATTCCGACACCTGCCCGAAAACGCCCGCAGCGAAGTCTTCGCGGTGTCGCCTCATGGAGATCGGCGTGCGGATCCACCCACCCCGGTTTCCTGGTTGCATCAGCGAATGCTACGTGCCGGTATCGCACCCAGTGAAATGCGCCTTTCTCTTCCTCTGGCCAATGGGGGTTGGCTGAACGTCAGTGCGCGTTTCCAGCGTCCCGATCTGCAGTTGCCGCCTGTGGTCGTGGGGTCAGCCATGCTGTCGCTACTGCTCATCCTAGGAGCGCTGTGGTTCGGGCTGCGCCGCATAACCGGCCCGCTGCACCGGTTGGCTGAGGCCGCCGAAGGCTTCGGTTTGGGTAAAGAGCCTCCCGAGATGCCAAACGGCGGACCGCTCGAAGTGCAGGCTTTGTCTGATGCGCTTGCGCGGATGCATGACCGCCTAGCGCGCCTTGTCTCGGACAGAACCAGAATGCTGGCCGCGCTTGGCCACGATTTGCGGTCTCCGATTACGGCTCTGCGGTTGCGGGTCGAAATGGTTGATGATGATGAAACGCGCGTGCGGATGACTGCAACACTCGACGAAATGCAGGACATGGTCGAGGCAACGCTGGCCTATGCGCGTGGCGTGTCGACCGATCAGCCGACCGAGTTGGTTGAAATAAGCACCATGCTGTGCGAGATCGCCGACGATCTGTCGGAAAGCGGTCCGTCTTTGTTGGTCGAGGCAGAGCCGGTCACTTTGCCGCTGCGCAATGTCGCCATACGGCGGGCCATCCGGAACCTCATGGGCAACGCACAGCGCTATGGCAATGGCGCGCGAATATCACTTTCTGTCGGTGACAGGCAGGTGCAGGTCGATATCGACGACAATGGCCCTGGCATTCCCGATGTGGATCTGGAGCGGGTCTTCGACCCTTTTGTCCGGCTTGAGGATTCGCGTTCCCTTGAAACCGGAGGCACTGGGCTTGGATTGCCAATTGCCCGTTCCATCCTGCGCGCCCATGGCGGCGACATTGTCCTTGTGAACCGCGTTGAAGGGGGGCTCAGAGCGCGTGTGACATTGCCGCGCCAGTCAGAATTGTGACCCCCAATGCGGATGGGCGTCATCGATGACAAGTGCATGGGAATGACGCTTACGTCCTTGCAGGTGTGGATGGTCCAGCGGCAGATTGTCATGCGTATGCTCCACGACGTCCGGGTCGTCTGCTGGCCAAAGCCAAAGCGCGGCAACGATCCCAACCGTTGCCAGCCCCGCCAGAACCACAAGCGCCGACACTGCCCCGAAGCTGGTCATGAGCCAGCCGGACAACGGGTAGGTTATCAACCAGCAAGCATGCGAAAGCGCGAATTGTGCGGCGAACACGGCAGGCCGATCCTCGGCGTGGGCAGAGCGGCGAAGCAGGCGTCCCGAGGGCGTCTGGACGGTGGAATACCCCAAGCCGATGATCAGCCAAACGACAAGAAGGAGCGGCCAGCTCAGCCCAACCGTCAGAATCGTCACTGCGATCCCCAACAGCGCTACGACCATGATCCAAGCTCCGGCCATCATAACTGGCCTGTCCGCAACGCGATCCAGCACGCGCGGCAGGAGGAGAGCAGCGGCCATGCTGCCGGCGCCGAAGGCAAACATTGTCCAAGCCAAAGCACTTTCGTCCAGTCCCAACTGCCTACGGACCAGAACCACCGAATTCACCAGCACCATCGCTCCTGCGCCGGACACCGCCAGGCTCAGCCCCAGCAATCCCCGCAACCGCGGTGTCGCAAGGTAGATACGTACACCCCGCGTGGTTCGGTCATAGACACCGCGCGGTTCGGAAGCCTTGGGACTGGGCAGCAAGACCGAGACGACCAGAACCGCAGACGCCGCAAACCCCAAAGCGGTTCCAAGAAACAGGCTGTTATAACTCATCACTGCCAGCAGGAGCGCAGCGAGCGTCGGGCTGATGATGTTCTCCAGATCATAGGCCAGCCGCGATAGAGACAGCGCGCGTGTATAGCGGCTTTCTTCGGTCAAAACGTCCGGGATCGTGGCCTGAAACGTCGGCGTAAAGGCTGCCGAAGCTGATTGCAGCAGAAAGATGAGGACATAGACCTGCCAGGCTTCGGTTACGAAAGGCAGGCACAACGCCACTGCTCCACGCACCAGATCAAGCGCCACAAGCAGAACACGGCGGTTGACACGATCCGCGAACGCCCCCGCAATCGGCGCGATGCCGACATAGGCGACCATCTTGATCGTAAATACAGTGCCCAGAACCATCGCCGCGCCTTCGCCAGCCAGATCATAGGCAAGAAGACCCAGGGCAACAGTGGCGAGCCCGGTACCCAGCAGGGCAACGATCTGGGCCAGAAAAAGGTGGCGGTAGGTTCGGTCAGACAGAATGTCGAACATGGTTCCCCTCAGAGATAGCGGGAGATCGCCTTCATTCCTTCCCGGTCGTGATCGCCATCCAGACAATGATCTAGGTGGTCATGGATCAGGGTCTGCTTGGCATTGCGGATGGCGCTTTCGACGGCCTGCAATTGTTGCGCCACATCAAGGCAGGGTCGCCCCTCTTCGATCATCGCGACAACCGAACGCAGATGCCCGTCGGCGCGTTTCAAACGGGATATGATTTTGGGATGGCTTGCATGGGTATGTGGTTTTGTCATATGTCAGAGCTAACCTCCCGGGGGGGATGGCGCAAGACGCCGAATGCAAGGCAAGAGCAGAAAGGATCAGGCAGACCCATGAGCAGTGTCATGGCGATAAAGCGCGTGATGCGTCGGGTGCTTGTTGTCCTGTCGTGCCTTGCGCTACTCGTCTGGGCCGTTGCGCCGGGTTCATCGCATGTCCCGACCGTTTTCGATACCTTGCAGCATCACGCCGAGGTGGTTTCAGAGCATGGCCATTCCCATGGTTTTGAAGAAGATCTGATGTGGGCCATGCACGGTCATAGCCATGATGTGGCAGACCACGATCATACTCAGGCCGTTCTCATGCCCATCCGTTATGTTCATGCTTTCGATGAAGCAAATGCCGTGTGGCGCAGCCCGGCAAGGACAGATTGGTCGCATCCATTGTTCCTATTGGAAAGGCCGCCGCGAGCGTGAGGTTTGCCCGAAAGGGCGCCCACACTCGTAATAACGGACAATCCAAGGAGAAACTTATGAAATCCGTTTTCGCGGATGGACCGTCGTGGCACGGAACGCGTGCCGCCGCCATCCTACCTTTGCTTGCAGCCCTGATGCTTTGGGCATCGGCTGCGGCAGCCCACAATGTCACCGAAGGGGACGCGGGTT
Source organism: Ruegeria arenilitoris (assembly GCF_013031355.1). GTDB lineage: Bacteria > Pseudomonadota > Alphaproteobacteria > Rhodobacterales > Rhodobacteraceae > Ruegeria > Ruegeria arenilitoris_C. The sequence goes on along the minus strand of NZ_WPZO01000013.1, from coordinate 10,278 downwards.
ATATTCAGGAAATCTGGGGGGTGAACATCATTCCCTTCATGTATCTCGGGGCCAAGCACATGGTCACGGGCTATGACCACATCCTGTTCCTGCTCGGCGTCGTCTTCTTCCTCTACCGCGCGAAGGACGTTGGCGTCTATGTCAGCCTCTTTGCCATTGGTCACTCCACAACCATGCTCGCTGGGGTCTGGTTCGGCTGGGGTGTCAACGCCTACATCGTTGACGCGATCATCGGCTTGTCGGTCGTTTACAAGGCACTCGACAATCTTGGAGCCTACCAGCGTTGGTTCGGCTTCCAGCCAAACACCAAGGTTGCAACGCTTGTCTTCGGTTTCTTCCACGGCACCGGCCTTGCCACCAAAATCCTTGACTACAACATCGCGCCGGACGGGTTGTTGCCCAACCTGCTGGCGTTCAATGTCGGAGTGGAACTGGGGCAACTTATGGCGCTATCCCTGATCCTTATCGTCATGGGGTTTTGGAGAAAATCCCCGAAATTCTTTGGTCAAGCCTACACGGTCAACGTCGTCATGATGTCCATAGGGTTCATCCTCATGGGCTACCAAATCACCGGCTATTTTGTGGCCGCATAAGGAAACAAACAAATGTTCAATGCAAAAAAACCCAGCCTCGAAGAATTGCCAAGCTCGGCACAACTTCTGAAATCCACGATCATTGCCGCTGTGTCGGCCATCGTGATCTTGGCGACGATCGTGCTGCCGGCTGAATACGGAATCGACCCCACACGCATTGGTCGCGTGCTTGGCCTTGCAGAGATGGGAGAGATTAAATCCCAACTCGCGGCAGAAGCGGAGGCCGACAAAGCAAAGGAAGCGGCGGGCGAGGATCAGACAAGCCTGCTTGACGATGTCTTCGGCCTGTTTGTCGGAGCGGCTCATGCGCAAACTGCAACCCCTGAATGGGCTGAGCAGTTCAGTGTCGTCTTGACCCCCGGCGAAGGAACCGAGGTCAAACTGACCATGGAGGAAGGCGCCGAAGTCGAGTTCCTGTGGGTTGCCGAAAACGGGGTCGTCAATTTCGACCTTCATGGCGACGCTCCTGGCGACAAATTCATCAGCTATGAAAAGGGCCGTGGCCTGCCTCAGGACGAGGATGTGCTGAAAGCGGCCTTTACTGGCAAGCACGGCTGGTTCTGGCGCAACCGGGACAGCCAGGATGTCACGGTCACGCTCTATGTTCGCGGCGATTACGGAGAAATGCTGCGGCCGTAAATTTGCAACGGTGGCCCTGCAGCAAATGTGCAGGGCCATCCAGCGCGCCACCTCTGTTGGGTCGCAAAGTGAAACCGCAGGGTGGAGCCAGTACAAGCAGAATTCAAGAAACGGACAAAACGATGAAAACCTTCCTTCAAAACCTCAGCGGTCCCAAGATCGTATTTGTGGCCGTAGTGATTGCCCTGATGCTGGTTGTATTGATGGCGATCTTCGCCGGCGGTGATGCCACAGGTGGGCATGGCCATTCGCATGATTGATCCCGCAAAGTCTAACGCGACAACTTTTTGAGCTTTGGTGAAAGAGCGCGTTTAGGCGCGTCGAAAGTCACTGACTGTTCGTGGCCAGTTGGCGGAATGGAAGCTGATCGAGGCAATTGGTTAAGGAACGCAATGCCGACTGATCGTGGAAGTGGCCTCGCATGCTTCGTCTTGCAAGGACATGCCCATGGTCAGTCAGTTATCTAAGAGCGCACACGATTCTACTGTGTTCGGGGCAATATCCTTACGGATTTCGACGTTCAGCATGGCTGGTTCATGCGCACCCTCGATAGTTGCGATGTAACTTTTGGGCCGGGTGCGCCGCATTGATGGCTCCTGATGAGCGGATGGACATTGGTAACCCGCGTCAAAGGCATATTCTAATCCCAAAAAAACAGAAGGCGTTGTTTGAAAAACGTCTCACCCTTATCGATCGAGGCATTCTGGACGGCAAGGTTGGAGAAGCAAAGAGCCAATTGAAGAAGGCGCAAGAAGAACTGCATTCACCGGATGCGAGCACTGACGCGATCTCTTTTGATCCAGCAACTCCGAAACAATTTATCCGCGCTATTCAGGGTCTCGTGGCCTCAACGGGTAACCCTGCTTAAAAAATCAAAGGCCGAAGCGCTGGGCATCATCAGGCCCCTCGTTTCTGAAGTCATCGTTTTCCCGGTGGAAAATGATGCGATTCCCGTCGAGGTTAGGGGCACCTAAGCGCCTTCATCTCAAACCAAGAAACTAAAGTAGGGGGTGGTGGTAGCGGAGGTCCGTTTTGGACGCAAACCCCACACATTAACCCTCTGTAAAATAAGGGTGCCGCGATCTTCGAGCGGTAAGCAGAAAGGTCAATTGTCGTAGCGGTACCCTGACTGGCGAATTCGATCAAAAGAAATTGGTCTTCACCGAGTTGCCCTACGTTGAAGGCCGTCGCAATTGCGGCAAGGGGGAATGGCCTACATAGCCTCCAATGTGTGGGTGAGGCCGTTTCGGATGTGATCTTCTAACAGTTTCTTGGCCGTGTCGGCGTCTCTGGCCAGCGCGGCATCGAACATGCCCTTGTGCTCCTTGACGGCCTCTTCGCCGCGATAGGTCAGCACGAGCATCTGATACCGCAAATATTTGTCGTAGATGATCGAGTGCAGAGACAGAAGTTTCTTGGAATTGCAGGCCGCGATCATCGCCTGGTGAAACTCCCAATCATATCTTTTCCAAGTCTCTTTTTCGGATTCATCTCCTCTGAGAAGCTGCTGTTCCATCAAGTGCAGTTTGTGGTGCTGATGCTGGCCCTGCTGTTTGGCCCTTACTTATTGGGGTGCTTTCCCGAGGTTGAGGCCGAATTGGTGGGAGGTATGCGTTGATGTCTCGTCACCGTGATCCCAACACGCTGGATATGTTCAGCGACTGGCAACTGCCGCAGGTATATGTAACGCTTCCGCCGGAGGTTGCCACGGGTGGCAATCTGTCCAGTCAGATCGCCCGCGCTGTGAGCCGGGCGCTGAAAGCCTCAGACCTGAGCCGGGAACAGATCGCCGACGCCATGTCGGAGTATTTGGGCGAGGAGTTCAGCAAGAACATGCTGGATGTTTATGCGAGTGAGGCGCGGGAAAGCCATCGCATAACGTTGGAGAGGTTCGTCGCGCTGATCCACGTCACAAACCAGCACGGATTGCTAGGTTTTGTCGCCGAGCAATTTGGCCTGGTCGTCGTACCTGAACGCTACAGCGATCTGATTGAGTGGCGATAAGGCAGTCTCCCACGACACTTCCTTATCGCCACTCAACAGCTTGGCAATGCTTCGGGCAGAAATCCGCAAGAATAGATTTTTTGGAATAAACTGATATACTGCTTGTCAGTTTTTTTGAGTACTTTGTGTTAGAGAGTGGTGTTGTGCGAGTAGAATTAATTGAGGGGCGAACTGCAATCATTGAGCTGCGTTCACAATGGAACGCGGTATATCAGGCAGATCCCGAGGCCAATTATTTCCTGTCATTTGAATGGCTTTTCGGAACTGCGGAAAGCGCTGGTGCCGGTAGCTTTGTTCTTGCTGTCCGGGCGCCTCATGGCGAACCAGGATATGTAGCCTTTCTTCCGGTTCGGCTGGCTACTAAGCACGATTCCGGCGGGTTCTATAATGAGATTTATCTGACTGGAAACTACGTTTCGGATTATAACGGCCTAATCTGCCGACCTGAATCTGAAGAGACTGCCATACCTGCACTTGCTCAAAAGCTGCAGGAGATGAACTGGCGGCGCCTCCGTCTTCTCAACCTCCCGACCTCCTACAAACGGCTTAATCTGTTCCTCAGGGCATTCTCGGGTGAAATCCTCGAGCTGAAGCACCTGAAAATGGTCGAACCCGACGGCGTCAATAACGGGGTATGCCCCTATACGATGCTTCCAGGAGATTGGGGCGAGTTTCTTAGTCAAAGAGTCAGCAAAAACACCCGCCAAAAGATCCGGCGCTTTCTGCGTCAGGTAGAAGCCTCGGACGCGTATCGTTTTACGCACACAACCAGCGAAACGTTTGACCGGGATATTGAAACTCTTATCCGGCTATGGACTGATAAATGGGGTGAGCGCAAAGGCGACCGGTTGAACGCCATTCTGAAAACCCAGCGCAGAATGCTCAGAACAGCTTGGGCGACAAATACGTTGTTCATGCCAATGCTTTGGCATGAAGACCGACCAATTTGCGTGTTCAGCATATTGGTTGACCAGAAAAGCATGGCTTATAATTTCTATATCGGTGCGCGCGACACGGCCTTCAAAGGCCCGCCGCCGGGTTTGGTCCTTCATTCCTACGCAATTAGACACGCCATTTCGCAGGGCTTCAAAAAATATGATTTCCTTCGCGGCGACGAGCCTTACAAGTACTCCTTCGGATCAAAGGACGCAAAAATCCGGTCGCTGCTGCTGATCACGCAAAGCGGTAAAAATCTTGGTGACAAGCTTGATCGGCGTTGTCTGCGTTATGTGTTGAAGCGTTCCAAAGCACTCTATAACGCCGGAGATCTGGCGGCAGCACAGCGCGGGTTTGCGCAAATCGTGAATGCTGAGCCGAACGATCCACGTGTGCGCTACATGCACGGGGTAATTGCCGCGAGACAGGGCTACAACGGTACTGCCTACCGGGAGTTCGTAAAACTATTGGAGCGCCGGCCAAATTCGCTAAAGATATGGCTCAGACTGGGGCGTGCGCTGGTAGCCGGGCAAAAGAACGCGGGCGAGGCGGAAAAGACCGGTACCGGGTTGCTAAACAAATCCATGGACGTGGCGAAACTCTTTTCCCTGTTTGGGCGTACGCTTTTGAAGCTTGATCTGGCCGATGACGCACTGGCTGTAGCCAAGGCTGCGTTGCGCCTCGATCCCGATAACGCGAGCCTGCAGGGAGTCCTCGCGAGGGCGCTCCGCAGCAAAAGACCGAGAGCTACGCAGCGGGACGAGCAATCGTCGCTTAAGACTTCAGGCATTGACACCAAAACTGACAAGATACCGGCGTCGATTGGTGCAAAGACAAATGTGAACGCAAAAATTATCTCAGCTTTGGACGTCGACGCCCAGAGCTACCCTGCGTTCGACGCAATGAGCCAGCAGACAACGGAAACCGCGCTGGCGCGCGTAATGGTCACCTCCAATCCGATGCGGTTCACGCCGCCGAAATCGCCCATATTGCAAGGGCGATGAGCCCGTTTAACGTGATCGTACCTTGGCACGCCAACGATACTGCGGGGTACGTGATGGCCAATGGTATTCTCGGACCTGCGATGCCTTATGTTTGGCAAACCCAGCCAAAAGCTGACATTAAGTACCGCCCTATCCGCACATGCAGCGAACGTCAGTTGTGTGGCCGAGTCTACCAACGGGTCACGTCGAGTTGTCCGGGAAATCGTGCCAAATTGTTCGAACGCTGCCGCCACGCTACACTGTTCAGGCACAGATTCACGTTGGCTACAACGCGGTCAACCGCACATCCTTATTTCTGACCGCTACTAAGATCTGTCTTTTGCCGGCCTCGAATTTGAAAAGGAAAACTGGCGGCGAGAACAAACCTGCCCCGAACTGTTTATCTCTGGGTTCGATCTCGTCCAGCTTTGCAATTGTTTCAAAAGCGGTCTTAACTTTGTACGGCTCATCGAGGAACGTGATCTCTTATCTACCCATGTGTAGGCCAGCAGCTTAACGTTTTGACTATCAGTGAGCTCAAAAACGCGCTCTAAGGCTAGCAACGCTGCGCCGTTGGCGTCAGAAAAACCGCCCGTTGGAATGCAGGACAGCAGTGTCGCCGCCATACGCTTCCAAGCCATAGCCGACCTCTCAATCCGATCACCCAGAAAAAAGCAGACGCAATTACCGAGAATGGCACATGGTTGTTTAACAACTCACACACCACTGCGGACCAGTCCGCCCCAGATCCGAAATCGGCTTCGTAAGCTGATGCGTAACGACTGCGATCAAAGTCACGGAGTTTTAAGCCAATAGTCCTCAAACAACTCCGTGTCATAGCCTAGCGAAGTGTCGAATACAGTGATTGAGTTTTCTGGAAAAAAAAGTATTTCCATATCTGTCTTTAACCATGCCCGCAAAGTTGCAGAAAACAACTCTTGCTGCAAGAACGACGAATAGCTTTTGACTTACACATGGGTGGATGATGAAGTCATGCTTTTCGACGAGTTGGGCAAAGTCGGCACGGCTTTTGAAACTGTCCGGGAAATCCCGCCAAATTGTCCGAAAGCTGCCGCCGCGCTACAATGTTGGCCAGCTTTGACGAGAAGGAGCAGGCGTTCGAGTTCAATCCAGCGACAGCTTCAAGTATGTCACGGCACTGGATGAAATGATCTCTTCTATGCAGGAGCATGACGGCAATCCGAATCCAAAAGCACGTGATGCGGTGCGCGGCTTGATTTCGGAGATCGTTGTGTCTCCGACCGAGGAAAACGGTGTGCCGGTCGAGGTGAAGGCCGCCTTAGCGCCTCGGTTTCAAACCGTTCCAAAAAGGTGGGAGGTTTGGTGGTAGCGGAGGAGGGACTTGAACCCCCGACACGCGGATTATGATTCCGCTGCTCTAACCAACTGAGCTACTCCGCCATGAGTGAGAGGCGATTTAAGGGAGGGGCCGGAGAGGGTCAAGAGGGAAAAGATGGTCAAAGCCGGATTCTTTTTCACCCTGATCAAACCGCCTTGGGCTCGGTGCTTGCGGTTTTGGCAATTCGGCGAATGAATGCGGCACAGGTCTCTGGCGCTGTGATCAGGATCATGTGACCCGCCCCGTCGATCCGTTCGTTGCTCAGGCCGAACTGGGCCATCGGATCGCCCTGCGTCCGAGGTCGCAGGATCGCGTCCTGCGCTCCGTACAGAATCCCGCCGGGTACGGTCAGATCGCCGTACCGTGCCATTTGTGCCTCAAGGCTGGCCTCAAGACCCACAACATCCTGCGACCCGGTGACAAAAGCCGAGGGCCGCAGCCCCAGTGCACCGCCAGCGCGGTCGAGGAAATCGGCGGGGGCAGGGTCCGGAGCAAAAACAACGTCCAGCGTGTGCGGAGCAGTTTTGGCAGCCAGCGGTACGGCCAGAGTATGGCCGATCAGGCTCCGCAGCCACTCGGTGCGAATCTCCAGCGGCTTGAAGACCTGCGGCGTGGATGACAGCTTTTGCGTCAGAGGGGCCAGCAGGGCCAGCGCCTTGATCTTTTCGGGATGGTCCAGCGCCATGGCCAGCGATACCGCACCACCCAAGGAATGGCCGACCAGAATCGCGTCAGTGATGCCCTTGGCGTCCAGAAACTCCTGTATCATCCGCCCCTGTTCGGGCAGGCGCCCCAGATCGGCCTTGTCCCGTGTCGAATACCCACATCCAGGCCGGTCAACTGCGATGACGTGATAATCGTCGGCCAGCAAATCGACCAGCGCATAGGTGAAGTGCTGCAGTTGCCCTGTCAGCCCGTGGATCATGACAAGGGTCTGCTTCGAGGGGTCACCCCGTTCGACATAATGAATGCTGCCGCCATTGACGGGGATGATATCGCCCAGCTGCGGGACACGCTTTTGCCCATCGGCAGTCAGTTTCCGCGTCCACAGGTACATGCCGACGAAAAATGCAACGATCAGCAGAAGGACTGTCAGGAAGGTATTCATCTCAGTGGTCTCCGCCTTGGGGTGGGGCAGGGGGGTCGTATTCCGGCCCGGCCCGGGCATAAGCTTTTCATACTCGGATATGGGCCCTGACCAAAGTGTTGCGTTGCGACCCAAGTCGTTCTGAAGCCGGGATGGACACCCGCCTGCCTGCTTGATGCTGTTTTTGCGGCGAGCCCACGCCACTGATGCTGCGCGACATCCAAAGGGGGGGTGATCGGTCACGGTGGGATTGGGCCGCGTTCGGAATTCATGATTTGCGGGCAGTTGTCGAGAGATGCATGAGCGAAACTAAATCGAACATTAGAATTTTTCCGGGTAAAATCCTGAGTTCATCGCGTCAATAATGTGTTTTTTGATCCCGTCTGGGGATATGTGTCGCAAAGCTACAGATAATGTCGGTTCCAAGCAAATCAGCTGAATGCCACCGATATAGGCAGGTAGGCCAGAAAATACCGCGTTTCGGCGGTAGCTTGGGCTTTTTGCCCAAGTGGAGTTTTCAGGGACCTGTCCCGTCGGAGGAGTGGTGATGAACCTCAAGGGACGGGTCAAGAAAAAGGTCAAGATTGGAGGCTCGCCATTAGGTGAGTTCAATCCAGCGTACCATCAACACGGAGGAAAATATGTCGGTACCCGAACCATTTACGGATCTTGAGATAAAAACGGCGGATGCCGGTTTTTATGAGAATTACAGCACCCCTATCGCGCTGATCAGCAAGGGGATCATGGTTGCGCTGGTACTGTGGGCGCTGATTTTCCCGGCGAATGCAAACAGCACGCTGGGCAGCTGGAACTTCAAGCTGCTGGAAGTGTTCAACAGCTTCTACGTCATCATCGTAGGTTTGTTCTTCTTTTTTCTGGCCATTGTAGCCATCATCCCCGCCACCGGGCGCCGGATCATGGGGACGCCCGGGGAAAAGCCCGAGTTTTCGAACTTCTCGTGGTTTTCGATGATGTTTGGTGCCGGCTTGGGCGTCGGTCTGATGGTGTTTGCCACAGCTGAGCCGCTGGGCCTGTGGGGGTCAAACCCCGTTGTGGTGTCCGGTGCGGTCGAGGCCAACTCGCCCGAGGCGCTGCCATCTGCCTATCGCTTCACCTACCTGCACTACGGTTTCCACGCCTGGGCGATCTATGTCGTCACCGGCCTGTCGCTGGCCTATTACGCCTATACCCGCAATATGCCGCTGACCATCCGTGCGGCGCTGACACCGCTGTTCGGCAAGCTGATGAACGGCTTCCTGGGCCACGTGGTTGACGTTCTGGGCGTGGTTGCGACCATCCTCGGCGTGTCCGTGACCATCGGCTATGGCGTCAGCCAGTTTATCGACGGTCTCTACGCTATCACCGGTATGGAGTGGATCATGGATCTGGGCGGCGAAGTTCCGACCCCCAGCAAAGTGGGCCTGATTTCCGGGCTGATTGTCATCATGGGGCTGTCGATCATCTCGGCTGTGTCGGGTGTTGGCCGTGGCGTTAAGTACCTGTCGAACCTGAACCTGGTGCTGTCGATCATCCTGCTGGGTACCTTTGTCGTGTTCGGCTCGTTCGTCTTTGCCATGACGACCTATGGCACGGCGATGGTCGACTATATCCTGCACTTCCTGTCGCTCAGCTTTAACGCCTATGGCCCGCTGTCGACCGAAGCCTTCGCGGCAGCTCTGCCGGCCGAGGCACAGGCCCATGCGGCAGACCTGGTGGGTGGCGCAACCAACGCGTGGGGCAGCTTTGACGGCTTCAAGAGCGGTCTGGAAGGTGCAGCCGCCGAGTTGGACGAAGCGACTCTGGCCGCGGCCTACGCCGCTGGCGAGCAGGGCCGTCAGTTCGGCTGGCAGGCCGGCTGGACCACATTCTACTGGGCGTGGTGGATCGCGTTCTCGCCGTTTGTAGGCCTGTTCCTGGCGCGCATCTCCAAGGGGCGTTCGGTCCGTGAGTTCATTCTGGGCTGCGTCTTCGCGCCGGCGCTGGTGTGCTTTGCCTGGATGACCATTCTGGGTGGTACCGCGATCGATCTGGAACTGGCGGGTGCCGCCGAGGGTGCGATCATCGGGGCGTCGAACACCAACAAACTGTTCGTGACCTTGTCCTACATGATCGACGGCGGGCTGCTGTCCATGCTGAACGTCATGTGTGTGATCCTGATCATGACCTTCTTGGTAACTTCTGCTGACTCGGGCATTCTGGTGATGAACACAATCATGTCCGGCGGCAGCCAGGAAACCGGCATCAAGCACCGCATCATCTGGGGTCTGATCCTGATGGCCGTGATCGGTGCGCTGATCCTGGCGGCGGGTGAAAACAACCCGATGGATGCGCTGCGCAACGCAATGATCATCGGCGCGCTTCCCTTTACCATGGTGATGGGCCTGATGATGGTTGCTCTGGCAAAGGCGCTCTATCGCGACAGCCTGCGCGACAAGCACGGCGCCACGGCGCAGGCCGCCGAGTAAGAACGCCCCAAAGATCAAACCAGACGCCGCCCCGTTGGGGCGGCGTTTTTCGTTCCCAAAACCGGTATTGCGACCTGCAAGCAGGTGTCGCCACCGGGCGGACTTACTCTGTCGCTGACGGGCATTTGGCCCGGCTTAGCCAGCCCGGGTCATTCATCTCTTGCTTTCCATTCTTTCCATCTGAGTATTGCGTTTGCGCCGATTTCTCGGA
>NZ_WPZO01000012.1 GCF_013031355.1 Ruegeria arenilitoris | reverse complement strand
TGAAGAAGCCGGTCGAAGTGGCAGGCATCAGCGCCGACGACATGAACCAACAGGCTGGGGTTTAATCCGCGTGAAGCCTCTGCGCGCCATTCTCGGGACGGCCAGTGCCTCCGACAAGATCATCGCCCTGGCCGAGGGCGATGATCCCCGTGTGGTCGAAGGCGCGGTCATGGCCGTGAAAGAGAACGTCGCGCGGATCATCCTGATTGGCAACAAGGCCGAGGTTTCGGCCTTGTTGCAAACCCATGAGGGCTACGATCCCGAGCGGATCGAAATCCACGATCCTGTTGATTCTGCACTGACACCGGAACTGACGCAGGCGCTGTACGAACGGCGCAAGCACCGGGGAATGACCCTTGATGAGGCGCAGCAGCAGATCAAGGACCGTCTGACCTATGCCGCCTTGCTGGTACAGCAGGGCATCGCAGACGGCACTGTCGGCGGCGCGGTCGAAACCACGTCCGACACCGTGCGCGCCGCGCTGCAGATCATCGGTACGGCCCCGGATGCGGCGATGGTCTCAAGCTTTTTCCTGATGCTGTTTTGCAAGGACCATCACGAGGTCAAAGGCGCACACATCTTTGCCGATTGCGGTCTGGTCGTTGATCCGGACGCACAGGAAATGGCCGAGATCGCCCGCGCCTCGGCCGCGTCCTATGAAACCCTGACTGGCGAAACCGCGCGAGTGGCGATGCTGTCCTTTTCCACATCCGGCAGCGCCGCACATGCCAAAGTTTCCAAGGTCGTCGAGGCCACGCGTATTGCGCGCGAAAAGGACCCGACCTTGCTGATCGACGGAGAGCTGCAGTTCGATGCAGCCTTCGTGCCTGAGGTTGCGGCCAAGAAGGCCACGGACTCGCCGCTGAAGGGTGAGGCGAATGTCTTTGTCTTTCCCAGTCTGAATGCGGGCAATCTGGGCTACAAGATCGCCCAGCGCATCGGCGGGGTCGAGGCGATCGGCCCGGTGCTGCAGGGATTGGCCAAACCGGCCAACGACCTGTCGCGTGGCTGTTCGTCCGAAGACATTCTGCACATGATCGCCGTGACGGCCGTGCAGGCTCAACACATCAAGTCCAAGCGGGAGGCGCGTTGACCCGGCCTCCGAGAACCCAGGGCGGCGAACCCGCCGGTACCGCAATTTTTTCCAGAAGGCATATCGGGTAGATGCTGGCAAAGACCGAAATTACGTCTCTTATCGGCGCAAACGCCGCGCACACGATCCGCACCCTGTTTCCCGGCGTGCTGGTCGCGACTACCGTTGCCGTGACTGCCAAGTTCCTGTCCGAGCATTATGCGACACCGGCGATGTTGATGGCGCTGTTACTGGGCATCGCGCTCAGCTTCTTGGGGGAAGAGGGCAAAACCGTCCCCGGCATCGGCTTTGCCGCGAAATCGCTGCTGCGACTGGGTGTGGCGCTTTTGGGCGTGCGTGTTTCGATGACACTGATGATGGGGTTGGGCTGGGACCTGATCGCGCTGGTCGTTGGCGGCGTGCTGGCCACGATTGCCTTTGGCCTGCTGATCGCACGGTTCTTCGGCCACAAATGGCGCTTTGCCTTTCTGACCGCGGGATCGGTTGCGATCTGCGGCGCCTCGGCGGCTATGGCCATCAGCGCCATCCTGCCCAAGGATGATCGCTCCGAGGAACGGCTGATCTTTACCGTTCTGGGCGTCACCGTCTTGTCGACCATCGCGATGATTGCCTACCCTATTCTGGTGCGCATGCTGGGCATGAGCGACGTAGCAGGCGGCGTGTTCCTTGGTGGCACAATCCATGACGTAGCGCAGGTGGTTGGTGCTGGATTCTCGATTTCGGAACAGACCGGCGACACCGCGACATTGGTGAAACTGTTCCGCGTTGCGATGCTGGCGCCGGTGGTTCTGGTCGCCTCGCTGATAATCCGTGGCGTCACTGATATGGACGAGGCGGGAAAGCGCCCCCCGATCCTGCCCAGCTTTGTCGTGGGCTTTCTGGTTCTGGCCGCGGCCAGCTCATTCGGCCTGATCCCGCCCTTCATCTCGGACCTGCTCAGCCAGGTTTCTCGCTGGTTGCTTCTGATCGCCATCGCAGCAGTCGGCATGAAGACAAACCTGAAACAGATCCTGTCGGTCGGCGGCGCTGCAATCGCCCTGATCGTCGTAGAAACTCTTTTCATTGCAGGAGTTATCCTCGCCGGAATAACATTCCTGACCTGATCCGCCGCCCCGACAGAAGGACGCCAGATGACCATCCAGCAACCGAAGATCGACACCAGCCCCAAAGTCTCGGACGAGGTCCGGCGCACCACCTGTTACATGTGCGCCTGTCGCTGTGGCATCAATGTACACATGAAGGACGGCAAAGTTGCCTATATCGAGGGCAACCGAGATCACCCGGTCAACAAGGGCGTTCTGTGCGCCAAAGGGTCGGCGGGGATCATGCAGGTCAACGCGCCATCCCGTCTGCGCAAGCCCTTGCGGCGGGTAGGTCCGCGCGGCTCGGGTGAGTTTCGTGAAATCGAATGGGACGAGGCGATCAGCACGGCCGTCGGCTGGCTGAACGAACTGCACGAAACCGCGCCGCAGAAACTGGCCTTCTTCACCGGTCGTGATCAGAGCCAGAGCTTCACCAGCTTCTGGGCACAGAATTTCGGCACGCCCAATTACGCGGCGCATGGAGGTTTCTGCTCGGTCAACATGGCGGCAGGCGGCATCTACACGATGGGCGGCGCCTTCTGGGAATTCGGCCAACCCGATTGGGACCATACCAAGCTGTTCATGCTGTTCGGCGTGGCCGAAGACCATGACAGCAACCCGATCAAAATGGGCATCGGCAAGATCAAGGCGCGCGGCGCACGGGTGATCGGGGTGAACCCGATCCGGTCGGGCTATAACGCCGTGGCTGACGATTGGGTCGGGATTACGCCGGGCACCGACGGTTTGTTCATCCTGTCGCTGATTCATGTGCTGATGAAGGCGGGCAAGATCGACCTGGACTACCTCAGCCGCTACACAAATGCCCCAGTTCTGGTAAATGCCGCAGAAGGGCCTGAGAAGGGCCTGTTCCTGCGCGACGCCGACGGCAAGCCGCTGGTGATCGACCGCGTCACGGGCAAGCCCACCGCCTTCGACAAACCCGGCGTCCGTCCGGACCTGTCGGCCACTTTTGAAAAAGACGGCGTTACGCACCGCCCGGTCTTCCATCTGATGGCTGAGAAATACCTCTCCGACGACCACGCCCCCGAGGCTGTCGCCGACCGCTGCGGCATCCCAGCCAAGCGCATTCGCGCCATCGCCGCTGAGATCGCCCGCGTCGCCTTTGACGAGGCCATCGAGTTGGACCAAGAGTGGACCGACTTCCGGGGAGAGACTCACTCCAAGATGATCGGCCGCCCCGTCAGCTTCCACGCCATGCGCGGCATTTCGGCCCATGCCAACGGCTTCCAGACCTGCCGCGCGCTGCACGTCCTGCAAATCCTGCTGGGCACCGTCGAGGTCCCCGGCGGCTTCCGCTTCAAGCCACCCTACCCCAAACCTATCGAAGCCCACCCCAGCCCTCACGGTGACCGTCGGCCCGGACGCCCGCTGGAAGGTCCGCATTTGGGATTTGTCCGTGGCCCCGAAGACCTGCTGATCGACGATTGCGGTACGCCACAGCGCATCGACAAGGCGTTCACATGGGAAAACCCGATGTCGGCCCACGGGCTGATGCACATGGTGATCTCGAACGCCGCTGCCGGTGATCCTTACAAGATCGACACGCTGTTCATGTATATGGCGAACATGTCATGGAACTCGTCCATGAACACCAAGGGCGTGATGGAGATGCTGACGGCCCGCAATGAGGATGGCAAATATACCATCCCAAAGATCATCTATTCCGATGCCTATTCCTCGGAAATGGTGGCCTATGCCGACCTGATCCTGCCCGACACCACCTATCTGGAACGGCACGACTGCATCTCTCTGCTGGACCGCCCGATTTGCGAGGCTGACGCGGCCGCAGACGCCATCCGCTGGCCGGTGGTTGAACCTGACCGGGATGTGCGCGGGTTCCAGTCGGTGCTGATCGAACTGGCCAACCGCATGAGCCTGCCGGGCTTCACCAACGAAGACGGAACGCCGAAGTGGAAGGACTACGCCGACTACATCGTCAACCACGAACGCAAACCGGGCATTGGCCCGCTGGCCGGGTTCCGGGGCGAAAATGGCGACAAGGAAGGGCGCGGAGAGGTCAATCCGGACCAGTTGAACCGCTACATCGAAAACGGCGGCTTCTACGTCGCGCATATCCCCGAAGGCGCGGATTACTACAAACCGTGGAACATGGCCTATCAGGACTGGGCAGTTGGGATGGGGATTTATGACAGCCCGCAACCCTATCTGTTCCAGCTTTATTCCGAGCCGATGCGACGGTTCCAGCTTGCCGCCGAAGGTCACGGAGATCGCCAGCCCCCCGAGCACCTGCGCCAGCGCATCAAGGACACGATGGACCCGCTGCCGATCTGGTACGAAACCGACCAGCAGGGCAACGAAGGCTTTACCGTCAACGCCCTGACCCAACGCCCGATGGCGATGTATCACAGCTGGGGCACCCAGAACGCGTGGCTGCGCCAGTTGCACGGGCGCAACCCGCTTTATGTCCCGACCAAACTGATGCGCGAACACGGGCTTCAGGACGGCGATTGGGCCAAAGTCAGCTCTCCGCACGGGGAAATCACCGTGCCGGTGATGGAGATGGCTGCCCTGAACGAAAACACCGTCTGGACTTGGAACGCCATCGGCAAACGCAAAGGTGCCTGGGCGCTGCAAGAGGATGCGCCAGAGGCGACCAAGGGCTTCCTGCTGAACCACTTGATCCACGAACTGCTGCCGCCAAAAGGGGATGGGCAACGCTGGGCCAATTCTGACCCGATTACCGGGCAGGCCGCATGGTTCGACCTGAAAGTGAAAATCGAGAAGGCTGCAGCCCCGAGTGATGCAGAAAGCCAGCCCGAGTTTGACCCGATCAAGTCACCCGTTGGGACCGGCCCGAAAGATCTTGCGTGGAAGGTAGGCAAATGACTCAACTCCCCCAATCCACCGAGCGCAAAATGGGTCTGGTCATCGACCTCGATACCTGTGTCGGCTGCCATGCCTGCGTGATTTCATGCAAAGGCTGGAATACCGAAAACTACGGCGCGCCCCTGTCGGATCAGGATGCCTATGGCGCCAACCCGTCGGGCACTTTCCTGAACCGTGTGCATTCCTACGAGGTCACACCGGCCGAAGGTCACGCCCAACTGATCCACTTCCCCAAGTCCTGCCTGCACTGCGAAGACGCCCCCTGCGTCACCGTCTGCCCGACCGGGGCCAGCTACAAGCGGGTCGAGGATGGCATCGTGCTGGTCAATGAAAGCGACTGTATCGGCTGCGGTCTTTGCGCCTGGTCCTGCCCCTATGGCGCGCGGGAACTGGATGTCGCCGAGGGTGTGATGAAAAAATGCACCCTCTGCGTAGATCGTATCTATAACGACAACCTGCCCGAGGTGGACCGTATCCCCTCATGCGTCCGCACCTGCCCCGCCGGTGCCCGGCATTTCGGCGATCTGGGCGACCCCAACAGCGATGTCAGCAAACTGGTCGCGGAACGCGAGGGGATGGACCTGATGCCGGAAATGGGCACCAAGCCCGTCAACAAATACCTGCCGCCACGGCCCAAGGATCAGATTGAGGACCAGATCGACATTCTTGCGCCCCTGCTGGCCCCGGTCGCCGAAGAGCCGAAAGGCTTCCTCGGCTGGCTCGACAAAACTCTGGAGAAGCTCTGATGCACCCAGCCCCTTCTGTCATCATCTTCACCACCTGTTCCGGACTGGGCTTCGGGTTGCTGTTTTTCCTTGGCCTCGGCCAACCCGAGGTGACCGGTTTCGTCGCCTTTGTGTTTTACCTCATCGCCTACGCTCTGGCGGTGGGCGGTCTACTGGCCTCAACCTTCCACCTGGGGCATCCCGAGCGCGCCTGGAAAGCGTTCAGTCAATGGAGGTCCAGCTGGCTCAGCCGTGAGGGGATCTGCGCGGTTGCTGCCCTTCTTGTCATGGGGCTTTATGCCCTTGGGGCCGTGTTTGCGGGCAGCCACTGGACGGTTATAGGTTGGATCGGAGCGCTGCTCAGCCTCGCCACCGTGTTTACAACTTCGATGATCTACACGCAGCTCAAGACCATCCCGCGCTGGAATATGAACCTGACGCCAGCAATGTTCCTGTCTTTTAGTCTGGCAGGAGGCGCGCTGTTGGCTGGCGCCGAGGCCTTGGCCCCGTGGCTGCTGGCCATCGCAGGTGCTGTGCAGTTGGCCTATTGGGCCAAGGGCGACGGTGCGTTTGCCCGGTCTGGTACCACACTCGGCACTGCCACAGGGCTGGGAGGCCGTGGTGCCGTCCGCGCCTTTGAGCCTCCACACACGGGTACAAACTATCTGCTGCGTGAGTTCGTCCACGTGGTGGGCCGTAAACATGCGCAGAAACTGCGGGTGATTTCCTTTGGTCTGGCCTTTGTGCTGCCCTTGCTGCTGATCCTGATCCCTGTTTCAGGGGTTGCGATCAAACATATCTTTGCGCTGCTGGCCGTGCTGTCGCATCTGACAGGCGTCGTGGTGTCACGCTGGCTGTTCTTTGCGCAGGCGGAACATGTGGTAGGGCTGTATTACGGCAAACGCTGAACGAAAGAGCCTTGATCCTGAGGCTCTTTTTTTTGCGATTCATGTCACAAACCCGGTGGCGCGACCGTCCTGTTCTTGTTCAATACCAAAACAGGAGAATGCGATGTCCCCCCGGATCAATCATTTTGCCGCCGCCCCCGAGCTATTGCAGCCCATGCTCGACATGGAGGAAAGACTGCATGCGTCGGAACTGGAACACAGCTTGATCGAGCTTGTGAAGCTCAGGGTTTCTCAAATCAATGGCTGCGCATATTGCATCCACATGCACACACATGACGCGCGCGCGAATGGCGAAACCGAGGATCGGCTGCATCTGTTGAACGCCTGGCATGAATCTTCGCTGTATTCAGTACGTGAACGGGCGGCGCTGGCTTGGGCGGAGACCCTGACCCGGATCGAAACCAGCCGTGCGCCAGACAACACCTATGAGGAAATGGCGGCCCAGTTTTCAGAAAGGGATCAGGTGGCACTGACCCTTGTGATTACCACGATCAATGCTTGGAACCGATTGGCAGTGGGGTTTGCAATGCCTCACCCCGTTGACAATAAGGCCACAGCCGCATGACCGGGTCAGAGCCCGCCCCCGACGACCGGGCTTTTGTCGATATGCAACCGCGTCTATTCGCGGTTGCCTACCGAATGCTCGGATCGGTCAGTGATGCCGAGGACATCGTGCAGGACGCCTATCTGCGCTGGCGGCGCGTTGATGTTGAACAGGTCCACGATAAGACAGGTTATCTCATCCGTGTCGTCACAAGGCTGTGCCTCGACCACTTGCGGGCAGCGCGAACTGTGCGTGAGACCTATCCCGGAGAGTGGCTGCCGGAACCACTGGTCACCGAGGACGCGACCGAGCGGCTGGACCGCGATGTCTCGGTCGCCCTGCTGATGGCGCTGGAGAGGTTGTCACCGCTGGAACGCGCCGCCTTCCTGCTTCATGACGTGTTCGAACATTCCTATGACGAGTTATCCCAGACACTGAAGCGTAATCAAAACAGCTGCCGCCAGCTTGTCAGCCGCTCCAGGAAACACGTCGAACAGGTGAGGCTGCGCGCGCCTGTTGCACGTGAGCAGGGTGAAGAACTGGCCAAGGCGTTTTTTAAGGCTGCCAAAAGCGGCGATACCAAACATCTGACGGATTTGCTTGCGCGAGACGTTCAATTGCACTCGGATGGCGGGGGTAAAATCATCGCGACCCTGAACCCGATTTATGGAAGGGACAAAGTCATTCGGTTTTTTGCAGGGCTGGCGCGGAAACCTTCGGCCCCGCGCGCCAATTCCTGGACATTTTGCTGGCTAAATAGCCAACCGGCAATCCTCAACCGAGAACCCGGCGGATCGCTGCAGGCCACATCTCTCAAAATCGAGAACGGCAGGATTGCGGCCATCTACATGGTACGTAATCCCGACAAGACCCGGCATCTGGGCGAACTGCTCAGCGAATAGGGCCTGCTGTAGTAGGCAGGCCCATACTCTTTAGGCTCAGAGCAGTCCTGCGTGGGCCATCGCAGCGTCGATGGCGGCCTTGGTGCTGTCGTCCAGCGGTGTCAGCGGCGAGCGTACCTCTTCACTGCACAGGCCCAGCTTGCTGAGCGCGTATTTTGCACCTACCAGACCCGGCTCGATAAAGATCGCTTCGTGCAGAGGCATCAGACGGTCCTGATAGGCCAGCGCCTTGGCATAATCACCCGCCAGCGTCGCCTGCTGGAACTCGGCGCACAGTTTCGGTGCCACGTTTGCGGTGACCGAGATACAGCCAACGCCACCATGCGCGTTGAAGCCCAGCGCCGTCGCGTCTTCACCTGACAGCTGGCAGAAGTCCGGCCCGCAGGACGCACGCTGCTGGCTGACGCGGGCCAGATCACCGGTGGCGTCCTTTACGCCAACGATCCGCGGCAGCGCGGCCAGCTCTCCCATCGTTGCGGGGGTCATGTCGATGACCGACCGGCCGGGGATGTTGTAGATGATGATCGGAATATCGGCGCAGTCATGCAGCGCGCGGAAATGCGCAATCAGGCCCTTTTGGGTCGGCTTGTTGTAATAAGGCGTCACCACCAGCGCCGCATCCGCGCCGATCCGTTCTGCGAATCGCACAAACCGGATCGCTTCGACCGTGTTGTTCGAACCTGCACCCGCGATTACCGGCACGCGACCGGCAGAAGCTTTGACAACCTCTTCCACCACGGTTTCGTGCTCTTCATGGCTGAGCGTCGGACTTTCGCCGGTGGTGCCCACGGGAACCAGCCCGGTCGAGCCTTCCTGAATCTGCCATTCCACCAAGTGTTTGAGTGTCTTCAAGTCCAACTCGCCGTTTGTGAACGGGGTGACGAGGGCTGGCATTGAGCCTTTGAACATGACACGCTCCTTGGTGTGCGGTTAGCAATTTTTGCGCTTGGGGCCATCACAATCGTCGCGATGTGAGTTGATCCCGGCGGCGCAAGGTTTATCCTGAGTGGCTGTATCCTTGGTTGGTTAGGAAATGCAAGGCATGACACGCGTTCTGGCACTATTGATAGCGGTGATTCTGGGGTCAATCGGGCAGGCGCGGGCCGACGCCGTGGGCGATCTGCGCGCCGGGATGTCCGAGATGCACAAGGGCGACTGGAATGCGGCCTTGCGTGTATCGGGCAACCGAGGGTCGGTGAGCCGCGATATCATCGTCTGGCACTGGTTGCGCCAGGGCTTTGGCAGCTCGGGCGATGTGCTGGTGTTTCTGGACCGTCGGTCCGACTGGCCCGGGCTGGCTTGGCTGCGACGCAAAAGCGAACCTGCCTTCACGGGTGCCGATCCCGACCGGGTGTTGAAATTCTATGCCGGTAACCCGCCGCAAACGGCAGAAGGTGCGCTGAACTATGCCGTCGCGTTGAAGGCAAAGGGGCGTCCGGGGGATGCCGAGGCCGATATCGTGGCCGCGTGGCACACCATGCCGATGGGGTCCGGACTGCAGAAAGACTACATTGAGAATTTCGGCAAGCTGCTGAAACCCCATCACACCGCCCGGTTGGACCGGATGCTGTGGGATGGGCACCTCGTCAGCGCCGGGCAGATGCTGCCCTTGGTCAGCGTCGATCAGCGCAAGCTGGCCGAGGCGCGAATTGCCCTGCAAAAGCGCCAACCCGGTGTGGACAACAAAGTCGCTGCGGTTCCTAAGTCGCTGGCGGGATCTCCGGGGCTGGCCTTTGACCGGTTTGTCTGGCGCGACAAGAAAGAACTGGACGACAGCGCGATCGACTTGATGCTGGCGCGCTCGACCGGGCCAGATGCGCTGGGTGAGCCGGACAAGTGGGGCGAAGGCCGCCGCCGTCTGGCGCGGCTTGAGATGCGCAATGGCGATGCCAGCCGCGCCTATCAGATCGCCGCCAACCACCACATGACGCCCGAGATGGGCTATGCCTATGCCGATCTGGAATGGCTGGCCGGGTTTCTTGCGCTGCGCAAGCTGAACGATCCCGCCACGGCGGTTCGGCATTTCCAGAACTTTTCGGGCGCGGTGGAATCGCCGATCTCAAAAGGGCGTGGCGGCTATTGGCTGGGACGGGCCTATGCGGCGCAGGGGGATGCCGACAAAGCCTATGACGCCTACGCGATGGGCGCGGACTATCAGACTTCGTTCTATGGCCTTTTGGCAGCTGAGCGGATCGGAAGGCCTTTTGACAGTGAACTGGCCAACCCGCGCCGGGCGCCGCATTGGAAACAGGCCGAGTTTGCCGATTCCAGCGTGCTGGAGGCCGGGCTGTTGCTGCTGCGCGCCGGGGAAAACAATTTATCCGAACGTTTCCTGACCCATCTGGTCGAAGAGCTGGACCCGGTGCAGGCTACACAACTGGGCGATTTGGTGATCGAACTGAAGGAACCGCATCTGGCGGTGATGATTGCCAAACGCGCCGCGAAAACCGGTGTCGTGCTGCCCGCCGCCTATTACCCTGTGCATCCGGTGGCCGATATGGGCCTGCCCATGGCCAAAGAGATGACGCTGGCCATCGCCCGTCGTGAAAGCGAATTCGACCCGGTGGTGGTCAGCGGAGCAGGCGCACGCGGTTTGATGCAGGTGATGCCCGCCACGGCCAAGCTGGTAGCCAAGGAACTGGGCATTCTCAGTGGGCACAAGACGCTGAAACTGACCTCGGACTGGCAGTACAACGCCAAGCTGGGGGCAAATTACCTGTCCGGGCTGGCCGCGGATTTCAACGGCAACGTGGTGATGATGGCCGCAGGCTACAACGCCGGGCCGCGGCGTCCGATTTCGTGGATGGAGCGTTATGGCGATCCCCGCGCCGGTGAGATCGACGTGGTCGACTGGATCGAGACGATCCCCTTTAGCGAGACCCGCAACTACGTGATGCGGGTAGCGGAAAGCCTGCCGGTCTATCGCGCCCGCCTGGGTCAGCCCGCGCTGCCGGTTCCGTTCTCGCAGGAGTTGGTCGGCTCAACCCTGGCTTCGTTCGCGCCATAGGGTGAACAGACCCGCAGCCACAACCAATGCGGCCCCGAGGATAACCGCGGGCCGCAACGCCTCACCAAAGACTGAAATGCCTATGATGGCCGTCCAGACCAGATGGAAATAGGCAAAGGGCTGCACCGCGCTGGCTTCGGCCATTTCATAGCATTTGATCAGCAGCCAGTGCCCCAGAACGCCACTGACGCAAAGCACCGCCATCCACGCCCAGTCCGCGCGCGCCATCGGCTCCCAGAACCACATCCCCACCAGCGTCATCGCCACGGCCCCGGCCACCCCGGTCCAGAAGAAACTGGTGGCCGCGGTGTCCTTGCGGGCGGCATAGCGGGTCAGCAGACCATAGAGCGCGAACAATAACGCCGAAATCAGCGGGATAATGGCCCATGGGTTAAACACACCCGCGCCGGGTTGCAGAATGATCAGAACGCCGATGCAGCCCACGCCAATCGCCACCCAGCGCCGCCAACCGACCTGCTCGCCCAGAACCGGCCCGCTGAGTGCCGCGACCAGCAACGGGTAACAGATGAACACCGCCATGCTGTCGATCAGACCCAACACGGTAAAAGCGTAGACGGCGACGCAAATCTCGGTTGCCAGCAAAACGCCGCGAAACACCTGTAGGCCAAGTTGGTTTGTCTGGGTCGCCGCCTTTAATCCTCCGGGAGACCGCGCCGCTAGCGCTATGACAAATGCGGCGAAGAACCAATAGCGGATCATCACGACCATATAGGTGTTATAGTTGCCCGCTAGATGGCGCGAGATACCGTCCTGCAAGGCAAACACAACAGTCGCCGCGATCATCAGCGCGATACCCGCGCGGGTGTTGTTCTGCTGCGTCATTCCCGGATCGCCCGGGTCATGTGGCGCTTACGACCGTATCCCGGAGTGCGGGTGACGGTGAAACCTGCTTCCTCCAGCCCACGCCGCACGATGCCGGCGGCGGTATAGGTGGCCGCCGTGCCGCCCTTGGCCGTGTGGTCGGCCACCTGCTGCATCAGGTCCCCCCCCCAAAGTTCGGGGTTCTTGGCAGGGGAAAACCCGTCCAGAAACCAGGCGTCGGCCTTTCCTTTCCATGCGGGCAGTGTTTGCCGCGCATCGCCTTCGATCACTTCAAGATGCAGGGTGCCCAGATCACAAGTACCGCCCTCCCACCGGGCCAGGAAACGGTCGGCCCAAGGCGCAAGCTCGGGGAAGGCCTCCAGCGCACGCGTCATGTCCTCGGGCACCATCGGAAAGGCTTCGAAACTGGTGAAGGTCAGGGGCGTAGTCTGACCCGCCTTCTCCCACTCGGACCATACGGTCAGCATGTTCAGACCGGTGCCAAACCCCAGTTCGGCAATACGAAACCCCGGTGCAAACCGAACAGGCAGGTCATTGCCCGCCAGAAACACATGCCGCGTCTCTTCCAGCCCGTTTTGCAACGAGAAATACGGATCGTCGAAACGGTCCGAGACCGGAATCTGATCCTCGGTCCATGTCAGTTCAGCGCGCTGGTCTGCCATCGGGGAATCCTGTAGCTAAGCGGCGCGACACTGAACAAGGAAAAGGGGAATGGCAATGGTCGATGTAACGGTGCGCGGTGCGGGCATCTTTGGCCTGTCCATCGCGTGGACCTGCGCCCGGCGCGGCGCCAAGGTTCAGGTCGTCGATCCGTTCGGTGCCGGTTCAGGCTCCAGCAGCGGGCTGGTCGGTGCGCTGGCCCCACATGTGCCCGAGAACTGGAACGCCAAGAAGGCCTTTCAGTTCGACAGCCTGATCATGGCCGAACCGTTCTGGAAACAGGTCGAGGCGACCGGCGGCGTTTCCCCGGGATATGCGCGTCTGGGCCGGTTGCAGCCCATTGCTGATACCCGCACGCTGGAGCTTGCCCATGCCCGCGCGGTCACCGCTGTTGAGCTGTGGCAAGGTCGTGCGGAATGGCGGGTGGTCGAGGCCGAGTCGCTCGGGTCATGGTGCCCGCCCAGCCCGACCGGTTTCGTAATCCACGACACGCTGAGCGCCCGGATGCACCCCCGGCGCGCCTGTGCCGCGCTGGTTTCGGCACTGGCCGTGATGGGCGTGGACGTGGTGACGGAAGCGCCGGACCAAGGGCAAGTCGTTCATGCCACCGGTCTGGCTGGGTTGCAGGAGCTGAGCCAAGCCTTCGGCAAAACCGTCGGCAATGGCGTTAAGGGGCAGGCCGCACTGTTGCGCTTTGATGCGGGTGAAGTGCCGCAGCTGTTTGTCGATGCCATCCATATCGTGCCCCATGCAGATGGCACGCTGGCGATCGGTTCGACCTCGGAACGGGATTATGACGACCCATCCAGCACCGATGCCGCGCTGGATGACGTGCTGGACCGCGCCACGCGGGCGGTGCCTGTGCTGCACGGTGCCGAGGTGATCGAACGGTGGGCCGGGGTCCGTCCCCGCAGCAAAAGCCGCGCCCCGATGCTGGGTGCGCATCCGTTGCATAAGGGTCAGTTCATCGCCAATGGCGGCTTCAAGATCGGTTTCGGCATGGCCCCGAAAGTGGCCGAAGTGATGGCCGATCTGATGCTGGACGGGCGCGATACGATCCCCGCCGATTTTCGGCCCGAGGCGTCTTTGTGATCGTCGATAAAACACCTACACGCCTGATGTCAGACAGCACACGCCTGACAGAGGTCTTGCATCTGATCCGCGAGACTTTTGCCTATATGGAGGGCCGCATTGACCCGCCCTCTTCAATGCATCGCCTGACTGTGGAAGAGCTTCAACGTCAGGCGCGTGACGGTGAGATTTGGGGGATAGGAGACCGGCCCAATGCAGTCGTCTTTCTGACGCCCAAACCAGACTGCCTGTATCTGAGCAAACTTGCCGTTGCCCAAAACAAACGCGGTCAGGGTCTGGCCCGACGTCTGGTGGAAGTGGCTGAACACCGGGCCCGGGCCAAAGGGTTTCGGGCGTTGGAATTGCAAACCCGGGTCGAACTTGTCGAAAATCATGCAGCCTTTGCACGCCTGGGATTCGCGATAACCGGCGAGACAACCCACGCCGGTTATGATCGAACAACCTCGCTTACGATGCGAAAGCGACTGGACTGACGCCCCGCCCCAAGAAATCGTTTGTGTGGTAGGTCAAAATCCCGCTTCGGCCCGCAGTTTCTCCATCAGCACCCGCAAACTGCTTTCATAGCGGTCGCTGGACAGTTTCCCCTGCTCGTCGAACTCGTTCGAGCTGTTGGCCAGATGGATTTCCGGCCCCTGCAAGATGCGCGGCTGGAACGGCACCATATAGCTGCGCAACACCATCTGCGCCCGTTCACCGCCCGCACGGCCTGCGGCGGCCGACATCACGGCAACCGGTTTGTCGGCCCAGGGGCGGCCCTCGGTTCGGCTGACCCAGTCCAGCGCGTTTTTCAGCACGCCTGACGGTCCCTTGTTGTATTCCGGCGTGGAAATGATCACTGCGTGGGCCTGCGCGATCTGATCCGCCAGCATCTGGACCGCCTGCGGAATGCCCTCGCCATCTTCCAGATCACCGTCATAGAGCGGCAGGTTCAGATCGGCCTCGATATGGGTGCCAGGATTGAACAGCCGGGCCGCCTCGCGCAGAAGTTTGCGGTTGGTGGCGTTTTGGCGCAACGAGCCGGAGAGGCTCAGCAGGATCGGTTCCGACATCAGGAAACTCCGTCATGGTGTTTCCCAATAGCTAGCCCAAAGCCTGCGCGCACCAAAGCCCAGTTGACGCGCAGTCAATGTGCAAAAAAGGGGCACCCGTAGGTGCCCCTCATGTCTTATGTGCGACCGTTGGGAATGATCTCGATATCGACCCGGCGGTTCCGGGCTTTACCCTCGGGCGTCAGGTTCGAGGCAGCGGGACGGTTTTCACCCAGACCGATCGTGCTGATCCGGGCACCGCTCACACCATTGGCCTGCAGGATATCGGCCACCGACCCGGCGCGGCGTTCGGACAGGGTTTGGTTATAGGACGCTTCGCCATCACTGTCGGTATGACCGATGACCTGAACGTTCGAGTTGGGGTATCTCGTCAGGTTCTGTCCCACTCTCTCCAGATCAGCGCGCAGCGCCGGACGCACGGTCGCGCTGTCGGTGTCAAAAGAGATATCATTGGGCACGGTGACAATCAGACGGTCGCCGGCATTGGTGACGGTGATACCCTGATTGGCCAGTTGCTGACGCAGCTCGGCAGCCTGACGATCCAGCTGGTTGCCGATCAGACCGCCACCGGCGGCACCCACTGCGGCCCCGGCCAAGGCGCCAAGACCCGGGTTCGAGTTATTGGCGATCGCGCCAACACCAGCCCCGACCAGACCACCCAGAAGCGCACCCTGTTTGGCGTTCTGATTGGGATCGCTCGGCAGGTTCAGCGTGGCGGGATCCGTGCAGGCACCCAGAAACAAGGCCGAGCACAGCCCGGCGGACAATACAAATTTGGAAATCGTCATGATATCACCTTCTGCTCCGGCGCCCGTTTGCCGGGCGCGTTTTGTTTGGTGCAGTTTATCACGCTGCCTGCGGGTGTGCTCAAGCAACAATCCAGTGAAATCGGCGAATACCTGCCACTCAGGACGCCCTTGCCGAGGTGTCCCAGCGGTTCTGCTCCTGCCACAGCGCCCGCAGAGGTTCGCCTTGCCCGCAAAAGTGATCCTCGGTCAGTTCACAGGCCCAGATACGGTCGGTGCGGAAATGGCGGAACCCATTGCGCAGCTCGCACCACGCGGCCAGCAGGGTGCATTCGATGTGGTAAATCAGCGCGACGGGCCGGACGATCCGTTCGG
Source organism: Ruegeria arenilitoris (assembly GCF_013031355.1). GTDB lineage: Bacteria > Pseudomonadota > Alphaproteobacteria > Rhodobacterales > Rhodobacteraceae > Ruegeria > Ruegeria arenilitoris_C. Next base: position 122,337 of record NZ_WPZO01000012.1, on the reverse strand, counting down.
TTCGCTCACCTTCGCCGTTCACATAGGTGATACGGATCTTGCGTTCGTCCCGGATTGCCTCGCGGTAGTTCACCACGGGCACACATCCTTTTTCGGGGTCATCCATGGGTGCGCCCCACGGGGCCACCTGCAACCAGTCGGCGGGCGCGCGCAGCGCTTCGATCTTACGGCACACCCGGTCGGCGGCCTGTTGCAACGTGCTGTCGCCGGTGCGCGCCAGCATCGACAGGCCGACCCACAGCGCCTCGACCTCTTCCGCGTCGAAATTCAGCGGCGGCAGGTCATAGCCGCGCCGCATCAGATACCCGACACCGGCCTCGCCCTCAATCGGAGTGCGTTGCGCCTGCAGGGCCGCAATATCGCGATAGACCGTGCGTTCTGAGACTTCGAGCTTTTCTGCCAGCATTTCAGCCGTCACCGGCGCCTCGGCGGCGCGCAGAATCTGGATGATCTCGAACAGGCGGGTGGAACGGCGCATGGGTTTCTCCGGTTCATCTGCTGACACTCTAGCACACCCCCCTGACAGGGTGGTGTCAGGAGTGATGGGTGAGACTTGAGCTCAGACGAAAAGGAGATCACCGATGCCAAGCCTCGACAATCACGTGATGATGACCCTGAAACTGGGTCCCTGGGCGCAGGATCACACCCTGCGCAGCTTTGAGATCGAACGCGAGATCATGGCCGCTCGTCAGCGCTGCGCCCCGCGCAAACGCCGCGGACGGTTTTCTCTGGGCAATCTGAAAATGCTGTGGACCAGCACCGCCTGAGGGTCAGAAATCCGCCTTGGCGCGGAACTTCATCGACACCCCGCCTTCGGGGTTCTTCAGGCGCAGTTCCTCGGAATGCAGCATCAGGCGCGGGAAATCCCGCGCCGCACCTTCGGCGTAAAACGGGTCACCCAGAATCGGGTGACCCAGCGCCAGCATATGAACCCGCAACTGGTGCGACCGGCCCGTTTTCGGGAACAGACGAACGCGCGTCGTGTCCCCTTCGTGCTTCATGACACGCCAGTCGGTGACGGCGGGTTTGCCCGTCTCATGACACACCATCTGTCGGGGCCGGTTGGGCCAGTCCACGATCAGCGGCAGATCAACGGTTCCGGTCTTTTCCGCAACCCGCCCCCAGACGCGCGCCACATAGGTTTTGCGGGTCTGACGGTTCTCGAACTGCATACTCAGATGGCGCTGCGCATGGGGGGTTTGGGCAAAGACCATTACGCCCGAGGTATCCCGGTCCAGCCGATGCACCAGCAACGCCTGCGGAAACGCCGCTTGCACCCGCGTCAGCAGGCAATCGGCAAGATGCTCCCCCCGACCCGGCACCGACAACAGCCCCGAGGGCTTGTTCACCACAATCAGTTGCGCGTCCTCGTACAGAACGTCCAGAGGGGTCTTCGGGGGATCATAGGTCTCGCTCATGCGCGCCTGCCTATCGCAGCGCGCGACCTCCCGCAACGTCGCGCTTGCCTGAACGAAACGGTTCAGCAACTCTGCCCCCAAAGCGGAAGGAGAACCCATGCACCCCACGATCGAACGTATGCAAGAGGTGGTCGCCAAGGGCGATGAGAGCCTGATCCACGAATTGCTGGCCGAGGATGTGCGCTTTTCCCCCCCCACCTATTACAGCACTTGGACCGGGCGCGAACCGGTGGCGGCGGTGCTGGGCCATGTGGGGCAAGTGTTTTCGGACTTCCGCTATCGCCGCGTGATGGGTGCGGGCAAGGACTGGGCGCTGGAGTTTCAGTGCAAGGTCGGCGACCTGGACGCCGTGGGGGTGGACCTGATCACGCTGAACGATGACGGGCTGATTCAGGAATTCGAAGTCGTCATGCGCCCCTACAAAACCATCGGCGCCCTGCGCGAGGCGATGATGGCCCGCGTCATGACCGACCCGCGGTTCCTTGAATACAAAAACGCGCTCAGCTGACCATGCCTGTCGCTGCCGATCAGCTGTTGCGTGTGCCATTGCTGCCAGTTCTGGCGGCCCAAGGTCTCTCGGTACGCCGCAACGCCCAAATGCTGCCGGAGCCTACTGGGCCGCGCGAAGGGCGCGTGGGGCGAGGGCCTCGGCGGCGTCTTCTGATCGCGGGCGACAGTTCCGCCGCAGGGGTCGGCGCAGGCACTCAGGCGCAAGCCCTGTCAGGGTATCTCGTGGCCCGACTGGCTAAGCACTATACGGTCGAATGGCAGCTTGAGGCCACCACAGGGCACACGACACAGGACACTATAGACCGGCTGCGCGGCCTGAACGGCCAGTTCGATTTGGCCGTTACCGCTCTTGGCGTGAATGACGTGACCCGTGGCGTGACGCGTCAGCGATTCACTGAGCGCCAGACCCAATTGCTGGAGCTTTTGACCGGTCCTCTGGGCGTGCGGCGGCTGGTGGTCACGGCTGTGCCGCAGATGAACCGGTTCCCTGCCCTGCCGCAACCGCTAGCCTGGGTTCTGGGGCGTCAAGCCGCTCGCCTGGATCGCGGTTTGCAGCAGGTCGCAACCCGCTTTCCACAGGCAAAGCATCTGCAACTGGACTTACCCGAAGACCCGGCCCTCGCTGCGCCGGATGGCTATCACCCCAGCCCGAAAACCTATGCCATCTGGGCCGAAGAAGCCGCGCGTCTCTTGCGTCAGGCCTGAGACCGCATCTGCCGGATCATCGGAATCGAATAGACAACCAGCGCCGTCCAGATCAGTGGGAACGCGATCATGCGCCCCCGGTCGATCTGCTCACCGAACAAGGTGATGGCCGTGATGAAGATCATGGTCGGCGCGATGTACTGCAGAATACCCATAGTCGACAACCGCACCAGTTTCGCCCCGTTGGCATAAACCAGCAGCGGCACCGCCGTCACAACGCCAGCACAAGCCAGTAACATGGTGTCCGAAACCCCCACACCGAAATGCCCGGTGCCCTGCACGCCCAGCCATGTGACATACGCCAGCGCCGGGATCAGCAGAATCAGAACCTCAAGCAGGAACCCTTGATTTGGGCCAATCGGCAAAGACCGCTTGAAAAACGCGTAGAAGCCCCAACTGACCATCAACCCCAGAGCCGCCCACGGCAGGCTGCCTGCCTCGACCACCAGAACCAGCACGCCCAGCGCGGCAATTGCCACTGCTGCAAGTTGGATTTTCGTCAAAGGCTCCCGCAGCAGAACCGCGCCCAGCGCAATGCTGAACAGCGGGTTGATATAATAGCCCAATGCCGCATCCAACGCCCGATCGTTGGCAATCGCCCACACATAAATCGCCCAGTTCACCGAAATCAGAGCGGCCGTTATACAAGCCATTCCCAGCATCTTCGGGTTCGCCAGCGCGGCCTTCAGATCCCGCGTGCGCCCCAAGGCCACCAGCAGCAGGCCTGCCACTGGAACTGACCAGATGACGCGGTGCGATACGAGTTCGATTGGCCCCACATGAGACATCGCCTTCATGTAAAGCGGCAGAAAACCCCACAGGACATAGGCCGTCACGGCCAATGCCAACCCTTTGGGCGTATCTTCTCTGTTCGGCGGGACGGGGGTATCTGCCACGGCGGGTCTCCGATTGATATCGGGCATCTCTACGGCAAATCAGACCACGTTGGGAACTGCGAAAACTGTGAAGCAGGCCATCAGGAATTCTGATACGTCGCGGTCACCACCGGCAACCCCAAGAAAAGAGCCGGGGCGCCGCAGCGCCCCGACAATTTGATTATACTTTGACGCGTTCCGATTTCGGGTCGTACATCGGCTTCAACGATGCCTCGGCCTTGACCTTCACACCGCAGACGTCGATCTCATAAGTCGAAGCCAGCACATCCGCCGCTTTTTCACCTTCGCACGGCACGTAACCCAGACCAATGGCAGCGCCCAACGTGTGGCCATAGTTACCCGAGCTCAGATAGCCCACATATTCGCCATCCCGGATGATCGGCTCATTGTGGAACAGCAGCGGCTCGGCGTCGGTCAGTTTCAACTGAACCAGACGGTTCTTGGGCCCGCTTTCCTTGCGTGCGATCACAGCCTCGCGGCCGATGAAATCACTGCCCTTATCGACCTTGACGGCAAAGCCAAGCCCGGCATCCACCACATGGTCTTCGCAGGTGATGTCGTGACCAAAGTGGCGGAAGCCCTTCTCGATCCGGCAGCTGTCCATCATGTGCATCCCGCACAGCTTCAGCCCCATGTCCTGCCCCGCCTCGTGCAGCGTTTCGAACGCGTGGCCAGCCATGTCGGATGAGACATAGATCTCCCACCCCAGTTCGCCCACATAGGTCACGCGGTGAGCACGGGCGAGACCCATGCCAAGCTCGATCTCTTGCGCGGTGCCGAACGGGTTGGCGGCGTTCGAGAAATCGTTAGGCGAGACTTTCTCAAGCAGAGCACGTGCATTCGGGCCCATGACGGCCAGAACCCCTTCACCTGCGGTTACGTCAGTGATGACCACGTTGAAGTTGCTCGCGTGGCGCATCATCCATGTCTGGTCAGCCAGACGGGTCGCCGCCGGTGTGACCACCAGATAGGCGGTCTCGGTCAGGCGGGTGACGGTCACGTCCGCCTCGATCCCGCCAGTGCGGTTCAGGAACTGGGTATAGACGATCTTGCCGTTGGGCACCGAATAGTCGCCACCGCCAATATAGTTCATGAATTTCTCGGCGTCGGGCCCTTCAACGCGGATTTTGCCGAAGGACGACATATCATACATGCCGACGTTTTCGCGGACCGCGCGGTGTTCAGCCGCCGAGTTTTCAAACCAGTTCTGCCGCTTCCAGCTGTACTGGTATTCGCGCTCCTGCCCATCATTGGCAAACCAGTTCGCGCGTTCCCACCCTGCCAGTTCGCCAAAGACCGCACCTTGTTCCTTGAGATGGTGATGGAACGGAGTCCGGCGTACGCCGCGAGCGGTTGCCTTCTGGCGGTAAGGATAGTGGTCAGCATAGAGCAGACCCAGCGTTTCCTTGGACCGTTCGAACAGGTACTTCTTGTTGCCCTGAAATGGCTGCATCCGGCCGATATCCACGTCACCCAGATCAAACGGCTTTTCGCCGCTGTCCATCCACTCTGCCAGCGCCATGCCCGCGCCGCCCGCAGATTGGATACCGATAGAGTTAAACCCGGCGGCCACCCAGACATTGTCCATCTCGGGCGCCAGACCCAGGTGATAGGCGTCATCGGGGGTAAAAGATTCAGGGCCGTTGAAGAAGGTGTGAATCCCGGCCTCAGCCAGCATCGGCATCCGGTTACAGGCCGCTTCGAGGATCGGCTCGAAGTGATCGAAATCCTCGGGCAACTGATCGAACTCAAAGCTGTCCGAAATACCGTCCATGCCCCACGGCTTCGCGTTGGGCTCGAACGCGCCCAACAGAATTTTACCCGCGTCTTCCTTGTAATAGGCGCATTCATCCGGAACGCGCAGCACCGGCAGTTGCGTCAGTCCGTCGATACCTTCGGTCACGATATAGAAGTGTTCACACGCGTGCAGCGGGACATTCACGCCTGCCATGCGGCCGACCTCATGCCCCCACATTCCGGCGCAGTTCACCACCATGTCACATTCGATGTGTCCCGAGGCGCTGCCGTCATCGGCGACCCAATCCACACCGGTCACCTTGCGTCCTTGTTTGACGATATCGGTGACCTTCACACGCTCCTTGACGATACCGCCACGCTGACGGGCACCCTTGGCCAGAGCCAGAGCGATGTTTGCCGGATCGCCCTGTCCGTCCAGCGGCAGGTATACGGCACCTTTGACGTCTTCGATGTTCAGATGCGGATAGAGTTCGGCCACACGCTCGTTCGAGATCTCTTCGACCTCTACCCCAAAGGCGCGGGCCATCGCGGCCTGACGATAGATCTCTTCCTTACGCTCTTCGGTCAGGGCAACTGTGATCGAACCGCAGCGCTTGAAACCTGTGGCAACGCCGGTTTCCTCTTCCAGCGAGCCATAAAGTTCTTGGCTGTATTTCGCCAGCTTGGTCATGTTCGCCGTTGCGCGCAGCTGTGCAATCAGACCCGCCGCGTGCCATGTGGTGCCGCTGGTCAGCTGCTTGCGCTCAAGCAGGACAACATCGTTCCAGCCCTTCTTGGTCAGGTGATACGCGACCGAGCATCCGATAACGCCGCCGCCGATGATGACCACTCGGGCCTTGCTGGGAAGATCAACCATCCTGAAATCTCCGCTGTGTCAGGTTTTGGGCAAAATGACACGGAAGACCGACAATAAATGCATCAAAAACGTCACAAGATCGGTGATTTTCACCGATGTGTCGCGGCCCGCTTTTCCCGGCGGACAACAAAGGGGGTGACGCCGAAAAAGCTCTTGTAAACAGAGGAAAAACCGTTCGGGAACCCGCAGGCCAGACCGATTTCGCGGACGCTCATGGTGGTGTTGAGCAGCAGATTATTGGCCTTGGCCAGCCGCATTTCGCGGTAGAATCCGTTCGGCGTGGTGCCGAAATAGTTTTTGAATTTCCGCTCCAGCGACCGGTTCGACAGGTGCAGCGATTCGACGATCTGGTTGATCGGCAGCGGGTCCTCGATATTGGCCTGCATCAGCTTGATGCACTGGTCCAGCTTGGCATCGCCCGTCGCGGTCTGTTTAGCCCCGGAAAACGGCTGCATCGAGGCAAAGTCGCGGATGTTCTCGTGCAGCATGATATCGGCCACCGTCATCTTGGCCGGTCCCGAGATATGCCGCCCGATCACGGCCAAGGCTACATCCGTCGTCGCCTCCATCCCGGCGCAGGTCACCACCGCGCCCTGCTCGGTTGCGATCGACAGCTTGGCTTCGAACCGAGCGCCGCGCTCGCGCAGAAACGAGGCGTTTTCCCAATGGGTCGCCATATCGTCGGTGCCTTGCTCGTCGATATAGCGGCTGGCGGCTTCGGCCAGCAAAAACACCTTGGCCCCGCGGAACGTATAGTCCGACACGACCCGCCCCAAAGACAGGTCCGGATGATCGGGGTCGGAATTGCCGATCACGAACAGGTAGTCCGCCTTGGGCTGGGCCGGGGCAGGTTCGGTTTGAACCACCGCATCGCTGCTGCTGGCAATCGGCCCACCTTTCAGCGATCGATAGGCATAGGTGAACGGAGGGCTCGGACACACACGATTGGCCAGCCGCAGCACCTCGACCAACGAGGCCAGTTCCAGCAGCACGTATCCGGGCGCGACCAGAATATCGAAATGCAGCTGGGCTGAGTTATCCGCAGGGTTCCGCATCGTCTTCACCTCAGACGATCTGGTGGCCGGCAGCGCGCAACCGGTTGGCCAGGGTTTCGATGTGATCCGGACCCACCTCGCAGCAACCGCCGACAATGGTTGCCCCCTGCGCCACCCAAGCCATCGCGTGATCGGCATAGGCGTCGGGGCCCAGGTCCTGACGCTGTTCCAACGCATCGACCGTGGGCGCGTCTTCCAGAAACTTCTGGGTAATGCCGGTGAAACCGTTGGCGTAGGCTCCGAACGGTCGGCCCAGTTGAGCGATGACGCCTAGAGCTGCGGGAATGGCCTCGGGGCGCGAACAGTTGATCAGCACGACCTCGGGCGCGAAACGCTTAACCACCGGCGCGATTTCGGACAGTAGCTCGCCCGAGCGCAGACGCGTGCCATCGTCATCCATCACCGTCAGCGCCAGCCAGACAGGCTTGCCGCCTTCCGACGCGCCGCGCAGCGCACCTTCGGCCTCCTGAACCGAAGACACGGTTTCGATCAGGAAAAAGTCCACACGCTCCGCCATCATCTTTGCCAATTCCGCGAACTTCTCGGCCGCCTCATCCACATCGGGTTTCAGGTCAGGCCGGTACGAGGCCAACAGCGGCCCCAACGCCCCGGCAATACGCCCTCCGTTTGAGCCACGCGCTTGTTCGGCTTGCGTGACCGCCGCGTTGATCAGGTCGGCAAGCTGCGCCTCCATCCCTTCCCGCACCAGCCGGGACCGATGCACGGCATAGGTATTGGTGGTGGCAACCGTCGCGCCGCGACGGAAATACTCGGCGTGGACGTCCCCGACCAGTTCGGGGCGATCCATCATCACCCGGGTCGACCACAAGGGCGTCGGCTGTTCACCGCTGCGCTTGACCAGTTCCTGCCCGATTGAGCCATCCAGAAGAGTGATTTTTGACATTTTCCCAACCCTTTCACGGAATAAGAACAAGTTTGCCCGGGAACGCTTTGGATTGAAAATCCGCCTGCGCTGCCGCGATGTCCTTTAGCGGATAAGTCTTTGAGATCAAGGGTCTGATCCGACCGGCATTGATCATCTCGACCAGCCTCCCGAACACGTCAAAGGCCTGATGGGTGCAGCCGTGGATGGTGATGTCGCGCAGATAGATGTCACGTAGGTCGGCCTGAACGATCGGTCCTGCGATCGCGCCCGACACAGCATAGTGGCCACCCGGCTTCAAGGCCAGGATCAGGCCGGGCCATGCGGGTCCGCCCACAACGTCGATCACCACATCAAACATATCCGCTGGCAGCGTGGCATCACGTGCAAAGGTCTCGACCGCGCCTTGCCCTTTGACCACCTCGGCCTTGGCCAGGCTGGTCACGCCCCAGACAGTTGCGCCCCGCAGCGCCGCCAGTTGCACGGCGGCCAGACCGACACCGCCGGACGCCCCGGTGATCAGCACCTTTTGCCCCGAGGTCACGCCTGCACGGGTCAGAAGGTTCTCGGCGGTGCCAAAGGCACAAGGGATGGCGGCGATTTCGACATCCGACAGGGGTGAGGCGGTCACGTCATACAGGTCATCTGCCTCGACCAGACAGTATTGCGCAAAGGCGCCATCCATTTCGGACCCCAACGCAATGAACCCGGTCGGATGACCCGGACGTGGACGCGGCAGGTTAATCGGGCAAGTGACGCGCTGACCGGGCTGGAAACCCGTCTCAGGCCCGGCCAGTTCAACGACGCCGCATAGATCACCGCCCTGAATGCGCGGGAAGCGCAGTGCACCGCCCCAGCCTCCGGCCTCGACATCCTGATCGACGGCATCGGTCGCGCCCGTCACGTCAGAGGAATACCAGCCAACGCGCGTATTGATATCTGTGTTGTTCACGCCCGCGGCCAGAACCCGAACCAGCACCTGCCCCGGCCCGGGCTGGGGCACCGGTATATCGTCGCGCCATTCCAGCGCCTCTGGCCCGCCGTGTTGGGTCAGATAAACACCAGACATTGTATGGGGGAGTGTCATCTGATGCCGCCTTCAGGTCTGATCGTCCGGATGCGGCGGAACCGGACCCATCGGGATGATGTCATAATGGACGTTCAGGTCGGCCATCTTTGCCTCATCCGCGAAGTCGGCCTCGCTCATTGTCGCAAGCTCGGCCAGAAAACCGTCAAACCCCGAGGGTTGAAAGATCATCAGCATCCGCGCAGGGGCGCCTCCGGCCACGCGGCACGCATGTGGCACACCCGCAGGGACATGCATCGTTGTTCCCGCCATGCACCGGTGCCAGTCGCCATCGACGAAGAAGTCCACCTCACCGTCCAGAAAGTAGAAAGTTTCGGCATGGCCGTCATGGCGATGAAGGCCAAGCGCAAAGCTGGCCATCAGGTTGTCTTCCATGAGCGTATAGGCACCACCTGAGTCCTGACCGGACACCTTGACGAAGGTATGGTCGTTTTCCCAGTCATAGTTGGGGCCCTCACCGGGCCCCAATTTGGAGTATCGCTTGCTCATGGCACCTCCGTCCGGGGTTACGCGCGCAGCCGCTCGTTTGCCGGATCCCAGAGCGGTTGGTCCTCTTGTACCACAGCGCGGTATTTCTGACCGTAGATTTCCACCTCAAGCTCGGTGCCCGGGTTGGCGGCTTCGGTCTTCACCATGCCCAGCGCGATGGATTTGCCAACGCGATAGCCCCAGGCGCCCGAAGTGGTCTCACCCACAATCTCACCGTTCTGCGAGATGCAGGACATGTAGGGCGCATCGCAATCACCGGCCTCGACGGTCAGCGTGACAAAGGATTTCTTCACCCCTTGCTGCTTTTCGTTCTGGATCGCGGCCTTGCCCGGGAAGTCCTGCGGTTTGTCCAGCTTGACGAAACGTCCTAGACCACCTTCCAGCAGTGAGTAGTCGCTGGACAGATCGCCCTTCCAGGTGCGGTAGCCCTTTTCGATCCGCAGCGCGTTCAACGCATACATGCCGAACGGTGTCGCACCGGCATCGAGGATCGCCTCGTAGATCGCTGGCATGTCCTCGTTCAGGGCGTGCACCTCCCAACCCAGTTCACCGGCGAAGGAAACGCGGATCAGGAAGGCCGATTTACCGGCGACAGTTGCCGCCTGATGGGTCAGCCAGCCGGTGGACAGGTCCGCATCGCTCAGACCCGCCAGGATCTCACGCGATTTCGGGCCGGTCACGATCAACGTGTCGCGGGTGGTGGTGACATCCTCGACCGAAACACCGGCAGGCATCGCCTTCGTCAGGATGTCACGGTCATGCCACTGAGCAGTCGCTGCGGTGATCATCATGAACTCATCCTCGCCCAGACGGACGCAGGACATTTCTGTCAGGATGCGGCCCCGGTCGTCCGAGACATAGACCAGGTTGATGCGGCCAACCTTGGGCAGGCCACCGGTGATCAGACCACGCAGAGCTTCAGCTGCTCCTTCACCTTTGACCATAAAACGCGAGAAGCCCGGCAGGTCGAGCACGCCGCAATTGTCGCGAACGGCTTCACACTCTTCCTTGATGCGTTGTTCCCACGGGCCGGACCGGCCCCATGTGTGGGTGGCGTCCTCAGAGGTGTCGTCGCCCGGCTTGGCAAACCAGTTAGCACGTTCCCAGCCGTTATAGGCCCCCATAACGCCGCCCAGTTCCTTGATCTTGGCATGGACCGGAGACAGCTTTTTGTCGCGTGCCGCAGGCCATTCGTGGTGCGGGAAGTGCATGGCGTATTCGTTGCCGTAAACTTCCATACCTTTCTGGTTGCAGTAATCCTGATCGGTATAATCGGTGTAGCGGCGCGGATCGACCGCCCACATATCCCACTCAGTGTGACCATCGACGATCCATTCGGCCAGCACCTTGCCTGCACCACCGCCCTGCGCGATGCCGAAGGTAAAGCTGTGGGCTTCGAACGCATTTGTCACGCCCGGCATCGGGCCGATCAGCGGCAGACCGTCGGGCGCATAGGGGATCGGGCCGTTGATCACACGGCCAACACCCGAGGTCGCCATCAGCGGCACCCGCTCCATCGCGTCGGTTACGATGTCTTCGATACGGTCCAGATCGTCATTCCACAGCTGGAAGGAGAAATCCTCGGGCATCGGGTCATCTTCGGTCATCCAGTGGCCCTTGCAGTTGGGCTCGTAGGGACCAAGGTTGAAGCCGTTCTTTTCCTGACGCAGGTAGTACGAGATATCCACGTCCCGCAGAAGCGGCAGCTTGCCACCGTTCTCTTTCGACCATGCCTCGATCTCGGGCACTTCGTCGGTCAGCAGGTACTGGTGGCTCATGACCATCGCAGGCACGGTGCGGCCGCCAAACGGCTTGAACATCTCACCCACGCGCTGCGCATAGTAACCGGCGGCGTTCACCACATAGTCACAAGCGATGTCGCCCTGATCGGTGTGCACGGTCCAGGTGCCGTCTTCGTGCTGGGTCACATTGGTCGCCGGGCAGAAACGGATGATCTTCTGGCCCAGATCGCGCGCGCCCTTGGCAAAGGCCTGAGTCAGCTGCGCCGGGTCGATGTCACCATCGGTCGGGTCGTACAGCACGCCTTCCAGATCATGGGTTTCGAGGAACGGGTAACGCTCTTTCGCCTGCTCCGGGGTCCACATCTCCATCGGGATGCCCTGATACAGGCCCATGGACATGGCACGCTCGAATTCCTGCATCCGCTCTTTGCTGTGCGCCAGACGGATCGACCCCGATACGTGGTAGTTCATCGGGTAGTCGACCTCTTCGGCCAGGCGCGAATACAGCTCGGTCGAATAGCGCTGCATGTTCATGATCGCCCACGAGGTCGAGAAGGTCGGCACGTTACCCGCCGCGTGCCATGTCGAACCGGCAGTCAGTTCGTTCTTTTCCAGCAGAACGCAGTCGGTCCAGCCCTTCTTGGCCAGATGATACAGGGACGAACAGCCAACGACGCCGCCGCCGATGATGACCACACGGGCCTTGGTTGGAAAATCACTCATGAGTTTGGATCCTCTTTTACTGTGCCTCTTGGGGCAGATCGTCTGTGATGTCGTAGTAGTCGCCCTTGTCGGCCACAAAGATGTGCCGGGCGAGGTGCAGTCCGGTGGGTTCGCTCAGGGCACCCATGGAAATCGAAATCGTGTCTTCGTCATTGTGCTGCCAGAACAGGAACGACCCGCAGGCACTGCAAAAGCCACGCCGGGCAATGTCGGAAGCGCGGAACCAGCGCAGCGTGTCACTGGCGGTAAAGCTGAGATTGTCCTGATGGGTCGAGGTCGAAGCCCAGACATGGCCCGATTGCTTACGGCACTGGCCGCAATGGCAGACCGAAGGCGGCGACAGATCGCCGTCAATGGCAAACGAAACAGCACCACAAAGACAGGAACCGGTGTGCATGTGACTACCTCCTTGCTGCCGGCGAATGGACAGGCATCGGCCCTTCGCCACAATTGGTGAATGCTGGACCCACCATGTCAGTACACCGGCGGTGCGATGACCCAGATGGCCACTGCGGGCTCATCATAGGGGTTGGCCCATTGATAGGGTTCGTTCTTGATCCGGAAACTGTCCCCCGGACCGACCGAAAACGCACGCCCCCCGATCACCAGATCCAAACGACCCGACACCATATAGCCAACCTCTTGCGTGGGGCGGTTCGCGGGCGTCTGCATCTTTGAATGAGGCTCGAACGTGGAATGCACCATCTCGAAGTCATCGGTCAGATCGGGTGACAACAGTTCCTCGATCAACCCTTCCTCGCCCGACCCCATCGGGCGGCGCGATCCGGCGCGCACGACATACCCCTGCTCGTCCGCTGGTGCTGAGGAATGCGCGAACAGCATGGACATCGGCACACCCAGACATTCCGCGATCTGGCGCAGGTCCGAGATCGAAGGGTCGGACATGTCCCGCTCGACCTGACTGAGCCACCCGACCGAGCGGTTCAGACGTTCGGCTATTTCGGTCAGCGTCAGCCCGCGCGCCTTGCGCAGGGCGCGGATATCCGCACCAAGCGTCGCGCTGTGGGGGGCCTGAGTGTTCACGTGCCGCTCCGATTCTGGTGAAATTTTCCTCTTCTTTTTCACGATGACCCAGATTCGTGAAATTTCCAAGAGTTTTTTCATTTGCACGAGAAACCGTGCCTGTTTATGCCAAGGCCATGTGGATTGCAGTGATCTATCTTTGGGCGATCAACGCCCTGACGCTATTGGCATTTGCGTGGGACAAGGCCCGCGCCCGGCGGCGCAAAGGCAGGGTTCCGGAACGTCGATTGTTATGGCTGGCCGCACTGGGTGGCAGTCCGGGCGCAGTGGTCGGTCGATGGATTTTCAACCACAAAACCCGCAAGCGCGGCATTTCGATGCGGCTGTTTCTTATTGTCGGGATACAGGTTGTCTGCGGATTTTTCCTTGTACAGTTTGTGCAGGCAAATTGATCAAAGAAGTGCTGTTCAAGCCAACGTACTGGGTAAATTTACGGGGAGCCGATGGATCTTGTATTGCAGTCGATCAAGTACATGCTTTGGCTGAACGGAGCGATGATCGTCGGCGCGATTGGACTCGCCATTGGATACAATTCGCCCGAAGCCATTGCGGTATCCCTGCAGATCGGGCTGGTCACCTTGATCTTGCTGGCCTTTCGGACCGGTCTGCGCAAAGAAAAGCGTTGGGTTGCCCTGTTATTTGCCGCGTTCTGCACAATTGACCTGTTTGGCGCGATTTCAGGCGGCATTTCGCTACGGAACGCCATCAACCTCGTTGACGGTATCTTGTCGTTCGTCGCCATTTGCGGTGTCATCATTTGGCTGCGCGAGCGCAGCATCACAGCCTCACAATCAAAGGCCTAACGGGCAAAGACCTGCGCCAGAACGCGAGTCAGTTGGTCGGCGTCTTCTTCATCAAAAGCATTCGGCTGATCGCTATCGATGTCGAACACGGCAATGACTTCACCCGACGCATCCCGCACCGGCAGCACCAGTTCCGACCGGGTGGACGAGGCGCAGGCGATGTGGCCCGGAAACGCGTCTACATCCGGCACCAGCTGCACCTCGCCGGTGCGCGCCGCTGCGCCACAGACGCCGCGTTCGAATGGGATGACCAGACAGCCGTGACCGCCCTGATAGGGGCCGATCTTCAGCACGCCCGGTTCGGTCACCCGGTAAAACCCGGTCCAGTCAAAACGGTCGTCGGCGTGGTGCACCTCGCAGGCGATCGTGGCCATCAGGGCGACCTGATCTGTTTCGCCTTCGGTCAGGGCTGCAATGGTCTTGGCGAGAGTGTCGTAGTCAACGGTCATGGTCAGTCTTTTCCGGGTTGGGCGGGGGCACTGCCCCCGGACCCCTGGAGTATTTGGAAAATGATGAGGCGTCAAACGCGTTCGATAGCGATGGCCGTGCCTTCACCACCGCCGATGCAGATGGCGGCCACGCCGCGTTTGAGATTTCGCTTTTCCAACGCGTTCAGCAGCGTCACCATGATGCGCGCGCCCGACGCGCCGATCGGGTGGCCCAAAGCGCAAGCGCCGCCGTTCACGTTCACCTTGTCGCGCGGCAGGCCCATTTCGTGCATGAAGGCCATGGGGACAACGGCAAAGGCCTCGTTCACTTCCCACAGGTCCACATCGTCTTTGGTCCAGCCAATGGCCGCAAGCAGCTTTTGCGCCGCCGGAACCGGAGCGGTTGTGAACAGGCCGGGGGCTTGCGCGTGGCTGGCATGCCCGACGATCCGGGCACGCACGGTCAGGCCCTGCGCCTCGGCGGCATCGGCCGAGGCCAGCACCAAGGCCGCGGCACCGTCAGAAATCGATGAAGAATTGGCCGCCGTCACCGTACCGTCCTTGCGGAAGGCGGGTTTCAGTGTTGGGATTTTGTCCGGTCGCGCAGATTGTGGTTGCTCGTCTGCGGCAAAAGTAACCTCACCCTTGCGGGTCCGGGTGGTCACAGGTGCAATCTCGCCTTCGAACGCACCGCTTTCCTGCGCGGACAGGGCGTTGGACAGCGATTGCAGCGCGTACTCGTCCTGTGCCTCACGGGTGAATTGGAAAGATTCGGCGCAGTCCTCGGCGAAGGTGCCCATCAGGCGGCCCTTGTCATAGGCGTCCTCGAGCCCGTCCAGAAACATGTGATCGACCACCTGACCATGCCCGATCCGCGCACCACCACGCATCTTGGGCAGCAGGTAGGGGGCGTTGGTCATGCTTTCCATCCCGCCCGCGATCATTGTATCCGCGTGACCCAGAGCGATCTGGTCAAAGGCCATCATGGCAGCTTTCATCCCCGATCCGCACATCTTGTTCAGGGTCGTCGCGGGCACCTCTTCACCCAGACCCGCCGCGAATCCGGCCTGGCGCGCTGGTGCCTGACCCTGACCGGCGGGCAAAACGCAGCCCATCAAAACCTCATCCACCGTATCAGCGCCTGCGCCCTGCAGCGCGGCTCGGATGGCGGTTCCGCCCAGCTCGGCAGCAGCCACACCGTCGAACATTCCCTGAAACCCTCCCATGGGTGTGCGCGCGGCCCCGGCGATAACAACCTGTTTCATCGGCGTGTTCCTCCTCTTTTTCCATCCGATGGATACCGAATGGTAAGATTTGCCGTCTAGCGTATTTCTACCAGTGATTTTCAGATTAAAGGACCGTCGCGCATGGCCCTGACCAGCACAACGACCGACGCAACCCAGATTATCAAAGTTCATTCAGACCGGATCGATGCGGCCATGGCTATCCAGTTCAAGGAAGACATGCGCAACGAGGCCGAAGGCGGCGCCATACGGGTGGTACTGGACCTGAGCAGCGTGGAGTTCATCGACTCGAGCGGTCTGGGCGCCATCGTCGCCTCGATGAAACAGCTTGGCAACGACCGCAGACTGGATCTGGCCGGGTTGCATCCTTTCGTCGAAAAGGTGTTTCGGCTGACCCGCATGGACACGGTGTTCAAACTGTACCCGACGCTGGATGACGCCTTGTCGACCACCGCCGGCTGACCCTCCTGACCATCTGAATAGGCCCAATGCCCATGTGTGACGGCAAATGTTTGGATCTGAGCTTTGCAGCGACCGAATCTGAGGCCAGCGCCGGAATTGCGCAGCTCAGCAGATGCCTGGCGACACAGGGGCTGCCGCAGCACAAGGCGAGTGACGTGAAGATTGCCCTGGCCGAGGCGATCAACAACGTGGTCGAACACGCCTATGCCGATGTGACACCGGCCAAGGTCCAGGTGCGGTGTCGCCTGCACCGGAACTGGCTGGATATCCTGATCTCGGACACCGGCAACCCCTTGCCCGGATTTCGGGTGCCCGACGGGATTCCGGCGCCGTTGGGATCATCCATTGAAGACCTGCCCGAAGGCGGGTTCGGCTGGTTCCTGATTCACGAATTGACCAGTGATATCCGGTATGAACGCTCTGATGGCTGCAACCGGCTGTCGCTGCGCTTTGATTTCCCCGACCCGGCCTAACGGCAAGAAAACGTCACAATAAGGCCCAGATCGAACCATTGTAGCGCCGCAAACAACGGACAAAGATATAACTGTAGCTCAGATAGCTTCCCTCGGCGCCACGTGTCACAGCCCCCACCCAGTGAACGGCGCCGAGGAACTTCTCCCTCATGTGACTGGACAAGTTCTGACCGCGCGATACTTTCGGCGCGTTCAATACGGGGAATAGCAACATGCGGGATTTTCACACTCCGGGCCGGTCCGAAGTTCTGGCGACCGAAGGGATGTGCGCCACGTCGCATCCTCTGGCGGCGAAAGTGGCCGTGGATATTCTTGCACGGGGCGGCAACGCGATGGATGCGGCCATTGCCGGAGCGGTCCTGCTGGGCATTTGCGAGCCTCAGATGACCGGATTGGGCGGCGATTGCTTTGTCCTCTACAACCGGGCCGGAGAGGATGAGATCCGCGCCCTGAACGGCTCGGGTCGTGCGCCTGCCGCGGCCGATGCGGAAACACTAAGGGCGCAAGGGCTGACTGCGGTGCCCCTGAACACCGCGGACGCCGTGACCATCCCCGGCGCGGTTGATGCGTTCTGTCATCTGGCAGAGACCGAGGGCAAACTGGACCTGGACGCCATCCTGCAACCCTCCATTCACTATGCCGAGGCCGGTGTGCCAGTTGCGCCAAGGGTCGCTTTGGACTGGGCGACCGGGGCGGCCACCCTGCAAGGGGCTGCGCAGGGGCACTATCTGATCAACGACAAAGCGCCCGCCGTCGGGCAGATTTTCCGTTCCCCCGGCCAGGCCGAAGTTCTGCGTCGGATTGCCCGAAACGGACGGGACGCGTTTTATTCTGGCGACATCGCCGAGGACATGATCGCGGCGCTGACTGAACGAGGCGGCACCCACACGGTCGAAGATTTTCAGGCCACGGCCTGCACCAAAACCCTACCCGTCAGCGGAACGTATAGCGGGCTGGAATTGGTCGAGCATCCACCCAACGGTCAGGGTGCCACCGCGATTTTGCTGCTGAACATCCTCAAGAATTTCGACCTTGCCAGCATGGATCCCTTCGGGACCGAGCGCCTGCATATCGAGGCCGAGGCCTCAAAGCTGGCCTATGACACGCGCAACCGGTTCATTGCTGATCCCGACCATACGACTCATGCGGCCCGGTTTCTGGATCAGGACGTTGCAGATAGGCTGGCAGCCCTGATCGACCCAAAGCGCGCAATGCCTGCCGCGGCCCCGCTGACCGAGGCCATTCACAAGGACACCGTCTATATCACCGCGGTGGACCGGGACAGGATGGCAGTGTCGCTGATCTATTCCATATTCCACAGCTTCGGCTCGGGGATCGCGTCCGAGAAATATAGCATTCTGCTGCAGAACCGCGGTGCGGGCTTTACTCTTCAGGCGGGTCATCCCAATGAGTTCGGCGGCGGCAAACGCCCTATGCACACGATCATCCCCGGGCTCTTGAAACAGAATGGCCGGGTCCTGATGCCTTTCGGAGTGATGGGCGGGGCCTATCAGCCCACCGGTCATGCCCGGTTCGTGTCAAACCTGACCGACCACGGGTTGGGCATGCAGGCCAGCATCGATGCACCGCGCGCTTTTGCGGACAATGGTGTTTTGAAGCTGGAACGCGGTATTTCGCCCAAGGTAGCTCAACAATTGTGTGAAATTGGCCACACTGTTGAGCTGCCAGAAACACCACTGGGCGGCGCACAGGCTATTCGAATCTGTGAAAACGGCGTTCTGAAGGGCGCAAGTGACCCGCGAAAAGACGGCTGCGCGCTTGGGTATTGACCGACGAACGCGCGGCCAGAGGACCTCAATTCAGATGGAAGTGCAGCGGGTAGGACCCGTTTTCAAACGGACCGAACATATCGGGGATATCCGGGTGCTCGACCGGTTCTCCAGACTGGTCTGCAACCAGATTTTGTTCTGAAACATAAGCAACATAGAAGGACTGGTCGTTTTCCGCCAACAGGTGGTAAAACGGCTGATCCTTGATCGGGCGGCTGTCTTCGGGGATGGCCTGATACCACTCTTCGGTATTCGAAAACTCTGCATCCACGTCAAAAATCACCCCCCGGAAGGGATGTTTCTTATGACGGACCACCTGACCCAGGCGGTACTTGGCATGTGTCTTCAGCATTGTTTCTGCCCCCAATAGTCTTACTACCTGTTTCCGGGCCGAAATGCCAATAATTGATCCGAATTTAAGGGAAACAGTCTGTGAACCTCCTGCTAACAGTGTTCGAAATCGTGGCCCCGGTCTTTCTTTTGGCCGGTATTGGATTCGCCTGGGTGAAGCTGGGATTCGAGTACCGGTTGGAGTTTGTGACCCGTCTTGGCGTCACGCTTGCGGTGCCCAGTCTGATCTTTGTGGCCCTGATGCAAACCGAAATCCCGGGCGGAGATCTGACCCGTTTCACGCTGGCCGCCATTGCCGGACATGTCGGGCTGGCAATCGTTTTCGAATTATTCGTACGTCTGCGTGGATTGGACCGCAGAACCTACCTGTCTCCGCTGATTTTCGGGAACACTGGCAACTTGGGCCTGCCGCTGTGCATCTTTGCCTTTGGGCAGGCCGGACTGGGTTATGCGGTCATTTTTCTGGCTGTCACTGCCCTGCTGTCTTTCACATACGGCATCTATCTGGTGGCCGGGAAAGGCGGCTTCGGCAAAGCGGCACGGGAACCGATGGTCTGGGCGACGCTGTTGGGAGCCTTGTTCCTTTGGCGCGGTTGGCAAACCCCAGTCTTTTTGACCAACACGCTGGAACTGTTGGGGCAGATGGCCATTCCGATGATGCTGATCACAGTCGGGGTCGCAATCGCCCGCCTGACAACACAGAAAATAGGGCAGGCTGTCTGGCTATCCCTGATCAAACTCGTCGTGTGCTTTGCCTTGGGATGGGCTTTGGCCGTCTTATTCGCCCTCGATTCCATAGCGTTTGGAGTGATGGTCCTGCAAATGTGCACACCGGTTGCGGTGACGTCTTATCTTTTGGCGGAACGGTTTGAGGCGGATGCAGACGCTGTGGCGGGGATGGTCATGATCTCGACAGTCCTGTCTGTCGCCGCGTTACCTTTAATTCTAGCTATTGTTCTGTAACGATTGTGATTTCCTAAAAGCTCAATCTGCGCTAGAATAAAAGAAAAAGGCACGAGGCACATGAGCAGAATTCTTTTCGTACTCTTCGGGGTGCTGCTTTTGGCATCCTGTGGGGGTGGCTCCAAGCAGCCGCCCAGCAAGCTGAATGACGCGTGCAGCATTGCGCGCGAACGGCCCGAATACATGAAGGCCTTCAAAAACACCGAGCGGAAATGGGGCGTTCCGGTCCACGTGCAGATGGCGACGATCTATCAGGAAAGCCGCTATAAGCACGATGCCCGCACACCGCACCAATACGTTCTGGGCGTGATCCCGATGGGCCGCCAAAGCAGCGCCTATGGCTTCAGCCAGGCACTGGACGGCACGTGGGAGCAATACCAGAAAGAAACCGGCAAACGCCGCGCCAAGCGGGATCGTATACGCGATGCGTCGGATTTCATCGGCTGGTATATGAACAAAAGCTACCAGCGGAACGGCATTCACCCCAGCGACACGCGCAACCAGTACCTCGCCTATCACGAGGGGCACACCGGTTACGCCCGCGGCAGCCACTATGGCAAGACGTGGCTTCTGAACGTAGCCAACGACGTGGACGCGCGCGCCAAGCTGTATCAGGCGCAACTGTCCGGTTGCCGCTACTGACAGGTTAGCGGGTCAGCGGTTGCCTGACCCGCTTCTGTTCGATTTTGTAAACAGGTCCCGGCTCAGGTTCTTGCCTGTGTCCAACTGCCCTAGCAGCACGGTGGTCTGGGTGCCCGCATTGTCGTGGATGACCCATTTGCGCAGTTCGATCGGGTTGTCGGTGAACATCAGCTCAATCCGACCCGATTCAGGATTCTTGGGGTCCTGAGCGGTGACTACCGTCGCGGTGCCGTCGAAATCGTGACCAACGACCATATTCGCCTGCCCCAGATTCACATTGCGCGCCAGCACCAGCGACAGGGGCGTCCGGTTCAGCGGATATTGCTCGGGCGGCTGGTTCGACTTGGGGTCAAATATCTGCACGGTGCCCGTGTTGGCCAGAACAACGGCGCTGCTGGGCGGATCATACTCGAACCGCATCTTGCCCGGCCGCTGCAACCACAGCTTGCCGGTGCTCAGCGAACCATCATCATTGACCTGAGTGAATGTCGTCTGAACGGTTTTCAGACCGTTCAAATAGTTGGAAATCTGCGACAGCGGCAGTTTTTCGGCCGCCCAGGTCGCCGGAGCGGCCAGGGTCAGGGCAAGGGCAAAAGCAATCTGTTTCATGCGTCACAGATAGGCGCTCTGCCCTTGTTATTAAATATCCTACTGTTCGGGGACGAGGATTTCCCGCTTACCGACGTGATTTGCCGCCGAAACAACGCCTTCGTCCTCCATCTGCTCAACCAGCCGCGCGGCCTTGTTGTAGCCGATGGCGAGTTTCCGCTGGATGTACGAGGTCGAGCATTTGCGATCCTTGATCACAATCGCCACCGCCTGATCGTAGAGGGCATCTTCTCCGTTCGTGTTGCCGCCGGTGTTCAGGCCCAGAACCGCGTCGATATTTTCAGCCTTTTCCTCGGCCGGGCCATCGACCACGCCGCTCATGTAATCGGGCGGACCGAACTGTTTCAGATGGTTGACGATTTCCTCGACTTCTTCGTCCGAGACAAAGGGCCCGTGACAGCGGGTGATCTTGGCACCTCCCGCCATATACAGCATGTCACCCTGCCCCAGCAGTTGCTCGGCGCCCATCTCACCCAGAATAGTGCGGCTGTCGACTTTCGACGTCACCTGGAACGAAATCCGCGTCGGGAAGTTCGCCTTGATCGTACCGGTGATCACATCGACCGAGGGGCGTTGCGTAGCCATGATCAGGTGAATGCCCGAGGCCCGCGCCATCTGCGCCAGACGCTGAATGCAGGCTTCGATCTCTTTGCCAGCGACCATCATCAGGTCGGCCATCTCGTCGACGATGACAACGATATAGGGCATCGCTTCGGGTGCGAATTCCTCGGTCTCGAACACCGGCTCGCCGGTTTCATCATCAAACCCGGTCTGCACCGTGCGGCTGAACAGCTCACCTTTGGCCAAAGCGTCCTTCACGCGGCCGTTGTAACCTGCGATGTTGCGGACGCCCATTTTGGACATCTTGCGGTAACGATCCTCCATCTCACCCACGACCCATTTCAGGGCCACAACCGCCTTTTTCGGATCGGTCACAACGGGGGACAGCAGGTGCGGGATGCCGTCATAGACCGACAGTTCCAGCATCTTGGGGTCGATCATGATCAGGCGGCACTCATCCGGCGTCAGCTTGTACAGCAGCGACAGGATCATCGTGTTGATCGCCACCGACTTACCGGACCCGGTGGTTCCCGCGATCAGCAGGTGAGGCATTTTTGCAAGGTTCGCCACAACGGACTCACCACCAATATCCTTGCCCAGCGCCAGCGGCAGTGCGTGGTTGCCATCGCCGAAATCGCGGCTGGCGAGGATCTCGCGCAGCACCACCATCTCACGGTTTTCGTTCGGCAGTTCGATTCCGATCACCGAGCGGCCCGGCAGGGTCGAAACCCGCGCCGACAGGGCCGACATCGAACGTGCGATATCATCCGCCAGACCGATCACCCGGCTGGCTTTCAAGCCCGGAGCAGGTTCCAATTCGTACATGGTGACAACGGGGCCGGGACGAACGCTAACGATCTCACCCTTCACGCCATAGTCATCCAGCACGTTCTCCAGCATCCGCGCGTTTTCCTCCAGCGCCTCATCGCTGAGGTGATGGCGCTGAATGCTGGCCGGGTTGGAAAGCAGGCCCAGCGGCGGCAGTTCGAAATCGGAATGCCGTTCCTCAAAGGACAACGCTGGCTGCGCTTCGGCTTGGGCCCGGCGCGAGGGCGGCGGGGCTCGACGCACGGGTTGGGCTACAACCGGCTTGCGCGGCTCGGCCACCGGGATTTTCATCGCCGGGCGCGGCTGCGGTTCGGGTTCGGGCATCGGGGTATCCTCGAACACCGCTTCGTCTTCGAAATCCGGCTCGGGCGCGAAATCCTCATGCAGCGGCTCCTGCTGCCATTCCGGCGCGGGCTCTGCAGTCAACATCGGTTCCGGCGGCAGACCGGTCGAAGTCATCGGCGGTTCGGGCGGCAATTCTTCCCCACCTCTGGGGTTCAGGATCAGCGGGTCCGGCCCACGGCCCCGCCCCTTGGTCAGCGGCAAGTTCGGGTCATGCTCGGGCGCCATCTCGCCCGCGGCGACCTTGCGGTTGCGCACGGCGGCGGAAATCTTGGACCGGATGCGGTCCTCGCCCGGCATCTCGTCAAATCCCGCAACGGGTTCTGGATCGACCAGTTCGGGCTCGGGCATCGGCTCGGGGCGGCGGATCAGGCTGGGCATCCGTGCCAGCAAACCGGTTTTTGCAGGCTCAGGTTCGTCGAATTCCGGCTCTTCAAAGATCGGGTCTTCAAAGGCGATTTCATCGTCGAAAACGGCATCGGCGCGGGCGATCTTGCGTTCCTCCCACTGCGCGCGACGATCGCGCGCAGCCTGCGCGGTGACGGCAGCACCACGGCCCAGCAGGTTCATCAGCATGTCGTAGGACATCACCAGACCCAGCAGGAAGGCGCGGAATCCTTTGCGTACATCGGCCTTGGTAAAGCCCAGAACAAAAACTCCCAGCACCAGCATTCCGGCGGCCATCGCCAGCGACATCAGCTTGACCATGAAATGCGAGGAGATCGGCAGCAATGTCAGAAGCGCGCCCATGACGGTGTCACCGAACAGACCACCCAGACCAAAGCTGTGGGTCGCGCGCCATGCCTCACCCGGCACCAGCGTTGCGGCATAGACCGAGACAACGGCAATCCAGATTGGGGCAAAGATCAGGCGGGCGACTGCGCGTTCTGCGCCGAAATGCCCGGCAAAACGCACACCCCAGCCGATCAGCACCAGCGCAATACTCCAGCTGCCCCAGCCCACGATCATGAACAAGGGTGCCGCAATCGATGCACCAATCCGTCCCATCCAGTTCTGCACCGGCGCGTCCGTCGAGACCATCCAGTTCGGATCATCCGGCGTATAGGACCAAATCATTGCGGCAGCGGCCAGCCCCAGCAGGATCAGGGCGATCCCGATCAGCTCCTTGCTGCGCCGCTCAATCGCGGCCTGAGTCGTGCTGTCCAACAATGGATCGCGGTTGCGCGCGTTCAATGATGCCATTTTGCCCTCGTACCTCACGAATAGATGCAGTCGCGGAGCTTGATCAGCCCTTGCTGCAACTCTGTTTTTGGGGCCACCAAAGCGACCCGGATAAATTGCTCGCCCGGGTTTTGCCCCGGATCACCTTGAGAAAGATATGCGCCCGGCAGCACCCGAACACCGGTTTGCTTCCAGACCTTCAATGCAGTTTCTTCACCGTTCTCGACCGGCAGCCACAGGAAAAACCCGGCCTCGGGCGGCATATAGCCCTGAATGCCCGCGAAGACTTCATCGGCAATCGCGTATTTTTCCTGATAGAGCGCGCGGTTTTCGGCAACGTGTACTTCATCCGCCCAAACCCGGGCAGCAGCGGCCTGCAACGGCAGCGGCAGCGGCGCGCCTGCATAGCTGCGCAACTGTTTAACCCGTCTTATCGTCTCGGGGCCACCGGCAATCAGGCCCGACCGCAGGCCAGCCAGATTGGACCGTTTCGACAGCGAGTTGAACAGAGTGACCCGCTCGGGGTCGGCGCCCAGTTCTTGCGCCACGGTCAGCGCCCCCGTGGGGGCCTCATCGCGGTAGATCTCGGAATAGCACTCATCTGCGAAGATACGGAAATCGTATTTCTCGGCCAATTGGATCAGTTCGACCCAATAGTCGTGCGAGGCCACCGCCCCCTGCGGGTTGGCAGGCGAACAGATATAGGCCGCGACGGTGCGGTTCAGGACATCCTCGGGCAGGCTTGCATAGTCCGGCAGATGGCCGGTGGCGGCCGTGGCGGGCACGAAAACCGGCTCGGCCCGGACCGAGATCGAGGCGACCATATAGACTTGATAGAACGGGTTCGGGCACAGGATGACCGGTTTCTGCCCATTCTTTTCCTCGGGGCACAGCGCCATCGCGGCGTTATACAGCCCCTCACGCGTGCCGTTCAGGGCCATCACGTTGGTGTCGGGGTCCATCTGCACGCCATAGCGGCGGCTGATCCAATCGGTGATCGCCCCACGCAACTCGGGCGAGCCTTCATTCGGCGGATATCCCTGAAACCCGGCGGCGTTTTCGGTGATCACATCTGTCACCCACGCCGGAAAATCGTGCATCGGCGCGCCAATGGTCATGTGAATCACGTCGCCGCCCGGCTGGTGGTGGTCCAACAGGGTGCGCAGACGCGGGAATGCGTATTCCGGTAGGTTCGAAAACCGCTCGGGGAAGTTCATAACTGCTGCCTCAATATCGGGATCATTTTCGCCCCGTTTTTTTGGCAGGTTACAGATCACACCCCGTTTCGTCCAGACAAAGAGGTGCCGAATCAGGGGATTGTGACATTCAGGCCAAAGCAGCTTCGGCCGCTGATCCCAGCCTTAACAGAGCCTCTTCCGACCCCGGATAACCCATCATCATCAGCCCGCAGCCGGGTGTTCCGGTGGGCAATGTCAGCGCTGCCAACCCCATCAGGTTGCCAATCCGCGTGTTACGCAGGGCCAGCAGGTTTTCAGTAACGTAGTAATCATGGTCAGCCATCAGCCGGTCCAGATTCGGCGGCAAGATGGGGGAAGTGGGGGCCAGAACCGCGTCAAACCCGGCGGTGGCTGCGTCCCACGCGGCACGGATGGCCTTCAGCTTGGACCAAGCGGCGATGTAGTCGGGGCCCGAGACGTTCTTGCCCCCGCGGAACCGCTCCAGAATTTCCGGATACATCGCGTCCGGGTTGGCCTCGATCACGTCGCGCCACAACCCGTAGGCTTCGGTTGTGTAGAGGATACCGGACAGGCCCATCGCCTCGTTCAGTTCTGGCACCTCAAGGGGCACGATCTCGGCCCCGGCATCCCGCAGGCGTTCCAGCGCGTCGTCGAAAGCCTTGCCCGGGGCGTCCCGTAGATCATCTCTGGCGACGTTCTGAAGATCGGCAAAGCGGCGACCTTTCAGACTGGCCCCGCGCAGATCGGCCGGTGAGTTCCCTTCCATCATCGCCAGCAGATGGGCCGCATCCTCAACCGACCGGGCCAGAGGACCGGCGGTATCGAAGCGCAAACACAAGGGCACCACCCCTTCCAGACTGACGCGCCCGGCGGTGGTTTTCAGCCCGACCAAATTGTTCCAAGCCGCCGGGATGCGCACCGACCCACCTGTGTCCGAGCCGATCCCACCTGCCGCCAAGCCCCAGGCCACCGATGCGCCGGCCCCAGAGGAAGACCCGCCCGGCACCGCCTCTTCATCGTTGATACAGGGCGGCGTTCCGTTGATGGGGTTCAGGCCAAGCCCGGAAAAGGCCAGCTCGCTCATGTTAGTTTTACCCAGACAGACGGCTCCCAATGCAGTGGCGTTGCGCAGAACAACCGCGTCCACCTCGGGCACGCGGCCTTTCAACAACGCCGATCCGGCCTCGGTCGCGGTTCCGGCGGTGTCGAACAGGTCTTTCCAGCTGATCGGCACGCCATCCAGCAGCGACAGGCGCAGGCCCAGTTTCGCGCGTTCTTGTGCCGCCCTTGCCTCGGCGCGGGCACGGTCGTGGGTTACGCGGGCATAGATCCGATCGCTATGAGGGTGGGCGTCGATGGCCGAGAGGTAGGTCTCGGTCAGTTCCACCGGATCAATCCGGCCCATGCCGATACCTCGACCCAGATCACACGCCGTCATGGTCAGCCAATCCTGCATCCCTGCCCCCCCAAAAAATTCTGCTGCATCGGACGGTAGCGACAGGACCGCACATGGACAATCCCGAAAGGCCGCGCATATTGCGGGGCATGGAACAGAAGACCGATATCCTGATCGTTGGCGGCGGGCTGAATGGCCCGGCCCTGGCCCTGGCTTTGGCGCAGACGGGGCATTCCGTCACCGTGATCGACGCGTTGGCCGAGACAGTACGCAAGAACGCAGCCTTTGACGGGCGCGCCTATGCGCTGGCGCTGGCATCGCAACGCCTGCTGGACGCAATCGGGGTATGGGAGCGGGTCGCCGAACACGCCCAGCCGATGTTGGAGATCAAAGTCACCGACGGGCATGCAGGCGCAGGACCCTCTCCCTTCTTCATGCATTTCGACCACGCCGAGATCGAAGAAGGTCCGATGGGCTATATGGTCGAGGACCGCCACCTGCGCCGAGCCTTTCTGGATGCGATGGCCGAGGAAAAACGTGTCACCCTGATCAGCGGCCGGACGGTCATTGCGCAAGAGGCTGACGCAACCGGTGTGACCCTGACGCTGGACGATAATAACACCGTCACCGGTGGCCTGTTGGTGGGATGCGATGGCCGCCGCAGCGGCACCGCCCTGCGCGCTGGTATCAAGCGCACCGGCTGGGACTACGGCCAGACCGCACTAGTCTGCGCCATCGAACACGACCTGCCCCATCACGGCGTCGCGCATCAGTTCTTCATGCCGCCCGGCCCGCTGGCGATCCTACCGCTGACCGGCAACCGCAGCTCAATCGTCTGGAGCGAGCGAACCGAGGCCGCACAACGCATCAATGCCCTACCCGAAGACGAGTATTTGCAGGTTCTGCGCCCCCGGTTCGGGGATTTTCTGGGCGACATCCGTCTGCAGGGCGACCGGTTCACCTATCCGCTGAACCTTACCATCGCCAACTCCTTTATCGGCGACCGCATGGCCCTGGTCGGAGACGCCGCCCACGGAATGCACCCCATCGCCGGGCAAGGCCTGAACGCGGGTCTACGCGATGTTGGCGCATTGGCCGAAGTGCTGACGCTGGCCGGTCGACGGGGCGAGGATATCGGCTCGGTATTGGTGCTGGAACGCTATCAGGAATGGCGCCGCTTCGACACCGCCGCGTTGGCGATGGCGACGGATGTGTTCAACAAGCTGTTTTCCAACGACAATCCGCTGCTGCGCATGGGGCGTGATATCGGGATGGGGATCGTGGGCTCCATGCCCGGTCTGCGCCGCGGCTTTGTGCGCGAGGCCGCCGGGCTGACCGGAGACCTGCCGAAACTGCTACAGGGCCACCCGATTTAATCCAGCTGGCGTGCCTCATCGACCAGCATCACCGGGATACCGTTGCGGATCGGAAAGGCCAGATTGGCCGCCTTGGACACCAATTCCTGCTTTTCGGCGTCATAGTGCAGCGTGGTGTGGGTTTGCGGGCAGATCAGCGCCTCAAGCATGTGCCGGTCAAAGGGATGTTCAGGGTCGGTCATTGCAGTTTTTCCTCGTTCGTTCCGCCGCGCATGGCGAATTCTATCAGTGTCACCAAAGTCTCGCGCCGGGTACGCAGGCAAGGCGCCTCCAGCAATGCCTGCTTCTCTTCAGGGTCGAAATCCAGCAGCATCGACAATGAGTTGACCAGCAGTTCATCATCAGCATCTTTCAACGTGTCCCAATCCGTCGACAACTGACGCGAGGCGAAAAAGCGCTCCAGCAGGTACAAAAACTTCGAGCGGTCGAACCCGTCGTCCAGTTCGGCCCTCCCCAGATCGCGGTCAAACCCGTCCCAGGACACGGCACAGCGCCGGTAGGGTGTAAAGGCGTCCAACTCGGACGTGATGCGGAACCGCGAAATGCCAGTCAGCGTGATCAGATACCGACCATCTTCGGTTTCCGAAAACTGCGTCACCCGCCCGGCGCAACCGATCTGGTGCAGTTTGTCCTCATTGCTCTGACAAGGGTTCGGCTGCACCATGCCGATCAGGCGCTCCTGCGTTTTCAGCGCATCGTCCAGCATCTGCAGGTAACGCGGCTCGAAAATATGCAGCGGCAGGCGGGAACGGGGCAGCAGCAGCGCCCCGGGCAATGGAAAAACGGATACCGTTTCCGGCAGATCAGCGGGATGCATCATGTACCCGAGTGTAGCTCTGATCCGGAATTAGGCAAATATCATCGAGCTGAGTTTGCGGCGCCCGTTCAGAACAATCGGATCGTTGGGCTTGAGCGCATCGAAGATGGTGAACAGCTGGGCCTTGGCAGCGCCGTCGTTCCATTCGCGGTCACGACGGAACAGGTCCAGCAGGTGTGCGACGGCCTCTTCCACATCGCCATTGGCGTGCAGCGCCTGCGCCAGATCGAAACGCGCCTGATGGTTGTCGGGCTCGGCCTCGACCGCTGCGGTCAACTCGGCCACGGGGCCA
The DNA here is from genome assembly GCF_013031355.1 of Ruegeria arenilitoris. Taxonomy (GTDB): domain Bacteria; phylum Pseudomonadota; class Alphaproteobacteria; order Rhodobacterales; family Rhodobacteraceae; genus Ruegeria; species Ruegeria arenilitoris_C. Next base: position 93,413 of record NZ_WPZO01000012.1, on the reverse strand, counting down.
GCATCAGCGGCCTGTTTGGCCAATTCGAGCTGCGCATGGGCGGCTTCCAACTCGGGCGAAGAGGAAATCTCGGCCGGTGCGCCGTTCAGAATCGCCTCGGCCTGCTCCAGATCCCCGGCAGCGATATGGGCGCGGACCAAACCGCCATAAGCACCGGCATGGTTGGGATCTTCGCCCAGAATTGCGGCAAAGGTTTGGACCGCGTCACTGGCGGCGCCCTCAGACAGCATCTCTTCGGCAGCGGCAACGGCGTCGTCCAGTTGCCCACCGGGGCTTTCGCCGCCTGCGGCCTCGATCACGCGGTCGACAAATGCCTTGATCTCGGAGCCCGGCAGCGCGCCCTGAAACCCGTCCACAGGCTGGCCCTTGAAGAACGCGTAGACGGTCGGAATCGACTGGATGCGCAGTTGACCGGCGATCATCTGCGCCTCGTCCACGTTAATCTTGACCATCTTCACCGCGCCTTTGGCGGCGGTCACGGCCTCTTCCAGCATCGGGCCCAGCGTCTTGCACGGGCCACACCAGGGTGCCCAGAAATCCACGATGACCGGGATCTCCTGTGAGGTTTCGACCACATCGGCCATGAACGTGGCCTCGGTTCCATCCTTGATCAGATCGGTGGTCTCGGGGGCACCTGCGGCGTTCAGAAGGTCCATGGTATTCACTCTCCGGTTCGAACTTGCGCCCTATATGCAACCACTTGTTGCAGAAACCAAGGGCAGAGTTGCAGGGTTACAGGTCGAAACTGGCAAAAACGGGCGCGTGGTCGCTGGGCTTCTCCCACCCACGTGCGTCCCGCAGAATGCGACTGGAATGACCCGCGTTCGAGATATCGGGCGTAGCCCAGACGTGATCCAGCCGCCGCCCCTTGTCGGCCGCATCCCAATCGCGCGCCCGGTAGGACCACCAGCTAAAGAGCTGCCCTTCAGGGATATCCTGCCGGGTGATGTCGACCCAGCCGCCTGCATCCTGCGTCTCGGCCAGCTGTTCAACCTCGATCGGCGTGTGTGAGACGACCTTGAGCAGTTGTTTATGCGACCACACGTCATCCTCACGCGGGGCAATATTCAGGTCGCCTACCAGAATGGATTTCTCGGGCTTTTCCGCGTGAAACCAGTCGCGCATGTCGGTGAGGTAGTCGAGCTTTTGGCCGAACTTCTCGTTCTTTTCCCGATCCGGGATATCACCACCCGCAGGGACATAGAAATTGTGAATGGTGACGCCATTCTCCAGCCGTCCGGCGATGTGGCGGGCATGGCCGAGACCAGCGAAATCCTTGTCGCCCACTTCCTCCATCGGCAGGCGCGACAGGATGGCGACGCCGTTGTAGCCCTTTTGCCCGCGCGCAACCATGTGAGTATATCCCAGCTCGGCAAACCCCTCGGTCGGAATCTTTTCGACCGGAGACTTACACTCCTGCAGACACAGAACATCCGGAGCCTCTTCCTGCAGCAGTTTCAGCACGATGGGCTCGCGCAGGCGGACCGAGTTGATGTTCCAGGTGGCAAGGGTAAAGGGCATAAGGGATTCCTCTGTCGCGGGTTGGACGGAGGTTAGCGTGATGCACATTTGTGAACCATGGGAAAAGGGCACACAAACATCCAAAAAAATGGTAGCAATGCGAGCAAACGAACTTTGCCTGATAAGGAACTAAAAAATTTCAGCTCCAAAGTTGCATTGTGCCTGTCCTTGAAAATCAACCACCTCCGACACAAGAACAGCTGCTGAGTGCTGTCACAGCACCAAATTCTTCAATCGGCAGCAATACGCAGATTGCGAGCGCCAATCGCAATCAGCAAGCCACTCGCACCATCTAAAAAACACCAACAATTCCAGCGGATCCAGGATCACTGTCCCCTCGCGCTCCACAAAAGATCAATAATTACTGCGGATTTCCCCTCGTTAACATCTGGTTAATCTGAGGATTTATAAAAAAATCATGTAGTTCTTAACGAGTTGAATATGGGTAAGCAAATTAAACGGGAGCTGTTCCCACCATTAGATAGTAATGAGCCCAACTTTCAGGGTTCGAGCGGGAACAGCTCCCTAAAATCTTTGTTTCAAATCTTTAAATCGGCGAGCCCAATTGCTTTGTGTTTTTTCCTTTTGGCCATTTGCCTTCTTGAAGCTTCCGTTGAAAAATTTGTGTCGCTCCTGATGTGAAATACGATCAGCGTAGCGTGCACCTGAGCAACCCCCCAACAAAAAAAGCCGGGCCAAAGGCCCGGCAGTCCAACAGGGAGGTACATGTCATAACCCGGACATGCACGGGTTGGGAGAACTCTAATTACACATCCAGAGTATCACTTTGATCCACGTCAATCCACAACGAGTTAAGAGACCAATCGATATCCACCCGATTCTGTGACCAAAAGGCGTGCATTGGACGGATCGGGTTCGATCTTCTGACGCAGGCGATAGATGTGCGTTTCCAGCGTGTGGGTGGTTACTCCGGCGTTATAGCCCCAGACCTCGTGCAGCAGCACGTCGCGGGCGACCACGCCATCGGTCGAGCGGTACAGGAACTTGAGAATATTGGTTTCTTTCTCGGTCAGCCGGATTTTGCGATCATCTTCGGTGATCAGCATCTTCATCGCAGGCTTGAAGGTGTAGGGCCCCAGAACGAACACCGCGTCCTCGGACTGTTCATGCTGTCTCAGCTGGGCGCGGATGCGGGCCAGCAGGACCGGGAATTTGAACGGCTTCGAGACATAGTCATTGGCGCCTGCATCCAGACCCAGAATGGTATCCGCGTCGCTGTCATGGCCGGTCAGCATCAGAATCGGGCTTTTGACGCCCTGCTTTCGCATCAGGCGGCACAGCTCTCGCCCGTCGGTATCCGGCAGGCCAACGTCCAGAATGACCAGATCGTAAATCGCCTCGCGCGCGCGCTCCATCGCGGATGCCCCGTCATGGGCCTCGAAGACATCGAAATCTTCGGTCATCACAAGTTGCTCGCTGAGCGCCTCGCGCAGGTCTTCGTCGTCATCCACCAGCAGGATTTTCTTGAGCTGAGCCATGTCCGGTCCTCCTAAGCCTTTTCCACCACTTGCGCGCGGAAGATGCAATCAACAAGGTTTGCTGCAACGGTTTCACGCCCTCGTGTCTGACGCAGAGGAAATGTTTCACATTTCCGTCTTATCAGGCTACAGGAAGGCCGGATGGTTACAGGGTAACGCAGATGAGTCTTGTCCCGGATATTTCAGAATTGCTGGCACGGGCCCGCGCGGATCTGCGTATGGGGGTCCCGGTTGCCCTGACCGATGACAGCGGATTCAGCGTGCTGGCCGTTGCCACCGAAACACTGAGCGCCCAGCGGCTTGCGGATCTGCGCGGCCTCGGGGGCGAGCCTGTGGTCGCCGTCACCGTGCGCCGGGCCGAGACGCTGAAGGCGCGGGCCTATGATGGCGATCTGGCGCGGGTGATCATTCCCGCGGACGTGGATATCGCCTGGGTTCAGGCCGTGGCCGATCCCTCGGATGATCTGAACGCGCCGATGAAAGGCCCCCTGATGACCGAGCGTCAGGGTCACGCCAATCTGCACCGTATCGCGATTGCCCTGACTAAATCCTCACGCCTGCTGCCTGCAGCGGTTGTTCTGCCCATCGAGGATGGGCACAGCTTTGCGGCGGCGCATGGTCTGACCTGCATCGACCACACCCGCGCCGCGCCGCATCTGGCGGATCGCAGCGAACTGCACGAGGTGGTTGCCGCCCGCTTACCGATGGAAGTGTCCGAAGCCGGACGGCTGCACGTCTTCCGCCCCGAAGATGGCGGTGAAGAGCATTACGCCGTCGAAATTGGCCGCCCGGATCGCGATAAGCCGGTTCTGGCGCGACTGCATTCGGCCTGTTTCACCGGCGACCTAATGGGCAGCCTGAAATGCGATTGCGGCCCTCAGTTGCGGGGGGCGCTGGCGCAGATGGGCTCGGAAGGGGCCGGGGTTCTGCTGTACCTCAACCAAGAGGGGCGCGGGATCGGTCTGGCCAACAAGATGCGCGCCTATTTCCTGCAGGACCAGGGATTCGACACAGTCGAAGCCAATCACCGGCTGGGGTTCGAAGATGATGAACGGGACTTCCGGCTGGGCTCGGACATTCTGAAATCGCTGGGATTCAGCTCGGTTCGGCTGCTGACCAATAACCCCGCAAAAATCGCGATGATGGAGAATACCGGCATCGCCGTGACCGAGCGTGTTCCGCTGAAAGTCGGCGAAACGGACCATAACCGCGGATATCTGGCGACCAAGGCGGCCAAGTCGGGGCACCTGCTGTGACACCTTCTGATCTGGTGCTGACCCCGCGTGGCGTTCGGTTTGCCGGTCGGGTCTTTCCCTGCTCCATCGGCAAAGGCGGGCTGAGCAATACCAAGCGCGAAGGCGACGGCGCCACACCCACCGGCGTGCATCATATCGTCGGCATGTTTTATCGGCCGGACCGGATTGCGAAACCGGCAGATTGGGCGATTCCGATCGGTCCACGCGATCTGTGGTCAGATGACGTGCAAGACGATGGCTATAACCACCTTGTCACTGCGCCTTATGACTTCAGCCATGAAAAGCTGCGCCGCGCCGATCCCTTGTATGATCTGGTGCTGATCACTGACTGGAACTGGCCCAATGCCGTGCCCGGTCACGGATCGGCGATCTTCATTCACCAGTGGCGGCGCCCCGGCTATCCGACCGAGGGCTGCGTTGCGTTTCGCCGCGACCACCTGCACTGGATTGCGGGCAAGGTGTCTCTGGGTGCGCGGCTGATTATTCCCGAGGTTTGACCCGCTCGCCGAAAATGGCGGAGCCGACGCGGACATGGGTTGCCCCAAGCGCGATAGCTTTTTCGAAATCACCGCTCATGCCCATTGAAAGGCCCTGAAGACCGTTGCGACTCGCGATCTTGGCCAACAGGGCAAAATGCAGCGCGGGTTCTTCATCAATCGGCGGGATGCACATCAACCCCTGAACCGGCAGGTCTAGTTCCCGGCACTCTTTAACAAAGGCGTCGGCATCGGCAGGCAGGATACCGGCCTTTTGCTCCTCTTCCCCGGTGTTGACCTGAATGAACAGGTTCGGGCAGGAGCCGACCTCTTGCGCCAGTCGGGCCAGCGTCTTGGCCAGCTTGGGCCGGTCGACGGAATGGATGGTGCTGAACAACTCCATCGCCTGCCGGGCCTTGTTGGTTTGCAGCGGGCCGATCAGGTGCAGATCGACATCCGGGTATTGCGCAGTAAATCCCGGCCATTTGCCGGCGGCCTCTTGCACCCGGTTTTCACCGAAACACCGATGCCCCTGATCCAGAACAGCCTGCACACGCTCATCCGGCTGCACTTTGGAGACCGCGATCAATTTGACGGACCCTGCGGCCCGCCCGGCGGCGGTTTCGGCTTTGGCGATACGGGCAGTGATATCTTGCAGCGACATGGTGTTCCTCAATCTGCTTTGAGCGCAGAAAAACACCAAGTCGGCGCAAAAGAAAAGGGCAGGTCCGAAGACCTGCCCTAAAACCTTGCGGTTTCAGATCAACTTAGAAGTTGAACTGCGCACCGAAGTCAGCCTGGATGGTGTCGTCGCCCGCGTCGGAGTCGTTGCGGCCGATACCACCGCGCAGCGATGCACCGCCGCCCAGGTCGTAGATGGCGCCGATAGCGATCTGCTGAGTGTCGGCGTCTGCGTTACCGTCACCGTAGGCGAACAGCAGGGTGGTTGCGGCGCCTACATTGTAGGAAGCCGACAGACCCCATGCGGTGCCGTCAGTTGCGTCAACCTCGGTGGCGTCGTCTGCAACAAACAGAGTACCGCCGAAGTCACCCCATTCGCCGCCCAGGGTCAGAACGGTCAGGCTCGGGTTGCTACCGCCGTCAACATCGGTCTGACCGTAGGCCAGAGCTGCGGTGATGTTGTTGAAGGTATAGGTCGCGCTCACGTCCCAACGGTCTGCGTCAGCAGAGGTCGCGGTCAGGATCGGGCCAGCTGCGGCAGTGCCGATTGTGGTGGTCACAGAAGCGGCTTGGTCATACGACGCGCCAAAGGCGAAGTCGCCAACTGCGTACTGGAAGAACACAGCGTTCGAACCCGAACCGGTCGAGTCATACGCCAGGAAGTCGTAGTTAACGCCCGAGTACTGACCTGCGAACAGTTCCAGACCAACTTCGTTGCCGTAGTAGTTTGCCAGGTTGTCGAACGAACCTGCTACGTTGCCGGCGTCAACACGCAGACCACCGTAGATGACCGAGAAACGTGCGCCGTTCAGGCCAGCTTCGTTTGCTTCACCAGTTGCGGCGTTTTCGTCGGCTTGCAGACGAACACGGCCTTCAAAGCGAACGCCACCATCGGTTTCGGTGAAACCGTCGATGTTCAGACGGAAGCGCGAAACCAGAATGGTGTCGTCACCTTCGACCGATGCGGTCAGGGTTGTGGTGGTGAGAGCGCCACCGGTTGTCACGGAGCGGATAACAGCGGAGGTCGAGAAGCTACGATCTTCTTTGTAGCCCAAACCAAAACGGCCGTAACCGCTGAAGTTAACACCGGACTCAGCCGCGGCCATACCGGCGGTTGCGATCAGAGCGGTCGATGCGAAGAGAACTTTTTTCATCTTGTTTCCCTCGGTTTCAAAAAGTTTATCTACTCGACATATGCCTCAGCACATGTCTCAGCACGGGAACCGTTTCGCTCTTTTTGCCCCTGAGGCGCAAGCTCGGCATAAATGAATGGTCTGCATTGGCAAAAAATTGGTGCAAGGATGCCACAGTCCGTTTTCGAGGCCCGGCCGCACCTAAACCCACGCTTATGCGACAATAATAGGGTTGTTGCTGAACGGGTCCTTGTCTAGGAGTAACATCTGACAACGTAGACCCAAGTGAACAGGACCAGTCGACAATGCGCCTGCAGACGATTTTCGGTTTGATCATAGTGACTGCCGCCGTGTCGGCATGCGGAGAGAATCGGGGGGCGACGCCTAATCCGAACGTTGTCGCAACTGGCGGCAATTCCGATGAACAAGAGCTCAACGATCCGGATCGTTCGACCATTTGGGATTTGTTCGACGGCCGGAACTCTGAGCAGGTTACGAATGTGAACCGTTACTTGTGGGCTGCTTCGCTTGATGTGCTGGATTTCCTGCCGGTGCAGGAGGTCGACCCGTTTACCGGCGTGATCGTAACGGGTTACGGCACACCTCCGGGTGGCGGACGTCAGTATCGCGCGACCGTACATATCAGTGACCCGGCGCTGGCGGCGCGCTCTTTGTCGGTGTCGCTGCAGACCAGTGGCGGCGCTCCGGTTAGCGCGGCCACGGCGCGTGCGATCGAAGATGCCATCCTGTCCCGCGCGCGTCAGTTGCGCATTGCGGACAACAAGCTCTAGCCACCCGCAGAAAATCACAATATTACCACGCCGGGTTCACACCCGGCGTTTTCATTTACGAAGGACCGCACGATGTCTCGCTACTCGGCCAACGAAATCGAAGCAAAATGGCAAGAGGCCTGGGACAAGGCCGGAATCTTCACTGCCGACCGCACGGCGGACAAGCCCAAGTATTACGTGCTTGAGATGTTCCCCTACCCCTCGGGTCGAATCCATATGGGGCATGTGCGCAACTATACGATGGGCGACGTGATCGCGCGGCACAAGCTGGCGACCGGCCACAACGTGCTGCATCCGATGGGCTGGGATGCCTTCGGGATGCCTGCGGAAAACGCCGCGATGGCCATTGGCGGTCACCCTAAGGACTGGACCTATGGCAACATCGCCGACATGCGCGGGCAGATGAAGCCGCTGGGCCTGTCGATCGACTGGTCGCGTGAATTCGCCACCTGTGACCCGGAATATTACGGCCAGCAGCAGGCGCTGTTTCTGGATATGCTCGAGGCCGGGCTGGTTTACCGCAAGAACGCCGTAGTGAACTGGGACCCGGTCGACATGACAGTTCTGGCAAACGAACAGGTGGAAAACGGCCGCGGCTGGCGCTCGGGCGCGCTGGTGGAACGCCGCGAGCTGACACAATGGTTCTTCAAGATCTCGGACTATTCCGAAGAACTGCTCGAGGCGCTGGACACGCTGGAAAACTGGCCCGCCAAGGTGCGCCTGATGCAGGAAAACTGGATCGGCAAGTCGCGCGGCCTGCAATTCGGTTTTGAACGCACCGACGGCGGAGAACCGATCACCGTCTATACGACTCGCCCCGACACGCTGTTGGGAGCGTCCTTCGTTGGCATCTCGCCAGACCACCCGATTGCCAAGCAGCTTGAGGCCGAAAACCCCGAGGTTGCTGCGTTTGTTGCCGAATGCCGCAAGGGCGGCACCACCGAAGAGGCGATCGAAACCGCCGAGAAGCTGGGCTATGACACTGGTATCAAGGTCAAACACCCGCTGGACCCGAGCTGGGAGCTGCCGGTCTGGATCGCGAACTTCATCCTGATGGATTACGGCACCGGCGCGATCTTTGCCTGCCCGGCACATGACCAGCGCGACCTGGATTTCTGCCGCAAATACGGGTTGCCTGTAGTCGACACCTTCTTTGCGCTGGACGATGACACGCCGGTCGACAAGATCGCGTTCGTTCCGCCGAAAACCGAAAAAGTCCGCTGGGTGAATCACTTCGCGGGCCTGACCGAGGCGACAGGCGACGAGGCCATCAACGCCACCGTGGATTATGCCGAAAAGGCCGGTTGGGGCGAAGGTGTCACCAAATACCGTCTGCGTGACTGGGGCCTTTCCCGCCAGCGCTATTGGGGTTGCCCGATTCCCGTTGTCCACTGCGATAGCTGCGGCGTGGTGCCCGAGAAGAAAGAGAACCTGCCGGTACGCCTGCCCGATGATGTCACCTTTGACAAACCGGGCAACCCGCTGGACCGTCACCCGACCTGGCGCGACTGTACCTGCCCGAACTGCGGCGCCCCGGCCAAGCGCGAAACCGACACGATGGACACGTTTGTCGATTCGTCCTGGTATTTCGCCCGTTTCACCGCGCCGCGCGCCGAAACACCGACCGATCTGGCCGAGGCCGAATACTGGATGAATGTGGACCAGTATATTGGCGGGATTGAGCACGCGATTCTGCACCTGCTCTATTCCCGCTTCTTTGCGCGGGCGATGCAGATCACCGGCCACCTGCCGAAAAAAGCCATCGAGCCGTTCGATGCGCTGTTCACCCAAGGCATGGTAACCCATGAGATTTACCAGACGCGCGACGAAAACGGCCGCCCGGTCTATCACCTGCCGGAGGATGTGACCGACGGCAAACTGGCCGACGGCACCGAGGTCGAGATCATCCCCTCGGCCAAGATGTCGAAATCCAAGAAGAACGTGGTCGACCCGGTCAGCATCATCTCGGCCTTTGGCGCCGACACCGCACGCTGGTTCGTGCTGTCCGATTCGCCGCCCGAGCGTGACGTGGAGTGGACCGCATCCGGGGCCGAGGCCGCGTTCAAGCACCTCAGCCGTGTGCATCGTATCGCGTCGGAGATCGCCGCGTCCGATGAACCGACCAATGCCGAGGATACGGCTCTGCTGCGTGAAATGCACAAGGCGATCCATGACGTGTCGGGCGGTGTCGAGTCGTTTGGCTTCAACGCCTCGATTGCCAAGCTCTATGCCTTCACCAACACGTTGGCGAAATCCAAGGCGGGCACCGCTGCGAAACGCGAAGCCGCCAAGACGCTTGCGCAGTTGATGTCGCCGATGACACCGCACCTGTCCGAGGAACTGTGGCAGCTGCTGGGCGGTGAAGGACTGGTGGCCACCGCGCCGTGGCCCGTTGCGGATGAGGCGATGCTGGTCGACGACACCGTCACCCTGCCGATCCAGATCAACGGCAAGCGTCGCGCGGAAATCAGCGTGGCCAAGGATTTGGCCAAGGACGAGGTTGAAAAAATCGCGCTCAGCACCGAAGCTGTTCAAAAGGCGCTGGATGGTAATGCGCCGAAGAAGGTGATTGTTGTCCCGGGCAGGATCGTGAATGTCGTTGTTTAATCGCAGAACCCTGTTGTTGATGCCGTTTGCCCTAGCGGCCTGCGGCTTTGAACCGGTTTACGCGCCCGGCGGTTCGGGCGCGGCCCTGAATGGTCAGGTCGCCGTGTCGGCCCCCAAGTCGGTCGACAGCTATATGCTGGTGCAGAATCTGGAACAGCGGCTGGGACGCAGCGCAACTTCGGGCAGCGAATATAATCTGGATGTGAACGTATCAACTGCGTTCCGCGCTGCGGCGATCACCACAACGAACGAAACCAATCGCTATACCATCGAAGGCAGTGCAAATTACGCGCTCAGATCGAATGCGACCGGTCAGGTCATTGCGTCCGGCACGGTCAACAATTTCGTCGGCTATTCAGCGGCCGGATCGACCGTCTCCACCTTGGCGGATGAACGCGACGCCCGAGAACGGCTGATGGTGATTCTGTCCGACCAGATCATAGCCGAGCTCTACGCCGCGCCGGGTCTTGGTACATGAAGCTCAGCCCGCGCGAGGCTGAAGGGTATTTCGCCCGGCCAGACGCCGACAAGGCCGGGCTGCTGATCTATGGCGCGGATGCGATGCGCGTGGCGCTGAAACGGCAGCAGGTTCTGGCCGCGCTGCTTGGCCCCAATGCCGAAGAAGAAATGCGCTTGACCCGGATGCCGGGCTCGGATCTGCGCGGTGACCCGGCGCTGTTGCTGGATGCGGTCAAGGCGGTGGGGTTCTTTCCCGGCCCGCGCGCTGTTTTTGTCGAAGACACCACCGACGTAGCCGCCCCCGCGATTCTTGCCGCGTTCGAGGATTGGGCTCCGGGCGATGCCCAGATCATCGTCACCGCCGCGCAGCTGAAAGCCAGTTCGAAAATTCGCAAGGCGTTCGAGGCGCACCCGGCGGCCTATGCGGTCGGCATTTACGACGATCCGCCCTCACGTGGTGAGGTCGAGCGGATTCTGACCGAGGCCGGGGTGCAGAACATTCCCCGCGATTCGATGTCGGCAATCACCGAGCTGGCCTCCGGGATCAGCCCCGGAGATTTTGCGCAGACGATTGAAAAACTCTCTCTCTATAAACGCGGTGACAGCTCGGAGCTGACCATTGAGGACATCGAGGCCTGCGCGCCCCGTTCGACCGAGGCGGCACTGGACGATGTCCTGAATGTGGTGGCCGAGGGCCGCGCGGGCGAGATCGGCCCACTGATCCGGCGCCTGCAATCGCAGGGCACTAATGCGGTCACTCTCTGCATCGGTGCGACCCGACATTTCCGGACTTTGTACGCCTGCGCGTCCGACCCGGGCGGAGCGGCGCAGGGCATCGGCAAGCTGCGGCCACCGGTGTATGGCAAACGCCGCGACCGGATCTTGCGGCAAGCGCAGGGATGGGGTGCGCAAAAACTGCAAACCGCCCTGACCGTCCTTACCGATACCGACCTGTCGCTGCGGTCAGCGGGTCAGACCGCCCCCGCGATGGCGCTGGTTGAACGGGCCATGATCCGTTTGGCGATGCTGGCACGGTCACGCTGAACGGTTCACCCACTCAGCCGCAGACCGCCCGGCCCATTTCCCCGTCGCCATGCAGGCTGTCAGCAGATAGCCCCCGGTTGGGGCTTCCCAATCCAACATCTCTCCAGCGCAGAACACACCCGGCATCGCGGTCAGCATCAGCCCGTCATCCAATGCGGATTGCCTGACACCACCGGCCGTTGAAATAGCTTCATCCATCGGACGCAAGCCCGCGTGGTGGATCGGCAGGCGTTTCAGGGCTTCGCCCCATTGCGCGTACGAAAAGGCGCTGGCCTTAGCCATTTCGTGAAACAGCGCGACCTTCTGGGGTGGCAGACCGAGCGACTTTTTCAGCCATTGCGACAGTGTGGTCTTAGATTTCTTTGACGAAAAGCGGGCCTTTAGGGCCTCGGCATCCAGATCAGGCACCAGATCCACAAAAAGAGGCGCTCCGGTACGCAGGGCCGGGGTCAGAGTGTACAACCCTCCGCCTTCAAGGCCTTTTGCCGATATCGTAGCTTCACCCCGGCTTTCCAGATCTCCGGCCGTCCAGCGCACCGACTTCAACGCCGCGCCGAAATGGGGCCGCATGTGAGGGCTCCAATCGACGGACAGGGCCGAGTTCGAAGGTGCAAACGGTGCAAGTGCCACGCCCATGTCCTGCAAAGTTTCCGCCCATTGGCCATCCGATCCCAGCCGCGCCCAACTTGCCCCACCCAGCGCAAGCACCGTGACATCCGGCGTGATGCTGTGCTGACCATCCACTGTCTGGAACAGCAGCGCATCGCCATCCCAGCCCAACCAACGCCAGCGGGTTTTGATCTGCACGCCAGCGCCCTCAAGCCGCATCAGCCAGGCGCGCAACAATGGCGAGGCTTTCATTACCGTGGGAAACACCCGCCCGGTCGAGCCGGTGAACAACTCTTGCCCCAGTTCGCGCGCCCAGCCCTGCACCGCGGTGGCGTCAAACGCAGCAATCATCGGGCGCAACCAACCTGACGCGTCACCATAGGCCTGCAGCAAGGTGTCGAACGGCTCGGCCTTCGTCAGGTTCAGACCCGATTTCCCGGCCATCAGAAACTTGCGGGCGACCGAGGGCTTGGCCTCGGCCACCAGAACATCATGGCCCGCAGCGGCAAGCTCCTCTGCCGCCATCAGTCCTGCGGGTCCGGCCCCGATTACCACTGCCTGCGCCATTGCCGTCCTCTTGCTTTCCCCGCCATCCGGCGCAAATTAGTAGCCGCCATGCCGACCAGCGACCCGATCTGCCCGCTCTGTGACCGCCCCATACCGGATGGGGACGGCAGCCTGCATCATCTGATCCCAAAACTCAAAGGGGGCAAGGGCGGACCTACGGTTTTACTGCACGTTATTTGCCACAAAGAGGTTCACGCCACCCTGTCCGAGGCCGACCTGGCGCGCACATTCAACACGGTCGAGGCCCTGCGCACCCACCCGCGGTTGGAGAAATTCCTGAGCTGGGTTCGCAAACGCCCGCCAGGATTTCGTTCGAAAGTGCCGGGCAAGCGGCGCGGGCGGTAATCAGCCGGGCCGCACCGGATCGCCAAACGCATCGCGAAGGGACGTCGTCATTCCCTGAACCTCCAACCCGCGATAATCTGGCGCCGGTGCGAATTGCGCCCCGGCAAGATGTTGAAACTCCAGCGTGGTATAGGGGCGTTTCCACAACCATTCCCGGTTTTCGACCGCCCATAGGTCCGCATTCGGCGGTTCCTCATCGGTGAAGGCATAGAAATGCAGGTCGAACCCGTATTGGGCCACATCCTGCACCGACAAAAGGCGCATTCCCTGCCCACGGTAAAACGCATCCTCGGCGGCGATATCGCCGGTGCGCAAGGTGATCTGACCGATACAGGCTTTGGCGAACGGGTTGTCCGGATCGGCTGCATTATCAGGGCGGTTGCCCTGGAAATCATGTTGCAACAGCTCGATCACGAATCCTTCGGGGTCTTTCAGGTGACACATATAGCCTATGTCGAGGAACTGTTTCGGGTCCGAGACCTCAACCCCTTTCCGGCGCAGATGCACAACGGCCAGATCAACATCCGGCACGGTGATCCCAATCTTCCAATACCGCTGCCCGCCATCATGGATATAGCCGCCTCCGCCCGGCATCAGCAGCAGATCCGCATCCTGCCCGCCATAGCCGACGCGGCGGTTCGGCCCCTGCGCCCGGCCGGTCATGCCCAGAACATCCGCATAAAACGCGGTCAATCGGTCCGGATCGGCAACACGTAGTAGCACAGCAGACAATCTCATCGGCACATCCCTGCAATACCGGCAGCAATTCGAGGTTCGGCAGCCAGACTGTCCGCCACCAGTTCGTGCGCCGTTGGCATCAATCTGTCGGGCTCAACCACGCGATCGACCAGCCCGAATGTATAGGCCTCATCCGCAGTAATCTTCTGCCCAGCCATCAAAATCATCTTGGTACGAGACGGGCCGATCAACGCGGCCATGCGCACCGGGTCCGACGGTTGCGGCAGAAATCCCAGCTTCATGACCGGATAGAAGAACTTGGCCTGCGGCACCGCGATACGAATGTCACAGGCCAGCACCATACCGTTGGCCCCGCCCGCAAGCGTTCCGTTCAGGGTGGCAACCGTCAGGCACGGCAGGGCGGCGATGGCACCTGAAAGCCTCTCCCACACGTCCGAGGTCGCCAGCCCGGCGCGCGCTTCGTCCAGATCGGCCCCGGCGCTGAACACCTTGCCCGCACCTGTCAGGATCAAGGCGCGGGCCTCGGTCGCGGCCTCGGCAATTTCGGCCAGTTCGGTCAGCATCGCGCCGGTCAAGGCGTTGGCCTTTTGCGGGTTGTTGAGCGTGACGGTCCACAACCCGTTTTCTTTGGTCAGTTCGATCACGTCAGCCCTACCCTTTTCCGAATATCCTCGCGCCGCAGCGAGATTTCGGTGCCCAGGAACTCATCCGCATCCGGGCTGCACATCCACAGCAGCGCCCGCGCCGGCCAGTCAGCGGGGATGTGATCGCTCCAATCCAGCTGGCTGACTGCGTTGATGCCGCTGGCCTTGATGACTCGCTGCATGTCGGTGGCGACAGTGCCGGGCGACAGACCCATGGCGCGGATGCCGTGGATCGACTCTTCAAGATGCAGGCATTCGGTCAGCATCTTGGCCCCGGCTTTTGAGGCGCAATAATGGCTCCAGGCCTCAATCGGGTTGGACGCCGCCCCCGAGGACACCGTGATCACCGTGCCCCCACCCGCAGCACGCATGACGGGCAGGGCCGCCCGCATCCCGTAGAAAACGCCTTTGAGGTTGATGTCGATGGCCGCGCTCCACGCCGCGACATCGGCATTGGACAGATGGAAGATCGGATCAATGACACCTGCATTTCCGATCAGAACATCCAATCCGCCAAATCGGTCGACACAATCGGCAACCGCCTGTTCGACCTGTGCGAAATCGCTGACATCGCATTGCAGCGCGATGGCGTTTTCGCCCAGCGCGTCGGCCAGCGCACCGATCTGATCACGATTGCGTGCGACCAGCGCCACATTCGCACCGGCTGCGGCAAATACGCGCCCTGCTTCGGCCCCGATACCGCGGCTGGCCCCTGTTATCAGTACGGTTTTCCCCTGCATAAGACCCCTGTAGCTCCGTTGTTTTGAGATTGTGTGAATCTCTACCGCGCCAACGGGGAAAGCGTCCAGCCCTTGCCCCTTGACGCCCGGCGCCGCAGGCACGACGATGCCCGCAAAATTGATCAAGAAGGGTTCTCAAATGTCCGTTTTCGTTCGCCGCAGCTGCGGCGCAGTCTTGGCTTATGCCGTTGTCACCCAGGGTGCGCTTGCCGATGTCACCGCACAGCAGGTCTGGAATGACTGGCAGGCCTATCTGACCCAGATGGGGTACACGGTTTCGGCCGAACAATCCGTATCGGGCAATGTGACCACCATCTCGGATATGAACGTGGCCATGACCGTCCCAGACAGCGACGGTGCATTCAAGGTCACCGTACCGCAAATGACCCTGACTGAAAACGGCGACGGCACGGTCAGCATCGACCTGCCTGAAAGCTTCCCCATGACCGTAACCGGCGAGGAAGAGGACGAGGCGTTTGGCGTCGATATCGAGTATTATCACAAGGATCTCGAAATGGTCGTCTCGGGCGATCCGGACGACATGACCTATGACTATTCCGCGCCCACCCTGGGCGTGAAGCTGGGCGGCCTGACGGTTGACGGGGAATCCGCGCCCGAAGACCTTCTGGATATGAGTTTCGAACTGAGCAACCTTGCGGGCAGCTCACGGATGAAAATCGGTGAGAACCGCGATGTCGATCAGAAATTCTCTGCCGATGGCCTGACCTACGACCTCAAGTTCAACGATCCGGAAGGATCGGATGACGGCAAGATCGTCGGGTCGATGGACAAACTGGCCTTTGAAGGCCTCAGCGTGATCCCGTCGGATTTCGATGGCTCGGACCCCGCAAGCTTTTTCCAGGGCGACACTTCGTTCTCGGGCCTGTTCACCTATGGCTCGGGGAACACCGCCATTGACGGAACCAGCGAAGGTCAGGCGTTCTCGATGGGCAGCGAATCCCAAGGCGGTCGGTTCGGCGCCAGCCTGGACGAACAGCGCCTTGCATATGATATCGAGCAGAACAACGCGAAACTGGCGGTCACCACCGCTGACCTGCCGTTCCCGATTGAAATCGCCATGGCCAAGACCGGTGTGAGCTTTGAGTTCCCGCTGAAGCAATCCGAGGAAGAGCAGCCCTTTGGCTTCGCCATCAACCTGACGGATTTCACCATGTCGGACGTGTTGTGGAGCATTTTCGACCCGGCCGGAGCGCTGCCGCGTGACCCCGCCACCATCGCGCTGGACACCACCGGCACCGCCAAGATCCTGACCAATTTCTTCGATCCGGCTTCGATCGAAGAGCTGGAGGAATCTGGTGAAGCACCGGGTGAGCTGAACTCGCTGAAGATCAACGAACTGCTGGTTTCTCTGGTCGGCGCGAAACTGACGGGTGACGCCGACTTTACCTTCGACAATTCGAACACCGAAGAGTTCGACGGAATGCCCGCACCGGCGGGCGTGGCGAACCTGCAGCTGGTGGGGGCCAATGCGCTGATCGACAAGCTGATCGGTATGGGTCTGCTTCAGGAAAGCGACGCGATGGGTGCCCGGATGATGATGGGTCTTATGGCGGTACCGGGGGATGAGCCCGACACGCTGAACTCGAAAATCGAATTCACCGAAGACGGCCAGATTTTGGCCAATGGTCAACGCATCAAGTGATGATCACGCGGCGGGGCGGATATTCTGCCCCGCCCGCCCCCTGTGTGCTGGTCTGATCGCCACTCACCCTAAATTGCATCCTCCAATACAACCGCAGGTCTTGCGGGTCGGGCGGTCCAAGGCTAGGTCCAATGGATAAAGACCGGAGGCCGCATGACCCGTACACCCGAAGAGATCAGCCAAGCCCTGTTGGACGCAGCCCGCACAGCCGGGGCGGATGCGGCGGATGCCATCGTGATCGACGGCTCTTCAGTCTCGGTCGAGGTGCGGGGCGGCGCGCTGGAACATGCCGAACGCTCGGAAGGCACCGATCTTGGGCTGCGGGTATTTCTGGGGCAGCGGCAGGCCATCGTATCCAGCTCGGACAGTCGACCTGAAACCCTGACCGCGATGGCCGAACGTGCCGTGGCCATGGCGCGTGAAGCGCCCGAGGACCCGTTCACCGGTCTGGCTGATGCGGAACAGTTGGCAAGCGGTTGGGACTTGCCAGCACTGGAACTGTTCGACCCGACCCCGGAACCGGCGGCCGAGGACTTGATGCGCGACGCGCTGGAAGCCGAGGCTGCGGCGCTGTCGGTTCAGGGGGTCTCGCAGGTCTCTGACGCGGCGGCGGGTTATGGCACCCATCGCGTGCATCTGGCAGCGACCAATGGTTTTTCCGGGGGCTATGCCCGCAACAGCCGCTCGACCTCTTGCGTGGCGATCTCGGGCGAAGGCACCGGGATGGAGCGCGACTATGACGGCGACAGCCGCACCTTCCAAAGCGACCTGCGCAACCCCGAAGAGATTGGCCGCACCGCAGGCGAACGTGCCGTGTCACTGGTGGGAGCGCAAAAGCCCGCAACCGGCACCTTCCCGGTGCTGTTTGACGAACGCATTTCATCCTCGCTTATCGGTCACCTGCTGGCGGCGAGCAACGGCGCCGCCATTGCGCGGGGTGCCTCGTGGCTGAAGGATTCTCTGGGCGAACAGGTGCTGCCCGAGCATCTGTCGCTGATCGAAGACCCGCACCGCCCGCGCATCGCAGGCTCGCGCCCCTTCGATGCCGAGGGTCTGGCGACCCGGCGTCGTGCGATTGTTGAAAACGGCATTCTGACCGGCTGGACCCTGGACCTGGCCAGCGCGCGCAAGCTGGACATGACATCAACCGGCAACGCGGCGCGCGGCGTGTCCGGGCCGCCGTCGCCCAGCAACTGGAACCTGGGCCTGACGCAAGGCACGCAAAGCCGCGAGGACCTGCTGCGCGACATGGGCACCGGGCTGCTGGTGACCTCGATGATCGGCTCGACCATCAACCCGAACACCGGCGACTATTCGCGCGGCGCGTCGGGGTTCTGGGTGGAAAACGGAGAGATCACCCATCCGGTCAATGAATGCACCATCGCGGGCAATCTGCGCGATATGCTGAGACGGATCATCCCGGCGAACGACGCGCGCGCCTACCTGTCGCGGGTGGTGCCCTCGGTGCTGATCGAAGGAATGACGCTTGCCGGCAACTGACCTGCCCCTTCTGATCGACGCCGCGTTAGAGGCCGGAAAGATCGCCACCCGATACTCGGGCACCACGGCGCAGCGCTGGGACAAACCCGACGGCGCGGGCCCAGTGACCGAGGCCGATCTGGCGGTCAATGCCATGCTGGAACAACGCTTGCCCTCAGCCCGGCCCGGCTATGGCTGGCTGAGCGAAGAGACCGAGGATTCCACTGCCCGGCTGACCCGCGACCGCGTGTTCATCATCGACCCGATCGACGGCACCCGCAGCTTTGCCGAAGGGTCCCGCACCTGGGCGCATTCGCTTGCCGTTGCCTACGGCGGCGAAGTCACCGCCGCGGTGATTTACCTGCCACAGCGCGACCTGCTTTATGCCGCGGCCAAAGGTGAAGGCGCGACCCTGAACGGTTCGGCAATCCGGGTGTCAGGCGTTTCGGACATTAAAACGGCCGAGATTCTGGCGGCCAAGCCCAATCTGGACCCGCGCCATTGGTTGCAAGGTCAGGTGCCCGAGTTCAAACGGGTCTACCGCCCCTCGCTGGCCTATCGCATGGCCACTGTTGGCCAAGGGCGGTTTGACGGAATGCTGACTCTGCGACCCAGCTGGGAATGGGATATCGCCGCCGGAGACCTGATCATCCGCGAGGCAGGAGGCATCTGTACAGATCGGTTGGGCCAGCCCCTGCGGTTCAACAACGCCCATCCCCGTCTGAACGGCGTGATCGCGGCGGGTTCAGCGCTGCACAATGCTCTGCGCGCCCAGCTTGACCCGGACAGCGCCGGTATTCGCCCATGAGCAAGCCGCGCTCTCTCAGCCTGGCCGCGTATCGGGTGCTGTCCTGGGGCGTGCCCAACACGGCAAACCGGCCCGACCTGCCCCGCCCCGAGGGCGAGCTGATCTGGGTGCATATCAACGTGCAGCACCGCCAGCGCGCGGTGACCGATTTCTGCCACAGGCTGCAACAGGCCCGCCCGACCCTGAACGTTTTGCTGACGGCCCCACCCGAGGCCGATCTGCGACGCTGGGACCAGAGTGACTATCCGCTGGTGAACCTGCCCCTGGAACAGACCGGCGCCGCGCGGGCGTTTCTGGATCACTGGCACCCCGATATCGGCCTCTGGGTCGGGGGCGGGCTGATGCCCAACGTGATCACCCGTGCCGAGGAACGCGGCATTCCCCTAATCCTGATCGAGGCGCAGATCGACATTAAGGTTGCGCGCGGGGCACGGTGGTTACCGGATATCACCCGCTATACGCTGGACTGTTTCCAATCGATCCTGACCAAGACATCCGAGACAGCTCGCACGATCCGCCGCCTTGGCGTTGCCTCGGACAAGGTCAGTGAATCTCCGCCCCTGCATGTCAGTCCGAACCCGAGGCCCTGGCCCGAGGACGAGTTGATCGAAACCAATCATGCCTTGGCAGGTCGGCTGGTCTGGTTGGCCGCCTGCGTGCTGGACAAAGAGTTCATCTCGGTTCTCAGCGCCCATCGTCAGGCGATGCGGATGCTGCCCCGGCTGACACTGGTCCTGCATGTGGCGGACATGGCCGAAGCCGGACCATTGCACCAGCGCCTGGAATCCATGGACCTGCGTTGCGCCAACTGGGATGCCGACGGGCAGATCGAAGACACCACGCAGGTCATCCTGTCAGCGGAACACGAAGACCTGGGTCTGTGGCACCGGATTTCGCCTGTCACGTTCATGGGTACTTCAATGGAGCGCGGAGCGGGCGGACACGATCCGCTTGTTGCAGCAGCCCTCGGGTCGTCCATCATCCACGGTCCGTTTGTGCATCGTCATCAGCAGATATACGATCAGCTGGACCGCGCCGGTGCCGCACGCATGGTCAAGACCGCAACCGAGCTGGGCGACGCCGTGGTCGAGATGTTGTCGCCAGACCGCGCTGCGGACATGGCGCTGGCCGGGTGGCAGATCGTATCAGAGGGCGCACCCCAAACGGACCACCTGATTGACATGGTGCAGGACTGCCTGGATCAGCGGGGGAACAGATGATGCGCGCACCTGATTTCTGGAACACCGCACCCGATCGGCTGGGCCTGCGCGCCAGATTGCTGGCCCCGCTGGGGCGCATCTATGCGGCCGCAACCGCGCGCCGCGTTGCCTCGGAGACCGGTGTCAAACCGGGCGTTCCGGTGATCTGCATCGGCAACCTGAACGCGGGCGGCACCGGCAAGACCCCCACCGTGATCTGGATGATCGAACAGTTGCGCGACGTCTGGCATGAAACGCATGTTGTCACGCGCGGCCATGGCGGCTCATTGGAAGGGCCCGTGCGCGTTGATCCCGCCAAGCACACCGCCGCGCAGGTCGGGGACGAGCCGCTGCTGTTGGCCGCCTTTGCCGAGGTCTGGGTCGCCAAAGACCGCGCCGCCGGAGCGCGTGCCGCCGCCGAGGCCGGGGCAACGGTGATCGTGCTGGACGATGGGTTTCAGAATCCCTCGGTCGCCAAGGATTTCTCGGTCATCGTGGTGGATGCGGCACGCGGATTTGGCAATGGCCTGTGCCTGCCCGCTGGCCCCTTGCGTGAACCCGTTGCTGTCGGATTGCAACGCGCTGATCTGGTGCTGTCACTGGGGGATGCGGCGTCTCAGGCGGAATTCGCAGATCGTTGGAGCGCGGCCCTGACGGTGCCCCATGTCACGGGTGAGGTCGCACCGTTGCAGACCGGTATGGATTGGGCCGACACGCCCGTTCTGGCCTTTGCAGGCATCGGGTACCCTGAAAAATTCTTCCGCACTCTGCGCCAGCAAGGCGCAAAGCTGCTGCGGGCCGAGGCACTGGACGATCATCAACCACTGACCCCGGCCCTCATGACACGTTTGGAAAACGAAGCCCGCCTTTTAGGCGCGCAGATGGTGACAACAGAAAAAGACGCCGTGCGCCTGCCTGCCGCATTCCGCAGCAAGGTCCTGACGCTGCCTGTTCGTCTGAAAGTGGATGAGGTCGACAAGATCCGGCAGATGCTGCTGCAGATCGCCCCGTCACCGTGATTGGCGACCGGCCCGGATTGAGCCGGTCGCACAAGGCAGTTAGCTGCCCAGTTCTTCTTCGATCAGCTTCTTGAAATCGGCATAGGACTGGTTGTCGACTTTCTTGCCGTTCACCACGAAGGACGGCGTCGCTTGAACACCGTCACGTTCGGCGTTTTCCTGATACCAGGCCACCAGCGTTTGTGCGTGGGTGCCGTCCTGCAGGCAGGCCTCAAGCTGGTCATTGTCGATACCCGCCAGGCGTCCGATTTTACGCAGTTCGTCCACGATCTCGGCCGGACCACCGGCTTTGACCCATTCGGACTGACCCTCAAAGATCAAATCGGTAATGCCAAAGAACTTCTCGGGGCCGCCGCAGCGCGCCACCATCGAGGCCCACAGGCCGTAGCGGTCGAAATACACCTCGCGGTAGATGAACTTGACCTTGCCGGTGTCGATGAAGTCCTTCTTCAGCTGCTTATACGCACCTTGATGGAAGGTGGCGCAGTGCGGGCAGGTGTAGGAGGCATACTCGATGATCTCGACCGGCGCGTCCTCGGCGCCCTGCACCATCTCGACGATTGTCGAGGTGTCCAGATCAGCCTCTTGCGCCTCGGCACTGCCGATCAGCGGGTAAGACGGAGAGGAATTTGACAGCGACAGCCAATAGCCGCCCGCGGCGATGGCGACGGCCGCGCAGATTCCGGTTGCGATACGGCTCATTTCTCAGCCCTTTCTCAGCGTTTTTGTTTGGATAAAACGTTACGGCCCAGACGTTCAAGGGCCGCGCGCAAATCACCATCGTGAACGTCGCGTGCGGTCCGGCCTGCCTCGGCCTCGATCTCTGGGTCAATCTTGGGTTTCGCCGGTTTCGGTTTGTGATCGAAACGGGCTTGCCCCTCGGCAAATCCGGTCGGAGCGGTCTGGGTGATGCGCACCCGGCTGATAGCGTTATAGCCATAAACCGCGTTCACCTTGCCGCGCAGCTGTTCCTTCTGCATCTCAAGCATCGGGGCCTGCGGTCCTGTGGTCAGAACGGTCAGCGTCGCCCCCATGCCTTCCCTGCCATAGCCCACCTTTACCGGGCGTGCGATTGAGGCCAGATCCTGGCCCACGATCTCAGCCCAGTGGGTCAGCAGGCGCGATACGGCGAAACCCCGGCTTTCCCCGGCGCGCCGAATCTGCCCGTTCAGCAATGTCGCGGTGCGTTTGAACCCGCGGGTCGAAGAACGTCTGCGCTGCATCTGGTTTCCAACTCCTGCGCCGCTATTGTAAAGGGCGTGACACCGGGCGCCAGCGAAACCCGACAGGGAGATAGATAAAACTTGCGTGACTCTATTCAACAAGGCCTGAGCGGTGTTCTGCTAGACTGGTACAACCGCCACGCCCGAGAAATGCCCTGGCGTGTCGGGCCTGCGGATCGGGCCGCAGGGGTGATGCCCGATCCCTATCGCGTCTGGCTGTCCGAGGTGATGCTGCAGCAGACCACTGTGGCTGCGGTGCGCGACTATTTCACCCGATTCACCGCGCGCTGGCCAACGGTACAGGCTCTGGCCGCCGCCCCGGATGATCAGGTCATGGGCGAATGGGCCGGGCTGGGCTATTACGCCCGCGCCCGCAACCTTCTGAAATGCGCGCGGGCGGTGACTGATGAGCATGGCGGCACGTTCCCCAACACCTACGACGCCCTACTGAAACTGCCCGGCATCGGCCCCTATACCGCCGCCGCCATTTCGGCGATCGCATTCGACCGCCCCGAGACGGTGCTGGACGGCAATGTCGAACGGGTCATGGCCCGCCTTTATGACATTCAAGATCCGCTGCCCGGTTCAAAACCTCTGCTCAAGGACAAGGCCGCTGCGCTGACGCCTGTCACGCGGCCCGGAGATTATGCGCAGGCGGTGATGGATCTGGGCGCCACGATTTGCACACCTAAATCTCCGGCCTGCGGTATCTGCCCCGTCCGCGATCCCTGTCAGGCCCGCGCAGCCGGAACGCAGCCCGACCTGCCACGCAAGGCACCGAAAAAGCCCAAACCCACGCGATACGGCCACGTCTATATCGCCCAAAGTGACTCCGGCGCTCTGCTGCTGGAACGCCGTCCCGACAAGGGGTTGCTGGGCG
The DNA here is from genome assembly GCF_013031355.1 of Ruegeria arenilitoris. Taxonomy (GTDB): domain Bacteria; phylum Pseudomonadota; class Alphaproteobacteria; order Rhodobacterales; family Rhodobacteraceae; genus Ruegeria; species Ruegeria arenilitoris_C. The sequence continues at coordinate 70,071 of NZ_WPZO01000012.1, read as the reverse complement.
GGATGCTGGGCTGGCCGGGCTCGGATTGGTCCGATGCGCCAAATGCCTCGCCCCCGTTCGAGGCGGATTGGCAAATGCTGGCCGGAGAGGTGCGACACACATTCACACATTTCCACCTGATCCTGCGCATCTGGACCGCCTCGCTGCCTGCCGAAAGCGTGCCCGAAGGTCTGATTGTACTGGAAAAACATGCCTTCCGGCCCGGCGACCTGCCCACGGTGATGCGCAAGGCGCACGACCTCTGGCGCGACCGATAGTCCGTTGTGCACGCCAATGGACTGTGACTAGTCTATGCGCAATCGTTCGGAGCCCTCCCATGACCGCACCCCAGTCCCTGTCCCGCTGGCAATCGGCACTGCCCTTCTGGATCTCATTCCTGCTGATCCCGGTGATCTGGACAACGGCGATGGCCGGTGGCTGGTGGGTGCTGCTTGTCCCGATGTCGACTTGGTGGGCCTTTGCCGTGCTGGACCGGTTCACCGGACTGGAGCTGAACAACGCCGACCCAGATACGCCAGACACCGGGCTGCGCTGGTATATCCTGCTGACCAAGGCTTGGGTTCCGGTACAGTTCCTAACCCTCTACGGGTTGATCTGGTACGCCACCCATACCGACCATCTGTCGACAGCAGCCAAAGTCGGCTTGTTCTTCGGCATGGGCGTTATCTCTGGCACCATCGGCATCAACTACAGCCACGAGTTGATGCACCAAAAAGGCCGGTTCGAGCGTTGGCTGGGCGATATCCTTCTGGCGATGGTGCTGTATTCGCACTTCCGGTCCGAGCACCTGCTGGTCCATCACCGCTATGTCGGCACCCCGCGCGACCCAGTCACGGCGCGCTACAACGAGGGCTTCCACCGCTTCTACCCGCGCGTCCTGAAGCAGAGCCTTGTTTCTGCCTTCCGGGCCGAACGTGAAAAACTGGCCCGCAAGGATCGCCGCTGGACCGACCGGTCCAACCCGTTCTGGCGATATTGGGGCCTGCAAGCCACGATGCTGGCGATGGCCTTCGCGATCGGAGGTCTATCCGGACTCGCCCTGTTCCTGATCCAGGCAAGCACTGCCATCTGGCAACTGGAACTGGTCAACTACGTCGAACATTACGGCCTGACCCGAAAACACCTGGGCGAGGGGAAATACGAACACGTCCTGCCACGCCATTCGTGGAACGCCTCGCAGAAGGCATCGAACTGGCTGCTGATCAACCTGCAGCGCCATTCGGACCACCACTACAAACCCAACCGTCGTTTTCCGCTGCTGCAGCACCACTCCGAAGACACCGCCCCGCAACTGCCCTATGGCTATCCGGTGATGACGGTCGCCGCCATGATCCCGCCCCTTTGGCGCCGGGTCATGAACCCCCGCGTTCGCGCCTGGCGCCGCCAGTACTACCCCGAGGTCACGGACTGGGCGCCCTACAACAAGTCGCAAAACCCTTTGCCACGCACTTGACCGCAGCGCGCGCCAGCGCGCTGCCCTGCCCAACGATCCGCATTGCATCTCTGATGCTGGGCAGATCGGCGGGAGCGCCTACCCCGTCATTACCCACACATCCATCGGGGCCTCCACCCCCCGGACCGCATGGTTCTCGTGTTTCTCGAATCCATCCATCAGCTCAGATGCGTTGTGACCCTCTTCCTGCAATTGACCCCGCACCGCATCGCTGATGATCACCTTGGCCTGAAACGCCCGGGTCAGCGCCTCCAGCTTGGCGGCCACGTTCACCGCATCTCCGATCACCGCAAATTCCAGCCGGTTGGCGCCAATATCGCCCAGAACCACTGCGCCAAAATGAACCCCGATTCCGACATGAATTTCGGGCTCGCCCGCCCGGCGGCGCTCAATGTTCCAGCGGTCGATCACCGCGACCATTGCCCGCGCACAGGCCACCGCGTTGCTGGCATCCAGAGGCGTTGGCACCGGCGTCCCGAATGTCGCCATCAGCCCGTCACCCAAATACTTGTCCAGCGTGCCGTGATGCCGAAACACCTCGGCCTCCATCCGGGCATGAAACCCGCGCAGAACCTCAATTACCTCATAAGGGTCACGCCCGGCGGCATATTTGGTGAACCCCACGATATCGATGAACAGAACCGCGATGTTCTCTTTGCGCACCTGTTTGAGCGGCTCGTCGTTCTGGCTCAGTTCGTCCACTACGTTGGGTGAAAAATACCGTGACAGGTTCGCTCGCTCCCTCTCCAACCCGGCATTGGTCATCAACAAGTGGTTGAGCCGGCGCATTGAAATGCCAAGCGTCACGGCAACCATCATGAAAACAATGACCTGCTGAATGCGCAGCTCAGGCATAAAGCTGTTTGGGTTCAGCCATTCTGCGACATCCGGATAGCCCACCAAAGCTTCTGCCACCCTTTCGCTGATACCGGGGATCGGCGTTGCTACCCACCAGGCGATCACCCAGCCCGCTGTCCACATCATCACGGTCCACGATCCGATCGCAATAACAGTCCGCCAGGAATAGGCCAGCGTGCCTGCTGCCAGAATGATGAAGAAATACTGGAAGTTGTCGAACCTGTACTGCATGGCCAGCGGCCGCACATCATCGCTGAACGGGTTGGGCACGATCATGCCCAACGTCATGATCAGCAAATCCACAAATATCAGCAAAAGCTCGGTTCGCGATTGTCCCACACGCCCGGCCCGCCGGATCAGCCAGCCATTTGCGCAGATCAGCAACAGGATGAAGTGATACCACATCACCTCCCATTGCGGGTTGAGGAAAACCAGCAGAACCGCCGTCAGGCCCATCGCGATCCACCGGGCGCGCACGGCAAGCTCCAGCCCTTCGCGCTTGTGCCGTTCCAGCGCGGCCTCGGTGTATTTGTTGTCCAAATCGAAATTGTCCGGGCGCGTCACCGAAAACCGGTCAAGGCGGGATAGGCTGGCTGTGGTATCCGACATCGCAAAGGCTCCTACACTGTGCCGCAGGATACAGAAGGTGCGGTTTGAGACCAGACATTCGGAAAACAAAAGACCCCGCCGAGATCGGCGGGGCAAGGCTTAGTGCCTTGTGTCAGGCCACAGGCACCGGCGGTATTGGTGAAATCAGTTCATCTCGGCCCGGATCTGCTGGCGCAGAACATCGATCGGCACCGTCTTGCCGTCGCGCTTGAAGCACCAGTAGGTCCAGCCGTTACAGGATGGCGCGTTTTCCAGATGCGCACCCACCTGATGGATCGAGCCCTTGACGTTCTGCCCAACCAGCGTGCCGTCGGCGCGGACCTTGGCCTTGTGGCGCTGGTTCATGGAATAGAGTTCCTCACCCGGGCGCAGCATCCCGCGTTCGACCAACTGGCCGAAGGGAACACGCGGCTCGGCGCGTTTGCTGGCGCTGACCTCCAGCGCCTCGCGGTCGAATTTGCGCACCTTCGAGATGCGCTTCTCGGCCACCTTGCGATAGCTTTCCTCGCGCTCGATGCCGATAAATTCGCGGCCCAGCATCTTGGCGACGGCACCGGTCGTACCCGTGCCAAAGAACGGATCCAAAATCACATCGCCCGGATTGGTCGAGCCAATCAGGACTCGATGCAACAGCGATTCCGGCTTCTGCGTCGGATGGGCCTTGTCGCCGTTTTCGTCTTTCAGGCGCTCGTGTCCGGTGCAGATCGGAAGCACCCAGTCGCTGCGCATCTGCACGCCTTCGTTCAGAGCCTTCAGCGCCTCGTAGTTGAACGTGTATTTCGCACCTTCGCGCTTGGACGCCCAGATCATCGTCTCATGCGCGTTGGTGAACCGCTTGCCACGGAAATTTGGCATCGGGTTCGATTTGCGCCATACGACGTCATTCAGAATCCAGTATCCCGCGTCCTGCAGGGCCGAGCCCACGCGGAAGATGTTGTGGTAGGAGCCGATCACCCAGATCGCGCCATTGGGCTTGAGCAGACGATGTGCCGCCTTCAGCCACTCGCGGGTGAACTGGTCATAGGCGCCAAAGCTGGAAAACTGATCCCAGTGATCGTCGACCGCATCTACCTGGCTGTTATCGGGGCGGTGCAACTGGCCCTTCAACTGCAGATTATAGGGCGGGTCTGCGAAGATCAGGTCCACCGACGCCTCGGGCAGACTGTTCATCACTTCGATGCAGTCCCCGGATAGAATCGTGTTTAAAGGGAGCGCTTTTGCGCCCTTTTTGGTGGTTGTTGTCATTTTACTGCCTCAAGTATCCACGGCGCTTTTGCGCTCATTTGGTTGAGACTAGGATGAGTCAAAGACGATTCGCCGTCAATTTCTTTTTTGAATCAGCAACTTACGATTTACTCTTGATACAAGATATTGTGTACCGGCTTAAACGAACGTCTATGGTGTGGGGTCACACCAAGATTTTGCAGCGCTTCGCGGTGTTGTTTCGACGGATAACCCGCGTTTGTCTCCCAGCCATAGCCGGGATGCTGTTGCGCCAAATCCACCATCAGTCGATCGCGCCAGTTTTTGGCAATGATCGAAGCCGCCGCAATCGACACCGAATGCGCGTCGCCCTTGACTACGGCCTGCGACGGGATCGTTAATCCACGCGGAATCATGTTTCCGTCGATCAGCAGATAGTCGGGCGGTGGGTCCAGCGCCGCCACCGCGCGTTCCATCGCCAGATGCGAAGCACGCAAGATGTTGTGTTCGTCGATCTCGGCCACTGTGGCTTCGGCCAGTGCGACCTCGGCCCGGTCACGTATGGCGGTCTCAAGCGCGGCGCGGCGTTTGGCGGTCAGCTTTTTGGAATCATTCAACCCTTCGGGAATATCCTCGGGGTTCAGGATCACGGCCGCAGCCACAACCGGCCCGGCCAGCGGCCCGCGCCCAACCTCATCCACGCCCGCGATCCGCAGATAGCCTTGCACCGCGGCAGCATTCTCAAATTCATAATCCGGTGTCGTCATACCCCCGGAAAACCGCGTTTCACCACCCACCGCAAGAAAAAAGAGAGGGCAGCTTGCGCCACCCTCTCCCGCACGGCACTTCTGTGGCGCCGCTCCTGCTCGAAAACTGTTACTTGTAACTCACCCGGTATCCGTTCTGGCGCAAACAGCCAGGGTGGTATGCCCGCTTGACCTTTTTGCCATTCCAGTACCTGACCTTGCACTGGTCCGGCAGGCTATTGCTGTATTTGTAATGCTTGCTCAGGCAGTTCTTGCCCAACAGCGGTTGATCGGGCGAGAACCCATGGAAGGTGCGCAAGCATCGTTGTGGCAGGCTATAGCGCGCAACCCGTTTCGGCAGCGGGCGGACGTCATGCGGCCTGCGCTTTGGCTTTGTGTACACGTGGTCCTGGGGCGCCTTATAAACATGATTGTAGTTATTCGTAACGGTGTTCTTCTTGTTTTCATCGTTGAGATGCTTCACCGCAACGCCAAGCAGCGCGATAGCTGCCAATCCACCAAGGATATCTTCGACATCGGCCGCCCGCGCCTGCGACGCCGAAATTCCGGTGATGGCGACCGCAGAGGCCACGATCAGGGCGATGAATTTCTTATGCATGATGCTTGTCCTTCAGAAGTCTCAGGTGGCCCGTTCGCGGGCCGTGTGCTCGATGCCCTGACACTGGGAGTTCCCTACCCAGACAAGCAATAACGCCCCCGTGTTATCTGATATCAGCCCCGCCAAACCCCTTGGGTTATTGAATATCGCGCCAACCCGTGCGCAGGATGCGGCCTATGAAACAGATCCTCTCTTCTCTGGCCCTGCTGGCCCTGATATCGCTTGGCTCTGCCGCTGCGGCGGCCGATTGCTATGCGGATTACAAGGCCAAACAGGACAATCCGCTACGTCTGCACTATGGCGTGATGCAGGTATCGGCCTGCGACAAGGGGCAGGCAAAACGTGAAGTCGCCCAGCGCCTCAAGGGCGCGGGCTGGACCCTGCTGAACGTCATGTCCGTGTTCGGACCGGAAGGGTTGGAGAAAAGGAAGGCCAATGCCGGACAATTCTATCTCCGTTACTGAGGCCCGCCGATCCGGTGTCAGACTGGTCGGCGCGGGCATCGCGGCGATCGTGTTGATTCTGGTGACGGCGGCGATCTTCCTGTTCTGGACCCTGCCCGACGCAAACGCCTTCAACGCACGGGTCGAGCGGCTGTTCATCGAAAGCGACCTGACCTCGCAGACGGAAATCCGCCTGCTTGAGATTCTGGCGCAATCGGGCACCGCGTTTGCGGACACGCTGTCCAGCTATCGCATGGTGATCTTCGTGCTGCTGGTCTTCGCCAGCGCGATGCTGGTGACCGCGCTGGTGTTTCTGGTGATGTTGGTATTGCTGAACCGCCGGATGGCCCAGATCGAACGCACCGGGATTCAGGTGACCTCTCTGCTGATCAGCCGCGAGGAAAATACCGTCTACCTCAACAATATGGATTTCAAACTGACCCCGGCAGCGATGGAAACCCTGTCGGTGCTGGCCGAATCCCGTCTGGATGACGAGGTTCTTTCGGGCGTGCAGATCGAGGCGATGATATCCGGCAAAGACGCCGCCGATTGTGATGAGGCCGCGGGCGCAACCCGGATCAAACGCCTGCGCGATGCCCTTGGCAATCAGATGGTCAGCGAGCTGTTGGTCAAGAACATCGCCAAAAAGGGCTATATGCTGTCGATCGAAAAAGACGTGATTCAAATGGTCTGATCCAGCCGCACCGCACAGGACACGTGCAGTAAAATGCCGGTTACACCCCTTGGAATGCGACGGTCAAAGCCCCATCCTATAAAGACTCGCGTCAGGGAGTCTGATGATGAATGTGCATACCACCCCAAAGACCAAAGGTTACGGCATCTCGGTCGAACAGCTGACCGGGCGGGTCGCGATCTACCGCGACGACATCCTTCTTGCCGAAAGCACCAACGCCAAGGTTATGTATGAAACGCGGCTGCCAGCCACGATTTATTTCCCGCGGGATGACGTCTGCATCGATCTTAGCGACGAAACCGAATTGCAGACTTTTTGCCCCTTCAAAGGGACCGCGACCTATCACGATGTCAATCTGAATGGTCAACAACTGGCCAACTCCGTCTGGGCCTATGAGGACGCCCTGCCCGAAAGCGCTGCCATTCAGGGCCATATCGGCTTCATGCCCGCAGCCTATACGCGCATCGACCTGGGCGAGAACGATCTGCGCGATCCCGAAGATGGCAATATCAGCGGGCCTTTGATTGACTGGCTGATGCGCGGCGCGTCCGAGAACCAGACCCCCGAAGCCTTTACCAAAGCCTTGGCCGAGAAGATGCTGGAACACGGCATCGCCATCCAGCGGCTCAGCATTCTGGCCTGGTCGCTGCATCCGCTGATCGCGGGCAAACACTATATCTGGGAAAAGGGCACGGCCGAGATTTCCACCAATGTGCCCACCTACGAAATCCACGACCACCCGGCCTATATCAACAGCCCCTTGCGCCACGTGTCGAACGGGCTGGGCGGGGTGCGCCAGCGGCTGAACGACGAAAACCCGCAAAACAGCTTTCCGATCATGGAGGATTTGCGTGCCAAGGGAGCAACTGATTACGTCGCCATGCCGTTGCCGTTTTCGGACGGGCGGACCAACGTTCTGACCCTGACTTGCGATCACCCGGACGGGTTCACCACCGAAAACCTAGGGCTGGTGTTCGAATGCTCCTCGGTCATTGCCCGGTTTTACGAGGTCTTCATGCAGCGCGAAAATGCGCAGGTTCTGCTGGAGACTTATGTAGGCAAACGCTCCGGCGCGCGCGTTCTGGGCGGCGAAATCCGGCGCGGGGACGGCGATGAGATCGACGCTGCCATCATGTTCTGCGACCTGCGCAATTCCACCAGTCTGGAAGAACAGCTCGGCCGCGCCGCCTATATCAAACTGTTGAACGAGTTCTTTGAGACCGTGTCCGGCATCGTTCATGAAAACGGCGGTGAAGTCCTCAAATTCATCGGCGACGCTGTGCTGGCAGTATTCCCGGCCGGAGACAACTCGGAGTCGGCGCGCTGGAATGCCCAGCGATCAGCCATCGAAATCGTCGAAAAACTGGGCGAGCTGCGCCTATCCGGCTCTGACACTCATTGCGATTGCTCGATCGGTGTGGCCTATGGGCGTGTCACCTATGGCAATGTCGGATCACGCGAACGGCTGGATTTCACCGTCATTGGACAGGCCGCAAACGTGGCGGCCCGATTGGGGGAATATGGCAAAAAGGTCGGCCACCGTATTGTCGTCTCCGCCGATATTCAGCCGGCCTGCAACAATGCGGTGCCGTTGGGGGATGTCAAACTACACAACGTATCGCAGCCGGTCACATCCTTTGCCCTGAGGACCTCAGCAGATGCGGTTTTGAGCAGCTAGCGTATTTTTTGGGCGGGCATTGCGACCGGACGAAGACCGGCCGGGTTAGGTGCCGGACCCTTTTTTGCCGTCACGCCCCCAGCAGGATCAACGCGGTTTGAGCGGGAGAAATCGTGCTCTGCAACTGAGCAATCTGGCTGCGGGCAAGGTACCGGTCGGTCAGCTGAGCCACAGCTGCCTCATCGGTAAACTGCGACAGATCATCCGACCCGGTCACACCCGACAGCCTGTCTTTGAACACCTCAAGCTGCCGGTCGATATCCAATTGGGCAAAACTGGACGGCAGGCCAAGCGCTGTCTCCATCATGCTGCGCAGCGGTGGCAAGCTCATCAGATCGAACCACTTGGTGTCCGCACTTCCGCTTTGCCCGGCCAGATCGACCAGAGCGTGCTGCGCATACAGCGCAATCCGCATGGTTTCGTCGGAATCGCCCACCTCGATCTCAAACCGGGACACGTCGTTGTCGCGTGCAATATCTTCCATAAAGCTCGCCAGCCCGGTTCTGCGTATTTCCCCCGGCCCCAGACCGAAGGCTTCGGAAAACTCCCGATACCTGCCGTCCGACAGCCGGTTTGACAGCGCATCGTCGGCACTGGTGCCATCGGAAAGCACCTTCTGGATGAAGTAGCGATTATTGATATCGTCCTCCAAACCGAAAGCGCCCAGAGCGACCTGCAACAAGCGGCGGTCCGACACCAAATCCTCGGCCGCTTCCACCTTGCCGATATTCTCTAGAAAATACTGCCGCTCCCTCTCATTGACGGATGAGGACGAAAAGCTGTCGAGCTGTGCGTCATAGGTGCGCTGCAGAAACCGCCAGCCAACCAGACCGCCCGTAGGGATGACAGGCTGGAACGTCATTGCTGATACGCCATCAACCGTTCTTCGCGCGGCAACAACGCGCGCAGAGATTTCAGACATTTGTAGTACTGCTCGGCCAGCAAGGCCTCGGTGGCCTCGGACAGCACGCGACGACTGTCCGAGTCGGTGAAGACCTGGCTCAGTTCCTCGACCCGGCGCAGCAGCTGCTGACGGGCCCGATCGGGTTCCATATCGCCGGACAGTACAAGCTGGGCGGCATAGCAGACCCGTCGCACCGGAGTGTTCACCTCATCCGGGTGGATGGCGTCCCGCAAGCGCAGGACGTTGGCATCAGGTGTCATGATCGAGAACCGACTGCGGCGATCCCCGTTTTCAACAACCACACCGTTGATCAGCACCCTCTCTTTCGGCGCCAGTTTCAGAACCAACCCGCCCATCAGGTGGCCCCCTTTTGTCGTAGGCCGCGCAGTACGGCCATGTTGATCTCAAGCAGAGGTTCCACAGTCGCCTTATTGCCCAGAACCTGGCTGCTGTGCTGTTCGGTGAACTCGGCCAGATAGAAAATCCGGGCCCGCAGCTCGTTGGGCAAGGCGTTGTCCGAATCCGTGACACCGCTGGCCAAAACGGTCCAAAGACGGCGATTTTCGTGCAGCGCCTGAACGAACCCGCCAAAATCCGATTTTTGCCGGGCAGCGGCAGCCTTGAGCCGATGCGTGATCTTTGAAATCGCCTCGTACTCGGTGTCGCGCGGTGTACGCGTGGGGGCGGCGGTCTGCGCATAGGCTCGCTGTGCAAGAGTGTGCGGTGTCACTTGAAATCCTTCCAATAATCCGTCTTTTGACGATCAGGGCCGGGGCGCGTTACCACGCCCCGGTCAAGTTCCGAAATTTAGCGGAACAGAGACAGGATCGACTGCGGCGCCTGGTTGGCGATCGACAGCGACTGGGTAGCCAGCTGCTGCTGAACCTGCAGGGCCTGCAGACGGGCCGAGGTCTCTTCCATGTCGGCGTCAACCAGCGAACCGATGCCGGATTTGAACGAGTCAGCCAGGTTCGAGATGAACTCCTGCTGGGTTTCGATCCGGCCTTGGGCCGAGCCGAACGCGGCCGAGGCGTCGATGGCTGTATCGATCAGCGTTTCAACAGTTGCCAACGCGGCGTTTGCACCAGCGCCAGTGGAAACATCAATCGAAGACAATGCACCCAGACCACCCGAGCCGGCGTTGGCGAACTGACCACTGACCGTCAGGTCGTTAGTGCCGCCATTGGTGAAGTTCAGCGTTCCAGGTGTACCGCTGTCATAGTCGACGGTCAGACCTGCGACACCCAACTCGTCAACCTTGGCCTTGAGCGCAACCGCAACGATATCAGCCGTGGTTGTTGCCGCTGCATCGTCTGCCGTCACCGTATACGATACAGTTTCGTCACCAACAGTAAGGCTGACGCTGTCACCGGCAGCAAACGCTGCACCGTTCTCTGCGATCTCGATCTGTTCGTTTCCGCCGCCATTATCCAGCGCGATTGCAACGGTATCGCCGTTCGCCGATGCACCCGCCGAACTGCCCGAGAAAATGTCATTGGCGGTATAGCCACCAACCGACAAATCCTGACCGGCAACAGCGATGGACGACGCCGTGACATTGCCGGTGTTGTCTCGGTCGAGTGAGGACAGGATCGAGGCGGACCCGGTCGAACCATTAACCAGATTGAGGCCGTTGAACTGAGCTGCGCCCACAACCGCGGCGATCTGATCACGCAGAGCGGTCACGTCGTCGTTGATCTTGCCACGATCCACGTTGTCTTCCTGCGCGGCGACGATCTTGCCCTTCATCTGGGTCAGAAGGTCGGTCACGGTCTCCGAGGCGTTGCGGGCCACAGCAACGGTCGATTCACCCAGCGCCAGGCTGTCCTTGATCGCGTTGAAGCCCTTTACGTCGGATTCCATGACTTTGGAGATCGCCCAGACGGCCGAGTTGTCCTTGGCGGTTGCAACGTCCTTACCTGTCGAGATCGCGTTCTGGGTCTGTGCCAGGTTCTTGTTGACCGATTTCAGAGTTTGCAGCGCAACCATTGCGCCGTTGTTGGTCAGAATGCTGGACATAGCTTTCTTCCTTTTCCGTTCGGGCCCTTTACGCCCATGCTTACCCCGCACCACATGCGGGCTTTGACGTCTTTCTGATCACTGCGATCCGCCGTCGGGCTGTTCGCGCCACCTGCTGTTTCAGGTGCCCGACCACCTTTGCCCCTGATCCCCTAACGGAGTGCTAAAGCGCCCAAGCCAGAAAATTCGGATTTGAATCAAACCCGCCGCTATGCCCGTTTTTCCAGTTTTGCATGGTGGCGTACGGTGTATCCGTTGCGCTGGCCGTCAGCGCCATAGGTGCTGAACTCCTGACGCACGCGGCGCAGCTCGGCCATACGGCTGGCCACAGCGCGAATCCCTTCGGCCGCGCTGTTCAGCAAGGCCTGATTGCGCTCGACCTTTTGTTGCACGCGAATCAACTCGGCACTGTCAAAGACCTGAAGCTCGTTGATCGCGCCGATCAGCTTCTCCTTTTCCGGCGCCATGTGATTCAGCCGGTCCAGATCACCATCGACAAGCGCGGTACGCTCAAGGTCCAGCACTTCTTCCAAGGATTGGATCAGGTCGGTGTCAGCTTTGGTCGGCATTGGTTTTCTCCATCATGGACTGGAACAGGATTTCGGACAGACCGACGCCACCGGATTCGGCCAGCACGCGCGCCTGATGCTGCACAAGGAAAGAGGAAAACTGATCTTCCCCCGCTCCGCCGCCAAAGGAATGGCGCGCCTCACCCAATCCGGACGCCTTGAGCATTTCAGCCAGAAACGCCGCCTCCAACTCGACGGCGGCGGCCTGTAGTTTCTGGGGTGTCGTCGGTGGATGTGCAGCGGGAAGAGTCGCAGAAACCTTCATTGCTTTCTCCGAAATTTGCATCGAACTTTCTCGATCAAAGTCGAAAGCGGTTAAAATAAATGTAACTTCCTGCGGGCAGATTTCCGGGTACACAAAAGGAGCCGGAGCAAAATGCCCAACCCTCTTTCAGCGGTGATGTCCTCACCTACCGCCGCCGCGAAACCCGATGCGCCCCCGCGTGAGGCACGCGAATCCAAGGGCAGTATGTCCTTTGAGACGGTCATGGATCAGGACACCAGCCCGCAATCCGATGATGCTGAGGCGGCTGATCTTCTGGTTCAGGACCCAGATGCGGCGTCAGAGCTGGAAGCTATCGCGAATGAGGTTGAGCCAGTAGACATTTCTGTTGCACCGGGTGACCAGCCGCCTGTTGAAATCCGCCCTGTTGCCGCCGAAGCGATTCCAAACCCGGCTTTGGAATCACCACCAAAAGGCCAGTCTGTAACGCCTCCGGTCGCCCAGGCTGACGCTGGATCGACCGGCGACAAGCAACCGGATCTTCCACAGGCTGAACTCCTGCGAACCGCCGAAAGCACAGCACAGCGTTTGGTTCCTCCGGTCTTTCAGGCTTTGGTTTCCGGAAGTGACCAACCGAGGCGACCGACTGAAAACGCCCTAAAGCCACAGAACCTGCCGATGGGCCCGTTCGTTACGGATCCGCGCCCGAAAGAGATACCGGTTCTGTCGGTCTTCACCGAACCGGACCGGGGCATGGCGCAAGCTGCATCAGTGGCTGAACCGAGGCCGAACCATCCCGCATCACTTGATCGCGCGCCGACTCTTGTGCAGATGCAGCTTCTGGCGACCGAGAAAGCCCAATTTCAGGCGGAAACACAGCCGGTTCCCGAGGTCGAGGACATACAGGCCGCCAGAGAGGCTCCGACTCAGTCAGCCGCGCGCGACTCGGTACCCGCGATTCAGGCAATGACAGCCTCCGCCCGCGCAGAAACAGCCAGAGCCATCGCGTCTCAGATGGCAACAGCCATCAATGTGCGGCCGCATTCCGGCGCCATCGAGGTTGCGCTGAATCCCGAAGAACTGGGGCGCGTTTCGATCGTTCTGAATGGCCGCGACGATGGCTTGCATCTGACGATCAGCGCAGAACGCCCCGAAACATTGGACATGATGCGACGTCACCTCTCGGTTCTTGAGGCCGAGTTCCAGAATTTCGGTCTGGGCAATCTGTCCTTTGATCTGGGCACATCCGCCGATGCGCAGCACGACGAATCTGAGGGTGCTGAGAGCAACGAATTCCTAACCCCTCAACCCGAGCCCGTCGCCGAGGCTGGCCCGGCACGCCCAAACATCGCCCCTGACGGGCGAATCGATATAAGGCTTTGACCATGATCACCCCAACACAATCGACAACTCAGGCAAGCACGTCCGCACAGGCGGCGTCCAGTTCACAAGCTGCGTCTGTGGCATCCGATTTCGACACGTTCCTGTTGCTGATGACCACGCAGGCGCAGAATCAGGACCCGCTGGAGCCGATGGATTCCAGTGAATACGCCTCACAACTGGCGCAGTTTTCGATGGTCGAACAGCAGGTACAGACCAACGAGGCGTTGTCCGAGCTGGTGCTGTCGCTGGGCGGCGTCAAGCTGGAGGAGTTGGCCAATTGGATCGGCACGGACGTTAAGACCACGGCAGCGTTTCACTTTGACGGTGAACCTGTGACCCTGTCCGCGCAGGCTGCAGCGGCGGCCGACGGTGCGGTCATGGTCATCCGTGACAGCAACGGCACCGAAGTCGAGCGGATTTCAGTCCCGGTAACGCAGACCGACTTTGTCTGGGCCGGAACTGCGAGTGACGGCAGCCCGTTACCAGCGGGCAGCTATACGGCAACCCTGGAAAGCTATGAAGGGGATGAAATACTCTCGGCCCAACCCGTCGCGGCCTACAATCAGGTGGTTGAGGCGCAGGTAGGAGAGGACTCGGTCTTGCTGACGCTGGAAAGCGGTCAGGTTGTGCCGGTGGGAATGGTCACAGCCGTTCGCGCCGGAGCTTGATCTGCAGGGCGCGACAGGCCAAACCTGTGCAACCTGCGACTCGCTTTTGTACTGGTGACCCCTCTGTCTGACCCGATTACCCCTCCGTTGGATCTTGTTGATGACCTGCGCGATCAGGGTTTGATTGCGGGTGACGCGCAATTTCAGACCTTGTATGGCGGGCGCACCAATCAGGTCTGGAAGGTGCTGGAAGAAAACGGCGGCAAGGTGCTGAAACTGTACCGCGCAGGTCTGCGCAATCCGCTGTTCCGCAACGATGCCGAGTTGGAGGCCCAGTGCCTAACCGCCTTGGAGCCCACCGGTTTTGCCCCCCGCCTGCGCGCAGCCGGTGAGCATGAACATGGCCGATGGGTGTTCTACGACCACGCGCCGGGCTCTCCCTGGCGCGAGGGGGCGGCTAAAGTAGGGGCGCTGCTGCGCAAGCTGCATACACTCAACCTGCCCGTACAAGCGCCCAAAGGGTGCAATGGCAGCGCGGATTTGGCCCGACACGGGCAGAGTATTCTTGATGGATGCGTTTCCAGAAAACGGCATAGGCTGGAACAATTGAAGCCAGACGAACAAGTGCCGCCGACCGCCAACACCTGTCTGATTCACGGTGATCCGGTGGCCGGGAATATTCTGGCTGCGCCGTCGGGCTTGACCCTCATTGACTGGCAATGCCCGGCGCAGGGTGATCCGTGTGAGGACCTGGCCTTGTTCCTGTCCCCAGCGATGCAACACCTTTACCGGGGCGCGGCTCTGACGCAGGAAGAAGAGCGTGAGTTCCTGTCCGCCTATGGCCACACGGATACGCTGGAACGGTATCAGGTACTACGCCGCTGGTACGCGTGGCGCATGGCGGCCTATTGCCTGTGGCGCGCCGAAAACGGCGCGGGCGATTACGCTGAAGGATTGGAACTGGAGTTGGCGACGCTCTGATCGTCACCAATCCGCAAGCGCCATCACCGCATAGGCTGGTGGCATCAGCACACGGCGCCAGCGCCCGAGCGGAAACCGCTGCGGCGCACGTGCAATCGGGTCGGGAAGTTCGGGGTCCTGCCCCAGAACCATCCGGGCCAGCGCGCGCCCGCAATAGGTGCCCATCGCCACGCCGTTTCCGTGATAAGCAAACCCGACGAACATCCCCGGCTGGTCCGCCACAGGCCCGGCAAATGGCGTAAGGCCCCGCGAGAGGCAAACCATGCCCGACCACATATGGGTCACGTCAACACTTGCCCAGCCCGGGAACATCTGCCTGAAATCCTTGACGACCTTGCGCCGTATGGCGGCCTCGGCCTGTGACGAAGATATTAATCCTCCGCGCATTCCGAACAGAAACCGCCGGTCGGGCATCAGGCGGAAGTAATGCAGCAGATTTCGCGTGTCATAGGCCATCTGATTCGTAGTCCAACCCTGCGCCTGCAGTTCAACCTCGGACAAGGGGCGGGTCACCAGAACCGTAGATTGGGCGGGCATATAGCGATCAGCCATCCAAGGCGGGATATCCTCGCTGGAATACCCGTTGGTGCAGATCAGTACGTTTTGCGCCCTGATCCGGCCTGAGCCGGTTTGAACTTCGAAGCCGGATTGCGTTTTACGGATGGATTGCGCGCTGCTTTGCTGGAACAGATCCGCGCCTTGGGACTGGGCCGCCTGCGCCAGTCCGAACAGGTATTTTCTGGGATTCAGGGCAAATCCAACCGGGTTGGTATAGCCGCCGTGAAACCCCTCTCCAAAGCCAAGCCCCGGCAGATCACCGGGTTCATGAAGTGTGCCCGAGGCCTCAGCCTGCCGCCGCAATTTGTCCATTGCGCGCGGAGTGTGGGCCAGCTGGGTTTCACCCTGCGAATGAACGTCCGCGTCGATACGATGGGTCTCAAGCAGGTCGGCGACAAGGTGAACCGCGTCTTCTTCAGCTTGGGCATAGCTGTTTGCCGCGACTTCTCCGAACTGGCGGGCCATCGCGTCATGGCTCAGCTTTGATCCACCCAGACAACAGAACCCACCATTGCGCCCGGATGCGCCCCAGCCCGGTGTCTCGGCCTCGAGCACAGCGACCGACACGCCGGCCGCAGCCAGATGCAGCGCCGCCGACAGGCCCGTGAAACCGCCCCCGATGACGGCTACATCGGTGTTCAGGCCGCCCTGAAGCACAGGCCAGTTCGGGCTGGCAATCGTTTCATCCCACCAACAGTTGGTCCGAGGGCCGGACCCATAGGTGTAGTCGGGAAACAGCCGTTTCATTCGGTGCGCGCCGCGGCCATTTCATCCTGCTTTTGCCGCACCATCGCACGTTTTGTTGCCAGAGAGGCGGCGATCACGCCCAAGGTGACAACTGCGATCATGATTGTGGACAGAGCATTGATCTCGGGGCTGACGCCCAACCGCACCGCCGAGAAAATCCTCATCGGCAAGGTTGTCGCTGACGGTCCCGAGGTAAAGGACGCGATCACAAGATCGTCCAGTGAGAGCGTGAAAGCCAGCAGCCATCCCGAGATTACCGCCGGAGCGATGATCGGTAGGGTCACCAAACGAAACGCTTGCGCCGGAGAGCAACCCAGATCAAGTGCCGCTTCTTCCAGTGACTGATCGAACGTTACAAGTCGCGACGAGACAACAACGGACACAAAGCACATTGAGAACGTCGTGTGCGCCAGCACAATGGTCAGGATACCACGATCCAGCCCGATACCGATGAACAGCAGCAAAAGCGACAGGCCTGTAATCACCTCAGGCATAACCAATGGCGCATAGATCATGCCGGAAAACAGCGTGCGGCCAAAGAAACGCCCCCCACGCACCAACACATAGGCAGCGGCGGTGCCCAGAATTGTTGCGATCGTCGACGAGAACACCGCAACGCGCAAAGTCACCCACGCAGCGTCCAGAATTTGCTCGTTCTGGAAAAGCTCACCATACCATTTGGTTGAGAAACCGGCCCAGACCGTCACCAGTTTACTTTCGTTGAAGCTGAAGATGATCAGGATGATCATCGGAATATAAAGGAAGGCGAACCCCAGCGTCAGTGATACGGTATTGAACCAGCTTAGCCTGTTCATTGTTCTGCCTCCGCCTGTTTCTGCTGGTTGCGCTGGAACAGCACAATCGGGATCACAAGGATCAGCAACAGCACTACCGCCACAGCACTGGCCACCGGCCAATCGCGGTTCGAGAAGAACTCCTCCCACAGCACCTTGCCGATCATCAGCGTGCCCGAGCCGCCCAGCAACGACGGGATCACGAACTCACCAATCACCGGGATCATCACAAGGAAACACCCCGCGATGATGCCGGGGCGCGACAGCGGGACGGTCACCAGCCAGAAGGCCTGCAAGCGTGAACAGCCAAGGTCTTCGGCGGCTTCGATCAGGGACCCGTCCATACGCTCGAGCGACGAATAGATCGGCAGGATCATGAAGGGCAGATAAGTATACACGATGCCGATATAGACCGCCGTATTGGTGTTCAAAATGACCAACGGGGTCGAGATGATGCCCGTCCAAAGTAGGAACTGGTTCAGATAGCCCTCGTTCGACAGGATACCCATCCACGCGTAGACCCGGATCAGGAACGAGGTCCAGAACGGCAGGATCACCAGCATCATCAACGTCGGCCGCCATTCCGCAGGTGCGCGGGCCATGCCATAGGCGATGGGATAACCCACCAGCAGCGTCAGGAACGTGGAAATCACAGCGATCTTGACGCTGGAGAGGTAAGCCTTCCAGTACAGGTCATCCTCGGTCAGCCAGACGAAGTTTTCGAAATCCAACTGGCTGAAGAACTCTTTGACCCCAGCCCATCCCTGCGACAGGTCCAGCGTCGGCGTATAAGGCGGGATGGCCAGTTCGGTATCTGACAGAGAGATTTTCAGAACAATGAAAAACGGCACCAGAAACAGCGCCAGCAGCCAGACATAGGGAACGGCGATCAGAAAAGCGCGGCGCATCAGGTTGCCAGCAGAACCGCAGCCGTTGCTGTCCAGGACAGCCAGACCGGGTCTTCCCAGGTGAAGGATCGGCGCGAGATGCGGCGGGTATTGGCCGTCTGCGCCTTGATGATCGTACCATTCGGCAACTCGACGTGATAGGTAGACAGGTTGCCCAGATAGGCGATGTCATGCACCTTGCCCTGCACCGCGTTGATCGCATCTGACGGACGGTCGGCCGAAATCGTCACTTTCTCGGGCCGGATCGCAATATGGCAGGCCTGCCCGTTCGAAAAATCGTTCGCCGAGGTCGCCGTCAGGGGCGATTGCCCCTCGGCCCAGTCGATCTGATAGGTATCTTCGCCATTGGCCGACGCGCGGCCTTCGATGATGTTCACGTCACCAATGAAATCCGCGACATAAACTGAGTTCGGGTTCTCATATATGCGGTCCGGCGTCGCCACCTGCATCAGCTTGCCCTGATCCATCACGGCGACGCGGCTGGCGACCGTCATGGCCTCTTCCTGATCGTGGGTCACAATGACAAAGGTGGTGCCGGTCTTTTCCTGAATGTCCATCAGTTCAAACTGCGTGTCCTGCCGCAGTTTCTTGTCCAGCGCGCCCAAAGGTTCGTCCAGCAGCAACAGTTTGGGTGCCTTGGCCAGAGACCGCGCCAGCGCCACCCGCTGACGTTGCCCGCCCGAAATTTGGTGCGGCTTGCGGCGGGCGAATTGTTCCAACCGGGTCAAGCGCAGCATTTCCTCGACTCGGTCCTGAAGATCATGCTTGGGCATGTTGTCCCTGCGCAGACCGAAGGCGATGTTGTCCCAGATGCTGAGATGCGGAAACAGCGCGTAGGATTGGAACATCATGTTCACCGCCCGCTTGTTCGGCGGGATCGGGTCGATGTCCTGACCGCCCAGCATGATATGCCCTTCGGTCGGTTTTTCGAACCCGGCCAGCATTCGCATCATGGTGGTCTTGCCACAGCCGGACGGACCCAACAGAGCGAAGAACTCCTTTTCGAAGATATCCAAAGACAGATTGTCGATGGCCGTGAACCCGCCAAAACGTTTGGTCACATTCTGGAATTGGATCAATGGTTTCGCCTGTGAGTCTTCCCACGGCGCAAAGACGGTAGTGTTCAAAACGGCCCCCGTTAGACAGTCTGATTGGAACAGCAAGGCGGTCAGGCCGCCTTGCTCAGATACTTCGGATCAGGTGCCCGATTTGATCTTGGTCCACATACGCGTCACGACGCGCTGTGTTTTCGACGGGTAGGGCGTCGTGATGTACAGATTTTGCATTGTGGCATCATCCGGATAGATCGCAGGATCACCGATCACGTCTTCCTCAAGGAACTCTTGCGAGGCCTTGTTACCGTTGGCGTAGTACACATAGTTCGAGGCTGCCGCCATGTTGTTGGCGTCCAGAATGAAGTTCAGAAACTGGTGCGCGCCATCCGGGTTCGGAGCATCTGCCGGGATGGCCATCTGGTCGAACCACATCAGCGAACCTTCGGCGAAGGGATGGTATTCGATGTTCACACCGTTTTCCGCCTCGGCTGCGCGGTCCCGAGCTTGCAGAACGTCTCCCGACCAGCCAACAGCCACACAGATGTCACCGTTTGCTAGCGCATTGATGTATTCCGAACTGTGGAACTTCTGAACATGCGGACGGACACCAGCGAGGATTTCTTCGGCCTTACCAATCACGTCGGTGTCGTGGCTGTCCGGGTCTTCGCCGATGTATTGTAGAACCATCGGAATGATCTCGGCTGGCGCGTCAAGGAAATGCACCCCGCACGAGGCGAGCTTTTCCATGTTTTCCGGTTTCAGAACAAGGTCCATGCTGTTCAGGGCAACGTCTTCACCCAGCGCTTCCTTGACCTTGTCGACATTGAGGCCAAGACCTGTGGTTCCCCACATGTAGTTGATCGAATAGGCGTTGTTCGGGTCATACCCGGAAGTGCGATCCTGAATGACGTCCCACAAATTGCCAGCGTTAGACAGTTTGGCTGAGTCCAACTCCTGAAACGCGCCAGCCTGTATCTGACGCTGAAGGAAAGTGCCCGATGGCACCACAACGTCATAACCCGATCCCCCGGCCAGCATCTTGGTTTCCAGAACCTCGTTGCTGTCGAACACGTCGTAGATCAGCGTCAGGCCGGTTTCTTCCTCGAATTTCTTCAGAAGCTCCTCGTCGATATAGTCCGACCAGTTGTAGACACGTACCTCTTCGGCGAAGGCCGCCGAAGTCCCCAAAGCGATGACTGCGGTCATCGTCAGCGTTTTGATTGACATTTTTTTCTCCCTGCAAGTGTACGGGTATTTTCCCGTTTTTTTGGATTTGATCAAGTTTTGCGTTTTCCCTCGATCCAGCGTATGGTTTCACGAGGTCAGAAACCTGACAAGTAAACATCATCGGAATCAGGGCAAACCAATTGGATTTGATCAAAAATAAGGCATCGGGAACCAAGGCAGAGAGTGAAAAACGGCCTGCGCATGAACAGGTGTACCAGACCCTGAAAGCGCAGATCATGTTCGGCGAATTGGTACCGGGACAGCCCGTCACGATACAGGGTCTGACCGAATCTCTTGGGGTTGGAATGACCCCGGTACGCGAAGCGATCCGGCGTCTGATCTCGGATGGCGCACTGGTGTTTCAGGGCAACCGCAGGGTCAGTGTCCCGTTGTTGTCGGCAGGTGATGTTGAGCAAATGATCTTTGCAAGATTATCAATAGAAACAGAGCTTTCCAAACGCGCGACTGCGAATATGAGCAGCGTAGATATCGACCGCCTTGAACGCCTTGACCAACAGCTGGACCGTACCATCGCCGATGGTGACGTCAGTGGCTATCTGCGCCTGAACCACAGCTTTCACGAGGCGCTCTATTCCCACGCGAATGCACCGATTCTCAGCGATCTGACCGAGCGGCTTTGGCTCAGATTCGGGCCATCGCTGCGGGTGGTTTGCGGCCGATTCGGCACGCAGAGCCTGCCGGATTGGCACAAGGATATACTTGTCGCTTTGCGCGTCAAAGACGCCGACGAGGTCGCAAAAGCCACTGCAAAGGACATCAAACAGGGGATGGAACTGATGGCCGACGCCCTAAGGCACGACTAGTTTCATGCGATTCGATTGACAGAAAAAAATTTGATCATATTGTGAACGCCAACTGCTCTTTCAGGAGATTTCCGGATGTCCACCATCACCAATCACATGCCCACCGCTGAATTGCAGGCACTGGATGCCGCCCACCACATGCACCCGTTTTCGGCCAACGGTTCGCTTGGCAAAGAGGGCGCGCGCGTCATCACCCGTGCCAAAGGCGTCTACCTGACCGACAGCGAGGGCGAAGAGATTCTGGACGCCATGGCCGGTCTGTGGTGCGTCAATATCGGCTATGGCCGCGATGAACTGGCCGAGGTCGCTGCCCGCCAGATGCGCGAGCTGCCTTATTACAACACGTTCTTCAAGACGACCCACGTGCCCGCCATCGCGCTGGCCAAGAAATTGGCCGAACTGGCACCGGGCGATCTGAACCATGTCTTCTTCGCCGCAGGCGGGTCCGAGGCGAACGACACCAACATCCGTCTGGTGCGCACCTATTGGGCCGAAAAAGGCCAGCCCGACAAGAACATCATCATCAGTCGCCATAACGCCTATCACGGGTCCTCCGTGGGCTCAGCCTCGCTGGGTGGCATGGCCGGGATGCACGCGCAGGGCGGCATTCCGATCCCGAACATCCACCACATCAACCAACCGAACTGGTGGGCCGAGGGCGGCGACATGACGCCCGAGGATTTCGGTCTAGCCCGCGCGCGTGAGCTGGAAGAGGCCATTCTGGAACTGGGCGAAGACCGCGTCGCGGCCTTCATCGCCGAACCTGTGCAGGGCGCGGGCGGTGTGATCGTGGCACCCGATACTTACTGGCCTGAAATCCAGCGCATCTGCGACAAGTACGACATCCTGCTGATCGCGGATGAGGTGATCTGCGGTTTTGGCCGTACCGGCAACTGGTTCGGATCTGAAACCGTTGGGATCAAGCCGCATATCATGACCATCGCCAAGGGCCTCAGCTCGGGCTATGCGCCGATCGGTGGGTCCATCGTCAATGACGAGATCGCCGAGGTTATCGGCGGTACCGAGTTCAACCACGGCTACACCTATTCCGGCCACCCGGTCGCCGCTGCCGTGGCGCTCGAGAACCTGCGCATCCTCGAAGAGGAAAAGATCGTCGAGCACGTCCGCGACGTGGCCGCGCCCTACCTAAAACAGAAATGGGAGGCGCTGGCCGATCACCCGCTGGTGGGTGAGGCCAAGATCGTCGGCATGATGGCCTCGATCGCGCTGACCCCGGACAAGGCCAGCCGCGCCAAGTTCGCCTCCGAGCCCGGCACGGTCGGCTATATCTGCCGTGACCGCTGCTTTGCCAACAACCTGATCATGCGCCATGTGGGCGACCGGATGATCATCTCTCCGCCGCTGGTCCTGACCCCTGCGGATATCGACGAAATGTTCGTGCGCATCCACAAGTCTCTGGACGAAGCGCAGGCCGAGATCATCGCGCAGGGGCTGATGAAAGCGGCGTCCTAAGCCAGCGGTTTGGACAGGAAGGATGTAAGGGGTGGTTGATTCAACAACCGCCCTTTTTCAACTCAAAACAGAATAACATCTTTACAACTGATAAATTTCAATCATAGCTCGGCAGCATTCGGTTTAAGAGTTTTCAGTTTCAATGCCCGAGAAAATACTGACAAAAGAAAAGAAACCAATCGTTGCACGGTGGGTCAGAGTTGTACTGCTAGTTTATCTAGTGCTTACCGTTCCACACATCATCTTATCTTTCTTTTCAGTACAGTATTTTCCGTCTCCTGATTGGCTGATCACGGCTCGCCCTTTTGACATCGCTTTGAGCGTTGCTGTGCTTTGCTTTATCAGTGCCGTGTGTTTTAGGTTGTGGAAGAAACAACGCTCTTCGTCCGCCAGATGGGATGTCTTTTGGCAGTGGTTTTCCTTTAGTATGTTTCCAGCTTTGTTAGTCCTCCAAATGGGTGCAGGAGCGGTCACATATGGCTTCCCTATGATAGTTTCCGCATTCGCGAGGCAGGAAATCGAATTACCTTACACCTCAGACTGGTATGGCGGTTCGGGACCTGACGGCCATTGCCCATTCTCTATTGAACTGGAAGGCGTACCGTCACCTTGGGACAGGATTTGCAATCAGTCTGAGGAGCTCGCCACCACCATAAAGCCCGGCGAGACGATCCTTGTGTGGGGCAAAGGGACAAGCATGGGCCTATTTGCCTACGGTGCAAAATTCCCAACCGATAGATAGAAGCGCATCTCAAGGCAGACGCTGCCAAGTCACCGCAACTGTTCCAACAGCTTCAAACTGGCATAACCATCCGGCAGCAAGCCCTGCGCCAATTGGTACGCCCGCACGGCTTCGGTCGTGGCTGGTCCGGTGCGTCCGTCGATGCCTTGGGTGTCAAACCCGGCCTTGGTCAGGCGGGTTTGCAGTTCCTTTTTTTCGGTGAAACTCAGCACCCGGTCGCTGCGGGGCCAGTCGGCCTGAAACGGCGCGCGCCCGGCCAGACGGTCGGACAGGTGGCCGATACCGATGACATAGGCGTCGGCGCCGTTATATGTCTCGATCACGCGGAAATTGTCGAAAATCATCAGCGCCACGCCCTGCCCTCCGGCGGGCAAAAGGATGGCGGCTTGCCCATGATCCTGGACCGGGTTGCCGTCACGCCCGACCACACCGCGCGCGGCCCAGTCCGACGGCAGCAGCGTGTAATCCCGTTTGGCGGTGGCATAGTCGAACCCTTCGGGCAGGCGCACCTCAACCCCCCAGGGTTGCCCCTTGGTCCAACCGTGCCGCGCCAGATACGCAGCGGCCGACGCCAGCGCGTCCGTGGGGTCATCTGACCAGATATCCCGCCGCCCGTCACCGTCGAAATCCACCGCGTGATCCAGGTACGAGGTCGGCATGAACTGCGTATGTCCCATCGCACCCGCCCAGCTGCCGACCATGTGGCCGGGGCTGACATCTCCAGCCTGAACGATCTGCAATGCGGCGATCAGCTGGGCTTCAAAGAACTGCGCCCGCCGCGCATCAAAGGCCAGCGTCGCCAGTGACCGGATGGTGTGATCACTGCCCCGAAACGTGCCGAACGCGGTCTCAAGACCCCAGATCGCGGTGACAACCTCCTTCTCAACGCCATATTGCGCCTCGATCTGGGTCAGGGTTGCGTGGTGACGCTCCAGCCCTGCCCGGCCATTGGAGACGCGCGCATCCGAGACGGCGGAATCCAGATACTCCCAGATCGGTTTCGAGAATTCAGCCTGATTGCGGTCGCGTTCGATGATCTTTTTGTCATAGGTCAGACCGGCCAGCGCTCGATCCAGCGTAGCTGCGGAAAGGCCCTGTTCACGCGCCCGATCCCGAAACGCCCCCAGCCACGCCTGAAACCGCGCGTTTCCTTCGGTCGACACCCGATACTCCATGGCTGAAGGCCGCAGGACCGGTCGCAATGACACGGTTAAATCGGCCGAGGCCAGCTGAAAGGTCTGAGACCCATCCGCCGTGTTAAGGGATTCCGCCTGCACAATGGATGCCCATAATGCAGCGGCAACGACGCCACTTGTGCATTTACGCATTCCGAAATTCCTGATTACTGCTCGGTGTCAGAATAGCGCAAAATGCGAAATTCACAAAGTGCTCAAACTGAAACTTCTGACGTGCTCGGTGAAACCGGATAAGCTGCTGAGATGACACCGTTTGACGACCCCAAAGTGGCCGCGGCCTATGATGCACTGCCAAAGGACACCCGTGACGGTGCGCTGATCCTACGCGAGCTGATCTTTGACACCGCCGCTTCGTTACCCCATGCGCAACCTCTGCAAGAGGCGCTGCGTTGGGGTCAACCGGCCTATATAGCCCCAAAGGGGTCGACGGTCCGGCTTGGGTCGCATAAGGCCGCGTCTTTTGCTTTATTCGTGCATTGCCAAAGCCGCTTGATGGGCGATTTCACCTCGGCCTTTCCGGGTGAGGATCGGCTGGACGGCAACCGGGCTATCCTGTTTGACAACCCGGATCAGATCGACCCGACGCGCCACGGCTGGCTGATTGCACGGGCGTTGACGTATCACCTCTGACGGCGTTTGCGTTCGATCTTGCGTTTGATCTTGTCTTTCTTGCGCTTAGTGCTGACCGCCTTGCGTCGCGTCGGCCGCCCTTTCGGGCCACGACCGCGCGGCAGAGCCTGATCGTCGATAGACAGCAATTCCAGTTCCAGACCGCCTGTCACGGGCGTGGCCTCAGTCAGACGCACAGTGACGCGCTGGCCGATGGCAATGATTAGCCCGGTGTCCGAACCCATCAACGTTCCCGCCTCACGATCGAAGTGGAAGAACTCGCGTCCCAGCGAGCGCACGGGCACCAGCCCATCCGCGCCGGTTTCGTCCATCTTCACGAAAGCCCCGAACCGAGCAATGCCGCTGATCCGTCCCGAGAACTCATTGCCCACCCGTTCGCTGAGAAAGGCCGCCAGATAGCGATCAGTGGTGTCGCGTTCGGCCATCATCGAGCGGCGTTCGGTGTCCGAGATGTGCGTCGCAGTTTCGTCCAGGCGCATAATTTCATCTTCGGTCAAACCGTCCTTGCCCCAACCGTGGGCAGAGATCAGCGCCCGGTGCACAATCAGGTCGGCATAGCGGCGGATGGGCGAGGTGAAATGCGCATAGTTCCGCAGCGCCAGCCCGAAATGGCCAAAGTTCTCGGGGTTGTAATAAGCCTGAGCCATCGACCGCAGAGTGGTGAGGTTGATCAGCTCGGCATCTTCAGTCCCGGCAGCCGCATTCAGCAGCGCGTTCAGGTGACGGGTTTGCAGCACCTGCCCCTTGGCGAGGTTCAGACCTGCCGCTTGCGCCGTTTCCCGCAAGCTTTCCAGCTTCTCGGGCGCGGGTTCTTCGTGCACGCGGAACAACAGTGGGCGGCGTTTGGCGATCAGCGTCTCGGCAGCGGCCACATTGGCGAGGATCATGAATTCCTCGATCAGTTTGTGAGCGTCCAGACGCTCGCGGAAAGCCACGCTCTCGACCTCGCCCTTTTCGCTGAGGACAATCTTGCGTTCCGGCAGGTCCAGTTCCAGCGGCTGCCGCACAGCCCGCGCTTTTTTTAGCGCGGCGTAAGCGGCGTAGAGCGGTTTCAGGACCGGCTCCAACAACGGCCCGGTGCGGTCGTTCGGGTTGCCATCGATGGCCTCCTGAACCTCGGCGTAATGCAGCGAGGCGGCAGAGCGCATCAGACCGCGCACAAAACGGTGGCCGATCTTGTTGCCCTCGGCGTCGATCTGCATCCGCACGGCAATACAGGCACGCGGGACGCCTTCGTGCAGCGAGCACAGGTCACCCGACAGACGATCCGGCAGCATCGGCACAACGCGATCCGGGAAATAGCTGGAATTGCCGCGCTTGCGCGCCTCACGATCCAGCGCGGTGCCGGGCTGCACATAGGCGGCGACATCGGCGATAGCGACCCAGATCACATGGCCGCCAGGGTTTTTCGGATCATCATCCGCATGGGCATAACAGGCATCGTCATGGTCCCGCGCATCCGAGGGGTCGATGGTCAGCAGCGGCATGTCGCGCAGATCTTCGCGCCCGCTCAGGCCAACCGGTTTAGCTTTGTCAGCCTCCGCAATCACCTTGTCGGGGAAATCGTCAGGGATACCGTGTTGGTGAATCGCGATCAGGGACACGGCCTTAGGCGCCGATGGGTCGCCCAACCGTTCCACGATGCGGGCTCGGGGCAGGCCCATGCGGTTCTTGGGCCCGGCCTGTTCGGCCTCGACCAACTCGCCATCTTTGGCACCCAGAACCGCGCCGTCATGGACCAGCCATTCAGTCTGGCCGGTCTTGTCGATGGGCACGATCCGTCCGCCCTCGGCCCCTTTGCGAAAGATGCCGACGATCTTTCGCGGGTTGGTCCCGATGCGGCGGATCAGGCGGGCTTCGTAGTTGTGGTCTTCCTCATGCACCACGGTCAGGCGAGCCAAGATGCGATCGCCCTCGCCCAACGCCGGATCGCTGGCGCGGGTGATGATCAGAACGATAGGCTCGACCCCCTCGCCATGCCATTCCAGCGGGCGTGCGAACAGATCGCCATCGGCGTTCGGTGCCTTCACTTGCAACACGCTGACCGGCGGCAGACGATCCGGGTCGCCATAGCTGCGCTTGCGCTTTTCCAGATGCCCTTCGGCCTCAAGTTCCTTGAGGATACGCTTCAGATCAATCCGGTCAGCGCCCTTAATGCCAAAGGCCTTGGCGATATCGCGTTTCGAGGTCAGGGTGGGGTTCGCCGAGATCCAGTCGAGGACCTCTTGCTTGGTGGGGATGCGAGTCATAATTCCGGCCTAGCACGGGGATGCGACCGCGTCATGACTAAAAAGGATCAGGGTTTCAGATCCGCCAGCGTGTCGACATCGCGCAACTGATCCAGCAAGACCACGCGTGTGCCGGGGACAGAGGCCAGGGTGTCCGCCAGGGCGTGTTCGGTTGACCAGCGGACATCGCGGAACAGGCTCAGCGGAAGCGCGCTGTATCTTTGCGCCCCGACCAGCCAATACCCTCCGTCCGGTGCGGGGCCGAAGACCATCTGATCTTGCCCAAGCGCCTTGAAGGCTCTTGCGATGTGCCCGCGCGTGATACCCGGAATATCCGCGCCGATCAGGCAGACCGGCCCTTTCGGCATTCCGCGCAGCATCCGAGCCATCCGGTGACCCAGATCCCCCCGCCCCTGTGCCGCGCGCGGCAGGTCTGCGGGCCAGATGCGACTGGTCAGCCCCTCTCGATCAGGCGAAACCGCCAGCACGATCTGCCAGCGCGGATCGCGCAACCGCCGGATCAGAGACCGGGTCTGCTGCCGGAACCACCACGCCGCGCCGACCATGCCGATATCGCGGCCCAGCCGGGTTTTCACCCGCCCCGGGCGTGGCTCCTTGACCATGATGACCAGAGTGCGCTGCATCACTCAGGCGAAATAGTCCCGCAAGATGCGCGTGTAGACCGCCTTGAGCTGTTCGATATGCGCCACCTCGACGCATTCATCCACCTGATGCATCGTGCGGCCTACCAAGCCGAACTCGACCACCGGGCAGTGATTTTTTACAAACCGCGCGTCCGAAGTGCCGCCCGTGGTGGACATCTCGGGCCGGATACCGGTTTCCGCCTCAACGGCCTGCGCCACCAGATCGGACAGCGGGCCGGGCGGGGTCAGGAAGCTTTCACCCGAGATCTTGATGCGCACGCCCACCTCTACCTCATAGGTTTCGGCCACGTTTTGCGCCTCGGCCCGCAGCCATTCGCTGAGGCTTGCGCCGGAATGCAGATCGTTGAATCGGATATTCACCGCCCCGTTGCATTGCGCCGGAATCACGTTGGTCGCTTCGTTGCCCGTGTCGATATTCACGACCGCCAGCGTCGAGGCGTCGAAATGGTCTGTGCCGCGATCCAACTCGTGACTGGCCAGCCGGTCCATCAGCCGCGCCATCGCGGGCAGAGGGTTTTTCGCCCGGTGCGGATAGGCGGAATGCCCCTGCACGCCGGTCACGGTGAACCATGCGGTCATCGAGCCGCGGCGGCCGATCTTCATCATTTCACCCATCGTATTCGGGCAGGTCGGCTCACCCACCAGACAGACCGACATCTTCTCATCGGCCTCGGCCATGTAATCAAGCAGCGCCGTGGTGCCGTCTAGCGCATCGGCTTCTTCATCGCCAGTGATGGTCAGGATCACGGCGCCGTCGGGCGGCGTGTCGCGCACGAAATCCACCGCCGCAGCCGCAAAGGCCGCCACGCCGGATTTCATGTCTGTGGTGCCGCGCCCATACATCACGCCATCGCGGATTTCGGCACCAAAGGGCGGCATGGTCCAGGCGGCCTCGTCCCCAACCGGCACGACATCGGTATGGCCGTTGAAGCCAAAGCTGCGCGCGTGGCCCTTTTCGCCCCAGCGTGCAAACAGGTTGCTGATGCCGCCGCGGTCCACGCGGGTGCAGTCGAACCCCGCATTGGACAGAAGTTGTTCCAAAAGAACCAGCGCGCCGCCTTCCTCGGGTGTGACCGATGGGCAACGGGTCAGGGCCGCTGTCAATTCTACCGGATCTGTCATGGCTGCGCCCCTTTGGTTCGTTTGCGTGCACAGATTCAACGAATTGGACCGATTGCCAACCCCCGCCCACCCGATTCCGAAGGCTTTTTTCCACGTGTTTCGCTTTGTCACCCCAACAAAACACAGGTCTTTACCCCGCGATCACCTTGCCGCAGCGTTCAAATCTGCGTTAGAGCCCCGCCAAACAGGTGATTTGAAGATGATACGCGCGCTTTTCGCATTGGTCTGCCTGACCTTTGTCGTTCTTGCACAACAAAGCCAGGCACAGACGCTGAATGTCACCACGGTGACCCGCCCTCCGTTTTCCTATGTCGAAGACGGGGCACAGACCGGGTTTTCCATGGATCTGCTCGAAGCGCTGGCCGAGTCATTGAACTGGGAATATTCGGTCGATCGGGTCGGGACCTTCAACGACATGCTGGGCGCGGTGCAGGACGGGTCCGCCGATCTGGCCATCGCCAACATCTCGATCACCGCCGCGCGTGAAACGCAGATGGACTTCAGCCAGCCGATTTTCGAGGCCGGGTTGCAGATTATGGTCCCGTCCGAAGCCGCGCGCCAGCCGTCACTGCTACATGCGCTGCTGTCGCGCGAACTGTTCATCGCCATCGGTCTGGCCTTTGCCCTGTTGCTGGGCGGCGGCATGTTGATGTGGACGTTCGAGCGCCGCTCGCAACCCTATTTCGACCGTAAGCTGAAAGAGGCCTGGTTCCCGTCCTTCTGGTGGGCGCTGAATCTGGTGGTGAATGGCGGGTTCGAAGAACGGATGCCGCGCACCCCGTTCGGCCGCCTGTTGGGTGTGGTTCTGGTTGTCTCGTCCCTGTTCATTGTGTCGGTGTTCACGGCGCGCATCACCTCGGTCATGACGGTGGATGCGATCAGCGGCAGCGTCAATTCGGTCAACGACCTGTACGGCAAGCAAGTGGGTACGATCACGGATTCCACCGCCGCCAGTTTCCTTAACCGGCGCGAGATTGAATTCGCCGGGTATCCCGGCCTTGATGAAATGCTGGCCGCTTTCAAGGACAAGGATCTGGATGCTGTGGTGTTTGACGCGCCGATCCTGTCTTACTACGCCTCGCACGAGGGCCGCCGGATCGCCACAATGACCGGCGGTATCTTCCTGCGCGAAAGCTACGGGATCGCCTTCCCGACCGGTTCACCACTGGTCGAGGACGTTAATCAAGCGCTACTAAAACTGCGCGAAGACGGCACCTATGACGAGATTTACCGCAAGTGGTTCGGCGTGCGGAACTAGGCCTGTTCCTCATCGCCGAAAAACGGCGTCATCTGCGCAACGATCACTGCGTTTTCATCCAGCGCCCGTTGCATCAGCGCCCGCTCGTCCGGGTCGATGTCATGGCCCTGCGCCTCGCGCTCGGCCAGGGTGCCATAGCCGGTGACGTCCAGCGGTGCCGTATCGGCCTGCTTCAGGATGGCCACGGTTTCGCGCACGGCCTCGGCCTCATCCACGCCGCTGGCGAAACACATCAGCGCCGCCCCGGTCGCGCCTTCGGGCAGGCCGTCGCCGTCTTTGCGGCCGATCTGCACAAGCAGGGTATAGACCTGCTGACGAGAGGGTTTCTTTTGCTTTTCCATGTT
The DNA here is from genome assembly GCF_013031355.1 of Ruegeria arenilitoris. Classification (GTDB taxonomy): domain Bacteria; phylum Pseudomonadota; class Alphaproteobacteria; order Rhodobacterales; family Rhodobacteraceae; genus Ruegeria; species Ruegeria arenilitoris_C. Next base: position 39,310 of record NZ_WPZO01000012.1, on the reverse strand, counting down.
GGGGGCCATAGCCGCACGTCCGCGCCCGGTCAAGCGGTCGGGAATTGCAGGTCCGAAGCTTCACCTTCATAGTGCCGTGACACAGACCGCAAAGGACCTATCCATGGCGTACCCAGATTTCATCACCGACTTCCCCAGCCTCGACGTACCCTTCCCCGAGGACGTGGTGCAATCAGCGGTGATCCGGTCGGATGCGGGGCTGGTGGCCTTTTTCACCTTCCTCAAGGATTTCGAACTGCCCGCGCATTCGCACAAGGCGCAATGGGGCACGGTGATTGAGGGCGAGGTGGAACTGACCATCGGGGTTGAGACCAAAACCTATCGCCCCGGCGACAGCTACTCGATCCCGTCCGGCGTCGAACATGGCGGCAAGATCAAGGCCGGAACGCGGGTGATCGACGTGTTCGAGGAACCCGACCGCTATCCGGTCAAAGGGTAACAAAAAAGGCCGCAGCATTGCGCCGCGGCCCGTTTTTTTTGATCTGCAATCCGATCAGTCGCGCAGCAGCTCGTTGATCCCGGTTTTCGAGCGGGTCTTTTCGTCCACCCGCTTCACGATCACGGCGCAGTACAGGCTGACATTGTTCTTGGACGGCATCGAGCCGGCAACAACCACCGAATAGGGCGGCACTTCGCCATACATGACTTCGCCGGTTTCACGGTCGACGATCTTGGTCGACTTGCCGATGAACACGCCCATGCCCAGAACCGAACCTTCGCGGACGATGCAACCTTCGACCACTTCGGAGCGTGCACCGATAAAGCAGTTGTCCTCGATGATGGTCGGACCGGCCTGCATCGGCTCCAGCACGCCGCCGATACCGACGCCGCCTGACAGGTGCACGTTCTTACCGATCTGTGCACAGGACCCCACGGTGGCCCATGTATCAACCATGGTGCCTTCGTCGACATAGGCGCCGAGATTCACGAAAGACGGCATCAGCACCACGCCCGGGGCGATAAAGGCCGACTTGCGGACCACACAGTTGGGAACCGCGCGAAAGCCAGCAGCTTGCCACTGGTTCTCACCCCAACCGGCAAACTTGCTGTCCACCTTGTCCCACCAGCCGCCAGCCTGCGGGCCGCCGTTTTGGATTTCCATATCCTTGATGCGGAAGCCCAGCAGAACCGCTTTCTTGGCCCACTGGTTCACGTGCCAGTCACCGCTTTCCAGCTTTTCGGCAACCCGCAGCGAGCCGCTGTCCAGCGCGTTCAGCGTATCTTCGATCGCTTCACGGGTCTCGCCGGTGGTGGCGGGGGTGATGGTGTCGCGCGCCTCCCAGGCGGCTTCGATGGCGGCTTCCAGTTGCGCGTTGGACATGAGTGGGCTCCCTGCAGAATCTGTTCACGTTGGTGTTGCCTATACGCAAGCGAAGGACTGGCCGCAATGCGACGCTGAACGCGCGCTTTGCGGCTGTTTGCTGCTGTTTTATGCGCCCAGTGGATCCGGAGAGATGTTACCGCCGCAGATCAGCACCGCCACGCGCTCACCCGGTTCCGGCTGGTAGGCCCCCGAAAGCAGCGCCGCCAACGCTGTCGCACCTGCCGGTTCCACAAGGATTCGATGTGCTTGCCATAGCCGCTGTTGCGCCTCGGCAATGGCCTCATCCCTCACCAGAACCGAAGTCATCCCCTGCGCCAGACCGAAACAGATCGACCCGATCCGCCGCGCGCCCAGCGCGTTGGCGGCGATGCCCGAGACGGTCACATCCACCGGCTCACCCGCCTGCAAGGCCGCGTTCAGCGCACACGAAGTTTCGGGTTCAACAGCCACAACTTTGCGTGCGCCCTGAAACCAGCCCAGCGCCCCGGCGATCAATCCGCCGCCGCCCACCGCGATCAGAACCGTATCGGCCTGCAGGCCCTGCGCCTCCCACTCGGCAAAGCAGGTGCCCTGCCCGGCCACGGTGGCGGGCGCATCATAGGCGTGGATCTGCATCGCGCCTGTCGCCTCTTCGTGCTGCTGCGCGCCGGTCAACGCGTTGGCGTACTCGCCGGGCACCACGCTCAGATTGGCACCGGTCTGTTCGATCAGGGCGATTTTCGACGGCCCCGCAATTTCCGGCACGAAGATTTTCGCCGGATAGCCCAAGGACCGCGCCGCAAAGGCCGCCGCCGCACCATGATTGCCGCCGGATGCCGCCACGACACCCGCTTCGGGCACATCCATGCTGAGCAGCGTATTGAACGCCCCGCGGGCCTTGAAACTGCCGGTATGCTGCAAGTGCTCCAGCTTCATTTCGACCGGATAGTCCAGCCCCAAGGCCGTGCTTTCCATCACCGGTGTCACCTGCGCATACCCGGTGATCCGGTCGGCGGCTGCTGAAATTTCGCTCTTCCAATTCATTGTTGTTCTTCCGTGACTGGCGCTCTGGCCGCGAACCCTATAGCTGTTTTAGGAACACGCAAGCAGGGAACCATCACCCATGAGAGAAGACCGCCTCAGCCCCTTCCGCGACGCACAGACCGACCGCTCGACCGCAAGCGAGGTGCCGGACACGCCGCAGACACGCTCACCCGCGTATCGCCTTGCCTTTGCCGATGACGATTTCCTGTGCCGGGATGAGTTGCGTCCGGTGCGCCTGCAACTGGAATTGCTGAAGCCCGAGATGATCATGACCGAGCGTGAAATCACCTCGACCATCGTCATGTTCGGCGGCGCGCGTATTCCGGAACCGTCGCAGAAACACACGGCGCGGACCCAGACCCTGGCCAACCTGTCGGAATACTACGACGAAGCCCGCGAGTTTGCCCGGTTGATGACCGAGAAATCGAACAAAACCGGCTGCCGCGAAAACGTGATCGTCACCGGCGGAGGCCCCGGCGTAATGGAGGCCGGGAACCGCGGCGCGCAGGACGCGGGCGGCTGCTCGATCGGCCTGAACATCGTGTTGCCGCATGAACAGGCGCCGAACGAATTTGTGACCCCGGACCTCAGCTTCAACTTCCACTATTTTGCCATTCGCAAGATGCACTTCCTGATGCGCGCCCGCGCCATCACCATCTTCCCCGGCGGGTTCGGCACGATGGATGAGCTGTTCGAATCCCTCACCCTGATCCAGACCGGCCGGATGGAACGCGTGCCCTTCCTGCTGTTTGGTCGCGCATTCTGGGAAAAGGTCATCAACTGGGAAGCGCTGGCCGATGCGGGCACCATCTCGGACGAAGACCTCGACCTGTTCCGCTTTGTCGATACCGCACAAGAAGCGGTCGATATCATTGAGAACTGGGAACCCGCGCCGCCCCGCGACGAAATTCCGGGGCGCTGAAGGATGTCGAAGACCGGAGAGATGCTGCATCTGCGCGGCAATACATTGCACGCAGGCGACCCGGTGGCACTGCCGCTGACCCAAAGCAGCATGTTCCACCTGCCCGGTGCGCCGGATGGCCTGCCCACCTATGGCCGGGTCGACAACCCTACGTGGCAGCATCTGGAACACGTTCTGGCCCATCTTGAGGACGCGCCTTGCCTGACCTTCCCGTCGGGCATGGGGGCAATTTCGGCGGCTTTGTTTGCGACCTTGAAATCCGGATCGCACCTGCTGATCCCCTCGGATGGATATTACGTCACTCGCGTGTTGGCTGACCGGTTTCTGTCCGGGCTGGGTGTTTCGGTCACAGAACGCCCAACAACCACGTTTACCGAAGGCGGGTTTGACGGCTTCGATGTGGTCTTTGTCGAAAGCCCCTCGAACCCCGGGCTGGACATGATGGACCTGCCTGCTATTGCCCAGGCCGTGCGTGACGCGGGTGGCATCACGATTGCCGACAACACGACCCTAACGCCGCTGGGCCAGCGTCCGCTGGATCTGGGTATCGACGTGGTGGTGGCCTCGGATACCAAAGCCATGGGTGGGCATTCCGACCTGCTGATGGGCCATGTGGCCAGCCGTGACCCACAGATCATGGAACGGGTCGAGGAATGGAGGAGGGTTTCCGGCGCGATCCCCGGGCCGCATGAGGCCTGGCTGCTGCATCGCGGGCTGGAAACGCTGGACGTGCGCCTTGACCGGATGTGCAGCTCGGCGCAAGTCCTGGCAGAACGACTGGCGGAGCACCCGGCTGTGAAACACATCCGCTATCCCGGCCTGTTGGGCGATCCTTCGCATGATCTCGCCAAGGCGCAGACTTCACGGTTCGGCTTCCTGCTGTCGATCACGCTGGAATCGGAAGACAAGGCTGAAACTTTCATCAATGCCTGTTCGATGCTGCGCCCCGCCACCTCCTTTGGCGGCGTCCACAGTTCCGCCGAGCGCCGCGCGCGGTGGGGTGACGATGTCGACCCCGCTTTCATCCGCCTGTCGGTCGGGTGCGAGCCGGTGGAAGAGCTGTGGTACGCGATCGAGGCCAGCCTGAACGCGCTGTGATTACTTCTTGGGCTCGCGTAGTTCCTTGAAAACGTAGATCGGCAGCACCACGCTGGCGATCAGCGCCCCAAGCCAAACCAGCAGCGTTGCGGCCAGCAGGTTGGAAATCCCGCCAATCGTCAGGCCGTTGGTCACCAGATCGGTGACCAGCAAACCCACGAACGTCACGATCAGCGCGATACCGCCCTTGATCGCGGGCGCTCTTTTCTCGCCCAGCTTAAGGATCAAAGGCTCGGCGATCCATTGCACCAGCGTAAAGACAACCACCACCACGATGAATGAGATTGGCCGGATCGCAAATTCCGGCAGCAAAATCGCAGCAAGCAGCAACCCGATGGCATTCCCGGCCAGCAGGGCAAGAATGGACTTGAGTCTGCGCGTCATGGGGGTCTCCGTTAAAAACAATGCGAAACATGCATATGTTAACAGACCTGCAGGGTTTTGCGAGCGGTTTCAAAAGTCTCTTCCTTTTGGCCCTTTGAAAACGCATGATAAAACCCATCCTGTTCCGCCCGACCCGCGAGAGGTGAGATGAGCGACGATCCCTATTCCGCCCTTGGTGTCGCCAAAGACGCCAGCGATGCCGAGATCAAAAAGGCCTATCGGCGCATTGCCAAGGACTGCCACCCCGACTTGAAACCCGGCGACGCCGAGGCCGAAGCCAAGTTCAAGGCCGCAGCCGCCGCCTATGACCTGCTGAAAGACCCAGAAAAGCGGGGGCAATATGACCGGGGCGAGATCGACGCCTCGGGTCAGGAACGCCCGCAACAGCAATATTACCGCGACTATGCCGAAGCCGCAGGGAACCCCTATCGCGGGCGTCAGGCAGACCCGGACGACATGTCCGACATCTTCGCCGAGTTCATGCGTGGTCGAGGTGGCTATGGCCAACGCACACAGGAATTTCACGCGCCGGGGCACAATCGCGCCTACAGCCTGCAGATCAGCTTCTTGGACGCGGTGTTCGGCGCCAGCCAGAAGCTGACCCTACCCGATGGCGACCGGATCGAGGTGAAAATCCCCGCCGGTATCACCGACGGCCAGACCATCCGCCTGCGCGGCAAGGGCGATCCTGGCTTTGGTGAGGGTCCTCCGGGCGACGCGCTGGTGACAGTCTCGGTTGCGAAACACCCGGTTTTTGATCGTCAGGGCGACGACATCCACATCACTCTGCCGATCACGATTGATGAGGCCGTTTTGGGCGGAAAGGTGCCCGCCCCCACCATCGACGGCGGCGTCAATGTCAGCGTCCCGGCAGGCACCAGCAGCGGCAAGACACTGCGCCTGCGGGGCAAGGGGGTCAAGAAACGCGGCTCAACCGAACGAGGCGATCAGTTGATCGAACTGACCATCACGATGCCCGACCAGATCGACGACGAGTTGAAGCAGTTTATGGAGACATGGCGCGACAACCACAGCTATGACCCGCGCAAAGGAATGCCGTCATGAGCCTGACCGAAGAGCAACTGATCGCAACCGTCACCCGCCTGACTTCGGCCCGGCTGACCGAATATCTTGCCGCCGAGATCGTGATCCCCGAACAAACTGATGAGGGTCTGGTCTATCACAGCCTTGATGTCGCCCGTCTGGAACTGGCCTGCGAGTTGCATGACCAGTACGAGATGGAGCCGGATGCGCTGTCTATGATGATCTCTCTGATCGACCAGATGCACGGGTTGCGCGCCGAACTGCGCGAAGTTTTGAACGCGGTCGAAGCGCAGCCCGACCCCGTCCGCAAACAACTGATCGAAGTCATAGGCACAGCGCGGTTCCGTCGCAGATAATGGGCTTTTGGACTCAGGGTCTTTGCCGTAAAAGGCCCCCTTGATCCAAAACCCGGTATGTCCATGACCCAGTCCAGATCCGAACTGCTGATGCCTGCGGGCAATCTGCGCAAGCTGAAACTCGCCATCCTTTACGGGGCGGATGCGGTGTATCTGGGTACGCCGGATATGTCGCTGCGCACGAAATCCGAGTTTTCGCTGGAAGAGGTGATCGAAGGGGTCGAATTCTGCCACCAGCATGGGCGGCGCGCCTACCTGACGCTGAACCTGTTTTCGCACAACAAGGACATTCCGAAGCTGGACGAATACATCGACACAGTCCGCAAGGTGAAACCCGACGGGTTGATCATCGCCGACCCCGGCGTATTCCAGTATGTGCGCGAACGGGCACCCGAACTGCCGCTGCATATCTCGACCCAGGCCAATATCTGTTCCTGGCTGTCGGTGAAGTTCTGGCAGGATCAGGGGGCCGAACTGGTGGTTCTGGCGCGCGAGGTCTCCTACCCCGAACTGGTCGAGATCCGTGAGAAATGCCCCGACATCAAGCTTGAGGCCTTTGTTCACGGCGCCATGTGCATGACCTATTCGGGCCGCTGCCTGCTGTCGAATTTCATGGCCGAGCGTGGTGCCAATCAGGGCAACTGCGCCAATTCCTGCCGCTGGAACTATGGCCTGAAGCTGCGCCTCAAGGACGGCACGCATCAGGAACTCCGCATAACCGAGGAAAACGCCGACCTGTTCGAGTTCCTGCTGGAAGAAGGCTGCCGCCCCGGCGACCTGATGCCCATCGAAGAGGATGATCGCGGCTCGTATATCCTGAACTCGCGCGATCTGTGCATCATGCCGAAACTGGATGAGTACCTGAAGATCGGCGTCGACAGCCTCAAGGTCGAGGGGCGCGGCAAATCGGAATATTACGCTGCCATCGTCGCCCGCGCCTATCGCATGGCCATCGATGACTATCACGCGAACCCCGAGAACTGGGATCCGAAGCCCTATATGCGCGAACTCGAAACCGTGGGGAACCGCGGCTATACGTTGGCCTTCCACGAAGGGCGGCTGACCAACTATTCCCACGATTACGAACACACCGCATCCATCGCCCAATGGGAATATGCCGGGATCGTCACCGAGGTGACCGAAGATGCGTTTCTGGTTGAGGTGAAGAACAAGCTGGAACCAGGCGATGTGCTGGATTTCGTCTCACCCATCTCGCGCGACACGGTTCTGCTGCGGGTCTATGATTTCGAGCGCGCCCATGGCGGCGCGCGACTGGACGTGGTGCATGGCAGCACGAAAACCGTCATCCGCCTGCCCTTCACCCTATTCGATCACGAAGACATCGACGACTTGCGTGCCCGTTTTCCGGTCTATTCCGTCCTGCGCAAGGAACGCGCCCTGACCGACGAACACTGGAGCCGCATCCGGTTCGACAAGCTGGTACAGGGGCTGGAAACCTCGGGCCGTGACAATCCAAAGGCCTATGAACGCCGCCGTGATGAACTGGTGGAAAAGATCGGCGAGGAAGGCAACGAACGCCGTTTCAAGACCAACCGCATAGGCACCGAGGGCTGCTGCGGCAAAGGCTGCAACGGCTGTCTGATCTTCTGGCAGGACGAGAAATACGCGCTGGCCCGCGAGGTGCTGTCGAAACGCAAACAGGGCGAACAACTCAGCCGCCGTGAAGCCACGGCGCTGAAGCTGCCTGACGAGGCCGTCTGACCGTCAGTTCCCGGCGATATAGTCTTCGGGAACAAAGAACGTGTAATCCCGGTCGGCAACGGCCTCGTGGCACTCATGGCAATAACCGACCGCTGAGGCGCGGAACCCCATCGTGTCACCGAACAAAGACCCATCCGGCAGCACCATGATATAGCGCCAATCAGCCGTGTCGGGGCTGACGCCTTCGGCCAGTTTTTCCATCACGAACAGGGCACCGGGATGGACGTTGCCCTCATCCGTGACAGTCACGCTGTCCTTGGCCAGCACTGAGCCTTTGGGCAGCTTTTCGCCCTCCTGCAAGGTGCCGTAGTTATGCGCCATGCGATTGGCATAGCTGTTCACGTAACGCTGGCCATGGGTGGCAGATATATAGGGTGCATCATTGAACAGCGGCCAGCTTTGGTAATTCAACAACTCATCCAACTGCGCAGCACCATACCCGCGCGCCATACGCCGTTGCAGCGACTTGTAAATCTGCAACGCCTCGTCCTTCGACAAATCTGCCGGATTTTCAATGGCGATATGCGCGTCCTCGCCGGTGGATTGCGCAGCCGTTTGAGGGGCGGAAATGCCCGAAAACACCAACGCTGCAAGGAAAATCGAAAACAGTCTTAAAAATCGTAACAACATAGAGATGGCCTACCTGGTTTATAAGGTTCGCCTGAACGCCGCCGGTCATGCCTAAAATAAGATAGCGGCCCTGAACAAACGCGCCACGACCGGAGAGCGGCTTTCACCGCTTTGTGCGCAAGAGTGAATTGCGCCCATCCCGCCTTGACGGTCGAAATATATCAAATTTTGCATTCAAAAAACAGCGGGGCAAACATTAATTTATTGTCGCCTAATGCGATACAATAAAACGGATCAGCTTTGCAGCCCGGCTTCGGCCTCGATTTGTTTGCGCGATTTACGGGCGCGTTCGGTGGCCGATTTCAACTGACCACAGGCTGCCATAATATCCTCGCCGCGGGTTTTGCGGATGGGTGAGGCATAGCCCGCCTGATAGATAATGTTCGCGAAGGCCCGGATACGGTTGTTCGAGCTGCGCTTATAGGGCGCGCCCGGCCATTCGTTGAAGGGAATCAGGTTGATCTTGGCCGGAATGTTGTGACGCTTGATGTGGCCGATCAGGCGATGCGCGTCCTCGTCACTGTCGTTGACGCCATCCAGCATCACGTATTCAAAGGTGATCCGCTCGGAATTCGAGGCTTTGGGATAGCTGGCTAGCGCCTGCAGCAGTTCCTCGATGTTCCAGCGCTTGTTGATCGGCACCAGCACGTCACGGGTTTCATCCGTGGTGGCATGGAAGGAGATCGCCAACAGACAACCGATTTCTTCTGCTGTGCGCGCGATTTCAGGCACCACGCCCGAGGTCGACAGCGTGATCCGACGGCGCGACAGGGAAATTCCCTCGGGGTCCATGGCGATCTTCATCGCGTCACGGACGTTTTCGAAGTTGTACAGCGGCTCGCCCATGCCCATCAGAACGATATTCGACAAAAGACGGGTTTCGTCCTTGGGCGCACCGGGGACGGGCCATTCTTCAAGATCGTCGCGCGCCATCATCACCTGCCCGACAATCTCGGCCGCCGTCAGGTTGCGCACCAGTTTCTGCGTGCCCGTATGGCAGAAGGAACATGTCAGCGTGCACCCGACCTGAGACGAGATACATAGCGTGCCGCGATCCTCTTCGGGGATATAGACCACCTCAACCTCGTGCCCGCCGGCGATACGGCACAGGTATTTGCGGGTGCCGTCTTCCGAGACCTGACGGGTCACCACTTCGGGGATTTCGATCACGAAATTCTCGGCCAGTTGCGCGCGATAGGCTTTGGCCAGATTGGTCATCTCGGCAAAGTCACGCACGCCCCATTGATAGATCCACTGCCAGATCTGCCCTGTGCGCATCTTGGCCTGCTTTTCCGGCGTGCCGTGTTCGATCAGGACCTCGCGCAGCTGGTCGCGGGTCAGGCCGACAAGGTTAATCTTCCCCTCGGGCAATTTGCGGGGGATGGTCATGACGTCTTGAGTGATCGGCGCTTTGGGCGACATGGGGCTATCTCAACGGATTCTGGCTTGGGATGCGCCTCTATATAGGAACATCCGCAAAGATCAAAAGGAATCGTACCGATCAATCGGCAAAGCGCAGCAATTCATCCACACGCGCACGCCCCAGATCGACCCGGCACGACGTGATCGCGATACCGGTTCCCGACCCTCCGCCGTATGAGGCGCCGATGGCCTCGCATTGCGCGTCCCTGTAGCCTTCCCAGGCCGATTGCGCGGCCTCCAATGCGGGCTGCGCAACGATGCGCCCCGTGACATCATCCAACTCTTTGGCGGCCTGCATGGCAAAGCCGTAACTTTCTTCCAGCGCCTGAGCGACCCGATCCTCCATTGCGCCAACGCAAGACCCGATTTCGACCTGCGATCCTGCGTCTGAGCACTCTAACGTCGGGTCCGCCAAAGCCGCGGATGACAACAAAAGTAAAAGCAAGACGTGGCGCATAGTTCATTCCCGGCTGAGGTTTTGTGCGAGGCCACGATACCACGTCATCGGCGAAGCCCCCAAATACAGATCGGCCGCACCGACCAAGCCGGTGCGGCCAAATTCAGATATTCCGGATTAGACGAAACCCCTCAGATACCCGCAGGCAGGATATCGCAATCCGCAGCGTCCAGCGTTTTCACCGGATCTTCCGGGCCGCACTGCTCACCCGAGACTGGGTAGGTGTCGGCATCTTTTTCACAGGCGCTTAAGAACATGGCGGCGGTCATCATGACGGCGACAATGGTTTTGTTCAGCATAGGCAGGCTCCTTCCTTGTCTCTGAACTGATTAGTTCAGAAAGGTCGGTCGCTCACTTTGATACGGATCAATTTTTCAGGCAGACGTGGCGTCAAGCGAACGTGTTTTGCACAAAAGAAAACCCCGCCGGATGACGGGGTTTCGCGTGTCTGTGGAAAAAGATCAGTTTGTGCAGCGTTTTTGGGCGTCTTCCAGCGCTGCGGTGAATCCCAGTAACGAGAACGTGTCCTTGGTCTGCGTGCCGCGTTCGGACCGGGCCGTCACCACCGCCTCGGTGCCTTTTTTCATGGCCTCGATCACCTTGGGTTCCTGACCTTGGGTCGCGGGCCAGGCCCATTCGCCGTCAGTGATGAACTCAAACTCCTGATCTTCGATCCGGACATTGACCGAAGACCCGGCTGCAAACGGGTAACCGCCGGTAAACGACACCTGACCGGCGACGTTTTCGCTGGGCCGGAAAACCACAAACAGCAGAATGTCGCTGCGTCGCACCGATACCACGCGTCCACCGCGCGTGTTGACGGTTTCGTCGGGTGTCGCCACGCTCCAGCATTCGGTGGGATCTTCTTCGACGAACACGCTCCAATCCGTCTTGGCAGCCACACGATTGGTGCTGGACGCCTGTTGAGCGGTTGCGGTTGTAGCCATCCCTGCCACACACAGGCCCGCGATCACACGGACGAGTTTCGATCCCATCTGTCCAGCCTCCTAGCTCGACCTAAACCTCATACCCATCGGAAATGCCTGCGCACCTTGCCGGTTCGTCTGTAAGTTGCGTATTCCGATGATTGTCGACATACACACACTAACGCAGGTTTCGCCACAGGCGAAAGGGCGATTGGCAGAATTTTGCGCATATTTGAGGAGGGTCCCGATGACGCAGCCCGTAGCAATGACAGAACTGTGGCGCGGCCCCTTGCTGGAAAGCCTGCATTTGGGTCACGCAGTGATCTGCGATGACAGCGGCCAGATCGTGCAAAGCTGGGGCGATCCGGATGTGACGATCTACCCCCGGTCTTCCGCCAAGATGATTCAGGGGCTGCCTCTGATCACCTCCGGCGCAGCCGCGAAATACGGGCTGAATTCAGAGCATCTGGCGCTGGCCTGCGCCTCGCATAGCGGTGCGCACATCCATACCGACCGCGTGACGGCCTGGTTGGACCATCTGGGCTTGACCGAGCATGACTTGCGCTGCGGCCCGCAGGAACCGCAGGACATGGCGGCGCGCGACGGGCTGATTCTGGCGGATGACACCCCCTGCCAGATTCACAACAACTGCTCGGGCAAGCATTGCGGCTTCCTGACCGTGGCGCAGCATATGGGAGCGGGGCCGGAATATCTTGAGATTGATCATGACGTGCAACAGGCTTGCCTCTCTGCACTAGAGGAAACGACCGGCGAGACAAGTCCGGCCTATGGCATCGATGGCTGTTCGGCGCCGAATTTCGCCACTTCGCTGGTGGGGCTGGCGCGGTCGATGGCGTGGTTTGCCTCGGCCGCTGATCGGTCGGACCGGGCCAGCGATGCGGCGCAGCAGCTGACCGCAGCGATGATCAAACACCCGGAGCTGGTAGCCGGTGAAAACCGCGCCTGTACCGAGCTGATGCGCGCCATGGAGGGCCGCGCCGCGATCAAAACCGGGGCCGAGGCCGTTTTCGTCGCCATCATTCCGGAAAAACGCATGGGTGTGGCACTGAAGATCACCGATGGCACCACCCGCGCCAGCGAATGCGCCATCGCGGCCATTCTGGTGCATCTGGGCGTGCTGGAGGCCGAACACCCGGCCACCCGCAAATTCATGAATGCCATCCAATACAGCCGCCGCGGGATAGAATGCGGCGTGATCCGACCTGCGCCGGGTTTCCCCGGCTAAGGGTCACATTTCGATCGGATGCACCTCGGCCACTTCGACCGAGCCTGTTCCGCTCACGACCATGGGGCAGCCCTTGGCCATCTCGGTCGCGGCATCGATGCTGTCGGCCTTGATGACGGTAAAGCCCGAGGCCGGGTTTGCCCCACCATTGTCGACGACGCCACCGGAACTGACCGTATAGGACTGGCCCACCGGATTGCCGGGGATGTCCAGCGCGTCGCCAATGTTCTGGAACCACGCGCCCCAGGCGGCCATGGTCGCTTCGATTTCGGCAGGATCGGTTGGGGTATGACCGCCGTGATAGACAAACAGAAATTGGGGCATTTCTCTTCCTCCCTGATGCATTTCTTAAAACTGAGCTTCCAATTTGCGTAGCGACGAGGTCCAGCCTTGGTTGTGGTTCGCTGCGATCTCATCATCGCCCAGATCGCGATGATTCAGGATCAGGCGCGCGCCCTCGCCAGCCGCTTCGACGGTCAGCGTTACATGGCTTTCCGCACCGCGCTGATCCTGATCGTCATGCCAGCCCCATGTGAACCCCACCGAGTTGGGCGGATCGACATGGGTGACCTGCCCCGAGACCTTGTATTGCTGGCCCTCGGCGTTCTGCATGACCGAATACCACGGCCCAAGGCGCGAGAAATCCAGGTCATGCTCGGGCACGTGCATTCCTTCCGGTCCCCACCACTGCAACAGCTTCGCGCCGTCGCTGATCCATGCAAACAGGTTATCCGGGCTGGTGGGGAACTCACGTTCCAGTTTCAGGTCGGCCATGAATTCTCCCTTTCAATCAAGTCGTTCAAACGATCGAGGCTGCCCTCCCAGAATTGCCGTTTCGAGATGGTCCACTCGGCAATCGCCCGCAGCCCCTCGGGCTGGATCGAATACATCCGCTGGCTGCCCTGAACCCGTTGCTGCACCAAGCCAGCCTCTCGCAGTACTTTCAGATGGCGCGAGATCGCGGCGCCGGATATGCCGCGCCCTTCGATCAGGTCACCAGCGGGCAGTTCTCCGTCCTGCATCAACTGCTCGACGATCGAGAATCGGGTGGCATCGGACAAGGCCGAGAATGCGGTCAGAAGCGTGTTCATGACCACCGTTTAACATTTTTGTTAAATAAAGGGAAGCCCTAGGTGTAAGCCCCTTGCGATCAGACGTCGGCAAAGGCCGCGCGGGAATAGCCCTGCAGGTACAACAGCGCCGTCAGATCCCCGAAATTGACCCGAATGTCACATTGCTGCGCGACCGAGGGCTTGGCGTGCAGTGCCACACCGGTTCCGGCCCGGCCAAGCATACCCAGATCGTTTGCCCCATCGCCCACGGCCAGCACATCAGCCTCGGACAGGCCCAGCCGTTTGGTGATCTGCTCCAGCGCGTCAACCTTGGCCTGCTTGCCCAGAATCGGGCGCTGCACATTGCCGGTCAGCTTACCATTCTCAGCCAGCAGCGTATTGGCGCGGTTTTCGTCAAAGCCCAGCTGCTCGGCCACTTTCGAGGTGAACGCCGTGAACCCGCCCGACACCAAAGCCGCATAGCCGCCGTTCATGCGCATGGTCGCAACCAGCTCCGCCCCGCCCGGCATCAGCGTGATGCGTTCCTCCAGCACCTTGTCGATCACCGCTTCGTCCAGCCCTTTCAACAGGCCGACCCGTTCAATCAGCGCGCCCTCGAAATCCAGCTCGCCATTCATCGCCCGCGCGGTGATGTCCTTGACCCGTTCGCCAACACCGGCCTCGTCAGCCAGTTCGTCGATGCATTCCTGCCGGATCATGGTGCTGTCCATATCGGCCAGCAGCATCAGCTTGCGGCGCTTTCCGAGCGGCTGCACGATCAGGTCGATCTCCAACAGCTGCAGCTCGGCCCAGACTGCCTCTTGATTGTCGGTCAGCGCGGGGAACCTGAATTCAGCGGCCTCATTCTCGCTCAGCCAGACCGGATCCGACCCGCCCCAGGCATTGCAAAGCGTCTCGACCACAGCCTCGTCCAGCTTTGGCAGATTCGGATTGGTCAACAGAGTGGCTACGTACATGGTCGGTCTCCTGCAGGCTGTTCTGCGCATATCGCAGAGACAGCCAATTCACCAGAGACCTTATGCACCTACCCCAGGATGCCGGGCAGGCGCAGACCATGTGCGCGGGCGCAGTCCTTGGCAATCTCGTACCCCGCATCCGCATGTCGCCACACGCCCGAGGCCGGATCGTTCCACAGGACCCGCTCCAGCCGCCGGGCGGCATCTTCGGTGCCGTCGGCACAGATCACCACGCCCGCGTGCTGGCTGAACCCCATACCGACCCCGCCGCCGTGATGCAGCGATACCCAGGTCGCGCCGCTGGCGGTGTTGATCAACGCGTTCAGCAAAGGCCAATCAGAGACCGCGTCCGAGCCGTCCAGCATCGCCTCGGTTTCACGGTTAGGGCTGGCGACCGAGCCGCTATCCAGATGGTCGCGACCAATGACAACGGGTGCTTTCAACTCGCCATTGGCGACCATTTCGTTGAAGGCCAACCCGGCGCGGTGACGATCCCCCAGCCCGATCCAGCAGATACGGGCGGGCAGGCCCTGAAACGCGATCCGCTCCTGCGCCATGTCGAGCCAACGATGCAGGTGCTCGTTCTCGGGGAATAGCTCCTTCATCTTTGCGTCGGTCTTGTAGATATCCTCGGGATCACCGGACAGGGCGCACCAGCGGAACGGACCAATTCCCTTGCAGAACAGCGGGCGGATATAGGCGGGTACAAAGCCGGGGAAAGCAAAGGCGTTCTCCAACCCTTCATCCTGCGCCACCTGCCGGATGTTGTTGCCGTAATCCAGCGTCGGCACGCCTGCGTTCCAGAAATCGACCATCGCCGCCACGTGCTGCTTCATCGAAGCCCGCGCGGCCTTTTCCACTGTTTTAGGGTCTGTTTCCCGCTTTTCACGCCATTGCGCCATCGTCCAACCCAAGGGCAAATACCCGTTGATCGGATCATGGGCACTGGTCTGGTCAGTGACGATATCGGGGCGCATCCCGCCCTCGGCCATGCGGCGGTAAATCTCGGGGAAAACCTCGGCGGCATTGCCCAGCAGACCAACCGATTTTGCCTCGCCCGCCTTGGTCCAGCGGTCGATCATCGCCAAAGCTTCGTCCAGCGTTTCCGCCTTTTCATCGAGGTATTTCGTCCGCAGGCGGAAATCGATGCTGTCCGGGTTGCATTCGACCGCAAGACAGCAAGCCCCGGCGAACACGGCGGCAAGCGGCTGCGCGCCGCCCATGCCGCCAAGGCCCCCAGTCAGAATCCACTTGCCGGTCAGATCGCCGCCATAGTGCTGCCGTCCGGCTTCGGCAAAGGTTTCATAGGTGCCCTGAACAATGCCCTGCGTGCCGATATAGATCCACGAGCCAGCGGTCATCTGGCCGTACATCATCAGGCCCTTCTTATCGAGCTCGTTAAAATGGTCCCAGGTCGCCCAGTGCGGAACAAGGTTGGAGTTGGCGATCAGCACTCGCGGCGCATCCTTATGCGTGCGGATGATCGCAACGGGTTTGCCGGATTGGACGATCAGAGTCTCGTCCTCCTCCAAATCCTTCAAACCAGCCACAATAGTATCGAAATCCTTCCACGTCCTCGCGGCGCGACCGATGCCGCCATAGACCACCAACTCATGCGGGTTTTCGGCCACATCGGGGTGCAGGTTGTTCATCAGCATCCGCAGAGGCGCCTCGGTCACCCAGCTCTTGGCATTCAGCTCAGGGCCGGTCGGCGGAAAGATATCGCGGGTATTCTTGCGGGGGTCGGTCATGGCGTAAGCTCCAATGCGGTGTCTTGGATGGCATTCAGAATGTCGCGCAACCAGCGGCGCAGGCGGTCGGCTTTGGCGGTGTCATAGCTCCAAGGCGCAGCCTCAGTGGTCAGATAGGTGGACTGCGCCAACTCCATCTGAATGGCGTGTATGCCTTCGGCCGGGCGGCCATAGTGGCGCGTGGTCCATCCGCCCCGGAACCGGCCGTTCAGGACGGTGCTATAGGGGGAGGAATCTGCTAATTTCTTTGAAATAGACTCTATTTTGAGCGAGCAAGTCGCGCCGCCATCCGTTCCGATATTCATATCTGGCAAAGTGCCTTCGAACAGGTAAGGAATACGGCTGCGGATCGAGTGACAATCGAACAGGATCGCCACACCATGACGGTCGCGCACGCGCTGCAGTTCCTCGGCAAGCGCCGCGTGGTAGGGCGCGTGATAGGCCTGTCGTCGCTGGTCGATCTCGTCGACCGAGGGTTCCTGGCCATCCTGCCAGATCGACTGTCCGTCGAAATCGGTCAAAGGCACCAGCGTCGTTGTGTTCTGTCCGGGATAAAGCGACACCCCCTCGGGATCGCGATTGGCGTCGATGACATAGCGATGGACATGGGATTGTACCACGGTCGCATCGTCCAAAATCCCTTCATAGAGCCTCTTTATGTGCCAATCCGTGTCCGCCAGCGCGCGCCCTGTGTCATTGAAGCGGGCAGCAATGTCATCGGGCACGAAGGTCCCGCCATGGGGCTGGCCCAGCACAATCGGGCTGTCCCCGCGCTCTACGCTGACCACCTGCATCACATCAGCTCCGGCATTGGGGTGTTCACGGCACCAAGGATCGCGCCGTCGGTCACCAATAGTTTTACGGCCTCCAAATCTGGTGCCAGATAGCGATCCTCGGCCAGCGCGGGAATGTCCGCCCGCACCCGCGCTATGACCTGCTGCAGCGGATCGCTGGTGCTCAGCGGCGCCCGAAATTCAACCCCTTGTGCCGCGCAGAGCAGTTCGACCCCCAGAATGTAGTTCAGGTTCTCGACCATGCGGGTCAGACGCCGCGCGCCATGGGCAGCCATCGAGACGTGATCCTCCTGATTGGCCGAAGTTGGGGTGCTGTCGGTGACGCAGGGATTTGCCAGATGCTTGTTCTCGCTCATCAGCGCAGCGGTTGTCACCTCGGCGATCATCAGACCCGAATTCAGCCCCGGTTCTGGGGTCAGGAAGGGCGGCAGATCAAAGCTGAGCGTCGGATCCACCATCAGCGCAATACGCCGCTGGGCAATTGCCCCGATCTCGGACAGGGCCAGCGCGATCATATCGGCGGCAAAGCCGACGGGTTCGGCATGGAAATTGCCGCCCGAGACGATCCCATCCTCAAGAACCAGAGGATTGTCAGTGGCGGCGTTGGCCTCGATCTCAAGCGTTGCAGCGGCCTGACGCATGACATCCATAGCCGCTCCGGTGACCTGCGGCTGACAACGGATGCAATACGGGTCCTGCACGCGCGTGTCGCCTTCCCGGTGACTTTCCCGGATTTCCGACCCGGCCAGAACGGCGCGCATGGCGCTGGCGGCCTCGGTCTGGCCGCGATGGCCGCGCAGAGTGTGGATTTCGGGCCGCAGAGGCGCGGTGGACCCCATGATCGCATCGGTCGACAGAGCCGAAATTACCAACGCGCTTTGCGCCGTGCTCCAGGCGTCGAACAGACCAGCCAGCGCGAAAGCGGTTGAAAACTGAGTGCCGTTGATGAAGGCCAAACCTTCCTTAGGACCCAGTTGAATCGGCTCTAACCCCACAGAATTCAGCGCCTGAGCGCCCGGCTGGATGTCGCCGTTCACCTCGGCCTCACCCGCACCGATGATCACTGCGGTCATGTGGGCCAGCGGTGCCAGATCCCCCGACGCGCCCACGGACCCCTGCGCCGGGATCACGGGTGTGACGCCGCGCGCCAGCATCTGCTGCAGCAGCTCGACCAACTCCCACCGCACACCCGAGGCGCCGCGGCCAAAGGACAACAACTTGAGCGTCATCATCAGCCGGGCCACGCGGCGGGGCACGGCAGGACCGACACCGCAACAATGGCTGAGGATCAAGTTGCGCTGCAGAGTCGAGGTATCTTCGGGTGCGATCTTGTGGCTGGCCAGTTTGCCGAAGCCTGTGTTGACACCATACACCGCAGCCTCGCCCTGAGCGGCGGCCTGAATGCGCCGCGCCGCCGCCTCGACAGCGGGCTTACACTCTTGGTCCAGCGAAACGGCGGGTTGTTCCCAATAAACCTGGGCCAGTTGTGCCAACGTCACCTGACCGGGTTGCAAAGACAGAGGCGTCATTCCAGCCCTCCAAATAGTCGTTTGTGCAGAGGGTTGAAGCCAACGCGATAGGACAGCTCGGCCGGATGTGCGACGTTCCAAACCGCCAGATCCGCCCGCTGGCCTGGCATAATCGTGCCCGCATCGCTGATCCCCAACGCGCGCGCGGCGTTGCGGGTGACACCGGACAGAGCCTCCTCGGGCGTCATACGGAACAACGTGCAGCCCATGTTCATCGTCAGCAGCAACGAAGTCAGCGGCGAAGAACCGGGATTGCAATCCGTTGCCAGCGCCATCGGCACTCGATGCTGACGCAGCAAATCAACCGGAGGCACCTGCGTTTCCCGCAGCGTATAGAACGCACCTGGCAGCAGAACTCCCACGGAACCTGCCTGCGCCATGGCCGTCACGCCCTCGGTATCCAGATACTCGATATGATCCGCCGACAAGGCGCCGTACGAGGCCGCCAGCCGGGCGCCACCCAGATTGGACAGTTGCTCGGCATGGAGTTTTACCGGCAGGCCCAGTTCTTGCGCCACATCGAACACCTGTGCGATCTGGGCAGGAGTGAAGGCAATCCCTTCGCAGAACCCGTCCACCGCGTCTACCAGCCCTTCGGCATGGGCGGCGCGCAGCGTCGGGATACAGACCTCCTGGATATACGCATCGGCCCGGTTTGCATATTCGGGCGGTACCGCATGTGCGCCCAGAAAGCTGGTTCTGACCCGGATCGGACGGGCTTCGCCGATCCGACGGGCCACGCGCAGCATCTTGAGTTCAGTTTCCGTATCCAGCCCATAGCCGGATTTGACCTCGATGCTGCAGACGCCTTCATCCATCAGCGCATCCACCCGGGCCAGAGCGTCGACAAGTAGCTCTTCTTCGCTGGCCGACCGCGTAGCGTTCACCGTTGACAGGATACCGCCGCCTGCGCGCGCAATTTCCTCATACGAGGCCCCGTTCAAGCGCATCTCGAACTCTGTCGCACGGTTGCCGCCGAACACCACGTGGGTGTGGGCATCGATCAGGGCGGGCGTGATCAGCCGGGTGCCGAAATCCTCAACCGGCCAACTGGCGTAGTCGGCGGGCAAGGCCCCTTTCTTTCCGGCCCAGACGATATCTGCGCCATCAATGGCAATCGCCGCATCCCGGCAGAGCCCATAGGGCGTATCGCCCACGGACATCGTGGCCATCGCGGCGCTGGTAAGGACCGATTTTCTGGTCATGGCGATTCTTTTCGGCTCCCCTCTTGCTTGTTTTTTTCGTATACTTGTAAAAGTATAAAGTCTACACAAATTGGAACCGAAATGCCTATCCACGCAAAAACAACCTTATTAGGCTCTGATTGGGTTCATGATGTGCGGATCGAGATCGATCAGGGACGCATCCGACACATACAGACACAAGCAAACGCTGAGCCCGGGGACGAGCGGGTCGATGTGCTGTTGCCCGCCCTGGGGAACCTGCACTCCCACGCTTTTCAGCGGGCCATGGCCGGGATGACCGAAACCCGAGCGGCCGGGCGCGAGAGTTTCTGGACCTGGCGCAACCTGATGTACCGCTTTCTGGACCGTCTGACGCCGGAGCAGATCGAAGCCATCGCCGCGCTGGTGTTCATGGAGATGCAGGAGGCTGGGTACGCTTCGGTTGGTGAGTTCCACTATGTCCATCACCAACCCGGCGGTGCGCCCTATGACCAACTGTCAGAACTCAGCCAACGCATTTTCGCCGCCGCACAGCAAACGGGGATCGGTCTGACCCATCTGCCCGTGCTCTACACCTATGGCGGCGTCAAACAGGAGGCCCTTTCGGGCGGGCAGCTGCGGTTCGGCAACGATGTGGCGCGGTTCCTCGAACTGGTCGATGATTGCCGCCCTGCATTGCCAGAAACAGACTCTAAATTGGGAATTGCGCCACATTCTCTGCGCGCGACCTCGCCCACGGATCTGACCGAGGTGCTAAGGGCCACACCCGAAGGCCCCGTGCATATCCACATCGCCGAACAAGTGCAGGAGGTCACCGATGTTCAGGCCATGCTGGGTCAGCGCCCGGTGGCTTGGCTTCTGGACAATGTGCCGCTAGGCGCACGGTGGTGCCTAATCCACGCGACCCACATGACCGACGCCGAAACCACCGCTCTGGCCCGGTCGGGGGCCGTCGCTGGTCTGTGTCCAATCACCGAGGCCAATCTGGGCGACGGAATCTTCAACGGCGCTGAATATGTCGCTGAAGGTGGTCGTTTTGGGATTGGTTCAGACTCTAATATTAGGATCTCTCTGCCCGAAGAACTGCGCACACTGGAATATTCACAACGCTTGCGTGAACAGCAGCGGGCTGTTCTGGTCAGCGAGGGGTCGGTTGGTCACGCGCTTTACACTAAGGCAGCACTGGGAGGCGCGCAGGCCCTTGGGCGCAACGCGGGTGAGATTGCCGAGGGCAAGCTGGCCGATCTGGTGGCAATTAACCGCGACCACCCGACTCTCTGCGCGCTCAGCGATGATCAGCTGTTGGACGGGCTGTGTTTCGCCGCACCCGACGGGCTGGTTACCGATCTGTGGTCTGCTGGGCGGCATAGGGTGAAACAGGGCCGTCATGTTGCCCGCGACCGGATCATCCCCGCTTACCGATCCGCGATTGCGGACCTGTTGGCCTCGGTCTAAAGCTGCGCCATGCCTCAATCGAGTGATACAACCAGTTACAAAGACATCAAGCAGACCGTGCTGGCGCGCATCCGGTCCGGCGAATGGCAACCCGATGCGCTGCTGCCCAACGAACAGGAGCTTGCGGTCGAGTTTTCCTGCACCCGCACCACGGTCAATCGGGCCCTGCGGGAGCTGGCCGACGAGGGCTATCTGGAACGTCGCCGCAAGGCCGGCACGCGCGTAGCAAGCGCCCCGCAGCGGCAGGCGCGCTTTACCATCCCCATGGTCCGGGATGAAGTCGAGGCACTGGGCGGCACCTATCGCTATGCGCTGGTTTCCTCTGTCTCAGAGCCTGCGCCCGAGTGGCTCAGCGCCCGTCTGGCCCTGGCACCGGGGCAAAACGTGGTGCATGTGCGCTGTATGCATTTCAACGGCAACACCCCGTTTCAGTACGAGGACCGCTGGATCGTCACCGCCTCGGTCCCGCAGGTGGAGCAAGCCGATTTCTCGAAGCTCGGACCGAATGAATGGCTGATCCAGACGGTGCCCTTCACCAATGTCGAGTTGAGCTTTCTGGCCAGCCGCGCCGATGCCACGATTGCGGGATTTTTGGACGTCCCCGAGGGCGAGCCGGTCTTTACCGGCGAGCGGATCACATGGCTGCAAGGGGAACCGGTAACATTTGCTAAGATGTTCTTTGCCGCAGGCTACCGGATGACCACGGAATTCTGATCCCCAGCCCGATTTCCGCTTTACCGTCTAACCAATCCGGGACAGATTCAGCCCCGTATTGAGCAGGCGCAAAGGAATAACGACATGGGCAACCCGCTTTATGACCGGCTGTTTGGCATTCACGCGGGAAAGAGCACTCCATTTCTGCACCTGCCCGATGGTCAGACCCTGACCCATGCCGCCTTTCTGGATATGGCCGCGCGGATCGCTAATGCGCTGACCGGGTATGAGCTGGAACCCGGCGAACGGGTGGCGGTGCAGGTTGAAAAATCACCCGAGGCGCTGGCGCTCTATGCCGCCTGCGCTCAGACCGGGCTGATCTTTCTGCCGCTCAACACCGGATACACCACGGCCGAGTTGCAGTATTTCATCGAAAACAGCGGCGCCAAGCTAGTTGTGTGTGATGACACAAAGGCCGAAGGTCTGGCACCCATCGCCGCGTCCCAGAACGCAAGGTTAGAGACACTGAACGCCGACGGGTCCGGCAGCCTGATGCGGCGCTCCATGGGCATGTTGCCTGCGTTCGAGCCTGTTCGCCGCGCTGAGGATGACCTAGCCGCGTTCCTGTACACCTCGGGCACAACCGGGCGATCCAAAGGCGCGATGCTGACACAGGCCAACCTGCTATCGAACGCCGAGACGCTGGTGCAGGAATGGCGGTTCACAGCCGATGACGTGCTGCTGCACGCGCTGCCGATCTTTCACACCCACGGGCTGTTTGTGGCGACTAATGTGGTGCTGGCCTCGGGCGGGTCGATGATCTTTCTGCCGAAATTCGACCTTGAGGACATGCTGCGCCTGATGCCGCAGGCAACCTCGATGATGGGGGTGCCAACCTTCTATACCCGCTTGCTGAACGATGATCGTTTTAATGGCGATCTGGCGCGACACATGCGGCTGTTCATCTCAGGCTCAGCCCCGTTGCTGGCTGAAACCCATGAACGGTTTGAAACCCGTACCGGCCACCGCATCCTTGAACGCTATGGCATGACCGAAACCAACATGAGCACCTCGAACCCCTATGAGGGTGAGCGGCGCGCCGGCACGGTGGGCTTCCCCCTGCCAGATGTGGACATGAAGGTCACTGATCCCGAAACCGGGGAAACCCTGCCGCAGGGTGAAATCGGCATGATAGAGGTGCGCGGCCCGAACGTATTCGAGGGCTATTGGCAGATGCCCGAGAAAACTGCCGCCGAACTGCGGCCAGACGGGTTCTTTATCACCGGCGATCTGGGGCGGGTGGACGAAGACGGCTATGTCCATATCGTTGGTCGCGGCAAAGATGTGATCATCTCGGGCGGCTACAACATCTATCCCAAAGAGGTCGAATTGGTATTGGACGACCAGCCCGGCGTGCTGGAAAGCGCGGTGATCGGTGTGCCGCACCCGGATTTCGGCGAAACCCCGGTGGGTATTCTGGTGCCCGAGCCGGGACAGAGCCCCGACCCCGAGGCCATTCTGGCCGATGTGCAGGACGCATTGGCCCGGTTTAAACATCCCCGCAAGCTGATCGTGCTGGATGAACTGCCGCGCAACACCATGGGCAAGGTGCAGAAGAACATCCTGCGCGAGGACTACAAGGACCTGTTCACCAAGGGCTAGGGGTCAGCGGCACCCGTCCCGCCTCGGTCAGCAGCCAGCAATCGCGGCCTTCGAACACCGCCGTGGCCAGCGGACGGCCATAGCCCGCACCCGCATCCAGATTGATCCGGATGCTGCAATGTTCGGCCCGGTCCACTGGCGTATGCCCGTGTACCACCAGCCACGGATGCGGGCCGGGGTCACGCAGAAACTCGTGGCGGATCCAGACCAGATCGTCCTCGGCCTGTTGTTCCAGCGGAATGCCGGGGCGGATGCCCGCGTGAACGAATAGCAGCACACCCTCCTGATGATACAGGGGCAGCGCATTGATGAAGTCGATATGTTCGGGTGGCACCGCGGCGCAAGCGCGTTCGTTGACCTGAAAGATGCGGTCTTCATCCACGACCTCAACGCCGTATGAGGCCAGTGTTTCCCGCCCTCCCAGACGCGGGTGGAGCCAACTGAGCGTGATCGGCAGGCGATTGTCGGCAATCTCACAATCCTGCACGAACCGGGCCATCATCCGGTCGTGGTTGCCCTTGACCATGATCCAGTTGCGACCCGCGCGCTGCCCTTCGATCAGCAGGTCCAACACACCACGACTGTCGGGGCCGCGGTCCACATAATCCCCAAGAAACACAATCCGCGCATCCGGCCCGCCGTCCTGCTCAATCAGGCGCAGCGCGTGTTCCAGCATGCCAAGCTGACCGTGAATGTCGCCAACGGCGTAGATGGGGGAGGTCATGAAAAATCCTCGGTCAAAGTGAATACCCTGCTTGTGGCGCGTTTCCGGTCGCCGGAAAAGAAAATACCCGCGCCTTGGGCGGCGCGGGTACGGATTGTCTCAGAATTTCAACACCGCTCAGGCGACATCGAACTCCAGCGGCTTGATCTGGGTGAACAGGCCAGTTTCCGCCAGCTTGGCGCGCGCCTCGGCCGGAACCGGTTCATCCACGTAAAGCAACGCGATAGCCTCACCACCCGCCTCGGACCGGCCGAGGGTAAAGTTGGCGATGTTCACGTCGTTTTCGCCCATGGTCTGTCCCAGAGTACCAATAATACCCGGCACGTCTTCGTTAGTGGTGTACAGCATATGCGCGCCCACCTCGGCATCGATATTGATGCCTTTGATCTGGATGAAACGCGGTTTGCCGTCGCTGAACACGGTGCCAGCAATCGAGCGTTCGCGCTTGTCGGTGACCACGGTGACCTTGATATAGCCATCAAAGACACCGGACTTGTCCTGATTGGTGGTCGAGATCTTGATCCCGCGCTCTTTCGCCACCACAGGGGCCGAGACCATGTTCACCTCGGGGTTGAACTTTTTCATGATCCCGGCGACGACGGCACAGTTCAGCGCGGCCAGGTTCATTTCAGCGGCCACACCGTCATAGAGGATGTTGATCGCTTGCACCGGCTCATCCGTCATCTGGCCAATGAAGCTGCCCAGATGACCCGCCAGCTTGATCCACGGCCCCATGACCTTGGCCTCTTCGGCGGTGACGCTGGGCATGTTCAGCGCGTTTTCCACCGCCCCGGTCAGCAAATAGTTCGAGATCTGCTCGGCCACTTGCAGCGCCACGTTTTCCTGCGCCTCGGTCGTTGCAGCACCAAGGTGAGGCGTGCAAACCACGTTCGGTAGATTGAACAGGGCGTTGTCCTTCGCCGGTTCCTCGCTGAATACGTCAAAGGCCGCGCCCGCAACATGACCGGAAGTCAGCGCCTCCGCCAGCGCCCCTTCGTCGACCAGTCCACCACGGGCACAGTTGATGATGCGAACGCCCTTCTTGGTCTTGGCGAGGTTCTCACGGCTGAGGATATTGCGGGTCTGATCGGTCAGCGGCACGTGCAGGGTGATGAAATCGGCGCGGGACAGAAGTTCGTCCAGCTCGACCTTCTCGACCCCCATCTTGGCCGCTTTCTCTTCGCCCAGATAGGGATCATAGGCGACGACTTTCATCTTCAGGCCCAGCGCGCGTTCACAGACGATACCGCCAATGTTGCCCGCACCAATGACCCCGAGGGTCTTGTTGGTCAGCTCGATCCCCATGAACTTGGACTTTTCCCACTTACCCGCATGGGTCGAGGTGCTGGCCTCGGGGATTTGCCGCGCCACGGCGAACATCATCGCAATGGCGTGCTCGGCTGTGGTGATCATGTTGCCAAAGGGTGTGTTCATCACGATCACACCTTTTTTCGAGGCCGCTTCCTTGTCGATATTGTCGGTGCCGATCCCGGCGCGGCCGATGACCTTCAGGTTGTCCGCTTTTTCCAGAATGGTCGGCGTGACCTTGGTGGCCGAGCGGATGGCAAGGCCGTCATACTGACCGATCACCTCGGCCAGCTTGTCCTTGTCCTTGCCCAGATCGGGCATGAAATCCACGTCGATGCCGCGATCGCGGAAGATCTGCACGGCGGTTTCACTGAGCTTGTCAGATACGAGTACTTTGGGGGCCATATTCTCTGGTCCTTGAATTGTATGGGAAGCCCGGGCCAGATATGGCCCGGTGGAATAGGTCAGGCGGCTTCGGTTTGCGCCGCGATCTCGGCCTCAAAGGCCCAGGCCAGCCAGGGCAGCATCGCCTCGATATCCGAGGTCTCGACCGTCCCGCCGCACCAGATGCGCAGGCCCGCAGGCGCGTCGCGATAGGCGCCGATGTCCAGCGCGATATTCTCGACCTCAAGCCGTTTGGCCACGGCCTTGGCGAAAGTGACACCGTCCTGAATGCGCGGATCGGTGAACTTCAGGCAAACCGAGGTGTTCGATTGCGTCGCCGCATCCTCGGCCAGATTGGCGATCCAGTCATTCTGATCACAGAACGCGTGCACCGCACCGGCATTGGCATCGGCACGGGCGATCAGCCCTTGCAGGCCACCGACCGAGCGCGCCCAGTCCAGTGCGAACAGGTAATCCTCGACCGCCAGCATGGACGGCGTGTTGATTGTTGCACCAGTGAAAATACCGTCGATCAGCTTGCCGCCTTTGGTCAGGCGGAAAATCTTGGGCAGAGGCCATGCGGGGGTATAGCTCTCCAGCCGTTCCACCGCGCGGGGCGACAGGATCAGCATGCCATGAGCCGCTTCTCCGCCCAGCACTTTCTGCCAGCTGAACGTGGTCACATCTAATTTGTCCCAAGGCAGGTCCATCGCAAAAGCTGCCGATGTCGCGTCACAGATCGTCAAACCCTGACGGTCATCCGCGATCCAGTCGCCATTGGGAACCCGAACGCCCGAAGTGGTGCCGTTCCACGTGAACACAACATCATTGGCGAAATCGATGGATGCCAGATCCACGATCTGACCGTAATCCGCGGTTTTGACCTCGGCGTCGATCTTCAGCTGCTTGACTACGTCGGTGACCCAACCGGACCCAAAGCTTTCCCAAGCCAGCATCTCGACCTTGCGTTCGCCCAGCAGCGACCACAGCGCCATCTCGACCGCGCCGGTGTCCGAGGCGGGAACGATGCCGATCTTGTAGTCCGCCGGAATGCCCAGCACTTCGCGCGTGCCTTCGATGGCCGCTTTCAGCTTGTCCTTGCCGACCGCGGCACGGTGCGATCGACCCAATGCAGCGTCGGCCAGTTTGGACAGTTCAAATGTGGGGGGTTTGGCGCAGGGGCCAGAGGAAAAACGCGGATTCGCCGGCCGCGTTGCCGGTTGTTCGATGGTCATGTGTATTACCCTTCCAGATACACGCCCCTCGTTGGGGAGGGGTGTCCCACCTCAACACCTAGAAAGCGCGCCGCGGTGCAGCAAGCAAAAAAGACGCTTTGGGAGCAGAAAACGACGACTTCATTCGTGTCGCTTGCGGTCACAAGTTTCCGATAGGCGGCAAATCGATGGCTTCCGGAGGCCACGCCCCAGGCATTTGACTGTTTTTTAGGCAGTGCCGGCGGGACATGGACAGAATCGCGCCCGATCTCTTGTGAACAAGCAACGCGCCGGTGAAAAGAAGCAATGCCAGACACGCTGACCATTGTCGTTGTAGAAGAAGACCGCGAACGCGCGATTGCTATCGTCGACGCGCTGAAAGCGTCGGGGTCCTATGATGTGCATGTGATCGGCAATGTCTCGAGCCTTGCACGCAAGATCGCGGCGCTGGTGCCCGATGTGGTGCTGATCGATATCGACAATCCTACCCGCGACATGCTGGAGGAGCTGACGCTGGCCTCGGGGCCGTTGGAGCGCCCGGTGGCGATGTTCGTGTCGGGCGCAGCGGGGGATTTGGCCTCAACCGCGATCGAGGCCGGGCTGTCCGCCTATGTGGTGGACGGTATGCAGCCCGACCGGTTGAAACCGGTACTGGACGCCGCCATTGCCCGCTTTCAGATTGTCCGCCAGATGCGCCGCGAATTGGCCGAGACCAAACGCGCGTTGGAAGAACGCAAGGTGATCGACCGCGCCAAGGGGTTGCTGATGAAGGCGCGCGGGATCGAGGAGGAAGAGGCCTATGCCCTGTTGCGTAAGGCCGCCATGGATCAGGGCCGCCGCGTCGCCGACGTGGCCGAGGCGCTGGTCACTGCGTCGGGGCTGCTGTCATGAATGCGGTCACCCTGCCCGTCGCCTATGTGCCATTGGTCGATGCCGCGCCTCTGATCGTGGCGCATGAGATGGGTCTCGCCCGCGCCGAAGGGGTCGAGCTGGAGCTGATAGCCGCACCCTCGTGGTCGTCGGTGCGCGATATGCTGGCATTTGGCCGAGTGGACGCGGCGCATTTGCTGTCGCCGGTGCCCGTCGCAATGGCGCTGGGACTGGGCGGAGTGACGCAACCCTTGTCCGCGGTCTCGGTCCTGTCAGTGAACGGAGACGTCATCGGCGTCAGCCGCGCTTTGGAAATCCGCCTGCGCGAGACGGGCTATGGGTTCGACTTCCACGATCCGTTCAAGGCCGCTGCGGCACTGGCCTCGGTCGCGGACCGGCCTTTGGTGTTTGGCGTGCCCTTCCCGTTCTCGCTGCATGTGGAACTGCTGCATTGCTGGCTTGAGGCCACCGAATTGTCAGCGGTCGGGGTCGAGGTACGCACCATTCCCCCGCCACTGATGGCGCAGGCGCTGGCCGAAGGGGATGTGGATGCGTTCTGCGTGGGCGAGCCCTGGGGCTCGGTCGCGGTGGAATCGCAGGCGGGGGCGCTGTTACTGCCCGGTCAGGCGATCTGGGCCTTTGCCCCCGAAAAGGTGCTGGCCGTGCGCACCGAATGGGCCGAGACCGAACCGCATCTGCTGGGCAAGCTGATGCGGGCCGTCTGGCGGGCCGGGCGCTGGCTGGGTCAGCCGGGCAGCCAAACCGCCGCCGCTGAGATACTGGCGCGCGACGCCTACCTGAACCTGCCGTCGGAGTTGATTGATCGGGCCTTGTCGGGTCGATTCACCATCTCGGGGCAGGCGGAGCAGCGCGAGGTACCGGGTTTCCTTGAATTCCACGACGGGGCGGCGAACTTTCCATGGCGCAGTCAGGCCAAGTGGATCGCCCAGCGTTTGGCCGCACGGTACGGCTTGGACCCGCATCTGGCGCGGGCGCAGGCGGGCAGCGTTTTCCGCAGCGATATCTACCGCAATCAACTGGCCGATATCGGGGCCGACCTGCCCGGCGCGTCGGAAAAACTCGAAGGCGCGATTCGGGAAACCACCCCCGTTGCCTCGCATAATGGGCAATTGTCGCTGAAGCGGGACGCGTTTCTGGACGGGCGCATTTTTGACCCTCAGGATATCTGACGCCTAAAAATTAGGCAGCCCCCGGCGCCATACAGCGCATTCGCAGAAAATCACGCCGCATTGCAGCAAAACTTCTTGAGCCGCACCCGGGTTTCTTCGAATCTGATCTCAACGGCACGCAATGGCGTGTGTCGATGTACTTCTTCCCAAAGTTTGGGATCGACTGAGCAAAGCCGCTCACACTCTGGCCACCTCCTCCCGGTCAGAGCGTGCAGCGGCTTTTTTGTTTTTCACCCCCGGGATCCCCGGGACCAAGAAAAGGGACAGACCCACATGAAGAAATTCCTTGCAGGCCTTGTCGCCACCACCGCCCTGATCAGCCCGGCCATGGCCGAGACGCTGGAACTGGAAAAAGACGAGCTGACCTTCGGCTTTATCAAACTGACCGACATGGCCCCGTTGGCCGTGGCTTATGAGAACGGCTACTTCCTGGACGAAGGCCTGTTCGTGACGCTTGAGGCGCAAGCCAACTGGAAGGTTCTGCTGGACGGCGTGATCGACGGGCAGCTGGACGGCGCGCATATGCTGGCCGGACAGCCGCTGGCCGCGACCATCGGTTATGGCACCGAGGCGCACATCGTCACCCCCTTCTCGATGGACCTGAACGGCAACGGTATCACCGTGTCGAACGAGATCTGGGAAGAGATGAAGCCGAACATCCCGGTGATGGAAGACGGCCGCCCGCAACACCCGATTTCAGCCGAAGCCCTGGCTCCGGTGGTCGAGAAATACAAAGCCGAAGGCAAGCCGTTCAACATGGGCATGGTCTTTCCGGTCTCGACCCACAATTACGAGCTGCGCTACTGGTTGGCCGCTGGTGGTCTGAACCCGGGTTACTACAGCCCCGAAGACGTGACCGGCCAGATTGGCGCGGACGTCTTCCTGTCGGTGACGCCTCCACCGCAGATGCCTGCAACTTTGGAAGCGGGCACCATCTATGGTTACTGCGTGGGTGAGCCGTGGAACCAGCAAGCGGTGTTCAAGGGCATCGGTGTTCCGGTGATCACCGATTATGAGCTGTGGAAAAACAACCCCGAAAAGGTCTTCGGCATCACCGCCGACTTCGCCGAGGAATATCCCAACACCACCCGCGCCGTCACCAAGGCTCTGATCCGCGCCGCGATCTGGCTGGACGAGAATGACAACGCCAACCGCCCCGCCGCGGTCGAGATGCTGAGCCAGCCGGAATATGTGGGTGCCGACTACGACGTGATCGCGAACTCGATGACCGGGACATTCGAATATGAAAAAGGCGATAAGCGCGAAGTGCCCGATTTCAACGTGTTCTTCCGCTATAACGCGACCTACCCGTTCTATTCCGACGCCATCTGGTACCTGACCCAGATGCGCCGCTGGGGCCAGATCGCCGAGCCGCAGACGGACGCGTGGTATGACGAGGTCGCCAAGTCCGTCTATCGCCCGGACATCTATCTGGACGCCGCCCGCATGCTGGTGGACGAAGGTCTGGCGAATGAGGCCGACTTCCCCTGGGACAGCGACGGCTACAAAGCTCCGACGCCGGCTGAGGATATCATCGACGGCATTCCCTATGACGCCCGCCAGCCCAACGCCTACCTGCAAAGCCTGCCGATTGGCCTGAAGGGCGAGCAGGTCGTCGTCGGCGCCGAAGTTCAGGGCTAAGGCCTTCTCCCCGGCCTGAATGGCCGGGGTCTTCCACATCAACAGAATTCCACCCCGCCCGGGCACTTATCCGGGCCAGGAGACCGCAAGATGACCGCCATCGACCACGATACGCTATCAAATGAGGCTGAACGCGAGGCCCGCAAGGCCCGCCTGTTCACCCGAATCAACGCCGCCGACAAATGGTTTCAGGTTCTGGGCTTGTCCTGGATCACCCCTGTTCTGCGCGCCGCCGCGGGCGACAACCCCCGCGCCCAGATGGGTGAAATCTGGCGTCTGCTGGCCGTGCCACTGCTGGCCATCTGCGCGTTCTTGCTGCTTTGGGGCACGCTGGCGCCGAAGGTGCAGACCTCGCTTGGGGCTGTCCCCGGACCGGCTCAGGTCTGGTCCGAAGCTGTCAGCTTGCATCAGGACGCCCAGGCCAAAGCCGCCAAGAAGGCCAAGTTCGAGGTGATGGTCGAAAAGCGGAACCAGAAATTCATCGATGCAGGTCAGCCTGAGAAGGTCAAAGAAGTCGCCTATACCGGCGCGCCGAGCTATTACAACCAGATCTGGACCTCGATCAAAACGGTGTTCTTCGGCTTTCTGATCGCCACAATCGTGGCCGTTCCGCTGGGCATCGCGGCAGGCCTGTCGCCCACCGCAAATGCCGCGCTGAACCCGCTGATCCAGATTTTCAAACCGGTTTCACCGCTGGCCTGGCTGCCGATTGTGACGATGATCGTTTCGGCCGTTTATGTCACCAATGACGGCTGGTTCGCCAAGTCCTTCCTGATCTCGGCCATCACCGTGACGCTGTGTTCGCTGTGGCCTACGCTGATCAACACCTCGCTGGGTGTGGCGTCAATCGACAAGGATCTGGTGAACGTCTCCAAAGTTCTGAAAATGAACACCTATACCAAGATTACCAAGCTGGTGCTGCCCTCGGCCCTGCCGCTGATCTTCACCGGTCTGCGCCTGTCACTGGGTGTCGGCTGGATGGTCCTGATCGCCGCCGAGATGCTGGCGCAAAACCCCGGACTGGGCAAGTTCGTCTGGGATGAGTTCCAGAACGGTTCCTCCAGCTCGCTGGCCAAGATCATGGTGGCTGTGTTCACCATCGGCATCATCGGCTTCCTGCTGGACCGCGTGATGTACGCGCTGCAGTCGCTGTTCACCTTCTCGAACAACCGGTGATCGACATGGCTGTGATGGAATTCAAGAACGTCAGCAAATCCTTCGGCACCGGTACCGCCGCGACGGATGTGCTGAAAGACATCAACCTCTCGGTTCAGGAAGGCGAGTTCGTGGTTCTGCTGGGCTTTTCCGGCACCGGCAAGACCACTCTGATCAACCTGATGGCGGGGATCGAGTTCCCGACCAAGGGCAGCGTCTCCTTCCGCGACGCTCCAATCACTGGCCCTGCGCCGGAACGGGGGGTGATCTTCCAAAACTACTCGCTGATGCCGTGGCTGACGGTGACGGGCAATGTACGGTTGGCCGTGGATGCGGTCTTTCCCAAGATGCCCAAGGCTGAGAAAGAGGAAAAGGTCGCCCACTACATCCGCATGGTCGGCCTAAGCCACGCCGCAACCCGTCGCCCGGCTGAACTGTCGGGCGGGATGCGGCAGCGGGTGAACGTGGCCCGTGCTTTGGCGATGGACCCCGAGGTCCTGCTGTTGGACGAACCCTTGTCGGCGCTGGACGCGCTGACCCGTGGCAATCTGGCGGAAGAAATCGAAAAGATCTGGGAAGAGAACCGCAAGACCTGTGTTCTGATCACCAATGACGTGGACGAAGCGATCCTGCTGGCCGACCGCATCATCCCGCTGAACCCCGATGGCACCTTGGGGACCGAGTTCAAGGTCTCGATCCCCCGCCCCCGCGACCGCTCGGCCATGAACCATGATGAGAAGTTCAAGGCGCTGCGCGGCGAGGTCACCAAATACCTGATGGATGTGGGCATCGAGGCCAAGGTCGAAGGCACCAAGACCCTACCCGACGTGACCCCGATCCACGGTGTACCTGCTGCGGTGAAAGAGGCGCAGACCGGCCTGATCGACGAACGCTATCTGGATTTCAGCCAGTTGCACAAGATCTATCCCACGCCCAAAGGCCCGCTGACTGTGGTCGAGGATTTCAACCTCAAGCTCAATCGCGGTGAGTTCATCTCGCTGATCGGCCATTCGGGCTGCGGCAAATCCACCGTGCTGACCATGGCTGCCGGTCTGAACGAGATATCGAAAGGCGCGATCAAACTGGATGGCCGCCATGTTGAAGGCGCCGATCCCGAACGTGCCGTGGTGTTCCAGTCGCCCTCGCTGTTCCCATGGCTGACCGCGAAAGAGAACGTCTCGGTCGGTGTGGACCGCGTCTATCCGCGCGCCAGCCAGGCCGAGCGTCAGGACGTGGTGGAATACTACCTTGAGCGGGTTGGTCTTGCCGATGCGATGGACAAGTCCGCCGCTGACCTGTCGAACGGGATGCGCCAGCGCGTCGGCATTGCCCGCGCCTTTGCGCTCAGCCCGAAACTGTTGCTGCTGGATGAACCCTTCGGGATGCTCGACAGCCTCACCCGTTGGGAGCTGCAGGAAGTGCTGATGGAGGTCTGGTCCCGCACCAAAGTCACCACCATCTGCGTCACCCATGATGTCGATGAGGCGATCCTGCTGGCCGACCGCGTGGTGATGATGACCAACGGTCCGCAAGCCACGATCGGCAAGATCACCAATGTCGACCTGCCGCGCCCGCGCACCCGCAAGGCGCTGCTGGCCCATCCCGATTACTACGAATACCGGCAAGAGGTGTTGGATTTCCTCGAGGAATACGAGCACGGCGCAAAGCCCAAGCCCAAATCCCCTGCCCCCAAAGCCATTGCTGCGGAGTGAATGACATGAAACAGAAACTGGTAGTCATCGGAGCCGGCATGGCCTCGGGCCGGGTGCTGGAGCATCTGACCGACGCCGCCCCCGATGCGTTCGACATCACCCTGTTCAACGCCGAGCCGCGCGGAAATTACAACCGCATCATGCTCAGCCCGGTTCTGGCAGGTGATCAGACTTACGAAGAGATCGTGACCCATGACGACGCCTGGTATGCCGAACGTGGCATTACCTGCCGGTTCGGTGAGAAGGTTGTCAAAATCGACCGCGAGTTGAAAGTAGTCGAAGGCGAGAACGGTCATGTTCCTTACGACAAGCTGATCTTCGGCACCGGTTCGAACCCCTTCATGATCCCGATGCCGGGACATGATCTGGACGGCGTGATCGCCTATCGCGATCTGGAAGACACCGAACAGATGATGGGCATGGGCGCGGGCAACAAGGTCGTCGTGATCGGCGGCGGCTTGCTGGGCCTTGAGGCCGCCGCAGGCATGGCCGCGCGCGGTGCGGATGTGACCGTGGTGCATATCATGGGCCACCTGATGGAGCGTCAGCTAGACCCCGCTGCAGGCTACCTACTGAAGAAATCGCTGGAAGAAAAAGGCATCACCGTTCTGCTGAATGCCAAATCGACCGAGATCGCGGGTAAAGATGGCAAGGCCCGTGCGTTGCTGCTGGAGGACGGCACGGAATTGCCCTGTGACCTGTTGGTGATGGCTGTGGGCATTCGCCCCAACACCGCACTGGCGCAGGAGACCGGGCTGGCCGTCGGGCGTGGCATCCATGTGGACGATCAGATGATCACCTCGGACGCGGATATCTTTGCCGTTGGCGAATGCGTCGAACATCAAGGCGAGATTTTTGGCCTTGTCGCGCCGCTTTACGATCAAGCCAAGGTGCTGGCGCGGACCCTGCTGGGGGAAGAAGCCGCGTTCAAGCAACGCTCGCTGTCCACCAAGCTGAAGGTCACCGGCTGCGACCTGTTCAGTGCAGGCGACTTTGCCGAGGGCGAAACACGCGAAGATATCGTCTTCCGCGACCCGGCCCGTGGCGTCTACAAACGGCTGGTGCTGGAAGGTGACAAGCTGGTCGGCGCGGTCATGTATGGCGATACCGGTGACAGCAACTGGTTCTTCGGCCTGATCCGCGATGGCGAGGACGTGTCCGAGATGCGCGAGACACTGATCTTCGGCCCGGCCTATCAGGGGGGCGGCTCTGCGGACCCTCTCTCAGCCGTTGCAGCATTGCCGCCTGAGGCGGAAATCTGTGGCTGCAACGGCGTCTGCAAATCCGACATCACCACTGCCATCGACGGCGGCGCTACCGATCTGAGTGCGATCCGCGCAACCACCAAGGCAAGTGCCTCGTGCGGGACGTGCACCGGGCTGGTTGAGCAGTTGTTGCAGGTCACGCTGGGTGACGACTTCCAGATGCCTACCGCGCAACCCATCTGCGGCTGCTGCGATCTGACCCATGAAGACGTCCGCCGCCTGATCAAATCGCAGGAGCTGAAAAGTCAGGAAGCGGTCTGGCAGGAACTGGGTTGGAAAACCCTGAACGGCTGTCATGTCTGCCGTCCGGCGGTGAATTTCTACCTGCTCGCCGACTGGCCAGTGGAGTATCAGGACGACCCGCAAAGCCGCTTCGTCAACGAACGCAAACACGCCAACATTCAGAAGGATGGCACGTTCAGTGTCGTACCCCGTATGTGGGGCGGCATCACCAACCCGGCGGAACTGCGCGCCATTGCCGACGCGGCCGAAAAATACGACGTACCCACGGTCAAGGT
Organism: Ruegeria arenilitoris; assembly: GCF_013031355.1. Taxonomy (GTDB): domain Bacteria; phylum Pseudomonadota; class Alphaproteobacteria; order Rhodobacterales; family Rhodobacteraceae; genus Ruegeria; species Ruegeria arenilitoris_C. Next base: position 3,717 of record NZ_WPZO01000012.1, on the reverse strand, counting down.
CACCGGTGGACAGCGCATCGACCTGCTCGGCGTGAAGGGGTCTGACCTGCCTTACATCTGGTCCGATCTGAACAAGGCCGGGCTGGTCTCGGGCCATGCCTATTCCAAGGGTCTGCGCACGGTGAAAACCTGCGTCGGCACCGATCACTGCCGGTTCGGCACGCAAGACAGCACGGGCCTCGGCGTGAAGCTTGAGAAAATCCTGTGGGGCTCGTGGACGCCGCACAAGCTGAAGCTGGCGGTCTCGGGTTGTCCACGCAACTGCGCCGAGGCGACCTGTAAGGACATCGGTGTCGTCTGCGTGGACTCGGGCTATCAGATCAGCATCGGTGGTGCTGCGGGCATGGACGTCAAGGAAACCGAATTGCTGGTGCAAGTCCCCACCGAAGACGAGGCCATCGAGGTCGTGATGGCCGTCACTCAAGCCTATCGCGAGGGCGGCAAGTATCTGGACCGTCTGTATAAATGGATGGCGAAGGTCGGCCTCGACTGGATCAAGGAAACCGTGGTGGATGATCTCGACAACCGCCGCGCGCTGGTTGAACGCTTCGAACTCAGCCAGTCCATCTATCGCAAAGACCCATGGGCCGAGCAGGCCAAAGAGGCCCCGCGCTTTGCGCCACTGGCCGATCTGACACTGGAGGCCGCAGAATGAGCTGGATCGACATCGGACATATCGACGACATCCCCCTGCGCGGGGCGCGTGTGGTGAAAACCCCGGTGGGTTGCATCGCCCTGTTCCGCACGGCAGAGAATGAGGTTTTTGCCGCCTCGGACCGCTGCCCCCACAAGGGCGGACCGCTGTCCGAAGGCATCGTGCACGGCCAGTCCGTCACCTGCCCGCTGCACAATTGGGTGTTCGACCTGAACTCCGGTCAGGCCCAAGGCGCTGATGAAGGGCAGATTGCTACCTACCCGGTGCAGCTGGATGGCGACCGCATCCTGCTCGACAGCACCTCTCTTGGGCAAAGGAGCGCCGCGTGAAGGATCTGACCGCCTGCGCCAAGCGCTCAACCTGCCCCTATTGCGGGGTCGGCTGCGGTGTTCTGCTGCAGCCGGACGGTGCCGGAGGCCTGACGGTCACCGGCGACCCGGACCATCCGGCCAATCACGGGCGGCTCTGTTCCAAAGGCTCCGCGCTGGCCGAGACCATCGGCCTGTCGCATCGCTTGCTGGCCCCGCGCGTCTCGGGTGTCGAAACCGGCTGGGACGATGCGCTGCAGCTGGTCGCCGACCGGTTTCGCGACACCATCGCGGATCACGGGCCGGATTCGGTGGCCTTCTATGTCTCGGGCCAGTTGCTGACCGAGGATTACTATGTCGCCAACAAGCTGATGAAAGGCTTCATCGGCTCGGCCAATATCGACACCAATTCGCGGCTTTGCATGGCTTCGACTGTGGCGGGGCACAAACGCGCCTTCGGCACCGACACCGTCCCCGGCACCTATGAGGATATCGACGAGGCCGATCTGGTGGTGCTGGTTGGGTCCAATTTGGCCTGGTGTCACCCGGTTCTGTACCAGCGCCTGATGGCGGCACGGCAGGCGCGCGGCACCAAGATCGTGGTGATCGACCCGCGCCGCACTGCCTCCTGCGACAGCGCAGACCTGCATCTGCCACTGGCTGCGGGCAGCGATGTGGCACTGTTCAACCACCTGCTGACCCGGATCGACGCCCTTGGGCTGGTGGATGTGGACTTCCTGCCCCACACAACTGGCACTCCCGAGGCATTGAACAGCGCAATGGCCGATGATGTCTCGGTCACCGGGCTGAGCCCGGAAGATATCGCCACATTCTGCGACATGTGGACCGGCACGGAAAAGGTGGTGACCATTTTCAGTCAGGGCGTGAACCAATCAACCTCGGGCAGTGACAAGGTCAACGCGATCCTCAACTGCCATCTTGCGACGGGTCGGATCGGCAAACCGGGTTGCGGCCCTCTGTCCGTGACCGGCCAGCCCAACGCCATGGGCGGGCGCGAGGTTGGTGGGCTCGCCAACATGCTCGCCTGCCATCTGGATATCGAAAACGCCGACCACCGCTCCGCGGTGCGCGATTTCTGGTCGGCGTCCGCTATGCCTGAAGCCCCCGGTCTGAAAGCGGTTGATATGTTCCGCGCCATCGGCGACGGGCGGATCAAGGCGCTGTGGGTGATCCACACCAACCCCGCCGTGTCCATGCCCGAGGCCGACGCGGTGCGCGACGCCATCGCCGCCTGCCCCTTCACTGTGGTTTCAGATATCACCGACCGGACCGACACGGCACGGCTGGCCGATGTGCTGCTGCCCGCCTCGGCCTGGGCCGAGAAAGACGGCACCGTCACCAATTCCGACCGCACCATCAGCCGCCAGCGCGCGGTTTTTCCCGTCCCCGGGCAGGCCCGCGCCGACTGGGACATCCTATGCGAGGTCGGGCGGCGGATGGGCTGGGCCTCGGCCTTTGACTATCAAAGCCCTAGCGAGATTTTCCGCGAACATGCAGCGCTGTCTGGTGTGGCGGCACAGTTTGACAAAGATTTCGACATCTCGGGCCTCGCTGACCTGAATGCCGCAGATTACGACGCACTTGAACCGACACGCTGGCCCGTGACCGCCGCGCGACGGGGCGGGCGATTCTTCGCGGATGGGCAGTTCTATCATCCCGACGGCAAAGCCCGGCTGTTGCCGGTCAAATGGCGCCCGCCCGCAGCCAAAACCAGTCCACGCTATCCGTTCTGGCTGAACACCGGGCGGCTGCGCGATCAATGGCATACAATGACCCGCAGCGGGTTATCCCCCCGCCTGTCAGCCCATCTGCCCGAGCCTTTTCTGGATATTCACCCGGAAGACGCACGGTCGCAAAAGATTTCCACCGCAGATCTGGTCACGGTGACAAGTCCACACGGCAAAGCCATCCTGCGCGCGCGGATCAACGGGGATGTCACCCAGGGTCAGGTCTTCGCCCCGATCCACTGGACCGGAGAGACCGCGCCCTCGGCCCGCATCGACGCGGTGGTGGCGGCGGCGACCGACCCAGTCTCGGGCCAGCCAGAAAGCAAGGCATCGGTCGTCAATGTCACCCTCTTCAATGCCGCATGGTACGCGTTCGCAGTCTCCGACCGGGAGATAAGCCCAAGCTGCGATTACTGGGCGCAAAGCCCGACGAAATCCGGCTATCGCGCGGAACTGGCCGGGCTAGACCCCATCGAAGACTGGCACGCCGCAGCCCGCGACCTGTTCGGGCTACCGGATGCCGAAATCACCGCGGTTGAGGACCCGGCCCGCGGCGTGGCCCGTCTGGCCTGCCACCAGAACGGACGGCTGGTCGCAGCGCTGTTTGTCTCACCCCAACCGGTCGCAGTGATGCGCGACTATCTGGCGACACTGCCGCAGGTGCCCGATCTGGGCCTGCTGTCGGGCCGCGCCCCGCCAGACATGCCGGACCCGGGACCAATCCTGTGCTCGTGTTTTGATGTTGGCGTGAATACGATCCTGACAGCGATCGAGACCCAAGGTCTGATCTCGGTCGAAGCCATTGGCGCGGCACTACAGGCCGGAACCAATTGCGGATCCTGCCGTCCGGAACTGGCCACACTTCTGGCCTCGGCCCAACAGAAAGAGGCCGCTGAATAGAAAAACCCCCGCCTTTTGAGCGGGGGTTTCGTCTGTTCTTGAACTGAGCTTACTCGGCTGCGTCTTGGTATGCGTCCATTGGTGGGCATGTGCAGACGAGGTTTCT
>NZ_WPZO01000011.1 GCF_013031355.1 Ruegeria arenilitoris | reverse complement strand
GCCGCCATCAAATTTGGTATCTTCGATAAGAAGGTTGTCGGCTTCCCGAGCGTCTATAAAAATTGCGGTATTGCCTTCAAAAGAACTGTTGAGAATGCTGACATCGTCACCCTCCACAGCGAACTTACCCTGTGTTTGATGGTAATCTACGCCAGCCTTGGCCTTCAAGCCCTCGTACCCTGTATCCGGGGCTTTGCTATGGGTGACCGTCAGATCAACAACGGTATTGCCATCCCCTAAGAGAAATAGAGATGACTTATTGGTGGCAGTATCAATAATATCTATTCCTGCCCCCGGCGCCCCCCCCGCAAGCGTGAAGTTATCCGGCAAGGAGATATTGCTGCCAGAAATTTTATACATGTCATCAAAGACAAACGTGTCGCCGGGTTTGAATGTTTTTGCCAGCGCGGCAAATTCGTCAGAGATGTTCTGGCCGGCTTTCCAGCCGAGATCGGAAGAGTGGATGATTGCCATTTTAGTAGCCTATCTACATTTGAGGGCAGCGATCATGCGACGCCAAGGCATCTCGCATGATCCGTGGTGGAGCCCATTGATGGTCATGTATGTGAGAACAAGAGAATTCCGCCCTCTTGAAGTAGAGCGAAGGTTCTTGATGCCGTCCGACACGGCTTCTAAACAGGAGAACTCGTTCTAAGATCGCGCAAACATTTACACGCAGTTCAGGCGTTGCTGTTGGCTCTGCAATTTCTGTCACGTCTGCCCTCTAGTGTCTGCCCAAATACACAGTGCGGGCTCTTAGTGACCCTTGATGTGCGAAACTTTAGCTTTTTACCGTCAAGCATATGCATAAATATTGGCCTCAGATAGAACAACTCACCCAACACAGATGAGGTGAAAACAGGAGAAATCCTGCTTATCGGTAGGATGAATCCCGCGCATATGCCTGGTAATTCACAGTTATGCCACTGGCGATAATTTGCTGAGCAATTCGAAAACCCATAAGTTTCGAATTCAGAAAATTCAATTTCTGACACTGAGCTTTACATACATAGCGGTATCACAATAATTTCTCTGAAAATGAGCTGCGAGTACGTCGAGTGCATTCGTGTCGTGTCTTGTGCCCCTGCAACATAAAATATAATGCTCAACCGCAATATGTGCAGGAGAAGGGGCTTTCGACATGTTCCATAGTGGGGTGAACCCCTTGTACAAAAATAGATTTCGCCGATATTCATACCTGTTCCGCCTTTTGCCACCGCGCCCAAACTTTGATTTTGACAATGTTTTTGTAATTGGCATGAACAAAACCGGCACCACTTCGGTTAATCTATTCCTTAAGTCGCTGGGCCTACGTCATTTGACAATCAACGAACATGTAAAGCAGCAGTGGTCTTTGCAGCGCCACAGCTATCTCATGTGGTTGACAAAACGTTTTAATTCTTTTGACGACGTACCCTGGAATCGACCTGACGTAATTGAACGCTTAATGCAGATAGACCAAGATTCGCGCTTCATACTGACCCTGCGTGACTCTGATGAATGGTTTAGTTCGCTACAGCGGTTCCGCGCCAAACGGGGACGCCCTGTGCCCTCGGACGATGAGGCAGAACACATTAAAAACACTTTGCTGCTTGCCCACAATGAAAACTGCCGTGCGCTGGCACAACGCTATGACCGAAAACTGCTAGAAGTCGATGTAACCAAAGACTCTCAGGTCGCCGTCAAGATCGCCGCTTTTCTGGGGCTCGATACGTCGCAGTTACCTGAGTTTCCTCATGCTAACCGAACCAATTGAGCCCGCTTGATGTCCTTCAAGATTGGAGATCTTAGGCCTGATTAGATAACTTTCTCAAAGGGAAGTTTTTGCAACTTCTGAACTGTCAAAGAGTAAAGACGAGTCGGAAAGCTGGAGTCTATTTTTAAAAATGCTACACTTCAATTGACCGCTATCAACTCTGACCATGACTGCTGCTCCAATCAGCGGGCGGTTTTAGCGGCAGCGCGACCTCAGTAGCCCTGAAGACTTTTTCCGAGCCGCCACGCCGACGAATGGTTCGGCCGCATATCATAACTCCGCGCGACGTGTCGCTAACTTCAATGTCATTTACTTTGAAGGGATAATCTCATCAATGAGATTATCATCGGTGGGCTTTGTCCAGACAAAGAGTCCTGGGATTGTCCGAACGTGCCTATAGCCCATTTCGTCAAGAAAAGTATTGCAGGTACGTCGATTGTCCTCGATCAGAATGATTGGTGCATTACGTTCGATGGTGGCGCGTGCGCCCTTAAGCGCCGATAGTTCATGGCCTTCTACATCAAGCTGGATGACAACAACGTCTTGAAGATTAAGACTGTCAATTGTCACTAGCCCCACAAGCTGCCCCTCATCGCTCAGTGTCGAACCCCCACCGCGATGCTCACCTACTTCACTTCCGGTATCAATATGAGCAATGCCCGTGCGATCGCTCAGACCTGCATTCTGAATAAACACATTTTCTAATGCGTTTGCTTCGACGCATAGCTTTGCCAAAACATAATTCTCAAGGACGGGCTCGAAGGCGTACACGGTTGAGGGACATGAGCGGGCAAATGTCGGTAGCATATCTCCAAAAAACGTGCCTGCATGGATCATGCTACCTCCCTTTCGCTGCATGATTTTGTCGATCAGATTGTGTGTGTCAGGTTCATAAACTTCCCCAACCAGAATAGCGCGGCTTGCAGGACGGTGCTCGGCATATTTTGGCACGAAGTATATCCCGCGGTCGTCCTGCGTCACTTTGCTGAACGGAATCTTGAATTGTTCGCCCGCGACGATGCTTGCAAGGCTTCTCTTGGGCCCCGTGCTACGGGACTGCGTCTTTAGGCGCGAAAGCGCTGACCAGATGATCGGCGGCACAAAAGGTCTTACTGCATTCTTCAAGTTCATATCCCAGTCACGCCTTTTCCAGTTCACATTGCTACACTGATAGGTTTTTTAGCAAAGATCACTTAACCCACTTTTCCTGGCATACGAAGGTTTTTGATATAATTTTTAGGGTGCAATGCTCTCAAGGGCTTGGCCGTCCCAAAACCTTGTCGCAAAATATTTACATGAAAATCGGATATGCGCGTGTCTCAGCGGCCGATCAGAACACTAATCGTCAACTTGATGCGCTGAAGGTAGCCAGATGTGTGAAAGTTATCATCGAAAAGCTCTCTGGCGCCTCTCAATCTTGGCCGAAGCTCAATAAGCTTCTTAGCTCGATCTCTATTGCACGGAAGACACCGGGGGCAATCTGATCCACCCACTCAGCCTACCTGTGCAGTCGCTGGAGATGGCGGTCAGTGATGGGGAAATCCTCGGCGGACGGAAGGACAAATATCCGATCTTAGAGAGAGGCAATCCCACGTCGAATATGGTCAGGCGGTGCAAACCCACGGATGAGAGCATGATAACAGTCGGTTCGGCCAGCCGTCTCCAGAGCGCCTGTACAGGCTACAGACTTTGACCATCCCGAACCAGTGGGGTAGTCCTATCGTGTTGGAAAAACCAAAAACGCCCATGAGAGTGCTGTATTGCCAGCTCTAAGGTACTCGCCAACTCGCAGGAACGCGGTCTCCAAAGCGTTTTCGTACTGCCTCATAAACCGGAGAAAGTGCTTTTGTAGCCTCTGCAACCAAAGCATCCGTGGCGGCGACATCGACCCCCACATTCACACGTTTTGATAAGTTTATCTCCAACGGAAACCCAAACGCATGTTCGAGCTGCGCAAGCTCTGTGTCAGTCGTCAGCGTTTCGTAGAATATGCAGGTCAACTGATCTGTCACCCCAGCAGCATCGCAACGACCGAGTATTGCTGCGTAATTTGATTTGCGATAGCCGTTGCTGCTTGTGTCAATGAAACTATTCCGAAACGCTTCTAATACTTGATTGCGGGTAACAGTGCCTTCCTTAAGTTCCTTTCGAAAACGATGCCGCACATCAGACCAAAGCCGGTCTACGGGATCACGCATCATTAAGACAAGCCTTGTATCTGAATGCACTGCCGCCATGCGCGCTAAGAGATCTGGCGTACAAGCTTCATAGTCCGGTGTTGATTCAAAGATCACCGCTTGTCCAGCATGGCCCGCCGACAGATAAGCAGCATAAATATCTACGCTATTTTCATCTCGTTGCCGTAAATTCCAGAGCCGTAGCGACTGGCGCAGGTCAAACGCCGTTACACTGGTGCGGCGCACAGGCCGCAGGAGCAGGGCAGCGACTTGCTTCATAGCCGTCTTTCGTGCCCGACCGACCCATATTGATCGCACACCTGAGCCCCGCACAAGATCCCAATAGTGCACCTCTTTAGTGTGGGATACATGTACCCGTTCGTCTGCCTCTAGCAATCGATAAAGTAGCGTGGTGGCAGCTTTCGTAGTACCGATGCATATTACTACGCGCTCTACTGTCTCTGGCCAGGGTAACATGGGAAATGTAGGTGTCATAAAGCTAGGTTTTGTTGAAACAAGAGCAGTATTAGACATACAACCCAGTCGTTTATATCACTACCATTTAAATTCGATACCACATATATCACCAAAAGACGTAAAATTTCTTTGACTGGACTTGTGTCATCAGAAATGATGGTGCGCGTATGAATTGAATGTCTCATTTATATAAAGGCCAGACAGCCTTGGCTTACCCTTGCTCCGCTCATTTCCAGCAAAACCCGACGAAGTCCTTATTCGCATACCGCAGCGGTTCAACGATCTAGTCACACCATTCTGCTTTCACCGCATAGGTATCTCAACCTGGGGCGGCCAGATGCGCGGCCTTATAGGTAACTGAATCCAGGGGCGGCACAGCCGGAAATAGTCGCGATGAGGGGACAGCACCTCCTGATTAACGATGGCCGTGAATACTTAGTCTGCGAGTTTGATCTCGCACCACAGGAGCCGCTCGTCGAGCCCATGATTGCGCCGGATGGAGGAGGTATCCATCGGACCGAAGCCATCGATCTGCTCCTAGTTCCCGATCACGATATTGGTGCGGATGCGGGTGCCTTCCGGGACAAAGCTTTTCGACCTGAGGTGACCTCTTATGGCTACCGCATCAGGCTCTATACGCATTTAGAGTTTTCATAAACAATGGATATCAAGTCGTGTTTCAAAGGAAGCTTTTTAGCTCAAATTTTCCAGAAAGACTGTACATTGCCATAAGTATGATGGTTGCCAGGTCAAAAATGGTGGATAATAAAACTATGAAGCTGTGTCACTTTTTGAAGTTCAGAAGCTTCAACTGTAAAAGTAAAATCTCTATTAAGATACTAAATACCTTGAAAAAAGAACAGACAATGCTCAGCAATTCCCCGAACCACATTGGGACCCTATGCGCAATATGCACTTCTTGGAAATTATGATGTCAGAGCTTGACCGCCATATATTTTTTATCGGCCCACGCAAAACCGGAACTACGACGATATACGACGTACTCCGAGCATCAGGCGTCCGCACGCCACTGACAATCAAAGAGACGTTTTTTTTTGAGCAAGACACTATTGACCTTACAGATTACCAAACTCGCTACAATCTTGATCCCACAGAGCCGTTCGTCGAGGTGTCACCCTCTTACTTCAGCAATGAAACAGCGCGACGTAATCTTAAAGCGCTTTTCCCAGAGGCTTGGATCGTCATAACGTTGCGCGACCCAGTCAAGCGCTGCCTGTCTGTCCTATCCCATATCGAGCGCGTCGGGTTCATAACAGTGTCAGACGAGTTCAACACGGGGCGTTTCGAAAGCAACAAGCATGTCAAGACTATGCTCGCCACATCTCATTTCAATGAATACATAGATCTTTGGGCCACCACTTTCCCAGGGCGTACCATCGTGATGCGCCAAAACGCTAATGGTGAATTCGATGCAGATGCATTGGCAAAAACAGCCGAGGTCTGCGGCATACCGCTGCCTTCAGACTCGATACGCGAGACGCGGTCAAACTATGCTCGAACTTCAATAAGCCCACGTTTTGTTCGAGTAGCGAAGAAGGCGATGCGCGATCTGGACCGGATTGGACTGGGAGCAGTGCGTCGCGCGCTGAAGCCACTTAGTTGGTTTGTCTATCGCACAGCACCACCTCCCGATCCACGGATTGAGAAACGGCTAGAGGAATTGCTAGCCGACAGCCGCGCGCAGTATGAGGCAATGCCGATTTGGAATCTGCGCTAGAAGCGCAGTATTAGTGACCCTCCCCCACTGAAGTGGTCCGCCGCTATGTTTGGATGCACTATCCAGTTCCGGGCGCTCGTTGACTACCAACACATCTGAGCCGAAAACCGCGTGTTCACTTGCTATATCAGATAGTACTTTTCTCGATCGCCTAGCTTTTCGGGAAAATTCGGATCAGTGTAAGGCATTCGTAATTTCATTTCCCAATGTGCGGCCCAAGGTAACTACGACATGAACGATGACCTTCCGAACTTTGTGTTTGTGAGTCCTTACCGGCACGGGAATGCCATGTCAGGGGCACGACGCCGGACAACCGAACTGTGCAAAGCTCTACAAAACGAGGGTCTTGCGCGTGTCGTTGTGCTTTCGCCCTGGCTCATTGACAATTCAACGGCTTACATACCCTTCAATGCTGAGGGAAGACCAATTTCACGTGTGTTCAAATACATTAAGCTTATGTATCTGCTAAAGCGTTTTCGTAATGCCTATATTGTGTCCGAATACCCCATCGCTCCCTTGCCAATCAATGCCAACAAAATACTTCACGTAATTCACGATGCAAAGTTCGCGACTGATGTTGGACGGAGGGGGAGAAACCTCACTTTAATTGTTCACAAGATTTCAAGCCGTATCTGCCACCAAGTCATCACTGTTTCAGAGCCTGAAAAGAAGAGGCTCTCAGATGTCCTTGAGCTTGATCCAAAGAAGATTGTTGTATCGAGAAACGGTTTATCTGAAGAATGGTTTCGCGAGCTTCCAAAAAAGGAGCCGGAGTATGATCTCCTTTATGTTTCGAACTTTGCACCTCATAAGAACCATCTTGGCTTATTAAAGGCCTGTGTTGGCTCCAATTGGCGGATTGCGTTCGTTGGGTCTGACATGGGGACCTTAGAAAGCTGTATCGATTACGCTTCCGAGAATAATATTCAGTGTAGTTTCTTGTCGAAACTCTCAGACAACGAGCTGATCGAAGTCTATGACGCGTCGCGCGTTTTTGTGTTCCCATCCAAACTTGAGGGGTTTGGAATTCCATTTGTCGAAGCGCGATCACGCGGCTTACCAGTTGTCGCGAATGACATCGATATCTTTCAAACATTGGCAGCTTCTCTGCACGGAACACTTGTGGATTTTGAGGATACCTCTGAAGTAAAAAATAAAATCGCGCACACGCTGGAACTTGCGAAATGTGTACCTGATAACATTTCTGATTATCGGTGGAGAAAAATTGCAAAAGATTTTTTGGAATCTTCTGTTTAGAAGGCAGAAAATCAAAATCGACGTCTGCTGTATGTTTTGCGCTGTATGAAGAAGTCGGACGCGTTGAGTTAAATGCGCTGATGCAAGTAGGCTGATACGCACATCATAAGCGAAGATTTTTTTGCACATCTAACAAACGTCGGAGTGACCAGGTGAGAAGTTGTGTTTAGATTAAGCTTCATAAATTTCAGAGGTCTAGTGCATGAATGACACAGATATCATCAACCCGACATCCAAGCGCGTTCTGGTTACTGGAGGGGCAGGGTTCCTGGGCAGTCACCTATGCGATCGTCTGGTCGAAGCGGGGCATGATGTCCTCTGCATCGACAACTACTTCACCGGTCGGCGCGGTAACGTTAGCCACCTGTTAGACGCGCCCAATTTCGAGTTGATGCGCCATGATGTTACCTTCCCCCTCTATGTGGAAGTGGATGAGATTTACAATCTAGCCTGCCCTGCATCGCCCATCCATTACCAGCACGACCCGGTACAAACGACCAAGACGTCCGTACATGGTGCGATCAACATGCTGGGCCTCGCCAAGCGTCTGGATGCCAAGATCATGCAGGCATCTACATCGGAGGTTTATGGAGATCCTGACATCCACCCCCAACCCGAAACCTACTGGGGCAACGTGAACCCCATCGGTATGCGCTCGTGCTATGATGAGGGTAAGCGCTGCGCCGAGACCCTGTTTTTCGACTACCATCGTCAGCACAAGCTGCGGATCAAGGTGGCCCGGATTTTCAATACCTATGGGCCGCGCATGCATCCCCATGACGGGCGCGTGGTTTCTAATTTTATCATGCAAGCACTTAAGAACGAGGACATCACCATTTTCGGTGACGGTCAACAGACCCGCTCATTTTGCTATTGCGATGAATTGGTTGAAGCCTTCATTCGCCTGATGGAGACATCGGACGATGTAACGGGGCCCATCAACACTGGCAACCCGGGCGAGTTCTCCATGCTGGAACTGGCGCAAACAGTGATTGAGCTTACAGGTACAAAGTCCAAAATCGTGCACAAACCATTGCCGCAGGATGACCCCAAGCAGCGCCAGCCAGACATTGCGCTGGCCAAAAAGCATCTGAACTGGGAACCAAAGGTTCCCCTGCGCGAGGGTCTCGTCCCGACGATTGCGTATTTTGAAAACCTTGTGAAAGCAGGCATTGCCTGAGAGTGGGCGCTCTCTTTAGACTTCGATCCTGATCTGGGCAACTTGATCCGTTTAGGGCCGCTGCGGGCTTATCTGGTAAACGGTGAATAAACTGGTCCGTAAGCGCTTTGACTCTTGGCCTGATCCGGCGTGCAAATCTCGATGGATTGAGAATGGATGGTTCCTAGACAGCATCCTTGTGAAAGGCCTCTGGCAAAGCTTGAAATACGAATGTGTCTACCTTCATGCCCGGAGAACCTGATCAGAGGCAAAGCCAGGCGTCGGAAATGGATAGCCGTGAGCGCACACGTTCCGCCTTTGGCGGACAATTTCCAGCCGCAGTCTATTGGCTGAGAAAAGATGAAACCCAAACCAATCAGAAGTTGCGGAAAGCCTGCTTAACTTAAGCCGGAAACGGTCCAAACATTGAGGAGTAGCCGCGAGTGTTTCAGCGATACAGAATCTAAGGCTTCCATGTGATGCTGATTAAAATTGCTTTCTTTTTGGGGAGTGGGATATGTTAGCGTCTTTGCGAGATTCATTGCGAACGCGCCTTCCATAGGATATTTAGAGAAGACCTATTTGAATTATCTGTTGAACGTCTGATGTCAATTTTTGCAGTTTTAGAAAATGAGTTCGAAGTGTATTTTTCAGTACGTTTCGCGGGATTATCTGGTCAGGATTCGGCGTGCTAGTTGTCGTGTAATGGTGAGGATTATATTTGTGCGTTGCCAGAACGGTGTTCTAGGATCTACACCATGCCAGCACTAAACTTTGGGCTATACGAAAAGGCCGACAACGTTAAGGTTCCGGCTTTATGATCACGAACGCTTATGCTCAAGGGTTCAAAAGCCTTAGGATTGCATTTATCCTTCTGGGGGACCGCAATAAGGCCAGTTCACGTGTACGAGGCTATTGGATCGGCGAAGAACTGGAGGCACTGACGCATCATGTTTCCTACCATAACACGCAGCTAAGGCAGGACTACCTGCGGATATTGCCGGTTGTGATGCGCCATGACATTCTGATTTTTCAAAAACAGTACTCTCGCTATGATGTCGCCCTTTTACGTATGGCCAAACTCATGGGAAAGCGGGTGTTCTTTGATATCGACGATGCCCCTTCTCGAATAGGGAGCCGAATATCTCAGCGGAATGCAGCCACCATGATGCGTGAGGCACACGGGGTTTTTGCCGGCAGCCACAATCTGGAATCTTTGGCCCGAGATGCGGGCGGGGCTGTACATTTCATCCCCTCAGGTATCCGGTTGGCTCAGTACAAGACGCGTAGCCCAAGTGACACCGAACAAATCTGTCTGGGTTGGATTGGCAATGGTGCCCACTATGTCGAGGATCTGTCCTCGATCCTTGAAGCACCGTTGCGCAGTCTTGCTGCGCAATACAACATTCGTCTCAAAATCGTTGGGGCTTGTGGTGAACCGAAACTCGCAGATGTCTTCGGTTCTATCGACGGACTGACGCTCGATCTGGTGGACGAGGTGAATTGGTCTGACCCTGAAGCGGTGATGCGTGCCGTAGAGGATTTCGACATTGGACTCTACCCGCTCATCGAAAACAAGTTCAACATCTATAAATGCGCATTCAAGGCGCTTGAGTATATGGCCACATCTATTCCTGTGGTGGCAAGTAACGTAGGTGCCAATGGTGATGTGATCACTCATGAATCGGATGGGTACTTGGTTTCGTCACCTGACGAGTGGATAGCTTGCTTGTCTCGTCTGATTTCAGATGGCAGTGCAAGACGCGAACTTGGCGCGAACGGCCGCGCCAAGGTGGAAGAGCGCTACAGCACCAAGGCTTTGGCGGCTCAGGTTTCCGAGTTGTTGTTATGATTACCGCACCCGAGTATCTGCAAAAACCGATCAAGGTCGCCTTCGGGTCCGTGCCCAAAGACGGCGGCACCTTTACGTTTTATCGCAATATCCGGCCCGCTCTCGCAGCCCGGGGCATCTCGATCTACTGCGTTACTCTCGGAAAGCCGCAGGCGCGTCTCTGGGAGGACGCCTATGTGGACGACGGCTGTGTCCAATTGGCCGCTACGTCTCTGAGTATGAAAGACCAAGCGCGTGTTTTCACCAAATGGTGCGCTGACAACGATATAGACTGTGTCATGGCGATCAATTCCGAAGGCATATTGTCGGCGATCCCCCATCTACCTGCCCACATACGGGTTCTGTCGCGCTGCGCTAACGCATTTGATCACGGCTACCGCATCACGATGTCAGGCCGGGAGCGGTTGGCCCGGATCATCGCGTTGACCCCACGGCTTCGCGATGACCTGGTGGCTGACTACGAGGCGGATCCGGAAAAAGTTGTGCTCATCCCCAACGGAATCGATGCCGCCAAGTTTGAAGCTGCGGCGCAAAAAGAGCGCGGCACTGGCGCAAGGCTGGAATTGGGATTTCTGGGGCGTCTTGAGCACAATCAGAAAGGCGTGATGTACCTGCCCGCGATTGTGGACGCACTCCACACCCGAGGTGTGCCATTTCGGTTGCGGATCGCAGGCAAAGGTGTAGACCGCGCGCGGATGGAAGAGGCTATGGCCCCCCACCTGGCTGAGGGCCGAGTGGAGTTCATGGGAGCGTTCACTCCGTCGGAGGTTCCACAATTTCTGGGGCAGACAGATGTCTATGTCTTCACGTCCCATTTCGAAGGCTGTCCGAATGCTCTTTTGGAAGCAATGATGGCCGGATGCGTGCCCGTTTGCGGCTTGATCCCAGGCATCACTGATTTTCTTGTTGAGGCTGGACGCACGGGGTTCATCGAGACACTGGGCGATGCTGAAGGCTTTGCATCTGCCATAGCCGCTTTGCATGAGGATCGCACGAAACTTGCGGCCCTCAGCCGGACCGTAGCGGCTGAAGCCCGCGAGCGGTTCACTGACGAAGTCGCTGCCGATGCCTATGCCGCCCTGCTCCGCGATATGATGGCCGAACCCCCACCGAACTACCCTCCCCGCTCCTGGAACGCGTTCCAACCCGATCCCAATTTTCCCGGCTATTG
This sequence comes from Ruegeria arenilitoris, assembly GCF_013031355.1. GTDB lineage: Bacteria > Pseudomonadota > Alphaproteobacteria > Rhodobacterales > Rhodobacteraceae > Ruegeria > Ruegeria arenilitoris_C. The sequence goes on along the minus strand of NZ_WPZO01000011.1, from coordinate 134,402 downwards.
GCGGCACCGCATTCCGGTTGGACTGAAGGCCCTTATGCGGAAATTCAGATGATCTGGGTTATATGTTTCATAAACAGCTTTGGTCATCGCAACGGTCGCAATACAGAAATGCGAAACAGCCATGCCCCACAATATGGTTTTGCCCACAGAGGGCCCGATGTTTTACTTAGTATGGGGTTGTGGAGCCACCTTGGGCATCTCCCGATCCATTTGAGCAACAGGCAGTTCAAGGAGGCACAACATGCCTAAGGTCGTCATTTTGTTGTCTGACAAACGCTCGGGCTCGACAATGCTGCAGGAAGAGCTTTGCAATCACTCCGGCATTCGACATGTTGATTATTCATCCCATACCTATTTCGAGACTCATCACTGGCTCAAAGCATCTGTGGTCCTAAACCGGCCCAATTCGCTCTATTCCGGGTTTCGGCAATATGCAGGCTACGGTACGCGGGAGAATGCGCGCACCTATCTCATCGACACGCTCAAGGGAAACATGCCTGATTATGAGCCCCCGGAAAACGATGAGGAATTGATCTTTGGAGGGTGGGAAGCTCTGTGCAAAACCTTTGCTCAACCGGTCTTCTTTGAGAAATCACCGCAGATTCTCGCGGAATGGTGCGCTCTTAGCCTGCTTCTGGAATGGACGCGCCGCACAGAGATGGAGGTGAAAATCATTGGCCTCATACGCAATCCGTTGGCCGTGCAGTACTCCGCCCATGAGCTCTTTTCGACTGAAGCCGAGCAACGCCAGTTCGGCTGGCTCAACATCCAGCGCAACCTCTTAAGCATCCAATCCATGTTGCCGCCAGACATGTTCAGGCTGGTACGCTATGAAGACATAATTTCCGACCCGAAACAGGGCTTGGCTGATCTGTGTGAATTCATTGGCGTGGAATACGAGGAGCAAATTGGTGCTTCGGTGCATACTTCTTCAAAAGAGAAATGGATGGCGAATGAGAACTACACGCTGCAACTTGACCCCTCGGTCAAACAGATTGCCAAAGCCTTTGGGTATCAGGATTCGGAACTGATCAACCCACACAAACCGACAGCAGAGAAACTTGCCGCGATGCGTCCAGACTTCAAGACACGCGCTAAAAAGCAAGTCATCCGCTTACGCGACCGGGTGGTCCGCCCCGTGTATCTCAAGCTAAAAACCGCACGTACGACAAGGAAGTGACCAACATGCCGCGTCCGAGCCTCGGAGTCGTCTCAATCTCTTACAACGAAGAACGGGATATCGGGGGGTTTCTAGAGAACCTCGCCTCCTGGGTCGATGAGATTGTGATTGTAGATGACGGATCAACAGACCGCACTGAGGAGATGGTGCTGGCCTATGGCGATAAGGTGAAATTCCTCAAAAGCCCGCGCGTCGAAGGTGAGTATTTCAGCCACCAGCGCAACAAGGGGATTGACGCAGCCAAAAGTGATTGGCTCTTGCACATGGATATTGATGAGCGCGTCAGCCCAGAACTGGCCGCTGAAATCCTTGAAGGCATCACCAACGCCGAAAAGGACGGCTATCGTTATCGACGGCTGAACTACTTCATGCACCGCCCTATGAAAGGGGGCGGTTGGCGGGACTGGAACCTGGTCCATCTGGCACGACGGGACAAGTTCCGCTTCGGTGGTATGTTCCACGAGGATTGTCTGATGGACGCGCCGCCTGAGCGGATCGGCCAGCTTCACGGGCTGATGATCCATTTCAACGAAGATAACTTCGAAAAGCGCCTCCGCAAAAGCGCAACATATCTGGAGGAGATTGCTACGGGCGTCGAAGGCCGGAAGCGTCCCGTGACATGGATCGATATTGTGGGGCGCCCAGTCGCGGAATTCATTCGCAAGTATGTCTTCAAACGCGGGTTCCTGGACGGCATACCCGGTTTCATTTCGGCGGCCCATTCGGCAACAGCTATTTTCCGTGCTAACGCGCTCGTATGGGACCGACAGAACCACATTGATCGTTCTCAGCTGGATGTGGATCTCAAGAAAAGCTGGTCTGCTGTGAGCCTGCCCCAAAGGGGTGAGTAGTGATGGAAGTCGCAAGCCCCTCGAGTATCTCTGTGGTTATCCCGACCTATAACCGGGCGCATTTGATCACTGATGCATTGGATAGCGTTGCGGCGCAGTCTCACGCTGTCGACGAGATTATCGTAGTGGACGATGGCTCAACCGACGATACCGAAAGCGTTGTTAAATCCTGGGGCGAGAAAGCAGGGCAAGGCATCTCGGTTACTTATGTCCGACAGGAAAATGCGGGTGGGAATGTTGCGCGCAACCATGGGATTGAGGAAGCGAAAGGCGATGTGATCGCCTTTTTGGACAGTGACGATGTCTGGGCAGTCGAAAAGCTTGAAAAGCAAATTGCAGTGTTGAAATCCAATCCGGCATTTGGCGCTGTTTATTGTGGTGTCCGTGAAGTTGCTATTGGATCGGACGACCCTGCCGAGGTGCCCGTACGCTCCTATCCGCACGGTGATCTTTTAGATGCTCTGTTGGTGTCCGATGTGACGGCACCGACGTCTTGTTACGTTATACGCCGAGACGTGTTCAAAACGGCTGGCTGTTTTGATACCAGCCTGCAAGCCCGCCAAGACTGGGACATGTGGATCCGAATAGCCAAGGATTTTAAAATTGGGGCTACTCCAGAAGCTTTGACAGATTTGCGCAGTCACGACGGGCCGCGCACGATCACGGATCCCACACGAGAACTCAAAGCTTACAAAACAATTTTGGCAAAATATGCATCTCTGCGCGCGACTAAGTCATTTCGTATCCGCCAAGCCGCTCTGGCATCCTACTACAGGCGTGCAGGCCGCGTGCATTATCATCATATGGATGCACCGGTTCAGGCCGTTGGATATCACATGCGCTCAATTCTGACATGGCCGCTTGAACCTGATAGTTATGCAGCTCTTTTGGGGATTTTCTTGCCAGCAGGTCTTCGAAAGCGTCTTCATGTCGGGTGGAACCGTATCTTCGGTCGGACCTTTCTGTCGATCAAAAGCCATTAGGATCAAATTTAGTGCTAAATGTTGCGTATTTTTCCAACCAGTTTGCTAGTGCTGAGGGCCACGGAATCGCGCGCTATGCTCATGAAATATATAAGGGTTTGCGCAAATGTGATGATCTTTCCATTCGGCCCGTAGCGGCTTGGTCCTCCCTGCCCCCTGAGAGACTGTCTGCGCTGCAGAGGGACACAGGGCTTGAGTTAGTCAAACTAGGGCGAAGGCTGACACCCTTGGCTTGGCATTTCCTCGATATTCCAACACTGGAGCGACTGATTGGTGGCACTGTAGACGTGGTGCATGCAGTTTCACTTGGATATGCAGTGTCCACGCGAAAGCCTTATGTCGTAACTGTACATGATCTCGGGCCGCTTACACATCCCGAGTATTTCTCCAACAACAAGCCTTGGATCATGGAGAGGAGCTTGAGGCAAGCCGAAGCACGGGCCGATGCAATCATCTGCGTTTCGGACTCTACCGCCAACGAAGTCGAGGGATATCTCGGTGCACATGTGGCCAACCGGATTCGTGTGATCAAGGAAGGAGTCTCGCCGGAATTCTTCGAGCCAAGTGATATGGCCTGTCTCGCAGGGCTTGATCTGCCGCCCGACGATATTCCAATCATTCTGACAGCTGGAAAGATAAGTCCGCGTAAGAATATGCAGGGCGTCATACGCGCCCTAAAAAAGGTAAGAGACAAGATTGACCATCACCTCGTTCTGGTTGGCGCTGATGGATGGGAAACTGAAGTCGTACTGAAGGAGTTGGATGACGGCACCCTGCGGAACCGCGTTCACCTGCTGGGCTATGTAAGAGACGACCAACTGCGCGCACTTTACAGGCGCGCATCGCTCTATATTCATCCGTCGCTCTATGAAGGCTTCGGTTTGACGGTATTGGAGGCAATGGCTTCGGGTGTACCAGTGATCACATCGAACATGTCCTCACTGCCGGAAGTAGCCGGAGAGGCGGGTTTGCTGGTCGATCCCGCCAATGACATCGAGATTGCTGAAGCCATCCAATCCATTTGCACGGATACGTCTCTTCGAGAAGTAAAAATCGCACAGGGACTGGCACGCGCTGGCCTGTTTTCATGGGATGACTGCGCCGTGGAACTAGGGGACGTGTTTGCTAATGTGAGGCGCTGAACTGGCGTTGTGATGTTGATAAAGCCGTAGCATACCTTGGCAACCAGCGTTGATGTACAGAAAATACTGGCTTTTGAGCTAGTTCACCTCAAAGACAGGGCGCGCACTTGAATAATGCTTCACAGTCGCTCTGGTGTTCGAAGCGATTTCCCGCCAAGAATCAACTCTTGGCCTTCCAAACTTCAGCTAGCGTTCAAATGAGGGGTTTTCTGGACTTTGTCGGCATCAAACTCCAGAAACGCGCAAATCTCTGTTGTATCCGTCGTCTTTGTAATATCAATCGCCAAAAGATCGTTCGGTCTTTGTCGAAAATATCTGATTATCCGATCGTTGCGTTCTGTATATCTCGAAATGCAGTGATCGCGATCGTACAGCAGATTCCAATCCACAGTCTCACGACCGTTAGTCACGCAAGTTACCAGTCTTTTGTTTGACTCTAACCAGTAATTTCCTCTCTTCCCTTCCCAAAAATCTGGTCCAGCTTCTTCTATATTCTCAAAACCAAAATACTGCTTGTGAAACCTGACCAAGCTCAAGTACCAGTCGGAAGGATCTCGCAGCGTCAAAACAAATTTGCTGTTAGGGAATAAAGCATCTAGAGCGATGTAAAGCTCCTCATGTGAGAACGGAACGTCTTGAAAGGCATCGTATCTCGCAACGAACTTTCGAAGTACCTCATACCGACCACTAACCAAAACGTGGGTCAGCAAATTCTCTTGTACCCGTTGGTCCGGCATTTTGAACCCGAGTTCGCGAAACACAGCTTCGAGGGTGGTGGTTCCTGTCTTGTTCGCACCAATACAAAACACTTTATTGTAACCCTTCCTTGCCTGGTTTTTCTCTGCAAGGTGTTGATACAATAAGGTCTCGTTTCGATCTAAAAACCTTGATAGGTCAGGAGAGAAATAGTAATATTTTATCCTTCTTCTAATTTCTTTTGATTTTATTAACCTTCTAAAACTCTTCATTTTTTTCAGAATCATAATCGATATGTCACTCCGTGTGAGTTTAACTGTCGGCACCATACTACATACCATATCAAAAGTTGGCCGGATGCATGGAGATATAGTTCGCGGACCGTTTTCGGAGGCCAATTTTTCGCACTGTAAGATCGGTCTTTTTGTTTGTGAACACCAAATTGAGGTTGATTTGGGGCCGCCATGTTTGCGCGCGTTCCGCTCGCCTTCACCCTGGACCTTGATCCCCATGCTGTAGATGAGCAAGCTCAAAGAGCCATTGCCGCCGCGATAGGGGGTGTTCACACTCAGCGTCCGTTTGCGCACATGATCTTAATTCTGTTGCGGCGTTTGCATCGACGCTTGTCGCGTTTGACGGGAGTCTTCCGTTGTTTTCGACCGGGGATGACCCTAAGCTGGAAACTGTCCGAACATTGAGGAGTAGCTGAGTGATCGGACGACTTCGCTCGTTTCGGTGCCTTTGGGCAATCTATCTAGGATATTTTTCGGTTTTTGATCGATGTCTTCATCATTATCTGAACGCACGAGAGGAGTTTATTTCTTTGTTCTTTTTGTTCTGATTTTATTCACGATACCCAAAGCCAATTTTCGATTGGGCCCTATTCCCATTTATCTGGTAGATGTTTTCGTTATGTTCTTGGTGGTTATTGCGCCTCGCCGGGCTCCGCCGTCATGTAGAAAAACTGTACGCTACGCTACTTTGTTGAGCATCATACTGCCAATCGCGCTTGTTAGCGAATTGATGGGAATGATCACCTTCGGAAATTTTTTTGAGGCAGTTTACCAATCCTTTAGGACCGTAATTGCGTTTCTTGTATTTCCCTTAACGGTTCGATTCATACGAACGCCTTGGGATCTTCTCTTGGTTCTTCAGGCTCTTGCTTTGGCCGTTCTCTTCACATCATTGCTCATGGTCATGACCTCCCTTCCGCAAACCCGTAGCTTTGTTATTAACGGGGTGATGTCCAATAGTTTCCTTGATCCCAATTGGAGAGGAGTTGTTGACAAGTTTGGAAGTGCAAGAGACGTAGGCGTTCGCGGGCAGTCTCTCGTTGGAGTGTCTATTCTTAGTGCGGCGTTTGTAAATGTTTGCTGGCCCCTAACCGCATTGCTTTTGCGGTGGCCCGGAAAAATTGGGGTGATGCGCGGTATTGCAATGCTCAGCTGTCTGATGGCCCCGTTTGCTGTGCTGATGAGTTATTCCCGCGGTGCAATTGCTGGCTCAATTTTGATTATACTCGTCGGTCTTCTGTGGGGCTTAAACCATGTAAGACGTGGAATTCTTTTCCCTGCTGCCATTTTTGCCATCGTTATTTTTTCAATCGGAGTCGGATCTAGCCTCTTCTTTTTCGACAGGCTTGTTAACCGTACCACTGCCACATTTAATTCTGAGCTTGCTGGCGTTGGAGAACATGAAAGGTTGTACTCATACACTGAGCCCTTCGAACACGTCATCGAGCATCCAAGATTTTTATTCCTAGGCGAAGGCGTTACGATAAGATATGCAAACAGCCCAATTGCTTCGCAGCAAAGGGGAAAAGCCACACATTCTGTATTTTCAATAGCCTATTACTCATACGGGATGATTGCAGCTTTACTTTATACAGTGTTAATTTGTCAGATCTTGTTCTTCACAGCTACCATGACCAAATCGAAGAGAGGCACACTCTCACGAGCATTTGCACAAGCATTATTTCTAGTCGTTGTCGGCATTATTCCATGGCTCGCCTCTGCACACGGAGCGATTTCTCATTCCAGAGGAGCAATGCTCTTATTCTTCGTCGTGGCCTTGGTGGCGTCACTTGATCGCTTTAGGCTATTGGACAGAGGTGTACATAGCGGAAACCTGGCGAGCGGCACGGGCCTCGCGCACCGAAGTTTGGCGGGGAAAAAAATCACGGAAAGTATAGTGCGTTGAAAGCCAGTTACGTCAACAAACGTGCCCCGACATTTTCTGCCAGATTACCTGTGCGCACTTAAATTGCCCTACGGAACCGACGTGTGTAGCAGCAAGTATTTTCATGCGATCCTAGGACGGATGTCGGATCAGCCCATCACTCAGACCTTGTATAAATGTCATCCAAGGCCTGCTGTCCGCAGCTAAACATTTAGATGCGCCAGCAAACCCTTTGTCAGAACACTGCAGTCCGGGATGAGCAGCCTTCAGGGCCATCAGTTCTCACAAGCAACAGGTAGACTGATCACAAGTGAAGAGAGCGCCAAAAGTAGCCCAGCTGCGACTACATAGCCTTTTTACGCAACCAACCTAAGAAGGCTGCATCAGCTTTTTTTGGTGGACGACGTGCAGCAAAACGCCGCCATTCCGCCTCCAACGCATAGACATCAGCGCCTGGCGCTAGCCTTCGGGCTTCGTCGAGCGTCTCCGGCGCAAGCGCGAGCCCCGCAACTTCGTCCACCACTATGTCGCGACGCGTGACGGCGATAATGTCTCCTGGCTCCTCCCTAAACTGGTACTCAGGCAGGCTATCACGGGCCATGATGTCGCGCAGCATGGCTCGAAAAACGCGGCGGGGCGAGGCGGAACCTGATTTCTTCAACAGCACCTCCACCGACACACGCCAGCTCGCTTGTTGCCCGCAGTGTTTGCGCGCCAACGCATAGAGCCGTCGCTCCAACGGTTTGCGCAGCTCGAAATAGCCTCTGTTAAGGGTCAGAACCGAACGGGCCATCACCGCGCGGTAAATCCATTCCGAAAGGGTTACGCTGACCGAAACCATCCGCCCTGCCCGGGTTTTGCGCACAATCTCCCAGCGTTCGATCAGGCCAAAGCCGGTCGTGATCTCGCGCTCTCCGGTGACGATATTGGTGGTGATGCGTGTCCCGGCAAGCCGCTCGAAAGCCTCCTTCAGACGGCGGTAGGCATCTCCGCTGGTTTCGCGGCCTGTCGCCAACAGCAAATCATGCGCCGTCAGCGTAAGCTGCCGCGACACCACACGGCCCGCGTTCAGCGCCGCCATCAACTGGCTGATGCAGAAGATCAGGATGTCGGCATCAAAGATCGTGGCACGCCCCTTGACCGAGGGCGTCACGGTCACCGCCACATCATTGTGGGTGTAATTCAGAATGCGTCGGTCGGGGCGCGTCGCCAATGAAAAGAGCGGATGCTCCAGCGATGCCAGATCGTGTTTCGGACTGGCCGCAAAAAAATCGCATACAAAGAAATCGTCTGGACCTGCCGCAGGTGTGCCTGTAGTCATCTGCCTCTCCGTGCCCCATTTGCGGAACTATGTATTTTTTTCATTTTTAGTCAGGGAAGCACTGCTCTGTTTCCCCGGGAAATGGATTCGTCGTTTCATTGACACCCAAGTTATCCACAGGCTGCGTTCAGGTATAGTCTTTTGCCCTCGCAGATCGGGGGATCGGAGTCGGTCCTTCGGGGGATCAGAGTCATTTTATCGGGGGATCAGAGTCATCTTGATCACAAAATGTCAAAAAAAGATAATTTTTTCAAAGGCTTATCAATGTCACTTACCAGTGTAACTAATAATAACCAAATTTTAACACCTTAAGCAGGCGCCAAAGGCAAACAACACGACTATTTGCCAGAAAATCCCCTTGTTTTCTTATAAAAAGGAAGGAAAAGTTCGAAATACATTCCATGTTACGTGTTTTGTGATACTCTATGAAAAACGTGATACATGGAGGTATCGATGGGTATTGATGGTCAAGTTCCCTATCTAGGCATTTCACCTGATGACGCGCTGGCAAACATGGATGCGCCTATCGATACAGAAGGTCTCGCAAAGATCGCAGCAACATGTCGCAACGGATGGAATATCATTGCAGGCCGCAGACACGTTGCAACCGAGCAGAAGACCCTGCGCCGTTTCTCGACTTGGGAAATCACCAAGTATCTCATCCCCGTTGCTCCTGCCCATTTCCGCCGAGTACTGCGCCAGAATCCTCAGTTGCCACAGGGGCTGACAGAAACCGATGGCGGCGCAAAATGGTTCACCCTCGACGAGGTGCTGCGCCTGCGGACTCATTTCGCAGCCGAAGGCAGTAGACTTCGCGATTACCTGCCCTACCGCCCGCCCGGCCTGCCCGCCAAGATGGTCACCGTAGCCAATTTCAAGGGTGGGGTGGGCAAGACCACGACTGCGGCACATCTGGCGATGTCTGCGGCTTTGGATGGTTACAAGGTGTTGGTTGTTGATCTCGATAGTCAGGGATCGATGACCTCGATCTTCGGAGGGCAGATTGAGGATAAATGGAAAACCGTCTTTCCCCTGATTGCCCGCCACTACGGCGACCACTTGCGACGGGACAACCAATCACGCCTGGATCGTGGCGAGGCCCCCCTGCCCCTTGACGACACCGTAGCCCAGGCCATTGAGATGACTACACAAGACATCGTCCAGCACACCCACTGGCCGAACATCGATCTGATAGGCTCTCAACTGGATTTGTATTGGTCCGAGTTTCAGCTGCCAATTTGGCGCACGCAAACGCGGGCCTGGAGGCTGTGGGATGCGCTCTCGGACAGACTGGAAGTAGATGGGGTGCTGCAGGAATACGACCTTGTGGTGCTGGATACACCTCCCTCTCTGGGGAATCTGACGATCAATGCGCTGACTGCTGCCGATATTTTGCTAGTGCCCACAGGCGCGTCGTTTCTTGAGCTTGAAGCCACTGGCCGTTTTTTTGACATGCTGCATACGACCTTTGCTTCGATTGAAGAAGCCGAGAATGCCGCCGCTCAGGCGCTGGGACATGCAGGGCTGAGTTTTGAATGGGATGCTGTGCGCGCAGTGGTCACTCGTTTTGACAGTGGCCAACAAGCAGAAATTGCCGCCCTCATGCAAACCAGTCTCGGAACAGTGCTTTCCCCCCATCGGCAGGATTTCACGCCCCTTATTGGGCAGGCAGACGAGCAGGCAGCGTGTATCTACGAAACCGATTACCGGGATTTCAACAGAGAGGCCTACGCGCGGGGGCGTTCGACCTTCGACGCAACCTATGCTGGCTTCAAACGCCTGCTTCTTGGTGCATGGCGTCGTGACGAACTGGCCGCCGAGGAAACAGTCAGTAATCAGTCATAAGCGTTCCAAACGGGATCAGCCGCCCAGTTGACAGCTGTCAACTTTGACCGGTTGCCTCTGAAAGGCTCAAGGAAAACTGATTGTCTGGCGCGCCTTTCTTCAGGCAGCAGCACGGTTTGCTCCGTTCAGCAACGCCATCACCATCGGCCCGGGAGAGAACTCTCCGACTGCCGCTTTGCCTGCCAAAGTCCGCAGATACCCACCGGGGCTGTTGATGTCGCTAAATCTCTGAAGAATGCAAGCCACGGTCACAGCAGCAACTTCGGCCCCCATAAGCTCCTGAGCCTCTTGCCAGGCTGACGGGCTGATCCCCATCATGCCCCGAACATAGCTGGCGGCTACTATAAGATCACGCCATTCACGCGGATTTCGTTCGCAATAGGGCAGGATATCAGGACAGGCTTTCAGGATAAGCGGCAAGGGGACCCGGGGCAAAACGTTGACCGGTTCGGGGTCCGCACCCCCGCCGCCTTTGTCCCTTTCTGGGCAGAGTTCAGATTCTAAGGTATCTGGTTTTGAATTCTGATAGAGCCGCTCAATTTCACTGTCATTGCCGCTCATTTCTTCTGTCTTTGTCGCCAGCAGCCCCTGGATGTCCCGCAAAATACTTGTGGCACGAGCCTCGAGATCCGCCAGTTCTTCCAGGTCCAGTTTCCGGCGCATCTGCTTGTGGACCTCCAGCAGAGAAGCGAGCAATGCCTCCCAGTTACCGGGCAGGGCATTTTCCTGACCATAAAGGGCCAGTTTCAGCGCATCGCGTTTGAGCAGCGACAGCTTTTCGCGTGCGGTGGCCAAACGCGCCTGATCCGCACGGGCTTGTCGGGCGGATTCGGCGATCTGAACGGCGCTATGCAGCAGGGGGCGCAAGTCAAAGCCGAAGGCACGGACGATTTCTCCATCCGCACCACGTCGGGCATAGCGCTTCCCATTGGGGCTGTCGTGGCGGGCAATCAGGCCTGCTTGGACCAGAGCGCCCAGATGCCGGCGCAAAGTACTTTCCGCCATACCGTGCGCGCGCTCAGACAGCGCTACATTCGACGGAAAAACAATCAGGCTGTCATTATCTGACAAAGCTGTATTCGGGTGAAATGAAACCAGCGCGTTCAACACCGAGAGATCCCGGTCCGTTACCCCAAAGGCGCGCCGGGCCGTGCATAAGTCGCGCAGCAGTTCCCATTTATCGATATGAGCCACCTCGGGCGCAGTCTGCATGATCGCTATCTGTTCGATCAGACCAGCCGTCACCGGCCGCCGCCCAAAGGGCGTCGTTGTAATGTGTTCCATATGTTGTCACGAGACAAAACTTTTTCACCCGCCGGACTCGACGCCAGTTGACAGCTGTCAACTCAAAGCCCTAAAATCGGAGGTGCTAAATCACCAATTCAGGCCTCTTGGAACTTCGGTTCTGAGGGGTCTTTTCTTTGCGTCCTGCCTGTTTCGTGCCTCCTTGTCGCTGATCCACTATTATCCCGCTTGCGCGGGGCTATTCATTCCGACTGGTCTTCCAGCGGTGATGAAGCTCTGAAATATTCTCAGCCAGCCAATCCTCGAACCCCTTGGTCGTTTTGGAGTTCAGGGTCAGAACCGTCTTGCTGCCGCTGCGCCGCATCTGCCCCAGCACCACACCATCCGCGCTTTCCAACGGCGTCTCCATTCTTGGAGTAGGGGGATTACGGGGGGTGAGAGCGGCCAGAACGGCCTCGAACCGGTCATCGGATGTTTCGCCCAGTGCAGCCTCAATGGCGCTTTGCATCCTATCCTGCGACAGCAAATCAGCCAGCTTCAGCCATCGGTCCCGGCCTACTGACGGGGCGGCACCGATGGCCTGAATTACCCGCTCTGGAATGCGGTCGGATACTGACAGCATTCTGGAAATCAGGGTCTTATCAACGTGCAGCGCGTCGCAGACCACTTTGCGCTCATACCCGATTTCCTGCATCTGGCGAGCAAAGTTGACCTTTTCGATAAAACTCAGATCGCGCCGGGCACTGTTTTCCTGGCCCTGTGCCAGAATGACGGCACGGTCGTCCAGTACGCGGATCAACGCCTTGACCGGCTGACCCAACTCGCGCAGCGCCGCCACCCGGCGGCGGCCATAAACAACCTGAAACCGTTCACCATCATTGGGATTGGGGCGCAACAGCACCGGCACCTGCTGACCGTATTCCCGGATCGACTCGACCAGCTCGGACAGGCCAGCGGTTTCCTCCAAGCGGTCGCGAAGGCCACCATCATCAACCATTCGCGGATCAATTTCTTGAACCGCGCGTGACTTCAGATCCGAAATTGACTGGCTGACTGCCCCGATCGCACCCGAAGCATATCGCGGTTTGGCGACATCAACCCGCGAGGGGGAATCATCAGAAACCGGGGCGGGGGGGGCCTCCATCAGCCCCTTAAGCAGATTCTTACGCGCCATTGCTACGTCCCCATGCAGATTGGACCAGGGATGTGATCTCGCCATTCACTGCGTTCAGGCTTTCGATCGCGCGCTCATAGGTAGATCGGGTGAATTGCCCCTTTTCGACCTCATAAAGGGTCTGCTTGGTGATCCCGGCATCAGAGATCGCGGTAGATTTCAGCACGGGATGGTTCAGCACGTGATCGCCGAACATCGACCGCATGAAACTGACCATCTGGTTCTGCGGCCCATCGCCGGGTTCGTACCGCGTCACGACATAGCGCAGCCAGTCGTATGACATATTTCCCCCGGCCTCGCTGACCACGCCCAGCAGGTTCGAGGTCATCAGCAGAAACTGGCACATCGACATCACGTCCAACATCTGCGGATGCACCGTAACCAGAACGGCCGTGGCCGCCGACAGGGCAGACATGGTGAGAAACCCCAGTTGCGGCGGGCAATCCACGACGACAACGTCATAATCATTCTCCACAGAAGACAGCGCATCGCCGATCCTTGTGAAGAAAAGATTACCGTCCCGTTGTGTCAGCGCGCGGGGTGTGTCGTGCTCAAACTCCATCAGGTCCAGATTGCCCGGAACGATGTCGAGATTGGTAAAGTAAGTCTGCTGGATCACGTCGCGCAACGGCACCGGATCGTCATAGCGGATCGCATCATAAAGCGTACCGCCATCCAGCAGATCAAACTCGGGCTGGAATCCGTGCAGGGCCGACAGGCTGGCCTGCGGATCCAGGTCGATGGCCAGCACTTTATAGCCGTCCAGCGCCATTTTCTGCGCCAGATGTGCAGCTGTGGTGGTCTTGCCCGACCCGCCCTTGAAGTTGATCACGGTGATCACCTGCAGATGATCACCCTCCCGCCGTCCGGGCAGATAGGTGCCGGGTGTTTTGGCGCCGGCCTCAAGTAATTCGCGCAGAGCCTGAATATCCTCGGGCGAGTAATAGCGCCGCCCACCAGCCCGGGTTTCGGGCGAAGGTCCTCTGCCATCCAGATGAAGCTTGCGCAGATAGGCGTCCTTGACGCCCAGCAACTCTGCCGCTTCTCCGGATGTGAACTTACGCAAGGACCGCCTGGCATCCGGAGGGAATAACTGCGCGCGATGCGCCTGCAATCGCTCTGACAGGCGCCGGGCGTGATCTCCGACCAGCAGGTCGATCCGTTCCTTGTTGTGGCTCGATTTCTGGGCCTCCGATACGGGGACCCCTGCGGTTGCTTGCTCCATCACTGCCCTCATTCGGCACCTTGTTGTTACGCTTTAGGCCGTTTTATTCACTGCTTTCCGTAATTAATGCAGTGTAAGCTGCGATTCTTGCAAGTGTTTTTTCCATATCCTGCTGTTCCAGTTCGCGTCAGATCGCGCCTTGGGATGGAGGTGGGGGGACATCGGTGCATTTTATGTCTCGATCAAAGACCGAGACCTTCGGCGCAGTCGATTCAATTCGGTCGAAGCATGGATAGACGGCCACTGACGCTAGAGGAAAATAGTGGTGAAGTTGGCCGAGTAGTTTGCTTAACGTACTATCCTGCCCTCTACCGGATCAGACCTCAACTGGGTGGCGAGCACGAGGCTGCGCCCCAATGTCTGGGTAGGGTCCGGATAAATTTAGCTACTCTTTGCCCCTGCTGGTCGGGTTGGATTGCTTCCATTCGTTTTAGAACAATCTATCCCAGCAGGTCCGACGCCGGGTTTTCTGCGATATCCACGTCCTCATAATATCTCTGCGCCTGTGCCATGGAGCGATGCAGCGACAGGCGCATGGCGGCCTGAATCGGGGCGCCGTCGAGGGCGGCCTGGGTCAGAAAGCCGGACCGTAGCCCGTGCGGTGAGGCAAAATTTTCCGGCAACCCGGCCAGTTTCAACCGGCGTTTGACGATCTGCGCGATGGCGTCGGGGGAGAGGCGACGTTTCAGCACCCGGTCGGCCTTGGAGACGGGACGGAACAGGTGCCCATCCTCAATGCCGCCAACCTCGATCCAGTGTACCAGTGCCTGAGCCGCCCGGCCTTTCAGCACCAGCCGGGGCGTGTCGCCCTTAATGGTGGTTTTGGTCTCCAGCAGCGACATCCAGACCATGCCTGACTTGTCGAATTCCTTCAGCGACACGTCCTCCCGCATCAGCCCGGTAATCTCCGACCGCCGCCGACCACCCGAGGCCCAGCCCAGCATCAGCAAAGCCCGGTCGCGGCAATCGCGGCGCGTTCCTCGGCAGGTGGCCAGCAGCTGTTCCAGCACGTCCCGGGTGATTGGGTGCTGCGATTTCGGGGCCGGGGGGCGGGCGGCAGCGCGTCTTGCCTTGGCACGCGCCTGTTTCACTTGCGGCGCGTCAAACGGGGAAGGGAGGTTCTTCATCCGGTGGAAGGCGAGCCAGGAGGCGATGCGCCGGTCCAGCGTCGAGGGGGCAGGGCAGGCGAGGGACTTGCGCAGCCCTTGCGCGATCAGCCCCTCTGCCACCTGCCGGGCGATATCCTCGGGGGCGGCATCGTTGAGATCGCGTGCGTGATCGAGGATAAAGGCCAGCGCCGTGGCCTCCGTTTCGGGCCAGCGCAGCGCCTTTCCAAAGCGGGTGGCTTTCCACGCTGTGACATAGTGTAGATCGCGCTCATAGGCGCGCAGCGTATTGGCCGGCGTCCCGCGCACATAGAGATCGGTCAAGGCCTCCTGGTCGGCTTGCGACAAGGTCGGGGAGGCGGCGGGGAGATAGGGCGCAGGGGCTGTCATGGGGCGCATTTTGCACCGCCTTGCGGCAAATTTCAATCAAACATGATAAGCAGTACTTATCGCGTTTAAAGCCAGCTAAGCAGGATTGCAAATGTAATGGTCAAAAATGGCTAATAATGCTCGTAAAAAGGGCAGAGGATAATCTAGGTTACAAAAAACAGTCGCATCACACATTCCTTGAACGCGCCAAATTGCTTTGACGGGTCTCTGTCGCAATTTCGTCTTAATGTTGCGTAGCTTGCGATGGCGGGTCGACTAGCCTGCCAATTGGGCAAACGGCTGAAGCGGCGCTCCCTGAAGTCGCCGCCAAGAGTTCAGATCAAAAGTTCAGGGTACTTCTTTGCCCATGCCAACTGACAGTATTTCGAACCAGGTTTCCCGGTCTAATTCCACCTTGGTTGCATCTGAGAGAGAGCCGATCCGATTAAGATTGTTTGTGCCCAGAACAGGCAGAATTCCTGCTGGATGGGCAAGCAGCCACGCTATGGCCACGGCGCTGATGTCGACGTTGTGTTTGGTGCCGATGCGCTCAAGAACTGCGTGCAATTCGACGCCGTCGTCTTTGAACAGGCGACCGCCTCCCAGCGGCGACCACGCCATTGGTTTGACCCCATTTTGCTGCATCCAGGAAAGGGTGCCGTCCAGAAACGGTGTGGGATGAAGTGGGCTGATCTCAATTTGGTTGACTGCAAGTTTGGTTTGCATCGCGGATTGCAGCAAGCTCCAGTCTGCGTAAGTGAAATTTGAAACTCCGATCGCACGGACTTTTCCTGCGTTCACAAGCCCGTCCAGAGCAGCTCCTGTCTCTGCTGCGTCCATAAAGGGGTCGGGGCGGTGGACCAGCAGTAGGTCAACATGATCGGTGCACATTTTTTTCAGAGATTGCTCGACCGATGAGATGATGTGTGCGGAGGACGTGTCATAGTGTTTCACGCGCCGGTCGGGGTATTTGCCACTTTTGAGCAGTATGCCGCATTTCGTAACAATCTCGACTGTGTCGCGCAAAGATGGATTGCCTCGCAATGCGTCACCAAGAACAGCCTCGGCTTCGTAATCCCCATAAATATCCGCTTGATCTAACGTGGTGATCCCCTGAGCAAGGCAAGCCTCAATCTTGGCTTGCACATGTGCTGGCGATCGATCGCTGTCGTCTGCAACGCGCCACATTCCGTATACCAGACGGGACAGTGATAGGCCGGGTGAAATTTCTACGCGTTCCATGTCAACTCGCCTTGCTCAGTGGTGGAAGCGGCCACCTATCATATAAACTGTTAGCGGTCACATGCTTTTCTCGAGTGCAAGTTTGTCTTTGGCCTTTGATCGGCATGGGCCTGGTTGTGTCGCGAAATTTTGGAGAGCGTAATCTGCCCGCCCGCTGGGGGAGGGCTGCGCATGGCATTCCCTGGGCTACGTAACGTTCTGGATCATTTGGTCCATCTTTCAGGCAGTTTACCCAAACCGGCGAAGATGACGGCGAAACACAGAAGCACCGTTTCCCAGCGAGAAAATCCGACGGCACAGCTAAACCAGAATTTCTGGCGGCCGCGAGACACGCGATCGCACAAATTGGCGTAAATGCGGAACTCGCGGAGTTGCTCCGTTGTGCTGACCGCACCCTTGCCGTAGGTGGCGCCAGCCTGCGGATACCCGAGAATTAAGGGCTCGGTGACATCAGAGGAATCCGATTCACACGATATGAAACCCGCTCTCCGGCAGGTCGCACCACTCCGCCAATAACTGGGCAACCTCGTGGATAGGGTCGTCTTCCTCAACGTCTTCCGTGCGCATCACAGCGTGCCATGGAACCGAGATTCCTTCTTTGGTCACCCCGGTGCCGACGATACGTCCTTCCTTGAGCGCGGATTGCAACGCCCAACTGGACAGGACGCTGGTGCCCAGATCTGAGGCGACAAGTTCGACAATGGCTTCGGGCAATTCCACCGTAGCGGCCCATTTGGGATAGCTGTCAGTTGGGCGGAACAACAGTGCAAACTCTCGGTCAGGTTCGGGAACTTTTGTATAGGTTATGAAAGGCTCACCGACGATATCGGTGCCTTCAACATAGTCACGCCCCGCCAGCCTGTGTGAAGGCGGCATGATGTAAAGCAAAGGATCCTCAAACAGAGGTAGGCTGCTCAACCCCGCTTGCGTAACATTTCCGGACATCACTGCTATATCTAGATGACGGTTTAACAATCCGCTGACAGGGTCGCTGCGCGCACCGGCCATGATCTGAATGTCGATGCCGTCGGTGCGCGATTTCATGAATTTGATGAAGGACGGTAACCAACGGTAATTGCTGTAGGCCTCGACCGAAAGGCGCACTACATGCTGCACATTGGCATTCATGCGGCGCACGTCCTCTTCGGCGCGGCTGAGGTCGGTGAGGATTCGCTCGGCCACGACAGCCATGTAATCCGCCGCCGGGGTTCGCCGCAGCTTTTTGTGCATGCGAGTGAACAGCGGCACGTCCAGACGGCGTTCGGCCTCGCGCAGGCGGTGGGACAGGGCCGAAGGGGTAACCCCCAGTTTCTTGGCCGCATCGGTGATCCGACCGGTTTCAATGATGGCTTGTATCAGTTGCAGGTGACGCAGATCGAGCAGAGGTTTCATGGATTCGTAGCCTGAAAAAGATTCACGAAATCGAAAAAACTTCGAAATTGAATTTCAGTCAATATAAATGTGAAATCGCCCCAGATTTTCATTTGGAGCATCCCCTATGAACGTTGACGCCAAACGCGCGATCGAACAAGACAAGGCACATCACGTGCACCCGCAGTCGAATTTGCGCCAGCATGCCGAGCAAGGCCCGACCATGATTACCCATGGCAAGGGGGTGTTCATCTATGACAGCGATGGCCGTGAGATCATCGACGGGTTTTCCGGTCTGGGCTGTGTCTCGCTGGGCTATCACAACGAACGTCTGTCGAATGCGGCCAAACGCCAGATGGACGTTCTGCCCTTTGCGCCCACCTTCTACAACCGCTCGCACCCGCGCGTGGCGGAGCTGGGCGAGCGACTGATCGGCATGGCGCCCGGTGATATGAATCGGGTGATGTTCCAATGCTCGGGGTCGGAAGCGAACGACACCGCGATCAAGCTGTTGTGGTACACCAACACTGCCAAGGGAGAGCCGAACCGCCGCAAGATCATCGGTCGGGTGCGCGGCTATCACGGCAACACAGTGGCGACCGTGTCGCTGTCGGGCCAGCCGCATATGCACGCCAAGTTCGGCCTGCCTCTGCCCGAATTCAAACATACCGAACTGCCGAACTACTACCGGTTCCACATCGACGGCGAGAGCGAAGAAGAGTTCTCGGCCCGGATGGCGGCCAAGTTCGAAGAGCTGATCCTTGCCGAGGGCCCCGAGACCGTGGCTGCCTTCTTCGCCGAACCCGCCATTTCCGGTGGCGGCGCGCTGATGCCGCCCGAGGGGTATTGGAAGGAAATGCAGGCGGTTCTGCGCAAATATGACATCAAGTTCCTTGCCGACGAGGTCGTCTGTGGCTTTGGCCGCACCGGCAACATGTGGGGGTCGCAGACCTGGGGTCTGGAGCCGGACATGGTGTCCTGTGCCAAGGCGCTGTCGGCGGCGTTCTTCCCGATCTCGGCGCTGATGTTCAAGGACGAGATGTATGCCGACATGATGAAGAACTCGGACGAGGTTGGCACCTTCGGCCACGGTTACACTTATGCCGGTCACCCGGTGGGTGCTGCCGTGGGGCTTGAGGCGTTGGATATCTATGATGAGATCGACTTGGTCGGTCACGTCCGTAAGGTCTCGACCCGATTCCTCGAGAAATGCCACGCCATGGCCGATCATCCGCTGGTGGCCGAGGTGCGCGGTGTTGGCCTGTTCTGCGGCTTTGAGCTGATGAAGGACGCAAAAACCCGCGAGCCGTTCGATCCGGCTTGGAAAGTCGGTGAGCTTGTGCAGAACTTTGCCCATGATCGGGGCTTGTACCTGCGGGCGATCGGTGACCGGATGAGCTTTATGCCGCCGCTGATCATCAATGAAGATGAGATCGACATCGCAACCGAACGGTTCGAGGGCGCGTTGGATGACGCCTGGGCCGTGGTTCGCGCCAAGATCTGATCGCCTTTTCGGGGTCGGGCCCAAGCTCTCATCCGACCCCTGCGCCGCCGAGTCTCCCTATCTTTCAGGCGGCGCACCTTATTTCTGAAATGCCCTCAGCCTGCCAAGGAGAACAGGGATGACGACACACCTGGAACCGAGACTGCCCGACGCGGGTTTGGCCGGAAGTTACATCAACGGGGCCTGGCACTGGCCCGAAGGGCGGCTGGTGGTCGAGAACCCCTCGCGCCGTGCCCCGATCTGCGAGGTCGGTCGCGGCACGTCGACCGAGGTCGACTTGGCTGTCGCTGCCGCCCGTGCCGCGTTGCCAGCGTGGCGCTCTCTGGCTGCGAGCGAGCGTGGTAAGCTGCTGACAGAACTTGGGCGTCGCTTGGAAGAGAATGCCGAAGAGGTGGCCCGTGTTCTGGCCGCCGAGTCGGGCAACGCCATCAAGACGCAATCGCGTGGTGAAGCGATGGGCGCCGCCGGGGTGTTGAAGTATTATGGTGGTGTGGCGGTTGAGCAGAAGGGCGAGACCCTGCCGCTTGGCCCCGGTCTGCTGAGCTATTCCACCCGTGAGCCGCATGGGGTTGTAGGCTCGATCATCCCCTGGAACTCACCGCTGCAATTGGGGGCAGTGAAGATTTCGATGGCCTTGGCGACCGGCAATTGCCTGGTGCTGAAACCCGCAGAAGACGCGCCACTGGCGATCCTGAAACTGGCCGAACTGGCCGATGGTCTGTTCCCGCCAGGTGTGTTCAACGTTGTGACCGGGCTGGGGGAAGAGGCAGGGGCCGCGCTGGCCTCGCATCCCGGCATCGACAAAGTGTCTTTCACCGGATCAAGCGAAGTGGGCAAGCTGATCGGTAAGGCCACCGCCGACCGCATCGCCAAGCTGACGCTGGAACTGGGCGGTAAATCCCCGACCATCGTGTTCCCGGATGCTATTGCCGATGGCCGTCTGGACAGCACCGCTCAGCAGGTTGCCAATGCCATGCGTTTTGCCCGTCAGGGTCAGAGCTGCACCGCCGGGTCGCGGTTGTTCGTGCACAAGGACGTCTGGGATGCGCTGATGCCCAAAGTGGCTGAGAAATCGGCAGCGCTGAAAGTCGGCGACGCGCTGGACCCGGATGTGGATATGGGTGCGGTGGTGAACGCCGAACGCTATGGCGAGATCCGTGCCTTTGTAGCCGAGGCCGAGGCCGAAGGCGCAACGTTCCTGATCGGTGAAACACCAACCGAGGACCCGGCCGGATTTTGCCCCAACCCGACCATCATCACCGGCGTCGACAACAGCTGGCGCATTGCACGGGAAGAGGTATTCGGGCCGGTCATGGTCGCCATCCCCTTTGAGACAGAAGAAGAAGTGATCGCCATGGCCAATGACACCCATTACGGGCTGGCCGCGTTCCTGTTCACACATGACGTCAGCCGGATAACCCGCCTGACCCGCGCCATTGATGCGGGCTGGATTCAGGTCAATCAGGGCGGCGGGCAGATCCCCGGCATGTCTTATGGTGGCACCAAGCAATCGGGCATGGGCAGCGAATATTCCATCGAAGGCGCGTTGGAGGCCTATACCTATCGCAAATGCGTCACCATCAATATCGAGGGCGGCGCGTGAACACGGACCGGTTCGGCAACGCTATTGACCCCGGCGTGGGATATGCTCGGGGTTCGCTGCTGCAGGGCTCGGCGGACGAGGTGCGCAGGTTGGCCCAGGCCGGGCGTGTGGCGGCGGATTTCGTGGCCCGGGAAGGGATCGACAAGATCGCCATCTGCACCGGAAATCTGCGATTCTATCCGGCTACGCCGGAGGATCTGACCCTATTGTGCGAGGAATGGATCGGCCCCGGTCTGTTTGGAGAGGAATTGCGTCAGGCTGCCATCGCCCATCTGGGTGGCGTGGGGCATGAAGCGGCAGCGGTGGTCAACCGCACCAGCGCAGGGATCGTGGCGACCGTGTTGGCCCATTCGGGCGGTAAGCCGGTGCTGTCCCTGGTGGCCGAAGGCGATCGCAGTCACGCATCGGTCCTGCGTGGGGCGCGGCTGGCCGGAGTGCCGGTGCGCGAGGTGCATGATCTGAAGGCCGTGAACCAAGCGCTGGCCGAGGATAATCCGGCGCTCTTTGTTGTCACTCCGGTCACGTCGGAACTGTCAATGTTGGGCGACGACCTGATCCGGGACGCGGTGGCCGCCGGGAAAAAGGCAGGCTGTGTCACGATTCTCGATGACGCGTATGGGGCGCGGTTCCGACCGGTGTTGCATGGTGGCGGGGCGTCGCTGTCTTTTGGGGCCGATCTGGTGATTACCAATGCAGACAAGGCCGGTCTGTCCGGCCCGCGCGCCGGGGTGCTCTGTGGCGAACCGGCGGCTTTGATCCCGGTTCAGGCCAAGGCCAGTGAGTTGGGGATGGAGGCCCGTGCCCCCGTGGCTGTCGGCGCGATGCGCAGTTTGCAGGGCTTCACCCCCGATCTGTTGCTGCAAGAAGCACAGGACGGGCAGGATCTGGCGGACGCACTGGAAACTGCGCTGGGGGCAGGGCGCGTGACCCGTTCCGCCTTGGGTCCCAAGATTGACGAACAGGATGCGATGGAGATCGCACTGGGCATGGCAGGTGCCGACAAGTCGGATTTGGTGCCCGCTGAAGTGACCGCCGCGATCGGCATGCTGATGCTGCGGGACAAGGGGATCGTCACGGTCAATACCCACGGTCAGCCCGGCGGGCGGGTCTCAATCCGCCTTAAGCCGACCTCGGGTGCGGTGGCTCGGGCCGGGGGCGCAATGGCGGTAGCTGACTGTCTGATGTCGGCAATGCGCCAGACGGCGGCCCATCTGAACGACAAATCTTGGTTTGCAGCCACGCTGTTTGGAGACACTTGAATGGCCGAAACGGCTCTGATCAACCGGCTGGATAACCGGCTGGACCAGTTGGTGAATATCGACATGGGTGAGCGCGGCGTCGAGCACCTGTTCGAAGCGGCGCGCGCGCTTGAGGGCCGCTCGCTGATCGGCGCCGCCGCAGACGCTCTGATGGCAGTGCCCGAGGGCGGGACGGTTGTGTTGACGACCGGCTCGGTCTCGCGAGCTTGGATCACGCCGGAGCTGGGCGAAAACGACGGGCCTTCGGGTGCGGCGGCAATTGCGCGAGCTTTGGTTCTGGCGCGCAACGTGACCTGCGTGATGCTGTGCGAAGAAACCCTGCTGCCCGCGATCCAGAACACATGTCAGGCTGCCGGGCTGTTCCCCGTGACGCTGGAACAGGCGGCGATTGCCAAGGCAGACAAAAGCCTCGCCACGATTGTCGTGCTGCCCTACGCCACCGATGACGCAAGTGGTCAGGCGCAAGCCGAGACACTTTTGGCCGAACTGAACCCCGATCTTCTCTTCTCGACCGAGCGCGTCGGGCGCAACGAATTCGGCGTTTATCACTCGATGCGCGGCATCGACTATGGCATGGGCCGTGCGCGCGTGGATTTCTTGTTCGATCTGGCGCTGGAGCATGGCATTCCGGTGGTGGCCGTCGGTGACGGCGGAAATGAGATCGGCATGGGCAAGGTCGCTGACCATGTGAAAGCGCATGTGCCTTATGGTGACACCTGCCAATGCGGCTGTGGCGGCGGGATCGGAGCGGTCACCAGCTGTGACGTGCTGGTGACGGCCGCCTGTTCCAACTGGGGCTGTACAGCGATTGCCGCCGCCATGGCCGCGCGCGCGTGCAACGCCAAACTGCTGCACACGCCCGAGCGCGAAGCCTTGTTGTTGGACACCATGGTCGCCAACGGCCTGATCAACTCAACCCACGGGATCGTCGACGACAATGTCGACGGTTTCCCCCGCCAAAGCCATATTGCCGTGGCTGAACTCTGCCGCACGATCGTGAGCCGCGCGCTCTGACAACTCACAGGACTGACCCATGATCCAAGACAACCCTGCCCTCATCGACGCCATTCGCGACCGGTTTGCCCATGTCGACAGCTGCCCGTTCCAGGGTGAGCGCATCTTTTTCGAAAACGCCGGTGGCGCGCTGACGCTGAAATCGGTGGCCGAGACCTCGGCGTTCTACGCTGCGATCCCGGATAATCCGGGCCGGATTAACCCGGCGGGGCAGGGGACACAGAACGTGATCAACAAGGCCAAAGGTGATCTGGCCGTGTTCATGAACGCCACTAGCGGTCAGTTCTTTGCGGGCGAAAGCGGCACCGAGCTTCTGTTCCGCATGATCCGCACCGCCTGTCTGGTGGCGCCGAAAGGGGCCAAAGTTATCGGCTCCTCCATAGAACACCCCGCCACCCGCAGTGCCGCGCGCCGTTGGGCCGAAATTGCCGGGCTGGACTATGTGAATGTCCCCCATGACAACGAATCCGGTTTGGTCACGGCTGAGGATTACACCGCGCTGATGACCCCGGATGTCGCGGTGGCGACGATACTGCACGCCTCGCCGGTCACCGGCATGGGTATGGATGTGGCCGCAATCTCGGCCGCGATCCGGGTGGTGTCGCCAGACTGCATGATCATCGTCGACGGCATTCAGCACGCGGCGCACGGGCAGCTGGACCTGGACGCCTACAATGTCGATGGCTACGCGATCTCGCCCTACAAGGTGTTTTCGCGCCACGGCTATGGCATTGCGTGGATTTCCGACAAGCTGAGCGCCACGCCCCATGACATGTTGATCGATGCCCCGGCCACCGGCTGGGAGTTCGGCACCCGCGATACTGGCTCTTACGCCACCGTGTCGGACGTGGTCTCTTATTTCGATTGGCTGGGCGGAGAGGTGTCGGACGAAACCGAGCCCCGCGCGCGGATCGAGGCCGCAGGTCGCGCCATCCATGCCTATGAGACCCATCTAACCAACACCGCCATCAACGGCACGGGCAACCTGCCGGGCTTGCGCGATATGGACCACGTCACCATTCTGGCCGGGGCCGATAACCCAGCGCGCGAGGGGCTGGTGTCGATCGTGGTCGACGGCAAAGCCTCGGAGGACGTGGTCGAAATCCTGAACCAGCAGGGCATTCGCACCCATACCCGCAAGGCCGACCACTATTCGGGCAATGTCCTCACGCCGCTGGGTTTGCTGGATTGTATCCGCATCTCGTTCTGTCACTACAACACAGAACAAGAGATTGCCCGCCTGCTGGGTGCGATCAAGGTGCTGGGTCAGGACGGCTGACAGCCGAAGCTTTGATCTAAAGCAGGAGGATGGGTGTGGGTCATTTCGATACGGGCCTCAGTGTAAACCGGGGTGATCGGGTCGACCTGCACCGATTTATCTTTGTGGTGATGCCGGGGTTTTCAGCCTTGGATCTGGGGGCCGGCATCGACTCATTAGCTGCTGCCAACACCGCGTTGGGAAAACCCGTTTTTCACTGGCATATCGTCAGCGAAGGGGGTGATCCCATCCGTTCCTCGTCTGGCATGACCGTGGCCGTGGAAGGGGATTTGCCGGAGGCCCGCCGCGATGATTGCATCGTTGTGTGCGGCCCACTTGATGCGCAGCAGCACCCGCCATCAAAGAAGATCACGGGCTGGCTGCGGCAGGCGGCCCGGCTGGGATCGCGCCTGTGTGGGCTGGGTGGTGGCGCGTTGTTCCTGGCGCGGGCCGGTCTGGCGGGTGAGGGCAGGATCAGCACCCATTGGCGCCTGCAGCCAATCTTTGAGGAAAGCTTCTTGAAACTGGACTCGGTCTGTACCGTTTATGAGGCCGAAGCCAGTGTTGCCTCTTGCGGCGGCGGGGCCGCGACATTGGACCTGTTTTCCGCGCTGATCCGGCAGAAGGCCGGGGCCGAGGCCTCGAACCAGGTGGCGGATCACCTGCTCTGTGCATCGATGCGGCCTGGCAACAGCCGCCAGACCATGACGGACGCCTGCCGGTTACAACATCGGAACAAGAAGCTCTCGAAAGCCGTAGCCATTATCAAGGACTGCCTAGACAACCCTCTGCCCACCTCTCTGATCGCCGACCAAGCAGGCCTATCAACGCGGCAACTTGAACGGCTTTTTGCGCGCTACATGGGCAGCTCGCCCAAGAATTACATGACGGAGCTGCGGCTGGAGAGGGCGCGGACGCTGCTGCAACAGACCGACATGCGCGTCATCGATGTCGCTATCGCCTGCGGGTTTTCCTCGGCCAGCCATTTCTCGAAACTCTACCGCAAGCAATTCGGCCTGTCGCCGCATGTGGAACAGAACGGCCCCTAGCGTCGAGGCCGTTCCGAAGGTCCGGTATGGCGGGTTCAGCCACGCATCCGGGCGTTGTCCGGATCGTAAAGCGGGCGCAGGCTGGCCCGTGCCGGAACAGGCTGCCCGGCCACCATCACCTGATAGCTGCGCGCGGCGAGGTCTTTCATTTCCATACCTTCAGGCCGGGTGACATAGCCCAAACCAATGGCACCACCCACGGTCCAGCCATAGCTGGCCGAGGTCAGCCGTCCCACGATTTTGCCATCACTCAGGACAGGTTCTTTGCCAAAGACCAAAGCGTCAGAGTCTTCCAACCGGAAGGACAGCAGGCGACTTGTGGCGCCCGTGGATTTCCGAGCTTGAACGGCCTCTTTGCCGGTGAAGTCGGTGGCGAAATCGCATGCGAAGGTCAGGCCGCTGTCAACCGGACTGTCAAAGGGCCCGATATCGTGGCCCCAATGGCGGAACCCTTTTTCGATCCGACAGGAATCCACCGCCATGCCACCGCACAGGCGTGGCGCATCCGGGGCGGCCATGATGGTCTCGAACACCTGTTGGGCAAATTCGGCGGGCACGTGCAGTTCCCACCCCAACTCTCCGACATAGGTGATCCGCTGTGCCCGCACCGGGGCGTGACCCACATGCAGCACCTGCCAACAGCCGAACGGGAAGGCTTGGTTCGACAGATCGGCATCGGTCAGCCCGGTCAGGAAATCCCGTGCGCGGGGTCCCATCAGGGCCAATGTGGCCTCGGACGAGGTCGTATTGACCACCGACACCCCGGTGCCCGCCAGTTGCGTTTTCAGCCAGTATTCGGTCTGCGGCTCGGCCCCGGCAGAGGCCATGACCATGTAACGGGTCGCACTCAGGCGCGCGACGGTCACATCGGCCTCAATCCCGCCCTGCGGGTTGAACATATGGGTATAGACCAGAGCCCCCGGCGCAACCGCCATATTGGCCCCGCAAAGCCGCTGCATCTGCGCTTGGGCGTGCTGTCCGTCCACGATGAACCGTCCAAATGTCAGGTCGATGCAGCCCAGATCGGTGCGCAGCGCCTGATGCTCGGCCTGCCAATCGTTAAACCACGGCTCGCGTCCGAACCCGTCGGTTATCTCGCGACCGTAGTAGAGGGGGCGTTCCCAGCCATTGGCACTGCCGAATTGCGCGCCCGCATCGCGCAGATGGGTGTAGTAGGGTGTCCGGCGCAGGCCGCGCGCTTCGGTTTTGCGCAGATAGGGCCAGTGCATCGCATAGGCGTGCCCAAGGGTTTCGGCGGCCTTGGTTGCCGTATAGCTGCGCGCGTTCAGGCCCGGGACGATGCGGCGGCTGTCCACATCGGTCAGGTCCATGGTCATCTGGCCGACCATGATCCACTCGGCCAGCGCCTTGCCTGCACCGGGGCCGTTCTGGATACCGGTCGAGTTGAATCCGGCGGCGACCCAATAGCCCGCCACATCCGGGACAGGGCCCAGATAGTGTTTGGCGTCGGGGGTAAAGCACTCCGGTCCGTTGAAGAACTTGCGGATGCCGCTTGTCGCCAACGCTGGAACCCGCTCCATCGCCGCTTCGAGGATGGGATAGAGGTGCTCTTCATCGCAAGGCAATTCGTCGAATTCGAACGTCTCGGGCAGGCCCTCCTTGGGCAGCCACGGGGTCGCGTTGGGTTCCGAGCAGCCGATCAGCAGCTTGCCTGCGTCCTCCTTGTAATAGGCGTATTCATCCATCACACGCAGGACGGGCAGATCTCCGGTCACGCCCTCAATCGGATCGGTTACCACGTAATAGTGATTGGTGTAGTGCAGCGGGATCTGCACGCCGTGCGTCAGGCCGAACTCGCGCGCCCACATGCCGGTTGCGTTGACCACATGCTCGGCGCGGACCAAGCCCTGCTCGATTTCCAAACCGATGGCGCGGCCCCCTTCGATCACGACACGGGTGACTTTGGTGTCTTCGAAGATTTGAGCACCATGGGTCCGCGCGCCCTTGGCCAGCGCCATCGTGGTGTCGATCGGGTTGGTATAGCCATCCCCGGGGAACCAGAACGCGCCTTTTGCGCCCTCGGTCGACAGCAGCGGCCAACGGTCCTGCGCCTCGGTCAGGCTGATTTCTTCAGCGCGGAGGCCGCAGCCGTGAGTATAGTCGACCTTGCGGCGCAACTCTGCCACGCGCGCTTCGGTCAGCGCCACGGTCATCGAGCCGTTGCGTTTGAAGCCGGTGTTCTGGCCGGTTTCATCCTCGAGGCTTTCCATCAGGTCGAGGCCGTATTTCGCCAGCGCCGACATAACCGGCACGCCTTGTGTTTCACTGACCAACCCTGCGGCGTGCCAGGTTGTGCCGGATGTCAGTTTCTTGCGTTCGAACAGAGCAACCGACCACCCCGCCTTGGCGAGGTGGTATGCGGTGGCGCAGCCAACAATGCCGCCGCCGATGATGGCGACCTGCACGTCGGTCGGAAGTGGTTTTGCCATGGTTGTTATCCCCGCAACCGGTCGTTTTCGGGATCGTAGAAGGGCACCGTGGACACGGTCGCATTGACCGGAACACCCAGCACTTCGATCTGATAGACGTCGCCGGGTTGCGCGGCCTCGGTCAAATACCCCAGAGCAATCCGCTTGCCGATGCGGAACCCGGTGCCGCCTGAGCTGACATAACCCATCGGTTTGCCATCGCGGCAGATCGGGTCAGAAGAAAGGGCATCCGCGCCGTGACCGCCCAACACAAAGGCGGTGAAATGATAGTCCTTCGGCTGTTCGGCCTGCGCCAGAAACGCGTCGCGACCGACAAAGCTGTCTTTCTTCTTGCTGACGAAACGATCCAGTCCTGCATCGAACGCGGTGTATTCGATACCGAAATCGGCGCCCCAGCCGTGATAGCCCTTTTCCAACCGCATGGCGTTCAGCCCGTAAGAGCCGAATTCGACGATGCCGTGATCTGCACCCTGTTCCATGATGGCGTTGTAAACGCGGACCAGGTCGGCGCTGCGCAGATGCAGCTCCCAGCCCAGCTCACCGACATAGGATACCCGCAGGGCAGTCACCCGCGCGCCTGCGATGGTGATTTCGCGGACCGACATCCATGGGGCGCTATCCCTGGACAGATCATCCTCGGTCAGCGGTTGCAGCACCTCGCGGGATTTTGGCCCCATGACCATCAGGGCAGCGTCAAAGTCCGAGCCACGGGTCAGGGTCACGCCCTCATCCGGCAGGAATTTGGACATCCAGTCATGGTCGCGCTGATCGGCCAGAGTGGGGCCGCAGAGCAGGTATTTGTTCTCATCCAGCCGCGCAATCGTGGCCTCGGACCAGATTTTACCCTTGGGCGTCAGCATGTAGGACAGCTTGACCCGGCCGACCGATGGCATCGCGCCGCAGAACACCTGATTGAGGAACTCGGTGGCGCGCGGCCCTTCGACCTCGTACCTGGTAAAGCCACCGTGATCCATCACGCCGACATTGTCGCGCACGCCTTCGCATTCGGCTTTGACCGCGTCATGCCACGCCTCGTGATGGAAGCTGAGTTGGCCATCATCTTTGATGTCGCCGGTCTGGAACCAGAAGGCGCGCTCCCACCCGGCGACCTGTCCGAAGACCGCACCCTTGGCCTTGAGCGTGTCGTAGAGCGGTGTTGTCTGCAGCGGACGGCCCGATTTCCACAGGCGGTGTGGGTAGGGGATCGCGTATTGGTGCTCGTAAAGTTCGCTGGACCGTTTGACGGTGTAATCGAACGTGGCCCATTCCTCGCCAAAGCGGCGGGGATCCCAGAACGACATATCCCATTCGGTCTCACCTTCGGTGATCCATTCGGTCAAGGTTTTCGCCGCCGCAGCTGAGTGGGTAATGCCCACCGGGAAACAGCACGCATGGTAGAAGTTCGGCAGACCAAAGGCGGGGCCGCAGAGTGGCGCGCCATCCGGGCTGTAGGGGATTGGGCCGTTCACGAAACGGCTGACACCAGCCTCGCCCAGCAGCGGCACATGTTCCAGCGCGGCTTCTAGAATTTCGGCGATGTCGTCAACGCTGTCGGGGTAGAGCTGATTGGCAAAGCAATCGGGCATCCCGTCCAGCCATGCGGGGCGACCTTCGTGGCCGTATGAGCCCAGCAGAAGTCCGTTCCGCTCGCGCCGCAGGTAATACATGATGTCCGGGTCGCGGATGAGCGGGAAGTTCTCGGGATTTGCCTCAAGCTCTGGCAGGCTTTCTGTGACCAGATACTGGTGCTCCAGCGTGACGACGGGCAGTTTCTGACCGACCATCTCACCAACGACGCGGCCGTAATAGCCACCGGCGTTGATCACGATGTCACAGATCACATTGCCCTTGTCGGTCTGCACCTCCCACTCGCCGGACGCGCGGCGTGTAATCCCGGTGACCGTGGTAAACCGCGCGATCGCAGCGCCCTGATCCCGCGCGCCTTTAGCCAGCGCCTGGGTTAGTTGCGAGGGGTCCACGTCGCCCTCATACGGGTCGAAAATCCCACCGATGATGCTGTCACCCGAGCTGAAGTAGGGGTGCATATCGTCCATCTCGGACGGTGTGAGCATCGCCATGTCATAGCCCAACCCCTTGGAGATCCCGACAAGGTGACGGAACAGATCCATGCGTTCCTGCGTGTGGGCAGGCCAGAAGGCGCCGGTGTGGCGATAAGTGATCGGGTAGTCGACCTCGTCGGCCAGATCCTTGTACAGACGCCAGGCATAGTTGCCTGCGCGCATCCCACCCCAACTGTTGGCGTAGGTCGGGATGTTCCCCGCCGCGTGCCAGGTCGAGCCGCTGGTCAATTCGTTCTTTTCGATCAGCAGGGTGTCGGTCACACCGGCTTTGGCCAGATGATAGAGGGTCGAGACACCGACCGCGCCGCCCCCGATGATCACAACTTTGGCTTGGTTTTTCATGGGCTCAGTCTTTCAAATGAATGGGCAGGCGGGCGCGCAGGGCGGCCTCGACCTCGGCAGGAAGGTGGGACGGCGCTGGCTGCGCCTCGATCTCGGCGACGCGGGCGATGGCGCGGTCCCAGACCGTTTGCGCACCACTTTCCAGCCAGTCGTTGACGCTTTGGCGGTCGCCGAGGGCCGGGTAGACATATTCCTTGGTCATCAGGTCAAGCGTCTGGGCGGTGCCCAGGTAGTGGCCTTCACCGGTGACGACCTCTTCAATCATGTCGAGGTCGATCGAGCCTTCGAACATCTCGACCCCGCGCACGGTGCGCAAGATCGCACCGCACATGTCATTGTCGATCACCAGCGCCTCTTTGCTGGCGGCCATGATCGAGCCAAGCATGCCAACGGACAGGTTGATCATGTCGGCCCCGCCCTGCGCGGCCAGCGCAATGGTGTAACCCTTTTCATACCCCGATTGCGCATCCGCCGTTTTAGCGTCGGTCATGCCCGCAGACACGGTCGACGGCAGCCCTAGGTTCAACAGCAACTGTGCAGCGGCCGCGTTGGCCACCGCGGCCTCACCCGAGCCGCCGGTCATCGCCCCGGTGCGCAGGTCGGAAATAAAGGGCAGGAAGGCGAGGATACAAGGGAAACCCGGCTGCATCATGTTAACCAGCACCAAACCGGCCAGTGATTCCGCCAGACCCTGCGCCAGAGCGCCTGCCAGTGAGGCCGGGCTGGTCGCCCCCGCCTGCGCTGCCGAGCAGATTTGCAGCGGCATGCCCAGGCGCACGCATTCCTGCATCACGCCGCAGGCTTCTTCGGCCAGTGTCAAAGGCGGTACAACATGGCAGACTGAGGCAAAGCAGAAGGG
Source organism: Ruegeria arenilitoris (assembly GCF_013031355.1). Classification (GTDB taxonomy): domain Bacteria; phylum Pseudomonadota; class Alphaproteobacteria; order Rhodobacterales; family Rhodobacteraceae; genus Ruegeria; species Ruegeria arenilitoris_C. Next base: position 103,055 of record NZ_WPZO01000011.1, on the reverse strand, counting down.
TTGCTTGCGGAACGCATCTTCCCCGCCCAGGGCCTCATCGAACATTTCGATCACCGGTGTCACATTGGCCGGTTCAAAGAAACTGGTGCCGATGGGTTTCGAGGTTGCCTTCATTGCTGTGAAGGCGGTGTTGATATCCAGCGTCAGCGGGTCTTCCAAGTCACGCGCCACCACCGGACGTAGGGAATAATGGATGCTGTCACTGGCATCCACAATCCGCATCAGGCCATAGAGGTCCTGCAAGGTGCTGTCCCGGAACGCGTTCGTCGCAGCATCCAGAATCTGGACAGCGGCCCCACCGGTTCCGATATGCACCCGGCCGCCGCCAACCTCGATCCCGCGATCGCGGATATATCCCGGAAGCTCAACCCGTTTGCAGGCTTTGGCGATCATGTCTTCGACCAAGGCGCGCGGGAAGGTTATGCGCCCGTCATCTCGCTCGGTCGCCCCGTTTTCCCGCGCCAGCGTGCGAATGTCGTCTGGTGCGCCGGACACACCGATACGTTCGAGAATGTCGAAGGCAGTATCAGTGATATGCGTCAGCTTGCTGTCGTCCAGCGGCATGAAACGGCCGCCAACGGGCGGCAAAGTCATCTGTGGCGTGGCGGATTTTGCCGCCCGTTTTGTTCGTGTTCGCCGCATAAGCGCGTCCTCAGTGAAGTGTTTTCTCGCGCATCTTAGGAAGGGCCAGTGATTAGCTCAATTCCATTATTTGCAGTTTTTCGTGAGAGAATTTCACACTAAACCTTCAGGCCCGTTTTGCGGCGCGGTCGGCCAGCACCCGATCCAGCCAGCCTGGATCCATTTCCGGAACCGAAGACAGCAAAAGATCGGTATAGGGCTGGAACGGAGGCGAGAAAATCTGTGCCTTCGGACCTTGCTCGACAATTTTGCCGTGCTGCATCACCACCACTTCATCGGCAATGGCCCGCACGGTCGAGATATCATGGGTGATGAACATATAGGCCAGGTTGTGTTCCTGCTGCAGCTTGTCCAACAGGCGCAGGATACCTTCGGCCACCAGTTGATCCAGCGCCGAGGTCACCTCATCGCAGATCACCAGTTTCGGCCCGGCTGCCAACGCGCGCGCGATCCCGATCCTCTGTTTTTGCCCGCCCGACAGTTCCGAGGGCAAACGGTTGATGTATTGATCCGGCTCCAGCTCGATATCATCCAGCAAGGCGCGGATTTCCTCGGTCAGCTTGCGCCCTTTCAGGCCGCGGTAATAGGTCATCGGCCGCCCGATGATATCGCGAATGCGCTGTTTCGGGTTCAGTGCGGTGTCAGCCATCTGATAGATCATCTGGACGGCCTGCAACTGGGCTTTGCTGCGCTTGCGGAACTGCGGTGACAGCGGCGCACCGTTCAGCAGTATCTCGCCCTGCACCGGCGGCAATAGCCCCATCAGGCTGCGGGCCGTGGTGGACTTTCCCGATCCACTTTCCCCAACAACCGCCACCGTACGCCCGGCGTGAAAATCGATTGACACGTTATTCAGCACCGGAGTTTTCATCGCGGGATATTGTGCCGTCACACCACGCAGTGACACTGCCGGCACCGCATCTGCCGCAACCGGTACTTTTTGGGCCGATTTGAACGATCGCACCGCCCAGAGGGATTTGGTATAGGCCTGTTTCGGTGCGTTCAGCATGGTTGCTGTATCCGCGGCCTCGACCTCTGCACCATGGCGCAGCACCATGATCCGGTCCGCCATCTGCGCCACCACCGAAAGGTCGTGGGTGATATAGATCGCCGATGTACCAAAATCCTCGACAATATTCCGGATGGCCGACAGAACCTCGATCTGAGTAGTGACGTCGAGCGCCGTGGTGGGTTCGTCAAAGATGATCAGATCAGGGCGGCAAGCCATCGCCATGGCGGTCATGGCGCGCTGCAACTGCCCGCCGGACACTTGATGCGGATAGCGAAAGCCGATCTCTTCCGGGTTGGGCAGCTGGAGCTGCCGGTAGAGCTCGATGGCATCCTTGCGGGCGTCTTCCCGCGACATCAGCCCCCGGCGCACCGGAAATTCGGTGTGCTGGTTGATCAGCTTGAATGCGGGGTTGAAGCTGGCCGCCGCGGATTGCGCCACATAGGCGATCCGGGTGGACCGCAAGTTGCGACGGGTTTCGCGATCGGCACCGGTCAACTCAATCCCGTCGAAATGGACGCTGCCCCCCGAGAACCGACATCCGTCACGCACATAGCCCATCGCGCCCAGGCCAATGGTCGACTTGCCTGCGCCACTTTCTCCGATCAGGCCTAGCACTTCGCCCTTGACCAGAGACAGATCAACGCCTTTCACAATCGGTTTCCAGCGATCCTCGGACAGGCCCTCGATCTGCAGGTTCTGCATCGTCAGCAGCGGGGTGTTCGTGTCTTTCATACTCAGCTCCCCTCAGGTTTTCAGGCCGCTGGCCTTGTGCAGCATCCAGTCGACGATGAAATTCACCGCGACGGTCAGCAATCCGATGGCCGCTGCCGGAATGAGCGGCGTCAGATCGCCAAAGGTGATCAGTGAGGCGTTTTCCCGCACCATCGATCCCCAGTCCGCCGCCGGAGGCTGAATGCCAAGACCCAGAAAAGACAGGCCCGAGATCGTCAGGAACACAAAGCAGAACCGCAGCCCGAACTCGGCAACCAAAGGCGGCGCGGCATTGGGCAGGATCTCTTTGCGCATGATCCACCACAGGCCCTCACCGCGCACCTGGGCGGCCTCGACATAGTCCATCACAACGATCCCCATCGCGACCGCGCGTGCGATCCGGTAGACGAAAGTGGCATAGATCAGAGCAATCACACCGATCAGGCTGGTGACTGACGCGCCAAAGATGGTCAGCAGCAGCAGCGCAAAAATCAGGGTCGGGATCGAGATCACAACGTCCACCGCCCGCGACAGAAGCTGATCGACCCAGCCCTGCAACACGGCGGCAAAGAACCCGGCGATGCTGCCCGCCAGAAAGGCGATCACAGTTGTCAGCAGCGCAATCCCGATCGTGTTGCGCGCGCCATAGATCATGCGCGTGGCCATGTCGCGGCCCAGACTGTCGGTGCCCAGCCAGTTCTCGGCACTCCAGGGCTGGTACTCGTAACCGACGACTTCACTTTCACCAAACGGGGCGAGGACGGGGGCAAAGATGGCCACCAGGATGTAGACAAGCACGACGACACAGCCGAACTTGGCGGTCAGCGGCGCCTTGCCCAATTCGTAGAGGAACCCGTTCATGGTCATTTCCTGTGCAGCAGGCGCGGGTTCGACGCGATAGAGATCAGATCGGACGCCAGGTTGAAGAGGATGTAGGTGGCCGCAAAGATCAAGCAGGCGGTCTGCACCACGGTAAAGTCACGCTTGGCAACGCTGTCGACCAGCAGTTGCCCCATGCCCGGGTAAACGAAAACCACCTCGACGATCACCACGCCAACGATCAGGTAAGCGAGATTGATGGCGATCACCGTGACGATGGGGGCGATGGCGTTGGGCAGGGCGTGGATCACGATCAGCCGCCGCTGACTGGCACCTTTCAGCTTGGCCATCTCAATATAGGGCAGGGCCAGAAGGTTGATCAGCGACGCCCGCGTCATCCGCATCATATGGGCCGTCACGATCAGGGTCAGGGTCAGCGCGGGCAGGAAAGTGCGGTAGATCCGGTCGCCCAGGCTGGCATCTTCGGACAGGTTGGCGATGGACGGGAACAGCGCAAATTCCACTGCCAGCAGCCAGACGAGAATGTAGCCCACAAAGAACTCGGGCACCGAAATCGCAGTTAGGGCAAGAACGTTGATCGACTTGTCCAGTGCGGTCCCGCGATACAGGGCCGACACGACCCCCAGCACAAGCGCTAGCGGCACCGAGATCAGTGCGGCGAATCCGGCAAGGAAGAAGGTGTTGTACATCCGCTCACTGATCAGCTCGCGGATCGGCAGGCCCGAAATCAGCGAATTGCCCAGATCGCCTTGCAAGAAGCCTTCCAGCCAGTCCAGGTAGCGCGTCAGCGGCGGCTGATCGAGCCCCAGTTCGCGGCGAAATGCAGCCAGGTTTTCGGGCGTGGCGGACTGACCCAGAACCTGTTGGGCCACGTCGCCGGGCAATAGTTCGATCGACATGAAGATGACGAGCGACACGACGAACAGGGTCAGAAAGCCAAGCGCCAGTCGCTTGACGAAAAGCCTGAGAAGATGGTGCATGGGCGTACTCTGAATCGAGGTCAGGAAGCTCGGCGGGGTTGTTGCCCCGCCGGACCATTGGTCAGGACTTCCACCAGCGCTCGATGGCCTTGTAGCCATCCAGAGACCAGTTCGAAGCCACGTCCTCGCCATGCTGCACATCGGCGCGGCGGGCGTAGACGAAATTGCGGAAGAACGGGATAACCGAGCCGCCCTCGTCGCGCAGAATAGCCTGCATGTCGCCATACATCTGCGTGCGCTTGGCTTCGTCCAGCTCGGATCGGGCCGCCAGCATCAACTGCTGGAAGCTGTCGTTGCTGAACTGGCTTTCGTTCCAGTCGCCGCCTTTCGAATAGGCGGTGGCAAAGATCATGTCCGGCACCGGCCGCGCGCCCCAGGAACTGGTAAAGAAGGGTTTCTTCATCCAGACATCGGACCAGTAGCCATCGCCCGGCTCTCGCACCACCTGTACGTCGATCCCGGCAGGCGCGGCATGTTCACGGTACAGCGTGACCGCATCCACCGCCCCGGCAAACAGCGAGTCCGATACGCTGAGCGGGACGGTCAGGCTGTCCAGACCGGCCTCTTTCAGGTGGAATTTGGCCTTGTCCGGATCATAGGCGCGCTGCTCTAGTGACGCGTCATAGAATGGCATTGAGGGCGCGACGGGGTGGTCATTGGCCACGGTGCCATGGCCGCGCAGCACCTGTTTCACCAGCGCCTCTCGGTCGACCCCGTATTTCAGCGCCAGTCGCACATTGTTGTCGTTGAACGGCGTTTGCCCGCTTTGCATTGCAAAGACCGGATGGAACCCTCCCGAGATCGACTCGATCTCGACATTCTTGTCGCGACCCAGCAGGCTGAGGGTCTTGTATTCCGCAGACTGAACCGCGTCGATTTCGCCAGTGACCAGCGCCGTGGTGGCCGCGCTGCTGTCCGAGATCAGCAGCAGCTCAACCTCATCGAAATGAGCCGCGCCCTCTTTCCAGTAATCCGGATTGCGCTTGAGCACAGTTTTCACACCCGGTTTCCAGCTTTCCAGGATATAGCCGCCGGTCCCGGTGCCCGACATATCCAACGCACCGTCATTGCCTACGGGCATGATCTGGAAGTGGTAATCCGACAAGATGAAGGGGAAATCGGCATTGGGTGCCGACAGGGTGATCACCACTGTATCTTCGCCCTCGGCGGCAAGGGTGTCGACACCAGCCAACAAGGATTTCGCACCCGAGGTCGAGTCCTCGCCCCGGTGAAGGTTCAACGAGGCAATCACATCGTCGGGCGTCAGGGATTTGCCGTTGTGGAAGGTCACGCCCGGACGCAGCTTGAAGACCCATGTTTGTGCATCATCCGACGCCCAGCTGACCGCCAATTCTGGCTTCAGCTTGTTGTCAGATCCGATCTCGGTGAGGTTGTTGCGGAGCGCCCAGCCGACCATGATTTGCTGCGAACCGCTGGCCTCGGCCGGGTTCAGCGTGTCGCTGGTGCCGCCCTGATTGACCGACAGGCGGAACGTTCCGCCCTTTTGGGGTTGCGCCTGCGCGGCCCGGGGCATCTGAGACAGCCCAACCAACGCTGCCGACCCGGCAAGGAAACCGCGGCGGCCAATGCGCAGGTTTGATCCGAATGTGTTCATTTTTACCTCCCTTTAAGGTGTCTCTGACACTGCGCCCGCCAGTTGGCAGTCACGTGCATAATGGTCCGGATGGGCCTCTCCCCAGATCCGGATCGCCTTGTCCGATGTGGTGATGTCGTCGGGTTCGGTGACATAGCTCAGCAGCAGGCTCTGCCGCTCACCGCCTTTGGGTGCGGTCACCCGATGCAAGGTATAGCCGCCACGGAACAGTTGCAGATCGCCCGGGCGCAGCTTCAAGCTGCGCAGGTTGGTGCGATCACCGTCCAGCACCTTCTGAACGGCATCGTAATTTTCATCGTCGCGGCTGCGCAGATTGGGGACGTATTCGAACTCGCCGCCCTCGTCGGTCTGTTTCAGACCGAACGACACTGTGAATTCGTTGTTGTCGAAATGCCAGGCGAACTCGCACCCCTCGGGCTGCACGTTCACATTGGTGCAGGCATAGGGGTCGCGATAGGTATGCAGCTGTTCGTACCCCAGCGCCTGCGCCACGAACCGGCACAGATCGCGGTTCTGAAACACCGACCAGATAACACCATCCCGGGCAAACCTGTCACCGCGCACCATGCCGTGACGCCGCGGCGAAAACCGGTTCAGCGGGTGATCGGCAGGCGTACCTTCGGGTGCATCCGTGAAATAGGGATTCAGATTGGCTTGGTGAAACACGGCCTCTTTCGATAGTTCATCCGCCTCTTGCTGCATGGCTGCCAGTATGTCCGGTCGGATGAAATTTTCGAGCTGAGCGCAGTTGTCCGAAGTGAGACCCTCAATCGCTTCTCTGACCATGGCGCCATATTGAGGACTGTCCGCCTGATCCAGCGGGTACGTCTGCACATCGAACAGTTCGGCAGTGGTGTATCTAGCCGTCTGATCTGCTGATCTGACATTTGACATTTGCTATTCTCCTCGTCGGAACACATGACCGAACCCTGCGGCCTCCCAAAGGGTGGGGACCGTTGTCAGATTTTGATAGAGAAGGGGTTTTCCCAGCCGTCCAGCGAACGTAAGGCAGAGTATTCGCACAGAGTTGGATTATTTCAATTTAATAATAAGAGCATTAACATGAATTTCCCTCAGTCAATGAGGTTCCGGGTTCGTTGATTTCCAGAGCCAAGAGATAACGTCGATGGTGGAAAGGAAGACCTCAGGTTACCTGTCGCAGCGGATCGGCTCGTCACATGACTTTCTACCTGCGATGCAGGGCCCTAACTCTCTGTATTTCAACGCTTCCCTAAGCCAGTCTGCATAATATCCGCGATCTGTGATCATCTTTTCGACGGCAGGCAGGCTAGTCTGCAGTGCTTTGGCACGTGTGTAGTTGCTGACCTGTCCAGCGATCATGAAGAAGCTTTTGGGCGGCCATTGGCCTCGGTGGCAGCGTGCAACTTGGTGTTCATTTCGCCTTTGGTGCGCCAATAAGCGTCCGTGCGCCCCTTTTTCAGCCACAGGCTTGAAGTCGTGCGATGTGCTTTCAGATAAGTAGCGTCGATCATGATCGCCTGATAATCGAAATGCTCGGCGGCCAACCCTTCCATGATCCGGCAAACACGCCCTGTTTGTCGGTCAGTCAGAACAAGTTGCTCATCACGCCTCCTGAAGTTCAGGAGTTTGCGACAGAACGCCTATAGGTCCCGGTACAAAACCCCGTACCGGACACAGAAGATCACGTCCTTCGGGTGTCGTGCGCCTTTAAACGAATTCATGAATCGGCTTTCAGCCAACCAATGAATTGGATCATGCGCTGGCTACATCCATGCGCGGCAAGGGTCAAAACTTTGCAACAGATCCCGATGCAACTTCCTTTAGGGTCTTTTGATAGAAGTCAGCCTTAAGCCAGCGCCTCTTTTAAGGCGAAATAAGAGGCTTTCGGGGTGCGTTTCATCGTATCGAAATCAACGTCAACCAGTCCGAAGCGTTTTTCATACCCCAGCGCCCATTCGTAATTGTCCAACAGGGACCAGACAAAGTACCCCCTGACTGGCACATCTTGGTTCAGGGCTACCTGAACTGCGGAAAAGTGCTGGTCCAGATACGCGATGCGATCATCGTCTTGTTTGCGCTCAGGGCTGGCCATGCCGTTTTCGGTTACGTAGATCGGCAAGTCCCCGGTATACTCGCGCGCCGTTCGGATCAGGAACCGACTTAAAGCGGCTGGGTCGATTTCCCATCCCATTTGTGTTTTGGGCAAGGGGCCCGGGACGTCGGTCAGTCCGGGCCAGGCTGTGTCCGCAGGGGCGATGAGTTTGCGGGTATAATAGTTCAGCCCGCACCAATCGACAGGAGCACCGATGACGTCGAAATCCTCTTGCCAACCTGAGGGAAGGTAGGGTTCTAACCCCTTCAACACATTCTCAGGATAGGCTCTCTTAAACACGCCACCAAGGAAAAACCGGTTGTAGATCCCATCGTACAGATCAGCCGCCTTCCGTGCCTCCGGACTGTCATCGGCGGGTTCGGCCCATTCCAGATTGAAAACACCGCCCAGATTAGACATCCCCAAGCTTCGCATCGCCTGAATGGCGCGGCCATGTGCCAGCATGACGTGATGCATGGCGCGAGCCGTGGCGCGTATATCCCGCAGTCCGGGGGCGTGGTGCCCCTCGAAATGGCTAAGCCAACTGACACACCACGGCTCATTGATCGGGGCAACGCTGTACATTCGATCGCCGATCCGGCCCATGATGACCTCGGTGAAATCGGCAAACCAACCGGCGATATCCCGGTTGCGCCAACCGCCCAGATCAGCCAGAGCTGATGGTAGTTCCCAGTGATAAAGCGTCGCGCAGGGGCGGATGCCACGTTCCATTAACGCGTCGGCAAGGCGGTCGTAAAAGTCCAGGCCAGCTTGATTGACCGGCCCACGCCCTTCGGGCATCACGCGCGCCCAACTGGTCGAGAAACGATAGCAATCAAACCCCGCGTCGCGCACAAGATCGAGATCCTGTTCAAACCGGTTCAGGTGATCACAGGCCAGATCGCCGTTTTCCCCACGCACCACATTACCCGGAGTCGCTGCAAACGTATCCCAATGGGTCGAACCGGCGCCACCTTGGGCGTGACCTTCGATCTGATAGGCCGAGGTGGCAACGCCAAAGAGAAAATCTGACGGAAAGTCGCTGCGTTTAAACTTCATCGTCAAGTCCTGTTGGGCGCAGGGCCAGTTGATTTGCCGACAACCAGTTCCGCTTCAAGCAATTTGGTTTTGACCGGGTCCTTGGGCGATTTGATCCGCTCGATCAACATCTCGGCAGCCAGCTCGCCCGCATGTCGGACAGAGGATCGCGTTGCAGTGAAAATTGGTACATCCTGCCCGTTCTTTAGGTAAGAGAGGTCATCGTCATGCGCAATGACCGAGACATCCCGCCCGATCCGAAGCCCTGCCTCGTCCAATGCCCGTCTCACGCCAATCGCCGAAATCATCGAGGACGCCAGAATGGCAGTCGGCGGATCATCCAGCTGTAGCATATTGCGGGTTTCGCGATGCCCGTAGACTTCGGTCATCTCGGCACTGCGCATTAGTTGCGGGTCCGGTATCAAACCCGCCTGTTCCAGTGCCTGAAGGTACCCGGCGCGGCGGCGCTGCGCGAAATCCATATCCTCAAGCCCGTTGATCAGGGCAATCCGGCAATGCCCTAAATCGATCAGAAACTGCGTGGCGCGCTGGAACGAGCTTTTGTTGTTCACATCAATCCAGTCATATTCTGCGTCTGCCCCGGTCGAACGCCCGTGTACGATAAACGGCACCGCCATCTGGTTCAGGAGGTCGATGCGCGGCTCGTTGACCTTGGGGCCTTGCAAAACGACGCCATCCACGGCTCCGCGTTGAAACAGGCTGCGATAAGTTCCTTCGAGCGAGGTGTCATCGGCCGTCGTGAACATCATGTCATAGCCGTGCGTGGCGTATGTTCGTGCAGCACCGGCAACGAAGTCACCGAAGATCGGATTTACCATCTCGTGTTGAGATGAGCTGGGAATCACGTGGCCGATTACCATGGATTTGCCCGTCGCCAGTCCTTTGGCCCGGCTGTTTGGGCGATAGCCATGCTTGGCGGCAGCAGCCTGCACGCGCATCCGGGTTTCCTCGCTCACTTCGGGGTAGCCGTTCAGCGCACGGCTGACCGTCGTTTGCGAAAGGGTGAGAATTTCCGAGAGCTGCTTTAGGTTCATGATGGGTTCAAAGCGCTTTCAAGTTTTCAGACTTTTCCGTTTTGCGGACAAATACTCAATCCGTCAACCTATTTTGTCGAACTTCCGTAACCTCCAAGTTTTCAACGTGGATATTGACAGGCGATGGATGTTAGCGGATAAACTGCAAAACCAAAGCGCTTTGAGAACTGAGTCTCTGCGGCGCAAGGAATTGTTGGGAGGAAAATTCATGAGAAACGCGCTTTATGCAGGTGCGGCCACATTTGCTTTGGTGGCTGGGGTGGCCCAGGCGCAGGGTGAGTTGATTCACCCTGTCGGCGAAGGCGGGTTTGACTGGGACGGTTTTCAGGCCTTTGCCGACGCCCATGATCTGAGTGGTCAGGATCTGACCATATTCGGGCCGTGGCTTGCGGGGGAAGGAAAGTCGTTCGAAAATCTCGTTGCCTATTTTGATCAGGCAACCGGAGCGAATTCCAGTTATGTCGGCTCGGATTCATTGGAACAGCAAATTCTGATCGACGCTGCCGCTGGTTCGGCGCCAAATCTGACGGTTTTTCCACAGCCGGGTCTTGCGGCGAATATGGCCAAGAACGGGTATCTGACACCGCTTGCCGAAGGGTCTGCGGACTGGATCAAGGACAATTTTGCGGCCGGTCAGTCCTGGGTCGATCTGGGTACCTTTGAAAATGCCGAGGGGGCCAAGGATTTCTACGGTTTCTTCTTCAATGTTAACGTCAAGTCGCTGGTCTGGTATGTGCCGGAAAACTTTGAGGACTTTGGTTATGAAGTCCCGCAGACCATGGAAGAGTTCAAGGCTCTGATGGATCAGATGGTCGAGGATGGCGAGACACCGCTGTGTGTGGGTCTTGCGTCCGGTGGTGCAACGGGCTGGCCTGCGACCGACTGGGTTGAGGACCTGATGCTGCGCACGCAGCCGCCTGAAGTCTACGACCAATGGGTGTCGAATGAGATGAAGTTCGACGACCCGCGCGTGATCGAGGTGATCGAGGAGTACGGCAGCTTTACCCGCAATGATGACTATGTTGTGGGTGATGCCGATGACACCGCCGCGATTGATTTTCGCGACAGCCCCAAGGGTCTGTTTGACAGCCCGCCTGCCTGCATGATGCACCGTCAGGCGTCATTCATCCCGGCTTACTTCCCGGAAGGAACCGAGTTGGGCGTGGACGCGGATTTCTTCTATTTCCCGGCCTTTGCCGAGAAAGACCTGGGCACCCCGGTTCTGGGGGCAGGCACATTGTTCACGATCACCAACCCGAACCCGGCGGCCGAAGTGTTCATGGAGTTCCTCAAGACCCCCTTTGCGCATGAGATCATGATGTCGCAAGACGGATTCCTGACACCGCATCTTGGAGCCAATCCCGAGAATTACGCCAACGACACCCAGCGGGGGCAGGGCGAGATTCTGACCAATGCCACCACGTTCCGTTTTGACGGGTCCGACCTGATGCCGGGCGCGGTCGGCGCAGGGACGTTCTGGACCGGCATGGTCGACTATTCTTCGGGCGCGAAGGATGCCGCTACGGTTGCCGGAGAAATCCAATCTTCGTGGGACGCTGCGAAGTAAGTGAGGCTACGGGGCGGTTCTGCGACCGCCCTGTTCCCAAACCGATGAGGGCATCATGACACCGGCACTTCAGGGCCTGCTGACCATCATTATCGGTGTGTCGGGTTGTGTGGGCTACTTCTACCTGTCGAACCAGTTTCTGGACAAGGTCCTGTTCCCGCCGCGTGGTCCGAACGCGGGGCGCAATATCAATCGCGCGAACATGATCCGGCCCTGGCTGTTCTTGTTTCCCGCACTCGCTGCGTTAGGGCTGTACCTGGCCTATCCGGTGGTTGAGACACTGCGACTGTCGCTCACGGAACGTGTGCCCGGCGGCGGGTACAGATGGGTCGGGCTGGACAATTACACCCAGATGGCGGCTGAGCCGAAATTCTGGGAAGCCATGCGCAATAATATGTTCTGGCTCATCGTGGTGCCAGCAATGTCCACCGCTTTTGGCCTGCTGGTTGCGCAGCTGACCGACCGCATCCGCTGGGGCAATTTCGCCAAGTCGCTGATCTTTATGCCAATGGCGATTTCATTCGTCGGGGCCTCGGTGATCTGGAAACTGGTCTACGATGCCCGTCCGGCGGAACAGGACCAGATTGGCATCCTGAACGCGCTTTATATCTTCTTCGGCGGGACCGAGCCGCAGACGTGGTTGACGGTTCCCTTCTGGAACAGCTTCTTCCTGATGATTGTTTTGGTTTGGATTCAAACCGGATTTGCCATGGTGATCCTTTCGGCAGCCCTGCGGGGTATCCCCGAGGAAACAGTTGAGGCCGCCATTCTCGATGGGGCCAATCCGTTTCAGATATTTTTCAGGATCAAGGTGCCGCAAATCAAGACCACAATCTTGGTCGTCTGGACCACGATCACGATCACGGTCCTAAAGGTCTTCGACATCGTCTTTGCCATGACCAACGGCCAGTGGGAGACCCAGGTTCTGGCTAATTACATGTACGACAAGCTGTTTCGCGCCAACGACTGGGGCGTGGGCTCGGCCTCGGCCATGGTGATCATGCTGTTGGTAACCCCAATCCTGGTCTGGAACGTGCGCAATGCGCGCAAGGAAATGGAGTAGACCATGAACGATATTGCGGGAACCAAACCGGCACTGCGCTGGGTCGTCCATGCCTCGGTCGTCTTTCTGGTGGTCTTGTGGGTCATTCCGACGCTTGGTTTGTTGATTTCGTCGTTTCGCACGGCAGACCAGATTTCTGGCAGCGGCTGGTGGCGATCGCTGTTCCCGTCCGAACAGAACCTGACCTTGCGCAGCGCGGCACCCGACACGCAGGTGCTTGAGGGTGAACTCTATGTCATCGAGGGTCAGCTGTTTGGTGATGACGAACCGACAACAATCTCGAAATGGGGTATCAGCGCGCGGGACGTAGATGCCTTTGCGCCCGGCGAAACGGCCGAGCTTCGCCGAGGCGGCACAATCACCGTCGATGCAGGCGGCGCCTATCGGATGGAAAACACCGAAGAGTTCAGCGGCAAGCGCGGCGCGCGCGTATTTGTAACGGCGCAATTGCCGCCCGAGTTCACGTTGGACAACTACAAAAAGATCCTGCTGGACCAAAGCAGTACGGACAGTATGGCCAAAGCGTTCTTTAACACGTTGACGGTCACAATCCCCGCAACGATCATCCCGATCCTTGTTGCAGCCTTCGCGGCCTATGCGTTGGCGTGGATGGAGTTTCCGGGCCGCGCCTTGCTGATCGCGGCCGTGGTTGGTCTGCTGGTGGTCCCGTTGCAACTGGCTTTGATTCCGCTCTTGAAGTTCCACCTGAATACCGGGATCGGAAAAGGGTATCTTGGCGTCTGGCTGGCCCATACGGGTTTTGGGATGCCCCTGGCAATCTATCTGTTGCGCAACTACATGGCCGGGCTGCCCCGCGACCTGATCGAGAACGCCCGTGTCGATGGCGCGACCGAGTTCCAGATTTTCACCAAGCTGATCCTGCCGCTCAGCTTTCCGGCGCTCGCGTCCTTCGCGATCTTTCAGTTCCTATGGACATGGAACGATCTTCTGGTGGCCAAGGTCTTTCTGATCGATGCCACCGGCCAAACCACCGTGATGACCAACCGAATCGTCGAGCTTTTGGGCACCCGCGGGGGCAACTGGGAAATTCTGGCAACCGCGGCCTTTGTGTCGATCTTCGTGCCGCTGGTCGTCTTCTTCGCAATGCAAAAATATCTGGTCCGAGGCCTGTTGGCCGGGTCCGTCAAATAGAGGCGTCTGATGAACGTGCAAAATACCGTGGAACTTTCCAAATCAACCAAAGCAGCATCAGATTGGTGGCGCGGCGGGGTGATCTATCAGATCTATCCGCGCAGTTTTCAGGACAGCAATGGGGACGGGATCGGAGACCTGAAGGGGATCACTCAACGTCTGGACTATATCGCCTCGCTGGGGGTCGATGCGATCTGGATTTCACCCTTCTTCAAATCTCCGATGAAGGATTTCGGCTATGATGTCAGCGATTACCGCGACGTTGATCCGATGTTCGGCTCGCTTGAAGATTTTCGCGAAATGCTGGATCAGGCCCATGCCAAGGGTCTGAAAGTGATGATCGATCTGGTGCTGTCGCACACATCCGACCAGCACCCGTGGTTTGGTGAAAGCCGTGCCAGCCGGGACGACCCGAAATCCGACTGGTATGTCTGGGCCGATCCAAAACCGGACGGCACACCGCCCAACAACTGGCTGTCGATATTTGGAGGCTCGGCATGGCAGTGGGACCCGCGCCGCCTGCAATACTACCTGCACAACTTCCTGACCTCGCAGCCGGATCTGAATTTCCACTGTCCAGATGTGCAGGACGCTTTGCTGGATGTCGCCCGGTTCTGGCTTGAGCTGGGCGTGGATGGGTTCCGTTTGGACACCATCAACTTTTACTTCCACGACAAACTGCTGCGAGACAATCCCGCCCTTCCAATAGAAGAGCGCAACGCCTCAATTGCGCCCGCAGTGAACCCGTACAACCACCAAGATCACCTGTATTCCAAAAGTCAGCCTGAAAACATCGCCTTCCTGGAACGGTTGCGGGCGCTGACAGACGAATATGAGGGCCGCGCCTGCCTGGGTGAGGTCGGCGACGCACAGCGCGGGCTGGAAATCATGGGTGCGTACACGTCGGGCGATAAGCGGATGCACATGTGTTACGCCTTCGAATTCCTCGAAAAACGCGCGCTGACGGCCGGTTACGCGAAACAAGTATTCGACCAACTTCAATCCAAAGCCGGGGATGCCTGGCCATGCTGGGCATTTTCAAACCACGACGTGCAACGCCATGCCTCGCGCTGGGACTTGGATGATGCGGCCATTCGTCTGCACGCGGTCCTGATGATGTGCCTGCGTGGCTCTGCCTGCTTTTATCAGGGTGAGGAGCTTGGCCTGCATGAGGCGGATGTTCCGTTTGAAAAGCTGCAAGACCCGTACGGCATCGAATTCTGGCCCGAGTTCAAAGGTCGTGACGGCTGCCGCACACCGATGGTCTGGGCGGCGCAGGACGAACAGTCGGGCTTCAGCACGGGTGATCCATGGTTGCCGGTCAGCGCCGCACAGTCCGAACAAGCGGTGGATCGGTTGGAGACAGACGGCCAGTCTATGCTTCACCACTATCGCCGCGCGATCACATTGCGCCATGCCCATCCGGCGCTTGCCACGGGCGCGCAATCCGAGATGCAACAGATCGGGCCTGTTTTGATGTTTCAAAGAGAAAACACGTCTGAGGCTGTGTGCTGTGCCTTCAATCTGGGGGCGGAAGCGATGCAGGTCGACCTGCCCGAAGGTAACTGGCGCGCCATCGGGCAAGACCTCGGCGGCGTCGAAGGCGAGGGCAGCGTGACGCTGCGTCCAAGCCAATTCTGCCTGTTGGTCAGGGACAAGGGGTAAACCATGTCGGAACTCAAACTCACGGATGTGGCGAAATCCTATGGTCCTGTCGATGTTTTGAAACATATCGATCTGGACATCGAGAAGGGTGAATTGATCGTCTTTGTAGGCCCATCGGGCTGCGGCAAATCTACTTTGCTGCGGATGATTGCCGGTCTGGAAAAGATTACCGGCGGCACGTTGGAAATCGAAGGGCAGGTCATGAATGACGTGCCACCCGCCCAACGGGGCATTGCAATGGTGTTCCAGTCCTATGCGCTTTACCCGCATATGACCGTGCGTGAAAACATGGCCTTTGCGCTCAAGATCGCGAAAATGCCCGCCGCAGAGATCGACAGCGCGGTTGAGCGCGCCGCGCAGATTCTGCAATTGGATCCGTTCTTGGACCGCCTGCCCAAGGCCCTATCCGGTGGTCAACGCCAGCGTGTTGCCATCGGGCGCGCGATCGTGCGAGACCCCAAAGTTTACCTGTTCGACGAACCACTGTCGAACCTCGACGCCGCGCTGCGCGTTGCGACCCGTATTGAGATCGCACGTCTGAAAGAAGCAATGCCCGACAGCACCATGATCTACGTGACCCACGATCAGGTCGAAGCGATGACGCTGGCCAGTCGGATCGTCGTTCTGGCCAACAAGGGCATTGCACAGGTCGGTACACCACTGGAATTATACGAGACGCCGGACAACGAATTTGTGGCGCAGTTCATCGGCTCTCCTTCCATGAACTTGTTGCCAGGAAGAATATCCAAAACCGGCGAACAGACCTCGGTCACTCTTGACGCAGGTGGTACGGCCGTTTCGTCCATTCCAACCGACCCCGAACAAATGGGATTGCAGGTCAATATTGGCGTGCGCCCGGAAGATTTCTTTGCCGACGACGCGTCAGGTTTTTTTGAAGGCAATGTCGATTTCATCGAAGCCCTGGGAGAAGTCACGCTGCTGTATTTCGCCAGCGCGACCGATGCTGAGGGTATTGTCGCCAAGTTTCCCGGCGTCGAACGGAACCTTCGCGGGCAAAATATCAAACTGAACGCAGATCCGAGCAAAGTGCATCTTTTTCACAATGGCCTGTCATTGCGGCAACGATCATAGAAGAGAAGAACGGCACAACCAAAGTTGAGAGGCTACACATGCGAAACAACTTTGTCTGACGATAGGTTCCGGACCCATTAAGTTGGTAGCCGCTATCTTGGTTGCATGGTTCAAGCCGCGAGTTTCTGGGGTAACCAAGCGCACGCTAATCTGGCAGATTGATTGGTTGCCAAGAGATCGCGGTTTTGATGCGGACTGGTTCCGTGAAGCCCTGGCAGCCAACGGCTAAACGCATCCCGAGCCGAAAATCACGCGACAACACGCCGAATTCTGGCTTTCAGAAATTTGCTCAACTGGCAGGATGATGTGCCCCGTGAGAAGCCGACTGTCGCCTTGTCGAAATTTTGCGAAAAAACCGTGCGACGTCTATCTCTTAGGTCAAACTGGTCGACAAAGTAGCACCCGCCCAGTTGCCGCTTTGAACCAAATCGGAAACGACCTCTTGAATCGTTTCTTCAACCGCTTGCTGTGCACGGCTGGGTGTGCCGGAACGTTTTAGAATTGCCCCTCTGCGCAGTTCTGATCTGGCGAAGTTTGCATACGCTAAAGAGCCCTCAGACACCTCATTTATCACAGCATGCAGTGGCAGCACTGAGTTGCCAAAACCCTTGGCCACCAAGTGTTTAGTGTTCCGATAGGAATCAATCTCCATCGCTACATTGACCTCGATTTTTCTTGATCTGGCAGCTGACTCGATCAGATCGCGGAGCCCGTGACCTTTTGATGGAAGAATGACCGGCGCCTCAGAGAGGCAACGAAGGGAGACATCTTTTGCAATCGGTTTGTCCGGTGGCTGTATCAGGACCAGTTCTTCTTCGACAAGAACGTCTGCATTCGTCGCACCACCCGCAGACGTATTGTAAAGAACAGCCAGGTCCACGCGGCCTTCCTCAAGCCACTCGGTGACAAATCCGCTCATTGCATCTGCGATGTTCAGGGTAATCCGAGGGTATCTTTCCATCAGCGCGTCTATAAGTGGCAAGGTAAGGATTTCGCTGATCGTGGCCGACAGGCCCAGTCGAACGGCGCCACCTGGCGATTTGTCCAGATTGCGAATTTCGTCTTCGGTTCGCTCCATTTCATTGAGGATACTGCGTGCCCTTGATCTGAGAATCTCACCAGCTTCCGTTGGTTCAACGCCATTGGCTTTTCGAACAAGCAATGGTGTATCGAGCCGTTCCTCCATGTTGCGTAGATGCAGTGAAAGAGCCGGTTGCGCGACGTTCAATGTCCGCGATGCAGCGGTTAATGAACCCTGTTCTACGATTTCCAAAAAATATCGGAGTTGTCGTATGTCCACTTCAGCCTCATAAAATTATTATATGATAAGTATCACAATCATATATTTGTTCAATGTCCGTGACTCGACTTAGGATCATGCAACAGCAATAAAATCCAAGGTCAGCCATGAACTTCGTGTCAGACAACTATCAGGACATCCGGGACGGTGTGCGGGCGCTCTGTGCCCAGTTTCCGGCGGAATACCACCGCAAAGTGGATGAGGAAAAAGCCTATCCGGAAGAATTCGTGGATGCTTTGACCCAAGAAGGCTGGATGGCAGCTTTGATCCCTGAGGAATATGGCGGCTCTGGCCTGGGGTTGGCAGAAGCCTCGGTGATCATGGAAGAGATCAACCGTGCTGGGGGCAACTCGGGGGCCTGCCACGGGCAGATGTACAATATGAACACGCTGGTGCGGCATGGTTCGGAAGAACAGCGCCAGAAATACCTGCCTCTGATTGCAGAAGGTAAATTGCGCATTCAGTCTATGGGCGTGACGGAACCCACCACGGGCACCGATACCACCAAGATCAAAACCACGGCGGTCAAGAAAGATGGTCGCTATGTGATCAATGGCCAAAAGGTTTGGATCAGCCGCGTACAACATTCCGATTTCATGATCCTCTTGGCCCGGACCACGCCGCTGGCCGAGGTCCAAAAGAAGTCCGAAGGCCTGTCGATCTTCCTCGTGGACATCAAAGAAGCGATGACGTCCGGGATGGAGGTCAAGCCTATTGCCAATATGGTCAATCACGAGACCAATGAGCTTTTCTTCGACAACTTGGAGATCCCGGAAGAGAACCTGATCGGCGAGGAGGGCAAAGGGTTCAAATACATTCTTACAGGCCTAAACGCCGAGCGAACGCTGATCGCGGCCGAGTGTATCGGCGATGGGTATTGGTTCACGGACAAGGTCACGGAATACGTGAGCAACCGCGAGGTTTTTGGCAGGCCGATCGGACAAAACCAGGGTGTGCAATTCCCAATTGCCGAGGCCTTCATCGAGGTTGAGGCGGCCAACCTCATGCGCTGGAAAGCCTGCGCGCTGTACGATGCGGGCAAACCTTGCGGGGCCGAGGCGAACATGTCCAAATACCTGGCGGCAAAAGCATCCTGGGAAGCCGCCAACGCCTGCCTTCAGTTCCACGGTGGTTTCGGTTTTGCCAATGAATACGACATCGAACGGAAGTTTCGTGAAACCCGGCTGTATCAGGTGGCCCCAATCTCGACCAACCTGATCCTGTCTTTTGTCGCCGAGCACATGCTTGGCATGCCGAGGTCGTTCTGATGCTGCCGTTGGAAGGAGTAACCGTTGTTGCCATCGAACAGGCCGTTGCAGCCCCCTTCGCATCCGGTCGACTGGCGGATGCTGGTGCGCGGGTGATCAAGGTCGAGCGACCCGAGGGCGATTTCGCGCGCGGCTATGATGACGTTGCCTCGGGACAATCGAGCTACTTTGTCTGGCTGAACAGGGGTAAGGAGTCGGTAACGCTGGACCTTTCTTCAGAACAAGGCAAATCCAAACTGGAAGAGCTTATTTCCGAAGCGGATGTGCTCATCCAGAACCTCAAGCCCGGCGCCATGGCGAAACTCGGATTTTCCATCGAACGTCTTCGGAAAGATAATCCCCGGCTCATCACCTGTTCCATATCTGGTTTCGGCGAAGACGGGCCGATGGCGAACCGCAAGGCTTATGATCTGCTGATCCAGGCAGAAAGTGGTTTGTGCTCGATTACAGGAGGACCGTCCGAGCCAGCACGCGTGGGGATTTCCATTGTCGATATTGCCACAGGTGCAGCTGCGCATTCCGCGATCCTCGAAGCGCTGATCCGGCGTGGGGTCACTGGCGCCGGTGCCGAGATTTCGGTGTCCATGTTTGACGTCGTGGCGGATTGGCTGACTGTACCGCTCCTGAACTATGAAGGTGGCAAAAGTCCCAAACGCATCGGTTTAGCGCATCCGTCGATTGCGCCATACGGGGTGTTCTATCCCAAGAGTGGCGCACCGGTGCTGATTTCGATCCAGTCGGATCGGGAATGGATCAAACTTTGCTCTGAATTCATTGGCGATACGGCACTCGGCACAGACCCTCGATTTGCGACAAACGTCGCGCGGGTCAGCAACCGTACCGAGGTAGACGCACTGGTAAGCGAGGCATTTGCTCGCTACGACTCTGAAGAGGCGGTTGCCATGCTTTCAGAGGCAAATATCGCTCTTGCATCGGTCAACGATATGGCGGGACTTTCCACTCACCCCCATCTGCGGCGGATCAGCGTGGCCAGCCCGAATGGAACTGTCAGGTTTCCCGCTCCGGGGGCACGGTTCATGGGTGAGGACCGCACATTCGGCGCGGTCCCGGCTCTTAAACCTGTGGGAGGCTGATGTGGAACTCGACATCCAATATCTTCAAAGCTGGATTGGTCGTGAAGAAACCGGTTGTGAAACTCTGTCCCCTTCGCTGGCGGCGCAGTTTGATGCCACATTCGACATTCCCTCCGATACTGCGCCGCAAGACCGGGCTCCACTGCTCATACATTGGTGCTTGAGTCAGCCCATCGCACCAATGTCAGAGCTTGGGCGCGACGGGCATCCCGCGCTCGGGGGTTTCCTACCTCCCGTTCCGTTGCCGCGTCGTATGTGGGCGGGCGGTGCGATTGAATTTCACGACTGCATTCACATAGGTGACAAAGTCGAACGTCACTCAGTGGTTTCGGATGTTCAGCTGAAAAAAGGGCGAACTGGCGCGCTGTGTTTCGTCACGGTTAATCACGAGGTTTCGATAGCTGGACGGGCCGTGCTTAGCGAGCGTCAGGACATCGTTTACCGAGATCTGCCCAAGGAGGGGCGGACAAAGGCGGTGCCTGAACCAGCCAAAACCGGCACACATAGCAAGGTGATCACTCCACATCCAACGCTGCTTTTCCGTTATTCCGCGCTTACCTTCAACGGACACCGGATTCACTATGACAAGCCGTTTTGCATCGACACGGAAGGCTACCCCGGCCTCGTCGTACACGGACCAATGCAGGCCACGATGCTGTGCCAATACGCAGCCAATTTGAAGGGCGCACCGCCCAAGAGTTTCCACTTCCGCAGTCATTCGCCTGTCTTCGATGATACTGATTTTACATTGAACGCCGAGGCGACCGGCGATGGAATGAAACTTTGGACAGCTGCTATTGGTGGGCCGATCGCAATGGAGGCGGTTGCGGCATGGTGAATACGATCCAAGTGCCACTCTTTGTTCCTGCCACGCGCCCGGAACGGTTTGCAAAAGCGGCTGCTTCGGGTGCGGATGCCATCATCGTGGATCTGGAAGACGCCGTGGCACCTGCCGACAAGGATGCAGCGCGCGCAAATGTCGACGGATCATTTTCGGATTTGCCGGTCATTCTGCGTATCAACGCAGTGGGCACGCCTTGGTTTGCTGATGATGTGCAGGCGCTAAAGGATCGCGGCTTTTCGGCGGTGATGCTACCGAAATCGGAAAACCTCGACGACATCAATCAGATCACCGCGCAGGTTCCCGATCTGCCGATTATCGCACTTGTGGAGACAGCCAAAGGCCTGGGCCGCGCGCGTGAAATCGCAGCGGCTCCGGCGGTAACGCGCCTCGCCTTCGGATCCGTTGATTTTAGCGCCGATTTGGGCTGTGAGCACCAGCGCGACGCGCTTCTGCTGGCTCGTTCCGAGCTTGTTCTTGCATCTCGAATTGCCGGAATATCTGCACCTCTTGATGGTGTGACGGTCGAGGTTGCAGACCCTTCGGTGTCCGGGGGGGATGCTGAGCATTCGAGGGCTCTCGGGATGACGGGGAAAATGTGCATCCACCCGAACCAAATCTCCAAGGTAAAGCATGCCTTTATGCCAAGCGATGTTGAGGTCGAGTGGGCACAGCGCGTTTTGAAAGCTGCCGAAGGCGCGGTGATGATCGATGGTGAAATGGTAGACGAGCCGGTGCGCAATCGAGCCCGTGTCATTCTGGCCGCAAAGTTCACGGGTGCGGAATAAGGCGACTGGTTAAATCGCGCCGGCAAGCTCTCGGCAACTCGGGCTGCCAAGAATGTGGATTGCCAGGTTGCTTCGTCGAAAAATTCTCTGAAGTGTCAATTCGGGTCGCGCCTCAAGAAATTTGTCCGCCTTCAAGCGGTTGCAGGAAGATGGCGATCGACAAAAGCGGTGCCATCGCGGCTTGTACCAAAGCCACCAACAAGATGTTGAACGACTTTGGTTGGGTTCTGTTTGCCTGAACCCCCTTGTTTTGAAGCAATGGAACTGAGCTAGTTTACAAGCCAATCGACGACTTGCCGCACCTCGCGTCTTACAGGGTCGCTTCCGCGCACTTCGACAAAATAGCCATGCGTTGGGGGGATATCCTCGTCGAAAAGTCGGACGACCCTTCCTTCAGTGAGGTCCTGGTCAATCAGCGGCAGCCAACCGATCACGATCCCCTGTCCTTCGGCAGCACCGCGCAGAAGGGCGTTTGCGTCCTGGAAAATCGAGCCACGCAGCCGGTTGGCGACTGGGACATTCATGGCAGAAAACCAATCCAGCCATCCCCAGTGGTTCCTCTGGTGCAGCAAGGGTAAAGCCAGCAAGTCCTTTGGGTTCTCGATCGGCCCATGGGCGGCAAGAAAGGACTTGGAGGCAATGGCGACCGGGCTGAGTTCAAGCAGTTTGACCGCGTCGCTCGCTGCTTCTGCCATACGATCCCAGCGGATCACGATGTCGAGGTTTTCCCGAGCACTTGTACCGGGTTCGAAGGTTGGCAGAACCTCAAGCTCGATGTCCGAGTATGAGTCCCAAAAATCACTGATCCTTGGCATCAGCCAGCGCGCTGTAAAGATCGGGCCTGCGGCCAGACGGACCACCTTGCGTGTGCGACGGTGGAGTGTGCGCACGGCTTCATCCAATATTCCAAAGGCCTGCGCGGCAGCGACCGCAAGCCTCTTGCCGTCTTCGGTCAGCGTGACATCACGTCCGCTGCGGACGAAAAGCTGGGTGCCAAGCTGGTCTTCCAGGCCGCGAATGTGGTGGCTGATTGCTGTCGGGGTGACTGACAAATCCTCGGATGCGGCGCGGAAACTGCCCAGACGGGCGGCAGTTTCAAAGGCGCGTAAGGCGGGAAGAGAAGGTTTCATGCCAAGCCTAATGAGTAGTTTAACTCATCTATTGATGAGCACGATGCCTTTGTAAATATAGAAAAGCTCTGAAAAGATTGTGCAGACGAAAAGCAAATCTCATGAGTCTATGGTCAATCCCAGTCGCCGCAGAGGTCGAAAAGACCGCCTGAAAGATACCACCCAGGACGAAAACGCTCTGCCGGTCTGGCCAGGGGTAATTGGTGGCCGTCTGAAGCCGCTTTCTGAGGATGAGGTGAAGCTGGTCGAGAACACTGCCTTTTCGCTGCTGGAAACGCTTGGTTTAAGTCAGGCCATTCCATCGATGATTGACAGGGTGCTTTCGGCTGGCGGGACGATAACGGACGAGGGGCGTTTGCTGTTTCCCCCCGATCTGGTTCGGTGGGCCATTGACGGGGCGCAACGCGGTTTCACGCTCTGCGGGCAACAGCCTGACCGCGATCTGAAGATCGAAGGGGCGCGCGTGCATATGTCGACCGGCGGGGCGGCGCCGGGCGTGTTCGACCTTGATACCCACGACTATCGCGACTCCACTTTGCAAGATCTCTATGACGCGGCGCGGATCGTGGATCAGATGGACAATATCCACCATTTCAGCCGGTCGGTGGTGGCGCGGGACATTGAAGACAATGCTCTGATGGACATCAATACGGCCTATGCCTGCTTGGCGGGCACGTCCAAACATGTGTCGATTTCGATCACCGAGCCACAAAACGTCGCCCGGATCGCCGAGCTTTGCTACTGCATCGCAGGTGGTGAGGCCGCGTTTCGCGCCCGCCCTTTTCTGACGGTCATGGTCTGCCATGTGGTCCCGCCGATGCGCTTTGCGGAAGAAGCCTGTGAAGTGCTGGAATTGGCGATCAAGGCAGGCTTTCCCGTTCAGTTGATCAGTGCCGGGCAGGCCGGGGCGACCAGCCCGGCGACAATTGCGGGATCGTTGGTTCAGGCGGTGGCTGAAACTCTGGCCGGGATGGTCTTTGCGCGTCTGGTCGATCCCGAGGTAAAGGCAATCTTTGCGCCCAAACCGCTGGTTGCCGATCTACGCACCGGTTCGATGAGCGGTGGCGGCGGTGAGCAGGCCATTCTGATGGCGGGGGCTGCGCAGATGGGACGGCATTGGGATCTGCCTACCAGCTCGATCGCCGGGATCACCGATGCCAAGCGGCTGGACGCTCAATACGGGGCCGAAAAGTCACTGGCCGTAACCATGGCGGCCCATGCGGGGTCAAACATCGTCACCCAGGCGGCGGGCATGATGTCGAGCCTTCTGGGCGTCAGCCATGCCGCCTATGTCAGCGACAACGATCTGCTGGGAAACATTCTGCGCACCATTCGCGGGATAGAGGCAACGCCGGAAAACATTGCCGCGGATGTTATTGCGGACGTATGCCGCGGAGAGGGTCACTACCTTGGCGAAATGCATACGTTTCGTCGGATGAAATCGGACTACTTCTACCCCGAAATCGGCGACCGCCGGGCGCCGCGCGATTGGCAGGAACAGGGCGGCCAGAGGATCGGAGATGTGGCGCGCGAACGCGCGCGCGAAATCCTGAAAAGCCATTTTCCTACACATATCCCTGATCACCTGGACCGCGCTTTGCGGGAAAGTTTTGACATCCGTCTGACACGGACCCAAATCGGACGACCTGAATGAACAACTCTGACCTCAGTCTGCGCGCTCGCGCAGCCCTTCCGGGTGGTGTCAGCCACGAACTGCGTTATCGCGATCCGCACCCTGTTTACATTGATCGCGCGCAAGGGGCCGAAAAATGGGACACCGAAGGCCGACGCTATATCGATTTCAAGATGGGCAGTGCCAGCCAGATGCTGGGGCATGGGCATCCCGCAATCGTCGAGGCGATCAGAACGCAGGCCGGAAAGGCGATTTTTAGTGCCGACTGTCATGAGGCCGAAATCCTCTGGGCCGAATGGATCAATCGACTTTACCCCTGTGCCGAGCGGACGCGGTTTACCGCTTCGGGCAGCGAGGCGACCATGCTGGCCTTGCGACTGGGCCGCGCGCATTCCGGCAAGGATCATGTGCTGCGGGTGGACGGGCATTATCACGGCTGGCACGACCACGTGCTCAAGGGCGCAAAACCCGGAACCCTTCAATCCGCGTCGCTGGGTGTCCCGGACGTGGTGAACGAGTTGATCCATGTCTGTGCGGCTGAGCCCAAAGCGATGGAACACGCTTTGCAGGATGAACGCATCGGTACGGTCATCATTGAAGCTTCGGGGGCCAATTACGGATCTGTGCCGCTGTCGACCGGGACGTTACGGGCATTGCACAACGTGGCGCGGGCGGCTGGCGTGGTGCTGATCTTTGATGAGATCATCAGCGGGTTCCGTTGGTCGCCCGGCGGGCGACAGGCTCGCGATGAAATCGTGCCCGACCTGACGACCCTGGCCAAGATCGTCACAGGGGGTCTGCCGGGCGGCGCGGTCTGTGGACGGGCCGAGATCATGGAATTGATGAACAACACGACTGCCCGTCAGGGCATTGCGCCAGCGGTCAGCCACAAGGGCACGTTCAATGCCTCGCCCCTGGTGGCCGCCGCGGCCTGTGCCGCGATGCCGTTGCTGGCAAGTGGCGAGGCGCAGGCCCAAGCCGACGCAATGGCGGCCCGGATGCGCGACGGCATGAACACCGCGTTGTCGGATTTGGGCATTGTCGGGTTGGCCTATGGCGACAGCTCGGTCTTTCACGTGTTCTTCGGGAGAGACACCATAGACGGTCTCAGCCCGGCTCGGATCCGCGGGATGTCCAAGGGAACGGTCAAAGCCTATCGCGACGGTATGTTGGCACGTGGGGTGGATATCATGTCCTACACATCGGGTCTCACCTCGGCCGCTCATAATTCGGAGCTGGTCGATGAGGCGCTGGAGGCGTTTCGCGCCACCCTGTCCGACATGATCCGCGACGGAGTGCTGCCATGACCCTGCCATCCCATGCCCGCACCGTTGTGATCGGCGGTGGAGTCATCGGCTGCTCGATCGCGTATCACCTGGCCCGTCAGGGGCGCAAAGATATCGTGGTGCTGGAGCGTTCGAAGCTGACCTCGGGCACCACTTGGCATGCCGCCGGTCTGGTGCGCCGCCTGCGGCCTTCGGCGACACTGACCAAACTGATCAACTATTCGATCGACC
The DNA here is from genome assembly GCF_013031355.1 of Ruegeria arenilitoris. Lineage (GTDB taxonomy): Bacteria > Pseudomonadota > Alphaproteobacteria > Rhodobacterales > Rhodobacteraceae > Ruegeria > Ruegeria arenilitoris_C. The sequence continues at coordinate 76,978 of NZ_WPZO01000011.1, read as the reverse complement.
TCTATGGTGAGTTGGAGCGCGAAACCGGGCAGGCTACCGGCTGGACCCAGACCGGATCGTTGACGCTGGCCACCAACGCGGACCGGCTGACCAATATCAAACGGCAGGTCTCATTGGGTCGTGCCTTTGGGCTTGAGGCCGAAGTTGTCGATGCCAACCGCGCGAAAGAACTTTGGCCGCTGATCGAAACGGATGATGTGATCGGTGCGGTTTGGTCCCCGGCAGATGGTCGCGTGAACCCTTCGGACGTGGCGTTGGCGCTGTCGAAAGGCGCGCGGGCGCGTGGTGTGCAGATCTTCGAAGATACAGCCGTGACGGGCCTGCAAAAGAAGGCCGGGCGCATCTCGGGCGTTGAGGTGGGGGACCATGTGATCGCGGCCGACGAGGTTGTGATTGCCTGCGGCCTCTGGTCTCGCGAAGTGGCGGCGATGGCCGGCGCCCATATGCCGCTTTATGCCTGCGAGCATTTCTACATCCTGACCAAACCGCTGGCCGAGGTGCAGGCGCTTGGTAAGGGTGCGCATCTGCCGACGCTGAACGATCAGGACGCGTTCCTCTATGCTCGCGACGATGTCGAGGGGTTGCTGGTGGGCTGTTTTGAACCGCACGCCAAGGGCCTGCCTCTGGACCGTTTACCCAAGGACTTCAGCTTTGATTTGCTGGATGAGGATTGGGACCATTTCATGCCGATGATGGAAAATGCTCTGCGCCGGATTCCCGCCTTGGAACGGGCCGAGGTTCGGATGCTGCTCAATGGGCCTGAAAGCTTCACCCTCGACAGTCAATTCATGCTGGGCGAAAGCCCCGAAGTGCCTGGTCTGTTCCTGATGGGCGGTATGAACTCGACCGGGATCGCCCTGGCCGGGGGGGCAGGCAGGGCGATGGCCGAATGGATCATCGCAGGCGAGCCAACCATGGAGCTGAACGAGGCCGATATTCGCCGGTTCAACCCCGAGATGAACGTGCTGGGCGCCTTGGAGGCCCGCATCCCCGAAGTGTTGGGCCGCCATTACGACAACCCCTATCCGGGACGTGTGATGGACAGCGCACGTGGCCAGCGTCGCTCGCCCATTCACGAGGGGCTGATGGCGGCGGGCGCGCAGTTCGAGGCGCGCGGCGGTTGGGAACGGGCGGTGCATTTCGGCGGCGAGGCCGCGCATCTGCCTTTGACTTTCGGCGTGCCGGCGTGGCGCGAGCAGGTGGAGCAAGAGGTTCAATCCTGCCGCAGCGGCGCGGCCATTCTGGATCAATCGGCTTTTGGCAAGATCATGGTGCAGGGCCCAGATGCCTGCGCGTTTCTCAACCACCTCTGCGCGGCGCAGATGGACGTGCCCGAGGGGCGCATCGCCTACACCCAGATCCTGAACGAACGCGGTGGCATTGAAAGTGATCTGACCGTGCAGCGCCACGGGCCCGAGACCTATCTGCTGATCACTGGCGCGGGTGAGGTTGTGCGTGTTCTCAAACGCATGCGCGAGACCCGCAGCGATTTCCGTGTGGAGTTCACTGACGTGACCAGCGGCTATGCCATTCTGGGCTTGGCCGGGGCCAAGGCGCGCAGCGTGTTGCAGGCGACCACGAACACGCTGGTTCCTGACCTGAAACGCTTTCATTTTGCTCCGGTCGAAATCGGCCTTGCGCGCGGTTGGGCTGGGCGGCTGAGTTTCACCGGAGAAGAAGGGTATGAACTTTATATCCCCGCCGACATGGCCATGGCTGCGTATGAGGCGCTGCTGAAAGCAGGGGCCAGCCATGCGGGGCTCTATGCCAGCGGCAGCCTGCGTATCGAAAGTGGGTTCCGCGCCTTTGGCCACGAACTGACCCCCGGCACCACACCGCACGAGGCCGGTCTGGGCGCGTTCTGCGCAATGGGCACGGGGTTCGTCGGCGAAGCGGCGCTGCAGGATCACACACCTGCACGTCGGATCGTTTCGCTGCTGTTTGACGACCCCGGCGCGATCCCGATTCATGATGAGCCGGTGTATTTCGATGGGCAGGTTGTCGGGCAAGTCACCTCTGCCGCGTGGAGCTACCGTTTTGGCCGCTCTGTTGCGCTGGCGATGATTTCGGACCTGCCAAAGTTCTTTGACGAAAAACTCTCGACCGCAGACGGCACATGGGGCGTTGAGGTGGAAATCGCCTGCACCCGTTATACCGCCCGCGCCGCGCTGAAACCCGCCAAAGAGGCGTTCCAATGACAGACGCACTTCGCACCACTCAGGTCGCCATTATCGGTGGCGGGATCATGGGCGTTGCCGCCCAGTTCCAATTGGCCGAAAACGGCTGGACCGATACGATCCTGTTCGAAAAGGCCGAACTGACCAGCGGGTCGACGTGGCACGCGGCGGGCCAGATCGCGCATGCGGTCGGCAGCCGGATCGCAGGTTGGATCAATAAAACCTCGATTGAGACCTATAGGCGTGTCGAGGCGGAAACCGGTCAGAGCATCGGTTGGCACGAGGTGGGCGGGTTTCGGATCGCCACCACCGATGATGAGGTCGACTGGATGAAGTCGATCATGGGCGTCGGCAAGTTGCTGGACCTGCCGATGGAACTGGTCGGGCCGGACGAGGTGGCCAAGGGCAATCCGTATTACAGGACCTCTGACATCAAAGCCGCTGTGCAGACCTTTGAAGACGGCCACATAGACCCGTCCGGAGTCACCATGGCGCTGGCCGCGGCCTCTCGTGCGCGCGGGGCCAGGATTGAACGGCACAACCGGGTCACCGGGGCGTCGCGCAAGGGCGACATGTGGCTATTGCGTACAGAAAAGGGGGATGTGCTGGCCGAGCATGTGGTGATCGCTGCAGGCTCTTACGCCAATCAGGTGGGGGAATGGTTCGGGCTGAAAATTCCTTCGGTCTCATGCCTGCACCACTATCTGGTCACGGAAACGGTGCCCGAATTTCTGGACCGCCCCGAACTGCCCGTGATGCGCGACAACGCTTTTGGCGGCTATATCCGGCAGGAACAGAAATCGGGCCTGATTGGCATCTACGAGGGCCATGTCTGCCCCACCATCTGGGAAATGCCGCAAGGCGCGCCCTGGGCTGCCGAAAATGAGCTGTTCGAGGCGGATTACGACTCGATTGGCGATTTCCTGATGGTGGCATTGGACAAGATGCCCATTCTGGCCGATCTGGGGATCAAACGCGTGGTGCGCGGGGCGATCACCCATACGCCAGATGGCGGTATGTTGGTGGGGCCTTCGGGTGCACCGAATGTCTGGCTGTCCTGCGGGTCATCGATCGGATTGGCTTGGGGCGGCGGTGCAGGCAAAGTGCTGGCTGACTGGATGGTGCATGGTGAAACCCAGATCAACACCCGCGGGATGGACCCGCGCCGCTACGGCGATTTCAGCACCGATCATTTCATCGTCGAGCGCACCAAGGACGAGTTCATGCGCCGTCATGACACGCCGTGCCCCGGCAAACAGTTTGAAAGCCTGCGCCCGCTGAACCGCCACCCGCTTTATGACCGGCTGGCGGCAAAGGGTGCGGTGTTTGGAGAAGTCGCGGGCTGGGAACGCCCTCGCTATTTCGGTCAGGTCGACAAGGTCGAACCGATCGGCTGGGGTCATCAGAAATGGCACGAAAATGCCATGGCCGAGGCCAAGGCGACGCGGGCCGCAGCTGGTGTGATCGACCTCTGTGCGTTTGCGCAGTTCGAGATTACCGGTAAGGATGCGGGTGCTTTGCTGGACCGGGTGTCGGCCAACACGATCCCGACCAAAGACGGGCGGATAAGCCTGAATCACCTGCTGACCTCAAAGGGTAAGTTCGAGACCGAAATTACAATCTGGCGCATTGCCGAGGATCGGTATTTCACCGGTTCGGCCATCGCGCGGGCGACTCCGGATTTTAATTGGATCAGGTCTCACATCCGACCCGGTGAAGACGTGCAGATGGTCAATCGCAGCGCGGATTGGGGGATGCTGGCCCTGTCAGGTCCAGCCTCGCGCCGGATATTGAAAGAACTGACGGACGCGGATCTCAGCAACGCCGCCTTTCCCTGGCTCTCAGGGCAGGAGATCACCGTGGCCGGCACTGCCTGCTACGCATTGCGCGTGTCCTTTACCGGCGAGCTTGGGTGGGAATTGCATGTGCCGCTGGACCGGGTCGTAACGTTGTATGATGCTTTGTTCGAAGCTGGCGCCAAGCATGGGTTGGTCGATCTGGGCGCCTACGCGTTCAACGGGTTGCGGATGGAGAAGGCCTATCGCGCGAGCGCCGAATTGACGACGGATGTCGGCCCGTTCGACGTTGGGCTGGACCGCTTTGTGCGCGCCGAGGGGCGGGAATTTGTCGGCAAAGACGCCCTTCTGACCCGCGACCCGGACTGGCAACTGCTCTACGCCGAACTTCATGCCGACGACATTGATATTCTTGGCGGTGAGCCCGTGTTGCTGAACGAAACGCCCGTTGGTCTGACGACCTCGGGTGGGTTCGGTTACACGGTTGGCAAGTCGCTGGGTTGGCTATTCGTACGCGCAGGTACCCCGCGCGATGGGTTGAGCGTGCAGATCCTGAACCGCGCAATTCCCGTGACCGTCCATGAGGACGCTGTTTTTGACCCGCAGAACCTGGTGCAAAGATCCGAGGACTAGACCCATGACCAACATTACCGGCGGCGAGGCCGTCTATCGAGTGCTCAAGGCCAACGGGATCGACACTGTGTTCGGCCTGTTGGGCGGCTCAATGCTGGAGTTGTACGATGCCATGTATAAAGGCGGCCAGGTGGCCTATGTCGGAGCGCGGGATGAGCGCGCGGCAGGGCATATGGCGGATGCCTGGGCGCGAATGACCGGCAAGCCCGGCATTGTGCTGGGCGCGCAGGCCGGGCCCGGTGTGGTCAATATCGTCACAGCAGTGGCCGAGGCGCAGTTGGCATATTGCCCGATGGTGGTCATCGCTGGAGCAATCACGCGGGCCGATCAGCACAAGGATACGTTCCAAGAGGTCGATCAGGTGGCGCTGTTTGCCCCAATCTCCAAACGCTCGGTCATGGTCAGCGACCCTTCGCGGCTGGCGCCGATGCTGGAGGATGCCATCCGGCTGGCGAATTCGGGCCGTCGCGGGCCGGTTGTTTTGCACGTCCCACGCGATCTGTTTGCGGCTGAGGTGCCCGCGTTCGACCCTGCTCCAGTGAACATTGCCCGCCCAGGCCCGGCCGCCCCGGATGATATCGCGGCGATGGCTGAACTGCTTTCCTCAGCGAAGCGCCCGGTGATCTTCGCGGGTGGGGGCTTCAAATGGGGCAGGGGGCGCGAGGCTCTGACCGCTTTGGCAGAAGCATTGCAAGTGCCCGTTGTGGCCTCGACCGGTCATGCCGATGTGATGCGTCATGGTCACCCGTGGTTTGCCGGACAAGCCGGGCCGCGCGGCAATCGCGTGGCCAGCCGCCTGACCAAAGAGGCCGATGTGATGGTCGTGTTGGGCGCGCGGCTCGGGTTCAACTCGACCTTTCACAGCAATGAGTATGTCGGCTCCGAGACGCGGATTGCGCATGTGGATGTTGAGGGCTCCGCAATAGGACGCTATTTCCCCGCAGAAATTGCGGCGCAAGGGGATGCGCGCCTGACCGCCGAGGCGCTGGTGGATGCCGCCTCCAAACCCGATTGCGGGCCGTGGCGTGACGTATTTTGTGCCGAAATGGAGAACCTCCGGGTTGAGCGTGCCAAGGAAGCCGCGATCGAGACTCTGCCCATGCATCCCCGCCGCGCCTTGGCTGAGCTGCGCGACGCGCTGCCCGAAAACGCAATCGTCACGCTGGACACCGGCAACACCTGCCTGCAAGCCGCCGATCGGCTGGCGCACTACGAACCAATGTCGCTGATCACACCGCTGGACTTCGGGTTGGTCGGATTTGGCCTGTCTGCGGCGATCGGTGCCAAGGCCGCAGCCCCCCACCGTCCGGTTGTCGCGGTAATGGGTGATGGCGCGGTGGGGTATACGATGATCGAAATCCAAACTGCCATTTCCCATGACCTGCCCATCGTGATCGTTGTGCTGGACAACGAGGCCTGGGGGGCCGAGAAAGCCTACCAACAGGAGTTCTATGGTGGACGCCTACTGGGGGCCGAAATCAAATCGCCCCGGTTTGACAAATTCGCCGAGCTCTGTGGCGGCAAGGGCATTTGGGTCGAGGGGCCGGGCGGGTTGGGGCCCGCTTTGCATCAGGCAATTTCTTCGGGGGAAACGACAGTCATCCAAGCCAGGATCGACCCCGGCGCGCTGATGACATTGCGCAAAGATCTGTTCAAGACACCACAGGACGGGGCAAAAGCATGATCCCCGGCCACTATTGTGATGGCCGCCACCAGCGCCGCGTGATTAAGGCGCAAGCCTCCTAATGCAGGGCTACGCGGCCGAAGAGGAAAGCGGTCGCAATTCCCTCATTCGGACGCACGCAAGAGGTGCTGCCGGATCTTCATATCTACCCTGGTGCTTTGCAGGTCGACGACGCCGCTATTCGAGAACAACTCTCGCACAGAGCGGTAGTTTTCGGCTCTTTTCCATACAACAGGCGACGAGGTCGGTTCCCGTCCGGACAACGACGCCAGATAAGACATAGTTCCGAACAGCAGCTTGGATTTGTCGCGATGGGGCTTGTTCAGAATATACAGGCTGAGAGGTGCGTCCGGACCGCGTTCGGAATCGACGACAAAGACCTGCCCTGCGCGGAATGCGGCCTTGCCGTCACATCTTGTCCAGCGGCGCGTCGATGACTTCCCTTCGCTCAGTGCTTCGACGATCCGGCTGTAGACTGTTCCGTTGCGCTCATCCAAAAAGGCTACGTTGATGATGGCTTTGTTCGGATCGTTCGGGGCGCGGAAAAACACTTGATAAGACCCAAGAAATGGTCGTAACCGTTGCAGATCCCCCGGGAATACATCGATCAGGGGGTCTCGTCGCCGGTCCGCCTCGGTTTTCGCCAACTGAGTGGTATGGCGCCGTAGCTCTGCGGGGTCTCCCAGCAAGATATGCTCGCCCACATCGAAGAACCGACTGATACGACGCAGGTTGTTGGGCGAGGGCATGCTGCGGCCGTTGAGGTATTTGGCGAATTGCTGGTGGTTGATGCCAATCTCTCTGCAAACAGCGGCCACCGACGGGTAATCGGCACAAAGGTGGCGCAGATTTTCAGCTAAATCCTGCTGCATAAGAGGTTGAGCCCTTGGTCGCATAAACTCGCTAAAGAAAGCATAATGTGGCGTTATTGTTAAGCCTGAACTGGTGCGTGATCTTGCGGGCAACAGAAGGACACCCAGGGGAGGTCAGACAATGGATAAGTTTCAATACGTGCGGCGGATGGAACAGCGCCTGCAATTGCGCCAGGTGGATCGCCGTCAATTCATGCGTGGTGTTTTGGCCACCGGTATGACCGTCAGTGCAGCGACGCTTTTGGCGGATCGGGCGATCGCGGCGACGCCCAAAAAGGGCGGCAGCATGATTGCCGGGATCGGTCATGGCGGGACGACCGAGCAGCTCAACCCGGGGCAGATTTCAGCGGGTTTCCTGATTCCGCTGAGCCTGGGCATGAACGGTTTCCTGACCGCGATCGATGCGGACAGCAACGTGCAGCCATCGCTTGCAAAGTCTTGGGAGGCGTCGCCGGACGCGTCTGTCTGGACTTTCGAGCTGCGCGACGGGGTCGAATTCCACAATGGCCGCACGGTGACAGCCGAGGACGTGATTGCCTCGATCAATTTTCACCGTGGCGAAGGGTCAACCTCGACCGGGGCGCCTTTGCTGGCCGGTGTAAAAGAACTGCGTGCAGACGGGCCACAAACCATCGTTTTTGAGCTTGAAGGCGGCAATGCGGATTTCCCGGCAATTCTCAGCGATTACCGTTTTGCCATTTTGCCGGCAGAGGGTGACAGCATTGACTGGCAATCCGGCATTGGTTGCGGAGCCTATCAGCTGAAGGACTTCCAGCCGGGCATCTCGGCGGATCTGGTCCGTCACGTGAACCACTGGAACCCTGATGTCGCGCATGTGGACGAGTGGAAGCTGCTGGTGCTGCTGGATACCACCGCACGTATGGCCGCGCTCTCGGCGGGTTCGGTCGACCTTGCCGACAAGGTTGATCCCAAGACGGCCAAATTTGTCTCGCGTGATCCAAACGTCACGCTGCATTCGGTTGCCGGTACGCAGCATTATTCCTTCCCGATGCTGACCAATTCCGCACCGTTTGACGACAACAATATCCGTCAGGCGATCAAATGGGGTATCGACCGGCAGGAACTGGTCGACAAGATTTTGCTGGGCTATGGCGAGGTCGGAAATGACCATCCCATCGGGTCCGGTCAGAAGTATTTCAATCCCGAGCTGGAGCAAAAGACTTTCGACCCGGACAAGGCGAGGTACTTCCTGAAACAGGCTGGATTGGATTCGCTGGATGTCGAGCTTTCGTCCTCGGACGCGGCCTTCCCCGGCGCGGTGGACGCAGCGACGCTGATTTCGAACTCGGCGGCAAAATGCGGGATCAACGTTTCCGTCAAACGTGAGCCCAATGATGGCTATTGGTCCGAGGTCTGGACGAAAAAACCATGGTGCGCCAGCTATTGGGCCGGACGGCCGGTCGAGGATCTGATGTTCTCATTGGCGTTCCAATCTGGGGTGGCGTGGAACGAATCTCTCTGGTCGCACGAGAAGTTCGACAAGATACTGGTTGAGGCCCGGGCTGAGTTGGATACCGACAAGCGTCGCCAGATGTACGGCGAGATGCAGGATATCGTGGCCAATCAGGGTGGTGTCGCGATCCCGATGTTTGCCTCATATGTCTTTGCCACGCGCCCAAGTGTCGGCACGCCCGAGAAATTCGGCTCGAATCTGGATCTGGATGGAAGCAGCTTTATGGAACGGTGGTGGAAAGCCGAATAGCGTTGCTGAAATATGATAGCATCGCCAAAGATCAGAGGATGGCTCTTGCAGTCGTCCTCTGACGTGTTGGGGACAGGAAACTCATGAAACTTTTCATTGCCACTTTGTCGACCGAGACGAACACGTTTTGTACCATGCCGACCGCTATGTCGGGTTTCGAGGATTACTTCCTGCGCCACGGTACGGCGACCCAAGAGCCGCCTAACCTTATGACCGAAGCACTGCATGTGTGGCGTGAAAAGGCCGAGGCCCTGGGCTGGCAGGTCGTCGAAAGTCTGACCGCCATAGCCGAGCCCGCGGGGCCGACCACGTGCAGCTGTTATGACGCGCTGAGCGGTGAGATTCTCTCCGATCTGGCAGAATGTGGTGGGGCAGATATCATTCTGCTGCAACTTCACGGCGCGATGGTGGCCGAGCATATTGAGGATTGCGAGGGCGACATTCTGGCTCGCGCGCGCGCCCTGTGCCCGGACGCAATGATTGGCGTTTCGCTGGACCTGCATTCTCACCTGACAGAGAAGATGCTGGAAGCCAGTGATCTGATCGTTCATTTCCGGGAATACCCGCATGACGATGCAACGGCCTGTGCGGTCGAACTGTTCGATCTGGCCCGGCGTGCACATGCGGGCGAGATCACGCCTAAGATGGCGTTATTCGATACCCGTATGGTGAACCTCTACCTGACCAAAGCCGGGGCGATGAAGGACTTTGTGGCCGAGATGGCCACGGCTCAGACCAGACCCGGTGTTTTGTCGGTTTCACTGAGTCACGGTTTTCCCTGGGCAGATGTTGAAGATGTCGGTGCGCGGATGTTGATTATAGCAGATGGCCAACCACAACTGGCGACGCAACTGGCCGAGGAGTTGGGTCGGCGCTTTTTTGATCTGCGCAACGAAGTGACCACACGTTATCTGTCGATCCCCGAGGCACTTGAACAGATTGGTACGCGTTCCGGGCTGTGTGTCATGGCGGATATGGGCGACAATTCCGGGGGTGGTGCGCCGGGCGATGCCACCCATTTGTTGAAAGCCATGCTGGCGCGTGGAATGACGAACTTTGCCAGCGGCCTGTTCTGGGATCCCGGAGTGGTGCGTATTTGTCAGGATGCGGGCATCGGAAGCAGGCTGACGCTTCGGCTTGGTGGAAAAACGGGTGTGGTTTCAGGGGACCCGATCGACCTGACCGCACAGGTTATGAACATTGAAACGGGCATGGGTCAGCATCTTGGCACCGGTCTTGAACCTATGGGCACCGTGGTCCGGTTGCGACTGGAGGGCGAGGTCGACCTGCTGGTCAACGACTTGCGCGTTCAGGTTTACCACCCGGAAGCCTTCGAACAGATCGGCATCCGGCTGGCCGAAAAATCGGTGGTGGCGGTGAAATCCCTGTTCCACTTTTACGGCCCGTTCAGCCAAATCTCGGATCACATCCTGCAGGTTGCCAGCCCCGGCGGCACCCAGCCAGCGTTTCACGACCTTGCATTGACCAAACGAAAACTACCGTTCTGGCCCGCGGTTGCGCAGCCATTTGCGGATGAATGCCTTGCGGATGCCGGATAGCGGCTTCAATCGACGGTTCGGGCGGACAGAATCCAATCGCGGACAATCTCGGCCTCTGGTGTCAGGGGTCGGGATTTGGACCAGACCAGATAAAACCCATTTCCGGTTCTCCACGTCCATTCCGGTCGCGCTGCCAATATACCTTGTTCAACCAGCGGACCGACAATGTGGTGCCAGCCGAAGGCAAAGCCCTCACCCGCCATTGCCGCCTGCAGAACCAGGGCATAGTCGTTTAGGCGCAGACCACTGCGGGGCGTGACCTCGGTGATGCCGAATTCGCGGAACCATTGATCCCACGAGGGGCGTTCGCGGATGGGTTCTTCCAGATGAATGAGACGTTGGTTCAGTAGGCCCGGCACACTGCGCAAGTTCACTGCCGCAGCCATGACGCGGGGCGAGGCTACAGGGTAGATCACCTCGTCCGATATCAGCCGGGCCTCGCAGTCCGGCCAGTTGCCGTCGCCCAGCCGCACCGCAAGGCTGATGGTCTCAACGGTCAGATCTGGTTCACGGTCGCTGGACTGCAGGCGCAGGTCAATATCAGGGTGGTTTTGCTGAAAAGACGCGATGCGGGGCACAAGCCAGTAGTTGTTGAACGCCGAAGAGGCGCTGAGCGTGACGTGATCGTTGCTGGCAAACTGCCGGATCGAGGCAGCGGAATGCGACAGCATCTCGAAGGCGCGGGTGACGTCGGCAAACAGCCGAATTCCCGCATTTGTCAACGTGATCCGGCGATGACTGCGCCGGAACAGTACAACACCAAGCGATGTCTCCAGCTGCTTGATTGAGGCACTGACCGCCGGTTGCTGCACGTTAAGCTCCTGCGCCGCTCGCGTGAACGATTGCAGGCGGGCGGCGGCCTCAAAGACGACCAGATGGCGGGGTGACCCCAGTTGTTTCCAGAGCGCTTGCATAATTTGTGTTTATGCTAACCATACAATTTTTCAAGCGTCACAACACTGTTTTCCCAGAGGTACTATTACGCGAAACTTTGGAGTGACTCATAATGGCTCGGCGCACACGTCAATCCCGTTCCCGCGATACAGAAGCAGGTTCGGTTCCGGCTTCCCCCTTTATCCAGCGCAGTTTGGCCTATTTTGACCCTCTGAATAAAGAGGATCTGAACCGACTCGAGGCGCAGGTCGACTGGATTTTCGAGAATGTCGGGATCGCGTTCCGCGATGACCCTGAAGCGCTGGACCTGTGGCGTCGTGAGGGCGCTCAAATCAATGGTGACATTGTTCGCGCCGACGCCAGTTGGATACGTGATTTGTGTTCAAAGGCACCAAAAAGCTTCAAGCAAGTTGCGCGCAACCCCGAACGTTCGGTGGTGATCGGGGATGGCAATCAAGTCTTTGCCCCGGTCTACGGCGCGCCTTTTGTGCGCGATCTGGAAGGCGGGCGCCGCTATGGCGATATCGAGTCTTTTGAGAAGTTGGTCAAACTGACCTATATGCACCCAAACCTGCATCATGGCGGGTTTGTCACCTGCGAACCCTGTGACGTTCCGGTCAGCAAGCGCCATTTGGACATGATGTTCGCGCATATGACGCTGAGCGATAAGCCGCATCTGGGCGCGATCACCGAGATGAGCCGCGCACAGGACAGCGTCGAGATGGCCGAGATCGTCTTTGGCGCGGATTTCATGGAAGAGAACTGCGTGATCATGGGCAACGTGAACACGAACTCTCCACTGCTGGTGGACCGGGTGGTCACCGAGTCGGCCCGCGTCTATTCGGCGTGCGGGCAGGGGTTGATCGTGGTGCCATTCATCCTGTCCGGCGCCATGGGGCCGGTCAGCACTGCAGCCAGTGTCGCACAGGCCATGGCCGAAGCGATGATGGTCTGTGCCTATGTTCAACTGCTGCGCCCCGGTGCGCCGTTCGTTCTGGGTAACTTCCTGTCGTCGATGTCGCTGAAATCCGGTGCGCCGACCTTTGGCATGCCCGAACCGGTCATGTCGAACTATGCCATCGGTCAGCTTGCCCGCCGTGCCGGTTTGCCCTTGCGTTGTGGCGGTTCGCTGACCGCGTCCAAGATCGAAGACGCTCAGGCGGCATATGAATCTGCGGATTCAATGCATTCAACCATGCTTGCGGGTGCGAATTTTGTGCTGCATTCGGCCGGTTGGCTCGAAGGTGGCCTGTGCACCGGATTCGAAAAGCTGATCATGGATGCCGATCGTCTGGGGTCCTACCAGAAGATTCTAAGCCAGGGTTTGGACGCCAGCGAGGAGGCCTTTGCCCGCGACGCTTACGACGAGGTTGAGGCAGGTGGCCATTTCCTGGGCTGCGCCCACACGATGCGCAATTACCAAACTGCGTTCTATGAGCCGAAACTCAGCGACAGTGAGAATGTCGAAAGCTGGGAAGAGGGTGGATCAAAGGACATGCGCCGCCGCGCCTATGAACGCTGGAACCAGATGCTGAACGAGTATCAGCCGCCTGTGATGGATGAGGCCAAGAAGGAAGAGTTGGCCGCCTATGTCGCCCGCCGCAAAGAGGAGATCCCAGATGCCTGGTATTAAGATCACGGGTCTTCGTGCAACCCCGGTCAATATCCCGCTGGAAAAGCCGATGTGGTGGACCGGCGGGCATTACCCGGGTACTTCGAAGACTATTATCGAGGTCGAAACGGATCAGGGTATCGTTGGACTGGGCGAGGCGCCCTCGGTCGATGTTGTGGATACGATCCGTGCGATGGGCGAGCGTTTGATCGGTGCTGATCCGCTGGATATTGCGGGTTGCGAAAGCTTGTGCGTCCCGCCGTGGCAGATCGTTCAGAACACCGATGACAGTTCGGTGGTCAAAGCTTTTGGCGCGATCGAAATTGCGCTGTGGGACCTGCGCGGCAAGGTGGCGAATGAGCCACTCTACCGCCTGCTGGGCGGTGCGGTGCGCAAAGAGATCCCCTTCACCGAATATTTTGGGTTTCGCGAGGGCGGCGAGATGAGCCCCGAGGCGGTGGCCGACTATTGCATCCGTATGCGCGAAGAACATGGCAGCACCATGTTCGAGGGCAAGCTGATCCTCGGCAACCCCGAGCTTGAGGTCGATACTGTCAAAGCTCTACGCGAAGGGCTAGGGCGCGAGGCGATGATCCGTCTGGACAGCAACATGCAGTGGAGCCTGCCCACCGCCATGCGTGTCTTCCGCGAGATCGAGCCTTACAACATCCGCAACTACGAAGACCCGGTTGCCACGTTCGAGGAAATGGCAGAGCTGCGCCGCCATTTCACCATTCCGATCTCGACCCATGTGCCGGATATCCGCAAGGCCGTCGCCTTGGGTGCACCCGATTATATCGTGACCAACTTCGCCGTGCTGGGCGGGATTTCCCGCGCCGTGCGCTTTATCGGCGCGTGTGAGGCGATGGGCGTGGGCTTCTGGTGCTATTCCGGTGACGCCGGGATTGCGACTGCAGGATACCTGCACATGTCTGCGGCCATGCCGTGGATTTCCGAGCCGTCGCAATCGCTGTTCCGCTGGCAGATCGGCGACGTGATCGAAGGCGGGCCCTTCCGTCAGAAAAACAACGTGATCTCTGTTCCCGAAGGTCCCGGCCTCGGCGTGACGCTGGATCGCGATGCCCTTGCCTATTGGCACAATCATCTGGTCCAGAACGGACCGCTGGACCATTTCCATGACCCCGCTATGCCCGGCCGCTTCCGCCGGTTGCCCCTGAACTAAGAAGGACCACCCATGCCTGAGATTCAAAAAGACGAAAGCACGTCCGGCAAAAAGCTCCCGTCCCACGCCAAGGTCGTCGTCATAGGCGGCGGCGTTGTGGGCTGTTCGATCCTGTTCCACCTGGCCAAGTTTGGCTGGAAAGACGTTGTGCTGCTGGAGCGTGATGAACTGACATCAGGTTCCTCCTGGCACGCTGCAGGTCAGATCCACACGATCAGCTCGGACCCCAACATCTCGCGCCTGCAGAGCTATACCATTGATCTGTATAAAGAGATCGAAGAGACATCGGGCCACTCGGTCGGTCTGCACATCACCGGCGGTTTTTATGCGGCCTCGACCAAGGAATGGTACGATTACCTCAAGCGCGAACGCTCGAAAGCCCGTTACATGGGCCTGCATCAGGAGTTCATCAGCCCCAAGGAACTGGCCGAGCGTCACCCGCTGATCGACCCGAAGCATTATTATGCAGCCCTCTGGGACGAGCAGGATGGCGACCTCGACCCTTCGGGCGCGACCTATGCGTTTGCCAAGTCGGCCCGCGTGCATGGCGCGCAATACTTCACCCATTGCGGCGTGACCGACATGAAGCAGCGCCCTGACGGCAGCTGGGATCTGACCACGCCCAAAGGCGTGATCAACGCCGAGCAGGTGGTGAACTGCGGCGGCCTGTGGGCGCGTGAAGTTGGCCACATGTCCGGCATCCACCTGCCCGTGCAGCCGATGGAGCACCACTATCTGATCACCGAAAAAATCCCGCTGATCGCAGAACGTATGGAGAGCATGGGTGAAGCGGGTCGCCTGCCTGCCGGTATCGACTATGAGGCCAACATTTATTTCCGTCAGGAGCGTCAGGGCATGCTGCTGGGCACCTATGAGCCCAAGTCGACCCCGTGGAAAGTGAACGGTACGCCTTGGGACTTCGGGCATGAGCTGCTGCAGCCCGATCTCGACCGCATCGCCGACCGTCTGGAAATGTCGTTCGAGCGTATCCCAACCATTGGTGAGGCAGGGATCAAGGATATGATCAACGGGCCGTTTACGTTTGGCCCCGACGGTAATCCGATGATCGGTCCGGTTCCGGGCATGAAAAACTACTGGGTCGCGGTCGGCGTCATGGCGGGCTTCTGCCAGGGCGGCGGTGTAGGCCTGACCATGGCTGAATGGATGATCGACGGTGAACCTTCGATTGACGTCTGGGCGATGGACGTGGCGCGGTTTGGAGAGTTCGCGACGCCGGACTGGGGCACCATCAAGTCCTCGGAAAACTATGAGCGTCGCTTCGTGATGACCTTCCCGAACGAAACCTTGCCCAAGGGCCGGATGCAGAAAACCACTGCGCTCTATGACCGTCTGGTCGCCAAGGGTGCGCTGATGGGGCAGGGTTTTGGGCTGGAGAATGCCCTGTGGTTCGCGGACAATCCGGAAGACGCGCATGAAACGCCCACCTTCGAGCGCAACCGCTCGCACGACTATGTCGCGCGCGAGGTGAAAGCCGTGCAAGAGGCCGTCGGTGGCATTGAGATCGCCAACTTCGCCAAGCACGAGTTCAAAGGCGCGGGCGCGCGTGAATACCTGAACAAGACGCTGGCCGGATATGTCCCGAAACCCGGCCGTCTGGCGCTGACGCCGATGCTGACCGAAAAGGGCCGTCTCTATGGTGACCTGACCGTTGCGTGCCTGGGTGAAGATCACTTCATGCTGTTCGGCTCGGGCGCGATGCAGGATGCGCACCGCCGCTGGTTCGAAAAGGACCTGCCCGCAGATGTGACCTATGCCAACGTCTCAGACGATTGGCACGGGGTTGCCCTTTCGGGTCCGAAATCGCGCGAGTTGTTGGCCCGCATCACCCGCGACGATGTCAGCGCCGACGCGTTGAAGTTCCGCGATCTGCGCCAGACCTTTGTGGGCGGCGTGCCTGTGATCCTGAACCGTATTTCGTTCTCGGGCGAGTTGGGCTTTGAGATCTACTGCCGCCCGCAATACCTGTTGCGCCTAGCCGAGGCGATCGAAGAGGCCGGAGCCGATCTGGGGTATCGTTGGTATGGTGCGCGTGCTTTGATGTCGCTGCGCCTAGAAAAAGGCTGGGGTGTGTGGACCACCGATTTCCGCCCTGACTTCAATGCGGTCGAATCCGGCATGGATGTCTTCATCAATTGGAAGAAGGACTTCGTCGGCAAGGAGGCCACGCTGAAGTTCAAAGAGGAAGGCGTTGCCCGCAAGCTGGTCACCATGACCATCGACGTGGACGGCATCGACGTCTCGAACGACGAGGCGATCCTGAAAGACGGCGAAGCGGTCGGCTATGTCTCCTCGGGCGGCTACGGCCACCGTGTCGGCAAGTCGATGGCGATGGGCTATGTGGCGACCGAAAGCGCGATACCGGGAACCAAGCTACAAGTTGAAATCCTGGGCGAGTTCTACGATGCCGAAGTACTGGGCGGTCCTCTGTATGACGCCAACGGTTCAAATATGAGGGCGTAAGCGAAACTAACTCTTCCCTTTGGGGAGGTCATCATCTCGCCAGAACGCGAAGTGTTTTCGCACAAAATCCACCTGACAAATATGGCCCCGGCATTACCGGGGCCGTTGCCCGGCTGAAATGCATCCGCCGAGTATTCACGCTGCTTCAAAACTGATTGTTGACACGCTCCAATGCAGCTTCCAACTGCTGGGTAAACTCACTTGCCAATGCAGATGGGGGACGGTGCGCCGGTCGCATTATAGAGACGTTTAGAACGACATTGGGGCGGAACGGCCGGAACACAACAGGTCTCGGCTCGGGTCGCATGTTGTTGTATCCAGCTGCGGTAATCGGATCGCAGATACAATAACAAAGCCCTTTTTCCACCAGGGTTAAAGCCGGGTGAAAGGTTCGGAGTTCGAACCGTTGTTCGAATTTTGCTTTTTGAATGGCGAAAGCTCTTTGGGTTGCGATCAGGTTTGGATGCCCGTCTTGCAGCCCGGCCATCGGGCGGCCCGACAAGTGGCGGGCTTCGAACGTGTCCAACTCGGTCAGTGGATCATCCGCAGGAATTGCGCATACGCATCTCATGTCAAAGTCGATGGTTTCAATAGCTGCGGTGGGTTTCGGTGTTTCGCCCAACCCGATGTCATATTGCTGAGAGGCCACCCATTCTTCGATGACCGGCGATGCACGCATCATCAGCGATGCTTTCACATCCGGCTTGTCCAACAGAAACTCGCCCAGAATTTGCGGCATAAGCAGACTGGCGGCGGCGGGCATGCAGGCGATGTTCAGGCGACCCTTGGTCAGAGCGCCGATCTCGCGCATCGTCCGGGTCGACAGCATCAGACGATCCAGGATCGCCTCAGCCTCGGTGACGAAATACTGAGCCTCGGGTGTAGGGGCCATTTTGCCGCGCTGCCGACGGAACAGGGCGATCCCCAACTCTGCTTCGAGGTTCGCGATCAGCGCGCTTACGGCCGGTTGGGTACGGCCGAGGATTCGGGCGGCCTCGGATACTGAACCTGTCCGCATGACCTCACGAAAGGCCTGTAGCTGGCGAAAGCTGAGATTCATTTGCCTCTGATAACCTTACATTTTCCCTCGGCGTATAAAGTAACTTTATCCAATAATCAATTTAATCGTTTTGACTTAATGTCTCGCGCCCGCAATTTTCCCGCCACGAATGCACCACCTGCATTCGGTCTGACGGAGGGGGAAATGACACGCTTTGCAAGTGTCCTGCTAACAGTCCTGATCTGCCTGGTTGCCATTGGGCAATTCGTGCAGGTGATCACGCGGTACGTGCTGGAAATCCCCGTTATGGGGCTGGAGGAAAGCCTGCTTTATCCCACGCTGTGGCTTTACATGATGGGTGCCGTCAATGCCTCGCGCGAGAACACGCATATCCGTGCAAACGTGCTTGAGATCTTTCTGTCCACCGAGCGGCAGCATCAGGTGCTTGCGGTTATCGGAGAGGTTATCAGTCTGATCGTCGGCCTCTGGCTGACCACCTGGGCCTGGGACTTTACCAAATACTCGATACGCGTATGGCGCGAGAGTCCGACCCTGTACCTTCCGACCTTCTATGTCGATGTCGCGTTGTTCGTCGGCATGGTGCTGATGATGATCTTCACCGCCTGGCACCTGCTGACGCATCTACGAGCGCTGTTCGCTCCGGTCGCTTCCATCCCTCAAGGAGACGCGCAATGATCGAGATCGCGCTGTTCGCTGTCCTGGTTCTGGTCATCCTGCTGACGCTGGGCGTGCCACTGCCCTACTGTTTCGGGGCGGGGCTGATGGTGATGTATTTCGCCGGTGATGTTGTCATGAAGGGCAATATGCTGTGGGGCTTTCAGCAGCTTGGCAATCCGGTGTTGCTGGCCATTCCGCTGTTTGTTCTGGCCGGGACGATCATGTCGGTCTCGGGTATCGCTGCCAGCCTTTTGAACTTCGTCAATATCTTCATTGGCCACCTGCGCGGTGGCCTGGGTGTGGTCGCCACCGTCTCTTGCGCGCTGATTGGTGCTATCTCGGGTTCGGGCCTGACCGGCGTCGCTGCGATTGGTCCCCTGCTGATCCCCGAGATGGAGAAACAGGGCTATCCCCGCGAATATGCGACGGCGCTGATTGCCAACGCTTCGCTGCTGGGTCTGTTGATCCCGCCTTCGGTGACAATGATCGTCTATGGCTGGGTGACAGACACCTCAATTCTGGCCTGCTTCCTTGCTACATTGGGTCCCGGCCTGCTGATCATGGCAAGTTTCTCGGCCGTAAACATACGCATGGCGCGCAAATTCCCCCTGCAGTTGAATGAACCGCTGAAAGGGCAGGCTTTTGTGTCCGAGGCAACCTCGCGCGGTTTCAAGGCGACGCCTGCTCTGTTGATGCCGGTGATCATTCTGGGCGGTATCTATGGCGGTATCATGACCCCGACCGAAGCCGCCGCCGTGGCTGTGATTTATGCGATCCCGGTGGGTTTCCTGATCTACAAGGGATTGGACATCAAAACCTTCTTTGGTGCGGGCAGAGAGGCCGCGACCTCGGTCGGTGCGATTATGCTGATGATCCTGTTCTCGATGATCCTCAGCCAGATGTTCGTTTTGGAAAGCGTCCCGCAGGCAATCGTCGAAGCGATCTTTTCGGTAACCGAGAACAAGGTACTGCTGCTGATCCTGATCAACATCCTGCTGTTTCTCGTCGGCATGGTTGTGAATGATGTCACCGCCATCATCCTGATCGCTCCTTTGTTGTTGCCGCTGATGCAGGCCATCGGTGTCAGCCCGATCCAGTTCGCCGCGATCATGGGGGTGAATACCGCCATGGGTGGTGTGACGCCGCCTTATGCCTCGATCCTGTATTTGGGTGCGCGCATCGGTCGGGTGCCGGTCACCAAAGTGATCCGCCCGGCCATGACCCTGATCCTGCTGGGATATCTGCCCGTCGTCTTCCTGACCAGCTTCTGGCCGGATCTGTCGATGTGGCTGCCCCGTTTCTTTGGCTACTAAGCCGCCCTTTTCATCATCCACGGAGGAGATCTATCCATGATGAGCTTTCTGAAATCCACCTGCCTGGCCGCAGCTGTTGTGGCAACTGCGGGGATCGCAACTGCCGAAACCCTGAAGATCAGCCATATTCGCCCTCAGGGTGCGACCATCGACAATGAGCTGAGCGTTTTTGCTGATGAGTTGAAGGCCGCCACCAATGGTTCGTTGGAGCTGAACCTGTTCCCGGCATCTGCCTTGGGTGACTACACTTCGGTTCAAGAACGGATTTCGGTTGGTGCCATCGACATGGCTGTGCAGCCCGCCGCCACAGCGGTTGATCGCCGTATGCAAATCTCGGCATTCCCCTATGTTGCAGCAAACTGGGGCGAAGCGAAAAAGATCTACGGTCCCGGTGGCGCGATCCACACAGCCATGAAGGATCTTTATGCCAAGCAGGATATCACCATGCTGGCAGCCTATCCGGTGTATTTCGGCGGCGTTGCCCTGAATACCGACGCGGTGAACCCGGGCGATCCGACAACCGCAAAAGGTATCAAGGTTCGCGTACCGGGTATCAAGAGCTTCCAGCTGACCGCGGATGCTCTGGGGTACATCTCGTCGCCCATTCCCTTCTCCGAGGCATTCACCGCCGTACAAACTGGTGTGGTTGATGGTGTCGTCGGCTCGGGTGCCGAGGGCTACTATGCCTCGTTCCGTGATGTGACCACGTCGTATGTGCCTGTGAATACACATTTCGAAGTTTGGTACATGATCATCAACTCGGGCACTCTGGCCGAACTGAGCGACGAAGATCGCGCCGCGTTGGAAAGCGCGGCATTGGCGTTCGAATCCAAGCGCTGGGACACCGCCGAGGCCGATCAGGGCGCGTTCGAGCAGAAGCTGGCCGACAATGGCGCAACCATCGTGTCACTGACGGATGAAGAGCTTGCCGCCACCGCTGCCCATGTACGTGCTCAGGTCTGGCCGCAGGTCCTTGAGGATGTGGGTCAGGATTGGGGTCAGTCCATCCTCGACAAGATCGGCAATTAATCGATCAGACCCCGCGATCGGGCAAGGCGTGCTCCTCCCCGCGCCTTGCCCTGCCAACCCACGGAGATCACCCCATGTTCAGATCCTTGCAAGACGACGACCACGATCTGGTGACGTTGATCGTCAATGATCAGCCGGTCAATGCGCGCAAAGGCCAGTCGGTATGGTCTGCGATGGCTGTGGCAAGTCAGGTCGTGACCCGCAAAGCGGCCCTGTCGGGCGAAGAGCGCAGCGCGTACTGCGCCATGGGCGTCTGTTTTGAATGCATGGTCGAAATTGATGGTCTTCCCAATCAACAAGCCTGTTTGCGCCGGGTAGCGGATGGCATGAGTGTTGCGACACAAGATATTACCGAAAACTCCGAGGCAACCGATGAAGGCCTTTGATTGCGCGATCATTGGGGCCGGCCCAGCTGGTATGTCGGCTGCCATTGAATTGGCGCAGGCCGGTGCGGATGTTGTAGTTCTGGACCGGGCCGATCGGGCAGGGGGGCAGATCTATCGCTCTGCGGCAGACAGCCCTTTGCCGGATGCCGCACACCTTGGACCGGATTATGCGGCAGGCGCTGATCTGATCATCCGCTTCGAACAATCCGGCGCGACACATCTTGCCGGAGCAGACGTCTGGCATTTGGGGGATGATGGTCGCATTCTGTTTTCTTATCAGGGTGAAACCCGAGAAGTGCATTGCCGTGAGATGCTGTTGTGCCCCGGCGCCATGGAACGACCCATGCCGATACCCGGGTGGACCTTGCCCGGCGTCATGACGGCGGGTGCGGCGCAGGTGATGCTCAAGTCGGATGCGGTAGTTGCGGACGGAGCTGTCTTTGCCGGGTCCGGCCCATTGCTGTACCTGATAGTGGCGCAATATTTGCGATTGGGTGTACAGGTGGCCGCGCTTGTCGATACGACCCCGCGTCAGCATTTTTTTGACGCTGCCCCCCTTATGCCACGCGCCCTGCAGCAGCTTGGAAACCTGCGCAAGGGCTTGTCTTTGTTGCGGGAAATCCGCGCTTCGGGTGTTGCCACCTACCGATATGCCGAGAACCTTGAGGTGATCGGCGATGACAGGGCCACGGGCCTGCGTTTTTCGGCATCGGGCCAGCAACACGAGGTTTCGGCCGATACAGTGTTCCTGCATCATGGCGTTCAGCCCAACCTGAACATGTCCCGGGCGATGGGGTTGGCGCATCATTGGAACAGTACACAGATGTGCTGGCAGGTTACGGTTGATGCGTTTGGCCAAAGCTCGGTTCCGCATGTTTCGGTTGGCGGCGATGGCGCTGGAATTATTGGTGCAGATGGCGCGCGTGCCGCCGGGCGTGTGGCCGCGCAGAATATCCTGTTTCGCCTTGGTCGGATTTCCCAGGCCGACAGGGATCAAAGCGTGCGCGCTGACCTGAACGACTTGTCGGCTTTGAAACCGTTTCGCCGTTTCATCGACTGCCTGTACCGCCCTACCGAGGCGCTTAGATTGCCGCGTGACGCAGAAACTCAGGTTTGCCGTTGCGAAGAGCAGTCCTTGGGCGACTTGCGAAAGGGGTTCGAACAAGGTGCGCGGGACCCGAACGCTCTGAAATCCCTGACGCGCTGTGGAATGGGCCCATGTCAGGGACGACAATGCGGCCATGTCGTGGCCGGGCTGTTGGCACAGTGGCGTGCGGAAAGCCCCGAAGAGGTCGGATATTACCGATTGCGCAGCCCCCAGCGCCTGCTGACCTTGGATGAACTGGGCCGGTACGGCTCAGTTTCGGCGGGGGCAGCGGAATGAAGGCCGACGTTCTGATCATTGGCGGCGGCATTCAAGGCTGCGCAACAGCTTATCATCTGGCGCGCAAGGGCGCATTGGTGATCGTGATTGAAAAGGACTACTCGGGGCGGCATGCCTCGGGCGTTAATGCGGGTGGTGTGCGGCTTCTGGGGCGTGACATGGCCGAGATCCCTTTGTCGAAAGCGTCGATGGAGATGTGGCAGACACTGGATGAAGATCTGGGTCATGACACCGGATTTCGCCGTCAGACGCTGGTCAACATCGCAGTGGATGAAGTGGACCTGGCGACCGCGCAGGCCCGCGAGGCCAAGATGCATGACGCCGGATTTATGCATGAACGGATCATCGATCAGGCCGAACTCAGGGAACGATTGCCGCATGTGAGTGCCAATTGCGTTGGCGGTGTGATCTCTGAACTGGACGGGTATGCGATCCCTTTCAAGGCGACGACGGCGTTTCGTCTGGCGGCCGAAAATTATGGCGCTCAGGTGATCGAAGGCGAAGAGGTTCTGGGCCTCCGCCGCGTGGGCGACGCGTGGCTGGCGCAGGGTGCCCGGCACGGGTATGAGGCCGAAACCGTCGTCAACTGTGCAGGGGCCTGGGCGGATAAAATCGCGCTGATGATCGGTGACAATGTTCCCCTCAGCCATGCCGCGCCGATGTTGATGATTACTGCCCGGATGCCACATTTTGCCAAGCCGGTGGTCGGAGCGATCAGCCGGCAACTAAGTTTCAAGCAGTTCGAGAATGGCACGGTGTTGATCGGTGGTGGTGCCAAGGGATTTGCGGATCGCGCCAACAACCGCACGCGGCTGGATTATGCCAAACTGGCCGCAGCCTGCCGCACCACGGCCGAGTTTTTCCCGATCATGCGCAAGGCCAGCATCAATCGGATGTGGGCCGGGCTGGAAGCCTATATGCCTGACAACCTTCCCGTCATCGGCCCGGCTGTGAATGCCCCGCGTGCGTTCCACGCCTTTGGGTTTTCGGCGCATGGATTTCAGATGGGACCTGTCGTAGGGCAGGTTCTGGCAGACTTGGTGATAGGTGGGCAAAGCCGTTTCAATCTATCGCCCTTCCGCATTGATCGATTTGACCGCAAGGTTCTGTAAAGGAGATATCCGAGATGACAATCACCCGTATCGAAACTGGCCAACGCATGAGCAAGATCGTCAAGCACAATGGCGTCGCCTATCTGTGTGGCCAGACTTCGGACGCTGCTACGGTTGCGGATCAGACCCGCGAAATCCTGTCTAAGGTCGAGGATCTGTTGGCCAAAGCGGGCAGCGACAAAACCCGCATTTTGCAATGTGTGATCTGGGTGGCAGACATGGCGGATTTCGCCGAGATGAATGAGGTCTGGGACGCTTGGGTGCCGGAAGGCCACGCCCCGGCGCGTGCCTGTGGCGAGGCCAAACTGGCGCACGACGTTCTCAAGGTTGAGATGATTGTGACGGCCGCCTGTGATTGAGTTTCAAGGGGTATGTCTGAAAGGAAATATGCGCCTATTGCTCAGAGATATTTCTAGAAGCTTCACGTAAAAGACATTACTGCCTCAACAGTCGAACTGAGGCCACTCACTTCGACTGTTGAGTTAGGCTGTCCATGCTTGTTGCATCACTCCAATAGGACCCTTCCTTCCTGTCTATATGAAGCTTCAGTATCTCCAGTGCCTTGTGAACGTCACCATCCCGAACGCATTGCACCAACTCTAAGTGTTCGCGGTAGGATTTTGCCATGTGGTCTGGGTGGTGTCCCAACCGGCTTCGCAATGCCGCCATTTTCAATGCAATCGTCTGATAGGCGTCGTTGAGAAACCGATTATCGGCACAGTCGAAAAGGCATTGGTGAAACATCGTATCCTGAAACAGGTATTCTGCATCGTTCCCAGCCTTGCGGGCCACTTTCATCCGTTCGACGCAGTCGCCAAGCGCGGCATGAAGCGCTTGCGGGTTCGCCTGCATGGCCAAGGTTAAGGCGGTTGTTTCAAGGCAGACACGCGCATCGCAGAGCTTAGCCAGTTCTTCTGGTTCCAGGTTGAACACAAAGGACCCCCTTTGCGGCTCGACGACCAGCAGACCTTCCATTTCGAGCCGGTTGATCGCCTCGCGCACAGGGGTGCGGCTAACCTCAAGATTCTTGGCGATTCGAGCCTCGGACAACTGTTCGCCCAACTCGAACTCACCTTTGGTAATCCGATCGCGCAGGTTCTCGGTCACCAATTCCGTCAATGATTTCGGTCTGTTGAATAGGCTCATATCGCTCTCCTCAATTCGACAGTAGCAGCCCTGCGTCTGGCATACAATGTGTTAGTGTTGACACATTAGCATACTGTATGCCAGTTATGATTCTGACAAAGAGACGACATTGGGAGGGGCGTCTTTGCAAACTCTTGAGACATGGATCGTTGCGCTGAACCGGGCGCTGGTCGCCGTGGCCCTGGCTGCGGTCTTCGCAATCGTCTTTGCCAACGTGGTGGGGCGGTACGGTTTCGGCGCATCTTTTGCCTGGGTTGAAGAGGTCGCCCGCCATCTGATGATCCTCGGTGCGTTTTGCGGTGCGGGCCTTGCCCTGCGTGAAGGGCGGCTTGTTGCGATCACCACCATTCCTGACCTGTTGCCGGACGCTCTGGCCCGCCTGCTGCGCTGGGGCATCGTCATCGTCATGTTCGGTTTCATGGCCACGATGCTGTGGCTGGGCATCCGGTTCGTTGAATTCGGCTGGGACAAAGAAACCATGTCCACCGGCATTTCACGGGGCATCCCCTATTTGGCGATCCCCATCGGATGCGCGTTGTTCCTGATCCAACTGGTGTTCTTCGCCAAACGCTTCGTCCGTCAGGAATTCGAAGCCGGCCTTGAAGGCGACGAGGCGGAGGTCTGAGTCGTGGCAAAAACCCTGATCATCCTGTTTTTCGCCACTCTGTTCCTGGGCGTCCCCGTAGCGTTCACGATGGGTATCGCCGGTATTTCAGCGATCTTCATCGACGGGTCGCTGAACCCGTTGGTTGCGACCCAGCGCATGTTTGCCGGGATCGACAGCTTTCCCCTGATGGCAGTGCCGTTTTTCATCCTTGCGTCCGAGCTAATGACGGCCTGTGGCCTGACAAACGCCCTGCTGCGGTTCGCCAATGCTCTGGTCGGGCATGTGCGTGGCGGGTTGGGGCATGTGAACATTCTGGTGTCCATGCTGTTTGCCGGTATCAGTGGATCGGCACTGGCGGATGCGGCGGGGCCTTCGGCCATCGTCATGCGGATGATGCGCGAGGCCGGGTATGAAAAGAACTATGCCGGTGCCCTGTCCGCCGCGACGGCCACCATTGGGCCGATCATCCCGCCGTCCATTCTGGCAGTGATCTTTGCGATCTCGACCAATGGCGTGACGGTTGCGGGACTGTTTCTGGCCGGCATCGTGCCGGGTGTTCTGCTGGGCGTCGCGCTGGCTGTTGCCAACCATATCGTGTCGACCCGCTACGGCTATCGCGGGCGCGAGCATCGCGCGACCCTGACCGAGCTGCGCAGCGCGACCCTGTCGGCCATCCCGGCCCTGATCATGCCCGCGATCATTCTGGGCGGCATCCTGTTCGGCGTCTTCACCCCGACTGAGGCGGGGGCTGTGGCCTCGGCCTACGCGTTATTTTTGGGCTTCATTCTTCGGGCCTTCACCCTTCGTACGCTTTACGAGGCTTTCGTGCGGGCTGCGGTGGTGACATCCTCGGTCTTTCTGATCGTTGCGATGGCGTCGATCTTTGCTTGGCTGCTGACCTATCTGCAGATCCCGCAGGAACTGGCCAAACTGATCACCAAGATCACCGAAAACCGTCTTGGCATCCTGTTCATTCTGGCGGGTTTCGCCCTGATCTGCGGGTTCTTTATCGACACTTTGCCCGCGCTGATCATTCTTACGCCGATCCTCGGGCCCATCGCCTATTCCGCCGGGATCGACCCGTTGCAATTCGGCATGATGCTGGTGCTGAACCTGACCATCGGCATGATCACCCCCCCGGTTGGCCCGGTGCTGTTTGTGATCGCCACCGTCGGACAACTGAAAATCGAACGGCTGTCAAAGGCGGTGCTGCCGCTGCTGCTAGCCGAACTCGTGGTGCTATTGCTGGTCATCCTCGTGCCAAGCGTCAGCACCTTCATCCCCAACTTCTTTGGATTTGCGAACTGACATGAAAGGGAGGAACCTCATGAAAACCATGTCGAAACTGATGACGGCCACGGCTGTTGTTGCGATGACTGCCGCCAGCGCTGCCTCGGCCAAGGAACTGAAATACGCGCATTTTCAGGCCGCTGACCTGAGCTCGCCCAAGCACGCCGCCGCGTTGGCATTTGAGGCCTGTGTCGAGGGCAAGACCTCGGGCTCGATCGACGTCCAGATCTTCCCGGCCTCGCAGCTGGGTGGCGGGTCCGAGATCATGGAGGGCCTGCAACTGGGCACCGTTCAGATGGCAGCCATTCATGATGGTCCGATCTCGGCCGTCTACAAACCGTTCTCGGTTCTGGCGATGCCTTACCTGTTCGACGATCAGGCCATGGCCTGGGCGGTTATGGACGGCGAATTCGGCGAAGCGCTGGCCGAGGACATGCTAGCCCAAACCGGCATCCGCAACTTTGGCGTGGCCGACAACGGCGTGCGCAATTTCACCAACAATGTCAAACCCGTGGCCGAGCCGGCCGATATGGAAGGCCTGAAAATGCGCGTGATGACCGCGCCGGTCTGGGTGACGCTGGTGGAAAGCCTGGGTGCCTCGGCAACCCCGGTTCCGTGGCCTGAACTGCCCGGTGCGCTGCAGCAGGGCGTTGTGGACGGTCAGGAAAACGGTGTGACCAATATCGTCAACGCCTCGCTCTACCAGCACCAGAAATACGTCTCGCTGGATGGGCATGTGTTCAGCTGGCACGCCTATCTGATGTCGGACATGTTCTACCAAAGCCTGACCGATGACGAGAAAAAGGCCGTAGAACAGTGCGTTGAGATTTCGAAGACGATCCACCGCGGTATGACCGCCGCGCAGGACGCAAACGCAACCACGATCCTGACTGAAAAAGGCATGGAAGTGATCCCTGTCAGCCCCGAGCAGAAGGCCATGTTCCGTGCCGCGGCTCAGCCCGCCGTGCGCGAATACATCGTCAGCGAGATTGGCGAAGACTGGCCGAACCGCCTCGACGCCGCCGTTGCGGCCTACCAGGCCCAGTAACCCATGCCGAGAGACCGTCAAATGACCCGCCAGACCATAGCAATCCTTGAACCCGGCTACGCCACCTATGACACCGAGGCCTCGGTGCTGGCCGCGCAGGGCGCTCTGATCGCGCCGGTCACACCGGAGACTGAGGCGGTCCCGGCTTTGCAGGCGCTGGACCCGGTCGCCATCCTGGTGCGGGAACGTATCGTGGATGCGTCGGTGATCGACGCCTGCCCGAACCTGAAAGTCGTCGTCCGCTATGGGGTGGGCGTCGACAATATCGATCTGGATTACGCGCGGTCGCGTGGAATCTATGTCGCCAATGTGCCCGATTATGGCGCCGAAACCGAAGTAAGCGAACACGCGCTCGCCCTGTATCTGGCGGTCCAGCGTCGCATTCCGTCCCGCGATTGCGAAGTTCGGCAGGGCCAATGGGGCATCGGCCAGGCCGCCCTGATCCCCAGCCGTGAGAACGCCGCTCTGGGTTTGATCGGTTGCGGCAAGATCGGGTTGCAGGCGGCGCAGAAATTCCGGGCGCTGGGGTTCACATCGGTTCTGGTGTTTGACCCCTATCTAACGGACGACGCGGCCGCCGCCGCCGAAGTGCAAAAGGTCGATCTGGCCGAGCTGTGTAAGACCGCCGATGTCGTCAGCCTGCATGCGCCGCTGACGCCCGAGACGCGGCATATTCTGGACGCCGACCATATTGCGCTGATGAAACCGACCTCGGTCGTGATCAACGTCTCTCGCGGCGGGCTGGTGGATGAAGCGGCGCTTGCCGAAGCCCTGAACCAGGGGCGTATTTTCGGCGCCGGCATCGATGTGTTCGAACAGGAACCGGTGGCGCCGGATAACCCGCTGCTGCATAGCCGCAACACCATCGTATCGGACCATGCTGCCTGGTACTCGGAACGTTCGGTCGCGGTGCTGCAGCGATGCGCGGCCCGCGAGGTCGCCAAGGTCCTGAATAATGAGCATCCCGATCACTGGGTGAACAAATGGTAGATTTGGTCAGCACCCTACGGTCGGCGCAAATTGTCCCGGTGATCCGCCACAGCGACCCCGAGATTGCTTTGACGGCCTGCGACCTGCTGGCCGAGGCCGGAATTGGCGCATTGGAGATCACCACGACGGTCCCGGATGCCGCTGCACTGATCGCCGAACTGCACCAACGCTATCCCTCGATCTGCATTGGCGCCGGAACAGTTCTCAGCGCTGGTCAGGCTGACAAGGTGTTGGCGGCCGGAGCCGAATTTGTTGTTTCTCCGTGTTGGAGCGATACCGCCGCACGGGAAGCCAAGGCCGCAAAAGTGCCCTATCTGCCCGGCGCAACGACCCCGGGCGAGGTTCAGCATCACGCGGAAAACGGCGCTGCGGTGATCAAGATTTTTCCAGCTGATGCAGCCGGTGAGCCCGGGTTCCTGAAGGCCGTCAAATCCGTGTTTCCCGACCTTGCCCTGATGCCGACCGGCGGCGTGTCTCCTGACACCGCGCAATCCTATCTGAACGCCGGTGCGCTTTGCGTCGGCATGGGTGGAAACCTGCTGCCTGCCAGGGCGCTTGAGGCCGGTCACATCGACCTGGCGCGCGCACAAATCAACGCGGCCCTCTCGGTCGCATCCTTTCAATCTTCCCAACGTAAGAGGATACTCTCATGAACACCCAAGAACTCGTTGCCGGGTTTCGCGACGTAGCCACCGCATCCGTTGCCGATGCCGTGGACAAGGTGGCGGGCAAGACCGGCTTTCTGCCCGCCTCGATCAAGCCCCGCATCAACGAAAAGAAAATCGTTGGCCCGGCCGTGACTATTCTGGAAGGCCCCACCGACGAATTCCTGCCGCCGCAGCACGCGCTGGACGCCATCGACGAATCCGAGGCCGGATCGGTCATCGTGATCTCGACCAACGGTACCACCGATGTGGCGCTGTGGGGTGGATTGATGACTGCAGGTGCCGTGGCCAACAAACACGAAGGCGCGGTTCTGGATGGTGGTGTGCGCGATCTGGTCGAGATCAAGCGTGACTATGACTTCCCGGTCTATTCCCGCCGTGTCAGCCCGGGCACCACGCTGGGCCGCATCCGGACATTGGCGTCAAACGTTGAAGTCGACATGGGCGGAGTGATTGTCCACCCGGGCGACATCATCGTGGCCGATGTCGACGGTGTTGTCGCAGTGCCGCGTGAACATGCCGACGCGATTCTGGAAATGGCGCGCGAGATTGATGAGCGCGAAGCCGAACAGGCGCGTCTGATTATCGAAAGTGGTTCGCTGCGCGAAGGTCTGGCGAAATACGGTCGCATCTAAAAACAAAGGTTCCGCAGGCTGTTGCAGCAGCCTGCGGAACACCAGACATCAGCAAGGGAGGAATACATGCTGAAACGAATGCTCAACACGGTGGCCCTTACCGCCGTTCTGGCCACCCCGGCGCTTGCAAACGGCCCCGAGGTTGTCGCGGAATGGAACAGTCTGCCCTATGCCGTCAAGGATGAGGCGACGAAATCCGCCTGGCAAGGCAGCGAGATTTTCGGCAAGGCGCTGATTCAGGGCGCAAAGGTCGACAGTCAGGGCAACATCTATGTTTCAACCGCGCGCTGGGGCGGCGCGGAAATCCCTTCGACAGTGTCCAAGTTGGTTAAGAACGGCGACACGTGGGAGCTGGAGGCATTTCCGTCTGAGGAAATGAACAGCATGTCTAACCCCGATGGTCTGAAGGCCGTGCTGGGTTTCGAGATCGACCGTAACGACGTGATGTGGATCCTTGATCAGGGCCACGTAGCGGGCCCTCCGTTCGAAGATGGTGATGCCAAACTGGTGCTGTGGGATCTGAAAGAGAACAAGGAAATTCAGCGCTATGTCTTCACAGCGGAAGAAGCGGATCGCCAGTGTTCCTTCCTGAACGATCTGGCCGTCGATAACGACACCGGTTTTGCCTATATCGCCGACAGCGGCATTTTCTGCGATCCGCTGCATGGTGGCCTGATCGTCTATGACAGCAACATCAATTCGGTGCGACGTATTCTGGATCAACATCGTTTCACCAATGACGAGCCGAATTTCTTCTTCAATATCGACGACCGCCCGGTTTTGAAGAATGGTGGCATGCGCACGGGTGCCGATGGCATCGCGCTGTCGGGCGACAAGGAAACGCTCTACTGGACCAACCTTACCGGCAATCACCTGTATAGCCTGCCGACCGAGGTTCTGCGCGATTTTGAAGCCAATGAAACCGTGATCGAAAACGCGGTCGAGGTTGCGGCCGTGTTGCCCTCGAACACTGACGGGATGACCGCGGATAACGCGGGCAATATCTACATGACCGCGCTGTCGCTGGACGGGATCATGAAATTCGATGAATCCACCCGTCAGGTCAGCCGTTTCGTCCACCACCCGGAAATGAACTGGCCCGACACGCTGGCCTGGGGCCCGGATGGCGAGATGTACGTGGTCTCGAACCACCTGCATATTTGGGTCGATGGCGACATGAATTTCGAAGACCCCCAAATCCCGAATTTCCGCATCTGGAAAATACCGGGCGTCGGCCAAAGTTATACGGCCGAATAATCCTCCCAAACTCCTTGGTCAGCCCTACGGGGCTGGCCCCTTTAGCAAAGATGAGATGATCATGACCCCCGATATTCTGTGCCTTGGCGAACCGATGCTGGAGTTCAACCAGCAACCAGACGGGAACTATCTGCCCGGACATGGAGGAGACACCTCGAATTGCGCTATCGCCGCCGCGCGACAGGGGGCATCCGTTGGATATGTGACGCATATCGGGGCAGATACGTTTGGCAATTCCTTCATGGACCTGTGGCAGGCTGAGGGCGTTGATACCTCGACCGTGCGTCAGGTCTCGGATGCCCATACCGGGGTTTACTTTGTGACCCATGGCGTGAACGGGCATGAATTCAGTTATTTCCGCGCAGGGTCCGCCAGCAGCCGGATGGGGCCGGATGAGCTGCCGGTGGCAGCGCTGCAATCGGCGAAGATCCTGCATGTGTCGGGCATCAGTCAGGCGATTTCCGATACTGCTGCGGATGCGGTGTTTGCTGCCATCCGGATCGTGAAAGAGGCCGGGGGGATGGTCTCTTACGATACCAACCTGCGCTTGAAACTGTGGCCGATCGAACGTGCACGGGCCGTGACCCATGCAGCCATGGCGCAGTGCGACATCGCTCTGCCCGGGCTGGACGACGCCGAGCAACTGACCGGCCTGTCCGACCCGGATGCCATTGCCGACTTCTATCTGGATTTGGGCGCAAAAATCGTCGCCCTGACGTTGGGGGCCGAGGGCACTCTGGTCGCCACCCCCGACAAGCGCGAACGGGTCAAAGGCCGCCGGGTCGAGGCGGTGGATGCCACCGCCGCGGGCGACACCTTTGACGGGGCTTTCCTGTCTCGCATTGTGGCTGGTGACGATCCGTTCACCGCCGCCCGCTATGCCAACGCCGCAGCTGCCTTGTCGACGCAAGGATACGGAGCGGTTGCTCCGATGCCGCACAAAGACGCGGTTGAGGCATTTCTGGCAGAAGGGGACTGACCCATGAAACACGCCGTTGTCATTGGCGGAACCCGCGGCATCGGCGCCGGGATCGCGGGTGAGTTGCGCCGCAAGGGCTGGCGTGTGACGGCGACCGGCGTCGGCGCGGACGAGGTCGCGGCCTGCGCCGCGCAATACCCTGACGAGACCTGTGTGCAGCTGGACGTGCGTGACACGAAGGCCGTCACAGCATTTTTCGCAGGGATTGGACAACTGAACGGCTTGGTCAATTGCGCAGGCATTCTGGCCCGGGGTACGGAATATGAGATCGAGACTTTCGAGAAGGTGATCGATATCAACCTGACCGGGACCATGCGCTGTTGTCTGGCTGCGCAGCCCCTGCTGGCCGCGTCGGGCGGGGCCATCGTGAACACGGCCTCGATGCTCAGCTATTTCGGCGGGCCATTGGTCCCGGCCTATTCCGCAAGTAAGGGCGGGGTGGCGCAGCTGACCAAGGCGCTGGCCGGGAAATGGGCTGCAGACGGCGTGCGCGTCAATGCGGTTGCACCGGGTTGGATCGAAACCGAAATGACCGAAGCCCTGCGCGCCGATCCAGACCGCAACCAGCCGATCCTGAGCCGGACGCCGCTGGACCGCTGGGGCAAGCCCGCGGAAGTTGGGGCGCTGGCCGCGTGGCTGCTGTCGGATGAGGCCGCTTTCGTGACCGGTGCCGTCTATCCCGTGGACGGCGGCTATTCTGCAATGTGAGGAGGGCATCTGATGCCAGTGCAAGGACAAGACGACTATCCCAGAATGCCCTACCAACTGCCCTTTCCAAAGGACGCGCAGGAGGAAATCGTCATCCCTGACGCTGTGGCGGTGGATGAGCGCGTCTGGGTGCCGCAAACCGAAAATGTCTCATTCCGGCCGTTGTGCCTGAACCGATCGCAGGGGTACTGGATGAACCTGCTGCGCGTACGGAAATCAGGTGTTTTATCGCGGCACCGACATCCGCAACCCGTTCACGGTTTTGTTCTGAAAGGCCGGTGGCATTATCTGGAACATGACTGGGTGGCGCAGGAAGGCGGTTACGTGTTCGAACCGCCGGGCGAAACTCACACGCTGGTTGTGCCGGATGATGTCGACGAGATGATCACCTATTTCCAGGTCAACGGTGTGATGCTTTATGTCGATCCATGGGGTAAAACCATGGGCTACGAGGACGTCTTTACCAAAATCGACATGTGCCGTAAGCACTATGAAGAGGTTGGTTTGGGGGCGGATTATGTCGAGCAATTCATCAGGTAGGCCGCTGAAACTGGCTCTGGTTGCCCATGACGCCAAGAAAGACCTGATGGTCGAATGGGCCCGGTCCCACGCCGACGCCCTGCGTCAGGCTCAGCTGTTCGCCACCGGAACTACCGGTGGCCGCATCAGCGACGCGTTGCCCGATCTTCAGGTCACCGCGCTGAATAGCGGCCCTCTGGGCGGAGACCAGCAGCTTGGCGCGATGATCTGTGAGGGTCGGCTGGACGGTCTGTTCTTTTTCATCGACCCAATGTCGCCGATGCCGCATGACGTGGATGTCAAAGCCCTGAGCCGGCTGGCGATTGTCTATGATTTACCCTTCGCAAGCAGCCCGAGCACAGCAGATTTCGTACTGACAGGACTGATCGGATCAAATTCGGTATAAGTGCCTTCGCAAGGTGCTGCATTCAAGTCCGACCCTTAGATGCTGGTAACTGAGCTTGTGAGGCCCGGCTTTTTTAGTGTCCAAATCATTTCTGATTGCCACGGCGGCACCTCAACCGGCACAGACAGCACCGAGCACCCGGCCTGTTGGGCGACGTCCCCAAGCGGTGTGGGAACGGTTGCGAGCAAGTCGGAGGATGCGATGACATACCGCAAGGCCGCATCACTGGGTTTGTTCATCGGGTTAATTCAGCGTTGAGCGCCGCGCATCGGGCTTTGCTGAGTTGCCCACCACTGATCTGAGCGCCATGTTTGAAGCCAAGTTCACCGGCGCGATTATGGACGTGGATGGCGGGCACATGGTGCGTGCCTGATCCAGGTTTGCTCGGGCAGGACCAAAGCGCCCGCCCGCGTTTTGGGTGGGCCCTTCAGCTGATAGCCGCAGCTTTGGCCGGGTCATTTTCCAGCTCCTTCAGCAGCCGGGCCTGTTTAACTCTGGGATCCAGTTCGGGGTCGGTCAGATGGGCCAGCATTTCTGGGACACTTGCTTCGATCTGATCGTCGTCGGCCAACGCCATGCCGTGGATCACGAAGGGGCGCAGATAAGTCATACCCGCCAGATTGGCCGTCTGTTGGTAGGGCTTAAGAAACTCGGACATTGTAAAGCTGTTGTAACCGCCTGCGTGGTAACTGTGTTCGGGACCGCCGGTGGAGACTAGGATCAGTAACTCTCGTCCTTTGAGTTTGTCGCCACCCGGACCATAGGCAAAGCCATAGCTCAGAACCTGATCCATCCAGGCCTTCATGACCGGAGGGGCCGAGTACCAGTAGAAAGGAAACTGGAAAACAATCCGATCATGAGCCAGCAGCAACTCCTGTTCGGCTTCGATGTCAAACCGCATCTCACGTCCGCCAATGGCAGTCAGATCGCGGGTGGTCACCGCGTTGGACTCGGTCAGGGCGTCAAACCACGCGCGGTTGACGCGCGACTTGCCTAGATCGGGATGGGCGGTCATGACGAGAATTTTCATGTGTTTGCCTCTTCAAGCATACGTGCTGAGTAATGGGTGATGTACGGGCGGCCATCGGGCCGGATGTCAAAGCGCCAGTCTTCGCGGACATTGGCCTCGATTGTGTCGCCACCAAAGGTGCGGGCGCGGAACAGAACGGTGAAAGATGCGGCGCCGTCGCCAACGGAGATGTCGCTGACACGGTGTTCGGTGGGGCTTTGAAGGGTCGCTAGAACGCCAGCGTACCAAGCACGCACACGATCATGACCGGGTAGGGTCCGATCCGTATCTGGCATGTCCCAGTCGACCTGCGGATGCAAGTCGGGCAGGAAAGCGTCAATCGGGTCCAGCCTGTCAAAGCGTGCGAACCAGTCGGCAATGAAATCGCGGATTTGGGTGTCGTTTGCCATTTTCTCACCAGTCGATGGGTTTGCGGTCACGGAAGAATCCGCCCGTAGGTCCGTCCTTGCCTAAGGTCGCGAGCCATATCGCTGTGTCCGCGCCTTCTTCCGCCGAGCGATCCGCGCCCGTGCCGCCCATGCGGGTGCGCACCCATCCGGGGCACATAGCATTGACCTTGACCGTGTTGGGCAACGTGCGGGCCGATGCAACGGTCAGCGCGTTCAGCGCGGCCTTGGCGACCCCATATGCGGCCGGTCCGGCCACGCCGTCCGAGAAGGCTCCCCAACCGGAAGAGACGTTGACGATGCGACCAAAGTCCTGTGCAGCCATGTGGGGCGTCAGATGGTGCATCAGCAGATAGGGTCCGTGAACCATGACCGCCATCGAGTCTAAGAAATCCTCGGGATCATTCAGTATGCTGCCCGATCCAAGGATGCCTGCATTGTTGACAAGCACGTCGATGGGGCCAGCGGTTTGCACCGCTTTGGCAATACTGTCGGGGTTGGCTACATCCAGGTGCAGGGCTGTTGCCCCGATCTGATTGGCAGCTTTTTCACCGGCAGCGAAATCGCGGGCACCCAACAGCACGTCATAGCCCTGCTCGACAAGCCCCTTGGCGATGGCCAGTCCAATGCCGCGGTTGGCCCCGGTAACAAGCGCGCGTTTCATGAACCTCTCCTCAATCCGCGTATTGCAGAGACATGCGGGTGATTTTCCCGTCCGTGTCCCACCAGTAGGAATAGTGAACGACCCAGCTCAACCAATCGACCTCGGTCTTGGCGTAACCCTCAGACTGTTTGAGGATCTTTCGGTGTTTGAAGGTGCTCCCGCTTGGGATCACCTCACGCAGCGCCCATGCGCGGATGGCATCCTGACCCTCAAAGCTGCGCGAGACATCGATCATCTCGGCGTCTTCGATAAAGCAGCCCATATAGGCTTCGATATCTTTGGCGTTGGTGCTGGTTTGGTAGCAGTCAATCGCTGCCGGCAAGTCCTGCGCCAGCGCCGGTGTGGCAAGGAAAGCCGCCAGTGCGAGAAGCTGTTTCATCACAGGTGTCCTTCAAGCGGCGCGTTCTTGCGCCAAAGCTGGCAGTTCGGGATTGCCGGTCAGGAACCTGAAGTTGAAGGTGTTCGCTGAAAGCTTCCAGCCACCGTCATTGACCAGCTTCAGAACATAGTCACCGTGAACAGTCCAAAGCTCTCCAGCCTCGGCATCCGCAATTTGATGCGTGGCGATCACGGTGGCCCGGGCCGTGGCCGCGCTTTCATTCGCTTCGATATGCAATGGTCCAAGGTGATGCTGTGTGGCATCGAAGCCAGGCAGCATCGCTTTCCAGGCGCTTAGTATGTCAGCCGGGGCCAGATCCGCGCCGGGTCCTGCGCCAAAGCTGGAGTAGTCCAGGTGAAAGGGGTTGGTCATCAATGCCTCAACGCCTTCCCAATCGCGTGTATCTACGGCGGCAAAAAAGCGTTGGACTGCATTGGTAATGCCCTGAGTCATAGCATTCTCCTGCTTGCGAAATTCAGTCTTGCCCGGCCAACTGGTCCATCAAACCAAAGCCTCGTGCCGCAACGACCGGATTGAAAATCTCGACATATTCGGTGATCTCGCCGGCCGCGTTGAACTTGAAGGTCGAGTAGTAGTCGTTGTTGTACCAACCGGCGTAATTCTTCAGTTTGATCTTTCCGGAAAAGCGCACGAACACCGCATCACCTTCCATTGCGCAAAGCTCGTGAATCGCAAAGGTCATACCGTCGAAGTTCGGGAAGGTGGGTGTCCAGTACGCTTCGATACCGGCGCGGCCCTCGGCACCTGTGGGGAAAACGCCGCTGTGATAGGGGTTGATATGCACACCATCCTCGGCGAACAGCGCGGCAATGGTGCGCGGCTCTTCGGCCTCCAGCGCCTTGAAAAAGGCACGAACGGCATCTTTGTTGCGACTTGCGTTATTAGTCATGTCTTTTCCTGTCATTGGGTCAGGCAAATGCCGGGCCGGGATCCATGAAGATGCGGTAGTCGGCGACTTTTCCGTCGCGCAAACGCAGCGTGCTGTTCACCGGCAACGCGACCCTGCGGCCATCGAAGATCTCATAGTTTGCAATGGCTTCGACACTCACAACCAGGTCCTGGTTGTCGGCGCCGGTCCAGATGCCCTGAATGTCATGGCGGATTGACAAGAACCGTTCCTCGGTCGCCCTGAAGGCGGCGATCAGATCATCCGCACCAGTCGACGGCGCCAGATTGGCCATTTGCAAGCGGACATCTTCTGTCAGAAGCGGACGCAGGTCATCGGCCTTCTGGGCGTCCACCTTTGCAAAGAAAGCGCGAGCAAAGCTTTCGAGTTCGGTTCGGGTCATCACAAGTGTCCTTGGTGTTGGCGCGGTACCAAGAAACCGCGCCGCCTACATTGGGGGATTATTCGGCCAGACGCTTCGGCAGAGGGGCAAGTTGGTATTGTGACCAGAAGAATGTGTTGGCCGCGTCCTGATCAGCGCTCAGGTTGGTGGCCTCGACGATCTTGCCGTCTTCGATCCGGTAGACCAACGCCCATGTGGTATCGACATTCGGTTTGCCTTCGGCGTTCGACCAGCCGCGGTGAATGTCTACAACATAGTTTTCATCGGCTCCGAAATAGATAGGTTCGGCCTTGAAACCCGCGCCGCCCAGTTGAGCAAAGAAGGCCAGAACCTCGTCGCGCCCATTCTTGGTGCCCGACAGAGGGTGACGGCCCGGAATGTGCCATTTGACATCTTCGTCCATGACAGCGGCGATGCCGTCGAGGTCATTGGCCCCGTAAGCTGCAAAAAAGTCTCGCACGACTTTGATGTTATCCTCGGGAGAGGCGGCCAATGCCGCCCCACCAAGGGCCAGTGCTGCTGCAAATGCGGTCGTCTGGAGTGTGTACTTCATTTTAGGTTTCCTTAGTCGTCCAGGAAATCGGCTACGGCATCTGTTGATGCGGTAACGACGTCCTTGCGGTCGTAGAAATCGAACTGGGTGACCTCTTCATCCAGCCAGAGTTTTTCGAGTGGCGCAGTCATCCGAGCCTCATAGGCGGCCGCACCAGCGGGCAGTGCGATGGAGGGCGACCCGACCATGAGCGTTGGCTTGGTCAGGCGGTCGGCACTGGCTTGAGAGTCGTAGGTCAGCCAAGGCTTCCAGGTCAGAACCGAGAACTTGTTGTCATAGGCCGCGATCAGACCGCGGTCCTCCTCGGTATAGTAAGGCGCGCCGAACATTGGTGCCGAGTTGTCCGTGGTGCTGGCAGCAGTCAGTACAGCGGGCGAAGCCTTGCCTTCTTCAGCCTCGCTGGCCGCAATCAGGCCGGTTGCGGTTTCGTGCCCGCCGTAAATGTCTTCGGCCATTTCAGGGTCGTGCAGCCAGGGGGCGACAAGCGCCAGTTTCTGCAGGTTGTCGTTATCCGCGACGGCTTCGGCCATGTAACCGGACGAGGCACATACCCCGAGGCCGGAGAGCCGTGAACTGTCAACGTCATCGCGAGACGCCAGAAAGGCGGCAGCGGCGTGAATATCGGCGGTTTTCACGGCCGGATCCTCGACATAACGGCGGTCGCCGCTGCTTTCACCCCAACCGGTGAAATCAAAGGCCAAGGCAGCAAAACCACGGGCTGCCAGTTCACGGGCATAGGTGCCGGGCATCTGCTCTTTCACGGTAGTCCAGGCTCCGGTCACGATGGCGGCGGGCAGTGCACCTGTCGCGCCCTCAGGCTTGTAAAGAGTTCCTTTCAACGTGTTACCGTTGCTTTCGAAAGTGACCGACTCCGATGAAACACCGGCTTTTTCCGGCGTGTTTTGAAGGTTCACAATCGCCATTTCCGTTTCTCCTGGCATCAATTTCCTGTCGGTTTGTTTCGGCGCATTCAGGCGACAGAATGATCAGCTTCAACTGTGCTGCTGGGGTCGCCCAAGGCTGTTTTCCGTTGAAAAGAAATTGGACCATGTGACGATGAATTATAATACTGCCTGTATGCACTACAATTATGTATGAGATCGAATAATGAGGTTGCCGTTTGCCACGCTTGAAATTTTCGACGCCATCGTTCGCGAAGGTTCCTTCAAAGGCGCGGCCACCCGCTTGGGCTTGCAACCCTCAACTGTCAGCCACCAGCTCAAGGCCTTGGAAGAGCAAATGGGCACGGCGCTGATCATCCGAACCACGCGTTCGCTGAGCTTGACGGAAGCCGGTCGTGCGCTCATGCGCGGAGTCGGGCCCGCCTTCGAGCAGGTCTCCTACGCCGTAGAAAGTGCACGCTCGGTGGGCCACGAAGCGCGCGGAACGCTTAAAGTGGCTATGCCCGAGTTTGTATTCAAACTGTGTGTCGGCCCTAAGCTGCAGTCTTTTCGCGAAGCCTATCCCGAGATCGAGCTGGAGATGTCATTCACAGACGCCTTTTCCGACATTTTGGAAGAAGAATTGCATGCTGGTTTTCGCCTGGGCGACCGTATCGCAGAGGATATGGTGGCCATTCGTCTGACGCCTCCTTTGAAACTGGCGGTTATGGCAAGCCCAAATTACCTGGAACGCCGTGGGGTTCCTGACCACCCCAGCGATCTTCTTGAGCACAATTGCATCCGCTATCGGTTTCAATCCTCACGACAGATTTCGACCTGGTATTTCACGGAAGGAGATAAAGATTACAGCGTGGCGGTGAACGGTCCGCTGATTGTGAATACCTTGCCCGCAAGCGTTAACCTGGCAATGCAGCATCATGGTTTCATCTGGACCTTCCGGGATTATTGCGAGGAAGAAGTTCAAAGAGGTGATCTGATCTCGGTGTTGGAGGACCATTTGGGCCAGACGCCAGGAATCTACATTTATTTCCCGCGTGAATACCGCAAACTGATGCCTCTGCGACTGTTTTTCGAACACCTCTCGGAACCCTAACAGGAAACGGTGTTCGGAAATTGGAGCGTATCCGGCGTATGTTCAGGAGCCCTCCTTTTCTGCGCGGATCGCATGTGATGGGGTCACAACCAAGGTAGAACGCGGCCGAACTGGACCAGTTGCCCGTTTGGTTGCGATTAAGGCGCGCACCTGTTCGGATTTCGGGCGGTCTTTGGTGATCCGGGCCGCCGCGTTGGAGGCGACGATGTCGACGCCTCCATTCTTTGCTTTCAGATGCGTGATGAAGGCCGCGATCGAGTTGTCATCCGTCACGTCCAATTGCGCGAACGCGACCTGCGCCCGCGTATCGCCTAGCGATCGCAGGGCGGCGCGGCCACGTTCTGCATAACGGGCAGTCAGATACACGATGTCATCTGCGCTCAGGCGATTGGCCAGACCTTTCGCCAAGGCAAATCCCAAACCCTGATTTGCGCCGGTTACGATTGCAACTTTGGACATGACGGATGTTCCTTATGCGATGCTCAGAACCAATTTGCCGGTGGTCTCACCTGCTTCGAGACGGCGATGCGCTTCAGATGCGCCCTCAAGCGGCAAAGCCGTGATTTGGGGGCGCAGCACGCCGTCGCTCAGCAGCTGGAAGACTTTGACAAGATCCGCGTTGAACTCGGCAGGGCGATTGAGGAAGTAGGTGTAGATATCCGAGGCACGAACCGCGACCGACTTTTGGAAGTGGGCCGCCAGGTCTTTTCCGAACGTGCCCGCGGGGGGACCGGCAAGGAAACCAAAGAGGACAACCGTACCCAACGGAGCCAATGCGGTCAGATCGGATTTCAGCGTGTCACCCGAGATCGGGTTCAGCGACAGATCGACGCCACGGCCTTCGGTGATTTCCAGCACGCGTGCGGCGACGTCTTCTTTGCGGTAGTCGATGACATAGTTTGCGCCCTGCGCTTTTGCATAGTCCAGCTTGTCCGTGCTGGTCGATGCGATAACGGTCATGCCCAAGTGCTTGGCAATATGCTGGATCATGGTGCCGACACCGCCCGCCGCGGCATGGACCAGAACCGATTTGCCCTCGGTCGCACCACCAAGGTTGACCAGCATGTGGTAGGCGGTCATTGCATTCACCGGGATCGAGGCGGCGGTTTCAAAGTCAACGCTGTCGGCGATACGGGTGACATAAGGCGCGCCGATCACCGAATAGGTGCCGTAACCACCGGCTCCGATCGGACCCATCCACGCGACCCGGTCGCCAACGTTGAGACCGTCAACATCTGCACCGATGGCTTCGACCACACCTGCGCCTTCAACGCCCGGTACATGGGGCAGTTCCGGCATCATGCCTTCAGGCATTTCGCCGCGACGAATGATGGTGTCGATAAAATTGACTGCGCCTGCATGGTTGCGGATCAGCACTTCACCCGCACCCGGAGTGGGTGCAGATTGGTCCTGCTTGGCCAAGACGTCGTGGTTGCCGGTTTCTGGGATCACGATTGCGTAGGGCATGGGGTGTCTCCTTGTTTCTGTCGAGGAGAACATAGCCAGCGCCAAATCACATGATAATGTGAGCAAACGGTATTCACTATCTCACAGGTGAGAATATGATCTATAACGATCTTGCGCTGTTCACATCCGTTGCGCAGCATCTCGGTTTTTCTGCCGCGGCCAGCCAATTGGGCATCCCGCTCAGCCGGGTCAGTCGCAGGATCGCCGAATTGGAAGACCACCTGGGCGTAAAGCTCTTTGAGCGGACGACACGGCAGGTCAGGCTGACGGAAGAAGGCAGGCGGCTACTGGACCGGTGTCAGGACCCGATCGAAGCGCTGCAGGACATTGCCGGCCTCACCGATGACACCCGCATCCACAAGATCCGCATTACCGCTTCGTCTTTGGCGGCGAGGACAACAATTGGCCCAAAGCTGTTGGACTATGCGCAGGCCCATCCGGACATCAAGCTTGAGCTGATCACCTCCAACGCCAATTTGGATTTCTTCCGGGACAATATCGACCTCGCCTTTCGGCTGGGCCCGCTGGATGATTCCGGGCTTGTTGCGCGTAAACTGTGGGAAGTTCCCTATTGTTTCTGTGTTGGGCATGCGCTTGCAAACGAGCTTGATTTGAACGAGCCGATCACGCCGGAACGGCTGGAAAAATTACCTGCTATCATATCGCGACCGCCTTGGTTGTTGGAAAATGGGGGCCAGATTCGGCCTGCGAATGTCGTGCATGACTTAGACGACCTGGATCTCGTTCAGATCGCGGTGAAAAAGGGTATGGGGATAGCGATGTTGCCAGCTGACCTGCGGGTCGATGGTATGCAAGCCGTCTATTTGAAAGGTACCGGCCCCGTGACACGAGACATGTTCGCCGTATACCCCAGCAAACGCCTGCTGCCGGAAAGGATCAGGAACCTCATCAAATTTCTCACTTCCGTTTAGACCCAACCGGACATCAGCTGATCTGATCGACACTGCGATGCGGCCTCTCCAAACGAGACGTCGGAATTGGCGTTCACATTTGGATTGCGGGGATTGTCCGATACTGGACATCTTACGAGATGGAAGGTCGACAGGTATCGCAGTTATTGGTTTTCGACAGGTGACAAGACTGTTTCACCTGACCAGACGTCTCGAATTTCGCTAAATCGCTTCAGTATCGCCGCATTACTTTCTGACCCAAAAACGGGTTCAGAAATTTGGTTCAGGATTTCGTTCGTTTTCTCTCGGGCGGTTTGCAGTAGGGCAGGGGTATCGGCGTCTGCCCAGGCTTGAGGTGTCGTGCGATCTGCCAACGCTGGATAGTAGTAATCGCTTTGCATACGGCCCAGAGTTTGGTCACTGCCCAGGAAATGGCCAGGACCCCCTACGCATACGTCGCGTATGACTTCGAACGCGAGCGCGTCTTCGTCTATTTCGAATCCGCGCGTGGCGCGCAGGACCGATCCGATGAGATCGTTGTCGAGAACGAAGCTCTCCTTGCTGGCGGCCAACAGAGAGCCGTACATTCCAGCAGCTTCATAAATCAGGTTGGCACCAGCCAAGGCACTCAAAAGCTCGGTAATGCCTTTTTCATAACCAGCTTGAAAGTCAGGCAGCTTGGAGTCCGTCATACCTGCGCTGACCGCGCAGGGAATTCCGTAAAATTGTGCCATCTGTGCACATGCCGCCATCAGAACACCCTGTTCTGCGCTTCCCCCAGACATTGCGCCGGTACGCAGATCGCTGACAAAGGGCAGGGCGCCAAAAAGAGCAGGGTGGCCGGGGTTCAACAGGTTTACGTAGACCAGCCCAGCAAGAACCTCTGCAGTCTGTTGCGCAACAGCCCCTGCCAGCGGTGCGGGACTGGTCGCTCCGGCTTGGCCAGCTGACACAAGCTTAAGAGGTGTTCCTGTTTCTGCTGCACACTCGATAATCCCCAGTGCTTCTTCCGCAAAAGTCAGTGGCGGCACAATAAAACACGTCGAGATGCAGCAATATGGGCGCGCGCGCCAGGCGTCCTCTCCACCCGCGATGATGTGGAACATTTCAACGGCAGCCCGCATCGTCTCCACCGAACTAAACGACGTGCCAATAGGCTTTTTCGTCCCCGCTGCGCAGGCGTAAGCGGTGTTCAGTTCCATCGCATGTGGATCAAGAATATCGCGCGCAACGACTGTGCGTTGAAACATATGAATGTTCGGAAGCGCCTGTGCCAACCGGGCCATGTCGAACAGGTCTGCCAAGGTTGTATCGCGGACTTCGCCGGTTTCACTGTCAACAATATGCACTGCGGCGCCAGACGTGCCCAGATGGATGCGCGTGCCCGATGGATCGAGATCAAACTCGGGCGTTTGCCCGTACAGCTTGAACCCGCGCCCAGCAGTCTCCAGAACACGCTCAACCATACCGGACGGAAAAAGAAGCCTTCCGGCCTCGGAAACCGATCCTCCGGCGGTGGTTACGGTTTCGATACATCGAGGTGTGGCGTTTGCAATGCCGATTTCTTCAAGAATGCGAAGGGCCGTTCGGTGAATGGAAACGATTCCGTCCTTGGGGATCGGCCGATAGTGCCCGCCTTCGATGCCAGGCCAGATCGAGGTTGTGGGGCCAGAACCAGCACCGTCTCGCCGAGCTGCGCGGCGCGCACTTCGTCCGGATCTCGTTTTACTCATGCGGTGACTCCTTCTTTGAAAAAGAGGTCAAGAATGGATGGCGCATTCGGCCAGTCTTGTATTTTTCCCAGCCAGTCCATTTGCCTTTCGTCATCCTCGGAGATTTGCCCAAGATTGGCTTTGAACTTTGCCATAACGCT
This sequence comes from Ruegeria arenilitoris, assembly GCF_013031355.1. Taxonomy (GTDB): domain Bacteria; phylum Pseudomonadota; class Alphaproteobacteria; order Rhodobacterales; family Rhodobacteraceae; genus Ruegeria; species Ruegeria arenilitoris_C. Next base: position 32,644 of record NZ_WPZO01000011.1, on the reverse strand, counting down.
GTGTTGAGACATCGGCGCCTCGGGCGCGCCAATGGGATAGACACAGCGTTCTTCATGGCGTCGCTCTGAACGGAGAATGACCTCCATACGATCGGGGTCTTCCGGGCTGTAGTTCATATCGGGTCTTTTGGGGCGAAATGGCCGTAGCTCGCAGCGCGCCATCAGTCTTGCAATTTCGGGCGATTGCCATGCCTTGCGATCAAGGTCGGCAAGTGTGAGATTGCCTTGCAGAAGGCCAATGGCCGCAACAAATGGCGCACTGAAGAGAGCTTCGGATCGCGATTTCGGTGACCCATAGGGAAGAACCGCAGCGTGAAAATCTGGCATGTGAAGGACTACATGCGCAATATCATCTGGTTGGATACGCTCACGCATTGCCAACGCGCAGGTCATGACCCGATGGGTGTAGCCGCAACTGGGCCAGGGTTTCAGCACAAGGCCATGTTCGCTCAGGGCGTAGGGTTGCCCAAGCTTTGACAGCACCTTTGACAGGTGGTTGGGATCAAATCCCCCCATCAGCGCAGCGAAGCCCCGGGGATGATCCAGCACATGAGGTTGTGCGCTCAGACCAGCTGCTGCAAGGTAAGCAGCCTCTACCCCGGAACGTGCCGCAAAACCTGCTTGAACGGGCTTGGCATGTGAGCCGAACTGGCAGGTGTACCCTGTAGCGGCACTACAAGCCAAAGACATGGCCCGTGTCGTTCCTGAAACGTCCAAGCCCAACAAGCGTGCACAACCTGCAGCAACACCGATGGCTCCCAGCGTTGCGGTCGAGTGCCATCCCGCATCGTAATGTTCGAAATTCAGACTTTCGCCGAGACGGGCAATCACCTCAAACCCCGCAAGGTAGGCGCGTGCCAAGTCCCTTCCGCTTGTTTGCGCGTCTGCCACGGCCAATAGGGCCGGAACCAAAACCACCGTTGGGTGCGTGTTTCCGGGAACCTCCCAGTCGTCAAAGTCCAGCGCGTGTCCCGCGACGGCATTCAAGAATGCGGCGTGTGGGCGCGACACATGGTTCGGCGTCCTCACGACACGGCAGGGCCTGTCTCCACCCATTTGAGTGACCGCGGAAACGCTGAGTTGTGCGACCTCTGTTTTTGCGCCGACGACCATGCAGCCCAGCGTATCGATCACACCGTCTCTCAGAACAGTCATAGTTGCCTGATCTGGTGTCAAAGCGTCTTCAGCCACGAAATGCGCCAGTCGCGTGAGTGCGGTTTCGATCATGCGAATGGCTCCTTTTGCTGAAGTTTCTGATCGAGCCAATCGGTATTTTTTTGAAGAAGGGCGCGCAGGCCTTTGTTGCAATTTCGAGAAGCCTGGTACCCGCCTACGGGTACGAGGGCGCGTCCATCGTTGTTGAAAATGAAAGTGCGATTGCTCATGCCGCCCCCTGGTCAAACAGGATGACGCCGCGGCCGGGCTTGCCCGAGAGCATATCGTCAATGGCGTTGTTGATCTCTTCCAGCCGGTAGCGCCGACCGATCAGCTGGTCGATGGGGAGCTTGCCATCCAGGAAATGCTGCCCATAGGCATTGAAGTCGCGCGTCGTGCAGGCAGAGCCAAAGATCGAGCCCGTCACGTTGATTTCGGAACGCGTGATCCCGGTCGAAGGCAGATCGATGGTCGCATCATTGGCGTCCATGCCCACAAATGTGACCTGACCGCCGGGACGGCAATAATCAATCGCCGCGCGCTGCAACATGCGCTTGCCTACCGCTTCAAAGACGTAATCTGCGCCATGTTCTGTTAACGCCCGGATTTCTGCGCCAACGTCCTTTTTCGCGTCCACAAAATGCGTTGCCCCGAGTTCCCGTGCCTTGATCTCGGCCGCAGGTGACGCGTCAATGGCGATAATCTGTTCTGCGCCAGCAAGATTTGCGCCCATGATGATGGACAGCCCAACGCCACCTGCACCGATCACCGCCACGCGATCGCCCCGCGTGACCTTGGCCCGGTTGAGTGCGGCTCCCACGCCTGTGGTGACCGCACACCCCAAAAGAGCGGCGATTTCGAAGGGGACAGCTTTATCGATCGGTACGCAACTCTCTTGCGGTACGACCACATTGTCGGCCCAACATCCGAGCATCGACAGGTGCCGGACCGGTCCATGCGCGTTTGAGAACCTGCAGGTCCCATCCATCATGGTTCCATCCCAAAGTGGGGCCTTGTACGCTTGGCAAAGATGGGTTTGGGCGTGTTCGCAGAAGAAGCATTTCCCGCAATATGGAATCCAGCTGAGCACGACGTGATCCCCTACAGCGATATCCTCGACACCCGCACCCACGGCCGTGATCGTGCCTGCTCCCTCATGCCCCAGCACAACAGGCAGTTCATGACCCGATTGGCCCGACATGACGTGATAGTCTGAATGGCAAACACCAGCTGCGCCCATCCGTAGTCGCACTTCTCCGGCCTTCGGTTCGGCAAGTTCGAGTTCTTCAACCCGAAGCGGCTCACCCACGCCATACATTACCGCCGCCTGTACTTTCATGGTTTGCCTCTCCGAATGTAGACGGCAAGACCTGCGACCGTCAGGTGCGGCCAGGCCGGATTTCCGCCCATTTTGGAGACCCGCTTCATGTTGGAGCTAACAGCGCCATATTGCGCGCCCAGATCGTGTTGATCGACCTAAGGTCGAGCGTTTGCATTACCTCCAATGGCGGCTGAAATAGCCACCAGATTGAGATCGCCAGCGCCAGCTCGATCACAGTGGAGGACAACGCCAGACAATACGAGGCAAGCCATTTCGCGGCTTGGGCGGGTCGGGGCGGCCAGGCAAAAACAGGACTCACTGGAATGGGCATTGCGGGGTCCCACGCCCAATCCATGGCACCGCCTTCCGGGACGGAATGATCTGTGATTTGCTCATTCATTTCCAAGCAAGCCCATCATTGCCTTCAAGTTATATTTTTGGGCTTTTGTCAGGTGTCTGAGAACGCCTAAAAGAGCTATGAAAACTATTCCATGAAGGAATACTTGATGCCTGCGCTGAACTGGAAGCTCCTCATGGCCTTTGAGGCTGTGGCCCGACATCGGAATTTCACGCATGCTGCAAGCGAGCTGAACGTGCAGCAACCCTCGATCAGCAGGCGCGTTGCGGAACTCGAGGCAGAGCTTGGTGTGAAACTCCTTGTTCGCACACGCCCAACGGCGGCACTGACGGCTGAAGGAGACCTTTTGTTCCATGCGATCTCTGGAGGGGTCGCTCAGGTTTCGGACGCCATAAACCAAATTAAGGCACAATCTGATCGGAACGTTGTGGTGGTGAACACAACGATCGGATTTGCAAGCTGCTATCTGATGCAACACCTGGCAAGTTTTCGGATGGAACATCCCGACATTGCCGTCGAGCTTGTTTCTCGCGACCAGAATGACGCTTACAGAAGTGCCCACGCGGATGTCTTGATCTTGTTCGATGAACCGAAAAACCTGCCATCAACACAGGCCAAGCGCATTTTCTCCGAGAAGCTAATTCCAGTTGGAAGTCCAAACGTGTTTCAACCGGTCGGTGATGCGTTGGAAGACCTCGCACAGCTTGAACTGTTGCACCTTTCCACTGGAGTGCACTCGCATGATTGGGAAAGGTACTTTCGCGGGACGGACATTTCCTTGCCGGTCCCCAAATCCGAGCAAAGGTTCACCTCTTTCATGGTATACCTGCAGGCGGCGCTAAATGGCGACGGTGTCATTCTTGGATGGGAAACGCTTTTTCAGAATTTGTTGGACCAAGGCCAATTGGTCCGTCTCACACCGAGAACTGTTGAAACCGACAGAGGCTATTTCGTCTGCCTGACCGCAAGAGCAGAAAACAGCCCAGCAGCTACAACACTTTGGAAATGGGTGTCCTCTCTCGCGTCGTAGAACGTCACCTTCCCTTGTTAACACTGCAATGCAGTTTAGCCGAAGTGGACACTAGCGGATCTTTCTGCACTTCCATTGAAGATAAAAAAACCGGCGATGCTGCCTACGCCAGTTCTTTCCGGATGTGCTCTGCAAAGAGTTGCGAAAACCTTTGAGTGGCGGTCGATCTGTACTGCGTCGGCGGATACACTGCGTAAATTCCTCCGGACGGGAGGGTCCACTCCGGGAGAAGCTGGACAAGGGATTTTTCCGCAAGCTCTTTTCGAACATAGAAGTCCGGAAGGATAGAGATACCCGCGGATTCAAGTGTCATTGCTTTGATTGCAGGTGTTACGTCGGCCGACAAGGCCCGCGTCATTTCAACATCGACCGAGTCGCCAGAGCGCCCTAAGAATCGCCATCGGAGCGGAGTAGATAACGCCTGATGCTCGATAAACGGAAAATCAGCCAAATCGCTTGGCGTTTTGGGGTCGCCAAACTCATTGATCACTCTTTCAGAGGCGACGACGATCTGCCTGAATTCCCCCAGTTTGCGCGCAATGTTTGCGGAATCGGCCAACCAGCCGACCCGATACGCGATGTCGAACCTTGCCCCAACCGGATCAATCCGTGCATCACTCAGCGTCAGCTCTATGGTTACTGCGGGGTACAATCTACGAAACTCTGCCGCGACCGGGGCAACATAATCAGCACCAAAATCAAGTGGTGCAGTGATGCGCAATGATCCGGAAGGTTCGGTGCTGCCGCGGCGCACCATCGCATAGGCTTCTTCTGCTTGCGCAACTGAAGCCTGCGCAGCCGCATAAAACGTATGGCCAATTTCCGTCAGGTTCAGATGGCGGGAATTTCGAACAATTAACGTTGCTCCCAGCTCTTCTTCAAGAAGCTGCAATTGCTTGCTGACAACTGCCTTGCTGACACGCAAGCGATCCGCCGCAGCCGTAATGGTTCCGGCCTCGGCTATGGCTACAAAATACTCCAAACGGTTCAGGTTGGCCTTTGACATTTATTGTCATCTTTTAACTGACGGTAAGTCCATATAATGCGTATTTAGCTGACAGCGTCGACTCCTTATTTGAAACGCACAGGGCAATCGCGACGGCTATTCAAGGTTGCCCCCTGACAAAGGAGATGACTATGAAAGCAATCCTGACCGCCACAGCAGCTGCGATGATCTCGTCGGCCGCGGTAGCCGCTGATCTGAAAATCACCCATTTCACGCCCGACGAAGGCAGCCTGTTTCCGGTTTCTTCAAACCTGATCGAAGGGCCCAATGAAGTGCTGCTGGTCGATGCGCAGTTTGAAAAAGATGATGCCGAACAATTGGTCAGCATGATCAAAGCCACTGGCAAGCCGCTTATCACCGTTTTCATCAGCCACAAGGATCCCGATTTCTATTTCGGGCTTGATACGATCCGCGAGGCCTATCCCGATGTCAAAATCGTCGCCACACCGGCAACCGTGAAGGGGATCGAGAAGACGATCCAGCTCAAGTATGATTTCTGGGGGCCTATCCTGAAGGAAAACGCGCCTGCCGAGCTGATCGTCCCGAACGTTTTGGAGGGCGACAGCCTGACCGTCGACGGAGAGACCATTCAGCTTGTCGGTCTGGAGGGCCATGATCCCGTCCACACATTCCTCTGGGCACCCGGTGAGAAGACCGTTCTGGGCGGTGTGGTTCTTTACGAAAACGTCCATGTCTGGCTTGCAGACAATCAAACGCCTGAAAGCCGCGATAAGTGGCGCGCGACATTGGACCAGATCACCGCACTCAATCCCGAGCGCATCATTCCCGGTCACGTTATCGGCGAAAGCGCCGAGGATGAGAGCATCGTTGATTTTACCAGAGAATACGTCGAGGCGTTCGAAGACGCATCGCAGAAGGCGGAAAACTCTGCCGCGTTGGTTGCGGCGATGAAGGAAGCCTACCCAGACTTTGTAAACGTGGGCGATCTTGAACTCAGCGCGCAAGTTATCGAGGGCGAACGCTCCTGGCCTTAAGGTCAAGGCCAGTGACAGGGCGCGAGATTGTCGGGCCCTGTATTTCTAACAAACAAAGCGCCGGGTCCTTCGATCCGGCGCTCTGCCATTGAAATGTGCGGGACTGGAGTGCGAACTCATCCACCTTGACGAGCAAAATTAGATACATCCGCCCGCGTCCTTCGCGGCTTTTGATATCAGTCTACCGTGGCGCTACTACCAACGTTGCGCACTTCTAGGTATCCGGCTGGCCAACCTGATGTGCTTCGTAGCTCGCTTCCAGTTCGCCTCTCAGAAACTCTCCAAAGTTCAGGGGATCGAACCTCGCAGTCCCCGTCCCCGGAAGTGGCGCGATTTCGGCGGAGACATGTGGATCGAAGAAAAACGGAACGGAATAGCGCTGTTGCCCGGTCGCGTTGATCACCCGGTGCGGGGTGGACAACAGCTTTCCGTTCGAGAGCCGGTGCAGCATATCGCCCACATTGACTACAAAGGCATTTTCGATTGGCGGTGCATCCACCCAATGGCCGGCGGGCGTTTGGACTTGCAAACCGCCAACATTGTCCTGTGCAAGCAATGTCAGGCATCCAAAGTCCTTGTGGGGGGCAGACCCGAACAGATCCTCCGGAGCCTGCGGCGGCTGTGGTGGATAGTGGAGCAAGCGCAGCCAAATTGTTGGCGTCTGGAACGCATCGAGGATCGAGCGATCGTCGACGCCAATAGCATCAAGGGCAAGACCCATGAGTTTGTAGCCCAGGTTTGTCATTGCCTGGGCATAAGCCTCGCAAGCCTCTTGGAAACCTTCCAGTCCAGGCCATTGGTTTGGTCCGGACAGATAGATGGCAGGGTCGACCTCTGCATCCTCGCGCATCATCATGAACGACGCGGACTGATTGGGTTTGGTCACCTTGGCCAGGTCAGAGTTCACGTCCGTGGATGTGTTAATAGCGATGTAGCCGCGATGGCATTTATCAAGTGCGATTGCCTGTTTTTCGATCTCTGGCAGGGCATGAAACGCCCTTGAGGCGGCAAAAACGGCAGCGCGCAAGTCCGGGTCAACGCCGTGGTTAACAACATATCCAAAACCGGTTTTTCCGTAGGCTTCGGCAAATTCCAAGGCAAGGCTGGACGTATCCCCGCCATTGATCAGCGGTGCAAGATCAAGCACCGGGATTTCTGTGAATTCAGTCATCTGAGGTCTCCAAAATTGTTCTTCCGGGTGGGTCACAAATGCAAAGACCAGCTATCCGGCAAAACGCTTTCGACGATGAGCGGAGTGGCGCTCTAAGACGACAAGATGGAGAAACTTGGACATATGCCGCACGCTATGACGGACCAATCCCTCGATCAATCAAAAATAACTACGGTCCAAGACTGCAGTTGAACCCGAAGTCTCGGTACTAAAGTGCGTCAGTGAACCCGGCCAAATGCTACAAGCGCGAACTTAAAGGCTTGCTCGAGCTTACGCTTCTGCGAAACCCTGAGATTCAAACTAATCAACCACCAATCTGGGCCATTGTAGCTTGAACTGCATGATATCTTTGGGCGTTAGGAGGATGCGTCCCCAGAAAGCGATCACCGGGATCAGGGACTCGGGCGAAGAACAGCGCACCTTTGAGTGGATCATATCCCGCTTTGTAAGCAATCACCGTGCCTAACCGATCTGCTTCCAGCTCAAAGTCCTTTGAATAGCTGCGCCCACCAACAAAGGCCCCTAGATCTTGTGCTGCGGCGATATCATTCGCCCCACTTCCGGCGATTGTCGCCAGACCTGCCAAAATCACCGCACCGGCCGCCGCGTTCTGTGCTCGGCGTGCCAAGTGCCCTTGGATGTGGTGTGCGGCTTCATGAGAAATTACAAATGCAAGCTCATCGGTATTGTTCACATCTTGTATCAGCGCTTGTGTTACTGTGATTACCGGGCGCCCCGACTTGCTCAAACTCTGAGAGGCGTTAGAGGGAGCTTGTTTGTTTGGGTCTATACGGATCAAAAAATCGCAATTTACGCCCGAAGCGAGACGGCGGCATTCTCGCTCTGCCACGGGTTCTATTCGAGTGGCGACCTGAGAGAACCTACTGTGTGCCTGCTGCGAACTGACTGGGGCGCTTGCGCGAACAGGGCTCGGGATGGGTGCCGAAGGAGGGGTGGCGGTCGATACGCATCCCGCCAACGCCAGAGCAGCCAGTACCGATACAGATCGCTTTAAGATCACACCTTTCAACCTTTCCGGGACCTCTGATTGAGCCCCTGCTCCTCGCTAAACTAAAGCCAATTTCCAAGATCTGTAAACTCGGGGCGCTTCTCAACGAGAGAATGCTCGATTTGCCGAAATCGGCCCATTACTGTCGTCCAAGCTAACCCCAAAGGTCTGCGGTGGGGTCCGCCAGGTCGGGCTTTTGCTGAAAATGTGGTACTCTCTCACCGTCAAAGGTCTGCGGGCGCAATAAGTGGAATATTTCCGACTGCTCGTTTTTTGGGTCGCGAAAGTCTTGGGTGCAGCGGCGATTTTATCTTCGCCGCTGTCTGTCTGAAACCAATGCGCCTAAACAGGAAATTGGTAGTAAGTTGTGATCAGCACCGCGATGATGACAAGTTCAACGACCAGAGGCGGCAAAACTGCCTTGTCAAATCCGTCAGCCAGAATGCCGACGATGCGCCCAAGGGCCACGACACCCATCAGGATCGCGACGGCCACATATCCCAGCGTCTGTCCGGTCATCAAACCGATCACCAGCAACGCAACCGAGGCCAGAAACAGCCCGCCGATCACCGAGCGGATTGTGCTGAGCCCGACCGTTCCCACCGGTTCGATGGCAAAGTTGGCGACCATGCGCCGGGGTGCAAACATCGACATGATGCCGAGGCCCGTCAGCATGAGTGTTACAAGTAAGACGAGGACGTTCAGTGTGGTTTCCATTTCATTTCTCCTTTGCGTCAGGCGAATTGGCGCAGTGCCTGGTTGGCGTTGTCCTGGGTGGTGATGTCTGACAGAGCCGCATCAATGCTGGCCTGATCCACCACCGGTCCGGTGGGGTATCCCGTTTGGCTTGCATAGAAGTGGCCGCTCTTGAATTCGGGGTTGAGCAACCCGTCCAGATACCGTTTTGCCCCGGCTTCAACGCCGTGCATCATCCCGAACAGGGGCATCAGTACGCCGCCCACATGTTTGAAGAAAATGCGTTTCATCAGAGGAAGATCGTCAAAACCCGCAGTTCCGGCCGTGCCGCCGGGGCTCATGGTGACAAAACGGATATGCGGGTGCTGGCGCGCCATCGCCCCCATCCACAGAGTCGCCACCATCTTGGCATAGCCATAGGTCTGCATCGGGTCGCCCTCGGGACCGAACTTGCTGCCATCGGCGATTGATCTGAACTCGTCCACTGTGCCTTCGGACAGGTTGGGGCGATGCATGCCCATTTTCGGAATACCGCGCGCGGCCTCGGACCCCGCATAAAGAACTGTAGAGGTCACCAACTGGCGCTCCAGCAACGCGTCCACCAGAACCACATGGCCCAGAACATTGGTTGCGAAGATGTTGGTGACACCTTCCTTGGTCAGGCTATTGGGTTGCCTCCCGCCTGTGCCGCCCGCGTTTAGAATGACGGCATCGATAGGTGTCGAAAGCTCTGCTACAGCATTTCGAACCGAGGCAGGATCGGTTACATCCATCAGAACAATCTCAAAGATTTTGCGCCGGGTTTCATTCTCCAGCGCTGTTCTGGCTGCTTCGGCTTTGGTTCGGTTGCGGCAGGCCAGATAAATCTTGGCAATGCCTTTCTGCAGAGCAAGCTGCCGGGCGGCTTCTCGGCCCAGGCCAGCATTTGCGCCTGTGATCAGTACAGATTGAATTGGGTTCATGGGGCGGGCTCCTTGGGGTCACGTTTGATGTCTCCAAGATAAGGTGGCCAATAAATGAACTATAGGTAGGCATTAGTGGACATGGTGCTTCAAAAATGAAACACTTAGCGCATGTCGATAAAAGAAAGCCACTCCCTCAATTGGGACGATCTGAAGTATTTTTTGGCCGTTGCCCGATCCGGAACACTTCGGGGTGGGGCGGACAGTATTCAGGTGAACCACACCACGCTGACGCGACGTCTTTCGGTCATGGAAGAGCGTGTCGGAAGCCGGCTATTTGACCGCTCCAAATCCGGGATGGCTCTGACGCAACTTGGTGAAGACCTTCTGCCCCATGCCGAGCGTGTCGAGGCGGAAATGACCGCTGCGTCGCGGATCATTGTTGGCCGGGATGCGCAGCCTTCAGGCACCGTTTATGTAACGCTGCCTCATGGGTTGGCGATGACTTCGCTGATGGACGACTTTGCCGCCTTTGCCGAGCTTTATCCGGACATTACGTTGAACATGAATTTCACCAACGATGTCCGCGACCTGATGCGCAGGGAAGCAGACGTGTCCTTACGTGTTTCAGATGAAGTGACGGATGATGTTGTCGGGCGAAAGCTCGTCCAGATGTCTCAGGCAGCCTATTGCACACGCGACTATGCCGAACGGATCAGCGACAACGGCGGCGAAGGGCTGCACCTGATTGGTTGGCACGAACCCGAGGAGGTGACGACAGCAAAATGGGTGAAGGACAGCTATTACCCCAAGGCAACACTGAAACACCGGGTATCTGAACTGGTTCCTCTGATCACGCTGGCGGCCTCGGGGCTGGGCATGGCTTATCTGGCATGCAACCTCGGCGACCGTCATCCCGATCTGATCCGCGCCCCGTTCCAAAAACCGATGCCATATCGAAGCATCTGGCTTTTGTTACATCGTGATCTTCGGAACACGGCGCGGGTTCGGATGTTCGTCGATTTTCTTGCCGAGCGGGTCAGGTCCAGGCGAAACGAATTTTGGGTTTCGGGAACTGAGACGTCCGGATAGCGATTTATTGTTGCTGGTCAGGAATAGGGGCGGTGGACCTCGGTGCCGATGCAGAAAATCAGGAAAACGGTGAGGGTGACCTATTCCCACCGTTCGACGGAAGAAACCTTTGCGGCGGTCACCATTCAAATCGCCCTTTCTTTGTAAGCACCGGGATTTAAAGCTGGTTGACCTCGCAAAAGCTGCCGCCGCGATAGAGGTCAGGTTTAGTTTGCGGGTAGAGAGTCAAATTCCTGTACAAGGTAAGTGACGTTGACCTTGTGCACTTTCCATCCAGCGTCGGTTCTATGAACGCCGATTTCATAGTCCAACCAGCGATAGCCGCGCAGTGTGTCGCCATCGTCGGCAAATTTGCCAGCCGGCGTGTTCTCAAGCACGATAACACCTTTGCTAAAGACTGTTGCGGTGTCGGCATCCTCAAAGAAAATGCGATTGTTTGAAGTCACGTGATGAATGACGAGTTTCTCTGCGGTCTCATAGAAGCTTTTCCAGCGTGTCAGGATTTCTTCTTCAGACTTTACCACTGGCGCGCCGTTAACAGGCTCACCGATAGTGGTCTCGATATCACCATCCAAAAGATCAGCGGTGACGTCCCATTGTTGGGTGTCGACGCTGAGTGTGAGATTTGTAACGGTACGACCAATTTCGAGAACATCGACGATGTTTTCTGCGGTGATAGGAGTTCCGAGCGTTTTGTCGGCCAATGATTGTTCTCCGCCTGCAAATGCTGGTGCGACCGAAAGTACAAACGCTGCGGAGCAAAGAGCCGATTTCAAACCCAAAACGGTTCTCCTATTATGTGCCGGTATTGGTGCGTCGTTTGCGGTGCGCCGTTGGATCAAAGTGAACACTGGTCACGTTCCCTTTGATCCGAAGCACGATCTGAAAACGCAGCTTGAAGAGTTGATCACCAAGTATGTCGAAAAGCTGACTGAACCGGAAACCATAGCCATTACGCGAATGGTGACCGCAGAAATGCTGATTGATCCGGAACGGTCCAAAGCCTATGTCGCGGAAGTTGCCAAGCTACAGAACCCGATAACCGAGTTGATCTCTGAAGCAATGGAAGCTGGTGCCATTCGCGCTGTTGATGCGCAGTGTGCTTCACGGCAATTGTACAGCCTGATCCGAGAGTTTTTCTACACGCCCGAGTTCATGCTTGGGGCAAAGCAAAACACGGATGGCATCATGTCGGACTGCCTGGACATGTTCCTGTCTCATTATGCAGTGCGCAGCGAATAGCGACAGCTGGCTAATTTTCAATCGCCAGACCGCAGGTTCAAAAACAGGGTAGAAATTCGGTTCTGTTACGACGCTGACACATTCAAGCGATAGGCCCAGCCCCAAATCTGGTCTGGGCTGTCGATGACAAACTACCGCGCAATATTCATATCTGACGTCCATTTGGGAACGCGGGGATGCCGTGCGGCCCTCTTGGCAGACTTCCTCGAAAAACACGACAGCGCCGTGCTTTACCTTGTGGGTGACATCTTTGACGGCTGGCAGATAAAACGCGGCTGGCATTGGCCAAGTGCGCACAATGATGTTGTTCAGTGCATTCTGGGAAAGGCACAGAAAGGAACTCGCGTCGTCTTTATCCCAGGCAACCATGATGAGGTAATGCGCCGTTTTCCCGGCATTCATTTCGGGGGCATTGAAGTCAAGGACCACGACACATTCGTGGCGGCGAACGGCAAGCGATACCTTGTCACGCATGGGGATCAGTTCGACACGGTCATCGCCAACGCGAAATGGTTGGCCTATCTGGGTGACCGCGCCTATGCGACGCTGATCTGGCTCAACCCAAAAATCAACATGGTTCGCCGGCTCTGGTCGCGCAAATACTGGTCGCTGTCGAAATGGTCTAAGCATCAAGTCAAGCAGGCTGTGAACTTTATCGGCAAGTACGAAGAAGTCCTGTCCGAGGATGCGCGCCAGCGCGGTTTTGACGGGGTGATCTGCGGCCATATTCATCATGCTGCGATCCGTCAGATTGGTGACGTCCACTATGTGAATACCGGTGATTGGGTGGAGAGCTGCACCGCAATTGTCGAGGACATGCACGGTGCGCTGCGGCTTGTCGACTGGGAGTCACGCAGCAACAGGATGCGGTTGCTGGAACAACGCCAGACACGTCGAAAACGGGCGCAACACGCACTCAATTTCACATCAGAGAAGGAGCAGGCATGAGCGTCGCAAGCACGGACACAATCAGAGATGCGGTTTATGAGAATCGAGCCTTTTCGCTGGATACAGTCTCTGAGCGTGCATTTGCCTTTCTCTTTCGCGGTCTGGTCTATCCGCAGATCTGGGAAGACCCGGTGTGTGACATGGCTGCCCTCGAATTAGACGAAGATGATGACATCATTTGCATCGCCTCGGGCGGGTGCAATGTGATGTCCTATCTGACCGCACAGCCCGCCTCGCTGACTGCTGTGGATTTGTCGCCTTGGCATGTCGAGTTGAACCGGCTCAAGCTTGCTGCGGCTACACACCTGCCCGATCACAAGGCGTTCTACTCGGTTTTTGGCTATGCAGATCGGCCCGAAAATGTCGAACTATTGAACCAATTCGTGTTGTCGCATCTGGACGCTAAATCGCGGGCATTCTGGAACGGACGCACCGGGTTGCGCAGCCGCAAATCAATGTTTGCGCGCGGCTTCTACCGCTTTGGAGTGCTTGGAGCCTATCTTGGCGCGGTGCATCTGGTCGCTCGTCTGGGTCGTGTTGATTTCAATCAACTTTTGCGGGCCAATACCCTGTCCGAGCAGGAAGCCTTTTTCACCAGCCAGATCGCGCCGCTGTATAACTCGCGGTTCGTCAAGTTCCTGGCCCGCCGCCGCGCTTCACTGTTTGGGCTGGGTATCCCGCCCGCACAATATGACAAGCTGGCCAGCGATGCGGATGGCGACATCATCCCGGTTCTCAAGGAACGCACGCGAAAGCTGTTTTGTGACTTCCCGATCGCCGAGAACTATTTTGCATGGCAGGCTGCAAACCGCGCCTATGCGCCTGATGGTGAAGGACCGGTACCCCCTTACCTTGAAGAGCGGCATTTCGAAGCGTTGCGCAGCGCAGCGGGTCGCGCCAAGATCCTGAACCAATCCATCACCGATGTTTTGACCATGGCACCCAACGGATCGAAATCGGTCTATGTCCTTCTCGACGCGCAGGACTGGATGACGGATGCGCAACTGAACGCGCTTTGGACCCAGATTACCCGCACCGCCCGGCCTGGTGCGCGTGTTCTGTTCCGCACCGGCGGGGCAGACGACATTCTGCCCGGCCGGGTCGAGGACGCGACCCTTCGTCAATGGACCTATGACACCGAGGCGTCCCAGACCGCATTCAAGACCGACCGATCCGCGATTTATGGCGGTGTACAGCTTTACCGAAAGACCGCGTAAATGAATGGCACGATCGAACATTCTCAGTTGATGGATGAGACCTATCGCTATCAGCGGCTCATCTATGATCTGACGCGGAAATACTATCTTTTGGGGCGCGATCATCTGATCGACGAAATGAACATCCAGCCCGGCGCGCGCGTGCTGGAGGTCGCCTGTGGTACAGGGCGCAATCTGGCGATGATCCACAAACGATATCCCGAGGCCAAGATATACGGGTTTGATATCTCAGACCAAATGCTGACGACGGCTCGGACAAAGCTGGGCCGGAATGCTGTGCTGGCCAAGGGGGATGCCTGCCGGTTTGACCCAAGAGCCATGTTCGGCGTCGAGAGCTTTGACCATATTGTCTTGTCCTACAGCCTCTCGATGATCCCCGACTGGAAAGGCGCGTTGACCGAGGCAACCCGGCATCTCGCGCCCGGCGGACAGCTCCATGTGGTTGATTTCGGCGACAGCGCGGGCCTGCCGCGCTGGTTTCAACGTGCCCTTCTTGGTTGGCTCGCCCGCTTTCACGTGGCCCCGCGAACGACGCTGGAAACGGCGCTGCGAGAGCTTGCGCAAAATGACGGCAAAGTCACGCTCCGGCGTTTATATCGCAACTACGCAGTTTACGGATGCTTCACGAGCGAAAGTAGGTAGGAGCGCCCCAAAAGGTCCCGACACACGAACCCTTGGTGGGGTGGGGCGGACACCCGCCCCATTGAGGTGACTGAGATGGGTTCACGGAGGACTTAAGCCGCCTTCTTGCGCTGCGACGATGGCCAGACCTTCAGCAACCGCAGTAAAGACCGAGGCAAAGGTATGATCTGCCTTGGGAAACACACTGCGCATCGTTTTCGGCACAATACCCATCAGGCTTGAGCCCCCCACATAGACGACACGGTCGATCTGGCTGGGCGTCAAGTTGGCCCGGCGCAGCACCACTTGCGTTCCTTCCTCCAGAAGCGTCGCATGTGTGGCAAGGCTGTCCGCGACCAGGGCGCTGTTCAGCGGTGCCGACAGATTTCGTTCCATCATATCCAGTACAATTGCTGGATCATCCGCACCTGTGTTCACAGCGATCTTCCCGCGTTCAACGGCGAAGGCCAGCTCGTGACCCAATTCGTGCTCCAAAACTGAGGCAAGCCGGGACATCCGCTCGGGGGACTTGGCCATTTTTAACATTTCATCGACCATGCGCCGGTTCTGCGCGGTATATAGGAACGGGATCATCTCCCAGGTCGCAAGGTCATTGAAGATCGCATTGGGTGCTTGCGATGCGCCACTGCCGAAAACATCCCGGATCATCGAGCCCTTGCCCAAAAGGGGCATCACGCGATCTATGCTGATCGCACGATCAAAATCTGTACCGCCGATCCGCACACCATGATTGGCCAGAATTTCAATGCCTGAGGTTCCCGATCGAAAAACTGAAAAATCCGACGTCCCACCGCCGATATCTACGACCAATCCAGTTGCCCCTTCATGGCCCATTCCACCGGTTGCGATCGCGGCTGCAGCAGGTTCGGGGCAGAACAGGACCTCGGTAAACCCGGCGGCTTCGTAGCACGCCCGCAAGTCGGCCTCGGCTTGTGCCTCACGCGGGTCGTCCAGCCCATGAAAAACCACGGGGCGACCCGACACAACGCGGGTGCATTGCACGCCGCGCTCAGCTTCGGCACGCTCCCGTAGTCTGCGCAGGAAAGACCCGATGATCTCAACGAATGTCAGCCTCTCATTCAGGATCTGGCGCTTTTCATGCATCAGCGTGGTGCCCAGAACCCGTTTGAGCGCCCGCATAAAACGCCCTTCCAACCCTTCGAGCAGCGCTTGGTTGGCAGGTTCACCGATCAAGGTTTTGCGCGTGTCGAAATCGAAGAAAAAAGTGGTGGGAAGTGTCGTGACCGATCCATCGAACCTTACCAGACGGGGTGCGTTTCCGTCGAGAAAGGCCACCGCCGAATTCGACGTGCCGAAATCGATGCCAATCCAGGGGTTTACCGGGGCCATGGCATAGGTCTCCAACATGCTTTTGCAAAGGAAGCAGCCCGTAAAGTGTCCTCATGCTGGGGTCAAGGGAGGGATAGGAAAAGGACGTCTTCAGCGCGGCCACGCGATCCCCCATACTCCTCTGACGAAACACCATCCACCTCGTCTTTAAGCAATTCAAAGTTCACAAAGTTGTCCTTCCGTGGTGGTGTTGAAGGCAATTGAACTCCGGCCTCAACCCGATGCAAAAAAGATATGGCCGGGGCTCTCGCTCCAAACTTTCACAATAGAAATTCAAACGAAGAGAAGCAGCATGATAATCCGTTGGTGGCGCGCAGTAGCAGGAACTGATGAGGTCCTGGAACAATATGCAGAGCATCTGAAGCGAACCACCTTCGTTGAAATGGCACAGCTTCCCGGACACCTCGGCGCTGCCCTCGCAGTCAAGGTGAACAGCGGTCAGAAGGAGTTGGTGGTCACAAGCCTTTGGTCCGATCTTGAGGCAGCTGGGCACTTTGAGCAGGGCGCTTTCGATGATGCCGTGGTTAAGCCAAGCACCAGAAAACTCCTGAAATCCTTCGATCTGAAGGTCGAGTATTTTGAAACTCTTGTTGCTACCGGCAAACTGGGCCCCGAAGAGTAGTGCCCACCGTATTCAAACCTAAGACTGCATGTGACCTTTGATTTTCGTCTGTTTGGTGTCCGTGACGAGCGGCACTATCCGAAGGATGTGATCCTGTCGCGAACATGATCTACAAAGGTTATTGACGCCCAGAATCTGCCCATTCAGCGTGACTTCTTTGTTCGTTCAGAAACCTCGCAGCAAGATCAGCCGTTTGTCTTTATGGTGCGTGCCAATTTGCTCAGGATGCTATAGATTTCGCCGGCCTCCGGATTCCAGCGCGCAACCTCTTGGCCCTGAGAGGCGACAACCTGTTCGTCGCCGCGAGCCGCCGGGCCCGTCAGTGCCTGCTGCGGACCCAAAGCACGGACATTCTCGGCGGTACTGTCGAGGAGCTTTTCGTTCAGCCGACGTGCGATATCATCCGCTACGCCCGCATCTTTCCACGCTTCTCGTGCGATCGCTTGCAACACGACGGTAAAGTTGTTCGATATCACGGCCGCCGCGTGATAAAGGCTTTTGCCCTCGGAACGGATTGCAAAGCACTCGACCGCCAGTTGTTCCAGTAAGGGTTTAATGACAGCCAGGGCCGCCTCGTCACCTTCAAGCCCGCACAGCGCACCCCTGAACTGATCTTTTGCGCGTTCTGGGTCAGCAAAGGACAAAACCGGGTGAACGCTGGCAAGATGCCAATTTAGGTGCCGCAGCGGATCCATCTCAGCAGCCGGGAAAAAGCCGCTGCAGTGAAACGCCACCGATACCTTTGCTGCCTCTGTTCCCGCCAGCCCTTCGGCCAGGTCCGCCGCCACGGCGGCTATCTGAGTATCCGGCACTGCGATGATCCAAAGGTCGGCGGGGCGCAATTCCGAAATCTGCTGCACGGCGCGGCCGGCCTTGACCTGTTCGACGGCGTTTTGGGCCGAGCTATAGTTACCGCTGAGGATATCCTGAACCCGGCAATTCGGGTTTGCGGCCAGAAGGTGCAAGAAGGTCCGCCCGACTCGACCCGCGCCGATCAGGTTTATGGAAATTTGTTTCATATCCAGCGGTCCTCAGTTGCTTAAATGAGAGGTAGCCAACAACGGTCTGTTGCGTTGGTCTTCTTGCGCCCAATTCAACACTGCTGGACTTTTTCTCTCAAGCGGCGTTTTCTGTGAGGTCTTCGCCAAATTGAATTCGTTCGCGACATCAGGTTGGGAAGCATGATCGGCTTTTCTTGCGAAAAATAAGGATCAGACTCAGGGTCAGCAGACCGACAATCATTCATTGAGCCCCGGCCTTGACCAACTCGACCCCAAACGGAAGGGCAGTGTAGCAGATACCGGTTCTGAGACCGTAAGCGATGTCCAAAATGCCCAGAACGGCCCTGACCGCCTCGTTCCAGTTGCGGGCACGATATCGACCAGCCCTTCCGGCAAATGGGCCGAGAATGCCTTGAGATAACATCGCGCTTTGCCAAGGGCGTGTAGCGATTGAGAATGGTGGTGTAGGTTTGGACTTCCGCGATGCCGTTCGAAGACCCGCGCCATTAATGATCGGTCCAGACGTTTTACATATGTCTCGTGGACTCGACGAGGCTCAGGTGGTGCGCGCCCCTTCGGCCCAACCACCTATCCTGTTACAAAGGCTTCAAGAACTTGCATCCTGTTTTGAGCCAGCTTTATGATTGGCCCGGCGACCCGATCCGGGAAATTCTCGGGAAGCGTGTCGCCCACTTGGGTTATTGCCTGTTGACCATCTGTTGTAAGCTCCGCAACGGCGTCATCGAAAACGCGAGGGGGAATGCCCGAGCGTGCTGCACTTTGTGCAAAGTGACGAGGATGTATCTGGTCCATGCGGTAGTATCGCTTGTCTCCGACGGACATGGCCATTCGGACGTCTTTCTTGCGCAGAGAGCCACCTGCGTCATGAGGGGCTGCGCTCAGGATGTCATAGAGAGGGGTCATCTTGTACCCATCGGTCAGCATTTCGATTGAGAAATTTTTCGCGTGCCCGTCTGTGGCCTGTAGAATCCAAAAGACAATCTGGGCTTTGACCAGCAGCGCCATATCCGCCTCTCGTGCAGCTGAGCCTTTCGCCAGTTCTGCACAATCCTTAAAGCTCGGGCCGCCATATTCCTGGTATTTTTGACCGGATTCCAGACCCATCGCCTGCAGAAAATCCTCCTGCGGCATTCGCAAGAGCGTGCCGTCTTTCTGACGGTGGCGTCGATCAAAACGCGTGAGGATGAGGGCCTTTTGATCCTCAAACGTGCCGATTTTCGCTTCGTTCACAGGCAGTCCAAGGCTGCGGGTCAGTTCGAGGCACAGATACTCGTTCTCAACACTGTCAGACATGTCGATTTGCTGGTTCACCACCCCCATTGAACGCTTGAAAATATGGGTGGTCGGGGTCAGTCCCAATGGGCGGTGCCATTGGCTATCTTTCAGGAAATAAGCCGTCTTCTCCTGCGCCCCGGCCAGAGAAATGCGGAACGGCTCGCCCTCACGCAATCCCAGCGGAGAGGTTGCGAGATTGCGGAGCGTGTTCGCGATTTCCGCCTCGCTTTGTACCTCGCTGTCGTAGGCGAACGGATCGCCGGGATCGCTGCCTTTGGGAACGAACTGCATGGCTCCCACGCAATCTCGACCGATGACGGATAGCAGGTCGTGAGGCCGGGCTGAGCGCGCTTCGGTGCGTTCTGCAATAATACGGCGCAGGTCTGTGTTGTCGGGTAGAAGGTTCTCAAAGACCGCCGCCACCCGGTCGCCCCTCTGAACACGGTCCGTGAGAGGCAACTGGCGCGACACGGCAAATCCGTTGTTCAACCAATCACGTTCATATTGGAAGCTGATGCCGGTATTGGCGGAGTAGCTGTAATCGCCAACAAGGCGCCCGTTCATCCACACATCAAGGCTGCGCTTTTGGCTGGGGCGCGCCATTAGAACAGATCCTCTACCGACCGGCTAACCGATGTGTCGGTCCCTGTTTCCTGAGCCATCAATTCGAACCCCAGCGCAGCCAGAAGTGCAATGACGGTTGAAATACGCGGTTCATTCGCGCCGTTTTCGATGCGGTTTACATGCTTTTCGGCCACTCCTGCCCGTTCCCCCAGTTGGGCTTGTGTCCAGCCCTTTTGCTGCCGGGTGATGCGAAGGAACGCCGAAAGATCCGAGGTGCTGCGAATAGGTTTCATGTTGGTAATCCTTTTGGGATTTAACGCAAATAGGACAAAAGTATTACTTTGTCAATAAATCCCAAAATCATTACCCATCCTGCAAATGCCTAAGAGTGTAGAAAAGGCCGAACTGCATCGGCCATTACACCGCGATGCAGCCCTTCGAACCGGGCCTATGTCGACTGCGCGGCAATTTTGCAGCGCGAAAAAGCAGAACGGGGCAAAGCTGTGTCCCCTGATTGCAACAATGTTCATTTGGTTGAGGCGCAGACAAGGCACGCAACGTCAGTTTCTGGATTTTCAACTGCATTGAGTTACTCTGGCGCCAACGCAAATACTTACAAATTTTTCAGGAGGATGAACCTTGCTATTAAGGTTTCTAATCGCTGCATTGTTTCTGCACTTGAGCATGCCTCCCTCCAGTGCCATGGCGCAGGAAAACCAACCGAAGCCCAAAGTGACCGTGACAGCGGCGGAAATGAAGCCAGTATCGTTGACCGAAGTGTTCACTGGCCGGGTTGAGGCAGTAGATCGTGTCGATCTGATTGCGCGCGTGCCCGGATATGTGAAGTCTATCAATTTCAAGGATGGCTCGACTGTCAAAGCGGCGGATGTCCTGATTGAGATCGAACCGGATTCCTACGAGGCGAGCGTCACGGAAATTCAGGGACAGATCCAAGCGGCACAAGCGGAAAAGAAACTTGCCGATATCGAGCTTGATCGACAGCAAAAGCTCTACGCCAAAGGCGACACACCTCAGGCGGTCGTTCAGAAAGCGGAAGCGCAGCAAGGTGAGGCGGATGGACATGTGCTGGAACTACAGGGCAGCCTCCAGAACGCTCAGCTTGACCTGTCTTATACAAAGATAACCGCGCCCTTTGATGGCAGGATCGGACTGACGGACTTGTCCGTGGGCGCATTCGTCAGCCCAGAGGGTGGAACCCTGTTGTCGCTGTCCAGCATCGATCCCATCAATGTAACCTTTCCGGTAACCGAAACTGAACTGCTTGAATTTCGTGCCCGCCGCGTCAAGGCGTCGGACTCTGAGCCGCTGAAACTGCAGCTGATCCTTGCCGATGGCACGACATACGGTGAAACGGGCAGCATTGAAGTGGCTGACACGCAGGTGCAGTCGGGCACGGATACCGTTCTGGTCCGGGGGTCTTTTCCTAATGCGGATGGGTCACTCATTGATAATCAGCTGGTGCGGGTTCTTGTCACCGATCCCACGCAGGACAAATCGCTGGTGATCCCCGCCAAGGCTTTGCAGAAAGATCAGTCGGGTTACTTTGTCTTCACGGTCGGAAGCGACGACAAGGTCGAAAAAAAGCCGGTTCAACTGGAACGGACCGAAGGGGCTGAAGCTGTCATTTCCAGCGGTCTGACCGAAGGGGACCAGGTTGTCACAGACGGCCTTCAGCGCGT
This sequence comes from Ruegeria arenilitoris, assembly GCF_013031355.1. GTDB lineage: Bacteria > Pseudomonadota > Alphaproteobacteria > Rhodobacterales > Rhodobacteraceae > Ruegeria > Ruegeria arenilitoris_C. The sequence goes on along the minus strand of NZ_WPZO01000011.1, from coordinate 11,327 downwards.
TCATGCGGGCGTCGAGGTCAGCATCTCCACAGCCCAGAGCACACCGTCAGCCACCAGCGGAAACTGATCCCATGATCTCGCAACTGTTTATCCGCCGTCCCAGATTCGCAATCGTCATCTCGGTGGTGATTACGCTGGCCGGGTTGATCTCCATTACACAGCTGCCGGTGGAGCAGCTGCCCGACATTGTCCCGCCGCAGGTTCAGGTCACAACCAGTTACCCAGGGGCCGGCGCTGAAGTGGTCGAGTCGACCGTTGCCCAAATCATCGAAGAACAGGTGATCGGGGTCAGCGACATGCTGTATATGAAATCGACGAGCGGCTCGGATGGCAGCTATAATCTGCAGGTCACTTTCGAGCCTGGAACGGACCCCGATATCAATGCCGTCAATGTGCAGAACCGTGTCAGCCTGGCCATGTCCGCATTGCCCGAAGAGGTCACACGCGCAGGCGTCAACACCAAAAAGAAATCCTCGGCTCTGTTGCAGGTCGTGGCCATAACGTCGGACGACCCAAAGAACGACGATTTGTTTCTGTCGAATTTTGCGACAATCAACGTTCTGGACAGCATCAAAAGATCACCCGGGGTAGGGGATGCAACGCTGTTCGGGGCGCTTGATTACTCGATGCGGATCTGGCTCGACATCGACAAGATGACCAGCCTTTCGGTGACCGTCGACGATGTGATCGCCGCACTTAATGCGCAAAACGTTCAGGCGGCGGTGGGGCGCGTTGGCGCGCAGCCGATGACAAATGACCCGACTTTTCAGCTGAGTATTCAGACGCAAGGCCGGTTGAGCACCGTCGCAGAGTTCGAAGAGATTGTCGTGCGAGCTCGTCCAGACGGCTCTTTCGTTTTGATCAGTGATATCGCGCGAGTAGACCTTGGGGCAAAAACCCGGGATTCCTTTTCCTCGTTTGACAATAAGCCGGCCGCAATGATTGGTGTCTACCTTGAGCCCGGCGCGAATGCCCTGGACACATCAGAGGCCATAAAAAAGGCGCTGACCGGATTGCAGAGCGCCTTTCCCGATGGGGTTAACTGGAGTGTGCCCTACAATTCGGTGACCTTCGTCCGCGCCAGTATCGATGAAGTTGTGAAAACTTTGGTGCAAGCGTTTGCCCTGGTGGTGATCGTAGTCTTCTTGTTTCTGGGCAACCTGCGGATGGCGCTGATCCCGCTTATCGCGGTTCCGGTTTCGCTTATTGGTGCGCTGGCGTTCATTCTCGCTTTGGGGTTTTCACTCAACACCGTTTCGTTGCTGGCATTGGTGCTGGCGATCGGCATCGTGGTGGATGATGCGATCGTGGTGATCGAAAACGTTGAAAAGGTCATGGGCGAAAACCCCGAGATGACCGTGGCCGAAGCCACCGGCGAGGCCATGAAACAGATTACGGCCCCCATTCTGGCAATAACCTGTGTGTTGCTTTCGGTGTTTGTGCCGGTCGCGTTCATTCCCGGCATCACTGGAACGATGTTCCAGCAATTCGCGGTGGCAGTTTCCTTTTCGATGCTGATTTCAGCTTTGAACGCCCTAACGCTCAGCCCGGCTTTGTGCGCGGTGCTGCTGCGCCGGGATAGCGCCCCAAAACGCGGACCGCTTGCCTGGATCTCGCGCCGTATAGACAACGCCCGCGACGGCTATGCCTATGCGGTTGCAATTCTTGCCCGTCGGGCAATTTTGGCAGTGTTGCTGCTTGGTTTTGGGCTTTTTGGCGCGGGTTGGTTGTTTAAGACCGCGCCGTCCGGCTTCTTGCCGGTCGAAGATCAAGGCGCCTATTTTGTTGAGGTCGCACTGCCCGAGGGGTCCTCGATCAACCGCACATCCAAAGTTATGGAGGACGTCGCGACCATCATCAAATCCGCGCCCGGCGTGCAGGATGTCATGACAGTCACGGGCTTTAGCTTTGTCGATGGCCTGAACAAATCGAACAGCGGGTTTGGCATCGCCATCATGAAGCCGTTCGAAGACCGGACGGATCCGGCCTTGTCCGTCAAGTCCTCGATCCAACATGTCCGGCGTGAGTTTGCCGGTTTGGAAGACGCGATCGCCTTTCCTTTTAATCTGCCGCCAATCCTTGGATTGGGCACGGGTGCCGGGTTCGAGTTCGAGCTTCTGGACCTGCATGGCGACAGTGTTTTGGATCTGGGTGCTACCGCGGCCGGGCTGGTCACAGCCGCCAATGCCGACCCCCGGCTGTCCGGCGTTTACACCACCTTTTCGGCACAATCCCCGAAACTGAACCTCGATCTCGACCGTAAAAGGTTGCAGACGCTGGGTGTGAATGTCGACGACCTGTTCCGGGCCATGCAGGTCACGTTGGGCGGGTATCATGTGAACGATATGAACCTCTTTGGCCGGACGTGGCAGGTCAATCTGCAAGCGGATGAGAAATACCGGGCCAATGTCGCAGATATTGCCCGCATTCATGTGCGAAACAGTGACGGTGAGATGGTGCCGTTGCGCGCCGTTGCAAAGACAGAGCTTGTTCTGGGTCCGCAATTGCTGACCCGCTACAACAATTTCCAAGCGGTGACCATTAACGGTGGCCCTGCTCCGGGGGTCTCTACAGGAGAAGCCATCGCAGCGATGGAGGAGATTGCGGCCAAGACCCTGCCCGAAGGGTACAGCTACGATTGGACGGGAACTGCCCAGCAGGAAATCGAAGCTGCCGGAAAAACGCCCATTGTTCTGGGGCTTGCTTTGCTCTTTGCCTATCTCTTTCTTGTCGCCCTTTACGAAAGCTGGACGATACCGCTGGCGGTGCTGTTTTCTGTCACCTTCGCAGTGTGTGGTGCCTTGGGGGCGCTGCTGTTGTTGGGTCTGCAGAACAATCTATATGCCCAGATCGGCCTAGTGGTTCTGATTGCGCTTGCTGCGAAGAATGCGATTTTGATCGTCGAATTCGCAATGGATCGGTACCAGCAAGGTCTGAGTGCCATGGACGCTGCCATTCAGGGTGCCCGCGCGCGTTTCAGGGCGGTGATGATGACCAGCTTTGCATTCATCGCCGGACTCTATCCGCTGGTTGTAGCCGACGGTGCCTCGATGCTCGCGCGGCGAGGTGTCGGCACACCGGTTTTCGGCGGGATGATCTCAGCGGCGCTTGTCGGTATTTTCATAATACCATCCCTGTACATACTCGCTCAGCGGTTCAGAGAGAAAGTGCATGGCAAGGCGAATAGGGGTAGTGGTGAAAAGGCACTTTAGTTTCAGGACACGGTTTTGGTTGATACCCAGAAAATGCCGGTGAGCGCGGTGGCCGGGATGGAGTCCTTCGGACACTTGTCATTGCGGCTTTGCATTGCTTCCGACCGGGTATAGCCGCGCCCTTTGCGGTCACAGATGGCCGGCAACGTGGTATTCATCACGCCTTTTTTGGTCTGCCAATCAGGCGTCCACCTTTATTTATTAGCGCACGGACTCGACGCCGTGCGGGGGGCTTTCATGGAGGTGGCGCCGATCATGAACGTTTTCTCTTCGCTAGGCTCAGTAGCTAGACCAGCGCATCAACGGTGAATCACGCCAGCAGACCGAAATCAGTGGGTCCTGACCCTTACAAATTGGATCGCTTAGACGCTGAAAAAGGACAGGGATGACTTTATTGCCGCGTTGTAATCCTGATGTGATCTTCTCGGACGATATATCGGCAAGAACGATTCAGCCACTGAGCAAGGATTTCAGATTTGTCGACATTTTCAAGCAATTCCGAAAATCTTTCGGGAATGGACGAAAAAAGGAGCTACCACCCGGTTGGCTCATTTCTTTCCTTGGTCCTAGGCCCGTTGAGATCGGTAGTGGCGAACCTTGCCAAGTTGCTGCTGGTTCTGGTCGATCGCAGCCGTTACTTGTTGTGGCACCTGTATGTCGTTCAGATCAGCAAAGCTGAGCAGCTTGGCTGGAACGTACTCGAAAACGGAAAGTCACCATGTCGCAACCCGCTGACTGCGTTGGCAGAGATCAGTGCGCACGCCGCAATCGTAGCCCTTATTTGGGGGTGGATTTAGGCCGGTCTTTCGAATAGTAGCACTCCAATTCATCGCATCGAGGATCAACGAACTCAGACGAAAAATGCGAGAACATCTTCTCGAGTAGTGAGGTCAATTGGATAGCATTCGTAGAGATACGCCTGGGTCCAGGCCCTGGGGCCTGTGCACACCATGCGATGTGCTTTCCAACAGTTACAGGCGGCAACAGTCCATGTTGACATGCCCGCGGGCCGCAACCATTCAAAACTTCTTTCAGAGCCAATTCCTGACAGGCCTGAAAGAATAAAGGTTCCACTATGAAAATCATGATGATCAACCCGCCCCAGAACAAGCTGCGCCGTGAGTTTCAGCAGCGCCAAGCTGCGCGGCTTGGATTGGACATAGAGTTCGTAGACGGGGTCTCGGTCAGCGAGCTGTCCGAGGACACGTTGCAAAACGCGGCCAATGAATGGACCCGGAAAGTCAGAGCGCAAGATATCGCTTGCACATTTTCGCATCGGCTTGTTTGGAAGAAAGCTGCTGCGCAGACTGAGAAAGTATGCGTGCTGGAAGATGATGTTTTGCTGTCTGACGGCTTCAAGTCAGTTCTCGACTATATCGATAGTCGCGAAGAGCCGTGGAATTACATATACGATCTAGAATACGCGCAATACAAACACACGGTTGGACGAAACCCAGTTTGGCAAAACCCGACACTGCAGGTTGTTTCGCGAAAGATCTTTAAGAATAAGCGTGGTGCCGCCGCCTATATCGTAGGACCGAAAGTGGCGAAAAGGTTGCTCAAAGAAGCCACGCATTATTCGATGATGGAGGCATTTTTGTGGACCAGAAACTGGACACAGCAGATGCAGGTCGAACCGTGTCAGGCTGTCCAGCTTGATGTTTTCGACAGGGAAGCAGACTTCGGACCCCAAGAGCTGAATCCCCCTTCTCCGCAATCATACGCGGTCTATCAAAACAGCTCTTGGACAAAGGCGAAGCTCAAGCGGCTTGCGGTTTCTTTTGCTGAATCAGGCTTGTTTTGCCAGGGACTGCTGCTTGGAGAGCGTAGACCGCTGTCCATTCGGTCGGAACAGTTCTTGCTGCCAGCGGCCTATGGCGAAAATTCTTGAGTTTGTAAGGTGCTGGCAGGGTTTCTGTACCACAGCAGAAACCTGAAACGACCGACGCGCTATCTATTGCAACGCTTTTGGCGTCAGCGCGCTGTCCAACCTCACGAATGGCGCGAAGATCTTCTCAAGACGGTCCTGCGGCACACCGGAGCCATCATCATCGATATTGATGGCAATTCTAATGTCTTGCACGAGCAAGCTTACCCGCGCCTCTCTGCCAAATTTTTTAGTGTTGTGATGATGTTCGACAGGGCCCTTTGAAAGCTGACTTTCTGACCGACGAAGGGACATCATACCTCTGCTGATTGGAACTGGATACCTGCGGTATCCTTTGCCATGCGGCGGCACATCCGGGTCAGGTCGAATTCCCGCTGTTGTTCGTTTGAGGTTTCATGGCGGGGTAAGTGGTTTGGGTGTGGCCCATACCAGGTCGCAAAATGTGAACTTTGATGGCAATTCAATGAAAGATATCGAAGTTCCTCAAGGAAAGCAGACATCTTCCCTGAATTCCATGGTTTATCTCAAACTCAGTACGAGCAAGAAACGAAGAACAGCTTTGAATTTAGCTGCTCCAGCCCGGTGTCCAATGTTACGTGTGCACCAAATACGGGCCAAAACAAGACCCATTGCATTTGTCACAATCCCGACAAGAAGAGCCACACCGTAAAGGTTCACATGCTGGATAACTGCTCGCAGCCTTAAATGCGATCTGTGTCTACACCGTCAAAATGGTCCACAGGGTTTAGCAAGAAAACTCGCGGTGCAAACTTGGGAAAGCCCAAGGAGGTAAAGCGCTCTTGTGCTTTGTGAGTGGTCAAACCGGTCGGCGGCTTTTCCGAAATCGGTATCTTGATCTGCTGCCCAACCCTCGTGATGAAGCAAGCCCGCTTGACGTCTAAAAGCCCGTGTTATACTCGAACTCCCTCTCAGACGGGTTCGAAAGGCGGGTAGGTGGTGACCGAGGCGGAAAAGTCCCAGGCACAGAAGTTCGTGTTTTTTCTTACGGACGAGTTTTCTCACCTTGCATTCTCCTGTGCCATTGAACCGTTGCGAATTGCAAACCTGCTCAGTGGCAAAAACTTGTACGAGTGGTCGCTGCATTCCGAAGATGGTGAATTTGCCACTTGTTCGAATGGAACCAAGACTGTTGTAGACGGAGATTTCACTTCAGTTCATAAATGCGACAGGCTTCTGGTGTTGTCGGGTATCAACATGCGCGCGCATGTCACCCGCCCCTTGCTGTCGGCGCTGCGTCGGGAGCGGGTCAAGGGAGCCGAAATCGGGGCTCTGTGTTCCGGCGCGTGGATATTGGCCGAGGCTGGGTTCCTGGATGGGATGAAAGCGGCCATTCACTGGGAATACCACGACAGCTTCATGGAAGAGTTCCCAAACATAAATCTGGTACGCAGCGTTTTCGTAGCGGATGAAAAGCACATCACAGCGTCCGGGGGCACTGCAACCGCAGATCTTATGTTGCATTTGATCGAAGCAGACCATGGCGAGGATCTGGCGCTCGAGGTTGCCGATCAAATGGTCTATGTTGCGGTCCGAAACGCCACCGCAGAGCAGCGTGTATCTTTGCAATCCAGAAATGGGATGCGAAATAAACACCTGGTGGCGGCAATTCGCATTATGCGGGATCAGATTGACGACCCTATTCCGCCATCGTCGATCGCGTCCAGACTTGGTATTTCGACTCGCCAGCTTGAGCGGCTTTTCGGGAAATACCTGAACTCGACACCAAAAAAGTACTACGTCGAAATGCGATTGGACCGGGCCCGGACGCTTCTGTTGCAAACAGAAGATTCCATAACGGACATTGCAATGGCATGTGGATACGAAAGTTCCGGCCATTTTTCCAAGGTTTACCGCGCACGCTTTGGTGTTTCCCCTCACGCTCAACGCAACAAAATCAGCTGAAACCTGTGCGCAAGTCTGGTTGAGATGGTGCAATTTTCGTGGGCCAGAAGGTCGGGTACACACGTCGGATACATGTCGTATCTATCAAATTTGCTTCGCAAGATGGCACGCGGGAATAGCTGGAATATGTGATTTTCAGAAAAATTCTGGAGAATCCCGATGACCACTGAAACCCGCACTCGTTCCCGCTCAGGCGGGCGCTCTGCCCGCCGGGCAATCCGTACCGCTCCAAAGTTTGACATGTTGCCAGGCCTGACCCGCGCAATTCCTGAATGCGAGGTTATGGACGGCAGCCAGGTTGAACGCATCGACAACGCCGCCATGGACATTCTTGAGAATGTCGGCGTTCAATTCCGCGATCCGATCGCCTTGGAGGACTGGAAGAAAGCCGGCGCCAAGGTGGATGGAGAGCTGGTCTATCTGGACCGCAACATGGTGCGGGAGCTGATCTCGACCATTCCTGCGCAGTTCACCTATCACGCTCGTAACCCCAACAACAACGTTAAGCTGGGTGGCAAGCACTCGGTGTTTGTGCCGATGACCGGCGCGCCGTTCCTGCGCGATCTGGACGATGTGCGCCGTAACCCGCTGCTGGAAGATCTGGCGATGTTCCACAAGCTCAGCCACATGATGCCTGCGCTGCACAGCTCGGCCCATCATATCGTTGAGCCCTACGATCACCCGATCAGCCAGCGCCACCTGCGCATCACGTACTCGTCGATGAAGTACTCGGACAAGATGTTCATGGGAATGACCACGTCGCCCAAGAACGCCGAGGACGTGATGGATATGTGCGCCATTCTGTTTGGTGACGAATTCATCGACAGCCATCCCGTCACCACCGGCAACTGTAACGGCAACAGCCCGCTGGTCTGGGATGAGACCATGCTGGGTGCAATGCGCGCCTTCTGCCGCCGCAATCAGCCGGTGCTGTGCTCGCCCTTCGTTTTGGGTGGCGCGAACACGCCCGCATCCGTTCCGGCAACTGTTGCACAGCTGACCGCCGAGGCATTGTCGGCGCTGGCCTATACGCAGGTGATCCGCAAAGGTGCGCCGGCGATCTGGGGCCATTACCTGTCGACCGTGTCGATGAAATCGGGTGCACCGATGGCGGGCACGCCCGAGATCAGCCTGATGAACTTCATGATTGGCCAGATGGCGCGGTTCTATGATGTGCCGTGGCGCACTTCGAACACGCTGGGCGGGGCCAAGACCTTTGACGCGCAGGCGGGCTATGAATCCGCAACCACGCTCGGCGCGGTTGTCCACGCCGGTGCGAACTACATCTGGCACTCGGCGGGTTGGAACGAAGCGGGCATGCACTGCTCGGTCGCCAAGTTCATCGTCGACGCGGAACAATGTGCAATGGCCTATCGCATGGCCGAAGGCCCGAAATGGCACGACTTCGATCAGGCGATTTCGGCGGTTCCGGACGTGGGCCCAGGCGGCCACTATCTGGGCCACCCGCACACGCAAGAGAACTTTCAGACTGCGTTCTTCATGCCGGAACTGTTTGACAACAACTCGATCGAGCAATGGCAGGCAGAAGGCAGCGTCGAGATCACCGAGCGCGCGCTGAAACACGCAAAGAAACTGCTGGGCGAGTATGAAGAGCCCAAGCTGGACGAAGCCAAGAACGAAGAGCTTCTGGACTACATTGCACGGCGCGAGCGGGAAATCCCTGCTGCCGATGAGCTGAACCAGACTTACTAAGATATAATACTCCCCGACTTGCCCGCCCTGAAAATGGGCGGGCTTTTTTTTGCCCGCAAAGTGGGAAGTATCTTTAAGTCGAGAGGACCGCACTCACCAAGCACAGGCCGAGGTGGCGCGATGCGAGAGTAATTGAACCCTCACTAGTCGATGCTCGGTTCGCTTGAACAGACCGTTGGCAAATCAACACTTGAGGTCGATTTGCCAACGTCCAAGTTTAACGCTGCAGCAATGATGCGCCGCGAATTTCTCACGGCAAACTCAGTTTCGCCATGCGCCCACCGTCGACGGTGTAAACCTGACCGGTGATAAAGCCGCTTTCTTCGGCGGCAAGGAAAGCGGCCAGCGCAGCAACTTCTTCGGGCTTGCCAGTACGCGCGACCGGATGGATCTTTCCGATGTCCCGGCGAAAGGCGTCGGGGTCAGGCATCGTCTCGATGAAGTCGAGATTTAACTCGGTGTCGATCCAACCCGGGGCGATTGCATTGCAACGAACGCCTTCCGCCCCGTGGTCAACAGCTACGGCACGTGTCAAACCGTGCAACCCGGCCTTGGAGGCACAATAGGCCGCGTGGCCTGGATTGCTGCCCAAACCTTCGATCGAGCCGGTATTGACGATGCTGCCACGCGTCTTGCGCAGATAGGGCAGGGCGGCTTGGATCATCAGGAAGGGTGCGGTCAGGTTGACGGTCAGGTTTTTCTGCCAGTCCGCCAGTGTCATGTCTTCGACACGAGCCTCTTGCATCATGCCCGCATTGTTGACCAGAACATCCAGTTGCCCCGCCCGCTCCACGACCTCGGCCACAACCTGTGCCGGAGAATTAGGGTCCGAGAAATTCGCCGCGATCCCTTCGAACCTGTCCTCAGCTCCCCGCTGCGCTGTGAAGACGCGCGCGCCTTCATCAGCCAGCCGTGCTGCGATGGCTTGCCCGATACCGGAGCGACCACCGGTAACAAGCGCGACTTTGCCCTCAAAACGCCTCATGCGACCGGTTTCCCGCCATTTACTTCGACCAGCGCACCGCACATGTAGCGCGACGCATCCGATGCGAGGAACAGAACGACATCGGCGATGTCCTCGGGTTCGGCGATGCGTCCCAATGGGACGGTTTTGCCCAGTTCGGCCACAGCCTTGTCCGGATCGAAACCGCGCTTGGAAAAGCCCGAGCGCAGCATCGGCGTGTTCACCTCATTGGGGCAGACCGCGTTGATCCGGACGCCCTGATGCGCATGATCCATGCCCATACATTCGGTCAGCGACGCAATCGCAGCCTTGGTCATGCAGTACAGGGCATGGTTCGGGCCGGGGGCCTTTCCGCCCCAGCAGGACGATGTGTTGACGATAGCTCCACCACCGGTTTCGGCCATCAGAGGGATGGCAGCGCGGCAGATCCGAAAGGGAGCCTCAACATTTACGCCCATGGACAAGGCCCAATCGGCGTCGCTGGTTTCCGTGACCGGACCACGGGTGATGACACCTGCATTGTTGATGACAATATCCAATCCACCCAGTGCCTTTTGTGCCGCAGCAGCCAGTTGATCGCTGTAGGTTGGGTCAAGCAGATCACCGGGCAAATGTGCATCGGCCTCGATTCCGTCCGTCGTACGATCGGCGACGGCAACTTTTGCACCACTCGCTCTGAGCTTGTCTGCGATAACCCGCCCGATACCTCCGGCTGCGCCAGTTACCAACGCGCATTTGCCTTCAAACATTTCCTAGTTCTCCTAAGTTGCGATTGCCTGCTCCAGCAGATCAGCGGCTGTGACACCCGGTTTGTTGCCGATCAGGCTATGTGCAAGCATGTGGATTTTCTTGACTTCACGTTCTTTATCTCTTGCCGGATCGCCGGTTGCTCCTGCTTCAGCGAGTATTTGTCACTGCCAGCAGTGCCCGGGCGCATCGCAAGTACACAGCCAAACCGACAATCGAACATAACCTGCGGCATGTGATCAGCGCTTTCTGAAACGTTCTGGCTTACCCAGCCCGAATGTGCTGCAGCGCAAGACCCCAGGGAGGCAATCACCATCGTTTCGCGGTCGCGGAAGTACTTGTTTAGCCTTCTCGGCGAAGCCTTTGCTTCAACCCCCGCCGCGTCAACGCTTTGGATGGGAAAGCCCTTTTCAGAAAACTGATGGTTGGGGCGTTCTTCGATTTGGGTCTGAGTGCCATTCATAAAAACATGGGTAGAGCGATCGCTCTACTTGGGCGTGCCGGTTCGCGACAGTGTTGGCCCGCAAGCGACAAAGAAACACCGATTTCGTATTTATGTCGGCTTGGTTATTAGATCGCAAAACACCGCCCGAATGGGGCGGCGCGCGTTCTTTTGGTTGGGCGGAGTTTATACAGCGGTCTGCGCGCGTGCCTCAACATGCTTGTCGGGCAACCATCGCGGAAGATCGTTTTGGCCGGCAGGTACAACGACACCACCGGTGCCGAACATTATCGAAACCCAGAAATACTCGGAAAATCTGGTATTCTACTAGGCTGCTCCAGCAAGCGTTTGCTGCTAGACGGGATCATTGAAACCCTTATTCGTCTCTTGCTTTCCATTCTTTCCATCTGAGTATTGCGTTTGCGCCGATTTCTCGGA
>NZ_WPZO01000010.1 GCF_013031355.1 Ruegeria arenilitoris | reverse complement strand
TTGTCCGCTATGGGTTCACAGCGGTCATCTGACGGTTGCAGTGGGACATGAGCCAGCTCAGACGACAGCAACGTCCGGAGTGCGGACAAAGCGCCAACTCGCGGCGTTTGCTCGAATGTCGGCCATTTTGCCAATGCTCGGGTTGGAACCACATCTTCAGCGCGGCCTCCGAATTTTGCCTGTCATTCGCAAGCCATCACGAATGTTCAGTCCCATCATCGTGAGGTTGGCCGCCCCGGCGATCAACTCAATCACCTGAACTGTGTAAAAGGTGCTGTCGAACTCGCCAGCAGCGGCTTTGCCAGCCAGAAACCAAGCGGCCGGTACGAGGATCAGCAAGCCGTTCAACGCAATGACAGGCATCCGGGTTTTCTTGGCCTTCGTAAGCGCACCCTTGCGTTTCCGGCCCATTGCCATGCCCGATCCGCCAGCAATCGCCATTGCCGGGATGAGGATGAACATGCCTTTCAGGATCAATGCTTTGACGGTTGCGACTGTTTCATGGCTCGCAAAGAGTTCGCTGGTGGCCGTTGATGTCCAGAAGAGGAGGATCATCACAAAGCCTATGCCCCCTGCGATGGCGTGAATCTTTGTTTTCATAGCGGTTCACTCAAATTGGCTCTTGGAAAGGAACTCATCAGGCCGTGCAGCAATTCGGCACCGCAACCTTCTCAAACAGATGGGGGGCGGTCACAGCGCTTGAGGGATAATGGCTGAGCTGCTGCTGAAACTCGGGGTTTGAAAACGCCGCGCGGAAGTCCGCAACAGACTCCCAGACCGCGTAGTTCATATACATACTGCCGTCACCAACGGCTTTATGCAGTTGAGTGCTGATGTAACCCGGCTGCTTCTTCATCCATTGGGCATCGATCTTCCAGGCTTCAACCAAGGCGACCTGGTCAACGGGATCGACTGTGAAGAGGTTGACGAGAACGACGGGTCCAACGTCGATGCTCAATTGCCGTTCAATGGGAAACTCGGGGTCGAGCGGTTGGAAACTCACCATTTCGGTACTCCTTGAAAGTCACTTCAATTTGGTGTCATGTTGTCATATTTAAGAAGCATCAAACACAATGACAATGTGTTGTCAAATAAAATGAGGAACCGACATGCCGGACGAACGAAGAACCGAAGCAGGAGAAGCCGTGACAGCGTTGATACTGGATGTGTTTCGGCTGAACGGTCGATTGCAGCTTGCCGGTGATCGGCTCGTATCAGAACTGGGTCTAACAAGTGCCCGATGGCAGATCCTTGGCGCAATTGCTTATTCTGATCGGCCGGAATCCGTTGCCTGGCATGCGCGGACGATGGGCGTTCACCGGCAGGGCGTACAACGGATCATCAATGAACTGAGCAAAGAAGGTATAGTGGAGTTTCAGCCGAACCCACACCACAAGCGGGCGCACTTGGTTGTCATGACTCGAAAGGGGCAGGAGTTGTACGAAGCCGCGATTGCGAGGCAAATCCCATGGGTGAATGAACTCTCGGAAGGCCTGTCGCCAGATGATATTGCGACAGCGCAAAATGTTATTGACGGTCTCAAAACACGTCTCGAAGAAGCCTCAACTCGACAAGATCAGAGCCCGTCTCAAAGCGGACGCTCATAGAGAGAGCAGGATCGGTCAATCTGGGTTCAATGCAAGCAATTGAAGTTCAACAATAGGGAGGCGACGTTTACCGTCTATTAACCAGCACACCGCCATTCTCGTTCAGCGCAGGAACGCGATAGGTGCGATGATGAAAAGCCAGATATTGGACCAACTGAAAGAGGTTATAGGCCGGGACAAAAAGAGGTTCGGCAGGTTGGTCAAATACGACGGGCAGAACGGCTTTTCAGAGGACGCGATGCAAGGGCTTAAGGACTTGGAGGCACGAACGCCGCCACCTGAGGCAATCACTGAACCGGCTCACTCACCCAGTTATGCTTACCGCGACCGACTGTCGCCAACGAACGCAGCAGGGGGCGGCTTGGTCAAAGGCGATGACGGGGCAAAACGCCCGCACTATTGGGGCCACCGTGAGCGATTGAGGCAACGGTTCCTGAAAGGCGGCCATGACCCGATGCCCGAATATGAACTGCTGGAACTCCTGCTGTTCAACGCAATTCCGAGGATAGATGTCAAACCGCTGGCCAAGCGACTTCTGGCGGAGTTCGGTGACCTGAATGGCGTCATTGCGGCCTCCAAGCATCGGATACTGAAGGTGGAGGGGGCAAACGACTGGGTCTACTACCACCTCCGGGTTGTTGAAGCCTTCGGACATCGGATGGCGCAAGCCCAAGTGATGAAGCGGGATGTTGTGTCGTCATGGGAAGCCCTGGTGACCTACTGCCGTACTGCCATGGCCCATCGCGAAATTGAGCAGTTCCGCGTTTTGTATCTCGATCGCAAGAACGTTCTGATTGCTGACGAGGAACAATCCAAGGGTACGGTTGACCACGTGCCGGTGTATCCGCGCGAGGTTGTCAAACGGGCTCTGGAGCTGAACGCAAGCTCGCTGATCCTGGTACACAACCATCCGTCGGGTGATCCGACCCCCAGTACCTCAGACATCCTCATGACCGAACGCGTACAGGAAGCCTGCAACACTATGGGCATTCTGATCCATGACCACGTTATCATTGGGAAAAAGGAAGAGTATTCGTTTAACACGAATGGCTTGCTGGGAAACTTGTAGGGCATTAGCAATGAAAGCAAAATGTCCGACGAAAGGCCCGCAAAGGTGGATTCAGAAAAGATTCAGCTCCTGCAACTGGCAATGGACCAAGCGGCGCGAACCAATACCTACTGGAACATTTATGTTGCTGTCGTAACCGCCATTTTCGGTGTGTTGGCATCGGGGAAAGCTCCTGTAGATAAGCATGTATTCAAGTTGGCGCTGTCTGCCCTGTTCCTCGTGTTTGCGATTGGAAACTTGCGCGCCATAGAAGCGGTCGGGGAAGTTAGAACGGCACTTGCTGCCGTACTAGGGGCAGAGTTCAAGGAAATTACGGTTGGGCTCAAGCCCGCGTCAGAATGGGGGTATAGGGTTTTTCATGGCTTGCTGGACGCCGCGATAGTGGCGTGTATTTTGTTCGTTAAATGGCCTGCGCCCAGCAGAGACTAACTTATGAAGCTTTTGACACGACTGGCTGCAATTATAGCCCTTTTCTTATCCACCTCTGCCGCTGCTAGGAGCCTTCATGTCCGAGACGCCGACACCATCGTTGTTGATGGCACACCTGTCCGCCTGAACGGCGTCGATGCGCCTGAGCTGGACACGCGATCCGGCCAGGACGCTAAGCGCTGGATGGTGAACTACCTCCGGGGGAAATCTATTTCCTGTGAACTGAACGGTGAGCGCACCTATGACCGCTGGGTAGGGGTGTGCTACGCCGATGGTGAAGACGTAGGAGCGGCTGTGATCGCCGCCGGGCACGCTTTGGACTGCTCTAGGTACTCCGGTGGCCGGTACAAAAACCTTGAGACTCGCGCAGCACGGTCACGGCTCAAGCGAGCGAAGTACTGCAGATGACGAACCAGGGCATTAGAGTGGCTATGAAAAATAAAAAACTTGCTCTGTGGGGCTGTAAAATTCTCGCTGCAACAGCCTTACTAATAGCATTCAGATATGGTTTGCCGATGGGTTTTCCCGGCTTCATAATCCCTGACGTCGATTTCCTGCCAAAACCATTTGCAGCCTATAAATACCTCATCTTTTGGGGGGCAATGGCTCTGGTCTGCCTCTTCTTGCTACTGCGGGACAATATACAACGCGACATCTCAATTGAAGTTGAAAAATAGGAGGCGACGTCCGCTATGCGGACAAAACGGCCATTTGCTGCTTCATTCTGAGCGGCATCCGAACGCTCATAACTGCCATTCGATTCATGGGCTGCGCGCCCAATGCATCCATGATGTGCTGGGCGGAGAGCTTCTGAATTGTTTGACGGCCGCCCTGTGGATGAGGCGGCCGCACTCGTATTGTTTGTAAAGGGTCAGCGAGCCTATCCGCGGCTCAGGATTTCCTCTCCGAGGATTTGCATGATCTTTTGACCAGCCTCGCTGGCCCAATTGACAGCAAGTTCTGCCAGCAGCGCGCTGGTTGTGGTGAGCTCGACACCACCGCGCTCCATCTTCCGGAACGCCATCTCATCCGTCAGCGCGGTGGGGGAACCAGAAGCGTCGACCACAGCGGTCACGGCAAAGCCTTCGTCGGCAGCGCTGATTGCAGGAGGGGCAAGGCATACGTCGGTGGTGATGCCCGCCATGATGAAATGCTTGCGCCCGGTGTTGCGGCAGGCATCTGCAAAGGCGCTGTCATCCCAGCAGTTCACTACGCCGGGACGCTTAATCCGCGCGGCGAAGGCATCTGGCGCGATCTCTTCCAGCGCGGGCATCAACTGGCCCTGCATGTTGTCTTCCATACTGGAAGTCAGCACCAGCGGCATGCCAAGCGCGGTCGCCGCCCGCGCCAGGGCACGGGTGTTGGCTTCGATCAGATCGCGGTCAACGGATTTTGCCCAATTCATTGTACCGATCTGGTGGTCGATCAAAACGATGGCTGCGTTGTCGGGGGTCACTTTTTTGGAGGTCATGTTGATGTCCTTTCCTGGTTAAAAGATTTCGGAAGTGGGCAGATCGAAGATCAGGATTTCGGCTTCGGCTGAGACCGTAATCTCCAGGTTTCTTGAGCGGAGCAGTCCCAGCCCATCTCCTTTGCCAAGGGGGAGGCCAGCAACAGTTGCCTCGCCTTCGATCATCAAGATGTAGAGGCTGCGATCAAGGCTGTGCGGTTTGAAACTCAGCACGCCGTGGCGGTCCATTTTTCCGTAACTGAGACGCACTTCCTGCTGCACAACAAGGGAGCCTTCGGCGCCGTCGGGTGACAGCACCAGCTGGAATCGATTGGTGTGGTCCGCGGTTTCCAGTACCTTGCTGGAATAGGCCGGCGCCAACCCTTTGGATCGCGGCTCGAACCAGATTTGCAGAGCTCGCATCGGCATTGTCCGCGAATTGTTCACTTCGTTGTGGAGGATGCCGGTGCCAGCAGTGATCACCTGAAGGCCCTTCGCCTTTACGGTGCCGTTGTAAACGGGAACCACAGGATCGATATGCGACACCTCTCCGTCTACCATGAAGGTAACGACCTCGACATCTTGGTGCGGATGCAGACCAAAACCTTGGGCGCCTGGGGCTAGCGTTCCGTCGTCGATTGTGATCAGCGGGCCGAACCTGCGCCGCCCTGCTTCGAGATGCGGCTTGAACGACAAATACGCCTGCATGAAGCCGAAGTCCTTGAACTCGCGGGTTGCGGCGGGGTGGTAGACCATCTCAGTCTGCATTGTTCATATCCTGACCTGTTCGCTGGGACGGAATTTAGGGATCCTCTTTGTTCTGGAAAATGATCCTTTTGTTAACTATCGTTCGTAATTATGAACGATAGATTCTATTCCTGCGCCAAGGCCCTGGTGGCTACTGTGCGTGCCGGGTCAATGAGTGCGGCAGCGGCGGAGCTGAACACCACGAAGTCGGCAATCAGCCAAAAACTTGCACTCTTCGAAGCTGAATTGGGGTTGGTATTGCTGGACCGGTCAGGTCGGGCGGTGACCCCGACCTTAGCCGGGCGCAGAATATTTGAGATCTGCGCTGGTCCTGTTGACGCAGCGCTTGAGGCCGAGGCAGAGCTTGGCTTTGCCAGAAGCGGGAAGATTGCTGGTCGGGTGTCGATCTCGGGACCCAACAGCCTGCTTGGCACCATGTTTGTCCCACTCCTGACCGGGCTTCAAACCCGCTTTCCGGACGTCGAACTGGAGCTTCATGCAGACGATTCCAGGTCGGATTTTGCGGCAGATGACATCGATTTGGCGTTCAGGACTGGTTCCGCCAGCAAAGGGCGATTCATATCAACCGCCTTACCGCCTGCCCGGCGAGCACCTTACGCCAGCCCAACCCTTTTGGAGCAGGTGCAAGACGTCGCCCAGCCTGCTGACTTATTGTCGCTTCAATGTGTCGTACGAACTCAGGAACCCAGCAAATGGGTGTTCAAGAACGAAGATGGCCGACAAGAGGTTATCACGCCGCTTATTGGATTGCGGGTCAATACGATGGAGCTTGCATATGCGGCGGCCCTAGAGGGACAAGGAGTGGCCCTGCTCCCGTCCATACTAGCGCAACCGGATGAACGGATTGGCCGCCTCGTGCGCTTATTCCCGAATTGGTCTACCGATCCAGTTTCAGTGACCTTGCTTTGCCGCCCTGAACGCATGTCGGCGCCGTCAGTTGCAGCAGTACGAAAATATATTCTGGAGGCATGTGAACCCGCATAGCTGTCAAGTACAGCCAATCTTGCCTGAGCTGTGTAACGGTATGTGGAAATCAATGAGTTCAAATCAACTGGCTGCTTCAGAGAATTTGATAGTGCGGAACGTCCTGGCTGACACATTGGTGTGCAGCTGCCAAGGAAGGTTAGCTTTGCGCACATCACACCAGTTCGTGAGTCATGCGGCATTTGGCTAATTGGGCTCAGAACGGACTTCCGGCGCTGCGGGACCCAATTTTCAATGGTTTATGACGGCTAAGCGGATCTAGACTTCCACCTTTGCTCGTATGCCTGCGACACCTGCTCCACGGAGTGGAGATACTCTCCCGGAGCGTACTGCAGATCAATGCCGAAGAGGAATATTGCAGCCTCCCACAGGTCAGCTTTGTCTTTCGCTGGTTCAAACTCTAAGCTTCCTAAGTCGTTGGCGTTCATGACTGAATAGCCCCATCTGTCTGCATCTTCCAACGAACAGCTGCCGCTAATCACACTCTCATAAATTTCAGATACAGTTTTCCAGTTCAACAACATCGATTCTGTGCCTCATATCGAATTTGCATCGATCTTAGAGTCTTTGGCCGCGTCAGCTAAGGGCTCAAAGTGACGCTTGCAAGGTTTCGAGGTCCTGCATACGTATGAAGACAGAAATTGGACAAATGGGAAATTAGTGTGAAGTTTCTGTTCTTCATAGTCCCTACATTCATCGCTTCGACACTGCTCTTTTCGACGTTTGGTACGCTGGGTCTGTGTGGAATGACTGATTGTTTGGGTTCAGGGCGAGGTACCACCACCGACTTAATAATCGGTGTAGCAAGTATCGTACTAGCCTTTATTCCTTTCGTGATAACCTCTTGCATTATTTATCAAAAACTCCGACGTAAGCCTCTCGATAAGTGGGTGAAGATGAGCGGGTGGGCAGTGTGTCTTACAATCGGTGCGCTAGGGGTATTCCAAGTAATTGTTGATCCCGGAGATGCGCATTGGGCCGGAATACCAATGCTTGTCTTCTCTTGTTTTTTTGCATTGTCGATTTTGAATTTTCCAAATCCCGAAGCCAGCCCTAATTGGCAAGCAAACTGAACTTAGCTTTTGGTTTAATCGGCAGTAATGTCCACTTACCGGACGTATGCAGGCGCAGAGTTCAAATGGCTTAGCAATGGCAGGTCAGGGCTCGATTTTGCCAATACCGTTCAATGAATGAAGGTCTGGTCTCAGGAAACGGCTTGAACTTTGCAAAGTACGTTTTCCGCGCAGACCCGACATTGATTGTCTCCAACGCAAGTAAACCTCTCACACGCAAACCAGGTATCAATTAAGCCAGCTTCCCCATCGCCAACTGCTTTGCCGTCATCGCTTTGGATTTTGCCTCAGCCCGTTGTGCATCAAAAGCGGCTTTGACAGCCCGATCGTTCTCAGAAACCTCTTTCACCGGGGCAGGGGCCGGTTTCGCTTCAGCCAGAGCCTTGGCCGTGTCCTTTGCCTGTTCTTCAGCGAGATCCCGATGTGTTCCCTTGATCTGCGGAACATCACCACCAAGAAACTGCATGAAATAAGGATCTTCGAAGTATCGGATTTTGTTGGCAATCACCGGCATCTTGCCTTCGCGGATCAGCACAACTTCATTTTCAGGCAATCGGCCAACGTGTTCGGGCCGGAGCAGGCGAATGCCTTCCTCGCGTTCCGATATGCTGCCCATTTCCATTTTGCCGAGCGCCCGCGACTTCGATTTGCTCATTACTGTTTTGTCACCGATGGATCTGGACACGTGTTCGCGGACCTCTGAATCTTCGGACGCCGCAAACATCTGCGTCCCGGCGTTTGCCAACATTGCCCGCACGCCTTCATGCCCGTAGATGTCCTGCAGGCGCGACAGCGTTTGCGAAATCACCACGAGCCTGCCCCCGAACGATCGCATGGTGTCATAGGCTTCAACGACACGCTCAAGGTGGCCGAGGCGTTGGAACTCATCGAGCAGGATCAGGACCTTGAATGGCTCATCTTCGCCCGGCTCAACGGTTTCGATGGTGTTCACCAAATCGAGGAAGAACAGGCGAATGAGCGTCCGGAACTCTTTGACCTTTTTTCCCGGTGCAGAAAAGTAGATCGAGGTGGGGCGCCGACGCAGATCTTCAAAATTGATGTCATTGCCCTGCGTGGCTCTTGCCACAGACGGGTTACGCCAGAGCTGAAGGCCGGAGTTCAGCATAACCGAAATCGTTGACCGCAAGATTTTGGATTCTTCGGCTGCAAGATTCAGGAACTCATCTGCAGCGCGCGCATATCCAATTTCTCCAGCCATTTTCTCGTAGTCCTTTTGCTTTGTCGTTTTGACCAGGCGCAGGACTTCGGAAATGTATGGCCGCTTTCTTTTGATCGCCAACATCGCCATTGCGCAGAACATGCCTTCGACACCACCCATAAAGCCCTGTGCGGACGAGCTGGGCGTGTCGAACATCTGGGTCGCAACCTGAATCACTTCTTCCCATCGTCGGTCCAGATTATCGGCACGGACCGCACGGCGCAGTGGGTTATAGCTGTGGCTTTTGTCGGGGTTCTCGGGATCGAACACGAAAACCTCATCGCCCATTGCTGCCCGCCGCGCGCCGGTTGTCTGGAAAATCTCGCCTTTGATGTCCAGAACAACGCAGGAGCCATTGAACCGAAGGACGTTCGGGATCACAAAGCCGCTGGTTTTGCCCGAGCCGGAGGGGGCAATGAACATCGCGTGCGGCTTTTGAAAGCTGGGCCCGGGCTTGTAGTAGATCGCATTTTTGTCCTTTGGCTCACCAAATTTGGCAAACACGATTTCGCTGTCCAACGGATCTTTGAGCTTTAGCGCCGAAGCATAGCCCTCTTGGACGAGCTGAGGGGCCTTTGCAAAACTCGCATCCCCGTATTTCGTTGAGGGACCACGCAGCGCAGCCGCCACAAATGCAAAGGTCAAAACCCCCACTGCGACCACCGCTACCAGACCGATGATCTGCTGCGTCTCTGCAGGCTGTGCCATGAACTTCTCTGGGATTGCCCAGATGTTCAGTCCGCGAACTCCTCTGGTGTTGATGTATTCGAGCGCCAGCCCGATCACCAACACCGCGCACGCCGAAGTGGCGATAAAGCCCATTGTACCGGCGATCGCGACCTTCTTGCCTTTGGGGAGATCCTGAAACTCAGCCATCGGTCAGCTCATGCTTGAAGAAATACCCGTCTCGATACTTAAATTTCTTCATCGTCGCGCACCGTTAGATAAGTTGGCCAGCGCTCATCAGGGGTGGGAAAATCACGCCATTGATCCTCCGTTCGTCCCTGATTTTCTTCATGTGAACGATCATGTGAATGGTGGCCCGGATGTCATCGACCACCTCTGACTTTTGGACGGTCGGAGATCCGCGCCGTACCATTTTGCTCATGCGCCCGATGGCATCTACGGGCGAATTGGCGTGCATGGTGCAGACAGATCCATCGTGGCCGGTGTTCACCAACTCCAAAAACATATTCGCGTCGTTGCCCCGGATTTCCCCACAAACCAGCCGATCAGGCCGCAAACGCAGCGCCGATTCAAGCAGTTTTGTCGGGGATCGAGGACCGTCGATTTCGGAACGATCAGCAAGCAGGCTCACGGCATTGGGCTGCGCGATGTCCAGCTCGGCCACTTCTTCAATTGTTACGATCCGTTCGCCCGGATCGACGCGCTTCAGCATGGCATTGAGAACCGTGGTTTTGCCAGACGAGGTGCCCCCGGCAATGATCACGTTCCATTTGCTAAGCATCGCAAGGTCGGCCAGCTCGTCAAAGTTCATTGTTCCGGCAGCGAGAGCAGCCCGAGCATTTTCAAGCGCGCTATGATCGTTACTTTCTGCCAATGCGGCCTCTTTGCTTGCAAAGCTGAACGCGCCCAGATCGACGGTTTTCACGCGGAGCAGGCGGATCGCCACGGACCCCACGCCGGTTGTTGCGGGCGGGATCACGACCTGCACCCGCGCTTTGCCCTGCTGTGTCGGCACGTTGGCCGTCGCAATGGGCTTCTTTTCTCCGAATGTCACATCGCTGAAACCGGCCACGCAGCGCCCGATGCTTTCTACATCGTCTCTGTTCAGAGCGATGTCTGTCCTGGTCATGTGCGTTGTGCCCATTTCTTCGACCCAGACCGATCCGTCAGGATTAACAGAAATTTCGCTCAGGCTTTCATCGTGCAACAGATGTTCGATCTTGCCTGTATAGTGTTCCAGAAGGCCATTACCGTTCCGCCCGCTCATATTCTTGTCCTTGGTAGTGCACTTTTGGGAACAGTGGAGGTTGCCTTCGCTGCCTCTCGGCTTTGCCTCGAACGCGAACGCACGCATACAAGATTCATTAATTCCAAAAAGTGCTGAATTTGCTTCAAAAAAGGCCTCTACCGCACTCGATCATGCTGGCAGCGGCCGGAAGGACCGCTGAGGCGGTCGGCTCATTGTCTCGCGCTCAGAAACTATCGAACACAACGTCGCGCTGCAGGATCGCGTTGATGCGACTGCCCTGATCGACAAAGATTGTCGGAGTAATGCGCAGGTATTCATCAAGCGCCGCCGCCGTGGCGTTCTGCAGGTTTGAACCCACTTGCGTTGCCAAATCCGTGCGAACCGAGTTGTTGCTATCGCTGTCGGACACCAACGCCACTGGCGCAATGCCGATGATGGACAACAGCGCAGCAGTTCCGAACCGCTTCCCAAAGTGTGTATTCACCCTGCCGTTCGCACCAGTCCGGCCTTGACCATCCGTACCAGCCGAACCGATCTGAGCGGACAGGCCATCAGGTGTAATGACACGGCTCCAAACAATCATGATGCGCGTTTGTGCAAGTGTCGTATCCGCCCGATACTCGCCATAGAGCTTCGATCCACGCGGCAGAAGCAAACGCGTGCCGTCCATCGAGTAGACGCCACGTGTGATTGTCGCCACGACACTACCGGGCAACTCCGAGCTGACCGCGCCACCGAACACAGCCGACAAAACCGTGCCTTGCGTTAAGGTGCGCGAAGGATCGTCAATGATCGAGGCCCCCACGATGGGCGGGTATTCTTCGACCAGATTGTTTTGCCATGTCGTGTTTTGGTTTTCCTGATAGCCGCGCTGTTCTTCAGGCAGGCGGGTATCGTCTGGCTGGACTTGAACCGGCTGCGGCGCAGCAGGGAAGGGTTGGAAAATGACCGGCTGCGATCCACCATTGATCGGCTGGTAGTTTTGACCGGGTGCTTCCTGTGCCATCGCGCTTGACGCCAACGTGACCAGGGCGAGGGTGATTGCTGTTCTGTTCATCGTCAGCTCCATTAGTTTCTGCCGTATGGGTTTTCATCGAACACGATGCCGTCTGACTGGTTCTGGCGCTCGCGCATCCGCTTGAGTTCTTCGAGCCTGCGCCGCTCATCATCGGTCAGACCTGTAGTTTGCAAGTGGCTCATACTGGCGAGCGCCCGGGCTTCTGCATCAGCAACCGCCTGGGCAAGCTCAGTCTGAATCTTTTTCTCGCGCTCATCATATCTGACCTGCAGGCGTTCATTGGTCAGGGTCAGCGTTGCAATTTCACCGTCTTTTTCGGACAGCGAAACCTTCGCATCCGTCAGCTCGTCTTGCAGATCGGAAATCCGGCCATTCTGTTGCTCGATTGTTTTCAAGGCTTGTTTCAGCCCTTCGGAATCGACCTGCGGCACTGATGCCGGTGTTGCCACCGCTATTTCCTCGGGCAAAGCCTCTGGTTCTGGCTCATCGACCACTGGCCCCCGTGCGGTCAAAAGCCCGTATCGTTCGCCACCACCTTGTTGCAAAGCGTCCACGCGGACACCCGTGTTCGTGCTTTTGCCTTCGTCGCCCATGACAAACCATACAAAGCCCAGGAACACCGCGCCTGCTATTGCAACTGTCATCAGCTTCTTAGGGTCGAACTTCTTCCGGACACGTTGCGACGGCTTTTCAGCCGCCGCCCGTGCCGCAATAGTCTGATCGCGGTTCATTACTTGCTGCCCCCCGGTTTAACTGTCTGTGAAGTAACGGGCCTGCCCGTTGCACTTGCCTGCTGAAACTCGTCGCCATCGTTTCGAACACAGATCGAAGTGTCCTCGATGCGAAGTGTCCAAAGATCTGAAAGGCCCTGCATCTGGATAATGCCGCGCTCTTTGACTGTGGTGTTCACCATCAGCTCTCGGCCATCAGGCAGGACACGGAAGATACCCGGCAGCTCTGCATCCTGTGGGATCTGCATATAGGTGTGTACGCCATCATCCCAAACGGCGGTGGGCGCAAACTCCGCTTTGCCCGAACGCGAGTAGTTTTGGTTGACGAAGCGGCCTGTTGGTTTCGGCTCGCTACGTGCCACCGTGCCACGGCGCGTTGTGGTCCCGCCGCTGTTGTTCTTGTTGTAGAACGTGACCCGAAACGGTACTCGTTTACGTTCGGCGGCGCTCTCGGCCGGAACCAGATAGAAGTTGTATGTTCCGAGATTGGTCAGGACGGTCAGGTTTGAATCCGAGTTCAGGATTTCCGGCTTGAACGCAATAACGCGACCTTCCTGCAGGCGCGTGATCTGAAAACTTTCCGTGTCGCCCGCACCAATGCTGCGGACGGTTTCGCCCTGCGGAAAGTGAACATAGGTAATCAGGCGTTCACCGACAGGGATACGGTACACTTGGTTCTCAATGTAATGGAAATGCGTGATGCGGTGATCCGCATTCTTTCCGTCTGGTGTTGGTGTGATTTCAGCGAGCAGGGGCGTAGATAATGCCAAAACTGCTGAGGCGGCGGCGGTGAGTGTTTTGAAAGAACGCTGCATCAGATGTCTCCAATTGCGTCTACGCGGTAATTGGTGACGACGAAGCCGAATGGATTTTCGAGAAGTTCATCCATCGACGTCACGATTTTTTCCTCAAACCCGTAGGTCACTGTGACCACGTAGCGGGCTGAGGCCGTTGCTTGGTTTGGCACGATCAGGGATTTGCGGATCTCGACCTGCACCGTCTCGTCATTGACCGGCGACACGCCCAGAATTTCGGTCTGCACCTTTGTCTTGGGCGTATAGATTTCGTCCGGATGGTTGTCGTTCGAACCGTCCCACAGTTCGCGGTAGGACGTTTCGGCCAGCTCATCAGAACGACGCAGCACCGATTTCAGGCGCTCGTTGTTGTCCTGAACATCATAGGTTTCCCGGTCGCGCACATAATTTGCGACTTCACGGAAGGCCATCGCCTCAGAAGGTTCCAGTTCTTCGACTTTTTCAGTCAGCAGGACCGGCAGTTTCGTGTCCGGATCAATGGAGAATGGCACCGCGCGGATTTCCTTCAGGGGAAGGAGCATCGCCCAGCCAATCATAGAGGCCACGCCCATTGCCATGCCGACCATACCGAATACCTGCCATTTGAAGGCATCGCGGCGTGCGCCCAGAAAGAGTTCTTTTTCGTGATCAGTCACGTGTGACATTTGCTCAAAACCTCGGTTTATGAAGATCTGTTGGCACGAGCTTGTTGGATGCTCTGCCGATAACGGTCAGCGGCGTAGCTTTGGCGTGCCGCCCCATCCTGATTGCGGGCTCTATTTGCTATGTCGCGACGTGCCTGCATTGCGCGGAACGCGCTGTCGCGAATGCCTGTCCCGTCACGAGCTGCGGAAGCCATCGCGACGGCGGTTTTGCCCCCGGCAACAG
Source organism: Ruegeria arenilitoris (assembly GCF_013031355.1). Lineage (GTDB taxonomy): Bacteria > Pseudomonadota > Alphaproteobacteria > Rhodobacterales > Rhodobacteraceae > Ruegeria > Ruegeria arenilitoris_C. The sequence continues at coordinate 139,022 of NZ_WPZO01000010.1, read as the reverse complement.
CACCGCGCGCGCCATCGCTGGCAGTGCCCAATGCACTTTTTGCGGCTGCAACCGCGCCAGTTGCCACAGCAAGACCGGAGGATGCCGAAACTATCGCGCCAGACATGCCGCCAGCCAGTGACGGGATTTGCGTGAGCATGACGATAGCCACGATGCAGATTGCAAGAAAACGCCCGCTGGCTTCCATGTCATTAACATCAGACAAGGAACCAAGCTCCGAAGCGAAAAGCGCCTGAATAAGTGAAATGATGCCTGTCAGAACGACGATGACCATGATGAGGCCCACAGTCGTTTTCGCCCAGGCTGCGAAGATATTGGCTGTGGCTGAGCTGAGCAACGTAGCTATAAACACAGGCGCTAGACCCAGCAGGACCGCCAGACCACCTTTTGCGATGAGTGCCATGCCAGTGCCAAAGGCAACGATGACGGCCCCAACAACCCAGAGAATAGCCCCGGTGATGCTCAGGCCCCAGGTCGCGTTTTCAATGGCCTGCTGGCCCATCAAGAAACACTGAAGCGCAATCTCATCCAACGCTTGCCATACATTAGTGGTTCCAGTGAGTGCCCCGGCAATGCTGTCCGGCAAGGTTTGGACGCCTTGATAGATTGGTTGGAAAAAGGACCAGCTCGACGCCATTCCGATGATTATCGTCGCCCGAATGATCCAGCCTACATAACCACCAAACCCAATTTCTCTGATCTGAAGCACGCCGTTGATCAGCATTGCTACAAAGATCAGCGCAGCAATAGCCCAGAGGGCGGATGCGAGATCCGCCGCAAGGCTGGTGTATGCTTGCTGAGAAAAGTTGCTGATTGCTGATTCAATCGAGCTGACGAAATCCTGAATCACGGCCCACAAGCCTCCTCAATTGCAGGGCGCAGCGCTTCCAAGCGTTCTTGCTGCGTCTCATTGAGCGATTTGAGTTCGCTGGATGGCTTCGACCAGAATTCGCCCTGGTCTGCGCCCACCAACTCGATTGCAGCTTCGCGGCTAAGGTTGCCGAGCGGGCACTCGGTGCTGAATGCTTCATCGGCTTTGCGCAGTCGGCATTGCTCAATGGCAAACTTATGAGCAGCGATCACTTGCTCATTCAGAATGGCATCGGTCCAGTTGCCGACGACATACTGTTGATCCGCGCCCTGACCAGCGTTGGCGAGTTGTTCAACCCCGTATTCCTTAAGCGGTTTTTTGAACGCTCGGACGCCAGAGTAACCAAGACAGGTCCGATATTCCCCAAATGTCCATTCAACATCGGGGGGAAACGGCAGTCTGGCCTCAGCACTGGCCGACGACGCTAAAAGCGCCGCCGTCAGTGTGATCAGGGCGAAAGTGGTGCGGCTTTTCATTGGGTTTCTCCTCTTGCGTAATTGCTAAGCGTCTTTAGGTCCGCTGCGTTTGCAGCCAGATCCGTGCCCGACGCCAGAGCATTGGCTGAGGTTGCGCGCAAGATTTCAATTTCAACTTGAAGGAGTTTAAGGAGAACCGCCGTGTTGTAGTCGATTGCATCCTTCAGATCTTCTTGCTGACCGATTTCACCGCGCAGCTTTTCGGCGTCTTCGGAGAGTTTGCCCGCCATGTCATAGCCCCGTTCGCCCAGAGCGGACGCCATCAAGCCAGCGCCTCCTCGCTCCGAGAGAATGCGCCGGGCTGGCACGTCTGACGTACTGAATTCTTTAAGGATTCCATTGTTCAGCCCCAGGCTGATTGATCGGCGTTCCATCGCGAGCCCGGCGACGCCTGGAAGATCGCCAATCGTATCTTCGGTCGCGTCAAGGGCGTAGCCGAGCGTATTAGCGGCGGTCGCCAGTTTCAAAAAGCTGCGGCTGTTGAACTCGTCCAGATCCGTCAGACCAGAAATGGCTTTAAACGAGTTCTCCAGCATGGCGCGCTGCTGCTCGAGCTTCTCATATTGTTGCATCAGCTGTTCGTATTGGCGGACCATTTCCGCGACTTCGCGGGCCGAATTCGCGGCGTCCTGTGCAATGGCTGTGGCGTCGATGGTCGGAACACCTTGGGCCGACGTCATGACGGGCAGGGCGGCCAGAACCGAAACGGCAATGGTTGTGCGGAATTTCTTTGAAATATTCATCAGACAAGCTCCAAGTTTTCAGGGGGGGTCATGAGCTCAAAGTCGCAGGCGCATTTGCTGCGATAGCCCGAATAGGTGCTGGTGCAGGCCGAGACAGCGGCCAGAACTACAAAGGCGATTACAAGGCGGGTTTTCATGTGATTTCCTTCCAGAAGTTGGGGTTTTTGCGCCAGTCAGGATCAGGGAACGATTTTCCGTCTGATCCGCTCAGAACACGAAGCAAGGGGCCGAGTGCGCCGACATCGACATCGAGCCAGACACTCTCATCACCCTTTTTCATAAGCATCACGCGGTCGCCAAAATGCGCCCGCAATGCGCCCAGCTCTGCATCGTTCAAACCGATTGCCCGATAATCCGCCTCATTGCCGGATCGAGAGGGGAACAAGAGCTGCGTGCTGGTGTTTTCCAGGATCGACTTACTTGCCGCTGACGACAGGACGTGATCGGGGATCTGCGTCATCATCATCATCATGACGTTCAGCTTCCGATACGTGGTGTAAGCGTTCTTGAGGATTTCCGCGCCGTAGGGGTTGCCTGCGATCACCCAGGCTTCATCAATCACAAAGACCGTTGGAAGCCTTGCGGCACAACGGCGCTCGATCTGGCGCATGACGTAGCTGATCCATGCCAACCGGACCAACTCGTCATCCAGAACCTCGGAAATATCGAACACAAGATGCCGATCGTCAGAGGCAAAAGGATCTGTGCCACCCTCGCCAAACATCCATGACAACCGACCGTCGCCCGCCCATTCACTCGCGCGCTTGAAGAGGTTTTTGCCATCATCAAAGGCTCTGAACCGCTCCACCAGTGAATCGAAGTTCTGCAGTTGTGGCGGCAAAGTGGCATTCGCTTGGCAAGCCCGCGTGATTTCATCCTTCTGATCGGTGGTCAGTGGTTCGTCATAGCTCAACAGGGCAATGACCCAATTGGCGAGCCAGCTTTGCCCAGCCTCATCCGTTTCCGTTTGAAACGGGTTCATGCCAGTGGGTTCGCCCACCCGGACGCGGGTGTACTGCGCACCGAGCGCCCGCATTGGAGCCTCCATTGCCCGGTCTTTGTCAAAAGCGATGATCCGCGCGCCCTGTGCAACCGCCATTGTTGCCAGCAGCATCGCGATCACAGTTTTACCCGAGCCGTTCGGTCCAAGAACGATCGTATGCCCGGAGGGCAGGTTTTCAGGGTCGTTACTGGTCTTGGGAAGGTGAAGCGAAACATCGTAGCTGTCCCCGTGCGTTGTCGGGAACGTCGCCAATGGCCCCGGCCAGGGTAGCTTTTCCGCATCCAACCCTTTGGGGCGCATGTGGAACGCAACCATATCCGCAAAGTTCTGGTCCGTGATCAGTTCTTCACGGGCGCGGAACGCGAAATTGCCGGGATGCTGCGCGAAGTACACCGCACGGGCCGACATCGCTTCGCGCTTCACTGTGCCGCCTGAAATCTGGATTTCACCGATGATGTGTTTTTCGGCGGTTTTCAGATCTTCCTCTGTCCCGAACACGCAGATCGACAGATGGTGCTTGCCGAGTGACATGGTGCCGGAGGCAATGCCGTCCGCCAGAATAGACAAACCCTCTTCGAGAGACTTTGCCTTGTCGCCTGCCGAGCGCATTTGTCCCGACTTGCGGCGTTCCATTTCCTGCGCCTGGGCGCGGCTGATCGGCAGGAAGGATTGCGAAATGACGACATCAACCGGCAGGTCCAGCCCGTCGAAAATGCCGGGGAACGAAGCCATCGGGTAATTCTTCAGGGAATAGACCCGTATGGAGCGTTCCTGATCGTCGCCCGTAACCAGTTTGCCAGTCTTGCCCTGAAACAGCACATCCTCTTGCGGCATGTTGAAGGCTATGGGTTCTGCAATGTTCGTGTGAATGATCGGCTGATACCGACCGTTCAACAGCATTCCATAATAGCCGAGCCAACGCCCCTCGCTGAACTTCAGCCGGCGCACCCGGCTTTCGCCCAGCGTGCCCGCCAGTGTTGTGAAAACACCGTCGAGCTGTTCCATCATTTCGCGGCGTTCCTCGTCGATCGTTCCTGACGACAGGCCGAACATCTGTTTTGCCCGCTCATCCTGCCGCTTTTGGAGAATGGCGCTGATGATGATCTTACGCTCTTTCAGCTCTGCATCGAGCGAGGCTGACCGCATGGCTTCTGCCACAGCACCAGCAAAGCTGGTTGGATCTGTGATGACATGACCAGTCTCAGCCGGGACGGTCAGTCGATGAACATAAAATGCCACTTCATTGGGTGTTGTGCGCAACACACGCTCAAACCGTTCGGCCAGGAACTCGAACTCGTTTTCGTCCAGCGTGTTTGCGTTGATGCCGGTGATTTCTGCAGCGGCGATAAGGCCACCGTTGCGCGTGGAAATAACCTCATCGTCCACGACATAGCCATACGGCAACATCTGAAAGAGGCTCATTTCATCCTTGCGCCAGCTCGGCTCGATCAACGAGCGGGCAAGGGTCCACATGCCTCGGGCAGCGGGCTTAGGCACTATAGTAATCTCCCCCGTGATGCTGGCGGTTTTTGGTGCGCGGCGTTTTGGAAAGGGTTACGGACAGGACGCGGAAGAAAGCCGGTTCCCATTCGTAAAAGAGGCGCAGCCCGGTATAGAAAACAAAACCCGCAATGATTGCTGGCGCTATCCCGAACATGAAGAACGAAAGCATGGTCATTCCGAGGATTACCAGAAGATAGATCACGGGTAGGCCGCCCCATTCAGCGGGGCGGCTCAGGCCGCGAAAAACCGTATTGCGGCGCGACATCAATCAGCCTCCGATGAACGTATCAGCGAGGCCGATAACAGCACCGACAACAATCGCGACGACTGGGCCTTTCAGCGAACCCCAGCCGAACACGTAGGCAAGACAGCCCCAGATGAAGCCGACAGCGGCAAGGCTGACGCCAACGACCTTCGAGTCGGCCAGCGTTTCGTTGATGAAATCGCCAATGGCATCTTGCAGCCAGCCAGCGGAGGCGGGCGCTGCGGTGATGATGAACGCTGTGATCGCGAAAAACGCCATCTGCTGGTAGAAGTGGGTTCTTTTCATGAGGAAGTGCTCACTTTGCTTAGGATGATCCGCACGTAGTTGCGGGTTTCGGTGAAGGGGGGGACGCCGCCATATTCGACGACGCGGTGAGGCCCGGCGTTGTAGGCGGCAAGCGCCAGCTTCCAGGTTCCGAACTCGCGGTACTGCGCTGCCAAATAGCGGGCACCACCGTCGAGATTTTCTGCAGGGTTCTTTGGGTTCACGCCCAAGTCTTTTGCCGTTCCCGGCATGAGCTGCGCGAAACCGATGGCACCCTTGGGCGACAGGGCATCAGCCCGATACCGGCTTTCCTGCCAGACCAGTGCCATGAACAACTCGGCCGGAATGTCATGCCGATCCGCTGCTGCATGGATTTCTTTGACGATCCGTTCCTGCGACCAGCCACCCGAGGCTTTGCGAGGCCGCGGTGCTTTTCCCGCAATCTCGATCTTTGCTGTCAGCTTCGCTTTGGGTGGTTGTGGCTGTTCGTCCAGCTCGTATTCCCGCATCTGGATTGGTTTCACCACGCCATCAACGATTTCTGCCCGCGCACCGTTCAGGAATACGCTGCCATCGGGTTCGTATTCGATGACCTGGGCACAGACATCCGTTCCGAAAGTCGCCGTCAAGAACGCCAACAACGGCCAAACGGCGTTGATCCGACATCTGTTTTCAGTGAAGCTTTTGATGGAGTTGGTCACTAATTTGCTCTCCAAATTAGGTCAGTAAACTGTACATAATTACTATTATGAGGTTGAGGTTCCGATCATCTGAGCAGCAGGAAATTGGATGCCGGGACACAGCACTGAGCCCTTCGCGGGCTTCGTAGACAGCCAGCGTTCAGCTTGGATCAATCAGCCGGAAGGTCTGACCAAAGTGTCGGGGATGTCCTATTCGGCGCTGTCGCTGGTCAGTGCTGTGCCGCCGCAAGCGCAGACACGTTGTTCAGGGTCGCACCCATTGACTCTGGCGCGGTGCTGTCCGATCTAAGATCGGCATCTAGGGTTACTGTTTTTACCATAGTACAGTTCTCTCTTGATGTTTGAGGAATGCCCGGATGGATTTGGGGCGTTTCTTGTCCTGTCGGTTGTTGGCGCAATCGACAGGACCGCTCACTGCTCGGTGGTTTTGTTCCGTTTTTTGTAAGTCTTCGCTCAGTCCTTTCGTCTAGCCACACCAGGACCTGCGTTCTCCGCCCGCGTATGGGCGCGCAAAACCTTCGGAAACCAGGATTGATCCAACCTCTTTTCCACTGACGCGCGCGATTGCGAGGAAGCGACCGTACCTGTCCAGTTTCGGGTTAATTTCCAATTCCACCTGGCCGTTAGTTTGAATGATCTCCGTCAGGCGACCTTTGGCTCTCAGACCCAAGGCTTTTTCGGCTTCACATTGCGCGCGGAAGGTTTCAGGCGCATCAAACCCAACAAGCCGATACCGGTCGTCGCTGTGATCGATCGTGTCGCCGTCGACAGCAATCACCTCAGACGCACTCAGAGTCTTTGTTCGCTTGGTTGGTTCAATCCAAGCTGTGGCGAAGAACAACAACACGGGTGCAGTGCTGAGGAACAAAAGCCGTTTCATGCGCCGTAACCCAAGCTATGGATCAGCTGTGCGTTCGCGCGCTGCCGGTCGTTAGGTTTCGGATTTCGCGTCCAGAGCCTGCGCCGCTTCCAGACCCTCTGGAGTGATCGACTCGATTGTGTAGTCCGATTTGACGCAAAGAATGCGCCCGTCGCCAAATTCCTGGTGATGTTTAAAAAGCCCCGGCCAAAGATCGAACTCTCTGGGCTCAGCGCCCGCGCGAGAGATTTTCGACTTGCACAACGCCCCAACATAGTTCGGAGAGCTGTATATGCAGTGGTACTTAGGTCGTCCAAGGGAAGCGAGTCCGATAAATTCGTAGCGGCATGTAAAGGGAACCTGATCCTCTTTCAGGCCCCGAACCATCTCAATGGTTACCACAGTGTATTGTCTCTTGTTGTCCGCCATGACGACCCCCTATGGGCCGCCTTCTACATCCAAAAGTTGTGGACTAAAACACAATCTACGTCAATATAGGAAAGCACACCAATATACTATATTGGATTGCCAGAGGCATATTGGCCGGATATTGCTTAGGCGATTCGCAAGCAGGAGAGACCATCATGAACCATTTAAAGCCCAGAATTCGAACCCGCGCGAAGGCCCTTGCAGTTGCACTCGCCACACTGCCAGCCTCGCAGGCCAGTGCCTATCCAATTGACTGTGCCATATTCCTTTGCCTCGCCGGAGGTTGGCCAAGGTCGGCTGATTGCGTCGCAGCCAAGGCAGAGTTCATTCGGCGCATCACACCCTACCCGGTCGAACCGCCGCTTCAACTCTGGCGCTGTCCGATGAATACGTCACACAGCCCCTCGGACTTGGGTCCTATGGAACGGTTGGAAGCCATCAAGCGCACCAGTGCTAGCCCAGTTCCAGAGCTTCCATCGGATGACACCGCTAAGCCATTACTGGTAGACGCAGCGATCTCGATAGAAGAGATCCATTCACATCACGGCCAATACGGTGACGGTTTCCAAGCCACCCCGATCAGCGTCGATCTTTCCTCTTCCGATTTCGACGTTGTGAGGTCCATCAGGGTTTGGGATGTGCGCCACTACAGCTATCGCCGTCGGTCGCGAGAGGGCGACTGCGAGCGTTCGCTTGATCTTGTCGTTGGCAGCTATGACGACAACGTAAGCTTTCAACGGTCCGAGCGCGCGCTTGCCCCAATCCCTTCTTGGCTACCACTCGGCAATCGTTGTGAACCTCCCAGCTACTTCCGCGGTGTGGGTGTTGAGTGGACCGACACATTTGGGTTCAGCGACTACGAGCTCATCCGATACTGACATTGTTTGCCAGGTGGGTGAATGCGTTGCCCAAGCAGAAGTCAGTGAATGTGCCAGCCACATTGGCAACCACGCCGTCAGGCCAGAGGAACACCCTAATCTCAAAAACAAAAAAACCCCGCAAGGCGGGGCCTCAGCGGGGATCTTCCTAAGTCACGTTTGATCACCTGATTTATAGGAAACTCCCAAATTACTGACAAGGATAAACGCATCTGTGCGAACGGTTTTCTCTGTCTTTTCGCTTAGGTTCGAGCCGCCTTGCTTCCCCAATGAGAAGCAGACCATGAAACCGTTGAACCATTCCGAATACCCTGCCCCGCGAAGCCGCGATGCCAATATTGACCTGTTCCAAGGGAAGCCAAAACAATGAGCTTTCGGCAGATCGCATCCGCCCATCACCACGAAAATATACGCTTCCACAACGGCCTTCCCGAGGGTTGGAACCGCGATAGGTTCCGGCAGCTCTGTGTGTGCTACGCCCACATTAGAGGAGCATCAGCCCAGTGTATTCGCACATTAGAGATCATTATCGACATGATCTCGCCCTGCGCGTTTCGAGACCCGTCCCAGGAACCCTTTTGCTTCGCGCGCCAGGAAACACTGATTGCCGGGCGCGGATTGACGGATAGGACAATTCACAATCATGAACGTGAGTTGGAATCCATTGGTATGATTGAACGCAGGCTTGGCGCGAATGGCGCGCGTTGCAAGCGCAAGGGGCTTGGCCTCTTCCTGACCCCTGCCCTGAACCTTATTCCCGAGATGCGCGACGCGGACGTGCGCAGCAAGGCCGAGAAGAAAGAACATGACGAACTGCGCGGGGATCGATCACGGCTTTACCGATATGTGAAGTGCAGCCTCGGGGTGCTTCATTCACTCCCCTGCCCTCCTGAAGGCATCGACGAAATGATGGGCGCGTTTCGGTCCTGGCCGCGCGCTGACAAGCTGAAATACATGTCGCTGGATGCTCTCAGATCACATGTTCAGGCGACCCATGACCTTTGGAAACGGATCGAAGAGCATGTCGCAAAAAACGGTGAAATTTCGGGTGAACCCGAAGCCTGTTTCGGGTGTCATATACAAGACCAAATTGAAGAAGTAATTCTGTCCTGTGACGCCGATGGCGAAGTTACAATGCCCTCGGCTGAAGCCTCGGAACCAATTTTTTCTGGCTCCAGGCCTGATGGCCCTCCGCATTGCTTAGAAAGCAATCATCCGACGAAAATAGCTCCGCGCAAGGCCCAAAAACTACCTCGGGTGAACAATCGCATCCTGTATGAACTGGCATCGTCCGAACTGCGCATGCATATCGACATCGCCGGGGGTGGAGATCAGAATTCCTGTCCAACCCTCTACGCAATCGAGAGCGGCGTTTGGTCCCGGCTTTCAGAGATCGGCACCAATACTTCCGCCTGGCATGCGGCAATCGAACGGTTGACCATCATGGGGGCGATCCTCGCTGGAGTGATCACGGATGCGAGGCTGAGTGATCCGCGGCTGCCGCTCGTCGTTAATCCGGGCGGATATCTGCGGGGCATGGTGAAAGCTGATGAGCGCGGGGAACTGAACCTTATTTCCAGTTTCATGGGGCTGTTGGCGCGAAGAGCCCGAGAGGAGGAAGATGAGCTTTAGCCGTGCCGGGTTATGCGCGGCTAACTTCTCCAATTCATGTGTCTCATCGGCAGGTTTTCGCTCTGTTTCCGCCTCCAGAACAGAACCACATTCGAATCTGTGATTGGCTACGGGAATTCCCGAGTGGTTTGTTCAGCTTTAGGTTGCTATGCGGCCTCGATGGCGACGCGGAACAGGAAGACGGTCTATGAAAATCGCGGATATCGGCAATTCTGAACTGGACTTCAGGCAAACCGGGGAGGCGCGCCTTCAGGAAATTTGCTCCAGGTTCGGGCTGGAGAATGCGTCCTATGCCCATATCGACAAGCATCACAACGTTGTCCATGGCTGTACCACGTTCCCTGATGAATGGGTCAGGCATTATGTCGACAACGACCTGGTTCTGGTCGATCCCCTCATTCGGTTTGGAGCCGCAATGATCGCACCAATTGACTGGGCTGTGTTTGATGATCAGCGTGAACACGCACCGCTATTCGATGCCGCCAGAAAGTTTGGCGTGGGTCTGCATGGTCTTTCCATTCCGGTGATCAATCCGTTTGGTGAGCGCGGTGTCTTTACCGTTACGTCCAACCTGCCCCGTTCAGATTGGGACGCCTTAATCGCGCATATACTCCCTGCCCTTCGCCATGAGGCACAGATCCTGCATCTGCTTGCGCTCGATGTAATTGATACGGTTTTCAACTTTCCCACGGATTCCCTGTCCAGTGATGAGCTAGACGTGTTGAAAATGCTCGCGTCGGGTTTGGTACCGTCTGTCATTGCCAAGCAGACAGGCCACTCGTCCCGAGCGTTAGATGCCCTAACTGCCTCAATTACTACCAAGCTAAAGAGCCGTGCGATCGAACAGGCGGTTGCAAGGGCAGTTAGTACCGGCTTTCTCAAATGGACCGAGTTCTTTGCGGACCCGGTAGCTGAAATCGTCGACACCGAACGACGGATGCTTTGCGGTGGAATTGTGCGTTGGTCAGGCAGATCTCATGAATTGATTTCATTCGAAGACGGCCGAATAGTGCGAAGCTTGGAGAGCTTTCATCCAATTCAGGCCCAGGACTTGGCAATTGAATTCGACCTGGACCTCAATGAGGTCGTTGAGACAGTAGGAAACAGCAGCAATCAGCAGGTGTGCATCAGATATCTCAAAGAATGAACCGTCCGCACCCGTCGCACTTGCGTTCCCCACCAATCCACTTATGAAAGTGCCGTCAATTGACCTAAGGGAAGATTTGCGATGCGCATGCGCGATACGTTCATCAAGCCGATGCATCCAGAAGGTATTCGGTTTGTTGCGATCTTTGCCGCCATAACGGTCGGTCTGTTTCTCATGTCAGACATTCTGGGCTGGATTGGGGTCGGCGTCACGATCTGGTGCTACTATTTCTTTCGCGACCCGGAACGTGTGCCCCCCACAGGAGGAGGGCTGATCGTCAGCCCAGCGGATGGGGTGGTTTCGCTGATCGAACCGGCGGTACCGCCGAGCGAGCTTGGGATGCCTGACGCGCCCCTCACCCGCGTCAGTGTGTTCATGAGTGTCTTCAACTGTCATGTAAATCGGTCTCCCATTGAGGGTGAGATAGCCGCCGTTGCCTATCGCCCCGGCAAGTTTTTCAATGCATCCCTGGACAAGGCCAGCGCCGACAACGAGCGCAACAGCCTGCGTATTCGGATGGGGAATGGTCAGGACCTGGCTGTTGTACAAATTGCCGGCCTTGTGGCCCGGCGGATCGTCTGCTTCGTCAAACCAGGCAACGCGCTGCAAACTGGAGAGCGGTTTGGATTGATCCGTTTCGGGTCTCGTCTGGATGTGTATCTTCCAGAAGGCGTGGACCCGCAGGTGCGTGTCGGGCAAACGATGATTGCCGGCGAAACGATCCTTGCAAGCTTACACACACCCAAAGAAAAGTAGGTGGTTGGATCAGTGACAGAACCAACCAAACAGAAAGAAGAGACCGGGTTTGCGTTAATCCATTTGTTGCCCAATGCGCTGACGATAACGGCCATTTGCGCGGGCCTGTCAGCAATCAGATTTGGCGTTCAGGGCAACTACGTGCTCGCGGTGCAGCTCATTATTGCCGCCTGTGTGCTGGATGGGCTGGATGGCCGCATTGCCCGCCTTCTCAGCAGTGACAGCAAACTGGGGGCGGAACTGGACTCACTTGCAGATTTCGTGAACTTCGGGGTCGCGCCACCGCTCGTTCTCTATTTCTGGGCCTTGCAGGATATACGCAGCGCGGCGTGGATTGCCGTTCTGATTTTTGCAGTGTGCTGTGTCATGCGTCTGGCTCGGTTTAACGTCGGTGGCAAATCCGAGACCTGCGATCAGGACAACGCCTATTTCGAAGGGGTTCCGGCTCCTGCAGGGGCACTGCTGGTCATGTTGCCAATGTACCTGTCCTTCGCTTTTGCGGATACCCCGTTGCTGCCCAGTGTATTGATTTGCCTTTACATGGTGATCATTGGCCTTTTGCTCATCAGCCGCATTCCGACCTGGTCTTTCAAAACCACAAGGGTCTCCCCTGAGAACGTTAAATATTTTCTCATCGGTGTCGCTATTGTGGGGACCGCTCTGCTGACTTTTGCCTGGGTCACGCTGATCGCGCTTTGTGGCGGGTATGCGGGAATGGTCGCCTGGGCCTGGCTGGACAAGAATGAACCTTCTAACCATTAAGGACTCGAAATGGATCTCAAAGCCGTTCAAACCTCTTATGCTCGTTGGGCGCCCATCTATGACAAGACGTTTGGGGCGGTTACCAATGTCGGACGGCAGCACGCGGTTGATTATATCAATAGACACCCAGGTAAGGTGCTGGAGGTTGGCGTGGGAACCGGGATGTCACTGGAACACTACGGGCCAGAGACACAGGTAACAGGAATCGATTTCAGCGAAGACATGCTGCAAAAGGCGCGCGACAAGGTGAAAGATCTATCGTTGAACCATGTTGCGGAGCTGCGGCAAATGGATGCTCGCGTGCTTGATTTTCCGGACAACCATTTCGATACAGTTGCAGCGATGCACGTGCTGTCCGTCGTTCCAGAACCGGAAAGGGTGATGGCGGAAATTGCGAGGGTCTGTAAACCGGGCGGCAGAGTGGTAGTTACCAACCACTTCCAACGAACGCGCGGGCTGCTCGCAACTCTGGAACGCGTTTTTGCCCCACTTGCAAATACAATCGGCTGGCATTCTGATTTCAATATCGAAACGGTGCTGCAAGAGGAAGCCCTTGCTGTTGATGAGCAAAGACCTCTTCCGCCGATGGGTATGATGACGTTTCTGGTTCTGAGGAAATCAGCGGTCGCCTAGCGGTCTTGTAAATGAGCTTGAAGCGCCCCCAGACGACGTGCTTTACAACGTCATTTCTAATTTAACATAGTGTTCCTTCTGCGTAACTTACATGTTTGGCGGCGCAAATTCTAAACTGGGTTGCGACAAATCCCCTATCTCGCTGAGATGCAAGGGGAGCGGAAATTGGCAAACGGAATTGGATCTGCACAAGCGGCGCGTCATTAAAATGTTGAGCGCAAAAGAACCAGTTTACAAGATCGCGACCGAAATCGGCAGGCATCGGATTGCGGTCTATCGAGAAGTCAACCGAAACCGTTCCAACACTCACCTAGTTTAAAAGAGGTTTTACAATGAGTGTGTGCCAATTTGATGGGGCACCTTTGGTGCTCTCAATGCGTACCAAATCCGGCAGGCGCGCGACATTCACCCACTCCGCCGCCCAGGCCGGGTTCTCGGATTGGGCGTCGAAATACGAAAACACCGGGTCGATACCAGTGGCAATCGTCGCGGTGTGAACGGCCAGAAGGTCACCATCGTCGTCCATCCCGGATGCGATCACAACGAGATTTCCCGCATTATTTTCCACCAGCACCCTTAGGGCGGCCGCTTCCGAGGCGAACCCTTTGGAATGGGTCGTCGTAAATTCCAGCCGTCTTACCTCTCCGACAAAATTAACGGGATATGGTGTAATACCGGATGCCGGCGAGGCGTTGGACAACCAAGACCGCAGGCGTGTTTTCAGTGCAATCTGCTCATAATGTTCCGGATCCAGCCGCGCCCGGTCATAGACCGACACAGCAAAACTGACCGCCCCCGTCAACCCCACGGCGATCAGGGCAAGTAACGCCAGAGCGATCAAAAGCTCGAACAAGCTGAGGCCGGATCGTGCGTTCATTCCAGCACCCGTATCTCAACGGCTTGAAAAAGCACGCCGCCCGCAGCATTTCTGACTTCGACCGTCACTTCCGCCAAGTCAACGTCGGACGCTGTGACTGAATAGGGTTCGATGCGTTGGTAAAGGGTCCAATCCTCTACCCAGTCTGAGCTTTCGCCCGGGGACACAGCACGGGAAACCCCCAACTCACTCAGCCTCGAATACGCGATATCTGCCGCCTCGGCCCTTCTGAAACTTGAGCTGGAGCGCTCCAGAAACTTTGCCTGGTGCGGCAAGATTGCGGACAACACCATCGTCATGACCGCAAAAGCTATCAGCACCTCGAACAGAGAGTACCCGGCCCGCCTACTCATCGCGGGAGCTCCTTGAAACCAGTCCGGTCAACGAAGACAGCACCAGGGTTTCCTGCCGGTCGCCCTCAGCCAGACAAATCTCGGGTCCGATCGCCGTGCCGTCCGGGTAAAAGCTCCACGCCAACAACTCACCACCACAGTCCAATACATCGATCCCAACCGCTCGGTGCGACCTGATCGCCTTGAGGCGCGCGTCGCTGACCCGCGAGATAAATTCGGAAACCTTCCGGTTCAGTTTTATCTCGTCCGACGGCGGACGGAACCCGGCTGCAGAAATGGCGAGGACCATCGCAAGAATGGACAGTGAAACCATGACTTCGAACAGAGAATACCCTGCCGAATTTCGGGCATGTGCTGGCCGAGGAAGGGTACCGTCAGAACGCAACATCGTTCAGAGACATAATGGCGGAAATTGTGGACATGATGACCCCTCCGACGCCAAGACCGATGGCCAAGGTAAGAACAGGAGTGATCAGCCGAATGGATTGAGCGCGGATTTGAGAGCTGCGCAAACGAAGGTCTTCGACGAGGCGATCCAGAACCTGAACCATCTGATCCGAAGCTTCCGCGGCTTCAATCATCGCCACGGTCATTGGATCAATGAGCGGCGTTGCCTTGAAAGTGGATGAGAGCGTATCCCCGGCAACTATCCTCTCCTCGGACTGTTCCAGCAGAATCTGATAGGCGCGCTGTCCGGTAGCCTGCCGCGCGGTTGCCACTGCGCGGGGCAGCGTGGACCCGCTGGAGATCATCATAGTAATGGCGTCGAGGATTTTCAGGGTTTCCGAAATCCGCAGATATCGACCGACGACCGGCAGTTTCAGCAAAACCGGATAGAGGGCGGTCTTTATGCCTGCCTTGAGAAACTGCCAAACAAGAAACACCCCGGCACATAGAACAAGAACCACGGGCCATTTGTCCAGCAGCAGATCCCGAAGTTTCGTCATCGCTCCGAGGATGAATGGCGGGTCAGAGGCGGCATTGTCGAATACCGGAACAAGCGTCGGCGCCAGATAGAACACCAGCAATGCCATCACGAAAAGGGACATCACGATCAAGATAACGGGATAGATCATAGCAGAGCGGATTTCTCGGCGTTGTTTCGCCTCACTTTCCAGCCCAGCTGTAATCCGGGCCGCGACGCTTCGCAAATTGTTGGCCCTTTCACCAATCTCGATCATGGTGATCAAGCGTTCAGGGAAATAGCCACCCGCTTCGCGCATCGCATCGGCCAGGGTCCTGCCGTCCGCCACGTCTTGCTCAAGCCGCGCAACAGATTGGGCCATCTTTTTGTCGTTGATATTCTCGGAGCAAAACCGCAGAGCCTGGCGCAGGGGAAGATGGACGTCCAAAAGACTGGCGAGAGATTGAAAAAAGTGTTCCAAGGCCGCAGGCGCCGCCTTGGTTTCACCTGCCCCGAAGGAAATATCCCGCTGCCACCAAGGCAGCTTAAGCATGCCCTCTTCTATCGAGACGGGTTGCAGCCCCTTCCCTGTCAGCGCGCTCAGAACCGCAAGCTCATCCGCAGCCTGAAGCTCACCCTTCTCGAGCTGCCCCAAGCTGGTGTAGGCGGTGTAAGAGTAGCGCGGCACGTCGGAATATCCTTTTCTAGCAGACAGTAAGTGTTGCGTCATTCCGCGATCCTGTGGCCTACGGACTGCGACGGAATTCCTTGCAGCAACAGCCCGTTCGCGCCCGATATCCGACCGCGGAGCTCTTGCGTAATCGATTTTGCCTCCTGCCCGTTTCTGACAACCTTGGGGGTAATCAGGATCAACAGTTCTCGCTTGCCGACATTGTCTTCACGGTTTCTAAACAACGTTCCAAGAACTGGAATATCACCTGCACCCGGTACCTTGGTATCCGTACGCGTGCGGCTGTCTTCGATCAGCCCACCAAGCGCGATTGTCTGGCCATCGTGAACCACAACGTTGGTTTGCACCTTGCGCGTCGAAATCGTCGGGCTGTCGATGCCGGATGTGGTCGTGTTCTGGACGCTGCTGACTTCCTGATCGATATCCAGAATAACTTGCCCGGATTGGGCAACCCGTGGCTTTACCGTCAGAATAATACCTGCGTCCCGATAGGCGATCGTGTTGATGATCGGGGCATCCGGGTTGGTCACGTCCTGTGATTGCTGGGTCGCGATCGGTACTTCGTCGCCGATCTGTAGTCGCGCCTCCTGATTGTCCAAAACCAGCAGGTTAGGTGACGAGATGATATTGACATCCGTAATGGACGCCAGCGCATTGATCGCAACCCGGGCCGAGCTGGTCTGGAACAACAGGGACAGGCCCGGGAAGGTCGGGGCAACTGCGCCATTGCTGGCATCCGTAAACACGTTGTCCCAGTTGCCTTGTTCAAAGAACCATCGCAGGCCGAAGTTCAGCTCGTCCCTTAGGGCCACTTCAACAATTGTAGCCTCAAGCAGAACCTGAACCGGCACGGTGTCCAATGCCTGCAGGAGGCGCGAGAAGCTTTCCTGTTCGGTGTCATTGCCCCAGACGATGATCGCGTTCTTTGCATCATCGGCCACCACACGCGGTGTGCCTTCGCCAGAACCTTCGTCGGCTTGCGCGATATCCTGCAGCATCTCACCCAGGATCGGAGCTAGATCCTTCGCAATGCGATGTTGCAAGTTGTAAACTGCGGGACGTCGGCGTGCCCCCCCTGCAGTTCTGTCCAAATCCCGGATCCATCGTTCGGCTTTAGCAAGGTAGGTCGCGCGCGTGCTGACAACAATAACTGCGGACAGCCGCTTGCTTGGAATGAATGTCACGACATTTTGCAGGCTACCGCCATCTTCTGTCTCGAAGATGAGGTTCATCTCCTCAACGACAGCTTCTGGTTCCGCAGCTTTCAATCGGTAAAGCCCAACTGACTTTCCCTTCAGGACGTCCACATCGAAAAGGTTGACAGCATCAATGGCTGCGGCCATTTCGTCGCGCGCACCGGAGATCAGGATGATGTTGCGATTGGGGATCGGCATAAGCTCGACAGTGTCGCCTACAATCGGCTCCAACAATCTGATCATCTCGGTGGTGCCGATGAATTCTAGCGGAACGGCGACCAGTCGGGCACCTATTTGCTGCGACTGACCAAGTGGCGTGACCCGCCGAGAGGACCCTTTCAACGGAACGATCGTGATCAGGTCCCCCGATGTCTGAAGCGCAGCGCCGTTGAAGCCGAGAACAATTTCAAAGGTTTCGAGCAATGCCCTTTCGCTGAGCGGGCGCGTTGTCTGTAGTGTAACGGTGCCCTCCACCCCGGGTTTGATCGTGTAATTCTTGTTGAGCGCATCCCCAAGCACGGCCTTGGCAGCCTGTTCAATGGGGACATTCACCAGGTTGAGGGTTATCGCGCCGTCATCCGACACTTCTACGATTTCTCGGCGACCACGAGTCGAAGCGAGAAACTCGTCAGTGCCCAGATACCGCCTTTCCGGAGCAGGTCCGTTCAAGGCAAGCCGCAAACTGTCGGTACCCGTCTGTGAAGACCCTCGATACGTGGAGTCCTTGTTGGCCAGGAACCGGGAACTGAAACCGCCTTCAGAGTTTTCTTCGCCGCAGGCCGCAACCAGGACCAGGCTCAAAGTGATGAATGCCGCCCGAAAGTGGCGCAGAATGTTCGACATCATTAGTACATCTCAAATCGAAAGGTTTCAGTGGCCAGCTTTAGTTCGACCCAGTTCGACCCAATGTCGGACACGGTCCAACCGTTGACCTTGGCGCCAAGCTCTGCCCATTCGGGACTCGCCTCAGCTGCTGAGATCAGGGCCTTGCGCCCGTTGGTGTCCACCATCACACCGTGCAAGGAAACAGCTGGACGTTCAGAGGACGGGGTCGATTCAACCACGACAACCGCTTCCTGTTCCGCATCCGTTTTTTGCGGTGTGATGGGGCGGCGTTCGGGTGCAAACAAGGGTCGTTCAACAATCGCCGCATAGTAGATTTTCGACCGCGGTGATCTTGCGGTATTGTCCTCTTTTTCAAGGACATGCGTTTGGTTTTCTTCCACCGCAGCCCTTGCGTCGACCCGTTCGGGGGACGAAACGGTCACCCGGACGGCAACATAGCAAGACAGCGTGGCCGCAACCGCCAGTAAAGATGTCCCGCTTATGGCAAACAGAAAGGACTTCATTCGGCAACCGTCTCTCCGAGATGAATGGGGGCAATCAACTCGAGTTGAGCATTCAGGACAGGCTGCGTCTGATCACTCGCTGCCCTTCTGAGTTGCCGCAGCGAGGCTTTGTCAACCAGTAAGGCCGGAGACGAATATTCGATCCGCTGCAGGAACCCCAGAACCTGATCCAGCGTCGCTTCAAACTCCAGCCGAAAACCCGCAGCGTCAACAGACGCGACGCGTTTGGTTTTCAAAGGCGTTATCGATCGCAGACTCACACCGCTTTCCGCGGCTGACGCTGACAGAGCGGTTTGTATCTGGGCTGTGACGGTGCCTATCTGATCGGCTCTCCAAAGGAAATCCTGATCCTTGTTCTGAGAGATCCGTGAGCTCTGCTGTTTCAGCCTGTCAATTGATGTCTGCATCCGTTGTATTTCGGACAGTGTCTGAGAACGGGCCTCCAGCCCGCTGGCCTTCCACGAATTCAACGGGGCAACGATGACAAACCAGATAAGAGCGATGACTCCGGCGCAAACAGCAACTGCGCCAAACACGGATATCAGGCGTTTGCGGCGCACTAACCTGACACCCCAAGATCAAGTGTAATCTCGAACTGTTCCGTTCCACGGGCGGTGCGCGATACGGATCCGCTCAAACGCGGATTGCCAAAACCAGAGCGCTTCCCAAGTGACAATACGGTTTCGGCGGCAGAATTGCCCGCTTCTCCGGTGAGAACGACGTGGGAAGCGTTGAAGGTTAGGGCTGAAACCCAGACATCGTCCTTCAGGCTTACGGTCAGCTCCCTAATAGTATCCAAAAGCAGAGGTCTCAGAAGCACTGCGTCGATAAATGCCGCTTTCTGAGCTTCCGTTTTCCGGATGTCTTCGACTTTGCGCCTTTGCAAAAGTGCCTCGGTCCGCAATGTTTCGAGTTCAAATTTAAGGGTCCGGGTTTCGGTGCGAGCAGACCAACCGGGGTAAAGCCACGCAGTGATCAGAGCGAGAACCGCCACAGAAACCAAAGCCGCGTTCAGCCTGCGGAAGCTTTTGCGACCTGGCAGGATCTCATCAGAAAAGTCGGCGACAGGGATTGGCGCAGTCTCATTGTCCACAAACAGTTTTCTTACCCGGTATCCGTTATTCTTCAGATTGAGCCTCCACGCCTCAACATCTTCGCACCGAACGATCCATTGCGATACGCTTATGGCACCGTCCCGAATGGCGGGCGTTCCCAATTGCCAATGAATATTGCCCAGTTCAAATGGTGTCCGGCTTCTGAGGTCGAGCAGCGC
The DNA here is from genome assembly GCF_013031355.1 of Ruegeria arenilitoris. Lineage (GTDB taxonomy): Bacteria > Pseudomonadota > Alphaproteobacteria > Rhodobacterales > Rhodobacteraceae > Ruegeria > Ruegeria arenilitoris_C. The sequence continues at coordinate 119,457 of NZ_WPZO01000010.1, read as the reverse complement.
CATTTCTTCCAGCTTGCCCCGCGCTGAAAGCGGCAGAGTCAGAGATCGCTCGAAAAAGAAGCGTGCTGGAATAAGAATGTCGACAACGGCATTGCCACCCCCCTGCCCTTTTTGCGATATTTTCTGCAACAACGCGTCGATCGAAAGGGTGTTGTTTTCTTGGTCCAGATGCGATGCGCGGAACTTTATGGACACAGCTATGGGTTGACCCCAAAACATGGCGCCTGCCCATTCCGGTGCCAAGCCGGCCACCCAATCGGTCAGCTTTGCTTTGACATTGTCCAATGCCCGCCTGATCATCTGTCTGCTCATTATTTTGGGCTGTTTGCCCCTATTATCCCCCTTGTCTACTCCACAACTTTAAGCTTTGACAGTATTTTATTAACAGGGGGATAGGTTGTGACAAATTTGAACCCGCCAGAGTTTCTTGCCTGGCTCCAAGATAATGAAAAGATATCACAAACGGCTCTTCAGCGGGCGGAAAACGCGAGCCAACGAACAGGAACACCGATCGAAAAGACCCTGCTTGAATTTGGCCTCCTGGACGAAGATGATCTTTATCGGGAGCTTGCGGACTTCCTTAAGCTGAAATTTGTCACGGAAGCGGATTTTGATCTTGGACTGGCCGAGAGTCTTTCGATCCCTCGGGATTTCTTGAACAGATCTGAAATTCTCCCTGTGATTGAAAACGACACGGCTATTCTGGTGGCCACGTCAGACCCACGAGCGCACGAAACGGTCCAAAGCGTGGGGTTTCATCTGAAACTGCCGGTTCAGATGGTGATCGCGACCCCGACGACGATCAAAACCTTGCTGGCCCAAAGCGATCCCGCAAGCGACAGCAAGGATGATGTGTCGGACTATGACATCGAGCGCCTAAATGCTTTGGCCAATGACGGACCTACCATCAAACTGGTCAATGACATTATTGCGGATGCCGTCCGAATGGGTGCATCAGACGTTCATATCGAGGCTGGTGAAACCTCGGCGGTCATCCGTTTTCGGATCGATGGTCGCCTGCGCACCGCCAGAACCGTGCCGGAAGGTCAGAGGGCCTCGGTCATTTCCCGGCTCAAGGTCATGGCCGACCTGAATATCTCGGAAAAACGCAGGCCGCAGGACGGGCGAGCACATATCTCGGTACGCGGCAGTGTGATCGACATACGGATGTCTACCCTGCCCACGCAATTTGGCGAAAGCATCGTTCTAAGGTTGCTCGACCGATCCAATGTTTCGTTAAACTGGACAGCATTGGGTTACGATCAGGCGCGCATCGATCAGATCGAACGCATAGCGAATATGCCCAACGGTGTTTTTCTGGTGGCAGGCCCCACGGGCAGCGGCAAAACCACGACGCTCTACACCGCCTTGAGCGGCCTGAACTCCACCGACCGCAAGATCGTCACGGTGGAGGATCCGATCGAATACACCCTGCCCGGGGTCAATCAGGTGCAGGTTGAACCGGCTGTTGAGATGACCTTTGCGCGTGCGCTGCGCGCAATCCTGCGGCAGGACCCAGACGTCATCATGGTCGGTGAAATCCGGGACCACGAGACAGCGGAAATTGCCGTGCGCGCCGCTCTGGTTGGAAGGTTGGTGCTCTCAACCATCCACACCAACGACTCACTTTCGGCAGTAACGCGGCTCATCGATCTCGGGATACCGCCCTATCTTCTATCGGCCACATTGCGGGGTGTTTTGTCACAAAGACTGGCGCGCACAATTTGTACGACCTGCCAGGGAGCCGGCTGTGAAAGCTGCGGGAACTCAGGAACTAAGGGGCGTACAGTAGTATCGGAACTTCTCGAAATTGATGCTGCCGTGAGTTCGGCAATATCCGAAGGAAGTACAAAGAGCGTCCTGTCTCAAGCTGCGCTTAAGCAAGGGTTTCAAACGATGCAGGATCAAGCCAACGAGTTGGAGAATACCGGTAAAATAGACGCGCGTGAGCTCAACCGGGTTTTAGGAACAGATTTTAGTTAGAGTATTGCACGGCCAGCACAAAGCACGCTGATTGGGCAAACGCAAAAGACAAACGGCGTAGCGATCAGTTGGTTATGAGCGTTGCTCTCATAGCCGGAGGAATTGTTCGAGAAAGTACGGTTGCCCTCCTGGTCATACTCATAGTCTTCGATCGGCACCGGTATGCCGCCGTCGATGGCGGGATGCCCTTGTGGACCTGCTACCCGAACGGTTAATGTCATCGAAGGAGATGTGCTTGGGTTTCGCGTATGCCAGCGCCGAGAGCAGACCATTGCTCTAGACTTAAGGTATTGAGTTAGCAATAAACCAATTTCCCTGGTCAAATGCCACAGATCTTCACTATGAATCTACATACAACATCTCAATAAATGCACTGAATGAACCTGCGACTTTTGAATATGCTTCCATATTGCCTCGATTGCCAAAGGACAAATTGTCGTCTCGCAACCAAACTGAACCATAATCGTCATCATTCAAGGAAACACTAACAATATCTCCGAAGGAGCTACTTGCAATGGGGAGGTGGTTTACAAGGTTGTTACCAGCTTCGGTATCAGTGATATAATTTTCCATTAAATCACAAGATTTTACGGGATCATTTATGCTGAAAAAGGATTTTACCTCTTGTTCTTTTCCCTTGGCGTCTTTGTAGATCAAAGACTGCCATTTGGTATTATTATACTTCAGCAAAAACGCTTTGTAGGCATCTGGGAAGTGGCGACCCACTCTTTCCTCTATTTCTTTGATTGCGGCACTATCTGTTGGCTTGGGAGGTCGTATCATTTCGAAAGAATCTAGCTTACTCATTCCTACTTCCTTCATTTGCAGTTTTTGACGCCGCCACCATGTCCTGTTTTTCTGTGGGTATCTTCATCTACCAACTGCATACGCTTACCATCTTGATGATGGTGCCATACGTACCCATCTGGCGTCCCCGAAAGTCCAGCAGCCTTGTTAGCAGCCCGTGCGTCCACCCCACGTTTTCCTGTCACGGTTATAGTGACTTCAACGGCGTACTCAAAGATTGGATATCCTTTCGAGTCGAAAGGCACCTTGGTTTCAGGATGCACGCTGTTCGCGAGCTTGTTGTTTCTCTTCGAGTCAGGGTAACACTCACAATTCGGATCTGTTTCCGGATTACAATCCGAACCATCGTCATCCGAGGAGTCATCAGTGTTGCTTGCAGAACTATCGCTATTGCCGGTATCCGCTACAGAGTTTGGTATTCTGACTTGTCGCAGAATGTTCGCGATACGGTTGGCAAGGGAAGCTATCCCACGGGCTATCGGTGGTATTGCGGCATTCCGTATACCTGTCTGTCCCGCGTGGTTCGCTGTCGCCTCGGCTGCCAACCCACTTGGATCGGCCCAATTGTATGGGTCACTCCAAGTGTACGCATAGAGGTTCAGGTCACCTGCGGCGAAGCCGATGGGATCTCTTTGGATGAACTGCCCTGTTGCGGGATCGTAGTGGCGAGCGCGGTAGTAGATAAGCCCGGTCTCGAGATCGTGCTCGCGGCCTGTGTAGCCGTAGCGCTGCTCGATGGTGTTGACGTTCTGGGTCTGGTTGCCGAAGGCGTCGTAGTCGTAATCGGCTACGACGGCGCCGGTGGAGGTCGAGACTGCGGTCAGGATCGAGCCGAGACGATTGGCAAAGAGCCCATAGGCCGAACCGGAGCCTGCATCGGTGGTACCGGCATATCCCTCGAAGGCCAGCGGCTCATCGGTGCGGGGCCCGTGCAGCCAGCGTTTGGTCAGCGTGCCGTTCTCAAAATCGAGCGCTGTGTCATTGGCCGTGGTGGCGTTGGCGCTCCACGGGCTCTAGACGAAGGTTTACTGACCCTGATCCTTTGAAACTGAAATTGCGTACAGTACCATTGACAACGTCTTCAGTAACATAATTGGGCTGCTTACCCCATTTTGCAGTTCAATCGACAACGAGTACAAATCAAAGTGCAAATCACCAAAAGCTGCACCTGCCCATGGCTCCGAGTTTGTGTCGAAAAGAGCGCCATGATCAAAAGACCAATAGTACTGCAATTGAGACAAATCAATTGAACCCTCATCGGGTTGCACTTTGCTCAATGCTTCTTCTAAAAGGGTTAGAATTTCTTGAGAAGAAATACTTGTTGCGACCATTCGCTCTTCATCGCATTCCATTTTCTTTCTCGCATTGTTGTACCCTTACAGTCCATTGCATGACTTGCCTTCTAAGCTCGATCGTTCTGTTTACAATATGGAACATATCAAAAAGGACATTACCAGTTAATAGTCCCATATTGTCGCCAGCATAAGGATTAGCAACATGTTCGTTGAATTTCTTTATATGTCTTCGCAATTGCTTCCTTAGGCCCTTGCACGGATCTGGGCCTTCTGGTGGCTGAGACGTTGGTACGGCATCTGACATCGGGACCGGCCAAACACCTGGCTCAATCTTTGACAGGGCAGCAGATATGGAAGATGCGAGATCAACAATGCTACCGAATAGTCCGCTTTGCCAAGCAGCAGCGGCAGTCAAACCAGCTGTAGCCATTGTGAGGTTACGATAAGGAGCCGAAATCGCAAGACCTGTCTGATCAGCCCAGGCATACGGGTTGTTAGCCACGTAGCTATAGATGTTCGTGGTTCCCCCAGAAAATCCAATTGGGTCACTTTGAACAAAGATACCTAGTCGGGGATCATATGCTCGTGCGCGATAGTAATAGAGGCCACTCTCTGCATCATATTCCCGTCCGGTGTAGCCATAAGGTTGAATCAGCGTCCCAGATGTTTGAGTGACTTGGCCGTAGCCATCGTAAATGTACGATGAGACCACTGAACCACTTACTGGATCTGTCACCCAGATAACCGAGTTTTGGCGATCCGAGTACATTACCCGCTCTGAGCCAGAGCCTGCATTTGAAGAGTTTGTGTATGCTTCGAACCCAACTGGCTCATCTATGGAATTTGAATGAGCCCAACGACGCGTGAGTATTGCTGGACCGCTGGTGTCAAATTCCATAGTGATATCGTCATACGCGAGTACGTCTTCAGTGGAGATGTCATAGACGTAAGCCGTTGTTTTTCCATCCACGGTTTTTGCGATCCTGCGTTCCATCGCATCATATGCGTAGGTGGCGGTTGTGGTGTCCGAACCATATCCGATCAGCCTGTTCTGACTGTCATAGGCATAGGTCTCGACCGCGTCGGTGACTTTGTGGGTCCGGCTGATACGGTTGCCACGCAGGTCATAGGCGTAACGATAAGTGTCATCCTCAAGCAGCTGGTTATGAGCGTTGCTCTCATAGCCGGAGGAATTGTTCGAGAAGGTGCGGTTGCCCTCCTGGTCGTACTGGTAGTCCTCGATCGGCACCGGCACGCCGCCGTCGATGGGCGGGATGCCCTGGCGTACCTGCACCAGGCGGTTGAGGTCATCATAGGAGATGTGTTTCGACTGCGCCGGGTCGAGCCGGTCGAGGATCGTCGTCAGCTGGCCGTCGGGGTCGTAGGTATAGCCCAGATCGGTCAGCGTAACCCCGGACTGCGCATGGGTCAGCGCCGAGAGCAGCCCGTTGGTATAGGCATAGGTGGTTGCCCGGCCGCTGGTGGAGTTCAGCGATGTCCGGCGGCCTTCATCGTCGTAGCCGAAGCTGTAGGTGCTGCCCCAGGGCGAGGTCAGGTCGGTCAGCCGGTCCTCGGCATCCCAGACATAGGTGGTGGCACCGCCCAGCGAGTCCTCCATCCGCGTGCGGCGGTCGAGCAGGTCATAGCTGTAGGTCAGGGTGACCTGCGGCTGCGGCCCGACGGTGCCGTCGGTGGTGGTGGTGGCGACCCGGTTGCGCGCGTCATAGGTGAAGGTGACGAGGCTGTCATTGTCAGCAGCCGATGTCAGGTTGCCGCGCGGGTCATAGCCATAGGTCAGCGTGTTGTCCGGGGTCACCACCTGAGTGCGGCGGCTGAGCCCGTCATAACTGGCCGTCTCGACGATGCCATCCTCACGGGTCAGCGTGCGCAGGTTGCCCCGGCTGTCATAGGCCTGGGTCATGGTCTGGTTGATCGGGTTGGTGCGCGAGACCATGCGATCCAGCGTGTCATAGGCAAAGCTGGTCACACCGTCACGGCCGTCCGTCACGGTCGCGATGTTGTCGCGGCTGTCATAGGTGAAGGATTTGACATGGCCTTCGGGATCCGTGGTCCGGATCAGACGGCTGACATCGTCATAGGCGTAAGTGTGGGTCTCACCATCACCATTGGTGTGTTCGACCACTTCACCGGCCGTGTTGTAGACGCGTTGGATCAGGCCTTCGGCCGGGTCGTCGATCGCCACGAGACGCTCGAGCCCGTCATAAGACATGGTGGTGATAAGTCCGGTCTGGTCGGTCACGGTTTCCAGGTTGCCGGCGGGCAGGTAGGCATATTGCGTGACCCCGCCGATATTAGCGCCATCCGCACGGGTGACTTCGACCGACAGCACACGGTTCAACCCGTCATAGCTGCGCCGCACCTGCCGCTCGTCGGACGTACCAGCGGCCTCGGCGATAACGGTTGTGTTGCCCGCCGTATCATAGGTCATCTGCGTGACCGAGCCATCCGCATAGGTGGTGCTGGCGAGGTTCTGGTCAGCATTGTAGGTGAAGGATGTGACGTTGCCGTTCTCGTCCGTCCGCGTGGCCAGTTTGCCCTCGGGCGTATAAGTCTGGGTCTGCGCACCACCTTCGGCATCCGTGATCTTCGCCACTTCGCCGAATTCATCATACTCGTAAGACGTGGTGAACCCGTCCCCATCGGTCATGGTCAGGACTTTGTTGTAGGTCGGCTCATAGGTATACGAGGTTGAGCGTTCCGCCGAGGTGCCGACGGATTCCGTCATCGTCTCGACATTGCCGAGACTGTCATAGGTGATCGTGTCCACGCGCACACCACCGGGGGCGGTCTCGCTGGGACGTTCAACCCGGACCGCGAGGTTCTGCCCGTCCCGTTCGATCTTTGTCACCCGGCCCAGCGGATCGGTGGTCTGAATGACCGATCCGAACTGGTTGACGATCACTTCGGTTGTCTGGCCCTTGCGGTCGGTGACCGTGGTGACCCGATCTTCCGGTGCCACATAGATCAGCGGGCTTGCCGCAGGGCCGCCCAGACCATCGACCAGTCCAAGGGAAGACGCGACCTGATTGGCAACGCTGGATCCATCCGGCAGGGTTGCGCCCTTCAGGTTGCCCATACCGTCATAGGTATAGCTGGTGACATTGCCATTCTGGTTGGTCGTCGAGACCAGATGACCATTTGCGTCATAAGCGAAGCTGACCTTGGACCCGACGGGCTCCGTCACCTCGTTGAGATTGCCAGCGTCATCATAAGCGAAGGAGGTAACTCGGCCATCCGGATAGGTTACAGATGCCAGACGCCCCAGCTCTTCATAGGCAAAGCTGGTGACGCCGCCTACCTGATCGGTGATGGTCGCGAGGCGGCCGAGATCATCATAGGCATATTCCTTGCGGTTGCCCTGCGGATCCACCGTTGCCGTTTGCAACCCGTTGGCATCATAGAGAACGATATTGCCGTCCTTGTAGCGCCGCTGCCAGCTGCCATCGTCAAGCCGCGATAGGGTCGAGAACTCGCCCTGCCCCGAAACAAACTTGCCTGTCGCCGAGGGTTTGGAGAAATGCACCGTGACTGAGAAGCGCTGCGTCGACAGCAGATCCAGGCTGCCATCGCCATTGATATCGGCGAAATCGGTTCTGCCAAACCCATAGTTAAGCAGGCCGCTTTCAAACGGCTGGAACGTCCCATCCCCGTTGCTGATATAGACGAAGACCTGCCCCTGGCTGGTCGTGATCAGATCGGTCAGACCGTCGCCATTGGCATCTCCCAGACTAACGACTAGAGATGCGTTCGCTTCGGGTGGACGGGCCAAGATCACCGGGTCTGCGAAAGCCTGCCCTGTGGTGTTGAGCAACACCTGCAATTGCGTGTCCGAACTGTAGGCCAGATCCAGCTTGCCATCGCCGTTGAAGTCATGCATCTGCGCAAAGTCGCCCAGGAAATTCCTGCCACCATTGCCCGCACGCAGAATCCGCCGCGTATAGCTGCGATTGCCGTTGTTGAAGACAAAATCGACACCTTGGGTCGTCCGGTAGGCTACGTCGACAAATCCATTTCCATCCACGTCGCCGGTCATGACCTGAAGCGTACCACGACCACTGAAGCCGTAATAAGAAATCCGGCTCAGAGTGCGGCCATTCGAGCCACCATAGCTGACCCAGATCTCATCGTTCCGACCAAAGAACGACCCTGTGTTGGCTCCGTAAACGATGTCCTCAAAACCATCCTGATCCAGATCGGTAACCTTGAGGTCCTTTGCACTGCGCCCGGAACCCACGGCCTGGAACGCATCGGTCAGGTTCCCAAAGCCGTCATTGGCAACGTAGCCATAGCCCTGCTGCAATTGCAGAATATACGCCACATCTGTCGCGGCATCATTGTTCATCTCACCTAGGGCAATGTTTGCTAGGTTCGGATACCAGACCCCTGTTTGTGTCACATCGCTGGGGTTGGCGATTTTGATAGAACCCTCTTGCCGGAAGTCCTTGTCCCTGTAATTGATGATCGACTTGATAGTTCCGGTACCGCTGTCGCCGAACACGACGTCCAGATCACCGTCGTTGTCCAGATCAACTGCTTTTATCCCTTGTGCGCCGTTGGCCGGGAAGACGAGTGGTTCGTCTTCAAACTCGGTCAGGGTGGGCTCAGGATCGAATGTGGTCACCCCGTCATCGTCGATGATCGAGACTTTGCCATCGGGCCCTTCCACCAGCTTTTGCAGATCGTCGATGGCCCAGCCATTGCCATAGGGGCTGTTGCTTTCGTTCTGCACGTAGAACTCGGCCATATGCGTGCCGCCCACGGTCGAGCAGTCATACATTGCCTTGCTGTTGAACGCATAGGCATAGCGCCCCGAGGTCAGTCCCGAGCCGTCAACCGGCATCGACTGGCGCAGGGTGACCTGTTCGCCGATCAGCGCCGGGATGGTGCCGTCCAGACCTTCGCGCGGGGTCCAACTGCGCCCGTCGCTGATCGACAGACCGCCCGCTTCGATGCGCGTTTGCAGCGCCACCGGCAGCGAGGCATCGTCGGCGATGGTGACATCGCCGGCCACGATGATGGTCGGGTTGGCCGCCTGGCTGTGATAGCTGAGCGCAATCTGTTGCGCTTCACCGAAGGCGGTATAGCCCGGCAGGGTGTAGCTGGTGGCGTTGTCGCCCTCAAACGGGGTGAGATACTTCATACCTGTCGGCTGATCCGCCGACACGACCGTTTGCGGCGCCTGCGGCAGGAAGGTGAACAACGCACCACCCGAAACACCTGTCAGCGTTCCGCTGACGGTTGCCGCCCCGGAATCCACGTTTGCATCGGCTGCCCGCCGGAACAGACCATTCAACTGGCTGACCCGCCACATCTCCAACCGGGTCTGCTCCGGCAGGTTGTCCAGGTTCGGACCAGAGATTGTCAGGCCTTGGGTGAACACCGCACCGGGGGCATCCAGCGCGTAAATCCGGCAGGCCCGAGTGTCTTCGTTGAAGCCCGGATGCTCAAAAAGCTGCGGCAGGGAACCCAGACAGACATCGCCTGTATAGGCACCGCCCCCATCCGCCTGTACGGAATCGGCGGGAATGGAGACCGTCACACCGGACGTGGTACCGGACAGAACCGTCGCCTGCCCGGCAACAACCGTTGCGCAGCCATCGGTCAGCGGCACGAGGTGGAAATCCGGGGTGATATCGCGATCCTGGTTCTCGGTCACCGTAATGACGCGGGTCTCGCCCAGATATCCGCCCGGGCCCCCAACCGCAGAGGGTTCCACCTCGACCTGATCGGTGCCAGCCTCAAGACTGCCAAAGTTGAATGTCCCGTCGGCCGCAGTGGTGGTCATCAGCGCGGCATCGCGCAGGCGGACCGGCATGTTGGCCAGCGGCGTGACGGTGCCGGCTGCAAAATCGACCGCATCCAGCACACGACCGTGAATGGCGGTATCCCCGGCGGTGGCCTCCACAACCTCGATCGTCAGGGTGGCCTCGTCGGTCAGCACGCCGTCCGACACACCAACCGTATAGGTGTAGGTTCCCAACTGCCCGGTCTCGGGGCGGAACCGAACCGCACCGTTGTTGCCATCCAGCGTGACGCCGGTTGCCAGCGGCAGCGGCGTGGCAAAGAAGCTGATCGGATCACCGTCCGGGTCGCTGCCTTCAAGATCAAGCGCCAGCTCCAGACCCAGTTCGACCGTATAGCTGTCGCGCAGCTGTCCCAGAACCGGGGCTGCATTCAAAGCACTGGCATTGACGGCAAGCGTATGCGTGGCCTCCAGCAACCCGTCGGACACCGTAACTTCCAGAACATAGTCCCCGGGAAGGTCAGCGATGAAACCGGCCTGACCATTACCGAGGTCTTCGAAAAACGGCTCGGACCCTGCGGGCTTTGTGGTGACCGTATAGGCATAGGTGAGCAGATCGTTGTCCGGGTCATTTGAACCAGTTGCAGAGTAAGTGATCTCCTGTCCCACATCGACCTGATCGGGACCTTCCAGCAGGGCCACCGGCGCGCGGTTGGGCGCGGTCACGGTCCATGTGACAGGGGCGCTGTCGAACTCGTAATCCGATACAACCAGGCTGAAGACATACTCGCCCCGGCGATCGGGTGTGAAGGTGATGGCAGGCTGGCCCTGCCCCGTAAGCCCGGCCGTGCTGCCCTGCGGAGCGGAAACCAGCGTCCAGGCATAGGACAGAGCATCACCATCTGGGTCCCCTGAGCCTGCGGCACTGATCGAGGCAACGTCACCGACAAAGGCTTCGGTATTGCCCAACACCGCGGCCACCGGTGGAGAGTTGACCACTTCGACAGTCACAACCGAGGGCTCGGCGATCATCGCGCCGTCTGTCGCGGTGATCTGAAGCAGATAGACACCCACCCGGTCCGGCGCAAAGCTCAGAGCGTCACCCGGCACAATCGGCGCGCCAAGATCCGCAGTGCTGTTCGACGGGCGGGCAATCAGCGACCAGCCATAAGTCAGGCTGTCCCCATTCCCGTCATGGCTATAGTCCGAGGCATTCAGATCCACGGTCTGGCCCGAGACCAGAGAAATCTGCGACCCCGCCGCCAAAACCGGACGCAGGTTCGTGTTGCCGACAAAAATCGTATCCGCCAAGGACGCGCCCGCAGAATCCGACACGATCAGCTGAACGACGCCCGACCCGGGACCGGTACAGACTGGGTTGTTGCGGTTGAACGGGTTCTTCTTCACCCGGTCATCATCGCGCGCAACCCCATCGACATAGGCGTACATACGGGCATTGCCGATGTTATCCGTGGTCACGTGCAGCGAGGTACGACCGGGAACGGTCCAGGTGCCGTGCGCCGTACCATTGCTGTCCTGCAAGGTGACATCGCGCGTATAGGTCTGTTTGTTCTCGACCTCCCAGACCAGGATATCGCCTTGCATACCGGCCTGCCGGCCACGGGAGTGCAGGGTGAACTGAACCGGCTCCGATGCGCTGGCACCAGAGAGATCCGCAGGTTGGCGAATATCGAACTGGCAGGTGTCGCCCGTGTCTGAGCGTTTGAGATGGTAGACTTCGTTCTGACGGATCACGTCCCGGAACCGGCCTTGCCGGATGCTCAGCCCGATCTCAGGCAAGGCCAGAGAGGCATCGGTAATCTCAACGCTTGAGCCATCCCCCATTAGCCCCAGAGAGGACCAGGCATAGGTCAGACCATTGCCGGACGACAGGGTGCCGTCCAGTGTCAGCTGACCACTGTCACCCGCCAGCCGATCCCGGCCTGCGTTGGCTGCAGGCAGCGGCGGGGTCACCATGACCAGAGCCGTCGTCGGAACGCCTGCGACTTCATCGTCTTCAACGCTCAGTTGCACGACATAGGCACCGGGCAGGTCAGGGGTCAGCACTGCCGTGCCAGTCTGCTCACTACTGATGCCCGCAGTGCTGCCCGACGGTGCCGAGATCAGCGCCCAGCTGTGCTGGATGAAATCCCCTTCCAAATCGTAGCTTTGCGAGCCGTCAAGTGTCAGGGCCGTCCCGACCTGCGTCGACGTCACCGGCGCAATACGCGCGACCGGGCGCAGGTTCTTGTTCGCACCGGCAACAACCAGAATATGGTCCTGCGCGGAAAAGCTGCCGTCAGCAACATCCAGAGCCACCAGGTAATCACCGGGTTGATCCACCGTCACCAGCGACAACCCGTCGATATCCGTGCTGATCTGCGGCGACGAAGGTGCCGGCGCGACCAGTATCCCGGCGTCTGCCACCAGAACATCGCCATCGATATCGGTCGACGCGTAAGGCTCGATGGCCAGCGGGACGCCAGTCTCGGCATGAAGTTGATCGAAGCGGGCAGATGGGACAGGCGCCACGATGCGGCCCCCTACCCCTTCGTAATAATCCACTCCGCGCGCTTCTAGATCGGCGCGGGTTAGCGCGTCACCCACGAGGCCGGTCAGCGTCACCGATCCTCCTGCAGTGCCGAAGATGAAAGTCAGATCCGATTGGGCCGGATCCGGCGAGACCCGTGCATTGGTGGTCGTATCCGTATCAAGCTCCAGCACATCGACAAGCGCAAGGAACTCGGTCGGGCTGCTCGCGCTATACGTGACGCCATTCAGAGTTACGGTCAGCGTGTCAGCAACGGCACCGGTGCCGTCATCCAGCACAAAACCCGTGATTAGGTCATGGGTTCCGGGCGCAGCCAGCCGCTCTCCCAAAGCAAACGTATCAGCAACACCTGCCGCAGCCGTCTGGGTCACCTCGTAGCTGAGGCGATAGACATCGGTGGTGCCGCTGTTCGGCAGAAAGCTGAGGTCGAGATACTCCGGTGCGGACACAGCCCCCGCCGGGTCCTGCACCGTCAGGGCAACCCGATACGTGCCTTCAAGATCCAGCGAAATGGCCGAAAGAGGTCCGTCACCCGTCACCTGCGCAGCACTGCCCGCAGGCGCAGACTCGATTCCCCAGCTATAGCTGAGCGCACCGCCCTCCAGATCGAAACTGGCCGAGCCGTCCAGCGTCACTGGGCTGGATCCGTCCGGCGCCCCACGCACCCGCGCGCGCGCCACGGGTGGAAGATTGTCCGAGCCAAACACAACGTCAGACGTGGCAACAATCGCACCCGAGGCATCGGTGAAGGAAACCCGTGCCCGGTAGGTGCCCGGAATGTCGAGCAGGACCTGAGGTCGCAACACAGTCGCGTCGCTGAAATCGGCAACACTGGCAGCTGGGCGGTCGATCCAAGTCCAGAAAGGCTGTAGCGCAGGCCCGGCCGGAAGCACGACCCCGTCCACGGGATCGAGTGTGATCGTCTCACCGGCAACGGCTTTTATCGGAAGGGCGGTATCTGCAGAGGCATCAAAAGCTGAAAAAGCAATTCCGGCGCAAAGGAAAGTGGTCGCGCAAAACGCGCGGTGCAAAAAGCCCATTCCGTATCCCTCGTTAAAACAACGATTTTTTTGGAACCGTACTACCTAAAGGAGATTTTGCAACAAGTTTTTTCTAACCTCAGAAGTACAACCGATATCACTCATTAAGCACACTCAATACAGCTCAAGGATGCGGACCTCTGCGCCCGAACCGCCCAAATGAACGACCCCGATCGAACGCTCAAAACGCCCACCCTCCCAGAGATCAACCCGAAACGTCGTACCCGACGCTGGTGTCTGCCATGAAACGGGAAACTCAGAACCCTGCACACCGCCAAGTGATACAGACCCAACCAGCCGCTCGACCAAATCTCCAGGCGCCAAGTCAGGCGCGACTCCAAAACGACCGGAATGAACCGTTGCGTATTCCTTGAGGCGAAGACCGTCTTCATACGGGATCTCCGCGACCCGGGCAAAATCGGCAACACTGTGCAGCCTGTAGGGCGTGCGTCTCCACTTCCGAAACCGCTCAACCGCGTCGCTAGGAATACTGAGGGAAGCACACAAGGCATCCAACAAATCAGGCGCGGCAGTGTTGAGATCAACCAAGCCACCAACGTCTTGCATCACGAGCGCGAGTTCACGGCCGCCCTGTTGAAACACCAATGGCTCGCGCGGGTCAACCTGACCCACTCCTTCGCTGAACACGTCAAGCGCCAGCTCTGCCATGACCCTGTTTTCCTGTTGTCGCGATCCTAGCTCCAATTCAGCTTCGCTGGTTGTCAACTTGGTCAGGAAACGGCTGCTTGTGATTGCAAAAAGCAGTGCCACAATGCTGAGTGTCGACAACACGACGATGAGGGCAAAACCTTGCTTTCGGTGCCTGCTTGCAACCATCAACGTGACTCCCTATCAGCTTTGGATATGCAAACGTTCAGGCTCGTCCTCATTCATCTTCTGGTTTACGGCTTGCTTGCCGCCATATCAATGCCCTCGAACTGGCTTGCAATTCCACTGGCCGTTTTGCTGATCTGGATCAGCGTTTGGGATTTCCTGACGTTTGAAATCTCTGATCTGGCAGCCCTGTCATTGGTACTGTCTGGTGCGCTGGCTCTGTATGGCAGTTCAGAATTCATGCTAATAGACCGAATATTTGGGGGAATTCTTTGGCCGCTGCTGTTCTGGACTGTTGCCGAGCTTTACCTAAAAACACGTGGCGTTCACGGGCTGGGCTTTGGTGATGTTAAACTCATGGCAGGTATCGGCCTCTGGTGCGGGGCCTATGGAACGATCTACGTAGTTCTGACCGCAGCTCTTTCCGGGCTTGGGGCGCTAAGCCTTCTGGCTGTTGTGCGTTCGACATCACTTACGGAAATTGGTCAATCAAAGGTTGCATTCGGACCGTTTCTTTGTCTCTCTGCATGGGGTGTTTGGTTGCTTGGAGGCAATACGTGAAACGCAGGGCTCATGAGTGGAATGCACGCAGTGGCGTCACTATTCTGGAAGTGCTCATTGTACTGTCCATTATCGCCATGATCGCTGCGGTAGCTGGCCCTAGGCTGATCGGGTATTTGGGCCGTGCCAAGTCTGAGACGGCCAAGCTGCAAGTCCAACAGATCGGCAACGCATTGCAGCTCTTCTACATTGATACGGGTCGCTATCCGACAAACTCTGAAAGCCTGACCGTTCTCGTAAACGCTCCTCCCGGTGACCCAACCTGGTCGGGGCCCTATCTGGACAGTGAAGATGGCCTGATCGACCCTTGGGGCCGCGCCTATATCTACGCTGAACCTAGCGATCAGAGTAATCCTATTGTTACCAGTCTGGGTCGCGACGGCACACGAGGGGGGAGTGGCGAAGATGGAGATATTTCAAGTTAATGACTGCCAGCGAAAAAATCACGAACTTCTGACTTGCCACCCCTATACGCTGCTTTCAAACGCTTTTTGGTCAATTGTACATAATTTAGCTTATCTGTGTCACAGTTTGTGGCGGGGTACATTCTAAACTGGCTCGCGACAAATGCCCTATCTTGCTGATAAGCAAGGAGAACGGAAATTGACCCGCACAGAACTGGATCTGCGCGAACGGCGCGCAATCGAAGATATGTTGAATGCGAAGTTACCTGTCAGCAAGATAGCTACGGAGATCGGACGGCATCGCTCAAGTGTGTATCGCGAGATCAAACGCAACAAGTTTTCTGATGAAGAACTGCCGCACTTGAACGGATACTATGGTGTGAATGCTCACCGCTGCGCAGTTCTCCGTCGTGCCCGCCGTCGCAAACTGGTCCAGTTGCCCGAATTGAGAGATGCCGTGATTTCCCGGCTCAATGAAGGCTGGTCCCCGGAACAGATTGCCGAGCGCCTACGCTTCGAAGGCCAATCTGTGACGGTGAGCCACTAGACAATCTATGCTTATGTCTACAGCAGCGAAGGTCTATCCGAGGCGTTGGCCAGGTATCTGCCGGATCGGCGGAAGCAGAAAAAACCACGTTATGCCAGACGGCCCAGAGGCCTTGTTTTCCCGCCGGATCGCTCAATTCATGAACAGCCTGACTGCGTGAAAGATCGCGCCACATTCGGTGAATGGGACGGCGATCTGATGGTCTTTCGCAGGGAGCACGGCAAGGCCAACGTGGCCTCGCTGGTTGAACGCAAGACCCTAAACGCTTTTCTGCTCCGCAACAATGACCGCAGTTCTACGCACCGAATGAACCGTTTGATGAGTATTCTGGAACCCCTGCCCCGGCCAACGCGCGGTTCAATCACTTTCGCCCGTGGCATCGAGTTTTCCAGTTGGCGCAGATTGGAAACAGAGATCGGCACGACGTCTTGGTTCTGTGATCCGCAAGCGCCCCTCTCGGCAGTCTGTTGCGCAGGCGCCTACCGGGCAAAGCGTGGCAGAAAGGATCGGTCGAAAACCTGAACAAACGCGCTCGGAGATACCCGCCACGGGACACGCCCGTGGCGGCGCTCTCATATCGCAGTATGAAGGCGATTTGCGACCGCCAGAACGGAACCCCAAGAAGGTGCCTTGGGTGGCGAACTCCAACTGAAGCATTTGGAGAAGAGATAATGAAACTGAGATAGCGGAACCCGTCGCAACGCCCCTTGAGTCAACAGCCATGTAGTCCCTTGGCCTTGGGATCACGCGTATACTTCCGAGCCCGCCTGGAGAAGCTGCATGATCCCCACCGGCTTTCCCCTGAATGCGGCGCTCGCGGCATCCTCACCTTTCGGGCGGGACATCCAAAGAAAGGCATTCACCAAGAGAGCGGAATGGATCTGTTGTATTCCGGGATCGCGATAAGCAAAGCGTCATGCGCGTTGAATGCAGCTTTGAGTGCGCGCATCGTTTCCAGCAGGTCAACGGCTTCTTCATTGTCTCCGTTGTAGACGGCCGCAGGGTAGTCGGCGAGATCAATGAATGTCGCTCTTCCACCTGCCGTATCGATGGACTTGGCACTTTCAGCGGCTAGCATTTTGTTGATAGATGCCTTACAAGCGCCGCCTACAAAAAAGTACTTGCTTCATCTTCCTCTCCAATTCTCAGTGATGATGGCTGCGGCTGTGCCGGTTTACCCCTGATGCAACCGCATGCTCATAAGAGGCCTGAATAATCATCTTCACGACTTCTAGGTCCGCCGCATTGCGGGGTGCGTAAACCATGATCTCCTTGATTCCGCGGTCATGCAGAGGGTGCAGTTCGCCCCATCCAGCCTCGAGCACAGTCTTTTCGTCTGCTTCGGAAAGAACGAGGTGGAGCGAACCGTCCGCATGCGTGTGCGCAAACTCGCGACCGCCACGGGGAAACATGAAGGCGTTTTGAGACGCTGGCACGGATTCATCCAGCCACAGGGCGCGTGACGACGGAAGAGATATCCGCGAACGTTCTTCCCGAACGAGATCGAACGTCTCGAACGCCCATTTGTTTAGAGCATCATAGATGTCGCCGGGGCTCTGATCTGAAAACTGTAAATGAGGCGGTTGCGCTCCGGTTTTGGGCTTGGGCCCCGTTCGGTTTGGAATAGTCAGCACCGTCTGATCCTCTCCACAGCATTGAAGTTGGACCTTTGATATTTCGTTTCGCATTTTGGCAGAACACGGTTAAAATAGAAGGCTTAGTTTTGGAAAGTAGAATAATGAATCTGCAAAACTCGATGCGCGCTTTTGTGGAGGTTGCCAAAGAAGGCGGCCTGGCGAAAGCAGCAAAGAAGATGAAAATTTCGGCCCCAAGTATCACCCGACTGATCGGTGACTTCGAAGCCTGGGCAGGCGCACCGTTGTTGGTGCGAACGACCCGGCACGTCTCCTTGACGGAAATGGGTGAAGCGTTTCTTCCACGATGCATCGACATTTTGGACAATACTCAGTCGCTGAAAACTTTTGCAGAATCCAGTACAGAATCCTTATCCGGAACCCTCCGTGTTACGGGTGCGCGAGTTTTAGTGCGTAGCGTCATCGCGCCACTATTGCCTGCATTTCTAGCCGCCTATCCGCGCCTGAAAGTACATCTCGACACGACCGACATGCTGGTCAATGTGCTATCTGAACACTTTGACCTAGCGATCCGGGTGGGTGATCTGCAGGACAGTACTTTGGTCGCAAGAAAACTTGGTCAATCAAGGCTGGTTTTGACAGCCTCACCCGAGTTTCTGGCTCGGCGGGGGACACCGCAGAGCATTGCGGACCTGAAGAATTTTCCTTGTCTTACCGACACGATCCCGCAATTCGGTTCGGCTTGGCCAATTGGTGGCAACAAATCCCGGCTGGAGGGGCCGGCATCGGTTTCAGACGGCGAGATTGTGCGTGACCTGACGATAGCCTCCCAAGGTTTGTCTTTGCTCCCTAAGTTTGTTGTGCAAAAGAGCCTCGATAGCGGGGCGTTGGTTCAAGTCCTGGCGGATGAGAAAACACCTGATTTGCCGATTTATGCTATCTTCCCTCCCAAACCCTATGTTTCTCAGTCTGCGCGTGCCTTGGCCGAAGCGATTGCCCAAAGCCTGTAAGGCTTGTTATAATTCCGATTGGCGGAATAATATATTTCATTTTTCTATCATTCTTTCAATTTTTGGACGGTCTTATTCTTGTTTCAGTGAAACAGGTACCGAAAGGAATACTGATGAAACCGACCACATTGATGACCACCCTCGCAGCAACAGCCTTGTTCGCCGTGCCTGCGTTCGCAGAAGAGGCGGCGCTGAAAGCGCGCATCGCCGAGTTGGAAGCTCAGCTGGCCGAATACGAGGCTGAAAAAGAACTCGAAGCCGCGAATGTCGCCCTTTATGACAAAATGGACCTGGAAGCATTTACAGCGCATGACATGGAAACGATCGGTGAAATCCATGCCCATGATGTCAAAGTTATCTTTCCGGATGGCTCGCTGACTGAGGGCATGTTTCCAGCCCACGAAGCTCAGATTGACTGGCTGTTCACGACTTTCTCTGACATCACCATTCCTGAACATCCCATTAAATTTGGCTCCGGCGAATGGACTGCTGGCCTAAGTGTGACAAAGGGAACTTGGGACAGCCCTATGCACTTGCCCGATGGGCGTGTCCTGGAACCCAGCGGCAAGCCGTTTGAACACAACGTTGTGACGCTCGTGCGTTGGGAAGCCGGTCAGATCGCAGAGGAGTATGTCATGTGGGACAACTTCGACCTCTACGCGCAGATTGGTGCCCTGGAAGGTATGATTTGTAAGTAGAAAATTGTGGTGGCGGGAATAACCGCCACCAACTGAAGTTACTAAAGGCTTCTTAGAATTACTAGGAAAGTATCGGTTCCATCAATGATCTTAGGAATAGCGTCGGAGGTAAGGGAAGCGAATTACCTTGACGGCTTTCGGTATTATCCTGGTTGTGTCGCAAATCTTTTTGATCGCAGCATTGGTGGAATCGGTAAATTCGTTTTCCTGCCAGCTGGAAAACAGTTGAAACAGAGAGAGACCGGGCGTGAACTGGCTATGCACAGTTTGCCAACTTAGGTCGGAACGTTTCGAGCGGTATTCAAATGCCAGAGGGATTTTGCGACAGAACCTCGGGAAAGTCGTATCAAACGAAGCGTAGAGTAGGATCGCAACCTATTATCCGCGGCACCATTTCCATGGCGATCACACGCGCGTCCATTGGTTTGACCAGTTCAATTGCATCATCGTGACCGAAGGATTTGAAGAAGGAAATGAATGATTGCCCGTTGGTCAGGTATGTGAGCTCAGTCTCGTCGGGTTGACGTACCTTGGCAATTAAATCCGATGACCTCCACAGTAGAATTGCTGTTTCGATTACTTCGACGCCTACGGCTTCATAATCTGCATCATTAAACCCCGCTGCTACACCTGCACTTTTTTCTATCAAGCACCGATAGCCCATTCTCTGCAACCGAAGGGCCGACTGGGGTGTCATCGCGACTCGATCCTCACCGTCCAGTATTTCTTTTGGAGTGCCGATTTTCATGTTGCGACCTTTCTTTCCCAACTCGAACGGAATCCTCGCTTCCTTCAAACCACCCAAGATCTTCATCCCTGAAAACCACCACTCTCAAGCTAGACGCAACGCCGTCATTCCAATTTCAGCCCAAGACGAAAAAAGGGCAGTGCTGTCTCCATGGGCACCTTTACCAACAAAGATAGGCCCGCATCGACATCAATGTCCGCAATTCATGTTCAGGGTTTGTGAATATTGACATTTTTAAAAGGTATGTAGCATAACTATAATGTGTTGCCAAATAAAATCGCTAAGGCAAACGACTTTCAAAAAATTCAAAGGAGTTGGACATGAGTAAGGTCCTTGTTCTGTATCATTCAATGTATGGGCATGTTGAGCAGATGGCAGAAGCCATTGCTGAAGGAGCCAGGAGTGCCGGCGCTGATGTAGACATCAAACGCGTGCCCGAGACGGTACCTGAGGAAGTTGCTCAATCTTCCGGCTTCAAACTAGACCAGCAGGCGCCTGTCGCTGAAGTAAATGATTTGCCGAATTACGATGCAATCATCCTCGGAGCAGGTACGCGATACGGTCGCCTTCCATCGCAAATGGCTGCGTTTCTTGACCAGACCGGCGGGCTTTGGATGAAGGGTGCATTTAATGGTAAAGTCGGGGGCGCTTTCGTCGCCACAGCGACGCAGCATGGCGGTCAGGAACTCACGCTGATGTCGCTCATTCACAACTTGATGCATTTCGGAATGACCATTGTGGGCCTTGACTACGGATTTCAGGCGCAAATGGGAGTTGATGAGGTGAAAGGTGGTGCACCCTACGGTGCAACGACGATCACCGACGGAGATGGAAGCCGCATGCCCAGTTCTGTCGATCTTGACGGAGCACGCTATCAAGGTCGGCGTATCGCAGAAGTAGCAAACAAACTTTTCGACTAATCCGAAAAACTCGGTATTCGCGGATACTTGTTCGCGGATACCTTTCTGCACACGCTCGATTTTACAATCCAGAGCTTGTTCGTTGCGTTTTACATTAGTTTAATGAAAATACGGTAAGTAACTTCTTCTGAAAGTCTTTTTCATATTTCGATGATTGGCTCGACTGGTCAGTTGGTATCGGACCTGTCCGGCAAAAGGAAAACAATGCCATTTCGTTCATTCCCCTTGGGCCATCTTACTTGATCAGCAACGCTAGGCTTTAAGGCTAACTCACGGTCCCAACACTAGGGAAAGCGTGATGATAGATAACGTTTAGCTACGCCCGTATCATTACGGTTTGCGTAGGTCGCTTTTGGCCCTTCCGCCTCAAGTTTAGGGGCACCCAAGCCATTCAGAAGCTATAACTGCGATACAGTTCCTCAACATTAACGCTAACTACATACACTTAGGTCATATAACCGAATTATGTATTTTAGATTCTGCGCCAGTACTTCGTTGTTAATCTGGGCGAAGTACTGGCGCGCCGATGGACAGGTTTTTGGGGGTACGAGCCATCGGCTAACTTGTTAG
This sequence comes from Ruegeria arenilitoris, assembly GCF_013031355.1. Lineage (GTDB taxonomy): Bacteria > Pseudomonadota > Alphaproteobacteria > Rhodobacterales > Rhodobacteraceae > Ruegeria > Ruegeria arenilitoris_C. The sequence goes on along the minus strand of NZ_WPZO01000010.1, from coordinate 98,130 downwards.
TTGGACGAACGTACACAAAGTGCACTCTGAGCGTGTGGGTGGACCTGGAAAATCAAACCGACATGCACATGTATTTTAGTTCGAGATAGTCCTCGATCCCATATTTGGAGCCTTCCCGGCCTTGCCCAGATTGCTTGATCCCACCAAACGGTGCGACTTCGGTAGAAATCAAACCTGTGTTGATACCGACAATTCCGGCTTCAATCTGCTCAGCAACGCGCCAAACCCGGGACAAATCATTGGCGTAAAAATATGAAGCTAGTCCTACCTCTGTGTCATTCGCCTGTTGAATCACGTCTTCTTCTGTTTCAAAGCGGAATATGGGCGCCAAAGGACCGAATGTCTCTTCATTCGCCACGGCCATGTCTTTTGTTATCTCGGAGATGACAGTGGGAGAGATGTAGTTTTCACCCAATTCTGTGGTCCCCCCTCCTAACACTATCTTCCCGCCTTTTGCGACGGCGTCATCGATGTGTTGCTGGACTTTGACCACCGCATTGTTGTCAATCAACGGCCCAATGTGGGTTTCCGAAGACAGGCCATCGCCCACTCTGAGTTTCCCAACTTTTTCCGCCAGCTTATTGACGAATTCATTGTAAATACCCGATTGAGCGTAAATCCGATTTGCACATACGCAGGTCTGCCCAGCATTGCGGAACTTTGATGCGATGGCACCGTCAACTGCTGCATCAATATCAGCGTCATCAAAAACAATGAACGGGGCGTTGCCACCCAGTTCGAGGCTGAGTTTTTTGATCGTCGACGCGCTTTGGCTCATCAGAATGCGACCGACTTCGGTAGATCCTGTGAACGAGATTTTTGAAACAATCGGGCTTTCGCAGAAGAGCTTTGACAACCCACGGGTATCGCGACCGGTAATGGTCTGATAAGCGTCTCTAGGAACCCCTGCTTTATAGGCCAATTCTTGCAATGCCATGGCAGACAATGGTGTAAGCGTGGCTGGTTTCACAACCACGGAGCATCCTGCGGCAAGCGCTGGCGCAACCTTGCGGGTTATCATCGCATTCGGAAAGTTCCACGGCGTAATTGCAACTACCAGGCCAACAGGCTGTTTCAGCACAACCAGCCGCTTGTCCGGCATGTGTCCTGGAATTACGTCACCATAGATTCTTTTAGCTTCTTCCCCAAACCATTCGATGAAGGATGCGCCATACGCAATTTCGGCTTTCGCTTCGGACAGGGGTTTGCCCATCTCAAGAGTCAGGATTTCAGCGAGTTCGCTCTGATGCTCCATGACCAGTTCGAACCACCTGCGCAGAATCTGCGCTCGTTCCTTACCGGTTTTGGCGGCCCATTCACCTTGCGCTTGTTTCGCGCTCTCAAGAACCGTCTGTGTGCGGCCAACGTCGAGATCCGGTACATGTCCCACGGTTTTTCCATTGGCGGGATTTTTAACGGCAATTGGGTTGGGGCCGAGCAGATTGTCCGAGTGCGAACTGGCGAGATAGCCGAGGAGCAGTGGTCTTACCTGAGTCATGGAGTCTCCGATTTTTGGAGTATCGATTTTCTGCTGTCGTCTTACCCGGACACGGGATGGACATTTCCACCAGCAGCGGGGCCAACATAAAGACCGAAAATCTGGTTTTGGTGTTCGACACGAAAGCGGTCCAGAATCCGTTTGAGAGTGTCAGTCTCCAGAACTGACATGTCGAGGCTTTCCAGGTCGAAAAACTGGCCGTTTGAACAGACAGCGTCGTTTGTTGTTGTACGGTAGACGACCTCCTGCGGTTTGCCGGATTCATCGTCAAAAACCGAGTATAGGAAACCGACATTCGCGTTCAGGCCATGAGCGTGCAGAATTCCTTCTAGAGCGGGAAGCGTTGCCTCTCCTTTCTCAAGAACGCGCCGGGGAAGTTTTAGTGTTCCAGCTTCCTTGCCGGGAGTGAGGAAAACCTTTCCGTCGCACTCTACGATTGTACTGACTGCAATCCTGTTGTCGTTCGGGCGTTGCGCGACTTTGCGTTCAAGGTCCATCGTAACGTAGCCGCCACGCGCATAACCCAACGGACCGCCATCGTTTGTCGCAAACCCTTCAACCTTGCCGACGAGTATGAAATGGTCACCGGCGTCAAAGACATCATGAACTGTGCAATCGAACCAGCTTAGCACGTCGTCGATCACGGGATTCCCGGCAGGACCCTGAGTCCAAGATGCCTTCTCGAATTTCTCCGGGCTCTTCGAGGCAAAAAGGTTTGACGTTTCGATCTGGCCTTCGGCAAGAATGTTGACGGCAAAGCCCGATGCATTGCGAAAGACGTCAGCACTAAAAGCCGTGTTTGCGATACAGATTAGCAATAGCGGGGGGTCAAGAGAAACCGAAGAAAATGAATTGGCTGTAAAGCCGCGTGGCGTGCCATCTTCTTCCTTTGTCGTCACGACTGTGACGCCGGTCATGAATGTTCCGAATGCATTTCGAAGCTCGATGGCGTTAGTCGTCATCACCTTGTTCCCCGTTGCTATTGCATTACTCTGTAATGTCTGTGTCACCCAAGATGGCCAGATCCTGATACCGGTCACCGATGCGGTGATGCGGGCGTCCACCATTCGCGGCCCCCAACACAATCAGAATCTCATCCGGTCCAGGCGCGTCAGCGACCGTGAACTGCATCGTCAGGAAATGTGACCGCTGGCCCTCGTCGTGTTTGTGTGCCAGCGGCATGAGGATCTGCATCCCTGCTGGGCCGCGGACATTTGTCGACGCGAGAAAACTCTTGGCTCCGACCGCCTTGCGGTAGTTGTTCCCAAAACGCAGTGTGTGGATAAGACCGCACCCATGTTCGATCTCGCCATTGAGACCCACGACAACGGCCTTGCCATAGGCTTCGATATTGTCCGGCGATCCCGCGAGCTTAAGGATTTGTTCGGTCAACAAGACGCCCAAATCTGGGGCGATAGCTTGGATCGCAGGTTGCAGGTCTTCAACATAGCCCTGCCCGGCCCATGGATTTTGGATAACCACGCCCGCAGCATAAAGATCGAGAGGTTTTGCTGCTGACTTCCCTCCTTCGATCAACGTTGTTTCTGTTTGGGTGACGATTTTCCGGATTTCGGGCTTCATTGCTTTACCTGATATTAGCAAACTATTTAAAATAGCTATACAACATAGCTAAGAATTATGTCAAGGAAACTTTTTTGAAGCAACCGTAATGCTTTCGGCCACATCCCTTTCCCCAAGTCCGGCGCTTACCGCCTTTTCGAACCGCGGCAGAACGGTGTCGATCAGATCGGTCTCAAACCCGATTTCGCGAGCAGCGTCCTGAATAACCTGCAAATCCTTTACAACCAGAGATGAACTACCGAGTGGCTCCGGGAACTCTCGTGATGCCATCATTGGCCCGCGCATCTTCAGCTGATTAGAGCCTGCGCCACTGTCTTTCAGAATTTCGACTACAAGGCCTGAATCCAGGCCCAGGGCTTCCGAAAAGCGGATCGCTTCCTGTGCGGCGAAGATATGCGCGCCCACAAGCATGTTGGCGATATATTTCAACTTCGAGCTATTTCCGAATTCACCGCAATAGATTACCTGATCGAGACAGTTCTTCAAAAGCGGCTGAACCGTCTGAAAACAAGATTCGTCACCGCTGGTAAGAATAAGCCCTTTCCGGTCTTTCGCCATGCCTGGCGTTCCTGAGACCGGGCAATCCAGCAAGTCGCCTCCTCGTTCACGCAGATTGTCTCTCAACTTCAATTTTTCGGTAACGGGGAAAACACCCAGCTCAATGACAATTGGTGCGGGAGAGTTCAGGGTCAGGAATTCTTCGACAGTTTCCTGCAGAGAGGCAAGCGTCGGCAAGCAGGTGAAAACCACCCGCGCTTTGAGCGCAACATCAGCTGCACCTTCGGCGGCAAAACCTCCAGCCTCACGAAACTGCGCCATATCAGACCGCCGATACCCGTGTACTGCCACTCCGCGCGCAATCAAGTTCTGAGCCAGCACCAACCCCAGGCTTCCCAAGCCGATAAAGCCTGCCTTTTTGTAATCGTATTGATTCATTTCTTACTCCCGACCCCGCCAGAACGCCGATGTGCAACGTGGCGTTGACAAGCATTTATAACTAATATAAATAGCTATCTTACATTACTAAATAACGGGGTGCAACTGTGAAGCGATCCACAATACTTTTCTCCGAAATGACCCCAGATGCGTCGTGGGAACAGGAATTCCATGACTGGTACAATGACGAGCACATTCCCGTTCGGATGGCGGTCAAAGGGTTTCAGGGCGCGCGTCGTTATGCGGCAAGCGACAATGGCGGGTATCTAGCGGTTTATGAAATGGATGGTCCGGATGTGTTGCAAGGACCAGCCTATGCCGAGGTCAAAGGTAAGCCATCAGAACTGACCAAGCGAATGCTCAGTGAGGTAAAGGGATTCACCCGATACACCGGCAACACTTATTCCGTGAAATGCCAGCCGGGGCTCAGCTACGAAGAGGCACTGGACTCACCTTTCCTTTACAGTGTTCTGTTTCGGGTTCCCGCAGACGAATATGGCGATTTCAACAACTGGTACGAAAAAGATCACGTACCAACCCTGATGGAATGCGAAGATTGGCTGATGGTGCGTCGTTTCGATGTTTTTGACGGCCATCCCGAGAACTTTACCCATTTGGCCCTGCATCACCTGCGCGACTTGTCCGCGCTGGACAGCGATGCACGTGCAAAGGCCCGTGCATCTGATTGGCGTGCCCTGCTGGCGGACAGAACCTGGTTCAAGGGGACATACCGAACGTTTCGCCATATGCGCAGTTTCGAGTCCACCCACGACAAGCAGGAGTGACAGCAATGAAGTCTGCCATCGTGAACTTGGGCACAATTGTCTCCGGCTCTTCGCGCGACCCATTCGTTGATGCAGATTCGATTTTGATGTCGGACGGGCTGATTAAGAAGGTCGGAACACTTAGCGATGAAGATACTTCAGCCTGCGACGTTGTGATCGATGCCGCAGGTGCGACCGCCGTACCCGGTTTTATCGACAGCCATGTCCACATAACGTTTGGCGACTACACGCCGCGTCAACGAACCGTTGGGTATCTGGAAAGCTATCTTCACGGCGGGACCACTACCTCGATCAGTGCCTCCGAAGTTCATACACCCGGCCGCCCCAAGGATCCCGAAGGGGTCAAGGCGCTGGCCGTTGCTGCGCAACGCTGTTTTGCCGAATATCGTCCGGGCGGCATGCGGGTTCACGCAGGTTCTGTCATCCTGGAGCCGGGCGTGACGCCGGAAGATCTGAAAGAGATCGCCGAAAAAGGTGTCTGGCTGGCAAAGGCCGGATTTGGGGCCTTTGAAACCCCATTTGACTACGCGCCGCTGGTTCGTGCTTCGCGAGAAGCGGGAATGATTACCACAGCACATACGGGCGGCGCGTCGATCCCCGGTTCCTCGGCCATAACTGGCGATCACATACTAGAAATGAACCCGCATGTGTCTTTTCACATCAACGGCGGCCCGGTTGCCATGCCAGACCGGGACTTCGACAGGATCGCAGCGGAAAGCGATATCGCAATGCAGGTCTGCACGGCCGGAAATCTGCGGACAACTTTGCTGTGCGCCAATGTCGCCAAGACGCGGAATGTATGGGATCGCTTTCTGATTGCGACCGACACGCCGACCGGGTCCGGGATCATGCCGCTTGGAATGATGTACACGATGGTCAACATCGCGTCACTGTCGGAGATTCCACCCGAGGATCTGATCGCGGCGGCTACCGGCCATGTGGCTGATGTCTATGGCCTAAACAGCGGGTATATCGCACCGGGCCGCGAAGCCGATATCGTTCTGCTGGATGCGCCACTGGGCGGCACGCAAAATACGGCGCTCGACGCAATGAAGCATGGCGACATTGTAGCTATCGGAGGGGTTTTGACAGCAGGTGTTCCCAGATTTGTGGGCCGAAGCCGAAACACTCCGCCAACCATCCGAAATGTTCAGGTGGCCCGGAACACATGTCCAGCAGACTTTTCCGGGATGGCCTAGGAAGAGTTGTCCTCAGATCGGACAGCAGGCGAACAGAAACTGGCCGTTTTTTTACGGGAGGATATCATGAACTTGAATGGAATAATTCTATTGGCAGCTGGCTGTCTATCTTTGACAACTGTTGCGGGCAATGCCGACCAACTGTACCTGACTGCAGGTGCCAGCCATCCACCGGTATCACCAGAAGTCGGTGCGATAAAAGAGGTTGTCGTCCCGCGTTCGGTGGAGCAACTGCAATCCTTGGGGCATAAGGTCGAGTGGACTGAGGCTTATGCTGGTGCGCTTTACAATTTTAAGAATACTTTGGAAGGGGTCGAAACAGGGTTGGCGGATATAGGTTGGGTTGGAACCCTGTTTGAACCGGCGAAGATGCCGCTTCAGAATATTGCCTATTACACACCTTTCTTGACCACAGACGTGAAGGCCGTTTCAGAAGTCATGCATGAATTGCATGAACAATTTCCTGAAATGAACGGTGCCTGGACGTCCCAGAACACTGTATATCTCGGTCAGAGCGTCGCTGACAGCTATCAGATTATCACTACTCAACCAGTGAACTCATTCTCTGATCTTGAGGGAATGAAACTCATGACCGGCGGGGCCGCATCAACTTGGCTGACTGGAACTGGCGCAGTGGCAGTCAATGGTGGTGTTCCGGCCTACTACAACAACATTCAGACCGGTGTGGCCGATGGCGCGGTCATCACGCCCAGTCTGATGATGGCCTTCAAACTGTATGAGGTGGCCCCGTATGTCACCATCGTTGACCTGGGTATTCCCGCGTCAGGTGGCTTGGCGATGAACCTAGATACATGGTCTGGACTGGACGCTGAATCGCAGGAAGTGTTCCGCGGTCTGGGTCGGGATTACTCCAGCGCGGTGGTTGAGCGGTTCCTCGCGGCTGAAGCCAAAGCCATGGAAGTCATGGAAGCAAATGGGGCAACGATTTCAACCCTCCCCGAGGAAGAACGTCAGAAATGGATTAATGCGTTACCTGATGTTTCGGGCGAATGGGTTGCTCGGGTCGAAGCAGAAGGGCTGCCGGGTCAGGCGCTCATGGATGCCTATGTCCACGGCCTGAGTGAACGTGAAGCCTTGCGCTAACCATATCTCCCCGAAGGGAGTTAGCTCAAGATTTGGCTACTCCCTAAACTATGGGCGCATCCCTGCGCCCATTTTTTTCCAGTCGCCAGCGGAAACAGTTTCATGACCGAAGCTTTGACAAATACCCTGCAGCCTCGAAGGCTCCCTGCCGCGTTGCAACGCGTTTATGATAGTATCACATTGGGTTTTAGCACCCTTGGGATGCTAACTATTTTGGCGCTGATGATACTCATTTGTGCTGACGTGTTCGCCCGCAGTCTTTTCGACTTTCCCATTCGCGCGGCAAATGAACTGATCGGGTATTTCATTGTAAGCGCTTTCTTTCTGCAGTTGCCCCGAAGCCTAGGTCAAGGTCGCGTTGCGCGGGCCGAACTGATTATTGATCCGTTGAAGCTCAACAAACCGTTTGCAGGGTTCCTGCTTGACGCCATCTATTTTTTGCTGACTGCACTTGTTTGTTATCTCATCGCAGATGGCGTCACAGATGGCGCACTGACAGCGTATCAGGACGGCGAAATTTCCGGCGTTCCGGGTGATTTCACGTTTCAGATTTGGCCTTTCAAGTTTGTGATCGTTCTTGGTGCAGCAATATCCTGCGTCGCCTGTCTGACGCTTACCGTTCGTTCGGCTCTGACGGCCTTTTCATCTGATGCCCTAGGGCAGCCTAAGGGATGGCTAGCGTTATGCTTTATTGTCCTGGCAGTAGTCATGATACTGGTGGCGCCAAGCGCTATCGAACTTTCGCGCAACGGCATCGGAATATTGATGATTGGATCTCTGGTTTTCTTTGTGATTTTCGGAGCCCCGATCTCAACAACGCTCATTCTGGTTTCGATCATCGGAATATGGCTGATGAAAGGCACCCCCGTGCTGGGAATCCGAGCGTTGGTTCTGGCGAGCAGTGAATACCTCGCCAGCTACTACTTTGCGGTTGTTCCTCTCTTCGTGATGATGGGACTTATCGTCAGCGAAAGCGATATCGGCAAGAACACCTTCGACGTCGTACGGCATTTGACTAAAAGACTGACCGCTGGTCTTGGGATCGCGACGATCGGGGCCAATGCAGTTTTTGCCGCAATCACCGGATCATCAATCGCATCGGCCGCCGTGTTTTCTAAAATTGCCGCCCCAGAATTGATGCGTCACGGATATACGCCGCGCTTTGCTGTGGGCGTCGTTGCGGGCAGTTCGGTTTTGGGCATGCTGATTCCGCCCAGTATCCTGCTAATCGTATTTGGTTTTCTGGCAGAGGCGTCCGTCGGCAAGCTGTTCATTGCGGCTATCTTGCCAGGGATTCTGCTGGCGCTCAGTTTTTGCGTCGGATTGTTGGTGATTGCTAAGTTTTGGCCGGCTTTTCTTGGCGACCCCGATCATGACGACAGTGAGGAAAGCGATAATCTGCATAGCTCATTATACAAGGTTGCCCCAATCATCGGGCTGATGATTCTGGTGATCGGAGGTATTTACGCTGGGTTCTTCACGCCGACGGAATCCGGGGCCATTGGTGCGCTCGGCGCGCTGGTAATCGCAATTGCGCAGCGTAAAATGAATGTAGTGAAATTCTGGAAAGTAGTTCGGGAAACCGGACATGTCACTGTAACCGTACTTTTCCTGATCCTGGCGGCAAATCTGTTTTCCCGCTTCATCGCGCTTTCAGGGATACCCCAGCATCTGACAAGCTTCATAGAAAATGCCGATCTAACTCTGATCGCCTTCACACTGATTTATGTGGCTCTGTTGGTCGCGCTGGGGATGATTCTGGATTCGGTTTCGATAATGTTAATTGTCGTCCCGCTTGCCCTTCCGCTTGTGCAGGCATTGGGCGGGGATGTGATCTGGTTCGGCATTGTGACGGTGGTCGCTGTGGAGGTCGGGTTGCTAACGCCCCCGGTCGGCCTGACTTGCTTTGTTGTCAAGAGCTCCATGGCAGATCCCAGAATCACATTGCGAAGCGTCTTTGAGGGCGCGTTTCCTTTTGCCCTGATCATGTTGATAGTGATCGGAGTACTCATTGCATTCCCCCAAATCAGCCTGTTGTTGATTTGATTGGCACAATAATTACCTATTTGACATAGCGATATTATATAGGTTATATACGTGTGTACCCATCAAACTAGTGTCCCGGGAGAGCAAATTGAAAAATCAGATTGATGAGATGACGGCAGCCCAAGCCATCGTGGATGGTTTGATCCGGGAAGGCATCAAATACGTATTTGGCATTACCGGTGACACCGTACTGCCGTTGCTGGATGCATTGCACGCCCGTCAGGATGAGATCACCTATGTCACCGCACGCGGTGAAATGAGTGCGACCTCAATGGCTGACGCCTACAGTCGGATCACTGGCGAAGTGGCCTGTTGCCTTTTCCATGTCGGGCCAAGCGTTGCCTATTCCGTTCTCGGAACCTGGTCCGCCCACAAGGACTGGGTGCCACTTCTAATTCTGTCCGCCAACATGGACCGCTACCGTTTGCGTCGGAACATCTGGCACGAGTTTGATGTCGAGGGCGTTTTCTCGAAGATCACGAAATGGAACGACCAACTGGTCGAGGCAAAAGACAGCCGACGCCTGCTGCGCAGCGCATTGCAGGCCGCCAAATCTGGGATGCCTGGCCCCGTTCACATCGATCTGCCCAAGGATCTGTTCAACCAGCCGGTCAATGTCAGCAGCGCTGATCTTTCGCTGAAAGGCGCGACGCATATGGGGATGGTCGAGAACGCGGTGCGCCCCTCGCAGCCAGCGGTGGATCGCGCAGTTGAACTACTCGCAAGCGCAAAATCACCCGTTATTATCGCTGGACGCGGTGTCATGTGGGCCAGAGCGTTCGACGAGCTTGTAACCTTTGCCGAAACAACCGGCGTTCCGGTTGTGACAACGGAAACGGGCCGCGGCGCCCTCTCCGAAGATCACCCGCTCTGTGCTGGTCTCGTGGGACACTTCGGTCGACAAACCGCTAATGAAATTACCGCACAAGCTGACGTTATCCTCGGTCTTGGCACCGGCTTCCTAAACGTTAACACGATCAACTGGCAGCTTATCCCTGAGGAAACTAAGGTCATTCAAGTTGAAACCGACCCGCAGGAACTTGGCAAGCAATACGCCGTGGAACTGGGTGTTCACGCGTGTTCTGGTGAGTTCCTGAGGGACGTTCTGGCCACCTACCAAGCAGCTGGACACAATAGGGATGACAGTGCCACGCGGGCACGTATCGCAGTTCTCAAGGATCGAGAGCGCGCGCTTTACTATGACACCGATCTGGACGCGAGCCCGATCAAATCCCAATACATAACCAAGGCAATTGAAGAGGTTTTTGACGAAGACGCCATCTATGCCATTGGCTCGGGATACCACACGCATTTCGCAAACTTCCTGACTGTACGAAAGCCCGACCAGTATCTGTGGCCGGCAGGATCCGGAACGCTTTGCTATGCCTTCGCGGCTGGTCTGGGTGCCAAGATGGCGCGACCTGATCGTCAGGTTGTGGTTCCGATCGGTGACGGCGATTTTGGTATGAACGCGCAGGATTTGGAAACAGCCGTGCGCATGAAGCTGAACATCACGGTCGTGATCTACAACGATGTCAGCTACGGCGCGCTGCGCATCTTCCAGAAGAACACATATGACGGTCGTTACATCGGATCGCATTACGGCGAAACGGATTTCGTCAAGATGGCCGAAGCTTATGGTGCACAGGGTCTGAGGGCTGAAACGCCAGCCGAACTCAAGGCCGCGCTGGAACGCGCACGCGATGCCGATGTCTGCACGGTGATCGACGCACGGATCGACGAATGGGAACCGGCGCACCGTGCCGCAGAATTCGGCGAGTTTCATAAATTCTAAGGAGAACTGACATGACTTCCTTCAATAACGACGGACGGTTCACTGGAAAAATGCGCACCGGCGCTGAATTTCTAGCTGGCATCAAAAACGATGGTCGGCAGGTGTATTACAATGGAGAATTGGTCGACGACGTGACAACGCACCCGGCCTTTGCCGAGGGCGCAAAAACCATCGCGCGCATGTTCGACATCGCCAGCGATCCGGCCAATGCCGACCTGATGACCTATAAATCACCCACGAGCGGTAATCCTGTCAGCCGCATCTGGCAAATTCCCTACTCGGTTGAGGATCTGAAGGCACGACGAGGCGCACTAGAGCGTCTGTCAGAAGAATCCTTTGGCTACTTTGGTCGTTCACCCGAGCATGTGGCGACATTCTTCGTCGGTTTCGCTTCCGAGCCAGAGGTTCTGGCAAAGAACGGTCGGCAGGATCTGGCGGACAATTGCGTCGCCCACTATGAATTCCTGCGCGACAACGACGCGTATATCACCTACACGATTGTTCCGCCCCAGATCGATCGCTCAAAACCTGCACATCAGCAAGAGCCGAGTGACCTGTACGCCGGAGTTGTGGAGGAGCGCGAAGACGGCATCGTCATCCGTGGCGCGCAAATGCTGGGCACCGGGACTGTCTACTCGGACTTTGTGCAGCTTTCGACAATCACGCCGATGCGGCCCGGTGACGAGAACTATGCGATTTCGGTCTCCATCCCGGTATGGTCGAAAGGGGTCAAAATCTTTTCGCGCCGGTCTTATGCCGATGGAGCGAATTCGATGTTCGACTATCCGATGGCCAGCCGATTTGACGAAACCGACAGCTTGCTTGTGTACGATGATGTATTCGTGCCCTGGGAAAATGTCTTTGTCTACAAAGACACCGATGTGGCGCGCGCGCAGTGGTTTGAAGGCCCGGCGCATGTCATGGGGAACAACCAGGCGCAAACTCGTTTTGTGACCAAACTGCGTTTTATGGTTGGTTTGGCGCAGAAAATCGCAGAGATGAACGGCGTCGACAAGTTGCCCCCTGTGCAGGGATTGATCGCCGATCTTGCTCTGCATGCGGCGACCTATGAGGGGCTTCTTGATGCACAGATTGCAAAGGCGGCCCCGAACCGGAATGGCGTGTACATTCCAGACAAGCAGATCACCTATGCCGCGATGACGCAGCAGTCACGTATGTACCCGCAATTCCTGGACATTATCCGAGAGCTTGCAGGGGGTGGGTTTATCCAGCTGCCGTCCAGCGTTCAAGACTTTGACAACCCTGACATGAACAATGTGATTCAGAAGTACATCCAGTCTCCGAACATGCCGGCAGACGAGCGGGTCAAGTTCATGAAACTCGCATGGGATTGTATTGGGTCCGAGTTTGCATCGCGTCATACCAGCTATGAAAAGTTCTATGCCGGGGCGCCATTCATCGTGAAGTCGCACCTTTACCGCGAATACAACTTTGGCAAATCCAAGGAACTTGTGGCCAATGCACTGGCGGGCTACGATAAAAAAGGTCGGATTGATCTTCCGACATCAGCCATCGAGAAAGCGAGCTAAGCGATGGCCGGACCTTTGGATGGAATCAAGATTCTTGAATCCACAACCATGATCACTGGCCCTCTCGCCGGGCAGATGCTGGGCGATTTGGGGGCCGAGATTACAAAGGTCGAGACCCCCAAAGGGGGCGACCTGTTCCGCACCTTTCGGGGCGGAACCTACAGCCCCTATTTCTGCGCCTACAACCGAAACAAGAAGTCGGTGGCGCTCGATCTGCGGGACGACCAGGGTCTTGATATCTACAAGAAGCTGGTCAGAGAGGCGGATGTTCTGATCGAAAACTTCCGACCGGGCGTCATGGATCGGTTGGGGCTATCTTCGGATGTACTTAAGGCGCTGAACCCGCGCCTTATCCAATGTTCGATTACCGGGTTCGGACCGGATGGCCCCTACAAGAAACGCCCCGCCTATGACACTGTCGCGCAAGCTCTCAGTGGTATGTCGAGCCTATTTCTGGGCGATGATGCCCAGATTACCGGACCGACGCTGTCTGACAATCTGACGGGAATCTTCGCCTGTTACGGTATTCAGGGCGCGCTGTTGGAACGCGAACGTACCGGCGTTGCCCGGCGCGTTGAAGTCAATATGCTCGACAGCTCGATTGCTTTCATGCCGGACCCATTCCTGAACGCCTCACTTTTGGGGATTGAACCTGGCCCCCTTATGAGGGTCAAGGCATCGCAATCCTATGCAGTTCGCTGCGCAGACAACAAGATGATTGCCATCCACATGTCCAGCCAGGAGAAATTCTGGAAGGCGATGCAGGTCTCCTTTGAGCGCGAAGACCTTGGCACTGACCCGCGCTTTGATGATCGGGTCAAGCGGATCGACAATTACCTTGAGTTAGCGCAAGAGTTTCGCGCCACCGCAGCTACGAAAGCCTCGACCTATTGGATGCAAAGGCTTGAGGAAAACGACGTCCCGCATGCTCCGGTGAACACACTGCCTGAGGTTTACGAAGATCCCCAAGTTAAGCATCTGGATACCTTCGTCACAATAACCCACCCCGAACACGGCAGCTACACCGGTACTCGGCGACCTGTCTATTTTGACGGAAGCCGTGGGGATCAGAATCTGAACCCGCCCCCTGATCTGAATGAACAAGGGGAAGAGGTTTTGAAATCTCTGGGGTTGTCCGACGACGAAATCGGCACGTGGAATGCGCATAACAAGAAACTGGTGTCCGGAGCATAGGTGTGGCCCGTCCCTCTGACAGAGCCAAGGCGCTGGCGGCGCAGATGAAATCCACGGATTTCGTCTGCGTTCGCATGTCGCCCGCAACTGATCGCGATGAAATGATGGGATTGCTTGAAGAGCATTTCGACTTTCTGATCGCGCTGGAAAAAAGCGGATACCTGTTTCTTTCCGGTCCGTTGCTTGACACCGATGGCGCGCCTTTCGGCGAAGGTATGACTATCCTGCGCGGCCTTTCCCTCGATGAAGCGCGCGATAAATGGGCTGATGAGCCATTCTGTAAAGCAGGTTTGCGAGAACCCTGCTTTCAGACTTGGCGCGTGAACGAAGGGCGTATTTCACTCAGCTTTGATTTTTCTGACGGTCAGATCGAGATCGGATAACCCGCTGGCAGGAGCGTTGAGCGCGCGATGGAAGTCAGAAAATCGTGCTGAATACTACTCGCGCTGGATTACAGCAGGCCGTGACGCAGGGAGCGGTACTTCGCCTGCTCACATTTGGCCAACCTTGGCAACCGCTCCAAAAAAAGTGAGTACCACGGCATCGTTTTGGCATCGCAAGTTCTTGCTCGCCCCTATGACGCTAGGCTCAAGGCTCATAGCCAATAGAGAGCAATGACCTTACTAGTCATTGGGGATGCAATGGATACAGAATGGGCGCAAACAATTGTTTCAAGTGAGACGCTAATTGTACCGGTGGTCGGCAATCCCGCCTCCGAGAATGACTACGCGGCCTTGCTAAGCAACCGGACTGCAAAGCTTGGTTATAACACGATCTTCATTCCAGCGGATGTACGTTCTGACGGTTTGAGCAGTGTGCTCGAGGGATTTCGAAAATTGCACAATTTGGCAGGTCTCGTACTAACAGAACCGCATGACGCTGCGGTATTGGAGTATGTCGACAGTATTTCCGACGCTGCAAAATTTGTGGGGGCGGCTACAATTGTGCGGGTAGAAGCTGACGGTGCCTGGGTTGCCGACGTGATTGATGGCAAAGCGTTAGTTCGCGAGCTCTGGAAGTCCGGGGTAGCTTTAAAAAACAGCAAGGTTCATATCTTCGGATGTGGAAGTGCCGGTGCCGCGGTTGCACATGCTGTAGCACGGGCGGGTGCGGCTTAGATTTCGGTCTCGGGCTGCTGTGTCGAGAAGGCCGAGACCTTCGTTTCCAAGTGGTCTAAACAGATTCTGGCCACTAGATTTCGTGTGGGTACAGACTGCATAAAAGCGGCCGACATTATTATCGATGCATCAGCGTCCGGCATTCAATACTGGGGTGGCGATGGTCTATTGTGTAAGCATCCTGTCATAGTTGAGACGACCACAAAATCAGTCAAGCCGGAGCTTCTCAAGGCTGAATGCTCAACCGAGCGCGGAACCATTTCGAGTATTCGGACGATAAACGGTCAAGTTGACGCAATCCTCGATTTCCTGGGATTACTACCAATCGGCTACGACATTTAGTTAGCCACTTTGCAGAGTTAATTGTGAAGCGGTTGACGCTTGCAATCGGGTTGCTTGCGAGCTTGTAAGACCGTTCGGATCGGGTGTTTGGTTCCATTGTGGACAACTCGGCGACCTATTTTTGCTTTTCCCGTCTCCGACCTTTCGGTTGCAATACAAATATCATATAGCTATAATTAAATCTTAAAACCTAAATGAAAAAATTTTGATCCGGAAACTTACGAGCTTCCGGATTCTGGAGAGGTTTATGTCGGATAGGCACGCAAAAAAGTCAGTATTCATGCCCAAGGTATTGCTGCATCTATTCAATATGTCCGAGGCTACCTGTAGGGCCGCGCAATCACGGTCAGATGACTTAGGTGCTTGGCTGCGGTACATGGATTGCGTGAAGAGGCTGGCAGGTGGAGACAAGTCTGTCTTAACCAAGCCGCTATTGAGTTCCCCCGGTTTTGTCCGTGAAGAAAAGAATATTTCTGAATTTCGGATCATTCTTCCAGTTTCGCTAGAACCTGAAGTATTTCGCGCTCCAGAAATAGGAAGTTTTCCGGAAAGAAGTTTGAGAAACCAAGAAAAATCCGCTTCAGAACCGCCCGAAAACCGGGCGGTTCAAATAGGCAATAGAGATGTTCATTGGTCTTACGGGTTAGGCTCTACTTCAAGAAAAGAATTCTCGTGGAGTTCACCCAAGCGCTTGAATTCGTCTAGGTCAGTTAGGCCATCAAGTGCAACAAATAGATCATATAGCTTGCGTGTTGGAGAAACCGCAAAAATGCACTTGGCCGGCTTGTCCGAACGGTTGTAAACGCCATGAGCCACACCCATAGGCATACGCACAGTGTCGCCCGGTTTGGCAACGTTGGGCTTTACGTTGCCTTCTTCAAATCCAAAATCGACCTGAAACTCACCTTCCAGAACCATAATGAATTCGTCTTGGGTCGGGTGAATATGCGGCGGTACGAAAGCACCGCTGGGCAAAGTCGCCTCCCACATGAAAAGGTTGTCGCAGTAAACTTTTGGGACATAAATCTGACCCAATACATTCCACTCAACGTCCTCAAGTCCTGCACCTACTTTGGTGATCCCGGATGTCTGTTCCATGAATATTTCCTCCTCAGATTCGTGTTATCCAGAGTACTGCGAAGGTTGAGAATCCTTGTCCAAATAGCGCAGGAAAAAGCCCGGAGGCAGCCATATAGCTCTTATTTCTACGGATTCAGTTGCAAGGATGTTCGGCTAGCATGAACCAACTCTCTGCCATACCCGAACCGTTAAAGTCTTACCGAATGTTTCGCTCGTCAAATGTCAATGTTGCACGGCATGCCGTCGGTCAAAAGTTCGGATCCCACGATTTACAGATTCAAGGGGGGAGATATCCGTTTGTCGCTCGATACAACCATGCACCGGGCGAGCGCCTTTCGCTGAATTACCTCAGCTACGGAAGTGCGGTCGAAATCGAACCAGGCGAACTCATCCACTATTATCAGGTTCAGCTTCCTTGGGAAGGACGCGCCGAAATATTTAGTGGGCAAGAACGGGTAGTGTCGGCACCGCAGACTGCCGTCGTACTAAACCCGGTAAGAAAAGTCAGAATGATTTGGCGGGAGGGTTGTGAACAATTGCTCCTCCATATCCACAGAAATGCCTTGCATACGGCGGCCGAAAGAATGCTGGGCTGTCATTTGCCCCAGCCTGTCCTGTTCCGGGCAAGGATGCCCCTGACCAGTTCAGCTAAAAAGGTATGGAGCCAAAAATTACTCACTTCTTTCCAGATAGCTGAGAGGAATTTAGCCTTCAATGGGACCAAGTCTCGCCGTCAGACATTGATGGAAGAGGAACTGATTACTGGCTTACTCTTGGCGCATGAAAGCTCCATCAGCCCCTTGTTGAGACTCATGGGGAATGGTTCACCTAACCCGCTGGTTAAGCGAGCCACGCGATTTATGATCGATAACCTTTCAGAAGAGATGTCCATTTCTCAAATTGCGCAAGACGCAGGATGCAGTGTACGAACAATACAAACTGCTTTCAGAGAACGAATGAGCTGCACTCCAATGCAGTTTCTTCAGAGCGCTCGATTGAATTATGCTCATTATCTGCTGCATAGTGCGCCAAAGGATAAGCTGGTTCGAAATATCGCTTATGAAGCCGGGTTCTCACATCTGGGGAGATTTTCCATTGCTTATCGGAAAGCATTTGGAACTCGCCCTGGGACGGTGCTGACCGCAGAAACCAATGCGGCCGACCGTTGAGTTTGTAAAGTCTTTGGCTTTTAGAGATTCCTAGCCCCACTAGGTCCTTCAAGTTTCAATACATCTGAGACCGTGGACGTAGCCTTAAACGCCCTATGACGTGCTTTTAAGGTGTTTTCAGATGTGGTTTTGGCGGCGAAGATCAGTTTCCATCCTGACCTTTGGCCGCCTTGAGATGCACGCGGTAACTAAGCGGGAAGAATTCCAAATCATAGCGGCTTCGGACCAGGCCCCAGATCCCTCTGGGTGCTCGGAGCATGATGACAATTGCCACAAACCCTAGAACAATCAGATAGACCGTTCCCAAATCGGCAAGGGTTTCGCGTAATGCGAAAAACACTAGTGTTCCGATGATTGGGCCCTCGATCGTTCCGATCCCCCCAATCACGACGATGAAGATCACAAAAGCTGTCCAGTCATAAACACTGAAGGCGGCATCTGGCGTGATACGAAGTTTCTGAAGGAATATCAGTGCTCCTACCATCGCGGTCAAAGCCGAAGTGACCACATATACGATGAACTTGTTCCGCCAAATGTCGATACCCAAACTCCCAGCTGCCAGTTCATTGTCGCGAATTGCCGTGAGTGCCAGGCCCTGACGAGACCGGAGGAAAAGATAAACGGCTGCAATCACGATAACAGCGGCACCCAGAGCCAACCAGTAACTCAAGGCTTCTCTCATAGCGCGCTCTGAAGCCAATGATTTAACTATCCCAACCGGCAAAGAAGTACCCGATCCACCTCCCAGCGACGAGACCTGAGCGAAACAAAGCCGAAAAACTTCGGCCACGACCCAAGTGCCGATGGCGAAATACGCACCACGTAGGCGAAACATCAAGATTGCAACAGGCACTGAAACGAGCGCTGCCAAGAAACCTGCGAAGACTATTGCGACCAGTGGATTTATGCCGAGGAAAATTGTTGAAGCAAACAACATGTATCCTCCAAAGCCGACATACGCTTGCTGACCAACCGAAACCAAACCTGCGTAGCCTGCCATTAGGTTCCAAAGACTTGCTAGAGCAAGGTAAAGAAACAGTTCCCCCATCAGACGCATGTCGGCGCGACCAGCCCACCAGGGTGCCAAGAAAAGAATGACGAGCAAAAGAGCTGTAACAACTAGTGCTACCCTTGCGGCGCGCGTCGAACGGGAGACCGTGTAGTCCTGAATATTCATCCGGATATCCTCGGGAATAGGCCGTTGGGCCGAACGGCAAGAATGACAAGAAAGGCCAAATGCCCGGCCAACAATTGCCAGCCTGGGTCAATCTTGGCGCCGACGGTCTGAGCCACACCCAAGATCACCCCACCGGCAAGCGTACCCCACAGGTTGCCGAGGCCGCCAATAATCACCGCCTCAAATCCGAAGATAAGACGCGCGCCGCCGACAGAAGGATCAAAGCTTGTTCGGATGCCTAACAGTATCCCGGCAACGGCGGTCACTGCCAGGGCCAACGCCATAGCCAGCCCAAATATGTGACGGCGGTTCAGCCCCATAAGCTGTGCTATTTCCTGATTGTCGGAGACCGCCCGAAAGGCACGGCCAAGGGCGGTGCGATAGAAAATCCATTGCAGACCCCAGATCACGCCAATCGCGATTAGGAATGTGAGCAGCGGTAGAATACCCATCGTGAGACCACCGAGCGAAACGCTTGCCGTTTCCAATGCGCCCGCGTCAAGTTTTTGCGGGTCAGCTGTATATGCCTCCAGCAACGTGTTCTGAAGGATGACGCTGAGGCCAAATGTCACCAGAAGCGGTGGCAAAATATCCTGACCGATGGTCTGGTTCAGCAAGCCCCGTTGCAGGCCATAGCCGATCAGCCCCATTGCAGGTACGACCAATATCAGCGCCAATAGCGGATGAAGTCCCGTGCCGACGGTGACCGTCAAGCCAAGATAGGCGGCCAATACGATCAGATCGCCGTGCGCGATATTCACCAACCGCATGACACCGAATATCAGCGAAAGCCCCGCTGCAAAAAGGGCGTACAGCCCGCCGAGCAAAGTGCCCTGCAAAATCGCGTTCAGCCAATCCATATCATTCGATCCCGAAATAGGCGCGGGAGATCTCCTCGCGCGAAACTCTGTCTGAGGAACCTTCCAGCGACACCCGGCCCTCTTGCAGGCAATAGACCCGCCCCGAGACTGCCAGCGCCTGCCCAATATCCTGTTCGACGATGATAGCGCTCATACCCTCGCCGATGATGCTCGGGAGCGCGGCATAGATGTCGCGGATGATGATAGGGGCCAGTCCCAGGCTGATCTCGTCGAACAGGATCAGGTCAGGATTGGCCATCAGCGCCCGACCGATCGCAACCATCTGCTGCTGCCCGCCCGACAATGAGGTCGATGCCTGATCCGCGCGCTCTTTCAAGATCGGAAACAGCTCGCAAACCGTATCCAGGTTCCACGGCCCTTTGCGGCCGACCTGGGCACCGATCATCAGATTTTCCCACACAGATAGAGACGGGAACAGTTGCCGCCCCTCGGGAACCATCGCAAGACCGCGTAGCGCCACTTCGTCCGCCCGTCTGGCGCTGATGTCCTGCCCGCCAAAATGGACCTGCCCGGCCCCGTTCTGCATGAGCCCTGAGATTGAGCGCATCAGCGTGGTTTTGCCAGCGCCATTCGCACCAATGATGGCCAGAACCTCACCGCGATCAACGTGCATATCGATCCCGTAAAGAGCCTGAAAATCGTCGTAGAAGGCCTCAAGCCCGTGAACCTTAAGGATGGGGTCAGACATCGGCTTCGATCCCCAGATAGATCTCCTTGACTTGAGGGCTCTCCATGATGGCTCGGGGTTCGCCCTCAGCAATTTTTCGGCCAAAATCGATCACGATCAGACGGTCAACAACCGCCAGAAGCGCGTGAACGACATGTTCGATCCAGATAATGGTCACGCCAGACGCATGGATGTCCTTGATCGTCTGAACCAAAGACTGGCATTCGGCTTCGGTCATTCCGCCTGCGATTTCATCCAGCAGCAACAGTTTAGGTTTGGCGCAGAGCGCGCGGGTCAACTCCAGCCGTTTTCGCTCCAGCAGAGTCAGGCTGCCTGCCAGCACATTGGCCTTGGGGAACAGACCGGTCTGTTCAAGCACGTTAAGACACAGTGTCTCGGCTTCGTCTCCGTGTAAACCGGCTGATTGGGTCGCAGCAATCATGGCATTTTCGAACACTGTCATGT
Organism: Ruegeria arenilitoris; assembly: GCF_013031355.1. GTDB lineage: Bacteria > Pseudomonadota > Alphaproteobacteria > Rhodobacterales > Rhodobacteraceae > Ruegeria > Ruegeria arenilitoris_C. The sequence continues at coordinate 77,543 of NZ_WPZO01000010.1, read as the reverse complement.
GGGCAAAGGGTTGCGGGACTTGAAAAGACCGCGCGATCCCTACGTGGCTGCGGCGGGCAGAGCTCTGGCTGGTAACGTCAGTCCCGTCGAACGTAATGCTGCCGCCATCCGGCCGTAGTGTCCCTGTGATCAGGTTAAACATGGACGTTTTGCCCGCGCCGTTTGGTCCGATTATCCCCAGAGCTTCGCCTCTGGTGACGTCGTAGGTCAGCCCGTCGGCCACCTTCACGGCTCCAAAGGCCTTGGATAAATCGTCCAATTTAAGAATAGCGTCCATCATCGCCCCATCGCCGCATATCTTTTTCCGCGAAACAGACTGATACTGTTTCGAGTTTGATTTTGTCTCTGGCTGTCAAATTGTGACAGCCAGAGAACTGTGTTAACCGAGGAGCTTCAGCTCACCGGTTGTTGCGATATTTGGCGCTTCTGCATTCGCAACGATTTTCAGGTCGAAGGAATCTCCTTCTTTCTGCCACTGTCCGGCAACCAAAGGTGTTTTACAGACATTTTTCACCGGGCCGTTGGCCCAGTTCACGTTGCCTACAATCGTATCGAGATTTGTGTTGGCCACCGCAGCGGTAATCGCTGCAGGGTCATCGAGATCGTCGGCACGCGCTGCGGCGTTTGCTACCACCTCGAACAAGGCGTGAACGAACCCAATGGGCTGCGTCCATGGGCGCCCGGACGATGCTGAATAGCCGTTGGCCAGTTCATTGGACGACGCGCCAGTCAGTGAAGACGAGAAAGGATGATGCGGTGACCACCAGACTTCGGACGACAGGCCATCGCCGCGGTCTCCCAGGCTTTCTACAACTGACGGGAACAACAGGGCCTTGCCAACTGTAACGATCTTAGGATCGAAACCTTGTTGCGCGGCTTGCGCCCAGAATGTTGCAAAATCCGGTGGTATGACTGCACCAGTCACGATCTCACATCCAGAAGTCTTGAATGCTGCGATAATGTTGGAGAAATCATCGGTTAGGGGCTGGTACCTACCTGGGTCGATCAACTCGTAGCCATTGGCTGCCAAAGGTTTGGCCAACCCTTTTTCAGGATCGCCCCATGCATTGCCGTCCGCGTCATTCGGGAACAGTCCGCCGACAGTCTTCGTGACGCCGGCGCTGCCCCACATGTCCATGAAAGCTCCTAGGACATCCTCAAGACCCCAGAAGAAATGATACGTTGAGGAAAAACCCTCGCCTGGCACGCCATTGCGGCCAAAAAAGTAAGCTTGCCACGGCGCTACCGACGTGACACATGGCACTTCGTTAACCTCTGCCTGATCGGCAACTGGGTTGATCGTGTCGGGTGTTGCTGCTGACACGATAATGTCTACCTCATCACCCAGGATCAGGTCTGCAGCCACTTCAGCGGCACGGTTTGGATTCGATTGGCTATCTCTAACGATGATCTCAACGGCCCAGTTTTTACCGTTGTTCTCTATGCCCCCTGACAGAGCTTCTTTGATTCCCGATAGGATATACTCATCAGCCTCGGCAAAACCTGCCAACGGCCCAGTGGTTGGTGTGACATAGCCAACCCGTAGTGTTGGCGTTGCCGCATAGGCTCTGGTCGCCGATAGAAGCGCCGGGCTGGCAATTACTGCCGCCGCGCCGGTAAGAAAATTCCTGCGATTTGGTTTGATTTTGAGTTTAGACATGTTTCCTCCCGTCGTCGCCACCCAGCACCCTTGTGCATATATTCCATTGAGCTTGGTCGGGGGTGACTTCCAACCCAGCCGACACCTCTTTTACCCTTAGCGAACAACTGAGTTATCTCGGCTTCAGTTTGACTGGTGCGCCAATTCCCTCACGACCTGATCCTGCGCTGCGTCGCCCTCCTCTTGGCGCGCGGCTTTGGCAGAATTTCCTGCCCATGACCCAGCGTTGTTCGCGGTTAGTATGATATTATTTATACCTATATAACATAGGTTATTGAGTCAACAATTTTAATCGAAATCTGCAAGCGACAAAAAATGCATTCATTTAACAACTTGCCCGCATCCCAAGTCATTCTGCAGTAGACGTACGTTGCTTTAATAAGCCTCGTATCTCGGCAGTTTCTTGTGCATTTGTAGCAATTGTTGAATTGATTGAAGAGATTTTCTGCGATCTATTGGGGCGCCATTATGAAGCCGACGCATCATCGGTTCAAATCAGTTCGCCGACCCCCTGTGAAGAGAGGATCGGCGTTTGCAACCCATCATGGGCTAAAGCTGTAAGTCATTTATTGAGCGGGCGTGGCTCCGGCCGAGTATTCATAAACCTTCAATTCCACGCCCTGCCCAAACAGCCGGCTTCCCGCGGCACTTTCTTCATCGACGAAAGTTGCAGCATGTGGCTGGCCTTTTGCCGGATCGAAGTAGAAATCGGGAGCATTGGAGATTCGAACTAGCGGCTTACCCGACGGCAAGGATGCATCCAGGAGAGTAAATATACCCATGCCACAGTTGAACTGGTTCATGACAATCGGCTCGCTCGGCTCATCACCCCCATGGTCAATCGCCATGTGCTCTCGGTCGAGCAGAAAGCCAACCCGATCTACCTTGAAGACCTCTTCTCCTTCAACGAACCAATTCACCGTGCCCGCTGCGCGGTCATAACTGATCCGAAGACGATGTTTGTCTTCTGGCGTTCTTTCGGCGACCGGCACCATGAAAGTAAATGCAGCGTAGTTTCCCAGCTTGTCACGCCCATAAGGTAGTCGTTCGTAAAACGCGTAGATGGTTTCGTTGGTGATAAAGAAGTCAAACACCATCCAGGATTCTAGGTCGATCGTATTTAAGGCAGCTGCTGCAAGTCGCAAGTCGTCATTGTGATTGATAACGGCATCCCCGAACGGGTGGTTTTCTGTGCCAAATGAGCGGCTGGCCAACACACCTTCACAGAACAATACCTCGCCATCTTTAGCATCGAAACCGGGCAAGCCGCTTGAAGAAACGCTGTTGGTGTATGTCAGCCATTTGACGTGATCAAATCCTCCGGGCATTCCAGCAGTGTTTTCTTCCGATCCCTCCTGAGCCATTGTCAGAGTCATCGTCGGCTCAGTAATAACGTTCAGGACTCCATCTGACACTGATTCCACGCCTGCATTTCCGACAAACGGACCGGCACCGAAGTAGGTCCATTTAGCGTTATCAGCCCCGCTTTCGTCAGCACCTTGAACGTTGAAGCCATTGGAAAAGTCATCCCACACCTGCTCTGCAAACGCAGATCCTGAGCCCAACCCAAGGGCACCGGCAAATGCCATTGCACCAAAAATAGACGCCCGTTTGACGCTTTTTTGCGGAATGGCGCTAGACTTTGTTCCCTCAATGGAAATCGGATGCCCAAGAGACGAATTATGGTTAGTCAGCTGTTTGGTGAACATGTTTATGTTTCCTCCCTAGATCAAGAACCGGACGACCGGCTTGTTTCATCACCGCAATCACGTACCAAGTTGAACGAACCCAGGAGATGACCCTGCAAAGCTCCAATCGGAAATGATTGTTTGTCGCAGCCGTAGGCTGCATTTCGAATGGCGCTTCAGCTGTGTTCAAATCCCCGGCATCTCAATTGCAAAACCCTGTCTGGCGGACTCGCTCAGCGTAGTGGCCCGGTCAGTCTATTTGGGAGAATCGAAAATGAAGTGGGTGGGCTCGTGCTACTCCGGAAGCTAAATTGATGATTTTATATACCTATATTTTATAGGTTTAAAAGTCAACGCATCTAGCATAGTTTCCGGGTTAAAGAGCAATTAGCCTTTGTTGGGTATATCGTTTGGCAGTCGAACGCTCATAGCATCCCGATTGGATTTGGCATTTTGACAGGAATTGATAGAAACCGATGAATTGACGCAATAAGTCTAACTCTATTGGTCATATGACCTCCTTGCCTCTGCAAGAAACCCAAGGGGTCATAATGACCGAAAAGGAAGCCAGTCAAAGACCAGCTTCCCAGGCAAACTCACAACGGGTTCGGAATCGAAGGTCAACTCGGGACTGGCCAAGAGATATGTTTATATTCCAGAAATTCCTCAAAACCGCGCTCACCCATTTCTGTCCCGTTACCGCTTTGCTTGTAGCCACCGAAGGAAACATCAGGACGAAGTGGACCGCCACCATTGATAGTCACATTTCCGGAATTGATCTTCATCGCGATTTTAACCGCCTCGTCATGCTCGCCCCAAATATTAGCGTTCAACCCGTAACGGGTGTTATTAGCAAGGGCGATCATCTCGTCCAGTGAATCGTATGGCAACAGAACACCTACCGGACCGAACTGTTCTTCCTGGCAGATTTCGTCCGTGATCTGAACGTTGCCCAACAGCACAGGATTCATGAAGTATCCCTTTTCGATGTCGGGTCGCCCGCCGCCAGCCAGTATCTTGGCTCCGCCAGATATAGCGCGCTGAACAAAGCCCTCAACCCGATCACGATGCTCTGCGCGGATCAAAGGTCCGACCCAAGTGTCATCTTCCCATGGGTCGCCCACCTTCATTTCGGCAACGACTTCAGCCGCAAGTTCAGCATAGTTATCATAGATTTCCCGCGGTACGAAGGTTCGCGACGTTACAGCACAGCCCTGACCTGCATTGCGGAACAGACGGTGCAATGATGCCGACACAACATCCTTGGCACTAACCCCGGGAAGAATGATATTGGGGGACTTTCCACCCAGCTCCAGGACAACACGTTTGGCGCTCGCTGCGGCTTGTGTGGTCACCATGGCACCGACTGCATTGGAGCCCGTGAAGGTCACCATATCGACACCATCCGCTTCGGTCAGCACCTTTCCGGCTTCCGGCCCACCTAGAATTAGGTTCAAAACTCCTGGGGGAACGCCGGCCTGTTCGGCCAGTCTCGTGAAGGCAACTGCAGTCAAGGGAACACGGGGCGAAGGCATGATAATGGTTGTACAACCCGCTGCCAGAGCTGCACCAGCTTTCCAAACATAGGCAATGTAAGGAACGTTGTAAGGGCAAAGTGATGAAACGACACCGATGGGCTCCCGCTGGAGCAACCCGGCAGTTCCCGACCAGGGGTGGCGATCGAGTTCTTGAACCCACCCACCTTCCGGCCCTGCAGCGGCTTTATCGGCCAACCAGCGAAGGTGCTCGATTGGAAGATCTGTATTCAAGCTCTCGGCTAGAGACTTGGGGCACCCGCCTTCCTGCACAAAGATAGAAACAAGTTCATCACGATTATCCCGCATGAGATCTGCGAGCCGGTGCAGGACTCTTGACTGATCCTCCGGGGATAGGCCGGTCCAACGCCCGTCGTCAAAAGCATTCCGCGCTGCATCCACAGCTAATTGGGCCTGTGCCGGGCTAGCCATCGGGACATCCAGTAGCGCATCCCCGGTCGCAGGGTCAAAAACGGTTGCGGGCGCTTCAAGACCATCTTGCCACGAGCCATCAATGAAACACTTTGGTTTCTCAATCAGGAGTTGCGCCTTATCTGAGAGGCGAGGTGAAAACGACATGTGAGACTCCATTTATCGCGGCGTTCTCACAAAACCTATTTTATATAGGTATTTTTTGTCAACACTTTCCACCTAAGCCTCTTGGCTATGGCTTCATTTCCTTGTCCCAATTCACAAGCTTGGAAGCATAAATTGCGGACTGATACTGTGCGATCAAGCGCCTCATAAAATTTTCCGCATGAACAAACTCGTCTTCAGTTATTCCTGCGAACCAGGTGTCATTTACCGAACGCAACTTGATTGTAAAACTGTCTAGCGCCTTGCGCCCTTTGCGCGAGAGCGAAATGTTTAGCGCGCGAGAATCTGTAGAGTCTTCCCGTTTTTCGATCCAGCCTTCGCGTTCCAGATTATTGATTGAAGCTGTGACATTCGCAGCAGCGATGTGCAGACGATCTGCTATCAACCTTACACGCAATCCCTCGGCGTCCTCGGCCGTATAGAGGGCCATCAAGACCGAAAAGTCAGTAACACTTAGCTCCAGATTGCGCGCTAACTCCTTGCGTATGCCCTGAAATCGGCTTGCAAAGCCATACATTACTGACAGTAATTCTCGAAATTTCTCATCCTTCCCATCATTCACAAATTCATCCAACGAAACCGTAAGTTCGCTGACTTCAGGGCTTTTCTTTTTTGCCATCAGGTTCACCTTAATCTGCTGCTGTTCAACATATCGCCTTGCACGGGAAATTTCCACCCACATAATACCTATTTGACATAGGTGTTTTTTATCATTATTGCTACCCTAACCGGCAACTAAGCACGTTGGACATCTCATGAGAACCGTCAAAACCAAAATCGGCACCCCTACCTCAGACACCGAAAACCTGAAGATGAGAGGTGTCGACGTTCTGACAGATGTTGTCGGAAATATGTCTTTCGCTGAGGCATACTATTTCATTGTGACAGGGCGCAAGCCGACGCAGCAGCAACTGAAAGTGTTCGACGCAGCCCTGGTTATCCTAATGGATCATGGGCTGACACCGACCGCTTTGGTGGCGCGTCTGGTTGGCGATTCACTGGTCGACAATCCCCAGATTGGCGTCGCGGCTGGGATTATGATGGTCGGCGACAAATTCGCAGGCACAATTGGCGGCGCAGGCGCACTCTTGCAGGAAGGCATTCAGGCGGCGGACAAGCGCGCCTGGGCCGAGGATACTGTCGCACAGTTTAGGGCGAAGAAGCATCGGCTTCCCGGGTTCGGCCATCCCTACTACAGCCCGACGGATCCGCGCGCCGAACGCCTTTTTGAAATCGCTGGAAATGCCGGCGTTAAGGGCGACTACATTGAGTTAATCCAGATTTTGGGTGACGAACTAAACAAGGCAAGCGGACGCATTTTCACGATGAATGCCACTGCCGCGCTTGGTGCAATTCTGAGCGAGATCGATTTCCCAGTTGCTGCAATGCGTGGTGTGGCCGTCGTTGGGCGGGCCGCCGGACTAGTGGCCCATGTCATGGAAGAACACCAGGAACCGATTACTCCCGCATTGATGCGGTTTGCAGGGGAAATCCCTTATGAAGACCCAGAGGGATAGCTCTTGATCCTGGAGGGACCAAAGCAGCAATGCAACTGAGGGAGAAATCATGAAACTTCTGAAAGCCCTAGTCCTCGCAGTTGCAAGTACAGGCGTTACCAGCGCCGCGATTGCAGCTGATTTTACGATGAAAATCGGCACACCCACTCTCAATGACATTCAGCACGAATGGATGAAAAGGGCGGAAACCCGGATCGAAGCCCGCAGCAATGGCCGTATCGAAGTAGAGCTGTTTCCTGCTGCACAGCTTGGCACTGTACCTCGAATGATCGAGGGGCTGCAATTTGGCACGCTGGAAGGCCTGGTAGCACCGTCCTTCTTCTTTTCCGGCCTCGAAAAGCGGAACGCGGTACTTGCGGCCGCTGGGCTTTTTCAGAATCTCGATCATTGCCGCCGAACATCATCCGATCCAGAGTTTCGCGAAATAGTTTTTCCGATTATGCGGAATGTTGGCATAGAAACGCTGGCAATCCTCTGTTCGGCTCCGCAGGCTTTTCTTACTAAGACCGAGTTGAATTCGGTCTCGGACCTGGAAGGGCTGAAAATCCGAGTCTTGGCATCGCCGTTTGAAATCGAGCCAATGACGGCCTTCGGCGCGAGCCCGATCCCAATGCCTTTGGGAGAAGTTGCACCGGCCCTTCAGCGGGGTACTATTGACGGAGTTAGTTCACTTCCGATCGTATTCTCTAAATTTAAGATGCATACCATTGCGTCGCACATAACCATGACCAGGCTGTCGCAATTCGCCGTGCCGGTGTATGTCAGCAAACCTTGGTTCGACAGCCTACCACCTGATCTGCAGCAAATCCTTCGAGAAGAGGCCAGCGCTATTGAAAAAGAGCTGCCGGCGTGGGCCGACCGAGAAAATGCCGCAGCAGTTTCGACCTGGATTGAGAATGGCGGCACCGTTTCAGAGTTACCCGCTGGCGAACAAGCACTACTGAACGACCTCGCGCTCAAAGCTACCAATCGTGTTTTGGATCAGGATCCGGAATTGCGAGCATTCTACGATGCCTTATCTGCCATTGCAGCGCGGAATTGATGCCGTTTCTCCAGTCCGTTTTTAGAAATGTGGCGGCCGCAATTCTCCTTGTGGTCGTCATTTTGAACTTCTCAAATGTTATGCTGCGCTATGTTTTTGGCCAATCTCTTATCTGGGCCGAAGAGGTTCTGATTTATTCAAACATCTGGGTGGTGGCGGTGGCGGCAGTTGCAGTTACAGTCGATCGCGGTCACCTGACGATTGATGTGCTGGGACAGGCGACAGATTCCAGATGGCGTCGTGTCCTTGCATTCCTATCGGACGGCATTGTGCTTGCGGTTAGTCTGGGCGCGGTCACCGCATCACTAGCTGCCATTAAGATATTTTTGTATTCGTCTCAAAGCTCGGTGTCGGCCAAGATACCGATGTGGCTTCCACACAGCGCATTTCTTGTCTGCTTTTCTGCGATTGCAGGAATATCCGCCTACGGACTAATTCAGCTTGTACGGCGCGGAGCGAATTCAAGATGATGTTTCTTTCGCTCGTCGGACTACCCGTCGTTCTTCTTTTTCTTGGCGTACCTGTGTTTGCTGCATTGATGGCCGCAGTCCTCGTTACAATGGTGTTTTTCACCTCAATGCCGATCGTAGCGTTGCAGCAGATCATGTTCGGGTCGCTGGACAAGTTTTCATTGATCGCAATTCCATTTTTTATTTTCGCCGGCGAAATGATGGGAGTTGGCGGGATTTCCAGGCGGATCATCAATTGGGTTCTGTCGATGTTTGGAGGCCTGCGGGGCGGACTGCCCGTGACTACGGTCGGGGCAAGCACATGTTTTGGTGCAATTTCGGGGTCCTCGCCCGCAACAGTTGCCGCAATTGGACGGCTGCTGTATAAACCGTTGCTGGACAAAGGATACGACAAATCCTTCGCCGCCGGGCTGATCACGTCTTCAGGCGCCATTGCAATAGTCATTCCTCCGTCGGTGGCAATGATTCTGTACGGAATTGCAGCTGAACAGCCCATCACAAAACTGTTTATTGCCGGAATTTTGCCAGGACTTTTACTGGCAACTATTTTGTCGGCGTATCTCTATGTAACTGACCGAAGCACGCGGGAAAACAAGACCGAGCGCTTGTCGTTCTTGTCGGCCACCAAAGAAGGGTTTTGGGCACTTTGTGCGCCAGTACTGGTTCTTGGAGGCATTTACTTAGGTGTATTTTCGCCCACCGAAGCCGGTGGGCTGGCTAGTGTTTACGCAATCATTGTGTCAGTTCTTGTTTACCGCGAAGCGACTTGGCGCGATGTTTTGCTTGTCGCTGGGTCGGCGGCCATGCTGACGGCACAGGTCATGCTAATCATCGCCGCTGCGGGTGCTTATTCTTGGCTGTTGACGGTAAACGGCATTCCTCAGCACGTTACAAATGTGCTGGGTGCCCTAGACGAGAATCCCGCTGCTTTTTTGATTTTGGTCAACTTGTTGTTTTTGGCTGTTGGTTGCGTGCTTGACCCGAATTCCGCCATTCTGGTCCTGGCCCCTCTCTTGGTTCCGGTTGCCATAACCATGGGAATCGACCCGATACATCTTGGCATCATTATGACAGTGAATCTGTCGATTGGCATGTTCACTCCACCGTTTGGATTAAACATTTTCGTTGCACAGGCCGTTCTCAACGTCCCCCCAACGACAATCTACAAAGGAATAATTCCTTTTTTATTGCTGAACCTACTGGCCCTCTTGGTCATCACTTTCGTTCCCGAAGTGTCGTTATTCCTTACACACCATCTTTGACGACTTTAGACCTTCGATCTTGAACCGAATATCGGCAATTATTGCCTGATGTAAGATAACACTCGAGCCACAAAATAACTTGCTCTATTGCTGTGCTTTTGTCGCGGACAGTCTGCTCTTGATCGCCCAATTCTCCAGAGCATCGAGTACAGGGCCAAGCGACTGGCCCAATGGGGTCAATGAGTATTCGGTTCTAGGAGGGACCTCGGCATAGACTTTTCTGTGAACAACACCATGATCCTCCAGCTCCCGCAACTTTCTGGTCAGGATGCGTTGCGTTACATCCGGGATTTCCCGCCTAAGGTCCCCAAAACGTTTCGTGCCATCCTGCAATGTATGCAGTATCTGGCACTTCCATTTGCCACCAATGATTTCAATTGTTTCTTCCACGGCGCAAACATGAATTTCGGCGCCCTGATCCGGTGCTTCATTCATTTTAGAAATTCCTGTCACTTTGCTCGCTTTCCTGTTTTTCGCGTGTTTTCTTGCCATTTTGGCGGGAAACTCAACCCACCCCAAAAAAATCCTTTAGTATTCTTTTTGTGCCTACTAACCGAATTGAGGTGTATAGTCTATATGCCCAAACAGCTCAGAAATCACTCTCTGCATCACTGACAGGTCAAAAATGCAGGGCAGGTTTTCTAAAGGCTACTAAATGTCAAGACTGCGTTCAGACCCGGAGGCTCCATGAAACACAAACTGACACACACCCTGGCCACCAGCCTGCTTTCCCTGTCCCTGGCATCGGGTGCATTTGCCGATGCACCCCAGTCTGCGACCGTTCTGGAATTTGCAGATGCCAACACCCTGTTTGTTGCCGATTCAGATGGCGGCAAGGTTTATAGTTACATATTGCCTGATGCCGAACCAGCCACGGAATCCCGCAGCTATAACCTGATCGGGCTGGGCGCACGACTGGCTGAGACGATGGGCGTAAACCCCTTTGGCATCAGCTATCACGATGTGGCGGTGCACCCTGTTTCGAAAGAGACTTTTATCTCTTTCGCGGTCGTGAACGGCGATGGAAAATCGGCGCATGTCGTTCGCGTAGATCAGGACGGCACCATCACGGAACTGGATCTGGCTGGTCTCGAAAGCACCTCGGTCGCACTCAGTGACACACCGGATGACAGCGTGACATTCTGGCGCGATATTCCGGCCTCGACTTACACAGTAACTGATCTCGACTACGTTGATGGGACGCTGTTTGTTGCCGGGCTGTCCACGGGCGAGTTCTCCTCGACCCTGCGTCAGATCCCCTACCCGTTCGATGGCTCAGCGGCGGTCAGCAGCATCGAGATGTTCCACACCGTCCACAATCAGACCGAGACGCGTGCGCCGATCCGCGCGATGAGCATTCTGGACCTTGATGGTGTCCAGACCGTCGTGGCCGCGTATACCTGTACGCCGCTTGTCACGGTTCCCTCAGCGGATCTTGTCGATGGTGAGCACGTTGTCGCTAAAACCGTAGCGGAACTGGGGTATGGCAACACGCCGCTGGAAGTTCTGCATTTCACAGCCCCGAATGAGCGTTTTGAACCGGAAGACTATGTTCTGGTCATCAACAAGGAACGTGATGCCGATCTCATTCGCGTCTCGGACCTGGCCGAAGCCGCCGCCGGAGACGGCCTCAGCCAACAGGAACTTTGGGGTGACGCAGGTGTTGCTACTGCAGCGCGCCCTCTGGGGGCCGTGTTGCAGGCGGATGATCAGGATGAACAATTCTTGCTGACCCTGCGCCGTAACCTCGATTCCGGAGATGTCGATCTGGTCTCGTTCCGCAAGGGCGTGTTCTTCCGTCTCAGCGATTTTGTCAGTGAATACAACTTCGCCAGCTATGAGTATTCGGAGGAACAGGAATTCTACCGTAATTTCCAGAATATGCTGAAAGCAGATGCCGGTTATCCGGATCTGGCACGCTAAGGAAAACTGAAAATGCCCAAGGTTGCACATTTGCTTCCCTTCGCGTTGGCCACCGCAATGGTGGCCGTCGCGCCCGCCTCGGCATGCACGACGGGGCAGGCATCGGAAGCACAGGTTGAACAGGTTTACCCCTCAGCGGATTACCTGCCTGAGAACCTGTTGCGATTCTACATTTATTTCTCGGAGCCCATGGCGCGGGATGATATCTGGGATGCCGTGGTTCTTCTGGATGCGGAAGGCACCGAAATACCCGGTGCGTTTATCGAGAACAAATTTGACCTGTGGTCCCCGGATGACCGCCGACTGACCGTTCTGTTCGACCCCGGTCGGGTCAAGACCGGCCTGGTTGCACACAACACGCTAGGCCGGGCGCTGCAAGACGGGCAGACCTATACGTTGCGCGTGGAACAAAGCGCCCAAACCCGGCAAGGCTGTGCCCTAACCACAGGCTTTGACAAGACGTTTACCGCAACGGCCGAGGATTTCACTGCACCCGATCTGTCATCCTGGAAGGTAAACCGCCCCGTCGCAGGCACGACCGATCCGCTACGTATCGATTTGCAGTCCCCCGCCGACCACCTTTCGCTGGCCTATCGCATTCGCGTGGCAGATGCTGGCGGCAACAGATTGCGCGGTGCGCTTCAATTGGAAAACGATGAGCAGACATGGGTGTTCACGCCCGAACATCCCTGGTCCGACGCTGCCCATTCGATCGAAGTTGACACCACGCTGGAAGATATCGCGGGCAACCGTCTGACAGGTCTTTTCGACCGCCCTTTGGCCAAAGACGGCAACAGCGCGCCTGCGCCTGATACCGAGATCCTCACCTTTACGCCCCGCTAGAACCAAGGCACCCCTTCTTTAGAAAGGCCCTAAAAATGAAGCTCTTCTATGCTCCCGGCACCTGTGCCCTTGCCCCTCATATCGCGCTTGAATGGACCGGAAAACCATACGAAACCGAACTGGCCGAGCTGGGCTCGGAGGCCTTTCTCAAAATCAATCCGCTCGGAATGGTGCCCGCGCTGATCGACGGGAATAGTCGCGTCATGACGCAAGCAGACGCAATCCTGAAATATGTCGAAGTAAAGTTCCCTGAGGCTGATCTGGGGATACATGGTGGCGCGTTCGAACATTTCGAAATGGACGAAGTGCTTGCATTCCTGACTGGCGACTTTCACCCCGCCTTTTGGCCGTTCTTTGTCCCCGAGCGTTTCACTACAAGCACCGATGAGGCCGACGTGAACGCGGTCCGCGAGGCCAGCTTTGCCCGGATTGACCGCGTTATGACCCATCTGGACACGCTTTTGGATGGCGGTGTTCACGTCGTCGGAGGCAAGCGAACCATCGCCGATCCTTACGCCTTTGCGATGACCCGATGGACCGCGAATGCGCCCAGGTCATGGCGCGACTATCCGTCGGTCAAACGATTTATGGAAACCATGCTCGCAGATCCGGGTGTTCTGACTGCGATGAAAGCACAGGGGCTTCAGTAGCCATGAGCCATTTCGATTACAACGCGCTGGAATACAACGTGGCCACGCGCAGCGGCGTATCACCATCATTGCTGGCTGGTATGTTTCCCGCTGATCGCAAGGCTTGGGACAACGACCCGCAATTTCTGGGCTGGCCGGCGCATCTTCAGCGTCTTCATGCGGCGATTTCCGAAGGTAGCGCCAGGTTGGTTGGTGGGCTCGAAGCCATATTGGACGAACCAGAAGGCAGCGTACAGGAAATGATGGGCTTGACGGGAATGAACCGCCTTGGGCTGGATCTGGTGTCGCATGTGCATGGGCATCATTCTTTCGAAGACGCCAACGTTCTTCCCGGATTTCTAGGGCGTTTCCCACAACTGGCCCGGGCTATCGATCTGCTTGAAAACGACCATGAGTTCTTGGATCAGGCGCTGGATCAATCCGAAGGTGCGTTTGTCGTACTCCGCAACGAAGGCGCATCGAAGACCGATGTGGCGCGGGCGCTGGAACAGGCGAAGGTGCTGAACAAAATCATCAATCGCCACACCTATGATGAAGAAGACATCCTTATCCCGGCGGTTCTGAAGGCCTATGCCTGAGACACCAGAGGATATTCCGCACTTCTTTGCAAAAGCCTGGATGGCCCGCGATGCAAAAGCGCTGGCCAGGCTGTTTGCAAAGGATGCGGACTTTGTGAATGTCGTTGGCCTATGGTGGCACAACCGCGCGGATATCGAGCGCGCACATGACTATGGGCTGAAAACGTTTTTCCAAGAATCCGAGATCCTGCCCCGGCGTATCAAAGTCAGGCGGGTCGGAGAAAACATTGCCATCATCCACACGCGTTGGAAACTGACGGGTCAGATCGACAAACAAGGTGAAAAACTTGGTGTTCGCTTTGCCATCATGGTGTTCGTCGCCGAGCGCACCACTGATGGCTGGCACGTTCTGGCCGCGCACAATACGGACGTGGTGCCGGGTAAAGAGACCAACGCCAACAAGGATGGCACCATGATCTCCATCTGAATCGGTCTGACAGAATTTGACTGTTGTTTAATTAAGTGAAAATAGGTGCTTAGATTTCGGCCATACGACCGAATACAAAGGGGTGATTTCCAACTTCCGGAGGTTATCGGCGGCCTGGCGCAGTGACACTTTTTTACCGGAGTAATAGTTTCAGCGAGGTGCTAGGTTTGCTCATTCTTAATCTATTGCGACAAGCCGTTAGGATGTGAACTCATCCAAGCAGACTGCTCTGAATGCACGCAACGCTTGAGTTTCCAGAAAGTCAGGATTCCTGGCCAAAGCAACACGGTGCGGAGACATGTAGCCGTTAAGCGGTAGTCTGACTACTTTGCCGCCATCGTAAGTTACGTCATAGGGCAGATCAGTTGCTAGTAGTCCCACCCCAAGCCTATTGGCGACGGCTGACCGAAGAAATTCCACTGACTCGGTTTCAAATGCGATCCGGGCCTTGGTTTCATGGCTCTGCAACAACGACTGAAAATACTCTTTGCTTCCGGGCAAGTTTATGAGGATCAGTGGATCGCGCAATAGATCTTGAACAGCAATGCTTTCTCTATCAGCAAGCGGGTGTCCTTGCCAAACGACACCATAGGGCCTGACGTCCTGCAGCGCCAGAATTTCCAGGTCAGTGGGAAGTCCGAAGTCATAAACAATTGCCGATTCGATCCTTCCTATTTCCAGCCAATTTGACAAGCTGCTCAGGTTGCCTTCGTGCAGCTTTATCCGAACGGATGGATGCAGTTCTTGGAATTTACGTACAAGTCGAGGCACGCAGACCGGCCCAAGCGTTGTCATAAACCCGATCGACAATGATCCGGCAAGTTCGTTCTGATCCCTGCACCTCGAGAAGATCTGGCTCATATTTTGATACGCCGCGCGTAACTCGACTAGTTTACGCGCACCTTGCGCGGTCAGCTCCATACCCAGTCCTGGCCGACGCACAAATAGCGGGTACCCTAATTCGTCTTCGACCCGAGAAATCGCAAGAGAGACAGATGGTTGTGAAATGTTCAACTGCCTCGCTGCTGCCGCGGTGCTTCCCTCTTCCGCAACGGCAAGAATGAACCTGATCTGGCTGAGTGTGATGGGTATAGTTTCCATTTATTTAGTATATATCGATACAGTATTTCTGTATATATCCTACAATGCCGTAACCTACCCGTAACAACGGTAGGGAACGCTAATGACTGATCCAGCACAATCACAACCATTGAACGGGCTCCGCATCCTGGACTTCACGCGCGTTCTGGCAGGTCCATACTGTACTGCGCTGCTGGCCGATATCGGCGCAGAAGTCATCAAGATCGAGAGCGCATCCGGCGATGACTATCGCCATATTGGTCCCTTTAGGGGCGATGAAAGCCTACTGTTCCAGTCCATCAACCGAGGCAAGAAATCGGTCGTCCTGAACCTCAAAGACCCAGATGACCTGACCCATTTGAAAGATGTGGTCGCAACCAGCGACGTGGTTGTCGAGAATTTTCGCCCCGGTGTCATGCAACGTCTGGGTTTGGGATATGACGCGCTGAGCGCGATAAATCCGGGGCTGGTCTATGTCAGCATATCCGGCTTTGGTCAGACGGGGCCTGACGCCGACAAACCCGCGTATGACATGATTGTGCAAGCCCTGTCCGGCTTAATGGAAATGACGGGCGAGCCAGACACACCGCCTACAATGTCCGGCGAAGCGATCGGCGATGTCGCAGGCGGAATTTTCGCCGCCTGGTCGATGATGGTCGCACTATTTGACAGGACGCGGACCGGAAAGGGTCGCTATATTGATGTGTCACTGTTGGACAGCCTGATGGCCATGATGCCCATCGTGGCGTGCAGAACAGTTACAGCTGGCGGAGATCCAACCCGCACCGGCAACCGCCACGCGCTCTCGGCCCCGTTCGGGGTCTATTCTTGCCGTAACGGAAGCTTTGCGCTGGCGGTTTTGAACAACCAGATTTTCCAACGTTTTTTAAACGTGATCGGGGCGCCGGATTTGATCGATGAACCGCGATTCTCCACCGATGAAAACCGCAGAGCAAATGAAGTGGAACTAGCAGTGCACATCGAATCCTGGGCGTCCAAACTGACTCTTCGCGAAGTGATCGATGCTTTGAATGCTGCAGGCGTTCCCGCCAGTGAACTTCGTTCAGCAAAAGAAGCCTGGACATCACCCGGCACAAAGGCGCGCCAGCTGGCCACCCCAGTTGACCATCCGACATTGGGCCGTCTCAACATATTTGAACAGCCCGTGCATTTCGCGGGGCTGCCCCGCGGAAATCGGCACCCGGCACCAGCGCTTGGGGCCAATCAGCACGACTATTTTCCCGAACAGCCCGCAAAGGAGGTATGAACATGACGCCGCAACTCAACACCGACGAACAGGCGGTCATCGACCAGATCGAACGCTTTTCGGCCGAGGCTCTGGCTCCGAAAGCTGCTGAGATTGACGAAACCTCGACCTTCGCAACCTGCAATCTGCCCAGCATGGCGGACATGGGCATCATGGGGATGAACCTGCCCGAAGAGCTTGGCGGTCTTGGCCTTTCAGGACCGGCGCTGTATCGGGCGGTCGAACTGGTCGCGGGGGCGTGCGGCTCGACAGCGTCGATGTTGACTGCGCATTTCCTTGCAACAGACAGCATCCTGATCGGCGCAACCGACGACATGCGTAATCAGCTTCTGCCCAAGGCGGCCAGTGGCGAGGCGCTCGGAGCGTTTGGCCTGACCGAGCCGATGGCAGGATCCAATCCCATGGATATGCGCACCAAGGCCGTGCGCGACGGGGATCACTATCACATCAAGGGATCAAAGTGCTTTATCTCGAATGCGGGTGACGCTGATTTTATCGTCGTCTATGCAAAGACCGACCCTGACAAGGGGGCACGAGGCATCAGTGCCTTTCTGGTCGAGCCCAAAAAGATCGAAGGTGTCGATATCGCCCCGGCCGAGCGGACAATGGGCCTGAAAGGCGGGCATGTTTTCGGCATTGCGCTGGATTGCAAAGTGCCCGTTGAGAACCTGATCGGTGAAGAAGGAACCGGTTTCAAAACCGCGATGAAAGTGTTGGACAACGGTCGGATTGAAGTGGCCGCACAAGCCACAGGGATTGCCGAGGCTGCGATGAACGCAGCGATTTCCTATGCCAACGAACGCCATGTCGGCGGTCATCCGATTGGCGAGTTTCAGGGGCTTCAGTTCATGATCGCCGACATGGCCAATCAATTGGCGGCCGCCCGCGCCTTGGCCTTGATCGCTGCTGGCAAACGGGGCACTGGCCAGCGTTTTTCGACCGATGCCGCGCACGCAAAGCTGTTCGCATCCGAAGCTGCTTGGGAAATTGCCGACAAGGCACTGCAAATCCATGGCGGTTATGGATACACAAAGGATTTCCCGCTGGAACGATACCTGAGGGATCTTCGTATCTTCCGGATTTACGAAGGCAGTTCGGAAATCCAACGCACAATCATCGCACGAGGATTGCTTGCCGCGGCCTGATCAGTCGACCCAACCGCCAGAGCCTTGAGGCAACAATCAGGGCAAATCAGTGAGGATTCAGAATACTGTTGATCTCGGCGATGCGTACTTTGGCGGCAGTCCGCTCTGCATCGCCGGGAAAGACCGACTCCAAATAATGCGAGATGTGCTCTATTGACGTGTCGCGGGAAATCCCAGCCGGAGTCGTTCCACAGCGCACCCATAATCCGTCAATCATCACCGAAAGTGAAAACGCCGTCTGACACGCCGTTTCGCGATCGGTGACACGGTCAAGTGCATGGATCAGGTTTGACGCTGTTCGCTTGTGAGTCGCGGTCTGAATGCGCTGATAAGCCGAACGGTAAGGCACCTCGGCGCACAATGCGAGCCAGGCGTGGGCAACGCGAGGCTTGAAATATGCTCGGGAGAAGTTCCCTTCAACGACGGAATAGACCCTCTCCCATGGTGTTGCCGACCGCACCAATAGTTCGCGAACGTCCTTCGCGAAATCGGCATGGGCATAACGCATCGCCATCTCAAGCAATTGTGCCTTGCTGCCGAAGTAATGGAGAATATTGGTTTTTGAAGTGCCCGCGCGCTCAGCCACTTTGTCAACTGTTGTACCGGAAAGCCCAAGTTCGCTGAGCGTCTCAAAGGCCGATTTCGAGTATTCCACACGCCGCAGCCGTGTCAGATTATTCCGCCCCATTCCATCACCTCATTCGCTGTAGGCCAAATTTTTATTGACTCAGCGCCAAAAATTTATCAAGAGTAATTTAAATAGACCCGTTGGTCTATTAATAGACTGAGAGGTTTGTCATGTTGAAATCTACAACGTCAATGGGATTTGCTGCTGTCCTGTTAAGCGCTGGAATCGCGCATGCGTCATGCGAAGAAGTGCGTATGGCCGAGCCGGGCTGGACCGATCTCGCTCTTACTTCGGCAATTGCTTCAGTTGTCGTGGAAGCGCTGGGATACCAACCCAAGCTGAATGTCCTTGGTACGTCTGTAATTTATGAATCGCTTGTGAATGACGACCTGGACGTCTTTCTGGGATATTGGGATCCCGCAATGGCACAGTTCTTTGCGCCCTATGTTGATGGTGGCAAAGTCGAAACGCTGAACCAAAACCTTACCGGTGCAAAATACACACTTGCGGTTCCCGATTATGTACACGCGGCAGGAGTCAAAGACTTTGCCGATCTCGCGCAACACGCGGACAAGTTCGAAAACTCGTTTTACGGAATCGAGGCCGGGGCCAACAGCCAGACCATGTCCATCATCGAACAAAACGACTTTGGGCTGGGCGATTGGACCGTTGTGGAAAGCTCGGAACAGGGGATGCTGGCGCAGGTTCGTCGCGCCGTCGCCAAGGAAGACTGGGTAGTCTTTCTGGCTTGGGCGCCGCATCCGATGAACGTAGAATTCGACATCGAGTATCTGACGGGTGGTGACGCGTATTTCGGACCCGATTTTGGCGCAGCGTCCGTCCATACCCAGTCTCGTCTGGGATATGCCGAAGAGTGTCCGAATATGGGCAAGTTTTTCACCCAACTGACGTTTGACGTCGATCTGGAAAACGAAGGCATGGGCTATATCATTAACGACGGTGAAGATCCCGAAGATGCGGCCCAGATGATTCTCAAGAAACGCCCCGAAGTGCTGGAGGCGTGGCTGGAAGGCGTACAAACCATCGATGGCAAGCCTGGCCTTGCCGCTGTACAAAGCCACCTGGGCCTGCCGAGCGGTTCGTGATGGTATTCGCAAGCGCCCGACACGATGATCGCAACGATAGTGCGGCGCGCCTCGCCTGCCGCACATACGGCTCAATTGATGCGCCAGCCGTAGTGCTGCTGATTGGTTTGGGGATGCGCGCATCAGAATGGCCGACGACCTTTGTCGAAAGCCTTGCGCAACACCGCTACGTCGTTTGTCCCGATAATCGCGACGCCGGTGGCTCTCCGATTTTTGGACCGGAAAGTGAGCCAGACTTGCGGAAAATCTGGCTCAAACGGGACAAGGAGGCGGCCCGGCGCGCAGCCGCCTACACCCTATCGGACATGCACCACGATGTGCTTCGCCTCGTTGATCGGCTTGGTGTCAAGAAATTCGATCTGGTAGGGTTCTCGATGGGCGGAATGATCGGTCAGATGGTTGCGGCTTCGGCTGGCAAGCGAGTTGGTCGCTTTGTGCAACTGGCCAGCAATGATGGAACCGCCGAGATTGACGCCGAAGCCGACGCGATCCGCAGAATGGTCAGGCTGTTTACTGCACCAGAACTCCCAGGCGCAGAATACGATTATCTGCTAAGCGACACGCTATATTATGGTGCCGGGCAACTCGAAGACGGCAAAGAACTACAAGACGAAATCGCCAGAATTACGGCTGCCGGATATCGTTTTGGCGGCTCTGCGCGGCAGGCTATCGCCGTTCTGGCGGAAGAGGATCGCACAAAGATACTGAATAACATCACGGCGAAAACTCTGGTGCTACATGGCGATTCAGACCCCTGCATTTCATATCGACGCGGCAAGGCGGCGGCGGACAAGATTCCCAACTCCGAATTTCGTACTTTGCCCGGGGTTGGTCATGTCATCAGCGGAGAAATGTGTGACGCCGCTCTTGGGTGGCTTCTGCCCAATGACAACTTGAACTGAGGAAATCTGACATGGAATGGTTGGAAGAAAACAGTTTGCCTATCGGCAATTGGGCGAAATCCGGGGTCGATTGGTTGACAAGCAACATGTCGGGCTTCTTTGAAGCGTTGTCCGCCGGGATTGAGGCGATCGTTGGCGCGGCGCTTTGGTTGCTGCAGTTGCCGCACCCGTTGCTGTTTGTCACTCTCGTCGGGGCGCTCGCGCTCTATCTCCACCGATCAATTTGGTTAGCGCTTTTCTCAGTTTTCGGACTGCTTTTGATCATCAACCTCGGCTATTGGGCGGAAACAATGGAGACGCTGGCCTTGGTGCTGGCGGCGACAACTACCTGTATGGTCATCGGCGTCCCCATCGGTATTCTCGCCGCACGCCGCCCGGTCTTTTATAAAGTCCTGCAACCGATCCTAGATCTGATGCAGACGATCCCGACCTTCGTCTATCTCATCCCGGCGCTGGTGCTGTTCGGATTGGGTGCGGTTCCGGCCTTGATCGCTACAGTTGTGTTCTCTGTGCCCGCACCGATCCGGCTGACCTATCTGGGCGTATCCTCGACCCCACCCGCGCTGATCGAAACGGCGCAAGCCTTCGGCGCCTCTGACCGCATGATCCTGTGGAAAGTCGAAATCCCATGGGCGATGCCGCAGATTCTGGCAGGTCTGACCCAAACGATCATGCTGTCGCTCTCCATGGTGGTTATTGCCGCGCTGGTGGGTGCAAGCGGTTTGGGCGTGCCTACACTTAGGGCGTTGAACCAAGTCAACATTGCAAAAGGGTTCGAAGTCGGCATCGCCATCGTCATCATCGCCATCGTCCTCGATCGCCTTCTGCGTTTCAAAGGAAAGAATTGAGATGACCAAGCCAGTATTGAGATTCAGCGCGGCAAATATTGTCTTTGGAGACAACCCAAAGTCAGCACTGCCGCTGATGGACGCGGGAAAATCACGCGAGGAAATTCGCAAGGAAACAGGGCAAGTGTTGGGCGTACACGATTGTACGCTGGATCTGAACGAAGGCGAGATTGTCGTCTTAATGGGACTTTCGGGGTCTGGAAAATCAACCCTTTTGCGAGCCTCTAATCGCCTCAATCCGCTGACCCGCGGAACAGTCGAAGTTCGCACCGAAAATGGGCTTGTTGACCTTGCCGATCTGTCGGCGGGGCAACTGCGCGACGTGCGGCGCAAACAGATTTCGATGGTCTTCCAGCAATTCGGTCTGCTGCCGTGGCGCAGCGTGCTAGAAAACACCGCATTCGGGTTGGAGGCTGCCGGAGTAGATAAGGCCGAGCGCCTTGAAAAAGCCATGAAACAGCTTGAAACCGTGCATCTGGCCGACTGGGCTCATATGCAGATTTCAGAGCTGTCCGGCGGGATGCAGCAACGTGTTGGCCTGGCTCGAGCGCTGGCGACCGAAGCCCCGATCCTATTGATGGATGAACCCTTCTCAGCGCTTGATCCTTTGATCCGCAATGAGCTGCAAGAAGAGTTATTGGAACTTTTGCGCGTTCTCGACAAATCAATCCTGTTTGTCAGTCACGATCTGGACGAAGCGATGAAGCTGGGCAATCGGATCGCCATCATGGAAGGCGGGCGAATGGTTCAGCTTGGCACCCCGCAAGACATCGTGCTGCGTCCGCAGACCGACTATGTGCGCAAATTCGTGGCCGAGATGAATCCGCTTGGCGTATTGCGCGCCGCTGAAGTCATGAAACCCGCCGAAGGCCCCGCCCCCGCCGACGCGGCTGTCCATCCCAT
The DNA here is from genome assembly GCF_013031355.1 of Ruegeria arenilitoris. Lineage (GTDB taxonomy): Bacteria > Pseudomonadota > Alphaproteobacteria > Rhodobacterales > Rhodobacteraceae > Ruegeria > Ruegeria arenilitoris_C. The sequence continues at coordinate 55,472 of NZ_WPZO01000010.1, read as the reverse complement.
CTCGACACCCGTCAAAGAGCTCATCCGGTCCCACATTGCGCGCGACGGTGACAGCTATATCTCTAACGGTGATCAGATCGTTGGCAAGTTGAGCGACAAGAACATCCTACAAGCCCTTTTGCGGGACTAAGACACACCTTGGTTAGGTCGTCGCCACTAGCTGATAACCCGGCTGCGCGAAGGATTTGACTAAGGTGATGGGGCGCTCGTCTTCAAACGTCGCACGCTCGATCACGAACAACGCGTCACCCTGGTCGATCTCCATTTGCTGTGCGGTTGTTGCACTGGCTTTCTGCGCATAAAGACGCAGTTCGTAACGCGAGTAGGGTTTGTTTTTGATTAACCACTCGTTTGCGCTGATACGAGTCAGGTCTACCTGCAAAATTTCGGGGGTAGTCTGCGTGCAGATCCATCGTTCTTCCAGAATGTATGGACGTCCATCCGCAAGATGAAGCGCATCCGCCCGCAACAGCGGTCGCGGCGCAGCAATACCCAGCTTGGCAAGGACCGACACGGGCGGTACGGCCTCTTTCAGCGAGATCAGCTGGTAGCCGTATTCGCGCCCACTCTGCTCAATCTCCAGCCGGGTGACACGGATATCGAGCGTTGCGCGCGCGATCGGTTCGCGACGAACATGGGTCCCGCCCTTGCGCCTGCGTTCTATGAGCCCACTATCGACCAAATCCTGCATCGCGCGCTGCACTGTGGAACGCGCGCAGTTCAGTGTATCAGCAAAGTCAGCATCGCGTGGCAAACGATCACCGGGCTTGAATCGACCAGCCAGAATGTCATCACGAACACGATCGCGAACAGATTTCCATGTTGTCTTTCGTTCTGCCATCAGATCTCCAATTGGAGCGATTTCATCAGCGCGACATAGTCCGCAACAATCCTGTCGCGAAGCGCATGTCGACCGTTCTTCACCATGTGTCGTCCTGCACTCCACACGTCAGTAATCGCATTACCGCCTTGCCCGGAAAACAGCAGACTGTCCAGCAATTGATCGGAACCCCGCCCGGCAAGGGCCGGAGTGTCCGTGCTGAGACCAATGAGATCACCCCAGTCGCCAGCTTTGATCTGCCCAGATCTGCGCCCTCCGGCCTGGGCCCCGCCTCGCGCAGACTCTTCGTAAAGAACGCGCCCGGTCGACTTTTCGGGTGTCGCTAGCGCAGCGCGACTACGGTCTCGCAGGCGTTGTGAGTATTCAAGCGTCGTCAGCTCATGAAACAGTGAGATGTGCACGTTGGAATCCGACCCCACTCCAAAGGATCCTCCGGCAGGCAGATAAGTCGTGCCTTCAAAGATGCCATCGCCAAGGTTGGACTCGGTGATCGGACACAGCCCGGCGACTGCTCCGGTCGCTGCCAGACCAAGCGTTTCGTGATCTTTCATCTGGGTGACGTGAATCAGACACCATCTGTCATTCACATCGTGGTTCTCCAACAACCACTCAACCGGTCGCGCACCCAAGTAGGCCTCGACTTCTTCGACCTCGGCAACCTGTTCTGCCAGATGCATATGTATGGGGCTCTTTTCAGCCGAGCCTGTCACCAGTTCGCGCAACGCCTCTGTGGAAACAGCGCGCAATGAATGGGGCGCGACGCCAATAGAATAATCGTCAGCAGCCTTTCCAATCAGGGCAGCGCTTTTTTCATGCAATGCCAGAAACTGGTCCAGATCATTTCCGAACCGGCGCTGTCCACCCTGCAGCGCGCGCCCGTCGCACCCGCCGTTGGAATAAAGGACAGGCAGGAGCGTCAGGCCAATTCCGGTCTCAGTTGCAGCGGCCGTGATGCGCCCAGCTATTTCAGCAAGGTCATCATAGGGCCGCCCGCCCACATCGTGGTGCAGATAGTGGAATTCGGCAACCGAGGCATATCCCGCCTCAAGCATCTCCATATAGACTAGCGACGCGATGACCTGCACCTGATCCGGGTCAAGCTGATCCAGAAAGCGGTACATCAATCGGCGCCACGTCCAAAAACTGTCGCGCGGATCAGGCCCGCGAGCTTCCGTCAGGCCAGACATAGCCCGCTGAAAAGCGTGGCTGTGCAGGTTGGTCTGGGCCGGAAGGACCAGATCATGGGTCGCCGGGCCACTTGCCGCGCCAGGTGTGACCGAATCAATACGACCATCATCGCCGACGACAATCGCAACGTCTGATCCCCAGCCGTCTGGCAGAAGCGCTTGTTTTGCTTTGATTTCATACATCTCAGATTGCTCTTGACTTATTATGTAGCGACATAATAGCAATATGTAGCGTTTTAACAAGGGGGCGAAAGTGGGAACCGAAATCCTGACAGACATTTCAGCAGCCACAATGACCGGCAGTGGCTACGGCCTGATTTCCGATGCCGCGATCGCAATTCAGGATGCCTCTGTCGCCTGGGTCGGACCCCGTTCAAATTTGCCAGCCGAGTACGCAGACTTCAGCCGCCGTGGCCTTGACGGTCGGCTTGTCACCCCGGGCCTGATCGATTGCCACACCCACATCGTGCATGGCGGAAACCGCGCCCGAGAGTTCGAGATGCGTCTAGAAGGGGCCAGCTACGAAGAAATCGCCCGCGCGGGCGGTGGGCGCGCGGGCGGTGGGATTGTCTCGACCGTTTCCGCAACGCGGGAGGCATCAGAAGAGACATTGCTCAAAACCGCACTGTCGCGCGCTGACGCGTTGATTGCCGAGGGCGTCACGACGATCGAAGTCAAGTCCGGTTACGGCTTGGACCGCGACACCGAACTCAAGATGCTGCGCGTCGCCCGCGCCATCGCCGCCCAACGTCCCGTGCGGGTGTTGACAAGCTTTCTTGGCGCCCATGCCAAACCGAAAGAGATGGACGCCGATACCTATATCGACACAATCTGTCTGCCCACCCTGCAAGAGGCCCATGCGGAAGGTCTAGTTGATGCAGTGGATGGCTTTTGCGAAGGGATCGCCTTTTCGCCCGATCAAATCGCGCGCGTTTTTGACAAAGCGGTCGAATTGGGCTTGCCAGTCAAGCTTCACGCCGAACAGCTGTCGAACATCGGCGGCACCGCCTTGGCCGCGCGGTACGGGGCGCTTTCGGCGGATCATGTCGAATATGCCACCGAAACGGATGCCGAGGCACTGGCCCAAGCCGGCACCGTGGCGGTTCTGCTGCCCGGGGCCTATTACGCGATCAACGAAACGCAAGCGCCTCCGGTGGATGCATTCAGAAAGTGCGGAGTACCCATGGCTGTTGGAACAGACTGGAACCCCGGCTCATCGCCTCTGGGATCCTTGCTTCTGGCCATGAATATGTCCTGCACTCTGTTTGGCCTCACCCCGGTCGAGGCGTTGGCGGGCACCACCCGCAACGCAGCCCGCGCGCTTGGCTTGTCCGATGTGGGTACTATCGCACCAGGGCAGCGCGCTGACCTTGCGGTCTGGAACGCCGCCGACCCTGCCGAACTGTCCTACGGCATCGGCATAAACCCTCTATACTCACGGATCGTAGCTGGAAGAGAAGCCCCATGAGTTTCATCGAAACCCACCGCGGTGACAGCCCCATCGTTCTGGGTCTGCCGCACACGGGAACCGACCTTCCGGATGACATCGCCGCCGGACTGAACGAGACCGGGCGCGCCTTGGCCGACACCGATTGGCACATTGACCAGCTGTACGCGGACCTCGGCACCGACCTGACAAGAGTCAGAACTGCCATCCACCGCTATGCCATCGACGTGAACCGCGATCCGGGCGGCGTCAGCCTCTACCCCGGTCAGAATACTACCACTCTTTGCCCACTGACAGACTTTGACGGTGCCGCGATCTACCGCAAAGGTCACGAGCCGGATGCGGACGAAATTACACGACGCGAAATTGCATATCACGCGCCCTATCACACAGCACTCCGGGCGGAACTTGAACGGGTGCACGCGCTTCATGGCTTTGCGATATTGTTCGATTGCCACTCTATCCGCTCACAAATCTCGTTTCTATTTGACGGAACCCTGCCCGATTTCAACCTCGGCACCAATGACGGAACAACCTGCGACCCTGAGCTGGAGCAAAACACAGCAGCGATCTGCGCGGCGGCCGAGGGATATTCCAGTGTCGTGAATGGTCGTTTCAAAGGTGGGTGGACGACCCGACATTACGGGCAACCTGCCAAGGGTGTCCACGCCCTTCAGATGGAGCTTTCCCAAAGCACTTACCTGGCAAACGAAGCCCCACCTTGGACGTTTGATTCATCACGTGCGGAAAGGCTGCAACACACTCTCGCAAAAATCCTAAACACCCTTAAAACCTGGAGGCCGACATGAACGACCCACGTAAGAACACCCGCGACATCTATCCGCCGACGGGCCCCGAACTGAATGCTAAAAGCTGGATGACAGAGGCCCCCCTGCGGATGCTGATGAACAACCTACATCCCGACGTGGCAGAAAACCCGCATGAGCTGGTGGTTTATGGCGGCATTGGCCGCGCGGCTCGGACTTGGGAAGACTTCGACCGGATCGTCGCCGGCCTCAAAGACCTTGAGGAGGACGAAACGCTTGTCGTTCAGTCCGGCAAACCGATTGCGATCGTCAAGACCCATTCCGACGCGCCCCGCGTTCTGATTGCTAACAGCAATATTGTACCGCATTGGGCCAATTGGGATCACTTCAACGAGTTGGATCGTAAGGGCCTTGCGATGTACGGCCAGATGACTGCAGGGTCGTGGATTTACATCGGGTCGCAGGGCATCGTGCAGGGCACCTACGAGACCTTCGCCGAGGCCGGACGCCAGCATTATGACGGCGATCTGAAAGGCAAATGGATCCTAACCGGCGGCCTTGGCGGGATGGGTGGCGCGCAACCGCTGGCTGCTGTAATGGCAGGTGCCTGCTGTCTGGCTGTGGAATGCAACCCCGACAGCATCGATTTCCGTCTGCGCACCCGCTATGTCGACGAAAAGACAGATAACCTTGACGAAGCGCTTGAGATGATCCGCCGCTGGACTGAGGCGGGCGAGGCCAAATCCGTTGCCCTACTGGCCAATGCTGCTGATGTCTACCCAGAGTTGGTCCGCCGCGGCGTCCGGCCCGACATCGTGACCGACCAGACATCGGCCCATGACCCGGTCAACGGCTATCTGCCGCAGGGCTGGTCGATGGCCGAGTGGCGCGAAAAGCGCGAAAGCGATCCGAAAGCCGTAGAAAAGGCCGCTCGGGCTTCGATGAAGGTGCAGGTCAAGGCGATGGTCGATTTCCACGCTATGGGTATCCCGACCGTCGACTATGGCAACAACATTCGCCAGATGGCGCTTGAGGAAGGGCTGGAAAACGCCTTTGATTTCCCGGGCTTCGTACCTGCTTATATCCGCCCGCTGTTCTGCCGGGGTATCGGCCCATTCCGCTGGGCCGCGCTGTCAGGCGACCCCGAGGATATCTACAAAACCGATCAGGCGATGAAGGAACTGTTCCCCGAGAACGAACATCTGCACAACTGGCTGGACATGGCTCAAGACCGGATCGAATTCCAGGGCCTGCCCGCCCGTATCGCGTGGATTGGTCTGGGGGATCGCCACCGCGCAGGCCTTAAATTCAACGAGATGGTCGCCAACGGCGAGCTCAAGGCCCCTATCGTGATCGGTCGCGATCACCTCGACAGCGGCTCCGTCGCCTCACCCAACCGCGAGACAGAAGCGATGCAAGACGGCTCGGACGCGGTGAGTGACTGGCCGCTTCTGAACGCTCTGGTCAACACCGCGTCGGGCGCGACCTGGGTGTCGCTGCACCACGGCGGCGGCGTCGGCATGGGGTTCAGCCAGCACGCGGGCGTGGTAATCTGCGCCGACGGTTCTCCCGAAGCCGCCAAACGGCTGGAACGCGTGTTATGGAATGATCCGGCCTCGGGCGTTTGGCGCCATGCCGATGCCGGATACGACATTGCACTGGATTGCGCGCGTGAACACGGTCTGAGGTTGCCTGGAATATTGGGGAACTGACGCGGACCCATCGCCCAACGTGCGTCGTTGGGCGATGGCGGCATAACATCTGAGATTATCAAGGAGGAAAAAGATCATGGATCGACGTAAGTTTCTGTCAGCTGGCACAGTCGGCGCGGCGGCGACGGCGCTGGCAAGCCCGGCAATCGCGCAAGACGTACGCCAATGGAAGATGGTCACGGCTTGGCCGAAAAACCTACCTGGACCCGGCGTCGCAGCGCAAATGCTGGCGGACCGTATTACGACGCTTTCGGGCGGACGGATCGAGGTCAAGCTTTTTGCATCTGGTGAACTTGTGCCAGGACCGGGCGTTTTTGACGCCGTCAGCGAGGGCACGGCCGAACTATATCACGCGGTTCCAGCTTATTGGGGATCGAAATCCAAGGGCATACTGCTTTTCGGATCACAACCCTTCGGTCTACGTGCGGATGAACAATTTGGCTGGTTGTATCACGGCGGCGGTCAGGAGCTTTATAATGAGATGTATGGTCGCTTTGGGATCCAACCTTTCCTTTGCGGCAATTCTGGCCCGCAATGGGGTGGTTGGTTCCGCGACGAGATTAACTCGGTCGAAGATCTCAAAGGTATGAAGTTCCGCACCACCGGACTCGCTTCGGAGATGTGCCGTAAGCTCGGTATGGCTGCCGAAGCTATGAGCGGTCCAGCCATGTTCCAGGCCCTTCAGACCGGCGCGCTCGACGCAGGAGAGTTCATAGGACCCTGGACTGACAGCGCGCTCGGCTATCAGCAGGTTGCCAAGAACTACTACTGGCCCGGTGTCGGTGAACCTTCGTCAGCCGAAGAATGCGGTGTCAACGCGAGCGTCTTTGCCGAACTTCCCGAGGATTTGAAACAGGTTGTCCGTTTTGCCTGCGAAAGCCTCTATAACCCGGTCTGGACCGAGTACACGACAAAACATGCGCTAGCACTCAAAAAGCTGGTCGACGAGGACGGCGTCCAGGTTCGCGTATTCCCGCAGGATGTCATTGACGCAATGGGCGCTGCATCCGCCGAGGTCATTGAAGAGCTTCGGAGCGACGAAGACGAGCTTGTTCAGCGCATCACCGAAAGCTTCATCGCCTACCGAGACAGTGTCGGCGGCTATATGACTTTTGCGGATAATGGGCAAATGAACGCCCGCGCGTCTGTGATGGGCTATTAAACCGATTGCGGCGCGGTCAAATTCCCCGCGCCGCTACACTTTCGAGCAGGGGGCTCTGATGCATCGCTTCGCTGACCTGGTTGACCAGATGAACACGCGTCTCGGCGCAGTGCTTAAGTGGTTTGCCCTGTTGATGGTTCTTATCCAGTTTGGAATCGTCATCGGGCGCTATGTGTTCGGGGTTAACTCAATCGTAGCGCAGGAAAGCGTACTCTATCTACACGCCGCGCTTTTCATGCTGGCAGCAGGCTATACCCTCCTTGTCGACAAACATGTCCGGGTCGACATCTTCTATGCCGGTGTTAACCGCAGGATTCAGCGTCGCATCGACATATTTGGGCACCTGTTCCTGCTGTTGCCGTCAATGGCTGCGCTAGCCTGGTGGTCCTGGGCATCGGTGCGAAATTCATGGAAAATTCTCGAAGGCCCAATTTCTGTCGGCGGCATCGAGGCTGTTTTCCTACTCAAATCTTTGATCCCGCTTTTCTGCATCCTGATCGCATTGCAATCCATTGCCATCTTGATCCGATTGTTCGCGGAGGGTTCGGAATGAGCGCCAATCTCGATATCCTGATGTTCGCGGCGCTAGCCGTGGCGGTTTTGTCAGGTTTTCCGGTTGCATTCAGCATTGCAGGTGTCGCCGTTATCTTCGCCTATCTCGGCTGGATGCTAGGTGTCATGGATATCTCGCTTCTGGGTGCCTTCGGGCAACGCGTCTTCGGCCTAATCTCCAACCAGGTTCTGATCGCAATCCCGCTTTTCGTCCTGATGGGAGCACTACTGGAAAAAAGCCGCATTGCAGAAGAGCTGCTGGATACGATGGGCAGGGCTTTCGGACAATTGCGCGGTGGCCTTGGCATTTCGGTAGTGTTGGTTGGCGCCTTGCTGGCAGCGTCAACCGGAATTGTAGGCGCGACGGTCGTTGCGATGGGCATGATTGCCCTTCCGACGATGTTGCGATCGGGGTACGACCCGCGCGTGGCATCGGGTATCGTCTGCACAGCGGGTACACTTGGCCAGATCATTCCACCCTCAACCCTTCTCATCATCCTTGCCGACGTGATGTCGAACGCCTACCAGCAAGCACAGTACGAGCAGGGCAAATTCTCAGTCGAAGCGTTGTCGGTGGGTCAGTTCTTTGCCGCTGCGCTCTTGCCCGGCCTGCTTTTGGTTGCGCTCTACCTGCTCTATATCCTCGTGCGAGGTTTCGCTCGCCCCCAGGACATGCCACCGGCGGACGTCAGTTTCGCGCGTCCGGGCGTCAGTGAACTTCTAAGGGCCGTTGTGCCACCGGTTTTGCTGATTGTGACCGTACTGGGTTCAATCCTTTCGGGGATTGCGACGCCCACCGAAGCCGCAGGTGTCGGTGCCATAGGCGCATTGCTCATGGCAGGCGCGAAACTGGGTCGCTATCGAGGGGTAATCCTTGCCAGCGCAGCGGCGCTTATCGCCCTCGCAGTCGCTGCAGACGTATTCCCGGTGCGTTTCCAACGCAGCGATCTAGCCACCGGAGATATTGTTGCCGGCGTGTTCTACATTCTATTTGCCGTAATTGGTGTCTCAGGAATCGCTGCCGCCTTGCTCAACGTGATCCGTGAGAAAGTCGTCCAAGATGCCCTAACGTCGACCATGACAATGACCTCAATGATCTTCGCGACCATCCTCGCGGCCAGTATGTTCTCACTGGTATTCATAGGGCTCGGCGGCGAAGAACGCGTGGCCCATTGGCTTCAAAGCCTCCCTGGCGGCGCAATCGGTGCGTTGATCGTGACCATGCTGATCGTTTTCCTAATGGGCTTTTTCCTCGACTTCGTGGAAATCTCGGTCATCGTCCTACCTCTTGTGGTTCCAACGCTCATTTTGCTCGGTCATGACCCGATCTGGCTGGGCATTATACTGGCGATCAACCTCCAAACCTCGTTCTTGACGCCGCCCTTTGGCTTCTCGCTTTTCTATCTGCGCGGCGCTGCACCAAAAGAGATTTCAACTGGGCAAATCTATCAGGGCGTCATACCGTTCATCTGCCTGCAAGCCATTGGGGTGCTACTAATCTGGTTCGTCCCTCAAATTGCGACGTGGTTACCTGAAGTGATGTTCTAACAGCTGTCTTACTGGCTCGGTTTGATGAAGTCATTTACGGTTGTAGCGAGCTTTCTGGTAACCGCGATCATTTCAACCTCGTGCGGCGTTCGGCTTCGGGAGGTGGTCAGCGACTTCATCAGTCCTAGGCCCGAATGGCGGCTTCTTTGATCCTACCGGGACAAACCCGTTAACCAAGGGAACCAGGAACAGCCCGATGCATTTGCCCGACGGGCGTTTTCTTTAGCCCACCAGCAAATCACTCGAACACTATGGTCGCCTACCGGGCGCATCGTAAGAAGCGTTGCCGCGATTGATCATGACGAAGGGACGACGGCTCTCTCGCATTATTTTCTGAAGTATGAATGATTGTTGGAATTTGCTGGTTTAGATGGCTAGTTCCGCATACTGCTTGAACGAGCAGATTCCGAGGCCGAACTGGACCTTTCGGGTTATCTGCGCAACTTCAATCCGATCAAGCGTAGCGGAAGCAGATTCAAACGATTTGAAGCCGAGCATTGGTCAGATCCGACGTTTGGTAAATCGGTGGTCTTGTTCAATTACGTTGTTTAAGAATTTCCGCCTCACCATCTCGATTGGGAGTGGGCAACCAAAGCCTTTCAACATTTTGTTGATGGCTTTGATTCCAGCCTTGTTCCGGCGTTCGAACAGCATGAAATCAAGCGTCTTTCCGAACTTGTCGATGGCTCGATAGAGGTCAACACCGCGTTCAGCCATGGTTTCTTCCAGATTCCGGCATGAAACACCGTAGCGCACGTAGAAGAAGACCGCATGCAAGATCGCGTCCTTTGGAAAATGCGCGCCTCTGAATGAGATCGACACTGTCTGCCTCGATCAACATCCGAGACGCCATTTTCACAAAGAACTCCTAGCCAAAAGTTTGCGACAAGGCTTGTCAGACTGCGTGATAGCCGCCGTCAATAGTCAGCTCGGATCCAAGCATGAAGCGCGACTCGTCCGAGGCCAAATACAATACCGCATCTGCAATCTCTTCCGGCTGTGCCGCGCGGCGAAGCGGTGCACCACCAAGGAGAGAATCGAGTTTCTCTGGTGTGTCGATAAGATCGGAAGTCATGGGCGTTTCAATGAGGCCAGGATGCAATGTATTCACGCGGATTTTGTCTTCGGCAACTTCAGCCGCAATGGCTTTAGTGAGCAGGCGAACTGCCCCTTTCAACGCACAATAGATTGAAAACCCTGGACGACCCACGAGCGCAAAATTTGATGAAACATTGATAATCGAACCACCCCCAGCTTTTTTCATCAATGGAATTGCACCACGCACCCCCATAAACAAACCGCGGGCATTAATGTTGAAAACACGATCCCACTGCTCCAAGGTACAGTCCTCGACATTGCCAACCGTATACACACCAGCGTTGTTGACAAGGATATCGAGGCGACCAAAGTCATAGATCACTTTCTTAAAAACCGAATTCCAAGCTTCTTCGTTCTGCACATCGTGATGGAGAGACGCGGCGGAACCGCCCATAGCTTCCACCAGTTCAACAGTCTCGGCAAGGCCTGCTTCCTTAACGTCCGTAACAAGGACTTTGGCCCCTTCAGCAGATAGTTTGAGCGCGTGGGCGCGCCCCATTCCACCCCCTGCACCAGTGATTATTGCTACTTTCCCGTCGACACGTCCCATTTAGGCACTCCTTGTTTTTTAATGCTGGCGTATGTGGTTAATTTTGAGGAATAACTGAAACGGAATTCCAACTACCATTCATAGCCTCCATCAGATTATGTTCCGTGATCTCAGGACCTGACAGTTGGCAGGACAACTCACCGTCGACGAAAACTACGACGCGATGTGCCACCGAGACATAGTCTTCAGGGTCTGTGGAATGAAAGAGAATTACCCGGGGTTCTTCCATGAGCCCTTGAATGACGCTGTTAATTTGCTTCTTGGCGTTCACGTCCACACCACGCATCGGATCATCGATAAGAAGAAGGGACGGGTTAGCTTCAAGCCAACGCGCGAATACCACCTTTTGTTGGTTCCCGCCGGACAGCTCGCCCACTTTCTGCGAAACATCTGCTAATTTGACACCGAGATCACGACAGCGTTCAGTTGCGATGGCAGTCTGTTTCCTCCGGCCGGGAAACAGACCATCCCAACCGAGTGTAAGCGCTCGAACAGCCGACACATTCTCTGTAACTGATTGCCGAAGCGTCAAGCCACACCCTTTTCGGTCGGCAGGGAAGTAGGCGACACCGGACTTCACTGCATCAGCAGAGTTGTTCTTATGCTCTGCTCCGGAAGGCAATGTAATTGACCCCCCCGTGGATTTAGTTCGGCCAAAGAGCACAGAAAAGAGTTCTTCTGGGCCGGATCCGGCATGACCCGCAACACCGACGATTTCCCCATTGGTTGCTTTGAATTCCGCAACATTGAGTCCTTTAGCCGTGGTCAGTTCTGAAATACGTAGTTCAACGCCATCGGTCCCATCTTGCTTTTGTTCAGGCAGGCTGTCGGCTGAATGTGGCTTTTCACCTAGCATTGCCTCTACGAGTTCCGGGACAGTCGGACGATCGCCCTTTGTCACCAATTTCACCCGCTTTCCATCACGCAGAACGGCGAATCTGTTTGATATATCAAGTAAATGCTCGAGAAAATGTGTGATGTAGATAATCGAAACACCACGCTTGTTAAGATCGCGAAGGACTTTGTGCAGGCGTTCAACTTCACCAACATGTAGAGCGGAAGTCGGTTCGTCCAAAATCAAAACCCGCGGTTTCTGCAGGAGAGCCCGGGCAATTTCAACAAGTTGTCTGTCGGCTAGACTGAGAGTTTCCACTTTGGCGGTCAGCGAAACCTGCAATCCCAACTCATCCAAAGTTGCGCGCGCTGACTTCTCCAAAATAACATTAGAGTTGTGCTTGCTTCCCGGAACCAAGGATAGATTCTCGATGACAGATAGAGCGGGAAACAAGTTCAATTCCTGAGAAACAAAGCCGATACCTGCTTCCCATGCCTCCAGCATGGAGTTCATTTGCCGTTTTTTGCCATCCAAAAGAATCTCGCCGCTTTCCGCCTTCAGCGCACCGGCGAGAATTCTCATCAACGTCGATTTGCCTGCACCATTTGCGCCTATTACACCGAGGACTTCCCCTCTTCGCAGGTTCAGCGAAACATCAACAAGCGCCGGATTCTTACCGAAGTTCTTGCAGATGTTCTGGGCCTGAAAGACGTGGTCATTCATAGAAAAATCTCCGGGCGTGCAGTCTAAATTTGTGGAGCAGGGCTCTTGCCCTGCTCTGGGTTTTGTTTAAAGCGGTGGCAGATCATATGCCCCAGTCTCAGCGAAATTACCTTTAGCAACGGCATCCAAAACGTCGTTCACATCCTCTTCGAAAAATGCTCGAAGGCCAGGCGCCGGAGTCTTCCAAGCCTCGATAAAATTTTCGATGTTTGAGGAATCCACGATTGTAACAGGGAGTTTAGCCCAACCCTGCGGTAATTCTTTGCCTTCGTGGATTGCTTTTGATGCAAGAAGAACCGCTATGTAGCCCTGTAAATAGTGATTTGAGGGCGAAGCAGCCAGAACGAAGCCACGACGCACGGCATCTCGGATTTCTTCCGGCCCGTCGAATGCCACAGTAACTGCTGACATATCGTCATCTTCAATTATCTTCGCAATGTTTTGTTGGCCTGACTCACAGGCGTCAGCATAGCCGAGCGCATCGCGATTAGCTTGGATCGCCTGATTCCAGACAACGAAATTGCCGGAACGGTCTGGCTTTGTCTCAACAACAGGGGGTAGCGTCACATTAGGCATTAGTTCGTTCATCCCAGCCCGAAAACCCGCGATCCTGTTTTCCAGAACCATCAAAGGTTCCGTTGCAAAGTTTGCGGTTGTTCGGAAACCTGCTTTTGAGCCGAAGGGTTAGGCTGCCAGTTCTGCGAACTGTAGAAATGGGCAGAGGCCGGGCGTGATTTGACCTTTGCGGATCATGTGCGCGACTTCGATGCCTGAAAGAGTTGCAGATGCAGATTCAAAAGACTTGAAGCCAAGCATCGGACGGGTTCGTCTTTTGATGAACCTGTGATCTTGTTCCACGATGTTATTTAGGTATTTCCGCCTCACCATCTCAATCGGGATCGGGCAACCAAACCCCTTCAGCATTTTGTTGATGGCTTTGATGCCGGCTGTGTTCGCACCGCTCTTGTCGATGACGATCTTTCGTGGAAGGCCATTGCTTTCAAGCATTCGAGCGAAGAATTTCGTAGCGGCAGGTTTGTTCCGACGTCCTCAAAGCATGAAATCCAATGTCTTGCCGTGTTTATCGACCGCTCGGTAGAGATAGACCCACTCACCTTTCACCTTTATGTAAGTTTCGTCCATCCGCCAGGAGCGGTCACACGGTCCCTTTCGCCTGCGCGCCACGTCGGCGATTGCACTAGCGTATTTTGTCACCCAACGGTTCAGCGTCGTGTGATCTACCGCAACGCCACGCTCGGACATGATTTCTTCAAGATCACGGTACGACACGCCGTATCGGACGTAAAAGAACACAGCAAAGAGGATCACATCCTTGGGATATTGCGCACCTTTGAAGGAGATCATGAGTTGGCTTTCGACTAGTTGGGACCGAAAGCCATCCACGCGCTAAACCCAAACGCGTCAACAGCCAAATCTTTGCAACAAAGCCTGGCCGCGAGTACCAATTCTACTACAAAGTTTCGAGCGTTACACCTCGTTGCATTGACTATCTGCAATCCGGAACAGCAACGACTCAAATAGCGAACCGTCCATTGGTTGTAGCACTTTTCTATCGAATTGTTGGTTACGGTTCAAAAAGCCGTAACTGTAGTAAAGCCGCATAGCTGTTATGCCCGAAATTCCTATATCAGACACATTTGCAAACATGATCGGGCACGGGGTCGTCGGAATCTGCAATTGAATACCGACCTCGTGAACAACGCGTTCCGGCGATGCGGTGCTTTTAATCAGTTTTAGTTTGTCGATCGACGCCCCCAGGCTTTCCAGCCAAGCCTTTTCTTCTCCGAGGAAATTGGCCACATCCTTGTAACCCGTGACCAGACCATTGCGCGGGGCATCGATAATAGGTTCGCCCTCAAAAGCATCGAGAACGGCATCAAAGTTCCCGGACAGCAAATCCGAGTAGAAATTCGCAGCATTTGTATGTGGGCTGGTTCTGACATCTTCCGCTATCATTTCACGCACTTTCAAGTGTTTCCCCAGGACTGATCCCCGATTTTGAAGTTTTTGCGAATGATTGGGTATTTGCGTCCGGCCCGGTACATTCTGCGACCGGACGCAATAATTGTTATGCCGCTTTGGCATCTTCCATGACGGTGACCGCCATGCCTGTCAGCATCGGCATATAGTAGCTGCGGTGGATCTTGTTGACCTCGGGGGTCAGCGCACCACGCATGCCCAGCCACATCATCATCTCAACCGATTCCGCGCCACCGCGCTCCATCCAGATATCATGCGGGATGTCGATCAGCGCTTCTGGATCATCCTCGATCTTGTTGAGGAACTCCTCATCCCAATCTTCGTTGGTATGGCCGAAGCGCGTACCATTGAGCTGATGCGACAGACCGCCGGTGCCAACCACGGCAACGCGGGCGTCTTCGGGATAGGATTCCACAGCTTTGCGAAGTGCATGGCCCAGTTGCCAGATGCGGTTGGGCGTCGGCAGCGGGTGCTGAAGCACGTTGATGTGCAGCGGCACGGTTTTGACGGTCCAATCCGGATCGTGGTCGAAGAGAAGTGGCAGCGGAACCAGCAGACCGTGGTCCATTACCATTTCCTGGCAAACGGTAAGGTCGAACTCGCTGTCCATAATAAGCGAGTTGGCCAAATGCCAGGAAAAATCGGCATCGCCTTTTACCGGCGGAAGATCCCGGATACCCCAGCCCTCGTCGCCAATCGGGTATTCATCGGCCGCACCCATCGCAAAGGTCGGGCACTTGTCGTAGAAAAAGTCGGTGCCGTGATCGTTATAGATAACGATTGCATGCGTTACGCCTTTTTCCTTCAGAAAGGCTTTGGCCGGCTTGTAGCCTTCCCAGCACGGCTGCCATTCAGGAGACTGATCGTTTTGGTCATAGGCAGTCCCGATCGACGGGATATGCGACGAACCAATACCTGCAACTATTTTTCCCATGTTCGTATCCTTTGAAATCTGACTTCGTTCAGGTGTTCTGCTTCAGCGGAACGTTACGTGTCTTCATGAACTCCTCGACGGATTCACCACGTTGCTGAGCCCCCATGGTGGCCAGCCCGTCACCGGTGACGCCGCCAAGTTTGATCAGCATGTAGATGCTGCCGCCGCCTTCCTCGATCAGCGCCTTCACGTCCTTTTCGACAATCTTCTGCTTTTCCCAATCCGAGAGGTTGTAGCTGTTCATGTAGGTTTCAGGATTCGCTTCAAACGCAGCGCGGTTTTCGGCCAAGCGAAGCGAATAGGCGAATTTGTTCAGCTGCAGGCCCTTTGCAGACCGTTGCCCGGTAAACACCGTTGTGCCCGGAATGTGGTCCGAGTGTCCGGTTTCTTTGCTCATGTTCTTTTCTCCTTTCCCAGCGAGAGTTTGAACGGGTTCGTCGCCCGGTCCTGATTGAAGGAACCGGGCGGTCGGTTTACAGCCGCCGCAGTTGTGGCACCCTTGGCTGCCACTACAGCCGCTGCGCTGGCTCACAGTTCCGGCCAGTAAGCGAAGGGCAGACCCGTATGCTGCTTGGCATAGGAGGTCTGCGCGGTTTCGTCGGTCACCAGATATTCCAGCTCGGCCTGCTGCATGCGGCGCTCGAACGAGTTGGTACCCGGGAAGATGTGGTATTTGGCGGTATTCGCCCACGAGAAGCGCTGCGTCTGCACGTTCCGCTCCACCGCCAGCTTGGAATACTGGTCGAGGATGGACGAGTCGTCCTTGGTATAGTGCTGGATCAGACCGGCCGAGAGTACGCTGATATCGGCAAAGGCCGAATTCAGACCCTTTGCACCTGTGGGTGGCACGATATGGGCCGCGTCGCCGGCCAGGAACATGCGGCCATAACGCTGCTCTTCACAGAAGAAGCTGCGCAGCGGGGCGAGGTCTTTCTGGAAGATTTCGCCGCGGATGAGCTCCCAGCCCTCGGTGCCCAGGCGGGTGTCCAGTTCGTCCCAGATGCGGTCGTCCGACCATTCATCCAGATTCTCGTCATTGGCAACTTGCAGATAAAGGCGCTGGATATCCGGTGTCCGCATGCTGAGCAGGGCAAAGCCCCGGTCATGGAACGAGAAGAAGGCGGTCGGTTTGGATTGTTTCGCCTTGACCATGATGCCCAGCCACCCAAGAGGATAGGTCTTTTCGTGCATCTTGATCCCGCCGTCCGGGATCGATTTGCGCGACGCACCGTGATAGCCGTCGGCCCCGACCACGAAATCTGCGGTCATGGTCTTTTCGACGCCGCCCTCTTCATAGGTAACAGTTATCTTGTCGCCGTGGTGATCTGAGACGCCGGTCACCGGAGTTTCATAAAGGACGTTGTGGCCAACGCCGTCCAGCGCGGCCAGCAAATCCTTGGTCACTTCCGACTGTCCGTAAACTGTAACCCCGATGCCGATCAGCTTTTCGAAATCGATGAAATGGTGGGTATTGTTGATGCCGATCTCGACACCGGGCTGATACATGCATTCTTTCTGGAGCCGCTCTCCAACACCGGCGCGGATCATCAGATCAACCGCGTTCTGCTCCATGACACCGGCGCGGATGCGGCCCTCGACATAGGCTCGGCTACGGTTTTCGAACACGATGCTCTCGATTCCGCGCTGGCGGAGAATCCAGGCCAGGAGGGATCCGGAAGGTCCGGCTCCGATAATGGCGACGGGGACATGCATTGGGGGGCTCCTTATTACCTTAATGTCCGTGTTCCGCGGATCGGCGATACTGGCCGGGCGGCTTTTCTAGGGGCAGCGAGAGAGAAAACGGCAGCGGAGCGTCAGAGGCACAAAATGCACCAGCGTCGCTGTTCGTGTTGGCATTACCCTGACGGGTCCGGTCTCCTCCCAGCGCCGTTTTGATGACATCAAGATACCGGCCGCGATCCATTAAAGCTATTCATGCAGAATGATAAGTAATATAGAAACTTGTTATTCCGCTTGATTGCCCAGCCTTCCAAAAGCATGCAACGGGAAGGGCCTTGGACTGGCCCGCAAGTGCACGTCCGGTCGGAATCGCTAACCCCCACGGCTCAACCCTCTGTCAACGACTGGGCTCCCGCGTGGTGAATGATCTGGTCGAAACGCATTTTCAGCCCATGCGCGGCAATCGACGCTCTGATCTGTTCTTCGAGAAGAGCGCGGTATTCGGCTTTCTGAGAGCTCGCATAAACATCTCGTATCTCGGCCGGTTCGTTTTTCAGATAACCGTTCAGCCGTGCGCGCACGTGGCCCGGCATGTTCAGGAACTCCACCTTGATTTCGGATGTCCCAGCGTTCCTGATTTCCGCGAACAACTGATCGAGCAGATCCGGGCGCAGATGCATATGCGGCAGCAACGGGCCGACAAAGACATAAGTCTGGATGCCCGCCTCATTCAAACGGCGCAACGTATCAAGTCGCACTTTCGCCAACGGCGCTTTCGCGTCCAACTCACGGCTGAGCGTATCGTCCGATGTGGCAATCGACAGTCCGACCTCTGCCTTTTCGATCTGCTGCAGCAACCCGACATCATCCAAAACGGACGGGCTCTTGGTCAGGATACTTACGCGCCCCTTATAGCGGTGGCGTGACAGGGACTCGAGAACTCCGCGGGTCAGGCGATACTTGCGCTCCACGCCCTGATAGGGATCGGTGACCGTGCTGATCGACAGCCGCGGATGTGGGTTTCGCTTCAGCAGGCGGTGGATTTCCTTTTCGAACAAATCCACAGCATTGGTTTTCACGTAGACATAGTTTCCCCAGTTCGCCGTTCCCTCGCCGACAAACCGGCCCATAAAGCTGGCAAAACAATAGGTGCAGGCAAACTGGCATCCGGTATAGGGGTTGATCACAAAATCCGCACTCGGCACCTTGGTCGGCGTCACGATGCTCTTGGCCTCAATCTCAGAGATTTTTAGCGCCACGTTCCATTGCCTCCAGAAAGAACGCGCCCCACACAAGGCGGGGCGGTTAAGGTTTCAGAACTTACCCGAATTGTTCCATTGGTCAGGCGCCAGTATCTTCTCTTCCACGTCCCAGTGCTCGACAATCTTCGCGTCGTCTACCCGGAAAATATCAAACACAGCATAGTGGCTTTGTCCGCGCTGAACATGGCTGAAACCAACCACGAAATTCCCCTGACCGATGACCTTATGCACCTTGTGGTATTTCGGCTCGATGTCTTGCTTCTTGAACTCTTCGACATGTTCGACCAAGCCCTGAATGCCGTCTTTCATGTTCGGTGTGTGTTGAAGGTAGGTCTCGGTCGAAATGAACTCCGGTACCCGTTCGAATCTCCGTCCGACGAGCACCTCTTGCATGAAGGTCTTGACAATAGCCTTGTTGGCGTCGGTCTTGTCGAGGTCTTGGACCTCAGTAGGGCCGTCAACCATGGTGCGACCCGCCGGGTTTTCGCCTTCATATGCCGCGATCACATCCCAATGTTCAATCATGCGCCCCTGATCATCGGTGTCGAACAGATCAGCGGTAACCCATTCCGCTTCACCGTCATTGAGGCTTTGGTAGACATGGAGAAAAACATTCGGCCCGTCTTCGATTGCCCGGACGACACGGATATCGCGAACTGGATTTCTTTCCAGAAACGGCTCAAAGAATGCAAGAAACCCTTCTTTTCCATCAGCCACGCCGGTCGAATGCTGAGTGTAGCGGGCGCCGGTGTACTTATCTAAGGCGTCGCGCAGGTTACCGTCCCGGATTCCTTCCAGGTAGAGCCCTTTCGCGTTCGCTATCTTATTGCTATCGGTCATGTTTTATCTCCCAAAATCAAAATACGGGGCGTCGGGATTGGCCCAACGCCCCTGATTGGATCACTGCAGGGTTACAACCAGTTTGTTACCGGCTGTGAAATCTGCACCTTCTGCAAATTCCACCACGAGACGGCCAGCGGTCGTCACAGCGACGCTTGCACCTTGTGCGAGCTCTGGATTGGAAGCCTCAGCGTCGATGCTGGCAGCGGTCGGTACGGCACCGGTGAAGGTGAAATAATATCGGTCAAACCGGCCTGCGGGCATCGGGTTGTTGAATGGTTGTGCCAGTTCACTGACCGTCATGGTCAGGGTCGCCAGATCCTCGGACACGTCAATACTGTAGAAGTTGACAAAGTCCGGCAATTCCACGCCTGCACCTACGTTTGCGACGCGGTTGGCATAGATTTCAGCGTCGAACGCCGTTGTCGAAATTTCGGCGTTCTCAGTTAGTTTTGAATCCTGAAAGGTGTTTGCCACGGTGAATGTGGTTTCGGCCCCGGATGTGGTGGCCAAAAGAGCAAAAACAGTTGAAGCGAAAAGTGTTCTTAGCATCATTTAATCTCCAAATTCGATGCAGGTTTAACGCCAGTACAGGCGCATTGGGTTATCGACCAACAAAGCCTGCTGCTTCTCACGCGTTGTGGCGATTTTCGGGATGATATCGACCAAATGCCCGTCGTCCGGCATGTGGGATTTCATGTTCGGATGCGGCCAATCTGTTCCCCATAGAACCCGATCCGGGAAGCGGTCCACCAGTTCCCGCGCATAGGGCACAACGTCGTCATAAGGCGGGCCGTCGATCGTCAGCCGTTCCGGGCAGCTGACCTTGGTCCAGAAGTTTTCATTCTCCGAAAGCAAGCGAATGAAGCTCTGGAAATCCGGGTGCTCCACCCCTTTGGTCACATCGGGTCGGCCCATGTGATCCACAACAACCGTGGTGGGCAGAGTGGTCAGAAACGGGGTCAGCTCTTCCAGATCGGGGGATTCGAAATAGACGACGATGTGCCAACCCAGCGCAGCGATCCGCTCGGCGATACCCTGAAACACCGATTTGGGTGTGCTGTCGACCAGACGTTTGACGAAGTTAAACCGAACGCCCCGCACCCCAGCTGCGTTAAGCTCATTGAGTTCGCCGTCTGTGATGTCCGGGTCCAAAACCGCAACGCCACGCGCCAGATTTCCGGCGGCTTTCAACGCATCTACAAGGGCATCGTTGTTGCGCCCGTGGCACGACGCCTGAACGATTACGTTGCGTGAAAAACCAAGCCGGTCACGCAACGCAAAGAGTTGGTTCTTTCCTGCGTCGCAAGGTGTGTACTTGCGCTCGGGTGCATAGGGAAACTCTCTCCCCGGACCGAAAACGTGACAATGGGCATCGACCGCCCCGAGCGGCACCTCGAAGGCCGGTTTGGACGGATTTGGGTGAAAGGCAAGATAATCAGAATCCATAGGGCTGTCCTTCAGTCAGAGAATACAGTTCCGTCGAACAGTTTGCGGGCGGTCCGCAGGATGGCAGCTGACTCGATGGCGCCATCTTCAGTCAAATCGACCATCACGGTTGTTTCACCACTTGGATGCTCGATAGAGAGGGTTTTCGATGTGCCATCCGGCACTTGTGCCATTGCTGCCGCAGGTGTCCCTTCGATCAGGCAGGCACTGGCGACGCTAACCGCGCCCAGAACCCCAATCGAGGCATGGCAGCGGTGCGGAATAAAGGTTCGGGTCGAGATTGCTCCACCCTGTCGCGCGGCACTGACGAGCGTCATCTTCGGCACCGATTTGAATGTTACGTCGCCGAGGTTCATCAACGGCCCGGCTTGCAGGCGAATGCTCTCCAGACGCGCCTTCAGTGCTTGATCGCTATCGAGGGCCTCGCGGTTTGCTGCACCATCGACGTTCAAATCACTGGCACGCAGAACCACCACGGGCATTCCATTGTCGATCATCGTTACTGGAGTGCCGTCGATCTCATCCACCGCGCGACCGGTGGGCAGAAGTGCGCCGCAGCTAGACCCTGCCGTATCCCGAAAAGTGATCGGTACTGGCGCAGCCGTTCCGGGAACACCGTCAATCCGCGCATCGCCCGAATAGTCAACGCGCCTGTCCGGAGTTCGAACTTTAAGGGTGGCGATCTGTTCGGTGTTCTCCATGAAAACGGTAACTGGCGTGATACCGTCCTGCGGCTGAACCAGTCCTCGCTCAATCGCGAAGGCTCCAACCCCAGCCAGGATGTTGCCGCAATTCTGCGCATCCGTCACGACCGCCTCGTCGACAAATACCTGTAGAAACAGGTAGTCCACATCAACGCCCTTGCGGGTCGATTTGCGAACCACCGCAACTTTGGACGTCAGAGGGTCCGCGCCGCCCAAACCGTCGATCTGGCGCGCGTCGGGTGAACCCATGATCCGAAGCAGGAACTGGTCACGCGCGGCATGCGCGTCGGGCAGATCTTCGGCAAGGAAAAACCCGCCCTTGGACGTGCCGCCCCGCATCCACATGCATCTGGCCGCTCCAGACCATCCGGCGTCAGACATATTTTAGGCCCTTCTCCGCCAGGCGGGCGCGCATGTCATAGATATCCAGACCCAGTTCGCCATTGGTCAGGCGCACCCGTTTTTCCGCCTCATTGGTCTCGCGCGCTTGCGCCTTTTTCAGAACCTCGGCAGCTTCTTCGCGGCGTACCACGCAGACGCCGTCATCGTCGGCGACCACTATGTCGCCAGGATTAATCAATTCGCCCGCGCAGATGACCGGCACATTGACCGAACCCAACGTTTCCTTGACGGTCCCCTGAGCAAATACGGCCTTGGACCAGACCGGAAACTGCATTTCCGTCAGATCGCGCACGTCACGCACGCCGGCGTCGATGATCAGGCCGGCACACCCGCGGGCCCTGGCGGATGTCGCCAAAAGGTCACCGAAATAACCGTCTTCGCAGGGCGAGGTTAGTGCCAGCACCAGGATGTCATCTTTTTGCAGCTGTTCGATGGCCACATGCAGCATCCAGTTGTCACCCGGTGGAGCCGAGATGGTGACCGCCGAGGCCGCGATCCGCGCCCCCGAATAGATCGGCCGCATGTAAGAAGCGAGCAGACCCTTGCGCCCTTGTGCTTCATGCACGGTTGCGACACCACATTCGGCAAGCCCGTTTACGATGGCCGGGTCTGCCCGCTCGATATGCTGAACGACGACACCCATCAGAGTTCATCCACAGTGCGTGGGTAAACCGACTGGAAACCTTCGGCATACTCGGCCTTGCGACCGCCAGCCATGCCACCAGAGTTGCGGCGGAAATGGTTGGCACGGTTGCTGGCGACGTTGGTGTAATAGTCCCACAGGTGCTCTTGCCCCTGCATGCATTCGATTGCAGCGCGCTTCTTGTCCCAGACCGGGGTGATGTCGAGGAACGTGTCAGGCTTCCAGCCCATCTGTTCGGTCTGATGCGGCTCGAACAAGTAGAGTTGCGGTGCGCCCAGAACCTTCTCGCCCGGATTGTGGCCCCAGGCTTGGGCAATCATCCGGCACTCCATGGCGATGCTGGTCGCATACATATGGTCGGTGTTGTAGGGATCGTATGCCGAATGGCTCAACATGAAGTCGGGCTGCACCTTGCGGATCAGGTCCACAACTTCAAACTTCTGTTCACGTTTGAGTTCGAGCGGGTAGTCACCGGCGTCAAAGAAAACGATATCGTGTGCGCCAAGAGCCGCAGCAGCTTTCTCGGCTTCGACCTTGCGTGCAGCCTTCACCTGCTCAAGCGTGCAGCCCTCCTGTTTCCAGAGTTTGGCAGACTCACCCCGCTCACCATAGCTCAGGCAGGCAATGGTCACGTCATAGCCCTTTTCCTGATGCAGGGCAATGGCGCCGCCGCAGCGCCAGACGAAATCGGCGGCATGGGCACTGATGACAAGGGCGCTCTTTTTTTCCGTCATGGTGAACTTCTCCAGCGAGGCGGCGCTTTGGCCGCGGGACAACGGGATTACAAAAGGTTGTCTAGCCCGCCCTTGAAAAGACGGACCAGGCACTTGCTTGGGGAGGAGATTTACAGACCGTTCATACCGCAAAGGGCATTGGCCGCCTGTCCGCCATCCACGGCGATATTGGTGCCGCGAATCCAGGGTGTCATGTCCGATAGCAGGAAGGTGACCACCGGTGCTATGTCCTTCGGCGTACCGGCGCGATCCATGACCTTACGCGCCTGTTCGGCCTTTTCACCGAGAGTATCTAGGAAATCCTGCAGGATCGGGGTTTCGACAGCACCGGGGCTGACAGCGTTCACACGAATGCCGCGATCGCGCCATGTCCAACGGTTCTGCATCGTCCAGACGACCAGCGCTTCCTTGGCGAAGAAGTAGGAGCGCGCCTGTTCCTTGTCGATGCCATGGCGCGCAACGAAATCTGCGACCTGGCCGAAATCCAGATTGGCAGCATCCTTGATCTGTTCGACCGAATTCGGCCAACCCAGCCCGGCCAGCGAGGCCAGATTGACGATGGACGCGCCGTCGGCCAGCTTGTCGATCATCTTTTCGGTGAAGTATTTCAGACCGACCAGATTGACCCGGATCACTGTCTCGGCGTCCACGGTTGGCGGTACACCCGCGATATTGGCAATCCCGTCGATGCCATCGGGCAGCGCCTGAACCAAAGCGTCGATCGAGTTCTGATCGCCAAAGTCGACCTTGAAAAAGGAAGCGACATTTTCGGAGGCTTCGTTGCGGTCAACGCCAATGACGGTGCCACCAAGTTCCTTAACCAGGCGCGCAGTTTCGGCACCGATCCCTGATGCACAGCCGGTCACGATGATTTTCTTGTTCGTAAGCATGTTGTTTTCACCTTTTGTCGGAATTGAACTTCGGCTTTCTTCACTCGATCCTAAGCCCTGAAATTCATTCGAGCTATTGATGTGTGGTGATATTTATTATGATGAAAATTTATAAATACCCTTTGACCATGATCTTCGCGGTCGCCACCGAATTCCCGGACACTTGTCACACTCTTGACAATTTGAAATTTAAAACAGCTACTTATGCTTTTCCGACACTTCAATGCACTACCTTCTGAACGCCCTTGGCGATGAGTCGGTGAAGTTTAGAGCGTGCGAATTTGGGCCCTCACCCGGCCGGTCGGGCACTTGTGGCATCAAGACATGGTTCCTACTCTGACGGTGATTACGGTGCCCATAAAATTTCGCAAAGGGCGCCTCCGAGTTGGAGGGACACAATGTCAAACGCGTCACCTGTCCTGTCTGTCATCGTTCGCAAGTTCCGCGAAACTCAAAGGGATGCGGTAAACGAGGTTCTGGACCGTTTCGAGCAGGCACTAAAAGCGCAACCCGGGTTCATCGAGGTCCGACACAACGTGCCTTCAAACGAATCTGCCGGGACGTCCGCCACGGTGATCTCATTTGCAACGCTGGATGATCTGATCGCCTGGGAACAGTCGTCTACGCGCAGGGAAATCGTAGAGGAATTGTCGCAATACATCGAAGGCGAGGTGGTCAAGAACCGGCTCTGGGATCTAGATTCCCTGCTTGGAGGGCTGGGCGCAACACATGCCCACAAGAAATGGAAAACCGTGACGGTCCTGACCTTTTGGGTTCTGGTCGTCGGGGCCTGTCTCGGCTGGATCGCCGATCTGATTTCGCCTGATTTCCCTACCGGTTACCCGCGCACCGTCGTACTCCTGATCTGCAACATTTTGCTCAACTCCTATTTCTTCCTGCCCCGGTCGATGGCGCTGCTGCACAGGTTAGAGGAGAAATACGGCGCGAAATCATCTACGTGAATCCGATCCACGACTGGGTCCGGACATGATCCAGCAAAAACCTTTTTTAACACCACATCGAGCGATGCGAGGACACACGAACGAAGGGGGCTCTTATGGGTAACGGCAGACTTCTACACATTCACACGGCCCCGAGATCTGGGCGACCGATGGTTTCGCATCAAAGCGCCATCGCCGTTGCCGACGCAGGATTGGAGGGTGACAGGTATCTGGAGGGGAATGGCCGATTTTCCCGGTCCCCAGGCTCTCGCGACGTGACCCTTTTCGAGAATGAAATGCTGCACGCCCTGAAGCAGGAGCGCGGCCTCGAACTGCGACCTCAAGAACACCGGCGCAATTTGACTACCGAAGGCGTTGCGCTGATGCAGCTCGTCGGCAAAACCTTTTCGGTTGGAGCGGTCATTCTTGAAGGATTGCGCCCCTGCAACACGTGCCGGTTCCTGAATGTTGCCGCACGCAAACAGGTCTCGGTTCCGCTCACGGATCGCGCCGGGCTGATCTGCCGGGTCGTGAAAGGCGGGTCGATCAATGTCTCGGACCCGATCACACTGGACTGAGCCGCCAAACCAGCTCGAACAAAGCGGGCAACCGCACGTTCAAAATGCGGTTTCAGATGCGCTTGGTCATAGCCACGCGTATTTTCAGCGGACTCTCCCCTTCGTGGACGTTGTTGCGACCGGGATCAGCACCAGCGCGCGATCGCCCATTTGATCTGAATAACTTGTGAATCACATCTCGCGACGCCCAATCGGGGATTGTTGTCGTAGCTTTGCGATATAACCGTATTTGTCTTCCGCGAAACGCGGGGATCGCAAGCCTATCAGTTCACTCTTGGACTGGCCTTTCGGATCGTTGATCAGAAAAGCCAGCCCGCCGATGCCAATAATGCAGAGTTTCCCAGAGCAACCGTCGTTCACGGCGCGTTCGCGTCACTCCCCCTCGGACCAAACGATCACGGGCGGATCGCGAAAGGCAAATCGTTCCAAATGCGAAGCTGCGACATGTTCCAGCCGTTTGCAGTGCTCATCCGTATCCGCAAATGTCCTCATGATGAGGGTGTCGTTACCATCGGTACTTAGCTCGAAATACCCGTAGCTCAGGTTTACCCTAGTCGCCGTTTTGGTTTGCTCAACGTCGACCTTGTGCGCGAAGTGCTGGGCGAGTTGCTGCAGGTACCGCGACGCCGGAGAGACGGCGACGCGGGCCACGGATGTCCGTTGTACGCTCATAACAGAAACCCTTCGGGTCCGGTGATCGTGTGTGCCTCGGTGAAGGACAAGATACCGTCGTAGCCCAGATTGCGCCCTATCCCGGATTGCTTGAAGCCGCCAAACGGTCCGCGTGAATCCTGTGCTGTCGGGCCGTGCGCGTTGAGATAGGTGTAACCGGCCTCGATCTGGCAGGCGATTGCAACAGCACGGTCCTGATCCGGTGTCCAGACCGAAGAACACAGGCCGAAGATGCTGTCATTGGCCTTGGCGATGGCTTCTTCATCGGTCTTGAACTTCATGATCGGCAGAGCCGGTCCGAACTGTTCTTCATGAACGATCGATAGCGACGGGTCGGCATCGTAAACCAGCGCAGGTTTCTGAAAGTACCCCCCGCCGTTATACAATGCCTCGTCCGGCACCTGGCCGCATTCGTGCACTTCGGCACCCTTGGCGCGGGCCTCGGCGATCATGTCGGTCACCACCTTGAGCTGCTTGGCATTGTTGACCGGCCCCATGGTGGTTTCCGGCAGCAGTCCATCACCGACAACCGCACGCTCACATACGGCAGTAAATCCGTCGATCACCTCGTCATAACGGCTTTCATGCACATAGAGCCGCTTAAGCGCCATGCAGATCTGCCCTGACGAGCCAAACGCGCCCCAGTACATCCGGTTGAACGCATCATCATCCAGCTGAGCGTCATCCAGCACCAGCCCGGCGTCGTTGCCACCCAGTTCCAGCGTGACCGGGGTGATGTTGTCGGCGGCCACCTTCATGACATGACGGCCTATGGTTGTGGAGCCGGTGAAATTCACCATGCGCACCAGCGGGTGCCCAACCAAGGGATCACCAATGGTCGACGCTGAACCGGTGAGGATGTTCACAACACCCGGCGGCAGCATCCTCGCGATGATCTGCAGGGTCAGACACGGTGCCAACGCCGAATTGGCTGAAGGCTTGACAACCACCGTGTTACCGGCGGCCAGAGCCGCAGGCAGCTTTGCGCCCAGAATCGACAGAGGCCAGTTCCACGGCACGATCAGGGCCGCGACACCGCGCGGCTGGCGAGCGATCAGCGTATCAAACGGAGGGCCTTTGATCTCTTCGTCGATTGCCAGGCGTTCGGCAAATGCGGCGGCCTGCATGAAACGATCCCCCAGCCGCGACATCTCCAGCAGGGTCTCACGCGCAATCTTGCCGTGTTCGCGGGTGAACAAGCGCGAGCGGAATTTGACGTCCTCTTCGTCGGCGGTGAGCTTCTGCGCCACCTCGCGCAGCAGCGCCGCCCGTTCCTTGAAGCCAAGCGCCGCCCAGGCCGGGAAGGCTGCATGGGCGGCCTTGACCGCATCATCGACGTCCTTTTCGGTGGCGGATGCCGCATGACCGACCAGTTCGTCGGGTCGTGCGGGGTTGAAGATATCATAGACCGCACCATCTGAAGCCCGCCGGGCTTCGCCGTTGATGAAAATCTCGGTGGTGATCACTTGATCCATGTTGTTCATGGCTGTGCTCCTTCCAAACTAAGGATTATAGGGGGCCGTGCAAATGCCGGTTCGTGGCAGCAAAGCCGTTCAAGTCATTCGTTAAAGTCCTAGCCGATCATGGTCTGTGGCAGCCAAATGGCGATCTGAGGGAACAGGATCAGCAGCACCAGCATCAGGGCCATGGCGAACCAGAACGGCCAGATCCCGCGGAAAACCTCGGCCATGGAAACACCTGGCGCGATGGATTTGACCACGAAGACATTGATGCCAACCGGCGGGCTGATCATGCCCATCTCCAACACGATCACCACCAGCACGCCGAACCAGATCATTTTCATGCTGGCCATTGACGGATCGAAGCCGAATTCCAGTGCGGCGATGATCGGCAGCACCACCGGAATGGTCAGCACCAGCATCGCGATGCCTTCGAGGAACATGCCCAGGAACATGTAGATCAGGATGATAACCAGCAGGATGCCGTAATCCCCGATCGGTAGTGACGTCAGCAGCGACACCAGTTGGCCGGGCAATTCGGTCAGCGACATGAAAGGGATGAAGATGAAAGCCCCGATGATGATCAGGAATACCGTGGCCGAGGCCTTCATCGTCTGCAGGACAACTTCGCGGATCGCAGCCCCGTTGAGCGTTCGCCGCCAGAGGGCCACGAGAAAGGCCAGGAAAGCACCGACCGAAGACGCCTCCACCGGGGTGAAGAATCCGGTATACATGCCGCCGATGGTGATCCCCACCACAAAGGCGAAGGGCAGTGCGGAAATCAGTGCTTCGCGGCGTTCAGGCCAAGGTGCCTTTTCACCCGCGGGCCCAGTTTCGGGCTTGCGCAGCACGGTCTGATAGATCGCGCCAACGAACAGCAGGGTCAGCAGGATACCAGGGATGACACCGGCCATGAACAGCCGCCCTATCGATTGCTCGGTCAGCACAGCATAGATGATCATGCCCCCAGAGGGCGGGATCAGGAAGCCCAGCGTACCGCCGGCTGCGACCGATCCGGTGGCAAGGCTGTCCGAATAGTTGAATTTTTTCATCTCGGGCAAGGCCACGCGCCCCATGGTGATCGCCGCCGCCAGGGACGATCCTGACAACGCCGCGAACCCTGCGCAGGCCGCGATCGTGGCCGAAGCCAAACCGCCGCGCAAATGCCCCATCCAGCGATAAGCCGCGTTGAACAGATCGGCCGACATGCCCGACACCCCAGCTAGGTTACCCATGAGCACGAACATCGGAATGACCAAAAGATTGTAATTCGACGCTGCCTCGAAGGTCTCACCCGACATATTTGACATCGCGGTCTTGATACCCCGCGACAGCGCCTGATCCGGATCCATACCGACCAGAAGGAACTTCTGAGTGGTGGCGATGATGGTCCCGATCACGCCGACGAAAACCATCGAGAGGGCAACTGGAAACCGCAGTCCCAATAACACGAACAGGCTAAGCAGTCCGAGAATGCCAATCAAAGCCAGGCTCATTCGGAGTCTCCCAAATTAATCAGGCGGATCACTCCGCGGGTGAGCAGTTGAAACACGTCAAAGATCAGAACCACCGCATAGAGCCCGATGCAGACGGCCAGCAGGTAGTAGAACGGTTCGTAGGAAATCAGCAGCTGCTGGGTGGTTTCGCCGAACTTGGTCGCCTTCTGTCCGGCATGGATTAACTGATAGGACATGATGAACATCAGCACGCTGCCGATCAGGCGCAAAAACACCATCGACCATTTCGCAAACCCGGCCGACATACGGCTTTCCATGACCTCGATCTCGATATGCGCACCGGTCCGACCACCAAGGGGAATGGCGATGGCCACGAGGATCACCAAGCTCAGGATCAACAAATCCTCGGTACCCTTGATCGGCGCATTAAGCATCTTGCGCATTACAAGCACGTTGGCCGTGCTCAGAAGCATCATGAAGGCGAGAGTCAGAGTTCCGCCAACCAGGGCAGTGATCAGAATTGCTCTGTCCATCAAACGAATCCAGATGGGCAATTTAGCTTTTTCCGACATTCGAACCTCCGCGAATAGTCACCCGGACAGCGCGCCCGCAAATCGGGCGCGCCGCCAGGTCTTTAGTTGTTGATTGCTTCGTAAATCGCGCGGGCGTTCTCGATGCCGCGACCTTCGTAGTCGGCAAAGATCACTTCCAAACCTTCCGTGACCGCAGCATCCATTTTGGCGCGCTCATCATCGCTGACGACAATCTCGGTAACGTTGGCCATCTGTTCGGCGCCCTGCATGATCTCCTTGGAGCGTGCGTCAGCCCCATCGAAGCTTTCGGCACCTTTCAGCGAGAATGCCTCACCCGCCAATTCGTCGATGATGGCGCGGTGCTCATCCGAGAGACCCTCGTAACGTTCCTTGTTCATCGCCACGAAGAAAACTGCGAATTGCACCGGTACATTGGTCACCAAGTGGCTCGACACATCCCAGAAGTTCCAGGGCGCGGTGATATTGTTGTATGTCGCTGTGGTGCTGTCGATAGTGCCAGTAGAAAGGCCAGTATACATCTCGGTCACTGGCATTTGCACCGGAACGGCACCCAACGCCTCGACGATCGGGGTGGTCATTGCGGCAAAGGGCACCATCTTCTTACCCTGAACGCCTTCCATGGTCGACACATCGCTGGTGGCGGCCCAGATATTGCCGGCCGTCGTGAAAAGACCCAGCAGTTTCACATCTTCATATTCCTGTGCCAGATGCTCGTCATAAGTACCCAGCAGTCGCTGGGTGGCTTCTACTGCTGTGGTGGACTTGCCCGGCGGAATGATCAGCATACTGCGCGGGAAGATGTTGGGGGTATAGGCCTGCAGACCGAATGTGATGTCGGCGACGCCCTCAACAACACGCTTGTATTGCTGCACCGGACCGGCGCCCAACTGGCCCGCCGGGTAGAGCTTCATGGTCAGAGAACCGCCAGAGCGCTTCTCCAGCTCTTCGCCGAACCACTGGAACAGATTCGCATTGACGTGGTGCTGCGGCGGGATGAAGGTCGCGACCGACAGTTCTTCCGCATGGGTGAATGAGGCGATGGCTGTCGAAGTTGCGACAGTCAGTGCGCCGAGGATTTGGGTAAGTTTCATTGCGTTCCTCCGCCTAATTTGATCAGTGCAGAGTACGCGCAGCTAGACATTCAATCTATTTATGTGCTTTTATATATCTCATGCAAAAAACTAATTTCTTGGACCTGGACGGCCATATCCTCCGGACTTTCCTCGCAATTCTCGAAAACAGCTCGGTCTCGATTGCCGCCGAACAGTTGGGGGTTACGCAGCCCGCGGTCAGCCACACGCTCTCTCGGTTGCGCAAGATTCTTGGCGACCCGCTTTTCGTTCGGTCCGGTCAAGGGCTGATGCCGACGGAAACGGCACTTGCGCTGAAAGAACCGGTGCAAAGGGCGCTCGACAGCCTTAAGAACCTGACCGACGATCGCATCTTCGATCCCACAACAGAGGAAATGCGTTTTGTGGTCGCTGCCAATGACATGCAGCGTGACTTGGTGTTCCCGCAGTTGTTGCGTGAAGCCTGGGAAGAAGACATTTCAGTGAACATCCGGTTTTTGCCATCGGGTCAACCGACAGTAAACATGATGCGCGAGGCGCAATGCGACCTTGCTCTGACGCCGCTGCCGCCGGACGGGCCGGACATTTTCCAGAAGCCTCTGTTTGCAAGCGATATGATGTGCTTTTATGACGCTGAAATGCGCGACCCGCCTGCGACCTGGGAGGAATACTGCAAAGCCGATCATCTGACCGTACAATTTGCGGGAGGTGGCACTTCGATAAAGGTGATAACCGACCTGGAAGCGTCGCAAATCCGGGAACCGCGGGTATCGGTGCCGAATTTCAACGCGATTCCGCCCTTTATCAAAGGCACACGGCTGATCGCCACCGAAATGAACCTGATGCGACTCCATACACTGAGCAGCCTGAGTGCCGCACCGCTGCCATTCAAAGGCAATGTCGTGACAATCTACATGATCTGGCACGAACGCAGCACCAACGATCCGGCCCATATGTGGTTGCGCAACAGAATATCCGCGATCGCGGCCGGAGTGCCAGAATTGATGAAAAACCTGTGAATTGCCCTACCCCAGCCATCGCGCGGCATATAATTTTCCTAATGCGGTAAATAAAAAGCCATGAATGGATTTTATGTGCCTGAGTGATATCCTGGCGCGATCCAATCGACATGTCAGGAGATCGCGATGGCCAGGCTTTCTGTTAGCCGACCCTACCTATTTGTCACACAGAGCAGGCCAAGACCCGCCAGGGTGATTGCCCTGCTTACAACTCTTGTAGGGATCGGGCTGCTGATTACAGGGCAAAGTGGCAAGTCTTTGGCGGGCGTTGATCCGACGATGTTGCGCGCCATGAGCGTCGCGATATTCACCCTGGGCCTATGGATCACCGGTGTCGTTCCCGAATTTTTTACCTCGCTGCTTTTCTTGTTTCTGTCGGCGCTATTGGTGATCGCCCCGCCAGAAATTGTGTTC
This sequence comes from Ruegeria arenilitoris, assembly GCF_013031355.1. GTDB lineage: Bacteria > Pseudomonadota > Alphaproteobacteria > Rhodobacterales > Rhodobacteraceae > Ruegeria > Ruegeria arenilitoris_C. Next base: position 23,346 of record NZ_WPZO01000010.1, on the reverse strand, counting down.
TCGGGATACTACTCAAGCGCCTTGTGGTTGATCTTTGGCGGACTGGTTATCGGCCATACTGTGACGCAATGCGGTTTGGGGGACCGGCTGGTAAACCGGCTGGCCTTGCATTCTGCCCCGGGCTACCTGGGCGCGTTGACAACGATTGCGCTGGCAGGGCTTCTTTTATCGTTCATCGTGCCCACCGCCATCGGGCGAGTCGTCTTGATGGCACCCATCGCCGTTCACCTTGCCAAACGCCTCGGGTTCGAGGCCGGGTCGAACGGGCAAGCAGGTTTGGTTCTGACCGCAGGGATGAGCACCTCCCTACCCGCCTTCACCATATTGCCCTCGAACGTCCCAAACCTGGTGATGTCGGGCTCAGCCGAGGGCCTCTATGGCGTTTCGTTCAGCTACAGCGACTATTTCCTTCTGAACTTCCCGGTGCTTGGTCTGTTTAGCTTCGTCACGACGATCGCGCTAAACTGGTTGTTCTTTCGGGAAACGCCCCGGCAAATCCCAACCGCGACAGACGCCGAACCTTTGACCCCGTCACAGATCAAACTCGCCGTTGTACTGGCGCTCACTGTTCTGCTCTGGATCACCGACGCATGGCATGGCATTGCCCCTGCCTGGGTCGCGATGGGCGCTGCATTGTTTTGCTCGCTGCCGGGAGTTGGCGTTATTCCGGTCGCGGATCTGCCCCAGAAAATCAACATCGCGCCGATTTTCTTTGTGTCCGGCGTAATCGGTTTCGGCGTGGTCGCTTCTTATACCGGCATCAGCGGCTGGGTAGGAGACTATCTGGTGACATTGTTCCAGCAAGCGAACCTAACCAGCAACGCTGCGATATTCGCCGCGCTGACGTTCATCGGCTCGCTGGTCGCCATCGGCACCACCGTCCCGACAGCACCTGGTGTGATGACACCGCTTGCCGGACAGCTGGCCGCCGCTACCGGGTGGCCGGTTGAATCGGTGCTGCTAGCGCAGGTCCCGACATGGGTTCTAGTGCCACTTCCCTATCTGGTACCGCCCCTTCTGCTGACATTGTCAATCGGCCGGATACCCTCAGTCCAGGCGGTGCGCCTGCTGCTGAGCTATTTCGCAATCGGAATCGTCATTTTTGCTCCCTTGCATTTTGCCTGGGCGCAGTGGCTGGGTTTCTTTTCATGATTGGTTCTACAGAATTGATATTTTGCTGCGTGGAATATCCTCCGCCTGCTTGATGCTCAAAATCTGGTATTTTTGTTCATTACTTTTGTTGTGACGTGCAATCACTATTACAATTGATAAGTACTGCTTATCATGTTTGATTGAAATTTGCCGCAAGGCGGTGCAAAATGCGCCCCATGACAGCCCCTGCGCCCTATCTCCCCGCCGCCTCCCCGACCTTGTCGCAAGCCGATCAGGAGGCGCTGACGGATCTTTATGTGCGCGGCACACCGGAAAACACGCTGCGGGCATATGAACGGGATCTGCTTTATGTCACCGCCTGGAAGTTCGCGCGGTTCGCAGCGACGCTGGACTGGCCGGAATCTGAGGCCACGGCGCTGGCCTTCATTCTCGATCACGCCCGCGATCTGAATGACGCACCAGAAACGGATGTGGCGCGTGAAACCGCAGAAGCGCTGATTGCCCAGGGGCTGCGCAAGTCCCTCGCCTGCCCAGCCCCGTCGACACTCGACCGGCGCATCGCCTCCTGGCTTGCCTTTCATCGAATGAAGAACCTCACCAGCCCGTTTGACGCACCGCAGGTGAAACAGGCCCGTGCCAAGGCGCGCCGGGCTGCAGCCCGGCCCCCTGCCCCAAAGTCGCAGCACCCGATTACCCGCGACATCCTCGAGCAACTGCTGGCCACTTGCCGCGGCAGCCGCCGGGATTGCCGCGACCGGGCGATCCTGACGCTGGGCTGGGCCAGTGGTGGCCGGCGGCGCTCCGAGATCACCGGGTTGATGTTTGAAGACGTCTCGCTGAAGGAATTCGACAAAAGCGGTGTCGTCTGGATTTCGCTGCTGGAGACTAAGACCACCCAAAAGGGTGAGACCCCGCGCCTGGTGCTGAAAGGGCGCGCCGCACAGGCCCTGGTCCATTGGATCGAGGTGGGAGAGATTAATGATGGGCCGCTGTTCCGGCCGGTCTCCAAAGCGGACAATGTTCTGAGACGCTGGCTCAGCCCGGATGCGATCTACCAGATCGTCAAACATCGGCTGGCACTGGCTGGGCTCCCGGCAGGATTTGCCTCGCCGCATGGATTGCGCTCCGGCTTCCTGACCCAGGCCGCGCTGGACGGCGCTCCGATTCAGGCCGCCATGCGCTTGTCCTTGCACCGCTCCATGGCCCAGGCGCAGAAATACTATGATGACGTCGATATCGCCGAAAATCCGGCAGCGGATTTGCTGGGGTGAGGTCAGCAACGGTTCAATTGATCCACCGCCCCATCATTTGTTTGATCAACGCTTTCATCTCCCTATAGGTCAGAAACTGAATAGATTTAACGACAGAGACAATTCGTCAGCTGAGCGGCTCTGCAGTCAAAATGGACACCCGCCCTGCCCTAACACGCCGGACAATCTGTCGAAACCTGCCAAGAGCACCCACCTATCCGGCTCCAAAACGCCTTACGGCTTTGCGCCTAATTGAGGTTCCCGCCCGTAATTTACGCAATTAGCGACTGCTCTATTATACGAGTTGTAGATCGTCTCTTGGTCAAAATAGGACAACGCACTTGATACCCGATTGCCCTTAAATGCGATCTCTGAGATCGAGTTCGGACTGACAACCTGCTGTCACTAATCGCCTTTGGAGTGCTACAAGCGCCCTGGAGTTAACAGATGTTAACTCCAGGGCGCTTGTGTTGGTTGCAAAACGGTCCACAAGTTATTGATTTTTCTCTTGACATGAATCGGAATACGAGTGCCTAAATGTACTCAAGTTGCGCAACCATACAAAAATGAGCAGGAAAACTGCAACTATGTTACAGACCACTCCCATTGCTGCGAATACGCAGTCTCACGTTACACGTGAAATCTCTGATCGTCTACAAGTTGCACTGACGACCCACTTAACTCAGGCGTATTCTCCCGAGTTGTCAAAGACCCTCCGTCTCTTCAGTGCGACAGAAGTAGCCGACCTGTTTGGTACAACTGGACAGTTCCTTAGAAAAGGCCATGCCGAGGGTTCTCTTCCAGAGCCGGAAGTCAACAAGAATGGTCGGCGCTTTTACTCCGGAGCTGAGATCTCGGCGATGCGCCAGATCCTTGAAGGCAGCTCCAGAAAGCCCGGAAAGTACCTGCCCGGTCGTCGCGATGGCGACCGGCTTCAGGTCATTCAACTTATGAACTTCAAAGGCGGTAGCGCAAAGTCCACTTCGGCCATTCACCTATGTCACTATCTTGCGCTTCAAGGTTATCGCGTTCTGGCGGTCGACCTTGACCCGCAAGGCAGCTTGACCGGATTCTGCGGTATCCAGCCCGAGATCGAATTTGAGGGTAACTCGATCTACGACGCTTTACGCTACGAGGATCCGGTCCCGATGTCCGATTGCATTCGGGCCACTTACTTCCCGGGTTTGGACCTTTCCCCCGCCCAGTTGATCTTGTCAGAGTTTGAAACAGAAACCGCTGTCTACGCCCGAAAAGGTGTCCCCTTTTATAATCGGCTCGCTAACGCAATCGAGACGGTTGAGAAAGACTATGATGTGATCATTATCGATAGCCCGCCTTCTTTAGGCTTCCTGACGCTGGCGGGATTGTTCGCGGCAACGTCTGTGATTGTGCCGCTGACACCGAGCATGTTGGACGTAGCCTCCACACAGCAGTTTCTTGAAATGACTTCGGCGTACCTTGAAGAGTTTGAAAACTCCGGGATTCCGATCGTCCATGACAATTTCCAGTTTCTCATAACACGGGACGACCCCTCAGATACCCCGTCTCAGCAAATTGTCAGCCTGATGCGGGCGTTGTTTCAGGATCGGGTGATCGGTGCAACTGCGCTACGAAGCACTGCCATTGCTGATGCCGCGATGCTGAAAATGACAATGTACGAAGTCGTTCGATCAGAAATGACGCGGTCGACCTATGATCGCGCCCGCTCAAGCATGGATGCCGTCGGGCACGAAGTTTCAAACATGATTCAAACCGCGTGGGGCCGTTGAAATGGCACTTAAACAAAACAAAACCAGCATGGCTGCAGCGATTGCAGCGGCAGCTGGAAACCCGCCAATCCCACCTACAAAAGCGGAACGCGCCAATGCGGCACTTCCACGCGGTACGATTGCATCGGTCCGTGTTGGAGCCGGTGGCATCCAAGACATCGATACCTCACTCATTTTGCCTTGGGGCCCGAAAGACAGGCTTGGAATCGAGTTAACACCTGTTAACTCTGACGCCGAGGCGTACGTCGATTCAGCTGTTCTGGAACTTGCTGAAAGCATCAAGGATGCAGGAGGCCAACAGGTACCCGTCCTGTTGCGTCCTTCCGAGGAAGTCGACGGTCACTTCGAGGTTATCTACGGCCGCCGTCGCATCTTAGCTTGTCAGCACCTAAACCAGCCAGTTCGCGCGCTAGTAAGGACGCTTGATGATAAGGAAGCGCTTCAGGCAAAGGGTCTGGAGAACTCTTCCCGGGTTGACCTCAGCTATTACGAGAGAGCCCGGTTCGCACGCGAAATTCTAAACCAGGGGTATGACCGCTCGGAAGCGATCACAGCGCTAGCGATTTCCAAGAACACGCTGTCACAGTTGGAGCGAGTCACAAACGATATTCCGGACGATCTCGGGGATATGATTGGCCCAGCACCGAAATCCGGTCGACCCAAATGGACAGCACTCGCCGATGCGTTGCGGAAAGGGGTGATAACAGCGGACAAGGCTAAGAAGCTCCTGGAGACGCTCAACGTTGCTAATTCAGACGATCGGTTAAACGGGCTCCTAGGCAGCTTGACTCCTAAGAAAGAAGCACAGGAAGTCCGACCGGCGCCCGACGTTGTCATCAGGACCAGCAACTCTGCGGTGAACATGACGATCAAAAGGGCAGGGGACAATGAAGCCTACACTAGCTGGCTTTCGGACAACCTTGGTCAACTCATTCAAGATTCCTACGAGCGTTTCAAAGAAAGCGCCGAGGAATAAGCGAGTTAACAGGTGTTAACTCTACATGAGGTAACGAGCAAAGAGGAGAAAAGCAAAAAAGAAACCCCCGAAACCTGAGGCTCCGAGGGCTGAAAACCAACTAGTGGTTATAGATTAGACACCTAAACCCTAACAGCCCGCGAATCACGACACAATAAAAAACGCCTCTGGGTGAACAGGTTTTCTTTGTCTGCTGACAAAATTTCATGAAAACACTAACTGCATTGGCTCCAAATGGAGCAACCTTGTCGGGAACGGCAGGGCAGGGGGCTATTACGTCCAAAAAATGGAACCTTCTTCGCGCCGTTGAAGAGGCCAGAGAACCACTTGGGTTGAAATCCACAACTCTCAATGTCCTGAGAGCGATGATTTCCTTTGTGGGCGTTGATCAGATTGCTACGGACCAGGATGATCATCACATCTGCTTCGCTTCCAACGCGGCGATCGCCAAACGAACTCATGTCAGCGTACAGACCGTTGAGCGTCATATATCGACGCTGGTTGAGCTTGGTCTTATCCGCCGCGTCATAAGCGCAAACGGCAAGCGATGGGCGCGCCGGGATCGACAGGGCAGGGTGGTCACCGCAACTGGGCTGTCCTTGATGCCATTGTCTGAAAGGCATGCGGAGTTCATCCAAGAAGCCCAGCGGCATGCTGATCGCGTTCTCGAGTTCACTGTACTCCGCGACAAGGTTTCCGCCGCTCTGGCGCGCCTTAGGGACCTCGTAGCAAATGACACCGCGATCTCTGATTTGATGACCACCGTACGCAATGCTCTGCGTCGCAAACCAGATGCAAATGTACTCAGCAAACTGCTGGCTGAAATCTCTGTGGAAATCTCTGAGATAACACAGGCAGATACAGAAAACTTGAGGGCCAGTGACAGTGAAATTGAGGGGCACAAAGAGGACTCTTTGAATCCGGAAGTTAAGAAAGATAAACTTTCTCAGATTCAGGTTTCTCCAGAACAAATGGAGCGCAGTTTTCCACGGCTATGCTCAGAACTACGCTTTGCAAAAGATCAGCACCACTGTGATCGACTAATGGATGATATTGCCGAGTATCTACGGCTCGGCCAAACCTGGTATGCAATGAAATCAACGTTTGGCCCAGCTATTCGCTTCATCGTTCTCGGATACATCTTTCAACGTGCTGAGAACATACAGTCTCCAGGGGCTTACCTGATTTCATTACTGGCCAAGATCGAAAAGGGAGAGCTGTCTCCAAAGGCGATGCTCTCGCGGACCTCCAATGCTACGTAAATTTGGTAAACAGGATGAGATTTACCGTTTTCAGATTACACCTCCAACCGATGATCGGATTGAAGAATTTGAAAAAGGTGAGCAATAGGATTGACCTCTATAAATCACGTAACCATAAATAGTGAGCTATAGAAAGGAATCTTATACCTCACGATGTGGAACTGGCAGAAACCTGACTGGCCGACCTTTCGTTACGACGCCGCAAGACTCGAACCATACGAGCAACAGTTCCTGTTGTCCTCAGGGGAAGTTCTTGGAGCGGTTCATCATGTGAACACATCGGATCGAGATCAATTGCGTATCGACTTGCTAAGCGAAGAAGCGATGAAGACCAGCGCGATCGAAGGTGAGATCCTGGATCGTCTAAGCGTGCAATCTTCCTTGCGCCGACATCTTGGACTGGCTCCCGGCAGCTATCCATCCAAACCGCGCGAACAGGGCGTTTCTGAAATGATGGTGGATGTTTATTCAAACTATTCGGAACCACTGTCACACGACACCCTGTTTCGGTGGCATGACATGCTTCTGTCCCATGACAGGCATCTGGATACGATCGGGGCCTACCGGAGCCATGAGGATGCGATGCAAATCGTCTCAGGCAGGCTCGACCGCCCAACTGTCCATTTCGAAGCGCCACCTTCACATCAGGTTCTGGCTGAAATGGACCAGTTCGTAACCTGGTTCAACCGGACCGCACCAAATGGTCCCGAACCATTGCGCGCGCTGATCCGGGCCGGATTGAGCCATCTGTATTTCGAGAGCATTCACCCCTTTGAAGACGGCAATGGCCGGTTGGGCAGGGCGCTGGCTGAAAAGTCCCTGGCGCAAAACATTGGTCAGCCAAGCCTGATTGCTCTTGCTTTCACGATCGAGCGAGAGCGGAAAGAATATTATGATCAGCTTGAACGCCATCAAAAGACGCTGGACGTCACGCCATGGCTCGTTTGGTTTGCTGAGACAGTCCTTACAGCACAGCAGGTGACGCTTGAACGGGTTGGTTTCTTTATATCCAAGACGCATTTCTATGACCGGTACCGTGATCAGTTCAACGCCCGCCAAAGCAAGGTAATCGCCCGTTTGTTCAAGGCTGGGCCGGATGGATTCAGAGGCGGATTGAGCGCCGAGAACTATATCTCGATCACGGGAACGTCCCGCGCCACGGCGACGCGGGATCTGCAGGATCTGGTCGAGAAGGGCGCTTTGAGCCGAACGGGTGAACTCCGATACACGCGATATTGGTTAAAGCTGGATCGGGAAGGGTAGGTGGCCGAAGTACGACACGAAGGGCGGGATCCGGCCATTCGCCGCCAGTGCGATGAGATGGTGCCAGGACAGTGAGAGCGGACGTTCAGAATGGCCTGAAACCGAGCATCTCGCCGCACGACGGCATGGCAACTCCGAGCCCAAAATTGACTGATGCTGCGCGAAACTCCAATGACAGCAATGCGCAGGAAGCGGACGTTGCAAACTCACGTTGGCCACGGCGGTGTAATATGTGCAATCGGCCTATTACCCACTTTCGACGGCAGGTGATAAGCTTGGGACATAGTATTTCAAAGCGGTCGTTCGCGGCTGGCATGCGGTCCAATCCAAGCTGAACTCGCGCGTGCCAAAGCGGCGTTCAAAGGCCGTCACCAAAACATGACCAGCGGATACCTCCTGCTTTGAAAATTTGACTGCGATGAACTTCGGCTACATTCCAGAAAGCCCAGCATTGGTATTCAATAGAAACTGGCGGAAAATTGGGCTGCTAGCCGCCCCAATGCCGCGGGCGTTTTCCCCAACCGCAGCGGCCTCAACGACGGGAGGAATCAAGCCGCGTTTGTCTTGGTTGACTAAGTAACGGCGAACCCTAGACACCAGCTCTTCCCGAACCTCAGGCGGGAACGCGCCATCGATGAAAATGGCCTCAAAGTCGATGACAGCACAGATTGAAAGAGCGGCCTTAGCTAATTCTTGCGCCGTGGTGCCAATCCACGGCTCGACATAGCGAGAAATGCTGCTCCAATCCTGTGGCTTCTCCCATAGAATCCCCGGGTCGACACCCGCTTCGATCAGTCGGTCCTCGAGCAAAAACAGCGACGCCGTGTCGATCAGCTGTTGGCTCTCACCCAAAGGACCGGTCGTGCGCATGGCGCCCAATGCACCGGCATTGCCTTGGTTGCCTTCGAACACGGTGCCGTTCAATGCAACACCGCCGCCGATCATTGAGCCAATAAAAAAGTAGAAGTAGTCACGGTATTCTGCTCCACGCCCATAGAGATGCTCTGCGTGACATGCGGCTGTTGCGTCGTTGACCACAAAAACCGGCAAATCGCTGAACTTGGCGACCTCGGAAAAGAAATTCACGTTTCTCCAAGACCTAAATTTTTTTGCAGCAAGCCCAGACAGATCGTGCCATTTCCAAAGTTCAAATGGGGTCCCTATCCCGATCCCACAAACACGATCACGAAGCCTCTGAGGTTCGCGGGACAGAAGCGTTTCCAAACCAGACTCCAAAAAACCGAAAATGACCTCTGGTAGCGGATAGTCATAAGTCGTGGAAAGTTGGCGGCGCGGCGTGCCAGTAAAGTCGATCAAGAGCAGATCGGCGCTACGCCGCCCGATCTTCATCCCAACCGACAAGATGCCTTCCGGGTTTAATTCCATAGGGGTTGAGGGCTTTCCAACCTTCCCGCGCAGTGGAGTACCACGCTTGAGAATCGCGTCCTTTTCAAGCTTGCGCAGAATGATTGATACAGTCTGAGGAGACAGGCCCGTTAATCGCGCGACGTCGGCGCCTGCGGCGGGCCCATGCCGTTGTAAAACTGTCAAAATCAGACGCTCGTTGTGATCGCGAACCCCGCTTTGACTTACCCCACCGGTCAGTGTGTTGAGCGCTTCTCTCTCCATAAGTTCGAACATAAACACCTTGTTTTCTTATGAAAAGGTACTCCGGTAAATTAATAAATAAACTTTATTTATTTATTGACAGAAAGGCTAGAATCACAGTTTCTTGAAGTAGACCTTCATTGGAGGATGAGGGCGAGTCTCGTTGGCCTGCCATGCGGGGCATCAACAATTTTCTGGGAGGACTACATGAAAAATCTATTCAAGATTGTCGCATCTGCTACCGCGCTTACGGTGGCTGCTGCATCTGCTCACGCAGCCGGAGAAACCGTTTGTCTGATAACGAAGACAGATACCAATCCATTCTTTGTAAAGATGAAGGAAGGCGCGACGGCCAAGGCCGAAGAGCTTGGCATGACCTTGAAGGCCTTTGCCGGTAAAATCGACGGCGACCATGAAACTCAAGTTCAGGCCATTGAAACTTGTATTCTCGACGGCGCAAAGGGAATTCTCCTGACGGCCTCGGACACAAGCTCGATTGTCCCCGCTGTTCAGCAGGCGCGTGACGCTGGCCTCTTAGTTATTGCTCTGGACACGCCGCTAAGCCCGATTGATTCCGCTGACGCAACCTTTGCGACAGACAACTACAAGGCTGGCCTGTTGATCGGACAATGGGCGAAGGCAAAGATGGGCGACGCGGCGGCTGACGCCAAGATTGCGACGCTTGACCTGAACGTCAGTCAGCCAACCGTGGACGTTCTTCGCAATCAGGGCTTCCTCGACGGCTTCGGTGTGGACCTGGCAGACCCCAATGTCATCGGCGATGAAACTGATACGCGATTGGTCGGCAGTGACGTGACCGACGGCAACGAAGAAGGTGGGCGCCGCGCCATGGAGAACCTTCTGGCCAAGGACGCAACGATTAACGTTGTCCATACGATCAACGAACCGGCAGCGGCAGGTGCCTATGAGGCTCTGAAATCCATTGGACGTGAAAACGATGTGCTGATCGTTTCGGTCGACGGTGGCTGCCCCGGTGTACAAAATGTGCAGGCCGGAGTTATTGGAGCCACCAGCCAGCAGTATCCGCTTTTGATGGCTTCGCTTGGGGTCGAGGCCGTAAAGAAATGGGCCGACGAGGGTGTGAAGCCCGAAAACACTCCGGGAAAGGACTTCTTTGATACCGGCGTCGCGCTGATCACCGATCAACCTGTCGAAGGTGTGGACTCGATTTCAGTCGCCGAGGGCTTGGACCTTTGCTGGGGCTAAGTCCGACCAAGTGAGGCGCAACGGCGCCTCACCATTCCTTTCACCTGCAAACCGAAACTTCCTGTAAACTGGCCTCGTGGCCGCGATGCTCGCCACGGAAGGGGGAGATATGTCTGAAGCAAACCAAGGCGCCCAGGAATTTGAATCTGCTGCCAGTCGAACTGAAACAGTTGCAGAGTTCGAGGACCACCGGCGCGGTGTATTGGGGAAGTTACAGCACCTTCTCCACGTCAATCCATCCTTTGTGCCTCTTATCGTCTTAGTCGGTGCGATGTTGATATTTGGCCTTCTATTAGGCTCAAAGTTCTTCTCTCCGTTCGCAATGACTTTGATCCTTCAACAGGTCCAGATCGTCGGCATCGTGGCTGCCGCTCAAAGCCTTGTTATTCTGACGGCCGGCATTGACCTGAGCGTCGGTGCGATCATGGTTTTTTCTTCTGTCATCATGGGGCAGTTTACGTTTCGGTACGGCATTCCGGTACCAATTGCGGTCATGTGCGGCCTTGCAGTCGGAACTTTGATCGGGGCCCTCAACGGATGGCTTGTCAGCCGCGTTAAGCTCCCGCCGTTTATCGTCACGCTTGGAATGTGGCAGATCGTTCTGGCTACGAACTTCCTGTATTCCGCAAACGAAACCATTCGTAGTCAGGACATCGAAGCCAACGCCCCTTTCCTTCAATTCTTCGGAACCAAGTTCAGCATCGGTGGAGCGACCTTAACTGTTGGCGTCATTTTCATGCTCACCCTGATTTTTGTATTGGCATATGCGCTCAAACACACGGCCTGGGGACGGCATGTCTATGCGGTCGGTGACGATCCCGAGGCTGCCGAGCTTTCCGGTGTGAACGTCCACAGAACTTTGATGTCCGTCTACATGCTTTCCGGCTTGATCTGTGCCTTTGCGGGCTGGGCTTTGATCGGGCGCATCGGATCGGTCTCGCCAACCTCCGGCCAATTGGCCAATATTGAGAGCATTACCGCTGTTGTGATCGGGGGTATCTCGTTGTTCGGCGGGCGGGGCTCCATTCTGGGATCGTTGTTCGGAGCACTGATCGTCGGCGTATTTACTCTAGGACTGAGGCTGCTGGGCGCAGATGCGCAGTGGACCTTCCTACTCATCGGGCTTCTCATCATCGCCGCTGTCGCAGTCGACCAGTGGATCAGAAAGGTATCGGGCTAATGTCAGACACAACTCCAGTCGTCCAAGGGCGCGGGATCGTGAAGCGCTATGGCCACGTCACCGCCATCGACCATTCCGACTTTGAACTGCGGCAAGGAGAAATCCTTGCAGTTATCGGGGACAACGGTGCGGGTAAATCTTCCATCGTCAAGGCGATTTGCGGGGCCACCATCCCGGATGAGGGCGAGATCCTGATCGAAGGGAAGAAGGTAAACTTTACCTCTCCAATCGACGCCCGCAATATGGGTATTGAAATCGTCTATCAGCAGCTTGCCATGTCTCCTGCCCTTTCGATTGCGGACAACATGTTCATGGGGCGCGAGATCCGCAAAAAGGGGTTCATGGGCAAATACATGCGTCAGCTCGACCGGCCAGCTATGGAGAAGTTCGCCCGTGAAAAACTGACCGAGCTTGGCCTTATGACAGTGCAGTCGATCAATCAGGCAATTGAGACGCTGTCTGGCGGTCAGCGTCAAGGCGTTGCCGTTGCGCGCGCAGCCGCCTTTGCGACCAAGTTCATCATCATGGACGAACCGACGGCTGCTTTGGGCGTGAAGGAAAGCCGCAAGGTGCTTGAGCTGATCCAGGACGTACGGGCGCGTGGTATTCCGATCATTCTGATCAGCCACAACATGCCGCATGTCTTCGAAGTCGCTGACCGAATTCATGTGCACCGGCTCGGTAAAAGGCTCTGCACGATTGATCCCAAGGACTACACGATGTCCGACGCCGTGGCCTTTATGACTGGCGCCAAAGAACCACCAAAAGAAGACGCCGCGTGATCGAGCAGGATGCAAAGCGCGTGTGCGACCTGATCTCCTCCCGGAAGCAGGTTGGGGTTCGGACGATTGTCGCAATCGCCGGCCCCCCTGCATCCGGAAAGTCGACCCTGGCAGAATCCGTTGTGCAATCGCTGAACGCACAACAGAACTCGGCGGTTCCGTTAGCCACGTTAGTGCCTATGGATGGCTACCATTTAGACAATCGTGTACTTGAAGCGCGAGGATTGCTGGCGAGAAAAGGCGCGCCAGAAACCTTCGATGCAGTTGGGTTTTGCAATGCAATAAAAAAGTTGCAATCTGCGCAGCAAGAATCCTTTCACCCCAGATTTGACCGTCAAATGGATCTCGCCATTGCCAACGCGATTGCGGTTCACCCGGACACTCGGACTGTTGTTGTTGAAGGGAACTACCTTCTGATGGATAGCGACCCGTGGAGAACATTGGCGGATGTCTATGCCGCAACGGTTTTTGTCAGCCCAACTTTGGAAGAGCTCGAAAAGCGGTTGCAACACCGCTGGATCAAGCATGGATTTGATCCGAAAACCGCGTTGCAACGCGCGAAAACGAACGATCTGCCCAACGCTGAACGTGTCATCCGTGATAGCCGGAAAGCCGATCTTATACTGAACCAGAATTACACCGAATTCGGGATGCGCTACGCATTCTGAATTTGCGCATTGGATTCACCCATCCGTTAAAGCAGCACCTCTATGCGGGTTCAGGTGCAACCAAAATCACTCCATTCACGATGAGGAAACCTCATGAAGTTCTTTGTGGACACAGCAGAAGTAGACGAGATCAAAGACCTTATAGGCTTTGGATTAGTAGATGGTATCACCACCAATCCAAGCCTGATTGCCAAGTCCGACCGCAATTTCAAAGAAGTTATCGCCGAAATTTGCACCCTGACAGATACACCCGTGTCAGCAGAAGTTGCAGCCCTAGATACTGCGGGAATGATTGCAGAGGGAGAGCATCTTGCAGCGATCGCGGACAACGTCGTTGTCAAACTGCCGCTGACACTGGATGGCCTCAGGGCCTGTGCTCATTTCAAAACGGAAGGGATCAGCACAAACGTCACACTCTGTTTCTCAGCCAATCAGGCGCTCTTGGCGGCAAAAGCGGGCGCGACCTATATATCGCCTTTCATTGGCAGATTGGACGACATCAATCTGGATGGGGTCGACCTCATTAGAGACATCCGGAGCATCTTCAACAATTATGACATTGAAACTGAAATCATTGCAGCATCCATCAGAAGCCCCAATCACATAACTGAGGCTGCTTTGGCCGGATCAGACATTGCCACGATACCCCCGTCCGTCATCCGCAAACTAGTCACGCATCCGCTGACGGACGCTGGCATTGAACAGTTTCTTTTTGATTGGAAGTCTACAGGGCAATCGATTCTTTAATGGGCTTTCATTTTGATTGAAACGGGATGACCTGAACCAGACCTTGAACGGCTGAGTAGCAAGGCCATGTTTCGGGACTTAAAATTAAATGAGACGCTCCTTGATTTGACAAATAGGCCGAGTTTCGTGGGAAACTGTCAAAACTCCTCTTCAATAGCAGCATTAACACTGCGGCAACAGCAGACCGCTCCAACGTCCGCTTTGTTGAAGTGACTGGAGACTTTGGCGCGGTCGCAGCGACACTTCCGCTTCCCGCCCCGAGCGTCGGACTCAAACGTCCGCTATGGGCTGCAAGCAGCCAATCATGCTGCATCGATAAATGGCAACTTTGTCCGCGAACTGTGAACTCGGCCTTGTTAAAACGCTGCTCTTGCAGCGAATGACCGCAAAGCGGGCTGCGACCGCAGAAATTCGAGGTAGTGCTCAAAGTCGGCTCTGGGCCGTCCCCGATGCTGCGCTGCCTCAGAGGTCGGCAGTGAGCCCTTCTTGACCGATGCTGCAAATTGCACGAATGCCCGGTTCTCCAGACCGATAAGGCAACGGCTTACGCCGTACTCATTTTATTGATTGCCCTTCGGGCTTAAAAGAATTCGGCCCCTTGGGCCTCATAAGTATTTTCGTTTTCTCCGCCCTACGCGCTTAACAGGACGTAGCCCGGAACCCTAACAAAGATGCGGAAAGATCACAGATCAAGCCACCAGCAAAGGCACACGCGGAAAGCTCAGAGCAGATTTGCTTTCAATGGAAGCAAGCGGATTTTTCAGAGCTTTCGCTAATTGCCTTTGTACAAGCGGAGAAGGCAAGCAAGGGCTAAGTGTTGGAGCGCGCAATCATAACCGGCTCTGCTCGCAAACCTCGCTGTTTTCAGCTTACATTAGCGTGACAATATAATCGCGTTCAGCTCACATTATTTGGCTCAGGTGTGAAATCATTGCCATAAGCAGAGGAGATTTCAATGTCGGACAATGCTGTACAGCGACGGCTCGCGGCTATTCTTGCCGCTGATGTAGTGGGCTACAGCCGGCTGATGGGGGAGGATGAAACGGGTACGCTGACCCGGCTGCGGCGACTCCAAACCGAGTTGATTGAACCTTTGCTGACCGAGCATAGCGGTCGTCTGGTCAAGTTGATGGGTGACGGGTTTTTGGTCGAATTCCCTTCGGTTGTCGCTGCCGTCAGCTGCGCCGTTTCGATCCAAAGACACGTGGCCGAACGGTCGCTCGACAGTGACGATGGCGAGCGCCTGCAGCTTCGCATCGGCATCAATGTCGGCGATATCATCATCGAAGGCGACGATATCTACGGTGACGGTGTCAACATCGCCTCGCGCCTTGAAGGCTTGGCCGAACCCGGCGGCATCTGCGTGAGCCAGAACGTATACGAACAGATTCGCGACAAGCTGTCGTTCCGCTTCAGCGACCTCGGCGAGCGCGAAGTCAAGAATATCGCGCGTCCGGTGCGTGTTTTTCAGGTCTTATCGAGCAAAGACGGCGCCCCATCGGTCTCAGCCGAGCACCGCCGCCCGCCGCGCTGGGTGCTGATCGCCGCCACGCTGGTGCTGCTCCTCGCCCTTGGCGTCGGCGGCGCTTGGTGGTGGCTGCAGGGACTAGCCGGCGGTGGGGGCGGGAAGGAGCCGTCGGTTGCGGACGCACCAGTGATCGCCGTGCTGCCTTTTGACAACCTCTCGGACGATTCTGCCCAGGACTATTTCGCCAATGGCCTGAGCGAGGATCTGATTACCGATCTGTCCAAGCTGCGCGGGCTCACCGTCATTGCCCGCAACTCGAGCTTCGCTTTCAAAGGAAAGCAACTCGATGTGCGGGAAATCGGCGAAAAACTGGGAGTTCGATTTCTGATTGAAGGTAGTGTACGTAAGGCGGGCGATCGGTTGAGGGTAAACGCACAGTTGATTGACGCGGTTTCAGGTAATCATCTCTGGGCCGAGCGCTGGGATCGACCCAATGGCGATATATTTGCGGTTCAGGATGAACTGACAAGCAAGATCGTCGAGACTCTGGACGTCAAACTATCCGAGGGCGAGCAGGCCCGTCGCTGGCGTGGTCAAACAAAGGATACACGGGCGTATGATCTCTACCTGCAGGGCCGCGCATTGAGATTAACTTTCAGTGAGCAGGATGTTGTTAGCGCACTGCCGTTGATCGAGGAAGCCTTGACCCGAGATCCGGGTTTTGCCGCTGCCTGGGTAGAACTCGGATGGCTTTACTGGTCTCACGTGTGGCTTGGCATGACCGATGATATCGAAAGCTACAAACAAAAGTCCCTGGATGCCACGAACAGGGCCATCGCTGCCGACCCCGATTTCGGGGATCCACATATGTTGTTAGCCGAGATTGCCTTGTACGAAGAAGATTTCGGAAAGGCCTCTCAACAAGCGGAAATTGCTGTCGAACTGTACCCTGGAAATGCCGACAATCTGATAATTCTGGCGTACTATACCTCTGAATCATCTCGTACCGAGGAAGCGTTGAAGCTGACGCAACGCGCATTTCGTCTCAATCCACTGCCACCCCCGTACTATTACAGTATTCGCGGAATCGTTTTAACCAGCTTAAACCGCTTTGACGAAGCCGACGAGGCATTCGGGCATTGTCTCGAACTGGCGCCTGAATACGTTTCCTGTTACCGATATCGTACAGTGATGCATCTCGAAGCCAACGATATAGAAGCAGCCAGAGAAGCGGCGAGGGAGGTGCTTCGAGTATTTCCGAACTACAGCATCTCCAAACACGAGTTTTGGCACAAGCAAACCACTGACCCGGCCGAACGGCAACGCCGGATAGATCTGTTGAAATCGGCGGGCCTACCGGAATAAGAGCTCGAACTGCGCGCACAGATATATCATTACAGCAGCTCGCGTTGTTACATAATGTGAGCTGAAACTGGCTATGTTTACGCGCTCCAACAGCTAAGGCTGCCGCCTCGCGCTCTTCAATCAAAATAATTCTGGCCGTGGCTGAGCGCAGCGAATTGGCGCTTTGTCCACAGAGCGTGAGTTCAACTACCTTTGGATTTTGCGCCCGCAGCGAATGCCCGGTTCGGTGAAGCTGCATTGCGGCGTGAGCTTACCCGATAAATGGCTGGAATGGGCCGTCTTTGAAATCCAGCGGCAATGGGGAAGGGGCCAATACCGCTCCGCGGCAGGGAATGATGTGTGGTTAAACAACCACTGTGGCCAGTTCGTACTGGAATGGCCTCGAAAGCCGAGACACGAACTTCATTCGTTAACTTTTGGCTTCCAATTGGCTTGTTTCATAGCGTCACCTAATTCCAACCCGTATTCCGGGTTCGCGAACAGTCTCTGGAACAGAATATCCACCCGACTGTCAGGCCATTCACGCGAGAGTTTGTTCGACAAGGCCTGAGCTTCACTTTCGTTACCCAGCATCTGATGAGCTGCCATCAGATAGGCAACAGACACAGGACCGACGGGGCCGCCCTTTTCGGTCACCTGCTCAAAGGCGGAAACGGCACCTTCGAAATCTTTCAGATGAAACTTTGCTGACCCCATCGCGTTCTGAAACACATAACCCCGGTCCAAATCGATTTTCGACAGTGCATCTTCGCTGATCGCCACGACTTTTTCGAACTCACCTGAATACAACAGGATCAGTGACACGAACTCCAACACATGCACGTCGTTTGATGCCAAACGCTGCGCTCTGTACGCAAATTCCATAGCTTCAGGCCAGTTTCCTTTAGTAAATTCAACCCAGGCTTTTGCGGATTGGCTCCAACCCGTTTCAGGTGCCAGCTCAATCGCTCTGTTGGCCTGCGCGTCAGCGTAGCGCAGCATGTCCCCGACCGGATCGGCATCCGGTGTCACCAGCGCTATCATTGCGGCAACCTGCGCCGCCCCTGCATGGCCTCCGAAATAGCTGTCGTCGTTTTCAATTGCCCCCTTGAATATGGTCAGGGCCGCGTTCAGCCGCGCGGGCTCCAACGCAGGAAAGATCAAATCGCGGCCCGAGTTGGCCAGGTTGACGGCCTGAAGCCGCATAGGCGATGCATCAAATATGGCGCTGCGTTCATCGCGGCTGAGGTTATCGACTGGTAAGCTGACTGGAATCCCACGATTTGTCGACATTAATGCAATTGCCGCAGCAACACAGATGATAAGGAAAACTCCAGCAATTCCAATGAATGGGCGAGGCCAGGTGTAGGTCTTGGATTCCCGATCGGATATTTCGAACAGAGCCGTCTCGGTCGACCTGATCGATATATCTGGTGCATATCCGCCCTTCGGCAGATCGAAAACAGTGCCTTCATCGCGACCATCTTCGGCATAGTATTCGGCCAGCTTGCGACGCAGGCGACCTGCGTCTACCCGCACCACGTTTTCACGGCGCGCCATCTCAGAAACGGTCCCGCCGTATACATCCATGGCGATTGTTTTGGCGCGAATGTCATCGCCCCTGCCGTTGAGCGTTTCCTCCACAACATAGACGAGAAAGTCCTGCAACCGCTGTGAACCCGCGAAAGTAGAGGACCTGACTAGCCGCCGAAGGGCGGCCCGCACATCCTTGGCGTCAGGCGTTCTGCCATCGTTCCTAACAGTCGACGTGCTTTCGGATAGTTTCATATTTTCAGCAAGTTACATCTCTGATTACACCGTATTATGCCCCTATTTACCTTTTGTGAGAAGTGAAATCGGCGAACACTCCGGGACATCTGCTGATCCATCGAGCGAGCCATCAAAATTGAAAGGTTATGACCTTGATACCCTGTTTCCCGACCAACAAGCCGTGATTGCGGACTTACGGCGCGCGGACACGGTATTCGATGAGATTTGCCGGGACTATCTGCTTCTCAGCGATGAGTACCTCTCCATGGACACTGAGCCGGGAAGCCAATCGTACCAGTTTGCCTGCGATATCCGCGAAACCCTGGATGGTCTTCGGGATGAAATCGCCCAATCGCTGAGGCGTGCTGGAAAGATGTAATCCAGAATGGGGAAGGGATACCAATGAGATCAATACTGAAACATGCCTCTGCCATGGTGCTGATGGCAAGCGCGAGCTTTGCTCAGGATACGCCCATCATTCATGACGGAGAGTTCCAGTTTCTCCGCGCACAGTTTGGCGAGCAATGGGACGCTCAGGATACGGAAATCGACGCAAAGCTTGCAGAAATCCGTGACGCCAATGGCGGCAAGCCACCCAACATTCTTTACATCCTGATTGACGATGTGAGTTTCGGCCAGATGGGCAACCGGACAATGAACTACGTCACCGGTTTCGACACGCCCAACATCAACGAATTTGCCACTGAAGGTATGTCCTTGATGAGAATGTATACCGAACCATCCTGCACACCGACGCGGACAGCAATGTTGACTGGTCGCCATCCGGTACGCGCGGGCGTCGAAGAGGTCAAAGTCGCACTTGTCGGAGAAGGGCTTGCGTCCGAAGAGGTAACGATTGCCGAAATCCTGAAGGAAGAAGGTTACAACACGGCCCATGTCGGCAAATGGCATCAGGGCGATATTGAACAGGCCTACCCACACAATCAGGGATTCGACTGGGCGGCCTTTCCGTTACATCAACAGGTTCAGCTTAGCCTGATGACGCGGGATGCAATGGTCGCCAACAACATGCTTGGTTACCATCCGTCGGGTCAGTCCAACCAGTTTCAGTTGGACCAGCGGTTCAAACCCTACGGTCTGGTAACTGGCGTCGAAGGTGAAACGGGAGCCCTGGCCCGCGAAGTCGATATGGCGCCGGGCGAAGAATGGACACAGGCGAAGTACGAAGAAATGAATCTGCGCTATCAGCGTCAGGCATTGGAACAGCTGGAGAAGCTGGCTTCGCAGGACGCGCCTTTCTTTATGCAATACTGGCCGCTCTATCCGCTGAACTTTGCCTATCCTGATGAGGCCGTTTCCCGCAACGGCGGCTTCCATGCAGACAAATTGCAGGTTCTGGACGGCTGGATCGGCGAGGTTCTGGCCAAACTGGATGAAACCGGCAAGTCAGATAATACCGTCGTTATGATCATGGCTGACAATGGTTTGATGTACCATTACGAAGGAACGTCTGGCTTGAATCAGCTGATTTATCGCGGCGGCAAGACACAGCACCTCGAAGGTGGCGTGAGAACCGATGCCTTCATCCGGTGGCCCGGCGCCATCGAGGCGGGCAGTGCAGCAGGCGACATCGTGCATGTATCGGACCTGTTCACCACCTTCGCCCGCATAGCAGGTGCGACTGACCGTATTCCACGCGACCGTGTGATTGATGGCATCGACCAGACGGCATTGTTGCTTGAGGGAGAAGGCAATTCGCGCCGTGACTACGTCTATGTGTACGAAGGGCCTGTTTTGCGCTCGGTGGTGAAGCAAGAGTTCAAGATGCACCTGCCGGCCCCCGGCCTGCCCGGCGCGGCGGCCCCCGTGTTCAATGTCTATCGCGATCCACGTGAACAACATCCGCTTGTCGGGTATTCGCTTTGGTCCGGGGCGTCATTCCAGGACATGTTGAAGCGCCACCAGAAGTCCATCGAAAAGCACCCTCACAAACCGCTCGGCAAGGGTGTCCCCTATGAGGGGATTGAAAACCTCAGGCCCGAAAGCGAATTGGCCCGAGAAGTCTTTTCTAGCTGGCAATGACGAACTTGAGACGGCGGTGCCGAGACGCCGCCGTCTAACTGGTCGCATGAATTTTTCCAAGGTGTACGATGACCCGCATCTCTCTTCATCTGGCAGTCTTGACCTCAGCGTTGCTCGTGATGGCTTCTACCACCGAAGCCGAGGAAAACGCGTCAAATCCGCTGGCGGCGGTTAACAACACGGACATTCGCTATCAGTATTTCGATCTGGAAGGGGGGGGCAGACCGTCAGGACATGTTCATCGATGGTGCATACATGCTGCGCCCCGATCTGAAGCTAAAATACGAGCTACATTACAATTCAACGAATGTGACGGGAGAGAGGTTCAACGGGTTTGAAAAAACCAGCTTCAAGCTGATCTACTTCCCTTCCCAAAACCCCTTGAATGACACCTGGACCGTAAAATCCGCGCTTGGTTTTGAGTGGACACTTGATTTCGGCGACCCCGATGAAGGCATTGGCACCGGGTCTGATCAAATTGCTCCGTTCGGAGGGTTCGCCTTTGCAAACACAAACAGTGGGCTGACACTGATCCCTCTGATCCAGCATTTCGCATCTTACAATGGACCGACCGATGTCAGCCAAACCGCGATGCGCCTAATTGCACTTCAGCCATTTGGTGAGAGGTATTGGATCAAAGCAGATATTAAAGCGCCCTACGATTGGGAGAATGACGCCTGGCCCGCGAACGCAGAATTCCAGATCGGTAAGAACCTGAGCCCCGGAGTAGCCCTCTATGCAGATGTGCTGATCGGGATTGGTACTGATCGCCCCTATGACCAAGGCGCCGGGATCGGTCTTAGGTTCAATTATTAAGTCGCAATTTCCTAAAGGAAGCAGTCATGCCCCATACCGCATCACACAGCGCCATGGTACTTGCGACAAGCCTTATGGTTTTGCCAGCGTTTGTATCTGCTCAATCATTACCAGCGACTGGTCAAGACGAAACCGATTGGCGTCATGGAGCTTCTTTCTATCTTTTCCCCCCCCCTAAGAACCTCAGGTACATTAACCGTGGCTGGGCAATCCGCCGAGCTGGATCTGGACCTCGGCGACGTTCTGGATGTACTCAATTTCGCGGCAGCAGGTCGGTATGAGGCGTGGAATGGAAACTTAGGAGTAATTTTCGACGCCAACTATGTGGGTATCGAACAGGACACAACACTGCCTGGCCCAGTGGGTGCTGACCTCAACGTGGATGTGCGTCAAAAATGGTTTGGAATTCTTGGGGCTTACCGCGTCGTGGATGGTATATACGGTGCCAATAACCAGCGATATACAATCGATTTCCAGGTCGGGCTGAGATACAACTCCATTCGTCAGGAAATCGACATAACCACACCGGGTCCGGGCAATCCGTCTGTATTGGGCGGAGATCGGGATTGGATCGAACCTGTAATCGGCGCGCGCGGTATGTGGCGTCTGAATGAGCAATGGACCGGAATTGCTTCTTTGGAGCTTGGCGGTTTTGGCGCTAGCGGAAATGACCTTCAGATCGGGGCGAATGTTGGTTTTGATTACCAACCCTGGGAGAAAACCGCCCTCACATTCGGGTATCGGTACGTCAGCGTCGACTATAGCGATACGCTGAGTTCTGGAGAATTCGCCTATGACGTCGACCAGCACGGGCCTTACTTTGGCATCAAGGTATTTCTTCTAAGGGGCAGGGATTCGGTCATTGAACGTAGATATTCGAAGGCAGCTTTATTGCGCTCCCGGCCTCTGGCGCACACGTAACTTTGCACTCGCAGCGAATGACCGTAAAGCGGGCTGCGACCGCAGCATGTGGGGTACTAATTCAATGTCTCTTATGGGCCGGGCCCGTCTAAACGCTGCCGGTGACTTTCAACGCCGACATTCGCAAAGCGGATAACAATTCGATCAAGTGTTTTTTGCTCTTTGCGCTGTACTTGGCCGCCGTTGAAGAGCGCTGAATGAAGTCAGCGTACTGTTCGACTGTCAGATCGCAGTTTTCAATCGCACCCGAATACGGCTCCAGGATGCGTGCGATGATCTCGGTGTTTCGCTGTGCTCCGGCCTCCAGCTCTTTCTGGCTTGTCGAGGTTACGCCAGCGATGATGTCCTCGGCATTGGGTGAGGATTGCAAGAAGTCATAATGCTCGATGACGGCGTATTTGAAGACAACATCCAGCTGCGCACCAAGGCCGTCAGCTTCTTCAAGACCGGCTTCGATATCCAGAACGACGCTGTCTGCCAGCGACCGGATCGTGGCCCGCAGCACCTCATCCTTGTTTGCGAATGCCTTGTAGAGTGTTTGCCGCGAAATCCCCGCTTCTTGGGCGATGTCGTTCATTCCCGTTCGCTTCACGCCGTAGCGAAGAAAAAGCTGCTTTGCGGCTTCGAGGATGTAGTCGTAGCGATCTTCCATGATTTACATATTGACAAATAGACGACTTGTGTCAATATTGACAATCACCCACCGTATGTCAACTTGTCAGGACGTAGAATGTCTAAACAAACTGAAAAAGTCGCGATCGTCACCGGTGCAAACAATGGCATCGGATTTGAAACAACGGTCGGTATGGCCGAAGCAGGTTTCCACGTCGTCATGGCGTGCCGCAGCCTTGAAAAGGCCGAAACGGCCAAAGCAAGCATTCTCGCGCGGATTCCTTCCGCATCACTCGACATCCTGGTGCTGGACCTGAGCGACTCGACTTCTGTTCGTGCGTTCGCCGAAGCATTCCGTGGCAGGTACTCCAGGCTGAATGTGCTAATAAACAACGCGGGTATCCTGCTGTACTCCACTCAAACGAATTCTGATGGTGTAGAGCTACAGTTTGCAACCAACCACCTGGGGCACTTTCTGCTGACCGCACTTCTGATCGACATGTTCCCGGACGACCCCGCATCGCGGA
>NZ_WPZO01000001.1 GCF_013031355.1 Ruegeria arenilitoris | reverse complement strand
GATCGAGCCAAAAAGCTCAGGATCACGGTCCGAAAGGGACTGGGTGAAAAAACCGGTATCACGAAGATTGGCGTTCATGGGGGCTCCACATGCTGGAATTATCTTGCGGATTTCCTATCGGAAACGGCACATTCGCAAAAGCTGTAAAGCGACGATTTGGCCCGCTGTGGCGTCAAGACTGGCCTATCGGGGAAAGGTATGTTTGTTTCGGAACCAAATGTGCAAGACCGGAAACCGGAAAACATGACAAAGAGAATCGCCTTTCTCGCCAGCGACGTCAATGTGGCGCAAATCGCGCGGGACAGCCTTGTGAAACTGTACGGCAATGCGGCCCCCCGGGATGCGGATGTGGTGGTCGCCCTGGGCGGGGACGGGTTCATGTTGCACACGCTGCACAACATGCAGCACCTGGATACGCCGGTTTATGGTATGAACCGCGGCACCATCGGGTTCCTGATGAATGAGTTTCACGAAGACGACCTGATGGAGCGTCTGGCTGCGGCCGAAGAAGAGGTCATCAACCCACTGGCGATGCAGGCCATGGATCAATCCGGTAAGCTGCATGAAGCTCTGGCCATCAACGAGGTGTCGCTGCTGCGCGCCGGTCCGCAGGCCGCGCGGCTGAAGATCAGCGTCGACGGGCGGGTGCGAATGCCTGAACTGGTCTGTGACGGAGCCCTGCTGTCAACGCCAGCCGGATCGACGGCGTACAACTACTCGGCGCATGGGCCAATTCTGCCCATCGGGTCCGATGTGCTGGCCCTGACGGCGATTGCCGCGTTTCGTCCCCGCCGGTGGCGCGGGGCGCTATTGCCCAAGATCGCAAAGGTTCGTTTTGATGTGCTGGACGCTGACAAGCGCCCGGTCATGGCTGACGCGGATTCGGTTTCCTTTGCAGATATCGACTGGGTCGAGATTCGCTCTGAACCGTCCATCCAGCACCGCATTCTGTTCGACCCGGGGCATGGTCTGGAAGAGCGCCTGATCTCGGAACAATTCACCTGACGCGTCGGAAACAAGGCTTTTTGCGGCTTATGTGATCCAGTTCACAGGCCTTTGATTCGTCTTTTGTTAATCTTAACTTGCCCGGATAACACGCCTAGGTGGGAGTGAGTGGCCACCAAGCGGCGTTGTCGAATGAATGCGCAGTTTTCGCGCCGGCGAGGGTAGGTGGTGCTACGCTCGTTGACCGATTTCCGGGTTTATTTAAGCAAGAGGACCCCGGGCACAAAACCCCGGGGTCTATTTTTTGATCCGGCCTATTTGGTCTTGTCCATTTTATCCCAAAGCGGCACGCACATCTGGCCCACGTGCGCCTCTATCGCGGCGGCGGCGTCCACGGCCATGTCCTCGCGCCAGCGGCGGGCGGCAATCTGGATGTTGATCGGTTGCGGCCCTTGCGGCAGATCGGCCAGCCGCGCGGGAACGCTGGCGGCGGGCAGGCCCAGAAAGTTCATCGCATAGGAATATACCGCGCAGCCCAGAACCTCGTGCACGCCTTCGACGCCTTCGGTGTCGCGGTCGGGTTTAAAAAACGGTTGCGGAAGGAAGGGGGACAGGACCAAAGGGTAATCCTGCATGAACAGTGACCATTCCCGCGCATAGTGGGTGCGTTTGGCCAGCATTTTCACCATGTCGGTGCCGGTGATGGGCGGGAATTCCTGAAAATAGACGTCAAAGATGTCACGAATTGTCTCGGACCCGGCTGCCTCGATATCGCCTTTCAACAGGGTCAGGACCTCACCCATTAGCGTGCGGTATCCCGTTCGGCCACAGTCGAACACATCGGGCAGGCTGACTTCTTCAACCTGATAGCCCGCATCGATCAGAGCATCGCGGGCCGTATCCAGCGCCTTGTCGACCTCGGGGTGCAGGGCATAGCCAAAAGTGTCCTTGGTGAAGGCGACCTTGATGGGGTTATCCAAAGGTTCGCCGCGCCAGGGCATCGGTACGTGAAACGGATCGCGTGGGTCGGCCGCGATCAGGCTGGGCATCGACAGGTGAAGATCGGCGGTGCAGCGTGTGATCAGCCCTTGGACCGACATGGATTGCGCCAGAAGACCACGCTCGGCTTGTTGGCTGGGGTTCCATGCCGGCACGCGGCCCAAGCCGGGCTTTACGGTCACCGCTCCGTTCGCAGCCGCCGGAAAACGCAGGCTGCCGCCAATATCGTTGCCCTGGGCCAATGCTCCGACCCCGGCCATCACAGCTGCCGCGGCACCGCCCGAAGATCCGCCGGGTGAAATATGCCGCCCCCAAGGGTTATGCGTGCGCCCGTGCAGCGGGTTGTCGGTATCGGCGCGGAACGAAAACTCGGGCGTGTTGGTACGTCCGATCACCACGGCCCCGGCGTTTTGCAGGTTGCGAACGACCGGAGCGTCATCTGGGGCTATCACGTCTTTCAATGCCACGACGCCATTTGACGTGGCATGACCTGTTTGATCGACGTTGATTTTGATCGTCACCGGCACGCCGTGCAGCGCCCCGGGAGCCGTTCCGTTAGCCCGGGCTTGATCGAGGTCGCGCGCACGCTCCATTGCCTCGGCACTCAGGTCCTCGACTACCGCGTTCAGGTCCGGATTGACCTGATGCATCCGGTCAATGGATGCGCGCACTGCGTCTTCGGCGCTCAGGTCTCCGCTGCGGGTGAGGGCGGTCAGGTCGGTGGCGCTCAGTCGCCAGATGTCGGAATGTGTCATGCGGCCTCATTGTCTTGGTCAGACAGTAGGGGCCCTGTTCCCGGTTGCAAGGGAAAGGCGCAAGGCGGGCGGCCAGAGACCGCCCGCAGCGTGCTTACTGGGCGTAGCCGATGGATTTCAGTGCCACGGTGATCTCGTCCAGAATGGCCGGATCGTCGATGGTCGCGGGCATCTTGTAGTCCTGGCTGTCCGCAATGGACACCATCGTGCCGCGCAGGATTTTGCCCGAGCGGGTCTTGGGCAGGCGATCCACAACGACGGCCTGCTTGAAGGCGGCCACGGGGCCGATCTTTTCGCGGACCAGCTTGACCACATCCTGCACGACCTCGCCATGGTCGCGGTCACAGCCTGCGTTCAGGCACAGGAACCCAACAGGCATCTGCCCTTTCAACTGATCGGTCACGCCAATCACCGCGCATTCGGCGACGTCAGGGTGGGCGGCCAGCACTTCTTCCATCCCGCCTGTGGACAGGCGGTGGCCCGCGACGTTGATCACGTCATCGGTGCGCGCCATGATATAAAGGTAGCCGTCCTCATCAATCATGCCCGCATCGCCGGTTTCGTAGTATCCGGGGAAGTGGTTCAGGTACGAGCTTTTGAAGCGCTCTTCCGCGTTCCACAGCGTTGGCAAGGTGCCCGGAGGCAGCGGCAGCTTGACCGCAATTGCACCCAGCTCACCCGGCTTCATCTGATGGCCGCCCTCGTCCAGAATTTGCACATCATAACCCGGCATCGGCTTGGCCGGAGAGCCCAGCTTGACCGGCAGTTCCTCGATCCCCAGCGGGTTGCCAGCGATGGCCCAGCCGGTTTCCGTCTGCCACCAGTGGTCGATCACCGGAACTTTCAACGCGTCCTGCGCCCATTCGATTGTGTCCGGGTCAGCCCGTTCGCCCGCCAGGTACAGAGCGCGCAGGCTGGACAGGTCGTATTTCTCCAGCATCTCGCCCTTGGGGTCTTCGCGTTTCACCGCGCGGATGGCGGTGGGGGCGGTGAAGAAGCTTTTGACCTTGTGCTCGGAAATCACCCGCCAGAAGGTGCCTGCGTCGGGGGTGCCGACCGGTTTGCCTTCGAAGACGATGGTGGTGTTGCCGTGGATCAGCGGGGCATAGCAGATGTAGGAATGCCCAACGACCCACCCCACATCGGACGCCGCCCAGAACACATCACCGGGATCGACGTCATAGATGTTCTTCATCGTCCAATTCAGCGCAACCAGATGGCCCGCAGTCGGGCGCACGACGCCTTTGGGCGCACCCGTGGTGCCCGAGGTGTAAAGAATATAGGCCGGATCATTGCCGTCCACCGGCACACATTCCGCCGGTTCGACACCGTATTGGAACCCGTGCCAGTTAAAGTCACGGCCCTCGACCAGCTGCGCCACTTCCTGTTCGCGCTGGAAGATGACGCAGAAATCGGGCTTGTGACTGGCCATCTCGATGGCGCCGTCCAGTAGGGGTTTGTAGTGGACCACTCGGCCCGGTTCCATCCCGCACGAGGCCGCGATGATCGCCTTGGGCTTGGCGTCGTCGATACGGACGGCCAGTTCGTTGCTGGCAAAGCCACCGAATACGACCGAATGAACCGCACCCAATCGAGCACAGGCCAGCATCGCCTCGAGCGCTTCGGGGATCATCGGCATATAGATGATGACCCGGTCACCCTTTTCGACGCCCTTGGCCCGCAGCGCCCCGGCCAGATTGGCAACACGGTTGCGCAGCTCGACATAGGAAATCTCGCGCTTGGTGTGGGTGATCGGGCTGTCGTAGATGATGGCGGTCTGTTCTCCGCGGCCATTTTCAACGTGGCGGTCGACCGCGTTCCAGCAAGTGTTGACCTTGGCGTCGCAGAACCATTCGTACAGCGGGGCGTTGTCGTCAAACAGTGCTTTGGTCGGAGGTTGGACCCAGTCGATCCCTTTTGCGGCCTCCATCCAGAATGCCTCCGGATCGGATTTCCAGCTTTCGTAAACGTCCTGATAGGCCACGTTGGTCTCCTCCTTAAATCCCTTGCGACGTGTGTAAGGGGGGCGGGGGGCTGCGCACAAGCGAGGGACATAACGGGGCGTCACTTTATCGCAAAATATTTGCAGAACGGGCCGCAAACGCCTGCAAATTTTTGCAAAGTAGCTTAAGGGAGCAAAGTTGCACGCATGGAACGCCATCATTTGCAAATCTGCAAAGTTCCGAGTGCAAAGAATCACTGGCGCTTGAATTACGCTCGGGTGCCGGCGCGGACACCCGAGCATCTGTTTTCGGCCTCAGCCGTAATGCGCCACCGGTGTTCCGGCAATGGCAGCCATGTTCAGCAACCCGCGCGCAGTGATCGAAGGCGTCACGATATGTGCCTTGTTGCCCATCCCCATCAGGATCGGTCCGACTTCCAGCCCGTCAGCTTTCATCTTCAGAATGTTGCGTACGCCACTGGCCGCGTCTGCATGGGCAAAGATCAGAACATTGGCTGTGCCCTCCAAGCGCGAGTTCGGGAAAATCCGCGACCGCAGTTCCGGGTCCAGCGCCAGGTCTAGGTTCATCTCTCCTTCATAGGTGAAGTCGCGTGGCTCGGAATCGAGGATATCCAGTGCGGCGCGCAGGCGCTTGCCCGATCCTTCTGTCTGATTGCCGAATTGCGATTGCGAGCAGAAGGCGATCTTGGGTTCGATCCCGAACCGACGCACGTGGCGCGCGGCCCCGAGTGTCGATTCGGCCAGTTCTTCGGGTGTTGGCAACTGTCGCACATGGGTGTCCGCGATAAACAGGGGGCCATCCTCGAGGATCATCAACGATAGCGCGCCATGGGGGCGCAGGTCGCCATCCGCCAGAACCTGTTGCGCATAGTTCAGATGCCAGCGGTACTCGCCGAAGGTGCCGCAGATCATGCTGTCGGCTTCACCCCGATGCACCATGATGGCGGCAATCGCGGTGTTGTTCGTGCGCATGATCGCCTTGGCCAGATCGGGCGTCACGCCACGGCGTTGCATGATCGCATGATAAGAGTTCCAGTAGTCATAGTACCGAGGGTCATCCTGCGGGTTCACGATCTGGAAGTCTTCGCCGGGGCGAACCGTCAGGCCCAACCGTTCGCATCGGGCTCTGATGACGTCGGGACGTCCGATCAGAATGGGTGTTTCGGTGGTCTCTTCCAGAATGGCCTGTGCGGCGCGCAGCACGCGTTCATCCTCGCCCTCGGCGAAGACAATCCGGCGCGATGCGGCGGCGGCGGCTTCGAACACAGGGCGCATCAGCAGGGCGGATTTGAAGACGGTCTGGTTCAGGCGTTCTTTATACGCTTCGATATCGTCAATCGGGCGCTTGGCGACGCCGCTCTCCATCGCTGCCTTGGCCACGGATGAGGACACGACGCCCACCAGACGAGGGTCAAACGGTTTTGGGATCAGATAGTCCGGGCCGAAGGTCAATTGCTCACCTTTATAGGCCGCTGCAGCCTCGGCGCTGGTGGTGGCGCGGGCCATCTCGGCGATACCATCGACGCAGGCGATCTGCATTTCGTCGTTGATTTCGGTCGCCCCCACATCCAGCGCGCCCCGGAAGATGAAGGGGAAGCACAACACGTTGTTGACCTGATTGGGGAAATCGCTGCGGCCGGTGGCGATGATCGCATCCGGTGCGACCTCACGCGCGGCATCGGGCAGGATTTCGGGCGTCGGGTTGGCCAACGCGAAGATGACCGGGCGCTTGGCCATTTTCGCAACCATCTCGGGTTTGAGCACATTGGGACCGCTGAGGCCGAGGAACAGGTCGGCATCGCCGATCACATCGTCCAGCGTGCGAAGGTCGGATTTCTGTGCGAACTGGTCCTTGTGTGGGTTCATATCCTCGGCGCGGCCCTCGTAGACCAGCCCGTGAATGTCGCACAGCCAGATATTCTCGCGCTTCACCCCCAGTTTCACCAGCATGCTGAGGCAAGCGATCCCCGCCGCGCCGCCGCCGGTCGAGACGACCTTGATGTCTTCGAATTTCTTTCCGGCCACGTGCAGCGCGTTCTTGGCGGCGGCCCCAACAACGATGGCAGTACCGTGCTGATCGTCGTGAAAGACCGGAATGTTCATCCGCTCACGGCACAGCTTTTCGACGATAAAGCAGTCGGGGGCCTTGATGTCTTCCAGATTGATGGCGCCGAAGGTCGGCTCTAGCGCGCAGACGATATCGGCCAGCTTTTCCGGGTCGGGCTGGTCGACCTCGATGTCGAAACAGTCGATGCCCGCGAATTTCTTGAACAGGACCGCCTTGCCTTCCATCACCGGCTTCGAGGCCAGCGCGCCGATATTGCCCAGGCCCAGAACCGCCGTCCCGTTCGAAACAACTGCCACCAGATTGCCGCGTGCGGTGTAGCGTTCCGCGTTGGATGCGTCCGCCTTGATCTCGAGGCTGGCCTCGGCCACGCCGGGGGAATAGGCGCGCGCAAGATCACGGCCGTTGGCCATCGGCTTGGTTGCCTTGATTTCCAGCTTCCCGGGTTTTGGATGGGCGTGATATTCAAGCGCGGCCTGCCGCAAACTGGGTGTATCCGACATCGAAATTCAGCTCCCTTCTGAAATTTGATTTAGCCTTAAACTATTTTTTTCGGCTTGGCTACGTTGCGTCACTTGAGAACTCGGAACGGGGCTGTTTTGCCGCTGTTCTTGAATTCCGCTTTAAAACACTTATATTCCCGCAACTTTTGAATTCATCCCTTGTCGGACCGAGAAGACTGGCATGAGCTATCAGAATGACGTCGAGACGGGCGCGGCCCTCTCGTCGAATACAGGCAAATTTGGCACCGACCATTTCGCTTTTCGTGCGGCCATCGTTCTGGCCGTCGCGATACTGTGCGCCATCTCTTTGTGGCCGATGCAGGCCGCGGTGTTCAACCAAGAGGGCGGTTTGATCGAAACTGGCTCGGCAGTGGCTTTGCTGGTCGCTGGTTTGGTGGCTCTCAATCGGTATCGTGGGATCAGCCGACTGTATATCGGCGTGGTTTTGCTGCTATTGGCAGAGCGCGAGCTTGAGGCCGATATTTATGCCGTGGACAGCGTGCCTTACTTTATTCTGAACGGTCTGGATGGCCTGCTGGATATGACGGCGGTGCGCGTTGTTCTGGCGGTGATTGTGCTGGGCGGGGTTGTCCTGCATGGGGTGCCGAACGCCTGGCGAGCGTTGAGGGAACGGGCGCCGTTTCTTCTGGTGTTCTTTCTGGCCGGTATGTGCGCTGTTATCGCCCAGGGGTTGGAAGAGGTCAGCGGTGCCGTCGGCGACGGGATCTCGGCTGTCATGGCGACCCGCCTGTTCGCGCTGGAAGAAACGCTCGAGATGTTCTTTTCGATTGGCATTTTGGCCGCGGTTCTGATCGGATGGCCGAAAGCCAAGGCCGATGAGACTCCCAATGACCAATTCGTACAGCCAGACCCAAGCTGAAATCCGCCTGCCCACGCAGGAGTTGCGTAACGACATCCCATTTTACACCAAGGTTCTTGGGATGCGGATGGACATGATCTATCCCGCCGATGACCCGCGTATCGCCGTTTTCTCGGGCCACGGCCTGCGCCTGCGGGTCGAGAAAGACGCACCCGAACCGCCCGGAACGCTGCGCATTCTGACTGACAACCCGGATGACTTCGCGGAGGGTCAGCGCAGCCTTGTCGCGCCTAACGGTACCCGCGTTGAGATCGACGAGTTGAACCCGCCTCTGGTCATGCCAGAAACGGTGCATTCTTTCGTGGTGCGCAGGCTCAAGGATCAGGCGCCGTGGATCATCGGCCGGGCCGGGATGCATTATCGCGATTTGGTGCCGGACCGGCTGGGCGGCTCGATCATCGCCAGCCATATTCGCATTCCCGACGGTGGGCCGGTGCCCGATATGGTGCATTTCCACAAGGTCGGGTTTCAGCTGATCTTCTGTATCCACGGTTGGGTCGACGTGGTCTATGAAGACCAGGGCGACAAGATGCGCCTGACCGCGGGCGATTGCTTTATCCAGCCGCCGGAGATTCGCCACCGCGTGCTCGAAGCCTCGGACAATGTGCAGGTGATCGAGATCGGGGTTCCCGCCGAGCATGTCACCGAGATCGATCATGAGATGGAATTGCCCACGCCCCGCTACCGCCCGGATCGGGAGTGGCAGGGTCAACGGTTCGTCTTCAATCAGGCCGAAGGCGCCGAATGGGTTCCGTTCCGTCTGCCGGGCTATATCTGCCGCGACACGACCATTTCAGAGAACACCAAGGGCGTTGCCGGCGTACAGGTCGTACGCAAAGGGCAGGGCGATCCGGTTTGGGCGGCGCACGATACGGATATCCACTTCACCTTTGTCATGAACGGGGAAGTCACGCTTGAGGGCGAAGGCCGCGATCCGTTCCGGCTTGAACAGGGGGATGCCTTTGTCATCCCGCCCGGTATGCGCACCCGTTTGGCCGATCCGTCAGAGGATGTTGAGCTGTTGGAGGTTACGCTTCCGGGTGCGTTCAACACGACTTTGGGCTAAGGAATCTGCTGCCCGGGGCTTCAATTCCCCGGTCAGTTTCATTTAGGGTATGCCTTTCTGACCAGATGATCAAAAATTGGGGAATCGCCATGACTTTGAAAGACGCCGCACTGTCCGTCCGGGAAAAAGCCTATGCGCCCTATTCGAACTTCAAGGTTGGCGCAGCAATCCGGTCGGCCTCGGGCGAGGTTTATTCCGGCTGCAACGTCGAAAATGTGGCGTACCCCGAAGGAACCTGCGCCGAGGCTGGAGCCATCGCTGCCATGGTGGCCGCGGGCGAACAGTCCCTGACCGAGGTTTACGTGGTCGCGTCCTCACCTCAACCCGTGCCACCCTGCGGGGGATGTCGTCAGAAACTGGCCGAATTCGGCGGACGCGACGTCAAGGTGACGCTGGCCACGGTAGACGGGGCTGAGCTCGAGACCACTATCGGTGACCTCCTACCGGGGGCCTTTGACGCTTCGCATATGGAGGACGTCTGAACCCATGGATGCCCGTTCGATCATCGCAAAACTGCGCCGGGGGCAGGTGCCCACCGGTGGGGAACTGACATGGTTCGCGCAGGGGTTGGCCGATGGCGGCGTCAGCGACGCGCAGGCCGGGGCTTTTGCCATGGCCGTCTGCATGGGCGGGCTGGGTGCGCAGGGGCGCGCCGACCTGACCGTTGCCATGCGCGACAGCGGCGACGTGCTGAGCTGGGATTTCGACGGCCCGGTGATCGACAAACACTCGACCGGAGGGGTGGGCGACAGCGTTTCACTGGTTTTGGCACCTGCGTTGGCCGAACTTGGGGCCTATGTTCCGATGATCTCGGGCCGTGGGCTGGGCCATACCGGCGGTACATTGGACAAGCTGGAATCCATTCCGGGCGTCAGCACTCAGATCGGACAGGAGCGTCTGACCCAGATCCTTCGCGACACCGGCGCGGCTATTGTCGGTGCGACGGGGCAGATTGCGCCGGCGGACAAGCGGCTTTATGCGATCCGTGATGTAACGGCGACGGTGGAAAGCCTGGACCTGATCACTGCATCGATCCTTTCCAAGAAACTGGCCGCCAGCCCGCAGGCTTTGGTGCTGGACGTCAAGGTGGGCAGTGGGGCGTTCATGAAGACGCTTGAGGATGCTCGTAGTCTTGCGCAGGCCCTGACGGAAACGGCCAATGCGGCGGGGTGCCGAACCTCGGCCGTGATCACCGATATGCACCAACCTCTGGCGCCTGCGCTGGGCAATGCGCTGGAAGTAGCCGAGGTGATGAAGGTTCTGACCAAAGCGCATTACGAACCGCTGGCCGAAATCTCGGCCGAGCTGGGCGGAGTGCTGCTGGCCGATGCGGGCATGTTCGCAACCGCTGATGAAGGCCGTGACAAAATCACCGATGTCATCCGGGATGGTCGTGCGGCCGAACGGTTTGGTCGCATGATGGCCGCCGTGGGCGGGCCATTGCAGTTTGTCGACAGCTGGTCACGCTACCTACCCGAAGCTAGCGTGATCCTTGAGGTTTCTGCCGAAACCAGCGGTTACATCACCGCAATAGATGGTGAGGCGCTGGGCCTGTCCGTGGTCGCGCTGGGCGGCGGTCGGCAGGTCGAGGATGACGTGATCGACCCGGCGGTTGGTCTGTCTGGGATCGTCCGGCTGGGTGACAGGGTCGAAAAGGGCGCGCCGTTGGCAGTGGTCCACGCGGCCCGTGAAGACGCCGCCCAGCAGGCCGCTGACGCTGTGAAGAAGGCCATAACGATCGGCGCGGATGCAGGGCCGATGCCGACGCTTGTTCACGAAAGGATCACACCGTGACACGCGTTTTTCTTGTTGTGATGGATTCGGTTGGTATCGGCGGCGCGCCGGATGCGGATCGATTCTTTAATGGCGAAACCCCGGATACCGGGGCCAACACTTTGGCCCATATTGCTCAGGCCTGCGCCGATAGGCGAGCCGAGGACGGTCGTTCTGGTCCGCTGCACCTGCCTAATTTGGATGCGCTTGGACTGGGCGCCGCGACGCGTCTGGCCTCGGGCGCAGAGACACCCGGATTACATGCTACGCCAACGGGCCTATGGGGCTGCGCGCGCGAGCATTCGCCGGGTAAGGATACGCCCTCGGGGCACTGGGAACTGGCCGGGCTGCCAGTGCCGTGGGACTGGCATTACTTCCCGGATACGACGCCATCCTTCCCGGACGACCTAAGCCGCGCGGCCGCTGAGGCCGCCGGAACCGAGGGCATTTTGGGCGACTGCCACGCCTCAGGCACCACCATCATTGCCGAACTGGGGGCCGAGCATATGCGGACCGGCTGGCCGATCTGCTACACCTCGGCCGACAGCGTGTTCCAGATTGCTGCGCATGAAGAGAGCTTTGGTCTCGATCGTCTCTTGGACATGTGCAAGGCACTGGCACCGCGACTGCATGAGATGAAGGTGGGTCGTGTCATCGCGCGGCCCTTTGTCGGCTCGCCGGAAGAGGGTTTCACCCGCACCACCAACCGCAAGGATTTCGCCATCCTGCCGCCTGCGCCGGTTCTGACGAACTGGGCGCAGGACGCCGGTCGGCGCGTTCATGCGGTGGGCAAGATCGGCGACATCTTCTCGATGCAGGGGATCGACACGCTGCGCAAGGGCTCGGATGCCGAGCTTATGGGCCACCTCTCCGATCTGGTCGATGAGGCCGAAGAGGGCAGCCTGACTTTCGCCAATTTCGTCGAGTTCGACAGCCTCTATGGCCACCGACGCGATATCAGCGGATATGCCTGCGCGCTGGAGTGGTTCGACCGAGAGGTCGGCGCAATCCTGCCGCGTCTGCGCCCCGGCGATCTGATGCTGCTGACCGCCGATCACGGCAATGATCCCAGCTGGATCGGGACAGACCACACGCGCGAGCAGGTTCCTGTTCTTATCGCAGGGCAGGGTGCCGGGCGGATCGGCGCGATCAATTTCGCCGACGTCGCCGGCAGCATCGCGCATCTCCTCAACATTCCTGCACAAGGGCCGGGGAAGAGCTTTCTATGACCGTCGCAGACTTGCCCAAAATCGAGTTGCACCTGCATCACGAGGGCGCGGCACCGCCCGCCTTTATCCGTCAGCTTGCGCATGAAAAGCGCGTCGACCTGAGCGGGATATTCAAGCCCGACGGCAGCTATGACTTCCGCGATTTCGCGCATTTCCTCAGCGTCTACGAGGCCGCCTGCGAAGTGCTGAAAACCCCCGAGGATTTCCGTCGCCTGACGCTGGCGATCCTGGAAGAAAGCGCGGCGAACGGTGTGGTTTATTCTGAGACTTTCCTCAGCCCAGACTTCTGCGGCGGCGGCGACCTGCACGCCTGGCGCGACTATCTGAATGCTATTCAGGACGCGGCAGATGAGGCCGAGCGCAAATACGATATCACGCTTCGCGGCGTTGTGACTTGCGTGCGCCATTTCGGGTCCGAGCAAGCCAAACGCAGCGCCCATTGCGCCGCCGAAACGGCCGGAGATTGGATCACCGGCTTTGGTATGGGCGGCAACGAAGCCGTCGGCACGCAGGGTGACTACAAATGGGCCTTCGACTGCGCGCGCGAAGCCGGGCTGCGCCTGACCACTCATGCCGGTGAATTCGGTGGCCCCGAAAGCGTGCGTGATGCGGTGCGCGATCTGGGAGTGGAACGTGTCGGCCACGGCGTCCGCGCCATCGAAGACCCAGACCTGATCCGCGAACTGGTCGACCGTGAAGTGACGCTTGAAGTGTGTCCAGGTTCGAACGTGGTTCTGGGCCTGTTCCCCGATTTCGCCGCGCATCCGATTGCCCGGTTGCGCGACCACGGGGTCAACGTCACTGTATCAACCGACGACCCGCCGTTTTTCCACACCACCATGCGGCGCGAATATGAGATGTTAAGCCAAGCCTTCGGCTGGGAGGCCGAAGACTTTGCTGCCCTGAACGAAACGGCCCTGAAAGCGGCCTTCTGTGATGATGACACCCGCGCGCGGGTCAAGAAAAGACTGGAGAGATCATGAGCGAACACCTGACCGTCGTTGACCACCCGCTGGTCCAGCACAAACTGACGCTCATGCGGGACAAGGGCACCTCGACCGCTGAATTCCGGCAGTTGCTGCGCGAGATCACGCTGCTACTGGCCTATGAGGTCACGCGTGAGATGCCTTTGACCACCCGCCATATCGAAACCCCGATGGAGGAGATGGACGCGCCAATTCTGGCTGGCAAGAAACTGGCGTTGGTGTCGATCCTGCGTGCGGGCAACGGAATGTTGGACGGCGTTCTGGAACTGGTCCCCTCGGCGCGCGTTGGGTTTGTCGGGCTCTATCGTGACGAAGAGACCCTGAAGCCGGTGCAGTATTATTTCAAGGCACCCGAAGGGCTGAAAGACCGTCTGGTCATCGCCGTTGATCCTATGCTGGCCACCGGCAACAGTTCGGCCGCGGCAATTGACCTGCTGAAAGAGGCGGGCGCGACTGATATCCGGTTCCTCTGCCTGCTGGCCGCGCCCGAAGGTGTCGCGCGCATGAAAGAGGCGCACCCGGATGTGAAAATCGTCACCGCGTCTCTGGACCGCGAGTTGAATTCCAAGGGTTACATCATGCCCGGTCTCGGCGATGCCGGGGACCGGATGTTCGGCACCAAGTAAGTTATTCGCCGCAGATATTCTGCAGCCGGACCCAATCGCGGTCCGGCAGAACCTGTTGCAGGGGGCGGCCCGCCATCGGGTCGGCCTCGATCAGGCCCAACACCGTCTCGCCGGTGACATCCGTCGCGTATGCATATGGGGTCGATGGCAGCGCGGCTTGGGCGAAGACCTCAAGCAAATCATCATCGGGCAGGGTGGGGCGAGGTTCCGACAGAACCTGCTCGGTGTAATTGTCCACATTCTCGGGCGTTAGCTCTCCGGTCGTCAGCAGGCGGAAGGCTGTCGTTGCGCCGGTACGGTCCAGCAGATCGTCCAGCGGATCTTGTGCCTCGGTCCTTGCGCGTTCGGCGATGATGTAGCCCGCAGCGACTGAGGGGTCTTCGTGGTCCTCGACCAAGGCCCGGTTCAGCAGCACGATCCCACCTGGCAGGCTGAGGCTGGTTTGCACCCCGGCAGGCAGAATGATGACCTTTCGAACCCCGGTGCGCGTCGCCAATTGGGTCAGCGCCGCCTCTGCGTCCTCAGATGTGCAGGCCCGTCCCGACACCCGCTCGATCCGCTGCAGAATCGCGTTGCCGATATCCTGGCGCTTGATCTCGGGCACGACCGATACAACGTGGTTTTGCAAAGCCGACGGCATCCACAGCAGCAACAGCGCCGCCACGGCGGCCACCACACCGGCGACGCTGAACCAGCGTAACCGGCCCGGATGGGGCCGCGCTCGGTCGATAGCCCTTTGCAGCCGGTCGATGGCTTCGATCATCGTGGTCTCGGAGTCCTCCAATTCCAGCGTTTCGTCTCGATCGCCATCAGGATTGAAAATCGCCGGGAAGACGCCCGGATTCTGCCGTTCCAACGCGGCCAGAGACCAATGGGTCAGAGCCTGTTCGTTGAAATCCGAGATGGTCAGCGTGGCTTCACCCAACGACACCACGACCTCTCGCCGCTGCACGTCGGGCGAGGGGCGCCACAGACCGGTGGCTTCGATCCGTTGGTACTGTTTGAGTGCCGTCTTCAAGGTGAGGTATGCTCGTGTTTATTTTGGCTCAGCTTAGCATGGTAAAATCCAAAGGCGCAAACCTGTTGCGCCCGGATTGCAAAATGTGCTGGATAGCGCGATGCGCGGTACGCCACGCCGCCACACACCACTTTGCAACCGGAGCGCAGAATGCAGGCGGACACTCAGACCTCACCGATTTTGGCGTCGGTCCTGATGGTCAGCGCAATGGCGATCATCGGGGTGATCGACAACGTGGTTATCCTGCTGGCCGAGACGATCGGCCTGTGGCAGTTCCACCTGAGTCGCGCCCTGCTGATGTTGCCGCTGATCGGTGGCCTGTCCCTGTTGGGAATGGGCAGTTTGCGCCCTCAACGGTTGGGGCCGGTCATTCTGCGTAGCGTTTTGATCACGCTGGCGATGCTGTTTTACTTTGCCTCTCTGGCGCTGATGCCGATTGCGCAGGCGCTGGCGGGGCTGTTCACCTCACCGATCTTTGTGCTGTTGATCTCGGCCCTTGCAATGGGGCAGAGGATCGGCCCGTGGCGCATTCTGGCCGTTCTGATCGGTTTTTTCGGTATCCTCTGCGTGCTGCAGCCCAATCCCTATGAATTCGATGCACAAACCCTGCTGCCGGTGGCCGGAGGGTTTTTCTATGCGCTCAGTTCCATTATTACTCGCAGCCATTGCGCACAGGAAAGCACCGTAGCGCTGTTGGCGGCCATGATCATGACCCTTGGGCTGGCCGGAGCGCTTGGCCTGGCCGTGTTCTCGATGCTTTCCTTGCCCGATGGTTTCGTGACGCGGGGCATGGTCTGGGACATGCAACCAGCGCTGAAATGGATCGTCGTGCAGGCGGTTGGGTCCACGATTGCGGTCTTCATGCTGATCAAGGCCTATCAGATTGGGGAAACCTCTTATGTCGCGGTGTTCGAATACTCGGTGATGATTTTCGGCCCGCTGTTCGCCTGGGTTGCGCTGGGTCAGGTGATCGGCGTCATGCAGATTGCCGGGATCGGGCTGATCGCCGCAGCTGGTGCGCTGCTGGGTTGGCGATCAAGACGCGCCGCCGCGTTGGGAGAGACCGTGTGATCACCACGCGCAGGCTTGGCCAATGCCTGTGCCGAAGACATCGCCAGATTCGGGTAAGCTATTGATCCACCTTGCGGAACATAGTTTCCCGATTGAGTCCAATGACATTAACATTTTAAACGTTGTTTATGTTTTGGGTGCTTAGCGGGCCCGAAATGGTCCAAATTGGACCATAATATGTCAAAAATAAGTCCCGCTGCTAAATCCTGTGATACGCATGAATCTTAGTTGTTGAGTGTAATAGGTGGGTGGGTACTTGTTGAAGGTAGAGAGTATAATAGATTTTGCGGAAAGGTCCGAATACCAAGGGGGCGCAGAGCCACAGGCTGCGCTGAACGCGCGCCGCGGTGGGCTGGTACACGGGACTAAAGTTGCAACAAAGGCCGGATGGAAGCTGGTCGAAGAGTTGCGGGCCGGTGATTTCGTTCGAACATTGGATAATGGTTTCAGACCGGTAAGTCGCGTTGCGACAGATTGCATCATGGTGCCGCCCGGCGAAACCAATGCTGAAAACATGCCGATCCGGGTGCCATCAAACGCGGCCTACAACGGCCGTGTTGTCTGGTTGATGCCCGAGCAGGGCGTCGCACTGGACAACACCAAGTTGAACCATGATCCGATCACACTGCCCGTCAGTATGCCGATTGTTTCCGCCAGATTGCTGAGCGGTATGTTCCGGATCACCTCGGATGTGCCAGCATCCTATTTCGACATCAGTACGCTGTTTTTCGATCAGGATGAGGTGATCTATATCGAAGGCGGATTTCGGGCCTTTTGCCCGGCGGGCCGATTTGGATCTGGCGGCATCAATGGTGGTGCGTCGTATGAGGTCGTCGCGGGTGAGGCCGCGGCGGATTTGATTTATCTGACGACACGACGCGGTGACATTGGTGTTCTGGCAAATTCGCTGGGCTCGGTTCCCGCACCT
The DNA here is from genome assembly GCF_013031355.1 of Ruegeria arenilitoris. Classification (GTDB taxonomy): domain Bacteria; phylum Pseudomonadota; class Alphaproteobacteria; order Rhodobacterales; family Rhodobacteraceae; genus Ruegeria; species Ruegeria arenilitoris_C. The sequence goes on along the minus strand of NZ_WPZO01000001.1, from coordinate 1,115,832 downwards.
GTCTTTGATCATCCGATTGTTCCGGTGAGGCCGGTCAGGGGCGCGCGTCGGCCCGGGCGGCCGGGTCGGCCTTTGATGATGATCTGAACGGGGAACTATCTGAAACTACAAGGTGACGCTGGCGCATGGGGGACATGCGCCAGCGTTTTTTGTTTAGGCAGCCTTGGCTTTGGGTGCGAAGCGACCGTAGAAGCTCTGGCCCTTTTCGGCCATCTCACGCAGCAGCGGCGGGCAGGCGAAGCGTTCGCCATATGCCTCGGTCAGTTGATCGCAACGCTCGGCCGCGTAAGGCGTGCCGATGATGTCCAGCCAGCTGAGCGGGCCACCCGACCAAGGCGCAAAGCCCCAGCCCAGAATGGCACCCACGTCGCCTTCGCGGATGTCTTCCAGCACACCTTCCTCCAGCGCGCGGACCGCTTCCAGAACCTGCGCGAACATCAGACGTTCCTGCACTTCGATCAGGTCTGGCTGGTCTTCGGCATGCGGGAATTTCTCCTGCAGACCTCTCCAATATTCGACACGCTTGCCTTTGTCGTCATAGTCGAAGAAGCCCGCATTGGCCTTGCGACCCAGACGCCCCTGTTCCTCCATCCAGAAGATCAGATCATCCGAGGGGCTTTCCGGGTAGGCATCACCCATCGCCGCCTTGGTTGCACGTGCGATCTTGGCACCCAGATCAATCGAGGTCTCGTCGGTCAGCTGGATCGGCCCCACCGGGAAGCCCAGCTGGCGCGCGGCGTTGTCGATCAGCACAGGGTTCACGCCCTCGGCGATCATCCGGACACCTTCGTTGATGTACGGGATGATGCAGCGGTTGGCGTAGAAGAAGCGCGCATCGTTGACCACGATCGGGGTTTTGCGGATCTGACGGACATAGTCCAGCGCCTTGGCAACCGCGCGATCACCGGTTTCCTTACCTTTGATGATTTCGACCAGGAACATCTTTTCGACCGGCGAGAAGAAGTGGATGCCGATGAACTGTTCGGGCCGCGCCGAGGCTTTGGCCAGATCGGTGATCGGCAGGGTCGAGGTGTTCGAGGCAAAGATGCAATCCTCGGGGATGATCGCCTCAACCTTCTTGGTCATCTCGGCCTTGACGCCCACATCTTCGAACACGGCTTCGATGATCAGGTCACAGCCTTTGAGGTTGTCCAGATCCGGAGTCGCTGTGATGCGGGCCAGCATGGCCTCTTTCTTTTCAGCCGTGACTTTGCCGCGCTTCATGCCCTTGTCCAGGTAGCTTTCGGTATAGGCCTTACCCTTGTCGGCCGCTTCCTGATCACGGTCGACCAAAACGACCTCCATCCCAGCCTGCGCCGAGACCAGCGCGATTCCGGCACCCATCATGCCTGCACCCAGAACGCCGACCTTCTGGACACGTTGATCGGGCACATCCTTGGGACGGACGGCACCTTTCTCCAGCGCTTCCTTGTTCAGGAACAGCGACCGGATCATCGCCGATGAGGACGGGTTCATCAGAACATTGGTAAACCAGCGCGCTTCGATTTTCAGAGCGGTGTCAAAGTCGACCAGCGCACCTTCGTAGATCGAGCTTAGCAGAGCCTTGGCCGCCGGGAAGGCGCCTTGGGTCTTGCCGTTCACCATCGCATTGGCGCCGACGAAGGTCATGAAACCGGCAGGGTGATAGGGCGCACCGCCAGGCATCTTGTAGCCCTTGGCGTCCCAAGGTTTGACCAGATCAGCGTCTTTGGCGTTCAGAACCCACTCTTTCGCCGCCGCAACCGGATCGTCCGACACAGCGTCAATCAGCTGCGCGCCCTTGGCTTTGGCCGGGTCCATCATTTTGCCTTCCAGCAGGACCGGGGCCGCTGCCATCGCGCCAACCATGCGGCTGAAACGCATAGTGCCGCCACCGCCGGGGAAGATGCCCAGCATGATCTCGGGCAGACCGATCTTGGCCTTCGGGTTGCTGGTCATGACGCGGTGGTGACAGGCCAGCGCGATCTCGGTCCCGATCCCGGCGCAGGTGCCGTTGATGGCACAGGCGATCGGCTTGCCGCCCTTCTTGGTCTTGGGGTCCATGCCCGCCAATTCCATCTTGCGCAGGATGTGGTGGCCGCCCATGACAAAGTCGAACAGCGCCTGCGCCGGTTCGTCTCCTGCCTCCTGACGGATGGTGGCCAGCGTGTTCAGGTCCATACCGCCAGCGAATGAGCCTTCTTTGCCCGAGGTGATGACGATGCCCTTGATCTCATCATCGTTCAGGGCCTGATCGATCAGTTGGCTGACCTCCTGAAAGGCCTCGCGGGTCAGGACGTTCATGGATTTGCCCTGGGCATCCCAGGTAACAAAGGCGACGCCGTCCGCGTCTTTGCTCAGAGTGAAATCAGTCATTGTCATCTCCAATCTGGTCAGCCGTCAGCGGGCTGCCATCCTTGCGGGTGAAGGCGAATCCGTTCTCGTCATCCTTCACCATCATGTCTATGTCGCTGTAATAGCCGGTCTCGGTCGGGGTCCGTGTGCCCACCACCAGAAAGGTCGCGGGCGCATCGGTTTTGTTCACAAGGTGATGGCCGTTCGCCTCACCTGCGGGCCAAGCGGCGCAGTCGCCGGGCAGCATCTCATGTTCGCCATCGTCGTCGATCAGCACGCATTTGCCGCTGAGCATGATGGCAAACTCGTCTTGCTCCATATGGTAATGACGCAGCGAAGACATGCCCTGCGGTTCCAGCCGCACGATATTGACCCCGTACTGGGTTAACCCGCCCGCATCACCCACACGCTGCACGAAACGACCAGCGGTCGCCTCGGCCAGCTTGCCGGGATAGGCCGAGCCGCCCTTGAACGGAATCTGAGAGAGGTCCAGCTTGGGCATCAGACCCGCTCGATAATTGTTGCTGCACCCATGCCGGACGCGATGCAGAGCGTGGCCAGACCGGTTTCCTTGTCCTGACGCTCAAGCTCATCCAACAGGGTGCCGATGATCATCGCGCCGGTCGCGCCCAGCGGGTGCCCCATCGCGATCGAGCCGCCGTTTACGTTCACCAGTGCCGGGTCGACATCAAATGCCTGCTGGAAGCGCAGCACGACCGAGGCGAAGGCTTCGTTCACTTCAAACAGGTCCAGATCGCTGATCTTCATGCCGTTGTCGGCGAGGATCTTTTCAGTTACCGGAACCGGACCAGTCAGCATGATGGTCGGGTCGGTGCCGATCTTGGCGGTTGCCTTGATGCGGGCGCGCGGCTTCAGGCCGTATTTCTCACCAAATTCCTTGTTGCCGATCAGAACAGCAGCCGCACCATCCACGATGCCCGAGCTGTTGCCCGCGTGGTGGATGTGGTTGATCCGCTCAAGATGCGGGTATTTCAGCATTGCCACCTTATCGAAGCCGGGCATCTGCTCGCCCATCATCGCGAAGGACGGGTTCAGCGACCCAAGGCTTTGCATGTCGGTGCCGGGGCGCATGTATTCGTCGCGGTCCAGAATGGTCAGGCCATTCTGATCCTTGATGGTGATGACCGATTTTTCGAACCGGTTGTCGTCCCATGCCTCTGCCGCGCGTCTCTGCGATTCAACCGCCAGCGCATCGGCGTCGTCACGGCTGAAGCCATACTCGGTGGCGATGATATCGGCCGAGATACCCTGCGGCACGAAATAGGTGTCCATCGCCAGCGTCGGATCAACGGCAATCGCGGCACCGTCACTGCCCATGGCCACACGGCCCATCATCTCGACACCGCCTGCGATGTAGGCTTCGCCAGCGCCGCCCTTGACCTGGTTTGCCGCTAGGTTCACGGCCTCCATACCCGAGGCGCAGAAACGGTTGATCGCCAGACCGGGGATCGACTGATCCAGATCCGAGGCCAGAACCGCCGAGCGCGCCAGACAGCCGCCTTGCTCCATCACCTGTGTGACGTTGCCCCAGATCACATCCTCAACGGCGTGACCTTCCAGATTGTTACGCTCTTTCATCGCGTTCAGGGTCAGGGCGGACAGGCGCACCGAGGTCACCTCGTGCAGGCTGCCATCCTTACGGCCCTTGCCGCGCGGGGTGCGCAGGGCGTCATAAATATAAGCTTCGGTCATGGGTCTTCTCCTTAAGCTCGATCCGACGGTTTGCCGGGCATCAGGTCATATGGGTGTTTCCAGCCGGGCTGTTCGGACAGGCGAGTCAGCCAGGCGTCGATATGAGGCCAGTCGGCGCGGTCAAAGCCGAATGGTTCAGGGTAATAAAGGTAGCCGCAGCAGCTGAGATCGGCGTTGGTCACGCCGTCGCCGACGATCCAGTCTCGCCCATCCAGGTGGGAGTTGAGGACCTCGTATGCTGCCTTGAGGCGCCCTTGGTTAAAGGCGATCACATCCGGGTTGCGGTGTTTTTCAGGCAGGAAGTTGATCAGAAAGCGGGTCAACCCCGCCATCGAGCTGAGCTTGTGGTTGTCCCACAGAACCCAGCGCAGAATGTCGCAATTCTCGTCCCGTGTCTTGCCGCCGAACTTGCCAGATTTCTCGGTGACGTAGGCCTGAATGGCACCGGACTGGGAGGTTTGAAAATCACCATCGATCAAGAAGGGCGCTTCGCCCATCACGTTGACTTCCGAGCGGAACTCAGGGCTGCGCGTAACACCATTGAAGAAATCGACGAAGACCGGCTCCCAATCCAGCCCGGACATTTCCAATGCCAGTGCGGCTTTGTACGAGTTCCCACTCTCGCCGAAACAGTGAAGTTTGATGGTCATACGTTCGCCCCTCCCGTGGCGCATGGTGCCGTGCTGCAATTCGCGTATTTCGAGAAAGGTGAACCTTTGGCTGCGATCTGCAGTTCATCTTTCTGAAAACACGCACGCCCAAAGCGTGTGTGAATGAACCCGTCAGCGTTTGCGGGCCTCAAGCTCGGAATTGAATTCGCGCAGTCGGCGCGTCAGCTTTCCCTCATCTGTGACGCTGTTGAAGTTCTCGAACAAAAAAGACAGCGCTTCACCTTCGTCCAACCCGGCCTCACGGGCAAAAGCCCTGAGCTTGCGGTAGCCATCCTCTGTCATGGCGACAGGAAAGCGTCGGGTCAGGCGAAAACGTTTTGGCATAGTGTCTCCTCCGAAAACCGGCTCCGGGGCAGAACCCCGGAACCGGAGATTGATCAGAAGTTCGCGGCCTCCAGCGCCATGACCGTATCCGCGCCGGTCTGGATACGCGACAGATGCAGCGCCGTGGCGGGCAGGCGGCGGGCCATGTAGAAGCGACCGGTGTTGATCTTGGTCTCGTAGAACTCTTTGTCCGAGGCCCCACCGTCCAGCGCGTCTTGCGCGGCCTTGGCCATCTGCGCCCACATCAGGCCCAGGCAGACATGGCCGAACATGTGCATGAAGTCATAGGAACCGGACAGGGCGTTGTTCGGGTTCTTCATGCCTTCCTGCATGAAATACATGCCAGCAGCCTGCAGGTCTTTCGACGCGGCTTTCAGCGGTTCGATGAAGGCCTTGTCATAAGCTTCGTCCTTGCCGCTGTTTTCCTTGCAGAAGGTTTTGACCATGTCGAAGAAGGCCATAACGTGCTTGCCGCCATCCTGCGCCAGCTTGCGGCCGACAAGGTCCAGCGCCTGAACGCCGTTCGCACCTTCGTAGATCATCGCGATGCGGGCGTCGCGGGTGTATTGCGACATGCCCCATTCCTCGATGTATCCGTGGCCGCCATAGACCTGCTGCGCCTGAACGGTCATGTCATAGCCCTGATCGGTCAAGAAGCCCTTGATGACCGGGGTCAGCAGCGAGATCAGCCCGTCCGCGTCCTTGTCGCCCGAGCGGTGCGCTTTGTCGATCATGGTTGCGCCCCACAGGATGAACGCGCGCGCGCCTTCGGTGAAGCTTTTCTGATCCATCAGATTACGGCGAATATCCGGATGCACGATCAGCGGATCGGCGGGGCCGTCCGGGTTCTTCACGCCGGTGACGTCGCGGCCCTGCAGGCGGTCCTTGGCATATTCCAAGGCGTTCTGGAACGCGGCCTCGGCCTGCGACAGGCCCTGCATGCCCACGCCCAGACGCGCTTCGTTCATCATGGTGAACATGGCGCGCATGCCTTTGTGCTCTTCGCCCAACAACCAGCCGGTGGCTTCGTCATAGTTCATGACGCAGGTCGAGTTGCCGTGGATGCCCATCTTCTCTTCGATCTTGCCGACCGACACGCCGTTGCGCTCACCCAGGCTACCGTCTTCGTTGACGATGAACTTGGGCACGATGAACAGCGACACGCCCTTGATGCCCTCGGGACCGCCGGGGATCTTGGCGAGCACCAGGTGGATGATGTTGTCGGCCATGTCGTGATCGCCGGACGAGATAAAGATCTTTTGACCGGAAATTTTGTAGCTGCCGTCGCCTTGCGGTTCTGCCTTGGTGCGCATCAGGCCCAGATCGGTGCCGCAATGCGGCTCGGTCAGGTTCATGGTGCCGGTCCATTCGCAGCTGACCATGTTAGGCAGATAGGTGTTCTTTTGCTCTTCGGTGCCGTGCGCCAGAATGGCCGAGGCTGCGCCGTGGGTCAGACCCTGATACATGACAAACGCCTGGTTCGCGCCCGAGAACATCTCGCCCACGGCGGTACCGATCACATAGGGCATGTTCTGACCGCCATACTCTTCCGGCATGTCGAGGCCAGTCCAGCCGCCTTCCTTCATCTGCTCGAAGGCGTCCTTGAACCCGGTAGGGGTGTAGACGATACCATTTTCCAAACGGCATCCTTCGGTGTCGCCGACTACGTTCAGCGGATGCAGAACGTTGGTGGCAACCTTGCCGGCTTCTTCCAGAACCGCGCCGGTAAATTCGGCCTCCAGCTCGCTATAGCCTGGAATATCGGATTCCGAGACTTTCAGCACATCGTGCAGGATGAACTGAGTGTCTTTGGTTGGCGCGTTGTAGACGGGCATTTGAAGCTCCCTTAAATTCAGATGTCCGGGGATTGAGCCGCTGGAGTTAGCCGGCGGCTTTTTTCTCGTGGTTAATCGAGGCGATGACTTTTTCGCCCCAGCGCAACTGCTCTTTCAGATCGTCAATGGCTTGGGTCAGCTCTTCGCGGCGGGCTTCCATATCCGCCAGACGTTCCCGTGCGATTTCAATCGTGCGGATCATCTGGGTCTTTTGTTGGTCACCCACATGGTACAGGTCCAGCAGCTGCCGGATCTCTTCCAGGCTGAAGCCGAAACGCTTACCGCGCAGGATCAGTTTCAGGCGCGCCCGGTCCCGTTTGGTGAACAGGCGTTTCTGGCCCTCGCGGATCGGAAACAAAAGTTCCTTTGCCTCGTAAAAACGCAAGGTGCGCGGCGTGACCTCGTAGGTCTCGCACATTTCACGGATGGTCATCAGGTCTTCGGTCATGGTTTCAGCACTCTCGTCACTGGCGTCTATGAAAGTCAGGTGCGCAGTCGATGCGCACGTTACAACACGTAGATGACGTTCACGTAATGCAAACGCTACGTCACATTGAAAGTTGACGTAGCATCCTTTCGCGTCAAGGTACCTGATGCCCGGGTTTTGAGAATTGACGTAACGGAATTTCAGCCATGAGAGGGCGCCGGGCATCCGATGCTGAAACATACCCCGAGGGCCCAAGGCTGCATTGCCCGGGCTTCAGAGAGCTTAGAATGAAGAAAGGAGAGGGTTTAACGCAGGGACTTGGCGGTCTGGTCACGCAGGCGCTGAAGCTCGTCCATCGCCTCATCCAGTTGTTGCCGTTGCTTCTGCAGTTCCGGCATCTGCCGGTCAGCCAGTTTTATGAACTCGGCCATCTGCGCCTGATTGCCCTGATCTTCATAGATCAACAGCCACTGGCGAATCTCTTCCAGCGAGAATCCAAACAGCCGTCCGCGCATGATCAGCTTCATTCGCGCGCATTCACGGGGGCCATAATACCGGCTGCGGCCTTCGCGTTCCGGCTGCAACAGCTCGATATACTCGTAGTAACGCAAGGTGCGCTTGGTTACGTCGAACTCTTCGCACATCTCGTTTAATGACAAACGGTTGTCGGTCATTTTCGATCTCCTTGGCCGCAAACTAGGCCGTCGTGACGGCAAGCGCAACAGGCGGTCTTGCTCTTTTGCAAGGCACAGGCTCATAAAGAAGGAAATCAAGGGGGGCACACGAAATGGTCGATAAAGTAGAAATTGCGCGCCGGTTCATCGAGGCGATCCCGCACGCCAAGGCGTTGGGGCTCAAGCTGACCACAATCAGCGATGGTGAGGCCGCGATCTCTATGCCGTACAACGCTGATCTGGTCGGAGACCCCAGAACCGGCGTCATCCATGGCGGCGCCGTGTTTGCTGCGTTGGACACCTGCTGCGGTGCCGCCGTGATGTGCCACCCTTCGGCTCCCGGGGGAACTGCCACGATTGATTTGAGGATCGATTATATGCGCGCCGCAACACCTGGGCAGAGCATCACCGCTCATGCCACCTGCTATCACATCACCCGCAACGTCGCCTTTGTCCGGGCCACGGCGATGGACGAGAATCAGGATCTGCCGGTAGCAACTGCCGCGGGCTCCTTTACGGTGGAGGGTCTGTGATGGCGCGTCCCCGTCCCGAACCAATGCAGGTGGTCAAGCAACGCCGCGACGCGGCGCTGAACGCAATTGTCGAAGGGGTGCCGTATATTCGGTTCCTAAATATCACATTCGACCGGCGTGGCGATGAATTGACCGGAGTGCTTAACTTCGATGACAAGCTGATCGGCAACCCCATGCTGCCCGCGCTTCATGGCGGGGTCACGGCGGCGTTCCTTGAGGTCACCGCCGTCATCACGCTGAGTTGGGAGTATTTCTTTCCCATGATCGAAAGCGGTGAGATCGAAGCGGAAGAGCTGTTCAAGGCTGACTCGGTGCGCTTTCCCAAGACCGTCGATTTCACAGTGGATTACCTGCGTTCAGGCCTGCCGCGCGATGCCTATGCCCGCGCTTTTGTCAGCCGTTCGGGTCGGCGCTATGCGTCAGTTCGGGTCGAGGCATGGCAGGACAATCACGCGCGTCCGATAGCACAAGCAACCGGGCATTTCCTGATGCCGCAGTCCAAACCCAAAGCGGGGTAACTTATCGTGCAGGCCGCCTCGGCACCTCTCACCCATAAACGGGTGCTGAAGATCGCGTTTCCGATCGTGCTGTCCAATGCCACGGTGCCTATTCTGGGGGCTGTGGATACCGGAGTGGTCGGGCAGATGGGGCAGGCAGCCCCCATCGGTGCCGTGGGCATGGGTGCGGTTATTCTGGCGACGATCTATTGGATCTTTGGCTTCCTGCGCATGGGGACCACCGGGCTGGCAGCGCAGGCGCGCGGGGCTGGGGACACTGCCGAAACCGGTGCTTTGCTGATGCGCGGTTTGCTGCTGGGCGGCGCGGCTGGGCTGTTCTTTATCCTGACTCAAATCTGGGTGTTCTGGGGCGCGTTTGCCCTGTCACCCGCCAGCCCCGAGGTCGAGGCGCTGACGCGGGATTACCTGCAAATCCGTATCTGGGGCGCACCAGCGACGATTGCCCTTTACGCGGTGACAGGTTGGCTGATCGCGGTCGAGCGGACACGCGGCGTGTTCCTGTTGCAGGTCTGGATGAACGGGCTGAACATCCTGTTGGACCTTTGGTTCGTGCTTGGGCTTGGCTGGGGCGTCGAAGGTGTCGCCATTGCCACGCTGATCGCCGAATGGACCGGTCTGGCGCTGGGTTTGTGGCTGTGCCACGACGCGTTTGGCGGAAACCAGTGGCGCGACTGGCCGCGCATTTTCGATGCGGCCCGGCTGCGGCGGATGATGCAGGTGAACACGGATATCATGATCCGTTCGGTCCTGCTGACCGGGGCGTTCACCACCTTTCTGTTTGTCGGCTCCGATCTGGGCGATGTGAACCTTGCGGCCAATCAGGTGCTGTTGCAATTCCTTGAGATTACCGCCTTTGCGCTGGACGGCTTTGCCTTCTCTGCCGAGGCTCTAGTCGGCAGTGCCGTGGGTGCGCGTGACCGGTATCAGGTCCGTCGCGCGTCTATCATGGCGTCGCAATGGGGCGTGGGCGGCGCCTTTGCGCTGGGCGCTCTGTTCTATCTGGCCGGACCGGCCCTGATCGACCTGATGACCACCTCGCCCGAAGTTCGGCTGGCCGCGCGGGACTACCTGATCTGGGCGGCTCTGGCCCCCGCTATCGGAGTGGCGAGCTGGATGTTCGATGGCATCTATATCGGGGCCACATGGACCCGCGCCATGCGCAACGCGATGATCCAGTCGGTCGCGATCTATATCGTCGCGCTGTTCATTCTGGTGCCGACGCTGGGCAATCACGGGCTGTGGGCCGCGCTGATGGTTCTGAACATCGCGCGCGGTATCACGCTGGGCTGGCGTTACCCCCGGCTTGAGGCGCAGGTGGCTTAAAGCAGCGCCAGCAGGTTCTCGGGCGGACGTCCAATGGCGGCTTTGTCACCAGAAATGGCCAGAGGGCGCTCGATCAGGATCGGGTTCTCGGTCATGGCAGTGATCAGGTCATCTGCGGGCGTGTTCTTGGTCAGGCCCAGTTCCTTGAACCGTTTCTCACCTGTCCGCATCAGGTCGATGGCGTTGATACCCAACCGACCCAGCACCGCGCGGATTTCATCTGCCGAGGGCGCATCCTCAAGGTATTTGCGCACTTCGACCTGCGCGCCATTCTCTTCCAACAGCGCCAGCCCAGTGCGGGACTTCGAACAGCGCGGGTTGTGCCAATATGCGATCACAGCCAATCCTCTCGTTTGCTTCCAACGGCTTGCGCGACAGAGTTGAACCCGTCCCGCATCAGCAATTCATCTAAGCCCTGTGCAATCTCAGCAGCCAGAGATATCCCGCCATAAACCAGCGCCGTATAAAACTGCACGGCAGACGCCCCGGCGCAGATCTTGGCATAGGCTTGTTCCGCATTGCTGATGCCACCCACACCGATCAACGGGATTTTCCCCTCGGTCAGGTTACTGAGACGGGCCAGAACGCGGGTCGATTTCTCGAACAGCGGGGCGCCGGACAACCCGCCGGTTTCGCCCTTGTAGGCGCTACGCAAACCGTCGCGCGACAGAGTGGTGTTGGTGGCAATCACCGCGTCCACGCCGGTTTCCGAGGCGACTTCGGCAATGTCCTGCAATTCTGCCTCGGTCAGATCAGGCGCGATCTTCAGGAAAATCGGGATCGGACGCGGCAGCGTGTTGCGCGTCTCAATCACGCCACCCAGCAGCGCGCCAAGCGCCGCCTTGCCTTGTAAGTCCCGCAGCTTTTCAGTGTTGGGGGACGAGACGTTGACCGTGGCGAAATCCAGATGTGCGGCGCAATGGGCCAAAACTTTGGCAAAATCGCCGGGCCGATCGTCACTGTCCTTGTTCGCGCCAAGGTTCAGGCCGATCACCGCGTCTTTGGGGCGGTTGGCCAGACGGTCTGCCATCACCTCCATGCCCTCGTTGTTGAAGCCAAAGCGGTTGATGGCGGCCTTGTCCTCGGACAAGCGGAACAGGCGGGGCTTGGGGTTGCCGGGCTGCGGTCGCGGAGTGACGGCGCCGACTTCGATAAAGCCGAACCCGGTACGGGACAGAGGCGTCAGAACCTCTCCGTTCTTGTCGAAGCCAGCGGCAAGACCGACCGGATTGGGCAGGTTCAGACCGGCCACCTGGGTCTTCAGCCGGGGCGACGTCACCGGTCCGGGCATCGGGGCCAGTCCGGCCTTCAGCGCCTTGATCGACATGCCATGGGCGGCTTCGGGGTCCATCTTATGCAGGACGGCAAGCCCCAGTTTCTCGGTCAGTTTCATCCGAAAGCCTCTCCGCTTTGGGTGGGTGCACAGCGGATCAGGCGCGAGGTTTCAACCGCCGCCTGCCGGTGGATGACAGCCGCCCGGTAAACCGGGTCTGTCACCATCTCAAGGAACGCATGCGCTGTTGGATAGCGGGCGATGAACACCTCATCCCAGGCTTCATGCTGCGGACCGATCAGAGTGGTCTGATACGCGCCGCGCCACAGGATCGACGCCCCAAGCCGTTCGATGATCGGAGCGGTTTCCGCGCCATAATTGCGATAAGCCTGCGCACCGGTCAGCCCGGCCTCGGCCAGTTCGTGTCCCGCCGGGTATTCAGCTTTGGCGCGGAACTTCACCAGATTCAGCATCTCGATCGGGTGGTTGCGGTCCAGCGCCTTGAACGCCTCGAATTGGGCACGGACGGGGTCGATGAATACGGTCATATCATCTCTGCCGGGAACTGGTGCGCTTGCCCATCAAAGGGTAGGGGGCGGGACCATACAACATCGGTCATGCGAATCTGGCGGTAGAGATGCGGGAACAGGGCGCCGCCACGCGACACTTCCCATTTCAGATCGTCGCCCATTACATGCGCGTCGCAGGCCAGCAGGGTCAACCCCTCAACCCCGGCAAAATGTTTGGCTGCGGTCTCGGCGGCCTGTTCGGCGGTCGAGAAATGGACAAATCCGTCCGACACATCAATCGGCGCGCCGTCCGAGGCACCGTGATCCTGCAACGTGGCCCATTCGTCGGCCCGGAAAATCTTGTAAATCAGCATGAGGTGGTGATGCCCCGCGTGACGGGCAGAATCAAGCCGGATTTCCCCCTTTGACTCTTCCTGCCGCTGAGCGCACCATCGCGCCAATCAAATACAGGGAGTATTAATATGTTCACCCGTTTTCTGGCGTCAGTAGCCGTTTTAGGCCTGACCGCAGGCATGGCCGCGGCGGAATACAAGCTGACGATTCTGCACACTAACGATTTCCACGCGCGCTTTGAGCCGATCAACAAATATGACAGCGGATGCGATGCGGAAGACAACGCAGAAGGCAAGTGTTTCGGCGGTTCTGCCCGTTTGGTTACCGCCGTGAACGAGGCGCGGGGGCGGGTCGAAAACTCGATCCTCGTCGATGGTGGGGACCAGTTTCAGGGCTCGTTGTTCTACACCTACTACAAGGGCAAGGTCGCGGCCGAGTTCATGAACAAGCTGGGCTATGACGCGATGACCGTGGGCAACCACGAATTCGATGACGGCCCAGAAGTGCTGCGCGGGTTCATCGACTCGGTGGGTTTCCCGGTGTTGATGTCGAATGCGGATATCCGTGACGAAGAACTGCTGACCGACAAGATCAAGAAATCGACGGTCATCGAGGTGGGCGGAGAACAGATCGGACTGATCGGTCTGACCCCGGAAGACACTCATGATCTTGCCTCGCCCGGGCCCAACATCACCTTCTCGGATCCGGTTCCGGCGGTGCAGGCCGAGGTCGACAAACTGACCGGTGAGGGGGTGAACAAGATTATCGTGCTCAGCCACTCGGGCTATGGTGTCGATCAACGCGTGGCGCAGGAAACCACCGGCGTGGATGTCATCGTGGGTGGCCATTCGAACACGTACCTTTCGAACGTGTCCGACAAGGCAGCGGGCCCGTATCCGACCGTCGTGAATGGCGTGCAGATCGTGCAGGCCTATGCCTATGGCAAGTTCCTGGGTGAGTTGAACGTGACCTTCGATGATGACGGCAACGTGGTCGAGGCCGTGGGCGAGCCGCTGATCATGGACAACACCGTGACCGAGGATCAGGCCGCGCTGGACCGCATCGCAGAATTGGCCGTGCCGCTGGACGAAATCCGCAACAAGGTTGTGGCGAATGCCGCAGATTCGATCGAAGGCGACCGCGCTGTATGCCGCGTGCAGGAATGCGCGATGGGCAATCTGGTCGCCGACGCCATGCTGGCGCGGGTTGCCGATCAGGGCGCGCAGATCGCGATTGCCAACTCGGGCGGGTTGCGGGCCTCGATCGATCCGGGTGAGGTGACTATGGGCGAGGTGCTGACCGTGCTGCCCTTCCAGAACACGCTTTCGACCTTTGAGATCAGTGGTCAGACCGTCATCGACGCGCTTGAAAACGGTGTCAGCCAGGTCGAAGAGGTCAAGGGTCGCTTCCCGCAGGTCGCAGGTCTGACCTTCACTTGGGACCCGTCGGTTGCACCGAACGAAGGCCGCATCACCGAGGTGATGGTTGCCGAAGGCGACGGGTTTGTGCCCATCGATCCCGCCGCGACTTATCTGGTAGTCACCAACAACTATGTTCGCAACGGTGGTGATGGCTATTCCATGTTCGAAGGCGACGATAAGAACGCCTACGACTATGGGCCTGATCTGGCCGATGTGACGGCGGAATACCTGGCTGAAAATGCGCCGTATCAGCCCTATCTGGACGGTCGCATCAAGCAGAAATAACCCTGCGATCCTGTAACAACAAAGGCCGCATCACCCGATGCGGCCTTTGCTATTTCCGGCGTGCTCAACCGAGGTCGTATTCCGGCCAGAGCGCCGGGTCGATACCGTCCAGCATCGGGCTTAGATGTTCAGACACGCTCTGCCATCCGCCGATCGATTTGGTTGAAATCTTGTTGCGGACCTGATCGATGCTGGCCGTTCTGACCTGTTTTTTGTTTTCTTCGGGGCGCATCATGGTCTCAGTCCATTTCAGTTCACAGAAGGCAGCCACCTGTTGGCTATAGGTTTTCGGGTCAGCCACCAGTTTTTCGTATGGCACGGTCAGAATGCGATCTCCGAACGCGGCGTCCCAGTGGGCCATGTAGCGACGATACATATTCGCCGAATGGGCAATGGAGGCGAGGTTCGAGGCATAACGCATCCCGCCAGCCGGGAACCTCCTGATCCATTTGGATAGTCCTACGTCGCGCGGATCCCGCAGCATATTGATGATTTTGGCATTGGGGAATGCCGCCAACAGGAAGCCGACGCGCTGATAGTTGTGCGGCATCTTATCGACAAAGGCGACAGACCCTTCAGGGACCGGTGGCATCAGCTTGCGGAACTGCTCGGCGAATTCCGTTGCATCTGTGGCTTTGAAAACTTGGTCTTCGTTTTCAAACTTGTGCGACAAGTCAGCGCCCAGCGTCAACTCTCCACAGCCTGCGACATCGGGGGGCGAGCTCAGCATCATCTCCATCAGGGTGGTGCCTGAGCGGGGTTGACCCAGAACGAAGATCGGAACCGGCACGTCGTTCAGGCCAGAGTCCGGCAGCTTTGCTCCAGCAGGGAACAGGCTGGTGATCCGGTCCAGTTTTTTCTCTTCCTCGGTGACATCATAGGGGTTGCTGTCATGTTGAATTGCGTTGGCGCGCGCAAATTGGGGCATGGCCGCGGCCAAGCCTTCAATTGTCGAGATCAGGTGCGCTTTGGCAAATTCCAACTCCAGATTGTCATTGTCACTGAGAGAGATAGCGCTCTCGACAGAGTCGAGCAGATTTGGAGCATCCTCCTTGGAAGCTATAGTCGACAATTGCATCAGGGATGCAGCATGATGCGGTTTTTCATCCAGAATGCGCCAAAGGATCTCTTTCGATCCGTCCTTGTCGCCGCTTTGATGCAGGTTCACCGATTTGTGGAACGCGATCTTTGTGTTTTCCGGCTCCAGCTTATAGGCATGGTCTATGTCCCGTGAGTTCTCGTCGACAAATCCGATCTTCGAATAAGCGCGGGCACGTTTGACCAGCAGGTCCACATCATCAGGCCCGTTTTCCAGCCTTTTGCTGGCATGTTCGACGATCATCCGCCAGTTTTCACCCTTTAGGTGGATCTCATCCAGAACGCGGTTCAGTTCCTTGTTGTTGGGAAACTGCTCCAGTTTTTGCTCGGTGTATTCCAGCGCCTTGAAAATTTGCCCGGTTTGCATCAGAGCATTGGCCAGGTTTTCCACAAATTGCGGATCGTCCGGTTTCATGCGGGATGCTTCAACGAAATGCGGGATCGATTTCTTGTACTGCTGCATTTCGGTCAGTACAAAGCCCGAGATGGCGTGGAAATCTGAATCCTTCGGGAATTTCTTGACACCCAGCTGTGCCTTTTTCAGCGCCTGTTGCAGCTTGCCTGCATCCAGAGCTGCCACGGCCTTGCCTTTGAGGGTTTTCGCTGTTTGATTTTGCATGAGACCCCGTGACACCCTGTGCCTGTTTGAAACAACTATTGATGGTTCATTACCCATGTGCGGACGGTTTGCAATAACCCTTCCCAATGATGCGATGGCGCAGCTGTTTTCTGCGCGCCCAGCCAACACACTACCATCGGTGCCGAATTTCAACGTCTGCCCGACAAATCAGGTGCATGTGGTTCGGGCCGGAGAGAGCGGGCGCAGGCTGGATCCGCTGCGCTGGGGATTTCTGCCGCATTGGTACAAGACCGAAACGGCCGGTCCCCTGCTGATCAATGCACGGGCCGAGACGCTGGCTGAAAAACCCGCGTTTCGCGCTGCCTGCCGGGAACGGCGGTGCCTGATTGTGGCGACGGGGTTCTACGAATGGACAAAGACCGAGCAGGGTACGCGCCTGCCTTGGTATATCCACCGCAAGGACGGCGCACCGATCGCTTTTGCGGGGGTCTGGCAGGATTGGGGCACAGATGAAGCCCGGCAAGGCACCTGTGCCATCGTGACGACGCCCGCCAACAGCCATCTCAGCGCCATCCACCACCGGATGCCGCTGATCCTAGAAGCTGACGACTGGCCTCTCTGGCTGGGTGAGGCCGGAAAGGGGGCCGCGCGCCTGATGCGGCCCGGCGCCGAGGATGTGCTGAACTTTTACCGTGTTGACTCGGCGGTGAATTCGAACCGCGCCAGCGGGTCTGACCTGATCGAACCGATTCCGGCATGACAGCGTGCCTTTTCAATGCAGGCTTGGCAGGATAGACCCCTGATATGGCTTTGAACTTCACCGACCTGCCCAGCCTTTATGCGCATGATTTCGATACGGTGATTGATGTGCGCAGCCCGGCAGAGTTTGCAGAGGATCATCTGCCCGGCGCCATCAATCTGCCGGTTCTGGACAATGACGAACGCGCCCGGGTGGGCACGATCTATGTGCAGGAAAGCCCGTTTCTGGCCCGCAAACTGGGCGCAGCGCTGGTGTTCCGCAACGCAGCCAACCACATCGAGCACAGCCTGTCGCATCACGAAGGGGGCTGGAAACCTCTGGTCTATTGCTGGCGGGGCGGGCAGAGGTCGGGGTCATTTACCTGGATGTTGCAACAGATCGGTTGGCGGGCCGAGGTGGTCGAGGGCGGGTATCGGACCTATCGGCGTCTGGTGAACCGATTTCTGTACGAAGACCCGTTGCCGCATCATCTGATCGCGTTGGACGGCTATACGGGCACGGCCAAGACAGACCTTCTGAAGCATCTGAAAACACGCGGCGTTCAGGTTCTGGACCTAGAAGGGCTGGCTAATCATCGCGGCTCGTTGCTGGGCGAGATGCCCGGTGGGCAACCCAGCCAGAAGGCGTTTGAATCCGCTCTGGCTGCAGCACTGTGCGGGCTCGATCCAGCGCGCCCTGTGGTGGTTGAGGCGGAGTCGTCCAAGATCGGAACCCTGATCCTGCCGCCAAGCGTCTGGACCGCTTTGCGTTGCGCGCCGCGTATTCAGGTTCAGGCGTCGATAGAGGCACGTACCGCCTATCTGGCTCGTGCCTATGACGACATTCTGTCGGATGCGGACCGGTTGCAGGATCGGCTTTCTCCGCTGCGGTTCCACCGGGGGCACGAGGTAGTGGATGGCTGGCTCGCCCTGATCGACGCCGGTGACAAACTGGCGCTGACTCGGGCGCTGATGGAGCAGCACTACGACCAGTCCTATGCCAAGTCCAGTCGCGCCCGCACCGCCGAGGTGGTTGCCCAAATCGAAGCGGCCACACTGGACGACGCGGGCCTGAACGACATGGCCGCGCGGATCGAGCGGATATTGGATCAGCTTTGAAGCCGCAGACCCGGTGTGTCGGACATGTGCCCGATTATGACCGCCGGATAGCCTGCGTGCCTCAGCTTTTCGCACAACCCCTGCGCCTGATCGGGCGCAACGGCGGCCAACAACCCCCCGGCGGTTTGCGGGTCAAACAACAGGTCAGCCTTGTCGCCAAACGGCAGATCCGGGACGATGGACCGGTTTTCGTCGAAAATCGTTGATCGGACGCCTTGGGCGCTCAACTCCAGCGCGCCAGCCGTCAGCGGAATTGCGTCCAGATCAAGTTCCGCGCCGCAGTCCGAGGCTTCGCACATCCCCAGCAGATGTCCGGCTAAACCAAACCCAGTCACGTCGGTCATCGCGTGGGCGCCTGCCAGAATGCGGGAGGCTTCTCCTTGCGGCTGAACCATCTGATGGAACGCAGCGACGACCCATTCGCCCCGGGCCTTGCCTGCCATTTCAGCAGCCATCAACACGCCGCTGCCCAAAGGTTTGGTCAATATCAGCGCGTCGCCCGGTTGGGCGCCTGACAGGGTGATCGGATCAGTCTCGCACAAGCCGGTGAGGGTGAAGCCGATGGTCATCTCATCGCCCATTGAGCTGTGGCCGCCGACAATCTCGGCACCGGCATCGCGTATGACCGCGGTCGCGGTGGCCATGATCTCGGCCATGGTCCGGTGCTGCAAGTCCGGCGACATGCGGGGTAGGATGATTGTTGCAGTTGCCGCTTGCGGGCTGGCGCCCATGGCCCAGATATCCCCCAGAGCGTGAACGGCGGCGATGCGGGTCATGAGCGCCGGGTCATTGGTGAAGCTGCGCAGATGGTCCGAAGTCATGACCTGCCGCGCCTCGCCGGTTGTCAGCAGTGCCGCGTCGTCGCCGGGTAGGGGGGTGATGTCAGAGCGCTCTGGCGCGGGCAGGGTGTGCAGCGCAGCCTGCAGCGCGCCGCGTCCAACTTTTGAGCCGCAACCACCACACATGGGCTTTTCGCCCAGTGCGCCCAACAGTCCCGCCGCGTGAAGCCGCGGCACGGAAGGGGGCGGCATTTCGGGCAGATCGCGGAACTTGTTCATAAAGGTCTGGTCGATGTGGTCCTTCCAGCGCCACATCAAGGGTCCGCTGAACGAGGTGCCCAGCCGCTCGGCCAGGGCAGATTTTCCGCCCAGCGAGATCAGTTTCAGGTAGTCCTTCTGCGGCTTGTACCGCCGCATCCGTCCTGCCCCCAATGCGGCACGCAGATTATCGAACAAGACCGGAGCTTCTCGTACCGCATAGACCCCCGCCTTGGGGCGCGGGTTTTCCGATAGATGGGCACAATCGCCGGCGGCAAAGATCTCTGGATCGCTGGATTGCAGGAAACCGTTCACCCGAACGTAGCCGTCTTGTAGATCAAGACCTGTTTGGGCGATCCAGTCATAAGGGCGGGCACCAGCGGCACCGGTCACGAAAGCGGCCGGAATTTCACGGCCATCCTCCAGAACGATATGATCGGCCTCGATGCGGGAAATGGGCGCATTTTCGATCAGATCAACGTTCAGATCAGCCATTGCCTTGCGAATGGTGGTGCCTGCCTTTGGCTTTGTGGCGGTCAGGGCTTGGGCGTTATCGATCAGGGTCACCTGCGCCGCACGGCCTTTGGCACGCAGGGCGTGGGCCATGGCCATCACCAGTTCAACGCCCGCCACGCCACCGCCGATCACCGCGACCGAGGCGGGGCCGGTGCCCTGCTGATATTCCGCCCACCGCGCCGCGAAAGGCCCCAGCGGTTTGGCCGGGATCGCATGGTCGGCAAAACCGGATAGGGCGGGCATGTCCGAGGTGATCCCCACATTGACCGAGGCCACATCGAACGCGATCGGAGGGCGATCAGGCACGTGAACCAGACGCCGATCAACGTCGATCCCTTCGACCAGGCCAAGGATGACGCGCGCACCGGCAAACCGGGCAAGGCGTACCAGATCGATATCCAGTTCACCGCGCTCATAATGCCCCGCGACAAAGCCGGGCAACATCCCGGAATAGGGCGCAGTGGGGCCGGGGTTGATTACCGTCACTCGCGCGCCCGGCAGCGGGTTCATCCCCCATTTCCGCAGCACCAGCGCATGGGTATGCCCTCCGCCAATCAGAACCAGATCACGGGTCAGGGGCAGCGGAGGGTGATGCATGTGTGTTAGTTCGCTGTGTGTTCAGGGACGTCTTCGACCTGTTCGACCGCGTGGGTGGCCCAAAGCTCATCCTCGCCCGCGTCCGGCAGATCGTTGGGCTTTTCATGACGGTGAATGTGCCATTTGGCAATGAACAGGGCCGTGATCGGCGCGGTCAGGAACAGGAACAGGGTGATCAGCAGTTCGTGAAGCGACAGGTGGTCTTCGATCAGAACCGAGTGACAGATCGAAGCCAGCAACACGCCGCCCACGCCCAGCGTCGTCGCCTTGGTGGGGGCGTGAAGACGGGACATCGGGTCTTTCAGCTTGATCATCCCAAACGACCCGACAAAGCCGAAAATGCCCGAGACAACCAGAAAGAACGCGATCAGAATTTCGAAAATGAACTCCATACCGCCCTCACTCGATGATATTGCCGCGCAGCATGAAGCGCGCATAAGCCACGGTTGAAACAAAGCCGAGCATGGCGATGATCATGGCGGCTTCGAAGAAAATTTCGGTTCCCAGAGCCAGGCCGTAAAGGATCATCAGCGCGATGGTGTTGATCACCATCGTATCCAGCGCCAGAACCCGGGTGCCGACACCTTCGGCCGAGATAATCCGATAAAGGCACAGCATAATGGCCGTTCCAAAACAGGCGAAGGCAAACCAGATCGCAACCTCGATCATTCGAAAATCTCCTTCAGGCGACGCTCATAGCGCTGTTTGATCTGATCCCGCACAGCATCAGGGTCGGGCGCATCCAGGCAGTGAACCAGCAGGTTGTGCCCCTGCGCCGACAGGTCTGAACTGACGGTGCCAGGGGTCATGGTGATGGTTCCGGCCAGAACCGTGATCGCCTCGGGCGTGCGCAGTTCCAGCGGAATGCAGATCCAGTTGGGTTGCCGGTCGGCATCGCGTTTGAACAGGATGATCCGAGCGACAGTGATATTGGCAATCACAATATCCCACAGCACCACCAGCATATATTCCACCACCATCGGCCAGTTGCGCAGCTTGGGCCGGTCAGGCCAGTAGGGCTGGGTGATGAACGGGATGATGATCCCCAGGATCAGGCCAAAGACCAGCGAGTTCAGCGAGGGTTTGTTGGCCAGCAGAACCCACACAATCGTCAACAGGAAGGTCAGGTGCGGGTGTGGGAAAATCCGGTGCAGAAGTCTCATCATTCTTCTCCTCCCAGAACGGCTGAGATGTAGTGTTCAGGCGTGAACAGCTGCTCAGCGGTTTTGCCAGCATAATTCAGAGCCGGACCCGCGAACAGGGTTAGCATGACAAGGCCCAGCACCAGCCCAAAGACGGACGTGAAGGCCAGCCCAGCGTTCAGCTCGGGGGCGGGCAGGGCGGGGGCTTCTTCGTCCTCTTCGGGGGCTGGGTTGTGCTCGGCGTCGTGGCTTTTCCAGAAAATCAGCGAACCCGCACGCGCCAGCCCGACGATGGTGACAAACGACCCAATCAGAACAACGGCCCAGATCGCGTTCGCATCCGGCGCGTCGCGGGACGCGTCCAGCACCAGCAGCTTGCCGATAAAGCCCGACAACGGAGGCATCCCTGCCAGCGCGATAGCGCCGACAAAGAACAAGGCCGAGATCAGACCGCTCTGTGGCATGGGTGTCTTGGGTTCGATGGATCCACCCTGACGCTCCATCACAAGGTCAGCCACAAGGAACAGCAATGCCGTCGCAAGGGTTGAATGGTAAATGTAGTAGAGCGCCGCGGCAGTGGCGGTTTCCGTGAACAGCGAAATGGCAATCAACAGCGTCCCCATCGATGCGATGGCGCAAAAGGCGACCATCCGCGCGATGTGCTGCGTTCCCAGAATGCCGATAACCCCAACGGCCAGTGTCACCAGTGCCGCCGGTTGCAGCCATGCGCCGACCAGTCCTTGTGTCGCCTCGACCTCGGGACCGAAGCCCAGCGTGTACATCCGCAAGATCGAATAAGCGCCGACCTTGGTCATAATCGCAAACAGCGCGGCCACCGGCAGGGGCGCGTTGGCATAGCTTGCGGGCAGCCAGAAGTGCAGCGGCAGAACGGCGGCCTTGATGCAGAACACCAGCAGCAGCAGCACGGCCCCCACACGCAGCAGCGCCGTATCGTCGGCGGGCAGTTCCGCCACGCGCACTGCCATGTCCGCCATATTCAGCGTCCCGGTCACGCCATAGAGCGTCCCCAGCGCAAACAAGAACAGGGTCGAGCCCAGAAGGTTATAGGCAACATACTGAACGCCTGCCTTCAGGCGCACCGCGCCACCGCCGTGCGTCATCAGGCCGTAGGATGCGATCAGCAGGACCTCGAAGAACACGAACAGGTTGAATGCGTCGCCAGTTAGAAAGGCACCACAGACACCCATGAGCTGGAAATGAAACAGCGCGTGGAAGTGCTTGCCCCTCTCGTCCCAACCCGACGCAATGGCATAAAGCACAATGGGCAAGGCCAGCAGGGCGGTCAGCAGGACCATCATGGCCGACAGCCGATCCAGCACCATCACAATGCCGAACGGCGCGGGCCAGTTGCCCAGCTCATAGACCTGAATATCGCCGCCAGAGGCCTGCGCGGTGATGGTCAGGGCAATCCCCAGCAGGCCCACCACACCAGCGACCGAGAAAATGCGCTGCAGGTCCAGATGGTATCGCAGGACCATGATGATGAACGGGGCCAGGATCGCGGGCAGGACGATCGGCGCTACGATCCAGTGGTTCATGCGTCTTCTCCCGGCGCGTCCACGCTGTCCTGCGCGGTCATGTCGATATGGTCATCCTTCGAGGACAGATAGGCCGAAAGTGCAATCATCACGATCACCGCCGTCATTCCGAACGAAATCACGATTGCCGTCAGAACCAGCGCCTGCGGCAGCGGATCGGTATAGGGGACGTCTTCGTATTTGTTCAGAACAGCGGGCGCGTCTAGCGCCAGCCGACCGGTGGCGAACAGGAACACGTTCACCGCATAAGTGATCAGTGACAGGCCCAGGATCACGGGGAATGTCCGACGGCGCAGGATCAGGAAAATCCCGGCAGCGGTCAGAATGCCTACGGCTGAGGCTACGAGCGCTTCCATCAGGCCTGCTCCTTCTTTTCGTCTTCTTTCAGATCATCCCGCAGCGGGTTGATATCCATCGGGAATTCCTGTGCCATGCCCGGCTGCCACGCAAAGCGCGAAAGGCTGTCCAGCGCCAGCATCACCGCGCCCAGAACGGCAAGGAACACACCGGTGTCAAACAGGATCGCGGTGGCCCATTCGAACTCTTCCAGCGGTGGCCAGTGGATGTAGCCAAAGTCGCTGGTCAGGAAGGGACGGTCATTGAACCATGCGCCCAAACCGGTTGCGGCGGCGATCAGCACACCCCAGCCGATTGTGCCGTGGTAATAGAACCGCTGCCGTTCAATGGCCCAGGTGTAGCCGCTGGCCATGTATTGCATCAGATACGCAATGGCCACGACCAGACCGGCAATGAAACCGCCACCTGGCTGGTTGTGTCCGCGGAAAAAGATGTAGGCACCAACCATCAGGGCAATGGGCATCATCACGCGGGTCGCGACCACCATCATCAGCGGATGCGAGTCCCCCGATTGTGGCCAATGCGGCTTGCGGTTCAGCAGATAGGCGCGGACGTTCGAGCCCAGAACAGCTTCGGTCAGGGCAAAGATGATCAGGGCGGCGATACCCAGAACGATGATCTCTCCAAAGGTATCAAAGCCCCGGAAGTCGACCAGGATCACGTTGACCACGTTGGTGCCCCCACCGCCTTTGTACGAGTTCGCCAGATGGAACTCCGAGATTGTCGGGAAGGCAAAATCGCGCAGCATCAGCGCATAGATCAGCCCGCCGGTGCCAAGACCCGCCACGACCGAGATCGCCGCATCGCGCCAGCGGCGTGCGGCGCTGCTGTCCCAGGGTGTATCCGTGGGCAGGAAGTTCAGCGACAGCAGCAACAGGATCATCGTCACCACCTCGACCGAGATCTGCGTCAGCGCCAGGTCCGGGGCCGAGAGGTAGTTGAACGCCATCGAGACGATCAGGCCGACCACGCCGATCAGCACCAGTGACAACAGGCGGTTGCGGTGGAACCACATGATCGCCAGCGTTGCGGCTACCAGACAGATCCAGCCGATGAACGGGATGATCTGAATCGGCAAAGGCTCGCGCGTTTCCGGACCAATCGTCCCGGTCGTATAGGCGTAGTAGCCAAGCCCGACGGTGAAGGCGATCAGGATAATCGCATAGCGGCTGATCACGCCGTTGTGCAGCGTGTCGGTGACCCAGCGGCTGAACGCGGTCAAGGCACCGATCACGGCTTCAAAGATCGTCTTGGCCTCGGGGCGGGGCAGGACGTTCCAAAGCGCCTCTCCCCGACGGTGCAGCGCCAGTAGGAACAGACCGCCCAGCGTGGCCACGGCGGACATGTACAGCGCGGGCGTAAACCCATGCCACAGTTTCAGCGAGTAATAGGGCAGTTTCTCACCTCCGATTACCGCGCTGGACACCACTGCAACCAGAGGTCCGACAATAGCCGCCGAATACAGACCGATCAGAACCACCAGCACCACAAGGAAGGCCGGGGCCAGCCACAGGCCCACGGGCGGGTCATGCGGATGATGTGGGTAATCGGTGCGTTGCGGGCCAAGGAAGACATGGCTGACAAAGCGGAAGGAATAGGCGGCCGAGAACAGCGCCGCCAGCAGCGCCAGTCCCGGCACCAGATAATGCGAGTTCAGCCACGTGGTGTGGACCGTCTCCTCCAGCATCATTTCCTTGGACAGGAAGCCGTTCAACGGCGGCAGACCGGCCATGGACAGGGCGGCAATCGTGCCGATGGTAAAAGTAATCGGCATCAGTTGCCGCAGCCCGCCCAGCCGTTTGATGTCGCGGGTTCCGGCCTCGTGATCTACGATCCCGGCAGTCATGAACAGCGCGGCCTTGAAGGTCGCGTGGTTGATGATGTGAAAGATCGCGGCCACGGCGGCAATCTTGGTGCCAAAGCCCAGTAGCATCGTGACCAGACCCAGATGCGACACGGTCGAAAACGCCAACAGCGCCTTGAGGTCGTCCTTGAACAGCGCGATGCAGGCACCGATCAGCATGGTCACCAGACCGGTGGTCGCGACGATATAGAACCATGCATCGGTCCCCGCCAAAACCGGCCACATCCGCGCCATCAGGAACAGCCCGGCCTTCACCATCGTGGCCGAGTGCAGATAGGCCGAAACCGGTGTTGGCGCGGCCATCGCGTGCGGCAGCCAGAAGTGGAACGGGAACTGCGCCGACTTGGTGAAACAGCCTAGAAGGATCAGGATCAGCGCCGGCATGTAATAAGGCGAGGCCTGTATCAGTTCCTTGTTCTGCAGGATCACGCTCAGGTCATAGGACCCCACGATATTGCCCAGGATCAACATCCCGGCAATCATCGCCAACCCGCCGGAACCGGTCACGGCCAGCGCCATCCGCGCGCCTTGGCGGCCCTCGGGCAGGTGTTTCCAATAGCCGATCAGAAGGAATGAGCTGAGCGACGTAAGTTCCCAGAAAATAAGCAGAAGCAGGATGTTGTCGGACAAAACAATCCCGACCATCGCGCCCTGAAACAGCAGCAGGTAGGTATAGAACTGCCCCATCGGATCTTCGCGCGAAAGGTAGAACCGCGCGTAAAGGATGATCAGCAACCCGATACCCAAGATCAGCAGGGCAAACAGGAACCCCAGACCGTCCAGCATGAAGTTCGCATTCAGACCCAGTGCACGTATCCACTCGAACCGGGCGGTCACAACCTCTCCGCGCATGACTGCGGGGATGTGGATCAACAGCCCCATGAGCGCCAGGAATGTGGTCAGGCCTGCTGCCGAGGCGGCTGCGTTTCGTCCTGCCCGGATCAGAAGGGCTGGGAATACAGCTCCGAGGAAGGGAAGGGCCGCGATGAGGAATAGGGACAAGTGCGATACTCCGGTCTGAGCGGTCAATAGTAGTCCTGATTTTGTAAGGATAATTTTCTGACTGTCCAGCTATTGCAAGTTTTTCACTGCGTTCTAGGGCAATGAAACTGACGGCATTTCAGGTGCGAAATAATGACGCGAACTTGATCTGAGGATCGAATTTACGCGCAGCAGCGCCCGAGTGATTGTGGTAAAACCGCCCTATCGGCTCAGGAGGGCGCTGAATGGCAATCAAGGTGAACCGGACCCGAAGGTGGGTTTTGCTGGGTGGTGTCACCGCCATCGCCACCGGTTTTGCCATCCGGGAGTATCGCCTGATCCCTCAGGATTATTCGGGCGGTCACCTCAGTGTTTCGGACGCGCATGAGCAGGCGCTGTCGGGCGATATCCTGTTGGTGGACATCCGTACCCCGCGCGAGTGGACGGCCACTGGCATTGGCGAAGGGGCCCTTCCGCTGGACATGCGCCGTGATGATTTTGAACAGGCGCTGACAGAACTGACAGGCGGAGACCGCAATGCTCCGGTCGCGTTGATCTGCGCCCGTGGGGTACGGTCGGCCCGTCTGAGCAATCGGCTGTCTGAGGCCGGGTTTACAAATATCTTAGATGTGCCCGAGGGTATGTTGGGGTCGGCCGCAGGGCCGGGATGGGTGCGCGCCGGGTTGCCGGTTGAGCGCAATACAGGAGAGACTGGATGATCCGTGAATTGACGCTGGCAACCGGGCTGGTGCTGGCGGGGCAAGCTGGTCTTGCCGCGTGTGCCGATCAGGAAGGTGTGTGCGAAACCGCCTCAGGCGGCTATCACATCGAACTGTCCGAGGCGGAAAACCCGCCGTTGGTCGTGTTCCTGCACGGCTATGGCGGCAGCGGTGCTGGCACAATGAAGAACCGCAGCATGGTCGAGCCCCTTTTGGCGCGCGGATATGCCGTAATGGCGCCCGAAGGGCTTGAGCGGCCGAACCGCGACGGAATTAAAAGCTGGAACTTCTATCCGGGATTTGGCGAGCGGGATGAGACCGCGTTTCTGACCGAAGCCGTTCAGGATGCGGCAGACAGGTTCGGGGTCGACACCGAGAGGGTTGTACTGGGCGGGTTTTCTGCCGGTGCGTTTATGGTCTACTATCTGGCTTGCGCCGCCCCGGACACGTTTTCGGCCTATGTTCCGGTGTCGGGCGGGTTCTGGCGTCCACACCCCGAGGCTTGCGAAGGCCCGGTGCGGTTGTTTCACACCCATGGCTGGACCGACAACGTAGTGCCGCTGGAGGGGCGGCTACTGGGCGGCGGTCGGTTCCATCAGGGCGATATTTTTGCCGGTCTGGAGATCTGGCGCGTTGCCAACGAGTGCGTCGACACCAAACCCAGCGGGTTCTCTACCACCGGCCAATTCATGCGCCGCTATTGGACCGGATGCGCCGAAGGCAGCGCGCTGGAATTCGCGCTGTTCCCCGGCGGTCACGGGGTACCCAAGGGCTGGGCGGACATGATGGTGGATTGGTACGAAGGTCTGCCCGGCGGTTGATCACTCTGCCGGGGTCATCACGCCTTTGCCCTCGATCAGACGCTTCAACTCGTTCCGATGGCGCCGGGCCGAACGGGTGATCGCGGGTTCGCGGAAATCCTCTCTCATCCCGACCATACGCCGTGCAGCGCCAGCCGAGACACCGCTGAGCGCGGACAGAGGAATGGCCAGTGCAAGGCTGATCGCGATCGGGGCCAACCAGACCGAGACGAGACCGGACAGGATACCAACGCTCAGCGCGACGCCGCTGATGGTTTCCAGGGTGTGGCACAGGATCAGGGTGCGCAGGCTATAGGTGCCGCCGTCGCGTGCCTGCGGGGACCAGCCCTTTTGAATGCCAAGCGCCGTGCGGAACACAGCGATCATCTGCTGCACCATCAGGATCGGAGCGTAGAGGATCGACAGAACCACCTCGGCCAGGAAGGACGTCACAAACTTGGACCCGCCGCCGAATTCCGCATAGCGCACACCGCTCAGGGGCAGGGCCAGAACGCCCAGCACTTTGGGGGCGAGCAACATCGCGTACATGACCAGAATGATCAGCACGTGGCGGGTTTCCGACATCTCAGGCCATTGAGGGAACAATGGGTTGTCGGGGCTGAAATAATGCAGGACAGAGGCATCCTCGCCCTGACCAATCAGCGCCCACATCACCAGCAGCGCGAACCACAGCGGCGACATTAAATACCCGACCGCACCATGGAACATGTGGAACCGTGACACGGCGCGGAACCCCGTCGAGCCTAACAGTTTCAGGTGCTGCAGGTTGCCCTGACACCAGCGGCGGTCGCGCAGGGCATGATCAATCAGCGTGGGAGGGGTTTCTTCGTAAGAGCCCCGAATACGCGGCAGGAAGCGCACGCCCCAACCGGCGCGACGCAGCAGACCGGCCTCGACGAAATCGTGGCTCATGATCAGCTTTTCCTGACCATTGTAGGCCCGCAGCTTCGGCAGGCCCGCGCTTGTGGCAAAGGCACGTGTGCGGATGATGGCGTTGTGCCCCCAATAGTTGCCTTCTTGACCGCACCAGCGGGCCAGACCTTCGGCAAAGGCGATGCCGTAGACGCCATTGGCGAATTGCTGCATTCGGGCAAAGACCGACTGCGCGCCGATCAATTGCGGGTAACTCTGGATCAAACCTGCACCCGGATCGCGCGCCAGTGAGTCCGTGAGTCGCAGAATGGCGCGCCCGGTCATCAGACTGTCGGCATCCAGCACCAGCATCGCGTCCCAATCGGCGCCCCAGCGGCTGACCCAATCGGCGATATTGCCAACCTTGCGGTCGGTGTTTTCTTCACGCCGACGGTAATACAGCTCCAGACCGGGAGCGAGGGTGGTTCGCAGCGCCTCGACACTGGCCTGCTCCTGGGCCGCGATCTCGGGGTCGCGGGTGTCGGAGAGGATGAACATGGCATAGTGGTGCTGACCACCGCGCGCACGCAGATCTTCAAGCATCGTGCGGGCGTTGCCCAGCACGTTCCACGGCACTTCGTTGTAGACCGGCGTCAGCAGCGCCACGCGCAGCGGCTGCGGGCGAGTTTCGCGTTTCGGCTGCTC
Source organism: Ruegeria arenilitoris (assembly GCF_013031355.1). GTDB lineage: Bacteria > Pseudomonadota > Alphaproteobacteria > Rhodobacterales > Rhodobacteraceae > Ruegeria > Ruegeria arenilitoris_C. Next base: position 1,086,953 of record NZ_WPZO01000001.1, on the reverse strand, counting down.
CTGCCGCGACAGGGACACCATGCCCAGCAACACGGTGCAGACCGTGAAGGAAATCCAGAAGAAGTTGAACGAGATCAGCGCCAGCAGGATTGCTTCGATCAGGTTGATCCCTTCGGCGCCGAACCAATCGCTCATGACCCACAACAGGCCCAGCGTGGCCGCCATGGCAGGGGAAAACGCAAGCGCGCGCCAGAACCCAGCCGAGGGGCGCTGACCCGATGGCACCTGCGCATCCCGGAAATCCGCGCTGAAATCTTGCGCGGGCATGGCCAAGGGCGCCTCGGGGGGCATGATGTGCAAGTCTTGGGTCATGCGGTCCAACGATAAAGCCAGACCTCAGAGGCCGGTTGTTTGTCTTTCAGCAACTGCGCACGCAGTTCCACGTGGTTGCGGTCGCCCGGCTGGAACGAAAAGGCCAGTCGCAGGCCGCCTGTGTCGGGGTTGCGTTGCAATACGCCCTCGGATGTTTCAGCATGGGGAGAGTCGACAAAGATCGTCATCGCTTCGGGGTCTTCGAACAGCTCGCTTTCCTCAAAGTCGATGACGGCCAGACGGCCTTCGCCAAAGGTGTTGTCGCCCATTGCGGTATTGATCACGCGCGGCATCGGCGTGCGCTGGGGTTCCTCGCCCCAGATTAGGCGATAGGACAGATCGACCTGACTGCCTGCCGCATAGGGTTCCATCGGGCGCCAATAGGCGACGATGTTGTCATAGATTTCCTGATCGGCCGGAATCTCGACCAGAGTGACGGCTCCCTTGCCCCAATCGCCATTGGGTTCGACCCACAGGCCCGGGCGCTTGTGGTAATTCGCCTCAAGATCGGCGTAGTCCGAGAACTCACGCTTGCGCTGCAACAGGCCAAACCCGCGCGGGTTCATGTCGACGAAGGACGAGAATTGCAGGCGCGTGGGGTTGGCCAGCGGTCGCCACAGCACCTCTCCGGCACCGTTGCGGATCAGCAGGCCGTCGCTGTCATGCACGGCGGGGCGGAAATCGTCGAAGCGGCTGTGGTTGGTCTGATCGAAAAGGAACATCGAGGTACCCGGCGCGATGCCGACATGGGTCAGCTCTACGCGCGGGAACAGAGTGGCCTCGATATCCATCACGCAATCCGCACCGGCCGTCACTTTGAACCGGTAGGCACCGGTCACGCTGGGGCTGTCCATCAGCGCGTGGACCACCATTTCACGCTGACCAGGTTTCGGGCGTTCCAGCCAAAAGCGTATGAATTCGGGGAACTCCTCGCCGTCCGGGTCGCCGGTTTTCAGGGCCAGACCGCGGGCGGACAGGCCGTAGACTTCGTGCAGGCCAATGGCGCGGAAATAGCTGGCTCCTTGCCAGACGCAGAATTCGTCGGTCTTGCCGGGTCGGTGCATTTCGGTGCGCAGGCGCAGGCCGGAAAAACCCAGCGTGTCGTCGATCGGCAATTCTGGCACGTCCTCGGATTTGTCGAACATGCTCAGGTCAAAGGCGACAGGCGAGGCCATCCCGTTTTCGACTGTCATCACCTTAACCGTACGCGGGAAGTACAGGCCGGGGGTGAAGAAATCTACGTTGAAAGGCGTCTCGGTCTCATACCAAAGCGCGCGGTCCAGACGGAACCGGATCGAGCGGTATTGCTCATATGTCAGGTCCTGCCATTCCTGCGGTACCATTTCGCGTTCAGCATAAGGCTGGCTGGCCAATTCCCGGGCCATTGCGATGACGTCGTTGCGGTCAAACGGAGTTTCCCCACCGGTGGCAAACGTGGCCGGCGCAAAGGCAAGCGCCGAAGTCGAGGCCAGAAATGCGCGACGTGTAAAGTTCATTTTTTCGACTTCCAGGGTTGTGACTTGAACCAAGCGGCCATGTAAGCAACGCCGATGATCATCGCAAATCCAATCATGTTGGCGACGAACACACTGGCAACATCCCGCCCACTCAGGTCCAGTCCGACGCCGATAAGTCGTGCTGCTGCCATGGAAAACACGAATACTGCCAGCGATTGCTGCCCGACCTTGGTGATCACGGTCAGCAGGAATTGCCAGACCTTGGCGGCTGCTCCGTGCCCGGTGGCGATCAGGCGGTGGCCGTGCTCTCCGGCGACGACCCAGCCCAGATAGGCCAGTGACAGGAAGTGCAGGTAACGGAACAGGCCAAAGTCGGTCTTGTCGCGGAGTTCCTTGGTGACCGGCCAGACCTTGCGGATTTCCTCGGCCAGATCTGGGGCAGCCGCGTTGATCCAGGTGAACACTTTCCACGAACCAAATGGCATCGAGAAGATCAGGAACAGTGCCGCCGTCCAGATCAGGGTCTTCGATACCGGAGGGGCAGGAATCCAACCGCGCATGAAGGCGAACCCGGTGAAGAACAGCAACTGCCAGCCAAAGGGGTTGAAGAACCACTGACGGTCCGACCACGGCTCGGCCGGCAAGTCCAGAACGTCGGTCTGTGCCACTAGCCACAGCGTGACCGAGGTCAAGGCGACCGCCCAGAACCCGATCCGTGACAGGCCCATGACCAGCGGCATCATCGCCAGAACCACCAGATACATCGGCAGGATGTCAAAGTAGTTCGGCACATAAGTCAGGGTGAACATCCCGACGATCTGCGGCGCCGGGTCGTTGAAGAAATGCTGCAGGTTCAGTGATGAGATGTAGCTTTTCTCGAACAGCCCGCTTTGATCCAGCGCCGCCATGGTCATGGCGACAAAGAAGAACAGCGCGATATGCGCCCAGTAGACTTGCCAGATGCGGAAGGCGACACGGGCTGTGCCCATCCACCAGCCTTTGCGCAGAAACGCGCCGCCGAATGCAATGGCTGAGGCCATGCCCGAGCAGAACACGAAAATCTCGGTCGCGTCCGAAAATCCGAAGCGGGCCGGTATCCACTTGGCCCACGGGTCGTTAGGGATATGCGCGATCAGAATAATGAACATCGCGATGCCGCGATAGAAATCCAGCCGCGGGTCGCGCGTGCGCGCAGGGGTAACCGTCGAGGCCACCACAGGCGCAAAATCAGAAGCGGGCGAAGCTGTCGCCATACGTATTCTGTCCTTCTTGGTCTTTTATTGTTTTGTTATTCAGCCGGGACGCTTTGTGCGTCTCGGTCATCGCGGGCCGCGTCGATTAATGCGCGGCGCGCCAGAGCGTAATTATCCTCGCCTCCGGCGCGTTTGGCGCGGCGATCGTCCAGGATGCGCTCGACAGCATCCAGACGGCCCGCGCGCAGGCCGGAATCAATTGTGATGCGCTCGAATACATCACGTTGGGCGTGGCTGCCCCCTGCCAGCTGCATACCACTACGGGCGCTCGATAAAAAGTCGAATGCCGATCCGTAAAGGCCTTCACCGAAGGCCTCAAGCCCTTTGGCAGCTGCAATGCCCGGATCGGACATGCGGATCGGGGTGTCACCCTGATTGCGCTGCGCGTCCTTCTGGATACGCTTCAACATCTTGTTTGTCGCGTCGGTGCGGTTGTCCCCGGTCAGGGCCAGAAGGTAGTGCAGATCGGCAAAAATCAGGCAACCATCCTCGGTCCGGGCAGCGCTGAGATCGGCCAGTTCTTCCCAGCGGTTGCCGACATCAATACCTTCCAGTTCCAGCCGCGACAGCAGCGAGGTGGCGTTCGAGATATCGCGGTAATCATCGGTTTTGTCCTGACGGATGTAGTTGTCATACAGCTCCATCACCCGTTCGACCTGACCCAGATCCAGATGCATCAGCGCTTTGTGCCACCAGACGTGATAGCGGAAATTGTTACAGTGCGTCCAAGCGTCCTCGCGCCCGGCCAGCCAGTCCAGACCCAGCTGTGCGTTGCCCGTCATCTCATGCACGTGCGCCACTGCGTGCAGGCCCCATGCGTCGTCCGACACCATCCACAGGGCCTGACGTCCGGCGATTTCGGCCTTTTCATATGCGCCGGTTTCCTCCAACGCGAAGGAATGACAGCCCAGCAGATAGCCGCGACCGGGGTGGTCGGGCGCATAGGCGGGCATAACCCGTTCGATCGACCGGCGCATCCCGGCCGAGTCACCCAGAACAAACCGTGTCGCATGGCTGAGCTTCATTGCCAGCGTGTCATGCGGATGGGCGCGCAGGATTTCTTCGAACTTCTGAATTGCCTGCGAGGGCAGGTCGGCCAGATACAAACCCAGCGCGTCGATATACAGTTGCTCGCGCGCGGAAACCGGCTGCTGTTCTGCCGCTGCGTTTGCGGCTGACAATGCCTCAACCGCGACTGCTGTCATCTCACGCCGGCCCAGCAGAACCATGAACAGACCTTTGATCGCATGGCCCAGGGCAAAGTCGGGCTCAAGCTCAAGCACTTTGCCCAGATGCTGCGGCGTGCTGGCCGAATGCGCCATGAAGCCAAGCAGAACACCATTCCACGCCTCGACGCTTGCGGGCTGGTTGAGGGTGTTCATCTGTCCGAACACATCTTGTTTCATGGGAGCGATCCGATCCAATTATGAATTTGTACAATATCTGATTTAGCAGAGACTTTGGCGGCGTCGTATCAGTATCGCCGCTGCTCTCGAATTGGTGAAATGCCGTGTGTGGAAAACGTGAAAAAAACCGCCGATTCAACGGCATGTTTCAGCAACATGCCGCCGAAATAGGCGCTGTGTTTCAATCTTCGAATGGGTTTTCGGCGTTTAGAACGGTCTGAGTGTCCGCCCCAAATACGGGCGGAGCGCTGCGATATGTTACAGGTGTGCGGGACAGTTTCAGTGGATTGCCGATCAATTTCACCTCGCCCGGAGCGGCCTGCATGGCGATCTGCATTTGCCGAGCCGCGACCTGATTTGTGGCAAAAACCTGGTCCAGCGTTTGCACCGGACCAACCGGCACTTTGCGTGTTTCAAGCTCGTCAATAACGGTGGCCGTGGCATAGGTCTGAACGGCCGGGCGCAGCACAGCGTTCAGGGCGTCGCGGTTTTCCAGCCGCGCGGGATTGGTGGCAAAGCGCGGGTCGTCGGCAAGCTCCGGATGGCCGATGAACTCGCAAAAGCGGCGAAACTGGCCATCGTTGCCTACGGCCAGAATGACGTGACCATCGGCGGTTTCATAGACGTCATAGGGCACAATATTCGGATGACCGTTGCCGCGCCGTTGGGGGACTTCGCCCGAGGTCAGGTAATTCACACCCTCATTGATCAGCCATGACACTTGCGTATCGACCAGTGCAAGGTCGATCTGCTGGCCTTCGCCGGTCTGATCGCGGTGGCGCAGCGCGGCCAGAATGCCGACAGTCGCGTACATCCCGCACATCACGTCAGAGATGCCGACGCCCACCTTCATCGGGGCCCCGTCAGCGTCACCGGTCAGCGACATGATCCCGCCGTAACCCTGCGCCATCAGGTCATATCCGGGTTTGGACGCATTCGGTCCGGTCTGGCCATAGCCCGAGATCGAGCAATAGACGAGGTCGGGAAACTCTGGCGAAAGGGTCGCGTAATCCAGCCCGTATTTCGCCAGCCCGCCGGGTTTGAAATTCTCGATCAAGATATCCGCGTGCGCGGCCAGCCGTTTGATTTGCGCCTGACCCTCGGCCGTGGTGATGTCGACGGCCACCGATTTCTTGTTCCGGTTGGTCGACATGAAATAGGCGCTCAGGTCCGAGCGGTTGCCGTCAGCGTCCTCAACATACGGAGGGCCCCATTGCCGGGTGTCGTCCCCGCCCGTCGCAGGGTTTTCGATCTTGATGACAGTTGCGCCCAGATCACCGAGCAACTGCGTACAGGTCGGCCCGGCCAGAATGCGGCTGAGGTCCAGTACTTTGATACCCTTCAGAGGTCCTTCAGATCCGGCCATCATAGCCTCCACGGTCAATCTCGGCGGCGATCACGGTGAATGTATCGGCCTTAACAGCGGCGTCCAGTGCCGTGCGCAGTTCTTCCCGGTTGCGGACGGTGTGGCCGTTGCCGCCAAAGGCACGGCCCATGGCGGCAAAGTCGTGGCGGTCGAAATCGACGCCTGTGTTGCCCATCTGGCGCTGCCGTTGTTTCAACTCGATCAGCGCAAGGCTGGCGTCGACAAAGACCAGAAAGATCGGGTTGCCGCCCATTTCAGCGGCGGTCGACAGCTCGCCGGCGACCATCAGAAACCCGGCATCGCCCGAGAAGCTGATCACCGGACGTTCCGGTTCAGCCAGTTTCAGACCAATTGCCATCGGAACGGCGCAACCCATGGTGCACAGAGCCGAGGACTGGATCAGCCCGCGTTCTTCGTTGCAGTCCCACATCTGGCTCAGCAGGATACGATGCGCACCGCTATCAGCGGTCGCCAGTGTTTCTGGCGGCAGAACGGCGCGGGTTTCGGCGATGACGGCGGCAGGCCCCCACTCGTCATCGGTGGGGAAGGCCTGCGCCAGCGCGACCTTGACCCGCGCGGGCTCACCACTCGGCCATGTCGCGCGGGCAGGGTTGCCCTTGGCAATGGCCTCCAGCGTGGCACCGGTATGCGCCACCAGATTCAACCCGGCCTGGTGCATGTAGTGATCATTGACCACAGCAGAGATATCGATGACGCGCTTTTCCTCGGGGTCCCAGATCTCGCGCCAGCCGGGGCGCATCTCGATAGGGTCATAGCCCAGACACAGCACCAGATCGGATTGTTCAACCAGCGGCACCAGATGCTTGTCGGCCAGCGGTGACAAACCGGCGCCCCCCAGGCACAGGGGGTGATCTTCGGGGACCACACCCTTGGCTTTATAGGTGGTCACGAAGGGAATGTTGAAATGCTCCAGAAAAGCCTGCACGACATTGCGCGAGTCGTCATAGAGCACGTCCAGACCCACAATCGCGATGGGACGCTCGGCCTCGGCCACCCAGCGGCGGGCTTTTTCAACGCAATTACCCTCGGGCGCAACGGCGGCGGGTTTGGTGAGGCGGCGACGCTTCACTCCAGATACACGCGTATCCGCGACCGAGATCGGAACGTCGATATGCACCGGGCCGGGGCGCGGCTGGTTGGCCAGCGATACGGCCTTATCCGCCACGATATCTGCACCCTGCGCGGTCAGGGTGAACGTGCCCTTGGTGATCGAGCGATAGACCTGCGCGTGATCCATAACCTGATGGGTATAGGTCAGCGCCTCATCCGCATCGACGCAGCCGGTCAGCACGATCATCGGAACACGGTCCTGCAACGCATTGGCCACTACGTTGATACCATTCATCGCACCGGGGCCGAGGGTGGCCACCAAAATCGCGGGCGCACCGTCGCGGTGATGCACGGCCTCGGCCATGAATCCGGCGGCGTTTTCGTGTTTGGTCAGGTGAAAGGTGATCCCTGCCTGCTCCAACGCGTCCACCAGCGTCAGAACCTCGCCTCCGGGCATGCCAAAGGCGTGGCGGCACCCGGCCTCGTAGAGACGTTGTGCCAAAAGATCAGCCGCGCGGGGGGACAGGTCCTGCATCAGTCAAACTCCGAATTCTTTGCTGCATTGCAGATTGCGGAGGACACGCCCGGACGCAAGCAGGTTCACGTCAGTGTGACTATTTGACTGCGGATTCCGCCACCGACTGAAACTTTGTGTCCAGTTCTTCGGCAATGTCACGCAGGGGCTCGCCACCTTCGTACACATAGGGCGCAAACACGAAGCTGGGCGTTTTGTAAGACAGGGTGGCGGTGCCATCCTCATTTTCGGTGACATAGAACCGGATCGGGGCCTCGATCATCGCCCGGACCGAGGTTTCCAGAACGCGGACCGCATAGTCGTTGTTAAAGGCCCCGATCACCAGATTGCCGGGAATGATGATGCCCCGCGCCGCCGCTGCCTTGGTTGGCCCGGCCTGTGTGACCACGATCAACCCGTTTTCTTTCACCGCAGCCTTGGTGTCGGCCACGAGATCCTCGTAGCTTTTGTCAGTTGGATAAACCGCCCAGCCCGATAGGGGTTCTTCGGCCCAGGCAGGCAGCGTCAGACAGCAAAGCAACGCCCATAGAACACGCATTCATGTCACCTCTAGCACCAAAACTGGTCTTATTGATGACAGAGAATGGGGTGCGGCGCACTCACAATCCTGTGCGTTTCTGCAGCAGATAAATATCCATGATCCAGCCATGATCGGCCCGCGCGCGGGCGCGGGTGTCCAGAATCTGTTGCGCCACGTCGGTCAGAGGTCCCTTGATCAGCAGTTCCTCTTTCATGCCCACATATGCGCCCCACCAGATGTCATAGTCCTGCATCTCAAGGCTTTGGAACGAGCATTCGCCGTCCAGCATAACCGCCACTTTCGAGGCATTTAAAGGCCAGCCTTCATCCCGGATACGCCGACCCGTGGTGACGACATAAGGTGCGCCCAGATCGTTGATCGGAATCGCATGGGCTGCCGTCAGCGCCTGCAGCGCGGTGATGCCAGGGATTACTCGGGTTTTCGGCTGCGGGTCCAACCGCGAGGCGATCCGCAGCGAACTGTCATAAAGCGATGGGTCGCCCCAGATCAACAAAGCTACATGCTGCGCCTCCGGGTGGGCTTGGATCGCCTCGTGCCAGCGCAGGGCAATTGCGTCGTGCCATTCATCCACGCCACGCAGGTAACCGTCATCCGAGCGGCGCTTGGGGATGTCAAAGTAAGCGACTTGCGGAGGCGTGTCGGTCACGGCAGCAATGATCTCTTCGCGCAACCCGGCCAGGTCGGCCTTGTTCTCGCCCTTGCGGGGGATCAGGATCAGGTCGGCATCGCGGATCGCCTGCGCGCCCTGAAAGGTCACGTGATCCGGGTTGCCGGTGCCAATACCGATCAGGGTCAGGTCATACATCGTCGAACTCTGCCAGAGGGCCATAGAGGATCAGCGCCGGTGCAGTGCCAATCTCGGTTGCCAGTTGCTCCGACAATGCGCCGATTGTGGCGCGACGCAGTTTCTGGTCAGGGGTCGAAACCGACTCGGCCATCAGCGCGGGAGTATCCAGCGGCAGGCCGTGCTCGTGCAGGGTCTCGACCAGCAGGGGGAACGTCCGCTTGCCCATGAATACGACGGTTGTGGCGTCCGGGTCGGCCAGCGCGGGCAGGTTCAGATCATCGGGCAGTTGGCCGCTGACATCATGGCCGGTGACGAATTGCACCCGACGGGCGGTCAGGCGTCGCGTCAGAGGGATACCTGCCGCCGCCGCAGCGGCCACGGCCGAGGGGATGCCGGGAATAATTTCATACTCGATCCCGGCTTCGCGCAGGGCGACCAGCTCTTCCTCAAGCCGTCCGAACAGCCCGCCATCGCCGGATTTCAACCGCACCACGCGGGCGCCGGTCTTGGCATAATCCACCAGCAGACGGCTGACATGATCCTGCTTGGGCGAGGGCCGCCCGGCGCGTTTGCCCACGCCCACGAGGTCCGAATCCTTGCGCGCGTGCTCCAGAATCGGGCCGCTGCTCAGGTCGTCAAACAGCACCGCGTCGGCCTTTTGCATCCGGTCGACCGCTTTCAGCGTCAGGAGTTCCGGATCACCGGGGCCAGAGCCGATAAAGGAAACGAAACCGCTCATGCCGTGGCCTCCGCAATCAGGTGAAAGAAGGTGCCGGTGACGTTGCCACGCACCGATCCGGTCTGCGGACCCTCGGCCCCCTCGGCGTCAAAGACCCGCGCCAGCGGCGCATCCGGTTGCTCGACAATCGAGGAATAGTGGAACTCATGCCCGCGCAGAGCCGCGCCGGACGCAAAGCCGGGCATCGGCGCCAACAGTTCCGCCTTGCGATAACCAAGGTTGAACTTGCGCTTCTCATACGAGGTTACCAGTCCCAGTAACCCGGCCATCTTGTGTTGAACACCTTCCTTGTCGATCAGCGCCTGACCCAGCGCCATGTATCCGCCGCACTCTCCATGAACAGGTTTGGTTTCAGCGTGCTCGCGCAATCCGGTCAGAAAGGTTTCGGCTGCAGCCAACGTCCCGGCGTGCAACTCGGGGTATCCACCGGGCAGCCAGACCAGATCGGCATCCGCTGCCGGGGCCTCATTCGCCAACGGAGAAAACGGCAGAATTTCTGCCCCCGCCGCGCGCCAGCCTTCCAGCAAATGCGGATAGGTAAAGGAAAAAGCAGCATCCCGAGCCAGCGCAATCCGTTGCGCCGGAGGGCGCGGCAGCGCGGCTGACGATGGCCCCTTCGGGCCTGAGGAAGCCGCCGCCTTGATCGCCTCCAGATCCACATGTTCGCGCAGAAACGCCGCGTAACCGGCAATCGCGCTTTCCAGATCGGGGTGCTCGACAGCCTGGATCAGTCCCAGATGTCGCTCGGGCAGCGTCAGGTCTCCGCGACGGGGCAACACGCCCAGAACCGGAAGGCCCGCACGCTCCATCCCCAGCCGCGTCAGGCGTTCATGCCGGGGGCTGGCACAGCGGTTCAGGATTACGCCTGCGAACGGCAAATCCGGGTTGTACATCCGGAACCCCAGCGCCGTCGCCGCAGCCGATTGCGCCTGACCACCAACGTCCAGCACCAGCACAACCGGCCAGCCCATCCGCAGCGCGGTCTCGGCGCTGGACCCGTGGCCCAGTTCGCCCGGTTTGGCGACGCCGTCGAACAGCCCCATCGAGCCTTCGGCGACCACGATATCAGCCCCTTCGGCCTGCGCCGAAATGGCGCCTAGCAGCGGATCACCCATCGCCCAACTGTCGAGGTTGAACGAGGCCCGCCCCGCTGCCGCGTGGTGGAAGGCCGGGTCGATATAGTCCGGTCCGCTCTTGAACGGCTGAACGGCCAGCCCGTCCTCGGCCAGCGCCCGCAACAGGCCTAGCATGACAGTGGTTTTACCCGTGCCCGAAGACGGCGCGGAAATCAAAAGACCCGGAGGGTTAGTCATCGCCGTGGCTCCAGCTCGACCACGGGCTGTCGGCGCTTTGCGGGCGATAGCGGCGGTCGTAATCCTTGGAATACAGGCAGCTTTCGTCAAAGCCTTCACCGGCCAGCGCAGGCCCGACCATAATCAGGGCAGTGCGCGAGATGCTCTCGTCCAGCGATTCTTTCAGCGTGGCCAATGTGGCGCGGATGATCCGCTCATCCGGCCAGCTTGCACGATACACGACGGCGACCGGGCAATCCGCGCCATAGGCCGGGGTCAGATCGGCAATGACCTTGTCCAGATTGCCGATCGACAGGTGGATGGCCAGCGTTGCCCCGGTGCGGGCGAAGTTTTCCAGTGTCTCGCCCTCGGGCATTGACGACGCACGGCCCGGGGTGCGGGTCAGAACTACCGATTGCGCCAGCCCAGGCAGGGTCAACTCAGTCCCCAGCGAGGCTGCAGCGGCGGCAAAGGACGGCACACCGGGGGTCACGCTGACCGGAATGCCCATCTCTTTCAGGCGGCGGATCTGTTCACCCATTGCCGACCAGACCGACAGATCACCGGAATGCAGCCGGGCCACATCCTGACCGGCCTTATGCGCGGTCTCAATCTCGGCCATGATCTGCTCCAGATCCATCGGCGCGGTGTTGATGATCTTTGCGTCCTCGGGGCAGTGGCCCAGGATTTCCTCGGGCACCAGCGATCCGGCGTACAGGCACACGGGGCACGAGGCGATGATATCGCGCCCGCGCAGGGTCAGCAGGTCGGCAGCGCCCGGTCCGGCACCGATGAAATGAACGGTCATGATTGTCCTCCGATGGCGACGGCGCAGGTTGCTAGCCGGTCGTCCGAGATATGTCTGGGTGAGGTCAGCCGCGCGCCGGGGCCGGCGGCGGCAAGGGCGGATGCTTCGGCCACACTGCCGGTGCCATAGGTGGCGCGGCTGTGGTTCGAGCAGGTAAGGGTGCGCTGCCCGGCCAGATCGGCGGGCGCAATGAAATGCAGGGGCAGGGCCGTTGATGCTGCGAATTGGGTTAGGGCGGCGTGACCTTCTTTGTCAGCGACAGTGGCCAGCGCGTCGATGGTCTGACCCGCGCTGGCTCGATCGAAGGCCGCCTGCAGGCTGTCCACTGTGGCCTTCGATGAAAATCCCAATCCCGCGACGATCATAGGGTGACGCTCCATTGCACGACGGGGTAGGCGGACTTCCAGCCGCGTCGGGGCCCTAGGGCCGCAGACTGTGCCAGTTCGATCCGCAACAGCTCACCGCCCAATTGCTCGTGCCATTGCGCCAGCAGCGCTTCGCTTTCCAGCGTCACCGCATTGGCGACCAGTCGGGTACCTTCGGGCAGCGCGTCGCGGAGCCATGCCAGCAGATTGGCGCTAAGCCCGCCGCCGATAAAGACGACATCCGGCGGGGTGAGCCCGGTCAGAGCATCAGGCGCAGTGCCATGGACCACGTTCAGACGGTCCTGTCCCAGCGCATCGGCGTTGCGGCGAATACGTTCGGCGCGATCTGCGCGGGGTTCGATTGTCGTGGCGGTCAAGGTCGGGTCGCACATCAGCCATTCGATGCTAATCGAGCCGGTGCCGCCACCGATATCCCACAGATGCTCGTCCCGCTGTGGCGCCAACGCCGACAGCGTCAGCGCGCGCACCGGGCGTTTGGTGATCTGGCCGTCGGTTTCGAAAATCTCGTCCGGTTTGCCCGAGGCTTTCGGGAAAGCGCGCCCTTCGCCCGCGACCTCAAGCCCGACACAGACAGGATGGTCAAAGCTGCCCAGCAGAGCCTCGGTCAGTGACACGGTCCGTGCGCGTTCGCGGGGGCCGCCAAGGGCTTCCATCACGTGCAGGGCGCTGTCTGCAAATCCGGTCTCGGTCAGATAAGTCGCCAGTTCCGCCACCGCTGCGCCGTTGCGTAATAACAGGATGGCACGCAGGCCGGGTGACAGATGTGGCCGCAGCCGGGTCAAAGGCGCGGCATGCAGGCCAAAGGTCAACGTGCTTTCCAGCGGCCAGCCCAGCCGAGCGGCGGCCAGAGAAAAGGTCGACTGACCGGGCAGGGATGCCCATTCCCCGGCCTCGAAGTTACGTGCGATGACCGAGCCTGCGCCGAACCAGAACGGGTCACCGGACGCCAGAACTACGGTCGGTCGCCCCCGAAATTTGGTCAGGATCGGCAGGCCATCCGCGAACGGGACGGGCCATTCGACGCGTTGTGCGCCGGTCTCGGGCACCAACGAAAGGTGGCGCGGCGGGCCCATGATGATTTCAGCGCGTTCCAGCACTTGACGGCTTGCAGGCGGCAGGCCATCCAGTCCATCTTCGCCCAAGCCCAGAACGGTCAGCCACGGAGCTTCACGCATGACACACCTCCTGATCCTTGGTGGCACGACCGAGGCCAACGCGCTGGCCAAAGCCGTGGCCGAACAGGGCATTCCAGCCACTTATTCCTATGCAGGTCGCGTTGAAAACCCGCGCCCGCAACCTTTGCCGGTACGCGTCGGCGGGTTTGGCGGTGCCGAAGGTTTGGCGCGTTACCTGCGCGACCAAGCTGTGACCCACGTGGTTGATGCCACCCACCCCTTTGCCGCGCAGATGAGCGGGAATGCCGTCGCAGCGTGTCGCGAAGCCGGAGTGACATTGGCCGCGCTGACCCGCCCGGCATGGACGGCGCAAGAGGGCGACCGATGGCACCACGTCCCCGATATCGACGGTGCAGTCGCCGCGATGTCCGGTGCGCCGCAGCGCGTCTTTCTGGCTGTTGGTCGGATGCATCTTGAGGACTTTGCCGCTCAACCTCAACACCGCTATTTGCTGCGGCTTGTCGATGAACCGGGCGCGCTGCCTTTGCCGAACTGCGATGTCGTTGTCTCGCGCGGGCCGTTCACCTTTGCGGATGACCAGGCGCTGATGCGGCAGCACGGCATTGAGCTGGTGGTGTCCAAGAACGCGGGCGGCACCGGCGCGCGCGCCAAGCTGGACGCCGCACGGGCGCTTGGCGTGCCGGTGCTGATGATCGACCGTCCGGATCTGCCGCAGCGGACCGAGTTGTCGAGTGTCGCACAGGTTCTGGACTGGCTGGCTCATTCGGGCGTGAACCTCGGGGTGTAGACGATCGGGGTGCTGTCCCTTTCAATCACGCGGGTCAGGGATGAACCCACAATGACCACGGTCTGCATGTCGGCCATGTCCGGCGTGGCTTCGGCCAGCGTTGAAATCCGGATCGCTTCATCGGCGCGGGATACGGCGCGGGCGAACAGGATCAGGCGCTCGGGCTCGCATTCCTCACGCAGAATTTCCAGCGTTTTCACAAAGCCTTCCGGGCGGGATTTCGAGCGCGGGTTGTAGAACGCCATCGCGAAATCCCCCTGTGCGGCAAGGCGCAGGCGTTTCTCGATCAACGACCAGGGCTTCAGGTTATCGCTGAGGTTGATGGCGCAGAAGTCATGCCCCAGTGGCGCACCCGCACGGGCGGATGCGGCCAGCATCGCAGTGATGCCGGGCAGGACGTCGATGGGAATGTCACGCCACTCGGCAGGACCTTTTTCCAACGCTTCGAACACCGCAGCGGCCATCGCAAATACGCCGGGATCACCCGAGGACACTACGACCACGCGCTTACCTTCGGCTGCCATCTGCAACGCGTGTTGCGAGCGGTCGATCTCGACCCGATTGTCACTGGCGTGCAGCGTCAGGCCAGGGCGTTCTGCCACGCGTGCGACATAGGGGATATAGCCAACGATATCCGTGGCCTCAGCCAGCGCAGCGGATACCTCGGGCGTCACCAAATCCTCGTTGCCGGGCCCGAGGCCCGCGATCTTGACCCAGCCGCTCATGGCCGCCGACCTTGACCATGCACGATGATGATCGAGAAGTAGGGGGTAACCTTCTCACAGGCCTCGGACAGTTTCGTCACGGTCTGGTTCGGCATTTGCGCGAATTCCACGATCCACGCGCGATCATACAGACCGGCCGTTTTCAGCGCCCGTTTGACCTTGTCGATATTGCGTCCGATCTTCATCACGACCAGAGCGTCGGTCTGCGCCATGCGCTCGGCCAACGTTTCCTCGGGCAGAGTGCCGACCAACACGGTCAGCACATCGTCGCCCCATGTGATCGGGTCACCGGTTGCTGTCCAAGCGCCGGACATGCCGGTGATGGCGGGTACAACCTCAACATCAGTTTCGTCGCGCAAACGGCTGTAAAGATGCATGAAAGAGCCGTAGAAGAACGGGTCGCCTTCACACAGAACCACAACGTCTTCACCCTGATCAGACAAGGTTTTCAGATGCGCGGCGCAGTCCTTGTAAAATGCCGACAGTAGCTCATTATAGCGCGGATCGGTCACCGGGATTTCTGTGGTGACGGGGTATTCCATCGGGAACTCAACCGCGTCACCGGGGATCATGCCGTTGACGATTTTGCGCGCCTGACCACTGCGACCGGGCTTGCGAAAGAACGCCACATGACGCGCATTGCGCAACAGGCGGTCGGCGCGGACGCTCATCAGGTCCGGGTCACCGGGGCCGAGGCCCACGCCGTATATCTTGCCCGCGCTCATTCGGCGCGGCTCGCGATGGCGTTGACGGCGGCCACGGTGATGGCGCTGCCACCCAGACGGCCTTTGACGATGCAGGACGGCACCGGTTGCGCCTCCCACAGGGCGTCTTTGGATTCGACCGCACCGACAAAGCCCACCGGGCAGCCGATGATGGCGGCGGGGCGCGGGCAATCAGGATCTTCCAGCATGTTCAACAGGTGGAACAGGGCAGTGGGTGCGTTGCCGATGGCGACCAGCGCGCCTTCCAGATGCGGGCGCCACAGTTCCAGCGCGGCGGCGGAACGGGTGTTGCTCATCTCGGCTGCCAGAGGGCGCACGCGTTCGTCATGCAGGGTGCAGATCACCTCGTTGTCGGAAGGCAGGCGAAAGCGGGTCACGCCTTCGCTGACCATGCGCGCGTCGCACAGGATCGGCGCGCCGTTTTCCAGCGCAGTGCGGGCGGTTGCCACGAAACCCGGCGAGAAATGCACGAACTCTTCCAGCCCGACCATCCCGGCGGCGTGGATCATGCGGACGGCGACCTGCTCTTCGTCGGCGTCGAACCGGGCCAGATCGGCCTCGGACCGGATGGTGGCAAAGCTCTCCTTATAGATCGCCGCGCCGTCGGTTTCGTATTCATAGGGCATCAGGTGAAGTCCATGGTCATGAGTGTTTCTTCGGTCAGGCCGTGCTGGCAGGGCTCATCCCCCGCGCGGCCTTGTTTGACAAGATCAAATCGTCCGTTACGGCCGACTAAAGTGACATCCGCCAAGCCCATCCGGGCGCAGCCCTTGGCGCAGCCGGAAACGTGCAGGCTGCCAGCGACACGCGGCGCCAATGCGCGGGCAATGTTACGGGTTTCCGCTTGCGCCTGAGGGCAGAACGGCGCGCCGGGGCAGGCGTCGGTGGTCATCAGCGGGTCGGTGCCATCTGTGACAAAGGCCGAAGCGGGAATCGCTGTCCCGCCTTCCAACAGGATCAGCCGCCACGGGGTCACGCGCAGGGCGGCGGCACCCGAGTCCTTGATCAGGGCGTGCAGACGCTGCGCAGGCAGTTGGCCGAAGGCCGCGCCGTACAATGTTCCCAGATCACAGGCGCCGGGTTGCAATGGCGTGCCGATGGGACCCGGGGCGCTGCCCAGCCAGTTCTGCGGCAAGCCCTGCGCCGCAACCACCCGCGCCATGCGGCGTGTTTCGGGTGTGAAGTGTTCAGCGAACCACTCGGCCAGAGCGATCACCCGGTCGATGGCGTCCTCTTCCGACACGCGGCATCCTGTTTCACATCCGTCGGCGCGCAGGATCAGACCCGCGGCATCGGTCTCAAGCCGGATATCTGCCGAGTCACCAGCCAGCAAACGTTCGGGACCAGTATCTATGGCAAAGCCGAATTTGGCTGGCAGGGCGGGCAGGTCACCCAGCCGATTGATAAGCTCTTGTGCCAATCGCGCGGTCAGATCGCCTGTTTCGTACAGGGGCGAAACAAGGACATTGCGCCGCACTTCGATGCCGGGTTCGGCATCCAACAGGTCCAGTGCCGCGAGTTCCGCCAGCAGGGGTTGATGGTCGGCCTCTTTCACCCCCCGCAATTGCAGGTTGGCGCGGTTGGTCAGGTCGATTGTACCGTTGCCGAACCGTTCAGCTAGCTCACAAAGACCGAGCGCTTGCTCCGCGCTCAGCCGGGCCAACCGTGGCCGTACCCGTACAACCAATCCGTCTCCCGACATCATCGGGCGATGTGCGCCGGGGCACCATCCCTGGACAACGGGGGCGCTCATCTCAGACCCTCCAGATCGGCGCGGATCGAGTTGCGGCGCGTATTCCAAAGCCCGGCTTCCAACAGCGCGCGGAACCGGTCCTGCATGGCCTGATGCGCCTGCGGGTTGGCCTCTTGCAGGAAGGCATCGACCTCCTCATTGCCCAGCGTGGCATCGTGGTAGAGGTCGAACAGATGTGGTGCGACGGTGCCGGACAGATGCGCGAATGAGGCCATGTGATCCAGCGTGGCCGCGATCTCGGCCGCGCCACGGAATCCGTGACGTTGCATACCCGCGATCCAGCCGGGATTGGCCGCACGGGCGTGAACGACGCGGCTGATCTCTTCGGGCAGAGTGCGGGCGCGCGGGTTCTCCGGGTTGGTATTGTCCAGATGATACAGCTGCGCGTTGCCACCGGTGATCTTCTTGGCGGCGGCAAATCCGGCCTCATGCGTGGCATAGTCATTGGCCAACAGCAGGTCGGTCTCGGTCAGGTCCTGCAAGTGCACGAAACTGTCGGCACTTGCGACACGCTGGGTGATGCCGTCCTTGTCTTGCGCGATGTGCTCGCCTTCCAACGCAAAAGAACTGGCCTCAAGCCACGCCTCACCGGCTTGGGTGCGAGCCTCGTCCGTGTAGGTCTCGGACAAGTGGGTCATGTTCAGGCCATAACTGCCGGGGGCGGGGCCATAGACGCGGGCTGCGGGGGCCTGACCGGCATAGGGGTTCCAGTCGGGGGCCTCATCGCGGTCGGCCAGCGCCCGGACCGCCTGACCGAACAGCGCTGAAAGCGTCGGGAATACGTCGCGGAACAGGCCCGAGACGCGCAGTGTCACATCCAGGCGTGGGCGGCTGAGGTCGGTAATGGGCAGCACCTCGATGCCCGAGACCCGCTCGGACCCTTTGTCCCAAACAGGTTTCACGCCCAGCAGGTGCAGCGCCATGGCGAATTCCTCGCCAGCGGTCCGCATGGTGGCCGAGCCCCACAGATCGACGATCAGGCCTTTGGGGTAATCGCCTTCTTCCTGCAGGTGGCGGCGCACCAGTTCCTCGGCCAGCTTGACGCCTTGGGTATAGGCCGCACGCGTTGGCACGGAACGCGGGTCGGTGGTGTAGAGATTTCGCCCGGTCGGCAGCACATCCGAGCGCCCACGATAGGGCGAGCCGGACGGCCCGGCCTCGATCCGTTTACCGGCCAGCGCGTCGATCAGGGCGTTGCGTTCGGCATGGGCCGAGGGCGCGAGGTAAAAATTGCCCGTTACCTCGGGTACGCGACCATAGACATGCAATCCGTCGCCAAACTGGCTTTCCTTGATGTCACAGACAAAACGGTCGATGCGGGTGATCGCCTCGGCGGTGCAGGTGGCCTGATCGAGGCCAAGGTCGCTTTCCAGCCCGATAGCTTGCGCCTCGTCGCGGATGTCTTCCTGCAGCCGGTCGCGGCGTTTGGGGTCCAGCCCATCGGCGTTCGAGAACTCATCCAGCAGCGATTCCAACCGCACCATCCGATCCGGCGTGCCGCTTTCCTTCAGCGCGGGCGGGATATGGCCCAGCGTGACGGCTCCGATCCGGCGCTTTGCCTGCGCGGCCTCGCCGGGGTCGTTGACGATGAAGGGGTAGATCACCGGCAGATCGCGGATCAACGCCTCGGGCCAGCAATCGGCAGACAGGGCGACGGACTTGCCGGGCAGCCATTCCAGCGTGCCATGTGCACCGATATGGATCAGGGCATCCGCGCCCAAGCCTTTGCGGAGCCACAGATAGAAGGCGACATAGCTATGACGTGGGGTGCGCGACAGGTCGTGATAGTCGTCATCACGCAGCTCGGGCGTTCCGCGCTCGGGCTGCAGGGCGATCAGGGTCTTGCCACGGCGCAGCGCGGTGAAGTGGAATGCACCATCCGAAAAGGTTGAGTCGTCCTCGGGGTTGCCCCAGACCGTGTGCAGGTCCGCGCGCAGTTGCTCCGGCAAATCCGCCAACGCGGTCTGATAATCCTGCAGCGACCACGAAAGGCGCGCGTTCAGCAGGGATTCAGCAATCGGTTCTGCCGGCGTAGTGTCATAGCCTTCGCCTTGCAGGTCCGACAGCATCGCCTCGGCCGAGGCCAAAGCGTCGAGGCCCACCGCATGGGCCATCTGCCAGTCCTTGCCGGGGTAGGTGGACAGAACCAGTGCGGGAACCTGATCCGGCTTGGGTTTGTCGTTCAGGCTCAGCCAGCCGGTGACGCGGTCGATGATGGCTTCGATCCGTTCGGGTTCGGCTCGATGGGCAAAGCGGGAATATTCCAGATGCGGGTCGCGCTTGCCGGGTTCTTTGAAGGATGCGATGCCTGCCGAAATGCGCCCGTCCACCTCGGGCAGCACCACATGCATGGCGAGGTCGGCGGGTGAAAGACCACGTTCCGCTTCGACCCATGCTTTGCGGCGGGATGTGGCGAGGGCGACCTGAAACACCGGCACATCCGCCGCGTCCAGCGGCGAGGTGCCTGACGCGCCTTTGCCCGAGAATGAGGTGGCGTTGATAATCGCCGATGGAGCAAGCGCCACGACTTGTTCGCGCAGCCATTCGGCGGATGCGGGCGCTTTGAGAGAGGGAGCGAACATGCCGACAGCCTCAATCCCACGATTCCGCAAGCTGCGGATCAGGGCGGCGACCGGAGCGGTATCTGCCGAGGTCAGATAGGCGCGATAGAAGGTCACGAGGATGCGCTTCGCGTCGCCCGAGAATGCCGTGTCCACCGGGATCACGCCGCGGTCTGGGCACCATGCACCGCAGTCAGGCAGGGTCTTGGCGCCCATCACCGGGCCAGCATAAAGACCCGCTGCCAGCGCCATTTGCGCCAGCGCGGCTTGTGCGGCAACCTCTCCGCCGGTGTCGCACAGATGCGCCAGTCGCCGCAGGGTCGAGACGGGCAGGGTGGAATAGTCATCCAGCCGCGTGTCCTCGCGCCCATCCGCGGGCAGAACGGCCAGCGCAATGCCCTTAGCCTGCGCCAGCGACAGAACTTGCTGCAACCCATAGGACCAGTAAGGCACGCCACCGATCAGGCGGATCAGGATGCCTTTGGCGCCCTCCAGCGTCTGCTCGACATAGGTGTCGACGGACAGAGGATGTTTCAGCGCTGTCAGATTGGCCAGCCGCATCGTCGGCATCCGCCCTTCGGGGCCGCCACCGCGATGCCAGCCCGCCGCGAAAGCGCCAAGGTCGCTGTCGGAGAACGACAGCACCACGAGATCCGCCGGGCTCTGGCCCAGATCGGTCGGGGTTTCGGTTTCTTCTAACCCGTGGCTTTCGCGGAAGACGACGTGCATGGCTTACTCGGCGGCCTCGGTCACACCCACGAGGATGTCGTGGATCGCGGCTTCTTTGATGTCGTCATGCTCGGCGATGACCACCAAACGCGAGCGGCGTTCTTCACCCGGTTCCCACGGACGGTCGTATTGGTGACGGACACGGGCGCCAACAGCTTGCACCAACAAACGCATCGGTTTTCCCTGAACTGCGGCATAGCCTTTGACGCGCAGGATGTTCAGCTCATTGGCCAGACGTTCGATCTTGGCGACCAGATCGGCGGGATCGGTCTGTTCCGGCAGCTCGACGATGATGCTTTCGAAATCGTCATGCTCGTGATCGTGGTGGCCGTCGTGATGCGAGGGACGAGCGTCCATGTCATCCTCGGCTGCGGCTTCCAGACCCAGAACGACCCGCACGTCCACGGCGCCTTCAGCAACCTCGACCACGGGCAGGGGGCGCGGGGCCTCGGCGGCGATGATTTCCTTGGCTTTGGCCACACCTTCGGGACCAGCCAGATCGGGCTTGGTCAGCAGGATGATGTCGGCGCAGGAGATCTGGTCTTCGAACACCTCGGACAGGGGTGTTTCGTGGTCGATCGAGTCATCGGCCAGGCGCTGGGCGTCCACGGCCTCGACATTCGGGGCGAAGCGACCTGCGGCGACGGCCTCGGCATCGGCCAGAGCGATCACGCCATCCACGGTGATCTTCGACCGGATATCCGGCCAGTCGAATGCTTTCAGCAGCGGCTTGGGCAGGGCGAGGCCGGATGTTTCGATCAGGATGTGATCCGGGCGCGGTTCCAGCGCCATCAGTGCCTCGATGGTCGGAATGAAATCATCGGCCACGGTGCAGCAGATGCAGCCGTTCGCCAGCTCCATGATGTTCTCGGCCGGGCAATCCGGTATGGCGCAGGATTTCAGGATGCCGCCATCGACGCCCACATCGCCAAACTCGTTGACTACCACGGCCAGACGCTTGCCCTGCGGGTTCTGCATCAGGTGCTTGACCAGAGTGGTCTTGCCCGAACCCAGAAAGCCGGTGATCACAGTGACGGGGAGTTTCTCGAGGTTGCTCATTTCAGGGCTCCAATCGGGGGAATACGGGCCGCACAGTTTTTGCGGAAATGTTCGGGGCGCTCGCGCCATTTGACCAAGCCGTCCTCAGTCGCGAGGTACTTGGTGGCACCTTCGACAATGGTTTCGACATGGTCGTTTTCGTTGAGGTGTTCGTAGACAAAGGTCCAACGACCCGGCCCACCGCGCAGCACGATGGAACAGCCTTCGTCACAGTTCGACAGGCATTCCACGGCTTTCAATGTGATGCCCTCGGGCAGATCCGCCTGTTCCAATGCTTTGTGAAGCAAGGTGCCGGGCCGTTGCGCGTCGTCCTCGACGGGCAGGCCGCGGCGGCACGTGGTACAGACCAGCAGCTCGACTGGTGCGGTCACGGTCATGTCTCTCATCCCCCCAAATCCTCATTGCGGGGGACGGGGTTTCATGCGGGCCACGTGTTGCGACATGGACCCGACACCGGAACACCCCGCCCGGTTTCATCTTCGGGTGCTGGCAGGTCTCCCGGCTTGCGGATGTCAGAGGCGGGCCTCTGTCGGATGTCCCGCCTTCCCGGCCTTTTGGGCCAGTGGCTTTGGGCACCCTCTCCGGTCACGGTCGCGGGGGCGGCTGCGTTTGACGGATAACCGCTGACGCATTCCCTTTTCATCCATCCGGGGATGGACACCAACGCAAGCGACATGCGGCACGGGCAGGGGGGTTGTCAAGCGTGAGACATGGATGGAAACCCCCAAGGACGGAAAAGCGACCAGCCTATGTCAATCAGCGGCATCGGTTGCCAGCCGATCCCGCAACCAGGCGCAAAACAATCCCGCTGCCGCCGTTGGCTGCGCAGCCCTTTGGGCGCTGACCAGGTAATGGGATTGGGCAAAGGGAATCGCCGGACCTGCAATCGCAATCGGAGCGCCCTGCCGAATTGCGTTTTTTGCGAACCGCTCCAGGATCGTTGCATATCCCGCACCGGCCATCACGAGTTGCAGCGCCGCCACTGTCGTATCCACCGAAAATCGGGGTGGCTGGTCGGGGGGCGCAGTACCGTTGGCCTGAAAGTACCGCGCCCAGTTGTCCTCGTACCCGAGGATGTGAATCAGCGGCCCGTTGTTCAGTATTGGCGAGCCGTCCCCGGCCCGGCAGACCGGAACCAACCTTTCATCGGTGAGTTTTTCGGACCGCACCCCCGGCCAGTCGCCATAACCCAACCGGAGTTCCACATCCACATCTCCAGGCGTCCCGCTGTCGTTCCAGATGTGCGAGACCAGACGAACAGGGATATCCGGATGCCGGGCAGAGAAGTCTGGCAGTTCAGCGGCCACCCAGTAGGTCGCCGTCGAAATCGCAGCCCGGATCGTCAGGGTCTGACGTGACGCCGGGCCAAACAGGCTGTTGGTCGACAGCGCGATATCTGACAACGCTCGCCGCACCGTCAGCGAATAGGACTGCCCCAGCTCAGTCAACTCCAGTCGCCGTGCATTTCGAGTGAACAGCTTTTGCCCCAATTCGGCCTCGAGGGACCGAATATGCAGCGAAACCGCTGTCTGCGTCAGGCCAAGCTCTTGCGCGGTTGTGGTGAAATTCAGATGGCGCGCGGCGGATTCAAAGCTGCGTAGCCATGCAGGGTTTGGAAGGCGATCCATCTATCACCAAAAAATTTTGCCCATAACTAGCTTTATTATTCATTTTTGTTTCCGGCAGGCAACAGGTTTACTCGGCGCAAACAGCGACCTTCGGGAGGGTAAAATGAAAGTCGGATTTATCGGATTGGGAAATGTCGGTGGCAAGCTGTCCGGCTCGCTGCTGCGCAACGGAATTAACCTGACCGTTCATGACCTCAACCCCGATCTGGTGGCCGAATTCGTAGCCCAAGGCGCCAAAGCAGCCGAAAACCCGGCGCAGATGATGCGGGATTGCGATGCGGTCATCACTTGTCTGCCGTCCCCCGCCGCCTCGGATGCCGTGATGCAGCAGATGCTGCCCGAGGTCGGTCCGGGCAAAATCTGGATGGAGATGTCGACCACCGACGAGGCCGAGGTCAAACGTCTGGGTGCGATGGTGATGGAACGGGGCGGCGCTGCCGTCGATTGCCCCGTATCCGGCGGGTGCCACCGGGCGGCGACAGGCAATATTTCGATCTTTGCCGGCTGCGACCGTGCAACCTTCGAGCAGATTTTGCCATTTCTGACCACGATGGGCCGCCGTGTGCTGCATACCGGAGAACTGGGCACGGCCTCGGTCCTGAAGGTGCTGACGAACTATCTGGCCACCGCCAACCTGATCACCTGCGCCGAGGCGTTGGTGACCGCCAAAGCCGCCGGCATGGACCTCAATACCACCTATGAGGCGATCAAGATTTCATCCGGCACGTCCTTCGTGCATGAAACCGAAAGCCAGGTCATCCTGAACGGCTCGCGCGATATCTCATTCACGATGGACCTTGTTAAAAAGGACATCGGACTGTTTCAGGACGTCGCCGACCGTGTCGGAGTGCCGCTGGAAATCAACCCGGTGATGATCAAGATATTTAATGACGGCATCGCTCGTTTCGGCGAGCGTGAGCTGTCCCCGAACATTATCAAGCGGTTGGAAGAGGCCACTGGCCTGGACATCACCGCCCCCGGCTTCCCGCCCGAGATGCTGGACGACGAACCGGAAGAGCCGGGCTACGAAGTCATCCCGCAAGGCCGACGAGCAGAATGACACGCCTAGTGGCGCATTGCAGCCAGTTGTCGGCATAGAGGAGTGGAGGCGAATACCGGAATCAGGCCGAGGTACACGGACCTGCAAGAGATAGGCATCAAAAAATAAGCGCTGAAATTCACCGTTATGTGCGGGGGTAGGTTTCTCTGTGTGCCGTTTCGTGCACGGAAAATCTTTTCCGCATATAACTGGCTTAATTGGTTTTCTCGTTGATTTCGCGCGCGACTTTGAAAACCAGCATGAGGACAAACATACACGCAAACAAACCGGTTGCGTCGCCAATAAAATAGCCTACTAGCGTGTCTGTGTTGTGGCTGAATGCAAAGCCCATCCCAAAGGTGTTGATTATTGACGCCACCCCTCCGGCTATCATCACATCTCGCCAGTTTGCGGTGCGATTTGCAGTTATACGAAAATCCATTCCAATCTTAGCCAACGCCCAGAATGTAACGGCGGCACAAACAACACCAGAGAATGCACCAGCCAGCCCCGTGAGTGTAAAGCCCTCGGTCCCAAAGTTCATCCAATGCGTGAGCAATGCTGTTGGTGCGATAAGTGGAATTGCTTTCCAGCCCATGAGCCAAGCTGACAGAATGCGTACGCCGTGAGGTAGAAAAAGCAAGCTGGCATATGGTGCCAACTCGGGTGTGTATTGAGCCTGAAGTGGCAGCAGCAAGTATATTGAAATGCCGAAAGCCAGCAGATTTGCGATTGATATCGCAAAAAACTGCACAGCAAGCTTTTCGTCGTTAAACACGTATGCTGCCTTATTGGGTCAACTTGTCTGACACGATGTACGCTGATCGTTTTCGTCCGTCCGTGTGTTGTAAGTACCCTGTGTCAACAACGTCCTTTAGTGCTCGAAAGAAGGCGCTGCGCGAGACCCCGTTTAGCAATTCGTGTTGTCTGATATCCTCAGTCGCAACTGTGCGTGAGGTCTCGGAAAGCAATGTGGCGGCGTAAACGATATTTCTCTCCACGGTACTTAAACTGTCGATGCCAAGGTCACGCTCCATGCCCAAAAGCAGATGCTTGAGGCGCGCAATTCTCTCAATACCTGTCATTTCTTAGGGCGCCCCCGCTGTGTCTGGATTTACAAACACTAGGCTTGACTAACACACTCAACAAGTCCCAGTTTGGGATTTAAGTGCAGCGGGCAAAAGCCAAACATATGCGTGCTAGACTGGAAATTGGAGGCGGGTAGTGATTAGAAGAACTGTACTAGGCGCAGCGATTTGTATTGGTATTTCGGCAGCCGCGCAAAGCGCCACGCAACAGGACATCGCCCAAGCGCAACGGCATTTGAACAAACTAGGATTTGACGCTGGTATCGTTGATGGACTTTGGGGTGATGCAACCAAACGCGCGCTTGAGGCATTTCTAGCTGAAACGGGAAACACCTATGACGGCGAATTAGACGGCGATGAGCTTAGACTATTGGAGCAGGAACTCACGTCACGTGGATTAAGCGTCGGACCGACAGTCGATTGGGAATATCGTGCAACAAGCATTGCCTTTGGCGGCTATGAGTTTGCAGATCAACCTGTTTACGAAGCCATAAAAACCATTCGCGAGATTCCGGCTTATGGATTCAACGTAGTTACCCTGGACTTTCGTTGTGTCGGCAAGGCTGACCTTTCCGCGCCTGAAAGCTATCCATTGGGGCGTCGCATTGGATGCTCAATTGCGAACAAGCAAATTCTGAAGGAGGAAGGCTTTGTTTCGACCAGGCGCGATGCAACGAGCCTTGCTATTGACGAAGCAATTGCCGCCGGACTGGCAGTTAACCTAAAGCCGATGTTTCATGAATTGGGAAGGCGCTTTGGCAATGCCGATGCGTCCGGTTACGGCACGGTTCCGTTGGACATATTTTTTGACGGAGACGGGAAGACATGGTCGGGCTACGTTCCAACGATCCTAGCGGTTGCTCGCTACGCGCAAGAAAACGGTGTCGCATACCTGACAATCGGCACCGAGTTAAACAACCTGAACTCAAAAATTGAGGAGGACCGCCGGTGGCCTGAAATTATAGCCAGCGTCCGAGAAGTCTTCGATGGGCAGATTATCTACGCCACCAACTACAATAACGATAGCAACTTGAGGGGCATGTCCAAGAGCAACGTCATGCGGAACGTGGACATAGTCGGTCTCAACTTTTTCCCGTCCAGGATGATGGGGGGCAGGGAAGACTACACAGCTGAAGAGGTCGCGATTGCGTTTCACAAAGCTAAGTCCAAAAATGGACGGAACATGATTGGCGAAGGCCGCAGGCTGCAAGAGCAATTGAACGTGCCAATCATCTTGTCTGAGACGATTTTTCCAACTTGGCGCGGATCGGCAAACTGGATTTTCCGGGGCACGTGCGATTACGAAAACAAAGGGCGCAGTGGCTGGGCTTACACAAAGGGTCCGCTGCAGGCAAAAACACCGTCCGATGAACATGGACAGACTTTAGCGCAGGGGTTCATGTACGCGTTTGAGGATGAAGATTGGGTGCACGGTGCGGATTATTTGTACTGGGCGGTAGCACACGCCTATGACGCACGCACAGACACGCAGCAATATGGTCCTTGTTCCAGTTGGTTATGGGACGACAACACCGGAATTAAAGGGCTGATCAAGAAGTTTCACGACGAATAAACATGGTATCGCTTACAACTAAAATCCCGTGTTTAAGAAAAAAGGTTTCTTCTTCAACGCTGGGTGCCTTTGGCGCATTTTGGTGGGCAAGCGATCAATTGGTCGTGCTTGAGCCGCAGGAGCCAGGCTAGCATCTCAATGCTACTGTAGGGCGGCGCTGTGCGCTGCCCTTCTTGTTCTCAATCACTGCGAAAGGCAAACGTTGGTGTAGTCGCTTGAAGCATTCGAACTGGCTCACGACAGCGAAGCGCGTTCAGATTGGGACGCTTCAATGTATCGCCCTGCAAGCTCCTCGGCGTCTGCAAAAAGCGACATTTCTAGTTTGTACAACTGCGCGGATCCTAGTTCAGATCTCACTCGCTTTAGGGTACTAAGGTAGAAAGCGTAGCAATCGTTCGACGCAAGGGGTGACCAACCAGTTTGCAACAATGCGCTACGCTGGGTAGGCGGCAACTTCCTGAATATTTGCAGCTTTGTGTTTCGCCCTGGCAGGTAAGTGAACGCAGTGCCGTGTTTCTCACGTTGTAAAAGCTGAATAGCGTTTAGGCTTATAGCAACTCTAGCATCGTAAATCGCAAATTCACTAGGGTCCATAAAACTCAAAATCTTGGAGTAACTGGCAACGCCTTTTATCTCGCTCGGGTAACGCCCCTCACATATCGCCTCAACGTAGTTGGCAATGGTCGCGGGCTTGTTGCCTTTTATCCCACCCCAATCAGAAACGACCCATTTAGAGATTTCAAGCTTGCTGCCTTCAATCCAAATACGGGGGGATTGTTCTTTGAGCGTGATATTTTTTGCGTAGTTGTCGCCGTCTCCCTCAGTCACATCAGCTAGATGTGAGTACGATGGGAAACTTCCCCTTTTTGGCCAAACATAGTTATCTGAAAGCTTGTCAATCCCGAGCCCTTCAAAGTGGCCTTGCCCCCGAAAATACCCCAAAAGGTTGTCTACTAGTTGGTTTGGTGGGTTATTCATTGAGTTTCCGCATTAGTGTGTCTTCGTTGATTAAGTCGTCGTTTTTTGCCGCCGGTGCTTTCCCTGGGCTTTTCCAGAATCGCTGTGTTTTTGCCCATTTGTTTACTCAAGGCCTGAATGCTGACACACACATGTCACCTTCTTTGTCGGCTGATCACGTTTTCCTGTAGGCTAAATGTCTGATCTCTCGTGAAAAAGAAGGGTGTTGGCATCAATTACATCGAATGAAATCGTGTCCCCTTCATTGAAATGGCGTTGAAACCATTGCGCAATTGCCCGGTTGTTTCCAACAATTCGGACGCCACCAGACTTGTTGGCGGTCCGATTGATGCGTGATCCCACGTCCCTCCAGGCGTCGCTGAATTTCACCAAGATGGGTTCACCGTCATCACCGAGGTGTTCGCTCGCCTCAATGCCGACATTGACAATTCCCTTCGTGAAATAGGTTTTTGCCAACGTGAAGGGAAACCGGCCGCGGCCTTTTGTGTTTCTCGTGTGAGTTTGTGCTGCCGCAGGAGGATGCTCTTCCGCGGCTTCGCGTTCCTCAGTCTCGGAAATTGCGCCGCCCCGGTCGCCACCATTCCACGGTGGATTGATTGCCCTGATGAGAAAATCTTCCAGTCCTGCCGCAAGATTGATTTCAAAATCGCCGTAGCGAAAATGGGTGACAGAGACAAACCCAAGAATTCGAACTGAAAGCCCCCTGGCAAGAAGCTCTCTTATTTTTTGGTTACACCTGATATTGGTGAGTTGGCTCTTTCCAGGACGATTATAGCCTTGAAATCGTTTGTGAAGGCTTCGGGTTATCTTGCCAATATAGAGAATGTTTTCGCCCTGCAGGAATGCATACAGAGCATTTGGTTCTCTCATCAATGCTCGCGCGACACGTTCGTCATCGGGGAAAAGTTGGTAGGAAAGCTCATCCTCTACGGTGGTCCATTCTCCGTCTTCAACAAAGCCAATTCCAAGCAAGTCTTCAGAAGAATAATCCGGCACCACGCTCCCCCAGTATTGAACCAAAAAAATGAACACCAATTGATTGCCTGAAACCAGTTCAGGTTCTTCGATCAAGCTGGCATTTGAGGGAGTTTGTGTAAACTGAACTGTAAACCAGAACACCCCGGGTGGCGCCAAAGTGATTTAAGTTGTTGAAAGTAGATGGAGGCGAGTACCGGAATCGAACCGGTGTACACGGATTTGCAATCCGCTGCGTCACCACTCCGCCAACTCGCCTTTTCAAGCAAAATCAAATACTTGCTGTGGTGTGGGCGGCGTTTTAACACCTTTCGTCAGGGGCGTCCAGTGGGTTGATTGGAAAAATCCGTTCCCGTGGGCTGGGACTTGGCGCGGTGCGACACCAAGTTCCTGCGATTCAGCTAAACTTTCAATGCGACAGCCGTTGCTGGTTTCGTCAGGATATGGCACAAGCCGGACATACTTGGGACTAACATGAGCGATCCAATGACAGATTTCGCAACCCGGCGCCGCACGATGGTTGATACGCAGGTCCGACCCTCGGATGTCACGAAATTCCCTATCATTGATGCCATGTTGACCGTCCAGAGAGAGAACTTTGTGCCGGATTCCCAGCGCGAGGCAGCCTATGCCGAGGGCGTGATCGATCTGGGTAACGGGCGCTGTCTGTTGGAGCCCCGGACCCTGGCCAAGATGCTGGACGTGTTGAACATCTCGAATGACGAAGTTGTTTTGGATATCGCCCCCGCGATGGGGTATTCCACTGCTGTCGCAGCACGTATGGCGCAGCTGGTGGTGGCCGTGGAAGAGGACGAAGCCCTCGCCGCCGAAGCGCAGACGATCCTGATGGAGGCAGAGGCCGACAACGCGATCGTGCATATCGGTCCGCTGGAGCAGGGCGCGACCGAGCATGGACCCTATGACGTCATCATGGTTCAGGGCGGGGTCGAGCAGGTACCCGAGGCGCTGATCGCACAGCTCAAGGACCACGGCCGCATTGCCTGCCTGTTTGTGGAAGGAGAGCTTGGCACCGTCCGGATTGGGCACAAATCCAGTGGGCGGGTGACCTGGCGTCATGCTTTCAACGCCAACGCACCGGTTTTACAGGCTTTTTGCGCGGAGTGTGCATTTTCGCTATAATTCCTTCTCATATTATTCTGTTGCCTTGATTAGTTGAAAACAAACGCGCAAACTGCGCTCAGGGCAGCGTAATTTTGATTTGAGAAGGATTTCGTTATGCG
The DNA here is from genome assembly GCF_013031355.1 of Ruegeria arenilitoris. Taxonomy (GTDB): domain Bacteria; phylum Pseudomonadota; class Alphaproteobacteria; order Rhodobacterales; family Rhodobacteraceae; genus Ruegeria; species Ruegeria arenilitoris_C. The sequence continues at coordinate 1,057,003 of NZ_WPZO01000001.1, read as the reverse complement.
TTCACGGTCGGGGCGGAATTTTGTAAAGGCATTGGCACTTTCCGCGGGAATCGCGCTGAGTGCCTTGCCGGGACGTGCGGTTTGGGCGGACAACCTGACCGACGCGTTTATCGGGGCTTATAACACCAGCGGCTTGCTGGAACAGAACCGCGCGTTGCTGCGTGCGGCTGATGAAGATGTCGCAATCGCGCTTTCGGCGCTTCGCCCAATCATTAACTGGGCGGTCGAAGTCAGCCAGGACTACACGCGGTCCTCAACGGATGTTGGCGTAGTCAGGAATGAACCATCCAACTTTTTTACCGGGCTCACGCTGAGCCAGCTGATTTATGACGGTGGCTTCTCGGTCTTGGGCAAGCAATCGGCGCAGGAAACGGTTCTGGCGACACGGCAGACCCTGCTGGATGTCGAACAGCAGGTCCTATTCCGCGGCCTGAACGCCTATCTGGGTGTGCTTCTGCAGGAAGAGACCGTGCAGATTCGCCTGAACAACGTCGATGTGTCGGCCGAGGAACTGCGGGCCTCGCAGGACCGTTTCGATGTGGGTGAGGTGACCCGGACGGACGTCGCATTGTCCGAGGCGCAGCTGGCAAGCTCGCAAGCGGACCTCGCGGTTGCGCGTGGTAACCTGAGCATTGCGCAGGCTGAATATGTCAACGCCGTCGGCAAAGATCCCGGGCGCACAGCCGGGCAGCCAAGCCTGCCGAATCTGCCGCGGTCCGAAGCCGAGGCCGTCAGCCTCGCGCAGCGCAACCACCCGGCGATTCAGGCAGCGCAGCATCAGGTGCGTGCGCTTGATCTGTTCGTGCAGCAGCAGCGTGCCAATTTGGGTCCGAATGTCAGGTTGAACGCTGATGCAGGTATTCGCGAGAGCTATGACAACGATGACAGCCTCGAAGATGCAACCATCGCACTGCGCTTCGAACAGCCGATTTATGCGGGTGGTCGTTTGGCGGCCACTGTACGCCGGGCAATGGCAACGCGGGACGCGTCGCGTGCTAACCTGCTGAATGTGCAGAAGGACATCACTCAAGGTGTTGCCGACGCCTATGCTGCATTCCAGGCCGCGACGGCCAGCCTGAGGGCATCGACCGAACGGGTCCGCGCCTCGCAGGTTGCGTTTGACGGTATCCGGGAAGAGGCGACGCTGGGCGCACGGACAACTCTGGACGTGTTGAACGCCCAGCAGGACCTACTGGACGCGCAATTGGCCGAGGTTGCATCGCGCACCGAACGGTCCCGTGCGGCGTATCAGTTGCTGCAGGCGCAAGGTCTGCTGACAGCAGAGCGTCTGGGTTTGGCCGTTCAGATCTATGATCCGACCCTTTACTACAACCTGGTGAAGAAGGCTCCGGCACAGATCAGCAGGCAAAGCAAGGATCTGGATCGCGTCCTCAAAGCATTGCGTCGCGACTAAGGGCCAATACTGCCTGTTGTGAGGTCCGGTTTGTTTAGCTACACTCGATCCTGAGGATAGAGCGGTAGAGAACAATGACGGATAGAGTCGCAAAACCGGGAATCGAGGACGTCCTGTCCTCGATTAAACGTCTGGTCAGCGAAGATGACCGAAAAGCATCGGGAGTGATAACTCCGACCATCGCACGGAAGCCCAGCAGGCTGGTTCTGACCGACGCGTTGCGGGTCAACGAACCGGCGGTGCCAAAGCAGTCTCAGCCTGAAAAGAAGGAAACGGCCTATAAGGCCGAGGATTCCGTCAAGCCGATGCTTCTGCGGGCTTGCGATATTGTCAATCACGCGGAACCTGCAGTCGAACAGCAAGCAAAGGCAGAGACCGGGGACGAGGACGGCCTTGCGGACAGCCTGAGCGCCAAGATCGAAGCACTGGAGGCGGCGATTGCCCACACCGAGGACCAGTGGGAGCCGGACGGAGACAGCGATGACGCCTATTCCGGCACGCCGAACAAGATTTTGGAGTGGCATGCTGAAGACGAGTTTATTGTCTCGCAAAGTTCCAGCGTAACGGAAATTGCGCCAGAACAGCCTGAGCCTGAGGTCAAAGCGACTTTCATTCGAGATCCCGGATCGTCCTCTGCCGCGCCGACTCAGCCTACTAAACCGGACGTTGAGAACGCTACTTTGGCAATGAGCGAGGATGCGCTGCGTGACCTGATCGCTCAGGTGGTTCGCGAAGAACTGCAGGGCGTTCTGGGTCAGCGCATCACCCGCAATGTTCGCAAGATGGTGCGGCGCGAGATTTACCGGGCTCTGGCTGAGCGTGAACTGGACTAGGCCTCAGTGCCGTTTCGGCGGCTGGGCCAGATCCAGCAGGCGGTCCAGATCCATGTGCCGTTCCAGGTGGTCCGCCAGCGCGTCCAACGTTTCCTCAACCCCATCTTCATATGCCAGGTCCGAAGTCGCGCCCAGCTGCTCCAGATAGCGGGCGCGGAACGTATCGGACGAGAAAATACCGTGCAGATAGCTGCCCCGTATGCGACCGGTTTGGTTGGCGGCACCTTCGGGGCGGTTTTCAATCTCAAGCCAGGCGCGATCGCAATCCGGGCCTTCGGTCCGACCCATGTGAATCTCATAGCCGGTGACCGGTTCGTTTTCGGGAACGGTGCGCGCCGTGCGCAGGGTGACCTGTTTTTCACCTGCCATGGTGGTGGTCACATCCAACAGCCCCAACCCCTCAACCGTGCCCGGGCGGCCATCCACGCCATCGGGATCGGCGATGGTTTTGCCCAGCATCTGATAGCCACCGCACAGACCCAGCACATGTCCACCCCGGCGGACATGGGCGTATAGGTCGATATCCCAGCCCTGTGCTCGGAAATAGGTCAGATCGCCGATGGTGGATTTGCTGCCGGGCAGCAGGACAAGATCGGCATCGCCGGGCAGGGGGCGTCCGGCGGGGATGATCTCGACCGTGACACCGGGTTCGGCAGACAGCGGATCGAGATCGTCGAAATTGGCCATCCGCTCCAGTTGCGGCACCACGACCTTGCAGGAGCCACCACTGTGGGACCGGATGTCCATCATGTCTTCGGCCGGCAGTTTCCAGGCGTCGTGGAACCAGGGCACAACGCCCAGGCAAGGCCAGCCGGTGCGCGCGGCAATGTCATCGCGCCCCTCGTCGAACAGCGAGACATCGCCCTTGAACCGGTTGACCGCAAAGCCACGGATCATCTTAAGATCACCGGCCTCCAGCACCGCCTGCGTGCCCACGATCTGAGCGATCACGCCGCCGCGGTGGATATCTCCGACCAGAACGACCGGCACATCAGCGGCGCAGGCAAAGCCCATATTGGCGATGTCGCCCTTGCGCAGGTTGGTTTCGGCCGGACTGCCGGCCCCTTCGATCAGCACAAGATCGGCGTCGCTGCACAGTCGGTCAAAGCTCTCCAACGCGGCACCCAGCAGTTTGGACTTGTCCTTGCGATAATCGCCCGCCTTCATCGTGCCGGCGCGCTGGCCTTGAACGATGATTTGCGCACCGGTGTCAGTTTCCGGCTTCAACAGGATCGGGTTCATGTCGGTATGGGTGGGGCGCATGGCTGCGCGAGCCTGCAGGGCTTGCGCGCGGCCAATCTCGCCCCCGTTTTCGGTCACGGCGGCATTGTTGGACATGTTCTGTGGCTTGAACGGGGCGACCCGCAGCCCCCGCCGCGTATAGGCGCGCGCCAGCCCGGCGACCAAAACCGATTTTCCGACATTGCTGCCGGTGCCCTGAATCATGATGGCGCGAACCATAGCCGTCTCCTATACGTTGACGCGCAAATGACCTGATTTGAACCCAAAGGGAAAGAGCGGATGAACACGCCCGCGCATCTTTTGATCGGTGCCGCCGCTTTTGCGCGGCCTGCACGAGGGCGAATTCTGGCGGCGGCTGTGCTTGGGTCGTTGCTGCCAGACCTTTCGCTGTACGTGATGGCGAGCGTATCGCTGTTCGTTTTGGGCATCCCCGAGCAGGTGGTGTTCGATAAGCTTTACTTTTCGTCTGCCTGGCAGACGGTTTTTGCCATCGACAACTCATTCATCCTGTGGGGGCTGGCACTGTGGGTCGGTCTTTGGTGCAGGTGGCGGGTTCTGATGGTGGCTGCGTCCGCGGGCCTTTTGCATCTGGCGATGGATTTCCTGCTGCACGCAGGGGACGGGCGGCCGCAATTCTGGCCGCTGAGCGATTGGGTCTTTCACAGCCCGGTCAGCTATTGGGACAGCACGCATCATGCTCTTTGGGTCGCGCCGGTTTCAATTGCGGTTTGCGCGGGGGCCTATGTCTTACTGTGGAACAGGGGTCTGTCCGTATCCGCAAAACTGTTCTTTGCCGTCCTGTTGGGGGTCGAAATCTGGGTGGCCCGCCAGTGGCTGCTGTTTTTTTGACAGGCAAAAGAAAAACGCGCCCCGGAGTACGGAGGCGCGCTTTTTCGTTCAGAAGTCGCTTGATTTACGCGGCTTCTGCCTGCTGAGCGGCATTGCGGCGCTCGCTTTCTTCACGCGACAGCGCGACCGAAGTCCGCACGCCACGACCAACGAACTCCATCAGTCCGCTGACAACCCGTTCATTCGGGTCAATACCCGCGCAAGACAGCACTTCGCGACCATCGCGCGAGCGTGCCCAGCGGGCGATCTGTTCGGGACCATTGCCGTATTTCTTGTCATCGGCGATAGCGTCATCAAGTGCAGCCAACACAACGGCCGCGAAAAGTTTGCGTGCACGATTGCCTTGTTCATTGTTAAAGGCAGTGCCGTCAACGAAATCTCTCATCTCGTCTTCCTTGTTGTTCTTGCTCTTGCATTTTCGGCGTGACGGTCCTTATGACCTATTCAACGTGATTCGGATACAGCTAAAATGCATAGTTGCGTTGCGTCATGTGCATGGCTTGCTGCAAGTGCAGCACAAGGTCTCGTTGTCTTGTCAGGTGTTGTCCTGCCAGATATAGGGACGGGAACTGACGCATCAACCGTTTGTGAAGGAATTATGTAATGCCCAAGATAAATGGGAACGAAATTCGCCCCGGCAATGTGCTTGAGCATAACGACGGGCTGTGGGCCGCAGTTAAAGTTGACCATGTAAAGCCCGGTAAAGGCGGCGCTTTCGCGCAGGTCGAACTGCGCAACCTGCGCAATGGCTCGAAGCTGAACGAGCGCTTCCGCTCGGCGGACAAGGTAGAACGTGTACGTCTTGAGCAGAAGGATCAGCAGTTCCTGTACGAATCCGACGGCATGCTGGTGTTCATGGATTCCGAGACCTACGAGCAGATCGAACTGCCCGCCGAACTGCTGGGCGAACGCCGCCCGTTTCTGCAGGACGGCATGACCATCGTCGTCGAATTTTATGAATCCGAAGCGCTGAACGCCACGCTGCCGCAAAAAGTGACCTGCAAGATCGTCGAGACAGAGCCGGTCGTCAAAGGCCAGACCGCGGCCAATTCGTTCAAACCGGCCATTCTGGACAACGGCGTCAAGGTCATGGTGCCGCCGTTCATAGGACAGGATGAGATGATCGTGGTGAACACCGAGACCATGGAATATTCCGAGCGCGCGTAACTCTGCGTTTGTTCGAAACAGAAAAGACCGCGCAGGCACCCGCCACGCGGTCTTTTTTAATTCCGGTTCTTCAGATACCGATAGCGCTCCGGGTGGGGGCCGAAGAGTTCCATCATCAACTCGTACTTGATGCGGTTGGCGCTGACTTGCCGGTAAAAGGCGATCAGAAAGGCGGTCGGGCCCTGAATGCGACTAAGGCCGCTGGTGGCCGCAACCACGGTACCGACATCTGTTTTTCCGTTCAGAACCAGATAGCCACCCAGCATCAGAACGCCGACCGTACCCGCGCCGTTGATGACGCTCAGCAGGAATTTGGCTGACAATTTCCACAGGAACATGCGGCGCCGGGTTTCAAAAATATCGTCGAACAGGGCATCAACATCGCGTGCCACATCGTTGATATCTTCGATCGCCAGCTTGTCGGTGGAGTTGCGCAGAATGCGAACACGCTCGGCCACGAAGATGTTCACCTTGCGCTGTGAGATCAGCACGATGACGATCTGCGGCACGATCATAGAAAGGGCGATCATGCCCAACCCGGGCTGGGTCGACGAGATATAGCCGATCACGCTGATCAGCGTGCCGATCTGTACCACAGGGTCCGAGAACGCGCCCCCGGCGAACTTGCCCAGTTCTTCGGCCTCGGCCGAGATGGCGGTGGTCATTGTGCCCTTGCGGACGGATTCCCCAGTTGCATGTAAGTCCGATGCACGGACCAGTAGCCGCTGGCGGATCATGCGGATGATATCCTCGCCCAGCGTGCCCGCGCGATAGCCCAGCAACCATTTCAGGGCGAGGCTCAACAGGACGACCGACATCATGCCTGTGCCCAGATAGATCAACCGTTCCGTGCTGATATCATCCGAGGTGAGGTGGTTGATGATATCGCGCTGAAACTCCAGCGGAACCGCGGCCAGAGCCGCGATAGCGATGGACAGTATAATAAGGATAATCTGCCGACCGGCGCTGGCGCGCCAGATCGCTCTGTACAGCTTAAACATAGACGCACCCGGGTCTTTGAACTGGCGCCAGTGTGGCAGCGCCATGGGTCTTGTTCAAACGGTGCGGCGCTGCTTGTCACCTAAGCCGTGCCGGAATGGCAACATGTTACGTCGTCAGAGTGACCGTTGCCCCATCGGCCTGCATGTCGCCAGTCGCGCGGTCAAGGCGCAGATAGGCGATGCCTTGGCCATTCGACTGGGTGAACAATGTGCCCGCCGCTTTGCCGCCGGAAAGGATCTCGGTTCCGACGGGGGCAGAGCCATCAACGCTGACACTGCGCAGCCCTTTGCGCAATTCGGTCTTGTGCTTCATCCGTGCGGTGACTTCCTGCCCGACATAGCAGCCCTTTTTGAAATCGACGCCGTTCAGCGCTTCGAACCCGGATTCGAGGATATAGCTGTCGGGCGTCAGCTCGATGCCGGTTTCCGGGATGCAGTGCTGCACACGGATGGCATCCCAATCGGTGCCGTCATCAGCTTCGGCCTCGGTCGTATAGGCGCGCCAGCCCATATCCGCGTGGCGTGGATCAGGCAGGGCGCCTTCTGGTGCCGGACCCGTGCCGCGTTGCAGGTGCAGGCCGCTGTCTTCGATCGCAACATCGGCGCGCAGTTTGTACATGCTCAGCCGTTTGACGAAACCGTCAGCGATATCCTCAGAGACGTCCAGCAGCACCGTATCACCATCGCGTTTTAGAAAAAAATCCGCCAGATACTTGCCTTGAGGGGTCAGCAAGGCTGCATAGACCAGCCCGTTGTCCAGCCCGGCAATATCATTGGTCACCAGCCCCTGAAGAAAGCTGTCAGTGTCCGACCCGCTAAGGCGCAGAATACGTCGATTGGGCATCGGGTGGTCCTCGTCATTTCCCTCGGCCCCGTGATATAGGAGTTCCCGCCGCCATGACCAGAGGGTATCCGCCTTGCCAGCACCGATCAGCATCGTCATCCCGACCCTGAACGCGGGCGAGGCCCTGTCGGAAACCTTGCCGGCGCTGATGGAGGGCCTGCACACGGGGCTGATCCGCGAGTTAATCGTCACCGATGGCGGATCGACCGATCCGACGCTTGAATTCGCGGATGAGGCGGGGGCTGAGATCGTCATCGGCGCGCCCTCACGCGGGGGACAGTTGCGGCGGGGCTGTGCCGAGGCCAAAGGTGAATGGTTGTTGGTCCTGCACGCCGATACCGTTTTGCAGGACGGTTGGAGCAAAGAGGTGGGCGAACACCTTGCCTCTGGCAAACCCGCTGCCTTTCGGTTGGCCTTTGCGGCAAAAGGATTTGGTCCCGGATGGGTCGCGGGATGGGCCAATCTGCGCAGCCGGGTGTTTGGTCTGCCTTACGGGGATCAGGGCTTGTTGGTGCCGCGTTCTCTGTATGAGAAGGCTGGAGGTTTCCCCGATCAGCCGCTGATGGAAGACGTGGCGCTGGTACGTGCCTTGCCCCACGTCACCTTGCTGAATTCGCGCGCGGTTACGAGTGCGGAGCGTTATGCGCGGGTGGGGTGGTTGCGTCGGGGGGCTCGGAATCTGTGGACTCTGATGCGGTATTTTCTTGGGGCTGATCCGGAACAACTGGCGCAGGCCTATCGGCGGTAAGTGTAGTTCGCAGCTCGACCACGGATTTACCCAGACGGAACGGCGCGGCAAAGCTGACCAGACACAGGGCGATGATCTGCAGCACCAGAATATGCGCGTTGGCCTGCAGGTATTCCCACTCGTCCTTCAGCTTGCCGACCTGATCGACCAGATCATCATAGCTTTGCGCAAGGATCAGATAATCTCCGGCAATCGCAGGCACTTTGCGACGCATGTTGTCGATGGCGGCCTGAGTTTTGTCGTCCAACGTGGTGAAAACCAGAAACTGGTCGATATCGAACGCGTCGGCCTTGGCGGCCATCTGGTCCATCTCGTCCTTTTCCTGCCGTCCGAATAGGAAGTGCAGCCCTTGCAGCGGGGCGACCTCATTGGTCACGGCGATGAAAAGGGGCAAGTCGGCGTTGCTGGCGGTCGAGGCCGACAGGAACTCGACCCTGTCGCACAATACGGCGGTGTCCGGGTCGTAGGCCGGATCGCAGAACCGTAACCGGAACCGCGCGGCATCACGGTCAAAGGCGAGCGTGGCCGCATAGGCCACGTCGATCTGCCGATCCAGTCGTGAACTGTCCGACGTATAAAGCCCCGCCAGAACCGCCACCAATGCGCCAATTCCACCCAGAACAACCCAGACGAGGTCGGCCAGTTTCCACGCCCTGTGCCCCGCAGGTTTGCGAAACAGAAAGGCGGTGCCAATTGATCCGGCCAGAAAGAACAGGATCAGCAGCGGCAACTGGTTTTCGGTCACGAATGTCATGACACCAAAGTGACCACCTGCCAGCGTGCTGGCAACACTCCTCACGGGCAGTTGTAGTTAAGAGCCAGAGCTTTGGCCGAATTTCCGGAACAGCTTGGTGCGATCAAAGGCCTGTTCCAGTTCAGCGGTGCGCTCCTTGACCGAATCCCACAGCCGTTCCTGCACCTCGGCGATGACGCATTCCATCAGCACCAGGATCGACGCCATCGAGTCCCATGCTGACGGCACCGCAATCCGAGCAGCGAATGTGTGTTTGGCTACCCTGTGAATGGGCGAGCGCCACTGATCGGTGAACAACACGATCTCTGCCTCGCGTTCCTGACAGAGCTGCCCGATCAGCATGGTCGAGTTCTCATAGCGCCGCACATCCAGCGCGATCAGCACGTCATCCTTGCGCACATCCAGCAGATCATGGGTCCATGAGGCCGCAAAGGGCAGCATCCGCACATCTGGGCGGATCATCTGTAGGTGCAGATAGAGATACTGCGCCAGCGCGCCGGTGATACGCCCTCCGGTGATGAAAATGCGCCGGTCGGGATCGCAGAGTAGGCTGCAGAAACTGTCGAACTCCGCCGGATCAACCTCATCAATCGTGCGTTTTTGATTGGCCAGTGCCTGTTGGGAGTAGCGGTTCAGGATATGCTCTTCGGGCAGGTCGTTCTGCCACACGTCGCGTTTGGCAGCAGGCCCCGAGATCATTTCTTTGACCTCACCCCGCAAGGCCGCCTGAAACTGCGGGTAGCCATCAAACCCGGTCTTTTGCAGCATCCGCGCGACCGTAGTGGTCGAAACCGAGGCTGCGCTGGCCAATTCGGTAATGCTGCCAAGGCCGGCCATAGGGTAGTCGTCCAGCAGGACGCTGATCAGTTGCCGTTCAGACGGGGTCATCTTGTCCCGATGGGCCAGCAGCCTGTCCGTTACCCGCACCTATGGGTCCTCCTGCATCAGCAATGGCAGATTGTGCAAAATTTTTCACCACAACTTGCTCTGATGAATTCTTTACAGGAAAAATATTGACAGGTGAATGCTTCGTGTGGAAATTTTTTCACAAACCACACTCACGGAATCGCAGGGCGGTACATTGGACTTCGGAACGGTTGCTCACACGGAAAGCGCGGACGGCGCACCAAAGGTGTTGCTGGTGTGCGAACATGCGTCGAGCCGCATTCCGGCATTTCTGGGCGACATGGGTCTGACGGCCGAGGCGCGGGAAAGCCACATCGCCTGGGACCCGGGTGCGCTGGGCGTTGCGCAGCAGATAGCCGGATTGATGTCTGCGCCGCTGGTCCACGGAGGGGTCTCCCGACTGGTCTATGACTGCAACCGCCCACCCGAGGCTGCGGGTGCCATGCCGATCAAAAGCGAACAGTACGATATTCCAGCCAATGCCCGGATGACGCCTGATGAACGTCAGGCGCGGGTTGAGAACATCTATGTTCCCTTTACCCAGGCGGTCTCAGGTCAGATCGCGCAGCACCGCCCGTCGTTGCAGCTGATGGTCACCGTGCACAGTTTCACACCGGTTTTTAATGGCCATCAGCGGGCGGTTGAGTTGGGCATCCTGCATGGCCGTGACGACCGCTTTGCTGTGGCGATGGTGGCGGCAGTGCCCGCGCAGCCATCCTTTGAGACCCGTCTGAACGAGCCGTATTCCGCCGCCGACGGGGTGGCGCATACGTTGGATGTGCAGGCTTATCCGAACGGATTGCTGAACGTCATGATCGAGATCCGCAACGATCTGATCCGTACACCTGAAGAACAGCGGTCCATGGCCGAGCACCTGGTGCCGTGGATCGACCGCACGCTTTCCGGGTTCGGGGAAGGGGGTGCCGTGTGATCAAGGTGATGGCGACATATGTACGGGTCGTTGATGCGATCAACTATCGGATTGGTCGGGTGATGATGTGGGGCCTGTTCGTGATGATGGGGATCCTTCTGTGGTCCTCGATCTCGAAAACGTTTTTCCTGCCGTCGCTCTGGACGTTGGAAATGGCGCAGTTTGCGATGGTGACCTATTACATCGTCGGCGGGCCGTATTCGATCCAACTGGGTTCGAATGTACGGATGGACCTGTTCTACCACAACTGGAGCCACAAAAAGAAAGCGTGGTTCGATGCGTTCACGGTTCTGCTGCTGATCCTGTATTTGGGCGTGCTGTTCTATGGCGGGCTGGGGTCGACGGCCTATAGCCTTGGCTATTGGGGCGATGAGCCGGTCTCGTACTTCGTCGGCCTTGTGACCGGCAGTGAAGAGATCGGACGGCTGGAGCGATCCTCGACTGCGTGGCGGCCCTATATTTGGCCGGTCAAGGCCATCATGGTGTTCGGCTTTTTCCTGATGCTGCTGCAGGCAATATCGGAATTCTTCAAAGACATAGCCCGGATCAACGGGCAGGAAATCGGGGTGAGCCGGGCATGAGCCAGGAATTTATCGCCATCTTCATGTTCGCGTTGATGATGCTGATGCTGTTTACCGGCCAGCGTGTCTTTGGTGCGATCGGCGCGGTTGCCACCATCGCCGCTTTGGCGCTGTGGGGAACGGGCGGGCAGGACATCACATTCTCGGCCGCGATGAAGCTGATGAAATGGTATCCGCTGCTGACGCTGCCGATGTTCATCTTCATGGGTTATGTGCTGAGCGAAAGCCGTTTGGCCGATGATCTCTATCGCATGTTCCATGTGTGGATGGGGCCGGTGAATGGCGGGCTTGCGATCGGCACCATCGGTTTGATGGTACTGGTCTCGGCCATGAACGGCCTCAGCGTGGCGGGGATGGCTATTGGTGCTACCATCGCGCTGCCGGAACTGCTGCGGCGGGGTTATGACAAGACGATGGTGACCGGGGTCATTCAGGCCGGGTCCAGTCTGGGCATTCTCGTGCCACCGTCTGTGGTGCTGGTGCTTTATGCCATGATCGCGCGGCAGCCGGTCGGACAGTTGTGGTTGGCGGGTATCCTGCCGGGTCTGCTGATGGCGGGTCTCTTCATCCTCTACATCTGGATCCGCTGCCGCATTCAGCCTGAACTCGGCCCTGCAATGGAAGACGCGCATGAGGTGCCGTGGTCCGAAAAAATTCGGCTGCTGGGGGCGGGGGCTCTGCCGCTGATCATCTTTGCCGCGATGATGGTGCCGTTTGTGAACGGCTGGACTTCGCTGGTGGAAAGCTCCGCCATCGGAGCGCTGACCGCGCTGGTCGTGTCGGTTCTCAAGCGTCGGATGACATGGAAGATTTTTGAAGACTGCACCAAGCAGACGCTGGCGATTTCCTGCATGTTCATGTGGATCATCCTGGCCGCGCTGGGCTTTGGTGCCGTGTTCGACGGTTTGGGCGCAGTGAAAGCGATCGAGAACCTGTTCACCGAACAACTCGGCCTGTCGCCCTGGATGATCCTGATCCTGATGCAGCTCAGCTTTATCGTGATGGGCACGTTTCTGGACGACACCGCGATGTTGGTCATCGTGGCCCCGCTCTATGTGCCGCTGGTCGGCGCACTTGGGTTCGACCTGATTTGGTACGGGGTCCTGTACACGATCACCACGCAGATCGCCTATATGACGCCGCCCTTCGGCTATAACCTGTTCCTGATGCGCGCGATGGCGCCGCCCGAGATCGGGTTGAAGGACATCTACCGCTCGATCATTCCCTTTGTCGGCGTGATGGTGCTGGCCCTGATTATTATAATGGTATTCCCGGAAATTGCCCTTTGGCTGCCCGGTTATGTCTATGGAAATTAACAAGAATGCCCGGTGAACGGGCGCGCAAACTTCAACGGAGAGGAAATTGACATGACGACAAGACGTAAGTTTCTGAAGACCGCCGGGGTGGGCGTTGCCGCCGCACCGTTGGCCACGCCCGCGCTGGCGCAGGGCACGATTACATGGCGGATGCAGACCTATGCGGGCCCGGCTCTGGCCGAGCACGTGATCGACCCGGCCATCAAGATGTTCAACCAGATCGCTGGCGACCGGATGCAAATCGAGCTGTTCTATGCGGACCAACTGGTTCCGACAGGAGAGCTGTTCCGCGCCATGCAAAAAGGCACCATCGACGCGGTGCAATCGGACGATGACTCGATGGCGTCGCCCACCGAAGTCACCGTGTTCGGCGGCTATTTCCCGTTTGCCTCGCGCTATTCGTTGGACGTGCCAGTGCTGTTCAACCAGTGGGGCCTGAACGAGATTTGGGACGAGGAATACTCGAAGGTCGGCGTGAAACACATCAGCGCGGGTGCATGGGATCCGTGCCATTTCGCCACCAAGGACCCGATCAACAGCCTTGCGGACCTACAAGGTAAACGCGTCTTCACCTTCCCGACAGCGGGCCGGTTCCTGTCCCAGTTCGGTGTGGTTCCTGTCACTCTGCCGTGGGAAGACATTGAGGTCGCGGTGCAGACCGGTGAGCTGGACGGCATCGCATGGTCGGGCATCACCGAGGACTACACCGTTGGCTGGGCCGATGTGACCAATTATTTCCTGACCAACAACATCTCGGGTGCCTGGGCTGGTCACTTCTTTGCCAATATGGACCGCTGGAACGAACTGCCCGAAGATCTGCAGACCCTGTTCAAGGTCTGCTGTGATCAATCGCACTATTACCGCCAGTGGTGGTATTGGGGTGGAGAAGCCAATCTGCGCGTGAACGGCACCAAGATGCAGCTGACCACCATCCCGGACGAAGAATGGGCAACGGTCGAGGAAGCTGCGGTCAAGTTCTGGGATGAAATTGCCGCCGAGTCTGAGACCAAGGCCAAGGTTGTCGATATCTTCAAGCGCTACAACGCTGAAATGCTCAAGGCCGGACGGCCGTATCGCTATAGCTAAATGACCCGATTCCGGCGCGTTAGCGATACCACGCGCCGGAATCGAACTACGGGAAACGACTTTGCGAATGCTAGCATCCGTTCAGACACAGAAAACAAAACTCCGGGCGCGCGGTTGCGCGACCCGGACCGACGGGGTGTGAACGGATGGCTATCGCAGGTTTTTTGATCGAGATTTTCGCAGCAACCATGTTGCTGCTGTTTGCCGTGCGGCTGGTGCGCACGGGGATCGAACGGCGCTTTGGTGCGCTGTTTCAATCGATACTGACACGCCACTCGAACACATTTGTGGCGGGTGGGGCCGGTATGGTCCTGGCCACGATCCTGCAAAGCTCGGCCGCGGTGGCGGTTCTGCTGACCGGCTTTGCCGCGGCGGGGATGGTCAGTTTCGGCCTTGCACTGGCCGGGGTGCTGGGCGCCGATCTGGGGTCAGCCCTGATTATCCAAGTGTTGTCCTATGATCTGGGATGGCTGCAACCGGTGCTGCTGGCGCTGGGCGGGTGGTTGTATCTCAAGTCCGACCGGGCCAACGTGCGGCTGATCGGGCGGATTGTTCTGGGCATCGCCTTTATTCTGCTGTCGCTTCAACTCCTGCGCGATGCGGTTGAGCCAATCAGGGAAAGCGCCTTTTTGCCGGCTATCGCGGGCTATTTGGAAAACGACTACTTTAGCGCCTTCATCGTGGGGGCGGTGCTGGCCTTTGTTATGCACAGCTCGGTGGCGACGATCCTGATGTGCGTGACGCTGGTGCAGATCGGGGCGATCCCTTTTGCCGCGGGGCTGTCGCTGGTGCTGGGGGCCAATCTCGGCTCGGCCTTTATTCCGATCTGGCTTACGCGTGACCTGACCATCGCGGCCCGGCGCATTCCCTGGGCCAACCTGCTGCTGCGTGGCAGTGCGGCGTTGGTGATGTTGATCGTGGTCAACGCCAGCGGTGCGCATGAGGCGCTGATGGTGGCCGGAGCAGGCCAGTCTCTGATCCTGGCCCATATCGGGTTCAATCTGACCGTCTTTGTGCTGGCCACCGGTTTCGTAAACTGGATGGAGCGCCCGATGGCCCTGCTGCTGCCCGAGCCGAAGGTCGAGGCAAACGTGATGGATCAGTTCACGGATGCGCTCAGCCCGTTGGGCGATCCCAACGCATCCGGGGCGAGCGTGGCGATGTCCTCGGTCCGGCATGAACTGTTGCAGATGGTTACGCAGGTCGAACGCATGTTCCGCCCGGTGCTGGATATCTATGAGCAGGACGACAGCGACGCCATCTCGGCCCTGTGGCAACAGGATGAAAGGGTGAACGCGCAGCTTACAGAAATCCGCCGCTTTGTCGCGCGGATGCCGCGCCAGAACATGAGCAAGGGGCAGATCAAAGCGGCGCGCGGGCTTGTGGAATACGCCATCCGGCTTGAAGCGGCGGGCGACGTGGTTTCCAACCGCATGACCCGCACTGCCCAGATCAAACACACCGAACGCACCGAGTTTTCCGCGCAGGGGTGGAAAGAGCTGACCGATCTGCATGCGGCTATTCTGGAGAGCTTTTCTCTGGCCCGCCATGTTCTGCTGGTCGATGACATGGACTGCGCCCGGCGGCTGGTGCTGGACAAGGCCGAGGTCAAACGGATGTCGCGTCAAAGCCGCAAGGCGCATCTGAAACGGTTGGAACGGGGGCAGACCGAAAGCTTCCGGTCCAGTGATCTGCATCTTGAGACGTTGCGTGCAATGCGCGACCTGCACGGCCACATCGCGGCCATCGCCTATCCGATCCTCTACAAGAGCGGACAGGTTCTTGAGACGCGTCTGGTGATGGAAATGGAAAAGGACGCGGCCGACGACTAACGGCCGTGAAAGGGAGCACGAGACCGGGGTCTCGGAGGGCAACAGAGGATGAACGGGATGGGCAACGAGGCGCGTTTGGACGACCTGAGGGCTAAGGTGGACGCAGGCGAGGTGGATACCGTGCTGGTCTGCATGGTCGACATGCAGGGGCGTTTGATGGGCAAGCGGTTTCATGCCGGGCATTTCGTGGCGGGCGCGTGGCAAGAGACCCATTGCTGCAACTACCTGCTGGCCACCGATCTTGAGATGGCCACCCCCGATGGCTATGCGGCCACCAGTTGGGAGCGGGGCTATGGCGACTATGTCATGAAGCCTGACCTCAGCACGCTGCGTCCGGTGCCGTGGCTGGAAGGCACAGAGATGGTGATGTGTGACGTGCTGGATCATCACACGCATGAAGAGGTGCCCCATGCGCCGCGCTCGATCCTGAAGAAACAAGTCAACCGCCTGAAGGCCCTGGGCTATGACGCCATGTGCGCCACCGAGCTGGAGTTCTTTCTGTTCGAAAAGAGCTTTGACCAGATCCGCAAGGAAGGCTTCCGCGATCTCGAGCCGATCTCGGGCTACAACGAAGACTATCACATCCTGCAGACCACCAAGGAAGAGCACGTGATGCGCCCGATCCGCAATCATCTGTGGAATGCGGGTATTCCGGTCGAGAATTCAAAGGGCGAAGCCGAAACCGGGCAGGAAGAACTGAACATCAAATACGCGCCCGCGATGGAGACGGCCGAGTATCACTCGATCGCCAAAAACGCGGTGAAAGAGATCGCCTGGCAGCATGGTCACGCCGCGACCTTCCTGCCGAAATGGCACCATGACAAGGTGGGCAGTTCCTCGCACGTGCATCAGTCGCTGTGGAAGGACGGGCAACCGGCGTTTTACGACAAGTCGGATGAGCTGGGCATGTCGACACTGATGAAAAGCTATATGGCCGGGCTGCTGAAATACGCCCCCGACTACACCTATTTCATGGCGCCCTATATCAACAGCTATAAGCGTTTCATGAAGGGCACCTTTGCGCCGACGCGGATCATCTGGTCTGTGGATAACCGTACGGCGGGCTTCCGTCTGTGCGGCGACGGGACAAAGGCCGTGCGGGTAGAATGCCGGATTCCGGGGTCGGACATGAACCCGTATCTGGCGATGGCCGGAATGCTGGCCGCCGGGATTGCCGGGATTGAAGAGGGGCTGGAGTTGCAGCCAGCGGCCACGGGAGACGTTTATCAGGGCGAGACCGGCATGATCCCGGGTACGCTGAAGGATGCACGCAACGCAATGCACGGATCAGAGATGCTGCGCGCGGCGATGGGGGATGAGGTGGTCGATCACTACGCGCGAGCGGCAGAGGTCGAGATCGAGGAGTTCGAACGCGTGGTAACGGATTGGGAAATCGCTCGCGGGTTCGAGCGGGCGTAACAGACGGCATGTGAGGACAAACTCACATGCTTATCAGAGCTACTGAAAGAAGAAGCAGGGCGCAGACGCCCTCTATGTGGAGTTGATGGCATGAGCCAGACACTGAAATGCATCTCGCCGATCGATGGGTCGGTTTATGCGGAACGTGAAGTTCTGTCGCGTGAGGCTGCGTTTGAAGCCGCAGGCCGCGCACGGGTGGCACAAGCCGAATGGGCGGCGCGCCCGTTGTATGAGCGGATTGATCTTGTGATGGCGGGCGTGGCTGCTGTTGGGGCCATGAATGATGAGATCGTGCCCGAGCTGGCGCAGATGATGGGGCGGCCGGTGCGCTATGGCGGTGAGTTTGGCGGCTTCAACGAGCGCGCCAGCCATATGGCCGAGATTGCCGAGGCTTCGCTGGCCGATATCGCGGTGGGTGAGGATGAGACCTTCAAACGCTATATCAAGCGCATCCCGCATGGGGTCGTGTTTGTCGTGGCGCCTTGGAATTACCCCTACATGACCGCAATCAATACGGTGGCCCCGGCGCTGATTGCAGGGAATACAGTGATCCTGAAACATGCCACACAGACCCTGTTGGTGGGTGAGCGCATGGCGCAGGCCTTCCATTCGGCGGGTGTGCCAGAAGACGTGTTCCAGAACGTGTTCCTGAGCCACGATGTGACAAATGACCTGATCGCAGGCAATGCGTTTGACTTCGTGAACTTCACCGGTTCGGTCGGCGGCGGTCAGGCGATGGAGCGCGCTGCGGCAGGCACCTTTACCGGTGTTGGGACCGAGTTGGGCGGCAAGGACCCCGGCTATGTCATGGAAGACGCCGATCTGGACGCGGCGGTAGATACGCTGATCGATGGCGCCATGTTCAACTCGGGCCAGTGCTGCTGTGGGATCGAGCGGATTTACGTGCATGAAAGCCTCTATGACGATTTCGTCGCCAAAGCGGTTAAAATCGTGAAAGGATACAAGCTGGGCAACCCGCTGGACGCTGAGACGACGATCGGACCTATGGCCAATGTGCGATTTGCCGATGAGGTGCGGGCTCAGGTTTCCGAGGCTGTCGCCGCCGGAGCCGTAGCCCATATAGATACCTTCGCCGAGGATGATGGCGGTGCTTACCTGACGCCGCAGATTCTGACCAATGTCACTCACGATATGCGGGTAATGCGGGATGAGAGCTTTGGTCCGGTGGTCGGCATCATGAAAGTGTCCTCGGACGAAGAAGCCATCGCACTGATGAATGACAGCGAGTTCGGCCTGACCGCCAGCCTGTGGACGCGCGATGTGGACCGCGCGGCGCGGGTCGGGGACCAGATCGAGACCGGCACCGTGTTCATGAACCGGGCCGATTATCTCGATCCTGGCCTGTGCTGGACCGGTTGTAAGAATACCGGTCGCGGCGGGGGCCTTTCGGTCATCGGCTATCACAACCTGACACGTCCCAAATCCTACCACCTGAAAAAGGTCACGGGCTAAGGGCAGCGGCCTGCTCTGGACTGACCCCCTCGCCAGAGCAGGCCTGAAATTACAAAGGAAACCTGAAATGACACTTGTTGGAAACTGGTCCTATCCGACCGCGATTAAATTCGGGGCAGGGCGTATCAAGGAACTGCCCGAGGCCTGCGTGGCCGCCGGGATGAAGCGTCCGCTGCTGGTCACGGACAAGGGTCTGGCCGATCTGCCGATCACTACGGCTACACTGGACATCATGGAGGCCGCCGGCCTGGGTCGAGGATTGTTCAGCGATGTGGACCCGAACCCGAATGAAAAGAACCTCGATGCGGGTGTCGCGGCCTATAAGGCGGGTGGCCATGACGGTGTTATCGCGTTCGGCGGTGGCTCAGGGCTGGATTTGGGCAAGATGGTCGCTTTCATGGCCGGTCAGACGCGCCCTGTTTGGGATTTCGAGGATATTGGCGATTGGTGGACCCGAGCGGACGCCGATGCCATTGCCCCGATTATCGCGGTGCCGACCACCGCCGGCACCGGGTCCGAGGTGGGCCGCGCCAGCGTCATCACCAATTCCGAGACGCACGCCAAAAAGATCATCTTCCACCCCAAGGTTCTGCCGACCGTGGTGATCTGCGATCCGGAACTGACCGTGGGGATGCCCAAATTCATCACCGCAGGCACCGGTCTGGATGCCTTCGCGCATTGCGTCGAGGCGTTCTCCAGCCCGCATTACCACCCAATGAGCCAGGGCATCGCGCTGGAGGGGATGCGTTTGGTCATGGAGTACCTGCCGCGTGCCTATGCAGACGGAACCGACATCGAAGCGCGCGCCCAGATGATGAGCGCGGCGGCAATGGGCGCGACCGCCTTCCAGAAAGGCCTCGGCGCGATCCACGCCATGAGCCACCCCGTCGGTGCGCATTTCAACACCCATCACGGCACCACAAACGCGGTCTGTATGCCCTCGGTGCTGGATTTCAACGCGCCCGCCATCGCGGACCGGTTTCAATCCGCAGCCGCTTATCTGAACATTAACGGCGGCTTCGACGGCTTCCGCGCCTTTGTGCAGGAGCTCAATGACTCCTTGGGCATCCCGCGCAAACTGTCCGATCTGGGCGTGACCGAGGCGTCGATCCCCGAACTGGTCAAAGGCGCGATCATCGACCCGTCCTGCGGCGGCAACCCGATCGAACTGACCGAAGACAACCTGACCACGCTGTTCAAAGCCGCGCTGTAACGGGCTTGCCGAACGTATCCCTCACCTCTCATACTGATCAGAGGTGAGGGAGATTTTTATGACCAAAGAGATTGTACTGATCCACGGGGCCTTTGCCGGACCGTGGTGTATGGAAGATTACGCAGGCTTCTTCCGCGACCGCGGCTGGACGGTGCACACCCCGGCGCTGCGTTATCACGGCGGCGATCCCAAGGCCGAACCCGATCCCGGCCTGACCGATACCAGCGTCATGGACTACGCCAATGACATCGCCGAATTCGTGCAGGGGCTGGACAGCAAACCGGTTCTGCTCGGCCACGCCATTGCAGGAGTGGTGGCGCAGCAGGTGGCCTCGCGCGGGTTGGCCAGCGCCATCGTTCTGATCAACCCGAACGCCGCCTGGGGGACGTTACCGGAAACCGATGACGAACGCGCCATTCCCCGCGCGCTGATGGAGGGCGGGGCGTTCTGGAAACAGCCCATGCGGGTCGAGTTCGACCTGATGGCCCCCTTTGCGCTCAACAAGATGCCCGAGGCGCAGCAGCACGCGGTGTTCGACCGGCTGGGTGCCGAAAGCGGGCGGGTGATGTTCGAGATGTTCTTCTGGATGTTCGACGACCACCACGCGATGAAGGTCGACATCGACAAGGTCGACTGCCCGGTTCTTGTCGTCTCAGGCACTGAGGACCGGGCCGTGAACCCCAACACCTGCCGTGCATTGGCAGATCTGTACGCAGACCGCGCGACCTTCATGCCCGTTAAAGACCACGCGCATTTTCTGTTCATGGAGCCCGGTTGGGAAAAGCCCGCCGCACAGATCGCGGACTGGCTGGAGGGTAAGGTGGGCTAAAGCGCCCACCCTAAGCGGTCAGTTGTTGGTCGAAAACGTGCTTTGCGGTTTCCATTTCAGGGTGCCGTCGCTTTCGCGATGACAGCGCAGCAGACGTTCCTGAATGGTGCTGACCGTAGTGGTGACGGTGTTGTCGCCCACCAGCAAAACAAAGGCGTCCTCGGAATAGGCCATGCCCTTGTAATAGCAGAACTTGGTCTCGGCCCCATCCGGAATGGGCGATGCAAAGCTGAGCGTTTGCTGCGCAGGGGCTTGTGTGGCCAGCAGGGCAAAGGCCAGCCCGAGGGTTAATGTTTTCATGTTGTCCTCCCGTTCGAATATCTGTTGGTCTTATTCGGTCTTGGACGCTCGGAACCTCAAATGTCGTTCTTGAATGACGGTTTGAGAGTAAGTGTGAACGAGATCAACGGGTTAGGCAAGGGGGGTATTGTGTGTGAGAACTTGTGCTCGACCGTGAAACGTCTACAGGGCTTTGAGGATGTTCTCCAAAAAAACTATAGCGTTTTCGTTGTAGATCACAGGAGTCGCATTCGAAACCAAGCCGGTCGCATTGTACTTTTCTTCTTGTTGACGGTTTCTAAAATTATACTTCGAATAGCGTTCGTCACCTTTTAGGCCGTTTTCGTTGATAG
The DNA here is from genome assembly GCF_013031355.1 of Ruegeria arenilitoris. Taxonomy (GTDB): domain Bacteria; phylum Pseudomonadota; class Alphaproteobacteria; order Rhodobacterales; family Rhodobacteraceae; genus Ruegeria; species Ruegeria arenilitoris_C. Next base: position 1,035,933 of record NZ_WPZO01000001.1, on the reverse strand, counting down.
CTTTCCAAACGTTAGTTTGCTTTACGCCCGGTATCAGTTTCTGAATCCTCTTCCAAACATCCAGCGCGCTATATGGGTATTTCTCAAATATGTCCCGCTCGACTTCTTTTTCGATCTCAATGGCATTTACCGGGACCACATCACCAATAAGTTTGAGTGTTGCAGCGCCTTCTTTTTCATCAAAGTCGCCTTCTCTAATGAACTGAAGTTTTTTCGCCAAATCAGTATCGATAACGAGTGGTTTCCCCATATTTTTCGACATTACATCAGTTGTATTCACTACAAGTGCATTTTGGGGGCCAGTTGTTCCAATTTGCTCAACGCGCTCAATCCAAGCTTTATTGTTTGCGTTGATGCGGTCGCCAATAATTGCTTGTAGTTCAGCAGAAAGAATTCTTTGCGTGCGACCGCCATAACGATAGTAAATATCGCCATTTTTTAGTGTTTGGTTTTTTCCCTCATCTGCAAGCGATATGACTGGTTTGGTTTTGGCTTCATAGATCTTAAATGCGCCGAATTTTTTACCGTCAATTTTTATACTTACAGCGTCCCACCGAATTTCCGACGAAAATAATTTTCCAAGAAACCCCGTGATTTTTTCAGGATCAACACTGTCGAATGCTGCGGCAGACTTTTCAGAAAGGCCGGAAAGCTCACGGGGTGCGTCTTTGACGCCGAAGACCAAAAATCCGCCTCGATTGTTCGCAAAAGCGGCGAAGTCACGGAAATAGTCCGCTAGCCCAGCAAGATTAAATTGCTCTTTGAACTCTAGGCTGCGTCCTTCTCGGTGAAAAAGCTTTCCGTTTTTTATTCGGAGTAGTTCAAGAAGTTCTTCGTCAATCAAATATCTTTCCTTCAAATTCTAATAGTCAAACATCCAACTCCTCAACAAACCGCGCGTTCTCCTGAATGTATTGGAACCGCAGTTCGGGTTTTTTGCCCATCAGTCGCTCGACCAGGTCGCCGGTCTCGCCGGGTTCGTCCTCGTCGATGGTGACCCGGATCAATTTCCGGGACGCGGGGTCCATCGTGGTCTCTTTCAGGTCCTTGGCGTCCATTTCGCCCAGACCCTTGAAGCGGGACACGTCAATCTTGCCCTTGCCGCCCAGACCTTTTTCCAACCACTCGTCACGCTCGGCCTCGTCAAGGCAATAGACGCGCTTGGCGCCTTGGGTCAGGCGGTAGAGGGGCGGGCAGGCGAGGTAGAGGTGCCCCGCGTCGATCATCGGGCGCATCTGGGTGAAGAAGAACGTCATCAGCAGCGAGGCGATATGCGCCCCGTCCACATCCGCGTCGGTCATGATGATGACCTTGTCATAGCGCAGGTCGTCCACGTTGAACTTGGTGCCAAGGCCGACACCCAGCGCCTGGGTCAGGTCGTTGATCTCGGCATTGGTGCCCAGTTTTGAGCTGGCCGCGCCCAGCACGTTCAGGATCTTGCCGCGCAGGGGCAGCAGCGCCTGTGTTTTGCGGTCGCGGCCCATCTTGGCGGACCCACCCGCCGAGTCGCCCTCGACGATGAATAATTCGGTGCCGTCGCGTGTTGAACTACTACAGTCCACCAGCTTGCCGGGAAGACGAAGTTTCTTAGTGGCGGACTTGCGTTGTGTTTCCTTCTCGGCCCTACGGCGCAGGCGTTCCTCGGCCCGCAGGATGAGGAAGTCGAGGATCGCGCCGGCGGATTTCGTGTCCGCGGCCAGCCAGTTGTCGAAATGGTCGCGGACCGAATTTTCGACCAGCCGCTGCGCTTCGACCGTGGCTAGGCGGTCTTTGGTCTGGCCGACGAATTCCGGTTCGCTGATGAAACACGACACAAGCGCGCAGCCGCCGGTGATCAGGTCGTCACGGGTGATTTGACCGGCTTTTCTGTTGTTGATCAATTCCCCGTAGGCTTTGATCCCCTTCAGGACCGCGGACCAGAACCCCGCGACATGGGTGCCGCCTTCGGGGGTGGGGACGGTGTTACAGTAGGACTGGATGAACCCATCGCGCGAAGGCGTCCAGTTGATCGCCCATTCGACCTTGCCGGGCGTTCCGAATTTCTCGTTGAAATCCACGGTGCCAGCAAAGGGCTGCTCGGCATAGGTGGACGAGCCGTTCATCGTCTCTTTCAGGTAGTCCGACAGGCCGCCGGGGAAGTGAAAGCTGGCCTCGGTCGGGGTTTCGCCGTCGTCGATATGGGATTTCCAGCGGATTTCAACGCCCGAGAACAGGTAAGCCTTGGAGCGGATCGACTTGAACAGCCGCGCCGGTTTGAACCGGTGGTGGCCGAATATTTCCTCGTCCGCGTGGAAGGTGACCGTGGTGCCGCGCCGGTTGGGGGCCGCGCCGATTTTCTCGACCGGGCCCAAGGGAACACCGCGCGAGAAGCGCTGTTCGAACAGCGTCTTGTCGCGCGCCACCTGCACGACCATCGAATCCGACAGCGCGTTCACCACCGAAGCGCCGACGCCGTGCAGACCGCCCGAAGTCTGGTAAGCCTTGCCCGAGAATTTACCGCCCGCGTGCAGGGTGCACAGGATCACTTCCAGCGCCGATTTGTCCGGGAACTTTGGGTGGGGATCAATCGGAATGCCGCGCCCGTTGTCACGCACAGTCAGGGCGTAATCTGCGTGCAGCTCGACCTCGATCCGGTTGGCGTGACCCGCGACCGCTTCGTCCATCGAGTTGTCGAGGATTTCAGCCACCATATGGTGCAGCGCGCGCTCATCGGTGCCGCCGATATACATACCGGGGCGTTTTCGGACCGGTTCCAGCCCTTCAAGCACCTCAATCGAGGAGGCGTCGTAGGTGGCGGTCGCGCTGGGCGTCAACAGATCGTCGGGCATCGGTGCTGCTCTTGTTTTTAGGTTGGGGTCCATTATGGCAGGTGATGTGGTCCGGGGGAAGAGGGGCGCGAGGTGTTGTGGACAACTGCGATCCACACAGGGCACCACGCGCCCGGATATTATTGCTTCTCGGGCGAATACATAATGTCGGTGCGCATTACATATTTTTGGCCCGACAGGACCGGATCGCCCCGATGCATGATCGGGTGATAAAACAACAGGGCTGCCCCTTTTTTTGGCGTTACACAGAAGTCGGGGAAAGAGCGACCAGCATAGATGTCGCAAAACGAGGTGCCGCCACCTTCGAATCCATCGTTCAGATAGACCATGAAGGTGAACAAGCTGCGCTCACCATTGGGTCGCTCGAAGTACCCGTCCTGATGCCAGTCAAACATTTGCCCGACGTCATAGCGGTAGAACCGAAGGCGTTCGTTCAGCCCCACGGCTGCCCGCTTTCGAAAGCTAAGCGGCGCGAATGTTTGTACGCTTTGCCACAAGGCTTGTGCTGTTTCTGCGTCATCGCGGATCAGGCGATCGTTGTTTCGAATGTCCGGACAGCGGGTGGCACCGTTCACGCCATTGATCAGTGCGGGCTCAAATCCTGCAGTTTCGATATCCGCGATCCAGCGATCACAGATCTCGGCGGATAGAAAATTTTCTATTTCATAGACATAGTCATTGAGCAGTTCGTTAATCTGCATGGTAGTCACCTAGTGCTTTACCCCGCCTTCAAGGCAGGGGTATTGGACAAAATCGGGGATGAGATGTCGCCGGAAAAATAGGCGGCGCGGTCAGTCTGAACAGTCAGGCAAAGACCGCGTGTGCGTCACAAAAGGACGGCGTCGTCAGATACAAATCCATCATCGATCGAACCTCCTTATTGCGTTTTAGATTTGTGACAGACTGACTTAGTAGGTGACGGTCACCTGAATTGTCAAAGATTTATTGCGGTTTTTCAGCGGTCAGACGCACGCCGCCAATGCGGTGTTGCTGCACGTCGCCGACAAATTTCGCATACATCTTCAGGAATTCATCCCCCTTGGAAGGGTTGCCCGCGCGTTCCGCCTCGGCGTCCAGAGTCTGATACATACTGAGCCGCCGCGCCAGAATATCACCCCAGGGTCCGGTTATGTCGTCGGACGAGATAATTTCGAATCCGGCTTGTTGCAGCTTGGATTCGTATTCGGGAATGCTCAGCAAAGAGTGGCAGGCAAAACGTTGACGGTATTGCTCCATCTCATCGTTGGGCAAAGGTGTATGCATCACCCAGTCGGTAAAGGCAAAACGGCCGCCGGGGCGCAGAACGCGAAACACCTCGTGCAGCGCTTTCGGTTTGTCGGGGACGTGCAGGAAGGATTCCTGACTGACGGCGGCGTCGAACTGTTCATCGTCGAAGGGCAGGTCCATCGCGCTGGCCAGAACAGGGTGAATTTGGTCCTGAAGTCCGACCAACGTATTCAACTCTTGCGCGCCGTCGACACGGTTGGGGCTGATGTCGACACCAGTCACCTGAACGCCGCGCTCGGATACGTACCAGCGCGCAGGGCCGCACAGCCCGGCGCAGACATCCAGAACGCTGTCTCCGGCGTTCATATGGGCCTTGTCGGCAAGCCGGGCGTTCGCCTCGAGCCCGTCATAGTGATCCTGGTCATAGGGGTAGAGGTCCTGCGGGGTCAAACCCTCGAGCGACCCACGGAGGTTCTTCAACTTGGTCAGAATATGCGGTGCAGAAATCGGGTGACTTGCGTACCAGTCCGCGACAGTTTTTTCCGCCAATTCCATTAGATACTCCCCCTTGCCTTATGTGAGCTTAGCCTGACATGGTTGGCCAATCCAGTTTCGTCTTGCCGTGATGCGGGCGTAACCGGTGTGAGGGCGACGCGACAAAAAGAGGGGAAACCGCATGAGCTGGATCAAGACTGTTCCATTCGACCAGGCCAGCGGCAAGCTGCGAAAGCTCTATGAGCGGGTCACGGGGCCGAACAACAACGTCGACAACATCATGATGGCGCATTCGCTGCGACCGCATTCGATGGAAGGCCACATGGCGCTGTACAAGAACGTCCTGCACCACTCGGCCAACAAGGTGCCAAAGTGGTTTCTTGAAGTGCTGGGCGTCTGGGTCAGTTCGCTGAACCAGTGCAGCTATTGTGTTGAACATCATTTCAACGGGCTGCAACGCTTGCTGAAGGACCCGGATCGGGGACACGCCATCCGCGCCGCGATTGAGGCGGAAACGCTGAGCACCGCTCCGTTGGACGAGGCTCAGATTGCTGCGATGACCTATGCGCGCAAGCTGACCGAGTCTCCGGCGGAAATGGTCAAGGCAGATGTCCAGGCCCTGCGGGATGCTGGCTGGGATGACGGTGAAATCCTCGAGATCAATCAGGTTTGCGCCTATTTCGCTTATGCGAACCGGACGGTTCTTGGGTTGGGATGCTCGACCGAGGGCGACATTCTGGGCTTGTCACCGAACAACTCGGACGACCCCGAGGATTGGGGGCATACCTAAGCAGTCAGTCCCTGACCCATTCCAGAATGGCCTGTGCAACGGCCTTGGTTTTTTGGTGATGCAGCCAGTGGTCGGTGTCTGGGACTTCGATGCGGGTCAGGTTGGGCGCGAATTCTTCCAACCCCGCGGTGGCCTCGGGCAGCAGGGCTTTGTCATCCGGTCCCCACAGCAACAGGTGCGGACAGCGGACCATCAGGCGCTCCAGCGGCAACTCGGGCAGATCAGTGCGCGGCTCCCCAGGCTTGGCGACGACCAGAGGGGAGGCGCGGTACCAGTTCAACATCGCCTCAAGCCGACCGGGGCGCGCCCATTCGGTGCGATAGTCCTGCATACGGTCGTCGGACAGCCAATCGACTCCCATGCCGAAGCGAAAGAACTGTTCGAGCCTTGCGAAATTGTCAGCCGAGAAACGCGCTGCAGCATCCGGCGCACGCAGGGCGTTGATGTACTGTGACGCCTCGGATTGCGCCCCTCCGATGGCCATAGCGCGTTGAAACGGCACCGGGTGGACACCGTTTGCGATGATCAGGCTGCTGACCAGGTCAGGGCGGAACATGGCCAGCCCATAGGCCACCGACGCGCCCCAGTCGTGACCCAGAACGTAGATCGGGGTTCCAACCTGTTCGATCAGTGCCGCCATGTCCGAGACCAGTTGAGAGACTGTGTAATTCCCTACGCCCTTCGGGCACCAGCTTTGCCCATAGCCGCGCTGGTCCGGCGCGATGCAATGAAAATGGTTGGCCAGATGCGGGGCCAGATCGCTCCAGGCGCCGCCATATTCAGGGAAGCCGTGCAACATCAGCAGGGGTTGCAGGTCGGGCTTGCCCCAGCGCCGCAAAAAGAAGGACTGGCCGTTCAGGTCGATGATCTCTGTGTGCATTTTGACCTTCCTTCTTACCCTCAAATAGATGGGTTTTTCAGGCATCAAATTGACACCAATCAAAGCGAAAAACTGCGTCTTCTGCTAGCCGTGTCCACGGATAGTGAGAAAAGGAAAAACTGAATGGAAGCTGCGGTAAAAATAGAAGAAAAACAATCCCCCGTCAAAATTGTTCCGACCCCAAAACCCGAGCCTTCTCAGCCCAGTCCCGAAAGAATTCGGCAGGCGTTCGAGAGCGGAAAATACCCCTATGGCCGCAAGATGGCGCGCAGCGCATATGAGGCGCAAAAGGCCCAGTTGCAGGCGGAATTGCTGAAGGTTCAGCTGTGGGCGCAAGAGACCGGTCAGCGGTTCGTTCTGTTGTTCGAAGGCCGTGATGCCGCAGGCAAGGGTGGTACGATCAAACGGTTCATGGAACACCTGAACCCCCGTCAGGCGCGCGTCGTGGCGTTGAACAAACCGACCTGGGAAGAGAAGGGCCAGTGGTACTACCAACGCTATATTCAAGAGCTTCCGACGGTTGGCGAAATGGTGTTCTACGACCGGTCGTGGTACAACCGCGCAGGCGTTGAACGGGTCATGGGTTTTTGTTCGCCCAACGAATACCTTGAGTTCATGCGCCAGACGCCCGAACTGGAACGGATGCTGGTCCGTTCGGGCATTCAGCTTTACAAATACTGGTTCTCGGTGACGCAGACCGAACAGCAGCGCCGGTTCAAAAGTCGCGAGACCGACCCGCTGAAACAGTGGAAGCTGTCGCCGATCGACAAGGCCAGCCTCGACAAATGGGACGACTACACCGAGGCGAAAGAGGCGATGTTCTTCTACACCGACACCGCCGATGCGCCCTGGACCATCGTCAAGTCGAACGACAAGAAACGCGCTCGCCTGAACTGTATGCGCCATTTCCTGTCGACGCTGGACTATCCCGACAAGGATCATGATATCGTGGGGCAACCTGATCCTCTGATCGTGGGGCAGGCCCATCACGTGATCCATAGGTCCGAGCATATTCTGGGCAATACCTTGCACCCGGAAACGTAATGGGCGGCTAAGCCAACTGGCCGCGCACAGATAGTCTCAACCTGAAATTTCACTCATCCCCTCTTGTCCCGGCCTTTGGCCGGGCATAAGGCTGATGGGATGAATAAGGTGATGACATATCGCGGCCACTTCCGGGCGATTGCTGTGCTGGGCTTTCCGCTGATCGGTGGGCACCTGGCGCAGTTCGCGATCGGCCTTACCGACACGATCATGCTGGGCTGGTACGGGGTCGAGGCGCTGGCTGCTGTGACGCTGGCCAGCAGCTATTATTTTGTGCTGTTCCTGTTCGGGGCCGGGTTTGGCTGGGCGGTGATGCCCATGGTGGCCACAGCCGCCGCCGAAGAAGATGAGACCAGCATTCGCCGCTCGACCCGGATGGGGCTGTGGCTGTCGTTGATTTATGCGACACTGGTGATGCCGCTGTTGTGGTGGTCTCAGCCCATCCTGATCGCCTTGAAGCAAGACCCGCAAGTTGCTGAAACTGCTTCGGAATACTTGCGCGTTGCGGGCTGGGGGCTGTTCCCGGCGCTGATCGTGATGGTGTTGAAATCCTATCTGGCCGCGCTTGAGCGGACCCAGATTGTACTGTGGATCACCGTCGTTGCTGCGGTGGTGAATGCGCTGACGAACTATGCGCTGATCTTCGGCAATTGGGGCGCGCCTGAGCTGGGCGTGATGGGGGCGGCCATCGCCTCGGTGGTGACGCAGATCGTGTCGCTGGTCTTTGTGGTGATCTACGCGGTGCGGGTGCTGCCAGAACACAGCCTGTTCCAACGCTTCTGGCGCCCGGATTGGGAGTTCTTTTTCAGCGTCCTGCGCCTTGGTGTGCCCATCGGTCTGACCACGCTGGCCGAGGTCAGTCTGTTTGCCATGTCGGCCATCATGATGGGATGGTTGGGGCAGGTCCCACTGGCGGCGCATGGGATCGCGCTGAACCTGGCCTCGGCCACGTTCATGGTGCATCTGGGTCTGTCTAATGCGGCGACGATCCGGGCGGGGAATGCCCTGGGGCGCAAAGACCGCGCGCATCTTGAAAAGGGTGCCATCGCGGTGACAGGCATGTCTTTGGTCATGTCGGTGCTGACGGTCATCCTGTTCCTGACCTGCGCCGAGCCGCTGATTTCACTGTTCATGGAATCCGATGATCCGCAGCGCCCGCAGATCCTGGCCATAGGCACCGGGCTTCTGGCCATGGCCGCGCTGTTCCAGTTGGTGGACGGGGCGCAGGTGATTGCGCTGGGCCTGCTGCGCGGGTTGCAGGACGCAAAGATACCGATGGTGATGGCCGGGCTCAGCTATTGGGTCGTGGGGATACCGGCCTCGTATTACTTCGGCTTCGTGCAGGGCATGGACGGGATCGGCATCTGGCTGGGCCTCGTGCTGGGCCTTGCCTGCGCCGCCGTTTTGCTGATGGCACGGTTCTGGATGCGGTCGGTTCGCGCGGTTGGCGTTCCGGCGGAATAACTGTCTGATCAACCCCTGTTCAGCCGATCCGCCTTTTTGCGCACCAAAACGGTGCGCAGATCGTGCATCGCCAGCAGCAAACGGTCGGTGACATCCTCGAGCTGTTCTTCCGTCGCCTTGGACTGCGCCCATTGCGTTGTCAGGTTCATGTAGTCGACCGCGCGGTGAATGTCGTCGATATCGCGCTGTGCCAGCAGGGCTTTGCGGTCTTCCATCCAACGCGCGATTTCGGTCTGATCGGCCTCGGTCAGAATGCGCTGGCCTTGCGGTTTCACTTCGCCGTTACGGATGTTGATGACGGCGATCTGATCCATCTCGATCCGCTGCTGGCGGTTTTCGGTGTCGATCCTGAAAACCGCCGCGCCGTTCTCGCGGATACGGAAATAATACTCGGGAAGTTCTGCGGTCATCAGAGGTCTCCGGCTCAGGTCAGGGACGCGCAGAAGCGCTGGATGCGGGTGCAGGCCTCGGACAGAGCCTCGTCCGAGGTCGCGTAGCTGACCCGGAAGTTCGGCGACAGGCCAAAGGCTGCGCCGAAGACGACGGCCACGTCGGCCTCTTCAAGCAGGGCGGTGGCAAATGCCTCATCCGAGTCGATCACTGTGCCCGCCGGGGTGGTCTTGCCGATCAGCCCTGCAATCGAGGGGTAGACATAGAACGCGCCTTCGGGCGTGGGGCAGGTGATGTCGTCGATCTCGTTCAGCATGTTCACTACCAGATCGCGGCGACGTTTGAAGGTCTCGTTGTTCGGGGCCAGAAACGCCTGAGTGCCGTTCAGCGCCTCAACCGCGGCCCATTGGCTGACCGAGCAGGGGTTCGAGGTCGACTGCGATTGGACCTTGCGCATCGCGGAGATGATCTCGACTGGGCCCGCGGCATATCCAATCCGCCAGCCGGTCATGGCATAAGCTTTAGAGACGCCATTGCAGGTCAGCGTGCGGTCATAGAGGCCAGGTTCGACTTCGGCGGGGGTACAGAACTCGAACCCGTCATAGGCCAGGTGCTCATACATGTCGTCGGACATGATCCAGACATGCGGGTGACGCATCAGCACATCCGTCAGCGCCTTCAACTCGTCGCGACTATAGCCCGCGCCGGTCGGGTTGGACGGAGAGTTGAAGATGAACCATTTGGTCTTCGGCGTGATCGCGGCCTCAAGCTGCTCTGCGGTCAGCTTGAAATTGTTCTCCAGCGTTGTCTCGACAACAACTGGCGTGCCGCCTGCCAGCAGCACCATGTCCGGGTAGCTGACCCAGTAGGGCGCGGGGATGATGACCTCATCACCGTCGTTCATCGTCGCCATCAGTGCGTTGTAGAGCGTCTGCTTGCCACCGGTCCCTACCGAGATCTGCGCGGGCGTGTAGTCCAGCCCGTGGTCGCGTTTCATCTTGGCGCAAGCGGCCTGTTTCAGCTCGGGGATGCCGTCAGACGCGGTGTATTTTGTCTTGCCCGCCGCGATGGCCGCAACGGCGGCATCCTTGATGTTTTGCGGTGTGTCGAAATCGGGCTCACCCGCGCTCAGACCAATCACGTCGCGACCGGCGGCTTTCAGCTCAGCCGCTTTTGCTGTCATCGCAATGGTCGGAGAGGGTTTTACGCGTGACAGTGTCGCAGACAGGAAACTCATGGTCGACCTCGGTTTGTATGTTCAACCTGACTGTCATAGGGTGCGCCCGAATGACGATCAAGCCGTATGAAAATTTGAATTAGGAGACCCCGATGAGCGACGAAACTGACTGGTATGGAGCAGACGCAGCAACATTCGGGGACAGGCTGGCAGGCGCGCGTGAGGCTGCAGGGATGACACAGTCCCAGCTGGCCCGGCGTCTGGGGGTCAAAAAGGCAACAATTGCGGCTTGGGAAAATGATCTGTCTGAGCCGCGCGCCAACCGGTTGTCGATGATGGCGGGTATGATCAACGTCTCGATCATGTGGCTGCTGACGGGCGAAGGCGAAGGTATGGAAGCCCCTGCCGAAGAAGGCAAGGGCGACCTGGAACTGGCTGACGCAGTGGCCGAGCTGCGCGCCATCCGGGGTGAGATGCGCGCAAGCGCCGAACGGGCTGCACGTCTTGAAAAGCGATTGCGGTTGATGTTGGAGCAGGCCCAGTGACGGAAACAAGAGAGGTTCGCATCAAGCGTATGCAGATGCGGTCAATGCGGCGCGGGATCAAAGAGATGGACTTGATCCTGTCTGCCTATGCCGCGCGCAACCTTGAACAGATGGATACGGCCGGTCTGGATCTGTACGACGCCATGCTGCGGGAAAACGATCAGGACCTCTATCAGTGGGTCACTGGTCAGGTTCAACCGCCCGGTGTTTTTGCCGACCTCATCGCGGATATCGCGCAGACTTTTCAAAAATAAAGAAAATCCGGCTTAACCGATTTTTCGGGATTTCGATTCATGCTGCCTGAAACAGCGCGACTGAATCGGAGGATCGGATGAGTATGGAAATGCAGGTCTCCGCGCCGGAAACCAAGGGGTTTATGACCAGCTATCTCGAGGCGCTCGCTTTGGTCGAGCGGCTGCACCGTCTGCTGCTGGACGTCATCAAGGATGAGTTCGAGCGTGTCGGGGTGTTGGAGATCAACGCTGTTCAGGCCCTACTGCTGTTCAATATCGGCGACCATGAGGTGACGGCGGGTGAACTTAAAAGCCGCGGCTACTATCAGGGCAGCAATGTCAGCTACAACCTCAAGAAGCTTGTCGAAATGGGCTATATGCACCACCAGCGATGTGAGATCGACAGACGCTCAGTCCGGGTGCGATTGACGCCGCGAGGGCGGGAAATCCGCGATATCGTGTCCACGCTTTTCCTGCGCCATGCCGAAGGGTTACAGACCCGTGGTGTGCTGGGGTTGGAGGGGATTGACGACATCACCACCTCACTGCGCCGGGTCGAGCGGTATTGGACCGACCAGATCCGGTATATCTACTGATCAGGGGCGCGGAGAGTTGGGCACGGCTACGATCGGCACGCTTGTGGCGGCATCCTGCAACGCGCCGATTTGCAACCCCGTCAATTCCCGTTCCAGTTTGCGCCGCATTGCACGCTCGAAATCTTCGAACCCCTGCGCGATTTCGAGAAAGGCACCGGGCCCGTGCAGGACGTTGTTCAGGAAAAAGGGGATCAGGTACAGTTCGCCCTCGAAATCGGCGGCATTGATGACCAGCCCGTTGACCACCGTATTCTGAAAAGGAAAGTGTCGATAGGCCGAAGCAGGTTGGTAACCGTCGTTGTTTGTGCCGTCCCCGGACAGGTCAATGGTCTGAAACAAACAAGGCGGGGCCTGCTGCATCAGAGTTGCACCGAAGGCCAACGCATACCCCATCGCCGTCGCCGAGCCACTGTCCGACCGGATCGATTGCTGTACGGTCGCTGCCGCCGCCAGCAGGTCGGCCTGCGTGTTGATCATCGTCCAGTTCAGAATGACGCGCTGCGTGGATCGACCGCTCCATTCGTATACGGCCAGCGCCACCGGCATGGGCGAGGAAAAGAACGCCTCGGCCACCTCGGGCGCGACCAGCGCGGCGGCCAGCCCCTGTCTCTGCAGGGCATCCTCGGTTGCGTCCACCGAGCTTGAGATATCCATGGCCAAAGCCAGGGCCAGACGGCAGGTTTCGGCCCGAAGCGGGCTGGCCAATTCGGCCAGCCCCAGTGCTGTCAGCCAGCGGATCACCAGTGGCCGGTGCTTTCCATGCTGGCCCAAGGCTCAGCCGGTTCCAGCGCGTCGCCGTTTTGCAGCAACTCGACCGAGATATTGTCGGGAGACCGCACAAACGCCATGCGGCCATCACGCGGCGGGCGGTTGATCACGATGCCATTGTCTTGCAGGTGTTGGCAGGTTTCGTAGATGTTATCGACACCGTAGGCCAAGTGCCCGAAATGGCGGCTGTCGCTGGGCAGCGTGTCGTCTCCGTCCCAGTTGTGAGTCAGTTCGATGGGCCGATCCTCTTGCCCGGGAGGCGCCATGAAGATCAGCGAAAAGCGCCCATCTTCGCTGTCGTAGCGGCGGGTTTCCTTCAGGCCCAGCAGCTCATAAAACGCCATCGACTTCTCCAGATCCTTCACGCGGACCATGGTGTGAAGATATGTCAGCCCCATGTGTGGCTTCCTTTCTGTTCAGATGATGCGCAGCAGCTTAGCGCGCGGTTTACGCAAGTCGAGGGGCAGCAGGGACACAATTTGGAAATTGCGGAAATGGGCGCATATATCGCGGTTCCGGTCGGAGAGTTGCCGAGATATAGTAGTGGGCGACTCATTGCTGGAAAGGAACTTTCATGCCGCTGTCCTCTGACCAACTGGCCGAGATCGAAGCGCAAAGGGCGCAATCGCATCAAACTCGCCGCGTTGTGGCTGCGGGTATGGAAGAGCATCTGTATACCGCGCATCAGGTGCTGGACCACGGCTTTGTCCGTGTGATCGACTATATGGGCGATGACGCGGCGATCTGCCAGGCAGCGCGGGTGTCCTACGGCAAAGGCACCAAATCTGTGCAGAACGATGAAGGCCTGATCCGCTATCTGATGCGCCACTGGCACTCGACCCCGTTCGAAATGTGCGAAATCAAGCTGCACGTCAAACTGCCTGTGTTCGTGGCGCGGCAATGGATCCGCCACCGCACGGCAAATGTGAACGAATACTCGGCCCGCTATTCGATCCTGGACCGTGAATTCTATATCCCCGCGCCCGACCACGTCGCTGCGCAGTCCGAGGTGAACAATCAAGGCCGGGGCGATGCCCTGCAAGGCGAAGAGGCCGCGCGTGTTCTTGAAATGCTCAAGGCCGACAGCGCGCGGTGCTATGACAATTACGAGGCGATGATCAGTCAGGATGGTCAGCAGGGGCTGGCCCGCGAACTGGCGCGGATGAACCTGCCCGCAAACATCTATACGCAGTGGTACTGGAAGGTTGATCTGCACAACCTGTTCCATTTCTTGCGCCTGCGCGCCGATCCGCATGCTCAATACGAAATCCGGGTCTATGCCGACACCATGTGCAAGATCGTCGCCGATTGGGTGCCCTTCGCCTACAAAGCGTTTGAGGATTACCGCCTGGGTGCTGTGAATCTGTCGGCGCAGATGGTCGACAGCCTGCGTCGGATGCTGTCGGGTGAGACGGTCACGCAAGAGAACTCGGGCATGACCGCGCGGGAATGGCGCGAGTTCGAGGCCGTCATCCGCGAAGGTTGATCGCGCATAGCGTTTGTCTATACAGCGCGTCATGAAGTTGTTACATTCAACTCATGACGCTTTCTGCCTTAATCCAAACCACTTGCCTGTGCCTTGTGCTGGCACCGGCCGCGCAGGCCAAATCTCCGATTGCCGAGGTGATTTGCGAGCCGACAGACCGGATGCACGAAAAGCTTGAACGTCAGTTCGGCGCGGAACGTGCGGCGACCGGTATTCGCGGGCCGGAGCAACTGATGGAGGTCTGGACCAGCAAATCCGGTGACTGGACGATGGTGGTCACCTATGCGACCGGGACATCCTGCATCGTGGCGATGGGCGAAAACTGGTACACTCATGCCAAGGTCGACCCGGCGCGAGGGTAAGGTTCTCTAACCTTTGAAAAATGGTCAACGGCCGGTAATTGGCCGTTGGCCTGTTTTGATAACCCGCTGAACGCGGTTGTTTTACAGTGGCTTCAAATCAGCTGCCATTTGGCGGCCGTCGCGTCCGTCTTGCAGCTCGTACGAGACTTTCTGATTGTCAGCGAGCCCGGTCAGACCGGACCGTTCAACGGCCGAGATATGAACAAATACGTCCTTGCCGCCTTCATCGGGGGCAATAAACCCGTAGCCTTTCGTGGTATTAAACCATTTCACGGTGCCAGTTGGCATTTCCCGTGTCTCCTTCTACTTTCACGTTGTCCCACAAAATTGGTGGGGGCAGTGGTTGACGCCGCCGCAACACGTCACTGCATCGCCCACACGATACAGCCCGGATTGCGTGTTTCGTCTTTTTCAACATTGCATGGTGAAGTAAAAAATCAAGAATTACCGAAACAATCAGGCAAAATTGCTGAAATATGAACCAAATACAGGAGACCCCTGCAGATGCACCTTTATGGCCTGAAAACCTGTGATACGTGCCGCAAGGCTTTGAAATCACTTCCTAATGCCGAATTTATCGACGTTCGGGCCGACGGTGTGCCGGATTCGGTGCTTGCGCGGGCTTTTGACACCTTCGGCGAGGCTTTGCTCAACACCCGCTCGACAACCTGGCGTGGATTGGATGATGCAGAACGCGCGCGGCCACCGCTGGAGTTGCTTGCGGACAATCCGACTCTGATGAAAAGACCCCTGATCGAGCAAAACGGCACGCTGTATCTGGGCTGGAGTGCAGAAACGAAACAGGGGCTTGGCGTTGCTTAACCGGGTAACTATGTGAATTGACGCAAGTTAGAGGGTTTTGAATGCGCAACGCAGCTATGATTCTGGGCGTCATTGCCGGCCTGATCGGGATGATCGTAGGTTTTGTCGGCTATGGCTATGTCGAACTGATCGATACCTATGGGGAGATCGAAGGTTTGGCTGAACAGGTGGACAATGCGCAGGTCATACAGATGGTCTCGATCATCGCGCCGCTGCTGGCCATTGCCGGTGGCGCGATGGCCCATGCTCGGGCCTTGGTGGGGGGTGTGTTGTTGCTGATTTCAGCGGCCGGGATGTATTACGCCTTTGGTTTCAACGTGTTTACCATGTTCCCGGTAGCGTTTGCGGCCGTGGCGGGCCTGCTTGGGCTGGCCGCGGGAAAACCGGACGAGCCCAAGACACATTTTTAAATCACTTGATGCGCAGGATACGGTCCAGCGACAGGGGGCCTGCGCCGTTGATCACGATCACCAGCAGCAGGAAGCTCCACAGCGTCCGGTCGTCCAGCAAGCTCACGGCGTTGGTAAAGTAACTACCCAACTCGGTACCGTGCCCGTTGACGTCCACGATGGTCTGGACCCAGACAAAGGCGACCATGCCCAAAGCGGCAAACCGCGACAGCAGGCCGATCACGATCAGCGCGGGCAGCAAGAATTCCGCCCATGTCCCTGCGACCGCAATGGCCCAGTGACCGATGCCCAGTTGCGAGCTGTCATAGCTGACCGCTTCCATCGCTTTGGGGAAGATCTGGACGTAGGCACCGTCAGACGGGGACAGAAAGCCAAAGAAGCCGCTGCCCAGTTTGGTTTTTGCTGAGTTCCAGTAGTACACCAGCAATGTCGCCGCAAAGACCACCCGGGCCAGCGTTGGTGTCAACCAGCCGGCGGTCAATTCCAACCGTCCCAGGGTGTTGTTGTGCAATGAGATCAGGGCAGTCATGTCGCCAGCCTTTCGATAGTCACAGAGGTTATTGCGCCGCCCTGTAAAAGCAGCGCCAGAGTGGCCCCAAGGTCAAAATCGGGGAAATTGGTCGCGGTTTCTTCAAACGCGTCACCAATGGTTTGTCCGGCCTGAAGGCCCGCGATCCAATGCGCGCCGCCTGTGGGCAGCAGATGCGGGATCGGGTCATAGTCGGGCCGGGTGATCAGAACGACCTCGGGGCCGGGCGCGGGTTTGGGCGCGTCTTCTTCGGTGTTGAAGCGCCAGATCGAAAATATCGGCCAGTCCGAGGCCAGAACCTGCATCGACGGTGCAAAGCCCAGCCGGGCCCGCATGATATCTTCCGGAGGCACGGCCAGCGCGTCCGCCGGGGCGGGGCTGCTGTCGGCAGAATGGTAAGATCGGCGCAAGGCCAGTTCCAGTCGCGCGACGTCGGGCAGGTAGCCCAGATGGGCAAGTTGCTCCATTCCGGTCAGGAAATCCGGGAACGCCTCGCCATAGAACATCATCAGCGGGGAAGAGGGCGGGTGTTTGCGCAGGAATATACCTGCCAAACCATCCATGTTCTGTGACCCCAAAAGCTTGGTGATCACCGGAAAGGCCTGATGCATCGCCTCAGTCAGGGATACCGCCACGTTGTTGCGGTACACGCTGAACCGGCGCCCGGCGGGTTGTGCGGCGGCGTCCAGCAACCCTTCGGGTATGGTTGCCGACGGGTCCAGCAGCGCAGCGTGGAAGGTTGTTTGCGTAACGCTCATGCCGGAATGCGGTCCAGGGCCGCCTGTGCGCGGTCTGCTTCGGCCCGTAGAACGGGCCAGTCGGGGACGTCCGTGTCCCACTCAATCAGCACTGGTTTCGGACCCGAACGTTCCAGGACGTAATCCAGTAAGGCCCAGACCGGATCGACCACTTCGCGGCCGTGGCTGTCGATCAGCAGCGGGTGGCCGTTGTCGTCTTGGTCTTCGTCATGTCCGCCGAGGTGAATCTCGCCCACCTTGTCCAGCGGGTACGTGTCGATATAGCCCTGCGGTGAGAAATCCAGATTGGTGGCCGAGACAAAGACGTTGTTCACGTCCAGCAGTAGGCCGCAGCCCGTGCGACCCGCAATCTCGCGCAGAAAGTCCGGTTCGGACCATGTGCTTTCCTCGAAAGCCAGATAGCTGGAGGGGTTTTCCAGCAGCATCTGCCGTCCAACGGTTTCCTGAACCTGATCGATATGCTCACAGACGCGATCCAGCGTTGTATCAGTGTAGGGCAGGGGCAGCAGGTCGTTCAGGAAATGGCTGTCATGGGTGGACCAGGCCAGATGTTCGGAAAAGCTGGCGGGGTTGAGCCAGCCGACCAGATGTTTCAGACGGGCCAGATGATCTGCATCCAGCGGGCCCTCGCCGCCGATCGACAGGCCGACACCGTGGACGGAAATCGGGAATTGTTCGGACAGGTGGCGCAGCTGTGCAATAGGACGGCCACCGTCACCCATGTAGTTTTCGGCGTGAATCTCAAGCCACGCGACCGGATTTGCGTATTCCATAATCTGCGCAAAGTGCTGGGGCTTGTAGCCGACGCCCGGCGCGGCAGGCAGATTGTTCGGTCTGGTCGTATGGTCCAACATGGGCAGGCTCTCCGATCACGAAAAAGAGGCGGGCGATATGGCCCGCCCCTTCGAGTTTTGAAAGCTTGGGCTTATGCCGGCAGGTCGCGGTCCAGCGGTTCCAGCGAACCCTTGCGGTTGTCCGGCAGTTCGATATCGGCGCAGGTGCCCGCGTCGACCAGGGTCCATGCGTTGCCCTGATAGTCCACGGTCGAGGTGCCCGCGCAGGTGGTGCCGGGGCCGGCGGCACAGTCATTCTGACCGGCCAGCGATACGCCATAGCATTTCTCTTTGGCTTGTGCGGTGGCAGTGGTTGCGGCGCCCGAAACGGCGGCTGCGACTGCGCTTGCGATAACCAGGGTTTTTGCGGTGTTCGACATCTCGGTAATCCCTTTTGATGACTGCGTATGTCTGCTTGTGACAATGACAAAGGTAGTGCTTGCCGGGCTGCAGTTGAATTCACGAGCCCGTGTCTCACAACCCCGTCAGGACATGACATGCCCCCTTGAAGGTTAACAAACTGTTTTTGAAATGAAAAATGGTAATTGTTTCAATCCGGCCCCAAAATCGGGGCCGGATTTCCGGCAATATGGTGCCGAATGTTACAGCAGGTCGGGCGGCGTTGCGGCCTGCGACAGCTCTTTTGTTACAACGTCAAGCGGTTGAACCTGCGTCTGTTTTTCACCCAGACGTCGGACGCTGACGGTGCGCTCTTCGACTTCGCGGTGGCCGACGGCGAGGATGACCGGCACCTTGCCGACCGAATGTTCGCGAACCTTGTAGTTGATCTTCTCGTTGCGGATATCCGCCTCGGCGCGGACACCAGCAGCCTTGAGCGTGTCTACCACTTCCATGACATAGTCATCCGCCTCGGACGTGATCGAGGCCACGACGACCTGACGCGGGGCCAGCCAGAACGGCAGTTTGCCCGCGTGTTCTTCGATCAAGATGCCGATGAACCGTTCGAACGATCCCAGCGTCGCACGGTGCAGCATGACGGGGCGGTGTTTGCCGCCGTCGGCGCCGATATAGGTGGCGTCCAGGCGTTCAGGCAGAACGAAGTCCACCTGGAAGGTGCCGCACTGCCAGTCGCGACCAATGGCGTCTGTCAGGACGAATTCCAGCTTTGGACCGTAGAAGGCGCCTTCGCCCGGGTTCAGTTCGGGTTCGATCCCAGCCGCTCGGGTTGCAGAGAGCAGGGCGGATTCGGCCTTGTCCCAGACCTCATCCGAACCAGCCCGCGTTTCAGGACGGTCCGAGAATTTCACCGCAAACTTTTCGAATCCCAGATCCTTGTAGATCACGCTGAGGAAACGGATGAATTCGGCGGTTTCGGCCTCGATCTGTTCCTCGGTCGAAAAGATGTGGGCGTCATCCTGCGTAAAGCCGCGCACACGCATGATGCCGTGCAATGCGCCCGAGGGTTCGTACCGGTTGCACGAGCCGAACTCGGCCATACGCAGCGGCAGATCACGATAGGATTTCAGGCCCTGTTTGAAGATTTCAACATGGCAGGGGCAGTTCATCGGCTTGAGCGCGTTGACGGCCTTTTCGCGGGCATGCTCCTCGTCCACTTCGACGATGAACATGTTTTCCTGATACTTGTCCCAGTGGCCGGACCGTTCCCACAGCTTGCGGTCAACGACCTGCGGCGTGTTCACCTCGACGTACCCGCCCTTGCGCTGCTGTCGGCGCATGTAGTCCTGCAGCAGGGTGTAGATGGTCCAGCCGTTGGGATGCCAGAAGATCTGACCGGGCGCTTCTTCCTGCATGTGGAACAGGTCCATCTCGCGGCCCAGCTTGCGGTGGTCGCGTTTGGCGGCCTCTTCCAGCATATGCAGATAGGCTTTCAGCTTTTCCTTGCCGGTAAAGGCCACGCCGTAGATACGCTGCAGCATCGCGCGGTCGCTGTCGCCGCGCCAATAGGCGCCCGCAATGGACATCAGCTTGAACGCATCGCCCGGAACCTGACCAGTGTGCTGCAGGTGCGGGCCACGGCACAGGTCCTGCCAGTGGCCGTGCCAGTACATGCGCAGCGACTCGTCACCCGGAATGGCTTCGATCAGCTCGACCTTGTAGGGCTCGTTATTCGCTGTATAGAACTCGATCGCGCGCTGACGGTCCCAAACCTCGGTGGTGACGGGGTCGCGCTTGTTGATGATCTCTTTCATCTTTTTCTCGATGAGGCCGAGATCTTCGGGCGTGAACGGTTCCTCGCGGTCAAAGTCGTAATACCAGCCGTTTTCGATGACGGGGCCGATGGTGACCTTGGTGGCGGGCCAGATTTCCTGCACGGCGCGCGCCATGATATGCGCCAGATCATGGCGGATCAGTTCGTTGGCCTGAACTTCGTCCTTCATGGTGTGGATGGCGATGTCGGCATCGGCGTCGATGGGCCACTGAAGGTCCCAGTGCTGGCCGTTTACCGTGGCCGAGATGGCCTTTTTCGCCAGCGAAGTTGAGATATCGGCAGCCACCTGCGCGGGCGTAACGCCTGCGTCATAAGATCGTGCATTGCCATCGGGAAAGGTGAGAGAGACGGATTTTGAATCCAGGGCCATATCGGCTCTCCTCGTCGGTTTGGCGCCCACTGAACGCCCGGTTGCGGGTTATGTGTGTTCGGCTCATCTGGCAGGTGCAACTTTGCCTGTCAAGAGCGGAAGGTCATGGCGCTTACGCTGCGGGACGGTTGAATTCGGCAATTGCGACCAACGGGCTGGCGTGCATGATATCCCTCAAACAGAAAGAGGGTTTCATGGCAGCGACGGAATTTCTGGAAACACCGCAGGGACGGCGGTTGGCCTATCACAAAAGCGAAGGCACTGGCCCGACCATAGTTTTCCTGGGCGGTCTCAAGTCGGATATGGAGGGCACAAAAGCGGTGCATCTTGAGGCCTGGGCGCAGGCGCGGGGGCAGGCTTTTCTGCGGTTCGATTACTCCGGTCATGGCGAAAGCTCGGGGACATTCGAAGAAGGGTGTATCGGCGACTGGCATCAGGACACGGTGGCTGCCGTATCCGAACTGACCAAAGGGCCGCTGATTGTTGTCGGTTCCTCGATGGGCGGGTGGCAGGCGCTGTTGCTGGCCAAGGCGATGCCCGAGCGGATTGCGGGGATGGTCACCATCGCGGCCGCGCCGGACTTTACCGAAGACGGCTATTGGGCGTCGTTCAGCGATGAACAAAAAACGGCTTTGGATACCGTCGGCCATGTCGAACTGCCTTCGGATTACATGGAGCCTTACGTTATCACCAAGCGGATGATCGAAGACGGCCGGCAGCAGTTGGTGTTGCGCGACGCGCTGGACCTGCCATTTGCCGCGCGATTCCTGCAGGGGACAGCAGATACAGCGGTGACCACCGAAACGGCTGTGCGATTGCTGGATCATGCAAGCGGGAATGATATGCGCTTGTTGCTGGTCAAGGATGCCGATCATCGCTTCTCGGACGGTCCCTGTTTGGGGTTGATCGAAAACGCGGTGCTTGAGGTGATGGGGACTACCTGATGCGGCGTTTTGGATGGGTACTTGGCCGTCTGCTGCTGGTGCTGATTGTCCTTGGCGGGATGATCTACTGGTTCGGGCCGCGAGAGGAGGTTGACCTACACCCGCGCTTTGATCCGCGCAAATTCGGCGAGGGGGTTCAGGTCTATTTCGAAAGCACGGAAGCCGCCTTTGACGACATCGTTCCGGGTGTCGAGAAACGGGTCATCTGGCAGGATGGTTTCAAGGAACAACGCACGCCGATCTCGGTCCTTTATGTGCACGGCTTTTCGGCCTCGTCCGAGGAAATTCGCCCGGTACCGGATCGGGTGGCCGACGCCCTTGGGGCCAATCTGGTTTACACCCGGTTGCAAGGTCACGGACGGGGCGGCAGCGCGATGGGCGAGGCGACCGCGACAGGCTGGATGCAGGATATGGCCGAGGGGTTGGCAGCGGCCCGGGCTGTGGGCGACAAGGTTGTGGTCATGTCCACTTCAACCGGCGGAACGCTGGCTGCGGCGGCCGCATTGGATCCAGAGCTCAGCCGGGATGTAGCGGCGATGATTTTTGTCTCGCCCAATTTCGGAGTGAACACGCCCGGCGCGGGGCTGCCCGGTCTGCCTTGGGCACGACATTGGCTGCCCTTGGTTATGGGAGAAGAGCGGGACGTTTCGGGCCCGGACCCCGAGCTGAACACCTATTGGACATCGGTCTACCCGTGGGAGGCCGTCGTGCCGATGACCGTGCTGGTTGAAACTGTCTATGCGCTGGATTTCTCAGACGCACAGGTGCCTGCGCTGTTCTGGTTCTCGGATGACGATCAGGTGGTGCGGCCGGACCGGACTCATAAGGTAGCCGCAAGTTGGGGCGGTCCTTCGGCGGTCAATCTAGTGACGATGGGGCCGGGGGACGATCCCGCATCGCATGTTATTGCGGGGCGGCTGATGTCGCCGGGGCAAACGGATGCAACGGTGACTGGCATTCTGCACTGGCTAAAAGGGATAGGAGTCGAGTAGCGATGCGCAAGCCTGGCAGCATGTGGAGCCTTGAAACGCTTGGCCGCGTGCGCCTATCCCGGCATTTCTTCATGCGGGATTTCCTGTATTCCGAAATCGGGAATTTCCATGAAAAACAAAATCTTCCCGACAATCCCGATCTGGCCATCGAAACCGGCCGCGCATTTTGCAAGACCCTGATGGACCCGCTTGAGGAGACCTTTGGGCGCATCGCGGTCCGGTCCGGATATCGCTCGCCCTCGCTGAACCAGTTCGGGAATGAAAACCGGCTGAACTGCGCCCGAAATGACCACCCTCTGGAATGCCACATTTGGGATCGGGGCGAGGGCGATGCGCGGATTGCGGGTGCTTCGATCGTCATTCCGTGGTTCGCTGATCAGTACGATTCCGGGCGGGACTGGCGCGATCTGGCGTGGTGGATGCATGACCATCTGGACTATTCCGAGATCTGGTTCTTTCCCAAGCTCTGCGCCTTCAACCTTGTCTGGAGACCCATACCGCTCCGCCGCATCGACAGCTATATCGCGCCGCGCGGCTGTCTGCAGCGACCGGGGGACGAACCGAACGAAGACCTGCCGGCGCGACGCCGGAGATACGCGGATTTCCCGGCCTTCCGGGGCATCAACTATCCCTGAAGTTTAACTTGCCCGAAGCCGCAAAACGCCTCATCCTGTTCTCAAAGAGTACAGACCGACAAGGTCGAATGTTACGAGGCCCCGCGTGATTGAGCCGCTGGTTTTATTGCCCGAAATGATGTGCGACGCACGGATTTTTGAACCCCAGATGAACTGTCTTTCGCGTCAGCGTGCTGTGATGGTTGCGCCGGTTTCACTGGGGGAGCGGATTGAAGAGATCGCTTCGGACCTGTTGGACCAGTTGCCGCATCGTTTTGCGCTGGGTGGGCTTGGTCTGGGCGGTGTGGTCGCGCTTGAGCTTATTCGCCGCGCGCCTGACCGGGTGTCGCGCCTGTGCCTGATGGCAACGGATGCGCAGGCCGATACGCCGCTGCTGGCGGCCGCGCGTGAGGAACATTTGGTAGGCGCGAAAGCAGGACGGCTGGAGGACGTGATGCGGCGGATCATCGGGTCTGACACGTTGGCCCCCGGGCCTAAACGCATTCCCATTCTGAACGCTCTGATTGAAATGGCGCTGGATCTGGGGCCTGCCGTGTTCGAACGTCAAATCCGCGCCCTGCAGCGGCGCCCGGACCAGCAAGGCGAACTGCGGCGCATAAAGGTGCCGACACTGGTGCTGTGCGGTGCACATGACACGCTGACACCGCAGCGAAAGCAGGCTTTTATGGCGGACCTGATCCCCGGCGCCGAACTGATGGTCGTCGCGGATGCGGGCCACCTGCCGACGCTTGAAGCACCCCGAATTGTAAATGATGCACTGAAGGATTGGCTTGGTGTGCCTACCCGGGCGGCCTATGTGTAGTACTTCGCGCGCTCAGCCTTGCTCAGGATTTTTGGCGCTGCCACAGGATCACCGTTGCCTGTGTTGAAGAACGGCGTGTTCCTCCAACTGCCCGAAGCCCAGGATTTCGCCAGGCGCGTCAGCAATCCGATCGCCGCATAGCGTATTTTTTCGTGCGACTGCGTGCCGTCTGGCTGCGGTACAAAGCCACGAGTGGTGACAGGGCCAAGCGCACCGGGATCGGCGATACGTTTGACGAGGAAGCCCGCGAAAGGGAACTTGGCAGTTCGCGACGTCGTCGCAATCGGTGCATTGCAGCAGTCCGCGTACCAGCGCAGCATCCCCTTGGGGCTGAGCTGCATCAGCGCAAGGTGTTCCGTGCCACTGTCAATGCGGATATCTTCCGGGCTCATTTGCAACACGTCGACAGGGCCGGGGGCCGGGTCTGGTTGTCCGAAATACAGCTGAGCCGCGCGGCAATCATGGCAATAGCAGGAAACATGGGTACCGGTTCGCACACCGGCAGCCGTGATATGCCCACTCAGGGTGCCGCAATCGCAGGAGAAAGGCAGTTCCTCGGCCACTCTCCTGCGCATGAAAGTCAGGCCACCTTGTTGCTGTTGGCAGCGCGGCGGGGCGATTTGCGCGAATTGGTGTTCATGAAATCGATCACCAGCGGCCGGATATTGTCGCGCCAGCTGCGCCCGGCAAAGATGCCATAGTGACCGGCACCGGGTTCAACATGGCTGGCTTTTTTCGAATCCGGCAAACCGGTGCACAGGTCCAGCGCTGCGATGCATTGGCCGGGGGCCGAGATGTCATCATTGGCACCTTCGACCGTCTTGACCGCAACATCGGTGATCTTGCCGATATCGACCTTGTGGCCGGCGACCACGAATTCATTCTTCGCGATTTCACGGTTCTTGAAGATACGCTCGACCGTGGACAGGTAGAACTCGGCTGTCATGTCCATGACGGCCAGGTATTCGTCGTAGAACCTGTTATGGGCATCGTGATCTGACGCTTCATCGCGCATCACACGCTGGATCTGATCCGAGAATGCCTTGGAGTGGCGGTCTGCGTTCATCGACATGAACGACGCCAACTGCAGCAGGCCGGGATAGACCATGCGGCCAACGCCTTTGTACTTGAAGCCGACGCGCTGGATCATGGTTTCTTCCAGCTGGCCCATGGTGACACGGCGGCCAAAGTCGGTCACGTCGGTCGGGGTGGCGTCGGGATCGACCGGGCCACCGATCAGGGTCAGGGTGCTGGGCTGCGCCTTGGGCTCGACCTCGGCCAGGTAGGCGGTCGCAGCCAGAGTCAGCGGTACGGGTTGGCAAACGGCCACAACATGAGTGTCCGGGCCAAGCTCTTTCATAAAATCGACAAGATAGAGGGTATAGTCCTCAACATCGAACTTGCCTTCGGACACGGGGATGTCGCGCGCATTATGCCAATCGGTAATGTAAACTTCGCAGTTGACCAGCAGACTTTTCACGGTCGACCGCAGCAGCGTAGCGTAGTGCCCCGACATCGGCGCAACCAGCAGAACCTTGCGAGGCTGTTCCTCGCGACCGTTCACCCGGAAATGGACCAGATCACCAAAGGGGCGTTCAACGACGGTGGTGACATCGACCAGATGGTCCTTGCCGTCCTCGCAGGTGAAAGTGCGAATGCCCCAATCTGGTTTGACGATCATGCGTTGGAATGTCCGCTCGGTCACCTCACCCCAGGCGGCCATCATGCTGAAGGCGGGGTTGGGAACCATCGAGAACATGGGATAAGATGCAATGGCGCTGGCAGTTGCGCCCATCCATTGGTTGGTGTTGCGCATCGTTTCCATCAGGTCGTAAGTCATCATGTAGCGCATGAAAAAGGGGCCTCCTGCGTGTCAGCCTGTTTAGTTCGGACCATTCGCCGCTTTGCCCCCCGAGACCCACGACGTTATTCTGCATAGCAGCGAGGTTAGGGGGGAATTGTTAAAATGACAACAAGTGAAGACCAGATGCCAGAAGTTACAGAAGAAAACATTGAACGCCTTAAGGAAAATATGGAGAAGGTCGAGGAGCTCTCCAAACGTCTGATCGAAGTCATGTCTTCGAAAAAGTCGCATACCCCTGCTTTGGACGCCCCGAATCAGGAGCTTTTTGCACGAGCAGCAACCGCTTATTGGGCCGAAGCTTGGCAGAATCCCGCCAAGTTGTTGGAGCAACAGATTGAATACTGGGGCAAATCAGTTCTGAACTTTGCCGAAGCGCAACAGGCGCTGACCTCGGGAGACGTTGATGACGCAGACTCCAAGCCCAGCGATAAACGGTTTTCCAACCCCCTTTGGGAAACCAACCCTTACTTTCGCCTGATCCGCCAGCAATATCAGACCAATTCCGAAGCCATCGCCCAGGCCGTCGCCTCGGTCGAGGATCTGGATGCAAAGGACAAACGGCGCCTGCGGTATTTCTCGCAGCAGATCGTTGACATGATGGCGCCTACGAATTTCTTGGCGACAAACCCGGACGCGTTGGAAAAAGCTGTTGAAACCGAGGGACAGTCACTGATCAAGGGGCTTGAGAACCTCGTCTCGGACCTTGAGGCCAACGATGGCGAACTGGTTGTGAAACTGGCCGACGAAAGTGCCTTTGAGGTTGGCGGCAACCTGGCAACGACGCCCGGTGACGTTGTGTATCGCAACCGCATGATGGAGCTGATCCAGTACAAGCCCGCGACCGAGACGGTCCACGAAACGCCGATCGTCCTGTTCCCGCCCTGGATCAACAAATTCTACATTCTCGACCTCAAGGCGCAGAACAGCTTGATCAAATGGGTAACCGAGCAAGGCTATACCCTGTTTGTCGTTAGCTGGGTCAACCCGGATGAAAGCTATGCCGAAACTGGGATGGAGGACTATATTCAGGACGGCTTCCTGACCGCGATCGAAGAGGTCAAGAAGATCTGCAAGGTCAAGCAAGTGAACGCGATCGGCTATTGCATCGCAGGCACGACGCTGAGCCTGACGCTGGCGCTTCTGAAGCAGCGCGGCGATAAATCCGTCAAGTCGGCCACTCTGTTCACGGCGCTGACGGATTTTTCCGAACAGGGTGAGTTTACGCCTTTCCTGCAGAACGACTTCATCGATGGGATCGAGGAAGAAGTGAACAAAGAGGGCGTGCTGCGCTCGTGGATCATGGCGCGTACCATGTCCTTCCTGCGTTCACGCGATCTGGTTTATGGTCCGGCCATCCGCAGCTATATGCTGGGCGAGGTGCCTCCGGCTTTCGATCTGCTGTTCTGGAATGGCGACGGGGCCAACCTTCCGGCCAAGATGACGGTCGAGTATCTGCGGGGCCTGTGCCAGCGCAATGAATTTGCCACCGACGGGTTTGAACTGTTCGGCCACAAACTGAAACTCAGCGACGTCGATGTGCCGTTGATGGCGATCACCTGCGAGACGGATCATATTGCGGCGTGGAAAGACTGTTATCGCGGTGTTCAGAAGATGGGTTCGCGAAACAAGACTTTCGTGGTGTCCGAGTCCGGTCATATCGCGGGCATCATCAATCCGCCTAGCAAGAAGAAATACGGACATTATACCAACCCTGACCTGAAGGCGGATGCCGACACCTGGATGAAAGAGGCTGATTTCCACGAAGGCTCGTGGTGGCCCCTGTGGGAGGCGTGGCTGAAGAAGCGTTCAGGCAAGCAGGTTCCCGCCCGCGACACCGGTGATTCGGATCACCCGCGGCTGGCCCCGGCACCTGGCACCTATGTCGTGGCCCATCCAAACGGCTGATTTCATTTTGAAACTAAATTATTCTGCGCCGCAGCAAGAAAAAACTTGAAATGCTGCGGCGCAGCATTCATATTGTCCTCAAGCTGATGAAAGCCGGGGTGGGCCCGGTTCGGCAAAAAGGATTAGGACAATGGCAAAGACTCAAGACTTTACCGCGACCCTGAAAGAAATGATGGGTGCGTTCCCTGTTGACACCACCGCTCTGGAAGGTGCTTTCAAATCGACCGCTTCGCTGAACGAAAAACTGTCGGGCGTTGCTCTGGAAGCCGCAGAAAAATCGGCTGAAATCTCGAACAAATGGACCAAGGACACCCTGTCCAAGCTGACCGAGATGTCGAAAGCAAAGGCCGAGCCGGCTGACTACGCAAAAGCCGCAACCGATTTCGCAAGCGCTTCGGCCGAAGTTGCTGCTGAAAACATGGCTGCTTTCGCTGAAATCGCGAAAAAACTGCAGACCGAAACCGTCGAACTGCTGATGGCTGCAGGCAAAGAAGCTGCTGAAGACGCAACTGCTGCCGTCAAGAAAGCCACCAACGACGTGACAGCTGCTGCCAAGAAAGCTGCAACTGCAAAATAAATAAGGCCGCGAGGCGCACCCGTTCCTCCCATCTGGTGCAATCGCGTTGGGCAGGTCTTTTGGCCTGCCCTTTCTTTTTGTTCTGCGCTCGCATAATCTCTGCTGCAACGCATCATCCTTGGGGAGGGCAAACGGTGTCAGAACAAGAAAAACCGCTGTTGATCAAACGCTATGCAAGCCGTCGGCTGTATAACACCGAGACCAGCGACTATGTCACGCTGGAGGATATCGCGACCTTCATTCGCGACGGCCGTGAGGTGCAGATCATCGATCTGAAAACCGGGGACGATCTGACCCGGCAATACCTGTTGCAGATCATTGCCGAGCACGAAAGCCGCGGCGAAAACGTGCTGCCAGTGAATGTGCTGAATGATCTGGTCCGCAGCTACATGATCCCGGGTGGGGGAATGATGCCGCAATTCCTGCAAAGCTCGTTCGAGATGCTGCGCGAAAGCCAAAGCAAGATGATGGAAAACATGAACGCCATGAACCCGATGTCGCAGATGCCGGGGTTCGAGGCGATGCAGGCGCAGCAACAGGCGTTTCTGAAGGCGATGACCGGTGGCCTGTCGGGTAACTGGTCCGGGCCGGGCAAGGATGACGAAGAAAAACCGGAATCCAAAGAAGACCTGGACGATATCAAGAAGCAGCTTGCGGAGCTGCAGCAGAAACTCTCCAAGCTGAACTGACCGCGCCAAGGATGCGCTGGCTGGTCCTGAGTATCGCACTGCTTTGGATACAGCCCGCGCTGTCGCAGGGTGTTTATTCGGAAAACTGGTCTCCGGTCTGCAGGCTGGGGACCCAGTCCGGGGCCGGGTGTGACGCTGTTCGCAACCGCGAGATTTTGGATGCGGGCCAGCCTCCGTGGCATGCCATTGGTCGGATCAACTTTGCCAGCCGGGATCAGAGATCCCATTGCACCGGTGTTCTGGTGTCCGATCGGCTGGTCCTGACCGCTGCGCATTGCCTCTACAACACACCACGGCAACGGTGGATTCCGCCCTCAAGCATTCGGTTTGCTGCCGGGTATCAGCGTGGATCAGCCGCCGCAGTGTCGGATGTGGTTGGGTATCGGTTACATCCCGACCAAGGCAAAGACGGTGCGTTTGACGATCGTTCTGATCTGGATTGGGCGGTTCTGGAACTCAGTGAGCCGATTGGTCAGCAGGTCGGGTATCTGCCGCTTGCAAATGCCGAGGATGCGTCGGCTTTTGTAGCAGGGTATCCCGGGGTGCGGCCACATATACTAAGCCGAACCGAAACCTGTCCTCCGCGTCTATATCAAGGCGGTATTCTGTTGGCGACTTGCCCTGTGATGATGGGGGATTCCGGTGCGCCACTGTTGGTGGAAACGCCCGCCGGACTGCAGGTGGCTGCAATCCTGTCCGGCGTAGCCGCAACCCCCGAAGGGGTCACGGCGCTGTTTCTATCGACCGAGTTGTTCGACCTCGGCCCGCAATAGACTTCAGGTGCCGTAAACCGGAACCGGGCCGGTCACTTCGCCGACCGAGGCCAGCAGGATATCGGCGATGACATCCAGCTCTTCGCGCGTCAGACGAACTGGCAGGCGGACGTCACAGGCTTTCATCAGCATATTGCGCGTCTGCGGCAGCTCGAACTTCTCGGGAAGGAATTGCCAGTTCCAGAAGGCGCGTGCGTTGTCGTCGCTCAGCCCGAAGACCTGAACCTTGACGCCGCGCGTTTCAGAGG
The DNA here is from genome assembly GCF_013031355.1 of Ruegeria arenilitoris. Lineage (GTDB taxonomy): Bacteria > Pseudomonadota > Alphaproteobacteria > Rhodobacterales > Rhodobacteraceae > Ruegeria > Ruegeria arenilitoris_C. Next base: position 1,006,306 of record NZ_WPZO01000001.1, on the reverse strand, counting down.
CGGCTGCGAAGGCGCGGATTTCGGCCTCGTCCATGTCAACCAGGTTGAACTGGATCGAGTCCGGCGCGCGGCGCTCCGGCGCCAGCGGGGCAGGGACGTCGATGTAATCCGACGTGTTCAGGCGCTCGGCCACATAATCGTGGTTCGCCAAACCGTCGCGCACGCGGCGTGCCAGTTCTGGGATCTGCGGACGGATCACAGCGGCGCTTAGGTTGCTCATCCGCAGGTTATAAAGCGGCAACTGGTTCTGCCAGCGAGCAAAGGCCTGTTCCAGCTCGGGCGAGTTGTCGCCATGCGGGCCTTTGTGCTTTTTCCAGTTATGCTCATAGGCGCCGGACATGATCACGGCGCGGGCCACCAGATCGGCATCGTCAGTGATCAGGATGCCACCTTCGCCCGCGTTGATCATCTTGTAGGACTGGAACGAGAAGCAGCCGACCTTGCCGATGGTGCCAATGTTCTGGCCGTGCCAGGTGGTGCCCAGCGAGTGAGCTGCGTCCTCGATCACAGGGATGTCACGCTCGTTGCACAGGGCCATGATTGCGTCCATGTCGGAGGTATGGCCGCGCATATGGCTGATGATCACCGCCTGAACGCTGTCCAGCTTGGCGGCGAAATCCTCCATGTCGATGCGATAGTTCTCACCCACTTCGCACAGCACTGGAATGCAATCCGCGTGTACAATCGACGACGGCACGGCAGCAAAGGTGAAGCCGGGGATCAGAACCCGTGCGTCTCGCGGCAAGCCCAACGCCTTCAGCGACAGGAAAAGAGCGGCCGAGCAGGAAGAAACTGCAAGCGCGTATTTCGTTCCCAGCAGTGCGGCGAATTCAGCCTCGAGCAAAGCAACCGGCGCATCCTGCGGCGCGGTATAGCGGAACAGGTCGCCCGACTGCATCAGGGCGTCGATGGCTTCTTTTGCGGCTGCGGGGATGGGTTCGGCGTCATGGACATTTGGAGGAAGCGTCATATTTGATTTTCCCAAATTCTATCTTTGGGAAAGATAAAGCTAAACATGGGGCAATAAAACCCCTCAATCGCCTCATGGGCGAAAATTCACCAATCTGTTGCAATTTCTTAAGGTCAGACCCCGAGGCGATCCCGCAGGGCGAACCACGTCATTGCCAGCACAAGCAGGGGGCTGCGCAGGGCGGGGCCTCCGGGGAAGGGCAGGGCGGGCACTCGGGCCATGGTGTCGAACCCTTCGGCCTGCCCCTGAATGGCCAGCGCCATCAGTTGCCCGGCATGGGTCGCCGTGCCAACCCCGTGGCCGGAATAACCCGAAGCGGACAGGATATTGGGCGCCACCCGCGCCAAATAGGGCATCCGCCGCATAGTGATCGCTAGGGTGCCGCCCCAAGCATAGTCGATTTTGGCGTCGTGCAGATGCGGGAAAATCTCGGTCATCGGTTTGCGGACCTTGGCGGCGATGTCAGCGGGGAAGCGGTAGCCATAGCTCTCGCCGCCGCCGAACAGCAGCCGGTTGTCGGCGCTGAGGCGGAAGTAGTTCACCACGAATTTTGTGTCGGCGACGGCCACGTCGCGGGTCAGGACGCGGGCGGCGTCTGCGCCCAGCGGCTCGGTCGCGGCGATGAAGTTGTTGATCGGCATGACACGGGACGCCACCTTGCCATTCAGATCGCCAAGATAGCCGTTACAGGCCAGAATGACGTGATCGGCCGTCACCTTGCCCTGCGCGGTATGCACGATGGCCGGAGTGCCTTCCTCAATTCCTGTAACCTCGGTGCACTCGTGGATGCGCACGCCAGCCTTCACCGCGGCTTGAGCCAGCCCTAGTGCGAAATTCAGCGGGTGCAGATGCGCGGCGCCCATATCCAGATAGCCGCCGCGATAGGCGGGCGACGGGCACAGTGCGTGGCCTGCGCCCTCGTCCAGCAACTCCATTTGGTCATAGCCGTACCGGTCAGACAGATGCGCCGCATGGTCATGTAGTTCCTGTTGCTCACCACTGCTGAGGCCCAGAACCGCCACGCCGGGTTTCAGGTCGCAATCAATCTGGTGCTTGGCGATCAAAGACTTGACCAGATCCTTGGCATCCTCGGCCAAATCCCAGAGCTTTGCTGCGTCGTCATTCCCGACCAGTCGCTCAAGGTCTTCCTGATCCATCCGTTGCGCGCTGCCTAGCTGACCGCCATTGCGGCCCGACGCGCCGAACCCTACCCGGTGCGCCTCAAGAAGCACCACGTCGAACCCGGCTTCGGCCAGATGTAGCGCGGCGGAGAGGCCGGTATAGCCTCCGCCCACCACGCAAACATCTGCTTTTACATCCCCCGTCAGCGCGGGATACCGGTCGACCGGATTGGCCGTCGCAGCGTACCAGCTGGCCGGATACTCGGCCTTGCGGTCATTGGAATAAAGCAGGTTCATCGCGTGCCTCAGACGTTCATCAGCAAGTGCTCACGCTCCCACGGAGAGATGACCTGCAGGAATTCTTCATACTCGGCGCGTTTGACGATGCCATAGACGCGGGCAAACTCGGGGCCGAGGACTTCGTGCAGGGCGGTGGCCTCGTCGAACAGGTCCAGCGCGTTGCCCATGACCTGCGGGATATCGCCGTCGCCCTCGTAGGCGTCGCCATAGAACTGACGGCGGGGGCGTTCCTGCTGGGTCAGGCCCAGATACCCGCAGGCCAGTGACAGCGCGATGCCCAGGTAAGGATTGCAGTCCATTCCTGCGATGCGGTTTTCCACCCTGCGCGCCTCGGGGCCGGACAGGGGGACGCGGATGCCCGTCGTGCGGTTGTCACGTGCCCATTCCAGATTGATCGGTGCGGCGTGATCTTTCACATAACGGCGGTACGAGTTCACATAGGGCGCCATCACCGCAAGACCTGCGGGCAGGTGGTTCTGCAGCCCGGCGATGAAGTGGTAGAACGCGTCCGTCTCACCGCCTTGCGGGCCCGAGAAGATGTTCTGCCCCGTCTCGATATCGATGATCGAGTGGTGGATGTGCATGGCCGAGCCCGGCTCATCCTCGATCGGCTTTGCCATGAAGGTGGCAAAGCAGTTGTGACGCAGGGCGGCCTCACGGATCAAGCGTTTGAAATAGAACACCTCATCGGCCAGCTTGACCGGATTGCCGTGGCGCAGGTTGATCTCCAACTGGCCCGCACCGCCTTCCTGAGTGATGCCGTCGATTTCGAAACCCTGATGTTCGGCGAAGTCATAAATGTCGTCGATCACGGGGCCAAATTCGTCCACTGCGGTCATCGAATAGGCCTGACGTGCCGCCGCCGGACGGCCCGAGCGGCCCATCATCGGCTTGATGCCTTGCGCCGGGTCGACATTGGGCGCGACCAGAAAGAACTCCATCTCAGGCGCGACAACCGGCTTCCAGCCTTTGTCGTGATACAGCTTCACGACGCGTTTCAGCACGTTGCGCGGGCTGAAGGGGATCGGGTTGTCGTCCCGATCATAGGCGTCATGGATCACCTGCAGCGTCCAGTCGCCAGTCCATGGCGCGGCTGACGCGGTGGTGAAGTCAGGCTTCAGGATCATGTCGCGTTCGATGAACCCGTCCTCGCCCGCGGCCTCGCCCCAATCACCGGTGATGGTCTGGTAAAAGATGCTGTCGGGCAGGTGAAAATAGGACTGCTTGGCAAATTTCGACGCTGGCACAGCCTTGCCCCGGGCGATGCCGGGCAGGTCCGAGATGATGCACTCGACCTCATCCAGTCGTTGGCCTTCGATATAGGTCCGGGCTGCCTGTGGCAGCTGATCTTTCCAGTCGGCCATCAGGCCCTCTCTTTCTTCAGAAAATCGGCCATGTGCTGCGCGATCTTCGGATTGTCATCTTTGGTGGGCAGGCGGTTGGATGCTGCCTTCATCAGGTCATCGGGCACCACGCCCTTGCCGCGGGTTTCCATCAGGCCATTGATGAAGCCGTCGCCGTATTCCGGGTGCGCCTGAACAGTCCAGATCGTGTCGCCATAGGCGACCATGGCGTTGCGGCAGAACGCGTTCGAACCGGTCACCTTCGCCCCTTCGGGCAATTCGACAACTTGGTCCTGATGCCAGGCGTTCAGGGTCACTGTCTGCCCGTCATAGTCATAGTCCGTCCGCCCTACGGCCCAGCCGCCCGAGAACTTTTCGACTTTGCCGCCAAGTGCCTGCGCAATGATCTGGTGGCCGAAACACACACCGATCAGGGGCTGGCCGTTTGTCCAAACGTCGCGAATTAAGTCCTCCAAGGGGGGAATCCACGCGTGGTCCTCATACGCCCCGTGGCGCGAGCCGGTGATGATCCAACCGTCGGCCTGATCGGCGCTGTCGGGGAACTGATTGTCTACAACTGCAAAGCTCTCGAATTCAAAGCCGTTGCCATCCAGCAGAGTGCGAAACATCGCGTCATAGGCACCGAATTGGTCGCGCAATTCGTCAGGCGGGTGGCCGGTTACTAGGATGCCAATTTTCATGGGTCACCAAATTTGATCAAATTTATTCTAGCCCACCGAATCCGGTCGGGCAAGGGGGGTCAAACCGCTTCGAGGTAGCTGAGCCAGTGCTCGTCCGGCGGGCGTTCACCAAAGCGTCGGATTTCCTGCCGCTTGGTCATGGCGAAAAAGCGGATCAGGTCGGCGGGAAAGATGCGTGCGACCAGCGGGTCGGTCTCAAAGGCGGCAATTGCCGAGGCCCAGTCACCGGCCAGTTGCGGCAAGCCGTCGATCTCGTAAGCATTGCCCGCGATCGGGGCGGGCGGTTCGGTCTCGTCCTCAATCCCGTTCATTGCGGCGCCCAGCACGGCGGCCAGCATCAGGTAGGGGTTGATATCGCCGCCCGCCACGCGATGCTCGATCCGCCGTGCGGCCGGAGCACCCCCGGGGATGCGGATTGCGGCGGTGCGGTTTTCATAGGCCCAGCTTGCGCCGGTCGGGGCGTGTGCGCCGGGGACGAGGCGGGTGTATGAATTTCCGTGCGGAGCGAAGATCAGCGTGCATCCGGGCATCGCAGCCAGACATCCGGCAACCGCCCAACGCAGCAGATCGGTGCCCTCAGGCCCGCCGTCGTCAAACACGTTTCGCCCCTGGTCATCCACGACCGAGAAATGCACGTGCATCCCGTTGCCCGCATCGTCTGCGTAAGGCTTGGACATGAAGGTGGCGGTGAACCCGTGCTTGCGGGCAAGGCCGCGCGTCAAGGTCTTGAAAAGCCACGTATCATCAGCGCAGCGCATTGCATCCTGATGGTTCAGGTTGATCTCGAACTGGCCAATGCCGCTTTCTGAGATCGCAGTTTGCGCAGGGATGCCCATCGCGGCGCACCCGTCATAAAGCTCGGTGAAGAAGGCATCGAATGCGTCCATTTCCGCCATGGACAGGACGGATTCATCCGCCAGCCTCCGCCCGGTCACCGGGTTGATCGGAGGCTGCGGTTGCGCGCCCGACGCATCCAACAGAGTGAATTCCAGCTCGGTCGCAGCAATGACGGACCAGCCGCGCTGGGCGTAGCGCTGCAACACCGCGGCCAGAGCATGCCGGGGGTCTCCGGCGAAGGGTGCGCCGGCATCGTCGTACAGGCACATCGGAACCAGTGCCGTGTCTGCGGCCAGCCACGGCATCGGCACCGGGCCGCGATCCGTCGGCAAAAGCATCCCATCCGCGTCGCCGGATTCGAAGACCAGAGGACTGCCGTCGATATCCGAGCCCCACAGGTCCACGTTCAGCGCAGAGAACGGCATCCGCACCGTGCCTTTGTCCAGTTTGTCGGCGTAAGAGGGCGGCACACGCTTGCCGCGCATCTGACCATTCAGGTCACAGGCGGCGACGCGAAAACTGTGCAGGGCGCTCAGGTCCATTTGGGTCTCCATCACTCGGGATGTCCGAGATGTAATCGAGACTGAGCGTCTTGTCACTAAATTTGATCAAATTATTTGCCTGCGAGGTGCAGACGGGGTGCTCCGCGCCAGAGGGGATGGCGCGGAGCGAGGAGACGTCAGACGAAGTTGACGCCGTTTTCCGCCATCGGCAGCGCGGTCACCTTGACGCCCGAAAGTGACCGGATCGCGTTGGCAAGGGCTGGGGCAGACGGGGGCGTGCCGGGCTCACCAACTCCGGTTGGCGCTTCGGCGGACGGCACGATATGAACGTCAATCGCCGCGATATCGCCAATGCGCAGAGGCTCGTAGTCCGGGAAGTTGAACTGGTCCACGGCCCCTCCGGTCAGGGTGATCTGATCGCGCATGACATGGCCGATACCGTAACCGATGCCGCCCTCCATCTGCGCGCGAACCACATCGGGGTTCACGGCAATACCGCAGTCCACGGCGCAGGTGACCTTTTCGATCTTGATGCCGTTTTCCGGATCACCCGAAACCTCGACAACCTGCGCGGCATAAGACCCAAAGGACTTGTGCACGGCAATGCCCTGAGCCCGACCTGCCGGTGCGTTGCCCCATCCCGCCTTTTCAGCAACCAGTTTCAGCACGCCCGCTTTGCGTTGCTGATCCGCGTCGCTGGTGTCGGCCAGATGCGCCAGACGGAACTCGACCGGGTCGCGGCCTGCGGCCTCGGCAACCAGATCCATCATCGTTTCCATCGTATAGCCGGTATGGGTATGGCCCACCGAGCGCCACCACAGAACCGTCGTGGCCTTGGGTGTGTCGGTCAGGCCAACGGCCATTCCCGGGATTTTGTAAGGGCTGTCGGCAATCCCTTCGATCGAGCTGTGGTCGATCCCGTCATGCACCAGAACTGCTTCGAACGGAGTGCCTTTGATGACTGACTGCCCGGCGACCCGATGCTGCCATCCGACGATGTTGCCGTCGGCATCCAGGCCAACGCGGACCTTGTGGCCGAACGCCGGGCGGTAGTAGCCGCTGCGGATGTCATCCTCGCGCGTCCAGACCAGCTTGACCGGGCGGGACCGGTCGGTGACCACAAAAGCCAGCGCGGCTTCGACCTGATAATCCGCGTCGGGGGTCGCTCGACGACCGAACGAGCCACCGGCCAGCATGGTCTTGATGTGAATTTTCTCGGGCGGCAGCTGGAAGATCTGCTGATAGGCCATATGCGGGCCAGTCGGCATCTGCGCGCCGTCATGCAGCACGATGTCGCCTTCGTCGGTTTGCTCGATGGTGCAGTTCAGCGGCTCCATCGGTGCATGGGCCAGAAGCGGGAAGTAGAAGGTCTTTTCGACAACCTTGTCCGCCCCGTCGATGGCCGCCGACACCGCTGCGACATCTGCCTTGTTCACATTATACGCTGGCTCGGCATCCAGCGCGGCCATGATCTCGGCCTTGATCTGATCCGAGTCGCGGGTTTCCGCAGCGGACATGTCCCATTCGACCTCAAGCGCGTCGCGCGCCTGGATCGCGGCCCAGGTGTTCTCGGCATAGACCGCGACACCCGCCTGATTGGGCAGAACGGCGGAGTTGATATAGCCTTTGACCTCTTTCGACGCGCTGTCGTCGAAGCCGAGCGCGACGCCACCCTTCGATTCCGGACGCTTGATCATGGCAACCATCTGGTTCGGTAGGTGAACGTCCATGGCGTACATTGCCTGACCGTTGCCTTTGATTGCCGAGTCTTTGCGGCGCACGGCTTCGTTGCCGATCAGGCGGAATTCGGACGGGTCCTTCAAGCGCGGTTCGGCCGGGGCTTCCAACTGAGACGCAGCGGCCACGAATTCGGCGATCGGGGCGGACTTGTCACCTGCCTTGATGATGCCTTCCTCGATGGTGATGCCGGACGCATCCAGGCCCCAGCTTTGGGCGGCAGCGTTGATCAGCATCTCACGCGCAGCAGCACCGGCCTGGCGGTATTGCAGCCACGAGTTCGCCATCGCGGTCGACCCGCCCGTGCCCTGGAAGGGGCCAAACAGCAGGTTGTTGTAGACGTTCGGATCAGAGGGTGCGAATTCGTATTCGATCTGATCCATGGTCAGGCCGATTTCCTCGGCGATCAGCGTGGGCAGGCCGGTCGCTGGCCCCTGACCCTTTTCGAAATGCTTGACGATGGCGGTCACGGTGCCATCAGCATCGATCTTTACGAATGGGTTGAACTGAGCGGTCTCGGTCGATCCGGCAGCCAACACGCCATCGGGGCGCGCGCCGACCAACAGGATGGCACCGGCAGCAGCGGCACCTTTCAGAAATCCACGGCGGGAGGTGTTGATGGTCATGGATCAGGCCTCCAGAATCTCAGAAGCGCGCTGGATACCGGCGCGGATGCGTTGATAGGTGGCGCAGCGACAGGCGTTGCCGGACATGTAGCTGTCGATCTCCTCGACGCTGGGTTTCGGGTTTTCGGACAACAGGCCAACCGCCGACATCACCTGACCGGACTGGCAGTAGCCGCACTGGACCACGTCCAGCTCGACCCAGGCCTGCTGGACGGCCGCGCCGATCTTGTCGTCACCCACTGCTTCGATCGTGGTGATCTCGGCATCTTCGACGTCTTCGATAAAAGTCTGGCACGAGCGTACGGGCTCACCGTTAAGGTGTACCGTGCAGGCGCCGCAGGATGCGACACCGCAGCCGAATTTGGTTCCGGTCAGCTTAAGCTCATCCCGGATTACCCACAGCAGGGGGGTGCCGGGTTCGGCGTCGACCGTGTGGGTCTCGCCGTTCAGTTTCAAGGTCAAGGCCATGAGGGGGAACTCTCCATGTTGGGCTGGTTACCTGAATCGGTAAACTGGCGGGTTTACCATAGGCGGCGTTTTCGCCCTTGTAAACCCGTGGGTTTACCTAGTGTTTGACCTTGCTCTGTCAATGGGTCTATAGCTTTGAAACATGAGCGATTGCTGCGCACCGAATGCGTCCAAACAGGCCCAGATCATCGAAGCTGCCGTAGCCGAATTCCAGGAAAAGGGATTCGCCGCCGCCAGCATGGACCGCATTTCCACCCGCGCCGAAGTGTCCAAGCGAACGCTGTACAAGTATTTCGAAAGCAAGGAAAACCTGTTTCGTTCGATTGTGATCGAACTGTCCAATCGATTCGCCGCTGTGCGGGATATCAGGTACAAGCCGGGCCGCGATATCCGCGAGCAACTGACCGAGCTTGCCTGGGCCGAAGGGCGGATTCTGATGATGCCCGAGGTCATTGCCATGGCACGGATGGTGATCAGCGAAACTTTGCGCAACCCCGAGATGGCAGCGGCGGCGCAGGGAAAGCTGGACAAGACGTCGATCTTTGTCACCATGCTGAAAGATGCCGCAGATGACGGGCAATTGCAGATCGAAGACCCCGAGCGGGCTGGGCAGGAGTTCATCGGTCTGATCAAGGCCAAGGCGTTCTGGCCGATGATGTTCACTGGCGGTGTGCTGAGTGAACAGGACATGACCGCTACAATCGACAGCAGCGTCGACCTGATCCTCAGCCGCTATGGCACACGGGCGTCGGATTAGGTGCCAGATCGTCGGTCCGGGCCTTCCATGTTGCGCTATCGATCCGTTTCTAAACCAGGGGACGCCTAGCCTTGCCGCGGTTGTATGACGAGATCTACCCGTCAGCCCCGCTGCTGAACAGCGAAGACGCCGCGCATATGTCGGCGGCTGCGTTGATGTCGGTCCGCTATTTTCAGGCCGAACCCAGCAGTATGCCCGAGGATGTGTTTGACGAGCATCACATCCTGCTGAACCTGCAGCCGGTGCCGCATCGGGTGCAGAACGTGCGCAACGGAGAGTTGCGGGATTTCACGTTCAACCTGCATGACATCATCGTCACCCCGGCGGGCACGCGGTCGGGCTGGCGCTGGTTTGCGAAATCGAATGTCATTGTCATCACGCTCGACCCGCAAAAGGTCGAGAAATTCGCGCAATCCGAGCTTGGGATGTTGTTGGAGCCGAGGCAGTTCGAGGACCTGCCGCAATTCTCGGACCCTGATCTTTGCGCCGCTGGGGTGATCCTGCGCGACGCGCTTGAGAATGATGACATGTCCTCGGCCGTGATGTTCGAAGCGATGAGCCGTGTCTTTCTTGTCAAGCTGCTGCAAAAATACGGTCGTCGTCGGCCCGAGGACGTGGCGCTGAGCGCGCGGTTCACCTCGGCCCATTACAACAGGGTTCTGGCCCATATCCGCGCGCATCTGGATCAGACGATCACGGTTGATGATCTGGCGGCCGAAGCGGCGATGAGCAAATCCCACTTTAACCGAGTGTTCAAAGAGACGCTGGGTTCGACCCCGATGCAATACGTCATGGCCTATCGCATCGAACAGGCGACCCGGATGCTGTCCGAGGCAGACCAGAGCTTTGCCGAGATTTCTGCCGCCTGCGGGTTCGCCGATCAGGCGCATTTCTCGCGTAGTTTTAAGAAGATCACGGGGCAGACCCCCAAAGAGTTTCGCGCCGGGCGCGTTCCAGACAAGAAATAGCGCGATCCTTCAAAACTCGGGCTGCTTGGTTCAATCAAACTGCGGATGCAGGGCGTAGTTTTCTGGTCATCAGGTGAGGTTCTCACCACACGAGATCAGGAGATACGGCAATGAACAAAACTGCCCTTGGAACCGCCGCACTGCTTATGGCCTCTACCGCCGCAATGGCGCAGGTCGAAACCCGCACCGTGACGTTTGAAAACGAAGGTACGACGCTGTCGGGCACGCTTTACTTGCCCGAAGGATATGATGGCCAGAAACTGCCCGCCGTGGTGGTCACCGGCGCCTGGACTTCGGTGCAGGAACAGATGCCGCGCGTCTATGCCGAAGAGATGGTCGGGCGAGGTTTCGCAGCGTTCACCTTCGATTTCCGCGGCTGGGGCAAGTCCGGCGATCTGCCGCAGCATGTGCGTTTCGTCGAAAGCCCCGAGGCGAAAACCTCGGACATCCGCGCCGCGTTTGAATTCATCGCCACGCTGCCCGAGGTCGATGCGGCACAGATCAATGGTCTGGGGATATGCGCCTCGGCCGGTTACATGGTGGACGCTGTGGCCGGTAACGAACTGGTGCAGCGGATCGGTCTGGTCGCCCCCTGGCTGCAGAACGCTGAAATTGTTGAGGCAGTTTATGGTGGATCCGAAGGTGTTTCCGGCCTGATCGAGGTCAGCCGCACCGCCGAGGCCGCCGGTGGTCAGATCATTCCGGCTGCTGGTCCCGAAGGGGCCGAGGGCGTGCTGATGCCAATCGGTGGATACTATTATGAACCCGAACGCGGCGCGATTCCGGAATACGACAACCAGTGGAACAACGCGGGCTGGGAAGGCTGGCTGACCTATTACCCGGCGGACAATCCCGGTCGTCTGACGCAACCTCTGGCCGTCGTGCATTCGGAATCGGCTGCCATCCCGCAGGGTGTACGGATCTTCCTTGAGGGGTTCGCAGGCGACGCTACGCTGCAGATGCTCGAGGACGTCACCCAGTTTGATTTCTATGACAACCCCGAGGACGTGACCCGCGCCGCCGATACGGTTGCCGCGCATTTCGCAGCCGGTTCCGCACAGGACGGCTAACCCGGATACTGGCCGTCGCGTCGCCTTTCTACGACGCGGCGATCTTACCCCCCCAAGACTTGTAGGAGATGAGCAATGAAACTCTTGCCGATTTTGGCAGCCGCCACCACTGCTATAGCTTCACCGTCCTTTGCGGACGATACAGCCCAGATCAATACTGCAATCACCAGCATCGCAGCCGGTGCGGACCGGCATGACTGGGACCGTGTGCGGGGCGCTTTCGCTGATGAGGTCACTCTGGATTATTCCAGCCTGTGGGGTGGTGAGCCTGCGACGTTGGCCGCGGATGATGTCATTGCGCAATGGTCCGGATTCCTGCCGGGGTTCGAGGTCACGCACCATATGGTCACCAACGAAACCATTGTTTCGATTGAGGGCGATATGGCCACTGCACAGGCGGACTTCACCGCGACGCACAGGATCGGCCAGGACTTTTGGGTCCTCGGCGGGCAGTACGACTATACATTGATCCGCGACACTGTGGGCTGGAAGGTTTCGGGGCTGACCATGACTGCTTTGTGGGAAACCGGCTCTCGCGATCTGGTCACTCTGGCGGCTCAGCGGGCAAGCGGCGGGAACTGACCAAAGGCAACGCAGCCGACAAGCAAGGCGCCGCGTTTCGGCGTCTTTGCAATGCGCTCAAGAGGTGCGTCATCTGATGCAACCCGGGCCACAAATTGGAACCCGCGCTTGGGAAAGGTTTGATGTAGTCCAAGCTTGTTGTGATGTCGCTCTATGCCGGGTGCACAGACCGATCGCGCGTGTTCAGGGGCACCGAAGCTGCCGTTTTCCAATGACGGGCGATGGTTGCTACTGACACGGCGCCTAGGGTCTTCAAGCGTGGCAAATGACCGATTAGACGGGTTAGGGGCATCAAGGTTCAAACACACTGACGGATTTCTTTGGGCCGCTTCACCTGTCTAATCCCGCCGCGCGCAAGCCCTGTTGATAGCGCTTTTGATCTTCTGATCGCGCGAAGGGATGCGTGCGCTCTGCCAGCTGTAGCGAGGCGTCGGGGTCCAGACGCTTTAGGTTTAAAACCGCTTGCCGCGCCTCATCCAATTTACCGCAAATGGCTTTGTTTACAGCGATATCCAGATAAGAGCTGCTGCGGTTTGGCTGGATGCGGATTGACGCTTCGGCCCACTCAATAGCTTCTTCGTGTCGGCCTGCCACGAAGCCACACAGTGAGCGAATAGAGTACCACAAAGCGATCAAAGGATCGCGCGGGCTTAGGCGGATCGCGACCTTGATGTTGGTAAGGGCTTCGTTGCTGTCGCCCAAATAGACCAGAGATCTGGCCAGCAAAGCATAGGCGTGGGGGTCATTGGGGTTGAGGGTAATGGCATCCTGCAACTTCCGCACTGCGTCTTTATGATGACCTGAAAACAGATCCGCCGCACCAAGCAGGGCCATTGCATACGCGTCGCGGTCGTTCATCGAAACTGCCCGTTGCGCCTGGCGCACCGCTTCGGCCTTCGACGCGTCCGGATCGCCGCTCCAGCCGTTCACGCACTGCATCAGATGCGTGAATGACAAGTCTGCCATTCCGAATGAGCTTTGTGGGTTCAGGTCGACAGCTTTCAGCAATAGATTCTGGGCTTCGGCGATGTCGGCTTGTGTGAATTGCGAGATATGCCAATGGGCGCGCGCGGTCAGTTCCCAGGCATCCATCCGCGGTACCACCTTGCGCCGTGCGCGCTGCATTTCTGCAGACAGGTACTCAGGCGCGACTGCGCCCACAATTTTTCCCGTGATCTCGTCCTGCAGATCGAAGATGTCTTCAATCACACCATCAAATCGCTCGGTCCAAACATAGTGGTTTGCAACGGCGTCGATCAGTTTTGCCGAGACGCGAACCCTATTGCCGACCCTTCGAACGCTGCCCTCCAGAACGTATTGCACGCCTAAATCCCGGGCGATTTGCTCTGCACCGATGTCGCGACCTTGGTAGGAAAAGCTCGAGTCTCGAGAGATCACGAAGAACCAGTGAAACTTGGACAGCGCAGAAATGACATCTTCGGCCATACCTTCGGCAAAAAATGCCTGATCTGCATCTTCTGACAAATTGTCGAAGGCCAAAACCGCGATCGACGGTCGCTCCGGCAACTCGAAAAGGTGCCTCTGGACGGCAGACGCTGACAATCCCCAACCATAAACGACCAAAGGTTCAGCGATGTTCTTGAGGTTCTGGGAGCCTAGACAGGTGAAGTGATCCGAATGCTTGGCATCAAGGCTGCGCCGCGCCGTTTCGGAAATCAGGAGCGATCCGGGTTCGGCCAGATTCTGAAGACGTGCGGACACGTTGACCCCGTCGCCAAAAACGTCTTCATCGGCAAAGGTGACATCGCCGCTGTGCAATCCCATCCTCAACGCGATCCTAGGGGTGTCGATCAGTGCGTGTTGGAGATCCATTGCGCACTCTATGCCGCTGACAACGCTGGGAAATTCAACCAGCCAGCCGTCTCCCATGCTTTTTATTACCCTGCCGTCATACTTACCAACGGTCGGAACAAGACTGTCGTCGCGAAAACGGCGCAGCGCGGTCAATGTGGCGGCTTCATCCTCTCCCATGAGTTTGGAATAGTTCGCCACATCCGCAGCCAGAATAGCGGCCAGCCTTCGTTCCGAGACGTTTGACATGGACGAAGCATAGCCGACAGCTGGTGGATAAGAAACTTCGGTGTCCGCGCGGCGAGATGCCGCCTGATGAAGGCTTGACGCTCGTGCACGTTGAGAACATCATCTGCGAGGCAAGAGAGTTGCAATGAGAAAACGGGATTAACTGAACGGTGTCTTTGGACGGTCGCAGATGGATCAGGCTGATGCTTGTCACGGTCGGTATGTTCACCGCCGCTCTGCTTTTGTCCGGCGGTGCGGCTCAGGCGCATGGAAAACATGAGCCTGTCGTAGTTTCTGCCGAGGTTCAAACGCACGGTGAATATGCCGCAACGGACCATCAGGGTCATTGTTTCGGCGGTGCATTTTGCAGTGGCCCCGCGATTATCCAGCAATCGACACTGACGGCGGACCTGTTGGATTGCAGTGAACGGTATGGCCTGCCGGGCGCGACATTGGGCATCCCGGTGGTCTCGAATTTCGATCCTCCGCCCCCAAAAAACCTGATCTGATCTGTATCCGCACACACCGTTTGGTGTGAAAAGATAACTCAGGCAGGGAAATCTAATGAAAACTGAAAATCTGTTGTTGGGCGCGGTTGTTGCGTCCGGTCTGGCCGTGGCAAGCCAATCGGTGTTTGCGCATGGCGGAGCTACCGGCGTTGTCAAAGAACGCATGGACGGCATGGGCGTGATGAAAGAGGCGATGAAAGTGCTGACGCCGATGATGCGGGGGCAGGTCGAGTATGACGCCGCCGTTGTGCACGAACGCGCGGAGGATATCAGTCACCACGCTGGTGAAGCCCTGACCAGACTGTTCCCCGAAGGCAGCCTTGATGCGCCAAGCGAGGCGAAGCCAGAGATCTGGCAGGACTGGGCCGCGTTTTCGGCCATGGCCGATCAGTTGCGTGTGACGGCGGACGGATTGGCGGAAGCTTCCGAAAACGGGTTGATGATGGCGGGTGAAACGAATGCTGTCGGCGGCATGATGGGCGGTCAGGGCGGCTCGATGATGGGCGGCGACATGATGGGCGCCGGGGCCGGAAGTGGCATGATGGATCTTTCTCAGATGCCGGCCGATGGCGTTTTCACCATGATGGGACAGGTCTGTTCGGCCTGCCATACACGCTTTCGGATCGAGAAATAGGCCGGGACAATGCGCAAGCTCTATCGTATTGGGCTGGCAGGCGCGGTTGTCGCCTCGGTCAGCCTTGCCGGCCTGATTGCCTGGCCAATTGGCCAGCCTCTCGCACACATTCCGCTGAAGGGGGATGTCAATCGCGGCGCTTATATGGCCCGCGCGTCCGGCTGCATTTCATGCCACACCAATTTCGCGAAACGCGGAGCACCCTTGGCGGGTGGAGTGGTTTTGGAAACCCCGTTTGGCACGTTGTATTCGCCGAACCTGACCACTGACCCGGATCACGGGATCGGAGGCTGGACGCAGGCGCAATTCGCCCGCGCCATCCGCGAAGGGGTCTCGCCCAAAGGGCACGCCTATTACCCGGCGTTTCCCTATCCCTTCTATGCCAACTTCTCGGATCAGGAGGTTGCCGATCTTTGGGCCGCTTTCCAGACCGTGCCACCGGTCGCCGAACCCTCGCGTCCGCCTCAAATGGACTTTCCGTTCAATCAGCGCTGGGGGCTGAAACTCTGGCGCGCGGCCTTTCTGGAACCTCCCGGAACAGAGCCGGTTGCGGGGAAGGGCGAGGTGTGGAACCGAGGCCGGGAATTGGTCGAAGGGGCCGGCCATTGCGCAGCTTGCCATACGCCGCGAAACCTTGCTGGCGCGCGCAAATCGGACACGCAGCATCTGCAGGGGAGCGACGCGCTGCCAGGCGGAGAGAAAGCGCCAGCTATCGATCACCTGACTTTGGCGGGCAAGGGATGGGATGTGGCCAGCCTGGCCTATGCTCTGCGCACCGGCATCACCCCTGAGGGGGATGCCTTTGGCGGGTCCATGGGCGAGGTCGTGCTTTATGGCACAAGCTTCCTGACCGAGGCCGACCGGACGGCCATTACGACATACCTGATGGACGAACATGAAGGGGGATGAGGCAATGAGAACCGGAAAACTCTTTGCATTTGCCTTGGCCGGGATTGTCGTAATCGGCGCCGCGGTCGCCTGGCGTGCGTCGTCGAGCACACAGGCAGGACCACCGCTGCAACCGTCAGAGTCCGATGCCTCAGAGGGGGCGGTGCTTTACGCCGAGTTCTGCGCGTCCTGCCACGGCACCAATCTTGAGGGGCAGCCCAACTGGCGCGCCCCGAATGACGACGGAACGCTGCCAGCCCCGCCTCATGATGAGACCGGCCATACATGGCACCATGGCGATGCGCTGCTGTTTGACTATACCAAACAAGGTGGCGCGGCGGCGCTCGAGGCGCGCGGCGTGACCGACTTTGCCAGTGGTATGCCGGGATTTGGCGACAGCCTGAGCGACCAGCAGATCTGGGACATTCTCGCCTATATTAAATCCACCTGGCCTGATCGCATCCGCAGCATGCAGGCAGAGCGCACCAAAAGCGAACAGATGCAGGGCGGCTAAGGACCGCCCGCTTGACACAAATCATGACACTTGCCTGCGGGCTCGATTACAAAACTCGTCGTCGTACCGTAGGCGCGAAAACGGAAAGGAAATGACATGACCAACCCGACACTCGACCGCCGCCTCTTTCTGGCTGGCCTTGGCGCCTCCGGCGTTGCCTTGACTACACCGGCCTTTGCTTCCACCAAACCTCTGGTAGAGGTCCTCAAGGACCCGAACTGCGGGTGCTGCGGCGCATGGATCGACATCATGCAACGCGAAGACTTCAAGATGGTGGTGCAGAATGCCTCGTGGGAGACTTTGTCGCAATTCAAAGCCACAAAGGGCGTCCCGGATGAGATGACGTCCTGCCATACTGGTCTGGTCGAGGGGTACGTCATCGAAGGCCATGTGCCGCCAAACGATATCCGGCGACTTCTGTCCGAACGCCCCGATGCGGTCGGTTTGACCGTGCCTGGTATGCCCTTCGGATCACCCGGAATGGGACCGGAGAGCGAGCGGGAGGCCTATTCGGTCTTCCTGATCCGCAAGGACGGCACCACAGAAGTGTTCAACCACTACGAGGCAGCTTGATTCAAGGCCCTAATCTATAGGTCTGTCGGGCGGGGCGTTTGCTCCGCCCTTTTTGCAATGCCTGGTCGGGGGCGCTGGAATTTGGGAGGGGATAAGTGCTACACGGCGGTTGCGGTACCACATCGTGAAGCACCGCAACCAAAAACAGGCCGAAATGAGGAAAACGGTGAAAATGGTGGATTCGAAAAACCACAAAAAACCAGGGTTTTCCGACTTGCGGCGCTCTGCGCGGCTTTCCGTTGCCCCCATGATGGATTGGACCGATCGCCACTGCCGCTATGTGCACAGGCTGTTGAGCGGGCAATCCTTGCTCTATACCGAAATGGTGACGGCTCCCGCTTTGGTGCGGGGCGGCGCGATGCACCTGTTGGATTACAACCCGCAAGAGCATCCGGTTGCGCTGCAGCTGGGTGGCTCTGATCCGGAAGAGCTGGCGCAGGCGGCGCGGTTTGGGGCGGATGCGGGGTACGACGAGATCAACCTGAACTGCGGCTGCCCCTCGGATCGGGTACAATCCGGCACATTCGGGGCGGTGTTGATGAAGGACCCGGGCCGGGTCGCCGAATGTGTTGCCGCAATGCGCGAAGCGGTGGACGTTGAGGTGACCGTGAAATGCCGCATCGGCGTGGATGAACAGGTCCCCGAAGAGGTGCTGCCCGCTTTTCTGGAACAGATTGGTGCCGCGGGATGCCAACGGGTGACGATCCACGCGCGCAAGGCTTGGCTGCAAGGGCTCAGCCCGAAAGAGAACCGGGATATTCCGCCGCTGGATTATGACCTGGTGCACCGGATGAAGGCGGCGTTTCCCGATCTGCATGTCTCGATCAACGGCGGCATTGCCTCGCTGGATGAGGCACGCACGCATCTTGAGGCCGGGCTGGACGGCGTCATGATCGGGCGCGCGGCCTATCACCAGCCGACCGATATTCTGGCTGCGGCTGACCCGGTGATTTTTGGAACGGGGCAGGCGACCGACCCGATTGAAGTTGTTCAAAAAATGGTGCCCTATGTCGAACGTCACCTTGCCGAAGGGGGACGCTTGCACCAGATCACCCGTCATATGCTGGGCCTGTTCGCCGGGCGTCCCGGCGCGCGGGCGTGGCGGCGGGCCTTGTCCGAAGGTGCGGTACATGAGGGTGCAGGCCCCGAGGTAATGCGGCAAGCGCTGGAGCGCGTGGCGCCTCTGGCCGAGGTCTGAACGAACGAAGATCGGTAAGGGGGGATGATGCCCGAGACGTTGTTGCTGGCCCAGATGCTGGGCCTTTTGCTTGTGATCGGGGCGCTGGCCGGAGTGCTGGCCGGCCTGCTGGGCGTTGGGGGAGGCATCGTGCTGGTGCCTGCGTTTTTCTATGCGTTCCAGACCCTTGGCTATGGCGGCCCTCAGCTGATGCAGCTGTGTCTGGCAACCTCACTGGCGACGATAATCGTGACCTCGTTGCGTTCTGTGATGGCGCATAACAAGAAGGGCGCGGTGGATTGGGATATCCTGCGCAGTTGGGGACCGGGGATCGCCGTAGGCGCGATCATCGGCGTACTGGTCGCTTCGGCATTGCGGACCGAGGCGCTGCAGGCGCTGTTTGGCCTGCTAGGAATGGTCATCGGGGCTTATCTTGGGCTGGGCAAGTCCGAATGGCGGCTGGGGGATGCTATGCCCAAGGGAATGCGCCGCGCGGTGCTGTCCCCATCCGTGGGGTTTCTGTCGGTGCTGATGGGGATCGGAGGGGGCAGCTTTGGGGTACCGCTGATGAGCCTGTTCAACACGCCCATCCACCGCGCCGTCGCCACGGCGGCGGGGTTCGGTGTGATCATTGCGGTTCCTTCCGTTCTGGGCTTTCTGTTTCTGGATATTGCTCCGGAACACCGCCCGCCGCTGACCATCGGCGCGGTCAATCTGGTCGCCTTTGCCATCGTCGTCGCCATGACCATGATCACCGCGCCCTGGGGCGTGAAGCTGGCCCATGCGATGGACCCGAAGCCGCTCAAACGCGTCTTTGCGGTCTTCCTGACACTGGTCGCCCTGAACATGCTGCGTAAGGCGCTTGGACTATGAATGATTTTCACGAAAAGGGTTGGGTCAAGTTTCCCTTCGATCCAGTGCTGGCGGACTGGGTCGGGCATGCCTTGCCTGCCGCTCGGGCGTCGGTCACCGACCCGGCCCACGCCGAATGGATGGATTGCGAAGGGACGTGGTTCATCGGCGTGGACGCCCTGAACAATGACCCGCAAGGCCGGGTCGGGCAGTCAGGTGTCCTGTCTGGTCTGGCGATGGATTTTGTCATCCAGCAGTATGGAGAGCTTCCGTTGCACAAGGGGCAGGTCTCGGTGATCTATCCCGGCTATCCGCGTCCGCGACACGGCGAAAGCGAAACCGCGGGTCGTTATCGGTTGAAACGGGACGCGGCGCATGTGGATGGGTTGCGACCTATGGGGCCGGACCGGAGGCGGCGGGTGGACGAGCCTCATGCCTGGATACTGGGCATCCCCCTGACAGACGCCAGCGCGGATGCTGCCCCGATGGTGTTGTGGGAAGGTAGCCACAAGATCCTGCGTGCCGCATTCGAACGCGCGTTGGACGGTCATCCCCGCGATGCTCTGTATCTGGTCGATATCACCGATATCTATCAGGCCGCCCGTCGCGAAGTGTTCGAAACCTGCCCGCGCATTGAACTGCCCGCCAAACCGGGCGAGGCCTATCTGCTGCACCGCCACTGCCTGCACGGCGTCGCGCGGTGGGGAGAGGAGGCCTCGGCCGGGCCGGATGGACGGATGATCGCCTATTTCCGCCCCGAATGCGCCGGGGGAGTAGCCGAATGGATCGAATCCGCCTAACGTCCTGCCATTATTAAGGTTTGGAGGTTTTGTCAGATGATTACGGTCCACACGAATTCCGACGGAGCGCTGCTCGAAGTTGAGCTGTCCGGCGAGGTGACCAGCAAAGACTATAGTGAGGTTCTAGTCCCCGCGATTGAGGCCGCGCTGGCCGACAATGACACGGTGCGCCTGCTGGCCGTGGTGCAGCCCGAGTTCAAGGGTTACGATCTGGGCGCGGCGTGGGCCGACACCAAGTTGGGCCTCAGTCATTGGCGGGGGTTCGACCGCATTGCCGTGGCGGCGGATCAGGGCTGGGTGCAGACTGGTATCCGGCTGGCCTCGCCGATCCTGCCATGCCCCGTTCAGGTATTCGAATTGTCCGAACTGGAGGCCGCCCGGCGTTGGATACGGGAATCCTTGGGGGCCATCCATGTGATCGATCTGGGTAGCCCTTGTGTTCAGGTAAGTCTGCTGGGAAAGCTGGATCCCGAGGAATACGCGCGGGCCGAAGTGGATCTGGATAGCCTGTTGGTGGGCAAAAACGGTTTCCGGTTGCTGGTTGATCTGCGCGAGTTTGATGGCTGGCAGGGGCTTACGGCGCTGGCGTCGCATTTCCAACTGGTGCGCAAACACGCAGGGTTGCTGAATCGCGCGGCCATTGTTGGGGACAAGACCTGGCAGCATATCGCGCAAAAAGCGGCCAGTCATATTCTGGGCACGCGCACCCAGTTCTTTCCATCGGAAGAGATCGAAAACGCCAAATCCTGGCTTGCTGCAGGGTGAGGCAGTAGGGGGTGCTTGAGGGGGTGCTTGAAGTTTATGTAAGTTGACGTAAGGGTAAGTTTCGTTATTCTTGATTGATTGGTCAAGAAACGGTTACACAGGGCGTGTTCTTTCGCTGTACCACTTCGGAGGAACACAAATTCTGAAGTGCGCCGCTGTGGGTTACCACTCACTCACCACAAGTGTCAGAACTTGACCCCCTCGAAGTTCACACCAGCCTGCAGCGGCGCAGGTTCAGTCCAAGCGGATTTTCGTAGAACGGGTTACGCGTTACTCACACGCGCAGAACGGCCGCCACGGCGCTTGGCCAGACGGGGTTTGCGCGAGGGTAGCTCGTCCATGATCCCCGCACGTTCGGTGGCGTCCATTTTGGACCAGCGCGAAATCTCATCGATCGTACGGTAGCAGCCGGTGCAGATGCGTTCCGTCGGGTGTACGACACAGATCTGGACGCAAGGGCTTTCGACCTCGTTTCTTTTCCAAACCATGTTTGTCATCGGCGTACTCCGTCCGCTACAGAAAGCGCAGCCTGTCCAGCGCTCCTTGCAGGATATAGCCTGCAGCAACGTGATCGATAACCTGTCCGCGACGTTTTCGTGTCGTATCCGCCTCTAAAAGTGCCTTTTCGGCGGCAACCGTGCTGAGTCGCTCGTCCCAGAAGCCGATCGAAACCTCGGTCAGGCGGGATAGGTTGCGGGCAAAGGCGCGGGTCGACTGACAGCGGGGGCCTTCGGTTCCGTCCATGTTTTTCGGCAGGCCAAGGATGATGCCGCCGATCTCGCGGTCTGCGATAATCTCAATCAGACGGGCGGAATCCAGCGAGAATTTTTTGCGCCGCACGGTTTCCAGAGGGCTGGCCACGCCGCGCATCCGGTCCGAGACCGCCACGCCGATGGTTTTTTCACCCAAATCCAGCCCCATCAATGCGGTCATCGGTGGCAGAGAAGCAGCGAAGTCCTCGAACGCGTCGTGGATCATTGCGCGATCCCGGCCTGCAATGCGGCGGCATCGATCAGTTCAATCGCCTCGGCATTCCCTGCAAAGACTTCCTTCGCCTCATTTTTGATATCGATGGCGCGTTGTCCCTCGCCCAAAACACCAAGGGCTGCGATCAGGCGGGCCCATTCTTCGGGCGAGCCACCTTCGCTGGCAAGGCGTTCAGACAGTTGGTTGACCATGCCCTTAATCATCTCTTGCCGCTCTTCCGGCGTTAGCGCGGCGGCGGCGTCCATTTCTTCCTGACTTGGGCCGGAAGTGGCAGGGGCGGGGATGTCAGGTGCGTTGAACACACCCGCGCGGAAGGCCAGCTCGTCCAGTTGCACGCGGATGGCATCCGCCCACGGGGCGCCTGCAGGGGCATCGCGAAGGGCATCCACCCAGATGCGGTATCCGACGTCGGGGCGTCCGACCTGAACCATCATCTGCCCCAGATAATACTGCGCAGGACCATGGCGCGGGTCGCGCTGCAGGGCTTGTTTCAAAGCCTCTTCCGCCTCGGGAGAGACATAACCACCCGCAGACAGGATCAGCATTTCGGCCAGATGCGAATAGGCATCGGCCGTGGCCGCGTCGCCAGAGAGCTCGATCACTCGTTTCTGGGCCTTGTACGCGGCCGGAAAATTGCCTGCATTCGCCTCGTGCTGCGCCAGCAGGATATGGCCCTGCAGATCATCCGGGCGTTCTGCAACAGTGTCGCGCAACTGCCCCAAAAGATTGGCATAACTTTCATCCAGTTGCGGCAACTCGGCAGGTTGCGCAGCAGCTTCGGCCTCGGCCTGACTGGGGCGGTCGGCGCGCAAAGCTTCGGCCTGCTCCTTACGCAGGGATAAAGGCTGATCCGGCAGCCCGGCGGCCCCCATCTGGCGGTACATTTCAATACCACCGCCAATCACGACCGCAGCAATGACGACAAAGGCTGCAATGGTGGCCCACAGCGGCGCCCCGGCCTGTTTGGTCCCGGCCTGCATCTGTACGTCGGCGGCCAGAATGCGACGTGAGATTTCCGTGCGCACCCGCTCGGCGTCGGCCTTGCCGATCACGCCCCGGGCCAGATCCCGATCTACGCTGGCCAATTGCTCGCGGTAAACACGCAGGTCATAGGCTGCGGCTGGTTCGCGCGTTTTGCGACCGCGCAGCAACGATAGGCCCAGGATCAGCGCCGTCAGCAGCGCGGTTAGAATTGTCACGACCAGGAACGACATGGTTTCTCCGATTTGGCTGCCCTGACTTAGACCTCTCGGCGGGGCGACAAAAGGGGCAAATGGCCGCGCGAGGACTTCATGTCGCAATAATAGGCCGGATGTCGCAATAGTTCGATATTGTGGCGTTGCGTGGCAGGGCTAAACTGTCGGCACACGGCATATCTGCGCCAATCACCGAACCGGATGGATTCGCTCATGAAACACTACTCAGCCTTTGCTGTGGCGCGGGAGGCCCTGCGCTATCACACCGGGTGGGAGCGCGCGTGGCGCTCGCCCGAACCCAAGAAACGCTATGACGTCATCATCGTTGGCGCTGGCGGACATGGTCTTGCCACCGCCTATTACCTTGGCAAGAATTACGGCATCCAGAACGTCGCCGTCATCGAAAAGGGCTGGCTGGGCGGCGGTAACACCGGCCGGAACACGACCATCATCCGGTCGAACTATCTGCAGGACCCGTCGGCGGCAATCTATGAAAAGGCCCGCAGCCTTTATGAAGATCTGAGCCAGGACCTGAACTATAACGTCATGTTCAGCCCGCGCGGCGTCATGATGCTGGCCCAGACCCAGCACGAAATCCGCGGCTATCAGCGCACGGCGCACGCAAACGCTCTGCAGGGTGTGAAGACCGAATGGATCACGCCCGAGCGTGTGAAACAGCTGGTGCCGATCATCAACCTCGACGGCCCGCGCTATCCGGTTCTGGGTGCGCTGTGGCAGGAACGCGGTGGCACCGCTCGTCACGACGCCGTGGCCTGGGGCTATGCACGCGCGTGTTCGGCTATGGGCATGGACATCATCCAGCAATGCGAAGTCAAAGGCATCCGTTCGGATAACGGTCGGGTTGTCGGAGTGGACACCACCAAAGGTGCCATCGACTGTGACAAGCTGGGCATCGTGGTCGCGGGCCATTCCGGTCAGCTGGCCGAGATGGCAGGCTTCCGTCTGCCTCTGGAGGCGATCGCGCTGCAGGCGCTGGTGTCCGAGCCGATCAAACCCTGCATGGACGTGGTCGTGATGGCCAACACCGTGCACGGCTACATGTCTCAGTCCGACAAGGGTGAGATGGTGATTGGCGGCGGTACCGACGCCTACAACAACTTCACCCAGCGCGGCAGCTTCCACCACATCGAGGAAACCGTCCGCGCACTGGTCGAGACCTTCCCGATGATCTCGCGCCTGAAGATGCTGCGGCAGTGGGGCGGTATCGTGGACATGACCGGCGACCGCTCACCCATCCTGTCGAAAACACCGCTGCAGGGCTGCTTTATCAACGGCGGCTGGGGCACAGGCGGCTTTAAGGCTATCCCGGGGTCCGGCTGGGGCATGGCACAGCTGATGGCCACAGGCCATTCACCGCTGACCGAAGCCTTCTCGCTGGACCGCTTCAAAGAGGGCCGCTTCATCGACGAAAGCGTCGCTGCCGGGGTGGCACACTAAGGGCGCTGCCCGAGGTTGCCACTAACAGAATTCAGGTCGGCCCAAGTGCCGGCCGACCGCCAAAAAGGATGACCATATGCTGATCCTGAATTGCCCGTATTGCGGCGTTGACGCCGAAGAAACCGAACTGGCCGCTGGTGGCGAGGCGCATCTGAAGCGTTTCGGGCCGGGCTCGTCGGATGACGAATTCCACGACTACCTGTTCATGCGTGAAAACCCCAAAGATGTTCACTTTGAACGCTGGCGCCATGCGAATGGCTGCGGCAAGTGGTTTCACGCCGCCCGTTGCACGAACACGCTGGAAGTGTTCGGCACGTACTCGGCCCAAACCACCGAGCCGCCCCAAGAGATCAAGGACGCCATCACCGCCAAACGTCCGGGATGGACATGGAGAGAGTTCTCCTGATGCTTCGTCTTTTCAAAACTACTCCCGCCGGAGGCTTTGATGCTTCCACCTGCGAAAGGTCCGCAACATGAGCACCCGTCTCGCAAAACAGGGCCGGCTGATTAACCGGTCGAAACAGGTCACCTTTACCTTCAACGGCACCTCGATGCAGGGGTACGAGGGCGACACGCTCGCCTCGGCCCTGTTGGCCAACGATCAGATGATGGTGGGCCGGTCGTTCAAATACCACCGTCCGCGCGGCGTTGTCGCCAGCGGTGCCGAAGAGCCGAACGCGCTGGTTGGTCTGGGGCAGGGCAACCGGTTCGAGCCGAACCAGCGCACCACCACGACCGAGCTGTTCAACGGCCTGACCGCGATCTCGCAGAACCACTGGCCGAACCTCGAGTTTGACATCGGCGCGGTGAACACTGCATTCGCGCGCTTCTTGCCCGCTGGTTTCTACTACAAGACGTTCATCCATCCGAAACCGTTCTGGAAACACGTCTACGAGCCGTTCATCCGTCAGTCCGCCGGTCTGGGCAAAGCGCCCGACAAGGACAGCCGCGATGCGGACACCTATGAGCACTTCTACCATTTCACCGATGTTCTGGTGATCGGCGGCGGTGTCGCTGGCCTGCAGGCCGCGAAAGTTGCCGCGCAATCCGGTGCCAAGGTCATGCTGATTGAGCAGACCGCCCATTGGGGTGGCCGTGCTCCGGTTGATGGCGGAACCGTTGATGGCGAGCCTGTGGATAAGTTCGTGGAGCAATTGGTTTCCGAACTCGAAGCCATGGACAACGTCACCATGCGCATCCGCTGTATGGGGGCAGGGGTCTATGACCACGGCTATGTGCTGGGGTATGAGCGCCTGACCGACCACACGCCGGGCGTTCAGGGCCCGCGTCACCGCCTGTGGCGCATCCGCGCCAAGCAGGTTGTGACCGCCACTGGTGCGATCGAACGTCCGCTGTCCTTCGCTGGCAACGATGTGCCCGGCGTGATGCTGGCCGCAGCCATGCGCGATTACGTGGTGAACTGGGGTGTGACCCCGGGTGAACGCGTGATCGTTGCCACCAATAACGACGACGCCTATCGCACCGCGATCACTCTGAAACAGGCCGGCGTAGATGTTCTGCGCATCGTTGATGCACGGACTGCAGCTGGTCCTCTGGCCGAAGAGGCGCGACAGCTTGGCATTCAGGTCGACCCGGGCAAAGCGATCGCCAAGGTCAAGGGCGGCAAGCGCGTCAAGAAGGTCGCGCTGTGCAATCAGGAAGGCATCGGTGGCGCTCGCGAAGAAGTTGAATGCGATGCAGTTGCCATGTCGGGTGGCTGGTCTCCGGTCGTGCACATGTGGTCGCATTGCGGCGGCAAGCTGATCTGGGATGAGGCGAACGCCCATTTCCGCCCCGATCCCGAGCGTCCGCCGCTGGGCGCGAATGGCGAAGGCTTTGTGGTCGCCGCTGGTTCCGCCAACGGTCCGCTGGCGCTAAGTGATGTGTTGGCCGATGCGCAGACCGCAGGTGAAGCTGCCGCCAACGGCGCAGGTTTCACCCCCAAGACGGCTGACGCTCCGAAAGGCGAAACCACGGCTGAGGCCCCGATGGAGCCGGTCTGGCTGATGCCGTCCAATGCCGAGATCAGCCTGCGCATGAAGTCCTGGCTGGACTTCCAGAACGACGTCAAAGTGTCCGACGTCCAACTGGCTGCGCGTGAAGGCTATGAAAGCGTCGAACACACCAAGCGTTACACCACGCTGGGTATGGCAACCGATCAGGGTAAGTTGAGCAACATCAACGGCCTGGCGATCCTTGCTGATGCGTTGGATGCGGAAATTCCCAAGGTGGGCACCACCACGTTCCGTCCGCCCTATACGCCCATCTCGCTGGCGTCGATCGGTGGCGAAGCGCGCGGTGAGGTGTTCCAGCCGATCCGTCAGACACCGATGCACAACTGGCACGACAAGAACGGCGCCGATTGGGAGCCGGTCGGCCACTGGCGCCGGACCTATGCCTATGTCCGTCCCGGTGAATCCGTGCATGACGCCGTGAACCGCGAAGTGAAGAACACCCGCGAAAACCTCGGTCTGCTGGACGCCTCGACGCTGGGTAAGCTGATCGTCAAAGGCCCGGACGCCGGCAAGTTCCTGGACATGCTGTACACCAACATGATGTCCACGCTGAAGGTCGGCAAATGCCGCTATGGCCTGATGTGCTCGGAAAACGGCTTCTTGATCGACGACGGTGTTGTTGCCCGCATCGATGAGGACACCTGGCTGTGCCACACAACCACCGGCGGAGCCGAGCGTATCCATGGTCACATGGAAGAATGGCTGCAGACCGAGTGGTGGGACTGGAAAGTCTATGTCGCCAACGTGACCGAGCAATACGCTCAGGTCGCCGTGGTCGGCCCCAACGCCCGCAAGGTGCTGGAGAAGCTGAACGCGCAAGCGGGCGGTGGCATGGATCTGTCGAAAGAGGCGCTGCCCTTCATGGAATGGCGTGACGGCAAGATCGGTGAGTTCGACGCACGGGCCTATCGCATCTCGTTCTCGGGCGAGTTGTCCTATGAAATCGCGGTTCCCGCGTCTCAGGGTCAGGCGTTCTGGGATGCGCTGATCGCGGCAGGGCAGGAGTTCGGTGTCATGCCTTACGGCACCGAATGTCTGCACATCCTGCGGGCCGAGAAGGGCTTTATCATGATCGGGGACGAGACCGACGGCACCGTGATCCCGCAGGATCTGGGGCTGCACTGGGCGCTCTCGAAAAAGAAAGAGGACTACCTCGGTAAACGCGCCCATTCGCGCACCCATATGGCCGATCCTGAACGCTGGAAACTGGTGGGCCTCGAGACTGTGGATGGTTCTGTCCTGCCGGACGGCGCTTACGCAGTGAGCGACGGCGTCAACGCCAACGGTCAGCGCAACATGATCGGGCGGGTGACCTCGACCTACTATTCGGCCAACCTGGACAAAGGCATCGCCATGGGCCTGATCAAGCACGGTCCCGACCGCATGGGCGAGATCGTCGAGTTCCCGGGCACCGACGGTAAAACCTACAAAGCCAAGATCGTTGACCCGATCTTCTTCGACAAAGACGGGGAGAAGCAGAATGTCTGAACCCATCAGCGCACTGAACCACGCCAGCTATGATGGCATCGTCAAGGTCGAGGAATGCGGCCTGCAGGGGATGATCACCCTGCGCGGCGACCTGTCGGACAAGGTGCTGGCCAAGGCGGTCAAGGATGCAACCGGGCAGAATGTGCCCGGTCAGCGCGAAGCTCTGGTCAATGGCGATACCGGCGTCTGCTGGATGTCCACCGACGAGTTGCTGGTACTGGTGCCTTATGCCGAGGTCGAGGCCAAGCTGGCTGCGATGAACAACGCGCTCAGTGGTACACATGCGCTGGCCGTCAACGTCTCGGACGCGCGCGCCGTGTTCCGTATCTCGGGCGCAAGCGCGCGCGAGGTGATGGGCAAGGTCGCGCCGGTTGAGCTGTCGGCCGAGGCGTTCCAGCCCGGCCAGATCCGCCGCTCGCGTCTGGCCCAGGTGGCGGGCGCGTTCTGGATGGACGATGCCGAAACCTTCCGCGTCGTCTGCTTCCGCTCGGCTGCGGATTACGCGTTCAAACTGTTTAAGGTTGCGGCGCAGCCAGGCAGTGAGGTTGGGGTTTACTAAGCCTTTCCTAAAACAGAAAAGTCACAAGTAACGGCCGTCTTTCCCGAAAAGGCGGCCGTTACTTGTTTTCGAGTTGCACACCCGTCCGACATACTTTTAGTGAAAGTCACAGATGTGGCCTCGTCTTAAAATTGTGTCGAGTTTTAAGGGGCATAAGGCTGCAAACGTTAGTGTTATTTGTATGACTTGAAAGCGTAAGAAGATGAAAAAAGCGATGGCTGCCCTGGCTTTGACCTTGGCCGCAACCACAGCAAAAGCTGAAGTTCTCACCTATGACTGCACCTTACATCGGATGGAGCAGGGATGGATTTCCGAGCGTGTGATCCTGAGCGTTGATGCGGAAAACAAACGGGCACGCGCTTATGATGCATACATTCATCACTATGGTGGTCAGCAGCCCAAGGACGTGCGGTTCAAGACGACGCGCAAAGGCGAATACCGGTTGATGTGGAACATGAAAATTCCCGCGAGCAACGGTGGACTTTTGTCAGTGAACTACACGGCTAAACTGAATCCGGAAAAAAAGCGTCTGGACCTGACTGCAAGGTTCCCGCAGTCGAATGCGCTCAACCGACCCTCGGGCTACGGTGGATGCACCGTACAGTCTGACGAGTCGCTTTACGATTCATAACCTTTATCTGCCTCGGATATCAGCCCGATCAGAACTGATAAGCCCCGTGTCACACGGGGCTTTTTCGCTTATTTAGCGATCAGTGTACATTCCCCGAAAGCCTCAGGTGGATTGGCGATCCAACGTAGAACGAACACACCACGCAGTCTGATGGCCTTGGTCTTCGGATCAATTCGGGCAAAATAGTCCACCCAAAACTCCTGACCGTTCTTGGCCTTGGGCTTGTTCTGCCAGTAAAAGCGGTAATGACCCTTCCGATCGGTTCTGATCCGTGTGGGTTTGAACCCGTAATTTTCCGTTGCGTGATCAGCTCTTAGTGGGTCGGTGTCAATTCTGAATACGTATTGCGGTTCAATCCAGCCACGGCTTTCTTGGTTCTGTATAGCGCATTCATAGATCAGCGGTTCGCCAATTGCCATTTGCGCTGTCATCGTTGCACCGCAAACCAATGGCAGCAACCGTTTCAGCAATGCAGAATGTTGCAGTTTTTTTCGAGCCATACAGGTTACCCTCAGAATTTGGTAACAGAAGGCGATCAGCCCTGTTCCCTCCAGACTGGATCATGCTCAACGATTGCGCAGTTGCCTGTTCCGTACGGTTTGTTTGACGCGCTGACGTTACCGAAGGTGCCCCGCACCTTGACCTTGTTATTGTCCTGATTGAGGTTGGCCTGATACCGCATCCGAATGGCCTGACCTTGCGAACTTTGGAGCGTGACCCGCCAAGTCATTTGGTATGTGCTGTTTTTGCGGGTTATAAGGTCGGCATCTGTCCAGTCGTGATACCCGTTGATGACCTGCGCCTTGCCGGTTTCGGGGTCCAGACGGAAGTAATATTCCGGTGCAATCCAGCCGTCACGGCCTTTGACTTTGCAGTGATAGGTAAGCTCTTCCGCCGCGGCGGATTGGGCGGCGAAGGCCGCAACGAGAAACACTAGGAAACGTTTCATTTTTTCTCTTTTTTTTGAATTGGTTGCTTAACTGGATTGTACAAAAAGGTTCGGAAAACAAGTGGCCTCACACGTTTGACGCGAAGGCGAAATGTCGCGGTCTACCCATGCAGCACAATTGCGCGATACCGCAGCAATTGCTGAGGTTCCAGCATGTCCTCAATACTCAGCGGCTGCCCGGCCTCGTCAAAGATGCCTTTATAAAAGGAAAGGCTTTGTAGCAGTTCGGATGTGTGCTTCAGCCGGTCTAGTTCCGGCAACATCGGCGAATGTAGTGACAGGAACAGAGTGGGGCGCTGCTTTTCCAGCCATTTGGTCAAGGTGGGCAGAACGAAAAACTCAGCCCCTTCGATATCCATCTTGACCAGTGATACGCCCGACAGATCGTTTGCGGCCTCGAACTGATCCCACGCGATGGTCAACGCATCGGAACCATGCGCGCCGTCATGCAGCAGGGAACTGGTGGAATCGCCCGGCTCGCCGCGCACAGAGGCCATGCGGGCCACACCGAACTGATCCGACAGCGCCACCCCAAAGGCCGAGACATTGTGGATGTCGTTCAGTTCCAGATTCCACGCCAGATGCCGGAACGCGGTAGGGTCGGGCTCGAAACACCAGACATGCCGGGCCTTGCGGGCACCGTACAGGACAGTAGGGCCGATCCAGGCGCCGATATCCAGGTAATCGCTGTCCGGTGACAGGTATTTGTCCAGCACGGCGAAGGTTTCCGGCTCCCATGCGCCGGCAGAGGCCTTGCGCCAGAATTTCGAGTGATAGGGGTCCAGACGAAAGGGCTCATTGTTCAGATTGCCCGCATAGTATCCGCGGGCGCGATAGAACATTTTGCGCGCCTGTGTCAGCATCGCCTGCCTCCGGGTTTTATGATCTCTGCCCTTGACCTGCGGCGCTTGCCAAAGCATTTAACCCTTGGGAACCGCAACTTTTATTTTACAGGGGGCCGAGATGGCTTTTGAACTTCCTGATCTTCCTTATGCACATGACGCGCTGGCAGCCAAGGGTATGTCCGCGGAAACGCTGGAATATCACCACGACCTGCACCACAAGGCCTATGTCGACAACGGCAACAAGCTGATCGCCGGCACCGAGTGGGACGGCAAGTCGCTGGAAGAGATCATCGTTGGCACCTACGACGCAAATGCCGTCGCGCAGAATGGCATCTTCAACAACATCAGCCAGCTGTGGAACCACAACCAGTTCTGGGAGATGATGGGCCCCGGTGGCAACGCCATGCCCGGTGAACTGGAAAAGGCTCTGACCGAGAGCTTTGGTTCGGTTGACGAATTCAAATCGCAGTTCAGCGCTGCGGGTGCCGGACAGTTCGGCTCGGGCTGGGCGTGGCTGGTCAAGAACGCGGACGGCTCACTGGCCGTGACCAAGACCGAAAATGGCGTGAACCCGCTGTGCTTCAACCAGACCGCTCTGCTGGGCTGTGATGTATGGGAGCACTCGTACTACATCGATTTCCGCAACAAGCGTCCGGCTTACCTGTCGAACTTCCTCGACAACCTGGTGAACTGGGAAAACGTTGCATCGCGGATGTAATCAATGACCCGATGAGGGGTCATCTAGGGCCTGCTGGCGGTGACGCTGGCAGGCCTTTTTGCTGCAGAACACAGGTTTTGATCGCAGGGCGAGACCCGAAATGTGTGCCGACCTGACAGGACGAAAACCGCCGATGAAGAAAGTTTCATACTGAGACGGGATTGCGTGCCGCCCGGTAGTGCTTACCTTAGGTGAGGCGGAGGGAGAGACCGCCAATCAATTGAAACAAGTTCAGGCAACGCGCCGGATTGCTCTGGTCGCGTCAGGGGGAACCTTTGCCTGAAGAAAATGAGATGGCCGTTTCAGCCATCATAGGAGAGCACGATGGTCGCACTTGAACAGGGAACTTGGGTTGTCATTGCAGATGGGGAAAAGGCGTTGTTTGTCGAGAACATCACCGATGCCGAAGACCCCAATCTGGTTGTTGTCTCGGTCGAAGAACAGGATGGGTCCGCACGCCCGACCGACCGAGCAGGACGGCGTTTCGATGGTGGGCCGAACCAGAAATCGGCGGTTGAAGAGCCAAATTGGAAAACCCATGCGAAATCCCTGTTTGTTCAGGATGTCGCCAATCTGCTGAACCGCAAGGGGCTGAAGGGCGCGTTCAACCGTCTGGTGCTGGTTGCCAGCCCGCATGTTCTGGGCCTTCTGCGGCGCCGTCTACACAGCGAGGTGCTGGCCAAGGTTGTGGCCGAGGTCGACAAGACCCTGACCAATCACCCTATTCACAAGGTTGAAAAGCTGCTGACCAGCCGCCTGACCCCGGCCACTTAGGTGATATCAACATAACGGGCGGTCCAACGCCGCCCGTTCCCCCGTCAGGTTAGGAATTCGCGCAAGGTGGACATTGCGTCCGACGGGTCATCGACCCAGGTGATGAACTCCGCCAGCGATCCGTCGGCAAATCCCTGGCCGATGACCTGCTGCAACAGATCGTGCAGCGCATTCCAATAGCCATCCACATTCATCACCAGAATGGGCTTTTCGTGCAGGCCCAGCTGACGCCATGTCAGGGCCTCGAACAGTTCGTCCAGCGATCCCGGGCCGCCGGGCAGGACCACCACCGCGTCCGCATTCATGATCATGACCTTTTTGCGCTCGTGCATCGTTTCGGTGACAACGAAACGAGTCAGATCGGTTTTGCCGACCTCGCGCCGCAGCAGGTGAACAGGGATCACGCCGAACGTGTCACCCCCCGCGGATTGGGCAGCGCGCGCGACTTCGCCCATCAGGCCCACATCCCCGGCGCCATAGACCAGACGCCAGCCTTCTTGCGCCAGCAGGGTCCCGAAGGTATTGGCGGCCTCGGAATAAGCGGAATTGGCGCCATTGCGTGACCCGCAATACACACAAACAGATTTCTGAGTCATCGTGAACGCTCTCCGGGGTTGTGTCGAGGGTTTTGACCCCTGATAGCGGGATTGATAGATTGGCTCAACCGTCAGGCAGAATGTGTTATAGTCAAAGCACTTGCACTGCGGAGTGAAGGGAAAAGAATGAACGCCGAGTCGGGAAACGGAAGCTCTGGTAGCGTCGTCTGGGGGGTGATCGCCGGTATCGTAGTAGTAGTTGGAGCGGGCGGGTTGTTCTTGTCCCGTATGGGTGCAGACGCGCCCGAAGAGCCAGCGCCGCAGGTCGAGGTTGCAGTTCAGAGCACCGAAGACGACACTCCGGATGAGCCTGTCGCACAAGAGCCCGAGGCTGAAGCGCCCGCAGCCGAAGCGTCTACTGCTGAACAGGAGGACACGGCCGAGGCCGCACCGCCTGTCACCCCTTCTCTGGATCAAATATTTGTCGAACCGGACGGCAATGCAGTTCTGTCCGGCTCAGCAGAACCCGGTGCCGAGGTGAACGTGCTGTTGGATGGTGAGCCGGTCCACAGTTTCACGGTCGACCCCAGCGGCCAGTTCGCCGAATTCCTGTCGATCCCGTTTGCTGACACCGCACGCGGCCTGACGCTGCAAACGCAGGGCGATGAGCCGGTGCGCTCGGACGACTATGTCATCGCGGCTCTGCCAGAGCCGGAACCGGTGGCAGAGCCCACAGCCCCCGCCGAAACAGCGGAAAATGAAACTACCCAGCCGGAGAACGCGGAAACGGAAAACGTGGCAGCAGCCGAAACAGCTGACGTGGCTGAGCCGATTGAAACAACCGATGCGCCTGAACCTGGTGAAACAGCCGACGTCTCCGAATCCGAGGCTGAGGCTGAACAATCGGCGCAAGCGGCGGGTGAAGACGCTCAGGCCCAAGGTGTCGCTATCCTGCGGTCGGGTGAGGACGGCGTCGAACTGGTACAGGCACCAACTGCACAACCGAAAGAACCGGATCAGGTTGCTCTGGACACGATCGGCTATTCCGATGCCGGCGATGTCGAGCTGACGGGCCGGGTGCCGGATGGATCGGTTGTACGGCTGTATCTGGACAACCGGCTGGTGGACGACCTGACCCCCGCCGATGACGGAAAATGGCGAAGTGAGCTGGATGGTATCGAGCCCGGCGTCTATACCCTGCGCGTGGATGAGGTCGGCGCCGATGGAACAGTGATGAGCCGCCTTGAAACCCCGTTCAAACGCGAGCCGCAAGAGGTCCTGCGCGCGGCTGAGGCAACCGACGAGCCGGAACTGGATCCCGATACGCCTCCGATCCGCTCGGTGACCGTGCAGGAGGGTGACACGCTCTGGGCCATTTCCCGCGAACGGTTCGGCGACGGTGTTTTGTATGTGAGGCTGTTCGAAGCCAACCGGGATTCGATCCGCGATCCTGACCTGATTTATCCCGGTCAGATCTTCACGATCCCTGAATAAACCTTTTGCCTCTGGCCCTTTCCGGGCTAGGGGCTATCTCTGACCGCAGATCAGGTACGTGATGAGACGAACAGCCCCGATGCATTCCGACGACATGCCCAAAACAGACGAGCGCCGCTCCGGCTGGCGCACGATCCGCAAGGTTGCGCCATATCTCTGGCCCGAGGATGAGCCCTGGGTCAAACGCCGCGTGGTTCTGGCGCTTGGTATGCTGGTGCTGGCCAAGCTGATCGCTGTCTACACTCCGATCCTGTACAAAGGCGCGGTTGACGCTCTGGCTGGTGAGGGCGTGCCGCCGCTGGCATTGGGCGCTGTTGGCCTGACCGTTGCCTATGGCGTGGCGCGGATGATGACCGTGGGCTTTCAGCAGTTGCGCGATGCGGCCTTTGCGCCGGTGGGCCAACGCGCCTTGCGGGCGCTGGCCTTGGAGACGTTTCAGCACATCCACCAACTCTCCATGCGCTACCACGTGACGCGCCGCACCGGGGGCCTCAGCCGGATCATCGAACGCGGCGTGAAAGGCGTGGAATTCCTGCTGCGCTTCCTGCTGTTCTCGATCGGGCCGCTGATCCTGGAACTGCTGCTTGTGGCAATCATCCTGATGTGGCTGTTCGATGTCTGGTATCTGGTCGTAGTGGCGGTGACCATCGGGTTTTATATCTGGTTCACCTTCGCCGTCACCGAATGGCGCGTGAAGCTGCGGCGCGAGATGAACGATCAGGACACCGAGGCCAACCAACGTGCCATCGACAGCCTGCTGAACTTTGAAACCGTTAAGTATTTCAACGCCGAACAACGCGAAGCTGCGCGCTATGACGTGTCGATGAAGGCCTATGCAGGGGCGGCTTTGAAAACGGCCTATTCGTTGGCCTTCCTGAACTTTGGCCAGTCTTTTCTGATCACCTGCGGGCTGATCGGGGTGATGGTTCTGGCTGCCATCGGGGTTCAGAATGGCTCGCTGACCGTGGGCGATTTCGTCATGGTCAACGCCTACATGATCCAGATCACCGTGCCGTTGAACTTTTTGGGGACGGTCTACCGGGAAATCCGCCAGTCTTTGGTGGATATGGGGCAAATGTTCGACCTGTTGGAGCAACCTGCCGAAGTCACAGACAAACCTGACGCGCCGGATCTTGCAGTCAATGGCGGAGAGGTCACGCTGGAGAATGTCCATTTCGGCTATGACGCGGATCGGGAAATCCTGAAAGGCGTGTCGCTGACCGTGCCAGCGGGCCAGACGGTGGCTATCGTCGGGGCGACGGGCTCGGGCAAGTCCACCATCGGGCGGCTGTTGTTCCGGTTCTACGATGTGACCGGCGGGGCGCTGAAGATCGACGGGCAGGACGTACGCGACGTGACGCAGAACAGCCTGCATTCCGCGATTGGCGTGGTGCCACAGGACACGGTGCTATTCAACGACACCATCCGCTATAACATCGCCTATGGCCGAGATGGCGCCTCGCAGGAAGAGGTCGAGGCCGCCGCGAAAGCCGCCCAGATTCACGACTTCATCGTCACGCTGCCCGAGGGGTATGACACCAAGGTCGGCGAACGTGGGCTTAAGCTGTCTGGTGGCGAAAAGCAACGGGTCGGCATTGCCCGAACCTTGCTCAAGAACCCACCGATCCTGTTGCTGGACGAGGCGACCTCGGCGCTGGATACCGATACCGAGCAGGACATCAAGGACGCGCTGGCGCGGGCCGGGGAAGGGCGCACCGTGCTGACCATTGCGCACCGTCTCAGCACCATCGCCGAGGCTGACCGCATCGTCGTGCTGGAACAGGGCGAAATCCTTGAACAGGGCACCCATGACGAATTGCTGCAACGCGAAGGCCGCTATGCGCAGTTGTGGAGCCGTCAGCAATCGGACGCACAGGCTGCCTGACCTGCACTGCGCGCGTCCACGGATGTGCTATGATGGCCGGATATAGGAGGAGGTGTGATGCGAAAACTCGTTCAACCTGCATTAATCGCAGCCGCGCTCGCCCTGTTGACGCCAGCCCTTGCGGCGGCTGATCCCATCGTGGGTGTCTGGAAAACCGAGCCGGACCGGAAGAACCTGATCTCTCATATCAAGATATCGGCCTGCGGAGACAAATTCTGCGGTCAGATCCAGTCAGCTTATGACAAATCCGGTAAAGAGGTGCAGACCCCGAATATCGGCAAGAAGCTGTTTTGGGATGTGGGCAGTGAAGGGGGCGGCAAATATGGCGGCGGGGATTTCTGGATTCCGATGGTCAATGTGGATGTCGTGCCGCAAATGACGCTGAATGGGGATACCCTGCGCGTACGCGGCTGCGACCACGCCATATGCGGGCACCAGACGTGGACCCGTTTGTCCAAGTAAAAGTAAGGACTCGGTTGCTGGAATGTGAATTCTTTCAGTGACCGGCTTGATCGCAGACGATTGTCGTTTGCCCAATGGCGTCTTCCGGTTATGACCGGTAGCACCAATCGTTTCGTGTTGGAAAACAAATCAGGGAAACACCAAATGAAGAAGTTGTTTGCTGCGCCGTTTGTTCTGGCGTCGCTTTTTGCCTCGACCGCATCTGCCGAGGATCTTGTATTTCTGCTGGCCAATGAAAGCAGCGTCGATCTTGTTGAATTCAACGTCTCTCCAAGCTCGTCGGACAATTGGGAATCGAACTTGCTCGGCGGTGATTACATTGCACCGGGGTACGAGGCGGACGTTCTGATTGCTGACGGACTGCAAACCTGCGTCTACGACATTCGTGGCGGGTTTTCTGATGGATCCTCTGCCGAAGATTTTGGCTTGGATCTTTGCGAGCTGGGCGAATACGTCTTTACCGATTAAGACGGTTTAACGTGAAAATGGCGAGCCTTTAGGCTCGCCATTTTTTATTCAGCGGCTTTTAGTGGCGTCCCCGGCGGACGTTCCGGCTTTTTGACGTCCGTGGGCGCCGGTTCCGTTTCATCGCTCCAGACAACTTCGGTCGCCTGTGCTTGTCGCGCAGCCTTGCCGATGGCCATGTCCTGCGCCACCTGGCTGGAGCGTCCGGACGTGACGCGCGCCAGAAGCTTGCCCAGCCACACCAGGTAGGTTGCGACCCACACCCGCAGCGCCAGGAACGAGGGCGTCACGATCAGTGTCAGAACGGTTGCGATACCCAGTCCGAACACAACGGCGGTGGCCAGCTGTTTCCACCACAGAGCCGTCGGGCTGTTGATCGAATAGCCGCCATTGATGAAGTCCAGCGACAGGCCGAACATCATTGGCGTCAGACCGGCCATCGTGGTCAGGGTGGTCAGCAGAACCGGACGAATACGCGCCTCGGCGGTGCGGACGATCGCCTCGATCCGGGGCATGTAGCGGCTATATTCCTGATAGGTGTCGATCAGAACGATGTTGTTGTTCACCACGATCCCTGCCAGCGCCACGATGCCCGTACCGGTCATGATGATCGAGAAGGGCTGCTGCATGATAATCATCCCGATCAGCACCCCGGTGGTCGACAGCACGACCGCCAGCAGCACCAGCACCGAGTTATAGAGCGAGTTGAACTGCGCCAGCAGGATCACGAACATCAGCCCCAGCGCGCCCAGGAATGCGCTTTGCAGGAAAGCTCCGGATTCCTCCTGATCCTCCTGATCGCCAGTCCATTCCCAGCTGATCGCGGTCGAGAACGGCTCGGTGTTCAGCCATTCGGTCAGCACTGCAATCCGCTCGTTCGGATTGACCAGAGCAAATCTGGCCTCGCCGTCTTCGATTGCTGCGTGCAGGTCGTCGATGCTGTTGGCTCCGGTCAACTGGAACAGCTCGTATACTGTGCCGTCCGGTTTGGTGACGGTTGCCCCGCTGGGATCGACGCCTTCTTCGACGGCTCGCACAACGGCCAGACGTTGCTCGGATCCGTCCGGACCATCGACAACCACTTTGGACAGGCCCGGCTCGACATCCGCCTTCACGTCGTAATACCGCTGCTGATCGATCCGGTTGATCTCGGCCAGTTTGGCCACCGGCTGGCGGGTCACGAAGTTCGACAGCGGCACCAGCCCGTCGGGCGTGCGCACCTTGAGCGTGTCGAGCGTGGACAGTACCCGGTCTTCCTCGGGCAGGCGGACGCGGATTTCGACTTCTTCATCGGTGCTGTCGGGGCGCATTTCGCCCAGTAGAATGCCGCGCGTGACAAGTTGCACCATCGCGCCGACGGTGGCGACGTCGGCACCGAACCGACCGGCTTTGGCAACGTCCACGTCGATCTGCCAGTCAATGCCGGGCAGGGGCATGGTGTCTTCGACCTTGATCAGGCCCGGCGTCTCATCGAACACAGCACGCGCAGATTGGGCGGCTGCGGTCAGTTCCTCCCAGCCGTCACCCTTGATGCGCAGATGCACCGGCTTGGCTGCCGCGGGGCCTTGTTCCAGAGGAAGGATTTCGACGATGAAACCGGGCAGTTTGGCGAGCTCCACGTTCAACTCGTCCAGAACGAAATCACCGTCATATTCCGGTGCGATGATTTCGCGATCGAACAGCCCGAACAGCGCGGGTTCGGTCTGCTTGGGCCGGTCTTCCCACGGAGTGATTTCGAACTGCACACGGCCCACGGTATCGGCAGGCGCCTGTGCGCCACCGTTGTTCTGGTTCAGGCCCCCTTCGCCGGCAAAGGAGAACACGTTGGTCACGGCCGGGTGCGCGCTGATCACCTCTTCGGCGGCCAGAACCATCGTGTCTTTTTCCTGCAGCGACAGGTTGCCCCGCGCGCGGACATAGGCGGTGGCCTGTTCCGGTTCGGTTTCGACGAAGAACTCGACGCCACGGTTGTTGTTTATGAAATAGGTCATCACCCCCATGACGCTGAGCGCCACGACAGCAATCGAAACCACGGGCATGATCGGGTTACCGACCAGGAATTTGACCACGTAACCGAACCAGCTGTGTTCGCGCGCGGTATGGACGCGCTCTTCGTGGTGGCGCTCGATCTTGGAGGCGCTCAGGGTCACCGATCCGGCAAAGCCGCCTGCGATGAACAGAAGCGCACCCGCAACCACGCCCCCGGGCAGAAGGTAGTCCGGGTTCAGCATCTGCATGGCACCAAGGAAGATCATGTAGAGCGACGGGGGAACCAAGATCGCGCGCACCCACCATGGGGCAACACTCCGCAGCCAGTTCGAGGTGCGGTCGAAGGTCCGGCTGAGGCGACCCGAGACACCGCCCACGACGGGCAGGTAGATCAGCGCGACGATCAGCGACGAGGACAGTACGAAGATCAGCGTGATCGGCAACATCTTCATGAACTCACCGGGCACACCCGGCCAGAACAGCATCGGCAGGAAGGCGCACAGCGTCGTCGCGGTGGACGACACGATGGGCCAGAACATCCGCTGCGCCGCCTCGACATAGGCGTGCATCGGGCCGATGCCTTCCTTGATACGTTTGTCGGCGTATTCCACCACCACGATGGCTCCGTCGACCAGCATCCCCACGGCAAGGATCAGCCCGAACATCACCATGTTCGAGATGCTGACACCCATGATGGCAAGAAACGCAAAGCTCAGCAGGAACGAGGTCGGGATCGCAAAGCCCACCAGCAGCGCCGCGCGGGTGCCCAGCGAGGCCAGAACCACGATCATCACCAGCGCGATCGCGGTCAGGACCGAGCCCTCAAGCTGACGCACCATCGAGTCGACGATACGGCTCTGGTCGTTCGAGGTGCCGACATCAACGGCGGCACGCAGCTCGGATGGCCATTTCTCCTGTGCGGCGGCCAGTGCCTGTTTCACCTGCGCCACGGTGTCGATCAGGTTGAAACCTTTGCGTTTGACCACCTGCAACGCCACGGTGGATTCGCCGTCGAACCGGGCGGTGCCTTCGCGGTCTTCGAAGGTGTAGTTGATCTGCGCCAGCTCACCCATCGTCACGACACGGTCGCCATTGACCTTGACGGGCAGGCTGTAAACATCCTCGGCGGTTTTAAACGAGGACGGAATCTTGACCGAGAAGGTGCCCTGCGCGGTGTCCACCTCGCCTGCGGCGATCAGTTGGTTGTTGTTCTGCACGACGCTGATCAACTCATCCGCCGATACGTCGTAGGCCTCAAGCCGCAGCGGGTCGATGATGACCTCTAGCAGTTCATCGCGATTGCCCGCGATCCCGGCCTCAAGCACCGAATCCAGTGCTTCCAGATCGTCCTGCAAGTCTTTGGCAATGCGGGCCATCGTGCGTTCGGGCACGGCGCCAGTCAGGTTGACGATGACGATGGGGAATTCGGAAAAGTTGATTTCGAACAGCGAATATTGCTCGGCCCCTTCCGGGAAATCGGCCTGTGCGCTGTTCATTGCATCACGCACATCCGCCATGATAGCGGTCTTGTCCCAGCCAAAGTCAAACTCGAGCGCGATACCGGCATAGCCTTCGGCGGCAGTGGCGGTCATCTCTTTCAGACCGTCCAGATCCGCCAGCTCGGTTTCCATTGGCTTGATCAGCAGGTTTTCCGAATCCTCGGCGGAAATGCCGGGAAACTGGACCGAGACGAACAGAGCCGGGATTTCGATGTCCGGCTCGCCTTCCTTGGGCAGGCTGACATAGGCGAACCCGCCGACAACCAGCGAGATCGCGATGAAGGCCAAAACCATGCGGGCCCTGTCGGCGGCCCATCCTACCAAACCTGTCATTGTGCAGCTTCCCGATAGGTGGGCTTAACGATGACGCCCTGTGTCACGAACTCCTGCCCGACAACGATGACATCCGCAGTTTCCGGCAGCCCGTCGACCCAGACGCCCTCGGCCGTGTCACGCAGCAGGCGGATCGGCATAAAGCCGACAATGTTTTCGGCGCCTACGGTGCGGACGCCAACCTGACCTTCGTTGTTCAGTGTCAGGGCGGATTGCGGCAGAAGATGCGCTTTTGCCCCTTCGGCCGAAATGCGGATATCGGCAGTTTGACCGTCGCGAATGTTGAGCTCTGGATTGGGTACAGTGATCTCAACCTCGAATGTGCGGGTGGTTTCATCCGCCGACCGGCTCAGGAATGTGACACGACCAGCGACCTGAAGACCGGTAACAAGCTGCGCCGAGGCTTCTGAGCCGACAAGGATCTTGTTTACATCGACCTCGGGCACGAACCCGACCAGCTTGATCGGGTCCAGCTGAATGACAGTGGCACAGAGCGAGCCGGGCTGCATCAGGCTGCCCAATTCGGCGGTGTCGCTTTCCAGCAGCCCTTTGAAGGGGGCTTCGATGGTCTGGCGGTCGATCTCGCGCTGGGCGGCCTTGACCTCGGCGATGGCGGCTTCGATCCCGGCGCGGGTGGCTTCCAGACCGGCCTCGGCGGTCTTTACGCCGGCTTCGGCCGAACGCATCGCGGCCTCGCTTGAAATCCGGCGGGTTTCCGAGCCGAACCCGGTTTCCGACAGTTTCTGAGCTGCTGTCAGATTGATCTGCGCTTCGGCAACCAGAGCGTGCGCTTCTTCCAGGCGCGCCTCGGCCTCAGGAATACGGCTTTCGGCTTCAAGCCGGGCGGCTTCGGCCTCGGCTAGGCTGGCAGGGCGGGTGCCGGGGTCCAGTTCACACAGCAGATCACCGGCCTCAACAAAGGTGCCTCTGCGCTTGGGTTCCGAAATCACGGTCGAGGTGGTTTCGGCCAGAACTTCAACCTGACGGTTGGCCTTGGTTTGCCCGCGCAACAACACGGCGCTGTCAATTTCTCGTGCTGCGGACCGCAAGACAACAACGCCAATGGCGTTCTGGTCTGACGTCGCGTTGGCTGCGGATTCCGCGTTTGACGAAGCGTCAGTCTCAGAGTCGCCACGACCGGCGAAAGCAAACAACGCGTCCCTTTCGAAGACCAAAAAGAACAGTGCGGCAATCACCAAAAGCGCATTCACGAATGAAATCAAACGCATACAAAGATTCTCCCAGAATTCGTCGCCGATTGTCCTTCGGCGTGTATGCCTGAAAATGGGGTCAGACATGCACCATTTCTACACTAAACTGGATAGTTCGGTTCACTTTTTTCTGCAAGGGCAGTGCATCGCGGTGAAAATGTCCGAATTCCGGCCCTTGGCTTGGCAAAGGCGGCGGGGTATGACATGGCGCCATATGAACAGGTTACAGCCCGGGGAGCAGGGATGAGCGACACCGACAGTTTTATTGATGAGGTGACCGAAGAGGTCCGCCGCGACCGTCTGTTCCTGCTACTGCGCCGCTGGGGTTGGGTCGGTGTTCTGGCCGTGGTCCTGATCGTAGGCGGTGCCGCCTTCAACGAGATTCGCAAAGCCCGGACCACCAGCGCGGCGGAAAAGCTGGGGGACGAGATTCTGAGCGCGCTGACGCAGAATGACTCGGCGGAACGTGCGGCCAGCTTGGCCAGCATCGATGCGGCCACGCCCGGCGGCGATGCTGTTCTGAACCTGCTGCTGTCCTCGTCGCAGATCGAGGCTGGATCACGCGAAGACGCTGTGAACAGTCTGAATGCCGTCGCCGTTCAGGGCGACCTTCCCGAGATCTACCGCGCCATTGCCGCCTTCAAGGCGCTGCTGTTGCAAAGCGACACCCTGCCGGTCGCCGACCGCCGCCAGCAGTTCGAAGCTCTGGCCGCACCGGGCGCACCCCTGCGGTTGCTGGCCGAGGAGCAGCTGGCTCTGATCGACATTTCCGAGGGCAACACCGATGCGGCGATCGAGCGGCTGCAGGCGATGCGTCAGGACGCAGAGATCGGCGTAGACCTTCAGCAACGTGCCGCACAATTGATTGTCGCGCTTGGCGGCGAACCGGAACCGTTGGTGGCCCAGCAGGGCTGATACGGCGGCAAAAAGAATGACAGGCGAGTTCGGAGCATCATGGTGACAAGTCTTTTCTCCCGCATTGGATTGTCGGTTGCGGCACTATCTCTGACGGCGCTAGCTGCCTGTGAAGAGCCTGAGGTCATTCTGCCTGGCGAGCGCGAGGATATCCGTCCAGCATCGGATACTGAGACCACTGAAACCCGAGGTTCGAAACCGATCAGCCTGCCGGCGCAAAAGGCGAATGCCAACTGGTCGCAAAGCGCCGGAACGCCGGCTTACCGCACCACCAATGCGGCCCTGCGTGCAACACCCCAGCGCATCTGGTCCACCTCGATTGGCGACGGAGATTCGCGCAAGCGGCGCATCACCGCCGAGCCTGTCGTTGCAGGTGGCCTGATCTATACGCTGGATTCCGGCGCGACCGTCTCGGCGGTTACCCCGCAGGGGCAGGTGGCGTGGAACACGAACCTTATCCCCGTGAACGACGGGGATTCGGATGCGACGGGTGGCGGACTGGCCTATGCCAATGGTGTTCTCTACGTGTCGTCCGGCTTTGGGCGGCTCACGGCGCTGGATGCGAAGTCCGGCGCAATCAAGTGGCAGAAACGCCTGAACGCGACTGGCAGCGGCGCACCGCTGGTCAATGACGGTCTGTTGTATCTGGTTGCGGGTGACGAAACCGGCTGGGCCGTGAATACCAAGGATGGCCGCATCGCCTGGCAGATTCAGGGTACGCCGAGCGTCGGCAATGTGCTTGGTGCCCCGGCTCCGGTCATTGCGTCCGAGTTTGCGGTGTTTGCTTTCGGCTCGGGTGACGTGGCTGCGACCTTCCGCAAGGGCGGCATCCGGCGTTGGAATGCGTCAGTTGCAGGCGGGCGCCGTGGGCGTGCTGCGGCGCAGATCGTGGACGTAACCGGCGGCCCGATGGTCGTTGGTGACAAAATTTATATCGGTAACCACTCGGGCCGGACCGTGGCATTCGACGCGGGCTCGGGCGAGCGGATCTGGACTGCGGGTGAAGGTGCGGTTGATACGGTCTGGCCTGCAGGCAACAGCCTGTTCCTAATCAGCGACCGCAGCCAGCTGGTCCGGCTGAACATCGCGGACGGCTCGATCGTTTGGGCGCAGGACCTGCCGGGCTTCGTCAAGGACAAGCCGAAACGTCGCGGTCCGATCGTTGCCCATTATGGTCCGATTTTGGCGGGTGGCCGCATTGTGGTCGCCTCGAATGACGGTTACCTGCGGTTCTTC
The DNA here is from genome assembly GCF_013031355.1 of Ruegeria arenilitoris. Classification (GTDB taxonomy): domain Bacteria; phylum Pseudomonadota; class Alphaproteobacteria; order Rhodobacterales; family Rhodobacteraceae; genus Ruegeria; species Ruegeria arenilitoris_C. The sequence continues at coordinate 961,926 of NZ_WPZO01000001.1, read as the reverse complement.
AACCCTGTGGACGGGACGCTGGTGAACAGAGTCGAGGTGCCCGGTGGCGCCACCACGGCGCCCGTTGTGGCGGGGCAGACGTTGTACGTCGTATCGACCAAAGGTGAACTGCACGCTTTCCGTTGACGACAAGATGCGTTAAAGGGCGCGTCTGAGTCTTGAAAGTTGAGTATCATGTCGCTGACCCTCGCCATCGTGGGGCGCCCGAATGTGGGCAAATCCACTCTGTTCAACCGCCTTGTGGGCAAACGTCTGGCTTTGGTCGACGATCAGCCCGGCGTGACGCGTGACCTGCGCGAAGGCGAAGGGCGTCTGGGCGATCTGCGTTTTACGGTGATCGATACGGCGGGTCTTGAGGACGCGACCGATGACAGCCTGCAGGGCCGTATGCGTCGCCTGACCGAACGCGCGGTGGACATGGCCGATGTCTGCCTGTTCATGATCGACGCCCGTGTGGGTCTGACCCCGACGGATGAGATGTTCGCCGAGATTCTGCGGAAACGCTCGAAACACGTGATCCTTGCGGCGAACAAAGCCGAGGGTAACGCGGCGGATGCGGGTGTGCTTGAGGCGTATAACCTGGGTCTTGGTGAACCGGTTCGCTTGTCGGGCGAGCATGGCGAGGGGATGACCGACCTTTATGCGCAGTTGATGCCTCTGGCCGATGCAGCGGCTGAGAAGGCCGAGGATAACGCGCCTGAAATCGATGTCGAACTGGATGAGGATGGCGAGGGTGAAACCCCTCTGATCAGCGCAGCCAAGCCTTTGCAGGTGGCCGTCGTTGGGCGTCCGAACGCGGGTAAGTCCACTCTGATCAACAAGATCATCGGTGAAGATCGCCTGCTAACCGGCCCCGAGGCCGGGATCACCCGCGACGCGATCAGCCTGCGGATCGACTGGGCCGACCCGGATGGCGGCAGCACTCCGATGCGTATTTTCGACACGGCGGGGATGCGCAAGAAAGCCAAGGTGCAGGAGAAGCTGGAAAAGCTCTCGGTCTCTGACGGTCTGCGCGCAGTGAAATTCGCCGAGGTTGTGGTGGTTCTGCTGGACGCCGCGATTCCGTTTGAACAGCAGGACCTGCGTATTGCTGACTTGGCAGAACGCGAGGGCCGCGCCGTGGTTGTCGCCGTCAACAAATGGGACATCGAAGAAGACAAGCAGGAAAAGCTGCGCGATCTGAAAGAGTCGTTCGAGCGTCTGCTGCCGCAGCTGCGCGGCGCACCGCTGGTTACCGTGTCCGCCAAGACCGGCCGCGGGCTGGAGCGTCTGCGCGCCGCCATTCTGCGTGCCCATGATGTCTGGAACCGTCGCGTCCCCACCGCGGCGCTGAACCGCTGGCTGACCGCGATGCTGGAACAGCACCCGCCGCCAGCCCCGCAGGGCCGCCGGATCAAACTGCGCTATATGACACAGGCCAAGACCCGTCCCCCCGGGTTCGTGGTGATGTGCTCGCACCCCGACAAGATGCCGGAAAGCTACACGCGCTATTTGGTCAACGGTCTGCGCGAAGATTTCGACATGCCGGGAACGCCGATCCGCCTGACGTTGCGCGGGCAGGGCGACAAGAACCCCTATAAGGGGCGGCGCAAGAAAAACGCGGGCGCGCTGGCCAAACATCTCAAAGGTCGCGCGTAACTGCGCCAATTGTCAGCATTTTTAGTTGAAGGGCGTGACAGCCCGGCCGCCGCAGGCTAGCATTCGCCTGCGCGCATGTGTTTTTGTGCGCGTGGCTTGATTACGAGGAAGACGCAAATAGTTTCGTTATGATATTAAATTGGCCAAGCGTGGGGACAGGCTGAATGAATTTGCGGGAATACACACGACAATATGCGGTGCAGGATAATCGGCTGGCCGCCTTGAGCTATTTTGGAACGTTTGCGGTTTATTTCACATCGCTGGCGCTGGCCATCGTGTATGTCGACCGCTGGTACATCATGATCCCCGCCGGGATCGTCTTCGCCTTTTCCGCCGTGCGCCTGTATGTGCTGCAGCATGATTGCGGCCACCATTCCCTGTTTGAAACGCGTGAACAGAATGAATGGGCCGGGCACGGGTTGTCGCCGTTCACCTTCGCCCCGTTCGAGGTGATGAAGCAGAACCACAATCTGCACCATGCAGGCATCGGCAATCTTGAACACCGTGAAACCGGTGAAATCCACACCATGACCCTGCGCGAGTGGAATGAAGCGGATTGGAAAACCCGTTTGTTCTATCGTCTTTACCGCAACCCGTTCATCCTGGTTCCGGTCGGCGCGCTGTTCACTTATTTCATCCGCTACCGCTGGCCGAAAAACACGGTGCGCTTCGGGGTCAAAGGCGTGGTGCTGCACAACCTGTCCATCGTGGTGTTTCTAGGCCTGCTCTATCTGATCGCCGGTTTGACAGGCATTCTGGTCTGGCTGGTATTCTCTCTGCTGGGAGGGATGCTGGGTGTGTTCCTTGTCTATCTGCAGCACAATTTCGAGGACACCTATTGGGACCGCCGCCCGGACCTTGATCCGCAACTGGCCGCGCTGCAGGGCTCGTCGGCGTTGGATTTCGGCTGGTGGTTCGACAACGCGGTTGCGTGCATTACCTTGCATGACATTCACCATTTCAACGCGCGCATTCCGTCTTACCGGTTGCGGGCGTGCCACTATAACCTGCCGCCCGAATACACGCCCCGTCGGATCAAATTCCCCGAGGCCGTGGCGGCGCTGAACCTGAAACTCTGGGACGAGGATGCCAAACGCCTCGTGCCATTTCCGAAAAAGGACTCAACCGGTACGCTGGCGCACAGCAGTTGACACTTTGGGGCGGCTTTGACCGTGCCTTAGCTTGTTGCTGTGTATATCCAGTGTATATACGATAGGGCGCAGGAAAAAAGAAAGGACTCGCAATGACCGCACTGACCAACGTTAAGGGTGTAGGTGAGGCGCTAGGGCAAGCGCTGACCGCAAATGGTTTCAAGACCGCCGAAGCCATCGCCAAAGCCAGCCCCGCCGACCTGGTCAAAGTTTCCGGTATTGGTGCTGCCCGTGCGCCGTTGTTGATCGCTGCAGCGAAAGAGGCGATTGCGGCCAAACCTGCTGCCGCCAAACCGGCAGCGAAACCTGCGGCCAGAAAACCGGCTGCCGCCAAGCCCGCTACGCGCCGCACCCCGGCCCGTAAACCTGCGACGCGCAGACCCGCGGCCCGGAAAACCGTAGCCGCCGCAGCTGCCGAAAAACGCGCCGAAGACGCTGCACGCAAGGCAGCCGAGGAAAAGGCCGCTGCCGAGGCAGCCGAAGCAAAAGCCCGCAAGAAGGCCAAAGCCAAAGCCAAGGCTGAAAAGGCCGCCAAAAAGCTGCAAGAGATGGAAGCCGTATTCTCGAAGGCCAAGGACAAGGTGAAGGCCAAGGCCAAAAAAGACAAAAAGTCCAAGAAGGACGACAAGAAAAAAGATCAAAAGAAAAAAGACGACAAGAAGAAAGAAAAAAGCAAAGACAAGAAGAAGGATAAGAAAAAGGCGAAGAAGTAAGCCTTCTCCGCCTTTTGGATTGTCGAACCGGTGCCGTGTGTGGCGCCGGTTTTTTTATGCCAGCGTGCCGTCCAGCTGCAGGGTCAGCTTGCCGCCCAGATAGGGGGCCAGAACCTCGGGCAGGGTGACTGTGCCATCGGCGTTCTGGCCGTTTTCCAGAACGGCGATCAGGCAGCGACCAACGGCTAGGCCCGAGCCGTTCAGCGTGTGAACATACTCCGGCTTGCCGCCGCCTTCGGGACGGAAGCGCGCGTTCATGCGGCGGGCCTGAAAGTCACCGCAAGTCGAGACAGAGCTGATCTCGCGATAGGTGTCCTGACCGGGCAGCCATGCCTCTATGTCGTAGGTACGGCGCGCGCCAAAGCCCATGTCTCCGGTGCACAGGATCACGGTGCGATAGGGGATGCCCAGCTTTTCCAGAATCCCCTCGGCGCAGCGCAGCATGCGTTTCTGCTCGTCGTCCGATTTGTCCGGATGGGTGACCGAGACCATCTCGACCTTTTCAAACTGGTGCTGGCGCAGCATGCCACGGGTGTCTTTACCGGCGCTGCCGGCTTCGGACCGGAAGCACAGCGAATGCGCGGTATAGCGGCGGGGCAGGTAACTTTCCTCGATCATCGTGTCGTTGACGATATTGGTCAGCGAGACCTCGGAGGTCGGGATCAGCCACCAGCCCTCGCGGGTTTGATAGCTGTCTTCACCGAATTTCGGCAACTGGCCGGTGCCCTGCATCATCTCGGACAGAACCAGAACCGGGCCGTTCACCTCGGTCAGTTCGTTTTCGTTGATATGCGTGTCCAACATGAATTGCGCCAGCGCGCGGTGGATGCGTGCGACACCGCCGGACAGCAGCACAAAACGCGAGCCGGAAAGTTTGGCGGCGGTCTCAAAGTCCATACCGTTCTGAACGGCTTCGATCTCGAAATGCTCTTTGGGCGCAAAGTCCAGTTCGCGCGGCGTGCCCCAGCGGTTGATCTCGACATTGTCGTTCTCATCTGCGCCTGCGGGGACATCCTCGGCGGGCAGGTTGGCAATGCGGATCAGCTGGTCGGCCAATAGGGCGTCCAGATCCTTAGCTTCGGTCTGCATCCGGGCGACCTCGGCCTTTTTCTCGGCGACCAGTGCGCGCAGACGTTCGAACTCGGCCTCATCGCCACGCCCTTTGGCAGCGCCGACCTCTTTGCTGGCCTTGTTTTGTTCGGCCTGTGCAGTTTCAGCGGCCAGAATCTTGGCGCGGCGGCTTTCGTCCAGCCTCAGCAAATCTGACGACACCGGCGCGTCCCCACGGCGCGCAAGAGCGGCGTCGAAGGCGGCTGGGTTTTCGCGAATGGCGCGGATGTCGTGCATGGTTCAGATCCTTAAATGCGTGAATCACTGAAACCGCTTATGCACCATCTGAAAGGCAGGGTGTAGCACCGGTTACGACATATCCGTGCCCTCGTGCGATTCATGTGCCAGATGGCCATCCCATTCCTCTGCCGGGATTTTTGGCTCGGGCGGATCAGCCATGTAAGAGGGCGTCATGATCTGCACACCATTCTCGTTGAACACGGCCACGATGTTGCGATGCAGGTCCGATCGGATTTTCGGAATGATGCTACCGCGCGTGGTATAGCCGTTGATCTGATAGTTGATCGCGTAATCCGCCAGAGCGGTCCACAAAACAAAGGGTTCCGGCTTGGCCTTGATCCCCTTGGTCCGATGGGCGGCCTCGATCAGCATCGCTTCGACTTTCTCGGGCGGTTCTTCATAGCCGATGCCGACTGTGGTGTGCAGCAGCAGCCCACTGCCATCGGTTTTCTTTGAGAAATTTACCACGTCCGAATTCATCAATTGCGCATTGGGGATCGAGATCAGTTCGTTTTTGATCGATTTCAGATGCGTCTCCATCAGCTTGATCTGAACCACGTCGCCAATATGATCCCCAATCTGAATGCGGTCCCCGATCGAGGTTGAACGGCGATAGATCACGAACAGTCCGGCCAACATGTTCGATACGACCGAGTTCGCCCCCAGCGACAGCATCGCGCCTACCAGAATAGTCAGGCCCTGAAACGCAGCCGAATCCGAGCCTGGTATGTAGGGCACCGCAAAAACCAGCGCGATCAGGATGACAACGACGCGGGCGATGTTGAATGTAGGGCTGACCCAATGTTTCTCGAAATCGCCCATGTCGAATGAGCCGGCCTCGACCGCATCAAAAAACACACGCAACCCTTTGATGATGTAAATCGTCACCCAGGCGATCAGACCCAGCATGATCATATTTGGGATGTAGCTAAGGATACCTCTGAAGATCAGCAGAACCGGCTCGGTCAGATAGGTGAGCAGCAGCTGCGCAAAGTACCGGGTTTCGGCAAAGGCCAGCAAGACGAAGGACAGATAGTAGTAGAAGCCCAGAAAAAAGATCACCAAAAGAACGAAGTTCAGCCCGTACCGGACTAATGCGGCAATTGCTTCGGCCTGGACGCTTTTGGCAGTGGCGGTTTCCACATCCTTCAGGTGGTGCGCGACGAATTTCAGCGTGCGCCGCCGAATTCTTCGGTGCAACCATACGATGGCCACGACAAAGGCAACAAAACCGAACGTCCAGGCGGCGGCTTCGATAGCACCGGATACACGCGCCTGTTCGGTGCGATTGGCGCGATAAGCCTCGATGGCTTGTTTGATCGCAGTGCCGTGCAGCACGCTGAGGACGTCCAACTCCATCTGGTCCAGCTCGGAATCGGCAGTGGTGACGATCGAGATTCTCTCGCCATCAGCCATAATCCATGTACCAAGTTCGGTCTCTTCATAGGTGATCTCGACCGAAGGCGCGTCCGAGGCCTCGGCAATTTCTATGATCTTGTTCTGCACGCCTTCCGCGCGCTCTGGCGCGGGCAGGGCGCTGGACCCCCGGACCTGAAACAAAACGTCCCCATCCACGATGACAGGGGCCATGAAAGCATCCGACTCGTCGACCTCGGACGTGACATTTTCGACGGGCGTTTCCTGTGCCCAAACAGGACCCGAAAACCACAGGCTCAACACCAGTGGGATCAAGAAATAAGGCAATAAAAGGAAGGGCTTGAAATACCGTACCATGTGTCCCCCTTGCCCCGAACTATACCCGGTTTCGGCAATGTTCATAGGGCATATCTGCAACGCTTTGTGTGTTCTTGGTAGGGTCGGGTCGGGTTCAGATGGGTCACAGCGCCGCCTTTGCTTGCAAAGGTGCAACTCAAAGCATAGGTTCTCGCCAAATTTGCGGAGCCCTCCGCATCATCAAAACAAAAGGAATATCCCATGGAAGGTGGCGCAATCGCCCAGTTTCTCCCGCTGATCCTGATCTTCGCGATCATGTATTTCCTGCTGATCCGTCCGCAGCAGAAGAAGATGAAGGAACACCAGGCCATGGTCGAAGCCGTGCGCCGGGGCGATCAGGTGGTCACTCAGGGTGGTCTGATCGGCAAGGTGTCGAAGGTCAAGGAAGGCGAGAACGAGATCGAGGTCGAACTGGCCGAGAACGTCAAGGTCCGTGTGGTCAAGTCGACCATCGCTCAGGTTCTGAACAAGACCGAACCGGCGAAGTAATTTCGCGCGATAATCCCTTGAAAAGGCAGGGTAATGCTGCAAATTGATACCTGGAAGCGGGTTCTGATCTGGTTGGTCTGCGTGACCGGCTTGCTGATGGCCCTGCCGAATGCGTTCTACACGCGCGTCGAGCAATCCAACGATGCCAAGGCCGCGATCGAGCTTGGCATCGACACCCCCGAAATGCAGGCGCAGGCGGCGCAATGGCCGAACTGGCTGCCGTCGTCGCTGGTCAATCTTGGCCTCGACCTGCGCGGCGGGGCGCATCTCTTGGCCGAAGTGAAGGTCGAAGATGTCTACGAATCCCGGATGGAGGCGATGTGGCCCGAGGTCCGCGACGCCCTGCGGGACGAGCGCGCAACCGTCGGCACGATCCGCAAACAGGAATCGGCCCCCGATGAGATTCGCGTGCTCATCAGCCAGCCCGAAGGGATGTCCCGAGCGCTGGAGGTTGTGCGCGGTCTGGCCCGTCAGGTCCAGACGCTGACCGGCGTTGGTGCCACCGATATCGAGGTGCGCGCCGAGGGCAATACCCTTGTCGTGCAATTGTCAGAGGCCGAGAAGCTGGCCTCGGACGACCGCACCGTTCGTCAGGCGCTGGAAATCATCCGCCGCCGGATCGACGAGGTCGGCACACGTGAGCCCACCATTCAGCGCCAGGGCGCCGACCGTATCCTGATCCAGGTGCCGGGCATCGGCAGCGCGGGTGAATTGAAAGAGATCATCGGCACCACGGCGCAGCTGACCTTCAACCCGGTTGTTGGTCGCGGCACCGACCCGGATGCTGTTGCGGGAATCGGGCAAGAAGTGGTTCCGTCGATTGATGAAAGTGGCGTGTACTACATCATCGAATCCGCTCCCGTCGTGACAGGCGAGGAACTGGTGGATGCTCAGCCCTCGTTCGACCAGAATGGTCGCCCGGCGGTCAGCTTCCGGTTCAATACATCCGGCGCGCGCAAGTTCGGCGACTATACCCGCGACAACATCGGCGCTCCTTTCGCCATCGTACTGGATGACGAGGTGATCTCGGCCCCTGTGATTCAGGCACATATTGCCGGCGGATCGGGGATCATCACTGGTAACTTCACTGTCGAGGAAAGCACCAATCTGGCCGTTCTGCTGCGTGCTGGCGCGCTGCCCGCCGGGTTGGAGTTCCTCGAAGAACGCACGATCGGCCCAGAGTTGGGTCAGGACAGCATTGACGCGGGTAAAACCGCGACCATCGTGGCTTTTGTCGCTGTGCTCAGCTTCATGGCGCTCAGCTATGGCCTGTTCGGCGTGTTCGCCAATATCGCGCTGATCATCAACGTGGGTCTGATCTTTGGCCTGCTGTCGCTGATCGGCGCCACGCTGACCCTTCCGGGTATTGCCGGCATCGTCCTGACGGTGGGTATGGCGGTGGACGCCAACGTGCTGATCTTTGAACGTATCCGCGAGGAACTAAAATCCGCCAGAGGCCCGGCGCGTGCCATCGAATTGGGTTATGAAAAGGCGCTGTCGGCCATTGTCGACGCTAACGTGACGACGTTCATCACTGCTGTGATCCTGTTTGCCATGGGCAGCGGCCCGGTGCGCGGTTTCGCAATTACGCTGGGACTTGGTATCCTGACCTCGGCCTTCACCGCGATCTTCGTCACGCGCCTGTTTGTCGTGATGTGGTTCGAACGCCGCCGTCCGAAAACGATCGAGGTTTGACATGAGACTGAAACTCGTACCCCAGAACACCTCGTTCGATTTCTTCAGCCGCTGGAAAGTTTGGCTGGGCATCTCGGCCCTGATGATGGTTGTGGCCTTCACCTCGTTCATGCTGCAGGGGCTGAACTTTGGTATCGACTTCCGCGGCGGGACCACGATCCGGACCCAATCCACGCAAGAGATCGACATCGGTGCCTATCGTGACGCCATCGCGCCGCTGGAGTTGGGCGATGTGACGATCACCGAGATTTTCGATCCCACCTTCGGGGCGGACGAAAATGTCGCCATGATCCGCATTCAGGCGCAGGCCGATGCCGAGGCGGTCTCGGCCGCCACGGTCACCGCGGTGGAAGAGGCGTTGAAGGTTTCCGTGCCGGATATCGAATTCGTCTCGGTCGAATCCGTTGGTCCCAAAGTGTCGGGCGAGTTGATCCAGACCGCCGTGATCGCGGTGATGCTCGCTATCGGGGCGGTGTTGGTCTACATCTGGCTGCGCTTCGAATGGCAGTTCGCGCTGGGGGCTGTCGCCGCGTTGGTGCATGACGTGATCCTGACCATCGGTATCTTCTCGGAGCTACAAATCCGGTTCGATCTCGCCATCATTGCGGCGCTTCTGACCATTGTGGGTTACTCGCTAAACGACACCGTGGTCGTGTTCGACCGGGTGCGTGAGAACCTGCGGAAGTACAAGAAGAAGGACCTCAAAGAAGTTCTGAACATCTCGATCAACGAAACGCTCAGCCGGACGGTGATGACCTCGGTGACAACGCTGCTGGCGCTGATCTCGCTTTATGTGCTGGGCGGCGACGTGATCCGCGGCTTTGTCTTCGCGATGATCTGGGGTGTGATCGTGGGGACCTATTCGTCGGTCTTCGTGGCCTCGACCATCCTGCTGTGGCTGGGGGTCAAGCGCGACTGGTCCAAGCCGTCCAATACGGCGGGCAATCAGTTTGCCAACATCGACGCCTGAGATTTTCGGCCAGTCCCCAACGGGGCTGGCCGTTATCGTTTTTGCGGCCTTTCTTGGCGGCATTGTGCGTGGGTTTTCCGGCTTTGGCACCGCGCTGATCTTTCTGCCGATCTCCACCCCCTTCCTTGGCCCGTTCGGAGCCCTGATCGGTCTGACTATCATGGACATCTTCGGACCGCTGCCGAACCTGCGCAGGGCCTGGCGTGCGGTGGATCGTGGTGATCTGGTCCGACTTGCAGCCGGATGCGCGTTGCTGCTGCCGGTGGGACTATGGGTACTGACGCGGGTTGAGCCCGAAGTGTTCCGTTACGCGGTCAGCTTTTTGGCGCTCTTCATGCTGGCCGTGCTGATTCTCGGGTTGCGGTATCATGGTCGCGTCGGTCGCGCGATGGTCGCCGGTATCGGCGGTGCGGCTGGTTTTCTGGGCGGCGTGGCTGGGTTGCCCGGTCCTGCGGTTATCCTGTTCTACATGTCTCGCCCCTTACCGGTCGAGGTGATCCGGGCCACAATCCTGCTGTTCCTGTTTGTCTTTGATTTCCTCATCCTCGGTTTTCTGACCGGCATGGGGCGGGTCACCTGGCCCGCTGTGGCTTTGGGGTTGGTGTTGTCCGTGCCGAACTTGCTGGGCAACTGGCTGGGGGGCTGGCTGTTCCGGCCCGAATACGAACGGCTTTACCGCGCCGCTGCCTATCTGGCGATCGCGGTTGCGGCCTTGTCGGGGCTGCCGCTTTGGGGCTAGAAGGTGTCCATGCGCCTGAATGAGATCACCTATAACAACGCAGTTCCGGTTGACGGCTACGGCCCCGGCTTTTTCCGCATCGGCGGGCAGGTTTACAATGGGGCCGTTCTAACGGGACCTACTGGAACCTCGGACTGGGGCGGATACACCGACGATGCGCCGCTGCTGGCGTTGTCCGAGGCGGTGGACGTTCTGTTCATCGGCACCGGAGAGGCACTGACGCATATCCCATCCGACTTGCGTACGGCGCTTGAGGATGCGGGGTTAGGGGTGGAGATCATGAACTCCCCTGCGGCGTGCCGCACTTACAATGTGCTGTTGTCCGAAGGCCGCCGTGTTGCGCTGGCGTTATTGCCGGTCTGACCCGCTCGCAGGGCCTGCGGCAAATCTCGCCTTTTGCCTCTGTCAGCAATCAGATAAGCGGAACTCATGACATTGACTGTGACCGATCTGGCCATCGCCCGTGGTGGCGTTCCCGTCCTTGAGGGGCTGAGCTTTGCGCTGCACCCGGGCAAGGCGCTGATCCTGCGCGGGCCGAATGGCATCGGCAAGACGACGCTGTTGCGTACTCTGGCAGGATTGCAGCCGCCCTTGACCGGACAGATTGACGGGGCCGAGGATCAGATCGCTTATGCCTCGCATTCCGATGGGTTGAAGCCGACTTTGTCAGTCGTGGAAAATCTGACCTTCTGGGCCTCGGTTTTCGGCACGAATGGCATTCAGTCCGCACTGGACGCCTTTGCGCTGAATGAGCTATCGGATCGCCACGCGGGCAATCTGTCGGCGGGGCAGAAACGGCGCTTGGGTCTAGCACGGATGCTGGTGACCGGACGGCCGATCTGGATGTTGGACGAACCTACCGTGTCTTTGGACAAAAACGCCGTGCAGATGTTCGCCGATGCTGTGCGGGCGCATCTGGGGCAGGGCGGTTCGGCCCTGATCGCAACCCATATCGACCTTGGCTTGGATGGAGAGGTTCTGGACGTCGGCCCCAACAAGGCGAAACCCAAACCCATCGACGATTTCGACGGAGGCTTCCTGTGATCGCCCTTTTGCTGCGTGACCTGAAATTGGCCTTCCGCGCGGGTGGGGGCTTTGGCCTCGGACTAGCGTTCTTTCTGATCGTAACCGTCTTGGTGCCGTTTTCGGTGGGGCCGCAATCGTCGCTGTTGTCGACCATTGCGCCCGGCATCCTGTGGCTGGGCGCTCTGTTGGCCTGTCTGCTGTCGCTGGACCGCCTGTTGGCGCTGGATTGGGAGGACGGCTCGCTCGACCTGCTGGCCACCGCGCCGTTGCCGCTGGAATCGGTGGTCTCGATCAAGGCGTTGGCACATTGGCTGACCACCGGTCTGCCGCTTGTTCTGGCCGCGCCGTTTCTGGGCGTGTTGTTGAACCTGCCGGTGCCGGGGTTCTTCTGGCTGGTGGTTTCGCTGCTGATCGGCACCCCGGCCATGAGTGTCATCGGCACCTTCGGCGCGGCCCTGACGGTGGGCTTGAAGCGCGGCGGCTTGCTGCTGTCGCTGCTGGTCCTGCCGCTTTACGTGCCGACCCTGATCTTTGGCGCCGAAGTTGCGCGTCGCGGCGCCACAGGGATGGAAACACAAACACCTCTGCTGATGCTGGCGGGGATTACGGCAGCCACCATCGCACTGCTGCCCTTTGCCAGCGCAGCCGTTCTGCGCATCAACCTTCGGTGACGCGTTCAAACTTTGACCAATGTCAATTGAGAACGCACCCGACTCGGACTAGATAAGGCCCATGTCTATCGCAGCCAAAGCCAACGCCCTCTGGGAATACGCCAACCCGCGCAAGTTCCTTGCCACCAGCGAACGGGTGATGCCGTTTTTCTGGCTGACCTCGCTTGCATTTATCGTGGTCGGATTGGTCTGGGGGTTCTTCTTCACGCCGGACGATTACAAGCAGGGTTCGACCGTCAAGATCATATACCTGCATGTGCCGGCGGCGCTGATGGCGATCAATTGCTGGCTGATGATGCTAGCAACCTCGTTGGTCTGGCTGGTGCGGCGGCACCATGTCAGTGCACTGGCTGCCCGTGCAGCGGCCCCCATTGGCATCGTTATGACGCTAATCGCATTGGCGACCGGCGCGATCTGGGGCCAACCGATGTGGGGCACATGGTGGGCCTGGGACCCGCGCCTGACCTCGTTCCTGATCCTGTTCCTGTTCTATCTGGGCTATGTTGCCCTGTGGGAAGCGATCGAAGACCCCGATACAGCGGCCGATCTGACCTCGGTCCTGTGTCTTGTGGGGTCGGTCTTTGCGCTCCTCAGCCGCTATGCGGTGAATTTCTGGAACCAAGGCTTGCATCAGGGCGCATCGGTGATGCGCGCAGCGGCCGTGACCGGAGCGGATACGGAAGAAAAGGTCAGCAACATTTATTTCTATCCGCTGCTGCTGTGCATCATCGGGTTCGTGCTGTTGTTCATCGCACTGGTTCTGTATCGCACCGGCACTGAAATCCGGGCGCGGCGGATCAAGGCGCTGCTGGCGCGGGAAAGGGTAAACGGATGATCCCTGATCTTGGAAAATATGCCGATACGGTCCTGTGGTCCTATGCGGCCTCGATCGGGCTGCTGGTACTGCTGATCGTGTTCAGCATCGCGCGCGGGCGCAAGGTTCGGGCCGAGATGGAAAAAGTCGAACAAAGGATGACGCGCAATGGCTAAGATTTCGCCCCTGATGATTGCGCCTCCGGTGATTTTCGGCCTTTTTGCGGTCGCCGCCTTGGTGCAATTGCAAGATGGCTCGGACGACACGCTGCCGTCGGCCCGTCAGGGCCAGGCCGCGCCGCCGGTCGTTCTGACCGAGTTTCCGGGCAAGACGATGTTCGACGATGCGACCCTGCGCGACGGCGAGGTTAAGCTGGTCAACTACTGGGCCAGTTGGTGCGCCCCCTGCCGGGCCGAACATCCGAACCTTGAGGCGCTGTCCGAAGAAGGCATCCCGGTCTATGGCATCAACTATAAAGACAAGTTGGACAACGCCGAAGCGTTCCTGACCGATCTGGGTGACCCGTACAAGGCTATGGGACGGGATGAGCAGGGACGTATGGCGCTGGACTGGGGCCTATATGGTGTGCCTGAAACCTATGTGATCGATGGCGAAGGCACGATCATCCTGCGGTTTGCCGGGCCAATTACCCAACGCGTGATCGAAAGCACCATCCGACCAGCGCTTGAGAAAGCAGGCCGCTAGGGTTTTCGCCACTTTCCGGTCACTGCCAAAAAATCTGTCGTTTAGGGCTTGTCCCGAGTGTGATCAATTCCGCTTGCCGACCGATGAACAGCCGTTTTGACCAATGTCAACTAACGCCTGGCGCGGTCTGATAGACATTCCAGATCATCATCTGACAAACGGAAACGACATGACTGAACAAGCAAGCCTTTATAGCCGGCTGGGTGGCTATGACGCCATCGCGACATTTGCCGACACTCTGATGCCCAAAATGATGGCGGATGAAGTTTTGGGGCGCTTCTGGGCCAATCGCGGTGCAGACGGGATCGCCCGGGAGCATCAGTTGCTGGTCGACTATCTTGTCGCCAAAACCGGCGGTGCGCTGCACTATACCGGGCGCGACATGAAAATCACGCATGTGGGAATGAAAATCAGCGAGGATGATTGGAACCGCTTTTTGGGGCACGCGGTGGATAGCATGAACGCCTTGTCGATCCCGACCGACATGCAAGGAGAGATCGCGGAATTTGTCGCCAGCCTGAAAGACGATATCGTCGAAGTTTGAACGGTTGCTTCAACCCGATCAAAAAAGGCCACCAGCATAGCTGGTGGCCTTTATTTTGTATTGAATCAGGCAATTAGCCCGCTTTCGTAAGGTTTCTCAGCACGTATTGCAGCACGCCGCCGTTCTCGATGTATTCGATCTCGGGCGCTGTATCGATGCGGCACTTGAGGAGAATGGTTCTCTCGGCACCGTCGGCATAGGTGATGGTGCATGGCACCTCTTGCAGCGGCTCAACCGAGTCCAGCCCGTGGATCGAGACGGTCTCGTCGCCCGTCAGCCCCAGCGTCTTGCGGTTGTCGCCGCCGGTGAATTCGAACGGAATGACACCCATACCAACGAGGTTCGATCGGTGGATACGTTCAAAGCTCTCGGCGATCACGGCCTTGATGCCCAACAGTGCGGTGCCTTTGGCCGCCCAGTCGCGGGACGAGCCCGCGCCGTATTGCTCGCCGCCAAAGACCACCAACGGAGTGCCCTGCGCCTGATAGGCCATCGACGCGTCGTAGATCGAAGTCTGCTCGCCATCCGGCCCCTTGGTATAGCCACCTTCGACACCATCCAGCATCTCGTTCTTGATACGGATATTGGCGAATGTGCCGCGCATCATGACCTCATGGTTGCCCCGGCGCGAGCCGTACGAGTTGAACTCACGCGGCTGAACTTGTCGGTCCATCAGGTACTTGCCCGCAGGCGTGGTGGTCGCGAAGGACCCGGCGGGCGAGATGTGGTCGGTAGTGACCATATCGCCCAGAATGGCCAGAACCTTGGCCCCCTCGATGTTCGAGATCGTGCCTGGCTCAGGCCCCATGCCCTGGAAATAGGGTGGGTTCTGAATATAGGTCGATGTGGGCGGCCAGTCATAGGTTTCCTGTTGCGGAACCTCGACATCGCGCCATTTCTCGTCGCCTTTGAAGACATCGGCATATTTCGACTGGAACGCATCGCGGGTCACCGTCTGCTCGACCAGTTCCGCAATTTCGCTTTGGGTTGGCCAGATGTCCTTCATGAAGACGTCGTTGCCATCCTTGTCCTGCCCGATCGGTTCCGAGGTCAGGTCGATGTCCATGGTGCCCGCCAGCGCGTAGACGACCACCAGCGGCGGTGAGGCCAGATAGTTGGCGCGCACGTCCGGGGAAATGCGGCCTTCGAAGTTGCGGTTGCCGGACAGGACCGAGGTAGCGACAAGATCGCCTTCTGCAATGGCTTCGCTGATCTCCTTCTGAAGCGGGCCCGAGTTACCGATGCAGGTGGTGCAGCCATAGCCCACAAGGTTGAAGCCGATGGCATCCAGATGCTGTTGCAGACCGGCAGCCTCAAGGTATTCCGACACAACCTGCGATCCGGGCGCCAGCGAGGTCTTGACCCAGGGCTGGCGGTTCAGGCCCAGCTCATGGGCCTTTTTCGCCACCAGACCAGCGCCGATCATCACATATGGGTTCGAGGTGTTGGTGCAGGAAGTGATCGAAGCGATCACGACCTTGCCCGACTCCATTGCGTAGTTTTCACCTTTGACCAAGACTTCTTTGCCCATCGGGCGCTTGAAGGTCTTCTCCATCTCGTTCAGGAAAGCCGCCTTGGCATCGGTCAGTGCCACATAGTCCTGCGGGCGTTTCGGGCCCGAGATGGCGGGGACGATGGTGCCCATGTCCAGCGACAGGGTGTCGGTGTAAATGGGCGCATAATTCTCATCCCGCCAGAATCCGTTTTCCTTAGCATAGGCTTCGACCAGCGCCAGACGGTCCTCGTCACGCCCGGTGTTGCGCATGTAGCGCAGGGTTTCGCCGTCGATTGGGAAGAAACCACAGGTCGCGCCGTATTCCGGGGCCATATTGGCGATGGTCGCGCGGTCGGCCAGCGGAAGGCGGTCCAGACCTTCGCCGTAGAATTCAACAAATTTCCCAACCACGCCCTTTTCGCGCAGCATCTCGACCACCTTCAGTACGAGGTCGGTTCCGGTGGTGCCTTCGACCATCGCGCCGGTCAGTTCAAAGCCGACAACCTCGGGGATCAGCATAGAGATCGGCTGACCCAGCATCGCGGCCTCGGCCTCGATCCCGCCGACGCCCCAACCCAGAACGGCCATACCGTTGACCATTGTGGTGTGGCTGTCGGTGCCAACCAGCGTGTCAGGATAGGCGACTTCTTCGCCGTTCTGATCGGTGTCGGTCCAGACGGTCTGGGCCAGGTATTCCAGGTTCACCTGGTGACAGATACCGGTGCCGGGGGGCACAACGCGGAAATTGTTGAACGCGCTCTGACCCCATTTCAGGAACTGGTAGCGCTCCATGTTGCGTTCATATTCGCGATCCACGTTCATCTGGAAGGCGCGCGGGTTGCCGAATTCGTCAATCATGACCGAGTGGTCGATGACCAGATCCACCGGGTTCAGCGGGTTGATCTTTTGCGCGTCACCACCCAGCCCCTTGATCCCGTCCCGCATCGCGGCAAGATCGACCACAGCGGGAACGCCGGTAAAGTCCTGCATCAGTACGCGGGCAGGGCGATAGGCGATCTCACGTGGGTTTTTGCCGCCATTGGCACCCCATTCGCCAAACGCCTTGATATCATCGACCGAGACGGAAAAGCCGTCATCCTCAAATCGCAGCATGTTTTCCAGCACGACTTTCAACGCGGCAGGGAGTTTCGAAAAATCGCCTAGACCGGCCTCTTGCGCGGCGGGGATCGAATAATAGGAAATGGATTTGCCGTTTACGTTCAGGCTGCGGCGCGTCTTGGCGGTATCCTGTCCGACTTTAATGGGCATGAGTTGGCTCCCTCTCAAATGACTTGGGTAACGGGGTTCGCTGATAGCAATCTTTATCACGTTTCGCCGGGGTTCAAGGACCAAGACGTGCAAAGTTGGTCCGGTTCTGCCGAGTCACGCATCGTTGGGGCAGGGTGGTTTCAAGAAACCTTGATTGGAGGGTGAGGTCCAAAGGGTTTAAACCATTCAGGTATCTTATCGGTCGCAAACAGAAAAGTTATCACCCCGAGGTCAAACATGCTCAGATCCGCCATCATTGCCACTGTGCTTGGTCTTGCCGTGCCCGCAGCGGCTGAAAACGATCCTGTGGTGGTCGAGCTGTTTACGTCGCAGGGCTGTTCCTCCTGCCCACCGGCCGACCGTCTGATGCATGATCTGGCCAAACGCGATGATGTGATCGGTCTGGCCCTGCACGTGGATTATTGGGACTACATCGGGTGGGAGGACGAATATGCCGATCCCGATCACACCTTGCGCCAGCGTGCGTACGCGCGTCAGGGCGGGCGGACGATGATCTACACGCCACAGATGGTGATAAACGGTCAGCATGATGTGGTCGGTGCGCAATCGCGCGAATTGGAGCGCCTGATCAACGCGCATCTGACAGCCACGCCCGAGGCCGAAGTCGTGGCCAAGCGGTCGGGCAATGAGGTGACGGTTGATGTCGCCCCTGTCGAGTTGCCCGAAGGCGAGGCCTATGACGTCAGGGTGGTACAGTATTCACCGATGCGCCATGCCTCGATCCGTCGGGGTGAGCTGGCGGGGCACGAGTTGGATTACGCCAACGTTGTGGACTCCTGGCAGGTGGCCGGGCAGTGGGACGGGGTCGCGCCGCAACAGTTTTCGGCTGAATTGACGTCGGACTTGCCAGCCGTTGTTCTGGTGCAGAGGGCCGGGCACGGCCCGATCGTTGCCGCTGCCCGGGTCAAGTGATCAGGGCATGTCCTCGGGCTGCACGCCAAGCCCGTTCCAGGCCTTCCAGCGCCGGTGAATCCAGAACCACTGCCCCATATGCTGCCTGACCACGGCCTCAAGATCGTCATTGGTGAACTGGGTCATGGTCTTGGGGTCGGTATGCGGAACCGGATCGTGCAGTACGATCTCAAAATCGATGCCGTTGGGCTGTCGAATGGCGTAGCAGGGGATCAGCTCGGCCTTGTATTTCATCGCCAGCTCAGCGTTCAGAATCGACGTGACCGCCGGTTTGCCGAAGAACGTCAGCTCTTCCCCGCCATGAGCGTGAAGGTCCGAGACGATGGCGATGATGCCGCCCTTTTTGAGTGAGCGCACCATCTCGACCATGCCGCGACGACCCTGTTCAAACATGGGCGCACCGGTTTTGTAGAACGCTTCCACGTAAGCGTCGTTGAAATACGGGTTTGCCATGCGACGGTACAGGCACCCGATGGGCTGACCGCTGCGGGCCTGAAGGGCAATCCGGGCAGCAAGGTAGTGGCCGAAATGCGCCGTGATCATCATCACCGGGCGACCTTCGGCCACGGCTGCGTCAAAGGCCGCGATGCCGGGGCCGGAAATCTTGGCGGTTCTTTGGCGTTCGGTGAACCCTTCGGGCGAGAAATGTTCCATGATTGCGCGGCCTGCATTGTCAGGGACGGCACGGCAGATGCGCTGCATCTCAGCTTCAGATAACTCCGGGCAAGTCAGTTCCAAATTTCGGCGCACGCGCTTGGTAATGCCAATAACGGGGGCGAGGCTGCGTAGGATGGCCCCCATTGTAGCGATACGACGCTCATAAGGTAGTAAGCGCATCGCGCCGATGACACCTTTTAGAAGCAGGCCGGTGATATAGTATTTCCGTAGCGCCCCGCGGCTTAGTTCCGACTTTTCGGCTGGCATAATCTGGTCTCACCGGCTGTTGCGAATTGCCGCGCCAGACATACAAGGCGTGATCTCTGACCACAAGCGTTCCGATGGCTTGGACCGTTCGCCTAGTCCTCACTTGCCTCCTCGATGAGTGTGATCGTCCCTTCGTCCACCAAGGCACGGATGGCGCCGATGATCTGCGTCATCGCCACTTCGGCCTCGGATTGCTTGACCTTGCCGCGTTCCGACATCTCTTCGCGCAGGTTGTCTGCCATACGCGTGGACATGTTGGATAGCATGAATTCCGCCGCAGTTTTGTCGTCCTCCGCTGCCGCACCCGCCAGCGCTGTGACCAGATCGGCCTGTTCCACGCCACGCAGAATTGCGGGAACGTCGCGGGGCAAAACCCGTGCCGGTATATGGGCAAAGGTAAAGATCGAGCGGCGCACAACGCTGGCGAAATCCGAATCCTCTTCGTCCAGCGCGGTCAGCAACCCGTCGCGTGTGGATGCCGCTGACTGGTTCAGGATCGCACCAACCCGCGCGCCGGGGCCATCGGCAAAGGCCTGAGACGGGCGCTGATCCAATTGCGCCGCCAGCGACCAGCCGATCCGCTCGACTGCTTCGGGCGTGACATTGGCGGTTTTCGAGATCGCATAGGTGATCCGCCGTGCAACAGGGCCGGGCAGGTGGCCCAGCAACTGCGCTGCTTTTGCAGTCTCCAGCTTTGACAGCATCACGGCGGCAATTTCAGTGCTTTCGGCCTGCGCCATCGCGGCAAGATCCTCGGTCGGGATTTCACGCAGGCGCTGCCAGGGATCACCGATCTGGCGCACTCCGGCCACCTTGCGGAGCCGCGCCGCCGTGGCCGAACCGATCTTGCCATCCACTGCGTCCAAAGCCCCCGCCAGACCATGCGGGAAGGACAGGCCAACACTGTCCAGCGCCTCGGCAAATTCCTGCGCCACGGCATCCAGCGTGATGCGATCGACAAGACCCATCTGACCCAGTTGATGGGTCAGTTTTTCCTGCAGATCATCGGGAAGTTCTTCCAGCGGGATATCGGCGCCTTCGTTCAGCAAAAGCCGGACGACAATGGCGGCCTTCTGCCGGTTGCTGAGGGTGCGGGGAACGACGCGGGGAGCGTCGTCCTTCTGATCGGCCACCGGAGCCGCCCCCGGTGCCACCTGTACCAAAGTGTTCGTGTCCTGCATCTGCCTGCGGTGCCAAAGTTCTGTTCCACAGGCAGATTACGGAGAGTCGGGTAAAGAAAGACTGAAGCTTAATAGTTATAAGTCAGCCCGGTGCGGATCGCTTCGCGCAGGGACGCTTCGGCCCAGGTGCCTTCGCCGCCACGCGCCTTGATCTCGCGCCATTGTTCGATGGCCAGATCGGTTTTACCTTCGGTCACAAATCCCTGACCCATATAGCTGCGGGCAAGGATGTTGTCCGGGTTGGCCTCGATAGCGTTGGTGTAGAAGACATTCGCTAGCTCAAGCTCGCCCATTTTGCGGTAGGTAAAGCCCCAATAGGTCAGCACACGATCATCGTCCTGATCCATAATGCTCAGGATGTTCTGCGCATTCTCGAATTGGCCGTCATAGGCCAGCTCGCGCACGGCGTCGTAGAGTTCATCCTGGGTAAAGTTGGTCTTGTTCGGCTTGACGCAACGCCCGGCGTCCTTGTCATAGACTCGGCCGAACAGGCATTTTTTAGTCGTGTTGGTGGGTTTCGGTGGGGTGGTGGCACCGCCACCGCCGGCCGCATATAGGGCCGGAGCGAAGGCAAAGGCCTGAAGGGCAATAGCTGAAACTAATACGAGGCGCATTTTCCTACTCCGTTCTTTGGGCTGCTCTGATCAAGCATAGCGCGATCTGATAAAAAGCTAACAATCGGCTGCTCGCTTTTATTCACAGGTAGGAAAGAACTTTTTCAGCTACTGGCGTTTTTCGCGCAAGTTTGGCTTTCAGCATCCCAATATGTACCCGGTGCGCAAGACTGGGTTTGCTTGGAATGACCACTGCAGGCCAGAGCGACGGATGCGGAACACGCAAGGGCCAATGCGCAGATAAGAGTGCGGATCATGCTGTTTCTCCCGTTCGGAAATACAGGCGCACAATAGCCGATTTTGCCCATTTTGGCAAAAGAACAGGACCCGGATCGCGTTGTGCGACCCGGGCCCTCTTGAACCGTTTGATCGGCCTGGATTTATTCGCCGAAGACGCGGGCGAAGATCGTGTCGACGTGCTTGGTGTGATAGCCGAGGTCGAATTTCTCTTCGATCTCTTCGGGGCTCAGCGCGGCGGTGACGTCGGCGTCCGCCAGCAGTTCCTCTTTGAAATCGGTGCGGTGTTCCCAGACCTTCAACGCGTTGCGCTGAACCATTGCATAGGCATCTTCGCGGCTGACTCCGGCTTGGGTCAGCGCCAGCAGAACACGCTGGCTCATTACAAGGCCGGGGAACTTGTTCATGTTCTCGAGCATATTCTCGGGGAAGATCAGCATCTTGTCGATCACGCCGGTCAGACGGGCCAGTGCGAAATCCAAGGTGATCGTGGCGTCCGGGCCGATCATGCGTTCGACCGAGGAGTGCGAAATATCACGCTCGTGCCACAACGCCACGTTCTCCATCGCTGGGATCACGGCCGCGCGCACCATCCGCGCCAGACCGGTCAGGTTCTCGGTCAGGACCGGGTTTTTCTTGTGCGGCATAGCCGACGAGCCTTTTTGACCCATCGAGAAGAATTCGGCCCCTTCCAGCACCTCGGTCCGCTGCATGTGGCGGATTTCGATCGCGATGTTCTCGATGCTGCTGGCGATGACGCCCAGTGTTGCAAAGAACGCCGCGTGGCGGTCGCGTGGGATCACCTGCGTGCTGATCGGCTCGGGCACCAGACCCAGCTGATCGCAGACATGTTCCTCGACGCGCGGGTCGATATTGGCGAAGGTGCCAACTGCGCCGCTGATCGCGCCGGTGGCGATTTCTGCACGGGCGTCGCGCATACGGGACAGGTTGCGATCCATCTCGGCGTAGAAACGGGCAAAGGTCAGGCCCATGGTGGTCGGCTCGGCGTGGATGCCGTGGCTGCGACCGATGCGGATTGTGTTCTTGTGTTCAATCGCGCGGCGCTTGAGGGCGGCCAGCAGACCTTCGAGGTCGGCGATCAGCAGGTCGGCGGCGCGGGTCAATTGCACGTTCAAACATGTGTCCAGCACGTCCGAAGAGGTCATGCCCTGATGGACGAAACGCGCCTCTTCGCTGCCGACATGTTCGGCCAGGTGGGTCAGGAAAGCGATGACGTCGTGCTTGGTGACGGCCTCGATCTCGTCAATGCGGGCGACGTCGAATTCCACGTCCTTGGCTTTCCACACGGCCTCGGCGTTCTCACGCGGGATCACGCCCAAGTCGGCCATGGCGTCACAGGCATGGGCTTCAATCTCATACCAGATGCGAAACTTGGTCTCGGGCGACCAGATGGCGACCATATCGGGGCGGGAATAACGTGGAATCATTGGCGGCGAGACCTTTTTGTGGTTGGGATAAGGCGTTCGCGCGCGGTTTAAACCCGCAGCCCCGAGGGAACAAGGCACGAGTGCAGGTATGAGACGGTTTGCCCTGATTTTGGCCCTTTGGCCCGGCTTTTTGGCCGCAGAAGAGTTCCGGACGCTGACCGGAGACGAGATTTTGGAGGCTCTGGCTGGCCAAAAGCTCGATTACGGAGAGGGTGTCTGGCAGACCTTCGATGAAACGATGCTGACCCAGTATTTTTCGGGAAGACCCAGTGCGGGGCGCTGGGCCGTGCGTGAAGACCGGTATTGCTCGCTCTGGCCCCCTTCGGATCTGTGGGCCTGTTACGACGTGCAACAAAGCGGTGAAGTGATCCGGTTCGTGGATGACGCGGGCGGAACCACTGACGGAACCTTCGCGGAATGACTTTGCCGCTCAGCCTGTCCGATTTCGAGGGCAAGTGGAGCCTGACCCGCACCATTCACGACACGCGGGCAGGGCAGGTCGTGCAGGCCGAGGGGCAGGCGGTACTGCGCCCGGACAAACAGGGCCTGATCTATGATGAGGACGTGACCTTGCAGATACCGGGGCAGGCCGCGATGAAAGGCACGCGGCGGTATCTATGGCAGGAGTCCGGCGACCGAGTTGCGATCCTTTTCGATGACGAGCGGTATTTTCACGTATTGAAGCTTGGGCAAGCGCAGTCTAGGGATCATCATGATTGTCCGCCAGACAGCTATGATGCGGTCTATGATTTCTCGGGTTGGCCCGTTTGGTCCGTAAGCTGGACCGTCTCGGGGCCGCGAAAATCTTATGAGATGAAGACCGAGTACCGCCCTCGATAGCGCAATCATCTTGAAGTATCGATGTGAAATAGGCTTTGATGGGCCCGAATTTCCATCCGGATGTGGAGAAACGAAAATGAATACAAGTGTTCTGGCCGAAGCAATCGGCCCGCGCGAGGGCACAGCGCTGCGCGTGAAACAGGTTGTACTGGTGGCTCTGGGTATATTGGCGCTGGCGATTGCCGCGAAGGTCAAGGTGCCGATGTGGCCGGTTCCGATCACCATGGGCACCTTTGCCGTGCTGACCATCGGCACTGCATACGGCGCGCGCCTGGGACTGATCACCATGCTGGGCTATCTGCTGGTCGGTGCGCTGGGCTTTGACGTGTTTGCGGGGTCCTCGGCCGATAAATTCGGGCTGACCTATATGATGGGCGGCACCGGCGGTTATCTGGTCGGCTACCTGCTGGCCACTGTGTTGCTGGGCGCACTCGCTGCGCGCGGATGGGATCGCTCGGTTGGTAAACTGGCGCTGGCGTTGGTTCTGGCGAACGTCCTGATCTATGTGCCCGGCCTGCTGTGGCTGGGTCAGCTTTACGGCTGGGACAAGCCGATCCTGGAATGGGGCCTGACACCGTTCCTGATGGGCGATGCGATCAAACTGGCGCTCGCCGCTCTGCTGATCCCGGGCCTTTGGAAACTGGTCGGCGACGCCCGTACCTGATCTCAGCTACACGAAAACACACCCGCGTCCTGAGTAATCTGGGCGCGGGTTTTTTGAGGGCGTTACAAACAGACGCTGGACAAAACAGCTGGGTCTCGTTCAATCTGATGGCAAGGAAATCATCAGGTTATTGAGATATGCGTATTTTTTCTAGCACGGCTTTGGCCGTTTGTGCCGCGTTTTGGCTGGGGGCTGTGGCACCCGCCTCGGCGGATACTCCGATCACGTATACCGATGCAGGGCGCGCGTTGTTCAGCTTTGCTGCGCCCGATTTCTGGATCGTGCGTACCGGCGGCCCGCGCGAGATTGAGGACACCGAACTGGGTGACCCGCGCGCGGTTGCGCGTGTCATGGGCGTGCGGCCCGTGACCGATGACAATGTCTGGATGGGATTTGTCTCTCCGACGGGGGTCGCCTCGATCGAGGGTGGTTTGCGGTATCTTGAGGATATCGACAAGTTTCTGGTCAAGGACCCGACGGTTACCAGTACATCCGACAGCCGGATCGGGGGTTTGCCGGCACGTGTAATCCGCGGCACCGGCACACGAGACGGGCGCGGCATCAACTTTACTGCCACCATTATCGACCTGCCAAAGGACCGCGTGGCCGTTGTTGTGGCGATCCTGCGTGACGGGGCCGATCCGGCCTATGTCGACCTTCTGAATGATGTTTTCGCGTCGTTCCGGGCCGTACAGTAAGGAGAGGCGCTGATGACCATCAAATCGATCAAACGTCTGTTTCTGGCGCTGGGCCTTGGAGCTGCGAGTTTCTCTTTATCCGCCTGCGATGGTGTGACGGTCGGGGTCGGATATGGGTATGACCCGTTCTATGACTCGATGCTGTGGAACGACTATTACCACGACGTAAACGTGGATGTTGATATCGACCGACCGGTGCGGCCCAACCCGCCCGCGGGCAGGCCACCAGTTCGGCCGACACCGCCGATCGCCAAGCCACCAGCCCGCCCGACACCGCCTGTGGCGCGCCCGCCGGTTGCGCGTCCGCCCGTGGCCCGGCCGCCCATCCATCGTCCGTCGCCGCGCCGATAATCTGACGTGGTCAGCTCAGCAGTTCTGTTGTGATCTGGGCTGACCCTTCCAGCGTGCGGTGAACAGGGCATTTGTCTGCGATTTCCAGCAGCCGCGCGCGCTGTTCCTGATCCAGCGGGCCTTCCAGACGGATCTTGCGGCGGAACTGGTCGATCTTGCCGTCTCCGGCCAGTCCGGCATCCTGCCCGTGTACCTTGTTATGGCAGACATCGACAGTGATGCCCGTCAGAGGCCACCGCTTGCGTCGCGCATACATGCGGATCGTCATCGACGTACAGGCCCCCAGACCCGAGGAAACGAAGCCGTAGGGCGACATGCCCCTGTCGGTACCGCCATACGAGGCAGGCTCATCCGCCACGGCGTGATGCCGGGGGCCGGACTGGATGTCCTGTAGGAATCCCGAGGGATCGACCTCGGTCACGCGCACAACGCCCTCAGGTGCGCCGGGGGGCGGTGCGGGCGGGCTGAGCGGAATGTATCGCGTCACCCATGCCGCAATCACGTCGGCTGCGTATTCAGCGTCCGAGGCGCGGGTGATCAGATGATCAGCGTCGTCGAGTGTAACAAAGCTCTTGGGGTGTTTGGCGGCCAGAAAGATGGTGCTGGCATTGTCGATGCTGACGGTTTCATCGCGCGGTGCGTGCAGGATCAGCAGCGCCGCTTTCAGGTCGGCAATCGCCGGGGTCAGCGCGGATTCCGAAATGTCATCGACAAAGGCCTTGCCGATGCGGAAAGGGCGGCCCCCCAGCATGACCTTGGCCGATCCGTCCTGTTCGATCTGGGGCAGGGCGCCTTCGAAATGGTGTGCGACATGACCGGGATCGGCGGGCGCGCCCAGCGTGACCACAGCCTTGGCGCTGGGAATACCGGCCCGGGCCCGCAGGACGGCTGCCCCGCCAAGAGAATGGCCGATCAACAGGGCCGGGGCCATGTTGCGGCCCGCCAGATAATGCGCAGCGGAAATCAAGTCCTCGACATTCGAGGTGAAGGTGGTGTTGGCGAACTCCCCACCCGAATGGCCAAGCCCGGTGAAATCAAAGCGCAAAACCGCGATGCCCATCGCAGCCAGACGGGCGGCGATGCGGCGAGCGGCGGGAATGTCCTTGGAGCAGGTAAAACAATGCGCAAACAACGCGGTCGCCAGCACCGGTCCGTCCGGCAGATCAAGGCGTGCAGCCAACTGGTTGCCGTCGTGACCGGCAAAGGTAATGCGTTCGGTGGGCATGGCAATTCCTTACGTGTCGGGATGGACCCAATACTGTGTGCTTCCGACTGGTGCCTCAACCCCAATGTAAGACGCGTCACGGGAAGGTGAGAAAAGTGAGCGCTTTCGGGTCAGGAAAGAGGGTTTCTCCTGTGTTCAAAAATTGTGATGCAATAGATGATAAATATTCGTTTTATTAATCTTAGGAATACCCCCATCTTGCAGCTATCACTGATAGCAAGCCAAGGAGGCTTACATGTCCCATACCGCATCCGCCCCGCGTGGCGTTGTTTTCCGCCCCGACATTCTGATCGTCATCGCCCTGACCGGAGTGTTGGGATTCACGCTGGGTCAAACCTGGCCAGCGGCTTCGACCACAGCCGAAGTCACCATCCCGTCCGAGGACTGGCACGGCAACGTTCGGCGTTCAACCTGGCCGGATTGAGGCGTTACGCCTGTCCCATCAACTGGGGGTCGAACGGGTAGGTGGTCAGGTTCTCATACCCGTCCTCGGTGATCAGGACCTGATCCTCGAGCTTGATCGAGAAGTCGCCGCCAACTTCACCGACGGCGGCTTCGACACATAGAACCATACCGGGTTCGAGCGGGTAGTCGTAAGAGCCCGCCACCGCCTTATCCGGATAGGCGACCAGAGGCCATTCATCACACAGGCCGACGCCGTGCATCAGGCAGCCGTATTTCTGCGCCTGAAACTTGTCATCCAGCTTATGTGCATTGGCGGTCAACTCGGGGATCATCACGCCGGGTTTCAGCATCTCCATGTTGGTCATGATGTGTTCATGCGCGTGCTGCATGGCATAGACCATGTCGGGGCGGGGTTTTTCATCCCCGATCCACCACGTGCGCGAGATGTCGATGCAGATGCCGTAAGATCCGATCAGGTCGGTATCAAAGGCGATGATTTCGTTCTGTTGAGTGATCCGAGGCCCGCATTCCTGAAACCACGGGTTGGTGCGCTGGCCCGAGGCCAGCAGGCGGGTTTCGATCCACTCACCGCCGCGACGGATGTTCTCGGCGTGCAGAACGGCCCATATATCATCCTCGGACGTCTTGCCGTCGCCCACATTGGCGCGGGCGAATTTTTCCATCTCGGCCACGGCGGTTTCGCAGGAATGGTGCGCGCAGCGCATGGCCAGAATCTCATCCGGGCCCTTGATGGCGCGGGTCTTTTCGGTGACCTCTTCGCCCTCCATAATCTCAAACCCCTGCGCCTCTAGTGCACGCAGGCCGTGCAGCATGATCTTGTCGAC
Source organism: Ruegeria arenilitoris (assembly GCF_013031355.1). GTDB lineage: Bacteria > Pseudomonadota > Alphaproteobacteria > Rhodobacterales > Rhodobacteraceae > Ruegeria > Ruegeria arenilitoris_C. The sequence goes on along the minus strand of NZ_WPZO01000001.1, from coordinate 934,558 downwards.
AGCCAGACGTTTGTTGCCGCCGCCATGTTCGTCGATCAGCAGCCGCACCTCGTTCGAGAATACATCGGCCGCCACATCCACCTTGTCGCCACGGTCGAAATAGAACAGATCCGCGCCCGAGCGTTGCTCGCGCACCAGCGGGTTGAATTTCGACAGGAAGGGCGAGTTCTTATAGTCCCAGATCACCATGTAGCCATCGGCACACAGCAGCACAGCGCGGAACGGGTTATGGGTGTTCCACAACTGCATGTTGGTGCTGTCGGTGGCGTAACGGATGTTGAGTGGGTCAAACATCAGCAGCCCGCCATAACCGCGATCCACGATGGCCTTGGTCAGGCGTTTCCACCGGAATTCCCGCATCCGGGCCAGATCGGGCAGGGCCAGTCCGGCTGCCTCCCATTCCGCAAAGGCCAGTTGCGTCGGCCCAATCTCGATCCGGTCATTGTCGTTTGGGGTGCCATCGCCCAGTGTTGTGCCTTTGGTCGGATCGATCTTGCGGCTGTCGCGGTAATGCTGGTTCATGATGGGCCTCCCTGCCTGAAATTCAACGTGAAGAATCATTTCCCAAGCGTCTTGAAAGTTTGCGACGGCGCACCGGTCGCTTTTGGGCCGACAACCCGTTCAACTGGTGATAGTCCGTCATTATGACGATCCTACAGACCTCGATCCCCTATGACCCGCTGACGCCACGCCCTTTGCCCGGAATCCAACCGGCGAGCATGGATGACTGGCTGCATTGTGATGATGCGTTTGCCGGGCAGATGCAGCGGCGCGAGGCGCTATTGCGGGAAAGGCGTCCGGATGTTCTGGCACTGAACCCGGGTGCCGAACCTGCGGCGCAAGAGCTTTTGGATATGGTCCTGCATCAGGTCTATCCGGGGTTCAGCGATCATGTCGCCCGCCCGGATGGTCAGGTTGTTGAAATCGACCGCACACACCCGCTGGATACGCTGTGCCGTTTGGTGCAGGAGGACTTCTGTATCCTGCAAAAGCACGGGGACGAGCATGTCCTGACCGGAGCCATTCTGTGTTTTCCCGCCAGTTGGCGCCTGACGGAAAAGTTCATGCGCCCTCTGATCGACATTCACATCCCGGTATCAGGCTATGACGACGACATCGCGCGACGGGTGCAGCGCCTGTTTGACGGGATACAGCCGGGGCGTCCGCTGTGGCGGTTTAATGCGCTTTGGTACGAGGACGCCGAACTGCATCAACCCCGTAGTGCCAACGACCGGCGCGATGTCAGCAATCCGGGGGCCGCTCGGTTCCTGCGCAGCGAACGCCAGACCTTGTTGCGCCTGCCGGAAACGCGGGCGGTGGTCTTTTCGATCCATACCTACGTGCTGGAGGCGCAGCACTTGCGCAAAATGGAAAACCCCGCCTGATGGCGGGGCCTCCACGGAGGGTATTGAAGTTTAGTTCTACATGCCCAACGCATTGGCGACACCGGCGAATGCCCCGCTTGTGCTGAGAGCGGAGATTGCGACGGTGTAGGCAAGAACCTGAGTGTTCAGGCGAAAATCTTCACCTCTGATCAGGTTCACTGCGGCCACAGAGACCGCGATGGGTACGGACACGCTAGCCACGGCCCCGGTCAATCCCCAACTGGATAGTCGCAGGATGTCACTGGGCTTGTCGTGGTCGAGGGGGCGCGTGTCCTTTTCCCCATCAGTTGGCTGCTCGTTGGTTTCTGTCCGAAAAGCGATGCTGAGCAACTGCTCATCGGACAACTGGATCGGCCGGACTGCTGGTGCCAGCGTCCTTTTTTTCGGCTCATCCAGATCCTGTTCGTCAGGTATGTTCAGCCCGGCGAACGGGCCTGTCACTGCCTCGAAAATCTGTTTTCTGTTTCGTGTTTTGGGAGGCGTTAAAGTGTCGAACGCACTCATGAATTGTTCAACGGTCAGAATGGTGTTGGACGACAGCCACTCGACCCGCTGCGTCGCGCAGATATCGACCATCCGATACAGGATGACCACCAGCATCAGCTCGGAGATTTCGCTGTCATCCAACAACGGAGATACCGGCGAAAGCGTGATCGTCAGACGGTTCTTCGGTAGGGTAACAACCGGTCTGCTTGCGGTTTTCAGCCCCGCAGCGCGGTCCAGACGTCCGAACCGATCTTCTGCGCCGACGACTTGAGTGTCCAATGTCAGGCGAACCAGATATTGGCTGGATACGATGCTGGCCTCGGTCTCGCTCAGCATGTTTTTGCGTTCGACCAGGTGGCCGTAGTCTTCCAACGTCGTCGCAACGATGGCGCCAAAACGTTCAATCGCACCCTCGGTTTCTCCGTTGAACTGAAGACCGCCATGATAGCTGTGCTTCGAAGTCACCACGCATTCCTTTGTCGTATCCTGTCCTGAGAAACAGGTTAACAACCGATATGGGGCAGAATTTGGCGAAAATGGAAAAAAATGAAAAATCAGCGGGATTGATTACTCATTGGAAACCTAGGCATTTTAGGGGCCGCTTAAGGTCTGTGGCAATATTGTGTCCGGATTGCGGTGTATTGGCGCTGAAACATGGCGCGTATCAGCCGTCGATTCGGGCGGCCATGATGGCGATGGATTGCTGATAGACCGAGGCCGCGTTCCATTCCTGAATCACCCTGAAATTGGGTTGCCCCGGTTGATAGCCGCGCCCCGGTTTCCACCCTTTCTGCCGTAGAAAATTCGCGGTCGAGGCCAGCGCGTCGGTCATGTTGTAGAAATCCACGCGGCCGTCGCCGGTGGCATCTACGCCGTAGACCAGCGCATTGCCCGGCAGGAACTGAGTGTGCCCCAATTCGCCGTGCTTCGCCCCTTTGGTCGCCGTCGTAATGCTGCCTTGATCGACTAGTTTCAGCGCCCCGATGGCATGGGGGATAAAGAACTCGGATCGGCGACAATCATAAGCCAGTGTGGTGATTGCGGAAACAACCTGACTGTCGCCCATGAAATTCCCGAACCCTGTTTCCATTCCGTGGATCGCGATCAGTACGCCGCTGGGGACGCCGTATTGCCGTTCCAGCGCGGCGTAGAATTGCGGGTTGCGCGCCTTGCGCTTGCGCCCCTGTGCCACGATCGTATCGGCTCCGCGCACGCGCATGAACTTGTCCAGCGAATATTTGAAGCTCTTCTGATTGCGATCAGCAGCAATGGTGCGCGTGGCGTACTGGGTTTGCGCCAGCGCTTGCAGACCTTTCTTTTTGACACCCGAGCGCTTGGCCTGCTTTGCAAAATCCTGTTTCCAGGCCTCGAAACCGCTGCTGGTGTTGCCGCAAGGGGCAGCAGCTGCAAGCGTTGGCAGGGACAGGGCTAAAATCAAAGCAAATCGTAACATCAGCGAAATCCGGTTAATAAAAGGCTGAGAGTAAGCGTAAGCTGCATCTTGCGATCCGCAAAGCAGTTAATACAGGTCAAGCTCTCCGGTTTCTTTTAGGGTTTCGAACCACTCATCAGGCGTTTTGTCGATTTTGGCGTGTTTCACCATCATCGCGTTCATATTTGGCAGGTTCGACGAGTCCGGCCACTTTTCAGGCTGCCACAGGTTCGAACGGATGACGCATTTGGGGCAATGTGCAAACACGGTTTCAACATGGATCAGCAGGGCCAGCTTGGGCGCGTGGTTGTCCACAGCCATCCCGTTCAGAAGCTCAGGATCGGCGCAGATCCGGGCGGTGCCGCGGATACGCAGGGTTTCCATTTTGCCGGGGACAAAGAAGATCAGGCTGACGCGCGGATCCAGCAACACGTTGTGGAACGTGTCCACGCGTTTGTTGCCGGGCCGGTCCGGAATTGCCATCAATGTGTCCGAAATCACCTGAACAAAACCGGCCGGGTCCCCGCGCGGTGAAATATCCAGATGCCCGCCGGGGTTGGCCGAGGCGATCAAGCAAAAGGGTGAAGCCGCGATAAAGTCGCGGCACATCTGGTCCAGTGCGGGCAATTCTTTGGCGATGATCTGGGGCAGGGGCGCGCCGGTTATGCGCTCCAGCTCCTCTGCCGTCGTTACGAACTCCGAGTATTGCGAGAAGGGATCATCAGTTGGCATTGGATCTCTCCTGACCGGGATAGTCCCGAGTGTGAAAGATCACGCCAAACGAAACAAGGGCGCCCGATTGGACGCCCTTGCAGATGTAAACCCAGAACCGGATCAGCAGCTGTAGTACATGCCGTATTCAACCGGGTGCGGGGTGTGCTCGTAGGTTTCGACCTCTTCCATCTTCAGGGCGATGTAGCCGTCGATCTGGTCTTTGGTGAACACGTCGCCCTGCAGCAGGAAGTCGTGATCGGATGCCAAAGCTTCCAGCGCTTCGCGCAGCGAGCCGCAAACGGTCGGGATGTCGGCCAGTTCTTCGGCAGGCAGATCGTACAGGTTCTTGTCCATGGCTTCGCCCGGATCGATCTTGTTCTTGATGCCGTCCAGACCAGCCATCAGCAGGGCGGCAAACGCCAGATAGGGGTTTGCGGCCGGATCGGGGAAGCGGGCCTCGACGCGCTTGGCTTTCGGGCTTTCGGTCCACGGAATACGGACACAACCCGAGCGGTTACGGGCCGAGTAGGCGCGCAGAACGGGGGCTTCGAAGCCGGGGATCAGACGCTTATAGCTGTTGGTCGCAGGGTTGGTGAAGGCGTTCAGCGTTTTGGCGTGCTTCAGGATGCCGCCGATGAAGTACAGCGCTTCGTCCGACAGGTCAGCATATTTGTCGCCAGCGAACAGCGGCTTGCCGTCTTTCCAGATCGACATGTTCACGTGCATGCCGGTGCCGTTGTCACCCGCGATGGGCTTCGGCATGAAGGTAGCCGATTTGCCATAGGCGTGCGCGACGTTGTGGATGACGTATTTGTACTTCTGCAGCTCATCAGCCTGTTTGGTCAGGCTGTCGAAGATAAGGCCCAGCTCGTGCTGACACGAAGCAACCTCGTGGTGGTGCTTGTCGACCTTCATGCCGAGACGTTTCATGGTCGACAGCATTTCCGAACGCAGGTCCTGTGCTTCGTCGATCGGGTTGACCGGGAAGTAGCCACCTTTGACGCCCGGACGATGGCCCATGTTGCCCATCTCGTACTCGGTGTCGGTGTTCCACGATGCGTCGGTTGCATCAACTTCGTAGGATACCTTGTTGATGCTGTTCGAGAAACGAACGTCGTCGAACAGGAAGAATTCAGCTTCGGGGCCCATGTATGCAACGTCGCCGATACCCGATGCTTTCAGGTAGGCTTCTGCTTTCTGGGCGGTGCCGCGCGGGTCGCGCTCATACGCTTCGCCAGTGTCGGGCTCGACAACCGAGCAGTGCACGCAGATGGTCTTTTCCGCGTAGAACGGATCGACATAGGCGCTGTCGGTGTCAACCATCAGCTTCATGTCCGAGGCTTCGATCGACTTCCAGCCCGCGATGGACGAACCGTCGAACATGAAGCCTTCTTCCAGAAAGTCCTCGTCAACCTGATCAGCCATCAGGGTGACGTGCTGCAGCTTGCCGCGGGGGTCGGTGAAACGAACATCGACGTATTCGGCGCCTTCGTCCTTGATCAGCTGAAGAACTGCGTCCTTGCTCATACTCTCTATTCCTCTACTTGGAGTGTTCGATTACAGCGCTTCCGAGCCGGTCTCACCGGTCCGGATGCGAATGGCTTGTTCAACGGGCGAGACAAAGATCTTGCCGTCGCCGATCTTGTCGGTTTTCGCGGCCGAAACGATGGCCTCGATGGCGGCATCGACCTGATCGTCGTCCAGTACGACCTCGACCTTCACCTTGGGCAGAAAGTCGACGACGTATTCCGCGCCGCGATAGAGTTCGGTGTGGCCTTTCTGACGGCCAAAACCCTTGACCTCGATCACGCTGAGACCCTGGACACCAACGTCCTGCAGCGCCTCTTTCACTTCGTCCAGTTTGAACGGCTTGATGATCGCTTCGATCTTCTTCATCCCGGGCTCCCTATAACACTTGTCAGGATGGCACTGATCACGTCTAAGATCGGTCGGCAATCTGATTGCTAAAATGGCGGCGCGCGCGTGCCGAGAAAATAGGCGGCAGGTGAAATTTTGATCGACTTGCACAAAAAGTAATCAGAATTGAATCGCTGAGGGATTTGAGATGACGGAATTGCTGACAGCTGCGCAAATGCGGGCCATCGAATTGGCCGCGATTGAGTCTGGTGAGGTAACCGGGCTGGAGCTCATGGAGCGGGCCGGGCGGGGCGTTGTCGAGGCGATTTTTGAAGAGTGGCCGGAACTGGCAAAATCGCCTGGCCGGGCTGTGGTTCTGTGCGGGCCGGGGAACAATGGCGGCGACGGCTTTGTTGTTGCGCGGATGTTGCGTGAGTTGGGCTGGGAGGTGGAAGTTTTTCTATATGGCGATCCCGAAAAGCTGCCACCTGATGCGCGTACGAACTATGAGCGCTGGATGGAGCAGGGAGTGGTCTCGAAGTTGTCCATGCCTTCACCAAATAAAAGTGAACTTGACCTACTGGAGAAGCGCGCTGCCCGCACGTTCAGCGCAGCAGGTCCTGAGTTGATTATAGACGCGTTGTTCGGCACCGGGCTTACGCGCTCGATTGGCGGTTTAAAAAATGCTCTCGAGGCCATCCAGATTTGTTCAGAGGTTAACGTCGATCCTTGGTGGCCGAGGGTCGTTTCAATCGACGTTCCGTCTGGACTCTGCGCCGATAGCGGCAAGGTGTTGGGGGATGAAGGTGTTTTGGTAGGCGCGAACCTCACAGTTACTTTTCATGGCAAGAAACTTGGCCACAATATTAGCGAAGGACCCGAATACTGTAGAAAAACAGTAATATCGGACATTGGACTATCTTCTCCCGGGAAGACTGGTTCGATTTCGCGAAGGGCTTTGATAGAACATCATGGCGAAAGAATGCTGGGCAGGGTTCTCAGTGTTCTAGTGGATGAAAGCCGTTTGTCGCCATATCTCCCCAAGGAGCCATTCGAACACAAGTACACCCACGGTCACGCGCTCATCCTCTCAGGCGGCTCAGCCAAAACCGGGGCCGCGCGGCTGGCAGCACGGGGGGCTTTGCGCATTGGAGCAGGGTTGGTGACCCTGGCGGTGCCTCCGGCCGCTCAGATGGAAGTTGCGGCACAGGTGACGGCCATCATGTTGCAGCGGGTTGAAGGTGCGGATGGCTTGGCCGACATTGTGAAGGATGAGCGGTTGAACGCCCTCTGCCTCGGCCCGGGCCTAGGTATAGGACGCGCGCAGGAGTTGGTGCCGGCTGCCCTAAGTGCCAAACGTGCAACGGTTCTGGACGCCGATGCGCTGACGGCGTTTGCGGATGATCCGGCAGATCTGTTCTCTCGACTCCACGAAAACTGTGTTCTGACGCCACATGGAGGAGAGTTTTCACGGCTGTTCCCGGATATTGCCGAGAAGCTGGCGGCAATACCAAACAAAGGCCCGGCCTATTCCAAGGTGGACGCCACACGTGAGGCCGCAAAACGGGCAGGGTGCGTGGTGTTGTTCAAAGGGCCGGACACGGTGATTGCTGCGCCGAATGGGCAATGCTCGGTTAATGCGGCTTTTTACGAACGCGCGGCCCCGTGGTTGGCGACCGCAGGATCGGGTGATGTTCTGGCCGGATTTATCACCGGATTGCTGGCCCGGGGGGGCGGCCCGATGCAGGCGGCGGAAACGGCGGCCTGGCTGCATGTGGAATGCGCGCGCGCATTCGGGCCGGGTTTGATTGCCGAAGATTTACCCGAGCAGTTGCCTAAAGTTTTTAAAGAACTGAATATCTGATTTCTTGAGCGGGAATTGGCCGATCTGCCCTGCTTTCGGCGGCAATTGGCCGACAGATTTGCAGTAGTGTCAAAGCGAGTGTTTGCCAGTCGCATAGCCGGGCGTCAGAATTCCCTAGGAGTGGAGCTCTGGCTGCGGAAGGACCGCAGTTAATGTGTTGATTGTAATGGGAATTAAGTCCGACTTCCGCGATCTGAGTGGCAAGTTTGCAATACCCCGAAAGTATCGCCGGTGGTGGCTGGAATGTCAGCGGTAACTGCGCGATTGAAAGGCAAAGGAAGCCGGAATTTTCAAGGTGAATGAAATGACGCAAAAACTGAAACTGTCCTCAATAGCAGCTGTGCTGGCCGCGACGACGGCAATTCCTGCCGCGGCTGAGATGAAGTACGAAAACAACAGCGGCGGCTATGTGCTGTTGTACGGTCAGCTCGATCCGGCCATCGTGTCCGTCGATGACGGCGCGGAAACAGAGACCCGCTTGCTGGACAACGACCTGTCCAACAGCCGCGTTGGCCTGCGGCTGATGCAGCCCTATGGCAGCAACGAGTTCATGTTCCGCTTTGAAACCGGGCTGGGTCTGCCAAGCACGGGAACGGCCAACCAGGATGGCACCAATACCAACGGTTGGACCCGTGAAGATATCCGCCACGTCGATTTCTCGCTGAAAGGTGGCTACGGTAAATTCTCGGCCGGTCAGGGCAGCATGGCCTCGGACGGGGCTGCCGAGACTGACTTGTCCTATGTCGGAACAGCTTTGTATTCGTTCACCAACGATGAAAACGGCGCCTTCTTCTATCGCGGAGCGGACGGTGTCCTGAGCGACATCACCGTGGGCGACTCGTCCAGTAACTTTGACGGCGGCCGTCGCGGGCGTATCCGCTATGACACCCCGGATTTCAACGGGTTCTCGGGCGCAATTGCCTATGGTCAGAACATCCTGTCCAGCAGCGATGACGACGATTACTACGACATCGCAATCAATTACGGCAACACTTTCGCCAACGGCGTCGAGTTCGCTGCCACCGTAGCTTATGCGGTGCGTGATTTCGACGATGGTTCGGGCGAGCGGAAAGACACGATCGGGTCCGCTTCGGTTCTGCTGCCCAGCGGGTTCAGCTTTACGGCAGCTTTGGGTTCGCGTGACGATACGGCGACCGGGGCCAGCGATCCGGACTATTGGTACACCAAGTTGGCCTATGAAGGCGACTGGGTATCCTGGGGTAAAACCGGTGTCGGTATCGACTACTTTGACGGTTCGGATTTCGAAAACGAAGGGTCCAGCACCAAGTCCTGGGGTATCGCCGTCGTTCAGCGGATCGACAGCATCAACACCGATGCCTACCTGAAATACCGCAACCACGATTTCGACGACACTACCGATTTCGACAAAAACGAAGCGTGGGTTCTGGGCGCACTCTGGAAGTTCTGATCCAGGTTATCTGACAATCATGCGCCCCGGCTCTGTCCGGGGCGTTTTTTTTGTTCAAATCGGCGGCAAAACAAGACCGATCCGGGCTTTGCCCCTTGCACGTGGGCGGCTGGGCAAATAGAAGGCGTCAAATTTGCCCGGCGCGCCGTTTTGCGCGCCCCGAATCCTATGGGGACTACCATAATGCAGGTTACCGAGACGCTGAACGAAGGTCTGAAACGCGGCTACAACATCGTCGTATCCGCGGCTGAGCTGGACGACAAAGTGAACGAAAAGCTGGTCGAAGCGCAGCCTGAGGTCGAGATGAAGGGCTTCCGTAAAGGCAAGGTGCCGATGGCGCTGCTGAAAAAGCAGTTTGGCCAACGCCTGCTGGGTGAAGCGATGCAGGAAAGCATCGACGGCGCCATGAACAAGCACTTCGAAGACAGCGGTGACCGTCCTGCGCTGCAGCCGCAGGTCAAGATGACCAACGAAGACTGGAAAGAAGGCGACGACGTTCACGTCGAGATGTCCTATGAGGCACTGCCCGAGATTCCGGAAGTTGACCTGAAATCGGTCGAGCTGGAAAAGCTAGTAGTCAAAGCTGACGACGCGGCTGTCGAAGAAGCGCTGAACAACCTGGCCGAAACCGCTCAGGATTTCAAAGCGCGCCGCAAAGGGTCCAAAGCCAAGGACGGCGATCAGGTTGTGATCGACTTCGTAGGTAAAGTAGACGGTGAAGAGTTCGAAGGCGGTTCCGCCGAAGACTATCCGCTGGTTCTGGGTTCCAACAGCTTCATCCCCGGCTTCGAAGAGCAGCTGGTTGGCGTGAAGGCCGAGGAAGAAAAAGACGTCAACGTCAAGTTCCCCGAGGAATACGGTGCCGAGCATCTGGCCGGTAAAGACGCCGTCTTCACCTGCACCGTGAAAGAGGTGAAAGAGCCCGTCGCGGCCGAGATCAACGACGAGCTGGCCACCAAGTTCGGCGCCGAGGATCTGGAAGCGCTGAAAGGTCAGATCGCCGAGCGTCTGGAAGCCGAGTACAACGGCGCATCGCGCGCTGTCATGAAGCGTGCTCTGCTGGATATTCTGGACGAGAAAGTTTCCTTCGACCTGCCGCCGTCGCTGGTTGAAGCCGAAGCCAAGCAGATCGCACACCAGCTGTGGCACGAAGAAAACCCGGAAGTGGAAGGTCACGATCACGGCGAGATCGAGCCCACCGACGAGCACAACAAGCTGGCCGAGCGCCGCGTGCGTCTGGGCCTGCTGCTGGCCGAGCTGGGTCAGAAGGCCGAAGTTGAGGTTACCGATGCCGAGATGACCCAGGCGATCATGAACCAGGCGCGTCAGTACCCGGGTCAGGAACGTCAGTTCTTTGAGTTCGTGCAGCAGAACGCTCAGATGCAGCAGCAACTGCGCGCACCGATCTTCGAAGACAAGGTCATCGACTACATCGTCGAACTGGCTCAGGTCGCTGACAAAGAAGTCAGCAAAGACGACCTGCAGAAAGCCGTTGAGGCACTGGAAGAGGAGTAATCCTCTTCCGCCCATCCCCATATGGGCAATAAAAAAAGCGGAGCCGTCTGTTATCAGACGGCTCCGGTGGGTGGCTTTTGTACTATGAGGTGAGGGGGTCAGGCCTCATGAGCAAAAGCACGGGGGGTACTTAGCAGAGCGGTTTTCTGCTCTGGCGTGAAACGGTCCGAAAGGGCCTCGATCAGTTTCAGCACATCGTTGACTTCTTCTTTCGTTCTTGCCGAATGCATCTGTTCGACAAAGTACTTCTCAAGCTCGGTCAGCGGCTGGTGATCACGGTTGGCGATGTTTGACCCGGCTTTTTTCTTGCTGTTGAACAGCGCCAGCGCCTCTTCCTCTTCAAGGAACACGTTCTCTTGGATGTCGGCAAACTCTCGTAGGCTGGCGATGCGCTCATCGGTGCAGTCCACCAGTGCCGCGAGGGCTGAAACCTTGCCCATCGGCACGGTTTTCCCGACATAGTCGTAAGGCGCACAGGCCGAGCGTTTGAGTACCCGATCCATCACCGGATCAATGACGGTGACAATGTCCTGGACACCCGCAGCTTTGGCGTATTCCAACGAACCGATCATCAGTTCGCAGGTGGCATAGGACAGCGAGTTTTGACCTTTGCCGCGGGTCAACCGTTGGGTATCGACGCAGAAGCGGGTGGATTCCCACAGTGTCGCACTTCGAATAGGTGGTTCTCCGTCCAGAATGGCCGAGAAAACATCGGCCAGCATATGGGGTCCGGTGGTCTGAAGGGCGCGCACGGCTGCAACGACATTCCCCGCGTCGTCAAAACCGATTACGTATGTCGGATCTAGACCGTCGAATTCGTCGATCTCTTTACCGTCTTCGATTTTGACGTCCCATCCGAGACGTTCACCGAACACACGTGCTCTCAACTCGAACATCTCGTCGAGAACGTCGCTGAACATATGTCTGTTCAGCCCATCTACTACGATGATCATTTCTTCCCCCTTCGAGTGGTTGTTTGGTAAACTAGACGTTACCGTTTTGGGGAAGAATTTCTATTGGGGGTTTCCCGTATTTTGTTCGAAAATCGGGGGTTCTAGGCTTAACCCGTACCAATAAGCCCGACTGCGATGGCGCGACCCACGGCCTGGGGCGTGGTCAGCGCGCACAGCTTTTCCCGGCTTGATCGCAGGTGAACCTCGACCGTGCGGTGCGAGATTGAAAGGATGTCGCCTATGTCCTGCTGCGATTTCCCGGCCGCAACCCATTGAAGAATCTCTGCTTCACGGGTCGAAAGGTTGGGGTGATACAATGCACCAGTGAAATCGTCTGAGGTGATGACGTTGTCATGCATGTGTACGGCCATACCCTGGAGATCGCTGATAACGTGGGCGTATAGCTTGCGCCATTCTTCCTTCGAACAGTCACGCGTCACGCTGAGAAAGCCGATATCGCCGTAAGGTCCGCGAACGGGGATGGTAACCCCTTGACTGGGTAGTCCAAAATCATGAGCGTCGCGAAAAACGCGCTGGAAGTTTGGGCTGCGCTCCAAGCGGCTCCAATCAACCGGAGCGATGCTGCGTTTGGCTATATGCAGCGTTGGGTCGATCATCACCAGATCATGTTTCTGGTAATGCTCTTTCCAGTCGTCATTGTAGGTAACGTGCCCCGCAACTTTCCCCTCGGATGGATTCATCCCGGCATAGGCTGCATGGTCCATATTGAACTTTTCACACACCTGCTTCAAAAACTCGGTGTATCGAGTTTCTGATCCTGGCAGGGTGCTCAGATCTATTATCTCCATATTGCGCCTACAAACTACGACTTGTCTTTAAGCCCGACGGTGTATTCGGGCCAGTAAAGTAACAAGAGTGGAACAAGGTTACCGTGCGATAATTAGGACAACATACTTTCCAGAACATGACAAGACGATGGAAAAACTGAATGCGCATTTTACGCTCGTGTTAAACGCAAAAGAGCAATTGTGTCACTATTTCATCACTTACGCTCGAATTGCACTATGCTTAATAACCTATGGTGATGGCTGTAATCCTGTCTCAACCAGCATACCGCGCGCCTTGGCTTCCGGATAATATCCCTTGGCATACAGAAAAATCGCCCGTTTCTGGTCACCGTCCGAAAGCAACCACGCACCGCGCAGGTATTTGCCCGCAAATTCGAGGTTGGTATCCGCATCCAGCAGCCCCTGTGCATTTCCGGAATAGCCCATCGAGCGCGCCGTTGCGGGCAGAATCTGCAGTAGTCCGTAATAAGGGCGGTTGACGGCCCAAGGGCGATGAGTGCTTTCGCGGATCGCCAGCTTGTGCACCAACTCGCGCGGAACGTCGTAGTGGTCCGCCCAATGGTTGATTGATGCGCGCAGTTCGGGCGTCTCGTTGGGGTAGAGCGGGGGATCGAATGCATCCTGTGTCGGCGTGTCCGGCCCACCGCAAGCAGCGAAAGGGGCCGTCAGCATTATGGCAAGGACGCTACGGCGCAAGAAAGTTGTCATCTGTGTACTCCGAATTTCAGGCCGCGATGATAGGAAACGCGAAGCCGCGCGCAAGCGTAGGCCTGAATTCTGGCTGAATTTTGCCCGTTTGGCGTGTGCAAGAAAAAAGGCCGCACAAATTGTGCGGCCTTTTCAAAATTCGGTTCGACCGGATCAGGCTTTGGCTTCGTCTTCTTCAGCCGGAGCTTCTTCGGCAACCAGATCGTCGTCGTCGGAAGCAGCGGAACCGATATCGTCGAACAGTTCGGCGATTTCGAATTCAGCAGCTGCTTCTTCTTCTGCGGCCAGTTCCTGGATCGATTTGCCAGACGCCTGCAGTTCGGCTTCTTCTTGCGAACGGGCGACGTTCATCTTGATCTCGACTTCGACCTCGGGGTGCAGCTTGACTGCCAGCGAGTGCAGACCCAGTTCCTTGATCGGAGCGATCAGGGCGATCTGTTTCTTGTCGACAGTGAAACCTGCTTCGGTCGCAGCGTCTGCGGCGTCACGCGGGGTGACCGAACCGTACAGAGCGCCAGCATCCGATGCCGAGCGAATCACGATGAACTGCTGACCGTCCAGCTTTTCAGCCAGCGCTTCAGCTTCTTTCTTGGTTTCCAGGTTGCGGGCTTCAAGCTGCGCTTTCTGGGCTTCGAACGACGCGATGTTGGCGTCCGATGCGCTCAGGGCTTTGCCTTGGGGCAGCAGGAAGTTACGGGCGTAGCCGGGCTTGACGTCAACGACGTCGCCCATCTGACCCAGTTTCGCAACGCGTTCCAGCAGGATAACTTGCATGTCAGTCTCTCCTTACTTCACAGCGTAGGGCAGCAGTGCGAGGAAGCGGGCGCGCTTGATAGCACGGGCCAGTTCACGCTGCTTTTTCGCCGAAACGGCGGTGATGCGCGAAGGTACGATCTTGCCGCGCTCAGAGATGTAGCGCTGCAGCAGACGGGTGTCTTTATAGTCGATTTTCGGCGCGTTCTCACCCGAGAACGGGCAGACCTTGCGGCGGCGGAAAAATGGTTTTGCGGCCATGGTTTATGTCCTTTCGTCAGGCTTAGATCAGCGGCGCTCGCGGCGGCCTTCGCGCTCATCGCGCTTCTGCATCTGGACCGAGGGGCCCTCGGCATGCTCGTCGACCTTGATGGTCAGAACGCGCATGACGTCTTCGTGCAGGCGCATCAGGCGCTCCATTTCCTGAACGGCGCCGGCGGGGGCGTCGGTCTTCAGGAAGGCATAGTGGCCTTTGCGGTTTTTGTTGATCTTGTAGGCCATCGTCTTGACGCCCCAGTACTCGCTTTCGACGACGTTGCCGCCGTTGTCAGCCAGTACGGTGCCGAAATGTTCGACGAGGCTTTCTGCCTGCGCGTTGGACAGGTCCTGACGCGCGATCATTACATGCTCATACAGTGGCATGTGCACTCCTGTTTCTATCAAGGCGCATTTCATAGGCGGGGCCATTTCGTCCTTCGCGACCCTGCCACGAGAGGCTGCGCGATTCATGTGATTTGCGAAGGATGGCCCCATATACACGTTCCAGCGTGAGGGGCAAGACCCGGTGCGATGCCTCGGTGAAGTCGCGCTATTAACATTCAATTAACATTGGGCCGCCCAATTCCTGACGTTTTTCGGCTCAAAGTTGTTTTTCATACCGGGAAACATCCGGGGAAACCGGACCCAGGACGGCAACCTGAAAACAGGGTGAGAGATATGAGTGCGATGAATACCAACACATTCGATGAGTCCGCAAATTCAGCGAACTACGAAAAATCTGTACCTGTGCTGATCGCTTTCGCGCCGAACTGGAAGGTGCGCATGGTTTTGGCGCGAGTTGTTGGTGCGCTTCTGATCGTTATGGCGTTTTCCATGTGGCTTATGGACGGATCGGTCATGGCGACCGAGGTTTGGCCGATCAAACTGGCTGCATCGCTGATGTTCCTGCTGGTCGGAGTCAGCCTGCTGACGATCCAGATACTCGATGCCCGCCCCGACGCCTATTTCGACCCGATCCGCCGCGAGGTTCGGGTTCTGCAAAAGAACGAAAACGGCCGGCCGCAAACCGTTCTGCGCCGCAGCTATGACACGCTGGGTGGTGCGCGCTTTGCCGACGAACAGGTTGAGCTGTTCGACGTCGATGGCAGCCTGCTGATGAAGCTGCCGTTGCAGTCGGCGGATGTCAGCCGGGCGCTTAAGGGACAACTGAGTGGAAGTGTAACAATCTTCGCCTAAGATTTATTCTGTTCATCAAAGAACAGAAAATGTGAGATAATGATACTTGTGTGCTGCCCAAGGGCAGCACATTTTCGTTATCGAGCAACCCAACAGGATTGCATCCACAAAATTGCGGAGATTGTCATGAAATCCACCCTTCTTGCTGCTGCACTGGCCGTTTCGGCGACCTCGGCGTTCGCAAGCGCCGAGAAATACACTCTGGACCCTAGCCACAGCCAGGTTGTCTTCACCTACAACCACCTGGGCTTTTCGACCACTACCGGCATGTTCTCGGGCTTTGAGGGCGAGATCATGTTCGATCAGGAAGATCCGGCAGCATCCAGCGTTTCCGTTTCGATGCCTGTGGTCGAGATGTTCACCGGCTGGAAGCCGCGCGAAGATCACTTCATGACCGAGGATTTCTTCGGTGTGGCCGAAGGTGACATGATCACCTTTACCTCGACTGGTATCGAGGTCACCGGCGAGGGTACTGCCAACATCACTGGCGATCTGACCATGAACGGCGTGACCAAGTCGGTTGTTCTGGACGCCAAGCTTAATCAGGTTGCTGATCACCCGATGGCGAACAAGCCCTGGGCAGGTTTTGATGCGACCACCACTTTGGTTCGCAGCGACTTTGAACTGGGCCAGTTTGCACCGTTTGTAAGCGACGAAGTCGAAGTTCGGATTTCGATCGAGGCACAGAAGGCCGAATAAGGCAGTTTCTTCCTCTGAAACGAAACCGCCGGGGTGTTGCCCCGGCGGTTTTTTTCAAGTTTCTCGTTCAGCGGTCAGGTTGACCGAGACCACGACTCCAAAGCCCAGTGACTCTTCGGTCGGTTGTGAGGTGCCAACGTCGAAGTCCAGACGGTTCAGCTGAAGTTCTCCGGCCATCGTTGCGGTGTTTTCCTGCAGATCGAGGGTGAACGGCAGCACGACGTCTACCGATTTGTCGCGGATGGTCACGGGACCGCGCGCCTCGTACCCGGTGTCCGTCTTGTAGATGTCGGCTTTGAATTGGGCTTTCGGAAACTTGGCGCTGTCAAAGAAATCGGCGGCCATGGCCTGATCCGTAACTGTGCCAAGACTTAGCGATGTGATTGCAATCGTCACGTCTACTGATCCAGCCAGGCCCGGTTCTGCCGGATCTTCAAAGGCGATTGCGGCTGTCCACTCGGCGAAACGGCCGGTCACCGGGCTACCCAATTGGGTGATGGTGATGGACAGGTCACCGTCCTGTACCTGCCAGTCCGATTGCACCTCGGTCAGTTCGGCGGTGTCGGTCGTCGCAGCAGAGTGGTCAGAGAAGATACCGATGGACCAGCCACCGATCAAAACCGCCACCCAGACAGCCAGCGCCGCGGCAGCCGGGATCATCGAATGATGCTGCGCAGGTGGCTGGGGCGCATCCGATTGGCCGGGCAACATGCGGCGCAAGGTGCTGTCTCTGTCGACCACGTGGTGTTTGAGGGCCCCGACAATGTGCAGGACCAGAGACCCGGCCAGAACCCAGATGAAAAGCCAGTGCAGGCCGGATGTCACCTCGGAAACAAAGGTCGACTTGGGCACGAAGGGCAGGTTTTGCCCAAAGGGCCACAGGATCGGTGCGAACCCTTCGGATGCGGCATGGTGCAGCCAGCCGGTCAGCGGCACCAGCACCAGCGAGGCATAAAGCATCCAGTGAACGGTTTCGGCGGCGAACGCTTCGGGCTTGTTCTCGGCGTTCAGTAGCCCCGGTTTGGTTTGCGTCAAAGCCCAAAGGATGCGGGCAAGGGCGACAAAGAAAACAGTGACACCCACGGTCTTGTGTACCGAGAACAGGCGGGTCGCCCGGGCGATATCGTCTTCGGTGGTGGGGATCGAGGTGTCATAGATCGCGTGGGCCAGATCATTGGCGATCCATCCCAGCGGCAGCGCCGTCAAGATCAGCAAGGCGGTCAGCCAGTGAAACGTCTTGGTCACGCTGCCATAGCTGGAAAAGGTATTGGTCGAGGGCATCTGTTGCTCCGAGGTGAGGTGACTGCGCTCAAACTAAGGACATGGGATCAGGACTCAATAGCGTACAGTGCACATCAACGGTGCCACAGTGCAGACGTCAGGCAATGCTTGTGCCGCGTCCGCACTCGGTTTACACCCCCCGGCAACCTAACGTCA
Organism: Ruegeria arenilitoris; assembly: GCF_013031355.1. Lineage (GTDB taxonomy): Bacteria > Pseudomonadota > Alphaproteobacteria > Rhodobacterales > Rhodobacteraceae > Ruegeria > Ruegeria arenilitoris_C. The sequence goes on along the minus strand of NZ_WPZO01000001.1, from coordinate 917,062 downwards.
TCCAAGAGGTCGCAATGACACGCGCATTCGTTTTTCCGGGGCAGGGCGCCCAAACCATCGGGATGGGCAAGGCTCTGGCCGAGGCTTATCCGGCTGCTCAGGCTGTGTTCGACGAGGTCGACGAGGCGCTGGGTGAAAAGCTGAGCAGCCTGATCTGGGAAGGTGACATCGCAGACCTGACGTTGACGCAGAACGCACAGCCCGCCTTGATGGCCACCTCGATCGCCGCGATGCGCGCGCTGGAGGCCGAGGGCGTTTCGGTCACCGATGCGGCCTTTGTCGCCGGTCACTCGCTGGGCGAATACTCGGCTTTGGCCGCTGCCGGTGCGTTGTCGGTTGCCGACACCGCCCGTCTGCTGCGCACCCGCGGTCAGGCAATGCAAAGCGCCGTGCCGGTCGGCGAGGGCGCGATGGCCGCCATTCTTGGGCTGGACCTGGACGCAGTCCGCGCCGTTGCCGAAGAGGCCGCACAGGGTGAGGTTTGTCAGGCCGCGAACGACAACGACCCGACGCAGGTTGTGGTGTCGGGTGCGAAGGCTGCCGTGGAACGCGCGGCAGAGATCGCCAAGGAAAAAGGCGCTAAACGGGCGGTTATGCTGCCTGTAAGTGCTCCATTTCACTGTGCGTTGATGCAACCTGCTGCAGATGTAATGGCAGAGGCTCTGGCTGCCGTAGAAATCAAGGCTCCTGCTGTGCCGTTGGTTGCGAATGTACGCGCTGAAGCGGTCACCGACCCAGACCTGATCCGTCAGTTGCTGGTCGAACAGGTCACCGGTTCGGTCCGTTGGCGCGAAAGCGTGCAGTACATGGCCGCGCAGGGTGTGACCGAGACATGGGAGATCGGCGCAGGCAAGGCTCTGTCGGGCATGATCCGCAAGATCAATCGCGACATCGCGGGCAAAGCCGTTGGCACACCGGAAGATGTGCACAAGGTCACTGAGGCCGAATCGTAAGTTGAAAACGTCCCGCCGGGACGCACCAAAAGGGAAACCGAATGTTTGATTTGACAGGTAAGAACGCGCTGATCACAGGCGCTTCGGGCGGTATCGGGGGCGATATCGCACGTGCTCTGCATGGCGCGGGGGCCACTGTCGGGCTGTCTGGTACACGGGTCGAGCCTCTGCAGGCATTGGCGGATGAGCTGGGTGAACGTGCCCATGTCCTGCCCTGCAACCTGAGCGATCCGGAAGCCGTTGCCTCGCTGCCGAAGCAGGCGGCGGATGCGATGGGGTCGGTCGATATTCTGGTCAACAATGCGGGCATCACGCGGGACAACCTGTTCATGCGCATGTCGGACGAAGAATGGCAGAGTGTGATTGACGTCAACCTGACCGCCACCGCCAAGCTGTGCAAAGGCGTGTTGCGCGGCATGATGAAGGCGCGCTGGGGTCGGATCATCAATATCTCGTCCATTGTAGGTGCAACCGGGAACCCGGGTCAGGTCAACTATTCCGCGTCCAAGGCGGGCATGGTCGGCATGACCAAGTCGCTGGCCTGTGAGGTCGCAAGCCGCGGAATCACGGCCAACGCGGTGGCTCCTGGCTTCATCACGACGGCGATGACCGACAAGCTGACCGACGATCAGAAATCCGGTCTGCTGACTCAGGTTCCGGCCGGTCGGATGGGTGAGCCATCGGAAATTGCTGCGGCAGTTCTGTACCTTGCCAGCCCTGAAGCAGGTTATGTTACAGGAGCGACCTTGCATGTGAATGGCGGCATGGCCATGTTGTGATCGCACGCTGAGGCGGGCGCGAAAGCGTTTGCCTCGGGCGTTGTCTGTGCTATAGGCGGCACATGTATGCAGGGGTCGGCCAAACGGTCGGCCTTCTACTTTCCCGGTAATTCGGGGACCCAACCGCCCGGACCGGGCAAATCAAAGCCAGCCTGAGCGGGCAAGGGCTGAACCGGGCATTACGCCCTGAAATGGAATGAGGAATAGACATGAGCGACGTCGCAGATCGCGTTAAAAAGATCGTTGTTGAGCACCTGGGTGTTGAAGAAGACAAAGTGGCTGAAAATGCTTCGTTCATCGACGATCTGGGCGCAGACAGCCTGGACACCGTTGAGCTGGTCATGGCCTTCGAAGAAGAGTTCGGCATCGAAATCCCGGATGACGCAGCCGAAACCATCCAGACCTTTGGCGACGCCGTCAAATTCATCTCTGAAGCGTCCTAATCGCTTCGAAACCGCTTAAAAACGGCGCTTCCGGGCAACGGAGGCGCCGTTTTTTTTGTCTGTTTGGAATTCAGGCTTGTCAGGTGAAGGTTTCGTTCGCAACCATTCCCCAGAGGCATAACAATTCTGAGCGGGCAGGGCATGATACGATCCACCCCGACGATAAACACATCGCGCCTGATGCTTTGCGGCATGCGGCCCGAAGATTTCAACCGGTTCGCCGAGATTTGGCGTAACCCCTGCATTGTGCGCCATATTGGCGGCAAGCCCCGCTCGCGCGGTGAGGCGTGGGATTCGTTTCTGCGCAACGCGGGACATTGGCAGATGGCGGGGTTCGGACAATGGGCTGTGTTGCAGCAATCGAATCGGCTGATGATCGGTCAGGCCGGATTTTTCTATGGTAACCGTGCGCTTGGCGAGGATTTCGACAGTTTCCCCGAAGCCGGATGGATTCTGGTGCCCGAGGCGCAGGGCCAGGGGTTGGGTTTCGAGGCCGCTCAGGCCGCCCATGATTGGTTCGATCGCATCATGCCTGGGCCGTTGGTGGCAATGGTAAATTCGGCGAATTCTGCCTCGCAGAAGTTGGCTCAAAAGCTGGGCTATACCGAAATGCGGGAATGCGATTACAATGGTACTCCCGTCGTGTTGCTGCGCCGGAACGGACCGCCTGCTCGCATGTAGTCTCAAATTGGCTGTGATGCCGCAAAATGACCTCAGTTTGCCGAAACTGGTGAAATTCGAGATTGTCAGTGCGCGTATGGTACGGTGAATTTCAATGCGATTGAGCGGAGGAGCTGGCTCATGAGGATTTACCCCACGATGGAACTGCAGAACGGCCGGTGTGTGACACTGGAAAAGGGCCGTCTGGACGAAGCCATGATCTGGCACGTGGACCCTGTCGAAACGGCGCGTAGCTGGTCGGCCGCAGGCGCGGAATGGATGCAGCTGACGGACTTCGACGCGATCGAAGGGCGGGACACCAACGCCGAACTGGTTGAAGAGATCATCCGCTCGGCCGAGATGCCGGTGCAGCTGGCTGGCGGTATGCGCAGCCGTGAGCAGATCGAGCACTGGATCGACAAGGGGGCAGGCCGGGTCGTCGTTGGCACGCTTGCTGCACGTGACCCGATCTTGGTTAAGGAACTTGCCAAGCTTTATCCGGACCAGATCGTTCTGGCTGTGGATGTTTGGCAGGGGCTGGTCATGACGGAAGGCTGGCGCAGCCAAAGTGCCTTCACGCCCGAAGCCTTTATCGAAGCTTTTGCCGACACCCCGTTTGCGGCCATTCTGGTGACGGATATCGACAGCGATATGGAGGACGTCGAGGCGCAGCTGGGTCTGATTTCCGGCCTTGCTGAAAAGTCCCGCACGCCGATCATCGCCAGCGGAGTTGTGCGCACGGCGGACGATATCTCGCGCTTGGCTTATATCTCGAATATTTCGGGCGCGATTGTCGGACGGGCGCTGTTCCGCAAGTCTCTTGATCTGGCCGATGCGCTGGAAGTGGCCAAAACGGCGCATGAACCGATCGCACAGTTCCAATAACTGACGGACAATTCGAAACCGCCTGTTGCCCTTCGGGCAGCGGGCGGTTTTTTTAATTCTGAACCGTTCGCGAGGTGATGAGCTGAATTTCTTTCGGTTTTGGCAGGATGCTGCCGGAAGGGAATATGCCGTTGCTCTTGCCCCCGGCCCCCGGGCCGGGGTATGAGCGGTTCTCAAACAGGAAGCAGGCAAGAGGCATTTCATGCGCAGAGTCGTTGTAACCGGTCTGGGATTGGTCACTCCGTTGGCCAGCGGGGTCGAGGAAACCTGGTCGCGGCTGCTGGACGGAGAATCCGGTGCGGGCCCGATCACTCAGTTCGACGCTGAGGCAAGCGGGGTCACCACGACCTATGCCTGCGAAGTGCCGCGCGGAGACGGCACGAACGGGACGTTCAACCCCGACGATTGGATGCCGCCGAAAGAGCAGCGCAAGATCGAAGACTTTATCCTGTATTCCATTGCGGCGGCCGACATGGCTTGTGCGGATGCGGGCTGGACGCCCGAGGACGAAGACGCGCGCCTGCGCACCGGCGTTCTGATCGGTTCTGGCATCGGTGGCCTTGGGTCCATCGCGGATACGGCTAACCTGATCCGTGACAAGGGGCCGCGTCGCGTGTCGCCCTTCTTTATCCCCGGTGCGCTGATCAACCTGGCCTCTGGGCAGGTCTCGATCCGTCACGGTTTCAAAGGTCCAAACCACTCGGTTGTAACGGCCTGTTCGACCGGCGCGCACGCAATTGGTGACGCCAGCCGTATTATCCGCGCGGGCGATGCGGACGTCATGGTTGCAGGTGGCGGTGAAGGCTGCATCTGCGAGATTGGCATCGCGGGCTTTAACGCCTGTAAGGCGCTTTCGACCAAATATGCCGATGACCCTAAGAAGGCGAGCCGCCCCTATGACGTCGACCGTGACGGCTTTGTCATGGGCGAAGGCGCGGGCATTGTTGTTCTGGAAGAATACGAACACGCCAAGGCGCGTGGCGCGAAGATTTACGCCGAAGTTCTGGGCTATGGCATGTCCGGCGACGCGTATCATATCACCGCGCCGTCTGAGGATGGTGATGGCGCCGAACGTTCGATGAAAGCCGCGCTGCGCAGCGCCGGGCTGGAACCGAAGGATCTGGACTATATCAACGCGCACGGCACTTCGACCATGGCGGATACGATTGAGCTGGGCGCGGTGGAACGCCTGCTGGGCGACCACGCAGCAAACGCGACCATGACCTCGACCAAATCAGCCACAGGACACCTTCTGGGCGCTGCTGGCGCGATCGAGGCGATCTTCTCGATCCTTGCGATCCGCGATCAGGTTGCACCGCCGACGATCAATCTGGACAACCCGGCGGTTGAAACCCCGATTGATCTGGCACCCAACGCCAAACGCGAGCGTGAGATCAATGTGGCCCTTTCGAACTCATTCGGGTTCGGCGGCACCAACGCGAGCGTGATCTTCGGAAAGGTCAGCTAAATGTGGCGGGCTTTGGCATCGAATGCGCTGACCATCCTAGTGGTCAGCCTGTTCCTGATCGGCGGTCTGATCCTTTGGGGACAGTCGCAATACAAGGCCGAGGGCCCGCTGCAAACTGCCATGTGTCTGCAGGTCAAAAGCGGATCGAACATGACCCGCGTCAGCCAGCAGCTTGAAGATGAGGGCGCCATCAGCAGCGCCATGATCTTCCGGATGGGGGCGGATTACACCGACAAGGCCCAGCAACTGAAAGCGGGCAGCTTTCTGGTCCGTGAAGGCGCGTCGATGGAGCAGATCATCGACGAGATCACCAGCAGCGGCGCCAGCACTTGTGGGTCCGAGATTGAGTATCGCATCGGCGTGACACGCGTTCAGACCCGCGTACGCGAACTGGACCCGGCCACGCTGGACTTTGTCGAGATCGCAAGTTTCGTGGCCGGCGAAGAAGAAGCCCCGGCTGAATACGCTGAAAAGCGTCAGGACTCCGACACGCGCTATCGCGTCTCGGTTGCCGAGGGCGTGACCTCGTGGCAGGTGGTTGAGGCGCTGAAGGGCATTGACGCGCTGACCGGTGAGGTGTCCGAGGTTCCGGCCGAGGGTATGCTGGCCCCCGACAGCTATGAGCTGGCCCCGGGCGATGATCGGGCCGCCGTGCTGCAAGACATGCAGGAAAAGCAACAGTTGCGGATCAACGCGGTCTGGGAAAACCGGCAGGATGACTTGCCGATCAGCAGCCCCGAAGAGATGCTGATCCTGGCCTCGATCATCGAGAAAGAAACCGGTGTTCCGCACGAGCGCGGGCAAGTCGCCAGCGTATTCGTAAACCGGCTTGAAAAGGGCATGAAGCTGCAGACGGACCCGACCGTCATTTACGGCGTCACCAAGGGCCAAGGCGTGTTGGGTCGTGGTCTGCGCCGAAGTGAGCTTCGCCGGGCAACGCCATGGAACACTTACGTAATCGACGGCCTGCCGCCGACACCGATTGCCAATCCGGGGCTTGCAAGCCTTGAGGCCGCTGTGGCACCGGAAGACACCGATTATGTCTTCTTTGTAGCGGATGGAACAGGCGGTCACGCCTTTGCGGAAACTCTGGACGAGCACAACCGCAACGTTGCCAAATGGCGAGAGATCGAAGCTGAGAGAAACAGCTCGAGCAACTAAGAAAAGGGCCGCGTCGTGAAACGCGGCCCTTTCTCTTTTATGCGGCGGGGCGTCGGCGCGGACGGCGACGTTTGGACGGCGCGGGTTTCGACGCTTCATTTGCCCCGTGTGGTCTGCGACCCCGGAACCCACCACGTTTGCGCGGTTTCTTGGGCTCGGCGAATTCGGGCATGGTGCCGCTGGCGACCGGGATTTCGATCTTCATCAGCTTTTGAATCTGGCGCAGCTGATCCAGTTCATCCGGTGCGCAGAAAGCGATACCTTCGCCCTCGCGCCCGGCACGGGCGGTGCGGCCGATGCGGTGAACATAGTTGTCGGGCACCTCGGGCAGGTCATAGTTGATCACGTAAGCAACGCCGGGAATATCAATCCCCCGCGCGGCGACATCGGTAGCGACCAGGACGTTGACCTCTCCGGCGCGGAACGCTTTGATCGCGCGGTCGCGCTGCCCTTGGCTTTTGTTCCCGTGGATTGAGGCGGCGTTGAATCCGTCCGCCACCAGACCTTTCATCAGTTTCTCTGCCCCGTGCTTGGTGCGGGCAAAGACCAGCGTCAGGGCGTCCATATCCGCTGAAAGAACCTCGCGTAGCTTCCGCGGTTTTTCAGCCCTGTCGAGGAAATGAACCGACTGTGTGATCTTGTCTGCAGCCTTGCCCGGGGGCGAGACCTGCACCCGCTGGGGGTTGGTCAGATAGGACTGGCTGAGTTCCTCCATCAGTTTCGGCATCGTCGCCGAAAACAGCATGGTCTGGCGCGGCGTGCCCAAAGCGGGTTCGATTTTGCGCAAGGCGTGGATAAAGCCCATGTCCAGCATCTGGTCGGCCTCATCTAGCACCAGATGGCGGACTGTGCTGAGGTCAACAGCGCCACGCTCCATCAGGTCGATCAGGCGGCCCGGCGTGGCGACCAGAATGTCGGTACCGCGCGACAGGAACGAGATTTGCTTGCCAATGGATTGCCCGCCGACCACGGTGGCAACACGCAGTTTCGTTTTTTGGGTCAGGTTGCGCAGGCTCTCAGCGATCTGGTTCACCAATTCGCGGGTCGGCGCAAGGATCAGGGCCTTGACCGTTTTGGGGGCCGGTTTACCGGGTTGCGCCAGCAGGTGATCGATCAGGGGCAGGCCAAAGGCCAGCGTTTTGCCGGTGCCGGTCTGGGCCAGCCCAAGGATGTCGTGCCCCTGCAGGGCCAGCGGGATCGCCTGGTTCTGGATCGGCGTGGGTTGGGTAAAGTTTGCGCGTTGCAACGCGTCATTCAGGGCCGGGGCAAGGCCCAGCATGTCGAAGTCGAACAAGTATCATTCCTTTTTGATCCGGGACGGCTTTCCGCACCGGACAAGAGCATAAGGTCACGCCAACAGCGCGACCGGCAGGGTTTCTGCGAAGCCTCGGGGCATACAGGCGAGTCCTGTACATCCGGCCGTCGCATCAAGAACCCTGCGTGAAGGGGAACTAGGAGATGTGTATTGCGCTGTGGGGGCCGTTACGGCCAGATGCTCACGCGTCAGCGCTTGATCTGCGGCACATGCGGTCTGCGCGCGGGTTTGTCAAGCTTTGATGTTGGTCACTGATGAGTCGGGGTCCACTTGTCGAGCGCTTCGAGGAACTTGTTATGTTCGCCCTCGCGCATCCCAATATTGGTTTCGGAATAAGGAAAGTTTCGCGCGGTGACCTCAGTATGGAACTGCGACAGCGCGTCGACCCGTTCGTCGTGAATCTGCTTATGCAGCCTGCCGACATTACCAAAGGCATAGGCGTGTTTCGGTGGTTTATCTTCTTCGCTGGCCTCGCCGCAAATGTCTGCAACGAAGGAGAAGATCGCGTCCCCGGCTTTGCCGGAGCCCAGTGAGAACGTGACCACCGTGGTCTTAGTATTCACCGCCGCAAGCACTTCTTCCGCAAGGCATTCGACCTCGACCGCGAAGACACCGACGTCCTCCATCCGCTTGAGGGTTTCATAAACTTTCATCGCCTCATCGGCGGTCCGTCCCCATGCGCGAAGCCCGCCGCAATGGTGGCTGAAGGTGGGGATTAGGCCGATATGGCTTTGAACCGGAATGCCGTCCTTTGCCATCCGCTCCATCACATCCAAGGAACGCAGCGTGTAGTACATGTCTGCCCCATTCCGCATTGTCTCATATGCATGCGCCACGATTTCGTCATCGGACCCGAATTGCGCCCAGGTCGAACCTGCTCCGGTAAAATGGGTGGGTGCAATGCGGCGGACATCCTCCATCTGATCGGCCCCCACAACAAGAAGGTCGATACCGGCATCAACACAGGCCCGAAGCTCGTCGTTATTGGCGGGGTTTGCCATGGACAGGGTACGGCCCGAGCCCTTGAGCGCCTTCAAATCCGCAACGGTATAATTGCGTTTGGCCGGGTTGCGGCTGAAGTCATAGATGCGTTTCATTTGGTCGCGCTCCTGATGGTTTCCCGCACCTTAAACAGCGGTCTGGTGGGCTGGCAATCGCGTAGTCGTTCAGGTTTTTTTAACTCGGTGCGTACTCTGGGTGTTGCGCCCCTGTTGCGCAAATCATTGACTTTGCGGGCTTATTCTCGTATAAGTTGTGTCATGCTAGAAGAAGAGGGCAACGGCCCCGGGGAAACCCGGTGGCCGTTTTTCGTTTCTCTCGTGCGGAAAAACTCACGCATGAGGTCACAGGCAAACATGACTTTGATTACCCCGGAAGAGCGGATGTCCCAGACGGCGGAACTATTGCAGTCGCTTGAGACATCCATTTGCGGTTTGCGCCAAGCAGCGGAAGAACTGCGCAGGCAAATCGGAACCGGGGAGGATGCAGACCTGGCTGGTACGGCCAAACAACTTGGGCAGTTAGAGGGGCTGATCCGAGGTTGTCAGAAAGTGGAGACAAGCTTTGTCGAACAACATCACAGACAAGCCGGAATTGCCCAAGGTGGGTATGCGCTCGACCTTGAGCGCGCTCGATTTGAAATCGGGTGCAGGTTGGCTCGCCTCCGCCGATGCTGCGGTTCGGGACAGATTTCTGAGTGAGATCGGGGAGGGAGGGCTGTGCGCCCTCCCTTTCCTGTTCGAGTTCTGGGCGCTGCCGCACCAGCTGCCGCCCGAGGGCGATTGGCGGTCCTGGGTGATCATGGGCGGGCGCGGTGCCGGTAAGACGCGCGCGGGGTCGGAATGGGTGCGGTCGATGGTCGAAGGGTTCAAGCCATTGGATAAGGGTGTAGGCACCGATTGTCTGGGCTTGCTGCGGGGTGTGTGGCGCGCGCGGCTTGGACGTGAGCCCGAGGCCGTACCCACCTACAGCATGGATTGGTCCGAACCTCAGGGAGAGGAACGCATGTGGGCCGCTGCCCGCCGCCATCTGACCGAAAAGAGCCCCGACGAACCGGCAGCGGGTGATGTTCTGTTGTTCCGGATGCGTGATGGGCGCGTGGCCAAGCATGTCGGCATCGTCAGCGCCACGGGGGCCGTGCCGCGGTTCATTCACGCCTACTCCGGATACGGCGTAGTCGAAAACACGCTGAGCGACCCCTGGCGCCGCCGGGTGGTCGCCTGTTTTGAATTCCCGCTGGAGGATAAGTGAATGGCTACAATAGTTTTGTCCGCAGCAGGGGCCGCGATTGGCGGCGCGATTGGTGGCACCGTTGCAGGGCTTTCAACGGCTGTGATCGGCCGCGCCGTGGGGGCAACGCTGGGCCGCGTCATCGATCAGAGGTTGATGAGCCAATCGGTCTTGGGGGGCGGCAGCGAAGTTGTCGAAGCCGGACGTCTGGACTGTTTCGTCTGACACAGACCGGAGAAGGTGTTCCCGTCGCCACGGTTTTCGGACGTATACGCGTGGGCGGTCAGGTTATCTGGGCGTCGAACTTTCTGGAAACCAAAAGCACCAGCACAACTACGCAATCCGGTGGCGGTGGAGGCAAGGGCTCTCCCAAAGCGCCCGAGGCCACAACGACTACGCACAGCTATAGTTACTCGATTTCTCTGGCCATCGCAGTGGGCTCCGGTCAGATTTCGGATGTGCCGCGTATTTGGGCCGACGGAGAAGAGCTTGAGCGCACAAGCCTGCACATGCGGGCGTATCCCGGTGATCAATTCCAATTGCCCGATCCCTTGATCGAGGCCATTGAGGGCGCGGGCAATGTTCCGGCTTATCGCGGCACGGCCTATGTGGTGATCGAGAACCTGCAACTGGCGCAATTCGGAAACCGCGTACCGCAATTTTCCTTTGAAGTTGTGCGTCAGGAACAGCCGGGTTTACCGGATAAGCCGGAAGCCTTGTCCAGAACGATCCGCGGTGTTGCACTCATGCCGGGCACTGGCGAATACGCTTTGGCGAGCGAACAGATCAATTACACCAAAGGGGTGGGGCAAAGCTGGGCCGCAAATGTCAATTCTCCCTCGGGGGTGCCGGATTTGGTAACCGCGACCCGATCTCTGCAAGCAGAGCTGAGGTCCTGCGATGCGGCCTCGTTGATCGTGTCTTGGTTTGGCGATGATCTGCGATGTGGAACCTGCCAACTGCAGCCGAAGGTTCTGCACAAGGACATCGAGGGCGAGAATATGCCGTGGCATGTGGCCGGTGTGTATCGCAATACGGCCCAGCAGGTTCGACACAAGGATGGTTTGCCGGTCTATGGCGCGACACCCGCTGATGATTCTGTGGTGCAGGCGATCCGTCACCTCAAGGGCTCGGGCAATCGTGTCATGTTCTATCCGTTTATTCTGATGGATCAGCTTGAAGGCAACGGCCTGCCTGACCCATGGTCAGACGCCGGCAATCAGCCGCATCTGCCGTGGCGTGGTCGGATCACGCTGAGCAAGGCTCCGGGACGCGCCGGGTCTCCGGATCAAACTGCCGCCGCAGATGCGCAGGTAGCCGCATTCTTTGGTTACGCGCAGGCCAGCGATTTTGTCGTCGGTGACGGTGTGGTGTCTTATACCGGACCGCAGGAATGGGGCTTGCGGCGTTTCATTCTGCACTACGCGGCCCTGTGCAAAGCTGCCGGAGGGGTGGACTCTTTCTGTATCTCATCCGAGATGCGTGGCTTGACGCAAATTCGTGGCGCGTCCGGTTTCCCGGCCGTGGCACAATTGCGGGCGTTGGCCGCTGAAGCGCGCGAGATTTTAGGGCCAGAAACTAAGATCGGCTATGCCGCGGATTGGAGCGAGTATTTCGGCTATCAACCCAATGATGGATCAGGGGACCGGTATTTCCATCTCGATTCGCTGTGGGCCGATGACAACATCGATTTTGTTGGTGTCGACAACTACATGCCGCTGTCCGACTGGCGCGATGGGGTGGACCATCTGGACGTCCAAGACGGGGCGGATGCGATCTACGACCTCGACTACCTTCGCGGCAATATCGAAGGCGGCGAGGGCTATGACTGGTACTATGCCTCACCGGAGGAGGCCGAAGCCCAGATCCGGGCGCCAATCACGGATGAGGATCACGGTGAGCCGTGGATCTGGCGCTACAAGGACCTGCGCAACTGGTGGTCAAACCGGCACCACGAGCGCATCGGAGGCGTTCGGGAAACGAACCCGACGGATTGGGTGCCCGCGTCAAAGCCGATCTGGTTCACTGAACTTGGCTGCGCGGCGATCGACAAAGGAACCAACCAGCCGAACAAGTTTCTTGATCCCAAATCCTCGGAATCCAGCCTGCCTAAATATTCCAACGGCTTGCGCGACGATTTCATGCAGGTTCAGTACCTGAAGGCGATGCTGGGTTATTGGTCCGATCCTGCGATCAACCCGGTTTCGGACGAATATGGCGGCCCGATGGTAGATATGGCGAACGCGTATGTCTGGGCCTGGGACGCGCGCCCCTTTCCCACCTTTCCTAACCTCCGTAGCCAGTGGAGCGATGGTGTGAACTATCCGCGTGGTCACTGGCTAAACGGGCGGTCAGGAACGCGCACGCTGGCATCAGTTGTCACGGAAATCTGCCACGGGGCCGGGGTAACGCATATCGATGTATCGCGCCTGTATGGCGTGGTGCGGGGATACGCGATTGAGGACGTAACCAGCGCGCGTGCGGCGCTGCAGCCTCTGATGCTGCGTTACGGCTTTGATGCGATCGAACGGGATGGAGTTCTGCTGTTCCAGATGCGCGATGGCCGCAGGCCGATTGAACTGGACACCGATCTGCTCGCCGACAGCGCTGATATCCAAGGCCGCGTCGAGTATCGCCGGGAGGCTGAGACCGAAATGACGGGTCGCGTTCGGTTGCGGTTTGTGCAATCGGACGCCGATCATGACGTGGTCTCGGAAGAGGCCATCCTGCCGGATACACGTACACATTCGGTGTCGGTGAACGAGGTGCCCCTGTCGATGACGCGCGCCGAAGGTCGCCAGACCGCCGAGCGCTGGCTGAGCGAAGCGCGGGTTTCGCGCGAGACAGCCCGGTTTGCGTTGCCGCCGTCGATGCTGCATTTGGGAGCGGGCGACGTCGTCACTCTGACCAAAGATGGACAGGGTGCGCGATACCGGATCGACCGTTTGGAACAAGCCGATCTGCAATTGGCCGAGGCGGTGCGGATCGAACCCGGCGTCTATGCGCCGTCCGATCTGCCCGATGATGAAGTGACCGCAAAGCCCTTTGTCGCGCCAGTTCCCGTCTTGCCGGTATTTATGGATTTGCCGCTGATCACCGGTTCAGAAGCACCACACGCCCCGTATCTTGCCGCTTCGGCAAACCCTTGGCCCGGTAGCGTTGCCGTCTATTCGGCTGCCAGCGACCAGGATTACGCATTGCAAGAGGTTCTTTCTGGGCAGGCTATCATTGGCTTCACTGAAATGCCGCTTAGGCGGGCCAGTGCGGGTGTGTGGGATGAGGGCGCGCCGCTGCGGGTCAACTTGATCGACGGATTGCTGGAATCGCGCCCACGTGGCGCCTTGCTGAATAGCGCCAATCTGGCGGCAATCGGCGACGGGACGCCGGGCAACTGGGAGGTTTTTCAGTTCGCAGACGCCACCTTGCGGGAGACTGGCATCTATACTTTGTCCGGGCGGTTGCGCGGCCAGTTGGGAACAGACGCGGCAATGCCTGATGTGTGGCCCGAAGGACCGATGTTCGTGTTGCTGGATCAGCGGGTCTATCAGACCAGCCTGTTGCGTTCCGAACGGCGGGTGTCAAAACACTATCGCATCGGGCCAGCAACGCGAGGGTACGACGACCCGTCCTTTACCCAATTTGTCGAAGCCTTCGATGGTAACGGTTTGCGCCCTTATGCGCCGGTGCATCTCCGGGCGGTTACCTCAGCTGCAGGCGACCAGATGTCATGGATACGCCGCACCCGGCTGGACGGGGACGACTGGGCCGGGTTGGACGTGCCGCTGGCGGAGGAAAGTGAATCCTACCTTGTTCAAATTCGCGTCAATGGCACGCTGGTGCGGGAACAGATTGCGAGCGAACCCAACTGGTTCTACTCGGTCGCGGCACAAGCGGAGGATGGGGTCAGCGGGGCCTATGAGGTTCGGGTGGCCCAGGTTTCAGCCAGCTACGGGCCAGGCCTGCATACCAGCCTGACAGTCGGGTAGGCCGCGACATGCGCCCTGTTTTGCACGGAGATGTCAGCGCTGCGGCGCGGGCCTTGCTGGCCGCGTCGCCGGTGGACCGCAACCGCCTCTGCACCCGTATGATCCACGAAGCGGATCTGGCCGACAGACATGTCGGCCAGACCGGGCGGCTTCATCCCTTGTTCGGCAATGGATCATTGATGGCAGCGGTACGCAACAGGCGGCTGGCGGATGAACCGGATTTTGACGACCCGCAATATTGCCAGTGTTTTGAGATGGTTCTGCGCCATCTGATCCGGTTTCAGATCACCCGGACGCACAGCTGACGCATTTGGTGGCGGCGAGGTCGAGGCTCAGCCGGTTTTTGGGGATCTCGTCGCCACAATCCTCGCAATACCCAAACTGTCCTTCCTCAATGCGGATCAGCGCGGCCTGCAAGCGCCGCGTCTCGATATCTCGATTGGCTTGCTGCGCCTTGGCCATGGCCTGATTCTGCAAAGCATCCATCCTGCTGAGGCGCCCAACGGCCTGCTGATCCAACTCGACTATGGCCTGCGCATCTTTTTCCGAGGCCGAATGATCTGCAATCTCGGCCAATCGTGCCTGAATCCTTGCGGTAAAGCCTGCCAGTTCGGTGTCATTCATTTTCGTTACCCTGCAGATCACGGGTTTGCGTTTGGTGATTTTACAACTAAATGGCATTCTAGGCGCAGCAAAGGATCAAAAACCATGTTGGAAAAGCGCAGTCACGTGAGGCCGGTTGACCCGGTCTGGACCCGTATCACCACCGAAGCTCAGGCAGCGGTCGAGAGCGAACCACTGATGGGTGGTCTGGTGCATGCTTGTGTCCTGCACCACCGCAGCCTTGAACGGGCCTTGTCGTATCGGATCTCGGCCAAGCTGTGTTCAAACGAAATGTCGATGATGGTTCTGCGCGAAATCGTGGATGAGGCCTATGCGGATGACCCGTCGCTGATCGAAGCCGCGCGTGCGGACCTGATGGCCGTCTATGAACGCGACCCGGCGTGCCACCGTCTGTTGCAGCCGATCCTGTACTTCAAAGGGTATCAGGCGATGCAGGCCTATCGTGTGGCGCATTGGCTGTGGAATAAAGGTCGCCATGATCTGGCGTATTTCTTCCAGATGCGCTCGTCCGAGATTTTCGGGATTGATATTCACCCCGCTGCCCGTATCGGCAAGGGCATCATGATCGACCACGCTCATTCCATCGTAATCGGTGAAACGGCTGTGGTGGGCGATAATGTCTCGATGCTGCATTCGGTGACCCTTGGCGGAACCGGTAAAGAAGAAGAACAGCGTCATCCCACGATTGGTGACGGCGTCCTGATCGGGGCCGGGGCCAAGGTTCTGGGCAATATCGAGGTGGGCCATTGCAGCCGCATCGCCGCAGGTTCGGTGGTGCTGCAAGAGGTTCCGGCCTGCACGACCGTTGCCGGCATTCCCGCCAAGATCGTGGGCGAGGCCGGGTGTGATCAGCCGTCGATCTCGATGGATCACATGCTGGGCAAAGACAAATAAACCGGTACTAATGAACGAAAAAAGCCGCCTCGGGTCTGAGGCGGCTTTATTTGTTTTTGGGGTGGATCAGGCCAGCATGACCATCGGGTTTTCCAGATTGTCGACAATGGCCTGCAGCAGCTCGGCTCCCAGTGCACCGTCGATTACCCGGTGATCGACCGACATGGTGACCG
This sequence comes from Ruegeria arenilitoris, assembly GCF_013031355.1. Lineage (GTDB taxonomy): Bacteria > Pseudomonadota > Alphaproteobacteria > Rhodobacterales > Rhodobacteraceae > Ruegeria > Ruegeria arenilitoris_C. The sequence continues at coordinate 901,492 of NZ_WPZO01000001.1, read as the reverse complement.
ACATCACGGTAGCCACGGTCAGTTCTCCGTCCTCGCCGACAACCGGCTTTTTGACGCCGGAGCCCACGGCCAGAATACCGGCGTGAGGCGGGTTCACGATGGCGTCGAAATTGTCGATGCCGAACATGCCGAGGTTCGAGATCGCAAACGTGCCGCCCTGATATTCATGCGGCGCCAGCTTGCGCTCGCGGGCGCGGGAGGCCAGATCTTTCATCTCGGTCGACAGTGCGGACAGAGACTTCATGTCAGCATCCTGCAGAACCGGCGTGAACAGGCCGCCTTCAATCGCTACCGCGACCGCCACGTCTGACGGTTTCAGTTGCAGAACGCGATCACCGGCCCAAACGGCGTTACAGGCTGGAACCTGTTGCAGAGCGTTGGCGACGGCCTTGATGATGAAATCGTTGACGCTGAGCTTTACGCCGCGACCTTCCAGCTGCTTGTTCAGCTGGCCACGGAATTTCAGCAGTGCGTCCAGCTTGATGTCGCGGCGAAGGTAGAAATGCGGGATGGTCTGCTTGGCTTCGCTGAGGCGTGCGGCAATTGTTTTGCGCATTCCGTCGAGCTTGATTTCCTCGTACTCGCGACCCTCGTACATGCGGGCCACTGCGTCTGCCGACGGACCAGCCGGTGCTGCGGCTGGGGCTGCTGCCGCTGCGGGGGTCGGAGCGGCCGCTGCTGGAGCTGCCGAGGCGCTTTCGACATCCGCTTTGACGATACGACCATGGGGCCCGGTGCCGGTGATCTGCGCCAGATCGAGACCTTTTTGCGCGGCAATCCTGCGAGCTAGAGGCGAGGCAAAGATACGACCGCCATCCGCCTTGACCGGAGCAGCCGGGGCAGGGGCGGGCGCCTCGGACGCCGCTGGCGCGGCGACCTCGTTGCCCGCGGCGGCTGCGGGGGCAGCCGCAGGAGCTGCAGCAGGTGCCGCCGATATATCATCGGCGCTTTCGCCATCTTCCAGCAGAACCGCGATGGCGGTGTTGACCTTGACCCCTTCGGTGCCTTCGGGGATCAGGATTTTGCCGATGGTGCCTTCGTCAACGGCTTCGAATTCCATCGTGGCCTTGTCGGTTTCGATCTCGGCCAGCAGGTCACCGGAGGAGACGGTGTCGCCTTCCTTGACCAGCCATTTGGCGAGCGTGCCTTCCTCCATTGTCGGCGAAAGGGCGGGCATCAGAATTTCGGTGGGCATCTGTCTGTCGCTCCTTACCGGTAGGTCACTTGTTTCACGGCGGCGATCACCTCATCGGTGGTGATCAGCGCCAGCTTTTCGAGGTTCGCGGCGTAGGGCATCGGAACATCCTTGCCGGTGCAGTTGATGACCGGCGCGTCGAGGTAGTCGAACGCCTCCTGCATCACCACGGACGAGATGTAGCTGCCGACCGAGCCTTGCGGCCAGCCTTCTTCGACGGTGACCAGACGGTTGGTTTTCATCACCGAGTTGATGATTGCGCCGGTGTCCATCGGGCGGATGGTGCGCAGGTCGATCACCTCGGCGCTGATGCCTTCCTCGGCCAGCTTGTCGGCGGCTTCCAGCGCGAACTGCATGCCAATGCCGAAGCTAACGATGGTCACGTCCGTGCCTTCGCGCCAGATGCGGGCCTTGCCCAGTGGAATGGTCAGGTCATCCACTTGCGGTACGTCGAAGGAGCGGCCGTAGAGGATTTCGTTTTCCAGGAATACCACCGGGTTGGGGTCGCGGATGGCCGACTTCAACAGGCCTTTGGCGTCGGCCGCCGAATAGGGCATCACCACTTTCAGGCCGGGCACCTGCATGTACCATGCGGCGTAGTCCTGCGAGTGCTGCGCGGCCACGCGGGCCGCTGCACCGTTGGGACCACGGAACACGATCGGACAGCCCATCTGACCGCCGGACATATAGAGCGTTTTTGCGGCAGAGTTGATGATCTGATCAATCGCCTGCATGGCGAAGTTGAAGGTCATGAACTCGACGATCGGTTTCAGTCCACCAAAGGCCGAGCCAACCGCGATGCCAGCAAAGCCGTGCTCGGTGATCGGGGTATCGATCACGCGCTTGCCGCCGAATTCATCCAGCAGGCCTTGGGAAACCTTGTAGGCGCCCTGATATTCGGCGACTTCTTCACCCATCAGGAAGACGTCTTCGTCACCGCGCATTTCCTCGGCCATTGCATCGCGCAAGGCTTCGCGGACAGTCTGTTGCGCCATTGGCGCGTCTGCGGGCCAATCGGGTGAGTGATCAACGACCGGGGCAGCCGGGGCTGTGGCAGGAGCGGCGGCCTCAACCGCCGCAGGGGCGGCTTCGGTCACCGCTGCGACTGCGGGGGCAGCCGCGGGCAGGGCGGAGGCGTCTTCGCCTTCTTCGACCAGAACGGCGATGGGGGTGTTGACCTTGACCCCTTCGGTGCCCTCGGCGATCAGGATCTTGCCGACGATGCCTTCATCGACGGCTTCGAACTCCATCGTCGCCTTGTCGGTTTCAATCTCGGCCAGAATGTCGCCCGACGATACGGTGTCGCCTTCCTTGACCAGCCATTTGGCCAGCGTGCCCTCTTCCATCGTGGGCGAAAGGGCGGGCATGAGAATTTCGGTTGCCATGTCTTAATCGTCCTCTCAGGCGTAAATGTCGGTCCAGAGCTCTTCGACTGAAGGCTCGGGGCTTTCTTTCGAGAATTCGGCGGCCTGGTTGACGATCTCCTTGATCTCTTTGTCGATCGCCTTCAGGTCATCCTCGGTGGCGTGTTTGCCAGCCAGCAGCAGCTCGCGCACATGTTCGATCGGGTCGCTTTGTTCGCGGACCTTCTGAACCTCTTCGCGGGTGCGGTACTTGGCCGGGTCGGACATCGAGTGGCCGCGATAGCGGTAGGTCTTGATTTCCAGAATGTAGGGGCCTTTGCCCGCGCGGCAGTGGGCGACGGCTTTCTCGCCAGCTTCCTTGACTGCCAGCACGTCCATGCCGTTGACGATCTCGCCGGGGATGCCGAAGGCTTCACCGCGGTGGTAGATGTCCTTGGTCGAGGTCGAGCGCGCCTGAGCGGTGCCCATGGCGTATTGGTTGTTCTCGATCACGAAAACCACCGGCAGATCCCAAAGGGCGGCCATGTTGAAGGTTTCGTAGACCTGACCCTGGTTCGCCGCGCCGTCACCGAAATAGGTGAAAGTCACGCCGCCGTTTTCCTTGTACTTGTCTGCAAAGGCCAGACCGGCGCCTAGCGGGACCTGTGCGCCGACGATGCCGTGGCCGCCGTAGAAATGTTTCTCTTTCGAGAACATGTGCATCGAGCCGCCCTTACCTTTGGACAGACCGCCGATGCGTCCGGTCAGTTCGGCCATCACGCCACCTGGCTCCATCCCGCAGGCCAGCATGTGGCCGTGGTCGCGGTATGAGGTGATGCGTTTGTCGCCTTCTTTGGCTGCGGCCTCGAGGCCCACAACAACGGCTTCCTGCCCGATGTAAAGGTGGCAGAAACCACCGATCAGACCCATGCCGTACAGCTGGCCCGCCTTTTCCTCGAATCGGCGGATCAGAAGCATTTCGCGGTAGTAGGTTTTAAGCTCTTCCGCAGAAACATTTGGTTTCTTTGTGGTTTTTCGCGCAGCCATCGTGGCGATCTCCCCCTTCCGGACAGATAGTTTAGCGTTAAACTATCTCATAAAGCATTTTCACCTTTCTGGCGAGGGGAAATGTGACGCAGCGTTATTGACGGTGGGGCAGAAGGGAAATCAGGTCCTGAAACAGCGGTTTTCCACGCGGCCCAAGAGGAAGATCGTTAAACCAGCGCGAGAGCCTCGTTGGCTGAAACTCGCTCAAGCTTCAGTCGTTCGGTGGACTCTTGGACTTTCTGATGGTGATCCATAAACGCGTCAACCGAGCGGGGGTCGACGTCGTTCCAGGTTGAAAATGGCCATTCCCACCATTCCGAAGCCAACAGCCTTTCGATTGTTTGTGCAGGGAACCTGTATCGGATGATGGATGCTGGGGTGCCTGCGACGATTGCGTAGGGCGGGACATCGCGGGTTACGATGGCGCGGGCGCCGACGATGCACCCGGTTCCCAGCCTGACGCCATGCGCCAACAGCGCGCCGTCCCCGATCCACACATCATGGTCGATGACAATCTTTTCGCCAATGGACGAAAAATCAGGGTAGATTGTGCGATTGCTTTCATACTGCCTTGCCCGGCGCGCGCGATAGAACGCCGGGCTGGAAGAAATCCAATCCGTCGGGTGAGCATCCCCCATGATCTGAACATTCTTACCGATCGAGCAATACCGCCCTGTGGACTCTATATGGTCCAGGTAACTCAGGCTGTAGCTGTACGCGCCAAGGGGCATGAACTTTGCAAGCGGGTGTTGGCTGAAAGGTTCGAACCGGGCGTCTCCTCCACGAATTCGAAGAGGGGTTCGAAGCTTTGGGAAAAAACGGATTTTGTGGGTGCGCCATAGAAAGTCGGCAGTGTTTTGGTCGAGTATCATTTGCTGATTGTTCTCAATGGCGGTGGTGCGTGTCGGTGTGGTTCACCGTACCTTAAAGAGACGGGATTGCCGACATCAACACGAAAGAGCGCATTAAGGCGGCCGAATCCGCCTGGCGTCAAAACCGATTATTCTATCGAATTACAATCTCGTCCGAACGGATCATGCCCAGAACCGAACGCGTCTGTTGATCCAGCAGGTCGAGATCCAGATAGGTGTCCGACAAGCGACGGGTCAGGTTTTCCATCTCGGCGATCTCAGCCTCGAGCTTGGCCAAATCGCGCGACAGGGCGTCCCGTTCCGCCGCAATCTCGACCCGTCTGAACAGGCCGTAGTCGCCTTGCACGGCGGCAAAGGTGAAATAGACACCCAGCATAAATGCCACCATGAAGAAAACGACTGCGCCCAAACCGGGCCGATGGGAACGGGACACTCTGTTTACCGCCGTATGAACTGCCTCAATAACGTGCCCTTTGCGAGCATCTGATCGCACTATGTCACAGGCGATTCGGGTTGTGAATCCCCTGATTCGCAATTTTCTAAAATTGTTGGACGCGCGTTCTCAGCGCCATGCGTCCAGCGCTCGATTGCGGGTCAGGGTCTGCTCTTCCATGCAGGCCCAGTAGAACATCGGCGCTGCGCTACCATCGCTTTTCAACTCGGGTTCACAAGTGGCATCGCGGCTTTTCAGCCACGCGCGCTGTTCGTTCAGCAGGGTTTGCCCGTCTCCCCGTGCGTCCGCTACCGGTTTGATCTCTTTCCAAAGCCGGTTGAGCTCACGGTCGGCGATTTCCCATTTCTCCTTGGCGCAGAAATTCGCATCTAACTGGGTCTGCCCGCTGCAACTGGATTGGGCAATGGCGGGCAGGGGAAACAGGGCAATGATCAGGCAGGCAAAAACTCTCATGGCAAAATCTCCACCTTAAAGAGGAGAGTTTACCACGAGTTCCGACACGCGACCAAATTGCGCGGTCTAGCCTTCCAGCGCAGCAACGCCGGGCAGGGTCTTACCTTCCATCCATTCCAGGAACGCGCCACCGGCGGTGGAGATGTACGAAAAGTCCTTGGCCGCTCCTGAAGCGTTCAGTGCAGCAACCGTGTCGCCACCACCCGCGACCGATACCAACTGACCCGAGCGGGTCAGCGCGGCGGCCTTCAGCGCGGCGGCATTGGTGGCGGCGTCAAAGGGTTCGATCTCGAACGCGCCCAGCGGGCCGTTCCAGATCAGGGTCTGGCTTTTGGCGAAGATCTCGGTGATGGCCGCAACGCATTCGGGACCGGCGTCCAGGATCATGCCGCCCTCGGTGCATTGGTCGGCGGGCAGGACCTGATGCGGGGCGTTGGCTTCGAACTTGTCCGAAACAACGATGTCGGTGGGTAGAACGATGGTGCAGCCCGTGCTTTCGGCTTTTGCCAGAATTTCAGCTGCAGTGTCTTTCATTGCGGTTTCTGCCAGCGATTTGCCCACGTTCAGGCCCTGAGCGACAAGGAAAGTGTTCGCCATGCCGCCGCCAATCACCAGATAGTCCACCTTGGCGATCAGGTTACCCAGCAGTTCCAGCTTGGTCGATACCTTCGCGCCACCAACCACCGCAGTCACAGGGCGCTTGGGCGCGCCCAAGGCACCCTCCAGCGCCTCAAGCTCGGCCTGCATAAGGCGACCGGCGCATGAGGGAAGCAGGCGGGCGATGGCCTCGGTCGAGCTGTGGGCACGGTGAGCGGCCGAGAACGCGTCGTTGCAATAAACCTCGCCCAGTTTGGCCATGCCTGCGGCCAGATCAGCGTCGTTCTTGGTTTCGGCCGCGTGGAAACGGGTGTTTTCAAGCAGCAGAACCTGACCGGGTTGAAGGGCCTCGGCGGCCAGCTCAGCCTCTGTGCCGACGCAATCGGCGGCGAACAGGACCGTGGAGCCAAAGGCGTCTTCCAGCGTGGGGGCAAGTTGCTTGAGCGACAGGTTTTCGCGACGTTCACCACCCGGACGTCCGAAATGCGCCAGCAGGATGGGCTTGCCACCCGCGGCCAGAATATCACGGACCGTCGGCACGATGCGCTGAATGCGGGTTGCGTCAGTCACGACCCCATCCACCACCGGAACGTTGATATCGACGCGCACCAGCACGCGTTTGCCGTTCAGGTCCATGTCGTCGAGAGTTTTCCAGCCCATCGTGCAATCCTCGGAAATGTGAAACAGATTTAGGCGGTTCTTTTCCTGCATTTTGCCCTCAGGTCAATGCGTCACTTGGCATTCGCGCGCTCGCATCATAGGTATTTGCGCAAGTTAAACGACAGGAGGGCCTCATGGCCGAGATCAAGGATCCCGAAAACACCATCATCATCGAGCTGAAAGACGGCAATGTCGTTATCGAACTGCTGCCAGACGTAGCGCCTCAGCACAGCGCCCGGATGAAAGAACTGGCGCGTGGTGGTGAGTATGACAACGTGGCCTTCCACCGTGTGATCGACGGGTTCATGGCGCAGACCGGCGACGTACAGCATGGCGACATGGAAGACGGGTTCAACCTGCGTATGGCGGGCACCGGTGGCTCGTCGCTGCCGAACGTTCCAGCTGAGTTTTCCAAGCTGCCGCATGACCGGGGCACCCTGGGTGCGGCACGTTCGCAGAACCCGAACTCGGCCAACTCGCAATTCTTCATCAACTTCAAGGACAACCACTTCCTGAACGGCCAATACACCGTTTATGGCCGCGTCATCGACGGCATGGAGCATGTGGACACCATCGTTCGTGGCGAGCCGCCTGCGAACCCGGATCGCATGATCAGTGTCAAGGTGGCGGCAGATGTATAAGCTGGCCGCAGCCTTTGCCTTGCTGGCCAGCCCTGCGCTGGCCACCGGGCTTCAGATCGAGATCGAAGGCGAGGGCGCCAATGGCACCGTCACCGTCGACCTGTTCGAGGACCTCGCCCCCAAGCATGTCGAGCAGATCAGCGCTCTGGCCGCTGAGGGTAAGTATGACGGCGTGGTGTTCCACCGCGTGATCGACGGGTTCATGGCACAGACCGGCGACGTTGAATATGGCCGGATCGGTGGTGACATGCGCCGCGCTGGTACCGGTGGGTCTGATCGTCCTAACCTGCCTGCCGAGTTCTCGGATTACAATTATGACCGTGGCGTTGTCGGTATGGCGCGGGCGCAGGACCCGGACAGCGCGAACTCGCAGTTCTTCATCATGTTTGAACCGGGCCCGTTCCTGAACGGCCAGTACACGGTTGTTGGTCAGGTGACCGACGGCATGGATGTGGTTGATGCGATCAAGCGCGGTGACGGCCCGAACGGCGCCGTTATCGGTCAACCGGACGTGATGAAAAAAGTCACCGTCACCGAATAATACAAAAAGCCCCGACGCATTCCGCTTCGGGGCTTTTTCACGCTCAGTCGTCGCCCATCGCCTGCCAGATCAGAGCTCCGATAGCGGCACCGATCAGCGGGGCGACCCAGAACAGCCAAAGCTGCGACAGGGCCGGCGCATCAGCAAACAGCGCTACGCCAGTCGACCGCGCCGGGTTGACCGACGTGTTAGTCACCGGAATCGAGATTAGGTGGATTAGCGTCAGGCACAGGCCAATGGCGATCGGGGCGAACCCGTCGGGCGCAAAGTTGGACGTTGCACCAAGGATGACGATGATGAAAAAGGCGGTCATCACGATCTCGATCACCAATGCGGACATCATCGAATAGCCCTCGGGTGACGCTTCGCCGTACCCGTTCGAGGCAAACCCGCCGACACCTTCGAACCCCGGCGCGCCGCTGACGATCAGATACAGGACGGCTGCGGCGGCAATTGCGCCGATCACCTGCGCGATCCAATAGGGGATCAGCTCCTTTGCCGGGAACCTGCCGCCCATCATCAGGCCAAGGCTGACCGCCGGGTTGAAATGACCGCCCGAAATATGGCCGACCGCATAAGCCATGGTCAGAACCGTCAGGCCGAAGGCAAAGGAAACACCCAGCCAGCCGATGCCAACATCTGCAACGCCTGCCGCCAATACAGCGCTGCCGCAGCCACCCAACACCAGCCAGAACGTGCCGAAAAACTCGGCCATGAGTTTTGATGACATGAAAATCCCTCCTGAAAACACTGATTTAAGGTTAATTCAAAAATCACGTTTTGTGAAACGGTGGGAAACGGGGAAATTTCAAAAGCCCTGTTCAGAAATGAATCGTCGGTTTTGACTGGGGGTTACCCCCAACTGGCCGGGTCCAGCCGAAACAGTTTCGACAACTGTTCGTACACGTCGGGAACGGCGGCTTTCAGTTGCCGTGGCTGTTCAAAGAAAACCTCGACTGAGACGGCAAAGAACTCTTCGTGGCCGGTCGCTCCATAGGGGTCAATGACTGTGTGCTGACCGTGTTCCACAGCGCGCACATGGGCGTCATAGGCGGTCAGAAAGACGCGTTCCCATTCGGCAAAGCTCTGCCCGTCGCTGAGGATCGGAACGCCGTTGGTACCGCCTGACAGGTCGTCGACCTGATGCGCAAACTCGTGCAGCACGACGTTCTGACCGTCCCGGTCATTCATCGCCCCTGCCTTGCTGTGTCGCCACGACAGGATCACCGGCCCACGATCCCAGCTTTCCCCGGTACGCACGATTTCCTTCTCGCTGAAGACATAGCCCTCCTGCCTGCGTTGGCGCGACTTGAAGGCATTGGGATAGATCAGGATCGTTGTCAGGTGATCATACCAGAGGTCACTATTCACCAGCAGCAGACTGGCCTGCGCGGCGATGGCAAGCTCCATTTCTTCGGTGACCTCCAGCCCGTCGCAGCCGTAGAATTGTACCTGGTTCAGAAACAGGTTCACCTTGCCGTCCAGTTTGGCCCGCAGATCAGGGGGCAGGCGGCGGGTCAGTGGCACCTGCTGTTCGATGACATTGCGTTGGTGGTCGGTCAGAGGGGTGGCCAGCAACTCTTGCCGCGCCTGCGACTTGGACCAGTGGCGGTACAGAAAAAAGCCCGCGATCAGCAGGAGGATTGAGAAAAAGACCAGCATGTCAGAACCCTATACCGACCGGCCTCATCGGCAAGAGCAAAAGAAAAACGCCGCAGGGTGACCCGCGGCGTTTATGTATTCGGATACCAGGTCAGCGTTACTGCTTGACCTCTGCCGCCGGGTTGGCGCCGGCCTTGGCGCTGCGGCCCGGGTTCAGCGGATCGTCCTGACGCTGCACCGAACCTTCGAAATGCGCGCCGCTTTCGATGGCGATGGTCTTGTGGATGATGTCGCCTTCGACACGCGCGGTCGAGGTCAGGCGCACTTTCAGACCGCGCACGCGGCCCACGATGCGGCCGTTGATTACGACGTCATCGGCGGTGACTTCGCCTTTGATGGTGGCGGTTTCGCCAATGGTCAGCAGATGCGCGCGGATGTCGCCTTCGACCGTACCTTCGACCTGAATGTCGCCGGTGGTCTTCAGGTTACCCGTGATGTGCAGATCCGAGGACAGAACCGATGCCGGAGGCTTGGGCTTGGGCGCAGTGCTGGCCTTGTTTTCTGCCGGTGCAGGGGCCGCAGGGGTCGCCGGAGCGGCAGGCTTTGCCGTCTCAGGAGCGTTGGATGCGGGTTCGTTGATTTTGCTCTTAGAAAACATTTCTCGCAGCCTTGATGTAAGTCATTGGGTTTACAGGTTTTCCGTTTACGCGGACTTCATAGTGTAAATGCGTGCCGGTAGACCGTCCGGTGCTACCCATATCAGCAATATGATCCCCGCGCGAGACCCTTTGACCAACCTTGACGCGGATCTTGGTGTTATGGGCGTAAAGTGTCTCAATTCCAAAGGCGTGGCGGATCTTAACCAGCCGCCCGAAACCGGATTGCCAGCCTGCATGGGTGACTACGCCATCTGCGGTGGCGAAGATATCCGTGCCCTGAGCACCAGCAAAATCGACGCCGTTATGCATGCGCCGCCCGCCGGTTTTCGGGTCCCGGCGCGTGCCGAAACCACTGGTAAACCGCACCACGGAATTCACCGGATTGGCGAACGGCGCTTTTTCGGCGGCAAGGCGGTACAGGTTCAGCTGATCCATCTGCTGCAGCAAAACATTTGCGCGGATCTCGTCGGGGGTCAGGTCCTCGCCGCGCGTGCTGAATGAGATGGGGGTCAGGGGTCCGCCCATACCGCTGTAACCGCGGCGGACCTCTTCAATAATACGGTCGGTGGGCATACCGGCCTGGCGGAACATCTTGTCCAGTGGCTCGACTGAGATCACCATCGCCTCTTCCAACTGGCGGAAGATCTCGTCGCTGCGTTCCTGCATCAGCTGGATTTCCAGCTCAAGCTCGTCGCGCTGGTCCAGTGCGTCCTTGGCATCTGCCGCAATCTGGTCGCGCTCCTGCGCGGTGCGGGCCAGCGCCTCGGTCATAAAGTTCATCTGTTCTGGCGAGGCCAGAGCGGTCACGTACATGTCGCCGTCACCGGCCTCGACCTGTACGTCGGCCAGTTCGGTACGGGCCTCTTCGCGCTGTTTCATAGTGGCGCGCAGGGTGGTCTGGATCACCTCGATCCCGGTCTCAAGCTCGCGACGGCGGTTTTCCGAGGCCAGCAGTTCCGACTGCATCGCGGAAATCTGTTTCAGCGCCGCGTTGAACCGGTCCTGTGCGGCCAGAGCCTCTTGAGCGCGGGCGTCGCGTTCGGTGGACAGGATGTTCAGACGTTCCTGATAGGTTGCCTGATCCCGTTTGGCCTGTTCGCGGAAGTTGCCCGACCCGATGCTGTCCATCAGCAGAATCGCCGTGGCAACGGCCGTCCAGCCGACGATCACCGCAACACCGGCGACAGCCGCGACCTGCGTTTCCGAACTGAGCCGGATGAACCGCGTGTCGTTGTCAGATTTCAGGAAAACCCGGCGTTCCGGGAAATGCCGCTCGAGCAGTGAGTGTAGTTTGATTGCCAGACGTGTTCGCACGCGTCTTCACCTCTCATCCCCAAGATCGGGACCGGTTGTGAGTGATGTCCGTCCCTTGGGCGCATTGCATAGAGCGGGCGCGTGCTTTGGGCAAGTTTGTTAACCAGTTCACACAAGAATGCCCCATATTCCCGCCAATTCTCGGCGGGAAATTGCCGATAACGTCAAGTTGAGCGCGTTTAATGCGCGGATCCGGGCGGCGGCAGGTCTTCCGTCAGCGGCCAGTAGAAGTCGGGCGGCAGCCCGGCCTCGGCGCGTTTTTCCTCGTTGAACGGAGGCTTCAACACCCCGTGGAAGTAGCGCCGCACCAGTTGGTGAAACACATCCTTGGGGTCGGCATTTTCGCGCCCACACAGGAAATGGAACCATTTCGAGCCATAGGCCACATGGCCGACCTCTTCGGCATAGATGACCTCGAGCGCCGCGATTGCCTTTTCGTCCTTGGCCTTGCGGAAGATGTCGATCATGCCGGGGGTGACGTCCAGACCGCGTGCCTCGAGCACCATGGGAACCACGGCCAGGCGCCCCATCAGATCCTCGGCCGTATCTTCGGCGGCGCGCCACATGCCAGCATGGGCGGGCAGGGCGCCGTAGTGGCTGCCCATGCTTTCCAGACAATCACAGACCATCTCGAAATGGCGCGACTCCTCCTCGGCGCATTTGACCCAGTCATCGTAAAAGCCGATGGGCATCGGTATGTGACCAAAGCGAGCGATGATGTCCCAATGCAGGTCAACCGCGTTCAACTCGATATGCGCGACCGCATGCAGCAGGGCGATGCGCCCCGCCTCGGTTCCAGGTTTGCGTTTCGGAACCTCGCGTGGAGACAGCAATTCGGGCCGATCCGGTCGCGCCGGTTGCAACGGGGGCGACGCGGTGCCGATCTCCATCGCGGGCGCTTCCCCTTTGCGGGATGCGAACCACGCCGACGCATGGCGTTTGGACAGGGCGGTCTTTTCCCGCCCGTCCGCCGTGGTCAGAACTTCGGTCGCCATCTGGGTCAGTGTTTTCGACACCGGGTATCTCCGCTTGGTCAGGTGCGCGGGTCTTAGACCGGATGGCGACCGTGGTCGAGAGGGGTCACAGGGCGCGCACGGCCTCCAGCACCTCGTCCACGTGACCGGGCACTTTGACCTTGCGCCAGACGCGGGCGATCTTGCCCTCGGCGTCGATGATAAAGGTCGAACGTTCGATCCCCATCGACTTGCGCCCGTACATGTTCTTTTCAACCCACACGCCGTAATCCTCGCAGACCGAGGAGCCTTCATCCGACAAAAGCGGCGTGGTCAGGCTGTGCTTGGCAACAAACTTGTCGTGCTTGGCGACGCTATCGCGCGAGATGCCGAAAACTTGAGCACCGGCATCGGCAAAGGCTTGAAGTTGTTCCGAGAAACCGATGGATTCCTTGGTGCAGCCCGGCGTATCATCACGAGGATAGAAGAACAGAACCACTGTGCCACCGCGTAGGGCCGACAAGGTGACCTCGCCGCCTCCGTCGCGGGGCAAAGTGAAATCAGGGGCGATGTCTGAAACGTCGGGCATTGGAAACTCCGCTAAAGTTTTTTAAGGGCTGCCCGAGATCATAGGGCGGCGCAAGCGGGTTGGAAGGCGTGGATAAAAAATTGGTGCAGCACGAAGACAAAAGTGCGACGCAGCCCGGGAAACCCCGGCGGCGCCGCTCGAAGCGTCGTATTGCCGCGCATTTTTCCATCTGGACGTGCCTGTCGATTGGCTTGCTGGTGTTTGCGGGCTGGTTTTTTCTATTCGGTCAGAACCTGCACGCGCCAGAATGGGTGCGCCACAAGGTCGAACAAAGGCTGGAGCAAAGCCTGGGCGGGCTGAAATTCAGCTTTGGTGATGCCAGCTTCATCGTCAACGAAGACTGGCGGCCTCGTCTGAAATTGACGGATGTTACCATCAGCGATGCCGCCGGGCAGCAGATTGCGCGGGTTTCGGATTTGCGCACCCGCCTGTCCATGCGCGGTTTGCTGCGTGGGCAGATTCGCCCGCGCCGTATCAGCGTACGGGGGGCGCAATTCGATTTGACCCGGGGGCTGGACGGTGCCTTATCGCTGACCGTCGGGTCGGGAAGTGCCCCGGTGCAGGAGGCACCGGATCTGGCGCAACTGATCGAGCAATCGGATGATGTGTTCCTTTCACCGATCCTGTCGGGGCTGCGTTCGGTCGAATTGGACTCCCTGACGCTTGATTACAAGGATCTGCGATTGGGCCGCGCCTGGGTATTTGACGGCGGCCACATCACGGCCACCCGCAGCGGGGACGAAATGCATCTGGCCACCGGATTCTCGGTTCTGACCGGGCGCGACTATGCCAGCTCGATTGAGGCGAACTATACCAGCGTTCTGGGCACGCCTGAGGCACGGTTCGGCGTCGCGATCACGGATCTGCCCGCCGAGGACCTTGCCGGGCAGACCCTTGCACTGTCCTGGCTGCAAGTACTAAAGGCGCCAATCTCGGGTGCTTTACGCGGTAGTGTCGACAGCAACTCGGCGCTGGGGCCAGTATTTGCAACATTGAACCTCGGGGCGGGTGCGGTGCAGCCGACACAGGAAACGCGCCCGATCCCGTTTGAATCCGCCAGCACCTATTTCACCTACACCCCCAGCCGTCAGGAATTGGATTTCAACGAAGTGTCGGTGGTCTCGGCCTGGGGAGCGTTTCAGGGTGAGGGTAAGGCCTTTTTGAACGGAATCGAAAACGGTGCGCTGGAAAGCCTGACCTCGCAGCTGAGCTTCAGCAGCATCAACATCAACCCGGCCAACCTGTTCCCTGAATCGTTGAAATTAGCGCGGGCCGAGCTGGACATGCAGATGAAATTGGCCCCGTTCGAGTTGCGACTGGGACAGATCATGGTCCAGGACGCCAATTATCAACTGCTGGGCTCGGGCAAGTTGACCGGCGAACCGGAAGGCTGGGCGGTGCAGGTGGATGCGCATCTGGACCACATGAATGCGGATCAGTTGCTGGACTACTGGCCAGACCGTCTGGCGCCGAAGCCGCGGATATGGGTGGCGGACAACCTCTATGAGGGGCAGTTCTCGGACGTTGATTTTGCCTTGCGGCTGCTGCCCGGAAACAAGCCGGATATCTATCTGGATTTCGGGTTCGATAAGGCAAAGATACGATTTGCCAAGACCTTGCCGCCGCTTGTTAATGCGCAGGGGCAGGCCAGTCTGATCAACAACCGGTTCACGGCTACGGCAGAATCCGGGGTCGTTATTGCGGATCAGGGTGGTTCCATTGATGCCACCGGCACCTCGTTCATTATCCCTGACACGAGTATCAAAGGAGTGTCTCCGTCGATCACCCGGATCACCGCCAAAGGCAGTGTTACGGCGGCAATGTCGCTGCTGGATCGGCCACCGCTTGAGCTGCTGACCAAGGCGAACCTGCCTGTCGATCTGGCGGCGGGTGAGGTGAGCCTGGCCGGCACTCTGTCTTTGCCGATGAAGAAAGGCCTGAAGTTCGAAGAGACCGAGTTCCACTTTCTGGGCGAGATTGACGACGTGAAAAGCGACAGGTTGGTGCCTGGATTTTCGGTCAGCGCCGCCCGGCTTGACCTTCAGGGTGACCAGACCGGGGTTGAGGTTTCGGGCAACGGGCTGTTTGGCGATGTTCCGTTACGGGCCACCTGGCGTCAGCCCATCGGAGGCACCGAACCACAGCGCAGCGAACTGACTGGGCAGATCGAACTGTCCCCCCGCCTGATGACCGAGTTGAAGGCCGGTCTGCCGCAGGGGATGCTGACCGGACAGGGCACAGCCGATATCACGTTGGGCATCGGTGCCGGTACACCGCCGAAACTGACGGCGTCATCCAACCTGGCGGGTGTCGCTCTGTCCATTCCCGAACTGGGCTGGCGCAAGGGGGCGGGCTCGACCGGCTCGATGACCGTCGCGGCGACGCTGGGCAGCAACCTGCGTGTGGATGAGCTTAAGCTGGACGCTGCCGGGTTGCGTACCACTGCCTCGATCTCGTTCCGCAACGGGGATTTTGACCGGGTTCGGTTCAGCTCGTTCGATCTGGGCAATTGGTTGGCGGTGCCAGCCGAACTGGTCAATAGCGGCGGTTCTGTGCCGGATATCCGTGTGTTGGGCGGCGTAATGAACCTTGGGCGCGCGAATTTCGGTAGTAGCGGTGGCGGAGCGTCCGGGCCCGGTCCGCGTCTGGATGTGACGCTGGATCGCCTGCAAGTCACCGAGACCATTGCCCTGACCGGGTTCAAAGGCGCGTTTCAGACCACCAGAGGCGTTAACGGTGCCTTCACCGCCAAGGTGAACGGCGGTGCCGCGGTGCGCGGGCAGGTCTCGCCGCGCGCAGGCCGCAGTGCGGTAACGCTGACCTCGGGTGATGCGGGTGCGGTTCTGCGATCTGCCGGAATGATCACGCAGGCGCGCGGCGGATCGATGAACCTGCAACTGGAACCGGTCGCGGGCCCCGGTAACTACGATGTAAACCTGAAAATCACGGACACGCGCATCAAGGACGCACCGGCGATGGCCGCGCTGCTGAATGCCATCAGCCTTGTGGGTCTGCTGGATGAAATGGCCGGGCAGGGCATCTTTTTCGGAACCATCGATAGCCGGATGCGTATCACGCCAACGCAGGTCAAAGTTCTCAGCGGTAGTGCGGTCGGGCCTTCGATGGGCCTGTCTTTTGACGGCACCATCGACACGGTTAACGGATTGCTGAACCTGCGCGGCGCAATCTCTCCGATCTATCTGGTCAATGCGATTGGAAGTGTCTTTACCAAGAAGGGCGAGGGCATCATTGGATTCAACTATACTCTGACCGGGCCGCTGCGACAACCGAAAGTGTCGGTCAACCCTCTATCCGGATTGGCACCGCTGTTCCTGCGCAACCTGCTGAGGCCGCCGGCACCCAAAGTCACTGACGGGCCCAATGCGCTGCCGGTCAAACCAGATGAACCGAAGCGAACTTTCGGAGCACCCGCATCAGACCGTTGAACTGGCAAGTCGAGCGCTGTATGGCGCGGCCATGAAACTCAGCGATTTTGATTTCCATCTGCCCGAAGACCTGATTGCCACGCGGCCCGCCAACCCGCGGTCCTCGGCGCGTTTGCTGGTGGCCAGTGGCGATGCGGTGACGGATGCGCATGTGTTCGACCTGCCCGATTGGCTGCGACCCGGCGACCGGCTGGTGTTGAACGATACCCGCGTGATCCCCGCACGCCTGAATGGCCGCCGCCACCGCGACAGCGCGCAGGGGCCGGTATCCGCGGCGATCGAGGCCACCTTGTTGGACCCGCAGGCCGATGCCACATGGGCGGCGCTGATCAAACCGCTGAAGAAGGTTAAGCTGGGTGAAGAGATCCAGTTCTCCGACGACCTCAGCGCCACGCTGGACCGGGTCGAGGACGGACAGGCCTATCTACGCTTCAACCGGACGGGCGAGGATTTCGATGCCGCGCTGGAGCAGGCCGGCGCGATGCCGCTGCCGCCCTATATCGCCGCCAAACGACCGGCGGATGAGCAGGACAAGACCGATTACCAGACGATCTGGGCGCGCAATTCGGGCGCGGTCGCGGCCCCCACGGCCTCGTTGCATTTCGATCAGGCGCTGATGCAGGCCCTTAAGGCCCGTGGTGTCACGTTTAGCCATGTGACCCTGCATGTGGGCGCGGGCACCTTCCTGCCGGTCAAGGTCGAGGACGTGACCACGCACAAGATGCATGCCGAATGGGGTAAGGTCAGCGCGACTGCGGTCGAGAAAATCCGCGCTACCAAAGCGGCTGGCGGTCGGGTCATTCCGGTTGGCACCACCGCGTTGCGGCTGATCGAAAGCGCGGCGCGCTCGGGTCAGATCGAGCCGTGGGAGGGTGATACCGACATTTTCATCTATCCCGGCTTCCAGTTCCACGTCACCGACGCGCTGATGACCAATTTCCACCTGCCAAAATCGACATTGTTGATGCTGGTTTCTGCGTTGATGGGGCAGGACCGTATGCGGGATGTCTATGCTCATGCGATTGAACGGAAATATCGGTTCTTCTCATACGGGGACGCGTCGCTTTTGATCCCGTAAACGGCGCGATGTCGGGATCGCGCTCCCGCAATGTCGTAGACAAGCGGGTTCTGAGCCGTTTTTCATATCAAAACGAATCCTTAAGTCCGGTCGGCAAATAGTACGGAGACCCCAATGCTTCAGGTCCTTTCCAGCGCGTGGGCGCTTCTTCTTGGTATGGGGCTTCTGATGGTCGGCAATGGCCTGCAGGGCACGATCCTGGGTGTCCGGGGCGAGATCGAGGGCTTTTCGACGCTTGAGATGTCCTTTGTGATGTCGGCCTACTTCATGGGCTTTCTGGGCGGGTCACGCCTTGCGCCCGAGATGATCCGGCGGGTCGGGCATGTGCGGGTGTTCGCGGCGCTGGCCTCGTTCATCTCGGCGGTCATGATCCTTTACCCGCTGATGACAAACCCGATTGTCTGGGTGCTGGGCCGTTTCGTCATCGGGTTCTGCTTTTCCGGCGTGTATGTCACCGCCGAAAGCTGGCTGAACAATGCTGCCAGCAACGAAAACCGCGGTCAGGCGCTGTCGCTTTATATGATTTTTCAGATGACGGGCATCATCAGTGCGCAGGGGTTGGTGGTATTGAGTGACCCGGCCGGGTTTGACACTTTTGTCATCGCGTCCATTTTGGTTTCGGTCTCTTTTGCCCCAATCCTTCTGTCGATTTCACCAACCCCGGCGTTCGACACGACCAAGCCGATGACGCTGCGAGAGTTGTTCAACAGCTCTCCGCTGGGCTGTGTCGGTATGTTCCTTCTGGGTGGAGTGTTTTCGGCCCAGTTCGGCATGGCATCTGTTTACGGTGCCCGATCGGGGCTGACCCTGGTCGAGATTTCGACCTTTATTGCTTCCTTCTATATCGGCGCGTTGGTGCTACAGTATCCGTTGGGTTGGATGTCGGATCGCATGGATCGCCGTTTTCTGATCATGCTGGTTGCGGGTGTGGGGGCCTGCGCGGCGTTTGCGGGTATGGTATTTGGGGTCACGTTCCCGATCCTGCTGGGTGCGGCCTTTGTAATCGGCGGCATGTCGAACCCGCTCTATTCGCTGCTGATCGCCCACGCAAACGACTTTCTCAACCACGAAGACATGGCCGCCGCCTCGGGTGGTTTGTTGTTCATCAACGGACTTGGCGCCATTGCGGGCCCGCTGATCACCGGTTGGCTGATGGGGGATGCCGTCTTTGGTCCTTCGGGGTTCTTCCTGTTTATCGCCAGCTTGCTGGTCATCATGGCGGCCTATGCGCTGTACCGTACGACACAGCGTGCCGCGATCCCGGTTGATGAGACCGGAACGATGTCGCCGTTCTATCCGACGGCCTCTCCGGTCGCGCTTGAGGTAGCCCAAGAAGTGGCCATCGAAGCCGCCGAAGCCGAGCAGGAAACGCAAGATGTTGCCTAAGACACAAGATTATGACGCAAGTGTTGCAATTTTTTACTGTAACAAATCTGTAAAACGTCCTTAAATGACCTTACGTCCCTGGGGAGGGCAACACGACGGAGTAAGGGCAATGGTAGGGCCTGAAGACGTATTGAGTTTTTGGTTGGATGAGGTCGGCCCCGAGGGGTGGTATCTGCAAGACGACGCCTTGGATGCTAAAATTCGCGAACGGTTTTTGACCACCTGGGAAGCCGCGAATGAAGGCAGGTTTTCTCTTTGGCTGACCTATCCCAGCGGGGCACTGGCTTACATCATTCTGATGGATCAGTTTCCGCGAAACATGTTCCGCGGCAGCGCCAAGGCGTTCTCGTCGGACCGCGCGGCCCTGTCAGCCGCCAAATGCGCGGTGGACAAGGGGTGGGACCTCAAGATCGACGAACCGGCGCGGCAGTTCTTTTACCTGCCAATGATGCACTCGGAAAACCTTTGCGATCAGGAGCGCTGTGTCCGTCTGATGTGTCAGAACATGGCGCACAGCGATCCAAGCAACCTGTTGCACGCAAGGGCCCATCGCGAAGTTATCCGCAAATTCGGACGGTTCCCTTATCGCAACGAGGCGCTTGAGCGCCCGATGACCGCGCACGAAGCGGCCTATGTCGACATGGGCGGGTACGGTGCGACGGTGCGGGAACTGCAAGCCGCCGGCTAGGACGACGGCACACATCCCCGAACAGCAATAATTCGGTCGGCAATCACGTCGGCCGATTTTTCTATTGCGGTGTTGACCAGAGTTTCCGGTGACTCGGTGATTTCCGCGATGCGGGCCTGCGAGTCCTGCATCCGCGCTTCCAGATTATCCAAGGTGACCAACGCCGTGGAAATCCGAACTTTCTCGGCGATATCTGTCACGGAGCCATCTGTTTGCAGGTTGGTCAGGTCGCTACGCAGGGCGGCAAGCTCGCCCCGAACACCGCGAATTTCGTCCTTGAGAGGCGCGACGATCTGAAGTTTTTCCTCAAAAACCGTGGTGACGCCTTCGACTGTCGATGCCAGCTTCCACCCCAGAAACAAACAGAGTGCCACCAGAATAAGAGTGGCGTTAAGCATAGCAAGCAGTAGATCCTTAAGTGTTTTGGCCATGGTAACCCTTTCTAATGACTTGGGTTAAGGAGTGAGCGGGCGGGCCCGACCCCTATGTTCTAGCCATTGAGACGTGCCCGGTATAGGCTGAATTCCGTAGAAACTGGTGCCGTTGACCCTGCGTCGCTTTTGTCGCGGGAGAGGTGTGTTGATGCGTTGCTGGATTTAGTTTAATGGTAAACTAATTTTCATTCGACCTGTGCCGAGAGGAAAACATGGCTGCACAATCTTTTGATCTGATCGTAATCGGCGCCGGTCCGGGCGGCTATGTGGCGGCTATCCGCGCAGCGCAGCTGGGCCTGAAAACAGCCGTGGTTGAGCGGGAGCATCTGGGCGGTATCTGCCTGAACTGGGGCTGTATCCCGACCAAGGCATTGCTGCGGTCCTCCGAAGTTTTCCACCTGATGGAGCGCGCCAAGGATTTCGGTCTGAAAGCGGACAAGATCGGCTATGATCTGGATGCTGTGGTCAAGCGCTCGCGTGGTGTGGCGGCGCAGCTGTCGGGTGGTATCGGCCATCTGCTGAAGAAAAACAAAGTGACCGTGGTGATGGGCGAGGCCACGATCCCTGCCAAGGGCAAGGTCTCGGTCAAAACCGACAAGGGCACCGAGGAACTAACGGCCAAGAACATCGTTCTGGCCACCGGCGCGCGGGCGCGCGAACTGCCGGGTCTCGAGGCCGATGGTGATCTGGTTTGGACCTACAAGCACGCGCTGCAACCGCCGCGGATGCCCAAGAAGCTGCTGGTCATCGGCTCGGGCGCGATCGGCATCGAATTCGCCAGCTTCTACAACACGCTGGGCGCCGATACGACCGTGGTCGAGGTCATGGACCGCGTTCTGCCGGTCGAAGACGCCGAAATCAGCGGTTTGGCCAAGAAGGCGTTCACCAAACAGGGCATGACCATCATGGAAAAGGCGATGGTCAAGCAACTGGACCGTGCCAAGGGCAAAGTCACTGCGCATATTGAGGTCAAAGGCAAGGTCGAGAAACACGACTTTGACACCGTCATCTCGGCCGTTGGCATTGTGGGTAATGTCGAGAACCTGGGGCTTGAAGCTCTGGGCGTAAAGATCGACCGCACCCATGTGGTCACCGATGAGTTCTGCCGGACCGGAGTTGAAGGTCTTTATGCGATTGGCGACATCGCCGGTGCGCCGTGGCTGGCCCACAAAGCGAGCCATGAAGGCGTCATGGTCGCCGAACTGATTGCAGGCAAGCACGCGCATCCGGTGAAACCCGAAAGTATCGCAGGCTGCACCTATTGCCAGCCGCAGGTGGCCTCGGTCGGATACTCAGAAGCGAAAGCCAAAGAGCTGGGTTATGACATCAAAGTGGGCCGCTTCCCCTTCATCGGTAACGGTAAAGCTATTGCTCTGGGTGAGCCCGAAGGTCTGATCAAGACAGTGTTTGACGCCAAGACGGGCGAACTGTTGGGTGCCCACATGATTGGCGCCGAAGTGACTGAATTGATTCAGGGCTATGTGGTTGGGCGTCAGCTGGAGACCACCGAAGAAGACCTGATGAACACGGTCTTCCCGCACCCGACTCTGTCGGAAATGATGCACGAAAGCGTTCTGGACGCTTACGGCAAGGTCATTCACATGTGATGAGCGCGGTTGGGGGGCTCTGCCCCCGCCGTTCTTTGGGCGACTGCCCCAAGATACTATTAGCCAGATGAAGCAGGTGATCCGCGCTTCATCTGGCCGAAAATACCTCGGAGCGCGAGGCAGAGCCTCGCAAACCGCCTACTTCTTCGTCAGCGCATCCAGGATGCGGGCCCAGGACCGGATGCCCTTGTGAAAGCTCTTCACGTCGTATTTTTCGTTCGGTGAGTGGATGGCGTCGTCGTCATTGGCAAAGCCGACCAGCATCGAATCCAGTCCGAGTTCGGTGTTGAAGTAGCCCACAACCGGGATTGATCCGCCCATACCAGTGAACACGGCCTCACGCCCCCATTCGTCCGACAGCGCGCCACGGGCGGCTTCGAACTCGGGGCGGTCGAGGTTCATGACCGAGGCAGGGGACCCCTCCAGGTCATTGTCCCACTCGACTTTGGCGTCGGGCGACAAGCGCTCTTCCACATGTTTGCGGATTTTGTCGCGCAGCGCGTCCGGGTCCATGTCGCCGACCAGGCGGCAGGTGATCTTGCAATGCGCCTGCGACGGGATCACCGTTTTCGAGCCAGCGCCGTTATAACCGCCCCACAGGCCGTTGACCTCGAGCGTTGGGCGGGCCCATTGCTGTTCCAGTGTCGAGTAACCCTTTTCGCCGTGCGGCTGGGAATAGCCGACCGAGTTCAGGTACTCAGCCTCGTCGAACCCGCAGTTTTCCCATTGGCGCAGCTGGTCGGCGGGCACTTCGTGGACACCTTCATAGAAGCCTTCCACCGCGACGCGCCCGGTTTCGTCGTCATAGAACGAGGCGACGATCTTGGACAATTCGCGCAGAGGGTTCAGGCCCGGGCCGCCATAATGACCCGAGTGCAGGTCGATGCGCGGACCGATGACGGTAAATTCGTCCTTGAGCATCCCGCGCAGTTGCGAGGCAATCGACGGTACACCGCGCGACACCATCGAGGTGTCGCAGACCAACGCCAGGTCAGCTTTCAATTCGGCTGCGTTTTCGCGCAGGAACGGCACGAGGGACGGAGAGCCCGATTCCTCTTCGCCTTCGAAGAAAAAGGTGATGCGGCAGGGCAGGGTGCCGTTTACCGCTTTCCACGCCCGGCAGGCTTCGACAAAGGTCATCAGCTGCCCTTTGTCATCCGAAGACCCGCGGCCGCGAATGACCGGGCCGTTGTCGGTGTCTTCGATAGCCGGGTCGAAGGGGTCACGGTTCCAAAGCTCCAGCGGGTCGACTGGTTGCACGTCATAATGCCCGTAGAACAGGACATGCGGCGCGTCGCTGTCTTCTCCGACATGGCCGACAACCATCGGGTGGCCGGTTGTTTTTCGTTTTTCGGCCGCGATGCCAATGCCTTGTAGATCGGCCACCAGCCAGTCGGCGGCCTGATCCACCTGTGCGTTATAGGCCGGGTCAGTGGAAATCGACGGAATGCGCAGCAGTTCCATCAGGCGGTCGATCGAGGTTTGCAGATCGTCGTCAATGCGGTTCAGAACAGCGTCCAGCGACATGGGGGTCTCCTGCTTTTGAGATTTGCCGGAACCCTATCAGCGCCACCGGCGCCGTCCAGTGCGCTTTGAAGGGAATGTGGTATAATATCGGAAACGCTGGCACAGGCCTGCGTCGTTTCCTCGCGTCCGATAGCCGTAACTTTACTTGTCGGAACCAGTGCGACGGGATATTTGATGCAAATCAAATATGTGATCCCAATGTTGTTTATACGTGATGGGCACAAGGGAACGCATCGGCGCTCACTCGGATTCGTCCGATGCAGGCGTCAGAACAGGATGTCCGGTCGATGGCGGCATTGGTTGGGCAGGTAAGGAGATACCGGTGGACTATACTGCTCAGCTCGATTCAGCGATTGCCAAGCTGCATGATGAAGGACGTTACCGGACCTTTATCGATATCGAACGCCGGAATGGCCATTTCCCACATGCGGTGCGGACGCGCCCGGACGGGTCGCAGCAAAACATCACCGTGTGGTGTGGCAACGACTATCTGGGCATGGGGCAAAACCCGGTTGTTCTGAACGCGATGCACGATGCGGTTGACGCAGCCGGTGCGGGGTCGGGCGGTACACGCAATATCTCGGGCACCACGGTGTATCACAAGCAGCTTGAGGCCGAACTGGCGGATCTGCACGGCAAAGAGGCGGCGCTGCTGTTCACCAGCGCGTATATTGCCAATGACGCGACGCTGAGCACACTGCCGAAACTGTTCCCCGGTCTGATCATTTATTCCGACGCGCTGAATCATGCCTCGATGATCGAAGGCGTGCGCCGCAACGGTGGCGCCAAGCGCATCTTCCGTCACAATGACGTTGAACATCTGCGCGAGCTGCTGGAGGCGGACGACCCCAAAGCACCCAAGCTGATCGCGTTTGAATCTGTTTACTCGATGGATGGCGACTTTGGCCCGATCGAGGCGATTTGCGATCTGGCAGACGAATTCGGCGCCCTGACCTATATCGACGAGGTTCACGCGGTTGGCATGTATGGCCCGCGCGGTGGCGGCGTAACCGAGCGTGATAATCTGGCGCATCGCATCGACATCATCAACGGCACGCTGGCCAAGGCTTATGGCGTGATGGGCGGCTATATCGCGGCCAGCGCGAAAATGTGCGACGCCGTGCGCTCTTATGCGCCGGGCTTCATCTTTACCACTTCGCTGCCGCCTGCAGTTGCGGCGGGGGCAGCGGCGTCTGTTGCGCATCTCAAGACTGCGCCTGAACTGCGCGAACAGCACCAGACACAGGCGAAGATTCTCAAGCTGCGGCTCAAGGGTCTGGGTCTGCCTCTGATCGACCACGGCAGCCACATTGTTCCGGTGATCGTGGGCAACCCGGTGCACACCAAAATCCTCAGCGACCGGCTGCTGGATGATTTCGGCATCTACGTACAGCCTATCAATTTCCCGACTGTGCCCCGCGGGACCGAGCGCCTGCGCTTTACCCCTTCGCCTGTGCATGGACCGGACGAAATGAACCGTCTGGTGCAAGCGATGGACGAACTTTGGTCACATTGTGCGCTAAATCGCGCCGAACTTGCCGGATAACCTCACACCAAAGTGTGCAACTTGTTTGCCGCGTGTTAAGCTTAGGCTAACAAAATAAGCGGACGAATCGCTAATGGGGCGATTCGCCGTTGGCGCGAAACACGCGCAGGCAGAATGGGGCAGCAGGGATGATTGGGCGCAGATTTCAGCGCGATTCCGAAGGTGATACCGACGTCAGGCCGAAGGGCTATGACGACTATGAGGTACGGCTTGGCGACAGGATGCGCGGCGAACGCGCAACCATGGGCAAGTCACTTCTGGATGTGCAGCGGGAATTGCGGATCAAGGCCAACTACATTGCTGCCATAGAAGACGCTGATCCAGATGCGTTTGACACACCCGGCTTTATTGCCGGGTATGTGCGTTCTTATGCCCGTTATCTGGGGATGAACCCGGATGATACCTTTGCCGCGTTTTGCAAGGAAAGCGGGTTTGAGGTTGCGCATGGCATGTCGGCCGAGGCGTCGGTTGTCCGCAAACCTTCGGGCGGCGTAGCCGCGCGGGGGCCTATGGGGCGCGATCCCTTCACCTCACCCAACACTCCCTTTGTTCCGGGCAAGGAATCTCTGGTAAGTCAGATTGAGCCGCGGGCGATTGGCTCGTCTCTGGTTCTGATCGCCGTGATCTGCGGCATTGGTTATGGTGGCTGGTCGGTCTTGAACAAGATTCAGCAAGTGCAGGTCAGCCCGGTTGAGCAAGCCCCGGTGGTTCTGTCTGATCTCGATCCGCTGGATGCAGCGGGTTCCGTCCCGACCGAGGTTGCCGTCGCCGATACCCCCAGCGCCGAGGCGTTGGACCGTCTGTATCGTCCGCAAGCCCTGGATGTTCCGGTTCTTGTCGCCCGCGACGCACCGATTTCAACGCTTGATCCGCGCACAATTGGAGCCTTCCAACCGCAGGAACTGCCCAAGGTTGAAGTGGCCGAAGTTCACACCGTCGAACGCCCGGCCTTGCCGCAAGTGGTTGAAAAGATAGACACAACGCTTAAGATCGTGGCGGTCAACCCGGCTTGGATGCGCGTCACCGCCGCTGATGGCAGCGTGATTTTCGAAGGTACTCTGGGTACGGTTGAACAAGGCAATGTCTTCGAAGTGCCTCTGACCGAAGAGCCGCCGCTGTTGCGTGCGGGGGCTTCGGGGTCTGTGTTCTTCTCGATGAATGGTGAGCACTACGGACCCGCTGGCGCACCGGGAACCGTCGCCAAAGGTGTGGTCCTGTCCAAGGATGCGGTTGCCGAGACCTATGCAGTTGCCGATCTGGAAGCAGACCAGAACAGCGCGCTCAAACAGTTGGTGGCCGAACTTCAGGCGCAGGCAGACGAAACTCCTGCCGAGTGATCTAGCCATTGCGATGCCTCTTTAGGCGGACTATTTAAAGCGCAACTCAGGCTGTCTTGGACCCGTCCCCATGTCGCTCAATCACGTTCGTCCGTGGCGCAATATTTACCGCCGCAAATCCCGTCAGGTCATGGTTGGTGACGTTGCTGTCGGGGGTGATGCGCCTATTGCAGTCCAGACGATGACCAACACGCTTACAACCGACGTGGCGGCGACCGTGGCGCAGGTGCAGGCGGCCGCAGAGGCGGGCGCGGATATCGTGCGGGTCTCGGTCCCGGATGAGGCATCGTCGAAAGCGTTGAAAGAGATCGTCCGTGAAAGCCCGGTGCCGATCGTTGCCGACATCCATTTCCACTACAAACGCGGGATCGAAGCAGCCGAGGCCGGTGCCGCATGTTTGCGGATCAACCCAGGCAATATCGGTGATGAAAAGCGCGTCAAAGAAGTGATCAATGCCGCGCGCGACCATAATTGCTCGATCCGGATTGGTGTGAATGCGGGCTCTCTGGAAAAGCACCTGCTTGAGAAATATGGCGAGCCGTGCCCCGAAGCGATGGTCGAAAGCGGGCTGGAACATATCCGCATTCTGGAAGACAACGACTTTCACGACTTCAAGATCAGCGTAAAAGCCAGCGACGTGTTCCTATCGGCTGCGGCCTATCAGGGCATTGCCGAGGCGACCGACGCGCCCATCCATTTGGGCATTACCGAGGCTGGCGGGCTGGTATCCGGCACCATCAAATCGGCCATCGGTCTGGGCAACCTGCTGTGGATGGGGATCGGCGACACGATCCGCGTCAGCCTGTCCGCCGACCCGGTCGAAGAGGTCAAGGTTGGCTATGAAATCCTGAAATCCCTGGGCCTGCGCCATCGCGGCGTCAACATCATCTCGTGCCCGTCTTGCGCGCGGCAGGGGTTCGACGTGATCAAGACGGTCGAGGCACTGGAACAACGGCTGGAACACATCAAGACCCCGATGAGCCTTTCCATCATCGGCTGCGTGGTGAACGGCCCGGGTGAGGCGCTGATGACCGATGTGGGCTTTACCGGCGGTGGGGCTGGGTCTGGCATGGTCTACTTGGCGGGCAAGGCCAGTCACAAGATGTCCAACGACCAGATGATCGATCACATCGTCGAAGAGGTCGAGAAAAAGGCGGCCGAGCTGGACGCGGCTCAGGAAGCTGCCGAATAGAAAGCTGACTGCCGCAACTCAGGTTTAGACGCTGGACGGTGGAGATTTCGCAAAGGCCAACCTCGCGAAATCTCAAGGGTTTTAGCGACTGCCCAATGGGCAGGGCTGGTGTTTACTTGGCGGAAGAATGCTTGGCGTGCAGGTCAAACCAGCCGATGACAACCGCAAACAGGTTGTTCGGCGCATGCTGCGCAGCCAGGTTCAGGCCTTTCTGAACCTTCATTGCGTCCTCATAGGACAGCCATTCACCTTCAAGGTCCTCTCCGAACAGGCCGGATGCCCCGTCGGGGAACTGATGGTCAAAGACCTTGCCATGCGGCGAGTAGGGCGGAATTGTTTGATAATGCGTGTACTTCTGGTTCGAGAACTTGAACCGGTCGTATCCGTTTTCATACAGAGTCTGCAGCATGTCCGAGCTGCCATTCTCGACCGAAATATACGGTGGACGATCCGGCAAGGACATGATTTGCGCCAGAGCCACGTTGTCCAGCCCTTCGATGTCGATCTTGGCATAGCGGATTTGCTTCGAAACATCCTTGAGCAGCTTTGAGACATCAACTGCCGGTACGACGATCTTTTCGGCACCTTCTGCGCGGCTTCCGATCTCTTCGTCGACCGAACTCCACTCGGTATCAAACTTGTTCACATAGAATGTGACTTCGTCCACATCCGAGTCGGTAATCGCGAAATTCTTGATGTCGATGCCGTCGAGGCCCAACTCGTCGAACTTCTGGGACACTGCTTTACAAAGGTCGGGAATGGCCTCAACAGCAATGACCTGGAATCCCCTTTTGCGATAGTAGTACGAGTCCGTACCGTCGTTCATGCCGATATCGACGATGATGCCCTGATCCGCGGCAGGAAGCGGCGCTTCAGCGGCTGTTTCGACCCCGGTTAGGTTGCTCAGAGGCGCGTTTTTCCCACGAAGAGCACGACCGGCCTCGCGCACCTTGGCGGCTGCACGGGACAAACCTGATTTTCTGTTATTGCTCATTGGTGCCTCTGGCTTGGGATCAAATACTTTGATGCGTTCAATGCCCGAGACCAGAAAGGCGATCAACACAAAAATTGTGAACTGAAAGCTTGGCGGGATGAGGCGATAAGGAAACGCGCTGATTATTGCTGAGGGCGGTGCCTACAGTGGATGTCTGCAATTCGAACCAGGCTGGCAACGTGTTTCTAGACTTGTCGTGCAATTCACTCCGCACAACACGTTAAAGTTGGATTGGGGCTATTGTGAGCATTCTTAAGCGTTGCCGCGCTGCAGGCGGCAAAGGGGCGGCTAGGCCGCCCCGTCGCAATCAGCTCTGATCTGCGCGCACACCGTTGGCAATCTGCTGCATCTGGGCGGCAGGCAGGAAGCCCCGCAGCATTTCGGTGCCCAACACAAAGGACGGCGTGCCGGAGATTTTCATCCGTTGCGCCAAGGCACGGGTCTGCGCGATTTCCTCGGTGACCTCGTCGCTGTTCATCACTGCGATGATCGCGTCGCTGTCCAGTCCAAGGCCGTCTGAGATGCGGCGCAGGGTAACCTCGGTCGGTTCGCCGCTGAATTCCAGCAGCGCGTCATGGACCTGCTTATAGGCATCGTTACCGGCGACCTGTTTCGTGGCAACGGCAAAGCGCGACGACATGACCGAGGCTTCGCCCAGGATCGGCAGCTCTTTGATTACAAGACGAATGTTGCCGTCTGCAGCCAACAGGCTGGCCACTTCGGGTACGGCCCGGCGGCAGTAGCCGCAGCGATAGTCCATGAATTCGACCAGGGTGATGTCGCCGTCCGGATTGCCACCAACCCAGCTGTACCCGTCATTGAACAACTCATCGGCGTTGGCCTGAACCAGCTCTTTGTCTGCTGCGGCCTCGGCTGCAGCATTGCGCTGTTCCAGGATGTCGATCGCCTCAATGATCACCTCGGGGTTTTCCAGCAGGTATTCGCGCACCTGTTTGCCGAACTCGGCTTTTTCGGCCTCGCTGAGCGCGTTCAGGTCCAGCGCCTGTGCCGGGCCGGTGATCAGGGAAAGCCCCAGAAGGGCGGGTGCTGCATGTCTGAGGATCATTTCCGTTTCCTTTTTGCTTTCGTAGCGCGCTCTGATGCAATCAACACATCCTGTGCCCTTTGCCAACCCGGTGACCCTTCGGGCAATTGCCGGATTGCGCGTTTTGCGTGGATACCCGCATCGGCCATCCGGCCCTGCAAGGCATATCGTTCTGCGGTCACGGCCGAGGCCATGCCATTGTTCCCGACCTTCGCATAGGCGACCCCGAGGTCTTGCATCAGGCGGGCGTTTCGGTAATCTCTGTTTCTTGCTTTTTCAAGTACTTGCAGGGCGTCTTTCGTCTGCCCCTGCGCCAGCATGGCCCGTCCATAGCCAGCAAGGATCAAGGCATCGTTCGGGGCCATTTCAACCGCTTCGCCATAGGCCGCAACCGCCTCCTGCACCTGTCGGTTTTCCAGCAGAATCTGGCCTTTGAGTTCGTAATAGAACGGGTCATCCGGACGTAAGGCCAGCGCAGCGTCGATTGCCGCGCGCGCCTTGGCCAGATCGCGGTTTTGATGATGGGCTGCAGCCTCGCGCATCAGGCGGACATCCTCTGCGCTTTCTTCCTTGGCTCGGCGCAGGGTCCAGCTGGGCGACCGCAGGAAGGCTGACAATTTGCCTTTGACGCGTGCAAACCAGTAATCGGCGTTCGGGTTGGGCTGCGCCTTGTCCCCGAATTGATCCATGAACGCCTCGGCCGCGCGCAGGCGTTCGCGGCTGGTGGGATGAGACCGCATATAGGGGTCTTGATTGATTGTGCTCAGCAATTCCTGACCCGCGAATTTACGGTGCAGGGCCACCATGCCGCTGGGCGAGATACCGGCCCACCTGAGATAGCTGGCCGCGCTTCGATCGGCCGAGGATTCCTCGGCCCGGGTATGGCCCAGAAAGCTGCGCAATGCGGCGCTTTGAGTTCCCGCAGCAATGCCCACAGCAGCCTCACCGCCGCCAGCGGCTGCTGCGATCAGGGCAAGTGCGGTGCCCAAGCCCGCGTTTCGCTGTGCTGCGCGCAGGTTCTCTACCCTTCGGGCCAGATGACCATTGGCGATATGGGCGGCCTCGTGCGCAATGACGGCCTGCAGCATCTCGGGGCTTTCAACGGTCAGAATCAGCCCGTAATTCACGTAGATCGCGCCGTAGTCGATCACGAAGGCGTTGAACGTACTGTCGTTGACCACCAATATCCGGACCCGGTTGGTGTTCAGCCCGGCCGCGCGCAGGACGGGAAAGGCCAGTTCACGCAGCCCATGTTCGATATCGGGGTCCCGGATCAGGCTTTGCGCGGTCGTTGGCACAGCACTTGCCATCCATGTCGCTGCAACCAGCAACAGGGTCGGGATTGACGCCACCCTGGATAAGCGTTCAAAAGCCATGGCTGCAACATGGGAGATGGGCATGAGAAACTCAACCCGATCCGGGGTCGATCCCTTCATCGTGATGGACGTGATGGAGGCCGCGCGCAAGGCTGAAGAGGCCGGGCGCCACATCATCCATATGGAGGTCGGACAGCCCGGAACCGGTGCGCCCAAAGGGGCAACCGATGCGCTGGCCAGGGCGATGGAGCAAGCCCCGCTGGGCTACACGGTCGCTCTGGGATTGCCGGCGCTGCGGCAACGGATCGCACGGCTGTATGGCGAGTGGTACAATGTCGATCTAAACCCCGAACGCGTGGTGATTACGCCGGGCTCGTCTGGCGGGTTTCTGCTGACCTTTACGGCGCTTTTCGACAGCGGTGATCGTGTTGGCATCGGCGCGCCGGGCTACCCGTCGTACCGGCAGATCCTCAAGGCGCTGGGTCTGGTGCCGGTCGATCTGCCCACCGCACCGGAAAATCGTCTGCAGCCCGTGCCTGCAGATTTCGCAGGGCTGGACCTGCAGGGGCTGATGGTTGCCTCGCCCGCCAACCCCACCGGAACGATGCTGGATCACGCAGCGATGGGATCGCTGATTGAGGCCGCGCACGGGCAGGGGGCATCCTTCATCAGCGACGAGATTTACCACGGTCTGGAATACGAGGCCAAAGCCGTCACCGCGCTGGAGCTGACGGATGAGTGCTATGTGATCAACTCATTCTCCAAGTATTTCTCGATGACCGGATGGCGCGTGGGGTGGATGGTCGTGCCCGAGGATCAGGTGCGCGTGGTCGAGCGTATCGCCCAGAACATGTTTATCTGCGCGCCTCACGCCAGTCAGGTGGCCGCACTGGCGGCAATGGACTGCGAAGAGGAGTTGCAGGCCAATCTGGCCGTCTACCGCCGTAACCGTGCGCTGATGCTGGATGGGCTGCCCAAGGCCGGGTTCACCAATATCGCGCCGCCGGATGGGGCCTTTTACGTCTATGCGGACGTGTCCGACCTGACCGATGACAGCCGTGCTTTTGCGGCCGAGATTCTGGACAAGGCCGGGGTCGCTGTCACGCCAGGGCTGGATTTCGACCCGGCGCGCGGGCACCACACCCTGCGGTTCTCTTACGCTCGGTCATCGGAGGATATTGAGGAAGGCCTGTTGCGGCTGCGTCGTTTCATGGCCGAGCGCGGTGCGATCACCGAGCAGGCCTAGGGCGTTCACAAAATTGCGCTGGTCGGGTAGGCTGGCGGTCAAACGATCTCGGGAAAACTTGAGGCCATGAGCAGGATTTTCTACGCCATCGCGCTGATCTGGGCGCTGACCGGTGCTGCGCTTGCGCACGACTTCAGTGCGCTTGCACGCGTGTTGCCGGATCAAAGCCGCATTACCGATGACGGCCGCGCTGGTGTTCGCATCGACCTTGGCCTCAGTCAGGGGGTGCCGTATCGGGTCTTCACCCTTCGCGATCCCTACCGCATGGTGCTGGATTTTCAGGAGGTCGACTGGATCGGTCTGGACGCAGACACTTTCCTGCAAACCGACCGCATCAGCGATGTTCAGTTCGGGGCCTATGTTCCGGGCTGGTCGCGCATGGTGTTGGAGCTTGGCGCGCCGCTGGCTGTTGAGACCGCGGATTTACGGGTGGATCAGGTCACCGGGGCCGCGCGATTGTCGCTGCACCTGAGCGGCACCGATTTCGACAGTTTCACCGCCTCTGCCGGAGCTCCGCGCCAACCGGGTTGGGACCTGCCGGAGCCCGCGGTGACACCGGCCAAACCCGGTCGTGATGGCACGCGCCCCTTGCTGGTGATGCTGGACCCCGGTCATGGCGGGATCGATCCGGGGGCCGAGGCCGGGGGCACGGATGAGAAAACCCTGATGCTGACCTTCGCGCGCGAGTTGCGCGAAATGCTATTACGGGCAGGGGGTTATCAGGTGGTGTTGACCCGTGTGGATGATCATTTCGTCAGTCTGGAACGCCGCATCGCTCTGGCGCATCGGGCTGGGGCGGATGTGTTCATCTCGCTGCACGCGGATATCCTGTCGGAAGGCCGGGCGCATGGGGCTGCGGTGTATACGCTGTCCGACGATGCCTCGGACGTGGCCAGCCATAAACTGGCCGAGCGGCACGACCGGGGCGACCTGATCTCGGGCGTGGACCTCAGCGGCGCGGACGATCAGGTGGCGGACGTGCTGCTGGACATTGCCCGGCAGGAAACCCGGCCTCGCACCGATGCGTTGGCGCGCGCTCTGGCCGACGGAATGACCCAGCAGGGCGGGCCAATGAACAGCCGACCGATCCGCACGGCGTCGTTTTCGGTTCTCAAGGCCGCGGATATCCCCTCGGTGCTGGTCGAGCTTGGATTTCTGTCCAGTCCCAGAGATTTGAAAAACATCAAAAATCCCGAATGGCGCAAGGGCATGGCGCTTGGTATCCTAAACGGGTTGGAGCAATGGCGGCAGGACGATCTGGTCAAACGATCTCTGATTGGCCAGTGACCCTACGGCACAAACCGGCTATTATCGGCCATCGTGTTTTGACCCTGCGCCGCGTCATCCCTATATAGGCGTCAGCGCGAGTAAAAGGCAGCAACGTGATCCGTTTCATTCTTTCCGTTTTCGGGGCGATCTTCAGCCTCGTCACCTTGGGTATTTTCATGGCCGCGCTGGTGATTGGCGCGGTGTTCTGGATGTATGGGCGCGACCTGCCCAGCCATGAATCGCTGGCGCAGTACAAACCGCCAACGATCAGCCGGATTTACTCAGGCGAAGGCCAGCTGATCGACGAATTCGCGCAGGAACGCCGCCTGTTCACGCCGTCCGAGGAAATCCCCGATCTGGTGAAACAGGCGTTTATTTCCGCTGAAGACAAAAACTTTTACACCCATCAGGGCTATGACCCACGCGGTATCATCGCCGCCGGGGTCGAGGCGGTGAAATCCAAGGGTGAAAACGTCCGCGGTGCCTCGACAATCACCCAACAGGTGATGAAGAACTTCCTGCTGTCCGGTGATCGTCGCGCAGAACGCAAGATCAAAGAGATCATCCTTGCCACAAGGCTTGAGGACACGCTGGACAAGGAACAGATCCTCGAACTCTATATGAACGAGATCTTTCTGGGCCAGAACTCTTATGGTGTGACCGCCGCCGCGCAGACCTATTTCAACAAGACGTTGCAGGAACTTGAGCCCCATGAGGCCGCGACACTGGCCGCGATGCCCAAGGCGCCGTCGGACTACCACCCGGTGCGGCAAAAGGAACGCCTGCTGAACCGCCGTAACTATGTGCTGCGTGAAATGCGGCAGAACGGCTATATCGATCAGGCGACCTATGACACCGAGGTCGAGATGCCGCTGCGGTCGGTTCAGAACGGTGACTTTGAAAGCTTCCGCACCGCGCTGCCGCCGCGCGACTATTTTACTGACGAAATCCGCCGCCAGCTGAGTGAAGATTTCGGTGAGGGTGAGTTCT
This sequence comes from Ruegeria arenilitoris, assembly GCF_013031355.1. Classification (GTDB taxonomy): domain Bacteria; phylum Pseudomonadota; class Alphaproteobacteria; order Rhodobacterales; family Rhodobacteraceae; genus Ruegeria; species Ruegeria arenilitoris_C. Next base: position 867,471 of record NZ_WPZO01000001.1, on the reverse strand, counting down.
TTACCGGCGGCTTCACCGTCCGTGCTTCGGTCGATGAGGAAATGCAGGTCGAAGCCGCCAAGGCGCTGCGCACGGCCTTGCAGAAATACGACCGGTCACGCGGAAAATGGCGCGGCACGGGTGAAGTGATCCCCGAGGAAAAACTGGCCGACGAAGCCCAATGGCGCGATGCGCTGGCGATCATGGAAATCCCGCGCGACGTGGTGCTGCCGACGCAGTGGTATCCGGCGGTGGTTCTGAACGTAGGTGAACAGTCGCTGACCGTGGGCATTGAGAATGGACCGGCGGATGGTGTCGTTCCGCGGTCCGACATCAAATGGATGCAGGGTGATTTCGCGGCCAATTTCAAACGCGGTGACGTCATTCTGGTGATGGCCGGGGAAGAGGGCCAATGGTCCGCCCGTCAGGTGCCCGAAGTGCAGGGCGGCTTTGTCGCGATGGACGTGAACTCAGGCCGTGTTCTGGCGATGCAGGGCGGCTTCTCGTATCAGGATTCGGTGTTCAACCGCGCCACGCAGGCGCAGCGCCAGCCGGGGTCGAGCTTCAAGCCCTTCGTCTACGCTGCCGCGCTGGACAGTGGCTATAGCCCTGCCACCATCGTCGTGGACGCCCCGATCGAGGTGAACACGCCGCAGGGTCTGTGGCGGCCAAAGAACTCGTCGAACAAATTTTACGGCCCGACGCCGCTGCGTACCGGGATCGAGCAATCGCGGAACCTGATGACCATTCGTCTGGCGCAAGAGGTCACGATGCCGGTTGTGGCGGGGTATGCCGAACGTTTTGGTGTCTATGATCGGATGGGTGCGTTCCTTGCGAACTCATTGGGCTCCGAGGAAACGACGCTCTACAAGATGGTCGCCGCCTACGCGATGTTTGCCAATGGGGGTGAGCGGGTCGAGCCCACGCTGGTCGACCGTATTCAGGATCGGTTCGGCAAGACGATCTATCGCCATGATGATCGGCAGTGTCTGGACTGTAACTCGGCCTGGCTGGAGCCGGATGAATCACCGACCATCGAGACCAACCGCAGCCAGGTCATGGACGCGATCACGGCGTATCAGCTGACCTCGATGATGAAGGGTGTGGTGGACCGTGGTACTGCATCGTCCGTTGTAAACCTGCCGGTGCCGACCGCAGGCAAGACGGGCACAACCAACGAATCCAAGGACGCGTGGTTCATCGGCTTCACTTCGAACATCGTGGCGGGTTGTTATATCGGTTATGACCGTCCGCGCCCGATGGGCCGGGGCGCCTATGGCGGCACCATGTGTGGCCCGGTGTTCCAGAGCTTTATGGAAACAGCCGTTGCAAAATATGGTGGCGGACCGTTTGAAGTGCCCGAGGGTGGCCATTTCATCAAGATCGACCGCTTCAGCGGCGCGCGTCTGCCAGCGGATGCGACCGGTGACTACGTCGTGGCTGAGTACTTCCGCGATGGCGTCGACGGCTTTATCGACCGCGTCTATGACGGTGGCTTTGCGATGGGGTCAGACTTGCCGCTGTTTGAAGAGGCCAGCTCGGGCCGTCAGGTGACCACTTCGACCGGCAACACCATCACCGTTGGCCCCAATGCCAGCCAAGGTGATCTGCAGGGCGGCGGCCTTTACTGACAACTGATATGTTTCGGGGCTCCGCTGTCTTGTGGTGCCCCGAACCTCTTGCTATCACGCAAACCTGATTGAGAAAGTTGGGACAAACCATGCGCGCCGAAACCCAGAACACCGTGGCGGAAATCGAAAAGTCGCTGGAGCTGCTGGCGCAGCGTATGGACTATGAAACCGCACCGCATCGCCTTGAGGAATTCAACGCGCGGGTTGAGGACCCCAACCTATGGGACAACCCCGAAAACGCGCAGAAACTGATGCGCGAGCGTCAGATGCTGGTCGACGCGATCGAAACTTATGAATCCATCAAAACCGATCTGAACGACAATATCGAACTGATCGAACTGGGCGAGATGGAAGAGGACGAAGAGGTCGTCACCGATGCTGAAGCAGCCATCAAAAGCCTGAAAGCCAAGGCCGCCAAGAAAGAGCTTGAGGCGCTGCTGGATGGCGAGGCCGATGGCAACGACACCTTCCTTGAAATCAACTCGGGCGCGGGTGGTACCGAAAGCTGCGACTGGGCCTCGATGCTGGCGCGGATGTATGTCCGTTGGGCCGAGAAGAAAGGTTATACGGTCGAGCTGCAGTCCGAGACTGCGGGCGAAGAGGCAGGGATCAAATCCGCCGCTTACAAGATTTCCGGTCACAATGCCTATGGCTGGCTGAAATCCGAAAGCGGAGTGCACCGTCTGGTACGGATTTCGCCCTATGACTCGGCGGCCAAGCGGCACACCTCGTTCAGCTCGGTCTGGGTCTATCCGGTGGTTGACGACAATATCGAGATTGAGGTGAACCCGGCCGATATCCGTATCGATACCTACCGGTCTTCGGGCGCGGGTGGTCAGCACGTGAACACTACGGACTCGGCGGTGCGGATCACGCACATTCCGACTGGTATCGTTGTCACCTCGTCCGAGAAATCGCAGCACCAGAACCGCGATATCGCGATGAAAGCCCTGAAGTCCCGCCTTTACCAGCAAGAGCTGGACCGCCGGAACGCCGACATCAACGCGGCTCATGAGGCCAAGGGCGATGCGGGCTGGGGCAACCAGATCCGGTCTTACGTGTTGCAGCCCTATCAGATGGTCAAGGATTTGCGCACCAACCACGAGACCTCGGACACCAAAGGGGTGCTGGATGGTGATCTGGATGGCTTCATGGCAGCGACGCTGGCGTTGAACGTGGCGGGCAAAAGCCGGTCCGAGGCGCAGGGCGACAGCTAACTGCAGACCTGCGGGATACACGTGATGAGCATGATCAAAGGCCACTGGCAACTGATCGTGATTGTCACGCTGGTCTTTGCGCTCTGGCATACTCCGGTCGTGCTTCCGCTGAAGATCCTTGTCGTTTTCCTGCACGAGCTTTCGCACGCGATCGTGGTTGTCGTAACCGGCGGATCGGTGGAAAGCTTCTCTATCTCTCCGCGTCAGGGTGGGCTTGTAGCTGCCCGAGGGGGCAATCGCTTTCTGATCCTGTCCGCGGGCTACCTCGGATCATTGGCACTTGGCATGGGGCTCTTGTTTATTGCCCTGCGCACGCATTGGGATCGGGCATTGCTGGGTGGCTTCGGCGGGGTCATGCTGTTGGTGACCCTACTTTACGTCCGCGAGCCATTTGCGATGCTATTCTGCGGTGTAGTCGGTGCCGGGATGCTCGCCATGGCGTGGTATCTGAGTCGACCGCTATGCGATCTGTTTTTGCGGATCATAGGGCTGACCAGCATGATCTATGTTCCCTATGACATTTTTGACGATACGATCCGCCGCGCGGGCATACGTTCGGATGCGTATATGTTGGCTGAGGAATTTGGCGGTACCACCATGCTGTGGGGCGGTGCGTGGCTTGTCATCAGCGTCTTGTCGATCCTTCTGTGCCTGAAATACTTCCTTGGGCGCGACAGCAACTTAAGTTTGGGCCAATAGACGTGTTGATCGCCAGCGGCCTTTTCCAAAAGATGTATTCAAACAGTGGGTTTAAATAGAGAAGTGCCCCGGCTAGGCTGACCCCCGAGGAAGGGCGTGCCAGGGATGGATTTGAGCCAGACGACTGCTATCGACTTGTTGAACGCGATCGCCGCAGGGCGGTTGTCAGCCGAAGAGTTGATGCAGACGACCTTGGACCGGATTGCCTCGGTCAATGGGTCAGCGAATGCCATCGTTGCCCTGCGTGATCCGGATGAATTACTGGCCGAGGCACGGGCGATGGATGCCGGGCCGAACCGCGGGCCGCTGCATGGGTTGCCGATTGCGGTCAAGGATCTGGTCAACGTTGCCGGGATCGTGACCTCTCAGGGCTCGCCGATTTTCAAGGATCATGTGCCGCAGAAGGATGACCTGATTGCCGCGCGGATGCGGGCGGCGGGGGCGATCCTGATCGGCAAGACCAACGTGCCGGAATTTGGGTTGGGGTCTCATACCTTCAATCCGGTCTATGGGGCGACGCGCAATCCTTATGACCCGACGCGGACCAGCGGCGGGTCATCTGGGGGCGCGGCTGTGGCGCTGGCAGCCGGGATGGTTGCCTTGGCGGACGGGTCCGACATGATGGGCAGTCTGCGCAACCCTGCCGCCTGGAACAATGTCTACGGGTTTCGGCCCAGCTGGGGACGGGTGCCGTCCGAGCCTGCGGGAGACGGGTACCTGCATCAGCTCTCGACACTTGGCCCCATGGCACGCAGCCCCGAGGATCTGGGCCCGTTGCTGGATGTGATCTCGGGACCGGATCCGCGGCAGCCTTATGGGGATGCCAGCTCGGCGGTATCGCCGGTTCAAGCCGCCGATATGCGCGGCCTGCGGATCGGCTGGCTGGATGATTGGGGCGGCGCCTATCCGTTTCAGGACGGCATTCGCGAATTGTGCCGGGACGCGTTGGATGTGTTTACGCAACTTGGGGCCGAGGTCGCCCCGGTTGCCGCTCCTTTTCCGGCTGACCGGATTTGGGACAGTTGGGTCACGTTGCGCGCGTGGAGCGTGGCCGCTGGCCTTGCTGAGCTGTCGGAAAATCGGGCGGCGTTGAAGGACACCGCGCAGTGGGAATTGGACCGGGGGCTGGCTCTGACGGCAATGCAGGTCCATGAGGCCAGCGTCGCCCGGTCAGAATGGTTCCGCTGCGCGGCCGCGCTGTGTCAGGAGTATGACGCACTGATCCTGCCGTCGGCACAGGTTTGGCCGTTTGCGATTGAGACACCGTACCCAACAGCGATCGCCGGAACAGCGATGGATACCTACCATCGCTGGATGGAGGTCATGGTGCCGGTCAGCCTGATCGGTCTGCCATGCCTGTCCGTGCCTGTCGGTTTTGGGGTCGAGGGGTTGCCGATGGGGATGCAGGTCTTCGGCCCGAGGGGATCGGACGCGCGTATTCTGTCCATCGGTGCGGCCTATCACGCCGCCACCCGGTGGCCACAAAAACGACCGGCCTGATGGAGGGGCCGGCAAGGGAGGAGAGACATAATGGAGAAACCTTTCGGTGTTCCGGACTTGGGGCCTGTGGACATGGGGATGCTGCGCGAAGCATTGCGCAGGGCCTGGGGCGATTTCCGGCGCGCGCCGGTCTTCGGCTTGCTGTTCGCTGCGTTCTATGTGCTGGCCGGATGGGCGATCGCCTGGGTTACGGTGCAAACCGGAACCTCGTACTGGCTGGTGCTGGCAGCGATCGGATTTCCCCTGCTGGGCCCGTTCGCGGCGGTCGGACTGTACGAGGTATCGCATCGGCTGGAGCAGGGAGAGCCGTTAGATTTCAATGCAATTTTCGGCGTTGTGATACAGCAGGGGCGGCGTCAGTTGCCCTCGATCTGCGCGATCATTGTGGTGATGTTTCTGTTCTGGTTCTTTCTGGGCCACATGATCTTTGCGCTGTTCATGGGGCTGTCGACGATGACCAATGTCTCGACGTCGTTGGAAGTGTATTTCACCGCCAATGGGTTGACGATGCTGGCTGTGGGAACCGCCGTAGGGGCGGTTTTCGCGACGATCCTGTATATGATCACCGTGCTATCCATTCCTATGTTGCTGGATCGTGAGCTGGATTTCGTGACCGCCATGATAGCCAGCTTTAGCTATGTGCGAGACCATATGGGCATAATGCTGGTCTGGGGCGGATTCATCGCGGCCCTGACCTTTGTCGCAATGATCCCGTGGTTTCTGGGCTTGCTGATTGTGCTGCCGTTGTTGGGTCACGCAAGCTGGCATCTGTATCGGCTAATCACACAGTCGCCTGATCAGGGCACGGAATAACTCAGCCCGCAGCTTTCTGAACAGGGCTTTCCGAGCGGCGTGCGGTGCGCGCCGCCGCCAGTACTGCCGAGGAATTTTCGCCGAGATGGCGCAGCAAAATCCGCCGCGTAGTTGTGGCGCTGGCCGTGGTTTTCGACAGGCAAATCGCAACACCGCGCCATCTGTCCGCGTTTTCGTCCGATCCGCGCGTCACAAGGTAAATCCGGCTGTTTTGTGATGCCCGGCTGGACATCAGGATATAAATTTGCCGTCCCGCGCAGGCGGCGATCCCCTGAACCTCGCGGTCGTTCGGGGCGGCTCCGGGCATTCCGGGACGTGGCTCGTATCCGCGCACCAGCGTACATTGAGGCAGCCGTCGCGCGTGAAACAGCCTGTGCCGCGAGGGCTGCGTTTCATCCAGTTCGGTCTCGGTGGCATAGTAAAACCCGGCCGGGAAAAGGTTCTCGGTCAGCGTTGACGGGCCAGAGCCCAGAAAATCGGTCAGGGCCGAGGCCGCAGGGTGCGTCGGCGCGTGGTCGATCTCATCCAGGGGGCGCAGCAGAATGCGGGCGTCGACCTCGAAGAACCGGCAGATGCGGTCCAGAACATCGGGGCGTGGAAAGCTCTCGCCAGCCAGATATCTGTTGAACTGCGTGCGGTTGATGCCCAGTTGACGGCAAAGCTCGGACACCGAGCTGAATTGCCTCGCAAGTCGCCTGAGATTGGCGCCGAACATCTGGCGCAGTTCGTCCGGATTACGGATGGAGTTGGTCATAGGCGTCCCAGGTTCTCGCGACTTGTTTCGATATACACAACATGATCGACCGACAGGCCGACATTACGTGGAAATCGTACAGATGACACGAACGGGCGCATCCCAACGCCGCGTCTCTTCCGAGGCTAGCGTTGATTGCCATAAACGCAATAGGCTTTATTTTATTTTGCGTGATCTTTTTCGGCAATATTGCGTCAGACGCGGCCAGGGGTGGCACAAATTCTGCCCAAGAACCGGGCTTGCCAAACCGGAAATCCCCCACCCTCATCGGACCTTCCGACAGGGTGGGGGCAGAACTTACTCGCCGCGCAGCAGGGCCGCGACGCCGGTGCGGGCCACTTCGACCAGACCCAGCGGGCGCATCAGGTCGGCAAAAGCATCAATCTTGTCTGGTGCGCCGGTGATTTCAAAAATGAAGGAGTTCAGCGTGCTGTCGACCACGTTGGCGCGGAAAATATCGGCCAGCCGCAACGCTTCGACCCGCTTGTCGCCAGCGCCGACAACCTTGATGATGGCCAGCTCGCGTTCCACCGAGTCACCTTCAACTGTCAGGTCATGCACGTCATGCACCGGAACGATCCGCCCCAGCTGTGCCTTGATCTGCTCGATCACCTGCGGGGTGCCGGTGGTGACGATGGTGATGCGGCTGAGGTGACCGGTATGGTCGACCTCGGCCACGGTCAGGCTTTCGATGTTGTAGCCACGGCCCGAGAACAGGCCAATTACGCGGGCCAGAACGCCGGGTTCGTTCTCGACCAGAACCGCGATCGTGTGACGTTCCTGAACGTCCGAGAAGGTGGGCCGTAGGTTATAGGCCGAATGGCGGGTGGAGCCTTTTTTGATATGTAGGGCAGACATTTACGTCCCTTTCATCATCCATGTGGTGTCGGGCGCGCGGGGCGCCCAACGGTCATTCCTCAAACCAGAACCGAACCTTTGGAGTCGATCACGCCCTGCGTTTCGGCCTCGCCCAGCAGCATCTCGTTATGCGCCTTGCCCGACGGGATCATGGGGAAGCAATTCTCGTGCTTTTCAACCAGACAGTCAAAAATCACCGGACCGTCATAGTTGATCATTTCCATGATCGCGTCATCCAGATCGGCGGGGTCGGAACACAGGATGCCCTTGGCGCCGAACGCCTCGGCGAGCTTGACGAAATCGGGCAGGGCTTCGGACCAAGAATGCGAGTACCGCTCGCCATGCAGCAGCTCTTGCCACTGGCGGACCATGCCCAGACGTTCGTTGTTCAGGATGAACTGTTTCACCGGCAGGCGGTACTGAACCGCGGTGCCCATTTCCTGCATGTTCATCAGCCACGAGGCCTCACCAGCCACGTTGATCACCAGAGCGTCGGGATGCGCCATCTGCACGCCGATCGAGGCCGGGGTGCCATAGCCCATCGTGCCCAAACCACCCGAGGTCATCCAGCGGTTGGGGTCTTCGAACCCAAGATACTGAGCGGCCCACATCTGATGCTGACCAACTTCAGTGGTGATATAGCGGTCGTGATTTTTGGTCAGCTCTTCAAGACGTTGCAGCGCGTACTGCGGCTTGATGGTCTTTTCGCTGTTGGTGTAGGCCAGACAGTTGACCTTGCGCCAGTCGCTGATCTGCGCCTGCCACAGTTTGACAGCTGCCGCATCGGTCTTGCGACCGCGCGCTTTCCAGACCTTTAGGACATCCTCAAGCACATGACCCACGTCGCCGACAATCGGGATGTCAACGCGGATGACCTTGTTGATCGAAGAAGGATCAATGTCGATATGCGCCTTTTTCGAGTTCGGCGAGAACGCATCGATCCGCCCGGTGATCCGGTCGTCGAACCGCGCGCCGATATTGATCATCAGGTCGCAGTCGTGCATCGCGAGGTTGGCCTCGTAAAGGCCATGCATCCCCAGCATACCCAGCCAGTTTTCACCCGATGCAGGGTAGGCGCCCAGACCCATCAGGGTCGAGGTGATCGGGAAGCCGGTCGCGTCGACCAGTTCGCGCAGCAATTGGCTGGCTGCCGGACCCGAGTTGATGACGCCGCCGCCGGTGTAGAACACGGGCTTTTTCGCCGTCTCAATGGCGGCGACCAGTTCGGTGATCTCTTCCAGATCGCCTTTCAGAACCGGCTGATAATGCGAGGTCGACGGTTTGGGCGGCGAGTATTCGCCCGAGGCAAACTGAACGTCCTTCGGGACGTCGATCAGCACCGGACCGGGACGACCCGAGGTGGCAACGTGGAATGCTTCGTGCAGCGTTTCGGCGAGCGAGTCCGTGTCTTTCACCAGCCAGTTGTGCTTGGTGCAGGGGCGGGTGATGCCAACGGTGTCGGCCTCTTGGAACGCGTCTGAGCCGATCATGAAGGTCGGAACCTGACCGGTCAGAACCACAATCGGGATCGAATCCAGCAACGCATCCGTCAGGCCGGTCACCGCATTGGTGGCACCAGGGCCAGACGTCACCAGTGCAACGCCGGGCTTGCCGGTCGAGCGGGCATAGCCTTCGGCGGCGTGGATCGCGCCCTGTTCATGCCGCACCAGAATGTGACGGATGTCATTTTGCAGAAAGATCTCATCATAGATCGGTAGCACGGCGCCACCGGGGTATCCGAATACCGTGTCCACGCCCTGATCCTTGAGGGCCTGAACCACCATCTTTGCGCCGGTCATCTCACGTGTCATCTGCTTTGCTCCGTTCGCGACATGTGTCTTGCGTATTGCCAAAAAAAAGCCCCCGAGATTTTCGGAGGCGCATGGGTTCGATTATGGTTTACCGTTACCGGCCCATGCGCGTGTTTCCTACGATTACGACTAGCGTTTTCATCGCCAGAGGCTCCTCTTTTTGCGTGGAGGGACATTATGAGCGGTGCGACGGGGCGTCAACAGGCAATCGTACCAATTTTGTAACCCGAGGAGCGGATTTTGCGACATTTTATTGCGCAGATTGCCGCAGGTGAGGAATTTCCGCCAATTGCCTCCCGCTGAAGGGGGGAGAATCTGAATTTGAACTGGTCAGTTTGCGTCAAGGCAATGTCTTAAACTGACATGAGGGCCTCTGGCCGCTGCGGCACGCTGATCCTAACGATTGTGTTTAGGGAGGCGGTTCATGTTGACGGATTTGGTTGATCTTGGTCGGTACCCAATCGATTGTCCGGACTCGCGCGCATACGACCAAATGATTTCGGATCTACGACGGGAACTGGATGAAGACGGATGCGCGGTTTTACCGGGATTTGTCCATGAGGCGGGACTCGAGGTGCTGGTCAAGGAGGCTGACGCGGTCGCGCCTCAAGCGCATAGGTCTTTCAACAGGACAAACGCCTATTTCACCAAGGATGATCCGAGCTTTGGGATCGGCCACCCGATACGCCGGTTTTACGACCGCTCGAACGCCTTTGTTCCGGCGGATAACTTTACGCGAACCGGCCCGCTGCGTCGTATCTATGAATTCGAGGGCTTCATGCCGTTCATCCGCGACGCTCTGAACGAAAGTGAAGACCGGTTCTTTCGTTATGACGACCCGCTGGCAGATGTGATCATCAACGTGGTGGAAGAGGGGCAGGGGTTCCCCTGGCATTTCGACACCAACAACTACACCGTCACTCTGGCTATCCAGAACGGTGAGACCGGGGGCACGTTTGAATATGTCCCGAACCTGCGAACCACCGAGGACGAAAACTTCAGGGAAGTGGCATCCATTCTGGACGGGGACATGTCGCGGGTGCGTGAGCTGGAGTTGCAACCGGGCGACCTGCAGATTTTCAAGGGGCGCTATGCGCTGCACAGGGTGGCCCCGGTAGAGGGTGCGCGCAGTCGCTATGTCGGGATTTTTTCGTTTGTCGAGGCTGAAGGGATGTGCGGCAGTGTTGAACGCACGCAGCAACTTTATGGGCGGGTGTTGCCGCGGCATCACGAAAGGGAAGGGCTGAGAAAGGATCAGTTGCTGGACTGAGATGTGCTAGGCTGTGACCATGTTTTTCAGCGGCCGGAGGGACTGGTGCCTCAGATTTTGCAGCTTACGCCTTTTGTTTTGTGCTCTTCCTTGCAGAAGCAGATTGATTTTTATTGCAACCGGTTGGGGTTTTCCTGCGGTTTCCGGCAGGACAACTATGCGTTCCTGTCGTTGGGTTCCGTTGCCATCCGGTTATTGGAATGCCCGCCCCGCGATGATGGTCTGCCGCTGGGAGATGATCAGTCGTTTTACATCGATGTGGATGGGATCGACGACCTGTATGAGAGCCTGCGACCAGGCTTGGCTGACTTGCCCGCGGGACGTGTGCGCCCGCCGTTCGACCAGCCCTACCTGCAACGCGAGTTTCACGTCATCGACGAGGATGGCACGCTAGTGTTTTTTGGTCAGGACATTCGTCCGAGGGGGTAGGCCCTCCCGCCCGTTGTCGATGCGCCTGCGGCGCATCTCCGCCGGTTGGGCCGGGCAGCCGTTCCGCGCTGCGGGTGCGCTTAGAAGCCAGGGCTGGTGCCTTGCAAGACACCGTGTTCCAATGCGTAGCGGGTCAGGCCCGCGGTGGAAGAAATCCCCAGCTTGCGTTTGATGTTTTTGCGATGGGTTTCCACGGTGCGCACTGATATTTCCAGTGCGATGGCGACCTCTTTGTTCGACTTGCCCTGTGCCAGTTCCAGCAGGATCGTCTGTTCGCGCCCCGTCAGGGCTTCGCGTGCGCTGTCACCCTTGGGTTCCAGCGATCCGCTTGCACCAGTGCACAGGTATTGCTCGCCGCGCATCACCGCGTCGATGGCCTGCTTGATCTCATCAGTTGGGACGTCTTTCAGCACATAGCCCTTGGCGCCGTGGCTGAGCGCGGTCGAGATATATTCCGGGCTGTCATGCATCGACAGGATCAGGACACGGGTGTCGGGCAGGCGTTCGAGGATCATCTCGGTTGCGCTGAGCCCACCCAGTCCGGGCATGTTCAGGTCCATCAGGATGACATCGGGGGACAGTTCGGTCGCCTGATCGACCGCCTCCTGACCGGTGCCGAGCGTACCGACCACCGTGATTTCTGGATAGCTTTCCAGGATCGACTGAATCCCTTCGGCCACCATCGGGTGATCGTCTACGATGAGAACTCGGACTGTCATGTGCCGGCCTTTCGGTTCGGAGAGGACTCTTCCCGCGGCGGGAGCAGGTGGCTGAGCGGCAGGCTGACCTCGATCACGGTACCACCACGCGGTCCGCGTGATGACAGAATGCGCAGGGTTCCGTCAAGCTGTGCGATCCGTTCTTCCATATTGCGCAACCCGATCCCGGTGCTGGCCTGATCCTGCCCGCTGGGCAAACCCCGACCGTTGTCGGTGATGCGCATTGTCGCACCTTTCTTGTGGCCGCGCAGGTCAATTGTAACACGCGTGGCGCCAGAGTGGCGTTCGATATTTGTCAGAGCCTCTTGCGCGATCCGATAGAGGGCGATCTTGCTGTCCTGATCCAGCCGGTTTCGGAACACCACCGTTGTGAACTCGGTCTCGATGCCAGTGCGTTCGCGGAAATCGTCGGTCAGCGTTTTCAGCGCAGGGCCGAGACCCAGATCATCCAATACACCGGGGCGCAGGTCGCGGCTGATGCGGCGGACCTCGGTGATGGCGCTGCCCAGGTGGTCAATCCCCTTGTCTAGCGGGTTGCGGGCGCCTTCGTCGTCCCCACGTTCAAGCCGTCGCCGCGCATTGTCCAATGCGTATCGTACGCCCACAAGAATCTGACTGATCCCGTCATGCAATTCGCGCGCCACGCGGCCGCGCTCTTCCTCTTGCGCGTCGAACACGCGCTGGGTCAGTTCCTTGAGTTTGGCATCCGCCAACCGTCGTTCGCGGACGTTCAGCAACATGCCCGAGGCAAAGACAATCAGTACGGCGGCCAGAGCGATCCCTCCGATATACATGAAGGTGCGCTGCACGCGGGCCTCCACCTCGGCGCGGGCGTTGGCGACGGTTGCCACAATGTCGTCAATGAAAACGCCGGTGCCGACGGCCCATTGCCAATCCTGCAGACCGACGACGTAGGCGATCATCTGCGCCTCTTCCCCGTTCGAGGGTTTTTGCCACATGAAGCTGTGCCACCCGGCACCTTGCCGGGCGAGGCTGATGAATTCGTCCACAACTGGTGTGCCGTCGCTGTCCGTCAGACCTTCCCAGTTGCGGTTGATGAACTGGGTTTGGCGCGGACTGACCAGATTTGTGCCGTCATAGTCATAGACAAAAAAGAACCCGTCTTTTCCGTAGATCATGGCCGCAAGGATTTGTGTCACGAGGTTCTTTGCGACGGCGTCATCCGGAGACGCACGGCCATAGATATAGGCAAACCCGTTCCGGGCCTGCGTGACATAGTTTTTCAGCTCTTCTTTCTTGGCCTCGATCAGGCGGCGTTCCAGCGCCTGTATCTCGCTTTCGGCCGTGGCGCGGGATTCATGAGCAACCAGCACCGCAATCGCCGCCACCGCAACGACCAGCGGAATTGCGGCGACCAGCGACAGTTTCTGGCCGTAGGTCAGCGAAATCAGGTTGCGAAATCCCCTCATGGTCGAATCGATACGCAAGAGTGCGGGAAAATGCAAAATTTTTGGACATTGGGGTGCAAGGGCTGCCTTAGATGCGAAGGTGAGGCTGGGATTTTCCACGGAAATGACCGGTCGCGCTTTTAAAAACCCAACCCTCTACGTAGTTGTTGGTATTCACATTCAAAATCCGCGGTTTAAGCTGTCGCGCATTGACAACGACCGCGCCCGGATTTTTCCGGGTTTTGAATATGTAGGGGAGGAACACTCATATGGATCGTCGTTCATTTCTGAAAACATCTGCTCTGGGCGGCTCGGCAGCCGCTGCCACCACGCTGGCGGCTCCGGCTTATGCGCAGGGCAAGCGCACGCTGACCATGGTGACCTCGTGGGGTCGTGGTCTGGCCGGTGTTTTCGACAGCGCGCAGCGTTGCGCTGACAGCATCACCGCAATGTCGGACGGCAACCTGACCGTTGAGATCAAGGCCGCCGGCGAACTGGTTGGCGCGTTTGAGGTTTTTGACGCCGTCTCGTCGGGTCAGGCTGACATGTATCACGCGGCTGACTACTACTTTGTCGGTCAGCACCCGGGCTATGCCTTCTTCACCGCCGTTCCCTTCGGCATGACCGCGCAGGAAATGGTGAACTGGTACTACCAAGATGGCGGCATGGAGCTGCATGACGAGCTGGGCCAGATCTTCGGCCTCAAGTCGTTCCTGGCCGGTAACACCGGTGCGCAGGCGGGCGGCTGGTACTCGAAAGAGATCAATAGCCCCGATGACTTCAACGGCCTGAAATTCCGTATGCCGGGTCTGGGCGGTAAAGCTCTGGGTAAACTGGGTGCATCGGTTCAGAACATTCCGGGTTCGGAAGTGTATCAGGCGCTGTCCTCGGGCGCGATCGACGGCACCGAGTGGATCGGTCCGTGGGCCGACGAAAAGGCCGGTTTCCAGGAAATCACCAAGGTCTACTACACCGCTGGCTTCCACGAGCCGAATGCGGGTCTGTCGCTGGCAACCAACCGCGACGTGTTCGACAGCTTGACGCCCGCTCAGCAGAAGATCATCGAGATCGCTGCAGGCGAGGCGCACCAGTGGAACCTGGCGCAATTCCTGGCCAACAACGGTGCAGCCCTGCAGCGTCTGCAGTCGGGTGGCGTCAAGGTCATGGAATTCCCGGACAGCGTCTGGGACGCATTCGGTGCGGCCAGCCAGGAAGTGCTGGACGAGAACATGGGCGACGAGCTGTTCAAGAAAATCCACGACAGCGCAGTGGCGTCCTCGAACTCGTCGGCCGGCTGGCTGGACCTGTCGTCGGGTGTCTACACCACGCAGCGTAACCGCGTACGCGGCTAATCGTAGAAACTATGCTAGACTGGTTTCCCCGCAATAGCGGGGAAACCTTTCCCGTTGCACATGCGCGGTTCGGACAAAGCCGCACATAACAGCAGTGCAACCGATACGACCTGGGGACAACATGCAGGACGAAAACGGTATCTCGTTCTTCGGCGCCCTGTGGAACGGACTGGTGTGGTTCGTTCAGAACATTGCCGAAGCCTTCTATAATTTCGGATACGCCATCACGCATCCGCAACTCTGGCTGAACTGGTCGGACAAAGAAGCGATCATGCGCTTTGTCTATTATGGCGGATCGGTCGAGTTCTTCTTTGTGGTATTCACCCTGTTTTTGGTGCTGACAGCCATCGGGCTGTATTACCGGAACTTCATGTGGGGGATGGTGCGTGTCCTTGAAGGGTTCGCCAACACGACCGGGCGCTTCTTTGCCTGGGCGGGCCTGCTGATGGTGATCCAGCAAATCGTCATTGTCTTCATGCAACGGGTGTTTGCGCGGCCTGACATGTCCTTTGGTCTGGGCATCCCGTTCAGCCAGGACATCAGCTGGTACGCGGAAGAGCTGAAGCTCTATAACGCGATGGTCGTATGCCTGTGCTGCACCTACACCTTTGTGCAGGGCGGTCATGTGCGGGTCGATCTGATCTATGCCGGGATCAGCCACCGGGCCAAACGCGTGGTCGACATGCTAGGATCATTGCTGTTTATGATGCCCATCGCCGTGCTGACATGGATGTATGGCTGGTACTTCATGTGGCGGCATCTGATCGTGCCGAAACCCTCGGCCAGTGACGCTCTGGACCGATTGGTCATGAAGGCCCGCGCGCTGCGCTGGAACGTGGAAACCATCGGGTTCAGCCCGAACGGGTTCAACGCCTACTTCCTGTTCAAAATCCTGCTGGTCTGCTTTGCGGCCATGGTGTTCCTGCACGCGATCGCCTTCCTGTACCGGTCGTATCTGGAATACGTGGAAGGACCGGATAGCGTTGGAAAACACCTCGACAAGGACAGCCTTGGCGAGGGCGAAGAAGCCTACGAAGGCGCACATTAAGGACGGAGACCAAGACAATGCTATTCGGACTTGATGGCGTCGAGATAGGCCTCATTATCGTATTTTTCTGCCTTTTCGGAGGCATCCTCTCGGGTTTTCCGGTGGCTTTTGCCATCGGCGGGGCGGGTATCATCTCGTTCGGGATCATCGCGGCGCTGGACAGTGCCGGGCTGCTGATCCACCAGGCGATTGATACCGGATCACAAGCCTATCGGGATCTGGTCAATTCAGGGGTCAAACCTGACACAGTGTCCACGTTCCGATACCCGGACTTGCCAAGGATCGCCGAGCCGGTCTTTGTGCAGGGCTGGGAAACCGCGCTGGACCGCAACGTCTCGTTCATCGTGAACCGTATCAACGAACGCGTTCTTGCCGGTCAATCCATCGAGACTCTGTTGGCCGTGCTGATGTTCGTGCTGATGGGGATCACGCTGGAACGCTCGAAGATCGCCAACGATCTGCTGACCACGATGGCGCGCGTCTTTGGCCCGCTGCCGGGTGGTCTGGCCGTGTCGATCGTGGTTGTGGGGGCGTTTCTGGCGGCCTCGACCGGGATTGTGGGCGCGACCGTTGTGACCATGGGCTTGCTTGCGCTGCCGACGATGCTGCGGAACAACTATTCGCCGGAGCTTGCGACCGGTGTGATTGCGGCCTCGGGCACGTTGGGGCAGATCATTCCGCCCTCAATCGTGATCGTTCTGCTGGGGACGTTGGCCGGTGATCTGTATTCCACTGCGCAGGAAACCCGCGCGGTTGACGCCGGTTGTACCGACGCGCTGACCTATCTGGGTGAACCTGCGGTGGTCTCGGTGGGCACGCTGTTCCAGGCGGCGCTGCTGCCGGGGATCATGCTGGCACTGCTTTATGCGCTTTACGCCTTTGGCTATGCGCTGCTGAACCCTGAAAAGGCGCCAGCAGTTGAGATGGCTGGCGGCGGTGGCGAACCGATCACTCGCGCCGAAGGTCTGACCTGGCTGCTCGGCGCACCGGTTGCGTTGATCGTCGGTGCGGTTCTGCTGGGCAGCGCGGGTGTAATTGGCAGCCAGAACATCAATGTATCCGCCTTCTCGGATATCGGCGCCGGAGCCTCGCTGCGGACCAACGTGTCGGCGGAGTGCAAAGCGTCGATGATCGAGCTGCACGGTCAGTCCGCGTGGGATCAGGCCGTGGCCGAGCAAGAGGCCATTGACGCCGCTGGTGGAACTGCGGCTTCCACACGCCTGAGCGAGGAAGAGCTGGCTGCAGCGCAGGAAGCCAAGATCGCGGCGGCTGCTCCGATCGGTAATGGTGTTGCGGTGATCGTCGTACTGCTTGGTCTGACGCTGTTGATGGGGCGCGGTATCGCACCGTCGAAATCACCGCAGCCGCTGATACTCGGGACCATTGGCCTGTTGCTGATGCTGCTGGTGGACCTAGTGCTGATCGCGCCGACAACCTCATCCGGGGCCACGTTCTTGTTGCTGGCGTTGCCGTTTGCGCTAGCCATCTACGGGGCCAAGGAGGCTGCGATCCGATGTTCCAGCAACGATCTGATCCGGGTGGTCTTCCCACCGCTGGTTCTGATCATCGCTGTGCTTGGTTCGATTCTTGGGGGCGTTACCAACCCGACACCGGCGGCTGCTCTGGGCGCGGGCGGAGCGATCATGCTGGCCGCCTATCGCAAGCTGCAAGATCAGGAACGCTCGGGCAAGGTGATCATCTGGTCGACATTTGCGGTCATCATCTGCCTGGTTCTGGGTGTGAACTTCGACCTGCGCGTCAATCAGGGCAACGTGACGGTCGAGACCTGGATCGCCTTTGTTCTGGCATATGCGGCGTATCTGTATGCGCTGTTCGGCCTGATCTACGGCTGCTGGGTCCTGTTCTCCAGCGGGGTTCTGACCCCGGTGGTGCGTGAGACGGCCAAGGTGACCTCGATGGTCTTTACCATCCTGATCGGGTCGCAGCTGTTGAACCTCGTGGTGATCTCGTTTGGTGGTGAGCACTATATCCAGCAGTTCCTCAAGAGCTTTGACAACGAGTTCACGGTCTTCCTGATCGTGATGCTGGTGCTGTTCATTCTTGGGTTCGTGCTGGACTTCCTCGAGATCATCTACATCGTGATCCCCATTGTGGGCCCGGTGATCTATGGCGGGTCGTTCGATCCGAAATGGGTGACGATCATGGTGGCGGTGAACCTGCAGACCTCGTTCCTGACGCCACCGTTCGGGTTCGCGCTGTTCTACCTGCGGGGCGTTGCGCCGAAAGAGGTGACGACGGGCCATATCTATCGTGGCATCGTACCCTTCGTGATCATTCAGGTGGTGGGGATCGCGATCCTGTGGTTCTTCCCGTCGATTGTGACCATCGTGCCGGATCTGATCCCGAACTGATCTGTTGCAGTGACCAAATGGAAAAGGGGGCCGTATGGCCCCCTTTGCTTTTTGGCCTGAGGTCAATTCGCCCCCGAGACATTTTGGGCCAGATGAAGGGCGGATCAGGTGAACTGGATCAGGTGAACTGGATCAGGTCCCAGCGATTGCCGAAGGGATCGCGCCAGACGGCGACTGTACCGTAGGGTTCGCGTCTTGGGCCTTCTTCGAAATGGACGCCGTTGGCGCACATCGCGGCATGGTCGCGGGCGAAGTCATCCGTTTGCAGGAAGAAATCCACGCGGCCTCCGGTCTGGTTGCCGACGGCTGCGATCTGGTTCGGGCCGTCAGCCTTAGCCAGCAACAAGGACCCGCCTGTCGCTCCGGGAGGGGTTACTAGCACCCAGCGCTTGCCGCCGCCCAGATCGATGTCTTGGGCCAGGGTGAAGTTCAGTGTTCGGGTGTAAAACGCGATCGCGGCATCGTAGTCCGGCACCACGAGTGTGACGGCGTGGAGGTTTTGACGCATGAAGGATCAGCCTTTTGTCGGGTGGCGGTCGGGCAGTTGGATGCCCGCGACCTGTTCCGCGATCGGGGCTGTGGACAGCGGGTGGTGGCTGGCCTGTGCCAGAGCGGTCGGATTGTCGACGCGCCTCCAATCACCCTGCATATAGGCTTCGAGCCCCGAGAACCGTGCTTTGTAGCCCATCTTGGGGCTGCCGGGCACCCAGTAGCCGAGATAGACATAGGGCAGTCCAGCCTCGCGCGCGATATCAATATGGTCGAGGATCATATAGGTACCCAACGAGCTTTGCGGCTGTTCCGGGTCATAGAAGGAATAGACCATGCTCAGCCCGTCATCGAGAACGTCGGTCAGGCTGACGGCAATCAGCGCGCCGGTCTCGGGGTCGGCATATTCCACAACGCGGCTGCGGATCGGGGTTTCCTCGATCATCGCGGCGAATTCGAACACGTCCATGTCGGCCATGCCGCCATCGGCGTGGCGGGTATCCAAATAACGGCGGAACAACTCGTATTGCTCATCCGTTGCCCAGGGCGAATTTGCCCGGCGCCGCAGGTGAGAGTTACGTTTGGCGGCGCGTTTCTGGCTTTTGCTGGGACGAAAGGCCGAGACGTCGATCCGGGCTGACAGACAGGCGGCACAATCGGTGCAGGAGGGGCGGTAGAGCACGTTCTGCGACCGACGAAACCCTTGTTGTGATAGTGAATTGTTCAGCTGATCAGCGCCTTCGCCCTGCAGGGCAGTGAACAGCTTACGCTCCATCCTGCCCTCAAGATAAGGGCAGGGCTGGGGTGCCGTCACATAGAATTGCGGCGCAATTGGCAGCGTGTGTCGCATGAAGGTCCCGTGTCTCCTGAGACAGGATGATAACAACGGTTCCCTGAGCCGCCAAGTGATTCAGTCGGTTGATTCTTATGCCCGCTGGTTGATCATCACCGTTCCAAGGAACGCGTCGGTCAGGCCCTGACAGCGTGCGCTGGTCAGCATCATGATGACCGAGACGATCTGGACCACGAAAAACGCCATGCTGACGAAGTATCCGGCGGTGTGCGCCACGGCCTTGCCCATGTCCATACGGGCACCAAAGGCGTCGCGCAGTTCGATGCCCATGAAGCGCATACCCAGCGTCGCCGATCCGTTGGCAATTGTGACGACGCGGTAGACGAAACTGATGACGCCGTAGATCAGCGGTAAAAAGAACAGGCCCGCGCCGAAGGTCAGGAAAACCGGCACGATGCAAAGCAGCGAAATCAAGGCGATATCAAAGAGCCACGCAACAAAGCGTTTGGTTGCCACCGATTGATAGAATTCGGGTTGGCTGTCTGGATCGGGCAGGTGGGTCATTCAGTGTAATCCGCGTCGTTGGTTGGGGTTACCCTGTCCCGAAAGGCGAGACAGGGCAAGGTTGGATCAGGCGCGCTCGCCGTTTTCGGCCTCATCGCCGTTTTCGCGGGCACGATCATCCATGAACTGATCAAACTCGGCCTTGTCCTTGGCTTCGCGCAGACGGCGCAGGAATGCCTCAAAGTCCTGCTGCTCGCGCTCCAGCCGGGCCAGGGTGTCGGCCTTGTAGGCGTCAAACGCGCTGTTGCCCGAGGGCTTCATGGCGCTCATGTGGCTGTGCCAGGATTTGCGGCGGCTGCAGGATTTGCTGAACATGCGTTTGCTCCAGATCATGTAGGCCAAAAGGGCGAGGCCGACGGGCCAGAAAAAGATGAACCCAAGGACCATGGCGGCGATCCAGGCCCCTTTGCCCTTGTCATCCATCCAGGCTTCGGCACGGTAGAACCATCCCGGGTTTTCAGGGACGGCGTGGTTGGAAAGTGCAGTCATTTGTGGTCTCCGGGGTTGATGTAAATCGTTTTCACATTGTTAAGATGGGGAGCGTGCGGCCTGTTGCAAGGGGTCGATGTGAAAAAGATTTACATTGCCTGTGCTGGCACGTTCTCTGGTTGACCTCACCCCGGAACAGGCGCAGGTTTCGCACATGCAAAATACTGACTACACGACCCCTCCGGCGCTGGACGAAATTCTCACTTTGGAAAAGCAGGTCTGGGCTGCGCTGGTCGACGGCAATGCCTCGGCCGATCGGGCGCTGCTAAGCGCGGATTTTCTGGGGGTGTACTCCACCGGATTTGCCAATCGCGACGATCATGTCGGCCAGTTTGCCGATGCCCCGACTATGGCCCGGTATGAGTTGAGCGAGACGAAACTGCGGGTGCTGACCCCGGACATCGTGTTGCTGACCTATCGTGCGGATTATCAGCGCCCCGGATTAGAGGCGTGGGAGGCGATGTTGATCTCGTCCCTCTGGGAGCGCCGTATGGACGTCTGGGTTAACAGTTTCAGTCAGGATACCCCGTTGGAGGCGCAATGACCGGTCCGCTGACGATCCAACGCGTCCCGCGCGCCTTTGATGCCGCTTTGGGCGAGGAGGCGCTGAATGCGGTTTCTGACATCACGCCCGAACAGGGCGAGTTGATCGCAGGCGCGGCCGGGTCCAGCCCCTATCTGAAAGGTCTGATCGAGCGTGAACGTGAGTGGTTGCCGCAGGCCTTGCAGCAGCCGGATCAGGCGCTGGCCGATGTCATGGCTGCGGCCAAAGCTCTGCCACCGGATCAGTTGAAGCCGGGCCTGCGGCAGGCAAAACGGCAGATGGCGCTGTTGACTGCACTGGCCGATCTGGCCGGGGCGTGGCCGTTGGAGAAGGTGACTGCGGCGCTGACCGATTTCGGCGCGCTGGCGGCGGATGTGGCGGCAAAAGCCGAGATCGCGGCGCTGATCCGGCGCGGCAAACTGCCGGGTATGGGGCCGGATGACGTCGAAACCGCCGCCGGGATGATCATTCTGGCGATGGGCAAGATGGGCGCGCATGAGCTGAACTACAGCTCGGATATCGACCTGATCGTGCTGTTCGATGAAACCCGCTTTGACCCGGATGATTTCTACGACGCACGGCACGGCATGGTGCGGGCGACGCGCAACTTCTGCGCCACGCTCAGCGACAAAACCGCTGATGGCTATGTGTTCCGTACCGACCTGCGCCTGCGCCCCGATCCAGCCGTGACTCCGGTCTGCATGGCGGCTGAGGCGGCCGAGCGGTATTATGAAAGCCTCGGTCGCACCTGGGAACGCGCCGCCTATATCAAGGCACGCCCTTGCGCTGGCGATCTGGCCGCGGGGCAACGCTTTCTGGATACGCTGCGCCCCTTTGTCTGGCGTCGGCATCTGGATTTTGCCGCCATTCAGGACGCTCACGACATGCGCCTGCGGATTCGCGAGAACAAGGGCACCGGCGGTACGCTGGCCATTCCAGGTCATGACATGAAGCTGGGGCAGGGCGGCATCCGTGAGATCGAATTCTTCACTCAGACCCGCCAACTGATCGCCGGGGGCCGCGATCCCGATCTGCGGGTGCGGGGTACAGTGCCCGGTCTGGCCGCGCTGGCCCAAAAAGGCTGGGTCCCGCAGGAGGTCGCCGACAAGCTGACTGACCATTACCGCGCTCACCGCGAGGTCGAGCATCGTATCCAAATGGTCCACGACTCGCAGACCCACAAGGTGCCCCAATCGCAGGACGGGATCGATCGCGTTGCCTGTCTGATGGGCATCGACAGCGCTGAGTTGGCCGCCGACCTGACCTGCCGCTTGACCGAGGTGCATGAGTTGACCGAAGGGTTCTTTGCCCCTGGCTCCTCGACCCAGGCTCCGGTCAAGGAGGCCGAGTTCGACCAAAACGTTCTGGCCCGTTGGCCCACCTATCCGGCTCTGCGCTCGCAACGGGGCGCGCGGATATTCGAGCGGCTCAAGCCCGAGCTGCTCTCGCGCCTGTCGAAAACCGCAAAACCGGATGAGGCGCTGCAGGCGCTGGACGGTTTCCTGTCCGGCCTGCCTGCCGGGGTGCAACTGTTTTCCCTGTTCGAGGCCAACCCGCATCTGATCGACCTGCTGGTGGATATCGTGGGCACATCGCACGCGCTGGCGGGACACCTGTCACGCAATGCAGCCGTGTTCGATGCGGTGATCGGTGGCAGTTTCTTTGACGACTGGCCGGGGCAGGCGGCGCTGCAGGCCGAGCTGTCCCAAGCGCTGGAGCAGGAGGCGGACTATGAAACGCAGCTGGATTACGCCCGTCGCTGGTGCAAGGAATGGCATTTCCGCATCGGGGTTCACCACCTGCGCGGGTTGATCGACGGGGCGCAGGCCGGGCAGCAATATTCCGAACTGGCCACCGCGGTGATCGCCGCGATCTTGCCTTGTGTCGTCGAGCAATTCGCCAAGAAACACGGCCCCGCGCCAGGACGTGGCGCAGCGGTGTTGGGTATGGGCTCGATCGGGGCAGGGCGGATCAACTCACAGTCCGATCTCGACATGATCGTGATCTACGACCCGCAGGATCAAGACATGTCCGACGGTCCGCGCCCTCTGGCCACGCGCACCTATTACGCCCGGTTCACGCAGGCGCTGATCACCGCGCTGTCGGCGCCAATGTCTCAGGGGCGGCTCTATGAGGTCGACATGCGCCTGCGCCCCTCGGGCAATCAGGGGCCGGTGGCTACCAGTTGGGCCAGCTTCACCAACTATCAGCAGAACGAAGCCTGGGTGTGGGAGCATCTGGCCCTGACCCGCGCCCGCGTGGTGGCGGGAGTCGCAGGGTTGGCGCATGATATCGAGAGCTTCCGCGCCGATTTCCTGAAACAGCCCGATGATCGTGAAAAGGTCCTGCGTGAAGTGGCCGAGATGCGCGCCCGTCTGGCGGCGGCCAAAGCTCCAGCCGGGATTTGGGATGCCAAGAACGGCCCGGGCCGGATGATGGATATCGAGCTGGCAGCCGAAACCGGAGCACTGTTGTCGGGCGTTGCGCAGCGAGACGTAAAGTCCGGGCTGGATGGTGCTGTCGTTGCCGGATTGCTGGGCGTCGCTCAGGCACAGACGCTCAAGGACTGCTACGATCTATGCTGGTCGGTGCAATGCGCGGCCCGGCTGCTGTCGGGCAAGGTGATCGAGGCCGACAAGATCGGTGATGCCGGTGCGGCCTTCCTATGCCGCGCCACCGGGTTCGAACAGGTCGAACAGCTTCAGGCCGCCTTGCAGGAGAGTTATACCACCGCCGCCGGGATCATCGGCAGCGTGATCAAGGAGGGGAAAAATGCCGCGCAGTGACGATCCGAATGATCACAAAGGCCTGATCCGAGAGGCCTATCGCATCGAAGGCATTACGCTGCCCGAATGCCGCAGCATCTTTCTGGACTGGGCGCTGAGCCTGCCGGTAGAGCGCGACCAAAAGCAGGCCCTGACCGAGTTGCACTCCGTCTATGCTGCGCAAGAAGCCGATCATCCGATGACGCAGGTTCTGGCCGAAGGGTTGCAATCGGCGCAGGCACCGAAACGGCGCGGCGGCTGGCGATCCCGACCCCGCTAGGGCTTTCCCCCCGGCGCGTTCGCCTCTAATAGGGCGTCATGACCCAAGCCACCGACCGCCCCCGTATCCGCCTGAAACCCAAAGCCAATGCGCGCGGCCTGCGCCATGGCTTCCCGTGGGTCTATGCCAATGACATTGTCACCGACCGCCGGACCCGTAAAATTCCAGCGGGTGCCTTGGCGGTGCTCGAGGATGAAAAGCGCGCGCCCATCGCTCTGGTCGCAGTGAACCCCGAGTCCAAGATCATGTGCCGTGTGCTGGATCGCGATCTGGACGCCGAGCTGAACGACGAATGGTTCGAAACCCGTCTGCGCCGCGCGCTGGACATGCGCGAACGCCTGTTCGACGCGCCATATTACCGCCTGATCCACGCCGAAGCGGACGGCTTTCCCGGTGTGATCATTGACCGGTTTGGGGATGCCTGCGTGATCCAACCCAACGCCGCTTGGGCCGAGGCGCATCTGGACACGCTGACCGATGCTCTGGTCCGGGTGACCGGCGTGACGACGGTGTTGAAAAACGCCTCGGGCCGCACACGGGGGTTGGAGGGGTTGGACGACGAAAACCAAACCCTGCGCGGCACCGCGCCCGATGCACCGCTGCCAGTTCCGATGAACGGCGCCACCTATATGGCCGACCTGACCGGCGGTCAGAAAACCGGCCTGTTCTATGACCAGCGCCCCAACCATGCATTCGCCGCGCGGCTGGTAGAGCCGGGCGTGCAGGTGCTGGACGTGTTCAGCCATGTGGGCGGGTTTGGTCTGGCAATGCTGGCCGGTGGGGCGGCACAGGCCCTGTCCGTTGATGGATCTGCCGCAGCACTTGATCTGGCCGCACAGGGCGCGCAGGCCTCGGGCTGCGCCGATCGCCTTCAAACCCGACAGGGCGACGCCTTTGACGTGCTGACCCAACTGGGAGACGAGGGCGCGCAATTCGATGTGGTCATCTGCGATCCACCCGCTTTTGCGCCCTCGAAACAGGCGCTGGACGCGGGGCTTCGCGCTTATGAGCGCGTGGCGCGACTGGCGGCTCCTTTGGTAAAACCCGGCGGTTATCTTGGTCTGTGTTCCTGTTCCCACGCGGCTGATCTCGGCCGTTTCCGCGATGCATCCTCGCGCGGCATTGGCCGGGCAGGGCGGCAGGCGCAACTGATCCACACCGGGTTCGCTGGCCCCGACCACCCGCAACTGCCGCAACTGGCCGAAAGCGGCTACCTCAAAGCCGTGTTCTATCGGCTGTGAAAGCGGTTCTGGATACCTGCGTCATTTACCCCACGGTGATGCGAGAGATGCTGCTGGGCGCGGCCAAGCGCGGCCATTTCCAGCCCATCTGGTCGGCCCGCATCCTTGAAGAATGGGCCCGCGCCGCCCGGAAACTTGGTCCGGAAGGTGAGGCACAGGCCCGCGCCGAAATCGCCCTGACGCAAGCACATTGGCCAGACGCAGAACGCGCGGCCCAACCGGGCGTAGAACAGCGTCTCTGGCTGCCCGATAGCGCAGATATTCACGTTCTCGCCACGGCTGTTGTGGCCTCGGCGGACGTCATCGTCACTGTCAACGCCAAAGACTTTCCAAGAAATATCCTGTCGGAAGAAGGGCTTGAACGCCGCGATCCCGACAGCCTGCTACACGGCTTCTGGCAAAATGACCCCGATGGTATGGCTGAAACAGCCAACCGGGTCCTGGCCGAAGCCAACCGCGTGTCCGGAGGTCAATGGACCCTTCGCGCGCTGATGAAAAAAGCCCGCCTGCCACGTCTGGGCAAAGCGCTTACCACGTAAACACGGATTCTTCATCTGGCTAAAAATACGTCGGGGGGCCGCCCTTGGACGCGCCATTGGTTCGAGCGCCAATGGCGGCGGGCTGGTCCCTCGCTGCGCAACCTATCCGCCCGAGCCCCAACGCTGCTCAAGCGCTTCCAGCGCCGCAATCCGCTCATCGGTATTTGGATGGCTCATCAACCATGCGGGCACAACTCCGGCGCGTTGCTGGGTCAGACCTTCCAGCTTGTGAAACAGGGACTTCTGCGGCCCGATGCCAATCCCGGCCTTGGTCAGCAAAGCGGCGGCGTACTCATCGGCCTCATACTCATCGCCGCGCGACAGGCGTGAGGCCAGAAGATGCGTCAACATATTGGCAATCCACGCCCCGATGAACGGAATAAACCGGGCAAACAGCATCATCAGCGCGGCCCGCAACGCGTTCTGGCCCGAGAAATCGATCATCCGCCGCCGCGCGTGCCCCAGTGCCACATGCCCCAGCTCATGCGCGATGACGCTGGCCATTTCTTCGGCCGAAACCTCTCCGTTCCGAAACTTGCGATAAAACCCGCGCGTGATGAATATCCGCCCGTCGGGGGCTGCCAGCCCATTCACCGGATCGATCTCGTAGATATAGACGGGCACCCGGTCGATCTCTAGCGCGGCCGCCAGCCGGTCGGTCATGCGTTTCAGCGCCGGATCGGCCAGTTCGGTCGATTTCGCGTCCAGTTCCCTGTGCGTACGCCACACAGATATCCGGTACATGACAATGGCATAGGCGATGGCCAGCAGGATCGGGGTGAGGCGAAGCATATTACACATATGGCCTTGCGTTGTTCGATAGGCAAGCCGCGCCCCAAAGCTATGTTAGGTGCCCGCTTGGCCCAAGTTCTGTCAACTTGTTCCTTTATCAAGCAAAAAAGGCAAGATTCGCGAAGGTATGTACTTAAAAATGAAGAAATTTATTTACTCTGTTTATAAGTTCGGACTGCGCGCGCAAGGGCGGTATGGGCTGTTGATGTCTGCTATGTTGATCTGGGCTTTGCTCGCCCGCTTTCCCGAAGCGCATAGTCTGGTTCATATGATTGTGCTTTCGGTTCTTGGGCTGGTTGTCGGCGCAATCATGGCGATTGGACGCTTCACCCCCGCGTGGCTGGAAGATCCAAACAATGTGTTGAAAGGCGGCGGCGTCTTCGTTGCCTCTGGACTGGTTACGATTTTATACATTCTGGTCGGGATGATGGCCGTTATACCGTGGCAGATAGAAGAGCCGCTTTCGCGGTCGCTTGCCATGTTGGCCTGCGTACCGACCCTGGTGTTCGCAAATATCTTCGGTTGGTCTGCGCTCGTTTACGGCATCGTGGGAGGTAAAAACAGCCCGCCACCAACAATTGAAACCGGTTGGAAGATGCCTGAGAAGTCCGAGGAAGAAGTCGACTTGCGCAGCCTTAGACATTCCCGCATGACCCGTTGATCCTCGGGGTCAGCGTGTCAGCTCCCGCATCCCCTGTTCAAGGCCGGCCAGCGTCATAGGGACCATGCGGTCTTCGAAAATCTCCTGAACCATGCCGATCGAGTGGGTATAGCCCCAGTACTTTTCGGGCACCGGGTTGATCCACAGGTTTGACGGCCACTGATCACGCGCTCGTTGCAGCCAGACTTGGCCGGCTTCCTTGTTCCAGTGCTCGTTGGCGCCGCCGGGATAGGCGATCTCATACGGGCTCATCGAGGCGTCGCCGACAAAGATGCACTTGTAGTCTGAGCCGTAGGTCCGCAGCACCTCATGTGTCGGGGTCTGTTGGTCCCAGCGGCGGCGGTTGTCGCGCCAGACGCCTTCATACAGGCAATTGTGGAAGTAGTAATATTCCAGATGCTTGAATTCGGTCCGGGCGGCCGAGAACAGCTCTTCAACCACCTTGATATGCGGGTCCATCGAGCCGCCCACGTCCAGAAACAGCAGTACCTTGACCGCGTTGTGACGCTCGGGACGGGTTTTGACGTCCAGATAGCCGTGCTCGGCTGTGGCGCGGATTGTGCCGTCCAGATCCAGTTCCTCGGCAGCACCCTCGCGCGCCCAGCGGCGCAGGCGTTTCAGGGCCACCTTGATGTTGCGGGTGCCCAGTTCAACGGTGTCGTCCAGGTTCTTGAATTCGCGCTTGTCCCAGACTTTTACCGCACGCTGATGGCGGCTTTCCTTCTGGCCGATGCGCACACCTTCGGGATTATAGCCATAGGCCCCGAACGGAGACGTTCCGGCAGTTCCGATCCACTTGTTGCCGCCCTGATGGCGGCCATGCTGGTCATTCAGACGCTCGCGCAGCGTCTCCATCAGCTTTTCAAAGCCGCCCAAGGCCTCGATCTCGGCCTTCTCTTCCTCGGACAGGTGCTTTTCGGCCATCTTTGCCAGCCAATCGGCGGGGATATCGACGGCCTCAAGCACCTGATCAAAGCTGATCTCGTTCAGTCCTTCGAAACTGGCGGCAAAGGCGCGGTCGAACTTGTCGATGTTGCGTTCGTCTTTCACCATCGAGATGCGGGCGAGGTAGTAGAACGCCTCGACATCATAGGTGGCCAGGCCCTTTTTCATGCCCTCCAGAAACGTCAGGTATTCGCGCAAGGATACGGGAATGCCAGCTTTGCGGAGGTTTTCGAAAAAGGGCAGAAACATCGCTTACCCCACAAACCTGACAAGGACCAGCGACAGCACCAACCCGGCAAGCGCAAAGGCGATGCCGTACCCGGCAGCGTATTGGGCCACGTCGGCACCGTTGCCATTGCGTTTGCGTGCCGTCAGCGCCCCAAGGATTGCCCCCAGTATCGCCATTCCCAAAACCACGACCATGCGTTATCCGCCCCTGTTTTTGTTGGGGGGTCCTTCCGCAACGTCCTGCATCAGCGACCGGACCACCGTTTCCGAGCCGAAGCCGTAGCGCGCCCATGCCAGACTGTCCAGCCTGACGGAACGTGCCTGCGCGGTTCGGCCCGCCTGATTGAGCGCTTCGGATTTCAGCAACAGCAACGTGGCCAGTTGCGAGGCATTTTCGGCGCGTGTCATCACGTCGATGGCCTTGTCCAGTTCAGGCAAAACCTCGGGGCCTTTGCCTTGCGCCAGCGCATAGGCGGCGGTCTGGGTGGTGACATAGGCTTGATGAACTTCGGTGCCGGGCGTGGCGCGCAGGAACTGCAGGGCGGTCTGGTAGTTGCGCAGCGCCGCCTGCGGGTTGTCGAACTGCTCCATACGTCCCATCACGTAATAGGGATAGGCGCGACGGTGGTCGGTCCAGCCTTGCTCCTGTCCGATCCGGGCGGCCAGTTGGGCGTCTCTTTTACGTCTTTGCGCCCCGCGTGTCGGTCGCAGGGATTTCTGGATCGCATTGATCCATTCACGCGGTGTCTCGGAAACCGGTTGAGCGGGCAGGGAGTCTCCGCGCGGGTTCAGGCGGCTGAGAATGCCGGGTAACGCAGCCTCGACCTGTTCGCGGGTCATGCCACTGCGCAGTTCGGGCGCATAGGTCGCGCGCAGGATCAGCATGTCGAACCCGGTCAGAACGGTATGGATGTTGTCGTCGTTGAACACCGAATCCGGCAGGTGATAGAGGTCGTTCAGTGGCCCCAGTGCCTGCGCGATTTCTTCATGCAGGCAGTCGCGTTTTTCCTGCGGGCTGACGTCGTAGGGGATGAACACGCCCAGACGCTCACGGCTGCGCAGGCGAGACCAGCTGCTTTTCTGCTTGCGCCGGTCGCGGCGGTATTCCTCGAAGCTCGAGGAATTGGGCACCACGAAACAGGCCGCCTGCGGCAGGATGGCATGGATGTCGTCCTGACTGACGGCCTCGATGGTGATGTTGGCTGTGCCTTCTGAAATTTGGCGGATGTTGATCCCGGCCTCGTTGCGCAGGCGGTTCAGCAGGCGGGTCAGGTCGCGCTGCATCGACGGGGTGGGCGCACCGGTCAGGCGCACGGTGATCGGGGTTTCGAACCGCGTGAACACCGGCAGTTGGGCGCCGCCTTCCAGCGCGAAGTGCAAGGATACGAAATCCGCCGCGATATTTGCATTCGACCGGCTTGCCGGCGTTGGGGACGAGCGGATGAACGCCTTGGCCGGGGGCAGTTTTTCTTCGATGGCCTGAACGCGGGTCGGGACCTCGACCGGCTCTACAGCTGCGCAGCCCGCCAGCGCCAAAGCGGCAAGGATCGCGGCCCCTCGCATCATGGGCGCTGATACCGGATAAACGGGGTCTGTTTGCCAATTCGGTCGTACAGCTTGCGGGCCGTGTGGTTGAACTCCTGCGTCAGCCAGTAGACGGAAGGGGCACCTTGCCGGTCGGCCTCGTCATACACCGCCTGGATCAGTGCACGACCCACGCCGGTGCCGCGCGCTTCGGGGCGGGTAAACAGGTCCTGCAGATAGCAGACACTTTCCACCTTCCAGATGTTGCGGTGAAACAGGTAATGGGTCAGTCCCAACAATTGCCCATTTTTCTCCGCGACAAAGCACGAGAAATCATTCGGATCGTCACCCAACAGGCGGGCAAAGGAGGACTCGTAGGTCTCATCCGGCACAGTTGTTTCATAAAACGCCAGATAGTCCCGCCACATGTCGGACC
The DNA here is from genome assembly GCF_013031355.1 of Ruegeria arenilitoris. Classification (GTDB taxonomy): domain Bacteria; phylum Pseudomonadota; class Alphaproteobacteria; order Rhodobacterales; family Rhodobacteraceae; genus Ruegeria; species Ruegeria arenilitoris_C. The sequence continues at coordinate 837,320 of NZ_WPZO01000001.1, read as the reverse complement.
ATTCATCGCGGTCTTCAGGCCGCAATGCGCGGATGGTCAGAGTGTCAGCCATTCAGAACGTCCCGTCTTGTTCGGTCACACATAGCCCGGATACACCGGGCCGCCAGCTGCAATGCTGACAGGCTGCTCTGCTCAAGGCAAGCGGCGATCCCCTGCGGGTCTATAGGTTCAGCGTTTTCCCCGCGCCATGAACGCCAGACGTTCAAACAGATGAACGTCCTGTTCGTTCTTCAGCAGAGCACCGTGCAGCTTGGGAAGGGCATTGGCGCCATCGCGTTTGAGGTCCTCGGACGTCAGGTCCTCGGCCAGCAGCAGTTTCAGCCAATCCAGAACCTCGGATGTCGAAGGCTTCTTTTTAAGGCCTTGCGTCTCGCGGATCTCATAAAATTGCGTCAATGCAGTGGTTAGCAGCGCATCCTTGATGCCGGGATGATGCACCTCGACGATCCGGCGCATGGTCGCCTCATCCGGGAAGCGGATGTAGTGGAAGAAACAGCGGCGCAGGAAGGCGTCGGGCAGTTCTTTTTCGTTGTTCGAGGTGATGATGACGATGGGGCGGTGTCTGGCCCGGATCGTCTCACCGGTCTCGTAAACGTGGAACTCCATCTTATCGAGTTCCTGCAGCAGGTCGTTGGGAAACTCGATATCGGCCTTGTCGATCTCATCGATCAGCAAAACGACCTTTTCGTCGGCCTCGAACGCCTGCCACAGCTTGCCCTTGCGGATATAGTTCGACACGTCATGCACGCGCTCGTCACCCAGCTGGCTGTCACGCAGGCGGCTGACGGCGTCATATTCATACAGACCTTGCTGGGCGCGGGTGGTAGATTTCACGTTCCACTCGATCATCGTCAGTCCCAGCGCGCCGGCCACCTGTTTGGCCAGTTCGGTCTTGCCGGTGCCCGGTTCACCCTTGACCAGCAGCGGACGTTCCAGCGTAACGGCAGCGTTTACCGCAATGGTCAGGTCATCGGTGGCAACATATTCGGCGGTGCCTTGGAAACGTGCGGTCATGGGCCCCTCGTGTGGTTTCGCGCAATCTGTGGTGTTCGGGTTACAGAGAGGTAGAGATTTTGACAAGCGGGCCGCGGCGTCCGGCACCGCAAATTTCGCTGCGACTCCAATCTGTTTGGCGTGATTCGACCAAAAGCGAATGACGCTTTGGTTGTGGTTTGCCGCAAAAATGCCCAAGGTTTTCCGCAGAAAAACAAGGTTTTGTTGTTACATGTCTCATATTTAGACAAGTCCGGAACGTGACGTATCAAGACGACGTTTGTGTAGTGACATTCTTACGCGCGTCGGATACACGCTCCGCAGAAGGGAGAGCCAAATGTCAGGTGAAACAACAGCAACCGACGTTTCTGGCCATACCGAGGGAGCAAAGATGAAGCAGGAAGTTTTTCTGCCGGAAGATTATCGCCCGGCCGAAGATGAGCCTTTCATGAATGACCGTCAGCTTGAGTATTTCCGTCGCAAGCTGCTGGATTGGAAGAACGAACTTTTGGCGGGCAGCCGCGACACGATCGAAGGGCTGCAGGACAACACCCGTAACATTCCGGACGTTGCTGACCGCGCGAGCGAGGAAACCGACCGCGCGCTCGAGCTGCGCACCCGCGACCGTCAGCGCAAGCTGGTGGCCAAGATCGACTCGGCCCTGCGCCGCATCGACGAGGGTGAGTACGGCTATTGCGAGATGACGGGCGACCCGATTTCGCTGAAGCGTCTGGATGCGCGTCCGATCGCCACCATGACGCTTGAGGCGCAGGAGCGTCACGAGCGCCGCGAGAAGGTCCACCGCGACGATTGATCGCTGGGAAATTCGGGAAAACTCGAACGCCGGGGCCTGTGGCTTCGGCGTTTTTGCGTTAAGGCGGTGCCATGAATATCGACGGTCTGAAATTCAGTATCATCGGCGGCGGCATCGGCGGCCTGGCGGCCGCTCTGGCGCTGCGGCAGCGCGGGGCGCAAGTTACGGTTCTGGAACAGGCCTCGGCCCTGACTGAGGTTGGCGCTGGGTTGCAGATCAGCGCCAACGGCATAGCGGTTCTGCGGGCCCTGGGTGTGGTTGGGAAGGTGCCCGAGGACGGGCAGCTCTCTCACGGAACGATACTTCGCGATTACCGTAAGGGTCGTGTGATCAGCCGGGTTCCCGCACCCGCCGCCGGTCCGACCTATTACTATCACCGTGCCGATCTTCTGGACCTGTTGCACCGGGCGGCACGGGATGCAGGCGTCGATATCCGGCTGGGTTCGCGCGTGACGAAGGTTGTCAAACATCCAAGCGAGGCCGAGGTCGTGCTGGACGGTGGAGAGCGATTGCGCTCGGATTGCGTCATTGCCGCAGACGGCGGGCGCAGCGAGATTCGACCGATCCTGAACGGCACCGAGGCACCTCAGTTCACCCATCAGATCGCCTGGCGCGCAACGATCCCCTGGTCGCAGCGCGAAGAGATGCCGCGCGCGTCGCTGACCATGGGGCCGGGCCGTCATGTGGTTACGTATCCGCTGCGTGACCAACGTCTGATGAATGTGGTTGCGATCGAGGAGCGTTCGGACTGGCAGGAAGAAGGCTGGCGTCTGCAAGGCGACCCGGACGATCTGCGCGCGCGTTTTGCCGATTTCGGCGGCCCGGTGCGTGATATTCTGGCCGAGGTGACCCAGACCCACCTATGGGCCCTGTTCCTGCGCCCAGTTGCGCAAAGCTGGCAAAATGGGCGTCTGGCTCTGTTGGGAGACGCGGCACATCCGACGCTGCCCTTCATGGCGCAGGGCGCATGTCTGGCGCTTGAGGATGCGTGGATTCTGGCCCGCGCTTTCGAAGGGCAATCGGGTGTGGCGCGGGCTCTTTCTGCCTATGAAACCCAGCGCCGCTCAAGGGCAAAACAAGTGGTTGCCGCTGCCGGAGCCAATGCGCGCAACTTCCACCTTCGCGGCCCAATGCGGCTGGCGGCGCAGATGGCGCTGATGGCCGTTGGAGCGCAACTGGCAAAGAAATACGAGTGGATCTACAGCTACGATGCGACCGCGTGAACGGTCACAGGTCGAGATCGACCCAGACCGGCACGTGATCTGATGGCTTTTCGTGCCCGCGCACCGCTGAATCAATCTGGCAGTCACGCATCAGGTCAGCGGCCTGCGGTGTCAGCAGAAAATGGTCGATGCGGATGCCGTCATTCTTGTTCCATGCACCGGCCTGATAGTCCCAGAAGGAATAATGCCCCGGCCCCTGCGTGCGCGCGCGGAAGGCCTCGGTGAACCCGAGGTTCAAGACCTTGCGAAACGCAGCGCGGCTTTCGGGACGGAACAGGGCGTCTTCGCGCCAGGCATCCGGGCGGGCTGCATCTTCTGCCTGCGGGATGATATTGTAGTCACCGGCCATCAATGCCGCTTCTTCGCTGGCCATCAGTTCACGCGCACGGTGGTACAAGCGTTCCATCCAGGCCAGTTTGTAATCGTATTTTGGGCCGGGCACCGGGTTGCCATTCGGTAGGTACAGCCCGCAGATGCGCAGCGCCTGTTTGCCAATCACCGTGGCCTCGATCCAGCGCGCCTGTTCGTCCTCGTCATCGCCTGGCAAGCCGCGGGATACGTCCTCTAGCGGTAGCTTGGACAATATCGCCACCCCGTTGAAACTCTTTTGACCGTGGGTTTCGACGTTATAGCCCCGCTCTTCAAACATCTCGCGGGGGAAGTTCTCGTCGACCGACTTGATTTCTTGCAGCAGCACAACATCCGGCTGCGCCTCGTCAAGCCATCGGGGTAGGGCCTCGGCCCGCGCTTTGATGCCGTTGATGTTGAACGTGGCGATTTTCATGCGCGATCCTCCGGCTGGCTGCCGGTTGATCTATCCCTCAACCAAGCGGGCAGGGCAAGGTTACATCGAAAAAGATGTGCCGCAGCCACAGGAAGAGGTGGCGTTTGGGTTTTCGATCACAAAGCGCGCGCCGATCAGCTCCTGCGTGAAGTCGATTACCGCGTTTTCCAGAAACGGCAAGGAAATCGAGTCGACGATGACTTTCTGACCTTTGCCTTCCAGCACAAGATCGTCCTCTTTCGGCTCGTCCAGCGCAATTTCGTATTGAAAACCGGAACATCCGCCGCCTTCCACCGCGACGCGCAGGGCTTGTCCCTGATCCGCGGCGCCGATCTCGGCCAGGCGATCAAAGGCGCGTTCTGTCACTGTTGGGGGCAGATTCATGCCGGACTCCAAAGGTTTATTTCCTTACCGCAGTACAATATATGAAACCTAAGGACAGGCGACAAGGACAAGACCTTTGGACAGAGCGGGTTTTGCCTCGGACCCAGGCCGCGCAAGGGGGCGGCTTGTGCCTGAGGAAGAGAGCAGTTTCCGGTCATGCTTTCAGCGTGATCGCGACCGTATCATTCATGCCAGCGCGTTTCGGCGCCTCAAACATAAGACGCAAGTGTTTGTTGAGCATGAGGGTGACAGCTATCGCACCCGGTTGACCCATTCCATTGAAGTGGCACAGGTGGCGCGCACGATTTCTGGGGCCTTGGGGTTGAACCCGGAGCTGACCGAGGCGGTGGCGCTGGCCCATGATCTTGGACACACACCGTTTGGTCATACGGGCGAGGATGCCTTGCACGCGCTGATGGCACCCTATGGCGGTTTCGATCACAACGCGCAGGCCATTCGGATCGTCACCAAGCTGGAACGTCACTACGCCGAGTTTGACGGGTGTAACCTGACATGGGAATGCCTTGAGGGCATTGCCAAGCATAACGGGCCGGTCGAGGGGGAATTGCCTTGGGCTCTGGCCGAGTGCAACGAAGGCTTCGATCTGGAATTGCACACCCATGCCAGCGCCGAGGCGCAGGTGGCCGCGTTGTCAGATGACATCGCCTACAACAATCACGATCTGCTTGATGGGTTACGGGCCAATCTGTTCACGGATGACGAAATCCAGCAATTGCCGATTGTGGGCGACTGTTATGCAGAGGTGGACCGCAAATACCCCGGTCTAGCCCCCTATCGCCGCCGGCATGAAGCGCTGCGGCGGGTGTTTGGGGTCATGGTGTCCGATGTAATCGACACCTCGCGCGGGCTGATCGCCGCGTCAGGGGCGCAGACAGTCGAAGACATCCGGCACCTGGGCTATCCGGTGGTTCAGTTCTCAGACGGCCTCTGGGTGCAGCTGAAGGAAATTCGCGCATTCTTGTTCACGCGGATGTACCGCGCACCCAGCGTGATGGAGGTGCGTGCCGAGGTCAGCGCGGTGGTGCAGGAGTTGTTTCCGATATACCTCAGCGATCCCAAACAGATGCCTGCGCGCTGGCATCAGGATATCGAGGCGGCGCAGGACGAAACTGCGCTCGCCCGAATTGTGTCAGACTATATCGCCGGGATGACGGACCGGTTTGCCCTGCAGGACCACAAAAGACTGACGGGCGGGTAGTTACTCGACCCCGATATAGGCCAGCGCCCAAACCTGTTGACCGGCCTGTTTCTGCGCCAGTTCAGCATCGTCGGTTGGAGGGAAGACGATCATGGTTGGGCCATAGCCACCAATCCCCATCGGAGCACCATCCGCATGAGTAGCAACGATCGGTTGATGCGCGGTGACGCTTTCCCAAGCGATTTCGGACTGATAGCCGTCCAATGCCATGGGCTTTGCGGTTTTGCCCGCGGCGCCTGCCATCGTCATCACGTCCGCCAGCAGCGGGCCGGAAAATGCGATGTCCCTCTGATTGTCTTCGGGGCCGTAGGTGATCGTGATCTCGACCTGTTCCAGACCATCCAACAGAGCGGCGTCAAACCCGGCAGCCCCGTCGTGCTGAACCTCAAGATAACCCAAAAGGCCGCCGTCATTCTCGCCCCGGGGCGGCAGGTTGGTCTCGGTGACTGCTCCGCCGAGCGTCAAGAGAACGTGGCCCTGAGGCGCAGGCATATCGGCCCAGGCCGGCAGCGATGTGGTCAGGGCGAGTACAAGAGGCAGGGCTAGGCGCATGAAGCGGTCTCCGGGTTGGGAATTTCCTGTGAACTTAGCTCCGTTTACGGTTAATCCAAGCGGAAACTGATCGCTTGCATTGACCTTGCCGCTTTGCGTGGTAAACCGCCGGGCAAGCAAAAGGACATCCGAAATGAACCTGTTTTCCGAGATCCGCGGCCTCGTACTGGACGCGCTGGCACAGATGCAGTCCGAAGGCGCGCTGCCCGAGGGGCTGAGCTTTGACAACGTGGCGGTCGAACCGCCGCGCGACCCCGCACATGGCGACATGGCGACCAACGCGGCGATGGTGCTGGCGAAACCGGCCAAGATGAAGCCGCGCGACATTGCTGATGTACTGGCCGGAAAACTGGCCGCCGATGATCGGATCACCAGTGCCGAGGTGGCCGGACCGGGCTTTTTGAACCTGCGTCTTGCGCCGTCGGTCTGGCAGGGCGTGCTGGCGGCGGTGTTGGAGAAGGGCACTGACTATGGCCGCTCGACCATGGGTCATGGCCAGAAGGTGAACGTGGAATATGTCTCGGCCAACCCTACCGGCCCGCTGCATGTCGGCCATACGCGGGGCGCTGTGTTCGGTGACGCTCTAGCGAGCCTGCTGGCCTATTCCGGCCATGACGTGACCCGCGAGTACTACATCAACGATGGCGGCGCGCAGGTGGATGTGCTGGCGCGCTCGGCGTACGAACGTTACCGCGAGGCCAACGGTCTGAGCCCCGAGATTGCCGAAGGGCTGTACCCGGGCGACTACCTGATCCCAATTGGCGAGGCGCTGAAAGAGAAATATGGCGACAGCCTGATCGACAAGCCGGAAAGCGAATGGCTTGAGGATCTGCGCAACTTCGCCACTAACGCGATGATGGATCTGATCCGCGCTGACCTGAAGGCGCTGGGCGTTGAGATGGACGTCTTCTTCTCGGAGAAGTCGCTCTATGGCACCGGCCGGATCGAGGCCGCGCTGGAGTCGCTGACCGAAAAAGGCCTGATCTACGAAGGTGTGCTGGAGCCGCCGAAGGGCAAGAAGCCCGAGGATTGGGAGCCGCGCGAGCAGACCCTGTTCAAGTCGACCGAGCACGGTGATGACGTCGATCGTCCGGTCAAGAAGTCGGACGGCAGCTGGACCTATTTCGCCCCGGATATCGCCTATCACTATGACAAGGTGACCCGTGGCTTTGACGCGCTGATCGACGTGTTCGGCGCGGACCATGGTGGCTATGTCAAACGGATGAAGGCGGCGGTGTCGGCTCTGTCTGATGGCAAGGTGCCGCTGGATATCAAGCTTACCCAATTGGTGAAGCTGTGGAAGAATGGCGAGCCGTTCAAAATGTCCAAGCGGGCAGGGAACTTTGTCACCCTGCGCGATGTGGTCGATCAGGTGGGTCCGGATGTGACCCGTTTCGTGATGCTGACCCGCAAGAACGATGCGCCGCTGGACTTCGACTTTGACAAGGTGCTGGAGCAGAGCCGCGAGAACCCCGTGTTCTACGTGCAATACGCCCATGCCCGCGTCATGAGCGTGCTGCGCCGCGCTGCCGAAGCCGGGATTGCCGCTGACGACGCGACCCTTGGCACAGCGGACCTGAGCAAGAACGACCACGCCTCGGAACTGACTGTGGCCAAGAAGCTGGCCGAATGGCCGCGTTTGGTCGAGATTGCCGCACGCACCAACGAACCGCACCGCGTTGCCTTCTACCTGTATGAACTCGCAGGGGACTTCCACGCGCTGTGGAATAAGGGCAATGATGAAACGCAACTGCGATTCATCCAGGATGGCGATGTTGCCACAAGCCAGTCAAAAATCGCATTGGCCCGGGCTGTTTCTGTTGTGATTTCAGCGGGCTTGGGTATTCTTGGCGTCACTCCGGCGCAGGAGATGCGGTAACAAACACCGCCCGAAGCACCGGTACGAGGTAGGCAAGAAATGACCCGCGCGCCACGTTTTAAGGCGCTATCGGGCGGTGAGGCGGACATGGCACGTTACGATTACTCGGGGCAGATGCGCCCCGAGCAGATGCATTACACGAATCAACCGCATCCTCAGGATGGGTACGAGTATTCCGACGACATGCACGGTTATGAAGAAGCACCGCGCGCAGCGGGGTTGAGCCGCATCGTCAATGCAATGGGCGCGGTTGCGTCTCTGGCTCTGGTCGCCGGGATTGGCGTCTGGGGTTATCAGCTTGTGATGCGCGATGTGTCCGGCGTACCGGTCGTGCGCGCCATCGAAGGACCGATGCGCATTCAGCCCGAAAACCCGGGCGGAACACCCGCAGACCATCAGGGTCTGGCCGTCAATGCCGTGGCTGCGGTAGGAACCGCTGCGCCGCCTGCGGATCGTCTGATCCTGGCGCCGCGCCCGGTATCGCTGACCGATGAAGACACGCCGGTTGAACCGCTGAAGCCCACTCCGGCCGTGCACGTGGTTCAGGAAGAGATTTCCAATCAGGAAGCCGCTGAACTTCGTCAGGGCACGGTAGATGCGCTGGTTTCGGAACTGGCAGGGGATGCGGCCCGGATTGACGAACCGACGGAAGAGGGTGTGCAACTGGCCGCGCTGTCCTTGCCCGAGGAAGAGCCTGCAATCGATCCCGCCGATCTGGCGGCGCAACAGCCCGATCCGGAATTGGCGGCACTGCCAGGGGTCCGCAGGTCCTTGCGACCGGTGACCCGCCCAGCCCGTGCGACGCCCAGCCGCATCACGCAGAACAGTAGCACTGAAGACGCAATCAACGCTGCTGTCAAAGCCGCGGTTGGGGTCGATATTGACCCTGATACGCTGTCCAAGGGCACGCGCATGGCGCAGCTTGGGGCTTATGAAAGCTCGGATGTGGCGCGCGCGGAATGGGACCGGCTGAATAGCCGGTTTGGCGATTATATGGATGGAAAACAGCGCGTTATCCAGAAAACCTCACGCGGAGGCCGGACCTTCTACCGCCTGCGCGTGCTGGGGTTTGATGACCTGAGCGACTCGCGTCAGTTCTGTGCCGCGCTCGAGGCACGTGGCGCGGATTGTATCCCGGTGGCCGCTCGGTGAGCTTTGGTGCGGCCATCACCGACGCCGAAGGCCTGCGCCTGACGCCTCAGGAAAAGAAACTGTTCCGCGAAATGAACCCGTTTGGGTTCATTTTGTTTGCCCGCAACATCGATACCGCCGATCAGGTTCGCGCCCTGTGCGATGATTTCCGCGAGGCCGTAGGCCGCAATTGCCCCATCACCATCGATCAAGAGGGCGGCCGGGTGCAGCGCCTGCGCGCGCCTCTGGCCCGCGAATGGCTGCCGCCACTGGATCACGCCGCACGGGCTGGGGATCAGGCCGAACGGGCAATGTATCTGCGCTATCGTCTGATCGCGGACGAGTTGTTCGGACTGGGTATCGACAGCAATTGCGCGCCGATGGTCGATCTGGCGCGTGAGGACACGCACAAATTTCTGAAAAACCGCTGCTATGGCTCTGATCCCAAACAAGTTTCACGGCTGGGAAAGGCCGTTGCCAAGGGCCATCTGGATGGCGGTGTTCTACCTGTCATTAAACATATGCCGGGTCATGGCTTGTCCACGCTCGACAGCCACCACGACCTGCCGCATGTGGACCTGACGCAGGACGCGCTGGAACAGGCCGATTTCGCACCGTTTCGCGATCTGAACGACTTGCCGATGGGGATGACCGCGCATCTGGTCTATGACCGGATCGACCCGCAGCCAGCGACGATCTCACCCACCATGATCGGACTGATCCGCGACAAGATCGGATTTGACGGGCTGATCATGACGGACGACATCTCGATGAAGGCCCTCAGCGGCGCGCCAGAAGATATCGCCCGTCAGGCGCTGGACGCCGGGTGTGATGCGGTTCTGCACTGCAATGGTACGTTCGACGCCCGCGCCAAGGTGCTGGATGCCGCAGGGGAAATGACCGAACAAGCCGGGAAGCGCGCAGAAAAGGCGCTGGCGATGCGGCAAAAGCCTGTGGAACTTGACATCCAGGCCGCCGAGGCGGAACTATCTGCCCTAATGGGCGGGCAGGTATATGAACGATAATCTTTTCAGCGAAGACCCGGTCTCGGTCGCCGATCGGCTGGCCGCAGAAGCCCTGATCGTTGACGTCGACGGGTTTGAGGGCCCGCTGGACGTGCTGTTGACCCTGTCGCGCACGCAAAAGGTCGACCTGCGGAAAATCTCGGTTTTGGCACTGGCGCAGCAGTACCTGGCTTTTGTTGAAAAGGCCCGGGCGCTACGGATCGAACTGGCTGCCGACTATCTGGTTATGGCCGCTTGGCTGGCCTTTCTGAAATCCCGACTGCTGCTGCCGCCGGACCCGGATGACGAAGGACCATCCGGCGAAGAACTTGCCGCGCACCTGGCGTTCCAGCTGGAACGTCTGCAGGCCATGCGTGACTCTGCCGCCCGCCTGATGGCACGGGATCAGCTGGGCCGTGATTTCTTCAAACGGGGGCAGGGTGAGGATATCACCCGCATCCGGACCGTCACCTATTCGGCCACGCTGCTGGACCTGATGCAGGGCTATGCCCGTATCCGCACCCGCGACGAATTCCGCCCCTTTGTGATGGACCGCGACGCCGTGTTCACGATGGAGCAAGCGTTGGAGCGGATGCGGCCGCTGATCGGCTTCGCGGGCACTTGGACCGATATGGAGACCTATCTGCCCGACGGTTGGGATGCCGACCCGGTACGGCGCAGGTCGGCCACGGCAGCGACCTTTGCGGCTTCGCTGGAGCTGGTGAAAGAAGGACACATGGAGATCAAGCAGAGCGAAACCTTCGCTCCGATCCATCTGCGCAAGAGGACTGACACACGTGACTGACGAACCGCAAGACGAAGGCACCGGCACCCTGTTCGAAGCGCCGCCCTTGGCGGAACAGGAACGTATGGTCGAAGCTGTGTTGTTCGCCAGCGCCGAACCGGTGACGATTGGCGATCTTGAGGCGCGGATGCCTCATGGAAGCGACGCGGCGCAAGCGGTTGAAATGCTTCAGAAACGCTATGAAGGCCGTGGCGTTCGCGTGGTCCGCGTGGGCGAGGCATGGGCCATTCGTACCGCCCCCGATCTGGGTTTCCTGATGCAGAAAGAAACGGTCGAGACCCGCAAACTCAGCCGCGCTGCCATCGAAACGCTGGCCATCGTGGCCTATCACCAACCCTGCACACGGGCTGAGATCGAGGAAATTCGTGGGGTCTCGGTCTCACGCGGGACCATCGACCAGCTGCTGGAAATGGAGTGGATCCGTCTGGGCCGCCGCCGTATGACACCGGGCCGCCCTGTGACCTTTGTGGTGACGCCCCAATTCCTCGACCATTTCGGGCTGGAGAACGCACGTGACCTGCCGGGGCTCAAGGAACTGCGCGCGGCCGGGTTGCTTGAGAACAGGCCGCCACCGGGCACGATCCCTCTGGGTGAGGGGCGCGAAGATGTAGAAGACGAAGATCAGACCGAACTGTTCGAGGAAGAGTGATCGGACGGCCCTTTTGTTGTCACATCAAAACCCTATGTTGGACGACAAGAAACGGAGTTGAGCAATGAACGCCAATCGGATCATCGACATGATCGTACGCCAGGTCATGCGCCGCCTTGTCAGCAAAGGCGTGGACAAGGGCTTTGACATGGCCAGCCGCATGGGTGGCAAGTCGGATCAGCCGTCCGGCGGGGGTAACCGCCCGCAAAACAGCGGCCCACGCCCGCCGCAGCACCTGAATCAGGCACAGCGGGTGACCCGCCAAATGCGCCGGTTCATGAAATTCTAACCAACAGCCTTGAAATGCTTGGACAGTTTCAGACCCTGTCCCTGATAGTTTGACGCAATGCCCGCGCCGTAAAGTTGCGTGGGCATTTCTGCCATCTTCTCATAGACCAACCGTCCGACGACCTGGCCATGCTCCAGCACAAAGGGTGCTTCGTGACAGCGGACTTCCAGCACACCGCGCGATCCCGCACCACCGGCTTCGGCATGACCAAAGCCGGGATCGAAGAAACCGGCGTAATGCACCCGGAACTCACCGACCATTGCCAGATAGGGGGCCATTTCCGCAGCGTACATCGGGGGGATGTGAACCGCCTCACGGCTGACCAGGATATAGAATGCACCGGGATCCAGGATGATGCGGCCATCGCGGGTGCGCACCTCTTCCCAGTATTCCTGCGGATCGTATTCGCCAATCCGGTCCAGATCGATCACGCCGGTATGCGGCTTGGCGCGGTATCCAACCAGATCGGTATCGGGCAGTTGCAGATCGACCGAAAAGCCCAGCCCGTCCTGAATCACTGCCGGGCCATCGACCAGCGGCGAATCGTTGTGCAGCGCCGTCAGTTCCGCGTCGCTGAGCACCGCCTGACCCTGACGGAATCGAATCTGGTTCAGCCGCATACCCGGGCGCACCAGAACCGAGAAGGAACGGGGACAAATCTCGGCGTAAAGCGGTCCGGTATAGCCCGCAGGCACACGGTCGAACTCGGTGCCCCCATCGGTGATGGTGCGGGTCAACAGGTCCAGTCGCCCGGTCGAACTTTTGGCGTTGGCTACAGCGGTCACGGTTTCGGGCAGGGCCAGTGATTCCATCAGCGGCACCAGATAGACACAGCCCTTTTCCAGAACCGCACCATCCGAAATGTCGATGCGGTGCATCTCAAACTCGGCCAGACGATCAGCGACCGAGCGCCCTTCGCCCGCCAGAAACGACGCGCGGACGCGGTAAGCCACTGTTCCCAGACGCAAATCAAGGCTGGCGGGTTGAACCTGCGCCGGTATGACCTCGGGGCTGGCGGTGATCTCACCGCGCGCAATCATGCCTTCGATCTGCTGGTTTGGGCATACACCTGTCATTCCGATCCCCCCTGATGCCAGAGCGGGATCTGGCCTGTCTGCCATAAACGTCGGTGTGATTTGGTCGGGCTAGCAGGACTCGAACCTGCGACCTTCCGTCCCCCAGACGGACGCGCTACCAGGCTGCGCCATAGCCCGACGTTGAGGTGTTCATAAAGACTTTCCCGGCAGGGGCAAGAGGAAATCATCGCCTTTTTTTCTTATCCCGCCGATCGGTTTTCAATGCGGTTCAGAACAGCGCGCAGATCCTTTGCCACGGGTGCGATCTGTTTCAGCAACTGGTCGTCAAATTCGGTGCGATTCCACGCCTGCGTTGCGATTCCACCCAGCAGGGGGTTTTCATCCAGGTATTCCGGTTCGGGCTGAGGAGCGGCCTGTTCCGGTACTGCAGGTTTGGCCTGAGGGGCCTCTGCCGCTTGCGGGGGCTTGGATTTAGGTGCGGAATCGCCCAAGTCCAGATCGATCTGTTCGCTGGCCGGGGCTGATTTTGACGTGAAGGGAACAACAACGCTGTCGTTTTGCGGGGTCTCCGGCTCGGCGACCTCATCCAGCCCCTGCGACAGCGCCGCGACATGTGCGACGCCCTGTTCGCGCAGGATGCGTTGAACGCCTTTGATGGTGATCCCGTCCTCGTGCAGCAGCTTTTTGATACCGCCCAGAAGACGCATATCGTTTGGACGGTAATACCGCCGACCCCCGGCGCGTTTAACCGGTTTAACCTGATTGAAACGGCTTTCCCAGAATCGCAGAACATGAGCCTGAACGCCCAGCCAATCCGCAACTTCACTGATTGTGCGAAACGCGTCGGGGGACTTGCTCATGACCTTGCCGCCCTGATCTTACTTGCGGTTCCCTGCCGCGACGCGATCCTTCATCAGGTGCGACGGGCGGAAAGTCAGAACCCGGCGGGGCTGAATCGGGACCTCTTCACCGGTTTTGGGGTTGCGGCCGATCCGAGCGGTCTTGTCCCGAACGCTGAAGGTTCCGAAAGACGAGATCTTCACCTGTTCGCCGCGCACCAGCGCATCGGACATGTGGTTCAGAACGCTTTCGACCAGCTGCGCACTTTCGTTGCGTGACAGGCCAACCTCGCGAAAGACGGCCTCGCTCAGATCCATTCGGGTCAGTGTTTTATCGCCCATACCATTTCCCCTGTTGATACTAAAGAATATGGTGGAGGCAATTTCACTGTCAATATCAATGAATTGCAAGCCTGTGTGTAAGCCGTTTTGCGCCGGTTACCAGCGCAGGACAACCGCACCCCAGGCCAGACCGCCACCGATGGCTTCGGTAACAATCAGATCGCCTTGCTTGATCTGCCCGCGCTGTTTGCCCACGGACAGCGCCAGCGGAATCGACGCGGCAGACGTGTTGCCGTGGTCCTGTACGGTGACAACCACGTTCTCCATCGGCAGGCCCATTTTCTTGGCTGTGCCCTGAATGATGCGGATATTGGCCTGATGTGGCACGATCCAGTCGACATCCGAATTGCCAAGGCCTGCGGTCCCTAGGGCGGTTTCCGCAGTTTTCGTCAATTTTTCAACGGCATGGCGGAAGACCTGATTGCCCTGCATCCGCAAATGACCGGTCGATTGGGTCGACACGCCGCCATCCACATAAAGCAGGTCCTTGTACCGACCGTCCGAGTTGAGATCGGTGGCCAGAATACCGCGGTCATCGGATGTGCCTTCACCCTCTTGCAGTTCAAGAACCAGCGCACCGGCACCGTCACCGAACAACACGCAGGTCGATCTGTCGGTCCAGTCCATGATTCGCGAGAAGGTCTCGGCGCCGATAACCAGGACCCGTTTGGCCTGACCGGACAGGATCAGGGCGTTGGCGTTGCTGAGCGCAAAGACGAACCCGGCGCAGACGGCCTGAACGTCAAAGGCAAAGCCCTTGGTCATGCCCAACCGCGCCTGAACCATGGTGGCCGCAGACGGGAAGGTCAGATCGGCGGTCGAGGTCGCCACGATGATCGCGTCGATATCATCCGCCGTCAGGCCCGCATCGGCCAGCGCAGCCTCGGCCGCATTGGTGGCCAGATCCGAAGTGGTTTCATCCTCGGCAGCAAAATGGCGGCGTTCGATACCCGAGCGGGTCTTAATCCACTCATCCGATGTATCGAGCGTCTTTTCAAATTCGGAATTCGGAACGACGCGCTCTGGCAAATAATGTCCGACACCTACGACAACTGAACGGCCTGCCATGTTGGGGTACTGCCTTTTTTGTTATTCGCCGGCCTTTGGCGGCGTGTGGACGGCATCTTGTGCAAGCTCGGCTGTTGATGCAACCCGTGCCGCCAATTTTTCGGCGAAACCAGACTGGGCCAGAGTAAAGGCCAGCTTGACTGCCGCTGAGACTCCGGTGGCGTCTGCGCCACCGTGCGATTTGACCACAGTTCCGTTGAGGCCAAGGAAAACTCCGCCATTCACACGGCGAGGGTCGATACGTTTCTTCAGGCGGTTCAGCGAGGTGATCGCCAGAACCGAGGCCAGCCGCGACAGGGGCGAATACTTGAACGCCTGGCGCAGAAGATCGCCGATCAGGCTGGCCGTGCCTTCGCCGGTCTTGATCGCGACGTTGCCGGTAAACCCATCGGTTACAATGACATCTGCCTTGTCACCGGGAATGTCGCTGCCTTCGACGAAGCCGACGAAATCGAAATTTGCCTGCTCTGCGAAGTCAGAGATCATCGCGTGCGCCTCTTTCAGCTCGGCGCGGCCCTTGTGTTCTTCGGTGCCGACATTCAGCAGACCGATACGCGGACGTTCCAGCGCCATGCCATTGCGGGCGTAAGAGGCGCCCATCAACGCATATTGTAGCAGATCCTTGGCGTCGGCGCGTACATCCGCACCCACGTCCAGCATCACGTTGAACCCCTGCGGGTTGCGCGACGGCCACAGAATCGCAATCGCCGGACGGTTCACGCCCGGCAATTTACGCAGCCGCATCATCGACAGCGCCATCAGCGCACCGGTGTTACCGCAAGAGACAGCGCCATGCGCTTCGCCTGCACGCACCGAATCCAGCGTCGACCACATCGAGGTCTGTTTGCCGCTGCGAACAACCTGACTGGGCTTGTCCTCCATCGTGACCACATCCGGGCAATCACGAAAAACGACGCGCCCCTGCAGGACACGCCGTTTGGCAACAAGTTTGCGCAGCGTTTGCTCAGGCCCATGCAGGACGAATGCGATATCGGGATTCTTGTCTGCCGATTTGGCAATGCCCGCAACCACGGTTGCGGGCCCCGAGTCTCCGCCCATAGCGTCAACCGAGATGGTAATCCGTCCGGCGTGCGTGGGCTGATCTGTCATGCCTTGCCTGCGCTTTTAAAGGCTTAGGCCGCGTCTTCGTCCAGATCGATTTCGTCGGCCTGTGCGACGACTTCACGATCATCATAGTGACCGCAGGACGCGCACACGTGGTGCGGGCGCTTCAGTTCACCGCAGTTGGGGCATTCGTTCGGGTTTGCAGCAACCAGAGCGTCGTGTGCGCGGCGGTTGTTGCGACGCGACTTGGAAACTTTGTTCTGTTGGACGGCCATGGTCTCAACCTTTGTCTACTGAGGGTCAGCAGATTCGCCGCCGACCGGGTTTCATTCTTCGTTTTTCTCGTGGTTTGACGCGCGTTTAGGGTACGAGCCCTACGTTGTCCAACCCAAATTCCGATGAGCGCGCGAAAATACTGCGATTCTCGACATGTTCAAGCGATTTTTCTGAGCGCCTGCTATGACAGGAAAACAGACCTATGTCACTCGTCTTTTTTCATCGCATCGCGCAAACCTGCCAACCCGGCAAACGGCTTGACGTCTTCGTCGGTCATCGCCTGTTTTCCAGGTTCAGTAAAGTCGGCCTGACCCATTTCGGCGCCTTCTTTGCGCGGGTATTGGGGCAGGGCCAGCGACAGGGCCTCGACCATGACAAGCGCCGGGTCGATCTCGGCACCCAGCTGTTCGGTCTCGTCACCCTCGGGGATTTCGAACTCGGGTTCTTCGGGATCAACCCAATCGGCAATAAAGACGCGCGTGACGGGAATGTCGATGCGGGTGGTCACCGGTTCCAGTGTCACCACGCAGGGCTGAATCACCGTGGCGCCCAGTTTTCCGTTCAACGCCCAATCGCGTTTGCCCTGTGCCCTTACGTCACCCACAAAGCTGACCTTGCGCAGGCCAAGCAGGCCCAGATCGTCCCGGATCGCCTCTAGGGCCTTGCTGTCCGGGCGCAAGTCAAAGGGGGTGGCTGCGTTCTGGGGCAGATCGGCCACCCGCAGAGATGTCTGGTTGCTCATTCGTGACCCTTTCCTGTGTTGAACCGGGGCTGCGGTTTGATGTAAGCGGATAGGGCCCGCACGGGGCCAAGGCAAGAGGGTGTAAATGTTGAAGGTTGTGAACAGGTTGAAACCGGCGTCCAGAACGCTTGTCTTTGCGGCCTGTCTGGCAGCGGCCAGTGCATGTACCCCGGTCTTCAAGAATCACGGATACATCCCACCCCCCGAAGATCTTGCCGAGATCAAAGTGGGGGTCGACACCCGCGACAGTGTGATTGAGGCCGTTGGCGCACCAAGCTCATCCGGTGTGGTCCGCGATTCCGGGTTCTATTATGTGCGATCGCGCGTTCGCCACTATGGACCGAAGAAACCCGAAGTCGTCTCGCGTGAATTGGTGGCGATCAGCTTTGATGATCGGGGCGTCGTTCGGAACATCGAACGGTTCGGGCTTGAGGATGGCATCGTCGTTCCGCTGGACCGCCGCATTACCGAATCGACGATTCAGGGGCAGGGGTTCATCCGACAGCTGTTGGGTAACATCGGCAACTTCAACCCGGCCAACATCCCGGGAGCATCCCAGCAATAAAAGCCACATCTTGATCTGGTCACACGACAGTCACACATACTGTGGTACTGACGCAGCAAGATGTAACGGGTTGGCAACCGCGGAGGATGCAACCATGGCACTATTGCTCGGCAAAGGCCGATATCGCGCCCGTCTGGCGCAATCGCCACAGGATGTGGCGGCTGCGCAGCAGTTGCGTACGCTGGCCTTTGGTACGGATCACACCGATCAGGATGCCTTCGATCCGGTCTGCGCCCATATTCTGGTCGAGGATATGCGTGAGGGCGGGCAACTGGTCTGCTGCTTTCGCATGCTGACCATGGAGAATGGCACCGAGATTGCCCGTAGCTATTCCGCGCAATACTATGACCTTTCCGCGCTGCAGAATTTCGAGGGTCGCATGGTCGAGATGGGGCGATTCTGCATCCACCCCAACTGGACCGATCCGGACATTCTTCGTGTCGCTTGGGGCGCGATGACGGCTTATGTTGATCAGAACGGTGTCGAAATGCTGTTTGGCTGTTCGTCTTTTGCCGGAACCGAGACCGAGGACTATCTGGACGCGTTTGCCATGCTGAAGCATCGGCATCTGGCCCCGAAGCGCTGGCTGCCACGGGTAAAGGCCCCGAATGTGTTCCGGTTCGCCGCGCGTTTGCGTCGCAAACCGGACGCGAAGAAGGCGATGCTGCGGATGCCGCCGTTGCTGCGAACCTATCTGATGATGGGCGGTTGGGTCAGCGATCATGCTGTGGTCGACCGCCACATGAATACGTTGCATGTCTTTACCGGTTTGGAAATTGGCGCGATTCCCCCGGCGCGCAAACGTCTGCTGCGGGCGGTTGCCGGGTAATCACCGTTGACGCCTTGGCCCTGCCGGTTTAGCTGGCGGGCATGGCGAGAATTCCTTTGTTGCAGATGTCTGGTATTTCCCTGACCTTCGGGGGCGAGCCGGTGTTTTCCGAGCTTGATCTGGTGGTTCAACCGGGTGACCGCGTGGCGCTGGTCGGGCGGAACGGGTCCGGTAAATCCACGCTGATGAAAGTGATGGCCAGTCTGGTTGAACCCGATCACGGCGAAATCGTGGTGCCTCCGGGCAAGTCCGTCGACTACATGGAGCAAGACCCGACAATGGAAGGGTTCACCACGCTGGGCGACTATGCCTCCAGCGGGTTGGAGCCGGGTGAGCTTTACAAGGTCGAACGTGCCGGTGAAGGGCTGAAATTTGATCCCTCGCGTGCGGTCGAAACTGCTTCGGGCGGGGAACGGCGACGGGCGGCACTGGCCAAGCTGATGGCCGAGGCACCGGACCTGATGTTGCTGGACGAACCGACCAACCATCTGGATATCGAGGCCATCGCGTGGCTTGAACGCGAGCTGGGATCGACCCGCGCGGCCTTTGTTCTGATCTCACACGACCGCGCGTTTTTGCGCGCGCTGACCCGCGCGACGCTGTGGATCGACCGGGGCGCTGTGCGGCGGCAAGAGCAGGGGTTCGAGGCGTTCGAATCCTGGCGCGACAAGGTCTGGGAAGAAGAGGACCAACAACGTCACAAGCTGAACCGCCTGATCAAGTCCGAGGCCAAATGGGCCGTGGAGGGCATCAGCGCCCGGCGCAAACGCAATCAGGGCCGGGTTCGGGCGCTGCAGGCGCTGCGGGCCGAAAAGGCGGCGCAGATCAAACGGCAGGGTTCAGCCGCAATGGCGCTGGAGGCCGGGCCAAAATCCGGGCGAAAGGTGATTGAGGCCAAGGGCTTGGCCAAGTCTTTTGACGCGCAGCAGATCGTGCGGAACTTTGATTTGCTGGTACAACGCGGCGACCGCGTGGCCTTTGTCGGCCCCAACGGCGTGGGCAAGACGACGCTGCTGAAGATGCTGCTGGGGCAGGAACAGCCGGATGAGGGCTCGGTGTCATTGGGCACCAATCTTGAGATCGCTGTGTTCGACCAGACCCGCGCGCAGCTCGACCCCGAGATGAGCCTTTGGGACAGCCTGACCGGTGACCCCGAGATGCGCGTGTCCGGCAAGGCCGATCAGGTGATGGTCGGGGGTCAGCCCAAACATGTGGTCGGCTATCTCAAGGAATTTCTGTTCGACGAACGACAGGCAAGAGCGGCCGTTAAGTCCCTGTCGGGGGGTGAAAAAGCGCGTCTGCTGTTGGCCAAGCTCATGGCCAAATCCTCGAACCTTCTGGTGTTGGACGAACCGACAAACGATCTGGATGTCGAGACACTCGACCTGCTGCAGGAACTGCTGGACGATTATGACGGCACCGTCCTGCTGGTCAGTCACGACCGGGATTTTTTGGACCGCGTCGCCACCACGACCATCGCGATGGAGGGGAATGGCCGCGCCACTGTCTATGCAGGCGGATGGTCGGACTATATCGCGCAGCGGGGCGATCTTCTTCCGAAGAAGGAAGAAAAAGCAAAAACTTCCAAGCCGAAGGTAAAGCAGGAAAGCCAACCGAAATCCGGCCTGTCCTTCTCGGAAAAGCATCGGCTTGAGAAATTGCCCGCCGAGATCGAACGCCTTGAGGCCGAGATCGGCAAGCTGGAAGAACTCATGTCCGACCCCGAACTCTTCACCCGCGAGCCGGTCAAGTTCCAGAAGGCGACCGAAGCTCTGGTCGAGCGGCAGGAAAAACTGACCGCCGCCGAGGAAGAGTGGTTGACGTTGGAAGAAAAGGCTGAGGGCGCTTAGGGCCGGGGCATCGGTCGGGCAGGGTTGCCCACCACCGTTTCTCCGGCAACGACGCCTTTGGTCACGACACTGCCCGCGCCGATAGTCGCGTTGTCACCGATGGTGATGCCGGGCATCAGGATGGCTCCTCCGCCAACCCAGACGTTCCGGCCTATGGTCACAGGCAGACCGATTTCCAGCCCCTGCGCCCGCTCAGCCGGGTCTTTGGCGTGCTGAGCGCAATAGATCTGAACGTGCGGGCCGAACATCGTGTCGTCTCCGATCCGCACCGGCGCGGTGTCCAGAACCACGCATCCTGCATTGAAATAGACCCGTGCGCCGAGATGGATGTTCATGCCATAGGCGCAGTGGAACGGGGCCTCTAGAAAACAATCACTTCCCGCATCGGCGAACAGGTCTCGCAATTCCGGTGCCATTGCACCGCGGTCATCGGGCGGGCAAGTGTTATGCGCGTGAACTGCGCGCCGAGCTTGCGCGCGCAGGGCGTCCAGTTCCGGGTCCAGGCAGCAATACCGCTGCCCGGCCTGCATTTTCTCCCGCTCGGTCATGTGCCGGATCTACCGCATCCGGAGAGCGCCGTCGATGCGGATGACCTCTCCGTTCAGGTATCCCATTTCGACGATGAACCCGGCCAGCCGTCCGTATTCACTCGGGTCGCCCAAGCGGGCAGGGTTGGGAACGTCAGCGGCCAGTTGCTGCTGCACCTCTTCGGGTAGGCCGGCCAGCATCGGTGTCATGAAAATGCCCGGCGCGATGGTCATCACCCGGACGCCGGTCGAGGCCAGATCGCGCGCCATCGGCAGCGTCATCCCCACCACGCCGCCTTTCGAGGCCGCGTAGGCCGCTTGTCCCTTTTGCCCGTCGAACGCCGCGATCGAGGCGGTGTTGATGATCACCCCGCGCGCGCCGTCGGGCTCGGGGTCGTTCTTGGCCATCTCGGCCGCAGCCAGGCGCGAGACGTTGAAGGTGCCGACCAGATTGATATCGATCGTGCGCTGAAACGCGTCCAGAGGGTGGGGGCCATCTTTGCCGACCGTCTTGATGCCATAGGCAATGCCGGCACAGTTCACCGCGGCCGTGATCCGGCCCATCTTGTCCAACGCATGCGCAATCGCCGCCGCGACCGAGGCTTCGTCTGTGACATCCGTTTGGGCGAAGTGGCCGCCAATCTCATCCGCAACTATGGGGCCGCGTTCAGTGTCGCGATCCAGTATCGTGACCTGCGCGCCGTGTTCGGCAAAATAGCGGGCGGTGGCTTCACCTAGACCCGACGCGCCACCAGTGATGATTGCGGATGAAGTAGATAGTTGCATTAAGGCTGCCTCTCATAATTTTGACACGGTTTTGCCACTTTTCATATGGCGGTGCGGATAGATGTTGTATATTGCAGCTGTAAGCACCGTCACAACTAGTGCCGTGTTTGTTTGTAATGAGTGGTGGCGAGCCCACATTAACGCATCTTTAGCGGGTCCTTACCTGCGCTTCATCTGCGCCTCCCACTTTGTAACCGAAAACCCTGACGCACCTGGGTGTTAAGGCGCAAGGAGTTTAGTGATGCGAATTAAGCGAAAATCCAATGTTTCTGTATTGGTGGTCACTCCGTTCATAGGAGCTTTGATGGTGACTTCCGCGCAAGCGGCGCCAGAGGTCTGTGACGCAAGAACAGCGCGAATTGCAGCCAATAACGGGGACTTTCAGACCCTTTGCGATTGCACGCACGTGACGCCAAGCTTTCTGAAACAATTGCAAAGACGGTCGGACTTCGAATCAACTCTTGCCGCAACTGGTGAACAATGCCCGGGATTGGCCACATTGTTGACAGATTTTGCCACCGGATCGATCGTCACTACGGCTTCACGAGACGGTGAAGATCGAGACGGAGATCAGGTAGGGACCGGGAGTGGTAGCCCTGGTAGCGGCGGCAACAACAGCGGCGGCGGCAACAACGGCGGTGGCGGCAACAACGGCGGCGGCGGCAACAACGGCGGTGGCGGCAACAACGGCGGCGGCGGCAACAACGGCGGCGGCGGTGGTGACAACGGCGGCGGCGGTGGTGACAACGGCGGTGGCGGTGACAACGGCGGTGGCGGTGGCAACGGCGGTGGCGGTGACAACGGCGGTGGCGGTGACAACGGCGGTGGCGGTGGCAACGGCGGCGGCAACGGCAACGGTGGCAACAATGGCGGCCCCGGCAACGGGAACGGAAATAACGGGAACTCCGGCAATGGCGGAGGAAACAATGGTGGATCCGGCCCAGGAACCGGCAACGGCGGCGGCAACAACGGTCAGGGTAATGGCTCTGGCAACGGTGGCGGCGGCTCCGGCAACGGCGGCAGCAATGGTGGAGGCCAAGGCAGCGGCAACGGCAACGGTGGCAACAATGGCGGCCCCGGCAACGGGAACGGAAATAACGGGAACCCTGGTAACGGCGGAGGAAATAACAGTGGATCCGGCCCCGGAACCGGTAACGGTGGCAGCAATAACGGAAACGGGTCCGGTGGCGGTGGTTACGGAAACGGCGGCAGTAACGGCAACTGAATAGGTAGCAATCGCTCGACCCGCGGTGGTTTGAAACCGCAATACGGAAAACGACAACGGCCACCCAATCGGGTGGCCGTCATTCTTTCGGATCGAGTGTAGATCAGCCCAGTTGTACCAGCGCGTGGCGCTTCTTGCCCGCGCTCAGCTTGATCGGAGACGACAACGCTCCTGCGTCGATCATCATCCCGGCATCGGTCAGCGGCGCGTCATCCAGCTTGGCGCCATTCTCGGCGATCAGGCGCTTGGCCTCTTTCCCCGACTTCGCCAGACCCGATTTCACGATGATCTGAACGATGGACATGCCGTCGCCCAACTCATCAACGCTGAGCGTCAGGGTCGGAAGATCGCCCCCAACGCCGCCTTTTTCGAACACTTCGCGTGCCGTGGCTTCGGCGGTTGCCGCGGCCTGAGCGCCGTGGGCCAGGGTAGTCACTTCATTGGCAAGACGGATCTTGGCCTCGTTGATTTCGGACCCTTGCAGCGCACCCAAACGGTCGCACTCATCCACCGGCATTTCGGTGTAGAGCTTCAGGAACCGCCCGACATCCGCATCGGTGGTGTTGCGCCAGAATTGCCAGAACTCATAGGGCGAGCGCATGTCAGCATTCAGCCAGACCGCACCGTCCTGAGACTTGCCCATCTTCTTGCCGTCGCTGGTGGTCAGCAGGGGCGAGGTCAGGCCATAAATCTCGTGATCCAGCACGCGGCGGGTCAGGTCGATACCGTTGACGATGTTGCCCCACTGGTCCGAACCGCCCATCTGCAGAACGCAGCCGTAACGGCGGTTCAGCTCAAGGAAGTCATAGGCTTGCAGGATCATGTAGTTGAACTCGAGAAAGCTCAGCGACTGTTCACGATCCAGCCGCGATTTCACGGATTCAAACGACAGCATCCGGTTGACCGAGAAGTGCCGTCCGATATCGCGCAGAAAGTCGAGGTAGTTCAACTCGTCCAACCACTCGGCATTGTTCAGCATCAGCGCCTTGTTCTCGGCGTCGCTGTCATAGTCGATATAGGCCGAGAACACCTTTTTGATGCCCGCGATGTTTTCGTCGATCTGTTCGGGGCCCAGAAGCGGGCGTTCGTCCGCGCGGAACGACGGGTCGCCCACCTTAGTGGTGCCGCCGCCCATCAGGGTGATCGGCTGGTGGCCGGTTTTCTGGAACCAGCGCAGCATCATGATCTGGATCAGGCTGCCCACATGCAACGACTTGGCCGTTGCATCAAAGCCGATATAGGCCGGCTTGCATCCACTCATCAGCGCTTCGTCAAGGCCCTGATAATCGGTGCAGTCGGCGAGAAAGCCGCGCTCGATCATCGTGGCGATGAAATCCGATTTGGGATGGTAGGTCATATCGTGCCCTTTGGGTTGAAGTTGCGGGCACTGTATAGGGGGCGCGGTGGGTAAGGAAAAGGCACCTTTTCCAACATAACGCGGGCCTGTGTCAGCTTTTGGTAGGCGGCAAGCGGAAGGCATAGAGCATGGCGATCAGGTTCAGCGCCGCCAACGCCAGGATCGGTGTCACCGGATCGTGCAGATGCGCCACCGCGCCAAGGATTGCGGCAAAGACCATGCCGACCAGACCGGCACTGACATCTCCAAGGGCCACCAGATAGGGGCGTTCCTTTTCCGAGGTCATTTCGATGATGTAGAGGTAGCGCCCATAGATCACTCCGTTCCCGCCCAGCGACAGCAGCAAAATGACCAACGCATAAATCCAGACGTTCTGCGCATAGCCCATGAAGGTGAAGGCCAGCGCCATGAGGGCCGAAACGGCTGAGATCAGACAGCCCAGCCACATCACCGGCTTGACCGATATTCGCCCGCTGAGCCAACCCCAGATGATCGAGCCGAGCACCATCCCCAGACTGGCCGCCATGACGAAGTAACTCAGCGCGTGTTTGGTCCCCACGTGGAAAGTCGCGGCGTGGATGGTGTAGAACGGCATCGCCAGTTCCACCGAGACAAAGATCAGCCGGGCGGTCAGGAACTTGCGGTACCATGCATAGGCCATGCCGGTTTTGAACCCGGTCACCAGTTCGGCCAGCGGTTTGGGTTTTTCCGCTGGCGCAGGCGCACGGGCCTGTTCCTCTTCCAGCAGGCGGACACCGGCAAAGCTGATCCCGGCGGCGAACATCGCAATGACCCCGCACCATAGGACAACAATGTGGCGTTGCATCGGCTGGTCTGAGGCCAGAAGGTCTCGGGTTATCCAGACGACAAGGATGGCCAGAATGCCCGAGATCGTGGCCTGCGCGAACACCATCCGGTTGCGTTTCTCATTGGGGACAGAGATGCCGTAGATCTGACTGGTGCCCAGACTGGTGATGCCCTGACACAGCCCCATGATCAAAGCGGTCGTCAGGAACAGCAGCACGATCATCACATTGGGTAGATCGGTCGCGAACAGGGCGACGATGGCCAAAATCGCGGCGGTCAGGATATTGGGCACGTAAACCGCCAGTTTCGCGCGGGTCACCCGATTGATGAACGGAGACATAAATATCTCGGCGATCAGTCGCGATCCGGTCACAAACGGCAGCAGCAATCCCGCAAAAAACGTCGGTGCCCCCAAGGCCAAGTATAGAAACGGCAGCACCAGGTTGGGGTTCACCAACTGCCCGCCAATCGTCGCCAGCGACCCGGACCAGAAGATCAGCTGATAATTGCGCCCTTCGGCGGGTTGCTTGGGTGTCTGTGTGTCCGTCATGGTTGTCCGTTTGGCATGCAGATGACCGCAATGGTTACTCAGCCCGGGCTTTCGTGCAACTGTTCCGACTGTGACGATGTGGTTGCAGGCGCGCACATGATGTCAAAAATACACGCGGAAGGTGCGTTCCGTCTTGCCTTGGGCCGCGTGAAACGTGCAGGTTTGGCGCGCCGCGTCGCGCAGTCGATGCCAAGAAACATAAGAGGTGAGCGTGAACCGGGCGATCAGGAAAGGCGGGCCGATCAAGGCCTTGGGTGCGATGTCTGGCACGTCGCTGGACGGTGTGGATACAGCCGTGGTCGAAACGGACGGGCACCGGATCATCGGTTTCGGGCCCAGTGGCTACCGCGCTTATTCCGAGGCCGAACGCACCGATCTGCGCGCTGCCCTTGGCCACTGGCACGGACCTGCGGTGGACAAGGCGGCCGAACTGGTGACCTTTGCCCATGCCGAGGCACTGTCGGAGTTCGAAGACATCGACCTGATCGGGTTCCACGGCCAGACCCTTGCGCATGAACCAGGCGGACGGGGTACGTTGCAGGTGGGCGACGGCAAGGGGCTGGCGCAGGCGCTGGGCGTGCCGGTCGTCTGGGATTTCCGCAGCGATGATGTGGCGATGGGGGGCGAGGGCGCTCCACTGGCGCCGTTCTTCCACTTTGCCTGCGCCAAATGGATCGGCGCGACGGAGCCGCTGTGTTTCCTGAACCTTGGCGGGGTGGGTAACCTGACTTATGTGGACCCCAGCTTTGACGGGCCGGAAATCCCCGGCACGCTGCTCGCCTTTGACACTGGTCCTGCAAACGCACCGGTGGACGATCTAATGCAGGCCCGGCTTGGCCTGCCGATGGACCGCGACGGCGCGGTTGCACGTGGCGGTACCGTTGAAACCGGCGCGTTGGAGCTGTTCCTGGCCGAGCCCTTCTTTGCGCGGATGCCGCCGAAATCACTGGACCGCAACGACTTTGCCGAGATGATCGGGCTGGTACAGGAGCTATCCGACGCCGACGCCGTCGCTACCCTGACAGGCATGTGCGCCGCGGGTGTGGTTCAAGGGATGGAGCACTGCCCGAAACCGCCCTCGCGCGTGCTGGTGACCGGAGGTGGGCGCCACAACCCGGTTCTGATGGAGATGCTGCGCGTGTCGCTCGATTGCCCGGTCGAACCGGTCGAAGCCGTGGGTCTGGACGGGGACATGCTCGAGGCGCAAGCCTTTGCCTATTTGGCCGTGCGCGTAGCGCGCGGTCTGCCGACCTCATGCCCGGGAACGACAGGAGTTAAGGCGCTGGTCGGAGGCGGGGTGCTTAGCGCTGTAGGGAGTTCAAGTAATCTGCGGTGAATTCTGAATAACCATCAGAAGTCGACTTCAAATGCGACCGCGTCCAGTCGTGCAGGGCAGGTAACTGGTGAAACGGAACGTTGGGAAAGGCATGGTGCTCGGCATGGTAGGGCATGTTCCAAGCCAGAAATCGGACGACTCGGTTGGTGAAGGTGGTGCGCGAGTTTTCCAGCATGTTGGCGACCGAGGGGCATAGCCCGTGCTCGGCCAGCAGGTATAGACGCAGAAAAGGTTGCCCGATCAGGACTGGGCAGAACCACACCCAGAACAAAAGCGGCGTGTAGAACAGGCTGACACAAGCGAAGGTGTAGATAGCCAACAACAGCCGCGCCTCGGTCCGCATGGCATGATGCTGGGAGGCGGGCAGGTAGGGCGCGTCGATCTGGCCAAAGACGTTTTGAATCAGGTTCTTTGCCATTCCGGTCCAATAAGGCCAACCACTGAGATAGACCAATAACGCAGGCCAGTTGTCTGGCCGCGGTTTACCCGCAAGTTCAGGGTCTTTCTCTGGATGATTGGTCCATTTGTGATGTGCCAGATGAAAATATCGAAACCATGTGAAGGGCAGGGCAATGGGGATCGCGACCAAATGCCCGACAACATCATTCAGCCATCCGCTGCGAAAAGGCGTCTTATGAGTGCATTCATGGCTGAGGGTGAAGAGGAAAACCAGCAGCACCCCTTGGGGTAGTACGAACACGGGCCAAAACGGAACCTTGAGTGCGATACACATGGACGTTCCGGCCAGCACAGCGGAATACACGGCAAGGTGCCGAAGCCCGGCCGTGTTTGATCGGCGTTGCAGGCTTTCTTTTCCCTCAGGCGGGATCGACGATATGAGTTCGCGGTGATCCATTCTTCATTCCCGTGCAATATCAAACCCCGGCTCGGCCAGAACGAACCCGTCGAACTCGAACCCCGGTGAAACGGTGCAACTGACCAGAGTGTAATCTCCGGAGGTTTGCGCCGATTGCCAGTGGCTCTCGGGCACGATGACCTGCGGTGCGCCTTTGGTCAGATCCGGGGTCAGCAGGTGGTCGGTCGCCGGGCCGTCATCCGTGGGGCTGAGCGACAGGGTCAGTGGCGCGCCGGCGTGATACAGCCAGATCTCGGTCGCATCGACACGGTGCCAGTGGCTGCGCTCACCCTTTTGCAGCAGGAAATAGATGCAGGTGCCGGTGGCGCGGCCTTCATTTTCCGCACGCCATGTCTCGCGGAACCAGCCGCCCTCGGGGTGGCGGGTCAGGTTCAGGTGGTCGATGATCTCTTGCGCGGTCATGGGGTCCTCGGTGTTGTTTGGCGCGATTATGCACGCAGGGGCGCGATCCGCTATGGTATTCGTGTGTTTCAGCAATATGTTTGCGGCATGACCCTGACGATCCCGTTTGACAACAGTTACGCCCGGCTTCCCAACAGCTTTTATGCGCGGCAGGCACCGATACCGGTACGCGCGCCGCGACTGGTGGCGTTTAACGAGGAATTGGCTCAAATCCTGCGTATCACGCCCGGTGACGTACATGAAATGGCCGAAGCTTTTGCGGGTAACACTCTGCCTGATGGGGCCGAGCCGATTGCACAGCTTTATTCAGGGCACCAATTTGGCAGTTATAACCCTCAGCTTGGCGACGGGCGTGCGGTTCTGCTGGGGGAAACAGTCGGCACCGATGGCATCCGGCGGGATATTCAACTGAAGGGTTCCGGCCCGACTCCGTTCAGCCGCAGGGGCGATGGCCGGGCTTGGCTGGGACCGGTGCTGCGCGAATACGTGGTGTCCGAGGCGATGCACGCGCTGGGCATCCCGACCACCCGCGCACTGGCAGCGGTAGAGACAGGTGAGATCGTTTTGCGCGAAGGCCCGATGCCCGGCGCAGTGCTGACCCGCGTGGCGCAAAGCCATCTGCGCGTGGGGACATTTCAGGTGTTCGCCGGGCGCGGGCAGACCGAAAACCTGCGTAAACTGACGGGCTACGCTATTGCCCGCCACTATCCGGAAGCCGAGGGGCCAATGGGCCTGCTGCGCGCGGTGCGGGATGCGCAGGCGCGGTTGATCGCACAGTGGATGAGCGTAGGGTTCATTCATGGGGTGATGAATACCGACAATTGCTCGATTGCCGGGGAGACCATCGACTACGGGCCCTGCGCTTTCATGGACAGCTATCATCCGAATACGGTCTACAGCTCGATCGACCGGATGGGGCGCTATGCCTATTCCAACCAGCCGGACATAGCGGTGTGGAACCTTGCGCAATTAGCAACGGCGCTGATCCAGCAGGTTGATGACCCCGAGGCCGCCGTCGAAGAAGCCACTGAGATCGTGCACGCCATGCCGGGGCTGATCCATCAGGAATGGCAGGGGCGGTTCCGGGCCAAGATTGGCCTGGATTCGGAGGAGGACGGCGACGAAGCCCTGATCACCGACCTGCTTACGCGGATGGCGCATAACAGTGCCGATTTCACCAATACCTTCCGGGCGCTGTGCGATGACAACGCACGCGATCAGTTCCTTACGCCCGAGGCGTTTGACGAATGGGCCGTCGGCTGGCAGGCGCGGCTGGCCAGGGAAGAAGACCCGCAGGCAGTGATGATCACCGCCAACCCCGCCTTCATCCCGCGCAATCACCGGGTCGAGCAGATGATACAGGCGGCTGTTCAGGGCGACTATGCCCCGTTCCATCGTCTGACCAAAGTTCTGGCGCGGCCCTACACCGACCAACCCGAGGCGGTTGATCTGACCTATCCTCCGACCGAAAAGGAAGTGGTCCACGCGACGTTTTGCGGAACCTAAAGGCCGCAGTAATCAAAAGATGGGCGTGCGAAGCCTCTAAAGGGGGAAAGAAGCTGATAACATAGCCCCACGGCTTACCATCCACACAGAATGCTGCATAATGGGTGGTTCAGGGGACTAATCAGAATTGAATTAGGGAGCACAGAATGCGCTACTCCATATTGCTGGAAGACGCAGAAGGCGTTTCGTATTTTGAAGACCGGGACGTTGATCTGGACCTGAAGACCTTCGCCCCGCCTGCCGCACCATTCTATGCGTCGGACGCGTATGATGCCTCGCGTTTTGTCTTCCTAACGTTGCCCGCCGGGTGGAAGGGAGTGCCGCATCGTTCTCCCAAGCGGCAGCTTGCAACGGTTCTGTCGGGCACGTTTCGCGTTCAGGCAGGGTCGGGGGAAGTCCGCGACTTTACCGCCGGTGATCTGTTCTGGGCGGAAGATGTCACCGGAACAGGCCATGCCTCCTCTGCCGAAGGGGGCGAGCCCGTCAATTTGATGGTTACGCAGTTTTGAGAGTAATCGGATAGCCGCGCACCGCTTCATGCCAATCACAGGACATCCATGACCCAAACCTCAACCCTGCGCATCGCCAGCTATAACATCCAGAAATGTGTTGGCCTCGATTTCAGGCGGCAACCGCAACGCATCATGCAGGTTATCGACAGCATGAAGGCGGATATCGTGGTGCTGCAAGAGGCCGACAAACGCTTGCCGCCGCGGCCCGCCGCCTTGCCGCATTTCATGCTGGATGAGGCCGGGTGGCAGATTGTCGATCTGGGTGGGGCGGGCAGTCTGGGTTGGCACGGCAACGCGGTGATCTGGCGCGGGGATGCGATCCGGGTACGGCGGACCGGTCACCACGACCTGCCGGGGCTGGAGCCTCGGGGGGCAGTGCGGGTGGAGTTCGACACCCATATCGGGCCATTGCGGGTGATGGGAATGCATCTGGGGTTGTTGCCTGTGTCCCGGCGCCAGCAGATCACCCATATCCGTCGTTTCGACGATGATCTGGACCAGATGCCCACCGTCTGGGCCGGAGATTTCAACGAATGGTCGCGCCAGCCGGTGTTGGATCATCTGGCCCCGGACATGCGCTTTTTGCCGCCAGTTCCCAGTTTTCCGGCGGCACAGCCATTGGGGGCGCTGGACCGGATCGCGCTGGGCGCGGGGCTTGAGGCTGTGGTGCATGGTGTCCACGACGCGCGGCCGGCGCATATCGCCTCGGACCATTTACCGATCTGGGCCGATCTGCGAGTGGTGCGGGAAACCGCAATTCCGCGGTAGCGCCAGCCCTCCAGACGTATTAAGACAGAAACCCGAACTACTCTGGGGATCACATATGTCCGACACGATCATCGCCCGTTGCGAAGCTAAAGGCCTGCGCATGACCGGCCAGCGCCGCACGATCGCGCAGGTTTTGCAACAAAGCGAAGATCATCCGGATGTCGAGGAGCTGTATTCCCGCGCGTCTGAAGTAGATTCGGGGATTTCCATCGCCACCGTCTACCGCACCGTGAAACTGTTCGAAGAGGCCGGGATTCTGGAACGCCTGGAATTCGGGGACGGTCGCGCACGCTATGAAGATGCCGAGCGTGACCACCACGATCACCTGATCGACATGCAATCGGGTGAAGTGATCGAATTCGTCGATCCCGAGATCGAGGCGCTGCAGGAAAAAATCGCGGCCAAGCTGGGTTATAAGCTGAAAGGCCACCGGCTGGAACTGTACGGCGTGCCGCTGGATCAGGACTGATCCATCACAAAACGCGAACGTCAGGCCCACGGGAAATCATGTATTCTGGCCTGATAATACTTGCCAGAGCGGGTGTCTTGCGTATTGGGTGACGTAAGGGGCGGCGATTTGGGCCGCTGGAATTTACGGAAATGACCATGAATAACGTAAACGGCATTTTGCTGGTCGTCGGCGCGATGGCTGCTTTTGCGCTTGAGGATATGTTCATCAAGCTGCTGTCGGTCACGGTGCCTACGGGCCAGATCATGGTTGTTCTGGGTGTGGTCTGTGGTTTTCTGTTTGCGATTTTGGCTGTGGCCACCCGTAAACGTATCTTTGACCCCGTGGCGTGGCAGCCTTTGCCGCTGGCCCGTGCCGCGACCGAGATGGTCGGGGCGCTGACTTTCGTGACCGCTCTGTCGCTGGTGGACCTGTCCACCGTGGCTGCCGTGTTTCAGGCGATGCCGCTGGCCGTTACCATGGGCGCGGCGCTGTTTCTGGGTGAAAAGGTCGGCTGGCGGCGTTGGAGCGCCGTCGGGCTGGGCTTCATCGGTGTTTTGATGATCATTCGGCCGGGTTTCGAAGGGTTCCAGCCCGACTCTCTGTTCGTTGTGGCAACCGTGATCGCCATCGCCGCGCGGGACCTGATCACCCGCAAGCTCGATCCGCGGGTCGCGTCTTCGGTGGTGGCTTTGCAGGCTTATTTTGCGGTGGCCGTGTCGGGTTTGGCGCTGATGGTGTTTTCGGCGCAACCCGTTACCCCGCTGCAATCGGCGCAGATCGGCCCGTACCTGGGCGCCGTCGGATTTGGTGTTCTGGGCTATTACGGCATCGTTACCGCCATGCGGATCGGCGAGGCTTCGGCGCTGATGCCATTCCGCTACACGCGGCTGATCTTTTCGATTATGGCGGGGATGCTGATGTTCGGGGAGCGTCCTGATTTCCTGACCTTCGCCGGGGCGACGTTGATCATGGGGTCGGGCATGTACACCTTTATCCGAGAGCGCAAGCTGGCCCGTGAACTGGCTGTCGCGGCCTGACGGATCGTCGCACGTTGGCGCAAACAGGAACCTGTTAGCCCTAAAGCTTCGATTATATACCTGTTAGCGATAACATGGCCGGTTTACTTTTTACCCGGTGATGCTATGAGGCGTGCAACTGATTTCAGCCACAGGGACGGGCCTCATGAGCACCATCATCGACATTCACGCACGCGAAATTCTGGATAGCCGGGGCAACCCGACGGTCGAAGTGGACGTGATCCTGGAAGACGGCACCATGGGCCGCGCCGCTGTGCCTTCGGGCGCTTCGACCGGTGCCTATGAAGCAGTGGAAAAGCGTGATGGCGACAAAAGCCGCTACATGGGCAAGGGCGTGCTTGAAGCCGTAGCTGCCGTGAACGGTGAGATCGCCGAAGAACTGGTGGGCTTTGACGCGACTGAGCAGGTTGCCATCGACCAGGCGATGATCGAACTGGACGGGACCGAGAACAAGGGTCGTCTGGGCGCAAACGCAATTCTGGGTGTCTCTCTGGCGACCGCAAAGGCTGCGGCGGATTTCACCACTCAGCCTCTGTACCGTTATGTCGGCGGCACCTCGGCCCGCGTTCTGCCGGTGCCGATGATGAACATCATCAACGGTGGTGAGCATGCCGACAACCCGATCGACATTCAGGAATTCATGATCATGCCGACCTCGGCCGCGAATATCCGCGAGGCGGTCCGCATGGGGTCCGAAGTCTTCCACACGCTGAAAAAAGAGCTGTCGGCCGCGGGGCTGGCAACCGGTGTTGGCGACGAGGGCGGTTTTGCCCCAAACATCGCCTCGACCCGCGAAGCGCTGGATTTCATCCTGAAATCCATTGAAAAGGCAGGCTACAAGCCGGGTGAGGAAATCCACCTGGCGCTGGATTGCGCTGCGACCGAATACTACAAAGACGGCAAATACATTCTGTCGGGTGAGGGCAAGACCCTGACCTCGGACGAAAACGCGGCCTATCTGGCGGCGCTGGTCAACGACTATCCGATCATCTCGATCGAAGACGGCATGTCCGAGGATGACTGGGACGGCTGGAAGGCACTGACCGACGCTCTGGGTGACCGGGTGCAGCTGGTGGGCGACGACCTGTTCGTGACCAACCCCGAACGTCTGGCCGAAGGGATCGAGCGTGGCTGTGCCAACTCGATGCTGGTCAAGGTGAACCAGATCGGTTCGCTGACCGAGACCCTGCGTGCTGTCGATATGGCGCACCGTGCACGTTATACTAACGTCATGTCGCACCGCTCGGGCGAAACCGAGGACGCCACCATTGCCGATCTGGCCGTGGCAACCAACTGTGGTCAGATCAAGACCGGCTCGCTGGCGCGGTCGGACCGGTTGGCCAAGTACAACCAACTGATCCGCATCGAGGAATCGCTGGGCGAGGTTGCGGAATATGCCGGAGCTTCAATCCTGAAGCGCTGATCCGGTAAGAACAGCCCTGCCTGACACCGGGCAGGGCATGTCAGGATGAGGGCCAAGCCATGGTAGAAGCGCTGATCTTTGACGTGTTCGGTACCTGCGTTGACTGGCGCAGTTCCATCGCGCGCGAAGTGGCTGCGGTTCTGCCAGATTTGGACGCCTTTGACTTCGCCGATGCGTGGCGGGCCGAGTACGAACCCTCGATGGCGGCCATCCGGGAAGGGGGCAGGGGCTATGTGTCGTTGGACGATCTGCACCGCGAGAACCTTGAAGTTGTCGCCACCCGGTTTGGCGTTACCGTTCCAAATCCCGCGGATCTGACGGCTGCATGGGAAAGGCTGGACCCGTGGCCCGACGTGGTCCCGGGATTGCAGGCGTTAAAGCACAATAGGATCATCGCGCCGTGCTCCAACGGTTCAATCGCGTTGATGACCCGGCTTGCGAAGTATGGCGGCCTTCCTTGGGACTGCATTCTCGGGGCCGAGATTGCCCGCGACTACAAACCAAAGCCAGAAGTCTATCTGGCCAGTTGTGCCGCGCTGCGTCTGAGCCCCGATCAGGTCATGATGGTCGCCGCGCATAATGATGACCTGTACGCGGCCCGGCAGGCTGGTTTGAAATCCGCTTTTGTGGCCCGCCCGACCGAGCACGGGCCGTTCCAATCCCATGATCTGCGCGCCGAAGGGAACTGGGACATTGTCGCCAAAGATTTCGCGAATCTGGCCGACAAGCTTGGCTAAAGCGGGCCGAGACCGAAAAAAACATAGAAAATTTTGATTGTGTAACGTCCTAAAAAGGTAGTCACTTTTTCGGTAAGGGGGCTTTGGGCCGACATAAATCAAGTTATGTGTGAACTTTTTCCTATTTGTATCAAATTGAGCTGACGTATTCTGGCTGCATTACAGAAAGGAGCACACCATGACTGGTTCGAAATTCCTTCTCGTAGCCTCAGTGATCAGCACTGTTTTCTTGGCGGCCTGTTCAGGGCCGGGCACTTACCCGATCACCGGCGATCCGGTGTCTGCGAATGATCCGGTTCACGATATGGGAATGCCCACGTACGTCTTCCGCGGTGAATCCCGGTAGAAGTAATTTAGCCGATCATGGATCAATGCGATTGTGATGGGGACGTGTATCAGAGCTTTCGGCTCATCAACATGTAACGCTCACGCGGTCTGAAGCCGGTGCGCAGATACAGTTTCTGCGTGGCCTCGTTGGTACGATCGACCTCGAGATGCAGAGCGGTCAGACCAGCACCGGCAAGAGCTTTCGGCAGGTCTAAAAGCACTTCGGTCGCGATGCCTCGGCCCCGGACGGCGGGGCGGATGTAAATCTCGTCTACGAAACCGTCCATACCTCCAAATTCGACCGACCAGCCGAAGGTTAGAACGATGTAACCCAACGGCGCGCGGCCTGGTCCGATCAGGTAGATGCATCCGTGGGGGATGCCTTCAAGCAATGGGGCCAGTGCGTTGCGGGTCTGATCGATATCCTGCTCGATACCTGCCTCGGTGTGAAAGGCGGTTACCAGCCCCATCAGACGGTCCAGGTCTTCGGGGCGGGCGAGTTTTAGTGCGGCGCTCATAGGCGGGCCAGCCTTTCTGTTAGCAGGTCAAAGAATCCATCGGCGTCAACTTCACCCATGAACATGGCGTTGGGCTCGTGATCCGTGACGCGCCACCAGTCGGCGACGGTCATGCCCATGGTCAGCTCCGACTGCGTTTCGATCTGGACGTTGATGTGACGGCCCGAGAACAGCTCGGGCCGGATCAGATAAGCAGTGACGCAAGGATCGTGCAGCGGCGCGCCCTCAGAGCCGTATTTCTCTATGTCGAACCGTTCGAAGAAATCCGTCATCTCGGCAACCGCATGGCCGACATTGGAATCCAGCGCGCGGAAGGCCTCGTTACGGTGTTTGGTGACCAGCGCATCATGGGTTACATCCAGCGGCATCACCACGATATGAATGCCGGATTTAAACACGATTTCAGCGGCTTCGGGGTCAACGTAAATGTTGAATTCAGCTGCCGGAGTGATGTTTCCAACCTCGAAATACGCCCCACCCATCAGCACGATTTCCTGAACCCGGTCGATGATGTCGGGCGCTTTTTGAAAGGCGGTGGCGATATTGGTCAGCGGTCCCAGCGGGCAGAGCGTCACCGTCCCCGGCTCATGCGCGCGCAGGGTGTCGATGATGAAATCAACCGCGTGGCCCTCGGCCAAAGGCATCTGCGGGTCGGGCAGGACAGGGCCGTCCAGCCCGGTCTTGCCGTGCACATGTTCCGCCGTGACCAGAGGGCGGTTCAGCGGACGATCACAACCGGCATAGACCGGAACATCCGTGCGCCCGGCCAGTTCACAGACGATACGGGCATTCTTGGCGGTCAGCTCCAGCGGCACGTTGCCGGCAACGGCGGTGATCCCCAGTACATCGATCTCTTCGGGGCTGGCTAGCGCCAGCAGAATAGCAACGGCGTCGTCCTGTCCGGGGTCGGTGTCGATGATGATTTTGCGGGGTGCCATGCTCTTCCTCCGGGGTCTTGAAGCGCGGACACTCGCAAGTGTCACCGTTCTTGTCCAGCGGTTTCAGGCCCCGGTTGCGGCATCCACAGGCGGGAGTTTGCCGTTGGCGCGATGTTCTTCGGTTTTTACCTCGTCCCAAAGCGCGTCCATCTCGGCCAAGTCGCTCTGCGATGGGGTTTTTCCGCGCGCAGCGAGCCGTGCTTCAACCTGTTCAAACCGGCGGGTAAATTTGGCATTGGTGCGGCGCAGGGCGGCCTCGGGCTCGATCCCCAGATGGCGGCCCAGATTGACGATCACGAACAGCAGATCGCCGAATTCGTCCTCCAGCGCGTCGGCGTCCATGCTGTTGCGCGCCTCTTCCAACTCGGCGGCTTCTTCGGTGATCTTGGCAAGCACATGGCTGGCGTCGGGCCAGTCGAAACCCACACGGGCGGCGCGTTTCTGCAGCTTGTGGGCGCGCAGCAGAGCAGGCAGGTTCGCTGCGACCCCGTCCAGCGCGCCTTTCTGTTTCTTGCCCGCACGTTCGGCGGCCTTGATGGTTTCCCAATCCACTGTCTGCTGTTCGGCCGACTTGTCGCGGGATTCGTCGCCAAATACATGCGGGTGACGGTCGACCATCTTGTCCGACATGGTGCGCACTACGTCCTGAAAGCTGAAATGTCCGGCCTCTTCGGCCATCTGTGCATGGAAAACGGACTGGAACAGCAGGTCGCCCAACTCTCCCTTTAACTCATCATAGGCCTCGCGTTCGATGGCGTCGGCGACCTCATAGGCCTCTTCGATGGTGTAGGGGGCGATGGTGGCGAAATCCTGTTCGATATCCCACGGACAGCCGGTTTCCGGGTCGCGCAGGCGGCGCATGATTTCCAGCAAACGTTCGATACCCGCGTCGCTGTCATGGATCAGAGGATTTTCGGCCATTGCGAACCCTTTCGTTCCGGTGTCAGATGCATCCATTCCGCAGCCACGTTCAGGAGTCCACCCCCTATGCCCGTCGTCAACCGAATTGCTGACTTCGCCGCCGATATGGCCGCGTGGCGCCAACATCTCCATTCGATCCCCGAACTGGAGTTCGAATGTCATGAAACGGCGGCCTTTGTCGCGGATCGCCTGCGTGAATTTGGCGTGGATGAGGTGCACGAGGGTATTGCCAAGACCGGGGTCGTTGCGATCATCAACGGGCGGGGCCAAGGGCCTACGATTGGTCTGCGCGCCGATATGGATGCTCTGCCGATCCCCGAGGAGACGGGGGTTGAGTATGCCTCGACCAACCCGGGCAAGATGCACGCCTGCGGCCATGACGGACACACCTCAATGCTGCTGGGGGCTGCGCGCTATCTGGCGGAAACGCGGAATTTTGCGGGTCGCGTGGCGCTGATCTTTCAACCGGCAGAGGAATCTGGTGGTGGGGCCGGTGTGATGGTCGAAGAAGGTATCATGGACCGGTTCGACATCTCTCAGGTCTATGCGCTGCACAACGCGCCAAACGTCCCGATGGGAGCTTTTCACACAACACCCGGGGCGATCATGGCAGCTGTGGACACGTTCCATGTTTATATTCAGGGCGTTGGCGGCCATGGTGCCATGCCGCATGAAGCCCGCGATCCGGTGATGGCGGCCTGCGGGATTGCACAAGCGCTGCAGACCATTGTCAGCCGCAATCACCATGCGCTGGACGATCTGGTGGTCTCGGTTACGCAAATCCACACCGGCACGGTGGACAACGTGATCCCGGATACCGCCTATATCAACGGCACGGTACGCACTTTTGATCCAGCCGTGCAAAAGATGGTGATGGAGCGGATGGAGCAGATCGTACAGGGGCAGGCGGCCTCATACGGGGTTGAGGCGCGGTTGGACTACGAAGTGCACTATCCCGCCACGATCAACAGCCCCGAAAGCACGAATTTCGCGGCAGACGTGGCGCGGGAAATCTCGGGGTCCGATCAGGTCGTCGATGACGTTCCCCGCAATATGGGGGCTGAGGACTTTGCCTATATGTTGAATGCCCGCCCGGGAGCTTACCTGTTCCTGGGGCAGGGCGAAGGGGCCGGGTGGCACCATCCGAAATACAACTTCAACGACGAGATTGCGCCGGTGGGCGCTTCGTTCTTTGCTCGGATCGTGGAAAAGGCGCAACCGCTGGGCTGATGGGGAGAATAACATGGCACTGGAAGACGCAAAAAACCAGGTGGATGAGGCGTTCACCAATCCGGACCTCAAAGGGCTGTCGTTCGAGAATACCTTCGGCGGCGCCACTTCGTTTCTGCGGCGGCTTTATACCAAGGACCTGAAGGGCGTGGATATTGCCGTAACCGGCGTGCCTTTCGATCAGGCCGTGACCAACCGCCCCGGCACCCGGCTTGGCCCCCGCGCGATCCGAGAGGCGAGCGCGTTGCAATCGCCGGACGCGCCCTATGGCTGGCCGTTTGATGCGCTTAGCGAGATGGCGATCGTGGATTATGGCGACGTAGCCTATGATTATGCCAATATTCCGGCCTTTCCCGACACATTGACCGATCATATCCGCACCATTCTGGCGGCCGATGTGGCCTCGGTTTCACTGGGTGGGGATCACTATATCAGCTTCCCGATCCTGAAAGCCTATGCCGAGAAATATGGCCCCATGTCCTTGCTGCAGTTCGATGCGCATACGGATACCTGGGCCGATGACGACATGACCCGCGTGGATCACGGAACCATGTTCTACAAGGCAGTAAAGTCGGGGATCGTGGACCCGAAACGCTCGGTTCAGGTCGGTATCCGCACCACAAATGAGGACACTCTGGGTGTCAACATCATCGACGCACGCGAGGTCTACGAATCCGGCCCCGCCGCCGTGGCACAGAAGATCAAGGGCATTCTGGGCGACAGTCCGGTCTATCTGAGCTTTGACATTGACGGTCTGGACCCTGCCTTTGCCCCCGGCACCGGCACACCGGTCTGGGGCGGGCTGAGCTCGATCCAGGCGCAGATCATCCTGCGCGACATTGCCGGGATTAATATCAAGGGTGGCGATGTGGTCGAGGTCTCTCCGCCCTACGACACATCCGGCGCGACGGCGATTGCCGGGGCCCATGTGGCGACGCAGATCATTTGCCTTTTGGGGTGGAACAAGCTGGTGCCTTAACCATTGGTTAGCCATCTTTCCGCTATCAGGTTAACCAAAAGGCCGTACGGGAGACATATGGGCATGACAGAGTTTAACCAACCCATCAGCGGCAATGATCTGGCGCGGTTTTCCGGGCCGAATTCGTTCATGCGCCTGCCGCAGGCGGATACGTTGGCCGGGCTGGATGTGGCCGTTCTGGGCATTCCGATGGATATCGGTACCTCGTGGCGGTCGGGCACGCGGTTCGGGCCAAAGCAAATTCGCAGTGAAAGTGCGATGATCCGGCCCTATAACATGGCCAATTCTGCGGCTCCGTTCGACAGCCTGCAAATCGCGGATATCGGCGATCTGGCGATCAATACGTTTTCGTTGACCGATAGCCTCAAGATCATCAAGGAAAGCTACGATGCCATTCTGGAGCAGGGCGTGACGCCGGTTGCGATGGGAGGGGACCACTCGATCACCCTGCCGATCCTGCGAGCGGTCGCGGCCAAACACGGTCCGGTGGCTCTGGTGCATGTGGACGCCCATGCGGATGTGAATGACGAGATGTTCGGCGAAAAGGAAACCCACGGCACAGTATTTCGTCGAGCCTACGAGGAAGGGTTGATCGTCCCCGACAAGACCTTCCAGATCGGCATTCGCGGCTCGGGCTATGCTGCCAGCGATTTTACCGAGGCCAAGGGATGGGGCTTCCGCCAGTTCCCTGCGTGGGAGTTGTGGCAGCAGAACCTGACCGAAATTGGTTCACAAATCCGCAAAACGGTCGGGGACCACCCAACCTATATTTCCTATGACATCGACAGCCTTGACCCGTCTTTCGCGCCCGGCACAGGAACGCCCGAGATCGGAGGCCTGACGACACCGCAGGCGCTGCAACTGATCCACGCGCTGGCCGGGACGAATGTAGTGGGCTGCGATCTGGTCGAGGTCTCTCCGCCCTATGACCCAACGGGCAACACGGCGCTGACGGCGGCGAACCTGCTGTTCGAGATGCTGTGCATCCTGCCCGGCGTGACGTCACGGTAGGGGGATCGGCATCTTGCCCGATGCGCTTTTGCGAATAATGTTTGTCAAAAGAACGGTTTCGGGATGAAGAAAACGGTGTTTTGGCTGATCGTTGGTCTGGTGGTGCTAGTGGGTGCCTATATTCGTTTGGCCCCAGCCGATCCCGGGATTTGGCATGTTGCACCCGTTGTCGAGGCCGATCTCGACATGCAGGGCGGAGTCCTTCGGGTGATTGAAATCGGGCCGGATGGTTTGACCCGGCTGGACGCCATTGCAAGATGGACGCCACGCACCACGGTGCTGGCCGGATCGGTGGATGAGGGGATGGTCACCTATATCACCCGCACCAGGGTGATCGGTTTTCCTGATTACACAACTGTTCAGCAGGACGGAGATACACTTCGCATTCACGCCCGCCTGAGGTTCGGGCGGAAAGATTTTGGCGTGAACAAAGCCCGGGTCGATGGGTGGTTGAAACAGTTGCAGGACCAAGGCTGAGCTTTCGTGCATAGCAATCGAATGGCGTGGGGTGGGGGGCAAAATGGACGAGTATGAAACCAAACTAAACCGGGCTGCCGCTGAATTGCATCGAACAGGGCTTTGGAAAGCCGACAGATTGCCCATCGAACTCCGCTTGTTTAAATTTTTGGGCACCAAACCCAAGCCGCTGCCCTATGGAACTTTTCTTGCTGGGACGCTCCGGCTGGCTTTGTTGTCTTTTGTGGCCTTTGGATTCCTTATTCTGGGCCTGAAAGCGCTTAACCCTGATGCCAACTTTGGCAATTTGATCGTTATCGCAACATTAGGAAGTTTGACTTGGGGCAGCTTCTTGACGGGAGCAGTGATCCATCAGGGTAAAAAGGTGGGGTTGAGTAACTGGGAGGATCTTTGAGCTGTCAGAGCGCTGCGTTAGGGGTTGCCATAGGCATGGGCGGTTCGGACATTTTCCGCAGGCTTGACGACAAACACCCCTCCTGCACTTCACGCCACATGGGCACATTCAGGGACATCTGGCAT
Source organism: Ruegeria arenilitoris (assembly GCF_013031355.1). GTDB lineage: Bacteria > Pseudomonadota > Alphaproteobacteria > Rhodobacterales > Rhodobacteraceae > Ruegeria > Ruegeria arenilitoris_C. The sequence goes on along the minus strand of NZ_WPZO01000001.1, from coordinate 795,760 downwards.
TGGGCGGTGAACATGCGTCCATCGACCTGCAGGCAGATCATCTCGCCCAGTTCTATGCGCGATCCTGATTTATCGGTGCAATAACAGTCTTGAACCTTGCCCTTGGGGCCGACAACATCGGCCAGGGCAGGGGGCGCGCACAGCAGAAATACAAGCGCTAAACGTGTCATACGCGTCAGCATAGCACAGCGACGGCCCTTGACCAAAGCTTCGGATTGATAGACACCGCGCGGATGATCCCCGAAGAACGCCTTGAACAGATAACCCAGCGATTCCAGTACCTCGAAGCTGCCATGGCCGATGGCGCCTCGGGCGGAGATATTGCGGCTTTGGCCAAGGAATACTCGGATCTCAAGCCGGTGGTTGATCAGATCATGGCGTGGCGGCAGCTGGTCGCCGATCTGGCCGAGGCCGAGGTGATGCTGGCCGACCCTGACATGAAAGAACTGGCCGAGGAGGAAATTCCCGACCTGCAAGCCCGTATCCCCCAGGCGGAACACGCCCTGCAACTGGCGCTGCTGCCCCGGGATGAGGCCGACGCCCGGCCCGCGATGCTGGAAATCCGTCCGGGCACCGGGGGGGATGAGGCGGCCCTGTTCGCAGGCGACTTGCTGCGCATGTACCAACGTTACGCTGAAGGGCGCGGCTGGCAGTTTGAGATCATCGAGGAACAGGCCTCGGATTTGGGCGGGATCAAGGAAGTCGTTGCCCATATCAAGGGTGACAATGTCTTTGCCCGCATGAAGTACGAATCTGGCGTTCATCGCGTGCAGCGTGTGCCCGAAACCGAAAGCGGCGGGCGCATTCATACGTCGGCAGCGACCGTGGCGGTTCTGCCCGAGGCCGAGGATGTGGACATTCAGATCGATGCCAATGACATCCGCATCGACACCATGCGCAGTTCCGGCGCGGGCGGGCAGCACGTGAACACCACCGACTCGGCGGTGCGGATCACGCACCTTCCGACGGGTTTGGTCGTGACCAGCTCTGAGAAATCGCAGCACCGCAACCGCGAGATTGCGATGCAGGTTCTGAAAACGCGCCTGTACGATATGGAACGCCAGCGGATCGATAGTGAACGCTCGGCTGATCGCGCCAGTCAGGTGGGGTCGGGCGACCGGTCCGAGCGGATCAGAACCTATAACTTCCCGCAGGGTCGCATGACGGATCACCGCATCAACCTGACGCTGTATAAGCTGGATCAGGTGATGCAGGGCGATCTGGACGAAGTGATCGACGCGCTGACCGCCGATGACCAGGCGCGCCTGCTGGCGGAGATGGCGCTGTGATTGCGGCGTTGACAGCAGCGCAGGCGATGGTCGCCGCCACCGCACGCCTACGGGCCGCTGGGGTGGCCGATCCGGCACGGGATGCGCGGATATTGCTGGCCCATGCCGCGCGGATCGAGGCCAGCCGGGTCACATTGATCGCCCCCGAGGAGCTCTCGCCCGAAATCGCCGAACGCTATGACCAATTGATCTCGCTGCGAGCTATCCGGGTGCCGGTTTCTCATCTGTTGGGTGAGCGCGAATTCTACGGCCGCCAGTTCCGGGTCAGCCGCGACGTGCTGGACCCGCGGCCCGAAACCGAGACCCTGATCGAGGCGGCGCTAAGCGAACCATTTGACCATGTGTTGGACCTGGGCACGGGGTCCGGCTGTATCCTGATCACGTTGCTGGCCGAGCGCACCAGTGCTTCGGGCGTAGGCGCGGATCTGAGCGAATCCGCCTGCCTGCAAGCCAGCGCCAACGCGGTGCAGCATCAGGTGCAGGAGCGGGTCGAGATTTTGCGCTCGGACTGGTTCGAAGGCATCGAAGGCGAATTTGACCTGATCGTTTCAAATCCGCCCTATATTTCGCTGTCAGAAATGGAAGAGCTGTCCCCCGAAGTGCGCGAGCACGAGCCGCGCATGGCGCTGACGGACGAGGGCGACGGGCTTGGCGCGTACCGCCATATCGCGGCCTCGGCGCCGGATTTCCTGATTCCGGGCGGGCGGATCCTGGTTGAAATTGGTCCGACGCAGGGCAAAAGCGTCGCATCCCTGTTCCAAGCCGCAGGCCTGGTCGAAACGCGGATCATTCCCGATCTGGACAGCCGCGACCGTGTCGTTCTGGCCAGAATGCCGTAATTGCGGCGTTGGGTGAGGCTAAAAAGCGCCGATTAATGTAAAAAAGCTGCGAATTTTTGGACAAAGCTCTTGTCTGCGCGCGCTGGACATGCTTACTCAGAGTCAGTCGGAGAGGTTGACGCTGTCTCAGCGGGCCCCTGACGCCAAGCCCAAAAAAGTCGACATCGCGTGACGGCTAAAGCCATTGAGCAGTGCAGGACGCGACTTGATCGGCACCGAATGACAAGGCTGACGTAAAGTAAGATGAGATCTTCCAAATCCCGCTCGCGGGCCAAGAATAACCGCAATCGTCCTTCTGGCGGCAATGTTGTTAACCGGGTTTTTGACAGCTCGGGTCCCGAAGGCAAGGTGCGCGGTACGCCCCAGCAGATCATTGATAAGTACAACCAGTTGGCGCGCGATGCCCAGCTGTCGAACGACCGCGTGGCTGCCGAGAACTTTCAGCAGCACGCCGAGCACTACCTGCGCCTTCTGAGCGAAGCGCAGCGCGAGATCGAAGCGCGCCGCGAAGAGCAGGAGCGCCAGAATCGTGAACGCCAGGCCGAACGTGACCGTGAACGCGCCGAGCGTCAGGAGCGTGAAGCCGCCCGCCAAGCCGACCCGGCCGATGCGCCGCAGCCCGACGTGATGGATTTCGGCACGCCCGAGGCCGCACCCGAAAGCGGTTTGGTCGAGACGCCGGAAAGCAAAGGGTCCGAGCCGGCTCCGGCCCCGGCGCCCGAGAAAAAGGAAAAACCAGCGCGTAAGCCACGGGCACGTAAGCCCAAGGCAGCGCCTACCGAGGATGCACCCAAGACGGATGGGGATGCTCCGGAAGCAGCTGAGTAAACGCTTGTACAGAAATTGCAAAAGCCCCGGAAACTCCGGGGCTTTTTTGCGTTCAACCTTTTTTCACTTCGCGGGCCAACGCGCAGAACGCCTCGAGCGGGACCTGCTCAGCTCGTTCCGTGGGCTGGATGCCTGCCGCCAGCAGACGATCTTCGATATCCGGCGCAACGCCTTTCAATGAGGCGCGCAACATTTTGCGGCGCTGGTTGAAGGCGGCAGCCACAACGCGCGACAGAGTCGCGGCGTCTGCGGGATAGCGGGGTTCGGGCAGGGCAGTCAGATGGACCACTGCGCTGGACACCTTGGGCGGCGGCGTGAAGGCGCCGGGCGGCAGGGACATGGCAATGCGCGCCTCGGCCCGCCATTGGGCAAGGATGGCGAGGCGGCCATAGGCCTTGCTGCCGGGTTGGGCGACGATACGCTCGGCCACTTCGCGCTGGAACATCAGGGTCAGGCTTTGCCAGAAGGGCGGCCACTCGGGCGGGGTCAGCCAGCGGACCAGAAGCTCAGTACCGACATTGTAGGGCAGGTTGGCTGCGATACGGATCGGCGGGGTCAGGTGCGCCAGCGGGTCGATTTCCAGCGCGTCGCCGTTGATCACCTCAAGCCGACCGGGGTAGGCGGCTGTGATGTCGTTCAGGGCGGCGATGCAGCGAGTGTCTTTTTCGACGGCCACAACCTTGCGCGCGCCTTCGGACAGCAGCCCGCGGGTCAGACCACCAGGGCCGGGGCCGATTTCCAGAACATCGCAGTCGGTGAGGTCTCCGGCCTGGCGCGCGATCTTGGCGGTCAGGTTCAGGTCCAGCAGGAAGTTCTGGCCCAGCGACTTGCGCGCCGAGAGCTGGTGTGTCGCGATGACCTCTCGCAGAGGGGGAAGATTGTCGATTGCGTTCATGGTCCGGTTACCGTGGCGCGGAGTGAGGGGCATGCGCCAGAGATTTTTTTGCCTCCGGCGGGGATATTTGGGGCCAGAGGAAGGATCAAGAGCTATGTGCCATGCGTTGCGCCAGTTTCAGGGCTTCGATCAGGCTGGTGGGGGTTGCGTTGCCCTTGCCCGCGATATCCAGCGCGGTGCCGTGATCAGGCGAGGTACGGATGAAGGGCAGGCCCAGCGTCACGTTCACACCGCGGTCGAAATCCAGCGTCTTGATCGGGATCAGCGCCTGATCGTGGTACATCGCTATGGCCGCGTCATAGTGCGCGCGGGCGGCGGCGTGGAACATCGTGTCCGCGGGATGGGGCCCGGTGACCGTATAGCCGTCGGTGGGCAGATCGTCGATCAGCGGGGCGATCCAGTCCAGCTCTTCCCGCCCCATCTTGCCGCCTTCGCCCGCATGAGGGTTCAGGCCCGCAATGGCGATGCGGGGATGAGCGATGCCGAACTGGCGGCGCAGGCCTTCTGCGGTGATAGAGATCGTCTCGCGCAGCAGGTCCGGCGTCAGGGCTGAGGGCACCTGCGAAAGGGGGATGTGGATGGTCGCGGGCACCACGCGCAATTGATCGGAGGCCAGCATCATCACCACCCGTTTGCGATCCGCAAGGGCGGCGAGAAATTCGGTATGGCCGGGATAGGCAAACCCGGCCCCGTCGATCAGGGCTTTCTTATGTATGGGAGCGGTACACAAAGCCGACGCAGCGCCGGATTGGACCAGTGAGACACCCTGTTCGATCGCGTCAATGACATAGGGCGCATTGGCCGGGTCTGGCCGACCCGGAACATTGGGGGCCGGGAATTTCAGATGCAGAACGGGCAAGGCGGTGGCGCAGGCACCAGCAACCTCGGACGGGTGCGAGATGCGCGCAACCGGTGTGCCGGTCGGCAGATGGGCGGTATCACCGATAAAGAAAAACGGGCAGGCGTCGCGCAGGTCCGACCACGCCTTGGCCGCAATTTCCGGTCCTATCCCGGCCGGATCTCCGCAGCTGAGCGCGATCGGAGCCGTCATTGCTCGACGATAATTGCTTCGGCGCGCAGTTGCGCCAGCAGGCTATCGGAAAAAGCCTCGAGCCGTTGCTGGGTCAGTGCGTTGGCCACGTCCGTACGCGAGGTTTCTTCTCCCAGATCGCGGGTGCGGGTGCACAGCATCAGGAACATCAGCGTCTGGCCGTTGTTTCGGGTCAGTGCCGTGGACACCTCGTTCAGGTCCAGCTTGGCGAGCTCCAACGCCACGTCGCGGGGAATCTCTCCGGGGCTGGCCTGAATACGCTGCAGCACTTCGGCCGGCTGATCCTTGGCAATGCCATATAGGTCATCGCAGGTGTCGACCTCTTCCCTCAGCTGGGCGGCTTTGGCCAGGGTGTCGGCGCTGCGGCCGCCGGGCATGTTGTAGATCGCGTAGTCGATCTCGGAATAACGGGTGGCGCCTGTTGCAACCTCGCGCAGGCCGCGCATCTGGAACAGGGCGATGGCGTTGGGCAGGCTCAGCGGTTGGGTGATGTCGCCGTTCTTCAGACCGATGATCACCGGTTGCAGGGCCGGTGGCAGGCTCGAGAGGTTCAACCAGTCCAGCCGCCCGCCATTTTCGCGCGTGGCGGCCGCCGAATACTGAGTAGCCGCCGCTGAAAACGAGTCAAAACCTTCCAGCGCGGAAATCTCTTCTGCCAGCAGCTCGGCCTGTGCCACGGTCTGCTGGTTCACCGGTATGATAATTTCGGACAACAGCACCTGAAGGCCGCCGCTGTCGGTTTGTCCCAGTGCGCGGTTGATCTCGTCAGCGGTCGGGCGTGCCTGCGACAGGAAGCGCGAGCTGACGTAGTCGCGCCACGTAATCTGGTCGGCGACGAAATCGCGAACGGTCTCGCGGCTAACGCCCTGGTCGGCCAGCAATTGCAGGAACTCATCAGACGACAATTGCCCACGCGCCGCAAATTGGTCGATGCCCGCCTGAACGTCTTCGGGTGCGGCCTGAATTCCCGCCTCGCGCATGACCTGCTTCCGCAGCCGGTCATCGATCAAGGCCTTGCGTACTTCGTCCTCAGACGCACCGGGCGCACCCAGAGCGGTCAGGAATTGTTGCCGCTGGCCCAGCTCGTACCAGGTGATGACATCCTGATTGACCTTGATCGCCGGCGAAAACAGGCTTTGCGCATCGGCCTGAGGCGATGCCATGGCCAGCATTGCCCCGACCAGCACAGGGGCGACCGGTTTTAGCCAACCGGAGCGAAGGAAACTGGAGAAACCTGAAATCAACTGCATCTTCTCTTGTACTGTTGGCCGCCACTGGTAACGGAATAGCCCGTTAGGGCTACGGTAAACCCGAATTCTGTCGAAGGCTCAATAGTTGATGATGAGGTATAGCGCCTGCTGACGTTCATGTTAACCTGCACACATTCATTCTGATACGTGACACCCAGCTCATAGCGGATCGGCTCGGATTCGCTCAGGTCATAGCGCGCCAGGGCGGTTGTGTTCCAGTTCTGATCCACACGGTAACGTCCGGTCAACCAGATCTCGGAAATCTCATCATCTACGTTTTCGGCCGGATCGGGCTCTTGCCAGACATAGCTGCTGGCGACGCCCATTGTCTCTTGCTGCCATGCGGCGCGAAGCTCGGCTTTGGCAAAGCTGAAGTCGCCGTTCAGCAGGCCGCGCCCGGCCAGCGACCAGCCATTTGCGGTTTGAATCTGACCGGCCAGCAGCAGATCCGAGGTCGTGCCCTGCAAACCGGAGGTCAGGTTGAAATTGGGGTCCGCTTCGGTCCGAAAGACCTGGCCGACCGTGGCCAAAGCCCGCCAGTTGCCAGCGGAATAGCGCGACCAGTTGACGCCGATAACACCGGTCAGGCCGTCTTCGCGCTGGTCCGGGGCCGGAAACCGCGACAGCGACAGCAGGTTACCCTGATCGAATTCCTGAAAGGTGCTTTCGTCGTCGGGGACATCGTCGTCGGTCACATGTGTCCAGCCGACCTGTGCAATCGGTTCAAGGATCTGGGTCGCGCCGGAGGCTTCCCGCTTGCGCATCGGGTAGCGCAGCGTCAGCGCTGCGCGGGGGGTGGCGCGGGTCACCTGATCGGGGAAATTGCTGTCGTGGCGGATGTTGAACGTATCAACCGACGTGCCCACGCGTGCCTCGGCCCGCAGGCCCGTTGCGAATGTCCAGTTGCGCAGCCATTCCGCATCAAAGGTGGCACGAGCAATATCTCGGCCAACGATGTCCTCGTCGCTGGTGCGTTCATGGGCGTGTGTTATGAAGCTCAGCCGGACCTCGCCGCCCAGGGACGTCGGGAACATGCGTTTCTGGTAGTACAGGTCGAAAATCCGGGACGGGATTTCATCCTGATTTTCGCTGTCGCGCAGCGTTTTATAGTGGATGAAACTGGTGCGGAACGCGGTGTCACGCTTGATCCGCTCAAGGGCGACCTCGCTGCGCAGCCGGTCAAGATCGGGCAGGCCGTAATCCGCCAGATAGGCATCGTCGGATGTGGTTCGGAGGTTGAACAGGAACCGGTATCCGTCATTGAGGTTGAACCAGCCGTTGGCGAACAGATATCCCCGGTCCTGGTCCGGTTGCAGGTCGTCGCGGGTATAGGCACCGTCAATCTGAATGCGCCCGTTTTTGAACGCCTGCCGAAAGCGCAGCCCAAGGGTCTTAGTCTTGGACGAGACATAGGGGGTCAGTGTCAGGTCTTTGTGATCGCCCATCTTGATGAAATAGGGCACCTGAACACCGGTTCCCAGCTGCGATGTGGTCCGGATCGACGGCACCAGAAATCCGGTGGCTCGGTCCAGCGTCGGGTCCGGCAGTCGCAGGTAGGGAAAATAGAAGACCGGCACGTCCAGCACCCGTAGTTGCGCCCCCTCAAAGTAAAGCTGCCGTTCCAGCTGATCATGCGTGACTTTTCGGGCGCGAATCTGCCAGATCGGTGGCTTGCCGTTGGCGCAGACATGGCACGAGGTGGCCGAAACCTTGCTGAACTGCGTGAATCTGCCCGCCGCGCGGGTGGCCTGAACCGAGGCGACCTGAACCTGCTGATCGAACACCATCCGGGCGCCGATCAGCAGACCGTTCTGAATGCTACTATCCAGCTCCGCCGAATCCGCCAGAATCGTCGTCGCCCCGGCCTCGTCTATGCGGATCGGACCTTCGAGCGTCAGCGCGCCGTTCTCGCGGTCATATGTGATGCGGTCGGCGGTGATTTTGACGTCGCCCTGAAAGGCCTCAACATTGCCTTCGGCCACCAGTACGCGCTCGGGTGTGATGAAAATTTCGTCTGCTACCAGCAGGGCGGGCTGATCTTCCTGCTGGGCATCCTGCGCCGGGTCGGCGGCAGGTTGATTCTGGGCCAGGGCGCCGGTTGGCAGTGCCAGGGCAACGGCGCCTGACAGCAGAAGTTGGGATATGAGCCGCATCAGCCGTCCTCCGCATGAAGCAGAAGGCCGAGCGACAGAAGAATGGCAGCAAAGGGCGGAGCCCAGGCCGCGACAACGATAGGCAATTGACCGTTTTCCCCGAGTATTTGGGCAAAGTTGCGAACGAAATAGATGGCAAATCCCAGCAGGATGGCCGACAGGACCGCGATGCCGGTACCGCCAAAACGCACATGGCGCATGGTAAAGGCCGCGCCGATCATCACCATTGCCATCAGAAAGAAGGGCCGCGCCAGCTGTACCTGCAGCCAAACCTCATATTGTTTGGTGGAAAATCCCGCCTCACGGAGGTCTCGGATCAGTTGGGGCAGATCATAGACCGAAACTGAATCCTGCTGGCCCAGCGTGTCCAGAATGCGTTGCCGTGTCAGAGTGGTCGGGATTTCGATCTGCGGATGCACCTCGGCCTCGGCCTCAGGGTTCACGTCATCGGCCAAGGACCAGATTTTGGCGTTGGACAAGATCCACGACCCGTTCGACAACTTCGCCTGATCGGCAATGATCTGCTGCGTTGGTTTGCCATCTGGTAAAAACGAGATGATTGTCACCCAGGTCAGCTCCAACGTGTCGGCATTTGTGGTGCCGCGCGCGTGAATGACCGACTGTCCATCCGCAGATCCCTGACGCAGCCACAGCCCTTCACTGGTGATCGACAGGGCAGAATCGCCGTTATTCTTATAGGTGTCTGACAGGCGCCGAAACTCCTCGGACGTGGCGGCGGTAATCGGGTTCAGCAAGGCCACCGCCAGGGTGCCGATCACCAGTGCCAGCGTGACCGGGGCCAGCAGTGCCCGGATGCCCGACCGCCCGATGGCGCGGGTCACCACCAGTTCGGAACTGCGTGCCATTCCGACAAACAACGCGATGGTGGACAGGATCACCAGCAGCGGAAGCATTTCGCTGATCGCGGCCGGTGTGTTCAGCAGGGTCAGGTGCAAAAGCGTGCCGAAGGACAGGTTTTCCGAGTCGAAGCGGCGGGCCTGTTCGACCAGATCGATCAGAATCAGCAGGGTCAGGAATATGCCGCCAATGACCAGAAAACTTTGAATGAACCGGCGGGCGAAGTAACGGTCGAGGATCACGAATGTGCCTCCACCCAGATGACTTCCTTGGGGGAAAGGGCGATCTTCTGGCCAGAATCACCGTCGCCTGCGCGGATGCGCACCGGCTTATGCCTGCCCTGTCTCGCCAACTCGTTCTCCCCGATCCTGCCGGAATTTTTCGGGGACTGTAATGCAATCCGCGCGCGGGGAAAACTGCTATCTGGTCAAGCCGCCCGGCGCGGGCTAGGTCTTGGGGAACAGATTTTGAGGAGTTTGCAATGAGCAGTCTTGTACCGATCCGGTTTCAGCCCTTTGACGTGGATGTGATGGCGCAGGCCGAGGGGCGTGTGGCCGTGATCGTGCCGCCCGAGGGCAAGATGAGCCCCGCGGTGCGTCGCGCCAATCGACTGACCCGCGGCGCGGTTACTCGGCTGATCGAAAGCGCCCGGTTCGAGAAAGTGAAATCGGGCGACGTGATCTCGCTGGCATGGCCTGGTGGCATGGCGGCCGAGGCGTTGGATATTGTCGTTTTGCCACGCCGCCCCGACGCCGCTGAGGCACGCAAGGCCGGTGCCGCACTGGCCAAACTGACGGGCGGCAAAGACCTGCTGGTGATGGCGGGCAATCAGCCGCGCAGCGAAGATCTGGCCATGGGCATCGCCCTGCGCAGCTATGACTTCGACGCGCATAAGACCAAGGAATCGGATGACGCCGGGACCGTTACCATCAGCCATCAGAAAGCTGATGAGGTCGAGGCTGCCTTTGCCCCGCAATACGCCGTGGCCGATGGTGTGCGCATGACCCGCGATTTGACCAACGAACCGGCCAACGTCCTGACCACCACCGAATTCGCCGACCGTCTGGTCGAGATGAAGGAGCTGGGACTTGAGGTCGAGGTTCTGGAAGAAGACAAGCTGGAAGAGTTGGGCATGCGCACGCTGCTGAGCGTTGGGCAGGGCTCGGTTAGCCCCTCGAAGGTTGTGGTGATGCAGTGGAATGGCGGCGACAAGGACGACGCGCCGCTGGCATTGGTCGGTAAGGGCGTGGTGTTCGATACCGGTGGTATCTCGCTGAAGCCTGCGGGTGGCATGGAAGACATGACCATGGACATGGGCGGCGCGGGTGTTGTCGCGGGTACCATGCGGGCGCTGGCTAAACGCAAGGCCAAGGCCAACGTGGTCGGGCTGGTTGGGCTGGTTGAGAACATGCCCTCGGGCAACGCAACCCGTCCGGGTGACGTGGTCAAATCGATGAAAGGTGACACGGTCGAGATCATCAACACCGACGCCGAGGGCCGTTTGGTTCTGTGTGACGTGATGTGGTACGCGCAGGAGCGGTTCAGCCCGGTCGGCATGATCGACCTGGCTACGCTGACCGGTGCGATCATCATCGGTCTGGGGCATGAGAATGCGGGTGTCTTTTCGAACAATGACACGTTCTGCGACGCCTTCCTGAAATCGGCCAAGGCCGAGGACGAGGGCGCGTGGCGGATGCCCTTGGGTGAGGCCTATGACAAGCAGTTGAAATCGCGCATCGCGGATATGAAGAATGTCGGCGGTCGTCCGGCGGGCTCGATCACCGCCGCGCAATTCCTGCAGCGGTTCGTCAAAGAAGAAACGCCGTGGATTCACCTCGATATCGCGGGTGTGGCCTCGGTGTCTTCGGAAACATCCTACGCACCCAAAGGGGCCACGGGTTGGGGCGTCCGCGCGCTCAGCCGCCTTGTGCAGGACAACTTCGAGTAATCCTATGGGCGCCGTCTATTTCTACCACCTGACCCGTCAGCCGCTGGAGTACACCTTGCCTGTGCTGCTGGACAAGGCACGGCAGGCCGGGTGGAAGATCGCCGTGCGGGGCACCGATCCCGCGCGGATGGACTGGTTGGATGAGAAACTGTGGCTGGGGCCTGACGATGGGTTCCTGCCACATGGCCGCGAAGGCGGCCCCCACGATGCGGCGCAACCCATTTTGCTGACCACCGGGCCCGAGGCCGCCAACGACCCGGCCTGCATTATGGCCGTGGACGGGGCACCGGTGAACCCCGATGAAGTGGCGGCGCTGGAACGGGTCTGCATCCTGTTCGATGGCAACGATGGCGAAGCTGTTCAGCACGCGCGGGGGCAGTGGAAAGCCCTGACCGGGGCGGGATGTTCAGCGCAATACTGGTCCGAGGAATCGGGTCGGTGGGAGAAAAAGGCCGAGGCATAAGTCGTTGGCTTCAAAGTAAATCTCGGGAGAATGGCAGATGGAAATGAAGCCTTTGGGCCGCACCGGCATCATGGTGACCGACCTGTGCCTCGGCACGATGACCTTTGGCACTCAGACATCCGAGGCGGATGGCCATACGCAGATCGACATGGCGCTGGAGGCCGGGATCAACTTCGTCGATACCGCCGAAATGTACCCGGTGAATCCGATCTCGAAAGAAACCGTGGGTCGGACCGAAGAGATATTGGGCAACTGGAACGCCGCCAATCCGTCGCGGCGGGGCGACTATGTGCTGGCGACCAAACATTCGGGCGCGGGGTTTGCCCATGCCCGCGACGGTGCGTGGATTACGGGCGAGACCATTCCCGAAGCGATCGAAGGCTCGCTGCGCCGGTTGCAGACGGATTGCATTGACCTCTACCAGTTTCACTGGCCGAACCGGGGCAGTTACATGTTCCGGCAGAACTGGAACTACTCGCCCTCGGGACACAACACCAACGAAGTTCTGGATAACATGCAGGACTGCCTTGCGGCGCTGCAGGCACAAGTAGACAAGGGCAACATCCGCGCCTTTGGCCTTTCGAACGAAAGTGCCTGGGGCACCGCGCAATGGTTGCGGATTGCTGAACAGATGGGCGCACCGCGGGTGGCCTCGGTGCAGAACGAATACTCGCTACTCTGCCGTCATTTCGATACGGATATGGCCGAGCTGAGCGTGCATGAGGATGTGGGGCTGATGGCCTTTTCGCCGCTGGGGGCGGGGTTCCTGACTGGCAAGTATCAGGGTGGCGCAGTGCCTGAAGGGTCACGCATGTCGCATAACGCCGAGATGGGTGGCAGAAAATCTGACCGGGTCTTTGAAGCGGTGACGGCCTATCTTGCGATTGCCGAACGTCATGGTCTGGATCCGGTGCATATGGCGCTGGCGTGGTGTCGGACGCGGCCCTTCATGATGTCCGCCATTTTCGGAGCGACCACCGTGGCACAGTTAGAGCATATTCTGGCTGGGAAGGACCTGCGGTTGTCGGATGAGATCGTGGCCGAGATCGGTCAGGCGCACCGCGCGCATCCGATGCCCTATTAGGGGGCTCTGCCCCCACCGCGCTGCGCGGGCCTCCCCCCGGGGTATATTTCGCCAGATGAAGAGGACCCCGTCAGTGATGGGTAGGGTGCGCGCGCTCTTGTCTCAGGTCGCGGGCCGACAGGCCGTGGGCGGTGCGGAAGGCGCGGGCAAAGCTGGATTGCGAGGCGAACCCTGTAGCAAGCGCCACGTCCATCAACGGCAGGTCGGTGTCGGTAACAAGACGGCGGGCCTCGGCCAGGCGCAGTTGCAAGTAGTGGTCCTGCGGAGTGGTGTTTAAGCGCAGGCGGAATTGCTGCTGCAACGTGCGGGGGCTGGTGCCGAGGGTATCCGCGATATCCGCCAGCGGCAGAGGGTCGTCCAGGGACGATTCCATCAGCGTATTGGCTTTGGCGGTCAGAGCCGTGTGGCGATGCGGAGCCCCCGTACGACTTTGCGGCTTGGCGGGGTCAGGTGCGCCGTCATAGAGGAAGAGGCCCGAAACGCGCGCGGCAAAGCCAGCGCCGTGGCGCGCAGCTATGATGTGCAACATCATTTCGACCGCCGGAATTGCTCCGCCTGACGTGAGGCGGTCTCCGGACACGGTGAACCGGTCGGGGCGCACATCCACTTCGGGAAAGCGGGTGGCGAAATTGTCGAGATCTTCCCAATGGGTCGTGGCGGCGTAGCCGTCCAGCAAACCGGCTTCGGCCAGCAACCAGGGACCGCCGTCGATACCGGCCATGGTGGCGCCAGTGCCGGCAATGCGGCGCAGGCCGGCCAGCAGGCTGGGCGTAGCGTGCCGTGCCAGTTGGAACCCCGCGATGACAATCATCAGGTCGCAGCTTTGCAGCCGTGCCAGAGGGATGCCGGGAACGTTCAGTGCACTGGTCAGCATTGCGGGCTCTGCCGTGGCGGTGACATAGTCCCAGTCGAACGCCGGACGGTCCGCCAGGCGGTTCGCAGCCCGCATCGGATCGACGGCGGATGCGAAGCTGAGCGTGTTGCATTCGTCCAGCACCAGTACCGCCGTTTTCAGGGCGCGATGTTCGGGTTGCAGTATGTTTTTTGCGGATTTCATCAAGTTCGATTCGCATTCTGGCAAGTGTTTGCACAAGGCTGCGTCAAACTCGGACCTGAACGCAAATCGGAATCCGTGGAGAAGCCTGGGGAAAACCCGGGCAAAACGGGGTATAACTTGGGGAGAACGTCATGCCTTTGGAAATGAACCGCGAAGTCTTCATCACTTGTGCTGTCACAGGCTCGGGCGGAACGCAGGATCGAAGCCCGCATGTGCCGCGCTCGCCGCAGCAAATTGCGGGCAGTGCGATTGCCGCCGCCAAGGCTGGCGCGGCCGTTGTGCATTGCCATGTGCGCGACCCCGAGACCGGCGCGCCCAGCCGTCGCCTAGACCTGTACCGCGAAGTGACCGACCGCATTCGCGACGCCGATGTGGACGTCGTTTTGAACCTGACCGCAGGGATGGGCGGGGACATCGTCTTTGGTGGTGTCGAAAGCCCGTTTCCGGTGAACGAGGCGGCAACTGATATGATCGGGGCCTCGGAACGTGTGGCCCATATCGCGCAGTGCTTGCCCGAGATCTGCACTCTGGACTGCGGCACCATGAACTTTGCCGAGGCCGATTACGTCATGACCAACACCCCCGGCGCGTTGCGCGCGATGGGGCAGATGATGACCGACATGGGTGTGAAGCCCGAGATTGAGGCCTTTGACACCGGCCACCTGTGGTTTGCCAAGCAGCTGGTGAAAGAGGGGATTCTGGAACCCAACGCCTTGGTCCAGCTTTGCATGGGCGTACCGTGGGGCGCGCCGGACGATCTGAACACCTTCATGGCGATGGTGAATAACGTGCCGGACGACTGGACGTTCAGCGCGTTCTCGCTGGGCCGCAACCAGATGGCCTATGCTGCGGCCGCGGTTTTGGCGGGCGGCAACGTGCGCGTTGGTTTGGAAGACAACCTGTGGCTGGACAAGGGCGTGCTGGCCGAGAACTGGCAGCTGGTCGAACGCGCGAGCACCGTAGTGTCCAACATGGGCGCGCGGGTCATTGGCCCGCAGGAAGTGCGTGAAAAGCTGGGGCTGACCAAACGGGCGCCGGTGGCCGCTTAAGGGACCTTCTGTTGGGGGATTGGGGGCCAGCCCCACCCCCTCGGGTTATTTGCAAAGAAATGAAGACGTGGTGCCTGGGTGAGCTTTGGGAGGCATTCAGGCTGGAGGAAATTTGATGAAAACAGCAGCTATCATTGGCGGTGGCGTGATCGGCGGCGGATGGGCCGCTCGTTTCCTGCTGAATGGGTGGAATGTACGGGTGTTTGATCCGGACCCCGAAGCCGAGCGCAAGATTGGTGAGGTTCTGGACAATGCGCGGCGATCGCTGCCGGGGCTTAGCAATGTGCCCCTGCCGCCCGAAGGCGCGCTGACTTTCCATGAGGACATGGCCGACGCGGTGCAGGGTGCCGCGTGGATTCAAGAAAGCGTGCCAGAGCGGTTGGACCTGAAACTCAAGGTCTACAAGGGTCTGCAAGAGGCATGTGATCCAGACGCGATCATCGGGTCTTCGACCAGCGGGTTCAAACCGTCCGAATTGCAGGAGGGCGCATTGCGCCCCGAACAGATCGTGGTGACGCATCCGTTCAACCCGGTCTATCTGTTGCCGCTGATCGAACTGGTGCCGACAGACAAGAACCCGCCCGAGATGATTGAGCGTGCACAGAAGCTGTTGAAATCGGTCGGTTTCTTCCCGCTTCACGTCAAAAAGGAGATCGACGCGCATATCGCCGATCGCTTCCTTGAGGCCGTCTGGCGCGAGGCGCTGTGGCTGGTCAAGGACGGCATTGCCACCACCGAAGAAATCGACGAAGCGATCCGCATGGGTTTTGGTATCCGTTGGGCCCAGATGGGTCTGTTCGAAACCTATCGAGTGGCGGGCGGCGAGGCCGGGATGCGGCATTTCATGGCACAGTTCGGGCCTGCGTTGAAATGGCCCTGGACCAAGCTGATGGATGTGCCCGAGTTCACTGATGAGTTGGTCGATATGATTGCCGATCAGTCGGATGCACAGTCGGGTATGCACTCGATCCGCGAGTTGGAACGTATTCGCGACAACAACCTTGTTGGCATGATGCGGGCCCTGAAGGCGCAGAACTGGGGCGCGGGTGCGGTGCTGAACCAGCACGACGCGGTGCTGAAACCCGGTGCTCTGCCGACGATGGAGCAGGCCGATCTGAGCCAACCGATCCTGACAGTATCACGCGCGGTGCCACTGGATTGGACCGACTATAACGGCCACATGAACGAGGCGCGCTATCTTGAGGCCTTTGCCGACGCGACTGACCGGTTCATGGAGATCATCGGTTGTGACGCGGACTATATCGCCTCGGGTGGCAGCTATTTCACCGCCGAAAACCATATCCGCTATATCGATGAGGTTCATGCGGGTGCAAAGATCGAGATTCGCACGCAAATGCTACTGGGGCAGGGCAAGAAACTGCATGTCTTCCACAGCATGTATGAGGGCGACAAGCTGATCGCTACAGGCGAGAGCTTCCTGTTGCATGTCAGCCTCGAAACCCGTCGCCCCAGCGCGCCATCGGCCGAGATTGAGGCCGCAATGGCCCAGATCGCCGAAGCGCAGGCCGGATTGCCCTATCCGGAAGGGGCCGGTGCCGCCATCCGGAAACCGGCATGAGCGGGCGCGTTCTGATTACGGCCGGTGCTTCGGGCGTCGGCCGGGCCATGGCCGAGGCCTTCGATGCGGCTGGTGCGCAGGTGTGGGTGGCCGATGTTGATACGGCTGCCTTGGATGGATGCCCGGCGCATTGGAAACGGTCAAAAGTGAACGTGGCCGACCAAACCGCCGTGGCTGCCTTGTTCGCAGAGATCGAAGCCGCGTGGGGTGGGTTGGACACGCTCTGCGCAAATGCGGGTGTCGCAGGGCCGACGGCTCTGGTCGAGGACGTGGCGCTGGAGGATTGGCGGTTCTGTCTTTCAGTCAATCTGGAGGGGGCATTCCTCTGCGTGAAATACGCGGCACCGATCCTCAAACGGCAGCGTAGCGGGGCTGTGGTGATCACCTCATCCACAGCCGGGCAGTACGGATATCCCAACCGCGCGCCTTATGCGGCGGCGAAATGGGGTGTGATCGGGTTGGGTAAAACGTTGGCGATGGAGCTTGGATCACACGGAGTGCGGTGCAACGTCATATGCCCCGGTGCGGTCGAAGGCCCCCGGATGGAGGGTGTTCTGGCCCGCGAAGCGGCCGCCAAGGGCATGACCCGCGATCAGGTCTATGACGGCTACGCGGCAGGCACATCGATGGGGCGGTTCGTCGAAAGTCACGACATTGCCAATATGGCCGTGTTCCTCGCCTCGGATGCGGCGCGGTTGGTGTCGGGTCAGGTGATTGCCGTGGACGGCCATACGGTGAATCCTGACCCGAAAATCTAAGCCGAATTAGCCCTGATTTGGCCCGCGGATCTGGCGGATGGTCTGACGGACCGCCTGCCAGTCCTGCGCCTGCTGCATATTCCCGGCGGCTTCGCATTCGCGCATCTTCTTGGCAGCTTCCGCCTCGGCCTGATCGCCATGGGCGGTATAGAGCGCTCGTGCGTATTGAGCAGTTTGAATTGCGTCCATTCCTATCGTCCTCCCGTCTATGATCGGAATACCCGAAGGTTCGCGCCGAATGACGATAGCACAAGAATTAGGTCTGTGCATCCTTAGCGGTCGGAGATTGCCGCGCGCAACTTTCTGAGGTGGTCGGGGAAGTCGCGCGCGGTCAGGTCCGCCTCGCGCACCAGACGGTCGAAATGGCGCGTGAATGTCTCGATCCGGTCGCGGTCGCGGAAGGCCATATAGTGGCTACCGGCGTAGAACACGCATAGAAGCGGGCCGAAAATGGTTACCGGGGCTGAATAAAGCCTTTTTGCATCAAATAGATAAATGCGCAGGCGGGGGTAGAGCTGTTCGCAGATTTCTAACAGGTGGTCGATCTGTTCCAGCCGGATCTTGGGGCAGAGACCCTCGTAATAGCCCGAGGCATGGGCGAAACTGTCGTGCTCATAGAGGGGCATGGCAATTTCATAATCCGACTGGGCGCTGCGCATCCATTTCAGACGGTCCGCCGAAGCTCCGATCGCCTGATCCGCCGTGCGGCCCAGATGAGGTGCGTATTCCCATTCCAGCACGGTGCGTGTCTTCAACATGTCGGGCAAAGTCGCTGGAACATAACGGATTTTATAGCCTGCAGCCTCTTGGTGCCATTCGAAGATACGCTCATCGACCAGCGCGCGCGGGGCTTCGGTCACGGTCAGCGAACTGGCCAGCAGTTCGGCGGCACTTTCCGGCCGGTTTGACAGGCTCAGAAGCCAGTCCGCCGACACCCCAAGAGCTGAGGCGCAACTGCCCACCACATGCGCATTGGGCAGCCGCGCGCCCTCATCGGTCAAAAGCTGCGATACGGTCGAGCGATCCACACCGATATGTCGCGCCAACGCGCTCTGGCTGACGTGGCGCTCCTCCATGGCGCGGGCGAGCCGCAGTCGAAACTGTGCTGCTCGGTCTCGTTTGTCGATTTTTTCCTGCATACGTTTGTAAATATCACAGATGATGAGTTTTGTTAATCATATTCAGAATTTTCAACGGAGCCCGGGACCCGTAATTTTAAAGACATAACAATAATATGGGTGACGGAATGGAGACACGACGAAGATCAGTCGTGAAGGCTGTGCTGTGGAATGTGATGGGTCTGATCGTGATGACGCTGGTGGGACTGGTGGCCACCGGGTCGGCTGCGATTGGCGGCACGCTAGCGATTGTAAATACGGCCATAGGTCTGACCATGTACGTGATTTACGAGCGCATTTGGGCGGGTATCACGTGGGGTCGCAATGTCTAGGCCCGCAGCACCCGAATGGGGCACACTGGCCCTGATCCTGGCGTGCTACGGCGCGTGGTTGGCTGTGGTGTTCCTGCTGCCGCTTTGGCTGGCAGTTCCTGCGATGGCGGTCGTGGCTGCGTTGCATTCTTCGCTCACGCATGAGGCGCTGCATGGTCATCCGTTCCGCACGAAGTGGTTGAACGAAGCGTTGATGGCGCTGCCGTTGACCCTGTTCATCCCGTATCAGAGGTTCCGCGACCTGCATCTGGCGCATCACCGGGATGAGACGCTGACCGATCCGTATGATGATCCCGAATCCAACTATCTGGACCCGCAGGTGTGGTGTACCTTGCCCGATTGGCAACGCCGGTTGCTGCGTGTGAACAATACTCTGCTTGGGCGGATCGTTCTGGGGCCAGCCATCGGGCAGATTGTATTCATGCGCAATGAGTTGCGCGGCGGTCGTAATGTTACGCGAGCCTGGGCACTGCATCTGCCCGGAGTCGTGGCGGTCCTGTGGGTTGTCGCGCAGTCCCAAATGCCGATCTGGGCCTATGTGCTGTCAGCCTATTTCGGGTTGGGGCTTGTCAAAATCCGCACCTTTTTGGAGCATCGGGCCCATGAAAACTCTGGTGCCCGTACGGTGATCATCGAAGATCGCGGCCCGCTGGCTTTTCTGTTTTTGAACAACAATCTGCACGTCGTTCATCACATGAATCCCGGGGCGCCTTGGTATCGGCTGCCCGCCTTGTATCGTTCGGAAAAAGACCGGTTTCAGGCCCGGAATGAGGCCTATGTCTATCGCTCTTATGCGCATATTTTCCGGTCGTATTTCCTGCGGGCGAAAGACCCGGTGGCGCATCCTCTCTGGCCAAAGGGTTGATTTGGCGACACAAGGGAATCCATGAGTTTATGGATTCCCGTCACCATCGCCGCGGCCTCGTTCCAGACCGTGCGGTTCATGCTGCAAAAGTCGCTCAGCACTGCGAAGCTGACTGCGGCTGGTGCGACCTTTCCCCGGTTTGCCTATTCCATGCCACTGGCGCTGCTGGGGCTGTTTGTGGCGCTGCAGGTGACCGGGTTCAGCCTG
This sequence comes from Ruegeria arenilitoris, assembly GCF_013031355.1. Taxonomy (GTDB): domain Bacteria; phylum Pseudomonadota; class Alphaproteobacteria; order Rhodobacterales; family Rhodobacteraceae; genus Ruegeria; species Ruegeria arenilitoris_C. Next base: position 776,137 of record NZ_WPZO01000001.1, on the reverse strand, counting down.
CCGCCCCTGACGACGAAATTCTGGCTGTTTGCTGTGATCGGTGGAACGGCGCAGATTCTGGCGACTATTTGCGTGGTGGCCCTATTCAAACAACGCAACTTTGCCGTCGGAATTACCTTTAAGAAAACCGAGGTGATCCAAACCGCCATTGTCGGTTTTCTGGTGCTTGGCGATCAGGTCTCGAGCGGGGCGCTGGTGGCGATTTTTCTGGGTCTGATGGCGGTGCTGCTGCTGTCGAAATCACCCGGAGGCGACGGAGCATGGTGGAATCACCTCACCAACCGCGCCTCGCGGTTGGGGCTGGGGTCGGGGGTGCTGTTTGCGTTTTCCTCGGTCAGCTATCGCGGGGCTTCGTTGGAACTGGGCGAAATAGACGCGTGGTTTCGCGCGCTGGTCACGCTGGCCGTTGTGGTGACTTTTCAGTTCCTCAGCATGGCAATCTGGCTGCTGTGGCGCGACCGGGCCGAACTGCTTGCCGTGTGGCGGACGCGCCGGACCAGCGTGTTTGTCGGCCTGACCAGCCTGTGCGGCTCGTTCTGCTGGTTCTTTGCCTTCACGCTTCAGAACGCGGCCTATGTCAAAGCTTTGGGGCAGGTCGAGCTGCTGCTCAGTCTGTTCGCTTCGATCCTGTTTTTTCGGGAAACCATCACCCGACGCGAGATCGCCGGGATGACGTTGCTTGGCGTGTCGATCTTGGCGCTGGTGCTGGCAATTTAGGTCGTGTTTGAGTTCAAGATCGCAGAAGCACCGGTTTTCTGCGTTCGCGCCGTCAGGCGAAAGGCCGCGAAAACCGGTTCAATGCAATCAATCTCAACTAGCCGGCGCGGCGCTCGTCAAAGCTGAGGGCGATGAAGCTGGGCAGGTGATCTCCCATGCCCACAACGGCGGGGCCGCTGTCATCGCGGCGACCACGGCCTTTGGACTCTTTGTCCTTCTTGCGGTCGCCTTTCTTGCTTTCAGCTTTTTTGCCGTCCTCAGGCTTCGACTTTTTCTCAGGCTTCGGCTTTTCGGCCTTCGGCTCTTCCTTGACGGGGTTGTCGAGTCGGGGAATGTCTTTCTGGATCAGCTTCTCGATCGCATCCAAGGCCTTTTCATCGCGAGCCGAGCAGATCGTGATGGCCTTGCCCTCACGCCCGGCACGGCCGGTGCGGCCGATGCGGTGAACGTAGTCTTCGGCATGGCCAGGGACGTCGAAGTTGAACACGTGACTGACCGACGGAATGTCCAGCCCGCGCGCAGCCACATCCGAGGCGACCAGCAGGCGCAGTGAACCATCGCGGAATCCGTCCAGCGTTTTCATCCGCTGAGACTGGTCCAGATCGCCATGGATCGCGGCGGCGTTATAGCCGTATTTCTTCAGAGACTTCGCGCAGATATCCACATCCGTCTTGCGGTTGCAGAAGATGATCGCGTTGGTGCACTTGTCGCCTTCGGCGTCGATCAGCGCACGCAGAACCTTGCGCTTGGCGCTGGCCTCGCGGTCGCGACGACCGCCTTTGAACATGACCACGCCCTGTTCGATGGTCTCGGATGCAGTGGCCTGGCGGGCAACTTCGATCCGCGCCGGGGCGGACAGGAAGGTATCGGTGATCCGTTCAATCTCGGAGGCCATGGTGGCCGAGAAGAACAGTGTCTGCCGTGTGAAGGGCGTCAGCGAGAAGATGCGTTCAATATCAGGGATGAAGCCCATATCCAGCATCCGGTCGGCTTCGTCGACCACCATGATCTGAACGCCGGTCAGCAACAGCTTGCCGCGTTCGAAATGGTCCAGCAGACGGCCCGGAGTGGCGATCAGCACGTCAACGCCACGGTCGATCAGGGCGTCCTGTTCCTTGAAGCTGACGCCGCCGATCAACAGCGCTTTGGTCAGTTTCACATTCTTGGCGTATGTGTCGAAATTTTCGGCCACCTGCGCGGCCAGTTCCCGCGTCGGGCACAATACCAGCGAGCGCGGCATCCGCGCACGGGCGCGGCCACGGGCCAGAAGCGTGATCATCGGCAGGGTAAAGCTGGCGGTCTTGCCAGTGCCGGTCTGGGCGATGCCCAGAACATCCTTGCCCTCAAGCGCAGGCGGTATCGCACCAGCCTGGATCGGGGTGGGGGTTTCGTATCCGGCTTCCTCAATGGCTTTGAGGACCTTCGGGTTCAGGTTCAGTTCGTTAAACTTTGTCATGTATGTCCGGTTCATGCGGACACTAGACCTGGCCCGCGCGTCAGAGGTTTGCCGGGCCCGGATGGCCATACGCGTCATTGCGCAATTTCGGCTTGAGGGGGGACATAACAAAATCGTTGGTCAGGGTCAAATGAAGACCCCTTTAGGGTATTTGGCGCTTGAGTGGTGCGGATTTTGCGCAACAATTCAGACACTTCCGGGAAAGTGTTTCCTGAGCTTGGCCTCCAAATCCAGCGGCCGGTGCAGGACCATGCTGTGATCTTCCAGCCGGGTGCGTGCCTCCGGGTCGGCGCCGCTCATTTCATCGAAGAACGCGCGCAGGCCGTCGGGACCTTCCTCCACTTCGATCCAACTGAGCAATTCGTTCATGTTCAAACCGCCATACTCGCGCGGAACATTGGGCGACATACCGGGCTGGTACGAGCCGCGTTCCATTCGGAAATGGTAGTGCGCCAAAAAGTGTTCCCAATCAGGGGCGTGCCGGTGACACAGCTCCAACCCTGGCAGTTCGAATTTGCAGGGCAATAGCGCCTTGTCTTGAAACAGATTGTGGATGCGAAAGCTCAGGTTCTTCATTCCGGTGCGGACAAAGAGCTTGCCCTGCACGTGGCTGAGGAAACCGCCAAGAACGAAGCCGCCATAGTTCGGGTAAATCGACTGTACCAATGCCTCGCGGTCGGGGCCGCTTGGGATATAGGCTTTGTACATATCATCGCCGCCCGCCAACGCTTCGATCGGACGAACGCGGACCGCTGCGGTTCGGGATGGAACGGATTGCAAGTGATCCCGGACAGGTTTTGAGGACCACAGAAATTCGTCCACATCGATATGGGCCAGCCAGTCCAGATCGGTGTTGCGATATTTAAACGATGCGTTCGCGGTTTGGCGGGTTTGGTGCCGTTCAGGCCGTTCGCGTTGTCGATTTGCCCAGAACCCGTCATCGCAATTGCGGACTTCGACCTTCGGATGGCGGTTCAGAGTGTTGAACGCCTTGGGGTTGGGTTCGTCCAGATAGATATACATCCGGTCGACCCCAAGATCGAGGTGATAGGCCACGAAGCGCAGGATGTCCGGGGCCGGGCCCCGAACCGTTGAAACAGTACCCCAGGTGGGATTACCCACTAATTTTGGCCTGCAGGCAGGTCACGTCATCATTTCCTTGGTCGCCGTCAGGTTCAGCGCCGGATAGTCGCGGACGACCCGGTCGATGTCCCATTGCAGGCGCGTCAGATAAACGATGTCGCCGTCATGGTCATGGGCGATGTGTTGCTTGTTGGCGTTGACGAACTTGTCGACCTCTGCCTTGTCGCCGCTGACCCAGCGGGCCGATGTGAACTGAGACGCCTCGAACCGCACGGGCAGGCCGTATTCCATCTCGATCCGGCTGGCGAGGACTTCAAACTGCAGTGCACCGACAACACCGACGATAAAGCCCGAACCAATCGAGGGTTTGAACACCTTGGCTGCGCCTTCTTCGGCGAATTGCATCAGCGCCTTTTCCAGATGCTTAGCTTTCAACGGATCCGCCGCGCGAACAGTTTGCAGCAGCTCCGGTGCGAAGGAGGGGATACCGGTCACGCGCAGCGCCTCGCCCTCGGTCAGCGTATCGCCGATGCGCAGCTGGCCGTGGTTGGGGATGCCGATAATGTCACCGGCCCAGGCCTCTTCGGCAAGTTCGCGGTCAGAGGCCAGAAACAGCACCGGGTTCGAGATCGCCATCGGCTTTTTCGACCGCACATGGGTCAGCTTCATTCCGCGCTTGAAATGGCCCGAGGCCATGCGGACAAACGCCACCCGGTCGCGGTGCTTGGGATCCATGTTGGCCTGCACCTTGAAGACAAACCCTGCGACCTTCTTTTCATCCGGCGCGATCTGACGGGGTTCGGCAGACTGTACCTGCGGTTGCGGACCATAATCGCCGATGCCTTCCATCAGTTCTTTCACACCGAACGAATTGATGGCCGAGCCGAACCAGATCGGGGTCATGTGGCCCTCAAGAACCGCTTGCGGGTCAAGTGCGGGCAGCAGTTCACGCGCCATCTCAACCTCTTCCAGCAGCTTTTCCAGCAGGTGCTCGGGCACGTGCTCGGCCAGTTTGGGGTCGTCCAGCCCGTTGATTTCGATGCTTTCCGCCACCTTGTTGCGGTCGGCGCGGTCCATCAGTTCAAGCCGGTCGCGCAGCATGTCATAGCAGCCGATGAAATCGCGACCCACGCCAATCGGCCATGCGGCGGGCGTGACGTCGATAGCCAGCATTTCCTGAATTTCGTCGATGATCTCGAATGTATCGCGGCTTTCGCGGTCCATCTTGTTACAGAAGGTCAGGATCGGCAGATCGCGCAGTCGGCAAACCTCGAACAGTTTCTGCGTCTGGCTTTCCACACCTTTTGCACCGTCGATCACCATCACGGCGGCATCCACGGCGGTCAGTGTGCGATAGGTATCCTCGGAGAAATCCGAGTGGCCGGGCGTGTCCACCAGATTGAACCGGAAGTTCCCATAGTCGAACGACATCGCCGAGGCGGAAACCGAAATGCCGCGATCCTTCTCCATCTGCATGAAGTCCGAGCGTGTGCGCCGCGCCTCACCCTTGGCGCGCACCTGACCGGCCATCTGAATCGCGCCCCCGTACAACAGGAACTTTTCAGTCAGCGTCGTCTTGCCCGCATCGGGGTGCGAGATGATGGCGAATGTCCGGCGCCGGGCGATCTCGGGCGGCAAGGTGGGTTGGTTCGAGGTATCAAGCATGAACGCGCGTATAGGCGGGGAATCCTGTCGAAGCAAGACAAAGGGGGTGGTTCGAATCGTATAGCTGTGGCAATAGGAACATATAGTGAACAAATGATGGAGAAACCTAAGATGAATTTGAAAGAAATCGCCGATGAACTGGTCGCTGGCTGCCGTGAGGATCGGGCCAAGGAGAATCTGGAAAAGCTCTATGCGGAAGATGCAGTTTCGGTCGAAGCGCAGGACATGGAAGGGATGGGGCGTGAAACCCACGGACGTGACGCCATTCGCGGCAAGCATGAATGGTGGGAAGGCGCACATGAAGTTTCAGGCGCCTCGGTCAGTGACCCGTTCCCGCATGGGGATGACCGCTTTGCCGTGATTTTCGAAGTGCAGGGCAAGGTAAAAGAAACCGGTGAGGCGTTCGATATGAAAGAGGTCGGCGTCTATCACGTGGCGAACGGCAAGATCGTTCGGGAAGAGTTCTTTTACTGACGCAGCCTGAAATCTGGTCTTCCCCGTCTGGCCGATGCTAGACATGCGGGCAACAACAGACGGGGAGGATCTTATGGATCTGGGAATACAGGGAAAACGCGCTTTGGTCTGCGCCAGCAGCAAAGGCTTGGGTCTGGGCTGCGCCGAGGCTTTGGCTCAGGCGGGCGTCAATCTGGTGATGAATGCGCGCGGGGCTGAGGCATTGGAGGCCGAAGCCGCACGCTTGCGGGCAGACCATGGTGTAGATGTGCAGACGATTGCCTGTGATGTGACCTCGGCCGAGGGACAGGCGCAGGTGATCGAGGCAGTGCAGGGCGTTGATATCCTTGTGACAAACGCTGGTGGACCGCCTCCGGGAATGTGGTCCGATTGGGAGCGTGAAGATTTCATCAAGGCACTGGACGCCAACATGCTGACGCCGATCGCTTTGATGAAGGCATTGCTGCCCGGCATGATCGACAAGGGCTGGGGCCGGGTGGTGAACATCACCTCGCAATCCGTACGCGCGCCGATCGCGGTGTTGGGCCTTTCGAACGCGGCACGCACCGGGTTGACCGGCTATGTGGCCGGGACATCGCGACAGGTTGCTGCGCATGGCGTAACGATCAACAACCTTCTGCCGGGCATTCACGCCACCGACCGCGCGGACTCGCTGGATGGTGGTGTTGCGGCGCAGCAGGGCATTTCGATTGATGAAGCGCGCGCAAACCGTGCGGCAACGATCCCGGCGCGGCGGTACGGATCGCGGCAGGAATTTGGCGCAACCTGTGCCTTCCTGTGCTCGCAACATGCCGGGTTCATCGTGGGTCAGAATATCCTGCTGGACGGTGGGGCGACCAATTTGACGATTTAAACATGGCAGAAAATTTTTCCCTAAAAGACCAACTGTTTAATGTCGAAAAGACCCGCTATCTGGCGGAGCTTTTTGCCGGGGCGGACCCGTCCTTTGATCCGCAGATGTTCGAGCAGCAGGTCATGTCCCGCCTGCTGGACCTTGAGCTGAAGGAACGCATGGCCTGGATCGCGGAATGCCTGCAGCAGGCCGTGCCCGGTGATTTACCCGAGATCGCTCCCGTTCTGCTGCGCGCCTTGCCACCGCCGCTGGACCCGACCAGGACAGATGATGATTTCGGCGACTTCATCTTTGCGCCGTTGGGGGATTGGGTGGTCAATGTCGGGCTGGATCATCCTGAACTGGCGCTGGATGTTCTGGAAGAACTGACACAGCGGTTTTCGATGGAATGGGCCATTCGTCCGTTCCTCAACCAACATCCGGATCAGGTGCTTGCGCGGATGGGGCTCTGGTGCGGGCACAGCAGCTATCATGTTCGCCGGCTGGTTAGCGAAGGCACACGGCCACGACTGCCATGGGGGCAGGCGGTTGGGATCAATATGACCGACCCGTTGCCATTGCTGGACCGCTTGCATGGCGACACCACACGCTATGTCACGCGGTCGGTGGCGAACCATCTGAACGACATTACCAAGAAGGACCCCGAACTGGTTTTGGATCGGCTGCAGGTCTGGACCTCGACCAAGCAGCAGGAGCAGGACGAACTGCGCTGGATGACCTCTCATACCCTGCGGGGGTTGGTGAAATCTGGCCACCCGGGCGCCATGAAAATGCTGGGCTATGATCCGGATGCCAAGGTCACGGCGGACGTGCAAGTGAACGGTGACGCCCGGATCGGTGAGGCGCTGGATTTCGAGGTGACCTTGAATGGGGTCGGCGAACAACCGGTTCTGGTGGATTATATCATTCACTTTCAAAGGCCTGGCGGCAAAACTTCGGCCAAGGTTCATAAATTGAAACAGGCCGCGCTGCGGGATGGCGCGTTGAAGCTGAGCAAGAAGCACAAGCTGAAGGGCAACGCGACCACATTCAAACTGGTTCCCGGTGCGCATCGACTTGAGATTCAGGTGAATGGGCAGGTACGCGCAGGTATTGATTTCGACCTGCTGGAGTAGCCCGGTCGTCTCACGCTTTCGTCAGATTTGCTGGGCCCGGATTGCACCGGGGCTTGCGCTGCATTAGCTGCGGTGCAGCCAGAGAGGAAAGGGATAGCTGCGATGAAGCATGAATCGGTGCAGAATTACTACGGCGAGGTCCTGCAAAGCAGTTCGGACTTGCAGACCAATGCGTGCTGCACACCAGACGACATGCCGGATCACCTCAAGCGCATCCTGTCCAAAGTGCATGACGAAGTGCTGACTCGTTACTACGGCTGCGGCCTGATCGCGCCGCTGGATCTGGAGGGGATGAGCATCCTCGATCTGGGCTGCGGTGCGGGCCGTGACGTCTATGCCCTGTCTGCGATGGTGGGCGAAAAGGGCCGGGTGGTTGGTGTCGACATGACGCCCGAGCAGCTGGACGTCGCCCGCGCGCATCAGGACCATCACGCGCAAGCGTTCGGTCATGCGGCCAGCAACGTGGAATTCCACCACGGCTATATCGAAAAGCTGGATGAATTGGACTTGGAGCCTGGGTCCTTTGACATCATCGTCTCGAACTGCGTGATCAATCTGGCCACCGACAAAGAGGCCGTTTTGCGCGGTGCGTATCGCCTGTTGAAAGAGGGCGGCGAGATGTATTTTTCGGACGTTTATGCCGACCGCCGTATCCCGCAGGCGATGGCCGAGGATGAGGTTCTGTACGGCGAATGCCTGTCCGGCGCGCTCTACTGGAACGATTTCCTGACGCTGTCGCGCAAGGCGGGCTTTGGCGATCCGCGCCGGGTGACGCACCGCCCGCTGACCATCGAAAACACGGTACTGGAAGAGCGTGTCGCGCCGCTGAAATTCCTTTCGGCCACGTATCGGCTGTTCAAACTGTCCGAGCTGGAACCGGCTTGCGAGGATTACGGTCAGGCGGTGATCTACAAAGGCACCATTCCGAACGCACCGCATCTGTTCGAACTGGACGATCACCACGCGATTGAAGCGGGCAAGGTCTTTCCGGTCTGTGGTAACACCTGGATGATGCTGAAAGACACGCGATTTGCCCGGCATTTCGACTTCATTGGCGATTTCTCGACCCACTATGGCATCTTCGAAGGCTGCGGCGGTGAAAGCCCGTTCGAAGCGAGCGGTGAGGCACCCCAAGGCGGGTGCTGCTGATCCCTTGCACCTGACGGGCGGGGTTGTTATCCCCGCCTAAAGCCCGATGAATTTCATCGGGAAAAGGCAATGGGGTCCATCGGTGACAGTTGACGCAACTCCTCCTCGTCTGGAAATTCGCAATCTGATCGCCCGGTACGAGGGGCGGGTCGTTGTGGACGACGTCTCTCTGACCGTTGAGGCGGGGAAAGTGACCTGTCTGCTGGGGCCTTCGGGCTGCGGCAAGTCGACCACTCTGCGTATGATCGCCGGGGTCGAGATGCAGGAATCGGGCGAGATCTATGTCGACGGCAAGCTGATCTGCGATACCGTATTCCGCGTACCACCCGAACGGCGTGAGATCGGCCTGATGTTTCAGGACTTCGCTCTGTTTCCGCATCTGAACGTTGCCGACAACGTGGCATTTGGCCTAAAGGGCCACAAAGAGGAAAAGCGCGCCCGCGTTGAAGAACTGCTGCGCAAGGTCGATCTGATCCATTTCATCGACAAGTTCCCGCACCACCTGTCGGGAGGTGAGCAGCAAAGGGTAGCTCTGGCGCGCGCACTGGCGCCACGTCCGCGTATCATGCTTATGGATGAGCCATTCTCGGGCCTCGACAACCGTCTGCGTGACGGTATTCGCGATGAAACCCTGGCGATCCTCAAGGAGGAAGACGCCGCCGTCGTGCTGGTGACGCACGAGCCCGAAGAGGCGATGCGCATGGCCGATGAGATCGCCCTGATGCGGCGCGGCAAGATCGTGCAGCAAGGTGCGCCATACAACGTCTATACTCGCCCGGTCGATAAGGCCGCGGTGGCGTTTTTTAGCGATGTCAATGTGTTGCGCGGCAGAGTTGAGGGTGCTCTGACGAAAACTCCGTTTGGCCAGTTCCTGGCGCCGGGCGTTCCGGATGGCACGGATGTCGAGATTGTCTTTCGGCCTCAGCACGTCCGGTTGGATTTCGACCGCAACGGCAAGGGGCCATTGCCCACGGTGACTGATGGCGTCGCCGCCCGCGGCGTGGTTGAACGGGCGCGGTTTCTGGGCAATGAAAGCCTAGTGGAGTTTCGGATGGACCATGATGGTTCGGTCCTGAAGGCCACCGTTCCAAATGTCTTTGTGCCCAATCCGGGGCGGGTCATGTGGCTGACCGTGCGCCGGGATCGGTGCTTTGTTTTCCCGGATTAGGGTCTGAAATCACAGTTTAGGCTAAAGTGGTGCGCGAAAGCCGCAGATTGCGGGTTCGCTTTGCTTGCCGCCGCGCGGGGGCGGGTCTATCAAGGTCAAAACGCTGCGGTGGATGGGGCATATGCGTATTCTTTTGACCAATGACGACGGCATCAACGCGCCGGGTCTGATCGCTTTGGAAGCGATCGCCGCCGATCTGGCCGGACCGGACGGAGAGGTGTGGGTCGTCGCCCCGGCCTTCGAGCAATCGGGCGTTGGCCATTGCATCAGCTATACCCACCCGATGATGGTCGCCAAACTGGGCGAGCGTCGCTTTGCCGCCGAGGGTTCACCCGCCGATTGCGTGCTGGCCGGGCTGCATGACGTGATGAAGGATGCCAGGCCAGATCTGGTGTTGTCGGGGGTGAACCGGGGTAACAACTCGGCCGAAAATACACTCTATTCCGGTACGGTTGGCGGCGCGATGGAGGCCGCATTGCAGGGCATTCCGGCGATTGCATTGTCGCAGTATTTCGGCCCGCGCAATCTGGGGCTGGACGATCCGTTCGAGGCCGCGACCCGGTTTGGCGCCGATCTGGTGCGAAAAATCCTGGATGCGACGCCGTCAGAACAGGGCGACTACCGCTTGTTCTACAACGTGAATTTCCCGCCGGTACCTGCGGATGAGGTGCTGGGCACGCGGGTGGCTCCGCAAGGTTATCGCCGCGACACCCATTTCTCGGTCGAGCCGCACAGCTCGCCCTCGGGGCGGCGGTTTCTGTGGATCAAGGGTGGCTATCAGCACAATCCGACCGCGCCGGGGACGGATGCGGCGGTCAATCTGGCGGGCTATATCTCGGTCACGCCGATGCGGGCCGATCTGACGGCGCATGACGCGCTTGAGGCACTGAAGACAATCGAATGACCGGACCAGATCCCGAAACAAAAATGCAGTTTCTGTTTGCCCTGCGGTCGCGGGGCGTGACGGATGCCCGCGTGCTGGCCGCGATGGAGCAGGTTGATCGCGGTCAGTTCGTCAAAGGCCTGTTTGCCGAGCGCGCCTACGAGGATACGCCGCTGCCGATTGCCTGCGGGCAGACGATCAGCCAGCCCTCGGTGGTGGGGTTGATGACACAAGCGCTTGAGGTCCGCCCGCGGGATACGGTGCTGGAGGTCGGAACCGGTTCGGGTTACCAGGCGGCGATCCTGTCCAAGCTGGCACGTCGGGTCTATACGGTAGAGCGCCACAAGCGCCTGGTGCGCGAAACCGGGCAGTTGTTTCGTGACTTGGGGCTGACCAATGTCACCGCGATGCTGTCGGATGGGTCCTTCGGTTTGTCCGAACAGGCGCCGTTTGATCGAATCATTGTGACAGCTGCGGCGGAAGACCCGCCCGGGCCGCTCTTGGCGCAGCTGAAAATCGGCGGTATCATGGTGTTGCCGGTGGGACAGTCGGATGCGGTTCAGACCCTGATCCGGGTCCGTCGCACCGAAACCGGTCTGGACTATGACGAATTGTTGCCCGTTCGTTTCGTGCCCCTGTTAGAGGGGCTTGGCAGGGACGGGGCGTAACTAGATATTCTGCAATATGCGCCGGAACCCCGGGTAACAGGGGCAGGCGATGAGGACAGTAAGATGAGAGCAGTTTCCAAATCAGCGATGTTGCGCTGCGCGACAGGGGTGGCGGCCGTGGCGTTCCTTGCCGGATGCGAGGGCCCGTTCGACTATGATCTGCGGGGCAATGTGGGCGGCTTTTCGACCGCAGAGGCCGCGCAATCCGCCACCACCAACCGTCCGACCCCGGACGCGCGTGGAGTGATAACCTATCCGAATTATCAGGTCGCCGTTGCGCGCCGTGGGGACACGGTCAACGATGTGGCCGCCCGTATCGGCCTGCCTGCGGGCGAGGTGGCCAGGTTCAACGGACTGCAACCCGACGACCAACTGCGAGATGGCGAAGTGATTGCGCTGCCGCGCACGGTCAGCGCGGCCAGCACCGTGGATATTGCCACGATCGCCGGAACAGCGATTGACGAGGCTCCGGCGGATGGCTCGGTCCGGACATCGACACTCGAGCCCGCACAACCCGCTGCGGCTCCAGCGCCGACACCGCCTGTTGCCTCGGGGCCAGAGCCGGTGCGCCACAAGGTCAAACGGGGTGAGACAGCCTATACCATCGCGCGGCTCTATGATGTTCCGGTCGATGCCTTGGCGGAATGGAACGGGTTGGGGTCGGACTTTACGGTGCGGGAAGATCAGTTCCTGCTGATTCCGATCAAGAACCAGCCTGCGCCGCAACAGGCCGCTGTGCCGGCCACAAATGTGACACAGCCGGGGCAGGGGTCGCCCACACCTACGCCACCAAGCGCGACGCAACCTCTGCCGGACGAGCAAATCGCCGCTTCCGTACCTGCGCCTGACGTGACCGCGGAGGCGCCGACCAGCCAAAGCAACTCGGCTCTTGGACTGCCGGTCACCGGGACGATCATCCGGACCTATAACAAGGGTAAGAACGAGGGAATCGATATCGCCGGTGCATCCGGGTCTGCCGTAAAAGCGGCTGAGGCTGGAACCGTGGCGGCCATCACTGCGGATGCCGATCAGGTGCCGATCATCGTGATCAAGCACAACAGCGACCTTCTGACCGTCTATGCGAATGTCGACAAAGTCACCGTTAAAAAGGGTTCGCGCGTTCGCCGCGGGCAGCAGATTGCGTCCTTGCGGGGCGGGGACAACTCTTATGTCCATTTCGAGGTGCGCAAAGGGTTTGAGTCGGTTGATCCTGAGCCTTACCTGAAGTGACGGAAATGGCCCGTTCCGGGCCATGCCTCCTGCGGAGATATTTTGGGCCAGATGACGAGCGGATCAGGCGTGTGGGTCGAAGTCGCTCAGGCGTTTGCCGGGTTCATCGGCGAAAATCTCGGGCAGGGGTGCGACAGCTTCGATCAGGTCGATACGGAACACGCGAAACCCTTCGCGTAGCTCGCACCACGCGGTCAGGGTCCAGACGCGACCCCAATACTCCATGTGCAGGGGGCGAATGGTCCGTTCGGTCAGAACGCCGTCGATACGGCGATAGGTCAGGTGCAGTTTCTGGCGGGATTTGATGGCAGCCCGGATCGGGGCCATATACGCCAGACCTCGCGCGGCGTCGGCAAAGGGATAGACAGCGAACTTCCACGTGTCTGCCTCGGCCACAACCTGAGTGGGCAGTACGGCGTCGATCTTGTCGGCCAGTGACTCAGCCGCAGATTTCAGGTCCGGGTCGGCGGCTTCGGCGACAATGGCCATGCCGAGGTTCAGAGCTTCCAGTTCCGCGGGTGTCAGGTTCAGCGGGGGCAGGGTGATCTGCTCGCGCACCATATAGCCGACGCCGCGTTCGCCCTCGACCGGGACGCCGGACGCGACCAGCGTATCCATGTCGCGATAGATCGTGCGGATCGACACTTCGAGCCGATCCGCGATGTCCTGCGCGCGGTGCAGTTTGCCGTCGCGCAGGATCTGGATGATATCGAACAGGCGATCCGTGCGGCGCATATCACGCCGTCCGAACCGCGTTTAGGCGGTCATGTTCCATAGCACGTTCTCGTGGCGCATCTGGATGCTTTCAGGGTTGATGGCAGCCATCAAACCCGCGCAGAAATCCTGTTGCGGGAATTGTGCGGCGGCATCCTTGGCGGCTTTCATATCGGTCCAGATGACATAGTCAGTCCAGCGGCCATCCTCACCCTGGCTCAGCTGTCGGTGGGCAAAACCCGGCGCCGAGCGGACAAAGGCCTCAGAAGCCTGGCTGAGTTTCACGAACTCTTCCGCCGAGGTGCCTTTGGCGAGGGTAAAGGTGACGATTTCTGCAACATGGGTCATGTGAATCTCCGTTGACCAGGTTTCGATGCCCACTACCTAGCCACATACAACTGACATAAACCTGTCAGTTGAGGAAGGCCAGCCCGTAAAAAACGTACGATCCGTTCACAATTCGGCGCGGAATTGATTTGCGTCACTTTTGCGCGCGGGCTTGTGGGCGTAGACACGGGGCCAGACAACATTCCCGGCGCGCGGCGCCGACGTACAAGGAGAAGAGACATGCTCAACAATATCGGCCTTCCCGGTCTTCTGCTGATCGCCGTAGTGGTGCTGGTGCTGTTTGGCCGCGGCAAAATCAGCTCGTTGATGGGCGAAGTGGGCAAGGGCATCACCTCGTTCAAGCGCGGCGTTAAGGAAGGCGCGGACGAGCTGGAGCAGGACGCAGCCGAAGTGGCCAAGGACGTCACTCCTGAGACCGACAAAGACAAGGCCTAAGTCCAGATGTTTGATCTGGGCTGGACCGAGCTTCTGGTCATCGGCGTTGTTGCCCTGATCGTTGTGGGGCCAAAGGACCTGCCGGTGTTGTTCCGCAATGTCGGCCGCTTTGTCGGCAAGGCCCGTGGCATGGCGCGCGAGTTTTCCAGCGCCATGAACGAGGCCGCTGATCAGGCGGGCGTGAACGAGATCAAGAAGGGTCTCAACGCGGCAACTAACCCTGTCGGCAGCGCCATGGACGGCGTGAAAGAGGCCGCGCAGGATCTGGCGAAAAGCATCGACCCGACCAAGTTCGACCCCGACAGCGAAACCGGCAAACTGGCTGCTGAACGGTCAGAGCAGGCCAAGAAGATTCAGGCCACGACCGCACGTGCCGCTGCTGAACGCAAGGCCAAGGAAGCTGCTGACGCGCTGGCCAAGGCTGAAGAGGCCGAAGCCGCGCTGAAAACCGAAAGCAAGACATGACCAAAACCGACGAGATCGAGGACAGCTCGGCCCCATTGATTGAGCATCTGGCGGAGTTGCGCACGCGGTTGATTCACTGCGTCGTGGCGTTTCTGGTTGGCATGATCATCTGTTTTACAGTGGCCACGCCGCTCTTCAATTTCCTGACTAACCCCCTGTGCAATGTTCTGGCTGAGCGTGGGCAGGATTGCGGGCTGATCTTCATCTCGCCGCAGGAAGGCTTCTTTGTCGCCATCAAGGTCTCGTTGCTGGGCGGCTTCATCCTGGCCTTTCCTTACATCGGCATGCAGATGTGGCGGTTTGTGGCGCCGGGCTTGTATAAGTCGGAAAAGAACGCGTTCCTGCCGTTCATGCTGGCCTCGCCCTTCATGTTCTTGCTGGGCGCAAGCTTCGCCTTCTACGTGGTCACGCCGCTGGCCTATGACTTCTTCCTAGGCTTCCAGCAATTCGGAGCTGAAGGTGAGGCCGTGACCGATGGCGCTACCGCAGCACCGCTGAGCGTGGTGTTCCAGGGCTCGGCGCAGGAATACCTGAACCTGACAATCAAGTTCATCGTGGCTTTTGGCCTGTGTTTCCAGCTGCCGGTTCTGCTGACCCTGATGGGCAAAGCGGGGCTGGTCACCGCCGAAGGGCTGGGATCGGTGCGCAAATACGCTGTGGTCGCCATTCTGGTACTGGCCGCGCTGGTGACCCCGCCGGACGTGATCACGCAGATCATCTTGTTTGTGGTGGTCTATGGTCTCTACGAGGTGTCAATTTTCCTCGTCGCCCGGGTCGAGAAAAAGCGCGAAGAGCAATTGCGCGCTGATGGCTACTATGACGACGAAGAAGAAGAGGCCGACGAAGAGATCGTGCTGGAAGAAGACGGCAAGTAATCCTGTCGGTTGCTAACAATCAGGCGCGTCCTTCGGGGCGCGCCTTTTTCGTGCCGCGCTCTTGTTGTGCCGGGCGGAACATGGTTTGAACCCCGCAAGACACGACCGGAGGCCCCAATGGACAACCAAGCTCTGAACCGCATCGCTGACGCGCTGGAACGCATGGCACCGGCCCCCTTGGCCGCACCTGACTTCGGGGCTGCGCCGGCCTTTGTCTGGCATGTGGAGCCGGACCGGCTGGAGCCGGTCACGCAGGTTAATCGTGTCGATCTGGACCTGTTGGTCGGTATCAATCGATCCCGCGATACGTTGCTGGACAACACGCGCCGGTTCGCAGCGGGTTTCAAGGCCAACAACGCACTGCTCTGGGGTGCACGGGGGATGGGCAAATCCAGCCTCGTCAAAGCCGTCCATGGCACGTTGCAGGCGGATTTCCCCGACCTCAAACTGGTCGAACTGCAGCGCGAGGACATGGGCTCGGTCGCGCGTCTGCTGAACCATCTGCGTGCTGCGCCGCACCGGTTTATCCTGTTCTGCGATGACTTGTCCTTCAGCCACGATGACCAGCACTACAAATCGCTCAAGGCGGTGCTGGACGGAGGCATCGAAGGCCGCCCCGAAAACGTCGTCTTCTACGCCACCTCGAACCGCCGCCACCTGATGCCGCGGGACATGATCGAGAATGAACGTTCCAGCGCCATCAACCCGTCCGAAGCGGTCGAGGAGAAGGTCTCACTGTCTGATCGGTTCGGCCTGTGGCTGGGCTTCCACCCCTGCGATCAAGACGAGTACCTCGCCATGATCGACCGGTATTGCGCGGCTTACGGAGTTTCAGTGGACGCAGAAACCCTGCGTGCCGAAGCCATCGAATGGCAGGCCACACGCGGCGCACGCTCGGGCCGCGTGGCTTGGCAATTCTTCGTCGATCTGGCCGGGCGCAACGGCGTGCATATCGCGTAACCCGCCCGCTTCATCTGGCCAAAAATACCTCCGCCGGAGGCATGGCCCAAAGGGCCATTCCTTACAGCTTCGCCAGAATGCGCGCGGCCTCATCGGCTGTGCTGGTCAGTGCGTCGCGATCCTCACCGGGGTGGAAACGCGCGCGAACAGCCGTTGGCATCGGCTTGGGCTCGACGATCGTCACGCGCGGACCGGTGCGTTCGGTTTCAATAGCCCAGCTGCGCACCAGCGCCATCTGAGCGGCCTTGGTCGCACCATAGATGCCATAGAACTTCTCACCCGCTTTCGGGTCGTCGAAGAACACCGCGTGGCCCTCCTCACCCAACAGGGGAGAAATGTAGGGGATCAGAACCGACGTGGCCGTAGCGTTGGTGTTGACGGCCTTGGTCCATTCCTTCGGGTCGATGAAATGCGTGGGCGTCAGGGCGGATGTGTGAACGGCGGTATGCAGCCAGAGGTCCACTTTGCCCCAACGGTCATGAATGCCCCGGCACAGGGTCGCCATGGCATTCGGGTCTGCGATGTCCATGGGGGCAAGCGTCGCTGCGCCGCCTTTGGCGCGGATGCGATCATCCAGCTCTTCCAACCCGCCGGTGGTGCGGGCAACGGCGACGATGTGATATTCGGGTGCCAGCGCCTCGGCCAGGGCAGCGCCCAGCCCGCGAGAGGCCCCGGTGACGAGGGCAATTTTATTCTGATCGGTCATGACAGCGGTTTGAACCCCTGCGCGCAGGGCGTCAAGCCGGTTTAGCTGCCGGGAATAGCGATGCGCTTGGTCTGGCCGCTTTGTCGCAGCATCACGCCCTCGTCATCAATAGCGACCACGGTGCCCGATGAAACCCGGCTGCCGGGCTTGACCTCTTTCACGCGCCCCGAAGACATGCGCACCAGAGCGCGCATATCCGATTTCGGCCCAAAGACCCCCAGAACGGACACAGAGCTTTTGTTCAGTGCGCCCTTTTGCGTGGCCGCACTTTTGACGGTTGCGTTTGACATGGATTCCGGCCCGACCGTGATGGCCCAGCCCCTTGTTATGAGTGGTTGGTTGCCGCTGGCCTAGCAAACCGGAACCGCGACTAAAACCCCGGTCGAAGGGCGAGAAATCGGCTGGTTTCACAACCCCGCCGAAGCCCTTGCGATTGCGATTCCTTCATCGAAGGGTTGTGCGCGAAAACCCACTCATGAGCCGGTATGCCGGATAGAAAAAGGCCCGCATCGCATCAGCGAAGCGGGCCGATAACTGTATTGATTCGGTTTTGGAACTTATCCCGAAGCCAGTTTCGCCGCGTTCCACGACCCGCCGGGCACCTGCATATCCTCGCGTTTTTTGCTGACGCGGCTGCTGTTCTCCAGGCTGTCCAGATAGTCGTCACTGACGCTGCCAGTGATGTAGTTGCCATCAAAGCAGGAACAGTCGAAGGCCTCGATCTCGGGGTTGCCTTCCTTGGCGGACCAGATCAGGTCATCGAGGTTTTGGTAGAAAAGGGCGTCGGCGCCCAGTTCCTGACGGATCTCTTCGATCTCTTTGCCATGGGCGATCAGTTCATGCTTGGTGGGCATGTCGATGCCATAGACATTTGGGAATTTCACCGGCGGTGAGGCGCTGGCGATGAAGACTTTCTTGGCGCCAGCCTCACGGCACATCTGCACGATCTTCTTGATCGTATTGCCGCGCACGATCGAGTCGTCGATCAGCAGCACGTTATGATCCTTGAACTCCAGCGGCACCGCATTCAGCTTGCGACGCACCGATTTCTGGCGCTCTTCCTGACCGGGCATGATGAAGGTTCGGCCGACATAGCGGTTCTTGACCAGGCCCTCGCGGTAGGGGATGCCGGTCGCCTTGGCGACCTCAAGCGCCACAGGGCGGGCGCTGTCCGGGACTGGGATGATGCGGTCGATATCAAGACCGGCGGCCTCGATCTGGCGGGCCAGAGTTTGCCCCATGCGCATCTGGGTTTTGTAGACCGAAACACCGTCCAGCAGTGAATCCGGGCGGGCGAGGTAAACATATTCGAAGATACACGGAGTCAGCTGACCTTCGACCGCCTGGAACGTATGCATGTTGCCGTCCAGATCGATCAGGATCGCCTCACCGGGTTTGACATCACGCAGCTTGTCAAAGCCGTTGATGCCAAAGGCTACGTCTTCCGATGCAAAGGCATAATCATCGCCTTCACCATCCACATCGCGTTTGGCGACGGACAGCGGGCGGATGCCATAGGGGTCGCGGAAGGCCAGCATACCAACGCCGGCGACCAGACAGATCACCGAGTAGGCGCCCTGAACCCGCTCCATCGTCATCTTCACACCGGCAAAGAGGTTGCGGATGGGCTCGGCGTTGCCATTCACCTTGATCGCGTCGGCGACCTTGTCGGCCAGCACGTTCAGCAGAATCTCGGAATCCGAGGTGGTGCGCAGGTGGCGACTGTATTTGGCGGTCACTTTCTCACGCTGTTCGGCGGTGTTGGTGATGTTGCCGTTGTGGACGAGATAGATGCCATAAGGTGCGTTCACGAAGAACGGTTGCGCCTCAGACGCGCTGAGCGAACCGGCGGTGGGATAGCGCACATGCCCCATCCCGATCTTGCCCAGCAGGGTTTCGGCGTCTTGCGCGTTGAACACGTCCTTGACTAGACCGTTGGCTTTCTTCTCACGGAAGAATTCGCCGTTATAGGTGACGATGCCCGAGGCGTCCTGGCCCCGGTGCTGCAGCATCAGCAGCCCGTCATAGATTTCCGCAAAGACATCATGCGTCCTGCTTGCGATCCCCAAAATCCCACACATCTACGGGCTCCAACTTCTACGACGTTTTGACTAGCGATGATGATCTGAACATCTGCATGGGTGTACCTGTACGCCTTGCCGCCATCCCGGCTGCTGATGCAGACGCGCCATCGTCACGAGGGCGAGCGCGAAAGAAAACAGGGTCAGCAAGATCGGCGGCTCCGATTCCATGTCAGTTCGGCCTCCACATAATGCCTAACGGGGCCTGTGTCATCAAAGGATCACAATTGTTGTTTCCGACAGGTGTATTTTGCCTGACACGGCATCAAAAGGTGACATGGGTGCAGGCTTGTGGTGTCATGGCGAAAGTCATCAGTAATTTCGTAAAATCAGGTTCGATTGGGGCAGCGCCATGTGGCAACACAAGCAAGGAACAAAAAAGGAAGAACCTGTAAAACGCAGGTGCCATCGGTGCCGCGGTATGGGACGCGCTCCTTGTCCGATTTGCAATGGAGCGGGAGAGGTCCTCAAAAGCCGCGATATACATGGCAAACCTATCATGGGTCGCTGCGAAGGGTGTTTTGGCCTGAAAACTATCAGATGCACGGTCTGTGCGGGCGAGGGCTTTGTCAGTTAAAGCCTGACGTGCAGAAGCTGAAAAAAAACGCCCGGACAAAGCCGGGCGTTTTTTCTTATTCGGTTGTGGCCGGTTCAGTGGTGGCCGGGGCCGCTGGTTCTTCGGTGGTCACGGGGCTGCCGTTGCAGCTTGCCACCAACTCTTCATATTGCTGGGTAACCCAGCCCAGAGCCTGTTCGGGGTTCTGCTCTTCGATCCGGTCGCTGAACTGTTCGAACACTTTGGCCGAGCGGCTTTCGTCGACGATCGTATAAGATTGACCGGTCATTACGGTGTCGTAGACAAAGAATGCGATGGCGACCAGCAGGATGCCACGGGCGATGCCGAAGAAGAACCCAAGCGCTTGGTCCAGCCCGCCAATGGCCGAACGCTGAACGATCGACGAAAACAGCGGCGTAAAGATGCTGACGACGATCAGCGCGATGGCGAAGACGGCAGCAAAGCCGGTGATGACCGACAATTCGCAGCTGTCGCGCAGGAAATCTCCGACCACCGGAATCTCTTTCACCAGCGGTACGGCCTTGGGTGCAAAAATGAAGGCCAGAATTGCGGCTGCGACCCAGCCCGCGATAGCCAAAACCTCACGTAAAAATCCGCGTGAATAGGCCAGCAGGCCCGACACGACGATGATCAGGGCAACCACCCCGTCGATTATTGTAAAACCTTCCATGGCCCTCGCCTGTATTTTTTTCAGCCCCTCAAGGCGTTACCTTAACCTGCTCCGAAGGTTTCGCCAACAAACCCGACCAAATCAGAGGGTCGGGTGAGTGTCAGACCTGCCACAGTGCCGGTTTTGCCGCCCGCCGGAGCGATGGCCGATGTGAAACCAAGTTTTTGGGCTTCTTTCAACCTGTTTTCGGTCTGCGGCGCGGGTCTAAGCGCCCCGGATAACGAGATTTCTCCGAAAACAACAGTATCGGCGGGCAGAGCTGTGTCTTCTCGGGCACTTAGCAGGGCAGCAGCTACCGCAAGGTCAGCCGCGGGTTCACTGACTTTCAACCCTCCGGCCACGTTCAGATAGACATCGAGTCCCGCGAAGGGGATGCCGCAGCGGGCCTCGAGCACGGCGAGGATCATTGCCAGCCGCCCGCTGTCCCATCCGACCACCGTGCGGCGAGGCTGTGAATGGGGGGACGGGGCCACAAGTGCCTGTAGTTCCACCAGAACTGGGCGGGTGCCCTCGATTCCAGCGAAAACGGCAGAACCGGGGCTGGGCGTGCCGCGTTCCGACAGAAACAGGGCCGAGGGGTTGGTGACCTGTGCCAATCCTTTGCCGGTCATTTCGAACACGCCGATCTCATCAGCGGGGCCAAAGCGGTTTTTCACGGCGCGCAGGATGCGGAACTGATGGCCGCGCTCGCCTTCGAAATAGAGCACGGTGTCGACCATGTGTTCAACCACGCGGGGGCCTGCGATCTGGCCTTCCTTGGTGACATGGCCAACCATGATGATTGATACGCCGTGTCGTTTCGCAAACGTGGTCAATTCATGCGCTGCGGCCCGGACTTGTGACACTGAGCCGGGGGCGCTGTCCACATTGTCGGCCCACATTGTCTGAATCGAGTCGATGATGGCGAGGCCCGGCTTTTCTGCCTCGAGCGTCGTCAGGATGTTGCGCAGGTTGGTCTCAGCCGCCAGCTGCACCGGCGCGTCTTCGAGCCCCAGACGGCGGGCCCTCATTCGAACTTGCGCGCTGGCTTCCTCGCCCGAGACATAGATGGTTTTGACGCCGGCACGGGAAAACCGCGCCGCGGCCTGCAGCAGAAGGGTAGATTTGCCGATGCCAGGGTCTCCGCCCACCAAAAGGGCTGAGGCGGGAACAAGGCCGCCACCCAGCACGCGGTCCAGTTCCTCGACCCCGCAGAGGGTCCGGGGCGGGGGCGTTTCCTCGGTGGACAAGTCCGTGAGAGCGATGGACTGGCCACGTTTTCCACCAAGGGATTTCTTGGCGGGTCCGGCGGATAGGGGGACGTCCTGCGAAATGGTGTTCCATTCACCGCATCCGTCGCAGCGCCCGGACCAGCGCGAATGCGACGCGCCACAGGCCGAGCAGGAGAAAGTCGTCTTTGCCATGCCGCCTTGGTGCCCGAGGACGGGCGGTTCTTCAAGCCCTTGCAGGGCTTTCATCTCCGCCGGTGCGGTGCCGCGTCCTCAGGCCCCAAGGGGCCATCGTCCGAGGCAGGTACTGGCGTGCCTATTCTGCGGCGCGAGGGGGCGACATTGCGATGACGCTGGACGCTTTGGACGTCTTGTCCTTGGGAGGCGCCTGCAGCTGTGCCGACAATTCCGGCAGCAGTTCAAACAACTCATCCCGCAGGCGAGCCAACTGCGACTTGGCAATGGATTCCTCCATCTCGACGTCGTGGGTCCACTGGCGCAGCTCGTTCTGGATCACCTGCGCCTCTTCGATCCGTTTCTGGAACTGTTCGATTTCTTCCTGGCGCTGTTGCAGGAACGTCCGCGCACGATTGACCCGGGCGTCGCCATAGGTTTCGGCCAGTTCGTGGCTGATCTGGCTCATCTGAGCCGCAAGCTCCAGTATCTCGGGCTCAAGCGATTGCAGGTCAGGGTGATGGCGCAGAAAGGCCATCCGCTCTTTGACCGCGTCGAACTCGGACGACATCATGAACAGGCCCTCGCGATCTGCGGCATGGGCCATCTGATAGGCGGCAGAGATATCGTGCATGTTTAACGCGAACTTACGATGGTTGTTTTCCAGCGCCATCATTCGCGCATTGGCGGGTAGATAGAACGCCAGCATCAGAATCAGTACGGTCAGGCCAATCTGAACATACATCCCGGCATCAGTGACCGTGCCGTCACCAAACCCAGCCTGAATCGAGAGCCAGGGCAAAACACCCAGGGCGGACAGAAGTGTGGCTGAGACGGATGCCAATGCGGTTGCGCATATGAGGAAAAAAGTCAGTCTTAAAAAGGCATTCTGAAATTGCAATGTCATAGTATGGAGGGCGGTCATGATCGACGAACTCCTTCTGGAACCGGTTAACACCAAGCCCAAGCGGAGACACCTAAAACACGCAGAATGATCCGCTGCGGACCCGTAAACTACAAATTTTTACTGCTCGAAATATAATGATGATACTCAGATGAACATTTTCAATCAATTAGCTCTGAGAATTTCGTGAATTGCGTGTCATTTCGGTAATCTGGCCCAATGCGATCGAGGCCAGAATGCACGCCGTAAACAGGTAAAGACCCCATGCGGTTTCAATGGTCGCGTAGGAAATTCCCTTGGCCAAAGTGATGTAAAGCGCGATCAGGAAGATGTCGGCCATGGCCAGTTTGCCTAGGATGTTCAGCGCAGGTTGCACGCGCGCATCCAGCAGGTCCCATTGGATCAGGGCGGTGCCGATGGTTTTGATAAAGGGCGCAACGAGGGCGAAGATGGTGACGATCAGCGCGAGGAAGACGTCGGATTTCCAGAGGGACTGGAGGCCTGTGATGACGCTGATTTCGCTGAGACCGAAGATCGGGAGAAGCCCCGCGCGCATAAGGGGGGCAAACCACGCGATAGGGTAGAGGATCAGCAGTGAGAGAGTGGCGAGGCGGAGGGTCATGGTTTCATATTTGGGTGAACATGAAACATATGCAAAAGAGAATGCAGGCAAAATCAAGTTTTCCGATCGATTTTGACCGATCACGAAGCCAGTGCATTCGCACGAAATACCCTGCTGAGAAATAAATTAACCCAGTCAAAAAGTAGAGCGCAGAAATGTCAGCAGATCGTATGTAATCAAACCACAAGAGCAAAAATTTTGCAGTCGCAAAGAAAGCTGAAAGCAGTATCAGCCACCTTACCACAAAAGGCAGTCTTTTAAGTCCTGACAAAACACCCCTGCGTTGACGCTGTTGAGGTATTTCAGTCGTCTCAGCCAATCCAACACCTTTGGCGCCTGATACTCTTCCAAACAGTGGAAAAAGGATATTTACCAGTATGACGAGGCTGAACAGATAGAAAGACCCGGCGGCCATAACGAGCTTAGAAAACTCTAAAACCGTCAGGGTACTGTTCACCGCACTGCCTCAATCGGCCCTTCTGCACTCCCGCTTATAAACTGCTCGACATAGGGATCGCCTGAGGCATCCATCTGGCTGACCGGGCCGGTCCACTGGATGACGCCTCCGTGCAGCATGGCGACGTTGTCGGCAATGGCGCGGACGGAGCTCATATCGTGGGTGATGGTCATCGCGGTGGCGCCCATCTCGGTCACGATCTCGCGGATCAGGTCGTTGATGACGCCGGACATGATCGGGTCCAACCCGGTGGTGGGTTCGTCGAAAAAGATGATCTCGGGTTCGGCGGCGATGGCGCGGGCGAGGCCGACACGTTTCTGCATCCCGCCGGACAGTTCGGACGGGAACCGGTCGGCCACGTCGGATTTCAGACCCACACGGCGCAGTTTCTCAATGGCGATTTCGCGGGCGTATTCCCGCGGACGCTTGAGTGGACCGCGCAGCAGGCGAAAAGCAACGTTCTGCCAGACGGGCAGAGAGTCAAACAAGGCAGCACCCTGAAACAGCATCCCGAACCGGGCCAGAAAGGCATCGCGGTCGCCTTTGGTGGCATCCTTGCCGTCCACATAAATCATGCCGCTGTCGTGTTTGATCAGGCCCAGAACGCATTTCAGCGCCACCGACTTGCCGGTGCCCGACCCACCAATGATGACCATCGACGTGCCCTTGGGAATCTCAAGGCTCATGCCTTTTAAAACCTGATTGTCGCCAAAGGTTTTATGTACGTTCTCCATCCGGATCATAGCGAGAAGAACACCCCTGTCAGAATGAAGTTGGCGGCCAGAATCATGATGGCGGCGGATTCGACCGATGATTTGGTGGCCCGGCCTACACCCTGCGCGCCTCGGCCCGAGTTCATGCCGTAATAACAGCCCATCAGGGCCGCGATCAGGCCAAAGGTTGCGCCCTTGGCCAGCGAGGACAGGATGTCGTGCGTTTCAAGGAAGTTGACCGTGTTCTGCAGGTAGGTCGCGGGGTTGAAGCCCAGGTTCTGTGTCGCCACCACATAACCGCCCGCGATGCCGATGATATCGCCGATACCCACCAACAGCGGAACGGTGATCAGCGCGGCCAGAACGCGAGGGGCGGTCAGGTATTTCATCGGATGTGTCGACAGGGTGACCAGCGCATCGATCTGCTCGGTCACTTTCATGGTGGCGATCTCGGCGGCGATGGACGAGGTTACGCGGGCCGCAATCATCAGGCCAACCAGAACGGGGCCAAGTTCGCGCACCATACCGATGGCGACGATCTGCGGCACCACGGCCTCGGCATTGAAACGGGCGCCACCGGCGTAGATCTGCAGGGCCAGCGCGCCGCCGGTGAAGATGGCGGTCATTCCGACAACCGGCAGCGATAGCCAGCCGATATTCATCAGTGCAACCAGGAATTCGCGCGGGTAGTAGGGCGGGCGGAAGATATGCGAGATCGCATCCACCGAAAACAGCGCAACTTTGCCGAACGTGGCGAACAGCGCGAGGACCGCCCGGCCCAGACCCCCCAGCAGATTCAATGGGTTCATTCCACGTAGCCCCGGGAATAGCGCGCGCCAAGCGAGGTGAGGATTTCGTACCCAATGGTGCCTGCGGCCTCGGCCAGGTCATCGACGGTTTGGTGGCCATTCAGAATGCGCAGGCGTTCCGGGTCTTCGGGCAGGTCGGTGACGTCGACGGTGATCAGGTCCATCGAGATACGGCCGACCACGGGGCAGGGTTTACCGCCAGCGAAAGTGTCGATACCTCCACCGATGGCGCGGTGCAGACCGTCGGCATAGCCTGCGGCCACGGTCGCGATCCGCGACGGACGCCGGGCGACCCAGCTGTTGCCGTAGCCAACGGATTCCCCGACTTCGACGGCACGCACCTGTATGACGGGCAGATCGGCCGTCACAACGGGTTTGGCGTCAGCAAAGGGCATGCCACCGTAAAGGCCAACACCGGGGCGGCAGAAGTCGAAATGAAATTCGGAGCCCAACAGCGTGCCACCAGTGGCCGCCAACGACCGGGGCGCTGTGACGCCATCCGTCATCTCGCGGAATGTCTTCAGTTGCTGAAGGTTCATCGGGTGATCGGGTTCGTCCGAGCAGGCGAGGTGCGACATGACCACCGCAGGGTTCAGCGGCTCGGCTTTGGGTCGCAGCGCGGCCCAGTCGGCAGGTTCCAGGCCAAGACGGTTCATGCCGCTGTCCAACTGAATGCCAAAGGAATGATCCGGCAAAGACTGCTGGTGGCGCAGGAATTGTTCGGGTGAATTGATCAGCGGCGTCAGGTCATGATCGCGTAGCAGATCGGTGTCGCCTTCCATATGACCCGAGAACACGCCGATCAACGGACCGGGGCCAATGGCCTTGCGCACGGCGACGCCTTCTTCGGCAACGGCGACAAAAAACTTGCGAACGCCTTCCTCGGCCAGGGCTGCGGATACCGGCCCGGCCCCCAGACCATAGGCGTCGGCCTTGACCACGGCGCCGGTCTCGACATCCGTTTTTGCGTTGAGCGCCCGCCAGTTGCTGGCCAGCGCCTGAAGATTGATCGTCAAACGTGCGGTACTCATGGTGCTGTTCATGACATTGGAGCGCTGTAGGTCAAGGGGGAATACGGCAATTCTTGTATCTATCGTGGCGATACTGCGCAGCTTCTGGCCTGTATGCCAAAGACTTGGCAGAAATAGGCTTTGGTCGGGTGGTGCCAGCGTCTCGCCATTGTGTTCGTCCTGTGATCAACTGAAGTTGCTGAGATTGGATCGTTGATACTGAAAAAATATGGAGCCGAAAGTGGTGAACCTGAGCGCCGATTATAAAACACGTGCTGCCGAATTGCCCGGATTTTTCCGGGATGTCTTTTCTGCCTCGGAAAGCGAGGAAGAAGGGCGCGTGGTCAGTGCCTTGGCGGCTGACCTTTTGAAATCGACCCCTGAGGATGATCTGCTGGGTGTTTTGGCGATGGACCGCGACGCGTTGGCCGGGTGCATCCTGTTTTCTCGCCTTCACTACGATCAGGACCCGCGCCAGGTGTTCCTGATGTCTCCGGTGGCGGTGCGAACAGACCGGCAGAAATCGGGGATCGGTCAGAAGCTGATTGGGTTCGGGCTGGAGCAATTGCGCCTGCACGGTGTGGATTTTGTCACGACCTACGGCGACCCGGCCTATTACAGCAAAACCGGGTTTCAGCCGATCACTGAATCGATCGCCAAGCCGCCCATGCCTTTGAGTATGCCGCATGGATGGCTGGGGCAATCTTTGAGCGGGGATGAGACACCAATTGAAGGCCCGTCGCGCTGTGTCAGCGCGTTCAACAGGCCCGAGTTGTGGTAGATCAGTAGCCCTCGATCTGGCCGTCCTGCTGCCACGGTTTGACCAGATTGCCAAAACGGGTGAACTGCGCCTCAAACGATAGCTCGACCGTACCGATGGGACCGTGACGCTGCTTGCCGACGATAACCTCGGCCTTGGCGTGCAGGCGCTCCATGGCCTGCTTCCACTCTTCCATCTTTTCCAGCTCATGATCGCCAGGCTTTTCGCGTTCCTTATAGTACTCCTCGCGGAACACGAACATCACCACGTCCGCGTCCTGTTCGATCGAGCCCGATTCCCGCAGGTCAGACAGCTGCGGGCGTTTATCGTCGCGGCTTTCGACCTGACGGCTGAGCTGGGATAGCGCGATGACCGGGATGTTCAACTCCTTGGCGATGGCTTTCATGCCCATCGAGATCTCAGCGATCTCGTTGACCCGGTTGTCGGCCATCCCGCGACACAGCTGAAGATAGTCGATGACCAGCAGGTCCAGACCATGTGTCCGCTTCAATCGGCGTGCACGTGCGGCCAGCTGTGAAATCGGCAAGGCAGGCGTGTCATCGATGAACAGGGGACACGCCTCCAGTTCTTTAGCGGCATCCACGAACCGGCGAAACTCGGCCTCGGTCATGTCACCCTGACGGATCTTGTGCGACGAAATTTCAGAGGCTTCGGCCAGAACACGTCCAGCCAACTGCTCGGCGCTCATTTCAAGCGAGAAGAAACCCACGACGCCGCCATCAATCGCGCCCTCAGACCCGTCCGGCTTGGTGCCACGCTTGTAAGCCTTGGCCACGTTGAACGCCACGTTGGTCGCCAGCGAGGTTTTCCCCATCGACGGACGTCCGGCCAGGATGATCAGGTCCGACGGGTGCAGGCCGCCAAGCTGTTTGTCCAGGTCGGCCAGACCGGTGGAAATACCTGCCATGCCGCCACCGCGTTGGTACGCTTCGTTGGTGACGTTGACGGCTTCTGTGACCGCCTTGAGGAAGGATTGAAATCCCTGTTCGGTCTGGCCCTGCTCGGATAACTGATAAAGCTGTTGCTCGGCTTCGACGATTTGTTCTTTCGGCTCGCTGGACACATCGACCCGCGCCGCCTTGTCCGAGATGTCCCGGCCCAGACGGATCAGCTCGCGCCGAATGGCGAGGTCATAGATCATCTGGGCGTAGTCATGAACCGCGAAGGCGCTGATCGAGGCGCCCGCCAGTTTGACCAGATAGGCGGGGCCGCCCAATTCCTTCAGGCCCTCATCCTCGGCCATGAAGGATTTCAACGTCACGGGCGAAGCCAGCGCATTCTTGGCGATGCGATTGGCCGCGACCTCATAGATGCGGGCATGAACCGGGTCATAGAAATGTTCAGACCCGATTATCGAGGCGACCCGGTCATAGAGGTCGTTATTCGTCAGGATCGCACCCAGAAGCTGCTGCTCGGCCTCAATGGAGTGCGGCATGGTTTCGGCATTCTGAATCTGCGCCGCTGCCTGCTCGATGCTGCTTATCTCGTTCATTGCTGCTCTCACCGTCCCTTGGGAAACAGTCCATACCCGAGCCCCATGAGTCGGGGCAAATTGTATGTTTCTGGGGATAGACTGTGCATATCTCCGGGCCCCATCATGTTGAAGCATGAAAGGGTCATTCGTCAACATATTGTGTGGCTTTCACCGCCCTGTCGGATGACGTTCCAATTCTCTCAACAGGTGCCGTGACGTCAGCTTTTGTTGGCTTCCTGCCATCCGCGCGGGTCGTTCAGGAAGGCCTCGACACCGTCAAGTGTCTCTTGATCAAAGGCTTTCTGCGCTTTGGCTTCGGCCAGAACGTCCCACCAGGTACACAGGTGATGCAGCCGAACGCCGTGATCGCCCAAAGTTTTTTCGGTCTCGGGGAAGATGCCATAGTAGAAAATGACCGCTGTGTGCCCACAGGTGGCACCGGTTTCGCGGATCGCATCCACAAAGGACAGTTTCGAGCCGCCATCGGTGGTCAGGTCCTCGACCAGCAGCACACGCTCGCCTTCGCTCATGGCGCCTTCGATGCGGGCGTTGCGGCCATAGCCTTTGGGTTTCTTGCGCACATAGGTCATCGGCAGCGCCATGCGCTCGGCGACCATTGCCGCAAATGGAATGCCCGCAGTCTCGCCCCCAGCAATATTGTCAAACGCCTCAAACCCTGCGTCGCGCATCACGGTGACGGTCAGGAAATCCATCAGGGTCGAGCGGATGCGCGGGTACGAGATCAGCTTGCGGCAGTCGATATAGGTCGGACTGGGCAGGCCGCTTGCTAAGGTGAACGGCTCGCGCGAATTGAAGTGAACAGCCTTGATCTCCAGCAGCATCCGCGCAGTCAGGCGGGCGATTTCGGTGCTATCGGGGAAAGAACTGGGGATCATGGTGCAACCTCGGGACAAAATGACGTTGCGGGCTGATAGCCCGACCCTAGACCCAGAGTCGAGAGGCGAACGCCTAAAAGAAAAGCGGACCCCGTCAAGAGGTCCGCTTTGGCCCTTGCGGGCGCGTGGCAGCCAAGGTGGGCTTAGCTGCTCATGTCATAGGCGCGCTCGCCGTGTACCGACAGATCGAGCCCGTTTGTTTCGGTCTCGGCGTCTACGCGAAGCGGAGTGATGAGCGCAACCACCTTGATCAACACAAATGTGACAACTGACGTAAAGATACCCACGATCAGCAACCCGCCCAACTGCGCGGTCCAGGCGCCCAGGCCAAAGACGGCGATCATGATGGTGCCGAAGATACCACCGACGCCGTGCACGGCGAATACGTCCAGCGTGTCGTCGATGTTCAGCATATTGCGGATGACGTTGACGGCCTCTTGGCACAGCACGCCCGCCACCGCACCGATGATAAGCGCCTGAACCGGGTCAACATAGCCCGACGCCGGCGTGATCGAGGCCAGGCCGGCAATCGTACCGGTGACCAGACCCACCATCGAGGCCTTGCCATACTTGATCCGCTCCCACAGCGCCCAGGTCAGCGACGCAGTCGCGGCCGAAATATGTGTAACGGTCATCGCCATTGCAGCGCCGCCATCGGCCGCCAGTTGTGAGCCGCCGTTGAATCCGAACCAGCCAACCCACAGCATTGCGGCCCCGATCATGACAAAGCCGGGGTTGTGCGGAGGAGTGGTGCGGTTGCGGCGCGGCCCAAGGATCACGGCAATGATCAGCGCCGCCAGACCGGCGGTTTCGTGCACTACGATGCCACCTGCGAAATCACGGACGCCGACCTCACCCAGTATACCACCGTCGGTCAGGATACCGCCGCCCCAGATCCAGTGAACGACCGGCGCATAGCACAGCAGCATCCACAGGGCCGAGAAGGTGAGCACAAATCCAAAGCCCACGCGTTCCACATAAGCACCGACGATCAGGGCAGGGGTGATGATGGCAAAGGTCATCTGGAAGGCAAAGAACAGAACCTCGGGCAGGGTGCCCGACAGGCTGTCGGCATCCACACCGTTCAGGAAGGCCTTGCCCAGACCACCCCATAGACCCGATCCACCGTCGCCGAACGCGATAGAATAGCCTGCAACCAGCCACAGGATGCTCATCAGACAGGCGATGCTGAAACAGTGCATGAAGACACTCAGCACGTTGCGGGCGCGCACGAGGCCTCCGTAAAACAGGGCCAGACCCGGCAATGTCATGAACAGGACCAGGGCGGTTGCCACTATGATCCAGGCAGTATCGGCTCCATTCATCGGCCGGTCTCCTCTTCAGCTTGCGTGGCGCGCCTTGAAGCGGAGAGGGGGCGGGGAAAAAAGAGGCAGACGCCAATTTTTGCGCCTACTTTGGGGGCTTTTTGTTAACTGGTGATTAAATGTGCGCCGAATGGCGCGGACAGCCTTATTTTTGGGCGATAGTAAAAAGTCCCTGTGACAGCAGATCCAGCGCGTGATCCCGCGCCGCATGGCGGACGTTGTCGCGGCCAAGCGCGCCAAAATCGACCGTTTCGGTGCGGGTCGGTGCGCCTTCTGCGGCCAGCCCAAAACAGACCCGGCCCTCGGGCTTGAATTCGGACCCGCCGGGGCCCGCGATACCGGTGACCGAAACGGTGAGCTGCGCGTCGGAATTCCTCAGCGCCCCTTCAGCCATTTCGCCCGCGACCTGTTCTGAAACCGCGCCATGTGCGGCCAGTGTCTCGGCCCGCACACCCAACATCTGCTGCTTGGCGGTGTTGGTGTAGGTGACAAAGCCGCGCTCGACCACGGCGGAACTGCCGGGGATATCGGTCAGCGCCGCAGCGACCATACCGCCGGTGCAGCTTTCGGCGGTGGCAATCATAACGCCTTGCGCCTTGGCGCGGTCGAGAAGCACGGCAACGGTCATAGCCCCAGAACTCCGTGTGAGATGCCGGCAAGGATCAGCACGCCGGTTCCGGCGAACATGCCCGCGATCACGTCGTCCAGCATCACGCCCATCGCGTCATTGCGCCGATCAGCCCAGCCAACAGGGCCGGGTTTGGTGATATCGAACAGGCGGAAAAGCAGGAACCCGGCGATCCAGCCGGGCCAGAGTGCCGTGATATCGATCCCATACGCCCAGGCCGGATAGGAAATCGCCCACAAGGCGGTGAATTGTCCGGCGACCTCGTCAATGACGATCTCGGACGGGTCGTGATCGTCCTGTCCTTCGGTCATTACACGAGTGGCCCAGAGGCCGCCAAAGAACACGGCAAGTGTTGCGATCACCAGCAGCGGGAAGCCACCAATAGTATGCAAGACCCATGCCAAGGGCAGCGCGGCCAGCGATCCCCACGTCCCCGGCGCCGGGCGCAGGTAACCGACGCCACACACGGTTCCGATCAGGCGCGCGGCATTCATGATTTCAACAGACAGGCAGTGGCAAGCGAGGCGATCCCCTCACTACGCCCGGTAAACCCCAGCCGTTCTGATGTGGTCGCCTTGACCGAGACCTGATCGGCGCGCAGCTCCATGATCCGGGCCATTTCCTCTCGCATGGCAGGCGCGTGAGGCCCGATCTTCGGGTATTCGCAGACCAATGTGCAGTCGACATTCGAGATGGCGTATCCCATCTTCTCGGCCAGTTCGACCGCGTGACGCAGGAAGATCGTGCTGGCGGCGCCCTTCCATTGCGGGTCCGAAGGCGGGAAGTGCTGACCGATGTCGCCCTGTGCCAATGCGCCATAGATCGCGTCGGTCACCGCGTGCATCCCCACGTCGGCATCCGAATGACCTTGCAGGCCACGATCATGCGGCACCTTCACGCCGCAAAGGATCACGTGATCCCCGTCGCCAAACCGATGCACGTCGTACCCGTTGCCCAGCCTTACATCCATATCCGTTCCCAATATGCGTTCCGCCCGGGCAAAATCCTCGGGTCGTGTGATTTTGATATTGTCTGCATCGCCCGGCACGATGGCCACGTCCAGCCCCGCTGCGCGTGCGACTTCGACGTCATCGGCAGCCCCTCCGGGATGGGCTGCATGGGCCGCGACGATAGCGTTATAGTGAAAACCCTGCGGCGTCTGCGCGGCAAACAGGCCCGAGCGGTCCTGCGTTCCAGTCACGATGGCTCCGTCCCCGGTCCACAGCGCATCGGTCACCGCCAATCCGGGTGCAGCTGCTGGTTGCGCTTTCAGCGCGTCCAGTACGTTTTGAATGGTGTCCAGCCCAACACAGGGTCGGGCGACGTCATGTATAAGGACAAGATCAACCGCAAAATCCGCCAAAGAAGCAAGGCCATTGCGGACCGAGCCCGCGCGATCGCTGCCGCCACGGGTTAGAATCAGGTCGGTGTTTTCGAATTCCGCCCACGCCGGGACGTCATCCTCGGACAGGACCAGTACGATATGGTTCACTTGGCCGCGAAACCGATCAATGGTCCAGTCTGCAACGCGCCGTCCGGCAAGTGGGCGCCATTGTTTGGGAATCCCCCCTCCGGCGCGCAGCCCGCGTCCTGCGGCGACGATGATGGCAGCGGTGGTCATGGGGGCATTTTCTCCGGTGATTTGAGGGCAATGTTTAGGGTGCGGTGAATGCAGAGGCAATCACCCGCGTTAACCTGCCTAAAAATTAGGCATGTGATGATTTTGCGGGCTTGATGGTCGCCGATTTGTTGTTCATATGCGCTCAATTCGATATCAAAGCCGCAACTGCCCAAGGATTAAGCACGTTGACCGTTCAACTCGCCGACAAAGACCTGAACCCGCCGGTGCTGCTGGCTCCGATGGCCGGAATCACTGATCGACCGTTCCGTGATCTGGTGATGCGCTTTGGCGCGGGCATGGTCGTCAGCGAGATGGTCGCCAGCCAGGAGATGGTGCAGGCCAAGCCCGGTGTCCGCGAGCGTGCCGAGCTGTCGGCGGATGTGGAAAATACCGCCGTGCAACTGGCCGGGCGCGAGGCACTCTGGATGGCCGAGGCTGCGCGGCAAGTGGCGGATCGCGGGGCGCGGGTGATCGACATCAACATGGGCTGCCCGGCCAAGAAGGTGACCAATGGCTATTCCGGATCGGCCTTGCTGAAAACGCCGGATCACGCGTTGACCCTAATCGAAGCGGTGGTCGGGGCCGTTGATGTGCCGGTGACCCTGAAAACCCGTTTGGGCTGGGACGACAGCCTGCTGAACGCACCCGATGTGGCGCGACGGGCGCAGGATGCTGGCATCCGTATGGTCACGATCCATGGTCGCACACGCTGTCAATTCTATAAAGGGCACGCCGACTGGCAGGCTATCCGGGCGGTGAAAGAGGCGGTCTCGATCCCCGTCATCGCCAACGGGGATATTGTGGACACCGGCACCGCGCGCACGGCTCTGGAGCAGTCAACTGCGGATGGTGTGATGGTCGGGCGCGGGGCGCAGGGCAAGCCGTGGCTGCTGGCGCAGATTTGCCATGACCTTTATGGCGCCGAGGCCCCTGACATTCCAACGGGTGACGATCTGATCGAGATGGTCCGCGCGCATTATCAGGCGATGCTGGAATTCTACGGCACCGATCTGGGCCTGCGCGTCTCGCGCAAGCATCTGGGCTGGTACATGGATGAGGCCGGAACGCCTGCTGGCTTGCGCCGCGCCGTTCTGACCTCTCGTGATACGGATGAGGTGATGCGCCTGTTGGGCGATGCGTTAAGCGTCGATGCGGAGGCCGCTGCATGACCTCGGATCAAAGCATCTGGACCTCACTGCCGGTTCCGGCCTTCATCATAGACGTTGATGATCGTATTGCCGATGTAAACTCGGCCGGAGAGGGGTTTCTGAACGCCTCGCGCAAATCGGTGATCGGGCATCCGGTCTGGGATCAGATCGCCGTGGACGCGCCGTTGGAAGAGGCTTTCCTGCGCGCACGGGCTCAGGGAACGCCGCTGTTCGTCAACGATGTGGACGCCGGGTCAGGTAACCGCGCACCGCTGCAATGTGCGCTGCAGATCGCACCGCTGGTTGGGCATCCGGGTTCGATGATCATGATCATCTCGCCGCGCGAACTGGCGGGGCGTATGACGCGGGGCAATACGGTGAAATCCGCCGCGCAATCGGCCATCGGAATGGCCGAGATGCTGGCGCATGAGATCAAGAACCCTCTAGCCGGGATCACCGGGGCGGCGCAATTGCTGAGCATGAATATTCCTCAGCAAGACCTTGAATTGACAGATCTTATCGTTGCTGAAAGCCGCCGTATCGTGAAGCTGTTGGAGCAGGTTGAGCAGTTCGGCAACCTATCGCAGCCCGATTTCAAGCCGGTCAACATTCACGACGTTTTGGACCGTGCGCGCCGTTCGGCAATGCTGGGCTTTGGCGCGCATATGACAATCATCGAGGATTACGACCCCTCGCTGCCGCTGGCTTATGGTGATCCGGACCAGTTTCTGCAGGTGGTGCTGAACCTGCTTAAGAACGCTTCGGAAGCCGCTGATCCCAAAGGCGGAACCATTCGTCTGCGGACCTATTTCGAACATTCCTTCCGCCTGCGCCGCAGTGATGGTTCCGGCCATTCGCTGCCGCTGCAGATTGAGATCATCGACGATGGTCCGGGACTGCCCGAGAAAATCCGCAGCGATGTTTTCGACCCGTTCGTTTCAGGTAAGGAAAACGGCACCGGCCTTGGGCTGGCGCTGGTCAGCAAAATCATCTCGGACCATGACGGCTGGATTTCGGCCGACTCGGTGCCGGGCCGCACGGTGTTCCGCATCTCGCTGAGGCGGGCGCCGAAAGACGAAACATAAACAGCCGACAAGAGCAGAGATACAAGGAGAGCACCCGATGGATGGCACAGTACTGGTCGCAGATGACGACCGCACGATCCGCACCGTTCTGACTCAGGCCCTGACGCGGGCGGGGTGCAAGGTTCACGCCACATCCTCGCTGACCACGCTGATGCGCTGGGTTGGTGAAGGCAAGGGCGACGTGGTGATCTCGGACGTGGTCATGCCGGATGGCAACGGGTTGGAGATGCTACCGAAGATTGCGCAGGATCGCCCCGGTTTGCCAGTCATCGTGATCTCGGCCCAGAACACGATCATGACAGCGATTCAGGCGGCTGAGGCGGATGCCTATGATTATCTGCCTAAACCCTTCGATCTGCCGGATTTGATGAAACGCACCGCGCGGGCGCTGGAGCAGAAACAGCGCGCGCCTGCCGAAGTGATCGAAACCAGCGACGATCGCCCAGAGGAGCTGCCTCTGGTCGGGCGAACCCCGGTGATGCAAGCTCTTTACCGGCTGGTTGCTCGGGTGATGAATACCGATCTTTCGGTGATGATTTCCGGTGAAAGTGGCACGGGTAAGTCTTTGATAGCGCGCGCTATTCACGACTTCTCGGACCGTCGCACTTTGCCGTTTGTGACGGCGACTGCAGCTGACCTGCGGGATCTGGAAGGTCCGGCGCGGGTGATGGCGCGGGTACGCGGTGGCACGCTGCTGATTGATGAGATCGCAGATATCGAGGACGAGTTGCAGGCCCGCATCGTGCGCATGATGGACACGCCCGGCGACCACGTGCCGCGTTTCATGGCCACCAGCCAATCGGACCTGACCGAAGCGATGGAGAGCGGGCAGGTGCGTCAGGACCTCTACTATCGTCTGTGTGGCGCAACGGTGCATGTGCCGGCCCTGCGGGAACGGGTGGATGATATTACGCTGCTGGCTGATCACTTTCTGGCACGGGAAGAGCGCGAGCACGGCACCAAACGCTGGCTTAGCCCCGATGCGGTAGAACTGGTGCGGCGCTATTCCTGGCCGGGCAACGTGCGGCAGTTGGAGAACGCCATCCGCCGTCTGAGCCTGACCAGTCGCGCCGATGAAATCTCGAAGGCCGAGGTTGAAATGGTGCTGGGAAGCCAGCCCGAGGCCGAACCGGTTCTGGGCGACGGTGAGCGCGAGAAATTGTCGGCCTCAGTGGCGCGCCATCTGCGTCGGTATTTTGACCTGCACGGCAATTTGTTGCCGCCTCCGGGCCTGTATCAACGCATTCTGCGCGAGGTCGAGGCGCCTTTGATCGAGTTGGCGCTGGACGCAACCGGCGGAAATCAGGCGAAATGTGCGGATCTGCTGGGGATCAACCGAAATACGCTGCGGAAAAAAATTACAGATCTCGATATTCAGGTGACACGCCGACGCAAACTGATGTAATATCGCCACACAAATTGTGGCATCCGGGTTCGCATCCGGCAAGGACCACGACATATGGCGGTACGTCGCACAAGCGACACATCAGGATGAGGGCAGACGGTGGCAACCCGGGCACAGAGCGGGCCGATTCCAGCGATCAATCGGTGGCGGAAATCCCGAAAACTGCGCAATTTCGGCACTTTGGGGCTGGTTCTTCTAGGCCCTGCCTTGGCGCTTTCCACTTATCTTGTCATTGGTCCGTTTGATCTGGGGGCGACGGCCCCCACGCTGCGCCTGATCCTTCTTGCAGACCTGGTTTATGTGTTGGTTGTCGCCGCTCTGGTTCTGGGGCAGGTCGGCAGTCTGATCGCCGCCCGCCGGGCGAAATCGGCGGGTTCCCGTTTGCACCTTCGTCTGATCGGCGCATTTACGCTGTTGGCGCTGGTGCCAACCGTGACCGTTGCGATCTTTGCGGGCCTGACGGTGAATATCGGCCTTGAAGGGTGGTTTTCGGATCGTGTGCGTCAAGTTGTGGGCTCATCCCTGACTGCGGCCGAGGCTTACGAGCTGGAACACCGTCAGGGTCTGACCCAGGACGCCGTTGTGTTGGCGCGGTTCCTCGATACTGCCCGTGCGCGGGACTTTTACATCTCGGACGCAGAACTGCGCGAGGTTCTGGCGCAGGGACAA
Source organism: Ruegeria arenilitoris (assembly GCF_013031355.1). Lineage (GTDB taxonomy): Bacteria > Pseudomonadota > Alphaproteobacteria > Rhodobacterales > Rhodobacteraceae > Ruegeria > Ruegeria arenilitoris_C. Next base: position 738,916 of record NZ_WPZO01000001.1, on the reverse strand, counting down.
GCGCAAATCCAGCGCGGCCTGCGTGAAGCCTATGTGATTGATGGCAGCGGAGAAATCCGGTCGCGCGGAGATCGGTCCTACCTATTTGATTACGAAACGCCCACACCTGAGCAGATGGTCGAAGCCACTGACAACGGGTTTGTGATCATAGCTGACTGGCAAAACAACGAGTTCCGCGCGTTGGTCCCGCTGCAGGCCTATCTGGACCGGTATCTCTATGTCAGCCGCGAGGTGGATGGGCAGTTGCTGACACTGCTGGATGACACCAAGGAAACGGCGCAATTCTATCAGCAGCTGGAAAGCGAGCGGGGTCGGGTGCTTTTCGAATTCGGTCTATTGTATCTGGGTTTTGCGGTGATCCTCATTCTGGCGGCGGTGTCGTTGGGTATGTGGTTCGCCGAGCGCCTGTCGCGCCCTGTTGGGCGGCTGACCACCGCGGCACAGCGCGTCGGTGCAGGCGACCTGAGCGTGCAGGTGATCGAAGAGGCCAATGATGACGAGATTGCCATGTTGGGCCGGTATTTCAACCAGATGACGCGGCAACTTAAAGGACAACGCGATACTCTGCTGGAAAACACCCGCCAGATCGAGCGCCGTCGGAGACTGTTCGATTCGGTCCTCAGCTCGGTGACCTCGGGCGTGGTTGGTGTTGACCCGGATGGCTGTGTGACGTTTGTGAACCGCTCGGCCGAGCGTCTGCTGGACTGGGCGCATGTGGACGAGAAGTTGTCGATCGGTATCGCGGTGCCCGAGTTCCTGCCTCTGTTCGAAAGCCTCAAGGAAAGCGGGCAGGAGGCGGTGCAGGGTGAGATCAAGGTCACCCGCAAGGGGCAGCTGGAAAACCTGCTGGTGCGCATGGCCACGCGGCGCGGCGAAGATGGCGGGCTGGAAGGGTATGTGGTTGCCTTTGACGACGTGACCGATCTGGTCAGCGCGCAGCGGATGGCCGCGTGGGGCGACGTGGCGCGGCGTATTGCGCATGAGATCAAGAACCCGCTGACCCCCATCCAATTGAGCGCCGAGCGGATCAAACGCAAATTCTCACGCAAGCTGAATGAAGAGGATTGCGACAGCCTCGAATCCATGACCGACGTGATCGTGCGGCAGACCAATGACCTGCGGCGGATCGTGGATGAGTTTTCGAAATTCGCGCGGATGCCAGAGCCGGATCGGCGTGAGGAAGACGTGGTCGGACTGGTGCGCGAGGCCGTGCTGTTGCAGCAGGCCGGACAGCCGGATGTTCAGATCGATGCCTCTCTGCCGGATCATCCGGTCCTGGCGGATCTGGACGCGACGATGCTGAATCAGGCGCTGACCAATCTTATCAAGAACGCAGGTGAGGCCATTGAAACCTTGAAGAAAAAAGGCCCACCAGACAATCTGAAGCCACAGATCAAAGTGGACGTGACCAGCGACGATGCGGGGACGGTCATTACCATTGCGGATAACGGCATCGGCCTGCCCGAAGACCGGGCACGCCTGTTCGAGCCGTACGTCACCACACGGGACGAGGGCACAGGTCTGGGCCTGCCCATCGTCAAGAAGATCATCGAAGAACATGGCGGAGCGCTCACACTTGAAGACGCGCCCGTCTTTGACGGACAGGACCATTTCGGTGCGATGGCCGTAATCCGTTTACCGGGAGGCAATTTCTCTCCGACCGCAGCGCCACATAAGCAGGCAATTCATACAAACAAACTGAAAGCAGGCCAAAGATGAGCGACATTCTGATCGTAGATGACGAACGCGATATTCGCGAACTGGTGTCCGACATTCTGGAGGACGAAGGCTATTCAACCCGGTTGGCCGGCAACTCGGACGAGTGCATGGCCGAGATCAATTCCGAACCGCCGGGGCTGTTGATTCTGGATATCTGGCTGAAGGACAGCCGGATGGACGGGATTGATATCCTCAAGGCAGTGAAACGCGATAACCCGGACGTGCCGGTGGTGATCATTTCCGGCCACGGCAATATCGAAATCGCGGTGGCAGCTATCAAACAGGGCGCTTACGACTTTATCGAAAAGCCCTTTAACATCGACCAGCTGATGGTGGTGATCCGCCGCGCGATGGAGACCTCTCGCCTGCGCCGTGAGAATGCCTCGCTCAAGCGCAAGGAAGTCACCAGTTCCGACATGATCGGTAAATCTGCCGCCTTCCGCGCGATGCAGAGCCAACTGGACAAGGTGACCAAATCCAATGGCCGCGTGATGCTGAGCGGTCCGGCCGGGTCAGGCAAGGAAATCGCCGCGCGCTATATCCACGCCCATTCCAACCGCGCCAACGCGCCCTTCGTGACGGTGAACTGCGCCGGGATTGAGCCTGAGCGCGTTGAAGAAGTGCTGTTCGGACGTGAGTCCTCGGAACGCGGTATCGAATCCGGCCTGCTGGAAGAGGCCCATGGCGGCGTGGTCTATTTCGATGAGGTTGCGGATATGCCCTTGGGCACGCAATCCAAGATCCTGCGCGTACTGGTCGATCAGCAATTCCAGCGCGTCGGCGGTTCGGACAAGGTGCGGGTTGATCTACGGGTGATCTCCTCCACTAACCGCGATCTGGATCATGAAATTGCCGCCGACCGTTTCCGCGAAGAGCTGTACCACCGCCTGAACGTGGTCCCGATCGCAGTGCCGTCGCTGGAGGAGCGGCGCGAGGACATTCCGGTTTTGGCGCAGCATTTCATTGAGATGTGCAACGAATCTCAGGGTCTGGCCTTGCGCGAAATCTCAGAGGAGGCCGTGGCGCTGTTGCAGACCATGACTTGGCCGGGCAACGTGCGCCAGCTCAAGAACCTGATCGAGCGTGTGTTGATCCTGGGCGACGGCGCCGGACCGATCGAAGCCAAGGAACTGCCGACCGAAGAGGAAAAGACCGACGATTCGGGCCGCGTTGTGCTGTCGGGTGCCCTTGCGACCCTGCCGCTGCGCGAGGCACGCGAGGCGTTCGAACGGGAATACCTGCTGACCCAGATCAACCGCTTTGGTGGCAATATCAGCCGCACTGCCAGCTTTGTCGGGATGGAGCGCAGCGCGCTTCACCGCAAGCTCAAGTCGCTGGGAGTGGTGACCTCGAACAAATCCGGTGCGCGGGTAGCGCAACTGGACGAACCGGAACCGGCGGAGTAATCCGCCGGGCCGTTACCCGGCCTGACCGGGTGTGATGATCTGGAACGACCCGTTGTCGAACTTCACGTAGCAGGACTCGGTGCTCAGCGGCGGCAATGTCGTCGTCGGCGCAGCCTGTACCCGTGATTTTACGTTCTGTCTGCAGGGTGGCAGGCTGACCGGGCGAAATCCCTTTTGGGCCATGCATTGTGCTTCGACCTGATTGCGCAGCCCTTGGTTGACGTCGACGGTGTACACGTTCCCCGGTTGCCACCAGCCGGACGTGCGGTGACAACGCCCTCGGCCATCGCAATAGGTGCGGCCAGGCCAGTAGGTGGGTGGGCTTTGCCGCACCTGATTGGCCACCGGAACGTCTTCAAGTGCCAGAACCTGGCATTGCGTGGTCTCGGATTGCATACGCGATACGCTTTCGCCCTCGCGGTAATACAGCGGAAGCGGGCCGCTGCATCCAGACAGCGCGATCATCGGAATAAGCAATCGAAGTATTGATTTCATGGGCTTATCTTGCCTTAGCTTTGCGAGTATGACAATTCAATTGACCGCTTTGGGGGCATCTGTCATTCAAAGATTTCAGGCAGAAGGGCCAAAAACATGAAGGTCATAATTTGCGGTGCCGGTCAGGTTGGCTGGCAGATTGCACGGCACCTGTCGGGCGAACTCAACGACGTAACGGTGGTGGACAACAACCCCGACCTTGTGCGCCGCGCGACCGAGACGCTGGATGTGCAGGGGATCGCTGGGTTTGCCAGCTATCCGGATGTTCTGGACCGGGCAGGGGCTCGGGATGCCGACATGATCATCGCCGCAACCCATTCGGACGAGGTGAACATGGTCACCTGTCAAATGGCGCACTCGGTGTTCTCGATCCAGCGCAAGATCGCGCGCTTGCGGTCGAAATCCTACCTCGAGGCGATCCACTCGGACCTGTACCGCCGCGACCACCTGCCCATCGACGTGGTGATTAGCCCCGAACGCGAGGTGGCCGCCGCCGCCATGCGCCGCCTGTCTGCGCCTTCGGCCTTCGACACCGAAATGTTCATGGACGGCAAGGCGCAGCTGCTGGGCATCCGCATCGACGAGGACTGCCCGATCATAAACACGCCTTTGCGTCAGTTGACGGATCTTTTTTCAACGCTCAGCTCGATTGTCGTGGGCGTCCGGCGCGACGGCAGCCTGTTTGCCCCGGAATCCGAGGACCAGCTGTTTGTCGGCGATGAATGTTATGTCTTTACCAACGTCAAAGACGTGGACCGCACGATGGAGGTCTTTGGCAAGACGCAAAAGAAACAGGATCGCGTTGTGATCGTAGGCGGCGGCAACGTCGGGCTTGAGGTCGCGCGAACGCTGGAAGAACGCGAAAGCCGGGTGCGTGCCAAGATCATCGAGCGCGACCGTCAAAGCGCCGAACTGGCTGCCGAGGCGCTGGAACGCACAATTGTTCTGAACGGTGATGGTCTGGACGCGGCCTTGCTGCGCGAGGCCGGGATTGAGCGCGCGGATGCGATGCTGGCGGTCACCGATGACGACCGCGCCAACATGCTGGCCGCCGTCCGCGCCAAGGCTGAAGGCTGCGCGCTGGCGATTGCGCTGATCAATGATCCCAGCATGGTGGCGCTGATGGGCCCGCTTGGGATCGACGCCTATATCAACCCGCGCGCTACCACGGTCAGCTCGATCCTGCGGCACATCCGGCACGGGCGTGTGCGTCAGGTCTATTCCATCGGCGATGCCGAGGCCGAAGTGATCGAGGCCGAAGTGTTGTCGACCTCTCCTATGGCCGGACAGAAACTGCGCGATATCGACTTCCCCGAAGGTGTTCTGGTGGGTGCGGTGCGCAAGGGCGATGACTTGTTGCGCCCCACCGGTAGCTTGCGGATCGAGGAAAAAGACGTGTTGGCGATCTTTGCCATGGCCAAGGACGTCCCCGAGGTCGAACGGCTGATGCAGGTTTCGATCGATTTCTTCTGATGATACGCGCGGGGACACAACGGATCGGGCTGGTGCGGCGTTTGCCGCTGTTTTTGCTGATCTGGGGTGTCGTGTCCTTGTCGATGTGGATTCCCGCGATCTATGCGCTGGCGCTGAATAACCACGATGCCTCGCGGTCGTTTTTCTATTCTGGCCTGCTGGGGTTATTCGTGGTGGCGACGATTGCGATGGCGTCATCCAGCCGGGTGCCTCGCCGGGGAACGCTGGGGCAACTGGCGGTGCTGTTGGGCTGTTTCACCGTCCTGCCGCTGTTCCTTGCCATTCCGCTGCATGATGCCTTGGGGAACACGACGTTTCTGAACGCCTATTTCGATATGGTCAGCGCGCTGACGACCACGGGCGCCGACATTTTCCCTGATCCCGACCGCCTGACGGCTCCGCTGCATTTGTGGCGTGCGTTGGTGGGCTGGATGGGCGGTCTATTGATGTGGATTTCGGCGGCAGCGATCCTGGCGCCGCTGTCTCTGGGCGGATTCGAGGTAACCGCGCGCGGGCAGCCGGGCCGTCCGGTCTCGGGCGTGGCGCAAAGCGAAAAGGTCGATCCGCGCGGGCGTCTGATCCGGGTGACGCTGACACTGACTCCGGTTTATGCAGGGCTGACGGCGGTGATCTGGCTGCTGCTGGTGATCGCGGGCGAGGAGGGGCTGACCGCCATCTGCCATGCCATGTCCACGATGGCCACGTCCGGTATTTCGCCGGTAGGCGGGCTCGAGGGGGCGCAGGCCGGCATCACAGGTGAGGCGATCCTGTTCCTGTTCTTATTCTTCGCGTTGTCGCGGCTGACCTTTTCCACGGATACGGCCACAACGGGGTATTCGCGGCTGGACAAGGACCCTGAATTTCGGATCGGCCTTTTGATCGTGATTGCCGTTGCCACGTTGCTGTTCTTCCGCGTGTGGGCCGGGGTCAACGAAATCGGCGGTACGCTGAACCCGACCGATGCCGTCAAGGTGTTCTGGGGTATGGTGTTTACGGCGTTGTCCTTCCTGACCACCGCCGGGTTCGAAAGCGCCAACTGGAATGACGCACAGCAGCTATCGGGGCTTGGTACGCCCGGTCTGATCCTGATCGGACTGGCCTTGATCGGCGGTGGCGTCGCGACCACCGCGGGCGGGGTCAAATTGCTGCGGGTGTTCGCGCTGTACCTGAACGGCGCGCGCGAGATTGACCGCCTGATCTATCCCTCATCGGTCAGTGGCGAGGGCGGCGGCAACCGGCGCATCCAAAGCGACGGTGCGTTCATCGCCTGGATATTTCTGATGATGTTCGCGCTGACGGCCGCGCTGTTTAACCTTTTGCTTGGCTTGATGGGGGCAGGGTTCGAGCAGGCCATGGTGCTGACCGTCGCGTCGCTCAGCACCACGGGTCCGTTGATCGAACTGGCGACAGATATTCCGATCCGGGTCGTGGACCTGTCTGCCGGGGCCAAGCTGACCATGTGCGCGGCGATGGTGATCGGGCGGCTGGAAACGCTGGCGATCATTGCATTGATTACGCCAAGCCTCTGGCGGGACTAAGATTAAACAGTTGCGCAATGCCTGATTTTTGATCTGGAAACTCTGTTAACTCCACTCCATACTCAGCCAGAGGGAGCGCGTTGGTCCGCAGCGCGTAGCAAGAACAACGGCGAGATAATAAAATATGGCTTCGGACAGACAGAATCTTCAGGACGCGTTCCTGAACAATGTACGGAAAGCAAAGGTACCGGTCACAATTTTCCTGATCAACGGTGTGAAATTGCAGGGCGTGATCACTTGGTTCGATAATTTCTGCGTGTTGCTGCGCCGCGACGGACAGTCGCAGCTGGTCTATAAGCACGCGATTTCGACCATCATGCCATCGCAGCCGATCAGCCTGTATGAGGGCGAAGACGCCTCTTGATGGAACATGACAGGACGCGCACCCGGGCCTGGGTGCTGCATCCGGAAATCAAATCAGATGAACAGCGCCGCGTCCCCGAACCGGCGCTGGAAGAGGCGGTCGCCCTGGCCGCCGCGTTGCCCGATCTGGATGTGATCGGGTCTGAGATCGTGCGCCTGCAACGTGCCCAGCCGGGGTTGTTGTTCGGCAGTGGCAAGATCGAGGAACTGGCCGAGCGTCTGCACGACAACGAGATTGAACTGGTGCTGATCGATGGCCCGGTTTCACCGGTTCAGCAGCGCAATCTTGAAAAGGCGTGGAAGGTCAAAATCCTCGACCGGACCGGGTTGATTTTGGAGATTTTCAGCGACCGCGCCCGCACCCGAGAGGGTGTTTTGCAGGTCGAGATGGCTGCGCTCAGCTATCAACGCACGCGCCTTGTGCGGGCCTGGACCCACTTGGAACGTCAACGGGGCGGTTTGGGATTTGTCGGTGGTCCCGGTGAAACTCAGATCGAGGCTGACCGCCGCGCCATCGACGAGCAACTGGTGCGTCTGCGTCGCCAGTTACAGAAGGTGGTCAAAACTCGCACGCTGCATCGCGCCGCGCGGGCCAAGGTGCCGTATCCGATTGTTGCGTTGGTGGGCTATACCAACGCCGGTAAGTCCACACTGTTCAACCGCCTGACCGGGGCTGATGTGATGGCCAAGGACATGCTTTTCGCCACGCTTGACCCGACCATGCGCCGGGTCGAACTGCCCGATGGCCCCGAGGTGATCCTGTCGGATACGGTGGGGTTCATCTCGAACCTGCCGACGGAACTGGTCGCGGCCTTCCGGGCAACGCTGGAAGAAGTTCTGGGCGCCGATATCGTCGTCCATGTCCGGGATATCAGCCACGAAGAGACCGACGCGCAGGCACAGGATGTCGAGGCGATCCTGACCTCGTTGGGTGTCGATGACGAACGACTCCGGTTGGAGGTCTGGAACAAGATCGACCTGCTGAATGACGACGAGCGTGAGGCCGCCTTTAAACGTGCTGACCGAGATCCGTCGATTTTTGCCATTTCTGCGGTGACCGGAGAGGGAGTTGACCCTCTGCTGGCTGAGATTGCCACCAAGCTGCAGGGCGCGCGCCACGAAGAGACGCTGACACTGGGCTTTGCCGAGGGCAATAAGCGCGCATGGTTGTTCCGGCAGGATGTGGTGCGGTCCGAAAAGCAGACCGAGGACGGGTTTGAGATCACTGTGCTTTGGACCGATAAGCAGTCGGCACAGTTCGCGGCGCTTTAGAGGTCAGGCGCCGTCGATCTGGCGTTGCATATCCTCGACATCGAACCATCCCTTCGAGAACAACACCTTGTGGTTTTCGCTCAGGTCCCATTCTTCCCATCCGCGCGTCAGGACATAGTTGCCGGTTTTCGCGTGATGGCCTTCGAACGTCCAGACAAAGATCGCGTGATGACCAGCCCACCGCATCATATCGCAGCGGAGTTCAAGATCGGGGAAATCGGATTGAAACCCGCGCGCCATCTCGGCGATTGCCGCCCGACCTTGCAACGTCTCGGATCGATTCATAACCATCTGCCCATCGGGCGCAAAGAAATCGGCTACGGCATTCGGGTCGCCCGAGCTCCAGGCGATAGCGTAGTCGCGTGCGAGATTGTTCAGCCTATCCCGTATACTTGCCATTTGTGCCCCCTGGTCCCAACCCTTTGGTGCCCAGATCGTAGGCGAAAAGGCGGGTCGGCGTCCACGGCACCCAAAAAAAGGGGCAAGGTCCTGCCGAAACAGGCGAAATCAGCGCGGGATCAGGTTCGTCACACCAACAGCAGCGGCGCGCGCCAGATCGAGGTCCAGCGACATGGGGATGTACTCTCCGCGCCGCCACAACTGCGCCTGATCGTCGTAGTATCGCGACAGGAAATGGCCCGACTGACCGGTGGCAGTGATAAAGACCGAGCTGTCCGGATCGGCAAAGTCATAGACCCCGCGGTAGCCTGCACCGTGGACGTTTAGGAACGGGTTTTTGCCTTCACCCGAGGTACGCCCGCGCAGCAGGGTGTTGTCACCACCGCTGGTGGATTGGCGGATGTTCACAAAGAAGCGCAGCACCGGGACGGTACCCAGAACCGGATGATCATGGGTGGCCTGATGCGCGTCGCCCCAGCGCAGGGACTCCAGAGCGCTGCCGTAGTTCTCGGAAATCCAGATCAGTGCGTCGTCCAGAGCCAACCGCGCCATGTCTGTGCAGGTTTCAGTCGGAGCACTCTGGCGCACGTCACACCAGACCGATGCGCCATCGATATCGCGGTAAACACGTTCGATAAACAGCGGCTCGACATGCTTGTATTCGGCAGCCAGCGGCCCGAGATCGTCCGAGATCAGCCGGATCTGCAATGCCCGCAGCCACGCGGCATAGATCAACGGCTCTGGTAGGTGTTCGTTCATCTCGCCGTTCCACTCGGCAAGCAGAGACAGGGCGATCTGGCGCTGGCGTTCGGGCGTACCCTCGGGGGCGGAGGCTCCGGTAAACCAAAGGTCGGCCCCGATCAGTGGCAGCAGTGAGCGCGCGGTGAAGCTGACGGTATCCAGCTGCGCCTCGATAAAGCTGTCGCGCGTGTGGACCTCGCGCGATTGCATCAGGCGTTCCCAGCGGTGCACGCGCTGGGTGTCGCCCCATTCATAGGACACATGTTCAGGGAACGGGCGGTCGATGATCTTGTTGTTGGTGTTGCCCAGAATGCCCCCCACAGGAGCCACGAATTCCGGGTTGTCGGCATAGGGCAGGCGGCCCTGCCACAGGTTTTCGGCCAGCCAGCCGGGTGTCGGGATGCGGCCCCGGCTTTGGTTGCGCAGGTCGCGTTTCGGCATGGCTCCGATCAGCTTTAGGCCGATCGTGTCCTTGTCCACCAGTGACAGGTTTTGCGAGGGCGCGATGAACAGCTCGGCCGCGTCGATGCCTTGCCGGACAGTGTCGGCATTCATCAGCGCCATCGACGCCGTCATCGACGTATCGCGAGGGCTGAGCGCCGTCCACGACAGTGACGCGACATGGCCCGGTGGTGTGATCGTCTCAAGATTATAGTGGCTGCCGGGCAGGACCGGGCCGTTTTCCGTCCAGCGCAGAGTCAGGGTGATCGGGGCCTCGTCCTTGATTTCGATGATCGAAGGACGGGAGCGGAATGTCTTGTAGCCGTCAGGCGTCAGGTATTCCTCGGGGTTTTCCGGGTTCAGTTGCTCGATATGCACATCCTGATCGTCCAGATACGAGGATGTCAGACCCCAGCCCAGCCGATCACTGCGCCCGGCCATAATGGCGGGAATGCCGGGGACGGTCGCGCCGATTACGCCGCCTTTGGCCAGTTCCAGCCGGGCCAGATACCAGATGCCCGGCGCGGTGAGGCCTAGATGTGGATCATTGGCCAGCAACGTGCCACCGCTGGCCGAGCGCGAAGGGGCCGCGGTCCAGGCGTTTGACGCCCCGGCCAGCCCGCGTTTGGGGAAGGGCGACAGCGGGCTGTCGGGCATCGGTGTACCGCGGGCATAGCGGGGCAAGCCAGGAAATAGCGCAGCATATTCGGGCAGGGCTGCGATACCGGCGCCCGGAACATCCGGAAGGATATCGGCCAGCCGCGCGGGATCGTTCAGCATCAGCGAAGTACGGGCGCGCAGAACTTCGTCCTCAAGATGGCCGGACAGTTGCAGGCTCATCAGTTTGATCACGGCGATGCTGTCGCCGGGTTGCCACGGGGACACGGGCGCGTTGAACAGGAACATCTCGGGCGCGCCGCGGCCAAGGGCGGCTTCGTTGATCTCATCCAGTCGCGCGTTCACCCCGGCGGCATAAGCCCGCAGTGCGGCCTTGGTGTAATCGTCCTGAACGTCGACCGAGCGGTGGGCCAGCCCGTACAGGTCCAGACGACGCAGCAGCTTGTCGATATGAAGGGTTCGGGTACCGAAAACTTCGGACAGGCGGCCCTGTGCGGTGCGGCGCATCACGGTCATCTGCCACAGGCGATCCTGCGCGTGGGCGTAGCCAAGACCAAAGAATACGTCCGGATCATTCTCGGCCAGAATATGGGGGACGTTTGCCGTGTCGCGGATGATCTCGACCGGGGCGCTCAGACCATTGACTTCAACAGTCTGATCGTAGTCCGGCAGCGATTGGCTGGCCAGAAAATACACCAGTGCCACAGCGGCAAGAGCCAGCAGGACCAGACCTGTTGTGAGACGCAACAGCCAGCGAAAAACGAAACCCATTTGTGGTCTTTAATCCCGATCCATTTTCGATTTCGGCAAGATTAGTGGATGGCCGGGCTGACCGAAAGAGGAACAGCCCGGGAATATCCCTGTTTCCAGAACTATAAATGAAAAACCCCGCCACAGTGGGGCTGTTGGCGGGGACCGTTCGAGGGGCGCGTGGTAGCCCGGAGTTACGGAATGATCCGTGTGTATTTGGTGCCTTCGACGGTGGCGCCGAATTTCAAACCGGCTTGCCCGAATACGACTGCCAACACAGGCGAGCGCAGCGTCGTTGTGTCCGTGGACAGGGAACTTCCTGTTGCATCAACGACATAGCCAATGTCAGCACCGGCGGTCCATCCGCTGGAGCGGCGGAAATCATTCAGTGCGTCCTGCGTCATGAAGAACAGGACGTGTGCATATTGCTGGGCGCCGATTTGCAGGCCCGCGGTTCCGGAAACTGCGGAATAGTAATCAACCGTTGCGCCCTGAATGCGCAACGCGCCCTGGCCGTAGGCGCCGCCAAAGAAGATTAATCCGGCGTCGGTGATCAGTGGCATAACCAACATGCCGGTGGCTTTGTTGGCGATCTCAACCGTGTTGGGATATTTCGCATACATCTCGGCAAGCGTGGCGTCGACGCGCGCATCGATTTTGGCGGCGTTGGAACTGCCGACGCCATTGCCGCAGGCTGCGGTTACCGTCAAACCGGCCATGCCAAAGGCAAAGCCACGACGGCTCAGTCGGGGTGCGTTGGAACTGCTCATGTTTTTTTCTCTGTACTACTGCCTGATATGTCGGGTGTTCCCGATCTTATGTGCAAGAATACGCCGATTGCGGCTGCGTGTCACGGGAAAGCTGCGTGACCGCAGATCACAATCGGCGAAAAATTGCGACAATCTGGGGTTTTAGCCCTGCAGGATGCGGGCGACCTCGGGCGCGAAATAGGTCAGGATGCCGTCGCAACCTGCGCGCTTGAACGCCAGCAGGCTTTCCAGCATCACCTTCTCACCATCGATCCAACCGTTCTGTGCGGCGGCCTGGATCATCGCGTATTCCCCCGACACCTGATAGGCATAGGTCGGTGCGCCAAAGGCGTCCTTCACGCGGCGACAGATATCCAGATAGGGCATCCCCGGCTTGATCATCACCATGTCGGCGCCCTCGGTCAGGTCGCGTTCGATCAGGCGCAGGGCTTCGTTCGAATTGGCCGGGTCCATCTGATAGGTCTTCTTGTCGCCGGTCAGCGCGCCCGAGGCCCCCACCGCATCGCGGAACGGTCCATAAAAGGCGCTGGCGTATTTCGCGGCATAGCTGAGGATCATCACGTTCTGATGTCCTGCCGATTCCAGTGCCCGGCGCATCTCACCGATGCGGCCGTCCATCATGTCGGACGGGCCGATGATATCGGCCCCGGCTTCTGCCTGCGCGAGGGTCATCTTGACCAACGCCTCGACCGTCTTGTCGTTCACAATTTCGCCATCGACGACGTAACCGTCATGCCCATTGACGTTGTAGGGGTCCAGCGCCACATCGGTCATCACCGCGATATCGGGGGCCGCAGCCTTGATCGCGCGGATGGCGCGGTTGGAAAGGTTGTCTGGGTTCCAGGCCTCGGCGCAATCCTCGGTCTTCAGGCTGGGATCGGTGTAGGGAAAGATGCAAATGGCCGGAATGCCCATCGCCTGCGCCTCAACCGCAGCTTTGGCGATCAGATCGACCGAGCGGCGCACCACGCCGGGCATCGAGGGCACTGGCTCTTCCACACCCTCGCCGTCGCGCACGAAGACCGGCCAGATCAGGTCATCTGTAGTCAGCGTGTTTTCCCGAACAAGCCCGCGAACAGCCTGTGATTGGCGCGCCCGGCGGAACCGGGTCAGGGGATAGGGGGCGATGGTCGGTTTCATGTCGCGCTCTCCTTGAATATTTTCGCATTGGGTGGCATGAATTCCACGTGGTCTCAAGGGTTAGGATCAACGCACCTATGCGAAAAAGCCCATCAGGACTGGGAACAAAGGGCTGACGCTTGGACTTATACTCTTCGCTTTTCGAAATCATCGACATGCGCAGCTTTTCGAATCTGTGGTATTGGATCGTTCTGGCTGTGCTGTGGTCAACGGTTAGCCACTGGGCGATGGGTGTCCCGTTCGATCTGCTGGTACGCGCCCGCCGAGTCGGAGGGCAGACCGAGCAGGATCTGCTGGATATCGTCCGGATCAACGGTAACCGCATCCTGTTCATCGTCGACAAATCCGGATTGATCATTCTGGGGCTGAGCTGCTTCTTCTTCACCGGACTGGCGATGCTTGGCTTTTACTATGGGGTCGAGTTTGCTCAGGCCGTATTTTTGCTGCTGTTTCCGATGTGTCTGGTGACGCTCATCAACATCAGGGCCGCGCATAAACTGCGGCGCGGTGACGGATCGCTGGAGTTCGTCGGCAAGGTTTTGACACGCTGCCGAGTTTACACGCAGATTATTGGTATGATTTCGATTTTGATTACGTCGCTTTGGGGTATGTATCAGAACTTCTCGATTGGGGTTCTGGGGTAGAAAATTCGGAAAGGCTAGGCGATGACGGCTCCGAACCACGTAACTGTTGGCGGCGCCCCCGAGGGGTTTGACGCGCAGCTTGTCCTGAACGAGATCGCGCGTTCCGGCGGGCCGGTTTGTCACGTTGCCCGCGACGACAAGCGGATGGAGGCGATGCGGGCCGCACTGGCCTTCTTTGCGCCAGACATGCCGGTTTTTGTTTTCCCAGGCTGGGATTGTCTGCCCTATGACCGGGTCTCGCCCAATGCAGATATTGCAGCGGCCCGCGTCGCGACGCTGGCGGCGCTGGTGCATCAGATGCCGGACCGGTTCGTGCTGCTGACCACTCTGAACGCCGCGACTCAGCGGGTACCCGCGCGGGACGTTCTGCGAGAGGCCGCGTTCACCGCGCGCGTCGATCACCGCGTTGATGAAACCGCGCTGCGGAACTTTCTGGTGCGGATGGGGTTCACGCAAAGCCCGACGGTGATGGAACCCGGCGATTATGCCATCCGGGGCGGGATCATCGACATTTTTCCGCCCGGTGAGTCCGGCCCCGTGCGTCTGGACCTGTTTGGCGACGTTCTGGACGGCGCGCGCCGGTTCGATCCGGTCTCGCAACGCACGACCGAGAAGTTGGACGTGGTGGAACTCGCCCCGGTTTCCGAGGTTATTCTGGACGATGCCGCCATAACCCGTTTCCGCCAGAACTATCGCATCGAGTTCGGCGCGGCGGGTACTGATGATCCGCTGTACGAGGCCGTCAGTGCAGGCCGGAAACATCAGGGGATCGAACACTGGCTGCCATTCTTTCATGAGAAACTGGAAACCCTGTTCGACTACCTGCCGGATGCGACCATTACCGTGGACGATCAGGTCACGCCAGCGCGGCTTGCGCGCTGGGATACGATTGCCGATCAGTATGAAACCCGGCGGCTGGCGCTGGAGAACCGCTCGCGCATGGACACGGTGTATAAGCCCACGCCGCCCGGTCTGCTCTATCTGGACGATGCCGCCTGGGACCAGGCGGTGGGCGATCGGCGGGTGCTGCAGTTCAGCCCTCTGCCACAGGCCAGCGGCCCGGGCGTGATTGATGCGGGCGGTCGGATCGGGCGCAGCTTTGCGCCGGAACGGCAGCAGGAAAGCATCAGTCTGTTTGGCGCGCTGGCCGGGCATATCACCGACAAGATGTCTAAGGGCCCGGTGCTGATTGCCTCCTATTCCGAAGGTGCGCGGGAACGCCTGACCGGGTTGATCGAAGACGAAGGTCTGGCCGAGGCCATCCCAGTCACCGACGGTACACGCGTTGGCAAGCGTGGGTTGCATCTGGCTGTTTGGGCGCTGGAGCATGGTTTCGAAACCCCCGGCCTGACGGTCATTGCCGAACAGGACGTGCTGGGCGACCGTCTGATCCGCCAACCCAAGAAACGCCGCAAGGCCGAGAATTTCCTGACTGAGACGCAATCCCTGTCTCCCGGTGATCTGGTGGTGCATGTGGATCACGGCATTGGCTGCTATATGGGGATGGAGGTCGTCACGGCTGCCGGTGCCGCCCACGAATGCCTGCTGTTGGAATATGCCGAACAGGCCAAGCTCTACCTGCCGGTCGAGAACATCGAGCTGCTGTCGAAATACGGTCATGACGAAGGATTGCTGGACCGTCTGGGCGGTGGTGCATGGCAGGCCAAGAAAGCCAAGCTGAAAGAGCGCATCCGCGAGATGGCGGATAAGCTGATCCGCATCGCCGCCGAGCGTGCTTTGCGCAAAGCTCCGGTCATGGACCCGCCGCCCCACGCGTGGGAGGAATTCAGCGCCCGTTTCCCATATCAGGAAACCGACGACCAGTTGCGTGCAATTTCCGAGGTGATGGAGGACATGCACTCCGGCGCGCCGATGGATCGTCTGATCTGCGGCGATGTGGGCTTTGGCAAAACCGAAGTAGCGATGCGCGCGGCCTTTGTCGCCGCTATGTCCGGGGTGCAGGTCGCGGTCGTCGCACCAACCACGCTGTTGGCCCGCCAACACGCGGCGTCGTTCAAGGACCGTTTCCGGGGCTTCCCGCTGGAGGTTCGGCAGCTGTCGCGCTTTGTCTCGACCAAAGAGGCACAGCAGACCCGCGACGGGTTGGCGCGCGGCACGGTGGATATCGTCATCGGCACCCATGCGCTGCTGGCCAAGGGCGTACGGTTCAACAACCTCGGCCTGCTGATCATCGACGAGGAGCAGCATTTCGGCGTCGGTCATAAAGAGCGGTTGAAACAACTGCGTTCGGATATCCACGTCCTGACCCTGACTGCCACCCCGATCCCGCGGACGCTGCAGCTGTCGCTGACCGGAGTACGCGACCTGTCGATCATTGGCACGCCGCCCATCGACCGACTGGCGATCCGCACCTATGTCAGCGAGTTCGACGCGGTCACGATCCGCGAGGCGCTGCTGCGCGAACACTATCGCGGGGGACAGAGTTTCTATGTGGTCCCGCGCATCTCGGACCTGCCCGAGATCGAGGAGTTTCTGAAAGAGCAACTGCCGGAACTGACCTATGTGGTGGCGCACGGGCAGATGGCTGCGGGCGAGCTCGACGACCGGATGAACGCCTTCTACGACGGAAAATATGACGTGCTGCTGGCCACGACGATTGTCGAAAGCGGGCTGGATATTCCTACAGCGAACACAATGGTTGTGCACCGGGCGGATATGTTCGGTCTTTCGCAGCTTTACCAAATCCGTGGTCGAGTGGGGCGCTCGAAGACGCGAGCCTATGCCTATCTGACCACCAAGCCGCGCCAGAAACTGACCGCAACAGCCGAGAAGCGCCTGCGCGTTCTGGGCTCGTTGGATACGCTAGGGGCCGGGTTCACACTGGCCTCGCAGGATTTGGACATCCGTGGTGCCGGTAATCTTCTGGGCGAAGAACAGTCGGGCCAGATGCGCGACGTGGGCTATGAGCTTTACCAGTCGATGCTGGAAGAGGCGATTGCCAAGATCAAAGCCGGTGAGATGGAGGGGCTGTCGGACGCCGATGACCAATGGGCGCCGCAGATCAATCTGGGCGTCCCAGTTCTTATCCCCGAAGATTACGTGCCCGATCTGGATGTGCGTCTGGGCCTCTATCGCCGCCTGTCCTCGCTTTCGACCAAGGTCGAACTGGAAGGCTTTGCCGCCGAGTTGATCGACCGTTTTGGTTCGTTGCCGAAAGAAGTGAACACCCTGATGCTGGTCGTCCGCATCAAGGCCATGTGCAAACGCGCGGGAATTGCAAAACTGGACGGCGGGCCGAAGGGGGCCACTATCCAGTTCCACAATGACAAGTTTGCATCGCCTCAGGGGCTGGTCGAATTCATCCAGAACCAGCGCGGGCTGGCCAAGGTCAAGGACAACAAGATCGTCGTGCGCCGCGATTGGAAGAAGGATAGCGACAAAATCAAAGGGGCCTTTGCCATCGCGCGTGATCTGGCGGAAAAGGTCGTGGCCGAGAAGAAAAAGGCCAAGGCCTAATCTCCGCTGACAAAGGTGCACAGCTGCCATTCGCCCGCGTCCGATTTCACGAACGCGGCGCGGTGGCCTGTCATGGGCCACAGGTAATCGCTGTGCATGTAACCTTGCGTTCCGTCGGTCAGCAGCACCTTTTGATAGGCAGCGCCGTCCTGAAATTCGCGGATGATTGCGATCTCGTGGCTGATAAGGCCCAGGGTCGGCGCGTTGCGATCACCCGACTGCCGCAGTGCCACGTCTGATCCAGTGACATAGTAAGCCATGAACGGGTCCAGCGTGGCAGGCAGGGTGATCTGCCACTGGTGCGGCATCCAGAATTCGCCCTCATCATCGAAATAACCGGCTTGGGAGAGGGTGCTTTCTAGGTCGGACCAATACGCCTCACGCAGGGTGTCCGCGTCTTTGCGGTACTCCTCTGACAGGGTTTCCGGGTCTAGGATTAGATTGGCGTGCAACTCTTCCGGGCCGCCGTTTCCGCCGTGGCTCAGGTAGATGTCCGGGCAGGCCACGGCGACCACTGCCTCGGTATCCCGCGCGGCTACCTTGGCCAAAAGTGCATCGCGAAAGGCCACCAGCGAAGGGTCCTGCGCGGCCTGATCGACCGGAGGAAAGGACTGCCGATCCGCAAGTGCGGGCCCGCAGAGCAGGGCGGCCAACAACAGGATGTATCTCATTCGGCAGCCCTCATTGCAGCTTGTGCGCAGAAGCACGAGGCCCCGACGGCGCGATCAGCCCGGGCCAGCGCCAGATCGAGCCGTTGTTTGATCTGCACGATCTCAACGGTTTCACCACGCGCTTTCAGGCAGTCATGCAGACCCTTGAGGCTCCAGACATTGTCCGGATGGATCGAGGCGCGGCTGAGCGTGCCGCCCAGCCCCAGATCCTCGCGATAGACCGCTTCGGCCTCTTCCGCGTGCCCCTGCTCGAACAGCAACGCCCCCAGCGCGTGGCGAGTGGGCTGCATCCAGCCCCACGGCTCGTCATAGGGCAGCGTGTCATCCAGCTCGACCGAGCGGCGCAGATGGGCATAGGCGATCTCATAGTTGCCTTTGCGGTATTCGATTTCACCACGCAGCATTTCCCGGGCGACTTCTAGCAGATCGACAACCCGGTTGTTGTGCAGCAGACGGGTCTCGGGGACGCAGGCCTTAGCGGAGAGGAAGAGTTGCTCCTCGGACTCTGCCTCGGCGACCTGGTCGGTGGCGGCATGGGCGATGGCACGGGCATAATGGGTGGTCGCGGTCAGCGTGCGATAGAGGTCGGGATCCGAGGGCAGCTCCAACGCCTTGGCCTCTTCCCACCGGCCAAAGCGGATCAGGATATGCGGACCCATCGACATGTAACTTTCGAAATAATCCGCCATCGGAGGGCTTTCGATGCGCAGCATGTCTTCGGGCGTGGTGTCCCACATCCCCTGATTGGCGCGCAGGGCCGGTTCCATCTGGCCCAGAAACAGCGCGCCATAGATGACAAAGTGATAATCGTGCTGGCGATAGCCGGTATAGATGTTGAACGCGCCTTCACGCTCGTAATATTTCACATCGGCCTCGATGGCCTTTTCGTTCCAGTAAACGACGTTGTGATAGTGCCCGCACAGCACGTCGATATGGGTGGGCATATGAACCAGATGGCCTGCGTCAGGCACCAGTGTGCGCAACACATCGCCGGCCTTGAGCGCCTTTTCGGGGGTCGGCGACATCTCCATCAGATGCACATAGAGGTGCAGCAGACCCGGATGAGACATGGCAGCGGGATCGTTGGCCATCCCGTCTTCCAACGCCTTCTGCGCCTCAAGCGTTGCGGCTCCTTCGGAGGGTTGGCCGGTGCTCAGGTCCCACATCTGCCAAGGGGTCAGGTTCAGCAACGCCTCGACATAGATGGTGCGCAGGTCCAGGTGATCGGGTTGCTCGGCAAAGGCGGCGCGCATGGCATCGGCGAAATCGTGATCCCAGTTGTGCATATCCTCAATCGGGTCACGCTGTGGATATCGGGCGGGCAGGGCGCGGATTAGGGCCTGTTCGACCGGAGTGCAACTGTCCAGCAAAGCCAACGCCTGTTGCGCGGCATCATAGGCCTGCGCCAGCGCCTTTTGCTGGCCGTTGGCATCGCGCAAATCCCACGGCAGGTTGTAGTTCGGACCGGCCGCATAGGCGATGCCCCAAAAGGCCATGGCGCAACCCGGGTCGTGGTCAGCCGCGCGTTGAAAACAGACAACGGCTTCTTCGTGGTTATAGCCGTAGGTCCAGATCAAGCCCCGATCGAACCAGAGCTGCGCCTCGGGCGAGGATGTGCTGACCGGACAGGAATAAGAACCTAGATCGTAATCGTAAAGCATTGAAAACCTCCCCACGGATCAAGGGAAGGTTAGCGGGATTCGCATTGCCTGCACAGGTCAGGCGGGCAGTCTGTCTTCGATCCGGCCCATATGCAGCATCAGGCCAAAGCCGGTCACGCTCATGACCAGAATACCGGTGGTCAGCGGCGTCAGCGAGCCGTCGAACAACAACCCGATGGGGGCTGCGATGGCCGCGGCCAGAACGGTCGAAACCGCACCGATGACCGAGGCTGCCATGCCGGCGATATGGCCCATCGGCTCCATCGCGATCGCGTTCAGGTTGCCCATCGTCATGCCAGCCATGAAAAAGATCGAAGTTTGCCAGAACACGAACACCGCAAAGGACAGGTTCGGCGACAGGGGCATCGCGTTCAGGCTGATGACGCCCATGGTGATGACGATCTGCGCGCCCAATGCCCAGGTCACCAGCCGCCGCATTCCCACGCGGATCACCAGCGCCGCGTTCAGCAGGCTGGCGGACCCTGACATCAGGGCCACGAAACCGAACCAGAATGGAAAGCTGTCAGCGCTGTCGTGAATTACGTCATAAACCGGCTGCACCATGGTCAGCGTGGTGAACAACATACCCAGACAGAGGGTCTGCACAAAAATCGAAACCCGCACGGTGGGATGCGCAAACATCTCGCGCGCCGAAGAGGCCATCAGGGGTAGGCGCAACGGCCTGCGGTTCTCGGGCTTCAGCGATTCCGGCAGGCGCAGGCCCATCCAGACCACGGTGATCAATGAGAACAGCATGAACGACACAAAGATGCCGCGCCAGCCTGTCAGGGCGATCATACCGGCCCCCAGCATGGGGGCCACCGCAGGCACCAGTGTAAAGATCATCATGGCGATGGATACGATCCGCGCCATTTCGCGGCCCGAGTAAAGGTCCCGGATGATCGCCATGGCCACAACGCGTGGCGCGGCACAGCCGACGCCCTGCGCGACCCGCGCAATCAGAAGCAGCTCCAGCGAAGAACTGGCCCAGGCGATGGCAGCGGACACGATGTACAAAGCCGAGCCGACATAGATCACTGGCTTGCGTCCAAACGCGTCGGACAGAGGCCCCATGAAGAACGTACCAACCCCCATACCCAGTACGAAAGAGGTTAGGATCAGCTGCGCCCGGTTGATGTCATCGGGGCTGAGCTGTTCACCGATCTCGGGCAGGGCGGGCAGCATCGAGTCGATGGAAAACGCAATCGTCGCAAACATCATTGCGACAAGTGCGATGAACTCACCTTTTGACATGCGATTGGTCATTGCGCCCTCCTGACCTGATCGCGCTATCACGACATGTCAGGCGGCGCTAGGCATCAATGCGCACAGACCCCTGTGCTAATTTGCAGGGGAGGCCTCAAGTTGAGACATGATCTCGCCGATCACTTTCTCCCACATTTCAGGCGGTTGCGCGCCGGGAACAGCGTGTTGATTTGCGACAATGAAGGTTGGCACCGAATTGACGCCCATCTGACGCGAATGGCTGTCGCGATTGCGAATATCTTCACGATCCGCGTCCGATTTCAGAAGTTTCAGCACAACGGCCGCGTCCATGCCGACAGCGTCGGCGATGTCGGCCAGAACCTCGTGGTCGCCGATATCGCGGGCCTGCACGAAATAGGCGTCGAACAGGGCGTCCACGACCTCGTTCTGCTTGCCCTCGATCCCGGCCCAGTGGATCAGGCGGTGAGCGTCCAGCGTGTTGGGGGTGCGTTTCATGCCTTCGAAATCGATGTTCAACCCGGCTTTCTCGGCGTGTTCAACCACGGGGGCATAGGCCTGTACGGCACCGTCCTTGCCGCCGAATTTACGCTCCAGATATTCGCGCCGATCCATACCTTCGTCCGGCATGTCGGGGTTCAGCTGAAACGGGTGCCATTCGATCACCATCGGATGATCCGGAAGCGCGGCCAGCGCCTTGTCCAGATGGGTCTTGCCGATATAGCACCATGGGCAGATCGGGTCGGACATGATGTCGAGTTTGACGGTCTGAGTCATGGTGTGGTCGCCTTGAAATAGGCCGGCAGCGCCCGGCGCAGGAGTTTGCCGTTCCCGCCGGTCGGCAGTTCAGGCAGGTGAATGAACGCGCGCGGTTGTTTGTACCGCGCCAGATTTGCCTCCACATAGGTTTGGAGGGCGCCGTCGTCCAGCTTTTCCGGCCCGGTGTAGAAGGCAGCTATCACAAATGTGTCCTGTTTGACCTCAACCGCCGCCGCGCCGACCTGCGTGATGCCGGGAAATTTGGACAAGGTGGCCTCGACCTCGACCGGTGAGACGCGATAGCCGCCCGCATTCATCATGTCATCGTCGCGACCCAGATAGGTGATCTGCCCGTCAACGGCCATCGCACCCTGGTCGCCGGTCAGAAACCAATCGCCCTGCATCCGCGCCTCGGCCTCGTGCGGGGCGTTCAGGTAGGTCAGCATCAGGCCGGGGTCCGAGCGGTGAATGGCGATGGTGCCCTCTTGCCCCTGCGGCACGGGGCCATCCGGCCCAAGGATCGCGATCCGGCGGCCTGGTTGCGGCTGTCCCAGCGACTCGCCCCGCGCCGGATGGGCCGGGCTGGATGAGATGAAGGTCGAGCATTCGGACATGCCGTAGGCTTCGTAGAGTTCGGTTTCCGTCACCTCGGCCCATTGCGCATGCAGGTGCCGCGACAGTTTTTCGCCCGCGCAGAGGCCATGACGGAGCGTGGGCAGGTGCATGTCCTCCGACGTTTTCAGCAGTTTACGAAACACGCCGGGAGCCGCCGCAAAGATTGTCGCGCGGTGTTGCCGCAGCAACGCAGGCAGGGCGTTCGGATCGGTTCCCGGTTCAGGGATCAGGGCGGTCGCACCAATTGTCCACGGGTCCATCAACCCGGTGCCCAGCGTATAGGTCCAGTTGAACGCGCCTGCATGACACAGGCGATCCGTATCCCGCAGCCCGTACCAGCCATCCACCATCATCTGACGCGCCCAGATCGCGCGATGCGCATGGGCCACCGCGCGCGGCTTGCCGGACGTGCCCGAGGTATAGACGACATAGGCCAGCCGCTCGGGGTCGCCCATCTGAAACTCGGCTGGAGGCAGGGTGCGCATTTCGGTCAGCTCGGACACCGTGATCTGCAGTGGGTGCGGTGCGCAGGCGACGGCCGGATCCCGTAGAATGGCGGCCGGTTGCAGATCCGCAATCATGCGTTCGGTTTCCGGTTCGGTCAGTTGTGAGGATGTCGGGACAGGTACGATCCCCGCAGCAATCGCTCCAAGATAGGCAATGGGGAAATCAACTGTGTTCCCCAACCGCATCAGCGCAATGTCGCCCGGTTTCAGCCCTGCGCTCAGCAGACCTGTGGCGGTGCCCATGATGGCGGATTTGAGCGCACGATAGGTCCAGTCCTCAGCGCCATCGGCCCGCAGAACCGACAATGCGGTTTTCTCCGGATTATCATCCGTTCTGCGCAGCACATGAGCGGCCAGATTAAAGGGCGCAGGGCAGGCCGGAGGTGGCCCCTGATCAAAAACAGACAGCATGGCAACTGGCTACCTTGGTGCTTGGCGCGTTGCAAGCGGGACGGGCTGGGCCTATAGAGTTGCTCATGAGCACCAATGAACAGCCTTCTCTGATCCGCATCGCGCGGGACTCGGGCAACCATACCGAGCTTGAACCGCTTGATCTGGGCGCGCGCGTACGCCAATTGCGCAAGGCGCGGAACTGGACGCTGGAACAGGCGGCCACGCAGGCGGGGCTTGCACGTTCGACCCTCAGCAAGATTGAGAACGGGCAGATGTCGCCCACCTATGACGCGCTGAAAAAGCTGGCGATCGGGTTGGAGATTTCAGTGCCGCAGCTGTTCACGCCTCCGCAACGCGATCAGGTGATTGGGCGCATGGCCGTGACGCGGATGGGGGAAGGGGCCGCGCATCCCACCGCGACGTATGAGCATGAGCTGCTGGCTGAAAACCTCACGAAAAAGCAGATGCTGCCCTATCGCGCCCGTGTGCGCGCGCGTTCAATGGATGAATTTGACGGCTGGGTGCGCCACGATGGCGAAGAATTCCTGTATGTGCTGACGGGGGTCGTCCAGCTTTATACCGAGTTCTACGAACCCGTCGAAATGCGTCGGGGGGACAGCGCTTATTACGACGGCAGCATGGGGCACAACGTGATTTCGGTCAGTGACGAGGATGCGATGATCCTCTGGGTCACGTCACTTGCTTAAAGACCGGCTGAACTCGCGGTTCAGGCCTTCGGTGAACAGAAAATCCTCAAGCTCTTCGTGTGCTTCATTCACGGTCAGGTGGTGGCGTTCGGCCAGATACGCTTCGAACCCTTTGCGGTCTTTGCTCAGCCGCACCTTGTCCTGATCGCGCAGGTTCGGAAAACGCCGTTTTGCGCGGGAATACATAGCGTCCCAGTCTTGCGTCAGGTCAGTCCAGTTCAACATTTGTCAGCTTTCCGTAATTCGGGTTTCACGGCTGCTCTGCCCCCATAATCAGGGTACGGACGGCATAGGGGTCCGCGCGAATGACAAAATGTCGCACCTTGTTTGGGGTTACGTGGCGTCAAAGAGGCCCGTCACGCTGATCGCGCGACGGGCCCACGGACCTGAGGTGTGAGTGAGTGGAGGCCGGTCCGCAAAACTCAGGTATGACGCGTCGAAAGATCAGCTATCTAACGAATTTATCAGTATTAATCTGATCAAACAGTGCGCCTAAATACAGATAGGCTATATCGTCGAGGGGCGATCCGTAAAGCCCCTTGTGGTTATTTTTCCGACTTTCGCTGGAAATGGGCATTTTCACTGTATGTAGCGGAGTTCAATTTATGTCTGCGCTATATGTGGTTGTGAAATGCGCGTGTGCCGAAATCCGCCGAAGGGTGCGACCATTTGGCAAGGCATTTCATTGCGTTTTTAACCAGCGGGTGTAAGACAGCTTCGTGTCGAAGGTCCTGAGGCGAATTGCGCCGGTGATCAGCCCAAAATGGTCACTCTTCGTACCACCAAACCTGCGGCAAATACTCCGGCCCATCACCGTAGATCGGCACGGTTTTGGGCTGCTTCAGTTCTTTGGCATGGGCAATGCGCCCGACGTCGAAATTCCAGATCGGAATGACATAGCGCCCGGCGGTCAGAACCCGGTCCAGCGCGCGGGTGGCGGCTACGAAGTCTTCGTGGCTTTCCGAGGCCAGCATCGAATCGATCAGCCCGTCCACAGCCGGTGAGGCAACCCCCATGAGGTTGCGCGTGCCCGGTGTGTCGGCATTTTCGCCGCCCCAGTACAGGCGCTGCTCATTGCCCGGCGACAGGGACAGAGCACGGCGGAAGAAGGTCATGTCGAAATCCTGTTCAGCTGTGCGACCAGTGAATTGGGCGCTGTCTACTTGTTCGACGGTGACCTGAATGCCCAATCGTTCCAGCGCTCGGGTATAGATCTCAATCGCCGTCTGGCTTTCGGTGTCCCCCTGTTGCAGCAGGACGGTGATCGAGAAGTCTTCGCCGTTCTGATTGCGAAGGACACCGTCCTGAACAGTCCAGCCTGCCTCGGACAGCAGTTTATTGGCCTTGCGGATATTGGTGCGGTTACGGGCCGAGCCGTCGCCGACGGGCAACGCGTAGCCCTCCAGTGCACCTGGTGGCAGGTCGGCGGCATAGGGCTGCAGCAACTCGGCAACGCGGCCAGTGGCGGGCCCGGGCTGCATACCCAGATCCGAGCCCGAGAAATAAGAGGTGATCCTGGGCTGTGCACCGCCGGTGATCGTGTCGTTGATGTATTCGAAGTTGAACGCCAGCAGCAGCGCCTCACGCACGCGCCAGTCGTCGAAGGGGGCTTTGCGCGTGTTCATCACGAACCCGGTCATGCCCGAAGGTTTGCCGTGCGGGATCTCGGTCTTGACGACATCGCCGCGTTGCACGGCAGGGAAGCTGTACTGAGTATCCCATTTGTCGGCGTTGAATTCGCGCACAGCGGTCAGTTCGCCAGCCTTGAACGCCTCGAACAGGACAGTGCCGTCGCCGTAGAATTCGATCCGCATCTCATCGAGGTTCATGGTGCCGCGACGAAACGGGATATCGGCACCCCAGTAGTCGGGGTTCCGTCGCAGGGTCACATAGCGTCCAGCCTCGTAATTATCGACCACATAAGGCCCCGATCCGAGGGGAACGTCGTGCAGTGACGCGTCGGCGAAATCTTTCCCTTCCCACTGTGCTTTTTGCAGGATCGGGCGGAGGCCGGCGATCAGCGCTAGCTCCCGGTCCGGTTCGTTGAAGGTAATCCGCACCGTGCGTGGGCCGGTCTGTTCTATGCTGTCGATCTTGCCCCACAGCCCGCGATAGCGAAGGTGCCCTTCGGTGCCCAGCGTCTGATACGACCAGATGACGTCGTCCACGGTGACCGGGCTGCCATCCGAAAACCGGGCGTTTTCGCGCAGGGTGAATTCGACCCAGGACCGGTCCGGCGCAGTCTCAACTGATTCGGCTAACAACCCGTAAAGAGTGAAAGGTTCGTCCCAGGACCGCCCCATCAGGCTTTCGTGCGTCCAGAAGCGCAGCTGCCAGGGCGCGGTGCCTTTCTGCACGAAGGGGTTCAGGCTGTTAAAGCCGCCGGTATTTCCGAAAACAACTTTGCCGCCTTTCGGTGCCTCTGGGTTGGCGTAGGGCAGAGACACAAAATCCGGTGGTAGGGCAGGGTCTCCGTACATAGCTATGCCATGAGCCGATTCTGCATGGGCAATTGTGGCGGCAAAAACAGTTGCGATTCCCGCAATCACTGGACGAACGGGGCGTAGAAAATCGGGGCGCATTTTGGAAACAATCCTGCTCTGGCCTTATTTTGTTGGGATTCACCGTACCGATGATTTTTCTTATTTTCAAACTTTTAGCTTGGACGAAGGCGGAGAATTGCGTATAAAGGATGCACTGCTCGATAGGTTTCTTGCCTGTATGAAACCTGCCTCAATAACTTAACGCCCGCTTCGTGCGGGCGTTTTTTTTTGGGCAATTTTCCCGGTGACTTCGGAACCCGGATGTTTCCCCGTTTTCTTTGCAGATGCAGCATGGCACTGTGCGCACAAAGCGGATTTTGAGGGAGAGAACCCATGAACCTTTCGGGAAAAACAGCGATCATCACGGGGTCGAATTCGGGGATCGGTTTGGGCGTCGCGCGCGAGCTTGCGAAAGCCGGCGCCGACGTGGTTCTGAACTCGTTCACCGACCGGGATGAAGATCACGCACTGGCTGCCGAGATTGCGCAAATGACCGGCACCAAGGCGCGCTACATCAAGGCGGACATGTCCGTTGGCGGTGAATGCCGTGCGCTGATCGAAAAGGCGGGGGCTTGCGACATCCTGGTGAACAACGCGGGCATTCAGCACGTCGCACCGATCGATCAATTCCCGGTCGACAAGTGGGACGCGATCATCGCGATCAACATGAACTCGGCCTATCACACCATGGCGGCGGCGCTACCGATGATGCGTGCGGCCGGTTGGGGGCGGATCGTGAATATCGCTTCGGCCCATGGATTGACGGCGTCGCCCTACAAGGCGGCGTATATCGCGGCCAAACATGGCGTCGTCGGGATGACCAAGACCGTGGCACTGGAAACCGCGCAAGAGCCGATCACCTGCAATGCGATCTGCCCGGGCTATGTTTTGACTCCGTTGGTCGAGGCGCAGATTCCGAACACGATGAAGGAATACAATATGAGCCGCGAGGACGTAGTGAAAAACGTCCTGCTGGAGCGTCAGCCCTCGAAAGAGTTTGCGACGGTTGAACAGCTGGGCGGCACCACGGTGTTCCTGTGCTCGGATGCAGCGGCGCAGATCACCGGGACAACGATTTCGGTGGATGGTGGCTGGACGGCCCTTTGATGTAGGAGGCCCAAGTTGAAACGGATCAATCTGGCCTTGCAAGGCGGTGGCGCGCATGGCGCGTTCACCTGGGGTGTTCTCGACCGGCTGTTGGATGAGGAAGATATCGAGGTTGCGGCGATCACCGGAACCTCGGCCGGGGCGCTGAACGGGGCGGCCTTCAAATCTGGTATGGTCCGGGATGGGCGCGACGGTGCGCGCGCCAATCTGAATGGGCTGTGGGAGCGGATGGGCGCGGTCGGTGACATGCGCCTTGCCAACTGGATGCAGGCCATCGAACCCGCGCAGATTGCGCAGGCGATGGAGTATTCCTTGCCGTTCTCGGTTGGCGATGCCTGGTCGCGGCTGGTGTCGCCCTATGCTTATGGTCCGTTTTACCGCAACCCGCTTGAGCCGGTGGTGGACCGGTTCAACTTCGATGAGATTTGCGCCGACGAAGGCCCGCGTTTGCATGTCTGTGCCACTTGTGTGCGCAGCGGCAAAATCCGGGTGTTCACCGGGGATGAGATCTCGACGGATGCCATTCTGGCATCGGCCTGTTTGCCGACGCTGTTTCAGGCGGTTGAGATTTTTGATCCCAAATCGGGCCGGACCGAGGCCTATTGGGATGGCGGCTATACCGGAAACCCGGCCCTTTACCCGCTGTTCAACAACGATCTGCCCGATGACGTGGTGATCGTGAACATCAACCCGCTGGAACGCGACGAGGTGCCGAAAACGCCTCAGCAAATTCAGAACCGGATCAACGAGATCAGCTTTAACTCATCCCTGTTCCGCGAGCTGCGCGCGATCAGTTTCGTTCAACGTCTGCTGACCGAAGGGAAGTTGAAGGCCGGAGAGATGAGCCGCGTTCTGGTCCACATGATCGCTGATGACGAGTTGATGAACGATCTGTCGGTGGCGACAAAGACAGTGCCGAACCCGGTAGTCCTGCATAAATTGAAAGTCGCCGGTCGCGCGGCGGCTCATCGGTTTATCAATGATCACAAGGGCGACCTGGGCGAACGCAGCACCGTCAACCTGCCCGAAATGTTCGGCTGATTATTCCGGCGGCTGCGTCGGGTCTTTTTCGTTCGGATAGACAAGCCCGGCGGAAATCACCAGCTTCGCGGCCTCTTCGATCGACATATCCAGCAGAATCACGTCCTCTTCGGGAAAGAACAGCAGAAATCCCGATGTTGGGTTGGGCGTGGTCGGGACGAAAATGCTCAGCAGGTCTCCACCGGTTTCCGCGCGATCGCTGACCTCACCCTTGGCGGTGGTCGAGACGAAGCCAATCGCCCAGATGCCGCGGCGGGGGTACTGGATCAGGCATGCTTTTTCGAACGACCGTTCGGTCTGCGCAAATACCGTTTCCGATATCTGCTTGATCCCGGAATAGACCGAACGGACCACAGGCATCCGGTCAACAAGGCTTTCCGCGAAATGGATCAGCGAACGACCGAGGATACCCTTGGCGATCCAGCCAACGAGGACGGTGAAGATCAGGAATATGACCACGCCAACGCCGCGCAGGTTGACGCCCACGTATTCTTCGGGCTGGAACTGCTGGGGGATCAGCGGCAAGACCGCGCTGTCGACCCATCCCACTACGGACCAGATCAGCCAGATGGTCAGCCATACAGGAGCAATGACGACAATGCCCGTCAGAAAAGACGCACGCAGCCGGGAAAACAAGCCCGGTCGGCGGTGTGGTTCTTCGTCAAAAGGCGTGTTCATTGCAGTCCTGAGTGGTTCGCCGGATTAGTTAAGCAGTCCGGGGCCTTGGTACAATAGGTTTATGTCACGCTGACCTTTAAACAAGCGCGCGCGCTATTCCCGCGGCCAGCTTCGCGTTGTTACGCACCAGCGCGATATTGGCGGTCAGCGAGCGCCCCTCGGTCTGTTCGTAAATACGCTGCAGCAGGTAGGGCGTGACGCCTTTGCCGGTGATCCGGTGTGTGTCAGCGTCAGCCTGGGCCGAAGCGATGATGGGGGCTAGCTCTTCGGCCGGGATCTGATCGGCGGCGGGGATCGGGTTGGCGATCAGCTGGCCTCCGGGCAGGCCAAGCGCGCGGCGGGTGGCGTGGGCCTTGGCGATGTCCTGGGCGCTGTCCATGCGCAGGGGTGCGGCGTAGGGCGATTTAGTCGACCAGAAGGCGGGAAATTCGTCCTGACCATGCGCGATAACGGGAACGCCCAGCGTTTCCAAAACTTCCAGCGTTTTGGCCAGATCAAGGATCGCTTTTGCACCTGCAGCCACAACCGTCACCGGTGTTTGTGCCAGTTCGTGCAGGTCAGCTGAGATGTCGAATGAGGTTTCAGCTCCCTGATGCACACCGCCGATACCGCCGGTGGCAAAAACCTCGATCCCGGCGAAATGCGCGGCGATCATGGTGGCGGCGACTGTTGTGGCTCCGGTGCCGCCGGTGGCGATGCAGGCGGCCATGTCCGCGCGCGAGAGCTTGGCCACGCCTTGCGCCTGACCCAGTGCCTGCAACTGATCGGATTCCAGACCGACATGCAGCTTACCGTCGATCACTGCGATCGTGGCCGGAACTGCGCCCGCATCGCGAATGTCCTGTTCGACTTGCGCCGCAACCTCAATGTTCTGAGGGTAGGGCATCCCGTGGGTGATAATGGTGCTTTCCAGCGCGACGATGGGTTGGCCTGCGTCTTTGGCGGCGCGGACCTCGGCGGAATAGTGGATGTCGATCACAGTGGGGTTTCTCCGGAAACGTAAGTTGCTGCGGCGTGCAGAGCGCGGGACAGGGCCTCGTCGCTTGAGGCACCGCCAGATTCGGACGCAATGTGCGCCGCCATAAAGGTGTCACCTGCACCGGTCACGCGGGTGACCAGAACGGACGGGGGTGTTTGGGTCAGAATTTCATCGGCGCTGCCGACGGTGGCCGAGTTACCGCCATCCGTGACCAGCACCCGCAGCGCGCCACGGTCCAGCAGACCTTTGGCAGCGGATTCGGAATCGGTGAATTCGCGCTGGCACAGGATGCCAGCCTCTTCGAGGTTCACGTAAAGCGTTGCGCGGGCGTGTTTCAGGAAGGGCAGCAGGCGCTCTGCCTTGCCGGGCGAGGCTGGAGCCACGCGCATATCCGCCCGTGCAAAGGCAGGGCTTTGTGCGATTTCTTCCAGCAGGGTCAGCGTCAGGTTGCCGTCAAGCGCGATGGGCCCCTCAAACGGCGCATTCTCATAGCCCAACGGCCCGTGCATCAGGGGGCGCAGGATTTTGGCCCCTGCAGCCTCAAGCGAATGGGCATCCGCAATCGCGGCGATCAGACCGTTGGCGCCTTCGACGGCCATATAGCGGTCGGTCGGCAAATCCTGAGAGCGGTAGATGTGCTCCGTGACCATGCCCAAACGGGCACAGGCATTCACCAACTCGTCGCCCTCGGGGTCGCGGCCAATGGCGGTCAGCAGGGTTGGGGTCATGCCGAACCGGACCAAAGTCATGGCGATATTCATGGCGACACCGCCGGGCAGGCGGGTAATCCGCCCCGGCACGTCGGAACCTTGCCGCATGGCGCTGGCCGAGCGCCCGATCACGTCCCAAAGGACCGAGCCGATACATAGGATTTCGCTGTTCTGAGTCATGACGAACTCATGCCGCAGCCCCGGGGTGGGCGCAAGGGTTAACGCTCACATCGCGTCAGTGAGGGTCTTCAGCGCGGCAACCGGGTCTTCTTGCGACCAGATTTCATCGCCAATTCCAAAGAAATCGGTATGAGGGGCCAGGTCGCGGATCAGGTCAGGGGTCAGACCACCTTCGGCAACGACCGGAACCTCGATCATCTCGGACCACCACTGGAACAGGTCTTTTTCCGCGATAGTGCCATCGCCCAGGGCCGACGCACCGACCGGGCCGAAGGCGACGTAATCCGCGCCCGATTCACCAGCGGTCATGCCATCATGGCTGGATGCGCCGCAGAAACTGCCGACGATGGCGTCGGCTCCCAGTTCCTTGCGTGCTGCCCGAACCGAACGGGCTGCGTCATCCAGATGCACCCCGTCCAGACCCAGACGTTGCGCCAACAGAACGTGGTTCGAGATCACGATGGCCACGTCCCGCGCATGAGCCACCTCGCGGCAGGCATCGGCTGCGCGCGCGATGGTGTCCTCGTCACTGCCCGCCAGCGCCAGCCGGATACATGCGATATCGGCACTGTCCAGCACCCGGCCAAGCTGGTCGGGGAACGTGCTCAGGGTAATCGTGGGCGGGGTGATCAGGTAAATCTGCGGCTGCTCGGGGGTGTCCATTGGCGCGTCCTTCGCTTTCAGTCTTTGGCGCGGTTTAGCGGATTGCGCCGGGGAAGCAAACTTTTATGGCATTCGGGGGGTAAATTGCCGCCTCAGCGCCTTGCCCTGTTGGGGTACGACCATTACAGCATCCCGAAGTTTTCCGGAGACAGCCATGCCCAGCGACAAATCTCAGCCCTCCTTTGTGCTTGTGCGCCCGCAGATGGGTGAAAACATCGGTGCCGCCGCGCGGGCGATGTGGAATTTCGGTCTGGACCGGATGCGGATCGTGGCCCCGCGTGACGGATGGCCGAACCCCAAGGCCGTGGCGATGTCCAGCGGCGCGGGGCGGCTGCTGGATGAGGCGCAGCTGTTCGACGATCTGGCCGGGGCACTGTCCGACAGTACCTTTGTTTTTGCCACCACGGCGCGGCAACGCGGGTTGACCAAACCGGTCTACAGCCCGGAACGCGCCATGCAGATCGCGGCTGAAAAGGTGGCGGCGGGTGAGAAGGTCTCGGTGCTGTTCGGACCCGAACGCGCAGGGTTGGAGAATGAGGATATCGCCAAGGCCAATGCAATCATCTCGGTGCCGGTGAACCCGGAATACGCCTCGCTGAACCTTGGGCAGTGCGTTTTGCTGACCGCCTATGAATGGATGCGCCAGACCGGGGATGTGGTGCATGAGGCCACCGATCTGGGCAAGGGCGACTGGGCCACGGGGATCGAGGTCGAAAAGCTCGTCGAACATTATGAAGACCGGCTGGACGAGGCCGGGTTCTTCTATCCTCCTGAAAAGGCCGAAGGCATGAAGACCAATCTGCGCAATCTGTGGTCGCGGATGCGGATGACGCGGGCGGATGTGCAGATGCTGCACGGGATCATGCGGCAGATGGTCCGCTGGAAGGACAAGGGCTGAGGCTGGACCTATCTCCACTCAGGCCCTAGCTTGCGACGAAAATCAGGACATGAGGACGGCATGAGCGGTAAGCGCAGCATCTTCGAAGAGGTCTCGGACACCGAGAAACAACAGGCGGTGCAGCCTGGCATGATCGACCGGGGCCGCGGCGGCGCACGCGGTGCGATCCGCGTCTGGCTGATGATCCTGTTTGCGCTGGTCGTTGTTATGATCGCTGTTGGAGGCCTCACACGCCTGACGGATAGTGGGTTGTCGATCACTGAATGGCGTCCGATCACAGGGGCCATCCCGCCTATGACCGAGGCCGACTGGCAGGCCGAATTCGACAAGTACAAAGAGATCGACCAATGGCGCATCCAGAACCAGTGGATGGAACTGAGTGATTTCCAATTCATCTACTGGTGGGAATGGGGCCACCGCCAACTGGGCCGCGTGATCGGTCTGGTCTGGGCGCTTGGGTTCTTCGGCTTCCTCGTCGCACGTAAAATCCCAACCGGGTGGACCGGCAAGCTGCTGATCCCTGGGGTTTTGGGCGGCATCCAAGGTGCTGTCGGCTGGTGGATGGTGGCCTCGGGCGTGACGCAGGGCGAGGGCATGATCGCCGTCGCCAGCTATCGCCTCGCGGTGCACCTGGGCCTGGCCTTCGTGATCCTTGGTTTCCTCGCCTGGTATATCTTTGAACTGGGTCGCGAAGAGCGTGACCTGATGCAGGCCCGCCGCGCGAAAGAGGTAAAATTGTTCTCGCTGTCGACCGGCCTGATGCACTTTGCGTTCCTGCAAATCTTGATCGGTGCGTTGGTCGCCGGGATCGACGCGGGTCGGTCTTACACCGACTGGCCGTTGATCGGCGGGCAGCTGTTGCCGCCTGACGCGGCGATGCTGGAACCGATGTGGCGCAACTTCTTTGAAAGTCCGGGTCTGGTGCAGTTCATCCACCGCTGTGCGGGGTACCTGCTATTTGTCTTCGCCATCATCGTCTGGCGACGCGGCAGCACCAGTGCGCACCCGCAGACGCGCTTTGCCTTCAACGCGGCTTTTGCGGCGTTGTCGCTGCAGGTGGTCATCGGTATCCTGACCGTGGTCTACGCTGCCCCGTGGCAGCTTGCCATCTTCCATCAGTTCATGGCCGTTGTTGTCTGGACCCTGATCCTGCGCGCGCGGTTCCTGACCGCTTACCCCATCGCCACTTCAATTCGCGGAGCCTGACCCAAATGACCGCCTATGACGACCTGATGGCCTTTCAGCGCGAAACCTCGGCCCTCGGGCAGATTGCCGGGCGGCTGGGCTGGGATCAGGAAACAGTGATGCCGCGCGGCGCCGCCCCGCAGCGCGCCGAAGAGATGGCCGCGATCGAGGCAGTGCTGCACGCCCGCCGCTCGGACCCGCGCGTGGCCGAGTGGCTGGAGCAGGCCGATCCGCAGGACGACGTGGCCCGCGCGCAACTGCGTGACATTCGCCGATCTTATGAACGCACGGTCAAAGTGCCCGCCGATCTGGCGAAAGCCATCGCGCGTGTGACCTCTGCCGCGCAAGGCACATGGGCGAAGGCTCGCGCTGACGAAGATGTGGCGGCGTTCCTGCCTGTGCTGCAAGAAGTCGTCGCGCTGAAACGCGAAGAGGGTGCGGCTCTGGCGCAGGGCGGCAATGTCTATGACGCCATGGTCGAGGATTATGAACCCTATACGACAGGCGCACAGATTGCCGAGATTTTTGACCAGATGCGCCCACGTCTGGTGGCCCTTCGTGCTGCTGTTCTGGACAAACCTGCGCCGCAAGCCCTGACCGGAAAATTCGACGAGCTGGCGCAGATGCGCCTGTCGCAGAAACTGGCGACCACCTTCGGCTATGACCTGAACACCGGCCGCGTCGACAAGGCGGTGCACCCGTTCAGTTCGGGCAGCGGGTTGGACGTTCGGATCACCACCCGCACCAGTGAGACCGACCCGTTCAACTGCTTCTATTCGACCATTCACGAGGTCGGCCACGCCGCCTATGAACAGGGCATCGCCCCAGGTTTTCTGCTGACGCCACTGGGGCAGGGCGTGTCGATGGGTGTGCATGAAAGCCAAAGCCGGATTTACGAAAACCAGCTGGGCCGCTCGCGCGCTTTCACCGGCTGGCTCTACAGCCAGATGGTCGAGACGTTCGGCGATTTCGGAATTGCGGATGCCGATGCCTTCTATGCCACGGTCAATGGCGTCCATAACGGCTATATCCGTACCGAGGCCGATGAGGTGCAGTACAACCTGCACATCATGCTGCGCTTTGATCTGGAGCGTGCCCTGATGGCCGGAGACCTGCAGGTCAGCGATCTGGAGGCCGCGTGGAACGACAGGTTCAAGGCCGATTTCGGCTATGCGGTCGACAAGCCCTCGAACGGGTGCTTGCAGGACGTGCATTGGTCAGTTGGGCTGTTTGGGTACTTCCCGACCTATTCGCTGGGCAATGTCTATGCAGGCTGCCTCTATGAGGCGCTGCGGGTAGCGGTACCGGATCTGAATACGCAACTGGCCAAAGGCGATACATCCGGTGCAACCGGCTGGTTGCGGGAAAACCTGCAGCGTCACGGAGGCCTGTACGCCCCGCGCGACACCATTCAGCGCGCCAGCGGAATGGAGCCGGGGCCGGAGCCTCTGCTCAGCTATTTAGAAGAGAAGTTTGGGGTGCTGTACGGTCTGAAATGACTTGGGTGGCCTCGGCTACCCCGCTTAGTGATCGAAAAGTCGGTATCGGCTGAACGCGCGCTGCGCTTTAGCGTGCTGTGCATTTCATGACACGTCCGTCGGAACGCGCAACGCTCAGCGATCCATCGGCATTTTTTTCGACCCGACGTTCATCGCCATATCCGTCCGAGGTGAGGCGACCTTCGACGCTTATGCTATATTCAGCCTCTACTGTCTTACCCCGCACGATAGCGGAATAAGGAACGGACGTGGCGTCCAGCGTCACGTCCGAAACGATCCATTCCAGAGGCGTCTCCCCCATCATGCAGTCAAAATGCTGACCACTGATTTCTTCTATTAAAGCTGACCCGAGCAACTCATCTGCGTGTACAGGTTGCGCGGCCAAGGCAGAAATAGCAGTGATGGGAAGAAAGAGGTGCTTCATTTTGCTTTCCGAAAAGAAAATGAGCGGCTTTTGTGCCGCTCATCTTTATTAAAATTAGGCGTCTGCCTCATCGTCCCCTTGATCGGCGATCCAGGCGACGCTGACGACCTCTTCGCCCTTGCCGGTGTTGAACACCTTCACGCCACCCGCGCTGCGGGATCGGAAGGAAATGCCATCGACCGGCACCCTGATCGACTGGCCTTTGGATGTGGCCAGCATGATCTGGTCGTCGATCTCAACCGGGAACGAGGCCACCAGTTCACCGCCGCGCATTGCCTTGTCCATCGCCGCAACACCCATGCCACCACGTCCGCGAACGGGGTAGTCGTGGCTGGAGCTCAGCTTGCCTGCACCTCCTGCGGTGATCGTCAGGATCAGGTTTTCGGCGGCCGACATTTCGGCATAGCGCTCTTGCGAGATTGCTCCGGGTGCGACTTCATCCTCATCCGTTTCGCCGTCATCCGCGATGCCTGCCACTGCGCGGCGCATCTTGAGGTAGGCTGCCCGCTCATCCGCTTCAGCTTCGAAATGACGGATCACCGACATCGAAACAACACGGTCCCCGTTGGTCAGCTTGATGCCGCGTACACCGGTGGATTCGCGCGAGTTGAACACACGCACATCGGTGGTCCGGAAACGGATCGCGCGACCTGAATTGGTGACCAGCATCACGTCTTCGTCTTCCGAGCAAATGCGGGCATTCACCAGCTCCACACCCTCGGGCAGCTTCATCGCGATCTTGCCGTTGCGGCGGACATTGGTGAAGTCCGACAGACGGTTGCGTCGCACGTCGCCCGCGCTGGTGGCGAAGACGATTTGCAAGTTCTCCCACTCTTCATCCGGGACATCCACCGGCATGATCGCCGCGATGGAAACGCCGGTCGGGATCGGCAGGATGTTGACGATTGCCTTGCCCTTGCCGGTCCGGCTGGACTGCGGCAGGCGCCAGGTCTTGAGCTTGTAGACCATGCCTTCGGTGGTAAAGAACAGCAACTGGGTGTGCGTGTTCGCCACGAAGAGGTTAGTGACAACGTCCTCTTCCTTAGTCTGCATCCCCGACAGGCCCTTACCACCGCGTTTCTGCGCACGGAAATCAGCCAGCGGGGTCCGCTTGATGTAACCACCCGAAGTGACCGTCACAACCATGTCCTCGCGTTCGATCAGATCCTCGTCTTCCATGTCACCGGACCAGTCGACGATTTCGGTGCGGCGCGGAACGGCGAACTGCTCACGTACGCTGCGCAACTCATCACCGATGATCGACATGATGCGCTCGCGCGAGGACAGAATATCGAGGTATTCCTTGATCTTGGCAGCCAATTCTTCCAGCTCGTCTGTGACCTCTTTGACACCCAGTTGGGTCAGGCGCTGCAGCCGCAATTCGAGGATGGCGCGGGCCTGAACCTCGGTCAGGTTATAGGTGCCATCGTCGTTCATCTTGGACAGGGGATCGTCGATCAGGCGCAGATAGCCTTCGATTTCGGCTGCGGGCCAGCGGCGGGTCATCAGCTTCTCACGCGCTTCGGCGGCGTCGGCGGACGAGCGGATGGTCGCAACCACTTCATCCACGTTTGAAACAGCCACGGCCAGACCACACAGGATGTGGCTGCGCTCGCGTGCTTTGCGCAGGTCATATGCGGTGCGACGCGCGACAACATCTTCGCGGAAGTCGATGAACGAGGTCAGGAATCGGCGCAGGGTCAGTTGCTCGGGCCGACCCCCATTCAGGGCCAGCATGTTGCAGCCAAAGGACGTCTGCATCGGGGAGAAACGATAGAGTTGGTTCAGCACCACCTCGGGCGTCGCGTCCCGCTTCAGCTCGACCACAACCCGCACGCCGTTGCGGTCGGATTCGTCCTGAACGTGGGCCACGCCTTCGATGCGCTTTTCACGCACGGCCTCGGCAATCTTTTCGATCATCGCGGCCTTGTTCACCTGATAGGGGATCTCATCCACAACGATTGCGTAGCGGTCCCTGCGGATCTCTTCCACGCGGGTCTTGGCGCGGATGATAACGCTGCCACGACCTTCCAGATAGGCTTTGCGCGCACCAGACCGGCCCAGCATCACGCCGCCGGTCGGAAAATCGGGGCCTGGGACGTATTCGATCAATTGCTCGGATGTCAGGTCCGGGTCGTCGATCAGCGCCAGCGTTGCGTCAACCACTTCGCCCAGGTTATGCGGCGGGATGTTCGTCGCCATACCCACGGCGATACCACCGGCACCATTGACCAGCATGTTCGGGAAACGGGCTGGCAGGACGGTCGGTTCCCGGTCCTTGCCGTCATAGTTGTCCTGAAAATCGACCGTCTCTTTTTCAATATCGGCCAGCAGGGACGCGGCAGGCTTGTCCATCCGAACTTCGGTATAACGCATGGCCGCCGGGTTATCGCCGTCCATCGAGCCAAAGTTGCCCTGACCATCCAGTAGCGGCAGCGACATCGAAAAATCCTGTGCCATCCGCACCAGCGCGTCATAGATCGCACTATCACCATGCGGGTGGTACTTACCCATCACGTCACCGACCGGACGGGCCGACTTGCGGTACGCCTTGTCATGCGTGTTCCCGGTTTCGTGCATTGCATACAGGATGCGCCGGTGCACCGGTTTCAGGCCATCGCGCAGATCGGGGATCGCGCGCGAGACGATGACCGACATCGCATAGTCCAGATAGGACGTGCGCATCTCGGATTCGATGGACACCGTCGGGCCGTCGTATACGGGGCGCTCGGGCGGGGTTTCATCCATGTTTTCTGGGGTTTCTGGCGTATCGCTCACGTAAACTGCCCGTGTATTGTTCTGGGTCTATATCTTGTGGATGTACCTTATCAGACCCGGCACATAAGGTGCAAGCAAGCAACCCTTTTGCCTGCGAAAAACCCCGGCAACACCAGAGTAACATATTGTTAACTAAGGATTAGGGGGGGTTCATGCTATCATGAATAGACCTTGCAACAAAACTGGAGGTCTGCATGGAGCAAAGCGAAACCGAATTGATGCTCAAGGGGTACGGGCTGACAACGGCGGAATTCTTCTACCACATGCCTGACTACATTCACGTTCTGAACACGTTCATCTGGCAGGATTACGATCTGGCGCCGGACCATCCGAAGCTCTTTAAATTTGTCGAGTTCTGGCAGCGTGAGATCGAAGGTCCGCTGCATTCGGTCCGGTTCACGCACCGCAAGATGATCGCGCCCGGAGAATGGCGCAATGTCGTGGGTGAATTCAGAGTAAATTGAGTATCAGGCCACTTTTTTCGGCCGGTAACGATTGAGACGCATTATTTTTTTAATGCTTGGGTTAAGGTGTCGACCAGTTCATTGGTCACATACGGAATCGCTTTATGTCCCGAGTGTTGTTTCTTGCTGCCGCCTTGTTGATCGGCGCACCTGCCATCGCCGAGGGCGTTCTGGATAAAATCAAGAAAGGTGCGGAAAACACGGCCGACGCCATCGGGCGCGGAGCCGAAGCCGTGGGTGACACCGTGGAAAAAGGCGCACAAGCCGTGGGCGACACCGTCGACTCGACCGCCAATCTGGTAACGAATGAGGCCACGCCGGAAGAGACCCGCGCCAAGCTGGACCTCATGGCCAGCGAGGTTCTGACCCAGCTGCTGGCGGAAAACCCCGAGGCGGACGAACTCTTTGGCATCAGTGCAGGCTATGCGGTGTTCGACTCGCGCAAGGTTACGGTGTTTCCGGTCTCGGCCGGGTACGGGCGCGGGGTGGCGGTGTCAAAGGATACCGGTCAGCACACCTATATGAACATGGGAACGGGCGGCGTTGGCGCGGCCGTGGGTATCGGCGGGTTCGAAACCAAATTCGTGATCCTGTTCGAAACCGCCGCTGATCTGCAGAAGTTCATCGAACATGGCTATGACGCGACCGCAGAAACCGGGGCGATGTATGGGGAAGACAGCACCGCAGAAACCGTGCGGTTCACCGATGGCCGGTCGTTCTTTGTGCTGGGCAAGAAGGGCTGGCGGGTCTCGGCCGGGGCGTCCGGCACGAAGTTCTGGAAATCCCCCGAACTGAACTGATCAGCCCGAGCAACTGGCCCCACCCAATACACAGAATTTCGCGCAATGCGGATGGTTCAGGTGCACGTCCGCTTCGGCTTCGGCCAGGGTGTGCCCCATCTCGAATTCAGGCGCATAAGGCAGCAGGGTGCAGGCCAGAACCGCCGGACGGTCCGCGCCCTTGCGTTTCACGACCATGCGAGCACTGGCGCACATCACGGCGTCAGGCGATTTGTTCAGGATGCCCCAGCAGGCGGTGGTGATTTCGGGGACTTCGACAGTTTTATCCATCTCGGGGAACAGAACGGTCTGGCCGGGATTTTGTGCGTCGATCTCGAAACCATGTTTCGCAAAAAAGGCGGCGTATCCGGCGCGGCTTTCGGAGTCGGTGTCGCCCCAAACTGTGCGTCCGGCAACCGCCATGTTGAACCCGTGGTCGCGCAGCCATTCCATCCCAGTCAGGGTCTTGGCGAAACTGCCTTTGCCGCGCTCTTCGTCATGCAATTCGGGTCGGTAGTGATCGACGGAAATCCGCAGCGTCAGCTTGTCTCCAAAGTCACGTTGCAGCTCCACCAGACCGTCTTGCACCTTGCGGCGCATCATCGGCTGCATCGCATTCGTCAGGATCAATACCTCGTACCCGCGCTCAAGACAGGCGCGGGTCATGTCGATCATCTGAGGGTTCATAAAGGGCTCACCGCCAGTGAACCCGATCTCACGCACAGGCCAGTTACGGTCTTTGATCTGATCCAGATAATCCCGCACCTCATCAGCGGTGATATAGACGAGCGCGTCATTGGTCGGGCTGCTTTCGATATAGCAGTTGAGGCACTCGATGTTGCACAAGGTTCCGGTGTTGAACCAAAGCGTCTCGGGGTTGCTGAGCGGCACCGAGGCCCGCGTTTGCCCGTCTGCTGTCACCAATTTGTTCTGAAACTTGCCGATATTGGCGCTTTGAGAGGCGTTGTCTTTCATTCCGGTATCCGGTTCTTTGGTGTCTCAGTGCTGACTTAGCGCTTCGACACAGGTTAGTTAAGGGCAGCAGGCCGGACCTGACAGAGTTTTGATGATCGGAAAAAATCAAAAAATGATGGCGCTAACATTAGACATGACCGCAGGGGTAAGGTAGGGAAAACACATGGTTTCTCGTGTCATCCCTGTTGACCCGTTCGATCTGGTCATTTTCGGCAGTACCGGCGATCTTGCGCAGCGCAAGATCCTTCCGGCGCTGTTTCGAAGGTTCTGTTCGGGCCAATGGCCCGACGACGTGCAGATCATCGGTGCCGCCCGCGCGGTTTACGACCGGGATGCGTTCCGGGACATTGTCGCCGAATCGTTGCGCACCTACGCGGCCAAGCAGTGTCAGGACGCCGATGCGCTGAGCAGCTTCCTTCAGCGGGTCGACTATGTACCGTTGGATGCGCTGTCGGACGAGGGATGGGACCTGCTGGCAGAAAAGCTGACCGTCGATCGGGTGCGGGCATTCTATTTCTCGGTCGGTCCGCGGCTGTTTGGTCCTTTGGCGGAAAGCATCAAGTCGCACAAACTGGCGACCAAGCAGACACGAATTGTCGTGGAAAAACCATTCGGTCACGATCTGGAAAGCGCCCGGGCATTGAATGCAACGCTGGCCAGGCATTTTACCGAAGGGCAGATTTACCGGATCGATCATTACCTGGGCAAGGAAACCGTCCAGAACCTGATGGCCGTGCGGTTCGGCAACATGCTGTTCGAGCCGTTGTGGAACAGCCAGTATGTCGATCACATTCAGATTACGGTGGCCGAATCCGTTGGTATCGACGGGCGCGAAGACTACTATGATCGTGCGGGTGCCATGCGCGACATGGTGCAGAACCACCTGATGCAGTTGCTTTGTCTGATCGCGATGGAGCCTCCCGCCAAGTTCGACCCGGACGCGGTACGCGACGAAAAGCTGAAAGTGATCCGTGCGTTGGACTCGGTTGAGCCGCATCATATCGTGCGCGGTCAATTTGAAGGTGACGGCCCCAGTTATCGCGAGGTCGTGGGCAATCCGCGCTCGACGACTGAAAGCTATGTGGCGCTCAAGACGCATGTCAGCAACTGGCGGTGGGCGGGTACGCCGTTCTATCTGCGCACGGGCAAGCGTTTGGTGGCACGGTCCTCGGTGATCAACGTGATGTTCAAGGACGCGCCGCATTCGATCTTTGGCGCGGATGCCGGGCGACATGCCAACGTGCTGTCGATCAGGCTGCAACCGAACGAGGGCATCACGCTGAAGGTGACGATCAAAGAGCCGGGTCCGGGTGGTATGCGCCTGGTGGACGTGCCATTGGACATGAGTTTTGCCGAGGCGCTGGGGCCGGAAAATCAAGACCCGCCGGACGCTTATGAACGTCTGGTGATGGACGTGATCCGCGGCAACCAGACCCTGTTTATGCGCGGGGACGAGGTCGAGGCCGCATGGGCTTGGACCGACCCGATCATCGCGGGCTGGCAGGCGCGTGGGGATGTCCCCAAACCTTATGAAAGCGGCAGCACAGGCCCGGGCGACGCCGAGCTGCTGATGAAACGAGACGGTCGCCGCTGGCAAGGGATAAACCCATGAAACTACAAGAATACGCCGACAGGGATATGCTGGCCATCGACGTTGCAAATGAGTTGGCGGGCGAGCTGGAATCGGCCTTGCTGCATCATGACGTGGTCTCGATGGCGGTTCCGGGAGGCACCACACCCGGCCCGGTTTTCGACGTCTTGTGCGCGGCCAATCTGGAATGGGACCGGGTGCGGGTTCTGCCCACGGATGAACGCTGTGTGCCGGGCGACCATGAGCGTTCGAACGAACGTCTGATCCGTGAACGGTTGCTGACCAACCGCGCCGCGGCGGCGCAGTACATCCCCCTTTATGTTCCCGGCGAAGAACCCGAGGACGTGCTGCCCGAACTTGAAAGCCTGATAACGCCGATCCGCCCCTTGTCGGTTGTCGTGTTGGGGATGGGCGAGGACATGCACACCGCGTCTCTGTTCCCGGGCATGGATGGGCTTGAGGCCGCGTTGGACAGCCATGCGCGCCCGCTGGCCGTGGCGCGGACTGACGTGCAGCCTGAACCGCGGATCACGCTGACTGCTCCGGTGCTGGATGGCGCCTTGTCGAAACATCTTATCATTTTTGGCGCGGCCAAGCGGGACGCGCTGGAACAAGCCATGTCCCTGCCGCCGGAAGAAGCGCCCATTGCGGCGGTGCTCGGTGGTATGACGGTTCACTGGGCGGAGTAGGCGCGATGCAATTGGACAAACTTTCCACCCTGGCCGACGAACATAAAGATCAGACCATCCTAGGTCTGTTTGGCAACGATTCGAACCGGGCCGGGGCTTTTTCGGCCTCGACCGGCGATCTGCTGTTTGACTACTCGAAAACCCAGATTGACGCGGATATCCGGGACGCTCTGATCCAGCTTTGCGATGCGGCCGGACTGGTCGAACGGCGCGAGGCGATGTTCTCGGGTGAAAAGATCAACGAAACGGAAGGGCGGGCTGTGCTGCACACGGCGCTGCGCAATCTGGATGGCGGCCCGGTCGAGGTTGACGGTCTGGACGTGATGCCGGACGTGCTGGACACGTTGCAGCGGATGCGTGTCTTTGCCGAAGAGGTGCGCGGCGGTGCGATTACCGGGGCAGGGGGCAACTTTACCGATGTGGTAAATATCGGCATTGGCGGTTCCGATCTGGGGCCGGTGATGGCAACCCATGCGCTGGCCCCGTATCACGACGGCCCGCGGCTGCACTATGTGTCCAATGTGGACGGCGCCCATATCGCCGATACGCTGCGCCAGCTTGATCCGACGCGGACGCTGGTGATCGTGGCGTCCAAGACATTCACCACCATCGAAACCATGACCAACGCGCGCACTGCGCGGGCCTGGATGGTGGACGGCGGCGGTGATCCGACCAAACAATTCGCCGCCGTGTCCAGCGCCGTGGACAAGACCGAAGCCTTCGGAATCCCCGAAAACCATGTGTTCGGCTTTGCCGATTGGGTCGGCGGGCGTTACTCGGTTTGGGGGCCCGTGGGTCTGCCCGTTATGATCGCCGTGGGTTCCAACGCTTTTGACGCCTTCCTGCGCGGTGGGCAGGCGATGGACGCACATTTCCGAGCCGCGCACTGGGCTGAGAACATGCCGGTGATGCTGGCGTTGGTTGGCATCTGGCACCGACAAATTCTGGGCCATACCAGCCGCGCGGTTCTGCCCTATGACCAACGCCTGTTGCGCCTGCCGGCCTATTTTCAACAGCTTGAGATGGAATCGAACGGCAAATCCGTCGCCATGGATGGTAGCTCGCTGACCATGCCCTCTGGTCCGGTGGTCTGGGGCGAGCCCGGCACCAATGGCCAGCACGCATTTTACCAGTTGATCCATCAGGGCACCGACGTGATCCCCTGCGAGTTCATGGTCGCCGCCGAAGGGCACGAGCCCGAACTGGCCCACCACCACCGCCTGCTGCTGGCCAATTGTCTTGCCCAGTCCGAGGCGCTGATGCGCGGCCGCTCGCTGGACGAGGCTCGGCAGCGCATGGCCGAAAAGGGTTTACAAGGCGATGAGCTGGAGCGTCAGGCCCGCCACCGCGTGTTCTCGGGCAACAGACCGTCTTCGACCCTGATCTACCCGAAGCTAACGCCGTTTGTGCTGGGCCAGATCATTGCCCTTTATGAACACCGCGTGTTTGTCGAAGGAGTGTTGCTGGGGATCAATTCCTTTGACCAGTGGGGTGTGGAACTCGGTAAGGAACTGGCGACCTCGCTTGGCCCGATTGTGGATGGTGAGGAAAGTGCGGAGGGCAAGGATGGCTCGACCGCTGCCTTGGTCGCCTATGCGATGCGCCACCGGGATTAGGTCCGGGTAATCCCACGGCCTGCCGTAATGGCAGGCCGCATTCTTTTATTGTCAGAAAATTAAATGATTGGCAGGATTTCCCCCAAGCAAAAGCCTCAACAACCCGGACAGTCATAAAAACAGGGAGAGGCAATAATTGGTGCCGCCACACGGAAGCGGGGCCACCAAAGGGAGGACGCCCATGCTGGGACAGATGATGACGCAGCCATTGCTGATCT
Organism: Ruegeria arenilitoris; assembly: GCF_013031355.1. GTDB lineage: Bacteria > Pseudomonadota > Alphaproteobacteria > Rhodobacterales > Rhodobacteraceae > Ruegeria > Ruegeria arenilitoris_C. The sequence goes on along the minus strand of NZ_WPZO01000001.1, from coordinate 694,117 downwards.
CGTCGCTGATTAATCACGCCGACAAATATCATGGTCAAACCGAGATTTATTCGGTTGAAACCGACGGCTCGGTGACCGAGACAAATTGGGCAGAAGTTGCGGTCAACGCGCGGAGACTGGCCTCGGCGCTGACTAAACTGGGGTTGGAGCCGCAGGCCCGGATCGGGACCATGGCCTGGAATAACCGGCGGCACCTTGAAATCTATTTTGCGACGTCTGGCGCAGGGTTCGTCTGCCACACGGTCAATCCGCGCCTGTTCCCCGAGCAACTGACCTATATCATCAATCACGCGCAGGATCGGGTGCTGTTCTTTGATGCGACCTTTATCCCGCTGGTGGCCGCGTTGCAGGAGCATCTGACAGAGGTTCAATACTTTGTACTGATGGAGCCCCGGAATGAAGACGCGGTTGCCCAGATCCCCGGCGTTCAGTTCTATGACGAGCTGATCGAAACCGGTGATGCGGGGTTCGAATGGCCCAGCTTCAACGAAAACACTGCGTCCAGCCTGTGTTACACATCCGGCACGACCGGGAACCCCAAGGGGGTACTGTATTCGCATCGCTCGACCGTGCTGCACAGTTTTGGGTCGAATACCCGCGATGTGATCGGGTTCTCGGCAATGGATGTGGTCATGCCCGTGGTCCCGATGTTCCATGTGAATGCTTGGGGGTCGCCCTATGCCTGCGCCATGTCGGGCTCACGCTTGGTGCTGCCGGGGCCGGACCTGCATGGTGAGGCCTTGGTGAAGCTGATCGATACATATGGCGTTACCCTGGCCTTGGGAGTGCCGACAATCTGGCAGGGGCTGTTGGCCTATGCGGCGCAGTCCGGCACCACGCTGGCCAGCCTTGAACGCACGGTCATCGGTGGGGCCGCGTGCCCGCCGTCGATGATCGAAACCTTCCGCGAAACCTATGGCGTAGATACCGTCCACGCCTGGGGCATGAGCGAGATGAGCCCTCTGGGCACCGCAAACCAGCCCTTGGCCAAACACCTCAACCTGCCAGTGGACAAGCAGCATAAGCTACGGGAAAGCCAGGGGCGGCCCTGTTACGGCGTTGAGCTGAAGATCGTGGACGACGACGGCAATGACTTGCCGCATGACGGCGAAACGCAGGGTGATCTGCTAGTGCGTGGGTTCTGGGTGCTGGACAGCTATTTCCAGATGCAAGATCAAGAACTTTTGCAGGATGGCTGGTTCGCGACCGGAGATGTGGCCACGCTGGACCCCGATGGGTACATGACCATCCGCGACCGCTCGAAGGACATCATCAAATCCGGGGGTGAGTGGATCAGTTCGGTTGAGTTGGAAAACATCGCCGTCGCACATCCCAAACTGGCGACGGCTGCCGTGGTTGGCGTGCCGCATCCGAAATGGGACGAACGCCCCCTGTTGGTCGCGGTCAAAGCTGAAGGGGAAGAACCGACCGTAGAGGAGATTCTAGCGTTCTACGACGGCAAGATCGCCAATTGGCAGGTGCCGGATAAAGTGGTGTTTGTCGATGCCTTGCCATTGAACGCCACCGGCAAGGTTCTGAAGCGAAATTTGCGCGCGGATTTCGAGAACGCCTTGACGGGCTGAACTTTGAAAGAAGGGGATATGGCTCCGGCGGTAGGGATCGAACCTACGACCAATTGATTAACAGTCAACTGCTCTACCGCTGAGCTACGCCGGAACGGTTCGCGCCGTATAGCAACCTGTTTCTGCGGCGTCCAGAGTGGGTCTCAAAATTTTTTAGGAAAAGTTTCCCAGTCGGAAATCTGCGTCCTTGCAGCCACGTTCGAGATCACCTTCGAGACTGCGTCGAATAGAGTACTGGAGCAACTAAACACCCTAGAAGACATTGGGCTGCTTTATGTTGGGCCTGTATCCGCCTTGGCGCCAAACACTCTGCCTAGACCTGAATAATACTCCAGTTGCGTTCATTGTGGTGGGATGATTTGCAGTATAAAAATTCGAAGGCCTGCCATTCGGCTAGCGCTTTGGCGTCAGGTGTAAACCGCAAAGGAATTCTGGAGAACGAATTGAAAACAGCCGAACTTGAAAAACCTGTTTTGACGATGCCTGAAGATGCCCAACAAGCCCTTCGCGAACATTACGAGGGGGCTTCTGTCATTCTTGAATACGGGTCGGGCGGCTCAACCGTGGTGGCCGCAGAGATGGAGGCAAAAACTGTCTTTAGTGTCGAAAGTGACCGGAGATGGGCGCGCAAAATGCGACGTTGGTTCCAAGAAAATCCACCCAACACAGGAACTGAGGTCAATATTTCATGGGTAAATATCGGCCAAACCAAAAAATGGGGTTTTCCTGTAAACCGTGACAGGGCGGATCTGTATCCAAGGTACCCTTTATCAATTTGGCAAAGCGAAGGGTTCAAGCACCCCGACGTAGTTCTGGTCGATGGTCGTTTCCGGGTTGGGTGTGCTTTGGCTACGGCATTCAACATTAAACGCCCAGTAACGCTTTTGTTTGACGACTACGGGGATCGCCCGCGAATGCAAGTTGCTGAGGAATTCCTGAGTAAGCCCGAACTTGTAGGTCGTATGGCCATATTCAAAGTAGAACCCCTTCAGATCCCAGCTGAGAAGTTGATTCGTATTATTCGTTTGTTATCAATGCCGTAATGTGAGAACTTCGGGTGGGTTTCTGAGTTCGAGTAGACTTTTTCAGTAAACGGTCCACCGTGAAAAATACACGAATGCTGCCAGCTAAGTAGTGTGAACTCATACCCAAAATGCGTGTTGCACTGAAGGTCGATTGAGTGGTTGTTTCTTCAACAATCCCCACGCAACGCAAAAGTGTTCAGCGCAAAGAAACGGAGTATCTAATGGGGGATTTTTGGCTCCGGCGGTAGGGATCGAACCTACGACCAATTGATTAACAGTCAACTGCTCTACCGCTGAGCTACGCCGGAACTGAGGGGCGTATAACAACCCGGATTTTCGCCGTCCAGAGGGGAATGTGACGTTTTCCCAAAAAAGTTTCGCGCACTCAGGATTGTCTGTGAAAACGGGCGGAGGCGGATAGGGTTCCATCGGTGGCAACCATCGATTTTCCAAGCAGATCAATCAGATGCGCGAAAACGTTTTTTTCCGCGGCTGGCAACAGCGCGGTCGGAGTTTCCACATAGATGCGCTCGGCCAGGTCCCGGGCCGTACCGGATTGGGATTCGAGGGCCGACAGAATCTGTGCCTCGCGCGTCAGGCGGTGATTGATCAGCCAGTCCAGCCGCGCGGCAGGGTCGGGAATCGGGGCGCCGTGACCAGAGTGAAACACCGTCCAGTCGCGCGCCCGAAGGCGATGGCAGGCGGTCATGAAATCCGTCAGGTCCCCGTCCGGGGGCGAAACCAGTGAACTGGCCCATCCCATGACGTGATCGCCGGTGAAACAGACATCGCCCCAGCCCAAAGCGATGTGGTTTCCCAGATGCCCAGGGGTATGAATCACCTCAAGTTGCCAGCCATCACCGGTGATCTGCGCGCCGTCGGGCAGTTCGACATCCGGGCGGAAACCGGTGTCGATGCCTTCGCCGCCGCCCGCCAACCCGCCTTGCGCCAGTTCGGTCATCACCGTGCTGCGCCCGGCCTCGGGGCCGCCAAAGGCCAGAACAGGCGCGCCGGTTCGCTCGGCCAGTGGGCGCGCCAGCGGAGAGTGGTCCAGATGGCTGTGGGTGACGATGATATGGCTGATGCGCTGGCCGGGCTGTACGGCGTCCAGAATCGCCTCCAGATGCGCTTCGCTCAATGGCCCGGGGTCAATCACAGCTAGATCGCCGGTTCCCAGCAGGTAGGTATTGGTTCCGCGATAGGTCATGGGGGACGGATTCGGGGCCAGAATGCGGCGCAAGCCCGGCTGCAGTTCAACGGCTGGACCGGCGGGTGGGTTGAAATCGTCAGGGGCCTGCATTCTGTGCTCTTTCTCTTGTCGTAACAGCTCGTTAGGTTTAGCGCATGTCCGCGCAATGGCTCAAACCCTATATGCCGCGCAGCCTCTATGCCCGTGCTGCGCTGATACTGGTTCTGCCAGTGGTCGTCCTGCTATTGGTAGTGGGTGTCGCGTTCCTGCAAAAGCACCTTGAGGATGTCACCGCACAGATGACTCGTGCGGCCTCGCGCGAGGTGATGTTGGTGGTAGATTCGGTGAATGAGACCGAAACGCATCAACAGGCATTGGCGGCTATCCGGCCCGATTTGCAGGCGCTGGATATGAAGGCGCGCTTTCTGGACATCAATGAAGAGCCGATGGTCGGGCAGCGCCGCTGGTATGATTTCATTGCACCGCAGGTCGAGGCGGACCTGCGTGCCTTGTTACCGGATCTTGCAGCGGTTGCCTTGCCCAGCGGGCAGGAGGCGCGGGTGTACATGCAGACCGACCTTGGCCTGTTGCAGCTGACCTTTGATCGACGTCGCCTGTCGCCGGTGGCCCCGCATCAGTTGATCGTGACGATGCTGTTTTTTGCGATCATCATGACCTCGATTTCGTTCCTTTACATGCGCAATCAGTTGCGCCCGATCACCAGACTGGCCGAGGCTGCGCAGGCCTTTGGCCGGGGCCGGGTGGTGCCCTATTCCCCCGGTGGTGCCATCGAAGTACGCGCGGCGGGCAGCGCCTTTCTGGACATGCGCGCCCGTATCGAGCGCCAGATGGAACAGCGCACCATGATGCTTTCGGGGGTGAGTCACGACCTCAGAACCCCTCTCACACGTCTGAAACTTGGCCTGTCGATGCTGCCCGATGACGAGGCTGCGCCGCTGCAACAGGACGTCGATGAGATGCAGCTGCTGCTGGATGCTTTCCTTGAATTTTCCCGTGGGGCCGCCGAAGGATCGCCCGAGGCTGTCGATCCCGAAGCCTTGTTGCAGCAGATCGTCAAGGATGCGGGGCGGGCGGGGTATGCGGCTGATCTGATCTCGGTTGAAGGGGCAGGGACCGCCATGCTGCGTCCCACCGCCATTCGGCGCGCGGTTGAGAACCTGATCGGAAATGCCGTGCGATATGGCCAGCGCGCCGATGTCAGCCTGTCGATCACACCGAAATCCGTGCGTATTCGGGTCGAGGATGACGGGCCGGGCATTCCGCCCGATCAACGGTCCGAGGCGGTGAAACCCTTTTCGCGCCTCGATCCGGCGCGCAATCAGAATCAGGGCACCGGTGTTGGGTTGGGCCTTGCGATCGTGTCGGATATCGCGCGCGCGCATGGTGGCGTGCTGCGTCTGAGCAAGAGCGAGCGTCTGGGCGGCCTCTGTGCGGATATTATCATCGGGCGTTGACGTCGCCGCGGTCACCGAAGTCCGGCAGTCGATTTTTGCATGGCAACGATCAGGGCGTCCCGCGTCCGGGCCAGTTCGTTCGGGGACTTTCCTGCGGCTTCGGCCTTAACTCCTTGTGTCAGTACGCTGGTGACGTCGTCGGTGAGATGTATCTGTCCCAGATCGTCCCACCAGCCGTTGAAGGTGTCCGTGAAATGCTCGCAGAAGGCCTGCAACCCGCCGTCGCCCGCGCCGAGGTTGAACAACATCGTCGGCCCCATGGCCGCCCAGCGCAGGCCGGGCCCGGCCCAGACGGCCTTGTCCACATCCTCGACCGAGGCCACGCCCGAGACCACAAGGCTGATCGCCTCGCGCCAGATCGCGGCTTGAAGGCGGTTGGCGACATGGCCGGGAACCTCTTTGTGCAGGCGGATCGTGGTCTTGCCGACGGCCTGATAGAAGCGCTCAGCCGCATCAACCACGCCATCCGCGGTGCGGTCATTGCCCAATACCTCGACCAGAGGGATCAGGTGCGGCGGGTTGAACGGATGGCCCAGAACGAACCGCGCGGGGTCATTCCATCCCGGCTGCATCTGGCTGAGCGTGAGGCCCGAGGCAGAGCTGGCAACGATGGCATCAGCGGCCAGAGCGGGTTCGATCTCGGCAAAAGTGGCGTGTTTGATCGGCAGGCGCTCGGGGACGTTCTCCTGAACAAAGGCGGCGCCTTCGACCGTGCGGGTGGCGTTGGAATGAAAGGTGATCGCGTCCGGGGTCCCGTGTCGCGTCAGCCCAAGTTCTGTCATCGTCGGCCATGCGGTCTCGATGTAGTCGCGGACCTTGCGTTCGACGCCCGGGTCCGGGTCGTACATTGCCACCGACCGCCCCGAGGCCAGAAACAATGCCGCCCAACTGGCGCCGATGACGCCGCCACCAATGCAGGCCGTATGTTGAAACTCCATCAGAACAATCCCGGATTTAGAGGAGAGGCCGCAGTCATGCCGCCATCCACTGTGAACAACTGGCCAGTGGCAAAGCCGGCCTCGTCCGAGGCCAGCCAGACGGCCATGCTTGCTATGTCCGCAGGTCTGCCAAAGCGGCGCATGGCGTGGCGGGCCAAGGCGTCCTGTTTTGCTGACTTGGGGTCAGTGGCCAGTTCAAAACCAGCGTCCAACATCCCTGTTTCGATCCAGCCCGGGCAGATCGCGTTACAACGTATACGCGGACCGTGATCGACGGCTATGGACCGGGTTAACCCGTGCACAAAGGCTTTGGACGCGTTGTACAGCGCCATCGACGGGTCGGCGACTTGGCCTGAAATTGAGCCGATATTGATGATCGACGCACCGTCGGGCATTTGGGGGATGTAGGCGCGGCACATATTGAAGACGCCTTTGCAGTTTGTGCCGATCACCGCGTCCCAATCCGCGTCTGTGCTTTCAGCCACGGTCTTTTCAACCTGAACGCCCGCATTGTTGACCAGAATGTCCGTGCCGTCTGTCGTGTAAGCCAGTTCTGCAACGGCTTCGGCGTCGGTGACATCCAGCGAATACCAGATGACGCTATCCGCCAGATCATCTGGGCGCGGACCCCGTCCGCAGGTTGTGACGGCCGCACCTTCGCGCAGGAAGGCTTCGACAATACCGCGCCCGATACCTTGGCGGCCGCCAGTTACCAGCGCTCGTTTCCCAGCCAGCCGCATCAGTGCGCCACCATCACATGCCGCACGGATGTGTATGCGTCCAGCGCATAGACCGACATGTCACATCCGGTGCCCGAGCCCTTCATCGCGGCCCAGGGCATTTCCGCCGCAGGCATCCCGTGCGTATTCACCCACGTCATGCCATAGCGTAGTTGAGCGGTCATTTTCATCGCGGTTGATACATCCTTTGTCCAGACAGACGAGGCCAGACCATAGCGTCCGGCATTGGCGATCCGCAGCGCGTCTTCGGCCTCGGAAAAGCGCGAAAGGGTGACGACGGGTCCGAACACCTCACTACACGCGATCTCGGCATTGTTGTCGACGTTGGCCACGACGGTCGGTTGATAGAAAAATCCAGGGCCGTCTTTGATCTGCCCACCCACAGTGATCTCGCAACTGCTGCGAGCACGGTCGACGAACCCGGCAACTCGGTCCCTTTGGGTGGCCGATACGATGGGGCCCATTTCGGTGCCCTCGACCCTTGGGGCACCGATCCTGATCTGGCCGACCTGATCCGAGACGGCAGCAACAAGCTTGTCGTAAACCCCGTCCTGCACCATCACCCGGCAGGGTTGGGCACAGTCCTGACCCGCATTGAAGAATGATCCGTAGCGGATCGTTTCCGCCACTGCGTCGATATCGGCGTCGTCGAACACGATGACCGGAGCTTTGCCCCCAAGTTCCAGATGCACATGGCGGATCTGGTTCGACGCTGCCCGCATCGCCGCCATTCCTGTGGCGGGAGAGCCGGTGATCGAAATCCCCTCGATCCGTGGGTCGTTGATCAGTGTGTCTCCAACCGAAACTCCCCGGCCATGCACCACATTCAGCACACCTTTGGGCAGCACATCGGCCAGCAGTTCCGCCAGCCGCAGAGTAGCCAGAGGGGTGATCTCGGACGGTTTCATGACGATGGTACAGCCTGCAGCCAGCGGGGCAGCAATCTTCCACGCGGCCATCATCAGCGGATAGTTCCACGGCGCGATTGAGGCGACAGGGCCAATCGGGTCCTTCCTGATCATCGACGTATGGTCCGCTGCGTATTCTCCGGCCACCGATCCGGTCATGGTGCGCGCGGCACCGGCCATGAAGCGGAAGGTGTCGATGGTCAGCGGCATTTCTTCGTCCCGGGCCATCGGCCAGGGTTTGCCGACATCCAGCGTTTCAAGCTCGGCCAGTTCTACGATGTTTTCTTCGATCACATCGGCAATTGCGTTGAGGAATCCGGCCCGATCAGCGGGCGTGGTAAGTCGATAGGTTTCAAACGCTTCATGCGCCGCACGTGTCGCAGCCATTATCTGTTCCGGCGTGGCCTCGGGCACCTGCGCGACGGTTTCTCCGGTCGCCGGGTCCAATACCGGGAGGGGTTCGCCATCGCCGGCGACCATCTCTCCGTTGATCAGCATTTTTGTCTGCATGTCTTCCCCCATCAGACCGGATTTCTCATAACTTCATCTGCTGAACCTGCGCGCTCAGCCCGCCGTCCAGAATCCATAGCTGGCCGCTGGCGTAACGGGCCTCGTCAGAGGCCAGCCAGTTGACCAGATTGGCGATGTCGTCCGGCGTTCCATAGGTGCGCATCGGATGGACATCGCGAACAGCTTGCTGCAACTGATCGATGGTTTTACCGCCACCGCCCGAGCCGTCGCCGGTGAAAAAGCTCTGCAACATGGGCGTGTCGACATAGCCGGGGCAGATCGCGTTCACGCGGATACCTTCGGGGCCATGATCGCAGGCCATCGCTTTGGTCAGCGCGTGAACCGCGCCCTTGGTCGCACAATAGGCGGCAAGCCCGGGGTCCGCGATGAACCCGTCATAGCTGCCGAAATTGATGATCGAGGCCGTGTGGCCCTTGGCCGCCTTTCGCATCAGGGGCAGCGCGTGTTTCGAGGTCAGGAACGTGCCGGTAACGTTGACTGCAAAAGACAGGCTCCACTCTTCCAGTGTTGTTTCCTCGATGGTCTTTTCGATTTCGATCCCTGCGGCGTTGACGAGAATGTCCAGCTGGCCTGTATCCGCACCAACTTGCTCCATCGCCGCAATAGCATCCGCCTCCTGTGTCACATCCAGTTTGACAAAGATGCTGCCGTCATCGTCATGCGCGGCCAGAGACCCTTCGGGCGTAAGATCGGCGGCATAGACCCGCGCCCCTTCGCGCAGAAACCGGGCGACGATCGCGCGCCCAATTCCGCCGCGCCCACCGGTGACAAGTGCTGTTTTGCCTTCCAGCATCATTTGTTGGTCTCCTTCAAAGGCGGATAGCGATAGCGCTTGGCCGCAACGGTCCAATCCAGGTGATTGCGCACGTATTCCTGAGAGGCATCACGCGGCGGGTTGTAATCCCAGCTTTCTCCCGGATTGGCCCCCATCGCGGCGTGCAGGGCGCGGCGGGACTTTTGCGTGGCAATCACATCTGCGCGTAGATTCTCGCTGTTCCATCGACGCGCGACTTCGGCGGCAAAGTTCGCAACCTGTGTCGCGTAGTCAGGATCTTCCGCTCGATTGACCTTTTCCAACGGGTCGATAGCCAAGTCATACAGCTGTGGCGGGTCCGGGTCGCAATGGATGTATTTCAACGACCTGCGCCGGATCATGAACACAGGGTAGGGGGTCATTTCGGCGCAGTATTCGCCTATGGCCTCGTCAATCGGATCGGTTTCTCCGCGCGCCAGCGGCATCAGGGAACGGCCATCCACCGGCTCGCCAAGCATAGCAACGCTGCCTCCGGCGATTTCAACAAAGGTCGGCAGCAGGTCGATCAGCGAGCAGGCGTTTGATGCGGTGCCCTGCGCGACACCCGGACCAGCCATTATAAGCGGCACGCGGGCAGAGTGTTCGAAGAAATTCATCTTGTACCACAGCCCGCGCTCGCCCAGCATGTCGCCGTGGTCGGCGGTGACGATGACAATGGTGTTGTCCAGTTCTCCGATCTCTTCGAGCGTTTTGACCATCGCACCCAGCTTGCTGTCGAAATAACTGACATTGGCCAGATAAGCGCGGCGGGCGCGGCGGACTTCCTCTTCGGTCAGAGGGACATAGCTTGCCTCGATCCCGTCCATCACCCGGCGCGAGAACGGATCCTGTTCCGCAGGCGTCAGAGTGAATTCTGGCATGGGAACGTCGTCATCCGAATAGAGGTTCCACCACTCCGGCTTGGCGACATACGGGTCATGCGGGTGGATGAAACTGGCGACCAGACAAAACGGAGCGTCATCCCCTGCGGCCCGGTCCCGGCCTCGGTCGATCAACCAACGGCGGGCGGCAAATTCGACCTCGTCATCATAGTCGGTCTGGAAAGTGGCGATGGCCTCACCACTTTCCTTGACCGTCTGCATGTTGTGATACCACTTGTCGATGCGCTCGTCCGGGGCTTCCCAATCCGGGGTCCAGGCGAAGTCCGACGGGTAGATGTCGGTGGTCACGCGATCCTGAAACCCGTGTTTCTGGTCGGGGCCGACAAAGTGCATTTTGCCCGACAGGCAGGTGCGATAGCCCAAAGCCTGCAGGTAATGCGCAAAGGTGGGGACCGAGGCACGGAATTCACTGGCATTGTCATAAGCCGCAATCCGGCTGATCAATTGCCCCGACATGAAGGCAAACCGCGACGGCGCGCAGAGCGGTGAGTTGCAATAGGCCGCATCGAACCGCATTCCGCGCGCAGCCAAGGCGTCTATGTTGGGCGTTTTCACTGTCGGATGGCCGTAAGCACCGCAGAATTGCGGCGCCAGTTGGTCGGCCATGACCACAACGATATTGGGCCGTGTCACGGTGCGGCCTGTTTATAGGCGTCCAGCACCAGCCCGTGGAAGTGATGCACCGCATGTTCCGATTTGCCCGAACCGTTCGGGTCATGCACGATGCGGCCTTGGGTAAATGCAGGTGTGCTCATGCCGCGCTGTACGCTTTCGACGATGTCGATGTCTTCGCGCTGCAGCACCTCATCCAGGTAGCGGATCGCTTCCAGTTCAGCCGCATCCGGCTCAGACGTCTCAAGGAAGAAGTCATAGGTCTCCAATGTCCGGTCCGGCCCGATCGGAATGATGTTCAGCACGATCATCGACGACCGCCCCGGATAGCGCATCAGGCAGGTCGTGGGCCACAGCCACCAAACCGCATGGGTGCGCACGGTCGCGTTCGACACGTCATAGGCGGTGTTTGCGCCTTTGCCCGCTTCGGCCATGTGGCTGGAATAGATGCCGTAGGTCGTCACCTTGTAGGTATCCATGTCGACCAGATCGCAGAAATCCTTATGCGCGGTCGGGCAGTGGTAGCATTCGAGGAAGTTGTCGACGACGTTCTTCCAATTCGACTTGATGTCATAGGTCAGCCGGTGGCCAAAGGTCAGGTTCTCGATATCCGGGGCCCAGTGGCGGATTTCGGTTTCCAGATTGCCGGAAATCTCGCGCAGAGGCCGTGCGTCGGGGTCGAGATTGACATAAATGAAGCCCGCGAACTCCTCGACCTGCACCTGATCCAGGCAGATGTCCTTGGTGTTGAACCCGGTCAGGCTCTCGGTTTCAGGCGCGCGCACCAACTGGCCGTCCAGCTTATAGACCCACGCATGGTAGGGGCACATGATGCGGGTTGTTTCGCCCTCGCCGGACAGCAGGTGGTGGGCGCGGTGTTTGCAGACGTTGTAAAAGGCGCGCAGCGTACCTTCGCGGTCACGCACCACGGCAACGGGTCGGTTTGCGATCTCAACCGTCACATAGGACCCCGGCGCGCGCAGCTTTTCGACATGGCACACCCATTGCCATGTCTTGGCGAGGATTTCGTTCAGGTCCACTTGATGCCATGCCGGGTCAACATAGGCCTCGGCCTTCAGGGATTGCGTGTTGAACGGGTCGGGGCTGAACCCGTCGGAAATCCGGTCGAATTGCTCTTTGGACGGCAGCGCGCTCATTTTGGGGCTCCACATAACGCGTCCGGGTTTGGCCCGGAGGGTTGGCTTGCTGAAGCTATGTTCCTCGGAAAAGAAGCGTGACGCTTAACCTTTTACGCCACGCAGTAAACTTTTATCGCCGCCCGGCGAGATCAGGCTTTGGGCTTACGATGCATTGGCCAGGCACGGTATTCGAACGGCACGCGCCCCTCTGTCCGGTCCTGGCTAGGGGGCAGGCCGAAACGGTCCTTGTAAGCCCGACTGAAATGGACCTGACTGGCAAAACCCGAAGCCATTGCGACCTGTGCAATCGGCAGTTCGGTTTGCGTCACCAGCCCGCGCGCCCGGTCTAGCCGGATATCGCGGTAATACAGGGCAGGGGTTTTCTTGATGTAGGTTGCAAACAGCCGGTCGAGCTGGCGATGCGAGACCCCGGCCTGCTCACAGATGTCGGGGATAGACAGAGGGTCTTCCAAATGCGCCTCCATCACCTGAATGGCTGCTTTCAGGGTTGCGGGGACAAGCGCGCCTAGCGGTTCGCTGCCTTCGGGCTGCTGCATGGCGGCGGGGCCGCGAAGACGGTCGTGAAAGATGTACCGCGCGGCTGCGTTGGCCAGCGCGCTGCCGTGGATGCCCTGCACGATCTGCAGAGCAAAATCCACCGAGGCGCCTCCACCGCAGCAGGTGATCCGGTTGCCGTCCAACGCATAGAGATTCTCGACGACTTCAATATCGGGGTAGAGCTCCTGAAAGGCGTCGATATGTTCATAATGCACGGTGGCGCGGCGACCTTTCAGCAATCCGGCCTGCGCCAGAACAAACGCGCCTGTGTCCAGCGCGCCCAGAGTAGCACCGGACCGCGCCCATTGGCGCAGGACGCTGCCAAGCCGATCTGTCAGGTGTTTCTCGGGGTTCCAACTGGTCGAAACGATGGCGATGTCGGGCGGCTCAGGACTGAAATCACTCAGGGCTTGCGTTTCAATGCCGACCCCATTGCTGGACACGCACAGCCCACCGGATTCCGACACGAACTCCCATCTGAAATAGGATCGACCGTCCAGATAGTTGGCTGCGCGGAACGGGTCGATGAACCCCATCGTGGCCGACATGTTGAAGCTGGGCGCGACGATGACAACGAGACGGGTCGGGGGCTGAATTGCCTCAACCATGTCCAAATGACCTCGCTTGTTGCTTCATTGGATCAAGAAAAAAGCGATTTGAGCGGGTGAAGCAAGATCAGATGCAGCGCGATGTTTGTGAATAGGCAGGGATTTGGTAGGCCCGGCAGGACTTAGAGTGTTGAAAGGGGCTTAAAATTTAGTAATTAAATTATAATGCTACAGGGTGCGCGTCCCGTTTTCAGTATTTTGGGATTGAGCGTGGAACACCTGAGCTTCGAAAACTGCCTGACACATCCTCAAAAACTCTTCATCTGACCAGTCTGATCGAGCAATGCTTACTATGGTACAAACCAGCTTGACGTTGGCTTTTGTGTATTCACGTTTTGTATCTATGCGGTCGATGCTCATTGTAAATGGTCGACGGCTACAGTCAGGCCTTTTTGACAGGTCGAAACTGATTGTAGAAATAGCACAACAGAAATCTTGTCTCTCTAGTAGCCCAAGTAGAAACTCACCAGTTAAATCGAAATCGTGGCTTCGGTCCTTCGCCCTTTTGGCGGCCTTGGTGAGCATTGACTTAATCTCATCCGAAACTTGCCCAGTGCTGCGAACTTTCGCCCCTTGATTTCTTGCGGGCGTTTCACCGGCTCGTGCGTTTCTTTGCTGACGAACAATATCGAAGTACTCAGGACCAACTGTCAGCCCAATTCTCTTTTTTAGGATTAACTGCACCCCGGACGCGATACTTAGTGTTGACGTTTGACCTTTTCCCTGTGAGCAATCCGGGAAAATTCTTCGGATAGTCTTCGTGAGTACTGTCATCCATCAGGAAAACTTGCCAGTCCATCGGGGCCAATTTTGATGCGCCCATTTCTGCAAATTTCATACGCTCGACACTCTCGGTATAGGCCTCGGATGTGTTAGCCTGGTCGTGTCCGTGGATAGACATGATCTCGTATTGGGCGGCCCCGTGGAGCGCGAGAAGGTGGCTCGCTGCCTTTCTGAGTCCGTGGCTGGATCAGTTGGGCAATTCGATCCAACGCCCCTTCATTCTGCGCTCTTTCCGATCTGGGGCAGGTGCCCGACGGTTTTCTCGCCGTGCTCGGCGTAAAGCCTTACCGCTTTCAACTTCAGTTCTGCGTTGCCTGTGGTTTTGTCGGCAACGTCGACCATTGGGCCGGCCCGCTTCACCTCTTGCTCAATCCGCTCGGGGGACAAGTCTTCATCGGAGAGGCGCTCAAGCTGTGCGAACAGGTGATTGTTTAGATCTCCGAGTTTGTTTTTTCTTGGGCCTCTCTCCTGATAATTCCTCGTTACGACGAACTCATCCGCCGCCGACTTTTTGCTTCCAGTTTCTGTCCTTGCTACCCACATAGGGGTGCGGGTTCTGAAGGTGCCTTTGTGTTTCGCTTCCACGCGCTTGCACTTGGCGATCACCGCGGGGTCTTTCCTGGTCTTGTCCTTGTGGTATCGCACATGCGCCGGATGTTGATTGTCGTCTGAATCGTCGCGGCTGATTTCGAAAGCGATCACATGCTCGACTTCCCATTTCTCGCGAGTCCCACCGATCGGATCACCGCAGATGTGACAGATGCCATCTGCCGCTTGGAAAATGCGGGCACGGTGGGATGTGGACATGCAACGGCCGGTCATTTGACCACCCCGACAATTCTCCTGTAGTAGTCGAGAACCGCGTTCTCCGACGCCTTGAACTCTTCTTTGCCCATGTCATTGAGGTTTTGGCTGGCGGCGATCCGGACCATTCTCGCGGCAAAATCTGGGGGTGTGGCCTAGTTCCCTTGCTCTGCGCTGAGCGTCAAATACTCAATAAAACCGCTCCGCATCGCTGGGTCATCTTCGGTAATCGCGACGAAGAGAAAGACTAGAACCGAGGCTGCAACTAAGCAGGCAAACAGCCAACTAGAAATCGTCGAGCGATCGATTATGAGAAGAACTCCAAACTTCTGAAAATCACGTGAAGAACCCCTAGGATAGCCAGTCCAGGAAACATACGGGCCGGGGTTAGCATAGCTAGCACGGGGATAAAGAAAAAGTAGTAGCGCGCATTTTGGAATGCGTAGGTTACGTTTGTGTAGAAAAAGAACACTGACACGAAGCACGCGATCAGCCAGAAATGCTTCCGTAGATTCAGGCGAAATTCACCGGAACTCATAAGGTATGCGACGACCACCAACGAAAACAGCGCGTCAATCCAGTAGGCACCGGTGTGCAGGCTGAAAAAGTGAAAGCTGGCGACAAAGACTGCGATACTTTCAATCGGCGAATAATCCGGATTGACGGTATTCCTTGTCCAGTCGAACCGCTGCAACAATCCCCCGATCCAAGGAAGCGAGAAAGCGACCCCGGTTTTCATCGCGGCATCCAGCACCACACCGAAGCCAAAGATGCCGATTGGCGTAGAGCGTTTAAATCCCAGATGCTGCATTAGCAGAGCCGCCCGGAACGTCAGGATCACCCCCAGGTTCGCCTCGCCGGTTGCATAAAGCAGGGTTGCCAGCAGCGCTATGACACCAAATTCCCGGCGAACGGTTAGGTCCGGACGGATCAAACACAGCGGGAAATAAAAGAATTCCCAATATACCTTGGAGAAGAGCAGCACCGACAACGGCCAAATGGCGACAAGGACGGCGGCCTTTTTGTCGATTAGTTTGAGCGCAAGCAGTCCTAGGGTAATCGCTATGTTGAGCGAGAATAAAACCAGCCTCGTCCAAGTCTCTTCCACCCAGACATGACCCAATCGGGCATCACCTTGGAGCGAAAGGAGATTGACGAAATACGCGATGGCTTTGATCTCATCTGGCCGTCTTTCAAAGGTAAAAAACACTGCCTGATAGGTGAAATGAAAAACCGCCAACAGGATGAGGGCGCCCAATAAGAAATAGGTCTTGCGCTCGTTTGCTCTTGGATCAAAAGGCTTTTCAAACATGTCGCCCACGTATCAGAACGGTTGTTCAATCGCAATCGTCCCATACCCGCCCGGCCCAAGTGGCCGTGACTATTCTTTTTCGGGTTGGAAAACTTTGACTGCACACTCAATGTGACGATCATTGATGCAATCGGATTAGGCGCGCGCAAGCTGAAAATGGATGATGTTATGGATGTAGGTCTGCCATTGTTTGTGCTGTTGGTCGCCGTTCTGGTGATCTGGCTGGTGTTTTGGACGGTTGGCGATATGGCGAAGGCGCGCGGCCACAGCCCGTGGCCGTGGTAGATCATTTCTGTTTTCTGGTCGCCGTTCGGTTCTACGGTCGTGCTTTGGCTTTTCTTCGATGTTGTGGATGACGAATAGGAGATTTGATGGCTAAGACGACCGAATATCTGATCACACGGTACGCGAGTGACGGCAGCATTTTGAAGCAGCTGCGCGTTCCCAAAAGTGCCAATCTGCGTCTGCTCTTGGAGAGGCTTATTTGCCAAGGCCTGGATGATGATGCTTTAATCAACTCTTGCCTTCGATCGAACGCTAGGCTGTTCTATGATCCCTTTCAAGTAATCGATATGCAGAACGAACATCGTCACGAACAAGCCCGTGATGCTTTGGGTGCTGATCCTGATACCAACGATCCGATAGGAGATTTCAACCGTGCGAGGGAATCATGACTACCTCGTCAAAGAAGTTTAGTGGTGACAATTACTGAATCTGAAGATGACAAATAGGAACGGGCGCAGGTGACGAAGCTCTTACTTCTCAAGTTTGTAGCATTGGCTGTCGGACTCGGACTTATATACCAATCTAGAGTTGACGATCGTGGCTAAAGCATTTGGCCGTTTTCCATAGTATCGGACATTATTGTAGGTTCGATTTTTTTCAGAACTTAGAAAGAAATAGAACCTTGGCAGATGAAATGCGCTGGAGCGACCGGCGTAGCATTTAACAATAAGGAGCAGGCCGCATGCCAGACTATGTTGGTGCAGCCTTAACTTTGCTCTGTGGAGCAGTAGTCGTTTAAGGGGTTACCAGAACTTGGCTAAGCTACCTCCGGGCAAAAGCCAGCGCTAACACGGTGTGGGTATCCATGCTGTTTGCAGCCATATTTTGTTTGGAAGCCCACTTATCATGGCCTTATTGGCCTTCACAATAAGGAGAGTCTGACCTTGAGGGGCCATTCAGTTGTTCTGGCGGCATTAATGAACCTGATGCCAATTATAGCTCACGGCGCACCAGACAGTTATTACTGCGAAGTTATCTCACATCAGGCTCCGCCTCAGAAGGGAGGTGAAGATCTAGAATGGGTGGGAGAGACCGCCAAAGAGCAGGCTTTCACGATTGATAGAAAAACGGGGCGCGTTATCCATCCTGTTCTTGGAAACGCCAATGCTCTGGAGCGCATCATACTAACTTCGGGTGACAGTAGTTCCCGATTTCGATTGCTATCGCGGTGGCCGTCAGGTGAGGGGATGTACGTCGAGGTTCAGGAGTTTGAGGAAGGTCCACGAAAACCTTTTATCGCTGTTCTTGATATGCGGGCGTATTTCGGATTCTGTCTATAGAGAGAGAATTGTAGACGACAAATTGGAGGCGACGTCCGCTTTGCGGACAAAGTTGCCGTTGGCTCAGTGGTTGTTGAGGACTGGTCGCAGCCCAAACCGGACATTCGAAACTAGACTTTGCAAGCCCCGAGAAACGCAACCAAGCGCCCATTCAATCCGCTCAATCCAGTAGCAGCTTGCAAGTCATATTGCCTGATCTTGGAGCCCGGTGTTCACCTTCGTTAGAGGCTCTTGCAAAGAAGACCGCCCCGCGTCTGTGCACGTTTGTGGTAAAGATCCTATATCGAACTGCCGGAAAGGAGTTTCGGGACAAGTTCTTCGGCAAGGGACGCGACTGCGCCCACTCGTGCGATGCGCCGCGAGCCTGGACGGAACGTCAGATAAACCGAATATGGCCGCGAGACGTGCTTGGGCAAGCAGCGGACAAGCCTTCCTTGTTGCAAGACCTCATCAAGCATGAATTCCGGCAGAAAAGCATATCCTCGCCCCGCCATTGCAAGATCAAGTAAGACAGAAAAACTTCGTGTGGCAAATGGTCCGCCTACCTTGATGGTTGAGACATCGTCTGGGGAAAAGAAGGTCCAGGTAGTGTTGGCAACATCACCTCTGAAGGTGAGACAAGGTTGATCCTTCAGGTCGTCTGGTGTGTTGATCGCTGTCTGGGCTGCAAGCTCGGGTGACGCCACGAGCCAGCAACGAAAGCTGCCAAGCTGCTTCGCGACCAGTCTATCATCTTCGAAAGTTCCGATCCTGAATGCCAGATCCGTATTGGGATCCTGCATATCCTCGAACTCATAAGCCGGGCGCATGACCAACGTGAGATCCGGAAAGCGCTCTTGGACGGCCGGAAGGATTACTGAGGCAATCACCGAGCCGAATTCCGCTGTTGCGGCGAAGTTCACCTGACCCGAGACTTCCCCGCTTTCTTCACGGGCGATGTCACCAAGCAAATCAATGTCAGCCAAAATGGACTGGACCCGCTGGTTAAGTCGGACGCCCGTCGGGGTGAGTTTAACGGATCTTCCACTCCGTTCGACCAACTTCACGCCAAAATGGTTTTCCAGCCGCGATATGTGCCGGGACACACCCGATTTCGCCATGTTGAGATGATCGGCAGCAACGCTGATCCCACCGAGCCGCGCGACGGTGTGGAAGCTGATCAAGGCAGGCACACCAATCGTTCCAATATCTGCAACCATTAGTTCAATTTGATACCTCTGTTGCTTAATATTGGCAATCTCTAACTTGGAGCCATCACAAGGTCCAATGCAGGGCCACATTCAGGAGAAAAGAAATGAACATACTCGTTACAGGTGCCAGCAGCGGATTTGGAAATCTGATGGTGGCGGATTTGATCAAGGCCGGGCATCGCGTTGCCGGGACCGTGCGCGATCCCAGAGGACGCAACAAGGAGGCCGCGCAGATCTTGCGCAATCTCGGCGTTGAGGTTGTCGATATCGACGTGACAGACGATGCTTCCGTCGAAGCGGGCGTGGCCGCGGCAGAAGCCACGCTCGGGCAGATCGATGTGTTGGTCAACAACGCCGGTGCGGGTGCACACGGTCTGCAAGAGAACTTCTCTGGAGACGATTTTCAGCGTGTCTTTGACGTCAATGTCTTTGGAGTGCAGAGGATGATCCGCGCCGTCCTACCCAAAATGCGGGCACGGCAATCCGGGCTGATCTTGAACGTCACTAGCCTTCTTGGCCGCGTGACAGTGCCCTTCCTTGGCCCTTACAACGCGGCGAAATGGGCCGTGGAGGCGCTCAGCGAAAACTACCGCTGGGAGTTGAGCCAGTTTGGTGTCGATGTCGCTGTCATCGAGCCCGGCGGCTTCCCCACGAACTTCTTCAACAACCTCATTCAGCCGTCCTCGCGCGATCGGGATGCAAGCTATGGCGAATTTGCCGGAGCGCCCGAGGCCATGCTGCAAAGCATGGGTGAATCCCTATCCAACAACCCGCTACAGGTTCCGCAGATCGTGTCGGACGCGGTGCTCGAGGTGATCCATACCGCGCCTGGACAGCGGCAGTTTCGCAATGAAGTGGACAAGAGCGGCATGGCAGACCCTGTCATTCCGATGAACGTGCAAGCGGAAAAGGCAACCGAGGTGCTCTTCACCGCCTACGGTATGGAAGGTATGATGAAGCTTAAAACTAACGTTGCCAACGCGGCCTAAAAAACAACGGCAGGTCTGGGGTTTTCCGGGCCTGTCGATTCAACACGGGAATAGGAGGAGCCTAGCCGATGACACACCCCGCATTTACCTCAGACTCTGTGGCCGTGATCACCGGGGGTGCTTCAGGCATTGGCCTCGCCGCCGCAGTGAAGTTCGCTCAGATGGGCATGCGCATTGTTATTGTTGATCAAGACACCGAGAAACTGGCTGCCGCGGCAAACATGGTGTCCGCCGCCGGTGCGGCCGATGTGATGACGTCTGAGACAGATGTCAGTAATCGCGCGCAGTTAGAGGCGTTGGAACGGATGGTAGCAGACCGCTACGGCGGGGCAGACATCTTAATGAACAACGCTGGTGTCGGCGGCAAATCATCGACCATTGGGGACGCCACGGCTTGGGATAAGATGCTAGGCGTGAACCTTTGGGGTCCGATCCATGGCACTCAGGTATTCGCGCCAAACATGATCGCGCGAAACAGACCAGGTGCAATAATCAATACAGGGTCCAAGCAAGGTATCACCACACCGCCGGGCAACCCGGCTTACAACGTCTCAAAGGCGGCTCTGAAAGTTTTCACCGAGGCGCTATCACATGAGCTGAGAAACGGCCCCGGCCATCAGATCACAGCGCATCTCCTTGTGCCTGGATTTGTCTATACTGGTATGATCTCCCTGCCTGAAAAACCTGCCTCCGCTTGGACCGCAGAGCAGACGGTCGACTTCTTTGTCGACAGCGTGAACCGCGGGGACTTTTACATCCTCTGCCCCGACAATGATGTCTCACGTGATGTCGATGAGAAACGCATTGCCTGGAGCGTGGGAGACGTCATCGAAAATCGCCCCCCATTAAGCCGATGGCATCCAGACTATAAGGAGGCCTTCGAGGCGTTTATGGCGAAGGCTGACTGATCATCGTAACAGTCCACCACTCAGGACAAGTTAATGATTGAAGACCGTCCGGCGGCCCTGCGGGTTAGGCGGTGCCTTTCAATTCGCGTTTAGTCTATCGTGAACAGCTCCTGCCTTTCAGCAACACCGCGCAATCTGTATTGCCCCAGGGAAACAAGGCTTGGAATGGAGTTCACTAAGTCGCCAGCCACCTTGTCGGAAACGACAATGTTCTGATCGAGCGCGTTGCACATGCCAAGAATACGGGACGTCGTATTGACTGCGGGGCCAACCACTGTGAAATCCAAGCGAGACCTACCGCCAATGTTGCCATAAAGAACATCGCCAGCGTGCAACGAAAGAGTGAAGCCGGTCGTTGGTAAACCGCTCGCTTGTCGTTGTTGGTTGAGTTCGTCAAAGGTACCTCGCAACTCCGCTGCCGCGTGAATTGCGACGCTGCGCGCGTCCGGAACTTGATTGATATCGAAGATGGCGAGCATTCCATCTCCCATGAACTTCAGAACATTACCGCCATGGCGTTCAACTACGTCAACAGCTTCCGCGAAGTAATCGTTTAGCAATTCTATTATTGAATGTCCCGGAAGCGCCTCTGATAATTTGGTAAATCCTTGTAGATCAAAGTACCAAATCACGGCTGAAATCGTTTCGGATGAACCTCGAGTGATGTCCCCGGAAAGAACGCGCCTACTAGCGTCTTTTCCCAAGTACGCGGCGGTTATGTCTTCAGCCATCAGCCTGTTTGCCCCACATTTCAGCGTCAGGCAAAGTGGAGATATTAGTTGACGCAGACCGTCAAGTTGCTGGCTTGTGAAGCCCCCCCTCGCGTCGGTTGCCAATGAAATAATGGCGCCTTCCTCGGCCTGCATTGGATCGACAGGTGTAGCATTATCTGGAAGAAGGAAGAACCGTTTGACAGCGAAGTAGTCTGTGGCACCGCGCTCGCGAAGTTCGTCAAACAAAGGAAAATCAAGCGCCGGGTCGTGGACCGTCAGGTCCTGTCTAATCTCTTCAACGTTGTTTACCAAAAGATAGTAAATCGGGCTCAGAACGTATTCTTCAGGTGCATCCGTTCTTCGAATAAACTCTTCTCGCTCATTTCCTCCGTCCCTGTGCCATCGGAAAGCGACCGTCCCAATCTCGGGATGATGTGCGCGCACAGTGATGTTTGCTCTTTGAAGTGGAATTCCCGCCGAAACAAGTCGATTGCAGAATGCTTCGAGCCAGATCTCCACCGGCGCATTCTCTAAGCCCTGTTGAACCAGCCAATCTGCTATGTCCTGGATGGCGGCGGTCAGTTCCCAGTTTTGGACTAAAGGAGCTGCCATGATGTCCTCTTAATGAGCTATCTGAACAGTTATTTCTCAGTCTAATTCACTTCAGGCACACATCAAATTCAATTCTGCCACTGCGCTCGCAGCCCCAAGTGGTCGCCATGAACGCCCCGACAACTGGGGAATCCTCATTCCGGCTCGGCTTGTCTCACTCCCTTAAAACCTGTTTAGCTAGTATCAGCGCATGGCAATTTCGTATGAGATTTTGGAGAGAGCAATGACATTCGAACTCTGGCTGATTTATTTGGCTGCTGCGGTCGGATTGTCCCTGACTCCTGGTCCGAATGGGTTGTTATCCCTGACACATGGGGCCTGCTACGGTTTCCGCCCAACAGTTTCCACCGTTTTTGGTGGCGCGCTTGGCTTCTTCCTTCTAATTGCGATTTCCCTGGCAGGCTTTGGCACTTTGCTAGCTGCATCGGAGCGTGCTTTTCTCGTCGCAAAATGGATTGGTGCCGCATATCTCGTCTACCTCGGCATTAGGGTATGGCGCTCCGCACCCCCTGATTTCAGTGCAGCGGCCAACTTGTCGCCAGCGAATAAGCTTGGATCATACAAAATGTTCCAGCAGGGATTCCTAGTGGCTGTTTCCAACCCCAAGGGACTCTTGTTCTTTGCCGCGTTCCTTCCACAGTTCATGGTTGCTGGATCCCCCTTCCTGCTACAGCTCGCTGTGTTTGGCGGAACGTTTGTACTCGTTGAGGTTGCCTACGAGCTTTTGCTCGCAGGGTTTGCTCAACGCATTGCACCCTGGCTTGCCCGAAGCGGACGATGGTTCAACAGGATCACCGGCGGCGCATTTGTTGGAATCGGAGCAGCGCTCGCATCAGCATCGAAGTAGCCCAAAAGTCTTTTGAGTTGGCAGCGGCGTGGTTAGTAAACTGACAGGCGCAGCCGTGCGATCAACAAGATTTTTCCTATGAAGTCGAACACCGGCATGCGCCATTTTTTGGTGTCTGAACCAGTTGCTCGCAGCCCTAAGCGGACATTCGCTATTGCGCTTTTGAAGCTCCCAACACCTGACAGACCTGTATTTCAGATCACTCCACAGAACGTCCGCTTGGTTAAATGCCTAGACGCGCTGGAGCTCTTCAGCCCATATTGGGCTCTGTTCTATAAGGACACACGCATCTCACATGTTCTCTGACTCAGCCACTCGCATCTTGATATCTTTGCTCTGCTTCCAAGCTTCCAGATTTTGCTGAACGAATTGATCGATGGAAGTTGGCAACGAGCCTGTCAATTTGAGCACATTGTTGGTGACACGATCCTCGGATCCGCCAGCGATTGCGCCGTCCATAGTAGCCAGTGTCTTTGCATACTCTTCCGGTAATCCGAGGCTCTGTTGACGCTCCACTAGTTCTTCGACCGTTAGAGGATGGTGGATGATCTGCCGCCCCAATTGACTGCTTAGCGCCTCAGCAACCACATCATAAGAAATCGCTTCCGGACCAGTGAGTATATAGTCAGTGTTTTTGATCGAGGGAGTGACCAGCAGCGTCGTTGCACAGGCTGCTATATCGCCAGCATCGATAAAGCCAACTCGGCCGTCATCTGTAGCTGTGTAGATGGCAGACTCATCGCGAATGGGATCACGGTGATGAAGCTCGGATAAGTTCTGCATGAACCAGGTTGGGCGCAGAACGGCCCATTCTAGAGCGTTGGAGCGAAACCAGGCGTGGACTGCGCCCATCATGGGTCCGCCTTCATCCAAAGAAGAGGCACTGAGCAGCACGAAGCGTTGGACGCCCTCGGCAAGTGCTGCCTCAAGACCGGGCTGCATTGCTCCCAGTGAATCAACGGTGTCTGTGGGTGCTACGAGGTAAACAGCCCTGACGCCTTCGAAAGCATCCGTGAACGTAGACGGATCGCTCCAGTCGAAGCGCACGTCGTTTTTATTCTGAGGACTGCGTGTTCCCACGCTGGGGGCCAGCCCGTTTGCATGTAGCTGTTTGACGACGCGGCTTCCCGTCTTTCCGGTGCCGCCGGTGACAAGAATGGAACTAGTCATCAATAAAGTCTCCCAGCTTGGACTTAAGAACTTCGACGCCGCCGACAGCATTCAGCAGAACTAGAGGGTTCCAGTAGTCGCGATAGTGCGTGATACGTCCGTTTTGGACCTCGATGACCGATATGTAGTTTTGATCATAGCGCCCGGCCTCACCTACACCTTTGCAGGAGAATTCCAACACAAAGGTTTCACCGTCTTTCGCGACATGGGTGACTGCGGGGCTCATGGATTCAAAGCTAATGAGGCTTCCGGCCTTTGGCAGATAGGCGACCATAGTATCTCGGCCACGGAGTTCTCGCACTGAGCCTTCTGGAGAAAACGGGAACTCGAACACGATGCCTTCGTCACACATGTCCAGGAAGTTTTCGCCTGCTTCTTCGATGATTGCATCTCCGAGGGCACCGCGCAGCATCGCACCAAAACTGGGTATGTTATTTGTGTTAGACATGATCTCATTACCTCTTGTTGTTCCCTCAACGGGAGGGTTGTTCTGTGAGTGGTGGCTTGGTTTATGTCGCTTTTCCGAACTGCATGATCAGGACACCCGAGATCGACAGCGCAGCACCAGTGATGCGATAGAAATTTGCTGGTCGAGGAGCGTTCCCAAGAAGCCCGCTTTGGTCCAGGATGAGTGCCATTGTCATTTGTCCTGCGACAACAGCAGCAATAAAAGCGGCGGCCCCAAAGCGTGGGATCAGAACCATGGTCGCCATCACGTAAATGACACCGATCACACCTCCTACCCACGCCCAGGGAGGAGCCGCATATAGTGATGATAAGCTTGGCAATGTCGGTCGAAGCCATGCGATGCCGACCACCAGGCAAACGAATGAAATTCCAAACGACAACAGAGTTGCCCAGAGTGGGTGACCAGCCGCTCGGCTGAGCTCTGCGTTCATTCCGGCATGGATGGGTATCAAGGCCCCGCAAAGCAAAGGCGCAAGCCACAGAAGTGCGATTTTCGGGTCCATCTTCGCGTCCTTCCCACAAGTGCCAAAATTGGGTTGCAGTATTTAGGAGTTTGCCTCAAACTACGACGGAACGATACCGTTTCGTCCTATATAAGGGGGAATCACGATGGAACGCAATAGTTCCGACGTAAAAAATTCTGATCGACCGCGCAGGAAGCCGGCCGGGGCCGCCGTTTTGCAAGACACGGTGACGGAAGCAATCCAACGCGCCTTGTTCGAGGAATGGGCGGAAACGGGTTACTCGGCTCTACGAATGGAGCGCATTGCGGCTCGCGCAGGTGTCGGAAAGGCGGCGCTCTATCGACGGAGCAAATCCAAGTTTGAGCTGGTGACCGAAGCGGTAAAATCAGCGGCCACGAATATCACTCCAATTCCGGACACAGGATCCTTTGAGGAGGACGTTGCCAAGCTTATGAGAAGGATGGCTGCAACTCTGCGTCATCCGCTTGTGAGGCGGATTCTACCGGACCTACATGCTGAGCACGCTCGTTCTGATGAATTGGCAGAATTGCTAGAGAGTGTGACACGGGACCGCCGGGCCCAGGCAATGGTCATGCTGGACAGAGCTATTGCGCGTGGTGAGCTGCCAAAAGACACAGATCGGCAAATGATCCTGGATATGTTTATCGCACCGCTCTACTGGCACGTCATTGTTCAGCATCGACCTGTCAGATCAGCAGACATTCAACGATTTACCAATCTGGTGCTAAGTGTATAGAAATAAACAGTAACCACAAAGAAAACTGAAGAACTGAGACCAAGGTCGTTTCGGTTTTCCGGCACAACCTAACAGCCTAGGGAACCCAATTTTGGTGGGTGATCGCATAGTTTAGTGATTCCAGATCTTCAGTCAGTTGGCTGAATGAAATTGGCCCCCCCAGACATACCCTGACCGCTTCTTCGGGCGTTCCTGTCACCGTAAAGGCATTGCTCGGCATGATCCCGATTTGGCGATTGGCCGTGTGACTCATCACGTCAGCTCGGCTGGATCCTTCGGGCAGTGTCAGCCAGATATTAAATGCCTCCCGACTGCCCACAAAGTCTTGGCCCCGCATAATCTTGGCCGCCAGGTTCTGTCTGCGGTTCGCCTCCTTTCGGACGAACTTCTGCACCGCCGCGGCTGTACCATCCTCGATCCATCGCGCCATCAAAGCTGTTGTGATCGGTGACGCCATGACATTCGATGCCTGCAAAGCCCGAGTGAAGTGTGTTCTCGACAGACCTGATGGAACCACCGTGAGTGCCAGCCTCAAACCAGCGCCAAGGCATTTCGAAAGACCCGCGATGTACCACCCCAATTCGGGAATCTGCTGTGAGATAGATGGCGGCGCATCCGAAGACACAAAGCGACAAGCGTCGTCTTCAATTAAAGGCACGCCATGCTTTCGCAATACGGATGCGATCTGCTCACGCCTCTCCATTGGAATTGTAAGCGTCAGGGGGTTTTGCAACGTCGGATTCAGATACAGAGCAGTGGGCGCATATTCTCGAATGGCCTTATTCAACTCATCAGGGAGAATACCGCTGCTGTCTGATCTCACGCCGACAAGCCGAATACCGAGTTGAACAGCGATGGCGCGAATACCGGGATAGGTCACACGCTCGCAGAGCACGGTGTCTCCTGGCTTGGAGAGCAGCGTCAGGATCGACAGTAGGCTGGCATGTGCGCCAGGAGTGATTGCCAAATGGTCTGCGGTAACGTCGATACCATTGATGTTCATCCAGCGCGCCGCGGTTTCCCGGTCCTGCCGGCTGCCGATTATGGACTGATAGCGAAGCAGAGGAACAAGGTTTGCGGCAACATGCGTGAGGCCTTGCTCCATGCGGGCCACAAGAGCCGGATCGTCTGGCTCCGGGGGCATGTTCATGTTCGGATCTTCTTCTAGAGCACGGCGTGGATCTGCTTTTTCAGATGTTTCTTCTGGTTTCCGGATGAACGAGCCCCGCCCGACAAAGGTGTCGATATACCCTCGCTTCGCAGCCTCAGAGTATCCGCGTGACACGGTTGTGAAATCCAAACCAACTAGCTTGGCGACGCTGCGTTGAGGCGGAAGCCTGTCACCTGCATCAAGAACACCTGTTTCCACATCATGTCTGATCGCTTCCGCGATCTGGACGTAGAGTGGCTTTCCGTCGTCGCGCAGATTCGGTGTCCATGACTTCAAGGCTTCGATCCATTCAATGCAGGATATTGTTTATATTATGTTTAACTTTTTTCAAGGTAGATTTCAATAATTTGTCGCAACTTTCATCGCATTGATTGGATATTGATTGCTTTTTGTCTGAAGGTGAACTATCTGAGGCACAACAGAAGGAGATCAAAGATGTCCGAACTTGCAATTGACGCCCACGACGACAGTGAAGAGCGCCCCATCAAACCCGCGATCATGAATGGGATGCGCCTCAAGTGCCCAAAATGCGGGGAAGGCAAACTGCTGCATAGCTACATTAAAGTGAACGATGAGTGCGCGAATTGCGGTTTGGATTTAAGCCATCAGCGCGCCGATGATGGTCCGGCCTATCTTACGATCCTGATCATTGGCCACCTTATGGGGTTCGCGTTGCACATCGCCTGGGTGACATGGAGACCAGAACCCTGGGTCTTGGCTTTGAGCATGTCTGTGATCGCAGTTGCAGGTGCCTTGGCGCTGCTGCCGGTCATGAAGGGCCTGATTGTCGGATACCAATGGGCCAAACGAATGCACGGGTTCTAGACAGCCGCCCTCCCAATGAATTCTCAGCCTTTTCAAAGGATGGTTTCCTTGATGGATTTGGATTTCTTTTCACTAGAGGCGACAGGAAAGACGATTGCGGACCTCACATCAGCCGCACCCCTTATTCCTGCAAAAACCCCAGTCAATGTGGCCTGGCTGAACGATGAGGATGATTACGACAGGCTGCGAACGGTGCGCCAGATCGACGATGCCGGACTGTTGCCGGTGCCGATATTTGCAGCTCGACGCCTTCAATCAAAAAAACACTTGTTTGACTTGACAGAAAAACTCCGGTTTGCAGGCGCTCAAGGACAAGTCATGGTCGTTGGTGGTGACCCATCAATTGCGTCGGGGTCATTCAACAGCACGATGGATCTCCTTCGAACCGAGTGGATTGAAAAGTACGCGATCAAAAGGGTCACCTTGCCAGGGTTTCCAGAGGGAAACGCAGCCATAGGTTATCGTTCGGATGTGGCCTTACTGGGAGAAAAGGTAAAGCTTCTGGAGTCCTGCGGGTGCAGCGTGAGCATAACCACTCAACTTGCCTTTGATCCCAACAGAATTCTCAACTGGATAAGCCAGCTTCGAAACGTGGGTGTTGGCCAGCCAATCCAAATTGGAATACCTGGGCCGACCAAAAGGGATCTCCTGCTCAGGTTTGCACGCTCATTTGGGGTTTCGGCTCGCGGGTTGAACAACGTGAGTGACACCGTGGACGGGATCGTTGATTTCTCCCGTTTGGTCTGCTTGATCGAACAAGGGCTGCAACGACGCAATTTAGCTGATGTTGCGGTTCACCTTTATCCTTTTGGTGGCGCGAAGGTTACCGTTGAGTGGCTTAATGCGGTTAAGACGCGGCATACTTCGAGAAAAATGCTAGCTTGAGGTAAAAAAGGCCGACCATTGAGGTCGGCCATGCTGGTTTTTCGAGAGGGCTTCTTCTGATTGTTGAAGGTGTCAAGCCGCCAGAGCGACTGAGTCCTCTCCAGCGGGGATCCGAAGTGGACATGTGCTGTCGGTGACGGCTCTCCAGATTGCCTGAACGACATCCTCGGAGAAGGTGAACTCCTTCCCTTCGGTGTTCATGAAGGCCGCCATGGTTTGCTCGACGAACGGCTTGTAGTCTTCAGGCGTGTCATTGGCTTCTGACATCAGTGCCATTGCGTTCTTGCCGAAATTCGTCGTTGGGGCCTGACCCGGCAACACGATATGGGCGCGAATGCCAAGCGGAGCCAGTTCGAGGGCAAGACATTCGGTGAAGGCGTTCACCGCGGCTTTGCTGGCCGTGTAGACCGAAGCCAGCGGCAGCGGTTTGAGCGTGACGCTGGAAGAGACATTCACGATCACCCCTGATCCCGTGGCACGCATTTGTGGCAGCACCGCACGGACCATTTCAATGGTTCCAAACGTGTTGGTCTCAAAAATCCGGCGCAGGTTATCCTCTGATGTGCCCTCAAAAGGGGAAAGCCAGCCCACGCCAGCATTGTTCACCAAAGCGTCGATGGGGCCCGCAGCTTCCACAGCCTTTGCAATACTCTCGCTGTCCGAGATATCCAATGGCAGGATCGTCAAACGATCCGAGGCCGGGAATAGTGCTTCATCTGGCTTACGCATTGTTGCGATAACCGACCATCCCTGTTCGAGAAAGAAGCGCGCAGTCTCCAGCCCAAATCCCGAAGAGCATCCTGTGATCAATACGGTCTTCATGACATTGTCTCCTGTTCCTTGATGCCTTGAAAGTAACCAACGTGGGCGGCATTATATATAATCATTCATCCATTATTTGTTATCGATAGTCCAAAATGGCAGATCCATTCTCTGAAATCATCACCCTCCTTCAACCCAAAGCGTCCTATTCAAAACTGGTGCATGCATCGGGGCCGTTTCGGGTGCATCGTGAGGACGTAAACGAGGCGTTCTACTGTTCTCTACTTGCGGGACGTGCGTGCCTGGAGGTCGAGGGGAAAGAGCCCTTAGTCTTGAATGCGGGTGATTTTGTACTGATCCCAGCGGTCAAGTCATTCACCTTCTCAAGCATGGACCCGCCACCACCCGCTGATTTGGTCAACTACCCGGTGGAGGGTGAAGACGGAGTATTCCGGCTTGGGGCGACTGATGCGGATCCAGAAGTTCAACAGCTCGTAGGGCACTGCACCTTTGCCAGCCCGGACGCTGATCTATTGATCTCGCTA
Organism: Ruegeria arenilitoris; assembly: GCF_013031355.1. Classification (GTDB taxonomy): domain Bacteria; phylum Pseudomonadota; class Alphaproteobacteria; order Rhodobacterales; family Rhodobacteraceae; genus Ruegeria; species Ruegeria arenilitoris_C. The sequence goes on along the minus strand of NZ_WPZO01000001.1, from coordinate 664,346 downwards.
CTGCCTGATCTGATCTTTGTTCGCGGTGAGGGTCGGTTGGCTGCACTTACGGGGCTTGTTCGCGATGAAGCTCGCGCAAACAGGCCGGCGCGAGATGTGATCGTCGAGAACCTATTACAAGTCCTACTGATCGAAGCCTTCCGATCTAGCGCGGACCCGGCACCGACTGCTGGCCTTTTGCGTGGATTGGCAGACGTGCGGGTTGGCCCCAGTTTGCGAGCCATGCACGCGGCTCCGGCTCACAGCTGGACTGTTCAAGCTCTTGCAACCGAAGCAGGGCTATCCCGATCTGCATTCTTCACACGGTTCGAAGGGGTCATGGGAATACCCCCAATGAGCTACTTGCAAAACTGGCGGATGACGCTGGCAAAACACATGCTCCGGGCGGGTAATCTCAGTATTGCCGAAATCTCTGCTCAGACCGGATATGGGTCATCCAGTGCCTTCAGCACCGCATTCTCCCGCTATGTAGGATGCCCGCCCGCGCGCTACTCAAAGGCAAATCTACTGGAAGCTTCGGGCTAAGCTTTTCAGATGACACCGCCATTGGCGCGAAGAGTTTGCCCACTAATCCAACGGCCATCAGGTCCGGCCAAGAGCGAAACAACAGCAGCGATGTCTTCGGGGGTTCCGAGCCGACCAAACGGGTTCATCTTTTTGATGTTCTCGATCACCGCCTCGGGCTTTCCAGTCATGAACAGGTCGGTCCCAACTGGCCCCGGCGCGACAGCATTCACGGTGATGCCACGTGGGCCCAATTCTTTGGCCAGCACATGGGTCATCGCTTCTACCGCAGCTTTTGTCGCCGCATAGACACCGTAAGTCTGCTGATAGAGCCCGACAACACTGGATGAAAGGCTGATGATTGCACCACCTTTATTCAAACGGTTGGCGGCCTCGCGCATGCCACGAAAGACACCGCCAATATTGATGGCGCAGTGAGCCTCGAAGTCAGCATCAGATGTAGAGGCAACTGCACTCAGACGCATCATACCCGCGTTGTTGACCAGAACATCGACCGAGCCGATCTCCTGTTCAGCCGCATCGAACAATCTTGGCATGCAGGATGGATCAGAAATGTCACCCTTAACTGCGATTGCTTGGCCGCCAGCTTTTTTGATCGCGCCCACAATCTCGTTCGCTTCGGCCTCGTTACCCGCATAATTGGCAATGATTGTGTGGCCATCCTGAGCCAGGCGGAGTGCGATAGCTGCACCAATCCCCTTGCTGGCGCCGGTCACAATTGCAGTTCGTTGTCCGTGTACCATGTCAATCTCCTGTCTGATTGCTGCGAAGATAGATAAGGAAAAAGGCCAGATAATCTGTCTTGAATTGGAATGACAATTCGATAAAAGCGAACAATGATCGATAGACTTGAAACCATGCGCCTGTTTGTTCGGGTGCTCGAACGCGAGAGCTTCACAAAGGCCGCGGCGGATCTGAATATCCCGCGGTCTACCGCAAGTGAAGCCGTCCAGAGACTAGAGCGTGACCTTGGTAGTCGGCTGCTGGATCGAACGACACGCCATGTTGCACCAACACCGGATGGGCAAGCCTATTACCAACGATGCGCGTCCATTTTGGCTGATCTGGAGGAAGCTGAAGGAGCACTGCGCGGGCACGAGCCCTCAGGTCTGCTGCGCCTTGATGCCCCCGGCACGCTGACGCGGGTATTCCTGCTGCCGCATCTGGCTGATTTTTTCGCGACGTATCCCAAGATCACCCTCCAATTCGGCCAGACAGAGCGCCTGGTGGACCTGGTGCGCGAAGGCGTTGACTGCGTCATCCGCGCAGGCATTCCTGATGACAGTGGCATGATCACGCGGCACCTGACCGATCTCCCCGAAATCACCTGTGCGAGTCCAGAGTACTTAGCCAAATTTGGCATTCCAAAGTCGGTTGACGACTTGAAAGGTCATCAGATGGTCGGCTTCCTGTCTTCACGCACTGGCGCCGTATTGCCGCTGGAGTTCAAGATCGGTGACAAGCTTAAGGAAGTTACGTTGCCAGCGCTGGTTACAGCAAATGACGCCGACACAGTGCATGAGTTGATCCGAGAAGGGTTCGGGATTGGACAAGCTCCGAAATATCGTTTTCTGGAAGACTTGAGAGCGGGACGCCTTGTAGAAGTTTTATCAGATGCGCCACCATCGCCCACTCCGCTGGCTGCATTTTACCCACAAAATCGACAACTATCCCCGCGCGTCCGGGTTTTCCTCGATTGGGTCGTTCGCATTTTCGACAAGGCAGCGCTTTGACCAACTGTTTAGGGCCGTCCTCTTGACTTTGCAAAGTCCGCTAACTGCGCCTCACTGTCATTCGAGCAGCATGCAGCATCCTGTGGGTTTGGGCTCACAGCAGACCTCTGAGTCAGTGCTGCATTGGCAAGTTCGCCGAGATAAAGATCTTCAGGCGCGGCCCATAGCCGACCTTCGCCCTGCACTCTCGATGCTGCGCCAGCAGCCCGCTTTGCGGACATTCGCTGCAAGCGCCATCTTTGGGATTATTCAAACTCACATATCGCGGACTTTGTTGCCATTTGTTACCCGACGGTGAGTGGCTGCTTTGTTCGGTGGTTCAATGAAACAACTAGGAATTCGGCTGCCTATCCCAAACTAATACTGGATGGCGGTCATCCGTCTTCTCAGTGTCGAGAATAGCGATAGCTAAAGTTGTCTGTTGCTCGAGTGTTTCTGCCAATTTGTCGACTCGTTGATCTGACAGCCGTTCATTGATTTCGTTAATTTTAACGCCGTGCGCGCTCGCGCCTTTTGATCCGTAATTGGCCTTCAACGACTTGGCTTGTTCAATAATCTCGTTCGCGACGCGTAATGGGTAGCGTGGCTCGCGGCTTAGACAATAGGAGGCAATGTGTATCGGAGAGAAATCACAAGCGTCCAATCCGCAGCATTCAATCACACAAAGTTTGGCGCAGTATTGAGCGAGATTTTCAAGGTGATTTTGCATTGGTTGACCCGGCAGTAATGGTTTTGGTCTCATATCAACCGAAGTAGGTTAATACTCCTTTGTCTTCAATCCAAGATCACCGCATGCGGACATTCTCCGCAATACAGAGAGCATGAAGTTTGGGCTCTTTGCGGACATTTGACGACCTCTATCAAGCACATGGTGGTTCAGCCTCGCGGAGTGTTCGAGCTGCGGAAAAAGCAGATATTATAACTGAGTTGATCGTTGCAGCTTTCTGACAGGCTTCCACTTGGTCAAATCAACTCCCAAGAGTTCGCAATGTTCCCGTCGTAGTGTCGCCGGTTTGCCATTCTTGATCCTCCGCTTCTTGAACGTAACGGTAGACCAGTTCAGTTGGGGAGGCTCAGTGAAAGTTTGGCCGTGGGAAATCAAAAACCTGAGACGAGTGCAACCTCATAGCCAGTTTTTCTGACAACGCCATCGGTGGCTCCCTCCATTTAACCTAGTCATACTCAAGGCTTGGCGAACGTCGCCGATTGTGTATCATGGTCTTTTTCTTGCCATGGGTATGCCGCATGGAGATCATCGCGCTAATTTTCCCAGTGTTTGCAATTATTGTAACTGGCTTCCTTTTCGCGCGATTCAATGTGCTGCCGGGAAATGTCGCCGGGAGCCTGACGCAGTTCGCCTTCTGGGTTGCGATCCCGGCATTAGTCTTCGGCGTGATTGCCGAGCAGGAAATCAGTGCTCTACTGAATTGGTCCTTTATACTGGTCTACGGCGGCGTGACTTCGGTTTTGGCGCTACTTTTGTTTCTGGCTGCACGGTTTTGGAGGGGCATGGACTTGGGGATGGCGACGATGTTCGCCATGGTTTCAGTGGTCTCGAACACCGGGATTATCGGGCTGCCATTGTTGCATGCGTTGTTTGGTAAAGATGCAGCTGTTCTGGCGACGCTGGCGATTGTGGTGTCCATCATTGTTGTTGTGGTCCAGGTCCTGGTGCTCGAGACGGTCACGCGGGGCGAGGGGCAATCTGTTTCCCTACTCGGACCACTACGGAATGCCATTCTGAACCCGATGATTATGGCGGCGATCTTGGGTGTTATAGTGGCAGCATTACCAATCAGTCTGCCAAAAATGGTCGTGGAATACGTGGATGTTCTCGGCGGGGCGCTGGCACCCTGCGCGCTCTTCGCTGTCGGCATGGTGATCGATCCGTCGGCGATCAGGCGCACCGGTTCAGTTGTGGCGATCGCAACCTTCGTCAAGCTGATTGCGCTGCCGTCGATCGTATTTGCGATTGCTCTGATCTTTCGGTTCGATCCATTAATGACGGTCGCCCTAGTGATATCGGCCGCGGTTCCGACGGCGAAGAACGAATTCATCTTGTCCGAGAAATACCATCAAGCAGAAGAAATTACCGCCGAGACGGTATCGGCCACGACTGCTTTGGCCGTGGTGACACTGATTGTCTGGTTGTTGATACTATCTTGGGTATTCCCAGGCGCTTTTTCCCTGAGTTAAAACTCTTGAGAAGGTCGGAATAGGCAATAGTAGGAATTGCCACAATTATGGCGTTCTCTTTGGGAACTACTCGAGTTCCGATGGCAGTATCGGGCTCAAAACGGGCAATTGAAGTTCAACAATAGAGAGGATCTTCCGGGTTTAGACGGCGTCTATGTTATACTGGGTTGGTGGCTCTACGGGGAAGCCGGTGGCTTAACAACAAGGAGGACCGAGATGGACCATCAACTGATGATAGGCGATACGTTTCCGCACCCAACCCACTCGCGCCACCAGAGATGCCATGTTCGGGGTTTTGTAGACGGTTTGCTAGTGGCGAGGTGGTGGCGACTGTCCAGACAGTATTGGCAATACGAAGTCTTTGACCCGGACGAATTCCAACTAACAGCTCATGCGAAAGCTGGGTGACACGGCGAGAGATCGCTCGCTGAGTCTCTCTGCCTGCCTCATATCAAGGCTGTGACATGGCCCAACCGAATCCCGTTTGATCTCCATAAGGAACTTGAGACCTGCCGGGTCGACAACTGACGGTCGGCGCTTCGTACTTGCGCAAAGCGCCACGGGCTCAAGCTCAAAATCCAATGGTGGCGGGTGCTAGGGACAAAGATCGCCGATCTGCATTCAATACGCTTCACTACCACGCCGCAGGGTCATTGGACGGTCATCCGGGAGTGGTTGGAAAAGTATGACGTGCCCGCGCCTGAGAAACTGCCGGAATGGCATGAACCGGATTCGGTAACAAGTTACTGAAATTCGTGGGACGCCCGGCTATTAATTTTAAAGGAAAAAAGCGGAATTTGGTAGGCCCGGCAGGACTTGAACCCGCAACCAAAGCGTTATGAGCGCTCTGCTCTAACCAATTGAGCTACAGGCCCGCCTGAGCGCTTTGAGTACCACGGTGAACGCCCGCGTCAAGCCTGACCGTTGCAACAGGACGCACAATCGAATAACCCGCGCGGGAACCATTCATGAGGGGCTGGCCATGACGACGGGCAAGAACGGAATCACTTATGCCGATGCGGGCGTTGATATTGATGCGGGGAACGCTCTGGTCGACCGGATCAAGCCTGCGGCCAAGCGGACCAACCGCTCGGGCGTTATGAGCGGGCTGGGCGGGTTTGGCGCTCTGTTCGATCTGAAAGATGCCGGGTATCAGGATCCGATTTTGGTGGGCGCGACCGATGGTGTGGGCACCAAGCTGCGGATTGCGATTGATACCGGCGTGGTGGATGGAGTTGGCATCGACCTGGTGGCGATGTGCGTCAACGACCTGATCTGTCAGGGAGCCGAGCCGCTGTTCTTCCTGGACTATTTCGCCACCGGCAAGCTGGACACCGATACTGCCGCGCGGATCATCGAAGGTATTGCCGAGGGCTGCGTACAGTCCGGTTGCGCCTTGATCGGCGGTGAGACGGCAGAGATGCCGGGCATGTACCCAGACGGTGATTTCGATCTGGCCGGGTTCTCGGTCGGCGCAATGGAGCGGGGCGCGCATCTGCCCGCCGATGTGCAAAAGGGTGATGTGCTGCTGGGTCTGTCCTCGAACGGGGTGCATTCCAACGGCTATTCGTTGGTGCGCAAACTGGTTGAAATGTCGGGTCTTGGCTGGGATGCCGCGTCGCCCTTTGGTGAAGGTTCGCTGGGCGAGGCACTGCTGACCCCCACGCGCCTGTACGTCAAACCTGCGCTGCAGGCGATCCGGGCAGGGGGCGTGAATGCGCTGGCCCATATCACCGGCGGCGGCCTGACAGAGAACCTGCCGCGCGTGCTGCCCGAAGGACTGGGCGCCGAGATTGACCTGAACGCCTGGGACCTGCCGCCCGTCTTCCGCTGGATGGCGGAAACCGGTGGGATCGTTGAGGCCGAGATGCTGAAAACCTTCAACTGCGGCATCGGCATGATCGTTGTCTGCGCCGAGGACCGGGCCGATGAGCTGAGCGCGCTGTTGGCCGAGGCGGGTGAGACGGTTTCGCGTCTTGGGACCGTCACCGATACGCCCGGTATGGCCTATTCGGGCCAGTTGCTGTGAGCCACAAGCGCGTCGCCATCCTGATTTCCGGGGGTGGGTCCAACATGGTGTCTTTGGTCGACAGCATGGTCGGAGACCACCCGGCGCGCCCCTGTCTGGTGCTGTCGAATGACGCCGAGGCCGGCGGTCTGAAAAAGGCCGCCGAACGTGGTATCCCGATTGCATCGGTGGATCACCGTCCGTTCAAAGGCGACCGCGCCGCGTTTGAGGCCGAATTGCTGAAACCGCTGGAACACGCGCAGCCCGATATCGTTTGCCTTGCCGGGTTTATGCGAGTTCTGACCGGCGATTTCGTTTCACGCTTTCAGGGGCGGATGCTGAACATCCACCCCTCGCTGCTACCGAAGTACAAGGGCCTAAACACCCACGCCCGCGCGATTGAGGCGGGGGACGCAGAGCATGGTTGTTCAGTTCACGAGGTCACGGCTGCGCTGGATGATGGCCCGATCCTGGGGCAGGCGCGGGTGAACATCGAACCCGGCGACACGCCCGAAGACCTCGCCGCCCGGGTGCTGGTGTGGGAGCACAGACTCTACCCCGCAGTGTTGCGCCGTTACGCCAGTGAGGATCGGACTCCGGTGTTGCTGCCCTGAACGTCTCAGGGTGATTTACACATGTGTCATAATCGGCCTATGGTCTGCACTACGGCTGGGTACGGACAAGATGATCAGCCGAAGAAAACAAGAGCAAGAACAGCACGGCGCATGAAAACCCTGACAACGACGCAAGAGCTGGCCGATTTCTGCAAGGCCGCGGCGGAATATGACTATGTCACCGTAGATACCGAGTTTCTGCGCGAACGGACCTACTATTCGAAACTCTGCCTTGTGCAACTGGCAGTTCCGTCCGAGGGCGAAGACAGCGCGGTTCTGGTCGATCCTTTGGCCGATGGCCTGTCGCTGGATCCGCTGTATGAGCTGTTCGGCAATGAGGCGGTGGTCAAGGTCTTCCATGCAGCCCGGCAGGACCTTGAGATTTTTTGGGTTGAGGCAGGCGTATTCCCCAAACCCTTGTTCGACACGCAGGTCGCAGCGATGGTCTGTGGTTTTGGCGAGCAGGTGGGCTATGAAACGCTGGTGCGCAAGATCTGCAAGCAGGGGGTGGACAAGACCTCTCGCTTTACTGACTGGTCTAGACGGCCACTGTCCGAGGCGCAAAAGACCTATGCGTTGGCCGACGTGACCCATCTGCGCCAGATTTACGAACATCTAGCGGCCCAGCTGAAAAAGTCGCAGCGCAGCCATTGGGTCGCTGAAGAATTGCAGATTCTGACCCAGCCGACGACCTATGACATTCGCCCCGAAGATGCGTGGAAGCGCGTAAAGACCCGGACGAATTCGGCCAAATTCCTGGCCGTAGTGCGCGAACTGGCACAGTTCCGCGAGGCCTATGCGCAGGAAAACAACGTCCCGCGCAGCCGGGTTTTCAAAGATGATGCGCTGATCGAACTGGCCTCGACCAAGCCCAAGTCTCCGTCCGATTTGGGCGGGTCCCGCCTGCTGCTGCGCGAGGCGCGCAAGGGTGCGATTGCCGATGGCATTCTGACCGCCGTGAAGAAGGGCGTGAACTGCCCCTCAGACCTACTGCCGCGCGTCGACAACAGCCGCGATAAACTGAAGGTGAATCCGGCGCTGGCGGATTTGCTGCGGGTGCTGCTGAAATCAAAAACCGAAAGCTCGGGCGTGGCAGCCAAGTTGATCGCCACCAGTTCCGAACTGGACCAGATCGCCGCGGGTGAGCGGGAATTGCCCGCCATGTCGGGCTGGCGGTTCGAGGTGTTCGGCGAAGATGCCCTGAAGCTCTGCGAAGGCAAGATCGCCCTGGCCGCAAAGGGCCAGAACGTCGAGGTCGTGTCCCTGTAACGCTGGTTACCGGCGACGGGATTCCAAAGCGTTCTGCTGGCCGACCACCCGGACCAAACGGGTGCTCGCCAGGTCTTTTTGGCTGATATTGATGGCGTCAGACACCATACGCGACCGCTCTGTGCCCTGATTTGTCGCCTTGTCCGGGTAATCCACACGGAATGTGAATTCCAGCACGCCGTTCTTTTGGTTCTCTTCGCTGTCCGTGCGAACAAGCCGAGCGTTGTAAGCCCCTTGCCGCGCTGCGGTACCCGCCACATAGACAATCGCGCCGCCCGGGGTCGGGTCGACCCGCAACTCGTCAATTCTGGCGATCGGTACGCTGGTGTCTTCGGGCTCGGCTCGTGAAAACAGCCCGCCGCCATCCCCCTTTTGCGGAACCAGCGCGTTGGCGTCGTAGGCAGACGTTTCAACCGGATCAGCCGGTGTGCTTGATCCGAACCAGTTGGACGGGTTGGCCCCCGAGTCTCTCCAGCCGCTGCAGGCAGAGACGGTCAGGGCGGCGACCAGAAGAACAGTAAACGATTTTTTCATGGTTCAGTCGTCCAGAGCAGTAATTCCAGCAATGGGTTATCGCAAATTCCTCTGTTTGAAAAGCCACGCTTGGGGGTGGACAGGCGCAGGTCGGCGGCATAGTTCACAGGTGTGATCGCAACAAAAGGACTGCCGCAAAATGGCCACGCCTGCCTTTGAGGAAATTGTCGAGGATTTCGAATTTCTGGAGGACTGGGAAGACCGGTATCGCCATGTCATCGATCAGGGCAAGGCGATGGAGCCGCTGGACGACGCGCTCAAGGTGCCGGCCACCAAGGTTCACGGCTGCGCCAGTCAGGTTTGGCTGCACCCGATCATCGAAGGCGGTGTCTTTCGTTTTGACGGAGACAGTGACGCGCTGATCGTGCGTGGGCTGATCGCGGTTCTGCGCTCTCTGTATAACGGTCTGCCGGTCAACGAGGTTCCCACGGTGGACGCGGGTGGCGAGTTGGCGCGTCTGGGCCTGAATGATCACCTCTCGGCACAGCGCTCAAACGGGCTGCGCGCGATGATCGAGCGCATCCGGGACGTCGCGCAGGAAAACGCCTGACGCGGATCATTTCGCCGGTTTGCGGGTTGCCCAATCCGTCAGCGTGGATTCCAGATCGCCATAACCGGTAAAACGACGCTCAAACTCCAAACCCATCCGCTCCGCGTATTCACGGGCGCGGGCGGTCAGGTCCGGATCGTCGATCTGCGCCTGATAGACCAGTTTGGTGTAATTGCCGAAATACATGTCACGCAGCTCGGGGTGCCGGTCGAGGCCCAGAGGTTTCCAGACAAAGGCATCGAACTGCCGCGCCAGAAAGTCAGTCAGGTAAAAGGCGGTGGTTTCATCCTCACCTCGGGCTTCAAACGCCTGATTCCCTTCGAAGAAGGAATAGCAGTGGGGCCCCTTGACCATCTCGACACCCATTTCGGCACACGCTTTTTCCAGCAAGCCTCCGGTGCCGCAATCGGCGTAGACGACAAAGATCTGATCGTACTTGTCGCGATGCTTGGCCACAGCCTCCTGAACCGCCTGAGTGATCTTTTCCGGATGGACATGCAAAATCGCCGGCAGGCAGGTCAGCGCCATGTGATCCCAACCGTTGCGGTTCTTAAGGTCCAGAATCTCACGCGCAAGCGCGCCGCAGGCCAACAGCAGAATTTGCCCCTGCGTATCAGCGGCATAGCCCTTGGTCGTCAGGCTGGCATCGTCTGGCAATTGGTCCTGCTGCATTGGGTACCCCTTGAAATCTATCCGACAGATAGTGTGGCCTGCGGAAACAAAAAGGGCCGCCCGAAAACCGGACGGCCCCTGAACAATCTACTGCGTCCGATCAGCCGGCCAGTTGGTTGTGCTTGCGCGAGACGAAGTCCTTGGCCATTTCCACAGCCACGGCTGCGTCACGGCAGTAGCCGTCTGCACCGATCGCCTTGCCGAATTCTTCGTTCAGCGGCGCGCCGCCAACCAGAACGATGTATTCTTCGCGCAGGCCTTGCTCGACCATCGTGTCGATCACGACCTTCATGTAGGGCATGGTTGTGGTCAGCAGGGCCGACATGCCCAGGATGTCAGGCTGTTCAGTTTCCAGCGCTTCCAGGTAGTTTTCGACCGGGTTGTTGATGCCGATATCGACAACTTCGAAACCGGCGCCTTCCATCATCATGGCAACCAGGTTCTTGCCGATGTCGTGGATGTCACCTTTCACGGTGCCGATGACCATCTTGCCAACGCGCGGAGCGCCGGTTTCGGCCAGCAGCGGCTTGAGAATAAACATGCCGCCTTTCATCGCGTTTGCGGCCAGCAGAACCTCGGGGACGAACAGGATGCCGTCGCGGAAGTCATGGCCGACAACGGTCATACCACCGACCAGAGCTTTGGTCAGGATGTCGTAGGGGGTCCATCCGCGTTCCAGCAGGATGTTCACACCTTCTTCGATCTCTTCTTTCAGACCGTCGTAAAGATCGTCGAACATCTGTTCGACAAGCTCTTCGTCATTGAGTTCGGACAGGACGATGTCTTCTTCGTCGGACATGGGGCGCTTCCCTGAGCTGTGCGGACCATCGGCCCGTGGTGGCATTTTTGCCGTTTTGGCCAAATCGCCGCAGTTTGACTGTGACGATTGCGACCTCAGTAGTTTCGAGACCGACCTATACGTCAGATTTTTGCTAGGCTCGACAGAATTTTCTGCAAGATCATCCTGCATTCCGTTCATTTTCCACTTCCGCCTGTCTCCCCGGGATCAAGTGGCTGAAATCAACGCGAAACCGTAAGGCCTGCTTGTCGGATCGCGCAAATGTATATATATCTCGAATGAGAACATAGCGGGAACAAACATGCCTGAACCGCATATCCGGGGCCGTGGGGCCGTCACAAACACAGCAGGCCGGTTCGAGCAATTCGACACCGTACCCTGCGATGACGGCTGGGAAATCGAAGAAGATATCCCACCCTTGCGGACCGATGTCCGGGATGAGATCGCGCGCAGCCTGATCACGTATAACCGCTCGCCGGACTTGCCGTTTGATCGTTCGATCAACCCGTATCGTGGGTGCGAGCACGGCTGCGTTTATTGCTTTGCCCGCCCGACTCACGCCTATCTGGGATTATCGCCGGGGCTGGACTTTGAAACTCGCCTGATCGCCCGTCCGAACGCGGCGGATATCTTGCGCAAAGAACTGTCCTCCAAAGGGTATAAAGTCGCGCCTATCGCTTTGGGGACAAATACGGACCCATATCAGCCAGTTGAGAAAAACCGCAGGATAACAGGAGATTGCCTGTCGGTTCTTCACGAGTTTAACCATCCGGTCGGCATTGTGACCAAAGGTGCCTTGATCGAACGGGATCTGGATATTCTGGCGCCTATGGCGGCGAAGAGATTGGTTCGGGTCGGGATTTCCCTGACCACACTGGATGCGAATCTGTCCCGCCGGATGGAGCCGCGCGCGCCGTCACCGCAGCGGCGGCTGGCCGTCATCCGCCGCCTGACCGAGGCCGGTGTCCCGGTGCGGGTTATGACCTCTCCGGTGATTCCGGGGCTGACGGATCATGAGCTGGAACACTTGCTGGAAGCGGGCAGGGATGCGGGTGCCGATGCCGCCAGTTGGATCATGTTGCGTCTGCCACGCGAAGTGTCGGAGTTGTGGCAGAATTGGTTGAAGGATCACGAACCGGCACGCGCCGAAAAGATCATGTCCAAGCTACGCGAGATGCATGGGGGCAGGGACTATGACCCGCGCTGGGGTCACCGGATGCGTGGGGAAGGGGAATATGCGGGGCTGATTGCCAAGCGGTTCGCGTTGGCGGTGAAGCGCCTTGGGTTGGCGACGCGTACAGCGCCCTTGCGATGCGACTTGTTTGCCCGCCCGGCCCAAGTTGGGGACCAGTTGAGCCTGCTATAAAAAAAGCCCCGGACGCAGGTCCGGGGCTTTGGTGTTCAATCGCGGCGATCAGCGGTTTTCGATGTCCACATAGTCGCGCATGGTCTCGCCCAGATACAACTGGCGCGGACGACCGATCTTGTTCTGAGGATCGGCGATCATTTCTTTCCACTGGCTGACCCAGCCAACGGTGCGCGACAGCGCAAAGATCGGGGTGAACATCGAGGTCGGGAAGCCCATCGCCTCGAGGATGATGCCCGAGTAGAAGTCGACGTTCGGGAACAGTTTCTTTTCGGCGAAATACGGATCTTCCAGCGCTTCGCGTTCCAATTCCTTGGCGACCTGCAGTTTCGGATTGTCTTCGATACCCAGCAGGTCCAGAACCTCGTCGGCCGATTGCTTCATCACCTTCGCGCGCGGGTCGAAGTTCTTGTAGACGCGGTGGCCAAAGCCCATCAGACGGAACGGATCGTCTTTGTCCTTGGCGCGGGCGATGTATTCGGGGATGCGATCGACCGAGCCGATTTCTTCCAGCATTTCCAAGCAGGCCTGGTTCGCACCACCATGGGCCGGACCCCACAGGCAGGCGATGCCAGCCGCAATACAGGCGAACGGGTTCGCGCCCGAGGACGAGGCCAGACGCACGGTCGAGGTCGAAGCATTCTGCTCGTGATCTGCATGCAGGGTAAAAATTCGGTCCATCGCACGGCTGAGGATCGGGTTGACCTCATATTCCTCGGCCGGAACGCTGAAGCACATGCGCAGGAAGTTCGACGCATAGTCCAGATCGTTGCGCGGATACACGAAGGGCTGACCGGTGTGATATTTATAGGCCCAAGCTGCGATAGTCGGCATCTTGGCGATCAGACGGTGCGAGGCGATCTCGCGCTGGCGCGGGTCCGAAATATCGGTCGAGTCGTGGTAGAAGGCCGACATCGCGCCGACAACACCCACCATGATCGCCATCGGGTGCGCGTCACGGCGGAAACCGCGGTAGAAATACTGCATCTGCTCATGCAGCATGGTGTGCTTGGTGATCGTGGTTTCGAACTTTTCCAGATCCTTGGCGACAGGCAGCTCTCCGTACAGCAGCAGGTAGCAAACCTCGAGGAAGTGGGATTTTTCGGCCAGTTGGTCGATCGGATAGCCACGGTGCAGCAGTTCGCCTTTTTCACCATCAATGTAGGTGATGGTGCTGTCGCAGCTGGCGGTCGAAGTGAAACCGGGGTCATAGGTAAACACACCAGCCTGACCATAGAGCTTGCGGATGTCGATTACGTCAGGCCCCGCGGTCGGCGAATGAACCGGCAACTCGTAAGTTTCCCCATGGACTTTCAGAGTGGCTGTTTTGTTGTCGGTCATTTTTGTCCCTTCCTCGTTCATGCGCGTGCCGAAAGAGTGATCGGCTGAGCGGTCAGCGGTCATACACATATGTGCTGACCGGGTCGTAGCGGAGCAGCGTTACCTGAATATGAACCCAGGATTAGTTTGCTGCGTCGGAAAGCCGCGCCAGGGTTTCTTCGCGCCCCAGCACAAGCATCATGTCAAACACCGAAGGCGTTACAGCGCGTCCTGCCAGTACCGCCCTGAGCGGGCCAGCCAACTTGCCGAACTTGATCCCCTGCGCCTCTGCAAAGGCGTTGAGGGCCTCCTCCAGTTCGTTCCGCGACCAGCTAACATTTTGCACGTGCGGCGTCAATTCTTTCAGTATACCGTCGGATACAGATTGTAGCGCCTTTGCCGCTTTCTCATCCGGCTCAACGGGGCGTGAAATCAGCGCAAAGTGTGCCTTTTCAAGCAGTTCCGGGAAAGTGCGCGCACGGTCCTTAAGACAATACATCGCACGTTCCAGATCACTCGATTGTGTCGCAGTCAGTGCCGGAAGTTCCGCTGCGTCCAGATAGGCTTCGATTTCCTGCCGCAGTGCAGCGTCATCTGAAATCGCAATATGTTGCCCACAGAGATTTTCGAGCTTTTTCAAGTCGAAACGGGCCGGACTTTTACCAATACCGTCCAGATCAAACCACTCTTTCGCCTGATCGTCAGTAAAGAACTCGTCGTCACCGTGGCTCCATCCGAGACGCGCCAGATAGTTGCGCATGCCTGACGCCGGGTAACCCATCGCCTGGTATTCCTGCGCGCCCAATGCGCCGTGTCGTTTCGACAGTTTCTTGCCGTCCGGTCCGTGAATCAGCGGGATATGTGCCCAGACCGGAACGTCCCAGCCCATGGCTTCATAGATCATCATCTGGCGCGCGGCGTTGTTCAGGTGGTCGTCGCCACGGATCACATGGGTCACGCCCATGTCGTGATCGTCCACCACAACAGCTAGCATATAAACCGGCGTTCCGTCCGAGCGCAGCAGGATCATGTCGTCCAGCTGATCGTTACGGATGGTCACGTCGCCCTGCACCTGATCGCGGATTACAGTAGCGCCGTCTTGTGGGGCCTTGATGCGGATCGCGAACGGCGCGTCCGGATGGGTCGCCGGGTCGGCATCGCGCCAGGGGCTGCGGAACAGTGTCGATTTGCCCTCGGCCCGGGCTTGTTCGCGGAATTCGGCGATTTCGTCCTGCGTCGAAAAGCACTTGTACGCTTTGCCCTCGGCCAGCAGTTGATGCGCCACTTCGGCGTGGCGCGCGGCCCCTTCGAACTGGCTGATCACGTCGCCATCATGGTCCAGCCCCAGCCATGCCATGCCCTGCAGGATTGCCGCAGTCGCCTCGGGGGTCGAACGTTCGCGGTCGGTGTCTTCGATCCGCAGCAGAAACTTACCGCCGCGCCCACGGGCATAGAGCCAGTTGAACAGCGCGGTGCGGGCGCCGCCGATGTGCAGAAAACCGGTGGGCGAAGGGGCGAAACGGGTGACGACCTGATCGGACATTGTGTGGATTAACCTTTTGGTAACCGTGTCTGGCATAGTTTTGCATCTGTCTAACGAGCCCGAAGGACGGGGGCAACCATGCGTGTTCTGGCACGGGTCGAGGCCGCATTGCTGAACCAGACAGGGTATTTGTTCCAGTGGTCTCCGGTATGTCTGGCTGTCGGTATTGGTCTTTACTTCAGTCTCCGGTTTGAACCGGGCTTGCAGGTGTATTCGTGCCTGCTTGCGCTGGTGTTGGGGCTTATCTGGACCGGTCGCAGGATGCGAACCGGTTGGGCCGCGTTGGCAATGGGGGGCGCGTTGATTGCGGCAGGCTTTGTGCTGGCCGGTGCGCGGGCCCACTCGGTCGCAGAGCCGGTTCTGTCCTGGCGTTATTACGGCCCGGTCGAGGGGCGGGTCGTAGCCATGGACCGCTCTGCTTCGGACGCGTTGCGGGTGACGCTGGACCAGGTGCGCATAGGGGATGTGCCCAAGGACCGCAGACCGCAGCGCGTCCGGCTTTCCTTGCACGGCGACCCGGCCTCACTGGCGCCGGGTCAAAGGATCATGACCACAGGCCACCTGTCACCGCCGCAAGGCCCGGTCGAGCCCGGAGGTTTTGATTTTCGCCGTCACGCCTGGTTTCAGCGTCTTGGGGCGGTCGGATACACACGCGTCCCGGTGATGACGGTTGCGCGACCGGAAGAGGCGGCCGAAGGGGTGCGCATCACTGCGTTAAGAATGGCGATCTCGCAGAGGGTGCGATCAATCCTGCCCGGTGAGATCGGAGGGTTCGCTGCCGCGGTCACAACCGGCGACCGCAGTGGCATGGGGCAAGAGACGCTGCAATCGCTTCGCGCATCTAATCTTGCGCATTTGCTGGCGATATCCGGCCTGCATATGGGGCTGCTGACCGGGTTTGTCTACTTGGTTTGTCGACTGGCCCTGTCTGCGATTCCAGCCGTGGCCCTGCGTCTGCCTGTGCGTAAACTGGCGGCGCTCTGCGCGCTGGTTGCGGCGGTCATCTATCTGATGCTGTCCGGTGGCAACGTCGCCACCGAGCGGGCCTTTGTCATGGCCAGCGTCATGTTGGGGGCTATCCTGATCGACCGCCGTGCAATTTCCCTGCGAGTCGTTGCCGTTGCCGCCTTGATCGTCTTGGTGTTGCGTCCCGAATCTCTGCTGAGTCCCGGGTTCCAGATGTCTTTTGCCGCGACGACCGCGCTTGTCGCCGTATTTGGCCAATTGCGGGACTATGGGCCGATGCCGGGGCCGAAATGGACGAAACCTGTGGTGGGGTTGCTTTTATCCTCGGCCATTGCCGGCCTGGCCACAGCTCCGATCGGGGCGGCGCATTTCAACACGATGTCGCATTACGGGCTGTTGGCCAACTTGTTGTCGGTGCCGGTGATGGGTGCGGTTGTAGTGCCAGCGGCCTTTGTTGCAGCACTGTTGTCCCCGTTCGGGTTGGAGGCGCTGGCACTGCACGTCATGGGATTGGGGTTGCAGTGGATTCTGATTGTCTCGGACAAGGTATCCGGTCTGGATGGTGCGCAAGGATACGTCGCCAGTCCACCGCACTATGTTTTACCGATGTTCGCCCTTGGTGCCTTGTGGCTGGCGCTGTGGCGCGGGCGGGCGAAATGGATCGGAGTCGCACCAGTGGCAGCGGCCTTTTTGCTTTGGGGGCAGGGGCATCGACCCGAGGTTCTGATTGCGGATTCCGGAGGATTGGTGGGTGTTATGACAGAAAACGGGCGTGCGCTCAGCAAGGAAAAGGGCAGCGGGTTTATTGCGACTGTTTGGCTGGAAAATGACGGGGATGGCGCAGACCAGATCAATGCCGCCCGTCGCTGGCCCGACACGTCAGGCGGGATTCAGCGGTATGTCTGGAAGGGTAAGGAACTGGTCCACGTTACTGGAAAACGTGCCGCACAAGGGTTCGAGGAATGTCAGAAGAACCAGATCGTTGTTTCGGCAGTTCCCTTAGATTTGACCGGAGAATGTGGTCTTTTCGACCCGGGTCGTCTGAAAGAAACCGGAAGCCTGGCTTTGTCGGTTGGCGGGATAACAACCAGCCAAGAGGCCATCGGTCACCGGTTGTGGTCCCCGGAAATGACCGGGAACCACCGTGCAAAACAAACTCAGTAGCTGCGGATCAGTCCAACCAGCCGCCCCTGAACCTTGACCTTGTCCTCGGGCAGAACGCGGGTTTCATAAGCGGGGTTTGCCGCTTCGAGCGCGATGGCGTTGCCGCGGCGGAAGAACCGCTTCAGCGTGGCTTCCTGATCCTCGACCAGCGCCACAACGATGTCGCCGTTATCCGCCACTCTGGTTTCGCGGATGACCACAACGTCGCCGTCATTGATTCCCGCATCGATCATCGAATCTCCGCGGACTTCCAACGCGTAGTGCTCACCTTTGCCCGAGACCATGCTGCCCGGAACGGCAACACGGTGCGACACGTGGCTGATTGCCTCAATCGGGACACCGGCCGCGATGCGTCCCATCACCGGCAGTTCCATGGCGTCCACGGTGACCGGTTCGAAATTCGCCGGGCGGGGACCTTCGGGCTTGTCACCCTCGATCACACGCGGTTTGAAGGCAGCCGTCGGCTCACCGCCCAGGCTTTCGGGCAACTTGACGATCTCAATCGCGCGGGCGCGGTGGGCAAGGCGGCGGATAAAGCCGCGTTCTTCCAGTGCGGTGATCAGGCGATGGATACCGGACTTGGATCTCAGATCCAGCGCGGCCTTCATTTCGTCGAAACTGGGCGGAACCCCATCCGCCTGAACGCGTTTGTGGATGAATTCCAACAAATCCAACTGTTTCTTGGTCAGCATTGCTCACACCTCGTCGGTCATGCGTTTTCTTTTGTTCTACGCATGTTCACGTTTTGTGTCAACGGATTTGAGCGCCGATTAGATCGGCAGGTACAGCACCTCATCCCCGGCGGGGCGTGCCGGATCATGAGGTTCGCGCACCAAAAGTGCATTGGCCTGCGCCAGAACACTCAGCAGAGAGCTGTCCTGATCCGCACACGCGCGAATGCCCGTGTGGTCCAGTATCGCGCGCATGTAGTGCTCGCGCGGGCCGTTTTCGCCAATAGGTTCAGCCAGACGCGCGCGCTGAAATGGGGTCAGGGCTTGTTCAATCCCCAGCATCCGCCGCACCATCGGAATCAGGAAGAGGTATCCGCAAACCATTGCGCTGACAGGATTTCCCGGCAATCCAACCATCGCGGTGTCGCCCAGCCGACCAGCCATAAGAGGCTTCCCCGGGCGCATCCGGATCTTGTAGAAGGATCGCTCCATCCCCAACGATTGCGAGACATCGGCAACCAGATCGTATTCGCCTACCGAGGCACCGCCGATGGTAACAACCAGATCGGCGCCCTCTGCCAGCCCAAATGCCGTTTCAAGAGAGGCAACTGTGTCGCGCGCAATCGGCAGAACGCGCACCTGCGCACCCGCGTTATCCAGCAGGGCTTTCAGGCCAAATGTGTTCGACGCGATGATCTGATCCGGACCGGGGGTTTCGCCTGGCATGACCAGTTCGTCTCCGGTCGAAATCAGTGCAACCACGGGTTTGCGTGTGACCGGCACTATCGGAATGTTCATAGCCGCCATCAACGCGACGTCCTCGGGGCGCAGTACGCGCGGTGCCGAGATTTGGGTGCCGGTTTGGAAATCGATACCGGCAGGGCGGATGTTGGATTTGGACCCGGGTTCCTCGGTGATCGTCAGCAGATCACCACGACGGTCGGCATCTTCTTGAATAACAACGAAATCCGCGCCTTCTGGCACCGGTGCGCCGGTGAAGATACGCACGGCTTGACCCGGCCCAACGGTGCCTTCGAACCGACGTCCGGCCGCGGATTCACCAATGACCTTGAACATTGCGTGCAATTCGACTTCGGCCGATTTGAGCGCATAGCCATCCATCGAGGACGCAGCAAAAGGCGGCTGATCGCGGGTGGCACTGACGTCCTGCGTCAATACACGCCCGGCGGCTTCGACGAGCGGAACAGTTTCGGCGTTCAGCGGGGAAACAAGATCAAACAGCAGCGCCCGGGCGTCTTCGACCGTAATCATTTCGCCTCGTAACGCCCTGATTTACCGCCATCTTTCAACAGAACGCGGATGCCGCCGATCTCCATCGCCTTATCGACGGCCTTGGTCATGTCATAGACGGTCAGCGCGGCAGTGGAGGCTGCAGTCAGCGCCTCCATCTCAACCCCGGTCTGGCCTGAGGTCTTGACGGTCGCCTCGATCTGAACGCCGGGCAAGTCGGGGTCCAGTGTCAACTCAACGGCCACTTTGGTCACCGGCAGAGGGTGGCACAGCGGAATTAGGTCAGGCGTCTTCTTTGCCCCCATGATCCCAGCCAGACGCGCGACGCCTAGAACGTCACCCTTCTTGGCGCGGCCTTCGGAAATCAGATCAAAAGTTTCCTGCGCCATTTTGATATGGGCGGCGGCAACCGCCACCCGGTCGGTGACGGCCTTGTCCGACACATCGACCATATGCGCCTGTCCTTGCGCGTCAAAATGGGTCAGAGGCATCACATCACTCCAGGGATTAGCGGGTTTGCCAGCAATTGACGTGTGGCCGCTGTGACATCGTCCTGACGCATCAGGCTTTCACCGATCAGGAAACAGCGCGCGCCATAGCGGGCGATATCGGCCAGATCTGCGGGCGTGCTCAGGCCGCTTTCGCAAACAATAGTCCGGTCGCCCGGCACCAGTTTCGACAACCGGCGCGTGGTATCAAGCGAGGTTTCGAAAGTCTTTAGGTTTCGGTTGTTTATCCCGATCAGAGGGCTTTTCAGCTGGGTCGCACGTTCAAGCTCGGCTTCGTCATGAACTTCGATCAGAACATCCATACCCCAGTCGAACGCGGTTTGCTCCAGCTCAGCGGCCTGGCTGTCTTCGACCGATGCCATGATAATCAGAATGCAATCTGCACCCAAAGCGCGCGCCTCGATCACCTGATAGGGGTCGTACATGAAGTCCTTGCGCAGCGCGGGCAGCGATGTGGCTGCACGGGCTTCGGTCAGAAACTCTTTGGCGCCCTGAAAGCTGGGGGTGTCGGTCAGCACCGACAAGCAAGCCGCGCCGCCGTCTTCGTAGGCTTTGGCGAGAGCGGGCGGATCGAAATCGGGGCGGATCAACCCTTTGGAAGGGCTCGCTTTCTTAACCTCGGCGATCAGGCCATAGCCCTTACGCGTGGCCTTTTGCAGTGCGGCTGCAAAGCCTCGAACTTCAGGGGCAAATCGTGCCTCACCTTCCAGAAGGTCCAGAGGTTTCTCTGCCTTGTCAGCAGCGACTTCCTCAAGTTTATAGGCTTTGATTTTGTCCAGTACCGTCTCTGTCATGCGGCCTCCTGAGTCTTTCGGGCCAGTGCGGCGATTTTTTCTTTGGCTTTTCCGCTGTCTATGCTTTCGACGGCTTTGGCAACCCCGTCCTTCAGGTCGGTGGCGGCGTCTGCCACCACCAGTGCGGCGGCAGAGTTCAGCAATACCGCGTCACGATAGGCCGAGGGCTGCCCATCCAGCAGCGCGCGGAAGGCGACGGCGTTTTGTTCGGGTGTACCGCCGAGGATATCCTCGAACGGGTGCACCGGCAGGCCTGCGTCTTCGGGGTGAAGCTCAACCTCTTTAACGATACCGTCTTCCAGTGCGGCAACCCAGCTGATGCCGGTGATGGTCAGCTCATCAGTGCCATCCGACCCGTGCACCAGCCATGCGCGATCCGAACCTAGAAGGCCCAGTGTTTCTGCCATTGGGCGGATCAGGTCGCGGCTGAATGCTCCGGTCAGTTGGCGTTTGACACCGGCCGGGTTGGTAAGGGGCCCGAGGATATTGAAAATCGTACGAGTCCCAAGCTCTTGCCGTGAAGGCATGACATGGGCGATGGCCGGGTGGTGCATCGGTGCCATCATGAAACCGATGCCGACCTCTTCCAAAGCGTTTTCAACCACTTCCGGGCCGACCATCACGTTGATGCCCAGCTGTCCCAAAGCGTCTGCTGCGCCGGATTTCGAGCTGAGGTTGCGGTTGCCGTGCTTGGCCACGGTCACACCGGCTCCGGCCACAACAAAGGCCGTGGCGGTTGAGATATTCAGCGTGCCCTTGCCGTCGCCCCCGGTGCCGACGATGTCCATCGCTCCGGCGGGGGCTTTGACCGCATTACACTTCGCGCGCATGACGGCAGCGGCAGCGGCGTATTCCGCGACCGTTTCACCTCGAGTGCGCATCGCCATCAACAACCCACCGATCTGGCTGGGCGTGGCTTCGCCTTCAAACAGGATACCAAAGGCCTGTTCAGCCTCGTCGCGGGTCAGAGGCCGGTCGGCGGCGGCTCCGATCAGCGGTTTCAGAGCGTCGCTCATGCGGGAACTTTCATCTCAGACAGGAAATTCTTGAGCAGGGCGTGGCCGTGCTCGGAGGCGATGGATTCCGGGTGGAACTGGACGCCGTGGATAGGCAGCTCTTTGTGTTGCAGGCCCATGATGGTACCGTCTTCCAACTCGGCCGTGATCTCAAGGCAGTCGGGCAGAGTGTTGGGATCGACCACCAGCGAATGGTACCGGGTCGCTTCAAACGGCGTGGGCAGCCCGGCAAACAGGCCTTTCCCGGTGTGGTGCATGGTACCCATTTTGCCATGCACGATCTCATGGCAGCGGATGACGTCGCCGCCGAAGGCCTGTCCGATGGTCTGGTGGCCAAGGCATACGCCCATCAGCGGGGTTTTCGTCTCGGCAGCGGCCTCGGTCAGGGCCAGACAGATTCCCGCCTGATCGGGATCGCAGGGTCCCGGACTCAGCAAGATGCCTGCCGGGTTCATCGCCATGGCTTCCTGAACATCCAGGGCATCATTCCGCCGAATGACCATTTCGGCACCAAGTTCGCCTAAATAGTGTACGAGGTTGTAAGTAAACGAGTCGTAGTTGTCGATCAGCAGCAGCATTTGGGCACTTGTCTCGGCTTGGGCATTTCGGGCTGGCGATACAGCCCCGAGCCACGGTATAATGTCGGGACATACATGCTCAGGCTTGCGCGGCAGCGTCAAGGGGACATCCGGTTCCAGAGGCCGAGGCAAGTAAATGCCGCAGCAGACGGCGAATATGCGATCGAAGCAGGACCAGGACGAGAGGCAATAAGTATGGGCGGATTTGTCGGCGGGATGATCGTGGGAACGATCGTTGTCCTAGTGTTGGGGGCAGTGGTGTCTCTGAACACGCCTCTGACGAAAAAACCGGAAGTGGCCGTGTCCGCTCCGCAACCCGAGGCGGTAGAAGTTTCCGAATCCACCGCAGACGCGACGGACACCGTTGGCGATGCCGATCTATTGGACCTGCCGCCAACCGAACCCGAATCCGACTTTGATCAGACCGACACGCTGGCTGAATTGTCGGATGTCGAGATCGAGCCTGAGGATCAGCCCGAGATGACAGCGCCTGCCGCACAGGTCGATGAGCCTGTCGAAGCGACTTCTGCACCGGTTGCCGTTTCCACAGAAGCGCCCGTTGCGCCGCAGGCACCGCCGTTGGTGCAGGGATCACCCAGCGCCGAGGCCTTGCCCGAAGTGTCGTTGGACGCGCCCGAAGCCCAGCCCGAACCGGTCGTCGAGGTTGAGGCGCAACCTGAAGTCGCCGAACCTGCGGCACAGCCAGAACCCGAAGTTGCAGAGGTCGAGCCCGAGACGGAAACCGCAGTCGCTGAGGTCGAACCACAGCCTGAATCCGGCAATACGCCTGAAACCGAATCCGCTGGTGCCCCGGACGCTGAACCCGAGGTAGCCGACACTGAGGCGGCTGAGGCAGAAGAAAACCCGTTTGAGAACAGCCCGATTGCCGTCGAAGGCGACGAAGATGCAGCGCCGCGTGATCTGCCGCGAATTGCGTCCGTTCCCCAGATCGGAGGGGAAGGTGAAGCTGCCGCCGGTCCAAGCGTTGGCACGCGCGTTGTGCCCCTGACCGAACGTGATGATGCCACTCAGGTCGCTGAAACCGGTACGGATCTGCTGGCTCCGGGCAAGCCGATCGAGGCATACGCGGCCGAATTTGAAAATCCTGAGGCCAAGCCCCTGATGTCCATCATCCTGATCGACGATGAGGGCGCTTACGGTGCCGAGGCCTTGCAGGACTTCCCGTACCCGCTGACCTTCGCGGTCAGCCCCTCGGATCCTGATGCCGCCGAAAAGATGAACAGGCACCGCGAGGCAGGTTTCGAAGTTCTTGCCCTGGCCGATCTGCCCGAAGCCGCCAGCGCGCAGGATGCTGAGGTATCTTTGGCCGTGTGGCTCGAAGAACTGCCGGAAACGGTGGGTATCCTCGAAGGCGTGGACTCGGGCATTCAGGGCAATCGAAAACTGGCCGATCAGGTGGCCGCGATTGCCGCGGGGACCGGGCGTGGGCTGATCACGCAGGATAACGGATTGAACACCGTGCAAAAGCTGGCCGCCCGTAATGGCGTGCCCTCGGGCGTGATCTTCCGTGACATTGATGGCGCGCGTCAGGATCCCAAGATCATGCGCCGTTTCCTGGATCAGGCCGCGTTCCGCGCCGGGCAGGAAGGAACCGTCGTGATGCTGGGCCGCCTGCGCCCCGACACGATCTCGGCCCTGTTGTTGTGGGGACTTGAAGATCGGGGTAACCGCGTCGCAATGGCTCCGATTTCCGCAGTGATGATCAATAACGCAAAATAAACTCAGGTTGTGTAGCCCCCAGGAGTTTTTTAATCGGTTGCTGAAAACAAAGGACGTCCTTGTGACGTTTCTTTCGTGACGCCAAATCCCCTGGATTTGGTGGTTGCCCACTTTCGTGGTGTAAATATCATTATATTGCTTTTGTTTGATGGCGGGTGCGTTGTCTCAACCCACATTTGCCGGATGCTCTCCGTCTCAATTTTCCGAAAACGGCCCGTATTACTCACCTATCGGTGACCCAAGCGACGCCCTGAAGCGGGGACGCATAAAGCTTCCTAAAATAAGGGGTTATAAGGGCAAAAATTATACTGCGCTTGAGGCTGGGAACAGGCTTCAATACTCGTCAAAAGGAAAGTTCTTATTGCGCGCAGGAGCAAACGAGGGGGATTACATTGTCGTTCTCCCCAGTAAAAACCGAGAAGCAGTTCTTGTTCGCAGTATAAGTCATTCTGTACGTGCAAAAGCAGCAAACTACGCCTCTTTGACCAGATCCGATCTGGATTTCGGAACCTGCGACGCAAGGAATGAAGACTGTCAACTCGGACTCGGTGACGAGAAGTACTTTTACGAACCAACAAGTTTGTGTTGGCGCACTCGGATGAACGCGAGCTGTTGCGTACTCCGAACCTGGACAAACAGTTCCATTTTGTTTTTCAGGGAACCAGCGGCTGCCACCATACAGGGCGGCTGACGAACGAGCGGGGTAAATGGGTGTCCGGCTCGGTCTACACTGGGATGGAAAATGTTGTTGTAAGCCCTAAGGGGAAGTTCATCATTGAACAAACAGCTTATGACATAGCGCAGATTTTCTTACCCAATCCAGCCTTTGCCAGCCTGCCAGACCCTGACAAAGCCAATCCGGACAAGTCGCCGAATCTGGTGGTCAGTTCGGTTGAGATTAGTTTGCATGACGTGCCATCAGACAGTGGCTTGTGCCTTGAACTGTCAGCACCCATTCCGACCGGAGAGTATTCAAAGAGTTGGTTCGGGGGTGCAAAGGCGCATAAAAAGGCAGCAATGAATGCTGCAAAAAAGGGTGAATGGCAACCAACAGTAACGGAGTTCCACTTTCAACAAATAGAAAACAAACGCCAAAGCGCGTTTATCATATTGCATTGGCAGCAATAGACTATGTCGAAAGAGATGGAGAACATCCTGAAGGCGTTTCCGTCTTTCCTGTCCCTTGTTTCGGAAAGCGGGAACCCGTTTGTCGAGGATAAAGGGAAAAGAAAAACGCTGGAAACTGCAACAGAAGCTGTTTGGTTTTTAATACCTTTCCACTTTTTTGCCTTCCTTGGAATGATGCCCGTTGCGTCCAACAATACGACAATCTTGATTTTTGTTGGGTTCGCATCCCTGCTTGGTCTCAGTTGGGTCGGAACCATCATTGGCGTCGTGGCGGCAAAACTGAGTGGCTGGAGGCCGGTCAGGCGCGAGAACTGTGTCGCAACATGGGTCGCGTCATTGTTTGTTACATGGTTCTATTGCGTTGCATTTATCAGCCTGTTCAATTTCTTCAGGTGGGCGCTTCGCCTGAAATTCGAAACTTGGCCAAACATTTTCAATGAGGTGCAGCACTACATCAATCATACGATCTTCGATGTAGTGTCAGCTGATGTATGGGTTATACTGGGCGTGCCGATCAGTGCGTCGATTGGAATGCTGATTTCTTTGCCGCCCAATCGCCGAGGCACAGTGCCTCAGCGGATCATTCTCGCAGTTGTCTGTGCCGGAGCCTGCGCAGTGTTCATCTATTTCTGCAAAGACTTTTAGGCGCCCAAGATCGGCGGAGCGGCCTCTACGCAGTAAAGAGTACTGCTATGAGTTTCCGTTTCCGGTGAACCGGGCGGCATCGGCTGCGGCGCGGCGAATGGCGTTCGATTTGTGAACGGTCTCCATGTATTCGTATTCGGGGTCGCTGTCGTACACGACACCGCCACCGGCCTGAATATACAGTTTCTGGTCCTTCACGATGGCCGTCCGCAGGGCGATACACATATCCATATCGCCACCGGCGCTGAAATAGCCAACACCGCCGCCATAGACACCGCGCTTTTCCGGTTCCAGCTCGTCAATGATCTCCATCGCGCGCACTTTCGGCGCGCCTGAAACGGTGCCGGCTGGCATCCCGGCAAAGAAAGCGTCCAGCGCGTCTTTGTCTTCGGCCAGCTCTCCGACTACGTTCGACACGATGTGCATTACGTGGCTGTAGCGTTCGATGATGAACTCTTCGGTCGGACGTACGGTTCCTATCTTGGACACGCGGCCGGTGTCGTTGCGGCCCAGATCCAGCAGCATCAGGTGCTCTGCCAGCTCTTTCTTGTCGGCCAGCAGATCGGCCTCGTTGGCCTTGTCTTCTTCGGGCGTTGCACCTCGGGGGCGTGTGCCAGCGATCGGGCGGATCGTGACCTCATCCCCGAAGACGCGAACCAGAATCTCGGGGCTGGCCCCGACGACCTGAAAGCCACCGAAGTTAAAATAGAACATGAAGGGTGACGGGTTGGTACGCCGCAGCGAACGATAGAGCGCAAACGGCGGCAGCGGGAAATCCTGCGTCCAGCGCTGCGCCGGGACCACCTGAAAGATGTCGCCCGCGCGGATGTATTCCTTGGCCTTTTCGACCGCTTCCATATAGCCGGACTTGGTGAAGTTCGACACCGGCGGCGCAATTTCGGAGGCATCGCCCAGATCGCGGGTTTCGGCGGGCATGGCGCGTTCCAGATCGCGAACCGCGTCCATCACACGTTCAGCAGCCTGCGCGTAGGCGGCCTTGGCCGATTGCCCCTCGGCCACCCAGGCGGGGGAGACGACGGTGACTTCGCCTTTAACACCATCCAGAACAGCAATGACCGACGGGCGCAGCATGATCGCATCGGGCAGGCCCAACGGGTCGGGGTTCACGTCTGGCAGGTATTCGACCAACCGCACCATGTCATAGCCCAGATAGCCGAACAGCCCCGCCGCAGCCTGTGGCAGGTCGTCCGGCAGCGCGATGCGGCTTTCGGCCAGTAACGCGCGCAAGTTGTCCATCGGGTTACCGTCCTGCGAGTCGAACGCCTCGGCATCGAAGCGAGCCGAGCGGTTCAGTTCCGACGTTTCCCCGCGACACCGCCAGATCAGGTCAGGCTTCATGCCAATGATCGAATACCGCCCGCGGATCTCTCCACCGGTCACGGATTCCAGCATGAACGCGTCTTTCTGCGCACCTGTCAGTTTGAGCATCAGGGATACGGGCGTATCCAGATCAGCTGCCAGACGGGTATAGACGACCTGATTTTCGCCAGCCTCATAGGCGCGGGCGAAGCTGTCAAACTCGGGGGTCAGGGCCATACTCGGTCTCTTTTAATAGCTTGACTGCACGGCGTTCAACGCGCGCTGGTCAATTACCGGTCGGGCGCGGGCCTGCGCATCGCGCACATAGGCGTCGAAGATGTTCTGGGCCAACGCCTGGTTCAACTGAGCCTCAAGCGCGGCCTGGGCCTGACGCAGCTCGTCGGTTTCGGCAGGCGCCAGCAACTCTTCCAGACGGATGATGAACGCGGAACCGTCACCCGGAACGGTGCGCAGCTCGCCGGGTTCCATTTCGAAAACCTGCACCATGAAATCCGCAGGCACATCGTCCAGGAACGCGGTGCGGGTCAGGGCGTTTTCTACGCGGAATGGCAGGCCTGTGGTGGTGAAGTCACCATCCGCTTTCAACTGCTCCAGAACCGCTTTGGCTTGTTCTTCCAGTGCCTTGTTCGTCTCGGCCTGCGTCCATGCTGCCACCACGAGTTCGCGCGCTGTCTCCAGCGGCTCGGGGCGTTGGGGCAGAACTTCGTTCAGGCGCAGGGCAAAGATCGAGCCGTCCTCAAGGAACGCAACCTCGGGAAAATCGCCTTCGTTCACCGCTTCGGCGGCGGTGCGGAATCCGTCATAGGCGGCGACACCATCGTCGCTCTGGCGGGTCCAGTCGATCTGACCCAATTCCATCTCGGTCTCAGAGGTCAATTCTTCCAGAGTGGCGCCTCCGGCCAGCAGGTCATTGATGTCTTCGGCCTGTGCCTCGATCTGACGGCGGGCGCGATCGGCGGCCAGTTCCTCTCGCAGGGCGGGGGCGGCGTCTTCGAATGAGGTTGTGTTTTCAGCCAGCGAGCCGTTGATGCGGAACAGCGCGGGGCCAAAGGTCGACGGAAGCGGGCCGACCACGGTGTCCAGATCAGCGGCAAAGACGGCCTCGGCCGCGTCGCCCAGATCCTCACGGGTTACGTCACCAAGGTCGATGTCGCTGAGTTCCAGCTGGCGGTCCCGTACCAGTTGTTCAAACGTGGTACCGCCGACCTCAAGCTGGGCCATCGCTGTTTGTGCTGCTTCCTCGCTGGGGTAGGTCAGGCGTTCGACTAGACGGCGCTCAGGCTGATGAAACTCAGACGCGCGCTGATCATAGAGGCGACGCACCGAGTCCTCATCAATCTCGACACTGTCCAGCAGCATTTCGGGCGACAGAATCGCATATGTCAGTTTCTTGGTGCGGGGCAGGGTGAACTGATCCGTGTTTTCATCGTAGTAGGTCTGAACCTGTTCATTCGTGGGGGCTGCAACAGGAGTGGTCAGCGCATCCGGCCCGACCGTGGCCACGGTAAAGCTGCGGCGGGCGCCTACGTAGTCTGTCAGCACTTGCGTCAGGACCGAAGGCATCTCAACCCCGCTGACCACGGCGTTCTGCACGATGGTGCGCGAGGATTCCTTGCGCAGGTCCGATTCGAATTCGGTATCCGTCATCCCGACCTGATCGAGCTGGAACTGATATGCGTCACGGTCGAACGAACCATCAACGCCCTGAAACGCCCCAATGGCGACGATTTCCTTTTGCAGGTTCTCGTCGCCGATCGAAATGCCCAGCTCACCAACTTCGTTGTCCAGCGCGGCCAGAGCGGTTAGGCGGGACAAAGCCAGTTGGTCCAGCCCGAACTCATGCGCCTGCGACATTTGCAGGGGCTGGCCGGTCTGGCTTTCGACCGCGCGAATTTCACGCTGCAGCTCGCGGACATACTCGTTGATCGAAATATCTTCGTTGCCCACCTGCGCAACGGTGCGCACGGTGCCGGTCAGGCTGGTTGCGCCAAAGCCCGCAAGGCCCAGCATCAATAGGCCCATGAGAATCCAGACAAAGGTCTTCGATAGGTTTTTCATGCCTGCGGCCATGGTGCCCTCTTATTAATGCGGCAAGTTACTGCCCTGTCGGTTGCGGCCCTGAATACGATGCACGCCGCCGGGGGGCAAGCTCAGAAGGACAGGGCCTGCAGGCGGTCGAACAATTGCGCGATCCCGGCGCGGTCGAGATTGGCAAACGCGATGCGAACCTGACGTCTTCCTGCCGGGTCGTCTTCGGGCATGAACATCGTGCCGGGCAGCAGCAGGATACCTGCCTCGGGCACCAGACGACGCGCCAGTTCATCCGAAGGGATGTCGAACGGATGCTCGAAATACGCGAAATACGCCCCCAGTCCCAACAGGCGCCAGCCCTTGTCGGCCAAGCGGGGCAGTTCTTCCTGAATCGCGGCGCGGCGGTCGAGGATTTCAGCGCGCTCTCCGGCTACCCATTGCGACAGGTTCTGCATCCCCCACAGTGCCGCAAACTGGCCGATCTGGCCGGGGCAAATTGCCACCGTGTCCAGGAACTTCTCGATCTCGGCCAGCAGGTTCGCACTGGTTGCGATCGCACCGACGCGGTGACCTGTCAGGCGATAGGCTTTGGAAAAGGAATAGAGGTGGACTAGCGTATCCTGCCAGTCTGGTTGGCTGAACAGATCATGTGGCGGACCGCTGCGGCTGTCGAAGTCGCGGTAGGTCTCGTCGACCAGCAGCCGAATGCCCGCCTCGCGCGCCAGATCATAGAAAGCGTGCACCAGTTCCGAGGGGTATTCCACGCCGCCCGGATTGTTCGGGGTGACCAGAGCGATTGCGCGGGTTTTGTCCGTGATCAAGGCGCGGACCGCATCGGGATCGGGCAGCAGCTCATCATCGGTTTTCAGGTCGATGGCGCGAACGCCCGTCATATCCAGCCACATTTTATGGTTGAAATACCAAGGGGTTGGCAGGATAACCTCGTCCCCTTCATCGGTGATGGCCGAGATCGCGGCGGCAAACGCCTGATTGCAACCTGAAGTGATGGCAACCTGATCCGCCGCGAGTTCAGCGGCGTAATGCCGGCCGATCTGCGTTGCCAATTCCGCGCGTAAATCGGGATTGCCCAGAACCGGGCCGTATAGATGCGCGCTGTCTTCGGTCACGGCGAACTCGGCCATGGCCTGACGCAGCGCCAAGGGTGGCGGATCAACCGGCGCGGCCTGGCTGACATTGATCAAAGGACGGTCTTCGGGAAAGACCACGCCTTCCAGCCAACGCCGCGCCTCCATCACCGGAGGGGCATATGTGGCGGTGGTGCGTGTCCGGGTCATGCGTGGTCCTGAATGTTCGGCAGAGGATCAGTCGGTGCCGCGATAGGGCTCAACATATTGCAGGGCCATATCCCACGGGAAAAAGATCCACGTGTCCTGGCTGACCTCGGTGATGAA
Source organism: Ruegeria arenilitoris (assembly GCF_013031355.1). Taxonomy (GTDB): domain Bacteria; phylum Pseudomonadota; class Alphaproteobacteria; order Rhodobacterales; family Rhodobacteraceae; genus Ruegeria; species Ruegeria arenilitoris_C. Next base: position 633,971 of record NZ_WPZO01000001.1, on the reverse strand, counting down.
CGTGTCCACCATCGGGCGGCCTTTGGGCTTGGCGTAAACGGTGGCGAAATGCGCCTTGGGGTACATCGCGCGCACCAGTTCCAGCGTTTTGCCGCTGTCGACCAGATCGTCGATGATCAGAACGCCCTCGCCATCGCCCATCAGATCGGCGTCGGGGGCTTTCAATACCTCGGCCTCGCCCTGCGCCTGATGGTGGTAGGACCGCACGCTGATCGTGTCGACCGTGCGGATGTCCAGCTCGCGGCTGACGATCATCGCGGGGGCCATGCCGCCGCGAGTGATGGCGACAACGGCGCGCCATGCGCCGTCATCGGGGCCCTGACCGTCCAACCGCCACGCCAAAGCGCGCGAGTCGCGGTGAATCTGATCCCAGCTGATGTGAAAGCCTTTTTCGTGGGGCAGGCGGTCTTTGGCGCTCATTGTTCTTAACCTTTTTCAACGTCCGGGGCGTCGACGGCCTTCATGCCGACGATGTGATAACCCGAATCCACGTGCAGATTCTCACCGGTGACGCCGCTGCTGAGATCGGACAACAGATACAGTGCCGACTTGCCCACGTCGTCGATTGTCACGTTGCGGCGCAGGGGCGAGTTATACTCGTTCCACTTCATGATATAGCGGAAGTCGCCAATGCCGCTGGCAGCCAGGGTTTTGATCGGACCGGCCGAGATCGAATTGACGCGGATGCCGTCCTTGCCCAGATCCTCGGCCAGATACTTGACCGATGCTTCCAGCGCGGCTTTGGCGACGCCCATCACGTTGTAGTGCGGCATCACCTGTTCGGCGCCGTAATAGGTCAGGGTAACGGCGCTGCTGCCTTCGGACATCATCTTTTCCGCGCGCTGCATCACGGCGGTGAAGGAATAGACCGACACATCCATGGTCAGCTTGAAATTCGCACGGCTGGTGTCGACATAACGACCGCGCAGTTCGTTCTTGTCCGAGAAGCCGATCGCATGAACGATAAAGTCCAGCTTGCCCCACTTCTCTTCCAGCGAAGAGAACAGCGCATCAATTGATGCCTCATCGCTTACGTCGCAGGGCAGGACAATTTCGCTGCCCAGTTGCGCCGCCAGCGGGTCTACCCGTTTCTTCAGCGCATCGCCCTGATAGGAAAAGGCAAGTTCGGCTCCGGCTTCGGATAAAGCGCGGGCAATTCCCCATGCAATCGATTTATCATTGGCCAGTCCCATGATGAGGCCGCGTTTTCCGGCCATCAACTGATTTGACATGTTCGGTTCTCCGCCTGTCTTCGCGTCATGTTGAGTTGGTTTATGCCATTGGATGCGCTGCTTCAAGGCCGCGCGCTCTTGCTCACAGCGGGTTCTCGCCCTAGGGTAGTTAATAAAAGTTTCCGGGGGATGGAAATGAACGAGCATGGTGGCATTTTCGCCGGCACCGATCCGTTTGAAATTTCGGAGCGGTGGCTGGGGGAGGCCAAAGACAGCGAATTGAATGATCCCAACGCCATAGCGTTGGCGACCGTGGACCCGGACGGGATGCCCAATGTGCGCATGGTGCTGTTGAAAGAGATCGAATCCGATGCCTTCGTGTTTTACACCAATTACGAAAGCACCAAGGCGGCCGAGCTTGAATCGGCGGGCAAGGCGGCATTTGTCATGCACTGGAAATCTTTGCGGCGGCAAATCCGGGTTCGTGGTACAATCACCCGGGAAAATGGGCCGCAAGCCGATGAATATTATGCGTCCCGCTCTTTGAAGAGTCGTCTTGGGGCCTGGGCCTCGAAGCAGTCTCAGCCCCTCAGCAGCCGGTCTGCCCTTATGGCAGAGGTTGCAAAGGTGACCGCGAAACTGGGGCCGAACCCTCCGCGGCCGCCGTTTTGGGGCGGATACAGGCTGGTGCCGACCGAGATCGAGTTTTGGGCCGATGGTGCATTCCGTTTGCACGATAGGTTCCAGTGGCGCCGGGATCAGGTGGGCTCGGCATGGGAAGTGCAGAGGTTGAATCCATGACGTTCGCGTATCGTGAAATGCAACGCGCAGGAAACAAAGGGTTTTTTCAGCTTGAATTTGCGCGCCATTCCCATACACATCGGACCCTTAACGAACTGTTGAAACTCGCGATGGGAAAACCGTGCCAGAAGATCTGAACAACATGTACCGCGTCCGTGGACACGTGAAATGGTTCGACCCTGCCAAAGGGTACGGGTTTGTTGTGTCTGACGAAGGCGGTCCGGATATCCTGTTGCACGTGAACGTGTTGCGCAATTTCGGACAAAGTTCTGTCGCCGATGGTGCCGGGATCGAGATCATGACGCACCGCACCGACCGCGGTGTTCAGGCGGTCGAGGTTGTTAGCGTCGATCCGCCCGCGCGGACCGACTCGATGATGCTGGCGGATTTTGCCGAGCTTGATCCCGTGGTGATCGCCGAGGCGCCGCTTGAGGCCGCGCGGGTGAAATGGTTCGATAAAGGCAAGGGTTTTGGTTTTGCCAATGTCTTTGGCCGAGGCGAGGATGTCTTCCTGCATATCGAAGTTCTGCGCCGGTCCGGTCTTGCCGACCTGCAGCCGGGCGAGGCGCTGGCGATGCGCGTGATTGACGGCAAACGTGGGCGGATGGCGGCTCAGGTCCTGGCCTGGGAAGCCGCATTGGACGACTGATTGTTGATGACCAGACTTTTCGCGGTTCTTGCAAGTGTATCAATGCTGTGGACCGGAGAGGTTCTGGCCGCGTGTCGTGACGATCGTGTCGGACTGCGCAACGATAAGACCCAGATTAACTTCAATATCGAACTGGCGATAAGCCCGCAGGACAGGGCGCGCGGTCTGATGTTCCGCGAATCGTTGCCGCAGCGCTCGGGGATGCTGTTCGTCTTCGATCCGCCGCAACGTGTGGCCTTCTGGATGAAGAACACACTGATTCCCCTGGACATCATTTTTCTGGATCGCACGGGCACCGTGACGCGTGTGCATGAAAACGCGATCCCCGGCGATGAAACCCAGATTGACGGCGGAGATTCGGTATTTGCGGTTCTGGAAATCAATGCCGGGCTGGCGTCCCGCTACCTGATCACTCCGGGAACCCAGATGCAGCACGAAATTTTTTCGCAAGGCCCTGCAATTTGGCCCTGTTAGGGCTTTTCAAATCAGATGGGCATCGTTAGGAAGGCGCACGGTCCGGGGCGTGGCGCAGTCTGGTAGCGCACCTGTTTTGGGTACAGGGGGTCGTAGGTTCGAATCCTGCCGCCCCGACCACTTCTTTCCTTCATATCGGTGAACCACCCATCGTCTGGAACAGCGCGCCAAGCGCCTGATCCAGATTCTTGCTTTCTACTGGGACGTTGACTGCAGGGCCCTGTTTCCGGGGCACGCTAAAGAACAGCTCAGCATCCACGCGGTAACCCAAGGTGTTTTTGGTCGATGTCATCCGCATGACACTCTTGGGCAGGTCTTGGGGGTATCCATCGTAATTGAGAATCAGAAAAGCGGTTGTGTCCGGTGGCAGCAACTCGGTGCATTCATAGATCCGATTCCCGATTTTCTGGAATTGCTCACCTGGCCCGGCGCATTGGGTTTCGAACGTATCAAAAAGCCGTTCAGGGTATGTGTCGAACTGCGCGCTGCGCGTTGGCGGGGGCACATCTTGTGGTGTGCAGGCCACGATCAACGCCATTACGGGAAGTAAGCGAAACACCAACATTGGATCTGGCACCCTCGATAATTCGTTTTTCACGAAATGAATTTTGTCCAACACACCGGCGAGCGGTTTTTTGATTCTCGTTCAGCCTACCCACCTTAGCGCCGGATTACCAAATGCCGGTAACTGTGCCGAGAAACACAGTTAATCCCGCTGGACGATTTTCAAGCCGCGCGGCGTGGCCGGTGGATGAACCTGTGGAGGAATCGCAAACCGGCGGCAGAGGGGCCTCCGAAACCTTTGGGTCAATATAAAAGATTTCAAAAATGACTGAAAAATGACATTGACGATCTATGGCCGAATACGCCAAGTTGTATGGGCCGAAAGGGATGCCACTAAATCTGGTAGAATAACCGGAGCGGGGCATAGGGCGAGGGTCGGAAAGCACTTCTATTAAACGTGCAACCGTACGAGCGGTTTCGCGCTGTCAAAAACAGCGCCGGGTCGTTTGCGTCCAAAATTTCTGGCACGGCTGACGGAAAGCTGAAAACGCCCCTGACGCCAACGGACAAATTGTTTGAATCTAGGGCTGCGGACATGAAGATTGACAGGAAATTCACCAAATCGGGGCAGGACGCATACGCAGAACTGGACTTTGTGTCTGCGACTTCGGAAATCCGGAACCCGGACGGCACCATCGTTTTCCGCCTCGACGATATCGAAGTTCCTTCAAAGTGGAGCCAGGTAGCCAGCGACGTCATCGCGCAGAAATACTTCCGCAAGGCTGGTGTTCCTTCGGCCCTGAAGAAGGTCAAGGAAAAGGACGTTCCCGAATTCCTGTGGCGCTCAGTTCCTGCCGAAGGTGCTGAATTCGGTGGTGAAACCTCTTCCAAGCAGGTGTTCGACCGTCTGGCCGGTGCATGGGCGTACTGGGGCTGGAAAGGCGGGTATTTCTCGACCGAGGAAGACGCGCGCGCCTATTTCGACGAGATGCGGTATATGCTGGCGACGCAGCGCGCCGCGCCGAACTCGCCGCAGTGGTTCAACACAGGCCTGCATTGGGCGTACGGCATCGATGGCCCGGCGCAGGGGCACCACTATGTCGACTATAAAACCGGCAAGCTGACCAAATCGAAATCCGCTTACGAACATCCGCAGCCGCACGCGTGCTTCATCCAGTCGGTCGATGATGATCTGGTGAACGAAGGCGGCATCATGGATCTGTGGGTGCGCGAGGCGCGCCTGTTCAAATACGGCTCGGGTACCGGGACCAACTTCAGCCATCTGCGTGCAGAAGGCGAAGCGCTGTCGGGTGGCGGCAAGTCCTCGGGCCTCATGGGCTTTCTCAAGATCGGCGACCGCGCCGCTGGCGCGATCAAATCAGGCGGGACAACCCGTCGAGCAGCAAAGATGGTGATCGTCGATGCAGATCACCCGGACATCGAGAAATTCATCGAATGGAAGGTGATCGAAGAGCAGAAGGTGGCCTCGATCGTTGCCGGATCGAAGATGCACGAGAAGATGCTGAACGGCATTTTCGAGGCCATCCGCAGCTGGGACGGCGCGCATGATGACGCGTATGATCCCAACAAGAATGAAAGCCTGAAGAAAGCGGTTCGCGAAGCCAAAAAGGTCGCGATCCCCGAGACTTACATCAAGCGCGTGCTGGATTACGCCAAGCAGGGCCACGACAGCATCGAATTCCCGACCTACGACACGGACTGGGATTCGGAAGCCTATAGCTCGGTATCGGGTCAGAACTCGAACAACTCGATCCGCGTGACCAACGCGTTCCTGACTGCGGTCGAGAAAGACGCGGATTGGGAGCTGATCAACCGCACCGATGGCAAGGTCGCCAAGACCGTCAAGGCACGTGATCTTTGGGAAAAGGTCGGCCACGCCGCATGGGCTTGCGCTGATCCGGGCATCCAGTTCCACGACACGGTGAACGAGTGGCACACATGCCCCGAAGACGGTCAGATCCGCGGCTCGAACCCGTGCTCGGAATACATGTTCCTGGACGACACGGCCTGTAACCTGGCGTCGATGAACCTGCTGACCTTCCTGAAGGATGGTGAGTTCCAGGCGGCAGACTACATGCACGCCTCGCGTCTGTGGACCCTGACGCTGGAAATCTCGGTGACGATGGCGCAGTTCCCGTCGAAGGAAATCGCGCAACTGTCTTATGACTTCCGCACGCTGGGTCTGGGTTATGCCAATATCGGCGGCCTGCTGATGAATATGGGCTACAGCTATGACTCGGATGAGGGCCGGGCGATCTGTGGTGCACTGACCGCGATCATGACCGGTGTAGCCTATGCGACTTCGGCCGAGATTGCCGGAGAGCTTGGCCCTTTCAAAGGCTACGAACGCAACGCCGACCACATGCTGCGTGTCATCCGTAACCATCGCCGTGCGTCGCAGGGTGTGACCGAGGGCTATGAGAAGCTGGCGGTGAAGCCGGTTCCTCTGGATCACGACAATTGCCCGGACAAGCGTCTGATCGATCTGGCCATGTCAGCCTGGGACGAGGCGTTGAGCCTCGGCGAAAAGAACGGTTACCGAAATGCGCAAGCGACTGTAATTGCGCCCACCGGCACCATCGGTCTGGTGATGGATTGCGACACGACCGGAATCGAGCCGGACTTTGCTCTGGTGAAGTTCAAGAAGTTGGCCGGCGGCGGTTACTTCAAGATCATCAACCGCTCAGTGCCGTCGGCACTGGAAAAGCTGGGTTATTCCTCGTCTCAGATCGAAGAGATCGTAGGTTACGCGGTCGGTCACGGCACCATCGGCAACGCGCCGGGGATCAACCACACGTCGCTGACCGGTCACGGCTTTGGCCCGAATGAGCTGGCAAAAGTGGATGCCGCGCTGGAAAGTGCCTTCGACATCCGGTTCGTCTTCAACCAGTGGACTTTGGGTGAGGATTTCTGCACCGGCGTTCTGGGCATCCCGGCTACCAAGTTGAATGACCCGACCTTTGATCTGCTGCGCCATCTTGGCTTTACCAAGGCGGATATCGACGCAGCGAATGACCATGTCTGCGGAACCATGACGCTGGAAGGTGCGCCGCACCTGAAGGAAGAGCATTATTCGATCTTCGACTGCGCCAACCCGTGCGGCAAGAAAGGCAAGCGTTTCCTTGGCGTTGACAGCCATATTACCATGATGGCGGCGGCGCAGAGCTTCATCTCGGGCGCGATCTCGAAGACAATCAACATGCCGAATGACGCGACGATCGAAGACTGTCAGAAGGCCTACGAACTCAGCTGGTCGCTGGGTGTGAAAGCCAACGCGCTGTACCGCGACGGCTCGAAATTGTCTCAGCCTCTGGCCGCAGCTCTGGTCGAGGATGATGACGAAGCGGCGGAAGTGCTGGAAAGCGGTTCGGCGCAGGAAAAAGCCGTCGTTCTGGCCGAGAAGGTGATCGAGAAGGTTGTGGTCAAGGAAATCATCCGCAGCCATCGCGAAAAACTGCCCCATCGCCGCAAGGGGTACACCCAGAAAGCGATCGTAGGCGGCCACAAGGTCTATCTGCGCACCGGTGAGTTCGAAGACGGCAAGTTGGGCGAGATTTTCATCGACATGCACAAGGAAGGCGCTGGCTTCCGGGCGATGATGAACAACTTTGCCATCGCAGTGTCGGTCGGCCTGCAATACGGGGTGCCGCTGGAAGAGTTCGTGGATGCCTTCACCTTCACCAAGTTCGAACCGGCTGGGATGGTGCAGGGCAACGACTCGATCAAGAACGCGACGTCGATCCTGGATTACATCTTCCGCGAACTGGCCGTGTCCTATCTGGACCGCACCGATCTGGCCCACGTGAAGCCTGAAGGTGCAACCTTTGATGATCTGGGTCGTGGCGAAGAGGACGGTTTGTCCAATGTCTCGGAAATCAGTGACAGCGCGGCCTCCAAGTCTTTGGAAGTGCTGAAACAAATCAGCTCGACCGGGTATCTCCGTAAACGTCTGCCGCAAGATCTGGTGGTCTTCAATGGCGGTCAGGCCGAGGTGAACGGCATGGCCGAAACCGCGCCCACCTTTGAAGCGCCTGCAGCTGAAACCGCTGTCGCGACCGGCATGGACGCACGGACCAAAGCCAAAATGCAGGGCTATGAGGGCGATCCTTGTGGCGAATGCGGAAACTACACGCTGGTGCGCAACGGCACCTGCATGAAATGCAACACCTGCGGCGCAACCAGCGGGTGTAGCTAAGACAACCGCCCCGGCAACCCGGGGCGCAGGGGTCGGATGCTGCCACAGTGACCGGCCCCGACGAATACGGAGAAAGGGTCTGAGACTTACCTGACGACCATTCTCCACTCGGCCGACATGCCCGTGTTGGCCGGGAACAGGGTGGGGCGGAATATATGCTCTTTCCCACTCTTTCACGGGGCGGGTGCGCTCGTCCCATGCGCAGTCCAGGCCGCAGGCAAAAAAACACCGGGCGGTCAACGAAATGAGCCTGGAAGGCGAAACTGACAGGGGGCTTCGGCCCCCTTTCTTTTTTCAATGGCTTCACCGGGAATTTGAGCAGAGCTTTGCCGGATTGTGCATGTCACGTCGGGCAAGACCCGCCGAATCGAGGTTTCTGAGTTTTTTCCGGCGGTTGACCGCAGACGCGACTCTGCCAAACACGCGGAGATTGGCGCGAAATCGGAAACAATTCTGTATGGAGGTGACACAGTATCCCGTTGCGGTGTTTCTGATGTTGTCCGGACGAAAGACACAAAAACTCAATCAGGAGTCATCACAATGAAACCGCAAATTCTGACCGCTATCTCTGTCCTTGCCCTTGGACTGCCGACTCTGGCTGTCGCACAAGCTTCAGCTGACGCCAACGGCGATGGTGTGCTGACGATCGAAGAAGTGCAGGCCGTTCTGCCCGATGTTGACGCAGACGGTTTCGCGGCAATGGATGCAAACGGTGACGGCGCGCTGGATGAGGCCGAGATTGCGGTGGCGCAGGAAGCCGGGTTGCTACCGGCGACTGACGGCTAACCCCGAATAAGAAAGCGGCCAGATAAAATCTGGCCGCTTTTACAGAATGGTTTCAGGCAAGGTGAATGTTGAACTTGCCGCGAATCTCGGCGTCCAGCAGTGGATCGAACCGGGCCGGTGACGGGGACGACAGAATCTCTTCCTTCCGCTTTGTCGCTTTCTCGATCAGATCGGGTTTGCCAAGTTCTGCCCATTCCTTGGGCGAGGTCCGGTCACCGAAGGTCGGGTAAACATAGTCCGCCTGCATCCGGCTGAGCGTTGCGTCGGTGCCCAGATAGTGGCCCGGTCCGCCCATGCAGACCTCGGCGATCTGGTCCAGTGCCAGCGTTTCATCGGTCACTTCGATTCCCCGCACACAGCGCTGCGCCTGACCGATCAGGTCGTCGCTGAGGATGAGGCTTTCCAGACAGAAGCCCAGCAACGAGGCGTGCATACCTGCCGCTTCGTACACCATGTTCACACCCGACAGCCCGGCCATGACGTTCGAGCACATCTGCTCCCACCCGGCCTGCATGTCGGGCATTTTCGAGTCGGACGCGCCAGCGGCGGCCCCGCCTGGCAGGTCGTAGAACCGGTGCATCTGAGCGCAGCCTGCGGTCAGCAGAGCCTGTTCGCCGGACCCGATCGACATGGCGCCTGTGCGTAGGTCCAGACCAAAGGGCCAAGTGCCAAAAATCGCCGGAGCACCGGGACTTACGGCATTTACATAAACCAATCCGGCCAGACATTCCGCCGTGGCCTGAGTGATCGCACCGGCGATTGTCGAAGGCGCGGTCGCGCCCGCCATCCCGGCCGACAGCAACAGAACCGGCATCCCGGCCTTGATGCACAGTTCCATAACTTCGCAGCTTTCGGTCGCGAATTTCATCGGCGGCACGACAAAACAGTTCGAGTTCGAGATGAACGGACGCTCACGGAATTTATCTTCACCGCCGGCGATCGTGTAGATCATCTCCATCGCCGGGGCGACGTGATGCGGTTCGGTGAAGGATGTACCGATATGTTTGAACGTGCCCGAACACGCGGCGTAGATCGTGTTCAGATCCATCTCCAAGTTGTCGGGAATGTCGCGGCAGACCATTGGACGCTGAACAAAGTGAATATTTTCAAGCTGTTCGCAGATGCGGGATGCGTCATGCAGGTCTTGAACCGTTGAATCCCGGTATTCATTCCCGTGAACGTCAACCACGCTGACGGCCGCGCCTGCGGTGCCGTAGTGAACCTTGGCGCCGGACAGGTCCAGATCGGTTTTGCCATTCCGGCTGTACAACGTGACCGAGCGGTTTGCCTTGGCAAGCGTGTCTTCAACCAGGGCACGGGGGAAGCGGATTCGGCCATCGTCGCCCAGGGTACAACCCGCACCGACCAGGTAATCGATACCGCTTTGCGGCGCGTCGGCCAGACCGATGGTCTCCAACGCGGTCAGCGCGGCCTCGTGAATGCGTTCGATCTGAGCCTGGGTCAGAACATTGAGAACGCCACCCTCCATACCGGGGCGGATGGGGCGGAGGTGTTCGGGTAGTGCAGTGGCACGGGCAGCGCGACGCGCGGCGCGACCGCCGCTGCGGGAAGAGGTGCGGGTTTGATCGTTCATGGGTCAGAATCCAATAGAAAAGGCGTCAGGAGTGGGGTGTTTTCACGCGTTTGTTGGCCGCCCCCGCGCCGCGCGACCACGATCCGCACCGATGGTGCGGCTGATCAGCCGAATTTTCCAAACGTCGTTTTGCATCTGTCCTCGCGTTTCGAAGATCAGTATTCCGATGTGCACAGCTGCTTTCTGTCCTGTTTGCGACCTGAGAGTTCAAAAGCGAAGCTGTGATACATGTGTCACGGCAATTATTCAGTTCCGGAAGAATTTTTTCCGCTATGGCAGAAATCTGTTATAGTTCCTTCACTTATTTAAGAGTGGTTCGTGAACTCAATTGAATATTAACGATCACGGGCCAAGTTTCTGAGTGACGTTGACCTGAAAGACCAAAGTTCTGGCGAAAGGTTCTTTAGGAGAGTTTTATGAAAGCCCTTAAGGCCCTCAGTCTGCTAATGGTGGCGAGCATCGCAGCCCCTGCAATGGCTGAGGATTGGACCGGGGCTTATGCCGGATTCAGCTTTGGATATGCCGACGCCGACGGTCCGAACGGGTCGAGCGGCGATGATACGGTCTTTGGCCCTCATATTGGCTATGATCGGGATTTCGGAAATTTCGTTCTGGGTGGAGAATTGGAATACAATCGCCTGTCGCTGGATCTGAGCGATGGGGAAGGCAGCCTTGACAGCATGACCCGCCTGAAGCTGCGTGGCGGCTATGATTTTGGCGGTGCGCTCGGCTATGTGGTGGTTGGTGCGGCCCGGTTGGATGCCTCGGTCGATAACGATACGGCCGCCGTTTACGGAATTGGTGTGGCTTATCCGATCAACGACCGCCTTGTGATCAGCGGCGAGGCGTTGCGGCAGAACTTTGACGACGTCACCCGAACGGATGGCGGGTTGGATTCGAACGTGTTCAACCTGCGTACGTCTTTCCGATTCTGACGCCTATCAGCCGACGGTGGCGTGACGTTCCGCCAATTCAGATGCAAATGCACAAATCGTGGACAGGGCGCTTGCGAATCTCTCGTCGTCAATTGTCATCGCTACGCGGATATGGCCTGCGGCTGCAGATCCGAAGCTCTCACCCGGCATTACCGCGATTGCGTGCTTATCCAGAAGTGCATTGGCGAACCCGTCACCGGTGAGGCCGGTGGCGCGGATATCCAGCATCAGGTACATCGCCCCCTGTGCCGGAACCAGCCCGACGGTGTTCTGCGCCTCGAGAATACCAACGGCCAGCGCGCGGCGTCGACGGAAGGGCTCGGCGATCTGCTCTTCCAAATCATTGCCAGCATTCAGAGCGAAACTGGCGGCGTCCTGAATAAATCCGGGTACGCCGTAGGTGGTGTGTGTGGCGAGGTTGATCAGATGCGAGATCACCGCTTCGGGGCCGACGATCCAACCGCAGCGCGATCCGGTCATCGCGTGGGATTTCGACATCGAGCCGACAACAAGCGTGCGCTCGGGCATGCCCGGCAGGGTGCGCGGCGAGATATGTTCTCCCTCCCACACCTGCGTGTCGTAAACCTCGTCCGAAATCAGCCAAAGGTCACGCTTGCGGCACACCTCGGCGATCGCTTCGAGGGTCTGGCGGGAATACACAACACCGGTGGGGTTGTTCGGCGTGTTCACCAGCAAGGATACCGCGCCGTCGGCGGCGGCCTCAATCTGCTCGGCGCGGGGCTGAAACGCGTCTTCGGCGGTGGTCTGGATCGAACGCGCCACGGCTCCGGCGCCGCGGATCGTGCCGGGGTAGGTGGCGTAATACGGGTCGAGATACAGTCCCACATCACCAGGATCACACACCGCGACATGGGCCGCAAACAAGGCCGATTGTCCGCCAGGCGTAATCAATACGTTGTTGCGCGTGGTGGGCACTCCGGTATGTGCCTGCAACCGGGCGGCCACGGTGTCTCGCAGCAGATCGGTACCGGGGACCATCGCATAGCCGGTGTGGCCTTGCCGGGCGGACAGGTCCATCGCCTCAAGAATCGACGCATCGGTGCGGATGTCATGTTCGCCGATCGTCAGTTCGGTCACCGCGTAACCGTCGCTGATCATCCGGCGGGCCCGATAGAACACATCCCAGCCGTCACTGCCGCCTTCGGTCAGATGAGTGATACGCTGCGACAATTTCATGGCACGCCTCCGTCTGGTGTCTTGCGCTGACAGGGCCAGAGGCGTTCGGGAATGTCAATCGGCGACGCACAGGGTGGCACTCGGGGCTTGGCGCATGGCGGTCTGCGTGCTACTGGGACAGTATGAACCGGATGACCTGCATCATTATCTGCTGCATTACCTGCTGATTTATCAAGCGGGCCGGTTTCTTTCGTTTTCATCCCTGAGACAAGTTGCTAAGCCCGCGCCAACGCGAGAAGCCACGCTGTCTTTAGGAGCCGACCGATGACGACGATCAAACTGCACAACACACGGACGCGGACGAAAGAGGATTTCGTTCCGATCAGCGCCGACAATGTGCGGATGTATGTCTGCGGACCGACCGTCTATGATCGCGCCCATCTGGGCAATGCGCGGCCCGTAGTGGTGTTCGATGTACTTTATCGCTTGCTGCGGCAAACCTACGGCGCGGATCACGTGACTTATGTGCGAAACTTCACCGACGTCGATGACAAGATCAACGCAACCGCCTTAGCGCGGCAGCAGGCCGGTGCCGCGGGCACGTTGGAACAGTTGGTGCAGGAGCGGTCCGACGAGACCATCGGCTGGTATCTGCATGACATGGGGGCGTTGGGGGCGTTGGAACCCAACGAGATGCCGCGTGCCACGCAATACATTGACCAGATGATCGCGATGATCGAAGACCTGATTGCTAAGGGTCATGCTTACGCGGCCGAAGGACATGTTCTGTTCGCCGTGGACAGCTGGAAAGAGCAATACGGTGCTTTGTCAGGTCGGTCCATCGATGACATGATTGCAGGGGCACGGGTTGAGGTCGCGCCCTACAAGAAAAATCCGATGGATTTTGTGCTGTGGAAACCGTCGACCGATGAGTTGCCGGGGTGGGACTCCCCTTGGGGCCGAGGGCGTCCGGGCTGGCACATCGAATGCTCGGCCATGAGTTACGAACTGTTGGGCGAAAGCTTTGACATCCATGGCGGGGGAAATGACCTGATGTTCCCACACCATGAGAATGAGATCGCGCAAAGCAAGTGCGCCCATCCGCATGGCGAGTTTGCAAAGGTCTGGCTGCACAATGAGATGTTGCAGGTTGAAGGTAAGAAGATGTCCAAATCTCTGGGCAATTTCTTCACCGTCCATGACCTGCTGGAACAGGGTGTTCCGGGCGAGGTGATCCGCTTTGTCTTTTTGCAGACCCATTATCGCAAGCCGATGGACTGGACCGAGAAGAAGGCGCGTGAGGCCGAGGCGACCTTGCGCAAGTGGCGGGCGCTGACTGCGGGCATCGAGCCCGCCGCCAGCGCGGCGCCCGCAGTTACCGCTGCGCTGAGTGACGACCTGAACACGGCGGGCGCTTTGGCGGAACTGCACCGCTTGGAGAGGCAAATAAACCGTCAAGAATCCGCATCAAATGATCCGGTCGATTTGCACAAAGGATTGCTGGCAAACTTTTTGGCGTCTGCACAATTGCTGGGTTTGTTGGAACCGGAAATGGGCGCGTGGGCGGATACGGATTCGGTAGACTTGTCCGCGCATGCGGACCGACTGGCGGACGCGCGGGCCGTTGCGATGCAAAGCAAGGACTTCTCGGAAGTGGATCGCCTGAAAGCCGCTTATGTGGCCGCCGGTCTGGAGGTTCGCATGAGCAAGGACGGCGTGGAACTGGTGCCCGGTGCCGGGTTTGATGCTGCCAAGCTGGAGGAAGTGTGATGTCAAAGGAACGCCTTTACCTCTACGACACGACCCTGCGCGACGGGCAGCAGACGCAGGGCGTCCAGTTTTCGACCGCCGAAAAAGTTCAAATCGCGCAGGCTCTGGACGAGTTGGGCGTGGACTATATTGAAGGCGGCTGGCCCGGGGCGAACCCGACGGACAGCGCGTTTTTCGACGTTGCGCCCAAGACGTCCGCCCGTCTGACCGCGTTTGGCATGACCAAGCGGTCGGGTCGGTCGGCCGAGAATGACGATGTTCTGGCCGCCGTGATGAATGCGGGGACGCAGGCGGTGTGTCTGGTCGGCAAATCGCACGATTACCACGTCACCCATGCGCTGGGGATTACGCTGGAAGAGAATGTCGAGAATGTCCGGGCCTCGGTAGCGCACATCGTGGCGCAGGGGCGTGAGGCGTTGTTTGATGCCGAGCATTTCTTTGACGGTTACAAGGACAACCCGGGCTATTCGGTTGAGGTGTGTCGAGCCGCTCTGGACGCTGGCGCACGCTGGGTTGTGCTGTGTGACACCAATGGCGGCGCGCTGCCGGCTGAGGTTTCGCGCATTGTGTCCGAGGTGATTGCTGCGGGGCTGCCCGGGGATCGGTTGGGTATTCACACCCATAACGATACCGAGAACGCGGTGGCCTGTTCTCTGGCAGCCGTGGACGCCGGGGCGCGGCAAATCCAGGGCACGTTGAACGGGTTGGGCGAGCGTTGCGGCAATGCCAATCTGACGGCGCTGATCCCGACGTTGCTGTTGAAGGAACCCTATGCGTCGGGCTTTGAAACAGGTGTCACTTTGCAGGCCTTGGGTGGTCTGACGCGCATCAGCCGGATGCTGGACGATATCCTGAACCGGGTGCCCAGCAAGCAATCGGCTTATGTTGGTGCTTCGGCCTTTGCGCATAAGGCGGGGCTGCACGCCAGCGCGATCCTTAAGGACCCGTCGACGTATGAACATGTCGAGCCGGGCGCGGTCGGGAATGCGCGGATCATTCCGATGTCGAACCAGGCGGGGCAGTCGAACCTGCGCAAACGCCTGACCGAGGCTGGTCTGGTCGTCGAAAAGGGCGACCCGGCATTGGGGCGCATTCTGGACCGGATCAAGCAGCGTGAGGCCGAGGGGTATTCCTATGACACCGCTCAGGCCAGCTTTGAACTGTTGGCGCGCGATGAACTGGAGCAATTGCCCGAGTTCTTCGAGGTCAAGCGCTACAAGGTCACCGTTGAGCGACGCAAGAACAAGTACAACAAGATGGTCAGCCTGTCCGAAGCCGTGGTTGTCGTGAAAGTCGACGGGGAAAAGAAGCTCTCGGTCAGTGAGTCCATGGATGAAAACGGCAGCGACCGGGGGCCGGTGAACGCGCTGGCCAAGGCGCTTTCGAAGGATCTGGGGCAGTACTCACAGATTTTGGCCGATATGAAGCTGGTCGACTTCAAGGTGCGTATCACTCAGGGCGGGACCGAGGCGGTAACCCGCGTGATCATCGACAGCGAAGACGGGCAGGGGCGGCGGTGGTCTACCGTGGGCGTCAGTGCGAACATAGTCGACGCCTCGTTCGAGGCGCTGCTGGATGCGATCCAGTGGAAACTGGTGCGCGATTGCGGGTCGCAGACGGCGGTGGCCGAGTGACCGTGGACTTCGACGACAACGTTAAGGCCTGCGCGGAACTGGTGCATCGCGCCGATCCCGACCGGTTCATGGCGGTGATGGCGGCGCCCGTTGCCGCACGGCCGCTGTTGTTTCCGCTTTATGCGTTGAATGTCGAGGTCGCGCGCGCACCTTGGGTTACTCAGGAAGCGATGATCGCCGAGATGCGGCTGCAATGGTGGCGCGATGCGTTGCAGGAGATTGCCGAGGGTAAGCCCGTGCGCAGGCACGAGGTTGTGACGCCTCTGGCGCAGGTTCTGTCGCCACATCTGGCCGCCATGTTGGATGAATATGTGGCCATAAGGCGCTGGGATATCTACCGAGATCCGTTCGAGGATGAGGCGCATTTCGACGCCTATATCAATCACTCCGCTGGCTCTCTGATGGTTGCGTCGGCGCAGGTATTAGGTGCGGCGGATGAGGACGCTCTGCGCGACTTCGGCTATGGCGTCGGCGTGGCGAACTGGTTGCGGGCCATTCCCGATCTTGAAGCGCGGGGCCGTATCCCTTTGCTGGACGGCACGCCCGATGGGGTTCAGGTCCTAGCGCAGAAGGCGCTGGACCGGCTTCGGCAGGCGCGTTCCAAAGCGTCCGGTGTTTCGACTGAAGCCCGACCTGCGCTGTACGCCGGGTGGCAGGCGGAATGGGTTCTGCGGCAGGCCGTGGCACGCCCGGATCGTGTGGCCTCCGGGGATTTGGCACAGGGTGAAATTCGCCGCAGGCTGTCGCTTATGTGGACCGTGGCCAGCGGGCGCTGGTAGGCCCTATACCGTTTCCGCCTCGGACGGTTTCAG
Source organism: Ruegeria arenilitoris (assembly GCF_013031355.1). Classification (GTDB taxonomy): domain Bacteria; phylum Pseudomonadota; class Alphaproteobacteria; order Rhodobacterales; family Rhodobacteraceae; genus Ruegeria; species Ruegeria arenilitoris_C. Next base: position 617,487 of record NZ_WPZO01000001.1, on the reverse strand, counting down.
CACCAGCCACAGCAGCGCGCCGCCCGCCAGTGTCAGCAGCGGGATCATGGCAAGGTTCACTGCCGTCCAGCCCTCGACCGCCGAGCCGCCCGAGCAGTTCATCAGCCCGCCCGATGCCAGCGACGCAAGCGTCACGCCACCAAACACCAGCAGATCGTTCAAGCCCTGCATCCGCCCGCGTTCGCTTACGTCATGTGAGGAGGCCAGCATTGTGGTCGCGCCGATGAAACCAAAGTTCCAGCCGACCCCCAGCAGGATCAGGGCGACGAAGAAATTGCCCAACTCGACGCCCTGTAGGGCAACCACGCCCGCGCCAGCCAGAATGGCAAGGCCGAGGGCGACGATTTTCTCGACCCCAAAACGCGCGATGAGTTGGCCGGTGAAAAAGCTGGGTACATACATTGCCAGCACGTGGCTGGTGACCACGTCGGCCGCGTCATTTGCGCTGAACCCGCAGCCCACAACCGCTAGCGGGGTCGAGGTCATCACAAGGTTCATCAGTGCGTAGGACACCATTGCGCAGATGATGGCCACGGCAATGCGCGGGGTCTTCAGCATCTCTAGCCGGGACCGCCCTTGAGGCGCGTCAGCCTTAGGCTTCTCGGGCGTGGGAATGTCGAGGAAAAAGAACAGCGCCGAACCAAAAACATTCAACGCGATCACCGCCATGTAGGTGCCAAGAAATGGGATTACATAAGCGGTCGAGGTCAGCTTGACGATCTGCGGCCCGATGATGGCCGCGGCCAGACCGCCTGCCATAACGTAAGAGATCGCCTTCGGGCGGAACGCATCCGATGCAGTATCCGCGGCGGCGAACCGATAGAAACCGTGAGCGCTCATGTAAATGCCGGTCAGAAGGCTGCCCAGCAGGAAGATCGGGAACGAGCCAAGATACAGCCCATATGCACCTACGAAACCGCCGCAGGCACCTGCGGTGGCACCAACCAGAAAACCGGCACGCCGCCCGCAGCGTTGCATGATCGCCGAAACGGGCGTGGCTGCTAACATCGAGCCCAGAACGATCAGAGAAATGGGCAGGGTGGCCAGACAGGGATTGGTTGCCAGAGACTGACCTGCAAGCCCGCCAACGATGAAGATCATCGGCATCTGCGACCCCAGAATGGCCTGCGCTGCCACCAAAACGGCGACGTTGCGTTTGGCCTGGCTGTTGTCCGGGGTGGTGGCGGTCAGTGTCATGCGCCTATGGGTATCCGCGAAAACTCGGCCGCACAAGCGGGTTGCATATGCGGCAAAGCAGCCTAACGTGCACGTGATCATCAGCCCGGAGCGCGCATGTCCGTAGGACGTATCATCGAAACCAACAAATGTGTGTCGGAAGGGGCCGCGTGGCTGGCCGAAACGTGTCCGCGCATGGCTTATGCGATGGACCAAACCGGGCCATTGCCCTTGCGTCGCCGTCCGGATGGATTTGCGCAGCTGCTAAGTGCGATTGTCAGCCAGCAAGTCAGCGTGGCCTCGGCCAATGCGATCTGGAAACGGCTGCAGGACGCCAAGCTTACCGGACCGCGCAAGATCATGTGGGCTACCGATGACGATCTGCGCGCCGTGGGGCTGAGCCGCCAGAAAATCCGATACGCCCGCGCGCTGGCCGAAGCACGTATTGATTACAGGGCATTGCGCGATGCTCCTAACGCGGATGTCGTTGCGACATTGACCGAGGTTCCGGGTATCGGCGTCTGGACCGCTGAGATCTACGCCATGTTCTCACTGGGTCGCGCCGACGTGATCGCACCGGGCGATCTGGCGCTGCAAGAGGCCGCTCGGATTCTCTATGACTTGCCCAAGCGCCCCACCGATAAGGAACTGCGACAGATGGCCGAGGCCTGGTCACCTTGGCGGTCGGTTGCGGCACGTGTGTTGTGGGCCTATTACCGGGTGGCCAAAGAACGAGAAGGGATCAGATGACACGGGTTTTGAATGCGCTCCGAAAAGAGCCGGTTTCGGGCGACACACGCTCGGTCGTGGTGTTCGTGCACGGCTATGGGGCCAATGGTGCCGATTTGCTGGGTCTGGCTGATCCGCTGGGTGAACACCTGCCGGATACGCTGTTCGTGGCCCCCGACGCGCCCGAGCAGATCCCCGGAATGCCAAACGGCTATCAATGGTTCCCGATCCCGTGGATCGACGGCTCGTCCGAAGAGGAATCGCGGCGCGGCATGGAAATGGCCGCCGATGATTTCAACGCATTCCTCGACGCGCTGATGGTGGACGAAGACGTGCTGCCCGAGCAGGTTGTGCTGTTCGGATTCTCGCAGGGCACGATGATGAGCTTGCATGTCGCCCCACGGCGCGAGGATCCGGTAGCCGGGATCGTGGCCTTCTCGGGCCGCTTGCTGGAACCCGATCTGCTGCCTGATGAAACCGTCAGCCGGATGCCGATCTTGCTGGTGCACGGGGATTCCGACGATGTTGTGCCGCCGCAATCGCTGCCCGAGGCGGCCGAAGCCCTGCAAGCGGCGGATTTCAAAGAAATCTACGCCCATGTGATGAAGGGCACCGGCCACGGTATTGCACCTGACGGCCTGAGCGTCGCGCTGGCCTTCATGCGCGACAAGCTGAGCCTGTAGCCATGATTGCGGTCCGCCCCATGATGCCCGAGGATGTCAGCGCGGCCTGCCGCCTCCTCAATGATATCATCGAGATCGGAGGCTCGACCGCGTTTGAAATCCCGTTTTCCGAGGCCCTGTTTGCGCAAAGTTATCTGGGCGGGGCGGACAGAATTTGCTGCCACGTCGCCCTGGACGAACAGGGCGACGTGGCGGGGTTCCAATGGCTGGGGGCGCATGACGCGCTGCCCGAAGATTGCGCCGACATCGCAACCTTCACCCGTCGCGCTCCGGTTCTGAAAGGGGCCGGGCGAGCGCTGTTCGCGGAGACCGCCAAATACGCCGCCGGGGTCGGGCTGAACGCAATCAGCGCTACCATTCGCGCCGATAACGGAATGGGGCTGAGCTATTACGACAAGATGGGGTTCCGCGACTACTCGGTCGCCTATGGCGTTCCGCTGCGGGATGGGCGACCGGTCGACAGAATCACCAAACGGTTAGACCTGAGAAAGGACGCCCTATGCTGATCGTGACGGGAACAGTTGAAGTTTCGCCCGAAGGCGTTGAAAAAGCAGCCAAAGCGGCGCAGGCAATGGTGGCGGAAACGGTGAAGGAACCCGGCTGTCTGGTTTACGAGTTCAGCCGGATTCTGGGGCAGCCCACACGGTTTCGCGTCTATGAGGAATGGCAGGACCAGGCCTCGTTAGAGGCTCATTTTTCGGCGCCGCACATGGCGGCGTTTCAGGCTGTTTTGGCCGAGGTCGGCGTCGTCTCAAGCGATATCTACCGCGTTGTTGGTGGGGAAAAGCAACCTCTGCGGTGACGCGTCAATCCCACAGATGACCCTCGGCAAACTCGACGGAATTGCCGGACGGGTCGCGCACATAAAGTGAGCGTGCACCACCGGGCCAGTCGAACTCGGCATCCACCGGAACGTTCCAGTCCAGCAGATGCTTGCGCATCACATCGATCTCGTCGCGCGTCAGGATCAGGCAGACATGGCCGGGGCCGCGCGCGCCATGGGGTGGGACCGGAAGGTCAGGGTTTCCGGGCGGTCTCTCGGTTTCATCCGCGTTGAACAGCAACAAGACCGAGCTGCCGACACGGAAGAACACGTGCCGGTCCGCCACGCGTTGAATTTTCTTCAACGCCAGGATTTCGCCATAGAACCGCTCTGCCGCGTCCAGGTCATCGACGTAGAGCGCGGCCTCGAGAACTCCGGCGGGCGCGGGTATGTCCGGTGTGACTTTCATTCCGTAAGTGTATCACAACACGCGGTTTTTGTCACCGGCGTGGGCGGCGATCCCGTTTTCGCTGTGGGGCGGAGTTCAGCGCCGGTGCGGGCAGGCTGTCCCATTGGCCGGGCTCCAGCCCCTCAAGCGACCAGTCGCCGATCCGGGCACGGATCAGGCGCAGTGTCGGGTGGCCCACAGCTGCCGTCATCCGCCGCACCTGACGGTTGCGACCTTCGCGCAGTGTCAGTTCGATCCAGCAATCGGGCACTGTCTGGCGCTCCCGGATCGGAGGTGTGCGTGGCCACAACCCCTCAGGTTCATCCATCAATCGCGCCTTGGCCGGGCGCGTCTTGCCGTCTTTCAACTCAACCCCGTCTCGCAGGGTTTTCAGCGCGGCTGCATCCGGCAGGCCTTCAACCTGTACCCAATAGGTTTTGGGCATTTTATGCTTGGGATCAGAAATCTGTGCCTGCAGACGCCCGTTGTCGGTCAGCAGCATCAGCCCCTCGCTGTCGCGGTCCAGCCGACCGGCCGGATAGACGCCGGGCAGGTCGATGTAGTCCGACAAAGTGCTGCGCGGTGACTCCGCATTGGCGCGGTCGGTAAACTGCGGCAGCACGTCGAATGGTTTGTTGAATCGAATGAACCAGCTCATGTCCTCCGCCATAGCCCGCAGGCCACATTGGTGCAACCTGTGGATAACTGTCACGCAAATGTTACGGATTCGCCTTACCCAATACCCGAGATATTGTGGAAACTCAGGGCTTGTCAGAGTTTTAACACGATATATAGTTAAGTTAAGGCCGGGGCGGGTGTTCCCCGCTCTGATGTCAAAACGGGCAGAGCAGAGCGAGGAGCGATTCTGATATGGATGGAGACTTCAGAACCGAATTTGTCAGGGAACCCGGTGCGCTCAAGCATCATCCGGCATTGGTTTTGAACGCCGATTATCGCCCCTTGTCCTATTACCCGCTTTCCCTGTGGCCGTGGCAAGAAGCGATAAAGGCAGCCTGGCTGGACAGGGTGGACATTGTGGCCGAGTACGACGAGGTCGTCCGAAGCCCGAGTACCGAGATACGAATACCGTCGGTCGTTGTCCTTAAAGATTATGTAAAACCCAGAAAGCGCGTGGCCTTCACGCGCTTTAATTTATTCTTGAGGGACGAATTCCGCTGTCAGTACTGCGGCAGCAAGGGAGATCTGACCTTTGACCACGTGGTACCGCGGGCCGCTGGGGGTGTGACCAGCTGGCAGAACGTGGTCGCGGCGTGTAGCCCCTGCAACCTGAGAAAGGGGTCGAAATCGCTGAGGCAGGCGGGGATGACCTTGCGAAAACCGCCGCGTCAGCCGGATGCCGAGGCTCTGAGGAATATCGGGCGCAAATTCCCGCCGAACCACCTGCATGACAGCTGGATCGACTTTCTCTATTGGGATGCGGAACTGGACGAGTTCTAACGGCCTGCCCGCCACGCGGCGATCCAGACCAGTACCAGGACGCCCGACAGGATAGCGTTCCACCCAGCCATCGAAATGCCCATCATCTGCCAAGGGATGTCATCGCAGCGCACCAGCGGGGCGGACATGATCTGATCCATCAACTCTTGCGTCGACAAGCCACCGATATCGCCGGAGGTACAGCTTGTTGGGCCTTCCCACCATTTTTGCTCGACCCCGGCGTGAAATACGCCGATGGCGGCGGTCGTCAGTGCGGCAAGCGCGCCCAGCAGGGGCAGCAGGTTTACACGCGGCAGGGCCAGCGCGACGGCACCGATCAGAATGGCCGTGCCGTGCGGATACCGCTGCCAGATGCACATCTTGCAGGGCGCGAGCCCACCGAGATGCTGAAAGCCCCACGCCCCAAGCAGCAGCGCCAACGAACCGCAGCTCGCGATCAGGACCAGAAGGTTTTTGCGTGTCATAGGTATCTCACCACAAGGAACCCGCCGAACAGAAGCACGACGAACAAGGTGAACATAAGACCTAGGCGCTTCTCAATGAAGGCCCGGATCGGTTCTCCGAAGCCCCAGAGCAGCCCGGCGACTACGAAAAAGCGCAGCGCGCGGGCAAGAATCGAGGTGGCGATGAAGGTGCCCAGCGGCATCCCGGTCCAGCCCGACATGATAGTGATGACCTTGTAGGGGAAGGGCGTGACACCGGCGCCCAGAACGGCCCAGAAGCCGAAATCGTTGAAGCGGGTGTTGAACTCTTCCATGGCGTGCGCCTTGCCCATGGATTCCAGAATCGGCTGGCCGATGCTTTCGTAGAAGAACGCCCCGATGGCATAGCCCAACAAGCCCCCCAGGACCGAGGCAACCAGAGCGACCGTTGCAATCAGCCATGCGCGCGAGGGGCGGGCCAGGATCATCGGAATCATCAGCACATCGGGCGGGATCGGAAAGAACGAGCTTTCGACAAAGGCGACAACGGCCAGCGCCCACAGGGCGTGCGGATGTTCGGCCAGACGAATGGTCCAGTCATAAAGCGAGCGCAACATATGGTGCTAAAATCCTGTGCTTACGATGCGCAAGCCAAACCACGCGCCCGGTGAGGCGTCAACCACTGTGGTGAAAACAAAGTGGATTTGGGTTGGTTTTTGCCTCTGGACCTTCCCGGACTTGGGCGCTAATCCAGTGTTCGTGGCCCAAGTGGCGGAATGGTAGACGCAGGGGATTCAAAATCCCCCGATGGTAACATCGTGAGAGTTCGAGTCTCTCCTTGGGCACCACCTCCGTAAAAGACATCTAGACGCGATATGTTTACCGATCGCGCCGCAGGCTCAGCCAGATCAGAAACCCGATATAGGCAAAAACGCTGAGGTTCAGCAGGGTGTCGATCAAGGCGCTGCTCATGTCCGTTCCTCTCGCGCCAGGCTTTTGAACAGGCAGACCACGAGGACCGGCACGATAAACACAAAGGCCATGGCCGACAGTGCGATGATTGACCGGACCAGAGAAATATCCCCCACCAGTATCATCGCCAGCCCCAACGCCCCCAGAATCAACCCCCAGACCGTCCGGACGCCGGGGGACGGATTGTCGTCTCCGCCCGTTCCGATCATTGCCAGAGTGAACCCGGCGCTGACGACGCTGGTCACGACGAACAGAAACGCAGCCAGGATTGTTGCAGTCTGCGTCAGGCCGCCGAGAGGGAATTTGGCGAGCAGGGCGAATGTTGTCGCGTCCAGATTCTCGGCATTGACGGCGGACAGGGCACCGTCCTGACGCAGTGCATCGTAAAACCCGAGACCACCAAAGATGCCGAACCACAGAATCGAGAACAGGGTCGGGGCGACGATGACGCCGATCAGGAACTCTCGGATGGTGCGCCCGCGGGATATGCGTGCGATGAAGATGCCCACAAATGGGGACCATGCCAGCCACCAGATCATGTAGTTCAGGGTCCAGCCGTGAAACCAGTCGACGATGGTGTCGTCAAAGAACTCTGCTGTCGAGAACCCCGCAGGCAGGACTTTGAACACGTAGCGCCCGAACCCGGCAACGATATCGTTCATCAGAAATGAAGTCGGACCGAGGACCAGCAGGTAAACCATCATCCCTACGGCAATCAGCATGGCGGCATTGGAAAGCAGGGACATCCCCTCACCAAGGTCCCGCCGCAAGGGGATGATGAACGCGACACAGAGCGCGGCAAAAACAGGGAGTGTCAGCATTCCGGGTGTTTCGATGCCGATCAGACCCGCCAATCCGGTCTGTATCTGAAATACGCCCATCGCCATCGAGCCGGCCAGACCCACGGCAATCGCAACAATCGACAGCAGATCGAACATCCACCCCATCGCCTTGATCCAGCGCGCCTCGCCCAACGCTTCGGTCAGCGGGGCGCTCAGCAGTAGCGTGCGGTGTCGACGATAGGCGAAATAGGCGATGACCAGCCCGACAATCGCGTAGATCGCCCAGGCGTGGAAGCCCCAGTTCAGATAGGTCACGAACAGGGCATAACTGGCGGCCTCCGGGTCGGGGTTGTACTGACGCAGAACTTCGAAATGGGTCAGTGGTTCCGCCGCGCCATAGAACAGCAGCCCGACACCCATTCCGGCCGCGAACAGCATGGCGATCCAGGCCGGGGTCGAGAATTCGGGCTCGGCACCGTCCGGACCAAGGCGAATGTCGCCTAACCGCGACAGGGCCAGATACAGCGCCACAAAAAGCAGGCCGCTGACCTCGAGCATGATGAACCAGCCGCGGCTGTTGAACTGTGTTGCCACCGCGTCTGAAGCAAGACGCCCTAATCCTTGCGGATCGGCGATACCCCAGGCCGCAATCGCTGCGCTGATGACAAGGGCGATGATAAGCAAAGGGCTGGGCGAGGGGCGTTTCATCCGGGGTCCTTTTTCCTGTGTCGGAACAAATTCCTTTATTGCCGTGCGGTTACAGAGATGTACCAAGACTGAACGAAGACTAGAGGCACGGTTCGCGACATTCAAAAGAATAATACCCGTCGTTGGTTACGCCTGTGGGGCGACTTTTCACGCCTTCAAGCCAGTTAATGGGGGGAAACTTTGGAAAAACCCTTCAGATATGCAGCTTGGGGCGGTTGGACCGCGCGCGGGGGTTGACAAGTTGCGTGTCTGAATGAAACGTCGAAGATGTTGGGAGATTTTGGAATTTCAGGCGCTTGCACCGGTTGCAACGGGCTTGCGCTTGCCTTAGTCGGCGAAGTCCCTGGAGGGGGGCCGCCGGGCGGTTTCCCATCCACCATAAGAATTGGGAGTTCTCAAAAATGAAAAACAGCAGCAAGCTCAGCCTCGGCGCGGTGGTTACCGCGGCCCTTATGGCTCCTGCCGCATATGCAGAAGAATTCATCACCATCGGCACCGGCGGTGTGACCGGTGTATATTACCCGACCGGTGGCGCGATCTGCCGCCTGGTCAACAAGGGCCGTAAAGAGCACGGCGTTCGCTGCTCGGTCGAGTCGACCGGCGGTTCGGTCTATAACATCAACACCATCCGCGAAGGCGAGCTGGAGTTCGGTGTGGCGCAGTCCGACTGGCAGTACCACGCGTATAACGGAACCTCGAAATTCGAAGAGGCCGGCCCGTTCGAAAACCTGCGCGCCGTATTCTCGGTGCACCCCGAGCCGTTCACTGTGGTTGCTCGTGCCGATTCCGGCATCAGCAGCTTTGAGGACCTCAAAGGCAAGCGCGTGAACATCGGTAACCCGGGTTCCGGTCAGCGCGGCACCATGGACGTTGTGCTGGAAGCAATGGGCTGGACCATCGACGACTTTGAGCTGGCGTCCGAGCTGAAAGCAGCTGAACAGTCGGCTGCGCTGTGCGACAACCAGATCGACGCAATGATCTACACTGTGGGTCACCCGTCGGGTTCCATCCAGGAAGCCACCACCGCGTGCGACTCGGTTCTGGTGAATGTGACTGGTGACGCGATTAACGGCCTGATCGACGGCAACTCGTACTACCGTACCGCGACCATTCCGGGCGGCATGTATCGTGGGTCCGACGGCGACACCACCACCTTCGGTGTGGGCGCGACCTTTGTGACTTCGGCGGACGTGTCGGAAGACGCGGTTTATGCGGTTGTCAGCTCGGTCTTCGAAAACTTCGACGACTTCAAAAAGCTGCACCCGGCATTTGCCAACCTGAAACCGGAAGAAATGATCGCAGACGGCCTGTCGGCACCGCTGCATCCGGGTGCCGAGAAGTACTACAAAGAAAAAGGCTGGATTCAGTAAGCCAGACCTGATGCAGGGTGCCTAAGGGCACCCTGCCACCCAAGCCCGGTTCGAACGGGCGGTGATAAGGCCAAAATGGCCGCATGACGGGGAGACATCTTTATGAGTTCCGACACACAATCCAACCGACCGCTATCCGAAGAAGAGCTGCAGGAGCTTGTAGCCTCATCCGATGCGGGCGGGCGCAACCCGGTCGGTAATGTCGGGATTTTCTTGGCCGTTGTGGCGGCGCTCTGGTCAGTGTTTCAGGTGCTTCTGGCCTCGCCGATTTCAAACGTTGTGCTGCCGGGCAGCGTTGTGAACAACTCGCGCCAGATCCATCTGGCCTTTGCGATGTTCCTGGCCTTTGCAGCCTATCCGGCGCTGCGCTCCAGCCCGCGGGATTACATCCCCGTACAGGACTGGGTCATGGGAGCGCTTGGCGCGTTTGTGGCGCTTTACGGGTATTTCTTCTACGACAAGATCGTGAATGCGGGCGGTCTGGCGGACGACACCGACAAATGGGTCGCGCTGGGTGGTTTGCTGTTGTTGTTTGAGGCCGCGCGTCGCGCGCTTGGCCCGGCGATGGCGATCATCGCGACGATCTTCCTGGCTTATGTCTTCTTCGGTTCCTCGGAATGGGTGCCCGAGGTTATCCGCTGGAAAGGCGCAAGCCTGAAAAAGGCCATGAGCCATATGTGGATCACGTCCGAGGGCGTGTTTGGCATCGCCTTGGGGGTCTCGACGAAATTCGTGTTCCTGTTCGTTCTGTTCGGTGCATTGCTGGATAAGGCCGGGGCAGGGAATTACTTCATCAAGATGGCCTTTGGTGCCTTGGGTCACCTGCGCGGTGGTCCGGCCAAGGCGGCCGTTGTGGGTTCGGCGGCGACCGGTCTGATCTCGGGTTCTTCGATTGCCAACGTGGTGACCACCGGGACCTTCACCATTCCTTTGATGAAGCGCGTCGGCTTCAGCAGTGAGCAGGCCGGTTCGGTCGAGGTCGCTTCATCGGTGAACGGTCAGATCATGCCGCCGGTCATGGGCGCTGCGGCCTTCCTGATGGTCGAATATGTGGGCATCTCCTATGTCGAGGTGATCACCCACGCCTTCCTGCCAGCAGCGATTTCCTACATCGCGTTGGTCTATATTGTGCACCTCGAAGCCGTGAAGCGGAACATGCCGACGCTCGGCAATCGCGAGGTTCATCTGGCGCGCACCGTGGTCGGGATGCTGTCCTTCTTCCTTGTGTTCGCTGGTCTTTGCTATGGATCTCAGTTCCCGGTCGAGGCGGTCACCAGCTGGGCTCCGTCCTCTGCTGGCCTGATCCTGAGCCTGATCGTTTGTGCGGTCTACGTGGTGCTGCTGTATCTGGCTGCGCAAGTGCCAGATCTGGAGCCCGACGATCCAAACGCCAAAGAGGTCGAGCTGCCGGTTATCGCAGAGATCTACAAGGCCGGTCTGCACTACCTGCTGCCGATCATCGTTCTGGTCTACTTCCTGATGATCGAACAGAAATCGCCGGGTCTGTCGGCCTTTTGGGCGACGGCGCTGCTGTTCGTGATCCTGCTGACGCAAAAGCCGCTCAAGGCGCTGTTCCGCGGTCAAAGCAACCTGAAGGACAACTTCATCGACGGTGTTGCCGACCTGTGGCAGGGCCTGATCGATGGCGCGCGCAACATGATCGGGATCGCCCTGGCCACGGCCACGGCGGGTGTGATCGTGGGCACCGTAACCCTGACCGGGGTCGGGCAGGTGATGGCCGATCTGGTCGAGTTCCTGTCGGGTGGCAACCTGATCCTGATGCTGGTGATGGTTGGCTTGCTCAGCCTGATCCTCGGCATGGGGCTGCCGACCACGGCGAACTATATCGTCGTCAGCTCGCTGATGGCTGGTGTGGTTGTCGAACTTGGAGCGCAGAGCGGACTTATCGTGCCGTTGATTGCCGTGCACCTGTTCGTCTTCTACTTCGGGATCATGGCAGATGTGACGCCACCGGTGGGCCTGGCCAGTTTCGCCGCTGCCGCTGTATCGGGCGGCGATGCGATCAAGACCGGCTTCACGGCGTTCTTCTACAGCCTTCGCACAGTTGCTCTGCCGTTTGTGTTCATCTTCAACACTGACCTGCTGCTGATTGATGTCACCTGGGTTGAGGGTATTACTGTTGCTATATTCGCAACAATAGCGATCCTTGTCTTCACTGCAGGAACAATGGGGTATTTCCTGACCCATAGCCGTATCTACGAAAGCATCGCGTTGATCGCTGTTGCTTTCGCCTTGTTCCGGCCCGACTATTTCATGGACCGCATCGCGCCGCCTTATGCCTCGGTTGAGCCAGCGGCGTTTGTGGAAACCATCGGACAGACACCACCGGGGTCCGAAGTGCGTCTGGTCGTCAGCGGCCCGGATTTCGACACGCTCGAAATGACGGACACCACGGTTGTTGTCACCGTCGGCAACGAAGAGGGCGGTGAAGCCCGCGTCGATGCGATGGGCCTTCTGCTGATGGAAGAAGACGGGTTGATCAAGCTTGAGGAGCCGATGTTCGGCACGCCCGTCGCGGATGAGCTGGACATGTTCGATTATTACGGGGATGAGGCGGTTCGCCTGACCTCGGTCAGCCTGCCGTCCAGCCAGCCTCCGAAGCAACTAATGTATATCCCCGCGCTGATCCTGCTGGGTCTGATCGCATTCCTGCAACGTGGCCGTGCCGCCAGACAAGAGGTGCCCGCATGACAAACTCTGTTCTATGCGCCGTCGACATCAGTAACGGTGACCTTGACGTGAATGTACTGAAAACTGCGGCGGCCTTGGCCGATCAGGACAGCGCGCAACTGGATGTGGTGACCGTTCTGCCCGATTTCGGCGAAAGCTGGGTGTCCGGGTTTTTCCAACCCGATTTCCACGAAAAAGCATTGGAAGAGGCGCAGGCCAAATTGTCCGAGCTTTGCATTTCAACCCTTGGGGCGGAGCGGAACGAAAAGATCCGCCATGTCGTCGCCACCGGTACCGCTTATCAAGAGATCCTGAAAACTGCCGAAAGCGCCGGCAGTGATCTGATCGTGATCGGCGCGCACAAACCCGATCTCAAAGACTATCTGTTGGGGCCGAACGCCGCGCGAGTTGTACGACACTCGACCGTTTCGGTCTACGTCGTGCGCTAAGGTCAGTACCCCGTCATCTCAAGGTATCCGCGCCCTTGGTGGCTGCCGGATACGGTTACGGGGCCTTCCCAATATTCGAATCTTGTGCCCATCCACGCGCTGGGAGTGATGGCCGAAACCTCGACGTCCAAATTCTGGTCGGGCAGGGTAACGTGCCATTGGACGGGGACGTCCCGGTCCGCCACACGCGCGGTGTCCAGCGGCGTAAAGGATACGGATCCATCCGGCAGGGGTGTCGTCGTTCCGTCCGGCGAGATCCATGTGGCCGCCGTGAAATCTCCGCGTCCGCCGCGCAGGCGGAAAGCCATCAACTTGTCTCCGTCATCAAAGCTGAGCGAAAACCAATCCCAACCACTCTGATCTGCCGCCAATGGTTGCGAGGACCACTCGCGATCCAACCAGCCCTGACCGGTGACCGCAACATCGCGATCGGGCAGGTGCAGCACGCCTTCGACCGTGTAGAAGGGCTGAGAATAATAGTAACTCGCTTGACCGTCGCTGGATTTGACCGAGTATCCGGCGTCTCCGTGAAACACCAACGGGCCTTGGGCGGTGAGAGTCAGGTCATAGGCAAACTCGGCGCCACTGGCCGACAGGGCCACCGAACTGGGGTCCGCTCCTCGCATGTGCCATTCGTCGACCCAGGCCTCGAAGGGGGCGGCTGTTACACCGGCCTGACCGATCCCGCCGCGTGACAGGCGTTCTGCGAAGTAATGTGTTTCAGGCGTTGTGACGGCAGCGTGACCCATCCAGAGTTGCGGGCTCTGCCACCCTTCCGCCTCTAGCGGTTTCAGGGCTGATCGGAACAAGGTCCATTGAATACCGTAATCGCGCCCGTCTTCGCCGGTCAGGTTTGCGGTCAGGTACCACCATTCGATCCGAAACCCGGGATGTGGGCCGTGATCGCGGGGGAACTCGAACTGGTAACCAGGTTGCGGGATGTCAAACCCTTCGGCTGAGCCGCCCAGCCCGCCATAGCCCTGCGCGCGTAAGGCAGAAGGGAGCAGCAAGAACAGGATATATAGCCAGATCTTAACGTTCATTGGCAAACACCCTCAGCAAATCGGCAGGTGGTAGTCGAAGCAAACGCAGCGCGGGTAGGGCGGCAGCGACAAAGGCGGCCAGCAAAGTCAGTGCGAAAAGATAAGCCCAGTCCAATGGGAACAGATACATCGGTAGCCGCCAACCAAAGGCTTGCACGTTGATCACTGCCAGCAGGGCCCAGGCCAGAACCAACCCCAATGGCAGGGCCAGCACTGCCGTCAGCGCGGCCAACAGCACGCTGCGCAACAGTTCCAACCGTGCCAGTTGAGCCCGTGTCAGCCCCAGCGCCCAGACCGGAGCAATTTGCGGCAAGCGTTGGGTCCACAATGTCAGCAGACTGGTCAGGATGGCAAAGCCAGCAACGCCGAGCGTCAGAACGTTCAGCGCCGAAGTCACCACAAAGGTCTTCTCAAAGATCGCCAGAGACTGCGCTTTCATCGCCGCTTGCTGTACGACCGCCTGACGTGGCAAGTCAAACTGGTCCCGCAGGGCTTGCGCCATCTCGGTTGCCCGTTCGGGGTCTAGACGGATACCGAACCGGCGCGTGTCTGCGCCCGGTGCGATCCGGTCCAGTTGTGGCATCGACACGATGGCCTGACCGGTCGGGTTTCCGTAATCCGAATAGACGCCCGCAATGGTCAAGGTATGACCCTCTTTGAGGGTTAGCGCGTCTCCGGGCCACAGGTCCGAACGACGGGCGAGTTGTTCGTTGATCAGCACGGCCTTGCCCGCATGAAGGCGGTCCCACACGCCATCTGAGGATGCGATGATCGGCCAGTGATCGCGGTAGGTTTGATGGTCTACGATCCCATACAGAAACAACGGCCCCGTTTTGTGCGCCAGTTCAATGCTGCGGATCGGTAGAACCGCGTCCGCCTGCGGGTCCAGCCACTGTGCGATCTGCTGGCCTTGCCGATTGTCCGCGGCGGTTACATAAAGTTCGGAGGTCAGGCGTTGATCGAGCCAGCCGGTGAAGGTCAGCCGAAAGCTGGATACCATGGTGCCAACGCCGATATTCGCCGCCAGCGCCAGCAGAAGCGCCATCAATGCCAAGGACAGGCCGGGCAGCTGCGCTTGCATATCGGCCCAAACCCACTGCGCGACTGGCCTGCTTGCGCTGCGCTGGAAGGCCGACAGGGCAAGCGAAAGCAGATAGGGCAAGATCAGAGCGGCCCCCGTCAGGATGCCGCCCACCATCGCAAAGCCAGCGATCAGTCCCTCGAATGCGTACCCAACGACAAAACCGCCTGCGATCAGGATCAAACCGATCAACCCGGTGGTGCGGTGACCGTTTTCCGCGCCTCGCCAGGACTGCAAGCCAGCCCCTGTCAGCAAGGGCATTCGGGAAAGGCGAAACAGGGCCTGACCGCTGGCCAGTAGTGTGCCTGCAAAGGCCATCGCCAGACCGGCCAGAACCCATTGCGGTTGCAGGGTCATCTGCCCGTCGACCGGTGCGCCGTATAGCCCTCGCAGGGTGGCGGCAACGTCGGGCAGCAAGGCTCCGGCCAGTAAGAACCCGAGCACCAATCCCAATAGGCCGCCGATCAGGGCCAGCAGGGTCAGTTCGGCCATGATCATCCAGACCAACCGCCGCATCGACACGCCCAGCGCTCGCAAGGTGCGGATCATCGCGCGCCGCTGGGCAAAGGCCAGCCCGACGGTGCCATGAACAATGAAGAGCCCAACGGCAAAGGACAGCAGGCCAAAGGCCGTCAGGTTCAGGTGAAAACTGTCCGTCAGTTGCGCCGCATCCAGCCGGGAGGAGGCCTCAACGCGCTCCAGTTCGGGCGCGATGTCTGACAGCCGAGGGATGCCGCGCGGTTGTTCGGGCAGCACCAATAGGCGGGAGATCCGACCGGGTTTCTCCAGCAGGGTCTCGGCGACGCCGATATCGGTGAGGATCAGGTCAGGTGGAACTGCGTTTGATTGCAGGATCGGAGGAAGACCGTCTAGTGCCTTCAGCACCTCGGCCAGTTCGGGGGATGTCAGGAGATGACCGGGCGCGGTCAGCATGTCGGCTGGATCAGGGGGTGTTTCGGATTGTTCGATCTGCGTTACGGCGGGCAGGGCGGGATAGGCCACCATATCGACGCCCATCACCTGCACCGTGCGCCCGTTCAGGCGCAGGGGGCCTTCAAGAACCGCCGCCACTTGCCACCCGGCGCGGCGCAGCGTGACGTAGCGTGCAATTGGGATCGTGCCGGACGGGTCGCGCAATTCGTCGTACAGACCCAGCGCAAGCTGATCGCTGGCGCGCTGATAGCTGGCGCGCGCCTCGGCGTTGATGGCCTGCACGGCGGACCAGAGCCCTGTGGCCAAGGC
Organism: Ruegeria arenilitoris; assembly: GCF_013031355.1. Classification (GTDB taxonomy): domain Bacteria; phylum Pseudomonadota; class Alphaproteobacteria; order Rhodobacterales; family Rhodobacteraceae; genus Ruegeria; species Ruegeria arenilitoris_C. The sequence goes on along the minus strand of NZ_WPZO01000001.1, from coordinate 601,470 downwards.
AATTCCGATCAGCAAGGTGGCCAGTTGCAGCTTGTGACGCCGCCAATGCGAAAACAGAGCCTGTATGACCGCGCCGGTCATGCGATGTGACCGCCGGCCAGATGCGCGTGCCGGTCCAGCCGCCCGGCGATGCTCTGCGAATGAGTGACCAACAGCAGGGCGGCCCCGGTATCGGCCACCAGCGCCAGCATCAGGTCCAGCACAGTGGCGCTGGCGGTTTCGTCCAGATTGCCTGTAGGTTCATCCGCCAGCAGCAGCTTCGGCCGCGCAGCCATAGCGCGCCCGATGGCGACGCGCTGTTGCTGCCCACCCGAAAGGCTTTCGGGGAAGCGCGTCAGCAGGTCGGACAGGCCCAGCCGTTCGGCCAGTTGTCCCGTCCAGTCTGCATCCTCGCGGCCTGCCAGCCGGGCGTGAAACGTTAGATTCTGCGCGACTGTCAGCGAGGGGATCAGGTTGAATTGCTGAAACACCAGCGAAACGCATTGGCGTCGCAGCGTGGCGCGCCCCGCGTCATCTAGCGGCGACAGGGCGGTGCCGCTCAGCGTGATCTCTCCGCCGTCGAAACTGTCCAATGCCGCCGCCAGATTGAGAAGCGTGCTTTTGCCGCTGCCGCTTTCTCCTGTCAGAGCCAGTGTCTGACCCTGATCGAGGGTCAGTGACACGTCCCGCAAAACGGGGCGCCCACCCGGATAGGATTTTTGGACCCTGTCGATCGTCAGCAACATGCAAATACCTCGGACTGTGCCAGAAACAATGTGCGCTGCTGCTCGCCAGAGTCCAGCACCCAGCCGCATTCGTTTCCATTCGCCGCAGCCTTGTCCTTTGCAGGTTAAGTCGCCATTGTGGTGGAACTTCTTCAGGCCGGAACAAGATAAGCGAATTGATGACGTTAACGCAGCAGATCCTTTGGGGCAGTATCTATCTGGGCATCTGCTTTCTGATCGAGATTATCCTTCTGACGTGGTGCACGCAGGTTGTACGGGTTGCGTCCCTGCGCTTGGAAAACAGCAAAAGGTTCGTTTCGATTGCGGCTCCGATCTGTATCGCGCTTTTCTTTATCGTGGCCATCCACACGTTTCAGGTCTGGCTTTGGGCGGTTGTCTGGGTGTTTGGGGACGTGCTGCCCGACTGGAACTCGGCTCTGTATTTCTCGCTGGTGACATTCACGACCTTGGGCTACGGCGACATCGTTTTGGGGGAACCACTGCGCATTTTCGGGGCTTTTGCCTCGGTTACGGGCTTGTTGGCCTTCGGGTTATCCACGGCCTTTATGGTCGCGCTGATGACACAGGTTTTCAAAGAAGAACTGATGTCCTAAAGGATCGGCGCGAACAGCCGCGCAAGGGGCGACCCAAATCTGATAAATGCCGGTTGGTCGGGCAGTTTCTTGGTCAGCTCATAACTTTTTTCGAAATCGGCCCGCAGCATTTCGTCCACCGCTTGCGCCGCTTTTGGATCAAAGAACAAGGCCATTGCCTCAAAGTTCAGACGGAAAGAGCGGTTGTCCAGATTGGTGGTTCCCACGGCCGCCAGCGTGTCGTCGACTACAAAGGCCTTCTGGTGCATGAAGCCATCGGTGTAGCGGAACACCCGCGCGCCGCAATCCGTGACCTCATCGAAATAGGCAAACGCAGCCAGCCAGGGTAGGCGGTGGTCGATCACGTCCGGCACGAGAATACGCACGTCCACACCACGCAAGGCGGCGTGTTGCAGGGCGGTCATGATGTCGATATCCGGCACGAAATAGGGAGAGGCGATCCACAGCCTCTCTTTCGCTTCGGTGATGGCGGCAAAGAACATCATTGCGCCGGTTTCCGTGTCATCGCCCGGGCCGGTCGCAACGATCAGGGCGTTCATGTCCTGCTCGGATTCCGATCCGGCCCAGTCCAGCTGTTCGATCAGGTCCTCTTCATGGGCCCAGTGCCAGTCTTCGGTGAAAATCAACTGCAATTGCCGGACGATATGGCCGGTCATCTGGATATGTGTGTCGCGCCAGTGGCCGAAATACGCGTCTTGCCCCAAGTATTCGACACCAACATTATGCCCGCCGATGAATCCTGTTTCCCCATCGATGATCACGGTCTTGCGGTGATTGCGGTAATTTAACTGAAAGCGGTATTGCGGCCCGCGACGGTCCCGCGGGTTGGCGATCTCAATCCCGGCGGCGCGCAATTCATCCAGATAGGCTGTTGGCAAGCCATAGCTGCCCACAGCATCCGTCATAAACCGTACCGACACACCGCGTTTGGTGGCGGCAATCAGCTTTTCCTTGAGCTGTTTGCCAAGCGCATCATCCCGGACGATGTAGAACTGGATCAGGACATAATTCCGCGCCGCATCGATGGCTTTAAAAATGGCGTCGAACGTCGCTTGCCCATCAATCAGTAACTCGGCCCCGTTCCCGCGCGAGACAGGCAGATGCGCTAGCACTTCGAACGGGCGGGGGTTGATGGGCATCGAGTCCGGGTCGGGTTTCGAGAAATCCGCAAAGGTCTTGATGCCTTCAACGACTCGCTCGCTGTGCTTGCGAGCAATACGATAACCGCGGAACCGGTGGTGCCCCAGAAACAGATATAGTGGCACGCCGACAAACGGGGCTGAGATCAAAAGGACCACCCATCCGACGGCCCCTTGTGGCGTGCGGGCGGTCTGGGCCGCCCGTATCGAAAACACCGCGGCCGTCACGTATAGAAAAAAGACGAACGCGGAAACTAGAAGTGTCCACATGGGGTTATCGGTCTCTGAGTGCCTTATTCACCCCCAGTGTAGATGCGATTCCAATCATTCGCCATATCAACAATGACCCATCCCAAGCCGGGGCCTTTGTCCAACCCATCGACCAGCTTCCCAATCGGGCTTTCGCGGTCATAAGCCCATTCGCGTTCGGCATCGGTGTGGTGGATCAGGACGCCCAGACGCGGACCATCGCCGGCGGTGGTCCATTCCAGCATGGCGAAGTCACCGTCCGAGTTACCGACGGCCAGAATGGGGCGTCTGCCGATTGTACGTTCGATGTTGACGGGCTTGCCCTCTTTGTCATCGATAAAGGCGATGCCCGGGGCCTTGGTGATAACCGGCGAACCATTGGCCGTTTCATAGGTCGTATCGGCATAAGTCCCCAGAACCTGCTCGGGCGGAATGCCATAGGCATCCTCGGCAAATACGCGCATAAAATGCAGGCCACCGCCCGAGACGATATAGGTGCTGAACCCTTCATCCCTGAGATAGCGCAGCAGTTCCACCATCGGCTGATATGTCATCTGATCGTAAGTCAAACCGGTATCGGGGTGGCGCGCGGTGTCCAGCCACTCGGCGACTGTCGACTGGAATTCTTCGACACTGGCGCCGGAATGCGTGGTGTTCAGGACCTCGATCAAGGCATCGTGACCGCCCTCGGCAACGGCTTGCAAATCACCCTTTGCCGCAGCTTCCAGTGTCGGCGTAGTCAGGATCGAGGGGTCCGCCTCAGCCAGTTCGGCAAGGCGATCCAATGCGAAGGTCAGTTGAAAATAGACAGGCTGCTCGGCCCATAGCGTGCCGTCATTGTCGAACACCGCAACCCGCTCGGCCGGGGTTACGTAATCGACACCGTTCGGGTCGGTTACAGCCTCAACAAACTCGATGATCCTGTCTTTGGACGCGGACGTGCCCCAACTGGGCAGTGGGTCGGCAAACAAAGCCGCCGGTATCATGAAAACAGCGACCGAAAGAGCAGCATTCCTCATTTGAAATTTCCCTATTTGAATCGGAAAAAGGCCGCCGTTTGACGGGCGGCCCTTCATTTGCTGAGGGGTTAGTTGTTGGCCGGTGTGGACAGTTTCTCCATCACCTGATCCAGGTTGAAGCTGGCGGCCTTCTGTCGTGGCGGGAACTCCTGGAAGGTCTCCAGGAAGCCGCCGACATATTGTTGGGCAGGCACCAGGAAATAGGCCCGATCCAACAACCAGTCGTAGTAGGTGTTGGACGTCCGGTAGGCACGCTCATAGGGATCGCGACGCAGATTCACGATCAGCGGAATGCGCAGTTCGGTCCAGGGTTCCATCCAGGCACGCAGGGTGGCCCATGCCTTTTGCTCGAGGAAGATCAGTTTCCAATCGTCAAAGCGCAGCGCGGTCAGGTCACCGTCGTCCGAGAAATAGAAAATCTCACGGCGTGGGCTTTCCGCGGTTTCGCCGGTCAGCAGGGGCAGGATATTGTAGCCATCCAGATGCACCTTGTAGTCACGGCCCATACCGGACGAGCTGTAGCCCGCCTTCAGCTTTTCCTTGATGTCCGGATCACCGGCGACGGCAAGATAAGTCGGCAGCCAGTCCATATGGTGCACGATCTCGTTGGTAACCGAACCGGCCTCGATCTGTCCGGGCCAGCGTACCATCGACGGAACGCGCCAACCACCTTCCCAGTTGGTGTTCTTCTCACTCCAGAACGGTGTCATGGCGGCGTCCGGCCATGTGTTCATGTGCGGTCCGTTGTCGGTGGAATAGTGGACGATCGTGTTGTCGGCGATGCCAAGCTCATCCAGCAGGTCCAACAACTGACCCACATGAAGGTCATGTTCAATCATGCCTGCGGTGTATTCATCGGTCACGCGGCCTGCGATGTCGTTGGCCTGCGCGCGCATCTCATCCTTCACGTGGGTACGGAAGTGCATCCGAGTGCCATTCCACCAAACATAGAAAGGTTGGCCTTGTTCGTGGGCACGCTTGATGAAGTCGATGGCAGCCGCAACGGTCTCTTCGTCCACGGTCTCCATGCGCTTACGGGTCAGGGGGCCGGTATCCTCGATGGTGCCGTCGGCCTTGGACTTGATGACACCGCGTGGGCCATAAGCCTCGCGGAAGGTGCGCCCGTCGGCCAGAACAGCATCGCCGGGATAATCCTCGTTTTCAGGCTCTTCCTCGGCGTTCAGGTGGTATAGATTCCCGAAAAATTCGTCAAAACCGTGGTTTGTCGGAAGATGTTCATCCTTGTCGCCTAGGTGGTTCTTGCCGAACTGACCGGTGACATAGCCATGGTCCTTCAGAAGGCCCGCGATTGTCGGGTCCTCAACCTGCATCCCCAGATCAGCGCCCGGCAGACCAACCTTGGACAGGCCGGTCCGAAACACCGATTGACCCATGATGTAGGACGAGCGGCCAGCGGTACAGGATTGTTCGCCATAGTAGTCGGTGAAAATCATGCCTTCCTTGGCGACGCGGTCGATGTTCGGCGTCTGATAGCCCATAAGACCCATCGTGTAGGCCGAGATATTGGACTGACCGACATCGTCACCCCAGATGACCAGGATGTTGGGTTTCTGGTCCTGCGCCCAGGCTGGAAGTGCCAACGCAACGGCGACAGTTGCCACAGCAATGCGACGCAATTCGGTGCGCCACCTGTTTGCAATCGAACGTGGTGGTGACATGGTATGCTCCTGATCTGAAAGGGTCTTTATGGCCCGGAGGTGTGTCTGTGTTCGGCGGCTGGCGAAATCAGCCAAAACGGTCTGTAAAAAATGGTCGAATTCTGAACGGCAAAGCATCACCCTTCCGGGAATCGAACGCGATCAGATTAGGCGATTTGCTGGATTGAAAACTCATCATATGATGGTATTGAAAAATTCTAATGTTTGACAAAGCGAATAATATTAAGCTCTTGCAGAAGGCCGGGTGGTTCAGCAAACGCTCGGACGCGTTTCGTCGCGGCTTGCTGGCCTGCGGGGCTGCAAAGTCCTTTGAGCCGTGGGAAACTCTGTACCATCACGGAGACCCGGCAAACGGAATTTTCGCCGTCCTTAGCGGTGGTGTTCAGATCACAGCGCCGGCGGATGACGGGCAGGAGTTTGTGCTGCACCGCGAGGGTGCCGGTTTCTGGATTGGAGATTTGGCACTTTTTGCCGACACCCCCCGACTGATCAGTGTTGTCGCCACGCAAGAGACGCAAACGCTGTTTTTTCCGCACTCGCGGATTTCCAAATTGGTTCGGGACAATCCGAATTACGTTCGCGACTTTTATGCGTTGACCCAGGAAAACATGCAGACAGCGCTTCGAATAATGGCCAATCTGGCCGTGACTGGCAGTGAAAAAAGGTTGGTGTTGCGGCTGCTTCACCTGGATGAGGGCGCATCTGAATCCGAAGGTTGGATTGACGTGTCCCAGGACGATTTGGCTGAGATGATCGCCGTGTCGCTGCCCACGCTGCACCGCATCTTGCACCGGCTAGCTGACACGGATTTGATCGAACTCGGGTATGGTCGCGTTCGGCTGAAGGACCGACAGGCGCTGATCGCCAGTTGCCAGACCTGAGGTCAGGGATTCAGCGGCGGAAGGGATCGGGCACGGTTTTTCGGTGCAGCCACAAGTTCGTTCAAGGCGGAAATTGCACCAGGCCAATCAGGCGTTTTTTTCGTGTTATCAGCGCTATACCGCGTTGAGCCAATCTTGCTCAAACATGCTTCAAGGCCGTGATACCCTTGGGGGTCGTCACAGCGCCGCTTCCAAGTCTCAAGCGCAGAATATGCGGCCGAAAGGTCTTGGTCATGCAGTGCACGGCGCAGTTGCGCGAGGGCGAATTCCGGGGACGCGCGGTATGCCTGTTCACGCGCCGCCTTCCAACTGCGATATCGCGGTGTCATCCACCGCATAAGGGTCCAGACGGCCACCAGTGTTGCGGCGACCCACACAAAGTACCTGATCAATGTATATGCGGACGGAAGTTCGGGTTTGGGCGCAGCCAGCTTCAGTTCCACGGCTTCGACGTCAACGGTTTCTACGGCGTTCGTTGTCAGGTTGAACCACTGCAGAGAAACCGGCGGCAGCTGAGTTTCACCGCCGTCCTGGGCCAGGTAAACAGTTTCATCAATACGTTGGCCCGACAGAATGCCGCGATCCTCGGTTTCGGTGAACCGTGCCTCTTTGGGATAAGGGCGTAGCAGAGGGTCCTGATTATTCTGGATTAACTGCGGGATCATGATCGGGCTCGTGCCCCAAATGCGTGCTGTCAGCCGCCGGGTGACCGCATCGCCTGCCTGCATTTCGGTTGGGCCTTCTACCTCCTGCTCCAGTTCAAAGCCCGTCGCGATAATCAGAGGGCTTAGGTCTCGCGCACCATCCGGGACCACGGCGTTGATTTTGATCGGCGGCAGCGAAACGGAAACCTGGGTCGGGCTGTTTGTTTCCGGGTCCGCAAACGTGACCGTCATGTCCTGAGCGTCAAACTCAATCGCGCCCGGCGCCAGAGGGTAGATGCGATAGCTCCGCTGAACGCCGGACCATGTCGCGCCGTTCACGGACTCGCTGACAGGCCCCGAAGCGCGCTCGGGCAGGCGCACCAGAAGGTTTTCCTGTTCAAGTGCGGGAAAGATCGGAGGAGACGGCATGAAGGTCGGCACCAGAACCTTTATGCGCAGGATGGCCGGTTGCCCGACGATCACGTCCTCACTTGGCGGCTGCACCGTGACCTGCGGTTGCGGTGAGTTCGAGGTTTGCGCGAATACCGCGCACGGAAACAGCGAGAACATGAGGAAGGCTAAATATCTCATTGTTCCTGCTCCTGATTTTCCAGGCGAAACCGGTTGCGTAAAAAGTCCTGCATATCCGTATCAATCGCGCTGATCCATTGATCCGCTGACAGGGGTTTAGCATCTTCGGTCTGGGCCTGAATGGTCGTGTTTTCCCCGCGTGCGGCTTCGTTGTCGAACACGGTGTCATCCGCTCCGATGCCAGATTCTTCGCCGGTATCGGATTGTTCCCGCGTGGTTTCGACATAGTTCAGAATGGCTGTGGCAACTTCAAGGTTATGCTGGGCTTCCGGCCAGTTCGGACGGCGGTCCAATGCCGTTCCAAAGGCCGAAATGGCGGGCCGGTATTCGCGATTACGAATGCGCGCCATGCCTTCGGCAAAAGCGGCCTCTGGCGTGTTCAATTCGGCAAAGATGGCTGCGGCTTCCGGGTACTGGCCAGCCCTCAGCCTCGCGTAGCCTTCGTGATAGGGGTCCTCAAACAGCTCTGCGGCGTCCGCGTAGCGTTTCTGGTTCATTGCGATCTGGCCCTGCTGATCCGGTGTCAGGAACCAATCTCGCCAACCTTCTGCAGTGGCGGGGCCTGCGGGCTGTATCAGAAACAGCCCCAGCAGGGCCCAGCGGATCACCCAGCCCCGCCGGAACCAGAGCAGCGACAGCAGCGCTGCAGGCCAAGCCAGGATCCAACCCCGATCCTTCCAGTCCAGACGATCGTCGTCATCCAACGCATCCACATATGCCGTCTGAATTTGCCGCTGTAGTCGCGCGATATCCCGGTCATCATTTGAAAACGGAACCACGGCGGCGTTCTTCAGATTATTCAGTTGAACAATCCCATTCCCGTTGGGAAGCATGGTCAGAAAGAAAACCTGAGTCGAAGCGTTCTGAAACTTGGTCAGCTGTGATGGGTCGATATCATCCAGAACAAACAGGACAGCCCCTGGTGTGTCGCTTTCATCCAATATGCTTTGCGCGAGCGTCAGGGCATCACCGGCGGCATCCCCTTGCTTGGGCATCACTGCCGGGGTCAGCCCCTCAAGCAGCGGGCGCAGGATATTCGCGTCCTCGGTCAGCGGGGCCACGCGGTGCGGTGAACCGGCATAAGCGATCAGCGCCGTTCGCGCGCCAGCGCGGGCGTTGATCAGGTCGGTAATCTTGAACTTTGCACGCTCCAACCGCGACGGGGGCAGGTCGGCGTTCTCCATGCTCTCGGTGACCTTCAGGGCGATGACCAGCGGGGCCGTATCCGCCACAAGCGGGTTCTGCGCGCGCGACCACGTTGGCCCCGCAGCGGCAATGGTGACCAGCACGGCGGCGATCATGGCCACGTCAATGGGATAGATGTGCCGCTTGTCCTCACTGTCCAACCGCAAGGCCGCAGCAAGGTGCGGAGCAACACCAAATGGCAGATCAGTCTGTCCCGAGCGTTTTGGGCGAGCCACCCACCAAAGACCTGCAATCGGTATCAGGAAAAGCAGATAAGCCGCTCTTAAAAAATGAAATTCTGTCAACGCGTCGATCATGGGAGGCTCCTTCGACGCTGTGCGAAGTGCAACCCAGCGGCGCTGCCCAACATAAGCAACAGGGCGGCCAACAACGGATAGTGTGCGAGACTTTCCTGCGGTCGGTAGCTTTGGGTTTCAACTATTCTAGGGTTTTGCTCATCAATGCGCTGGTAGGTCTGGGCCAGCGCGGCCTCGTCATTGGCAAAGAAGTATTCCCCGCCAGTCCGATCCGCGATGGCTTTCAAGGCGTCTAGGTCTACACGATCCTCGCCCGACGCATTGGGATCGCCAACACCGATGGTGTAGATGACGACGCCTTTGTCAGCCGCAATGGCGGACGCGTTGGTGGGCGTCATGCGGCTGGACGTATCTGCGCCGTCGCTGAGAACGATCATCAGGCGCTGATCCACTTCGCTTGCGTCAAAAGTGCGGATACCCAAGCCGATAGCGTCACCCAATGCAGTGTTGGGGCCTGCCATTCCAACTTGAGTTTGGTCCAGGAACCCATTCAAACTATTGAGGTCTTCTGTGAACGGTGCTTGGACAAAGGCCCGGGTGCCAAAGATGATCAACGCCATCCGGTCGCCCTGACGTTCGGCAATGAACCTGCGCATCACGTCTTTGACCGCCTCCAGCCGTTGTTTGGGCGTGCCGTCGGTGGATTGGAAATCACGCTGATCCATCGATCCTGAAATATCGAGCGCCAACACCACGTCTCGGGCGGATTTTTCGATCACGATCGGGTCTGACAGTTTTTCCGGGCGCGCCAAAGCTGCCACCAACATCAGCCAGATGAGAGTGACCACAGCGGTTTGCAGCATCGGCCTGTGCGCGATGACCGATCCCGATTTGGGTTCAATACCTGCTGCCTTGGCGACATGGCGGAAGAAGGGGATGCGGATCGAACTGGATTTCTCCCGGTGAGGTGGTGCAAGCCGATAGACCAGCAAGGGCAGTGGCAGAAGAAGAAAGACCCAAGGCGCTGCAAAAGAGATCATTGCTGCCTCCTCGGAGCTTTGTGGGTCCTAATCCAGTCTCGCGCGAAATTGGCGACCTTCGGATTGGGAGGGCTGGACCTGTATGGGGCGTCAACAAGGGCTTGCGCATCAGATGAAGAAATCGAAGTCTTATCAGCGGATTGCTTGAGAAATGTAATCCATTCCGGGCCGTGAAGGCTGGCCACCTGATCACGCGGAAAAGCGGCTAGTGCGGTACGTCGCAGGATTTCCGCAATCTTGGCGACATCACCACCGGCAGCTTGCAAATCAGCCAACGCGGTACGACGGTACGCATTCGATCTTCGGTGCCGCCGGTACAGGTAAACGGCGCATACGACCACCGCAGCCAGAAGCAACACCAACACAGCCCAGCCCCATGTCTGCGGCGTCATTGGTATCGGCGCGGGCGTCGGTGCGGGTTCGAGCATGTCCAGCAGCTCGACAAGGGATTTGCCTTCGACATCGACGCTCATCTTTGTCCTCCGCGATGGCCGAATTGCCGAAGCAATTGATCCAGGGCCGGTTCTGCGGTGGTCAGCGGCACAATTGGAAAGCCATAGCGGCGCGACCACTCTCGCAGCTGCGCCAACCTGTCCTCCAGCGCCGCCCTGATGCGTTCCGGCAATTCCGGATCCGAGCTGTCGAGTTCGATTTGAGCGTCCCCATCCGAGACGGTGGCGCGCAGCTCCGGGCTCAGGTCACGCGAACTGGGGTCGGAAATGTTGAACAAGATCAGATCGTTGGATTGCGCCAATCTTCTCAGCAGGCTTTCCGAGGCCTCATCCAGGCCGTCAAAGTCCGAAAACACGCATATCAGCGCGTTGGTATGTGCGATCCGGGCGGCCTGTTTCAGAACGTCGTTCAGCGAAACGGTCGGCTCGGGCCGCAGCGTTGCGTTCAAGTTGCAATTCAGCGCCGCGACTGAAGACAGGAAGCGTTTCAGTGCAGCGGGGCGGCGTTGGGGGCGATGCTCGGCCAGATCAGTGTCGCCAAAGACAATCCCGCCCACGCGGTCGCCTTGGCCCAGAACGCGATGGGCGGCGATCGCGGCAGCTTCGGCCGCGATGACTGATTTCATGTAAACCTCGGTTCCGAAAAACATCGAAACGCGCTGATCGACCAGCAAGAGGGCAGGGCGGTCCCGTTCCTCGGTATAGACCCTAACATGCGGTTTTCCGGTACGGGCGGTCACCTTCCAGTCGATTGTGCGGATGTCATCGCCGGGCAGATAGGTGCGTAGTTCTTCGAAGTTCAAACCACGCCCACGCAGGCGCGACGCGTGGCGACCGTTGAGGATCGAGCGCGCTGGTTGCCGCGGCAACAAACTGATTGCGCGCGACCGGACGCCCAGTCGTAACAGATGGTCCGCATCTACATGGATGCGCGGGTCGTCGGGGTATGTGGCGGTTTGGGCCACGGGCTCTCTTTCTGTTCAGTCAGGGCAACGCGACGAGGCGCAGGATTTCCGCGATCACATCGTCCGCCGTTTTAGCGTTGCCCTGTGCCTCGAAACTGAGCGTGATGCGGTGGCGAAAGACGTCATGCGCGATGGCGCGAATATCGGCGGGGTCGACGTAGTCGCGCTGGTTCATCCATGCGTGCGCGCGCCCACATTTGTCCAATGCCAGCGATGCGCGCGGGCTAGCGCCGATTTCGATCCAACCGGCAAGCTCTTCGCTGTACTTCTCGGGTGTTCTGGTCGCTTGCACGAGGTCGGCCATATACCTGTCCATGGCGTCGGACACGTGGATCTGCCCGATTTCCGCCCGTGCCTGAAACACAGCATCCTGTGGGATTGGTGCCGGTATCTCGCCGGTTGATCCGGACCCTGCGGCGATGTCTTCACCGCGCACCAGACGGATCACTTCAACTTCGTCCTCGACCGGGGGATAGGTGATCTGCACATGCATCAGAAACCGGTCCATTTGTGCCTCTGGCAAGGGGTAGGTGCCCTCCTGCTCGATCGGGTTCTGGGTCGCCATCACAATGAACAGCGGTTCCATTTTGTGCGTGGTGCCCGAGACGGTGACCTGCCGCTCTTCCATCGCTTCCAACAACGCGGCCTGCACTTTGGCCGGGGCGCGGTTGATCTCATCCGCCAGAACGAGGTTTGCAAAGATCGGGCCGGGGTCGAACCGGAAGGTGCCGCCGTCATCAGTTTGCTGGAATACTTCGGTACCTGTCACGTCTGAGGGCAACAGGTCGGGTGTGAACTGTATCCGGCTGAAACGGGCATCCAGATTGCGCGCCATGGCTTTGACGGCGCGGGTTTTCGCCAGTCCGGGCAGGCCTTCGATCAGAAGGTTGCCGTTTGCCAGAAGACCGATGAGCAGCCGGTCAATCACCTCGGTCTGGCCAATAATTGCCTGCCCCATGCGGGCCTTAAGATCATGTATCTGATTAAGTGCATTCATTAATTTGGTCCAATCGTGGCCGGACGTCGGGAAAGACATGGCTGATCACGCCGAGGCGAGTTGAGCTGGAATGTGCAGTAATGGCCGGACGTTAGCAGCCTTACAGCATCCGATCCACTATGAAATCCGTTCCGCGATATGTTGCAGATCGGCGCGTAGCTGGGGGCGAATTTCACCGTGGTTTGGGGCGTCGCGTAGCGTTTCGAGCCAGTGACGCGGCGGTTGTTTCCCGGCTGCACGGTTCCATGTCAGATCGCTGAGTATGGATCGCGCCTCGTTGTTCAGTAGGTCAGGTATGGCGATCCCGTTCAGGGTTGCCCAAACCCCGCTCCAAAGCCGTGCGACGGACCACGGATTGTAGCCTCCGCCGCCCAGAACCAGAAGACGAGGGGCCATGTCGCGCAAACTGGCAACCGTGCGCCAATGGGCATTGTTGGACAGGGTCAGCCGCGACAAGGGGTCCTCGGCCACCGCATCCGCGCCGCATTGCAATACGATGGCCTGAGGGTCAAAAGACGCCGTCGCCGGCAGTATCAGCTGATCGAGGATGGCAAGAAACTCATCATCATTGAGGTTGCGGGCAACTGGCAGGTTAAACGCCGCCCCACCCGCATCGTCGTTCAAAGTGCCACTGAAGGGCCAGCGGGCCCCTTCGTGAACCGAGATCATTCGAACCTTCGTTGACCCGCAAAAGGCCGCTTCGACGCCGTCACAGTGGTGGGCGTCGATATCGACATAGACGATGCGATCAAGACCCGCGTTCAGCAGGGACAGGATCGCCAGAACCGGGTCGTTCAGATAACAGAACCCGTTTGCCCGGTTCGCCAGCCCGTGATGCGTGCCCCCTGCGGGGCTGAAGACGATGCCGCCATCCCGAATCAGTTCGGCCGCCAACATCGACCCTCCGGCAGCGGTGGCTGGGCGCCGGTACATTTCAGGGAAGACGGGGTTTGACAGGGTGCCCAGCGCGTATTTCTGCCGTACCTCGTCGGACACGGCCTGATCCCGCTCGGCCTGTTGCAGGGCAGCGATATAGTCAGGCGTGTGAAACGCGGTCAGCGCCGAGGGTTTCGCGCAGGGGCTGACGCGATAGTTCGAGGGCGACAGCCACACCTGCGCCCGGCACAGATCAATGACGGTGGAGACGCGCGGAATGGCCAATGGATGCTTCGAGCCATAGGTCGAGTTGCGATAGATTTCCGAGCCGATGAACAGCGGGCGTTGCATCGTCTAACCTGCGGTACGCGGAGAGTTCTCTTCGCCCAGCCTGCCATCAAGCGACATCAGGATTGCAACAGGGCGCAGCGCGGGAATATGGCTGAACACGATCAGGATGCAGACAGTCAGCGGGACGCTGAGGAAGGCGCCGATCAGGCCCCAGATTGTGGTCCAGAACATCAGCGCCAGAATAACCAGAAAGGTGGACATGTTCAGCGAACGGCCTAGCAGGGCGGGATCCAAAAAATTGCCGATCACGAATTGAATGGTGCCGCAGCCCAGCACGATGATCAGGAACGGGCCGATGCTGTCGAACTGAACCAATGCAATCATTGACGGAAAGATCACCGCGATGATGGACCCGATGGACGGGATGAAATTCAGTGCAAAGGTCAGCACGGCCCAGGTCTCGGCAAATTCCAGGCCCAGCAGCTTGAACACCGAGTAGCTGATGCCCGCCGTGATCAGGCTGATCAGGGTTTTCACCCCCACATAGCGTTGCAGGCTGAACGTGATAGCATCCAGGATCGAGGCGAACTCTATCCCGGTTTTCGGGTCACCGGCGGCCAGTTGGATTTTTTTGCGAAAGGCCAGCCGTTCGGCCATCAGGAAGGCGACGTAAAGGCTGATCAGAAAGAACTGGTTCAGCAATGACGTGGCGCTACCCAGAAGGACGCGCGCGACATAGGACATGTCGATGTTGATCAGGTTGTCGCGGATAAACTTGGTCACGTCATTGCCCACCAGCCCAGTGACGCGGTTGACCGCTTCGTCGAACTGGTTCTCATAGGTGCCGATCGTGCGGGCAAATTGGGTCGCCTGGCTGCCCAGAATATACATGATCACGAACAAACCGGCCAAAACCACAGTGACACCCGCGACATTGGCCAGCCAGACCGGCATGCGGGTCAGGGCGATGATCCGATCGCTGAGCGCGATGATCAGGACGTTGATCAGCAGGGCCATCGTCAACGGGATCAGAAATGCAGAACCGGCGTACAAACCCAGCACCACAAGGGTCGTTACAATCGACACATCCCGAACAACGGACAGCTTGAGCTTTGTCGGTCTCGCGGTTTGGTCTTGGTCCGGTGTCATGACTTGGCTCATCCTGAGAATTGCGCTTGTGTCCGATCCTGCACAGCAAGGCCGGATTATGCAATGCGCCCAAATGTTTGTCAGAGATTATTTGCGCAGAAAGCGGATTTGCCGGTTTAGCGGCCAATGCTGGCGGGTTAGGCTTTCGGTATGAATGCCAGTGTGATTCCCTTTCTCAACCGACCGATTCAGGCGCTTTGGGTGGCCATCACTCGATTTGATGCCAAGAACGGCTTCGTCATGAGCAGCCACGTCGCCATGTCACTGATGTTAGCTGTGTTTCCATTTGCCCTTTTCACCGTGGCGCTGGCGGGGTCGCTGTCGCAGGATTACGTGACCAACGAATTGATCGAGCTGATTTTCGGTGCATGGCCCAAGGATGTGGCCGGTCCGATCGTTGCCGAATTGCGCTCGGTTCTGGCCGAGTCCAGCTCGGGCGTGATTACGTTGGGTGGTCTGCTGGCGGTGTTCTTTGCCTCGAACGGCGTGATGGCGGTGCGCAAGGCGATGAACCAAGCCTACCATGATTTTGACAGCTGGCCGTTCTGGAAAACACGGCTGCTGTGTCTGGGTCTGGTGATCGCGGGTGGCATCACCATCATGATCATTGCCGCGGTCGAGGTCATCCTGCCCGTATACACGAATCTGGTTTCCGAAAAGACGGACGTGAAGGTGTCAGAATGGTTGTCGGTGGATCGCTTGCGCTGGACCTTCACGGTGGCCGTTCCGGCCGGAGCCGTCATCCTGGCGCATCTGATCCTGCCAACCGGGCGCCACAAGCTGCGGCAGATCCTGCCCGGCGTCTTGCTGACGCTGGCCTTGTGGGCGGCAGGGGGATGGGGCTTTTCGGTCTATATCGCGCAATTTGCCTCGTACAGCGCCACCTATGCAGGGCTGGCCGGGGCGATGGCCGCGCTGATCTTTCTATATCTCTGCGCGGCGATCCTGATCCTGGGCGCGGAATATAACGGCGCCCTGATGGACCTGCAGAACGATTCCGACGGGCCCGAAACGTGAGGGCGGCGCTTCTCGTCTGGCTGTTTCTGCCAGGGTTCGCATTTGCCCAATCGCCGGAATATGTCGGCTCGGATCAGTGCATCGAATGCCACACGGCTGAGGCCGAGGCCTGGGCGACCTCTCATCACGCGCTGGCCTGGACCGAAATCGAGGCCGGGCATATCGTGGCGGATTTTGACGGAACCCGGTTCGACCATGACGGCATGTCGGTCGAGTTCAGTGTGGCCAGCGATGGTCCGCAGGCCAACGTGACCGAAAAGGACGGCGTAACCACTGAATACGGTGTGCATTCGGTTGTGGGGATCGAGCCCCTGCAGCAATACCTGTTCGAGACAGAACCCGGCCGGCTGCAAAGCTTCGATGTCGTCTGGGATACCGAGGCCCGACAGTGGTTCCACCTGTATCCCGATCAGGACCTACCGCCGGATGACGGGCTGCACTGGACGGGCCCATACAAGAACTGGAACGCCCGATGTGCCGAATGCCACGCCACCGGGTTCGAAAAGAACTATGACGCGCAGACCCGCAGCTATGCCTCAACTCAGTCCGAGATCGGGGTCGGGTGCGAGGCCTGCCACGGCCCCGGATCGGCACATATCGACTGGACGCGAGGCCAGAAACTCACCGCCGACCTGAACGAATTCGGATTCACCATGAGCTGGGGCAGGGGCCGGACCGAGGACGAAATCCAACAATGCGCCGGATGTCATTCGCGGCGCGAGGCGCATGGCGACGGCAATCCGACACCGGGAACGCCGTACCACGAGGCATATAATTTGGCGGTGCTGCGCCCCGGTCTTTATCACCCGGACGGGCAGATTTTGGACGAGGTCTATGTCTACGGCTCGTTCTTGCAATCCAAGATGTACGCGCAGGGCGTTGGGTGCATGAACTGTCATGACCCGCACAGCGCCGAGCTTAAGGCGGACGGAAATGGGGTCTGCACGCAATGCCACTCTCCGGCGGGCAACCCTGATTTTCCGACATTGACCGCCAAGGAGTATGACACCTCTGCGCACCACCACCATCCGGAAGACAGTGCGGGCGCGCAGTGCAAGTCCTGCCATATGATCGAGCGTGTCTATATGGGCGTCGACGGGCGGCGCGATCACAGTTTTCGCATCCCGCGCCCCGATCTTGGGTTAGGCGAAGACGCTTGCACCGATTGCCACCAAGCCGAGGATCAGGCCTGGGCCGCGAAACGGATAGAGGAGTGGTTTCCGGCGTCCACCCACCGCGGGCCGAATTATGGAACGGTGTTTCAAGCGGCTATAGACGGGCGCGCTGACGGGCCGGACGCTCTGCTTGGGATTGCGACGGATCCTTCCCAACCGGGTATCATCCGCGCTACGGCCGCTTATTTGCTGCAACCTTTCGGCTCGGCAGACGTCGCGGAACAAACGGCCTCGTTGTTGTCTGACACAGACCCGCTGGTGCGCGCGAACGCGGTGGTTTTGCAACGTCAGGCTGCCTTGCCGGATCAGATACAGCGGCTGGAGCCCTTGCTGTCCGACCCATTGCGCAACGTCCGCATCTCAGCCGCCAAAGAGTTTTTGAACATCCCCGGCAAAGCCCTGACCCCGGAACAGCAGGCGCAGGTCGCTAGGGGCATGGAAGAATGGCAGGGCACGATTGCGAACCGTCTGGACTTCCCCGAAACCCACCTTGTTCTGGGGGGCATGGCGTTGACCTTCCGCAACGCCCCGGCCGCCGAACGCGCCTTTCGAGAGGTTGTCACCCTGGACCCACAACGGGCTGAGGCCTGGCCCATGCTGGTGCAACTGGCGCAGATCAACCGTGGCGCGGATGCGGCGCGGGAGGTATTGCAAGAGGGGCTGGAAGTGTTGGCGAACGATCCCGTGCTGCTGCAATTCAGGGCGCAACTGGCCCCGTAAAACGGCAAGGCTTGGCCCGGTTTCGGTCACGATCCCGGCAAATTTGGGCGTTAACCATGGTCCTCAATGTTGTTTTGTTTCGCTTGTACGGCTGCCTATGTCACAGAAACCGATCCACACGTCGCAGCTGCAAAACCCCTTGTCCGTGGGTCAGAGGGTCGCTGATTTGCAGGCCAAAAAGCCGGAATACATCAACCACGGCGAGGCGTTGTTGTTGCAACAGACTGCCACCGCGTCGCTGCGCGAGCAATTTTTGACCGGAGATCGAAGCTGGATCGACGACTGATTCAGCCCCGGAACCCCGTGGCGACCACAAATTTCTCGGAACTGTCGGAACGGGATGCGGGCGGTTTTACATTGGCCACCTTCTCGAACTTCTGTTTCAACAGCTTCTGCAGATCGCCCTCGGCGCCACCGGCCAGAACCTTGGCGACAAAGGTGCCGCCTTCTTCCAGCACGTCAAAGGCGAAATAGGCCGCTGTTTCACACAGGGACATGATCCGCAGGTGGTCGGTTTGTTTGTGCCCCGATGAGGCCGCCGCCATATCCGACATGACCACGTCGGCTTTACCGCCCAGCCAGTCTTTGACCTTCTGGTCGGCATCGTCCTCCATGAAGTCCAGCACATGCGCCGTAGCGCCCGCGACGGGTTCAACCTCTTGCAGGTCCACGCCCAGAACGGTGCCGATCCGCTTGCCGCTTTTTTCGCCCAGCGCGTTCACCCGTTTAACTGCAACCTGAAGCCAGCCGCCAGGCGCGCAGCCCAGATCGACCACCCGCGCGCCGGGGACCAGAAAGCGGAACTTGTCATCCAGTTCCAATATCTTATAGGCCGCGCGTCCGCGATAACCTTCGGCATTCGCGCGTTTCACATAGGGGTCATTCAACTGCCGCTCAAGCCAACGGGTCGAGCTGAGCTTACGCCCGCGCGCTGTCTTGACTTTGACTTTCAGGTCGCGCTGTCCACGGCCTGAGTTGTTTTTGCCATTCGGTGTCTTCGCCATCAGAACGGTCCGTCTTCCAATACGCCGTCCGCACTCATCTGTGCATAAAGCAGACCTTCGCGCAGCCCCCGGTCCGCCACAGAGAGGCGGTCGGTGGGCCAACAGCGAAGCAATGCCTGCAAAATGGCTGAGCCGGACATAATCAGGGCCTGCCGGTCATCGCCGATCCGCGGATCGCGCCGCCGCCCCAGTGGGCCGAGTTCTAAGTACCCTCGTATGACTTTGTCAATCTGATCGCTGGTCATGCGCAGACCGTCCACTTTGGTGCGATCGTAACGCTTCAGACCCAGATGCGATGCGGCCACGGTTGTCACGGTGCCACTGGTGCCGACGATCTGGAACCCTTCGCGGGCCTGTTCATCCTTGTAGGGGGCGAAATCGGCGAGGTTCTCTTCGAAAAACCAGCTCATCAGTGCAAAACGGGCCGAGTCGTCCTCGACATCGTGGAACTGGTCACGCAGCGTTGCGACCCCCAGGGGCACGCTGATCCAGTCCACCACCTTGGCTGCCGGAAAAGGACTGTCGGCCGTATGGAACCCGTGGTGCAGACGCATGATTGCAGCAGGGCGGTCGCGGCGCGGAACCGATGAGATGTCGATCCACACCAGCTCGGTCGAACCACCGCCGATATCGACGACCAGCAACTGCTCGGTCTTGGTCGATACCAGTGGCGCGCAGGAGATCACGGCCAGACGCGCCTCTTCCTCGGGCTGGATGATCTCCAACGTCAGGCCGGTTTCGCGCCTCACCTGCCGGATGAAATCCCGTGAGTTCTTCGCGCGCCGACAGGCCTCGGTCGCGACCAGCCGCATCCGTTTGACCCTGTTGCGTTTCAGCTTTTGCTGGCAGATTCGCAGCGCCTGTATGGTGCGCGCCATCGAGGACCGAGACAGCCGTCCGGTCCGTTCCAGACCCGCGCCCAACTGCACGGATTTGGAGAAGCTATCCACCACATGGAACCCGCTACCCTTGGGCTGGGCTATCAACATGCGGCAGCTATTAGTTCCCAGATCCAGCGCCGCATACAACGCATCTGGATCGGGTCTTGCCGGCGCGGGGCTTTCGACCGCCTTCGGGAACGCGCCCGCACCTTTGGGACGCTTGGGCGCCATCTTAAACGCCCTCCGATTTTCGAGTTACCCTGACCATAGGTCGGGCAATTGTTTCGTGCAAGACGCTCATTAAAGTGATGAGTATTTTGATGTGCGCGTTTGCGTTAGAATTCAGTACAAGCCCTGTATCCCGTTGTAGGCAAAAAGGTCGCTTGAAATACGCCGTGTGTCGAAATTCGACCGACCTGAGCTCGCATAGAAGTTTAGAAACTGCCCATCTGGTTAGGAGGAATCAAAGGCAATGCCTGACGTCACCATCGTATATTGGCGCGACATTCCCGCCCAAGTTATCGTCGGCAAAGGCCGTCGTGGCGCAAAGCGGCAGTTGGAGGAGCGGTTTGAACAAGCCATCGACCGTGCTGCCATGAAGGTGAACGCCAAGGACAGCGATGCCTACCTGGCTGAATGGCGCAAGGCAGAGCCTTTCGCGGTTGAGGGCGACCCGTCCGAGATTGCCGAGGCCGAAGCTGTGCGTCTGGAAACTGAATACGATCAGGATCGCATCAAGGCGCTGATCGCTAATGACGGTTGGGCATGAGCCCCAGATCTATATGGGAGGCCACTATGGCTTTGCTGAACTTCAAGAAACGTGATGCGGCCGAAAAGGCCCCGGTAAACCCGACCGTCGAAGCCTTTTTGCAGGGCTATTCGATCGAGGTAATGCCCCGCACCGCCGAGAAAGTCGAAGACTTCCGTGCGCTGCTGCCCGAAGGCACCCGCGTCTACATCGCCCATATCGAGGGCACGCCGATCGAGGACATGGTCAAGACCGCCAAGCGGATCGCGGCCGAAGGATACCCGGTCATGCCGCACTTCCCGGCGCGGATCATCAAGGACGCGGCGACGCTCGAGAACTGGATCTCCATGTATCAGGGCGAAGCAGGCGTGGATCAGGCGCTGCTGCTGGCTGGTGGCGTTGCCAAGCCGCACGGCGATTTCGACAGCTCGATGCAGCTGCTGGAAACCGGTCTGTTCGACAAGGCGGGCTTCAAGCGTCTGCACGTTGCCGGCCACCCCGAGGGCAACAAGGACATCGACCCCGACGGTTCGACCAAAAATGTTGACGACGCGCTGCGCTGGAAACAGAAATTCTCGGAAACCACCGATGCAGAAATGGCGCTGGCGACCCAGTTCGCGTTTGACGCCAAGCCGATCATCGCATGGGCGGACAGCCTGAAAGAAGCGGGCGTCGATCTTCCGATTCACATCGGTATCGCAGGTCCAGCCAAGCTGCAGACCCTGATCAAATTCGCCATCGCCTGTGGCGTTGGCCCGTCGCTGAAGGTTCTGCAGAAGCGCGCCATGGACGTGTCCAAGCTGCTGCTGCCTTATGAGCCGACCGATGTTCTGACCGAACTGGCCAACCACAAGGCGGCGAACCCGGACTTCAACATCACCAACGTGCATTTCTTCCCGCTTGGTGGCATCAAGACCAACGCCAACTGGGCAATCGAAAACGGCGGCGCTTCGGCAAAGCCAGTAAACTCCTAAGGAACGGACATGACCCGTACAGTCGTAGAATCAAAAACAAAAACCGCCGTTCTGGGCTTCGACGAACCGTTCTGTGTGATCGGTGAGCGGATCAACCCGACCGGCCGCAAGAAACTGGCCGCTGAACTGGAAGCAGGCGATTTCTCGACCGTCGAGAAAGACGCCATCGCACAGGTTGCTGCAGGCGCGACCGTTCTGGATATCAACGCGGGCGTTGTCTACAACTCGAACCCCAACCCGAACGAGACCGAGCCGCCGCTGATGACCAAGATCGTCGAGCTGGTGCAGGGTCTGGTCGACGTGCCGCTGTGCATCGACTCGTCGGTTCCGGGTGCTCTGGAAGCCGGTCTGGCGGCAGCTGAAGGCCGTCCGCTGCTGAACTCGGTTACCGGCGAAGAAGAGCGTCTGGAGATGGTTCTGCCGCTGGTCAAGAAATACAACGTTCCTGTTGTTGCGATCTCGAACGACGACACCGGCATTTCGGAAGACCCCGATGTCCGTTTCGACGTGGCCAAGAAGATCGTTGAGCGCGCAGCCGACTTTGGCATCCCCGCGCATGACATAGTTGTTGACCCGCTGGTGATGCCGATCGGCGCGATGGCAACCGCTGGCCAGCAGGTGTTCGCACTGGTCCGTCGTCTGCGCGAAGAGCTGGGCGTGAACACCACTTGCGGTGCGTCCAACATTTCGTTCGGCCTGCCGAACCGTCACGGCATCAACAACGCCTTTCTGCCGATGGCAATGGGCGCTGGTATGACTTCGGCGATCATGAACCCGGTGGCTCTGCCGGTGACGCAGAAGAAGATCGCCGAAAAGAAAGAGGCCGTTGCCGCAGCTGGCATCATCCTGCCCGAGGGCATGGACGACGAAGCCTTCGTTCAGATGTTCGGTCTGGGCTCGACCCTGCCGCGCGCTGGCAAGGAAATGGAGGCCATCCGCGCCGCCAACCTGCTGACCAACAACGACCCGCATGGTGGAGCTTGGATCAAGTTCAACAAATCGCCAGAAGAGGCCGGTGCTGCCGGTGCCGCAGGTGGTCGTCGCGGTGGTGGCCGTCGCCGTCGCGCTTGATTTCCTAAGAATTCGATCAAAGGCCGGGCCATGTGCCCGGCCTTTTTCGTTTTGACCCTGATCAAGGCCGGGAATTGTCGGGATTGCGACAATGACACAAGCCCGCAGCAAAAATCAGGTGTTTTCATGACCAAATATTACCCTCCGAAATTGGCGGACGCCGATCTGAGCAAGCGCCTGAGCAAGCAAGACTATTTTGAAGAACTGGTCGATCTTCAGGCACAGCTGGCGCTGATCCAGCAGGCGTTTCTGTTTCATGGCGCGAAAGGCGTGCTTGTGTTCGAAGGCTGGGACGCGGCAGGCAAGGGCGGCACGATCCGCCGGATCAGTCAGGCGCTGGACCCGCGTAGTTTCAAGGTGTGGCCTATTGGTGCACCACGCAACTACTACCTGAACCGCCATTACCTGCTGCGGTTCTGGGAAAGATTGCCGCCCGAAGGCGCAATCTCGGCCTTTGATCGCAGCTGGTACGGCCGCGTTTTGGTTGAGCGACTGGAAAAATTCACACCGGAAAAACGCTGGCAGGCCGCGTATCGTGAAATCAACGATTTTGAGCGGATGTTGGTCGATGACGGCACCCGGATCGTGAAGCTGTTCTTCCACATCTCTCCGGAAGAGCAGATGGCACGCTTCACCGAGCGTCTTCGCAACCCGATGAAACGGTGGAAACTGACTTATGAGGATTTCCGCAATCGGGAGAGGTGGGCAGAAGCCGAAGTGGCCGTGGACGAAATGCTGGCGCGGACCTCGACCGAAGTCGCGCCTTGGCACGTCATTCCGGCGAACAACAAGAAATACGCCAGAATCAGCGCGATGCGCGCAATTGTTGATGCGTTTTCCAAGGACATCGACCTGAGCCCGCAACACCTGGACAGGCGTACACTGGACGCGGCCTGCGAGGCATTGGATGTGGATCAGTCGCTGATCGACAGTCTTCGCGCCCGGACCGAGTAATTGCTCGGTGCCTTGGAAAGGCGCTTGAAGTCGTTCGGCGGGCGGTGTTATCCAGCGCTACGCGGCGGGTATGATGTAATGGTAGCCTGTCAGCTTCCCAAGCTGAACGCGCGGGTTCGATTCCCGCTACCCGCTCCAAATCACTCGGATCGACAGGCCTGAAACAGGTTGATGACCGCAGGGATGCGGGGTTCCGTACCGGTTTGCAGGTTTTGGAACTCGGCGGTGACGTCTTTCTGAATGGCTTGAACGTCCTGCTCGTTCCCGGCGAAATGTGAAATGACCCGAGCGGCCGGTCCCACTCGCGTACACAGTGCCGCTGTATCCTCAACGCCATTGACGCCTTGGAGTTCCAAATGGACTGCGTCGGCCTTCACTTCAGACAACCCGGCCTGAACCATCATTCCTGTGACATGGTCTACGTCGTGAAACGCGAGGGGGCCAGGTGCATAGCGGTCCACGCGCGGAGGCTGTCCCAATCGTTTCACGGCAGCAATATGAGGAACGCGGAACCACGGGTTCACGTCCAAAGGACCCCAAGCCGCAAAAGTCATCTGAGCGCCGGGTTTCAGTGCCTTGGCAATATTGGCAAAGGCAGCCACTGAATCACTGAAGAACATGACGCCGAACCGCGAGATCGCTGCGTCCATGAGGGCGGGTTCAAAGGCAAAGGTCTGCGCGTCAGCGTACTGGAACCGAATGTTGTCCAACCCGTCTTGAGAAGCGCGCGTGGCAGCTCGCTTCAGAAAAGGTTGTGAGATATCGGCGGCCAGAACACGCCCGTCTGGCCCAACGCGACGGGCTGCGGCAAGGGTGCTGACACCCGTGCCGCAACCGATATCCAGAACCTGCATTCCTGCAGACAGGTCAGCCCGGCTTAGAACCAGATCCAGAACAGGCGCAAGCACGTGGTCCAGTTGATCTTCGTAGGTCAACCATTTGGTGCCGTTCTCAGACTGACCCCAGTATTCTGCCTGTTCTTCGTTTGCTGACGTCATCTGTGCCCCCGTGGTTGGGGCGACTATGACCTCCTGCGGCGGCGGCGGCCAGACTTTTCCTCATCTCCGCCGGTGTTGAACGAGGGCGCGGGCAGGGTGACGACCTGCGCCAGTTCCGGGAATGGATCGGTTTTGTGCGGGATCGCGTTTGCGGCCACGAAGTGATCCTGGAACTTGGGCTCGATGGCGGTTTCGACCTTGGTGATCTCGCGCACAACGCGTTCGATCTCGGTCCGGGCTCCGATGTTACACAGCGCGATCCGGGCACCGGTGCCCGCGGCGTTGCCGGCGCTGGACACTTTGTCGAGCGGTGCGTCGGGGATCATGCCCAGAACCATCGCGTGTTTGGTCGAGATATGGGCTCCGAACGCCCCGGCCAGAACAACGCGATCGACCTTGTCGACTTCCATGACGTCCATCAACAGCCGCGCACCGGCATACAGCGCGGATTTGGCCAGTTGAATGGCGCGGATGTCGCCTTGTGTCACCGTAATACGCGGGCCACCTTCGGCGCTGGCATCGTGGATCAGATAGGCGTTGGTGCGGCCTTCGGGAACGCAGCGTTCGGTACCGGTTTGTGCCGCTGATCCGATCAGACCGCTTTCGTCCAACAGGCCAGCGATGCGCATTTCGGCCACGGCTTCGATGATGCCCGAGCCGCAGATGCCGGTGATGCCGGTGGTGGCGACGTCCTGATCGAAGCCCTCCTCATCGGACCATTTCTCGGACCCGATGATGCGGAAGCGGGGTTCCTTGGTCACAGGGTCGATCTCGATCCGTTCAATGGCACCGGGTGCGGCGCGTTGGCCGGAACTGATCTGGGCACCTTCGAATGCTGGACCGGTGGGTGAGGAACAGGCCAGAACGCGGCTGGTGTTGCCCAGCAGGATTTCCGCGTTGGTGCCCACGTCCACGATCAGCACGAGGTCCTCGGATTTGCCCGGCTCTTCGGACAGCGCAACGGCAGCACAATCCGCACCCACGTGGCCCGCGATACAGGGCAGGATATAGATCTGTGCCCGCGGGTTCATCTTGGTCAGGTCCATTTCGCGCGCGGGCAGGGACATGCTTTCCGAGGTCGCCAGCGCAAACGGAGCCTGACCCAGCTCGACAGGGTCCAGCCCCAGTAGCAGGTGGTGCATGACCGGGTTACAGACGAAGACCGTCTCGACGATCAGTTCGGCATCGATGCCCGCTTCTTCAGCGATCGAGGTGGTCAGATCATTGATCGCCTCGCGCACGGCCTTGGTCATCTCCTGATCACCGCCAGGGTTCATCATGGCGTAGGACACGCGGCTCATCAGGTCTTCGCCGAAGCGTATCTGGGGGTTCATCAGGCCCGAGGATGCCTTGACCTCACCTGTTTCCAGATCGGTCAGGTGCGCCGCGATAGTGGTCGAGCCGAGGTCAATGGCCAGACCATACAGCCCGCTTTCATGCAGCCCAGGCCAGATTTCGACAATCCGGGCAATCGTATCCTTGTGGCCTTTGTGCACGGCTACGGTGACTTCCCATTTGCCCTTGCGCAGGACGGGTTGCAGCTTGGACATCAGCGACAGATCAGCGGTCACGGCCTCGATATTCCACTGCTGGCGCAGGGCGCGCTCCAGACGCTCCAGATCACCGGTGGGCGAGTGCATGTCGGGTTCTTCGACCACAACGAAATACAGACGTGTTGCCGGGTCCATGACGATAGCGCGCGCGGCGGCGGCTTTGCGGACGACCTGACGGTGCACCTGGCTTTCTGGTGGGACGTCGATCACGATGTCGCCTTGAACGGTGGCCTGGCAGCCCAGGCGGCGGCCGGGTTTCAACCCGCGCTTGTCGTCATAGCGCTGCTCTACCGCGTTCCATTCGCTCAGCGCGCCTTCGGAAACGGTCACGCCGTGTTTGGGAAACTCGCCATAGCTGGGGGTGATCTGACATTTCGAGCAGATTCCGCGCCCGCCGCAAACCGAATCCAGATCGACGCCCAATTGACGGGCGGCGGTCAGAACCGGGGTGCCAACGGGGAAATGCCCGCGTTTGCCCGAGGGAGTAAAGACAACAAGGGGTTCGGTGGTCATATCTGGCCTGCCTTTTGTATTCGCGCGTATGCCGGGCAAGATATGAGTTTGCGCGCAAAGGGAAAGGGCATTCAGCGGCACGTTTTGTACGGGTTGCGTCGTTTTTTCTCTTGGGATTGGCCCGCAGACGAAAACTAGTTGAGCTCTGGGGCTTTTCCTTGGGTTAAATCCATGTAATAGGGTCACCGCCAAACGGGCTTTTGCATGGGGTTAGCAGATGCAGATTCGTGAGGCACTTACCTTTGACGATGTTCTCTTGGTTCCGGCGTCCTCGTCGGTGCTGCCGGCGACGGCGGATACAAGCACGCGTGTGACGCGGGCGATCAGCATGAACATCCCACTGCTGAGCTCAGCCATGGATACGGTGACCGAGGCGCGCATGGCCATCGCCATGGCTCAGGCCGGAGGCATTGGCGTTATTCACAAGAACCTTTCGGTGGAAGAGCAATCGCGCGAGGTACGCCGGGTCAAGCGGTTTGAATCGGGTATCGTCTACAACCCGGTCACGCTGCGGGCGGATCAGACATTGGCGGATGCCAAGGCTCTGGTCGAGCGCTACAACTTCACCGGCTTCCCCGTGGTTGACGAAGAGGGTCGCGTGGTCGGCATCGTGACCAACCGCGATATGCGCTTTGCGACCTCGGATGACCAGCCGATCAGGGCGATGATGACCACAGACAATCTGGCCATGTTGCAGGAACCGGCTGATCTGGAAGAGGCCAAGAGCCTGATGAAGGCCCGCCGCATCGAAAAGCTGCTGGTGGTCGATGGCGCAGGTAAGCTGACAGGTCTGCTGACGCTGAAAGACACCGAACAGGCCGTTCTGAACCCGACCGCTTGCAAAGACCCTCTGGGACGTTTGCGCGTCGCGGCCGCGACCTCGGTTGGTGATGCCGGGTTTGAGCGGTCCGAGCAACTGGTGGACTCCGGAGCCGATATCATTGTCGTTGATACCGCGCACGGTCACTCGCAAGGCGTTCTGGACGCGGTGAAGCGCGTTAAAACCCTGTCGAACGAGGTTCAGATCATCGCTGGTAACGTTGCCACAGGCGATGCAACCAAGGCGCTGATTGATGCCGGCGCGGATGCCATCAAGGTTGGTATCGGTCCGGGCTCGATCTGTACTACGCGTATGGTTGCTGGTGTAGGTGTGCCTCAGCTGACTGCGATCATGGATTGCGCGTCCGCAGCCGGAGATGTTCCGGTGATTGCAGACGGTGGCATCAAATTCTCGGGCGATTTCGCCAAGGCGATCGCGGCGGGCGCGTCCTGCGCGATGGTCGGCTCGATGATTGCGGGCACCGATGAAAGCCCGGGCGAGGTGATCCTGTATCAGGGCCGTTCCTTCAAATCCTATCGCGGCATGGGCAGCCTCGGCGCGATGGCGCGCGGCTCGGCGGATCGTTACTTCCAGAAGGATGCGGCGAACGACAAGCTGGTGCCCGAAGGGATCGAGGGGCAGGTGCCCTATAAGGGCTCGGCCAGTGCCGTGGTACACCAACTGGTCGGTGGTCTTCGCGCCGCGATGGGCTACACCGGCTGCGCAACGGTCGAAGACATGCGCAAGAACTGCAACTTCGTCAAAATCACTGGCGCGGGTCTGAAAGAGAGCCATGTGCATGACGTGCAGATCACTCGCGAAAGCCCGAACTACCGGGTGATGTAACCCCGGCTTTCAAGGTTCACGGCGCCCGCAGTAGGGCGCCGTTTTGCATTTGTGGCTTGGGCAAAAGCCGCTTTACCAGCATCGGAAGACAGCATGACGCCGGCCGCACGTATTCAGGCTTCGATCGAAATCCTTGATGAGATTCTCGCGGGCGCGCCCGTCGAGAAATCTCTGACCAACTGGGCTCGCCGCAGCCGGTTTGCCGGGTCCAAGGATCGGGCTGCGATCCGCGATCATGTATTCACTGCATTGCGGTGTAAACGATCCTTTGCGGCGCTCGGAGGGGCCGAGACCGGGCGTGGCTTAATGATCGGAACCGTGCGTGCATCCGGCGCGCCGTTGGAGGATGTGTTCTCGGGTGTCCGCCACGCGCCCGAGGTATTGGCCGAAACCGAAGTCGGACGTGATTTCAACTCCGAGGCCGAGCAGTACGATATCCCTGATTGGCTGTGGCCTAAGTTCGAGTCCTCGCTAGGGGATCAGGCGGTGCCGGTTGCGCAAGCCCTGCAAAGCCGTGCGCCGGTGCATTTGCGGGTCAACCTGATCAAAGCCGACGTTTCCACGGCAATCTCGGCGCTGGCCGCCGATGGGATCATTGCCGCTGCACATCTGGCCTGTAATACGGCGTTGGAGGTCTCCGAGGGGGCACGCAAAATCGCGCAAAGCCGAGCTTATGCGGACGGGTTGGTCGAGCTTCAGGACGCGGCCAGTCAGGCGGTAGTCGCAGCGTTGGATTTGCGTCCGGGTATGCGGGTGTTGGACTTTTGTGCGGGCGGCGGCGGTAAGTCTCTGGCTCTGGCCGCGCAAGCAGGTGTTTCAGTTTTTGCCCATGACGTGAACGCTGCCCGTATGCGAGACCTTCCGGCGCGGGCGGACCGGGCCGGTGTGCGGGTGGAGATTCTGGCAACCCAGTATCTCGCGCAACACGCCCCCTTCGACGTGATCCTCGCCGACGCACCGTGTTCCGGTAGCGGGTCGTGGCGGCGGGCTCCGGCAGGGAAATGGGCGCTGACCGAAAGCCGCCTGCAGGAACTGACGGGAATTCAGACCTCCATTCTGGACCAGCTGGCGCCGATGACCGCGCCGGTTGGTGTTCTGGCCTACGCGACCTGCTCGATGCTGGACGACGAAAACGGCGAAGTTGTCGACGGCTTCTTGCGAACACATCCGGACTGGTCCGAGAATTTCCGGAAAACGTGGCTTGTCTCCCACGGCACGGACGGTTTCTTCACATCACACTTGACGCGATAGCGCATCAGAACATAGCAACTTAAAGGAGAGTTCCCGGTTTCTTTTAAGCGGGCATTAACCTTATTTGGGCTGACTGCGTGAAAGCCCACTGATCTGAGTTGTTTATGACTGATACAACGGAAGCTTTCTCTGATCCGTCCTTTCAAAACGCCCCGTCCGGATTGCGACTGGCCCCATTGGTCTTCATCGGCGCACTGCTGGGCCTTGCACCCGTTGTGGGGCTTGTGCCGCAGCTTTGGCACACCGGTTTTGTCGTCGCGGGTGTATCGCTGCTGGCGGCGAGTTTCCTGGTGGTGCTTCGCGGTAAGATCGTGGACCATCTGGCGCAGCAGGCGGTGAAGACCATGGCGGTTTTCGCCGAGCAGGATTTGTTTCCCTGCATGATCGCAAACGCTCAGGGTGATATTCTGGCGGCCAATTCAGAGGCGCGAAACAAGTTTCAGGCCTTTCCGGGCGTGCGATTGGAACATTGCCTGAAGTCCATGTTTGCGAATCCGGCGGCGGTACTACTGCGTCTTCAGTCGAAGGCCGAGATTTTCGGCAAAGCGCGCGAAGACATCGTGACCGTCGGATCGACCGTCCCGGTTTCGGTGTTCGATGTTGGTAATGGCCAGTTTTGCTGGCGCTTTCATCTGGACACTCCGGGACAGTGGGATGAGGTCTCTGTTCCGGTTCTGACCGAAGGTCGCAACGGCACGTTGCTGCGGGTCAATGTTGCGGCAGCTCATTTGCTGGGGCACAGGCCGGACAGGCTTCAACAGGTCCTTTCTGCCGACCCGGGCCAGCAGGGCGACATCGTGCAGGTTCAGACGGCAAATGGAACCGTCTCTGCCGCCGTGTGCGAACTTAACCGGTCCGGCACCGGGCGCGACTTGCTCGTACTGCCGACAGAGGCGGCGGGGCAGGCCAACAGTGGGACGTCCTTTGCTGATTTGCCGGTTCCGATCGTGCGCCTTGCACCCGATGGGCGGATTTTGGAGGCTAACCGACTGGCCGTGAAGTTGATCGGGGAAATCGCGCCCGGCGAAACCAATGCGGACCAAATCATGCACGGGCTTGGCTATCCGGTATTGGACTGGTTGGCACGAACGGCCGCCCAGGAACCGGCAATGCGGTCCGAGTTCCTGCGCCTGACCCGACAGGACAAAGAGGTGTTCGTTCAGGTCACGCTGAACCGCGTGGTGAATGATGGGCAGGTTCAACTGATTGCCGTACTGAACGACGCCACTGAGCTTAAGACGCTAGAAGCGCAGTTCGTGCAGGGGCAAAAAATGCAGGCAGTCGGGCAACTGGCCGGCGGTGTTGCCCATGACTTCAACAACCTGCTGACGGCCATATCGGGGCATTGCGATCTGCTGCTGTTGCGGCATGACCAGAATGACCCGAACTATGGGGACCTCGTACAGATCAACCAGAACGCCAACCGTGCCGCTGCTCTGGTCAGTCAGTTGTTGGCGTTCTCGCGGAAACAGACGCTGCAGCCCGAGGTGCTGGATCTGCGGGATACGATCTCGGATCTGATTCACCTGCT
Source organism: Ruegeria arenilitoris (assembly GCF_013031355.1). Taxonomy (GTDB): domain Bacteria; phylum Pseudomonadota; class Alphaproteobacteria; order Rhodobacterales; family Rhodobacteraceae; genus Ruegeria; species Ruegeria arenilitoris_C. The sequence continues at coordinate 570,682 of NZ_WPZO01000001.1, read as the reverse complement.
AAACCGGCTGGTGGGCGAGAAAGTCCGCCTGATCCTCAGCCACGATCCGGTTCTCAAACCGGTGCGGGCTGACAAACGGCAGCTTGAGCAGGTGCTTATGAACCTCGTTGTGAATGCGCGTGATGCCATGCCCGATGGCGGCGAAGTGCGGATCGAGACCGAGGTTGTAGTGTTGAACGAGCCCTTCGCGCGCGACCGGGCGACGGTGCAGCCGGGCGAATATGTCACCGTCAAGGTGATCGACAGCGGCGTCGGAATTCCTGCGGACAAGCTGCAGAAGGTGTTCGAACCGTTTTATACCACCAAACGCACCGGGGAAGGCACCGGTCTGGGTTTGTCGACGGTGTATGGCATCGTCAAACAGACGGGCGGGTTCATTTTTGTCGACAGCCTTCAAGGGCACGGGACGGAATTCATCGTCTACTTGCCTGTCTCAGTCGCCACGCCAGAAGCCCAACCCGACGCGATACCCGCCGCCGATACGCAAACCGCGCGTCAGGGCGAAGGGGTTGTTCTGTTGGTCGAAGACGAGGCGCCGGTTCGCGCCTTCGCGACACGTGCGCTGCGGTTGAAAGGCTATACCGTGCTCGAAGCCGAGTCGGCGGAAGAGGCGCTGCGCCTGCTGGAAGACGGTGCGCTGAATGTCGATGTCTTTGTCACCGATGTGGTCATGCCCGGCATGGACGGGCCGACCTGGGTTCGCAAAGCGATGGAGACGCGTCCGGACACACGGGTGATCTTCATGTCCGGCTATACCGAGGGTGCGTTCGGAGATTCCGGTCCCGAGATTGCGAATTCCACCTTCCTGCCCAAGCCGTTCTCGCTGAACCAACTGACCGAGGCGGTGTTTCAGCAGATCAACTAAAGCGCAGAATCATGACAGGCAAACTCGGCGGCGTGCCGTTTACGGAACTTGCGTTCCGTCTCGGGCGTCAGGATCAACTCGCGATGGGGTGAGACGTTTTCCTGTTTCAGGTCGATCTGCATGTTTAGCCTATCCTGTAGAAAATCCAGGATCTGATCCTGGTTCTCATACTTAAAGATGTGGCTGGCGCCAAAACCGTTGCTCCGGGTGCGGAAGAACTGGCTTTGGCTGCCGACATCAGCAAATTCAGGGCGGGGGCTTTGCATGTAGGCTTGCACGAAGTCATCAAAGCTCAGATCACGGGTGGAATGCGGATGCCCAATCCGATCATCTCGGCTACGGAACTTGTACCAGCTGCCCAACCAATCGATCGGTTCGCGCACGACCGCCATGATCTCCATCTCGGTATCGTACATTTTCCGAAAGATGTTCTGAAAAAAGCGGTCATAGCGCCGCACGGGGGCGTGTTTCAAATCTGGTGGACCGGTCACGACAAAGTCGGCGCGGTCGCGCAGGGCGGTGTGATAGGCCGTGCTGCCTGTTTTTGGAACGGCCAGAAACGCAAGGCGTTCCTTATAGAAAACAAGCATTTAGTCGCCCTTTGCCAATCTTTATTGCTGTCCCAGATTGGCGTAAACGACTCTTTAACACAATTGCTGAACAGTAAGTCTCGTAAGTTTTAGTTGAAATGTTCTCTTTTTGGTCTCATAAGGAACAAGAGGCGAACAAAGCAGCGATTGCCGCCCGTTCAAGGGTGTGACAAAAGGGAAGGCGACAGGACAATGGCGGATCTTCTGACGATGAGCGACAAGAAAAACGCAGACAAGCAAAAGGCGCTCGACAGCGCATTGGCGCAGATCGAACGGCAGTTCGGCAAGGGCTCGATCATGAAGCTGGGCGAGGACGCCAAGCAGGACATCGATGCGAGCTCGACCGGCTCACTGGGGCTGGATATCGCGCTGGGGATCGGCGGCCTGCCGATGGGCCGGATTGTTGAGATTTACGGCCCGGAAAGCTCGGGAAAAACCACACTGACTCTGCATTGTATTGCAGAACAGCAGAAACGCGGTGGTGTTTGCGCATTCGTCGACGCGGAACATGCGCTGGACCCGCAATATGCCCGCAAGCTGGGCGTTGATCTGGATGAGTTGCTGATCTCGCAGCCCGACACCGGCGAACAGGCATTGGAGATCACCGATACGCTGGTGCGGTCGGGTGCGGTGAACATGGTCGTGGTCGACTCGGTGGCGGCGCTGACGCCGAAATCCGAGTTGGAAGGCGACATGGGCGACAGCAATGTCGGTGTGCAAGCCCGTCTGATGAGCCAGGCAATGCGCAAACTGACCGGCTCGATCAGCCGTTCGAACTGCATGGTTATCTTCATCAACCAGATTCGGATGAAAATCGGGGTGATGTTCGGCAGCCCGGAAACCACGACCGGTGGTAACGCGCTGAAATTCTACAGCTCGGTCCGTCTGGATATTCGCCGTATTGGCGCGATTAAGGACCGGGACGAGGTGGTCGGTAACCAGACTCGCGTAAAGGTCGTCAAGAACAAGGTGGCACCGCCGTTCAAGCAGGTGGAGTTCGACATCATGTATGGCGAAGGCATCAGCAAAATGGGTGAGTTGCTGGATCTAGGCGTCAAGGCCGGTGTGGTCGAGAAGTCGGGCTCGTGGTTCAGCTATGGTGACGAGCGGATCGGGCAGGGGCGTGAGAATGCCAAGCAGTACCTGCGTGACAACAGTCGTGCTGCGCTTGAGATCGAAGACAAGATTCGTGCCGCGCACGGTCTGGAGTTCGACATGCCACCGGGTGCTGCCGAGGATGACGATATCCTCGAAGCCTAACGGGTACTGAGAATTACGACAGCAAGGCGGTCCAGCGGGCCGCCTTGTTTCGTTCGGCGCCTCCAATGCTGTGGACTATCCGCAGGGACGGCGATAAACCCGTTTCAACACAATATGATTGCGCGCTGAGAGAAGCTTATGCCCACGCTGAACGATATCCGATCGACCTTTCTGAACTACTTTGCCAAACAGGGGCATGAGGTGGTGGCGTCCAGCCCTCTGGTCCCGCGCAATGACCCGACGCTGATGTTCGTAAACTCGGGCATGGTGCAGTTCAAAAACTTGTTTACCGGAGTGGAAACCCGCGATTATCAGCGTGCGACCACGGCGCAGAAATGTGTGCGCGCCGGAGGTAAGCACAACGATCTGGACAATGTCGGATACACCGCACGGCATCATACGTTCTTTGAGATGCTGGGGAATTTCTCGTTCGGAAACTACTTCAAGCAAGACGCGATCCCGTTTGCGTGGGAACTGATCACCAAAGAGTTCGGCATCGACAAGAGCCGCCTGTTGACGACGGTGTATCACACCGATGACGAGGCGTTTGAGATCTGGAAAAAGGTCGGTGTCCCGGAAGACCGGATTATCCGCATCGCCACCAATGACAATTTCTGGCAGATGGGACCGACTGGCCCGTGCGGGCCGTGCACCGAGATTTTCTATGACCACGGCGATCACATCTGGGGTGGCCCTCCGGGTTCGGCCGAGGAAGATGGCGACCGGTTCATCGAAATCTGGAACATCGTTTTCATGCAGAACGAGCAGTTCGAAGATGGCTCGATGGTCGAACTCGACATGCAGTCGATCGACACTGGCATGGGGCTGGAGCGGATCGGTGCGCTGCTGCAGGGCAGCCATGACAACTATGACACCGATCTGTTCAAGACGCTGATCGAGGCATCTGCGGAGGCGACCGGGGTTGATTCTTATGGGGACCAGAACGTCCATCACCGCGTCATCGCAGACCACCTGCGTTCGACCTCGTTCCTGATTGCGGACGGGGTAATGCCCAGCAATGACGGCCGCGGATACGTGCTACGCCGGATCATGCGGCGGGCTATGCGACACGCGCATCTGTTGGGGGCGAAAGATCCAGTCATGCATCGTCTGGTTCCGACGCTGGTGCAACTGATGGGCGCGCAGTATTCCGAATTGGGCCAGGCGCAGCCGTTGATCGAAGAGACGCTGTTGCTGGAAGAAACACGTTTCAAGCAAACCTTGGATCGCGGCCTTAAGTTGCTAGATGACGAAGTTGCGAGCCTGTCCGAAGGTGCGGCTCTTTCTGGTGATGCGGCGTTCAAGCTGTATGACACTTACGGTTTCCCGCTGGACTTGACGCAGGATGCGCTGCGCGAAAAAGGCCTGACTGTAGATACGGACGGTTTCGATGCCGCCATGGCCGAACAAAAAGCCAAGGCGCGCGCCGCATGGGCGGGGTCGGGCGAAGCCGCGGATCAGGCCATTTGGTTTGACGTTCTGGATCAGGCTGGGGCCACGGATTTCCTTGGCTACGATACCGAGAAAGCCGAAGGTCAGGTGGCCGCGCTGGTTGTTGACGGTGCACTGGTCGACAAGATCGAACAGGGTGGCACCGGCTGGGTTGTCGTCAATCAGACGCCTTTCTATGGCGAAGCCGGTGGTCAGGTTGGTGATACCGGTGAAATCCGGCGTCTCGAGAACATGCAGGATGTGGCGCAGGTTGAAGACACGCGCAAGTATGCCGAAGGCAAGGTCTATGCCCATCGGGTGACGGTCAGCCAAGGCACGTTGTCAACTGGCGACTCGGTTGAGCTTGCGGTCGATCACGCGCGCCGCACGGCGATCCGGGCCAACCACTCGGCCACGCACCTGCTGCATGAGGCGCTGCGTGAAACGCTGGGTGATCATGTTGCGCAGCGCGGGTCGCTGAACGCATCGGATCGGCTGCGGTTCGACTTCAGCCACTCCAAGGCGTTGAGCGCCGAGGAAATCCAGAAGGTCGAGCGCGAAGTGAATGACTTCATCCGCCAGAACTCGTCCGTTGAGACCCGGATCATGACGCCGGACGATGCGCGTGAACTGGGTGCTCAGGCGCTGTTCGGTGAGAAATACGGCGACGAGGTTCGTGTTGTCTCGATGGGTAAGGCCCCGACCGGTAAGGGACATGACGGCGACACTTGGTCGATCGAACTGTGCGGTGGGACCCATGTGCGTCAAACCGGGGATATCGGCACCTTTGTCGTGCTGGGTGACAGCGCCAGCAGTGCGGGCGTACGCCGGATCGAAGCGCTGACCGGGGATGAGGCTTTCCGCCATCTTTCGGCACAAGATCAACGGCTTGGGAAGATTTCGGCCGAATTGAAGGCGCAGCCTGATGATGTGGTCAGCCGGGTAAAGTCACTGTTGGATGAGCGCAAGGCCCTGCAAAACGAAGTTGCTCAGCTGCGCCGTGATCTGGCAATGGCTGGCGGCTCGGGGCAGGGCGGTGCCGAGGCCCGCGACGTTAACGGAGTACCCTTCCTGGCGCAGGCGCTGAGTGGTGTTTCGGGCAAAGACCTGCCCGCGTTGATCGACGAACACAAAAGCCGAATGGGCTCGGGTGCGGTGCTGCTGATTGCTGATGCGGGTGGCAAGGCTGCCGTTGCGGCCGGTGTAACCTCGGATCTGACGGACAAGATCTCGGCTGTTGATCTGGTTCGGGCCGCAGTGGTCGAACTGGGGGGCAAAGGCGGCGGCGGACGCCCCGACATGGCGCAGGGCGGCGGCCGTGATGCCTCGAATTCCGACGCGGCGATCAAAGCCGCAGAGCAAGTATTGGGAGGATAATATGCCTGCACTCTGGATCGCCCATGTCACCGTGACCGACGCTGAGGCCTATGGAAAATATGCCGAGCTGGCGGGCCCCGCCATCGCCAAGCACGGGGGCGAATTTATCGCCCGCGCCGCTCGTTATGTGCAGCTTGAAGGGAAAGAGCGGCCCCGCAATGTGGTCGCCCGGTTCCCCTCGGTTGAGGCTGCGGTTGAGTGCTACGAATCCCCCGAATATCAGGCGGCATTGGACCACGCACGTGGTGCCAGTGAGCGTGAATTGGTCGTTGTCGAGATCACCGACTAGAATCACGTTGGCAAACTTATGCCAGATTCCGACCAGTTGAGCGGTTTTCAGCCAACGCGTAAATAAGGCGGCCTGAGTGGCCGCCTTTCCTTTTTCTATTCCGATTGCTGGTAAGGTTTTCAAGCGCTTATCGCGGGCGTCGGGCGAAAAGATTACGTAAGGTCACCCATAGATTGTGGCCAAATTCTCTTAATTCTTGCCTGAAATGGTCAAAATGCGGAACGAATTTCCGCCTCTTTTCCATTGCAACCTCACTGCAGATTGCGCAAACGGCCCCGTGCACTGATAGTTAGCAAAACAATCTACGGCCCCGTTTCCCGCAATCGCATGAATGAATTTGGATCGAGGAACAGGCATGAAACCGTTCAGCACTGAATACAGAGCCGTTATTTCGCTGTTGGCCTCATCTATGGGTCGACTGTTCGCAGTCGCCGTACTGGCGTCGAGTGCATTGGCCGCAGGCACCGCTGCCGGTGCAAGCGAAGGCAGCTTTATCAAGATCGTGGCCGCTTCTCCGCCGCCTTCAGGTGCGCGCCAATTGTGCCGTCAGTATAGCTGGGCGTGTTCCGGTAAGGCTGCCGCGTCCATGTCCAGCCGACAGGAAATGCAGATAATCGAGCGGGTCAATCGCCAGGTCAACGCAACAACGCGTTCGGTGACTGATCTTTCACAGTACCGGACCGCTGAAAGATGGGCATTGCCGACGTCCCGGGGTGGGGATTGTGAGGATTTCGCTCTGCTGAAGAAACGAGACCTTATTCGCGCCGGGGTCGATCCCAGCAAATTGTTGATCGCGACGGTTTTGGATACCCAGCGGAATGCACATGCTGTGCTCGTGTACCGCTCGGCGGCTGGAGATCTGGTTTTGGACAACCTGACCAATCAGATCAAGCCATGGTCGGCAACGCACTATTTGTTCCTTCGGATGCAAAACCCGCGGAAACCCAGTGGTTGGGTCGGCGTTTACAGCCGGAGTTGATGCATTTCATGCAGAACGGATGAGTTACTGAAGTATGAGAAAGGGCGACACTCGTGTCGCCCTTTTCGTATTCAAGGCTTTGTTCGTTGGGCTTGGATGCGCCACTTACTACGGCGCAAATCCCCAGCTTTTCACTTAGAATGTACCGCCAGCTCCGGCACCGCCGGAGTTTCCGCCGCCGTCACCACCACCGGTGCCCGCGCCACCTGAGTTGCCGCCGCCGTCGCCACCACCGGTACCGGCGCCACCGGTATTGCCGCCACTGCCGCCGTCATTGTTGCCGCCGTTGCCGTCACCGGTGTTACCGCTGTCGCCGTTATTGCCACCGTTGCCGCTGCCGTCGTTGCCACCGCTGCCGTTGTCGCCGCCGTTGCCGTCGCCGGAGTTTCCACCGTCGCCATTGTTGCCGCCGTTGCCGTCGCCGGAGTTTCCACCGTCGCCATTGTTGCCGCCGTTGCCGTTGCCGTCGTTGCCACCGCTGCCGTTGTTGCCGCCGTTGCCGTCGCCGTCGTTGCCGCCGCTGCCGTTGTTTCCGCCGCCGCCGTTTCCGCCGCCGCCGCCGTTGTCGCCACCGTCACCACCGTCGTCTCCACCGTCGTCTCCACCGTCGTTGCCGTTGTCGCCGCCGTCAGTGCTTGTGGAAGATGGGCTACCATTGCTGCCGCCGGACGTACCTGCGAACCCAGAGCTAGCATCCTCACCATCGCGCGCCGATGCGGCTGCTGTCGCTGTTGGCAGGTCAGTCAGAACCGCAGCAAATGCCGGACAGCTTTCCAGAGTTCGCGCCAGGATATCCTCGAAATCAGCACGCCGCTGAATGTAGCGCAGCATCCGGGTATCGACGACCGAGCAGGCGCACAACGTTTCGGTCGACACAGACTGCCGAGCCGTTTTGATGTTACATCTTTCTGCTAGCGCCGCACCGGCTGTGATCAGTGGGAATGTTGCCGAAACAAATACAATAGACAATAGTCGAGATTTCACGCGCATGGCGCCACTCCTTCAAAACTCGTTACACACTTTGCCGCTCTATCTGCGGACACACATGGCTTATGTAATACTATCGCGCCACACTTATTCCTTGATTACACCCGTTTTTGGACACAATTTCAAGAGGAGCGTGAGTGGAGCGGAATCGGGTAATGCACTCCAAAGTTGAATTAACCTAAAAAACAAAAAGTAAGCCCGCCAAAATGGCGGGCTATTTGCTACTTAATGGGTCTGCTATGGTTGCAAAACTGCCACTATTGTAGTATTGTTTCACATTTGTGAACGGCGAAACTGTCAACCCTAGGCAGATTTTGCCATGCGTTTGCGTTCGTGCGGATCCAGGAAGCGTTTGCGCAGACGCACGGCGTTCGGTGTGACTTCAACCAGTTCGTCATCGTCGATATACGCAATGGCTTCTTCCAGCGAAAACTGAACATGGGGCGTCAACCGGACCGCATCGTCAGAGCCGCTGGCGCGTACGTTGGTCAGCTTTTTGCCCTTGAGAGGGTTCACTTCCAGATCGTTGTCGCGTGAATGCTCTCCGATCACCATACCTTGATACACATCGGTCTGGGGACCAACGAACATACGGCCACGCTCTTCGAGGTTCCACAGGGCGTAGGCGACGGCCTGACCATTTTCCATCGAGATCAGAACACCCGCACGACGGCCCGGGATCGGGCCTTTATGGGCTGCCCAGCCATGGAACACACGGTTCAGCACGCCGGTGCCGCGAGTGTCGGTCAGAAACTCGCCATGGTATCCGATCAGGCCGCGTGACGGCACATGCGCAATGATCCGAGTTTTGCCGGCGCCGGCGGGACGCATCTCGGCAAGTTCGCCTTTGCGCGCACCGGTGACCTTTTCAATCACCGCGCCCGAGAACTCGTCGTCCACATCGATGGTAACCTCTTCGATGGGCTCCATACGCTGGCCGTCCTCGTCACGGAACAGGACCTGTGGGCGCGAGATGCTGAGTTCGAACCCTTCACGGCGCATGTTCTCGATCAGAACGCCCATCTGCAGTTCGCCACGACCGGCAACCTCAAAGGCCTCGCCGCCGGGGGTGTCGGTGATGCGGATGGCGACGTTGGATTCGGCCTCTTTCATCAGGCGATCGCGGATCACGCGCGACTGGACCTTTTTGCCGTCACGACCGGCAAGAGGCGAATCGTTGATGCCGAAGGTCACAGTGATGGTCGGCGGGTCGATGGGCTGCGCAGGCAGCGCCTCTTCGACCTGCGGTGACACCAGCGAGTCGGCCACGGTTGCCTTGCTCATGCCTGCGATGGTGACGATGTCACCGGCTTCGGCCACGTCGATGGGCTGTTGCGCCAGGCCGCGGAAGGCCAGGATTTTCGAGGCGCGAAAATTCTCGATCAGCGTGCCGTCGCGCGACAGCGCCTTGAGGCTGTCACCGGCCTTCAGAGTGCCGCTTTCCACGCGACCGGTCAGAATGCGGCCGATGAACGGGTCGCTGCCCAGTGTGGTGGCCAGCATCCGGAAAGGCTCGTCTTTCTTGTCTGCTTGTTTGGGGGCAGGGACGTGGTCGACGATCAGGTCGAACAGGGCGGTCAGGTCCTTGCGGGGACCGTCCAGTTCCATGTCGGCCCAGCCCGAACGGCCCGAAGCGTACATGGCCGGGAAATCCAGCTGGTCGTCATCTGCACCGAGGTTCGCGAACAGGTCGAAACATTCGTCCAACGCGCGGTCGGGTTCGGCGTCGGGCTTGTCGACCTTGTTCAGCACCACGATGGGGCGCAGGCCCAGAGCCAGCGCCTTGGAGGTCACGAACTTGGTCTGCGGCATCGGGCCTTCGGCCGCGTCGACCAGCAGGACAACGCCGTCGACCATGCTAAGGATCCGCTCGACCTCACCGCCGAAATCAGCGTGGCCGGGGGTGTCGACGATGTTGATCCGCGTGCCTTTCCACTCGACCGAAGTGGCCTTGGCAAGGATGGTGATCCCGCGCTCGCGTTCGAGGTCGTTGCTGTCCATGGCACGCTCGGCCACGGCTTGATTTTCCCGGAACGCGCCGGATTGTTTGAGCAGCTCATCCACCAGGGTCGTCTTACCGTGGTCCACGTGAGCGATGATTGCGATATTGCGCAGGTCCATGAGAGGTCAGCCTTTGAACGGGAAGTTGCCGCGCGAATAGCGCGGTTTGACTAAATAGGCCAGCCCTAACCGGTGATCAGTGGCCAGCAGTCTTGGAAAACAGGTGAATGACCAGGATTCCGGTCAGAATCATCGTGAGGCCAAGGACCGCGGGCCAGTCCAATCTCTGACCAAAAACGATAAAGCCTATGATGGCGATGAAAACGATGCCAAGGCCAGACCAGATCGCGTAGACGATCCCGACGGGCATGAATTTCAGCGTCAAGCCCAGCAGATAGAAAGCAATTCCATAGCTGATCACGACCAGCACAGACGGCCAGAGGCGGCTGAACTGCTGGCTGGCCTGCAGGGCGGTCGTACCAATGGTCTCGGCGATGACCGCCAGAAACAGGATCAGATAAGCGTGGGGCACGGTGAGGATCTCGACAGAAGTTTTGCGAGGTTGAGCACAAAATCAGTCTGGCGGGCAAGTGGAATCTGGGGGGCGTCACACGCGCGAAGACAAACGCCAATCCCGCTTGGCTACCGTTGGGTCAGGATAACCTGACTGTTTTGTCAGCAGTCATTGTGATACAAGACCGTTGTTTTTAAAGGTTTTTGTTTGTGAGTGTTTTTGATGACGAAATTCGCGAGATTTATCGTCTTTGTTTCGGCGTTGATTGTGGCGCTTGGGTGGCTTGCAGGCGGGGGGTCCGTCGACAAAAATGCGGCCAAATTTGTTGAACGGTTAGAGAGTAATCAGGTTTGAGCGTCCGCTGAAACACGGGGGAAAAAGAGGCCTTAGCGCCTCTTTTTCTTTGGACTACGTGTTTGCTGTGGCAGCGAAAAACGCGTCAAGCTGCGGCTGAAGCCACGTCCATAGGCCGGGTGCGCCGCGCTGTATCGGGGTGCCGACCCGCTGTTCGATCTGGGCGTAGGTGACGTTGTAATCCGTCCATGTTCCGCCGTCGGTGGCAAGATTGCCGACCGGGGCTTGAAAGCGATCGATGGCCTTGGCGAACCGCGCATCCGGGCTATCAGCTGCTTCAAACTCGCGCCACAGTGACATAAAGGCCGTTTTCTGGTCATCCGGTAACAACCCGAACAAGCGTTCTGCGGCGGCAAGCTCCTCGGCCTCCTGCGCGGCGTGGTCGACCTGTCCGTGGATGGGATGATCTCCCGCGTCAATTTCAACGATATCATGCAGCAACAGCATTTTCAGTGCGCGGTCGATCGAGACACCGGGGGCCGCGTGTTCGGCCAGAATCCACGCATACAGCATGATGTGCCAGGAATGCTCGGCCGAGTTTTCGCACCTCGAGCCGTCCAGCAGGCGCGAGGCGCGGTAGACGGATTTCAGCTGGTCCGTCTCGGCCAGAAAGGCAAGGCGCGTCGAGAAGGGTGTTTCCGCGAGCTGGTCACCGTCCAGCAGGCTTTGGGCCGCGGCATAGGCTTCGGGAAACTCGGTCTTCAGATAGGCTGCGCGCCCACCATTCAGGTTGTCTTGCACAATCGCCTTGTGTTCAGGCATTGGATTAGGCGCGCACAGAACCTGGAACATCGGCTGGCACCGATCCAGATACTTGGCGAATTTCGCATCCGGGCTCTGGTCGGCCTCGAATTCCTGCCACAAGGCAAGACAGTCGGCGGCCTGATCTGCGGGCAAAAGTCCGAACAGCTCAGCTGCGGCAGCTTTCTCAAGCCGCTCGACGGCCTGCCAGTCGGTTTGCAGGTGGATTGGGTGGTCGCCCACGATGATCTCGACCAGATCATGCAGCAGCAGCATCCGAATGACCCGGTCGATGCTGACATCCGCACCGGCCAAAGGTTGCATCACCAGCGCCCAAAGCGCCAGTTGCCAGCTATGTTCGGCGGCGTTCTCCGGGCGGGACTGATCCAGAAGAAAGTTGGCGCGATCAACCGATTTCAGGCTGTCCGCGCGTTTCAGGAATTCGATTTGCGCGGACAGTCTTTCGGTCATTGTTTCTCGATCGCTTTTGTTTTGGAACGGTGATCCGTCAGTTTCTGAATCACGAATTTGCGGGCTTTCCGCTCGGCCAACCGGACGCGGATTTCAGTCAGGAACGCCTCTTCCAACGTCTGAGAGGACGCCCCTAGAAGATCGCCCACTTCGACAAAAAAGCGGTCGTCCCCGGTTTCGTCCATCACTTTCATCGTGTCCTCGGCCAGTTTCGACGCGAGGGTGGTGATGGTGTCAGACATCAGCGCGTGTTCTCGGTCAGGCGGCGTTTCACATAGTCGCTGACATCGGTGATCAGCGTGTCCATGTGACGATCCTGGAAGAAGTGGTCGGCACCTTCCACCTCGTTATGGGTGATGGTGATGCCTTTTTGCTCATGCAGCTTGTTCACCAGCGAGGTGGTGTCAGCCGGAGGCGCCACACGGTCGGCCGAGCCATTGATGATCAGGCCGGATGAGGGGCAGGGCGCCAGGAACGAAAAGTCATACATGTTTGCGGGCGGCGACACGCTGATGAACCCGGTGATTTCCGGGCGGCGCATCAGCAGTTGCATTCCGATCCACGCGCCGAACGAGAAGCCCGCGACCCAGCAGTGTTTCGAATTGTTGTTCATCGACTGCAGGTAATCCAGCGCCGAGGCTGCGTCGCTCAACTCACCCACGCCCTGGTCGTATTCGCCCTGGCTGCGGCCAACGCCGCGGAAGTTAAAGCGCAACACGGTGAATCCCATGTTGTAGAACGCATAGTGCAGGTTGTAGACGACCTTGTTGTTCATGGTCCCGCCGAATTGCGGATGCGGGTGCAGCACGATGGCGATCGGTGCGTCTTTTTCCTTTTGCGGGTGGTAACGGCCTTCCAGGCGGCCTTCGGGTCCGGGAAAAATCACCTCGGGCATGTGTGCTTTAGTCCTGTCTTTTTCTTCCGGGTGCCGGGATATACTTGACTGTTATCGTCAGGCACCTTAGAACGGTTCTAATTGTATTGCTTTGCGCAAGTTGCTGCCTGTCGGAGATACGCACTGGCAGCGGCGGCGTCAATGTTTTCGCGCGGTACTAGCCTAGAGGAGTAGACAATGAAGCTTTCGACCAAGGGTCGTTACGCAATGGTTGCGCTGGCCGATATTGCTACTCAGCCTGAAGATACCCTTGTGACATTGGGGGAAATTTCAGAAAGGCAGGATATCTCACTTCCGTATCTGGAACAGCTTTTTGTCAAACTGCGCCGTGCTGATTTGGTGTCGTCGGTTCGCGGGCCGGGTGGCGGCTATCGTTTGGCGCGTCCTGCATCGGAAATTCGCGTGGTCGAGGTTTTGGCCGCAGTCGATGAAACCGTTGATGCGCTGCAAAAAGGCGCAGGGGCTTCCGGGGCGTCATCGGGAAGCCGGGCGCAATCGCTGACCAACCGTCTGTGGGAAAGCCTCAGCGCACATGTCTATGTCTTCCTGCATCAGACGCGGTTGTCGGATGTAATCAAAAACGATCTGGCCCCGTGCCCCGCGGTCCCCAGCCTGTTTGCCGTTGTCGATGAGTGACGTAATGCACCATGGATTCGGCACCCAGGGTTTTCGCGTTTGGAAAAAGGTGAATCCATGATTCGTGTTTACCTGGATCACAACGCGACAACTCCTCTGCGACCCGAGGCGCGCGACGCGATGATCGCAGCGATGGAGTTGTGCGGTAATCCGTCTTCGGTCCATGCCGAGGGGCGCGCAGCCAAAGCAGTGGTGGAGCGCGCGCGGGCGCAAATTGCATCCGCATTTGGGGCCGATGGAGCGGATATCGTGTTCACTTCGGGCTCGACCGAGGGGGCGGCGCTGGCGCTCGGTGGCCGTATCCTTCACGGCTCTGCGATTGAGCATGATGCTGTAAGGGCTTGGATTGCCGAGGATTTGCTTGCCGCGAAATCCGGTCAGGTGCAGGTGTCAGAGCCGGCAAAATCGACCCTGCAACTGGCCAATTCGGAAACCGGGATCGTTCAGAAGCTACCTAAGGGACTGGCCGTGACCGATGCAACGCAGGCTTTTGGTAAACTGCCGGTCGCTTTCAATTGGCTGGACACCCAGATGGCGTTGATCTCGGCCCATAAGTTGGGCGGCCCAAAGGGCATCGGCGCTGTCGTGATGAAGCGCGGCACGGACTTGCCTGCCCAGATTAAGGGCGGAGGCCAGGAGATGGGCCGTCGCTCGGGCACGGAAAATGTCATTGGTATCGCGGGTTTCGGGGCTGCAGCTGAGGCAGCGGCTCGGGATCTGGCCAATGGCGTTTGGGAGCAGGTTCAAGAATTTAGAAATATTCTAGAAAAGGCCCTTGAGGCTGGTTCTAAATCTACTATTTTTGTCGGGAAAGATCAGGATCGCCTGCCCAATACCTTGTGTTTCGCTACTCCCGGCTGGAAGGGCGAAACGCAGGTAATGCAGATGGACCTGGCGGGTTTTGCGGTGAGTGCGGGATCAGCCTGTTCCAGCGGCAAAGTCCGCGCCAGCGCGGTTCTTACGGCAATGGGTTATGACGAGGTCACAGCAGCCAGCGCGATACGCGTGTCGCTTGGCCCTTTGACCACGCAAGAAGATGTGCTGCGCTTCGCCGAAGCGTGGCTTGAAAAAGAGAAAAAGCATCGCGCGCGTGCCGCGTGATCTGACGGAGTGAAGGATATGGCCGCTTTGGACCAGACCCAGGTAAAAGAAGGTGTCGATCAGGAAACCGTGGATGCGGTGCGCGAGGTTGGCACCTACAAATACGGCTGGGATACCGATATCGAGATGGAATATGCGCCCAAGGGCGTGAACCCGGATATCGTCCGCCTGATCTCTGAAAAAAACGAAGAGCCCGAGTGGATGACCGAATGGCGTCTGTCGGCCTTCGATCGCTGGACCAAGATGGAAGAGCCGACATGGGCGATGGTGCATTACCCGCCGATCGACTTTCAGGACCAGTATTACTATGCCCGTCCGAAATCGATGGAGGAAAAGCCGAAATCGCTGGATGAGGTCGATCCCAAGCTGCTGGCCACTTACGAAAAGCTGGGTATCCCGCTGAAAGAACAGATGATTTTGGCAGGCGTCGAAGGGGCCGAAGACATGCCCGCAGAAGGCCGCAAGGTCGCTGTGGACGCGGTTTTCGACTCGGTATCCGTCGGTACGACCTTCAAGGACGAACTGGCCAAACATGGCGTGATCTTCTGCTCGATCTCCGAGGCGATCAAGGATCACCCTGAACTGGTGAAGAAGTATCTGGGCACCGTGGTTCCGGTTTCGGACAACTACTATGCCACGCTGAACTCGGCCGTGTTCTCGGACGGGTCCTTCGTCTACATCCCGCCGGGCGTCCGCTGCCCAATGGAGCTGAGCACCTATTTCCGTATCAACGCGGAAAACACGGGTCAGTTCGAACGCACGCTGATCATCGCCGACAAAGGCTCGTACGTGTCCTATCTGGAAGGCTGCACCGCGCCTCAGCGCGACACGGCGCAGCTGCACGCGGCCGTGGTTGAGATCATCGTCGAGGAAGACGCTGAGGTGAAATACTCGACCGTTCAGAACTGGTTCCCCGGGGATGAGAACGGCAAAGGCGGCATCTACAACTTCGTGACCAAGCGCGCCGATTGCCGCGGCGACCGATCCAAGGTGATGTGGACCCAGGTGGAAACCGGCTCGGCCGTGACCTGGAAATACCCGTCCTGCATCCTGCGCGGCAACGAAAGCCAGGGTGAGTTTTACTCGATCGCGATTACCAATAACTATCAGCAGGCCGACACCGGCACCAAGATGGTTCATCTGGGCAAGAACACCAAGTCGCGTATTGTGTCCAAGGGCATCAGTGCGGGTAAGGCGCAGAACACCTATCGTGGTCTGGTCTCTATGCACCCCAAGGCCAAGGACAGCCGCAACTATACCCAGTGTGACAGCTTGCTGATCGGCGATAAATGCGGTGCGCATACGGTTCCGTATATCGAGGTCAAGAACAACTCTTCGCGCGTGGAACACGAGGCGACGACATCCAAGGTGGATGACGATCAGCTGTTCTATTGCCGTCAACGCGGCATGGACGAAGAAGAGGCCGTGGCGCTGGTCGTCAACGGGTTCTGCAAGGATGTGCTGCAGGCGCTGCCGATGGAGTTCGCCATGGAAGCGCAGCAACTGGTGGCAATCTCGCTGGAAGGCTCTGTCGGTTGATGGCGCGGACACCCCGGAAAGGCATCCAAAGGGATGATGTGCTGACCTGGCTTGGATATGCACTGCCGGTATTGGGCGGCCTGCTTGGGGTGGCCTACGTCAACATCTTCTACATGGACTTCATCAACCCGGTCTGGGCGGTCGGCATCGGGGCAATCCTTGGGTGGGTTGCCGCACGTCTGATCCGCAAAATGCTGGGATAAGAATTTATCGGGGCCGGGGCGCCCCTTGCGATACGCAAAAGGACAAAACATGCTGGAAATCAAGAACCTGCACGTACAACTTGAAGAAGAAGACAAGCAGATCCTGAAAGGTGTGGACCTGACGGTTGAAGCTGGCAAGGTACACGCGATCATGGGCCCGAACGGCTCGGGCAAGTCGACGCTCAGCTATGTGCTGTCGGGTCGGGACGGCTATGAGGTCACCGAAGGTTCGGCCACTCTGGACGGTCAAGACCTGCTGGAGATGGAGCCGGAAGAGCGCGCTGCTGCGGGTGTCTTCCTGGCGTTCCAGTACCCGGTGGAAATTCCCGGTGTTGGCAACATGACCTTCCTGCGTACTGCCGTTAACGCGCAGCGCAAGGCCCGCGGTCAAGAGGAGCTGTCCGCCGCTGAATTCCTGAAAGAAGTGCGTGCCAAGGCAAAATCTCTGAAAATCGACGCCGATATGCTGAAGCGTCCGGTGAACGTCGGTTTCTCGGGCGGTGAGAAAAAGCGCAATGAAATCCTGCAGATGGCCATGCTGGAGCCCAAGATGTGCATTCTGGACGAGACCGACTCGGGCCTCGACGTGGATGCGATGAAGCTGGTGTCCGAAGGCGTTAACGCCCTGCGTGACGAAGGCCGCGGCTTTCTGGTGATCACCCACTATCAGCGTCTGCTGGACCACATCAAACCTGATGTCGTGCACATCATGGCGAACGGCCGTATCGTGAAATCCGGCGGCCCCGAGCTGGCGCTGGAAGTTGAACATAATGGTTACGCCGACATTCTGGCCGAGGTGAACTGATGGCTTTGCCGCAAGCAAAACAGACCGCTACCGAGGAACGGTTGGCCTCGTTGACCATGCCCGATGCCGGATGCACGCGTGCCGCGCGTGAAGATGCTTTGGCGCGTGTGTTGGAGATGGGTCTGCCCGGACGGCGCGACGAGTATTGGAAATACACGCGCCCCGACACTTTGATTTCGCCGGAAGCGCCACATGCTGCGCTGTTCCTCTCGGATGAGGAGACCTTGTTCGGCGAGATCGACCGTTTGAAAATCGTCTTCATCGACGGCGTGTTCAGCGCCGAAGAATCGGATGATCTGGAGCTGGAAGGCGTCAACATTGATCGGATTGAGGATATCTGCTGCAAGGATATCCATTGGGCCAAGGAATTGTACGGCGTTCTTGAGGCGCGCGGGCAATCTCCGGTTCAACGGCCGCTGGCAGCGCTAAACACTGCTTTTGCCGGGGATGGCGTAGCGATTCATGTCACCGGCAAGCCGTCCAAGCCGATCAGCCTGATCTATCGCCACGCATCAGAAACGTCGGATGCCATGCTGCATCACATTGTCCGTGTCGAAAGCGGGGCCGAGGTTACGATTCTGGAAAACGGTCCGGCAGCGTCCCGATTCAACAAGTGCATGGAAATCGACATTGCCGATAATGGCACGCTGCATCACGTGCGTGCGCAGGGTCGCGATCACGAGCGCCGGGCAATGACCCATATGTTCACCCGTCTGGGAGCGGTATCGACCTACAAATCGTTTACCCTGACCGCAAATGGTGTTCTGACCCGCAATGAACAGGTCATCGAACTGACCGGCGACGATGCGGTTGCCCATGTGGCGGGTGCCTGCGTTGGCGATGGTGACTTCCACCACGACGACACGGTATTCATCACCCATGACGCGGTGAACTGCGAAAGCCGTCAGGTTTTCAAAAAGGTTCTGCGCAATGGCGCGACCGGCGTGTTCCAGGGAAAGATCCTGGTCAAGGCAGGCGCGCAGAAGACAGACGGCTATCAGATCAGCCAGTCGCTGCTGCTGGACGATGACAGCCAGTTCCTCGCCAAGCCCGAGCTTGAGATCTACGCCGATGACGTCGCGTGCTCGCACGGATCGACCTCGGGGGCGATTGACGAGACGGCTCTGTTCTACCTGCGCTCGCGTGGCGTGCCGCACAAGGATGCCACCAATATGCTAACCCTGGCCTTTCTGGCAGAGGCGGTGGACGAGATCGAAGACAGCGCACTGGCCGAAGAGATCGTTACCCGTCTGGAAGGCTGGTTGGCGCGGCGCAGTTGATGCCTGTCACATCGGATATCGTGGCCACGTACCGGGGGCCGGGGCGTGTGGTGCGCCGGCTTCTGGACTTGGGTGAACGCGAAGACAGGGCGTTGATCTTCGTCATGGGGTTCTGCGTGGTTGCGTTTATCGCGCAGCTTCCCAGTCTTGCCCGACGCGCGCATTTGGAAGGACTTGAGCTGAACATGCTGATGGGCGGGGCCTTGCTGGGCACTGTCATCATCCTGCCGCTGTTCTTCTACGCGCTGGCTTTTTTGTCTTATGGCGCTGCCCGTTTGGTCGGAGGTCGCGGAACAGCTTACGGAGCCCGTCTTGCGTTGTTCTGGGCGCTGCTGTCATCAACCCCTCTGGTTCTGTTGAATGGTCTGGTCGCCGGGTTCATCGGACCGGGTCCGGCATTGACTCTGGTCGGCATGATCTGGCTCGGGGTGTTTTTCTGGTTCTGGCTGGCCGGTCTCAGACAAGCGCAAAGGCAAGCAGAATGAATGTTGTGAACCTTGCCGTTCAAACTGTGATCAATCCGGCCGTGGTCGCCCGGCAGTTGCTGGATATCCGCCTCGGACGCGAAGTTCTTTGGTTGGCGTTTTTCCTGGCTGTTGTTCTGAGTTGCCTGGTGCAGGTCGGAATGCTTCAGTTTCTACCAGTCCAAGAGGGGGAGCTGGCGCCAGTATCAGAGTCGGTTGCTCTTTACCTGATACGTTCGGCCGCCTTTTTACTTCTCAGCATTCTGGCGTTTTTGCTTGCGGGGCGCTTACTTGGCGGCGTCGCGACCTTTAATGGCATCATGACACTGATTGTCTGGCTGCAATACCTACAGATCGTTGCGATGCTCATCACTCTCGTTCTGGCGATGGTCCTTCCGTTTTTGATGCTGATGTTTTCGCTCGCAACATTTGTTCTGAGCCTTTACGTCACGCTCCATTTCCTGAATGAAGCCCATAAATTCGGATCGCTCTGGAAAGCATTCGGAGTCATTTTGCTGGCCGGTGTGGTTGCTGTGCCCTTTGTCCTCGCATTGATGCCCAACGCCCCGGTATAGGGATAAGAAGACCATGTATGACGTAGAAAAAATCCGCGCAGACTTTCCAATCCTGTCGCGCGAGGTGAATGGCAAGCCGCTGACCTATCTGGACAATGGGGCCTCGGCGCAAAAGCCTCAGGTTGTTATCGACGCGGTAACGCGAGCCTATGCTGAGGAATACTCGAACGTTCACCGAGGTCTGCATTTCCTGTCGAATCTGGCGACCGAGAAGTATGAGGCCGTCCGCGGCACCATCGCTCGTTTTCTGGGCGCGGCGGATGAGAATGAGATCGTCCTAAACTCGGGCACGACCGAGGGGATCAATCTGGTTGCTTACGGCTGGGCGATGCCGCGGCTGCAGGCGGGGGATGAGATCGTCCTCAGCGTCATGGAGCATCACGCCAACATCGTCCCCTGGCACTTTCTGCGCGAACGTCAGGGCGTTGTCCTGAAATGGGTCGATGTGGACGCCGAAGGCGGCCTGGACCCGCAGGCGGTGATCGACGCGATTGGGCCCAAGACCAAGCTGGTTGCCGTGACACAGTGTTCGAATGTTCTGGGCACCGTGGTTGATGTAAAGGCCATCACGCAAGGCGCCCATGAAAAGGGTGTTCCTGTGTTGGTCGACGGCAGCCAGGGCGCCGTGCATATGCCGGTCAACGTGCAGGATATCGGCTGCGATTTCTACGCAATCACCGGGCACAAGCTGTACGGTCCGTCCGGCTCGGGGGCGATCTATATCAAATCGGAACGCATGGCCGAGATGCGCCCCTTTATCGGTGGCGGCGACATGATCAAAGAGGTCAGCAAGGATCAGGTGATCTACAATGACCCGCCGATGAAGTTCGAGGCCGGAACCCCCGGTATCGTTCAGACCATCGGTCTGGGCGTGGCGCTGGACTACATGATGGATCTGGGGATGGAGAACATCGCCGCGCATGAGGCTGGGATTCGCGACTATGCCATGCAGCGCCTGAACGGCCTGAACTGGGTGCAGGTGCAGGGCACCCGCGCGGACAAGGCGGCCATCTTCAGCTTTACGCTGGACGGGGCAGGGCACGCGCATGACGTTTCGACGATTCTCGACAAGAAGGGCGTCGCCGTTCGGGCTGGCCATCACTGCGCAGGTCCGTTGATGGATCACCTTGGAGTCACTGCTACATGCCGCGCCAGCTTTGGCCTGTACAACACCAAGGACGAGGTCGACACGCTGATCGATGCGCTGGAACTGGCGCATGATCTGTTTGCCTGAAACCTGACCGATCCGGGAAGATTTGCAGTTGCACCCGGATCGGAACAAGGTTAGCTAACGGCCAAGGCACCTGTAGCTCAGCTGGATAGAGCGCTGCCCTCCGAAGGCAGAGGCCAGAGGTTCGAATCCTCTCAGGTGCGCCAAACTCCCTTTTTATTAGGCTCTGCGCAGTGCTCGTTGTGATCGCCGTTTTCCGCAAGCCTTAGCGCCTTTTCCGGTGCCCCAAAAAACAAAGAGCGCCCAAGGGCGCTCGTCGTTTCGAAACTGTGCAGGGTGTTTAGCCGCCCCAGCTGCGGACCTGACCGCAATCCATGTGGACGAAGTTTGAACGGGAGTATTTGCCCACGCCACCAGCGCGGCAGGACATGGCCGCTTTGGCCATCTGCGAGACCGAACGGGACGACAGGCGCAGGTCGGCGGCCTGACCTTTCATATGCAGCGAGTTCTTGGCAACCCGGCGCGAGCGCGACCGCAGCATCGCGTTGGTCTGCGGCGAGCGATAGCCCGAAAGCAGCATATACGGTTCGTTTACATCCAAAAGATTATGCGAGGCCGCCATAATGTCGATGGTGCGCAGGTCCATGTCCTTGACCTGATCGGTCCGCCAGTCGCGCATGAAATGGTTGACCTCTTTCACGGCGTCTTTGATGTATTTGCCATCGACCCAATAGATCATGTCGATGCGTTCGCCGGTACGGCCGGAATACATACGAATACGCCGAATGTCGCCACCGCCACGAAGAAACCCTGCCGCATTGGAATAAGTCGGTGCCGCCACAACTGCCGTAGCCGCGAATGCGCCCAGAAGGGCACGCCGGGTCAAGCCCGAGGTACTGCTCATCGTCATTTCAGTTTCGTCCCGTACTGTTCCTGCCTGCGCACGATGTTACGCGCGCGTTCTTAATTTTTTCCCATCCCAGATGCGGGATTTATGGCACAGTCGCGAAAATCAGCCAAGAAGTCTTTCAAAATCACCTTTTCAAGGGGGAATTTTCGGCAGTTTTTTGCGCAGGTGGCGCAATTATGTATAATTCAGAGGCATTTGGCGGCGCTATTCCGCTGGGCGATGCAAACACGCATCACGCTCTGACAGATGCGCCGCGGTGATACATTTGTGAATAGACAAGCTGCACGGGACGCAACCATAGTTGATCGGCACGCTCCCCAGCGGCGTAAAATAATGAATAATCAAGGCCATCCCATGTTCTCAGGTTTTCGGACGCGTTCTAGTTTTATTTTAACGGCATGTTTTCTGGCTTCAGCATCAATCTCAGGCGCAGAAACCCGGCCGGCAACGGCTTATCAGATGGCTGTCGCGGAATTTGCCCCCTCGGGGTCAGGGATTTCGGAGTTTTACCGGGAAAACGGGTTTGCGCCGGTTTGGGTTGGGGAATCGCCTGAGCACCTGGCGCGACGGGCGCGGTTGATCCGGGCCTTGTCGGGCACTGACATGCACGGACTTCCGCAGGGCTCGTACAGCGTTCAGGCGCTTTTGGATCAGATGCAGAACGCCCGCACGACGCGTGATTTTGGCGCGGTCGAGATCCAATTGAGCCGCGCGTTTGTGGAATATGCCCGCAACCTGCAATCCGGCGCGCTGCGGCCCTCTGCAATTGACGATGGATTGGTGCGCAAGGTCGAAAGGACTTCGGCCAAGGACCATCTTCAGGCGTTGGTCGCGGCAGAGAACGGCAGCTATTTCGATCAGCTTGCCCCGCAATCGACGCAATACCGGGCGTTGATGAAGCAGAAGTTGATCCTGGAAAATCTCGTCAACCAGGGGGGCTGGGGGGCGACGGTTCCGGTGTCCAAGCTGGAATACGGTGACACGGGACCCAATGTAATAAAGATGCGTAACCGTTTGGTTTCCATGGGCTATCTGCGTCCTACTGCCAGCCCGGACTTTGACGATGCTTTGTTGGCCGCGGTGCAGGCATTCCAGACCGATCACGGGCTTGCAGCCGACGGCGTTGCTGGTCAGGGCACGATCACCGAGCTTAACCGCAGTGCTTCGGATCGGCTCAAGGCGGTTTATGTCGCGCTGGAACGTGAACGTTGGTTGCCGCGCGAACGCGGCGCGCGGCATATTCTGGTCAACCAGACCGATTTTTCGGCCAAGATCGTGGATGAGGGTGCGATCACTTTTGAGACCCGCGCCGTGATCGGCAAGAATACCCATGACCGTCGCAGCCCCGAATTCTCGGACGAGATGGAGCATATGGTCATCAACCCAAGCTGGTATGTCCCGCGCTCGATCATCACCAAGGAATACCTGCCTAAGCTGAAGTCTAACCCGAACGCGGTCGGCCATATCCAGATCACCGATCGCAGCGGCCGTCAGGTCAATCGAGGTGCGGTGGATTTCACCCAGTTCAATGCGCGCAACTTTCCGTTTGCGATGCGACAGGCGCCGGGAACCAGTAACGCGTTGGGGCTTGTGAAGTTCATGTTCCCCAATAAGTACAACATCTATCTGCATGATACGCCTCAGAAAAGTCTGTTCGCGCGTGAGGTGCGGGCGTTCTCGCATGGCTGTATCCGCCTGGCTCAACCCTTTGAGTTCGCCTATGCGCTGCTGGCCAAACAGGAAGAGAACCCCAAGGCGTTTTTCCACCGAGTGCTGAATACCGGCAAGGAAACCACGGTGCGTCTCGAGGAACACGTTCCGGTCCATATCATCTACCGAACGGCCTTTATCGGACCGAAGGGAAAGGTTCAGTATCGTCGGGATGTCTATGAGCGGGACCAGAAAATCTGGGAAGCTCTGCAGAAAGCAGGGGTAGCCCTGCCGGACGTTCAGGGGTAATCAGCGGGGCAGGTCCTTAATCCGGGAAGCCCGATATGCACTACACCATCCAGCAAATCGCCGATGCCCTTGGGGCGGAAAGTCAGGGCGACACCAGCCTTACTATCGAACGCGCCGCCGAACCGGCGGATGCCAGGGCGACCGATTTGGCGATGGCGATGTCTCCGAAATATGCCGAGGCGCTGAGCGGTGCGTCCGCACGGGCCGCCGTCTTGTGGGAAGGGGCCGACTGGCAGGCTTTGGGTCTGGAAGCGGCGATTTTTGTTCCCCGGCCGCGTATGGCGATGGCAGGGGTGACCGCGATGCTGGATCGCGGGCAGGGGGTTGAGCCGGGGATTCACCCCTCGGCGGTGATCGACCCAACGGCGGAAATCGGCGAGGGTGCCTCAATTGGTCCTCTGGCCGTTGTTGGCGCGCGGGTGAAGATCGGCAAGGGCGCGGTGATTGGCCCGCATTGTGTAATCGGGATGGACGCGGTTCTGGGCGATCATGCGCTACTGCGCGAGATGGTCAGCATCGGTGCCCGGGCGCAAATCGGCGACCGTTTCATTGCCCAACCCGGCGCGCGGATCGGTGGCGACGGGTTCAGCTTTGTCACCCCTGAGGTTTCCGGTGCCGAAAACGCGCGTAAGACGATGGGTGATCAGGGCGACGCGCGGGCGCAAAGCTGGCTGCGCATTCATTCTCTGGGCGCGGTTGAGATTGGTGACGACGTCGAAGTTGGTGCCAATTGCACGGTCGATAACGGTACGATCCGCAATACCCGCATCGGCAACGGCTCGAAACTGGATAACCTCGTGCATGTCGGCCACAACACCCGTGTCGGGCAGGACTGTCTGCTGTGCGGCCAAACCGGTGTGTCCGGCTCGGTCGAGATCGGCAACAACGTGGTTCTTGGTGGCCAGACCGGCGTGGTCGACAATATCTTTATCGGCGACGGCGTGATTGCAGGAGGCGGTACAAAGATTCTGTCAAATGTCCCTGCGGGCCGTGTGATCATGGGCTATCCGGGCATCAAGATGGACACCCATACCAACATCTACAAAGCACAACGTCGTCTGCCGCGCATAGCTCGTGACGTCGAGGCGTTGAAAAAGGCTGTTTTCAAACAGCCTCCGAGTGATTAAATCATCCGCAACGGGATAATCAGAGGACCGACATGAGCATCACCGACCGCGTCATCGCAATCATTGCTGAGCAGGCCGTGCTGGAGCCTTCGGACGTCACACCCGAAAGCACACTTGAGGATCTGGGAATCGACAGTCTGGGTCTGGTCGAAAGCATCTTCGCCATCGAGGAAGAGTTCGACATCTCGGTACCTTTCAATGCCAACGAACCCGAGGCCAGCGATTTTGATATCTCGAACGTTGCCGCCATCATCGCCGGTATCGAAAAGCTTGTGTCGGAAAAGGTCTGACAAAGCCTCATGAAACGCGTTGTTATTACCGGGGCCGGCACGATCAATTCGCTGGGCCATTCGGTCGCCGAGACGCTTGAAGCCATGCGCGAAGGGCGTTGCGGTATCTCCGAGCTTGAGTTCCGCGACGTTGAACGGCTTTCCATCAAGATTGGCGGTCAGGTCCGTGGGTTCGAGGCCGAAGGGCGGTTCAACCGCCAGCAAATGAGCCTCTATGACCGGTTCACACAATTCACCCTGACCGCTGCGAAAGAGGCGATCGATCAATCTGGGATCGAGTTTCATGGCGATCTTGCCGCGCGGTCCGGCGTGGTACTGGGTACTGCCGGGGGTGGTGTTTCGACCTGGGACGACAATTACCGGTCGGTTTACGAAGATGGTAAAAACCGCGTTCATCCATTTGTTGTACCCAAACTGATGAACAACGCTGCAGCCAGCCATGTGTCGATGGAGCACAACCTCAAAGGCCCGAGCTTTACCGTCTCGACGGCTTGCGCATCGTCGAACCACGCCATGGCGCTGGCGTTCCAGATGGTACGCAGCGGGGCGGCCCCTGCAATGATCACTGGTGGGTCAGAGTCGATGCTGTGTTTCGGCGGCGTGAAGGCTTGGGAAGGGCTTCGGGTCATGTCTCGCGATGCCTGCCGCCCGTTCAGTGCGAACCGTAACGGCATGGTTCAGGGTGAGGGCGCTGGTATCTTCGTTTTTGAGGAATATGAACATGCCCGCGCCCGGGGTGCCGATATCCTGTGCGAGGTGGTTGGGTTTGCCATGACCTCGGACGCATCGGATATCGTGATGCCCAGCAAGCAGGGCGCGGCACGGGCTATGGCAGGTGCCTTGGCGGATGCGCGTCTGAATGCGGATCAGGTCTGCTATATCAATGCGCACGGCACTGGTACGGCCGCGAATGACAAAACCGAATGCGCGGCCGTTGCCGATGTATTCGGACCGCACGCAGATGATCTGATGATTTCTTCTACGAAATCCATGCACGGCCACCTGATCGGTGGTACCGGCGCGGTGGAACTGCTGGCCTGTATCATGGCCCTGCGGGATGGCGTGATCGCTCCGACTATCGGCTATGAAGAGCCTGACCCGGAATGCGCGCTGGACGTTGTGCCCAACGACGCCCGCGAAGCAAAGGTCGAAGTTGCCTTGAGCAACGCGTTTGCCTTTGGCGGGCTCAACGCGGTGCTTGCGCTCAGGAAGGTTTAAAACAGCAATAAAGTTAAAGAAACGTCGCCGTTCGGACACGGCGACGTTTTTTTGTCGTGCCTTAGTTCTGGTTCACGCTCAGCCCGTCGAACCCGGCGGTGAAGCCTGAAAGGGACATCTCCAGCTGCACCAGCTGTGTGGGCGCAAGAACCGAAACCATAGACATCTGTGCCTTGCTGCCGGCTTTCATCGCGTCCACGTCACCCTGAGTAAAGCCCAATTGGGCGATGCAACCGACCGGGGTGCAGGTGTGATAGTTATAGCGCTTGCCAGGCGCTCCATCGATCGAAAATGCCAGCTGCGCCTGCAGAAGAATTTCCAGAGGCACGATAACGGTTGCGCCGGCTACCGCCGGGGCAGTCTCGGGCAGTTTTTCAATGGTGATTTCCGCAATGGGCTGACGCTGCGGGCCCAGCAGAATCTGTCGCAAGGCGCAGGGGTCGTTGTCTGTGCCGGAATTGATGCACGTAACAGACCAGTCTCCGACCTCTTCTTTGACATATTGCTCGCCAACGCGAGGACCGCTTTCGCCCAGATCGAGATTGCTTCCCGCCTCTGTCTGCGGCGCTTCGGCTGCGGGTTGGCTTTCCTGCGTCGCTTCTTGTGCGTAAACGGCACTGCCGCACAGTACGGCGGCCATTACGTTGAAAGAGAGAAGTTTCTTGATCATGAATGCCTCGGCAGTGTGATTGAGCTTTTTTTTGGGTCTTACCACCGTTCGATCACGGTGTCAGGCACTAAGCTTTACAAACGCCCGGATGTGATCGGTTTTTCGCCGTTTACCGACGTTCCCGGCCAATGAAAAAGGGAGCCGGTGGAGCGGCTCCCTTCCAGAATTGTTCTCCCCGTCGGACTGGCCGACTTAGTTATGGGCAGACGTTACGAAAGGCGGGCGCAGCGGTCAACTGCAAACCTTGAAATTTAACGGAAGATACAGGTTTCCGTTAAAAAAACCGCGCCCGAAGGCGCGGTCAGTCTGACAGGGAGGAAGTTTGCCACCTTGCACCATTCGCGACGAAGGCGGCGATTTGACTATCGCAGTCAAAGGTTAACTTTGTATGCTGGGGGCAGATCGGTGGAAATTAAGGCCTTACATACATGGAAAATAACATTTTTCTGGGCGGTGCGGGTGACGACTATAGCCAGCCTCAATCCCTGACGTTGAAATATGCCAATCGGCATGGGTTGATTGCCGGTGCAACGGGCACGGGCAAGACGGTCACCCTGCAAATCCTCGCAGAAGGGTTTTCACAAGCTGGGGTTCCTGTGTTCCTGTCCGACGTCAAAGGGGATTTGTCTGGGCTGGCGAAGGCGGGCAGCGAAACTCACAAGCTCCATCAGGCGTTTCAGGATCGTGCGACGCGCATCAGGTTTCAGGATTACGCCTATGCCGCGTGCCCGGTGACGTTCTGGGATCTGTTTGGTCAGCAAGGCCACCCGGTGCGCACAACGGTGACCGAATTGGGCCCATTGCTGTTGTCGCGCCTCATGGACCTGAGCGAGGCACAGGAAGGCATTCTAAACATCGCTTTCCGGGTCGCGGATGAAGAAGGAATGCCGCTGCTGGACCTCAAAGACCTGCAAGCCCTGCTGGTCTGGATTGGTGAGAACCGGGCGCAATTGTCTCTTCGCTACGGCAATGTCTCAACTGCTTCGATCGGGGCGATCCAGCGGCGCTTGCTGGTGTTGGAAAATCAGGGTGGCACCAACCTGTTCGGCGAACCGGCGCTGGAGCTTGCCGATTTGATGCGAACGGATGAGAACGGGCAGGGGATGGTGAACATTCTGGCCTCGGACAAGCTGATGGGCTCTCCGCGCCTGTATGCAACTTTCCTGTTGTGGCTGCTGAGCGAGTTATTCGAGGAACTGCCCGAGGTCGGCGACCCGGACAAACCCAAGCTGGTCTTCTTTTTTGATGAGGCGCATCTGCTGTTCGAAGACGCGCCAAAGGTTCTGGTCGACAAGGTCGAGCAGGTCGCCCGGCTGATCCGGTCCAAGGGTGTTGGGGTCTACTTTGTCTCACAAAACCCGGCGGACATCCCCGAGGACATTCTGGGGCAGCTCGGTAACCGGGTGCAGCACGCCCTGCGGGCGTTCACCGCCCGGGACCGCAAAAACCTACGTCTGGCCGCCGAAACCTATCGCGAGAACCCGGCCTTCGACACCGAAGCTGCAATTCGCGAGGTTGGCGTGGGCGAGGCGGTGACCTCGATGCTGCAGAAAAAGGGGGTGCCGGGTATTGTTGAACGCACCCTGATCCGCCCACCTGGGTCTCAGCTTGGGCCAATCACCAAGGCCGAGCGTCAGGCAGTTCTGGCAGCATCTCCCATGCAGTCCAAATACGGCACGCTGAAGGATCGCAGGTCGGCGTTCGAAATCCTTCAGGGCCGTGCGGATGAGGCTGCCAAAGCTGCTGCAAAAGCGGAAGAGAAGGAAGAGACCCAGACAATAGCAGAACGCGAATTCGCCACGGCCCGCCGGTATTCCGGTGGCCGATTGGGGCGGTCATCCTCCCGAGTCTTGCGGAAGAAGGATACCTTTGCCACCGCCATGAGCGAGGCGGTCATCAAAGAGCTCAAAGGGACAACCGGCCGCCGTATCGTCCGCGGTATTCTGGGCGGGCTGTTTAGGGGCCGATAAGCGCATGGCGCCGCGCGGTGTGTCTGCCGCCCGGCGCCGATCCCGTTACTTCAGGCGACGCTGGCCTTCCTGTTTACAGTAGGCGTCCGCCTCGGGCACCGACATCTTGGTAGCCGGGAAATCGATGGCACGGTCCCAGGATACCCGGTCATGTCGGTACAGTT
Source organism: Ruegeria arenilitoris (assembly GCF_013031355.1). Classification (GTDB taxonomy): domain Bacteria; phylum Pseudomonadota; class Alphaproteobacteria; order Rhodobacterales; family Rhodobacteraceae; genus Ruegeria; species Ruegeria arenilitoris_C. Next base: position 541,846 of record NZ_WPZO01000001.1, on the reverse strand, counting down.
GGCAAGTCACCACGCCCTTGGGGGTCTGGACCTTGACTGGTGTGGTCTCCAAATCTTCGGGGGACGGGATACATGCAGCCAGGCTGGCGACGACTGGCAGCATGAGGATCTTGGGGAAAATGGAAGTTTTCATACGTCGTCTTCTTACTCTCGAGAGGTGGCCTGTAGTTTCAGCCCCGATTGACTAATTAAACGTGAAGGCGATCTGGCGCAGGTCCGGAATGTGCCTAACGATGACCTCGTCTATTCACGTTAGGTTCATGAATCAAGAAACCGCGCCGATTATGTGGCGCGGTTCCAAAATTTTCTTGGAATGTGATCTATTTTTCCGGGATCAGGCCCCTTGGACTGAATCTGAGAACAATCAGCAGGATCATGCCCATGGTCAGCAGGCGCATATGCGCGGCGCTTTCGATCAGATGCGCCTTTAGCGCGCTGCCATCGGGCAAACCCGAAGTGATCAGGTTCATAAGCCACAGGCCGATGGGTTCGACCTGAACCCACAGGAACCAGATCACGAACGCACCCAGTACAGCGCCGAAATTGTTGCCCGAGCCGCCAACAATCACCATCACCCAGACAAGGAAGGTGAACCGCAGCGGCTGATACGCGCTGGGGGTCAACTGACCGTCCAGAGTGGTCATCATCGCGCCCGCAACGCCGCAGATGGCTGAGCCCAGAACAAAGATCTGCAGATGGCGGCGGGTGACGTCCTTGCCCATCGCCTCGGCCGCGACTTCGTTGTCACGAATGGCGCGCATCATGCGGCCCCAGGGGCTGTGAAGGGCTTTTTGTGCCATCCACAGCAGCACCAGCAACACGATCAGGAACAGAAGCGAATAGCCCAGCTTAACCGAAAGGGTCGAGGCCGTAACCGGGTCCAGCCCCAACCAATCTGCGCGTGCTACAAAGCCGGGATCGTTCTGCAGATCGACCTCATAGCCAACAACCGGTGCCGGGCGCGGGATGCCGTAAACGTTCTTGACGCCCCGGGCCAGCCAATCCTCGTTCTTCAGGATCGCGATGATGATCTCGGCGATCCCCAGCGTTGCAATCGCCAGATAGTCCGAGCGCAGACCCAGAGCGGTCTTGCCGATCAGCCAGGCCGCACCTGCAGCCAGCAGACCCCCGGCTGGCCAGGCCAGCAGCACCGGCAGGTTCAAACCGCCAAGGTTACCCGCGACGGCCGGTTCAATCGCCTCGACAGCCGCCGTGTTGGGATCGAGAACGGCACGATAGATAAAGAACCCGACGATCAGAATTGCGATGATCGACAGGGTTCGAACTCGGCCTTTCGGCATCTTCTGTGCGACCAAAACGGTGGCCACAACGGTCGCGGCCCCCAGCAACATGGCTAGGACGATACCGAACCCGCCTGCAGACCACGCCCCGGGCGTGGTCGGGGTCGAGACCAGGACAACCGCCAGCCCGCCCAGCGCGACAAAGCCCATGACGCCGACGTTGAACAGCCCGGCAAAGCCCCATTGCAGGTTCACCCCCAACGCCATGATGGCCGAGATCAGTCCCATGTTCAGGATCAGAATCGCGGCGTTCCAGCTCTGCGTGAACCCGGTCAGCAGGATCAGGCCGCCGACCACGGCGAAAAGCAGCGTGTTTTTGACAGGCTCGGTCATACCGCTTTCCCTTTAAACAGACCCGTAGGTTTAAACAGCAGTACGATCAGCAGGATCACGAAACTGACCGCGAATTTGTAGTCGGTGGACAGGAATTGCACCAATCCCGACGGCTCCAGGCCTTCCGGCGCCAGATAGGTAAGCACCTTTTTCCAGGCATATGTGATCGTCACCTCGGAAAAGGCGATGATGAAACCACCTGCAATAGCACCCAGAGGGCTGCCGAGGCCGCCCACAATGGCCGAGGCAAAGATCGGCAGCAGAAGCTGGAAATAGACGAAAGGCTTGAAGCTTTTATCCAGCCCATAGAGCACGCCAGCAGTGGTCGCCAATGCGGCGACAATGATCCATGTGATCATTACGACGCGTTCGGGGTTGATGCCGGACAGCAGCGCCAGATCCTCGTTATCCGAATAGGCGCGCATCGACTTGCCGGTGCGGGTCTTGTTGAGGAACCAGAACAGCAGCGCCACGGCGACAACAGCTACGATCACAGTGATGCCCTGAGAGGTCTTGATCGCCAGCCCTTCACGAAGCCCGGTCATCTCACGAAAATCCCGAGCGGACACGATGAACCGCGCGCCGTCCGAGAACCTTTGGTCATCCGGTCCGATGATGAACCGCACCAGACCGTTCATGATGAACATCACACCCATCGAGACGATCACCAGAATGACCGGTTTGGCCTTTTGTTCCCGGTAGAACCGATAGACCAACCGGTCGGTGATCAGCACCAGAACGATACAGCCGAGAATGGCAAAGGGCAGAGCCAATAGGGCGGTCGGCAACGGACCGAAGCTGACCCCCGCGGCCTGTAGCCCCCACGTGACCAGCACGGCGATCATTGCGCCAAAGGCCATCGTGTCGCCATGGGCAAAGTTCGAGAACCGCAGGATGCCATAGATCAGAGTGACGCCCAGCGCCCCCAATGCCAGTTGGCTGCCATAAGCAATTGCAGGCACCAGCACAAAATTCGCAAGTGCGACAAGCGCGTTTAGTATGTCCATTTCACCTTCTCATTCCGCCGGGTGCGGCCTTATGGCATAGCAGTGAGCAAAGACACAATATTTCTGGTGTTTGGGTATGCCGAAAACCTTAGAAAAAACGGCATCTGCGCAACGTGACGTTAGGGAGACAAGTACGCGCCGGACTGGTTCAACCTTTTTCCGGCGCATAGCAGGTTGGCAACTGCTGCGCTGATTGCCTCAGTTCAGAGTCTTGCAGACACCACGGTCGTTACGTTGCTGTCCGCCAGAAGCCCGAACCTCAAGGTGTCCGGTGTCGGACTTTATAGTGTAACCGACGCTTCCGTTGTCTTTAATTTGTAGGAATTCCTGCGCGCCAAGGCTGGGGTACACGAGGACTTCATGCTCTTGCCCTTCAGCTACCAGAAGACCTTTGGATTGGCCGTCGATCTTTTTCAGCGTGACCTGGCGGACAGACCCAATGGGTTTGCAGCCACCGGATTTACAGCTTTCGGTAATCTGGCACTCAAAAACAACTTCACCTTCCGCTGGGTTTTGCGACACGGCCTGAGCGGTCGCGGGCAGGACAATAGCGGCAAGCGCTGCCAGATATTTCATGATGTGTCTCCTGAATGGGGCGTCTGCCCGACATGGTTGAGAATCAAATGCTCGATTCCCGCTGTTCGCGCGCTGTGAGTACGTGCGGAACGTGGCGAAAATTTAGCCGGTGCGGAATTTTTAGGGGGTCGTAGAAAAGGTTATAGGGCGTTGTAAATGAATGATATTATTTGACCGCAGGGCGGCCAACATCAACCCTGATCACAGTTTGGCCTCATTCCCTTAGAGCAAGCAGCTTTAGAGACTTGAGGGCACAAGGACGAAGTTGGTCAGCGCCACAAGGGTGTTGAGGAAGTTTCTTAAAACTCCCGCTCACAATCGCCTTCAAATACGCGACGTGCGTCGAAGGTCTCTGAATATTCGACATATCGCTGCGGAACGACAGCGAGCGTAGCCGTCAGTTTTGATGGTGGTGTTCGTGCCAAGAATATGATCGAGCGGCTATTTTCATTTTCTTGAGATGCAATCATCAACGAGTTTTCAGATGTGACCACGTACTCTGTTCCGTTCGAAAGGCGTACTCCGGAAGTCGCTTCACCAGCCGCGGCGGTACCATCAATGATGAAACCCCCGAAATTGCTTCGAATCTGGTTGGGTGGATTGCCGATAAACTCGATATTCAGCGCCGAGCCCACGCATTCCGCCTCGTTTTCACAGACTTCACTTAGAAAGCATGTTTCGGCTTCAGCAGCACTGCAAATTGAGGCCAAGATCAATATCTTAGGTATCCCCACGCTACCCACCCAAGAAACTCTTCCGTACTTCCGGATCAGCCAACAGTTCCTTGCCCGTGCCGGTATAGGCATTCCGTCCCTGAACCAGCACATATCCCTTGTCTGCGATCTCCAGCGCCTGACGGGCGTTCTGTTCGACCATCAGGATCGGCAGGCCGGTGCGCGAAACCTCGATGATCCGATCGAACAGCTCATCCATCACGATGGGTGAGACACCAGCGGTCGGTTCGTCCAGCATCAGCACCTTGGGCTGGGTCATCAGTGCGCGACCCACGGCAACCTGCTGGCGTTGACCGCCCGACAGCTCTCCGGCGGGTTGGTTGCGTTTGTCGCGCAGGATGGGGAAGAGGTCATAGACCTGCTCCATCGTCTGGCTGATATCGTCGCGACGGATGAAGGCTCCCATTTCGAGGTTTTCTTCGACCGTCATCGACGTGAAGATGTTCGAGGTCTGCGGTACGAAACCCATGCCTTTGATCACGCGGTCCTGAGGCGAGAGGTTGGTGATGTCCTCTCCATCCAGACGAACCGAACCCGCGCGCACGTCTAGCATTCCGAACACTGCCTTCATCGCGGTGGACTTACCGGCACCGTTGGGGCCGACGATGACGGCAATTTCGCCCTTGTCGACGGCAATGGTGCAGTCGTGCAGGATATCGGGGCCTTTGCCGTAGCCGCCAGTCATGGTGTCACCGATCAGGAACGGACCGCCGCCGACATAATGCGTTTCACCGCTGGTCTGATGGGCAGGTGTCATGGTGCCCGCACCATGGGGATTGGTGATCGTCGCGTCCTTGTTGCCGTGATCGTCTTGGTAGGGGTTGTCGCTCACGCTCCGGCCTCCAGCTTGTCTTTATTCTTCAGGCCGGTGCCCAGATAGGCCTCGATCACGTGTTCGTTGGCCTTGATTTCGTCCAGAGTGCCCTCGGCCAGAACCTTGCCCTCGGCCATACAGATGACCGGGTCGCAGATCTTGCCGATGAAATCCATGTCGTGCTCGATGACCACAAAGGTATAGCCGCGTTCCTTGTTCAGACGCAGGATCGTGTCGGCGATAGTCATCAGCAGGGTGCGGTTTACGCCCGCGCCGACCTCGTCCAGGAACACGATCTTGGCATCGACCATCATGGTGCGGCCAAGCTCAAGCAGCTTCTTCTGCCCGCCCGAGACCTGACCTGCCTTGTGGTCGGCCAGATGCTCGATGGTCAGAAACTCAAGCACCTCGTCGGCCTTGGCACGCAGGGCGCGCTCTTCGTCGGCGATGCGTTTGCGGCCGAACCACGTGTTCCACAGCGTCTCACCCGATTGCGCGCCGGGGACCATCATCAGGTTCTCGCGGCAGCTCATCGAAGAAAACTCATGCGCGATCTGGAAAGTACGCAGCAGGCCCTTGTGAAACAGCTCATGTGGGGGCAGGCCGGTGATATCCTCTCCATCCATGACGACGCGCCCGGATGTCGGAGGCAGAACGCCCGCGATCACGTTGAACAGGGTGGTCTTGCCGGCGCCGTTCGGTCCGATCAGGCCAGTGATCGAACCTTTTTCGATCTTTAACGAAGCGCCATCCACCGCGTGGAAGCCGCTAAAATGCTTGTGCACGTCTTCAACGACGATCATGGTCTTCCCTTGTCTTTTCCCCGAAAACAGAGGTGCAGCCTTTTGTCACTGAAACAGCCCGGGCACAAGGCCCGGGCTGCTGTGTTTGGACTGAATTGACGCTGAATTAACGGTAATTAACCGTCTTCATTTCACCGTCGATCACTTCGATCTCACGATAAGCACCGGCGCTTTCACCCGGGCCGATCAGTTCAACACCCGATGCACCGACATAGTCGATGTCCTGACCGGCGGCGAGCAGTTCCAGACCCTTGGCCAGTTCACCCGGATAGATTTTCTCACCCGGTTCGTTGGCGACGTCCATGATCTTGCTACCGTAGTCAGCCGGGTTGCTGGAGCCTGCGGCCTGCATGGCCAGCAGGAACAGCGCTGCGGCGTCATAGGATTCGGGAACAAAGATCGACGAGCCGTCAAAGCCTTCGCCCTCGGCCATCGCAAAGAACGAATCCGCGGCTTCGCTTTTCGAACCCGGCGCCTGACCGTAGGAGCCATTCAGATCCGGGCCGACGTTTTCGGGCAGCGAGTCACCGATCATGCCGCCCGGCAGGCCGAACGTGTCGAACGCGCCGCTGTCCAGCGAGGATTGGATGATGCCCAGACCACCTTGGTCCAGGTAACCGGCCACAACCAGAATGTCGCCGCCTGCCGATGCCAGCGCACCAACTTCGGCAGAATAGTCCGCCTTGCCGTCTTCGTGCGCGGCCACGATGGTAACTACACCACCCAGCGCCTCGAACGACGATTTGATCGCCTCGGACAGACCCTTGCCGTAGTCGTTGTTGGTATAGGTCAGAGCGATCGAGTTGACGCCACGCTCTTTCAGGATGTCGGCCATGATCTCACCTTCGCGCGCATCCGACGGCGAGGTGCGGAAGAACAGGCCGTTGTCTTCCATGACGGACAGGCCGGGCGAAGTGGCAGACGGCGAGATCATCACCATGCCATTCGGCACGGCGACGTTTTGCAGGATGGCGCCAGTCACGCCCGAACAGTCACCGCCGACGAGGCCGTTGATACCTTCGGCAACCAGACGCTCGGCGTTTGCAGTGGCCAACGCGTTGTCGGCACAGCCGGTGTCTGCACGTACGGGGGTTACGGTCGAGCCATCCAGCAGCTTGCCGGATTCTGAGACTTCTTTCATCGCAAGCTCGGCACCGGCGGCCATCGCAGGCGACAGCGATTCAATCGGGCCGGTGAAACCGAACATAATGCCCAGTTTGACGTCTTCGGCCATGGCGGTGCCGGCCAGCAGAGCGGTTGCTGCAGTTGCGGTAAGCAGCTTTTTCATGAGGTTACTCCCTGAAGTGGTCTTCAAACTGAGCACGACCCTAGGCAAGCTGTCCGGAAAAGAAAAGTCCTAACGCAGATGTGTCCTTGCCACCTATACGTCCTATAGTTTTGTTGGGTGTGTCTCGTGGCTTAGCGGTAGATGTTCCGCCGATGGAGAGTTCGATGTTAAGAGTTTTTGCGATTCTGGTGCTGTTGTTCAAGGCCGGTTGGGTCAGTGCCGATATCCTTCAGGCATCATCGGGCCCCGTACAGGTCAGTCCGATGATTGTGGGCCTGGATACACCGTGGGCGATAGGTATCCTGCCGGACGAAGGGTTTCTGGTCACCGAGCGCGAGGGTGAACTGCTTTATGTGAAGGGCGGAAAGGCAAAACGCGTCAAAGGTGTGCCGAAAGTGGCGGCAAACGGGCAGGGCGGGCTGTTGGATGTCACTATCGCGCGCGATTTTGCGCAAACCCGAGAGATTTTTCTAACCTTTTCAAAACAGCAATCTAGCAAGGCCGGAAATGCGGTGGCGGTCGCCCGTCTGTCCGAGAGCGGTGACCGGCTGACCAAAGTGCGGGTGATCTTTGAGGCGGTGCCCGGTGGCAGAACGGGCAAGCATTTTGGGTCACGCGTGGTTGAAGCCGATGACGGAACTCTGTTCGTCACGATCGGAGATCGCGGTGACCGGCCAGCCGCTCAGGACACGACCAATCACATGGGATCGGTGATCCGTATCAACCGCAATGGAACGGTGCCCGGAGACAATCCTTTCGTCGATAACGATGATGTGCGCCCCGAGATCTGGTCGTTTGGCCATCGCAACCCGCAGGGGGCGGGTCTGGATGCGCAAGGGCAGCTTTGGATATCGGAACACGGCGCTAGGGGCGGGGACGAGGTCAATCTGGTGCAGCCGGGGTTGAACTACGGCTGGCCTGTCATTTCCTATGGCGTTCACTATTCCGGTAAGAAAATCGGAGAAGGTACGGCAAAACCGGGCTTGGAGCAGCCCGAGTATTATTGGGACCCGTCAATGGCTCCATCCGGGCTGATGGTCTATTCCGGCAATCTGTGGCCCGAGTGGAAAGGCAATATCTTTGTCGGCTCGCTGAAATTCGACTATATCGCGAGGCTGGCGGGATCGCCGTTGCAAGAAGTCGAGCAGATCAAAGGCCTCGAGACCGAACGCGTGCGCGATATCGTCGAGGCCCCGGACGGATCGATCTGGTTCATTTCGGTCGGGCAGGGGGTAGTCTATCGAATGACGCCGGGCATTTAGGGGCGAGTCATATCGACAGCCGGTCGCCCTGTGCACCGCGTTCCCGATAGGGCGTGGTGTTGTAATGCGCCCGGTAGCATTTCGAGAAATGCGACGGGCTGGCAAAACCGCAAGCCAGCGCCACGTTGATCACGCTCATATCCGTCTGCATCAGCAGGTTGCGTGCCTTGTGCAGGCGCAGCTCCATGTAATAGCGCTTGGGTGAGCGGCTGAGGTAGCGGCGGAACAAGCGTTCCAGCTGCCGCGTGGACATACCGACATCCTTGGCCAGAATCGAAGGCGAGATCGGCTCTTCGATGTTCTTTTCCATCATCAGGATGACCTGGCTCAGCTTGGGGTGACGTACACCGATGCGAGTCGGTGTCGACAGGCGTTGGGTGTCCTGATCGGTGCGGATCGAGGAATAGATCATCTGATCCGCCACCGCATTGGCAAGGTCCTCGCCGTAGTCGTCGGCGATGAGCTTCAGCATCAGGTCGATGGACGATGTGCCCCCCGCCGTCGTCATCCTGTTCCCGTCGACGATAAAGACCGATTTGGTCAGTTCGACCTCATCGAATTCCTCAACAAAGCTGTCTGCGTTTTCCCAGTGGATCGTGGCGCGTTTGCCGTCCAGCAGCCCGGCCTTGGCCAGCGTATATGCCGCAGTGCACAGACCACCGATACGCAGGCCTCGGCGTGCCTCGCGGCGCACCCAGTTCAGCACTTTCTTGGTGGTTGCGGCCTGCACGTCCACGCCGCCGCAGATCAGAACAACATCGTCCCGCTGAAGTTCGATCAGATCTTCGTCCAGTGAAAAGTTGGTACCAGCCGAACAATTGACCGTTTCGCCGCCTTCGCCCATCAGGGTCCAAGTATACAGTGTTCTATCCGCCATACGGTTGGCAATTCGCAAACTGTCCAACGCGGAAGCGAACGACAGCAGCGAGAATTTGTCCAACAGGACAAATACGAAGTTGCGCGGGTTGGCCGCAGTGTCTTCCACCGTGACAACTTGGCGTTGCTCTTGCATGGCGAGGTGTCCTTGATTCGGCGCTTCGAGACGATACGTCCGGCGACAGATTTGACAGCCACCATGATCAAAGCTTGTTTCCCGCGTCAAGAGGCCCAAATCGGATATGGTCAGTCTTCAATGCATTTTGTATAGAGACGACCTGACTACTTCAGCGGAGATCAAAGCTATGACCGAATGGCAAAAAACGAACTGGCGCAACAAGCCCCGGGTTCAGATGCCAGACTATACCGACGAGGCCGCTTTGGCCAAGGTCGAGGCTCAGCTTTCACAGTATCCCCCGCTGGTCTTTGCCGGTGAGGCGCGGCGTCTCAAGCAACATCTGGGTGCCGCCGGTCGCGGCGAGGCCTTCCTGCTGCAGGGTGGGGATTGTGCTGAAAGCTTCGAACAATTCAGCGCGGATGCGATCCGTGACACCTTCAAGGTGATGCTGCAAATGGCAATGGTGCTGACCTATGGTGCCAAGGTGCCGGTGGTGAAAGTTGGCCGCATGGCGGGCCAGTTCGCCAAACCGCGCAGCGCGCCGACCGAGGTTGTGGACGGCGTAGAGCTGCCCAGTTACCGCGGTGACATCATCAACGAACTGGCCTTCACGCCCGAAGCACGCATCCCGAATCCCGGTAAGATGCTGCAGGCCTACACTCAGGCCGCCGCAACGTTGAACCTGCTGCGCGCGTTCTCGACCGGTGGTTTCGCGGACATGAGCATGGTGCATTCCTGGACGTTGGGCTTCACTGACGAGCAGGATGTCAGCAAGTACTCGGAAATCGCCGACCGTATTCAGGACACCATCGACTTCATGCACGCGGCCGGGATCACGGCGGACACCACGCATGAATTCTCGACCGTCGAGTTCTACACCAGCCACGAAAGCCTGCTGCTGGAATACGAAGAGGCGCTGACCCGTCTTGATTCGACCTCGGGTAACTGGTTGGCCGGTTCCGGCCACATGATCTGGATCGGTGACCGTACGCGTCAGCCTGACGGCGCGCATGTGGAGTTCTGCCGCGGCGTTCTTAACCCGATTGGTCTGAAATGTGGTCCGACGACCACCGCGGAAGATCTCAAGGTTCTGATGTCCAAACTGAACCCCGAGAACGAAGAAGGCCGTCTGACCCTGATCGCGCGTTTCGGCGCGGGCAAAGCCGGTGAGCACCTGCCGCGTCTGATTCAGGCTGTTAAGGAAGAAGGCGCCAAGGTGACTTGGGTCTGCGACCCGATGCACGGCAACACGATCAAATCGGCGACTGGTTATAAAACCCGTCCGTTCGATTCCGTGCTGCGCGAGGTGCGCGACTTCTTTGGTGTGCACCAGGCCGAGGGCACCATCCCCGGCGGCGTGCATTTCGAGATGACCGGTTTGGATGTCACCGAGTGCACCGGCGGCGTGCGGGCTGTGACCGAAGAGGACCTCTCGGATCGTTACCATACCGCCTGCGATCCGCGTTTGAACGCGTCGCAATCGTTGGAACTGGCCTTCCTTGTCGCCGAGGAACTAACCAATCTGCGCCGCAATGGCAGCAAACGCGCGGCCAGCTAAGGTTCAAATCTTTCAGGAAAAAGAAAGGCGGGCCATTCGGCCCGCCTTTATTGTTGGGATTAGTTGTCGCGTGACGAAACCAGTCGCAGATGTGATCCAGGGCGTTTGAACGCCTCCTGATCCTCGGCGAAACCAGCCAATTCGCGTTCCATCTGTTGCTGCGGCGCCTGAACGTCGGATACCGCCCGAATGCGGGTGTCCGGAATGGTGAAACGGCGCGGCGTTGCGCCGATTGCGCCGTCACAGACCATCACACCCAGCACACGGCTGACGTCGCCAAGATCGCTTTTCAGCGGCAACAGGATCATGCGGGCCTGCAATTGAGTGCGTCCCAGTCTACCGGCAGAGGTCAGGCTAAGTTCGGCAATTGCCGGCCGGGCAAAGACCTGTTCCAACGCGTCTGAGATCTGGCTCCGGGCGCTGGGTTCGAAAAACGCGGTCAGGGGCATTCCGCGCACTTCCATGCCCGCCAGTTTGTTCAGATGGCTGCCAGCCAAACGGAACCGGGCCAGCCCCGGCGCGATGCGCTCCAGGATGAAAGTGTATTCAAGAACGTTCTCAAGACCACGCGGATCGACCTGTGATCGCTTGGGCACGCTGTCACCAGTCAGAAGCGCAGTCCAATACGCTTCGACCTGTCGGATGGGCGAGAGGCTGCGCCCGCTGGCAAAACGATCCATAGCGACGATCTTTCCAAAACTTGACCCGGAACCGTTTCCGAAAAAGGTTTTCATTTCATCACCCTAGCGTCGATTGACCGTCATTTTCCTAAAATGCCAGTTACCGGGACCATTTGGCTCCGATCAGCCTTTAGCCTTGGTCAGGTTGACACGGGTTAAATCAATTTTGGAGTAATTCTTTAATGAATGGTTAACTTCTGGCGTTAGGCTCAAAGTGAGCAAACTCTTGCCCTGCACCTGCCGATGGCATTAGGTGCAGCAAGCGAGCAGACAGGGGCAGCTAAAATGATCAGATCCATGACCGGTTTCGCCTCGGGCAAAGGGGCTTTCGGACCCCATAGCTGGACGTGGGAGTTGCGCAGTGTGAACGGCAAGGGGCTGGACATGCGCCTGCGTGTGCCCGATTGGCTGACCGGGCTTGAAGCTGCATTGCGTTCGCAAATCTCAAAAGCGTTGAACCGGGGCAATGTCACGCTGTCGTTGAAGCTAAGCCGGGATGAAACTGCGCCCGATCTCGCCCTGAACGAAACCGCTATGGCCGCCGCGCTGACCGCATTGGCCCGCACGCAGGAAATGGCAGCCGCCAGCGGTGTCACGCTGGCGCCATCAACGGCGGCTGACCTGATCGCTATCAAGGGCATGTTGGACGCTGGTAGCGAAGTCGATGACCCCGCGCCGCTGGTCGAGCAACTGACCAAGGAGTTCGCTCCGCTTTTGGCGGCCTTTGTCGATATGCGCCAGACTGAAGGCAAGGCGCTGGCCGACATACTGGACGGGCAACTGACACAGGTGTCTCAACTCACCGAACAGGCGGCTGACCTTGCCGAGCAGCGCAAGGACAAAACCGCCGAGGCGTTGCGGGAAAATCTGGCGCGGGTGCTGGACAACGCGCAGGGCGCCGACCCGGACCGGGTGGCGCAGGAACTGGCGCTGATTGCCGTCAAATCGGATATCACCGAGGAAATCGACCGTCTTAAAGCCCATGTTGTCGCCGCGCGGGACTTGCTGTCTCAGGACGCGGCCGTCGGACGGAAACTGGACTTTCTGATGCAGGAGTTTAACCGCGAGGCCAACACGCTGTGTTCGAAAGCGCAAAGCGCCGATCTGACCTCGGTGGGGCTTGAGTTGAAGGCGGTAATAGACCAGATGCGCGAACAAGTGCAAAATGTTGAATGACTATGGGAACGACTGACATGGCAGATCGCCGCGGCCTACTTATTATCCTGTCTTCGCCTTCGGGCGCGGGGAAATCCACTCTGGCCCGTCGGCTGATGGCGTGGGACGAGGGGCTTGAGTTTTCGATCTCGGCCACAACCCGCGCACCCCGTCCGGGCGAAGAACACGGGCGCGAATATTACTTCCTGTCGGAAGACGAGTTCAAGCAGCAGGTTGCGGATGGGCAGATGCTGGAACACGCCCACGTGTTCGGAAACTTCTATGGCTCGCCTGCAGGTCCGGTTCGGGATTCCATCAATTCAGGGCGGGATGTGCTGTTCGACGTCGATTGGCAGGGCGAGGTTCAGATCCGCAACTCGGATCTGGGTAAGCACGCGCTGTCGATCTTCATCCTGCCGCCCTCGATCCCCGAACTGCGCCGTCGTCTCGAAACGCGCGGGCAGGACAGCGAAGATGTGATCGCCAAGCGGATGCTGAAAAGCTGGGATGAGATCAGCCACTGGGGCTACTACGACTATGTGTTGGTCAATGACGATCTGGATGCGACCGAGGACAAGCTGAAAACCATCGTCAGTGCCGAGCGGATGCGTCGTATCCAGCAGCCCAAACTGCAAAACCACGTGCGCACCTTGCAAAACGAATTCGAGGGGCTGTCATGACCATCTACGCTTTGGGGGAGCACATTCCGCAAATCCACGAGGACACTTGGGTCGCACCCGATGCCAACCTGATCGGCAAGGTAGTAATGGAGCAGGGCGCCTCGGTCTGGTTCGGTTGCACCATCCGCGCCGACCACGAAGAAATTCGTGTGGGCGAAGGCAGCAACGTGCAGGAAGACTGCATCATGCATATCGATGCCGGTTATCCTCTGACCATCGGCAAGAACTGCACCATTGGGCATAAGGTTATGCTGCATGGTTGCACGATCGGGGAAAATACGCTGATCGGGATGGGGGCCATCGTGCTGAACGGTGCGAAGATCGGCAAGAACTGCCTGATCGGGGCAGGGGCCTTGATCACCGAGGGAAAGGAAATTCCCGACAATTCTCTCGTCATGGGCGCGCCCGGCAAGGTCGTGCGGCAACTGGATGAGGCGGCGGCGCAAAAAATTACCCTCAGCGCGTTGCACTACCAGCAGAACATGCGCCGGTTCCGCGATGAGATGAAGCCCGTGGTCTAGTCTGGAAAGATCGAGATAATGTCAGACGACCTGCTCGCCGAATTCGTTTCGGCCATTCCAATGCCAGCCCTGATGGTCGATCAGACAGAGCGAATCATCGCAGCCAATACCGATGCAAAGACCCTGCTGGCGCAGAATATCGTCGGGCGGCATTTCGCGACGATCCTGCGGCAGCCACAGGTCATTGACGCGATTGAACAGGCCCTACTCACCAAAGGCCCGACCAAAACGCGCCACCTGTCCAATGATGGCGCGCAGGACACCACGTTCGAGGTTGAATGCCGCTATCTGAACGGTGTCGGTGCGGTGTCCGGTGGGGCGCTGCTGGCGATCTTTCAGGACGTCACGCATGTCGAACAGGCCAGCCAGATGCGCCGCGATTTCGTCGCCAATGTCAGCCACGAACTGCGCACACCACTGACCGCTTTGATGGGTTTCATCGAAACGCTGCGCGGACCTGCCCGCGATGATGCGGTTGCCCGTGACCGCTTTCTGCAGATCATGAACGATGAGGCCAACCGGATGAACCGGCTGGTGGGGGATCTGCTGTCCCTGAACCGCGTCGAAAGCGAAGAGCGTGTAAGGCCGAAAGAGCAGATTGAACTGACAGGCCTGTTGCAATCGACGTTGAACTCGCTGCGCCCTTTGGCCGAGGATGCAAAGGTGCAGCTGACCCTGACAGCGCCGGAAGGACCGGTTTCGCTGACGGGGGACAACGACCAATTGCGCCAAGTCTTCACAAACCTGATCGAGAACGGAATCAAATACGGCGGCAGTGGCGGCAGTGTCGAAATTCAGGTGCTTGCGTCTGAACGAGACTCAGCAATGCGGGGCCCGGCAGTTCGGGTTCAGGTGATCGACAAGGGTCCAGGTATCGACGCGGTGCATTTGCCGCGCCTGACCGAACGATTCTATCGCGCCGACAGTCACAGGTCCCGGCAATTGGGCGGGACCGGGCTGGGCCTTGCTATCGTAAAACACATCATCAACCGCCATCGCGGGCGGCTGCGGGTTGAAAGCGACTTGGGCAAAGGCACGACGTTCACCGTTATTTTGCCGCGGTGACCCGTTAATTTCTCAGCGATCAGAGCAGTTTCGTTTACCTATGTGACTGCTGCATGTCTGCAATGCGTCATGACGGTAAGAAATTCTGTCGACTGTCATAAAGCTGTTACAAACCTGTCACAAAAGGCTTACGCGCGGACCGTAGAGGTGCCAGCAAGATCATCATGGGGGTGATCACCAACTACATTCTCAAGGAGACTGAGATGTCCTTTGTAAAACTGTCGGCTTCGGCTCTTGCTATCGCTGCTGTTTCGGCCACTGCGGCCGCCGCTCGTGATCAGGTACAGGTTGCCGGTTCGTCGACCGTCCTGCCTTACGCTTCGATCGTTGCAGAAGCCTTCGGTGAAAACTTTGACTTCCCGACGCCGGTTGTTGAATCGGGTGGTTCCTCGGCGGGCCTGAAGCGTTTCTGTGAAGGTGTTGGCGAAAACACCATCGACGTTGCCAATGCTTCGCGCGCCATCCGTGAAAAAGAAATCAAAGCCTGTGCTGAAAACGGCGTAACCGACATCATCGAAGTTCAGATCGGTTATGATGGCATCGTTTTCGCATCCGACATCAACGGTAACTCGTTCGAGTTCACGCCGGAAGATTGGTACAAAGCCCTGTCCGCACAGGTTGTTGTTGACGGCCAGTTGGTCGCCAACCCGAACAAAACCTGGGCCGACGTGAACCCCGAGTTCCCGGCGCAGCCGATCGCAGCCTTCATCCCCGGCACCAAGCACGGCACCCGTGAAGTGTTCGAAGACAAAGTGATCCTGGCTGGCTGTGAGCACCTAGGCGACTTTGACGTCTATCTGGCCGCCGCAGAAGGCGACAGCGACAAAGCCAAGAAGAAAGCGGCTGAGAAAGCCTGTATCGCTCTGCGCACCGACGGCGTTTCGGTCGACATCGACGGCGACTACACCGAGACATTGGCGCGCATCGACAGCAACAAGGACGGCATCGGCGTCTTTGGTCTGGCGTTCTACGAGAACAACACAGACAAGCTGCAGGTTGCGACCATGTCCGGCATCGTGCCTTCGACCGAGTCGATCGCATCCGGCGAGTACCCGGTTTCGCGCCCGCTGTTCTTCTACGTGAAGAAAGCCCACATCGGCGTGATCCCCGGCCTGAAAGAATATGCCGAGTTCTTCGTCGCTGACGAGATCGCAGGCCCCGACGGCCCGCTGGCCGAGTACGGTCTGGTTTCCGATCCGGAACTGGCAAAGGTTCAGGAAGCTGTTGCCAACGAAACCGTTCTGGGCGGCGGTTCCTAATCACCCTTGTGAATGGAACCGGGGCGTTTTATGCGCGCCCCGGTTCTTTTTGACTCCATCTCTGCCATCCTCACGGAGTTATCATGGCGTTATCCTGGCTGTTGCTTATCCTGCTTGCGCTGGCAGTGATCGGATATTTCACGGGTCGGTCCCGTGCACTGGCAAGCGCGGGTGGTGACACACGCGAACTGCACTCTCTGCCGTCCTACTATGGCTACAATGTTGCCTTGTCGGCGCTTGTTCCGGCTTTGGGCGTACTGATTGTTTGGCTTCTGGTACAGCCGATGATCGTGAACAGCACGGTGTCCGGCCTCATCCCTGATACGGCGATTCCCGAAGGATCGGATCGCGGCCTGATCATGAGTGAAGTGCGCCGCGTTGCTAACGGCCTGAACGGCGCCGTGGCCACCGGAGCATTGACCGAGGCCCAGGCTCAGGACGCGAACGCGGATATTGACGCGCTGACGTCGGCTCTGAAAGACGCGGGTCAGGTTCTGACGCAGGACGTCACCCAGCCCATTCTGGTTGCGGCGCAGAAATACCGCAGCATGACCGGGACCGGGTCAGTGGCGATGCAAGTTATCGTGCTGGCGCTGGCTCTGATAGGCGCAGCATTTGCCTATGTGCGGACGCACAAGGAATTCCGCGCGCGCAACGTGGTCGAGCAGGGTGTTCTGGCCCTGCTGCTGCTGGCCGCGTCGATTGCGATTCTGACCACGGTTGGCATCGTGTTGTCGATGCTGTTCGAAACCATGAACTTCTTCCAGCTGCATTCGTGGAAGGACTTTTTCTTCGGCAGCACCTGGGCTCCGAACTTTCGCGGAGGCAGTGAGCTATCGATCCTGCCGCTGCTGTGGGGCACGCTCTATATCTCTCTGATCGCGCTGCTGGTGGCCGTGCCAATCGGCCTGTTCGCCGCGATTTACCTTTCGGAATATGCCTCGGGTGCGACCCGTGCGATTGCCAAGCCGCTGCTTGAGATCCTCGCGGGCATTCCGACCATCGTCTACGGTCTGTTTGCCCTGCTGACAGTTGGCCCGGCGCTGGTCTCTCTGTTCGGTGACGGAGGAGCTTTGGGACTGGGTTGGATGTCGAGTTCCAACGCGGTTCTGACGGCCGGTCTGGTCATGGGCATCATGCTGATCCCGTTCGTGTCGTCTCTGTCGGACGACATCATCAACGCCGTACCTCAGTCGATGCGTGATGGCTCTCTGGGGCTGGGCGCGACTAAATCCGAGACCGTGCGTCAGGTGATTCTGCCCGCCGCACTGCCGGGGATCGTGGGCGCCATCCTTCTGGCCGCGAGCCGTGCCATCGGTGAGACGATGATCGTGGTGATGGCCGCCGGTGCAATCGCCAAATTCTCGGGCAACCCATTCGAGGCGATGACCACTATCACCACCCGGATCGTCAGCCAGTTGACCGGCGACACCGACTTTGCCAGCCCCGAAACGCTGGTAGCCTTTGCGCTGGGTCTGACCTTGTTCATCATCACGCTGGGGCTGAACATCTTTGCCCTCTACATCGTACGCAAATACCGGGAGCAGTACGAATGACCGATATTTCCCAAAACTCTGGCGCTGCTCCTGCTGCGAAGCCGAAAGGCGGGTCGCTGTTCGAAAAGGATGCGCGCACCAAACGCCGGAATGCTGCGGAAGGCCGCTTCAAACTGTACGGCATCGCGGCGATCGGTATCGGTCTTCTGATGCTGGTTGTTCTGGTGACCAACATCGTCACCGCCGGTACGGGCGCGTTCCAACAGAGCTTTCTTGAGCTGAATGTCGAGCTGAAAGAAGACAAGCTGGACAAGAAGGGCAACCGCAATATCGAAGACATCAAGAAGGTATCGACCTTTGGTTATGCGCCTCTGATTGCGTCGGCTCTTGAGGCAGAGGTTGCAAAGCTGGGCATCCAGACGGACCTGTCGCCCAAGGACATGGGCAAGATCCTGTCCAAGGCCGCTCAGGCCGAGCTGCGGAACTATGTCATCTCGAACCCCGATGAGATCGGCAAAACCGTCAGCTTCCGCTTTTTGGTCAACAGCCGAGTCGATGGCTATATGAAAGGCCGCGTGACCCGCGAGTCCATTGCCAATGACAAGAGCATCTCGGTCGAACAGCTTGATTTCGTAGATCAACTGCGAGATGCGGGTATCCTGTACAAGGCCTTCAACCCCGACTTCATCTTCGGTTCCGACGCGTCCGACCAGCGGCCCGAAGCTGCCGGGATCGGCGTATCGATGTTGGGCTCGCTGTTCATGATGTTTGTCGTGCTGGCGCTGGCGCTGCCCATTGGCGTTGCGGCCTCAATCTATCTTGAGGAATTCGCGCCGCAGAACCGACTGACGGATATCATCGAGGTCAATATTTCGAACCTGGCCGCAGTTCCGTCCATCGTGTTTGGTATCTTGGGCCTGGCCGTGTTCATCAACTACATGCATCTGCCGACCTCGGCGCCGCTGGTGGGTGGTCTGGTACTGACGCTGATGACACTCCCAACGATCATCATCTCGACCCGCGCCTCGCTGAAAGCGGTACCGCCGTCGATCCGTGATGCGGCGCTTGGGGTAGGGGCCTCAAAAATGCAGGCGGTGTTCCACCATGTCCTGCCGCTGGCCGCGCCCGGCATCCTGACCGGCACCATCATTGGTCTGGCACAGGCGCTGGGGGAAACCGCACCGCTGCTGCTGATCGGGATGGTGGGCTTTATCGCCTCGAACCCGCCGGACGGCATAGTCGCTGGCTTCTTGTCACCGAACTCGGCCATGCCGGCGCAGATCTACGAATGGTCCAAACGCGCCGACCCGGCCTTTTACGAACGCGCATGGGGGGGCATCATCATCCTGTTGATCTTCCTTGTGACAATGAACACCATCGCGGTTATCCTACGCCGCCGCTTTGAACGCCGCTGGTAAGAGGGGCCTATGATGAACGACATGACACGAGTGGAGAGAACCGTGGACTCCAAAGACATCAAGATCGCCGCGAACAAGGTTCAGGTCTACTACGGTGACACCCATGCCATCAAAGACGTGGATGTTCAGATCGAAGACAAGACCGTGACTGCCTTCATCGGCCCGTCGGGCTGTGGCAAGTCCACGTTCCTGCGTTGTCTGAACCGGATGAACGACACCATCGACATCTGCCGGGTCGAGGGCGATATCCTGCTGGACGGCGAAGACATATATGACAAGCGCGTCGACCCGGTGCAGCTGCGCGCCAAGGTGGGCATGGTGTTCCAGAAACCGAACCCGTTCCCCAAATCGATCTATGACAACGTAGCATATGGTCCGCGCATCCACGGGCTTGCCAAGAACAAGGCAGAACTGGATGAAATTGTTGAGAAGTCCCTGCGTCGCGGTGCGATCTGGGATGAGGTCAAGGACCGTCTGGATGCCCCCGGCACCGGCCTGTCCGGTGGTCAGCAGCAGCGCCTGTGCATCGCGCGCGCCGTTGCGACCGAACCCGAAGTTCTGTTGATGGACGAGCCGTGCTCGGCCCTGGACCCGATTGCAACCGCTCAGGTCGAGGAACTGATCGACGAACTGCGCTCGCGTTATTCGGTGGTGATCGTGACCCACTCGATGCAACAGGCCGCGCGGGTCAGTCAGAAAACCGCGTTCTTCCACCTCGGCAACCTCGTCGAATTCGGCGAGACGGGTCAGATCTTCACCAACCCCGAAGATCCCCGCACCGAAAGCTACATCACCGGCCGGATCGGCTGAGCACAGGTATTCAGATATGACCGAACAACATATTGCATCTGCTTTCGACCGCGATCTCGAGGCGATTCAAGCCCATATCATGAAGATGGGCGGGCTGGTCGAAGCCGCTATTATGGGCGCAGCCCGTTCTTTGGAAACCCGCGATGAAGAGCTGGCCCAGCAGGTCCGTCAGGGTGACAAGGCCATCGACGCTTTGGAAGAGTTGATCGACGAAGAAACCGCGCGCCTGATTGCGTTGCGGGCGCCGACAGCCAGTGATCTGCGTTTGGTTTTGTCGGTGCTCAAAGTGTCCGGTAACCTCGAACGCATTGGTGACTATTCGAAGAACATCGCCAAGCGGACCACGGTTCTGGTCAATGCAGGTGAGATCAACGGTAGCGCCGCCGCTCTGCGCCGCATGGCGCGCGAGGTTGAACGGATGCTGCGCGATGCGCTGGACGCCTATATTCAACGCGATGCCGAACTGGCCACCGATGTCATCAATCGCGACGAGGAAGTGGACCAGATGTACAACGGCCTGTTCCGCGAGTTTCTGACCTTCATGGCCGAGGATCCGCGCAACATCTCGTCCTGTATGCACCTGCATTTCATCGCCAAGAACATCGAGCGTATGGGCGATCACGTGACCGCAATTGCTGAGCAGGTTGTCTATCTCGTGACCGGGGAACGCCCGACCGAGGCACGCCCGAAAGCTGATATAACCTCGCAATCCGCTTAGGAGTTTGACGAATGTCCGCTGATCAACCGACCGTACTGGTTGTCGAGGATGAACCGGCACAGCGTGAAGTGCTTGCCTATAACCTCGAAGCTGAAGGTTTCCGCGTGTCCAAGGCCGCCAGCGGCGACGAAGCCATGCTGTTGGTCGATGAGGAACACCCGGACATCATCGTGCTGGACTGGATGATGCCGAACCTCAGCGGCATCGAGGTCTGCCGCCGCCTAAAATCCCGCCCGGATACGCGGTCGATCCCGATCATCATGCTGTCGGCCCGCACCGAAGAGGTCGACAAGGTGCGTGGTCTGGAAACCGGCGCGGATGACTATGTGGTCAAGCCGTATTCGGTGGTTGAGCTGATGGCGCGGGTGCGTACCCAGCTGCGCCGCGTGCGTCCGGCAACCGTTGGTTTGCGGCTGGAATTTGACGACATCGTCTTGGATTCCGAGACACATAAGGTCAGCCGTGACAGCAAGCCTTTGAAACTGGGTCCAACCGAGTTCCGCCTGCTGAGCACTTTCATGGAAAAACCGGGCCGTGTCTGGAGCCGTGAGCAACTGCTGGACCGGGTCTGGGGCCGCGATATTTATGTCGATACGCGCACCGTCGATGTCCATATCGGCCGCCTGCGCAAGGCGCTGACGCAACATGGCGGTGAAGACCCGGTGCGCACGGTCCGTGGCGCCGGATACGCGCTGGGGTAAAACCCGGGGCAGGGGTATGAGTTTTGCTCATGGTCAGATGCAAAACTCTTACTGTCTTTTGGTCAGGGGCCGGGTTAGGTTGCGTCGAAGCTGACTAAGCGGAGAAGCACCATGAACGCCCCAAACACCAAGCCCGCATTGCGAGCCAAAGACGCGCCCGACATGGGCAAGTTTGCATGGGATGACCCGTTTCGTCTGTCCGATCAGTTGAACGAAGACGAACGCATGATCGCGGCCAGCGCGCAGGCTTACGCGCAGGAAAAGCTGCAGCCGCGCGTGACTGAGGCGTTCCAGAACGAAGAAACCGACCCCGAGATTTTCCGCGAGATGGGCGACATGGGCCTGTTAGGCACCACGATCCCCGAGGAATACGGCGGCCTTGGGGCTGGGTATGTCTCCTACGGTCTGGTCGCGCGTGAGGTCGAGCGTGTGGATTCAGGCTACCGCTCGATGATGTCGGTGCAAAGCTCGCTGGTGATGTATCCGATCTATG
Organism: Ruegeria arenilitoris; assembly: GCF_013031355.1. Lineage (GTDB taxonomy): Bacteria > Pseudomonadota > Alphaproteobacteria > Rhodobacterales > Rhodobacteraceae > Ruegeria > Ruegeria arenilitoris_C. Next base: position 520,180 of record NZ_WPZO01000001.1, on the reverse strand, counting down.
CCTATGGCAGCGAGGAACAGCGCCGGAAATACCTGCCAAAACTGGCCAGCGGTGAATGGATTGGCTGTTTCGGTCTGACCGAAGCGGATGCAGGCTCGGATCCGGCCGGCATGAAAACAAAGGCCGAGAAGATTGACGGTGGTTATCGTCTGACCGGTAGCAAAATGTGGATCTCGAACGCGCCGATTGCGGATGTGTTTGTGGTTTGGGCCAAGTCCGATGCTCATGAAGGGAAAATCCGCGGCTTTGTTCTGGATAAGGGCCTCAAAGGTCTGAGCGCACCGAAAATTCAGAACAAACTGAGCCTGCGCGCCTCGATCACCGGCGAGATTGTTCTGGACGGTGTTGAGGTCGACGAAAGCGCGCTGTTGCCGAATGTCCAAGGCCTCAAGGGTCCGTTCGGCTGCTTGAACCGCGCGCGGTATGGCATCAGCTGGGGTGTTATGGGGGCCGCCGAATCCTGTTGGCACGCCGCGCGTCAATACGGTCTGGATCGGAAACAGTTCAATCGACCGCTGGCGCAAACGCAGTTGTATCAGCGAAAGTTGGCGGACATGCAGACCGAGATCGCCTTGGCGCTGCAAGCGAGCCTGCGCGTTGGCCGCCTGATGGATCAGGCCGAAGCCGCGCCCGAAATGATCTCGATCGTCAAACGCAACAATTGCGGCAAGGCGCTGGATATCGCGCGGATGGCGCGTGACATGCACGGTGGCAACGGTATCTCGTTGGAATTCCAGGTCATTCGACACATGGTCAACCTCGAGACGGTGAACACCTATGAAGGCACGCATGATGTACACGCGCTGATCCTTGGGCGGGCACAGACTGGGCTACAGGCGTTCTATTGAGGATGTCGTGTAATTGGTATTATGGTAAAAAAATATTGATGCCAAATACCAGATTGCACAACAAATCAAACAAGTTACCGTACGAACCCGAACCAGCATTCGGGATTGAGACATGGAACTGAGCGGAAAAACTGTGGTTGTCACCGGAGCCGCTCAGGGTATCGGCAAAGGTCTGGCTGAACGGTTCGCCCGTGATGGTGCCAATGTCATTTGCGCGGATATTGACGAAGACGGTGTTCAGAGCGTGGCCAAGGACATTGGTGGTCACGCGCTGGTTTGCGATGTTTCGCGCGAAGTTGACATCAAAACGTTGATTGAGACCGTCGAGGATACGATTGGTCCGATTGATCTGTTCTGTGCGAACGCTGGTATTCTCACCCTTGGCGGCCCAGATGTTCCTGACGAGGATTGGGACCGGATCTGGAAGATCAATGTGATGTCCCATGTCTGGGCCGCGCGCCACTTGGTGCCGCGGATGATGGCGCGTGGCAGCGGCTACATCATGATCACGGCCTCGGCTGCAGGATTGTTGAACCAGCCCGGCGCCGCGCCGTATGGCGTGACGAAACACGCGGCCGTTGGTTTTGCCGAGTGGTTGTCTTTGACCTACGGACACAAAGGCCTGCGTGTGTCGGTTCTGTGTCCGCAAGCCGTTCGGTCAGAAATGACGCGTGGCCACGAGGTTTCGGTCGCGTCGATTGATGGCATGTTGGAACCTGAAGACGTGGCTCAGGCTTGTGTCGAGGCCATCCGTTCCGAGCAGTTTCTGGTGCTACCGCATCCTCAGGTTTTGGATTACATCCGCCACAAAGCCGGAGATTACGATCGTTGGCTTGGCGGTATGCGTAAGTTAAATCAGCAGTTTATCGAAGACAGCTAAGGCTTTTTGCGCGCTTTACGCATCAGGCCTTCCTGTGCGACCGAGGCGACCAGGGTGCCGTCCTGTGCGTAAATGGAGCCGCGGTTGAAGTTGCGTCCCTGCCCGCTCCATGGCGACTCCATCGCGTAAATATGCCAATTTTCAAAGTGAACCGGGGCGTGGAACCACAACGCGTGATCCAGACTGGCAAAATTGACCTCACTACTGAACAAACTCAGCCCATGCGGCCGCAATCCTGATGTCATCAGGTACATGTCTGACGCGTAAGCCAAAAGAAGATGCTGAGTTACCGGATCGGCTCCCGCGGCGGCGCCCATGCGGAACCAGATCTGATTGTGATCGTCAGACTTTTCGGGGCTAAAGGGATTCAGGTGGTTTACTTCACGCACCTGGATTGGACGTTCGCGCAACAGCTCTCCGCGCAGTTTTTCGGGTACCTGATCAACGTATCTCTGCCGCAACTCGGATCGTTCCGGGTAGTTTTCCGGGGCCTCGGTCTGCGGCATGGCGTGTTGGTGGCTCCACCCTTCGTCCTGAACGTGGAACGAGGCCGACATGTTGAGGATTTGTTTACCGTTCTGGATCGCGACCACGCGCCGTGTGGTCATTGAACCTCCATCTCGTGCTCTATCAACTTGATAAATAACAGGAATGGATGGGTCGCCTGCGCGAATGAAGTAAGCGTGCAGAGAATGGCACAACCGATCTTCGACCGTGCGGTAAGCGGCGGCCAGTGCCTGCGCAATAACCTGTCCGCCAAAGATTCGAGTCGGCGTCTCACCGCCGGAACCGGTGCCGCGAAACAGGTCGACCTCAAGCCTTTCGATGTTCAAAAGGTCCAGAAGGATGCTTTCTGCCTCGGTCATGCTAAGGTCTCCGGTTGGTCATCTTGGGCATGGGTATCAGCGCCGGAAAGGTCATTCAATCATTGCCCCGAGGACAAGTGCTTTAAGCTCTGCCCGTGATGGATAGGAACTGGATGGCGACAGCTGCGTGAAGAAGACGGTTGTCAGATCGTTCACCCGGTCGATCCAGAAAAAGGTCGAGGCCATGCCGCCCCAGCTGAAATCTCCAACCGAGCTTGGAACCCGGGTTCTGCCAGGATTCAGTACCACCGCGCCCCCAAGGCCAAAACCGGTGCCTTCCATGGGCTGTTCGGCAAAACTCTGCGGTCCCATAGAGGCAATATCGCCCGGTAAGTGATTGCGCAGCATGTAATCCACGGTTTTGGGTCCCAACAGACGGTGCCCGTTGCCCTGCCCCCGGTTCCGCAGCATTTCGGCAAAGCGGGAATAGTCGTCGATTGTGCCAACCAAGCCACCGCCGCCTGAAAACGTGCTGGTGTGTACAAACGGCGAATCTCCGGCTTGATCGACAAGCCGCAGGGTCTCACCGCCGGTTTCAGCCGAATTCAGCGCCATCGCGTCCCCGACCAGCGGTGTGTAGAGTGAGGCGAACCGATCCCCTGCCCTAGGTGATACCCGAAACCCGGTATCCTGCATCCCCAACGGCCCCAGTATTTCCTGCGCGAAGAACTGATCCAGCGTTTGGCCCGAGACCACCTCGATCACGCGGCCCAGAACATCTATGCCGACGGAATATTCCCAGCGGCAACCTGGCTGAAACGCCAGTGGAAGGGCGGCCAGATCGGTCACGCGATCCGCCAGAAGTCCTTGATTTGGCTTGAACATCAGGTCCTGTTCATCCATCGCCTTGGGCAGCACTCCGGGGTTGAACGGATAGCTGAAGCCGCTTGTGTGGGTCAGCAATTGATGCAGCGTCGGTGTCGGAGTATCCTCGGTCTGGTCTATTCGCTCTGCACCCGGGATCAAGGCGTGCATATTGCGAAATTCTGGTAGAAAATCCGACAGTTGTGCGTCCAGATGAAATAGCCCACGCTCGGCAAGCATCATCAGTGCGACAGTGGTCACGGGCTTGGTCATCGAATAGATGCGGGCGACCGTATCGCGCTGAAATGGTTGATCGTTTTCCACGCTCCTTTGCCCGCAGGCGTTGAAAAACACCTCGGTTCCTTTGTGCTTCACCAGCAAGGAACTGCCCGCATATTTCCGTTCATCGACATAGCGTTGCATCCAGTCAGTGATACGGCTCAGGCGCTTGGAGTCGAACGCTGTCATTTGTTGTTTGCCCTCTGTCTCATGGCCGCGATCTTGCGGTCTTACACGCTGAATTGACAGGGAATTCGTCCAGAATGATACGTTTGAGCCATTGGGCTGCTACACTGGGCAGGCAGCGGATTCGCTGGTTACGAGTTGGAGACATTTCACCACCCAACCTTTTTGGAGGAGAAATATGACGCAACATATTGAATTTGTGTACGACTTCTGTAGCCCGAATGCTTTTCTCGCCTACAAGGCCCTGCCCGCACTTGCCGACAAATACCGCGCCAAGGTGGGCCATGTGCCGGTTTTGCTGGCCGCGGTTTTCAAGGCCACGAATAACCAGAACCCGTTTCAGGCCTTCTCGGAAAATCGCCAGAAAACGGCATACCTGACCCATGATCTGCACCGGTTCGCACGCGCCCGGGGCTTGAGTTTTCACATGAGCCCGCACTTTCCGGTCAACACCAAATTTGCCATGCGCGGGGCGGTGTTCGCGTCGGGAAAACCCTGGGAAGACAAATACATTAACGCCATTTTTGACGCCATTTGGGTGCATGGTCAAAAGGTCGATGAGATCGGAGTTCTTACTGAGATTCTGCAGGAAAGCGACCTGCCGGTGCGCAAAATCCGCGATGCGATGACCAGCGTCGAGGCCAAGCAGCAGCTCAAGGAACAGACCAAGGCTGCCGTAAAGCGCGGCGTGTTTGGTGTTCCCAGCATGTTCGTGGGTCCTGAAATGTTCTTTGGCAAGAACAGTCTGGGAAATCTGGAACTGGAGCTTTCAAAGGGACCCTAAGCCTTTAGTGCGGCCAACCCGTGTTGCGCAAACATCGGGACATAGGAGCCAAGAACCAAGGCCCGCTTCGGGTCCGATGCGTTGCCGTCCTGCGCGCGTTTGTAGACACCCTGCAGAATTCCCGCCATTCGGAAGAAGTTGAATGCCAGATAGAAGCCGAAATTGTCGATGCCGGACAGACCGCGACGTTGGCAGTACTGTTCGATAAAGGCCTGATCCGAGGGCAGCCCTAGATCGTCGCGGTCAATGCCTGCCAGACCCCGGCCCTCGGTACCGGGCGGCATCCGCCACTGCATGATCACTGCCGCCAAGTCCGCGTAAGGGTGCCCGATGGTCGACAGCTCCCAATCCAGAACGCCGATACACCGGGTTCCCTGTTTCTCGAACATCAGGTTGTCGATACGATAGTCCCCATGCACCAGCGTCCTTTGGCCGTCATCCTCGGGCACTGCATGTTCAAGCGCTTCGATCAGCGCGTTCATCTCAGGGATGTCCGAGGTTTCCGAAGCGCGGTATTGCTTGATCCAGCGCGCAATCTGGCGTTCGAAGTAGTTTCCCGGCGGACCATAGTCGGACAGCCCGACCGCCTCGATATCGACCATGTGCAGCGCGGCCAGAACTCGGTTCATCTCAGTCAGAACGGCGGTGCGCGTTTCTTTGCTTTCACCTTTCATAGTGGGGTCCAGAAAGATGCGTCCGTCCAGATGCTCCATGACGTAAAAATCGGACCCGATGACGCTGTCATCCTGACATAGCAAATACATCCGCGGGACTGGCACCGAACTGTCAGCCAGAGCGGCCTGCACGCGGAATTCGCGATCCACTGCGTGGGCGGATTTCAACAATACCCCCGGAGGTTTGCGTCGCAAAACATACGCTTTCTCAGGGGTTTGCAGCAGAAAGGTCGGGTTGGACTGACCGACCGCAAACTTGGTAGCCTCCAGCGGACCTTTATACCCCGGAAGATGGGCGCTGAGATAGGCGTCGACGGCTGCGATGTCCAAGTGCGTGCTGCTCATTCTGATCCTCCGTGTCTCAGCTTACAACGCTTCGGCAAAGATATTGCCTGCCGTCACCACATTGATGCCGCCGGACACCGGGATCACCGCGCCGGTCACATAGCTGCCGCCGCGCCCGCACAGAAACAACATGCAGCCGGCGATATCCTCTTCACGCCCCACGCGGCCCAAGGGGACGGATTTGCCGACTTTTTCCCGTGTCTCCTCGTCGCCTGTGGCAAAGGCGGTCATGCGTGAGACAAAAGGCCCCGGTGCCAGCGCATTGACCGTGATGTGGTATGGCGAGAACTCCTTGGCCATTATCTTGGTCAGATGCAGAACGGCGGCCTTTGACGCTGAGTAGCTGTAGGCCCCGTCGCCCATCGGTACCTCTCCCATAACCGACCCCACGTTGATCACCCGCGCGGGATCGTCGACTGAGCCGGATTTCATCAGCATTGGCAGCAGCTTTTGGGTGAGGTCAAACAGGCCCGCGACATTGACCGACATGATCTTTTCCCAGGCTTCATGGGGAAATTGACCCATCGGCGCTCCCCAGCTTACGCCTGCGTTATTCATAAGGATATCAAGTTGGTCCGTGCGGTTTTGGACCTCGGAAGCCAGTGCCTCAATGCCTTCTTTGGTGGCGACATCGCCGCCGAACCCGTCGGCCTGACCGGGAGCGTTCAGTGCATTCAGTTTCTCTGCGACAGCAATGCAGGCGTCGGCTTTGCGAGAGGCGATCAGAACGCGCGCGCCGGCCCGCACCAGAGCCTCAGCAGCCATGCGACCGATCCCGGTTGCTCCACCGGTGACAAGCGCAGTCTTGCCCTGCAATGAAAAAAGCGTTTCAGGGGTCATGGTCTGCTCCTGTGGTTCTGTGCCGGGTTCTTCCCCGGGATGGACGTCGATGAGCGAAACAGGAGGTTTCTTGACAAGACCTGTTGCTGCGCCAAAGCTCTTATCTACTGAATAACAAGGATAACGGGTCTGATATGCAAGCTTTACTCAGCGTCGCGCCGGGCGGGCCGGATACATTGGAATTGACCACCCTCCCCGATCCATCACCCGGACGGGGTGAGTTGCTGATCGGAATCAGGGCAGCCGGTGTAAATTTCCCGGACACGTTGATCATTCAGGACCGTTATCAGATCAGACCGCCCCGTCCTTTTGCACCGGGCGGTGAAATTGCAGGGGAAGTGCTAGCCGTCGGAGAAGGCGTTAGCGGGTTCGAAATCGGTGACCGTGTTCTGGCACTGACCGGGCATGGCGGGTTCGCCACGCATCTGACGATCCCGTCGGCCACTGCCGTCAAGTTCCCTGACTCGATGCCGTTCGAAGACGCGGCCTGTTTCATTTTCACCTACGGCACCTCCTATCACGCCCTGAAGGACCGCGCCGATCTGCAGCCCGACGAGACGTTGCTCGTGCTGGGCGCCGCGGGCGGCGTAGGGTCCGCTGCGATCGAGCTGGGCAAGGCCATGGGTGCGCGGGTGATTGCTGCCGTATCCTCGCAGGACAAGGCGGATTTTTGCCGGAGCCTGGGGGCGGACGAAACGGTTCTGTATGCGCATGACATGGATAAAGAGTCTCAGAAGAATTTCACCTCTGAAATCAAGGACTTGTCCGCGCCACTAGGAGTAAATGTCGTCTATGACGCGGTCGGAGGAGACTATGCCGAACCCGCGCTGCGAGCTATGGCCTGGAACGGGCGTTTTCTGGTGGTGGGCTTTCCGGCAGGCATTCCCAAAATCCCGCTGAACTTGCCGCTGCTCAAAGGGTGCCAGATTATGGGCGTGTTCTGGGGCGCTTCCGTGATGCGCGACCCGGTTGGACATTCAGAAAATGTGAGGGATTTGTTTAGGTTATACAGCGAAGCTAAGATCAAACCAAAGATCAATGCACGGTATCCGTTGGACCGCGCTTCCGAGGCGTTGACGCATATGACAAGCCGTTCCGCGCTTGGGAAGACGGTAGTGACAATGCCGGCTCACGCCGAAGGTGAGTGACGTAACTTCCCTCACTCGCCCTATGCGCGCGCTGACTGGTGGACATTGGCACCGTTTCGCGTCTATGAACCTGTAATGGGAACAGTGAAATAATGCACAAAGCTCTGATTCTAAACGGCCCGAACCTGAACCTGCTGGGAACTAGGCAGCCCGAGGTTTATGGCAGCACCACATTGGAAATGGTTGAGGAACTGTGCCTGAGCCATGGATCTTCCATCGGGGTTGACGTGTCGTGCTTTCAGTCCAACCACGAAGGGGCGCTGATTGACGCCATTCATGAGGCAAAGGGGGATCAGGACGGCATCATTCTTAACGCTGGCGCCTATACCCACACCTCTATCGCCCTGATGGATGCGATCGCCTCGGTCGAACTTCCAGTGATCGAGGTGCATCTGTCCAACATCCATGCGCGCGAGGCGTTCCGGCACGTGTCCTATATCTCAAAGGTTGCCATCGGCCAGATTTGCGGCTTTGGCGCGCAGGGATATGTTCTGGCGCTGGATGCACTAGCCGCACATCTGAAAAGCGGGCCGTCTGCATGACGCTGAGCGAATACCTGCACTTTCTCAGCTATACCAAAACTCTGGAAGAGCTCTGGGATGCCCATTGTCGCCAGATGGCACGGTTCGGGTTCGATCGCCTGATTTATGGCTACACCCAGTACCGCACGGAAACGTCGCTGGGCGACCCCGAGGATTTTGTGATCCTGACCAATCATGAAAAGCCCTATATGGACGGGTTTTTGCGCGATGGGATGTACTTCCACGCTCCGATGTTGAAATGGGCGCTGCACAATGAAGGCGCGGCCAGTTGGAATATTGCGCAGGACATGGTGGCCAATGGAAAGCTGACGGCGAAAGAACTGGACGTACTTGAGTTCAACAGGTCGCAGGGTGTGTCCTTCGGGTACACGGTCAGTTTCACCTCGGTCTCGATGCGGTCGAAAGGGGCGATTTCCTTGTCGGCCGGCGACGCGGCCAGTCAAGCCGAAGTGGACGCGATGTGGGCCGAGCACGGCGATGACATCCTGCTGATGAACAATGTTGCGCATCTGAAAATCCTTACCCTGCCCTACAACGCCCCCAACCGAGCTCTGACCAAACGTCAGCGCGAGGCGTTGCAATGGGTCGGAGATGGTAAGACCACGCAGGACATTGCGCTGCTGATGGGGCTGACTTCGGCAACAGTCGAAAAACACCTGCGTCTGGCGCGCGAAGCGCTGTCCGTCGAAACCACGGCACAGGCTGTTTTGAAGGCATCTCTGCAGAATCAGATGTTCGTAATGGAGGCCTAGAGCCCTAAAAAATTGACGCCAAATTGCGTCAATTTACCCTAGGTAAGGAAATCATGACTTTCCATTCCTGAGGCGGAGTTGCAAAGTGAGATTGTTCCGTGAGTGGTGGCTTTAGCCAGGGAACATTTGGTTGGATCTTTGCAATAACAGGGCTCTCCAGCCGCTCTGACAAGAAGGCGCTTATTTGTCCGCGTCGAATTGCCGGAATTTTGGGGGGCCTCGACCATCCCCATCATGCGGGGCCCCTCAATCAAATCCATGAAAACCAAGACGCTTCGGCGTCTTTTTTTATTTCCGAACGACAAAAAAACCGGTCGCGTTTGGCGCAACCGGTTTCGACATATGAGTCTCCGGACCTCTTGCGAGGTCCGGAGATAGTCCTTAGCCCTGAGCGGCCTTGGCAACTTCGGCTGCGAAGTCTTCTTTTTCGACCACGATGCCTTCGCCAACTTCCAGACGGATGAAGCCGGTGATGGTTGCGCCCGCTTCTTTGGCCGCTGCTTCAACGGTCAGGTCAGGGTTCACAACGAAGGACTGGTTCAGCAGAGTCGATTCGGCGACGAATTTCTTCATGCGGCCTTCGATCATCTTTTCGATCACCTGCTCCGGCTTGCCGGATTCGCGGGCGATGTCCATCTGAACCTGCTTTTCTTTCTCAACAACAGCCGGGTCCATGTCCGCTTCGGACAGAGCCGCCGGGTTCACAGCTGCGATGTGCATCGCAACCTGCTTGCCGATCGCTTCGTCGCCACCGGTCAGAGCAACCAGAACGCCGATTTTGCCCATGCCGTTGGTGGCTGCGTTGTGGACGTAGGACACAACGGTGTCGCCCGACAGCTTGGCCATGCGGCGTACCGACATGTTTTCACCAATGGTGGCGATCTTGTCGGTCAGGGTGTCCGCAACCGATTTGCCGCCCAGATCAGCAGCCAGCAGCGCTTCGACATTGTCGACGCCTTCAGCAGCATATGCGATCTTGCCGACCATTTCCTGGAATTCGGCGTTTTTTGCAACGAAGTCGGTTTCCGAGTTCACTTCGACAGCAACACCGTTGCCACCGTTTACGTGAACAGCAACCAGACCTTCTGCTGCGGTACGGCCCGATTTCTTGGCCGCTTTGGCCAGGCCTTTGGTGCGCAGCCAGTCAACGGCTTCGTCCATGTTGCCGCCGGTTTCGGTCAGCGCTTTTTTCGCGTCCATCATGCCTGCGCCGGTCTGGTCGCGCAGTTCTTTCACCATTGCTGCTGTGATTGCCATCTTTTGGCTCTCCTCAATTCAAACGGAATTGGGGCAGGTCATACCCTGCCCCATATGTCATTTACGTGACGGGCAGCTTACGCTTCGGCAGGTGCTTCTGCTTCGGCGGCTTCTTCTGCAACGGCTTCTTCAACCGGAGCTTCTTCGAACTCGCCCAGGTCAACGCCTGCAGCACCCAGCTGAGCGGTCATACCGTCCAGAGCGGCACGTGCGGCCAGATCGCAGTACAGAGCGATTGCGCGAGCTGCATCGTCGTTGCCGGGGATGATGTAGTCAACGCCGTCGGGCGAGCAGTTGGTGTCGACAACAGCCACAACCGGGATACCCAGCTTGTTGGCTTCGGCGATGGCCAGTGCTTCTTTTTTGACGTCGATGACGAACAGCAGATCCGGAACGCCGCCCATCTCGCGGATACCGCCCAGCGAAGCCTGCAGCTTGGCCTGGTCACGCTCCATGCCCAGACGCTCTTTCTTGGTCAGGCCTTCGGCGCCCGATTCCATGGCTTCGTCGATCTGGTTCAGACGGTTGATCGACTGGGAAACGGTTTTCCAGTTGGTCAGAGTGCCGCCCAGCCAGCGGTGGTTCATGTAGTACTGAGCCGACTTTTCAGCAGCGTCTGCGATCGGGCCAGCGGCCTGACGCTTGGTACCAACGAACAGAACGCGGCCACCTTTTGCAACGGTGTCACGAACGGCCTGCAGAGCCTGGTCCAGCATCGGAACGGTCTGGGTCAGGTCCATGATGTGGATGCCGTTGCGCGAGCCGTAGATGAACGGGCCCATGCGGGGATTCCAACGCTGTGTCTGGTGACCAAAGTGAACGCCAGCTTCCAGCAGCTGACGCATGGTGAACTCGGGAAGAGCCATGCTATTTTCCTTTTCCGGTTTACGCCTTGGCGGGGGTGAAAGAAGCGGATGCTCCAACCGGCGGTCTTGATGAGGATGTCTCCCTCAAAAAGGCCAAACCCCGCCTGCGGGTTTGAATGGCGCGCGTATACGGCAGGTTTGGATGCAGTGCAAGGGCCAATCGCCCTTATTTTTCAAGCCGCGCCAAGCTGTGCGCGTGACGCACGGCCTCTTCGCAATGAGCAGCCAACGCCTTGCGGTTTTCAAAGTCACTGACCTTGGCCGGGGCATGATAGATCAGTTCGACATAACCCTGCTTGCGTGCACCGAGTGTCTTGAGCAGATGCGGCCCGAATTCCATGTCACCCCACCAGCCATAGAACCGATCCGGTTGTCCTTTGGGCGCGTGAAAGATCACCGAGACCGGCTGAACATACATGAAGTCCCGCAGTTCTTCCGCGAAGAACGCGGCAAAGAGCGTTGTTTTGAATGGCAAAACCCGCAGGCCATCGGTCGATGTTCCTTCGGGGAAGAACAGCAGTTTGTGGCCGGCTTTAAGGCGGGTTTCGAACACTTTTGTCTGCTCTTTGGCTTTCTTTCGGTCCCGCTCGATGAACACAGTGCCAGTCGCGCGGGCCAGCCAGCCGATCCCGGGCCATTTCGCAACTTCGGCCTTGGACACGAAATAAACCCGTTTCCGCGCGTTCAGTGCAAAGATGTCCAGCCAGGACGTATGGTTCGCAACCACAGCCCCGCGTTGCCGCATCAACTCGCCCGAGGTTAGAAACCTCATCCCGAGTATCCGGAACGCATTGCGGCTGACAAATTGCGCGATGAACGGCGTGATCGGACGGCGCACGCCGAACAATGGGAGTTCGACCAAACGAATAGCCAGAAGAATGATCAGACCACCAAACACCAAAAGCGCCAAAGGCACCCCGCGCAGGATGACCAGAACCCAACCCATCGGACCCAGATTAATCGGGTCCGGTGCGTCCTCACTGTTCCACAGCGCGTCGTTCACCGGGTTACGCTCCGCCATAGATGCGTTTCTGCCGCTCGTTCATACGCGCGGTGTCGAGGATCAGGCACACGTCGGTTGTGTTGAAGGCGTGGTCGATGAATGCTCCCTCGCCTACAAAGCCGCCAAGACGCAGATAGGCTTTGATCAGTGCAGGAACCTGCACCATCGCCGCGCGGCGATCCAAATCACCCGGTGCCACGAGATTCATGGATTGGAACACGTCCGGCTGCGCCCGCACCCGCAGATCGGGCGGCGCCAGATGGTTGTGATGCAGCATCGACAAAGGCTGCGCCAGTTCCTGAACATTCGTGCCGTGGAAGCTGGCCACACCGAACAGAACCTCGATCTCGCGCTCGTTGACATAAGCTGCCAAACCGTTCCACAGGTGGTACATTGCCGTACCGCCGCGATAGTCGGGATGCAGACAGGACCGGCCCAGTTCCAACAACTTGCGGCCGCTTTGCTTCAGAACGGTCAGATCGTATTCGTCTTCGGAATAAAACTGCCCAAGTTCTACTGCACGTTCGCCCGGTAACAGTCTGTAAACGCCAATAGTTTCGCCGGTAACGTTGTCGATTGCCAGCATGTGATCGAAATACGGATCGAACTTGTCCCGCTCCAAACCGGCCTCGTGATCGACCATCTCACCACCGCCGCCAAGTTCGCGGACAAACACGTCGTAGCGCAGTCGATGCGCCGCGCGCAGTTCGTCCTCGGTTTCGGCGAGTTTGACGGTAAAGGAAGGGCCCGCATCCGGCATTTTAAGTTCCGATCTTGTTTGCGCGCTGATACCGCAGTTTCCGGGGGGATGGCAACAAGAGTGGATTTGCGGCGTTGTTAACCTTTCCTAAACCAGTTTCATGGATCAAAGACCGGCATCAGGGCGATGCGTGTTCCGTCAATTACCACTTTCCCCTGCTCGCGAAAGTTGACGGTGATCTTGCCTCCGATGTTGGACTGAACCTGTCCAACGCCCCAGTCGGGGAAATCGGGGTGGCGGACATACATGCCCGGTGCAAGAATGGCATTGAGGTCTGACATGTCTGGGCTCCAGGTCCGGCAGCAGATGCAGCAGGAGGTACGCATGAGCGACACCACAGTCAACCTGGCCGAGCTTATCGGTTCCCGGATCTGTCACGATCTGATCAGCCCCATTGGCGCGATCACCAACGGGCTGGAGTTGCTTGAGATGGTTGGCGGCACCCAGGGCCCCGAGATGGAACTGATTTCGGGAAGCGTCGGCAGCGCCGGGGCGCGGATACGGTTTTTCCGCGTCGCCTTCGGCTCGGCCAGTGATCAGCCTCTTGGACGAGCAGAGGTGTCAGAGCTGCTGAAAGATGTTGAACGTGCGGGCCGTGTACGCGTCAACTGGCACCTGATCGAAGCAGTGCCGCGCAATCAGGTGAAACTGGCGTTTCTGGCACTGATGTGCTGCGAAAGCGCGATGCCCTTTGGCGGTGAGGTCACAATTTCCAGTGCCTCAGATACCTGGTCGGTGACCGGTTCCGCCGACAAGCTGAATCTGGATAGTGATCTGTGGAAGAACCTGCCTCTAGGCCGGTTTGCCAATAAGGTCACCCCCGCGCAGGTACAGTTTGCCCTGCTTCCCGAGGCCGCTGCGTCGATGGGGCGGCGGGTTGTGGCGGAAACCACCTCAACCCGCATTGTGATCCGGTTTTAAGACCGGGTCGTTCCGTTCCCACGCACCAGATACTTGAAGCTGGTCAACTGCGCTGCGCCCACTGGCCCGCGCGCGTGCATCTTTCCGGTGGCAATGCCGATCTCGGCGCCCATGCCAAACTCGCCCCCATCGGCGAATTGAGTCGAGGCATTGTGCATCAGGATCGCGCTGTCGAGCCGTTCAAAGAACCGCGCGGCGGCGTCCGCATCCTCGGTCATGATGCAGTCGGTGTGGTTCGAGCCATACTGACGGATATGCGCGATGGCCGCGTCGATATCTGCCACTGGTTTGGCGGAAATAATGCTGTCGAGGAATTCCTTGCCCCAATCGTCAGCGGTGGCGGCGATCGTGCCTTCCACAGCCAGTGCGCCTTCGGCGTGAACTTCGACGCCAGCAGCCAGCAGAGCCGCGATCACATCCCTGCCCAGCGTATCGGCGGCGTCTTGATGGATCAGCAGACACTCTGCCGCGCCACAAATTCCGGTCCGACGGGTCTTGGCGTTCAGCACTACATCCAGCGTTTTCTGCGGTTCGGCGGCCTTGTCGATATAGATATGAACAATGCCTTCGAGATGCGCGAACACGGGAACGCGAGCCTCGCGCTGCACCAGCCCCACCAGGCCTTTGCCGCCGCGCGGTACGATAACGTCCACGTAGTCGGTCATGGTCAGCAGTTCCTGAACCGCCGCACGGTCGCGGGTGGGGATCAGCTGGATTGCATCCTCGGGCAGGTATGCGGCCTTCAGTCCTTCGACCAGGCAAGCATGGATCGCGCCTGAGGAGTGAAAACTCTCGGAGCCACCGCGCAAGATCACGGCATTGCCGGATTTCAGGCACAACGCACCCGCATCCGCGGTCACGTTCGGGCGGCTTTCGTAGATCACACCGATCACGCCCAAAGGTGTGCGCACGCGCTGGATGTTCAGGCCCGAAGGCATGTCCCATTCGGTCAGAACTTCGCCAACCGGATCAGCTTGATCTGCCACAGTGCGCAGACCGTCAACCATGCTCTGAACGCGGGATTCGTCCAGCATCAGGCGGTCCATCATCGCCGGGCTCAGGCCCTTTTCGCGGCCGAACTCCAGATCTTTCTTGTTTGCCTCGATGATGTCGGCCCGGTTTGCCCAGACCGCATCCGCTGCGGCAATCAGCGCGGCGTGCTTGCGTTCGGCGCTGGCAAAGGCCAGATCGGCCGAGGCCGCCTTGGCGCGTTTTCCAAGATCGGCCATCAGGGTGGGAATGCTGTCGAAATCCTTCATCTCATGTGCCTTTCGGTCGGTATTCTGGTGTTCTAGCATCGCGCGTCTACAGCGCCAAATCGTCCCGGTGAATCAAAACGGCCCGGCCCGGATAGCCCAAAGTCGCCTCGATTTCCGAGGACTTGCGCCCCTTGATCGCATCCGCTTCTTGCGCGGTATAGCGGCTGAGGCCTTGCGCCAGTCGGCGCGAGGTCGGGTCAAGGATCGCCACAGGATCACCTCGGCCGAAATCTCCGGTTACTTCGACGATGCCCGCGGGTAGCAGGCTTTTGCCATTACCGAGCGCCCGTGCCGCGCCAGCATCCACCACGATCTCGCCCCGCGGTTTCATAGCTGAAATCCAGCGCTTGCGTGCTGCATGCGGGTCCAACGTGGCGGTAAACCACGTGCAGTTCGCGCCGTTCTCAAGGGTTTTCAACGGGTTCAAGGGCGATCCTTCGGTGATCGCCATGTCACAACCCGCCGCCGTGGCCATCTTGGCGGCCAGCAGCTTGGTTTTCATGCCGCCCTTGGAAAGACCCGACCCGGCATCGCCTGCCATTTCTTCGATCTCAGGCGTGATGTCGTCGATCACGTCATAGCGGGTGGCCGAGGCGTCTTCGTTCGGGTTACCGGTATAGAAGCCATCGACGTCCGACAGTAGGATCAACTGATCCGCACCAACGGTGACCGCGATCTGGGCGGCCAGACGGTCATTGTCGCCATAACGGATCTCATCCGTCGCAACTGTGTCGTTTTCATTGACAATCGGAACCACGCCGAGGCTCAATAACGTTTCGAGCGTTGCACGTGAGTTCAGGTAACGGCGGCGGTCGGCGCTGTCTTCCAAAGTCACGAGCACCTGCGCGGTGGTGATATTGTGCGGGGTCAACGCTTCTTCGTAAGCGCGGGCCAGACGGATTTGACCCACGGCCGCGGCGGCCTGAGACTGTTCAAGCGGCAAGGCCTCTATCGGCAGGTTCAGCACCCCGCGACCCAACGCAATCGACCCGGAGGAGACCAGAATGACATCCGTCCCCTGCCCCTTGAGCCATGCCACGTCCTGCGCCAGTGAATGCAGCCAGTCCGACCGCAACAACCCCGTATTCCGATCCACCAGTAAGGCGGACCCGATCTTGACCACCAGACGTTTGGCCGAGGTCAGGGTTGCCACGACTTCGCCTCCTCCGCGGGCTTCTGCCGCAGGCGGTTTTCGTCGATCTGAGCACGCAGCGCCCGCAGAACTTCGGTTACACCCAAATGCGCCACGCCAGACATGGTCATGACGGGGCCGCCGACGGCTTCTTCCAACTCAGCCTTGGCCAAATCGCGTTCTTCATCGTCCAGTGCATCGACCTTGTTCAGCACCGTGATGCGGGGCTTTTCAGCCAGTTCACCACCATAGGCCTCAAGTTCGTGGATGATCGTGCGGTAATCGTCTGCAACAGTCTCAGATGTGCCATCGACCAGATGCAGTAACACCGCACAGCGTTCTACGTGACCCAGAAACCGGTCACCGATACCGCGCCCTTCATGCGCGCCTTCGATTAGGCCGGGGATGTCGGCTACAACAAATTCGACGTTATCGACGCCGACAACGCCCAGATTGGGGTGCAGCGTGGTAAACGGGTAATCCGCAATCTTCGGACGCGCGTTGGAGGTTGCGGCCAAAAAGGTCGACTTGCCCGCGTTGGGCATCCCCAACAGGCCCACATCAGCGATCAGTTTCAGCCGCAGCCAGATGGTGCGGTCGATCCCCGCCTGCCCCGGATTGGCCCGGCGCGGCGCCTGGTTGGTGGCCGATTTGAAATGCAGGTTGCCAAAGCCACCATTGCCGCCTTTTGCCAGCAAGACGCGCTGGCCGACCTCGGTCAGGTCACAAATGACGGTCTCTTCGTCTTCGTCCAGAATCTCGGTGCCGACGGGCACGCGCAGAATGATGTCGTCGCCGTCCTTGCCGGTACGCTGCTGCCCGCGCCCGGGTTGGCCGTTCTTGGCAAAGAAATGCTGCTGATAGCGGAAGTCGATCAGGGTGTTCAGCCCATCAACAACCTCGGCCCAGACGGACCCGCCTTTACCACCGTCCCCGCCATCGGGACCGCCGTATTCGATGTACTTTTCGCGTCGGAAGCTGACGCAGCCGCCACCTCCGGCCCCGGACCGGATGTAGACCTTTGCAAGATCGAGAAATTTCATGGCTGTCCCCTACTGCAAAGGCCCCATCGGCCACAAGTCAGAGTTTTTTACTGTATGTCCAGGTGGGCACGTTTGCATCACGCGCCACCGAATAGTTTTCCGCATCACCAAGGTACTGGAACCCGCAATGGGTCAGAACCCGGGCCGAGGCCGGATTGTCCTGAAACACGCTGGCGAACATGGTCGCGTTCTCCAGTGGGTTGGCCTTGACCAGCGCCTCGACGGCCATCGACGCTATGCCCGTGTTCCAATACACCGGCGCGACCCAATAGCCGACCTCGGACTGGTTGCGGTCCAGCCGTGTCAGCGTGATCAAACCGATCAGTTCCGGGCCACCGTCCTTGGTGGCGTCCATGACCCAGACGTCCTCATCGCGTTCCTCGGCCATGGACCGGGTCACGAAAGCCTCGGTCGAGCCGGGCGGCAACGGATGCGCAATACTGGTTGTCATGCGCGCCACGCGCTCATCGCCTGCGTAATGTTCAATGAGACCCATATCCGACCGACGCAGCGGGCGCAGGTCGAACCGCTCGGTTTCTATGACCGGCTGGTTTATTATCGTCTCAAGTTTCATGAGTTCGTTCCTCCTCCGAACAACACGTAAATCGCGGACGCAACGGTGAAACCAATTAACGTCCCCATCAGATATTTCCGCCCCATCCGATCTTCAACCGCAGGGGCGATCCGGCCCTGAATCAGGGACGGGATTATGCTTGCTGCGTGTGTCATCGGGGCCATTGATCAAAACTGCGTTAAAACGAGAAAGGGGACCGGCATTTTCTGCCGGTCCCCCAGGAATTTTTCAAACCTTATGGGTTTCGGCTTACTCTGCGGCCTCCGCCACTGGCAGGACCGAAATAAAGGTGCGGTTTTTGAGTCCCTTATGGAACTTCACGGCGCCATCAACAGTTGCAAAGATGGTGTGATCTTTGCCCATGCCTACGCCTTCGCCCGGCCAGAACTTGGTGCCGCGCTGACGCACGATGATGTTGCCTGCGATGGCTGCTTGGCCACCATACAGTTTCACGCCAAGGCGGCGACCAGCTGAGTCGCGACCGTTACGGGAGGAACCGCCAGCTTTTTTATGTGCCATTCTCTCTCTCCTTAGCCTTGAGCCAGCTCTTTGGCTTGCTCAACCCATTCGGGCTTCACTTTGATGGTGTCGATAGCAGTAATCTGCTCGTCCGACAAGGCGGCCAGAGCGGCAAAGCTTTCGATACCGGCTTCTGCCAGCTTTTTGGCAGCGGCGGGGCCGACACCGTTCAGCTTGGTCAGATCGTCGGCGGCAGCAGCGGCAGCAGCGGCGGGTGCCTCTGCTTTGGCTTCAGCTTTCTTGGCAGGCTTTGCAGCAGGTGCCGCTTCGCCAGCCGGTGCCGAACCGGTTGCAGCTTTGATGCCCGACTTGTCAGCGCCCGACGACAGGATGTCGGTGATTTTGACCAGGGTCAGTTTCTGACGGTGGCCAACGGTACGCTTCGAGCTGTGCTTACGACGGCGCTTGACGAACTTGATGACCTTGTCACCTTTGACCTGTTCGATCACTTCGGCCTGTACGCCTGCGCCTTCAACGAAAGGTGCACCAACAACCGGAGCGTCGCCGCCCAGCATCAGAACATCGTTGAATTGAACTTTTTCACCTGCGTCGGCAGCCAGTTTTTCAACGCGGAGCACGTCGCCCGCCTGAACCTTGTACTGCTTGCCGCCAGTCTTGAGGACCGCAAACATGCGTATTTCCTTTTCTAATCCGCGTTCTGTGGTCCCCATTTGGGAGTTTCTGGCCTCGGCCACCTCGAACAGCGCGCCCTTTTCGGGCTGTGTGACGACCCTAGGAGTAGGCCCCATGGGTCAATAATAACGAGACCCGGCGCGGAAATCCGGCCGGGATGCGCGCTTATCCATAGATTACAGGGGAAAGTCAACATCAAATACAGGCTTATAGGTCGGACCCTCGCAGGACCTGCCCGACCGCCTGACCCAGTTCGAAATAGATCGTGTCGAACACCTGGTCAAAGCTCTCGAACAGGGCTGCGTTGACCGCCCTACCCGTCTCGGTTCGTGAAAACGCGATATTCTCGCGTATCTGGGCGTCGTTCAGCGGTTGATAGGCCAGCAAAAAGAAAGAGTACAGCCACGTTTGCGTCTCTTCGGTCATGCTGTCCTTTTGCGCCAGTAGCTGTGCCAAAAGTTCGGCATCATCCAAAACACCTCCGAAATCCATTCCGCGGAAAAAGTTGTAGTCTGCGCTGATAGAGTTCTGGACGTTTTCTTCGATCAGGTTGTTGATCTGAATGAACTCATCAACCAGCCGGTAAAGTTCGGTGTCCTTATCACTGTTCTTATAAGCGTCCTGCGCCATTTGTTCGATGGCCTCATCGGCAAGCGCGATGCGGGCGGTAATCTCAAGCGAAACGATGGCCTGACCCAGATCGCTTTCGTAAAACAGGATGGCGCGATCCAGCTCCCTATCGGTAAGGGACTGATCGAAGACCGCCACAACCTGGCTGCGCATTCTGTCGGCGTCGTAAATCTGATCGACCTGTTTCTGAAAAACCTGCCCGCCATTGTTGTCCAGAAAGGTTTCCTGCAGGACTTGCCCCATTTCGCCACCTTCATCCCGCAGAATTTCGATGACCTCATCCATTTGCAGGGCTTGCAGTAGGCGTTCGACCTTTTCTTCGGCCTGCAACGGCAAGGTCCACAGAAAAAGTGCGGCTGACGCTAAAAACAGTCGCATCAGATGTCCTGCGCCGGATGCAGTTCAGCCATCCGAGAGGCCAGTACCTCGAACTTCATTGCCATGATTTCATATTGAACCGCATTAAGAAGCTCGTAAACCTCCTGCATCAGCGGCTGCTCCAGCGCCTCGGCATAAGCGATGACATCCGCGTCCGAGAAATCCTGATAGGTATAGGCAGCCCCGGCAAGCGCGGACAATTGCAGCGCCTGCCTCATGCTGGTTTCGTTTTGCTTCATCATCTGCCGCAGCTCATCAGCGCTCAGCTGCAAATCAATCACTCCGGATGCACTGGCGGCCAGCAAAAAGCGCAGCTGAACCTCCTGCAGTGCCCTCAGCGCCGTTCCGCTAGAATCAATGGCGGCGTTCATGCGCTTGAGGCTTTCGACCCGCTTTGACCCGTTCTTGATTAGACCGGCCACAATTTCTTGACCCTCTTTCTGTGTGGCCTCGTCGTCTTCAATCATATGAGACGCATTTTCCGCCTCGACCAGCCTTTGTCCCAAATCAGAGGCATAGAACTCGACGGCATGGTTCAGCGCCTCATCACTCAGCGTCTGTTCCAGAATCGCAACGGCGGTTTCGTGCATGTCTTCGGTGTTGAACACCTCTTCTGTCAGGCGCGTCCAGTCCGACCCGAATCCTTCGGGATCGATTCCCAGCATCTGCGGGGCCGAGGCCGACGCAAACGCGATGCTTTCCAGCGCGACGTCAAAACCGGTGGTGGTCAGAAACGCCTCGATCCGGTCACGCCCGGCCGCAAATGTTGGCGCGGGCAACATGACAACTGTCATAAGCAACAGGACACAGGGCAAAGCGAGGCGGCGTAGGTGATAAGTCATACCCAGAAGCCTAGGTGTTTTGTGCCTTCTGGCAATGGAAAATCCGGTCTTGGTGTATTTCGAGAATTTTCTGCTTGCACCCCCGCGCGTTCCTCACTAAATCCCCCCCTCACAGACCCCCGCGGAGAGGTGCCGGAGTGGTCGAACGGGGCGGTCTCGAAAACCGTTGTGGGTGCAAGCCCACCCAGGGTTCGAATCCCTGTCTCTCCGCCACTATCCCTCAGTAAAGCTGTGGAACCTTTCGTTGCGATCGCCCTAGGCAAGGTGCGCTCGATGAGATTGATATGCTCAGAGTGTGACATGCCATGTCCACATTTTTGCACCTATTAAGCTAACAATTTCCGCTCTTCGCTGCGCAATTTGCGGCAAATGGGGCGTTCAATTGTCTATTGCCGATCAGCGGTCGAGAAAACGCATCGGCATTTTGCTCAAGAAGCGGGATCTGCCAGCGTCGGGCCTGCTATTCATCAAGGGGGAAATTGATGCAGATTGACAAAAAATACGAACAATAATAGGTGCCTAAAGGTTGTCAGTTACGTTCCCCGAAATATTTGCCTATCCCGGGCAAGACAGGAGTTTGGTGTATTAAATGGTTGTTTATTACGGTTACCAGAACGCGATTTTGGGCACGCAATCGACTGTCAACGGAGGGTCCGTGGACTACGGTGTCGGCCCTTCAGTCGGATCAACCTGGAGCTGGTCAGGCACAAGCACCAATTTTGCCGTTAAGGAAAATGATGGCGCCGTCAACTTCAATGGTGACGGCCCCGGTAACGGCCTGTCCAATGAAGAAATTGCCGCACAAGAGCAAATCGGGGGCCAGTGGCAGCAGACGATTGAAATCGACGGGACAGATCGTCAGGCTATCTGGGATTATACTTTTGAAATAGTTGCTTCGGATGGAACGGTCTATCGTGTCGCAGTCATTGACGTCGACCTGAACAATGACGACGACGTCGGTGTTAACAACAACTCTGCCGATCCCGGCGAGGATGGGTTTTTTCTGGTCTTTCCCGACGGGATTCCACCTGCAGATACCGATTTTACAGTTGGGAACATCATTGAAAACGGGCCTTCCGTTCCCCACGCCAGTTTGGGCGCTCAGGTTGTCTGCTTCGGCCGCGGGACTGTGATAAGCACGGTGAATGGGCCCACAAAGATCGAAGATTTGTCCATTGGTGATCTTGTACTGACCAAAAACAATGGCCCCAAAGTTGTACGCTGGATTGGGTCAAGGACGATCGACCTGACGTCCTGTGGCGGCGCAGCAGCAAAGTTACGTCCGATCCACATATCCGCTGGTGCGCTCGGACATGGTTTGCCTACACGGGACCTGTTGGTCTCTCGCCAGCACAGAATGCTGGTTTCGTCGAAAATATCCGAACGTATGTTCGGTTGCTCCGAGGTTCTGGTCGCCGCAGCCAAACTGACCGAACTTCCCGGAATCTACGTCGACATGGATGTTGATCAGGTTGAGTATTTTCACCTCATGTTCGATCAACATGAACTTGTTTTCGCAGAAGGTGCCCCCTCTGAAAGCCTGTACACAGGCCCTGAGGCACTTAAGGCAGTTTCCGACGAAGCGCGGGAAGAGATCCTTACAATTTTGCCGGAAGTGGCTGATTTGAGTTTTGAGTTTGCAGCGGCCTGCCCTATTCCCGCCGGTCGGCTTCAGAAAAAACTTGTAGAGCGCCATGTAAAGAACAGGAAATTGGTTCTCGAGACGTTTTCAGCTTAATCATCAGAGCTGATTGAGCCCCGATGCGCGCGATATGCTTCCGAGAAAGTCACATCGACTTTAACTGCCCATTTGACGCTTGAGGCGGCAAATCAATCGCCGCCTCGCGCAGAATCCCATGTTTAGCTGGCAGTCTGGTGCGCCAGCGCGTCCAGCAGCGTGCCGAGGTTGTGCTGGAACATCGCCAGATAGCTGGTCGCTGGGCCACCGCGCTCGGACAGGGCATCCGAGAACAGACGACCGCCGATCGCAATTCCGGTCTCATCCGAGATTTGCTGTACCAAGGCCGGGCTGGTGATGTTTTCGACAAACAGGGCCGCCGCGCCTTCTGCCTTCAACTGGTCGATCAGGACAGCGAGATCCTTAGCCGAAGGCTCGGCCTCGGTGTCGATGCCGACCGGAGCAAGAAAGGTCAGGCCATATGCGTCCGCCAGATAGCCGAACGCGTCATGCGCGGTCACAACGGTGCGACGGTTTGCAGGCAGGTCAGCCAGCTTTGCTTTGGTTACGGCATCCAGCGCCTCCAGCTCGGCAATATAAGCGTCGGCGTTGGCGGTGATCTCGTCCGCGTGCTCGGGCATGGCCTCTTTCATCGCGGCGGCCACGTTGGTTACGTAGATCACGCCGTTCGACAGAGAGTTCCACGCGTGCGGGTCTGTTTTACCGTCAACCTTGACCGGAGTGATGCCGTTGGTGGCAACATGGACGGTGGCTTCGGTTCCGGATTCTGAGATCAGTGTGTCTGACCATGTCTCGAAGCCCAGACCGTTTACAAAAATGATGTCCGCCTGGGCTACGGCGCGCGCGTCAGCAACCGACGGCTGATAGACATGCGCATCCGCATCAGGGCCCACAATGGTCGTGACGGTGGCCAGATCGCCCACCACCTCTTCGACCATGTCACCCAGGATCGAGAAGCTGGCGACGATCTTGACGTCGTCTTCAGCAGCAACTGGCAGTGCGGCCAGGGCAAAGGATGCCGTGGCAATGCCGGCATACAGGGATTTCACAAGAGTCATTTGGCTCTCTCTTCTTGTTGAATTTGCGCAACGGGGAGGTCTTTTGACACAGACGGTTTGCGCAGCCGTCTGCCAAAGCCTAACGGACCAAAAATGGCCGAAAAGAAGAAGAAAACACCTGCAACCAGCACAATTGCCGGTCCGGACGGCGTGTCCGGGAACAGGTACGACAGGGTCAGGCCGATCCAGCAACTGGACAGGGCAAAGAGAAACCCCAGAACCAGCTGAGCCGTGATTGTGCTGGCCCAGTAACGAGCAGCCGTTGCGGGCAGGATCATCAGGCCAACCGCCATCAGCGTGCCCAGTGTCTTGAAGGCCGCCAGCAGGTTCAGCACCAGCAGCAGCATAAAGCCCTGATCGACCAGCCACGGACGGCGCGTCTGAGTTTCGAAAAACACCGGATCGCAGGTGCTGACGATCAGGGGCCGCAGCAAAAAGGCGAATGCAACCAGCGTGACGGTTGCGACCCCGCCCACAAGCAGCATCGAGGCGTCGTCTATGCCGAGGATCGACCCGAACAGAAAGCTCTTCAACGGAACTGCAGACCCAGCGGCCGACAGAATGAAGATACCAACAGCAAGCGCGATCAAATATAGCGAGGCAAGGCTGGCATCGCTGCGCAAGATCGTCCGGCGCGCCAGAAAGGCCGTCAGAAGAGCAACGCCCAAGCCCGCAATTAGCCCACCGGCCAGCAGCGACATGACCGACAGGCCGGTGGTGACAAAGCCGATTACGATACCGGGCGTGATCGCGTGGGCCATGGCCTCGCCTGCCAGTGACAAGCGACGCAAGACCAAAAACGCCCCTACGGGCGCCACCGAGGCCGACAGGACCGTTGTCGCCACAAAGGCACGCCGCATGAAGGCAAAGCTCCACATTTCGCTGAGGAGGTCAAACATGAGCGTGCTCCGATGTTGAACGGTTGTCCCGGAACATCCAGGAGGCCTGGCTTTCCGAAAGATACCCTTGGGCCACCAGCCGGTCGGGGGTCAGCACATCGCTGACCTTGCCATAGGTCGCCTCTTGCCCGCCCAAAAGCAGGACGTGGCTGCAATGGTCCAGAACTGATGACAGATCGTGCACCACCAGAACAACGGCGCGACCTTCATCACGCCACCGTTCGATGATCGACAGCAGATGTGCCTCGGTGTTTTGATCGACGGCGGCAAAGGGTTCATCCAACAGAACAAGCGGAGCGTCCTGCATGATCACACGGGCAAACAAGGCGCGCTGCAATTGGCCGCCGGACAGCATGTGCAGGGGCCGATCGGCGATATCCAGAACTCCCGCCTCGTCCAGTGCGGCTGTCATCCGGTCGCGCGCTGCACTGTCCAGCCCCGTACGGTATCCGAACCCGCGCCACGCTCCCATTGCGGCCAGATCCCGCACACGGATGGGGAAGCGCCGGTCAAACTCGGTCATCTGCGCTAGATAACCGATTTCACTGGGGCGGCCTTGCGGCCAGTTAAGACTGCCGGAAAGAGGGTCGATCAAACCAAGAAGCACCTTCACGAATGTGCTCTTACCCGATCCGTTGGCCCCCAGAACAGCCAAAGTCGAGCCGGTTTCGATATCCATGGACAAGCGACGAAACAAGGTCAGGTCGCGGTAGCCAAGCGTCAGATCGCGGATTTGCAGAACAGCCGACATCAGATCACCGCGTAAATCGCAAGCCACAGAAGCGCCGACAGCGCCAGCGCGCCTGCAACCAGCACTGGAACGCTGTATTCAGTCAGGCAGCGGCTGCGTTGCGCCACGTCATAGTCTGTGGACCGCCGCGTCATCGGGCCGCCCCGCAAGAAACAGAAATGCCAGACAGGGCCGAGGTGACATTCACCCCACGCGTTTTGCAGGGTCGGGATTCAGAATTCCGCAACGACAATAGCTTCGCCTCCTCAGCTTGGACGAGGGCAAAGCGAGTGCAAGGTTCTGAACGGCAAAGGCCGTGTGAAACATTGTCATCTCCCTCTGGGACACCCCGCCCAGGTTAGTAAATATTCGGATGGCAGGTCTCCTGACTTGCGG
The DNA here is from genome assembly GCF_013031355.1 of Ruegeria arenilitoris. Taxonomy (GTDB): domain Bacteria; phylum Pseudomonadota; class Alphaproteobacteria; order Rhodobacterales; family Rhodobacteraceae; genus Ruegeria; species Ruegeria arenilitoris_C. The sequence goes on along the minus strand of NZ_WPZO01000001.1, from coordinate 494,633 downwards.
GTCGAAGCTATCCCGATCCTTCCCAGGCGTTTGCCCAGTGGCCGATCTCGGGTCGCTCACCGCCTACAGTTGCGGGGGCAGTCACGGAATTGGCTTTTTAGGGCCGCACCGTATTCCCTTTTATCCCGGTCCGCAGAACGCGGTCGGGAACCATCCCGGCCACAAAACACAAATCGAATTGATTCGACAATAGAGCGCACTAACTGATGGAGTTGGCGCTTGTGGTTCAGAGGGCGTATGAAAGCACTGGACGCTGCCATAACTCGATATGTTGACGGCGTTTCAATATCGAACCCAACATGATGTTGTTTCAGTTCTTTTCATACCCATCTGAAAACCAAGAGGAAACCCGCTGGTGCTCTGGCTTGAGCAAGCAGATGAGCCGGCGAAATATGCTGCTTAACGCGTATGTTGACAGCGTTCGCCGTGCGCTAGGCGAAGTTCTGCAGGTACTCATAACCGCTCAACCAGGCTTCGGCCAAACGCGCTGCATCCTGCCCTGCCCGGTGCGGTGGCGGTCCTGCACTCTCCAACGTGTGGTAGACGCGCGAAATCGCAATGTCCTCGACCAAGGTCATCCGGACATAGCTGTCAAAGTCCAAAAGCTGAACTTTAGGAAAGGGCATGTCCGTTTCCAGCAACCGTATGAGCCACCGCCGTTCAAACTCCGGATTGTCCGTCACAGCAATTCCGGTGTTTTCTGTCTTGAACCACTGCGCGACCGCTCGGGGCTCATCGCCTTCCGCTTCCAGATAGGTGCGGCTTAACCCGTGAATTTCGGCGCTGACATCCGACCAGCCCGCCGCGTCCCAGTCAGGATGGGGTTTGATAAGACGCGATCCGGTGACAACCTTGCCTTGAGCAACGCGAGCAATTCCGATCTCGATCGGCCAACTGTTCGCAGTTAGGGAACTGGCTTCGAAGTCGAGGAAATATGCTGGCTGAGTCTGTACGAGGTTCTGCGTTCGTTCGGTCAAAACGGGCTATCCAGTCTTTTTGCGAAAGGCTTGGCGGGTGGGTGTCCTGCACCGATTGTTACCTTGATAGTCTAGTGGCATGTTATTGCCATTGCGTTTCAGCGGATAGGCATAGCATGGCTCAATCCCCGGATATGAAAAGAATTTCCGGGATTTCCCCTTTGCATCCGGTTAGATTTAACCCATCTCGGCGACACATTTTCCAAAGGAGAGACACATGTCGCGCACTATTCTATTGGCTGTAGCCATCGCTGCGATTGGCGCTGGCGCATATTATTACCTTACCCAACCCGAACCCACGCCCGCCGAACAATTGCAATCGGCGGCGCAAGATGCCGGCGACGCGGTCAGCGAGGCAGCGCAGAACGCAACCGAGGCGGTCAGCGAGGCTGCAAGCTCGGTCGCGGATCAGGCGACCGAAGGGGCCTCGTCCATCGCGGAACAAGCAAACGATGCGGCCGAACAGGCCGGGCAAACCGCCACGGACCTGGCCAATCAAGCCGGTGAAGAAGTTGCCGCTTTGGCGAACCAGGGCCAGGATTTGCTGAACTCGTGGGTCGAGAACGGCGCGCTGACCCTTGAGAATTTCGACTATGACGCGATGGTTGCCTCAATTCAGGAAAGCCAACTGGCGCAGGACATGAAAACGCAGGCCATCCAGATTTTGGACGACATCAAGGCGTCACCAGAAACGATCGCGGTGAAGATTCAGGAACTCCGCGACCTGCTGTCGGGACAGTGAAGCGAACGGGTCGCCCGGTTCGGGCGGCCCACCTTTCGGATGCGGCGCAGGTTCCATCCACGTCAGGGCGTCGGTCGATTGACGCGCCTTGGTTCATTTGTTTGGCTGTCACCGAGTTGTAAACAAACCCAAATTCATGCGTTGCACAGGGCGGCCCAGAGTTTCCGCCAGCGACAGGGTTTCGTCAACGATACGATCAGTTCATAAAACAAGGAACGACCATGACCGCCCTGCCCCAAACCATGTTCGCAACCATCCTGTCGCACGACGGCTATTCCGGCGAAGCCACCGGGCCAAATATTGAGAATGCCGGGGATTGGCTGGCCGAAGCCGAGTTGACGGTTCCCGAACCCGGCCCTGGACAGGTTCTGGTCAAGCTGCGCTCCGCCTCGGTGAACCCATCCGATATCCATTTCATCAAGGGAGAATACGGACAGGCCCGTGTCAAAGGAGCCCCCGCTGGGTTTGAGGGCTGTGGCGATGTCGTTGCAACCGGTCAGTGTGCCGAGGGGCTGATGGGTCAGCGCGTCGCCTTCATCACCGCCGGTTCCGGCGCTTGGGCCGAATACGTTCTGGCCCCGGCAATGATGTGCATCCCCCTGCGTCCCGAGATTTCCGACGAAGACGGCGCGGCGCAGATCGTGAATCCTCTGACCGCCATGGCGATGGTTGATATCGCTAAGGGCGCTGGGGATGCGTTTGTCGTCTCGGCGGCAACCAGCCAGTTGGGCAAGCTGATGTGCGGACTGGGGCGCGATCTTGGTCTCAAACCCATCGCCTTGGTCCGGCGCGGCGAAACTGTCGGCATGTTGAAAGATCACGGCGCGGCAGAGGTACTGGTGACCACCGATCCGGATGTCGCTCAGAATTTTGCCGAAGTCAGCCAGTCACTGAAACCCCGCGTGTTCCTTGATGCAGTGGCCGACCAACTGTCCGAGCAGGTGTTCTGCGCCATGCCCAATCAGGCGCGCTGGATCTGTTATGGCAAACTGAGCGCCGAACTGCCGAAACTGACGCAAATGGGCCAGTTGATCTTTATGGGCAAGCAGATCGAAGGGTTCTGGCTGACCAATTGGGTCACCTCTACCCCGCCGCAGGATCAGGCCCGTATCGTGGCTGAGGTTCAGGCCCGCTTTGCCGATGGCCGCTGGAAAACCGATGTTTCCGAACGGCTTGCGCTGAGGGATTTGGTGCCAAATCTGGCAGAAGCCCTGAAAAAGAGTGACGGAAAGGTGATTATCACGCCATAGTAGATCAAAGCCCCGGGTGACGGAGGACCTCCGGGGCGTTCAAAACGCCGGGCCTACCGGCTGGGAGGGTGAAATTGGACAACGCGCAGCTGCTGATCAGCGGGCTGGCAAATGGCTGTGTCTATGGCCTGATCGCGCTTGGTTTTGTGTTGATCTACAAAGCGACCGAGGCGGTGAATTTCGCGCAGGGCGATTTCATGATGCTGGGCGCTTTTGTCACCATCGGGCTTACTAACACTGAATATATGGGTTTGCCCTTCTGGCTGGCGCTTCCGATCTCGCTGGGGATCATGGGCGCGCTTGGGTTTCTGCTGGACCGGCTGATCATCCGTCGCCTGTTCGGAGAAAGCCAGACCGCGGTGGTGATCCTGACCATCGCTTTGGGCTTTGTGATCCGCTTTGTAGCCGGGCTGATATGGGGGCATGAGCCGCAAACTCTGCAGAACCCTCTGGCCGGAAAGGAATTCCGGTTTGGGGGCATTGTCCTGGGAATGGAGGATGTAGCCGTCATCGTCGTCACCGTTTTGCTGACGTGGGGGATGTATGTGTTCTTCAACAGGACAAAACTTGGGTTGGCGATGCAGGGTGCTTCGCAGAACCAGTTGGCGGCCTATTACATGGGCATTCCGGTCAAACGTGTTCAGGGATTTATCTGGGCCATGGCCGGTGTGGTCGCCGGTATTGCGGGCGTGTTGTTCGCCGCCAAAGGCGCTGTTGATCCGACAACCGGCCTTTTGGGGATCAAAGCCTTCGCTGCTGCAGTGATCGGCGGGCTTGGCAGCTTACCGGGCGCACTGGCCGGAGGGTTGATCGTCGGCGTCATCGAACCCTTTGCCAGCCGTTACATCGCTGCGGGTTACAGTCAAATCGCGCCTTACGCGCTGTTGCTGGCGGTGCTGATCTTCCGCCCCAACGGCCTGTTCAGTCAGGTTCGGGTCAAGAAGGTCTAGCACCATGCGGATCGTGTTCAAAACCGACTATCTGCAGGATATCCGCCCCTGGAAGGATCGCTATCAGCTCAGCCTCTACATGATCCTTCTGGCAATTGTCGCCGCTGCACCGTGGTGGCTGGACGATTTCTATCTAGGGGAACTGACAAACGTCCTGATCTGGGCCATCGCCGGGCTCGGCCTGATGGTACTGACCGGCCATACCGGGCAGGTCAGTCTGGGTCATGCCGCCTTTTTGGCCTTTGGGTGTTACGCCAACGTCATCCTGATTGAGGCGGGCGTGCCGTTTCTGGTCGCCTTCCCTCTGGCCGGGATCTTGACGGGGATTGCCGGAGTGACGGTCGCCATCCCAGCCCTGCGACTGCACGGTATCTATCTGGCGATCTTTACCATGGCGCTGTCGATCCTGATGGATGACGTGATCGTTCTGGCCGAGCCGCTGACGGGCGGCGTGGCGGGCAAATATCTGGGCGGTGTCGAGATATTTGGCCATCTGGTCGACCGCTGGGCCACCCCTGATCAATTCTTCTGGCTGGTTCTGGGTGTCGCTGTTCTGGTCACCCTCGGCTATATCAACCTGCTGCGCGCGCCCTTGGGACGCTCTTTCATCGCGGTGCGCGATTCCGAGATTTCGGCGCAGGCGATGGGGATCGATATTGCCCGCACTAAGATGACTTCGTTCGCCCTGTCCTGTGCCATCACCGGCTGGGCCGGCGCACTGATGGGCATGTACGCAGGTGCGTTCAACAACGAGACGTTTAGCGTTCTGATCTCAATCCAGTTGCTGATGATGATCGTGATCGGTGGACTGGGCTCGATCCACGGCGCATTCCTTGGCGCCATCGTGATCGGGTTTCTGCCGCAATTCCTGTCGATCTCAAAGGAATACGTGGGTGCGCTGTTCGGTGGCAACACGGTCGCCATTCCGGGGTTGGAGTTCGGGATCTTCGGAATGATCCTGATCGCCTTCATCCTGTTCGAGCCGATGGGCCTTTACGGTCGCTGGCTGAAAATTCGAACCTGGTTCGAGCTGTTCCCCTTTTATCGAAAGGACATGTTCAAGCGCCAGAAATCCTACCTCAAGACGGAACGCCTGCGATGAGCCTGTTGGAGTTCGAAAACGTCACCCTGAAATTCGGCGGCCTGGTTGCGGTCAACGATCTGTCCTTCTCGGTCGAACAAGGTGAGGTCTTTGCAATCGTCGGTCCGAACGGTGCGGGCAAGTCCACCGTCTTCAACCTGATATCGCGGTTCTATGACCCTTTCACCGGGGCGATCCACTTTGACGGCCACAATCTGCTGCAGGTTAAACCCTCGGGCGTGGCGGCCTATGGCGTGGCGCGTACGTTCCAGAATATCGAGCTGTTCGAGCACGCAACTGTTCTGCAGAACCTTCTGGTCGGACGGCATCGGCATCGCCGCACCAACCTGCTGTCCGAGGTATTGTTCCTGCCCTCGGCCCGGCGGCAAGAAGTCGAAAATCGCGAAGAGGTCGAAGAGATCATTGATTTCCTCGATCTGCAGGCTTACCGCGACAAGATGATCTCGGGCCTGCCGTATGGCGTGCGCAAGGTGGTTGAGGTTGCGCGCGCGCTGGCCACCGATCCCAAGCTATTGTTGCTGGATGAACCGGCCTCGGGGCTGTCGGTTGAAGAGACCACGGACATGCGCTGGTGGATCGACGATATTCGGCGGCAGATGGGTATCACCGTGTTGATGGTCGAACATGACATGGGGCTGGTCTCGGGCGTGTCCGACAGGGTTTTGGCCATGGCCGACGGCGCAAAACTGGCGCTTGGCACGCCCGCAGAGGTGCAATCCCACCCCGCCGTGGTCGAGGCCTATCTGGGGAAAGCCTCATGAGCGATCCCGTCCTGACCATCCGCAACGTCGAAAGCTTCTATGGCCCGATCATGGCCATCCGCGGCGTGTCACTGGACGTGCATCGCGGGCAGATCGTCTCGATCTTGGGGGCGAATGGTGCGGGAAAGACGACCCTGATGAAAACCGTCTCGGGCGTGATGGACCCGGAAAAAGGCAAGATTACCTTTGACGGCACCGAAATACAGGGGTCCGAGCCGCATAAGGTTGTCGAGATGGGCATCGTTCACGTCCCCGAAGGGCGTGAGGTCTTTCCCTTGATGTCAGTCGATGAAAACCTCAACCTCGGTGCTTATACCTTGGCCGACAAATCCCGGATCGACCACAATCGGGAACTGGTGTTTACCTACTTTCCCATCCTGAAGGAACGGCGCACCCAAGAGGCCGGAACCCTGTCGGGCGGCCAGCAACAGATGCTGGCCATCGGCCGCGGTCTGATGGCGAACCCGAAGATCATGCTGCTGGACGAGCCGTCTCTAGGCCTGTCCCCACTGCTGGTGCAGGAAATCTTTGGAATCCTCAAGCGCCTGAACGACGAACAGAACGTGACCATGATGCTTGTCGAACAAAACGCCAAAGCGGCGCTGGAACTGGCCCAACACGGCTATGTGATGGAAGTCGGCCGCATCGTCATGGACGGCGCGGCAGATGTGTTGATGCAGTCCGAGGACATCCAGAACTTCTATCTGGGCGTGCGGGAAGACGGCGCGCGGGAAACCCGCCGTTGGAAACGCAAAAAGACGTGGAGGTGAGCGGTTGAATATCAGCACCCTGCCCCCTCAGACCAACATCAACGGCGTCTGGTTCAACGCCACCGCCGGTCAGCGCCCGGTGCATGTGGACGAATGCACCACCGTCACCCAACTTTTTCAGAAACGCTGTGCCGCGCTGGGGGACCGGACCGCGCATCGTGAAAAGGATCTTGGGATCTGGAGATCCTATTCGTGGACCGACTATTGGCAGCACGCCAAATGGATCGGGCTGGCCTTGCGCAAGCTAGGCCTCAAACGCGGTGAAGTCGTTTCGATCCTGTCCGAAGACCGAAAGGAATGGGCCTGGTTCGACATGGGCATTCAGGCCGTCGGCGGCATCGTGTCGGGCGTGTACACGACGGATTCAGCCAATCAGTTGAACTACCTGATCAATGACAGCGACAGCCGGTTCCTGATCGTCGAAAACGAGGAACAGCTGGACAAATACCTTGAGGTCGAAACCGAGGTTCCGGGCCTGCTGAAAATCATCATTCTTGAAGATGAGGGCTTGCACGACCTGACCCATCCCCGCTGCATGATGATTGACGATCTGTATAAGCTGGGACAACAGGCCGAGACCGAAGACCCGACACGGTTCGAGGCCGAGCTGGCGCTGGCGTCCCCTCAGGACACAGCGCTGCTGATCTACACCTCGGGCACCACTGGCAAGCCCAAGGGCGCCATGCTGAGCCACGAGAACATTCTGGCCGCCATAGAAAGCGGCGCCCGCGCCCTGCCCGCCTTTGAAACCGACGAACAGCTCTGTTTCCTGCCGCTCTGCCATATCCTCGAACGCGCGGTTTCGATCTATTTCCCTCTGGCAGCGAAATGCGTGGTGAACTTCGCCGAAAGCCCCGAGACGGTTTTCGCTAACCTGCAAGAGGTCTCTCCCACCACTTTCGTCGCCGTGCCGCGTGTATGGGAGAAGATTTATTCTCATGTCCAGATCATGACGCAAGACGCCACCCCGACGGGCCGCGCTGCGTATCGGATGGCCCTGAAGGCCGGGATTGCTCGGGCCGAGTATATATGTGCAGGCCAGCCTGTACCGGCCAGTGTTTCAGCGCGGTTCTGGCTGTGGGATCGTCTGGTGTTGCGCAACCTGCGGCGGATGTTGGGAATGGACAAATTGCGCCGCGGTGGCAGCGGGGCGGCGCCAATCTCGCCCGAATTGTTGCGATGGTATTGGGCCATTGGTGTGCCGCTGGTCGAGGGGTTCGGGATGACCGAAACCTCGGGGTTGGCGACCCTAAACAGCGTTGAGGCCAACAAGATCGGCACCGTTGGTCAGGCCATCGCCAGCAATGACATCCGTATTTCGGATGAAGGTGAAATCCAACTGAAAGGCCTGAACATCTTTCAGGGTTATTGGCGCAACAATGCCAAAACGGCCGAAAGCTTCACCGCTGATGGCTGGCTGAGGACTGGCGATCTGGGCCATATCGATGATGAGGGGTTTGTCACCATCACCGGACGGCTGAAGGACATCATCATCACCGCAGGTGGCAAGAACATCACCCCAGCCGAGATCGAAAGCCGGTTGAAGTTTAGCCCCTACATCTCGGACGCGGTGATTATTGGGGACGCGCGGAAATATCTGACCGCCCTGATCATGATCGATCAGGAAAACGTCGAGAAATTCGCGCAGGATCAGAAAATTCCGTTTTCGAGTTTCGCCTCGCTCTGCGCAGCGCCCGAGGTCAAGGATAAGATCGAGGTCGAAGTCGCTGCGGTCAACAAGGAATTCGCCCGCGTAGAACAGATCAAGGATTTCCGCCTGATCGATGTACTACTGACCGCCGACGACGACGAGCTGACCGCGACGATGAAACTGAAACGCAGCTTTGTGGAACAGAAACACGCGTATCTTATTGAAGACATGTACAAATAAGGAAATTTGAACAGGGAGGAGAAGTAATGACCAAAGGGATCAAAGGCCCGGCTACAGCCGCCGTTTTGACGGTGTCCGCAACCTTGGCTTCAGCGCAGACTCAGGGCGTTACGGATGACGAGATCGTCATCGGCTCGGTCAACGACCTGAGCGGTATTTTCGCCGCCGTCGGCGTGCCGGCGACCAAAGGCGCAAACGTGGTGTTCGACCGGGTCAACGCAGCCGGAGGTGTGCATGGCCGCACCATCCGCTATGTGGTCGAGGATAACGGCTATCAGATGCCGCGCGCGATGCAGGGCTATAACAAGCTGCTGAACCGCGACAAGGTGTTCGCCATGCTGCAATCCTTGGGCACCCCTATGAACTTGGCCGGGTTCAAACTGCTGGATCCCAAGGGCATTCCGAACGTTGCCCCGCTGACGGCATCAACCCAGATGTTGCAGGAGCCGATTAAGAATAAGTTCACCTCCTTCTCTACCTATTTTGACCAAAGCCGTATCGGCGTGAAATATCTGGCAGACCAATTCGGGTCGCAGAACGTTTGCACCATGTATTTGCCCACAGACTTCGGCGAAGAGATTCTGGAAGGCAGTAAGGCTGGTGCTGAAGAGGCTGGTATCGCCTTCGTGGCCGAGACGACGCACAAGCCGGATGAAACCGACTTTGTTGGCTCACTCAGCAAGCTCAAGGAAGAAGGCTGCGATATCGTCACAATTGCCCTGGGTGTGCGTCAGGCCATCACGGTTGTTGGCACGGCCAAAAAGATGGGCCTGACCGATATGAAATTCATGGGCACCGCAGCAAGTTTTCTGACCGTGGTCGCTCAGGTTCCGGGCGGAGTGACGGATGGGTTCTACGCCGCCGCCTCATGGCAGGACCTGTGGGCGCGCGCAGATGATCCCGTGCCTGCTGCCTTTATCGAGGAATACAAGGCCGCAACCGGTGAAGACCCCGTCGGGTTTTCAATGCTGGGTTATTCCGCCGCCGAAATGATGGTCAAAGCGCTGGAGGCCGCTGGGCCCGATCTGACCCATGAGAGCTTTATCGCGGCCATGGAAAGTCTGGACTATCAAGACGATCTGGTTGGAAACCGCATGACCTATGGACCGGACGATCATCAGGGGGCTGACACCGTATTTGTCAGCGTGGTGGAAAACGGAACCTGGAAACTGGTTTATGAAGAATAGCCAAACAGAAAAAGGGCCCGCGCAAGCGAGCCCTTTGAAAGTCGTATTCCGCAGCGATTAACGCTTGGAGAACTGGAACGAACGACGCGCTTTGCGCTTACCGTATTTCTTACGTTCCACAACGCGGCTGTCGCGGGTCAGGAAGCCTGCAGCTTTCAGCGCGCCACGCAGCGACGGATCGTACAGCTGCAGAGCTTTCGAGATGCCGTGCTTGACCGCACCGGCCTGACCGGTCAGGCCACCGCCTTTAACGGTTGCGACAACGTCGAATTCACCTTCGACACCGGCAACCTGGAACGGCTGGCGCAGGATCAGCTGCAGAACGGGACGCGCGAAGTACTTGTCCTGGTCTTTGCCGTTCACGGTGACCTTGCCGGAACCCGGCTTGATCCAAACGCGTGCAACAGCGTCTTTACGCTTGCCGGTGGCGTAGGAACGGCCCAGCTCGTCACGTACGGGTTCACGCACGATGACTTCTTCGGCCACGGTTTCAACGCCTGCGACGGCGCTCAGCTCTTCGAGAGTATTGATCTGATCAGCCATCGGTCATTAGCTCCGGGTGTTTTTCTTGTTCATGGACTTAACGTCCAGAACTTCGGGGGCCTGGGCTTCGTGCGGGTGCTCGGCACCGGCGTAAACGCGCAGGTTGGTCATTTGCTGACGCGACAAACGGTTGCCCGGCAGCATACGCTTGACCGCTTGGGTCACGACGCGCTCGGGGTGTGCACCCTCGAGGATCTGCTGCTTGGTACGCGACTTGATGCCGCCCGGGTGGCCAGTGTGCCAGTAGAAGTTCTCTTCGCGCTTCTTGCCGGTCATCTGGATTTTGTCAGCGTTGATCACGATGACGTTGTCGCCCATGTCCATGTTCGGGGTGAACGACGCTTTGTGCTTGCCACGCAGGCGCATGGCGACGATCGAGGCAAGACGGCCCAGAACAACGCCCTCGGCGTCGATCAGGATCCATTTCTTGTCGATGTCTGCAGGTGTTGCAGAAAAGGTTTTCATGGCAGGATAGTCCTGTTTGATGTGAAAGACCGCCCCAAGACAGAGCGGCCCGAATTCGATGGAGCGTATTTAGAGGGGAGTGTTGCGCAGGTCAACAACAGCAAACTCTTTTAAATTGAGTAATTTCAATAAGTTAAAAAATAGGTATTATTTTACCCCACATTTAGACGCTGATTTGCTCGGGTGGATTGTCCAACAGCCTGCGTAACCGTTGCATCGCGTCTTCAAACCGCTCCAGCGACACATGTCCATTCATCGCAATGCGCACTGCATTTGGAGCTCGCCCGTCGCGCAAGGCAAATTCATCGGCGGACCGCAGTTGTATCCCTTCCCGCTCGGCCGCGCGCGTGAAGGAGCCGGCACGCCAGCCGGACGGCAGGTTGAGCCAGACAAAGGGAACATCCGGCGCCCAATTGAGGTCAAACCCACCCAGCGCGTTCACTGCCACACGAACATAGTCGCCCATCCGAACGCGCACATCCTTGGCGATCTGACGGGTCCGGGGGTCGGACAGCAACAGCCGGGTCAGCTCTGCCAAAGGCTGGGCCAAACCGAAATACCCGTACTCCGCAGACCGCCGCAGATCGACGCTCCTTTCACGGGGGGCAATAGCAAACCCCACTCGCAGCGATGGCGTCAGGATTTTCGAGATCGAGGACACATGCCACCCCCGTTCGGGAGCCAAGGCCCGATAGCTGGGTTCGCGTGCGTCGCCCATACGATAGCAATCGTCCTCGATGATCTGCAGATCAAAACGCCGGGCGACCTCAACAACCTCTTTTCGGCGTTCAAGCGGCGTGTGTGAGCCGGTCGGGTTCTGAACTTCGGGCGAAACGCAGACAGCCTGGGCCGCAGTTTGACGCAGCACATGTTCCATGGCCGTGGGATCGACCCCCCATTTGTCCATCTTCACGCCGACCACATCGGCACGCATCAGCTCTCCGGCACGGCGGAACCCGGCATAGGACAGGTCCTCAACCAGAACCACAGGCTTGGGTCCGCGCAGAATTGTCTGAAACACCAGGCACAAACCATTCTGGCCCCCATGTGTCAGTACAATGTCGTCATGGGTCACCGCACCCAGCGGCAGGTCCGACAGCCACTCGACCACCGCCTGCCGCATGGGTTGATAAGCGTCTCGGGTCGGATAGTTCAAAAACAGCCCCGGATCGGCTTGCGAAACTTTCTGCAGACATTCACGGATCAGAGACACCTGCCCCATATCCGCCAATCGCGGGCTGAACAGGCTGACATTGGCGTTGTATTTGTCATCTCTCAGATGCAGTTGCCTAGCCCAAACATCGTCCAGAATGGGCGATTTCGGAGGCGCCACAAATGTACCACGCCCAACCTCGGCTTGTAACAATCCCTCATCGGTTAGAATCGTATAAGCTCGCGCGACAGTTCCTGGAGTGATTTGTAACCGATACGCAAGTTCTCGCACCGGAGGCAGCTTGGTTCCGACCTCCAGTAATTTGTTATCAATAGCTTTTCGGATTGTTTCTGCGACCAGAGTGTACTTCGGTCCCTTGGATTTCGGTAGTGACTCTGGCCAAATTGTATCCATTACAATTCTTCCTTTGATTTTGACACAATCCTGAATGTATCAATCGTTCATACCGAACACTCATGCTTTGTGTCAATACAATTTGAAAGGATACCCACTATGACACGCGCAATGCACAACCCCGCCCTCATGCTGCTGAACGACAGTCCCCGGCTGCCGCTGATCGCCGCGCTGGCCGTGCGGTTTGCGGCGACTGTGACACAGTGGGAACGCCAACGCCGTAGCCGAGTCAATTTGTCCAATCTGGACGACAGGCTTCTGAAAGATGTCGGCCTGACCAGATTTCAGGCCCGCAATGAATACACCCGCTACTTCTGGCAGGATTAAAAGTTCCCCAGTCCCTTGACGGGACCTCTTCCTGGCCGGGCTCTGCCCGGCCTTTTTTATCCGAATGCCGCGGCAGCGGACCCCTCGGGTGGAAGTGAATAAGTCATGGTTGCCCGGGCGACGGGCTTGTCGGACCCTTCCGAGAACATCAAAACATCGCCGACCGCCAGATTGCGACCCAGTTTCAGCAGTCGGCACTGCGCGATCATGTCCTTACCGCCTTCGGGCTTGCGCAGAAAATCAAGCGAACTGTTGGTGGTCACCGCCAATGACTGACGCCCCTTGCGGGCCAGAATCAATGCATAGACGCACACATCCGCCAAGCCGAACATAGAGGGCCCAGACACGGTTCCGCCGGGACGCAAGTGCCTGTCTTCGACCACCAGCCGCATGACAATCGAGTCCTCGGTCAACTCCTCAACAACGAAATCCCGGTGCACCTGCGGAAAGATCTGCTTCATGTATTCCATCAGATCTTCTCGGCCCATTTCCAATGCCATACTTCCCCTCCTCGATTTGCCGACCTAGAGTTGGCCCGACATCAGATCGGAGGGCAAGATGGCAATTCTGGAACGTAACGACACAGGCGCGATAGCATCCCTAAAAATGAACGCGCCCAAGAGCCTGAATGCCCTGAGCGATGAGATGCTGGCCGCCCTGCAATCCGAGTTTGATGCCCTTCGGGAGGACAGCTCGATTCGCGCCGTGATCCTTTCAGGCGAGGGTAAGGCGTTTTGTGCTGGCCATGACCTGAAGCAGATGACCGCCGGGCGTCAGTCCGAAGATGGTGGCAAGGCCTATTTCCAGGACCTGTTCGCCAGATGCGCGCAGATGATGCTGTCGATCCAAGCCCTGCCCCAGCCGGTCATCGCACAGGTTCACGGAATTGCCACGGCAGCGGGGTGCCAACTGGTCGCCACCTGCGATCTGGCCGTCGCCGCTGAAGGAACCCGGTTTGGTGTCAATGGTGTTAATATCGGCCTGTTCTGCTCGACACCGATGGTTGCGCTCAGCCGGAACATCCCGCGCAAACGCGCGTTCGAAATGCTGACGACCGGCGATTTCATCTCCGCCGAAAAAGCGGTCGAGCTGGGTTTGGTTAACCGCGTCGTGCCCGAAATGTTGCTGGAACACGAAACGGCGGCCCTTGCGGATCAGCTCGCGGACAAGCTGGGATCCGCTGTGAAGATCGGCAAACAGGCGTTCTACAAGCAGTTGGATATGTCGATCGAAGAGGCCTACGCCTATACCGGAGAGGTAATGGCACAGAATATGCTGCACCGGGATACCGAAGAAGGGATATCCGCATTTATCGAAAAAAGACCGCCAAATTGGCATCAATAGGGCGATTGTTGCCAACATTTTTAAAGACTGTCCTCATTTTTGCACTTTTCAAAAAGGCGACACTGTGGCAATGGTGGGACAGAGCATATGCTCTGGAGACACTTTTGGGTCGCCGTGGGCGGAAGGTCCCTCCAAGCTGGTTTCTCTCACCGGCGTCGACATTCCCGCAGCGGCGACCCCAAAATCCCCCTAATTCACAAACGATGCGCCTCGTGTTGCGTTGAGCGGTGCTGTGCCCTATGTGGCAGCGCATGACACAGAAATTGCATATCGTGGGCGGCGGCATGGCCGGGTCCGAGGCCGCGTGGCAGGCGGCGGAAATGGGCGTGGATGTTGTGATCCACGAAATGCGGCCCAAAGTGGGCACATTCGCGCACCAGACTGGCAACCTGGCCGAGATGGTGTGTTCGAACTCGTTCCGCTCGGACGACGACGAACAGAACGCGGTGGGCCTGCTGCATTGGGAAATGCGCCAAGCAAACGGCCTGATCATGACAACTGCGGACGTGCACCGGCTACCCGCTGGTGGCGCGCTGGCCGTGGATCGCGATCCCTTTGCCGAAGCGGTCACCGAAAAGTTGCGCTCACATCCCCGGGTCGAAGTCACAGGCGAAGAGGTGACCTCGCTGCCCGATGACGGCCACTGGATCTTTGCCACTGGCCCCCTGACTTCGGCTAAACTGGGTGAGGCTATTCGGATCGAGACGGGTGCCGAGTCCCTTGCGTTTTTCGACGCCATCGCCCCCATCGTCTATGCCGACAGCATCGACATGAGCAAAGCATGGATGCAATCGCGCTATGACAAGGGCGAGACCGAAGAAGAACGCACCGCCTATCTGAACTGTCCCATGGACCGCGATCAGTACGAGGCGTTCATCGATGCCCTGCTGGCCGCCGACAAGACCGAGTTCCATGAAGGTGAGACAGCTGGTTACTTCGACGGATGCCTGCCGATCGAGGTGATGTCGGAACGCGGACGCGAAACCTTGCGCCATGGTCCGATGAAACCGGTTGGTCTGACCAACCCGCATCAGCCGGATGTGAAACCTCATGCGGTGGTGCAGCTGCGCCGAGACAATGCCTTGGGCACGCTGTTCAACATCGTGGGCTTTCAGACCAAGATGAAATACGGCGCGCAGACCGAGGTGTTCCGGATGATCCCAGGCCTTGAGAACGCCAGTTTTGCACGTCTGGGCGGCATCCACCGCAACACGTTCATCAATTCACCCACGCTGCTGGATGCTCAGATGCGCCTGAAATCCAAACCGAACATCCGTTTCGCCGGACAGATTACCGGCGTTGAGGGCTATGTCGAAAGCGCGGCGATGGGGCTTCTGGCCGGTCGTCTGGCCGCAGCTGAAATTCTGGGCCGTGTGTTGCCCGAAGTTCCGCAAGACAGCGCCATGGGAGCCCTGATCCACCACATCACCGGCGGGGCCGAGGCCAAGACCTTTCAGCCAATGAACGTCAATTTCGGCCTGTTCCGCCCCGTAGACGGGCTGAAGGGAGGGCGCCGAGGCCGCAAGGATCGTTACAAGGCCTATACGGATCGCGCCAAAGCCGAATGGTCAAACTGGCTCGCGCATTGCTGACTGGACGCACCCCGACCTGCGTCCTAACATCAGTGTATGAGCGACAATAAGATCAAAGAAAGCTACAGCTTGGAAACGCCCGAGGCCTCAAGGGCGCACTATCAAAAATGGGCCTCTTCCTATGATGCCGAAGTTGGTGCGCACGGTTACGCGACACCCGCTCGCGTGGCCGAGGCGCTATGGTCCAAAATGCCCGAACCCCAGACACCTGTTCTGGACTATGGATGTGGCACCGGCCTGTCAGGTGAGGCCCTGCATGCCGCCGGTTTTCAGGTGATTGACGGTATCGATCCGACTCCCAAAATGCTTGAAGGGGCCTTGGCAAAGGGTGTCTACCGCAAGCTCTCCACTTTTGAGATCACGGACCCGAACCCGTTGGAGGAAGGCGCCTACAAGGCCATCGCCGCCATCGGTGTAATCAGTGTGGGTACAGCGCCGCCCGAGGTGTTTGATATTCTGATGCGCGCCCTGCCCCAAAACGGGCTGCTGGCTTTTTCCTTTAACGATCATACGCTTGCAGATAAATCTTATACCGTTCGGCTGAATGACTGGCTGGATATGGGGGCCGCGCGGCTTCTGTTCCGGGAATATGGCCCTCATCTACCGGGCATGGACTTGAAATCTGACGTATATGTTGTTGAGAAAGCGTGATATTTAAGACCCGTTTCGCGCCGTCGCCCACTGGCCCTTTGCACTTGGGGCATGCCTATTCGGCGATGCTGGCCCATGATTTTGCCGCAGTTGAGAACGGACAGTTCCTGCTGAGGATCGAGGATATCGACCGCTCGCGGTCGCGGTCCCATTGGGAAGATCAAATCTATGACGATCTGGGGTGGTTGGGCCTTCGCTGGCCCGAACCCGTGATGCGGCAATCGGATCGCTTGGCCACCTATGACAAGGCGCTGGATGATTTATGGGCGCGCGGGTTGCTGTACCCCTGCACATGCAACCGCAAGGATATCGCTGCCGCCGCCAGTGCGCCGCAGGAAGGCGCGCCATTGCATGGGCCGGACGGGATCATTTATCCCGGAACGTGCCGAGCGAAATGGCAACCGAGTTCAACAATTGGTCCACGCCCTAAGGACGTACCACTGCGCCTGGATATGGCCGCTGCTGGCAGGCTGCTTTTGAACGCCACGCAAGCCGACACCACCATTGGATCGTTTCAGGAAGACGGTGCTGGACCCGATGGCGAGACGGGCGCCATCACGTTCTCTCTGGATGACCTGACGAAAACCATTGGCGACGTCGTGTTGTCCCGGCGCGATATGGGCACGTCCTACCACCTGTCAGTGGTTTTGGATGACGCCGCGCAAGGCATCACCCATGTCATCCGCGGTCAGGATCTGTTCGAAGCCACACGCATACACGTGGTACTGCAGGGTCTGCTTGGGCTGCCGACGCCGTGCTACCTCCATCACCGACTGATCCGGGATGAGGTAGGTAAACGTCTGGCAAAACGCGACGATGCGCGGGCGATCTCGAAATACCGGGCCGAGGGGGTCTCAACTGCGGAAATCCGGGCAATGGTTGGTCTGTGACCGGATCACTCCATCGGTGACATCAGTTCGACTTCGGCCCCGTCCCGAACGGCAGTGTAGAAGCAGGTGCGGCGGTTCGTATGACACGCGGCACCGGTCTGGCGCACCAGAACCAGCAAACAATCACGGTCGCAATCAAAGCGGAAATCAACCAATTCCTGCACATGCCCCGAGGTTTCGCCCTTGATCCAGAACGATTGACGGGACCGCGACCAATAGGTCACACGCCCGGTTTCCAACGTCTTCTCAACGGCTTGGACATTCATCCAGGCCATCATCAACACCTCGCCGGTGCTTTCGTCCTGAGCAATGGCCGGGATCAGACCGGCCTCGTTATATTTTAGTGCGGTCGGGTCAAATGTGACTGTAGCGGACATGAGAAAACCTTTTGCATCCCGGTGGATGCTCACTATGTATGGGGAACAGACAACGAGGGAAAGCCATGTCCGGCGATAACGATCTGATAAAGCTCTATTCCGGCCGCATTCTGGCGCTGGCCGCGGATATTCCGCATCTGGACCGGCTTGAAAACCCCGATGCCACGGTGAAGAAACGCTCGCCCCTGTGCGGTTCGACCGTGACCGTGGATGTGAAGATGCAGGATGGCAAGGTCTCGGATTACGGGCAGGACGTGAAAGCCTGCGCTCTGGGTCAGGCCTCGGCTGCGGTTGTTGGCGGCGCCATTGTCGGCGCTACACGGGCTCAGGTTGAAACCGCTCGTGATCAGCTGTCCGCCATGCTGAAAAAAGACGGTCCGGCGCCTGAAGCGCCCTTTGACGGGCTCGAAGTGCTGATGCCTGCGCGGGATTACAAGAACCGCCATGCGTCGATCCTGCTGGCGTTAGAGGCGGCGTCCGAGGCCATGGAGCAGGCCGAACAGGCCAATTGCGCCTGAACGTGGCTTTCTGCCGCAAACCTGTCTAACCTCGGCCAAAATTTGGGGAGTGACTGGTTTGAACAATCTGCTTGAGCATTTCGTTACCCTTTGGGTCGTTATCGATCCTATTGGCACGATCCCCGTTTTTATCGCAGTCACCGCCACCCTGACCGCCTCGGCCCGTCGGAAAACGGCCCTTCTCGCCGCTCTGGTCAGCGCCGGGGTTCTGCTGTTCTTTCTGGTGTTTGGCCAGTTGCTGATCGAAGCACTGGATATCGGCCTGAACTCGTTTCAGGTCGCGGGCGGCATCATCCTGTTTCTTTTTGCACTGACGATGATCTTTGGCGAAAGCAAACAGGTTGTCGAACAACACGAAGCCGAGGAAGAGCTGGAAAGGCCGTCGCACCGTCCCAACCCGGCGATCTTTCCGCTGGCGGTTCCCTCACTTGCATCCCCAGGGGCTATGTTGGCCATTGTGATCCTGACAGACAACCATCGCTACAGCGCTGCAGATCAGGGCATTACGGCATTGGTGATGCTGACCGTCATTCTGATTTCGTTCGTTTTAATGCTGTTGGCCGACCCGATCATCCGACTCATTCGGTATTCGGGTGCCGCCATCATCAGCCGTGTGATGGGGATGATTCTGGCCTCGGTCGCGGTGAATTCCGTGTTGTCGGCCATGCTTGAAATCATCAAAACTGGTGCGCTTTAAAAAAAGCCGCCGCACCTTCCGGGCGGAAAGGGCGGCGGCAGGTTGTGCGTGTCTCGTGTGGGGTCCGGATAGCCGCGCAGGGCCGAGGCAGGCCCTTCAAGGGAAATGGGACAGGCAGGTCACCCTTGACTGAAATGGGGATGACAGCACGGTATGATCGGCACGAGATCGCAGGCAGAAAGGGTCAGAACGTTCCGGGCAGGTGAAGGGCCACCATCAGCATGACCACCAGAGACACGGCCCCCAAAGCATCCTGCAACAAAGTCGATTGCGAACGGCTAATTGCGGTCTTGATCTGGGTCAGCATGGTCTCACCTCCGGTCGAGATTTAATCCTTTGTTGACCTTTTGTTCTCATATTTCGCCGAGTCGGTAAAGAACTTTTTGAGAACATTTGTGAACTTACGGGAACATAATCCCTAACCTACTGAAATCAAACGGATTGCCTGATCCTGTTTCATCAACCACAAAAGAACGCGTGCCGCCTGCCCTCGGTCCGATTTCAATTGCGGGTCTGCCGCTAGCAGTGCCCGGGCGTCTGTTTGGGCTGTGGCCATCAATCCGGCCTGCCGTTCAAGGTCTGCGATCCGGAATTTCGGGAGACCGGATTGCGCTGTGCCGATCAAATCCCCCGCACCACGCATTTGCAGATCGGTTTCCGAAATTCTGAATCCGTCCTCGGTTTCGCGCAGTACCTCAAGCCGCTTCCGCCCACCTTCGCTGAGTGGAGGTTGATACATCAGCAGACAGGTCGAATCTGCTTCGCCACGACCAACACGACCGCGAAGCTGGTGCAATTGCGCAAGACCGAAAATCTCGGCCCGTTCGATCACCATGATCGACGCATTCGGGACGTTGACGCCGACCTCAATCACGGTTGTGGCGACCAGAACCTTTGTATGCCCCTCCTGAAACGCCTTCATTGCGGCATCTTTGTCTGCCGAGGGCATCTGTCCGTGCACCAACCCGACCGTTCCTTCGCCCATAATAGCGCGCAGGCGTTTGAACCGTTCCTCAGCCGCCGTCAGGTCCGAGACCTCAGACTCATCGACCAGAGGACAGACCCAATAGCACTGGCGCCCTTCGGCGATGGCGCGGCGCAAATGGGACACGACCTCTTCCATACGTTCGGTGCTGACAATGGCCGTTTTGATCGGCTTCCGACCCGGGGGCTTTTCATCCAGCACCGAGACATCCATATCGCCATACTGCGCCAGCGCCAGGCTGCGCGGGATCGGCGTAGCCGTCATGACCAGAACATCCGCTCCCCGCCCCTTTTCGGACAATTCCATCCTCTGCCGGACACCAAACCGGTGCTGTTCATCGACGATGGCAAGACGCAGCGCCCTGAACTCAACGTCATTTTGGAACACGGCATGTGTGCCGACCAGGATGTGAATATCGCCGTTCTTCAATGCCGCCAGTTTAGCGCGTCGTTCAGCGCCCTTGTCGCGGCCGGTGAGGATGTCCAGAACAACGCCGGCGTCCTCGGCCAATGGCCGCAGCCCCTCCAGATGTTGTCGGGCCAGAATTTCGGTCGGAGCCATCATGACACCCTGCCCGCCTGCTTCGACAGCAACAAGCAGCGCCATGAACGCCACCAGAGTTTTTCCCGCGCCCACGTCACCCTGCAGCAACCGGTTCATCCGCGCATCCGAGGCCATGTCGGCAGCTATGTCATCAATCGCCCGCATCTGCGCACCGGTGGGCTTATACGGAAGGCTGGCCAGAACCTTTGCCTGCAAAATTCCGGTCCCGACGCTGACAATGCCCCGCGCCTTCCGTTCACGCAGCCGCGCCAGAGCCAACGTCAGCTGATGCGCAAAAAGCTCATCGTAAGCTAGCCGCTCGCGCGTGGGCGCATGAGCAGCAACATCATCCGCCCCTTGCGGATTATGCGCAGCCGCAATTGCAGCCAACCAACCTGACCACCCCTGTTTCGAGACCAGAGCCGGGTCAATCCACTCCTTCAGGTCCGGAGCACGCGCCAAGGCACTGCGCGCGGCCTTGTAGGCGGTCTTCTGCGTGATCCCCTGCGTCAGATGATACACCGGTTCAAAGTCGGGAATGTCCTGCGCCTCTTCCACCGGCAGCATGTGATCCGGGTGAACCATCTGCGCCATGCCATCGAACAACTCAAGCTTGCCCGAGATTACACGACGAGAACCCTGCGGCAGAACTCGTTTCAAATAGTCGCCGCGCGCATGAAAGAACACCAGTTGGAAATCCGCTTGATTATCCTCGACATGCACCCTGTAAGCGCCGCCCTTGTTGCGTGGCGGCCGATGTGCGCCAACGGTCACCTCAACCGTCAGGGTAGTCGGCAGATCGGCGCCCTGAATGGTGTCGCGGCGCCTGCGGTCGATGACGGCGTAAGGCAGGCTGAACAAAACATCACGCGGCGAGTCAGTGCCCGCCTGAATCAGAACCTGCGCCGTTTTCGGCCCCACGCCATCCAGCGTTTCAAGACCCGCGAACAAAGGGAATAACTGTTCTGGACGTCCGCTCATGCGGTTCCGATCAGCTGCAGCCAACCATCCTCGTCCAGCGTTTCAATCCCCAGCTCAGCAGCCTTTTTCGCTTTGGACCCTGCACCGGGACCAGCCACCAGAATATCGGTCTTTTTGCTGACCGAGCCCGAGACTTTTGCACCCAACGCTTCGGCTCGAGCCTTGGCTTCGGCGCGGGTCATCTTTTCCAATGTGCCTGTGAAAACAACAGTCTTTCCTGCGACCGGGCTGCCGGTTGTGTCCGGGCGCTTCGCTTCTTGCACGTCCAGTTGCACAACAAGCGCGTCGATACTGGCGCGTTCAGCTTCTTGCGCAAAGGCGGACACGAGGGCGCGGGCCATGATTTCGCCAACGCCGTCGACGCTCAGCAGATCGTCCCACTCGGGGCCTTCGAAATTGGCCGCGGCCGTTACGGCACTTTCGAAGTCGGACCATGTGCCATAATGGGCGGCAATCAGGTTCGAGGCCGCCTCGCCCATATGGCGGATACCCAATGCAAATAGCAGTCGGCCAAAAGGTATCTTGCGCTTTTCGTCAATCGCGACCCACAGGTTACCGGCACTTTGCGCGCCCCACCCTTTGCGGTTGGCCAGCTTGTTCAGGTTCCCGGCATCGCGCGCCTGCAAGGTGAAGATATCGACCGGCGCTCTGACCGGAAGGTCGGGATCGTCATAGAACATCTCGATCTGTTTAGCGCCCAACCCTTCGATGTCGAAAGCCTTGCGTGAGACAAAATGCTTCAGCTTTTCGACTGCCTGCGCGGGGCAGATCACGCCACCGGTACAGCGCCGAACGGCATCGCCTTCCTCACGCACGGCATCGCTGTTGCATTCAGGACAGGTCGTTGGAAAGTCGAATGGTTCGGCGCCCTCGGGGCGCTTTGAGATGTCCACATCGGCCAGTTTGGGGATGACGTCACCGGCGCGATAGACCTGCACCCAGTCGCCGACACGAATGTCCTTGCCGCCGCGGATCGTACCACCTTTGGCATCCCGGCCTGCAATATAGTCCTCGTTGTGCAGTGTAGCGTTTGAGACTACCACGCCGCCCACGGTCACCGGATGTAGCCGGGCAACCGGGCTGAGCGCGCCGGTTCGCCCCACCTGAATGTCGATGGCTTCAAGCCGGGTCCAGGCCAGCTCGGCCGGGAACTTATGAGCGATCGCCCAGCGAGGGGTTGTGGACCGGAACCCTAGTCGCCCCTGCAGGGAAAGATCGTTCACCTTGTAAACGACACCGTCAATATCATAGCCCAGCGTAGACCTCTGAGCCTCGATATCCCGATAGTGGTCCAGCATCTGACTAGTCGTTTCGCATAGTCGGGTTAGCGGGTTGGTGGCAAATCCTAAGGCATGCAATCGGTCAATCGCGCCCATCTGTGTATCCGACAATGGCTCGGACAATTCACCCCACGCATAGGCGAAGAACCGCAGCGGCCGTGACCGCGTAACGGCCGAATCCAGCTGCCGCAAAGACCCTGCGGCCGCGTTTCGCGGGTTGGCAAAGGGCTTTTCTCCGGCCTCTTCCTGCCGGGCGTTCAGCTTTTCGAAGTCCTCATGCGACATGTAGACTTCACCACGCACTTCCAACACTGCTGGCGCATCCGCTATGGTTTGTGGAATGTCCGAAATAGTACGGGCATTCGCAGTGACGTTTTCTCCGACCTCGCCATCACCGCGGGTAGCGGCCTGAATTAGTTTTCCATTTTCATATCGCAATGAAAGCGACAAACCGTCGATCTTGGGTTCGGCGGTGAAGGCCAACGGCTCTGCACCGTTCAACCCAAGGTATTTCCGGATCGAGCGATCAAAGTCCTGGACGTCTTCGTCATCGAAGGCATTGCCCAGCGACATCATACGTACGGCGTGGGTGACTTTGGAAAACCCGTCAGCCGGTCGCGCACCCACCTGATCCGAGGGGCTGTCGGCCCGTTTCAGATGAGGGAATCGTGCTTCGATTTCGGCATTGCGGAGTTTGAGCGCATCGTAGTCGGCATCGGAAATCTCCGGCGCGTCTTCTGCGTGATACAGCGTATTTGCCCGCGCAAGCTGTTCCGCAAGCTGCGCCAATTCTGTCCGCGCGGCGTCCTCTGTGAGGTCAGATACCGGAATCAATTTGCTCATGGCCTCGCCCTGTCACGTATTCTTGGACCTCAGTGATAGGGCGAGGCCATGGCTAGGTCCAGTCGTGCTGTTCAGTGAGTGAGAAAGGTCGCCCCGGACCACAGGCGACCATGTCCAAATCAGGCGCCGACGGCCATCCGCGTTTCGTCGACACTGTTGCTTTGCGGATCGCGCAGGACATAACCCCTGCCCCAAACGGTTTCGATGTAGTTGTCGCCACCGGTCGCATTGCTGAGCTTTTTGCGTAGTTTGCAAATGAACACATCGATGATCTTCAGCTCGGGCTCGTCCATTCCGCCATAGAGGTGGTTGAGGAACATTTCCTTGGTCAGCGTCGTGCCCTTGCGCAGGCTCAATAGTTCCAGCATCTGGTATTCCTTGCCGGTCAGATGCACGGCCTTGCCTTCCACTTCGACCGTTTTCGCATCTAGGTTCACCGCGACCTGGCCTGTACGGATAATGGATTGCGAATGCCCTTTCGACCGGCGGATGATGGCGTGGATACGGGCCACCAGTTCCTCGCGATGGAACGGTTTGGTCATGTAGTCATCAGCACCAAAACCGAAACCCTTGATCTTGCTTTCCGTATCATCTGCACCCGAAAGGATCAGGATTGGCGTTTCCACTCGCGCAATGCGCAGTTGGCGCAGTACTTCGTGCCCGTTCATGTCCGGCAGGTTCAAATCCAGAAGGATCAGATCGTAATCATAGAGCTTCGCCAGATCGATACCTTCCTCGCCGAGGTCCGTTGCATAGACGTTGAGGTTGGCGTGCGTCAGCATAAGTTCGATGCTTTTCGACGTGGTCGGATCATCCTCGACAAGAAGTATACGCATTTACTGCTCCAATTCGGGTCAATTTACCAATTTCAAATTGAGCCTGCTCAAAAATGGTTAATCTGACGTTACCATTGAATCATTTATTCACTTTCGCCTATAGGTTGTCGATATTTTTTTAGCGCGGTGACTTTCAGAGCGTCCGTTCCATGCTCCGCAACCGCAGAAACCCACGCATTGAACTCCTCATCACTCAGCCCATAACGCTTTTTGGCATCCGACAGCGTGATCAGGCCGTAAATCACGCCCCGAACGACAATCGCCTTGCGCGAGGCGACCCAGCGGGTCGTATCTTCGGGCGGCAGGTCGGCGCGCGATAAAACCGTTCCATCCGGCAGGGTTACCGACCTTGGTCCTTCTACTTTGTGCAAATACATCTCTCGGTCCTCTTCGTGCTGCGACAAAGCTGACACCAGCCTACTTAATGCAGAGTGAAACCGCCCCTTGAGAGTATGTAGAATTTTCCTATATTCTGCCGGTCTTTCTTAACCCGCACTGGAATCGTCATGGCCCTCGATACCGAGACACCGCTGAACTCGCTTGGCTTTGCCAAACCCCCGTCGGAAACGCGGGTGGTTGTGGCCATGTCCGGTGGCGTTGACAGTTCTGTTGTCGCCGCCCATCTGGCCGATCAGGGCTATGACGTGGTAGGCGTGACGTTGCAGCTGTACGATCACGGTGCCGCATTGGCCAAGAAAGGCGCTTGCTGCGCCGGGATCGACATTCACGACGCACGCCGCGTGGCCGAGGAACGTGGGTTCCCGCACTACGTTCTGGACTATGAGAACATCTTCAAGGACGCGGTGATTGACGAGTTTGCCGACAGCTATCTGGCGGGTGCGACCCCGGTCCCCTGCATCCGTTGCAACGAACGGGTGAAGTTCAAGGACCTTCTGGAAACCGCCAAGGATCTTGAGGCCGACTGCATGGCCACAGGTCACTATATCCAGCGCAAGATGGGGCCGATCGGCCCGGAGCTTCACAGCGCCGAAGATGCGAACCGGGATCAATCCTATTTCCTGTTTTCGACCACGCCTGAACAGCTGGATTTCCTGCGTTTCCCTCTGGGTCACCTGCCCTCGAAGGACGCAACACGCGAAATGGCTGCGCAATACGGGCTGGCCGTGGCGGACAAGCCCGACAGTCAGGACATCTGTTTCGTGCCCGATGGCAACTATGCCAGCGTGATCGAGAAACTGCGCCCTGGTGCTGCAGAACCCGGAGAGATCGTACATGCCGATGGCCGCGTACTGGCACAGCACAACGGCGTCATCCACTATACGATCGGACAGCGACGCGGTCTGGGCATCGGCGGCCTGAGTGAGCCGCTCTATGTGGTCAAGCTGGACGTAGACAAACAGCAGGTGGTCGTCGGCCCAAAGGAGATGCTGGCCACCCGCACCATTCCCGTGCGCGAGATCAACTGGTTGGGCGATGAACCGTTTACGTCTCAAGAGGAATGGCACGTCTCGGTCAAAGTCCGTTCAACCCGACCACCGCGCGAGGCAATCATTCGTCCGCTCTCGGACACCACGGCAGAGGTCGAATTGCTGACACCCGAGGAGGGCGTTTCCCCGGGTCAGGCCTGCGTGTTCTATGCTTCGGAAGGCAGCCGCATTTTTGGCGGTGGCTGGATCTGGCGCGGCTACTAAACCGCGTCTGTCCACGAGTTGCTGAGAATATAAAGCCCGGCACAGATCATCACGTAGGGTACCAGACGCTCCAGTCGACGGGCCAGAGCGCCGCTCATGAACGGCGCTTTTGATCCCATCAAAGCGACCGTAGCCAGGCTGGTCGCAGCAAGTGCTGCACCAATCACGCCGGCAGTCCTGAAACTGGGAGCCGAATCCGCCAACAACGGCGCCAGAACCGCGAACGTGTCCATCGACAGACTGATGAACAGCAGCGTGACCATGATGACCGACGCGCCGGTTTCTAGATTGGGATTTGACCTGGCATCTTTTCCGCTTTTCCTCCGGATCAGAGCCAGAATGCCAAGGCTCAGTGGGATCACCCCCAGATAGCCCGCCCAGTGCGGCACCACATCCTCGACCCCCAACGCCAACAACAGCGCCGCACCGATCACGATCGCCTGCGCCATCAGAAAGCCAAAGATCGAACGCTTTGCCCCCGAAACCAGCGTCAGCGCCAGCAGCGCCGCAAGATTGTCCAGATTGGTCAGGATCTGGGCCATAAAGGCGGACAGACCAAAAAGCGCTAAGTCCAGCATCATGCGTTCATCCGGGACAGAACTGCCTTGGCGGCTCTCAAGCCGGGTGCTTCGCCACCACGTCCAAGCCGCTCCATCGTTGTTACCATGGCTTCGCGTTGCAAATCCGGCGCGTCCGAAACCTGTTTCAACGCGGCTGCAATTTTCTCTGGCTGGCAATCATCCAGAAGGTATTCGGGAAC
This sequence comes from Ruegeria arenilitoris, assembly GCF_013031355.1. GTDB lineage: Bacteria > Pseudomonadota > Alphaproteobacteria > Rhodobacterales > Rhodobacteraceae > Ruegeria > Ruegeria arenilitoris_C. The sequence goes on along the minus strand of NZ_WPZO01000001.1, from coordinate 468,152 downwards.
TGTTCGAGTTTCCGACACCAGATTGACCAGCGTTACGGTATCCAGATTGACCATGCGCTTGGCGATCAGGGTCGTCAGCCAGTTGAGGTTATAGGCAATTACCATCGGCGTCGCCTGCGCGGCCAGTTCCAGCGAAACAGTACCCGAAGCCGCCAGCGCCAGTTCAGCTGACGCAAAGGCGGCCCGCTTCCGGGCGACCGCCTGATCCGAGGGCATGTTGCGCGGATCAACAACCACCGGATCTCCGGGCCAGCTTTGCACGTGCTGCGCGACAGTATCGACCATATGCGCCACAACCGGCACCACTACCCGCACGTCCGGCCGATCTTGCAGGTAGAGTTTCAGCGCCTCACCAAAAACCGGGGCCAAACGCTCGATTTCTCCTCCGCGCGAACCCGGCAGCGCCAGCAGGATCGGCGCGTCACCGATGTCATAGGTGGCACGGAATTCCCGGATATCGTCTTCACTCGCCACCGGTTCGCTAGCCACCGGATGGCCAACGAAATCGCATTCCATGCCCGCGCGCTCCATATAGGGTGGCTCGAAGGGCAGCAGCGCCAGAACGTGATCAATCACCTTGGCCATCTTGTCAGCTCGACCGGGGCGCCACGCCCAGACACTGGGAGCGACGTAATGTACCGTCCGGATATCTCTTTGGGCCTTGACGATCTTGGCTACACGAAGCGAGAAATCGGGGCTGTCGATGGTGATCAACACATCGGGCTGGGTGTCCAGAACCGCCTGAGCAGTCTCGGCAATCCGGCGTTTGAGGTGGAAGAATTTTGGCAGAACTTCGACCAGCCCCATTACCGAAAGCTCGGCCATTGGGAAGCGGCTTTCCAGGCCCTGCGCCTGCATCAATGGGCCACCAACGCCGTCGAACTGTACGTCGGGGACGAGACTGCGCAAACCTTCCATCAGCGCACCGCCCAAACGGTCGCCCGAAGGTTCTCCGGCGACCACAAACACCCGCATCAGCTGGCCCGCTCGCGCACGTAGAGGAACAGGCCAAGGCGGTTGCACTCGTCGATGACACGGTCCTGCTGCAGGACGATCACACCGCCCTTTTCGATGACAACCCCGGTCAGTCCTGCCGCGACGGCAGAAGACACTGTGCCTGGACCAATCGTTGGCAAATCGGCGCGGCGATCCTGATCCGGTTTAGGGGCTTTGAACAGAACTCCACCCCCCGCATCGGGTCGTTGGGTCAAAGACTGCAACATCCAGTCTGTACCAAAGATGCTTTCCACCGCCAGTGCCTGACCTTTGGACACAGCGCAGGCCTGCCCGATATCCGCCGCACCCATGGCCCGGAGGATACCCGCAGCCCGATCGGCATCGGCCAGATCAGACTCCGAAGGTTGAACTTCGGTCAGACACCCAAGCTGCGGCAGCAATGTGGGCGCAATCTCATGCGCCGCACGAACGGTCAGCCCGGAGTCTTCGAAAATGCCGATCACAGCGCGCAGGGCGCTGTCATCGCCAGACATGAGCGCCTTTTGCAGCACCGGCACAAGCGGCATCGTCGCCGCGTCGATGCGGGATGGATCAATAGGCGGACGCCGAACGGCACCTGCCATGCAAATCTCGGTCACGCCACGCGCCTTCAGATCCGCGATGAAACTGCCAAGCTGTTCCAGCGGAAACACGATATCCGCAGTCAGAGTGTCGGGTGTGAACCCTTCCATCGCGCAGATCACCGGACGATCGGAAAGATGCTCTACGACTTCGCCCGGCAACGCGCCCGTTCCAGCAATCAGCGCCAACATCGGTTTACTTCCTCGGTGTCAGGAAAGATCGATCCGATTGACCAGTCACGAAATCAACGATCCGCTGAACGTATTCGCTTTCGTTACCTGCGCCGACCCGATGAGCGCGCTCCATGAACGTGCCATCGCCTTCGGACAATTCCCGGAACGCCGCACGTAAGGCCGAAATATCCTCGCGGGAAACACCCTTGCGTTTCAGACCAACCAGGTTCAAACCATCCAATTCGCCACGCGGAGCCTGCACCAAGCCATAAGGGATCACGTCATTCGGAACCATGGTCAGAGCACCGATGATTGCGCCGCGACCCACGCGAACCCATTGGTGCAAGCCCGAAATACCACCGACGATCACGTCGTCTTCGATGACACAATGCCCCGCCGCACCGGCATGGTTCACCATGATGACCCGATTGCCGATCTGCACATCATGCGCCACATGAACACCGGCCATCAGCAGACAATCATCGCCGATCCGGGTCACACCACCACCGCCTTCGGTACCGGTATTGACCGTCACATGTTCCCGGATTCGGTTGCGCTTGCCGATTTCCAGCCGGGTATCTTCACCGCCGAATTTCAAGTCCTGCGGAATTTCTCCGATCACCGAGAAATTGAAGATCACGGTTTCGTCGCCGATCGTCGTATCACCGGTCACCACAACATGGGATTTCAGCTCAACCCGATCGCCCAGCTTGACCTGCGCGCCGACGTAGCAAAATGGCCCGACGATACAACCCTCACCGATCTGCGCGCCGTCTTCGATAATTGCGCTTGGGTGGATGCCGCTCATGTTGTTTTTTCCATGTCCCAATCGACATAGGCCGAGAATTCGGCCTCGGCCGCAACCTCGCCTTCAACGGTCGCTTTGCCGCTGAACTTGAAGATCTTGCCACCTTTCTTGCCGCGCACGGTTTCCACGTGCATCTCAAGCACGTCGCCCGGGATCACTTTGCGGCGGAATTTACACTTGTCGATATTCATGAAGTAGATCAGCAACTCGCTGTCGATCACATCCATGCCCACGCCCAGCATCACGCCCGCAGTTTGCGCCATCGCCTCGACAATGGTCACGCCCGGCATGATCGGAGTGCCGGGAAAATGGCCCTGGAAATGGGGCTCGTTCATGGTGACGTTCTTGATGCCAACGGCCGACTGATAGCCCGAGATATCAACCACCTTGTCGACCAGCAGAAACGGATAGCGATGCGGCAATATCCGCTGAATCAGCTGAATGTCGGCGCTTTTGGTTTCCGTGCTCATAGTGTCGTTGTCCCGTTCTGGATATCTGTTTGCGGCGTGGTAGCAATACCGCGCCGTAAGGGCAAGCAAACCTATTCGCTGGCCTCGTTTTCAAGTGTGCTGCCATCGCCTATCACCGCGTCGATCCGGGAAATGGCCGCTTCGGTGATGTCGGTGCGGTCCGAGCTGAGAAAAACACTGGATCGCTCAATAATGATCGACGCTCCGGATTCGCGCAGCAGATCTATCAGAACCGGCTGCACCAGTTCAAAGAACCTCTGTTGGGCCTCTTCGCTGCGGCGCGCTAGTGCGTCCAGCTTGGCCCGTTGTCCTTCACGGTGGGATTGAACCTTTTCATCAAACGCATCGGCCAGCGGGCGGAATTCATCCGCCGTCATGGTCGCACGCTGTTCTGTCAAAAGTTTTTCTTCAAGGCTCAGCTCGGCCACGATCCGCTCGTTTTCCTCGCCCAGAAGGATGCCTTCGGCCTCGATCTCGCGCAGGATACGCTGGCCAAAGGCCGAGTCAGAGAAAAGCCGCTCGCTGGACAGGGTCACAACGCTGCTCTGTGGCACGCCCAATTGCTGTGCCATTGCCGGGGCAACACAGGCGAAGGTCAGAAAAACACACAGGGCCCGTAAAGGGCCCTGCAGTTTCATGAAGACACGTATCAACATTCAGGATCAGAACCGGGCCTGAACCGTCAGGTCAAAGTTCTGTTCCTTGTCGAAGTCTTCTTTCTTCAACGCCTGCGAGAAGTTGAAACGCAGCGGTCCGAATGGCGTTTCCCACAGAACCGAGACACCGATCACGTGGCGGATCGAACCATCCGCACCAACAATGTTCGCGCCGGTCGTGTCGACATCGTCGATATTGTAGAGGTTGCCGAAGTCATAGAACACGCCTCCGCGCAGACCCAGTTCTTCAGGAAGCCCCAGTGGGAAGTCCGACTCCAGACGTGCAACCCAGTAATAGTTGCCCCCGATCGCGTCATCCTGACCGTTCGAGAGGTCACGTGGGCCGAGACCGGCCGGTTCGAAGCCACGGAAGGTATTGGGGCCAAGAACAAAGCGATCCAGGGTGCGGCTGAAGTCATCGCCGCGCCAGTGCAGAGCACCCACTTCGACGGATGCGCGCAGAACGACCTCTTCGTTCCAAACACGGGTCTGGGCGATACCGCGGGCTGTGGTTTTGTAGAACTCATTGTCTCCACCCAGCCCGGCCGCATCAATGCCGGCTTCGAACAGCACACCTGCATTCGGATTCAGGCCACCCAGACGGCTGTCATATACATAGGACACGCCCAACGCGCTGGTTGAACGCTCGCCCTGAGCGATTTCCGAGGAAATGACCGCACCGTTGACCTGATCATCCTGCTGGGTCATTTCGCTGTTTTCCCAGGTATAGCGCAACCGCAGCGAAGACAGCTCACCAATGGCGTAGCTCAACTGCGGACGGAAGAACAATGTCTCGGTGTCATAGCTGGCAAAGCTCGAGTTGGTCGAAGCCAGACCCAGCCCCAGGTCGAAGCGCAGTTTGCGTCCCAATAGATAAGGCTCGGAAAAGTTCAGCGTGTACTGCTCTGCATCCTGTGCAGTTGACAGGGTCAGTCCAACCGTTTGTCCACGCCCCAGGAAGTTGCTTTCCCGCAGACCGATCGCGATCCCGAAACCATCCGAGACCGAGTAGCTACCACCCAGGCTCAACGAGCCGGTCGGTTGCTCTTCGACGTCAACGTCCACAATCACCTGGCTGGGCGACGACCCTTCACGCGGCTCGACATCGGCCACTGCGAAGAACCCCAGCGCGCGAATGCGCTCGGCAGCCTGGCGAATCTCACGCGGATTGAAGGGGTCGCCTTCAACCGTGTCGAACTGCCGGCGGATCACACGGTCCAGCGTCGTTGTGTTGCCTTCGATATCGATCCGCTCAACAAAAATGCGCGGTCCGCGGGTCAGGACGAATTGAACATCCAGCGTCAGATCACGCGCATTCCGGGTAACGCGGGGTTCGACCCGCAGGAAGTCGACGCCCTGCTTGATCCCCAGACGTTCCATTCGGGCAATCGAGTTTTCGACCAGAGATGGCGTATAGGTTACGCCCGGCTTGATCTTCAGAGCGGCCTGATACGGTGCCGGGTCCACACCCGGAATCTCGCTGACCGTGCTGATTTGCCCGAACGAGAATTTCTGGCCTTCGGTGATGTTCATCACCAGGAAAAAGGCGTCGCGTTCACGGGTGAACTCAACATTCGCGCTGTTGACCCGGAAGTCCACATAGCCGCGGGACAGGTAGAAATCCCGAATGACCTGTTTGTCGAATTCGATCCGGTCGGCGATGAAAGTATCACCGCTTAGGAATGTCCGCAGAACGTTCGCTTGTTTGGTTTCCAGAACCCGGCGCAGACGGCGATCGGAGAAGGCGCGGTTGCCGACAAAGCTGACGCGCTCAACCTCGATCGTGGTGCCTTCGGCGACTTCGAAAACCAGATCGACCCGGTTGTCGCTGCGGCGGATAATGCGCGGAATGACCGTCGCGGACACACGCCCTTGGGCCGAATAAATCTCGGCTATCAGATCCGCATCGGTTTCGGCGACCTGGGGTGTAAAGACACGTCGTGGCTGCGAGGTGATCGCCTCGAGCAGCACGTCGTCCTTGACCCGCTGGTTACCTTCGATGCTGATCTGGTTGATCGTCGGATATTCCTCGACCTCGATCAGCAGTGAATTGCCGCGCGGGGTCAGTTCGACTGTCTCAAAAACACCACTGTCAAGCAAACGCTGGTACGCATCGTTCAATTCACCGGCAGTCACAGACTGCCCAGGTTCAATCCCCGTACGCGCGATAATGGTCGAGGTTTCGATGCGTCGGTTGCCTTCGACGTCGAACGAATTGATGACAAAGGTTTGCGCCCACGCGGCCTGCGGTACAGGCAGGAAACTTACCAATGTCAGAAGGAAAATAAACGTTAGTGACCGCCACAAAATCTTGTTTTCCGGCTCTTGTCCCCCGCAGGATGTGCCCACGCCTCGCCTATTAGTCATACTTTTCGCTACCCAATTTTTTTGGACTTTATAGCTGAGTAGCGAGATTATTAAACCTTGTCAAAAGACCAAAAAAGAAAGCGGCCGCTTGGGCCGCCTCGCGTGCTTTTCACAACAGGTTCCGAGAATCACATCGTGATCAGATAGGCCCATCCACCCATCGCCACAGCGGTCACGCCAAAAAACAGCAGCATGTCCCAGTTCAACACGAACAGGTACCGAACACTTTCAGCGGATTTACGCAGGGCCTTTGACATGACAACCTCAGACACGGCTTACATTTCAACCGAAAAGCTACGCGTCAATTGGGGCGGAATTGCGGCATTTTCATGCGACGAGCGCCACAATCAGCAGAACAGATCGTTCGTTACCGAGAAGATCATCAACCCGAGGATCAGGGATACTCCCACCCCCATCAGAACCCGCAGAACGCCATCGCTGGGCGGCTTACCCGCAACGGCCTCGTAGGCGTAGAAAACCAGATGGCCACCGTCCAGCGCAGGGATCGGAAACAGGTTCAGCAAACCAACGGCGGTCGACAGAACCGCAATAAAGAAGATGAAGTTCTGCGCCCCCTGGCTGGCCATCGCGCCCGAGGTTTCAGCGATACCAATGGGGCCAGACATGTTGCAGGTGCTGATCGCGCCGGTGATCATGTGCCAGACGCCCGAAAGCGATCCGTCGATGATGCGCCAAGTCTGCTGTACACCTCCGGACAGCGATGCCAATAGACCTGCCGGTTCCGTCGCAGGCTCCAGAGCCATGCCGCCGACAATTCCGATACGCCAATGGGTCACAAACCCGCCTTCGGGTTGTGGCTCGTCAGTGCGACGTGGGGCCAGCGCGAACTCAAGTTCAGCCCCATCGCGCCAGACATTCAGCAGCAAAACCTTGCCGTCCGAACCTTCCACATGTTCCTTGAGCTGCTCGAACGCAAAGACCGGCTCCCCGTTGATCGCCGTGATGACGTCGCCGGATTTCAGGTCGATATCCATGGCGGCACTGCGCGGGGCAACCTGCTGAATAAGTGGCGGGAACAGCCAGGGGCCGGAAACATCCATTGTCTGCCCGTCGCGGATCACCGTGTAATCCAGTGCGGGCTCAACCGGCAGAGCATCGGTGAAATCGGACCAGGCCCCCTGCTCATCGAAATCCGGCACCGGAACGCCTGCAATGGCGACGATTTCATCACCATCCTGCAGTTGTTGTTCCGTCCCCGGCAGAGGGTACAGCTTGCCAACGGTCAAAGGTTCCCGGGTCACGCCCTGAGAAAAGAAGATCAGGCCAAACACCAAGATGGACATCACAAAGTTGAAAGCCGGACCAGCAGCAACCGTAGCCGCCCGCGCCCATAACGGCGCGCCATGCATGGTGCGGCGCAGTTCTTCAGGGCTTTGCTCGGTGATCTCCTGCATCGCCTCTTCGTCCTTGCCGGAAGCTGCGTTTGAGTCCCCCAAAAACTTCACATATCCGCCAAATGGCAGCGCGGCGATCTGCCAGCGAGTGCCGCGCTTGTCGACACGGCTCCACAACACCGGACCGAACCCGATCGAAAACACCTCGGCATGGATACCGGACCACCGCCCCACGATATAATGGCCGTATTCATGCACCGCGACGATGACGGACAGCGCGATGACAAAGGCAAAGATGGTATACAGCAGGTTGCCGAATTGAGGGATCAGAGAGAGTAGGTCCAAGTTTTTATCCTGCTGACTGGATGGCGGCCTCATCGGCCCACTTACGTGCCAGATGGTCCGTTTGCAGCACGTTATCAAGGTCTAATGCGGCATCAAGAAGGCCGTCTGCAGCCTCGAATCTGTTCAGAACGGTTTCAACAATATCAGCCATCTCAAGAAAGCCGACACGACGCGCGATAAAGTGATCCAGCGAGCGTTCCTTGGCGGCGTTGAAAACCGCACCGGACAGGCCGCCCCGTTGCATCACATTGCGGGCAAGGCGCAAGGCCGGATAACGCGCCTCATCCGGTTCCTGAAAGCGCAACTGTCCCAGTTTGGCGAGGTTCAGACGTTCAACCGGAAGATCGCGCCGTTCAGGCCAATGCAAGGCATATCCAATCGCGTGGCGCATGTCGGGTGCGCCCATATGGGCCATGACTGCCCCGTCGTTGAACCCGACCAGCGAATGTACGATGGATTCAGGATGAACAAGCACTTCGATCTGATTGGGCGAGACTCCAAAGAATTCTTTGGTTTCAATTAGCTCCAGCGCTTTGTTGAACATGGACGCGCTGTCGATAGTAATCCGCTGTCCCATGTTCCAGTTCGGATGGTTCGAAGCCTGTTCGACTGTGGCGCTGGCCAGATCGCTCAGCGGCCAGTCGCGGAATGCGCCACCGCTGGCGGTGATGATGATCCGCTCGACGGCGTCCATGTCCTCACCGACCAGAGCCTGAAACACCGCCGAATGTTCACTGTCCACCGGCAGAAGGCGCGCATTGTGCGTTTTCGCGGTTTCCAGCACCAGCGCCCCGGCGCAGACCAGCGTTTCCTTGTTGGCCAGCGCCAGCGTCGCGCCTTGTTTCAACGCCTCAAGCCCAGGAGGTAAGCCGGCGGCGCCGACAATTGCGGACATGACCCAATCGGCGGGCCGCGCCGCGGCCTCGGTCAGGGCCGCCTGCCCTGCTGCGGCCTCGACCCCGCTGCCCGACAACGCGGCACGCAGGTCCTCGAGCCGATCCTCATGCGCGGTCACGGCCACATCCGCATTCAAACGGCGCGCATCTTCGGCCAGCTTTTCGATGTTCGCCCCACCGGTCAGCGCCACAACGTCATAGGCCGAAGGGTCCCGGTCAATCAGATCAATGGTGTTCTGCCCGATTGAGCCGGTCGCGCCAAAAATCGAGACTTTGCGCATCACATGCCCCCGGGGGAATAGATCAGGCCTGCAATCAAAACAAACAAGGCCGCGCCCATCATGCCATCGAAACGGTCCAAAAAGCCCCCATGGCCCGGGATCAGGTTCGAGCTGTCCTTCACGCCAAACTTCCGCTTGGTCGCGCTTTCGACGATATCCCCGGCCTGACTGGCCATCGACGCCAGTACCGAGATCACGACAAACATGAAACCGAACCCGGCATGGATAGCAAAAATACCACCAACGATAGCCGCTGCTGTCCAACCACCCGCAGTGCCGGACCATGTTTTCTTGGGGCTGACCTTGGGCCAGAATTTCGGACCACCAATTGTTTTACCGACGAAATACCCAGCCACATCCGTTGCAACCACCACCGAGATCAGCCACACCATCCAGCCGAACCCCATATTCTCGCGGATGGAGATGAACCCCAGCCCGGATGCAGCAATCCAGATGGCAAACAGCGCATAGGTTGTCTTGGAGCGACTGACCTGCCCTGCCCCGACCAAAGCCGGGGCAATCAGAACCGGCAGTTTGTAAAGCGGCGGCAAATGATAACTGAGCAGAACCGCAACCCCGGTCAGAATGCCAAGCTGCACGGCCGCCCCTGTTTTGTCCGGGTCAATCATCCGCACCAATTCCCAGGTCATCAGACCACAGGCGATTGCGATGAAGGCTTCGAACCACAAACCGCCCAGCCAGACCTCGATCGAGCCGACAAGGATCAGCACAGCAGCCGAAAGAACCCGGGCGGTCAGGTCAGACCATCGGCCGTCACTCATGCCGGAACTGCCCCGAAACGGCGTTCACGCGAACCGAAGTTGCGGCACAGCCGCTCCAGCTCGGCCGCAGTGAAGTCGGGCCACAACGTGTCGATGAATTCATATTCGGAATAGGCGGACTGCCACAGAAGAAAATTCGAAATCCGCGCCTCACCACTGGTTCGGATAACCAGATCGGGATCGGGAAGAACGTGCGTATCCAGATACTTGGGTAGGGTTTCCTCATCCACGTCTTCGGGGAGTAAATGTCCTTCGGCCACGTCCCGCGCCAGACGTTTGGTGGCGCGCGCAACTTCATCCCGACCGCCGTAGTTCAGAGCAACTGTCAGATGAACAAGATCGTTATCCTTGGTTTCCTCTTCCAGCGTATCCATCAACTCAGTCAGTTTCTTATCGAGCCGCACTCGGTCCCCGATAAAGCGGACCCTAATCCCGTTTTTCTTCAGGGTCCGCGTCTCTTTGATGATGTAGCGCCGGAACAGGCTCATCAGCCCTGCGACCTCGGCCTGCGTACGCTTCCAGTTCTCGGTCGAAAAGGCAAAAACCGTCAGGTACTTGATCCCAAGCCCCGGACAGGCCTCGACCACTTCACGCACCCGCCGCGCCCCGGCGTGGTGCCCGAACAGCCTTGGCCGGCCACGCGCCTGCGCCCAGCGACCGTTCCCGTCCATGATAATAGCGACATGGCGCGGCCCGTTCGCGGGCTCAGTATGTGGGGCTTTGAGCATTTCCCGGTCTCAGACCTGCATAATCTCGGCCTGCTTGGTCTCAAGCGCGGCATCAACAGTTTTGATCATCTCGTCGGTCAGATCCTGAACCTCGGCTTCCCAGAACTTCTGGTCGTCTTCGGAAATGCCGTCGGCCTTAGCCTTCTTGATCTGATCCATCCCGTCGCGGCGGACGTTGCGGATCGAAACCCGGGCGTGCTCGGCATATTGACCGGCGACCTTGCCCAGCTCACGGCGGCGTTCCTCGTTCAGTTCGGGAATCGGCAGCATTATGATGGTGCCGTTCAGCTGCGGGTTGATCCCCAGACCGCTTTCACGGATGGCTTTTTCGACCTTACCGACCAGACCCTTGTCCCAAACATTTACGGTGACCATGCGCGGCTCTGGCACGTTGACCGTTCCTACCTGATTGATCGGCGTCATCGAGCCATAGGCATCGACCATGACCGGTTCCAGCATCGAGGCTGACGCCCGCCCGGTCCGAAGCGAGGCAAATTCGGTTCTGAGATTGGACATGGCGCCTTCCATGCGCCGTTTCAGATCATCGGTATCCAGTTCGAAATCGTCAGACATGCTGCTCACTCCCCGTCTTCAGGTGCTGTTTGCATGGCTCATAAGCCATCGCAGGTGGGATGTATAGCACATGATGATGCGGAAATGCGCCAATGACCAGATGTGTTTCCGGCATTTTTGGGGAGTTTCAAAGACAAAAAGACCGATCGGCGCGCGAGTCGACCGGTCTTGATGTAAGTCTTGCTAATCAGACGTTTACGTCGACGACGACGCGGCCTTTGACCTGCCCTTTCAGGATATCCGCGCCCAATTGCGGCAGATCGCCCAGGGTTGCGGGATGAACCATCGCTTCCAGCTTGTCCATGGGCAGGTCCGTTGCAACGCGCTGCCAGGCACGCACACGGTTTTCATAGGGTTGCATCACACTATCGATGCCCAGCAGATTAACCCCGCGCAGCAGGAACGGAATCACCGTTGCTGGCAAAGCAGCGCCGCCAGCCAGACCAACCGCGGCGACCGAGGCACCATATTTCATCTGACCCAGCACGCGCGCCAGCATCTCACCTCCGACCGCATCGACACACCCTGCCCAGGTCTCGCTTTCCAGCGGGCGTTTGGTGGTTTCGTTCAGCTCCTCGCGCGGAACGATCGTGGTCGCGCCCAGAGATTTCAGGTAATCGCCCGTTTCCGGGCGCCCGGTGACCGCCGCGACCTCATAACCCAGATTGGCAAGAATGGCTGTTGCTACCGAGCCGACACCACCCGCGGCGCCGGTCACAAGAACCGGACCGTGGTCGGTTTTCATTCCGTGATCTTCCAGCGCCATCACCGCCAGCATGGCCGTGAAACCTGCTGTCCCAACAGCCATCGCCTGCCGCGCGCTCAATCCTTCTGGCAAAGGCACCAGCCAATCCGCCAATGCGTTGGCTTTCTGCGAATAACCGCCCCAATGGGCCTCACCGACGCGCCATCCGGTCAGAACCACCTTGTCGCCAGGCTTATAGCGGTCGTCCGAGGATGCCTCGACCGTACCGGCATAGTCGATCCCCGGCACATGCGGGTACGAGCGCACCAGGCCACCCCCCTTGGGCGACGTGCACAATCCGTCCTTGTAGTTCACGGTCGAGTACTCGACCGCCACCGTGACCTCACCATTAGGCAGGTCATCCATCGAAAGCTGTTTCACCGACGGGCTGGCCAGTCCGCTTTCCTCGTCCTTTTCCATGACCAATGCGTTGAACATCTTATTTCCTTTCGTTTTTCCAAGGCCAGATCGCAATCTTCACCTGGCTAAAAATATTTCGCGGGAGTCGCGCAGCGACGGGGGCAGCACCCCCGTGCGCCCTCAAATCCAGAACTTCTCCTGCACTGTTGCACGACGCACACCGTCCGGTGTTTCGACCTCGACAACTGTCCCGGCGTCCCAATGGCTCAGCCGCAACATTCCAATCGACACATTGGTCGAAAAGTCCGGAGACCACGCGGCCGACGTCACCTGACCGACCCGTTTTCCATCAGCAAAAATGGACCACGGACGATCACAGGGCGGCACGGCATCGCCCTCGATGGCAATCGGGCGAATCTGTTGGACCGGGCCTTCCTTGGCCACGCGCAGCAAGGCGTCGCGACCGATACACCCGATAGCTGTATGCGTGTTGCAGAACTTGCCCAGACCACATTCATGCGGCGTGTTGTCGTCTGTCATGTCATTGCCATACGACAGCAACCCGCCCTCGATCCGTTCGATTAGGTTGGGGCAGCCTGCGCGCACCTGCAGGTCTTCGCCAGCGGCAAACAGAGCGTTCCACAATGGCATCCCGATATCCGAGCCCTCGACGTAAATCTCGAACCCGCCCTGCTTGGAATAGCCTGACCGCGCCACCGCCAGATCGCGGCCCTGGAACTCGAACATGTCGAACTTGAAGAACCGGATGTCGCGCACGCGATCGCCAAAGACCCGCGCCATCAGTTCATCCGCCTTTGGCCCCTGTACGGCCAGCGGCGACACGTCCGGCTCATCCACCAGAACATCCAGCCGGTACCCGTTGGCGATGCCCTTGACCCACAGTAACAAGTCACTGTCCGCAATGGAAATCCACCAACGATCATCGGAGAGTTTCACCGCCACCGGATCGTTCAACATCCCACCGGTTTCATCGACGATGGGTACGTAAAAACACTGCCCCGGAAGCATTCCCCTCAGATCGCGCGGTGTCAGCATCTGCATCAGCCTAGCAGCATCCGGGCCGCGCAATTCGACCTGCCGCTCGCACGACACGTCCCACACCTGAACATGTGATTTCAGGTGGCGATAGTCCGCTTCGGCGCTTTCGAAAACCGTGGGCAACAACATACGGTTGTAGACCGTGTATCCCTTGACGCCGGCGGCCTCGACCCCATCGGAAAACGGGGTGCGCCGCAACCGGCGAGATATGGAAATCTGCGGCATTCAAGCCTCCTTGGGCATAAAGACCAGATCACTGACAGGCGCGGCCGATCCGGTTTCGGTCAGCATCTGGTGCAACTGTCCACGATGATGGGTCTGGTGGTTGAACATGTGGATGACACACTGCGCGTAAGGCAATGTAACATCGGCTTCTTTTGCGGCCGAGAACCAAGTGAAGTCACCGGTTAGTGGCACATCGCCAAGCGATCCCGCCCATTCAGCAATTCGCACATCGACCGTTTCACACAAGGGCAGCCATTCGGCCAGATCGGCACATAACGAAACACTCTCGGGGATACCGCCCCCTGGTCCTTCGCCCTTGTCAAAGCGAGAGATCCAAATCCAATTGCCCCACAGCAGATGGTTCGCCGTTCCCATGATGGACCCAAAGAACGCCCCCCGTTCTTTGGTCAAATCATCAAGGGTCAGCGCTTGCAGAAAGCCGGATAACTGGTTGTTTTGCCACCGGTTATATCGCGCCATCTCTTGCGCATAGGCGCCGGTGATCATCATTTCGGACCATGCCAGTCAATCGGGCAAATCTCGGCCGACTTGCCACCGAAATCCCAGACACGGCCATAGTCCCGTACCTTGGATTTGGTGCCGCGCGCCACGATGATGTCTGGCCCCATCCAGTATTTCGAGTTCGAAACCATCACAGGATGCTCGGGGTCTTTGCCCGCGAGCATCTCGATCTCACCCTGAATCTTGCGACCGATCACGATGCGACGTTTGTTGCCGTCACGCTCGATCTGGACCGGAGCGCGTTCGGCCCCGATGATCTCGCTCACCAACATGGTGAACAGACCTGTGGTGCCGCCAGCCTGACCGCTGAAGATTTGCAGCAGCCCGTTATAGGCCTTGCCGCTGGCGCGCTCGTCTACATAGGCCGCGACTTTCCACTGGCCCTCTCCCATACGGCCGGGAATATCGACCAGCAGGCCTACGTTCAGACCGGACAGGTCTTCGCCCTCGTAATGGCCTTCATCGATGATGACACCCATCCACGCGTGGCAATGCCCCTCGGTCGGAGGGTGCGCGCCCAGAGACACCACGCACGGGCAGAACACATCGCACGAGCAGTTCAGGATCAACTCGCCCTTGATCGCCCAGTCCGTCGGGCTCATCTCGCGCCGTTTGGGGTTGGGCATACGGCTGTCGATGCGTTGGCTGATCGGCAGCCTGTCGGCCTCAGGTTTCCTGTTTTTAGCCATATACTTATCCTCCGTAAGCAAAGGGATAGATCAGCAGGGCAATCCCCCCTGCAATCAGTGCAAACCCCATCGGCCGCGTTATCGCGTGGCCAATCTGAGGCAGTTTCTCCAGAACCATGAACAGTGTCGCCAGGCCCATCCAAAGCAGGCTCATGACGCCACCAACAAACCCAAGCGCCATGAAGCCCCAGCAGCATCCGACGCAGAACGCGCCAAGGCCCAGCCCCATACGCAGGCCACCTGAAAAACCGGTTTTCCAGTGGCCCAGAAAATAGGTCATGGGGGCGTGGCAGACACCGTGGCAGACCTCTTTCGCGCGGGTGAACTGGAACGCGCCGACCGCGATCATCAGGCCGCCGGCAAACCAGCCGGATTTGGCAATCCCCAGCATGTCGACGACGCCGCCGAATAACAGAGCCAGCTGAACGCCGGTGATCAGCGCAGCAAAACCGACCCAGACGATGAAATACCCGGCCAAAACGCCGATCCACCCCGCACGCGTGCCATTGGCGCTGCGGATCAGGTCCTCGTAACTGCGCAGGGTTGGCACCAGCGTCGGCAGCATCATGGCGGCCATCATGATCGCCCACATCCAGAACAGCGGCCCGAATTCGGCCATCGGCATATACATGTCCATACGAGGGTCCATCGCGGCCATCGCTTGCCCCATCGGGCCGGGCCGACCGATCCAGTCCAGATCCATGTCGCGGCTCATGGTGAACATCATCCACCACGCCCACAGGATCAGAATGTAGAATCCCAGCCACAATCCGCTGCGTAGAACTGCGCGACTCACGTGTCCCTCCCGACTCAGCCCTTGCTTTTCAAATGTCAGACTTTTAAATGTCAGACAAATAAAAATTTCACCGACGGGCTCCGGAAAATGAAAATCGAACCTCAGAAACCTTCTGATTTATCCGCCCAGATCGCTCAGGCCATACGCGATGCTATCATTTCGGGCGAGTTGATCGTGGACGAACGATTGCCGTCCGAGGCGGAATTGTCCGAACAGTTTCAGGTGTCACGCCCGACCGTACGCGAGGCGCTCAAACGGCTGGCGGCGCAATCACTGATCCGAACCCAGCGCGGCGCCAGTGGCGGCGCTTTCGTGAACCGGATCAGCTTTGAGGACGCCTATTCGCAGCAAGTCACCACTTCGACCCTGCTGCTATCGATGAACGCAATCAGTTTCGATACTGCGTGCGAGGCCCGTTTTGCACTGGAACGTGCCTGCGCGCCCCTGTCGGCGCAACGCCGCACGGCTGATCAACTGGCCACCATGCGGGCCGAAATTTTCCGTCAGTCGCAACCCGGCCTGACGGATGAAGCGTTTTGTTCTTCGGATGTCTCCTTTCACCGCGCTCTGGTGGATGGGGCCGGAAATCCGGTTCTGTCATACCAACTGGCCGGGGCCGTTGAGGCGATGCAGCCCTTGATGAACATGATCACCTTTACCGCCCGTTCCCGCGAAGAGATCATCGGCCTGCACGACCGCATCGCAGACGCGCTGGAGGCCCGCGACGAAGCAAAAGTTGACGCAGCGCTGGTTGAACTTGAAAACTACACGCGCAAACTGGCGCAGGACGTGGCCCAGAAACACCGCAAGCCCGCGTGACGGAGGAATGATGGTAACAGCGCTGAATGTAATCGCCGCACTATTGACGATTGGCTTTGGCCTGTTCGGATTTCTGGCTCCGGCGTTCACCGCCGCATCGCTGGATCTGGCACCGACCGACAGCAATATGGGGCTTAGCGAGATGCGCGCCTCGGTCGGCGGGCTGTTCGTAGTAACTGGTGTGGCGGTGCTGTGGCTGAACAACCCGATGGCCTATGCCATGCTAGGGGTCGTCTACGCAGGGGCAGCGCTGGGTCGGTTCGTCTCGGTCGTTCTGGACAATCCTCCCTTGGCCAAAGCGGTGACATTCGGTGGAATCGAACTGGTCCTGGCGCTGTGGCTGATCCTGGCGAACTTCAACAGGCCCGCCTAAGCATTTGTTTTCACGTCCACCATTCTTCGCAATTCCTGGTTTGCATCCGAACGTCCGCTCACCTATATAGGGTATGTCCTTCGGGACTATGGACATAAACGCGCTCGTAATAAGCGGATCGGACCCGGGGGCGGTACCCGGCGGCTCCACCAACCATCCTTCGTTTGAGGATTCTGGGGCCGAAACAGGATCGACGAACGTCTAAAGGGGTTAGCTTTGTCTCGGCTGTCTGCCACCGTTATCGGCGAAACTAGTACAATTGCAAACGACAATCGTGCTCCGGTTGCAGTTGCTGCGTAAGCAGTAACAAGACCGAAACTTAAGTCCTTGCGCCTAGCCGCGTAAGGCGGGGTTCGCAGGTACCTGGCAACAGAAACCTGCATTTCCCCCTTAATGTCTGCGGTTTATCTCTGATCTTGTTCACGTTCAGGGTTTCTTCACCCTTTCGTTTCATTCTCAGCCCAACAGGAAAAGGAGAGCTGGGATGTCACACGCCGATATACTCAGAAACTGGTATGCCGAGGTTTGGGAAAACGGGAACGTTGATGCCATCGACCAGTTCTTTGCCCCCGATACCATGGCCGAGGGGCTGATCCCTGAAATGCAGGTCGGTGCGGATGATTTCCGTGATCTCGTCATGGCCTTTCGGCATGTGCTGGGGGATATCAAGGTCGAACTACCGAAGATCATCGAAGACGGTGATTGGGTGTCCGGAATTCTCCATGTCAGCACCACCCGGGCAGATAACGGGGCGCCGTTACAGGCTACCGGCAGCGTCATCGCGCGCTTCAAGGACGACCGCATGGTCGAGGCGTATAACCAGTTTGATTTTATATCTCTGTTTGAACAGCTCGGCCAATTTCCGCAAGACACCCTGCCCGTCTGCATGACCGGACAAAGGTTGGATTGGGCCTGACGCAAGCAACGCAATCTTGACCCCTTTGGCGCTTGATCGTAAGCAAGGGTCATGGGGTAAGATTGCGAACGCCCCGTGAGGCGCCAGCCCAAGTTTCGCATGTATCCGTTTGCATCAGGAGACATGCCATGCCCGCGCCCAACGCGATTACACCGAAACAGTTGCTGCGCCTGATCGGAACGCCGCAGGCGCCGGTCTTGATCGACATTTGCCTTGACCCGGATTTTGAAGCCGATCCCTTTCTGATCCCCGGTTCGGTTCGCCATCCTGCAATGGATATCGACGGCATTGCCCGCAGAGTTAGTGATCGGAACGTCGTCATCATTTGCCAAAAGGGCAAGAAGCTCAGCCAAGGGGTTGTGTCCTGGTTGCGTAGTAAGGGATGTGAGGCCGAATTTCTGGAAGGCGGGATGTATGGCTGGCGGGACATGGCAGATGCGCCAAGAGTTCCGGCCTCGGCCGTGCCCACGCGAGAGGATGGCCGATCGGTCTGGGTCACGCGCCACCGGCCCAAGATCGACCGGATCGCCTGCCCGTGGCTGATCCGCCGTTTCGTCGACCCCGATGCGCAGTTCTTGTTTGTGGCCCCGTCAGAAGTTGAAGCAACGGCAAAGGCCTTCGACGCGACACCATTCGATATCGAGGATACGTTTTGGTCCCACCGAGGTGACCGCTGCACCTTTGATACGATGCTGGACGAATTTCAGCTGCACACCCCTGCCCTTGACCGGCTTGCCACTGTGATCCGCGCTGCGGATACCAACCGTCACGATCTGTCGCCCGAGGCCGCCGGTCTGCTGGCGATATCGGTAGGCCTGTCCCGACAATACCGGGACGACCATCAGAACCTTGAGGCGGGTCTGCATCTTTATGACGCTCTGTATCGTTGGGCGCGGGACGGGTTTGACGAACACCACGATTGGCCGACGGATCGCAAATCATGACCCCATCTATTGCGGAGCTTGTCCGCGTGTTCGGCCGCATCGGCCTGCTGTCCTTCGGCGGCCCGGCGGCTCAGATTTCGCTGATGCATCAGGAACTAGTCGAAAACCGGCCCTGGCTGGATGAGCAGACCTATCTGCGGGCCTTGTCGCTGTGCATGCTACTACCCGGCCCCGAGGCAATGCAGTTGGCAACCTATGCCGGCTGGCGTCTGCGCGGGGTGACCGGCGGTTTGATCGCCGGGGCCTTGTTCGTGCTGCCCGGAGCCTGCGTCATCGCAATTCTGGTGGGTCTTTACGCCGCCTTCGGTGATCTGCCTTTGGTGCAGGCCGGGTTTCTGGGCGTGAAAGCCACGGTGATCGTGATCGTCCTGCAAGCGCTTCGAAACCTGTCGCGCAAGGCGCTGACGGATACACAGCACCGCGCCATCGCAGGGCTTGGATTCCTCGCCATCTTTGCGCTGAACCTACCCTTTCCGCTGATCATTCTGGCCGCGGCGATATGGGGATACGTTACCTTTGACGGTCAAGCGCGGGTCGACGACATTCCCATTGCGCCCAAAGTTACCGGTATGTTTCGCACCGCCGCTTTTTGGCTGGTAATGTGGCTTGGGCCGTTGCTGGCGCTGACCGTTACTGGACAAAAACTGCTGAGTGATCTGGGCTGGTTCTTCGCCCGCCTCGCCGTTGTCACCTTTGGCGGAGCCTATGCCGTGCTCGCCTATATGACCCAGACCGTCGTGGACAAGTACAACTGGGTCAGCACGGATCAGATGATCGACGCACTGGGATTGGCCGAAACAACTCCGGGGCCATTGATTCTGGTGACCCAATTCGTCGCCATGCTGACCGGCCAGATGACAGGTGGCGCCTCTCTGGCGATTGCGGCCGGCGCGGTTGCTTTATGGGCCACGTTCGTCCCCTGTTTTCTCTGGATTTTTCTTGCGGCGCCCTATCTGGATCAACTGGCGGCACGTCCTAGATTGTCGGCCGCGCTGCACGGCATCACCGCCGCGGTCGTGGGTGTGATTCTCAACCTGTCCCTATGGTTTAGTCTGAACGTTCTGTTTCAGAAAATCCCCGAAGTATCATTGGGACCTGTGACACTGCCCTGGCCCGAGCTGACCAGCCTCAATCCAGCCGCGCTGATCCTAACAATGCTCGCTGGACTGTTGATTTTTAAGTTTAAATTTGGAATGGCAACCACATTGATAATCATGGCCGCAATCGGAACCGGACTGCATTACGTTTAAACAATCCTCACACAGGCGGTCTTTCGTTTCCGATGAAATCCCCTATGCTGAGGGTAACCACTTCTGAGGATGACACATGTCGCAAGACATCGACTATGGGAACCTGATGCACACCGCCATGCGCGGGCTCATCAAAACCGTTCTGACCAGCGTTTCCGACAATGGCCTGCCCGGGGCACATCATTTCTTCATCACCTTCGACACCCGCCAAGACGGCGTCGAACTGGCGGATTGGCTGCGCGAGCGGTACCCGGAGGAAATGACCATCGTCATGCAGCACTGGTTCGAAAACCTTGAGGTCGGCGACGATGGGTTTGCGATCACGTTGAACTTTGGCGATGCGCCGGAACCGCTTTATATCCCCTACTCCTCAATCAAAACCTTCGTTGATCCCTCGGTCGAATTCGGGCTTCGCTTTGAAAGCCCAGAAGACGAGGATGAGATGGAACAACTCATCGAAGAATCGATTGAGGTTGAAGAAGAGCCTGGTCAACACGACGCCGAGGTTGTCTCGCTGGACAGTTTCCGCAAGTAACCGCCTGGATCTACTGCTTTTTCAGAAACGTTTCGACCGAACGCGACTTCACCCCGTTCCGGAATCGTGAAAACGACAGATCAAGGCCGCCCTCTGCCAGAGTGCGGTCAAACTGTTGCAGCTCATAATCCCCGGTCTCGCCAATGAACAGCGAGAATACGGTCAGTGTTTCGCCCTCGATCCGCCCCCAGACAAAGGGCTCACCCTGCATCGGATCAAGCGGAACCTCATGCCCGAACACGTTGCGCTTCATTGCGGCGGAATAAACGTCAGCCCTGTCTGACTGTTTGAAATCAATCGAGAATTTCTGTTCTTTGACCCGACCGTCCGCCTTGTAGGTTGTAGTCGTCCAGCTGACGTTGAACCCATCTTTCAATTCATGAATCGACACACTCATGTCACGTGGCGTTTCGCTTCCATCTTCATCCACAACATTGGCGGATCCGACATAGCTGCCGACAAAGGGTGCAATATCCCCAGCATGAGCCTTCAGCCCAGTGAGAGCGAACAAAATCAGAATGCCAAATGAAAAGGCAATGATTTTCAGGGGATAAGTTCGAACCAATGTGCCCACCTTAGCCTCCAGCAAGTTGATCCACCTATTGTAGCTGACCCGGTAGCGCACACAATGCGTTTCGGACCGATTTTACCAATCCCTTCCGGCTATACCTCTGGCGCCCTTGAGTTTATGGTGCGCGCAACTGGCCGATTGCACGATGACAGAGTTACGGGTAAACGGCATACGACTGCATACACGACGGAGTGACCGATGTCTCAGACCCGCACCGAATCCGACAGCTTTGGCCCGTTGGAAGTCCCTGCTGACAAGTATTGGGGTGCCCAAACGCAGCGTTCGATCATGAATTTCCCTATTGGCTGGGAAAAGCAGCCCGTCGCCATCGTGCGCGCGCTGGGCGTGATCAAGAAAGCCTGCGCGATGGAGAACAAGGCCATCGGCAAGCTGGACGCAACAATTGCGGACGCCGTCATTCAGGCCGCAGGTGAGGTAATTGAAGGCAAGTTTGACGACAACTTCCCGCTGGTCGTCTGGCAGACCGGTTCGGGCACCCAGTCGAACATGAATTCGAACGAGGTGATCGCGAACCGCGCGATTGAGATTCTGGGCGGCGTGATCGGTTCGAAAGATCCGGTGCACCCGAATGACCACTGCAACATGGGTCAATCCTCGAACGATACCTTCCCCACGGCCATGCACATCGCCACCGCGATGAGCGTGCGTGACGTGTTGCTGCCGGGGCTTGAGAAATTCGCTTCGGCGCTGGAAGCCAAAGCGAAAGAGTTCACAGGCATCATCAAGATCGGCCGGACACACACGCAGGATGCAACGCCGCTGACGCTGGAGCAGGAATTCGGCGGCTACGCGCACCAGATCCGTCAGGGTATTGCCCGCGTCCACGCCTCGATGCCCGGAATTTACGAGTTGGCCCAAGGCGGTACGGCCGTTGGCACCGGTCTGAACACCCACAACGGTTGGGATGAGGCCGTAGCCAAGAACATGGCGGACATCACTGGCCTGCCCTTCGTCACCGCACCGAACAAATTCGAGGCGCTGGCAGCCCACGACGCCATGGTCTTCCTGTCGGGCGCTTTGGCGACCATCGCAGGCTCTTGTTACAAGATCGCCAACGACATCCGCCTGTTGGGCTCTGGCCCCCGCTCGGGTCTGGGTGAACTGATCCTTCCAGAAAACGAGCCCGGCTCGTCGATCATGCCCGGTAAGGTGAACCCGACCCAGGCCGAGGCGCTGACGCAGGTTGCCGCGCATGTGATGGGCAACGACGCAGCGATGAAGTTCGCCGGCTCGCAGGGGCATTTCCAGCTGAATGTCTACAACCCGATGATGTCCTACAACCTGCTGCAGTCGATCCAGCTGCTGGGCGACGCCACGGACAGCTTTACCGAGCGGATGCTGCTGGGCATCAAGGCCAATGAGCCGCGCATAGACAAGCTGATGAAGGAATCGCTGATGCTGGTGACCGCGCTGGCGCCGACCATCGGATATGACAATGCTACCACCGTAGCTAAGACGGCACACAAGAACGGCACGACCCTCAAGGAAGAAGCCATCGCGTTGGGCTTTGTCGATGAAGAGACTTTCGACGCCGTTGTCCGCCCCGAACACATGATCGGTCCGAAGGACTGATGGGCAAGCCGGTCAACCTGAACCGGTATCGAAAAGAAAAAGCGCGGGCCGAGAAAAAGGCCCGCGCGGATCAGAACGCTGTCAAATTCGGTCGCAGCAAGGCGGAAAAGATCGAAGACAAGTTCCACCAAGACAAACAACGCCGCGACATCGACAATCACGAGTTGGATGAATGAGCGGCCGTCCGGTCAAACGATCACTGACCCTGAAGGGTCACCGCACATCGGTGTCTCTGGAGGACGAGTTTTGGCAGTCCTTTCGCGACATCGCCAAGTCTAAAGACATCGCAATCAACGCCTTAGCAGCTGAAATTGATGTTAATCGCGATCCCGAAATTGGGCTGGCCTCGGCCATACGTGTATTTGTTCTGAACTGGTACCGCGACAGGTCTTCTTCCTAATCCGTGTTGACGCAGTAGGACACTTGTCCTACGCTTGTTTTAGGACAAGCGTCCTACAGCAGATGAGCAGCGTTAAATGACGGATCTCAGTACAAGCCAACAAATTGTTCAGGTCGCGGACGAGTTGTTCTATCAGAACGGTTTTGCCCAGACCTCTTTTGCCGACATTGCCAAGGCGGTCCGCATATCTCGTGGGAACTTCTATTATCACTTCAAAACAAAGGATCAGATACTCAAAGCTGTCATCGACCTCCGTCTAAACAGGACAAAGCAGATGCTGGACGATTGGGAGCAAGACTTCCCTGACCCGAAACACCGCATCAGTCAGTTCATCGGCATCTTGATCATGAACCGCGCAAAGATCACGCGCTACGGCTGTCCGGTCGGCACCCTGTGTACCGAATTGTCGAAACTTGAACACAGTGCACAAAACGACGCCAACTTGTTGTTCGACCTTTTCCGCGACTGGCTGGTGCGTCAGTTTTCCGCGGTCGGGCTCTCGGAAGATGCACCGGATTTGGCCATGCGGCTGTTGGCGCAGAGCCAGGGCGTCGCGACGCTTGCGCAGGCTTATCAAGACGAGGCCTTCATCAACCGCGAAGTTCAGCAAATGAATATCTGGCTAGACCACCTTCTGCCGCAACCTATAATAACCTGAGAAAGACTCCTCATGTATATAATTTTACTACGCTTTTCCGAAAACAAGAACCTTGCTTCCGAGAACATGGACGGGCACCGAGCGTGGTTGAAACAGGGCTTCGACACAGGAATGTTCTTGCTCGCCGGAACGTTAAACCCCGGCATAGGCGGTGGTATTTTGGCCGTCGCTGACAGCCTGAATACGGTATCCGAATTCGTTGATCAGGATCCTTTTGTCGTTGCAAATGTGGTAACGGCCGAAATTCTTGAGATGGAGCCTGCCCGCGCAGACGAACGCCTGAGCTTTCTTTTGACCTGAGGTTGCCATGACCAAAACCGTACTCGGCCCGGATGGCCAGCCACGCTGCGCTTGGTGTCAGGCAGCACCGGAGTTCTTTGAATACCACGACAATGAATGGGGTTACCCGGTGGCAGACGAACAGCGTCTGTTCGAAAAACTATGCTTGGAGAGCTTTCAGTCGGGCCTAAGCTGGCGCACAATCCTGGCCAAACGCGAGAACTTTCGCAAAGCGTTTAAACAGTTCGATTTCAACGCGGTATCCAAGTTTGATGAAGTGGATGTCGAACGCCTGCTACAGGATGCGGGCATCATACGCCATCGCGGCAAGATCGAAGCTGTCATCAACAACGCCCGCCGCGCGCAAGAGCTGGTGGCAGCGGAAGGGTCCATCGCCGCTTATGTCTGGCGGTACGAGGCCGACAACCCACCCGAACCGCAAACAGCGTCGACCTCACCCGAGTCCATCGCAATGTCGAAGGACTTGAAGAAACGTGGCTGGAAGTTCGTCGGGCCGACCACGGTTTTTGCATTCATGCAGGCAATGGGGTTGGTGAACGACCACGCCATTGGGTGTTCCATGCGTGAAAAAGCGGCGCAAATGCGCCGCGAATTCACCAAGCCGGTATAGCGCCCCTTAGACCGAGGCGCGGAAGATCTTGTCGATATTGCCACCCAGTGCGGCGTTGAACTCGGCATCCGATTGCTGCTTCGACAGCCCCTCGGTCAGTGCGCGCGAGAACGAAGCGATCATCTTGCCGTTCTGATCCAGCAGATCACAGGCCTGTTCGGTCGAATAGCCGCCCGACAGTGCCACAACACGCACAACGCGCGGATGATCGGCCAGTTCGTCATACAGGTTCGCCTGGCTGGGGATGGTCAGCTTCAGCATGATGTCTTGACCCTCGGCCAGTTGGTCGAGGTTTTTCAGGATCTCGGCTTTCAGGATATCCTCGGCCTCAGCTTTGGTGGCCGAGTTGATGTTCACTTCAGGCTCGACAATCGGAACCATACCGGCGGCAACAACTTCGCGGGCCACGTCGAACTGCTGGGCCACAACAGCGGCGATGCCCTCGGCGTTGGCTTCGTGGATCACAGAACGCTCTTTGGTGCCGAAGACGCCATCGGCCTTGGCCAGAGTGTCCGCCAGACCCGGGATCGGTTTCATCATCTGAACGCCGTTGGCCTGATCCTCCAGACCCTTGTCGATCTTCAGGAACGGAACGATACCCTTCTGCGACCACAGGTAATCGGCGACCTTGCGACCGTCAATCTCTTCGCCCAGCGTACGTTCGAACAGGATCGCGCCGATCACTTTGTCCTTGGTAAAGTCGTCGGCCAGAATGATGCGGGCGCGCATTTTCTGGATTTCACCGAACATCTCTTCGTCCGAGCTGTATTCCGAGGCATCGACCCCATAAAGCGCCAGCGCCTTGGGTGTCGAGCCGCCACTTTGATCCAGGGCTGCAATGAAACCCGCGCCGTTGGACATCTGCTCGCGCTGTTCTGCTTTGGACATAAGACTTTCCCGTTCAATGATGATTCCGCGTTTGTCCATCGCATACAGCAAGGCGCAGAATGATGGTAGGTTGTTAGCGCTCAACCAAGCGCAACCAAATGCCGTCCGCTGACCGTACCGTCAGATGTGCCACCGGAACAGGCGTGCGGCCCTCTACCAGCTCGAACCGGAAGTGCCGCAACAACATCGACAATAACAATGGCCCCTCGACCATGGCGAACCCTGCCCCGGTGCAGACGCGCGGGCCTGCCGAAAACGGGATGAAAGCCTGCCGTTGGCAGGTCTTGCCGTTTTCCGTATGCCAGCGAGTGGGATCAAACTCATCGGGGCGGTCCCACAGGCGTTCCTGCCGATGCAGGTGCCAAGGACTGATGACGATCTGCGATCCTTTGGCGACCTCTCTGCCCCGGAAATCTTCCGGACAGGTCGCCTCACGCACCATCATCGGCACAGGCGGGTACAGGCGCAGCGACTCGCGGAAAACATCCCGGCTGAGGCGCAGTTTGGACGCTGAGGCAAAGCAGGGGTCATCCAGAACGCTTGCCTCGGCGCTCAGCTTTTCCTGCCATTCGGGGTAAAGCGCCATCAGGTATAGAGTCCAGGCCAGCGCCGAAGCGCTGGTTTCGTGCCCTGCTAGAAAGAAAATGGCGACCTGATCGACCATCTCTTGCGTATCAAAGCAGCGCCCGGTTTCGGGGTCGTGCGTCGTCATGATCTTGGTGGCAAGATCGTCGGGCGCCTGCCCTGCAGCGATCAGCTTGGCCCGCTCGGTCGTCAGACGCTTGATCAATGCGCGGATGGCCTTGGCGTTCCGGCGCGTGTTTCGCGCGTGAAACCGCGGCACCCAGCGCGGCACCGGAATAAACGCCGCCAGGTTCAACAACGGTTGCTGCCGCTGATAAGCCCGGAACTTATCAAACACCTGCGCGGCCACTTCATGTTCGATCGGGACCGAAAACAAGGTTCGAAAGATCACATCCGCCGCGGCATGGCTGGTGAGCTCCTCACATTCGATCACCTCACCCGCCTGCCCCTTGAGCCGCGCAACGCAGGCTTCGGCGGCCTGCAGCATCGCCGGAAAGGTGTCCTTTAGCCGTCCGCCTTCAAAGGCCGGATCGATGATCCGTCGCTGCCGTTTCCAGGTCTCTCCGTTGGTCAGAAAGACCGAGTCCCCCAGCAACGGGCGCAACCCCTCGCTGATGCGACCGGACTTCGGGAAGTCATCGGGGCGTTTTTTTAGGACCGTTTCGACAAGTTCTGGCTGATTGATCATGTAGGATCGGAAGAACGGCGTGCGAAACTCGGCCATCCACGCACGGTACAGGCGTTGCGGCTGCGCTGACAGCAGATCCTTGCGGAAGAGTTTCAGATACCGCCACAACGAAACCTTGTCTGGACGGGGTGTTGGCTTTGGTGGATTCATCTTCGCACCGACTTGTATTTTGAGATTGGTTGTTCGATCCGCGATTTCGACGGCGCGCGCCCGTCGAACCGTTGGCCCAGGGTCAAAGGCCCTGCGGTGATACGGAAATAGTCGTAGTCTTTCGGGCGATCAAACGCGCAGAGATACTGGAAATGCAGCCGAAAAAAGCGCCAGCGCAGCTCTTGCCAGCGCTCCGGTGACAGGGTTTGCGTGAAGGCGGCCGACAGGACCAATGGCCAGCGTTTCTGATCGGTCGCCACGCCGCTGACACCGACCGGGTCACACAGCGCAAACGCGCAGCCATCACCCGGTGCAGACACGTCCACCCAAGTGATGTCCGGTTGCTCGGACAGGAATTGCAGATCGGTGCGCAGGTCTTCGGCCTTGGGCAGAAACGAAACCATCGGCCCCACCTGCCCCAAAGTCAGAAAGGAAAGGGCCGGTCGGTCATCTGGCAGGCCACCTTCGCGGATCAGATCGGCCAGAACCGTCACCCCAAGATGCGCGCCCGAAGAGTGGCCGACGACAAGAACCTCGTCCACATCGGTTTCAAGCGCGTGCCGAATGTGAGAGGTGAAAGCGCGCAACCGGGTCTTCAGTTCCGCTGGAACAGCTCCCTTCTGCGCGGCGGAATAGGCGTAGTCGTGCATCAGGTAATAGGCAAACAGACGGTTGTCGATTTTGCGGAACCAATGCAACAGGGCAAATGCGGTGGCAATCGCTGGCACCAAGGCCAGCCATCCCGCTACGGACCAAAGCAGCGAGGCCACGGCCCAGGCCACCAAAAGCGCCACAGCTAATTGCACAATCAACATCGCAACGGGATAGAGCGCGGCGATTACCGGCCCCTTGCGCAGCCGCATCAAGCGCCACAATGCTCCGGACCCGGTGTAGGTCCACGCCGTCCGCAACAGCTGCAGATAAGTCGCGGGGATCGAGTTTGACATGCTGTCGCGCACGATATCGGACCAGACCAGTACGTCGATATCCGCCTCAACGTCGGCACCGTCCTGACGCGAACGAACGTGCCAGCCATATGGCCCCTCACCCGACTTCGGCGAAATCGAGATTTCATACCCGGAAACCTCAGCCTGCGCCTGGCTTTCTTTGCGATAAAGCTCGCGATACCGGCGTGGGTGAATCGGGTCGTAGCCGGGGATATAGAACACCCGACGCCTGCGCACCCGAGGCTTATTTGTATGACTGCTCATGCCCTTACCTTCTGCGGCGCAGGTTAGCGCAGCCTTACGGCCAAGGTAAGTCGGATCGGCATGTTACCCGAAATTGGCCAGTGCCGGGAAGGTTTCCAACAACCACCAGCTGAACTCGGTGAACAGGCCTGTGATCAGCATGATGCCAACGAACAGAAGCAGGCCGCCCATGACCTTTTCGATCGTGCGCATGTGGGGCTTGATCCGGTTCATCACCGACATCGACCGGTTCAGGAACATGGCCGCTAGCAGGAACGGAATGCCCAGCCCCGCGGCATAGACGCCCAGCAACAAGGTTCCGCGCGCGACCGAGGCTTCGGACGCGGCCAGCGACAGGATCGCCCCCAGTTGCGGGCCGATACACGGCGTCCAGCCGAAAGCAAAAGCAAGACCCAGTATATAGGCCCCAAAGACCGAGCCGCCGGAATCACCTGCGTCGATCCGTGCTTCACGATCCAGGAAGGGAATGCGGAACACGTTCAGAAAGTGCAGGCCAAAGATGATGACGACCGCGCCGGACAGTTTGGCAAACAGAACCTGATTTTGCAGCACAAACGCCCCAAAGGCCGAGGCCGTGAACCCAAGCAGCAAAAACACCGTCGACAGGCCTAAAACAAAGAACAGCGCAGACAGAGTCGCCTTGCGCCGCGCCGCTGCCTCATCCTGCATCTCATTGATCGTCACGCCGCTCATATAGGCGAGATAAGGCGGCACAATGGGCAGCACGCAAGGCGACAGAAAGCTGATCAGCCCGCCCAGCATCGCGATGAACATGGCAGGCAGCAGACCCGCGTCGATGATTTCAATTCCGAACATGGTTCAGCACATAGGGTATCCAAGCGGCGGCGTCACGGGGCCATTCGGTCACATCCCCGTGCACGGGTGCTGGACACTCGGGCAAAGTGGAAATATCTGAGCCTCATGTCAAATCCCACCGAAACGCTGGACGCGCTGGGTCTACTGTGCCCCTTGCCCGTCCTGAAAGCCAGAAAACGCCTTAAATCCATGCCCTCGGGGGCCGTTTTACGCATTCTGGCTGATGATCCTGCGGCCGTAATCGACGTTCCGCATTTCTGCGCCGAAAGCGGGCACCAACTATTGTCGCAAGAGGACGCGGACGGGCATCAAATCTACCTCATTCAAAAAACGAGCTGAGGCAGGGGTTAAAAGCAACCCGAATCTGCGAAACCTCATTCTAACGATTAGATCGAGATCTTTTCGTGCAGGAACTCGACCCAGTTCTTCGCATATTCCTTCCATTTCGACGCGAATTTCTCATTAAATTCTTCTGCGTATTTCGTGAGGTAAACATGGTCGGCCTGTGTGACGATCTCACCCTTCCGATCCCCAATCGGGATTCGGAAATCCACATCGTCTGCGTAAGCTGACTGCCGGGCTGGATTTTCATCTTTTCCGTAGGCTTCATCCAGCAAAGACATCAGGAAATCCTCGCGCGCTATGCGTGCCTCGAGGTCGCACTTGCGCTTATCAATAGAACAATCATAGTCTTCCAGCTCTTCCTGAAGTTCATTCCGCTCATGCGATAACTTATTTATGTGGGCGAAAGCATCCTTGAGGCTTCGCTGGTTCTGCTTGAGCTTTTGCGTTGTATAACCCTGCAAAAATCCCATTTTCTGCTCGCTCCTCTGCCAACTGCGTTTCTTATGTAAGTTGCCTAATAATAAAAAGAAAACGCGCTGACCAAAGTCAACGCGTTCTTAGAATTTGTCGTGTGGGAAAACCCACTGACGGTTTCTTCCTTATTGCCCCAAAGACCACCAACCGCGCCGTTTCGGTTTGGCGGGTTCGCTGGGCTGTTCAGGTTCTTCCGCGACAGCCTCAAGCACGGGCTCGGGGTCCTCTTCGACCACCTCTTCCACCGTGGCTTCGACCTCTACAGTTTCCACAGTTTCAGAAACGGGATCGACCACCTTTTCGGCTTCCGGTTCGCTTGCCTCCTGCGGCTCAGGCTCCGGTGCTTCTTCTGCAACCGCTTCCGCAGCCTCAACAGGTTCGGGCTGTTCGTTTTCCGGTTCCGCCTCGGGCTCTGTCACGGCCTCGCCTTCTGGCGCAGTCGCCTCCTTAGCCGCTTCAGCCTCAGCCTCAGACGGGCTTTCTACAACTGCTGCTTCTGTTGGGCTTTCCTCAACCGCTTCAACAGGTTCCGCGTCTTTCTTCTTGCGGCGCGGGGCCCGGCGACGCTTGGGCTTTTCGGTTTTCTCTTCCTGAGCAGCCTCTTCCGCCTCAGGTTCAGACGTAGGCTCATCACCCGCCTCGGTCGAGGCGTCTTCGTCAGTCCCGGTTTCCGTCTCGGACGCTTCACTGCCTGCATTGCTCTTCTTGCGGCGACGGCGACGGCGCTTTCGCTTGGGTTTGGACTCTTCTTCGGCCTGAACCGTTTCTTCGACGTCGACTTCTTCTTCGTCCGCGTCCACCAAATCCATCAGCGAGGCGTCCACCGACACCACCGGTGCGGTTGCCTCGGGCACGACACGGCTGGCTGTTTTGAATTTCTCCATCGAGAAATCAGGGCTGACCAGATGCACATCACCCTCAACCCGAACCGACAAGCCGTAACGCGCTTCGATCTGCGCGATATGCTCGCGTTTCTGGTTCATAAGGAAGTTGGCAATGCTGACCGGGCAGCGCACCAGAACCTCGCGCGAGCGGCGGCGGGTGCCTTCCTCTTCGATCTGACGCAGGATGGTCAGCGCCATGTTGTCATCCGAACGGATCAGACCCGTGCCGTGGCAGGATGGGCAAGGCTGCGTTGTCGCCTCAAGCATACCGGGGCGCAGTCGCTGACGGCTCATCTCCATCAGGCCAAAGCCGGAAATCCGGCCAACCTGAATCCGCGCGCGGTCGGTCTTCAGCTTTTCCTTAAGACGCTTTTCAACGGCCGCGTTGTTCTTGCGCTCGTCCATATCGATGAAGTCGATGACGATCAGACCGGCCAGATCTCGCAGACGCAGTTGACGTGCCACTTCCTCGGCAGCCTCAAGGTTGGTCTTGAGTGCGGTTTCCTCGATCGAACCCTCTTTGGTCGCCCGACCCGAGTTCACGTCGATCGCCACCAGCGCCTCGGTCACGCCGATCACGATATAGCCACCGGATTTCAGCTGCACCGTCGGGTTGAACATACCCGTCAGATAGCTTTCCACCTGATAGCGCGCGAACAGCGGCAGCGCGTCTTCATACCGTTTTACGTTCTTGGCGTGGGACGGCATGATCATCTTCATGAAGTCCTTGGCGATGCGGTAGCCGCCATCGCCCTCGACCAGAACCTCGTCGATGTCGCGGTTATAGAGATCGCGGATCGAGCGTTTGATCAGGTCGCCTTCTTCATAGATTTTCGCGGGCGCAATGGATTTCAGCGTCAGTTCGCGGATCTGCTCCCACATGCGCTGCAGGTATTCATAGTCGCGCTTGATCTCGGACTTGGTGCGCTTGGCACCTGCGGTCCGGATGATCAGGCCCGCGCCGGTCGGAACGTCGATTTCCGAGGCGATTTCCTTCAATTTCTTACGGTCCGGCGCGTTGGTGATCTTGCGGCTGATCCCGCCGCCACGCGCTGTGTTGGGCATCAGAACGCAGTAACGTCCTGCAAGCGACAGGTAGGTTGTCAGCGCTGCACCCTTGTTGCCGCGCTCTTCTTTGACGACCTGAACCAACAGGACCTGGCGGACCTTGATAACTTCCTGAATCTTGTAGCGACGTGGACGCGGTTTGCGCGGCGGACGAATGTCCTCGCTGTCATCCTCATCGGCCACCGACTCGATGCTGTCATCCTTGGCGGTCGCATCCGGGCGGGTTTCTTCTTCCGTCTCGTCGTCGTCAGATTCAGTTTTGCTTTCGTCCGCTGCGGCCTCTTCTGCCGGTGCTTCCTCGGCAACGTCCCCATCATCTGCGGCACTCTCGGCGTCAGCGTCGGCAGATGCCTCAACCGCTTCACCTTCCGGCTCTTCGGCTTCCGCAGGCGTTTCTTCCGACGCGTCAGCCACGTCTTCTTCAGCCTCAGCAGAGGGTTCTTCCGCAACCTCAGCTTCTGCAGAGGGAGCTTCGGCGCCCTCCGACACCTCCGCTTCATCATCGGGCTCTTCGACAGGGGTCTCAGCGACATGATCCATCGGAGAGGTGCCTTCGGGAACTGTCAGATCAGCACCCTCTTCACCTTCATCCAGATCGATTGTTTCCATGCCTGTAGGCTCGGAGGAAACTTCAATCGTTTCGACCGGATCGTCTGATTTCACATCCGCCGCTTTGGTGCGCGACCGCGAGCGGCGCTTCCTGGGCTTGCTCTCTTCGGCCTCGTCCCGCGCCTTCATCGCCTCGGCATAGGCGCGCTCTTCTTCCATAAGCGCTTCGCGGTCGGCGACCGGGATCTGGTAGTAATCCGGGTGAATTTCCGAGAACGCGAGGAAACCGTGCCGGTTTCCGCCATAATCAACAAAAGCCGCCTGCAGCGACGGTTCGACCCGTGTTACTTTTGCAAGATAGATGTTGCCGGCAAGCTGGCGTTTGTTTTCGGATTCAAAGTCGAACTCCTCAACCTTGTTTCCGTCGACCACCACAACGCGGGTTTCCTCCGCGTGGGTGGCATCGATAAGCATTTTCTTAGCCATGTGTCCTTGGTGCACCGCGCCAAACGCGTTGTCCTAACCCGTCCGGGGGGACAGGCGCTTTTGGGGTGGTGTCTTGTCAGGGCGATATCGGACGGCGCGCGGGAGGGTCCGGCGCTGTGGCCCCCTGCCCGTATACTCGTTCGTTGCGCGCGCGTCATCGCGGTTCTTCTCCGACAGGCGCGGTTCGCCGCGTCCTGCCCATTTGTTCCTATCACCCGCATAAACGGGTTCAGGCGTTCATCTGCCCCAATCTGGGGCACAATCGGTCTGCTTTGCCTCGTGGGATTATCACCATCCGCGGCAGAGCAGCGAAACTCAAAGATTCGGGGCTTAGGGGCGCAAAAAGGCCCGGCCCGTCTGGACACAATAAAAGCAGTCCTGTGGAAAAGACAATGGGCAAACTGCATCATGGGACCTGAACACCGCTCAGGATCCCTACATCTGGCCAAATTTATTCCGGGGGAGTCGCCCAAAGGGCGGCGGGGGCAGAGCCCCCTGCCCAATTACAGGTAATCTGATCGCTGAAGGCCGTATTTGGCCATCTTCTCATTCAGCGTCCGCCGCGGCAGACACAGTTCTTCCATCACCGACGCAATCGAGCCCTTGTGACGGCGCATCGTGTTATCAATGAGCATCCGCTCGAACGCTTCGACATATTCCTTGAGCGGCTTACCCTCGGTCGTCATCACCGGCTGCATTTCCTCGTGATCCGACATGAGCAGCGACGCGATCGTGCCCGAGCCCCGGCGTGACTGCAGCACGGCGCGCTCGGCAATGTTGATCAGCTGGCGGACATTGCCCGGCCACGGGGCCTGCAGCAGTTGCGCAGCTTCCTGAGCACTGACCTGTGGCGCATCACATCCGTATTCCTCGGCAAATTGCTCGCTGAGGCGCGTGAACAGAGTCAGGATATCCTCGCCACGCTGGCGCAGGGGCGGCATGGTGATCCGCAGCGCCGCAAGGCGATAGAAAAGGTCCGGGCGCAGCACGTCTTCGCTGGTCTTTCCCGCCTCTTGCAGGTTGGAAATCGCCACGATCCGGGTTTCTGCCGGCGTGCCCTGATCGTTCATGACACTCAGCAGACGGGCCTGAAGCGTGTCACTCAGCGCTTCGACATCCTCAAGAACCAGTGTGCCTCCGCGCGCCTCTTCAATGGCGGGAAGCTGCGTATCCTCTGGCATCATCGGACCAAAGAGGCGTTTTGACAGAACGTCTTCCTCAAGCGCCGCGCAGGACACCAGAACGAATTTCTTGCCGGCCCGGCTGCCAACAGCGTGCAGCGCGTGCGCGACCAGAGTTTTACCGGTCCCCGTCTCGCCATCGATCAGGACATGACCGTCCGCCTGCCCCAGGTCCAGAATATCTTCGCGCAGACGTTCCATCACCGGGCTGGCACCGATCAACTTGTTCATGATCTGGGTGCCACCGGACAACTCACGCCGCAGGGCCCGGTTGTCCAGTGTTAGACGGCGGGCATTGCTGGCGCGCTTGGCCAGTTCGGACATCCGGTCCGGGTTGAAAGGTTTTTCAAGGAAATCAAACGCACCGACGCGCATCGCCTCAACCGCCATCGGCACATCGCCGTGACCGGTGATCATGATGACCGGCAGCGTGCTGTCGGCGCCCATCAGCTTTTTCAGCAGCTGAATGCCGTCCATACCCGGCATCTTGATGTCCGAGATGACAATGCCGGGATAATCCGGTCCCAGCACCTTCAGCGCGTCCTCTGCGCTCGAGAAGGTTTCGGTGTCATAACCAGACAGTGCCAGCCACTGGCTGATCGACTGGCGCATGTCCTGTTCGTCATCCACGATGGCGATTTTCATGGCCTGTGCCATAGTACTTCCTTTGTTATTCAGCGGCCTCGAGGCCGTCGCTTCCCAGTATCGGCAGCTGCATCTCAAACACCGCGCCACCGTGCTGGCTGTTGCGGGCGGTCAGCCGCCCCCCATGGTCGTTTACGATACCCGAAGAGATGGCAAGTCCCAAACCGACGCCGTCTCCGGGCTGCTTGGTGGTGTAGAACGGTTCAAACAGGTTCTCGATATCCTCGATCCCATAACCGTTGTCGCGGACGGTCAGCACCGCCATATCGCCTGCGGCCAGAATAATTTCCACGTCCGGCTCTGATACAGATTTGGTGGCGTCCAACGCATTGCGCAAGAGGTTCACCATCACCTGTTCGATCCGCATCCGGTCTCCCATCACTATAACAGGTTCTTCGGGCAAAATCTGAGTGATCTTCACGTGCCGCTGACGCAGTTGCGGTTCCATCATCGACAGGGATGAGGCCAGCGCTTCGCCAAGGTTTACAGGGGAAAACGCATCCGCGCCCTTGCGCGCATAGGATTTGAGCTGCCGGGTGATCGCGCCCATCCGCTCGATCAAGCCATCAATGCGACCAAAGCTGGCCAGCGCCTCTTCGGGGCGGTTGCGGCGCAACAGCAGACGCGCGCCGGCCAGATATGTCTTCATTGCAGCCAGCGGTTGATTCAGCTCGTGACTAACGGCGGCGGACATCTCGCCCAACGCTGCCAGTTTCGAACTTTGCGCCAGCGTTTGTTCAGCAACTTCCAGCGTCTTTTCAACCCGTTCCCGCTCAGCAATTTCCCGCTGCAGCCTTGCGTTCAATGCGCGAAGCTCTGCCGACTCGCGCTGGAACAATGCCATGCGCAGCGTGGCCCTTCGGCTGAGTGCGTAGAAGGCCAGCGCCAGAAGAATCGCAAACCCCATGATTTCGAGCGCGAGAACGCTGTTCACCTTTTCACGGATCGAGGCATAGGTCGTGAACGAGGTCATCTGCCAGCCGCGGAACGGTATGCGTGTTTCCATCCGCATCACAGCTTCACCCTGCAGATAGGCATCGGGCGGCAGCGCGGTCCAATCCGCCGTGGCCCGGATCGCACGTTGGATCGCGCCTTCCGGAGGCTGCCTCAGCATCGCTGAGTTTTCCTCCAGCCCGCGCCATTGTGGTTCGGTCGACAGGATGATCGTACCGGTGCTGTCAGTGACCATCACCGCGTCGGAAATACCGGCCCAGGCCAGTTCGAACTTGTGAAGATCGACCTCGACAACGATCACACCAAGGATATCGGCATTGGAATCGATGCGGCGCGAATAGACAAAGCTGTAGCCACCGGATTCCTTCGGGATCACCGTAAAGATCGTGGCGTTCGAACGAACCGCGTCAATAAAATAAGGCGAACTGCGATGTGCCTCACCCAGCCGGTTGCGATCGGTGGAGGCAACCAGACGCCCATCCCCATCCAACAGCATCAGAGACGCGGCCCCGATCTCTTCGACAAACGAGATCAGGCGCTGGGTAGACAGCGAAAAGTCACCGGATTGCAACGCCGAGATCAGCGTGGGATCTCGGGACAGCAGCTGAGGCACAATCGCGTTTCTGCGCAGCTCGCTCAGCAGGTTGCCGGAATACAGCGCCAGGCGCACCTCGGCTCGGTTGCGGGTCGACTCGGTGAACCTGTCGGTCAGCAGACGGTTCGTGATCCAGATCGTCGCGACGGCGGTGATCAGCACAGCGATCACAGCAAACCGCAGGCGCCACCCAAGGGGCGCGCCGCGGAAAGGTTTTGTCAGATTGGACCAGCCGAAACTCATCCCGGGAAATTACGCGGGCTTCAGCGCAACCTCAAGTCACGCAGGCGCGAGGACACCCGACAATGCGCGGAACAATGCCGTACCGTCGGTGCCGCCATGCCCATCATCCGCCGCACGTTCCGGGTGTGGCATCATCCCAAGTACCCTGCGGTTTTCCGACAGGATCCCTGCGATGTCCCCGACCGAGCCGTTTGGATTCTCGGTATAGGTGAATGCGATCCGGTCCTGATCCCGAAGCGCGGACAATGTGGCGTCATCGGCGAAATAGTTTCCGTCATGGTGCGCAATCGGAATTCCGATCACATCGCCTGCGTTATAGCCCTGGGTGAAGGCGCTGTCGCTGGTTTCTACCTTCAGGCCAACGGTCTTGCAGATGTATTTCAGACCCGCGTTGCGCAGTAGCGCGCCGGGCAGAATGCCGGTTTCAGTCAGGATCTGGAAGCCGTTGCAGATCCCCACAGCGTAACCGCCCCGGTTGGTGTGATCGACCACGGCCTTGCAGATCGGCGACTGCGCGGCGATGGCACCACACCGCAGGTAGTCACCGTACGAGAAACCGCCGGGCACGCCCACGATGTCGATGCCCTCGGGCAACGCGGCGTCCTTGTGCCAGACCATATCGACCTGAAAACCAGCCTGTTCAAAGGCCACTGCAAGGTCCCGGTCACAGTTCGAACCGGGGAAAACGATGACGGCTGCGCGCATTGCGGACCCTCCTAACAGACAAAATCGGTGACCACGGCAACACCCGGCGGCGTTGGATGGTCAAAGGCGGCAAGTTCATCACTTACCTGGTTCAGAGATATTTTTCGCGTCACCAGCGGGCTGATATCAACGCTGCCCCCGGAAATGAGCGATAACAGCGAAGGATAGCGCCAGCTTGGCATCCCGCGGGTGCCGTAAACAGCCAATTGGCCAGAATACAGCACGTCCATCGGCAGAGACATAGTAGAGTGCTGCCCGGCCGGCATTCCGATCTGCACCATGCGGCCCAGCTTTCGCAGGGATTTCACGGCAGCAACGGTGGTGGTTTCGATCCCCAGCGCCTCAATCGCGACATGCGCCCCGCCGCCGGTGATCTCTTTTACGGCCTCTGGCGCATCACTGGTGGCCGCATTAACGACAGCATCAGCGCCAAGGCTTTTGGCATAGGCCAGCTTGTCGTCGGCGATATCGACAACGACGACACGCGCGCCCAGTGCCTTGCCCAGCAAGAGCGTCGATACGCCGACGCCTCCGCCGCCAAAGATGGCCAGCCATTCGCCGCCCTGTATTTGTGCCCGACCGACCAGTGCCTGCCACGCGGTGGTAACTCGGCACCCCAGGGCGGCTGCAATTTCGGGTGCCAGCGTGTCCGGCAAAGCCGTCAGGTTGGCGTCGGCATGTGCGACGGCAATGTATTCAGCGAATGCCCCGTCACATGTGAAGCCGGGCACCACCTGATCCGAGCAGATTGTTTGGTGGCCCTGCGCGCAATCCGGGCAATGACCGCAGGCAAGAATGAACGGCGCGATCACCCGATCCCCGACTTTCCATCGGGTCACCCGCGTACCAACCGCAACGACTTCGCCGCAATACTCGTGCCCGGGAGTCATCGGCAGGATCACATCCGGGTCAGACCCCGACCACGCATGCCAATCCGAGCGGCAAACACCGCAAGCCAGCACCCGGACGACAACGCCGTCCTCGGCCGGTTCAGGATCGGGAATGTTCATCAGCTCCAATGGCTGACGATACGTGATCAGACGGGCGGCCCGCATCAAGTCAGACCAGTTCGATCTCGTAACGCTCGATGACGGTGTTCGCCAACAGCTTTTCGCACATCTCGGTGATGTCGGCCTCGGTCGCGCCCTCGGCCAGTTCAAGGTCGATCACCTTACCCTGACGCACGCCTTCGACCTGATCAAAGCCCATGGCGCCCAAAGCGTGCCGGACGGCCTCACCCTGCGGGTCGAGGACCCCGTTCTTCAGCATCACATGCACCCGTGCTTTCATTCCTGCAACTCCAGCTGAGGGCCGTGTTTCCGGGCCCGTTCCGTTGCGCGGGGGATAGCGTGCGAAACGGCGTTCGACAACCCTTGTCCGCATACAGTTTGACGCAGGCAGGCCGATCAGCCTCCGCGGGTCAGCCCCGGGTAACGCGCATCTATGGCATTGAACGTGCCGGTCAGCACCATTTCAACGGCCACGGCGACAAGGATAATCGCCATGACGCGTGTAATCACATTGATCATCGTCGGCCCGAAAAACCGTGATATCGGGTCCGCAAACAGCAATCCCAGCCCCACAATCGCGCAGGCGATCAACACTGCAGATCCCAAAGTTACAATCTCGGCCCCGTCCGACAGCGTATGGGCAAACACTATCGTCGTCGCAATGGTTCCCGGCCCGATGGTCAGAGGAATCGCAAGCGGCACAACGGCAATATTGCTTTTCTTCTTGGCGCCCTCTTCCACCGCCTGCTGATCGCCCTGCGGCCGGTCAGACGCGTTCAGCATCGACATGCCAACCCCAAGTATGATCAGACCACCGGCAATTCGGAATGAGGGGATGTCGATGCCAAAGATGGCCAGCACTTCTTCACCCACAAGCACGGCGATTAGGGCGACGACCACAACGGTGCCCGTCACGATCAGCGCCACGCGTTTACGCTCAGCGGCCGAATAGCCTTCGGTCATGCTTAGGAAGATCGGAATGCCGTAAAGTGGGTTGAAGATCGCCAGCAGCGCGGCAAGGAACTTCAGAAAGACAGCCTGATCGAACAATTCACCCATGTCGGGACCACCGTGGTTTTACCTGCCCCGACAATGCGAAGGACCAGGCGCGCTGTCAAACCACCAAAGCAAAAAGAAAAAAGCGCCGTCATTGCAGACAGCGCTATTGAATTTTCCGAGCAAAAAGACCGATCAGTTGATCAGCGTCGGCTTGGTCACATTGCTTTTTGGCAAGACGCCAAGACGGCGCGCAACCTCGGAATAGGCATCAGTCAGGCTGCCCAGGTCGCGGCGGAACACGTCCTTGTCCAGCTTTTGGCCGGTTTCGATATCCCACAGGCGGCAGCTGTCGGGGCTGATTTCATCCGCGATGATTAGACGCTGATAGTCGCCATCATAGACACGCCCGATCTCGATTTTGAAATCGACCAGACGGATACCTACGGCCAGCATCACACCGCTCATGAAGTCATTCACCCGCAGCGCGAGGCTGAGAATGTCTTCCATGTCTTGCTGGCTAGCCCAGCCAAAAGCGGCGATATGTTCCTCGGTGACCAGAGGATCACCCAGCGCGTCGTCCTTGTAGCAGTATTCCACGATCGGACGCGGCAGTTGCGTACCCTCGGCAATGCCCAGGCGTTTGGACATCGAACCGGCGGCATAGTTGCGCACGATCACTTCCAACGGAACGATTTCACAGCTGCGGACCAGCTGTTCGCGCATGTTCAGGCGGCGAATGAAATGGGTCGGCACGCCAATCTGCGCCAGGCCGTTCATGAAGAATTCGCTCAGGCGGTTATTCAGAACACCCTTGCCGTCGATCACATCCTTTTTCTCGGCATTGAACGCGGTGGCGTCATCCTTGAAATACTGGACGATGGTGCCCGGTTCGGGGCCTTCGTACAAAATCTTGGCCTTACCTTCATAGATTTTCTTGCGACGCGCCATAAGCGACCTTTCCACTCTGAACAGAGGGAATGAGTCCCCTCACGTTGGCGTTCTCATAGTGCAAGCCCCCCTTTCCCGCAAGTTTACTGACCCGAGGGGCTTTGACGCAGCGCAAATCCCTTGCGAACAGGCGCACGTATAGTCATATCATCAGGAAAGAAGTTGTTATCCAAGAGGTCCCCAACCAATGACCACGTTTGACGAACGCGAATACGCCTTTGAAGCAAAGTTTGCGCATGACGAGGAAATGCAGTTCAAGGCACAAGCCCGCTGCAACAAGCTGCTTGGCCTGTGGGCTGCAGAAAAACTGGGCAAAACCGGTGCAGACGCAGAGGACTACGCAAAAGCCGTTGTCACCGCCGATCTGGAAGAAGCTGGTCACGAAGACGTCGTGCGTAAGGTTTCGGGCGATCTGGGTTCGCTGTCGTCTGACGACGAAGTCCGCGCCAAGATGGCCGAGCTTCTGCCCGAAGCCAAAGCACAGGTCCTCAGCGAAACAGACTAAGGCCAAAGCGCCCTCCTCATGATCTTCATGAGATTTATGAATTTGATTTGACGCCCCGGTCATGAGACACGGGGCGTCTCTAATAGGTGTCAGGCCCATTGGGCCTTATTTTGGAAAATCCCAATGACAAATGCACTGAGCAAGCTTCTCGAAACCACCGATGCCATTCTGGCGGACGGTGCAACAGGCACCAACCTGTTCAACATGGGCCTGCAATCAGGCGACGCGCCCGAACTGTGGAACGTGGACGCGCCGGACAAGATCCGCGCCCTGTATCAGGGCTCGGTCGATGCGGGTAGCGATCTTTTCCTGACCAACACCTTCGGCGGCACCTCGGCACGCTTGAAACTGCACGACGCGCAGAACCGGGTTGGCGAATTGAACCGCATCGGCGCAGAGCTGGGCCGCGAGGTTGCCGACAAGGCCGGACGCCCCGTCGTTGTTGCCGGTTCGGTCGGTCCAACCGGTGAGATCATGGAGCCCGTCGGCAGCCTGTCCCACGCCGCAGCGGTCGAAATGTTTCACGAACAGGCAGACGCGCTCAAGGCCGGTGGTGCAGATGTTCTGTGGCTGGAAACCATCAGCGCCCCGGAAGAGTTCCGCGCTGCGGCCGAGGCTTTCGCCCTGGCCGACATGCCCTGGTGCGGTACCATGAGCTTTGATACCGCCGGGCGTACCATGATGGGCGTCACCTCGGCCGATCTGGCGCAACTGGTCGAAACCTTGCCCAACCCGCCGATTGCTTTCGGCGCCAACTGCGGCACAGGTGCCTCGGACATCCTGCGCACCGTTCTGGGCTTTGCGGCGCAGGGAACCGAACGTCCGGTGATTTCGAAAGGCAATGCCGGTATTCCTAAATACGTCGACGGCCACATCCACTATGACGGCACGCCCGACCTGATGGGTGACTATGCGGCGATGGCGCGCGATGCCGGTGCAACGATCATTGGCGGTTGCTGTGGCACCATGCCCGACCATCTGCGCAAAATGCGCGAAGCATTGGATACCAGACCGCGCGGTTCGCGCCCGACGCTGGATCAGATCACTGACGCTCTGGGACCGTTTTCCTCGGCGTCAGATGGCACGGAAGACGGCTCCCACGCGCCAGAGCGGCGGTCACGCCGCCGCCGCCGCGCCTAAGATTCAGCGCCCCTCGAATTTCGGGGGGCGTTTTTCCATGAAGGCCACGACGCCTTCGGCGAAATCGCGGCTGCGGCCACAATCGCCCTGCAGATGCGCCTCGATCGCCAGTTGCTGCGGCAGCGTTTTCTCATAAGTACCGCGGATCGCCTTTTTGATCGCTCCGAATCCAGCTGTGGGACCGCTGGCCAGATAGGCCGCACGCTTGCGCCAATGGGCGTCGAACGCGTCGTCGGGCACAGCTTCCCAGATCAGACCCCAGTCATCCGCCTGCCGCGCGCTGATCTTGTCGGCGAACAAGGCGGCTCCCATGGCCTTGGCGAACCCCATCTGGCGCGGCATGAACCACGTTCCGCCAGCGTCCGGCAACAGGCCTATACGGGCAAAGGCCTGCAGGAAATAGGCGCTTTCGGTTGCGATCACCACATCTGCGCTAAGCGCAAGGTTCGCCCCTGCCCCCGCCGCCGGGCCGTTGACGGCCGCGATTGTGGGAACCGGGCAATCGTAGATCGTCTCAAGCATCGGGTCGTATTCATCACGCAGCGTCCGTTCCAGATCAATTTTGCCGGTACTGGACGCATCACCCAGATCCTGGCCCGAGCAAAACGCGGCACCAGATCCGGTCAGAACAATTGCCCGCGCGTGACGGGCGGCGTGTTTCATTGCATGCGTGACCTCGGCCCGCATTTGCGCCGTCATCGCATTCATCTTGTCGGGACGGTTCAGGGTCACAACCGCCAAATCGTCCGTGATATCCAACAGGATCGTTTCGTATTCCATGAACCCCTCCCCAAAATTCCGGTCTTTCCGGAACCCTGACCGAAATGCAGGGGAAGGAAAAGCGGAACCCTGGGTCAGTCTTCAAGAATTTGGCGCAACCGCTCTTTTTCGGCTTCGGTCAGCTTGTCCTTTTCACCGCTGGCTTGAACCTGAGACCGCTTGCGCAGAAAGCTCCACCCCATCGCCGCAGCGATCAGCAACATGATCGGCCCAGCCAGCCACAGCATCAGGTTCGAACCCGAAGTGGTCGGTTTCAACAGCACATATTCGCCGTAACGGTCGACGATGAAGGCAATCGCCTCCTGATCCGTATCTCCGGCAACAAGACGCTCCCGCAGCAGCAGGCGCAGGTCCCGCGCCAGTTCCGCGTTGCTTTCATCGATGCTCTCGTTGCGGCAGACCAGACAGCGCAACCCGGTGCTGAGGTCCCGGGCCCGTTGTTCCAGCACCGGATCATCCAGAACTTCGTCGGGCTGAACGGCGAAAAG
The DNA here is from genome assembly GCF_013031355.1 of Ruegeria arenilitoris. Classification (GTDB taxonomy): domain Bacteria; phylum Pseudomonadota; class Alphaproteobacteria; order Rhodobacterales; family Rhodobacteraceae; genus Ruegeria; species Ruegeria arenilitoris_C. The sequence goes on along the minus strand of NZ_WPZO01000001.1, from coordinate 425,438 downwards.
TGGCGACGCAATCAGTGTCAAAATCAGGATCAGACGTTTCATTCCGCAGGTACTCCGCCCGTTGGGGCCTTGCGTGCGCCGGCTGCAACCCGGAACCGGCGGTCCGAAAGGCTAATCAAGCCGCCCAGAGACATCAGGATACACCCGCCCCAGATCCAGTTCGCCAGCGGTTTGATATAGGTCCGCATGACCCAGCCGCCGTCGGCCTGCTGATCTCCGATTACAACATAGAGGTCACCGAGGAACCGATAGTCAATCGCTGCCTCGGTTGTTGGCATCCGTGCCACCGGATAGTCCCGTTTTTCAGGATGAAGCGTGCCCATTGGACGCCCGTTCTTTTCGACCCGGACATCTGCCATGGTCGAGAAATAGTTCGGCCCCTCTACGCGCCGGACATCTTCCAGCATCAGGGTAAACTGCCCGACTTCAAACGGCTGACCGGGCTGCGCGACACGGATGTCTTCGACCTCCCACGCGGTCAGGCCCGCTATGGCGAACATGGTTACACCCAGACCGGTATGCGCCACGGCCTTACCCCAGTCTGCACCCGGCAGACGGAACAGGCGTTTGAGGCTGCCTTTGCGGCCGGTGCGGCTCCACAAATCGACGGCCGCACCGAAAGTGATCCAAGCACCCAGGAACAGACCAACCGGCCCCAGCGCACTGCGCCCGGTCTGCGTTGCCCAGACCAACAAGGCCAGAGCCAGCGCCAGAAGGAAGGCATAGCGCAGCGAATAGGCAGTTTTGCCAAGCTTGCCGCGCTTCCACGGCAGCATCGCACCCACTGGCAGAGCAATTCCCAATGCAACCATGAACGGCGTGAAGGCCGAGTTGAAGAACGGCGCCCCAACCGAGAGCTTACGGTCAAACGCCATCTCGGCCACCATCGGCCACATCGTCCCGACGAACACGACGAAACAGCTGACGGCCAGAAGGATATTGTTCAGAATCAGCGCGCTTTCGCGGCTGACCATGCCAAAGACGCCCTTGGCCTCCATCGCCTGCGCGCGGGCAGCAAATAGGGTCAAAGACCCGCCGATGAAGATCACCAGAATGAACAGGATGAACACGCCGCGTTCGGGGTCATTGGCGAAGGCGTGCACCGACGTCAGCAGCCCCGAGCGCACAATGAACGTGCCGATCAGAGAGAAGCCAAAGGCAATGATCGCCAGCAGAATGGTCCAGCTTTTCAACGCCTCGCGCTTTTCCACAACGATGGCCGAGTGCAGCAGCGCGGCAGCCAAAAGCCACGGCATGAACGAGGCGTTCTCAACCGGGTCCCAGAACCAGAAACCGCCCCAGCCAAGCTCGTAATACGCCCACCACGACCCCAGCGCGATGCCGATGGTCAAAAACACCCAAGCTGCCAGCGTCCACGGACGCACCCAGCGGCCCCATGCGGCGTCCACACGCCCCTCGATCAGGGCGGCGACTGCAAAGCTGAACGCCATGCTCAGGCCCACGTAGCCCAGATACAGGAACGGCGGATGGAAGGCCAAACCGGGATCCTGCAACAGGGGGTTCAGATCGCGCCCGTCAAAAGGTGCCACAATCAACCGGTCAAACGGGTTCGAGGTGAACAGGATGAAGGCAAAAAACGCCACCGCAATCGCAGCCTGAACCGCCAGAACCCGCGCTTTCAGCGTGGGCGGCAGGCCGCCTCCGAAAAACGCGGCCATAGCGCCGAACAATGACACGATCAGCACCCACAGCAGCATCGAGCCTTCGTGGTTGCCCCATGTTCCGCTGATCTTGTACAGCATCGGCTTGGCCGAATGGCTGTTCTCAACCACCACCCGCAGCGAGAAATCCGAGGTCACAAACGCCCAGACCAGCGCCCAGAACGAGAAACCAACCAGCAGGAACTGCAGGATGGCCGCAGGTTCGGCAAAGGACATCCATCCGGGCCACCGTTTGGCGGCACCTATCAGCGGAACAACCGACTGCACGATGGCAACCAGAAAGGCGAGGATCAGGGCAAAGTGGCCAAGTTCTGTAATCATGGCCCCGGATATAGTCCTGTTGCCGGGCAAGCACCAATCACTTTCGCCCCTTTGGGGCGAGCATAGTGTCGCGGGTCAGGCCGCGCGTTTGCGCCGCCAGTCCTCCAGCGCCGGGTTGTCGCCGGGATGGCTGGCACTTTCGGCCAGTGCAACGTCAGTCCCCGGATCGGCAACCCCGATTCCATCGCTGCGCAGGACTTTTAGCACCTGCAGGTTTTCCAGCACCTGAGGGGTGCGCCGCATCGTGGCCGTGATCTCTCGTTGCATGTCCTGAACCTTGGCCTGATGACGCGCACCGAAATAGAACGACACGATTACACCCAGCAGCCACCATAACGGCTCGGGTACCAACGCGATTCCCTGCATCCGCGCCGCGAACCACAGCGGATCGACCATGGCCGCGACGAACAGGCCCAACGTCCCCAGCGCCATCGCCGGGCGCGGCAACCGGTTGAGCCCGTCCATGACCCGATCAAATGCGCCCTTGCGTGGCACCTGAAACTCCTGACCGAACTGAACCATCGCCTGTTGCTGCAACGTCAGGCTGCGCGCAGCCCCGTTTTCGGCATTTTCCTTAAATATTTCCGCAGTTTCGCGCACGACGTTGCGACCGCCTCCGAACAGAAACGTCAAGACGTTCGAGATTATTCCCATCCCGCAACCCTCCTTTGAAAATCTGCATCGCTTAAGTGATAAGCCGATGAGACAAACTCCTCGGCCCGGCGAATCCACCCGCCTTTGCCACCTGCCCGGCTCCGGGCGTATTTGCGGGATGCGGGCCTGTTGTCGGCAAGCCGGAAGTAGAAGTTGCGCCGTGCGACACCATAGGCATCCCGCAAAGCCACCGGATCAGGGTCCGCCGCGTTCTCACAGGCCCGCGCAGTCTTTGGCCCAACGATTCCGTCCACGGTGACTCCGAACCCCATTTCACGTAACAGACGTTGAAGGATTTTGACGGCCTGCCCACCCGCGTTTACGTACATGTCAAACACCGAAGGGTGCAAAATCATCGGGAGCAGGCTCAGCCGGGGCAGCTCAAAGTAATGCTGCACAAAAATATCGACTGCCTGGGATTTGCTGAGCAAACGCACGTCGGCACTGTTGATTGCCCCATCGCCCGACAAGTCCAGCCCCAGTCGACGCATGGTGTGAATGGTCACACCGTATTTTGTCGCCCCGCCGGGATCGTCCGGATCATCCACAAACCCGCCTTCACGCGCCACGATCTCAGTTGCAATCTGTCGCACCGTCTGCATCGCACCCTCCGCCTTTGGTGCGACACACGGTTTCTCAAACCTGTTAAGTTCCCCCAACGAAACAGGGCGCTGCCCGCCTGTTGCGCGCAACGCCCTGTTTCATCATTTCCCAAACACCGCCGCCGGAGGCGCGCAATACAGCTGCACTCAGCTTTCGTCGGCCTCCTGATAAACGCCTTGCTCTTTCAGAGCGTCCACAACCTCTTTCGGCATGTAGGTCTCGTCGTGTTTTGCAAGAATTTCAGTGGCTTCGAATACACCGTTCACATAAGAACCCGTACCCACCATACCCTGATTTTCGGCAAACAGATCAGGCAGTACGCCGGTAAACGCCACCGGCACGCTCTCGCCGCCATCGGTCACAACAAAATGCACAGTCTCGCCCTGCCCGCGAATGATCGAGCCCTCTTCAACCAGACCACCAATGCGGAACACCTCGGTCGGTTTCGGGGGTTCGGCGATCACCTGGCTGGGCGAACGGAAAAAGTTGATACCATCCTGCAACGCATACCCAATCAATCCCGTGGCCATAGCGAGAGCCACGACAGCCAACAGAATGACTTGTACACGACGGCGTTTCTTGAGCGTTTTCATTTCGTCCTCACGGGAACAACGGGGCCATCATCAGGCCCGCGGTTTCATCCTCACCTAACATCAGGTTGGCGTTCTGCAAGGCTTGGCCACTGCTACCTTTTGTCAGGTTATCCAATGCGCCGATCACGATGGCGCGACGTTCGATCCGGTCGCCAACCACACCGATATGGCAGAAGTTCGAGCCCCGCACATGGTGGGTCGAGGGTGTCTCGCCAAACGGCAACATCCGGATAAACGGTTCATTTTCATAGGCTTTAGCCAGCGCCTCATACACGCTGGCCGGATCGCCCTTGACGTAAGTGGTTGCCAGAATACCCCGGTTGGCCGGGATCAGGTGTGGCGTGAACTGCACATGCACCTTGCGACCGGCCAAAGCCGAAAACTCCTGGTCGAACTCGCCCAGGTGCCGGTGGGTGCCACCGACGGCATAGGCATTATACCCCTCGCTAAGCTCGGCATGCAGCAGGTTTTCTTTCAGCGACCGGCCTGCCCCCGATACGGCGCATTTCAGGTCCAGAACGATATCGTCCAGATCAATTACACCGGCCGTGATCAGCGGCCGCAGCACATACTGACCCGTCGCCGCGTTACAGCCCGTGCCCGCCACCAGCCGAGCATTGCGGATGTCGTCGCGGTAGAACTCGGTCAGGCCATAGACAGCCTCTTCCTGCTGTTCCAACGCCACATGTGGGTTACCGTACCACTTTTCATACTCTTCCGCGTCCCGCAGACGGAAATCCGCAGACAGGTCGATGATCTTAAGGTCTTTCGGCAGGTCGCGAATGACCTCCTGGCTGGTTTTATGAGGCAGGGCGCAGAAACACAGATCGACTTTCGAGAAATCGATCTCAGAAATTTTGCACAGATCCGGCAGGTTCATGTGGCGCAGATGCGGGAAAACCTGCGCCATCGACATCCCCGCCTTACGTTCGGCGGCCAGAGCGGTGATTTCCATATTCGGGTGCTCTGCGATCAGCCGCACCAGCTCGGCGCCGGTATAGCCGGAAGCACCCAGAATTGCGATTTTATGGGTCATGTCAGACCTCTTGTTCCAAAGTGTCACATATCACGACCGCCGATGCGACGGCCTTCGAATAAAGGAGAATGCGTTAAGCCGTCCTTGACCTAAGTCAGGCGGCCTCGAACGTGATTTGTCGTCGGAGGAACTGCGTCGCACGGTCGCTGACGGTGCCGGGCTTACCGGTGGTCAGATATCCGCCCGTGCCCTCACCGTGCATCTTCGGGTGCCGCTGCAGGTAGTCTGCAAGACTTTCGGCCACCAAAGCACCTTGGCTGAACACCTGAACATCCGACCCCAAGGCGGCCTGAAAGATTTCGGCCATCAGCGGATAGTGGGTGCAGCCCAAAATCGCGGCCTGCGGTTCCGGCATTTTCCGTTTCAGAGCGTCCACATGGCTGCGCACCAGTGCCTCGGCAAGGATCATGTCACCGTCTTCGATTGCATCGACCACACCGCCGCAAGCCTGCGCCTCGACGTCCACACCAATCGCGCGAAACGCCAGTTCCCGTTGGAACGCGCGGCTGGACACTGTCGCAGGCGTGGCAAACAACGCCACGTGCTTCACGGCAACTTCGCGCGGCGGGCTGTTGTCGCCCCATTGACGCTCGGTCAGGGCTTCGATCAGCGGCACAAAGACGCCCAGAACGCGCTTGCCCTCGGGCACGCCCTCTTCCTGCATCCGGCGCAACGCAGCGGCGCTGGCGGTGTTGCAGGCCAGAATCACCAGATCACAGCCGCGATTCCACAGGTCGTAAACGGCGCGGCGCGTCAGCTCATAGATATTCTCGGCATCGCGCACGCCATAGGGCGCATGAGCGCTGTCCGCAAAATACAGGAAATCCACGTCCGGCAGACGTTTCTGCGCGGCGTCCAGAACGGTCAGACCGCCCAATCCAGAATCAAAGATGCCTACTGCCATTTGCCCCTTTAGGCGCGATGCCGTTCCTCAAACTCGTAGCCGTAGTCGTAAGACTTCAGCGGTGTTGGGGAAAGCTCATACGTGGCTTTGCGCAAGAAATCCATCATCTTGCGTGTGTCCTTTGCCAATGGGTCCAGAACGTCGCGCCCAATGGGGTCTCCGATCACAACTTTGACCGGAGTATCGACGCGCTTTTTGAACTCTTTGATCAACAGACCCATGCGCAGAGTGTTGTGCAAATGGCTGGCGACCTGGAACAGGCGCGAGGTATGACCGTCAAAGAAAACTGGCACCACAGTGGCGTTCGACTTGGCCACCATCCGGGCTGTAAATCCGCGCCAGCCCGGGTCCATCGGGTGCGAGAACGGTTTGACCCCGGTGCTGACCGTGCCACCCGGGAAAATCCCGATCGCGCCGCCCTCACCCAGATAATTTAGCGCTGTTTTCCGTGTCTCGAGGTTCAACTTCATTGCCTCTTTGGTCTCGTCAAACGAGATCGGCAAGATGATGCGGTTGATATCCTCGGCTTTGCGGAACACGCGATGCGCCAGGATTCGGAAGTCTCCACGCGTCTCGGACAGCATGTGCCCCATCATAAGCCCATCCAGAATGCCGTAAGGATGGTTGGCGATCAGGATCAGCGGCCCGGATTTCGGAATATTCGACAGCGAGCCCCCAACGACATCCAGCGACAGCCCGTATCGGTCCACCATCACCGACCAGAAATCACGTCCGTTAGCCACCTCTTTCTCATACCCATCCGCGCGTTTGATCAGACGCAAGCGGCCCGTGGTGTTCTCCATCAACTTGATCACCATCTTCCCGCCCTTGGTTTCGGCGGAATGGGCATAAGAAATGTCACGAGCGACGTGGCGGCGCGAAGGCATTCGAATCTCCGAGGTTTGCTGCCTGCAAGATAGGTTTAAGCAACAATTTTGCCTAGGTTTCGTGACACGACAGTGACGATTTACTCGGCAGCTGCGCGCAGCTTCTGCCCTCCGTCGCGGATTACGGTTAGTAGTTCTTCGCGCCGCTTGGCGGCTTTGGCCTCATTGGCGCGCAGCACCGGCCCGAATCCGCGAATGTCCAGCGGCAGACGCGCAAGGGCGACAACTGCATCCCGCGTCTGCGGTGTAACAAGCGGCGCTACCGCCCTGATATCCCGCTCATATTGCTTGATCAGATTCCGCTCCATCCGCCGTTCGGCGTTATATCCGAAGATGTCCAGCGGTGTCCCGCGCAGGACTTTCAGCTTGGCCAGAACTTTCATCGGCTTCAGCAACCATTCCCCATAAGCCCGTTTCTTCGGCCGACCGTCCGGCCCGGTGCCACCCAGAATGGGCGGAGCCAGATGGAAGGTCATTTTGAAATCCCCGTCGAACTCGGTGGCGGTCTTTTCGCGACTGTCCAGCATCAATCGGGCGACCTCGTATTCATCCTTATAGGACAACAGCTTGTGATAGCCTTCTGCCACGGCCTTGCGAGCACCTTCATCATCAAACGCATTGACCAGTTTGAGATACCGCTTGGCCAGACGACCACTTTGATAGGCGGTCAGGTGCTGCACACGGAAATTGATGATCTGATCCAGAGTTTTCGGTAACTCGGCCGTATTAGGCTCGAGAATCCCTGCGACCTCCTGCGGATGCAGGACGGCCCAGCGACCGATGTCGAAGGCGCGTTTGTTGCGCTCGACCGCCGTGCCATTCAGTTCAATGGCCGACAAGATGGCCTCATGGCTGACCGGCAACAGACCACGCTGCCACGCCGCGCCGAAGATCATCATGTTGGAGTAGATAGAATCTCCCATCACGGCGCGCGCCAGATCTGTTGCATCGAACAGGGAAACATCCTCTTTCAGCCGCGCCTGTAAGGACAGTTTTAGCCGGTCGCCCGGAATTCGGAAATCCGTATCGCGAGTGAAATCACCGGTGACGGTTTCATGAGAGTTGACGACGGCCCCTGTTTGCCCCGCCCGCGTCAGGCCCAAGGTTTTCGCCCCCGCGGACACCACCAAATCGCCACCAATCAAGGCGTGCGCCTCACCCGTGGCGACACGAATGGCGCTGATATCCTCGGGGCGATTGGCTAGACGGCAGTTGATATGCACGGCACCACCCTTTTGAGCGAGGCCTGCCATTTCCATCATGCCCGCACCTTTGCCGTCGATTTGTGCCGCTTGCGCCAGAATTGCGCCCAAGGTCACAACGCCCGTGCCACCGACCCCGGTAATGACCACGTTATGCGTGCCTTTGATTACAGGCATTACCGGGTCCGGTAGATCCGGCAAGTCAATTTCGGTGGTGGCTTCTTTCCGAATTTGCGCACCTTCCAAGGTAACAAACGACGGACAAAACCCGTTGAGGCAAGAGAAATCCTTGTTACAGCTGGACTGATCAATCGCCCGCTTACGACCCAGCTCGGTCTCTTTCGGCACGATCGAGACGCAATTCGACTGCACCCCGCAATCGCCGCAGCCTTCGCAGATATCGGTGTTGATAAAGACACGCTTATCCGGGTCCGGGAATGCGCCCTTTTTGCGCCGACGCCGTTTCTCGGCCGCGCAGGTCTGGACGTATACGATGACGGAAACACCCTCAATCTCGCGGAAACGCTCCTGCACCTGCATCAGATCGGCGCGTTCGAATGTTTCAACTCCGGCAGGCAGGGCCTTGAAATTCAAGTCTTCTTTCTCGTCATAGACAACCGCAACATGCTGAACGCCCATGGCTTTGACCTCGGCCACGATCCGCTCGGCGGTCAGACCGCCTTCGTTCTCCTGCCCACCAGTCATGGCGACGGCATCGTTGTACAGGATCTTGAAGGTGATATTCGTCCCCGCCGCCAAAGCCGCCCGGATCGCCTGCACGCCCGAGTGGTTGTAGGTTCCGTCGCCAAGGTTCTGGAACACGTGTTTGGTGGTCGAGAATGGCGCCTCACCAATCCAGTTCGCACCCTCACCGCCCATCTGGGTGAAGCCGGTGGTCTCCCGGTCCATCCACTGCACCATGTAGTGACAACCGATGCCAGCATAGGCACGACTGCCATCGGGCAACCGGGTCGAGCTGTTATGCGGGCAGCCCGAACAGAAATACGGCAGGCGCGTCGCGATTTCTTCGGCGTTGTCGGCACGACGGGCCTCGGACAGGCTGGCCAGACCGGCGCGGACTCCATCGGTTTCGCGACCCTCATCGATCAAAATTTCACCGAGTTTCTCGGCAATCATGATCGGATCCAGCGCGCCGCGCGTGGGGAACAGCTCCTCGCGATGCAGTGCCCCGGCCCCGCCCTTGTACCAGCCATACACACGGCGGCCACGGCGGTCGTCGAAGATGGCTTCTTTGACCTGCACCTCGATCAGTTTGCGTTTTTCTTCAACGATAACAATCAGGTCAAGCCCTTCAGCCCAGTCCTGGAACCCAGCCATGTCCAGCGGAAAGGTCTGTCCGATCTTGTAGGTGGTGATCCCCAAACGTTCAGCCTCAGCCTCATCGATGTTCAAAAGAGACATCGCATGAATCAGATCCAGCCAGTTCTTCCCCGCCGCGACAAAGCCGATCTTGGCCCCCGGCTTGCCCCAGACCCGTTTGTCCATCTTGTTGGCACGCGAAAACGTCTCGGCCGCGAAACGTTTGAAATCGATGATCCGCCCTTCCTGCAGGTGCGGCGTGTCGCCCAGACGGATGTTCAACCCGCCTTCGGGCATGTCGAAATCGGGCACTGCCAATTTCATCCGGTCAACACTGCCGTCCACGACCGAGGTCACCTCAATCGTGTCTTTCATTGTCTTCAGCCCGACCCAGACACCGGCAAACCGGCTGAGTGCGAACCCGTAGACACCATAGTCCAGAACCTCCTGCACACCTGCTGGGCTGACGATCGGCATGTACATATCGACCAACGACCACTCTGACTGGTGCAAAACGGTCGAGCTTTCGCCGGTGTGGTCATCGCCCATTGCCATCAGCACACCGCCATGTTTGGCCGTGCCCGCCATATTGGCGTGGCGCATCACATCACCGGACCGGTCCACACCAGGCCCCTTGCCGTACCACAGGCCGAACACGCCATCGAACCGCCCGTCCCCGCGCAGCCCCGCCTGCTGGCTACCCCACAGGGCCGTGGCGGCCAGATCCTCGTTCAACCCGTACTGAAAGGTGATATCACTTTCGGCTAACTGCTTTTGCGCCCGCATCATCTGCTGGTCCACAGCCCCCAACGGCGACCCGCGATATCCGGTCACCAAACCGGCGGTATTTAACCCCGCCTGCGTATCCCGCGCCTTTTGGATCAGCATCAGACGCACAAGCGCTTGCGTGCCATTCAAAAGGATGGGGTTCTTTTCCAGATCGAACCGGTCATTCAGCGATATTTGTGGCTGACTCATCAGACGCCTCCCCTCGTCAGATCAGTGTGCTACTTTTTCATCCATTTTAGGTCATAATTCCTGACCTGCATAGAGTTTATCCACTGAATCACAAGGATTTCAGCCTTTGAATGTGGAAGTTGTAACCTATTTCATATAGGCGTTCCGAAAGATAACGAAAGTTGCGGCGATGGATTGGGACAAGCTTAGGATATTTCACGCGGTCGCGGATGCAGGCAGCCTTACTCATGCGGGTGATAAGCTGAATCTGTCGCAATCCGCGGTTAGTCGGCAGATCAGAGCGTTGGAAGAGTCGCTTGATTCGACCCTGTTTCACCGCCATGCGCGCGGGCTGATCCTGACCGAACAGGGTGAGTTGCTGTTCGATGCGACCTCGGCCATGTCCAAACGTCTGGACGCCGCCGCCGCGCGTATCCGTGACAGCGAAGAAGAAGTCTTTGGCGTGTTGCGCGTAACCACCACGTTCGGCTTCGGTACGCTCTGGCTGGCCCCGCGCCTGCCGAAACTGTACGAGCAATACCCCGACCTAAACATCGATTTGATGCTGGAAGAGCGCGTTCTGGACCTGCCCATGCGCGAGGCCGACGTGGCCATCCGCATGAAAGAGCCCAGCCAGGCCGATCTGGTCCGCAAACGCCTTATGACCGTGCAGATGACGCTCTACGCAACTCAGGAGTATATCGAGACGCACGGCGGGATGCTTGAATCGCTGGATGAGATCAAGGATCACCGGCTGATCTGTCAGACACCGTCGGCGCCTCAGGTCGGCGCAAGCGCTGCAATGGTGCGGCACCTGATGACGTATAACCCCGGATCGCTGCTGACAGTGAACAACTATTTCGGCGTCCTGCAGGGTGTTCTGCACAATCTGGGCATCGGCGTATTGCCGGATTATGTCACGCAGGATTTCCCGCATCTTGTTCCGATCCTGTCGGACATCGAAACGGCCGACGTTCCCGTCTACCTCGCCTATCCCGAGGAACTGCGTCATTCCAAGCGCGTCGCCGCCTTCCGCGACTTTGTTCAGGACGAGATCACTGCTCAACGCAAACAGTTGAAGCAGATGGGAAAATTGTAGCTATGCACATGCAGCATAGCGGGCATGATCAGCAATCAGTCTGAAACATCTTGATCGTTCACAAACTGATCCCTAAATGAGCACTCGAAGGCGATGATGCTGAAACGCTCATCATCTTCATACCTCCCTGTTGGACTACGGCCGAGCTTAGTGCTCGGCCTTTTTTTTGCTTTCGGGCAACGTAACGGGCTTCGATAGGCAAAACATCTGTGAATCCCGGGCACTTAGACCTATGATCTTGAAAAAATCATGAAGACTTGTGTTCGAGGACAGATTCGATGTTTCACCCCTTTCGCCTATTGTTGGCGATAATCTCCGTCATTTGCCTGACCGGACCAGTATTAGCACAAACCAGCGCTACGAACGGTTCCACAGCCCCTATCAGCATTCCCGAAGATCTGACGCCTGAACAGGTGGACGATCTGGTCGCGCGCATGTCCGACGACCAGGTCCGCGCCATTTTGTTGCAGCGTCTGGATGCTGTCGCCGAACAAAAGGCCGCCGAAGCCGAAGATCGCGAAGACCCGATTAAAGAAATCAACGAGATTTGGGCCGCGATGGTGTCCTCTTGGACGCATGTGATTGTCACCATTCCCAATCTTTTCAGCGCTCAGGCACATGCAGTCGAAAACTTTATCGGCACCTTCGGGACAAACGGTGCTCTAACTCTACTGGGATTGGTTCTGAGCGTACTGGTCGTCGGGTTTGCCGCAGAAAAGCTATTCGGCTTGCTTACGCGCAAGTGGCATAGGCCGCCCGAAGCCGCAGACGAGAACGATCTGTGGGGTGCTGTCCGGTACCTGTTCGGTCGTTTTTGCCGCGAAATCGCAGGTCTGGTAGTATTCTATGTTGTCATACGTGCCGTCGGGCGCGGACTTTTGAGCCCCGAACAGATTACCTATGCCGCGCCATTCGTATTCTACCTGATCTGGATTCCCCGTCTTGGTGCGGCCGCATCGCGGTTCATTCTAGCCCCGAACCAGCCGCACTTCCGGCTTGTCAATATTGATGACCATTGGGCCAAGTACCTGCACCGTAACCTGATCGGTCTGCTGTTCCTGATCGGCCTCACACTGTTTATTCTGCATTTCAACAGACTGAACGGAATAACGGGCGGGGAAACGCGCATCGGCTTCTGGCTCAATGCAGGGATTCACATCTATATCGGCGTCATTGCCTGGAAGGCGCGTGAGGGTCTGTCGCAGATGATGCTGGGCACCGACCCGGACCGCACCAAGTTCGACGAGGAAGTCGCGCAATATTACCCCTATTTTGCGATCGGGGTCTCGGCCGTGATCTGGCTTCTGGTTGAATTCCTGGCCGCACAGCGTGATCCGATGATCCGCAACCTGCTTTTGAAAGGCGCGCATTTCACGACGATGTTCTGGCTGCTGATTGCGCCAGCACTGGATACCCTGATCCGCGGATTGGTGCGTCATCTTCAACCTCCGATGCAAGGCGAAGGTCCTGTGGCGGAGCGGGCGTATAAGTCTACCAAACGAAGCTATATCCGTATTGGCCGGGTATTGGCCGGCATTCTGGTGATCCTGATGATCGCCAATGCGTGGGATCTGGACCTGCAGGAAATCGCTGGGGGTGGTGATGAGTCCGGCAGCAAGCTGATTCAGTTCTTCATCATCATCGCCGTCGGTTACATCCTGAATGAGGTCGTCTCGCTCTGGATCAACCGTCGCTTGGCGAAAGAGCAAACCGCCGCCGAACAAAGCCCGGACGAAGAGGCCGGCGAAGGCGGTGGCTCGGGCGGGTCGCGGCTGGCAACGGTTCTGCCCTTGTTGCGCGTGACCGCGCAGGCCGCCATCGCGGTGATCTTTGTCCTGCTCGCTTTGGGTGCGTTGGGTATCAATATCACCCCGCTTCTGGCCGGTGCCGGTGTTCTGGGATTGGCCATTGGCTTTGGTGCGCAAAAACTGGTGGCGGATATCGTCGGCGGCATCTTCTTCCTTGTCGATGACGCATTCCGTGTCGGCGAATATGTCGATGTGGGCGGCACCACCGGCACGGTCGAGAAAATCTCGATCCGGTCGATGCAGCTGCGCCACCACCGAGGGCCGGTTCACACTATTCCTTATGGTGAAATTCAGAAGCTGACCAATTACAGCCGCGACTGGGTCATCATGAAGCTGAAATTCACCGTGCCCTTCGACACCGACCCGAACAAGGTGAAGAAGATATTCAAGAAGATCGGTGCCGAGATGATGGAGGACGAGACCCACAAGGACGGCTTCTTGCAGCCCTTCAAATCTCAGGGCGTGTTCGACTTTGACGATGTGGGCATGATTATCCGGGGCAAGTTCATGGCCAAACCCGGTAAGCAGTTCACGCTGCGCAAGGAAATCTTCAACCGGGTCAAAGCCGCGTTCAAGGAAAACGGCATCGACTTTGCCCGCCGCGAGGTACGCGTTGCGATCCCCGGCCTGGATGACGCTGATCACCTGACCGAGGAACAAAAGGCCGCCATCGGCGCCGCTGCCGGTGAAGCTGCCAACCAGCAAGCCGAGCAACAGGCCCAGAAACCCGGTTCTGCTCACGGCGCGCCGGAATAAATCAGAGCCCTTTGAAAGCCACAATGGCCGCCCTGCCAATCCGACAGGGCGGTCATTTTTTTTGCCCCTAGGCCGCGTCAAACTATGCCTTGCGGGTCTTAACCCTTTCCACGGGCGCGCCCTTGCCCTAAAAGGCGCGCAATCTCGGCCCACTTGGACACAGGACAGAAGATGCAAGAGCCCGCAATCACACCCGATCTGATCGCCGCACATGGGCTCAAGCCCGACGAATACGATATGATCCTCGAGATCATCGGGCGTGAGCCGACATTTACCGAACTGGGCATCTTTTCGGCCATGTGGAACGAGCACTGTTCCTACAAATCCTCGAAGAAGTGGCTGCGCACCCTGCCCACTTCGGGCCCTCAGGTCATCTGCGGACCGGGTGAGAACGCGGGTGTGGTCGATATCGGTGACGGTCAGGCCGTGGTCTTCAAGATGGAAAGCCACAACCACCCGTCCTACATCGAACCCTATCAGGGCGCGGCGACCGGCGTGGGTGGCATCCTGCGCGATGTCTTCACCATGGGTGCGCGTCCGATTGCCTCGATGAATGCTCTGTCGTTCGGTGAGCCCGGACACCACAAGACCCGCCAACTGGTCAACGGCGTGGTCGAAGGCATTGGCGGTTATGGCAACTGCTTTGGCGTTCCCTGCGTTGGCGGCGAAGTTCGCTTCCACCCGGCCTATAATGGCAACTGTCTTGTGAACGCATTCGCCGCCGGTCTGGCCGACAGTGACAAGATTTTCTACTCGGCGGCCTCGGGCGTCGGGATGCCGGTCGTTTACTTGGGCGCAAAAACCGGCCGTGATGGCGTTGGTGGTGCGACCATGGCCTCGGCCGAATTCGACGACACGATCGAAGAAAAACGCCCCACCGTTCAGGTCGGCGACCCCTTCACCGAAAAGCGCCTGATGGAAGCGACGCTCGAACTGATGCAGACCGGCGCCGTGATCTCGATCCAAGACATGGGTGCTGCTGGCCTGACCTGTTCCGCCGTTGAGATGGGCGACAAGGGTGGTCTGGGCGTGCGTCTGGACCTTGAAAACGTACCCCAGCGCGAAGAGAACATGACCGCATACGAGATGATGCTGTCTGAATCTCAGGAACGCATGTTGATGGTCCTCAAGCCCGAGCTTGAAGCCGAGGCGCGTGCCGTGTTTGAAAAATGGGACCTGGACTTTGCTATCGTCGGAGAAACGATTGCAGAAGACCGTTTCCTGATCGTTCACAATGGCGAAGTCAAAGCCGACCTCGTTCTGTCGAAACTGTCTTCGACCGCACCGGAATACGACCGCCCGTGGGTGGCGACACCCGAGGCAGAAGAACTGTCCGAAGTGCCTCAGATCGATCCGATTGATGGTCTGCGCGCCCTGCTCGCCTCGCCCAACTATGCGGGCAAGCAGTGGGTTTACGAGCAATATGACACGATGGTCATGGCCGACACCGCCCGCACACCGGGTCTGGGGGCTGGCATGGTCCGCGTGCACGGCACTGACAAAGCGCTGGCCTTCACCAGCGACGTGACCCCGCGCTATGTGCGCGCCAACCCGGTCGAGGGCGGCAAGCAAGCGGTGGCCGAAGCCTATCGCAACCTGACCGCTGTGGGAGCGAAACCGCTGGCGACCACCGACAACCTGAACTTCGGCAACCCCGAAAAGCCCGAGATAATGGGCCAGTTCGTCGGTGCCATTCAGGGTATTGGTGAGGCGGTCGCAGCGCTGGATATGCCGATCGTTTCGGGCAACGTCTCGCTGTACAACGAAACCGATGGTCAGGCGATCCTTCCGACCCCGACCATTGGCGCAGTCGGCCTGCTGTCTCATACCGATGAGATCATTGGTAACGAAGTCCGCGAGGGCCACGTCGCACTGGTCATCGGTGAAACCAACGGCCATCTGGGCCAATCCGCTCTGCTGGCCGAGGTCTTCAACCGCGAAGACGGTGATGCGCCACATGTCGATTTGGACGCCGAAAAACGCAACGGTGAGTTCATCCGCGCCAACCGCGAGATGATCAAGGCTTGCACCGATCTGGGCGATGGTGGTTTGGCGCTGGCGGCTTTCGAACTGGCCGAGGCCGCTGGCGTCGGTGTTCACCTCGACGACGCTACGACCGAGTTCCTGTTCGGCGAAGATCAGGCCCGCTATCTGGTCGCTTGTAACTTCGATCAGGCCGAGGCGCTGATGATCGCAGCTGGTCAGGCCGGTGTTCCTTTGGTTTCCGTTGGCCGCTTTACCGGTGACAGCGTGCGCATCGGCAACTCCGAGGCCGCGCTTGAGGAACTGACCGCCACCTTCCGCAGCAGCTTTGCCGAGGCCGTGGCCTGATCGATGATCACGATTTGATTGCAAAACCTGCGTCCCCGACGGGCGCAGGTTTTGTCGTTTTCAGACCCCTTTCACACCCTTGCGCGCCCCGCCTTGGCGCTCTACATCTTGGGAAAGACCTTCAGGAGTTACCTACATGCCGATGAGCGCCCACGAAATCGAACACCTGCTGCGCGAAGCCTTTCCGGATGCGGAAATTCAGGTCGGCGGGCATGACGGCGTGCATATGTCCGCTATGGTCGTGGACGAAAGCTTTCGCGGGAAAAACCGTGTCCAGCAACAGCGCGCGGTCTATGCGGCGCTGAAAGGCAAGATGGACGGCCCGGATGGCGACCTGCACGCGCTAGCGTTGACGACGAAAGCGCCTGAATAGTGGACGAACCGATCGGATGGGTTCTGCTACGACTAACCTCTCTGGTCTTTGACATAGTCTACTCGTTAGCGATCTTGTTTTGTGATCTACCAAGACTGCTAAAATACGGGCCCAGATATTGGCGTGTCACAAGGAAAATGAGACGGCGCGAGTACGAACGGCGCCTGGGTTGAAAGGCCAATTATGAGCGGCATGCTATTTTGGATATGCACACTTGCAACTTTGATAGTTGCCGCCGCTCTGATCGAAGCCTATGTGAAGCGGAACAGAAAACGTAACCTTGCCGACATGCGCCCGGACCCGGACAAAATCAGCAAGGTTGGTGGCATCGAAAGATACGGACTGGATCCGCTGGCACTGGCACAGGCCGAACACCGACGGTTGGAGGAAGAAGGATGGACCTCTGACTCGTCACAGAATGAAACGACCGCCCCGGATGCGGGTGAAAAGGACAAGCAAGATGAGCGACGTTAAAACCCAGATCGACGAAACCGTCAAAGCCAACGACGTGGTGCTGTACATGAAGGGCACCAAGGAAATGCCACAGTGTGGGTTCTCGTCCCGCGTGGCTGGTGTTCTGAATTACATGGGTGTGGACTACACCGACGTGAACGTTCTGGCCGACGAAGAGGTACGTCAGGGCATCAAGGATTACTCCGACTGGCCGACCGTTCCCCAGCTTTTTGTCAAAGGCGAATTCGTCGGCGGTTGCGACATCATCACCGAGATGACCCTGTCGGGTGAGCTGGACACGCTGTTCGACGAAAACGGTGTCGGCTACAACAAGGAAGCCGCAGACAAGATCCGCGAAGCAAACGCCTGATCAGCGGCTGCTGCAATTCTGAAGAACGACTTGCTCGCTGGCGGCATCCGAACCTGCCGCCAGAAAGCTAACCGTGGCGTCCCAACCTTTGGAACGCAGGATGTAAGTCCCTACCCCTCCGGCAGACTCGTAGCGGATGCCGGACCCGCTTTGGGCCTGCCGCAGCGTGACCAGTTGATTGTCGACCACCATCGCCGCCGCACTGGACCCGTCTGGCGCGTTGAAATAGGCGACCTCCAGCGGAACCCCATTGTCACAGGTAAATGTCACCGGCAGAATGTCGATTTCAGCCACAGCCAATCCGGCCGGCAGCGTCATCATTGCGGCAAAAGTCAGAGTCCTGACAGAGTTCATTCGGAAGACCTTTCTTCGATCACGGATGCAAGGGCTTCTGCCCGCGCGGCCAATTCCGCCAGGGTATCTGTAACCGAAGGCGGCACCACGGCCACTTCGATCCGTTCGGGCTCCGGTTGCGGCATGTTTCTGAGCGCGAAAAGCTCCTCTTCAACGGCGACCAGTTTCGCCTGGAGCGCATTTATCTTTTCATCCGTCCCGGCTGCCTTGTCGGCAAGCATCAGACCGGCCATCAGCAACATCCGCGATTCCGGCATACGACCGATCTGATCGGACAGGACCTGCGCCTCGTCATCCAGCATCTTGGCGGCAGAATGCAGAAACGCCTCTTCACCTTCCTGGCACGAGACTTCAAAGCCGCGCCCACCGATTTGAATGGTCACTTCGGGCATTACTCAACCTCTCCTTCCGCCAGTTTCGCCTGCGACAGCAGCGGCTCCAACCGGGCCAATACCGCGTGTGCTTCAGCCGCATCGGTTGCCTGTGCGGCGCGCGTCGCCTCTAGCTCGGCAACAGTGGCGCGATTAAGAAGATCCGCGTCGGGAAGTCCATCTTCAGCCGCCGCCCGCAATTCGTCCACCGATTGGCGCAATTGCTCATTCGCCTTTCGCATCCGCTGCAGATCGTCATCCAGACGCGACATCGCCGCCCCGTGGCTGGCGCGTTCCGCCCGCAGCATGTCCAACTCGGCACTCAAGTCGGCCACCCGTTCGCTGTCAGCCAGTTCCGACCGAAGGCGCGCATTTTCAGCCTCAACCTCCTGTGCCTTACTGACGGCGCCTGCCAGTTGCGCGTTTTCAGCTTTTAAAGCCTCTAGCTCATCCTGATTTTCCAGCGCCGCTTTGGCCGCTGCCAACTCGGCACGCGCAGCCTCGACCGAGGCCAGCTTTGCAGTCGCTGCGGCCAGTTGCTCTCGCAAGGCTCCGTTTTCGGGATCTTCCACTGGCGCCGTACGCAGGCTTTCCATGTCTGCGCGCATGGCGTCGACTTCCTGCTCGTGGCGTTCCTTCAGTGTTTTGAGACGCTGTTCCAATTGTGCATTTGCAACGCGTTCGTCATCCAATTCCGCGCGCAGGGCGTCATCCGCGCCACCGCTGGCCGGAGCCACGTCCCGCAGCGTCTCGACGCCGGTTCCGATCCGATCCATTGCGGCAATGATACGGCGCTGTAGTTCTTCGATCTGGCTCATGCCCCTGCCACCTCTTTACCAAGGTTCCTTGTAACGCGGGATTGTCCGAATCAACTTACTCCGCTTCTTGCTCTAGTCTAACCCAACGCGGCGGAAAATACCCACTGTTTGCTTTCAACAACTTGGGCTGCTTTCTTGAACTACACCCCGGTCGGAACGCCCGGTTCTGCTTGCACTTTGGGGGGCGGATGGTATTGAGCGCGCATCTGCCTGTAATCCAAAGGAACAACGCCCGTGGACCTGACTGCGCTGCGCAATGCAAACCCCGAACACTGGGACAAAGCTGCGGCCATCCGCACCCTGACCCTTGACGCCGTCGCCGCCGCCAATTCCGGCCATTCCGGTATGCCGATGGGCATGGCCGATGTCGCGACCGTGCTGTTCGAAAAGCACCTGAAATTTGACGCCTCGGCCCCGAACTGGCCGGACCGCGACCGGTTCATTCTGTCGGCGGGTCATGGCTCGATGCTGATCTATTCGCTGCTCTATCTTACGGGTCATGGCGACGTCACGCTGGACGAGATCAAGAACTTCCGCCAGTTGGGCGCCAAAACCGCAGGCCACCCCGAGAATTTCCTGGTTGAGGGGATCGAGACCACGACCGGTCCGCTGGGTCAGGGTATCTCGAACGCTGTCGGCTTTGCCATGGCCGAGGAAATTCAGCGCGCGCACTATGGCAAGAAGGTCGTCGATCACTATACTTATGTGATCGCGGGCGACGGCTGCCTGATGGAAGGCGTCAGCCAGGAGGCAATCACGCTGGCCGGTCGTCACGAGCTGAGCAAGCTGATCGTCTTCTGGGACAACAACAACATCACCATTGACGGCACTGTTGATATGGCCGACCGCACCGATCAGGTGCGCCGTTTCGCGGCCTCGGGCTGGCATGTGATCGAAATCGATGGCCACGATCCCAAGGCGATCGACGCGGCCATTGTTCAGGCGAAAAACTCGAACAAGCCGACCATGATCGCCTGTGAAAGCCACATCGCTCTGGGTCACGCCGCGCAGGACACCTCGAAAGGCCACGGCGCACTAACGGATCAGGAGCAGCTGAAGGCTGCGAAAGACGGCTATGGCTGGCCGCACGACGCGTTCGAAGTCCCGGCCAACGTGAAATCCGCATGGGAAGCCATCGGTGCCCGCGGTGCCGCCGAGCGCGCCGCATGGGAAGAACGTTTCGCGCAGCTGTCCGAGCGCAAGCAAGCCGAGTTCAACCGCGCCTACGCGTTCGAAGCGCCGAAGAAATTGGCCGGTGCCATTCGCGCGTTCAAGAAGCAGATGTCGGAAGATCAGCCGAAACTGGCCACCCGCGCCTCGTCTGAAAAGGTTCTGAACGTCGTGAACCCGATCATGACCGAGACCGTTGGCGGCTCGGCCGACCTGACTGGTTCGAACAACACTAAATCAGCTGATATGGGCGTGTTCCTGCCAGAAAACCGCAAGGGCCGTTACATCCACTACGGTATCCGTGAACACGGCATGGCCGCCGCGATGAACGGCATGGCTCTGCATGGTGGCATCCGCCCCTATGGCGGCACGTTCATGGCCTTCACCGACTATGCGCGTCCGTCCATGCGTCTGGCCGCACTGATGAAAGTGCCGTCGGTCTTCGTGATGACCCACGACTCGATCGGTCTGGGCGAAGACGGCCCGACCCACCAGCCGGTCGAGCATCTGGCCATCTCGCGCGCAACGCCGAACACTTATGTGTTCCGCCCCGCCGACACGGTTGAGACCGCCGAGGCCTGGGAACTGGCTCTGACCTTCAAGGACAGCCCCTCGGTCCTGTCGCTGACCCGTCAGGGCGTGCCGACAGTGCGGAAAGATCACAAGACTAAGAACCTTGTTGCACAAGGCGCTTATGTACTGGCCGAAGCCGAGGGCAAGCGTCAGGCCATCCTGATTGCGACCGGTTCGGAAGTTTCGCTGGCGATGGAAGCCAAGGCCATGCTCGAGGCTGAAGGCATTGGTACCCGCGTCGTCTCGATGCCCTGCATGGAATTGTTCGCCGAGCAGGACGAAGCCTATCGCAAGCGCGTTCTGCCTGCGGGTGCCGTTCGTGTCGGTATCGAGGCCGCCGTCCGTGCCGGCGGCTGGGACCGCTGGCTGCTGGGCGAGCGCGGCCGCGAAGCCAAGGCCGGTTTCATCGGTATGTCGAGCTTTGGCGCGTCTGCTCCGGCAGGTGAGCTTTACAAGCATTTCGGCATCACCGCCGAGGCAACGGTTGCCAAGGTCAAGGAACTGCTGGGCCTGTAAGCCAATCACAACGAATAGAACAAAGGGCGGCTTTGGCCGCCCTTTTCATTTGGTTTTAGCTTCAACCTTCAGCTTTAACGCATCATACGCTTTCAGAGCGTAATCCAATCGCAACTCATACCGTCCTTGCACCAACACTTTCTTGGGTGGTTGCAAGCCGATACAAGACAACGCTTGGCGAAGATGTGTACCTGAAAGGGGAACGTAAGTTGCCGATTGCCCGGTCAGAGTGTTGTAAATTCTTCCGCCCGACCAATGACTACGCTTCTGCGCCTTGAGTGCGGTATCAATACGAAAATGTAAGAATCCGTAGAGTTCTTCTTCATCGAACGGCACTTCGTCGGCGGCAATGCTCAGCGCAGAGAGAAGCGAAGATGCTCCGCTCTGAGACGACCCGCGTGATCCGATTTCTCGGATGATAGGCCCATCTACTAAGGTTTCTAAGCGGAAATGCCGCATCTTAGTGGTCAGCTTTCCTGTTGAACAACGGCCCGATGACCTTGGTTGCAACCGGGATCAAAACAAACCCCCAGGCCAGACCAAACACACCGTCCATCGCGGCTTTGGAAATCCATTCCACAGCGCCCACCCACTGTTCGGAAACCGAATGCCCAATCGCATAGGCCCAGTCGTGGATGTGATGGCCCAGCCAGCCAAAGCCCAGAACTTCCATCCCGTGAATGACAATCGATCCGCCGACCCACAGCATCGCGGCAGTCCCGACTACCGACAGGGTCTTCAACACGCCCGGCATCGCCTTGACCAGACCGCGCCCCAATCCGCGACCCACAGGCGTCGGCGCGTTCTGCGCCAGGTACAGGCCCACGTCGTCCATCTTCACAATCAGCGCGACCGATCCATAAACGGCCACAGTCACACCAATCCCTACAACCGCCAGCGTCGCGGCCTGCATCCACAGATTCGGAGCTTCAATGGCCGCCAGCGCAATGGTCATGATCTCGGCCGACAGGATGAAATCGGTCTTGATAGCCCCCCTGACCTTCTGCTCCTCCAGGTGACCGGGATCGCGCACGTTCATGTCTTCTTCGATGGCATGGCTGCCATGCGGAAAAAGGACGTGGAATATCTTCTCGGCCCCCTCAAAACATAAATACGACCCGCCCAACATCAGCAGAGGTGTGATCAGCCAGGGCGCAAAATTGGCCAGCAACAAAGCCACCGGCAGCAGCAGCACGATCTTGTTGAACACCGAGCCCCGCGCAATTCGCCAGATGATCGGCAACTCGCGCGCCGGCGCAAAACCCTGAACGTATTTCGGAGTAACCGCCGCATCGTCGATGATCACACCCGCCGTCTTGGCCCCGGCCTTGCCCGCCGCTGCCACCACGTCATCCACCGAAGACGCCGCGACCTTGGCGATCCCCGCCACATCATCCAAAAGGGCCAATAGACCGCTCATCGCGCATCCTTTCCTGTATCCTGCCGCAACCGGACCCTACCCGATCCCACAGCTAGCGCAAGCGTTAGCGCAATCGCGCGAGGTTTGCGCTAACACCTTAAAAATATGCCGCTTTTACTCTTTTGAGATTCAGTAATCGCCGTTATATGGCCTGCAAAGCAAGCGCATTTTGGAGACGTCACATGACCATCAAGGTCGGTATCAATGGTTTTGGCCGCATCGGCCGCTGCACCCTGTCGCACATCGCCGCGTCGGGCCGTAACGACATCGAAGTGATCAAGGTCAACGCGACCGGCCCGCTGGAGACAACCGCGCATTTGCTGAAATACGACAGCGTACATGGCCGTTTCCCCCGCGACATCGCGATCAATGGCAACACCATGGATCTGGGCCGCGGCCCGATGGAGATGTTCTCGACCTACGACATGAACGAGCTGGACTGGGAAGGCTGCGACGTCGTACTGGAATGCACCGGTAAATTCAACGACGGTCTGAAAGCCAAGACTCACCTTGAGCGGGGCGCCAGCAAGGTTCTGCTGTCCGCTCCGGGCAAGAATGTCGACAAGACCATCGTGTTCGGGGTGAACCACAACACTCTGACCGCAAACGACAACATGGTTTCGAACGGCTCCTGCACAACCAACTGCCTTGCTCCGCTTGCCAAGGTACTGGACGAAGGTGTCGGCATCGAAAACGGAATCATGACCACGATCCACGCTTATACCGGTGATCAGCCGACGCTGGACCGCCGTCACAGCGACCTGTACCGCGCCCGCGCTGCGGCGATGTCGATGATCCCGACTTCGACCGGTGCCGCCAAGGCTTTGGGTGAGGTTCTGCCGAACCTGAAAGGCCGCCTGGATGGTTCCGCCATCCGCGTTCCCACTCCGAACGTCTCGGCTGTTGACCTGACCTTCCGCGCCTCGCGCGAAGTGACCGTCGAAGAGGTTAACGAGATCGTGCGCGAAGCCGCACAAGGCCCGATGCAGCGCGTTCTGGGCTATGAGCCCGCTCCGCTGGTCTCGACCGACTTCAACCACACCGAGGAAAGCTCGATCTTCGCACCGGATCAAACCCGTGTTGTTGATGGCCGTCTGGTTCGCGTTCTGGCTTGGTACGACAACGAATGGGGCTTCTCGGTCCGCATGGCAGACGTGGCCGTTGCCATGGGTCACCTTAACTAAGACCGGTTCGAAATCTTGAACCTTTTTGCCCGCTCAGGTTATCTGGGCGGGCATTTTCGTTTGGGGCCGCAATGACCAATCAAATCGCTATCTGGCTCGGCCTCATGATCCTTGGTGCGATCATTGTCGACTATGCAGTCTATGGTCCCGAGCATTTGATCTTCCTGGGAAAAAAACTCTACGCCTTTCTGGATTGGGTCGCCATCTGGCGCTGACTGAGGTTTTGCTTGACATTTCCGCTTATCTGGAGATGTTAGCGCTAACCATATTTAGCCGATACTCGGACGGAGCAGAAAATGACACTCAAGCTGGCAATCAACGGATTCGGGCGGATCGGACGCGGCGTTTTACGCGCGGTGATGGAGACCGGGCGCACCGACGTGGAAATCGTTGCCATCAATGACTTGGCCAAGCCGGAAATGAACGCGCATCTGTTCGAATTCGACAGCGTGCATGGCCGCTATCCCAACAAGGTTTCACTGACCGAAGAAGGCCTGGATGTTGGCGCCGGCCCGATCCGTCTGACCAGTGAACGCGACCCAGAGGCTCTGAACTGGTCGGATGTTGACGTGGTTCTGGAATGCACCGGCGTGTTCCGTACGCGCGAGGCCGCTGAACGGCACCTGAGAAACGGCTCGAAGAAGGTGTTGATCTCGGCGCCTGCGCGCGGCGATGGTGCAGTCAAAACGGTTGTGTTTGGCGTCAATGACAACGAACTGACCGCCGAAGACACCGTAGTTTCAAACGCCTCCTGCACCACCAACTGCCTGTCCCCGGTTGCGGCCGCACTGGACGCGGGATTGGGTATCGTACACGGCAACATGACCACCGTTCACGCCTATACCGCCAGCCAGCCGGTTCACGATACTGCGGGCAAGGACCCTTACCTGTCGCGCGCTGCGGCCCTGTCAATGATTCCGACCACAACCGGGGCCGCTGCGGCTGTGGGGTTGGTTCTGCCACAACTGGCGGGAAAACTGACCGGTCAGGCGATCCGCGTCCCCACGCCGAACGTGTCGGTGGTGGATTTGGTGGTCGAGGTCTCGCGCCCCACCACCGAAGAAGAGGTCAACGCGCTGTTCGTTGACGCTGCTGCCAAAATCCCCGGCGTTCTGGCTGCCGAAAGCCGTCCGCTGGTATCGATGGACTTCAACCACGACGCCCACAGTTCGACCGTGTCGCTGGCGGAAACCAAAGTCACTGACGGCACGCTGGTGCGCGTGCTGGCTTGGTACGACAACGAATGGGGTTTCTCGAACCGGATGCTGGACACAGCCGCCGCGATGGGCGCCCTAGCCTAACTTTTCGCGCAGAGCGTCATTGACCCGGGGCGTGACGAATTTCGACACGTCCCCGTTCAGCCGCGCGATCTCTTTCACCAGTTTCGATGCGATGGCCTGATGCCGGGCCTCGGCCATCAGGAACACGGTCTCGATTGAGTTGTCCAGCGCACGGTTCATGCCAACCATTTGGAATTCATACTCGAAATCCGCGACAGCCCGCAGTCCTCGCACGATGATCTGCGCCCCCACATCGCGGGCGCAATCGATCAACAGGTTTTCGAACGGATGGGCAACAATCTCGGTCCCGGTCTGATCGGACAGATGCGCGCATTCCGCTTCGATCATGGCAACGCGCTCTTCCAGATTAAACATCGGTCCCTTGTCGCGGTTGATGGCAACGCCGATGACCAATCTATCCACCAACGCTGCGGCGCGGCGAATAATGTCGATATGACCCAACGTGATAGGATCAAAGGTTCCGGGATATAATCCGACCCGCATCGCGCCCTCCTGCGCAACAATATTTCTGCGCAAGCAAACATAAACTTGATGCAGGTGCAAGCGATCAGTTCGGAAGTCTGGGCCGTCAGTGGCCCATAATCATGCCTTGCAGCGCATCTTTTTCCATCGCCAGTTCCGACAACTGCGCCTTGACCACATCGCCAAGCGTCACAATTCCAATCAGCTTGCCATCCTCAACCACGGGCATGTGACGAAAGCGGCCTTCGGTCATCCGGGCCATGATGTCCTGAACGGTTGCTTGCCGCGTTGTGGTAATCAACTCTTGTGTCATGTACGCGCTGACCGGCTGGTTCAGGCATCCGCTGCCGCTTGCCGCAAGTTCGCGTACGATATCCCGTTCGGACAGGATGCCGGACGCCGTCTGCCCGCCGTCTTCGGACACGACAACAGTACCGATGCGTTTATCCGCCAGTATCTTCGAAGCTTCTGAGACCGTCGCCGAAGGCTCGATCGTCACCACGCCTTCTGTTGCCTTGGATTTCAGAATGGCCTGTACGAGCATGAAGAACACCTCCGAAATAATAATCTTATTCCAAAGCGTTGCGCGATTGGGTCGACCTGTCAAGCGTCGGCATCGGCTTCAAGCCGCGCAACTTCGTCACGGATGCCCTGTGTCAGGGCGTCGGCAAAGCGGTTCAACCGTTCGTTGCGCTGGTCACCCTGGTGCCGAACAAGATAGAAACTGCGGGTCAAACTTACTTGATCCGTCAGGATTTTCCGCAGGTTCCGGTGGAACGGCAACGTAAAGTCATGGGCCACACACACACCGGTACCAAGTGTCACCTGACGCAGTTGAACCGAGACGGAGTTCGATGCAAGCGCGACACGGTCAACACCGATATCGTTAAGGTAATCAAGCTCTCGGTCGAAAATCATGTCCGGAATATAACCAATCAACCGATGCCCCTTCAGATCGTTAACCGACTGTATGGAATCGTGGCCATCCAGATAATCCTGCGTCGCCACCATATGCAGCTTGTAGTCGCTGATACGTTTGACCAGCAGCTTTCCCGCGGTTGGCGCGCTTACCGTTATGGCCATATCCGCCTCGCGCCGGGACAGGTTGATGATCCGCGGCAAGGCCAGAATCTGGATATCCAGGTCGGGGTTGGCATCGCTGATTTTCGCGCAGACCTGCGGAAGCAAGTAATTCGCGCTGCCATCAGGCGCCCCGATCCGGATCTGACCGCTTAGAGACTTGGTCGAGCCCACCACCGCCCCCGCCGCTGCACGCATCGCCTCTTCGGCCTGCAGGCCGTGATCCAACAGGCGCTCCCCCGCCGCGGTCAGCAGGTAACCCTGCTGGGACTTCGTGAACAGGGTCGCATCCAATGTTGCCTCAAGCCGGGCAATCCGCCGTCCGACCGTGGCGGGGTCAATCTTGAGTATTCGCCCGGCCGAAGACAGGCTTTCCTCACGCGCGACAGCCAGAAAAACCCGCATGTCATCCCAGTTCGGATTCATGTGTCACCTTTTGCATTTTTGCAAAGCTCTTTTGAGACATTGCCTCTGTTCGCGCGATTTCTGCAAGCCTATTGTGCGCACAAATCTATCGGAGGAGTTTTCGATGCAAGACCTGACCCACTTCCTCAACGGCGAAATGAGCCCCGGAACATCCGGCCGCTTTGACGACGTGTTCAACCCGGCCACCGGCGAAGTTCAGTATCGCTGCCCGATGGCCAGCGCCGCAGAAACCACCGCCGCCATCGAGGCCGCCGCTGCCGCGCAACCTGCATGGGGCGCAACCAACCCGCAGAAGCGCGCGCGTGTAATGATGGCCATGGTCGGCCTGATGAACCGCGACATGGATAAGCTGGCCGAGGCATTGAGCCGCGAGCACGGCAAAACCATCCCAGACGCCAAGGGTGACCTGCAGCGTGGTCTGGAAGTGATCGAATACTGCATCGGTGCACCGCAGATGCTGAAAGGTGAATTCACCGACAGCGCTGGCCCCGGTATCGACATGTACTCGATGCGCCAGCCGCTGGGAGTGGTCGGTTCGATCATGCCGTTCAACTTCCCCGCGATGATGCCACTGTGGCACGTCGGTCCGGCTCTGGCCTGCGGTAACGCCGTGGTTCTGAAACCGTCCGAGCGTGACCCCTCGGTGCCGCTGATGTTGGCCGAACTGTTCGTCGAGGCCGGTCTGCCCAAGGGCGTGTTCCAGGTTGTGAACGGCGACAAAGAGGCCGTGGACACCATCCTCGACAGCGAGATCATTCAGGGCGTCAGCTTTGTGGGTTCGACCCCGATCGCGCAGTACATCTACAGCCGCGCAACCGCCAACGGTAAACGCGCGCAGTGCTTCGGCGGTGCCAAGAACCACATGATCGTCATGCCCGACGCCGATCTGGATCAGGCGGCTGACGCGCTGGTCGGTGCAGGTTTCGGCGCGGCTGGCGAGCGCTGCATGGCGATCTCGGTCGCTGTACCTGTCGGCGAAGAAACTGCGGATCGCCTGATCGAGAAGCTGATCCCGCGCGTTGAAAAGCTGAAAGTCGGCCCCTACACCGCAGGTGACGACGTGGACATGGGCCCTGTTGTGACTGCCGCCGCGAAAGAGCGTATCCTCGGCCTGATCAACTCGGGCGTTGAGCAAGGCGCCAAGCTGGTTGTCGACAACCGCGACTTCAGCCTGCAGGGCTATGAGGATGGCTTCTTTGTCGGCCCGCACCTGTTCGACAACGTCACGCCCGACATGGACATCTACAAGCAGGAAATCTTTGGCCCTGTTCTGTCGACCGTCCGCGCAGGTTCGTATGAAGAAGCGATTGGTCTGGCGATGGATCACGAATACGGCAACGGTACCGCGATCTTCACCCGTGACGGTGACACTGCGCGCGACTTTGCCAGCCGGATCAATATCGGCATGGTCGGCATCAACGTTCCGATCCCGGTTCCGCTAGCCTACCACACCTTTGGCGGTTGGAAGAAGTCCATGTTCGGCGACCTCAACCAGCATGGTCCCGACAGCTTCAAGTTCTACACCCGCACCAAGACCGTCACCGCGCGCTGGCCCTCGGGCATCAAGGAAGGTGGCGAGTTCAACTTCAAGGCAATGGACTAAACCACTGCTGAACTCCGAAACTCCCAAACCCGGCCTTTCCCAGGCCGGGTTTTTTTCGGCAAAGCGCCGCCAAAACATTCGTTCTCACGATAAATTCAGCTTGCACACCCTAGAAAAACGGGACGATGGTCAATATTTTACGGCAGATTATTGCTCGAGCAGTTCCTGAACCGGAGGCCATTTTGTCAAATCCCCGTATGACTCGCCGCTCTGCATTGTTGGGCGCAGCGTCTCTTCTGGCGACGCCCGCCATCGTGCGTGCGCAAAGCAGCGATGCGTTCCCGACC
This sequence comes from Ruegeria arenilitoris, assembly GCF_013031355.1. GTDB lineage: Bacteria > Pseudomonadota > Alphaproteobacteria > Rhodobacterales > Rhodobacteraceae > Ruegeria > Ruegeria arenilitoris_C. The sequence goes on along the minus strand of NZ_WPZO01000001.1, from coordinate 396,524 downwards.
AGTGAGGAAGCGATCAGCACGCAACTGCCGGTCCGCCGCAATGTGTCTTCGTTCTCGCAACAGAATTGGCAGGATCATTTCGACGAACTGGGCGTTGGCTGCCTGCTGGCCGACATCACCAGCCGCGCGGTCCATTATTGGAGCCCGGACGGGACATACAAATTGTACCCTAGTTCTGTTCCGATGAGTGAGGAACTGACCAAACGCGGCTATACCAAGATCGTCCGCAAAACCGAATTCCCGAGCTGGACTCCAACCGCCTCGATGCGCGAACGCGATCCCTCTCTGCCTGTTCGGATGGAGGGCGGTGACCCCGGCAACCCACTGGGCACACGCGCGATGTATCTGGATTGGCCTGCCTATCTGGTGCACGGCACCCACGACACGCGCAAGATCGGTCGACAAAGCTCATCCGGCTGCATCGGCCTCTACAACCAGCATGTCGAGGAATTGTATCCTCTGGTCCAGATTGGAACTCAGGTCCGACTGGTCTGACACACAAAGCCCCGGCCATCAGGACCGGGGCTTTTTCTTGTCAGGGGCTTAGCGTACCTTCGTTATTCCGGCAGGATCACCGTATCAACAACGTGAATAACGCCGTTGCTCGCTTCGATATCGGCTTGGATGACCTCAGCATCGTTGACCTTAACACCGTTCTTAGCATTCACGCTCAGACGATCCCCCTGTACAGTCAGAACCTTGGCACGCTTTCCTGCGATGTCACCCGACATCACCTTGGCCGGCACCACGTGATAGGTCAGGATTTCAACCAGCTGTTCCTTGTTCTCCGGTAGCAACAGCGTTTCCACCGTTCCTTCTGGCAACGCGGCAAAGGCTTCATCGGTCGGCGCGAACACTGTGAACGGTCCGTCCCCTTTCAACGTATCGACCAGTCCTGCGGCCTGGACCGCGGCGACCAGAGTGTTGAACGATCCGGCCGATACGGCGGTGTCCACGATGTCAGCGGCCTGCGCTTTTACAGGCAGGGCAAGTGCAAGTGCGGCGGCGGCGCCCATGAATGTGCGGCGAAACATGGCTGTTGTCTCCTCTCCAGCTTGTTATGGAAAGGACTACGGCGGCTCAGCCAGCCCGGATCACTTTTCTTTAATCTGCACCCATATGCTCTGCGCGCGTCCATCCTTCAGAAACGGCAAGGCTTCGACCGCATCCGGGCGGTCCTGTTGCAGGTAATACCCGGGCCAAAGCATTGAAAAGGCACCAGATTGCAGCAAGGTGTGCAGCATGTACTGCTCACCCCAACCCGGGCAGTCGTAGAAGAACCGCTTGGGGTATTCGTAGGGCAGAAAAACATCGTGGACATGGATCACCACGCCCGGTTTCAGCGCCGGAATGATGCGGCAGAACAGATGCGCCACGTCGTTGCTCATCCGAACCACATGGCTGGAGTCGATGAACAGAACATCGCCCGCCTCAAGCTGGTCGAACAGCGCCGGGTCAACCTCCTCAAGCCGTTTTTGTTCGAAGTGGTCCACAACATGCGCGATATCTGCACGGGGATACGGGTCAATCGCTGTGATCTGCGTGTCCAGCCCACCGTCGATGATCGCCTGACGGGTCACGCGGGTCGAGTTGCCACAGCCGACCTCAATCACTCGCTTAGGCTGGAACCGCCGGATCATCAGATACAGCGCATCGGCATCGGGGCTGTCATAGTAGCCATTGCCGATCCGATAACCGGTCTGATTGCGTGCCGGGTCTTTCAGGGCCTCCAACGCCTCGGCATGTTCGCCATACTCGGCGACCAATTGGCCGATATCGAAACCATCCATCCCCGGTGACAAGGCATAGGCCGGGCGGGTTAGCCCGCCTGCCCGCTCGAACGCCTCAAGCCGGGCGCGCTCGTCGTTTTCAGCGGCCTTGTCGATCAGCTTTACCCCCAACTCATCCAGGGCCTCGTTGATCTTGGGGAATTTTCTGGGTTTCACGGGCGGCTCCACTTTCCTGTTGCCTGTTCCTTACCGCTGCTTGCGGGGCCTCTGCAAGAAGGGGTGCGTCAAACGCTTGGCAAAACAGGAATTTCCGTATTCACTGGTTGGAATAGTTATACGAGGTCCGCCATGCAGCAAGAATACACGCTGGGCATCGAAGAAGAATATCTGTTGGTCGATCGCGACAGCCTTGAGCTTGCCGAAGCGCCCGCCGCCCTGATGGAGGCCTGCCAGACGGACTTCGAAGGACAGGTCAGCCCCGAATTCCTGCAATGCCAGATTGAGGTCGGCACCCGGCCCCACACAACCGTCAAGTCCGCCCGCGAGGATCTGAAACGCCTGCGCTCTTGCGTGGCCGAGCGCGCTGCCGAATACAATCTCGCACCGATTGCGGTATCCTGCCATCCGTTTGCCGACTGGAAGAAACAGCACCACACCCGCAAGGATCGCTATGACGCGCTGCAACACGCGCTGGGCGGGGTCGCGCGACGTATGCTGATCTGCGGGATGCACGTGCATGTCGGGGTCGAGGACCCTGCCCTGCGCGCCGATCTGATGCCGCAGTTGTCGTATTTCCTGCCGCACCTGCTGGCGCTCTCGACCTCCTCGCCCTATTGGAACGGAGAGGATACCGGGCTGTCCTCTTACCGCCTGACCGTCTTTGACAACCTGCCGCGCACAGGGCTGCCTCCGGTTCTGGCAAGCTGGGCCGACTACGAACGCACGACCGGCATTCTGGTTGAACTCGGCGTGATCGAGGACACGACAAAGATCTGGTGGGACCTGCGCCCGTCACACCGGTTCCCGACGCTGGAAACCCGGATCATGGACGTGCAACCGCGGCTGGAACATACGCTGTCGCTGGCAGCTCTGGTCCAGGCCCTGACGCGCATGTTGTGCCGCCTGAAAGACCGGAACCTGCGTTGGCGGCATTACGACCAGTTCTTGATCGGTGAAAACCGCTGGCGTGCGCAAAGGTATGGCGTCGGCGAAGGGCTGATCGACTTCGGCGATCGCTCGATCAAACCGATGCCGGAACTGATGGGCGAACTGATGGGCCTGCTGGCCGAAGACGCCGAGGCGCTGGGCACCATGACGGAACTTGCCCGTCTGCAGCAGATCGCGCAAACCGGCACCTCGGCCACTCGACAGCGCCGCGCCTATGCCGAGGCCGCGGCAAAGGGCGAAGATCCCGGCAAGGCCGTGGTCCGGCATCTGATCGAAGAATTCCACCTCGACCTTTGATATCCCGAAATGCCCCATGCCGGTCATTGCAGAGCGTGCAAAATTTCTGTAAGAATTCAGAAATAAACACTCGTTCAATTCATTCGGCAGCGTGGGAGGCAAGCCTTGGATTTTGCACTGACAGAAGAGCAGACCGCGATCTTCGATATGGCCTATGATTTCGGGCAGGACAACATCGCACCAAACGCCCGCCAATGGGAGGCAGATGGAACCATTCCCAAAGACCTCTGGCCTCAGATCGGAGAGCTGGGATTCGGCGGGCTATATGTCTCGGAAGACAGCGGCGGGTCTGGCCTGACCCGTCTGGACGCAACGCTGGTGTTCGAGGCACTTTCGATGGCCTGTCCCTCGGTCGCGGCGTTCCTGTCGATTCACAACATGTGCGCCAAGATGCTGGATAGTTTCGCCAGCGACGACTTGAAATCCCGCATCATGCCCGACGTGCTAAGCCTGAACACCGTGCTCAGCTATTGCCTGACCGAACCCGGATCAGGCTCGGACGCCGCCGCGCTGAAAACCCGCGCGGACCGCACCAATGAAGGCTACACGCTGAACGGCACCAAGGCCTTTATCTCGGGCGGCGGCTATTCCGACGCCTATGTCTGCATGGTGCGCACCGGTCAGGACGGCCCCAAGGGCATCTCGACCGTCTATGTCGAGGACGGCACGCCCGGCCTCAGCTTTGGCGCGCTGGAACAGAAGATGGGGTGGAAAAGCCAACCCACGGCGCAGGTGCAGTTCGATGATTGCAAAATCCCGGCAGGTAACCTTGTGGGCACCGAGGGCGATGGCTTCAAATACGCGATGAAGGGTCTGGACGGCGGGCGGTTGAACATCGCCTCCTGTTCGCTGGGGGCCGCGCAGACCGGGCTGAACATGACCTTGCAATACATGTCGGAACGCAAGGCATTTGGCCAATCGATCGACCAGTTTCAGGCGCTGCAATTCCGGCTGGCCGATATGGAGATCGAACTACAGGCCGCCCGCACTTTCCTGCGGCAGGCGGCGTGGAAGCTGGACCAAGGCGCGCCCGATGCGACCAAGTTCTGCGCCATGGCCAAGAAATTTGTGACCGAGACCGGGTCCAAGGTTGTGGACCAATGTCTGCAACTGCATGGTGGCTACGGGTACCTTGCGGATTATGGAATCGAGAAACTGGTCCGCGATCTCCGCGTGCATCAGATTCTGGAAGGCACAAACGAAATCATGCGGGTAATCGTTGCCCGACAAATGCTTGCAGACCGCTGAGGGGCCCATGCCTGACATCGACATCCGTATCACTGGCCGCGCCGGGCGCATCACCCTGACCCGCCCAAAGGCACTGAACGCGCTGACGTATGACATGTGCATGGCTATCGACACAGCGCTGCGCAACTGGCGCGAAGATGACGCCGTGGATCTGGTCATTCTGGATGCCGAGGGCGACAAGGCCTTTTGCGCCGGCGGGGACATTGCCGACCTCTACGCAACCGGCATTAAAGGTGATTACGATTACGGTCGCACCTTTTGGCGGGACGAATATCGTCTGAACGCGCTGATTTTTGAATACCCCAAACCAGTTGTCAGTTTCCTGCAAGGCTTCACAATGGGTGGCGGCGTCGGCATCGGATGCCATGGCAGTCACCGCATCGTTAGCGAAAGCTCGAGAATTGCCCTGCCGGAGTGCTCCATCGGGTTGGTGCCGGATGTCGGCAGCACGCTGATGCTGGCGCTGGCCCCCGGTCGGTTGGGCGAATATCTGGGCACCACCGGCCACCGCATGGGGCCAGCAGACGCCATTTATGCAGGTTTCGCCGATCACTATATCCCCCTCGCCGATTGGTCTGATCTGATCGAGATGCTCGAGGCATCTGGCGACACCGAAATGCTGCAGAAACACGCGGCGGAGCCACCAACCAGCGAACTGGAGCACCGGCAGGCTGAGATCGACGCCTGTTTTGACGGAGAGAGCCTCGGGGACATCCTGAACACCCTGGCCCACTCCAAACACGATATGGCGGCGGACGCACGCAAACTCATGGACCGCAATTCTCCGCTTTCCGTGGCGTGCACGGTTGAGATGCTGCACCGGTTGCGCACCCCCAGCCTGACCCAACGCAAGGCGCTGGAACTGGAATACCGCTATACCTTCCGCGCGATGGAGCATGGGGATTTTCTGGAAGGCATCCGGGCCCAGATCATCGATAAGGACCGCTCACCCCGCTGGCAGTTTGCCGATCAGACCGTACCTGCGGTCGCGGTGTCCAAGATGCTGCAGCCTCTGGGCGCAGATATGCTGACTTTTGAGGAGACATAAGAGATGAAAATCGGGTTTATCGGACTGGGCAACATGGGCAATCCAATGGCTGCTAACCTGGCAAAGGCCGGGCATGAAGTCACGGGGTTCGACATGGCCGATGTCGATGTTGCAGGCGTCACCATGGCTGGTTCGGGTGCCGATGCCGCCGCCGGTGCCGATATCGTTGTCACGATGCTTCCGAACGGTCAGATTCTGCGCGCGGTCGCGAATGAGATCATCCCAGCGATGCAGTCTGGATCTGTATGGATTGACTGCTCGACCGTCGATGTCAACAGCGCCCGCGCCGTCGCGGATCAGGCAAAAGAGTCCGGTATCCTCGCGGTTGATGCTCCTGTATCAGGCGGGATCGGCGGCGCGGCGGCTGGCACGCTGACCTTCATGGCCGGCGGCAGCGACGACGCTTTTGCCAAGGCCGAACCCCTGTTCGAAATCATGGGCCAGAAAGCCGTGCATTGCGGAGAATCCGGCGCTGGTCAGGCCGCGAAAATCTGCAACAACATGATCCTGGGCGTCACCATGATCGCCACCTGCGAGGCTTTTGCGCTGGCCGACAAACTTGGGCTGGACCGGCAAAAGATGTTCGACGTGGTCAGCACCTCGTCGGGCTATAGCTGGACGATGAACGCCTATTGCCCTGCTCCCGGTGTTGGCCCGACCAGCCCGGCGGATAACGAGTACCAGCCCGGCTTTGCCGCCGAATTGATGTTGAAGGACTTGCGGCTCAGCCAGCAGGCAGCTGAAAGCGCGGATGCCGACACGCCGATGGGACAGGTAGCAACCGCACTTTATGAGAAATTCGTCGAGACTGAGGATGGGCTGGGTATGGACTTCTCGGCCATGCTGCCGCGGTTCGAAAAACGCGGACGAAGCTAAAAGCGCACCCCATGGGCAGCTTCCTGCCCATGGGGTTGACCCACAGACCGGCAACGGCCATCTATCCTTGGCCACAGTTTTCACGCGAAAGGATGTAAGATGTCGCGCGTTTTGACCATTTCGACGGCAATTCTGGCAGTTGCACTCAGCTCTGGCATCGCCATGGCCGGGAATGGCAAAGGCAAGGCCGGTCACTGCCCGCCGGGTCTGGCAAAGAAAGCCGTGCCTTGCGTGCCGCCAGGACAGGTGAAAAACCTGTATCGCACGGGCGACTACATCAACAGCGACTATCACTGGATCAATGATCCGTACCGCTATGGGCTGAATCGCGGCAGCTATATCCGTGCCGGTGACTATGTCTATCGCGTCGATCCTGACACGCGAAAGGTGCTGAACCTGATCGGCGCGGTGGCTGATATCCTCAACTGAGGATCAGCCACCTTACTCCGCCGCCACGCGCGCCCCGTCCAGCATCTGTTTCAGATACCGGCCTGTATGACTGCGCTCGACCGCGGCCACGTCCTCGGGCGTTCCGGTTGCTACGATCTCACCACCGCCGTCACCGCCTTCGGGGCCGATGTCGATGATATGATCGGCGGTTTTCACCACATCCAGATTGTGCTCAATCACAACAACGGTGTTTCCCTGATCGACCAATTCGTGCAACACTTCCAATAGCTTACGGACATCTTCGAAATGAAGGCCGGTGGTCGGTTCATCCAGAATATACAGCGTCCGCCCGGTTGAGCGTTTGGACAATTCCTTGGACAACTTGACCCGCTGTGCCTCACCACCAGACAATGTGGTCGCCTGCTGGCCGACCTTGATATAGCCAAGCCCCACCCGCGCCAGCGCATCCATCTTGTCGCGGATCGAGGGCACGGCCTTAAAGAACTCCTGCGCGTCTTCCACTGTCATATCAAGAACATCGGCGATGGACTTGCCCTTGAACTTGATCTCCAGAGTCTCGCGGTTGTAGCGCGCGCCCTTGCAGGTTTCGCAGGTCACGTAGACGTCGGGCAGGAAGTGCATCTCGATCTTGATGACGCCGTCACCCTGACAGGCCTCGCACCGACCACCTTTGACGTTAAAGCTGAACCGCCCGGGCTTGTAACCGCGCGCCTTGGCCTCGGGCAGACCAGCGAACCAGTCTCGGATCGGGGTGAAGGCCCCGGTGTAAGTCGCTGGATTAGAACGCGGAGTCCGTCCGATCGGGCGCTGGTCAATATCGATAACCTTGTCCAGATGCTCCAATCCTTTGATCGTCTCACAGGGCGCTGGTGTCTGCCGCGCACCGTTCAGACGCATTGAAGCGGTCTTGAATAGCGTTTCGATTGTGAGCGTCGATTTCCCTCCACCGGACACTCCAGTCACGCACACGAACTTGCCCAGCGGGAAATCGGCGGTAACGTTCTTCAGGTTGTTCCCCGTTGCTTTGACGACCGAGACCTTTTTCTTGTTCCCCTTACGCCGCTTCGACGGAACCGGAATCTCGCGCGTACCGGCCAGATATTGACCGGTCATCGAGGCCGCATCGGACGCGATCTGCTCGGGTGTACCTTCGCTGACCACCTGACCGCCATGCACGCCGGCGCCGGGGCCGATATCGAAGACGTAATCCGCCTCACGGATGGCTTCTTCGTCATGTTCAACAACGATCACGGTATTTCCCTGATCGCGCAGGTTCTTGAGTGTTCCGAGCAACCGGTCATTGTCACGCTGATGCAGGCCAATCGAAGGCTCATCCAACACATACAGGACCCCGGTCAGGCCCGAACCGATCTGGCTGGCCAAACGAATTCGTTGGCTTTCGCCGCCGGACAGGGTGCCACTTGAACGGGACAGCGTAAGGTATTCCAAACCCACGTTATTCAGAAAACCCAGCCGCTCGCGAATCTCTTTTAAAATCGCCCGGGCGATCTCGTTCTTCTGAACGCTCAGGTGGTTCGGCGCGTCTTCGACCCAGGCCAGGGCCTCTTTGATCGACATCTGCACCACCTGCCCCACATGCAGACCGGCGATCTTGACTGCCAGAGCCTCGGGGCGCAGGCGATACCCTTCGCATGATCCGCAAGGGCGATTGTTCTGGTAGCGTTCAAACTCTTCCCGAATCCAGGCGCTGTCGGTTTCGCGATAGCGCCGTTCCATATTGGGAATCACGCCCTCAAAGCTGCGGGTGACCTGATACACCCGGCCACCTTCGTCATAGCGGAACTGGATTTCCTCATCGCCAGACCCGCGCAGAAACACTTGCTGCACATTCGCAGGCAGGTCCTTCCACGGCGTGTTCTTGTCAAACTCGTAGTGCCGAGCGATGGCTTCAATGGTTTGCAGAAAATAGGGCGACTTGCCTTTGCGCCACGGCGCCAAGGCACCGTCATAGAGTTTCAGTGTCTGGTCCGGCACCACAAGACGTTCGTCAAAGAACAGCTCGACCCCCAACCCATCGCAGTCCGGACAGGCCCCGAAGGGCGCGTTGAACGAAAACAGGCGCGGTTCAATCTCGGGGATGGTGAAGCCGCTGACCGGGCAGGCAAAATTCTCGCTGAACGTAATGCGTTCAGGGTCGCCTTCGCGAGGCGCGGTCTCCAGAACTGCGATTCCGTCCGCTAGGTCCAGAGCGGTCCGCAAACTGTCGGCCAGACGCGTTTCCATCCCCTCACGCACAACCAGTCGGTCGACGACAACGTCGATATCGTGCCGGAACTTCTTGTCCAGCGTGGGTGGTTCATCGAGCTCATAGAACTCGCCATCCACTTTCACGCGCTGAAAGCCCTGTTTGCGCAGTTCGAGGAATTCCTTTTTGTATTCCCCCTTCCGGTCCCGCACGATGGGCGCCAGAAGGTAGCCACGCGTGCCCTCCTCCATCGTCATGATGCGGTCGACCATGTCCTGCACCTGCTGCGCCTCAATCGGCTGACCAGTGGCGGGACTGAAAGGCGTACCCGCACGGGCAAACAACAGGCGCAGGTAGTCATAAATCTCGGTGACCGTGCCGACGGTCGAGCGTGGGTTTTTCGACGTGGTTTTCTGTTCGATTGAAATCGCCGGGGACAGGCCACTGATGTGATCCACATCAGGCTTTTCCATCATATCAAGGAACTGGCGCGCATAGGCCGACAGGCTTTCGACATAGCGGCGCTGGCCTTCGGCATAGATCGTATCGAACGCCAACGAGGACTTGCCCGAGCCAGACAGCCCGGTGATCACCACCAGTTGATCCCGCGGGATATCGACGTCGATGCCTTTGAGGTTATGCTCGCGCGCGCCGCGCACCTCGATATTCTTCAGCTCAGCCATTTTGGCCCCCAACACACAAGTGTCCTAGAAATAGGCGAGCCACACCGAGTCTCCAACAGAAAAGTTAGAACAAAGTGTGAACAATCGGATTATTGCCGACATCTCCTGACATCAAAACCCTGAAACAAACTATCCCCCGCGAAGGGGTGGAAATTTCATCGGTATCGGAAGGAAATGGCGCGGTTGACGGGGCTCGAACCCGCGACCCCCGGCGTGACAGGCCGGTACTCTAACCAACTGAGCTACAACCGCGCATCTATTTCGTGGCCTTTATCCTGGACCAAGGTTGGCAGCGATGGCGCGGTTGACGGGGCTCGAACCCGCGACCCCCGGCGTGACAGGCCGGTACTCTAACCAACTGAGCTACAACCGCCCGCTGCCCGTTCGTTGCTGAACGTTGGGGTGTATTATGGCTACGGTCGGGCAGCGTCAAGCGGCGTTTTGAAGTTTTTTTCCAGATCGTAAAAATTGTTTCCCACCGCAGGGGCGCATCCCCTGCCAACCGCGCCGTTCACGCACTAATGATGCGCTCGGGTTTGCCGCGGCTGGCGACTGGAATCACTTACCCGAAACGCCTGCCGAATTCTCAGGGATTCGGCCCTGAGTGATTCCACGACAAACACGTATAAGATGTGCATCTTCGCATTAATCCGAACATAACAATCAATAGAACCATTCGTGTTCGCAACGTCATCCGGCACACTCTTCCCGGCCGTCATTTTTCGGCCACATTGCGTGTGCAAGAGACGACACAGGTCAAAAAAAACCAATTAACTTGGACTATCGGCTTGCGCCCGCAAGTTTCGAAGTGAAAGTAATCGGAAAAAAGCAGGCCTCAATTTTTTTGGGATCAAACGGAAGGTTACCGCAATTTGAGACAGTGCTTTGTGCACCGCCCTCTGGTTGTGAAAAAATGGAAGTAATAAATGGCATTTGCAACGGTTTATCCCGAAGGGATTGAGACAGGTAAACCCTACGTCGATGGTTTGTTGTGGGGGGCACGTTGGAATTCATCACATGGTCCAGTTCAAATCACCTATCGGTTTGACGATGGTTCCCTCGGGGATGTGCCTGTTTCAACGCAGATGAAGGCTGCAATTCAAAGGGCCTTCGACATTATCGAGTCCATTATTCCGATCTCATTCGTACAGTCAGATTGGTACGGAGTAAGTTTGGTCTATGCAACGACCACGCAAGAAACACTTGGTGGCCCTGGGTATGTTGGCTTTCATCAAGTTCCTGGTGATAAGCCTCTTTTGCAGGAGCATGGAATTCCCTCACTTTTTGGCGTGTTTGCGTACGATTCGATTATTTACAACGACCAAGGGCTTCAAAATGGCGGCGCGGGGTTCTCAACGATCCTGCATGAAATTCTACACGGCCTTGGCTTGGCCCACCCGCATGACAACGGTGGAAGCTCGACCATCTTCGACGGCGTGACTGAACCCTTCTACGATTATGGCACCGATGGTCAAAACCAAGGCGTCTATACGATCATGTCCTACAATTCAGGATATGCATCGAATGTCCCTGTAACAAGCTACACCTATGGTGACTCGGCAACCCCAATGGCGTTGGACATTGCAGCTCTCCAAGCCATTTACGGGACGGCTGAAAATGCAACTGGTAACGACATCTACCAAATCAAGGGCGTAAACGGCGCGGGAACGTTCTGGAAGGCCATTTGGGACACAGGTGGGAACGACGCGATTTCTGCGGTTGGCGTATGGCGCGACGTCTACATCAACCTCAACGATGCTGATCTTGAGGGCCACAATGCAGGTGGAGAGATCTCGTCCGCCTCTGGCATTGCAGGCGGGTTCACCATCGCCAACACCGTTGTTATCGAAAACGCCTTTGGCGGGTATGGCAATGACTGGTTGGTCGGCAACGAACACAACAACTATTTGCATGGTGCCTATGGCAACGACACCATTGCCGGGGGTGCTGGTAACGACAGGCTTTTCGGCGGCGACGGCCATGACACGATTACCGGCGGCTTAGGCAACGACACTCTGTCGGGAGACAATGGAAACGACTGGTTTGGAAACAAAGACGGCGACGGCAACGACACGATCAACGGCGGCCAGGGCTATGATTGGTTGAAGTACTCGGGCACCAGCGGGGCCACCGTGGACCTGTCGAACGACGGTGCGCAAGACACCGGTTACGGCATCGACACAATCCAGAACATCGAACACGTTATAGGTTCGGCGCAAAACGACAACCTCACCGGCGACGAAGCGATCAACTATCTTATCGGCAATGCCGGTAACGACGTTATCGACGGTGGTATCAAAGACGACGTCCTGAGAGGCGGTGCTGGCGACGACACCGTGATGGGCAGCCGTGGCTGGGATAAGCTTTACGGTGGCAAGGGCAATGACACCGTGATCGGTGGTGTCGGTCGGGATGACATGACCGGCGGGGCCGACAACGACACGTTCGTCTTCAACTCGATCGACGAGGGTTCTGCCATCCGTCAGACCGCCGACCTGATCCGGGACTTCACCCGCGGAGAGGACAAGATCGACCTGAGCGCCATCGATGCCAGCACGGTTCTGGTCGGTGACGACGCCTTTGTCTTCAACGGTGAAACCCCGGCGACGAACTCCGATCAGGGCGAGGTGTATTTCGTGCACAGTGACTACGAAGGCACCCTGTATGACAGGACCTTCGTCTACGTAGACACTGACGGCGACGCAGAGCCTGAGATGATGATCAAACTCGTCGGATTGCACGATCTGACCGCAGACGACTTCATCCTTTAAGGTCCTAATTCAAATCAACAGGCAGCGGGTCTTCGCTGCCTGTTTTTTTGTGCCTGCATTTCCAAAAATTGCGCGTCGGGCGCTCTTGCAAGCCACCAGAACTCTCTGTATTACGCGTCCTCACGGGTGATTAGCTCAGTGGTAGAGCGCTTCGTTCACATCGAAGATGTCAGGAGTTCAAATCTCTTATCACCCACCATTCCCCTATTTGTAAGGCTGCGTTGGTTTTCCCTGCCCTGACAGGTGCTTGCCAGAAATCGCTGCAGTTGCTTATCCTGTCCTGAACAGCCGCATCACCATGCGGCGATGAGGGATGGGGTACGGTCGTGGCCAAATTGAAACGGGATATCGGCCTGCTCGGCCTGACCTTCATCTCGGTCGGTGGCATCATCGGGTCCGGGTGGCTGTTTGGTCCCCTTCTTGCCGTACAGCACGCCGGTCCTGCTGCCGTAATCTCGTGGATCATCGGCGCCGTGGCCATGTTCGTCCTGGCGATCACCTTCGCAGAGATCTCGGCCATGCTGCCGATCCCCGGTGGCATTGCGCGGGTGCCGCAGTTTTCGCATGGCAATATCGTCTCGATGGCGATGGGGTGGACAGCATGGATCGGCTATAACACCACCGCCCCGATCGAGGTTGAGGCCATGCTGAAATACCTCGCCCCCTATGCTCCGTGGCTGCATACGACTGAAACCGGAGACCTGACCGGAGCGGGCATCACCATCGCCCTGTTCTTCATGTTGCTCTTCGTCGCGGTCAACGCGTTGGGCGTCAAGTTCTTCACTCAGGTGAACGCCACACTGACATGGGCCAAAATCGCGATCCCGGTCATTTTGACCGCCCTGCTGATCGCCAATCGTTTCGATGCACAGAACTTCACGCAACCGGACGGATTCGCGCCGTACGGGTTGCAAGGCATCATGGCGGCCGTTTCGACCGGAGGGGTCATTTTTTCCTTTATCGGGTTTCGCCATGTGGTCGACATGGCCGGAGAGGTTCGAAACCCCAAATTTGCTATCCCTGCCGCACTGGTCCTGTCCATAGTTCTGTGCGCGGCCATTTACCTAGGCCTACAAATCGCATTTGTCGGGGCACTTGATGCCGACATGCTGAAAAACGGCTGGGCCGGCCTGAGTTTCGACGGCCAAGGCCCGCTGGACGGCGTCATCATCTCGGTCGGGTTTGTCTGGTTCCTGAGTGTCTTGAACATCGGATCGGTGATCGGACCGTTTGGCAACGGGCTGGTTGCGACAGGATCGAACGCTCGGATCGCCATGGCCTTGTCGAAAAACGGATTTCTGCCGAAACGGTTGATGATTCTCTCGTCATTCGGAGTACCTTTGTGGGCGCTGGCACTGAACTTTCTGATCGGGGTCCTGTTTCTGTTGACAGTGCCCTTCACCACTGTCATCGCGCTCAACGGTGCCGCGATCGTGCTGTCCTTTGCGGTTGGGCCGATTGCCGTCGTGTGCCTACGCCATCTGATGCCGGATCACCCAAGATCGATCCGCATCCCGTCGGTGAAACTTGTCGCGGTGTCGGCCTTCGCCATCGCAACGCTCGTCGTCTATTGGAGCGGTTGGGACACGGTCTGGCGCCTTGGCATCGCGCTGATCATCGGAATGATCCTTCTGCTGGCACGGTTCCGCAACCGGCTGGATGAGATGGACGTGACCGAAGCCCTGTGGCTGTTGCCGTACCTGATCGGGATCGGGCTGATTTCCTATCTCGGTCAGTTCGGGGACGGCGCGCTGAAGCAAATCCCGTTCGGATGGGACATCGCGCTGTGCGTGCTGTTTTCCGCAGTGATCTTTGGTTTGGCAGTGCGATCTGCCCTGCCCGCAGAAAAGTTTCGGGAATACATCGCCGAGGAAGAGATTCTGGACCCGAAAAAACCCATCATCGGGTTGTAAAAAGGCGGGGTCGCCCCCGCCTTTGATCTGTTTAATGCGCTGTTGCGGATCGCCCGGCATCTTCGGCCGCCTTGGCTGCCGCTGCCGCGGCCTCTTCCGCCGCCTCATCCCATTCAATCGGTTCCGGCTCACTGATCAGTGCGTGTTTCAGCACTTCCGAGACATGCGTGACCGGGATGATCTCCAGCCCTTCCTTCACGTTGTCCGGAATCTCTGCCAGATCCTTTTCGTTCTCTTCCGGGATCAGAACGGTTTTGATGCCACCACGCAGGGCAGCCAGCAGTTTTTCTTTCAAACCGCCAATCGGCATCGCGTTGCCGCGCAGCGAAACCTCACCGGTCATTGCGATATCCTTGCGCACCGGAATGCCGGTCAGCACGGACACGATCGAGGTCACCATCGCCAGACCAGCACTCGGGCCGTCCTTGGGCGTTGCCCCATCCGGCACGTGGACGTGGATATCCAGCGTGTCGAATTTCGGCGGCTTCACCCCGATCTGAGGCGAGATTGACCGCACATAAGACGAGGCCGCGTCGATGGATTCCTTCATCACATCACCCAGCTTACCGGTGGTCTTCATCCGCCCCTTGCCGGGCAGTTTCAGCGCCTCGATATGCAGCAGGTCACCACCGACCGATGTCCACGCCAGACCGGTCACAACACCGACCTGATCGTCCTGTTCAGCCAGCCCATAGCGGTATTTCGGAACACCAAGGAACTCATCCAGATTGTCCGGCGTCACGGTGATCGAGTCCGCCTCTTTCTTGATGATCTTGGTCAGCGATTTCCGCGCTACCTTGGCGATTTCGCGTTCGAGGTTCCGCACGCCCGCCTCGCGGGTATAGGTGCGGATCATCTTTTGCAGCGCTTCATCGGTCAGCTCAAATTCCTTGGTTTTCAGACCATGGTTTTTGACCTGCTTGCTGATCAGGTGCTGTTTGGCGATCTCGCTCTTTTCCTCTTCGGTGTAACCGGCCAGCGGGATGATCTCCATCCGGTCCAGCAGAGGCCCAGGCATGTTGTAGCTGTTCGACGTGGTCAGGAACATCACGTTGGACAGGTCATATTCGACCTCAAGATAGTGGTCCATGAACGTGCTGTTCTGTTCCGGGTCCAACACTTCCAGCATCGCCGAAGCCGGGTCACCACGGAAGTCCTGCCCCATCTTGTCGATCTCGTCGAGCAGGATGAGCGGGTTCGTGGTTTTCGCCTTTTTCAGCGCCTGAATGATCTTGCCCGGCATCGAGCCGATATAGGTCCGACGGTGGCCCCTGATCTCGGATTCGTCGCGCACACCACCCAGCGAGATGCGAATGAACTCGCGCCCCGTGGCCTTGGCAACGGATTTACCCAGCGAGGTCTTACCCACACCCGGAGGACCAACAAGGCACAAGATCGGGCCTTTCAGCTTTTTCGAGCGCTGCTGAACCGCGAGGTATTCAACGATCCGCTCCTTGACCTTCTCAAGGCCATAGTGATCGTCGTCCAGAATATCCTGCGCCCGGCCCAGATCCTTTTTGACGCGGGATTTGGTGCCCCACGGCAGCGACAGGATCCAGTCCAGATAGTTGCGCACGACGGTGGCCTCAGCCGACATCGGGCTCATATTGCGCAGCTTTTTCAGCTCGCCCTCGGCCTTTTCACGCGCCTCTTTCGACAGTTTGGTCTCAGCGATCTTGGCTTCCAGCTCGGCGACTTCGTTGCTGCCGTCCTCGCCATCGCCAAGCTCCTTCTGAATGGCCTTCATCTGCTCATTCAGATAGTACTCGCGCTGCGTCTTCTCCATCTGGGATTTGACGCGGGTCTTGATCTTTTTCTCGACCTGCAGAACCGACATTTCGCCTTGCATCAGGCCATAGACCTTCTCAAGCCGTTCACTGACGCTAAGTGTCTCAAGCAGTTCCTGCTTTTGCTCGACCTCGATGCCCAAGTGTCCCGACACAAGGTCGGCCAGCTTGGCAGGCTCGGCGGTTTCACCCACAGCGGTCAGCGCTTCTTCGGGGATATTCTTGCGCACTTTGGCGTAACGCTCGAACTCATCCGCAACAGTGCGCAGCAGCGCTTCGGTCGTAGTGACGTCGCCCGGAATTTCGGTCAGATATTCAGCGCGGGCTTCGAAAAACTCTTCGTTTTCAAGAAATTCGGTGATTTGCACGCGCGCCTGCCCTTCGACCAGCACCTTGACGGTGCCATCGGGCAGCTTCAGCAATTGCAGAACATTGGCCAGAACGCCGGAGCGGTAAATACCATCTACGGCCGGGTCATCATCACCCGGATCAATCTGGCTGGACAGCAAAATCTGCTTGTCGTCCTGCATCACTTCTTCCAGTGCGCGGACGGATTTTTCCCGACCCACGAACAGCGGCACGATCATGTGTGGGAACACCACGATATCGCGCAGCGGAAGTACGGGGTATGAGGAATTAAGGGGCTCTTGCATGCTCAATCCTTATCGTTGGCAAGATGGCTCCGGTCCCTGAATAAGGCAACTCTCGGCCATCTCCTGTCTTGGACGATAAAGGTGGGGCCTCATCGCCCTTTTTCAACCTTACCGTCGTGTATCACGATTCAGAATGACCCGAGGTTTTCCGGACTGCAAGGTATCGCGCCGACATATCCACCTTTTTTAACGTGCGGTGCTATCGCAGGGTTATTAAAGCGGCTCGATATCGCCTTGCGCCCGTTGCGCATGGAACTCGGCCTGCCACGCATCGAACGTGCCCGCTGCGATTGCGTCGCGCATACCTTGCATGATTTCCTGGAAATAATGCAGGTTGTGCCAAGTCAACAGCATCCCCGAGATCATCTCGTTCGAGCGGAACACATGGTGCAGATAGGCACGGGAATAGTTCGAACAGGCCGGGCATGAGCACTGCTCGTCCAGCGGGCGCGGATCGTCGGCATGACGGGCATTCTTAATATTCACCACACCGTATCGGGTAAACACCTGCCCGGTGCGCCCCGAACGCGAAGGCAATACGCAATCCATCATGTCGATACCACGCGCGACGGCGCCAACGATGTCGTCTGGCTTGCCGACGCCCATCAGGTAGCGCGGCTTGTCGACAGGCAGAAAGTCAGGAGCGTAGTCGAGGCAGTCGAACATGGCCTCCTGCCCCTCACCCACGGCCAAACCGCCAACGGCATAGCCTTCGAACCCGACCTTCTTGAGCGCTTCAGCGCTTTCCTCGCGCAGGTCCTGTTCCAAACCACCCTGCATGATGCCGAACAACGCGTGACCCGGACGATCTCCGAACGCTTCGCGCGACCGCTCAGCCCACCGCATCGACAGGCGCATCGACTCGGCAATGCGATCCCGGTCCGCAGGCAAGGCCGGGCATTCGTCGAAACACATGACGATATCCGAGCCCAACAGCCGTTGAATTTCCATCGACCGTTCCGGTGTCAATTCATGCTTGGACCCGTCCACATGAGATTTGAACGTCACACCCTTTTCGGTCAGCTTACGCAGTCCTGCCAGCGACATGACCTGAAACCCGCCCGAGTCCGTGAGGATCGGACGCTCCCAATTCATAAACTTGTGCAAGCCACCTAACCGGTCGATACGTTCAGCCGTGGGGCGCAGCATCAGGTGATAGGTGTTGCCCAGCAGGATATCTGCTCCGGTTGCACGCACGCTTTCGGGCATCATCGCCTTGACCGTCGCTGCGGTGCCTACGGGCATAAAGGCCGGTGTCCGCACCTCGCCGCGCGGCGTGTTGATCACACCGGTTCTGGCCTTGCCATCGGTGGCTTTCAGGTCAAAAGAAAAACGCTCGGTCATGGGGTTGCCTCGGGGGTCGCTGAACCGGGTGGGATGTGCCCGATCTGTCAGGCCATTGCAACCCGTCAGGGCAGTGATGCGACACGCTCGGTAAACAGGTCCACGACCCCTGCCCCGTCCACGTCCCGGCACACGCGGACCGCAGGCCGCGACGGATCGGGACGGGTGGCGCCAATCTCTGGCCCTTCGGTCACCACGCTCAGGCCGGTTTCGACCATTTCGAACATCGGCTCATGCGTGCAGGCAATCACAGCAGTCGAATCGTGCAGGCCGCACCCTTCCAGCCCGCCGACCTCTTTGTAGAAATTCAGATAGAACCTGGAGATATCGCGCAGAAACGCACCCATATCCTTGGAACGTTCGGCCAGAGCCTCAAAATCGGCGGTCTCATAGAGGGTTTTCAGCGTCACATCCAACCCCACCAGAACGGTTTCCGGCGGTGTGGCAAAGACGACATCCGCGGCCTTGGCATCGTGATAGATGTTGGCTTCTGCATGGGCGCTCACATTGCCGGGGCAGTAAACCGCGCCACCCATGACAACCAAACGACTGATATTGCGCGAAAACTCCGGATCCAGCTGCATCGCCAAAGCGATATTGGTCAACGGGCCAACCGCACAGACGACCAATTCGCCCATATGGCGACGCGCTGTATCAACCAGAAACTCTGCTGCCGACATATCGTGGTTTGCGCCGATTTCGGGAATTTCAGTAATGTCGCCAAAGCCTTCCGGGCCATGCACGTGCTCGGACGGCGCGTGATGGTTCTGACCCAGCGCGAATGAGGCGCCCTCGGCCACCGGTGCGTCCAGCCCAAGTTTATTCAGCAAAAACCGTGCATTGCGACTGGACTGATGCACATGGGTATTGCCGAACACTGTCGTCAGGCCAATTAGGTCAATTTCGGGCGCGGCAGCGGCGTAGGCAATCGCCATCGCATCGTCGATGCCGGGGTCTGTGTCGATGATCAGTTTCATCCCTGCCCGATATCGCAAACACCGTGGGATGCAAAGCGGTCACAATTGGAAAATTCCACGCCGCAAGCACAACTTCATAGATTTGAATCCACGCCTGTTCACCCCATACCAGAGTTGAAATCGGGCGATTCAATCCCCACATGTATACTATAGTACACAATAAAAGAGGACAGATATGATAGGCATAAACGAAGACCAGATCGTTGGTCTGTTGACGTCGAACATCATTTACGTGTTGGCGGCGGTACTGATCGTCGTTGTCATTTTCAAAGGCATCAAAATCGTTCCACAATCAGAGAAATACGTGGTCGAACGGTTCGGACGCCTGCACTCGGTGCTTGGCCCGGGCATCAACTTTATCGTGCCTTTTCTGGATGTTGCCCGCCACAAGATATCCATTCTTGAACGCCAGCTGCCAAATGCAACGCAGGACGCGATCACCAAAGACAACGTGCTGGTGCAGATCGACACCTCGGTGTTTTACCGCATTCTCGAACCGGAAAAGACGGTGTATCGTATTCGTGACGTAGACGGCGCGATTGCAACAACTGTTGCTGGTATCGTTCGGGCGGAAATCGGTAAAATGGACCTGGATGAGGTCCAGTCGAACCGTGCGCAGCTGATCACTCGCATTCAGGAAAGCGTCGAAACCGCCGTGGATGACTGGGGGATCGAAGTGACCCGCGCCGAGATTCTGGACGTGAACCTGGATCAGGCAACCCGCGACGCGATGCTGCAACAGCTGAACGCCGAACGCGCCCGCCGCGCGCAAGTGACCGAGGCCGAGGGCCAGAAACGCGCGGTCGAGTTGAACGCCGATGCCGAGCTGTATGCCGCCGAGCAAACCGCAAAAGCCCGCCGCATTCAGGCCGAGGCCGAAGCTTATGCAACCGGCGTGGTCGCCAAGGCCATTCAGGACAATGGCATCGAGGCCGCGCAGTATCAGGTCGCTCTGAAACAGGTTGAGTCGCTGAATGCACTGGGAAAAGGAAATGGCTCGCAAACCATTGTTGTGCCCGCCAACGCGCTTGAGGCCTTTGGCGATGCCTTCAAGATGCTGAGAGGAGGAAAATAATGGCCGATCCCTTCTGGTTGACCTGGTGGATCTGGCTGGCAGCTGCGCTTGCTCTTGGGATCCTCGAGATCGTGCTGCCCGGATTTATCTTTCTGGGCTTTGCGATCGGGGCAGCCATCACCGGGTTGATGTTGGTTATCCCCGGAATGGCGCCATCACTGCCGGTTTTGCTGCTGATTTTCGCGGCATTGTCCCTGAGCGCGTGGCTGGTGCTGCGGCGTGTATACTCCCTGCCGCATGGTCAGGTGAAAATCTTCCGGCACGACATCAACGACTAAGATCTGCGGGCGCCCCTTAGGGGGCGTCATTGCACCTCTGGACGCTGCCACAGGCTTTCCCTATATAATTGCTCAGGAACCAGACCCGAGGCACGAATGACTCATCCGAGTGAACAATTGGAAGGCACGCCGCTGATTGCGCCTTCGTCCATTGAGCATCCCCTGTACGACGCTGTGGTAGAGGCCTGCCGCACGGTCTTTGACCCGGAAATCCCGGTGAATATTTACGATCTGGGTTTGATCTACACGATCGACATCACTCAGGAAAACGCGGTGAAAGTCATCATGACCCTGACCGCGCCCGGTTGTCCGGTCGCCGGAGACATGCCCGGCTGGATCGTCGAAGCGATCGAACCCGTCGCGGGCGTCAAAGAAGTTGACGTCGAACTGACATGGGAACCGCCCTGGGGCATGGAGATGATGTCGGACGAAGCGCGGCTGGAACTTGGTTTCATGTAAGCCAGACAAAATAAGTCTTTGTCGCAAAAGATTTATTTTTCTGTCACCGGACCTTCGAAAAACCGTTACTTTACTTGAGAATAGTCCCGGCGTGTAGATGCTCGCATCCCGATGAGCGCACAACGCAGGTCGAGACAGGCAATTGTCCCCCCGCTTAATCCGGCCTAGCGACCAGAATAAGAGACCGCTCTTGCCCGAGAGCGGTCTTTTTCATTCCATTAAACGGATTACTGCACCCCGCACGTGGATTTGATCTCAGCAGCTCTTTCATCCAACGCTTTGACATAATCGCCGGAGAGCATGGACAACCTCTTGTTTTCGGTGCCCGTAACCAAACCCAACAACGCACCCGCTGGCGTGAGAGCGGCTACACTTTCAAGCTGTTGATCCTGCGCGTGCTTTTTCTCGGCTGCAATCGCGCGCAAATCCCCTTCGGCCGTGGCACAACTGACCGGATGTGTTTTTTGCGCTGTATCAGCCAAGGCCCCACCCGCGGTTACCGCAAGAACTGACGCCAATACCATGTTTTTACAAATAACTTTATACGTAGCCATTTCATCTCACCTTATCTCGAACCATCTGAAAACCCTTGGGCTCAGCTAAGGTCACCTGATTTCAAAAGGCAAGCGCCATTCCCCCGACGGCAGAAAAGTTAGGTAAGCAGCCCTGCTATGTCTTGAGCCATTGCCCTGTCAGCACTAAATTGAATGCTACGCGCGACAACGGAGATCACAATGTTCGGCATTCCCGGCAAACAGGCCGTGACCATGACGCCCAAAGCGGCAGAGCAGATCGTCCGCCTGATGAAATCAGGTGGTCATGCTGGCCTGCGCATTGGCGTCAAGAAAGGCGGTTGCGCCGGCATGGAATACACCATGGACTATGTCGATCAGGCCGACGCGAATGATGAGGTCGTAGAACAGGACGGCGCGCGGGTCATGATTGCTCCGATGGCGCAGATGTTCCTGTTCGGGACCGAGATCGACTATGAGGTTTCGCTGCTTGAGGCTGGTTTCAAGTTCCGCAACCCGAACGTCGTCGATGCCTGCGGGTGCGGCGAGTCGATCAAGTTCGACGAGGGGCTGACGCCCCAATCCTAAGATGCCTGAAGATGGACGTAGGTCTCATTGAACCGGCGGGTCAGATGCTCGCCGGCGCGAATGGTCCGACCTGAGTTTGGCGGTGCCACGTTGGTGCCATAGGACGGGTTGAAAAATAGCGGCACCGACAGACGCTCCTGCGCGCCGCCAACCACCCGATGCAGGGTGGCCTTGACCTGCCCCGCCGTCCAGAACTCCAGCATTTCACCGAAATTGATGATAAAGGTCCCAGGCGCGGCCTTTACCTTTGCCCAGCTACGATCCGGCATCTGCACCTCAAGCCCCGAGGTGCCGTCGGTGGCCAGCAAGGTCAGACAGCCGTAATCCGTGTGGGCACCGATACCAAAGTCGCGATCTCCGGCCCAGTCCGGGCGTTGAGGATAGTAATTGCCGCGCAGCAACGCCATCGGGGTATCAAATGCGTTGTCAAAGCTGTTTTCCGCACGCCGCAGCGCCACGGCGATCGCCCGCAGGACGCGCATCGCAACCGCGCAGGCATCCGTGTAATAGGTCTGGATCGTTTGCTTGAACGCGGGCGGATGATCCGGCCACTGGTTAGGCGCATACACGCCAAGCTTCGCGTTGGCATATGGGCTGTTCGCAGGTAGTTCATAGCCGCAATCGAACACTTCTTTGAAATCGGGGTTCGCCTCCGGGTCAACCTGCTCGGACCGCGACGCGCCCCAGCCCCGATTGGACCCGGTCAGCGCCATATCGACCCGTTTTTTCTCGGCCTCCGGCAGGTGAAAGAATGCACGATACGCGCACAGAACATGACGCACGCGGTCGCCGTCCAGCCCGGTATTCGAGACAGTTAAGAACCCCACCTCACCCACAGCACGCAGCAGCTTGCCAAGCTCGACAGGGTCGCGTTGGTCCAGTTTTTTCAGATCAAGGTTGTCGATCATAGGCCCGCTCCATTCTGCGCGCGGACACTGCCGTTTTGCGGTTCGCTCTGCAACCGGAATTGTCAGTCCGGACTGGCAGTGCTATCCGGTTTGCTGAACACCGATACTTAAGGGAGATTGGGACATGCGGCGTAAGCTGGCGGCTGGCAATTGGAAAATGAACGGAACGACGGCAGCGCTGAGCGAATTGGAGGCCCTGACCCGTGCATTCCCCTCTCCGACCGTAGACGTTCTGATCTGCCCGCCCGCCACTTTGTTGCATCGCGCGGCAGAAGCCGTGCGGGGAACAGGAATCACCGTCGGCGGGCAGGATTGCCACGCTGCGACTTCGGGCGCGCATACCGGCGATATAAGCGCAGACATGCTGGTGGATGCCGGTGCAAACACGGTCATTCTGGGCCATTCGGAGCGCCGCGAGGATCACGACGAACAGAACGAAGACGTTCGCGCCAAAGCCCGCGGGGCCATGGATGCCGGGCTGAAGGCGATCATCTGCGTTGGCGAAAGCCTGGAACAGCGCGAGGCCGCCAATACTCTGGAGATCATCGGCGGCCAGATGTCGGGCTCGATCCCCGACCAGTCGACCGGAGAGAACCTGATCGTCGCCTATGAACCGATCTGGGCCATTGGCACCGGCAAGGTTCCCACGCTGAACGAAATCGGAGAGGTTCACGACTTTATCCGTGCCCGCTTGGAACGTCGTTTCGGTGAAGGCGTTGGTCGTTCTGTCCGCCTGCTTTACGGCGGTTCGGTCAAACCATCCAACGCGGCCGAAATCTTTGGCGTATCAAACGTGGATGGCGCGCTGGTCGGCGGTGCCAGCCTGAAGGCCGCGGACTTTTCTGGCATTGTCGAGGCATTGGAAAAAACCTGAGCGCTTCTCGTCTGATTTTGTTCAGCTTTAAAATGACTTGTTGAATTCGCTTCCCCCATCGTCAAACTCGCAGGCGTGGCGGATAGCCCAGCAAAATGATTCTGACCTTGGGATTGGGTGTCGCGTTTCCCGCGCACCAGCCTGGGAGCAAACTACTGACTTTTAAGGGTGTTATGAAAAGTAATCAGCGTCGACCAAGCAAGAACTCAATTCTTGAGCAACTTCAGGATGCCCAATTTCCTATCGAGTGCATTCTCGATATCGGCATTCATACCTGCACGCCCGAACTGATGAAGAACTTTCCGGACTTAAAACACTATCTGTTTGAGCCCATTCAAGATCATTTTGCGATCATTGAGGAAAACTATCAAAAATTTGGGATCGACTACGACCTGATTGAAGTTGCTGTTTCGAACGCTGATGGGACGGCAGACCTTAGGGTCTCTTCAGTGCTAGAGGATCAGGAAGTCACACATGCCAATTTCGCCGAGGAAGGAGCCGCGCCCGAGTCTCTGCGCACCGTGCAAACACTCAAGCTCGATACTTTTGTAGCAACGCAGAACCCGCCTGCCCCGTATCTTCTGAAAATCGATGTCGATGGGGCCGAAGAAATGATTCTGGAGGGCGCGCAAGAAGCGCTTAAGAATTGCTCGGTTCTGATCATTGAAGCGCCGCGCCAAAGGCTTGTCGAGCGGGCGCAGTTGGTCCAGGCAGCCGGTTTCGAGCTCTTGGATGTTATCGATTTCTGCTACTACGGTGGCTATCTATGGCAAGTGGACCTGGTTTTCATTAACCCCAAGTTCGCTCCCACAGATTACGTTGACCTGCTAAAAGACGGCTTTTCCATTGATAAATGGCATAACTTCAGAGTGCCGCGTGACAAACCTACGAAGAAAGCCAAACGACGGCTGTCACGCTTGTTTCGGAAGAAGAATTAGAGACGCCATTTAGTTCAGGCGCAGCCGTTCTGGGCTGCACCTGTTTCCTGCATGGCCCTTTGGGCACATCGTCGACATTTTTTAGGCTCTTGCGTCCCCTCGGGACATCACGCCAGCTTCATGGCAACCAGACCGGACACGATCAGAATAGCGGCACAGGCACGCAAAGGGGTCAGTGCTTCGCCCAGAAACATCACGCCGACCAGAAACGCACCAACTGCGCCTATACCGGTCCAGATGACGTAGGCTGTTCCAAGAGGCAACGCGCGCATCGCAAGCGCCAGCAACCCGAACGAGCCGATCATGGACACGCCCATGATGGCGGTTGGCCACAATCGGGTGAAGCCGGCCGATTGCTTCATGGCAACCGCCCACACAATTTCAAGCAGGCCAGCGAATAACAGATAGATCCAAGCCAAAGGACACCTCATTCTTGTTCGGGTCGTCCCGAATGATCACCCGTTATGGGGAGGTCGTCCTCTGGCCTCGATGTGGGACTGCGCGGCGTATCTTCAAGTGGTCCGCAAAGAAAAAGGCCGGGCAGATCGCGCTGCCCGGCCTTTAACAAAAGCGATCTTTGCTAGTTGGTCACGATTTCCGGCCCCATGAAGGTGTTGGGCAGGAAGGTCGATATCCACGGGATATATGTCACCATGATCAGGAAGACGAACAGCACGGCCAGGAACGGCAGCGCCGCCTTTACGACCTTCATCATCGGCATCCCGGCCACGCCCGAAGTCACGAACAGGTTCAGACCGACCGGAGGCGTGATCATCCCGATCTCCATGTTGACCACCATGATGATGCCCAGATGGATCGGGTCGATGCCCAGTTCGATCGCAATCGGGAACACCAGAGGCGCCACGATCACCAGCAGGCCCGAGGGCTCCATGAACTGCCCACCGATCAGCAGGATCACGTTCACCACGATCAGGAAGGTCACGGGCCCCAGGCCTGCGGACAGCATGGCGTTGGCGATGTGCTGCGGTACCTGCTCATCCGTCAGCACGTGCTTGAGGATCAGAGCGTTGGCAATCACGAACAGCAGCGTGACGGTCAGTTTACCGGCCTCGAACAGTGTGTGCTTGGTATCAGGGTGGAAGAACGCCGTCAGCAGCGCATAGGGCTTCTTCATCAACGGCAGGTTCTTCTCTCCGTCCTCGGTGCTCAGCGGCCCCATGTCCTTGTAGACAAAGCTGGCGATGAAGAACGCATAGACGGCAGCCACCGCAGCAGCCTCGGTCGGGGTGAAGATACCGCCATAGATACCGCCCAGAATGATCACGATCAGGAACAGGCCCCAACCGGCCTCGCGCGCCGAGGTGAAGACCTCGCCCCAGCCTTTCCATTCGCCTTTCGGCAGGTTCTTGACCTTGGCCATGACATAGATGGTGATCATCAGCATCAGACCCGCCATCAGGCCCGGAATAACCCCCGCCAGGAACATGCGCCCGACCGAAACCTCAACGGCCGCAGCATAGACAACCATCACGATCGACGGCGGGATCAGGATGCCCAACGTACCGGCGTTACAGATCACACCGGCGGCGAATTCCTTGGAATAACCAACCTGACGCATCCCCGCGATGACGATCGAGCCGATGGCCACCACAGTCGCCGGAGACGACCCGGACAGCGCGGCGAACAGCATACAGGCAAAGACGCCCGCAATCGCCAGACCGCCCGGAAGATGCCCCACACAGGCGATCGAGAACCTGATGATCCTCCGCGCCACGCCGCCGGTGGTCATAAAGGACGAAGCCAGAATGAAGAACGGGATCGCCAGCAGGGTAAAGTGCCCCTCGAACGCTTCGAACAGCGTGCCCGCGACCGAGGCCAGCGAACTGTCCGAATAGATCAGCAGGAACAGGGTCGAACTGAGGCCCAGAGCCACCGCAATCGGAACCCCGATCAGCAGCAGGCCAATGACCATCGAGAAAAGAAGTACTACGTCCATCAGTCATGCTCTCCTTGCTGAGCCCGGACCTCTTCGATCTCGTCCTCGACTTCGTGGCTGGCGACGATACGGTCGGTCTCACCGCGCCATATCTGCACGGCGACCTGCGCAAAGCGGATCACCAGCAGCAGCATCGACAGCGGCAGTATGAAATAAGGAACAACCTTGGGCAGTTTCTCGTACGACTCGCCGTAATTGATCATGTCTTCAAGGAACCGCAGCGGCGCGACCATGGGGATGTCGTCAACCTCGTAGAAACTCTGACTGCGGGCATCGAAATTGAACCCGGTCGGGAACCAGCGGCCCGAGGTGGGCGGCAGGTCGGCAAACACGGCCCAGTAGTCATATGCCCCTTTGAGCATCAGCAGCGAGAACGCCAAACAACAGCCTACAGCAATCAGCGCCAATATCCGGCGCGGCGCCGGGGCCAGCATGTTCAGGATGGCATCTACACCCAGATGCGCGTGCTTCTTCACCGCATAAGACGCGCCCAACAGCACAAGCCACCCGAAGGTGAACACCGTCAGTTCAAGCGCCCACAGGATATTGGAATTGAATACGAACCGCGCGATCACATTGGCAAAGGTCACGGCCGTCATCAGGCCCAGCAACAACGCGATCAGGGTTTCTTCGATATGGTCGACCAGCCCGCCTTGGCCGGGTTTCGCACCAGACATCTTTCTGTCCCCGCATTTTTTGTGATGAGAGTGTTTGGGGCGGGCCATTCACGGCCCGCCCGGCCTGCGCGTCGATAACTCCCCAGTCCCTGACGCGCGGCCTGAACCGGGATCAGAACCCGGCGTTGATTGCCTGAGCGGCGTCGATCTTGTCCTGACCCACGTCGTCGGCGAACTTGTCCCAAACCGGTTTCATCGCATCAACCCAGGCTTGGCGCTGTTCGGGGTTCAGCTCACGAATGATACCGCCCGCATCGGTGATCGAGGCTTTGGCCGCTTCGTTTACCGCAAAGGCTTCCTTGTTCCGGGTTTCGGTCACTTCGGCCAGAATGGTCAGGAACTGATCACGGACTTCCGGATCCAGGCTGTCCAGCCAGTCAACCGACGTTACGACCAGATAGTCGATAATGCCGTGGTTGGTCTCGGTAATGCCGTCCTGAACCTCAAAGAACTTCTTGCCGTAGATGTTCGACCAGGTGTTCTCCTGCCCGTCCACAACGCCCTGTTGCAGCGCGCCGTACACTTCCGAGAAGGCCATCTTCTGCGGGCTGCCACCAATGGCTTCCATCTGCGCAACCAGCACGTCCGAGGACTGCACGCGGAACTTCAGGCCCTCTGCATCAGACGGGGCCTCCAGAGGTTTGTTCGCGGACATCTGCTTCATGCCATTGTGCCAGAAGGCCAACCCCTGCAGACCACGACGCTGCATGCTGTCCTTCATCGCCTGACCGTCAGCCGAGGCCTGGAACGCATCCACGGCATCGATGTTCTTGAACATGAACGGCAGGTCGAACAGACGGAACTGCTTGGTGAATTTCTCGAATTTCGACAGCGAAGGCGCGGCCAGCTGCACGTCGCCTTGCAACATCGCCTCCAGCACCTTGTCGTCGTTGTACAGCGTGGAGTTCGGATAGACCTCAATGCACATCACACCGTTCATCTCGTCATTCACGCGCTGCTCCAGCAGCGATGCCGCGATGCCCTTAGGGTGCTTGTCCGAGTTCGTCACATGCGCGAACTTTACGACGATCTCGCCGTCCTCACAGGCTGCCATGCCTGCGGTTGCGGTTACGGTCAGTGCAACTGCCGTTGCGGCCGTTGTCAGGAATTTCATCAGTCTTTTCCTCCCAGACTTACTCATTCGTCCAATTGGCGCCTGCTTGGCACCGTATGAGCGAAGTGAAGCGAATCAGAGGTTATGGCTCAACGTTTTGTTTCATATCGCGCAACCACAGAATTTCTTGCATCAAAACAGTGAATTAAAAGGAGCATTCCAGAGTCCCATTTCTTCCCTCAAAGCACGCTGTGCGAAATTTCGCACAAGCCCGACCCCTGTTGTGCGGGATTCCGCACTCTTCCCGAATCAATTCGTCAGAATCACACAGTTTACATCTCGCACACCCGCAGCCCGCTTCAGCGGGCTGCCTGGCCCAACGCCTTTAACCGCATGATTATGCGGTCAAAGGGGGCGGGAGCGGTTCGGATCACCTGCGATAATCTTCGGGGCGAATCTGATACCGGGCCAACTTGTCATAGAATGTCTTGCGCGGCAGTTTCAGCGCCTTTGCCGCGTCCGAGGCCTTGCCGTTGTGCCGCCCCAACGCCGCGATCAGCAATGAGCGTTCCACCCGCGCCATCTGCTCGCTCAACCCCAGATCAGTGGCCTGCGCAACCTCTTCCGGCATTCCCAGCACAAACCGCATAGCGGCGGACATCAGCGACCGGGCATTGCCCGGCCAATCACTGGCCATCAGCGACGCCAGATGCTCGGACGAGATCTCGGGTTCCGGGATACCGGCCTGTTCGGCCGCCTGTGCCACGTAGTGTCGAAAGATCACCGGAATATCCTCGGGCCGCTCGGCCAGCGAGGGTATGCGCACCCGCATCACGTCCAGCCGATAGAACAGATCCGCATGAAACCGCCCCTCTGCTGACAGCGCAGCCAGATCAGCCGTTGTGCCCGCCAGAATGCGCGCGCCAATGCCCTGCTCGACCGCTTCCAGCGCAGCGTATTGCGTCGCCTCGGGCATTGCCGAAATCTCATCCAGGAACAACGACCCTCCGGCCGCATCCTCACAGACCTGAACTAGCGCGTCGGGCGTCAGGCCGGACGACGGTCGTTTCACAAACGGACCCTGCGCCTGCGGCGACATCAGGTGTACAACTTCGGCCACCTTTGAGATTCCGCTGCCCGCTGGGCCGGTGACCAAAACTTCGGCCCCTGTGAGGGCAACTGTCCGCGCCCGCTCCCTCAAGGCTTCGGCTTGTGGCGATAGGCCGAACAACATGCGCGCAGCGGGGTCTCCACGTTCCAACTCATATTTAAGCGCGCGCTGTTCCAGAACCTGAGCACGTGCGACAAAAGCCTTACCCAGAACCTCCAACAGGTCGGCGGCGGCACAGGGCTTTTCAAGGAAATCGAACGCCCCCTGCCCCATGGCACGTACAGCCATCGGGATATCGCCTTCACCCGTCAGCAGGATGACCGGCAGGTCCGGGTCTGTCTCATGCGCGTAGTTCAACAAATGAAACCCATCCCGCCCCGGCATCCGGATATCCGACACGATCACACCAGGGAAATCAGCGCGGATGTGATCCTTGGCGGCCACGAACGATCCCGCCGTGACCGGGATGTATTCAGCCAGTTCCAGCGTCTGCGCCAGAGCTTCGCGCACAGCGGCGTCATCGTCGACCAATAAAACCTTGCGGATCATGCCACCTCATCTTCCCGGTAGTACTCAAGTTCAACGGTGAACATCGCACCGGTCGGCGCGTTTGTACCGCGAATATTCCCCCCGAAACTCTGGACCAGACCGTATGAGATCGAAAGGCCCAACCCCATCCCCTCAGACGTTCCAACAGCCTTGGTTGTATAAAAGGGTTCGAACAATTTCTCGGTGTTTTCGATGCCGGGACCAATATCGCGCACTGTCACGGCCAACTTTCTTCCGTTGTTGATCACGATACGGATAAGGCGCTCCTCCTGCTGGCTCATCGCGTCTGCGGCGTTGTTGATCAGGTTCACAAAGACCTGAACCAGCCGCACCTCACCGCCCCACGCAAAGACCGGATCGTCTGGCGGTTGCCAGTCCACCGTCACCCCTTCGGCACGCAGCCGTGCCTCGGTCAGTTCCACGGCCGTTTCGATCACTTGCACCAGATCGACTTTGCCCATCGGCTCACTTTCATTGCGGGCAAAGGCGCGCAGGTTCTTGATGATCCGCGCCATCCGAGCGGCCATGTCTGAAATGCGCGTCAGGTTTTCGGCGGCCTTTTTCTCGCGCCCTCGCGACAGGAAGGCCGCCCCGTTGTCTGCAAACTGCCGGATCGCCATTAGGGGCTGGTTCAATTCATGGCTGATGCCCGCCGACATCTGCCCCAGAGCGCTGAGTTTACCGGCCTGAATAAGCTCCTCCTGCGCGTGCTTAAGTGCAATCTCCGCCTCTTGCCTTTCATGTACCTCACGTCGCAACGCCGTGTTCGCTGCGGTGAGGGCGCGGGTACGCTGTGCGACGCGGCTTTCAAGAACCGCGTTGGCTTCAGCCAGAGTTCGTCTGCGTTCCGTTGCCAGAAATAACAACGCACCAAAGGCCAGACAGATCGCCGCAACAGTCGCCGCCTGCAATCCGGCCAGACGCCGCGCGGGGGCGACATCGACCAGCACCTCGGCCGTCATGTCGATGACCGGCAAATCCAGCATCAGGTGCAACGCGCGGCTGGGCAGGTAGCGACCCCAGTTGAGCCTCCACAACTCATGCGGCCCGACCCGGGTTGAGGCGAATTCGACCTCGCCCCCCTCCGGCGGTGTCAGCCCCTGCTGCCCGTCGGCGCGGTGCCAAAACAACAGATCGGACCGGTTTGAGATAAAGACCACCCCGTCGCCATCAATAAAGAAAACCGCCTCGGTGCTGCCGCGCCAAGTCTGTTCCACATCCTGTACGTCGGCCACAACCATCAACGCACCCTCGACCCGCCCCGAGTCGTCAAAGGCCGGGGCCGCGTAGGAATAAATGCGGTTACCGCTGATCGGCAGGACACCATGCGCGTTGCCCAATGCCCCCTGCAACGCACGCTGAAAGGCAGGATGCTCGGCCATGTTGTCTTGCTCGACAGGCTGCGCCGAAACCAGGACCTGACCGGTTCGGTCCAGGTACATCATGTTCACGGCTGCGGTCTTGTCCGCGACGTCCAGCAGGATCGCGCGGGCAGCTTGTTGCTGCGCCGGGCTTTCAATCGTTCGCAGGGCCGGATGATTTGCCATCAGCACCGCCAGTTCCTGATAGACCTGCATCTGCGTGCTCAGCCGGTCGGCAGCCAGTTCAAGGTCAGCCTCGGCTTTTTCGCTCAGCTGCGACAGTGCCTGCCGATAGCCATAAGACCACACTCCGGCGGACAACAGCCCGACGGCACACAGAAATCCCAAGATTACCCAAAGCCTTTGCATGGTATAGGGTCTTGCATTCAGCGCGCCGCATGGCAAGTCTGCGCCGCATGAAGACGGTATTCCAATCCCCGGTCGAACCGGGTTTCGTGCAAGATCCCTATCCATTTTATGACAAGGCCCGTGCGTACGGGGACCTTGTGTATTGGGAGGATTACAACAAGATCGCGGCGGTCTCGCACCGGGCCGTGCAGGTATTGCTGAAGGATCGCCGGTTCGGGCGCGAGGTTCCCGCCGAGTTGCAGCGCTCCGGCCCCGCCCATCTGGCGCCATGGCTGAATGTCGAGGCGCATTCGCTGCTCGAGGCCGAACCACCGCGCCACACACGACTGCGGGCGCTGGTTACCCGGGCCTTTACATCCCGAGCGATCTCAGCGCTGGAGCCGACCATTCGTGACCTCAGCCACAACCTGATCGACAATTTTCCAGATACACCATTTGATCTGCTGGACGCGTTCTGTACGCAGGTTCCGGTGATTACGATCTGCCGCCTGTTGGGCGTGCCCGAGGAGATGTCGCCCGACCTGTTGCGCTGGTCTCATGCCATGGTGGCGATGTATCAGGCCAGCCGCACGCGCGAGACCGAGGACATCGCCGCGACCGCCGCCCGGGATTTCACAGCGTTCCTTAGCGACTACATCGAACAGCGGCGCACCGACCCGCAGGACGATCTGATCACCCGCCTGATCGCCGCCGAGGAAGACGGCGAAAAACTTTCACACGACGAGCTTGTCGCCACCTGTATCCTGCTGCTGAACGCCGGGCATGAGGCCACGGTTCATTCGCTGGGCAATGGCGTGAAAACCCTGTTGCAATTGGGCCTCGACCCACGCGCCCACGCGATAGACGGATTGGTCGAGGAAATCCTGCGCTACGACCCGCCGCTGCACATGTTCACCCGCTATGCCTATCAAGAGGTCGAACTGTTCGGCCATACCTTCAAACGCGGCGATGAGGTCGCGCTGTTGCTGGGCGCTGCAAACCGCGATCCATCGGTCTGGGCGGAACCGAACCGTTTTGACGCCACCCGCCCAATCGTGACCAATACCAGCTTCGGCGGCGGGCTGCATTTCTGCGTCGGTGCCCCGCTGGCGCGGCTGGAGATGAGGATCGCCCTGACCGCCCTGTTTGACCGCTGCCCGAACCTGCGCCTGACGGCGCAACCGGAATACTCGAACACTTACCATTTCCACGGGCTGACCCGATTGATGGTTCAGGTCTGACGAGCCTCAGCTTTCGATCAGCGCGTTTAGGGGCAGCATTGTGGTGGATTTAATCTCCTCCATCGACAGCAGTGCGGTCACGTTATGGACACGCACCTCGGAGATTAGGGTCTGGTAGAATTCGTCATAAGCCCGCGCGTTCTTGACCCGCACCTTGAGGATATAGTCGATGTCACCGGCCAGCCGGTGCGCCTCCTGCACCTCGGGCCGATCCCGCAGCGCCTTGAGGAACTTGCGTTGCCACTCGGCCTCATGTTCCGAGGTGCGGATCAGAACGAAAAAAGTCGCCTCGAAACCCAGCGCCTCGGCGTCCAGCAGAACGGTCTGCTGACCGATGACTCCGGCCCCTTTCAGCTTGCGGATTCGATTCCAGACAGGCGTCTTGGAACTGCCGACACGGGCTGCTATTTCGTCCAGCGATTGGCTGGCGTCGCGCTGTAGCTCGACCAGAATTTTCCGATCCGTGTCATCAATCCGCACCGACATTCCATTTTTCCCTTCGTTTCGAAACTCACGTCCCAGATCGAGGCATTGATGGAACGTTTGTTCTTATTTGAGCGCCCATATAGCGCAATACCGGGAATATTTCCTATATTGCAGGTCAAGTCAAACCAAGCGGAACCAATGATGCAGCTTACGCGTTCATATGATGGCACAGGGCACGTCGACTTTGTCGGCGCGGGTCCGGGCGATCCGGAATTGCTGACGCTCAAGGCACTGAATGCCTTCGAGCGCGCTGACGTCGTTCTGCATGATCGTCTGATCAGTGCCGAGGTTCTGGAACTGGCGGGCAAGTCCGCTGTTCTGGTTGATGTTGGCAAGGCGGGCTTTGGTCCCTCGTGGAAACAGGAAGACATCGACGCGTTGCTGGTCGACTACGCCGCGAAAGGCCACCACGTCGTGCGCCTGAAATCCGGCGATCCCACCGTGTTTGGTCGTCTGGATGAAGAGATCGAAGCAGTCGAGACTGCTGGCATCTCGTGGCAGATTGTTCCCGGCATCACCGCGGCATCGGCCGCGGTTGCAGGGATTGGTCAAAGCCTGACGCGCCGGGGCCGCAATTCCTCGGTTCGGTTCCTGACCGGCCACGACATGAAAGGCTTTGCCGATCACGACTGGACCGCGCTGGCGCGTCCCGGTTCGGTGGCAGCGATTTATATGGGCAAGAAATCTGCCCGCTTCATTCAAGGCCGCCTGATCATGCACGGCGCCGACCGCGATACGCCCGTGACGCTGGTCGAAAACGCCTCACGCCCCGATCAGCGCGTTCTGGCCACGACACTGGACCAGTTGCCCACCGATCTGAACGCCGCCGAAATGGACGGCCCCACCCTGACCTTTTACGGCCTCGCCCCGCGCCAAGCGGCCAAGGCCCTGACCGAATTCAAGAAGGAGCACGCCTGATGGCCCGCGCTTTTACCCCCAAAGTGGTCACCGCCAACGACCTGCTGGAAGGCGACGTTATATACCTGACCGAAGACGACCGCTGGTCGCGTGAGTTGTCCGAGGCCGAGTTGATCACGGATGAGGCCCACGCACAGGTCCGTCTGCTGGACGCAACCCGCCAGGCCAGCAAGATCGTCGGTGCTTATCTGGCCGATGCCGTCGCGGGCGACAACGGCCCCGAACCCGCCCATTTCCGTGAGGAGTTCCGTCGCACCGGACCCTCGAACTATGCCCATGGCAAGCAGGAAACAGCAACGCAGCCCCGGGCCTGACCCTCGGCCCTCTCTCTCCCCTTCAAGGCCCCAAGGTTCGGGGCTGCAACCAAGGACAGCTAATCATGTATCGCTACTCCGAGTTCGACACAGCATTTTTGGCAGAACGTAACGCGCAGTTCCGCGCGCAGGTCGAGCGCCGCATTGACGGCTCGCTGACCGAAGACGAATTCAAACCCCTGCGCCTGATGAATGGCCTGTATCTGCAGCTTCACGCCTATATGCTGCGGGTCGCCATCCCCTATGGCACTCTGAACAGCGCACAGATGCGTCAACTGGCCCTGCTGGCTGAAAAGTGGGACAAGGGTTATGGCCATTTCACCACCCGTCAGAACATCCAGTACAACTGGCCGAAGCTGAATGACGTGCCGGATATGCTGGACGCGCTGGCCGAGGTTGGGATGCACGCCATCCAGACCTCGGGCAACACCATCCGCAACGTGACCGCCGACCATTTCGCCGGTGCCGCCGCCGATGAGGTCGCCGACCCGCGCCCTTATGCTGAACTGCTGCGCCAGTGGTCGACCGACCACCCGGAATTCCAGTTCATGCCGCGTAAGTTCAAGATCGCCATCACCGGCTCGGAAAACGACCGCGCCGTGATCAAGGCGCATGACATCGGCCTGCAACTGGTCGAGCGTGACGGCGTTCTGGGCGCCCGCGTCATCGTTGGTGGCGGCTTGGGCCGCACCCCGATGATCGGCAAGGAACTGTCCGAGTTCGTCGCCTTTGACGACCTGCTGGCGTATCTGGAGGCCACCGTTTCCGTGTGGAACCAGATCGGCCGCCGCGACAACAAATACAAAGCGCGCATCAAGATCACCGTGCACGAAAACGGCATCGACACCATCCGCGCCAAGGTCAACGAGCGCTTCCTGCAGGTTCGCCCGCAGTTCAAGGGCGCCGACATGAACCTGTTGGAAGAGATCAAGGGCCACTTCGCGGCACCTGCCTTCCGCGAAGGCTCGGTTGCGTCGTTCGAGAGCGCCTACACCAATGATCCGGTCTTCCGGTCGTGGGTCGACACCAACATCGCGCCGCACAAGAACGCGGACCACGCGATCGTCACGATCTCGATCAAGAAACACGGCGCGACGCCGGGTGACGCGACTGCTGAACAGATGCGCGTGATGGCCGATTTGGCCGAAGAATTTGCCTATGACGAGCTGCGTATCAGCCATGAGCAGAACGTGATCCTGCCGCATGTCCACAAGTCGGATCTGCCCGCGATCCACGCGAAGCTGAAGGAGTACGAACTGGCGACCGCCAATATCGGCCTGATCAGCGACATCATCGCCTGCCCCGGCATGGATTACTGCGCGCTGGCGACGGCCCGCTCGATCCCGGTCGCTCAGGAAATCGCCACCCGCTTTGAAGACCTGAAGCTGGAGCACGACATCGGTCACCTGAAGATCAAGATCTCGGGCTGCATCAACGCATGTGGTCACCACCACGTGGGTCACATCGGCATCCTGGGTCTGGATCGCGCTGGCGTCGAAAACTACCAGATCACTCTGGGTGGCGACGGCACCGAGAACGCGGCCATTGGCGACCGCACCGGTCCGGGCTTTGCCTATGACGAGATCGTGCCCGCCGTTGAGCGCATCGTCGACACGTATCTGGAACAACGCGAAAGCAGCGAGGAAACTTTCCTGCAGACCTATCGCCGGGTAGGCATGGCGCCGTTCAAAGCGGCCCTCTACCCCGAGGCGCAGGCTAATGCCGCTTGACCTGATCCAGACGGAACTGGGTAAAGACCGAAGCGAACTGACCGAAAGGGTCGAGGCGCTGAACGCCCAGTTCCGCCACCACAGCGCCCATGACGTTATGCATGGCGCTTTGGAGGAGATCGACGAGCTTGCGCTGGTCTCTAGCTTTGGCGCGGAGTCGGTGGTGTTGCTGCACATGGCGGCGGTGGTCAACAAGATGACCCCTGTGCTGTTCGTGGACACTCAGATGCTGTTCACCGAAACGCTGGAATACCAGCAGGAGGTCAGCGAGCGTTTGGGCTTGAAAAACGTCCACGTCATCCGCGCCGAGGACGAAGACGTTCAGCGAGACGACCCCTATGGCGCCCTGCGCCTGCGGGACATGGATGCGTGCTGCAACCTGCGCAAGACCTTCCCGCTGCAGCGGGCACTGATGGGATATGATGGCTGGATCACCGGCCGCAAACGGTTCCAGTCCGGCACCCGCGCCGCGCTCGAGTTCTTCGAGGTCGAGGACGGCACCGGACGGATCAAGGTCAACCCGCTGGCCCATTGGGCGCCCGAGGACGTGCGCGCCTATATGGACGAAAACAACCTGCCCCGGCATCCGCTGGTGGCCAAAGGTTACCCCTCGATCGGCTGTGCGCCCTGCACATCGCCGGTCAAAGAAGGCGAAGACCCCCGCGCCGGACGCTGGCGCGATCAGAACAAAGAAGAATGCGGCATCCATTTTGTCGATGGCAAGATGGTGCGCGCCGGAGAGAAAACATGAACGTAATCGTATCGGATACGGGGTTCGCCCCCGATGACTGGACCGACGGCTTTGTCACGCTGGAAGACGCGGCCAATGATGTGGTCGCGCTGGATGTGGCCTCGGACACCGACCCGGATGATCTGATTGACCGTCTGGGCGGCGCGCAGATGGTTCGCGTGGACTTTCCGTCCTCGGCGGACGGTCGTGGCTTTACCATTGCCCGCGTTCTGCGGCTGAAAGGCTATACTGGCCGACTGCGCGCCAAAGGGCACGTACTGGCCGACCAATACGCCATGGCCCGCCGCAGCGGCTTTGACGAGGTCGAGATCGACGACGCTCTGGCCACCCGTCAACCCGAAGATCAGTGGCTGGCCCGCGCCAACTGGAAAGACCACAGCTATCAGGCCCGCCTGCGCGGCTAAGACCGCCAACCGCCAGCTTAAATTAAGGATAGGGGCAATCTGCCCCTTTTCCTGATGTGGATCAAAGCTTAAACGGAGATGTCGGTTTAGCAGACCGGCAGTGAAACGATGACAGAGATGAAGCCCGTGACCGAAGCAACCGCCGTAAAGGCCCCCGTTCTGCCGGACGCCCAGACCGTAACGGACGTCAAACACTGGACCGACAGCCTGTTTTCTTTCAAGGTGTCGCGCCCTGCCTCGCTGCGGTTCCGCTCGGGCGAGTTCGTGATGATCGGCCTGCTGGGCGACAACGGCAAACCCCTGCTGCGCGCCTATTCGATCGCCTCGCCGTCCTGGGACGAAGAGCTGGAATTCTACTCGATCAAGGTGCAGGACGGTCCGCTGACCTCGAAACTGCAGCACATCAAAGCGGGTGACCAGATCATCCTGCGTCCCAAGCCCGTCGGCACACTAGTCCACGACGCCCTGCTGCCCGGCAAGCGCCTGTGGTTCTTTGCCACCGGCACCGGCTTTGCGCCGTTCGCCTCGCTGCTGCGCGAGCCGCAGACCTATGAGGACTATGATGAGGTCATCATCACCCATACCTGCCGCGAAGTGGCAGAGCTGGAGTATGGCCGTCAGCTGATCGAAAGCATCCGTCAGGACGAAATGCTGGCCGAGCTGATCGGCGAAGGTTTTGCGGACAAGATCCGCTACTACCCGACCACCACGCGGGAAGAGAGCCCCAAGATGGGCCGCATCACCAACCTGTTGAAAGACGGCACCGTGTTTGCCGATCTGGGCATCGAGGGCGGCATCCAGCCGGAAACCGACCGCGCCATGGTTTGCGGGTCGCTGGCCTTCAACCTGGACATCAAGGCCATTCTGGAAGAGTTCGGCCTGCGCGAAGGCGCCAATTCCGAGCCCAAAGAATTCGTGATCGAAAAGGCCTTTGTCGGCTGATCCACTCGCGCGGGCCACTGGAATGACCATGGCCCGCGCATAAACCTGCTGTTAAACCTGATTTATTGAGGTCATTCGGCAAGGTTGGCGCTTGAATCAAGACGCGCAGCAGTCTAAATTCCGGGCTCGAAATTCTGCAATCATCAAAGGAATGAACCCATAGCCCGCAGACCTCACAACGCGCCGCCGCAGAGAGATACCGGACCGCGCGTCAATGAAAAAATCCGTGCCCCCGAAATTCGCCTGATCGGCGCCGAAGGTGAAAACGTCGGGGTGGTTCATCCCGCCAAAGCAATGCAGATGGCCGCCGATGTCGGACTTGACCTGGTCGAGATTTCGCCCAACGCGAACCCGCCCGTCTGCAAGATCATGGATTTCGGCAAGTTCAAATACGAACAGCAGAAACGTGAAAGCGAAGCCCGCAAGAAGCAAAAAATCATTGAAGTGAAAGAGGTCAAATTCCGACCCAACACCGATACCCATGATTATGACGTCAAAATGCGGAACGTGTTCAAGTTTTTGGAAAACGGTGACAAGGTCAAAGTTACCCTGCGCTTCCGTGGTCGTGAGATGGCGCACCAGAATCTGGGCCGTGAGTTGCTGGAACGTGTAGCCGAGGACGTAAAGGATCTGGGCAAGATCGAAAACATGCCCAAGATGGAAGGCCGTCAGATGATCATGATGATCGGGCCTCTGCCGCAGAAATAAAGCTTTCATCAGCCCAAAATTCGAAGCCCCCTCAGATGAGGGGGCTTTTCTTTTTTCGTCCGTCAGATCACCGCTGATATTGCTTTGCTCAGCTTTCCGACCAACTCGTCGATCTGCGCCTCTTCGATGATGAACGGCGGCGCCAACAGGATGTGATCGCCCAACCGCCCATCCCGTGTGCCGGACATCGGGTAACAGATTAGACCTTCAGCCAATGCAGCCTTTTTGATCTTACCCGCCACGCCGAGCGCAGGGTCGAACGGCGTTTTGGTTTCGCGATCAGTGACCAGTTCAATGCCCCGGAACAAACCACGCCCCCGAATATCCCCGACATTGGGATGTTGTCCCAACGCGGACTCTAGCGCTGATTGCAGCTTTTCGCCCATGACGACCGCCCTTGCGGGCAAATCACGCTCAGTCATTTCGCGAACAACGGCCAATGCCGCCGCGGTCGCGACCGGGTGGCCAATGTAAGTGTGACCGTGCTGAAAGAACCCGGACCCATCGCGGATGGCGTCAAAGATTCTACCGGTGCACATCATTGCCCCGATCGGTTGGTATCCGGCCCCCAACCCCTTGGCGATGCACAGGATATCCGGGGCTACTCCATCGTAGTCACAAGCAAACAGATGCCCCGTCCGGCCCATGCCGCACATCACCTCATCCAATATCAGCAGCACGCCGTACTGGTCGCAGATCTCGCGGATGCGTTTGAAATACCCCTCGACCGCAGGCACGGCGCCCAGAGTCGCCCCGACAACCGGCTCGGCCATGAAGGCCATCACGGTCTCGGGACCCAGCCGCTGGATTTCGGCCTCCAACTCATTGGCGACGCGCTGACCGTAGTCATGGCTGCTCTCGCCGTCCGCTTTCTCCGCGTATTCATAGCAAGGCGCGATATGGGTCATATCGATCAGCATCGGCGCGAATTGCGCACGTCGCCACGCATTCCC
Source organism: Ruegeria arenilitoris (assembly GCF_013031355.1). Lineage (GTDB taxonomy): Bacteria > Pseudomonadota > Alphaproteobacteria > Rhodobacterales > Rhodobacteraceae > Ruegeria > Ruegeria arenilitoris_C. The sequence continues at coordinate 356,277 of NZ_WPZO01000001.1, read as the reverse complement.
TCCGGCCGACAGTGCTCCCAAGGTATTGCCGTGATAGCTCTGCCGCCGGGCAATCACATGCCGCCGCTCGGGCTGGCCGATCTCCAGATAATACTGCCGCGCAAGTTTGATCGCCGCCTCGGTCGCCTCGGACCCGCCCGAGACGAAATACACCCGATCCAGATCTCCCGGTGCATGCTCGACCAGAAGATCCGCCAGCGCCTCGGCCGGTTCCGAGGTCATAAAACCTGTGTGGGCAAAGGCGATCTTCTCCACCTGCTGCTGCACTGCCTGGATCACCGCTGGATTGGAATGGCCCAGACAGGACACGGCGGCATCACCGCAATCCAGATACCGACGGCCCTGCGTATCGATCAGATAGCACCCGTCCCCGCCTGCGGCGATGGGCAGATCTGACTTTGTGTGGCGTGGAAATACGTGGCTCATTCGACTGCTCCTTCCAACATGGCAATAAGCGCCGACACCGACGCGGCATTGTCTTTCCATTGGTTTCCGTTCTGGTCGGTCAGGCTGTTTTCAAAGCCCACCCGAACGTCCCCTCCCCGACGGGTGGCATAAGCCAAACAGGCATGTTCCTGCGCCCCAAAGGCGCAAACCATCCATGGTGATGTATCTACCGGAAACTGATCCAAGTCCTTCGGCGCGGACTGTTGGCCGGACGTATACCGACCCAAAACCAATAGGCGGTCCACCTGACCCTCCCGCACAATCCCGGCCTTTTGCCATTGCGTTAGCAAGGCAACGTCATCGGCGTCGTACAGGATATGCTGGACCCGCGTTCCCTGCTCGGCGCACAGCCCATAGACACGCGACGCCAGCTCCGGTGCCCGCGCAATTTCCCGGACCGAAACCGAGACCCACTCCGGCTGCACCTTTTCCAGACACGCCAACTGGACAGGCACATCGAACAGACCCGCGGCCTCGGTCGTGATCTGGATGTCCATCTCGGGAACGACCCGGCGCAGTTCAGCTATCGTTTCAAGGTATTGGCCCGCGTCCAGCGCGTGCTGCCCCTGCTTGTCGCGAATATGCAAATGCAACCCGTGTGCCCCGGCCTCAAAACAGGCGCGCGCAGTGTCCACGATTTGATCAATCGAGACTGGCAATTCCGGGTGATCCGACCGCCCTCGCCGCGCACCATTCGGCGCGACCAGCACATAGGGGCGACGGGAAGTTTCAGTTTTTATTCGCGTGTCTGACATGCACATACCTCGGGTGACATTTGCCATCTAGTCCAGCGCGTTTCGTTTTTTACTTGTTAATTTCATAACATTTGTTTTTCTTTTCCGATGAAAAACACACCAAACCAGATCACCGACCGCCTGCGTCAAGAAATCGAACGAATGCCTTCGGCCTTGCAAGCGGCCGCCAAGTACGTAATCGACCATCCTGGAGATTTCGGGCTGGACCCGATCCGAACTACGGCGACCAGAATCGGCGTCAGTTCGAATGTTCTGGTCCGCTTGGCGCATCGCATGGGTTTTGACAGTTTCGAAGCTTTCCGCACCCCTTTCCGCAACGCCTTGGTCACGGATCGGGAAGGCGAATTGGGGCAGGACTGGCTGACCACCCTGCAAACCGAGGACGCCTTCAGCAACGCCCAGGCCAAACTGGCCCAGAACGAACAAAACGTTGTCGCCCGATCCTTGCGTCTGATGGAGGCCGAAAAGACGCGCGAGGCCGTCCGGCACATCACGACATCCCGCCGGTGTTTCGTCACAGCGACACGCGCAAGCTACGCGCTGGCCTATTACTTTTCCTATACGGGCCGCATGGCGCACCCAGGCATCCAACTTGTGCCACGCCATATCGGCTCGGCCGCGGATGATCTGCTGGACGCCGACCAAAACGATTGCCTGGTCGCCATCACCGTCCACCCCTATTCCGCAGACACAATCCAATCGATGCGGTTCGCAAAACAACAAGGTTTGCGCCTGATCCTGATCTCGGACAGCGACGTGATCGCCCCCGGGGTCGAGCCCGACATTGCCTTCACCGTCAGCACCCGCGCCTTGTATCCGTTCTCCTGCTACACCGGAGCAATGGCTGTTCTGGAATGTCTGCTGGGCCACCTTTTCGATGCCGGAGGCGACGCGGCCCGGCAGCGGATCGATGCCTACCAAAAAGCGCGCGAGGATACCGGGGCCTATTGGCAACCTTCAAAACCGCCGAAACTGCGCCGAACGTAAAAAGCCCCGGTATTCGACCGGGGCTTTGCTTAGGCTCTTTGTCTTACATACAGGCTTCGACAGCCCGTTTGGTCATGACGCTGACCAGATGCGCACGGTATTCCTTGCTGCCATGCAGATCGGCGATCATGTTGGCCGGATTGATACGCAGATCCATCAACGCATCTGCACGGAACTCTTTGTTCAGCGCCTCCTCGGCCTCGGACCAACGGAACACACCGTCTTCGCTTGCACCGGTGACGGCGACACGCACACCATCGGCAAAACGCGCCACGTAGACGCCTACCAAAGCAAACCGCGAGGCCGGTTGCAGGAACTTCTGGTAACTCGCCGCCTCCGGCACCGGGAAGCGGACCGAGGTGACGAGCTCACCCTCGTCCAAAGTGGTCGAGAACATCCCCTCAAAGAAGTCGTCTGCCGCGATCTGCCGTGCATTGGTGACGATGGTCGCACCCGATCCCAATACAGCGGCCGGGTAACAGGCCGCTGGATCGTTATTGGCAATCGACCCACCAATGGTGCCGCGATTGCGCACCGCCGGATCACCAATCTGACCTGCCAGCGCCGCAAGGGCCGGATAGCTACCCAAAGCCTCAGACGCGACCGTGGCGTGGGTTGTCGCCCCACCAACGGCCACCGAGCCATCATCTTCGACGCAGACCCCCTTCATCTCGGCAATCCCGCTTACTGACACCAGCTTGGACGGTGCCGCCAACCGCTGCTTCAGCGTCGGGATCAACGTCTGACCGCCCCCCAACGCCTGCGCATCCTCGGCCCCCAACGCGGCAACCGCGTCGGCAATGGTCGAGGGTTTTTCAAACTCGAAACTGTACATTTCGTCTTCCTTTCCGAAAGGCGCGGATCTGCCCTTCATCTGGCTATAAATATCTCGGGGGTCCGGGGGGCTGCCCCCCGGACCGCCCTCTCCATTCAGCTATTCATCGCCGCCCAGACGCGCGACGGGCTTACCGGCATATCGATGTGATCGACAGCCTTACCGCCCGAGTTCAACGCATCCAGAACCGCGTTGACCACTGCAGGCGGTGAGCCGATGGCCCCGGCCTCGCCACAGCCCTTCACGCCCAACGGATTGTGGGTGCAGGGCGTCTGGCTGGAATGATCGACACCATAGAACGGCACGTCATCGGCCCGCGGAATGGCATAGTCCATGTAGGAGGCACTCAGCAGCTGGCCGTTCTCGTCATAGGCGCAGTTTTCAAGCAGCGCTTGGCCGATGCCCTGACCGATGCCGCCATGGACTTGACCATCCACGATCATCGGGTTGACGATGTTTCCGAAATCGTCGGCGGCGGTGAAGGCCTCGATGGTCACCCGTCCTGTTTCCGGGTCGACCTCGACCTCACAGGCATAAGCGCCGGCCGGGAAGGTGAAGTTGGCCGGATCGTAAAACGCGGTTTCCTCCAGCCCGGGTTCAACTTCCAGCGGGTAGTTGTGCGGCACATAGGCCGTCAGGGTCACATCGCCCCAGGCCACCGACTTGTCGGTGCCTGCGACGCTGAACTGACCATCCTTCAGCTCAATATCCGCCTCGGACGCTTCCAGCAGGTGGGCCGCGATCCGCTTGGCTTTCTCGATCACCTTCTCGGTTGCTTTGACCATGGCCGAGCCACAAACCGCCAGCGAGCGAGAACCATAGGTGCCCATGCCGAACGGGATCTTGGACGTATCCCCATGCACGATCTCGACCATCGACTCGTCGATGCCGATCATATCGGCCACAACCTGCGGGAAGGCGGTCTCATGCCCCTGCCCGTGGCTGTGCGCACCGACCATGACGCTGATCGAGCCGGTGGCGTTCACCCGAACAGTCGCGGCATCATAGAGACCCGCCCGGGCCCCCAGCATACCGACGATGTTCGAAGGCGCGATGCCGCAAGCCTCGATATAGCAGTTGACGCCCAGACCACGCAGCTTGCCGTTGGCCTCGCTTTCCGCGCGACGCGCGGCAAAGCCAGCCAGATCGGCGGCGGCCTCAAGCTTGTCCATCGTCCCGTTATAGTCCCCGGTGTCATAGGTCAGCGCGACCGGCGTGTCATAGGGGAATTGGGTGATGAAGTTCTGACGGCGCAGCGCAATCGGGTCGACGCCCAGTTCGCGCGCAGCCTTGTCCACGACACGCTCCAGCTGGAAGGTCGCCTCGGGGCGACCCGCGCCGCGATATGCGTCCACTGGCACCGTATTGGTGAACATCGCCTTTACGTTCACCTGAATGACCGGCGTCTTGTAATTGCCCGCCATCAGTGTCCCGTGCAGCCAGGTCGGAACCGAGCTGGAGAAGGTCGACAGATAAGCGCCCAGATTGGCATATGTGTTGGTGCGCAAGCCGATAAAGTTATTGTCGGCATCCAACGCCAGTTCGATCTTGCTGACATGGTCGCGGCCATGAGCATCCGACATGAACGCCTCGGACCGGCTGGAGGTCCACTTTACGGGGCGACCGCAGGCCTTGGCGGCAAAGGTGCAGAACGCCTCTTCCGCATAGTGGAAAATCTTGGTGCCAAAACCGCCGCCCACATCCGGGGCCACGACGCGCACTTTATGTTCCGGCAGCCCCAGAACAAAGGCACACATCAGTAGACGGATCACATGCGGGTTCTGCGAGGTTGTGTAGAGTGTGTACTCATCCGTACCACGCTTGTACTCACCCACGGCCACACGCGGCTCCATCGGGTTGGCAACCAGACGGTTGTTCACCAAGTCCAGAGTGGTCACATGGGCCGCATTGGCAAAGACCTCATCGACCTTGGCATCGTCGGTCTCGCCCAGTTGCCAGTCATAGCAGATGTTGTTCTTCAGATCGTCATGGACCAGCGTGGCACCATCCTGCGCGGCGGCCTTCATGTCGATCACGGCGGGCAGTTCTTCGATATCCACATCGATTGCCTCAGCCGCGTCACGGGCCTGCTCAAGGCTGTCGGCCACAACGGCCGCGATGGGATCGCCCACATGGCGGACCTTGCCTTGCGCCAGAATGGGGTGCGGCGGTTCCTGCATCGGCGCGCCATGCTTGTCGGTCACCTCCCAGCCGCAGGGCATCCCGCCCACGCCTTCAAAATCTTTACCGGTGAACACTTTCACCACACCAGGCATGCCTTCAGCCGCCGAAGTGTCCACGGATTTGATCCGGCCATGCGCGATGTCGGATCGCAGAAAATGCACATAGGCTTGACCATGTACGTTGATGTCGTCGGTGTAATTGCCCGCTCCGGTCAGAAAGCGTACGTCCTCGCGCCGCTTGGAACTGGCTCCGATGCCACTGTCTTTGGGCATTGCTTGTTCTCCTCCCATAAACGGATGCTGATGCACCCTTTGTCATCCCACGGGCGTCTCCTCTTGCGCCCGCAGTGGCATCATTCGGCAGCGATGCTACTCACGTCCTGGCCGGATGCGGCCATGATCGCCTTGACGATGTTGTGATAGCCGGTGCACCGACACAGGTTGCCTTCCAGGTACTTTCGGATCTCGGCCTCGGTCGGACGTGGGTTGTCTTTCAGCAGGGCCGCAGCACTCATCACCATGCCCGGCGTGCAGAAACCGCATTGCAGACCGTGATGATCCTGAAAGGCCTGCTGGATGACGTTCAACGAGCCATCGGCGTTCGCCTGACCTTCGATCGTGCCGACCTCGGCCCCATCAGCCTCAAGCGCCAGCATGTTGCAGGATTTGACCGCCTCGCCATTCACATGAACCACACACGCACCGCATTGCGCGGTATCGCAGCCCACATGGGTTCCGGTCAGCGACAGGTGATCACGCAGAAAGCTGGACAGCAGCGTCCGGCCCTCGACATCACCGCTCACGGATTTTCCGTTCACGGTCATTGAGACCTGTGTCATATGTTCCTCCCAAAATGAAACTCTCCCTGCGCAGAGTTAAACACGGGAAAATTTGTTTGAGAACAAAAATATTTAGCGAGTGTTTTGGTCAGTCACTTGGTCAATCGCCAACATCTATTTCGTTGAACCGGAAAGGCAAATAACCGCCGTGTTATCCCTTGCGCCCAGCCCTTGGCTGCGGTCGCGTCGGGATTTCCTTGAGCAGTCCGCCGACCCCCATCGCCGCAATATCCGCGCCGGTCGTCGCGATCCCGCAGGCAACGCGCGACAGGACCCAATCCGCGCCGTTCAACGCCGGAGACCGCGCGCATCCCGGCAACCCGATCACCGGGCGTTCACCTTGCGCCCCAAGAAACAGCAGGTTCCCCGGATCGACCGGCATCCCGAAGCGGTCCACTTGTCCGCCTGCTGCACGTACCGCTTCGGGGGCTACGTCAGACACATCCGAGGTGGCCGAACCGGTCAGGATCATCAAAACATCGCCCAGCGTTTCCCCGATGGCGGTTGCAAGGGCCTCGGTCTTGTGCGGGACAACGCGCACATCGGCTAGCTCCAATCCCAAAGCCTCTACCCGGCCCTGAATCGCGGCGATGCCTTTTTCGTTCGGCGGCCCACCGGGAATGTCAGTCACAACCAGCCCGGCGTTTCGGTAGACAGGCGTGGCCAGACGGATCGCGCCCTGTGCCAAACGCGACGCAACAAGAACGTCGCCCCCCGGCACGGCGTAGGAAATCACCTTGATCGTCGCGACCATGCCGCCTGCGCTCATCTGCTGATATTGCGGCACGGTGGCCACGGTGATCATCGGGTTGACCTGATTGAACGCCTCAAGTGCCGCGACATCCAGCACGGCAACCCCCGGCCCATCCGCCAACAGGTTCACCCGACCGGTGAAAGGTTGCGTCACCCGCAATGCGGCTGCCTTGGGATCAGGCACCAGAGCGTCTGCCAACATCCCGGCCGCTTTGTCTTCATGACAATCTCCCGGCTCCAGCCGAGCGACCGTAACCGAACTATGCCCGGCCGCGGCCAATGCCTCCTGATGCTCGGCTGTCAACAAGAGGCCCTTGCGCAGCTTTGTCTCTCCGGCCTTTACGGAATGGGCTAGGATCGCGCCGGCGGCCTGATCAACGGGAACGGGGCCGAACTTCACGCTTTGCCCCGCAATACGGCTGTCATTTGCGCCAGAATGGACACTGCGATTTCCGATGGGTCCGCAGCACCAATATCCAGACCAATCGGCCCGTGAATACGCGCAATCTGAGTGTCGGAGAAACCAGCTTCTTTCATCCGTGCCACGCGTTTGGCATGGGTCCGGGTCGAACCCAGAGCGCCGATATAGAAAACCCCAGCCTTAAGCGCGGATTGCAGCGCCGGGTCGTCCAGCTTGGGGTCATGGGTCAACAGCACCACAGCCGTCCGCGCATCCATCCCCAGCTTGGCAACGGCCTCGTCCGGCCAGTCGGTCAGGATCGTCTCACCGGGAAAACGTGCGCTCGAGGCAAAGGCATCGCGCGGGTCGATGATAGCAGGGTCATACCCGGCGATCCGCGCCATCGGCACCAAGGCCTGCGCGATATGAACGGCACCAACAACGATCAGCCGCAGCGGAGGATTATGCACCGCCACGAAGGTCTGGCCGTCTTCTTCGAATCCCGACCGATCCATGCGCAAGCGGTCCGCATAGGCGTTGCGCCGAAGGGCGCGGTGGCCGGTCTCAATATTCACCTCATAGGCAATCGGTTCACGCCGAGCCCGAGCCTCGACCAGTTCAAGCAACATCGGCTCGGGCAACACTTTGCCCACTGGTTCGACCAACACACGAATGGTGCCGCCACAGGCTAGTCCCACGGCAAAAGCGTCCTCATCACTGACACCGAACTCCAACAGCCGCGCCTCGCCTTCGTCGATTGCCTCCAGCGCCTCAACCACAACCGCGCCTTCGACACATCCGCCCGAGACCGAACCTTCGATACGACCGTCGCCACCGATGACCAGCTGAGCGCCCACACGCCTCGGCGCGCTGCCCCAGGTCTCGACCACCGTAGCCAATGCAACAGGTCTTCCGTCGCGATACCAGCGCAGGGCCGTTTCGGGGCTGTTGTCGAATCTGTCCATTGCACCCTCCCGGAGTGTTCAGCCCCAACATAGGCAGGTTTGACGGGATGAAAAGGAACCCATGCCCCAGAGGGTGTTGTACAGACCCAAATAAACCAGCCTTCGGCGCAAAGAAGCCCGGATTTCCACGGTTTACGCAAAGGATTGATTGTCAACGGGCGTGATTCTAGCCTACACGCGCGACTGGTGCATTCCAGTATGCGCATATTGATTTTTCACAAGGGAGACAGAGAGTTGAAACGCATTTTTACACTCGGAATGGCAATTGGGATGCTGGCATCGACCGCAGTCAGCGCGGATACTTTCCTGCGCTATGGTGAGGTCGAGGGATGGAAAGTCTTCATCGATCAGGACAAGAAGTCCTGCCTGATCGAAGCTGTCGATGGCGCTGAAAACGTGGTTCAGATGGGGCTGACGCAAGACCGCAGCGTCGGCTATGTGGGCGTGTTCACCAAAGCCAAGACAGATATCAAACGCGGCGAGAAAGAAGCTGTGGCGATCCTGCTGGGCGACAACATCTATCTGGGCGAAGCCACCGGCATGAAGGGCAACATCACCAAAGGCTATTCCGGCGGTTATGTCCTTTCCGACGACCCTCAGTTCGCGGATGACATTGCCAAGCAGAAGGTCATGGTCGTGTTCCCCGAGAAAGAGTTCGCCTTCACCGTCGACCTGACCGGCACCTACAAGGCCATGGAAATGGCGCGCAAGTGCAACGAAGAACAACTGGGCTAACGCTCAACCGGAAAGCGCGGTCATCAGCCGCGCTTTCTCTCCTACGTCGTCGGGTTGTGAGATAACGGCGGCAAGATCCTCCAAAGACGCAATCGAATGGCCCGCGCGAAAACTGTCCACATGCGGCAGCATCGCCGCCACGCCCTGTGCTTTGGGCGCGAACCCATCCCAGCGTAGCAGCGGATTGAGCCATATCAGACGGCGCGCAGAGAGGTGGAGGCGCTCCATCTCTTTCCCCAACGCCTCGGGGTCGCCCCGGTCCAACCCGTCCGAGATCAATAGCACCACCGCCCCCTGCCCCATGACCCTGCGGGACCAGTCGCGGTTGAAGGCGTGCAGGCATTCGCCGATCCGCGTACCGCCCTCCCAATCCTGCGCCTCGGCCCCGGCAGCGGCCAGAGCGGCATCCACGTCACGCTGCTGCAGGTGGCGGGTGATGTTGGTCAGGCGCGTGCCGAAGGTGAAGGCACGGACCTTGGCCCAACCAGCGCCTTTGGCGTTCGAAACCGAGTGAAGGAAATGCAGGATGATCCGACTGTACTGACTCATCGATCCCGAGATATCGCACAGCACTACGAGATTGGGCCAACGCGGCTTGGGCTTCAGGCGCGCGATATTGCGCAGCTCTCCGCCCTGACGCATTGCGGCGCGCAGGGTGCGGGCACGGTCGATACGATGGCCCAGATGGCTGGCCTGTCCGCGCCGCGACTCGATGGGTTTTACCGGTAGCGTCAACCGCGCCAGCATACGTTTGGCCTGCGTGATCTCGGCCGTGCTCATCTGTTCGAAATCCAGGCTGCGCAGCCGTTCCTCTGAGGACGCGGTTTGCGAGGCGTCAATCTCCAGTTCGGTGTCTTCTTCCTGCTCAACCGTATCGGGCAGATCGCGTTCAACGCCGTCCAACAACGCCTCGGCCGCGCGCTTTTCGGCAGGGTCGGCCTTGCGTTCTTCCTGCACGCCACGAATGGCGGGCAGCATCATGGCCATCATGTGCTCCATGTAACGCGGGTCGCGCCAATACATGCGGAAGACCTGCGCGAACACCGTCCGGTGCTCGGGTCGGCTGACGAAACAGGCGTGCAGTGTCCAGTAGAAATCCCGCTTTTCCGAGAACCCGGCCGCCTGCACGGCCCGGATCGCGTCAACCACCCGCCCCGTTCCAATCGGCAGCCCTGCCTTACGCAAGGCCCGTGCAAAATGGGTGATGTTCTGCGCCAACTTGGGGTTGTCGGGGATATCCAAAGGCCACTGCTCAGCCACGATGCACCTCGTCATCCAGGGCATTGACAATTGCGCGCGCTGCCTCGTTCGGGCTCAGGTTTACCACTGGTATTTCAATCACCCCATCAAGGCGAAGCAAAGTCAGATCGCGCCGATATGCCGAAAGAACGCCCGGATCCATCAGCTTCCCACGCCCTTGCCGCTCAGGATCACAAAGACGCCTTTGGTTCTCGGCTTCGCTGAGTCGTAGCATAAAAGGTTGGAACCGACCGCTACGCTGACGCACAAAATCCAATGTCGGGGCAATCAGAGCACGATCTTCCGGGCATTCTTCGAGGGCATCCGTGAAGACGATCGGGACATCAGGCGATAGCGTCAACGCCGCTTCATAGACCGAATGCCGTAGGCTACGCCGCAAAGCGGCATGTCTGGGATCGGCTCTGTCGAATAGGGCACTGGCCGGGTTCAACATCAGGTGGTTGTCGATCAGGCGCCCGCCGATCATCTCGACCAGGGCAGTGCCTATGGTCCGTTTTCCTGACCCAGGCCAGCCAACGATGTGAATCGTCAGGGGGTCGTTACCCATCAGGCAGGCTCCAGCGTCGCTTTCGCCTCGTCCAGAATCCGTTTCGCCTCGGACCCTTGCAATTTTTGAATATCATCCTGGTACTTCAGGATCGCGCCCAGCGTGTCGCCGATCACCTCGGGGCTGAGGTTGATCACGTCCAGCGCCAGCAGGCATTTGGCCCAGTCGATGGTCTCGGCCACGCCGGGCTTCTTGAACAGGTCCTCAGTGCGCAGATGCTGAACGAAGGCAACCACCTCGCGGCTCAGCGCTTCGGCGGCCTCGGGGGCGCGGGCGTGCAGGATTTCGATCTCGCGGTCGAAATCGGGGTAATCGACCCAATGATAAAGGCAACGGCGTTTCAGCGCGTCATGCACTTCGCGCGTGCGGTTCGAGGTGACGATGACGATGGGCGGCTCGGGCGCGTGCACTGTGCCCAGCTCGGGGATCGTCACCTGAAAGTCGCTGAGCGCTTCCAGCAGGAACGCCTCAAACGGTTCATCCGTGCGGTCCAGTTCGTCGATCAACAGGACCGGCGCACCGTTTTCGTCGGGGCGCATCGCTTGCAGCAGAGGTCGTTCGATCAGGTACTCGTCCGAGAAAAGTTCGGATTGCAGCGCGCCACGATCCGCACCACCCGACGCTTCTGCTGTCCGGATTGCCACCATCTGAGCCGGAAAGTTCCATTCGTAGACGGCCGAGGAGGCATCCAGCCCCTCATAGCACTGTAACCGGATCAGGCGCCGGTTCAGACCCGCCGCCAGCGCCTTGGCGATCTCGGTCTTGCCCACCCCGGCCTCGCCTTCCAGAAACAGTGGACGGCCCAGCTTCAGCGACAGAAACACAACCGTGGCAAGCGCTCGACCGCAGACGTAGCCTTGCTCGCCCAACATTTTCTGAACGCTGTCAATGGATTCTGGCTGTGTCATGTCATGTCTCTCCCTCGCCACAAAAGGTCACGGCGACGCGCGCGCGTCAAGGCCATGGTCTTTCCGGGACGTACGGCGATCCGGTGCGTTGACAAGGCCTTTCCCGCGCGCGGCCTGTGTGATAGCGGAGGCGCCATGACCGATAGCATCACGATCCGCCGCCCCGACGACTGGCACCTGCACCTGCGCGATGGCGCGATGTTGCAAGCCGTCCTGCCCGAAACCGCGCGCCATTTTGCTCGCGCGATCATCATGCCCAACCTTGTGCCGCCCGTGGTACGCGGCGATCAGGCCGCGGCCTATCGCGATCGCATCATGGCCGCGTTGCCCGAGGGTATGACATTCGAGCCGCTGATGACCTTGTACCTGACCGAGGATACCGATGCTGACGATGTGGCCGCAGCCCATGCCAGCGGGCTGATCAAGGCGGTCAAGCTGTACCCGGCCGGGGCCACGACCAACTCGGCCTCTGGTGTGCGAGATTTCGACAAGGTGCGTCCGGTGCTGGAGAAGATGGCCGAGATCGGTCTACCCATGTGCGTCCACGGTGAGGTCACCGATGCCGAGGTCGACATCTTTGACCGTGAGGCCGTGTTCATCGACCGTGTTCTGGACCCGATCCGCAAGGCCACCCCGGGACTGCGCGTGGTGATGGAGCATATCACCACCTCGAACGGCGTGGACTACGTGAAAGCCAACGATACCGATCTGGGCGCAACCATTACCGCGCACCATCTGATCATCAACCGCAACCACATTCTGGTGGGCGGCATCAAACCGCATTACTACTGCTTGCCCGTCGCCAAGCGGGAAGAGCACCGGCTGGCGTTGCTGGCCGCAGCGACCTCGGGCGATGCGCGGTTTTTCCTGGGCACCGACAGCGCACCGCATACAGATGCGAACAAGGAAATGGCCTGTGGGTGCGCCGGGTGCTTCACGGCGACAAACACCATGTCACTGGTGGCTGAGATGTTCGAACGCGAAGGCGCTCTGGACAAGTTGGAAGGGTTTGTTTCGCTGAACGGGCCTACCTTCTACCGCCTGCCGGTGAACGAGGACACCATCACCCTGACCAAGGGCGAGCCCGTCGCCTACCCCGACAAGATCGAATCCGAAGATGGCCCGGTAACGGTCTTTGAACCGGGTTTCCCGCTGCACTGGCACGTGGTCTAACCCGCCAGTCTTTTTGCCAGATCGCGGGCGCGGCCACCGGTGCGCAGCATCGACCAGATCGCGTCCGCCTCTTCGCTTCCGATCAGTTTGGCGGCCTTGCCGCGCACTCGGTCTTCGCGGTCCGCCAAGCTCATCGGCGCCAACAGATCATGGGTTGCCTCAAGCCGTGCACCGTCGCGGCGCAACAGGGTCAGGTGCGCCTGCGTTTCTGACAGCGTTTCATCCACTTCGACCGATACACGATCCCGCAGGGACTTCAGGCGCGGGTCCGCGCAGACCTTGTCCGTATAGCTGGCGGGCAGCGCCGTGTCATAGCCAAGCGCCTGCGTGGCGATCACCGTCCGATACGAAAACTTGGCCCCCAGACCCGTGGTCGGAGACATCTGGTTGCACACACTCATCCAGCGTGGATGTGTCTTGACCTTGATTTCAGCCACTTCGGGTTCAGCAATGTCCAGATCGCGCGCGGCTTCAAGCGCGGCGTGCAAGCCGTGGCAGCAGGCATGGAACTTGTGGCTGACGTTTTCGAACAACCACTCCTCGCCCAGCCCGGCTAAAGCGTTTGGCGCATCCCCCTCGCCCCTGTGGGTCGCACCAAAGCCGTACTCCCCCTCCAACGCGTCCATGTTGGATTCGAAACCTTTGGCGACGAGCAAGGCGGCCTCTACCCCGGCCGAGGCTGCAAGACCTGCGTTATACGGCTTGCCCATCGTCCCGAATTGCGCCTTGAGGCCCGCAGCGCGGGTCGCCGTCAGGCCCAGCACCTTGCGCATCTGCGTGACGTCAAAACCCAAAACACGGCCCGCTGCAACGGCGGCTCCGAACGCTCCTGCCGTCGCCGTCTGGTGGAATCCCGCCTGATAGTGGTCGCGGCCCAGCCATAGGCCCATGCGGATCGAAACTTCCATCCCCACCAGCGCGGCCTCGAGGAAGTCGACAAGAATGCGGTCATCCCACTCGGTCAGCGCCAAAGCGGCGGGTAAAACTGCAACAGAAGGGTGCCCGATATGGGCAAAATGCGTGTCGTCATAATCCAGCGCGTGCGACACGGTGCCGTTGACCAAGGCCGCCCCGCGCATCGGGGCCGCACCGCCGCCAAACAGATGCGCCTGTGCAGCGCCATCCTCGCCCAGCACCAGGTCACGTACGGCTTCTGAAACCGGCTCAGCGGCCCCGGCGCGCCCCACGGCAATCCAGTCCAGAACGGACAGAGAAGTAACGACCCGTGTCGGCAACGTCGTTTCGACAGGGCCTGCTGCGAACGCAGCCAGAGAAGTGGAAAAATCGCTCATGGGCGCAGTCTAGCGTGCGCCGGTTGCGGGTAAAGACCTAGCTGTACAAATCCGCAGCGCGGGATTCAAACGCCTGAACGATCCGGTGCATGGCCTCGTTGAAGACAACCCCGATGATGCCTTGCAGGATCGCGTTCTTGAATTCGAAATCCACATGGAAGGACACATTGCACCCACCCTCGGGTGCGTCCGCGAACTGCCAGTCGGATTTCATGTATTTGAAGGGGCCGTCCAGATATTCGGTATCGATCTTCATCTGATCGGGAAACAGCGTCACCCGGCTGCCGAACCGTTCGCGGAAGACCTTGAACGAGATGACCAGATCCGCCTCCATCACCTGCGCCTCACCAGCGGCATAAGTCCGGCGGATACGGGCAGCTGCGCACCAGGGCAAAAACTCGGGGTACTTCGCCACGTCCGCGATCAGGTCGTACATCTGCTGCGCCGTATACGGCAAGTGGCGGGTTTCCGAATGAGTAGGCATGGCGTCCGGTATTAACAGGTGACAATGGCGCGTGATTTCGTATGTTGCGCGCCAAAGATCAAGGGGGCAGCGATGAGCGACCGTGCATATGTGATAGATGAGATGATCTCGGCCAAGGCCATCGCCGCCCGGATCGAGGAACTATGCCGTGAAATTACCGCCGAATTTGGCAATACCGACAAGCTGGTTGTTGTTGGCCTGTTGCGCGGCAGTTTCGTCTTCATCGCCGATCTGGTGCGAGAGTTAGACCTGCCGATCGAAGTGGATTTTCTTGAGGCATCGTCCTATGGCGACTCGATGGAAAGCAGCCGAGAAGTCCGCATTCTTAAAGACTTGCGCGGCGCAATTGAAGGGCGCGATGTTCTGGTTGTCGAGGATATCGTCGACACCGGACACACGCTGAACCACGTGACCAAGCTGCTGCGCAGCCGCAAGCCCGCCCGCCTGAAATCCATTGCACTTCTGGACAAGCCCAGCCGGCGTGAGGTTGATTTCCGGTCCGACTGGATCGGCTTCGAAATCCCTGATGAATTCGTCGTGGGCTATGGAATCGACTACGCGCAGCGCAACCGAAACCTGCCCTTCATCGGCAAAGTGCGCTTTACCGAGGACTAAGCGGCCCCAACACCAGCTGAATCGCGGCCGTGAAAATCCCGGTTCCGATCGGGATCAGCGCGTCCGGAAAATCGTAGTCCGGGTTGTGCAGTTGCGGGTGATCCATGCCAGATCCAAGCCAGAACATGGCAGATTTGGCGCTTTTGCCGAACTGCCCAAAATCTTCCGAGAATTTTTGCGGGCTGGGTGTCAGTTCGCAGGTCACACCCGTTTCGGTGCAAGACTGGCTGAGAATATCGACAGCTTCGGGCGCGTTCACGCAGGCCTCGAACACGTCCTCATAGCTGATCTCATACCCCAGCCCCTGATCTGAGGCGACCTGCGCCACCAGCGCCTCGGCTTCGTTCATCAGGGCTTGCATCCGGGCGTTAGCAACCGTGCGCAATGTTACCCATAGCTCGGCCCGACCAGGGGCAATACCGAAAGTTGGCTCACCCAAGTTGGCGTGTGTCACCGTGGTCAGGGCAAAATCGACGTCCAGAGAACCGCCCCGTCCCAACCCCGCCAGTTGCGGCATCAGGGACGCCAGCGCCGCGGCCGGAGAGACTCCATCCTGCGGCGCTGCCGCGTGCGAGGTCTTACCGGTCAGAACAATCTTCATCCCACGAGATGCGCAATTGGCAGGCCCTTCGCACAGCAACACGTCCCCTTGCGCCAAGCCCGGAAGGTTATGCAATGAAAACACATAATCAGGCGCGATTTCGACAAACTTTGGGTCAGCCCGAAAGGCGATGGCGCCCTGCCCGTTTTCCTCGGCAGGTTGGAAGATCAGCACCACGCGGCCCGCTTTCAAGCGGGATTGGGCCAGTTGCTCAGCCACGCCCAGAACCATCATCATATGACCGTCATGGCCGCACAGATGCCCTTTACCCGGAACACGCGAGGCATAGTCCGCGTCAGAGATTTCCTGAATCGGCAACCCGTCCAGTTCGCACCGAACGGCAACAGTTGGTCCAGCCTGTTCGCTGTCGAAAACGCCCGCCACACCATGCCCGCCGATACCCGTCAACACCTGATCGGCACCGCGGGCACGCAACTCGTCGGCAATCCGGGCAGCGGTTTGTTCCTCCTGCCCGGAAATCTCCGGATATTGATGCAGTTCGTGGCGCAGCCGGGTTAGCCGGGCGAGTGTGTCGGGGGTCACCCTTGTTCCAGCTTTTTCTGGCGCGCATCGCGCAGGCGGGCAAAATCATCTCCTGCGTGATAGGACGACCGGGTCAGAGGCGTCGCGGAAACCATCAGGAAGCCCTTGCCGTAGGCCGCCTTCTCGTAAGATGCGAATTCCTCGGGCGTGACAAAACGATCAACGCCGTGGTGTTTCGGCGTGGGCTGCAGATACTGACCGATGGTCAGGAAATCGATATCGGCGGCGCGCATGTCGTCCATGACCTGACGAACTTGCTGCTCGTCCTCTCCCAAGCCGACCATGATGCCCGATTTGGTAAAGATCGACGGGTCCATCTCCTTGACCCGCTGCAACAGGCGCAGCGAGTGAAAATAGCGCGCACCGGGACGCACTTGGGGATATAGGCCCGGAACGGTTTCGAGGTTGTGGTTGAATACGTCCGGTTTCGCCTCGACCACAACTTCCAGAACAGAAGGATCACATTTCAGGAAGTCCGGCGTCAGAATTTCGATGGTCGTCTTGGGCGAGCGGTGACGTACCGCACGGATGGTCTGTGCGAAGTGCTCTGCACCGCCATCTTCCAGATCGTCCCGGTCCACCGAAGTGATGACCACGTGGTTCAGCCCCAGCTTTTGCACCGCGTGCGCCACGCGACCGGGTTCAAACGCATCCAGATCGTCGGGGCGACCGGTCGCGATGTTGCAGAATGTGCAGCCACGGGTACAAATCTCGCCCATGATCATCATGGTGGCGTGACCCTGGCTCCAACACTCGCCAACATTCGGGCACCCGGCCTCTTCGCAGACGGTCACGAGGTTGTTCTCGCGCATGATTTTGTGGGTATCGGCATACCCTTTTCCACCCGGGGCCTTCACCCGAATCCATTTCGGCTTTTTCGGCTGCGCATTGTCCTGGCGATGCGCCTTTTCGGGATGACGTTGTTCGGGGATCTTCAGATCACGCACGGTCGGCTTTCCTGACTTTGGGTCACTTTGCTTCGACATAATATAAACTGCGGTGGTTAGCTACGCCACCCGTGCATAGCTGCCATAACAGCGCACTATGCAATTGCAGAAAAACATCGCGTAAATCCTGACAGTTTTCCATTACAAACAGCGCGTTTTGCGGTCTCTGCCAGATTTCGCGATTGCCGCAACTATGACGTTGAAGCCAATTTAGAACTGTTTTAAATCTTCGGCAGTTCACAGATGAATCACAGGAAATTGAGCATGAAATCCGGTACTAAACTGCCTGACGTAACCTTTCACACCCGCGTCCGTGACGAGGCCGTCGAAGGCCCCAACCCGTTCCGTTGGGAAGACAAGACCACCGCAGATTACTTTGCCGGCAAACGGGTGATCCTGTTCTCGCTGCCCGGTGCGTTCACTCCCACCTGTTCGACCTACCAACTGCCCGGCTTTGAAAACGGCTATGCCGAATTCAAGGAAAAAGGCGTCGACGAGATTTACTGCATGTCGGTGAATGACAGCTTTGTCATGAACAAGTGGGCGCAGGATCAGGGTCTGGAAAACGTCAAAGTCATCCCTGATGGTTCGGGCGAATTCACCCGCAAGATGGGTATGCTGGTCGACAAGGACAACCTGGGCTTTGGTATGCGCTCGTGGCGCTATGCCGCCATCGTCAACGACGGTGTGGTCGAGGCATGGTTCGAAGAGCCCGGCCTGATGGATAACTGCCCCGAAGACCCCTATGGCGTGTCCTCGCCGGAAAACCTGAAAAAACACCTAGACGAAGCCAAAGAGCCGGCTCTGGCCTAAGCTATTCTACGATCCATTGCAAAAGACCCGCCATTGGCGGGTCTTTTCGTTTTCAAGTGCGCGTGGCCGTCACGATATCTTCGCCGACCCGTTGGATCACTTCGGCCAGACCATCAAACCAGCCCTCACGACCGGTTGATGCACGCCGCACCAGACCAACCGTTCGCGCAGGTTGAGGCGCGCTGAAACGCATCAGCTTCAGACCGGGCACAGCCTCGGATTCCGACTGCGCCGCGAGCTCTGGCATCAGGGTCAGGCCAAACCCTTCGGCCACCAAGCGCGACAGAGTGGCCAGTGAGGACGCGCCCATGTTGATCAGCCCGCTACTGCGGTCCTGCCCACAGACCTCAAGCGCCTGATCCGTCAGGCAATGCCCATCATCCAGCAACATCAACTGCGCGGTTTTCAGGTCCAGTGGCCGCAAGGCCTCGGGGTTTGTTGCCATGCCCTGCAGGCGCGCTGTGCTGCCGGCCAGTAGGAACCGATCCTGAAACAGGGGCAGTTCGAACAGCTCATTTCCCCCAACCGGCAGGGCAACGACACCGGCGTCGATTTCCCCGGCGCGCAACATGGTCAGCAGGCGTTCGGTTCTGGCCTCACGTACCTGGACGCGCAGTGACACGTCCGAGGCACGCAATCCGGCCAGAACGCCGGGCAGCAAATACGGCGCGATTGTCGGAATGATTCCAATCGCTAGCGATCTGTGCCCGCCCGATCGATCCCTTGCGAATTGATCCAGCCTGTCGGCGGCCCCCAGAACCTGACGCGCATGATCCAGCACATCGCGCCCCAACGGAGTCAGCAGGATGTCGCGGGCCTGACGTTCAAACAGTGGGCCGCCCAGACTTTCCTCCAGTGCCTTGATCTGCACCGACAAGGCGGGCTGCGACACATGACATGTCTGCGCCGCCCGTCCGAAATTACGCTGTTCGGCGACGGCGCTGAAATATTGCAACTGTCTGAGGGTAAAATTCATAACCTGTGACTATCACTTGACCACGCGAACGCAACCAAAACATATCACCCGATCATGCGATTGCGCTCTGACTGGCATTCATAATGCCGCTTGAGACGTTACAGCGCGATCCGCAGTACGATCTTTCCCGACCGCGCCGACCATCCCATGCGTTTCTCTGCCAGTTCCAAGCCTTCGAGGTAACAGCAGCAACGCAGCGCCACGTCGCTCAACCCCGGCCCGAGATCCGACAAGGCGCGCTCCACGCGATCCCGCGCATCGGACGAGCCCCGCCCGCCATGTGCCTCGCTTTTGAAACTGCCACGCCTTCCGGCGGTCAGGAAATGGTCCCAGTTCTGCGCGACATGAGGGCCGATTTGCGCCAATTCAAAATCCTCACGCAGACGTTCACCCGCAGCCACCAGCGATTCATCCAGAAACGGCTTGCCATCCCGATCCCGTCTGCGCGCCAGAGCAATCAGGGGGCGAAACAACAATCTGTGCTCAATCGCCCCCGATGAGTTTGTTAACCAATTCTAACTAGAGTTGCTTTCGTTACTCGTTCGTTAACCCGCGGGGACAAGAACCAGATTTGATTCAAAAACATAAAAACTCATGAAGTCAGAGTTCGGCGCGAGCCCAATCTAGGAAACATCCGCTTAGATTGTGTGGCAAAAGGGGCAACTTCACTCGAACAAGGAACCTCTGAAGTGCAGGACCTTATGACCATGATTACCACCCTACGCCGCCCCTGCCTGTTGGCTCGGGCCGCGAAATTCGGGTCGCAGGACTATGATCGGGAACGGCATCTGCAACGTATTCTGGGATACGGTTCGTTGCCAGGAACCGGTGCGGCACTGGTTCGACTGATGGAAATGGAACGAGAGGTTAACGCGCAGCGGATAGAGGAAGACGCGGCCTATTCGCTGGTGCGTCATTTGGATCTGCTGATCGCATTGTTGGGCGAGGCGCAGCTGTATCAGGCCAGCCGCGCCTCGCAATATCGGTGATCAGGTGAAGGCGTCCGGCATGGATGCTTTCTTTTCCGCCACGTATTCATTCAGCGCGGCGTTGATTTCCGGGTCGAGTTGCGGCTGCTGGTAATTGGCCAGCAGATGCTCGACCCGCGAAGCGGCCAGTGTGCGCGTGTCACGCTCGCCTTCGTCTTCCCAGGTCTCGAAGGGTTTGTAGTCCAGAACCTCGGACTTCCAGAACGCTTCTTTGAAGTTCGCCTGCGTATGGGCGCAACCCAGATAGTGACCACCGGGGCCAACTTCGCGGATCGCTTCCATCGCCTGTGCGTTCTCGTCATACGCAACGCCTTTGGCCAGACCGTGCAGAACGCCAAGCTGGTCGGCATCCATCACGAACTTTTCAAAGTCGGCGACCAGACCGCCTTCCAGCCAGCCGCACGAGTGCAGCATGAAGTTCACACCTGCCATCAGACCCATGTTCAGCGAGTTCGCTGTTTCATAAGCCGCCTGCGCGTCGGGCAGTTTGGAACCACAGAACGACCCGGCCGAGCGGAACGGCAGGTTCAGACGCCGCGCCAGCTGACCTGCGCCATAGGTGACCAGCGACGCCTCGGGCGTACCAAAGGTCGGCGCGCCCGAGTTCATGTCGATCGAGGACACGAACGCACCAAAAATCGCAGGGGCTCCCGGACGAATGATCTGGCTGTAGGCAACGCCGGCCATAACTTCGGCCAGAACCTGCGTCAGCGTACCGGCAACCGAAACCGGCGCCATCGCACCGCCCACAATAAAGGGCGAGATGATGCAAGCCTGGTTGTTCTTCGCATAAACCTCGAGCGAGCCCATCATCACGTCGTCGAAGGTCATCGGCGAGTTGATGTTGGTCAGCGAGGTCATGACCGTGTTTTCCTGCACGAATTCTTTGCCGAACAGGATTTCGCACATCTCGACCGAATCCTGCGCGCGGCTGGGATCGGTGACCGAACCCATGAACGGCTTGTCCGACAGGGTCATGTGCGCCATCAGCATGTCCAGGTGGCGCTTGTTCACCGGAACGTCAGTCGGCTCACACACTGTCCCGCCCGAGTGGTGCAGCCACTTGGACATATAGGCCAGTTTCACGAACTTATTGAAATCGTCCATGGTCGCATAACGACGTCCGCCATGGATGTCCCGCACGAACGGAGGACCGTAGACCGGGGCCAGAACCAGGTTGCGACCGCCGATGACCACCGATTTCTCGGGGTTGCGGGCGTGCTGGGTAAACTGGCTGGGCGCCGTCTTGATCAGTTCACGCGCCAGACCGCGCGGGATACGGACGCGCTCACCGTCGACATCGGCGCCGGCGTCTTTCCAACGCTGCAATGCGCCCGGGTTGTCAACAAAATTGACGCCAACCTCGGCCAGAATGGTTTCCGCGTTGGTTTCGATGATCTCCAACGCTTCTTCGTTGAGAACCTCGAAATTCGGAATATTCCGTTCGATGTACTTTGCCGTTTCGATACGAACCGCGGTGCGCTCGGCCCGGCGGGCGGCTCCGCCACCGCCTCTGGCTCTGCGTCGGGTGTTTGCCTCTGACATGAGATAATCCCGTTAGTCTGTTCACGTTGCAAATTGTGTTACCGGAACCGAAAATCACACCGAACGTGGATAACGGCGCAATCGGGGTAAAAGCGACATGTTCGCCAGTTCGATTTTCTTTTTGACCCCTATTCCGTGATGCTCATGATAAGAGCATGGATCCGGAATCGCAAAAACCACCCTCCGCCGAAGTAGAGCGCAAGTCACTTGATGCGGCCGAAATTGGGGCCGTAGCGCACCTATACAGAGGCGAGGTTTACCGAAGCACCATCTGGCGCACGCGGCTGGATACAACGACCAACTGGGCGGTTGTCACGCTGGGTGTTGCGCTGTCGATTTCCTTTTCCTCGCCCGAGGCTTCACCGCTGCCGCTGGTACTTGTAGGCGTTCTGATCATCCTGTTCCTGATGCTTGAGGCGCGGCGCTACAGGTATTTCAATGTATGGCGCGCCCGAGCCAGATGGCTCGAGACACATTTCTACGCACCGCTGCTTTATGATGGCGACCTTCACATGGAGGAGAACTGGCAAAAGGTTCTGGCGCAGGATTACCTGCATCCGCGCTACCACGTCAGCCTCATGATCGCGATCGGGCGCCGGATTCGCAGGAATTACCTGTGGATTCTGCTGATCCAGAGCCTGGCCTTCTGCGTCAAGATCTCGGTCCACCCAACCCCGGTTGAGAGTTTCCCTCAGGCCATCGACCGGGCCGATGTCGGCCCCATCCCCGGTGAGGTCCTCATAATCACCGGCATATTCTACATTCTGTGCTGGTCCGTCATCGCAATCTGGAGCTATCGGGCAGATGGCAACCGCGCCTCTCGCCGTGGCAGTGAAAAGTCGGAATCAATGGGTTAGAGACAGGTTCAGAGTGCTTTTTCCAGTGCAACAGAATTGCCGCTGACTTCTGTTTCAAGCCAACCCAGATGAGCATAGATCGCGCGTGTATCCGTCATAAGGCGGTGGGTACGCAAAACCATACGCGTACATCCGACCTCACGCGCTTCGGCCTCGGCCCGTGCCAGCAGTTTTCCGGCAACCCCCTGCCCTTGCGCGTTTGGCGAAACGGCCAGATTGAAAACCTTCATCTCGCCATCTTGCTGGGCAAAAATGATCACCCCGGCCAACCCGGTTCCTGCAACAGCCAAAACCACCCGATGATCTGAGATATCCTGTTCAATACCCGCCGTCACATCCGGTAGATCAGCAATGGTTTCGCGCGCTTTGGAATAGGCAGCTGCGATACATTCTGTGATCGCCTCGGCGTCTTCTTGTGTCGCATTCATGAACCGAATGGTAGTCATTGATCTGATCTCCTTGCGTATCTGGCCTGAAACGCCTTCATAACGCTTGCACATAGACGCCGCGCGACCTAAGAGCCAGTCATGAGCCAGACATCCCATGACCGCCTTCTGATCATCGACTTCGGCAGCCAGGTGACGCAGCTGATCGCACGCCGCCTGCGCGAGTTGAATGTCTATTGTGAAATCCACCCCTACCAGAATGTCACGATGGACTTTGTGCGCGAAATGGCGCCCAAGGCCGTGATCTTCTCGGGCGGGCCGGACAGCGTGACGCGCGAGGGTTCGCCCCGCGCCCCGCAAGAGATTTTCGACTATGGCGTGCCGATCCTTGGCATTTGCTATGGCCAGCAGGTGATGATGCACCAGCTAGGCGGGAAGGTCGAAAGCGGCCACGGCACCGCCGAGTTTGGACGTGCTTTTGTCACGCCGAAAAGTCAGCTGGACATTCTGGACGGCTGGTTCACCGATGGTGACGAACAAGTCTGGATGAGCCACGGCGACCACGTCAGTGAAATTGCCCCGCGGTTTGAGGTCTTTGGCACCTCGCCTAACGCGCCTTTTGCGATCACTGCCGACACCAACCGCCACTTCTATGCCGTTCAGTTCCATCCCGAAGTGCACCACACCCCCAAGGGCGCGAAGCTGTATGAGAACTTCGTGAAACTGGCCGGGTTCGATGGCGACTGGACCATGGGCGCCTATCGCGACGAGATGATCCGCAAGATTCGTGAACAGGTCGGCGACAAGAAAGTCATCTGCGGCCTGTCCGGCGGCGTCGACAGTTCGGTCGCGGCGATCCTGATCCACGAGGCGATTGGCGACCAGCTGACCTGTGTGTTCGTCGACCATGGTCTGCTGCGCAAGAACGAAGCCGAAGAAGTCGTCGGCATGTTCCGCGACAACTACAACATCCAACTGATCCACGCGGACGAAAGCAATCTGTTTCTGGGCGAGCTGGACGGCCAGTCCGACCCCGAGACCAAGCGCAAGATCATCGGCAAGCTGTTCATCGACGTGTTCCAGAAACATGCTGATACCATCGAAGGCGCCGAGTTCCTCGCGCAAGGTACGCTGTATCCTGACGTGATCGAATCGGTCTCGTTCTCGGGCGGTCCGTCGGTCACCATCAAATCGCACCACAACGTCGGTGGCCTGCCGGAAAAGATGGGCCTGAAGTTGGTCGAGCCCCTGCGCGAACTGTTCAAGGACGAGGTCCGCGCGCTGGGCCGCGAACTCGGCCTGCCGCAGAGCTTTATTGGCCGCCACCCCTTCCCCGGACCGGGCTTGGCAATCCGCTGTCCCGGTGAGATCACCCGCGAGAAACTGGACATCCTGCGCGAGGCGGATGCGGTCTATATCGACCAGATTCGCAAGCACGGGCTGTATGACGAGATTTGGCAGGCCTTTGTAGCCATTCTGCCCGTCCGCACCGTGGGCGTAATGGGCGACGGACGGACCTATGACTATGCCTGCGCCATGCGGGCGGTCACTTCGGTCGATGGCATGACTGCCGACTATTACCCGTTCACCCACGAATTCCTTGGCGAAACCGCCACGCGGATCATCAATGAGGTGAAGGGCATCAACCGATGCACCTATGATATCACCTCGAAACCTCCGGGAACAATCGAGTGGGAATGACCAAAAAGCCGGGCACTGTCCCGGCTTTTTTGTTTAAGTTCAACCAGAAACCAGCGATTCCCCCAGGCAGGTGAATGGACAGTAGCAAACCGCAGATCGGCAAGGCCGCGCTTTGGATGACCGGGGCTATCGCCTCGTTCTCGTCTATGGCCATTGCAGGCCGAGAGCTGAGCGTCACCCATGACACTTTTGAGATTATGTTCTACCGCAGCCTTGTCGGCATCTGCGTCGTCGCGCTGATCCTGTCGCTGACCGGAAAGTGGCATCAGATCTCGACCTTCAAGCTGGGTCTGCACGGCGTCCGGAACCTGACGCACTTCGCCGGTCAAAACTTGTGGTTCTATGCGGTCACGGCCATCCCTCTGGCGCAGGTTTTTGCGTTGGAGTTCACACAGCCCATTTGGGTCATCCTGCTGTCACCGCTGCTGTTGAAAGAACGGCTAACGCCGGTTCGCGTGCTTTCGGCCCTGATCGGCTTTGTCGGCATCCTGATCGTCGCCCGCCCCGGAGCCGTACCGCTCAGCGCGGGTGTTTTGGCAGCCGCCCTGTCGGCGGTGTTCTTTGCCCTGACAACCATATCGACCAAGACCCTGACGCGGTTTGCCAGCATTGGCTGCATCATGTTCTGGCTGACCGTCATGCAAGCGTTTCTGGGACTGATCGCGGCGGGAGCCGATGGGCAAATTACCCTGCCCACTCTGACTACGATGCCATTCCTTTTACTGGTGGGGCTGGCAGGTCTGTTGGCGCATTACTGCATCACCAATGCGCTGGCAATTGCCCCGGCAACCATAGTCGTTCCATTCGATTTTGCCCGCCTGCCAACCATCGCAGTAGTCGGCATGATTCTGTACCACGAGCCACTGGACCACTGGACCTTGCTGGGGGCGGCCGTAATCTTTTCGGGCATCTTTATGAACGTTCAGGCCGAAAATCGTAACAGTTTGGCAACAGATTCCCCCCACAATCACCAGTAATAACGCACCGTCACCAGTTGACGGTTTAGTAAGCCTTAAGAAAGTATCGAGCACCATAAGTCAGGTCGATCGTAACCACTCAATAACCCAGGCCTGACCTACAGGAGACCTTAAGGGAGGACATGATGAAAAAAGCGCTACTACAGGCGTGCGCACTCAGCGTTGGGGCGACGGCGGCCTATGCAGGCGGCCTGGATCGCAGTGGCCAAGGCATCAACCTGATCTTCGAAGAAGGATCGGTCGCTCAGTTCCGGCTTGGATATACCAACCCAAGCGTTAGCGGCACCTTGCTTGATGCAAACCCCGGCAGCCCGACTAACGGACAAGTTGTAGATTCGGGCAGCGTGGCGAATGATTTCTTCACCCCGCATCTGGGCTACAAAACCGCACTCACGGATCAACTTGATTTCGCGATCATGTATGACGAACCGTTCGGGGCCGATATCGAATATGCGGATGACTATCCGCTGTCCATCAACCCCGTTCCGTTCGGCCGCACCGGCGAAACTCTGAGAGCCAAAGCAGACACCGAAGCGATTACCGCCCTGCTGCGCTATAAGTTCGACAACGGGTTCAGTGCAATCGGCGGCGTACGGGCGCAACGCGTCAAAGCCTCGGTCACGGTCCCTGCTGCTGCGGGTTACGATGTGTCTACGGACAAGGACATCGCCTTTGGTTATGTCGTCGGCGTAGCATGGGAAAAACCAGAAATCGCGGCACGAGTGGCACTTACGTACAACTCGAAAATCTCACATGACCTGTCGCAGAACGAGTCGTTCAACCCACTCCCGATCCCACCGATCCCGCCGGGAACCGTTGCGTCGGTTGACACGTCCAGCGAAATCGAAACGCCGCAGTCCATCAACCTGGACTTCCAGACCGGTGTTGCACCCAAGACCCTGCTGTTCGGTTCGATCCGCTGGGTGGACTGGCCGCAGCTGGACTATTCTCCTCCAGCGTACATTGGCATCGTCGGCAGACCGCTGGTTGACTACGACGACGCGACATTCACCTACTCGCTTGGTCTTGGCTACCAGTTCACCGATCAGTTCGCCGGCGCTGTAACGCTGGGCTACGAATCTGACGAAGGCGAACCGGTGTCCAACCTCGGGCCCACGGACGGCTTCTGGAGCATCGGTCTGGGCGGCACCTATTCGCTGGAAAACGCACAAATCTCCGGCGGCGTTCGCTACACCGACATTGGCGATGCGACAGCGGATGGTGGATTTGGCCAGACGGCCGACTTCAGCGGCAACAGCGCGTGGAGCGTCGGTTTCCAGATCACCTACTCGCTGGGCTGATCCAACGCATCAAAGACACTTGAACCCCGCCACTTCGGCGGGGTTTTTCTTTGCGCAGGATTCGGGTCGAACGGGTGCGCAGGGGATGCGAAAAGGTGGCATGGCAGCACAAAAACACCTCTCACCGAAAGCATGGGCCGAGCTTCTTTTGCTGGGCCTGATCTGGGGCGCGTCGTTCCTATCAATCCGTATCGCGCTGGACACAATTCCGGTAATGACCTCAGTATTTCATCGCGTTTTCTGGGCCATGCTGGTGCTTTGGCTTGTGGTCCGGGTTCGGCGGCTGGCTGTTCCGCACAGCCCGCGCGTTTGGCTGGCGTTTCTGGTCATGGGGCTGCTGAATAACGCAATTCCGTTTTCCCTGATGGCCTGGGGGCAGCTTTATATCGAAACCGGCCTGACCTCGATCCTGAATGCGATGACGGCCATTTTTGGCGTGATCGTCGCGGCGTTGTTTTTCAAGGACGAGCGCCTCAGCCGAGGGCGTGCGATTGGCGTCGGCCTTGGATTTCTGGGAGTCACAATTGCTATCGGGATACGAAACTTTGCCAGTTTCAACCTGCAGAGCATGGCCCAACTGGCCATCATTGCAGGCACGGTATCTTATGCGCTGGCCGGTGCATGGGCGCGCGTCACCTTGTCTGACCTGCCTCCTGTCGTCGCCGCGGCAGGAATGCTGACCGGATCGACATTGCTGATCCTACCGATCACGCTGGTGGTCGACGGCGTGCCAAGTCTGGACCTGCCCCTGATCACATGGGCAGCGATTGGCTATTACGCTTTGATTGCCACGGCCGGAGCCTACCTGTTGTACTATCGGGTTCTGGCAATGGCCGGTGCAGGAAATCTGTTGCTGGTCACGCTGGTCATCCCTCCGGTCGCGATCGTTCTGGGCGCGGTTTTGCGGGATGAGGCCCTGCCCCCACAGGCTTTTCTGGGCTTTGCCGTCCTTGCCGTGGGGCTTTTGATCCTCAATCGTGCAAGCTCCCGCAATTGACGCCGCCCGCTGCCCGTTTTAGCTAGGTCGGAAAAAAGGGACAGCGGACAATGATCTACGGCTCGGCAAAAGACTGGCGCGACGCGGCGCGGAAAAAGGTGCTGTTCTTCGGCATGTCGGGGCTGGGCAAGACCTATGTGTCCAACGTCTTGCGCGATTCCGGCGACTGGTTCCACTACTCGATCGATTACCGCATCGGCACGCGGTACATGGGCGAGTACATCACCGACAACGCCAAGGCCGAGGCGATGAAGGTTCCGTTCTTGCGCGATCTTCTGCTGTCGGATTCGATTTATATCGGCTCGAATATCACATTCGAGAACCTGACCCCTGTGGCCGCCTATCTGGGCAAACCCGGCAATCCTGACTTGGGCGGGATGGAGCTGACTGAATACCGACGCCGTCAAGAACAGTTTCGTCTGGCAGAAATCCACGCCCTGCTGGATACCGAATACTTCATCGACCGTGCACATCGCCTGTATCAATATCCGCATTTCATCTGCGACACGGGCGGATCAATCTGTGAATGGGTAGACCCGAACGACCCGGCCGACCATGTTCTTTCAGAACTGTCCCGCCAGACCCTTATGATCTGGATACAAGGCGATGAGGATCACACCGCCGAGCTGATCCGCCGTTTTGACAAGGCGCCCAAGCCGATGTCCTATCAGCCCGAGTTTCTGACCCGCGTCTGGGACGACTACCTGACCCAGCACGACTGCCGGGCCGAGGATGTGGACCCCGATGCTTTTATCCGCTGGACCTATGCGCAAGCGCTGGCGCATCGTCAGCCGCGCTATCAGTCGATGGCCGAAAACTGGGGTGTCGCGGTTACCGCCGACGACATGCACAAGGTGCGCGACGCCGCTGATTTCGATGAGTTGATCGAACGCACCCTTGAGACCCGCGCGAACCACGCTTAATTACCGCTTCTACACTGAAACTCCAAAGGCTTGCACCTGATGCCTATCAAGATTCCCGCCGACCTTCCTGCATTTGACGTCCTCACGAAAGAGGGCGTCTCGGTCATGGCCGAGGATCAGGCGATGCGTCAGGACATTCGCCCTTTGCGGATCGGGTTGCTGAACCTGATGCCCAAGAAGATTCAGACAGAGAACCAGTTCGCGCGCCTGATCGGGGCGACTCCGCTGCAGATCGACCTATCTTTGATCCGCATGACCGAGCATCGCACCAAGAACACTGCCGCCGAGCATATGGCCGAATTTTACCGCCCCTTTCAGGAGGTCAAGGACGAGAAATTCGATGGTCTTATCATCACCGGCGCGCCGATCGAGCACCTAGATTTTGCCGACGTCACCTATTGGAACGAGATGCGCGAAGTGTTCGAGTGGACGCAGACAAACGTGCATTCGACCTTTGGTGTCTGCTGGGGCGGGATGGCGATGATTAACCATTTCCATGGAGTGAAGAAACATATGCTGGACGCCAAGGCGTTCGGCTGTTTCCGTCATTCGAACCTCAACCCGGCCTCGCCATTCCTGCGCGGTTTCTCGGATGATTGCGTGATCCCGGTCAGCCGCTGGACCGAGATGAAGCAGAATGAGATCGATACGGCGGATGGTTTGGTGACCTTGCTGGGCAGTCACGATGTCGGCCCCTGTCTGGTCGAGGATCGGGCGCACCGCGCTCTCTATATCTTCAACCATTTCGAGTACGACAGCGACACCCTGAAACAGGAATATGACCGCGACGTCGCCAATGGCACGCCGATCAACGTGCCGATGAACTACTATCCGGATGACGATCCGGCCCAGACGCCACAGAACAGATGGCGCAGCCATGCGCATTTGCTTTACGGCAACTGGATCAGCGAGATTTACGGCACCACCCCCTATGACATCAGCCGGATTGGTGTCGATCAGACCGATCTGAGGGCCTGACCCAGTGCTGCGCGTCGGCATCATAGTTCTGACCCTGATGGTCATGCTATGGGTCGTCGCGATCTGGCGCGCAGCCAAAAACGAGGCCCGCGCCGAGACCGCCTTTCCCCCCGAAGGTCAGATTGTCGAGGTCAATGGCGTGCCTGTCCATGCCGTGGTGATGGGCGAAGGTCCGGATGTGGTGCTGCTTCACGGCTCCAGCGGCAATACACGCGACATGACCTTTGCGCTGGCCCCGATATTGGCCGAAAGCTATCGCGTCATCGTGTTCGACCGCCCCGGACTGGGCTACAGCGCCAGCTTCAACTCGGACGGGGAATCCATTGAAGAACAGGCAGAAATTCTGCAAATGGCCGCCGCCCAATTGGGGGCCGACAAACCTATCGTCGCAGGCCAGAGCTATGGCGGATCGGTGTCGCTCGCCTGGGCCGTAACGCGGCCCGACAACATTTCGGCACTGGTCCTGATCGCACCTGCCGCGATCCCGTGGGAGACGCCTCTGGACGGTTTCAACCAACTGGCGTCCACCTCTGTCGGCAGCGCCGTAACCCTGCCGTTTATCACCGCCTTTGCGCCAGATTGGTACGTCGAAAAAGCGCTGGACGGGGTGTTCGCGCCCCAGACAGCCCCAGAGGGGTATGCCAATCACTTCGGCCCCGGTCTGACCATGCGCCGCGCTTCGATGCACGCCAACTCAAAGCAACGCGCCAATCTTTTGGAAGAAGTGACGGCCCTGCAACCCCGGTATGGTGAGATCGACGTCCCGACCGAGATCGTTCACGGTACTGCCGATGACACTGTTGGCCTTGAATGGCATTCCCAACGTCTGATCGATGAAATCCCCGGTGCTGAACTGATCGAGCTGCCGGGCATAGGGCACATGCCGCAGGTCGTGGCGGCGCCCGAAGTTGCGGCCGCCATCGACCGCGCCGCGCAACGTGCGGGTTTGCGTTAAGCCCTCGGCTAATCCATAGTAGGATATGGATTTTATGGCGAGGTAACACATGGCCCGTTCCGAAAAAGGTTCCATCGAAAAGTACTTCAAAAAGGACGCCCCGAAAGAGGTGCGTTCGGCCATCGAAAAGTCCGAAAAGGACGACATTCTGAACCCGACCTACCCTTACGACGAACGCATGAAGCGTAAGGAGTATGAAAAAGAGATGGAAAGGCTGCAGATTGAACTGGTCAAGATGCAGTCCTGGGTCAAGGAAACCGATCAGCGTATTGCCATCATTTTCGAGGGCCGCGACGCCGCTGGCAAAGGCGGTACGATCAAGCGGTTCCGCGAAAACCTCAACCCACGCGGCGCGCGCAACGTGGCGCTCAGCAAACCTTCGGATACCGAGCAAAGCCAGTGGTACTTCCAGCGCTACATCCAGCATCTGCCGTCGGCCGGTGAAATCGTGTTTTTTGACCGCAGCTGGTACAACCGCGGAGTTGTAGAAAACGTGTTTGGTTTCTGTACCGCAGAACAGCGTGAACGGTTCTTCCGGCAAGTTCTGCCGCTGGAAACCGGGCTGGTGAATGACGGGATCACTCTGTTCAAGTTCTGGCTGAATGTCGGCCGTGCAGAGCAGTTGAACCGTTTCCTGTCCCGCGAAACGGACCCTCTGAAGCAGTGGAAACTCAGCCCGATCGACGTTGCAGGCCTGAACAAATGGGACGAGTACAGCCAGTCGATCTCGGAAACCCTGACCCGCAGCCATTCCGAGCATTGTCCGTGGACCATTGTCCGGTCCGACGACAAGAAACGCGCGCGGCTGGCGGCCATTCGGACGGTCTTGCACGCGCTGGACTTTGACGAAAAGGACGAGGACGCCATCGGGCCGAATGATCCCAAAATCTGCGGCGGACCGGAAATCTGGGACGCATGACCAAGAGTGGACGAAGGCCACAACGGGGATTATGTCATGTGTTCCGACGGCATAAACAACAAAGGCACCTGAAACGGGGATGACGAAACGCGGGTATCACCACGGGAACCTGAAACAGGCTTTGATCGAGGCTGCCCTGTCTCTGATTGAAGAAAAAGGCCCGACCGGCTTTACCTTATCCGAGGCTGCCAAAACCGCGGGGGTCACTCCGGCTGCGGTTTATCGGCATTTCCATGGACGCGAAGACCTGATTGCCGAGGCGGCACGTCAGGGATTTGAGATGTTCGCGGACCTGATGCAATACGCCTATGACAAAGGCCAACCCTCAGCCTTGGCCGCGTTCGAGGCAACGGGCCGTGCCTATCTGGCCTTTGCCCGCAAGCATCCGGGCCACTACATCGCCATGTTTGAAAGCGGCATTTCCATCAACCGTACGCCCGAACTGGCGCTGGCGGCGAACCGCGCGAAAGCGGTACTGGAGAAAGCGGCCTCGGATCTGTCGCAACACATCCCGCCCGAAAAACGCCCGCCCGCGTCGATGTTCAGCGCCCATATCTGGGCCATGAGCCACGGCGTTGTCGAACTGTTCGCCCGCAATACCGGCGCAAGCTCGCCCTTCCCGCCCGAGGATTTGCTGGAATCCGGGATCGGCATCTATCTGCGCGGTCTTGGGCTGGTTCCGCAGGACGATTAAGGGTCAGAACCGCGACAACGGCTGCGGCGCGCTGAGGCCTGAGGTCACGTTGATCAGGTCCATCTCGCCCATACCCTTGATGTCGACGCGCCCAATGTCCGAGACCTGAAACTCGTCGATCAGGGCGTATTTCATCTCTTCAGGCGCAACGATATTCATCGGATTTGCAAAGACTTGCAGACGAGACGCAATGTTCACCGCCGGACCGAACACGTCATACACATATTTCTGTATCCCCACGACCGAGCCCACCGCAGCCCCCATGCCCAAACCGATCCGGGCCTGCCATTTGTGCGGGTGGCTTTCATTGCGCCGCTCGAGATACCGCAAGAACCGCACCGCGCAATGCGCCACGGCGGTCGCATGATCCGGCGTAGCATCCGGCATCCCTGACACGGCAAGGTAGGCGTCACCGATGGTCTTGATCCGCTCACACCCGAACTGTTCGACGATACGGTCGAAGGCAGTGAAAATGTCGTTCAATTCGCTCAGCGTCACGGTCGGATCGGTCTTGGCCGCGAAATCGGTGAAGCCCACGAAATCCAGCATAACCACTGACACCTGATCATATAGCTGAGGCGTGACCACTCCGAACGTCTTGAACTCTTCGTAGACCGCGCGCGGCATCAGGTTCAGCAGCAGCCGTTCCACCCGCTCTTTTTCCCGCTCCAGTTCACGCGTGTTGCGCTCGACCATGGTCGAGTAACTGTCGATCATACTTTCAAGTTCGCGAATGCGGGTGATGTTCTGGCATTCAACGACAAGAACCTGTTCGGACAGACCATTTGCCAACGAAACAGTCGTTGCGAAAATCAACGTTCTGCGCTTCGGCTTGATCTGCAACTCGACCGAATACCGCAGGCCCGATTGCTTTACGTCTTCCAATTCACGCCGATCTAGCGATGGGAGGATATCCAGCAGCGTCTGCCCTTCCTCTGGCACCCCGAACCACTCCGAGAACGGCCCATTGTGAAACACAAACGTCAAATCCGAGGCGCGCACGACCGCGACACCGACACCAATCGCACGAAGCAACTGTTCGTTGATGGCCAGAATGCTCATGCGGCGTCACGCGCCACAATGATTGCGCGTTTGGATTCAATGGCATTCAGGGCAATTTTGATATGACTTTCCTCCATCCCGTGCATGGCCAGTGCCTCGCCAAAAAGCTCGGCCATCTCGTCGAAATCCGCATGTGAGATATTGAGATGCCGGTGAACCGCTTCGATCCGTTCGTCACTGAAGGATGCGGGCCCACCCACCAAGGAAGACACGAATTTGGTTTGGTGGTCGATCAGGCGAGGCATATCAATGTCTTCGAAATGACCGCCGATCTGATCGGATTCCAAGGCCATTTCGTAGAATGTCATCACAATCCGGCTGATGGTTTTGAACCCGCCGTATCTTTCATAGATTGTCTGCCCCACACCAAACACCCAAACGTTAACCACAAACAACACTGCAAGGTTATATCAAATCGACAGTTTTGTTAACGCTTATGCGTTGCGTGGCTGGTATCAGGGGAATCCGAGCCTGATTTGCGGTCAAACACTCAGATCGTCAGCACACGGTATGAACCCGACAAACCCACCATCTGCCAACAAACGGCGCTGAGCACCCGCACGCCAATAGAGTTTGCGCCCCGTCGCCTTCAGTTCACGCCGGACGCGGAACCACAATGGCCCTTTGTCCAGACCGCTGTTGGTTTTCTGATCCTGCGATCGCTCGCTGACCTTGACGGATTCGGCGGTCTGGTACTGTTGCTTGGACCAGATCATCTGCACCCCAACTGCCGGAAAACACTGGTACATGCGCCAGTTCGGACGCGGGATTGAGATAAAATCGTCAAGGTGGTCCGAATACCGCTCGGACCAGGACAACAATTTTCGGCAAGCTGCCTGCGTCACGATATAGGCGGCTGCGCTGGGGGCCATTTCCAGCATCGGTCTGACCGGGACCTCCGCGATGTCCTGCAACGGACCAAACCGCATGGACCGCGGCGAATAGTCCAGCTTGATGAGGTCAAACCCGTCTCCACCATCCAACAGCGCCGTGATTACTGCGCCGGCCTGGGCGGACATTTCAACGTCATCTTCAAAAACAGCCACCGCCTTCAGGCCCTGATCCACAGCGGCCTGCCACACGGCGCGGTGGCTTTCGAAACAGGCGATTTCGCTTTGCTTCAGCCCCCAGCGGCTACCGGTTCCGGGGGTATAGCCGTTGCCGTCAAGCGCTCCTGGCTCTTGCCCGTCCACCGCGCTGAACCGTTGGGCGCCCACCAACCTAGTGTGGGCGAACTGTGCTTCCATGAAGCTGGCTCGCTCTGGCACCCGGTCGAGGTTGATAAAGCAGACACCCGTTCCCGATGGCAGTTCGTATTGTCCCACGGCATTTCCTTTCCAGCAGTATCGTCAGATACACATCGCTGAACTGGACAATCAACCCCACCCTCGGATTGGATGTAAGGAAGGGCCGATGACCCTTCCTTGCCATACGATCAGGCGCTGATCGTGTTGTGTTCTGGCCCATAAGGGAAGCCGGTAATGTTCTCGGCGCCGTTTTCCTCGACAACAAGAATGTCATGCTCGCGGTAGCCGCCTGCGCCCTTCTGGCCTTCGGGGATCCACAGCATAGGCTCGATCGAGACAACCATGCCCGGCTCCAACACTGTGTCGATGTCCTCACGCAGTTCCAGCCCGGCCTCGCGACCGTAATAGTGGCTGAGAATGCCGAAGGAATGGCCGTAGCCAAACGAGCGGTATTGCAGCAAGCCTTCGTCGGCAAAGAAACGGTTGATCTCTTCGCAGATACCAGAACATGTCGCGCCGGGTTTGATCAGGCTCAGCCCCAGCTCATGCGCGGCGACGTTGGCCTTCCAGATGCGCAGGCTTTCCGCGTCGGGTTCGCCAAGGAACAGGGTGCGCTCCAAAGCAGTGTAATAGCCCGAGATCATCGGGAACGTGTTCAACGACAGGATATCGCCCTTTTGCAGTGCACGTTTGGTGACCGGGTTATGCGCACCATCGGTGTTCAAACCGGATTGGAACCAGACCCACGTGTCGCGGTACTCGGCATCTGGATAGGCGCGTGCAATTTCTGCTTCCATCGCGTCGCGTCCGGCCATGGCGATCTCGATCTCGGTCGCGCCTTCGCGGATGGCAGCGTGAATGGCTGCACCGCCCACATCTGCCGTGCGCGCGCCACCCTTGATCAGCTCGATCTCCTCGGCGGATTTCACCATGCGTGCGGCCATGGTATCGGGGGCAATGTCCACCAGCTCTGGCCCGCCCAGCATGTCCAGCGCGGTGTCACGCATGGCCAGGGTCATGTGATCACCTTCGATACCGATCCGACCCGCCGAGCCGATCAGGTTGGCCACAGCGCGCCAGTAGTTGTTCCGCTTCCAGTCGGTGTAGATCACGTTTTCTTCGACCGAGCGCCGCCAGGGCTGCCCCGCGTCGATATTCGCCGACACGGTCGTGCATGCGTCCTGTGTCACCACGCAGCCATACGGACGGCCGAACGAGCAATACAGAAAACCCGAGTAATAGGCGATGTTGTGCATCGACGTTAGCAGCACCGCCGGGATATCACGCGCCGCCATCGTTGCGCGCAGGCTGGCCAGACGACGGTCATATTCCGCCTTGCTGAAGGGCAGCGGAGCCTTGTCGCCATTGTGACAGGTGAAGAACTCGGGGCGATTTTGCAGATCAGTCATTTGGTCTCTCCTCAATGCCGGACAGGCACAGCCCGGCCACAAGTCCCGGCGTTCAGGACAAGCGGCCTCGGGAACCGAGAGCCATGCACCCCGCTTTACGTCACGACGCCATCGCGACCGGGGTGCATGGTGAAAGGGCTAAATCAGCTTTCGAGTCGCGTCAAGCCGGGCTGAGACCCCGCAGGCGTTCCGACCGCCGCCGCAGCAGTTCGACCGTGGTCAGCAGCGCAATCGAGATCACCACAAGAATCGTCGCCACCGCAAGAATGGTCGGGCTGATTTGTTCACGAAGACCGGTAAACATTTGCCAAGGCAGTGTTTTCTGGCTTGCCGAACCGACGAATAGCACCACCACAACCTCGTCGAACGAGGTGATGAAGGCGAACAGGCCGCCCGAGATCACGCCCGGCAGAATCAGCGGCATCTGGATCTTGAAAAAGGTCCGCACCGGCCCTGCCCCCATATTTGCGGCTGCCCGGGTCAGCGACTGATCAAACCCGACCAGAGTCGCCGTCACCGTGATGATCACGAAAGGAATACCCAGAACAGCGTGGGCGAGGATGACCTTCACATAGCCCACAAAGTTCTTGTCCATGCCCAGCGTTCCCTCAAGGAACCGCCCGATGTCGCTGTAGAAAAAGAACATCCCCGTCGCCGAGATGATCAGCGGCACAATCATGGGCGAGATCAGGATACCCATGATGGCCCGACGCCCTGGTACGTGGCTCTGGCTGAGGCCGATGGCCGCCAGCGTCCCCAAGGACACCGAGATGATCGTCGCAATCGGCGCAATGATCAGCGAGTTCTTGAAGCTGCGCTGCCATTCGTTGTTGGTAAAGAAGTCACGGTAATGCTTCAGCGAATACCCTTCGGGGTCCAGCCGCAGCATCTCGGGCGTGAAGGTAAAGAAGTCCTGTGCGTTGAACGACAGCGGCAGAACCACAAGGATCGGCGTGATCAGGAAGACAAAGATCGCACCGCAAATCACGCGGAACAGGTAATGCTCGAACACCTGTCGACCTGTCAGATAGGGCAACAGCTTTTGCCGATAGCGGCCCTCGTAGAGCCAGAAAATGAAGAAGGCAAAGAACCAGCCGACCAGAAGCCCGGCGATCAAACCGGTGATCCCGGCAAAGAAGAAACCGATGGCGCCAAGCCCCAGAACGGTGATCCAGCGCGCAACACGTTCATTGTCGAGCACGGTGATATAGACCCAGGCCAGCCCCGCCATCAGCGCGGCGCCGATTAGGATACCCAGCAGGACATTGCCCTGCCCGGCACCGACGAACATGCCGACGAAACCTCCGGCAATGGCGACCGTCGGCAGAACGACCGACAACGGTTTGCGGGATATAGGTGTAAGTGCTGCCATGATCTTTATCCCAGTTTCACGTTATCGATGCCCACGATCTTGTCGTAGCACCAGTAGAGCAACAGAACGACCGCCAGCAGGATCGTCCCCAACGCCGCAGCCAGACCCCAGTTCAGCGAGGACGAGATGTGATAGGCAATCCGGTTAGAGATGAAGACACCTTTGGTGCCGCCCACGATCTCGGGCGTGATGTAGTAGCCGATGGCCAGAATGAACACGAGGATCGACCCCGCGCCTATGCCCGGAATGGATTGCGGGAAGTAGATCCGCCAGAAGGTCGTCCAGTTGGTCGCCCCCATCGACTTGGCCGCGCGGGTATAGGACGGCGGGATCGTCTGCATCACCGAATACATCGGCAGGATCATGAACGGCAGCAAAATGTGGGTCATCGCGATAATCGTGCCAAACTGGTTATTGATGATCACAAGCCGTGCGTCATCAGCGACCAAACCCAGCCAAACGAGCGTTTCGTTGATCACGCCCTGCTGCTGCAACATGACTTTCCACGCAGAGGTTCGCACCAGCAGCGACGTCCAGAAGGGAAGCAACACCAGGATCATCAGCAGGTTCGACACACGCATTGGCAGCGTCGCCAGCAGATACGAAACCGGATAGGCCAACAGAATGCAGGCACCGGTAATGATCAGCGACATCATCAACGTACGGCCAAACAGTTTGATCAGGATCTGTTTGTCCTCGGGCTGTGCCTGCGCACCTTCGGGTGTTCGACGCATGTCGACGGCGTTCAGGAAATAACCGTTCGTGATCGGAACCGCATGGGTTTTGATCGTGCGCCAGGTCTCGACATCGCCCCAGCCGTCGTGAATCTCGATCAGCTTTTCCTTGAACGGTGCATCAGCTTCGGGGTCCAAGCGCTTGATATTACGCCCTGATTTCCGGAACATCGAGGACATGCCCGTCTGCTCATAGTTCAGGCGTGTGCCAAGTCTCGTATGCGTTTTCGCCTCAACGGCCACGATCATGTCTTTTATAAACGCGGCGTACAGAGCTTCGTCGGGTAGCTCTCCACCTTCGGCATCCCAGTTCTGCAGCTCAACCACAGTCAGTGGGAGCGTTTCAGCAACGATGCCGTTCTCAACCGAACGCATCAACATCGACACGATCGGGATCACGAACGAGAGCATTACAAACAACAGCAAGGGCGCAATTAGGGCCAGCGCCCGTAGTTTGCGGCGGCGCAGGGATCGCGCCAGCGATTTCTTCAGTGGCGTGCCATCGGCGGCCAGCATCGGACCGGATTGAGTAGCGTCAGTCATCTGCGTCCCTTGGTCTTTGGTGGGTCGGGGCCATTGGTGGCCCCAACCTTGCGTTTCAAGACAGGCTTATTGTGCCAGCCATGCCTGGAATTTCGCGTCGATATCGTCGCGGTAATCAGCCCAGAACTCGTAGTTGTACAGGAACGTGTTCTTGGCGTTTTCCGGATCAGTCGGCATGTGCGGTGCCATGTCGATGCCCAGTTCAGCGTGCTGACCAACCAGCGGTGCCGACGAGGCACGGGCCGGACCGTACGAGATGTACTTGGCCTGATCCGCCAAACGTTGCGTGTCGGTCGCGAAGCGCAGGTAATCCAGCGCGCGTTGCTTGCGCTCTTCATCCAGACCAGCAGGAATAATCCAACCGTCAATGTCAAACACCTGCGCGTCCCACAGCATCGCAACCGGCTGGTTCTGCTCTTCGATCACGCTGAACAGACGACCGTTATAGGTCGAGCCCATGACAACCTCGCCATCGGCCAGCAGCTGCGGCGTGTCGGCCCCTGCAGACCACCACACGACGCTGTCCTTGATGGTGTCCAGCTTGGCCAGCGCCTGATCCTGCCCTTCCGGGGTTGCCAGCACGTCATAGACGTCGTCCTTGGCAACGCCGTCACACAGCAGCGCCCATTCCATGTTGTTGATCGGGCGTTTCTCCAGCGAGCGTTTACCCGGATAGGTTTCCAGATCGAACACTGCGCAGATTTCGGTCGGAGGGTTGTCGCCCACCAGGTCAGTGCGATATCCGAAGGTGGTCGAATATACGATGCTCGGGATGTAGCAGTCGCTGACAATCAGTTCACCGAAATCCTCGGAGGCCGGCGACCCATCGGGCGCTGGCTCCAGCATCGTGTCATGATCGATTTCCATCGCCAGACCTTCGTCGCACAGACGGATCGCATCCGAGGCCACAACGTCAACCACATCCCAGGTGATGTTGCCCGCTTCGTTCATCGCACGCAGCTTGGCGACCGCTTCGTTCGAGCTGTCGTCATTCAGGATGGTGATACCGGTCTTTTCCGAATAGGGCTCGTGATAAGCTTTCAACTGCGATTTGGAGTATGCGCCGCCCCACGAGACGATCGTCATCTCCTGGGCCATCGCGCCACCGGCAACCGCGGCAAGTGCACTCGCCATCAGAGTGGTTATGGTAACTTTCATTGTTAACTCCCTGTTATACCCGTTAATTTTAGCTTTGAAGATCGGATCACGGGGCAACCCGATCATCTAATGTCCCGCGCACCCGGGCGGATCACACGGGGAATTCCTGTATCAGGCGTCCAGCGCCCGGCAGTCTTGTGCCAGCCACCCGATCTCGACCTCTTGGCCGGGGCGCAACTTGACCGCGTCCGGCGCGTTCCGGGTCTTGATGATGAAGTCATCATTGCCTGCAACGGACAGGCGAAAGCGGAACACGTCGCCCATATAGATGAACTCTTTCACCGTGGCCTTCAGCGTATGCGCATCGGCGTGCAGACGATCCTTGTTGAATTCGACGCGTTCAGGGCGGATCGAAACCTTGGTCCGATCACCAGCTTTATGGACGTTCACCGGCTTGGCATCAATCTCGGACCCGTCATCCAGAACAACCACGCACGAGTCGCCGTCGATTGACTTAACAACGCCTTCCAATGTGTTGTTTTCACCAATGAATTGCGCAACAAAGCTATTTTCTGGTTCTTCATACAGAAGGTCTGGCGGAGCCAGCTGCTGGATACGGCCATCATCGAACACGGCAACACGATCAGACATCGTCAGCGCTTCGGTCTGGTCGTGCGTCACGTAAACGGTGGTGATCCCCAGTTCATGCGCCAGACGGGTGATTTCGAACTGCATATGCTCACGCAGCTGTTTGTCCAGCGCGCCCAGCGGTTCGTCCATCAGAACCAGTTCAGGTTCAAACACCAGGGCCCGCGCCAGAGCGATCCGCTGCTGCTGACCACCCGACAGTTGCGCCGGACGACGGCTGCCAAAGGCGCCCATCTGCACCATATCCAGCGCCCGCTTTACCTTTTCCTCGCGCTGATCCTTGCCCATCTTCCGCACTTCCAGCGGAAACGAGAGGTTCTCGGCCACAGTCATATGCGGGAACAGGGCGTAGTTCTGGAATACCATCCCGATCCCGCGCTTGTGCGGCGGGATGTTGTTGATCGGCTTCCCATCCAACATGATTTCGCCGTGTGTGGCGGTTTCAAACCCGGCCAGCATCATCAGGCAAGTTGTCTTACCGGACCCCGACGGGCCCAGCATTGTCAGAAACTCACCTTTTGGCATTGAGAGGTTTAGATCTTTTACAACGAGTACTTCGCCATCATAAGACTTCTGGACACGCTGAAACTCGACGAACGCTGCGTCATTTGACATATACCAACTTGGCTCCCTGTGGTCTGCTGTTTGCCCGGTTTATCCGGATCTCAACGACCTATTGGCCTCATTAAAGGACAAGCGAGACGCGGCGTGCAACCAAAATGTGACAAAGGTCAGACATTTTCGATTGCGCCTGCATCACCATTAAGCGGAATTCAGTTTCCGCATGTGCCATGCAAGGCTTTGATTGCTGGACAAAACCGGCTTTTTCAGGCGGCTTGCGATCTCGGGGATAGCATCAAATGTTCTTAGATTCGTGCAGCTTATGAAAACAGCCTCAACCGATGGATCAGCGCCGAGACTCAGTGCTGCATCCACCACGGACCGCTGCGAAATGCGTACAACTTTCGATTCTTCCGCCTCTCCGAACGAGCCGAAAACGTCCATGAAAACCCCGTTTTTGGCAAAGGCCCGTCGCAGCGGTTCGTTCACTTCTTCGATATAGGGTGACAACAGCGCAAACTTAGACACGCCTAGGTGGTTCGCACAGGCGGACGCCGCACGCAGAGGGTTCGTGACCACTGCCGTTTCGCAGGTTTTTTGCAC
The DNA here is from genome assembly GCF_013031355.1 of Ruegeria arenilitoris. Classification (GTDB taxonomy): domain Bacteria; phylum Pseudomonadota; class Alphaproteobacteria; order Rhodobacterales; family Rhodobacteraceae; genus Ruegeria; species Ruegeria arenilitoris_C. The sequence goes on along the minus strand of NZ_WPZO01000001.1, from coordinate 314,720 downwards.
CATCCGTTCGATCTGGTCGGACCCGATAACCGAACTGGCCGACGTGCATCCGTATCCGACTACCTTGTAAGGGCGAATCTTGGGCAGCAAGTCTGCTGCGGCAGGCAGAGCTTTCTCCATTTCCGCCAGCGAATCCGTCGTCACCTCCGCCCCGCTGGGAATACGCGAAACATAGATCGGCGCACGCCGGTCTGCGAAATAGGCGTTAAACTCGGGCTCGATCGTTTCGTCGGTTTGCAACACGATCAACCCCATTGGCGGGGCGTCGGGATCGTCCTTGTCCAGCGTGTAGGGCAGATAACTCATATCTCGGGCAACTCCGGACCGATTCTGGGGCTGATGAACCGTGGCGCCCCTTCGGTGATCACTATGTTTTCCTCATGCACCAGGATTTTGTCGCCCACAGCGATGCCAGGTTCCAGCGTCAGAACCATTCCCGGCTCAAGCACCGTGTGATCGGTGGGGATCAGAGACGGCCATTCCGTCAGCGACATTCCCAGGCCATGTCCCAACCGCCCTTCGCCTGTTTCACCTGAAGTACGGGACAGCACCTTGTTCATGACGTGAAACAGCTCCGCCGCCGTTGCACCGGGGCGCGCAGTCTCGAATGCGGCATCCGAGGCTTCGATCAGCGTCGCATAGGCATCTCGCACCTGTGGGCTGGCCGCTCCGATCGACCAATTACGGTCGAAGTCGCAGAAGTACCCGTCCCAAACCAGCCCGGTATCCAGCATCAGAACATCGCCGGGTGCCAACGCGGAGGCACGGGCCGGTGAGATCACGTCAGCATATCCCCCCTGTTCAGCCCCGCCCGCAAGGTACGGCACCCAGTCCGCGCCCTCTTCCAGACACAGCATCTGGAATCGGCGGAAGACTTCGTCCAGCGCGACGCCTTCACTGGCAATCTCGGGCACGCGCTGAAAGGCGCGCCCCGCAATGGCGCAGGCGGTTTCGATCTTCGCAATCTCAGCCGGGGATTTGACCATCCGAAGGGCGCGGAGAATACCTTCGTCGCTGCCCAAAACCCGGTTCCCCACCTGCTGCTTCAACCGGTTCAGGTCCGCCAGCGGCATACGGACATGAGTCTCGTGCCCATCCGGCAGACCGATGACCGCATCCTCCGGGCAAACCTCGCGCAGAGTATCGGCCAGCAGGCTGACACCATCGTCGGTAAGGTCCGGGGCGCTCCAGGTGCGGATATCATCCACCCAAGTCTGCGACATCAGCGCCGCCCCGATCGATGGAATCACTGCAATCGGTTTGCCCGAAACTGGGAGGATCAGGAACCACGGACGCGTCGGGCTTTCCCAGAACCGGGTCAGGTAGCCGGTGAAATAGCGGATCTCGGGCTCGGTCGTCAGCAACAGAGCCGAAAGGCCCACCTGCGCCATCCGGCGTTGCGCGCGTTCCGTTCGCACGCCGAATTCGGACGTCTCAAAACCTCTCATTCGGCGATCTCGGACAGGAAACACAGGACACGGGCATCGGGGCCGATGCCCAGGGCTTCGCGCACTTGGGCATTCATGACGGCGGCAACCCCTGCCCCGCCTGACGCGGTGGTGGCGATACCCGCCGCGCCCATAGCTGGAAGATGCTCGGTCACCTGCTCATCAGAAAGGGTTAGGAAACTATCTGCGTCGCGCGCAAGACCATTCAAAGCAATCAACGACGGCTCTTTGCAATCGAGCCGTCCCATCACGCTGTCGGGGCCATCGGCAAAAACGCAGGCACCTGCCTCGATACTGGCCTGCAGGGCCGGAGCCGCTTCGGGTTCGACCACGATGATTTGCGGTGCATCCCCCCAGACGGTTCGCGCATAGGCCGCAACAGCGCCGGCCATTCCACCGACACCGGCCTGCAGCATGATATGGGTCGGCACCTGAGGGCATTGCCGCGCGGCCTCGGCCGCCATCTGCAAATACCCCTCCATCAGAGTATGCGGTAGATCGTAGTACCCCTCCCACGAACTGTCCGAGAGCAATGTCCAGTTGTTGTCGCTCGCAGCTTTACTGGCGGCGTCCATACTGGCGGCGTAATCCGCCCCTTCACGCACAACCCTTGCGCCCTGATCACGCAGGCGTTCGGCAAAGCTCTCGGGCACGGTATCAGCGATGTAGACCACGGCATCCGCCCCAAACCTGCGCGCGCCTGACGCCACGCTTAACCCGTGATTGCCCGCGCTGGCCGTGACATAGGTGCGGCCCGACAGCGTTGCGGTGTCCGGCGTTTCGGCAGTCTCTGCCGCATGGCGCGCGATAACATAGGCCGCGCCCAAGGCCTTGAACGACCCCAGCCCCATCCGTCCACGTTCATCCTTGACCCAGAGGTGCGCGACATCCGCCAGCCCCGGAACTTCGGTCAATGGGGTCTCGTCAGCGGACAGGCAACGCGCGATCAATTCCGAGGCGCGCGCCACATTCGTAGACGGAAACGGTGCGCCATCAATCAGTTTCTGACCGGCACGATACGGGTTGGATGTGATTTTCAACTGAGTGTCTTCCCTGTGTTGCCCATTGACGTGATCGGATTCGTCTAGTTCTGTCAACAAAACTCAGTCACCGAAGGGAGCAGCCCATGGCCCATGCCGATCCGGCCTTCAGCCAGGCCGAATATGACCGTCGGCTGTCAAAGACGCGCGCGGCCATGGCAAAGGCAGGGCTGGATGCGCTGTTTGTCGAGGACCCGTCGAACATGGCGTGGCTCACGGGGTATGAAGGCTGGTCCTTTTACGTACATCAAGGCGTTCTGGTCCTGCATGACCGCGACCCGATCTGGTGGGGGCGCAATCAGGACGCCAATGGCGCACGGCGGACGGTCTGGATGCCGGACGATCGGATATTCGGCTATGCGGACCACTTTGTGCAATCAACCCTCCGGCACCCGATGCAGGACCTTGCGGCATTGATCCGAGACTGCGGATTGGCTGCAGGCCGGATTGGAGTCGAGTTGGACAATTATTACTACTCGGCCAAGGCGCATCTGACTTTGCTGGCAGAACTTCCGCAGGCTGAACTGGTCGACGCGAACGCGCTGGTGAACTGGCAGCGCGCTGTGAAGTCCGGTGAAGAAATTGCCTTGATGCGTAAGGCTGCCCGGATTTCAGAACACGTGATCGACGGCGTGCTGGAGCGGGTTGAACCCGGGCTGCGCAAGAACGAGTTGGTTGCGCAGATTTACCACGACGCGATCTCGGGCGTGGGGGACGATTGGGGGGACTACGCCGCCATCGTGCCCCTGCTGCCCTCGGGTCCGGATGCCGCCGCCCCGCATCTGACTTGGGATGGCGCGCCTTTCAAATCCGGCGAGTGTACATTCTTCGAACTGTCCGGCTGTTACCGTCGCTATCACACGCCATTCTGCCGATCTGTCTTTCTGGGCCAGCCGCCCGATCATTTGTTACGGGCCGAGGCTGCGCTAGCCGAAGGGCTCGAGGCCGGGTTGGACGCCGCCCGTGCCGGCAACCAAGCGCGAGACATCGCGTTGGCGCTGGCCGCCCCGCTGGAACGCGCCGGGATCGAACGCGGCGCGCGCTGCGGCTATCCGGTGGGTCTCAGCTATCCGCCGGATTGGGGTGAACGCACCATATCCCTGCGCCCCGAGGATGAGACCGTTCTTGAACCCGGCATGACCTTCCACTTCATGCCCGGCCTCTGGATGGATGACTGGGGCCTTGAGATCACCGAGTCGATCCTGATCACCGAAACCGGACCTGCCGAGTGTTTCTGTAACCGGCCCCGCAAACTATTTGTGAAACCATGACCCTGCTGAGAACCACCGAAATCCTTGCCGACCTGATCGCCTTTGAAACGGTGTCCACCGACAGCAACCTTGAGATCATCCGCTATCTGACCGAACGGCTGGAGGCGCTGGGCGCGCTCTGCATCGAAACGCGGGATGCGACCGGAGCCAAGGCGAATGTCTTTGCTACGCTGGGGCCGAACATGCCCGGAGGCATCCTGCTGTCCGGCCACACGGATGTGGTTCCGGTGGCAGATCAAGACTGGACCACCGACCCATTTCAGATGACCGAGAAGGACGGTCGACTTTATGGTCGCGGCACCTGTGACATGAAAGGCTTCATCGCCGCAGCACTGGCCTTTGCCGAGACGCTGGACATCAGCAAACTTACCCAACCGCTTCATTTTGCCTTTACCTATGACGAGGAAACCGGCTGCCTGGGCGCACAGAACCTCGTGGACGACCTGTCCAAGCGCGGTATCGTTCCGGATATCGCCATCATTGGCGAACCTACCGAGATGCGGGTGATCGAGGGGCATAAGGGTTGCTTCGAATACACCACCAGCTTTGTCGGCCTCGAAGGCCACAGCTCGGCCCCGGATGACGGTGTGAATGCCGCAGAATACGCGGCGCGCTATATCGGCAAGCTGCTGGAATTGCGCCACATCCTGAAATCCCGCGCACCGAAGGGCAGCCCGTTCGAGCCACCGTGGACCACGGTCAATGTCGGGCGCATCTCGGGCGGCGTTGCTCATAACGTGATCGCTAGCAAGGCCGAAGTTGCGTGGGAAATGCGCCCCGTTCAATCCAGCGATGCGGAACTGGTGCGCAAAACCCTGTCGGACTATGTGCAACACACGCTGCTGCCCGACATGCAGGCGGTCCACCCCGAGGCTAACATCACGCAGGAGGCGGTCGCCGAGGTTCAGGGACTTGAACCCATGGACGAAAACACCGCCCGCGAATTGGTCGCCGAATTGACCGGCGCGAACGGCACCGGCGTTGTCGCCTTTGCCACCGAAGCCGGGTTGTTCCAGCAACTGGGCGTGCATGCAATTGTCTGCGGGCCGGGTTCGATCACGCAGGCGCACAAAGCGGATGAATATGTCGAGATCGAACAGCTCGACCTGTGCTGCCGGATGCTGGACCGTTTGAGGCGTCGCCTGACGTCTTAACCCGCTCCATGTGTCCGGTCATAGGCGGATCGCGGCGGCTGAACATGCGCCGCGCGGGCGTCTTCGCCCGGATCATAGACCTCCATCACCAACGGGTAACAGGCGGCGACGTCCGAGGAGTGCTCGGACGAACAATCGCCTCCGGGACAGGCCGAGAGCCCAACGATCAGGTCGATCTCGGCGTAGAATTCCAGGTAGTCCCCCGGACGCACCGGACTGGCCTTCATGAAGTACTGGCCGGTGTCGCGTGTGAAGCCGGTGCACATGAAGACATTGAGCACATCATGGACCAGCATCTCGGCCTCGTGCAGCGGTAGATCGCAATGGCTGGCCAACGCGCGGGTCAGGTTGGAATGGCAGCAATAGTGATAGTCATCGCCCGACAGCAACCGCCCGGTATAGGGATCACAGCGCGTGCCGATCACGTCATGGACCGAACCGCCAAAGGCATCGAACCCATACCAGTCCAGCGTGTCGTTCACGATGGTCGCCATCGGGCGCATATTGGGAAAGCTCGACCACATACGGTCTCCGGTCGACAGGTGGGTCCCATGCAGGGCGCGGGTCTTGCCGGAATAAAACCGCTCGGTCAGGTCGTGTTTGTTCCACATATTCAGGTCGCCGACCTGAGGGCCATCGACCGACAACACCCGAACAAACGCCCCAGCAGGCACGTCGATGCAGGCGGCATCCCGCGGCGCTGCGATGGCCTCGGCGGTTTTGCTGGCCCCATTCCGCAGCGTGGTCAGTGCAGCCATATCCGGTTGCTCCAACGTCTCGGGCGGGTAGCAGATGACCGGAGGAATGACCTTGCGCTCCTCCGCGTCCGCTGGTGCCGCGAAGTTTGGTTTTTCCAGTTTCATGAGCGCCCTCCCCTGCGTTTACACAGGCTTAACGCATTACAAACGGGTTCGCCATCGGCTCTTGCGCGGTGCTGATCCAGGTTGTCTTGGTTCGGGTATAGTCGAGGATCGCCTCGACCCCAGCTTCCCGCCCATAGCCCGACTGATTGAACCCGCCAAAAGGCGCAATCGGAGAGATCGCTCGGTAGGTATTCACCCAGCAGATCCCTGCCTTGATGCGTTTTGACACCCGATGCGCCCGCGCCAGATTCTGCGTGAAGACCCCCGAACCCAAACCGTAGGGCGTGCTGTTTGCCAACGCGATGGCCTCGTCTTCGGTGTCGAAAGGCAGCAGAGACATCACGGGTCCGAACATCTCAACCTTCAGCGTTTCGGTCTCGGGTGAGGCGCATTGAACCAGTGTCGGCCTCATGTAGTTGCCCGGACGATCCGCAGGCGCACCGCCAAATCGGATCACCGCGCCCTGCCCCTGCGCCGCAGCCAAGGTCGCCTCAATCTTGCGTACCTGAGCAGCGGTACAGAGCGGGCCGACATGCGTATCAGAGTGCAGCGGATCGCCCAACCGAATGGCGCTGGCTTTCTGTTCTATCCGTTCGATCAACGGCTCCAGAATGGACCGATGCACCAGCCCGCGCGTCCCCGCCACACAGCTTTGACCCGAAGCGCCAAAGTTCCCTGCGATCAGCCCGTTTGCCGCGCCGTCCAGATCAGCGTCATCGAACACAAGGATCGGGGACTTGCCGCCCAGCTCTAACGAAGTCACCGCAAAGTTCTCGGCCGAGTTGCGCACCACATGCCGCGCGGTTTCCGGCCCTCCGGTAAAGGCAATCCGGTCGACATCTGGATGGCGGGTCAACGGAATGGCGCAATTCTCGGCGTCGCCGGTGATGACCGAGACGACGCCGGGCGGAAACCCGGCCTGTTCGATCAGACGCGCAAACTCCAGCATCGGCGCAGGCGCGATTTCCGAGGCTTTCAGCACCACCGAACACCCCGCGGCCAAGGCCGGACCCAGTTTTGTGGCCGTCAGGAACATCTGCGCATTCCACGGCACGATGGCCGCCACAACGCCGATCGGTTCTCGCGTTGTGAAAACGTGCATGTCGGGCTTGTCGATGGGCAGAACTGTGCCTTCGATCTTATCCGCCAGCCCTGCGAAATAACGGTAATAGTCCGCAACATATCCCGTCTGCGCCGAAGTCTCTGCCAGCAGCTTGCCGCTGTCTGTGGTCTCCAATTCTCCCAATCGTCTGGCATTTTCCGCCACCAGATCGGCCAGACGATACAGCAGCTTTCCCCGCGCGGTTTGCGTCATGTCGCGCCATGTCGGATCGTCAAGAACCCGTTTGGCTGCGGCAATTGCGCGATCGACATCACCGGCCGAGGCGCAGGCAAAAGTGGCCCACCCCTGCCCGGTCGCTGGGTTCTCGGATGTCATGACCTGACCATCCGACCCCTCGGTCCAATCCCCATCAATGAACAGCTGAAAATGTGGTAGGTTTCCCATAGTGATCCTCACTGAAAGGCTGGCATGACGTCGTCGATGAACCGCGCCAGCGAGGCGCGTTTGCGGTCGTTGGTCATGCCACTGTCGACCCAGAACGAAAACTCATCATAGCCCAGATCCTCATAGCGTTTGATCCGGTCGATCACCTGCTGCGCCGTCCCGACGGTCAGGTCCTGGCCCAGCTTCTCGGTGGTGTACATCGGATTTGCGTCCATTTCCTCAGGAGAGATCGGTTCGATCAACCCCTGCTGAATGGGTCGCTTGTTCAGGAACCAAGCGCCGAAGTAGTTGTAATAGCGCCGTAAATCCTCGACCCCTTGCGCAACATCAGCGTCGTCTTTGCCGACGTAGGTGTGGTGCAGCAGCATGATTTTGGGGCGCGGCCCGGCATAGCTGTCGCAGGCATCGTTGAAACGGCCCATCAGAGTCTCGATCTCTTCCATCCCCTGCCACAGCGGTGTGACCTGAATGTTGAACCCGTTGTGCACGCCGAACTCGTGACTATTGGGATCACGCGCCGCGATCCAGATCGGAGGTCCACCATCCTGCAGCGGTTTCGGGGCCGAGGTCGTCGCCGGGAAGGAATAGAACTCGCCCTCGTGCGAACAGTCGCCTTCCCAGATCTTCGGCAGCAGAGGCGTGGATTCGCGCATCTTTTGACCGGCCTCCCACGCATCCATGCCCGGCGCCAGACGCTCATATTCAAACGAATACGCCCCGCGTGCGACCCCCAACTCGATGCGGCCCTTTGTGATCTGGTCCGCCGCCGCGGCCTCGCCCGCAAGTTTGATCGGATGCCAGAACGGCGCGATCACGGTGCCGGTGCCAAGGCGAACGTTTTTGGTGTGGTGCGCCAGATCGACCAGAGGCAAGAACGGGTTAGGCGCAATGGTGAATTCCATCCCGTGATGTTCACCAGTCCAGACCGCGCGCATGCCGCCCTCGTCGGCCATCTTCGCCAGACCCACGAATTCGTCGTAGAGAACGTCATGAGGCTGGTCGGGCGTCAGACGCTCCATATGGGCAAACAGAGAAAACTCCATCATCCGGCTCCTTTAGCGAAAACTGTGAATGTCGCCCCGCTCTGCGTCGCCCAGATAGAGGGCGAAATCGCCGGTCTGGGCCTCGCGCGCAAAGCGGGTCATCATGTGGTGAATGCCAGGTGTGACATAGGTCAAGTTGGGCAGGTCCTCGACCGCGACCCAACGGGTGTTTTCGGGCGGTGCGGCCTGTTCGGCCGATGCCAGAAAGAAAGTGTAGTGCAGCTTGGTGTCCACATCATTGAACGCGGAATAGACCTGATCGATCCGCGCCTGAATGCCCCGCTCGGCCAACCCCTGTGCCAGCCTGTTTCGCTGGCCACCGGGTTCGGCCCCCGCGACCTGGACGGGACGCAAATGCCCGTCATGATGCTCCAGCAGAACCTTGTCACCTGAAACGATGATAGCTCCGCAAAGCGTCGGCACTTTCGAGTCGATCTCACGCTCCAACCCAAGGCTGAAATACGAGCCGCTTACATAACCAAGGCCGTCACCCGCAGCGTGCGAGAACTCAAGCACCCGTCCCATTAGAACGGTGTGGTCGCCCGCCGGGACGGCCTGATGCGTTTCGCAACAGAACTGCGCCAGCGCTCCGTCGATCAGCGGCAGATTGTGCAAACCGTTCCGGTGAGCCACTTTCGCGAAGCGATCTCCCTTGTATCCGGCAAAGGTGTTCGAGACGTCCTGTTGACCCTCGGCAAGAATATTGACGGCGAAGTGTCGGCAGTTGGTAAAAACCTCATAGCTGGACAGGAACTTGCCCGGACAGACCAGCAACAGCGGCGGATCAAGGGACACCGAGGAAAAGGAATTGGCCGTGAATCCGACCGGAGCGCCGGTTGCGTCACGTGTTGTCACCACTGTCACACCAGTCATGAAGCTGCCAAAGGCATCACGCAGGGCTCTTGGGTCAAGCATCGTCATGGCAAACACTCCTGCAGAAAGCGCAACAGGACGGCGTTGACCGCATCTGCATGGGTCATCGGCATCATATGCGCCGCGTTCGGGATGATTTCGGCCTGTCCCCGTGGCGCCAACCCGGCCATGTCGCGCGACATTTGAGGGGTTGAGTTCGGCTCATCCGCGCCAGTCAGAAACAAGGCCGGGCATTTTATTGCTGCCAATTGCGCGCCCGACGGCCCATCGCTTTCGGCGAACACCGTGTAGGCGGCCTTATAGGCTCGCGGATCGACCTCTTGCAGCCAGCGCGCGCAGGCGTCGCGTTCCGCTGACGCCTCCTCGGCAAACCACCGTTGCAGAGTGACCGTCGGATCGTTCGATTGCGTTTCATCCAACGCATACGCCCGCGACAGGACCGCTTTTCGGGCTGCCTCCGGCCGCTGAAAAATTGCATTCAGGGCGGCAACGCCTTTGATGTTCGGGTTTCCCGAGGCCGCGATGTAGGTCGCAATCAGCGCCCCCATCGAATGCCCGATCAATACGGCGGGTTCATGTATCAACGCGGCAACCGGCGCGGCATAGCTGTCCAGCCCGTCGACCGCAGTGAGCGGCGTTTCGCCATGCCCGGGCATATCCGGGCACAGTACGCGATACCCGGCAGAGGCCAGCGGTTCGATCTGTGCGCCCCACGCCTCGGCCCGCAAGCCGACGCCGTGCAAAAGAACGACCAGAGGCCCCGTGCCCGCGTCAATCGCGGCCAGTTCGCCGTATTCAGACCGAGGCCGGGTTGTCCACGTCATGACCCAGATCCTTCAAGTCCTGATACCGGTCTCCGATCCGATGATGAGGCCGCCCCGAGGTTGCACCGCCCAGCACGATCACCACCTCATCCGCGCGCGGTGCATCGGGAATGGCGAATTGCAGCGTCAGGTAGTGAGACCGACGACCCGCATCGTTCTTGTCCATCAACGGCACCATGATCGGCGCGTTTGCCGGACCACGTGTGTTGGTGAAGGACAGGTAGGATTTCGCCGCCACTGCCTGCCGGAAGTGATTGCCGAAATGCAGCGTATGGATCAGGCCCGAGGCGTGCTCGACCTCGCCATCCAGCCCCACAACGGCGGCCTTGCCATAGGCTTCGATGGCATCACCGCTGCCCGCCAAAGCGATCATCCGACTGGTCAGTTCTTCGCCCAGGATCGGGGCAAAACTCAGAATCTCGGGGCGCAGGTCTTCGACATAGCGGCCCGCCCACGGGTTCGACACCACTGCGGCCACTGCGAACATCCGCCACGGGCGCTCGGCCTTGCGAAATCCTTCGACCAGAACCTCTTCGTCATAGGTCACGATTTTCCGAATATTTGGCTCCACAGGCGCCCCCTTTTCTGTCGTTGACAAACTATCCTCGCCCAGGGGCCGCTTTGACAAACGAAAGAACTTCGGTCTTAGGTATTAATGACTCTAATATGTAGGTTACCAATGTCGAAATCCCTGCCCCCGCTGACTTGGTTCAGATCGTTCGAAGCCGCGGCCCGACGGCTCAGTTCGACTGCCGCCGCCGAGGAGATCGGGCTGACCCAATCCGCCGTCAGCCAGCAGATCAGGTCGTTGGAAACCCGGTTGGGCGTGGTGCTGTTTCACCGCCATGCGCGCGGGCTGTCCCTGACCGACGAAGGCCGCAAGCTTCTGCCACAGGTCGAGGCCGCGCTTGAGATGTTACATTCCGCCGCCTCGCCCTATCTGGCGGAGGAACGGGCGCGGCATATTACCGTTGCGGCCTCAGTCAGTGTGCTGGAATGGGTGATTTCCCCGGCACTGCCCCAGTTTCAGAAGCAAAACTCTGATACGTCCGTGCGGTTCGTCAGTACAATCTGGCCCGATGAATTCGCAGCTTCTCGCGCGGATGTCGAGATTCGGTTCGGGTCTGAAAAGCAGGTTGGTCGGGATGCGACAGCACTGCGGCCCAATCACCTGATCGCAGTGAAAGCACCACAGCTTTCGGGCGGCCTGCAAGACCTGCCGCTGATCGGAACTGTTGGAACATCGGACAATTGGGGGTCGTGGGCCGAAGCGACAAATCTACCGGTCGGTGCCCCTGCGTTCTATGTCGATTCCTATGGCCTTGCCCTGCAATTGGCCACAACTGGTAACGGTGTTGCTTTGGTCAACGCTCTGATCGCCGGTCATGCCCTGCAAACCGGTCAGGTCGTGCTTGCATCCGATGCCTCTGCTGCGGCCAGCGAAGGGTACTTTCTTGCAGTGCAACGGCGCTCGCCCGAGGTTGATGCCTTTGTGCAATGGTTTACCGAAATTCAGCGCGATGAGACAAACGCGCAAGTCTGATTCAGGCAAGCCGATGTCGCATCTGAGGATATCCAAATACCTCTGAATAGTGAATTCTGGCGAAAAAGGTCCGATTCATGCGATATTCCGGCTTTCGAGTCATCAAAGAGGCGCTTACCGGCCACAAAGGGTGGAAACCGGTCTGGCGCGAACCCGAACCCAAGGCGCATTACGACATCGTCGTGATCGGTGGCGGAGGCCATGGCCTTGCTACAGCGCACTACTTGTCCAAGGTCTATGGTCATCGCAACGTGGCCGTGGTCGAAAAAGGCTGGATCGGCGGTGGCAATGTGGGGCGGAACACGACGATTGTCCGCTCGAATTACATGCTCGACGGGAACGAACCGTTTTACGAGTTCTCGATGAAGCTGTGGGAAGGGCTTGAGCAAGACCTGAACTACAACGCCATGATGAGCCAACGCGGGATCATCAACCTGTTCCACACCGACGGCCAGCGCGACGCCTATACACGACGTGGTAATGCGATGATCCTGAACGGCGCGGATGCCGAGCTGTTGGATGCTGACCAAGTGCGCAAGGAGCACCCCTACCTGAACTTCGACGACGCCCGCTTTCCAATCAAAGGCGGCCTGGTGCAGCGACGTGCAGGTACAGCCCGCCACGATGCGGTGGCCTGGGGCTTTGCGCGGTCGGCTGACCTGCACGGCGTGGATATCATCCAGAACTGCGAGGTCACCGGTCTACGGATCGAGAACGGAAAATGTCTGGGCGTGGAGACCACCAAGGGCTTCATCGGCGCGAACAAAGTGGGTTGCGCGGTTGCAGGCAGTTCCAGCCGAGTGATGGGAATGGCCGGGATGCGCCTGCCGATCGAAAGCCACGTCCTGCAGGCCTTTGTATCCGAGGGCCTGAAACCCGTTCTGCCCAGCGTCATCACCTTTGGCGCGGGCCACTTTTACGTCAGCCAGTCTGACAAGGGCGGGCTGGTCTTTGGCGGCGATATCGACGGCTACAACACCTATGCCCAACGCGGCAACTTGCCGGTGGTCGAGGATGTTTGCGAAGGCGGTATCGCTCTGATGCCGATGATCGGGCGCGCGCGCCTGCTGCGGATGTGGGGCGGCGTGATGGACATGTCGATGGATGGATCGCCCATCATCGACCGCACCCCGGTCGAAGGGCTCTATTTCAACGGTGGCTGGTGTTACGGCGGGTTCAAGGCGACCCCGGCCTCAGGCCATTGCTTTGCGCATCTTCTGGCGAAGGACGAACCACACCCGGTTGCCACCGCCTATCGCCTCGACCGGTTCCAGACCGGCCGGATGATCGACGAAAAAGGCGTGGGCAACCAGCCCAACCTGCACTGAGGGGACCGTTCCATGATTATCAACCATCCCCTTCTGGGCCCGCGTGACGCGTCAGAATTCACCTATCTGGGCGACGCATCCCTGATCGACCGCCCCGATTGGCAGGACGAGAACGCAGCCGAGGCATACTATGAATACGGCTATCTGCGCGACAATCCCGCCGGAGAGCATCAGGAGCTTTGGTATCACGAGGCCGGAGATCGCTCTTGGCTGGTCGTCACGCGTAACACGCTGACACATGAGATTTCGAAGGTGGAAATGGCCCGCGACGTGGCCCGCGCTCGGGGGCGATCCAAATGACACAAACCAACAGGCTTGATGGCGGTCAGATCGATCGCAACACTTCTCTGAGCTTCCGTTTCGACGGGCGCAACCTTACCGCCCACTCTGGTGACACTCTGGCCTCGGCCCTGCTGGCCAACGATGTGCGCCTGATCGGGCGGTCGTTCAAATACCACCGCCCGCGTGGGTTGCTGACCGCAGGGTCAGAGGAACCCAACGGCATGGTCGAACTGCGCACTGGTGCCCGGAAAGAACCCAACACCCGCGCTACAACCATTGAGATGTTCGACGGGCTGGAGGCCTATTCGCAGAACCGCTGGCCCAGCCTCAAATTCGATGCGCTGGCGGTGAACGACATGTTCTCGAACTTCCTGTCGGCGGGGTTCTACTACAAGACCTTCATGTGGCCTGCGGCGTTTTGGGAAAAGCTCTACGAGCCAATAATCCGTCGCGCTGCTGGCTTGGGGTCTCTGTCGATGGAGGCCGATCCGGACGAGTACGACAAGGGATTCCGCCACTGCGATTTGCTGATCATCGGGGCCGGTCCTGCTGGTCTGATGGCGGCTCTGACCGCTGGTCGTGCTGGCGCCGATGTCATCCTGGCCGATGAGGACTTCGCCCTCGGCGGGCGTCTGAACAGCGAGACCTTTACGGTCGGCGACCACAGCGCTTCGGACTGGGCCACGCAGGCGGTGGCTGAACTGTCTTCGATGCCCAACGTCTGCCTGATGCCGCGCACAACCGTGATCGGCGCATTCGATCATGGCATCTATGGCGCGGTGGAGCGGACCGGAGATCACCTGGCCACCCTGCCGGAGGGAAAACCGCGCCAGATCCTGTGGCGCATCTACACGCAAAAGGCGTTGTTGTGTGCCGGGGCCACGGAACGCCCGATTGCGTTCGAAAACAACGACCGGCCCGGCATCATGATGGCCAGCGCCTTGCGCACCTATGCAAACCGCTTCGCGGTCACGGCGTCGCAGCGCGTGGCGATTTTCACCAACAACGACGACGGCCACCGGACCGCCGCTGATCTGCACGCCAAGGGCGTCAGGATCGCCGCTGTGGTGGATGTGCGCGAGGACGCGCCCTCCAGCTATGACTACGAAGTGTTGAAGGGCGCTCAGGTCACGAATACCAAAGGCCGCCACGGGTTGAGCTTTGTCGAAGTCTCCTTGCCCGATGGCTCGACCCGAACCTTGGATTGCGGTGCACTGGGTGTGTCTGGGGGCTGGAACCCGAATGTCCACCTGACCTGCCACCAGCGTGGTCGCCCGGTCTGGAACGAAGCGCTGGCGGCTTTTGTTCCCGGTGGCGAACTGCCCGTGGGCATGTCCGTGGCAGGCGCGGCAAACGGAATCATGTCGACCTATGGCGCTCTGCAATCCGGTGCAGAGGGCGCGGCCAAGGCGCTGGACCTGACCGATGCCCTTCCCGACCTGCCCGAGGCCGAGGACGCTCCGATCGCGCAGACACCCTTCTGGTATGTGCAGGGTTGCAAGCGCGCATGGGTCGACCAGCAGAACGACGTGACCGTCAAGGATGTGAAGCTGAGCTATCAGGAAGGCTTTCGCTCGGTCGAGCACCTGAAACGCTATACCACACTGGGCATGGCGACCGATCAGGGCAAGACCTCGAACATCACCGGGCTGGCGATCATGGCCGAAGTGGCCGGTAAGTCGATCCCCGAGGTCGGCACCACGATTTTCCGCCCGCCTTACACGCCGGTTCCAATTGCCACCTTCGCGGGCCGGATGAAGGGGCAGGAATTCCACCCGACCCGCCTGACGCCCTCACACTTCTGGGCCAAGGAACGCGGCGCGGTGTTTGTCGAGGTTGGCAACTGGCTGCGCGCGCAGTGGTTCCCCCAACCCGGTGAGACACACTGGCGGGAATCAGTGGACCGTGAGGTGCGCCAGACCCGAGCATCTGTCGGGGTGTGCGACTGCACCACGTTGGGTAAAATCGATGTCCAAGGCACGGATGCCGCCGAGTTCCTGAACCGCATCTATGCCAACGGCTTTGCCAAACTGGCCGTGGGTAAAACCAGATATGGTCTGATGCTGCGCGAAGACGGGATGGTCATGGACGACGGTACCGCCGCGCGGCTGGCCGAAGATCACTTCGTCGTCACCACGACCACAGCCAACGCCGTAAGTGTCTATCGCCACATGGAATTTGTGCGCCAATGCCTGTGCCCCGACATGGACGTGCAACTGATCTCGACCACCGAAGGCTGGGCGCAATACGCCGTGGCTGGACCCAACGCGCGCAAGCTGCTGCAAAAGATCGTCGATCCCGAGTTCGACATCTCGAACGAGGCGTTCCCCTTTATGGCTTGCGGCAACGTCACCGTCTGCGGCGGGCTGCGGGCGCGGCTGTTCCGGATCTCTTTCTCGGGCGAGCTGGCCTATGAGATCGCCGTCCCCTCGCGCTATGGCGATGCGCTGATGCGGCGTCTGATGGCAGAAGGCGAAGAGTTCGACGTTGTGCCTTACGGCACCGAAGCGCTGGGCGTGATGCGGGTTGAAAAGGGCCACGCGGCCGGAAGCGAGTTGAACGGCACCACAACGGCGCTGAACCTTGGGCTGGGTAAGATGGTGTCAAAGAAGAAGGACAGCATCGGCTCGATCCTTTCGGAACGCGAGGCACTGGTTGAACCGGATGGGTTGCGGCTTGTTGGGATCAAACCTCTGGAGGCCGAGAACAAGATCACCGCAGGTGGTCACCTGATGAATGCCGACGGTCCAGTCGATGCAGCCCATGATCAGGGCTATGTCACCTCGGCCGTTTATTCACCGATCCTGAACAGCAACATTGGCCTGGGTCTGGTCAAAAACGGCTCGGAAAGGCTGGGTGAGAAAATGCGTCTGGTTTCACCCCTGACCAACCTGACTGTTGAGGTGGAACTTGTCTCGGCCCATTTCGTTGACCCTGAAGGAGAACGTCTGCGTGCATGATCTTGTAGCGATAACCGCCCTTGGCGGAACTGAGCCGCGTGTAGACTCCCTAGGTGGCGTCACATGCACCGAAACCCCAGAAGTAGCGCTGGCATCGGTCGCCGCGCGCATGGGACAGGAAATCAACGCCACCAAGGCACTTGCCAAGCTGATTGATGCGCCCGCGCCGGAGGTTGGCCGCTGGGCTGGCACGACCGTCACAGCGTTTTGGGTTGGGCAGGACCAATGGATGGCCGAAGCCCCGTTCGACAGCCACGAAGACCTTGCAGCTCAGGTCAAGGCAACCGTTGAGGATGCGGCTTCGGTGACGGAACAGACTGACGCGTGGGCGCGGTTTGATCTAAGCGGTGAAGGCATCAAAGCGGTGCTGGAACTGCTGTGCCAGCTTGATCTGCGCAAGTTTGATGAGGGCAGCGCTGCGCGGTGTTCGATCCATCACGTGGGCTGTTTCGTACTATGCCGGTCGCCCGAGATGGTCAGCCTATACGGTCCGCGATCTTCGGCCGGTTCGCTGCACCACGCAATCGTCACGGCGATGCGCTCGGTGCAATAACCCTCAGACCGAGGGCAGAGGAGCGTTGTCTTCGACCCGAAAACGGTTGATGCGACGCCTGTCCTCGCTAGGGCTGAGCCCGAAGGCCGCGCGGTAGTGGGTCACCAGAGGCGAGACCGAGCTGTATCCGACGGCCTCGGCGATCTCGGGGATCGGGTCCTTGGTATAAACTACCATCTGCCGCGCCGCCTTCATGCGCATGGCGCGGTAATAGTGGCTGGGGCTCTGCCCTGTCGCTTGCTTGAAGGCGCGTTCGATCTGGCGAGGCGTGACACCAGTCTGTTGCGCTACGTCCGCGATTGAGATCGGCTGGCTCATATGTGCTGCAAACAGCCCAACACAGCGGGACACCAACGGCGGCAGGCTGTCACCCGTACCGGGCGCATTGGCACTAGGTACCTGTTGTCGAACCCCTGCCCCGCGCATCATCGGGTGCTGGAACCAACAGGCAACCTCATGCGCCACATCACCGCCGAGCCGATCCTCAATCAGGTGCAAAGCCAAGTCAAAACCCGCCGCGGCACCGGACACCGTGTATCGGCCGGTGCTTTTGACGATCACTTCGCTGCGAGTATCCAAGTCAGGAAACTCGGCCTCGAACGCGGCCTCATAACACCAATGGACCGAAACCGGGTGACCTTGCATGACCCCTGATCGCACCAAGGGAAAGACCCCGGCGCTGATACCGCCAAGAACCGTTCCGTGCCGACCAAGGCTGCGCAACACGCCATTCCCGGCCGTCGGATTATCGAAAACCGAGGTCGGGCTGCTGAGCAGGAACAGAATGCCGATGTCCTTGCAGTCGACCAGCGACCGTTCAGCCTCAAACCCGACCCCGGCGCTGGATTGAACCTTTTGACCGCGTTCTGAAATCAGCGACCAGCAGAACGCCTCTTGCCCGGCGATTTCGTTGGCCGCCCGCAACGGCTCGATCACCGAGGTCAGGCAGGCCATGGGAAAGCCGTCAAACAGCAAAAAGCCGATCTCGATTCTGTTTCCATCGCGCATAGGGCTGTACTAGCAGGAAAACCACGGCAGCCCCATGCGAAGTTTACGCCCAGCGGATCAGCCCGATAATTGCCGAGGTCGCGTAAAACCCCTGCAGCAACAAAAAGGTCCAGCGCCGGTCGATCGCTGCCCAGGCTGCGAACAGGCCAGCGGACAACAGCAACAGCGCAAAGCCCAGAAGCTCCGCCCCTGTGTTCGACGCGATCAGCAGGGCATAGGCCATGGCCAGCACCGATCCGGTGACTTCAAACACAGTCGTCAGGCCACGGCGAGAAGTGTTGATCTTTGCCATGCCTCACCCTCTCCGCTTGAGGAAATCGACCAATAGGGCCGATATCTGTTCGGGCTGGTCCTCCATCGCGAAATGACCGCAGTTTTCCAGAATGTGCAGTTCCGACCCCGGAATGGTGTCATGTAGCTTGTGCGCCCAGTCGACCACCTGCCACGCGTCATCCTCCCCCCAGATCAGTTGAACCGGCAATGCACCGAGTTTCGCATAGTCGATGCTGTTGGTGTGCTTGGGGTCGTAGTGACGGACCTGATGCTGGAACAGACTGCCCTGCCCGATGGGGCCGCTGATAAAGTCCAGATATGTTTCCATCGCGGTATCGGCCAGCAGCTGTTTGTTCACCACGGTCGAGAAAAGCCACTCGCGAAAGTGTTCCCGGTGCCGGGTATCAGGTGCATCGATCAGAGGTTGCAGACCTGCTTGCATCTGCTCCTTGGTTCGTTTCGAAGGCCAGCTGTCAAAGCTGACGACGTCGATCAAGGTCAACGACCGCACCCGGCCGGGCGACTGGACGGCAAAACGCGGGGCCACCGCGCCGCCGATATCGTGCGAGATCACGTGCAGGTCATCCAGTCCCCACAGGTCCAGCAGCCCCTCGAGGATCGGAACCTGCGCGGTGACTGATGTATCAACCGACGGGTCGCAGGGGCGTTCGGACAGACCAAAGCCCAGCAGGTCGTAGATATGAACCTTGTAGCCTGCATCAACCAGAACCGGCAGCACGTTGCGCCAGATATAGGATGAGGACGGCGTGCCGTGGATCAGCACGACGGGTTCGCCTGTGCCATAGGTGCCATGCGCGATGCGAGTGTTGTTGATCAGAGCATGGTCGGTGACGAGTAGTGACATGGTTGGTCTCCGGTGATTTGTCTTTCCTCGTGGTTAAACCGACGCTAGGATGTGACTCAAATGAATGATTGTCATTCGTCCATCTGATTTTGTCATGTGAGTGCAAATGAACGAACGTTTGGAAATCGACGCCCTTCGGGCCTTGCTCGCCATCGCAGCCCATGGCGGCGTGACACGGGCGGCGGAACATCTGGCGCTGTCGCAATCGGCGGTCAGCCACAAGATCCGGCGATTGGAACAGGCGCTGGACTGCGATCTTCTGGCCCGCCGTTCCGGAGGCCCACTGTTCACAGACGCCGGTCAGCGGCTGTGCGACTACGCCCGGCGGATTACCGAGTTGCATGACGAAGCCTTGGCAACATTGGGTAAGAAACCTCTGTCCGGCAGCATTCGTCTGGGGATGACCGAAGACACCACCACCAGTGGCATCGCCCGAATTCTGGGCCGCTTCACGCGGCTTTATCCCGACGTTCAGGTCCGAACTCGTACCAGCCAAAGCCTGAACGTGCAGGCCTGGTTAAAGGCCGGAGAGCTGGACGTGGCGGTCATGCAGATCTTTCGCCACGACGTGCTGCCCGATGACCTGATCCTGTTCGAGGACGATCTGCATTGGGTCAAATCGCCCGAGTTTCACGTCGACCTCACCGCCCCTGTGCCGTTCCTGTCCTTCGACAGCCAGTGCTTTTACCGGCTCTGGGGCATGGGTCACGGGCCGCATCGGTTCGACAATGTTCTGGAATGCCCAAGTGCCGCCGGTATCCAGTCGGCAGTGCGCTCGGGGTTGGGTGTTGCGCTGCTGAACGGCCTGCATGTCACCCCGGATATGGAGATCATTGACGACCTGTTCCCCGACCCGCCCGACATTGCCTATGTTGCGCGGACACACCTGAAACGACGGAACCCTGCCGCAATGGCACTGATCGAAGAGATCCGTAAAGAAGTTGAAAGCGCCATACCTTTACGTATCGCGGGCTGAGCCTAACGTACCTTCAAAGGGCCCGTACAGGCATTTCAGGAAACGGTGTCGGGCTCGGGCAGCAGAATGAACACATCCTGCCCCACAGGTTTGACGACCGGGGCTTCTTCCGGGCCTTTCGCATCGAAGGGTGGCTCGACATCATTGCAACCCTTTGGCTTGTCATCGCAGATGAACACCGTGGCCCCTGTCAGGTAGGCCAACCGAAGTTGCAGCCCTCGGGTTTGTTGAATTGCCGCCTTTCGCGCCCCATGAACCTCCATATAATCCCCGAAGACATAGATGGTTTCAGTACCTTCCGGCACAGAGCTGGCCATTTTACGTGTTGTGTCCTGCCACGGCGGGAACGCAAAGTACGAGGTCTTCGCGATTGCCAGAATGTTGAACAACAACACACATAGAATCGCGATGCGGGCAAGACTCAACCATCTGTCACTGGACTTCGACAAGTGAACGGCAACAGAGACGATACAGAAGCCGAACAAGACCCAAACCCAGCCCAAAGTCCGCAGCGGAACCTGAACACCAGACATCAGAGCCTTGCCTACAAGCGGTGCCAGCCCCACCAGAACGGCCGCAAGAATGCCGATGGCAATAATCCTGTTCCAGATAAACAGGGCCAGCCAGGCCGCAAGGAACATGAGCGGTATGACGACACCGTGCGTCGCATCGCCCCCACCCATTTGTTCAAGGGTTTTGTGCAGGTAAACCTTCTGCTTTTCGATGTTCGCCAGCAGATCGGCAAAGGAGTTCACCTCGGTCGGCTCGCGCCATTGGGCAACCGGAATGCCGAACACTCCGTGATAGATGTAGTTCAACGAATACACCGCCAGCACACCGAGGGCGAGACTAACGACGAACACACCCAGCGTGATCGCCATGCTTTTATAGGTTTTGGGCGCCTTGCGGGAAAGCAGGACAAGAGTAACCAGCAGAAACGGATAGGTCGTATAGGCCATAAAGGACAACGGCACCGCCACAACCATCAACGCAAGCGCTGTGCGGTGCGGAAGGTAAAGGACCGCCACCGCAAAAAGTGCGACCACCCAGACACCCGGCAGCAGAGTATTGAACCAGAAGGACATCAGGTAGGCGGGGACCGAAAGAGCCACAAAAATGGCAAGAAACCCCTTATACCAGCCATCAACGTCACGGTCCAAAAGGCTCAGCGCCGTAGCGGCAGAGAAAAGCGACCATCCAACCAAGTAGAGGACAAAATGGACCGGAGATGGCAGGAAAACCGGCCGGAACTGCCACCAGTAATTCAGCCAGCGACCCTCATCGAGCGTCTTCAACAACGCGGCCCTGCGCGTACCAAGCAGCGCGGGAAAGTCGTCATGCCGAACGAAAGGGTCCTGGATCAGCGGCAGGTATACCAAGACCAGAACGGAAAAGCATAACACGAACAGGCGCGCGAACTCATGCCCCAGGGGTCGGGTGTTCATTCCTTACCCCCTGTATGAACGGGCAATGATCGACGCCCGCGCCTGTGCGATCGCAGTGACCGTTGTGCGCGGCAAGCGGCGCACGACCATCTTCCGCAGGTTCCAACCGAAGGTGCCCACCTCTTTCAGCACCCCGTCGGTTTTGGTCTTCAGCACCTCGGGCGGTAGTTTGGCCGTGCCGGTTTCGTTGGCATAGAGAACCGAGTTATAGCGATACCAGGGCTCGATGCTTGCATCGTCGAACAACTCCGGACGCAGGCAGTCATAGGCGGTGTATCCGCGCTCGGCGAACAGGCCCTGCCAGAACGAAAGCGGTTGTTCGTTGATGTGAAACTCGCCACCCTGCCCCGGTACGGCCGCCGAGAACAGGACCAGATCGGCATGGTGCGTCAGGCTTTGCACCAGACTGACCGAGGCCTCATGCGGTAGGTGCTCTCCGACCTCCAGCGATTGGGCCAGATCAAACCGCCGCCCCAGATCGATTGGCTGGACAAGGTCCTTGCCGAAAAAGGCATCCGCCGGGATGGCCAGCCGTTCGCGATCTACATAGTCACCATCGACGCCCGCGATATCCGTACACCCCGCCGCCGACCATTCAGACAACCAGACCCCCCGCCCGCATCCGAAGTCGACCACGCTTTCCGGTTTGACCCACGACTGCAGACACCGGATCAGGCTGTTGGCCGAACGCCGCGCGCCTTGGTCGATATAGTCAAAGAACTCGTTGGAATAGATATGCGACATGGCTGATCTCTAGATTGAATTTTGTTCGCGGTAGACCCAAAGACGAAGGATCACAAAGTTGAGGACCGGCAGGATCACGACGACCGAAGCGGCCGAGACGGTCTCGGGCAGCCCCAGACGCGGGCCGATGATCCCGGTAATTGCAGAGGACACGACCAGACCGACCCCGATCATGCAAAGGAAGCGTCCGAACTGGGCCGGGGCTGCAAGATGTTTGCCAAAGGTCCAAACAGTCTGACCGACATATTGGATCAGGATCGCAGAGCCAAAGGCCAGCAGGTTCGCGATCCAGGGCGATCCCAACAGGTGCAGCAAACCCAGATAAGCCACCATGTAATAGGCGGCCACCCCGGTCCCGACGACCGCAAAACGGAATATGCGACGGCGTTCGGTCATTGGTGGTTGGCAATTTTCTCAACGACGGGTTCGACAGTGTCTCCGGCTTGCTCGTCCACAAAGAACAGCGGTCGGCCCTTGGCCTCGACATAAAGACGGCCCAGATATTCCCCCATGATGCCCAGTGTCAGCAACTGGATGCCCGAGAAAAAGCTGATGATCAGAACGGTCGAGGCCCAACCAGCGACGGTGTTATAGAGGATCAGAGACCCAAACACGTAGACGCCCATCAAGGCGGCAACGATCAAAGTCAGAAAGGCCATCCGCGTCGCGATTTGCAGCGGCTTGATCGAGAAACTGGCCATTGCGTCAAAGGCAAACCGGATCATCTTGGACAGCGGGTATTTGGTTTCGCCCGCCACTCGCGGATCGCGGATATATTCGATGCCGATCTGCCGGAATCCGGCCCACGCGAACATCCCCCGAATGAAGCGCGCTCGCTCGGGCATTTGCAGAACCGCGTCCAGCGCCCGCCGGGTCACCAGACGAAAATCGCCGGTATCGTTGGGGATCGGCACATCGGACAGCCGGTTCAGCACGCGGTAGAACCCGTGGGCGGTGACCTTCTTGAACCAGCTTTCGCCCTTCCGCTCACTGCGGCGCCCGTAAACCACGTCATAGCCGCGATCCATCATTGCCATCATGTCAGACAACAGCTCGGGCGGGTCCTGCAAATCGGCGTCGAGCATGAAGATCCGCTCGCCCTTGGCTGCCATCAGCCCAGCCGTCAAAGCCACCTGATGTCCGCGGTTCATCGACAGTTTCAAACCCCGGATCGCGGAATGCTCTGCACACTGCGCGCAAATCGCGCTCCAGGTGTCATCGGTCGATCCATCATCGACCAGCACAATCTCGGTATCACCCCGCCAAGCCTCGGTTGCAGCGATCAAGCGCTCGACCAGCATGGGGATCGAGGCCTCCTCGTTCATGCAGGGAACGACAACGGACAGTAACATTGGACCTCCGACCGAGAATATGTCCAAAGCCCCGCGATCAGGTCGCGGTCTTTCGGATCTGGCTGCTCGTGCAATTTGTTTCATTTGTACTTGCGGCTCTTGATATCCCAACAATCGGCTTTCGCTAATTGGCCAGCGCGAAATTTCGGGGCGTCGTTACCGTTGCGACACATAACTCGACCCGAATAACCGCCATGAGTGTCACCGCGCCTTGTTTGCTGCAATTTTGCACCCGGGTTATGGCAGCAATACGCCCTTCCTGCGGCATTGGTCGGGTTGCTTCCATACCGATGTTCCGGCTTTGCTCAGGCCGTCAGACCTGGGCAAGAAGCCACGCCCGAACAGCGGCAACAATCCGTGGCTTTCTGTGGTCGCGCGGGGTGACAAGGTGGTACCCCTCCTGCACTTCGGTCGAAAATGAGACCGGCTGACACAGACGCTTTGCTTGAAGGTCATCCGCGACAAATTCACGATTGGCCAACGCCACACCCTGCCCTGCAATAGCCGCATCGATGGCCAGAGAGGTCTGGCTGAACGCCATCGTTTTCAAACCGGCGGGCGGTGCCTCTCCCAATGCGGCCTCGAGAAACAGGGGCCATTGGCCATGCGTATCTTCCAGCAAGACATGGTCTAGCAAATCTGCGGACGATTGGATCGGGCTGTCCCCTTGGGTCAGATCAGGATGACACACCGCGATCAGGTCGGCTGCAAACAAGGGTTCGGCGACCAGACCGGGGCCAAATGGCGGTTTCCCCTGCCGAACCGCGATATCCACCCCATCCGTCTGAAAGTTCGCCAGCGCGTTTGACGCATCCAGACGCAACCGGATATCAGGATGATCCTGCGCGAATGCCCCCAGCCTTGGCACCAGCCAGCGTGTAGCAAAAGACGGTGTCGTGCTGATTGTGACTACGGCGTCCTGCGGCGACAGATTGACCGTTGCCTCAGCCATCATGTCAAAGGCACGGCGGATCGGAGCAAGATATTTCCGTCCCTCATCTGTCAAGGACAAGCCTCTGGGCTTTCGGTCGAAGAGTTTGATCTTCAATAACTCTTCAAGCGACCTCACATGTTGAGCGACGGCACCCTGCGTCACGCCAAGCTCCTCGGCGGCCCGGCTGAAATTCAGATGGCGCCCCGAGGCCTCAAAAGCCTTGAGCGCGTTCAAAGGCGGCAGTTTGCGCATGGTCCAAGCGCCTTACTCGATAGTTATTCTACAGAGTTAAGACAGAATTACTGATTGGTCAAACGCCGCGCCCTGCCCCATTTTGATGACAGATTAAGGACACCAGCTGAATGGGGGCAAACATGGCTGATAAGAAAGTTGCGATCATCATGGGCGGTGGCAGCGGTATGGGCGCAGAAAGCGCGCGCCGACTGGCAGCCGATGGGTTCAACGTCGCGATCCTGTCGTCTTCGGGCAAAGGCGAAGCTCTGGCGGCTGAGCTTGGCGGCATTGGCGCGACCGGCACCAACCGGTCCAGTGCGGACATGCAGCATCTTGTGGATGCGGTCATGGACAAATGGGGCCGCGTGGATGTGCTGGTGAACTCGGCTGGCCACGGCCCACGCGCACCGGTTCTGGAAATCAGCGACGCAGACTGGCACGAAGGGATGGAGGTCTATTTCCTCAACGCCGTACGCGCCACGCGGATTGTCGCGCCCATCATGATCGAGCAGAAGTCCGGCACGATCATCAACATCTCGACTTTTGCCGCGTTCGAGCCGGACCCGGTGTTCCCGACCTCTGGCGTGATGCGTGCCGGGCTTGCGGCCTATAGCAAGCTGTTTGCCGACAAATACGCCCCCGACAATGTGCGCATGAACAACGTGCTTCCGGGCTTTATCGACAGCCTGCCGGAAAACCCGGAATGGAAAGCGCGCATCCCGATGGAGCGTTACGGCAAGGCCTATGACGAGATCGCCGCCACCGTGGCCTTTCTGGCCTCGGCCGGTGGCGCATACATCACCGGCCAGAACATCCGCGTCGACGGCGGCATTACCCGCTCGGTCTGATGCTCGCTAAATCGCTGCAAAAATGTGGGGTATGGCGGAGAGACAGGGATTCGAACCCTGGAGACGGTTTCCCGCCTACACACTTTCCAGGCGTGCGCCTTCGACCACTCGGCCACCTCTCCGTGGGCGCGATATTTGGACCATCGCCGGGGGATTTGCAAGGGGCGATTAAAGCGAAATTTCAACCTTCCGCAGTTCCGCCACACATACAGTCAGATCTCGTCGCCGTCCCCATCGCCCAGATCGGCCTCGGTCATCTCGACCGGCGCTGAGGATGGCTGATTTGAGGACGGTTGCACTGCGTCGCTCTCGGGATTCTGCTGCGGTGCTGATGGTTTACCCTGCAAGGCCTCGGGGTTGCGCAGCCAGACATCGCGTTGTGCGAACGGAATCTCGATCCCCTCTTCGACAAAGCGGCGGTTGATTTCGTGGTTCATGTCAGACTTCACCGACAGCACCCAGTTCACGTCACGCAGAATGGCGCGAATCTCGAAATCCAGCGAATCCGCGCCGAACCCCTGAAACACCACGCTGGGGGCCGGATGCGCCAGAACCATGGGGTGCGAATTTGCCACTTCGCCCAGGATTTTCTCGACCACGCGGGTGTCGGTGCCATAGGCCACCCCGACCGGTACGATAACCCGCCCAATGGTGTTGCCGCGGGTGTAGTTGGTGACCACGCCGCTAATCAGGTCCGAGTTCGGGACGATCACATCCGTCCGGTCAAACGTCTCAATCCGCGTGGACCGAACCGAGATGTCGCGCACATAGCCCATCATCCCGTTCACATCGATCCAATCGCCCTTCGAGATCGGACGTTCGACCAGAAGGATAATCCCCGAAACGAAATTCGAGACGATTGTCTGCAATCCAAAGCCAATACCGACCGACAACGCACCCGCAACAATCGCCAGCGACGACAGGTCAAAACCTGCGATCATGATCGCAACCAAGGCCGCCAGGAAAATCCCGACATAGCCGGTGCCCGCCGCAATTGCATTCTGCCCGCCGGGGTCAATACTTGTCTTGGGTAGTAGCGAGTTCCGCAGCCCGCTCTGCAACAGTCGTGTCAGCGCGTAACCGATGATAAAGACAATGACGAAGGTAAAGAAGTTGCTGGGCGAGATCCTGACGCCGCCAATGTCAAAACCCAGCAACAGGCGCGACCAGACCTCGAGCAGATCGGTTTCCCGCGCGCCCCAGTAAAGGGCCAGAATTGGCAGAGACAAGATCGCGATAACAAACGCAGTCAGCACGGAAAACAGCGAATCTCGCGCGGCATCGCCCTGCCCGCTGAGCCAGCCGTAGACCGAGGTCAGGAACCGATGGAAGATCGCCAAGGCCGCAAACAGCACAAGCGTTTTTACCGCCGGGAAAACAATCGCCTCGGCCGCATTGGTATAGCCGACAAGCGCCAGGATAGGGCTAACCATCCCCAGCAGGAACAAAGCCCGGCGCAGGAACTCCATGATCTGTGTCAGACCGCCACTGCGCGGCTTTTCACTGGCCTCGGCTTCGTCTGTTTCGGGCCTACTGGTCCGAATACGACGAATGCGCAACAAGATCAGAGCGGTTCCAACCACCACCGGAAAGCTGATGACCGCTCGGGTTGCGTCCGAGATATTCTCGATCTGATCGAACAGCAGCCCGAATTCATAAGTGATCAGAAAAACCGCCAGAATATCGAGATATACCCGCAACTCGGTGACATTCTTGCGGGACAAGCGATTGAAGCCTTGGGCCGCCTGCGACAGATACAGCTGACGCCCGATCCAGTCGTAGTAAAAGATTAGGGCAGCCCAAGACGGCACGTTCTGGATCAGCAACGAGCCGCGCAGCCCCATAAGGCCAGTCATGATGACCGCCTGCACCAGCAGCCAGACGCCCAGCCAAGGCAGCAGAATGCGCAACAGCGATACCAAAAACGACCAGACGCCAATGCCGCGGCCCCCAAGGTTGCGCAGATATTCACCTGCGGCCTCGGACCAGTAGCGCCCGTAATACAGCAACACACCCGCTGCGAGGGTCAGGAAGAGGATGCCCAGACCACGATCTCTCAGACGGTCCTGTACGATATTGGCCTTCAGGTTTTGTGCCGATTCAGTGATCAGCCCCCGTACGGCTTCGACGATGTCGGTCCAAGCCGGGCCCCAATATGCCGGGTTCATCGGGGATGGCCCGCGTTCAAGCAGCTCTTTCTTTTGCCTGTCGCGCAACAGCCGGTCGATCTCGCTGATCAGACCGTTGGCGCGGCTGAATGCCTCTTCCGAGATGATCTGCGGAACCTGAAGGCTGGTCAGTTGATCTTCCAGATGGGCGCGCAGCCGGGCGATTTCCTCGGGCTCGGTTGCGTCCCCTTCGGGCGCAGGACCAAGGGCCTTGATCTGGGCATCCAGGGTCTGGATACGATCCGTGTTGGCGCTGCGCGCCTGATTGAATTCTTCGCGATAGTTGTGGATTTCGGACCGCAGGTTCTCAAGCGCGGCGTTTGAGGTCCTGTCGGCTTCGATCTCGGTCTCGGCACGGTCCGCCGTTGCAAGCCATTTCTGGTAGTACTCGCTTTGCTGATCGGTCAGCTCGGCGGCAACGGGGCCGCCCAGCATGGCAAAGCAAACCAGAAAGAGCGCTAGAAACAGGCGGACCTGCCGCAGCATCATACGTCCTCGAACACGCCGGGAATGCTGCGCGGAGCTTCGGTCATCCAATCCGGCACCGGCAGTTCCTTTTCACGCAGGAATTCGGGGTTGAACAGTTTGGATTGATAGCGCGTGCCATAGTCGCACAGGATCGTCACGATAGTGTGGCCCGGTCCCAGATCCTTGGCCAGACGCACAGCGCCCGCCATGTTGATCGCCGTCGAACCGCCCATGACCAGACCTTCCTCGCGTAGCAGGTCAAAGATATAGGGCAGCGCCTCGTTGTCGGTCATCTGATAAGCGTAGTCGGGCTTGAACCCTTCGAGGTTCTTGGTGATCCGCACCTGGCCGATTCCTTCGGCGATCGAGCTACCCTCCATCGCGATCTCACCGGTGGTGTAATAGGAATAGAGCCCCGCCCCCATCGGATCGACCAGAGCGATCTTGACGCCCTTGGGCTGCAACGCGTCGGCCACACCTGCCAGCGTCCCGCCCGAGCCCACAGCACTGACAAAGCCATCAACCTTGCCACCGGTCTGTTCCCAGATTTCCGGGCCGGTGGTTTCGACATGAGCCTGCCGGTTGGCGACGTTGTCGAACTGGTTCGCCCAGATCGCGCCATTGGGCTCGGTCTGCGCCAGTTCTTCGGCCAGACGGCGCGAGTAATGCACGAAATTGTTAGGGTTACGGTACGGCGCGGCCGGAACCTGCACCAGTTGCGCGCCTGCCAGGCGCAGCATATCTTTCTTTTCTTCGGACTGGGTTTCCGGGATCACGATCACGGTCTTGAACCCCATCGACGCGCCGACCAGCGCCAAACCGATGCCGGTATTGCCCGCCGTGCCCTCGACAATGGTGCCGCCGGGTTTGAGATCACCGCGCGCGATGGCATCACGGATGATGTACAACGCCGCGCGATCCTTGACCGATTGGCCCGGATTCATGAACTCGGCCTTGCCGAGAATCTCGCACCCGGTCTCTTCACTGATGCGCTTCAGCCGGATCAGCGGTGTTTTCCCGACTGCGTCGGCAAGGTCTCGTGCAATGCGCATGGCGCCCTCATATCATTACGTATCAACGAAGATTTACAGATGCCGTGCGACAACCACAAGCGGCGATCCTTACCCCCGCAAGCGGTCGCGATGCCGGGCCAGCCAGTTGGCCAGCGACAGCAGGGGCAAATCCTTGAATTCATTGTTATCCACCTTCTGCATGAAGGTGTCATAAGGCAGGATTTGCGTGCGGATATCTTCCCCTTCCGAGGCCAACCCGCCATTGTCGATGGTCCGGGTCAGGCCACCCAGCCCGACATAAAGGTAAATATACTCGGTCGACGATCCGCTCGAGGAATAGGCCCCGCCAGCGTATTCCAATGTATCCAGTGTTACCTGCGCCTCTTCCTGCGCTTCACGATAGGCGGCCTGTTCCGGGGTTTCTCCAGGGTCGATCATGCCAGCCACCGGTTCCCACATCCACGGTTCGGGATCGTCGATCAGAAACACGGGCGCGCGGAATTGTTCGACCAGCAGAACCGCATCACGAACCGGATCATAGGGCAGAACTACTACGGCGGCCCCCTGCATCAGCCCGCTGCGATGCGAAACAGGCCCCATTGTCCCGTCGTGCTGGCGGTGCTGGACCTCAAGCTCTTCCAATCCGAAATAGTTCACATAGGCGCGCCGGTGGCTTTGGACGATGACATCTTTGGTCGTGTCGCGTGGATCGCCTGTCCGCCTTTTGCGCGCGGCCAGCCGGGCCCAGGCGCGGGTGCGGATCGGCGCGAAGTTGCGGGCAATCGTGGTCGCATCGACCCTGCCATAGTAGGCAAGCTCTTCCTGTGCAGCCAGCAAGGTCACCTCGGCCCATTCATCGACCCAACCCTGCAACGACCACGGCCCGTCCGGCGTCCAGAGGCCCGGTTCAGGAAAGAACACGCTGGCAGCAGCACTTGATCCGTCGGCAAGCTGCACGCTTTGCGGGCTGAGATCATAGTCAAACCCACCTTCGTAGTAGGCCAGCCTTTTCAGATCCTCTGGTGTAAAGCCCTGCACCAGCAGACCTTCGGCCTTGCTGCCTTTTTCCGGCACGATCATCGGGAAAGCCTGCCCCGCCACAGCATAAACCGCATGATCCGGCAGCACAGCCTGGGACACAGTCAATTGGGACAAAGGTCGGCCAAGCACAAGCTCTAGCAGCGGCTGATGCCTGAGCGTGCCGTAAAAGAACAAATCGGGCACTTGATTGAAACTCGCGCTGAATTCCAGAAGGTTACCGCCAGCGACGGCCGGCTTCTTCGGTTGCTAGCCCGGCGATAAGTGCTCCGATCGCCAAAGTCCACAGAATTTCCGGCGCCAGCAAAAATTGGCTGTATTCGATCCCGATCTTGAAAATAGAGATCAGCGCGTCGAAAGGTCCATCATACCGGTGACGCATGGCCAGCCGGATCATCTCATTGCAGCCCTGAACAAAAAGACCCCAGAACACTAGCGCAGCCATACCCGTAAGCCCGTTATTGACCGCTCCGGTCCAACCCCGGCCGACCCGTTTGCCCATGATCATCCACCCGCATACCAGGCCGATGATCATGTTGACTGTCGTGAACGCACCGTAGTCCTTACCCTCTTCGCCGTTGTCGATGATCATGCCCGATACGAGAAAGGCCACGACCAAAAGACAAATTGCAGCAACGAGACGCGGAGCACTGGGCATTCGGTATTTCCGTTTGTTAACTGGGTTTTGCTATAGTGATCTGTGTCACATCGCAGTTACCAGTGTCAAAGGCTGCGCCACATGCGGTCAAATAATAGTTCCACATGCGGCGGAAACGCTCATCAAACCCCATTTCGGCAATTTCGTCCCATTTGTCGTTGAACGTGTCGTACCAACGACGCAGGGTCAGATCATAGCTTTTGCCGAATTCCCGAGATTTCACCACGTTCAGCCCCGCCTCTGAAACCTGTTGTTTCAGAATCGAGGGCGTCGGGAGCATTCCGCCGGGGAAGATATATTTCTGAATGAAATCAACACCATTCTTGTAGATGTCCCACCGATGATCCGCGACGGTAATGATTTGCAACGTCGCCTGAGCACCGGGTTTCAGGCGCTCACGTACAGTCTCGAAGTAGACCGGCCAGTATTTCTGCCCGACGGCCTCGAACATCTCGATCGAGGCGATCCCGTCATACAGACCCCGTTCATCGCGGTAGTCCTGCAATTTGAACTCAACAAGGTCGGAAAGCCCTGCTTTTTCAATCCTCTGCCTCGCAAAGCTCAACTGTTCCTGACTGATCGTCAGACCTGTGACCCGTAGGCCACGCTCTTTCGCGGCATATTCGGCGAAACCACCCCAGCCGCAACCTATCTCAAGGATGTGATCCCCGGGCTTTGCGCCCATTTCATCGACCAGACTGGCGTATTTCGCGGTCTGTGCTTTTTCCAGACTTTCCTGTCCTGTCTCGAACAGGGCGCTGGAATAGGTCATGGTGTCATCCAGCCACAATCCGTAGAAATCATTTCCGAGATCGTAGTGATACGAGATGTTTTTCTTGGCCTGCCGCCGATGGTTTCGGTGCAGCCAAAAACGCAGGCGTTCGTATGCCTGCACAAGGAACATGCCGGTGAAATCGTCATACACGGTCTCAGTGCCCAGATGCACCAGATCCATGAAGGATCGTAGATCCGGGGTACTCCAATCGCCCTCCAGATAGGCATCGGAAAAGCCCAACTCGCCCTCACGGATCAATCGCGCAAAGACGTCCGGGTCGTGGATATCAACTCGGGCGACCGGCCCGGGTTTGGCCCCTTCGGACCGAAAAATCCGGCCATCAGGCAAGGCGATGTCCATCCGACCGGACTCCATCCGGTTCAGCATCTTGAAGACTTGAGCAAAGTATCTGGGCAGGTCTTTCTGCCCTTCGGTTGTCGTCAGGATCATCCGCTCTCCCCTGTGCGGCCTTGGTTCAAAGCTAGGCCGAGTTTGTGTTTCTGGCAAGTTTTCAGTTCCTTACCCGGTTTTTCGGCCTTCATAGGCCACCAAAGCCCGCGCCCGGCCAGCGGCAAGATTGACCACGGGTTCCGGGTAAGCAGAGGCAGGGTCCAACGCCCATGATCGCGGCACTGCCTCGAAATAGGACAGTGCCGTGACCGAAGGTGCGGCCTGCCCTTCGGCGATCCACCGGTTCAGGTAAGTTCCGTCGGGATCGAATTTTTCCTGTTGCGTCAGCGGGTTGAAAATCCGAAAGAACGGCGCGGCGTCAGGCCCCGACCCTGCAACCCACTGCCAACCCATCGCATTTGCTGCCGGGTCCCTGTCGATCAGGCACTCCGCGAACCAGTCCATACCGATTTTCCAGTGTGTCATCAGATGCTTGGTCAGATAGCTGGCCACGATCATGCGGGCGCGATTGTGCATACGACCGGTCACGTACATTTGACGTAAACCGGCATCCACCGCCGGAATACCAGTACGGCCCTGCTGCCATGCGACAACGTCGGGGTGGCTGGCATCGGTATTCCACGGGAATGCGTCCCATTCCGGCTTCCAGTTTTCGGTCAGCAAGTGCGGCGTATGGAACATGAGATGATAGGCAAACTCGCGCCAGACCAGTTGGCGCAGATAAGCCTCGGTACCCTGCGCGCCCGTCATTGCGGCGCGCTGGACCGCGTGCCAGACGCTGCGCGGGCCTATCTCTCCCAAAGACAGGTATTCGGACAAATCCGATGTGCCATCCAGATCGAGACGGTCCCGATCCGCAGAATAGCCTGAGATTCGGTCCAAAAACCCGTGCATAGCATCAAAAGCCGCACTTTCACCGGGCTGTACATATGGCGCGACAATCGCGGCACCTCTGTTCATTGCCACGCCCAGCTTCCATTCTGCCAAGTCATCGGAAACCGGCCAATGTTGCGGTGCGGGGATCGCTGATGGCGCGACCTCGGGCGCGGCGACGTCCCGGCCCTGAACTGCCCGCCACATCGGAGTGAACACACGAAAAGGCTGACCGGTCTTGGTGGCTACGGTCCATGGTTCGAACAAAAGGTGACCTTCAAAAGACGTGGTTTCTACGTCCTCTCTGGTCAGAGCTGCCTTGATACGGGTATCCCGCGAAATGGCATCCGGATCATAGGCCCTTGACCAATACACGGTCGTGGCACCAGTGTCCGCGATCAGGTTCTGCAATGCTGTCAGGGCGTCTCCGCGCCGCAGGATCAGGCGACTGCCGGCCCTTTCAAGGGACTGCGCAAAGACCTTTAACCCAAGCCCAAGCCGCCACTTTGGTGCCGCGCCCAACGCCTCGGCCAAGTCGTCCAGAATAAAGACCGGGATCACTGGACGTCCGGTCCGGACCGCCGCGCTTAACGCGGGATGGTCCGACAGGCGCAAGTCCCGTCGGAACCACATGATGATCGGAGATTGAGTGTTTTCCATGACCGCCCGGTTGTTTTCTTCGCATTACGAAGCCGAACGGAAACCGGATCACAAAACAGCGTCAAGTGCGTTCAATAACTGATCAATTTCTTGTTGCGAGGTATAGTGCGTGAAGCTGACCCGCAGCACGCCCTGATCCAGATCGACCCCCATCGCAGTCAGCGGGCGTACGGCGTAGAAGTCACCACCACCCGCCATGATCCCGTGGCTGACAAGCTCGGCCGCAACTGCCTCTGCATTCCGGTTCAGGGCCAGCGCAACGGTCGGCGCGCGGCGTGCCGCATCCGATGTACCAATCAGACGCACGGCATTGCGATCCTTGACCGCATCCAGCACCGGCTGCAGCAAGGCCACCTCTTGCCCGCGCATCAGGTCATGCACGAAAGCTCCGCGTTGGGTCGCATCGCCTTCGGGGCCGTTATGGTGATCGCACAGCAGATCGACATAGTCCGCCATGCCCGCACTGGCCGCGATTTGGGCATGATCTGGCCCGGCGGGGGTAAACCGCTTGTACAGCACGTCGCCGTTGAAAAAATGCGCCTGATTGGGTAGCAGCTCTCCCAACGCGCGCCGGATCACCATGCACCCCTGATGCGGTCCATAGGTTTTATAGGCCGAGAACAGGTAGATATCCGGACCCATATGGCCGACATTCGGAAACCCGTGCGGCGCGTATGAAACACCGTCAACACAGACGAACGCACCGGCCGCATGGGCGATCGAGGTGATTTCGGTCACCGGGTTGATCTCTCCGATCACATTGGAACAGTGCGGAAAGCAGACCAGACGGACCTTTTCGTCCAGCATGTTTTCCAGATCCTGCGGGTTCAGCGATCCGGTTTCCGGATCAATCTGCCATTCGCGGATTTCGATGCCGTCTTCGGCCAAACGCCGCCACGGGCCGGAATTGGCCTCGTGATCCTGATTGGTCACCACGATGGCATCACCGGGTTTCATCCACTGACGAAACGCCTGCGCAAGGACATAGGTGTTTTGCGTGGTCGAAGGCCCAAAGCTGAGCTCGTCGGTATCCACGCCCAGTATCGCGGCCATGCGTGCGCGGGCCTCGTCCATCTCTTCGCCCGCCAGACGGCTGGCGTCATAGGGGCCATAGGGCTGTACCTTGCGCTGCGTGTAATAACGGGTCAGCCGGTCCAGCACCGGTTTGCAAGTGTATGATCCGCCCGCGTTTTCAAAGAACGCCTGCCCTTGCAGGCTGGGCTCGGAAAAAGCCGGGAACTGATCCCGAACGAAATTGATATCCAGAGTGCTCATGGCACACCTCTCCTCATTCATGCAGCTTGTTCCGATACGATGCCCGCGCATGATTTCGGACAACTCGGAAATCACGGCAGGTCTTCCAGCCCAACCACAGCCCTCGGTCGAAACCAAAGGCAGGGGCAGTCTTTCCGGGCAGAACGGGCCACCCGAAGGACGCGGATACTTAGACAAGGGCGAGGACATCGGTCAACCCAGCCCAATAGAAAAAAGCCCCGACGCATGGCCGGGGCTTTTCGTAGTGAAGTTGAACTCAGCGGCGGCGTTTTTCGTTCGCCAGACCGATGAAGATCGATACGCACATCAGCACAAGCACGATCGCAAACGGAAAGCCGGTTGCAATCGCGGCGGCCTGCAAGGCACCAAGCCCACCGCCTAGCAACAGCACAACAGCAATCGCACCTTCCAGAATGCACCAGAACACGCGCTGCGCCGTAGGGGCATCGGTCTTGCCGCCAGCCGTAATCGTATCGATCACTAGCGAGCCCGAGTCCGAGCTGGTCACGAAGAACACGACAACCAGGATGATGCCGACAAAGGACAGCAGACCGGTCATCGGGAAAGCTTCAAACATCTTGAACATCTTCAGCTCAAGCGCCGCATCCGACAGGCCCTGCCCCGAACCGGACATCACCTGATCCAGCGCCGCGCCACCGAAAACGCTCATCCACAGCGCACCAACAACGGTCGGGATCAGGATCACGCAGATCACGAATTCGCGCACGGTACGGCCGCGCGAAATGCGGGCGATGAACATGCCAACGAACGGCGACCAGGAAATCCACCAGGCCCAGTAGAACGTGGTCCAGCCCTGCATGAAGTTGGTGTCTTCACGACCGACCCAGTTCGACAGGGCGGGCAACGCGATGAAGTACTCGATCATGCTGTCGAAAAAGCCGGTCAGAATTGCGACGGTCGGGCCGACGATCAGCACCAGTAACAGCAAAGCCGCGGCCAGGATCATGTTGGCCTCGGACAGACGCTTGACCCCTTTGTCGAGGCCGGCAACAACCGAGATCAGAGCAAACACAGTGATCAACCCGATCAACAGCACTTTCATGCCGTCCGTGATCGGAACATCAAACAGATAGTTCAGACCAGCCAGCGCCTGCGTCGCCCCCAGACCCAGCGAGGTCGCCAGACCGAAGATGGTGGCAAATACGGCCAGAACGTCAATGATGTGCCCCAGCGGACCCCAGGTCGCCTCACCAAACAGCGGGTAGAACACCGACCGCATGGTCAGCGGCAGACCCCGGTTAAAGCTGAAAAACGCCAATGCCAGCGCCACGACGGCATAAACGGCCCAGGGGTGCATACCCCAATGGAAGATGGTCGCAGCCATTGCCAGCTTTTTCGAGGCTTCCGGGTCTTCCAGCCCGGCCCCCAACGGCGCCCAGTCGGTGCGCACACCATCTTCACCGACAGCGACGCCGCCAATGGATGATCCGTAGTGCGAGATCGGCTCAGCCACACCCCAAAATACCAAGCCGATGCCCATGCCCGCAGCAAACAGCATCGAGAACCAACCGGCATAACTGTAATCCGGTTTGGCATCGTCGCCGCCCAAGCGGATCGAGCCATAAGGCGTGACGATCAGCAAAAGCGAAAACACCACAAAGATGTTGGCTGCGATCATGAACACCCAGTCGAACTGGCTGGTCAGTGCCGGTCGAAGCCACCCAAAGAATTCGGCCGCCTGCTCGCGGAACACGAGCGAGAAAAACACGAATGCAATGATGGTGAGCCCCGAAACAGCAAAGACCGGATTGTGAACGTCCAGCCCCATAATCTGGACGTTGTCCTGACCGACTTCATAGTCAGTCTCCGTGTTGTCTGACATAGTTTCTCTTCCTTCCCATATTCGGTGCTCAGGACTTTCAATATCCCGCGCCGAAACGGGTTGGCTGAGAAGACCACCTATCGCTAAAAAGCGACAAAAATCACAAAAACCGACACGTGAATTTAATGAGAATTTGCTCCAAAAGCCTGGACCTTCGCAGACAAAAAAAGGCCGGGCTGTCGACCCGGCCTGAGCATTCGGTTCGTCGGAATTAGCCCTGAACCTTGGTGTAGGTCCCCTCACCCGCCAGGATGCCGCGGAACCCGCCGGGTTCATCCAATCCAAAGACGATCAGCGGCAGGTTGTTGTCCCGCGCCAGCGCAATGGCCGAAGCGTCCATGACACGCAGCCGTTTGGCCAGAACGTCATCATAGGTGACCGTGTCATAACGTACCGCGTCGGCGTGAACCTTCGGGTCCTTGTCGTAGACGCCATCAACGCCGTTCTTGCCCATGAAAATCGCCTCGCAGGCCATTTCGTTGGCGCGCAGGGTCGCTGCCGTGTCCGTGGTGAAATACGGGTTGCCCGTTCCAGCGGCAAAGATGCAGACCCGCTTTTTTTCAAGGT
The DNA here is from genome assembly GCF_013031355.1 of Ruegeria arenilitoris. GTDB lineage: Bacteria > Pseudomonadota > Alphaproteobacteria > Rhodobacterales > Rhodobacteraceae > Ruegeria > Ruegeria arenilitoris_C. The sequence goes on along the minus strand of NZ_WPZO01000001.1, from coordinate 277,603 downwards.
GCCTAACGGCGCGGCGGCGGATGTAGGGCTCACACACTTCATCCATGCGAATGGCCGAGATGACACGGGTGAAGACGCCGATCTCTTCCAGTGCCGACTGCATCCCCAGCGCGTTCATCACCGTTGCCAGCATCCCCATGTAGTCGGCGGTTGTGCGCTCCATCCCCTGTGCCGAGCCGCTGAGGCCGCGGAAGATGTTGCCGCCGCCGATCACCATGCAGATTTCAACACCCAGATCGTGCACCGACTTGACCTCTTGCGCGATGCGCTGGACGGTGGGCGGGTGCAGGCCAAAACCCTGATCCCCCATCAGCGCTTCGCCAGAGATTTTTAGCATCACGCGATTGTACTTCGCTTTTGGGGTCTCGGTTGTTTCGAGTGTTTCGGTCAGGCTCATGTTGCGCTCCGGGCTGGCACGGGGTTAATTTCCGGCGCAAAATGAAGCAAAAACTCCGCAGGTTCAATGCGGATGGTGAGGATTGGGGCGTACCCGGATGGCCAATAACGAAAGTTCGCAGATTTGGGACCGTCTGCCCCCGATTAATGAGGATCAGCCTGTGCTGATCGCGGGACCGACAGCCTCGGGAAAATCGGCGCTGGCCTTGCAGATCGCCGAAACCTATGGCGGTGTGATCGTGAATGCGGACGCCAGCCAGGTCTATGATTGCTGGCGGGTGATTTCGGCGCGTCCTTCGGTTGAAGAAGAATCCCGTGCGCCGCATCTGCTGTATGGTCACATCGCCCATGATCAGGAGTACTCAACCGGACACTGGCTGCGTGAGGTGACACCGCTGCTGTCCGGGGGCCAGCGTCCGATCATCGTCGGTGGCACCGGCCTTTATTTTTCGGCCCTGACTGAAGGGATGGCCGACATCCCTGCCACGCCACCCGAAGTTCGGGCTGAGGCAGATCAGATGGACCTGTCCTCACTGATCGCTGGTATCGACGAAAAAACACTGAACCGGATCGACACACAAAACCGTGCTCGCGTTCAGCGCGCCTGGGAAGTGCAACAGGCCACCGGGCGCAGCCTGAGCGACTGGCAGGCCGACACCCCGCCTCCGGTTCTGGACCTGTCTGACACGGTCCCGATCGTCTTTGATGTGGACAAGGAATGGCTGCTGGATCGCATCACCCGGCGGTTCGACCAGATGCTAGATACCGGCGCCTTGCAAGAGGTCGAGGCGATGCGCGACCTCTATGATCCATCGTTGCCTGCCTTCAAGGCCATCGGCGTTCCCGAGTTGATGGCCTATCTGGACGGCAGGATGACTTTGGATGTCGCCCGCGAGCGTGCGACAATCTCGACCCGTCAGTTCGCCAAGCGCCAACGTACCTGGTTCCGCGCGCGCATGAAAAAATGGAAACAGATCGACTTCTCAAAATGATACACAATTTTCTTAAGATGTATTTTTGAACGATTCCCCGCCAAAAGCGGAATTTCCAGTTTACGACAGTATACATTGGCGGTTTCACCCCGGACCAAACCTGCCGCGACGGTAAACAACCTTCGTTGATGTCGTTTTTGTGCAATAGATGACGATTTCGAACATTGACCTCATCAGATTTCTGGGGCCGAATGGTGTCATGGGGACACCAAGAACTCAGACAATCCGAGAACCTGCTGCCGGAAACTGACCGGTTCGAGCGGTTCCAGACTTCTTCAAAACAATACATGTCATCAGGGAGAGACATTAATGAAAAACCAAACCATCACCGGAGCACCGACTCACTGGGCCGCAGAAATGCACGCTCAGGAGTATCGGGACGGCAAACTGAACCGGCGAGAATTCCTGGCCCGCGCCACCGCGCTGGGTGTTGCCGTGCCAGCGGCCTACGGGATGATCGGCCTGCAATCACCTGCTGCGGCGCAAGAGCCCCCGCGGGGCGGTACCATCCGCTATCAGATGGAAGTGCGCGCGCTGAAAGATCCGCGGACCTTTGACTGGACACAGATCGCCACCTTCACCGCTGGCTGGCTGGAATATCTGGTCGAGTACAACAATGACGGCTCGTTCCAGCCCATGCTGCTGGAAAGCTGGGAAGCCAACGACAATGCCACCGAATACACTCTGAATGTTCGCCAGGGCGTGAAGTGGAACAACGGTGACGACTTCACCGCAGAAGATGTCGCCCGCAACATCGAGATGTGGTGCGACCAATCGGTTGAAGGCAACTCGATGGCGTCGCGCATGGCGTCGTTGATCGATCCTGAAACCCAGAAGGCCGCAGACGGCGCCATCACGGTTGTCGATGCGCACACGGTCAAGCTGGTCTGCCAGTCGCCCGATATCACCATCATTCCTGGTATGGCGGACTATCCGGGTGCCATCGTTCACAGCAGCCACGACCCGGCTAACATGCTGGCCAATCCCATCGGCACCGGCTTCATGCTGCCGGAAAGCCACGAGGTTGGCGTCAAAGGCGTTCTGGTGCGCAACGAAGACTTTGAATGGTGGGGCTATGCCGCTGGCAAGGGTGGTTATGTCGACCGGATCGAGTTTATCGACTACGGCACCGACCCCGCCGCGTTCCTGGCCGCCTACGAGGCGGAAGAGATCGACATGAACTGGGAGTCGGTTGGCGAATTCGTCGACATCTTCGACGGCATCGGCCTGACCCGGTCCGAAATCCCATCGGGCTTTACCATCGTCATCCGTCCGAACCAGTTGGCGGAAGATGCCAACGGCAACAAGATCTATGGCGACAAACGTGTACGTCAGGCGCTTGCCATGGCCGTCGACAACGCGGTCTGCCTGGAGCTTGGCATGTCCGGTTACGGCATTGTTGCCGAAAACAGCCATGTCGGCCCGATGCACCCCGAACACGACTCTTCTGTCGTCCGCATCCCATACGACCCGGCCGCTGCCAAGGCGCTTATGGACGAGGCCGGCATGGGCGACTTCGAGCACGAAGTTCAATCCATCGACGACGACTGGCGCCGCAACACCACAGCGGCAGTTGTTGCCCAGTTGAACGACGCGGGCATCAAAGCCAAGCACACGGTTCTGCCCGGTTCGACCTTCTGGAACGACTGGACCAAATACGCCTATTCGTCGACCAACTGGAACCACCGTCCGCTGGGCACGCAGATCCTTGCGCTGGCCTACAAGTCGGGTGTTGCGTGGAACGAGTCCGGCTTCGCGAACGCTGAGTTCGATACCCTGCTGGCCGAGGCGAACTCGATCTCCGACGTGGACAAGCGTCGCGAAGTGATGGGCAAGCTGCAGGCGATCATGATCGACGAGGGTGTGGTGATCCAGCCCTATTGGCGCACCGCGATGCGTCACCACCGCGACAATCTGGTGGGTGTCGAAAAGCACATCGCCGACCTGCCCCAGATCTATAAATTCGGCGTCATGGGCTAAGCCGAAACCTGAGCAGGCCGCGCCACAACGGCGCGGCCTTTTCGTCCTGAACGCGGCGACAAAAAAAACAGCAACGCGTGGGGCCGAACGGCCTTGGCGCTAGCCTACCAACAGGGGCCAATATGGGACTTTTCATTCTAAAGCGTGTCGGCATCATGCTCATGACAGCATTATGTCTGACATTCTTAGTCTTTTTCCTTACAAACCTATATCCGAACCTTGAAAAGCTCGCGAAAACGCAGGGCAATTTCCGGATGTCGGATGAGCAGGTTGAAAGCTATCTGGAAAAGAACGGGTATCTTCAGCCGATGCCGGTCAAATACGGCGAATGGCTGGGCGTTCTTCCGTCCTATCGGCACACGAATGAGGACGGCACGGTTCTGGGCAGATGTATTTTGCCGGGTCAGTCCGCAGAAGATGCCCCCAGGTTCTGCGGCATCCTGCAAGGGTATTGGGGCTACTCCACTGTTTTCAAACAGGAAGTGTCGACCGTTGTTGGAACCCGTCTGGGCTTGACCGGCAGGCTGATGTTCTGGGTGATGTTGCTGATGGTCCCTTCGGCACTGATCCTTGGCGTTCTGGCTGGAATGAAGGAAGGTTCGGCCACCGACCGGACCCTGTCGACCTTTGCGATCACCACCACGGCGACACCGGAATATGTGTCGGGCGTGATTTTCATCGCCATCTTCACCTCATCCGCCGTGGGCTTGAAATGGTTCAAAGGCACGGCAACACAGGCGATGGAGAACCCAACTTTTGAGAACTTCTTCCTGCCGGTTTTGACCATTGCGCTTTATGGGATGGGCTATATCGCCCGAATGACCCGTGCTTCGATGACCGAGGTGATGACGGCGCAATATATCCGAACCGCGCGCCTGAAAGGTGTGTCCTTCTCGAACATCGTGATGAAACACGCGCTGCGCAACGCGCTGATCGCGCCCTTTACCGTCATCATGCTGCAGTTCCCCTGGCTGCTGAACGGCGTCGTGATCGTCGAGACCCTGTTCAACTACAAGGGCTTTGGCTGGGCGCTGGTTCAGGCGGCGGGCAACAACGACATTCAGCTGCTGCTGGCGATCTCGGTCGTGTCGGTCTTTGTGGTGCTGGTGACGCAGCTGATCTCGGATATCGGCTATGTCTACCTCAACCCGCGCATCCGTATTTCGTAAGGAGGGATAGATCATGGAACCACTTACCTGGACCGGCTCTATCGCCCTCCTGAACCCGTTGCTGATGATCGCGATTGCGGCTCTTCTGGTATCGCTCGTTGTCTGGATCCTCGGCAGTATCGTGCTGCCGGAAACCCCGGTCAGCGTGAATGTCGATGGTACGATCAGCTCAGGCTCGGGGCTGCGCGGACTGACGCAGAAGGCGCTGCGATACAGCTTTGCGGCCTGTGTTGCGCTGGCCTTGGCCTATATCGTGCTGGGCATCCTCATGGGCACCAGCGCGGGCATCATCGGCGCGATCTCACAGCAGTTCCTGCCTGTCTGGCTGTCGCTGGTCATCCTGTTTGCCATGTCGATTGCATTCAAACGCAAGCTGGGCCTGTACGGCAAACTGTTCGACAGCCCCATTGGTATGATCGGCTTTGGCCTTGTGATGTTCTGGGTCTTTACCGGCATCTTCGGCGCCATGGACCTGATCATCACCCATGACCCTCTGGATCAGGTGTCGGGCATGAAGAACAAGGTCCCCGGAACGCCGCTGCCTTCTGTCGGTGAGGGTGAATATGCCTGGTACCTGCTGGGCGGCGACAACCTCGCCCGCGATGTGTTCAGCCGTATGGTCAAGGGCGCATGGATCGTGGTGCAGATTGCTCCGCTTGCGACCATGTTTGCCTTCATGGTCGGGATCACTCTGGGCCTGCCCGCCGGGTTCTATGGCGGTCGTCTGGACACCTTCCTGTCGTTCCTCGCCAACCTGATCCTCGCCTTCCCGGTGATCTTGCTGTTCTATCTGCTGGTCACGCCGGAAATCGTGGCGACCGGAGTGCCGAACTACATGGCGGCGGTGTTGTTTGTGTTCCCGATCCTGTTCCTCGCGGTCCTGCTGAACTCGCGCTTTTACACAAGGCCGAGCTTCCGCACCCCGCTGTTGATCGGAGTATTGGGCATCGCGTTGTGGCTGTACCTGTCGCTGATCTCGACCGGTGGCTACATCATCAATACCGACACTTACGGAATCTGGGGTCTGCCGACCTATCTGGATCTGTTCGACATCCCCGGAGGCATCCTTGTGGTGTTCGTCTCGGTGGTATTCGTGAACTCGCCTACTGTGTTCCGTATCGTCCGTGGCCTGGCGTTGGACATCAAAACGCGTGACTACGTGGCTGCGGCGCAGACCCGTGGTGAGGGCCCATGGTACATCATGCTGTGGGAGATCCTCCCCAACGCCCGTGGTCCGCTGATCGTCGATTTCTGTCTGCGGATTGGCTACACCACCATCCTTTTGGGAACCTTGGGCTTCTTTGGCCTTGGACTGCCGCCGGAAAGCCCGGATTGGGGTTCGACGATCAACGAGGGGCGCAAGCTATTGTCGATCTATCTGCACCCGGCCCTGCCGCCCGCGCTGGCGCTGTTGTCACTGGTTCTTGGTTTGAACCTGCTGGCTGACGGTCTGCGCGAAGAAAGTCTGAAAGACTGATGTGATCGCGGCCGGGGGCTCTGCCCCCGGACCCCCGAGATATTTTTAGCCAGATGACGGGGACGCCCCTGACTCTCGCAAGGAGAAACACAGATGAACAAACTGGCGGATTATGACGGGCCTATTCTAGAGATCGACAAGCTCTCGATTTCGTTTTTCACCCGTCTGAGGGAAATCCCTGCCGTGATGGATTTCTCGGTCAGTGTTCAGCCCGGCGAAGCCGTCGGATTGGTGGGCGAGTCCGGCTGTGGCAAGTCCACCGTGGCCTTGGGGGTCATGCAAGACCTTGGCAAGAACGGCCGCATCGTTGGTGGCTCGATCAAGTTCAAGGGCCGCGACCTTTCGGAAATGACCACCGAAGAGTTGCGCGACATTCGCGGCAACGAAATCGCGATGATCTATCAGGAGCCGATGGCCTCACTGAACCCTGCGATGAAGATCGGCAAGCAGTTGATGGAAGTGCCGATGATCCACGAGGGCGTCAGCAAGGACGAGGCTTATGCCCGCGCGCTGGAAGTGGTCACCGACGTCCGCCTGCCCGACCCCGAGCGGATGTTGAATTCGTTCCCACACCAGTTGTCGGGCGGCCAGCAGCAGCGGATTGTCATCGCGATGGCGCTAATGTCAAAACCGGCGCTGTTGATCCTGGACGAACCGACCACTGCTCTGGACGTGACGGTTGAGGCCGCCGTGGTCGAACTGGTTAAGGATCTGGGCAAGAAATACGGCACGTCGATGCTGTTTATCTCACACAACCTCGGGCTGGTTCTGGAAACCTGCGACCGACTGTGTGTGATGTATTCGGGTGAGGCGGTCGAGCGCGGCTCGATCCACGATGTGTTCGACGAGATGCAGCACCCCTATACCCAGGCGCTGTTCCGCTCGATCCCTCTGCCAGGGGCGGACAAGAACGCGCGCCCGCTGGTGGCCATTCCGGGGAACTTTCCCCTGCCCCACGAACGTCCGCCTGGCTGTAACTTTGGCCCGCGCTGCGACTATTTCGAAGAAGGTCGTTGTGATGCTCAGAACATTCTGATGGAGCCGGTGCCGGGCAATGACCGCCACCACACGCGATGTCTGAAGTTCAAGGAGATCGACTGGAACGCTCCGATCACCGTGGGTGAGCAGAAAGAAAAAGGCGAAATCGGCCGCACCGTGCTGAAGATGGACAACCTCAAGAAATACTATGAGGTGGCCGCGAATGCCCTGTTCGGCGGTGGCGAGACCAAGGTGGTCAAAGCCAACGAAACGCTCAGTTTCGAGGCGCATGAGTCTGAGACGCTGGCCATCGTGGGTGAATCCGGCTGCGGCAAGTCCACCTTCGCCAAGGTGTTGATGGGGCTTGAGACAGCCACGGATGGCCAAATCCTGTTGGACAACCGAAATATCGAGGCCGTGCCAATCGAGGAACGCGACGCCAAGACCGTGGGCGAAGTGCAGATGGTGTTCCAGAACCCGTTTGACACTTTGAATCCCTCGATGACCGTGGGCCGTCAAATCATCCGCGCGCTGGAAATCTTCGGCGTCGGCAAGTCCGAGGCCGAGCGTAAGAAGCGGATGCTGGAACTGCTGGATCTGGTAAAACTGCCCCGCGCCTTTGCAGAGCGAATGCCCCGCCAATTGTCGGGCGGGCAGAAACAGCGCGTCGGGATCGCCCGCGCCTTTGCCGGGGATGCCCGGATCGTGGTTGCGGACGAACCGGTCTCGGCGTTGGACGTGTCCGTGCAGGCGGCGGTGACTGATCTGCTGATGGAGATTCAGCGCGAGCACAAGACCACGCTGCTGTTCATCAGCCACGACCTGTCCATTGTCCGCTATCTCAGTGACCGGGTGATGGTGATGTATCTGGGCCACGTGGTCGAACTAGGCACAACGGACCAGGTCTTTGCCCCACCCTACCACCCCTATACCGAAGCGTTGCTGAGCGCTGTTCCCATCGCGGACACATCGATTGAAAAGCAGCATATCGTGCTGGAAGGGGATATCCCGTCGGCAATGAACCCACCCCCGGGGTGTCCATTTCAGACGCGGTGCCGGTGGAAGTCCGAAGTTCCGGGCGGGATGTGTGAGCGCGATGTGCCGCCAGTGAAAACTCTGGCCGACGGTCATCAGGTCAAATGCCACCTGTCCGAAGAGATTCTGGCCCGCATGGAGCCGGTCATTAAAATCGCAGCCGAGTAAATCAAGAAACCACAGATCAGGGGCGTCGGAAACACACCGGCGCCCCTTGTGATATTTTTAAACGTAGCTCTAATAGCGCTTAGAACTCCGCCGGTTTGCAATTGGTGGTCACGATTTCATAGCGAGCATTTTATGACACTCCTCTCCGACGGTCGCGCGCGGGCCATATTGGGCCTGCACCTGTCCGGCACGTTTTGCGCCAGCATGACGGCTCCGTTCATTCCGTTTTACATCGTACAAGAGCTGGGCCACCCGCCCTGGCAAATCAGTATCTACAGCGCGCTGGCAATCCTGTTGACCGTGACGCTTAACCGTCAATTTGCCGCGCGTCTGGACAATGGTCAGCGATTTGCGCCGCTGGTCGGCCTGTCTATCGCGGGGTATGTCGTTGCATTGCTGTCCGTTCTGGTCTGGCCGTCTTACTGGACGCTGGTCACCGTCGGGGTACTGGGGTTCAGCATCAGCAGCAGCTCGTTGTCGACGATGTACAGTTTCGGACGCATCAGCGCCGAGCGTTTTGGGTTCGACATACCCTCGTTCAACGCTTGGCTGCGGGCGATGACCTCGCTGGGTTGGATGATGGGTCCGGCGCTGGCGTTTTTTGTCGCTGGGCAATGGGGCGCGGATCGGACATTTGTCTTTGCGCTGGGTGCGGCCGCAATCTGGGCGACACTCTGGTGGCGTACAATGCCGCGCACGGCCCGGGCCGAGATGGCCGAGAAACCACACCAGACCAACTCGGGAGCCGACCGCGCCTTGAGGCTGGCGGTAACCGCCTGCCTGTTCTTTTCCGCCGCGCATGTGCTGTGCAGCAGCGCTCTGCCCCTGTTTTATGTGCGCGAAGCCGGGCTGCCCGATTTCGCACCCGGCTTGTCCTTTTCGATCAAGACGGCCACCGAAATTATGATCATCCTGGCCACGCCGATCTTGCTGCGCCGGGTTGCGCCCATTTCCGGGCTGATCCTGTCCGGAGGTCTGGGTTTGTGCGCATTTCTGGTCTTGTCGCAGGTCTCGGGGTTGTCCGCGATGGCCGTCGGGGCCGCACTTGAAGGCGCCTATTACGGTTTGTTTGCCGGGGTAAGTCTAACCTATGTGCAGAGCTACGCGAACGGACGCATGGCCCGGGCAAATGCGCTTTATGTCAACAGCCTGTTTATCGGAGCCCTGATCGCCGGACCGTCGGTTGGGATGATCGCGCAGTTTTCCAGTTTCCAGACCGCCATCCTTGCAGCTTGCCTGCCCATGCTCTGCGCGCTGACGGTATTGCTGATCACGGCCAGACTCCGCAAGCGCGGCGAAGTCGGTGCAACGTGACAAAAAAGAACGCTTAGCCGCCCCAGATCACTTTCACATAGTTCTGGGTTTCTTTGTACGGGGGAATGCCGCCATGCTTTTCAACAGCCTGCGGCCCGGCGTTATAAGCAGCCAGCGCCAGACGCCAGGATTTGAACTTGCGATACTGCCAGGACAAATACCGCGCCCCGCCTTCCAGGTTCTGCTTCGGATCATGCGGGTTCACACCCAATAGTCGCGCCGTGCCGGGCATCAGCTGCGCCAGCCCCAAAGCGCCCTTGTGCGATTTCGCATGGGGGTTCCAGCCGCTTTCCTGCTGTACCAGACGTAGGAAGAGTTCTTCCGGGACGTTGTGCTTGCGCGCGGCCTGACGGGCTAGGGTCATATACTGTCCCCGGTATTTACCAGTGTAGCGCTTGTTGAAGCTGTCACTGGTCTTTGCTTTTTTGGGCTTTAGCCGCTCGGAATCGCGGTACTGGGTTGCGGCACGCGAATCCAACACCTTGGCTTGCTTAAGAAAAATGTCCTTCCGGCTTTTTGTCGACAGCGTCTGCGCAGTCACCGGAACCGAGACCAGAGCAAAGCACATAATCAAAAAACCACTAACCAGAAATCGCATTAACGCCAATCTCGCTCGTTCAGGAACTCTGTGGAGTATAGATATTTCACTTAAAAATGAAAGCTTGGTAAACTAAGCCTTGGTATTTTCTTGCTGAGTGTTACCCACATCAACCGTGTTTCAACCACGACGCAGGCCGTATAGGGTCGCTTGGAAACACTGCGCCAGATTCGGGCGCGCAAACGTCAATTCAGAACGGGGAAATACATGGCGGGTTCAGTCAACAAGGTTATTCTGGTCGGAAATCTTGGCCGCGATCCCGAGGTCCGGACATTCCAGAACGGCGGCAAGGTGTGCAACCTGCGCATCGCCACGTCCGAGACCTGGAAAGACCGCAACACCGGTGAACGCCGCGAGCGCACCGAATGGCACTCGGTCGCGATTTTCAACGAAGGGCTTGTCCGCGTGGCCGAGCAGTACCTGCGCAAAGGGTCCAAAGTTTACCTTGAAGGCCAGTTGCAGACCCGCAAATGGCAGGATCAATCCGGTCAGGATCGGTACTCGACCGAGGTGGTCCTACAAGGATTCGGTTCGACCCTGGTGATGCTGGACGCCCGCGGTGAAGGTGGTGGCGGCGGCGGAAGCTATGGTGGCCAGTCGGGCGGCTATGGCGGCGGTCAGGCCGGTGGCGGCTATGGCGACCCCTACGGTGGTCCGTCCAGTGCCCCTGCTCCGGCATCCGGCGGCATCGACGACGACGAGATCCCGTTCTAAACCAAACGGAGACATATCATGACATGGTCCTTCTCACTCGGCCGGATACTGGGGTCGGAACTGAGGGTCCATGTCACCTTTTTCCTGCTGCTGGCTTGGGTCGGTTTTGCCGCCTATTCCAGCGGTGGAGTTCCAGCGGCCATCGAAAACCTGATCTTCGTGTTGGCGCTGTTTGCCTGTGTCGTCGCGCATGAGTTCGGCCACGCGCTGATGGCGCGGCGCTATGGTATCAAGACCCCCGATATCACCCTGCTGCCCATTGGTGGGCTGGCCCGGCTGGAACGGATGCCGGAAAAGCCGATGCAAGAGGTCTGGGTCGCCCTTGCCGGGCCTGCCGTGAACTTTGTGATCTGGATGATACTGGTCGTTCTCGGCGCAGGTATGCCGCTTGATACCTTGGCACAGATCGACTCGACCGGCCCCGGGCTTTTGAACCGACTGGCCTATGTCAACCTGCTGCTGGCGGCGTTCAACATGATCCCGGCCTTTCCAATGGATGGTGGCCGGGTGTTCCGCGCCCTGCTGTGCCTGAAGATGGACCGGGTCAAGGCCACAAAAGTCGCCGCCCTCGCCGGTCAGATCGTCGCCGTGGCGTTCGGTTTCTGGGGTCTGAGCGTCGGCAACCCGATCTTGGTCCTGATCGCAGTTTTCGTCTTTGTCGCCGCCACTTCCGAAAGCCAGGACGTGGCCATGCGCTCGATCGTGCGGCGCGTTCTGGCGCGGGATGCGATGATTACCGAGTTCCACGCTCTGACCCCGACCGACACGCTGGCCACCGCGGCTCAGGCCGTCATTCACACCACACAACATGAATTTCCGGTGCTGGATTCAGCGGGCGATCTTTTGGGCTTCGTCACCCGCGACCGGCTGTTCACCGCCTTGGCCGGGGACGCTCCGCGTTCGGAACCGGCGACCTTGGTCATGGTGACGGATATTCCGCAGGTGCAGCTGACCAGTGGGCTCGAGACGGTTCTGGACGGGCTGCACAAAGGCGCCCCGGCCATCGCGGTCTGTACGCAAGCCGGGAACATGGTTGGCTATATCACCCGCGAAAACATCGGTGAATTGATGGTGATCCGCGGGCGCTGATCAGACCGTCGCCAAAGCGTCTTCCAGCACGGAAATCACCGCCTCACGCGGGACGTCCGAGGTGACGAACGCTTCACCAATTCCGCGCGCCAGGATGAACCGCAACTGGCCGTCGATAACCTTCTTGTCCTGCGCCATCAGATCGACCAGCGCCTCGGCCCCCGGCAATTCTCCGGGAATGTCGGCCAGATCGGTTTTCATCCCCATCGCCCGTAGATGGGCGCGAACGCGGCTTGGGTCCTCTTGCGAGCACAGGCCAAGGCGCGAAGACAATTCGAACGCCAGCGCACAACCGATGGCTACGCCTTCGCCGTGCAGCAGGCGGTCGGAATAGCCGGTCGCAGCCTCAAGCGCGTGACAGAATGTATGGCCGAGGTTCAGCAGCGCGCGGTCGCCCTGCTCAGTCTCATCCCGCGCCACGATATCGGCCTTCATCTGAACCGAGCGAGTCACGGCCCGCACCCGCGCGGCCATGTCTCCGCCCGAAACATCCGTTCCGTTTTGCTCAAGCCACTCGAAAAACGCCGCATCGCCCAGCAGGCCGTATTTCACCACCTCGCCATAACCCGACAGGAAATCGCGCTGGGTCATTGTGCCAAGAACCGAAGTATCGGCCAGCACCAGAGACGGCTGATGGAACGCGCCAATCAGGTTCTTACCCTGCGGTGCGTTGATCCCGGTCTTGCCGCCGACCGAACTGTCCACCTGCGCCAGCAGCGAGGTCGGGATCTGCACGAACCGCACTCCACGCCGCAGAACCGCAGCGGCAAAGCCGACCAGATCACCGATGACACCTCCGCCGAAGGCGATGACTACATCCCGACGTTCAACCTTTTCCGCCAGCAGCCATTCGACCGTGCATTCAAAATGCGGCCAGCTTTTGGTGGCCTCACCCGCAGGCAAGGTCAGCGACGTCATTTCGATCCCAGCAGCGGCCAACCCGTCGCGCAGAGCGTCCAGATGCAGCGCGCTCACGTTTTCATCGGTGACAACGGCCACTTTGGGGCGGTGCAGCAACGGCGCGATCCGGGTGCCTGCCTGCGCCAGCAGGTCTGGACCGATTTCCACGTCATACGAGCGTTCGCCCAGCTCTACATGTACGGTTTGGTGCATTATTTCCGTTCCAAAACATCGGGGCGTGTTGCCAGGGCATCCAACACCCGGTTCACCATATTCTCGATCGAGGTTTCGCCGTCCGATTCAGCGATCAGGTCGGCCTGCGCATAAACCGGCACACGGTCCTCGTACAAGGCGCGCAAGGTCGCATATGGGTCAGCCGTACGCAGCAATGGGCGCGTGTCCTTGTGTTTGACCCGGTTCCACAGAACGTCAAGATCGGCCCGCAACCAGACCGACACACCGCGCTCGGTAATCATCGTGCGGTTCTGTTCGGCCAAAAAGGCACCGCCACCGGTGGACAAGATGCCTTTTTCCTCATCCAGCAGGCGCCCGATGACCTGACTTTCCTTGGTGCGGAAAAACGGCTCTCCGTCGCGGGCGAATATCTCGGGGATGGTCATGTTGGCAGCCGATTCGATCTCGGCATCGCTGTCGAGGAAGGGAACACCCAGCCGCGCGGCCAGCGCACGGCCCACAGCCGTCTTGCCTGCGCCCATCATACCAACAAGAACCACTGTTTTGTGCAGTGCAAAGCCCGCATTCGGGTCCGAGTTGGAGGTGTTATGCTTAATTTCGCTCATTTCACCGTGAATGACGTGATCTTAGGAAAAATGCTAGCTATAACTACGACAAAAGAGAAAATTGGGGCAGCGTTGAGCAATGGGCCGTCTGATCAAGTTCCTGTTATATCTGATTTGCCTGGGTTTCATCGGGCTGGTGGCATACGCCTATCTGGGCCCGTTCTTCGGCGTCGACTTTTCGGCGCCGCAAGAAGAGATACGAGAGCCGGTAATCCTGAATGTCGAATAAGGCCGCAGTGGTTGCGCTGTTTCTGGCCGGTTCGGCGCAGGCACAGCAGGAACCTCTTTCCGTCATAGAATGGCTAAGCGACCCGCCAGAGAACCTGCCGGGGACTGTGTTGCTGGAACCGCCCGTGACGCAGACCGGTGTTCAGCCGGATGTCGAGGTCACACCGCTTGAAGCGCTGTCGCCGCCGCTGGGGTTGGTGTCATCCACTGTGACCGGGCTGCCAGTGGACCTGTGGCAGAACAGCGACCCCGACCGTCTGGCGCAACTGATCGCCCGCGTGCCGGTCAAGTACAACCCGGCGATGCAGCGCCTGTTGTTCACCCTTCTGCTGACCGAAGCCCGCGCTCCTGCCGGACCGAATGCGCAAGAAACATTACTGCTGGCACGGCTCGACCGTCTGATGCAACTGGGGGCTGCCGACCCGGTGCAATCGCTGGTGCAGCTGGCCGGCCCCACCGATAGCCGCGAGCGGTTTCAGCGCTGGTTCGATGCGACGCTTCTGACCGGAGACGAGGATCGCAGCTGTACCTCGCTAATCGCACATCCACATCTGTCTCTGGATTATGCCGCGCAAATCTTCTGCAAGGCCCGTCGGGGAGACTGGAGCTCGGCTGCGCTGACGCTTGAGGCCGCCCATGCGCTGCAGGTTCTGCCGCCCGAGGATCTGGATGTGCTGGACCGGTTCCTCAGCCCCGAGCTTTACGAAGAAGCCGAGTATCTGCCGCAGCCCGACAACCCCGACCCGCTGAGCTTTCGCCTGTTCGAAGCCATTGGTGAACGGTTGCCCTCGACCCCGCTGCCGCGCGCATTCGCAAATGCTGACCTGCGAGACGTCGCCGGATGGAAAGCACAGATCGAGGCAGCCGAGCGCCTGACGCGGATCGGCGCGCTGACCCCCAACCAATTGCTCGGCCTGTATACCGAACGCTCTCCCGCAGCCTCTGGCGCGGTTTGGGACCGGGTCGCAGCGGTGCAAAAGTTCGAAAGCGCACTGGAAAGCGGCAAACCCGGCGCAGTTGCCAAAGCGTTGCCCAAAGTCTGGGAACAAATGCGCAGCGTCGGTCTGGAGGTTCCTTTTGCGGAACTGTTCGCCGATCGACTATCGCAGATGACCCTGCCCGATACGGCCGCCGAAAACCTGCGGTGGCGGATTCTGCTGTTATCCGAACTTTATGAAACCGCCGCTCTGTCGCCACCCGATGACTCGGTAGAGACTCAGTTCCTGGCCGCACTCGCGCAGGGCGATCCGGGGCGGACGCGAAGCCCGTCACCTTGGGCTGATGCGGTGGCTGAAGGATTTGCCTGGGCTGCGCCTGTGCCTTCAGACATTGATGCGATGCTGACTAACGGTCAGCTGGGCGAGGCTATTCTGGAAACAATGGAACTGTTTGCACACGGCGCGCGTGGTAACCTTGTCGATCTGACTGCTGCCGTTGCAACCCTGCGTCGTGTAGGCCTTGAGGACACCGCCCGTCGCGCCGCCTTGAACCTTCTGATCTTGCAGGACACCTGACCATGGTGGCCCCGGCAACCTCGGATCTGTGGATCTCCACCTTCCTGCAGGCGCAAGCCGCCGAGCTTGGGGCGGCCAACAACACTCTGCTGGCCTATGGGCGTGACCTGAAGGATTTTGCCGCCTGGTTGGAACGCCAAAAAATCGGGTTCGCCGAGGCTGAGCGTGATCGGATCGAAGACTATCTGATCGACTGTGACGCGCAGGGGCTGGCGCAATCCACCCGTGCGCGGCGTCTTTCAGCGATCAAGCAAATCTATCGTTTCGCCTTCGAAGAGGGCTGGCGCGACACCAACCCTGCCATTCAGATCAAAGGCCCCGGACGGCAGAAGCGCCTGCCCAAAACTCTGGACGTGCCCGAGGTCGACCGGCTGCTGCAGGCCGCTCGTCAGACCGGACGCACCAAGGGCGACCGGGTGCGCAACACCTGCCTGATGGAGGTGCTCTACGCCACCGGTATGCGGGTAACCGAGCTGGTCTCGCTGCCGGTTTCATCCGCGCGCGGCGATCCCCGAATGCTTCTGGTTCTGGGTAAGGGCGGCAAGGAACGCATGGTGCCGCTCTCGCCCCCCGCCCGAGAGGCGCTGGCCGCGTGGCTGATCGTCCGGGACGAGGCCGAGGATCAAGTGGTCGCCGATGGTGGCCAGCGATCCAGGTTCCTGTTTCCGTCTCGTGGGAAATCCGGGCACCTGACGCGCCACATGTTTTTTCTGCTGGTCAAGGAACTGGCGGTTCAGGGCGGCGTTTCCCCGGAAAAGGTCACGCCGCACACGCTGCGCCATGCTTTCGCCACGCACCTGCTAGCCAACGGAGCTGACCTGCGGTCGATCCAAACGCTGCTGGGCCATGCCGATGTGGCGACCACCGAAATCTACACTCATGTTCTGGACGAACGTCTGGCCGAACTGGTGCTGGAGCACCACCCGCTGGCCAAAGACCCCGAAGACAAGGGCTAACCCCTTGATCCGCAGGGGACGCGCCCCCATAACGGATGCAGCAACACCAATAACCAAGGACCGATGGAACCCTCTTCTTCTCTGATCGACGGCGCATTCTGGTTTACCACAGGCGCCATTCTGCTTTTGCTTGTCCTGTCGGGCTTTTTCTCGGGTTCTGAAACGGCATTGACCGCCTCGTCGCGCGGTAAGTTGCGGGCGCAGGCCGACAAGGGTTCGCGCGGGGCGCAAAAGGCGCTGGATATCACCGATGACAACGAACGGCTGATCGGTTCGGTCCTGCTGGGCAACAACCTTGTGAACATCCTTGCGGCCTCGCTGGCGACCGCGCTGTTCACGCGGCTGTTCGGCGAAAGCGGCGTGGCGCTGGCAACGCTGGTGATGACGCTGCTGGTTCTGATCTTTGCCGAGGTCCTGCCCAAAACCTACGCCATCACCAACGCGGAAAAAGCAGCCGCCCTTGTGGCGCCGATAATCAGCGTTGTGGTGAAGGTTTTCTCACCCATGGTTGCGGCGGTTCGCTTGCTGGTACGCGGCGTGCTGCGGCTGTTCGGCGTGCAGATCGACCCCGATAGCAACATCCTTGCCGTACGCGAGGAGATCGCCGGAGCGCTGCATCTGGGCCACTCGGAAGGTGTGGTCGAAAAGGAAGACCGCGACCGTATTCTGGGCGCCCTTGATCTGGGTGACCGCACGGTCGAAGAAATCATGCTGCACCGCTCGAATATCGAGATGATCGATGCCGACGACGCTCCCGAGGCCATTCTGCAGCAATGTCTGAAAAGCCCGCACACTCGCCTGCCCGTGTTCCGGGATGAGCAGGAGAACATCGTGGGCGTGGTGCACGCCAAGGACCTGTTCCGCGCGATGTACGCACATGCGGGCGCCAGCGAGGAAGACAGCGACCGGCTGAAATCCTTCGACATCTCGAAGGTGGCAAACGACCCTTATTTCGTGCCCGAAACCACCACGCTGGACGATCAGATGCGAGAGTTCCTACGGATGCACAGCCACTTTGCGCTGGTGGTGGATGAATATGGCTCGCTGCGTGGCTTGATCACGCTGGAGGACATCCTCGAGGAAATCGTGGGCGAAATCGCCGACGAGTTCGACATCGAAGAAGACGTCCCCGTAACCCGCACCGAGGACGGCCAATTCCTTGTTGAAGGCGCGATGACGATCCGCGACGCCAACCGGGCGATGGACTGGTCGCTGCCCGATGAAGAAGCCAACACAATCGCCGGATTGGTTATTCACGAGGCGCAGATGATCCCGGTGACCGGTCAGGTGTTCTCGTTCCACGGGTTTCGTTTCGAAGTCACTGCACGCGAAGGCAACCGGATTACCGAGCTGAAAATCCGCCCGCTCTGAACCTTGTTCAGCGACAAGCGATGTCGTGAACGGAACAGCCCGCCCTGCCGCGCGCCTGCAGTCTTTGGTCAAAATGTATGGGAGACAGGAACATGAAGACCACAACTCAGGTAGCCGTCATCGGGGGCGGCGTTGTCGGGTGTTCGGTGCTCTACCACCTGACCAAGCTGGGTTGGTCCGACGTCATGCTGCTGGAACGGTCGGAACTGACCAGCGGGTCCACGTGGCACGCAGCCGGAGGGTTCCACACTCTGAACGGCGACACCAACATGGCTGCGCTGCAGGGCTATACCATCCGCCTGTATAAAGAACTGGAAGAGATCACCGGCATGTCCTGCGGCCTGCACCATGTAGGTGGGGTAACTCTGGCCGACAATCAGGACCGGTTCGACATGCTGTTGGCCGAACGTGCCAAGCACCGGTTCATGGGGCTGGAAACCGAGATCGTCGGACCGGAAGAGATTAAGAAGATCGCCCCGATTACTAATACTGACGGCATCATCGGCGCGCTTTACGATCCGCTAGACGGACATCTTGACCCATCGGGCACCACCCACGCCTATGCCAAAGCGGCGCGGATGGGCGGCGCAACCATCGAAACCCATTGCATGGTGCGCGAAACAAACCAGCGCCCCGATGGCACTTGGGACGTGGTCACTGACAAGGGCACCGTTCATGCCGAACATGTGGTCAACGCGGGGGGTCTCTGGGCACGTGAGGTCGGTGCCATGGCGGGCGTCTATTTCCCGCTGCACCCGATGGAGCATCAATATCTGGTCACGGACTCGATCCCCCAGATTGAGGCGATCATCGACGCCGGTGGCGAGCACCCACATGTAATGGACCCCGCCGGAGAAAGCTATCTGCGGCAGGAAGGGCGCGGTCTGTGCATTGGGTTCTATGAACAGCCCTGTAAGCCTTGGGCGGTGGACGGTACTCCGTGGGAGTTCGGACACGAGCTGCTGCCGGACGACTACGACAAGATCACTGACAGCATCGAGTTCGCCTATAAACGCTTCCCCGTTCTGGCCGAGGCCGGGGTGAAATCGGTGATCCACGGGCCGTTCACTTTTGCACCTGACGGCAACCCGTTGGTCGGGCCGGTACCGGGGATACGCAACTACTGGTCGG
Organism: Ruegeria arenilitoris; assembly: GCF_013031355.1. GTDB lineage: Bacteria > Pseudomonadota > Alphaproteobacteria > Rhodobacterales > Rhodobacteraceae > Ruegeria > Ruegeria arenilitoris_C. Next base: position 258,793 of record NZ_WPZO01000001.1, on the reverse strand, counting down.
CCTGTGGTGTGATGGCCGGGTTTAGCCAAGGCGGTGGTGTGGGCTTAACGCTGGCGCAATGGATGATCGAGGGCGAACCCGAACGCGATGTGTTCGCCATGGACGTTGCCCGGTTCGGCGACTGGATCAGCCCCGGCTACACCCGGCCGAAAGTAATCGAGAACTATCAGAAACGGTTCAGCGTCGCCTATCCGAACGAGGAACTGCCCGCTGCCCGCCCGAACCGCACGACCCCGATGTACGACATCTTCAGCGATCTGGGCGCGGTCTGGGGTCAGCAATACGGGCTGGAAGTGCCGAACTATTTCGCGCAGGACGACGAACCCGGATACGAAACACCCTCATTCCGTCGCTCGGACGCGTTCGACGCAACGGGGCGTGAAGTGCGCGCGGTCCGCAATGGTGTCGGCATCAACGAGGTTCACAATTTCGGCAAATATCGCATCTCCGGCCCTGCAGCTCGCGCCTGGCTGGACCGGATCATGGCGGGGCGGATTCCGCAACCTGGTCGGGTCTCCCTGACACCGATGCTGTCCCCCAAGGGCAAGCTGATCGGAGATTTCACTGTCTCCTGCCTGAGTGAGACTGAATTCCAACTAACGGCCTCCTATGGTGCGCAGGCGTTCCATATGCGTTGGTTCCTGCAACACCAACAAGACGGCGTGACCATCGAAAACATCAGCGATCGGCTGAACGGGTTTCAGATCGCCGGTCCGAAGGCCTCTGACGTGCTGTCCGCCTGTACCCGCGACAACATCTCGGACCTGCGGTTCCTCGACGTGCGGTGCATAACGGTTGGCATGACCGACTGCATCGTACAGCGTGTCAGCTATACCGGCGATCTGGGGTACGAGATTTATTGCGATCCGATGGCGCAGAGGCAGCTCTGGTGGACACTGTGGCAGGCCGGTCAACCGCACGGCATGGTGCCCTTTGGAATGCGCGCGATGATGAGCCTGCGTCTGGACAAGTTCTTTGGCTCATGGATGAGGGAATTCTCTCCCGATTACACCGCTGCCGAAACGGGGCTGGACCGGTTTATTGCGTTCTCGAAACCCACAGATTTCATCGGTCGGGCCGCAGCTGAACAGGAACGGACCCAAGGAACCGCACGCAAACTTGTGGCCTTTGAGGTCGTAGCCGACGACGCCGACGTGAACGCGTATGAGCCGATCTGGCTGGACGGCAAAGTCGTGGGATTCTGCACGTCAGGAGGGTACTCGCATTATGCCCAAAAGTCGATTGCACTCGGGTTTCTGCCGGCTGAACGGGTGACCGACGGCTTGGAGGTTGAAATCGAAATCCTCGGCCATTTGCGCAAAGCTAAGGTGATCTCCGAGCCTCTGTTCGATGCGGACGGGACGCGAATGCGGGGATGACACCGCACGGATCCGGCGGCATGGTGGCGGCATGACGGACATACCCATTCTATTGCTGGCCGCCGGACAATCCAGCCGCATGGGCGGCAAGGACAAACTGTTGCAGATCGTGGATGGCGTGCCATTGCTGCGCCGCTCGACCCTGATCGCCCTGCGTGCGGCCCCGGTAATCGTCGCGCTGCCCCCGGCCCCGCACGAACGCCATGATGTATTGGACGGACTGGACTTGCAGCGGGTCAGTATCCCGGACGCCCGCGAAGGCATGAATGCCAGCCTGCGCGGAGCACTCGCGCAAGTATCAGGCGATGCACCCGCTGTGATGATCTTGCTGGCGGACTTACCAGAAATCACCACCGAGGACCTTACGGCTATGCTTAGTTCGGTTCGATCCCACCCGGACAAGTTGATCTGGCGCGGTGCAACGGCCAATGGCAAACCGGGCCACCCTGTCGTGTTTGATCGCAGCCTGTTTGAGCATCTTAGCGGGTTGTCAGGCGATGAAGGCGCGCAGTCCGTCGTCCGCGCCAATGCCGCCAAAGTACATCTGCACACCTTGCCCGGTCAAAATGCCCTGCTGGATCTGGACACGCCCGAGGATTGGGCCGCGTGGCGCGCAAATCGCGCCACCTGAAAAGTAACGCGGCCCGGTCGTTGTCGACCGGGCCGGTACCCAAAACAGGACTACCACTTTTCATCAATCCCGGAAACGCGGCCAATAATGCCAATTGGCATCCTGGCTATTCCGCCGCCGAACCTAAACAAGACCCCCTCGTTAACATGCCGCTCAGCGTTTCCAGTGACTGTGACAAGCCTTAGGCACCCCCTAGTGCCACCGGCTCCCCCTCGCTTGGGCTCTTTCATCGTCACCGATCCGATGCGATCAAACAACGTAAAATTGGAAAGAACGGTTAATTTTGCATCTTTTGGAATGGTTTTTGCGCAACATCGCCAAGATGAAATTCAACCTTAAGGAGAATTGGATTTCCGCCTCACGCCCCATCAACCGCCATTAAGCACAAACCTAAGAAGATATCTGTCGTTTTTGCGATCAATTGCATCTACGAGTTTCGTCAATGTTCAAGCATGACCACAACTCATGGGAGATCGCCAAAAAATGGAATAATTTGGCAGCTGCTTTGTTAACGAAATTGATTCAATTCAACCCTTTTTGCCTATTGGCACCCAAACCGGCAACAATCCACCGATTCGTACACGGTGATTCGCACAAATCCTCCGATCGCCGCCTTCGACTCGGCGGCATAGAACCGTCTGTTTGTGGCAAAATTAAGTTTTATTAACATTTCGCTCAGGAAACACTCAGACAAAGCGCGCATCTCCTGTTCCAACGCGCGGCCGCAACCGCGTGATATAAACAGGAGATAAAAATGAGCATCCGCAAATCCTCTCTTCTTTTGCCCGGGACAGCCAGTTGGGTTGGCGCCGGCGCGCTGAGCGCCGCCATGCTGACAACCACCGCCCTGCCCTCGATGGCCGACGAAGCTCTGGCCGATCTGGTCGAAAACGTATCGCCTTCGGTCGTCACCATCATCGCGGAACAGGGCGCGGCACCGGATCCGGCGCAGAACTTCAACCGTGACCAGCACTCGTTTGAAGAGTTCTTCAAACGCTTTGGCGCACCCGAAGGGTTCAACGCACCTCAGCGCGGGCCAGCACAGGGGCTGGGCTCTGGATTTGTTCTGGATGAAGCCGGATACATCGTCACCAACCACCATGTCGTCAACAAAGCCGAAACGGTTACCGTTCGCATGTCCGACGACCGCACCTACGAGGCCGAAGTCGTCGGCACCGACCCGCTGACCGACATCGCCGTTCTGAAGATCGAAGCCGACGAGGCGCTGCAAGCCGTCAGCCTGGGCGACAGCGACGTGATCCGCGTGGGTGAAGACGTCGTGGCAATCGGCAATCCGTTCGGACTGCATTCGACCGTGACAACCGGGATCGTGTCGGCCAAGGGCCGCAACATCTCGGCCGGGCCCTATGCCGAATTCATTCAGACCGACGCAGCCATCAACAAAGGCAACTCGGGCGGTCCGCTGTTCAATATGGAAGGCGAAGTGGTTGGCGTGAACTCGGCCATCTACTCCCCTACCGGCGGGTCCGTGGGTCTGGGTTTTGCTGTGACCTCGAATATCGTGGAACACATCGCAGCTGATCTGCGCGATGACGGTCAGGTCAGCCGAGGTTGGCTGGGCGTATCGATCCAGAACGTCAGCCCCGAGATCGCTGCGGCCATGGGCATCGATGCCTCGCACGGCGCGCTTGTTGCAGACGTCGTTGATGGCAGCCCGGCGGATGGAGTGTTGAAGCAGGGTGATGTCATCCTGACCTTCAACGATGAGGCCGTCGACTCCAGCAGCGATCTGCCGATCCTTGTCGGCACCACCAAGGTGGGCACCGACAGCGTTCTGACCGTTCTGCGCGATGGCAAGGAACAGCAGATCGAACTGACCATTGGCCAGCATCAAAGCGCCTCGGCCGAGATCGACAAGTCCATGGACGAAACAATCTCGGGCACCGCATTGGGCGTGACCGTAGCCCCGCTGACCGACACCAACCGCGCCGAAATGGGTGTGGGAGAAAATGTCGCCGGTGTGGTCGTCACCGACCTGAAACCGGACAGCCCTGCCGCCAAGGCCGGTCTGCAGCGTGGCGATGTGATCGTGAAACTGGGCGGCCAGGAAACCGCAACCCCGGACGCGTTGAAAGCCGCGCTGGACAGCGAAAAGACCGATCCCGCGCTTGTGCTGATCAATCGCGGCGGGAACCAGATCTTCGTAGCGGTGGAAGTCGCCTGATCTGACACCAGCGCGCGCCACGTGATGGGGAAATATGGCGGGCGCCTCCCTGGCGGGTTTGAATTGTCCGCAAACCGCCGGGACTGCCGGGTGCGAAATTCCGCACCCGGCAGATTACTTAGCAAAACCATGTGCTTTGCCCGAAAACTATGCTTTACTTCCAGTAGAAAGGAATTCGGATCATGAGCCGTCGCCTGTTGGTCGTCGAAGATGACGCAGACACCAGAGATTTCATCGCCAAAGGATTTGGTGAAGAAGGCTATGTCGTCGAAGCAGCCGAGGACGGTCGCGAGGGCCTGTACCATGCCACAGACGGCGGATTTGACGCCGTGGTACTGGACCGGATGCTGCCGGGGCTCGATGGACTGTCCCTGATCAAGTCGATGCGCGCGGCTGGCGTGAAAACCCCGGTTCTTATGCTGACCGCGATGAGCGCCGTGGACGAGCGGGTCAAAGGGCTGCGGGCCGGGGCCGATGACTATCTGGTCAAACCGTTCTCGTTCCAAGAACTGCACGCCCGGATCGAGGCCCTTCTGCGTCGCCCGCAAGAGGCCGAGGAAAGCCCCACCCTGACCTGCCGTGACCTAGAGATGGACTTGCTGACCCGCAAGGTCACCCGCAACGGGCGTGAGATCACCCTAACCCCGCGCGAGTTTCAGATCCTTGAATTCTTCCTGCGTCGGAAGAACCGCGTGGTGTCTCGTACTATGCTTCTGGAAGGCGTTTGGGATTATCATTTCGACCCGAATACCAATGTGGTCGACGTCCATATCTCAAAGCTGCGGCGTCAGCTGGACGAAGGCGGGGAACCGCCGTTGATCGAAACCGTCCGGGGTGCGGGCTACATGATATCTGATGGATAACATAAGACTTTCCTTCAACAATTCTCGCACACGCCTTGTACTGGCCAGCATGGTTCTCAGCACTTTGCTGACGGCCACCGTGCTGGCATTGGTCTATGTTACCGCCAACCGCAGTATTGAGGGCGAGACCCGTTCGGTCGTGTCGGCGGAACTGACCGGATTGGCGGACGAATACGAACGCCGCGGCTTGATCGGATTGATGACCGCGATTGAACGGCGCATTCCCACCGCCTCGGAAAGGGATGCTCTCTATCTTCTGACGGATCGGTTCGGCGCCAAACTGGCAGGCAACCTCAAACAATGGCCCGAGGGGATCACGGCGGGCAGCGGTTGGGTCGACCTTGAGCTGCGCCGCGCCGATAATGACCAGTTGGTGCCCATCTCGGCCGCCTCGGTCCGCCTGCCCGGCGGCGAACGCCTGCTGGTTGGGCGCGACGCGCTGGCGCGGCAACAGTTCGATCGCGTGCTGCTGCGCTCGGTTGGCATCGCACTGGCGATTGCGCTGGCGCTGAGCGTGTTGACTGGCTGGCTGTTCACCCGTCTGGTCTTTTCTCGCCTGTCCGATATCGCCAGTACCGCCGAAAACATCGTCTCGGGCGACCTGTCCCGCCGAATGCCTCTGCGCGGCACTGGAGATGAGTTCGATCAGGTGGCCGGTACGCTCAACACTATGCTGGACAAGATAGAGGAATTGGTCAGCAACCTGCGCACCACATCGAATTCCATTGCGCATGACCTGCGCTCACCCCTCTCGCGCCTGAAACAGCGGGTTGAGGCTCTGTCCGACCCCGGTAAAACGGATCAGGAACGTGAGATCGACGTTGCGCGGGCCAGCACCGAAATCGACCACGTGCTGCACGTACTGGGGCAGCTGACCGAAATCTCACGCGCCGAGGCCGGCGTCGGCCGGGAACAGTTCGAACCGGTGGACCTGCAACAACTGGTGGAGGATGTGGCCGAACTTTACGAACCCGTCGCCGACGATCAGGGTATCCGGCTTGAGGTTACGGGCAACGCCGGGTCAATTCCCGGGCACCGGCCGCTGTTGTCCCAGGCACTGTCGAACCTGCTGGAAAACGCAATGCGCTATGCCCCGCAGGATACAACGGTCACGATCAACCTATCCGAGGACGGCCCTTATACTAGCCTTAGCGTCCGCGACCGAGGTCCGGGCGTGCCACAAGAGTACCTGCCGCGTCTGCAAATGCCATTTGTCACGCTCGACCCGGCCCGGACCGAGCGCAATGCCGGATTGGGATTGGCCCTGGTTGCCGCGATATCCCGAATGCACGGCGGCGCGTTTGAGGCGCACAACTGCGACCCCGGACTTGAGGTGGTAATCAAGCTGGCACGCAAGCCCTAAGCCGGAATACCTTTGATCGCCATCGTCTTGTTTTTGTATCGTCTGTCCGCAGTCACATCCGCACCGAACCATTCAGGCGGATTATAGGCTTCGGCTTCGGCCTCAGTCTGAAACTCGACCTCGACCAGACGTAGCGGCGCCAGATCGCCCAGAAACACGTCCAGTTCGAACACCCGCCCATCCGGCAACTGCCCGGTAAAGCGTTCCTTTTCCACCCGGCGCCCGTCCGTTTCGGGCCAGAAGGTATCGAACTGTTCTGCCGAGATTTCAGCCTCGCGCTCGACCCGCGCCAAAGCGCCTTCACCCTTGAGAGTCAGAAAGTACCTATCGTTTTTCTGACGCAGACGCAGTTCAGTGGAATCGTCAGGTGCGGTCAGATAGCCCTGGCGCACGACGGCCTTTTCCGCGCTGCTCAGGTCCGGCAGGTCCGCGACCAGAAACTTGCGTTCAATTTCGGTGCTCATTTGGTTGAAATCACTCCGTTTTCCAATTCATCGAACAGCGCCTGATAGGCGACATTTGCGGCGCTGCGCCCGGCATAGATACTGACCGGGGCGCGGTTCTGCCCCATGCGTTCGATATCCGCAGCAAAGGGAATCTCGGTGTGCAGGAACCGCTTTTTGTACACTTTACGCATCTTCTCCATCGACTCCAGATGCAGGGTTTTGCGCCGCTGCACCATCGAAAAGAACGCCTTGAGTTTCTTCCTTGGCAGCTTGTGATCGTCGAAGAAATTCACCAGCTGTTCAAGCGTCCGTTCTGACAGGGTCGTCGGGATAACAGGCACGAGAATCTGATCGGCAGCTTTGAAGATATTCTCGGACAGGGTCGAAAAGTTCGGCGGGCAATCCAGAATGATCACGTCATAATCACTACCCGCGGTGGCCAAGGCCTTTTTCAGGCGCGACCGTTTGTTCCGCATCCGCGAGAGGAAGACGTCGAAATCGCGAAAGGTTAGGTTAGCAGGCAGCACGTCCAGCCCGGCAAAATCACTGGCCCGGATCGACTTGGTGAACCGTTCTACATCTTCAAAGAACCGCGCGTCCGTCAGCTTTTTCGACGGTTTCACCCGGAAATAGAACCCCGACGCCCCCTGCGGATCGAGATCGCACAGCAGCACCGTGTACCCCGCTTGTGCATAGGCATATGCCAGGTTCACCGAGGTCGCGGTCTTTCCCACTCCGCCCTTGTTGCTGTAGCAGGCAATGATCTTCACTCCTCAATCCTCCTTGTGGTGAAACAGGGTTCGGAACAGGTTCTGGATGTCCGGGCTGTCGAAATGCTGGAAATTGGCAATCACGCGGTCGCGCTCGGCCTTTTGGCGTTGGTCGAGCACGGCGATCAACCCGCCGACAGACATGGCGAGTTGCGCATTTGCCCGACCTTGCGCGTTGCTTTGGGATGCCACGAACGCCAACAACGCCTCTTGCTGGACCGAGTAGTCATTGAACAAGCCCAGATTATCCTGCAACTTTTTCAATGGCTTGATGAGTGTTTTGAAATCACCCTTGTCGAACAGAGGGCCGAAAAACTCCATCAAATAGCGCAGTTTCTTGCAGTCGATCCGCAGGTCATGCACGATCTCATCCGGTGTTTCCGATGTGATGCCGCGGGCCAGCTTGCACACCTTGCGATACCGTTTCCAGATCAGCGCACAGGCATAGCTATAGGCCCCGCGATCCGCATTTGGACCAGGTTCCAACCCTTTCAAGTCGGCGAATAAAGCTGCCAACTCCTCCATCTTCTTGCCATAAGCCGCGCTGCGAAAACGCCGGGTCAACGCGGCCAGCGCGCGGGTGCGTTCCTTGGCGAATTGGGCGAACATCGCCTCAGCACCTTGATGAAGGTTGGGCGGTATCAAATTGAAGTAAATGTCTTTTTCCAGAAGGTAGACATCCAGATCCCGCACTCGCCCAGTCGGGGCCATCAGATCCGAGAATTCGCGTTTCAGAGTTTCGGTCTGTTCCGGTGAGAATACACCTTTGAACAGGCTCAACACCGACCGGACCCTGCGCAGCGAGACGCGGTAGTCGTGCAGGAACTCGGTGTCGATATCAGCGATCACGCCAGCCTCGTTCTGGCGTGCGACGGCCAGATAGGTGCGAATGATATCCGCCGCCACTTCGATGGAAGGCTCCTGTGTGCCCAAAGTAACATCGGGCTTTGCGTTATAGGGGATGGCGCCAGGAAACAGGCTTGCAAACACCGCCTCAAACCCCGAGGCCGCCATGGTCTTCAGCGCCGCGCAGACAGCGTGAAAGGCACGGTCATAGCCGCGCATCGGCTGCACGTTCAGAAGGGTCGCCTGCCCCTCCTCCGTAGATAATGTCACAACGCTGCCCCGAACCTGCGTCTTTTGCAGGTCATCCAACACCGCAAAATTTCCGGATTCGATCAGGCCCGAGCCCATGCATATCAACGCGCGCAATTTGGGGAACCCCGTCACCGCCGTTTTCACAGGGCCGTCCGGCAGGTCCTGAACGAACTTTCCTTTGCCGGTACAGGCCTGCCCCAGAACATCGCCGTCGGCCTGCAGCAATTGCAATGCGCCGTCGGCCTCAATCAGCAACTGCCCTTCTGACCGAAGCGACTGATCATGACAGTCCAGCAGGTCAAACGGTCGCGCGGTTGCTGGCATCTCGAATTCGGGCGTCAGCCCCTTGAGCGCGTCGGCAAACCCCGCCAGATCGAATTTGCCAGAAACGATGAAAAACCCACTTGCCTGCCCCATCACGAATGACCCTTTTTCGGCGTATCCAGATAGTCATTCACCAAAGTCTCGATGATCTTCCGGATGCTCGTCCCCTCTTCGATTGCCCGGATCTTGAGGGCTATCAACGTCTCTCCGTCCAACCCAATAGAAGTGTTCTTTTTTCTCTTGTCAGGCGTTTCGCCGGCTTCCGTGTTCTTTGACATGGCCAACCTCCTGACAGCATAACGTCATGAAATCGCAGGGCAGCCTATCTGGCAAGTCAGATGTTGCACAAACCCTGCGTCAGGTCGACATCACTGCTCCACAGGGCTATGAGTTGGGCATGTCCGATCCCGTCTCTTCAATCCGCAACCTTGGCCCAGCTTTCGAACAGGCCTGCGCCCGCGCAGGGATTCACTCGGCGCAGCAATTGCGTGAATTGGGTCCAGATGAAGCCTATGCCCGCTTGGTGCGTGCCGGAACCCGGCCACATTTCATCGGCTACTACGTGCTGGTGATGGGGTTGCAGGGACGGCCGTGGAATGACTGCAAAGGCGATGAGAAAAATGCCCTGCGTCAGAGGTTTGACGCGATCAAGGGCAGTGTCCGCGCCGCGCCTGAAACTCAGATGATCTCGGATCTGGACGCGGTCGGCGTGCGGGTCTCGGTGGACGACCTCAAGCCGGTATGAAAAAAGCCGCACCCGTTACCGGGAGCGGCCCATAAATCCGATCTGATGGCGGATTAGCCGACCAGTTCGATGCCCGAGAAGAAGTAGGCGATCTCAACAGCTGCGGTTTCCGGAGCGTCCGAACCGTGGACCGAGTTTTCACCAACCGATTCAGCGAACTCGGCGCGGATGGTGCCGGGGGCTGCATCTGCGGGGTTGGTTGCGCCCATGACTTCGCGGTTCTTGGCAATGGCGCCTTCGCCTTCCAGAACCTGAACAACGACCGGAGCCGACGACATGAATTCGCACAGTTCGTCATAGAACGGACGCTCGGCGTGCACTTCGTAGAACTTGCCGGCTTGTTCCTTGGTCATGTGGATGCGCTTTTGCGCAACGATACGCAGGCCGGCTTCTTCGAACTTGGCGTTGATTTTGCCAGTCAGGTTGCGGCGGGTTGCATCGGGTTTGATGATCGAGAATGTGCGTTCCAGTGCCATGTCGGCCTCTCCTTAACATAAGGCGCGGGGTCGCGCCGAAATCCATCGCGCGCCGCCTAACACGGTATTTGGCTCATGAAAAGTACAATGATGAAACGGCGTGGATTTGCCGATCAGATTGTGTCGAGTGCCGTGTTCAACTGGTCGATCCAATGCGCGCAGGGCCCCGGCCAAAATGCCGACAGCGCCACGGGCGCTTGGCGGAGCAGAACCGATACCCGAGGATGATAGCCCCGAAAGCGCGAAGGATTGACGCAGTCTTCTGTATGAGCTTTTAATTTCCGACTTTTTTTGTCAGCTATGCATTGCGCGAACAGAGACAGAAAGCAAAATGAGAGCATCACGATGAAAATGACACTGACCCTGATCGCCGGTTTGACGGCAACCACCGCATTGGCCGCTGATCTTGCGGTGCCGCTGACATACGAAGTCTTTGAAACCTCAGTGGCCCACACGGATCTGGAAACCTGCCCAAAGAACTTGCCCCAAACCGAAACCTTTTGTCGCGCAACGCTATACCATGATGAGATCCACGTATTTGCCTTTAGCGAAAACGGCGACAGCCCCATGGTTGGCTTCAACTCTTACCCGTTAGAAGAGATCGCGTTGCACCTGAAATGATATCAGGCAGCCAGCCTTAGCCAGCTTTGCCCTGATCAATCCCATTGACAAGGCTCGGGCGGTGCCTCAGTGCTCGGGCCATGTTACGGATCGAAGACATCACCTATGCGGTCGAAGGCCGCCCCCTGTTTGACGGCGCCAGCGCCACCATTCCTGACGGCCACAAGGTTGGACTGGTGGGGCGGAACGGCACCGGCAAGACCACCCTGTTCCGTTTGATACGAGGCGAACTGGCGCTGGAGTCGGGCAATATCGTGCTGCCGAAACGCGCTCGGATCGGCGGTGTGGCACAAGAGGTACCCTCCTCCGATGTGTCGCTGATCAACACGGTGTTGGCCGCCGATACAGAGCGCAGCGCACTGATGGCCGAAGCCGACAGCGCCGAAGACCCGGCGCGTATTGCCGAGATTCAGACCCGTCTGGCGGATATCGACGCTTGGTCGGCCGAGGCGCGCGCGGCCTCGATCCTCAAGGGACTTGGGTTCGACGATGAAGACCAGCTGCGCTCCTGTTCGGATTTCTCGGGCGGTTGGCGGATGCGCGTGGCGCTGGCGGCAGTGCTGTTTTCTCAGCCCGACTTGCTGCTGTTGGACGAACCGACCAACTATCTGGACCTCGAAGGCGCGCTGTGGCTGGAGAGCTATCTGGCCAAGTATCCTCATACTGTGATCATCATCAGCCACGACCGTGGGTTGCTGAACCGGGCCGTGGGGTCGATCCTGCATTTGGAAGACCGCAAGCTCACCTACTACGCGGTGCCCTACGACAAGTTCGCAGAACGCCGCGCCGAACGTCTGGCGCAGGCGGAATCCGAGAATGCCAAGGCCAAGGCCCGCATCGCCCATCTGCAGAGCTTTGTGGACCGGTTCCGTGCCAAAGCCTCCAAAGCTGTACAGGCCCAGTCTCGCCTGAAGATGATTGAGCGCATCCAGTTGGTCTCGACCCCGCAAGAGGCAGCACTCCGTGCGTTCAGTTTCCCCGAGCCCGAGGAACTGTCCCCTCCTATCATCCATCTCGAAGGCGGTGTGACGGGCTATGGCGAGACCGAGGTCCTGCGTCGCCTGAACCTGCGAATTGATCAGGACGACCGGATTGCGCTGCTTGGCAAGAACGGTCAGGGCAAATCGACCCTGTCCAAGCTGCTGTCCAACCGCCTGCCCCTGATGGCGGGCAAGATGACCCGCAGCAACAAGCTGCGCATCGGCTATTTTGCACAGCATCAGGTGGATGAGCTGCATGTGGACGAGACACCCCTGGACCACCTGCGCCGCCTACGCCCTGATGAGGCGCCGGGTAAGTGGCGCTCGCGTCTGGCCGGGTTCGGGCTGAACGCGGACCAGGCCGAAACTCTGGTCGGGCGGCTGTCCGGTGGTCAGAAGGCGCGCCTGTCATTGCTGATCGCGACCATCGACGCGCCGCATATGCTGATCCTTGACGAGCCGACCAACCACTTGGACATCGAAAGCCGCGAGGCTTTGGTCGAAGCGCTGACCGCGTATTCCGGTGCGGTGGTTCTGGTCAGCCACGACATGCACCTGCTGTCGCTGGTCGCGGACCGGCTCTGGCTGGTCTCGGATGGCACGGTCAAACCCTTCGACGGCGACCTCGAGGCCTATCGCACCATGCTGCTGGCCCGGGACAAACCGGTCAAAGTGAAACCGCAGACCGCCAAGCCCAAGCGCCCCTCGCGCGAGGCGATGCTGGCCCTGCGCTCCGATCTGCGCAAATGCGAGGACCGGATCGAAAAACTGACGGATATGCACGACAAGCTCTCGGCCAAGCTGGCGGACCCGGCTTTGTACGAGGACGATAAGATCAACGATCTTGAAACCTGGAACCGGAAATTCGCCGAGGTCGTCGAAGCCATGCAAAAAGCCGAGGCCCTATGGGTCGCCGCCGCCGAACGTCTTGAAAACGCCGAGAATGCCGCATGATGGATCTGGCCTTTTTCATCACCGCCTTCACCACCCTGTTCGTGGTGATCGACCCCTTCGGCACCACACCTATCTTTGTGGCGCTGACGCAGGACATGGACGCCAAAACCCGCCGCAAAACAGCGATCCGCAGCTGCCTGACGGCTGTCTGCATCCTGATCGCTTTCGCAGCTTTTGGCGAAGCCGTTCTGGGTTTTGTCGGTATCTCGATGGCCGCCTTCCGCGTTGCTGGTGGGGCGCTCTTGTTCCTGACCGCGCTGGACATGCTTTTCGAACGCCGCACCAAACGGCGCGAGGACCGGGCCGAGGAAGAGGAGCATCCCGACCCTTCGGTGTTTCCCCTGGCTATTCCGCTGATCGCCGGACCGGGTTCAATTGCAACGATCATCCTGCTGGCCGGCCAGCACCCCGGTGTTCTGGGAATTATCGAAGCCTGCATCGTCATGCTGGCGGTGATGGCCGTGGTTCTGGCCTTCTTCCTGTCCGGCGGCCTGATCGCTCGCATTCTTGGCAAGACTGGCCTGAATGTCCTTACCCGGCTGCTGGGGATGCTGCTGGCGGCGCTGTCGGTTCAGTTCATACTGGACGGCCTCAAGGCCTTTGGTTTTGCATCTTAAATCCCCATATACGTTAAAGTGAATCTAGTAAGGGGTACGGTATGGAAGGTGACTTTGGACGTTTGGTGTATCTGGTCGTGCTTGGCACGGCGGTGCTGTTCTGGTTCATCTCGCAGAACCGCCAAACCCTGAACAAAACCATGCAGCAGGCCATGGCCTGGGTGTTTATCTTTGTCGGCGTCATTGCCGTTGTTGGCCTTTGGGAAGATATCCGCTCGACCGTTGCCCCCGCCCCGCAGATGACCGTCACCGGCGAGACTATTGAAGTGCCCCGTGCCTATGACGGCCACTATTACCTGCCCGTGCTGGTGAATGGTGAGCCGATCAATTTCCTCGTCGATACTGGTGCCAGCCAGATTGTGTTCAGCGAACAGGACGCCAGACGCATCGGCGTTGACCCCGACCAATTGAATTATATCGGTCGCGCGTCGACCGCGAACGGAGAGGTGCGCACCGCGCCCATCCGGCTGGACAGTCTTGAGCTGGGCCCGATCACCGACCACGGCGTTGCGGCCTGGGTCAATGAGGGTGATTTGCGTCAGTCGCTGCTGGGCATGGACTATCTGCACCGGTTTTCGAATATCCAGTTCACCGATGGCCGTATGATCCTGTCGCGATAAAAGGGTCTTTGGCGGCACTCCCCGATTGAGAACAAAATGAGAACATGCTAGATTGATGGCATGTCTACAAACCTTCTTGGCCGCAAACCCGCGCGTGAGGCGCCGGGGCTGGCCCTGCACCCGCAGATCACCCTGCAACTGGCCCGCGTGCACGAGGCCTGTGGCCCCGCCCGGCGCAGCTTTGCCATGTGGTTGGCAGGTCAGGCGCAGGGGCCGGTGCTGTGGATTTCGCCCGCGTGGGAACCCGACCAGTTGAACCCCGACGGTATGATGCCCTTTGCCGATCCCGCCCGGTTCATCTTCGTCCGCCCCACCCGCGCCGAGGACTTGTTATGGTGCATGGAAGAGGCCCTGCGCAGCGGAGCGATCCCGCTGATCATCGGCGATCTGCCCGGCGCGCCTGGCCTGACGCCGGTGCGGCGCATGCATCTGGCCGCAGAACAGGGTGGCGCGATGGGGCGGGCTCCGCTGGGTCTGCTGCTGACGCCCGGCGATGGCGGCGCGCAAGGGGTTGAGACTCGCTGGCACATGGCCGCGACCCATCAGGGAGAGGCCCGCCGCTGGACCCTGACCCGTCGGCGCGCCCGCGCCCTGCCCCCGGTCAGTTGGCGAGCCACCCAGACCAAACCGCGCGCCGGACTGAACCTGCAACGGATCGAGACCGAAGATGTTTTGGTGTGACACCTCACGAGGATCACAAAACTTGTGACTGGCAAAAGCCCCGACCCCGTCCTAGCGTTCCAGCATGAGCCACCCAATCCATGACAGCCGCTATTCCTGGATACGCCTTCTGATCACGCTCGCCATCGCCACGGTGGCAAATGTGGGCATGTGGGCGGTGATCGTGGTGATGCCCGCAGTTGAGGCGCAGTTCGGAGCCGGCCGGGCCGAGGCCTCTTTGCCTTATGTGCTGGCCATGATCGGTTTTGCGCTAGGGAACATGTGGCTGGGGCAGATGGTTGACCGGCTGGGCGTGACCAAGGCGCTGATCGGAGCTGCAATTCTAAGCGCAATCAGCTACCTACTGGCGACATGGGCACCGAATATCCTGCTGCTGTCGGTGGCGCATCTGCTGTTGGGGCTGGGCACGTCGATCGGGTTTGGGCCGCTGATCGCTGATATCTCGCACTGGTTCATGCGGCGGCGCGGGATCGCCGTCGCGCTGGTGGCCAGCGGGAATTACCTGTCCGGGGCGATCTGGCCCACCCTCCTGTCGGGCATTCTGGCCCGCGACGGTTGGCAGCAGGTTTATCTGACGCTGGCGGTCATAACCTTGGCAGTCGTAATCCCCCTATCCCTTCTTCTACGCCGTCAAGTCCCGGTCGAAGCGCACAGCACCGCCGCCGCCAATGCGCAGATCAACGCCCGCAGCGTTGGAATATCGCCACGCGCCCTGCAATACATTTTGGGTCTAGCCGGGATCGGCTGCTGCGTGGCGATGTCGATGCCGCAGGTTCATATCGTCTCTTACTGCGTCGGCTTGGGATACGGCCCGGCCGTCGGGGCCGAGATGTTGTCGCTGATGCTGCTGGGCGGGGTGGTCAGCCGGGTGATCTCGGGCCTTGTGGCCGACAAGCTGGGTGGGGTCATGACCCTACTGATCGGCTCAGTCCTGCAATGTATCGCTCTGTTCCTGTTCCTGCCTTATGACGGGATGGTCTCGCTCTACGTCATCAGCTTGCTGTTCGGACTGGCGCAGGGCGGTATCGTGCCCAGCTATGCCCTCGTGGTCCGCGAATACATGCCCCCGCAAGAGGCCGGCGCCCGCGTCGGGTTCGTCATGATGATGACGATCATGGGTATGGCTCTGGGTGGCTGGATGTCCGGCTGGATTTACGACGTGACCGGTAATTATCAACTGGCCTTCATCAACGGCATTTTGTGGAACGGCTTGAACATTGCCATCCTGCTGTTGCTGCTGAACCGTTCACGCCCCCGCAGGCAGGAGGCCTTGGCATGACCCACCTGACCCGGCGCACGCTTCTGGCCGGGTTGGCCACACTGCCTCTGACCCGCCCGGCCCACGCTGGCCAGAGCCGTTACGTGCTGGTGCCCAAAGGAACATCCGTTGCCTTCACCTTCGATCTGTCAGGCCTCGCCCAGTCCGGCACCATGCCGATCCAGTCGGCAGATATTCGGATCGACCTGAGCAATCTGACCAACAGCCGCGTCAGCGTCACCCTGAACGCCGCCGAATCCCGCACCAGACTGCCGTTCGCCCGAAACGCGATGCTGGGCCCAGACGTTCTGGATGTCGCACGGTTTCCGACCATTCATTTTGTATCGACCAGGGTGCAGCTGGGCGAAGGCGGGCGTATATCGCGCGGGGCGAAAGTCATCGGTGACCTGACCCTGCGCGACGTCACGAAACCGATTGCTCTGCAGGCCGACCTCTTTCGCCCCTCGGGCAGCGCGTCGGACAATCTGGACATGCTGTCCATCCGCCTGACCGGCGCGCTGAACCGTCACGATTTCGGCGCGTCCGGCTATGCCGATCTGGTGCAGGACACCGTCGGACTGGACATACGGGCCGAGATCAAAAAAGCGGAATAGGCAAAAAACGACGCCTCCGCGTCGATAAGGCGCGCGCATTACCGGAATATTGAGTAAAGCTGGGCCCATCATGCGCACGATCATTTCCTTTGCCGCCCTTTTTCTTTCCGTCATTCTGCTGCAGCTTTCCACCGGCGGCGTCGGACCGCTGGACGCCATCTCGGGCATTACACTGGACTTCACGACCGAGCAGATCGGTCTGTTGGGGTCGTCGCATTTCCTTGGTTTTTTCATTGGTTGCTGGTGGGCCCCGCGGCTTATGGGGAACGTCGGACACTCACGAGCCTTTGCCGTTTGTACGGCCTTGGGGGCGATGGGGCTGATCGGGCACACACTGACTGACAACCCTTATTTATGGGCCCTGTTGCGGATTGCCTCGGGCACCTGCGTTGCAGGCAGCTACACCGTGATTGAGGCCTGGCTGAATGCCAAAGTCACCAACGAAACCCGTGGGCGGGCGATGGGGACGTATCGGTTCGTCGACATGGGGGCGTCGCTGGGGGCGCAGTTGATCATTGCCGTGCTGCCGCCCGCCTCGTACGTGTCCTATAACCTGTTGGCGATCCTGTGTTGCGCTTCGCTATTGCCGCTGACACTGACCCGGGCCAGCCAGCCGATCACACCTGACGCCCCCCGCCTGCGACCTAAACTGGCCTGGCGCAGTTCGCCCCTGGCGGTGGCGGGTGTGATCGTTGCGGCGCTCAGCTCGGCCTCTTTCCGCATGGTCGGCCCCGTTTACGGGCAGGAAGTCGGTCTGGGGGTGGATCAGATCGCGTTCTTCCTCGCGTCATTCGTACTGGGCGGAGCACTGGCGCAGTACCCGTTGGGATGGCTGGCCGACAAATATGACCGGCGCTGGGTGCTGATCTGGCTATCCGGTGCTGCCGTCCTCAGCTGTGGTGTTACGATGGCCGCATCCGGCACCGGTACGCTGGGTGTTATGCTGGCCGCTGGAATCTTTGGCCTGACAACCTTTCCGATCTTCTCGGTATCCTCCGCACACGCAAATGACTTTGCTACCACGGAAGAACGGGTGGAATTGTCGGCCGCGCTGATGTTCTGGTACGCGTTGGGGGCAATTGCCTCACCCTACATCTCATCCACGCTGATCCAGGAATTTGGCCCAGGTGCCCTGTTCGCCTTTGTGGCAGCCGGACATATGGTTCTGATCGTGTTTGGCGTCGCCCGGATGCGCTCGCGCCCGACACCGGACGAGCGGACCAACTATGTCTATGCGCCGCGCACCTCGTTCACCATCGGGCGGCTGCTCAAGAGGTCGCGCGAGGAATAAAGCCCGGAGCGTTACTCCGGCGGCGAGGACGGGATCATTTCATCAAGCAAGGCACCTGCCTCATACCCCAAGAGGTCAACTTCCATACGCGCCGGATCGCCGAAGGCCCAAGCGCCGACAAGGCGTTGCATCTTCTCATAGCCGACGAAATCAGCCATCGCCTTGTTGCCGTGCGCATTTTCGGCAAACATTATCTGACCCGCCGCTACCTTTTGCGGCATCACGCGTTCCAGATACAGTTCGACGACATTGATCCCGGTCACATTGGAGCCGCCGTGATGTACGACATACATCTCGTCCCAGACCTTTTCGCTGACGCCGGCACGCGCATCAGACACAGCCTTGTGCAACGCGGAAAGCTCGGCCCGCGCCGCTTCGCGCATGTTGGCTGCCCAGACCGGTCGCATGTCGTTGATCGCATCTGAGACATCCTGACGGTTGAGGGTGCCGCGCTGGACCGCCGCATTGGTGAAGGTGCGTGCGGCCTCAAGCATTTGCCGTTGCCGGGCGATTTCTTCTTCTGGCAGGTCGAGCTTCTCTATCCACGGCAAAAGCGTGTCGATTTCCTGCGTAATGGCCTCAAAGTCCTTTTTCCACCTTGCATCGTCATCGTTTTCTTTGGGCCACGGTGTAACGGCACCGATAATCCCCAGAAGAACGTGGGATGTGGATTTGAAGATCAGGTAGTTTGGCGCGTCCCTTGGAAACGACACCTGACCATCCTCGGACAGGATCGTCACATCCCGAGCAATCACCATGACCGGCCGTGTCTGCGCCGTCAGTTCATCCTGACCGCGGTGGAAAATCGACAGCATCGCTTTGTCAAAACTGTCAATCGCATCCAAGGCTTTGCCTTGGTCTGCTTGGCTGCTCGGCGTCAAGAAAAGGGTTAAACAGAGAATTGCGGACGCCTGCATCAGGCGATGAACCAAGAATAGCTTCATTTTATCCCCCCTGAAAAATATGCACGCCCATCATACACGGTTAGGGACCATCACGCGAAGACCATGCTGGACATGCAGTTATCCGTCGTTTCGGGCGTTTACCGGCGAAACCGGGCTTTTGCTGACCGATCACATAAGGTAGACGGGCGCGCAGATAGATACGTGGAAACGCAAAATGGCTCGGATTCTCATCACCTCGGCGATCCCTTACATCAACGGGATCAAGCACCTCGGCAACCTGATCGGCTCGCAATTGCCTGCCGACCTGTACGCGCGCTACCAGCGTGGCCGGGGGAATGAGGTCATGTTCCTATGTGCCACGGACGAGCACGGCACGCCGGCCGAACTGGCCGCTGCCAAAGCGGGCAAACCCGTCGCGGAATACTGCGCGGACATGTATGCCGTTCAGGCCGACATCGCGCAGCGTTTTGGTCTGAGCTTCGATCACTTTGGCCGCTCGTCCAGCGAGCAGAACCGCAAGCTGACCCAGCATTTCGCGGGCAAGCTGGACGATGCCGGGCTGATCCGCGAGGTCAGCGAAAAACAGGTCTATTCAAACGCTGATCGCCGTTTCCTGCCCGACCGTTATATCGAGGGCACCTGCCCCAATTGCGGTTACGAACGTGCGCGCGGCGACCAATGCGAGAACTGCACCAAGCAGCTGGACCCGACCGATCTGATCGAGCCGCGCTCGGCCATTTCCGGCTCGACCGATCTGGAGGTGCGCGAGACCAAACACCTGTATCTGCGTCAGTCGGCAATGAAGGATCAGCTGGACGCGTGGATCGACAGCAAGACCGACTGGCCGATCCTGACCACCTCAATCGCCAAGAAGTGGCTGCATGACGGCGACGGCCTTCAGGATCGTGGTATCACCCGCGATCTGGACTGGGGTGTGCCTGTCAAAAAAGGTGATCAGGACTGGCCGGGGATGGAAGGCAAGGTCTTCTACGTCTGGTTCGACGCGCCGATCGAATACATTGCCTGCGCCAAGGAATGGGCGGATGCCACCGGCAAATCTGATGCCGATTGGGAGCGCTGGTGGCGCACCGACAAAGGCGCCGATGACGTGCGTTATGTCCAGTTCATGGGCAAGGACAACGTGCCCTTCCACACCCTGTCTTTCCCGGCGACCATTCTGGGTTCGGGCGAGCCGTGGAAGATGGTCGACCACCTGAAATCCTTCAACTACCTGAACTATGACGGTGGCCAGTTCTCGACTTCTCAGGGCCGCGGTGTGTTCATGGATCAGGCGCTGGAAATCCTGCCCGCCGATTTTTGGCGCTGGTGGCTTCTGAGCCATGCGCCGGAAAGCAGCGACAGTGAGTTCACGTGGGAGAACTTCCAACAATCAGTGAACAAAGACCTCGCCGACGTGCTGGGCAACTTTGTCAGCCGGATCACCAAGTTCTGCCGCTCGAAGTTCGGCGAAGCCGTGCCGGAAGGCGGCAGCTATGGCGAACGCGAACAGGCGCTGATCGAAGAACTCACCCGTCGTGTCCGCGCCTATGAAGGGCATATGGAGGCGATGGAGGTTCGCAAATCCGCGCAGGAGTTGCGAGCGATCTGGGTGGCGGGCAACGAATATCTGCAGGCCGCTGCCCCTTGGTCCACGTTCAAGGAAGATCCGGAACAGGCGGCAACACAAGTGCGCCTGGGTCTGAACCTGATCCGTCTCTACGCCGTTCTAAGCGCCCCGTTCATCCCCGAAACCTCGGCGAAGATGCTGAGCGCGATGAACACGCTGGACACCGGCTGGCCCGAGGATGTCGAGGCCGCGCTCAGCGCCCTGCCCGCGGGTCATGAATTCACCGTGCCGGACGTTCTGTTCGCCAAAATCACCGACGAGCAGCGCGAAGACTGGCAGACCCGGTTTGCCGGAACACGCGACTGATCCAAAACTCAATGTCGAACACAAAAACGGGGGCCCGCGCGGCCCTCGTTTTCGTTTTTCCGGCGGGAAATTGAAAAAGCGGACTTAAGAAAATCAGCCTAAGTTCGCCTGACGGCGCGAAAAATTCTGCCGACCGGAACGATTAATTCGCATTCAAGAAGCTTGAGATATACACGCAAAACAGCCATCCTGACCAGAAATTCACTCGACTCGTCGGGGCGGTCAGTCAGCCCGGGCGCATGATCCATAGCTTTAACGAGGCGCCTGCCATGTCCCTTGCATTGAAGAACTCCAAATCCCGCTTCTACGGGCCAGCCGTTGCCGCTTTGGTCTGTATGTGCATGGCAAATGCGGCCCTGGCGCAGGATGAAAGCGACGCCCCGCCCCCTAAGGTGTCCATCGCTGCGGCTTATACGCAGGAAATCACTGAAGAAGCTGTTTTCATCGGTCGTGCCGAGGCGATCGACAAGGTTGACATCGTAGCGAGGGTTAACGGATTTCTTGAAAGCCAGGAAGTAACTGACGGTTCACTCGTAAGCAAAGACGACTTGTTGTTCACGATCGAACCCGATCTCTATGAAGCCACACTCGAAGCCCGCAAGGCCGATTTGGACCGTGCTGAGGCCAATCTGGAACTGGCAAAGGTAGAGCTGGCCCGAAAGGAAGAGCTTTACCTACGCGACGCGACCCCCGAATCCGAGCGGGACATCGCACGTGCGAATGAACTGGTCGCCGAGGCTGAAGTCAAATCAGCCCATGCCGCAATCCAGCAAGCTGAGCTGGACCTGAGCTATACCAAAATTCACGCCCCCTTTTCCGGGCGTCTCGGCCGCGTCGCCACAAGTGTGGGCGACGTGGTTGGGCCGACGAACCCTCCTCTTGTGAATCTGGTCAGCGAGGCGCCGATCTATGTGAACTTTTCGTTGAACGAAAAACAATTCACTACGGTTCTTGAGCAATATGGTGAGAGCGCAGCCTCGTTGGCCGAAAGCAGCAAAAGTCCAAACGTGCACTTAACCCTGCCCAACGGCACCAATCTGGATGAAACCGGCAAGATCGTCTTCGTTGACAACCGCATCGACCCTCTGACAGGCGCAATTGCAGTTCGGGCCGAATTTGATAACACCGCTCGTTTGATCGTCGACGGTCAGTTCCTGAGCGTTCAGATCGAAGCTTTGGAGCCAACACTTGAGGTCCTGATCCCTCAGGCCGCGCTGCAACGTGACCAGCGAGGAGAATTCGTGTTGGTCGTGAATGACAAGCAGATGGTCGAGCAGCGCTATATCACCACCGGAGACACCGTCGAGACTGCAATCATCGTAAAGGATGGCCTGCGCGAAGGTGAAAGCGTCATCGTCGAGGGCCTGCAAAGGGTTCGTCCGGGTGTGGCCGTGGATGCGGTCGTGGCCTCTGAGCAGCCGGGAGAGTAACCGATGTTCTCTGCCCTGTTCATCAGCCGGCCCAAGCTGGCGCTAGTTATTTCGCTTGTCCTGACCATCATGGGCATCATCGGCTACATGGTTCTGCCGGTGGCCCAGTTTCCGGACATCACGCCGCCCGTGGTCAGTGTGTCCACCACCTATACCGGCGCAAATGCCGAGACGGTGGAAAACACCGTCGCTGCGCCTATTGAGGCACAGGTGAACGGCGTGGACGACATGATCTATATGACGTCCACCTCGTCCGACAACGGCTCGTATTCGCTGAACATCACGTTCGAGGTTGGCACCGATCCCGACATCGCCTCGGTCAACGTGCAAAACCGGGTGGCGCAGGCGATGTCTTCGCTGCCGACCGAGGTGACGTCCTCGGGCGTGGTCACGCAGAAGGCGTCGACCAACATGCTGTTGCTGGTCACGCTGACCTCGCCCAACGGCACCTATGACAGTGTGTTTCTGTCGAACTATGCCTCGATCAACCTGAAAGATGCTCTGGCACGGGTTCAAGGCGTTGGTAAGGCGGACGTTCTGACCAATCTGGAATACGCCATGCGGATCTGGATGGATCCGGACAAAATGGCTGCATTGTCCATCACGCCTGGTGACGTAATCAGCGCCATCCGCGAGCAGAACGTTGAAGTGTCGGCCGGCTCGATCGGTGCCCCCCCTGTTCCCGAAGGGCAGACGTTTCAGTACACGATCAAAACCAAGGGGCGCCTGACCTCAGCCGCCGAATTCGGTGAAATTGTCATTCGAACCGGTGACGCGGGTTCGATCGTTCGGGTCAAGGATATCGCACGGGTTGAACTGGGTGCGCAGTATTATGCGGCCTCGGGTTACTTTGACAGTGTTCCTGCAACCGTCATCGGTATTTACCAGGCCCCCGGCGCAAACGCATTGGCTGTGTCCGAGCGGGTCCAGGCAGAACTTGACCGCCTGTCGCGCAGTTTTCCGACGGACGTGGAATTTGACGTTCCTTTCAACACCACCGACTTTGTGGAACAATCTCTGAACGACGTGATCACGACCCTGATCCTGACCTTTACTCTGGTGATCTCGGTTGTGTTTGTTTTTCTGGGCAGTTGGCGGGCAACAATCATTCCGGCCGTTGCGATCCCGGTGTCTCTGATCGGGACATTCGCTTTCCTGCTGTTGTTCGGAATGTCGCTGAACACGATCTCGCTGTTTGCGCTGGTTCTGGCTATCGGGATCGTCGTGGATGACGCGATTGTTGTGGTCGAAAACGTCGAAAGGATCATTGCCGACGAGGGGCTGCCCCCTGCCGAAGCCACCCGCAAGGCCATGGGTCAGATCACCGGCCCGGTGATTGCGACCACGCTGGTTCTGCTGGCTGTGTTCGTACCGGTGACCTTTATGCCGGGTATCTCGGGGCGGCTTTATTCGCAGTTCGCCGTGACAATCTCGACCGCTGTTGTGATCTCGTCGATCAACGCACTGACCCTGTCGCCGGCCTTGTGCGGGCTGGTTCTGCGCGCCCGCTCGGGCCCGCCAAAGGGGTTGCTGGCCGTCTTCGAGAATTTCATCGGCGGCATTCGCAGCGGGTATGTAGCCATCGTGCGCAAGCTTCTGATCCTGCCGGTCGTCGGTCTTGGAGTCATCGTTGCGCTGGCGATGGGCACTGGTACCATCATGTCCAACACGTCCAGCGGCTTCCTACCCCTTGAGGATAACGGCTATCTGTTCGTTGATATTCAGCTGCCCGACGCGGCAACGCTGGAACGCACCGAGATTGTCTCGGCTCGGGTAGACGACCAGATTCAGGAAATCCCCGGCGTAGCAAGCACCGTTCTGATCAACGGATTCTCGATCCTGAACGGGACCACGACGAACGGCGCAGCGATCTTTGTGAACCTCGACAACTGGGATGAGCGTCAGGAAGACGATCTGAGCGCGGACGCGATCCTGCAAAAGGTCCTGGCCATCGCCTATGGCGAGTCCGCGGCCTCGATCGTGGCTTTCAACCCGCCGCCCATTCAAGGCCTGGGTATGTCGGCCGGTGTCGAGATGGAAGTCCAGCAGACCGGCGGCGGATCGCCTCAGGATCTGGCCTCGGCCGTGGGGTCGTTCGTTTATGCGGCGAACCAGAGGTCTGAAATCGGTCAGGCCTACACCACCTTCCGCGCAAACGTGCCGCAGCTGTTCGTTGATCTGGACCGCGAAAAAGCCAAGACGCTGCAAGTGTCCG
The DNA here is from genome assembly GCF_013031355.1 of Ruegeria arenilitoris. Classification (GTDB taxonomy): domain Bacteria; phylum Pseudomonadota; class Alphaproteobacteria; order Rhodobacterales; family Rhodobacteraceae; genus Ruegeria; species Ruegeria arenilitoris_C. The sequence continues at coordinate 234,394 of NZ_WPZO01000001.1, read as the reverse complement.
TGGCCGAAGTGTTCCAGACCATGCAGGCCCAGTTGGGGTCGTACTACGTGAACGACTTCAACCTGTTCGGCCGGGTCTATCGCGTGATGATCCAGGCGGATGGCAGCTATCGCGACAAGGTCGATGATATCTCGAACCTTTACGTGCGTTCGACAAAAGGTGAGATGGTCCCTCTGGGTACGCTCGTTGATGTTGAGAACGTGCTGGGGCCGGTCCTGCTGAAACGCCACAACCTGTTCCGCTCGGCAACCGTGACGGCGGTTCCTGCCCCGGGGCTTTCCACAGGTGATGCGATCACCGTCATGACCGAGGAATCGGCCACCGCCCTGCCCCCGGGTTATGCGTTCGAATGGACCGGGACAGCGCAACAGCAGCTGGCTTCTGGCAGCCTGGTAATCGTCATTCTGGGTCTGGCGATCCTGTTCGGCTATCTGTTCCTTGTCGGGCAATATGAAAGCTGGACGATGCCGGTTTCGATCCTGCTGTCGGTGATTGTCGCCCTGTTCGGAGCGGTGGCCGCGGTGGCCATCGTTGGCAGTGACATCAACCTCTATACGCAGATCGGGATGATCATGCTTGTGGGGCTGGCGTCGAAAAACGGCATTCTGATCGTTGAGTTTGCGATGGAACAGCGGGCCAATGGCCTGTCGATCAAGGACGCCGCCGTCGAGGCCGCTTACCAGCGTTTCCGCGCGGTGATGATGACCGCGCTGTCCTTCCTGCTGGGTGTTGTGCCGCTGCTGGCGGCCAATGGTGCGGGCGCGGCCAGTCAGCGAGCCATCGGTGTCGCGGTGTTCGGCGGTATGTTGGCGGCCACACTGGTCGGCGTCATTCTGGTACCGGTTCTGTATGCCCTGATGCAAAGCCTCAGGGAGTGGATCAAGGGAACCAAGAACGATCCGGGACCTTCCGAGGAAGCGGCGTAAGTCAAAGAAAAGCCCCGCCAAATCGGCGGGGCTTTTTTTCTTAGGCAGCGGCTTGCGCGCAGCGCTGTGACATCCAGTCTTCAATCCGGGCAATTTGGTCGGTCGTCAACCGCAGACCCAGTTTGTTCCGGCGCCAGACCACATCCTCGGCCTTGCGCGCGTATTCCCTGTCCATCAGCCATTCCAGTTCACGCGCAGTCAGCGTAGCACCAAAATCCTCGCCCAAATCCCCCGAGGATTTGGCATCGCCCAGAATAGCGCGGGCTTCGGTGCCATAGGCTCGCACAAGACGTTCAGCCCAGGCGCGATCCAGAAAGCTGTAATCCGCCTCAAGCCCAGCCACCAGATCCTGCACCCCATCGACAGGGAAATCACCGCCGGGCAAGGAAACGCCTGCTGTCCAAGGTCCGGGCAGGTCTGCGAAATGCTCGGCCACTTTCTCCAACGCACTTTCGGCCAGCCGCCGGTAGGTCGTGATCTTGCCGCCAAAGACATTCAGAACGGGCGCCCCGCCCTGCGCGTCGACCTTTAACGTATAGTCCCGCGTTGCCGCCGTCGCGCTGCTGGCCCCGTCATCGTACAAAGGACGCACGCCGGAATAGGTCCAGACAACATCCTCTCGGGTCACCGGCCTCTTGAAGTATTTCGTCGCGAAGGCGCACAGATAGTCCTGCTCGGCCTCGGTACAGATCGGAGGTTCGGACGGGTTCGGATGATCCTGATCTGTGGTGCCGATCAGGGTGAAGTCGCGCTCATACGGGATGGCAAAGATGATGCGGCCATCCTCACCCTGAAAGAAATAGCATTTGTCGTGGTCAAACAGCCTGCGGGTCACGATATGGCTGCCGCGCACCAGCCGGACACCTTCGCGCGAGTTCACGCGGACTTTCGTCTGGATGATATCGCCAACCCACGGGCCGCCAGCATTGATCAACATTCTGGCACGAACCACACGTGTCTCGTCGCTGTCACGATCCCTGAGCGTCACTTCCCACAAGTCGTCTACGCGTTCCGCCGAAAGAACCTCGGTGCGCACCATGATCTTTGCCCCGCGCGCCTCGGCATCGCGGGCGTTGAGGACAACCAACCGGGAATCCTCGATCCAGCAATCCGAATACTCATAGGCCGTCTCGAACTTGTCCTGCAGCGGCCGCCCTTCCGGTGCGGTTTTCAGGTCCAGCGCGTCTGTGCCCGGCAGGATTTTGCGCCCACCTAGATGGTCATACATGAACAGACCCAGACGGATCAGCCAGGCCGGACGCCGACCCTTCATCCACGGCATCACCGTGCTGAGTAGGCGCGAGGTCGGGGTTTCCGAGTCAAAGCGCATATCCTCGTGATACGGCAGCACAAATCGCATCGGCCAACTGATATGCGGCATTGCGCGCAGCAGGGTTTCCCGCTCGATCAACGCCTCGCGCACCAAGCGGAACTCGAAATATTCCAGATACCGTAACCCACCGTGGAACAGTTTGGTCGACGCCGAAGACGTCGCCGAGGCAAGATCGTTCATCTCGGCCAAGGTCACCGACAGCCCGCGCCCCGCCGCATCGCGGGCAATGCCGCACCCGTTGATGCCGCCGCCAATAATGAAAAGGTCAGAGACCTGTTCCTGTGTCTGTTTCATATCCGGGTGATTCCCCATTGGTGGAAGACGCGCGCTCATTAACCTTGGGAGGCCTCGTTTCGTCAACGTTTGTTTTCGTTTATGTTCGTTTTGTCACAGATATAGTCAATTATTGCGCCTCTTGATGTCATTCTGTTGAATATTCCGAAAAACAGAACAAAAACGAACTCACCCAATCTGGAGCCAACCGTGTCCCTATCTTTTCGCCAGTCCGATATTCTGAACATCGCCAAACAGGACGGCCGCGTGATGGTCGAAGATCTGGCCGCGCGGTTCGAAGTAACGGTTCAGACCATTCGCCGAGACCTGTCGGAACTGGCCGACATGGGAAAGCTCGACCGCGTGCATGGCGGCGCGGTGTTGCGATCGGGCGTATCCAATATCGGCTATGAAGACCGCCGCGCCCTGAACGCGGACACAAAGGCGCGCATCGCGCAACACTGCGCGCAGGATATACCGGACGGAGCGTCCGTGTTTCTGAACATAGGCACCTCGACCGAGGCCGTTGCCCGGCAGTTGCTGGGCCACAAGGACCTGATGGTGGTCACCAACAACATGAACGTCGCAAACATCCTGGTCGAAAACCCAGATTGTCAGATCGTCGTGGCTGGCGGCGTGCTGCGTCGCTCGGATGGGGGGCTAATCGGCAACCTGACAATCTCAACCATCGAACAGTTCAAGTTTGACTATGCGATCATCGGCTGTTCCGCACTGGACATAAACGGAGACCTGCTGGACTTCGATTTTCAGGAAGTGCGCGTCAGCCAGACCATCATCTCACAGGCGCGCAAGACCTGCCTTGTTGCAGACCAGTCCAAGTTTCAGCGTACCGCCCCGGCGCGGATTGCTTCATTGTCCGAGGTGGACGTGTTCTATACCGACCAAGCCCTGCCCAACGATCTGACCCGCAAATGCAAGGAATGGAACACGCAGGTAAAGCTCTGTGGTTGACGTTAAGTAATTCGCACTAAAGATGAATCCAAGTCACTGGTTCTTGCCAGACTGATCTTCGCCTGACACACTCGCGCATATTGCAATCGTCGCACGGGAGGGGAGATCCGGGCCATGATAGCGCTTTTGTTTGCGTTACTTACAGCCACGATGGGGCTGAATTACTTTAATCGCACGACAGCCGCCAATGTGCTGTTCTTTTTCACGCTGGCGTTGAGTGTGTATTGGCTGAATTTCCACGCCACCAGCCACCTGACAATCCAGTTGTAGGAGAGCCCGGATGACACCTGAACTCTCACGCACTCTGAATGCACTTGGCATGTTGGCGGTCAGCATGGTGCTGTTGCTGGCCTATGTCTATCAGCTGAAACTCTACGAACTGCCCTGCCCCTTGTGCCTGTTACAACGTGTTGGCTTTGTCGCCGTGGGCGTGGGTCTGGGGCTGAACCTTCTGTACGGTGCCCGTCCCCGGAATTACGGCATCATGCTGCTTGGCGCGATGTTTGGTGGCAGCGTCGCCGTACGCCAGATCCTGCTGCATATCGTGCCGGGTACCGGGCACTACGGCTCACCCGTGCTGGGACTGCATTACTACACCTGGGCAGCGATCTGCTTTTTCCTGATCCTGCTGGGCACGGCACTCATGCTGATGTTTGACCGTCAGTACAACAGCGAACCTCAGCCCCGCTTCGGCGGTAGCCTACTGGCGAAAGCCGCGTTCTTCATCATGTTCGGTTTGGCCGCACTGAACGCGGTCTCGACCTTGGTGGAATGTGGACCGGGTATCTGTGCCGATCCTCCCACCAGCTATAAATTGATTGACGAAATGGGTGGCAACGGCTGAGGATGAGTCAACCTTCCCAAAAGGAGGCACGAGCATGGGACTACTGGGACAGCCGCTTGGCTTTTACGACTATCTGACATTCGTGGCACTGATATTGCTGCTGGCGGCAGTAATGGCGCTGTTTCTGTTCATCATGGGGCTGCCCGGGCGGATCGCGATCAAGCGCAACCATCCCCATGCCGAAGCCGTCAAGATCATGGGCTGGATGGGGTTTCTGGCCGTTGTCCCTTGGGTTCACGCCTTCATGTGGGCATTCCACGATGGCGTCACGGTCGATATTCGCCGCACGCCCGACGACGAGAAAGACGCCATCCGCAAGGAAATCAAACGGTTGGGCGGTTCGGTAAAGGAAGAATACCGCGACCCGCTGGACCCTGACGACACCCAGAAGAGCTAAGGCCAAAGGAATTCACAGACTATGTTCGTCGCCCTCGGCATTACGCTGTTCTACATCATTTTTGTCTGGTTCATTTTTTTCAAAGTCCAATGGCTGAAATTCAACATCACCTGGGGGATCGTCACCTTTTGGATTGGCGCCCACCTGTTGCTGGTGTTTCTGGTGGCGCTGCGTTTCTTTCAGCCCTTCTCGATCGACAGCCATGTTGTGCGGTCAACCATCCAGATCGTACCGCGCCTGACCGAGCCGACCATCCTGACAGAGGTGCTGGTCGAGCCGAACACCGAGGTCAAGAAGGGCGATCCCCTCTATCGCTTTGACGACACCGTATTCTCGCTTGAGGTCGAGGAGGCCACCGCGCAACTGGTTGCTGCCGAGCAGAATGCCAAGATTTTGGAACAGGATGTCATTGTCGCCGCGGAAAACGTAGAACGTGCGAATGCGCAATTGGCCTACGCGCTAACGCAACAGGCACGCTATGAAAATCTCGTGCCTGCGGGCGGCGCACGTCAGGACGAGTTGGACCGATGGAACGAACAGGTCACGGAGGATCAGGCGCAGATCAAAGAGGCCGAAGCCAATCTGGAGAAAGCGCAATTGGCGCTGGATTCTCAGATTGACGGAGTGAACACGGGTATCCTTCAGGCGCAGGCTCAACTGGAGAAAGCCCAGTACTTCCTTGATAACACGACGATTTACGCACCCGAAGACGGCATGATCGTGTCGCAACAGGCCCGCCCGGGTCTGGTTGTGGGTGATATCCGCCTGGGGGCAATCGCCAGCTTTGTCACAAAGGACAACCCCTACATTCTGGCCACCTATCGCCAGCAGAACCTGAAATTCGTCGAAGTTGGGCAACCGGTTGAGGTCGCGCTTGATCTCTATCCCGGTGAAATTCTGAACGGCAAGGTTGAGGCGATCTGGTGGGCCACTCGTCAGGGTCAGTACCTACCCTCGGGCCGCCTGCCCGGGTTCGAGCTGCCGAAACTGCCGGGTCGCATTGCAGTACAAATCTCGGTCGACATTCCCGACGGTCACACCTTCCCTGCTGGTGGCCACGCGGCGGTGGCAATCTACACCGGACAGGGCAAAAGTTTCGAGTTCCTGCGGCGCATCAACATCCGCCTTTACTCCTTCGCCAACTTCATCCGACCACTGGATATCTGAGGACGCATGACATGACCCGGGCCAAGCTTCACCGCAGACTGATCGGTACCGCCCTATGCGCGGCCCTGCTGGTCGGCTGTACCCCAGTTGGCCCGGACTTCGTGCGCCCCAATTCTCCGGTCGTGAAGGAATGGATCGAGGTAAACAGCCCCAGCGCCGGACCCAGCGGCCTGACATCGCGCAGCGCGCCGGTGGTGAAATGGTGGGAAACGTTCAACGATCCCACCCTGAACAAGCTGATTGCCGAGGCCTATGCCCAGAACCTTGATCTGCAAGTGGCCGGCGCCCGTGTCCTACAGGCCCGTGCGCAGTTGGGGATCGCATTCGGAGAGCTGTATCCGCAATCGCAGGCCATCGGCGGGTCGATCGAGCGACGGCAGATCAGCGATAATCTTAGGCCAGTTTCCGATATCCAACGGATCATTCCTCTGGATACCGAGTTTTCGACCTCACAAGTCGGGTTCGATGCGCAATGGGAGCTGGACGTTTGGGGCCAGCAGCGCCGCGGCGTTCAGGCGGCGCGGTCCAATCTGGCGCTCCAGGTGGCCAACTACGACGACGCACTTGTAACGCTAACCGGGGATGTTGCGGCGCTGTATGTGAATATCCGCGCACTGCAGGAATCTTTGAGGGTCGCGCGCGAGAACATTCAGCTGCAACAGGCTTCTGCGGACCTGACAGAATTGCGTTTCAACAACGGTGTGACGACCGAATTAGACGTGCAGGAATCCACCGCCCTGCTGAACAACACCAAGGCCCTGGTGCCCGAGATCGAAAGCGACATTCAGCAGGCCAAGAATGCGCTGGCCGTGTTGCTGGGTAACACACCGTCGCGGATGACCAGCCTGCTGGGCAATTCCGGTCGCATCCCCTCGGCCCGTTCCAACGTGGCCGTTGGTGTTCCGGCAGAATTGTTGCGCCGCCGTCCGGATGTGCGTGCAGCCGAACTGGCGGCGGCCACGCAATCGGCGCAGGTGGGGATCGCAATGGCCGATCTCTATCCGCAGTTCATTCTGTCGGGGTCCATCGGCTTGCAAGCCTCAGGCGGGCGGGATTTGTTTTCTTCGGCCAGCACAACCAGTCTGGCCAATGCCGGAGTGGTCTGGAACGTGCTGAACTATGGCCGGATCAAAAACAACGTTCGCGCTCAGGACGCGGCCTATCAGGCGCTGATCGCCAACTACCAGAACACCGTTCTTACCGCCTATTCCGAGGTTGAAAGTGCGATGGTTGCCTATGCCCAATCCCGCAAACAGGTTGGGTTTTATGAGAACAGCGTCGCTGCGTCCCGCAAGGCGGCTGAGATTGCAGTTGACCAATACCGCGACGGCATTGCCGACTACTCCCGTATTCTGAACACGCAGACCGCGTTGCTACGGTCACAGGCCAACCTGATCGAGGCGCGGCAGCAGGTGTCCAGCAATCTGGTGGCGGTCTACAAAGGTTTGGGCGGCGGCTGGCAAATCCGTCAGAATCATGAATTCCTGCCCGAAACCGTGCTGGCCGAAATGGCCTATCGCACCGATTGGGGCGACCTGCTGCAGGAAACCCCAACCGGCGCCAGCCTGAACTAAGGTCTACTTGGTCAGGCCACGCAGACCGCCGGATATCAGGATATTCACTTCATACAGGATGCGCGGTGCTGCGAAGCCACCGGGGCTGGCCAGATAGTTCGGGCTCCATTCCGGGTCGAACTTTTGTTTGAACGACCGCAGCCCTTCGAAGTGATAGAACTGCTCGCCGTGTTCATAGACGAATCCGCCGACGCGGTTCCAGAATGAGGCCAACTGCCGGTTCTCGATCCCCGAAAACGGCGCAGCCCCCAGCGAGAACCAGTGGAACCCCTGCTCTGCGCCCCAGGACATCATCTCGGCAAACAAAGCGTCCATGATGAAATTCGAACCGTCCGGCTCGTACCGCATCAGGTCCAGAGACAGTTCGGACTTGTTTCCGCCTTGGAACAGATTGGCAAAGGCGACGATCTGGCCTGTATCGCCCTTCCGAAGCACGGCATGATCAAAATAATACAGGTATTTTTCATCAAACCCACCGAGGGCAAACCCCTTCTCTTCGCCCGCCTTTTGCTGAAGCCAGTCATCAGAGATTTTGCGAAGTTCAGGCAATACCGGGGCCAGTTTCTCTTTCGGGATGACCTCAAACACATAGCCTTCACGCTCGGCCCGGTTCTTGGCCTGCCGGAACCGCTTGCGAGACTTGCCATCCAGCGAGAAGTCTTTCAGCGGCACCCGTGCAACCTCACCGATTTTCAGGATCGAAAGGCCAAGGTCCAGGAAGGTCGGCAGGTACTTGGTGGACACGCTATAAAACGCGCATAGCTTGCCTTCCCGATCAGCCATTTCGCGCAGTTGCCAGATCAGTTGCTGACCGGCTTTTTCGTCTCCAACCGGCTCACCTTTGGTGATCAGCGCGTTGCCGGTATCGGCATAGGCCAGAAACGCGCTTTCATCCGGTGCGATCAGGAACTGCTTGTCTCCGGTCAGTGAAATCTGCGCCTCGGTATCTTCGCTTTCCAGCGCGAGGCGTTCCACGGCCGGAGGAATCTCGGTGCGCTGCAACTGGGGAATTTCCCGCCCGAACAGCGAGTTAATAGCCACCACACCTAGAATGACTGCCACCACGAGGCTGGACCGTAAAAAGCGCGAGGCGTCGCCGTTCCACGCGAATTCCCACCAAAGAGCGTTCTGATATTCGACATGCGAATAGGCGAATAGCCCGATCCAGAAGATGACCGCCAGCAAAGCGAAGACACTGACCAGCCACGGGATGTTCAGGCGAAAGATTGAAGCCCCGCTGACACGATAGAACGCCCCCCGGAACGTGGCCAGCACGGCGATGGACGCCAACATGCCTATCGCCTCATGCGTATCCAGCCCCTTGGTCAGCGAAGCGACAAACCCCGCCACCATAAGCAACATCGCTACGATCCACGCGCGATAGAGTTTGCGGAACAGCCCGCGCGACACAAGGATCAGCAGCACTCCAACCGCACTGCCCGCCAGGTGCGAGGCCTCGACAAAAGACAAAGGCAGGAAATCCCGCAACACGCCGAGGTTCTGCGTGCTGGACGGCAAGGCGCCCGAGACCAGCAGAATTATCCCTGCCACCGCAGTCACGCCTGCGGCCACCATCGGGACAATCGGGCGGATCGCACGATAGACCCAGGTCGCCGCGCCGCTGATATGGTGGCGATGCGTCAGCGCCGAGGCGACTGCGATTGAAAGGCTGGCGATGACGAAGGGCAAGAAGGTGTAAACCAGCCGATACAGCAGCAAGGCCGCGATCACGTCTGAGCGGCCCGAAGCGCCCAGACCGGCGATCAGCGTCGCCTCGAATGCGCCGATCCCGCCCGGGGCATGGCTGACGATACCAACGGCAATCGCACCGATATAGATCGTGAAGAAATAGGGATAGCCGACCCCAAGGTCATCGGGCATCAGCGTGTAAAGCACCATCGAGGCGCCAAACAGGTCTCCGATCGCGGCCAGAGTCAGCAAGCCAGCCAGCTTGCCACCGGGCAGGTTGAACCCAAGCCCGCCATAAGCCAGCTTGCGGCCACCTTTCGCAAGCCAGATATACAAGACTGCGAGGGCGGCAAGCATGCACAACCCGATCACTGTTTCCGTGGTGTCACTGATAGGCAGAACGTTGGAAATACCGTCGGGATGCAGGGTCAGCAGTAAGCCCAGCAACAGAACCAGCCCTGACCAGAATGCGATCCAAGAGGTCGCGATGACACCGGCGACCCGGCTCAGGTCCAGCCCAAGCGAGGCATAGATGCGATACCGGATTGCCGTGCCGGTGATGTAGGAAAACCCAAGGCAATTGGATACAGCATAACCGCTGGCCCCGGCCAAGCCTGCGACCGGCAGGGGTACCTCGCCATCCGCCACACTCTGCACGGCGAAAACGTCATACATGGACAAAGAAAGAAAGCTGAAACAGGTCCAGCAGAAGGCGACGAACATCAGCTTCCACGAGGTGTTCGCCACATCCGTCTGCACGTCGCCCCATTTCACGTGATGAGACAGCTCATGCAACACCACCAGTGCGATCAGGGTAACCAGAACCGGCACCGCAATCCTGACCAGCGGTTTTTCGAGAAATCCGGTAGCCCGCTCAGCCCAGCGTACGGCCCAGAGTTCTTTGCCTGTCTCCTGCGTGGTCATGGTTTTTCCCTGCTCTGAGGTGCTGCAATGATCCCGCGCGCGGATCGGCCGCGCGAGGGAACTCTTACACATTTTCCTTGAACCTCAAAGCACTATGGGCGACTCAAACACGACCCTTGCGCGTGGACAGCAACAGGTTGGTCTCGGACTTGGTGATCCCCTCCATCCGCCGGATCTGAAACAGAACTTCGTCCAGCTCGGCCAGAGTCTCGGTTCCGATTTCGGCGATCAGGTCCCAGCTGCCATTGGTCGTATGCACGGCGCGGACCTGACGCAGGGCGGCGATGCGGGCCATCGTGCGCTCGGTGCCACGTCCTTCGATTTCCAGCATCATCAATCCGCGCACCGGGCTTTCGGCCACGTCCTGCCGGGTGAGGACGGTAAAGCCCACGATCTCACCCGATTGCTTCAGGCGTTGTAAGCGGCTGCGCACCGTCGTGCGGGTGACCCCAAGGGTTTCGGCCAGCTCGGACAGCGACGCCCGTGCGTCCCGGTGTAGGGCATTCAGCAATCTGCTATCCAAATCGTCCATAATTACTTTCCACTTCGATCGCGCGAGTTTCATTTTGAACAATTTGATCTCTTCTCGCAACCCAGCCCGCAGCTCTAAATAGTCATATGGACAACAAACACGTAATATTGGTCGGCGCCCCGATGGACGCAGGTAAGCGGCGTCAGGGCTGCCGGATGGGGCCGGATGCCTATCGCGTGGCGGGTCTGGATCAGGCCTTGACCGATCTGGGGCACCGGGTCACCGATCTTGGCGACATCAACCCAGACGAAACGGACACCCCTGAACACACACATCTGTTCGCCCTGCCCGAGGTGATCGGATGGACCAGCGCTTTGAGCCGCACGGCACAGGATATAGCGCCAAACGGCCTGCCGATCTTCATGGGCGGCGATCATGCCCTATCGATGGGAACCGTGGCCGGCATGGCCGCACATGCGGAACAGATCGGACGCCCCCTGTTCGTGCTCTGGCTGGACGCCCATAGTGACTTTCATACGCCAGACAGCACCGGCAGCGGCAATCTGCATGGTACACCGGTGGCGTACTTCACCGGCCAGCCGGGATTTGACGCCTTCCCACCGGTGCCCGCCCCAGTACCGACCGACCGCGTTGGCATGATCGGCCTGCGTTCCGTCGATCCTGCCGAGCGCGCACGGCTGGAACAGGACCGCGCCATGCTGGCCGATATGCGCAGCATCGATGAGCACGGGATCAAAGCGCCGCTGATGGCGTTTCTGGATCGGGTTCGGGCGGCCGATGGCATTCTGCATGTCTCTCTGGACGTCGATTTCCTCGATCCATCCATCGCCCCCGCGGTTGGCACCACCGTCCCCGGTGGTGCGACCGAGCGCGAGGCGCATCTGGTGATGGAACTGCTTCACGAAAGCGGCCTCGTCTGTTCCCTGGATCTGGTCGAGCTGAACCCGTTCCTCGATGAACGCGGCCGCACCGCAAAACTGATGGTCGACCTGGCCGCCTCATTGCTGGGCCGCCGCATATTCGACCGCCCAACCCGGAGTTTCTGATGCAATCTCTGCAAGCCCCTTCAGCCGTCGTGATGATCCGGCCCCATGCGTTTACCTCGAACCCCGAGACACAGGGTGACAACGCGTTCCAGACACTCGCCACGCACACGGCGACACCCTCTGACGCTGCGCGCGCGGAACATGACAAAGCGGTCGCTCAATTGCGTGACGCCGGTGTGAGGGTTCACGTCTTTGACGATCACGGCGATCTGGACACGCCTGACAGCGTATTCCCGAACAACTGGTTCTCGACCCATCCCGGCGGGCATGTTGCGATTTATCCGATGTTTGTTCCGTCACGTCGACGCGAGCGCCGGGCGGATGTCATCGAAGTGCTGAAACAGGAATACCGCGTTCAGGACGTGATCGATTATTCCGGTCTGGAACAAGACAAACTGGCGCTGGAAGGTACCGGCGCTATGGTCTTGGATCACATCGGCCGCGTGGCCTATACGGTCAAGTCCAACCGCGCCGATCCCGTGTTGCTGGAGCGTTTCTGCACCCATTTCAACTATGAGCCCATCGTGTTCGAGGCGAAGGATGCAGAGGGGCGCGATGTTTATCACACCAACGTCCTGATGGGCATCGGCACCAACTATGCGCTGATTTGCCTGGACATGATCACCGACCTAGAACGCCGTGCGACGGTCAAGGCGCGACTTGAGGAAAGCGGTCGTACCGTCATTGATCTGAGCCACGAACAGATCGCCGAGTTTGCCGGCAACGCCATCGAACTCAGCGGTCGTGACGGTCTGGTACTGGCGCTGTCCAGCCGGGCGCTTGCCGCGCTGACGCCTAAACAAATCACCACAATCGAGGCCAGCGCCACGCCGCTGCCGCTCTCGGTGCCGACAATTGAAACTGCCGGTGGATCCGTGCGCTGCATGATTGCGGGCATCCACCTGTCCCGCCGATAGGAGACCCCGATGCAACCTTCAGACAAGGCGCTTGTGCCCTTCGTGTCCGTCGACAACATGATGCGTCTGGTGCATCACGTCGGGGTCGAAAAAATGATCACCCAGATCGCGGCCCAAATCGAATCCGACTTCAAACGTTGGGAGAGCTTTGACAAGACCCCGCGCATCCCGGCCCACTCGCCGCATGGCGTGATCGAACTGATGCCGACCTCGGATGGTGAGGCTTACGGGTTCAAATACGTCAACGGCCACCCCAAGAACACGTCTGAGGGGCTGCAGACCGTGACCGCCTTTGGCCTGCTTGCGGATGTCTATACCGGTTACCCCACCCTGCTGACCGAGATGACTATGCTGACCGCGCTGCGAACAGCCGCAACCTCGGCGCTGGTTGGCAGCTATCTGGCGCCGAAGTCCTCAACGGTCATGGCAATGATCGGCAACGGCGCGCAGTCGGAGTTCCAGTGTCTGGCCTTCAAGGCGATGTGCGGGATCACCACCGTGCGCCTCTATGACACCGACAGCAATGCGACCAAGAAATGTGCCGCCAACCTGCAAGGAACTGGCCTGACCGTTGTGCCTTGCTCGACCCCCGAAGAGGCTATCGAGGGCGCGCATATCATCACCACCTGCACGGCCGACAAGAAGTATGCCACGATCCTGACCGACAACATGGTTGGCCCCGGCGTGCACATAAACGCCATCGGCGGCGATTGCCCGGGCAAGACGGAACTGCACCGCGATATCCTTCTGCGCTCGGACATCTTCGTGGAATACCCCGAACAGACGCGGATCGAAGGTGAGATTCAGGCGCTGGAAGACGATCACCCAGTGACCGAAATGTGGCAGGTCATGACCGGACAGGCCGAGGGTCGCCGCGACGATCGGCAGATCACCTTGTTCGACAGCGTGGGCTTTGCGATCGAGGACTTCTCGGCTCTGCGTTACATAAAGACCGCTATCGAAGGCACTGACTTCTTTGAACCTTTGGACATGTTGGCAGACCCGGATGACCCGCGCGATCTGTATGGGATGCTGATGCGGGCAAGCTAAAGAACCTGCAAATAGCATTACCTCGCCCCCGGTTAACCCCGGGGGCTTTTTCTATCCGGCCAGGGACGGCAGGTAGAGAACGATGCTTGGGAACGCCACAAGCAGCGCGATGGTGACGCCATCTGCGATGAAGAACGGGGTCACACCCTTGAAAACATCCTGAACGCTGAGATCGGGGCGCACCCCTGCCACCACGAAACAGTTCAGACCGATGGGCGGCGTGATCAGACAGAACTCCGCCATTTTCACGACCAGAATGCCGAACCAGATCGCACACATTGGGCCGGACATTCCGAACGTGCTCTCTGCCGCGCTGACTGCCTCGCCTCCGTTCAGGGCCATCACCGCCGGATAAACCACAGGCAATGTCAGCAGCAGCATCCCGATGGCATCCATGAACATGCCTAGCACCGCATAGGCCAGAAGGATGCAGATCAGGATCAACATCGGTGACATTTCCAATGAGGTGATCCAATCCGAAAACGCCCCCGGCAGGTCGGCAAACCCCAAAAACCGCACGTAGATCAGCACACCCCAGATGATCGAGAAGATCATCGCGGTCAACTTGGCGGTTTCCAACAGCGCCGACTTCAGTTCTTTCCAACGCATCCCGTGGAACAGAGCAAAACAGAAGACGATGAAGGCCCCGATGGCGCCGCCTTCCGTTGGGGTGCCCCACGCCCTTTCGCCGAACGGGTTATAGACAAAGCAGATGATGATCAGGATCACGGCCACAATGGGAAAGGCTCCGGGCAACGCAGTGAAGCGTTGTTTCCAAGTAAAGCCTGTAACCGGGGGGCCAACGCTTTTGAAGAATACGGCGATACCAACGATCAGCAGCCCGTAGATCACCGCCGAAAATGCGCCCGGAATGAAACCGGCCAATAACAACTTGCCCACGTCCTGCTCAACGATGATGGCGTAAATCACCAGGATGGCCGACGGTGGGATCAGCGAGGCCAGGGTGCCTCCGGCGGCGACAACCCCGGCAGCGAATTGTTTGTTGTACCCGACGCTCAGCATTTCGGGGATAGCGATCCGGGCGAAAACGGCCGAGGTGGCAACCGACGCGCCCGACACAGCGGCAAACCCGGCAGTAGCAAACACGGTCGACACCGCCAGCCCACCCGGCACCCACGCCACCCAGCGTTTGGCTGCTTCGAACAGCGCGCGAGTTAGGCCTGCGTAATAGGCTAAATAGCCAATCAGAATGAAGGTCGGGATCAGGCTGAGTGTATGGGCGGCCACTTTGGAATGCGGCACCTGCCCCGCGATCTTCACGGATACCGTCAGCGCCTTGCCAAATCGGCTGGGGTCGTACCCGGACTTGGCCCAGAAAATCCAGATCAACCCCACCAACCCCGCAAGACCCGCAGCAAAGGCCACGCGCATTCCCGTGACGACCAAAAGCAGCAGGCCTCCCGAGACCCAGAGGCCGATTTCTATCGAGTCCATGCGCTAGTCCTGCCCTTCGAATTGCTCGGCCTCGGCAGCGGCCTGGGCGGCGGCGTCCTGGATCAGAGGTACCGCCACCGGATGTTCCAGCCCCAGTACAAAAGCGCGGCCATAGCCCCAGACTTGCAGTGCCAATCGGGTGCACAGAACCGAAAATGCAATCGGAACCAATAGCTTGGCAGGCCACAACGGAATATTGATGTCGATCGAACTGTCTAGGCTCCACCTTGGTGCGTCAAAACTGAAGGAGCGAAGGAAATGGGACCAACTGCCCCAGACCAGCGCCAACATCAGCGCCAGGATCAGGATCACCGAGATCAGTTCGAACAGCCACAGCGCCCGGCCATGCAGGCGCGAGATGACGATGTCCATGCGGATATGACCACCGCTGCGCTGCACGTAGGAAATGCCCAGAAAGGCGATCAGAGGCATGGCCTGTTCGATCCAGTCCACGTAACCCGGCAACGGCGCATTGATCGCGTTCCGGCCGCTGACCGAGACCACGGCCAGCACCATCAGCCCGAATACGGCCAAACCGCTGATCAGTGCCAGAAACTGCTCTAACTTTAATAGATAACGGTCCAGCCGACTGAGACGGCTGCCGTCCTCAAGCACCGTGGCCTGTCCTGCCATTCCGGTGATCCCCTGTATTTTGATTGGTGTCCGGGTGCCCGGTCAGGCACCCGGAACGGGCAATCAGTTGCCGCCGCGTTGCTGCTTCAGCGTTGTCTGGACCAGATCATAAAGATCCTGCGCCGGAAAACCCTGAGCGGTCATGTCCGCGATCCACTGTTCACGGATCGGATCAGCGGCCTTGGCGCGGAACTCTTCGAGCACGGCATCGTCGATCTCGACCTTTTGGACGCCCTTTTCTTCCAGAACACTGTCCCATTTCTCAAGCAGCCCGCCGTAATTGGCGAGGTAGTGATCAATCGCTTCGCTGATCGAGCTGTTCAGCGCCTCTTTGTGTTCTGCAGGAAGCGCCTCATAGGCTTCGATATTGACCACAACCGGGCAGTTGACAGTGCCGGGGTTCAGGTTGGCGGTCCACCAGTCGGCCTCGTTGATTGTGCCAAAAGACAGGTGCGCGTGCTGGGCGAAGGCCACTGTATCGACAACACCCGACTCCATCGCGTTGAAGGCTTCAGTCGCGGGAACCGAAGTCGGCACCCCTCCGACTGCTTCGAACGCCTGCCCCAGACCACCGGTCGCACGCACGCGCATCCCGTCAAATTCGGCCAGTTCATCGCGCGGTTCACCAGTGCCAACGATATTGTACTGCGGCATGGGCGAAGTCATGATAATGCGCGCGTTCCACTTCGCCATCTCATCCTTGACCGCCGGGTGATCATAGACGGCGTGGCTGACGGCCACCTCTTCCTCCAGAGTGTTCACACCTAGAAACGGCAGTTCCAGCACGGTGATGGCGCGGTTCTTGTCACGGTGATAACCAGCACAAAACTGGGCCATCTCGAATGCGCCGATCTCGATCCCGTCCAGATTTTCCTTGGGTTTGGACAGGCCGCCATAGCTGACATTGATGGTGAACTCGCCACCGGTCTTTTCACTGACCAGCTCAGCCAGCTTTTCCACATGTTCGGTAAAGGCGCGCCGCTTGCCCCAGACAGAGGCGTTCCATTCGGTTGCTGCGGCCTCGGTGACGAATGCAACACCCAAGGCGGCGACGGCAGCGCCGCTCAAATAATTTTTCATGATGAGTTCTCCCTTTGTTGCGCTTCTTGTTCAAGCGCTTGAGATTCAAGCTAGCGCCAACATCGAAATGTGCCAACCCCGGACAGGCCGCCGCAAGGGGGACCGCCAGCGCTAACAACCAAAAGATGAATTGAATGATCGGAAAATACCGAAACAACCCCGTCGACACACGAAGGATATCATTAACACACAATCATTTGTTTTATTTATACTTTCGACGAAATATACAGTTTCCTTTACTACTTTACCAGCGTTGGTAAAATTTGTTTACAAACAAATGCTGGGATTTCGGTAATTTATTTCATTGTTTTCAGTTCTCCGTATTATCCATGTCGGGGAGGAAACGGATCGACAGCGCTCGTCGGGCGGGCAATATCGGTCCAGAAATTTCAGTCCAGAGGGAGGAGCCTCAGTATGACAACCGCTGCCCAGGCAGATGCCAACGTCTATCCGCCGTCCGCCGAGACCGTTGCGCGTGCACATGTCGATGCCGACAAGTACAACGAAATGTACAAGGCCTCGATTGAAGATCCCGTCGCGTTCTGGGGTGAGCAAGGTAAGCGGATCGACTGGATCAAGCCGTACACCCAGGTCAAGGATGTCAGCTATGACTTTGGGTCGGTCAATATCAACTGGTACGCCGACGGCACGCTAAACGTTTCCGCCAACTGCCTGGACCGCCATCTGAAAACGCGCGGTGACCAGACCGCAATCATCTGGGAGCCTGATGATCCGTCTGAAGCGGCACAGCACATCACCTATGCCGAACTGCACCGCCGCACCTGCCGCATGGCCAACATCCTGGAGTCGATGGGTGTGCGTAAAGGTGACCGCGTCGTCATCTATCTGCCGATGATCCCCGAAGCGGCCTATGCGATGCTGGCCTGTGCCCGTATCGGTGCGATCCACTCGATCGTGTTCGCCGGTTTCTCTCCTGACGCTCTGGCAGCCCGTGTGAACGGAAGCGACGCTAAGGTTATCATCACAGCCGACGAAGCACCGCGTGGTGGACGTAAAACCCCGCTGAAATCCAACGCGGATGCTGCGCTGCTGCACTGCAAGGACACGGTTAAATGTCTGGTCGTCAAGCGGACGGGCGGTCAAACCACCTGGGTTTCGGGCCGGGACTACGATTATAACGAAATGGCTCTCGAGGCGGATGACTATTGCGCACCCGCCGAGATGAGCGCCGAAGATCCGCTGTTCATCCTTTATACGTCGGGTTCGACCGGTCAGCCAAAAGGTGTTGTTCACACCACCGGTGGTTATCTGGTCTATGCTGCGCTGACCCACGAAATCACGTTCGACTACCACGAAGGTGACGTGTACTGGTGTACTGCGGACGTGGGCTGGGTCACCGGCCACAGCTATATCGTCTATGGCCCGCTAGCCAACGGCGCAACCTCGGTCATGTTCGAAGGTGTTCCGACCTACCCCGATGCGGGTCGTTTCTGGGAAGTCTGCGCCAAGCACAAGGTCAACCAGTTCTACACCGCTCCGACCGCCATTCGCGCCCTGATGGGTCAAGGCAACGAGTTCGTCGAAAAGCACGACCTCAGCGACCTGCGCCTGCTGGGCACCGTCGGTGAACCGATCAACCCGGAAGCCTGGAACTGGTACAACGAGGTCATCGGTAAAGGCAAATGCCCAATCGTTGACACCTGGTGGCAAACCGAAACCGGCGGTCATCTGATGACTCCCCTGCCCGGCGCACACGCTATGAAACCCGGTGCGGCCATGAAGCCTTTCTTTGGCATCGAGCCCGTGGTTCTTGACCCGCAATCCGGTGTTGAAATCAACGGCAATGGTGTCGAAGGTGTTCTGTGCATCAAGGACAGTTGGCCGGGCCAAATGCGGACCGTCTGGGGTGATCATGAACGGTTCGAGAAGACCTATTTCTCGGACTACAAAGGCTACTACTTCACCGGCGACGGTTGCCGTCGTGATGAGGATGGCGATTACTGGATCACCGGCCGTGTCGATGACGTGATCAACGTCTCGGGTCACCGTATGGGCACCGCCGAGGTCGAAAGCGCGCTGGTCGCCCACGCCGCCGTGGCAGAGGCCGCCGTGGTGGGCTATCCCCATGAAATCAAAGGGCAAGGCATCTATTGCTATGTCACTCTGATGAATGACCGCGAGCCCTCCGACGATCTGCTGAAAGAACTGCGCACCTGGGTCCGGACCGAGATTGGCCCGATCGCCTCACCGGATGTAATCCAGTGGGCCCCCGGCCTGCCCAAAACCCGTTCGGGCAAGATCATGCGCCGTATCCTGCGCAAGATCGCCGAGAACGACTTTGGTTCGCTGGGTGACACCTCGACCCTGGCCGATCCGTCAGTGGTTGATGACCTGATTGCAAACCGCGCGAACAAGTGAGGATGTGATGGACGCTGCCGCTACCACTACCCCCGCCGTTCTGATCCTTCTCGGCCCTCCGGGCGCCGGGAAGGGTACGCAAGCGCGTATGCTGGAAGACAACTTCGGGCTGGTTCAACTCAGCACTGGTGATCTGCTGCGCGAAGCCGTTGCTGCAGGCACCGAGGCTGGTCTGGCCGCCAAGGTCGTCATGGAGGCCGGTGATCTGGTCAGCGACGAGATCGTCATCGCCATCCTGCGCGACCGTATGGCCCAACCGGACTGCGCCAAGGGCGTCATTCTGGACGGCTTCCCCCGCACCACGGTTCAGGCCGAGGCGCTGGATGGCCTCCTGGGATCTGCCGGTCAAAAGATCAGCGCCGCGATCAGCCTCGAGGTTCAGGACGCCGAAATGGTGATCCGCATCTCGGGCCGTTACACCTGCGCCGGCTGCGGTGAAGGCTATCACGATCAGTTCAAGCAGCCTGCCGAGGACGGCAAGTGCGACAAGTGTGGCCACACCGAATTCAAGCGCCGCGCCGATGACAACGCGGAAACCGTGGCCTCGCGCCTTGCCGCGTATCACGCGCAGACGGCGCCGCTGATTGATTATTATCAGGCCCAAGGCGTGCTGAAAGGCATCGACGCCATGGGTCAGATCGATGACATCGCCAACGACCTGCAAGGGCTCGTGCGCGAGGTCGTGAATTAAGGGGAGGAGATAAGCCCCCGCGGCTTTGATCCTACAACGGAATACTTCAAAGGACCCGCCTTGGCGGACCGGTGGAGTTTTGCCTGACGCCAACCCGGTGTTCGGCACAATCGAGAAGCGGCCCGACGCGCTGGAGGAGTTGGGTGACGGGCCGCCCAACGAGGAAGCAAGGAGGAACCCGCAATGGCGGATAATTCTACAAACTCCGCGCAGGCTGCCGAGTCCGATAAGGGCTATTGGCAGGCCAACCTGCGCCTCATCTACATCAGCCTCATCATCTGGGCGCTGGTGTCGTTTGGATTCGGCATTCTGCTGCGTCCGCTACTGTCGGGCATCGCCGTAGGCGGAACCGATCTGGGCTTTTGGTTCGCTCAGCAGGGATCGATTCTGGTCTTTCTGGTGCTGATCTTCAACTACGCCTGGCGCATGAACAAGCTGGACGCCGAATACGGCGTAGACGAAGAGTAAGGGAGAGCGGGGAAAATGGATCAGTTTACCATCAACCTGCTGTTTGTTGGCGCGTCCTTTGCGCTATACATCGGCATCGCGATCTGGGCCCGTGCGGGTTCCACATCGGAATTCTACGCCGCCGGTCGCGGCGTTCACCCGGTCACCAACGGTATGGCGACAGCGGCGGACTGGATGTCCGCGGCCTCGTTCATCTCGATGGCGGGCCTGATTGCCTTTACCGGCTATGACAACTCGACCTTCCTGATGGGTTGGACCGGTGGCTACGTGCTGCTGGCTCTGCTGCTTGCGCCTTACCTGCGTAAGTTCGGCAAATACACCGTCTCGGAATTCATCGGCGACCGCTTTTACAGCCAGACCGCACGTATCGTTGCTGTGATCTGTCTGATCGTCGCGTCGGTGACCTACGTTATCGGTCAGATGACCGGCGTGGGCGTGGCCTTTGGCCGCTTCCTTGAGGTCTCGAACACATCCGGTCTGCTGATCGGTGCCTGTGTCGTGTTTGCCTACGCGGTTTTCGGCGGGATGAAGGGTGTGACCTACACCCAGGTTGCTCAGTACTGCGTGCTGATCACAGCCTACACCATTCCGGCGATCTTCATCTCGCTGCAGCTGACCGGCACGCCGATCCCGGCTCTGGGTCTGTTCGGTGACACCGCCAGCGGTGAGCCCCTGCTGACCAAGCTGGACGCAATCGTGACCGAGTTGGGTTTTGCTGACTATACGGCGCACCACTCGAACACGCTGAACATGGTTCTGTTCACGCTGTCGCTGATGATCGGTACCGCCGGTTTGCCGCACGTGATCATGCGCTTCTTCACCGTGCCGAAAGTGTCTGACGCACGTTGGTCGGCTGGCTGGACGCTGGTCTTCATCGCTCTGCTGTACCTGACCGCCCCCGCGGTTGGCGCAATGGCGCGTCTGAACATCACCGACATGATGTGGCCCAACGGTGGCATCGAAGGTGGCGCTGTCTCGGTCGAGGAAATCGACACTGATCCGCGTTACGACTGGATGAAAACCTGGCAGAAAACCGGTCTTTTGGATTGGGAAGACAAGAACGGCGACGGCAAGATCCAGTACTATAACGACAAGTCCGAAAAGATGCAGGAAATTGCTGCGGAAAAGGGCTGGGTTGGCAACGAGCTGACCAAGTTCAACCGTGACATCCTGGTTCTGGCCAACCCCGAGATTGCCAACCTGCCGGGTTGGGTGATCGGTCTGGTCGCGGCCGGTGGTCTTGCGGCTGCTCTGTCGACTGCTGCGGGCCTGTTGCTGGCGATTTCGTCGGCTGTGTCCCACGACCTTGTCAAAGGCGCAATCAACCCGCAGATCTCGGAAAAAGGCGAGCTGATGGCGGCTCGGGTCGCAATGGCTGTGGCTATCGTTGTCGCAACCTATCTGGGTCTGAACCCACCGGGCTTTGCGGCTCAAACCGTGGCCTTGGCCTTCGGTCTGGCGGCTGCCTCGATCTTCCCGGCGCTGATGATGGGGATCTTCTCGACCCGCATCAACAACACCGGCGCGGTTGCAGGTATGCTGGCGGGTCTGACCGTTACGCTGATCTACATCTTCCTGCACAAGGGCTGGCTGTTCATTCCGGGCACCAACTCGTTCACCGATGCTGACCCGCTGCTGGGTCCGATCAAGTCGACTTCGTTCGGTGCCATCGGTGCGATGATCAACTTTGCAGTCGCATATGTTGTCGCCGGAATGACCAAAGAGACTCCGCAGGAGATCGTCGAATTGGTCGAAAGCGTTCGCATTCCCCGTGGCGCGGGCGCAGCTCAGAACAAATGAGCATGATGCGGCATCAGGCTAACTTCCATGTGCCGCATTTTTCGATCTACTACTCCCGTCCGGCACACCACCGGGCGGGATTTTTCAACCAAAGACCCAGGATTTCGTGATGCCCCTTTCACATGATCAGATCACCCGGTTTCTGAAATCCGTACACCCCTATGACGCCCTGCCCGCCACAGCACTGGACGACCTGGCCAAACAGATCGAGGTGCGCGAGGTGGATGAAGGCTCCCCGGTTTACAGACTGGGCCACAGCCTGCCCGGTATCTTCCTGATCTACGAAGGTCAGGTCGAGATCACCGATGAAAACGGCGCCGTAGTCTCTCATCTCGGGCTAAGAAATTCCTTTGGCGAGCGCGGCCTGCTGAAAGACGGCAAAGCCGCAACGCATGCGCACGCTGACACTCCGGCTGTTCTTTTTGTTTTGCCCCCCGCGGTGGTACGCCAGCTGATCGACAACCATGACTTCGTCGCCAAGTTCTTTAACCGAACACGCGGCGAACGGTCCGGACCGCAAAGCCTAGCCACCAGTGCGATTGATGTATTGATGGCCCGCAACCCGGCCACCTGCCCCGCAGCCATGCCGGTTCAGGAAGCTGCGCGGTTGATGCGTGACCGCCATATCTCAAGCCTTTGCGTGACCGAGGGCGAGTCGTTGTTGGGCATCGTCACGCTGCGCGACATCTCAGGCAAATACGTGGCGGACGCCATGCCCGAGGCCACGCCGGTGTCGGCAATCATGACCGCTGATCCGATCACCTTGTCGCCCTCCGATATCGGCTCGGATGTGCTGCATGTGATGATGGAACGCGGGATTGGTCACATCCCGGTTGCCGAGGGCGGCAAGCTGGTCGGCATCGTGACACAGACCGACCTGACCCATTATCAGGCCGTCAGTTCAGCCGAACTGGTCCGTCAGATCGCCCTTGCCAATTCGGCCTCTGAAATGGCACAGGTCACCGCCGAAATCCCTCAGTTGCTGGTGCAATTGGTTGCAGCAGGAAACCGGCACGAAATCGTCACCCGTCTAATCACCGACATTGCTGACACCGCGACCCGGCGGCTTCTGATGTTGGCCGAGAAAAAACTTGGCCCGCCGCCGGTGCCCTATTTATGGCTGGCCTGTGGCTCACAAGGGCGTCAGGAACAGACCGGCGTGTCGGATCAGGACAACTGCCTGGTGCTGGATGACCGGGTGACCGATGGGGATATGGCCTATTTCACAGAGTTGGCGAAATTCGTGTCAGACGGGCTGGATACCTGCGGATATTTCTACTGCCCCGGCGACATGATGGCGACCAATCCCCGTTGGTGTCAGCCGGTGCGCGTCTGGCGCGACTACTTCAAGGGCTGGATCGCGAAACCGAACCCCGAGGCGCAGATGCTGGCCTCGGTCATGTTCGACTTGCGCCCGATCGGTGGCGCATTCGAGTTGTTTACCGATCTTCAGTCCGACACGTTGGCTGCCGCCAATGCGAATTCGATCTTTGTCGCTCATATGATCTCGAACTCGCTGAAACACACACCGCCGCTTGGCCTGTTGCGGGGCTTTGCCACCATCCGCTCGGGCGAGCATCGCAATACGCTGGACCTTAAACACAACGGCGTGGTGCCGGTGGTGGATCTGGCCCGCGTCTACAGCCTGCAGGGCCAGTTGACCGAGGCCAACACCCGCGCCCGCCTGAAAGCTGCCGAAGCTGCCGGTGTGCTCAGCCCCGCAGGCGCGCGCGACATTCTGGACGCCTATGACCTGATTGCCGAAACCCGGCTGGAACATCAGGTGAGGCTGGTCAAATCCGGCGAAAAGCCCGACAACTATCTTCCGCCCTCCGCCCTGTCGGATTTTGAGCGGAGCCACCTGCGCGACGCCTTTGTTGTTGTAAAAACGATGCAATCTGCGGTGGGTCATGGCAAAGGTATGCTGGGCTAAACCAGAAAAACACTAAACGGACGCAAACGTCTGAAATTCGGAGAGACACATGTTTCTGGAACTGATCGGCACCATCTTTGCAGGCTTCGCCTTTGCAGGCGTGGTGATGGTTTTGAACAAACTGACGGGCGGCCGCCTGCCCCGCTGGGCGGCTCCGGTCGCCGCGGGTCTGGGCATGATCGGCATGACCATCGCCAGCGAATATTCCTGGTACGACCGCACCGTTGAAACCCTGCCCGACGGCATGGAAATCGTGCAAGAGGTCGAAAGCCGTGCCTTCTATCGCCCGTGGACTTATGCGGTGCCTTTCGTCGACCGGTTTGCAGCCATCGATACGGTCTCGGTCCGCACCAATGAACAGGTACCCCAGCAACGTCTTGTGGACATGTACTTCTTTGGCCGCTGGGCACCAATTTCGAAACTGCCGGTGGCCGTCGATTGCGCCTCCAACAGCCGGGCCAGCCTGGCCGATGGCGTTGAGTTTGGCGATGACGGCCATCTAATAAACGTCGACTGGCTGAGTGTCGAAGACGGTGACCCAATCATCGAGGCAACCTGCGGAGTGTAACATGCTGACCCGGCTAAGCCTGCGCATACGTATTTTCCTGTTTTTCTGCCTGCTGGCCTTGGGGGGCGTGGCGGTCAGCTCTCTGGCGCTGTGGATTAGCTACAGGCGCGCAGCCGACCCGGCCCTGGCAAATGCCTTCATATTCGCCGAAATCCTGATGGCCTTCGGCATGGTCGGGTTGATCGTCGGCGTGTGGCTGCTGTTTGACGACAATGTCGCCAAACCGATCGAGCGGTTGTCGGCTCAACTGCGCGCCCGTGCTCATGCCGGGGTCAGTACGGATGTCGACATGCAGGCCGCGCGCTACCTGGGCGATCTGGCCCCAGCTGCCGCCGGTCTCGCCGATCAATTGTCCGGCAAGACGATGGATGTCGCCGAAGCCGTGGCAGCCGAAACGGCGCATCTGGCCGCCGAAAAACAACGGTTGACGGCGCTGTTGACCGAGATTCCGGTGGCGATGGTTTTGGCCAGTCCGACCCATAAGATCGTTCTCTATGACGGTCAGGCTGCCGGGGTTCTGGCACAAATCGCACATCCTCGCCTGAATTCCTCTCTCTTCGAGTACCTGCAGCCCGCAGCTCTTCAAGAAGCCTATGAAAAACTAAGCAAAACCGGGCTCGAGGTTACTTGTACCCTGACCAGCATCGACGGCGCGCAGACCTACTCCGCGCGGATGAAACCGTTGGGCGACGCTCCAGGTTACCTGCTGATCTTTGATGACAGCGCAGCCAATATCGAACCAGAGGCCGCGCGGCCTCTGGTCTATGACTTCGACCTGCTGAACAGTGCGGCCGGAGGCCAGTTCGAAACCCTCGCGCTGCAGGATCTGTGCTTTGTCGTCTTTGACACCGAAACTACCGGGTTGCTGCCGCACAAGGATGAGATCGTTCAGATTGGCGCGGTTCGGGTGGTCAATGGCCGGATTGTCGAGGGTGAGAAACTGGACATGCTTGTCAATCCGGGGATGCCGATTCCGCCGGCATCGACCAAGGTTCACAAGGTCAGCGACCGCATGGTCGAAGGCGCACCGGATATTGCCGATGCCGGACGCACCTTTCACCAGTTTGCGCGGGATGCGGTGATTGTCGCGCACAACGCGCCCTTCGACATGGCCTTTCTGCGGCGTCACGCCAAACGTATGGATGTCGAATGGGGCCACCCCATTCTGGATACGGTCTTGTTGTCTGCGGTTCTGTTTGGGGCCAGCGACAAACACACGCTGGACGCCCTCTGCGACAGGTTGGAGATCACCATTCCGCACGAGCTGCGCCACACGGCGCTTGGGGATGCGGTCGCCACGGCGCAGGCATTGGTCAAGATGCTGCCGATGCTACAGGCGCGCGGCATGACGACCTTCGGGGCCGTCATCGAGGCCACCCGTCAGCACGGCCGTTTGCTGGAAGACCTGAACTAACCGTAAAATATTCGAGCCAAATTCACCTTTTCATGGACAATCCCCGCAGGCCGTGGCACCTGATGCGCGGCCACTGCACGAGCGCGCGATGACGGAAAAGACCTTCACCCCAACCCCGGATAACAGCCCCGCGTTTCGCGAAGCACTGGGGTGTTTCGGAACCGGAGTCACCGTTGTCACGACGGACTCGGGCAACGGACCGCGCGCGATCACCGTCAATTCGTTTTCTTCGGTGTCACTGGACCCGCCGCTGGTGTTGTGGTGTCTGGCCAACGATTCGCACCGGTTTAATTCCTTCAATGCGTGCCAGCACTATTCCATTCACGTGATGGCCGAAGAGCAGCAGGATCAGGCATTGCGGTTTGCGCGCGATGGGCTGGATTTCTCACACGCCGTTTGGGAAACCGATCACAAGGGTCGACCACAGCTGGCCAATTGTCTGGCTCGGTTCGACTGCAAGCTTCATGCCAAACACGAGGCTGGGGATCACCTGATCCTCGTTGGTGAGGTCGAACAGGTGATGTACCGCACCGGCAAGGGCCTGATTTTCAAGCGCGGTCAGTTCGGCGGGTTCGCGGACCTGCTTTAATCGTCCAATGATCCGTGAACGGCCAGCGCCTCAAGCTGCGTTTCCTGAGGGGTGATGATGCGAAATGCCTCGTGCACGCCACTTTCGGACAATTCGCGCGCAACGGTCAGCAGAGTATTGGGCGCGTGCTCTTCACACAGTTCGGCCATGTGGGCGATCTCGGTCTGCGCCACTCCTAACGCGGCCTCGACCGAAGGCGCGCCGTAGAATTGCACAAAATGCTCGGCCAGGTTTTGGGCGATCTGTTCTAGTTCCGATTGCTCGATCTGTGTGACGGCTACAAAGGTCACCCGTCCGAATGTCTCGACCCCCAGCCAGCCGTTCGAAAAGGCCTGCCGAGCCTTGCCTTCCAGATCGGCCTGCCCCCAGTTCGAAAACTCGAACCCGCCCGAGATGCACCATTCTCCGGTCCGGGCCGGGGAATGGAAGACGTTGATGTCGCTTTCGTCGAAATGGATCGCGCGCGCCAGTTTCATCATCCGTTCTCCAACAATTCGGTCAGGGGGCGCAGGTGGGTTTCGGCACCGTCGCGGATCAGCATCCCGAACCGTTCGTCCGTGCCCAGAAAAACGCCCGTGTCACAGGGTTCACCGACACCGCGCAGCAAGCCCATCCATTCACCGTGCAAGGGCGCATTGCCGTCTTCCTGCCAGCGGTTGAGCCAGGTCAGCATATGCCGCGACCAGCTTTCGACCAGTTGCACCGGCGACACCTCGGCGCAGCCTTCATCATAGAGGGCCGTCACATCCGGAGTTTCACCCGGTGCCGCGCTGGTTTGCATTAGCGCCAGTTCCCATCCGACCACCAGCCAGTCGGGCTCTTCATCCACAGTTGCTGCGGACGCTGCAACACGGAACGCACCGCATTTCGCGCCGTTCACACAGATCAACCCCTCCCAGCCCAGGTGCACCGCAACTTCGGGCGGAGCCAGAGCGCCCAGCGCGTTCTGGAATCCGACGGCGCAGAGGGGTAACATCGCTATTGCATCCTGCAACGGAACCTCGGGGGCGAAGACAATCGCCACCCGCAGCCGGTCGGCCTGAATATTGTATACGACCGACCCGGCATCGCAGCCCAGCGCGGCCATGGACTGTGCGCGTTCGAACGGGTCTTCCCCACCCTGCACCGGATGGCCCGACAGCAACGGGGGGAAGACAGGCTGGCTCATGCGTTGCCCTTGGCGATCATGTCGCGGGCGATCTTGCGGAATGCGTCGGCCTGCGGGCTGTCGGGTTTACTGACAACGATCGGGGCACCGCCATCGGCCGCGACCCGGATATCCAGGTGCAGAGGGATTTCCCCCAGCAGCGGTACGCCCAGCGCCTCGGCCTCGGACTTCACACCGCCATGACCGAACACATGCTCCTCGTGCCCGCAGTTGGAACAGATATGGGTGGACATGTTCTCGATCATACCAACGATGGGCGTCTTGAGCTGGTTGAACATGTCGATCCCCTTGCGAGCGTCGATCAGGGCCACGTCCTGCGGGGTGGAAACAACAATGGCGCCGTCCACCTTGAACTTCTGGCTCAGCGTCAGCTGCACGTCGCCGGTTCCCGGTGGCAGGTCAACGATCAGCACGTCCAGCGCGCCCCATTGCACCTGATTCATCATCTGCTGCAGCGCGCCCATCAGCATCGGGCCACGCCAAACAACCGCCTGCCCTTCATTGGTCATCAAACCCATCGACATCATGGTGACGCCGTGATTGCGCAGCGGCAGGATGGTCTTGCCATCCGGGCTGGCCGGACGGCCCGAGACACCCAGCATCCGGGGCTGCGACGGGCCGTAGACGTCGGCGTCCAACAGACCCACACGACGGCCCTCAGCCGCCAAGGCACAGGCGAGGTTGGCCGAAACGGTGGATTTGCCGACACCGCCCTTGCCCGAAGCTACGGCAATAATCCGGTCCACACCCGGAACGGCCTGCGGACCGGTTTGCGAGGGCTTGGGTTTAGGCTTCAGATCCGGCGGTGCCTTGTCGGAATGCGCGGTCAACATGGCCGAGACCTTGGCCACCCCGTCAACCATCTGCGCGGCTTTCTCGGCAGTCGCGCGAACCGGCTCCATCTGCTCGGCGTGCTTCGGGTCAATCTCCAGCACAAAGCGCACCGTGTCGCCTTCGACGTTCAGCGCACGCACCACACCTGCGCTGACGATATCCTGTCCGGAAACAGGATCAGTGATCTTCTTCAGGTTCGCCAGAACCGCGTCACGAACACTCATGCTATTACCCCTTTGACTTGCCCCACCACGAGGTTGCGTTTCATTGCACGTGTCTCCGTCTAGTTCAGTTCATTTGACGCATTCGGGGCCGGACCGTTAGGCTGGGCCATGCGCTTTGTCCTCTTGTGCCTGAGCCTGACGCTCTCTACCAGTCCCTCTTGGTCGCAGGAGGCATTGGGTCTGGCCGCCCCGGCCGATGTGAAAGACTCTGGTCTGTTGCAACATATCCTTCCACGCTTCTCTCTCAAGACCGGGATACGCGTTATTGCGGATGATGGGGGTGTTTTAGTGCTGGAAACCGAGCCGCCGGGCGATCCGGTCTTTACCCGCGACGGAGTGATCTATCACCTGCGGATCGAAGGCGACGCCAGGCACGAACGGTTCCGCGATTGGTTGTTGTCCGATATCGGCAAGAACACGGTCGAAAGCTTTACCCCTGAACACGGCGCGCCCTTCTCTGCCCGTTTCGAGGTCAAGGCGGCGCAAACCGACACGGTGATCGACGGTGACACCGCCCGAGGTGAGGAACTGTCGATGACCCATTGCGGACGCTGCCACGTGATCGGGCCAAAGAACCGCATGAACGGATTGGGCTCGACCCCCTCTTTTGCCGTGCTGCGCGCGATGCCCGACTGGTCGGAACGGTTCGAGGCCTTCTTTGCGCTGAATCCCCATCCCGCCTTCACCCAGATCGACGGGCTGACCCCGCCTTTTGATCCCGCGCGCCCCTCGCCCATTCATCCGGTCGAAATGACATTTGAAGACCTGGAAGCCATCCTTGCCTTCGTCTCGGTCATCAAGGCGGCCGATCTGGGCGCACCGCTACAGCTTCAGTGATCCTTGCGTTTTGAGAAATAGTCCTCTGTCGTAACCACCTTGGGCTTGGGATTGGACTGGAACGGGTTGTCCTGCTGCTGGAACTGCGCGTTAACACGACAATTGTCGCACATCTGGATCATCCGCGCCTTGTCCGAGGTGGCAAACATCGGATGCGTACCTGCGAGTTTATCCATGATCCGCTCGATAGTGGATTTCACGCCAAACAGGGCGCCGCATTCGACACAGGCAAAGGGTTCCTCTTCATTCAGCACCTGCTGAGACAGGGCCGCATCGCTGAGGTCAAGCTGCGGGACCAGAGTAATGGCATCCTCGGGGCAGATGCCCTTGCACAGCCCGCATTGCAGACAGGCGTCCTGCTGAAAGTTCAGCTGCGGCTTGTCCGGGTTATCAACCAAAGCCCCCGACGGGCAGAGCGAGACACAGCTGAGGCACAGCGTGCAGGCATCCGTATTCACAGCCACCACCCCATAAGGCGCGTTTTCAGGCAAGGGCAACGGAGCCTCCGCCTTTGGGTTCAGCGCCTGCGCCGACAGTCGCGCGATTTGTCTGCGGTTGCCCAAGGGCAGCACCGGATCGGCCAGCGGTGGCGGGACGTCCTGCGCGTATAGCAGATCCGCCATCGCTTCCGGGTCGACCTCATCCATCAGCCCCACCTTGCCCGGCCCGGCAATCGCCTGCGCCAGTGCCAGTTCCCGGTCCAGCGCGTCACGTTCTGTGGTTGGAGCCAGCAGCACATCAACCCGGGCAAAGCCGTGCGCCAGTGCGGCTAACATCTCGGCATGGCCAAAGCCCGAGATCACGTTCAACTCCAGCGGAACGACATCCGCGGGCAGACCGCGCCCGAACCTGGCGGCCAGCCGGATCATCTCTGCCCCGTGGGCGTCATGCACCAACAACCGTGGGGCGGTCCCTCCCGCACGCCGATAGGTGCGCGCAAGAATGTGCATTCGAGACAACAGGGCCGAGACCGGCGGGTCTTCGTAGGTGATCGCGGTCGACGGGCACACCGCCGCGCATTCGCCGCACCCGGCGCAGATCATTGGGTCGATGGTCACATGCTCGCCAGCCGGAGTGATCGCACCCGTTGGGCAGATATCCAGACAGTTGGTGCAGGCCACCTGTTCTGCGCGGGAATGGGCGCAGAGCGTCTCTTCCATCCGCACGTATAGCGGTTTTTCGAAGGTCCCGACTAACTGCACCGCCTCGAATGCCAGTCGTTCGACTGCGACTGCATCCTTGGGATCGGCGCGCAAATACCCCTCACGCTTGGCGGGGGCTTGCACGAACGGTGTTCCGCCGGTCAGATCGATCACGATATCACAGGCCGATTTCGCCCCGTCGCGCGGCGTGGACCAAGCAAAAGCGCCACGCCCGCCCGGTTCGATCTGCTGCAAGCCGTCCAGCCGCAGCGTGAACCCGCCCAGCGCACCGGTCAGCGACCGTACCCGCCCGCGCACCACGTCAAAGGCCCGCGAGATCGGCTGGGCGTCATCGGTGACCAGCACCGTAACCGCCAGCGTCGTCGCCAGACGTTCGGCCAGATCGAAACACAGCTCCCCCGGTCCGATGATGAAACAGGTGCCCTCGCTGAAGACGTCCACGCTGGTTGTGATCGGTTGCGGCAGCAACGCCTCGGCGGCCAGAGCGGCCATCTTGGGCGCTGCATCCGCGCCCTGCTCGGACCAACCGGCCCGGTCGCGCAGATCCACAAACCCCGGCGTTTCGATATTCAGCTCTTCGGCAAGTGCACCAAACACCTCCTGCTCCTGCCCGCAGGCAATCACGGCGTCCCCGTCCTGCATTAGCGAGGCCGCAGTTTCCAGCTCAGAAGTACACAGGGCCGTATGAACCCGGGAACACGCAGTACCGCAGGCCGACGCGATATTCTCGGCGTCCAGTTCTTGCGTCCCCGCGCAGTCGCAAAGCAGAATTTTTGTGCCCATGGCCTCCCCTCCCGGACGTCCTTCCCTTCTGAGGTTCAGATTAGGGTGTCTGCTAAAAGTGGCAATCCCCGCAGGTCAAACTACCTGCGTACAGGGTCCATGAAATGGCGCAGACTCATAAACAATCGGTGATTGCGTCCATTCGGAGCAGTTCAGGCTTGGCACAAAGCCAGATTGTGTACCATAGTGGACGCAATGGAAGGCAGGGGAGAGCCTTCCGGGGAGGACTAAGTGGCGAAGGCCGCAAGCCAGATTGAAATGCCAATCGGCGTCGTCGTGCGCAAAACACCCGGTGTAACCCGCTGGGCGAAATGGAACTGGCGCGCAGTTGCCGTTTTGCCCGGTGCTGGACCTGCCGACTGGCAGGAACTGCGCCGCGAGGGTGAAGCTGTGGAGTATCACGCGGCGACCCTCCCGCTTACATTATGGGCAGATGAGACCGAGGCCTACATGGTCAACCTCTCAGACGGCCAGCCCTCAATCTACCTTATTTTGCGTGACGCTCTGGATGGCGAACGGCCTATGGATGCGGTGCTGATCACGGCGTCCCCGTTCGAGGGGCAGGACTATGCCGACACCGGGGAAGAGATCGTCGAAAAAATCCCCATGACCGAAGGGTTGATCGCCTGGGTTCGGGATTTCGCGCTGGAGCACCACCGCGATGAGGTCTTTGTCAAACGGCGCCGCGACAAGAAGCGGACAGATCTGGTCGAGGACGGCAAGGGCGATGCCCGTATCCGTCAGGCCTCGGATGTCTACCGCGCCCCGCGGAGGATCGTGCAATGACGCAAGCCCGCGATTTCTGGTCCCGACGCAAGGCCGCTGTTCAGGCCGAGGCCGAAGCTGAGGTTATCGCGGCCGAGGAACAAGCCATCGTAGCGCAGCAGGCTGAACTGGAAGAAAAGTCGGATGCCGAGATACTGGCCGAGTTCAACCTGCCCGACCCCGATCAGTTGCAGGTTGGGGATGACGTCTCGGGTTTCATGGCCAAGGCGGTGCCCGACCGTCTGCGCCGACGCGCGCTGCGGAGGTTGTGGCGGCTGAACCCCGTGTTGGCCAATGTGGACGGGCTGGTTGACTATGGCGAGGACTATACCGACGCTGCCTGCGTGATCGAAAACATCCCCACCGCCTATCAAGTCGGCAAGGGTATGTTGGCCCATATCGAAGCCTTGGCAGCAGAGTCCGAAGAGAGTGAGCCCGATCCCGTCACCGAAGAACCGGAGCCAGAAGTGATCGATGAACCGACGCCTGAACCGGTTGTGACAGCCGAGGCAGAAGCCCCCGAAGAGGTCGACCTGCGCCCCACCCCACGCCGCATGAAATTCGAGTTTGAAGGATAACCCCATGGCCGCAAGCAACGCGCAAAATCTGGATGTTTCGGCCGAGGATCGACTGCGCGCGGATTTCTACAACTTCCTCGGACTGATGCTGGCAGCACCGCCGGATCAGTTGCTGCTGGATCAGGTGGCTGGTCTGACCGGGGATGAGACTGACTTGGGTCAGGCCATTCAGGCCATGGCGCGAGTGGCAAAGGTGACCAAACCCGCGGCGGCGGAACGTGAGTTCAACGCCCTGTTCATCGGGTTGGGACGCGGTGAGTTGCTGCCCTATGCCAGTTTCTACCTGACCGGATTCCTGAACGAGAAACCTCTGGCCCAGCTGCGCAACGACATGGCCGCTCGCGGCATCACTCGGGCGCAGAACGTGTTCGAACCCGAAGACAACATCGCATCGCTGATGGAGATGATGGCGGGCATGATTGTAGGCCGCTTTGGCGCGCCCGCTTCGCTCGAGGATCAGAAAGCGTTCTGGAACAAGCATATCGGCCCCTGGGCCACGCATTTCTATTCGGATTTGGAAGCTGCTGAAAACTCGGTTCTCTATGCCTCGGTCGGCACCGCCGGTCGGGTATTCATGGAGATAGAGCGGGAGGCGTTCCGAATGACGGCGGCATAACCCGCCACTCGCCAGCGCCCGAGTTGGCGCTAAATCGCAAATGGGAAAGGAGGAGCCCATGAGCAAGACCAAGGAAGAAGGTGCCACGCGCCGCGACTTCCTAAAACTGGCCGGAACCGCAGCGCCTGCTGCCGTTGCCGCCGCCACCCTGACCGGGAAAGCCGAGGCAGGCGAACTGCCAACGGACGAAACCCGGATGCAGGACACCGCGCATACCCGCGCGTATCTGGAAAGCGCGCGCTTCTAAGCCGCCTCGACCTCGCCCGGCCCACTGCCCGGACGTTGTCACCACCCGACTGACGGTTGCGATTGGCCCTGACGTCGGCAGCAGAAGTACCAAGCCAGCCATGGCTTACATGGCGAGCAAGGGAGGAAACCAATGTTAAGGAAAAAGACCAACGGGGTTGCGAGACGCCCCCAGCGGACAAGTATCCTGTCCCAAATCGGCGAGAAAACCGTCGATCGCCGCGCATTCCTGCGTGGCTCGGGCCTGACGATCGGCGGCCTCGCCGCGATCAGCGCCACGGGTGGAACCGTGACGCCAGCCAGCGCCCAAACAGCGGCCAACACCGCCGTCGAAAACATCAAATCCGTATGCACCCACTGTTCGGTCGGCTGTACCGTTGTCGCCGAAGTGCAGAACGGCGTCTGGATCGGACAGGAACCCGGATGGGACAGCCCGTTTAATCTGGGTGCACACTGCGCCAAGGGGGCCTCGGTTCGCGAGCATGCCCATGGCGAACGCCGCCTGAAATACCCGATGAAAAAGGAAGGTGGCGAGTGGAAGCGCATCAGCTGGGAAGAGGCGATCAACGAGATCGGCGACGGCATGATGAGCATCCGCGAGGAATCCGGACCGGACAGCGTGTACTGGCTGGGTTCGGCGAAGCACAACAACGAACAGGCCTATCTGTTCCGCAAGTTCGCCGCCTACTGGGGCACGAACAACGTGGACCATCAGGCCCGTATCTGCCACTCAACCACGGTTGCGGGTGTTGCGAATACATGGGGCTACGGCGCCATGACCAACTCGTACAATGACATCCATAACTCTCGGGCCATCTTCATCATCGGCGGCAACCCGGCCGAGGCCCATCCCGTTTCGCTGCTGCACGTTCTGCGCGCGAAAGAGCAGAACAACGCCCCGCTGATCGTCTGCGACCCGCGCTTCACGCGCACCGCGGCGCATGCGGATGAATATGTCCGGTTCCGCCCCGGCACAGACGTTGCTTTGATCTGGGGAATCCTGTGGCACATCTTCGACAACGGCTGGGAGGACAAAGAGTTCATCCGCACCCGCGTCTGGGGTATGGACCAGATCCGTGAAGAGGTTGCCAAGTGGAACCCGGATGAGGTCGAACGTGTCACCGGTACTCCGGGATCGCAGCTAAAACGTGTTGCACGCACCATGGCCAACAACCGTCCCGGCACCGTGATCTGGTGTATGGGCGGCACACAGCACACCAATGGCAACAACAACACCCGTGCTTACTGCGTGCTTCAGCTTGCCTTGGGCAACATGGGCACCTCGGGTGGTGGCACCAACATCTTCCGTGGCCATGACAACGTGCAGGGCGCGACGGACCTTGGTGTCCTGTCCCACACCCTGCCCGGCTATTACGGGTTGTCGAACGGCGCATGGGGCCATTGGAGCCGCGTCTGGGGTGAAGATCTGGATTGGCTGAAAGGTCAGTTCGCCACGATCAAGGACAAGGAAGGCAAGGACAAGCCGCTAATGAACGAGCGCGGCATCCCGGTCTCGCGCTGGATCGACGGTGTTCTGGAAGACCCGGCTAACATGGATCAGGACAACAACGTCCGCGCCATGGTTCTGTGGGGTCACGCTCCGAACTCGCAAACGCGAGGCCCGGAGATGAAAACGGCGATGGAGAAGCTGGACATGCTGGTCGTAATCGACCCGTATCCCACCGTCTCGGCCGTTCTGCATGACCGCACCGATGGCGTCTACCTGTTGCCCGCCTGTACGCAGTTCGAAACCCGTGGCTCGGTCACGGCGTCGAACCGTTCGCTGCAGTGGCGCGACAAGGTGGTAGAACCGCTGTTCGAAAGCCTGCCGGACGAGGTCATCATGGCCAAATTCGCCAACAAGTTCGGCTGGGCGGATCGGCTGTTCCGCAATATCGAGATGGACGACCCCGAAACCCCCAATGTTGAAAGCATCACGCGTGAGTTCAACAGGGGCCTCTGGACCATCGGCTATACCGGTCAGTCGCCAGAACGTCTGAAAAGCCACATGGCCAACCAGCACACGTTCGACAGAACCACGCTGCAAGCCATTGGTGGACCAAACGACGGCGAGTACTATGGCCTACCCTGGCCCTGCTGGGGAACGCCGGAAATGGGTCATACAGGGACACCAAACCTCTATGACATGTCCAAACCGGTGGCCGAAGGCGGCCTGACCTTCCGCGCGCGCTTTGGCGTGGAACGTGATGGCGACAACCTGCTGGCCGAAGGGGTCTATAGCGCTGGATCGGAAATTCAGGATGGCTATCCCGAATTCACGATGCAGATGCTGATGGACCTTGGTTGGGACGGTGACCTGACGGCCGAAGAACGTGCCGCCATCGACGCCGTTGCGGGACCAGAGACCAACTGGAAAACCGACCTGTCAGGCGGCATCCAGCGGGTTGCGATCGAGCATGGCTGCGCGCCCTTCGGGAACGCCAAAGCCCGCGCGGTCGTCTGGACCTTCCCGGATCCGATTCCACTGCATCGCGAACCGCTCTATACCAACCGGCGCGATCTGGTGGAGGACTATCCGACCTACGAGGACCGTCAGGCCTATCGCCTGCCCACCCTTTATGCCTCGATCCAAAAGAACGACTTTTCAAAGGATTACCCGATAATCCTCACGTCTGGTCGTCTGGTCGAATATGAAGGCGGCGGCGAAGAAACCCGGTCGAACCCGTGGCTGGCCGAGCTGCAGCAGGACATGTTCGTCGAGATCAACCCGCGCGATGCCAACAACCTTGGTATCCGTGACGGGCAACAGGTCTGGGTCGAAGGTCCCGAAGGCGGCAAGGTCAAGGTGATGGCGATGCTGACCAACAGGGTCGGCGCCGGCGTGGCCTTCATGCCATTCCACTTTGGCGGCCATTTCCAAGGTGAAGACCTGCGGCACAAATACCCCGCAGGAGCCGATCCTTATGTCTTGGGTGAAAGTTCCAACACCGCCCAGACCTATGGCTACGATTCAGTGACCCAGATGCAGGAGACCAAAGCGACTCTCTGCAAAATCTCGGCAGCGTAAGGAGGACGATAATGGCTAGAGCAAAGTTTCTCTGCGACGCTGAACGCTGCATCGAATGCAACGCCTGCGTCACCGCGTGCAAGAACGAGCACGAGGTCCCATGGGGCATCAACCGCCGCAGGGTGGTGACGATCAATGACGGCAACCCGGGCGAACGCTCGATCTCGGTGGCCTGTATGCATTGTTCGGATGCGCCATGCATGGCGGTGTGCCCGGTCGACTGCTTCTATCAGAACGAAGAAGGGGTCGTCCTGCACTCCAAGGACCTGTGCATCGGCTGCGGCTATTGTTTCTATGCGTGCCCGTTCGGCGCGCCGCAATACCCGCAGGCGGGCAACTTCGGATCGCGCGGCAAGATGGACAAATGTACCTTCTGCGCTGGCGGCCCCGAGGAAACGCACTCGACCGCAGAGTTTGCCAAATATGGTCGCAACCGGATCGCCGAGGGCAAACTGCCCCTCTGCGCCGAGATGTGTTCCACCAAGGCCCTGCTTGCCGGTGACGGCGACGTGGTCTCGGCCATTTACCGCGAGCGTGTCGTCGCGCGCGGGTTTGGCTCGGGCGCGTGGGGCTGGGGCACGGCTTACGACCAGAAAGACGGCTGATCCGTCTGTTTAAAAAACAGGTGACCCGCCCATGCGGGTCGCCTGCTTTGGAATTTTGACCGAGGTTCAGATGTTCCGCTTATTCATCGCATTCCTGTTCGCCCTGGGGTTAACCGGCGCCGCCCTGGCGCAGTCTACCGAAGCAGAAGCCACAACCGAAGAACGAGCCCAAACCGGGGGCGCGACCACGCTTGAGGACATCCTCGCGCGGCAACGCGGCGAGAAAGTGGACAACAGCTATCGCTCGGAAAACACCGGTCAGGGGAATGCCGAGGGCCTGTTGGGGCAACTGGGTACACGCGGCGTTGCCTCCGACAGCGATGTTTACCGTGCCATACGATATGGCTCGGCGGATACCACCGTTTCCTCCAAAGGGCCCGCAGCGGGTGTTCTGATTCAGGATGGTGGCATGTGGTGGCTGAACTTCCGCACCGGGCCACTGCGCGAATACGGCACATACATTTTGGGCGGGATGGTCGCCATCATCGTTCTGTTCTTCCTGATCCGCGGGAAAATCCGCATCGACGGAGAGAAAACCGGTCGCACCGTCACCCGTTTCAATGGCTTTGAACGGTTCGGCCACTGGCTGTTCGCCGGGTCTTTTCTGGTGCTCGGGGTGACCGGGTTGCTTACTCTCTATGGCCGTGACTTCCTGATCCCGAT
This sequence comes from Ruegeria arenilitoris, assembly GCF_013031355.1. Lineage (GTDB taxonomy): Bacteria > Pseudomonadota > Alphaproteobacteria > Rhodobacterales > Rhodobacteraceae > Ruegeria > Ruegeria arenilitoris_C. The sequence continues at coordinate 196,269 of NZ_WPZO01000001.1, read as the reverse complement.
CTTCGGCAAGGAAGGATTTGCGACCATCGCCCAGGGCTGCAAATGGCTACACAACAATCTGGCCTGGTCCTTCATGCTGGGGCTGGTCATCGTCACCGTGAACTGGATCGCACACAACATTCCCAACCGCATCGACCTGAAGTGGTTGGCCGCAGGAGGTGGACTGTTCACCAAAGGCAGCCACCCACCCGCCAAAAAATTCAACGCGGGCCAAAAAGTGATCTTCTGGGCCTGCATCCTGCTGGGCGTCTCGATCAGCTTGTCGGGGCTGTCCTTGCTGTTCCCGTTTGAACTGCCGATGTTTGCCAAAACCTTCGAGATCGCCAATTCCACCGGCATACCACAGATGTTCGGCCTGAACCTGCCAACGCAGATGTCGCCACAGGAAGAGATGCAATACGCGCAGGTCTGGCACGTGATGGTCGCCTATGTGTTCATCGCTATCATCATCGCCCATATCTACCTAGGCTCGGTCGGCATGGAAGGCGCGTTTGATGCGATGGGCACGGGCGAGGTTGAAGAGCAATGGGCGCGCGAGCACCATTCGCTATGGCTGGAAGAGGTGCAGGACAAAGAGGCCGACAAGGCTGCGGCCTCTCCCGCTGAATAGATGCGCTGGCTGGCTCTGGCACTGGCGCTGTTTCCCCTGCCCGCTTTGGCCGAGTTCTTTACACTCAAAGGCCACGGTGGGCCGATCATGGGGATCGCTGCTGCGCCCGACGGCCGGATCGCCACGGCCAGTTTCGACAACTCCGTCGGCCTGTGGTCTGACCGCAAGCCAGAATGGTTGGAGGGGCACGAGGCTGCCGTCAACTCTGTCGCATTCAACGGTCGAGCGGTCTATTCGGCCGGAGATGATTTCACCCTGCGTCGGTGGCCGGGCGGAGCCATTGTCGGCCAGCACAAGGGTAAGATCGTGGGGCTTGCGGCCTCGAAAACCCATGTGGCCACCGCCAGTTGGGACGGCACCATAGGGCTGTGGCCCGAGGATGGCTCGGCCCCGCAAGTGCTTGAGGCGGGCAGCGGCGTGAACGCCGTGACGTTTTCCCCGGATGGTTCGACGCTGTATTCGGCGGGCATGGATGGAACGCTGCGGGTGTGGGATGTGGCCAGCGGCCAGGAAACCCAGCGACTGATCGAACACGGATTTGGGATCAATGAACTGGTTCTGAACGCCAGCGACAATTGGATCGGCTATGGCGCGGTGGACGGCGTCACCCGCATTCTGGACCTGACCACCGGGGAGGTGCGTGACTTTACCCTCGACCGCCGCCCTATTCTGGCATTGGCGCTCAGCCCGAATCGCAGCCTGTTGGCTGTGGGAGATGGTCAGGGATATATCATGGTGATCGACACCGCCGAGTGGCGTATCGCGCAGGATTTCCGCGCCACCTTGCGCGGGCCGGTTTGGGCGTTGGCCTTTTCTGCCGACGGCCAGAATCTGCACGCAGGCGGTCTTGACGAGGCAATGTACAGCTGGCCCGTCACCGCGCTTGGCGATCAGGCGCAGATGGCCGCCGCCGAACCCAGCTTTCTGAAGAACCCCGACAAGATGAGCAACGGAGAACGTCAGTTTGCCCGCAAATGCTCGATCTGTCACAGCCTGACGCCCAATGGGCAAAGGCGCGCGGGCCCGACCCTGCATGGCATCTTTGGCCGCAAGGCTGGCACGCTGCCGGGATATTTCTACTCGGACACGCTGCAAGACTCTGATATCATTTGGAATGACGAAACGATAAACGCCCTTTTCGATCAGGGGCCAGACCACTACATACCGGGATCAAAGATGCCGATGCAGCGAATTACGCAGGCCAGCGACCGGGACGACCTGATCACCTTTCTGCGCCGTGCGACAGCACCGGAAAACGGAACCGGAGGAGACCAATGAAAGCCTTTCTTGCCGCTGTGGCCGCAATGGTCGTCATCACCGTCGCCGCGCCCTTCATTTTGCAACAGATCGGGTTCAGCGCCGCGGATGCGGGCTCTGGTGCGGCGGTGCGGCTCGACTGAATGTCCGAATATCTGACAACCAAAGAACTGGCCGACCTGCTGCGCATTGGCGAGCGTAAGGCCTATGATCTGGCTTCTTCCGGCGAGGTCCCCTGTGTCCGCGCCATGGGCAAGCTGCTGTTTCCCCGCGCTGAGGTCATTGCCTGGCTGAACGCCTCACGTTCGGGGCCACAGGTGGCCGAACCGCCCCTACCCCCGATTGTTGCCGGCAGCCACGACCCGCTGCTGGACTGGGCCTTGCGCGAAAGTGGCTCGGGTCTGGCTACGTATTACGATGGCTCGTTCGACGGCTTGACCCGTCTGAAGGACCGAACCGCGCAAGCCGCCGCGTTGCATATTCACGAAGACGATGGGTTCAACACGCAGGCCCTGCGCGACAATCTGGGTGAGGCCCCGGTTGTCCTGTATGAAATCGCGCAACGGCAGCGCGGGTTGCTGCTTGCGCCCGGTGTCACCGACATCGCGGGCTTTTCCGATCTGAAAGGGCGCCGGGTGATCCTGCGGCAGGACAGCGCCGCCAGCCAACGGTTGTTCGAAGCACAGCTCAAGACCCACGGCCTGACGCGCGAGGATCTGGACGCCCTGCCAACCTGCGCCCGCACCGAAGAGGAACTGGCCATCGCGCTGCATGACAGCAAGGCCGAGGCCGGGTTCGGACTGGGTGCTTTGGCGGGCCTTTATGATTTGGGCTTTACCCCGACCCATTCCGAACGTCTGGACCTTGCGATCTGGCGCCGGGCCTATTTCGATGACCCGATGCTCAAACTGCTTGGCTTCGTGCAATCGGACCGCTTTGCCACCCGCGCCGCCGAATTTGGTGGATATGATCTGTCCGGTCTGGGCACGATCCACCACAACGGCGCAAGCGGTTAGCCTCGGTCACTTGGCGTTGGGAAAGAACAGCTGCTGGCCTTCCAGCTTATAGGACTCGATCGCCGCCTGCCCGTCCGGACCAGTCAGCCAGTCGATGAACCTCTGCCCTGCCGCAGCCCGCACACGTGGGTGCTTTTCGGGGTTCACAAGGATGACACCGTATTGGTTGAACAGACGCGGGTCGCCTTCGACCAGAACTTCGAGTTTGCCTTTGTTCCCGAAGGACTGCCACGTGGCGCGATCCGTCAAAACGTAGGCGTCCATTCCGCTGGCCACATTGAGTGTCGCCCCCATGCCCGAGCCCGTCTCTCGGTACCATTCGCCCGACGCCTCGGTCGGATCGGAACCGGCAGCACCCCACAGGCGCATCTCGGCCTTGTGGGTGCCGCTGTCATCCCCGCGAGAGGCAAAGGGCGCTTCGGCCTTGGCAACGGCACTCAGGGCCGTCACGATATCCGCGCCGCCCTTAATCTTGGCCGGGTCCGATTTCGGCCCGACCAGGACGAAATCGTTATACATCACGTCAAACCGTTCAACGCCCCAACCATCCGCGACGAACTTCTCTTCTGCGTCTTTGGCGTGCACCAGCATTACGTCACCATCCCCATTGATGGCGTTTCGGATCGCCTGCCCGGTGCCAACCGCGACGACACGAACGTCGATGCCCGTCTCGGCCTCAAACCCCGGCAGGATGTAATCCAACAGGCCCGAGTTCTGGGTTGATGTGGTCGATTGCACGACGATGAACGGCTCTTCGGCGCTGACCGACGTTGCCATCAGGCCAAGGGTTACCAATGCTGCCCGAACAATATTCCGGATCATTTCGATCTCCGTATTATTTTGATTAAGTCACCAGCCCACCGGCCAAATACCGACGCGACGCGTCACTTTCGGGGGCATCCAGTATCTGTTTGGCGGCCCCATGTTCAACCACATGGCCACCCTGCATCATCACGATATCGGCGGCCAACCGCCGAGCCTGCCCGATATCATGGGTGACCATGACGATCCGAACCCCACGGGTCGAGGCGCGCAGGATCATCCGTTCGATCATCTGCGTCGCACTTGGGTCAAGCGCGCTGGTGGGTTCGTCCAGAAACAGCGTTTCGGGGTCCAAGGCGAGCGCGCGCAGAATCGCCAACCGTTGCGCCTCACCCCCGGACAGGGACCGTGCGGATTGCCGGGCTTTGCCGTCCAGGCCACCTTCGGCTAGCAATTCCTCGATACGGGCTTTGCGGGAGCTGCGGGGCAGACCTTGCCGTTTCAGCACAAAGTCCAGATTGGCCGCAACCGACCGGCGCAGCAACACAGGTTGCTGAAACACCATCGCTTGACGCGCTTTGTGTTCGGCATTCAGGACCACTCCGTCCTGCCGAACCTGCCCGCGATCGGGCATGATCAGCCCGTGCAGGCAGCGCAACAGCAGACTTTTGCCCGACCCGTTCGGCCCAAGGATCAGGGTCGGCCCCGGCCCATCCAGCGACAGTTGCTGTACATCCAGCAATGCCTTACCTTTGCGGGTGATCCGCACCCCGTCGACCGATAGACAGCTAGCCATTTCATGGACCAGATCACGCATGGCGCAACCCCTCCTGCTCGGCCCGCAGGCTGAGCGTGCTGACCATGGCGTTCACCGCCACGGCAATGCCGATCAGGATGGCCCCCAACGCCAATGCCAGCGCCAGATTGCCCTTGGACGTCTCTAGCGCGATGGTCGTCGTCATCACCCTAGTCACATGGTTGATGTTGCCGCCCACAATGATCACCGCCCCGACTTCGGCTATGGCGCGGCCAAACCCAGCCAGCAATGCGGTCACCAGCGCCAGCCGCGCATCCCGCAGCAGCACCGGTACCGAGGCCAGTCGCGACACGCCCAACGAGCGCAGCTGTTCCGAATATTCCTCGGCCAGCATCTCGACCACTTGCCGGGTCAGCGCAGCGATAATGGGTGTGACCAGTACCACCTGCGCAATGATCATCGCGGTCGGTGTATAGAGCAGTTCAAGAACACCCAACGGCCCCGAGCGCGACAGCATCAGATAGACCAGCAGCCCCACAACAACCGGTGGGAACCCCATCAGGGCGTTCATCAGCACGATCACAGCCCGCCGCCCAGGAAAACGCGCAACCGCCAGCGCGGCCCCGACCGGCATCCCGATCAGAGCGGATATAAGCACGGCAAAGATCGAAACCTTCAGGGATAACAGCACAATCGCCCACAGCTCCGGATCCCCTTGGAGGATCAGAGACAGGGCTGAATTGAATTCTGATGCAAATCCCTGCATTTTCTTCCTGTTCATCGGCATTTCGTATGAAATGCGTTTGATTACAGGATAATACTAACTTGACTGCGCACCAAGTACAGACACGTTTCCGACATATCAAAAAGAAAACGCGGCCCCGATTGGGACCGCGCATGTTCAACGACTAAGGCGGGATCAGTTCAGGGCCGCATCCGTGATCTGGTGCGTCCACGCGCCCTCAGGCTGCTTGGTGATCACCGGATCGGAACCACCAGCCAACAGAGTGCCAACCGTGCGTTCGAAATCCGCCGGGTCCAGCGCGCCGTTCGAACCGGCGGTCAGCTTGGCAATCTCACCCATCATACGCTTCTGGTGCTCTTCCGTTTGGGCACCGGTGGCATCGTTTTCCAGCACGATTTCTGCGGCCTCGTCCGGGTTCTCCTCGGCGTATTTCCAGCCTTTCATCGAGGCGCGAACAAAGCGCTCCATCTTGTCGGTGAAGGCGGCATCGCTGAGGTTTTCCTCCAGCACATAAAGACCGTCTTCCAGCGTGGCGACGCCTTGATCTTCGTACTTGAAGGTCACCAGTTCATCGGGGTTTACGCCTGCGTCGATCACCTGCCAGTATTCGTTATAGGTCATGGTGCTAATGCAATCGGCCTGACGCTGCAGCAGAGGATCGACGTTGAAGCCTTGCTTCAGAACCTCGACACCGCTTTCGCTTTTACCACCGGTGTCGATGCCCAACTGGCTCATCCAGCTCATGAACGGGAATTCATTGCCAAAGAACCAGACGCCTAGCGTGCGGTTCTTCAGATCCTCGGGCGAGGAAATCCCGGCGTCCTTCCAGCAAGTCAGCATCATGCCCGAGCTTTTGAACGGCTGCGCGATGTTGACCAGCGGCAGACCCTTTTCGCGCGCGGCCAGCGCCGCAGGCATCCACTCAACGGTCACATCGGCACCACCACCTGCAATGACCTGCGTCGGCGCGATATCAGGGCCACCAGGCAGAATGGTGACGTCCAGCCCTTCTTCTTCGTAAAACCCCTTGTCCTTGGCCACGTAGTAGCCCGCGAACTGCGCCTGCGTGACCCATTTGAGCTGCAATGTCACCTCATCCGCCGCCAGCGCCGCGCTGGCTGCCAGGCTGAAGGCGGCAACCGCCCCGCTGAGTAGCTTGTTCATCTTCATATCTCCTAGTTGTTGTTGGTGCCCCGTTTTCGGGGTCTGTTGAAGTTTTGTTATCCTCTTTGCGACGGGTGCCAGAACGTCACCGCTTTCTCGATCATGGCAACCAGCCCATAAAACGCCGTCCCGGCCAATGCGGCCACAACGATCTCGGCCCAGACCATATCCAGCGAGAGTTGTCCGACGCTGGTCGAGATCCGGAACCCCATGCCCAGGGTTGGCGAACCAAAGAACTCGGCCACGATAGCGCCGATCAGCGCCAGAGTGGTAGAAATCTTTAGCCCATTGAAAATAAACGGCATCGCCGCTGGCAGGCGGAGTTTAAGAAAGCTCTGCCAATAGGTCGCTGCATAGGTCTCCATCAGGTCACGCTGCATGGCCGTGGCCTCTCGCAGACCCGCCACAGTGTTCACCAGCATTGGGAAGAAGACCATCACCACGACGACGGCCGCCTTGGAGTGCCAGTCGAACCCGAACCACATCACCAGAATGGGCGCCGTGCCCACAATCGGCAGCGCCGCTACGAAGTTCCCCACCGGCAGCAACCCGAGGCGCAGGAAATCCCAGCGGTCTACGGCAATCGCCATCAAAAAAGCCGCTCCGCAACCAATGATGTAGCCACTGAGCGCGCCTTTGATGATGGTCTGTACGAAGTCGGCCCAAAGGACCGGCAGACTGTCACCAAAGCGCACCGCGATCACAGAGGGTGCTGGCAAGATGACCAAGGGCACTTCAAGCCCTCGCACCACCAGTTCCCAGATGCCAATCACGGTCAGACCGAACACCAGCGGCGCCACGAACCGCACCATCTGCGTATCGGCATAAGGACCGCTGGCCAGGCGCCCGTTCAGCCACCATCCGAACAGCCATAGAAGGATTGCACAGAAAACAAGGATCATTGCGCCATCCCCATCCGTTTGAGCACCGTCCGCTCTACCAGCCCCAACAAGCCGACCAAACAGGCCGCCAAGATGGCTGCGGCAAACAGGGCCGACCAGATTTGCACCGTCTGACCATAGTAGCTGCCCGCCAACAGGCGTGCGCCCAGACCGGCAACCGCCCCGGTCGGCAACTCACCCACGATGGCCCCGACCAGAGAGGCCGCGATGCCGATCTTCAGCGAGGTGAACAGGTACGGCATCGACGCCGGCAAACGCAGTTTCCAGAACCCCTGAGACCGGCTGGCGTTGTAGGTCTGCAACAGGTCCAGTTGCATCGCATCCGGGCTGCGCAGGCCTTTGACCATGCCGACGACGACAGGAAAAAAGCTAAGGTAGGCCGAGATGATTGCCTTGGGGATGATCCCTTGAATCCCCACGGAATACAGCACCACGATGATCATTGGCGCCAATGCGATGATCGGAATGGTCTGACTGACGATGGCCCAGGGCATTACTGACAGGTCCATGACCCGGCTGTGCACGATCCCGACAGCCAGCAAAATGCCAAGCCCTGTGCCTATCGCAAAACCCAGCATCGTCGCGCTGAGTGTTACCCAAGAGTGATAGATCAACGACCTCTTTGAGGTGATCTTCTTCTCAACCGTCGTGTCCCACAACTCCTCGGCCACCTGATGTGGAGCAGGAAGACGCGGTCGTTCCTGCTCCCATGTTTCGTCGATGGCGTAAGGGTTGTCGATGACCAGTTCAATCTCGCTCATGTCACGCCGGTCCACCGCCTTGGGCGGATCAACCTGCTCGCCTGCCCGTTCGAATTCGTTCAGCACGCCTTTGATGTTCATTGGCACGCTGGCGGCGTACCAGAACAGAATGATGACGCCAACAACAGTGAGGACAGCGCAAACAGCTCTGATACTGGCACTAGTCATCCGAATGCCCCGCCCGTAAGCCCTCGCGCACGCGATGGGCAACTTCGATGAACTCAGGCGTGTCACGGATATCCAACGGGCGTTCCTTCGGCAGAGGGCTATCGATCACATCCGTAATCCGCCCGGGCCGCGGGCTCATCACCACGATCTTGGTGCTGAGATACACCGCCTCGGGGATCGAGTGCGTTACGAAGCCGATAGTCTTCTCTGTCCTTGCCCACAGCGCCAAAAGCTGTTCGTTCAGGTGGTCGCGCACGATCTCGTCCAGTGCGCCAAAGGGTTCGTCCATCAACAGGATATCGGCATCGAACGCCAACGCCCGCGCGATACTGGCCCGTTGCTGCATCCCGCCCGACAGCTGCCACGGGAACTTGCCACCAAACCCTGCAAGATCAACAAGGTCCAGAACCTTGCTTACCCGTTCTTCCTGTTCGGCAGACGAATAGCCCATGATCTCAAGCGGCAGCTTGATGTTCTTGGCAATGGTCCGCCACGGATAAAGACCCGCCGCCTGAAACACATAGCCATAGGCACGGTTCCGCCGTGCCTCGTCCGGGGTCATGCCATTGACGGTCAGCGCTCCTCCGGTCGGTGTCTCCAGTGCTGCGATACAACGCAGAAAGGTGGTTTTGCCGCAGCCCGAGGGGCCGATGAAGCTGACGAACTCGCCTTTGTCGATGGTCAGATTTACGTCTTTCAACGCGTGAACCGGTCCATCATTTGTTTGGAAAGTAAGGTCCAGTTGTCTTGCCTCGATCACGGGCTGGGTAGTGCTTTCAGTATTCATTCCATTGCCTTGAAAAGGTTGGGCTTTGGGCCGTCCAGGGGACGACCCGCGCACAATCAGACGCCCGTCGCCGGGATACCCGTCCGCTCGACCGGCCGCGGCGCGGTCAGCTCTTTCCAGGTGCTCAGCGCCTTGTTCACGTGACCGTTGGGTTCGCGCGCGACAAACTCACCATGCCCTTCCTGAGTGCGAATTTCACCGTCATGCACCGCCACCTGACCGCGTGTCAGTGTAAAGCGCGGCAGACCTTTGACCTCTTTGCCCTCGAACACGTTATAGTCGATCGAGGATTGCTGTGTGTCCGCGCTAATCGTCTTGGTCTTTTCCGGATCCCACACCACGATATCCGCATCTGCGCCGACAAGGATCGCACCCTTTTTCGGATAGCAATTCATGATCTTGGCGATGTTTGTTGACGTCACCGCTACGAACTCGTTCATCGTCAGCCGTCCAGTGTTCACCCCATGGGTCCACAGCATCGGCATCCGGTCTTCCAAACCACCGGTGCCATTCGGAATCTTGGTGAAATCCCCCACGCCATAGCGCTTCTGCTCAGTCGTAAAGGCACAATGGTCGGTCGCCACAACGCTGAGAGTACCCGAGTGCAGACCGTTCCACAGGCTGTCCTGATGCTGTTTGTTCCGGAACGGAGGGCTCATTACCCGCCGCGCCGCGTGATCCCAATCGTGGTGGAAATACTCGCTCTCATCCAGTGTCAGATGCTGGATCAGAGGTTCCCCCCACACCCGTTTGCCGTTCATCTTGGCCCGGCGAATGGCCTCATGCGCCTCTTCGCAGGACGTATGCACCACGTATAGCGGCACACCTGCCATGTCGGCGATCATAATGGCGCGGTTGGTGGCCTCACCCTCCACCTGCGGCGGTCGCGAATAGGCATGCGCTTCGGGGCCAGTGTTGCCTTCGGCCATCAGCTTGGCCTGCAACTCGGCCACAACGTCACCATTCTCGGCGTGAACCATGGCAATACCACCCAGCTCCGCCAGACGCTTGAACGAGGCAAAAAGCTCGTCATCGTTCACCATCAGCGCGCCTTTATAGGCCATGAAGTGCTTGAACGTGTTGATGCCGCGCGTCTCGATCACCGTTTTGATGTCGTCGAACACCTGCTCGCCCCACCATGTAACCGCCATGTGGAACGAGTAGTCGCAATTCGCCCGCGTCGACTTGTTATCCCAGCGCTTCAGCGCGTCCAGCAGACCCTCACCGGGGTTCGGCAGTGCGAAATCCACCACCATTGTGGTGCCCCCAGCCAAAGCCGCACGCGTACCGCTTTCAAAATCATCGCTGGAATAAGTGCCCATGAAGGGCATTTCCAAATGGGTGTGCGGGTCGATCCCGCCCGGCATGACATAGCACCCGGTCGCATCCAGTTCCTTGTCACCTTTCAGATCCATTCCGATCTCGGTGATCACACCATCTTCCACCAAAACATCCGCCTTGTAAGACAGATCGGCGGTCACGACGGTCCCGTTCTTGATAACAGTGCTCATTTTAATCTCCCTGATGCGGTCTGCGCCGCTTGCTTCATCTGGCCAAAAATATCCCGGGGGTGTCGCCCGACGGGCGACGGGGGCAGAGCCCCCTATTCCACGATTTCCGCCGTCTCGACGACTGCATGAAACAGAACATCTGCCCCGGCCGCAGCCCATTCCTTGCTGATATCCTCGGCCTCATTGTGGCTCAGCCCGTCCACGCACGGGCACATGACCATAGCGGTCGGCGCCACGCGGTTGATCCAGCACGCATCATGCCCGGCGCCCGAGATGATGTCCCGATGCGAATAACCCAGCCGCTCGGCCGCATTCCGCACGGCGGCGACGCAGCCGTCGTCGAATTTCACCGGATCAAAACCGCCGACCTTCTCAAACTCGATCTGCAGACCCATCTCATCAATGATTTCCTGGGCGGCGACACGCAGGCGGTTCTCCATATCGGTGATCACATCCAGATCAGGCGAACGGAAATCGACCGTGAACACCACCTTGCCCGGGATCACATTGCGCGAGTTCGGATAGACGTCGATATGCCCAGCCGCACCAACGGCATGCGGCGCATTTGACCACGCAATCTCGTCCACCTTCTCAAGAATCCGCGCCATCGCCAGCCCGGCATTCTTGCGCATCGGCATCGGGGTCGAGCCGGTATGGGCGTCCTTGCCCGTCACCGTGACCTGCGTCCAGCTCAGGCCCTGCCCGTGAGTGACAACACCGATATCTTTTCCCTCGGCCTCAAGGATCGGCCCTTGTTCGATATGCAGCTCAAAAAAGGCGTGCATCTTGCGGGCACCGACCTCCTCGTCGCCCCGCCAGCCGATGCGCTGCAGCTCATCGCCGAATTTCTTGCCTTCGGCATCCTCTCGGTCATAGGCCCAATCCTGAGTGTGCACCCCAGCAAACACGCCCGAAGACAACATCGCCGGCGCATAACGCGTGCCCTCTTCGTTGGTCCAGTTCGTGGCCACAATCGGGTGTTTGGTCTTGATCCCCAGATCGTTCAACGTGCGGAGAACTTCCAAACCGCCCAGAACACCTAACACTCCGTCATACTTTCCGCCCGTCGGCTGCGTGTCCAGGTGCGAGCCAACATAGACCGGCAGTGCCTCGGGGTCAGTACCCTCGCGGCGGGCAAACATGTTGCCCATCTGGTCCAGCCCCATCGTGCAACCCGCATCCTCACACCATTTCTGGAACAACGCGCGCCCTTCGCCATCCTCATCCGTCAGGGTCTGGCGATTGTTGCCACCCGCCACACCGGGGCCGATCTTGGCCATCTCCATCAGACTGTCCCACAACCTGTCGCCATTGATCCTGAGGTTCTGCGCCGGAGCTGCCATTTTCTTCTTCCCTGTTGCTTGCGATTTGGCTCGCTTTTGGTGTCTTGATTTGACCATCTGGTCAAACTCACGCTATCACGGGTTGGTCATCAGTCAAGAAATTGCGAGACGCCGTCGATAATTTTGGCATAAACGGCGCCTGCTTGCCGGAAAAAGAGTCAGCCTGAGAACATGCCCAAAGACCGCGCCCCAACCAGAATTCAGAAAAAGAACCGAGCAGCGATTCTGGACGCTGCCCTGAATGTGTTCTCGGCACACGGATTTCGCGGATCGACCGTTGATCAGATCGCAACCGAAGCCGGGCTGAGTAAACCAAACCTGCTGTATTATTTCCCGTCGAAAGAGGCGATTCACACTGCCCTGCTGTCCGGCCTACTGGACGTCTGGCTTGCCCCGCTGCACGATCTGGACGAGGCCGGCGACCCGATGGAGGAAATTCTCTCGTACATCCGTCGCAAACTGCAGATGAGCCGCGAACTGCCGCGCGAAAGCCGTCTGTTCGCCAACGAACTGGTCCAAGGTGCCCCACGCATTCACGACGCGCTGTCGCAGGACCTGAAACAGCTGGTGGATGAAAAAACCGCGATCCTGAAGCAGTGGATGGACGAGGGCAAAATCGCGCAGGTTCACCCCTATCACCTGATCTTTTCGATCTGGGCGCTGACCCAGCATTACGCGGATTTCGATGTTCAGGTCCGCGCGATTCTGGGCGACGAGGACCCGTTCGAAGGGGCCGAACCCTTTATCGACACGCTGTATCGTAAGCTGCTGTCGCCCTAAGCAAGAGCCGCCTGCCAACAATTAAGCTGGGTATATTCCGCACGCGATCAAAAGGCGGTTTGCAGCGAATTCGCCCATACAAACGATTAGATCCGGTTTCGCACTGGTGAAGGTACCCTGTTTTTTTCTGTCATGATTGCATTTGAATGATAGAATGATTGCTTATTTCGTACAGATTTTTGGCTGAGGCACGCGCCTCGCTTGCGCGTTCCAAAGTGAATGCGGGGGCATGTGCGATATGCGCCAGTTACTATTAACTGCTATTCTTTTTTTGTCGGCGTGCGGTGTTACATCCCGTGGCCCTTCCGAAGTCGAATACCTGCAAGAAATCGACAGACTATTGAGGGTGAATGACAGCTGTGGGGTGTGGCGGTACGTGGTCGCTCGCCCGTTCGCCCTTACAGGCAGTGACGAATTATCAAAGGAATTGCGCAGTTTTGTCTGGCGGTCCCGCAATGATTGTGACGCCGACAACGATGGTTTTTCGCAAGGCTCTCGCTCCGGTAGATCCGAACCCGCTGCCAGCAGCAGATTGGTAGCCTTGGTTGCAAGCGCACAGGCCAGCGGAGGCACGGCGGTCAACCAAAATCAGGGAACGAAATCGCAAGGCGGCCAACGCTTGGTCAGTGCCAGCAACGGCAAAAGCAAGAGTAAAGGTGGAAGCAAAGGAAAGAGCAAAGGCAAAGGTCAAGGCAACAGTAAAGGCAAGGGCAAAAGTAAGGGTAAGGGTAAGGGTAAAGGCTGAGGTCCAGACAGTGATGCAAACGGCAATCGTCAGACGCACAGAACCTTAGGGCAACCGGTCTTCATTGGTTTGGCAGTTTTGAATTGGACCAATGTATTTTGAAGCTTTTTTTGTCGGCCAACCGCAATGTTAGAAACAAGCGTTTGCTCGCAAGAAATTTCTTAAATTTTTAAAGGCTTGTTAGCAATCGTTCAGCCTTGTTAAGCAAAGGCCTCCTTTTAGGTTCAGAGATTGCAGCGTGCCCAAAAAAGGGCCGGCGTCCGCCAGCCCTTTCTTGTTTTTCACCAACCGATCTATTCGGCGGCTTTTGCCATGGGATTGTTCGGATGCGTCGTCCAGTTGGCATAGTCAGGCTGCACCTCCAGGCCGGTGCGCGGATCGACCTCTCCAGCCGCCATCGGTTCCATCGAGATACATCCATCCACCGGACAAACATCCACGCAAAGATTACAGGCGACGCATTCGTCATCCATGACCTCGAACACCCGATCCTCGGACATCGAGATCGCCTGGTGGCTGGTGTCTTCGCAGGCGGCATAGCAGCGGCCGCATTTGATGCACTGGTCCTGATCGATCTTGGCCTTGGCCACGTAGTTCAGGTTCAGATACTGCCAATCGGTGACGTTCGGAACGGCCAGACCCACGACTTCCGAGACGTCCTTGTAGCCTTTTTCATCCATCCACTTGGACAGACCAGCAGTCAGTTCGTCGATGATCTTGAACCCATAGGTCATGGCAGCGGTGCAGACCTGAACGGTGCCGCAACCCAGCGCCATGAACTCTGCCGCATCGCGCCATGTGGTCACGCCGCCGATGCCGGAAATCGGCAAACCATGCGTTGCCTGCGCCCGCGAAATCTCGGACACCATCGACAGGGCAATCGGCTTCACCGCCGGACCGCAATAGCCGCCGTGGCTGCCCTTGCCGTCGATCGAGGGTTCGGGGCTGAACGTGTCCAGATTGACGCTGGTGATCGAGTTGATGGTGTTGATCAGTGACACCGCATCTGCACCGCCGTTCTTGGCGGCTTCGGCAGGCTTACGGATATCGGTGATGTTCGGCGTCAGCTTCACGATGACCGGACGGTCATAGTATTTCTTACACCAGCGGGTGACCATCTCGATATATTCCGGCACCTGCCCCACAGCCGAACCCATGCCGCGTTCGCTCATCCCGTGCGGGCAGCCGAAGTTCAGCTCAATCCCGTCCGCGCCGGTCTCGGCCACACGCGGCAGGATGGCTTTCCACGCCTCCTCCTCGCACGGCACCATGATCGAGGCGATCAGAGCGCGGTCCGGATAGTCGGCCTTGACCCGCGCCATCTCCTCAAGGTTCACCTCAAGTGGGCGGTCGGTGATCAGTTCGATGTTGTTCAGGCCCAGCAACCGGCGATCAGCGCCATAGATCGCGCCATAGCGCGGCCCGTTCACGTTCACGACCGGAGGCCCCTCGGATCCCAGCGTTTTCCACACAACACCGCCCCATCCGGCCTCAAAGGCGCGGCGGACGTTGTATTCTTTATCAGTCGGCGGCGCCGAGGCCAGCCAGTACGGATTCGGGCTTTCGATACCCAGAAAGTTCGTTTTCAAATCAGCCATTTATCCGGCCTCCCTGATGCAATTCAGCATCTTTGTCTTTGAGTTTCACGCAGTCAGGCTTGCGTGGATATCCATCGCGGCATCGCGGCCTTCGGCCACGGCGGTCACGGTCAGGTCTTCGCCCCCAGCCGCGCAGTCGCCCCCGGCCCAGACACCGGCCAGTGAGGTACGGCCATCCTCGGTCACAGCGATCTTGTTGCCGTCCAGCTTCAGCCCTTCCGGCGCGCCTTCCAGTTTCTGACCGATCGCCTTGAGGACCTGATCTGCAGGCAGACGGATCATTTCTCCGGTCCCCGAAAGCTGACCGTTGTGGCTGGTAGTATACTCCAATTCGATCTCGGCCGCCGCCCCGTTTCCGTGTACGGCAACAGGCTGCACATTGGTCATGATTTTAACACCATGCGAGGCTGCCAGGTCTTGCTCGTACCGACTGGCGCCCATCGCGTCACGGCCGCGCCGATATGCGATGGTCACATGCTCGGCGCCCAGCAGCTTGGATTTCACCGCCGCGTCCACGGCAGTCATACCGCCACCGATGACGACGACATTTCGCCCCACCGGCAAATCCGCCAGATCGGATGCCTGACGCACATCCGAGATGAAATCGACCGCAAAGCGCACGCCGTCCTTATCAGCCCCGTCCGCGCGCAGAGCGTTCACCCCGGCCAGACCGATGGACAGGAAGACGGCGTCGTAGTTTTCGACCAGACCGTCCAGCGAGACGCCCTCGCCCAGCACCGAACCGGTCTCAATCGTGATACCGCCGATGTTCAGCAGCCAATCCACCTCGGCCTGCGCAAAGTCATTGGTCGATTTGTAGGCGGCGATGCCGTATTCGTTCAGACCACCCGGTTTGGGTTTGCTTTCGTGGATCACCACGTCATGCCCAAACATCGCCAGACGATGCGCGCAGGCCAGGCCCGCAGGCCCTGCCCCGATCACGGCAACGGTTTTGCCTGTCGGCGCGGCACGCTCGAACGGGTGGCCCCCTGCAGCCATTACGCTGTCCGTCGCATAGCGTTGCAGGCGGCCGATCTCGACCGGAGCACCCTCGGCGGTTTCGCGCACGCAGGCCTCTTCGCACAATGTCTCGGTCGGACAAACGCGGGCGCACATGCCGCCCAAGATATTCTGCGCCAGAATAGTCTCGCCCGCGGCCTCCGGTTGTCCGGCCTGAATCTGGCGCATGAACAACGGAATATCGATATCCGTCGGACAGGCCGTCACACATGGCGCGTCATAGCAGAAATAGCACCGGTCTGCCGCCACAGCGGCCTCATGGGCAGCCAATGGCGGATGCAGATCGGTAAAATTCGAGGTCAGCTCATCGCTGGAAAGCCGCCCGGAGACAATGCCGGGGGCAATCTGGCCCTGTGCCATCGCTCTACTCCCTGTGTAGATATGTTTGTTATGCTCTCAGCTTGCCACAATCTGATTTTTTATCAATTGGTAAAATTTAGAAAATCGTCAAAAACCGCAAATCCAAGGCGGATTGCCCGGGATTCACAGGCAAATACGCCTGTTTTTCTTGCATTCTGAAAACGCGCAACACATGGGATGTGCCGATACGGCCTCTGGTTGCATGGAAACAAAAGATTCCCCGCATCTGGTTTTGACGGGCCTTGCAACGTGCTGTAGGTCAAACACAACGAGCAGCGCCGAACGACGGCCAGATACGTGAAAGTCACCTGATGCAGGCCAGTCCTTCGAAGTTCAACATCGTCATCATCGGGCAAAACAACCGGCTGCAATACGAAGCCCTGCTGTTCGCGGCCTCTCTGCGGCACAGCTCACCGAACTTCACAGGGCGGTTGTTTGTGGCGGTGCCACAGCCTGGGCCGCGCTGGCGTCAGGACCCGAGCATCCGGAACGAGGACGTACTGAAAGCCCTGCGACAATTGGATGTCGAGATACTGCCTTTCGACACACACGTCTTCGGCGACAGCTATCCCTATGGCAACAAGATCGAGTCCTTGCTGGCGCTGCCCGAAGGCGAGCCTTTCGTCTTCTTCGACAGCGACACGCTGATCACCGGCGACGTGACCTCGGTGCCGTTTGAGTTCGACCGTCCCGGAGCCTCGCAAAAGGTCGAGGGCACATGGCCCAAACCAACGCTCTATGGCCCCGGCTTTGATGGCATCTGGAACGCATTGTACCGCCGCTTTGGGCTGGATTTCGAAAGCTCTCAGGATACCAGCCAGCCGATGGATTACTGGCGACGTTATCTATATTTCAACGCCGGGTATTTCTTCTATTCCTGCCCGCACAAGTTCGGAGAGCGGTTTCTGGACTATGCCCGCACGATCCGGGATGAGGAAATCCCAGAACTGGCTGGGCAAAACCTTGACCCCTGGCTGGATCAGGCTGCTCTTCCGCTGGTCATCCATTCGTTTGGCGGCGGCCGTGATGTCCTGCCCCCAGGCTTGCTGGACGGGTCGGTTAGCTGCCACTATCGCCTGTTCCCACTGCTCTATGCACGTGAAAGCGACCAGGTGATCGAGGTACTGGAAACCGTTGCAGCCCCGAACCGGGTCAAGAAGGTGCTCAAAGGGTATGAGCCAATCAAGAAGCTGGTTCTGCAACGCAAGGGCCACAAAATCCGCGATCTGTTCGACCGTGAAAAGCTGCCCCAGCGCGAGCAGGCCATTCGTAACACGATCCGCAACAACGGCCTGTGGATGCGCTGACAGGATTGTTGTGCGCGCGCGCCGGATCGCCTAGAGATTCAGCAACACACATTCCAACAGGAGATTTCGACGATGTCTGACGGCCCGACTTACGGTTTCGACACATTGCAGATTCACGCCGGCGCACGGCCCGATCCCGCTACAGGTGCGCGCCAGACGCCGATTTACCAAACCACGGCTTACGTGTTCCGCGATGCCGATCACGCCGCGGCCCTGTTCAACCTGCAAGAGGTTGGCTTCATCTATTCCCGCCTGACCAACCCGACCGTGGCTGTTCTGCAGGAACGTATCGCCACGCTTGAGGGCGGCGTTGGTGCAGTTTGCTGCTCCTCGGGTCACGCGGCACAAATCATGGCGCTGTTCCCGCTGATGGGACCGGGCTGCAACGTGGTGGCCTCGACCCGCCTGTACGGCGGCACGGTCACACAGTTCAGCCAGACCATCAAACGCTTTGGCTGGTCGGCCAAGTTTGTGGACACCGACGATCTAGACGCCGTGAAAGACGTCATCGACGAAAACACCCGCGCGGTGTTCTGCGAATCCATCGCCAACCCCGGCGGCTATGTAACCGATATCCGCGCGCTGGCGGATGTGGCGGATGCCGCGGGCATTCCGCTGATCGTCGACAACACCTCGGCCACGCCGTACCTGTGTCGCCCGATCGAACAAGGTGCCACTCTGGTGGTACATTCGACCACCAAGTACCTGACCGGCAACGGCACCGTCACCGGCGGCTGCATCGTGGATTCGGGCAAGTTCGACTGGTCGGCGAATGACAAGTTCCCCTCGCTCAGCGAGCCGGAAGCGGCCTATCACGGACTGAAGTTCCACGAGACGTTCGGCCCGCTGGCCTTTACCTTCCACGGCATCGCCATCGGCCTGCGCGATCTGGGCATGACCATGAACCCGCAAGCAGCCCATTATACGCTGCTGGGCATCGAGACTCTTTCGCTGCGGATGGAGCGTCACGTCGAAAACGCCCAGAAGATCGCCGCCTGGCTCGAGGCCGACGACCGCGTGGATTACGTGACCTATGCCGGTCTGCCCTCTTCGCCCTATCACGACCGGGTTCAGGCGCAGTACAAGAAAGGTGCTGGCGCCCTGTTCACCTTTGCGGTCAAGGGCGGCTATGACGCCTGCGTCAAGCTGGTGAACTCGCTTGAGATTTTCAGCCACGTCGCCAACCTGGGCGATGCGCGGTCGCTGATCATCCACTCGGCCTCGACCACCCACCGCCAGCTGACGCCGGAACAGCAAGAGGCTGCAGGCGCTGGCCCGAACGTGGTGCGTGTGTCCATCGGCATCGAAGACGCCGACGACCTTATCGCTGATCTGGATCAGGCGCTGGCCAAAGCTTCGGCCTGACGGATGAGCGGGCACGACACCAATGATCTGGGCCAACCCATCGGCCAACCGGTTTCGGGCGACTTCCCGCGACCGACGCCGCCCTATACGCCGATGGATGGCCAGTATTGTTCTGTCGTACCGCTGGACGTGAATCGGCACGCGCCCGGGCTATACCGGGCGTTTGCCAACGATACAGACGGTCGCAACTGGACCTACCTGCCCTATGGACCGTTCGAGTCGGAACACGATTTTGTGGAATGGACACGCGCGACCTGCATGGATGCCGATCCGATGTTCCACACGGTACTCGATGAAAACGAGACACCGGTGGGCATGGCCTCATTCCTGCGGATTGAACCTGCAGCGGGTGCGATCGAAGTGGGGCACATCCACTTCTCACCCCTGTTGCAGCGCAGCCCGACATCGACCGAGACCATGTACCTAATGATGCGTCGCGTCTTCGACGAGTTGGGCTATCGCCGGTACGAATGGAAATGCGACGCGCTGAATGCCGCGTCCTGCCAAGCGGCAGAACGGTTGGGCTTTACCTTCGAAGGTATTTTCCGGCAGGCAACCCACTATAAAGGCCGCAACCGGGATACGGCGTGGTATTCGATCCTCGACAGCGAATGGCCACGCATCAAGAGCGCGTTCGAGGCCTGGCTGTCGCCGGACAATTTCGACCAGACGGGCCAGCAGCGGCAATCACTGCAGGCCCGCGCCAAAGACTCTGGATCAGTCGGCAATCCCGAATTCCATAGACACGTTGACCGAGACTGAGATCTCGCCCCCCGCCACCGGAACGCCGCCCGCTTCGGCCATGCTCATCGCGCGCATCTGAGGCGCGGGACGAATGCCGCCAGCCTGTTCGCTGATCGTCTGAACCTGCCCCAGATTCACGTTGGCCGCTTGCGCCAGTTGCTCGGCTTTTGCGGTGGCCTCGGCCACGGCCTTGGCCCGCGCCTCTGCCTGCAGTGGCGCGGGATCTTGCACGCCAAAGCTCAGCCCGCCAAAATCATTGGCACCATCCTGAATGACCGCATCCATGATTGTTCCCAGCTTGGTCAAATCACGCACACGCACCTGAACATTGTTGGACGCAACAAACCCCGAAATCTCGGGGCGTTCGCCATTGGGGCTATTGCGCCCGGACCAGACCGGCGACAGCGACAGGTCGCGGGTCTGTACATCGCGGGATTCGATGCCCATGTCTTCCAGCCGCTTCAGAATCTGCGCAACTGCATCAGAGGTCGCCTGCATTGCATTCGACGCCTCGGGGTCTTCGTTTGTTACACCCAGAGTGATGGTCGCCATGTCAGGCGCGGCCTGAACGGTACCGGCTGCATCCACCGTGATGCGACGTTCTTCCGCATGGGCAATGCCTGCGGCTGTCACGGCCATCATCGCGGCCAGAAAAGCGATTTTCTTCAAGGTCTTCCCTCCAATTTCTTCCGCACCAACATGGGGATGTGAGGGCCGATCAAACAAGGGGAATGTCCGGCTTTTTCTTTCCCTCGGCGGGAACCTGCTTTAATGTCGCTCTGCGAACGAGATGTCGTTTGCAATGATGCTGACAAATATGGTTCCTCGGGAATATGAAACCCGCCTTTGCGCTGACTTTTTCTGCGACCGGAATATCTGTGCACCACCAGTCGAATGACGACTGGTTCTGCATTGGTGAGGTTTCACTGGATGCGCCAGACCTGAAAGCTCAGCTACATGCCCTGCGGGACAAGGCCTTTGCATTGGAAAACAACCTAAACTGCAAGGTTGTGATTCCGGCCGATCAGGTCCGATTTCTGTCGGTGGAAACAGGCGCCGAAACCCCGGATGAAAGCGCGAAACAGGCGCGATCCGCGCTGGCAGATTCGACACCCTACTCGGTCGAAGAGCTTGTCTTTGACAGTGCAACGGTTGGCGCCACCACCCATGTTGCGGCAGTCACGAGACAGACACTGGACGAAGCACGCGATTTTGCCGCCGAACACGGCTTTATCCCGGTTCAGTTCACAGCAGACACCGATCAGGCCCAGTTTCCGTCTGAGCCGCAGTTTTCGGACCAGAAAAGCGAAAGCCCAACAGTGGCGCAGGACAGCGATACCGTAGCGCCAAACGTCCACGCGATTGCGGACACAACGGCTCCGGATGTGTTCCGCACGCCGTCCGACAGCGCGGCCCCTAAGCCGACCGCTGACGCATTGGTCAAACGATATGCCCTGCCAGGAACTGCGGCGCTTGCCGTCGTGGTTGCGTTGGGGGCTTGGGCTCTGATCTCGTCGGATGGTGGCGAGGAGCCGGAAACCGCGCAGGACGACTTCACCCTGCCCGAGCCTGACACTCAAGTCAGTGAAACCACGCCGGAGATTGAGGCCGAACTCGAAACACCGCCTACAGAAATAGTCGAGCGCGAACCGGATGTTGCGCCAGTAGAGGACGCTGGCCCGTCGCCCACGGATGCCGCCATCCTCGAAGCGTTGAACGTGGAACCTACGCTGGTCGAAGAGGTCGACCGTGAACCCGAACCGCAGGACATCCCGGCGCAACCCGCCATTGAGATCACGACGCCGGCCCCTTTGACATCCCCGGCGCTGACCCCGGAGGACGATCTATATCTGGCCTCCATCGACAATTCCGACCTGTCCAAAGACGCGATTGCGCAACCTTCCGTCGAAAGCTTTGCCACCGACATGCCCTTCGATCAGGTCGCCCTGCCCAGCATCGCCGGCTCCCGGTTCGATCTGGATGAACGCGGGCTGGTCATCCCCAGCACCGAGGGGACGTTGAACCCCGAGGGGATTGCCGTCTATCTCGGGCGCCCGTCAAAAGCACCTCCTGCCCCGCCGCTCCGGTTCGAGCAGGAACCAAGCCTGGAAGAGCCCTCTGACAGGCTGGCCGGGTTACGCCCTAAACCGCGCCCCGATGACCTGGTCGAACGGTTCGAACGTCAGCAATTGGGCGGGCGATCGCGCGAGGAATTGGCGGCGCTGCGCCCCAAAGTTCGCCCCGCGTCCTTGCTTCAGCCAGAGATTGAAGAAACCCCTGCACCCGTTGTGCTGGGCGGGATGCGCGTGCCACGTCCAAAAACGCGCCCTGCCGGTCTTGCACGTTCACCCAGCACACAAACCGCGAGCTTGGGTTCGGCTGCTGGTATTGGTCAGATCGACACAGACGGGTTCAAGCCCAAAGCCGTGGCCCCCAAGATCCCGTCATCAGCCTCTGTCGCGCGTCAGGCGACGATCGACAATGCGCTGAACCTGCGCAAGCTGAACCTGATCGGCGTCTACGGCACGCCCGCAAACCGTCGGGCGTTGGTACGCCTGCCCAGCGGTCGCTACAAGAAACTGAAAGTGGGTGACAGGCTGGACGGCGGTAAAGTCATCGCCATCGGTGACAACGAGTTACGCTATCAGAAAAAAGGCCGGAACGTGACGCTGAAAATGCCGCGGAGCTAAAGCGGGCGATAACGCCCGCTTTAAGTTACTCAATCAAGCCGCTGAAATCTCGCCGCTTTCAATCTGCTCACGTTCAATGGATTCGAACAGGGCCTGAAAGTTCCCCTCGCCGAACCCATCATCGCCTTTGCGTTGAATGAATTCGAAAAAGATCGGCCCGATCACGGTTTTCGAGAAGATTTGCAGCAGGATTCGAGTCTCTCCACCGTCTACAACGCCCTCGCCGTCGATCAGGATGCCGTGCTTCATCATCCGGTCCAGAGGCTCTTCGTGATCGGTGACACGTTCCTTGGACATGTCGTAATAAGCCTGGTTCGGACCGGGCATGAACTTCAGCCCCTTCTCGGCAATCGCATCGGTCGAGGCATAGATATCCTCGCTGCCCACCGCGATATGCTGAATGCCCTCACCCTTGTACTTGTTCAGGTAAGATACGATCTGCCCGGTCTCTCCACGATCTTCGTTGATCGGAATGCGGATACGGCCACAGGGCGAAGTCAGGGCACGGCTGAAGAGGCCGGTATATTTACCCTGAATGTCAAAGAACCGGATTTCGCGGAAGTTGAACAGGCTTTCGTAAAACTGAAACCACTTGTCCATATTTCCGCGATAGACATTGTGCGTCAGGTGATCGAGGTAATAGAACCCGTCGCCGCGCGGCTTGGACTGTTTGGTCCAGGTGAACTCTTGGTTATAGGGCGACGTATCATGGTATTGGTCGATGAAGTAAATCAGCGACCCTCCGATCCCCTTGATCGCCGGTACATCCATAGTCTTGTCCGCCGCGTCATAAGGTTCTGCGCCCTTGGCGACCGCATGGTCATAGGCTTTCTTCGCATCCACCACGCGCCAGCCCATCGCAGATGCGCAGGGTCCATGCTCGGCCACAAAGCGGGCGGCAAAGCTTTCGGGGTCGGCATTCAGGATGTAGGTCACGTCGCCTTGCTGCCACAGCTCAACCGCGGGTCTGTCTGTGTGGTAGCCGACATGTTCAAAGCCCATTCTGGCGAACAGATCGCGCAGTTCCTGCGGTTCAGGATGCGCAAATTCCACAAATTCAAACCCGTCGGTTCCGACCGGGTTTTCCTTGCTGATGACAGATTTCGGGGCGTTGTGAGGGAAAGGACCCATGGCGCACCTCCTTTTAAAAACAGGAATTTCTTTGCTGATTCCAAAATACGCCTTAATCAGCGCTGTTTCTGCGCGTAGTTTTCGTGTAACCTAATAAAAAACGCGTAAAAACCGCATCATTTCGAGCTTTAATGAAGAAAGTACGCATATGCTGGATGCCACAGACACGCGCCTGCTGTCCGCCCTTCAGAAAGACGCCCATCTGACCGCGCATCAATTGGGGGAAATGCTGAACCTGTCACCCAGTCAGGCCGGGCGGCGGCGGCAAAGGCTGGAGGCCGAAGGGTACATCACCGGATACACCGCACGTTTGGACGCGCTGAAGCTGGGCCTGCATGTGCAGGGATTCGTTCAGGTGCATCTGGGCACCCATGGCCCCGAACAATCGGAGAGTTTCGCCCGCATGGTCCACTCGCGCCCCGAGATCACCAGCGCCTGGACGATGACCGGTGAGGCAGATTACCTCTTGCGCGTCTACTGCGATGATCTATCTGCGCTCAACAGCTTGCTTCATCAGGTGATACTGCCGCATCCTGCGGTCGCACGGGTGCAAAGCCAGATCGTGATGGACCAGCTCAAGCGCGACGCCCCTTTGCCCACCTGACCAGACCGAAAGGACCGACATGGACGATTTCCTCTACCAGGCCTCGATCTATCTGGCAGCCGCGGTGATCGCCGTGCCCCTGTCGGCACGTCTGGGGTTGGGGTCCGTGTTGGGGTATCTGGCTGCCGGTATCGTCATCGGCCCCGTATTCGGCCTGGTCGGCGCCGAAACCGAAAGCCTTCAGCACGTGGCCGAGTTCGGCGTGGTCATGATGCTTTTCCTTATCGGGTTGGAGCTTGAGCCCCGCGCGCTCTGGGATATGCGGGACCGGCTGTTGGGCCTGGGTGGTCTGCAGGTCGGCTTGTCCACGGCTGCTATCGCTTGCGTCGCCATGTACGCAAACCACCCCTGGTCGGTGGCTCTGGCGGTCGGGTTGACCCTGTCGCTGTCCTCAACCGCGATCGTGCTACAAACGCTATCGGAAAAGGGTCTAATGCAGACCAATGGCGGCCGCGCAACGTTTTCAGTGCTGCTGACGCAGGACATCGCGGTCATCCCCATTCTGGCGCTGCTGCCGCTGTTGGCCCTGCCGTCCATACCGCATCTGGAAAGCGACGGGTCGATCGACCGGGGTGTGAAAGACCTGCACGATACCGCCCATCACAGCCTGTCTTTGGTCGAAGGCCTGCCGGGCTGGGCCGTGACACTGGTTACCATCGGTGCGATCGCGTTTGTGATCCTTGCGGGCGTCTACCTGACGCGCCCGCTGTTCCGCTTTATCCACGCCACTCGTCTGCGCGAGATGTATACGGCGCTGGCGCTGATGATCGTGGTGGGGATTTCCTTCCTGATGACGCTTGTTGGCCTCTCCCCTGCTCTCGGCGCATTTCTGGCGGGCGTTGTTCTGGCCAGCTCGGAGTTCCGCCATGAAATGGAAAGCGACCTTGAGCCATTCAAGGGCCTGTTCCTGGGCTTGTTCTTCATCACCGTCGGCGCCGGGATTGATGTCGCCTATTTCTTCAATGACCCGCTTGAACTGATCGGCCTGGCCCTTCTGGTTATTCTATTCAAAGGGATCATTCTGTTCCTCGTCGGGCGCGCTTTCAAGCTGCGTGGGCGGGATCACTGGCTGTTCACTCTGGGCCTCGCGCAAGCGGGTGAGTTCGGCTTTGTCCTGCTGGCCTTTTCGACCCAGCAGAACGTCATCCCATCCGATCTGTCGCAAAAACTGCTGATGATCATCGCGCTGACCATGCTGATCACGCCACTGCTGTTCATTATCTATGACCTGCTATCCCGCCGGATTCGGGATAGCGGACCCCAGCAGGAACCCGATAAAATCGACGAGCAAGGGCCCGTGATCATCGCGGGTATCGGTCGCTTTGGTCAGATCGTGAACCGTCTGGTGCGCGCCAGCGGCTTTAAAACCATCGTTCTGGATCATGATATCGAAACGATCCAGCTGATGCGCCGCTTTGGCGTCAAAGGGTTTCTGGGCGATCCAACCCGGCCCGAGTTGCTGCGCGCCGCAGGGCTTGAGAAAGCGGCTGTGCTCGTCGCCGCGATGGATGACCGCAAACAGGTGACACGGATCGTCAGCTTTGCCCGGCGTCAGCGCCCGGACCTGCACATCATCGCCCGCGCCCATGACCGCACCCATGTGTACGAGCTGTATCAGGCAGGCGCGAACGATATCGTGCGCGAAATGTTCGACAGTTCACTTCGGGCCGGGCGCTATGTGCTCGAGAATATCGGTCTGAGCGAATATGAGGCCGCGCAGGCCGAGCAGACCTTCTACCACCACGACCGCACATCGATCCGAGAACTGGCCGAGTTGTGGATCCCCGGGATGCCGACGGCAGAAAATAAGAAATACATCGAACGCGCGCAGCAGTTCGAGAAAGATCTGGAAACCGAGCTTTTGGAGCTGGCCGAAAAGCACGCCAAGAAATCAGCCTGACCGGAGCGAACCGGTCAGGCCGATGGGTTCATCCGTCAGAAACGCCGGCCTCGGCAAAGGTGGCCATGCCGGAATGGCAAGCCACCGCGCTTTTCAGAATGTTGATCGCCAGCGCCCCGCCCGAGCCTTCACCCAGTCGCAGGCCGAGGTTCAGCAACGGTTCCTTGCCAAGTTTCTCCAGCACAGCGCCATGTGCGCCTTCGGCGCTTTGGTGCCCGGCAACGGCGTGATCCAAAGCCCCTGCGGAGACATTCGCCAGACAGGCCGCAGCTGCCGAGCAGATGAAACCGTCCAGAATGACCGGAATACGCAGAACACGCGCGGCGGCGATGGCACCAGCCATGGCGGCAATCTCGCGCCCGCCGAGGCAGCGCAGGATGTCCAGCCCGTCACCTGAGGCCGCGTGCAGGGCCACACCCTCGGCCACGACGCGGGTTTTGTTGATCAGCCCAGCGTCATCCACACCGGTGCCCCGCCCTGTCCAGCCAGCCGCGTCCCCGCCGAACAGGGCACAAGCTATTGCAGCGGCCGGCGTGGTGTTTCCGATCCCCATCTCTCCGACAACCAGAAGGTCAGCCTTGGGATCAACAGCGTTCCAACCGGTCCGCAGCGCCTGCAACAGCTCGTCCTCAGACATCGCCGGGCCTGCAGTGAAATCGGCAGTGGGAGTGTCCAGATCCAGCGCGTGCACATCCATCGTGGCACCAGCCGCCTTGGCCAACTGGTTGATCGCGGCGCCACCATGTTCGAAATTCATCACCATCTGCACGGTGACTTCCGGCGGGAAGGCCGAAACGCCCTGCGCCGTGACACCGTGGTTACCAGCAAACACGATTACCTGAGGTGCGTTGATTTGCGGGCGGGCATCCCCACGCCATCCCGCATACCAGATCGCCAGATCCTCGAGCCTCCCCAATGCGCCTGGCGGCTTGGTCAACTGCCCGTTGCGGTCAGTTGCGCCTGCCAGCGCGGCGTCGTCAGGACCAGGCGCTTGTGCCAAAGCATCACGGAGTGTTTTCAGGTCATTAAGTTCGGGTAGCATCGAAAGCCTCGTTGCATCAGAGTGGTGCTGTGTGTTTAACCGAAGCGTTCGATCCAACAAGGCCCGGAAAGGCGCGGAAGTGCATAAAAACGACAACCCCCTGATTTCCGCATGGGATATTCCACTGGCACTGGTGCTACTGACGCGCCTGCCGGTACCGCGCTTGCCCGAGAGTGTCTTTGCGCGCCAAGCCGATTCCGCCTGGGCTTTCCCGGTGGTCGGACTGGTAGTGGGCCTGCTGGCCTGCGCCGTTGGTTGGGTTTCGATGGCATTAGGGCTCCCCTCGATGGTCGCGGCCGTACTCGTCACCGTCACGCTGGTGATTTCAACCGGGGCAATGCACGAAGACGGGCTGGCCGACACGGCAGACGGGCTCTGGGGCGGGTTCACGCGGGAACGTCGGCTGGAAATCATGAAGGACAGCCATATCGGGGCCTATGGGGTTCTGACGCTGATCTTCACCCAATTGATGCGCGTCGCCTTGATCGCAACCCTGCTGACGGCAGGTGATTATGGAGCGTTTCTCGCCGCGTGCATCGTATCGCGCACGTTCATGCCAGTACTAATGAGCACCCTGCCCAACGCCCGCAACAGCGGCCTGAGCCATTCAGTCGGTGGACCACGCGGCACAACAGTAGCGGCCGGGCTTGTACTGGCCGTTTTCTGCGGCGCGCTTTTAATGGGGTTCGCAGCCACCCTTCCCGTCCTCATTGCTGCTCTGGTCGTCGCTGTGCTTGCCAGAGTCGCGAAAACCAAAATCGGCGGCCAAACCGGTGACATTCTGGGTGCGACGCAACAACTGGCCGAGCTGGCCTTTCTGGCCACAACTGCGGCAGCACTTTAGGACGTACCGCCGGTCTCGATCCTCAGGGTTTCGCCGCAATGCTTGCAATGCACGGCATCCGGATCGTGACGGTAAAGTCCGCAGCTTGGGCATTTGTGCCGGACTTTCTGCGGCATGAAGATCGCCTGCGCCAATCGCACGAACAGCGCCACGCCCACCACCATGATGAACACCGAAAACAACTTACCACCCGGCGTTGCCAAGGTGATATCACCGAACCCGGTCGTGGTCAGCGTTGCCATTGTGAAATAGAGGGCATCGATATAGGCGGTCTGGCTGTTGTCGGGGATGAAAAACACCAGAACTGCGGTGGAGGTCGCAAACACGAACACCATCAGATTGATCGCCGCTATGACGGCATCCTCGTGCGTTCGGAAAAACTGACTGTCGCGCCGCAGGTCGCGCAACAGGTGATAGGAGTGGATCAGACGCAACGCACGTAGAATCCGCACGAAGGCCAGGTTTCCGGGCAAGAACGGCTCGAGCAGCAACGAGGCGATCACCACGATATCGGCCAGCGTGTAGACCTTGCACAGCAGCTTCCACCGGTCCTTTGCAATCCACATCCGGGCCAGAAAATCCAGCAGGATCAGAAACCCGACGCACAGGCTGGCAATGGTGATCCCCGGACCATGCGGGATGTTTGCCGTGGCCACAAAAAACACGATGGACGCCGCGTCGAACAGGATCAGACCATAGCGGAACCAGACCGAAACCGGTTCATGCGCGACGTACAGAAACTTTACGGTTTGCTTTATCCCGGTCATGTATCCGCCTCTGGTTACTGAAAAATTAGCGGCAAACGCGAATTTCACCAAGACCAGAGACGAAAAAGGCCGCCCCTTGCAGGAGCGGCCCCAAAATTAGTGTTGGCAGCGATCAGGCGGCGGCGCGCGAGGTCAGAACCTCATCCACCTGTTTGGCGGCCGAAACCTCGCCTGCGCCGGATACGGCTGCCACTTCGCGGGTCAGACGTTCGAGCGCGGCTTCGTACAGCTGACGCTCAGAATAGCTCTGCTCGCGCTGGTCGTCGGTGCGGTGCAGGTCGCGAACCACCTCAGCGATCGAAATCAGATCGCCCGAGTTGATCTTTTGCTCATACTCCTGCGCCCGGCGGGACCACATGGCGCGCTTGACCTTGGCCTTGCCCTTCAGGGTTTTCATCGCCTGGCTGATGACATCAGGCGAGCTGAGCGACCGCAGACCGGATTCGGTGACCTTGTTGGTCGGCACCCGCAGGGTCATCTTGTCTTTTTCAAAGGAGATGACGAACAGCTCAAGAGAATATCCCGCGACTTCCTGCTCTTCGATCGAGATGATCTGACCTACGCCATGCGCAGGGTAAACAACATAGTCGTTCGGGCGGAACTCAAGCTTTTTCGACTTAGACATACAGGTTCATCCTTGGTTACAGAGCGAGAGATACGGAACAACAAAACACCCACGCCGGAGCCTTTGTTCGGCTCCGCCAGGCGGCTGGTTTGTCACTAAATCAGAACTCCAAAGCAGTCATACTTACGGAGTACATCCCCATCTCATTCAACATTCAGCTTTCGATTATATCACAAAATTACGACGCCTGAAAGGTTACGCCCTTATTCGGCCGTGAAACCCTTTGTTTTTCAAGGCTATGCAACCTGTTTCTATACCTGAACGAACAAGTTCAGAGAGCGAATCGCTTAGCCGCCTTCGCCGGGCGCTTCGGAGAAATACTTCTCCATCTTGCCCTCTTCACCGTCGCGTTCCTCGGCTTCGGGCAGCGGGTCTTTCTTGGTCACGATTACCGGCCATTGTTCCGAATACTTCCGGTTGAATTCGACCCACTGGTCCATCCCTGGCTCAGTGTCTGGGCGGATAGCATCGGCGGGGCACTCGGGTTCGCACACGCCGCAGTCAATGCATTCGTCGGGGTGAATGACCAGCGTGTTCTCACCTTCATAGAAACAGTCCACCGGGCACACCTCGACACAGTCGGTGTATTTGCAGGCGATGCAGTTTTCAGTGACAACATAGGTCATAGTCGGATTCCCATTAGCGGTTTGGGCGTCTAGCTAATCCAGTATTATACCGTCTTCAAGGGCGGATCAGCCCTCTTTAGTACGAGAAAGATCAAGTGCGCGTCGATCTTTCTTAGTCGGACGACCTTTTCCCTCGAATCCGGGGTTCTTGGGAGGCGCGTCCTTCTTTTCCGTCATGTCAAGGTAAAGCGTCTGTGCCTCGGGGGCCGGACCACGGCGTTCACCCAGTTTTTCGACGCGGACCACCCGCACAATGCGGCCCTGCGGGAAAGTCAGAACATCACCGGGCCCCACGGCTTGCGCCGGTTTCAGAACCCGGTGTCCGTTCAAGCGGACGTGGCCGCCGCTGACCTGTTTGGCGGCCAGGCTGCGGGTCTTGAAGAACCGCGCCTGCCACAGCCATTTGTCGATCCGCAGCTTGGCCTCGGCCATCGGCGTTTAGTTACCGTCCTTCAAACCCATCAGCGCAGCTGCGAACGGGTTATCGGGATCGATCGCCTTTTCCTTCTTAGGCGGACGGGAGGAGAAGGACTTGGCGCCTTGTGGCTTGCCCCCCTTCTTACCCTGCGGTTTGCCGCGCCCATCTTGAGGCTTGCCGCGCGGCTTGCCCTTGCCCTGCCCCTGCCGCTGTTCACGGCGCGGACCACGGTTGGCTTGGCGCTGGCGCCCCCAGGTAAAGGTGTAGAAGACCTCAACTTCGGGTTCTTCCGCTGCCGGAGCCTCGGCTGCCGCCTCGGTGCTTTCGGTGGCCTCGGCTGGCGCCTCGGCGGGTGCAGCCACCTCTTCGGTTGCCACCTCAGTCACCGGCGTTTCTTCAGCTGACGGTTGCTCGGTCGCTTCGGCTGCAGGTGCCTCGACCGGTGCCGCCTTGACCTTTTCACGCTCGCCGCGCTCGGCGTTGTAGCCCAGCCCCTTCATCAGATCGGCGAACTGTTCCAGCGTCATGCCGGTGATCGACAGCATATCGGGCTTGGCTTCGAACCCGCCGCGGCTGTCTTCGGCGCGCAGCATGTCGGCCAGACGTTCCAGCATGTCGATCCGGATCGAACGGTCGCCCGCATCGCGGTAGCCGCACATGGTATCGTAGCCCTCGGGCGCGTCCTTGGCGACCGGTACGGTGACCAGACCCGGAGGCGGCGCGTCGGGGAATTCCTGCAGGCCGTTGGCCAGCGCCCACAGAACCAGACGCAGACGCGTCGGCGCGGGTTTCAGCAGCAGCGGCATGAAGATGGTGAACTGGCCGAACCGGATGCCGTGCTTGCGCAGCGCGCCACGGGCGTCCTGATCCAAATCCTTGACCTCTTGCGCGACACCGCCGCGGGGCAGCACGCCCAACGCTTCGACCATGCGGAAGGCAAAGCCCTTGGCCAGGCCGGTCAGCTCTTCGTCGCGCGACAGGTTCAGCAGCGGCTCGAACAGCGCGGCAACCTTGCGGTCGATGAAATGCTGCAGACGGCGCTGCACTTTCTGTTCGACATCCGGCCCTGCGGCCTCGTCCACGAAAACCTCGACCATCGGCTTGAGAGGCTCTGCCCCGGCAACCAGTTTGCCGACGGCGTATTCGCCCCACATCAGGCCACCCTGATCCGTGAAATCAATTTCGGTATCGGGCGCATTGTAGAAGCGATCGGCACGCAGATGGAATTGCGGCGCGAGAGCTTGCAGGGAGGCCGATTTCAAAGCTTTCGCCTCGGTTCCTTGCGCGGCTTTGTCCGGAATAAACCGGAACCCTTCCAGACGACCGACGAATTCGCCTTCGACGGTCACTTCACCCTTGTCATTTACTTCGGCCAAAAGGGCCTCCTTCTGTTTGAGCCGGCGCAGCAACACTGATGTGCGCCGGTCCACAAATCTTTGCGTCAGTCGGTCATGCAATGCGTCCGACAGCCTGTCTTCTACAGTGCGCGTTTCGTCGCGCCAATGTGATTCGTCACGTACCCAACCGTTTCGCTGCGCAACATATGTCCAAGTGCGAATATATGCCAACCTTTTGGACAATGCATCAATATCCCCATCCGTCCGATCGATTCGACGGATTTGCCGCGCCATGAAGTCATCCGGGATCGAACTGCGTTCATGCAGGTGACCGTAGATCACTTCGAGCAGGCTGGCGTGTTCGGCATGGCTGATGCCGCGAAAATCGGGGATTCGGCACACATCCCACAGCAAACGGATGGATTGCGGGTCACTGGCGCGGGCCACCACTTCGGTGACTTGCGACAGCGATTTCAGCACGTTCAGATCGTCCGCAGGCCGCGCTTTGATCAGATGTTCGTCATTCGGACTGACCTCAAGCGAGTCGATCAGCACCTCAATCGATCCGAACCGCAGGGCGGCATTCCGCCAGTTCAGCTTTTTCATCGGCGTGAACCGGCTGTCCATGATGGCCTGCGCCACGCCTTCATCCAGTGGTGGCGCCTCTCCGGTCACGCCAAAGGTGCCGTCAGACATGCCGCGTCCCGCCCGACCGGCGATCTGGGCCAGTTCGTTGGGCGCAAGCGGGCGCATCCGGCGGCCGTCGAACTTGCTGAGGGATGAGAACGCCACGTGGTTCACATCCAGGTTCAGCCCCATACCGATCGCGTCAGTCGCGACGAGGTAATCAACCTCACCGTTTTGATACAGTTCGACCTGTGCATTCCGCGTGCGCGGGCTGAGCGCGCCCATCACCACGGCTGCCCCACCCTTCTGACGGCGCAGCAGCTCGGCAATGGCATAGACACTGTCGACCGAGAACCCGACGATGGCGCTGCGGGGCGGCATGCGGCTGATCTTTTTCGACCCCGCATAAACCAGCTGAGACATGCGATCGCGCCGGACGAACTGGGCCTCAGGCACCAGCGCGGCGATGGGGCCACGCATCGTGTCCGCGCCAAGAAACAGCGTTTCACTTGTGCCGCGTGACCGCAACAGCCGGTCAGTGAAGACATGACCGCGTTCGGGATCGGCGCAGAGCTGGATTTCGTCGATTGCCACGAAATCCGCGCCCATCCCTTCGGGCATCGCCTCGACCGTGCAGACCCAGTACTGGGTGCGCGGCGGCACGATCCGCTCTTCGCCCGTGACCAGAGCCACAACGGACGGGCCGCGAATGGCTACGATCTTGTCATAGACCTCACGCGCAAGCAGACGCAGCGGCAGGCCGATCACACCGGTCCGATACCCGAGCATCCGCTCGATCGCGTAATGAGTTTTACCTGTGTTGGTCGGGCCGAGTACGGCCACGATTCGGGATGACCCGCTCACCTTTGCCCCCTGCCCCGGTTCTTTAGAGGGCCGAGCCCTCGACCTGAGGCTTCAGTCGATTCACGGCATTGGTTACTTCTTCATGATGCGGATGTATAGCCAGCGCGCGCTCATAGGCGTCCAGTGCCTTGTCGGGCTGTTCGATGATCTCGAAGATCAGGCCCAGCCCAAAGATCGCCTCATAATTATTCGGGTTCAGCGTCAGAGCGTGTTCCAGATCGGCTGCGGCCATGCCAAAGCGATCCATTCCGAAAAACGCCGAGGCCCGCATGTGCCACCCTTCGGCAAAGCCGGGCGCGTGATCGGTCAATGCCGTCAGATGTTCAATGGCAGCCAGTGTATCACCGTCTTCCAACGCCTCGCGGCCTCGCTCCAACAACAAATCCGCCGAGGCCGAGCCCGACTGCGCCCACAGCGCCTTGAGCTGACGGTCCAATCCGATCGCCTGTTCGGGCGTGGCCTCCGCCAGTTGCTGCAGCAAGGCAGCCTCATCCTGCAGGTCCGCCTGTTGCGCGACGGAACTGGTGGAAAACATGACCGTGACAAAAAATGCCGCAACGGTACCTTTGAGATTGTTTGTTGCAATGCCCATAACAATATTCAGTGTAGCGTTGCGACCGGGGATGTCCATTCACGGCGCACAAACAATATGAGGAACACCATGAGCGACACTCTTGAAAAAGCCGCGGCCGCGCTGAACGAAAAACTGTCCGGCGGCGCATTTGACGCTTCGGCCAAGTTTGCCATCGCCGATCTGGGCGCAATCGTTCTGGATGCAGACGGCGCACGCGTCAGCGACGAAGAGGCCGACGTAACCCTGAGCGCCGATGCAGACACGTTTGAACAGATCCTCAGTGGCGATCTGAATCCAACCGGTGCGTTCATGTCCGGCAAGCTGAGTGTTGACGGCGACATGGGTATTGCCATGAAACTCGCCTCGGTGCTGGCCTGATGCAGATCTCGCCGGCCCCTTTCTATGAAGACGTGGCCGGCGGACCCGCCGGTGGTGCCGCCCATTGGGTGACAACCCCGGACGATATCCGTATCCGCGTGGGCCACTGGCGCCCTGAAGGCGAAGCAAGCGGCACGGTGATGATGTTCCCCGGCCGCACCGAATATATCGAGAAATATGGCGATGCCGCGACCGAATTCGTTGGTCGTGGGTTTGCGTTTCTCGCCGTCGACTGGCGCGGTCAGGGGCTGGCGGATCGCCTGCTGGATGACCCACGCGTCGGGCATGTCGAAGAGTTCACCGACTACCAACACGATGTGAAGGCAACGCTTGACCTTGCCGAAAAGCTGGACCTGCCGAAACCATGGTTCGTGATAGGCCACTCGATGGGCGGCGCAATCGGCCTGCGCGCGGTTCTGGAGCGCGACTGCTTTGCCGCCAGCGCCTTTACCGGGCCAATGTGGGGCATCTTCTTTACTCCGATCATGAAACCGCTCAGCCGGTTGACCGCATATTGGGGGCCGCGGATCGGGCTTGGGGAAAAAACCCCTCCGACCACTTCGTTGGAAAGCTACGTTGCCTCGCAGCCCTTTGACGGCAATGTGCTGACGCGTGATCCGGCGATGTATCAGATGATGAAAGATCAATTGACGGCGCATCCCGAACTGGCCCTTGGCGCGCCTTCGACGATTTGGCTGCGCGAGGCGCTGGACGAATGCGCCTGGTTGATGGAGCAAACCGCGCCCGCAACACCCGGTCTGACCTTCCTCGGCAGCCATGAGCAAATCGTTGACCGCAAAGCAATCCGCGCGCGAATGACGAACTGGCCCAGCGGTACACTGGTTGAAATCCCCGACGGCGAACACGAAGTGCTGATGGAGGCGCCCGAGGTGCGTGGCCCGGTCTATGACCAGTTGGCAGCGCATTTTCTGGCCGCACAATCGGACTCTGCACCCGCACCTGCCCTGTCGAGCTGAAGAAAACCTCATGCAAAGGCGGCTTGTGATCCGGGCCGCCCGCGCCTAGATGTTTGCGAAAGCAGATATTCCGAGGTAATCCATGCGCGACCTTCCCTTTCCCGTCCGTGACGCAAACGCAGCCGGAGGAACCGGCGATCTTGGCAACCTGCCGGAATGGGATCTGACCGATCTGTATAGCTCGGAAGACGCGCCGGAACTGTCGCGGGATCTGGACTGGCTAGAGGGCGAATGCGCATCCTTTGCTGCGGACTACGAAGGCAAGCTGGCCGATCTGGATGCCGAGGGCCTACTGACCTGCGTGAAACGCAACGAGAAAATCAACTCCATTGCAGGCCGCATCATGTCTTTCGCGGGTCTGCGCTATTACCAGCTGACCACCGATGCCGAGCGCGCCAAGTTCCTGTCGGATATGCAGGAAAAGATCACCGTTTTCACCACGCCACTGGTGTTCTTCACACTGGAAATCAACCGCATCGACGATGACGCGCTGAAAGCGCATTTTGACGCCAACGCTGATCTGGCCCGGTATGAGCCGGTGTTCCGCCGTATCCGCGCGATGAAACCCTATCAACTATCCGACGAGTTGGAGAAATTCCTGCACGATCTGGGTGTTGTCGGTGATGCTTGGGAACGTCTGTTCGACGAAACCATCGCCGGTCTTACCTTTGAGGTCGACGGCGAAGAGTTGAACATCGAAGGTACTCTGAATCTGCTGACAGAACAGGACCGCTCGAAACGCGAGGCTGCCTCGCGCGAGCTGGCAGCTGTGTTTCAGGACAACATCAAGACCTTTGCCCGTGTCCACAACACGCAGGCCAAGGAAAAGGAAATCGTTGATCGCTGGCGTAACATGCCGACCGCTCAGACCGGTCGTCACCTGTCAAACGACGTCGAACCCGAGGTGGTCGAAGCCCTGCGCGAAGCCGTCGTGGCCGCCTACCCCAAGCTGAGCCACCGTTATTATGAGCTGAAACGCAAATGGCTGGGGCTGGACGTGATGCAGGTCTGGGACCGCAATGCGCCGCTGCCGATGGAAGATACCCGCATCGTCGGCTGGGATGAGGCCGAAAAGACGGTGATGGACGCCTATAACGCCTTCGATCCACGCATGGGCGAAATCGCCTCACCTTTCTTTTCAAAAGGTTGGATTGATGCCGCCGTGAAGCCGGGCAAGGCTCCGGGCGCCTTTGCGCATCCAACCGTGACCGACGTGCACCCCTATGTGATGCTCAACTACCTGGGCAAACCACGCGACGTGATGACCCTGGCACATGAACTGGGCCACGGCGTCCATCAGGTGCTGGCCGCCGATCAGGGAGAGATGCTGTCCTCGACCCCGCTGACGCTGGCCGAAACCGCATCCGTGTTCGGTGAAATGCTGACCTTCCGCAAGATGCTGGATCAGGCCGAAACACCGGAACAGCGCAAGGTGCTGCTGGCTGGTAAGGTCGAGGACATGATCAACACAGTCGTCCGCCAGATCGCGTTCTACGACTTCGAATGCAAACTGCACGCCGCCCGCCGCGAAGGTGAGCTGACCCCAGACGACATCAACGCCCTGTGGATGAGCGTTCAGGCAGAAAGCCTTGGGCCCGCATTCGAATTCATGGAGGGGTATGAGACCTTCTGGGCCTATATCCCGCACTTCGTCCACTCGCCCTTTTACGTCTATGCCTACGCCTTCGGTGACGGTTTGGTGAATGCGCTGTACTCGGTTTACGAAAGCGGATCGGAAGGGTTCGAGGATAAGTACTTCGAGATGCTGCGCGCAGGCGGATCGAAACACCACAAGGAACTGCTGGCACCGTTCGGGCTGGACGCAAGTGATCCGAAATTCTGGGACAAGGGCTTGTCGATGATTTCGGGCTTCATCGACGAGTTGGAAGCGATGGAAGCGTAAAGCCTTGCTCACAAACTTATCAGACGCGCTCGGATAATCTCCGGGCGCGTTTTGTTATGCGACAACGTTTCTGAGCCGCTCCAGATCGCGAATGACGACGGATTTGTATTCACTCTCGACGCCGATATTGCGCAATTTACCAAAAGCACGTGAGAGGCTCTCGGGCTTCATCCCAAGCATCGACGCCAGGACGACTTTGTCGAATGGCAACTCAAGCCTGCTTTGACCGCCCTGTTTGTCGGACAGCCGAACCAGAAAATTGCACAAACGCTCATAGCCGGTCAGAACCTTCAGTTCCTCCACTTCGTGCATCATCTCATGCAAATGGGATGACGCCGCAGACAGCACGGCCACAGCGATCTCATGCGCGGCATTGTGGCAGGCGCACACGGCCGAGATATCAAGATACAGAATTTCGCAATCCGAAACGGCCTCGACATTGGCGGCGCTCGGCGCACCACGCAGCGCCGAAACTTCATCAAAACTCTGCCCGTTTGTAAGCATCGCCAACATTGCCTCGTGGCCTGATGGCGAAACCCGGTAAAGTTTGACCCACCCCTCCAGAACGATCTTCAGCTTTCGGCTCGGTTCGTCTTGCAAACAGATCGTCTGACCACGGGTAAATGACTTTTTTTGCGCACGGGACAACAGGCACTTGCGCACTTTGGGCGACAATTGCTCCAACAATGGGCTGGGCTGTTGATTGTCATGGCTAAAGTCAAACATGGCTGCTTCCGGCTGAGAACTAAGACTCAGCTAACGGAAACAAACAAATATCAGTTTGATATGGATCAATTTTTAACCAATTGTAATATAGAGGCAAATTCAGAACTGGGAATATAAACGCCTAAACAATGAGCAAAATATGAATGCAATTAACAGTCATTTCAATTGACTATCCTTTGACCCTCGTCGGTTTTTTTTCGCCCCGGATTTGTGCAGCGCCATCACATTCCTGCTGACAGTCCAGACACAATTTTCACCCGGATTCGCGATTCGGTGTTTTTTGCGAATCGGCTCTTCGCATTCGGCACAATGAGTCAGACTTCCCTCCACAGGGCGCTTTTACGCCTGCATCCGGGCCCGTTCGTCCGATATGGACGCCTCAATCTGTTCGCACACCGCGCCATCGCGCGCCCAGCCGCGTGCTACGGCCTTCTCTGCTGGTATCGAAGCAACACAAGAATCTGCCGGCACAGTTCGGGCTGAACGCAAGTGAGTCCAAATTCTGGGACATGGGCCTGCCGATGATCTCGGGTTCCATCGACGAACTGTAAACAATGGAAGACTGATCACTTTTGGCTTTTGGTTGTCAGGAATACGGCGGCCACAATCAACATGGCTCCGATGGCTGCAATCGGCGTGATTGCGGCCCCCAAAAATATGGCCGAGTTGATGAAGGTGAACACCACAGACGCGGCAAACATCAATGTCGCTGTCAGCGTCGACACCCGCGCGGCGGCCTCATACCAAAGATAGTAGGCCAGCGCGGTTGGCAGCACCCCCAGCAAAAGCAGGAACACCACGTCATTAAACGTTGGCACCTGTACTGAAAACATGGCCAGAGGCAGCAACAACACGCCCGAGCACGTGAAGATGCCGAACAGGAAATTCAACCGTTCCCCCGTCGATTCCGAGGTGCGCATCGCCCGGCTGCTAGAGATCAGAAACACCGCCCAGCTGAGCCCCGCCCCGATTTCCAGAAGATCGCCGAACAAGGGTTCACCGCCCCCCTGAAAATCTTGGAAAACGGTCAGAAAAACACCCAGAATGGCCAAACCGGTGGCCAGAACGTCGGTGCGTGCGACCGGCGTGTCGGCAAAGAAATACAGGAATAACAGAACAAAAAACGGTGCTGTGTTCTCTAGCACCATGGCGTTGGCGGCACCGGTATGCTCGAGCCCGATATGGAAGAGGATGTAGTTGACCACGGTGGACAAAACGGCCAGTCGAAAGTTCCAGTCCCCCAGCCGGATCGCGACGGAGACCCGCATCACCCGTAACATGCAATATATCGCCAGAGCCGCGATAAACAGGCGCGTAACAGCGATTTGCAGCCCACCGAGATCGCTGGTCAGATAACGGACAATGACGCTGTGCGTGCCCCACAGGAATGCGGCGAGAAACCCAAGAACCAGACCGTTTTGCAGAAGGTTGGTTTTGGGCATCCCTCTGCCCGCTTATTTCAGCTGACTGTCTTTGGACCCGCGCCGGTTGATGCCCGCGCGCGCCTTAAAGGACCCGTCGCGCTCTTGCTGGCAGTCCAGGCACAGCTTGACGCCCGGCAAGGCCAAGCGGCGTTTCTCGGGGATTGGCTCCTCGCATTCGGCGCAATGGGTCAGGCTGTCCCCCACGGGACGCTTTTGCGCCTGCATCCGGGCTAGTTCGTCCGAAATGGACGCTTCAATCTGTTCACTCACCGCGCCATCGCGCGCCCAACCGCCTGCCATGGGCCTCTCTCCTGATCAGGTGCCCGACAGATTAGCGCGACGGCGCGGGACGTGGCAAGTCAGAGGGACACGGCCCCTTCCAGAACCCGATCAATCATTTCCTGCGTCCCGCGCGAGAATTCCAGCGAGCACGGGTACTCTGCCCCTTCGCGTATCGAACGGCAGAACGACTCAACTTGCAGTTTGTAATGGTCGTCGCCTGGAAAGCGCGTGACCTGAAC
Organism: Ruegeria arenilitoris; assembly: GCF_013031355.1. Classification (GTDB taxonomy): domain Bacteria; phylum Pseudomonadota; class Alphaproteobacteria; order Rhodobacterales; family Rhodobacteraceae; genus Ruegeria; species Ruegeria arenilitoris_C. The sequence continues at coordinate 156,589 of NZ_WPZO01000001.1, read as the reverse complement.
CTCAAGACCCGGGCGGTGCAATTCCACCCGCGCCTCGCCGAAGACCCGCGCATTGAACGGCGCGGTCAGACGGATCACACCGCCTTCGCCGTGAAAGACCATTTCCTGATGCGGGTGCATCCGGATCGAGACATAGCTGGAATAGGTAAAGTCCGGGAATTGCGCACGGATTTCGGTGAACGTGTCGATCCCGTCCTCCCATCGGATCGCGGAGTCGACCTGTACCGGCTCCTGCCCCGTCGCATAGCGCGCGCTGCCGATCACATAGACACCAATGTCGCGCAGCCCGCCACCACCGGTTTCCGCACGGTTGCGGATGTTCCCAGTGTCCGCGCGGTTGTCAAAACTGAACGCACCGGTCACATGCACCAGCTTACCGATCGCCCCATCCGCAATCAGCTTTCGCACCAGCTGCCACTGCGGGTGATGCACAATCATGTAGGCCTCGGCCGCCAGTAGCCCGGTCTCATCCCGCTTTTGGATCAGTGACGCGAACTCGGCCGCCGTCATGGCCATGGGCTTTTCGCACAGCACATGCTTACCTGCGTCCATCGCCTTGAGGGACCATTCCACGTGCAGGTGATTGGGCAAAGGAATGTAAACCGCTTCGATCTGAGGATCGGCGAGTAGAGCCTCATAGCTGTCATAGACCGTCAGATCGGGGCAATAGGCCTGGAACGGTTCAGCCTTGGCCGCGCTTGACGTGGCCAGCCCTGCCAGACGCGCGCCGCCCGCTGCGTGAATCGCCGGTGCCATGAATTGGCGCGCAAACTTGGCAGCGCCCAGAACACCCCATTGAACTGGTTTTTGCATATGTTCCTCCGACAGTCGTGATTTCGCTCGAATCTGAAAGTTACCGCTAACAACTCTTTTCTCGCCCTTCTAACAACCCGCGGACGTTAAGTCAGGCTTTTATCTGTACCGAACCGCCCTAATCTGCCCCCAACAGTCGGGAGGGAGTGAGAATGAAGAGGGTCTTCAAATGGATAGGTGGTCTGCTTGTGCTTGCAGTGATCATCGGTGCCGTGGTGTTTTTCGGGTTTTTGCCGTCTTACATCGAAGCAAAACGCAACGCTGTGATCGACCACGCCCCTTTTGACGTATCAGGTGACGCCGAAGCCCTGCACGAAACCCTGATTGTTGGCGACCTGCACGCAGACCCTTTGTTGTGGAGCCGTGATCTGACCGAGCGCGGCACACGGGGTCAGGTCGATATCCCCCGCCTGATCGAAGGCAACGTCGCCTTGCAAGTCTTTACCGCGGTGACCAAATCCCCCGCTGGACAGAATTACGAGGCAAACTCGGCCGAGGCGTTCGACAACATCACTCTTCTTGCAATCGGACAGCTTTGGCCCCTTCGCACCTGGGATAGTTTGAAGGAACGCGCCATCTATCAGGCCGAAAAGCTGCACCAGTTCGAGGCCGCCTCGGACGGGCAATTGAAGGTCATAAAAACCCGGGCCGATCTGGACACTGTGCTGTCCGCGCGAGCCGCAGGCCAACCGGTTGTCGGAGGCATTCTGGGTATTGAAGGCGCTCATGCGTTGGAGGGTGACCTGAACAATCTGGACACCCTGTTCGATGCCGGGCACCGCGTCTTTGGCCTGCACCACTTTTTCGACAATGAACTGGGCGGATCGCTGCATGGCTTTGGCGACGCCGGCCTGAGCGAGTTCGGCCGTCAGGTAGTAACCGAACTGGCGCAGCGCCCCGTTGTCATCGACCTTGCCCATTCCAGCCCGCAGGTTGCGCAAGAGGTGATCGCTATGACCGACGTCCCGCTGATTGTCAGCCATGGCGGTCTTCACGGATTCTGCCCGGTTAAACGAAACTTTCCGGATGATCTGATGCAGGATATCGCCGCAACGGGCGGTGTGATCGGCATGGGCTATTGGGCGGATGTGACCTGCGGCGATATCACTCCGACGGGTATTGCCAAGATGATCAAAGCCGCGATCAAGACCGTGGGCGAGGATCACGTATCACTGGGGTCGGATTATGACGGTTCGGTCGAAACGGCGTTTGACACCTCGGAGCTGGCTGCTTTGACATCGGCCTTGCTGGCGCAGGGTCTCACCGAAACGCAGGTTCGTAAGGTGATGGGCGAGAACATGGTTCGCGTTTTCAGGCAACAATTGAACTAGATTAAACTTTCGCCGTAACTGCATGACTTCACGGTTGGTATTCATGCCCGAACCGGTGGGGTTGCCCACCGTTTCAAATCTCGACATCCGAATTTCGTGATCCGTTTTTCGGCTCTCTCCGTACCAATTGTATCGCCGATGGGAACAGGTGCTCTTGCAGGCTCTTTCCCGGTCAAAGGTGGCAACCAGGGTGGGAGATGAACCGAAATGCCAGACATGACAGACGGACCAACGATCACAGAACGCGTTATTCAAATTAGCGGAGACCCGGGAACATTCGACAACGACGGCGGGGACTTTGACATCCTCCGCGAAGCCGTTATCGCGGCGGGACTTGCCGGAACACTGGACAGCGACGCGGTCGATCTGACCGTGTTTGCGCCGACCGATGCCGCCTTCGTGGCCCTGGCTCAGGCCTTGGGATACGGCGGCTCGGATGAGGCCGGGGCTCTTGGGCACATCGTGAAGGCGCTAACCCTGCTGGGCGGCGGTGATCCCCTGCCCTTGCTGACCAACATCCTCAAATAGCACGTCGTCGACGGGTCATTTACCAAAGAAGCTGTCGTCAGCCTTGGAGACGGTGCCCAGATCGAAACCTTGCTGGGAACAAATCTGGAGCTGAACCTGTTGAGTTCTCCTCCAAGCCTTGAAGACGCAGACCCCGGCATTGCCGACCCGGGTCTGATTGCCTTCGACGTCGAGGCCTCAAACGGGATCATCCATGTGCTTGACGGAGTGCTGCTTCCGGTCTCGGTCACCGGAATTCTGGGGCAGAAGAATACGGACTTCATCATAGGCGACGACTCGGACGAGTTTCACTTTACCGGGCGAGGCCAAGACTTCGTGCATGGTGGCGGCGGTAATGATTTCATCATCGCCGGGCGCGGCAATGATGTTGCCTTGGGTGGCACTGGACATGACATCATGTTTGGTGGCCGCGGCAAGGACATCCTGCGCGGTGACGAAGGTGACGACTCCATCTTTGGCGGTCGCGGCAAGGATCTGATCGATGGCGGAGCCGGTGATGACTTTCTGATCGGCGGACGCGGACACGACACATTCTTCTTCGACGATGGCGACGGAGAGGACCTTATCCTCGACTTCAAGGTCGGTAAGGACAAGATCGACCTCAGCGCCTATGACGGCATTCACAGCTTTGAGGACATCGAAGACCACATCTCGGGCGGATATTACAGCACAACCATCGAGTTGGCGGATGGCGACAGCATCGATCTGATTGGCGTTCGGGCCGGACAGTTATCCGAAAGCGATTTCATCTTCGCCTAACGAAAAAAGCCCGCCTTGAAAGGCGGGCTTTCCTTGCTTGGGCAGGTCTCAAACCGTGCCCAGCATTCCTTTTTCACGCGCCAGTTCGCGCATCTTCTTCTGCAGTTTCTCAAAGGCGCGGACCTCAATCTGGCGAATGCGTTCGCGGCTGACATTGTACTGCGTGCTCAGCTCTTCCAGCGTTACGGGCTGATCCATCAGACGGCGCTGAGTCAGGATGTCTTTTTCCCGGTCATTCAGCACATCCAATGCGGCCGCCAGCAACTCGCGCCGCGCATCTAGTTCATCGCGCGCCTCATAGTCGCCGGCCTGATCGGCATCTTCATCCTCAAGCCAATCCTGCCACTGCATCGTGCCTTCGCCCTCGGACCCGACGGTCGCGTTCAGCGAGGCATCGCCACCGGACATCCGGCGGTTCATGCTGATGACTTCCTCTTCGGTCACACCAAGGTCATTGGCGATCTGCGCGACGTTCTCAGGACGCAGGTCGCCCTCTTCCAGCGCACCGATGCGGGCCTTGGCCTTGCGCAGGTTGAAGAACAGCTTCTTCTGCGCCGAGGTCGTGCCCAGTTTCACCAATGACCACGACCGCAGGATGTATTCCTGAATCGAGGCACGGATCCACCACATCGCATAGGTCGCCAGACGGAAACCCTTTTCCGGGTCGAACCGCTTGACTGCCTGCATCAGGCCCACATTCGCCTCGGAGATCACCTCAGCCTGCGGCAGGCCGTAACCTCGATAACCCATAGCGATCTTGGCCGCCAACCGAAGGTGCGATGTGACCATTTTATGAGCTGATTCAGTGTCTTGCTCTTCCACCCAACGCTTGGCAAGCATGTACTCTTCTTCCGGTTCCAGCAGCGGGAACTTGCGAATTTCCTGCATATAGCGGTTCAGACCGCCTTCCGGCGTCGGCGCGGGGAGATTTGCGTAATTTGCCATGTTTCATGTCCCTCCGACAAATGTTTAAGTCGTTAACATGGATATGGGATGCCACCCCAACCCGTTCAAGAGGTACCGTTAACAGTTTGGAATTAACGAACGATAAAGGAAACCTAAGAAAATGTTATTCACGTAACTTTGCGCATTATGTCAGCGGCGTGCGAAGCTGATCAATCAGTTTCTGCATGTCTTCCGGTAGTTCGGCCTCAAAGCGCAGGTTTTCCCCCGTCACCGGGTGCTCAAAGCCCAAAACAGCAGCGTGCAGCGCCTGCCGTGGAAAGGCGCGAACGGCGTCCGAGGTTGCGGCGCTGAACGCCTTGGCCGCCAGTTTACGCTTGCCGCCATAAACCGGATCGCCCACCAGCCCATGCCCGGCATGGGCCATGTGAACGCGAATCTGGTGCGTTCGACCGGTTTCCAGCCAGCATTCGATCAGTGCCAGCCCTGCGGGATTTCCGAATGTCTCAACCAATCGCGCGCGCGTGACAGCGTGACGCCCACCGTGGAACAACACCGCCTGTCTTTGCCGGTCGGTCTTGTGGCGCGCCAACTGAGTGGTCAGACGCATGATATTGCCGGGCTCAAAGCTGACGCCTTTCACCCCACGCAGACGCGGGTCATTCGCATCTGGCACGCCGTAGCAGATCGCGCGGTAGTATCGCTCGACCGTGTGCGCCTCGAACTGGGCCGCAAGCCCGTGATGTGCCGCGTCCGATTTGGCAACGACCAGAAGGCCACTGGTTTCCTTGTCGATACGGTGCACGATACCGGGGCGTTTCACCCCGCCCACCCCGGACAGGTCATCGCCGCAATGATGCAGCAACGCATTCACCAGTGTCCCGTTCGGTGAACCCGGTGCAGGATGCACGACCATGCCCGCCGGTTTGTTGATGACGATCAGGTTAGCGTCCTCAAAAACGACCTCCAGCGGGATGTCTTCGGGGCCGATATGGCTGTCTTCAGCCTCAGCCACTGTGATCGACACCGAGACCCCTTCGACAACTTTGGCCTTTGGGTCGCGCACTTCAGCACCATTGACCAGAACAGCCCCCTCGTCGATCAGCTTGGCCAGACGTGTGCGCGACAGGTTTTCCTCGGCTGGCACATCCCGCGAAAGCGCCTTATCAAGGCGTGGCGGCGGATCGGCCGCGATCTGAAACTCAATCTGACGGGTGCCCATGACTGTCCCTTCCGAACCCCAAGAACCGCAGGAAACGCCACAGCTTCGCCTGCTGCGGAGAATGGTCATGCTGCTGACCGCGGTGATGATTGGCGGGGTTCTAGTGACATTCGCACTGATTGTCATCCGGCTATCGGACAGAACCCCCACACTGCCCGATCAGGTCGAGCTGCCCGACGGCGCAAAGGCGCAGGCCGTGACCATCGGCAACAACTGGTATGCGGTGGTGACCGATGACAACCGCATCCTGATCTTTGACAAGACAACCGGCCGCCAGCGTCAGGAAATCACCATCGAGCCCTAACGCTCAAACCTCCAACGCCATGCGGAACACAATCTCGGACGCACGGCGCAGGGCTTCGTATTCCTGGGCTGTGTCGCGACGAAATTCCTGATCCTCTTCGCTCAGCTCAACGGGGTCGAACAACTGAGGCCGCTCGGGGAAAAACTCCTGCTGGAACGCGATATCATGGCTGGCGACAAATTCGTCCAGCCAGGCCCGTTCCTGCGGCTCCAATACATCGTATCTTCGGATCATGACCGGATCTTCAACGACACGTCGACGCAGACGCCGACTTGCCTGACGGCCCAGCGCTCGGGACACGATGCCAAAGGCCTCGCTGGCGGCACGCGACTGCGACAAGTTTGAGGGCCGTTCCGCCACACCGCCATTGGGCAAGGACACTCCGATACGCGACATGAAATCATCGACTACATTCCCCTGCACCATCTGAGATCGATCATAAAGAATCGGCACGATGGCGACCCCGGGAAAGGCCTGGCGGATTCGATCCAGTTTTGCCGCAAAACTGTAGATCCCCGGGTCGGCCTTGATCCTGCTCAGCAACTTCCCAACATAGTCAGTTGCACCGCCCCCCAGTCGGCCGTTCTTAGCGCGTTGCTTGTAGTCCGCTTCGAGGAAATCGGAATACCTGCGGCAATAGTAGGTGATCCGCAACTCGCGCGAGGGGATTTCCGCAAAGACCTGCGCCAGCCTGCTCAGGTCGCAGTTGTAGAACATTTCGGACGACACCAGACAGGTCTGATCCCTGTGCGCCTCGTATTCGATGGCCATAGCCTCGCGGAACGTGTCCATCGGCTGATTGGTCTGGTTCATGTGAAAGGCAATGATGTTGTGGCTGATCGCAAGACGGCCCTGGCCTTCATCGCGGCGCCGTCCGGTTTCCATATAGCGCAGCCCCACATTGGCAAGCTGGGCCTTGTTTTGCTGCACATATCCCTGAAGTGCTGTCGTGCCGGTCTTGGGCATACCCAAATGCAGCCAGAGCATCAGATGCCTCCTGTTTCAGATGTGATCCTGCTCATTCGCTTTGACTGGCCGCAAAATCCGCCGTCATCCGTTGCATCAGATCCTGCATCTCGGGCTGTTCACGCAATTGCGCAATCTTCTGTCTGTGCAGATCGCAGGACATGTGGTGCAAACGGGCCGTCTCGGGGTCTGACAGCAGGTCGTAATACTGCTCGCGCTTGCGGTCGAGGATGGCATCGATTGAGCCGTCTTCCTCGGCGTTATGGTTCATCATGTCCCAATACTCCATGCCAAGGCTTTCCCCCGTATGGTGGGCCCGGCCGCGCAGTTTCTTGACCAGATAGCTTTCGCAGGACTTCAGCGCATAGTGGTTGATCTGCACCAGATCATAACCAATGGAATCCCGCGCAGACCGCCAGCTGCCGGTAAAGTACCGGTCCGGCATCAACCGTCCTGACCCGTTGTACCAATGGCACTCTTCCATGGTTTCGACCGTGGGCCGCTTTGGCCTGTGAACGCCCAGGGTGCCCCAAAGCTCGCGCCGGAACATTGTCTTGAAACCCCAGGCCTGCGGCGGTCGGTGCTTTTGCTGCTGCGCCGCGCGTCGAAACTGATCCGACAGGAACCGGTCCTCATATCGAACGACACCCGCATTCCCGAACAACCGCCACGTCATCGAGATCATTTTCGCGTCCGGCACGGCATCTGTCAGCGCCCGCAGCGTGTTATCACCGGTTTTGACGTTGATGTGTTCGTCAGCGTCGATCACGAGCACCCAATCCTGAGGCCGCGCGATCTCCATCTTCAGGAATTTCCTGTAGGCCCGTTTTTGCGGGTTGCTCTGGCGGCGAGCATTGTTGTCGACATGGATCAGGATGCCCCTTTCATCCAGCCGCTTTAGCAGCGCATCCGTGCCATCGATGCAGTCATTGGTCATCACGACAATCTGGTCGATACCGATCGCTCGGCAATGGGCCACCCACTCCAGCACAAAGGGGCCCTCGTTCTTCATCGGGGTCACGCTGATATATCGGGGATCGTGATCAGACACTTACTCGCCTCGTGTTTTACCGCTTATCGCACCTGCGCTCGAAGTTCTGCGGTTTTTGCTCGGGCCACAGCCTAGGCTTACTGGGCGCAACAGCCAAGAGGTATCCGGCATCGTTTTGGAAACCTGCGCCATTCTCATCGGGTACGGGCCAACTGGTTTGCAAAGCGCTTGAACGGCGGAAACAGGTCATTCGCTTTTTGCAGGTAAGGCCGCGCCTTGCCCTTGTTGCCGCGCCGCAGGAGAATCTGCCCGGCTTCACCCTGAATGACTGCAGAATTGTCCTCGAGGTCAGCTGCCTGAATGATCTGATTTTGCCCTTGCTCGGCGGCCTCATTCCGTTCCAGAAACTTTCCCATCGCAAACACCAGAAACGGATTTCCGGGATCACAGGCCAGGGCTTCGGCCAGTGTCATCCGAGCGCGCGCCACATCGCCGTCCGCCTCATAAAGTGCTGACAGCCGTTTATAGTAAAGCGAGTTTTCCGGCCAGCTGGACGAGATTTTCCGCGTTTGATCGATGGCTTGCCGCAAGTTGATTGCGCCCAAATGCCAATGCAGTAGGGCCCTGCCCGACACGATGCCGGGGTCATCAACGCTTAAGCCCTCAAGGGCGTCGAACCCTTCGGCCAGCCGCTCCAATCGGGATCGATCATCGAAAAACCTGCGGGCTTTTTGATCCAGGGCCAATTCCGACCAATCCATCAAAACGAAATCGAAATTGCAGGGCTGCCTGACCAGCACCTTGTGCTGCACCAGATACAGATTGTTGAACGGTGGAAATCGCCGCCGCCGAAGCTGCCTCTGCACCCGCCAATCCGTTGGGGGAAACAGCCGGGCGGAAATCTGATCGCGGTACAGCATTCGGGACGCCAGCACCGCAACATCGGGACGTAAAGGCTTGCCCCAGAATGCCCGCGCCAAATACCGGCTGGCCGACCACCGTTTCTTTTGCGCCCCCAACGTGGCCGCGCGCAACGCCAGCAAAACGGCATAGTCCTCGGACCACAGATTATTGTTGTCTAACCCGGCTGCAGCAAGCTTTTCGCATTCCTTCCACTTGGACAGGTAGAAACAGTTTATCGCCTGCAAAAGCGGCATGAAGGCGTTGTCGGCCTCTGCGTCCAGAATGGGCCCCGCCAGATCGTAGGCAGTTTCAATTTCATCGCGCGCGCTCAGATACTGCGCGGCCTTGGCATAGATATGGGCCGCCTCAGACGGGTTCAGAAAGGCCGCTGGGCCTTCGGCAATCCGATCAACCACGCGATGATTGGCCACAGAGATGTCATCTTCGGTCAGGACATCCTTGAACACCAGACGTTGCCGCCCCGATATCCGGGCAGCAGCCATTGAAAACGCCGATATGTAAGGCGCCACCACCTGCTCGGCCCGCGACATCGTATAAAGTTCCAGAAAATCGCGCTGTGCCCGTGTCATATCGGAGACATCCGCAATGTCCGACATCCGCAACAATTTAGGGAAACGTTTCTGGAACCGGGTGATCAATTCGGGCTGATCCGAGAACATGATGGCCGTTTGCCCGGCGATTTTCTCCAGATGCGCCTCGTACAACTCCTCCGGTTCGATCTTGGCGGGCCAGGTTGTGTGCTTCCAGGGCAATCCGTTCAGAATGTCTCCGCGCCGGATATGATAGGCCGACACCCCCTGCCCCGACAGTTTCTCATCCGCGCGCGTCATGATGGTGCGAATCTCATCCGTAAAGCCGATCTGATGGATGAAATCGCGATATCGTGGGCGGATCGCTTCGATATCCTCCCAGGGGAAGGCCAGCACTTCAAACCCTTCCTCGACCAGAACCGAGCGGCCCGCGTTGAGATGCGCAATCAGACGATCCGGAGTTTTGTCCCCCTGAAAGGCCCAGATCGGCAGAGCCTTCTTGGCGAGCCGATCGAATTCCTTGCCGCTGAGAAAGCGCGCATCCATCCAGTCCCGTGCGAACAACTCCTGCGGCTGATCCAGCTCAGGAGCATCCGCCCCTTGCGGAAACCAGTTCACTTTGTACGAAGTGTCAAAATCCTCGGCCAGACGGATGCAGGTCAGCATCATCAAAAGGCGCGCACCCATGCGGTCCTTGCGCTGTCCGATGAACACTCCTTTTGCGGGCATTATTCAGAGCTTTCGGCCAAAGCAGCGCGTCGCAGCGCCCGGAACCTCTGGCGGGCTTGCCGGACCAGATGCGGGTGACGCTCGCCCGCCTGCGCCTCGATGGCGCGCATGACCATCGGCAGACGGCGGCGCGCGCGCATCATCCGGTAAAACTCGTCCGAAGTCAGAGACCCGTCCATCGCCCTCAGCATGACCGGCTTGAGAATATCCAGCTTGCGCAGCATCGGCGCTGCGAAGTGGTTCGAAAACCATGTCTTGAGCAATACGACGTTTTCACCCTGCAACCGCGTGACCTGCTGCCTGTCGAGGTCAAAGAACGGATCATAGAACACATACGCCTTGCCCGCCGTATTCACCGTCTGCGCCGCGTCCCCCAAAGGCAGATCCCAATCCTGAACCTGACCAAAGCGATACCGGGTCTCCCACGGCACGAGACGTTCATCCAACGTGGTCTGCGGGTTGAACGCGATGACTTGCGCACCGGGGACCAGCCCGGAAAAGGTCAACGCCCCGAACCCGCCCATCGAAGCACCGGCAAAGACGACGCGATCGAAATGGTCAAAAAAACCCTCGGCCGCGCGGTTCTGGAAATACGAGATGATCTCGGGGTCGCGATACCACGCCTTGGTGCGGGCAAAGACGCCCATGTGGGACCAGCCCTCATCCCGGAAGAATTTCCATCCCCAGGGTTCGCGCGCAAAGGACAGATCGTTGGCGTTGGCGATATTGTCGAAACTGACAACCAGATGCGACGCGGAGCGCTGATGAAACAGCACCGAATGGCGTTCCAGCTTTTGCAGAAACCCGGCCCCGTCGCCCCCCGGATACAGTTCAACAAACCACGGCGGCGCGGGATCGGTCAGAATACGCTCGTACCCCGTCTTGCGGTCGGGGTGGTCGGGTTTCAACTGCTCTTTCGAAAGGTCGTCTGCCATGATCCTCAGATGAGATTGTCCGTCAGCCACATCCGGAAATCCACCCAGTCCGGACGCATTTTGATCTCGGCGATCTTTGCGCGGTGCCAGTCGCAGGCCCGGGCGTGCAAATCTCCCAGTATCGGGTCTGCCTTAAATTCCGCCAGCAGCGGTGCCGCACGCCGCGCGATGGGCTGAATGGATGGGTCGGTTTCCTTGTTGGCATTCATATCCTGCCAGTAGGACTGCCCCTGATCCACCTTGATATGGTTGGTTCGCCCCCGGTCGCGCTTGATCAGAAACCCATCCAGCGACCGGACCGAATAGTGGTGCAGACGCCCAAGCGAGTGGTCAAACCCCGACCAGGCCCGCCACCCCACATTATCGGCCGGGTGCAGATTGCCCCCGGCGTCGGACCAGGCAACCTCAGCCTCTTTGCCCTCTTCCACACCCTTTGGACGATGCGGCCCAAACCGGGTGAACTTGCCGTTGTTTCGAAACAGGGTTTTCAGACCGTAGGCGCGCCCCGAGTGATAGGGAAACTCCTGATCCCCCATCGCAAAGGCTTCGGTTACGGGCCGGTCTTCAAAGCTAATGTTGCCAGAGCTTCCAAACAGCTTCCACGCGAAGGAAATTGCATCCACCGGCTGACCTGCGCGGCTTTCGACCTCGGTGATCAATGCGTCAAAGCTGTTGTCGCCGTGCCGGATATTCCAGAACTCATCCACGTCCAGACACAGCAGCCAGTCGGCTTCTTTCACCTTGGGCTGACGCCGCGCCCGCCGCAACATCTGATGCTGTGGGTTACCACCCTCTTTCACCTCGTTCGAGACGTGGGTGGCCAGCCCCAGTTCCTGCAATCTGCGAGCGATATCGTCGGTGCCGTCATCGCAGTCGTTGGTGAAAATCACAAAGTGATCGACACCCAACGTTTTATGAAACGCGACCCATTCCAGCATGTAGGGGCCTTCGTTCTTCATCGTGGTGAATACGGTTATGGCCTGCGACATCAAAACTTCCCGACTTGTATTGACGTTCGTCATACACAACCCCGAGGGCGTGGGCGAGACAGGAAATCACGACAAAGATAATCCACGGCAAACTGGTGCAACTCTACCCGCCCCGAACGGGCCAATCGCCAGATTGCCTGATGAGAATGGTGCGGTCGAGAAGACTCGAACTTCCACGGGAGTTACCCCACAGCGACCTCAACGCTGCGCGTCTACCAATTCCGCCACGACCGCACTGCCAATGACTTGGTAGAGGGGCGTATAGACGCTGATGATCGGGATGTGAAGAGGCAAAAAACACGCCGGTTTGAATTCCCTTTCCGTACCCATATCTATAGCTGCACAGTATCCCCATCGCCCAGTCAGGAGCTTGGACATGACTTCGACCGATCCCCGCCCCGTCGTTCAGATCGACATTGTTTCAGACGTCGTCTGCCCCTGGTGCATTGTCGGGTTTCGGCAGCTTGATCTGGCCCTTCAGCAGGAAAACGTGCTGGCGCGCCTCAGGTGGCATCCGTTCGAACTGAACCCCACCATGGCGCCCGAAGGCCAGAACCTGCGCGAGCATATCATGGAGAAATATGGAACAACCGCCGAGCAGAGCCAGCAAGCCCGGGATCGGCTGACGCAGCTAGGCACGGAACTGGGGTTTGCGTTCAACTTCGACGATGACAGCAGAATGGTGAACACCTTTGCAGCGCATCAACTGCTAGATTGGGCGGAGTCTCAGGGTCGGCAACATCCGCTGAAGCTGGCATTGTTCCAAGCGTATTTCACCGACCAAAAAGACGTCTCGCAAACTGATGTCCTGCTTGATGCGGTTACGGCGGCCGGGCTGGATGCCGACGCCGCGCGATCCGCGCTCGAATCCGGCGCGCATGTCGCCCCTGTTCGCGAAAAGCAGGAGTTCTGGACCAGCCGGGGTATCTCTGGCGTTCCGTCGATGGTGTTTGGTGGAAAGTACCTGTTGACCGGGGCGCAGGGTACGGACACCTATGCTCAGGTTCTGCAACGCTGCCTGACCGAAGCCGCCTGACCCCTTTCGCTTGCCGCATCCGCGCGATAAGGAACCGCCATGGAATGGAAGATCACAGACGGGCTGACCGATTACAACGAGGCCGTCGCCTTTATGGAGGCACGAGTGGCCGCGATTGCGGCCGGAGAGGCAGAAGAATGCGTCTGGCTGCTGGAACATCCGCCGCTTTATACGGCGGGCACCTCGGCCCGGATCGAAGACCTGACCGACCCTGACCGGTTTCCCGTTTATGAAGCCAAACGCGGCGGGGAATACACCTATCACGGCCCCGGCCAGCGCGTGGCCTATGTCATGCTTGACCTGAACAAGCGTGGCAAGGACGTGCGGGGCTTTGTCAAAAAGCTGGAAAACTGGGTGATCGCCGCGTTGGCGGAATTCAACGTGCAGGGTGAAATCCGCGACGGGCGCGTCGGCGTCTGGGTGCGCCGGGACGACAAGCCCCTGACCGCCACCGGCCAACCAGCCGAAGACAAGATTGCCGCCATCGGGCTGCGCCTGCGCAAATGGGTCAGCTTTCACGGAATCTCAATCAATGTCGAACCGGATCTCGAGCATTTCTCGGGCATCGTCCCTTGCGGCATTACCGAGCATGGGGTCACCTCGCTGGTCGATCTGGGCTTGCCCGTGACGATGGCCGATGTCGACGTCGCCCTGCAGAAAACCTTTGCGGATTGCTTCCAACCAGTCGACGCCTGAACCGGAACCGAATCGCTGTCTTCCAAAATGGGGATTAACAATCTCCGGTTGCCGACGCCTTTGTTTCCGAACCTAAACACAATCCACCATTTTGCCCAAAAGTTTTGGGCTTTATTGGCAGAAAGCACACTCCGAAGAATACAAATCGCGCGTTTGCGGGTACTCTAGTCTTACCGTTCTAGAGTGAGTGGTGTGTTAAACCGGTGATCCTGGGTAAACCGGGTATTCGGAAAAGTGTTTGGTTACGAGTCTGCCGTTCCGACCCCAAATCGGAACGGCAATTCCTTTTTAGGCCTGATGCAAACTGTGATGCCCAAATCGTGGTGGTGCCGTGCAGGCCTGATCGGTCCGTTCCAGTTCTAGGGTCACGTGGCCAATCCCAAACCCGGATTTCAGCGTTTCCTTCACAGCCAACCGTATGGAGTCCGCATCCGACCAGTGCAGGGCAGCGATCTCGAGATGCGCGGTCAAGGCAGGTTCGCGCTCCTGCATACTCCAAAGGTGGATGTGGTGAACACCGGCAACGCCCTCTGTCGCCTCGATGGCGGTGGCAACATCTTCGGGGATCAGATCGGATGGCGCACCCAGCATCAGAACCCGGATGGTTTCTCCGATCTCGGATTTGACGTGCCACAGAATGTAGACAGCAATCAGGATCGTGACCGCCGGGTCGACCCAAGTCCAGCCGAACAGGATCACGGCGGCGCCCGCAATGATGACGGCAACCGAACCCAACGCGTCGGCCACATTGTGAATGAAAGCTGCGCGAATGTTCATGCTGTCCTTCGCCATCGTGTATGTCAGCGCGGCGGTTATCAGGTCGACAATCAAAGCAAGGGCCGCGATCCAGACCACCATCCATCCATTCACGGGCTCGGGCTGGAAAAACCGCATGATGCCTTCGTACATCAGATAAACCGACAGTACGATCAGGGTCGTATAGTTGATCAGTGCCGCAACCACCTCGGCGCGCCCATATCCAAAGCTCATGCGTGGATCGGCGGGTCGGCGAGCGATCTTGCGGGCAAAGAACGCGATGATCAGCGCGATCGCGTCCGAGAAATTGTGCAGCGCATCGGCAATCAGCGCCAGAGACCCCGAGAGTATTCCGCCAATGACCTGCGCAAAGGTCAACAGCATGTTGACCGCTATAGCGCCGGCAACGCGCTTGTCGCCTGTCGTGGGGTCAATGTGAGTGTGCCCGTGGTGATCGTGTGGCATCTTACCGGTGTTCCTTGTTTCGGTTGCCCACCCCATGTAATTCCTCTAGCCACTAGAGGTTCAAGGGGCGAAATAGGAAAAATGTACTCGATCGGAGAGCTGTCCCGTCGCACGGGGGTCAAGGTGCCGACAATTCGGTTCTATGAAGACAAGGGCCTGCTGCCAAAGCCGCACCGAACGGCCGGAAACCAGCGTCGGTACGACGATGCGGCCCTGAACCGCCTAAGGTTCATTCGCCACGGACGCGATCTCGGCCTTCCCCTGGCCGACGTCGAAGCACTGCTGTCTTTGGAAGGGGCACGCGGGCCGGACCTGGACCGGGTGCACGAGATTGCCGAACGGCAACTGATTGACCTGCGGGCCCGGATCACGCAGCTGCGAAGACTCGAGGCTGAACTGTCCCGCATTGCGGCTGCTTGCGATGGTGGGCACGACCATGTTTGCGCCGTGCTCCACGCGTTTGGCGACCACAGCGCGTGTCTGGGGCCGCATGATAGCAAAGACTGATCAGGCCAGCGACGCTTTGATCTTCTCCGCGTGCTGCGCGATCAGATCGAAGTCACCCATCTGACCCGGGGCGCGCAGCGACACACCTTCGAAGCGCGGCAAAACATGGAAATGCAGGTGGAAAACCTCCTGCCCGCCTGCGGCCTCGTTAAATTGCTGGACGGTGACACCGTCGGCGTTGAACGCCTTGACCACGGCTTTGGCCAGTTTCTGAGTGGTCGACATCACGACGGCCAGTTGTTCGGGCGTCGCGTCCAGCAGGTTTCGGCAGGGCGTTTTGGGGATCACCAGCAGATGCCCATCAGATCGCGGCATGATATCCATGAAGGCCAGCGTATCGTCATCCTCGTACACGCGGGTCGAGGGGATTTCTCCGCGCAGGATCTTGGCGAAGATGTTGTCGGGATCGTAAGCGGCCATATCAAGTCTCCGGTTTCGGGAATTGAGCGTAGTTCTGCGGCCCCCACCCCCAAGGGTCAAGGCGGAACTCTGCCACGCTTCGCGAATGGGAGTTTGCGGCCCCTTGAAATACCAGAACCAATCGCCAGATATGCCCTGTTCATGGCCGAGATTTCGCGGGTTTTCCTCCGACCCGCGACAATTAATCTTGATCCAGATCAAACTCGGCCATTGAAGGCGCCTCTTTCGCATTCTAAAACCAGCAATAATACCGCGCGCCGGAGAGGTCCGGCAGCGCGGTCAGTTGCAACAGGAGGCACCTATAATGGCAGACGCAGCCATTCATGGTCACGGCCATGAAGACGAGCGCAGCTTTTTCCAGCGCTGGTTCATGTCGACCAACCACAAGGACATCGGGATTCTCTACCTGGTCGTGTCGGCACTGGCCGGTCTGATCTCGGTTTTGATGACCGTCTACATGCGGCTCGAGCTGATGCACCCCGGTGTTCAGTACATGTGCCTGGAAGGCTTCATGGCCGACCCATGTACCCCGAACGGCCATCTTTGGAACGTGATGATCACCTATCACGGTGTTCTGATGATGTTCTTCGTTGTCATCCCGGCCCTGTTCGGCGGATTTGGCAACTATTTCATGCCGTTGCAGATCGGTGCGCCGGATATGGCGTTCCCGCGGATGAACAACCTGTCCTTCTGGCTGTACGTCGCCGGCACCTCTCTGGGTGTGGCCTCGCTGCTGGCGCCGGGCGGTAATGACCAGGCCGGTTCAGGCGTGGGCTGGGTTCTGTACCCGCCGCTGTCCACGACCGAGGGCGGTATGTCCATGGACCTTGCGATCTTTGCCGTGCACGTATCGGGCGCCTCCTCGATCCTCGGCGCGATCAACATGATCACCACCTTCCTGAATATGCGTGCCCCAGGCATGACCCTGTTCAAGGTGCCGCTGTTCAGCTGGTCGATCTTCGTCACGTCGTGGCTGATTCTGCTGTCTCTGCCGGTTCTGGCGGGCGCGATCACCATGCTGCTGATGGACCGCAATTTTGGCTTCACCTTCTTTGATCCGGCCGGTGGCGGTGACCCGATCCTGTATCAGCACATCCTGTGGTTCTTCGGCCACCCGGAAGTGTACATCGTGATCCTGCCCGGCTTCGGCATCATCAGCCACGTAATCGCGACCTTCGCACGCAAGCCGATCTTTGGTTACCTGCCGATGGTCTGGGCGATCATCGCGATTGGTGTTCTGGGCTTCGTCGTTTGGGCGCACCACATGTACACCGTTGGTATGTCGCTGCGTCAGCAGGCCTACTTCATGCTGGCCACGATGGTCATCGCGGTTCCGACGGGCGTTAAGGTCTTTTCGTGGATTGCGACCATGTGGGGCGGCTCGATCGAGTTCAAGACGCCGATGCTGTTCGCCTTCGGCTTCCTGTTCCTGTTCACCGTTGGTGGTGTGACCGGCGTTGTGCTGTCGCAGGCCGGTATCGACCGCGCCTACCACGACACCTACTACGTGGTTGCACACTTCCACTACGTGATGTCGCTGGGTGCCGTCTTTGCCATCTTTGCCGGTGTGTATTTCTACTTCTCGAAGATGACGGGTCGTCAGTACTCGGAGTTCTGGGGCAAGGTTCACTTCTGGCTGTTCTTCATCGGCGCCAACCTGACCTTCTTCCCGCAGCACTTCCTGGGCCGCCAGGGTATGCCGCGCCGCTACATCGACTACCCCGAGGCGTTCGCTCAGTGGAACTTCGTGTCGTCGATTGGTGCGTTCATCTCGTTCGCCTCGTTCCTGCTGTTCTTCGGCATCGTGATCTACGCGCTGCTGCGCGGCGCGAAAGAGACCCGTCCGAACCCGTGGAACGAATACGCGGATACGCTGGAATGGACCCTGCCCTCACCGCCGCCCGAGCACACGTTCGAGCAGCTGCCGAAGCAGGAAGACTGGGACAAAGGCCACGCGCACTGATCCGGTCCAAACCCAAAGAAAACCCCGCCAATTCGGCGGGGTTTTTTCGTTACCACCTACGTTTGCAGCCAAAATGTCGCCAGAACCGCCAAAATCGGCTATCCTGTCAGTGTTTAGACATCCGGCAACCCGGGGGGTATCACATGCCCGACATCGATTTTTGGTATTCCATCGGCAGTACATACAGTTTCCTGACCGTCATGCGTCTGGACGATTGGTGCGCGGAACATGGTGCCACAGTGAGATGGCGACCGTTCAACGTACGCACCGTGATGTCTGATCAGAACAACATTCCGTTTGCAGGCAAGCCGGTAAAATCCGCATATATGTGGCGGGATATCGAGCGCCGCGCCGCAAAGTACCACATTCACGCCCGATTGCCCGCGCCCTACCCGATCTCAGACCTGCCGCTGGCCAATCAGGTCGCTTTGCTTGGTATGGGCGACGGTTGGGGCAAGAACTTCACTCAGGTGCTGTATCGCATCTGGTTCGAGGAAAATAACGAGGCTGGCAGTGAATCCGCGATCACTGAAGCCCTGCACAGGTGTCAGCAGGACCCGCGACTGGTGCTGGCCCGCGCCCGCAGCCCCGATACCGTCGCGGCGCTTGAGGCCGAAACGGATCAAGCCACCAAACTCGGGGTTTTCGGAGCCCCCAGCCTTGTCGTCCGCGGCGAGGTCTTTTGGGGAGATGACCGGCTGGACGACGCGCTATCATGGGCGCGTGTCGGCCATGTGACCTGATCATTTCCTTTCGTCTCATACCCAAGTTGAACTAACTTTCAGCCATGCCTTATCGATGGAATCGAACTTCTGAAACCGAACAGGAACTGCGCCTTTGGCCACATAACTCGCTGCCACGGCGCGGGGCTATGATCGTGATCCTCTCGGTATTTCTGTTTGGGCTGATTCCACTTCTGGCAGTGCTGGGGTCGGTCATCCTGTGGGGTCTGCTCCCTTTCCTGCTGCTGACCGTTGTGGGTCTGTGGCTGGCGATCCAGACCAACTACCGCGCCCGCAGTGTGTTCGAGATACTGACCCTGACCGGCACAAAGGCGCATCTGGTCCACCATGACCCGCGCAAAGGCCCGCAAGAGTGGACCTGCAACCGCTATTGGGCCCGGCCTGAGATGCACAAACACGGCGGGCCGGTTCCAAACTACGTCACGCTGACCGGAGACGGGCGCGAAGTGGAAATCGGAGCGTTCCTGTCCGAGGACGAGCGTATCGCTCTTTACGACGACCTGACGCAAAAACTGCGCGAACCGGTCGCGCAGTAACAGCAGTCTCAGAATTTGAAGGGTGTCAGCAGCCGCCGTTCGATGCGGCGCACAGGTGGTCTTTGACCATCGGGCCAACCTTGCCGAAATCCATCTGGCCGGTATAGCGGGTCTTGAGCTCGCCCATCACTTTGCCCATGTCGCGGATCGAACCCGCTCCGGTCGCGGTGATCGCTGACTGGATGGCTTTGGAGACCTCGTCATCATCCAGCTGCTTGGGCAGAAATTCCTCGATAACTTCGACCTCGCGCAGTTCGCGTTCGGCCAGATCCAGTCGTCCACCCTCTTCATAGGCGCGGGCGCTTTCCTTGCGCTGCTTGGTCATTTTCCCAAGGATTTCAAGAACCTCGGCGTCGCCGCAGCCTTTGGCCTCTTCGTTGTCAGAGGCCCGCGAAGCGATATCGCGGTCTTTGATTGCAGCGTTGATCAGCCGCAGCGTCGACAGACGCTCGGCATTCTTGTCTTTCATTGCTTGCTTCAGGGCTGAGTTCACCCGTGATCGCATATCCATATGATCTGTCCATCCCCATGGAAAAGGAACCCCGACCATATCGAAACAAAAAGCGCGACACAACCGGAAGTGAATATTGCTAACCCATTGATTTTCCTCAATAGCGCAAAATTTGAACAGACTTGACCCAGCGCCACAACCCCCTTAGTTATGCGCCGATTTACCCAGCAGGAGAGTCGCCCGATGGCCCAGAACGCCCCGTCCAAGCCCACCGCATGTCTGGCATTGGCCGACGGTACACTGTTCTACGGGATGGGCTTCGGCGCCACCGGTCAGACCGTGGCCGAGCTGTGCTTTAACACCGCCATGACCGGCTATCAGGAGATCATGACCGATCCTTCCTATGCCGGGCAGATCGTGACCTTCACCTTCCCCCATATCGGCAATGTCGGCGTGAACCCCGAAGATGACGAGACCGGTGATCCGGTAGCCGCTGGTATGGTCGTCAAATGGGACCCGACCGAGCCGTCGAACTGGCGTGCAGCTGAAGAGCTGAAGTCATGGCTGACTCGTCGTGGGCGCATCGCTATCGGCGGTATCGACACTCGCCGCCTGACCCGCGCCATTCGTCAGCAAGGCGCTCCTCATGTGGCACTGGCTCATGATCCCGAAGGCAACTTCGACATTGAGGCTCTGGTCGCTGCCGCGCGGGGCTTTGCCGGACTGGAAGGCATGGATCTGGCTAAAGAGGTCACCTGCGCCCAAAGCTATCGCTGGGATGAGATGCGTTGGGCATGGCCCGATGGCTATACCCGCCAGGAAGCCCCGGCCCACAAGGTTGTCGCCGTGGATTTCGGTGCCAAGCGCAATATCCTGCGCTGCCTCGCCTCGGCTGGTTGCGACGTAACCGTTCTGCCGGCCACCGCGACCGCAGCGGAAGTGCTGGCGCACAACCCTGATGGCGTATTCCTGTCCAACGGCCCCGGCGATCCGGCAGCCACTGGTGAATACGCCGTGCCGATGATCAAAGAGGTGCTGGACACCACCGATCTGCCCGTCTTTGGCATCTGCCTCGGTCATCAGATGCTGGCGCTGGCTTTGGGTGGTCAGACCGTCAAGATGAATCACGGCCACCACGGTGCCAACCACCCAGTCAAGGACATCGAGACCGGCAAGGTCGAGATCACCTCGATGAACCACGGCTTTGCAGTGGACGCGCAGTCCTTGCCCGAGGGCGTGGTGGAAACTCATCGCTCTCTGTTTGACGGGTCGAACTGCGGCATCCGCATGACAGACCGTCCGGTCTATTCGGTGCAATACCACCCCGAAGCCTCACCCGGCCCGCAGGACAGTTTCTACCTGTTCGAACGCTTTGCCACCGCGATGGCAGATAAGAAAGCCACGGCATAAGCAGCGATTAGATCAGAGTTAACCCGCTGTTAACCCTAATTGAGCAACCCTGACGCCTGCTAACCGCGTCAGGGTTGTTTCTTTATGGTCGAACTGAACCTGCAGCATTTCGCGCACGCCGCGCCGATACCCGCGCAGGATCGCAAGCCTTTGGGGGCTTGCCTTGTCGACCGTGGCCTGATCACAAAGGCGCAGTTGGACGAAGCGCTGTTCCTGCAATCCTGGCAACAGGCGCCGCTGGGCGAAATTCTGGTTGCCGAGAGCTGGGTCAGCCGTCAGGACGTGCTCAGCGCCCTGTCCGAGCAAACCGGCCTGCAAATCGCTGATCTGGATAGCTCGCCCCCACTTGCCGACCTGTGCCGGATAAAGCCCGTTGACTTCTGGCTGGCTCACAACGTTGTCCCCTGGCGTCGCATGGGGCCCATTCTGCTGATCGCCACGGCGCGGCCCGATTTGTTTCCGGATGTCAGCCTCGATCTGGAGGATATCGGATACACGGTTCTTCCTGTACTGGCCCCCACGGATCAAATCGACGGCGCAATCGCGCGCGTGTTCTCTATCCCCCTTGCCGAGGCGGCCGAGGCCCGAGTGGATCTTGACCAGAGTTGCAGATCCTGGACCCCGCGATCCCGTGCCGGACCAGCGGCCATGCTCGCGGGCGTTGTGGTGCTGTTTGCAGTCTTTCCTCTGGCCGGATTTTCAGTTCTGGTGGCAGCCGCCGTGTTCAGCCTGATCCTGTTTCTGGCTCTGCGTCTAGCTGGCCTATTGAATTTCATCTGGCATCACTGGACCCGCCCCTCTAAAGCAGCGGCCCTCAGCCCGCCGCCGACTTTGCCCTGCGTTTCCATTATGGTGCCGCTATACAAGGAGAGGGAAATTGCCGACGCCCTGATCCGTCGATTACAGCGGCTGACCTATCCCAAGGCTCTGCTGGATATCATACTGGTGCTGGAAGAAACCGACGAGGTGACGCGATCCACACTTGCGCAGGTTAATCTGCCCAGCTGGATCAGAACCATCGAGGTCCCCGCCCTGAGTGGCCTGACCACCAAACCCCGTGCGATGAATTATGCGCTGGATTTCTGCCGGGGCGACATTCTGGGAGTCTGGGATGCCGAAGACGCGCCGCAGCCAGATCAGATCGAACGGGTCGTTCGGCACTTTGCACAGGCGGACGAGGAGGTCGTCTGCCTTCAGGGCGCTCTGGACTATTACAACCCCCGCACCAATTGGCGCTCACGCTGCTTTACCATCGAATACAACAGCTGGTTCCGGGTAATCCTACAGGGCATCGCGCGGCTTGGGCTTGTCGTTCCGCTGGGTGGGACCACCTTCTTTTTCCGCCGCGACAAGCTGTTGGAACTGGGCGGCTGGGATGCCCATAACGTCACCGAAGATGCCGATTTGGGGGTACGGCTCAGCCGGGCAGGCTATCGGACGGAAATGGTTGATACCACCACATTCGAAGAGGCGAACTTCCGCGCCTGGCCTTGGGTGCGGCAGCGCTCTCGCTGGCTCAAGGGGTTCATGGTCACCTACCTTGTGCACATGCGGTCGCCGCTGCGCTTGTTGAAGGATCTCGGCCCCATGCGGTTTTTGGGCGTGCAGGCGTTCTTTCTTGGAACCGTTGGGCAATTCCTGCTGGCTCCGGTCCTGTGGCTGTTCTGGCTGACCACATTTGGCCTGCCTACCCCGCTTGATCCGATCCTTTCCGGTGCCGGGCTGATCGCATTGTTCGGTCTGTTCCTGTTTGCAGAGGCCATCAACACTCTGGTCGGTGTAATTGCGGTATCCGCACGCGAGCGGCGTTTTCTGCTGCCTTGGGTTCCGACGATGCCACTGTATTTTCCGCTGGGCGTACTGGCTGCGTACAAGGCCCTGTGGGAGCTGCTGCTCGACCCGTTCTTCTGGGACAAAACGCAACACGGTCAGGCCAGTGAAGAAGGCCTGCCGCACTGACCGTCAGCTCTCGCGCCGGATGGCATCCTGTTTCAAACGAGTCATGAAAGCGACCGAGATATGATCCTTGAGAGCACGCCCTGCTGCCTCTTCGTCGCGGGCTGCGATTGC
This sequence comes from Ruegeria arenilitoris, assembly GCF_013031355.1. Lineage (GTDB taxonomy): Bacteria > Pseudomonadota > Alphaproteobacteria > Rhodobacterales > Rhodobacteraceae > Ruegeria > Ruegeria arenilitoris_C. Next base: position 133,612 of record NZ_WPZO01000001.1, on the reverse strand, counting down.
CTCGACAATCCCCTTGTGTTCGCTCTGCGCGATCTCACCCCGGCCCTGCGCGGCCAAGGACGTCGTGGCCATCAGAGCCATGGTGCGATGCACGAGGTCCAGCTGCTGCACCAGATAGCGGTTATGGGAGGCCAGATGAATTTGTTCGTGAAACCTACGGTTCGCCCGTGACAAGGCCGCCGGGTCATCGACCAATGCGTCATCAGAGGCGACCATTTCCTGCAATACCTTGATCTCTTCTTCGGTGGCGTGCTTGGCGGCCAGCTTCGCGGCCAGCCCCTCCAGTTCGCGCCGAACCATATACAGCTCAGCCATCTGGTTGTGATCCAGCGAGGCGACAATCAACGACCGACCGTCGCGTTCCAGCAGGGATTGTGTCTCGAGCCGCTGCAAAGCCTCACGGATCGGCGTGCGTGACACCCCGAACCGCTCGGCCAGCTCGCTTTCGACCAGTCGGTCGCCGGGCTTATAAACGCCGACGTCAATCGCTTCGAGAATTAGGCTATAGGCGTCTGTGTTGGACTGTTTGGATGGGGGCATTGGGTGGTTTGTCTCCTCGTTCGAACATGTCTATCCGTCACTTGCCCCCCGGATCAAGAGTAGCATTGAAAACCGATGCCACGCGTCCTAAACCAAACCCATGGTCAAACCTGCCTTTTCTCACGTCACCCAATGGGTGTTCGACCTCGACAACACGCTCTATCCGCCACATATGCGCCTGTTCGATCAGATCGAGGTGCTGATGACGGATTACGTGGTGCAAGCCATCGGCGTGGACCGCGCCGAGGCGGACCGGCTGCGCTCGCACTATTGGCGGCAATACGGCACCACGCTGGCCGGGTTGATGGCCGAGCATGATCTGGATCCAGACCCCTATCTGCATGCGGTTCATCAAGTGGACATGAGCCACATGGACCCCGACGTAGAACTGGCAGATCACATCCGGTCCCTGCCCGGGCGTCGCATCGTCTATACCAATGGCAGCGCCCCCTATGCCGAACGTGTTCTGGATGCGCGCGGCCTTGGCGGTCTGTTCGATGCGATCTATGGGGTGGAACATGCGGGCTATCGACCAAAGCCCGAAAAAGCCGCGTTCGAAGCCATCTTTGCTCAGGATGGAATCGACGCGGCCAAGGCCGCGATGTTCGAGGATGATCCGCGCAATCTGGCCGCTCCGCACGCGATGGGAATGCGCACGGTTCACGTCGCACCCGAGCCGCACGAGGCTGACCATATCCACCATCATACCGACGATCTGACCGCGTTTTTGGCCCGTCTGCGATAGGCTGTCACACTGCGACGATCTGCACATTTTGCGGGTGCAGCATCGCCCCTATATGCGCCTCAGCGACGAACAGAACTGGAGATTCCCATGAGCGCGATCGAGATGCCTCGGCGCCTGCCCATTTGGCAGCGCCTGTTGTTTGCAATTCCCGTTTTCGGCTGGCTGGCAAAAGATGCCGCCAATGGTGAGGCCGAAGACTGGTACTACATGGCTGCCGCGATCGTCAGCATGTGGGGATGCTCAGCCCTGCTGTTTGGCCTACCGGGGCTATATATCCCGGCCGTCATGATGGTGCCGATGATGTTCATCATCCTCATCCTGATTTCGCGCGGCTGACAAACGGGACAGGATGTCACTTGGCACCCACCATGGAACCGAACTAGTTTCCGCCCAAGACTCGGAGACCAAGGCCATGACTGATAGCTGTGACATCCTGATTTCCGGCGGTGGAATCGCCGGACTGACCGCTGCGGCGGCTTTTGGAACTGCCGGGTTCGACGTTGTCTGCGTCGACCCCACCTCGCCCATCACCGAGCGTGACGTGGACGGGTCCGACCTGCGGACCACGGCGTTTCTGCAACCGGCGCATGGGCTTTTGGAACAATGCGGGCTGTGGCAACGGCTGGATGAACACGCCGCCCCCCTGCAGATCATGCGCATCGTCGACGCGGGCGGAGACGTCCCAGAACCCCGCGTGGTGCGCGATTTCAACGCCGCCGATATCTCGGACCAGCCGTTTGGCTGGAACCTGCCAAACTGGCTTTTGCGGCGCGAGATGGTGGCCCGTCTGGCCGAGTTGCCCAATGTCGATTTTCGCCCCGGTACCGGCACCGTCAGCCTGTTCACCCGAACTGCTGAGGCACGTGTTGGCCTGAGCGACGGCAGCCGCATTCGCTGCAAACTGGTGGTCGCTGCGGATGGACGGAATTCCCCGATGCGCGAGGCCGCGGGGATCAACGTGCACACCACGCGGTATGGTCAAAAGGCGTTGGCCTTCGCCGTTACCCATCCGATCCCTCATGACAATGTCTCGACCGAGATTCACCGCTCGGGCGGGCCGTTCACTCTGGTCCCCCTGCCCGATTGGCAGGGTCAGCCCTCTTCCGCGATTGTCTGGATGGAACGGGGCCCTCGTGCGGTCGAGTTGCTGAACACTGAGCCCGAGACGTTCGAGGCACTGATGACCGAGCGTTCCTGCGGGCTGTTCGGGCCGCTGAAACTGGCGTCGCGCCGGACCATCTGGCCGATCATCAGTCAATCAGCAGAACGGCTATCGGGTGAACGCATCGCCCTGATGGCCGAGGCCGCCCACGTGGTGCCCCCGATCGGCGCGCAAGGGCTGAACATGTCGCTGGGTGATTTGCGCAGCCTGCTGGACTTGGCGCAAGCCCGCCCCGAAGGTCTGGGTGATGCGCAGATGCTGGACGCCTATCACAAGGCCCGTCACACCGAGATCGAAATGCGGGTTAAAGGTATCGACTTGCTGAACCGCGCCTCGATGATCGAGGCACGGCCGCTGCGCGATGCGCGGGCGATGGGGCTGAACGCGCTCTACTCCCTGCCGCCCGTGCGCAAGACCTTGATGCAGATGGGCCTCGGCGTGCGCTAAGGCCCCCAGATCACTCAGACGATCACAATACCTGTTCCAGCACGCGCTTGAGCCGCGCGATTGTGCCATCTACATCGTACAGCTTGTCCAGCCCGAACAGGCCCAGACGGAAGGTGCTGAAGCTTTCGGGCTCATCACATTGCAGTGGGACACCAGCGGCGATCTGCATCCCCAGCACGGCGAATTTCTTACCGTTCTGAATCTCAGGGTCCGAAGTGTAGCTGACCACAACCCCCGGCGCACCAAACCCATCGGCGGCCACAGAAATGATGCCCTTATCCTTCAGCATCGCCCGCACACCGTTACCCAAGGCCCATTGCGCCTCACGCAGCTTTTCAAAACCATAGTCGCGGGTCTCGACCATCGTGTCCCGGAACGCCTGCAGCGCGTCGGTCGGCATGGTGGCGTGATAGGCATGTCCACCATTCTCATAGGCCTGCATGATCTGACGCCATTTCTTCAGGTCCACGGCAAAACTGTCGGACGTGGTCTCCTCCAACCGCGCCTCGGCCCGTTCGGACAGCATGACCAGACCGGCGCAAGGCGATGCGCTCCACCCTTTCTGCGGGGCCGAAATCAGGACGTCCACGCCCGTTGCCTTCATGTCGACCCAGGCACAGCCCGAGGCGATGCAATCCAGCACCATCAACGCGCCAACCTCATGCGCGGCGGCAGCCATGGCCGTCACGTAGTCATCCGGCAGAATCAAGCCCGCCGAGGTTTCGACATGCGGCGCAAACACCACATCCGGGCGCTTTTCACGAATAGTTGATACAACCTCTTCGATCGGCGCCGGCGCAAAAGGGGATGGGCTGGAATTGCCAGTTTGCCGCGCCTTGAGCACCGTTGCCGACGCCGTCAAATCTGCGGACTCGATGATCTGGCTCCAACGGTACGAGAACCATCCGTTACGCACCACCAGAACGTTGGCATTGCGTGCGAACTGTCGGGCCACGGCCTCCATCCCATAGGTTCCGCCGCCCGGAATTACGGCAACGCCTTCCGCGTTATAGACATCTTTCAACATCGTCGAGATGTCGCGCATGACGGTCTGAAACCGGGCTGACATGTGGTTCAAGGATCGGTCGGTAAAAACAACCGAGAATTCCTCGAGCCCATTGGGGTCAATGCTATCCAAAAGCGCCGGCATGATTTGTCCTTTCAAACAGTACTCGGGCAACGTGAGTCTTCTGCCGAGATTGGTAAAGCAGTTTTCTTGCGCCGACAATTGACGCAACGGAACTTTATTTCCCCGTGAAAATCGCGTCCAAAACTGCACGATATAGCCCCCTAAGTGACGCCAAATAGTGTCACCACCCCTTTACACCCAGAGGTGTTTCTGAACAGATACATACACTTTGTAGAAGAAAGGTTTTGCTTCTCGTGACTGCTCAAAAGCGGATCAGTTTTCAAGTTGTACGGGACGAAGTTAAACGCCGTATTGAAAGCCGAATCTGGCCTCAGGGATCATTGCTGCCAACGGAAACGCAGCTTGCCGAAGAATTCAATTGCGCGCGTGCGACCGTAAACCGCGCCCTGCGTGAACTTGCCGATCAGGGGTTCGTGGAGCGTAAGCGCAAAAGCGGAACGCGGGTTAAGAAAGAACCCAGCAAACACGCGAAACTGGAACTTTCGGTGGCGCGCCAGACCGTTGAAAACCAGAATTCTACCTATCGCTACGCGTTGGTCGAACGGAACGTCGTTTCCAGCCCCGGATGGCTGGCGTCGCAACTCAGCGTTTCACCGGACGCGCGTGTTCTACATGTGATCTGTATGCATTACGCCGACAACCGTCCCTTCCAATTGGAAGAACGCTGGATCAACATCGACACCGTACCCGAAGTGGAGCATGCCGACCTCAAGGCGCAGGGTCCACATGAATGGCTTCTGAATGTCGCCCCCTTCACAGAGGCAGAAATTGCCTTTTGCGCGATTTCTGCCGACGGGCGCCTGGCCGAATTCATGGGCACGACTGCAGGCACCTCGATGATTCAGCTTGAGCGCACGACCTGGAAAGATGGTGAACCGATGACATTCGCGCGCATGACCCACCATCCCGGGTATTGCATCCGCACCAGCTACTGATCCCTGTTATCCGATCGGACCGGGTAACCGCTCTTCGCTGAGCAGGACGTTGGCTTCGACGTCCCCGGCGCCGGGTAAGGTCATGATCCGCCGCCGCAGAACCCGCTCAAAGTCGGACAGATCGCGGGCGACAACCCGCAGGCGGTAGTCGTACAGGCCCAGGACGTGCTCGACCGTCTGAACCTCGGGAATGGCACTGACGGCGCGTTCGAAATCTTCCAGGCTGACCTGCCCCTTGCGGGCCAGCTTGACGCCCAGAAAGACAGTCACGCCGAACCCCAACGCCTCGGCATTCAGACGCAGACGACGGCCCCGGATGACCCCTGCCGTTTCCAGCCGCCTGATACGACGCCAAGTCGCAGGCTGGGACAATCCCAGCTTACGCCCCAAAGCTACAGCGCTTTGAGTCGCATCCTGCACCAGCGCACGCAGGATTTGGCGATCAGTTTCATCCAACTCAATCATACCGGCAGGACCTCATTCCGTTTCAGACGTGCTATATGCATCAATGCCTCGATATCGGCGATATGCGGCAGGGTCAGAATGCGGTCACGGTAGATTTGCTGATAGTGAGACATGTCGCGCGCCAGCACCGACAAACGCACATCCACCCGCCCCAGAAAGGTTTGAATCTCGATCACTTCGGAGACTTCGCGCGCGGCGGCCGTGAACTCATCAAAGGCGCGGGGCTGGGTTTTGTCCAGCGTCACGCGCAGCGAAACCTCAACAGCATATCCCAGCGCCGCCCAGTCTATGACCGCTTCTTGACCCTGAATGACTCCTGACGCCTGCATCTTCTCGACCCGGCGCCAACACACGCCTTGGCTGATGCCACACCGCTCGGCCAGCTCGGCCATAGAAAGGGTCGGTTCGGCCTGTAGGTGGCGCAGAATGCGCCGATCCATGTCATCAAGCATGATTTATTCACCTGCTCATATTTTTGCGAATAATTTTTCACCTTTTCAGCAAATACTCAATGCTTCAACACTCGCCAACCATGCCACACCCAACTAAAAGCTCAGCAACCGTAACAGAAAGGACCGGAATCATGCGCGTCTATTACGATCGCGATTGCGACATCAACCTGATCAAAGACAAAAAAGTGGCTATCCTTGGCTATGGTTCGCAAGGACACGCCCACGCGCTTAACCTGCGCGACTCGGGTGCCAAGAACCTGGTCGTCGCTCTGCGCGAAGGTTCCGCATCGGCCAAGAAAGCCGAGGCCGAAGGTCTGGAAGTCATGGGTATCGCCGAAGCGGCAGCCTGGTGCGACGTCATCATGTTCACCATGCCCGACGAACTGCAGGCCGAAACCTACAAGAAATACGTGCATGACAACATCAAGCCGGGTTCGGCCATTGCCTTCGCCCACGGCCTGAACGTCCACTTTGGCCTGATCGAGCCGAAAGAAGGCGTCGACGTCATCATGATGGCCCCCAAAGGCCCCGGCCACACCGTACGCGGCGAATATGTCAAAGGCGGCGGCGTGCCCTGCCTGGTCGCCGTTCACAACGACGCAACCGGCAAAGCGCTGGAAATCGGTCTGTCCTACTGCTCGGCCATCGGTGGCGGCCGTTCGGGCATCATCGAAACCAACTTCCGCGAAGAATGCGAAACTGACCTGTTCGGTGAACAAGCCGTTCTGTGCGGTGGCCTAGTTGAGCTGATCCGCTGCGGCTTTGAAACGCTGGTCGAAGCGGGTTACGCGCCCGAAATGGCCTATTTCGAGTGTCTGCACGAAGTGAAGCTGATCGTGGACCTGATCTACGAAGGTGGCATCGCGAACATGGACTACTCGATTTCGAACACTGCCGAGTACGGCCAGTACGTCACCGGCCCGCGTATCCTGAAATACGACGAGACCAAAGCACGTATGAAAGAGGTTCTGAACGACATCCAGCAGGGTAAATTCGTTCGTGACTTCATGCTGGAGAACGCTGTTGGTCAGCCGACCATCAAAGCGTCGCGCCGTGCCAATGACGAGCACATGATCGAGGAAACCGGTGCGAAACTGCGCGCCATGATGCCCTGGATCTCGGCAGGTAAAATGGTCGACAAGGAAAAGAACTAATCCTGACGGTTCTTTATGAAGGGGCGGCCAATCGGCCGCCCTTTTTTGTCTCAACAGCCCGTTAATCCAAGGCGCACCATGATTGACCAACCCACATCCCGCGATTGGAGCGGCGTTATCACTCTGGGCCTTATCTGGGGCGGGACGTTCATGGTCGTCGCAATGGCGCTGGAGGGATACGGGCCGGTTACCGTTGCCACCGCTCGCACCACCTTGGGGGCGTTGACCTTGCTGGGGATGATGGCACTGACCGGGCGTAAGCTGCCGTCGGGCAATCCGAAACTATGGGGCTACATCGCCATCATTGGCCTACTGTCGACTGCGCTACCGTTCCTGTTGCTCAGCTGGGGGCAGCAATATGTGGCCTCGGCCTTTGCAGGTCTGTCGATGGCGGCGATTCCGTTGATGGTGCTGCCACTGGCGCATTTCTTTTCTGATGAGCCGATGAATCTGCGCAGACTCCTTGGAGTCACTTTGGGGTTTTGCGGTGCATTGGTGTTGATTGGCCCGGGGTTGGCACAGATCGGACAAGGGGCAGAACCTGTGGCGCAACTGGCCTGTGTCGGAGCGGCCTTTTGCTATTCCTGCGCGTCGATCTTTACCCGGCGCTGTCCGCCGATTGATCCGGTCGCTTTGGCCGCCTTGTCGCTGGTCGTTGGCGCGGCGCTTTTGCTGCCGATCATGCTGTTGACCGAAGGACTCCCCCGTTGGGAGGGTACACGCCCCGGTCTGGCGATCATCGCTCTGGGCCTTTTGCCCACCGCCTTTGCGACCTTGCTGCGCGTTTCGATCATTCGCAGCGCCGGGTCCGTTTTCCTGACACTAGTCAATTATCAGGTGCCGATCTGGTCAATGATCTTTGGCGCCTGGATTCTGTCCGAGGCGCTGCCCTTGCGATTCTACATCGCGCTGATCATGATTCTGACCGGGCTGGCGATCAGCCAGTGGTTCAGCCTGCGCAAGATGCTGATCGGGCGTTAACCCGCGACCGCCTCAACCTCGGCCACGATACCATCGACAACTTGCGAGAGCAGAGCGTCATCCTCGCATTCCGCCATCACGCGGATCAGAGGTTCGGTGCCCGATTTGCGGATCAGCAGACGCCCCTGCCCGTTCAGGCGTGCCTCGGCATCGGCGATGGCGGCTTTGACGCTGCTGGCCTCTAGCGGCGTCTGCCCATCCTGATACCGCACGTTCTTCAGGAGTTGCGGAACGGTTTCGAACTGCACCGACAACTCAGAGGCCTTGCGGCCCGAATGCACCATCTCGGACAGGAAATGCAGACCGGCCATCAGGCCGTCGCCTGTGGTGGCGTAATCGCTCATGACAATATGGCCCGACTGTTCTCCGCCCAGATTGAACCCGCCTTCGCGCATCCGTTCAACGACATAGCGGTCGCCAACTGCGGTCCGCTCCAACCGCAGCCCCTGCGCGGCGAGGTGCCGTTCCAGCCCGAGGTTGGACATCACCGTTGCAACCAGCGCGCCGCCCTTTAGGCGTTCTGCCTGAGCCCAACTGGTCGCCAGCAGCGCCATAAGCTGGTCGCCATCGGCCACCTGACCGTGCTCGTCGACCATAACGACACGATCGGCATCACCGTCTAGACAAATCCCCACATCCGCGCCATGGGCCACAACCGTCTCGGCCGCCAACTGAGGCTTGGTTGAACCACAATTCAGGTTGATATTCTTACCATTGGGAGCAACGCCCACCGAGATCACGTCGGCACCAAGCTCCCACAGAACTTCGGGCGCGGTGCGGTGCGCGGCGCCGTTGGCGCAATCGACCACAACCTTCAGCCCATCCAGACGCAGGTCGCGGGACAGCGAGGATTTCACCCTCTCGCCATACCGGAACCGCGCATCATCCACCCGGCGCGCGCGGCCGATATTTTGCGCTTGCGCAGGGTTAACCCCCTCTTCGATCAGACGTTCGATCTCAAGCTCGGCCTGATCGGACAGCTTGTACCCGTCAGGGCCGAAAAACTTGATGCCGTTGTCTTCAGCCGGATTGTGACTGGCCGAGATCATCACACCCAGATCCGCGCGCATCGACCGGGTCATCAGCCCCACCGCGGGCGTCGGCACCGGGCCTAGCAGCAATACGTTCATACCGGTTGAGGTCAGCCCGGCGGTCAGCGCGTTTTCCAGCATATACCCGGACAGGCGCGTGTCCTTCCCGATCACCACCCGGTGCGCTTCAGAGTGATCTTTCCGGAAATATCGCCCAACAGCGGCCCCGATGCGCAGGGCCATCTCGGCCGTTATCGGATGGGTATTTGCGGTGCCCCGCACCCCGTCGGTTCCGAACAGCTTGCGCATCGTGTCACTCCGTAATTTCTTGTCTGCGACCGGATTACCGGACGGCAGCCCACAGACGCAAGGCCTGAGCGGTCTCGGGCACGTCATGAACGCGCAGGATCTGCACACCCTGAGACAATCCGGCCAGCGCAACCGCAATTGATCCCGGTGCGCGGGCGTCCTTGCGCGGTTCCTGGCCGATCTGCCCGATCAGCCCTTTGCGCGACACCCCCAGCAGGATCGGGCAGCCCAACCCGTGGAACAGGCTAAGGTTTTGCAGAAGGGTCAGATTGTGCGCTTGCGTCTTGCCAAACCCGATGCCCGGATCAATCACGATCTGGTCGCGGTTCAGGCCCAGCAGCTCCAACTGCGCCACCATCCCGTCAAGGAAATCGTAGACATCCAACAGTACGTCATCATATTGCGGGTCGTCCTGCATCGTCGCCGGATCGCCCTGCATGTGCATCACGCAGACCGGGGCATCAACCTCGGCGCAAAACTGAGCAAGCTGCGGATCAAAGGTAAAGCCTGAGACGTCGTTGATCAGCCCGGCCCCTGCGCTCCACGCCGCCCGTGCTACGCTGGCCTTGCGTGTGTCGATGGAAATCAGCGCCTGCGTTTTTGCTCGGATAGCCTCGATAACAGGTTGGGTGCGCGCAATTTCTTCGTCTTCCGGCACGTAAGAGGCCCCCGGACGCGTCGACTCGCCGCCGATATCCAGAATGCTGGCCCCATGCGCCACCATCTGTTCCGCCGAGGCTACTGCCGTCTCGACCGAGTTGTGCACGCCACCGTCGGAAAAGCTGTCCGGTGTCGCGTTGAGGATTCCCATGATCTGCGGGCGATCCATCGCCAGTCCAGTGATCTCGGCGCGCGCCCCAGTCAGCCGCGCAAGCATATCGCCCGGAATGTCCTGCGCCGAAACTACGGTCGGGGCTTCCGTTCGCGACAGCCGTTCGGCATGGGTGAACCACAAAGTCTGGCCGGCAAGAGGCACCGCGCCCGCTGGCCGGGCCGGGCCATGTAGCACCAGCGGTCGGTAGTATTCGGTCACAGTTGCGCCTGATCCACGGGAACGGCGCGCAGAGGTGTCTTTGGTGCGGTCGGCAAAGCACCGCCAATCACCATCATTTCGCTAGCCTCGAAGGTGGCCGCGAACCACGCAGCAAGGGCAACGGCGTCCGAAGGTGCAGCCGAGGGGCCGTCAACCGCATCCAGCACGATCTTAGACGGCGCCCATACGCAAATCTGGCCGTTCTTCATTGCCCAGTCCAATTCGGTGCGCGTCGACACCACCACACAACGATGATCCTTTGCAGCCAAAACCCAGGCGTTCTGTTCAATCGCCAGCAGGTCGATCCGGCGCTGTGTCATTGCGTGGCCGGTCTGAGGCACCGCCATATCCGCCGCGCCAACACACAGGATCAGCGGGCGCTGACGGTTTTCCATCTGGTCGATCCATCCGGTCAGATTGGACGAGGCAATGGCCTCGTTCGACAGGAACACCAACCGTGGATGAGGTCGTTCTTCCTCGACCACATCGTGCTGGATCGTGTCTTTGCCGCGCACGATCTCTACGCCCAAGGCACCCGGCCCCCGATCCAGTTTTTCAATGCGGACAAAAGCCCTTACGGCCTGAGGCTCAAGCAGAATACGTTCTGCGACGCGATCTGCCAATGTCTCAAGCAGGTTCAGGCGCTCGGCCGCCAGCTCGTGGGCAATCGCCTCGGTCACGCGGTCGTAGGACAGGATTCGATCCACGTCATCGTCGATCGGATCGGTCAGCGGGCGCACCTCTACCACGATGTTAAAGCAGATACGCTGTGTTGTGCCGCGCTCGGCCTGAAAGGCGCCGATCTCAACCTCAACAATATGGTCCCTGAGCGAGATGCGATCCAGCGGACCGCGCGTGGCGGTCGCTTCGGACCGCTCGGACGGATGCGCAAAGGCAAGACGGATTTCAGAGCTCATGCAACGGACCTTTTCGGGCTTGGTGGGCTGATCTGCCAACACTATAGGATGCGCGGGCGTATAACACCGCCTCAAACGCCATTCCAGACACCGAATGCGGCGTCGGGGAAAACGGAGCGAAGGCACTGGCGTCTATACGCCCGCCCCCTGCATCTGACACTCCGCGGGTTTGATCGGGTTCTGCGAAACTCAGCAGGTTCGCCAGTCGTACCCACGACCGGCCAAGTTCGACACCCCGCGCCTCTTTTCTGACGGCGCGGGTTTGCCGTTTAGTTGCTCGCAGTCCGGTAGTTGTGCCGGTAGAAGATATGCACACCAATGCGCGCTGTTTCCTTGTAAACGCGCGACCACGACGGGTTTACTGCGGTGGTGTGATAATGCGTGGCCCCTTCGGTCAGTTCCTTGGCGACGCCGTCAATTGCGGCACGCGCGACTTTGGACACACGCTCATAGGCCTTTTTCTCGCGGATCACTTCCTTGTGGCCATCGCAGGTATAGGTGAACTGGCACTGGTATTTCTTGCCGGTTCCCTGCTTGATCACGCCGCACAGCGAGTCCGGAAACCGGCTGCTTTCGACGCGGTTCAAAATAACCTCGGCCACGGCGAACTGGCCGCGCACGCTTTCGCCGCGCGCTTCAAAGTACAGCGCTTCGGCCAGACATTTGAAGTTTTCGTCCCCAGTGGCCGCCGGCTGTTGGTCCAGCCAGCTCTTGGAATAAGAGACCTTTATGGGCTCAAGCTTTTTGCGGGGCTTGAACAGAGTCAGATAGTCGCGAAAGTTTTGCCCGGGCAGATCGGTCCGGGTGACAAGTTCGCGTTCGGCAGTATCGGTGGCTTCCCTTTCAGCGAAAGACACACTTGGCAGCATGGTTGCCGCCAATGTGGCAGCAGCCAGTATGTATCGTAGCATCAGATAACCTCGCACAGGCACAAATCGCGCCGTACCCTCCCCCGGCGGGCGCGACGAGGCATTTAGCGCAGTCCGGCTAAGACGTCTAGATCAGAAGAAAAAGCAAGTGGAAAATCGCCCGTGAGGAAAATTAAATCCACCACAAGGTTGCTTAAATACCACTAATCCTAGGGCAACTGCCCTGTGTCAACCCCCAAGTCTGGACGAAATCGCCAGTTGAGCGGAAGCCAGCCGAGCAACCGGCACCCGAAACGGAGAGCATGACACATAGTCAAACCCCAGATCGCGGCAAATGGCGATTGATTCGGGGTTACCCCCATGTTCGCCGCATACCGAAAGGGTAACGTCCGGCTGCGCCTGACGTCCGCGCTCGGCCCCGAGCTTCAGCAATTCGCCCACCCCATCGGGATCGAGGACGTGGAACGGGTCTTCTACAAAGACACCCTGTCGAACATAGGCCGACATGAACCGGCCTGCATCGTCACGCGACAGGCCATAGGTCATCTGGGTCAGGTCGTTGGTACCGAAACTCAGGAACGACGTTTGCGGCGCGATCTCATCCGCCCGCAGACAGGCCCGAGGCGTTTCAACCATAACGCCCAGCCTGTATTCAAACTCCTGCCCGCGTTCGCTTGCCACTGCTGCCGCGACCGAGTCGATGCGGGATTTGACCAGTTCCACCTCGCGCTTGGCCGAAACCAGTGGGATCATCACTTCGGGCACCACGGGGGCGCCCTCCTTGCTGGCCTCAAGCGTTGCCTCAAAGATAGCGCGGGCCTGCATGTCGTAGATTTCGGGCACGGTCACACCCAGACGCACACCGCGCAGACCCAGCATCGGGTTGTATTCGGTCATCGCCGCAACGCGCCGCTCGACATCTGAGACCGGCAGGTCAAGCGCTTCGGCCAGTTCGCGCTGCCCGCTGCGTGTTGTCGGTAGGAATTCGTGCAGAGGCGGGTCGAACAGACGGATGCAGACCGGCTGCCCTTCCATGATCCGGAACAGTTGCACGAAATCCTCGCGCTGCATCGGCAACAGACGTTCCAGCACCGCCGCGCGGCCCGAGGACGTTTGCGCAAAGATCATCTCGCGCATCACGATCAAACGGCCGGGGTCAAAGAACATATGCTCGGTCCGGCACAAGCCGATCCCCTGCGCCAGAAAATTTCGCGCCGTCTGCGCATCGGCCGGTGTGTCCGCGTTTGCGCGGATGGCGATATCACGTTCGTCATCGGCCCAGCCCATCAGCGTCTGGAAACAGTCATCCAGCGCAGCTTCGAGCATGGCAGGCTGCCCCGCCAGCACCTGCCCCGAGCTTCCGTCGATCGTCAGCGTGTCGCCGGTTTTGAACACTCGGCCATTCGGCGCGGTCAGCAGCCTTTTCTTAGTCTGGAACCGCATCTCGGACGCGCCGACGATACAGGGCAGACCCAATCCGCGGCCAATCACGGCGGCGTGGCTGGTCATGCCGCCCTTTTCGGTCAACACCGCCACGGCCGCGTGCATCCCGCGCACATCCTCGGGCGAGGTCTCGCGACGTACTAGAATACAAGGCTCTCCACGCGCCGCACTGGCCTGCGCCTCGGCAGCGGTGAACACGATCTTACCCGTTGCAGCCCCCGGGCTGGCGGCGATACCGGTGGTCAGAACATCCCGGCGCGCTTCGGGGTGGACCTGCCGGTGCAGCATTTCGTTCAGAGAATGCGGATCAACCCGCATCACCGCCTCTTGCGGTGGAATGATGCCATCTTCGGCCAGCCGCACCGCAATCCGCAACGCGGCCCGCGCACTGCGCTGCACCCGCACGCCGTCCAGAATGTGAACATGGCCGTTTTCGATCACGAACTCGACTTGCATTTCCTCGCGCAGCTTGGTGCGCATCAACGCGGCATGGGACTTGAGGTTGGCAAAAGCCTCGGGCGCCACCTCTTCCAGCGACTTCCCGCGCGGGTCCTTTTCCAGATAGAGCGCGGCCACACCTTCACCCAGCGCATCCCGCCCCTGGCTCTGGCTCAGGTAGCGGCCCGTGATCTGCGGCAAACCGGTGGTCGAGTCGATCAGTTGCAGAACGCCCGATCCGCATTCACCCTGCCCTACACCTGGGATCATCTCTTGAATGACCAGCCCCAGCCCCGCATCCGCAGGCGCACCCTTGGCCTGACGCAGCAACCGGGCCGAGGTCCCATCCCACGCTCGCGCCATCGACCGCAGAACGGCAATCAGCTGCTCACCCCGGTCCTGGGGGAACGCTTCGTCGGTTTCATCCTCATAGGCCCGCAAGGACATGCGCAGCCCTTCGCTGCCATCCGCGTCGATATCGTCGAACACATCCGCGTCCAGCCGGGCCACGTGGATGGCGAAGCTTTGCACGAAACGCAGATACAGCGCGGCAGCGGCCTCGGCCCCCATCGAATCCGACAGGTCAACGTAACGCGCATCGTTCATGCCGATATTCAGGATTGCGCCGGGACCACCCCAATCGGGGTCTTCGGAACTGGGCCGCACGCATAACAGCGCCGCCTGATCGAACTGTTCGACAATCGCCGCGATGTCGGGCACATGACCTTCGGCAATCCGGTGGACCGCATCGAAGGACAGCGCCACCGTCCGCGGCACCGGCAATTCCAGACGGACCAGACGTTGCAAACATTTCGCCCGCCCGCCATGTGTATTGGCGGCTACGGGCGCTTCGGTCGTGATCAGAGTGGTATGCGGATTATTCTGCACTGCGGCACCTTTTGGTTTGCACGCAGCATAAGCCCCTGCACCAATGGCGCAAGGGCGTTATGGCTTAGCCTTCGATCTTGCTGAGGTCGGCGACGCTGGAGCACACCTGACGGATCTGGCTGAGCAGGTTCAGGCGGTTACGGCGCAGGATGTCGTTGTCAGTATTGACCTGAACATCCTCGAAAAACGCGTCCACCGGACCACGCAGCGCGGCCATCGCGGACATGGCCGACGGGAAATCCTCGGCCTTCAGGGCCACGTTGATCTCATCCTGCGCCCCATCCAGAGCGGCAAAAAGCGCTTTTTCACTGTCCGTCTCGGCGAATTTCACATCCGCACCATAGGAGTATTCGACTCCGTCCTTCTCCTCGGCCTGCGTCAGGATGTTGTTGGCGCGCTTAAAGCCCTGCACGAGGTTTTCCCCATCCTCAGTCGCGATCACCCCATTCAGGGCGCGGGCGCGTTTGACCAGCAGATTGAGGTCGTCATTACCCTCCATCGCGATGCAGGCGTCAATGATGTCGTGGCGGATGCCCTCGTCCCGGAGGAAGACTTTGAGGCGGTCGTGGAAGAAAGAGAGAATGTTCGAGATCAAACTTGAAGAAAAGCCCTCCAGTTCATTCCATACTTCTTTTTCATTCCCATTCGGATGAGGGGTTTTTCCGGCTACAACAGCATCAAAACCATGCACACGTACGTCCTCAAAGAACATCATCAAACTGGTCAAGTTTGCAGATCGGTGTGTAAACTGAGTTCTCGCCAAGGCGGCCTTCTCAGAAACTTGCCCCTTCTCGTTCAATTCCGAAACGCTCGACCAGATTTCAGCAACAGCTTTGTCGTTCAATTCTGGATTATGATGTTTGAAGAAGATAGCACGCGGTCGACCGTCAAAATGCTGCTCCAAATAACTTGCACTGTGCGAACTACCCCCCCCAGTTTCCTCACAAAATTCGGTCTCGTAGTCCACAAAACCCTTTGGGTCTCGGAGAAGAGAAAACAGATGCTCTCTAAGCAATCTGGAGAGCGGCAGTCTTAGATTGTTTTCCAAGACCAACCGAATAACCCCCAGCGCCGCGCGACGCAGGGCAAACGGGTCTTTCGAGCCGGTCGGCTTTTCATCAATCGCCCAGAAGCCGGTCAGCGTGTCCAGCTTGTCGGCCAGTGCCACGGTCACCGAGAGCGGCGCGGTCGGCACGTCATCAGACGGCCCAAGCGGCGAGTAATGTGCTTGCGCCACGGCGGCCACGGCGGCGTCTTCGCCCGCGGCTTCGATGTAATACCGCCCCATAAGCCCTTGAAGTTCAGGGAATTCATAGACCATTTCCGAGTTCAGATCGGCCTTGGCCAGACGCGCGGCTTTTTCGGCCTGATCGGCATCTGCTCCGGTCACCGGGGCCAATTCACGGGCCAGCGCGGCGATGCGGTCGATGCGTTCGGCCTGCGTGCCCAGTTTGTTGTGGAAGGTCACATTCTCCAGCGCGCGAGTCCATTGGGCGATGTCCGATTTGGCGACGCGCAGATCATTCTCCCAGAAGAACTTCGCATCGGCCAGACGCGCGGACAGCACCTTTTGGTTACCTGCCAGAATGGTCGCGCCATTGTCGGCGGTTTCGCGATTGGCGACGGTGATGAACCGCTCGATCCGGCCCGTCTTGGGGTTCTTCACGGAAAAGAACTTCTGGTGCTCTTTCATCGAGGTTTGCAGCACCTCGGGCGGCAACTCCAGAAACTCCTCGTCGATCTGCCCCATCAACACCACGGGCCATTCGACCAGGCCAGCAACCTCGGCCAGCAGACCCTTGTCGTCGACAACTTCCAGACCGGCGGCAAAGGCCATGTTCTGCGCGTCGTTCCAGATATGCTCGGCGCGGTCGGCGGGGTTCAACACCACAAAGGCCCGCTTCAGCTTGGCGGCGTAATCGTCGAAGGACATAACCGCGAACCGGTTCGGTGCCATGAAGCGGTGGCCTACGGTGGTGTCGCCGGATGTGATGCCATCGACCTCAAGCGGTACCACCTGCGCGCCTGCTTCGTCGGACAGGATGCACAGGATTGAATGCAGCGGCCGCACCCAGCGTAGCGGGCCACTACCCCAGCGCATCGACTTGGGCCAGGGGAAGTTGCGGATGGTGGCCTCAAGCACTTCGGCCACGATCTCGGCAGCCGGGCGCCCGGCTTTTTCGATAGTGGCGAAATAAACCGCGCCTTTGGGTGTGTCGCGTTCCTCCAATTGATCGCGGGTCAGGCCTGCGCCACGCAGGAAGCCTTCGATGGCCTTGTCCGGCGCTCCGACCTTGGGGCCCTTGCGTTCCTCGCGGATTGTGGGGCTTTCGGCCAGCAACCCTTCGACGGCCAGCGTCAGGCGACGCGGCGTGGTCAGGGCAGCGGCCCCGGCATAGGTCAGACCAGCCTCGACCAGACCATCGGTGATCCGCTTTTTCAGGTCCTCACCCGCGCGAGTTTGCATACGGGCGGGGATTTCCTCGGAAAACAGTTCGATCAGCAGGTCGGGCATTTTCGGTCCTTAGAAATTGACGATCGTCTGGATGACGATGGCATTGGCGATGTCCACAAAAAAGGCGGATACAAGGGGCAGCACGATAAAGGCAATAGGCGACGGGCCATATCGCTTGGTAACTGCGGTCATATTGGCGATAGCGGTCGGCGTTGCACCCAGAGCAAAGCCACCGAACCCGGCGGACAGAACGGCGGCGCGGTAGTTGCCCCCCATCACCGGGAACAGCACCCAGATCACGAACACCACGGTGAACAGGGTTTGCGCGGCCATGATGACGACAATGGCCAGCCCCAGTTCGGCAATGGTCCAAAGCTGCAGGCTCATCAGCGACATCGCTAAGAACGCGCCCAGCGAAAACTCTGATATCAGGGCCAGCGAGGGGGTTCGGGACACAGGCGGAGCTTTGGGCGCGACCGCCGAGCGAATGTTGGCAATGACGATCCCCATGATCAGACAGGGCACGAAAATCGGCAGCATCAATCCGGCGGCGTCGATTGCTTGATGCAGGACGTAGCCGGAGATGATCGCCAAGTTCAGATGAAGCAGGACGCGCATGATGGTGAGGTGATCGATCTTCGCCTCAGCCTCGGTCGCGTCGTCTGGCAGGCCGACCGTATGCTCTTCGTCAGGGCGGTCAGGGGTCAGGTTTTTGCCCTCGACCAGATAGCGCGCGATGGGCCCGCCAACCAAAGCCGCGAGTACAAGGCCCAGAGTCGCCACAGCCACGCCCAGTTCGGTTGCCCCGGTCAATCCGGTCACCGCGCCGACATCGGGCGCCCAGGCGATGGCGGTGCCATGACCGCCGATCAAAGAGGCTGATCCGAACAGAACTCCGGCCTGCGCCGGAAAACCAAACGCAACGGCACCAGCAGCGCCAACGAAGTTTTGGGCAACGATTGTCACCAACGTCAGAACAAGAAGCAAAAACAGAGGCTTGCCACCGGAAATCAAATCGGCCAGCCGCGCATTCAAACCAATCCCGGCAAAGAACACGATCAGAAGGAAGTCCCGCGAGGCAAGGTCGAACGTCAACTCAACTCCGGCCACGAGATACAGAAACAGCAATACAAGAGACGCCAGAAGACCACCTGTGACCGGCTCTGGGATATTAAACTGCCGCAGCAGAGCGACGCGGGCGTTGATCTCGGCCCCAATCAGATAAACCGCGATGCCAAGCGTGGCAGTCAGAAAATTGGGAATGTGGATCGCTGCGTCGGTCATATTGCCCTCAGTTCTCCGGTCGGGGCGGACATTCCTCGCCCACCACCGTCCCGTCATAGGCTTTTTCACCGCAATTGTTCAGCGCGTGCCAGACATAACCTTTGCCGTCAGTGGTGACCGCGACGATGCGGTCGACGCCATAATGGATGTTCTTGGCCCCCATGAAAGCCTGCGCCTGTCCGGATTTCAGCGCCTCTGCGATGGCCACCGCATCGTAGCAGTCAAACCAACCCGGCGCGGTCAGCGGTTCAGGGTTTTCAACCCGCCGGAACTTCGCCAGATCCTCAGCCGAAAGATCGGTTTCGAAACACGCCCGGTAGCGGATCGGAGAGCTGTCGGCATCAATCGCCCGAAACGCCGTGTAGGAGATCGGTTCAGGGTCATCAACGCCTTCAGCCAGCAAGGACACATCCTCACCCGGCCGTGAGGCGACGTCGTAATAGAACCCGTAAACCTGCAAGTAATACATGCCGACACCGGCCAGCACCGCAGATACGACGAGGATGATTGCAAGCAGTTTTCCGGTCATCTTTTAGGCATCCTGATCACGCGGCCTCTTTCAACTTTTTGGAAAATAGGCCAGTTTCCAAACTGATACAGGCCGGAACGAGGTTATTGGAATGGACATGACACTTGCCGTTGGGTTCTTCGGCGCGCTGTTTGCGATCATGAACCCGATCACCAATCTGCCCGTTTTCCTGAGCGTCACCGACGGCCTGACCCCTGCCGACCAGCGCAAGGTGGCGGCGAAGACGGCGACGTACTGCCTGATCCTTGGCGGTGCATTCGCGGCGATAGGCAACCAGACGCTGGGCCTGTTCGGGATCAGCGTGGACGATCTGCGTGTAGCTGGCGGTCTGGTCGTTCTGATGATCGGCTTGAACATGCTGAGCGGCAAGGAAAGCACCACGCATCACGGGACCGAAGGGGAAAAGCAAGCCTACCCCGAACCCGCCACGGTTGCCTTCTACCCGCTGGCCTTCCCTATTCTGGTTGGGCCCGGCACGATCACGACTCTGATCCTTTACGCGCACCACATTTCCAAGCCGATGGACACCATTATCTACGCAGGCGTCTTTCTGGCCGTTCTGTTTCTGCTGTTCATCACGTTCTGGAATGCGTCTGCCTTGGCCAAGCGATTGTCGGCCAATGCCCGCGTGATCATGAGCCGCTTCATGGGCATGATCCTGTCGGCCATCGCAATCGGCATGATCGCAGATGGCCTGAAAGTGCTGTTGCCCGGATTGGCCTGAACGCCTCATCAGGCCTCAAACCCAGCAGCCTCGGTCAGCAGGAACGCATCCGCGCATTGTTTGGCCAGCGCCCGAACCCGTCCGATATAAGCCTGACGCTCGGTAACCGAGATCACGCCTCGCGCGTCCAACAGGTTGAATACGTGGCTGGCCTTGATGCACTGATCATAGGCGGGGTGCGCCATGACGATGCGTTTAGCCGTTTTGGGGTCGTCATGTTCCTGCGCCAGAATGGCGGCACATTCGGCTTCGGCCTCTTCGAAGTGGCGCAGCAGAACTTCGGTGTTGGCCACGTCAAAGTTCCAGCGGGCGTATTCCTCTTCGGTCTGCTTGAAGATTTCGCCATA
Organism: Ruegeria arenilitoris; assembly: GCF_013031355.1. Classification (GTDB taxonomy): domain Bacteria; phylum Pseudomonadota; class Alphaproteobacteria; order Rhodobacterales; family Rhodobacteraceae; genus Ruegeria; species Ruegeria arenilitoris_C. Next base: position 113,314 of record NZ_WPZO01000001.1, on the reverse strand, counting down.
GGTAAGCGGGCTGGGTGACTGAGGATCGTTGAACGGCATATCCATCACGTGGTCGATGCCCAGCACATACATGGCCAACCGTTCCAGGCCATAGGTCAACTCGCCCGAAACCGGCGCGCAGTCATGGCCGCCGACCTGCTGGAAATAGGTGAACTGGCTGACTTCCATACCGTCACACCAGACCTCCCAGCCCAGGCCCCAGGCGCCCAGCGTTGGGCTTTCCCAGTCATCCTCGACAAACCGGATGTCATGCAGGTTCATGTCGATACCGATAGCCTCGAGGCTACCCAGATACAGGTCCTGCAGGTCCGGCGGGCTGGGTTTGATCAGCACCTGATACTGATAATAGTGCTGCAACCGGTTCGGGTTCTCACCATACCGCCCATCGGTCGGACGACGCGACGGCTGAACATAGGCCGCAGCCCATGCCTTTGACCCCAAAGCGCGCAAAGTGGTCGCCGGGTGGAACGTCCCTGCCCCAACTTCCATGTCGTAAGGCTGCAGGATGGCGCAGCCCTTCGAGGCCCAATAGGTCTGAAGGCGCAGGATAATTTCCTGAAATGAACGTGGTGCGCTGGACGGTTCGGTCATGACATTCCCTTTGGGCACATCCGCGCCCGGTTCCGGTCGGTTTTGTCCTTCCTATGCAAGGGGCCAAGGGGCGTCAACGGGCCAATGCCCACGCTGCTGTCACTGCACCGCCACACTGGAAATTCCCCGTATTCCGGGCATGGCTTTCCCTGCTGCTATTCGCGTAATCTGCGGCAAAGCTAAAACACCGCGGACACGGGCAGACTATGACACGAGTAATCACTGCAATTTTGTTTCTATTTCTCTTCGGCGCGCGCGCCGTTTTTGCACAGCAGGAGGCAGGCGTTTGGGTGCAGGTCGAAGCCCGCCCGACGCTGCGCCAGGCGCAGGAACGCGCGCAGGCCTATGCGAACGTTCTGCCCGACGTGAACGGGTACCGCCTGAACTCTGGCTGGTATGCCATTGTTATCGGGCCATATTTGCGCAACGATGCTGAGCAGGTTCTGCGCGTTTACCGGGCCGAGGGGCAGATCCCCGCTGACAGCTACATCGCGTTCTCGAATTCTCTGGCTCAGCAATTCTGGCCCGTTGGTTCAAGCTCTCAAGGCCAAAGCGCGGTAACTCCACCGGTCGAGCCGACACCACAGCCGGATCAATCCACCGCCGGGCTGACCCCACAGCCCTCGGATGAGACGCGGTCGCAGGCACTGCAATCCGAACGCGCTTTGACCGCGCAAGAACGCAAGGATCTGCAAACCGCCTTGCAAGCCGCCGGGTTTTATAACTCGACCATCGATGGAGCGTTTGGTGCAGGGACCCGGCGTTCAATGGGTGACTGGCAGAGCTTCAATGGCTATGAGCCCACCGGAGTTCTGACCACGGCGCAGCGCAAGGTGCTGATGGACGGCTACAACGCGCCGCTGATCAGTGTCGGGATAGAGCGCTATTCGGACACGCAGGCGGGCATCGATCTGGACCTGCCGCTGGGTGTCATCGCCTTTGACCGTTATGAGGCCCCCTTTGCGCATTTCAACGGCACAACCGATCTGAACGCCAAGGCATTGCTGATCAGCCAGAAGGGCAACAAATCCACCCTGCGGGCATTGTATGAAGTGATGCAATCGCTGGAGATCGTGCCTCTGGACGGCCCGCGACAGCTGCGCGGTGACCGTTTCACGCTGGAGGGTCGCGGCAACGGGATCGTGTCGTACACCGAAGCGGCGCTGAAAGACGATCAGATCAAGGGCTTTACTCTGGTCTGGCCCGAAGGCGATGAGGCCCGCCGCGCGCGGATTCTGGCCGCGATCAAGGCCAGCTTCACCACCAACGACGCCGTACTGGATGCCGGTGCGGGCGCGGATGCCGATCAGCGGATCGATCTGGTATCGGGTCTGCAAGTGCGTAAACCGCGCCTGTCCCGGTCCGGCTTCTTCACCGACGCAAACGGCACGGTTCTGACCGTTTCCGAGGCAACGGACAGCTGCACCCGCATCACCCTGAACGACGATCAGGAGGTTCAGGTGGCCTGGGCAGACCCAGATCTTGGAGTCGCTGTTCTGCGCCCCCGCCGCAGCCTTGCGCCGATCAGCATCGCCGAGTTCAGCGCCGACAAGCCGCGCATTCAGTCCGATGTCGCTGTCTCGGGTTTCTCGTATGAAGGCGCGTTGGGTGCACCGACACTGACCTATGGCCAGATCACTGATGTGCGGGGCCTGGATGGTGAGGACGGTGTGAAGCGCCTTGCATTGGCGGCGCAACCCGGCGATGCGGGCGGCCCGGTCTTCGACGACAATGGACAGGTTGTCGGTATGCTGCTGCCCACCCCGTCCGAGGGGCGCACCCTTCCCGCTTCGGTCAGTCTGGCGGCAACGACGGACCGCTTGAACGAAGCTTTGGAAAAGGCTGGCGTGTCTGGTCAGCCCGCTCAGTCCACGGCGGAAATCTCACCCAATGAACTCAGCCGACGAGCCAACGGAATGACCGTTCTGGTGCATTGCTGGGACTAAACTGATCTGAAGAACCAAGAACGCCGCCCCTTCGGGCGGCGTTTTTTGTTTAGGCGATATCGGGCGTCACCCGGATCAACGTCGGAACCGGGGCGTGAAACGCGGCTTGCACGGCAGCCTGCATCTCTTCCAGATTACCTGGAGCGGCGGACAAGGCCCCGAAGGCCTCGGCCAATTTGCAGAAATCGGGATTGCGGGCCACCACTGCGTTGGGGGCAATCTGGCCGCGAACCATGCTGTCTTCGATCTCTTTCAGCTTGGCGTTGTCCCACAGGATGATGGGCAGAGACAGGCCCAACTCGACCGCCGCACCAAGCTCCATCATCGTGTAATGAAACCCATAATCCCCCGCGATCACGGCCGTAGGTTTACCCCTACGCGCAACCGCGCCGCCGATCCCGGCAGGCAGCGCATAACCCAGTGTGCCGAACCCGGTCGGGTGGTGCCAGTGATAGGGGTAGGCCATGTCCCAGACCTCTTTCGCGACATAGGCAAACTGAGTCATGTCGGAATAGATCATTGTGTCAGCCGGCATTGCCTCGCGCAAAGCATCCAGCACCGGCACGATCCCGGGACGTTCGGCATCGGATTCGGCGCGCCAGCGTTTGCGGGCCTCGGCGACCTCTTCGGGTCTCCAGCCCGTCGCCGGTTTCACGGCGTCAATCGCAGCCCAGAGAGCATGGGCAAAGCTTTCGCCATCGACCTGCAGCTTGATCCCTGCGCGGTGACGGTCGGACAGAACCTGCGGATCAAGATCGACCCGCACCAGATGAGAGGTATGCCCCAGCGTGTCGCGCCACAGGTCAACCTCACCCAACTCTGACCCGACTGCGACGACAAGATCAGCCGAACCGATCACATCGGCACTGCCCGGTCGCGGCAGCGTGGCCCCGAAATCCAGCGCATAGCCTAACCCGGCCATCCCGCGCCCGGCATAGGTGGTGAAACAGGCGGCCCCCAACTGGGTCAGTATCTGACGCCACAGATTGGACCTCGCCCCGCCCCCCAGAATGAACAGCGGCCGCCGCGAGATATTCAGCAAGGACATGAGCGGCGCCAGATCAGGTGGCACCACCTTGGACCGCAACCCGGGCTGGTTGGGAAAGGGTGCCGGATCAACCTCGGCCTCAAGCTGGGCAATCGGCACCTGAATATGCTTGGGGCGCGGGCGCGTGAGTTCGAATTCCTCAAACGCACGCTCGACCAACCTATAAGCCGCCTGTGCGGTGTTGGCCTGACGGGACCAATCCGTAACGGTTTCAGCGGCAGCGCGTTGATCCTTCATCTGGTGCAACTGGCCCTGCACCGCGTCCGTCTCGTCCAAACAGGACGACATCACCAGCATCGGCACAGAATCCGTATAGGCCTGCCCCATCGGCGTCATGATATTGCACAGCCCCGGCCCGGTGATCACATAGGCCACGCCGGGTTTTCTAGTAGCGCGGGCATAACCATCGGCCATGAACCCGGCCCCCTGCTCGTGCCGGGCCAGAACATGCGTGATGCCCGCTTCTTCGATACCCCGATACATTTCCTGATTGTGAACGCCGGGAATGCCGAAAATCACGTCAACGCCCCTGTCTTTCAACATATGCGAAATCTGGGCACCCAGAGGTCTTTTCATCAGCTTCTCCAGAATTGGACAGTAAACAGCGCGTAGACAGCCAGCAGCTCGAGCCGCCCGACCAACATACCGATGGACAACAACCACTTGGCCGTGTCGCTCAGCCCAGCAAAGTTGCCCGCGGGACCGATCTGATCCCCTAGCCCCGGCCCGACATTGGCGAGCGCCGTCGCCGCGCCCGAGACGGAGGTGATGAAGTCCAGACCCGTCAGCGCCAGCGCCCAGGCCAGTACGCCCATCGAGAGCACGAAGAACATGAAAAAGCTCATGACCGAGCTCAGAACATCTGGCCCGATCGTGCGTCCGTCATACCGCGGGTTGAACACACCGTGCGGCGACCGGATACGGCTAATCTGAGTTTTGATCGAGGCAAACAACAGCTGATAGCGGAAGATCTTGATCGAACAGGCGGTCGAACCCGCGCATCCCCCGATCAGCCCGATCAGAAAGAACAGCATCACCGGGAAATTGCCCCAGGTCATATAGTTGACGCTGGCATAGCCCGTACCGGAAATGATCGAGGTGATGTTGAACAGCGACTCGCGGAACGCCTGCTCCCAATGGTGCGGAAAGACCGAGACCAAGAATATCGCCATGACTGCGACCAGAACCAGGATCGTCGCCAGAAAGGTCTTGATCTGGCTATCCTGCCAAAGAGAATTCGTATTGCCATTGGCGAACTGAACGTAGCGCACGAACGGCAGGGCCGCGAGGATCATGAAGACCGCAGCCGCGTATTCGGTTGGTCCCGAAAACACTGCAAAGGAGGAATCGTAGTTCGCGAACCCACCCGTGGCGATGGTCGTCATTGCGTGCACAACGGCATCAAAAAAGCTCATCCCCAGAGCAGCGTAAACCAGGGCGCAGACGAAGGTCAGAAAGACGTAGATCAGGGAAATCTGGCCCGCAATCTCTTGCGCGCGCGGCAGGATTTTTCCCATGGTTTCAAACCCTTCCGAGCGGAAGATTTGCATACCACCAACCCGAAGCTCGGGCAGGAACACCATGGCGACAACGATGATACCGATCCCGCCCAGCCATTGCAGCAGGCCGCGCCATAACAGCAAACCCTGTGGCAGATTATCCAAGCCGGATAAAACGGTCGAACCGGTGGTGGTCAGGCCCGACATAGCCTCGAAATAAGCATCGACAAAGCGCAGTTCGGTCTCACCGAACAAAAAAGGGATGGCACCGAATAGCGGCAGCGCCACCCAGACGCCGGTGGTCAGCAAAAAGGTCTGACGGATCGTCAGACCTTCGCCCACCCCGTTCGAGCAGCTGATGGACAGGACTACGCCCGTCAGCATGGTGATGACGCCGCTTTCCAGAAATACGTGCCACTCGCCCCGACCTTCGATGAGATCCGCAAGCATGGGCAGCATCATGGTCGCCCCAAGAATGGCGACCAACAGGCCAATCACATATCCAACCGGGCGCATGTCCGTCATGAGGCGCAGCGTTGGCGCGCCTGCACGACCGTGTCAAGCGGATGTCCCGTTTACTCGTCGGTTTTGCTGACGGGTGTGGGCATCGCGGGCGGTTTCGAAGGCGCGCGCGTCCGGCGTTGGGGCGCTGCGGGCGTGGCCGCTTCGGCCTTGGGTGCGACCGGTTTGGCCTGTGCCTGAGGGGCGACTGGTTTGGCAACAGCTGCAGCGGCTTTGACAGCAGGTGCCTCCGGTTTTACGGCAGGTGCAACCGGCTTGGCGACCTCAGCCTTTGGGGCTGCGGTTTTTGCTGCCTGTACCTTCGGAGCCGCTGGCTTGGTGGCCGCTTTGGGCGCCGCAGGTTTCGCCGGAGCCTTTTTCGCTGAGGGTCTGGCCGCCGGTCGGGGCGCTGCGGTCTTCACCTCGGGCTTTGGGGCCGCAGTTTTAGATGCCGCCGCTTTCGCCGGAGCCTTGGGCGCTGCGGGTTTGGTAGCCGGTTTTGCCGCGACGGGCTTGGGTGCGGTTGCGGGTTTGGCCTCTTGTGGTTTTGCTGCATTCGCAGGCTTGGATGCCGCCGGAGCAGCCGTTGCCTTGGGCGCAGCGGCAGTTTTCTTCGCTGCAGAAGCCGTCTTTTTGGCGAGGGCAGGTTTGGGCGATTCGGCCTTGGGCGTAACCGCCGCTTTGTCGCGCGCGACCGGCTTGGCCTTCGGAGTCGCCGCCGGTTTAGACTTAGCTGCCGCCGCTTTGGACTTGAATTCCGGTTTCGCAGTCGTCGGCGCCGGTTGCGCGGACGAGATGTGCAGAGCATGTACCGGTGCAAACGGCAGCTCCATGGCCGACGTGGCCAGAATTTGCATGATCTTCAGTTGGTTGCTAACCGCGTAGCCGGCCATACGAATGGCCGCCGCCTGAAACTCCAGCGGCTGGGTAATCGGATTCATTAGTCATTTCTCCTGTGAAAGCGATGCAACCTTCAAAGGGAAGAAGCACCCTGCTCCGCCCTGACGTCTGGGGCGGATTGCCAAGGTTTGAAGTCCCGGGGCGTCTCACGTCTCGGCTTCCTTTCAGTGTGGCGAAACGGCTGGCAAGCGCGTACGCCACGGCTGCAATCCCCCTTACTCTACGTCAAAGAAAGAGCGACTGCAGCAATTTTTGCTGCGATGCGGCGAAAGTTCGCCATTTTGTCTAATTTTGAGACTTCAAGAGCCCCACGCAGTTACCCAATATGGAAGAGGGTCGAGAACAGGCGCGGGTCCAAGCTGGCCGAAACAAAAGTCGGGCCTTCGGTCAGAACCGACACCGCATCATGGCTGTGCAGGCTTTCCTGATGGCTGGCCACAACGCGGAAATCTCCGACATGGTGATCGGCCTGAAGCTCGGCGCAGAACAAACGGGCGGCGTCCTCGACAAAGATAGGGTTGGCCGCATTCAGTTCGGCAAATGCTTGTTCATCCTCACGCTTGACCATCACCTGGGTTTCCGTCGGTACAGCACGACGGCAAAGCGCGATCAGGTCCTCGAACCACAGACAATCCGCGTCGCAATCGACAACCACCGAGATGCGCGCGACCGAGCGCTGAGAATGAGGCGTCGCCAACTGTCCGCGCGTGGACCGCGCATGTTCGCTCAGCTCCAACGAGCACGGACAGGTCGAGGAATAGACATAATCCAGATGCATGATCTTCTGGCGCACGCCGTTCTGTTCAACCAACTCCAGCGCGATGTCGTAATACTGGTATCCCTCCAGACCCGAGCGCAGGCTTTTCACGCGGTCCGGGTAGGAAAACCGCATCTGGATACGCGCATCAAAGCTGTCCAAGTCGGTCATATAGTCATTCAGCGCAGCTTCCATGACCTCAAAGCTGAACGTGCGCTCGGCATGTTTATAGAACGAGCGCATGATCCGGGACATGTTGATGCCCTTCTTTTCAGCCTCAAGGCTGACCGTACCCGTAACGGATGTTTCCAACGTCAAGTCGTCGCCATGCTTGCGGTGGAACCGTATTGGCAGGCGAAAATTCGAAATCCCCACATGCTGAATCTGCTGTTTTGCCCCGCGGATCAGACTGGACGGGCCGTTCTGAAGATCGGGCAAAGTTGCGCGATAGGCATCATCGACCCGAAAATCTTCCGGATAGTCCCGCGACAGTGACGGGTAGTTCACAGGGACCAGTCCCGGCACCAAACGCGCAATCGCCGGATCGAGCTGGCTGATCTCGGCCTCGGTTGCGGTTTCGGCCCATTTGCGCAGCGTTTTCAGCGCGGCGGCGGCCTCATCATGGTCAGGTGCGTCATCAATGCTGCGGGGGTGCACGTTCATCGATCGGGGTTCCTCGGGTTGGTCGCCGGACTATATACAGGTTCGGCGCGTTTTCCAGTGTAACTGTATACGCGCCGAAACACAGCCCGGATCGAATTTACGTGAGGGGCACGTGATTTGTGCCCCTCATCGTCAAGCTCGAAACGGCTGTAACAGGCAATTAGGCGCCGTTATTGTTGAGAAACGTCCAATGCGCGGCTGATATCGGCAAGCAAGTCGCCTGCATCCTCAAGACCGATGGACAGGCGGATCAGACCCGGCGTGATGCCCAGCTCATCCTTCTGCTCATCGCTCAGCCGCTGATGCGTCGTGGTGGCCGGGTGCGTCGCAATCGACTTGGCATCACCCAGATTGTTCGAAATCACCGGAATCGTCAGTGCATTCAGGAATGCAAACGCCGCGTCCTTGCCGCCCTTGATGTCCAGCGACAGTACCGTACCGCCCTTGCCGCCCAGCTGCGCCTGAACCAGCGCATTCTGCGCGTGGGTTTTCAGCCCCGGATAAAGGGTGCGTTCCAACGCGGGGTGACCTTCCAGCGCCTCAGCCACGGTCTGCGCCGTCTCAGCCTGCGCGTTGACCCGCAAAGCCATCGTTTCCAGACCCTTGAGCATTATCCAGGCATTGAACGGGCTGAGCGCACCGCCGGTATGCTTCATATAGGGTTCAAGCGTGCCACGGATGTAATCCTTGGTGCCGATAACAACGCCGCCAAGCGCACGCCCCTGCCCGTCGATGTGCTTGGTCGCGGAATAGACGACCACATCAGCGCCCTGCTCGATCGCGCGCGAAAAGACCGGGGTGGAAAAGACGTTGTCCACCACCACCAGCGCCCCGACCTCATGCGCAAGTTTCGAAACGGCGGCGATGTCGATCATCTCGAGCGTCGGGTTCGACATGGATTCAAAAAACACTGCCTTGGTGTCCGGCCGGATTGCCGCCTTCCACTCGTCCAGATCGGTGCCGTCGACAAAGGTGACCTCGACCCCATAGCGGGTCAGGATGTTTTCCAGAATGTACAGGCACGACCCGAACAGGGCCTTGGCGGACACAACGTGGTCGCCCGCCTTCAGGATCGAGGTCAGCGCACCGTTGACCGCCGCCATGCCGGACGCAGCGGCGAAAGCGTCTTCGCCCCCTTCCAGCGCCGCGATACGTTGTTCGAACATCGACACGGTCGGGTTGCCGTAGCGGGCATAGATGAACTCATCCGGGCCGGTCTCGATAAACCGCGCCTCGGCCTGCTCGGCGTTTTCATAGACGAAGCCCTGCGTCAGAAAGATCGCCTCGGACACCTCGTTATATTGGCTGCGACGGATGCCGCCATGGACGGCTTGGGTGCGTTTATTCCAGCTCTCGCTCATGTCATTCCTCTCGACCCTTGCCTGGCAAGGGCATCAAAAAAACCCCAGACGCGGTCAAGCGAAAGGGGCCTTTCATCCTGACCTTTTAGCGGTGTTGTTTAGCGTGGCCCGCAATCCGGTAACAAATCGCCACGTAGTATCGTTGCCCTTACGCCGCAGTTGCGGACGCGTCAACCCTTGCAACGGTATCGTCACGGTTCTGTAACCGCCCATTCACCAAAGCGTCATAGCGTTGTGTCACACGAGCACCACAACATCTTGTGTGAGGCAGAACAATGCCAGTAATCAGGATCAATGCCATCGGCGACACGTTCGCCCTGCACCGCAGCCCGCGATCTCCGCTTGGAACCTTGCGGCAAACGCGCGATAGCCAGGGGCCGGTCATCATCATGACCCACGGGTACAAGTATCGCCCCGATGATGCCAAAGCGTGCCCGCACCGACATATTCTTTCGCTGCACCCCACGCCGATGCCCTGGCATTGCCCAAGCTGGCCGCAACAACTGGGGTTCGGGTCGGGCTTTGAAGACGAGGGTCTGGGCATCGCGTTCGGCTGGAACGCACAGGGGCCGCTCTGGGCCGTTCGCCGCCGCGCGGTTGAGGCGGGGCGCGCTTTGGCAGGGCTGATCCAGGAACTGCACTTTCTGAACCCGAAACGACCCATTCACTTCATCGGGCATTCGATGGGCACTGAATTGGCGCTAGAGGCCCTGCACCACGTCGTGCCCGGCTCACTGAACCGCATCATCTCGATGTCCGGGGCCGTGTACCAAAGCCGCACGCTGGGTGCGTTGGACACGCCCGCAGGCAAGATGGCCGAGTTCATCAATGTGACCAGCCGCGAAAACGACCTGTTCGACTTTCTGTATGAATGGATGATCCAACCGCCACAGCACGGCGACCGCAGCATCGGCGTCGGCTTGCAGGCTCCAAACGCGGTCACGCTACAGCTCGATTGCGCCCATACGCTAGACCATCTGTCGCGTGTGATCTTTCCGGTCGGAGACCCGCAGCGCCGCATTTGCCACTGGTCCAGCTATACTCGCCCCGGTGTGCTGCGCGTCTATAATGCCCTGCTGCGCAGCGAGGACCGTTTGAGCCTATCGTTGCTGCGCAATGGCATCCCAAAGTCATCATCCCGCCGCTGGTCACGGCTTTTTGCGCTGCCCCGTCCCAAAGCTCTCTTGCCGTTTGCACAGAAAGCCTCATTATCTCTTCAAGCTGAGGAGACATCATGATCGATCTGTATTTCTGGCCCACGCCAAACGGCTGGAAGGCATCCATCGCACTGGAAGAGATGGATCTGCCCTATATCACCCATCTGATCAACATCGGCAAGGGTGACCAGTTCGAGACCGAGTTCCTGAAGATTTCACCCAATAACCGGATGCCCGCCATCGTTGACCCCGATGGCCCGGATGGCGCACCGGTCTCGGTCTTTGAAAGCGGCGCGATCCTGATGTATCTGGCCCGCAAGACCGGGCGGTTTTATGGCAAAACCGAGCGTGACCGGATCGCTGTTGAAGAATGGCTGATGTGGCAGATGGGCGGCGTTGGCCCGATGGCCGGTCAGGCGCACCACTTCCTGAAATACGCCCCTCAACTGGACCCGCCGCAGGACCTGCCCTACGCCCAAGACCGCTACCGCGCCGAGGTCGGGCGCCTGTACGGTGTGCTCGACCGGCGACTGGCCGAGAACGAATACGTCGCGGGCGATTTCTACTCCATCGCCGATATGTCAATCTGGGGCTGGGCCAGCCTGTGGGAAGGCCAGCAGCAGGTGCTGGAGGACAAGCCCCACTTTGCCCGCTGGCTGGATATGGTCAGCGCCCGCCCGGCGGTTCAAGCCGGCCGCGCGCTGCATGCCGAGTTGCGTTCGGACAACCGGGGCAAGCAGGCACAGAGCAATCTGTTCAAGCGATAGGAAAACCCTGCTATACTCTGACTTTGAATAGGAAAAGGATTTTACGCAGCCCGCTCGATGCGCTTCGCGCAAATGTATTGAGGCCGGTCAGGATGCAATGGACTGAAGGGGAACGAGTTTTTTATGCGAGTATTGGCCCTTATGTTTGTTTTATGTGCGGTCACGGCGAGTGCCGCACCGGATTGCGAAGACCCTGCAGAGGCTCAAGAACTGGTGGCATATGAACCGCCCGTCGAACTGGATGTGCTCATAGAGGAAGAAGCCGTTGCGCCTCCCAAACAGGAATTGACAGTTTCCCCCAGACCACGAGTGCGCCCCTGCAAATTCCGTCAGATTGAAGCCGGACGGGAACGTATGCGTCAACGCGGCGCCGTGTGTGGCGACTGGACCATTCTCGGCGAAAACCGCAAACCTTTTGCAGGGAAGTTTCTGGGATGCGGCATTGCCGAGCCTGTCCGCCTCCGCATGGTGTCTGACGTCTTTCTTAGCCAGTTGGCGCTGATGGATTGCGAGACGGCCATTACGCTGAAAACATGGCTGGAGAATACGGCTAAACCAGCCTTTGCGGATCGGGGGGGCGGCCTGAAAGGGTTGCGGCTGGCAGGCCACTATGCGTGCAAGACACAGAACAATCAACCGCGTGCGCGAATATCGGAACATGCGCGTGGCCGCGCGATTGATATTTCCTCCTTTATACTGATGGATGGCACCGTGATTACTGTTCTTGATGGCTGGGAGGACGAAGAGACCAGCGACGTTTTGCGCGAACTTCACACCGGTGCCTGCGGTTTGTTTGGCACGGTGCTCGGCCCCGACGCGGACCGCTATCACAAGGGACATTTCCATTTTGATACGGCGCGCCGTCGCAGTGGCGCTGTGTGTCGTTAGCGCCCCTAGCGCTGCAGCAACATGTCCAGCATCCCCGAGATATCCTCGATCTCTTCCGCGATCACATGGGTCACCGAATGCGCCCGCTGCATGCGACCGGTGACCTTCAGCAACCGCCCTGAGATCACCGCGCGGCGGAATTGTTCGTAGATCTTGCGCCAGACCACCACGTTTACGATCCCGGTCTCATCCTCAAGCGTCAGGAAGATCACCCCTTTGGCCGTCCCCGGCCTCTGCCGCAGGATCACCAGTCCGGCCACGGCAACGCGCGCGCCCTCGGGCGGGTCGTCCAGCCGGTCAGAGGGCAGACAGGCAGGCGGGCGCGGCCAGTCCCGGTTTGAAACCGCAGGGCGAACAGGGGCAACAAGCATAAGAACAAAGATAGAACATACAGCAGGAAAGTCCAGTCGCGGCGCGATGAGTCGCAAATGAGGCTGGAAAGACCTAATTGCCTTCACTAAGGAAGAATTCGACAATCGAAAAAGGAAGACGCACGCAATGGCAAAGATCACCTATGTCGAGCACAGCGGTACCGAACATACAGTCGAGGTCGCCAATGGGCTGACTGTCATGGAAGGCGCCCGTGACAACAACATCCCCGGCATCGAGGCCGATTGCGGCGGCGCCTGCGCCTGCTCGACCTGCCATGTCTACCTCCACCCCGACTGGGTCGAGAAAGTTCCGGCCAAGGACGACATGGAAGAAGACATGCTGGACTTTGCCTACGAGCCCGACCCCGCCCGCTCGCGCCTGACCTGTCAGATCAAGGTCACGGATGAGCTGGACGGTCTGGTCGTACAGATGCCCGAAAAACAGATCTGATGATCTCCAAAGCGCCGCGCCTGCCCGCCCGCCTGTGGCAATGTCGGGCACGCGGCGCGCTGCTGGCGATGTGCCTGTGGCTGGCCGGAGGAGTTCCTGCGGTTGCCAAAACAATCACAAGCGCCCGCTTTACAGAACCCACCACACGCTACGCTCATGGTGTCCTGGGCGATAACGTCGAGTACGGCGCGCTGGAATTGACGGTCCAAGGCGGCACGCTCACCATCCGGCTGCCCTCAGATCGGGTGTTTGAAGACCTGGCTCCAAGGCTGGCAGATATGGACTTGGATGGCAAACCAGAGGTCATCGTCGTCGAATCCCACAATCGAACAGGCGCTCAACTGGCGATCTATGACAGTGGCGGAAGGAAAATTGCCGCCACGCCTCATATCGGCACCCGCTTTCGCTGGCTGGCCCCGATTGGAGCGGCTGATCTGGATAGCGACGGCTTTGTGGAAATCGCCTATGTCGACCGGCCACATCTGGCCAAGACCCTGCGCATTTGGCGTTTCAAGGATGGTGACCTGGCCGAGATCGCTACCCTGCCCGGCCTGACCAACCACAAGATCGGTGACGACTTCATCACTGGCGGGATCAGAGATTGCGGCACCGGCCCCGAAATGATCGTCGTCAGCGCCGACTGGCAACAGATCGTCAGCATCAGACATGAAAAAGGTTGGGGAACGCGGACGTTATCCCCGTTTAGCCGCAAAGCAATGAAACAGGTTTTGACCTGCACACACTAGACCCAACCGTAGCCCGCACCAGCGGGCTGCCCGGCCCAAGGCCTTTGGCGTTGCATCTTTGATGCAACGTCAGGGCGCGGGAGGCTTTGGGATCAAAGCGCCCGCCAGCCGATGTCGCGACGGAAGAACCCATCGGGCCAGTCGATACCGTCCACCATTGCATAGGCCCGATCCCGCGCCTCCTGCAGTGTCTCACCCCGCGCGGTGACGTTCAGAACACGACCACCCGAGGCCAGCACCTGCCCGTCCGCAGCTTTGGTTCCGGCGTGGAACACCATGTTCCCGCTATCCTCGGGCAGGTCCTCCAATCCTTTGATCACACTGCCCTTCTCATACGAACCCGGATACCCATTTGCCGCCATCACAATGGTCAGGGCGTGGTCATCCGCCCAGTTCACGCGAGCCTCGCCCAGCCGGCCTTCGGCAGCGGCGTGCATCAGGTCCATCGCCTGCGCGCCAAGGCGCATCATCAAAACCTGGCACTCGGGATCGCCAAAGCGCACGTTGTATTCCACCAGACGCGGCAGGCCGTCCTTGATCATCAGACCGGCATAGAGAACACCCTGAAACGGCATCCCGCGCCGTTTCATCTCGGCCACGGTGGGCTTGATGATCTCTTCCATCGCGCGGGCTTCAATCTCGGCACTAAGAACTGGAGCCGGGGAATAAGCACCCATGCCGCCGGTGTTCAGGCCGGTATCACCCTCACCCACCCGCTTGTGGTCCTGCGCAGTACCAACGGACAGGATGTCCTCGCCATCGCACAACACAAAAAGCGACGCCTCTTCACCCTCCATGAATTCTTCGATGACAACCTCGGCGCCAGCGCCACCAAAGGCGCCGCCGAACATGTCGTCGATGGCGTCCAGCGCGGTTTGCTCATCCATCGCCACGATCACGCCTTTGCCCGCAGCCAGACCGTCGGCTTTGACCACAATCGGGGCACCTTGCGCACGGATGTAGTCCTTGGCTGGTTCGGCCTCGGTGAACCGCGCGTAAGCCGCCGTTGGAGCACCGGACGCATCGCAAATCTCTTTGGTGAAGCTCTTTGAGGCCTCCAACTGTGCCGCTGCTGCCGAAGGGCCAAACACCAGCACACCCGCCTCGCGCAGACGATCCGCCACTCCGGCGGCCAGGGGGGCCTCGGGGCCAACGATCACGAAATCAATCGCGTTTGCTTCGGCAAAACTGACAACGGCCCCGCCGTTTTCGATATCCAGCGCGGCGCACTCCGCGATCTGCGCGATCCCGGCATTGCCCGGAGCCACGATCAGACGGTCACATTTGGGGTTCTGCATCACCGCCCAGGCCAGGCTGTGTTCCCGCCCACCACTGCCGAGAATGAGGATATTCATGACTGCTCTCCGATCTGCTTGGCCTCGCCTTGCGGGCGTTCTAAGCTGGGCGGGCATTTGACACAAGGCGCTGAAATGTCCGACCTGCTAGACGACCCTATTCCCGGCCAAAACACCCCTGAATACACAGTTTCGGACATCTCGGGCGAGGTGAAACGGACGCTCGAAGGCACGTTTGGGCGAATCCGCGTGCGCGGAGAGGTTGGACGTATATTCAAAGCGCGCTCGGGGCATCTGTATTATGACATCAAGGACGACCGGAACGTTCTGGCCTGCACTACCTGGAAAGGTCAGATTTCAGGCCTGTCAGTTGTGCCGGAAGAAGGGCTTGAGGTTGTTGTCACCGGTCGGCTGACCGCCTTTGGCGCGCAATCGAAATACAATCTGAACGTCGATGAGGTCGCGGTTGCCGGGCAAGGCGCGCTGATGGCGCTGCTGGAGAAACGCAAGAAACAGCTTGAGGCCGAAGGGCTGTTTGCTCCCGAACGCAAGAAGCCTCTGCCCTACCTGCCGCAGATCATCGGCGTGGTGACCTCGCCTTCGGGGGCAGTGATCCGGGACATTTTGCACCGCCTGCGCGACCGCTTTCCGCGCAAGGTTCTAATCTGGCCGGTGGCAGTTCAGGGATCGAACTGCGCCCCCGAAGTTGCGAACGCGATCAAGGGCTTCAACCAACTGACCCCCGGCGGAGCCCTACCACGCCCGGACCTGATCATCGTCGCCCGGGGCGGTGGATCGATCGAAGACCTGTGGGGTTTCAATGAAGAAATCGTCGCGCGTGCTGCGGCGGACTCGGATATCCCGTTGATTTCAGCCGTCGGGCACGAAACGGACACAACCCTGATCGACTATGTTTCCGACCGTCGTGCACCAACACCGACCGCCGCTGCCGAGCTGGCCGTGCCCGTACGGATGGAGCTGCTGGCCTGGACCGGCGAACAAGGCGCGCGCCTGTCCCGCGCTGCGACGGATGCTGTGCAACGGCGATCCCAACGGTTGCGCGACCTGTCCCGCGCCTTGCCGCGACCTGACAGCTTATTGAATACCCCGCGCCAACGTCTTGATTTAATTGCGGATCGCCTGACTCCAGCGCTGGAGCGCGGCGTTCAGAACCGCCATCTGCAAGTGGTAAAACTGTCGGCCCATCTGCGCCCATCAACCCTGCGCAACCTCGTGACAAGCCGTCAGGAAGCGGTGCGCAACCTGTCCTCGCGCCTGTCCTTGCGTCCCATTCAGCGTGAGATTGAAGTGCAGCGCCAGACCATCACCCGGCTGGCCGAGCGGATGAACGCAGCGCAGACAACGCGGATGGACCGGATGCGGCAACAGCTGACCGCGACGGATCGGCTGCGCGAAACGCTCAGCTACAAGGCCACGTTGCAGCGCGGCTATGCCGTGGTCCGCGCCGAAGATCAGGTACTGACGACGAAAAAGCAGGCCGAGGAGCATAGCTCACTCCAGATCGAGTTCGCTGATGGCGTGCTGTCCACCGGCCAAGCCACAGGCCCGCGACCGTCCCCCAAGAAAATCCCGAAAAAGGACGCGCCAGATCAGGGCTCACTTTTCTGAGTGCGCCCTACACCCCTACCTCAGGCCCGTAGCAGAGCATCTCTTCGCCGATATCCTGGGCTTCATAGAGTTCCGTCTGCGCCGGATCGCCCTCGAACTGCGCGATCAGACCGTTCCCTGACCGGGTGAAGACCCAACATTGCGGGGCCAGACGATCTTCGTAGATGAAACAGATCTGCTCGTCCTGCTCATACCAGACGCCTTCCTTGCAATTGCCATCCAGAAACGACCAGATGACGCGGCGGTTGGGCAGATAACGCTCGACCCCGTAAACCTTTCCCTGAAAACCGTAAAACAGTGTTTTCCCGCGCGTGTAGTCATCGAAATCCGATGCCGTCAGGGCCGGTTGGGCCGAGGCTGAAAACGCGGGCAGCAGCAGAAGAATCGCTAGGTATCTGAACATGAGCGTATTGTGTCAGATGCGATTGCCCCGTGCCATTGCCATTTCCGCAAAACCACCTGCCTTAACGTCACCGGTTGAGGTGAACCAACAACCCGTAACATGCTGCCTAAAAAACGGGAGGGGTTTTCATGACAACCGCAATGTTCTGGCTCGCAGGTCTTTGTGCACTGGCCTATCTGCCTCTGTCACCACGCCCCGCTAGCGCCTTGCGGTCGCTGCTAAAAACCGCCTCCGTCGCCTTGCTAGCCGGGATCGCCTTGCTACAAGCCGCTCCACTTCTGCTGGTTCTGGCGCTGGCTTTATGCGCCCTAGGCGACGCGCTGTTGTCACGCGAGACCGACAGCACCTTCATGGCTGGCATCGGGGCCTTTGCCGCCGGACATCTGGCCTATATCGCGCTGTTCCTGACCCATCCCGCCAGCGAGCCCGCATTGATTTTCGACCGGCCCGCGATCTTCTGGTCGCTCATCATCCTTGGGATCGTTGCCGCCACCCTGCTCGCACCACGCGCCGGGGACCTCAAAATCCCCGTTCTGGCCTATATCCCGATCATTCTGGGGATGGGCATTACCGTTCTGGCCCTGCCTGAAACCGGCGCCTTGCGCTGGGCCCTGCCCGCGGCCCTGGCTTTCATCGCGTCCGATCTGATCCTGGCAACTGAAAAGTTCTTGCTGCCCGAAGACCACCCGGCCCTAAAGATCACACCCTATTTGGTCTGGCCGCTCTATTGGGTCGCGCAGGCTGGTTTGCTGATCGCATTCCTCTGACCCTTTGCAACTGCCGCAAATCCGCATTAGGTGAGGGGAACACCTGCGGAGACCAAAAATGGCGTTTTTCTCAAAGCTCAAGGACAAGCTGTTCAAATCCTCGTCCCGCCTCGAACAGGGGCTTGAGGCTATTGTTGAGGATGGCGGCGAGGAAACAACCGCGCCTGACCCAATCATCCCCGAGCCCGAGCCGCAGCCCGAACCCGTTCCGGAAGTTCCACAACCGGTCCCCGAAGTGCCGGAACCCGCACCAGCACCGCAGCCCGTCGAGGTGCCTGAACCCGCGCCCGTCGATCCGACCCCTGCGCCGCCCCCGCCCGAGGCCGCGCCCGCAAAGGGCGTGCTGGGCCGTCTGTTCGGTCGCAGTGAAGCCAAGACCGCCCTGCGCCGCACCTTGGACGACGACATGCTGGAACAGCTCGAGGAGCTGCTGATCGCCTCGGATATGGGCGTCGATACTGCCCTGCGCGTCACCGCGAATATGGCCGAGGGGCGCCATGGCCGCAAACTCTCGACCCAGGAAATCAAACAACTGCTGGCACAGGAAGTCGCCCGCGTGATGGAGCCGGTGGCCAAACCCCTGCCCATCTACCCCAAACGTCCGCAGGTGGTTCTTGTCGTTGGCGTCAACGGATCGGGCAAGACGACCACGATCGGCAAACTGGCCAGCCAGTTCAAATCGGCTGGCAAAAAGGTCGTGATCGCTGCCGGAGACACCTTCCGCGCCGCTGCTGTTGAACAACTGCAGGTCTGGGGCGAACGCGCAGGCGTGCCCGTTCTGACTGCCCCCGAAGGGTCCGACCCCGCCAGCCTCGCCTTCGATGCGCTGACCAAAGCGCAGCAAGATGGCGCTGACCTTTTGATGATCGACACCGCAGGCCGTCTGCAAAACCGCGCCGACCTGATGGAGGAACTTGCGAAAATCGTCCGCGTCATCCGCAAGGTCGACGAAACCGCGCCTCACAACACTTTGCTGGTGCTGGACGCCACCACCGGCCAAAACGCGCTGAGTCAGGTGGAAACCTTCCGCAATCTGGCCGATGTCTCGGGCCTCGTGATGACCAAACTCGACGGCACCGCCAAGGGCGGCGTATTGGTCGCGCTGGCAGACAAGTTTGGTCTGCCCATCCACGCCATCGGTGTCGGCGAACAAATCGACGACCTCGCCCCCTTCGACCCCGAAGAGTTCGCCGCCGCCCTTACAGGTCTGGACCAAAGCTGATCCGCCCCTTCATCTGGCAAATGTATCCTCCGGGGGTCTGGGGGGTGGAAAACCCCCAGCCTCATCCCAGCACAAAGACCTGACACTTGAGCGACTGGCTGATCTCACTCGAAGGTACCGAAGCAGGCCACCAACTCGCGCTGGGGCTGGCCCTGATGGCAGCCTTCCTGCATGCGGTCTTTGGAGCCCTACAAAAGGGCCGCCACGATCCGTGGATGTCGCGCGGTGCCATCGACGCCAGCTATTGCCTACTGGCCGCACCTTTCGCCTTCTTCGTGGTACCGTGGCCCGAGCCTTATATGTGGCCGATTTTTGCAACGGTGTGGGTAATCCACATCGCCTATAAAATCCTGCAGGCCATGGCCTATACCAAGGGCTCATACACGGTCGTCTACCCGGTTGTCCGTGGCACCGGTCCCCTTTTTACCGTCATCGGTGCCTATCTACTGTTCGGAGAAACCTTCACTGGCACCCAATGGTTCGGCGTAGCCGTTCTGCTGGCCGGTATTTTCGGGTTGGCCGCCTATAATTTCCGGTTTCTCGAGACCAACCGCGAAACACTGGGCATCGCACTGGTACTGGCGGTCGCGACCGGTTTGTTCGTCGCGCTTTACACCACCTACGACGCTTACGGCATCCGTGCCACCGCAGACCCGTTTACCTTTCTGGCCTGGTTCTTCATGATCGACGGGGCCGCGATGCCGATCTACGCCTTCCTCCGATGGCGCGCGATGATCAACCGCCCGGCCATCGGCCCCCTGATGTTGCGCGGGTTGGCAGGCGGCATCATCGCGCCTCTGTCTTTCGGAGCTATCATGCTGGCCACACGGCTCGACAAGGTTGGCGAAGCCGCCGTCCTGCGGGAAACTTCGACCGTTTTTGCCGCCCTCATAGGCTGGCTTGTCCTGAAGGAAACCGTAGGGCCAAGACGGATCGCGCTGATGGCATTGATTGCACTCGGCGCCGTAATAGTTGAAATGGGCGGGTAAACAGCAGGAAACCGTTATGACAGGCAAAAAAGAGATCAATCCGTTTCTGAAACAGGTGCTGGAGCTTGGCCCCCCGCTGGCCTTCTTCTTCATCTACCTGCGCCTGCGTGACGACAGCTTCCTGATCGGTGGCATCGAATATTCCGGCTTCATCGTCGCAACGATCCTGTTTGTGCCGCTGATGCTGGTCGCCATGGGCATCCTCTGGTACCTGACGGGCAAGCTCAGCCGGATACAGATTTTCACCGCAATCATGGTCATTTTCTTCGGTGGCCTGACCGCCTGGTTCAATGACGAGCGGTTCTTCAAGATGAAGACCACACTGGTCTACGGCTTCTTTTCGATCATGCTGGGCATCGGCCTGCTGCAGGGTAAATCCTACCTCGCCTATGTCCTGGACGAGATGCTGCCAATGCGCCACGAGGGATGGATGATCCTGACGCGGCGCCTGTGTGGCTGTTTCGCGGTTCTTTCTGTGGCCAACGAATTTGTCTGGCGCACAATGTCGACCGACCTATGGGTCAAGATCGAGACATTCGGCTTTCCCATCGCGCTGATGGTATTTCTGATGCTGCAATTCAATCTGCTGCAAGGTTACATGGACGATCCCGACCACCAATAGGCGAGAAAGTGCGCCCCCGTCTCGCCCCATGGGATAACAGAGTTTTGCGCTGTTCCCATACGTAAGGCTGGAACAAACAGACGAAAATCCTTGGCTAAACGCCAAAGCTGTGGAAAGTTGTGTCACCACTCACAGCCGGAGCACCCGAAACTCATGACGGCTTTCCCAGACACTGGCTTTCTGTCCGAAGCGTCAGACAGGCTGAAAGCCATGCTTTCCGCGCAGGCGACCGAAATTTCTCTGGAGCGTGGCGAGGTTCTGTTCGAACAGGGCGACGAAGGCGATGCCCTCTTTGCCATCCTTGAAGGCACGCTCGAAGTGTCCTTTCTGGCCATGAGCGGCCGCAAACTGTCCCTGACCCTGATGCGGCCCGGCGAGATTTTTGGCGAGATTGCCCTGTTTGACAGCGGACCCCGCACCGCTACCATCGCGGCCGCCGAACAGTCCCGCGTGTTGCGGGTCCGGCAAGGTGATGTGATGGAACAGATCCGGCAACATCCCGACCTTGCGGTTGACCTGATCCGTCTGGCCGGCCTGCGTATGCGATGGATGGGATCGCAACTGAACGAGCAGGTCTTTCTGCCGATGCCGATCCGCCTGGCCCGCAAGCTATTGCACCTCTCCGGGCTGCAAGATGACCCATCCACGCGGATCACCCTCTCGCAAAGCGAACTGGCCGAATTTGTAGGGGCTACGCGGGAGGCGGTCTCCAAGACCATTTCCACCTGGAAACGCGACAACGTGGTCGAAGCGTCGCGCGGTGGTCTGATGATCCAGGATTTCGAAGCACTTCGGGAATTGGCCGAGTCCGACCTTATCTGACCCTTGTGACCTGCTTCACAGACCCCGAATGGCGTTAAGCCTATCGTCATAACTGTTACCGTAGGAGGTCAGAGAATCATCCCCGATATCTGTCCACTGACCTCTCCCTGTATCAGAGCCACGTGCCTTACTCGGTGCGTGGCTTACTACCTCCCAGCACAAAAAAGGCCGGAGCATCTGCTCCGGCCTTTTCTCGTTTTTGATTGATTTACTTACTCGCCAAGGCTCAGAGCTACGAAACGGGGTTCGCCTCCGCGACGGACCAACAGCAGCAGGGATTTGCGCCCGGCTTCACGCGCCTCGTCCATGCGTGCCTCAAGGTCTTCAATCGAGCTGACCTTTTGCTGACCGGCCTCGGTGATCAGGTCACCGGCACGCAGACCTTTGGAAAAGGCCTCAGAGGCCTCATCCACCGCGGTCACGACCAACCCGTCAGCATCCGCATCCAGCCCCATATCCGTGCGCAACGTATCGGTCAGCGGCGAAATGGTCAGACCCAGAATATCGGCGTTTTCCTCGGCCGGAGCGTCCGGCGTTTCCTCGTCGCCATTCTCGGCGCGCTCTGCGTCCTCACGGCGGCCCAGAGTCACCAGAACAGTCTGGGTGCCCCCATCGCGGTGGACCACCACGCGGACCGATTTGCCAACGGTGGTTTCACCCACCTGACGGACCAGACCGCGGGTGTCCGCAACCTCGACCCCGTCAAAGCTTAGGATCACGTCCCCGGCCAGCAGGCCCGCTTCCTTGGCAGGACCGTCCGGCACGTCACTAATCAAAGCGCCGCCGGGTTTGTCCAGCCCCATCGCTTCGGCCATATCCTCAGTCACGTCCTGAATGCGCACACCCAGCCAGCCGCGGCGAGTCTCACCGAACTCACGCAGTTGGTCGACGACCTTGACCACCACATTGGAGGCCATCGAGAAGCCAATCCCGATCGAGCCGCCATTGGGCGACAGGATCGCGGTATTCACGCCGATCACCTCGCCATCCATGTTAAACAGCGGACCGCCCGAGTTGCCCCGGTTGATGGCCGCGTCCGTCTGGATGTAGTCGTCATAAGACCCGCTCAGCGCGCGGTTCCGAGCCGAGACAATGCCAGCTGAAACCGAAAATCCCTGCCCCAGCGGGTTGCCCATGGCGATCACCCAATCGCCAACGCGCGCAATGTCGCTGTCACCGAATTTCACGTATTGCAGCGGGCCCGTGGCCTCTACCTTGAGAAGCGCGATATCAGTTTTCTCATCCGTGCCGATCACCTTTGCAGGCAATTCCTTCTTGGGCTGCCCGTCGCCGGGGAAGAATTCCACAAGGATTTCGTCAGCTTCGGCGATGACGTGATTGTTGGTGACGATGTAACCGTCCTCGGAAATTACAAACCCCGAACCCAGTGCGTTGCTGCGGCGGGGGCGGTTGCCTTCGTCACCGTTACGATCCTGAAACTCGCGAAAGAAATCCTCGAACGGTGAGCCCTCGGGCACGATCCCCTGGGGGCCCGTTTGCCCCTCGATCAGGGTTGTAGTGGTGATGTTGACCACCGCCGGGCTGATCTTCTCAGCGAGCGGCGCCAGGCTTTCGCCCCGCGCCTGCGCAGCGACGGTCTGGGCCAGAACAAGCAACATCCCTGCAAAAGCCAGCCACATCAGCCGCATGAAACCAACACTATCGTCCCGCCGGACGGAAATACTTCGTGCTTGTGCCTGCACTTGGGAACTCCTTGTCGACAATTCTTCTGTGGCCGCCCCTCGGCAACCTTTCTTAGCAACCAATGTAGTCAGTTTGTTCAAGCCCGCAACTCGGGATCGCGGGGAAATCACCGGCAATTGAAATGACTGCACTAAAACCCGACCTGATACGCGCCCCACAGCAGCACCAGACCGCTGACCACGCAAAGCAGCCCCGCCA
This sequence comes from Ruegeria arenilitoris, assembly GCF_013031355.1. Lineage (GTDB taxonomy): Bacteria > Pseudomonadota > Alphaproteobacteria > Rhodobacterales > Rhodobacteraceae > Ruegeria > Ruegeria arenilitoris_C. Next base: position 90,017 of record NZ_WPZO01000001.1, on the reverse strand, counting down.
GCCGTCGCGCCTGTTCCGGCAGCGACCGCAGTGCCTCAAGCATGCGTTCAATAAGCGAAGGGGCCAGCGCGTACGCCAGCCCCTCGACAATCAGTACCAGCCCGAAGGCCAGAAGGATCAAGCCCATTATCGGCCACTCTGCCCGGTGGGCGATTTCAGATAGTTGAAGAATTCGGAATCCGGGCTCAGCACCATCGAGCTGTTGCTGCCGCCGAGTGCGCGTTCATACGCGGACAGCGAGCGGTAGAACTCGAAGAACTCGGGGTCCTTGCCAAAGGCTTCGGCGAAGATCGCGTTGCGTTCGGCGTCAGCTTCACCGCGAATGATCTCGGCCTCGCGGTTGGCGTCCGACACCAGTTCGACCACGGTCCGGTCGGCCTGCGCGCGGACACGCTGCGCCGCTTCGTTACCGCGTGCGCGTTCGTCGGTCGCCTCACGTTCACGTTCGGCTTTCATCCGGTCAAAGGTCGCCTCGAGGTTCGCCTGTGGCAGATCGGTGGCCTTCAGACGCACGTCGATCACGTTGACGCCCAGCGCCTGAGCTTCGGCAATCGCGCTGTTGCGGATGCGCAGCATCAGCGCGGCACGGTCCGAGCTGAGGATATCGCGGGACGACACCGAACCCAAGACCTCGCGCGTTTCAGCGCGCAGGATGCGATCGAGACGATCTTCGGCAACCGGGATACCGCCGACACCTACAGCCTGACGGAAACGGTTCAGATCCGAAATCCGGTAGCGCGCGAAGGCATCAACAACCAGACGACGATCATCCAGAGGCGTTACTTCAAGCGGTTGGACGTCAATCGACAGGATGCGGTCATCATAACGGACAACTTCCTGGATCACGGGAATTTTGAAGGCCAGACCCGGCTCTTCCTTCACCGCAACCACACGGCCGAATTGCAGAACCAGCGCACGCTCACGCTCGTCCACGATAAAGATCGAGGACAGGCCGACGACGCCGAGAATCACGACGACAATGAGAAGAATGGGTGACTTACGCATCAGTTGCTCTCCCCGGTCTGGTTGCGGCGCAGTTCGTTCAGCGGCAGATAGGGCACGACGCCCTGCCCCTGACCGGTCGAGTTCTCGTCCAGAATGATCTTGTCGACATCACCCAGAACCTGCTCCATCCGTTCCAGATAGAGACGTTTTCGGGTCACATCAGGCGCTTTGGTATATTCCTCCAGAACCGCGCTGAAACGGCTGGCTTCACCCTGAGCACTGTTGATCTGCTGGGCGCGATAGGCTTCGGCCTCCTCCAGAACCTGCGCAGCTTCACCACGGGCTTCCGCCAGAACACGGTTAGCATAGGCGTCGGCCACGTTCTGAAGGCGGTCACGCTCCTGTGCAGCGGCCTGAACGTCACGGAACGAGGCGATCACGTCTTGCGGTGGGTCAGCCTTATCGAAGTTGACACGGACGATGTTGATCCCCGAGTCGTAGCTGTCCATCGTGGACTGGATCAGTTCCTGCAGACGCTCGGCAATGATACCACGGTCCCGGTTCAGGATCGGGGCCAGTTCGCTTTGCGCAATGATCTCACGCATCGCCGATTCCGACACGGCACGGATCGTCTGGCGCGGGTCACGCAGGTTGAACAGGAACTTGGCCGGGTCATTGATGTTCCAAACGACCTGATAGTCGATATCGACCACGTTTTCGTCGCCGGTCAGCATCAAACCGTCGTCGCTGCCGCGCGTGCCGCCCATGTCTTCGGTCTGTTCGCGGGTGACCGGGATGACCTCAGCGGTCACAAAGGGCCACGGGGCAAAGTTCAGGCCCGGATTGCCGACGGCCGAGAACTCACCCAGAAACAGCTCAACCGATTGTTCTTCGGGCTTGACGGTATAGAAGCTGGCCGCACCCCAAAGCACGGCTGCAACAACCACACCGATCAGCACGGTGCCTTTGGTAAAGATGGGACCACCCCCACCGGCACCCTGACCGCCACCACGACCCGAACCGCCACGGCCGCCCATCAGGACGCGCAGCTGTTCCTGGCCTTTCTTCATCAGCTCATCGATCTCGGGGATCTGCGGGCCGTCGCCTTCGGGGGGCTTGCGCCCGTCCCCGTTGTTACCCCGATTTCCTCCACCGCCTGAAGAGCCTCCGCCCCCCCAGGGGCCACCGCTGTTGCCCGCCATATGTATCTATTCCCTTGTGTTGGACCGTGTGATCACGGTTTCCCTTGTAACTTGTGTGCGCGCAGTTGCAAATCAAGCAGTGCGCACAGGTTGCCGCAGTGTAACCAGTTCCTCGGCCATGACCGGGTGAACGGCAACGGTGCGGTCGAAATCTTCCTTGGTCGCGCCCATCTTTACGGCAATTCCGGCCAGCTGGATCATCTCACCCGCGCCCGGGGCAACGATGTGACAGCCCAGCACCTTACGAGTCGCCTGGCTGACGATCAGCTTCATCAAGACGCGCTGCGTGCCGCCGGCAAACGCTTTCTGCATCGGTTTGAACGAGGTCGCGTAAACCTCAATCGGTTCTTGTGCCGCGGCGTCTTCCTCGCTGAGGCCCACGGTGCCGAATTCCGGCTGCGTGAAGATCGCGGTTGGGATCAACTCGTGATCCACAGGCGTCGGGTTGCCTTTGAAGACGGTTTCGACGAACGCCATGCCTTCGCGGATCGCAACCGGGGTCAGGTTCACGCGGTCGGTCACATCCCCGATGGCAAAGATCGAGGGCACACCGGTCTGGCTGTATTCGTCCACCACGATCTCACCCTTGCGACCGCGTTCAACGCCCACGGCCTCAAGCCCCAGATCATCAGCATTAGGCGCACGCCCGGTGGCGTACATGACCACATCGAAAACCTGTTCGGTTCCGTTGGTGGCTTTGACCCAGATCTTGTCGCCCTGCTTTTTCATCTCAAGCACGTTTGTGCCAAGATGCAGGTCGATACCATTCTGGCACATCTCTTCGCTGATCAGCCCGCGTGCTTCTTCGTCAAACCCGCGCAGGATTTGCGCACCGCGATAGAACTGAGTGGTTTTCACACCCATCCCGTTCATGATCCCGGCGAACTCGCTGGCGATGTAGCCGCCACCGACGATCAGGATGCTTTCAGGCAGTTTCTCCAGATGGAAAATCTCATTCGACGTGATCGCCAGTTCTGATCCAGGGAACTCAGGTACAACCGGGCGACCGCCGGTTGCGATCAGAATATGCTTGGCGGTCTTGCGCGTACCATCGGCCAGCTCAACGGTATGCGCATCAACAACAGTGGCTCGTTGATCAAAGCTCTCAACGCCGTTGTTCTTCAGAATGTTGCGATAGATGCCTTCCAGCCGGTCCAGTTCCATTACCAGCTTGCCGTGAAACGTTTTCCAATCCAACGCACCGGGCTGAATGTCCCATCCATAAGCCTGTGCATCACCGACCATGCCTGAGAATTCGCTGGCAAACACCATCAGCTTTTTTGGCACACATCCCCGGATGACGCAGGTCCCGCCATAACGGTCCTCTTCGGCCAGCGCCACCTTGGCACCGTTTTCACCAGCCGCCACACGCGCCGCACGGACCCCGCCCGAGCCGCCTCCGATGACGAACAGATCATAGTCAAAGCTCATCCTGAGTTCCTTTATACCGTCAGGCCAAAATTCGATGATTATCTGGGGTCGAAAGACGCGCTGCCAACCCTTGTCGGTGTGTAAACTTCACTTAAAGCACTGCCACCATGTGTGTTTCACGCTTCTGCACTGGTGCCAGTCGCCGGTCTCAATCCGCCAGATCCGAGAACAGGTTGTCTCCACTCTCGACCAGTTGGTCCAGTTCGGTGGTGCCCGCATTGATGTCGCGCAGCTCGACCCGGCCATCACCGTGGCCGATCACAACCTTGTCACAGATGTCGATGAACAGTCCGTTTTCGACCACGCCCGGCACCTGATTGAGCACCAAGGCCAGCTGGCGCGCATTCCCGATGCGCTGCAGGTGCAGGTCCAGAATGTGGTTGCCCTCGTCTGTCACAAACGGCGCCTCGCCATTCATCCGCAGCATCGCCGAGTTGCCCAGAACATCCATCGTGTCCAGCGCCTCTTCAATCAGGGTCCGCGTGGTTTGCCAGCCAAAAGGGATCACCTCGACCGGCAGGGGGAAGGCACCCAGCGTTTCGACCTCTTTACCGGCATCGGCAATCACCACCATCTGATCGCTGGCCGTGGCCACGATCTTTTCTTGCAGATGCGCGCCGCCGCCGCCCTTGATCAGGTTCAGCTCACCATCGAACTCATCCGCACCGTCGATGGTCAGATCCAGCCAGCCGGCTTGATCCAGTGAGACCACTTCGATCCCGACCTCACGGGCCAGTTGCGCGGTGCGGATCGAGGTCGGAACCCCTTTGACGCGCAGACCTTCGGTTTTCACCCGTTCGCCCAGGCGGCGCACCATCCAGGCGGCGGTCGATCCAGTGCCCAGCCCGACGCGCATCCCATCCTGAACCATATCGGCGGCACGGCGCGCGGCAACATATTTGGCCTTGCCGATGGGGGACATATCTGGGGTCATGGCAGCGTTTCCCTGTATTGCTGCAGGGTTTATACGGAATGCAACCGCCGACTGCGAGAGCGAAATCGCCCTGCCGCCACCCAAACATCTATCGAAAATACGCGTTTCCAATTGGAAACGTCGCAATCGAGGCTTCCGCGCTTCTTCTGGCGTTATACATAGACTTCATGATCGCGCCCTATCGCCTGCACTATGCCCCCGACAACGCCTCTCTGGTGATCAGACTGGCGCTGGAAGAGATGGGCCAACCCTATGAAACCGTACTGGTGGACCGCCGCCAGAACGAGCAGGACAGTGCGGCCTACAGGCGGTTGAACCCGAACGGGTTGATCCCGGTTCTGGACACACCGCAGGGACCGATCTTTGAAACGGCAGCCATCCTGTTGTGGCTGGCGGATGCACACGGACAACTGGCACCCTCGCCCGAAACTCCAGAGCGCGCGGCGTTTCTGAAATGGCTGTTCTTTGCATCGAACACGCTGCACGCCGACCTGCGCATTCTGTTCTATGCCGAGAAATATATCGACGCCGCACAAGCCGACACCCTGCGCGAAAGTATCCGCCCGCGCCTGCGCCGACATTTGCAGGTTCTGGAAGCCGAAGCAAAGAACACGCCGGTTTGGCTGCACCCGGAGCAGCCCTCGGTTCTGACATACTATCTGGCCTGCCAGATGCGATGGATGGCGCTGTACCCCGCCAACGCCGATCGCGGCTGGTATCACCTGTCGGATACACCCCATCTGCAAGCGATCCTGACGCAGCTTGAAACCCGTCCCGCAACCCAAGCCGCCATTGCGGCCGAAGGGTTGGGGGTTACACCGTTCACCTCTCCGAGTTACGCTACTCCTCAAGAAGGCTCAGCTACCTGACATGTTTCTATCTGTCTTCGATATGTTCAAAGTGGGCATCGGCCCGTCTTCGTCTCATACCATGGGGCCGATGGTTGCGGCCGCTCGGTTTCTGGACCTGATGCGCGCCTCGCCGTTCGAATTCGCGGGGCTACGTGGGTCTTTGCACGGCTCACTGGCCTTTACCGGAGTTGGCCACGCGACCGACCGCGCCACCATCCTCGGGCTGGCCGGGTTCGTGCCCGACACCTATGACAACGACAAGGCCGAGGCCGCGCTGGCCGAAATCGCCAAGACCCATACGGTCACGCCCGAAGGCCTGCCGACACTGATATTCGATCCCAAGACCGACCTTGTCTTTGACTACGATCACAACCTGCCCGGTCACGCCAATGGCATGATCCTGATGGCAACCGATGCGCAGGGCGACGTGATCCTGCGGCAGGTCTATTACTCGGTCGGCGGCGGCTTTGTCCTGACCGAAGAGGAACTGGCTGAGGGCAAGGACACCAATGACGGCCCGCCCGTACCCTACCCGTTCCATTCGGCGGCAGAAATGCTGGAGATGGCAAAAGCCAGCGGCAAGAGCATCGCGCAGATGAAGCGCGAGAACGAAGTTGCCCGCGGTTGCCCCATCAGTTTCGCCAAAGGCACCGCGCGCCTTTGGGAGGTTATGAACGACTGCATCGAACGCGGCCTGAAAACCGACGGTATCCTGCCCGGCGGTCTGAACGTGCGCCGCCGCGCCAAAGGCATTCACGAAGCTCTGCTGGCCGAACGGGGTATGAACCTGAACGCGCCGCACACGATCAATGACTGGATGAGCGTCTATGCCATGGCGGTGAACGAGGAAAACGCCGCCGGTGGTCAGGTCGTCACTGCGCCGACCAATGGCGCGGCGGGCACGCTGCCTGCGGTGCTGCGCTATTACCTCGACCACGTGCCGGGGGCCTCGGAAAGCCATGTCGAGGATTTCCTGCTGACCGCGGCCGCCATCGGCGGTCTGGTCAAGTACAACGCCTCGATCTCGGGCGCCGAGGCTGGGTGTCAGGCCGAAGTCGGCAGCGCCTCAGCCATGGCTGCTGCTGGGCTGTGCGCCGTGATGGGCGGCACGCCTGAGCAAGTCGAAAACGCCGCCGAGATCGCGCTGGAGCACCACTTGGGCATGACCTGCGACCCGGTCAAAGGACTGGTTCAGGTGCCATGTATCGAACGGAACGGGCTGGCGGCGATCAAGGCGGTTTCGGCGGCGTCATTGGCGCTGCGCGGTGATGGCCAGCATTTCGTACCGCTGGACGCGGCGATCGAAACCATGCGCCAGACGGGGCAAGATATGCACGAAAAGTACAAGGAAACGTCGTTGGGCGGTCTGGCGGTGAACATACCCAACTGCTGACGCCACAACAGGAGGGGAAACCATGCGGGGTCATTGTCCTGCGTCACCTGCCATTGCGACAGTTGCAGGCGGCAGTGCGCTGCCCCGATGACCACCTATTTCGGCGTGCGCGACGGCCAGTGGTGCTGGACCGGAGAGGCGCCGAAAACCTTCAATTCCTCTCCAGGAGTCGAGCGCTGCTTCTGCCCGAACTGCGGCACGCCGATCTCGTTCCGCTCGCAATCCATGTCGGACGTACTGCATCTGTACGTGGCGACGCTGGAAGACCCGAACCAGCTGGAACCCACGCTGCACGTGGCGCATGAGGAAAAGCTGCATTGGCTGAAACTTGGCGACGACCTACCCACCTGCATCGGGCCGGACTACACCAAGGTGCAGCCCCTGCCCTAGGCGCACTCCGCCATACGGCTGTCCGCTTGGATGTCAGTCATCGCGGGCGGGCCAGCGCCTGATGGGCCCCGACAAAAACGCCTGCATGACTTGATCCAGAGCGTCACGAGGCACCATCACCAACAGGCCGGGTCCGTCTACGGTCAGCTCCACATCAGACAGCGCCCGGTTCGACGTACCCACGCGACCGTTCGGTTCCAGCACCAAATCGTCGATTGGCCATTCCAGCCCTTTGCTACGGCCGGTTACGCGCTGAAACGGAAACAATGACACCACATCACCAGGCGTGAGGCTTAACTTAATCTGCGGCGTCGCGTGGAAAACAACCTCATGCTCTCCGATCAGGATGCACGGACGATCCCGCAAGCGAACCAGCGCGTTAAGCACCGCCATCTGGTGATCCAGCCGACCACCCAGAAATCCGACCCCGAGCACCAGAGGCGCGTCGATACTGCGCAGGGCCTTGTCGAAGTCCGTGCTGTCCTGTTCACGTATTGGAAACAGACGGTCCGCTGGAATCCGCTCAAGATACGTGCCGGTCAGCGAATCAAAGTCGCCAATAACGGCGTCTGGCATCCGCCCCGAATCAATCAACGGAATAGCTCCGCCATCCGCTGCCACAACCGTCTTGACGCGAATCAGCGTCTGGTTCAGGTCTTCAGGGCCGATTTCACCACCTCCAACCAACGCGATTGGCTCCTCAGACCGCACAATTTGGCTATTTTTTCTAAGATTGATCATTTTTCCCGGATTTGGACACATTGAGACCACAAAATGATAGGTTCATGCTGAGAGTTTCGAGCCATAGGTGTGCCCGTTGCCGGGTGAATGGCTCTTGTAGTTTGTAAAGGACGTGCGTCTGATGGTACAGAATAACAAGGTTTTAACCGTCTCCTATGGAACCTTCTCGTGCACTTTGGAAGGTTTTGACGATTCCTTTGAGACGATGAAAGCGATTGCCGAATACTTCCGTGATCTTGCCGCCGACGATCGGTATTTCGGTTCTGAACCTCCGCAGCCTGATACAGAAATGCTGACGAAAATTGCGCAGCGCGATGCGTCGCGCAAGGTCGAAGCACGCCAGAGCGACGCCGGCCTGCTGATCCGCGCCACGAACGAACCTGCCACCAGCGCGCCGGATCTGAACGTTATCAACACTCCCCCCTCGCCCCCCTCTCAGCCCGTTGTCACTGACGCCGAAGCAGTCGCAGACACGCCTCCCCCTGCCGCTGACAGCATCGCCGCCAAACTGCAGCGTATCCGGGCCGTTGTATCCCATTCCGAGGAAAACTCGGTCATCTACACTGAGGATGAAGAGACGGCCCTGATGAAAAACATAGCCGGTCCGTCTGACGCAGTCGCGGCGGCATTCGCGGCCGGCTCACTGAATCCGGCCGACCTGGAAACCACAACAGAGGCTGACGCACCTGTCGAAGAATCCGAACCTGAACCAGAAATGCCCCGGGCTGAAGAGATCGAAGAACCCGCCGCTCCGGCCCAGGAAATCGAACCCGAGACCCCGGTCTCCGCTGTCGAGGTAGAGGTCGAAGACGAAACTACCACACCGGATGTTCTGCTCGCGGATTTCGACGAAACTGATGAGAGTGAGCCCGAAGGCGATGAGGTAACCAATATCCTCAGCGATACCAGTGCTGACGAAGAACCCACCGAGGCAGCCGCTGATGGGATCATGACGGAAGAGGACGAGGCTGACCTGCTGGAAGAGATTTCCAGTGTGGAAGCCATCTTGGCCGGCCGTTCTAAAACCCCGGCCGCTGAAACATCTGACCTTGACCACGATGTCTCGCGTCTGATGGACAAGGTTGGAGAACAACTGGACAATCCGGATACAAGCAACACACGCGAAACCTATACCCAGCTGCGTGCGGCGGTCGCTGCAACCGAAGCAGAACGGGGTGAAAAAGGTAAGGCCGATCAGGACGATGATCAGGACTACCGTGGCGATCTGTCCTCGGTCGTCAGCCCGCGCCGCCCGGAGGTTGAGGTCACCAGCGAACGCCCAACCAGCGACGCGTCGGCACCGCTTAAGCTGGTCGCCGAGCAGCGTATCGACAATCAGACCAAGGATGCCGGCCCGGTAACCCCCCGCCGTGTGACATCCGAGACCGAGGGTGAAGAAGAAGCTGCTGAAGAAAGTGGTTTTGCCCTGTTCGCGCAAGAACAAGGTGCGCAATCGCTGTCGGATCTGCTGGAAGCAGCGGCCGCTTATCTGTCCTTCATTGAAGGTCAGGAGCAGTTCTCGCGCCCGCAACTGATGAACAAGATTCGCTCGCTCAAGCAGGATGAGTTCAATCGTGAGGAAAGCCTGCGTTCGTTCGGTCAGTTGCTGCGGGACGGAAAGATCGAAAAAGCAGGCGGCGGACGTTTTGCAGCCTCGACCGAGATCGGCTTCCGCCCGGATGACGCGCGCGCCGCAGGATAAAACCCAATAGAATCACGGGATGATGGGCCGGAGATCTCTTCGGCCCATTTTTCTTGCACAAATTTTCCCACTTGTCCCTTTGGCGTCATTTGCGGGCGCACCCGCTATGCTGCACCGCAGAAAAATGGTATACTGGGTGATAGAAAAAAGACGTTTCTAAATCCGTTCAAACAAGGGCCGCGCCATGTATGAACTGCCTATTCGACGCCTCCGGATATATGACAAACCAAAAATAATAAGCCATTTCAACAACCTGAATGACGAAGCTCTAGCTTCGAGATTCGGCGCTCCGGTCAGCACCACATATGTTCAGAGCTATTTGTCCGGGTTATTCGACAACGCGGCATTGATCTTCGGCGCATTTCCGGATTCCTGTTTGCGTGGAGTGGGGGAACTACGCGTATTGCCAGACAGCCGGACGCATGTGGCCGAGGCTGCCTTTTCGGTCGAAACCGCGTGGCAGGATCGTGGTATCGGGGATGCCCTGCTGTCGCGGATCATCACCGCGGCCCGGAATCGCGGAATTCGCGAAGTGCACATGCTGTGCCTGGCCACCAACCAGAAAATGCGCCGACTGGCTGCGAAACACGAGGCAGATCTGAATCTGGTCACGGGGCAGGTTCAGGCAACTCTGACCGCGCCCTGGCCTACCCCGCTCAGCGTTGCTGAAGAGATCTCAGGCGAGTACCACGCAATGGCCCGCGCCATCCTCAGCTGGCCCGGGCCGGATCGGCATCCGGAGTGAACTGACCTAATCAGTCACTCCGGCCTGTCATTCCGACGGCTGGTCCGGGTCTTCCTTGCCGACGCCCTTGAAGACGAACTTGAACGGCAGCGCCCAGACAATGCCCAAAGCGACATAGACCAGCAGCTCCAGCCAGATCGGTGGGCGGTCGAGCCAGTTCACGATTGTCACCACCGCCACGATATAGACCGGCAACCCAATCAACAGCAGCACCAGCGACCAGCGGCGCCGTGCCTTGTAGCTGAGGCCGGTCTTTCCGTCGTCGCTCATCAGTCAGCAAACGGGTCGGTCACCAGAATGGTGTCGTCCCGCTCCGGGCTGGTGGACAAAAGGGCTACGGGGCATTCGATCAGCTCCTCGACGCGGCGCACGTATTTAATCGCGTTGGCCGGCAGATCGGCCCAGCTGCGTGCGCCTTCGGTGGATTCGCTCCACCCCGGCATTTCCTCGTAGATCGGTGTGCAGCGCGCCTGCTGATCGGCCGCGGTGGGCAGATAGTCCAAACGTTCACCGTCCAGCTCATAGCCGACGCAAATCTTGAGCGTCTCGAACCCGTCCAGAACGTCCAGCTTGGTCAGCGAGATGCCGTTCACGCCACTGGTAGCGCAGGTTTGACGCACCAGACACGCGTCGAACCAACCGCAGCGGCGCTTGCGCCCGGTGGTGGTGCCGAACTCATGCCCGCGCTCGCCGAGGCGTTGACCGTCCGCATCGTCCAGCTCGGTCGGGAACGGCCCCTCACCCACACGGGTGGTGTAGGCTTTGACGATGCCTAGAACAAAGTCGATCGACCCCGGACCGATGCCCACGCCCGTTGCTGCCTGACCGGCGATCACGTTGGACGAGGTCACAAAAGGATAGGTGCCGAAATCGATATCCAGCAACGCGCCCTGCGCCCCTTCGAACAGGATGCGTTTGCCCGCCTTGCGCTTTTCATTCAGCACTTTCCAAACAGGCGCCGCGAAGGGCAGGATTTCCGATGCGATCTCTTTCAGTTGCGCAATCAGCGCGTCCCGGTCCACAGGCTCGATCCCCAGACCTTTGCGCAGCGGGTCATGGTGCTGCAGCGCACGGTCTACACGTGCCTCAAGCGTAGCCTCGTCCGCCAGATCGGCTACGCGCACAGACCGGCGGCCAACCTTGTCTTCGTAAGCCGGGCCAATGCCGCGGCCGGTGGTTCCGATCTTTGTGCCTTTGCTGGCAGCCTCTTCGCGCGCGCGGTCCAGTTCACCATGGATCGGCAGGATCAGCGGCGTGTTCTCGGCGATCATCAGGGTTTCGGGCGAAATATCGACGCCCTGCGCGCGGATGGTTCCGATTTCTTTGATCAGGTGCCACGGGTCCAGCACAACGCCGTTGCCGATGACGCTCAGCTTGCCGCCACGCACAACGCCCGAAGGCAGCGCGTGCAGCTTGTAGACCTCACCATCAATGACCAGCGTATGACCGGCATTATGCCCGCCCTGAAAACGCGCGATCACGTCTGCCCGCTCGCTGAGCCAGTCGACGATCTTGCCTTTTCCTTCGTCACCCCACTGGGCGCCGACAACAACCACATTGGCCATATCCGGTCCTTTTGCGCTGAATTACCAAACTCGGCTCGTATAACGAGGACAAAGCGACAGGGAAACCGGTAATTCGCCGCAGATAAGAACCGCGCTGCGCGCGGTGCCTCCGGCGAGGGTATTTTTGGCCAGATGAAGCGCGAATCCCTTGTTCATCTGGCTCCAAATTTCCCGGGGGAGTCGTCCGGAACGGGCGGCGGTGGCAACGCCCCCTACCCGTCAGCAGTCAAACGCACTGGCAGACCGTGAGGCGTTGTCAGGTAAGCCTTTTCCCACGCATTCCGATACTGGGTGACTTCGCCAGCGACCGCCGAGCCTTGCTCGTCCAGCAACTGCTCGAGAGTTTCCAGCCAAGCATGGAAATAGTCATCGCCCCCGTCTAGATCGCGATCCAGTCCGTGGCGCTTTAGCGTCTGCGAAAAACGCGTGGCCCAGTCGGGCCAGTCAAAGCATCCAGCCTCGTTCAGGGCCACAGTTACCGCAAATACTTGAGCGTGCCAGGGTTCGGCAAAAACAGGTTCAGGCGCAGAATGGGCAGCGCAATTGCTCATGCTGGCTCCAGATAGCTTTGCCAGAGGTCCAGTACGACCTCGTCTTTGGGGTTTTCCGGGTCTGCCCACAATTCCGAGGCTGGGAAGACCACCGCATAGAGCGGCTCGGGCGCCTCGCCAAATCCATGCGCATTGGCGTCCGGCAGCACATGTGTGCCATGCAGCCGCATGACCTTCCCGGTCGCACCGGATGCATAGATCGGCAGGCGCGTGTGGCCGCCATCAACCAGTCGATTGGCGGCCGGATGTACGGTACGTACACTCTGCCCAATCTTGAACCGAGCGGGCACATCTGACGGGCGGTCTGCTGGCCCGCCCTTGGCAAGGGCTGCAGCGACGGATTCGGCTTTCAGAGCGCGGGCAGACAATGGGTGCGGGTCGTCCGAAGCTGCCCCTGTGAAATCCTCCTTAGTCAGCACACCCGATTCCACCAGCAGATCAGCAAGGCTCGATATCCACTTTTCGTAATAGGAAAACCGCGCATAATCCTTGGGGGACAATCTCTCGCGCGCGTGGCGCGAGACGTCTATGTTCCACTTCCCCAGAAACCCGGCGGCCAGAGTCACCGCCAGCGCCCGCCCGTGCCAATCCTCGGCAAAAACCGGTTCGTCATCGGATTTGGGCCGTACCGGGCCGTCACCAAAGCGACCGCCCATATCGTGCACGCGGGTCATGAGGGCTCCTTGGGCAGGCCCGTTCCGATCATGCAGTCACGGGTGACGAGAGCGGCCAGATCGTCTTCGCCCAACCCTTCGGTGCCTGCGGGACGCATCGGCAATACGAGGTAACGAATCTCGGCAGTCGAATCCCAGACACGAACGGCCGTCTCGGACGGCAGCGTGACCCCGAATTCGGCCAGAACCTTGCGCGGTTCCCGGGCCGCGCGAGCCCGGTAAGCATCGGACTTGTACCATCCCGGCGGAATTCCCAGCAGAGGCCACGGGTAGCAACTACACAGCGTACAGACGACCATGTTGTGAAGGTCCGGCGTGTTTTCCACCGCGACGATATGTTCACCCTGACGCCCATAGAAACCCAGATCGGCGACAACTGGCGTTGCGTCTGCAAGCAGAGCTTTCCTGAAGTCCGGATCGATCCACGCCCTTGCAACCACGCGCGCGCCGTTTTGCGGGCCGATCTTGTTCTGATAGGTGTCGATGATCTCATCCAACGCCGCAGGGTCGATCAGCCCCTTGCGGGTCAGAATCGTCTCAAGCGCCTTAACGCGCAGCGCGGGGTCAGGTGGCAACAAAGCGTGTGGGTGGTCGGGATCGTCATGTGGCATGGGTCGCAGCCTGCGTTACCTTTTGCCCAGCTGTCCAGTCTCTTTGCCGTGATGCTGCATATCAGGGGTCGTGATGGCAACTCCTCCCTTGCCCCCGATGGCAAACTTGCATAAGTACCACGCGATACACGCCACGCTGTACAGGACCACCATGGAAAACGTCGTTCTCATCATCCATCTTCTCTTGGCTCTGGGCCTGATCGCCGTTGTTCTGATGCAGCGGTCCGAAGGCGGTGGCCTGGGTATGGGCGGTGGTGGCGGTGGCGCCATGACCGGCCGCGCTGCAGCGACGGCATTGGGCAAGGTGACCTGGATTCTGGCGGCCTGCTTTATCGTGACCTCGATCACGCTGACCATTCTGGCCGCTCAGAAATCTTCGGGCAGCTCGGTGATCGATCGTCTGGGCGTTCCGGCCCCTGCCGCGACCGAGGAAAGCACTCCGGCCGTTCCGTCGACCGATGATCTTCTGCCTCCGGCACAGGGCGACAACGCGCCGCTGATCCCGCAAGCGGACTGATCCACTACACTTAGAAATCTAAAAGAGAGCTGCAACAGCATCTTGCGGTTCTCTTGCGCTATTGGCGCGAATCCTTTATACGTGAAGTCCCGTGATGCAGCGGTTTTTCGGAACCGCCGGGCAGCTGATATTGACGTCTCACGGGAGCAGCCGAAAAACATGGCGCGTTTTATTTTCATCACTGGTGGTGTTGTTTCGTCCTTGGGCAAAGGACTGGCTTCGGCGGCTCTGGGCGCGCTGTTGCAGGCCCGGGGGTATTCGGTGCGTCTGCGCAAGCTGGACCCCTATCTGAACGTCGATCCCGGCACGATGTCGCCGTTTGAACATGGCGAAGTGTTCGTCACCGATGACGGCGCCGAGACCGATCTGGACCTTGGCCACTATGAACGTTTCACCGGCGTGGCCGCGCGCAAGACCGACTCGGTCAGCTCGGGCCGGATCTATTCCAACGTGCTCGAGAAAGAGCGCCGCGGTGACTACCTTGGCAAGACCATTCAGGTGATCCCGCACGTCACAAATGAGATCAAGGATTTCATCGCCATTGGTGAGGATGAAGTCGATTTCATGCTGTGCGAAATCGGCGGCACCGTGGGCGATATCGAGGGCCTGCCCTTTTTCGAGGCCATCCGTCAGTTCAGCCAGGACAAGCCGCGCGGTCAGTGTCTGTTCATGCACCTGACGCTGCTGCCCTACATCAAGGCGTCCGGCGAGCTGAAAACCAAGCCGACCCAGCACTCGGTGAAAGAGCTGCGTTCGATCGGTCTGGCCCCTGATATTCTGGTCTGTCGTTCCGAAGGGCCGATTCCGAAGAAAGAACGCGAGAAGCTGGCGTTGTTCTGCAACGTGCGCCCCGACAGCGTGATCGCTGCACAGGACCTCAGCACCATCTACGACGCCCCTCTGGCCTATCACAACGAAGGTCTGGATCAGGCGGTTCTGGATGCGTTCCAGATCAGCCCTGCCCCCAAGCCCGATCTGGCGAAATGGGAAGACGTCAGCGACCGCATCCACAACGCCGAAGGCGAAGTGAAGGTTGCCATCGTCGGCAAATACACCCAGTTGGAAGACGCTTATAAGTCGATCGCCGAGGCGCTGACCCATGGCGGTATGGCCAACCGGGTCAAGGTCAAGGTCGAGTGGGTCGATGCCGAGGTTTTCGACACTGAAGATGCAGCCCCCTATCTGGAAGGCTTCCACGCCATTCTCGTACCCGGCGGCTTTGGCGAGCGTGGCACCGAGGGCAAGATCAAGGCCGCGCAATACGCGCGCGAGCATAAAGTGCCCTATCTGGGCATCTGTCTGGGTATGCAGATGGCAGTAATCGAAGCCGCCCGGAACGCTGCAGGGATCACCGAGGCGGGGTCCGAGGAGTTTGACCACGAAGCGGGCAAGAGGCGCTTCGAGCCTGTTGTGTATCACCTGAAAGAGTGGGTACAGGGCAACCACAAGGTCGAACGTAAAGTCGGTGACGACAAAGGCGGCACCATGCGCCTGGGCGCGTATAACGCGGTTCTGGCCGAAGGTTCAAAAGTGGCCGAGGTTTATGGCGGCACACAGATCGAAGAACGCCACCGTCACCGCTATGAGGTGGACATCAAATACCGCGAAAAGCTGGAAAAGGCGGGCCTGAACTTCTCGGGCATGTCGCCGGACGGGCGTTTGCCGGAAATCGTCGAATGGTCGGACCACCCGTGGTTCATCGGTGTGCAATACCACCCGGAACTCAAGTCCAAACCGTTCGATCCGCACCCCCTGTTCCGCGATTTCGTGCGCGCAGCGAAAGAAAGCTCGCGTCTGGTCTGATCACGGACCGTTCACTCTATTGTTTCGGTCGGCGCGAAACATCTTTACGCGCCGACTGATTGCACGGTTAACTGCCGCAATAGCAGCGACAGGAGATCGGCATGACCAACCAGATTACCCAGGCGGAAGAATTTGCAGCCCTGCATAAGAAGGGCGATCCGGTCATCCTTTACAACATCTGGGATGCCGGCAGCGCCGGGGCCGTGCGCGATGCGGGGGCCAAGGCGATCGCCACCGGCAGTGCTCCGGTTGCGATGGCGCAGGGGTTTGGCGATGGTCAGAACATCCCGATGGACGCCGCGCTGGACAATGCCCGCCGGATCGTCGCGGCGGTTGATCTGCCAGTCACGTTGGACTTCGAAGGGGCCTATTCCGAGGACGTGCTGGGCGTAGCCGCAAACGTACAACGCGCGCTGCAGACCGGCGTCATCGGCTTCAATTTTGAGGATCAGATCGTTGGTACCAGCGATCTTTATAACATTGAAACGCAGGAAGCGCGGGTTAGCGCCATGCGCGAAGGCTGCGATGCAGCCGGTATCCCGGCCTTCATCAACGCGCGCACGGATATCTTTCTGAAGGCCAAACCTGAAACCCACTCAGACGCTATGCTGGACGAGGCGATTGCCCGGGCCAAAGCCTATGCTGATGCCGGTGCCAGCGGGTTCTTCGCACCTGGACTGAAAGACGAGGCAATGATTGCCCGGCTGTGCGAATCGACCCCTCTGCCGGTCAACATCATCGCCCTGCCCGGCACACCCGACACGGCCACGCTGGCCGGGTTGGGCGTGGCCCGGATCAGCTATGGCCCTGTTCCCTATCGACAGATGCTGGGATGGCTGCAGGAGCAGGCAAAACAGGCCATTCAGAGCGGTTGATTCTCCAACTCTGGGATCACGCTCAGCGTGTTTTTGCCATACATGGCAATCCCGGTGTTATTTGATCCCATGACAGGTAGTCCGCGCTTGGCGGGCTACAAAATATGGAATATCCTCTGGGCATGTTGAAGAAATTCTTACAGGCTTTTCGCCCGCCACAACACGACAACCTGCCCGACCCGGATGCCGAGCTGGCATTGGGCGCACTCATGGTGCGCGTGGCGCAGGCGGATCGGGATTACAAGCTTGAAGAAATCAGCCTGATCGACCGCATCCTTGCGCGGCTGTATCAGCATAACGCGATCGAGGCTGCCAAGGTCCGCGCCACCTGTGAAAAGTTGCACGCCGCCGCACCGGAAACCGACACATTCGGCAAGCTGATCCGCGAGACCACCGACCTGCACGAACGTCTGGCCGCGCTGGATGCCTTGTGGGAGGTCGTTCTGGCCGACGGCAATTCCGACGAAGGTGAGATGAATATCGTCGAAGAGGCACGCATTGCCATGGGGCTGAGTTTCAACGACAGCCAGACCGCGCGCGAACGGGTGCAAAGACGCTTGGAAGAGCGTTAGACCGTCTCTATATCTAACACATGTTCAGTGATTTTCTGGCACGGCTGACACAGCCCGCCCCCGACCCGCTTGCCGATGATGACGCCCGTCTTGCCCTGACGGCCCTGCTGGTGCGTATCGCGCGGGCCGACAACGACTATGCCGACACCGAAATGGCCCGAATCGACAAGATTTCGGCGCAGCGCTATGGCCTGTCCCCGTTCGAAGCCGCCGCCTTGCGTGCCCGTGCCGAGGATCTTGAGGCCGAAGCCCCCGACACCGTCCGTTTCACCCGCGCGATCAAGGAAGCCATTGCCTATGACGACCGTCTTGCCGTGGTGCAGGCAATGTGGTCGGTCGCTCTGGCCGACGGACAACGGTCTGGCGAAGAGGATTCGCTGCTGCGGCTGGTGGTCAGCCTTCTGGGCGTCAGCGACGTGGATTCCGCTCTGGCCCGCCAAAAGGCCGCCAAATCGTGATTGCGATGCTGGGCATGTATGACATGCCCGCGCTGCAGCCGGCAAATGACCGGTTCTGGACCTTGATTCGGAATCATCTTGGCTATGGCCCCGATCGCCTGACCCGAGACGCGGATGTC
Source organism: Ruegeria arenilitoris (assembly GCF_013031355.1). Taxonomy (GTDB): domain Bacteria; phylum Pseudomonadota; class Alphaproteobacteria; order Rhodobacterales; family Rhodobacteraceae; genus Ruegeria; species Ruegeria arenilitoris_C. The sequence goes on along the minus strand of NZ_WPZO01000001.1, from coordinate 71,938 downwards.
TGGGACATCTGGCTGAACCCTAATCTGACCTTTGCCCAGACCTGCGGGATGCCCTATCGCACTCACCTACACGGCAAAGTGCAGCTGGTCGGAACGCCAGACTACGGGCTGGCAGGCTGCCCGCCCGGCTACTACCGCTCGGTTTTCGTTGCCCGTCAGGATGACCCGCGCGACCTGAGCCAACTTGCGACCAGCACCTTTGCCTACAACGAAAAACTGTCGCAGTCGGGCTGGGCCGCGCCGATTGTTCATCTTGAAGGTCGCGGCTTGCGGCCCGGCAGCACCGTAACAACCGGCGGCCACGCGCAATCGGCACAAGCAGTTGCAGAAGGCCGGGCCGATTTCGCGGCTCTGGACGCGCTGACATGGGAAATGCTTAAAGCGCATACCGACCTTGGCGCGGATTTGCGCGAAGCGGGGACCACGGCCCCGACGCCCGCTCTGCCATATATCACCGCCGACAGACAGGACGCCCCCGCAATCGCCCGCGCCGTTCGCACCGCGATTGGCGACCTTTCCGCGACGGACCGCGATTTACTGCACCTTCGCGGACTGATCGATATCCCGGATGGTGATTATCTGTCGGTCCCAAATCCGTCTCAGGTTTAGACAACCGGGCTTATTCGCTGACCAATTTGGCCAATACCTTTGGTCAATTTGACTGTTTAAGCCCCCGATGATGTCAATTGCGCATTGCATTGCCCCGATTTTTAAGCCCTATTACCGCACCAACACCGATAACACATGGACCATCCGTGACAGATTCCACTCCCGTCATCGAAATCAAGAACCTCCACAAAAGTTTCGGCAATCTGGAAGTGCTGAAAGGCGTCGATATAACGGCAAGACGCGGGGACGTTGTTTCGCTGATCGGGTCGTCGGGATCGGGGAAATCCACCCTGCTGCGCTGCTGCAACCTGCTGGAAGACAGCCAGCAGGGCGAGATTCTGTTCAAGGGCGAGCCCGTGCGCTGGTCCGGCGACGCGCACCACCGCCGCCCCGCTGACTCGAAACAGGTCATGCGCATCCGCACCAACCTGTCCATGGTGTTTCAGCAGTTCAACCTGTGGGCTCACATGACCATCCTGCAAAACGTGATGGAGGCCCCCGTCACCGTGCTGGGCCGCGACCCGAAAGAGGTTGAGGACAGCGCCCGCAAGTACCTGGATAAAGTAGGCATCGGCGACAAATGTGACGTCTACCCGGCGCAGCTCTCCGGTGGTCAGCAGCAACGCGCCGCCATCGCCCGTGGCCTGTGCATGGAGCCCGAGGCGCTGCTGTTCGACGAACCGACCTCGGCGCTGGACCCCGAATTGGAACAAGAAGTCATCAAGGTGATTAAGGATCTGGCCGCCGAAGGCCGCACCATGATCATCGTGACGCATGACATGAAAATGGCCGCAGACATCTCAAGCCATGTGGTGTTTCTGCACCAAGGTTTGATCGAAGAAGAGGGTCTGCCGGAAGATATCTTCACGTCCCCCGAATCCGAACGACTTCGGGGCTTTCTATCCGCCACAAAGGCGGCTTAACTTCAGATCAGAAAACAAACTGGGGAGTATCCAATGAAAAAACTGATCCTGACCACTGCGGCTCTGGCGCTTAGCGCTGGCATGGCCATGGCGGACACCATCCGTCTGGGCACCGAAGGCGCCTATGCGCCGTGGAACTTCGTCAACGACGCTGGCGAGATTGACGGATTCGAGCGTGAGCTGGGCGATGAGCTGTGCAAGCGCGCCAATCTGGAATGCGAATGGGTCAAGAACGACTGGGATTCGATCATTCCGAACCTGGTGTCGGGCAACTACGACGCAATCATCGCTGGCATGTCGATCACCGACGAGCGTGACGAAGTCATCGACTTCACCCAGAACTACACGCCGCCGGACCCGTCGGCCTATCTGGCGATGTCCGAAGACGTTGACCTGGCGGGTGGCGTAATCGCGGCACAGACTGGCACCATTCAGGCGGGTTATGTTGCTGATTCCGGCGCGACTCTGGTTGAGTTCGCAAACCCGGAAGAAACCCTCGCAGCTGTACGCAACGGCGAAGCGGATGCGGTTCTGGCGGACAAATCCTTCCTCGCGCCCTTCACCGAAGATGGCTCGGGCCTGCTCTTTGTTGGCGATGAGGTCCCGCTGGGCGGTGGCGTCGGCATGGGTATCCGCGAATCCGACGGTGAGCTGAAAGAAAAGTTCAATGCAGCCATCCAGTCCATGAAGGACGACGGCAGCCTGAACGAGCTGATCACCAAATGGGAAGTGTCTTCGACCTTCTGATTTGAACTCTGCGGCGCGCCTTCCCCTAGGGCGCGCCGCCTCAGAGCCTTTGCCAGTCAAAGAGGCCCGCCATTTTCTCGTTCTGCACTGACCCCGAAACACTCGGCACGTTCCGTTGGTTCTCTTGTTATCTGACCAACGGTGTGCACTGGTTGTTCTATCTGTCCTTCTTCAAGGTGCTGCTGCTGCTTGCGATCACCGCGCCGGTAGCACTTGGCTTTGGCTTTTTGGGGGCGATGGCGGCCCGGTCGCATTTCCCGCCTCTCAGCTTGTTGGGCAAGGGTTATATCGCCATCGTGCGCGGCGTGCCGGATATTGCCTTCTTCATGTTCTTCGTAATCGCACTGGATCAGGCATTCGAGTGGACGCGCCACAAGATCCTCTGCCCGGAATGGACCGATCCTGTACGTCAGGGCAATGACTTTATCGTCTGTCAGGCTGCCAAACTGCCGCTGGGTACTGCACCGGAATGGGTGCACGAAACCTACGGGTTCTTCCTGGCCGTCATTACATTCTCTATCGTTTTTGGCGCCTTCGCTGCCAACGTCTTGTTCGGCGGCATGCGCGCCGTCCCACACGCCCAGCTGGAAACGGCCGAGGCCTACGGCATGACCCGCCGCCAGACCTTCTGGCGCATTCTGGTGCCACAGATGTGGGTCTATGCCCTGCCCGGCCTGTCGAATCTGTGGATGGTGCTTATCAAAGCCACGCCGCTGCTCTTCCTGCTGGGCATCGAGGACATCGTCTATTGGGCACGCGAACTGGGCGGGTTCAAGAACCCGAAATTCACCCAATATCCGCATGGCGACTGGCGCATGTGGTATTTCCTCGCCCTGCTTGTGTTCTATCTGGGCATGACCCGCATCTCAGAGATCGGTCTTGAACGGCTGATGCGCCGCCTGTCCCACGGTCAGGCGACCTCAGGCGGAGAGCTGCTGCGCAAGGAGACCACCGCATGAGCTGTATCCAAACCATTCAGGACTACGGCCTGCGCTCGATCGGCATTGGTGAGCGTCTGCTTCCCCGAAACGATTTCACCTTGTGCGAGCAGTTTACCCTGATCGGCTCGGGCATGATCTGGAACATCTATTTCGGGATCATGGCGCTGGCGACCGGATTCTTCCTGGCCACCGCGCTCGCCCTTGGTAAAGCGTCCACGAACAAATGGCTGCGCAAACCTTCGGAATGGTTCATCTTCCTGTTCCGGGGCTCACCGCTGTTCATCCAGTTCTTCTTTGCCTACTTCCTCTTCCTGTCGCTGAAACAGACCTTTCCGTTCCTCGACGCTCTGACTTCAGCCTGGTTGGGCGCATTGATCGTGCTCTTCTGCAACACCGCAGCCTACTCGGGCGAAATTTTCTATGGCGCGCTGCGGTCGATTCCCAAAGGTGATATCGAAGCTGCAGACGCCTATGGCATGACCGGCTGGTCCCGGTTCCGCCGTATCGTCTGGCCAACCATGCTGCGGCTGGCATGGCCTGCCTACACGAACGAGGCGATCTTCCTGTTCCACGCCACCACGCTGGTGTTCTTCTCGGCCTTCCCTGTGTGGCAACAGCGCGGTGACGCCCTTTATTACGCGGGCTATTTCGCGGACAAGACGTTCAACCCGTTCATCCCCTACCCGATTCTGGCCTTCTACTTCATCCTGCTGACGCTGGTCGTCATCTGGGGGTTCGGCGTGGTCAACAAACGGCTGAACCGACACCTGCCCGTAGCGAAACGGAGCAAAATGAAGCTGAGACTGAACCTGGCGCGCTGATCACAGGCGCGCCAATCACCCCTTTGGGTCAGGTTTTCTGAAAATCGAAACAGCAGAGCTGAGCGTGTTACGCGCGCTGCATCGTATGCTGTTTGAGAGAGATGGTACCGCCTCCCTGGCTTGAACAGGGGACCTCTGGATCCACAATCCAGCGCTCTAACCAACTGAGCTAAGGCGGCACTCGTGAGGGGCGATGTACCGAACGCGCAGGGGGAATGCAAGAGGATTAAAGCCGAAATTTCCAGCTTTGTTCGACAAGATCGACCCCAAATGAATGTACCGGTTTGCTGTCCAGCAACTGCCACCCATTCACCCGATACAGCGCACAGGCCGCCCGGTGGCTTTCATGGGTCCATAGCCGCATTTCCGCGTATCCAACGCTGCGTGCAAAGCCCGTACAGGTGTCCAGCATCCGCTTTCCCAGCCCCTGCCCCCGGACCTCCGGCAGCAGCAGGAACAGCCGCAGTTTGGCGGTTTGATCATCCAGCGAGACGCAGAAGATACTGCCCAGCCGTTGCCCCGCGTGTTCGGCGATCCAACCCCGCTCGCGCGTCGAATCGTGATCGGTGTTAAAATCGTCCAGTATGCGCTGCACCAGAGCACCGAACGAGGCGTCAAACCCTTCGTCCCTCGTGTATAGCCTGTGGTGTTGCTCTACCAGCCAAGGCGTATCTGCAGGGCGAAAGGGCCTGATCCGGACGTTATCCATGATCTATCTGACCGCAAAGGCAGCTTGATTCTCAACCCTTTGCGCGCTAGCACGAACGCTCAGTCCCGGAGGCGAACATGGGCATCAACACCGAACGCGACATTCAGGCAAACCTGCAGATCGGCCCCACCGATCAAGGCATGATACGGCTGTTCATCGAGGCCGATGGCATCGAGATACCAATGGATTTCGATCCCGAAGAAGCCGAGGAAATCGCGGACGAAATCCGCGCTGCCGCGCAAGCTGCCCGCGCCGTCAAAGGCTAAGCCTTCAGATCCGGGGATCACGCAGCGCCTGTAACCTGCGGGCGGCGTCCACCGCAAACTTCTGGATCATCTTCTTGCGTCGCGCCGGGGCTAGCTTATCTTCCGGCGCCATGCGGACAATCTCGGCATCATAAGCGTCGGCGATGATCAGGCCGGTTTCCGCGGGCAACAGATCGGTCGGGAAATCGATGTCCACCGCCCAGAAAAACCGATCGCACCACTCAAGATAGCCTTGCCACTTGGAATCTGATTGGTAATCAGCCCGGCTGGATTTGCATTCGATCACCCACAGCTCACCCTTGGGGCCCAGCCCCATGACATCGACACGAAGACCGCGCGCCGGCACGAATTCTTCAACCGAAACAAAGCCATGCGTCAGCAGGTGACGGGCGACGCCCCGCGCCAATCGTTGTCCGGGCTGAAGATCTAGTGTCATACGGTAAGTGTGAACAATTCGTGAACAAAAAGCAACCTCGCGGTCAACACAGCCGCCATTTATTCAGGCCCGAGCAGATAAATTGGCACGGCTTTCGGAATGGGCCGCGGCCCAGGTGGACGGATCAGCCAACATGAAGTATCCAAAAGGCCAATAGGCAGTCTGCAAGGTATTGGAATTGTTTAACGACAAGGTCGCAGTGTGGACCATGGTCCGCAACGAGAACTTCTTTTTGAGGCTCTGGGTCGACTACTATTCACGATTTGTCCCGCGTCAGAACCTATTCATCCTTGTTGATGGGGCGGACAGCGAATTGCCGGACAACCTTGAGGGCTGCACGGTCATTGTTCTGCCGCAAGACGATCCAAGCCCCGGATGGGACCAGAGACGCTGGAACTTTCTGTCTTCCTTCGCCGGTTCTTTGACCCTTCGCTATAACGTGGTCATCGGCGGCGACGTGGACGAGCTTGTGGCTCTGGACCCCGAGATCGGATCGGATCCGATCCGGTATATACTAGAAGAGACCACGGCAGACGTCATCGCGCCGTTTGCGATTGATCTGGTTCACAGAACCGACCTCGAAGACGCGTTCGACCCGTCACGCGGTATCCTCGAACAGCGATCTTTCGGGCGTATAAACACGCTCTACAGCAAGCCTTGTATCCTCCGGAAACCTGTCACGTGGAGCTTGGGCCAACATTTCTCATCCAACCCCGACCGCGTGCTGTCGGACAAACTATTTCTGTTCCATCTCAAGTATCTGGACAACGGAATGCTGATCGAACGCCAACAGGAACGGTTGCAGCAGATTTCAAACCCGGACGCCAAAATGGTCGATGGCGTAGCTGGCAGGGGTTGGTATCGGACCCTCGACCAAATCTCGGACGAGTTAAAGGTCTTTGCGGACGCTGGCCCACCGCGTCAAGTGGACCTCTCATTTCCGCATATTCACAAAAAACTGCGCGAAACCTGGGCTTTCGACAAACAGGAAGGTTTGTGGAGGCACGCAACCATCAGAAGAAGCTGGACATTCCCAATTCCGGAACGATTTAAAGCCCTGTTCTGAACCCTGAGACTTGCGCAAGGCGGTCGTACGCCCTACTTAAGCCCGTGGCGGGCACTGCCCTTCTTGTGACTGGTAGCATTCTGGTGGCCTTAAGCAATTCCGAGGGGGCTGGCTCTGTTCAGGTCCTGGCCTGATTACCTGGCGCCCACCTGTACATACAGGTCCTCGGGAATCACACCGCACGGTTGACTGGTGGTCCCGCCACATCACCACCTTAGTCGTCGACCGAAAGGTCCTGTTGGACAAACCCCTCGTCCGACAGAGCGAAATCATACAGTTTCCTACCCTTCCACTGCGGCATGTATTCGTCGAAGAACTGGTTCTTCTGTTCGGGCCAAGACGGCACAACAAAATCCACCTCAGGCAACCCGACACCAAAGCTTAGGACGTTTGCACCCTGGTACCGCCGGGCAGCCTGCAGAACCGCGTAGTGCAGCAGGACGTGTTCGATGTGACCGTACTCACCCACTTGATTGTGTGTGATGATGGTCGACGGCCTGATCTGTTGCATCAGGGCAAAAGCCGATCCGCTCAGCAGGTCGAACAGAGGATGGCGGTGCAAAGGGCGCAGCAACTCAGGGGGATTGTCCGCGGGCTCGGACGGCATCTTGATAAAGCGCCGCAACCGCCTGTGATCCTCTTCAACGGCAAAGGGAAACTGAACCCTCCGAGCCCCAACCGCATCACACACGCGCTGCATGGCTGCCTCGCGAGTGTTTGTATCACGGCGGTTGGGCGCGGGTCGAAAGAAGCTGGCGACCGTCACATCCGCCTTGTCCTTCAGGCGTGACAGTGTCGAGCCGCAAAACAACGTCTCGTCATCCTGATGGCACACGCAAAGCAATATCCGTTGGCCCATCAGGTTTTCGAAATTGGCCTTGCTCGCGACAATATCCGGCCCGGTCGTCAGCACATCATAAGTGGCGCTTTGTATCTCCTGAAACTGCGAAGAAGTGACCCGACGGGCCCGCCCCTCTGCGATCATTTTCTCGGAACTGGCCTGAACATGGCCGTTCTTATTGTCGCCCTGCAACAGATAGCAGCGCCCGGCCAATCCTGGCCAAACAGCCTCGACCTCCTGAATTCTGGTTTTCTTCAATGCGTCGAGGTGCAACAGGTCGATCGGGCCAAAGGGTTGTTCTGCCGCCGCCTGACGCAACCCGTCAAGGGCGTCCGACATGTACAGTTTGACACGCCCCGGAAACCTGTCTCCCAACCATTTGAAAACAATCGGAACATAGATGTCCACCGGCGGCCAGGACGCCCTGAGCCGCTGCCCGAGATCGATCCCTATAAACTTGAGTTCAGGATTGGAGTGCAACGCCAGCAAGGCTGCATGTCCCCCGGCGACGCCGACCTCGACAAAACAGGTACTGTCCTGTGCCAACAGGTGCAGAGCCCGTCGCTTGGGTTCCATCCCGGGTTCCAGATCGCTCAGATGGAAGTCCGGTTGCATATGACCGTAACAGACGTTCCCGTTGATGGCGACAGGTTCACCTGCCCGCTTCAACCCCTCTGCAATGGCATGGTTCAGGTCTGCAAGATCCTCGCGAAAGGCCCGAGAGGCGATGACCTCTTCGTAAGTTCTGGTGTTCACAGGATATGCTCTTTCGCTGCCGGTTGGTGTGTTTGGCCAACATCAGATGGCAACATGTTCCGACATTCAAGCGGTTTACGCGCAATCGCTGTGAAAAGGTCAGCCCGCCAACCCAGATTCAGGTATCAGCTGTTATCGGTCTTGACCATCACGGGCTTGAATTCGGCGGCCACAGGCGTTCCGCGGCGCGGACCCTGCGGCTTTTCGGCCATGCTCATGATCGCATAGGCGAATTGCACCCCTGCGAAGACGATCCCGTTCATGAACCAGATCATGCCAAGCGCGATCAAGCCCATTTCCGAGCTTGTGATCAGATGGCGCAAATTTGCGACGTTCAGGGCCAGAAGAACACCGACAAACACCGCCGAAATCACGAACCCCCAGGCAACCTGAGTGATATACAGCCGGATCAGTTTGGGCATGGCGACTCTCCTTGCGCTATGACATTCAGTTTAGCGCATGTAAGTCCCGCGTAAAGGCGTCAGAACGCCTCGGGCTGGGCCTCGCGCGCCATGTGATCCAGCACGGCGTTGACGAATTTCGGCTCCTTGCCTTCGGGAAAAAAGGCGCGCGCCACGTCAACGAATTCGGTGATGACCACCTTGGGCGGCGTGTCGCTTTGGGTCAGTTCCGCCCCCGCCGCACGGAAAGTTGCGCGCAGGGTCGGGTCGATGCGCGCGATGGGCCATTTGGCGACCAGCGCACGGTCAGTCATCTGGTCAATCGGGGCCTGATAGTTCACCGCGTCCTCGACCAGTTTGCGGAAGACGCGGGTATCGCCGTCCAGCATTTCCTCGCCCTCATAGACAGCACCAAACCGGTGATCCAGAAACTCGTTCACAACCTGTTCGGTCGTCTGGCCCGACTGCTCCATCTGGAACAGCGCCTGCACGGCGTAGAGCCGGGCGGCAGATTTCATCAGGCGTTTCTGGTTGGCCGGTTTCGGCGCGTCTGTCTGGGTCATGCTGTCGTGGGTCCGTTGCTGTCGCCCGCCACAAGGATGGACTCGGACGGGGGCTTGAAGCCGACGCCCTTTTTCGAAGCGCCCCACTTACGGCTGAGCGCGATCAGATGCAAGGCCGCAGCGGCTGCTCCGCCACCTTTATTCATCTTTTCGGGATTTGCGCGAACTTCGGCCTGATCGTCATTTTCGACGGTCAGGATGCCATTGCCGATCAGCAGACCCTGAAGGCCCATCAACTGAATGGCGCGACTGGAATCGTTGCAGACGGTTTCATAATGCGTGGTCTCACCGCGAATAACACAGCCCAGCGCAACATAGCCGTCGTAGTTACACTGACGGTCGGCCATGGCGATGGCAGTGGGGATTTCCAGCGCGCCGGGGACTTCGACCACATCGCAGGTACCGCCAGCGGCTTCGATTTCGGCCTTGGCACCGGCGACCATGTTATCGGCGACGGCGCGATAAAACGGGGCCACAACCAGCAGCAGTTTCACCGGCTTGTCGAAGGTCGGGGTCGGCAGAACGCCGTGTTTGTCTTGTTCAGCCACGATCAGTCTTCCTTGAGAATGGAGCGGGTCCCGACGATGGACAAGCCAAACGCGTCGAGCCCCAGATATACGGTTTCCGGCGAGTCGGTCAGCAGCACCAGTTCCTGAATACCCATCTTGGACAAGATCTGTGCGCCGAGGCCGGTTTGCTTGATGGTACGGGGGCCTTCGTCTTCGGCCGCATACAGCGAGTTGCGCGGCTGGCGGAACAGGCAAACCACACCGCGTCCTTCTTCGGCGATCTTTTCCATCGCGCGTGGCAATTCGCGTGACGACTTGGGACCAAGGCCCAGAATGTCTGGCGCCTCGTGCAGGGCGTGGGTGCGGGTCAGGACCGGCTCGGGCGTGGTGATATCACCCTTGATCATCACGACGTGTTCAATGCCGTGAGTCTGGTCGGTGAACAGACGCATCTCCCACTCGCCACCGTATTCCGACGTCACGGTCTCGCGCGAGGTTTCCACCACCAGGTTGTCATTGCGCGAGCGGTAGGTGATCAGGTCGCTGATCGTGCCGATCTTCATGTCATGCTCTTTGGCGAACTCCACCAGATCGGGCAGACGCGCCATGGTACCATCGGCCTTCATGATCTCACAGATCACGCCCGACGGGTTCAGCCCGGCCAGACGCGAGATATCCACGGCGGCCTCGGTATGGCCCGCACGCACCAGCACCCCGCCCCGCTTGGCGCGCAGGGGGAAGATGTGTCCAGGGGTGGCGATATGTGCCATCGTGTTCTGTTCGTTGATCGCAGTCGCCACGGTCAGGGCACGGTCGGCGGCGGAGATACCGGTCGATACGCCTTCGCGTGCTTCGATCGACACAGTGAATGCGGTTTCGTGGCGGGACGAGTTGTTCACGGCCATCATCGGCAAGCCCAGCGCATCCACACGTTCGGCAGTCATCGGCAGGCAGATAAGCCCGCGCCCGTGGGTGGCCATGAAGTTGATCGCCTCGGCATCCGCAAACTCGGCGGCGATGACCAGATCGCCCTCATTCTCACGGTCTTCGTGGTCGACCAGAATATACATCCGGCCTTTACGCGCCTCTTCGATGATCTCTTCGATCGGGCTGATCGCTTCACGCAATTGCGCTTCGACGGGTCCGGGGGTTTCAAAGCTCATGAGGCAGCCTTTCGCAGAGCATGTTTGAACGGGTGGATAGACCACGACGCGCCCAAAGGCCAGCCCGCAGACGGCAAGGCCCGGTCAGGACGCGACGTTGCAGCGCAACTCAGGACATCTCGGCCAGACGCGCGACGTAGCGGGCCAGCGTGTCGATCTCAAGGTTCACCTTGTCACCGACCGAGACATCCCCCCAGGTCGTGACCTCTTTGGTGTGCGGGATGAAGTTGATCCCAAAATCACAGCCATCCACATCGTTAACGGTCAGAGAGGTGCCGTTCAGCGCAACCGATCCCTTGGGAGCAATGAACCGCGCCAGTTCCTTGGGCGCGCGCAGGGTAACACGCGTGCTGTCACCTTCGTCCTGCACGGCGACCACTTCGGCCACGCCGTCCACGTGACCCGACACGATATGCCCGCCCAGCTCATCACCAACCTTCAGGGCGCGTTCCAGATTGACACGCTTGCCGACAGTCCAGTTGTCGAGATTGGTTTTCGATACCGTCTCGGCGCTGATCTGAACGTCATACCAGTCATCGCCCAGCGCGATCACGGTCAGGCAGACACCATCGCTGGCGATTGAGGCGCCGATATCGATGCCCGCCGTGTCATAATCCGTCTTGATCCGGGCCCGCAGATCGCCCTGTTGATCCAGTTCGGTGACGGTGCCCACATCGGTGACGATCCCTGTAAACATTCCGCTAACCCTTATTCCTGACCTGGTTCAATGTTCCCCGCCGAGGTAAGCCCAACCAGCCTTGCGGGCAAGCCCCACCTTGCCGCGAAAACCCGGAACAGGCATAATTTCATCAACAAACGATCAGAGCAGTATTGATGTCACCCCCTGCAACCGCCCCGAAACGCCGTGTCTTCCTGTTTCTGCAGGGGCCGCACGGACCGTTTTTCAGCGGTCTCGGGCGGATGCTGCATTCCACTGGGGCCGAGGTTTGGCGCATCGGCTTCAACGCGGGCGATCAGGTCTTCTGGTTCGACAAGTCCTCTTACATCCCCTTTCGCGATGCCCCCGAACAATGGCCGGACCGGTTGTCAGAGCTCATCGACGATCGGGGTGTCACGGATATCGTCCTCTATGGCGATACACGTCCGGTACATGCCCAGGCCGTTAAGGTTGCACAGGCCAAGGGCATCACCGTCCATGTCTTCGAAGAAGGCTACCTGCGTCCCTGGTGGGTGACGTATGAGCGGTTCGGCTCGAACGGCAACTCGCGCCTGATGTCGCTGGATGTGGGGCAGATGCAGCAGGCACTGGATCAATCCGCCTTGCAGGTGCCACCGCCGCCATCACATTGGGGGGATATGCGGCAGCACATCTTCTATGGTGCGATGTATCACTGGTTCGTGCTGTTCCTGAACCAGAATTACCGCAACTTTCGACGTCACCGGGATCTGCCCGTCTCAAAGGAATTCAGGCTTTATTTCAAACGCTTAGCCCTGATGCCGCTTCATCGGATACAGCGCCGGTGGGCAACGGCGCGGGTACTGGGCAACGGTCACCCCTACCATCTGGTCCTTTTGCAACTGGGGCATGACAGTTCGGTTCAGGCTCATTCGGATTATTCCTGCATGTCCGACTTCCTTGAAGACGTGTTTCAAGACTTCGCCGAAGGCGCCCCGGCGCACCACAGGCTGGTGGTCAAGGAACACCCGCTTGAAAACCACCGCGAGCCCCTGCACCGCCGCGTGCGTCAGATGGCAAAGGCGCATGGCATCGCGGATCGTGTACATTATGTGCCCGGCGGAAAGCTTGCAAAGCTGCTGGATGGTGCCAATTCAGCCGTCACGATCAACTCGACCGCCGGGCAGCAGGTTCTGTGGCGCGGCATCCCACTGCGCATTTTCGGCAGGTCGGTCTATGACAAGCCCGAATTCGTGTCACGCCAGCCGCTGGCTGCGTTTTTTGCCTACCCCATGCCCCCGGACCAAGCTGCCTATCAGAGCTATCGCCAGTTCCTGCTGAAAACCAGCCAACTGCCCGGGGGCTTCTATTCGCACCGCGGTCGGCGGCAATTGCTGCGGAGTGTTGCGGACATGATGCTGGAAGCCAATGACCCCTATCAATCAGTCCTGAGCCACAAAGAGGCGCAGACGCCACAGTTGAAAGTGGTTGAGTGAAATAGGCCTGTTGGCGCTAGAAGTTGTCGTGCGAACCGGATAGCCTGCGCCACACAAAAGACCACACAAAGACGACTGAGGATAACCGGCAGTGCAGCGCTTTCCAATCCGATGGATACGGGGGATATCCCTTGTGGCCGCAATTGGCCTGTTGGCCGCGTGCCAGCTTCCCAAAGCGGGTCCCAACAAGACCGAGATTTTGTCGGGTTCAACAGCGAATGGCGGCAATGCCTTTGTGGTCGAAGTTGATGATCGGGTTACAAGGGCGACGTCTGCCGTCCCCCAATACGGATTTTCAGCCGCCTTCAGCAGCGCGCCGAACCTGACCGCGGATACGGTTCGGGCTGGCGACATTCTGGGGCTGACGATCTGGGAAAACGTTGATGACGGCCTGCTGTCCGGCGAACTCAGCGCAGCCACCTCGCTTGAACAGGTACAGGTGGACAGCGACGGTTTCATCTTTGTGCCTTATGCCGGGCGTATTCGCGCAGCCGGCAACACGCCCGAGCAACTGCGCCAACTGATCACCAGCAAACTGCAGGACCAGACACCCGACCCACAAGTCGAAGTGCGCCGCACCGCAGGCAACGGCTCGACCGTCTCTCTGTCCGGAGAAATCTCTGCGCCGGGCGTGTATCCGATCGAACGGCCCAGCAGAACCTTGCTTGGGATGCTGTCGCAGGCTGGCGGCGTCAATGTTGGCTCAGACATCGCACTAGTGACGCTGATCCGTGGCAACGAGCGGGGGACCGTCTGGTATGATGACCTGTTCCGCAACCCCAGGCTGGATGTTGCGCTGCGCGGCGGCGACCGCATTCTGGTCGAGGCGGACAGCCGGTCTTACATCGCGCTGGGGGCGACAGGCCAATCCCGCGTGGCCTTTGACACACAGGACCTGACCGCGCTTGAGGCCCTGGCGCAGGTAGGCGGGCTGCAATCGTTGTCCTCGGACCCGACCGGTATCTTCGTTCTGCGCAAGGAACGGCAGGACATTGCCCGCTCTGTCATGGGGCGCCAGGATTTGCAGGGCGATCAACGCATGATCTATCTGCTGAACCTCACTGCGCCTAACGGGCTGTTCATCGCAAGGGATTTCGTTATTCGTGACGATGATACGATCTATGTCACCGAAGCACCGTATGCACAGTGGAGCAAGTCGATCTCGCTGATCGCGGGCGGTCTGACGCCGCTTGCCAATGTCACCACACTGACGGGTGGCTGATGCAACCCGACGCAACAGCCGGGACTCAGCGCGCCCGGCTGTATGTTTATAATGGCGGCTTCCTGACCCAGCGCCGTGTGCGGCGTATCCTGAACCTCTCTGGCTATGACATCCGACTGGGTTTTCCCGGCGAAGGGGATGTCGTCGGCGTGTGGGGCAACAGCCCGACGGCCCATCGCGGCTTGAAGATTGCCACCCAACGCGACGCCCCCATCCTACGGGTCGAGGATGCCTTTCTACGGTCTCTGCAACCAGGACGGGCTGGTGAGCCTCCGCTGGGGCTGCTGCTCGACCGGTCCGGCGTGCACTTCGATCCGGCACAGCCTTCCGATCTCGAGACGTTACTGGTCACGCATCCGCTGGACGACACCGCGCTGCTGAATCGGGCCAGATATGGCATCGAACGAGTGCGTGAATTGCACCTGAGCAAGTATTCGGCCGTCGACCCTACTCTGCCTCCCCCCGACCCCGGCTATGTTCTGGTGGTCGATCAGGCGCATGACGACGCCTCGGTAGTTGCCAGCAAGGGCGACTACGCCCGGTTCCGCGAGATGCTGGTCATGGCGCAAGAGGAAAACCCCGGCGCCCGCATTCTGATCAAAACGCATCCGGAAACCGTCGCCGGACATCGAGGCGGGTATTTCTCGGATCAGGATGTGTCCGACAGGGTTTCGTTCATCGACACGCCGATCAGCCCGTGGACCCTGTTGGAAGGCGCGACGGGCGTCTACACTCTGTCCTCACAGTTTGGGTTCGAGGCCATCATGGCCGGGCACAAACCACGGGTCTTTGGCCAGCCATTTTATGCCGGGTGGGGCCTGACACAGGACGAGGAACACTTTCCTCGCCGCCAGCGCAACCTGACCCGGGCGCAGCTGTTTGCGGCGGCAATGATCCTGTACCCTACTTGGTATGACCCATTCAGAGACCAGCTGTGCGAGCTGGAAACCGTTCTGGACACTCTCGAGGCGCAAACGCGCGCGTGGCGGCAGGATCACCAGGGATGGACCGCATCGGGTATGCGCCTGTGGAAGCGCAAGCACCTGCAACAGATGTTCGGGCGTGAGAAGAAAATCCGTTTCACGTTTGAACCGCCGGAGGCATCTGACCGCCCGCATATGGTCTGGGCCAGCCACGCCCGTGGTGCCGAAGACGCGACCCGGATCGAAGACGGGTTTCTGCGGTCCCGTGGGCTAGGCGCCAGTCTGGTGCCGCCCCTGTCGCTGGCGACTGATGATCTGGGTATTTATTACGACCCGACACATCCCAGCAGGCTGGAAGAACTGATCGCCATGCGCGAAACCCTGCGCCCGGATCAGGAGCTGCGGGCTGAACGTCTGGTGGCGCAAATCCTTGCTGGCCAGCTCAGCAAATACAATACCGGAGGCGCAGTCCCCGAACTGCCCCAAGGACACCGCATTCTGGTGCCGGGACAGGTGCATGACGATGCCTCGATCCTGTTGGGCACCACCACGGTGCGCACCAACACTGATCTGCTGCGCACAACCCGCGAAGCGAACCCAAACGCGATCCTGATCTATAAACCGCACCCCGATGTCGAGGCCGGGTTGCGCGAAGGTGAGATAGAAGACGAAAGTCTTGCCGACGTTATCGCCAGCAACACCGATCCGGCCGCCCTGCTGCCTCAGGTGCAGGAGGTCTGGACCATGACCTCTCTTCTTGGGTTTGAAGCCCTGTTGCGCGGGGTCCGCGTCACCACGCTTGGCGCGCCTTTCTATGCTGGCTGGGGTCTGACACAGGATCTGGGAACGGTCCCAGTGCGGCGGGGGGCGCGACCGTCGATGCTGGGATTGGTTCATGCCGCCCTGATCGACTATCCGCGCTATATGGACCCGGCCAGTGGACAACCCTGCCCTGTCGAAGTTGCGGTGCAACGCCTTGCTGAAGGGTTGGAGCGCCAAGGCGGCGCGCGTCTCCGTTTGCTGTCCAAATTGCAGGGCGCGTTTGCCACGCACGCGCATCTGTGGCGTCGTCACTAGCGCAGCGAACGTGCCCAACGATGCAGAACGTCCGGCCCTACGGCACGGGCTTCGATCAACTCGAACCGCGGCGCCGCATCCAGTGTTTCCAGCCCTAGCGATCCGATGGCCGACAACCCCTCGGCCCCGATCGTCAGACCCGCGCTAAACCCCACCAGCTCATCCACAAGATCATCGGCCAGCAAGGACGCAGCGAGCGCCGATCCACCTTCGCAAAATACGCGCGTCAGCCCGGCCTGTCCCAACTGCTGCAGCAGGTCGGCGGCATCAATGTGATGCTCTTCCAAAGCGCAAGGGATCAGACGTGCGCCCAGCCCTTCCCACGCGCGGGCGCGCTCGGGGTCCGGGGACGGGCCATGGCAGAGCCAGACCGGAATCTGCGACGCCGTACGGGCCAGTTGCCCCATCAGCGGAATGTCCAGATGTCGTGAAACGACAACCCGCACCGGCTGCGTTTCAATCCCCAGATCGCGGACCGTCAGCGACGGGTCATCCACACGCGCAGTTCCCGCCCCGACCATCACCGCATCATGACGCGCACGCATGGCGTGGACCGCGCGGCGCGCTTTTGGCCCGGTGATCCACTGGCTATGGCCGGTGGACGTAGCAATACGCCCGTCGAAACTGCTGGCCAGCTTGAGCGTTACGAATGGCCGCCCCTGTTCCGTCTTCAGAAAGAACCCCGCATGGTCCCGCGCAGCCTGTTCAGCCAGAACGCCGGTGGTGACCTCGATCCCCGCCTCGCGCAGCATGGCAAAGCCCTGCCCGGCCACACGCGGATCGCTGTCCTCAATTGCCGAAACCACCCGCGATACGCCGACCTTAATCAGCGCCTCGGCACAAGGGGGGGTCTGACCGTGATGGGAACAGGGTTCCAGCGAGACATAAGCGGTTGCCCCGCGCGCCGCCTCACCGGCCTGCGCCAGCGCCTGGGTTTCGCCATGCGGACGGCCACCTGGCTGGGTCCAGCCGCGCCCGACGATCCGACCGTCGCGTACAATGACGCAGCCCACAGCCGGGTTAGGCCAACACGTGCCCTGACCGCGCTGACCCAATGACAAGGCCAGCGCCATATATCGCTTATCAGTTTCGCTCACTCGTCCGTCGAAGGCTGCGGCGGGCGCAGTTCGTGGACAAACTCCTCGAAATCATCGGCCGCCTGGAAATTCTTGTACACACTTGCAAAACGAACATAGGCCACGGTGTCGATCCGCGCCAGAGCTTCCATAACGATCTCGCCGATCTTGCTGGAGGGGATATCGGTCTCACCCATACTTTCCAGACGGCGCACGATGCCAGAGATCATCTGGTCGATCCGATCCGGTTCAATCGGGCGCTTCTGCATCGAGATCCGGATCGAGCGTTCCAGTTTATCCCGGTCGAAATCTTCCCGTTTTCCATTGGTTTTGATCACCACCAGATCGCGCAGCTGCACGCGTTCATAAGTGGTGAACCGCCCCCCACATGCGGGACAAAACCGGCGTCTGCGGATCGCGACGTGATCCTCTGCCGGGCGTGAATCTTTGACCTGAGTGTCGATATTTCCGCAAAACGGGCAGCGCATCCGCCGTCTCCTCGTCCCTTGTTCGGCCTCTTTTTGTAAGCTATGCGGCTTACTTATCCACAACTATAGGGTAGCCGCTAGGATTTGGGTAGTCGGAATTTTCCACCGCTATATCGTGAATCTATGCGAAATGCGCCGCGACCTTTCGATGGTGCGGCGCGGTGCGGTGTTCGAACAGATAGATGCCTTGCCACGTTCCCAGAACCGGGTGCCCGGACGTAACGGGGATCGACAAGGACACCAGCAATAGCGCGGCCTTGATATGGGCGGGCATGTCGTCCGGACCTTCATAGGTGTGCCGTAGATACGACATCGCCGGGTGATCCGAAGGTGGCACCAGCCGATCAAAAAAAGCGCGCAAATCCGTCTGCACTTCGGGGTCCGCGTTTTCCTGAATGACCAGCGAGCAGGAGGTGTGCCGCACGAACAGTGTCAGCAACCCATCGCCCCCGACCGAGTTCAGCCATTGGTGCACGTCCGGGGTAAACTCGTAAAGGCCTGGACCCTGCGTCGAAATTGTAAACTCGGTCTGCATCAAGGCGGCGGCCTTACATCAGTCGATGAAGGGTCGGACGTTGCACCGGCCATTGGCAGCCGAAACGGACATATTGAAGCCCGGCTGAAATCCTGCCGAAAAAACACCACTGCTTTGCTGCGGAACACCCGCAGGCGGTGTAAGCGAGAACTGTACAGCGGTCCTGCGGCCCGTCGTTTCGCTTGGGCCATAGCCGCGCTTGACATATAAACGCTGCTGCCAGCTGGCCCCCAGCGTTCTGCGGGCAAAGTCAGACGCCGCGCACCAATACCCATCCACATCTGTGCGCCCTCTTGGGATCACTTCAAACTCCGTTTGGCTCATAGCAACAGTCTGATATCCAAATCGAGCGAACGAGGCCGACGCCGTAGAGCACAACACAACCGCCGCAAACGCTGCGCAAGTCATAACCTTTTTCATAATTATACTCTTTCCTATTTCGAGGTAAGTATTGACCTAGTTTACCTTAAATTTTGACAAAGCTGCTTCACGATGAATTCAGCCCGGACGCGATGTGCCGTGAACAGGCGCCAACCAGCCGCGATACCGGATCAACAAACCCAACACTGGCATATCAGCCGACACGTCGAAACAGAAATGCCCTGTTTCGTCCTGCCATTCCACGGTTGAGGATCGCGGAAGTAAAAAAGCGGGACAGCGCAGCCCCATCACGCTGAGACGCCGGATATGGATCAGCAGACGGCCATCAGAGATTTCGGGCACCATCCAAATGGACAGCAAGCCCAATTGTTCACGAACACATTCAGCTCCGTGATCAAAAGTCAGCCGGGATCGCGTGGTGTGACCGTCAAAATCCCGAACCCATTGCCACTCATGTCCGTTACAGTCGATCCTGATCTGCACCGGGATGTCGCCGGCGTCCCGTGGGAAACGCCCAAGACGCAAGGCCCATGCGATCAGCCACCCCCTACCCGCAACAACACTGCATCGTCCGGCGTAAAGGCCCGGGGCCTCGTGCAAGCGCCGAACGGCGACGGGCACATCAACCCCGGAAGGCAGGGATTGAAGAAAGGGATCGGGTTTCACTCAGAACCCCTCGGACAGAAACCGCGCCCTTAGCGCGGCGTCCGGGATCATACAGGTCCGCTTGCGCCCGAAGATCTTGTATCTGTTTCGCGCAATCGAGTGGTAGAGCGGGTTCTTGATCCAACCGGGCAGGAACCTGCAAAGCGACAGAACCGGCCAGCCCCCGGGCAGGCCCTTCATGGCGGCGGCAAAAGCATCCAGACGCTGATGCACTTTGCCGTTAACAATAACCAGGTTGGTTTCGAAATCTCGCGTTGGCAGCCCAAGCTCGCTGTACAACCGTTGCCCCAAGGGCGATTGCGCCGTTGCAAATTTGAAGCGCCGCGCTTTGTCCCGCGCCAGCATGAAGTGAAAGAACCCCGAACACAGGACGCATTCCCCATCAAATACAATGACATCCTGAATGCCCTTGAAGTTTGCGGAAACAAGGCTCGGCATATTGTTCGGGTCCGATAGTTCTTGAACCTGACCCTTTCACTTCCGCCCCAACCCGGCAATGCGACAAGAGGACATCCGGCCAACTACAGCACAGGAAACGTGCCGGGGAGCCACCGGTGGGGGGACATCCAGGGCTCTGCCTCCAATCACTGACAAGGCGCCGACCCGGCAACGCGCGGAACATAAAGAATTTTCACCCTCGGGTCTTGTGTTCATGCGCCAAAACCTTTCGAATTCAAGACAACGGACATTTGCTTTGCTCAGGAGCTTCGTACCCTGCCGATTTGGCTGCAAGTAGATTTGAAAATAGGTTGGATAACGCCTTGGAAGTTGATATCGCACGCATCCAGTTGCTGACCCGGGCGCTTGATCAGCGGACGAATGGCCCCGAAATGTCCGACCGCATCCTTGAAAAATGCAATCTGACACGTTCAAGTATCGCACCACCAGCGACCTCTTATACCGCTCACCAAGAGGCCTTGTTCGTACGCTATGCGTGCGACGCATTGGGGGACATCACGTTTGCTGCCCAGACCGGGCTGCAGTTCAAGTCCACCTCAAGTTTGACCGCTTATATCAGTAAATACTCCCGCGATCTGCGACAGGTCATGGAGAATACGTCGCGCTTTCACAGGATCATCGACCCGGCACTAATGTTCAACTTGCGGCTTGCGGGCAATTTCGCCTCGATCGAAGCCGACTGGAAAGACGCGGGTTTCGCTCGATACCACCGGCGAACCGAGTTTTTGATGTTCGCCGGGCTGTCCCGTATGCGCGCTTTGACACAAACAGATTTCTTTCCTATCGAAATCCGGTTTCAGCACGAAGTAGGTGCAAACCAGAAGAAGTTTCAAAAGCTTGCCGGGTGCCCTGTTTTATTCGGTGCTGAACGGTTGGAAATCGTCATTGCGCCGTCCGCGCTGGACTTACCGGTTCCGACCTATGATCCCAACCTTCGGGCACATCTTCTGGAATATGGAGAACGCGTTTTGGCCGAACGGCACTCGCCCGATCAAAAGCTGCGCGCGCAGGTCGAAGGCCTGATCACCCGATCCATGCCGGGAACGGTTATCAACGCCGACGAAGCCGCGGCAAATCTGGGAATGAGTCCGCGCACCTTTGCCCGGCGTCTCAAGGATGAGGGGGTCAGCTATCGCGATATCGTCGATGACTTGCGTTGCGATCTGGCGCAGACCTTCATCACCAACGGGATGCCCCTGTCCGAAATCGCCTTTTCCCTGGGCTATTCCGATCAGGCTGCGTTTTCCACTGCCTTCAAACGCTGGACCGGTCAGGCACCCAGCACGTTCCGCAGCCGTCTGGATTTTCCGAAAAGCACTTGAAACGAGTGGCCGGGGGTCATCGGTGTTGCCACCTCGCCCCGGCCTGTCCCATGAGTGGACACCAATGATATAAGAAAACACAAGGCTTTAGGCTTGTGAGTTGCCGCCAAATTGATCGTTGAACCGGTCAACGTGAAGGTCTTGGCTGAAAGAAAAAAGGCGCCTCGTCCGAGGCGCCTTTGACTTTACTGATCCAGGAAAGATCGCAGCTTTCGCGACCGGCTGGGGTGCTTGAGCTTGCGCAGCGCCTTCGCCTCGATCTGACGGATACGTTCGCGGGTCACGCTGAACTGCTGGCCGACCTCTTCCAGCGTGTGGTCGGTGTTCATGCCGATACCGAACCGCATCCGCAGAACCCGCTCCTCACGCGGGGTAAGCGAGGCCAGAACCCTAGTCGTGGTTTCCTTGAGGTTCTCCTGAATGGCGCTGTCCAGAGGCAGAACGGCATTCTTGTCCTCGATGAAATCACCCAACTGGCTGTCTTCCTCGTCACCAATCGGTGTTTCGAGGCTGATCGGCTCCTTGGCGATTTTCATCACCTTGCGCACCTTCTCAAGCGGCATCTGCAGCTTTTCGGCCAGTTCTTCCGGCGTCGGCTCGCGGCCGATCTCGTGCAGCATCTGACGACCGGTCCGGACCAGCTTGTTGATCGTTTCGATCATGTGAACCGGGATACGGATGGTGCGCGCCTGATCCGCGATCGAGCGCGTGATCGCCTGACGAATCCACCACGTTGCATAGGTCGAGAACTTGTAGCCGCGACGGTATTCGAACTTGTCCACCGCCTTCATCAGGCCGATGTTACCTTCTTGAATAAGATCAAGGAATTGCAGGCCACGGTTCGTGTACTTTTTGGCGATCGAGATCACCAGACGCAGGTTGGCTTCGACCATTTCCTTCTTGGCCTGACGGGCTTCTTTCTCACCCTTCTGAACCTGCTGCACGATGCGGCGGAATTCGCTGATGTCCAGACCGACATACTGACCGACCTGAGCCATGTCGTTGCGCAGTTCCTCGACCTTGGCGGTCGAGCGTTCGATGAACATCTGCCAGCCCCGGCCCGGCTTTTCGGCCATTTCGGCCAACCAGTTCGGGTCCAGCTCGCGACCACGATAGGCGTCAATAAACTCACGACGGTTGATACGGGCCTGGTCGGCCAGTTTCACCATCGCACTGTCCAGCGACATGATTCGGCGGTTGATGCCATACAACTGGTCGATCAGAGCTTCGATCCGGTTGTTGTGCAGGTGCAGACCATTCACCAGTTCAACGATCTCGGCGCGCAGCTTCTGATAGGTCTCTTCGTCCTTTTCGCTGAACGAGCCATCTTCGTTCAAGGTGGCCGAGATCCGGCTGTCCTGCATTTCCGACAGCATCGAGAAGTCGGTCGAGATGCGCTCCAGCGTGGTCAGAACCTGATCCTTCAGGGCCGCTTCCATCGCGGCCAGCGACATGTTGGCCTGATCGTCGTCGTCGTCATCATCGTCGTTGTTCAGCGGGTTGCCGTCGGCATCCAGCTCGGGGCCGGCGTCTTTGGCTGGCTTTGCCGCCTGTACGTTCGAGGTGTCTACAACCGGCTCTTCGACATCGCCGTCTTCGTCCATCTGGTTGCCGAACGTGGCCTCCAGATCGATGACGTCGCGCAGCAGAATGTCTTCGGACAGCAATTCGTCGTGCCAGATGGTGATCGCCTGGAAGGTCAGCGGGCTTTCGCACAGCCCTGCGATCATCGTGTTGCGCCCGGCTTCGATCCGCTTGGCGATGGCAATCTCGCCCTCGCGGCTCAGCAGTTCGACCGAACCCATCTCGCGCAGGTACATGCGGACGGGGTCGTCGGTGCGATCCAACTTTTCGGTGGCGGCCCCAGCCAGCGCAACCTCGCGGTTGCTTTCGGTGGTGGTCAGTTCGGTCGAGCCTTTGTTCTCTTCCTCTTCGGCCTCTTCATCTTCGATGATGTTGATGCCCATCTCGGACAGCATCGACATAACGTCTTCGATCTGTTCCGAGCTGACCTGATCCGGCGGCAGAACCTGATTGAGCTGGTCGTAGGTGATGTAGCCTTTCTCGCGGGCCTCGGCGATCATCTTCTTGACCTGGGCCTGGCTCATGTCCAGCGAGATTTCCTGTTCCTGCTCTTCGGATTTGCGATCTTCGGTCGTGTCTTTGGCGGCCATTCAATGCTCCTGCAGGGATGGGTGATTCGTTTGTACCGAATCATTAGCGCGTAGAAGTGATTCGGCCACCCGTTTACCTGTTTTTCTTTTCCAGTGCCTTACGAAAACATCAGTTTAGCGGCGTTTCCGTTCAAAATTGATCCCGGACGTGATTGCCTTGAACGCGTCTTTCTCGTCGCGGTTGATTCGCGCGCCGTTGTCGGCGATGTCGAAAACGGCCCTGTCCTCATTCTGGCTGCGGCTCGTGCGGTTACGCTCTTCGGCGGCTTGCGCCAGCCGATACGTCAGCGCCTCATCGGCCAGATCGGACAGTTCCTCTTCAGCTTCGGCAATCTCAGCATCCAACCCCCGGAGCGCTTTGATCTTTGCGAGTTCCTCGGCCAGCGTCATCTCGGCCTTTTCAACGTCGCCCGGTTTGTACACACAGGGGATTACTGCGACATGGCGAAGGGCCAGCAGGTTTTCAAGGGCGTCCGGCCCCAATGTTTCAGCGATGTGATCTTTCAGGTTGTCCGGATCATCAATTGCGTGTCGAAGAACGGCATTGCGCATGGCCGCATGGTCGGGATCGCGGCAGTCCAGTTCTTCCAACTGGTGCTCGAACTGGATCACGACCTGCGGGTTCAGCGCAGCAATCGCCAGAATGGCCGCTTCACGTAGCTGGATTTCCGCCCCCTCAGACGAGGCCAGGAAAGAGGTTCGCGCGCCCGCTGTCGCAGCTGGCTTGGGCTGCCATTTTCCACGTGGTTGCCACGGGCGGTTCTGTGGCTGCCGTTGCGGGCGGAACAGCTGCCACCGCAGGTCCTTGATCTCTTGCCCATAATGCGAACGGATCGACGGATCGCGGATCAGTTTGATCTTGTCCCGCAGCACCTTGTCCAATGCCGCCTTGCGTTCGGGACTGTCGAATACTTTACCTTCGGTTTCGCGCTGCCACAGTAGTTTGACCATTGGGATGGCACCATCCAGCACCGCCTGCACCGCCCCGGCGCCTTCGGCACGCAACAGATCATCCGGGTCCTTGCCCTCTGGCATCAACGCAAAGCGTAGGGATTTCCCAGCCTCTAACAGCGGCAAAGCCAGATCAACGGCCCGCATGGCAGCCCGCAAACCGGCCGTGTCGCCGTCCAGCGCGATGATCGGCTCATCCGAGATACGCCACAGCAGTTGCAGTTGATGTTCCGTAATTGCCGTGCCCAAAGGCGCGACGGATGCACCAAATCCAGCCTCGGCCAGAGCAATCACATCCATATACCCTTCGGCAACGATCAAGGGCTGCCCCTTCCCCGCAGCCTGCCTTGCGGGGCCGTGGTTATAAAGGCTACGGCCTTTGTCGAACAACTCGGTCTCGGGTGAGTTCAGATATTTAGCGTTGTCATTCGGGTCCATCGCCCGGCCGCCAAAGGCAATACAGCGCCCGCGCGGATCACGGATCGGGAACATGATCCGGTTGCGGAAGGTGTCATAGGGCTTTTTGCCTTTGTTCGACGGTTTAGCCAGACCCGCGCCGAGGATCAGATTCTCGGCCACGTTTTTGCCACGTAGATGATCCCACAGCGCCTGCCAGCCGTCCGGGGCAAACCCGATCTCCCACCGTTCCAGCGCCTGCGCGTCCAATCCACGACGGGTCAGGTAGTCGCGGGCGGCGCCCCCTGCCCCGGTTTTGAGCTGCAGGCGGAAGAACTGCACCGCCTGTTCCATGACTTCAGCTAATTGCGACCGGCGGTCTTGTTTCTCCTGCGCTTTGGGATCACGCGCGGGCATCGGCATCCCAGCCTCACGCGCCAAAATCTCCACCGCTTCGATGAATGAGACGTTCTCGGTCTCTTTCACGAAATTGATCGCGTCACCTTTGGCGTGACAGCCAAAGCAATAATAAAACCCCTTTTGGTCGTCGACATGGAAGGACGCCGTCTTTTCGTGATGGAACGGACACGGGGCCCACATGTCACCCTTACCCTGATTGGACTTGCGCTGGTCCCACATGACTTTGCGCCCGACAACCTGAGACAAGCTCAGCCGGGTGCGCAGTTCATCCAGAAATCCGGGGGGCAAAGACATTCGTCAAACCTGCCAGAAATGAAAACGCGCGCCAAGGGGATGGCGCGCGGTTGTCCACAGGGAAATGCAGGGCCTGTGGATTATTGCTGCAGGCACAGTTCCAGCCACGCCGCGCCGAGATCCTTTTTACGGACGTCACGCATCTTTTGCTCGTAGACCCAAGGCGTGATCAGCGGGATGGCATTGTTGTAGCTTTCGGGCCATGTCGGGCCTGTATCGGCCACCGCCTGCGGCACGTCGCGCTCTTTTACCTTTTCCAGGCGCGCTTTCTGAATCGCTGCAACGAC
This sequence comes from Ruegeria arenilitoris, assembly GCF_013031355.1. GTDB lineage: Bacteria > Pseudomonadota > Alphaproteobacteria > Rhodobacterales > Rhodobacteraceae > Ruegeria > Ruegeria arenilitoris_C. Next base: position 46,383 of record NZ_WPZO01000001.1, on the reverse strand, counting down.
ATCGGCCTGATACTGGCAGCTTTGTTCTTTGGTTTCCTGAGCAGCCAGAGGTGTGGCCAGCAAAACGGCCGCAACGGCGATACGCAACATGGGGGTCTCCCGGAATCGTTTCATTCGCGGCAGCTTACCCGGCGGACGCATCGGCTGCTATCACCCTTTTCACTGCGCCCAATCACATTGGGCAGAGCGGCAACAGGGGCAACCGGGCCGCAACCCGACCGCCCCCAACGCCAAAAGTTACAGCCCCTTGGCGCGATAGCTTTTCGCGACGCGGTCAATGGCCACGATATAGGCCGCCGTCCGCAGATCCTCGACATCGTCGCGGCTGTGCCACACCTCGCGCATGGACTGGTAGGCAATGCGCATGGTGTCATCCAGGCCGGAACGCACCAGTTCCAGCTCATCCGCCCCACGAAGGTACTTGGCCTTGAAGTTTGGAGACATTGACCACGCTTCGCCCAGGTAGCGATCCAGACGCTCCAACTCACTGACGATCAGCTCGTGCCGCGCCTCTTCCTGACGGCGCTGCATCCGGCCAAAACGGATATGGCTCAGGTTCTTGACCCACTCGAAGTAAGAAACTGTCACACCGCCCGCGTTTGCGTACATGTCCGGGATGATCACGGTGCCTTTCTTGCGCAGAATCTCGTCCGCTCCGGCTGTGACAGGACCATTCGCCGCCTCGATGATCAGAGGGGCCTTGATCCGCTCGGCATTGGTCAGGTTGATCACACCTTCAAGCGCCGCCGGGATCAGGATATCGCATTCCGCCTCAAGAACTTCGGCCCCTTCGGCCGAATGCGTTGCATCAGGGTAGTTGCTGACCCCACCGTGTTTCACGATCCACTGATGCACGGATTCCACGTCAATCCCGTCGGGATTATACAGCGCTCCGTCCCATTCGATGATGCCGACGATCCGCGAACCGTCCTCTTCGCTCAGGAACTTTGCCGCGTGGTAGCCCACGTTGCCCAGCCCCTGCACGATGATGCGTTTGCCGTCCAACTTGCCCGAAAGGCCCGCCTTCTGCACATCCTCGGGGTGGCGGAAGAACTCGCGCAGAGCGTATTGAATGCCCCGTCCGGTCGCTTCGACCCGCCCCGAGATTCCCCCGGCATTCAGCGGCTTGCCCGTCACACTGGCGCGCGCGTTGATGTCGGTGGTGTTCATGCGTGCGTATTGGTCGGCCATCCAGGCCATCTCACGCTCGCCGGTGCCCATATCCGGCGCGGGTACGTTCTGAGACGGGTTGATCAGATCTCGCTTGGCCAGTTCATAGGCGAAACGCCGGGTGATCTGCTCCAGCTCATGCTCTTCATATTGGCGGGGATCGATGCGCAGGCCACCCTTTGAGCCACCAAACGGCGTTTCAACCAGCGCACATTTATAGGTCATCAGCGCCGCCAGCGCCTCGACCTCGTCCTGGTTCACCGCCAAAGCGTAGCGAATACCGCCCTTGACCGGTTCCATATGTTCGGAATGAACCGAGCGATAGCCGGTAAAGGTATGAATTTCACCCCGCAGACGCACACCGAACCGGACCGTGTAGGTGGCGTTGCAGACCCGGATCTTTTCCTCCAACCCCGGAGGCAGGTCCATCAGGGACGCGGCCCTGTTGAACATGAGGTCCACACTCTCGCGAAAGCTGGGTTCTTTGATGGCCGTCATTTAATCCTCCGTGCCAGCGAACGACTTACGTTCTGACGTTTTGTCGCACCCAATACGTAAACGATCAATATTTAAGCGAAAATAAAACTGCCAATACCCAAGATTTATTTTTTGCGGTTACCTGAGTCGCCCTACACGGTCCGCCGCGTCGACATTGTCGCCCAAACGACGACAGAAGCGTCTAACTCCCTCAAATTATCTCGCTTTTCCCGGCAAACCGGTCAAGACGGCGGCGTTTTCGCCTAAATCCCGCCACGATTCGGCGTTAATTTTCGAAAGTTAATATTTCCTTGGCAGTTTGGATGTCTGCTCAGCGAGGTCGACAATATGATAATGCGCGTATTTAAAAGCGGCTCTAAGAAATTGAAGAGCTTCACCCCTTCGGCGCGTCGTTTCGCCAAGGACGAAGACGGTGGCGTGTTCACGATCTTCGTGCTGACCGGCTTTCTGATCATCATCTGTTTGACCGGCATGGGCGCCGACATGATGCACTTTGAGCGCGACCGGGCGAACCTGCAGGCGACATTGGACCGCGCGGTTCTGGCTGCCGCCGACCTTGATCAGGAGCTGCCTCCGAAGGAAGTCGTATTGGCCTATGTCGAAAAATCCAACATTAGAGGCAAATTGACGAAAGACCCTGTCGTTACTCCGGGATTCGGCTCAAGACGGGTTACGGCTGAGGCTGAAGTAGTCGTGAACACAGCCTTCATGTATTTGGCAGGCATTCCTGAACTGAGGGCTTCGGTTACCAGCACCGCAGAAGAGTCCGTGGGTGCCATCGAGATTTCTCTGGTTCTCGACATGTCCGGATCGATGGAAAATGCGTCCGCCGAGGCTGGCAAAAAGAAAATTCAGGTGCTGCGGGAAGCGGCCAAGGAATTTGTGACAACGATGTACGAAAAGGAAAATCCCGAGAAGATTTCGATCTCGATTATTCCTTACGCCACGCAGGTCAATGCCGGAGAGAACATTCTGGGCAAAATGACGGGCGTATCCAATGAACATAACTACTCGCACTGTGTGAACTTCACGAGTAGTCAATTCAAAGAACACAACCTGAAACCCTCGACTGCGCTTGAACGAACAGCGCATTTTGACCGATACAGGTCAAACAACGATGCCTACCAGTGGGAACACAACCGTAGACCAACCTGCCCCACCCGTGCCGGTAGTGTGATCACCCCGGTGACAAACGACATCGCGGAACTTCATGCCCAGATCGAAGCGCTGACTGCAAGTGGCAACACGTCAATTGATATTGGAATGAAATGGGCCGCCGCGCTGGTCGACCCCGAATTCCGGCCCATCATCACCAAACTGGCAAGTCAGAATAAAGACCCGGACTCGAACGCAGAAAATGCACCGACGGTCGTCCCGGCAGAATTCGCAAACCGCCCCAAGGAATACACGTCTGATGTTCAGAAGGTCATCATCGTTATGACCGATGGGTACAACACCAGTCAGTATAAACTGAAAAATTCGTTGCGCAGCGGGAATTCCCCTGTTTGGTACAATCCCAATTACTCGCAACAGGAAACCAGGTACAATTGGGACACTGAAGTATGGGAGACGGTGACGGTTCAAGGCGAGTACAGCATCCGCTCGTCAACAAATCCGGACAGGTATTACTGGTCCCGGCAGGAACGCTGGAACATGGATCACCGCTATGGCGACAGGGACGATGAAGACGGTTCCGCCGTTCGCCTGACCTACCCAGAGCTTTTTGCCCTCACGTCGCTCCGCTGGAATGCAAGATACAACTTTTATCCATGGGATAGCAGCGCACTCAGCGACTGGTATTCGAATGCCTATTATTCGGTCTCAAGAAACTCGAAGAACACGCGCACAAGTAACATCTGTGCCGCCATCAAAAACAAAGGTGTACTGGTCTACGGCATCGCTTTTGAAGCGCCTGACGCAGGTCTGGCCACGATCGAAAACTGCGCCACCAAACCCAGCATGGTTTATGAGGTCAACAGCACCGGCAAGCTGGGTGACGAGAACCTGACGCTTGAAGAGGCATTCCGGTCCATCGCCTCGTCGATCAAACGACTGAGGCTGACACAATGATCCGCGAGCTACTAAAGAAAATAGTTCGGTTCAAGCGGTCTGAAGATGGGTCGCTGACCGTTGAGTTTGTCTTAATTTTCCCGGCCTATCTCTTCTTCATCATGGGGGCTGTCGAATACTCGATGGTCACGATTCAGCAATCGTTGTTGGAGCGCTCCATGGACATTGTCGTTCGCGATATCCGCCTGGGAACTGATGCCGTGATCACTCACGACACGATCAAGGACGATATCTGCAGCAGGGCGGGAATAATCCCAAGCTGTTCCAAAAATCTAAGGCTGGAAATGATCCTTCAGGACGCATTCACCGGCTTGGATTTCCCAGTGGAACCGGATTGCGTAAACAGAGAGGAAGAGGCCAAACCGGCCCGGAACTTTGAAGCGGGTGCGTCGAACGCGCTGATGATCCTTCGCGCCTGTGCAAAAGTTGACCCAATTTTCCCGACCACCGCGATGGGGCGCGCTTTGCAAAGTGACGATGGCTTGGTCACGCTCACGTCGATCACCGCCTTTGTTCAGGAGCCTTAAATGACAAAATATATTTTAAGTATCCGGCAACTTCTGCGCAAATTCGCCCGTAGCGAAAGCGGCGGCCTCGCCTTCGAGGGAATTGTAGTTTTCCCGATTTTCGTGTGGAGTATCACGCTTGGGTACACGTTTTTTGACGGTTTCCGCCAAAACACCGCCAACCTGAAAGCTGCCTACACAGTGGGTGACCTTATCTCGCGTGAAACGGAAAATTTGACCGACACCTATGCAGCTTCCATGTACACTCTGATGCGGCGGATGGTGAACAACAACTCGACGCTGAAGATGCGTTTGACATTCATCATGTACCAGGAGGACGATGACCGTCATTACGTCCTATGGACCACAACTTGCGGGTTCACTGGGGCCTGGAACGACTCCAACATCGACAAGATAAAAGAACAGCTTCCGCCGATGTCGGATCTGGACACTTTGATCCTCGTTGAAACGATGAACGAATATGACCCGTTGTTCAAAACCGGTTGGCTGACCAAAGATTATGAGTTCACCAACTTCGTTTTCACACGGCCGCGCTTTACCGATCTTGTAACAGCGCCCGATATTTCGGCTAATTTCTGTCAAGGGGATGCTGGTCCTGTGGGTGTAGCACCAACGAGCTAAGCACATCCGTCATAAATTTGGTTTCGGCGGCAGCAGTCATTCCGCCGACACCTACCCGGCGCCCCAAACGCCACCATAGCCCGGGCGCCCAGCTGTTTTCCCCGCCAACGCGTGTTTTCAAAAGAAACCCGTTCGAAGGTTTGAACGCAAAGACCCCCCGGTCGACAGCTTCGATATCCTCTACTTTCGCGATAACGTGCCCTGCCCCGGTTCTGAGTTCGGATTGCGTCAGTTCGATCCAGTCATTTGTCGCGTGCCACATGCGATAAGCCAACCAGAATGCCGCGCCGCCAACCGCAAGCAGGAACACCATCCACAGGGGTTCGGGCGGTTGTGCCAGTGCTACAGACAGGACCAGCACGCCAACGACGCTCAGCATTCCAACGCCAAGCCAACGTCTGGCAGGTGACGGCTTAATGGTGGCTAGAATGTCCTGTTGCATGTGAACCCCTGTTGTTTTCCCGTGGGTTTAGCGGCTTCTGGCGGGAAAAAACAGGGGGGCCGATACTGCTGATTTATGCACATTCCCCGTTCTTTTCTGCCGATTGACGCTGTCCTTGCCGAAAATACATGGTGACCAGAGCTTTAGGAGGCCGCTATGTCCCTACGTCCCGTTCTGGAAACCCGGAAAGCCATCGCCGCAGTTGAGGGCGCTGGCGTCAAACTTCACCGCGCGTTCGGGTTTCAGGACCCGTCCGAGCTCGACCCGTTCCTGCTGTTCGATGACTTTCGCAATGATCGCCCGCAGGACTATCAGGCCGGGTTTCCCTGGCACCCTCATCGCGGGATCGAGACGATCACCTATGTGCTGTCCGGTTCGGTCGAACACTCGGATTCGCTGGGCAATAGCGGCACGCTTGGTGCCGGCGATGTTCAGTGGATGACCGCGGGCTCCGGGATTCTGCATCAGGAGATGCCAAGCGGAAACCCGTCAGGCCAGATGCACGGGTTCCAATTGTGGGGCAACCTTCCCTCGGCACAAAAGATGACCGCGCCGCGCTATCAGGACGTCCAAAGCAAGGACATCCCGGAAATCACCGATGACGATGGCACAACGGTTCGTGTGATCGTGGGAGAGTTCTGGGGCAAGACCGGCCCGGTCGACGGGATTGCCGCCGATCCGCAATATCTGGACGTCCATGTTCCAGCGGGGGTCAAAAAAACCTTTAAAATAGACACGTACCGCCGCGCCTTTGCCTATGTGTTCGAAGGTCAGGCTGCGTTTGCCGACGCATCGCAACCCACTGGCATCCTGCTGGAAAAAGAAGTCGCCGGGCAAGAGGTCAACATCCGCGACATGTCCGGCAACCGGACGCTGGTCCGGTTTGGCACCGGGGATGAAATCACGGTTCAGGCCGGACCTGAAGGTGTACGGTTCCTGCTGATCTCAGGTGCGCCGATTGACGAGCCGGTCGCCTGGCATGGGCCCATCGTGATGAATACGCGGACCGAGCTTGAGCAAGCCTTTCGGGAGCTGCGCAACGGCACCTTCATTCGCCCTGCACATTAGGCTGCTCAGGCCGAAACCGACCGGCGGACCATGTCCCAATAGACCTGCTCGACCTCGTCCAGCGACAGGCGTCCGCCGGAGCGGAACCATGTCATCACACCATTCAGCATGGCGATCACCGCCAGAGTCGCGATCTTGGTATCCGCGATATCAAACACCCTGGCCGCCTGCCCCGTCCGCAGGATCGCTTCAAGCGCATCCTCGTAGCGGCGGCGCAACGCTTCGATCTCTGTAAAGTTCTCGGGCGTCAGGTTGCGCAGTTCCATATAGGCGATGAACACCTCATCCGGGCGCTCTAGGTGAAACCGGATGTGGAACCCGACAAACTGGCGCAAGGCTTCGGACGCATCTTCGGACTGATCCAGATCGTCATAGGCCGACAACAGTTCTTGCATGTGTTCGTGCATCAGACGGAACAGCAGGCTCTGCTTGTCGGGCGTGTAGTTGTACAGCGCCCCCGCCTGCACCCCAACCTCACCCGCGATCTGGCGCATGGAGACCGCGGCATAGCCGTGACGAGCGAACAGCCCTAGCGCCGCCTTGCGGATACGCGGGCCGGTAATATCGGAATGTGAACCTTGCGTACGTGCCATTCCCGCACCGTATCTGAACGTATGTTCAGATAGAACCCCGCTTGAACCAATGCCGTAAAAGGTGCATCACGTTTGCAATCGACCGTGAAAGGGTTCTGAATGAAGCCCCTGCCTTTGCTGATCCTGATGCTCGCCTGTGCCGGATGCGCCGATTTTCCGGAACTGGAAGGGCGCGAGCAGCCCAATGTCGGATCGGCCCCCTATCCCACGCTTATTCCCATTCAGGAAAACCTCGGCCCGCCCGTCGACCCGTTGAACGAGGCCGCCGAGGTCGAAGAAGACCTGATAGCCCGGCGTGAAGCGCTGGAGAAAAAGGCAGAAGAACTTCAAGCTGCGGAAATAAACTGACCCAATGCGATTCCGGGCCTGCCCTGGGCCACGACGCATTGCACCCTAGCGCCGAACCCGCTAAGGCAGCGCTGAACGGGCGGCAGGCCCGATACCACGAAATTTTCGAGCGGAAAGGAACCCACGGGATGACACAGGCGCTGCGGCTGGGAATTGCGGGCTTGGGAACGGTTGGCGTGGGTGTCGTGAAGATCGTCCGCCGCCATGCGGACCTGTTGCAGGCGCGTACGGGGCGGTCTGTGGAAATCGTCGCCGTGTCGGCGCGCGATGCCAACAAGGACCGCGGCGTGAACCTTTCGGACTATGCCTGGGAAACCGATCCGGTTGCGCTGGCAAAACGTGATGATATCGACGTGTTTGTCGAGTTGATCGGCGGCGAGAACGGCCCCGCCAAAGCCTCGGTCGAGGCAGCGCTGGCCACCGGCAAGGATGTCGTCACTGCGAACAAGGCTCTGCTGGCGATCCACGGTCAGGAGCTGGCCGAAAAGGCCGAGGCCGCCGGCCGCGTGATCCGGTTCGAGGCCGCCGTGGCAGGTGGCATCCCGGTGATCAAATCCCTGACCGAAGGGCTGGCCGGGAATGAGATCACCCGCGTCATGGGCGTGATGAACGGCACCTGCAACTATATCCTGACCCGGATGCAGTCGCAGGAACTGGGCTATAACGCCCTGTTCGAGGAATGCGCGCAGCTTGGATACCTGGAGGCTGACCCGAACCTCGACGTCGGCGGCATTGATGCTGCACACAAACTGGCGCTGTTGTCCTCGATCGCATTCGGGACCAAGCCGAATTTCGACGGCATCCAGATCGAAGGCATTCAGCAGATCAGCCTGGATGACATCCACCAGGCCGACGATATGGGCTATCGCATCAAGCTGCTGGGCGTTGCGCAACGCTCGGCCCGTGGTCTGGAACAGCGGATGCAGCCGTGCCTGGTACCCAGCAGCTCTCCCCTTGGGCAGCTGGAAGGCGGCACCAACATGGTGGTGATCGAAGGCGACGCGGTCGAACAGGTTGTCCTGCGCGGCCCCGGTGCCGGCGAAGGCCCCACAGCCAGCGCCGTGATGGGCGATGTTTGCGATCTGGCCCGTGGACTGCAGATCCCGACCTTTGGTCGCCCCGCGACCTCGCTGCAAGAGGCACGGCCTGCGGTGACCGGCCTGCCCGCGCCCTATTATCTGCGTCTTGCCCTGTTCGACAAACCCGGTGCGCTGGCCAAAGTGGCCGCCATTCTGGGTGATGCGGGTGTTTCGATCGACCGGATGCGCCAGTACGGCCATTCGGAAAGCACCGCGCCGGTTCTGATCGTCACCCACAAGACCACGCGCGCCACGCTGGACGTGGCCCTCGACGGGTTGCGCGAGACCGACGTGGTGGCCGGAGAACCCGTTGCATTGCGGATTGAAGAGGTTTGACCCTTGCGGCCTGCATGAAACGCAGGCTATCCCGAACAAAACGCCTTTACTGACCTGAGGATACCGAACATGAGTGCTGCCAAAGTAGATTTTAACGACCGCCTGTTGTCTCTGGGCCTTGCTCGGGTTGCGGAACAGGCCGCACTGGCGTCGGCCTCTTTGGTCGGTCGTGGTGACGAAAAAGCCGCCGACCAGGCAGCCGTGAACGCAATGCGCGAACAGCTGAACCTGCTGGATATCGCAGGCGTCGTCGTCATCGGTGAAGGTGAGCGCGACGAAGCGCCGATGCTGTATATCGGCGAAGAGGTGGGCACCGGCGAAGGCCCCGGCGTGGACATCGCGCTGGACCCGCTGGAAGGCACCACACTGACCGCCAAGGACATGCCCAACGCACTAACCGTGATCGCTATGGGTCCGCGCGGCTCGATGCTTCACGCGCCGGACGTCTACATGGACAAATTGGCCATCGGTCCGGGCTTCCCTGAAGGTGTCGTCAATCTGGACATGAGCCCGCGCGAGCGCGTCGAAGCGCTGGCCAAAGCCAAGGGTTGTGAGCCTGCCGACATTACCGTCTGCATTCTGGAACGCCCACGTCATGAGGCGATGATTGCCGAGGTGCGCGAAACCGGTGCCTCGATCCGCCTGATCACCGACGGTGACGTGGCTGGTGTCATGCACTGCGCCGAAAGCGAAGAAACCGGCATCGACATGTATATGGGCCAAGGCGGCGCGCCCGAAGGCGTTCTGGCCGCAGCTGCGCTGAAATGCATGGGTGGCCAGATCTTTGGGCGCCTGCTGTTCCGCAACGATGACGAACGTGGCCGTGCCGCCAAGGCTGGCATCACCGATCTGAACCGCGTTTATGCACGCGATGAGATGGTGACGGCGGACGTGATCTTTGCCGCGACCGGCGTGACCGGTGGCTCGCTGCTGCCGCGCATCAAGCGCGAGCCGGGCTGGGTGGAAACCACCACCCTGCTGATGCGCTCGAAAACCGGATCGGTACGTCGCATGACCTACCGCACGCCGATGTGGCCGCACGACAACGCCTAACCGCTTGCGCCCGAACTGCTCGCAAGGCTATCCATAAAGACAATGAGGCCGGGTCCGAGAGGGTCCGGCCTTGGCATATCAGGGGCAGGTCATGAGCTTTCTAGGGGTTGAACAATCATTGTCCGGGCGGCGCTGGGTCGGTCCCACGGCCGAGGTGGAACGCGCGACCGAGATGCTGGTGCAACAGGCCGGTCTGCCCCGCGCCGTGTGTCAGGTGCTGGCGCGGCGCGGCGTTCCCGCGATGGAGGCCGACGGGTTTCTGGAGCCCAAGTTGAAGGAACTGTTGCCCGACCCTCGATCGATGAAGGACATGGAACCTGCCGCAACGCGGTTTCTGGCGGCGGTTCGGAACAAGCAACGGATCGCGGTCTTTGCGGATTATGACGTGGACGGAGGTAGCTCGGCCGCGTTGCTGTTGGTCTGGCTACGTCAGATGGGCCTTCAGGCAACGCTTTACGTGCCCGACCGAATTGACGAAGGCTATGGCCCCAACGTCCCGGCCATGCAGGAACTGGCTGCGAACCATGATCTGATCATCTGCGTCGATTGCGGGACGCTCAGCCACGTGCCTATCGCAGCCGCCAAAGGTGCGGATGTAATCGTGCTGGACCACCACCTTGGCGGTGAAACCCTGCCCGATTGCGTGGCTGTGGTGAACCCGAACCGTCAGGACGAAAGCGGCGATCTGGGGTATCTCTGCGCGGCTGGTGTTGTGTTTTTGATGCTGGTCGAGGCCGGGCGGCAGCTGCGAGAGGCAGGCGTCAAAGGCCCCGATCTGATTTCATTGCTGGACCTTGTGGCACTGGCGACCGTGGCTGATGTCGCCCCCTTGATCGGCGCCAACCGGGCGCTGGTGCGTCAGGGCTTGAAGGTCATGGCTCAGCGGCAACGGCCGGGCCTGGTGGCCCTGTCAGATGTGGCGAGGATGGACTCGGCACCCAACAGCTATCACCTGGGCTTTCTGCTTGGTCCGCGCGTGAATGCGGGCGGTCGGATTGGGCAGGCCGATCTGGGCGCGCGGTTGCTCAGCACAGATTCGATCCACGAAGCGCAGGCGCTGTCACAGCGGCTGGACGAACTGAATACCGAGCGCCGCGATATCGAAAACGCTGTGCGCGCAGCCGCACTGGAGCAGGCCGAAGAACGGGGATTGGACGCGCCCTTGGTCTGGGCGGCGGGTGAAGGCTGGCATCCGGGCGTGGTTGGTATCGTGGCATCACGCTTGAAGGAAAACGCGAACCGCCCGGCGATTGTCATCGGCTTTGACGGGGATGAGGGCAAAGGCTCGGGCCGGTCAATCTCTGGCGTTGATCTCGGGGCGTCTATCCAGCGGCTGGCGGCCGAGGGGCTTCTGGTTAAAGGTGGCGGTCACAAGATGGCAGCGGGGCTGACCGTGATGCGGGATCAGTTGGAACCAGCGATGGAACGGCTGTCCGAGTTGCTGGCCAAGCAGGGTGCGGGTGAAGGTGGGCCTGCCGACCTGAAACTTGACGGCACCCTGATGCCGGGTGCGGCCACGATTGACCTGATCGAACAGATCGAAAAAGCAGGCCCGTTCGGAGCCAGCGCCCCTGCCCCGCGATACGCCCTGCCCGACCTGCAGGTGCGCTTTGCCAAACGCGTCGGTGAGTCTCATCTGAAACTGTCACTGGCGGACGGTGTCGGTGGCGGTCTGGACGCCATCTCCTTTGGAGCCTTTGACGGCCCAATGGGCGAAAAGCTGTCCAATCACGGTGGCGCACGGTTCCATTTCGCCGGTCGGCTTGAGGTGAACACATGGGGTGGACGCCAAAGCGTGCAACTTAGGCTCGAAGACGCGGCGCAAGCAAATTGAGCCCAATTTCAGGCCTATGAAAAAACTTTCACGTCCCTGCATTTTTCGGCTTGCGGGGGGGTGAGGTAAACCGTAAAAGGCCCTCCACAAGCCAGCGTGGCCCGTTCGTCTATCGGTTAGGACGCCAGGTTTTCAACCTGGAAAGAGGGGTTCGATTCCCCTACGGGCTGCCATTTCCTCCTTACACCCCGAACTTGTCGCGGCACAGATCCGTGATCTGCCCCCAAGTAGATTTGAATTCCGGCGTGTTTTCTGCTGCATAGTGGAAGTTCTTCATCAGACCAGTCAGCTGTGTGAACACCTGCCGCACCTCAGCCTTGTCGGTGAAGGATGCTGTCGATTGGGTCACGTCATAGACCAGCTCGAAGGTCATCTTCTGACGCTCTAGCGGAACCGTGGCATCGACCTTGTCGAAGGCATCCTGCTGTAGATAGACCATGTCCACGAACAGCGCTTTTTGCTGAGTGACAAAGTCTTCGATGGTGACGCCCTCTTCGCCGGTCACCTGCATCATCTGATCGACCTGCTCACCCTTTTCGATCAGGTCCAGCAGATCGCGCACCTTGCCGGTCCAGCCGGGCTCGGCGTTTTTGTCGTACCAGTCCGATAGCTGATCGGTGTAGCGCGACCAGCTGAGCATCGGATCAACCGCCGGGTAAAACCGTTTGTAGGCACGTTCAGAAGATAGCCCGAGGAAGCATTTCACCGTGGATAGCGTCGACTGAGTGACCGGCTCATCAAAGTTGCCGCCCGCAGGTGACACCGTGCCGATCAGGGTCAGGCTGCCCAGATCGCCATCATTGGTTTTCATCGCACCAGCGCGTTCGTACAGTCCCTTGATCGAGCTTTCCAGATAGGCGGGGAAGCCCTCCTCACCGGGGATTTCCTCCAGCTTACCAGAGGTTTCACGCATCGCCTGCGCCCAGCGGCTGGTGCTGTCTGCGATCAGCAGAACATCATAGCCCATCTGACGGTAGTATTCGCCCAGCGTGATGCCGGTGAAGATCGATGCCTCACGTGCAGCAACGGGCATGGAGGACGTGTTACAGATGATGATCGTCCGATCCATCAGGCTGCCGCCCGTGGTTGGGTCGGTCATCTTTGGGAATTCGTGAATCGTCTCGACCACCTCACCCGCGCGTTCACCGCAGGCGACGACGATCACGATATCCACCTTGGCGTTCCGCGCGATCAGGTTTTGCAGAACGGTTTTACCAGCCCCAAACGGACCCGGAATACAAGCCGTCCCCCCGCGTGCGATCGGAAAGAACGTGTCGATCAGGCGCTGAGAGGTGAGAACCGGTTCAGTCGGGTAAAGCCGTTCAGACAGTGCGCGTTTCAGGATGCTTTCCGGCAATGCGCGCCGCACCGGCCACTTCTGCGAGAGGGTCAGCGTGTGCTCTCCACCCTGCTCATCCTCAAGCCGCGCGACGATGTCGTGGATTGTGGCCGCTCCCTTCTGGACCCAGACCACCTTGTAGTCGCCCACCCAATTGAAGGGCAGCATGATCTTGTGACTAAAATGGCCCTCAGGCACAGTGCCGATACTGTCGCCAGCGGTCACCGTGTCGCCAACCTTGACCGACGGCGTGAATGACCACTTTGCCTGATCGTCCAGCGGAGCCACATCAGCACCACGAGGCAGGAAGGTCCCGAACTCAGCTGCTACCTTGGGCAGAGGGGATTGCAGCCCGTCAAATACCTGACCCAGTAGGCCCGGAGCCAGCTCAACCGACAGCAACTGCCCCGATTGTTCGACTGGATCGCCCACGGCTACCCCATCGGTGCTCTCGTAGACCTGCACGTCGGCGATGTCGCCGCGCACCCGCAGCACTTCGGCCTTCAAGCGTTCCTGACGCCCCCCCGGACCAGCGCGTGTCGGTAGGATAAACACCACCTCGTTCTTGACCAATTGCCCGGGCTCGCCGGAGGCATCGTGATTGGCCTGTATCTGCACCAGCCCCTCCTGTACCGAGACAACGCGGGCGGTGGCGGTCTGCGTGGTGGGGGTTGGGGCTGTCATGCGCTTGCTCCATCAAAGTCTATCTCGGCGACATCGGCCATGGCCTGCTGCGCCAGATGTTCAAATCTCTTGGCCGCGTCCTGCGCATTGCTTTGCGACCAGCGGTCGAAAATGTTCCAGATCAGCACGTAGATCGCCACGGCCTCGAAATCGAACAGGTGGCGGGCAGCGTGCTTTTTCAGCTGCTTGTGGCTGACCGACAAGAGCAACCGCTCCAGCCCCAGAGGATCTTCTGCGTCCAGCAACTGTTTGGCCTCTTTGATCCAGGGCATTGGCCCGTCCAGCTTGAAGGTTGGGTCTGTCCAGTTGGCCGGGATGTGCCGGGCCCATCGCCCCATGCCAAACGTCCCGGCCGCCGGGTTCCCCCCCTGCTTGCGCAGGCGCAACGCAGCGACAGCCGTGCGGAGGTCCATCCGCTCGAGCAACAGCTTGCGCAGGGTTGGTTGCGGGATATCGCGCAACGCCTCTTTGCAACGCTCGATGGCCTGGGCGTCGGTGACGTCCATATCATAGTCGCCCCAGTTCAGAGCGTGCTCCAACAGCTTCAAAACACGCGCATCCTCGAGTGTCAGTGCCGTCAGACGCCGATCCAGCCGCAGCCGCGACAAAGGCGGCTGTTTGGCAACAAACAACCGCTCCGAGCCCGGCAGGCTGCTGACCAGCGCGATATAGGCGTCTGGGTCCGACATGTTACCGGATCACCCCTTCCAGCACCGCGCGGAAACGAGGCTGCAGATGCTCCATCAACAGCGAGGCGACGGCCTTGTCGGTCAGGTCCAACACCACACCCTGATCCTCGGCCCGGACACGGATGCCGTCCTGCGCACCGTCCGAGGCGTGCAGTTCAACCTGTTCGCGCAACATCTCGGCGGTCAGGCCCAGCACGTATTTGGTCAGCTTGCCGGACTGGATATCATCGGCGTTCTGCTTGATATCCTCTTGTGTGGCGACCTTGGCGGGCAAGATGACCTGCACCTTGCCGTCCAACTTGGCCTCAGCCGCGGCACGGCCCACCACCTCGAGGATCATCTGTTTCAGCAAGTCCGGGTCGGCCATTTCCTTGGTGACCAGCCGTTCAACATCTTCGCGGAACCGATCGGTCAGGCCCGCTTTCATGGTCAGAACCGCATCACGCATGGCGGTGTTCAGCGCCTCTTCACCCGCCGCCCGGTAATTGTCGGATTCGCTGCGGGCCTTCTTCTGATACGCATCCGCTTCGTGCTTGGCGTCGGCCAGAATCTTTGCCGCCTCAGCCTTGGCATCCGCGCGCAGTTTCTCCGCATCCGCCTGCCCGGCCGCCACACCATCACTGCGCAGCTTGTCGATCAGCGCGTCAACGCCGTGCGAAATCATCCCATCCTGTGCCATCAGCTAATCCCCGCGCTGATGACCAAGGCAAAGACAAAGGCAAAGACGCCAAAGCCTTCGATGATCGCGGCGGGTGCCAGCGAAAGGCCGAAGATTTCCGGTTTTTCCTTGGTCGCGTTGATCGCCGCCGCACAGGCCCGGCCCTGCCAGATGCCGCAATACATCAACGCGATGCCCGAAAGGATACCGATCCCGAACAGCCCGCCCGCGTTTTCCGGCGTCACGTCGCGGTTCAGCGTGAACATGATAACGATTCCGTAAATCACCATGGTCGAGGGAAAGGCCGAAACACCGACGAACCGGCCATAGCCACCCTCGGTCTCGGTCATGGCGCCGATACTGGCCATCCCCGCAATCGAACAGCCGATGGCGCTTGCGGCTGCGCCCAGCGCCATCGGTGCATAAATCCCTAGCCAACCCAATGTCAGTACAAGCTCATTCATTCCTGAACCTCCTTGCGGGCGAACGGACGAAAGACGATGCCTTCGTCCGGCAGACCCCATTTAAAGAATTCGATGTAATTGAGACGCAATCCGTGGACGACGCCGCTCATCAACGCGAGGGCGAAGTTCAGGATATGACCGATAATCAGGATCAACAGACCGAACAGAATGCCCGGCCCTTTCAACGCATGGATCACGGACATGGCCAGATCGTTGAAGGTGATCGCCAGCGAGGCCGAGGCCAGCCCCAGCGCGAACAGGCGCATGTAACTCAACACGTCTCCAAACGCGCCCATAGCCCCGGCGAGGCCCTGAACCCCGTCGATCAGGCGCCATATCCAATCGGTGGGCTTCTTGATCACCCGCTCGCTTGAGAACAGCAGGATCGCCAGAGCCCCCACGATCAGAATCGCCGCCCCCGGTGTAGGGGAATTCCCTTTCATGTAGCTGAGCCACAGAACAAACCCGCCGATCAGCGCCGCGATCCAACCCAGATTGGCGACGGCTTTCCTCTGCCCCCACGCTGCCCGCGCGGCCAACGCATTGGCCAGCACCAGATGCAAGACACCGACGACAATTGACACCATCATCATGGCCCCGAAATTGTTCATATCCAGCAGCTTGAGCTTGGCCCAGATTGACCCGTCAGGCGGAGAAACTCCAAAATAGCTGCCGACCAGAATCCCGTACACAATCGTCGCGCCCGAGATGATCAGCCCGTAAAGCCGCCATGATCTTTGCCCGGCAGTCCCGCCCATCCGTTTCCAGAACAGCAGCAGGCCCAGCATGATGACGGCCCCGTATCCGGCGTCGGCCACAATCATCGCAAAGAAGAACGCAAACGAGGCTGCGACGATGACGCTTGGGTCCCAATCCTTGTAGCCGGGCACTTGATAAAACAGCGCCAAGTCCACGGCAGCACTGCGTTTTTCCGGTTGCTCCAACAACGTGGGCGGGGCGTCATCCGGCCCCGGCTCTTCGATCAGAACGGCTGCATCCTTGGCTTTGGCCATCTCGAGTACGGCATCAATGCGATCCTCGGGCACCCAGCCTTGCAGGGCGAACATCGCCTCTTCGTCGCGGACCTTCTGGGTCGCATGTGCCAGCTCTGCCGCGCTCTCGGCCACGGACAGATTCCGCCGCATCAGCGTCAGATACCGGGTCTGAGCAACCCGTTCAGCTTCAAGCGCTTCGATGGCGATCTCGGCCTCTTCCAGTTGTGCTTCCAACTCGTGAATGGGCAGCGATCCGGTATGGGTGCGCGCAACCGGCAGGATGTCGTCGGCGGGTTCTTCCGGGGCGATCAGGACGGCGTAGATGAACCGATGATCCTGCTCCAGAATGGCCCATGGCAGTGTCAGGTCAGACAGCGCATCGCGGTGCTTCACCGGCAATTGGTAGAACCACAGCCGATTGCCCGCCAACACGTCATCGGGTGGGAAATCCAGATCTCCCCACGGTCGCACCTGAGCGATCCGATGGGCCAGAAAGTCCCGCCGGTCGGTCATGTCACGCGAGCGCTGCATCAGGTCCAGAACGTCCTTGACGAACTGGTCCATGTCAAAATCGGGGTCACGCTGTATCTGGCGGCGCGGCTCTGGCACATCGTTCAGAAACCTCAACGCCTTATAGGCATTTCTTGCACCGCGTTCGCTGATCTTTTCGGGCTCGGCCGGCGGCGGTGCCAGCGGCAGAACGTGCATACAACCCAGCTCTTGCAACGCCTCCAGCGTCTCAGTCTTCTGCCCTGCGCGTCCGACCAGCGACAGTTTCTTGAGGCGCGCAACACTCATGACACGGCCTCCTGCGCATGTTTGCGTTTGGAGATTTTCGAGCGCACGACGGCCTGCATTTGCTCATCGCTCAGGTAGATGCGGATTTTCTTGATGTTGGCCTTGGCGCGCGGGATCAGAACCTTTTCGAACAGGTTGACGCGCTGCGTGATCGTGGCGACGGCCTTGTCGAAAATCTCCACCCGCTCTTCTGCCACTTTGACCCGAAGGCGGGCCTCGATCATGTCGTGCAGCAACTGTGCAGCCGCATCGACCCAATGGGGTTTGGCCAGCAGGGAATAAGGCCGCACCGCAACCTCGATCCGGTCGAGCGCGGGCATTTTCACACCCACGACGTTGACCTCTTTGACCTGATAGTCCTTGAGTTCAACCAACCCCTCCAGATCGACACCCTGCTGCGCCAGCATTGGCAGCTTTGCCCCAACCTGCTGGGCAAGTTCTTTCACCTCTTCCTCAAGCCGCCTTACGTCCTCGCGCGCCTTGGCGCGTTCCGCCATCAACTGCTGGCGCTTCAGGTCCAGCGACGGCAGGAACCGCTCATAGCTTTTC
Organism: Ruegeria arenilitoris; assembly: GCF_013031355.1. Classification (GTDB taxonomy): domain Bacteria; phylum Pseudomonadota; class Alphaproteobacteria; order Rhodobacterales; family Rhodobacteraceae; genus Ruegeria; species Ruegeria arenilitoris_C. The sequence continues at coordinate 28,568 of NZ_WPZO01000001.1, read as the reverse complement.
AGCTGCGTCTGCTGGCGGGCCAGCGACGATTTATTCAGCTGCAACCGCGCCATTTGTATCCTTCGGGAAATACTTGTCGACCAAAGCCTGCTTCATCAGCAGCTGTTCAGGCTGGAAGCACTCCGCCAGCGTTTTCCACCCCAAATCCAGCGCCTCTTCCAGCGGGATCGAGACGTTGATGTCCATAAACCGCTTACGGAACAACGCGCCGAATTTCAGCAATTGGTGATCGTAGTCCGACAGGTCAAACGCCATCGCCTGTTTCTGCGCGGCATCGCGGCTTTCCGAATAGAACCGGATCATCGTGTTCATGATCTGCCCGTGATCTTCGCGGGTCGTCTTGCCGATCACGTTCTGCTTGAGGCGCGACAGGCTGCCGAATGGGTCGATCACGCCCGAGTGCAGATAGAACTGCCCTTCAGTGATGTAGCCAGTGTTGTCCGGAACCGGATGTGTCACGTCATTGCCGGGCATCGTCGTCACGGTCAACACCGTCACCGATCCGCCCTTGGCGTAATCACAGGCTTTCTCGTACCGCCGCGCCAGTTGCGAGTAGAGATCACCCATATAGCCACGCTGCGAGGGGACCCGTTCCTGACTGATACCAACCTCTTTCATCGCGTCTGCAAAGGCGGTCATGTCCGTCAGCAGGACCAGCACGCGCTTGCCCTCTTCCACCGCGAATTTCTCGGCTACGGCCAGCGCCATATCGGGCACCAGAAGGCGTTCGACCAAGGGGTCCATCGCCTGATTTACGAACATCACCGTGCGCGAGAACACGCCCGCGTCCTCAAACGACGTCCGGAACGTGTGGTAGTCGTCAAAGATCAGCCCCAGCCCGCCGAACACCACGATATCGGCGTCGGCCTGAATACCGATTCGGCTGAGGAACGCGTTAAACGGCTCACCCGAGACCGAGAAGATCGGGATTTTCTGGCTTTCGACCAGCGTGTTGAACACGTCGATCATCGGCACATCAGTACGGATCATCTTGTTGGGCACCGCGCGTTCGGCAGGGTTTACGGTCGGCCCGCCGATATCGATTCGAGGCTCGGCCGACAGGTCCGGCCCGCCATCGATAGCCACCCCTGCCCCGTCAAACACGCGGCCCAGAATGTTGGCCGAATACGGCGTCTGCATCGGGTGGCCAAGGAAGGTTGCGGTCGCTTCAGTCGAGATTCCCTTGGTGCCGGAAAACACCTGCAACGTCACCACGTCATGGTCGATGAAGATCGCCTGTGCCAGGGTTTTATGACCATCAACCGTCTCGATCACCGCCAGATCGTTGAACCGAACCGCAGCGTCAGCAGACCCGTCCAACGGCACCCTGACCTTGATCGTATCCCCGACAATTTCCAGTACACGCGTGTATTTCAACAGACTCTGGGACATTGCCTATCCTCATGCGTCCAAGTGATTTTCGCCAATCAGCGCTACGTCAATCAGCGGCATTTTTTGTAATTACGGATGAAGCTTACAACGAATTCACAAATTGGCAACCGAGGTTGCGTTGTCGTCGCGGAAGCCCCTGAAAATCCAATTACTAAAAATTTAGTTTGACACATACGCAAAAAATCGCTGATGCTGTCCGGCATCCGGTTCACGCCGGAAACCATAATCTTTGGGAGGAGACAGATGCGGAGACATCTACTTTCCGCAGTGGCGGCGGCTGCCGTCATTGCGGGGCACGGTCCTGCTTGGGCCGACGAAGCCGCAGCACAACGTTGGATCGACGACGAATTCCAGCCATCGACCCTGTCGAAAGACGAACAGATGTCGGAAATGCAGTGGTTCATCGAAGCTGCACAACCTTACGCTGGCATGGAAATCAACGTCCTGTCCGAAGGCATCCCGACCCACTCGTACGAGTCCGAGGTTCTGACCAAGGCGTTCGAGGAAATCACCGGCATCAAGGTCAACCACCAGATCCTTGGTGAGGGCGAAGTGGTTCAGGCCGTTCAGACCCAGATGCAGACCGGACGGAACCTATATGACGGCTACGTCAACGACAGCGACCTGATCGGCACGCACTCGCGTCTGCAACTGGCCTATCCGCTGACCGACATGATGGGCGGCGACTGGGCGGCAACGACCTCACCGACGCTGGATCTGGATGACTTCATGGGCATTCAGTTCACGACCGGTCCGGACGGCAAGCTGTATCAACTGCCCGACCAGCAGTTTGCGAACCTCTACTGGTTCCGCAAGGATTGGTTCGATGACGAGGCCAACAAGGCCGCGTTCAAAGAGAAGTACGGATATGACCTTGGTGTTCCGGTCAACTGGTCGGCTTACGAAGACATCGCCGAGTTCTTCACGAACGACGTGAAGGAAATCGACGGTGTGGCGATCTATGGCCATATGGACTACGGCAAGCGCGCACCTGACCTGGGCTGGCGTATGACCGATGCCTGGCTGTCGATGGCAGGCGCAGGCGACAAGGGTGAGCCGAACGGCGTACCGGTTGACGAATGGGGCATCCGCATGGAAGCGGGCACCTGTAACCCTGTTGGTGCGTCCGTCTCGCGCGGCGGTGCCGCGAACGGTCCGGCTGCAGTCTATGCGATCCGTAAGTGGGACGAATGGCTGCGGAACTATGCGCCTCCGGGTGCAGCGTCTTATGACTTCTATCAGTCGCTGCCAGCACTCAGCCAGGGCAACGTGGCCCAGCAGATCTTCTGGTACACCGCCTTTACTGCCGACATGGTGAAGCCGAAGTCCGAAGGCAACAACACCGTGGATGACGAAGGCACGCCGCTGTGGCGGATGGCGCCCAGCCCGCATGGCCCCTATTGGGAAGACGGCCAGAAAGTTGGCTATCAGGACGTGGGCTCCTGGACCTTCCTGAAATCGACCCCGGCGGATCGTGCTCAGGCAGCGTGGCTCTATGCTCAGTTCGTGACCTCCAAGACTGTCGATGTGAAGAAGTCCCATGTGGGCCTGACCTTCATCCGCGACAGCTCGGTCAACCACGAGTCGTTCACCGAACGCGCGCCCAAGCTGGGTGGTCTGGTCGAGTTCTACCGCTCGCCTGACCGTGTGGCGTGGTCGCCGACCGGCATCAACGTTCCGGACTATCCGAAGCTGGCCCAGATCTGGTGGCAGCAGATTGGTGACGTGAACTCGGGTGCCTTCACTCCGCAAGAGGCGATGGATCGTCTGGCCGAAGAGATGGACATCACCATGGCTCGGATGCAGGCCGCGGATGAAAGCGCCGGTGTCTACGGTGGCTGTGGTCCCCGCCTGAACGATCCGCAGGACCCAGAGTTCTGGCTGGAAAAAGCGGGCTCGCCGAAGGCCAAGCTTGAGAACGAAAAGCCTCAGGGCCAGACCGTCAACTATGACGAACTGGTTCAGCGCTGGCAGTCTCAGTAAGCCATTTAAACCCGGGGGTGCCGTTTCAGGCATCCCCACCCCAAAGACCAGTGCGCTGCACTGAAGGACCGGAACCCACGGACATGATCGAACTACAAGACGCCACCAAACGGGTTGGCAATGTCATCCACATCAAGCCCACGAACCTGACGCTGCAAACCGGCCATTTCAACGTGCTGTTGGGCGCGACGGGATCGGGCAAGACCTCTCTGATCAAGATGATGGCCGGGCTGGACCCGATCGCCTCGGGCAAGGTCTTTATGGATGGGCTGGACGTCACAAAGCTGAACACGCAGAAGCGGCAGATCAGCCTGGTGCACCAGTTCTTCGTGAACTACCCCCATATGACAGTTTTCGACAACATCGCCTCGCCCCTGCGCGTGGCAGGCATGGCAAAGTCAGAAATCGAGGGCCGCGTTGAAGAGGCCGCTGACCTGCTCCAACTGCGCCCGATGCTGCACCGCCGCCCGCATGAGCTGTCGGGTGGACAACAGCAACGAACAGCGCTGGCCCGCGCGATTGCTAAGGAAAGCCGCGCGGTATTCCTTGATGAGCCGCTTGCCAACCTCGACTACAAACTGCGCGAGGAGTTGCGCGAACAGTTGCCTGACTTGTTTGCCGGACGCGGGGCCGTGGTGGTCTACGCCACCTCGGAACCCGAAGAGGCCCTATTGTTGGGCGGCTACACCGCCTTGATGGAAGACGGCCACGTGACGCAGTTCGGGCCTACCGCCGACATCTACCGCAACCCCGAAAACATCGCTGCCGCACGGGTTTTCTCGGACCCACCGATCAACGTGGCACGCATCACCGTATCCGGCGCTCAGGCGCAACTGGCTGGTGGCGGCGGCTGGTCGGTCGCAGACATGGCCGACGGAGACTATATGGTCGCTGTACGCCCACACCGCGTGACCCCCTTCCGCACGTCCGACGCGGATGTGGAATTGACCGGACGGGTCATCGTGACCGAACTGTCGGGCTCGGATTCCAGCGCACATTTCCAGCACGGAGACGAAGCTTGGGTTTCGCTCGCGGCGGGCGTTCATCCGTATCAGGTGGGCGAAGACCACAGCTTCTACATGAACCCGGCCCACTGCCGGTATTTCGGCCAAGACGGCAAAAGGGTGGCCTGACATGGCACAGATCAAACTTTCAAATCTGCGACACAGCTATATGCCGACGCCGAAAGGCCCCGATGATTATGCGCTGAAGGAAATCGATGTGACCTGGCGCGACGGTGGAGCCTATGCGCTGCTCGGCCCGTCGGGTTGCGGCAAGTCCACGCTGCTTAATATCATCTCGGGCCTGCTGACGCCGTCCGAAGGGCAGATTCTGTTCGACGGCAAAGATGTCACCACCCTGCCCCCGGACCAACGCAACATCGCACAAGTTTTCCAGTTCCCGGTTATCTACGACACGATGACCGTGGGCGAAAACCTGGCGTTTCCGCTGAAAAACCGGGGCGTTGATCCCGCGACGATCAAACGCCGCGTCGATGAGATTGCCGAGATGCTGGACGTCACGGATATGCTGAACACCCGCGCCAGTGGCCTCAGCCCTGACAACAAGCAGAAAATTTCAATGGGGCGCGGTCTGGTCCGCGACGACGTGAATGCAGTGATGTTCGATGAACCGCTGACCGTGATCGACCCGCATCTGAAATGGAAACTGCGGTCGAAGCTGAAAGAACTGCACCAGCGCGTCAAAGCCACGATGATCTATGTGACCCACGACCAGACCGAGGCGCTGACCTTCGCTGACGAAGTCGTGGTGATGCAGGAAGGCGAAGTGGTTCAGATCGGTACGCCGGTCGAACTGTTCGAGCGCCCCCAACATACGTTCGTCGGCCACTTCATCGGCTCACCCGGAATGAACGTTCTGCCCTGCGAAGCCAAGGGCGACCGGGCAGTATTCGAAGGCCACGAGGTTATGCTGGAAGGTCCCACCCATGGAGACGGAGGCCGCACCGATCTGGGCATCCGCCCTGAATATGTGGGCTTTGGCGACACCGGCATCCCGGCGCATGTCACCAAGGTGTCGGACATCGGCCGCCACTATGTGGTCAGCGCAATGGTCGGCAACACGGTCCTCAAGGCCGTGACGGAACACAGTGTCCCCGAGCCGGGCTCGCAGGTCTTCCTGCAATTCAAACCTGAACAATCCCGCGTCTATCGCGACGGCTGGATCGCAACCGAGGAGCGGGCGCAATGAGAACGGAAAACCAAAAGGCGTGGTTCTTTGTCCTGCCCGTCCTGGCGCTAGTCGCGTTCAACGCGCTGGTGCCGATGATGACAGTGGTCAACTACTCGGTTCAGGAAACCTTCGGCAACAATCAGTTTTTCTGGGAAGGGCTGGGCTGGTTCGAACAAATCCTGCGGTCCGACCGGTTTCAAGCCGCATTGGGACGGCAATTCCTGTTTACTTTCCTTATCTTGCTGATCGAAGTTCCACTGGGCATCATCGTGGCCCTGTCCATGCCGCGCAAGGGGTTCTGGGTGCCGGTCTGCTTGGTGCTGATGGCCCTGCCGATGCTGATACCGTGGAACGTGGTTGGGTCGATGTGGAACATCTTCACCCTGCCCAAGATCGGTCTGCTGGGCTATTTCCTGAATGACGTTCTGGGTATCAACTATGACATGACTCAACAGCCGCTGTCAGCCTGGATCACAGTCGTTGTCATGGATGTCTGGCATTGGACGTCGCTTGTTGTCTTGCTCTGCTACGCGGGCCTCGTGTCGATCCCCGACGCATATTACCAGGCCGCCAAGATTGACGGCGCCAGCCCCTGGTCGGTGTTCCGCTATATCCAACTGCCCAAGATGAAAACCGTACTGACCATCGCGGTTCTGCTGCGCTTCATGGACAGCTTCAACATCTATACGGAACCCTTCGTTCTGACCGGCGGCGGCCCCGGCAACTCAACCACCCTGCTGTCGATCGACCTTGTGAAGATCGCGCTGGGACAGTTCGACCTAGGCCCTGCGGCCGCGATGAGCCTAATCTATTTCGCCATCACGCTGCTGGTCAGCTGGGTCTTCTACACTCTGATGACAAAGGATGACGCGCAATGAAGAAGCGTTCCCTTATCCCGATCCTCTATATCGCGTTTCTGATGCTGCCGATCTATTGGCTGGTGGCGATGTCCTTCAAAACCACGAACGAGATCCTGTCGGGCTTTTCCCTGTTTCCCCAGACCTTTACGCTGGAGAACTACATCACCATCTTCACCGACCCGACGTGGTACTGGGGTTATATCAACTCAATCATCTACGTGACGATCAACACGATACTGTCGGTCTGTGTGGCGCTGCCTGCGGCCTATGCGTTCTCACGCTATCGATTCCTGGGGGACAAGCAGCTGTTCTTTTGGCTGTTGACCAACCGGATGGCCCCGGCGGCGGTGTTCGCTCTGCCCTTCTTCCAGCTCTATTCGTCGATCCACCTGTTCGACACTTATCTGGCCGTGGCGCTGGCACATACGCTGTTCAACGTGCCGCTGGCGGTGTGGATTTTGGAAGGTTTCATGCGCGGCATCCCAAAAGAGCTGGATGAGACGGCCTATGTTGACGGCTATTCTTTCCCCCGCTTCTTCGTGACGATCTTCCTGCCCAACATCAAAGCCGGTGTCGGCGTCGCAGCCTTCTTCTGCTTCATGTTCTCGTGGGTCGAGATGCTGCTGGCCAAAACCCTAACCGCGGTCGAGGCGAAACCCATCGCCGCTGTGATGACCCGGACAGCCTCCAGCGCGGGGTATGAGCTGGGCCTGCTGGCCGCCGCCGGAACCCTGACCATCATCCCCGGCGCCATCGTCATCTGGTTTGTCCGCAACTACATCGCGCGTGGTTTCGCGATGGGCCGTGTGTGAGGTTCGATATGCGTAAACTTCTTCTCACCCTTCCCTTCTTGCCTTCGATGGCTGCTGCCCAACAGGCCGGATGGGGCAATGTCGGCCAGCAAGAGGAAAAGGGGTTCTCGTGGACCGATCCCCTCTGGCCCGATTTCTGGATGGCTTGGACCCCGGCGACACTGGCCGTGTTCGTGGGCATCTTCTCGGCCATCGCCCTGATCGGCGTGCTCGAAGGGTTCAAATACCGCGACGGGATCGAGCGGCGCGGTGTGCTGGGCCTGACGACCACTCTGGGCGATCGGCTGTTCATCACCCTGCTGGGCTCGGCCTATATCTTCCTCGCGTGGCTTGGGCTGGTGGGTCAGCCCGTCTGGACGCCGCTTTTCCTGTCCATAGGCTGGGGCATCTTCGTCTTCTGGAAAGTTTAGGCTTTGCGAAACAGCGAAAGGATGCTTGTCTGTCAGGCATACTAAAAAATGCGACACGAAAGACCGATGCGAAAAAAGAAAACAACAAACCTGCTGACCGAAGTGGAACTCGAGTTCATGAACGAGCTCTGGGCGCTGGGTCGGGGCTCGGTCCGTGACGTGCTTGATCGCCTGCCACCAGAACGCAACCTGGCCTATACGTCCGGCGCAACCATCCTGCGGATTCTCGACGACAAGGGGTTTGTCGAAAGCCACAAGGACGGGAAGACGCTGATCTATACGCCGCTTTTGGAAAAAGACAGGTATCAGGCACGGTCGCTGCAGAACCTGTCGCGGACCCTGTTCGACGACACACCTGCCACGCTGGTCGCACGTCTGGTTGACGATGCGGGCCTCAGCGAAGCCGATCTGGAGGAAATTCGGGCACTGGTAGAGAGGAGACTGCAAAATGACAGCGGTTAAACCGGTTCTCGACGCGTATCTGGAATGGAATCTTGTCCTCGGCTTGGCCGCTGTTCTCTGGCTTGTTGCCCGGGGGCTTCTGTCCCGGACCTCATTCAGCCACGGATTTGTGGCGCAGCTGCAGGCGCTCAAGGCGCTTTGCTTGTGTATCGTTGTCAGCCCATTGCTGGCGCTTGGCGTATCTGCGCTCGCCACACTCACCCAGGCCAAAGGCACCGTGGCCATTGGCGACATCGCCGTGGCCGCCTATCTGCGGGGTGACATCGCCATGCCCGCCACCCAGTTCGAGGCGCTGCTGAACACGCGCCAACGCTGGGTTGAGGTATTGTTCAGCGGAGACCATTCGATTGTATCCGCAATCCTTGTGATGATGTCGCTTGCATCGCTGGTCTATGCCCTGCGTGTGTTCCGCGACGGTCTGGCGATCCGCGAGACGGTCAACACCAGCTTCTTGTGGCGCCGCTCGGCGAAGGTGGATATCCGCCTGTCCGACCGCATCTCCGTCCCCTTCGCGGTCCGGGGTCTGCGTCGGCGTCATGTCGTGTTGCCCAGCCACTTGCTGGACACCCCGCGTGAGCTGCGCTTTGCCCTTGCGCATGAGCTTCAGCATGTGCGCGCCGGGGACGTTGAATGGGAGCTTGGGTTCGAACTTCTGCGACCCCTGCTGTTCTGGAACCCCGCTTACCTGGTGCTGAAATATCAGTTCGACCGCCTGCGCGAATTGGCCTGCGATCAGTCGGTCGTGGCCCGCAAGAACATCGATGCCCACGACTATACCAAATGCCTGCTGGACTATTGCGCCCGTACCGTCACGCGCGGCAGCCCACGCGTTCTGAACGTGGCTCTGGTCACCGGTGGCAAGGCGAAACGCGTTCTGCGGCAACGGGTGATTGCGCTGGCGGATGCGCCCGCGGTGCAATCGTCAATGCCGTTCATGTTCCTTGGTCTAACGATCCTATTCGCACTCGTCCTTGGGTTGGCCGCCGCGTCGGTCCAACAGACCGAGGATTGGAGTCATGATCGTCTGATGCTGTCGACCGTGGTCAACCTCGAACGGTTGGAAGCACGCAATCAGGGCAACTGACCCGCTTACCAGCCGCGACGCCCAAATAAGGCCTGCAACCGGTTCTGCCCGGCAAACGGGTCGGCGGGTTGCGGTGCGGCTAGGTTCGTAACAACCCGTCGGACCAGAACCCAGCAGATTGTGGCGAAGATGACCCCTCCCAACGCCTGCCCTAGCAGTACGCCCGGTGCACCAGCGATATAGGCCCCGGCAACAGCAAAGGGCCAGGTGCCCAACGTGTGCCGCCCCCAGTTCACCCAGGTCGAATACACAGGGTGGCCCAGGTTATTGAAACTGGCATTCGCGACAAAGATCACACCGTTGAAGAATGAGGCCAACGCAAGCGGCCCGCAGAACAGATAGATCAGCGCCCGTGTCTGCCCCTGCGCCTGAAACAGATCGGCAATCGGCGCGCGCAGCAGGAACAGAGTGGCCGCCATCAGGCAAACATACACGGCGGTGAATTTCACACCGGCCAGAAAGGTCGCTTTCACGCGGTCATACTGCGCTGCGCCGAAGTTCTGCCCGACGATTGGCCCGATGGCCCCGGACAGGGCAAACACCACCGAAAACGCCACCGGCATCAGTCGCCCGATTACCGCCATACCGGCCACAGCTTCCGTTCCGAACTGCGCGATTTCGCGGATGACAATAGCATTGCCGATGGGCGTGGCGATATTGGTCAGGACGGCCGGTACAGCAATCGCACGAACAGGTCGAACATCTGCCGCCAACTGCCGCAGCGATGGTCGGGCGAAACCACGATGCACACGCACAGCCGGTCTGACCGCCGCAATCAACATGCAGATCCGTGCAATGACCGAAGCAATGGCCGCCCCATCCAGCCCCAACCCAACGGCGAAGATCAGGATCGGGTCCAGCACCGCGTTTGCCACACCGCCGTAAATCGTGGCCTGCATCGAGCGTCGCGCATCCCCATACGCACGCAACACTGCCATGCCGGTCATGGCAACCGCCATCACCCACATGGTCGGCAGGATGACCGAAACATAGCGGACCGCCAGACGCAGTACCTCACCCTCGGCGCCCAGCAGGGACAGGCAAAAAGTCAGGTTGAAGAGCACAGCCACAGAGACGATCAACCCGACCAGAGCACCCAGAACCGCGACGCTGGTGCCGAACTGGCGCGCTTGCTCATGTCGACCGGCCCCCAGCTGCCGTGCCACCAAAGCGCCCGCGGCGATCGACAGTCCGACATTGATCGAGTTGGTGAAAAACAACAGCGTCCCGGCATAACCGACCGCAGCGGCCAGAGCATCGTTGCCCAGCATCGAAATGAAGATCATGTCGACGAAGTCCACCGCGAAAATCGCCATCAGGCCAATGCTGGTGGTCAGCGACATGCGGGTGACGTGACCCATCAAGCTGCCTGTCAGAAAGACCGCTCGACCTTCGGATTGTGTTGCCATGTGTAGTTCAGCCTCTGCCCTCTCTGGCCAATGTGCCCGCGTTTCCTTGGGCGATGCAACGGCAATCAGAACTGCGTGCTCATGATACCACTCTGACAACGGCACAGGATTTGGCATCCTGTGGTCAACCAGGCGGTTCAGAAGTTCGGGTATCACCCCTGCGGCACAAATCCTGAATTCCAACGGTTCCCGGGATGGCGTTGGCTGGCTAAGCTCTATTCAGGAAAGGTACCAGCTATGAAAATCGTCTCAGGCGGGCAAACCGGCGTGGATATGACGGCATTGGAGTTCGCGCGGCAAAACGGACTGACCTATGGCGGCTGGGTTCCCAAGGGCCGCACGAATGAGGCGGGCCGAATCCCAGAGCATTTCACCGGCCTGACTGAGACGGGTTCCGAAAACGTCGTGGAAAGAACCCGGTGCAACGTGGTTTCAAGCGATGCCACGCTGATTTTTGTCGATGGGTCGGCAAGCCCTGGAACGCAGCAGACCGTCGTATTCGCCGAAGAGGCCGGGAAGCCACATCTGGTTGTCGATGTCAGGGATGGAACGGCGGCCTGCACGCGGCAGGTACGGGAATGGCTGCAATCCACCCCGGCCACGGTTCTGAATATCGCAGGTCCCCGAGCGTCCGAGGCACCGCAGATCGGAGCGCAAGTCCGCGCGATACTGGATCAAATTCTGGAACTGCTTGCGGCGTAAATCCTAAAGCGCCCTGTCCGCCCCACCAAACCTGACCAGCACGTTGCGGGTGACCTGTTCCACTTGCCAATCGCGCCGGGTCAGCCCCATCACCCATTCGCAAGTGCCTGCGGTAAAGACCTCGCCCTCTCCTCGGTGCCAATGCACGATCGCGCCGTTTCCTCGACTGCTGCGATCCAGTGTTTCAGGCGTGACCTCACCGAACAGGGCGCGGGCTTTGAATATCGCATCCGCGTCCGCGATATAAGCGGTCTCGCCCCAAACACCGTATGTGGGTTCAATATTGGTCGCCAGCCCCATCGCCACGATCTCAAGCGCAGGGTCGGCCCCATCCGCCCCGGTGGCAAAGGGCAGACCGTCCTCCATCCGGTAATCCACCCCATCGACTTCATATCCAAAGATGCGGGACGCGACCCCCAGCTGATCTCCATAGCCCAACTGAGTTCCCGCCAGCGCCCAATGGTCGGGGCGGTACACCGTAAAGCCCCCGCTACCCTGCCCGACGCAGCGGCCCAGACCGGTATAGACCCCTTTCAACCCGTTGACCCCAAAGGTCTGCGCACCTGGACGGTTTGCCGGAGAAACCTCCCACGCGGTGGTGACCAGATGCTCTTGATCCGAACCGACAAGCGGGTCCTGATCAGCCGTGTACTTGTAACAGATTTGGGTGCGCCCCTCATCCTCGATGCGGGTTTGCCACAGGAAATTGCCCCCGAACCGTGCAACCCGACCGCCCCCGGCGGTGTACCGATCCACCGCGTCGCGCATGTTTGCTGACCAGTATTCATCATGCCCCACGAAGACAGCGCATTTATAGCGCTTCAACAATTCGGGATCGGCCTCCAGATCATGTTGCGTGGCGAAATCGAACTCGAACCCTTGTTCCTCAGCCCAGGCCGCAAAATGGCGTTCATAACTGGCCCATCCGGCCGAGGCGTATTTCTTGGAGTATCCATAGGCGTAGGCCCACTCCATATACGGATAGCGCACCATCGTCCCCGGCTTGTGCGGTGTGTCAGGCACCGCGCGCGGTGCGCCTACTGGAAGTTTGCAGAACCCCCGCGTCCATGGGCGCTGCGTCGAGACAACCGGCGAAAACGCATTGCGGTCCGGGCCGGTGATCCCTTCGTAATGGTTGGACCCGCCCCAGCAATTATAGGCCAGCCAAGTTCCCGTGGCACAGATCAGCACATAGGGCGCAGGCGGTTTGTCGTCCGCGCGGCGCAGCAGGAACAAATGGTGCTCCTCAACCCGGTCCCCGTCGCGTTCAGCGGTCATGGTCACCAGATAGCCACCTTCGCGCCAATCATCGGGGATCGTGAACTCGTATGAGGCCTCCCATCCGCAGCCCCTGACAGAACAATCCTCGGGGGTTGCCTGATGTACTCCCGCGATACCCGTTTCTGAATGCAGCGGCTCGTATCGCGCGCTATCACGGCCGATCTCAAGATCCCAGTGTTCCGCCGTTGTCGACACCCTCAATGTCAGCCGATCACCCGGAGCATAGGTCATACGATCCGTATACCCCCAAATCTCCAAAACCGAGGCGTCCCGGGCCGGTCCGATATAGTAATTATCCAGAATATGTCGTGCCTTGGCACGCGTTCTTGGAGTTGTTGCGGGGTCAGAAGATTCGGAATCTATCATGGCCAAAGCACTACCACAGGACAAACGATCCAGGGGCTACTGTTTTGACGTTTTTTGATCGTGAAGTGGCCATGCTGGGACGCTGATAGGCCCGCAGTCCGTGTTAAACCCCGTTGCTCTGGTCCGACCAACGGCCGATTTCGTCGCCGTCTATGATGATCGCAAGATCCCAGAACTTTCTGATTTCCGCTTCGGCCGCCAGCGCCGCCGTCGGCTCGTCTGGGACGCGTTCGACACGAAAGCCAAACTGCTCGAACCCGCTGTACTCGACGCGGCTTAGAATGACTGGGAAGACCTCACGCTCCAGCGCAGCGGCGGCGAGAAGTCTTGCAACATTATAGGCAGACTCAAGCGGTTTCAGAACCCGGATACCAATATAAGTGGGGCCGCCCTTGTCGTGTTCCCACAGGGCAATGGACGGTGTCAGTTCCATCTCGGGGAACACAACTTTTCCATATGCTTTCGGCTTTTGGTTGTCGGTGATCAAAGCATCCAGCTGAACCGGTCGCTTGGGTGACGTTCTGCCAAGAATTTCGAACCAAGAGATGTCTGTCATTTTTTGTGCCTGACCTCTGCTATGATTTCAGCTGCCCTGGACGCCCCCGCCTCGGGTAATTCAATAGCGTTCAACGCAGACCGATAAAGTTCCACCTCATCGTGATCCAGACAGGCCGATACCGTTCGTTCCAGTTTCATGAGGTCTTTTTCGGTGATGATCGCGCAGAGTTCTCGGTCGGCCAATGCTCGGGCGCGCCGCTCTTGATTGTCCAGATAGGGGGCCGATTGCGGGATCAGAATCGAGGGGATTTTGTTGTAAAGGATCTCGAGGACGGAATTGTACCCCGCCGCCGAAATGACCAGATCCGCCGCCAGACACAGGGATGTGGCCTCGAATGTCTGAACCACGCGGGTATTCGTCCAACCGAACGTGGCGGGCTGAACCTTGCTGCCGGGCCATGTCACGACAAGATGCAGACAGTCCGTCCGATCCTCGAGCATCCCGGATATCGCCTGTAGCTGTGCCGACCTGTCAGACGCCACCCCGCCGCCCAACATGCTGACGACCAACTGTTTGAAGTCCCGTCCGAACCGCTCGGCCAGCCGGGCCCTGAGCCCTTCGCGTTCGTCCTCGGACTGAACCACCTTGCGAAAGATAGGTCCGACATAGTGCACGTGATCCCCATAGCTGTAGGCGTCGTTCAGCTCTTCAAAGGCCTCCGAGGGCACGATGACCCGATCAAACACCCCCTCTCGTCGAAGCATCTTTTGTCGGGGTCGCCCGTCCGGCCACAGGCCCCGCCGTACCCAAACCGCGGACAAGTTACGCTCGAGGATCACGCGGTAGACAGAATCGAAGACATGGCCGCCGTCAAAGATCAAGCTGTCATTTTCCTGCAACGCGGCGCCAAGTCGTCGGTATGTCAGGATATCGTTGCCGTCGGGGTTGTCCGTCATGTCGATCCGCGAGACCAGCGGAATGCAATCGATACCTTCGCGGCGGACAAGCGGCACACAACTGGGAAAGGCCGCAAAAATTGATGACATGTCATCTGGCAGCGCGTTTGCGATCACCGCACATCGCTGAGCATGGCCCAATCCCACGCCATTGGTTGGGAAGAACAACGTTCTGTGCGTGCTGCGAACAGGCTCGCGTGCATTGGACGTAAGTCCTGCAGCGCTTTCCAGCCGGGAAATATCCACCGAATGAAGCCACTGGGATTTTCTGGCCTGTTCGGCAATTTGCGAGGTGTTGCCAAGTATTTTTCCTGTCAGATACCCATCCAGCGAAAACGGTGTCTTGGGGCCAAGCAATGCAGGTGCGCCAGACGACACCAGAGCTTCGTCATCCGTGCAATCTATCGCAACACCGCCGGCCGCGATCAATTCGACCGCAAACGCCGCTATTCGCACACCAGCAATGCCGTGGCCGAACATCACAAGGATGTCTGTCGAGTGCGCCAAAGTCAGCGATGAAAGATCGGTGTACAGGTTGGTGGGCAGATCATGAAACGGGGAAGCATTGATCGCCTCGTTCTGTGCCCCGCTGACGACCAGCCGCAGGTTATAGCCCCCCCGATTGCTCATCCGGGAAAAGCAGGACAATGTCTCGGGGTTGTCCAACTCCATGGACCCCAGAACAACCGTGACAGTCGGCATCTCACGCGCGGGCCGAGGCGTTGCCCGAATTTCGGCAACCAGAGGACTGACTGCCGAGGGCAGCACCGAACGCGGCTGGAAATCCGTCAGGTCGATCACCGTGGCTTCGCGCCCCAGCGCATAAGCCAGACGCGCCTTAGCGCCGATGTAGCTTTGCTGGGTCTGGAACCGACCCGTCGCAATCACCGGCACGTCTGGGCCTATCTGCTTTTCCCGGAGGGAGGCCAGAAGCACGTCATCAATATCCTCGGCGCCAAGCACGAATATGGCCTCGGCCTCATGCTCTGCCGGGTCGACAAGGAATCTAGCCGCCTCGTAAACTCTGCCGCGCCCTGCATCTTCGGGCAGATACTCGGCATCTATGCAGACGGTGAAACAGCGCGCAGCAAGTTGCTCGGCAAAGATCAATTGCGCATCGAAGGATCGTAAGGAACGCGAACCGGCCTCTATGAAAATCATCCCGTTACCTCGCTGTCAGCGGACAGAACGTTGGACAGCTGCACCCTGAAGTTATCAGCGGAGTAACGCGTCAGCGCCGATTGCGATCTGGAAACCTGCTCATGATAGCGATGCGGCTGCGCGATAAGGTCGGAAATGATCCCGTCTACGTCCGGTGGGCGACAGCTGAGCACTGCATCACCAAACGTGACCCCTATGTCGGAATTGGTAAGCACCACTTTGCCAGCAGCCAGAGCTTCGGCAATGACGCGGCCGAAACTCTCCTGCCAGGTTGGCGCTGTAAAATAAACGAAAAAGTCGATCATCTCAAAAAACTCGTCCACGCGAATGGCGTTGAAAGGAAGCAAGGTCCAATGCGGCCGCAGAACACGCGCATCCAGCAAGGCGTCTGCACCCAGGATCACATTGCTCTGCGCATGTTCGGGAAAACAACTGTCGAGATCGGCAAGAGCCGGAAATTTCTCGAAACCCGGCCGCGAATGCCTGCCGCGGCGGTCTTTGGGCATGTCGCAAGGGGCTTGTATTTCGGTCTCGCAGATGTTGAACCAGTCGGCGCCCAGAACCTCCCACTGCCGCGCCATACGGGACACGGCCAACCAATCGGTCACGGTTTTCCGGTTGTACGGCGAAATCGGCGCAAGCGATTTCCTGAGTGAAAGCGCTGATGCCTCAATCTGGTTCAGACAGGACGAAACGTCGAACCCTTCTTCTCCGCCCGGACGCAGAAAATTCTCATGCGTGACTACGATCAGGTCCCGCGCAAAAATCTTTGTTTTCAATGCGTCCTGAAACTTTAGAAACGCGGGATTGTGCAGGATCACGAAATCCGCACTGACACGAGGCGCATCCCAAATCAGGGGAATGCGCAGTTCATCCATCACGCGCCGCAGCACGGGTGCAATATACTGGTCCTCGCCAAACGTCCTTGAGGTTACCGCGTGGACTTCCAGTTCACCAAAGTCCACGGCCACACGCAGTTCGGCCGCGACGGCCGCTGACGTACCGCCAGAAAATCTTGGTTCAATAATGTAGGCGATCTTCGGGCGAGAGGGACAACTGAGGGCGTCGAACACGGGCATGGGGCCTAGTGCTGCAGCGTGCTTGCGCGCGAGGTCGTCGCGGTCGGAGCGTCAAGCGGATTGTCTGGTACGCTAGCGGGATAACCAAAGTCCAGACTGCCAGCAGACGCGGCGGCGTAAAAGTCGCGCAGTTCCCGAGACAGTTCGTCTTCGCCCGTCAGCAACTCCGGGTTTCTCTCAAGGTAGGACCGGAGCGCACGGGTGTCATTGGTTGATAAAAGCTGATCAATCGCGATCAGATGCTCAAGCGTGATCTCGGCGCGCACACCCTCTGTCGATGCTAAGAAAAGTAGCGCAGTTACAATGCCGACGAGTCTGCTATCAGTCATTTAAAAACCTTATCAATACTTGTTAACTATACCCACCACTTGCTTCAGTCTTTCGCACTCTAGACAAGAATAGCGTCATTAGTTTGTTGTTGCCCGAAGTTTTTTCAGAACCTGACTTCTGAGTTGATTGACCGGGTTGTTGGCCGTCGCGCTACGGCTGCTTCGCTTGGCTTTTCGCTTGACCGGAGCACTGCTAAAGCCGTCTCCGGCCAGATATAACTCCACCACACCGCTAGGTGTTTTGGTTCTTGCCCCAGTAAAGTCGCGCAACAGCGCACCAGCATCTTCCGCAAGGGCTGCGGCTTTGGCGGCATCCTGCCTGTGATAGAACCGAACATTGGACTCCGATACCCGGTACCCTACCCGCGCCGCCCCGCTTAGCTCGTGACCCGTCGTCGTTAACTCGGCGACAACCGAATCCACAGCGCCCTGCGGCAGCTTGTTGGGCGCATACAGTCTGAACGCCGCGCCCCCTGCGCCCGTGCTCGTCTCCGTTGGTTCGGCAGCCGCGCTGGGCAAAGCCGCAAGCTCTACTGAATCTGACGGCTCCGGCCGTGGCGTCAAAGTGGGCGTTTGCAGCGCCTCCGGACTAATTCCGGGGGCTTCAATTTGCGCCGAGGGGTTCAATGCCACAGTCATCAAGGCACTATCAATCGGATTGATCGATACGGGTAAATCCGGCTGGATGGCCGGAGCTTGCTCAGGCAGCGATACGATCTCGGCTGCTGGTGGCAGCGGCGCTGGCTGCCTGAACAGGACTGGTTGAGCCGCGAGTTTCGCTGACGGAGCCGGAGGGATGAATGCATCTGCTGCAATGCCTAAAGGTTCAAGCCCTGCAACAGCGACAGCCACCAGGGTGGTTGCGGGATCAAGGAATTCCGGCGCGTTTTCATATGGCAGGAAACTCGGGTTGGCCTCTCGTGTCGGCAGATACCCGGGACCACCCACTGGCAGGAACGGCTGTTCGAGCGCCGGAACGTAGGCCCGAACGCTTGGAGCGGCATCTGATATTGCCGGTTCGGGGGACTCTAACGCCTCTGTCAAGCCCGAGGTAGGAGGCGTCAGCGACGCAAGACTGCCCAGATCCTCCGTCTCTGCCAAACTGCTATCTGGGACTTCTTGCCGTGGCGTTGGACCGACCACTGTCGTGGAAATGACAATTTCGCCTTGTGGGATCGTCGACAGATCAGGCGGCACCGAAACAACGTCCTGAGCCTGCAGCGAAGAGGCCGCCTCGACGTCAGCGCTCCCCGATCCAGCCGTCTCAAGCGGGCCTGGTCCGGAAAGAACCCAAAAAACCGAAGATGAAGCAATCACCCCCATAGCGCAGCCAAGGGCGATTAACCCCAGCCTGACTTTGCGGCGCGCGCGTTCCTGATCTTTCAGTTTTTGAAGCGTTTTGGACAGGCGATAGTCAAACTCTTCATTGGAATATCTTAAACTCCGCCCCACATCTGTCTGAGCGGGACCTGTCGAACTGGTTTTGCTTTGCAGGGACTTGAAAGTTTCCCTGACTTTTTCGCCAGAATCGACTTTTCGGACGCCTTCAGGCGCACCGAGTCCGGGCTCTTCCGACTCACCCGTCTTTTCGGCACTTGCGGAAATTCTTTTCTTTATGGCTTCTTCAAGCTGGTCTGACCACGGCATTTGCCCGACCGGCGATGGCTCACCTGTGGTTGATTGCCCTTCATCGCGACCGACTGTTGCGGACGCCTCGGTCATTTCACCTTTCTGCTGGCGCGCGGCGCGGATGCTCTCCCGCTCTATCCGAGCTTTTTCAAGCACCTTCTGCCATTCAGGAGATTGAACGAAATCATAGATACCCGGCGCCTGAGTAACGCCCTTCTTGGCAACTTCTGGTCGAGTCTTTTGGCCGCTCGCCTTCGTCATGAATTACCCCCGACTGGCCGCTGAAATAAGCTCTAAGCTGTTGTAGTCCGGTCAAACCGAACACATGCCGGCGCGTCAAAAACGTAAAAAAATATGGCTTTGAGTATAAAAAATTGACCACTCTCTGACAAGTCAGCTGGCACCATCGGGAAGAACGCGAACGCTTCCAGTAAAGGACAGGATTGCTGCCCCTTGGTCCTCCGGGCCACGATTTCAGCTATATTTTTTTGTCCCACCACCAATTTCAAGCTAGGCTGCGATGAATGGTAAGTGCCGCATGAACGCTGTTGCAGGGCTTTCGGCGGCTGTTTGAATAACCTGTATGCAAAACACTTGGGTTTAAATGGACGCTATTCAGAACGAACCGGACGCATTTACTCTGATCGATCACTCCAATCCCGTTCATGCCAAAGTGGTCGTGGTGGACTGGATGCTGGGGAACGCCTGCAGCTATGCGTGCAGCTATTGCCCCAAGTCTTTGCATGACGGCTCGGTCCGTTGGCAGAAAACCAAGGACGTTCTGCATTTATATCACCAGATGAAACGGCACTATGTGGACGAGCGGGACAAGATTGTCTGGCTTCAGTTCACCGGCGGCGAACCCACGATGCATCCCCGCATCATTGATCTGCTGCGCCAGGCATCAGAGATAGGCTTCAAAGTTAGCTTGATCAGCAACGCATCACGAACACCCCGGTTCTGGGAAAAGATTAGCGGGTGTCTGAACAGCGTCATCCTAACCTATCACTCCGAGTTCGCGGAACTGAACCATTTCATCCGCGTGGCGAAAATGATGGAGGACCGCATCAGCGTCCATATCAACGTCACGATGCTTCCGGACCGCTTTGACCAGATATTTGAAGATGCCCAGGCATTGCGTGCGGCGCTGCCGGCAGCTTCGATCTCGTTAAAACCGTTGCGGCAAGGGTTTGGGGCAAAACTGTTCGATTACACCAAAGACCAGTTGCAGGTGATGTCGAAAGGCTTGCCGTCCAAGTACGCTCCGGTTGGTGAAAAACCACGAGCCCAGATGCGCGCGACCACAAGGTCAGGGCAGTGCGAAACACTGCCCCCGAACGAGTTCATTCTCAGGGGCATGAACCGCTGGCGAGGGTATAATTGCAATGTCGGGCTGGAATCCCTGCGCGTCCACAAGACGGGCGAGGTTTACCGGGGCGTCTGCGGCGTCGGAGGCGTAATAGGTTATCTGGGCGAAGACCTTGACCTGCCCCGCGAGCCGATCCGATGCACAAAAGACTCCTGTTCCTGTCTGGCCGATATCCTGATCCGAAAGGAGCTGTGATCCCCCACCGGGACAACCTGTCAGATCGAATTTAGACTGCCGAGGTCCACACCGCTCCAGGCCATACGCGGATCGGCAAGCACCTCAAGCAGGGCTTTGTGTTCGGGATGGTCGGACGAGCACACATCCAGGCCTTTGAACTCTTGCGGTGTCACATGCCCCCAATTGCGCAGCCGCAAGAAATAGACGCCATCGGCGTTCATTTCGTTTGCCAAATCGACAAAGCCGGGCATTTCCCTGTAATTCGCCGCCTGAACAACAAAGTCCAATCGCAACGTATCAATGTCTCCGCGTGCGTTCAGCTCGCCCAGAAAGCGCAGGTTTTTCCTTAGTGCGTTAAAGTCACCTCCGCGGCGGAGCACGCTGTACGTGTCGGCCTGCGCCGCGTCGATCGACACCCAGACCGACGAAACCTTGTCCCATAGTCCAAGATCGTTCCAGGCCCTTTCATTGGCCAGCAACCCGTTAGTGTGAAGCTGGATTCGCCGCCCGGGCGGACCTGACTGCGTCAACCGCTCCAGAAGATGACGGAAGTGCCTGCTGCCAAACGGATCACCCGATCCGGTCACTTTGATTTTCGTGGCCTTGCTGACCAGCGGCAGAAGATGGTTTTCAAAGATCTCGTTTAAACGTTCCGTTTCTTTGTGCGGCAGGTTGATCAGCTGCGTTCGACAGCTTGGGCAGGAGATATTGCAGGACCGATCATGAGACAGAATGACCCGATCGGGGCCCTCTTCCAACTCCAGTTTCAGGCTTTGCGTTTCCTCGGTACGGGCCGGAAGCCTGCGACCTGCGATCTGCGGGCAATGCCACCGGCTGCAATGCGAAAAGTCGCCGTCACGGACGGACCGTCTGATTTCGCGGGCCCGGTCAGAGTTCCAGAAACCGCCCTCATCCGCTGTTTCAAGACGGCCTATTGGAACTGGCTGCCAGGCCGAGCAGCAAAAATGAACCTCACCGTTGACCCGCGTTTCCATTTCCCGAAACGGTGCACCACACGTCCGCGTCCGAAGCCAGCGGTCGGTTTCGGTTTCAAGATCCTTGGACGTTTCGCGGGCGGCATCAATAAGCCGCTGCGCCATGAGGTCATGGTGATCGCGGCTGACGACTTCGCGCCCTAGCATTTCCGTTGCCTGCCATCGCTCGTCTTGAAGAGCGAGCCACCCGGCGGCCAACAGCGTCAGAATTTCATACTCCGTCGCGTTTTCCGAAACCTGTGCAATGAAACGATCCAACAAAGCAGGACTGCTGTCTTGCTTTATGGCTTCTGCGCATTCGATCACCAGATCTTTTGCATGTGCGCTTGGCCCCTCAAGGAGTCTGCGCCGCCTGAGATAGGTCGCGTTCTTTTCCGATAGCGACTCGATGATTGCGCCACAGTCGGCATCGTCTGTGTCGTATAGCAATTTGGTGTTGTTGCGCGTTGTAGGCATTGCGGCTGCCATAGTGACATACCGCGACATCAAATCAAGTACGCGCTTGAATGGTCCAAATATAGGCAAAGAAATGAAAAAGAACCGGAACATTGACCTGCTTTATGCCCAAATCGCGCCTCTGCAGCCTCGGCCCGTCACCGTCTGGAAAGTGGGGCTGCGTTTGCGCCAAGCCCATGAGAGCCCACTGCCTACATCAAGATAAGCTCTTCTGGCCGCGCGTCATAAGCAACACCATCCATAGGACAGACTTATAACATCGAAGGTATAATCGATTTTTATTGAGGTTTGAATCTGTCAAACTGCCGACACGCAATAGGGAATTTGAACGCTGCTTTAGAATAGCGAACCCGACAAAAGCCACCAACAGAGGATAAAAATGAAACACACAACATCATTTCTTGCCGCTCTGGCCGTCGGCGCACTGACCGCGACGGTTGCGGCATCGGAAACCGAATTGACGGTGTATACCGCCGTCGAAGCAGAGGACCTTGCCCGATACGCCGAGACGTTCAACCAGAGCAATCCTGACATCAAAATCAACTGGGTTCGCGACTCGACCGGGATCATCACCGCCAAATTGCTGGCGGAACGGGATAATCCGCAGGCTGACGTTGTATGGGGACTGGCGGCTACATCGCTATTGTTGCTGAAATCAGAAGGCATGTTGGAGCCCTACGCGCCCGTCGGGGTCGAAGAGCTGGACGTCAAATTTGTCGATGGCGACAACCCTCCGGCTTGGGTGGGCATGGACGCCTGGGTTGCTTCGGTCTGTTACAACACGGTCGAGGCCGAAAAGGCCGGACTGACGCCACCGACATCCTGGAAGGACCTCGCCGATCCGATGTACAAGGATCAGGTGATCATGCCGAACCCGAACTCCTCTGGCACCGGATTTCTGGACGTTTCAAGCTGGCTGCAAATGTTTGGTGAAGAAGGCGGCTGGGAATACATGGACGCGCTGCACGAGAACATAGCGCGCTATACGCATTCGGGCTCCAAACCCTGCAAGCTGGCGGCAGCGGGCGAAATTCCAATCGGTATCTCGTTTGCGTTCCGCGGTGCAAAGTCCAAGGCGGATGGCGCACCTCTTGAGATCATCGTCCCGTCCGAAGGCGTAGGCTGGGACATGGAGGCAACCGCAATTGTCGCGGGCACTGCCAATCTGGAAGCCGCGCAGAAACTGGTTGATTTCTCAGTCACAAAAGAAGCCAACGAGATGTACAACACCGGCTATGCGGTTGTGGCCTATCCCGGCATCGCGAAACCGGTCGAGCACTTCCCAGAGGGCCTTCTGGATGCAATGATTGACAATGATTTTGAGTTTGCCGCGAACAATCGGGCGGCGATCCTGAAGGAATGGCAATCTCGCTATGACGGAAAGTCGGAAGCGAAATAAACAGGTTGGCAGGAGGGGCTCTTTCGCCTCTCCTGCGCGCTACCCTTTTCTTCCAAACCCCGTGACCTGCGCACCAGGCTTTGCCCGGTACGGATCAGCCGTGCCCGAGGTGCAGATGTGAGGACTTCTCCCGTGCTTCAGAAAACACCACCCGGTGAACTGTATCTCAGCATCCAAAACTTGTGGAAAGCGTTCGGCAGCTTTCTTGCACTCAAGGATATTTCTCTGGAAATCAACGAGGGCGAGTTTGTTTGCTTTCTGGGCCCGTCAGGATGCGGGAAAACAACCCTGCTACGTGCCATCGCAGGTCTGGATTTACAGACCAAGGGGACGGTCATGCAGGACGGCAAGGACGTGTCCAACCTGCCCCCATCTGAACGTGACTTCGGGATTGTGTTTCAGTCCTATGCGCTGTTTCCGAACCTCACGATTGAAAAGAACATCGCCTTTGGTCTGGAAAACTCGGGCCGTAGCAAATCTGAAATCGCTGTCCGCGTAAACGAGTTGCTGCATCTGGTCGGGCTACCCGATCAAGGCAAGAAGTATCCGGCACAATTGTCGGGCGGGCAGCAGCAGAGGATTGCCCTTGCCCGGGCCATTGCAACCAAGCCCGGACTGTTGCTGCTGGACGAACCTCTGTCGGCGCTGGACGCCAAGGTTCGCGTCCACTTGAGACACGAAATCAAAGAGTTACAGCGCAAACTTGGTGTGACAACCGTGATGGTTACGCATGATCAGGAAGAAGCTCTGGCTATGGCGGACCGGATCGTGGTCATGAACCATGGCGTGATCGAACAGGTGGGATCGCCTACCGAGATTTATCGTCACCCAAGGAACCTGTTTGTTGCCGATTTCATCGGCGAGATGAACCAGCTGCCAGCCAATGCGGGCAACCCTCAGACGCTGGAACTGGGGGGATCGGTTCTGAAATGCGCGCGACATTCTCATCAGAAAGGAAGCCGCGTCGTTGCAGCCGTCCGACCCGATGACGTTATCCCTCATGGCGAAGGTGCGCGGTCTCCGGGTGCGCCGGACACGATAACAACCCCGGAAAACGCGTTCGAAGTGCTGATCACCGAGATGGAGTTCCTTGGTTCGTTCTGGCGGTGCCGGTTAAGCAACAAACGTTTCGGGTCTTCGGAGCTGATTGCAGATTTCTCGGTCAACGCCGTACGCCGCCTTGAACTGGAAGAAGGGCGGACGATGATGATCGAGCTTCCCGAGGACCGCCTGATGGCCTTTGACCTTCCGGAGACCGAGGCATGAGCACGATTTCCACCAACAGCGGCACCCTGCCCCCTGGCCCGGACATAAAACCCAAGCTCAGTCGGGACGACATCCTGATGCGCGGGAGCATGATGGTCATCGTGCTCTATCTGATCGTGACGCTGGCGCTTCCGCTTTACACGATGCTGTCCAAGTCGTTTTCCACCTATCGGATGGAACTGTCACAGTACGAGTTTCAGGTCAGTGACGAGGCAGGTAATTTTGACGGTACGGTTCTAACGGGCGATGCGCTGAACCGGCAAACCGAGGTATTCACCGATACCGATCTTGTTACCGGTTCGGACGGGCGCTTGCCTGTGACGGGCTTTTTCCCGGATTTCAGCTTCCGCAGTCCGGTCATGTACCAGATCAGGAATACGACGGACACGGGGCGATTTCTGGTTGGGTCGACATTGCACCAAGGAACCGAATGGGTCGAGCTTGATTCCAATACGTTCCGAAGGGTTCAGTTGCGGCCTGTTCAATCACGGGGCCTCGGCAATTTCGTAAACTATTTTTCGACGCCCGCGCTGTTCAACTCGATCAAAAACTCGCTTTGGATCTCTGTCGTCAGCACCATTGTGACGGTGACGTTGGCCTTCTGGTTCGCCTATGCGCTCAATCGCAGCTGCATGCGGTTCAAGGGTGTCTTTCGTCTGATCGCAATGGCACCCATTCTAGTTCCTTCGCTGTTGCCGGGCATTGCCTTGGTCTACCTGTTCGGCAATCAGGGTATGCTTAAAGAGTTGTTGTTTGGTGCCAGTATCTATGGCCCGATCGGAATTGTGATCGGATCGGTCTTTTTCACCTTTCCGCACGCTTTCCTGATCATCTCAACCGCCCTCGCGATTTCCGATGCGCGGCTCTACGAGGCCGCCGCAAGCCTGCGCTCGACCCCGTGGCGCACCTTCTGGACGGTTACCGTTCCGGGGGCCCGGTACGGTTTGATTTCTGCTGCGTTTGTCGTGTTCAATCTGGTCATCACCGATTTCGGCCTGCCAAAGGTCATCGGCGGGCAATTCAACGTGCTGGCGGTTGATATCTACAAACAGGTGATCGGACAGCAGAATTTCGAGATGGGCGCCGTTGTGTCCGTGGTTCTGGTGATCCCGGCAATCCTGGCTTTTGCAATTGATCGTATGGTCCAGTCCAAACAGGTGGCGCTGCTGTCGGCGCGGTCGGTGCCTTATCAGGCAACCCCGAACCCAAAGGCGGATCGCCTGTTTCTGGCCTATTGCAGCCTGATCGGCCTGTTCATCGTCGGCCTTCTGGCCGTGTGCCAGTTCGCGGCTCTGATCAAGTTCTGGCCCTATGATTTGAGCCTGAGCCTGAAGAACTATCAGTTCGACAAAATGGATGGTGGCGGTTGGGGGTCGTATTTTAACTCGATCCGGCTGGCCCTGCTGACCGCTGTGATCGGCACCTCTGTTGTTTTCTTCGGGGCCTATCTGGTTGAGAAATCGAAAGGCTTCCGCACCGGCAGATCGATCTTTCAGATGTTCGCGATGTTGCCGATGGCCATTCCGGGCATGGTGTTGGGGCTGTCCTACATCTTTTTCTTCAACAATCCCTCTAACCCACTGAACGGCATCTACGGCACAATGGCGATTTTGGTTATCTGTACAGTGACCCACTTCTACACCGTGTCACACCTGACAGCAGTGACGGCCCTCAAGCAGATGGATCGCGAATTCGAGTCGGTGTCCGCGTCACTTAAGCAGCCGACGATGAAGCTGTTTGCGCGGGTTACGGTTCCTGTCTGTCTGCCGGCGGTTCTGGATATATCCATCTACCTGTTCGTCAACGCGATGACGACCGTATCAGCGGTGGTGTTCCTGTACTCTCCCAAGACCACGCTTGCGTCTATCGCAGTGCTGAACATGGATGATGCCGGAGATATCGCACCGGCTGCGGCTATGGGGATGATGATCTTTTATACAAATGCCTCCGCCCGGATCATTCACCTTATTGCGTCCAGAGGAATACTGAAGCGCACTCAGGCTTGGCGAAGTCGTTAACGACAACTCCTGATCCCCTGCCCCGCCAATCAGCCATTGGCGGGGTTTTCTTTCAAAGTCCGCTGCACGAACTCCATGAACGCGCGGATGATCTTCACCTCGCGGCGTTGCGAAAGCGAAATGACGCTTTCGCCCATCTGCAGATCGATCCCCTTCAATTTGATCTGCCGAAGCCGGTTGTCATGCCCGTATTCCGCTTTTGAGACAAAACCGATACCAGCGCCAGAGGCCACCAATTCCCGAATCGCTTCTCGCCCTTCAGCCACGATGGCCGGTTTCAGCACGATCCCTTGTCTTTTGGCCTCGTCTTCCAGTTTCTGGCGCGTTTTCGACCCAGTTTCGCGAAAGATAAGCGGCAGATTTGACAGTTCTTCCAGCGACAGAGTTGGTTTGGACGCCAAAAGCACACCTTGCGCCGCAAAGGCCACGATCTCGGTGGACCCAAGGCTCAGAACTTCCATGTCCTTGCCCGGCGACAGGCTGCCCACAACTCCGATTTCCGCGTTATATGACCGGAGTTCCTCGAGAATTTCCTCGGTATTGCCCGAACGCACGGTGATTGTGACATTCGGGTTTTTCTTCTGAAACGCGCCCAGAAAGGCCGTCAGATGGTACGCAGAGTCCGCAATGATGCGCAGCTCTCCATCAACGACAGCCTTGGTCTCGGTCAGGTAATCCTCGATCTGATCTTCGATCTCGAAATATTGCTTGGTGTATCGGTAAAGGTGCTCACCCTCTCGGGTCAGCGTCACTCGTTTCCGCTCGCGCTGGAACAGCAACAAATCGTGATCCTGTTCCAGCTTTCGCACCTGCTCGGAAATTGCGGGTTGCGTAAGATACAGCGCCTCTGCCGCGCGGGAAAAACCGCCATGTTTCGCCACAAAATGAAAGGCTTTGAGCTGGCTGTGCCGCATTGCGTATCCCCGATTCACCATACATAGGCTGAGCTTATAATTAGATTGATAATTGCAATTTCACATATAGCAACCATTGCGGCAAATCTGTTCTCGAAAATGCCTGTCTGGAGCCTGTTCATGACGTCTTCCAATTCTAGAATCGAACCACCTCGCCTTGGTGAACCATATCTTTTGACGCCTGGCCCCTTGACGACATCCTACGCGGTAAAGGAAGCCATGCTGAAGGATTGGGGCAGCTGGGATGACGACTTTCGCGCCATGACGCGCGAGGTCCGGTCAAGCCTGCTGGCACTGCTTGGTGAGGGCGCCGAAGACTTTGACTGCGTCCCGATGCAGGGCAGCGGATCGTTCTCGGTCGAAGCGATGCTTGCGTCGTTCATTCCGCGCGATGGTAAGGCGCTGGTTCTGGCCAACGGCGCCTATGGGCAACGATCGGCCCTGACATTAGAGTATCTGGGCCGCGCGCATGTCGTTCTGGACAAAGGTGATTACCTGCCGCCCAGAGGAGAGGAAGTCGCCCGCATTCTCGCGGAGGATCCCGATATTTCCCACGTGGTCGCCATTCACTGTGAAACCAGCTCAGGCATCCTGAACCCGGTCGAGGAAATATCAGAAGCCACCTATGCCGCCGGTCGCAAGCTTCTGATTGATTCCATGTCTGCCTTCGGGGCGGTCGAGTTGAAGCCGACCGAAATCCGGTATGAGGCAATGGTATCCTCGGCCAACAAATGCATTGAGGGCGTGCCCGGCTTTGGCTTTATCGTCGCCCGCAAATCCGAACTTGAGGCCGCGAAGGGCAACAGCCACTCGCTTTCTCTGGATGTGCATGCACAATGGGCGCATATGAACAAAACTGGTCAGTGGCGATTCACACCTCCGACACATGTGGTCGCTGCATTCATCGAAGCGCTCAGGGCGCACGCGGCAGAAGGCGGCGTTCCCGGCCGCGGAGGGCGCTATACCCGCAACCGGGATATCATGGTCTCGGGAATGCGTGAACTTGGCTTTGAGACCTTACTGGACAACCGCTGGCTCAGCCCGATCATCGTTACCTTCTTCTGTCCTGCGGACGAGAAGTTTGTGTTCGATCAATTCTACAACCTGATGAAATCAAAAGGTTTCATCATCTACCCGGGCAAGTTGACCGTGGTTGACAGCTTCCGCGTCGGATGTATCGGCCAAATGGACGAAGACGTCATGCGCAAGGTTGTGACCGCCGCCAAAGAATCTTTGGAGGAAATGGGTGTAACAAGTGCAGCACCCCCACTCCGAGCACTGGAAGAACGCGCCAAACTGGCCGCTTAACAATCAAGGACGACGAAATGACTCATCACTCTCCCATTACTGCGAATGAGCGTGTTTAT